>NZ_CP116340.1:0-4462500 GCF_028198185.1 Pseudomonas sp. JBR1
AGCGCTACCTTAGGCGCGTTCTCCGTCTCTGACAAGCCTGAAACCACAACAATGAATCGAACGGGTTCTCGTAGTTCCGGTCGGCCCACCCTCACCGAGGTGGCGCTGCAGGCCGGCGTTTCTCCCATCACCGCTTCCCGTGTCTTGCGCGGGGTCGCCACCGTGGCGCCCGAGCTGGTTACCCGCGTGCAGGAGGCGGCCGCGCGCCTTGGTTATGTCACCAATCCGGCCGCCCGTGCCCTGGCCTCGGCCCAGGGGCATTCGGTGGTGGTGCTGGTGCCGTCGCTGTCCAACCACCTGTTCATCGAACCGCTGGAGGCCATTCACGAGGTCCTGCATCCGCGCGGCCTGGAGGTGCTGATCGGCAACTATCACTACGATCCCGCGGAAGAGGAAAAGCTGATCCGCAACTACCTGGCCTATCAGCCCAGGGGTCTGCTGCTGACCGGCTTCGACCGCACCGATGCCGCCCGCCAGCTGCTGGCGGCCAGTGGGGTGCCACGGGTACACATGATGGAGCTGGATCCGGCCGGCGCGACACCCAGCGTCGGCTTCTCCCAACACGCGGCCGGTGCGGCAGCCGCGCGGCATCTGCTGGCGGCGGGGCGTACGCGCCTGGGCTACGTAGCCGCGCAGCTCGATCCCCGGGCCCTGGCGCGGGGCGAAGGTTTTCGCGAGGTGCTGCGCGAAGCGGGGTGCTACGACCCGGACCTGGACGTATTGGATCCGCAGCCGTCGTCCGTGGGATTAGGCGCCCGGCAATTCCGTGACCTGCTGGCGCAGCGACCGGATGTCGACGGCCTGTTCTTCTGCAATGACGACCTGGCCCAGGGCGCCCTGTTCGAGGCGCAGCGTCTGGGCATCGCCATTCCCGAGCGGATCTCGGTGCTGGGCTTCAACGACCTGCCCGGCTCGGCGCACACGGTGCCCCGGCTGTCCTCCATCCAGACCCCGCGCGCCGCGGTAGGGCGCCAGGCGGCGACCCTGTTGCTGGGACTGCTCGATGGCCGCAGCCAGGCGACCTGTGTGGACCTGGGGTTCGAACTGGTGAGCCGGGAGAGTGTGTAGGGACCATCGTCGAAGGCTCATGGGGGGCTTCGATCCAGTAACGTTGGGCTTCGCTGCGCTCAGCGCCAACCTACGGCATCCGTGTTTGCCACGCGACGTAGGTTGGGTTGAGACGGCTCCATCGTCGAAGCCCAACGGCAGAGTCTCGATCCGGCCATGTTGGGCTTCGCTGCGCTCGGCGCCAACCTACGGTGCCCGTGCTGGCCACGCGACGTAGGTTGGGTTGAGACGGCTCCATCGTCGAAGCCCAACGGCAGAGTCTCGATCCGGCCATGTTGGGCTTCGCTGCGCTCGGCGCCAACCTACGGTGCCCGTGCTGGCCACGCGACGTAGGTTGGGTTGAGACGGCTCCATCGTCGAAGCCCAACGGCAGAGTCTCGATCCGGCCATGTTGGGCTTCGCTACGCTCAGCGCCAACCTACGGGGCCTGGCCACTCACGATCCTACCGCCTCGCCTTGACCGTAGGAGCGGCTCATGGCCGCGATGCGCTGGCGCCGACTCCTACCGCAACGACTTGGCCAGTATCCGCGACTGGCCCTGGAAGTCCTGCCGGGCATAGAAGGCCTGGGCGTCACGGTTGAACTCCATGACTTCCAGCCGCAGCTCGTCGACGCCGTTGTCCCGGGCCCAGGCTTCCACGGCTTCCAGCAGCCGCGCCCCCACTCCCTGGCGCTGGTGGCTGGTGGCGACCACCAGAGTGCCGATGCGGCAGAGGATGAGAGGCTGCAGAAAGGAAATCGAACCGGTATCGGACAGCCGTGCGGTGACGAAACCCACCAGGGTGTCCTCTGCCTCGGCGACGAACAGGACGCCATCCTCGGGCTCCAGCTGGGCGGCCCAGTAATCCTGGTCGCGCCAACCACCGGAGGGCCGGGCAAAGGTCGCCGGGGCCTGCTGGTGATGCTGCTCGGCGAGTTGTTCGGCCAGGGTGCAGATGGCGGCCAGGTCGGTAACGAAGGCAGGACGGATACGCAAGAGCGATGCTCATAGAAAGAGTCAGCTGTTCACCTTACGCCGCCCGGACGGGTCAGGAAATATCCGGCTCGGCCGGCAGCTGCTGATACCAGTCGGCATAAGGCGTGTTCTTCGCCATCCGGCGGTTGTAATCGGGAGCGCCATCGGTCCACCAGACCGGACCGCGCTCGCCCAGGGCCCGCTTGGCCTCGTCCACCGCCGCACGGGCCTGACGCAGGGCCGCGTCGTCGCCCTGGCGCTTGGCGGTACCCACTTGGCGGCGGGCATCCATCAGCTGGTGGGTCAGCGTCTCACGGCGTTCAGCCGGCAGGCTGGGATCGGTACAGCGCCAGAGTCGACCCCGGACCACGAAGTAGCGTCCGTCCGGGGTGGTGGGGTAGCTCATGGGCAGGGTCTCTGGTCAGTCGTCGATGTCGAGCAGGGCGCGGCAGTCCGGATAGTTCGAGCAGGCCCAGAATTCCCGGCCCTGGTGGCGACCGCTGCGGGCGCGGCGGCGAACCATGGGCGCCTGGCATTCGGGGCATTCCGGCGCCAGCGCCTGGCTCGGGGCAGCCGCCCGGGCGCGTGGGCGACGGCCCCCGAAGACGGCATCGCGCACGACACTGGCCGAATAGCGCGCCGCCGCCGGAATCTCCACCAGGCGCAACTGGGCGGCCTCGCATACCGCGCGGACGAAGCGGTCACGCTGCTGGCGATGGCGCTGCAGGTGCGAACGGTCATTGAGCTCGACCACGGCGTGCACGGCGAGGTCGTCGCGGCGGCAGATGGCGAAGTCGAAGTGCTTGCAGTTGATGCGGTTCTGCGCGACCAGGTAGCGGCGCCGGTCGCGCAGCGGCAGGGTCTGGACCACATCGGCGATGCGGACCTTGCCGAACACCCGGTAGTCATCGCCCACGGCTTCGTCGAGCACGGCGAGAAAGGCCTTTTCGGCGGGGGTGAAGAGGGCTTCGACCTGGCGATAGGGAAAGGCGGCCTGGCGCCGACGCTGCCACCACCAGGATGCCCCCAACAGCAGCAGTCCGGCCAGGACCAGCAGGGGCAGATAACGCTCGTACATCTCGAACTCCAACAGCGGGGCGCCATGATAGTGAGTCCTGGCGCCGGACAGCAGCGGCGGCGACGAAACGTCAGTCGCGTCGCGGCAGTTGCCGTTGCAGATCGTCCAGGCGCAGCAGGGTCACGGACTTCAGACAGCTCAGATACTGCAGCTGCTGCATGGGGCCACTGAAACCGCGGGTGGCGGTCGTGCAGCGGGGTGCCCGGTCGGCCTGCCAGAGCTGCTGCAGGCGTTCGAAGGCAGGTCGTTGCGTGGGTGAGGTGGCTGCCAGCCGCCGACCATAGACGTCAGCCAGACGGGCCTCGGCCGCCGCCAGGTCGTCGGCTGCGCAGGCGGCCAACTGGGCCTCGCTCCCCTGACGATCGCAGGCGACGGGTGCGGGTTCGGCGGCGAACGCCACGCGGGTAAGCGGGAGTGCGAGCAGGAGCAAGAGCAGGCGGGAGACAGGCATGAAGGACAGTTATCCAGGAGGCAGTCCCCCTAGACTGCCGCAAGCGCGAGCCGCTCACCAGGCGCCGTTGGTTTCCGGCTGCTCGCCCTGGGTGTCACGGAAGGCGCGGATCTGCTCCAGCAGCCAGGTCACCCAGCGCTGCACCGGCGCGTCCACCGTACCCCGGGGCAGTACCAGGAAGTAGGCCTGGGGCGACAGCTGATTGAATCGGTCCGGCAGCGGCCGCACCAGGGCGCCACTGGCCAGCAGTCGCTGGGCCAGCACACAGCCGCCGAGCGCCACGCCCTTGCCGGCGGCCGCCTGTTGCAGGGCCATGCCGCTGAGCGAATAGCGTGGTCCGCGCAGATTGCCGCCAAGGCTGACGGCCTGGCTGGTGAACCAGTCCTGCCAGGCGTTGAAGCGGCTGCTAGGGCGACCCGACCGCCAACCACCGGGCCATTCGGCGTGCAGCAGGGGATAGTCCAGTAGCGCGGCGGGGTCCGTCAGGGGCGCTGGGATCAGCGCGGGACTGCAGACCGGAAAGATCCACTCGCGCAGCAGCAGGCGGACCTCGCCATCCTGCCAGTCGCCACGGCCATAGCGGATCGCCGCCTGGGCACCTCCCTCGGTGCCCAGCGGCACGATAGCGGACGAAGCATCGAGGAAGACCTCGATATCCGGATGCCGGCGCTGGAAGTCTTCCAGGCGCGGCAGCAGCCATTCCTGGCCGAAGGTGGGTGGCGCACTGACGGTCAGAACGCTGCTCTTGACCCGTGCCCGGGCGACGGCGCGTGTCAGGCCGTCGAGGTGGGGTGCGATCTCCGCGGCCAGGTTCCGACCCGGCTCGGTGAGTCGTACCCCCTGGGGCAGGCGTTCGAACAGGGTCTGCCCCAGTTCGTCCTCCAGGAGGCGGATCTGCCGACTGATGGCCCCGGCGGTGACATGCAGCTCGGCTGCCGCCCTGGCGAAATGCTCATGCCGGGCAGCCGCCGCGAAGGCACGCAGGGCATTGAGGGGGAGGGCGATGGTCATGACAGCCTTAGTTTTCCTGAGCCTGACGCCCATTAAACATCGTTTGTCTGACCTGTTCAGCCGCCTTCACCATTCAGGCTCACTTATTCGTGGAGCGACGCTCATGCGCAAGGAGCTCGATCTCTCCGCCGTGCTGGTGATGCTGGTGCTTTGCCTGGTCTGGGGCCTGCAACAGACGGCGATCAAGGCCATCGCCGAACAGGTCGACCCGTTGCTGCAGATCGGCTGGCGCTCGCTGCTGGCGGCCGGGTTGCTCTATGGCCTGGCACGCTGGCGCGGCATCCGCTGTCTGGGCCGGGACCAGACCCTGGTTCCCGGCCTGCTCGCCGGTTCGTTGTTCGCCATGGAGTTCCTGTGCATGGCGGTGGGCCTGAACTACACCAGCGCCGCGCACATGGTGGTGTTCATCTACACGGCGCCGCTGTTCGCCGCCTGTGGCCTGCACTGGCTGGTACCGGGCGAGCGACTGTCGTTGCGTCAGTGGTTGGGCGTCGTCCTGGCGGGTATCGGCGTGGTCTGCGCCTTCCTGATCGGCCAGCCGAGCGGTGGGGCGAGCTGGCAAGGCGATCTGATCGGCCTGGTCGGTGGCGCCTGCTGGGGAGCTACCACGGTGCTGATCCGCCGCAGCGCTCTGGCCGAGGCGCCGCCCTTGCGCACCCTGTTCTATCAGCTTGGGGTGACTGGAGTCGTGCTGCTGGTGCTGGCCCTGCCACTGGGCAAGCGGCTGAACCTGGCGGGGCTCGACTCCCTGGCCTGGTCAAGTCTGGCGTTCCAGGTGTTCATCGTCGCCGGCATCAGTCTGCTGGGCTGGTTCGTGCTGCTCAGTCGCTATCGCGCTGCCCCGCTGGGGGTGCTGACCCTGCTGACGCCCCTGTTCGGCGTGCTGATGGGGGTCTGGCTGCTGGGCGAGACACTCGGGGCAGGTTTTCTCGTCGGTGCGGCCCTGGTGCTCTGCGGTCTGCTGATCGTCAGCTATCCTTCCCGCTCGCGAACGGCCCCCCGCTGACTCGCCTGGTCCCGAGAATCCGATGCCTGCTACCTCCACCCACCCCTGGCTGTTGCGCCTCATCCCGCTGGTGTTCCTGGCCCTGTGGTCCGCCGGTTTCGCCGTCTCCAAGGTGGGCCTGGCCTATGCACCGCCCTTCACCCTCCTGGCGATGCGTTATGGGTTGGCGTTCAGCGTGCTGTTGGTCGCCTTTCTGATCCTGCGTCCGCCCTTGCCGCGCACGCGCCGGGAGTGGGCGAATCTGGCGGTCGTGGGCTTTCTGATCCAGGGGGTCTATTTCGGCATGAGCTACGGTGCCCTGGTGATGGGCGCCTCGGCCAACGTGGTCGCCATGGTGGCGTCGCTGCAGCCGATCCTGGTCGCCTTGGGCGCGCCCTTGCTGGTGGGCGAGCGGGTGGCGCCGCTGCAGTGGCTGGGCCTCGCCCTGGGCCTGCTGGGCGCGATCGGAGTGATCCTGGCGCGTGCCAGCGTCGCCGTGGAAACCCTTTCCGGCATCTGCCTGGCGGTAGGCGCCTTGCTGGGCATGACCAGCGCGGTGCTCTACGAGAAACGCCTGGGTGTCGCCCAGCATCCGGTCACCAATAACCTGGTGCAGTACAGTGTCGGGCTGCTCTGCTGCGCACCTCTGGCGCTGCTGTTCGAGCACACCCCGGTGTACTGGGCGCCCGCCTTCATCGGCGCCCTGGCCTATCTGGTGCTGGCCAATTCGCTGCTGGCCATCAGCCTGCTGGTGTGGATGATCCGCGCTGGCGAGGCGGCACGGGTCAGCGCCCTGTTCTTCTGCGTCCCGCCGGGCGCGGCCCTGACCGCCTGGCTGCTGCTCGGCGAAACCCTGCCGCCGCTGGCCTGGGTCGCCATGGTGATCGCCATTGGCGGAGTGCTCCTGGCGACCCGGGCGGGAAGCAAGGCGGCGCGCTGAACCGCGCCGCCGGCCGCTAGACCGTCTTGAGTCCGGCCAGCACCTTGTCCACCGTCAGCGGATAGTCGCGGATGCGCACCCCGCAGGCGTTGTAGACGGCATTGGCAAGGGATGCGCCGGCACCGCAGATGCCCAGCTCACCCACGCCCTTGATCTTCAGCGGATTGGCCTTTGCGTCCAGCTCCGGCAGGAAGTGGGCCTCGATGGCGGGGATGTCCAGATGACAGGGGTAGTGGTAGTCGGCCAAGTCGTGGTTGACGAAGTGGCCATGGCGGGTATCGATCACCCCCTCTTCGTGCAGCGCGCTGCCAACGCCCCAGATCATGCCGCCCAGCATCTGCGAGTGGGCGGTCTTCTCGTTGAGGATGCGGCCGGCGGCGAACACCCCGAGCATGCGCCGCAGACGGATCTCGCCGGTGATGGCGTGTACCCCGACTTCAGCGAAGAAGGCGCCGTAGGCCTGTTGGGAATAGTCCTTGAGGGTCTGCCCCGGCTTGATCTCGCCGATGGCCTGGAGATCGTGTTCCCGCGCCAGTTCGGCAAGGTCGCGACTGCCGTTGTCGGCGATCAGCCGGCCACCGACGAAGCGGGCACTGGCCGGATCCAGGCCGGCGGCCGCCGCGGCCTTCAGGCGCAGATTCTCGCAGGCGACATACACCGAGGAGCCGGAACTGGCCGCGCCAAAGGAGCCACCGGAGCCGGCGCCCGCGGGGTCGTCGCTGTCTCCCAGCAGGACCTTGACCCGCTCCACCGGCAGTCCGAGGGACTCGCCGGCGATCTGCGCCAGGATGGTGTAGGTCCCGGTGCCGATGTCGGTCATGGATGTCTTGACCGTGGCCGTGCCATCGGCTTCCAACCGCACGCCGGCCTGGGAGGGCCTGAGCATGTTGGCACGGCTGGCCGCAGCCATGCCCATCCCGACCAGCCAGTCACCGTCGCGCATCTGGCCGGGCCTGGGATTGCGCCTGTTCCAGCCAAAGCGGCGGGCACCGTCCTGCATGCAGTCCACCAGCTTGCGGGCGGAGAAGGGGATGTGCTTTTCCGGGTCCTGGCTGGGTTCGTTGCGCAGGCGCAATTCGATGGGATCGAGATCGAGCATCGCGGCCAACTCGTCCATGGCGCTCTCGCTGGCGAGCATGCCCACGGCTTCGCCGGGCGCGCGGCAGGAGCCGGATTCGGGCAGGTCCAGTTCGACCATGCGGTGCGCCACCAGGCGATCGTCGCCGGCATAGAGGGTGCGCGAGGACAGCCCCGTGGGTTCGTAGTAGGTGAGGCCGCGGGCCGAGTGGGACCAGCCCTCGTGGGCCATGGCCAGAAGACGGCCATCGCGGTCGGCGCCCAGGCGGATCCGCTGCACGGTGGCCGAACGGTGGTCGGTGATCTGGAACATCTGCTGGCGGGTGAGGGTGACCTTGACCGGTCGACCGATAGCCCGGGCGGCCATGGCGCCGATCAGGGCATCGGCATAGATCGGCAGCTTGCCGCCGAAACCGCCGCCGATGTAGCGCGCCACGATGCGGACGTTCTCCTTGGGCAGTTGCAAGGTATTGGCCACGCAACTTTGCGCCTGCTCGACGAACTGGGTGGAGCAGTAGATGGTGACGCGGTCGCCGTCCCACTGGGCGAGGCTGGCGTGGGGCTCCATCTGCGCATGGATGTGGTAGGGCGTGGTATAGCGCTCGTCGAGCTTGACCGGTGCCCGGGCGAAGGCGGCGTCGACATCGCCCGAGGCGGTGTCGGTGGGCTGGTCGCCATCCGGTGGCTTCACCGCCTGGCCGAGGTTGGCGGTCAGATCGAAGGCGCCCGGTTCGGCGGCGTAGTCGATCTCCACCAGGGCCGCCGCCAGGCGTGCCTCCTCGAAGGTCTCGGCCACCACGAAGGCCACCGGTTCGCCGAAGTAACGCACCTGATCGCTGTCCAGGTAGGGCTTGGGCCGGCTGAAGCGGCTGTTGTTGTCTGGCTCGCGAGCCGCCTGGCGCGGGGCGTTGCGGTAGGTCAGGACGCTGAGCACGCCCGGCGCGCTTTCGGCGGCGGAGGTGTCCAGTCGAGCGATGCGGCCCTTGGCGATGGTGGCCCCGACGATAAAGCCATAGGCCACGCGATCATTGCGGAACTCGAAGCTGTAGGGCGCCTGGCCGGTGACCTTGAGCAGGCCGTCGACGCGATCGATGGGCTTGCCGATCAGGCCGCTGCGATTCTCGTCGATCAGGTTGCGGCCAACGGGTTCGTTCATTTCCATGCTGCTGTCCTCAGGCCTGTTGACGGGCATCGGCCACGCCAGCGCGCAGGACGCGGCGGGTCAGCTCGAGTTTGAAGTCGTTGTGGCCATAGCCACGGGCGCCGGCGAGCAGGGCATCGCCCACCGCGGCCAGGTCACCGTCCGCCGCCTGGCCGGCAAAGGCCTGATCGGCCGCCGCCACGCGCCAGGGTTTGTGTGCCAGACCGCCGAAGGCGGCGCGACCGTTGCGGATGCGCGTGCCATCGAACTCGACGATGGCCGCCATGGACACCAGGGCGAAGGCATAGGAGGCACGGTCGCGCACCTTGCGATAGACCTGGATGCCGGGCGGTGGCGGTGGCAGGGTCACGGCGGTGATGAGTTCGCCGGGTTGCAGCACCGTTTCGATCTGCGGGGTGTCACCGGGCAGGCGATGGAAGTCGGCGAGGGGGATGTGGCGGGTGCGGCCATTGGCCTCGCGGGTTTCCACCGTGGCGTCCAGTACGCGCATGGCCACCGCCATGTCGGAGGGGTGCACGGCGATGCACTGGTCGCTGGCGCCGAGCACCGCGTTCATCCGATTGAAGCCGCCCAGGGCCGCACAGCCACTGCCGGGCTGGCGTTTATTGCAGGGCATCGCAGTGTTGTAGAAATAGGAGCAACGAGTGCGCTGCAGCAGATTGCCACCGGTGGTGGCCTTGTTGCGTAGCTGCGCCGAGGCGCCGGCCAGCAGGGCGCGCGACAGCACCGGATAGCGCTCCCGTACCCGCGCATCGGCAGCCAGGGTGGAATTGCGCACCAAGGTACCGATGCGCAGGCCGCCGTCCTTGGTGGTGCGGATCTGATCCAGCGCCAGGCGATTGATGTCCAGCACCTGGCTGGGCGTCTCGATCTCCAGCTTCATCAGGTCCAGCAGATTGGTGCCCCCGGCGATGAAGCGGCTGCCGGCCTGGACGCCCTGGCGGCTGGCGTCGGCCTCGTTCTGGACACGCCGATAGTCGAAGACTCTCATGCCTGGCCCCCCGCCATCTGGATGGCCGCGACGATGTTGGGATAGGCGCTGCAGCGACAGAGGTTGCCATTCATGCGCTCGCGGATCTCTTCCTCGCTCAGCCGCATGGGGCCATCGAGGCGCGCCGAGACGTGGCTGGGCATGCCGGCCTTGACCTCGTCGAGCAAGGCCACCGCCGAGCAGATCTGCCCAGGCGTGCAATAGCCGCACTGGAAGCCGTCCTTGGCCAGGAAGGCGGCTTGCATGGGATGCAGGCGCTCGGCATTGCCCAGGCCCTCGATGGTGGTGATGGCGTCGCCTTCATGCATGGCGGCCAGGCTCAGGCAGCTGTTGATACGCTGACCGTTCACCAGCACCGTGCAGGCGCCGCACTGGCCATGATCGCAGCCTTTCTTGGTGCCGGTGAGGTGCAGGTTCTCGCGCAGGGCATCGAGCAGGGTGGTGCGGCTGTCGACCTTGAGCCGGCGCGCCTCGCCATTGATCTGCAGCGTCAGCGGCAGCAGCTGCGGCAGGCGGGCGGCGATGGCCTGGGGTGTCAGGGGCGCGCCACCGCTGGCCTGGGCAAAGGTGTAGCCGGGAATGGCGCTGGTCGCCACCAGCACCGCGGAGGTGCCGAGGAACTGGCGCCGCGACAGGCGCCAGCGAGCATCGGAGTCGGAAGCCATGGTTGGATTCTCATCATTGGGGGCATATCACGGGAGTTCTGATGACTACCGTGCCGCCAAGGGGGTTCAGGGCGCTGGCGCACCATCGGACAAGGTCGCCATACCCGATGTGTCCAGGCGGCAAAAAAGGGCTCTGGCTGGCGCCTCGGACCGCTTCGCTGAGCAGACCTCAACGTCACGTTGAATACCACTGGGCAGGGGTGCTGAACCGCTTCCGGTCGGCGTCGGTCCCTTACCTGAGGTGGCCTTTCGCTGCCACCACCTATTCCGACCACGGGGGCACCTGCACCCCGCGGCTTTAACCGTGAGGTCCGCCATGAACGCCACCCCCGCGCGCCAGGTTCAGCCCCTGGCCGAACCCGAGTCCCATACCATCGCCCTGACCCTCAACGGCAAGCAGTTGCAGCTGGCCGTCGAGCCCTGGACCACCCTGCTCGATCTCCTGCGCGATCACCTCGACCTGACCGGCACCAAGAAGGGCTGCGATCACGGCCAATGCGGCGCCTGCACGGTGCTGGTCAACGGTACCCGCATCAATAGCTGCCTGGCCCTGGCGGTCATGCAGGATGGCGCCGAGGTCACCACCATCGAAGGCTTGGCCCAGGGCGACCAGCTGCACCCCATGCAGGAGGCCTTCGTCGCCGAAGACGCCTTCCAATGTGGCTATTGCACCCCTGGCCAGATCTGTTCGGCCATCGGCATGCTCAAGGAAGGCCATGCCCAGAGTGAGGCCGAGGTAGCCGAGCAGATGAGCGGTAACCTCTGCCGTTGCGGCGCCTATCGCAACATCCGCGCCGCCATCGAACGAGCGCGCCCGGCCTGCCAGCAAGGGGAGGGCCGCGAATGAACCGCTTCGGTTATGCCAAGCCCAACGCCGTGCCCGACGCCATCCGCCAGCATGGGCCCCAGACCCATTTCATCGCCGGGGGTACCAACCTGCTGGACCTGATGAAGGAAAACGTCGAGCGTCCCACGCAGCTGATCGACGTCAACGGCCTGCCCTTGCGTGAGGTCGAGGCGACTCCCGAAGGTGGCCTGCGCATCGGCGCCCTGGTCAAGAATGCCGAGGTGGCCTACCACCCCGAGGTGCAGCGTCGTTACCCACTGCTGGCCAAGGCCATCCTCGCCGGCGCCTCACCGCAGCTGCGCAACATGGCCTCCACCGGTGGCAACCTCTTGCAGCGCACCCGCTGCTACTACTTCTATGACGTAGGCACGCCCTGCAACAAGCGCGAGCCGGGCTCCGGCTGCGGCGCCCGCGAGGGGCAGAATCGCATCCATGCCATCCTGGGCCACAGCGAGCAGTGCATCGCCACTCACCCCTCGGACATGTGCGTGGCCCTGGCCGCCCTACAGGCCAAGGTCGAGGTAAGCGGGCCCCAGGGTGATCGCGTCATCGACTTCGCCGATTTCCACCGCCTGCCCGGCGACACCCCGGAGCGCGACACCAACCTTGAGGCCGACGAACTCATTACCGCCGTGACCCTGCCGGCGGAAAGCCTGGCTGCCCACAGCGCCTACCTGAAGATTCGCGACCGCGCCTCCTATGCCTTCGCCCTGGTCTCGGTGGCGGCAGCCTTGGAGCTGGACGGCGAGCGCATCAAGCAGGTGCGTGTCGCCCTGGGTGGCGTGGCCCATAAGCCCTGGCGCCTGCCGGAGGCCGAGCAGGCTCTGGTTGGCCAGATAGCGGACAAGGCAGCCTTCGGTCAACTAGCCGATCGCCTGCTGCAAGGCGCCGAAGGCTTCGCCCACAACAGCTTCAAGATCGAACTGGCCCGGCGCGCCATCGTCCGCGCCCTTACCGAAGCCGCCGGAGGTACCCTGCAATGACCGTCGTCCATCTGCAAAAAGCCGTTCCCCGCGTCGATGGTCCGCTCAAGGTCACCGGTCAGGCACTCTATGCCGGCGAATTCAGCGTGCCGGATCTGGCCTTTGGCTTCGTGGTCAACGCGACCATCACCAAGGGGCGTTTGCTCGATCTGGATGTCAGCGAAGCCCTGGCGCAGCCGGGTGTCGTCGAGGTGCTCAGCCACCTCAATCGTCCCAAGATGGCCAGCTATGACGAAAGCTACACCGACATGGACGCGGCCGATGGCAAGCCCTTTCGGCCGTTGTACAACGACCGCATCCTCTACAGTGGCCAGCCCATCGCGTTGGTAGTGGCTGACACCTTCGAGGCCGCGCGCCACGCCGCCTCGCTGATCCGTGCCCAATACAGCGAAGAGGAGCACGCCACCGACCTGGCCCAGGCCCGCGATCAGGCCCACGAAGCGCCCATGGAATTGCCGGAAAATCGTGGTAACGCCCCGGCAGCCTGGGCCGCGGCGCCCACTCGTATCGAAGCCGAATACCACTCCGCGGCGGAATTCCATAACCCCATGGAGATGCACGCCTCGACGGTCATCTACCATAAGGACGGCAAGCTGACGGTGCACGACAAGACCCAGGGCGTGCAGAACAGCGCCCAGTTCGTCAGCAGCATCTTCGGTCTGGGCGAAGGCGACGTGAAGGTCATCTCGCCCTTCGTCGGCGGCGCCTTCGGCTCCGGCCTGCGTCCGCAGTACCAGCTGGTCCTGGCGACCATGGCCGCCTTGCAGCTCAAGCGCTCGGTACGGGTCACCCTGACGCGCCAGCAGATGTTCACCTTCGGCTATCGCCCTGAGACCTATCAGCAGGTCAAGCTGGCCTGCGACAGCGACGGCAAGCTGCAGGCCATCGACCACAGCGCCCTGGGCATCACCTCGCGCTTCGAAGACTTCACCGAGATGGTGCTGGTCTGGTCGGCGTCGCTCTATGCCTGCCCCAACGTCAAGCTGGCCTACCAGCTGGCTGCGCTGGACGTCTACACACCGCTGGACATGCGCGCCCCCGGCGCGGTGCTGGGCGTCTATGCGCTGGAAAGTGCCATGGACGAACTGGCCTATGCCGCCGACATCGATCCGCTGGAGCTGCGTATTCGCAACTTCACCGATGTCGATCCGGCCAAGGACAAACCCTACTCCAGCAAGGAACTGCTGGAATGCTATCGCCAGGCCGCCGAGCGTTTCGGCTGGGAGCAGCGCAGCATGGCGCCACGTTCCATGCGCGATGGCAATAAACTGGTTGGCTGGGGCATGGCGACCGGGGTCTGGGAGGCCATGCAGCAACCGGCCACGGCCAAGGCGGTGATGAACATCGACGGCAGCCTGGTAGTGGCCAGTGCCACGGCCGACATTGGCACCGGCACCTATACGGTGATGACCCAGATCGCTGCCGAGAACCTCGGTCTGCCGCTGGACAAGGTGACCTTCAAGCTGGGCGATTCAACCCTGCCCAAGGCCCCCCTCGAAGGCGGTTCCTTTACCGTGTCTTCGGTAGGCACCGCCGTGAAATTGGCCTGCGACCAGCTGCGCCAGCAACTGCTGGATGCGGCCAAGGAGATGGACGACTCGCCGCTGGCCAAGGCCGAACTGGAGCAGGTGGTATTCGCCGACGGCGGCATCAGCCTCAAGACCGATCCTGCCCAGCGCGTCGACTTCACCGCCATCCTCAAGGCGTCCGGTTCGGCGTCCATGGAAACCCTGGCCAGCGCTGAGCCGGCAGAAGAGCGCGACAACTACGCCACCGGTACCCACTCGGCGGTGTTCGTCGAGGTCAAGGTGGACGAGGACTTCGGCAGCGTTCAGGTCAGCCGCGTGGTCACGGCCGTAGCCGCAGGCCGTATCCTCAACCTCAAGACCGGCGAGAACCAAGTAGCCGGTGGCATCGTCTGGGGCATTGGCATGGGCCTGCAGGAAGAGGGGATGATGGACACCACCGAAGGCCGCTGGATGAATCACAGCCTCGCCGAGTACCACTTCCCGGTGCAGGCCGATGTTCATCAGCTGGACGTGATCTTCGTCGAGGAACACGACGAGATCGTCAATCCGCTGGGCGCCAAGGGCATCGGCGAGATCGGCATCGTCGGCGTAGCGCCGGCCATCGCTAACGCCATCTTCCACGCCACCGGCAAGCGGGTGCGGGATCTGCCCATCACCCTGGACAAGGTCTTCGCCGACGAGCTGCTGCACTAGGCTCTGCTGTAGAGGGGTGGAGCATGACGAAGCCCGACGCTTTGCGGTCGAGTCCGCGGCGTTGGGCTTCAACGACGGAGCCGTCTCAACCCAACCTACGGTGAGGCTACCGTAGGTTGGCGCTGAGCGCAGCGAAGCCCAACACCCAAGCTCCGGTAACGAAAAAGGCCCGCCTCCAAGAGACGGGCCTTTTTCAGGCAGTCAGTAAACCGCTATTCGATCACTCGGCGTGCGACGCGCCGTCATGTTCGATTTGCTCTTTGTACTCCAGGGCATCCGCTTCGCTCTGGTAGACACCGACCAATTCCCCTTCCTGTTTCACGTCCCACAGATGCATGCCCAGGCCACGGGCTTCGCGGGACATATGGTCTTCGTCACGTTCGGTTACGGTAATGGTCATGTTGTATCTCCTTGGTCGAGCCCGCACTACGGCAGGGCTTGAAGCCCATACTAGAGCGTTTCGCTTCAGGACCAAGGCGTATCTCGGCAACAAGTCGTTACAACTTTTGCGACAATCTGTCGCGCACCTTGCTGTCATCAGGCCATCGCTCTGTCGCCAATGTCTGGAATCCTTCGTGACACCTACTGCTTGCTCTGCCCAGCTGCGGCTTGCCACCTTGGCCGATGTGGAGGCTCTGTTCGCCGTCCGGCTTGCGGTTACCGACAATGTCCTGACTCGGGAACAGCTCGCTGACCTGGGTATAACCCCGGCATCGATCGCTGAACTGCTGGCCGCTGCGCCCTGTGCCTGGGTAGTGGAGGTGGATGGCGAGGTGGTGGGCTTCAGTCTGGTCGATCTGGTGGCGGGAGAGGTCTTCGCCCTGTTTGTCAGACCCGAATGGCAAGCCCAGGGTTTCGGCGCTCGCCTGTTGGCCGCGGCTGAGACCGCGCTGTTTCGCAAGCATGCCCTCATCTGGCTGGTCACCGACGGAGCGCCCTCGGTGAGGGCCAATGCTTTCTATCAGGCGCAGGGTTGGCGCCAGGTCGCTCAGTTGCAGGGCACCGACGTGCGCTACGAGAAGAGCCGCAGCGTCAAGCAGCATGTCGAAGCTACCTGATGAGCGCTGACCCTAGGCAAAAAAACGCCCTCCGAAGAGGGCGTCATCATTGCGACCAGGATCAGTTGGCGCCTTTCACCGTGCGCCCGTTGACCGAGCCTTCCTTGAGGCTGGTCTGGTATTCCTTTCCGTCGCTCTCCTGCTGGTAGAGACGCACCAGCAGGTAGTCCCAGTCCTTGGCGAACCACAGTTCGGTCTTGCGGCTGCTCTTGGTGGGATCACGCACGCGCTCCACCTTGATGGCATCGAACAGACCCAGAGGGGTGCGGATGCGCTCCGGACCGATGACGCGGAAGTCATAGGTGTCGATGCTGTCACCGTCGACGATCTGGTAGCTCATGCTCTTCTTGCCGTCGGCAACGTCCTGCTGCAGCTTGAGCTGGTAGGTCGACTTGTCCAGCAGACCACGATCCAGGGTCAGGCTGACCGGATCGTCCTTGTCCTTGCCGGTAACCTTCTTGGCGGCCCAGTCGAAGGTCAGTTCGCTCTCGCGGCTCTTGCCCAATCCGCTGCGCTTGTACTGGTAGGTATCAGGCAGGAAGGCTTCGCCCTCGCGGCGGAAGGTGCTGGACTCATTGAGGCCGGCGACCAACATGGAGGCTTCGAACTTCAGCTCCCAGCGACCATCGGCTTCTTTCTCCAGCGAGCGTTCGGCGGAGCCGCTGACCGGCATCTGCTTCCAGTCGGCGGTGTAGCTGGCCGTGAAGGGCTGCAGGTCGAAGGCGAAGGCCGAGGCACTGCAGAGGGTGGCCAATAGGAACAACAGACGTCGCATCAGTTTCTCCTTGGATCAGGAAAGGGAGGCCGCCACCGTCAGCGACGGCAGTGTGGCCCCGGTAGGCGGTAGCGCCTGGCCATCGAGCTCGGCACCCAGGGTACCCAGCCGCAGACGACCTTCGGCGAACAACCGAACCGCTACAGGATAAAGGAGGTGCTCGGCGGCGTGTACCCGTGTTGCCAGGCTCTCCGCCGTATCTTCCGCCAGGACCGGCACCCGTGACTGCAGGACGACGGGACCGCCATCCAGTTCTTCGGTGACGAAGTGCACGCTGCAGCCATGCCAGGCATCGCCGGCATCGAGGGCGCGCTGGTGGGTGTGCAGCCCCTTGTACAGCGGCAGCAGCGAGGGATGGATATTGAGCAGATGACCCTGGTAGCGCCGCACGAAGGCCGGTGTGAGGATGCGCATGAAGCCGGCCAGGACCACCAAGTCGGCGCCCTGGGCGTCGATGGCGGCCGCCAGGGCCGCATCGAAGCTGTCACGATCGCCATGCTCGCGGTGGTCGATCACCTGGGTGGCGATCCCCGCCTGACGAGCCCGCTCCAGGCCATAGGCCTCGGCGCGGTTGGCGATCACCGCCGCGATCCGCACGGGCGGTGTCGCGGCGTCAATCAGAGCTTGCAGGTTGCTGCCGTGGCCGGAGATGAGCACCACCACGGCGCAGTCGGCAGGGCTCATCCGTGCTGTTTCAGATTGTTCAGTACGACCTGGTCGGCGCCCTCGGCGGCCTGCTCGATACGGCCGATCACCCAGGGCTGCTCGCCCTCGGCACGCAGCACCTGCAGGGCGCCTTCTACCTGATCCTGGGCCACGCAGATGACCATGCCGACACCGCAGTTCAGTACACGGTGCATCTCGGTCTCATCGACGTTGCCCTGCTGCTGCAGCCAGTCGAACACTGCCGGACGCTGCCAGCTGGCCACGTCCACCACCGCCTGGGCACCCTCGGGCAGCACGCGCGGGATGTTGTCCAGCAGACCGCCGCCGGTGATGTGGGCCATGGCCTTGACCGCACCGGTCTCCTTGATCAGCTTGAGCAGCGGCTTCACATAGATGCGGGTGGGCGCCATCAGCAGTTCGGTCAGAGGCTGGCCGTCGAGCTGGATGTTCTCGATGTCGGCGCCGGCTACCTCGATGATCTTGCGGATCAGCGAATAGCCGTTTGAGTGCGGGCCGGAGGAGGGCAGGGCGATCAGGGCGTCGCCGGTGGCGACCTTGGAACCGTCGATGATCTCGGACTTTTCCACCACGCCGACGCAGAAGCCGGCCAGGTCGTAGTCTTCGCCTTCGTACATGCCGGGCATCTCGGCGGTCTCGCCACCCACGAGGGAGCAGCCAGCCTGTTCGCAACCGGTGCCGATGCCGGTCACCACCTGGGCGGCGACGTCGACATTGAGCTTGCCGGTGGCGTAGTAGTCGAGGAAGAACAGCGGTTCGGCACCGCAGACCACCAGGTCGTTGACGCACATGGCCACCAGGTCGATGCCGATGCTGTCGTGCTTGGCCAGGTTCATGGCCAGACGCAGCTTGGTGCCGACGCCGTCGGTGCCGGAGACCAGTACCGGCTGGCGATAGCCTGCCGGGATCTCGCACAGGGCACCAAAGCCCCCCAGGCCGCCCATGACTTCCGGGCGGGCGGTGCGCTTGGCGACGCCCTTGATGCGTTCTACCAGAGCCTCACCGGCGTCGATGTCTACACCGGCGTCCTTGTAGCTCAGCTGGGGTTGTTTGCTCATGAATCCTGGCCTTTGGCTAATGGCGAAACGAGCCGGCTGGCGCCAGCCGGCAATGAGGCGGGCGATTTTACCAGAAGCCGTGCCAAAGCACGCGGCCCGCCGCGGCCTCCGGTCCGGGCGGCGATGGCACCCGGCCAGCCCCCTGTGGTCTGAGCCTGACCGCCTGCGAATTCGCCGGCTCGGTGCCGGCCTGCTGCGGGCTTCTTCGCAGCCTGGGTTCCGGCACCCTTGCCCGCGGGTCAGGCGGCTTTTAAGGTATGCCCCTTGCCCTTTCTATGGAATCGCCATGCGCCGTCTCGTCCTTCCGTTGCTCGCTTCGCTGCTGGTCCTGAGTCCGCTCGCCCGCGCCGAGGTGGTGGACAACCTCTACCAGGTCCGCGAGCCGGTGGCCTCGCAACAACCGGACGAGCGCAATGCCGCCCTCAAGCGCGCCCTGCAGGTGCTGGCCGGACGCCTGACCGGTAACCCCCAAGCCGGCCAGACCCCAGGTCTTGCCAGTGCCCTGGCGGTGCCCGAATCCCTGATCAGCCAGTACAGCTATGACGCCGGTCCGCCGGAGGTGCTGGTGGCCAACTTCGACCCGGCCGCTACCGAGCGCGCCCTGGGCCAGGCGGGTCTGTCGGTGTGGGGCGCCAATCGTCCGGTGGTGATGATCTGGTGGCTCAACGACGCCGACAGCGGGGCGACCCTGCTGGGTGACGGCCAACCCGCCAGCACCGGTGTGCAGCGCGGTGCCCAGCGCGCCGGCCTGCCGATTCGCCTGCCGCTGGCCGATCTCAACGAACAGCTGGCTGGCACCGCCGCCAACATCGACGCCAACGATCCGACCGCCTTGCGCCAGTCCTCCGAGCGCTATGGCGCCAATGCACTGCTGGCGGTACATGCCAAGCCCCAGGGTAATGGCTGGCAGGCCCAGTGGCGCCTGTGGAACAACGGCGCTGCCGAGCAGGGCAGCAGCCAGGCAGCCGACCAGGACGGCCTGGCCGCAGCCGTCCTGCAGGACGTCGCCGGGCGCCTGTCGAAGAAATTCGTCTCCCGTCCTGGCACCACCCAGCCGCTGACCCTGGTGGCCGACAACTCCAACTTCGAGCGCTATGCCCAGCTGCAGAAGGTCCTGGAGCCCCTGTCGAGCCGCCTGGTGAAAGTCGAGGGTACCCAGCTGACCTATGACCTGACGGGCAATCCCGACCAGCTCCAGGCACAGCTTGGCCTGGCCGGTCTGCAGCCGGCTTCCGCGCCGGCCGCCCCCGCGTCCCCCGCACCGGCGACGCCGGGTGCTCCGGTGGACGCCACCGTCACGCCGACCGCTCCGGCAGCCCAGCCAGCCCCGTCCGCCCAGCCGGCGCGTACCACCCTGTATTTCCGTTGGCCGTGAGGGTAGACAGCCAACACTGAAGCGGCTGCTGCGAGGGGGCCAGGATTTGGTTAGACTTGGCGCCCTCGCGAAACTGCCAAGAGCCGTTCGAGCTGGCATGATGCCTTTACAGCTGCCCCTGGGTATTCGTCTGCGTGACGACGCCACCTTCGTCAATTACTACCCTGGCGCCAATGCTGCGGCGCTCGGCTATGTCGAGCGTCTCTGCGACGCCGATGCCGGCTGGACGGAAAGTCTGATCTATCTGTGGGGCGGTGCGGGTGCCGGCCGCAGTCATCTGATGCAGGCGGCCTGTCACCGCCTGGAAGAGCTGGGCGAGCGGGCCATCTACCTGCCCATGGGTGAACTGGCCGACTATGGCGTGGAGTTGTTCGACAACCTCGAACAGTGCGAGCTGGTCTGCCTCGACGATCTCGATGCCCTGGCCGGTCAACGGCGCTGGGAAGAGGCGCTCTTCCATCTGTTCAACCGGCTGCGCGATGCCGGCAAACGCCTGCTCATCTCCAGTACCGCCTCGCCGCGGCAACTGCCGGTACAGCTGGCCGATCTCAAGTCACGTCTGACTCTGGCACTGGTCTTCCAGCTGCGACCCCTGTCCGACGAAGACAAGCTGCGCGCCTTGCAGCTGCGCGCCTCTCGCCGCGGCCTGCACCTGACCGACGAGGTCGGCCGCTTCATCCTCTCGCGCAACACCCGCAGCATGGACGCCCTATTCGACATGCTCGAACGTCTGGATCAGGCCTCGCTGCAGGCGCGGCGCAAGCTCACCATTCCCTTCGTCAAGGAAATCATGGGCTGGTAGCCGCGCCGGCTACCGCTATTTCTGCAAGCGACCTGCGAGAAGCGCCAGGCGCTTGCCCAGTGCCCGGCACAGCGCCGTTTCCTGTTCGTCCAGCGCGCGCTTGCCATCGGCACCGGCGAAATGGCTTGGACCGTAGGGCGTGCCGCCGCCCTTGGTTTCCAGCAGGGCACTCTCGCTGTAGGGCAGGCCGGTGATGAGCATGCCATGGTGCAGCAGCGGCAGGGCCATGGACAGCAGGGTGCTCTCCTGGCCGCCATGCAGGCTGGCCGTGGAAGTGAAGACCCCCGCAGGCTTGTCCACCAGGGCGCCGGTCAGCCAGAGGCTGTTGGTGCCATCCAGGAAGTACTTCATGGCGGCGGCCATGTTGCCATAGCGCGTCGGGCTGCCCAGGGCGAGCGCGGCGCAGTCGCGCAGGTCATCGAGGGTCGCGTAGACCGCGCCCTGCTCGGGTACCGCCGGGGCGACGGCGGCGCACTCGGCGGACACCGCCGGCACGGTACGCAGGCGTGCGGCCATGCCCCCCATTTCCACCCCGCGAGCGACCTGTCGCGCCATCTCGGCAGTGGCGCCATGCCGGCTGTAGTAGAGCACCAGAACATAGGCTTCGGGGGTCATTGCAGGATCTCCAGGACACGCTCGGGGGGACGACCGACGACGGCGCGGTCGCCGCGTATGGCGATGGGTCTTTCGATCAGCTTGGGGTGGGCGGCCATGGCGGCGACCAGGGCGTCGTCGTCCAGCGCCGGGTCGGCGAGGTTCAGCTCGCGATAGGCATCCTCGCCGGTCCGTAGCAGCTGGCGCGCGCTCAGGCCCAGCTTGGCGAGCAGTCCGCGTAACTCGGCGGCGTCCGGCGGCGTCTCCAGGTAGGGCACCACGGATACGGCTAGCTCGCGGCTTTGCAGGAGGTCCAGCGCTGCGCGCGATTTCGAGCAGCGCGGATTGTGATAGAGGACGATTTCACTCATGGGCTGATCCATAGAAGGTAAGATGCCCATTGTAGCGGGTTGGCGAGGACTGCCGCGCCAGCCCTTGACCGTGCCTTTCGAGGAACCGCCAATGCCGGTCCGCTTGCGTGAACTGCTGTCCTTCGTTCGCTACCTCGCCAACCGCTTCATCGAAGACCGCGCGCCCAACAATGCTGCGGCCCTGACCTACACCACGCTGTTCGCCGTGGTCCCGGTGATGACCGTGACCTTCGCCATGCTCTCGGCGATTCCGGCCTTCCAGGGCACCGAAGTCCAGATCCAGGCCTTCATCTTCCGCAATTTCGTGCCCTCCACCGGGGCGACCCTGGAAGAATACTTGCGCAACTTCATCGAGCAGGCCCGGCACCTGACCTGGCTGGGCGTGGCCCTGCTGGCGGTGACGTCCTTTTTCATGCTGGTGACGGTGGAAAAGACCTTCAACGACATCTGGCGGGTACGCATTCCGCGGCGCGGGGTCTCCAGCTTCCTGCTCTACTGGGCGGTGCTCAGCCTGGGCCCCCTGCTGCTGGGCGCCGGTTTCGCTATGAGCACCTATCTGGCCTCGGTAGCCCTGGTCTTTGGCTCCTACGGCATGTCCGGCGCCCAGATGCTGCTCAAGGTCACGCCACTGCTGTTCAGCATTGCCGCCTTCACCTTGATGTACGCCGCTGTGCCCAACACCCGGGTACCCCTACGCCATGCGCTGATCGGCGGTGCCCTGACCGGGGTGCTGTTCGAGGCGGCCAAGAGCCTGTTCGGTCTCTATGTCTTCTATTTTCCCGGCTACCAGCTGATCTATGGCGCCTTCGCAACGGTGCCGCTGTTTCTGGTCTGGATCTATGTCTGCTGGCTGATCGTGCTGCTGGGGGCGGAGGTGGTGTGCAGCCTGTCCACCACCCATCATTGGCGGCGCGCGCCGCTGCCGGCGTTCTTCATCCTGCTCGCCGTGCTGCGGGCCTTTCTGGAGCGGCAGCAAAGCGGTTCCAGTCTGCACCTGGGGCGGTTGCACCAAGCCGGCTGGAAGCTGCCGGAGCACGAATGGCACGCAGTGCTGGCGTTCCTGCAACAGGAGCGTCTGGTCTGCCAGAACGACAGCGGTCACTGGGTACTCTGCCGCGACCTGCACGGCTATGCACTGCTGGATCTGCTGGACCGCTCCCCCTGGACACCTCCCGCCCCGGATTGCTGGCCGCCCGCCGAGCGCTTTCCCGGTGACTGGTATCCGCAGTTGCAGGAGGCCTTCACCCGACTGCAGGCGCAGCGTCATGAACTGCTGGCTGGCAGCGTGGCGCAATGGTTGCAGGTTGCGCCGCCCCTGGAAGAGAGCGGGGGGGGCAGGCGATGAGCGTTGCCGCACGCTACGGGCTGATCAGCGGCCACGTTCAAGGCGTTCACTATCGCGAGAGTACTCGGCAGGAGGCGCAGCGACTGGGCGTCACCGGTTGGGTACGGAATCTGGCCGATGGCCGGGTGGAGTGTCATCTGGAAGGTTCGGCCGAGGCGCTCGCCAGACTGGAGGCGTGGCTCTGGCAGGGGCCGGCAGCGGCGCGGGTGACCGGGGTGGAGCTGGAGGACGCGTACTGCGCAGGCTTCACCGACTTCCAGGTCAGGCGCACGGACGCCTGACCTGGAGCGGTAGCCCTTAGCGGGCCTTGAGGAAGCCGACGATCTCGGCCAGGGCGACATTCTGGCTTTCGCTGTCGGTACGGCCCTTGTACTCGACCAGGCCTTCATTGAGGCCACGCTCACCCACCACCAGGCGGTGAGGGATGCCGATCAACTCCATGTCGGCGAACTTCACGCCAGGGCTGGTCTTCTTGTCGCGGTCGTCCAGCAGCACATCGAAGCCAGCGGCCTTCAGTTCGGCATAGAGGCGGTCGGTCGCCTCCTTCACCGTGGCGTTTTCGTACTTCATTGGCACCAGGGCGATCTGGAAGGGCGCCAGGGCGGCCGGCCAGCGGATGCCACGCTCGTCGTGGTTCTGCTCGATGGCGGCGGCGACCACGCGGGACACGCCGATACCGTAGCAGCCCATGGCCAGGACGGCGGGTTTGCCTTCTTCGCCCAGGACCGACAGCTTCATGGCCTCGCTGTACTTGGTGCCCAGCTGGAAGATATGACCCACTTCGATACCGCGCTTGATCACCAGGGTGCCCTGGCCGTCCGGGCTGGGATCGCCGGCCACCACGTTGCGCAGGTCGGCGACCTGGGGCAGCGGCAGATCGCGCTCCCAGTTGACGCCGAAGTAGTGCTTGTCTTCCTGGTTGGCGCCGATGCCGAAGTCGCTCATCAGGGCGACCGAGCGATCGATGATGCAGGGAATCGACAGATTCATCGGGCCCAGGGAGCCGGGGCTGGCGCCAATGGCGGCACGGATCTCGGGTTCGGTGGCGAACACCAGGGGGCTGGCGACCTCCGGCAGGTTGGCTGCCTTGATTTCATTGAGTTCGTGATCGCCACGCACCACCAGGGCGACCAGCTTGCCTTCTTCGGCGCCGCGAACCACCAGGGTCTTCACGGTCTTCTCGATGGCCAGACCGAATTTCTCCACCAGATCGGCGATGGTCTTGGTGTCGGGGGTGTCGACCAGACGCAGCTCCTCGGTGGCGGCGCCGCGCGCGGTTTCCCGCGGCAGGGCCTCGGCCTTCTCGATGTTGGCGGCGTAGTCGGAGCTGTCGCTGAAGGCGATGTCGTCTTCACCAGAGCCGGCCAGCACATGGAATTCGTGGGAACCACTGCCACCGATGGAGCCGTTGTCGGCCTGCACCGGGCGGAAATTCAGGCCCAGGCGGCTGAAGACATTGCAGTACGCCTGGTACATGGCGTCATAGGTTTCCTGCAGCGACGCCTGGTTCAGGTGGAAGGAGTAGGCATCCTTCATCACGAACTCGCGACCACGCATCAGGCCGAACCGCGGACGGATCTCGTCACGGAACTTGGTCTGGATCTGATAGAGGTTGATCGGCAGCTGCTTGTAGCTGTTCAGCTCGTTGCGCATCAGGTCGGTGATGACTTCCTCGTGGGTCGGGCCCACGCAGAAATCACGCTGATGGCGATCCTTCAGGCGCAGCAGCTCGGGGCCGTACTGCTCCCAGCGACCGGATTCCTGCCACAGCTCGGCGGGCTGGATCGCCGGCATCAGCACCTCCAGCGCGCCGGTGGCGTTCATTTCCTCGCGCACCACGGCTTCCACCTTGCGCAGCACGCGCAGGCCCAGTGGCAGCCAGGTATAGAGACCGGAGGCCAGCTTGCGGATCATGCCGGCGCGCAGCAGCAGCTGGTGGCTGATCACCACGGCATCGGAAGGGGTTTCTTTGAGGGTGGACAGCAGGAACTGACTGGTACGCATGGCTAGGCGGTCTGTCGGCATCGAGACGGGACCGGCATTGTACGGTGGGGTGGGGCAGGGCGTACAGGGACGCAGGCGGTGCCGGTCGGAGGCCGGAAAAGAACAGCCCGGCGAAGGCCGGGCTGCTGGATCGTACGAGGTACGCTGTCCCTTACAGGATGCTCAGCGGGTACTCGGTGATCAGGCGGAACTCGTTGACGTTGCCACCGGTAGTGGCGTCGCCACGGTGCCAGGTCTGGCGTACGCGGAAGGACAGGTCCTTGGCGGGACCGTTTTGCAGCACGTACTTAGCTTCAACGTTAGTTTCGCGCTCTTTGGCTCCGTCCTCGTAGGCGCCATAGAAGCCATTGGTGCTGTCTTCGATACCGGTACCACGGACGTAGCGAGTCATGAAGCTTAGGCCAGGTACGCCTAGGGTCGCCATGTTCAGATCATAGCGAGCCTGCCAAGACTTCTCGCCAGGCGCATTAAAGTCAGAGTACTGAATAGAGTTCGCCAGGAAGATGCCGTCCCCACCACCATTAGTACCCGCTACTGCAGCGTAGTCGAAGGGCGTGTTGCCGTTCACCTTTTGGAAGCCAAGGGTAAAGGTGTGAGCATCAACGCTGTAAGCAGCTGCCAAGGAGTAGGTGTTGTTGCTAATGTCACCCGCTTTAGCGCTGCCGGTATCTTTAGTGTAGTAATAGTTGGCGTCAAAGGTCAGCGACTGATTGGCGGTCAGAGGTTGCACGTAGTTCGCATTAGCGTAGTACTGATTCCAGACGTCTTCTAGCTTTGCGTAGTAGAGCGATGCGCTGAACTGATCCGAGATGCTGTACTTGCCGCCAGCGTAAGCTGCGGAGTTCGCTACTGCGCCTGAGTAGCTGGTACCGATCGAGCCATTGTGGAAGGTATTGACCCCGTCACGTGCATCGGTGAAGTAACCTGCCTCGAAGAACAGTTTATCGATTTCCTCGCTGGTCAGCATGAAGCCGGTGCCGGTGGCCGGGAACAGGCGGCTACCGCCTAGTGCGAAGACCGGAGACGTGGGCTGCAGGTAGCCGTACTTCAATACAGTATTGGACACGCGCACTTTGACCGCTGCGTTAGCAAAGGAGTACTCGTCCGCTGGGCTACGATCGTTTTCGATAGGGAGGTTGCCAGAATTGGAGTGACCAGCGCCGCCATCCAGTTTTAGGCCGAGATAACCGCTGGCATCCACACCTACACCTACGGTGCCCTGGGTAAAGCCGGAGGAGTAATTCAGGATGAAGCCATGTGACCAGTTGCGCCCATCATGCGGCACCTTATCGCCAGCGCCGTTGACGGACCGCTGTGTTTCCGCGCTACGGTTGAAATAATAGTTGCGGTTCAACAGGTTCAGCTTGCTGTCTTCGACAAAGCCCTTTGACTCGGACTGCTGGTCGGCGAAAGCCAGTTGAGTGGTCCCTGCGGCTACTGCCAGGGCGAGAATGCTCCACTTCATCGCTTGCATCAGAAATGCTCCTTTGGGTTGAAAGTCAGCCATCGTGTCAGCCGTGGCTGTTTGTTCTAATAGCGGCACATATAGCACCTCTCTTGGAGAGGCGATAGGTTTCATCAAAATTTTGCGTGTAATGAACGGATTAGCCAAGACTCTTAAGAAATCTCTTTAAGAGTTCCCCTCCGATCGTCGTACCCGGATCGTGATAGCAAAAAGCATGCACAAATCTGCAATTCCAGTGCCCGCCTGTCTTTCGCGGGTCCATTCCCTGGGCCCTGGGCAGTTTCCAGAGCGCTGATTGCACCTTTGTGACACCAAAGGTTCCACTTACCCGAGGTCATGCACACTTTTAGTGCTGACCTGTGTTAGCAGGAGATGAGATGTTCCAAATCGACTCACGGTTGGCCGGCGACACTCTGGAGGTGGCGTCCTTGACGCTCTGCCAGGTGCTGTTGCTGAACGATCAACGCTATGACTGGCTGGTTCTGGTACCGCGACGTGAAAGTGTTACCGAGGTGCTCGATCTGTCACCGCTGGACCAGGCGCAACTGTGGCGAGAGGTGACACTTGTCGCTGGGGTGTTGCGTGAGGCGCAGCCGGATTGCAAATTGAACATTGGTGCCCTGGGTAACATCGTCCGGCAACTTCATCTGCATATCCTGCTGCGGCGGGAAGGTGATCCCGCCTGGCCCGGCCCGGTTTGGGGACATTCGCCCCGTGAGCCCTACAGCGAAGAAGCCGGACAGGCGGCCGTTGCCCGCTGGCGGGCGCAGTTGGAGCAGGAGGTACAGGCATGACCCTCGAAGAACGTATCGCCGATCTGGAAATGCGCCAGGCGTTTCAGGACGACACCATCCAGACCCTCAATGACATCATCGTCGAGCAGCAACGCGCCCTGGATCGCTGTGCGGCGCAGATCCGCCTGCTGGCCGAGCGCCAGGCCGAGTTGCAAAGCGGCGGTAGCGGGGGGATGCCGGACGAGGCGCCGCCGCCCCACTATTGAGATCCGTTCCGCAGCTGAATCTTGTTGTCGCCCTGACGTACGTGCGCGACTGTCTTTGCCGGCTACTCTAGCGGCACTGCATCTTTGCACTTTTTTGGTGCAGTCCGGCCTCGTCCCTTGTGGAACTCGCTCCGGGAGAGGCCTGTCCTCTGCGGAGCGAAGCCCACAGCACCTTCAGGACGGAGTACGGTTATGGCGTTTTTCACCGCTGCCAGCCAAGCGGATTTCCAACAACAACTCAAAAATGCCCTCGCGGCCCATGTCGAAGGGGAAACCCTCGAGCAACTGGAGCGCTTTACCGCCCAGTTCTTCGGCATCGTCCCGCTGGAAGAACTCACTCAACGCCGGCTGTCCGACCTGGTCGGCTGCGTACTGTCGGCCTGGCGGCTGCTGGATGTCTTCGATCCCGCCGAACCGCGGGTTCAGGTCTTCAACCCGGATTACGAGCGACACGGCTGGCAATCGAGCCATACCGTAGTCGAGGTGCTGCATGTCGATTCGCCGTTCCTGGTGGACTCGGTGCGCATGGAGCTCAATCGCCAGGGTTACAGCGTCCATACCCTGCAGAACAGCGTCCTCAGCGTGCGCCGGGATGCCCAGGGCCGCCTGATCGAACTGCTGCCCAAGGGACAGCAGGGCGAAGGGGTAAGCCGCGAGGCACTGATGTTCCTCGAGATCGATCGCTGCGCGGCAGCCACCGAGTTGCGCACCCTGGAAGCCGCGCTACAGGAAATCCTCGGCGAGGTGCGGCTGACGGTCGGTGACTTCGCTGCCATGAAGGCTAAGGTCGCCGACCTGCTGGGCTGGCTGGATCGGCGTCCGGCCGGGGTGGACGACGGCGAGCTGGCCGAGGTCAAGGCCTTCCTGGACTGGCTGCGCAACGACAGATTCACCTTTCTTGGCTACGAGGAATTTACCGTCGAGGGCGATGGTGATACCGCGGTACAACACTATGTGCCCGACTCCCTGCTGGGACTGTCGCGGCGTCTGCGCGGCCGACCGGAAACCGCCGAGATCAGCCTTTCCGGCGATCCGCTGCGCTATCTGCGCGAGCCGGTGTTGCTGTCCTTCGCCAAGGCCGCCGATCCAAGTCGCGTGCACCGTCCGGCCTATCCGGATTTCGTCTCCCTGCGTGAAGTGGACACCAATGGCCGGGTGGTGCGCGAGCATCGTTTCATGGGGCTCTATACCTCCAGCGTCTACAACGACAGCGTGCGCGAGATCCCCTACATCCGCCGCAAGGTCGACGAGGTGCGGCGGCGTGCCGATTTCGACAGCAGCGCCCACCTGGGCAAGGAGCTGGCGCAGGTCCTCGAAGGGTTGCCACGGGACGACCTGTTCCAGACCCCGGTAGACGATCTCTTCAGCACCGCCATGGCCATCGTGCAGATCCAGGAGCGCAGCAAGGTCCGCGTCTTCCTGCGCCGCGACCCCTATGGTCAGTTCTTCTATTGCCTGGCCTATGTGCCACGCGACATCTACTCCACCGAAGTCCGCCAGCGTATGCAGCAGATCCTCATGGATCGGCTGCATGGTACCGATTGCGAGTTCTGGACCTTCTTCTCCGAGTCCGTGCTGGCGCGGGTGCAGTTCATCCTTCGCGTCGATCCGCTGCAGCCGCAGGACGTCGATCCGGCGCGCCTGGAGCAGGAGATGGTGCAGGCCTGCCGTAGCTGGAAGGACGACTTCGCCAGCCTGATGGTGGACAGCTTCGGCGAGGCCCAGGGCACCTCCATCCTGGCCGACTATCCGCTGGGTTTCCCGGCCGGTTACCGCGAGCGCTTCGCACCGCACCTGGCCGTGGTGGACATGCGTCACCTGTTGGCCCTGAATGACGAGCGTCGTCTGGCCATGGGTTTCTACCAGCCGCTGACCCAGACCGGCGACAACATCCTGCACTGCAAGCTCTATCACGCCGATACGCCCCTGGCGCTGTCGGACGTCCTGCCGATCCTGGAAAACCTCGGTCTGCGGGTACTGGGTGAATTCCCCTACGAGCTGCGTCATCGCAATGGTCGCCGCTACTGGATCCATGATTTCGCCTTCACCACCGTGGCCGGGCTGGAGCTGGACCTGCAGCAACTCAACGACACCTTCCAGGACGCCTTCGTCCAGGTGGTGGACGGCCAGGCGGAAAACGACAGCTTCAACCGGCTGGTACTGACCGCCGGGCTGCCCTGGCGTGACGTCGCGGTGCTGCGGGCCTATGCGCGCTATCTCAAGCAGATCCGCATCGGTTTCGACATCGGTTATATCGCCGCCACCCTCAACGCCCATGTCGACATCGCCCGGGAACTGGTGCGGCTGTTCCGCATGAAGTTCTACCTGGCGCGGCGCATGACCAGCGAAGACCTGGACGACAAGCAGCAGCGCCTGGAGCAGGCCATCCTCAGCGCCCTGGACGACGTCGCGGTGCTCAACGAGGACCGCATCCTGCGGCGCTACCTGGACCTGATCAAGGCGACCTTGCGCACCAACGTCTTCCAGACCGATGCCGCCGGCAAGCCCAAGGCCTACTTCAGCTTCAAGCTCGATCCCAAGGCCATTCCCGAGCTGCCGCGCCCGGTGCCGCGCTACGAGATCTTCGTCTACAGCCCGCGTGTGGAAGGCGTGCACCTCCGCTTCGGCAACGTCGCCCGTGGCGGCCTGCGCTGGTCGGATCGTGAGGAGGACTACCGCACCGAGGTGCTGGGCCTGGTCAAGGCGCAGCAGGTCAAGAACTCGGTGATCGTGCCCGTGGGTGCCAAGGGCGGCTTCGTGCCGCGGCGACTGCCCACCGGTGGCTCCCGTGACGACATCCAGGCCGAGGCCATCGCCTGCTACCGCATTTTCATCAGCGGGCTGCTGGACATCACCGACAACCTCAAGGATGGCGAGGTGGTTCCGCCTGCCGCGGTGGTGCGCTACGACGGCGACGACCCCTATCTGGTGGTGGCGGCCGACAAGGGCACCGCGACCTTCTCCGATATCGCCAACGGTATCGCCCAGGACTACGGTTTCTGGCTCGACGACGCCTTCGCCTCCGGCGGCTCGGCGGGTTACGACCACAAGAAGATGGGCATCACCTCCCGGGGCGCCTGGGTCAGCGTGCAGCGCCACTTCCGTGAACGTGGCATCGACGTCCAGACCGATCCGGTCACCGTGGTGGGCATCGGCGACATGGCCGGCGATGTCTTCGGCAACGGTCTCTTGCGTTCGCGCAGCCTGGAGCTGGTGGCGGCCTTCAACCACCTGCACATCTTCATCGATCCCAATCCGGACGCCGAACGCAGCTATGTCGAGCGCGAGCGGCTGTTCAACCTGCCACGGTCGAGCTGGACCGACTACGACGCCAGCCTGATCTCCCAGGGCGGCGGGATCTTCCCGCGCAGTGCCAAGCGTATCGCCATCAGCCCCGAGATGAAGGCGCGCTTCGACCTACGGGCCGATCACCTGACGCCCAACGAGCTGATCAATGCCCTGCTAAAGGCGCCGGTCGATCTGATCTGGAATGGCGGCATCGGCACCTACGTCAAGGCCAGCTTCGAAACCCATGCCGATATCGGCGACAAGGCCAACGATGGCCTGCGCGTGGACGGTTGCGACCTGCGTGCCAAGGTGATCGGCGAGGGTGGCAACCTGGGCATGAGCCAGCTGGCGCGGGTGGAATTCGGCCTGCACGGCGGCGCCTGCAACACCGACTTCATCGACAACGCCGGTGGCGTGGACTGCTCCGACCACGAGGTCAACATCAAGATCCTGCTGGGCGACGTGGTCTCCGCCGGTGACATGACCGTCAAGCAGCGCAACACCCTGATGGGCGAGATGACCGACGAGGTCGGCGAGCTGGTGGTTGCCAACAACTACATGCAGACCGGTGCCCTGTCCCTGGCGGAATATCGGGCGCGGACCCACTTGGCCGAATACCAGCGGCTGATCGTGGATCTCGAGGGGCGTGGCAAGCTGGATCGCACCCTCGAATTCCTGCCCAGTGACGAAGTGCTGGCCGAGCGCGCCGCCAAGGGGCAGGGGCTGACCCGTTCCGAGCTGTCGGTACTGATCTCCTACAGCAAGATCGACCTCAAGGAGCAGTTGCTGGCCTCTTCGATGCCGGACGACGACTACCTTGCCCGGGACATGCAGGGGGCCTTCCCGCAACGCCTGACCGAGCAATTCCCCGAGGCGATGGCGCGCCATCGCCTCAAGCGCGAGATCGTCGCCAACCAGATCGCCAACGACCTGATCAACCACATGGGCATCACCTTCGTGCAGCGCCTGTGCGAATCCACCGGCATGAGCGCGGCCGATGTCGCCCGGGCCTATGTGGTGATGCGCGACGTGCTGCATCTGCCGCACTGGTGGCGTCAGGTGGAAGCCCTGGATCATCAGGTGCCGGCCGAACTGCAGCTGCGCCTGATGAGCGAGCTGATGCGCCTGGGGCGCCGGGCCACCCGCTGGTTCCTGCGCAGTCATCGCAGTGGCCTGGATGCCGGGGCCGTGGCGGCCTTCTTCGGACCGCGTATCGCTGCACTGGGCGTACGCCTCGACGAACTGCTGCAGGGCGAGCCGCGTCAGGACTGGGAGGAACGCTTCCGCGCCTATACCGAGGCGGGCGTTCCCGAATTGCTGGCACGGGTCGTGGCCGGGACCAATCACATCTATACGCTGCTGCCGGTCATCCAGGCCGCGGAGGTCACTGCCCAGGATCCCCTGGAAGTGGCGGCCACCTGGTTCGCTGCGGGCGATGTGCTGGATCTGGCCTGGTATCAGCAGCAGCTCAACCAGCTGCCGGTGGCCAATGCCTGGCAGGCCCTGGCGCGCGAGGCGTTCCGTGACGAGGTGGATCTCCAGCAACGCACCATCACCATCGGCATGCTCAACTTGAGCGAGGCGCCCAGTGATCCGGAGGCACGGCTCTCGCTGTGGCTGGAGCGGCACCGGGCAGCGGTGGAGCGCTGGCGCGGGCTGCTGGTGGATCTGCGTAATGCCACCGGACAGGACTACGCGATGTACAGCGTCGCCAGTCGTGAACTGGCGGATCTGGCCAGCAGCAGCGTCTGAGGTGCGGGGTGTCCTTGAGCGAGGCTCGAGGTCACCCTGAATCCAGAGGGCAATGAAAAGGCGGCGTACCCCAGGGTGCGCCGCCTTTTTTGCTGTCTGGGGCCGATCAGTGACTGGCCGGGTCGCTCGGCGTCCTCAGGGCATCCAGGCCTTGCAGTAGCGCCTGGTGGAAGCGTTCTGGCGCCTGCATCTGGGGCGCATGACCCAGGTCGTCGAATTCCACCAGCGTCGCCTGGGGAATACGCTTGGACGCTGCCTTGCCCAATTCGGGATAGTGACCCAGTCGCGCCTTGATCTCGGCGGGAGCCGCATCCTTGCCAATGGCGGTGGTATCGCGCTGGCCTATCAGCAGCAGGGTCGGCATGCGCAGCTGCCCGAATTCATAGACCACCGGCTGGCTGTAGATCATGTCGTAGATCAGCGCCGAATTCCACGCGACCCTCTCCTTGCCCGGGCCGTCATTGAGGCCAGCCAGCATGGTTACCCAGCGCTCGTAACGGGGCGACCACTGACCGGCGTAATAGGTGGCCCGTTCGTAGTCGCGGATGGCGTCGGCCGAGGTCTTGAGCTCCCGGGCGTACCATTGGTCGACGCTACGATAGGGCACGCCCAGGGCCTTCCAGTCTTCCAGTCCGATCGGATTGACCAGGACCAGTTGCTCGGTGGCCTGGGGGTAGAGGAGGGCGTAGCGGGTCGCCAGCATGCCACCTGTCGAATGCCCGATCAGGGTCGCCTGGGCGATGCCCAGATGGTCGAGCAGGGCCCGGGTGTTGGCCGCCAGCTGCTGGAAGCTGTACTGGTAGTGGGCCGGCTTGCTGGACTTGCAGAAGCCGATCTGATCCGGCGCCACGACCCGATAGCCGGCAGCGCTCAATATCCGGATGCTGTCTGCCCAGGTGCCGGCGCAAAAGTTCTTGCCGTGCAAGAGCACCAGGGTCCGTCCCTTGGATTTTCCGCTTGGCGCGACATCCAGGTAAGCCATCTCGAGATGCTGCCGCTGGGAGTCGAAGGCAAAGGTCCGTACCGGGAAGTCGTAGTCGAAGCCTTCGAGACGTTCTCCATAGACGGTGTCGGCCAGGGCAGGCGAACTGAGGAATAGGGTGGCCAAGGGAAGGGCGAGACGCAGGGACATGAGGTGATCCGGAGGGTCAAACCTGCTCCGACTGGCGAGCTGCAGGGAAGATTCCGAGTGGCCGGGCAAAGGCTGTCGCAATTCATGTCGATACCTACCGTCCATGCCGTTTCGCTTCGCGTCAAGCCTAGGGTCTGATAGTCTGAGAGACCCTTGTCCACGTTTCTGCGCACCTCTCTCCCTGCGCTTCCTTCCGATCACGTGAGGTTCCCGGTTTGGCGCTCGAGTCATCTTCCAAGACCCAGCCCGATGCTCTGGCCGACTGCGCCAACGAGCCGATCCAGATTCCTGGCAGCATTCAGGAACATGGCTTCCTGTTCGCCGTGGAAGAACCGGATCTGCGCATCGTTCAGGCCAGCGCCAATGTCCGCGAGTACCTTGGCCTGGCCGTGGAAGACGTGCTTGGTCGAACCCTGGGCGAACTGCTGCCGGAACGGGACCTGCCCGCCATGCTCGGCGCACTTACGCAGGAAGAGCAGAATCCCATCTACCAGGGCGACGTGACCCTGGGCCCGCAGCAGCAGACGTTCGCTCTGTTCATGCATCGCTTCGGTGGCGTGCTGATCGTCGAGTTCGAAGCGCCGGTGGACAGCCGGCTCGGTCTCAATACCCTCTATCCCATGGTGCGGGTATTCATCGAACAGCTGCATCAGGCCGAAACCGTCGAGGCCATCGCGACCCTGGCGGTACGCGAGGCCAAGCGCATTTCCGGTTTCGATCACACCATGATCTATCGCTTCGACGAAGACGGTCATGGCCAGGTGCTGGCCGAGGAACTCGATCCGGGCGTACCCAGCTATCTGGGGCTGAGGTTTCCTGCTTCGGACATTCCCGCCCAGGCGCGTCGGCTGTATCTGGAAAATCGCATTCGGGTGATCGGCAACGCCTACTATGAGCCGTCGCCCCTGCAACCACAGACCAACCCTGTGACCGGGCAGCCGCTCGATCTCAGCTTCGCGCAACTGCGCAGCGTCTCGCCGGTGCACCTGCAGTACATGAGGAACATGGGCACCCTGGCGTCCATGTCCATTTCCATCGTGGTTGGCGGCCGTCTCTGGGGCCTGGTGCTCTGCCACGACCGCCAGCCGCAGCGCGTCTCCTTCCAGACGCGCACGGCCTGCGAGCTGTTCGGTCGCGTGCTGTCGTTGCAGATCGATGCGGCCGAGACCCACGCGCAATCCGATCGCCGCCTGGCGCTGCGCCAGTCTATGGTACAGATGCTCTCGACCATGGCCGACCGCGACAGCGTCTGCCAGGGTCTGCTGGAGTTGCCGCAGGTCTATCTGGACTTCGCGCGGGCGCAGGGCGCCGCCATCGTCTCTTCCGAAGGCACCGAACTGATCGGCCAGACTCCGCCGCGCGAGGTGGTGGACGGTCTGGTCGAATGGCTGTCGGTCAACGTCAAGGACCACTACATCACCGATAACGTCGCCAAGGACATCGCCGAGCTGCCGCAGCTCGCCCAGCATGCCGCTGGGGTGTTGGCCGTGCCCATTTCCGAGCTGCATTCCCACTATCTGATCTGGTTCCGCAGCGAGCTGGTCCAGGTGGTCAACTGGGCAGGGCGGCCGACCAAGCAGGAAGGCAGCGACGGACGACTGTCGCCGCGGCAAAGTTTCGTGCTCTGGCAGGAAACGGTACGGGGGCTGTCGCTACCCTGGTCCGCGCTGGAGCTGGAAAGCGCCATCGAGCTGCGCAACGCGGTCCGCGGCATCGTGCTGCGCAAGGCCGAGGAAATGGCCGAACTGGCCGAAGAACTGCAGCGCAGCAACAAGGAATTGGCCGCCTTTTCCTACAGCGTGTCCCACGACCTGCGCGCACCGCTGCGGCATATCGCCGGCTATGCCGAGCTACTGGGCGACATCGAAGGTGGCAAGCTGTCGGATCGCGGGCGCCGATTCCTGGAAAACATCGGGTCCTCGGCACGCTTCGCCGGCAGCCTGGTCGACAATCTGCTGAGCTTCTCGCAGATGGGACGAGCGGCGATCCGCTACTCCGACGTCAACCTCACCGCGCTGGTGGAGGCCATCCGCGAAGAGATGGCGCCGGACTACGAGGAGCGGGAGGTCGAATGGCGTGTCGGTCCGCTTCCCGTGGTCATCGCCGACGCCGCCTTCGTTCATCTCGCCTTGCGCAATCTCCTGGCCAACGCCATCAAGTACAGCCGTTATGAAGAGCCTGCAGTGATCGAGATCGGCACCTTGCCGAGCGATTCCGAAGACATCATCTTCGTCCGGGACAATGGCGTCGGCTTCAACATGGATTACGTGGGCAAACTGTTCGGGGTCTTCCAGCGTTTGCACCACACCGATGAATTCGAAGGGGTCGGTATCGGTCTGGCCAGCGTCAGACGCATCATCGAGCGCCATGACGGTCGCGTCTGGGCAGAAGGTGCCATAGGCGAGGGCGCTACCTTCTATTTCGCTCTGCCCAAACAACGCCCTTCACCGGTACACAAAAGGTAGTTCTCTTCATGCTCAAACCCATTGTGCTGGTCGAAGACAATCCGCACGATCTGGAACTCACCCTGGTGGCTCTGGAGCGCAGTCAGCTGGCCAACGATGTCGTGGTCCTGCGTGACGGCGCCGAAGCGGTCAGCTATCTGCTCAGGCGCGAGCCCTATGCCGATCGCGAGACCGGCAATCCCGCGGTGATGTTGCTGGATCTCAAGCTGCCCAAGGTCGATGGCCTCGAAGTCCTCGAGGTGGTGCGAGGTACGCCCGAACTGTGCAGCATCCCTGTCGTTATGCTGACTTCGTCACGGGAAGAGCCTGATCTCGAGAAAGCCTACGAGCTGGGAGTGAACGCTTACGTGGTCAAGCCGGTCGAGTTTCGTGATTTCGTCGCCGCGATCAGTGATCTCGGCGTATTCTGGGCCGTGCTCAATGAGCCGCCGCCGGGATCGCGACGGGTGACACGGCGGACTGGCCGCTAGCGAGTGAGCAGAATCAGTCCCTCTGTATCCAGTAATCCGCGACCGGCAGAGATGCGCGCCCCGGGTCCCCTGAGTGAACAGATCCAAGGCCGACGTCCGTTTATGCCTCTCTCGAAACAGATCAAGATCCTGCTGGTAGAAGACAGCAAGCTCGACGCCGAGCTGATCCTGATCGAGCTGGAAAGACATGGATTCGAGCTGCAATCCAAGATCGTCTATGAGCGTACCGGTCTTACCCTGGCCCTGAGCCAGCAGACCTACGACATCATCCTGTCCGATATCATCCTGCCGGGCTTCTCTGGGGCCGAGGCCTTGCGCGTGGCACGGGCGTTGGCCCCGGAAACCCCCTTCATCTTCGTCTCGGGCATCTTCGGTGAAGTCCATGCGGTGGAGATGATGCGCCTGGGCGCCAACGACTATGTGCTCAAGCAGAGCATGGAGTTGCTGGCCAAGGCGGTCGAGCGGGCGCTGCTGGTGGTGCACGAGCGTCGCGAGCGGCGGCGTGCCGAGGAAGCCCTGCACAGTCTCGAGGTCAGGTCGCGGCTGGCCATGGATGCCTCGCGCCTGGGCATGTGGGAATACCTGCCGGCCAGTGGCACCCTGATCTGGGATGAGCGCTGCAAGGCCATGTTCGGCCTGCCGGCCGATACGGTGGTCGACCTGGCGGTGTTCGAGCGACTGTGCGGCGCTGAGGGCCTCGAACGCTTTCTCGATACGGTCCGCCAGGCGGGTGCCGACGAGCGCGACGACGACTACCGCAGCGAGTACCGCATCCGCCTGGACAACGGCGCACAGCGCTGGGTCGAGACTCGCGGTCAACCCTTCTTCGATGCCGGCGTCTGCACCCGTTTCCTGGGCGTGATGCTCGACATCACCCAGCAACGTGATGCCGCGGAAAAGCTCGAACGCCTCAACGTCAGCCTCGGCGAGCGCGTCGAGGAACGGACCCGCGAGCGCGACCGTACCTGGGATCTCACCCGCGATCTGCTGCTGGTGTGCCAGCCGGACGGCATTCTGGTGGCGCTCAATCCGGCCTGGGAAGAAAATCTGGGCTGGTCGCGGGTGGAGCTGCTTGGTTCTTCGCTGCTGACCTTGGTCCATCCCGACGAGCGCTTCATCACCGAAAACGAACTCGAGCAGTTGGCCACCCGGGCCGCCAGCCAACGCTTCGTCAATCGCATCCGCCACCGCGATGGCAGCTATCGCTGGATTTCCTGGACCGCGGTGCCGGATGCCGGCATGACCTATTGCTCCGGCCGCGACATCTCCTCGGAGGTCCTGGCGATGGAAGAGCTGGCGGCGGCCAACCGCCAGCTGCGCGAACAGATCGACGAACGTGAGCGCGTGGAGGCGACCCTGCAGCAGATGCAGCGGCTGGAAGCCGTGGGTCAGCTCACCGCGGGCGTGGCCCACGATTTCAACAACCTGCTGACCGTGATCCTCAGCAGTGCCAGTTTCCTGGAGCGCGATCTGACCCGGCTGGCTGCCAACGACAAGACCCAGGGCCGGGTACAGAACATCCGCGAAGCGGGTGAGCGTGGCGCCAAGCTGACCGCCCAGCTGCTGGCCTTTTCCCGTCGCCAGCGTCTGGCGCCCAAGCCGGTCAAGCTCAACGAAACCGTCGAGGGGATGCTCGAACTGCTGCGCAGCACCATGGGTGGCAGCGTCTGGATCGAGACTCATCTGCGCGCCGATTGCTGGCATGCGCTGGTCGATCCGACCCAGATCGAACTCATCATCCTCAACCTGGCGATCAATGCCCGGGATGCCATGGCGGTTGGTGGCACCCTGCGACTGAGCACCTCCAACCAGACCATCAGTCAGGCCCCCCAGCGTCCCGAAGAGCCGGAGCCCGGCGAATACGTGCTGCTGGCGGTGCAGGATTCCGGCACGGGGATGAGCGAAGAGGTGCTGGCCAAGGCCTTCGAGCCCTTCTTCACCACCAAGGAGGTGGGCAAGGGTTCCGGTCTGGGCCTGGCCCAGGTGTTCGGCTTCGCCAAGCAGTCCGGTGGTGGCGTGCGCATCGAGACGCAGATGGGCAGCGGCACCACGGTGCTGGTCTACCTGCCGCGCACCGAAGCGGAAGACGCCCTGGAGCCCGTGGGCCTGCCCGCGCTGGGTCGTGACGAACAGGCCGCCGAGCGACGCATCCTGCTGGTCGACGACGACCATGCGGTGCGCAACGTGACGGCAGCCCTGCTGGCCGATCTCGGCTATCAGGTGGTTGAGGCCAGCAATGGCTTCGCCGCCCTCAGCGCCCTGGAGCGCGATCCGCAGATCGATCTCCTGCTGGCCGACTTCGCCATGCCCGGCATGAACGGTGCCGAACTGGCCCGCCAGGCGCGCAAACGGTTGCCGCAGCTGCCGGTGGTCTTCATCACCGGGTACGCCGAGCTGGGCGAACTCGATCCCGAACAATCTTTCATCGTGCCCAAGCCCTTTCGCGAGGCGGACCTGGCAGCTCGGCTGCAGGCGGCCCTGCGCGGCGAGAAGCCCCAGCCTTCGCCGCTTTGAAAGCAGCCGTCCAGACGAGGTATTTGCGTGTCCACCATCCGTGAAATGTTGCGCGCCGAAGGCGGAGCCCTGCACGAGCAGGTCGATACGACCTTCGGCCGCTATGCGCTGCAGACCCGACCCCACTACACCGCGTTTCTGCAGGCCCATGCCCAGGCGCTGATCGGACTCGAAGAGCTCCTGGAGCGCTCCGGTATCCAGCGGCTGTTGCCCGATTGGGCGGAACGCCGGCGCGCGACGGTATTGGGCGAAGACCTCCAGCGTCTGGAGGCCGTGCAACCCGAGCCCGTCATTCTCGAGCGTCTGCTCGATGAAGGTGAATGCTGGGGCGTGGCCTATGTCCTGGAGGGCTCGCGTCTGGGGTCCCGCCTGCTGGATCGTCATGCGGGCGAGAGCCCCGATGCGGCGGTACGTGATGCTCGTGCCTATCTTGGGCATGTACCGCCCAAGGGGGCATGGCCGGCGTTTCTGGAGCGACTGGATACAGCCGGTGGCGATGCGGCCCTGCATCCGGCGATGTTGGCGGGTCAGCGGCTGGCCTTCGAGGTTTTTCTGGCGGCGGGACAGCGGCACGTGCCCGCTACTGGCGCTGGCTGAGTCGGCCTAGAGCGCCTTCAGGTAGCCGATCACCTCGGCCGCGCCCAGGCGGTCGAGGGTCTCGGCAAGTACCCGCGCGTTGGCAACCTCCTGGGGCAGCAGCAGCCACTCCAGGTCCTGGCCCGGTGCCGTTAGTGGCAGGCGGGCATAGTCGAGCTTGAGGCCCAGCAGCACCTGAATGAAATCCGGATGATTCCAGACGGCGTTGGGCAGGGCGTAGAGGGCGAACGCCTGCTGCAGCCGCTCGATGGCCGGCAGGTCCAGGCGCAGGCGCTGGATCTGCGCCGGAACGTCCACGGCGACGCCGCGAATGCGGGCATAGGCGACGATGCTGGCGAAGGCCAGGGTGGTGGTCGCATCGTTTTCCAGGAACAGTCGGGCGCCTCGCCAACTGGCCTGGCGCAGGCGCAACGGCTGCTCGGTGGACAGATTGGGTAGCGTTCGATAGAGCGCGGCCTGAAAATCCCGATAACCGATGATTCGCACCTGATCACGCGCGGCGGGAAGGGCGGCCAGCTCTTCGAGCTGCACTACCGAATCCAGGGTCGGGTCGCTGAGCCGGTGACAGAGGCCATCCAGCTTGCGCAGGTCTAGAGCGGTCAGCTGCAGGGTATCGGCGACCACCAGTTGACTCAGGAGGGTATGGGCCTTGCTCTTGATTTCCTGGGTTGGACCAGACAGCGCCGCCCGGGGCAGGCCAAAAAGCAGATGCAGCGGATGACCGTCATCCCACCACAGACTGTCAGCGGGGCTGGGCAGGGGGACGAAGGCATCGGCCAAACGCTCCAGGCAGCGCTGGATGCGGCGACTGGCCAGCGAGGGATGCAGATGGAGGGCCAGTGAAGACCAGGGACTGCCCAGGAGGTTGGCACCGTTGCTCATGAGGTCTCCGGGCGGATAGGAACTGCGCAGCCGATTCTAGCGTGGCAAAGACCGCGCCATCCCCGAATGATTCCCGAAAGGTAGGATCTTTTGTACGACCGACCGGTCGACCCGGGCGGCAGCGACGTATGGCAGCGGGCAAGCCTGTATAATGCGCGCTTTCCGAATTACCTGTGAGTCCGCCATGTACGACGCGCTCCGTCCTTTGCTTTTCAAGATGTCTCCCGAAGGGTCTCACGACCTGGCACTGGATCTGATCGGTGCTGCCGGGCGTCTGGGCCTGACCGGTCTAGGCCGGCAACCGGGCCGCCTGCCGGTCCAGGTCATGGGGCTGGAGTTTCCCAATCCGGTCGGCCTGGCCGCCGGACTCGACAAGAATGGCGCCGCCATCGACGGCTTCGCCGGCCTGGGCTTCGGCTTTCTCGAGATCGGCACCGTGACGCCCCTCCCGCAGCCGGGCAATCCCAAGCCGCGTCTGTTCCGTCTGGAAGAGGCCAACGCCATCATCAATCGCATGGGTTTCAACAATGCGGGTGTGGAGGCGCTGATCGAGCGAGTCAGGGCAGCGCGGTTCAAGGGTGTGCTGGGGATCAACATCGGCAAGAACGCCGTGACCCCGGTCGAGCGGGCGGTGGATGACTACCTGATCGGTCTGGAGCGAGTCTATGCCCATGCCAGTTACGTCACGGTGAACGTGAGTTCGCCCAATACCCCCGGTCTGCGCAGCCTGCAATTCGGCGATGCGCTCAAGCGTCTGCTGGAGGCCCTGCGACAGCGTCAGGAAGATCTGGCGGTGATGCATGGCCGCCGGGTGCCCATTGCGATAAAGATCGCCCCGGACCTGAGCGACGAGGAAATTGTGCTTACTGCCCAGGCGATTCGTGATGCCGGGATGGATGCCATCATCGCCACCAACACTACCCTGGGGCGCGAAGGGGTGGAGAATCTGTCCTATGCCGCCGAGGCCGGTGGCCTGTCAGGCGCGCCGGTACGGGAAAAGAGCACCCATGTGGTACGGGTCCTGGCGGGCGAGCTGGGTGGCCGTTTGCCGATCATTGCGGCGGGCGGGATTCTGTCGGGGGAAGATGCGGCGGAAAAGATCGCCGCAGGTGCCAGCCTCGTACAGCTGTACAGCGGCTTCATCTATCGCGGGCCGGCCCTGATCCGTGAAGCGGTGGATGCGATCGCCGCGGCGCGCCCCTGAGGGGAGGGGGGCTCGCTGGGAGCCCCCGTGGGACCTCTGGTCCCTGATCCCGGAAGAGGATCTGACTGGAACACAACCAGAACGCTGTGGAAGCCCGTGGCTTCCGCTAGTGAAATCGAATTAGCCTACGGCTTGAAGTTGATTCATGCGTTGAAGACCAGCGGTGCCTACGTAGCCGTCCCATTGGTCGCTACGGCCTTCACGCCAGCCATTGAGCCAGGCCTGCCGAACGGCGTCCTGGGTGAAGGGGCAGAGGTCCCGCGATTTGCCCACAATGCCGTGCTGATAACCACGCTGGAAAGCTCGTTCCATTGGATCACGCTTGAGTCTTCTCATAGGGTAGTGCCCTCGTAGGTTGACTTGCAGATTGTCCATGGCCCGTTGCAGGCCTGGATGCCAGAGCCGGCGTCCTGGCATCCGCCCCGCACCTTCGCGCTGCGGGTGGTCAATTACTAACCAAAGGTGCGCTGGCTGGGAATGACCTTTTAGCTATAAGCCGTAACCTAATCGAAATGAAATGGCGATAAACCGCCGCTGGAATGCCGTCACTGCGGCTTGTTGAGACGCAGTCAAACTTTATTCGGAGGGGGTCGTGCTGCTGGTCAATCCGACCAAAGGCAGGCAACTTCCTTCCGCTAGCCAATGGATTCAACGATGTCCGCGATGCAACAACTCATCCTCACCTGTCCCAAGGGTCTCGAGACCCTGCTGCTGGAGGAGGCCCAGGGCCTCGGCCTGCAGGAAGCCCGCAGCCAGACCGCGGCGGTGCGCGGCGAGGCGAGCCTCGCGGATGCCTATCGCCTGTGCCTCTGGTCGCGCCTGGCCAACCGGGTATTGCTGGTGCTGGCCCGTTTCCCGGTGGAAGATCCCCAGGCGCTGTACCTGGGCGTGCATGGCGTGGAGTGGGAAGAGCACCTGACGCCCACCGGCACCCTGGCGGTAGGCTTCAGCGGTCAGGGCGCCGGCATCGACAACACCCATTTCGGCGCGCTCAAGGTCAAGGACGCCATCGTCGATCGCCTTCGTGAGCGCACCGGGCAGCGTCCTACCATCGACAAGCTCGCGCCAGACCTGCGGGTGCATCTGCACCTGGAGCGTGGTCAGGCCATCCTGTCACTGGATCTGTCCGGCCAGAGTCTGCACCAGCGTGGCTATCGCCTGCAGCAGGGGGCGGCGCCGCTCAAGGAGAACCTGGCGGCCGCGGTCCTCATCCGTGCCGGCTGGCCGGCTCTGGCGGCGGCTGGCGGAGCGCTCGCCGACCCCATGTGCGGGGTAGGCACCTTCCTGGTCGAGGCCGGCCTGATGGCGGCGGACATAGCGCCGAACCTGCGTCGCGAGCGTTGGGGCTTTTCCGCCTGGCTGGGGCATGTGCCCGCCCTGTGGCAACAGCTGCATCAGGAAGCCGAGGCACGTGCGGCCGCCGGCCTGGCCAAGACGCCGCTGTGGATCCGTGGCTACGAAGCCGATCCGCGGCTGATCCAGCCGGCGCGCAACAATATCGAGCGGGCCGGCCTGTCCGACTGGATCAAGGTCTATCAGGGCGAAGTGGCCAGCTTCGAGCCGCGTCCCGACAAGGCACAGACCGGTCTGGTGATCTGCAACCCGCCCTATGGCGAGCGCCTGGGCGATGAGGCCAGCCTGCTGTACCTCTACCAGAATCTCGGCGAGCGCCTGCGGCAGGCCTGCCTCGGCTGGCGCGCGGGGGTCTTCACCGGTGCGCCCGAACTGGGCAAGCGCATGGGCATCCGCAGCCACAAGCAATACGCCTTCTGGAACGGCGCCTTGCCCTGCAAGCTGCTGATGTTCGAGGTCGAGACCCGTCAGTTCGTGACCGGCAGCCGCAGCGGCGAGCGTTCGTCCACGGCCCAGGCGGCGGAGCCGCCCAAGCTGAGCGAAGGCGGGCAGATGTTCGCCAACCGCCTGCAGAAGAACCTCAAGCAGCTCGGCAAATGGGCACGCAATCAGGGCGTGCAGTGCTATCGGCTCTATGATGCCGACATGCCCGAGTACGCGGTGGCCGTGGATCTCTATGGTGACCGGGTGCACGTGCAGGAGTACGCGCCGCCACGCTCCATCGATCCGGAAAAGGCCCAGGCGCGGCTGCTCGATGCCCTGGCAGCCATTCCCCAGGCCTTGAACATCGATCCGTCGCTGGTGGTGGTCAAGCGGCGCGAGCGGCAGAGTGGCACCAAGCAGTACGAGCGTCAGGCCGCCCAGGGTGAATTCCTGCAGGTGGAGGAGGCGGGCGCCAAACTGCTGGTCAACCTCACCGACTACCTGGACACCGGTCTGTTCCTGGATCACCGCCCGCTGCGGTTGCGCCTGCGCCAGGAAGCCCAGGGCAAGAGATTCCTCAACCTGTTCTGCTACACCGGCGCCGCTACCGTGCAGGCTGCGGTAGGGGGGGCGCGCAGCACCACCAGCGTCGACCTTTCGCGGACCTACCTGGACTGGGCCCGGCGCAACCTGGCGCTCAATGGTTTCTCTGAGCGTCACCGCCTGGAGCAGGGCGATGTGCTGCACTGGCTGGAGAACGATCGCGGCGAATACGATCTGATCTTCGTCGACCCACCAACCTTCTCCAACTCCAAGCGGTTGGAAGGCGTATTCGATGTTCAGCGCGATCATGTCGGCCTCATCGATTCGGCCATGGCCCACCTGAGCCGCAATGGAGCGCTGTACTTCTCCAACAACTTCCGCAAGTTCGAGTTGGACGAAAGCCTCAGCGAGCGCTATCGCGTCGAGGAGATCACCGCCAGCACCCTGGATCCGGATTTCGCACGCAATCCCAAGATCCACCGGGCCTGGCGTCTGACCCTGCAGTGACGCCAAGCGGCTGAACTGTCGCTGAACGGACCCGGCATCGAGCCGTTCAGCCTGTGATCCGGCGCAATCCAGCCTTCTCTCGGGAACGCCCGGCCAGCCCATGCCGTCCACAATGACGGCGCGGCGCTGGGTCGTGCCTGGCGGGACGAGGAGGGACAGGTTTTACAATGCTGGTTTCATTGCAGGCTCTCAGGGCCCTGGCTGCCTGGCTGGTGGTCTTTCATCACTTCATGCAGGTGTTCTTCGATTTCCACGCCGACAGTCTTGGCGGCCACCTGCTTTCCACGCGTGGGCAGGTCGGAGTCGACATCTTCTTCGTGCTCAGCGGCTTCGTGATCTACCTGTCCACCGCAGGACGACCGCTCAGGCGCAGCACCTTCCTCTGGCATCGCATCGCCCGCATCGTCCCGGCCTACTGGCTGTACACCGCGGTGACCGCGCTGATCCTCTACCTGGCCAGCGACGTCATGCCGATCTACGGGGTCGCCGCGCGTGAACTGCTGCTCTCGCTGTTCTTCATCCCAAGCGAGAATCCGGCCGGTTTCGGCCACTATCCGATCCTGCCGGTAGGCTGGACGCTCAATTTCGAGATGCTGTTCTATCTGCTCTTCGCGCTGTCCTTTGGCGTGGCCGAGCGCTGGCGCATCGGCGTGGTCAGCCTGCTGGTGATCCTGGTCAGCCTGGTGCTGGCCCGTGAGTCTTTCGTCAGCAGCTTCTATCGCAATCCGATCATCTTCGAATTCCTGCTCGGCGTGGGCCTGGCCGCGCTCTATCGGCGCGGTGCCTTGCAAGGGCCCAAGCCACTGGCGCTGCTGGCTGCACTGGCGGCTCTCACCTGCCTGGTGAGCTTCCCGGCCGACCATCCCTGGCGCCTGCTCACCTGGGGCGTGCCCAGCGCGGTGCTGGTTGGCGCCTGCGTGATCCTGGAGCCCTGGTTTGCCGGTTCACGCCTGTGCAAGGCGCTGGGGGATTGGTCCTATTCGGTCTACCTGGTACACGTCATCGTGCTCTGGCTGGGCGACTACTGGCTGCACCAGCAGTGGGGCTTCAACCCCTACCAGACCCTGGCGGTCTGCCTGCCGGTGATCCTGCTGCTGGCCTGGGCCAGCTATGAGTGGATCGAGCGTCGCCTGTCCCGCACCCTGCGCCAGCTGGGTGAGCGCCTGGCGGGACGGCGTCCGCAATGGGTGGCCAGTCAGTAGGCGGTGCTTTCGGGTGCGGTCAGTTCGGGTTCCAGGGCCCGGCCTTCCGCCGCGGAGCGTTGCGCGGTCTCCAGCAAGGCCATGAGGGCGCAGGCCTGAGAGGGTGATACGGGATTGGCCGCACGCCCGGCAAGGGCCTCGACCAGCGCCAGGTAATAGCGCCGATGATCGCCGGCAGGCGTGGGCAGCGCCCGGCGCGCGCCGTCGGCGCCGATCAGCCAACCTGGATCGGGATCCTGACCCCACTCGGGTCCACCCGGACGAACGCCTGCCTTGAGGGCATCTTCCTGGCGATCCGCGCCTGCCTTGATCCAGCTGCCGCCAGTGCCCTGGGCAAGGAAACGGGGTACGCCACCGGCGGCCAGCATGCCGGCTCTCAGGGTCACCTGGCGGGCGCCGTAGTCCAGTTGCACCTGGAACCAGTCATCGGTAAGGGCGCCGGGTCGTTGCCGCACCAGATTCGCCTGCAGGCGCCGCGGCAGACCGAACAGGCAGAGTGCCTGATCCAGCAGGTGGGGACCCAGGTCGAACCAGAGGCCACTGCCGGGCAGATCCGCCTCTCGCCAGCGGTTTCGCACCTCGGGACGAAAGCGTTCGATCCGGGACTCCAGGCTGGTCAATTCACCCAGAGCTCCACTGGCGAGTACCTCCTGCAATCCGAGGAAATCACTGTCCCAGCGCCGATTCTGGAACACCGACAGCAACCGCCCGGCCTGGTCGGCTTCCTGGGACAGCTGCCGCGCTTCGGCGAGGGTGACGGTAAAGGGCTTGTCGACCACCACGTGCTTGCCCGCCGCCAAAGCGGCGCTGGCGAGGGGCGCATGGGTCTGGTTGGGGGAGGCGATGACCACCAGGTCGATGGCCGGATCCTGCACGGCGGCCAGGTAATCCGCCGTCACCCGTACCTCGGGCAGGTCGGCGTGCACACGCTCGGCGTCCCGCGAGGCCACCAGTTCCAGCGCAAGGCCTGGGATCGAACGCAGCAGTGGGCCGTGGAAGGTCTGACCGACGAAACCATAGCCGATCAGGGCGACGCGAAGGGGAGAAGGCATGGAGCATCCTTTTTGCCGGGCTGAAAAAGACCGGGGCCGCTCGATGAGCGGCCCCGGTCGTATGCTGAAGCCAGAGGTTGCCTTACTTCAACTCGTGATCGTGAGCCAGTTGCTCCCGTTCAAGGAATTCGTCCTGCCGCAAGGAATCCTTGAACTCTTCGGAGTCCTCTAGGGCAAGGGGGTCGTTGAGTTCGCCGCCGGAAAGGCGCTTCTTCTCCAATTTGCCAGACAGGTGGGTGATGGCTCGCAGCAACTTGTCCGCTGCGCCATCCACTGCCAGGTCGAGGGACTCGGCCTTGTGGGTGACCGAGAGGGGTTGATGGCCCTTGATGCGCGCTTCCATTTGGCAGCGCTTGTCCTGGGCGCCGGACTTGCCGGCGTTTTCGTCGTTGAGGTGCACCTCGACGCGGGTCAGGAGTTCGTCGAAACGATCCAGGCGGTCTTCCACCACGGACGTCACCCAATTCTGCAAACCGGCGCTGCCTTCGATGTTGTGGTCACTGTTGACTTGAACTTGCATGCGGCTTCCTCTTTTTGACGGGCCTGACCATTGGATGAGGCCGGTCAGGCCGAGGTTCAAGGCTGTTCGTCTGGTGCTCGTGTCACCCGATGTTTCCTTCTGGCAGTGTCTAGGCGCGTCGTAGCTATCGGTAAACGACGTTCAGGTCGCGGGTCGCTGGCGTTTTGCCCTCATCCACTGATAATGCGCGACCTTTCATCGTCCGTCGCAGTGGGGATCGCCAATGCCAGATGCGCTCACGCGTGGCCACAGTTTCGCCCGGCGGCTTTGGCTGCCCCGAGCGGTTGGCCTGTTGCTCAGCCTGAGCTGCATCGTCTCGGTCCAGATCACCCAGCCGGTATCCGTCGGCCTGTGGATCCTGCTGCTGGCCAATGCGCTGCTGTGGTCGCCGCTGGCCTATCTGCGCGCCGTCCGCGCCCGGGATCCCTATCGCGCCGAGTTGAGCAACCTGTTGCTGGATTGTGGCTCGGCGGGCTTCTGGGTGGCGAGCATGGGCTTCAACCTCCTGCCCAGCGTGACCCTGCTCGCCATGACCAGCCTCAACATGCTGGGCGCCGGTGGCCTGGTGTTCTGGCGCCGCGGCCTGCTCGCGCAGTTGGCCGGCATCCTCATCGGCCTGGTCGTGCTGCGCCACCCGGTCGCCATCCAGACCTCGACGGCGCAGATCTATGCCTGCCTGCCGATGATCATTGCCTATCCCTGGGCCCTGGGGCTGGTGAGCTTTCGCCTGGCGCAGCAGCTGTCCCGGCGCAAGCAGGAGCTGGAGCTGATCAGCAAGCAGGACGGCATGACCGGCCTGCACAACCGAACGCACTGGGATCAGCTGCTGCAGCGTGAATTCGCCCGCTGCAAGCGCAGTGGCGCCGATGCCAGCCTGGTGATGATCGACCTGGACAACTTCAAGCTGGTCAACGACCGCTTTGGCCATCAGGCGGGCGACGAGGTGCTCCGTCAGTTTTCCAGTCTGCTGGCACGGACCATCCGGACCAGTGATCTCGCCGGTCGTTTCGGCGGCGATGAATTCGGTATCCTGTTGCCCGATACCTCGCCCGAGCGAGCCTTGGATCTGATTCGCCGCCTGCAGGAGCGTTTGCAGGAGATGCAGGCGGGTAGCCCCGGCGAGCGCCAGCACGTACGTGTCGGCATGAGCTGCGGCATCGCCGGCTTCGACCGGGCCTACGATGACGTGGCCCACTGGCTGCAGGCGGCCGACTTCGCCCTCTACCGGGCCAAGGCCCAGGGTCGCGGACGGGCGGAGGTGGCCGACCCCCAAGGAGTGCTGGCATGACCCCGGCGATAGAACTGCTCAAGAAAAGCCAGGTGCCTCACGAGGTGCTGAGCTACCACCATGACCCCAAGGCCGCGTCCTATGGTCTGGAAGCCGTCGAAAAGCTCGGCCTGGCGGCAGCAACGGTATTCAAGACCCTGTTGGCCGTGAGCGAAAAGCACGAGCTGCTGGTGGCCATCGTGCCGGTCGCCGGTACCCTGGACCTAAAGGCCCTGGCCCAGGCCGCGGGGGTGAAGAAGCTGGAGATGGCCAAGCCTGATCAGGCCCAGCGCAGCACCGGCTATCTGGTGGGCGGGATCAGCCCGCTGGGGCAAAAGAAGCGGCTGCGTACCTTCATCGACGAGTCCGCGGCGGAATTGGCCAACATTCATGTCAGTGCGGGGCGCCGCGGGTTGGAAGTGGCCCTGGCACCGGCGGACCTCGCCCGATTGCTGGACGCGCCTTTCGTACCGATCGGCAAGGCCTGAGACGTAGGTTGATGCTGAGCGCAGCGAAGCCCAACGATGTAAAGGGCCAGCTGTGTTTTGTTGGGCTTCGCTGTGCTCAGCCCAACCTACGCCCTGAGTCTCGATGGGGTGAAAAATCGCCTGGCGTTTCTCACCCCTTCGTTCGCTAGGCTACCCCGTAGCTGTCACGCAACTGCTGCCGATAGCGCTGGTAAGCCGCTTCGTACTCGGCGACCCGGGCGGAATCCGGTTCGGCGCGGCTGGCCGGGTCCAGGTGCACGCAGCGCTCGGTAAGGCTGTCCAGCGACTCCGGGCGGCCCTGTTCACGACTCCAGCACCAGGCGGCCTGCAGGGCGCCGCCCAGGGCGGCGGCTTCGCCGTGGACCGGGCAGACCACCGGGGTGTTCATCAGATCGGCGATCAGCTGCCGCCACACCGGGCTCTTGGCACCCCCGCCGATGAGTCTCAGGGTGTCACCGGGCATGCCCAGGTCGCGTAGCAGATCGAAGCCATATCTCAGGGCGAAGCTGACCCCCTCGACCACCGCCCGGCACAGGTTGGCGCGGGTCAGGTTGGTGGCGGTGAGGCCGTGCAGGCTGGCGGTCGCCGTCGGTAGCGCCGGTACCCGTTCGCCATTGAGGAAGGGCAGCATCAGCACCCCCTCGGCCCCGATGGGCGACTCCGCGACCAGGCGGGTGAATTCGGCCAGATCCAGGCCGAGCAGTTCGCGGATCTGGCCGCTGGCATTGGTCAGGTTCATGGTGCAGATCAGCGGCAGCCAGCCGCCGTTGGACGAGCAGAAGCCCGCCACCGCCGGATGATCGCTGATACGCGGTTCGTCGGAGTAGCCATAGAGGGTACCCGAGGTACCCAGGCTCAGGGTGATCTGGCCGGCACGGCTGTTGCCGGTGCCCAGCGCGCCCATCATGTTGTCGCCGCCGCCGCTGGAGACTAGCGCCTGGGGATTGATGCCCAGCTGGCTGGCGACCTCCGGCCGTAGGCGACCGACCGGCTGGTCGGCCTCGATCAGCTCCGGCAGGGCACGTTCCAGACGACCGCTGGGGTCGATATGGCGCAGCAGTTCCAGGTCGTATTGGCGCGTTCGTACGTTGAAATAGCCGGTGCCCGAGGCATCGCCGTATTCCGCCACGGCGCGACCGGTCAGCCAGAAGTTCAGGTAATCGTGGGGCAGCAGCACCCGGGCGATCTGGTCGAACACCTCCGGGTGCTGTTCCTTGGTCCAGAGCAGCTTGGAGACGGTATAGCCCGGCGCGATGGCCAGGCCCAGGCGCTCGATGGACCCTTCCACGCCGCCGAGGTGTTCCAGCAGCCGCTCGTTTTCCGGGGTGGACTCGGTGTCGCACCAGAGTTTGGCCGGACGCAGCACCTTGCCGCTGTCGTCGAGCAGCACCAGACCATGCTGCTGGCCGGACACACCGACGCCAAGAATGTCCTGGCCATCGCTGCCGGCTTGAGCCAGGGCCGCGCGGGTGGCGGCCACCAGTGCCCGAATCCAGTCCGCCGGATTCTGTTCGCGGCGGCCATTGGCGCCTTCGGTCGAGGGGTGAGGCGCACTGCCTTCGCCCAGTACTACTCCGCGCTCGACATCCAGGATCACCGCCTTGGTGCCCTGGGTGCCGCAGTCGATCCCGAGAAACTTCATGCCTGGCCGCTCCTTGTCGTTATTAGTCGCCGAGCAGGGTCTGCAGGGTGGCGCTGACCCCATGGGTCCGCAAGTTGTACAGCTGTCGTTCGAAGGCGGCAACGAAGGCGGCGGATTTCGGGATGTGCTTGCCGAAGATTTCCTCGGCGCCCAGCAGGCGTTCGGTGAGATTCTTCTGATCCTGCACCAGCTCCTCGCAGTAGTTGGCCCGTGGATCGGGGATGCGATAGGTCGCGCCGGTCTCGTCCACACCGCGCAGATAGACCGCCCAGGCAGCTACCACCAACGCCGCGCGATCCATGGCTTGGTCGTCCTCGATCAGGCGATTGATGGTCGGCACGGTGAACTTGGGAAACTTCGAGGAACCATCGGAGCAGACCCGCTCCAGCTGGTCGGCGATGGCGCGGTTGGAGAAGCGCTCGATCAGGGTGTCCTTGTACTGGTCCAGGTCGATGCCGGGTACCGGTGCCAGCTGGGGCGTCACGTCCTCGTCCATGTAGGTGCGGATGTAGCGTACGAACAGCGGATCGGCCATGGTCTCGTGGACGAAGCGATAGCCCTTGAGGAAGCCCAGGTAGGTGAGGGCGAGGTGGCTGCCGTTGAGCAGCTTGATCTTCATCTCCTCGTAGGGGGTTACGTCGTCGGTGAACTGCACGCCGACGTCCTCCCAGGCCGGACGACCGGCGACGAAGCTGTCTTCCAGCACCCACTGCAGGAAGGGCTCGCAGACCACCGGCCAGGCGTCCTCGACGCCGTGCTCGGCCAGCAGGGCCTCGCGATGGGCGGCACTGGTCATGGGGGTGATGCGATCGACCATGGCATTGGGGAAGCTGACCTGCTCCGCGATCCAGCCGTGCAGGTCTTCATCCACCAGCGCGGCATAGGCCAGCAGGGCCTTGCGGGTGACCTGGCCGTTGTGCGGAAGGTTGTCACAGGACATCACGGTGAAGGGGCCGGTGCCCTCGGCGCGGCGCTTGGCCAGGGCCGCCAGCAGGAAGCCGAAGACGCTGCGCGGATCACCGGGATGCTGCAGGTCGTGCTGGATCAGCGGCAGCTTGAAGTTGAATTCGCCGGTGCTGTCATCCATGCAGTAGCCGCCCTCGGTAATGGTGAGGGAGACGATGCGGGTACTGGGATGGGCCAGCTTGTCGATCAGCGTCTGGGTGCCGTCTTCGGCCAGCAGCATGCCGCTGATGGCGCCGACGACGCGGACCTCGGTGTCCGGCTCGTCGGCCAGCACCACCTGGGTGTAGAGATAGTCCTGGCCGGCCAGGGCGTCGCGCATGGCACGGTCTTCGGCGCGCAGCCCGACGCCGCAGATGCTCCAGTCCAGGTTGCGGCCCTGGTTGAGCAGGGCTTCGGTGTAGATGGCCTGGTGCGCCCGGTGGAAGCCACCGACACCGATATGGACGATGCCCTGGCGCAGCTGGCAGGCGGCGTAGGCGGGCTTGGCGATGTGTGCGGGAAGCTGGTCGAGATTCTGGCGATTGAGTTTCATGAGAGGGATCCTGGCAGAAGGCGCCCCTGGTCATGGTCGGCCATGACCAGGAGAGAAGGTGAGATCAGGCGGCCTGGCGCAGCAGTGGCGCCACGGCGCGGCCCTGTTCGTCGAACAGGTGGCAGAACTCGACGTCCAGCGCCAGGCGCTGGCGTTCGCCATAGGCCACGGCGCAGTCGCCGGGTACCCGCACGGTCAGTGGCTCTTCGGCCTCGGTGACCATGTGGCAATAGGTGTCGCTGCCCAGTCGCTCGGCCACGTCGGTGATCACCGGCAGCTGGCCGTCGGCGGCCAGCCGCAGGTGTTCCGGACGAATGCCCAGGGTCACCGGACTGCCGACCGCGAGCCCGGCGCCCTGGCGTGGCAGTCGCATGCGCGGTCCCGCAGCCAGCGCCACCTCGACGCCCTGAGCATCGGTGGCCACCACCTGGCCCTTGAGAAAGGCCATCTTCGGCGTGCCGAGAAAGCCGGCGACGAAGAGATTGGCCGGATGGTGATAGAGCTCCAGCGGCGAGCCGACCTGCTCGACCCGCCCGCCATTGAGTACCACCACCTTGGTGGCGAGGGTCATGGCCTCCACCTGGTCGTGGGTCACGTAGATCATGGTGGCCTGCAGCTCCTGATGCAGCCGTGCCAGTTCCAGGCGCATCTGCACGCGCAAGGCGGCGTCCAGGTTGGACAGCGGCTCGTCGAACAGGAAGATCTTTGGCTGGCGGACGATGGCGCGGCCGATGGCCACCCGCTGGCGCTGACCGCCGGAGAGCTGGCGCGGCTTGCGCTCCAGCAGGGGCGTCAGTTCGAGGATGCGCGCCGCGTCGCTGACCTTGCGCTCCACTTCCTGCTTGTCGACCTTGGCCAGGTCCAGGGCGAAGGAGAGATTCTTGCGTACGCTCATGTGTGGATAGAGGGCATAGGTCTGGAACACCATCGCCAGGTCGCGCTTGGCCGGCGAGACCTCGGTGATGTCGCGCCCGTCCAGTTCCAGGGTGCCGCTGGTGACCTCTTCCAGCCCGGCGATGAGGCGCAGCAGGGTGGACTTGCCGCAACCCGAGGGCCCGACGAAGACCACGAATTCGCGGTCGTTGATGTCCAGGTCCACACCCTTGATGATTTCCAGCGAGTCGAAGCCCTTGCGCAGGCTGCGGATTTTCAGATTGGCCATGACAGGAATCCTCTTGTTATTTGAGCCGTCGCTGCGCGTCGCGAGCGAAGGCGAGACGCCGGATCGGCAAGCGCAGTAGCGCAGCGACGGCTCATTTCACGGCGCCGAAGGACAGGCCGCGCACCAGTTGTTTCTGGCTGATCCAGCCGAAGATCAGGATGGGGGCGCAGGCCAGCGTCGAGACGGCGGACAGCTTGGCCCAGAACAGTCCCTGGGGACTGGAGTAGGAGGCGATCAGGGCGGTCAGCGGCGCGGCGTTGGACGAGGTCAGGTTGAGCGACCAGAAGGCCTCGTTCCAGCACAGGATCAGCGACAGCAGCATGGTGGAGGCGATGCCGCCCTTGCTGATCGGCAGCAGCACCCGGACGATTTCCTGGTAGGTGGTGGCGCCATCCAGGCGTGCCGCCTCGAGGATGTCCTTGGGTATGTCCTTGAAGTAGGTATAGACCATCCAGACCACGATCGGCAGGTTGATCAGCGTGTAGATGGCGATCAGCAACAGCCGGCTGTCGAGCAGCTCGAACTGCTTGGCCAGCAGGTAGATGGGCACCAGTACCCCGACCGCCGGCAGCATCTTGGTAGAGAGCATCCACAGGAGCAGGCGCTGGGTGTTCTTGGTCTCGTGGAAAGCCATGGAATAGGCCGCCGGTAGCGCCAGCAACAGACTCAGCAGGGTGGCGCCAAAGGAGATCACCACCGAATTCAGCGCGAAGTGGAAGTAGTCGCTGCGTGCCTGGATGGTCAGGTAGTTCTCCAGCGTGGGCATGAAGAAGAACTGCGGCGGCGTGGCGAAGGCGTCGATCTCGGTCTTGAAGCTGGTCAGCACCATCCAGAAGATCGGGAAGAACAGCACCAGTGCCACCAGCCAGGCGAGCAGGCCCAGCAGCAGGCTCTGCAGGCGCCGGGATTGCTTGAGCGTCAGCATGTCGGGGTCCTCACTGTTGGGTCAGGTTCTTGCCAAGCATCCGCACCAGGATGATGGCGGCGATGTTGGCGATGAGCACGGCGATCAGGCCGCCGGCGGAAGCCAGGCCAACGTCGAACTGCAGCAGGGCCTGGTTGTAGATCAGGTAGGCCAGGTTGGTGGAGGCGAAGCCCGGGCCGCCGCTGGTGGTGGTGTAGATCTCGGCGAACACCGACAGCAGGAAGATGGTCTCTATCATCACCACCACGGCGATCGGCCGGGCCAGGTGCGGCAGGGTCAGGTGCCAGAAGATGGCGACCGGACCGGCACCGTCGAGGCGGGCCGCTTCCTTCTGTTCCTGGTCCAGCGACTGCATGGCGGTCATCAGGATGAGAATGGCGAAGGGCAGCCACTGCCAGGAGACGATCAGGATGATCGACAGCAGCGGATGAGTGGCCAGCCAGTCCACCGGGGTAGCCCCGAACAGCTTCCAGATCGCCGCGAGAATGCCGGAGACCGGATGGAAGATCAGGTTCTTCCAGATCAGGGCGCTGACCGTGGGCATGATGAAGAAGGGCGAGATCAGCAGGACCCGGACGATGCCGCGTCCGAAGAACTCGCTGGCCTCCAGCAGCGCCGAGATCAGCACGCCGAAGACCACGCTGATCAGCAGCACGCTGCCCACCAGCAGCAGGGTGTTGGTCATGCCGGGCCAGAAGCCGGCATCGGTGACGAAGTATTCGAAGTTCTCCAGTCCGACGAAGGCGTGCTCGCCCGGATAGAGCAGGTTGTAGCGGATCAGCGAGAACCAGATGGTCATTCCCAGGGGCACCAGCATCCACACCAGCAGCAGGGCCACCGAAGGACTGATCAGGAACCAGCCGGGACCGGCACGGCGGCGTTGACGACGGGCTGGAGCGGTGGGGGTATCGACGGCGGGCGTCTTGAGCGTGGAGGTCTGCATGGCGATGCTCCGCAAGGCAGGAGGCCGTGACGAATCCCTGGCGTCTCGCGACGCCAGCGACGGATCAGGCAGGAAAAGCCGCTAGGCCGAGGTCCGCTGAGTGCGGACCCCGGTATCCAGCGCTACTTGGGATAACCGGCGCGCTTCATTTCCCGGGCGGTGGACTGCTGGGCCGCCTGCAGGGCCTGCTGCACCGGCATCTGCCCAGTCAGGGCTGCGGCGAACAGCTTGCCGACCGAGGTGCCGATGGCCTGGAACTCGGGAATGGTCACGTACTGGATGCCCACATAGGGCACCGGCTTGGCCGAGGGATGGGCCGGGTCGGCGTGCTGCAGCATGTCCAGGGAGACCTTGGCGAAAGGCGCCGCTGCCAGGTAGGCCTCGCTGTAGGTGGACTTGCGGGTACCCGGTGGCACGTTGGCGATACCGTCCTTGTCCGCGACCAGCTTGCCGTAATCCTTGGAGGTGGCCCAGGTCACGAAGGTCTTGGCCGCGTCCTTGTGCTTGGAGGTGGCCGGGATACCCAGCGACCAGGCGTACAGCCAGGACGAACCCTTGTCGGTGACCTCGCGCGGCGAGGCGGCGAAGCCGACGCTGTCCGCTACCTTGCTCTGGCTCTTGTCCATGGTGAAGGAGCCGGCGACGCTGGCATCGACCCAGATGGCGCACTTGCCGCTGTTGAACAGCGCCAGGTTTTCGTTGAAGCCGTTACTGGACGCCCCGGGCGGGCCGTACTTCTTCATGTTGTCGACATAGTAGTTGGCGGCCGCGGTCCACTCCGGACCGGTGAATTCCGGCTGCCACTTTTCATCGAACCAGCGAGCGCCAAAGGCGTTGGCCATGGTGGTGATCAGGGCCATGTTCTCACCCCAGCCAGCCTTGCCTCTCAGGCAGAGGCCATACTGGTCCTTGTCCGGCTTGTTCAGCTTGCCGGCGAATTCGGCGATCTGGGTCCAGGTCGGCTGCTCGGGCATGGTAAGGCCGGCCTGCTGGAACAGATCCTTGCGGTAGTAGGTGATGGAGCTTTCGGCGTAGAAGGGCAGGGCATAGAGGGTGCCCTTGACCGACAGGCCTTCGCGAACCGACGGGAAGAGGTCTTCCAGGTCGTAGTTGGCGGGCAGATCCTTCATCGGCTCCAACCAGTTCTGGGCGCCCCAGAGACCGGTTTCGTACATGCCGATGGTGAGCACATCGAATTGACCACCCTGGGTGGCGATATCGGTGGTCAGGCGCTGACGCAGGACGTTTTCTTCGAGGACGACCCAGTTGAGCTTGATGTCGGGATGCTGTTCTTCGAAGGTCTTCGACAGCCGCTGCATGCGGATCATGTCGCTGTTGTTGACGGTGGCGATGGTAACCGTCTCGGCGGCTTGAAGAGACAGCGAGAACGCCATGCCGGCAGAGAGGGTGACAGCGGACAATAAAAGCGCTTTTGGTGTTGTTTTCATCTTGCACTCCGCGTTCTGTGCCACTGCAGCAGACGCTGTTCTTGTTGTTGTAACCCACCACGCAGCCCGCTATGACGGCCCTTGCAGCGGAAGCCACGGATGGATTACAGCCCGTTGCCGCTCGGGAAACAAATGCTGGAAGACACCAAAAGCTGTACTTTTTTGCATATCGATTCGAGGCGGTTCTTTGCTCCGTTCCGGGCTTGCGCGGTCTAGCTAGAGGCTTTCCGCTCGCACCTTGGTGATGCCGTCCTCGCGATAGAGCTGCAAGGTTCCCGGGGTGGATTCGATCACCCGCTCGTTTTCGAGGAGAAAGGAGTAGACAGGGGTCGTACTACCTGGCGCGCGCAGGTTGCGGTATTCGTAGACCACCAGGTGATCCAGCTGGGCAACCCGTTGCGGCGAGCCGAAGCTTTGCTTGAGCTGGTCCTGGGTGTGACCACCGAATAGCGACGGATCTGGCGGCGGAGAGACGGGCGCAGAACTGCATGCCGTCAGCGCGGCGAACAAGAGAAAGGACAGGCGTTTCATGACGGCTCCGCATGCAGGTCAAAAGGGCAGACGAATGAGTTGCCCGTAGAACCAGACGGACCTGGAAAATAGCTATTCATTCCCTTGCTGGGAATAAAAAGCATACGAAATAGAAACCGTCCGTCGGGCTCAATCGAATGGCCTAGAACACCCAGCGTTGCTCTCGGACCAGCGGCTGGCGTTCGTTCAACCAACGTGCGCTGTCGGCAGGTTGCCGGCTATCTCGCGTGCGCGCCTGGGTACCAGCGGGCAGGGCAGTGGCTGGGGCGGACGAGCTTTCGAGAGTGAGATCTGCCAGCTTGAGCGGCGGCATGGCGGGGAGGGAGGCAGCCCCAGCATTGAGGGCGGCAAAGGTAGCGATGAAGCTGGCCAGAATACGACGTCCCATTCCTTGGGTCTCCTGGTAGATCCGAAGCGCGAATCTACCATTCCAACGTCGATTTGGTTCCCCATTAGTTAGACGTTAATGCGCAACTGTGATCACGTTCGCCATCGGAGTCGCCAGTGGTTCACGTCACTGGCGGCGCGCTGGAGATCGCTTCAGGTCACGGGTACCGCTTCACTGTGTTTGGCGGCCAGGTAGCTGAATAGCGGCGGACAATCCGACACCAGACTGACCAGCGTCCGGCCAGCCGACGTTTCCTGACGCAGCAGGACCTTTTCGCCCCGGGTGTTGAGATAGAGGGTGTATTCGGGCGTACTGGATTGAGCCATGAAACCTTCGCCCATCAGCGCACTACCCAGCGCCATGCGCTGGGGCATGTCGCACATGCCCTGCCACTGGAACGCCCGGATACCGAGGTTTTCCAGGGTCTCGGCGAGCGTGCAGTGGATGACCAGAGGCGGGTGATCGAACAGCGGGAATTCGGTCGACAACAGTTCCAGATGTCGCTCCAGACCTTCGAAATGTTGCCTGGGGATCAGTCGCCGCAACTGTTGCAGCTGACCATTGCCGTGGAATGGCGAAGTGTGTGCGGTCATGGCGTCCTCCCGGTACATCGAGCTCTTGAATGTTCTGACGGCGGCCAGCGGATTTGGTGCGGTCCGCTTGCACATTTCGCCGTATCGATTGCCATTACCCGACAGCCTGCAACAGCGAGATGACATGCCAGTGACCATGGCTACTAGTCCTACCTTTGGCACTGTCCGCTGGCCTGCTGATATTGAGGCGGCGTCATCGCGCCTGGAACCGGTCATCCTGGCGCGAGACGGTGTGCGGAAGGCTCGATAGTATTCTTTTCCGCTGCCCGAGCTGGCACCCTGACGCCCTTACCTTGCCACAGGAAAATCCCATGACCAGCATCGATCCCGCCATCGCCGAACGCTACCGCGCCGTTCAGGAAATCGCCCGGGAAGCGGCCCAGGTCGGGCTCGAGTTCTATCGCCAGCGTGGTGCGCTGCAGGTGGATCACAAGGGCGATGACCTGCAGGATGTGGTCAGCATTGCCGACAAAACGCTGGAGGACCTCATCCGCCAGCGGCTGAGCGAGCGTTTCCCGGAGGATGGCCTGCTGGGTGAAGAGGGCGGCGCCACCGATCTGGCCGCGGCCTACCTCTGGGTCATCGACCCCATCGACGGCACCGCACCCTTTCTCAATGGGCTGCACAACTGGTGTGTGTCCATCGGCCTGATGCACCAGGGTGAACCGCTGCTCGGTGCCATCATGGACCCGAACCACGACGAACTCTTTCATGGCCTGCGCGGCCATGGTGCCTTCGTCAACGGCCAGCCGTTGCGCGTCCACTCGGCTACGACGGTGCGTCAGGGGCTGACCGGCCTGGGTACGACGCACAGACGCGGCAAGGAGCATTTCCTGCCCTTCGTGACCGGGTTGCTGGCCGAAGGCGGGCAGTTCTTTCGCAATGGGTCCGGCGCGCTGATGACCGCCTATGTCGCGGCTGGTCGCCTGATTGGCTACTACGAAACCCTGATCCATGGCTGGGACTGCCTGGCGGGCCTGGTACTGATCCAGGAAGCCGGCGGCTGTCACAACGCCTTTCTGCGCAACGACGGTCTGGTCAATGGCAACCCGCTGCTGGTGGCCGCGCCCGGCGTCTATGACCAGCTCGCCGCGCTGGTGGGCCCGTCGCTGGATGGCTGAGCGAGGCCGTGTGTTTCCCATTCGCGCGCAGCCATGGCGCGGGTCACCCGGTGTCAGCGGTCTCCCTTGCGATAGAGGCTTGGCTTCCAGTAGTCCTTGAGCAGCAGATGCAGGGGGCCGCGCCAGCCGCGCTTGCGCAATTGCCAGGCGATCAGCACGTTCATGATGCCGTGCCCCAGCAGCAGTACCGAGCCGTGGCGTTCGGCCAGGTCGATCAGGCGGTCGGCCGCCTGGGCGGCCCGTACTGACGAGCGGCGGATGGATTCGGTGTGGGCGGCGAAGCCCAGGAACCAGGCCGACCTGAACAGCAGGCGCCAGGCCTTGACCGGGAGCCGCGGCGTATCCACTTCCAGATACGGCAGATGAGCTTCGGCGTAGACATCGTCGACCGGGCTTCCGGTTCGCCCCATCAGGTATTCAAGGGAGCGTACGCAGCGGCTCGAAGGGCTGCTGACCACGTAGCCCGCCGCTTGCGCCAGCCGCCGCGTCTCCTCGGGTTCCTGGCCTGCGGGTACCGGCGCCTTTTGGTAGCGCGCCACCCAGTCCTTCATGTCTCGCGGTGTGCAGTGGGCTTTGCTGGAAAGATCGGGTTTGCCGTGACGGACCAGAATGATGTGCATGAAGGATGACCTGGAAACGATGGTCACTAGACCGCTGCCGTGGTCGTTCGTCCCGCTACACCCTGATCGATGAGTGATAGCCAAGTGCCACTTGCTCTGCTTGCGGTGCCGCCTGGCTTGTTTATCTGGTAGAAGGTGATTGAGTTCACGACTCTAGATTGCACTCCACTGCGTGCCTGGCAATTTGAACTGGCTCGCCAGCCTCTGATCGTGCCCAGCTACCACACTAGGTCAACTCATCCACGGACCGGGAAATGATGAAAAAAATAATATTCGCCCTGGGCCTGCTTGGCGTGCAGCTGCTGGGATCTCCTTGGGCCGCTGCCGATGACAGCCATGTGGCCCTGATCAAGAGTGTCGCGGGCAGCGTCAAGGTACTGCGCCAGGCGACCATTCTGGAGGCCCAGGCCGGTACCACGTTGCAGGTGGCCGATCGGCTGCAGACGGGTCCGGAGTCCACTGCAGCCATCGTCTTTCTCGACGGTACCCTGCTGACCCTGGGCAGCGGTGCGGACGTGCAGTTGCGTGACTATCTGTTCGAACCCAAGAGCAGCCGCTACGGCTTTTCGGTCTATTTGAACAAGGGCTCGGCGATCTACTCTTCCGGCAAGATCGGCAAGGTCTCGCCTGGCTCGGTGAAGATCGAAACGCCGTCCGCCACCATTGGCGTGCGGGGCACCCGTTTTCTGGTGCAGGCGCAATGAGGGGCGGCCGCGCTTGCCTGACCTCCGGTCGCGCGCTGTCGAGCTTGCTGCTGTGCGGCCTGTTGTTCCTGGCTGGCTGCGCCAGTCCACCCCAGACCCGTGTGGTACTGATGCCCGATGAGGACGGCCATGTCGGCGCCGTTTCGGTCACCAGTTCTGCCGGCCGGCAGGCCATCGACCAGGGCTTTGCCGAGGTCACCGTGGCCCGGCCCGGTCAAGCGCCTACCGCTTCCCAGCCAGTGGATCAGCCGACTTTCACGCAGCAGAATCAGCAGATCCTGGCGGCCCAGCCTTCGCCACCCAAGACCTTCGTGCTCAACTTCCTTTCCGACAGCATGGAGCTCACTCCCCAATCCAAGGCGCTCCTGCCTCAGGTACTGGAGACTGCGCGCGAACGCCTGCCGACCGAAATCTCGGTATTCGGCCATGCGGATGGTTCGGGTGCGCCGTCCTACAACCTCGATCTCTCGGCCCAGCGTGCGCGTAAGGTCGCCGGTCTGCTGCAACGGCTCGATCCCAAGCTGCGCGTCAATGTCGAGTTCTTTGGCGACACGGTTCCCCTGGTACCGGCGCGCGCCGGCAAATCCGAACCGCGCAACCGACGCGCCGAAATCCTGATTCTCTAGAGTCTGGCGCATGAAAGCTGTCACTACCGCGCTGCGGCGTCGAGCGCCCTGGATGTTCCTGGTCAGCCTGGGACTATCACTGGCCTTCGGTCTGGGCGCTTTGCTGCAACTGGCGCCGCTGCAGTACCTCGATCGTATCCTCTACGATCAGCTCAGCCGGTTTTCGGCCGACGAGGAAGACGCCAAGGCCGTCCAGGTAGTCAGCATCGATGAGGCCAGCCTCGCCGCGCTGGGGCAGTGGCCCTGGCCACGCTACCGGGTAGCGGAGTTGCTCTCCCGCATCGCCGAGGCGCAGCCGGCCGCCATCGCCGTTGATGTGCTGTTCAGCGAGCCGGATCGGACATCGCTCAAGGCGCTGCAGCGGAGCTTCAAGAACGACTTCGGCGTGGAACTGAATTTCTCCGGGGTTCCGCCGGAATTGCAGGACAACGACGGCTATCTCGGCTATGTCATGGGCCAGACGGGCGCCGTCGGTGCGCGCTTCTTCTTTCTCGGCCTGCCAACGCCTCACCTGAGCGGCTTGCGGCCGGGCGTTGGCTTCACGGGCGCGCTGGACGCGCTCAGGCTACCCGAGGCGAGTGGGGCCCTGAGCAGCGTCGCTCCAATCGCCGACCAGACGCGCTTCAGCGGCTTCATCAATAGCCAGCGGGACAGCGACGGTATCCTGCGGCGGGTGCCCCTGTTGCTGAGTCATCAAGGCATCGTGCATCCCAGTCTGGCGCTCGCAGCCAGCATGCGCGCCCTGGGGCTTACCCAGGGGGTGATCGAAGACGGACTCGCCGGCCCGACGCTGCGCCTGGGCGATCACCGGCTGCCGCTCGACCGCGAGGGTCGGGCGCTGTTGCGTCTACATGCCGGTGCCCAGCACTATCCGGAGGTCTCGGCACTGGCCGTGCTGCAAGGGGCGGTGGCGCCCGCCGCGCTCAAGGGCAAGGTGGTGTTCGTCGGCGTTACGGCTGCGGGTTTCAATGACCTGCATACCACGGCGTTGGGCAAGATCTTTTCCGGCGTAAGGCTGCAGGCGGCCCTGGCCCAGGATCTGCTGGACGAGGCCCTGGTGCGGGTTCCGCAATTCGCCGGTGTGCTGCAGTTGCTGTTGTGTCTGGCGAGCGGCCTGCTGTTGTCCGTAGGCTTTTTCTTCAACCGCAGTCAGCGCCTGTTCCTGCTGCTGGCGGTGGCCTTGATCGTGGTTCCACAACTGCTCAGCGCCTGGTTGTTCGTGCGTCTCAGCATCTTCGTGCCCTTGGCGGCGCCCTTGCTGCTGGTGCTGGTGCTGTCAGGCCTGGCGCTGGTGACCCGCAGCATCCTGGCACGGCGTCATGAGGAGCGTTGGCGGAGGCAACTGGAACGTTCGCGTCAGATCACCATCGAGTCCATGGCGGCGGTGGCCGAGACCCGGGATCCTGAAACCGGGGCCCATATCAAGCGTACCCAGCACTATGTCCGCGCCATCGCCGAGTACATGCGGCGCACCGGTCAGGCACCAGAGCTGCTCACACCGGATTACATCCAGCTGCTGTTCCTGTCCGCACCCCTGCACGACATCGGCAAGGTCGGCGTGCCGGACGCCATCCTGCTCAAGCCCGGTCGTTTGACGCCGGAAGAAATGCAGGTGATGCAGCGGCATGCCGAATTCGGGCGCCAGATCATCCTCAACACCGCGAGCCACCTGGAGGAGGACAACTTCCTCGCCTTGGCCGCCGAGATCGCCAGCACCCATCATGAGAAATGGGATGGCAGCGGCTATCCCAATGGGCTGGCCGGCACCGCCATCCCCTTGGCGGGACGGATTATGGCGGTAGCGGATATCTACGACGCCCTGATCAGCCGCCGCTGCTACAAGGAGCCCTTCAGCCATGAGGAGTCGCTGCGGATGATGCGTGAGATGCGTGGCACCACCTTCGATCCCGAAGTGCTGGATGCCTTTCTGGCCATCGAACCGCAGATCCTGGCCATCGCCCAGCGCTTTCACGATGAAGGCGCCGGAGGTTCAAAGCGCCTGGTCTGGGGGTAGGGCGCGACAAGGAGGCATGGCCCTTGTCAGTCCGGAACGGGTGGTGGGATCCAACTGCACCGTGATAGCCCCGCCCGCCCTGTCGCGTCCTCCAATCTGGAGCAACGCGATCCTTCCAGATACCGGGCTCTGCTGACATTGGGCACCTGTTACACCTGACGAAACATTCTCTTGAAATTTCTTATCGGCAGGCGATGGAAGGCCAAGGGCTCGAAAGGGCTGTGCTTGAGCGGTTGCTCCATGAACGGCATGGATTTGCGTTCGCTTATGATATTAATTTGCATTTACAGATGCTTCCAGGTTGCATAGCCTGCGTCCCGCCGCGCAAGACGGCATTGGATACCGGTCCCTGGAAAGCCTCCAGCGAGTCCTTACGTGGGGTACGGACGGGTCGGTGTTTCCCTAGAGGACGACCACAACATGCAGCTCTTCTCCCTCCGCCTTCTCGCGCTTTCCGTATCCCTGGGCGTGGCGACCCTCGCCCAGGCCGCCCCTGTGGCGCTGTCCCAACCGGCGCAGCCGCTGGCCGATGCTTTGCAGAGCTTCGCGCGCGCCAGTGGTCTTCAGGTGAACTACGATGCCACGGCCCTGGTTGGCAAGCGCGCGCCGGCACTGTCGGGACGGATGGAGCCGGATGTCGCCCTGCAGCGCCTGCTGGCTGGTAGTGGCCTGGCCGCTTCGGTCACCGGCAAGGTCGCGACCGTCGCCCCGGTGGCCACCCAGGCGGCGGCCGGCAGCGTGGCGCTTGAGGCCACCACCATCAGCGCGGACGATGGCTCCCTGATGGGCCGGACGACCACCGAAGGGACACGCTCCTACACCACCGGCGCCATGAGTACCTCCACCGGCCTGCCCCTGTCGATCCGGGAGACGCCCCAGTCGGTGAGCGTCATCACCCGGCAGCGCATGGAAGACCAGGGCATGACCGATCTCAATGATGTGGTCAGATACGCCCCGGGCGTAACGCTGCGCAGGTTCGGCGGCGACCGCCAGGAATTCCTCTCCCGCGGCTTCCGCATCGACAACGTCATGTACGACGGCCTGCCCACCACGGCCGGGACCTTCACCCTCGACAGTCTGTCCTCGGCCGATCTGTCCATCTACGACCGTGTCGAGGTGGTCCGCGGCGCCACCGGCCTGATGACCGGGGCCGGCGATCCTTCGGCCACCCTGAACCTGGTGCGCAAGCGTCCGACCGCCTTCCCCCAGGTCAGCGTCACCACCAGCGCCGGCAGCTGGGACCGTTACCGTACCGAGGTCGACGCCTCCAACAAGCTCAACGAAGCCGGCACCCTGCGCGGTCGCGCCGTGGCTGCCTATGAGGACGGCCACAGCTTCCAGGACGTGCGCGAGCGCAAGCGCCAGACCTTCTATGGCGTCCTCGAAGCGGATCTCAGCGACTCCACTACCTGGACCATCGGCGCGTCCAAGCAGCGTGAGGACAAGACCTCCGACTGGGGCAGCCTGCCCAGCGGCCCCAATGGCGAGGACCTGCACCTGTCGCGCTCTACTTTCCTGAGCGGTGACTGGGCCTACTGGGATCAGGACAACTACACCCTGTTCTCCGACATCACCCACACCTTCGACAACGGCTGGAAGGCCAAGCTGGCGGCGCAGCAGGTCTGGGCGAATTCCGATACCTACTCCAACTACCTGACGTCCACGGCCGCGGACTTTAGCTACAGTTCGGTGAGTGACTTTGGTACCGCTTCGGGCGCCTATCGCACCGATTCCGATCAGCTCAACCTTGATGCTTCGGTGAGCGGGCCCTTCCAGTTTCTGGGTCGCGAGCACGAACTGATGGCCGGGATCAGTCGGCGGCAGGATAAGTTCTATCAGCGTGGCGGCTATTCCGGTGCTACTCCGGTGGACATCTACAACTTCCGCCCCAGCAGCATCCCCAAGCCGGCCAAGGACACGCTGACACCCTATGCCAGCAAGAACACCACCACCGAAGAGGCGGTGTATGCGGCAGCGCGCTTCAATCCGGTGGACCCGCTGCACGTCATCGTCGGGGGACGAGTCAGCTGGTATGACTTCGACAACCTTTACAGCGACAACGACTACAAGGCCACCCGCGAAGTCACGCCCTATGCCGGCATCATCTACGACCTGAACGACACCTATTCGGTCTATGCCAGCTATACCGAGATCTTCAAGCCACAAAGCGAGCAGAACTCCGGCGGTTCGGTTCTGGAGCCCATGACTGGCAAAAGCTACGAGATCGGTCTCAAGGGTGCTTATTTCGATGGCGCGCTGAATGCCTCCGTGGCGCTGTTCGACACCATCCAGGAGAATCGTGCCTACCTGCCAGCCAATCAGGCCACCTTCTGCCCTGGCTACCCCGCGCAGAGCTGTTACAGCGCTGCGGGCGAGGTCCGCAGTCGCGGTATCGACGCGGAAATCTCCGGCCAACTGACGCCAAACTGGCAGGCGTCTGCAGCCTATACCCTGGTACTTAGCCAATACACCAAGGATGTCACCTACGAGGATCGCCGCTTCGCGCCCGAGCAGCCCAAGCACCTGTTCAAGGCCGTCACCAGCTACCAACTCACGGGTAGCCTGAGCAACTGGCGTATCGGTGCCGATCTGCAGGCTCAGAGCGAGACCTTCGAGCGCGTTGGCACCGGCGAGGCCAAGCAGGATAGCTATGCCCTGGTGGGTCTGATGGCCGGCTACCGCTTCAACGAGCACTGGGATGGCCGGGTCAACTTCAACAACATCTTCGACGAGAAATACTGGCAGGGCATCCCGACGGGTACCGGAAGTGGCACCTATGGCGATCCCCGTAACGTCATGCTCAGCCTGAAGTGGACCCTCTGATCCCGCGACTCCGTTAGCAGGCTCACGCTTCGCCCTTGTCCCATCCCCCGGACCTGGGCGAAGCTACGGACGTCTGCGAAGGAGTGCCGCCCATGTCCAGCTCTACCGTCCACCTGGAACGCTATGCCGATTGTCACGCCGAGGGCCTGGCCGCCCTCTATGGCGATCCGGCCGTGGCGCGGCAGGTGCTGCAATTGCCCTATCAGAGCGCCGAGCAGTGGCGGCAGCGTCAGACTGCCGAGCGCGAGGGACGGATCGCGCTGGTCGCCCTGCAGCAGGGCCGGGTAGTGGGCAGTGCCAGTCTCGAACAGCAGCAGCGCATTCGCCGCCAGCACTGTGGTGCCCTCGGCATGGGGGTGGCCCGGGATTGCCAGGGGCAGGGCATAGGCACTCAGCTGCTGACGGCCCTGCTCGATCTCGCCGACAACTGGATGAATCTGCAGCGAGTGGAGTTGACCGTTTTCAGCGACAACGCGCCTGCGCTGGCGTTGTATCGCAAGCTGGGTTTCGAAGAGGAAGGTCTCTTGCGCCGCTATGCGCTGCGCGATGGGGTATTCGTCGACGTCTGCAGCATGGCGCGTTTCAAGCCCGGCACCTAAGGGTTATGAGGAAAACTTGAGTTCGCCACAAGAAACCTGAGTTTGTTTCATGCGCGTCTGGGTAGGACAATCTCTGCCTTGTCAGGTGGAGGTGTGCAATGGTCAGGATTCATTCCCAGGGTTTTTCGCAGATCGAGCAACACGGCGATGCGCCCTTGGCGACGATGGCGCTCCTCGATGACACCCGTCGCGCAGCCCTGTTCGTGCGTCGGCGCCAGCAGCGTCAGCAGGCGTGGCGTGCCCAGCAGGCCGCGGGCAGCGAGCTACTCGCCGTGGGCGACTTTGGCTGGGCTGATCGAGTGCTGGCCCATTCCTATCTGGTAGGCGCAGCCTCGCCCGCTACCTCTCAGGCTGCAACGGAGGACGGCCGCTGGTTCGATGGCGAGCGTTGCTATCGAATTCCCGAGTTCACTCGCGAGCAATCCTTCGTCCTCAGCTGGGAGTATCTGTTCGACGAGGTTGCCGAAGCCCGAGCGCTCGGGCTGGCGGTCAAGCCGGTGATCCTGGGTCCCTTGACCTATCTGTGGCTAGGCCGCTCTCTCGATCCTGCCTTCGAGCGTCTCGACCTGCTGGAGTCGCTACTGCCGGTCTATGGCCAGATCTTCGCGAGGCTGGCCGAACAGGGCGTGGAGTGGATTCAGATCGACGAGCCCCTGCTTGGCCGGGAATTGCCACTGACCTGGCGCACGGCCTTCGAACGAGCCTACAACCTGCTGCAGCGCGAGCCATTGAAGAAGCTGCTTGCCGTACGTGATGGGGAGCTGACCGACAACCTTGGTCTGGCCGCGGGTCTCCCGGTAGATGGACTGCATGTCGACTGGCCGCGTACGACCCAGGCGCAACAAGGTCTGCTCGATCGCCTACCTGCCTACAAGACACTTTCGCTGGGGCTGACTGGCGATTCCGAACCTGGTGCGCAGGAGCGGCGGTTGCATTTCGCGCGTCAGGCGGGCGAACGCCTGCAGGATCGTCTCTGGCTGTCGCCCGCCGTCGGTTCGAGTGAGGCCGACTCGGGTCGGGCAGCCGCAACGAACAGCGAGTTCGTGCGCCTGGTCAGGGCCGCCCGGGAGGCCGCCAGGGTCAAGCCGGCAGCCAGCGCGGAAAGATCCTGGTCAGCGATAGAAGCGGCGCTGGCGAAGCTGGGCGCGGCTCAGTCGGGCCTGGCTTCATCCTGAGCGGATTGCTACGGCAGGGCTAGCGGTGAGCGGTCAGTAGCAGGCCGCCTGCGCCGGCGAAAAAGGCTCCGGTAGCCTGATTGAGCCGGCGTACGCCGCGGGAGCCGCGGATGAAGCGGCGGATCTGCCGGCCAAACAGACCATAGATGAAGGCCGCGACCATTTCGGCGAACAGGTGGGTGCCGCCGAGGTAGATGAATTGCTGCGTCGTTGGCTGGTTGGGATTGATGAACTGCGGAAAGACCGCTGCGAACAGCAGGATCGCCTTGGGGTTGCTGATGCCGATGAGGAATTCCTGCAGCATCAGGCGATGCAGTGCGCGCGGTTGCGCCGTACTGGTCTCGGTCAGATCCAGGCCCTCGAAGGCCCGGCTGCGCCAGCTCTTCACGCCCAGGTAGAGCAGGTAGAGGGCGCCGACCCACTTGATGACGGTAAAGGCCATCTCCGAGGCCAGCAGCATGGCGCCCAGGCCTACCGCCGAGATCACCAGGAAGATCACGAAGGCCACGTCGCGACCCAGCGCCGCCAGGCCAGCCGTCACCGCGCCATGGCGGATGCCGTTGCTCAGGGAGCAAAAGTTGTTGGGGCCTGGCGTCAGGGCGATGAGCAGGGCGACCGGAAAGAACAGCAGGGCATCGACGAGGTTCATGGCGGTCGCCTGAGACGCCGAGAAGGCGCGGAAGAGGAGGGCTGGTGGGCTATTTAAACCGTCTTTCCACGCCTTTCTCCACCAGAATCTTCGCCGAGATTTCCTCCACGGAAAAATGCGTGGTGTTGATGAAGGAGATGTTCTCGCGGCGGAACAGACTTTCTACCTCGCGCAGTTCGAATTCGCACTGGGCGAAGCTCGCATAGCGGCTGTTCGGGCGACGCTCGTGCCTGATCGCCGCCAGCCGTTCCGCGTCGATGGTCAGCCCGAACAGCTTGTCGCGATAGGTCTTGAGCGAGGCGGGCAATTGCAGGCGCTCCATGTCTTCCTCGGTCAACGGATAGTTGGCCGCGCGGATGCCATATTGCAGTGCCATATAGAGACAGGTCGGCGTCTTGCCACAGCGCGAGACCCCCACCAGGATCAAATCGGCCTGCGCATAGTGGGTCGTACGGGCGCCGTCGTCGTTTTCGAGTGCGAAATTGACGGCCTCGATCCGCTCCATGTAGTGACTATTGTGCATGATCGAATGTGACTTCCCTACCGAATACGAAGATTCGGCGGAAAGTTCCCGTTCGAGTGGGGATAAAAAGGTGGAGAAGATGTCGATCATGAACCCGTTTGACTGGTCCAGAATGGCCCGGATGTCACGGTTGACGATGGTATCGAAGATGATGGGCCGCGCACCGTCCTGAACGGCGGCGGCATTGATCTGCTGTACCATCGCCCTGGCCTTGTCCAACGTATCCACGTAGGGGCGGGTGACCTTCCTGAAGGTGATGTCCCCGAACTGGGCCAGGAGGCTCTGACCGAGGGTTTCGGCGGTGATGCCGGTGCCATCGGAGATGAAAAAGGCGGTTCGTTGCATGGAAGGACGTCCTGGTGGCGTACGGGGCAGGGATCGCTGCACTGTAACCTACCGTCGTCCACTGTCCATGGGGCGAGCGCCGAGGCGTACTGCTTTCCCACAAAGACACAAGATGGAGAGAAGACCTTGGACGAGTATGTAATTTCACTGGAGCAGCTTGGCGTGCACGACGTCGAGCGCGTGGGCGGCAAGAACGCATCCCTCGGCGAGATGATCGCCAACCTGGCTGGCGCGGGCGTGTCCGTTCCAGGCGGGTTCGCCACCACGGCCCAGGCCTACCGCGATTTCCTCGAGCAGAGCGGCCTGAACGAGCGCATCCACGCCGCCCTCGATGCCCTGGATGTCGATGACGTCGTCGCCCTGGCCAAGACTGGCGCGCAGATTCGCCAGTGGGTCATGGACGCGCCTTTCCCGGAGCGTCTGGATGCGGAGATCCGCACGGCCTTCGCCCGGATTTCCGAGGGCAATCCCAATCTGGCGGTCGCCGTGCGCTCTTCGGCGACCGCCGAAGACCTGCCGGATGCCTCCTTCGCCGGCCAGCAGGAAACCTTCCTCAACATCCGCGGTGTCGACAACGTCATTCGCGCGGCCAAGGAAGTCTTCGCCTCGCTCTTCAATGATCGCGCCATCGCCTACCGCGTGCACCAGGGCTTCGACCACAAGCTGGTCGCCCTGTCCGCTGGCGTGCAGCGCATGGTGCGCTCCGAAACCGGCGCCGCCGGCGTGCTCTTCACCCTGGATACCGAATCCGGCTTCCGCGATGCGGTCTTCGTCACTGCCGCCTATGGCCTGGGCGAGACCGTGGTGCAAGGCGCGGTGAACCCGGACGAATTCTATGTGCACAAGCCCACCCTGGAAGCCGGTCGCCCGGCCATCCTGAGACGCAACCTGGGCAGCAAGGCCATCAAGATGGTCTATGGCGATGAAGCCAAGGCCGGTCGCTCCGTGCGCACCGTCGACGTCGAGCCCGCGGATCGCGCGCGCTTCTCCATCACCGATGCCGAGGTCACGGAGCTGTCCAAGCAGGCGCTGATCATCGAGCGCCACTACGGTCGTCCCATGGACATCGAGTGGGCCAAGGACGGCGACGACGGCAAGCTCTATATCGTTCAGGCCCGCCCGGAAACGGTGAAGAGCCGGGCCAGCGCCACCGTCATGGAGCGCTACCTGCTCAAGGAAAAAGGCCAGGTGCTGGTCGAGGGGCGGTCCATCGGCCAGCGTATCGGCGCGGGCAAGGTCAAGATCATCCGCGACGTCAGCGAGATGGATCGCGTCCAGCCTGGCGACGTGCTGGTGTCCGACATGACCGATCCCGACTGGGAACCGGTGATGAAGCGTGCCAGCGCCATCGTCACCAACCGTGGCGGCCGTACCTGCCACGCCGCCATCATCGCCCGCGAGCTGGGCATCCCGGCCGTGGTGGGCTGCGGCAATGCCACCAGCCTGCTCAAGGACGGTCAGACCGTCACCGTTTCCTGCGCCGAGGGTGATACCGGCCTGATCTACGAAGGCGAACTGGGCTTCGACATCCGCCAGAGCTCGGTGGAGGCTATGCCCGAGTTGCCGTTCAAGATCATGATGAACGTGGGCAACCCCGATCGCGCCTTCGATTTCGCCCAGCTGCCCAATGCCGGCGTGGGCCTGGCGCGCCTCGAATTCATCATCAACCGCATGATCGGCGTGCACCCCAAGGCGCTGCTCAACTACGACAGCCTGCCCTTCGAGGTAAAGGAGAGTGTCGACAAGCGCATCGCCGGCTATGGCGATCCGGTCGGCTTCTATGTCGAGAAGCTGGTGGAAGGGGTATCCACCCTGGCCGCGGCCTTCTGGCCGAAAAAGGTCATCGTGCGCCTGTCGGACTTCAAGTCCAACGAATACGCCAACCTCATCGGCGGCAAGCTCTACGAGCCCGAGGAAGAGAACCCCATGCTGGGCTTCCGCGGCGCCTCCCGCTACATCAGCGAAAACTTCCGCGATTGCTTCGAGCTGGAATGCCGCGCCATGAAGAAGGTGCGCGAGGAGATGGGCCTGACCAACGTCGAGCTCATGGTGCCCTTCGTGCGGACCCTGGACGAGGCGGCGCGCGTGGTCGAGCTGCTTGGCGAGAACGGCCTCAAGCGTGGCGAGAACGACCTGCGCGTGATCATGATGTGCGAGCTGCCCTCCAATGCCCTGCTGGCGGACGAGTTCCTCGAGCACTTCGATGGCTTCTCCATCGGTTCCAACGACCTGACCCAGCTGACCCTGGGGCTGGATCGTGACTCCGGGATCATCGCCCACCTGTTCGACGAGCGTAATCCGGCGGTGAAGAAGCTGCTGGCCAATGCCATTGCCGCGTGCAACCGTGCCGGCAAGTACATCGGCATCTGCGGTCAGGGTCCCTCGGATCACCCGGACCTGGCCAAGTGGCTGATGGAGCAGGGGATCGAGAGCGTCTCCCTCAACCCCGACTCCGTCCTCGACACCTGGTTCTTCCTCGCCGAAGGCAACGCCTGATGCGGAGATGGCCTCGCCCGTGAGGGCGGGGCCATCCAGGTCAGGGATTAAGCCACCCATTTTCCCGAGCACGGTCCTGGCAATCAACGCAGGGCGGTGCTCACCGGATCTCCAATCCAGCCGGTCGCAATCCCTGCACGAGAAGGTAGATGCAGCAGTACGACAGTGATGTGGAACAGGGCCTCATCTATGGCTATCTCCTCGATGGCCGTGGTGGTGGACGACGACTGAGCCGGCGGGAGCTGGCGGAGGTCGAGCCGGGCCCCAGCGAAGTGCTGTGGCTGCACTGGGACCGCAGCGTCCCCGAGGCCCAGGCCTGGCTGCGCCAGTCCAGTGGGCTGAGCGAATTCGCGTGCGATCTGCTGCTCGAAGAGGCCACTCGGCCGCGACTGGTCACTCAGCCCGACGACAGCCTGCTGCTCTTCCTGCGTGGGGTGAATCTCAACCCCGGTGCGGTTCCCGAAGACATGGTCTCGTTGCGGGTATTCGTCGACAAACGCCGGGTGATCTCCCTGCGCATGAGGCCGATGAAGGCTGCCGCCGAAGTTCAGGAAGACCTGGAGGCCGGGATCGGTGCCCAGAGCGCCGAAGACCTGGTGCTCTATCTCGCCAGCTACATGACCAGTCGGGTCGATGACCTGGTGCGTGGCCTGTCCGACCAGCTCGATGGCCTCGAAGAACAGGTCGACCAGGACGAGAACAGCCTGCCCGATCATGCCCAGGTGCTCACCCTCAGGCGTCGCGCCACTGGGCTACGGCGCTATCTGGCGCCGCAGCGCGACATCTATGCGGACCTGGCACGTGGCAAGCCGGCCTGGTTCGTCGAGACGGCCAGTCAGGGCTACTGGAGTGAATTGCACAACAGCCTGGTGCGCAATCTCGAAGAACTCGAAGTCATGCGCGAGCGGGTCGCGCTGCTGCAGGACGCCGAGCAGCGAGCGACTACCGAAAGAACCAATCGCACCCTCTATTTGCTAGCCATCATCACCGGCTTTTTCCTGCCCATCAGCTTCATCACCGGCCTGCTCGGGATGAACATGGGCGGGCTGCCAGGCTCCTCGTCACCCTTTGGCTTCCTGATCGCCTGTCTGCTGATCACCGCGGTGGCCGTCTTCCAGGTCTGGCTGTTTCGCCGACTGCGCTGGCTGTGACCCGTCCGCACCTCGCTGCGTCAAGAGGAAACGACCAGCGAGGTGCCCATGCACGATCCTTTCGAAGCGTCCCTCAAGGCGCTCCTTAATACTCCGGCCGAGGCGCGGGACGAGGAGGGCGATGACCAGGCACGCCTGCATCGCGTCCTCAAGACCGCCAACCGTCAAGTCGGCGCAGGCGCGCTGTTCGATCTGATCGGACGGCACTGGGTGGCGGCCCTGCTGCTGGCGTTGGGCAACGGCGCCCCTCATCTGAAGCCGCGGTCGCGTCGTACCCGGCGTGCTGCCGAATCATCCCCGGAGATCTTGAAGTAGATGGAATTCGATATCTGGACCCAGAGTCTGCTGTCCGCCATGACCACCCTGTGGAGCAAGGTGGCCGGCTTCATTCCCAATGTCTTCGGCGCCCTGGTGGTGATCCTGGCCGGATTCGCCGTCGCCAAGATTCTCGACACGGTGCTGTCGAAGGTGCTCGCCAAGCTCGGCCTGGATCGCGTCCTCGCCGGCGCTGGGGTCACCAAGCAGCTGGCCAAGATCGGTATCCGCATGCCGGTCACCACCCTGATCGGCCGGATCGTCTACTGGTTCGTGCTGCTGGTCTTCCTGGTATCCGCCGCCGAATCCCTGGGGCTGCAGCGTGTCTCGTCGACGCTGGACGTCATGGCGCTCTACGTACCCAAGATCTTTGGCGCCGCCCTGGTACTCATCGTCGGGGTCCTGCTGGCGCAACTGGTCAGTGGCCTGGTCCACGGCGCGGCCGAGAGCGTCGGCCTGGACTATGCCGCGGGCCTGGGCCGACTCGCCCAGGGGCTGGTCATCATCATTTCGATCTCGGTCGCTGTCGGTCAGCTGGAGATCAAGACCGAGCTGCTGAACCTGGTCATCGCCATCGTGCTGACCGCCTTCGCTCTGGCCGCGGCCCTGGCATTGGGCCTGGGTAGTCGGGGGCTGGTATCGCAGATCCTGGCCGGCATCTATGTGCGCGAACTCTACGAAGTCGGCCAGTGGGTGACCCTGGCGGACGTCGAAGGCGAGATCGAGGAAATCGGCACCGCAAAGACGCTCATCCTGACCGAAGAGGGCGATATCGTTTCTGTTCCGAACCGTCTATTGCTGGAGGCTCAGGTGCGCAGCCGCTGACAGGCGCTGCGGAGATGGCTATCATGCCCGCCACTTTTTGGTAGCTATCTCCGTCTTGAACAAGCCTGCCCCTCATGCCTACGACCCGACCACGCTCAGCGATGAAGAGCTGGTCCAGCGCGCGCATGGTGAACTCTTCCACGTGACGCGAGCCTACGAGGAACTGATGCGCCGTTACCAGCGCACCCTGTTCAATGTCTGTGCCCGTTATCTGGGGAACGACCGGGACGCAGACGATGTCTGCCAGGAGATCATGCTGAAGGTGCTTTACGGTTTGAAGAATTTCGAGGGGAAATCGAAATTCAAGACCTGGCTGTACAGCATCACCTACAATGAGTGCATCACCCAGTACCGCAAGGAGCGCCGCAAGCGGCGTCTGGTGGAGGCATTAAGTCTGGATCCGATGGAAGAAGCATCGGAGGAGCGGGCGCCGAAGCTGGAAGAAAAGGGAGGGATGGATCGCTGGCTGGTTCATGTGGGTCAGGTCGATCGGGAGATCCTGGTGCTGCGCTTCGTCGCAGAGCTGGAGTTCCAGGAGATCGCCGACATCATGCACATGGGCCTCAGCGCCACCAAGATGCGATACAAGCGGGCACTCGACAAACTGCGTGACAAGTTCGCAGCTGAAGTTGAGGGCTGACTGGATGAGTCTGCCGTAAGTTTTTGAACTTCACGAAAACTTGTTGTCGAAGCCTCCGGAGATTGCCGGAATTAGTACCACTAAAATGGGGATACAAAGGATGAAACTGAAGAGCACCTTGGGCGTCGTAATCGGCTCCCTGCTGGCAAGCGCCTCGCTGAGCGCCCTGGCACAAGGTCAAGGCGCCGTCGAGACTGAGCTGTTCGGCAGCCGTCTGTTCACCGACAGCCAGCGCAACATGACCAACGCCGACCTGTACGGCGGTTCCGTTGGCTACTTCCTGACCGACGACGTTGAGCTGGCGTTGTCCTACGGTGAGTACCACAACGCCCGTGGCGACCACGACCTGGGCCACAAGAACATCAAGGGCAGCCTGGCCGCTCTGGACGCTTACTACCACTTCGGTCAGCCCGGTGTAGGTCTGCGTCCGTACGTGTCCGGTGGCTTCGCTCACCAGTCCATCAGCAACCGCGACGTCAACGAAGGTGGTCGTGATCATTCCACCTACGCCAACCTGGGCGCCGGCCTGAAGTACTACTTCACCGAGAACCTGTATGCCCGTACCGGCGTACAAGCTAACTACAACATCGACTACGGCGACACCGAGTGGAGCGCTGCTGTAGGTGTTGGTCTGAACTTCGGTGGTTCCACCAAGAAAGAAGTCGCTCCGGCTCCGGCTCCGGCCCCCGTTGCTGACGTCTGCACCGATTCCGACAACGATGGCGTTTGCGACAACGTCGACAAGTGCCCGAACACCCCGGCCAACGTCACCGTTGACGCTACCGGCTGCCCGGCTGCTGCTGAAACCGTTCGCGTCGAGCTGGACGTGAAATTCGATTTCGACAAGGCCGTGGTCAAGCCCAACAGCTACGCCGACATCAAGAACCTGGCTGATTTCATGCAGCAGTACCCGCAGACCTCGACCACTGTTGAAGGCCACACCGACTCCGTCGGCACTGACGCCTACAACCAGAAGCTGTCCGAGCGTCGTGCCAACGCCGTGCGTAACGTGCTGGTCAACCAGTACGGCGTGCAGGGTGGCCGCGTGAACGCTGTTGGTTACGGTGAGTCCCGCCCGGTTGCTGACAACGCTACCGAAGCCGGTCGCGCCGTCAACCGTCGCGTAGAAGCTGAAGTTGAAGCTCAGGCCAAGTAATTAGCCTGATCCAGACACAAAGAAGCCCGCCTTGTGCGGGCTTTTTTGTGTCTGTCGTTGAGGTCTTGAAGTTGTCAGGCAATAAAAAACCCCGCCGGGGCGGGGTTCTTCATCACGAATCGATCAGCCGCGATCGTCCGGAATGTCACGCTGGGTCACGCCGGTGTACAGCTGACGCGGCCGGCCGATCTTGTAGGGGCCGGACAGCATTTCCTGCCAGTGCGAGATCCAGCCGACGGTCCGCGCCATGGCGAAGATCACGGTGAACATGCTGGTCGGAATGCCGATCGCCTTGAGGATGATGCCGGAATAGAAGTCCACGTTCGGGTAGAGATTGCGCTCGACGAAGTAGGGGTCTTTGCGCGCCAGTTCTTCCAGGCGCATGGCCAGTTCCAGCTGCGGATCGTTGATGCCCAGCTCGGCCAGGACTTCGTCGCAGGTCTGCTTCATCACCGTAGCGCGCGGATCGAAGTTCTTGTACACGCGATGGCCGAAGCCCATTAGCTTGAACGGATCGTTCTTGTCCTTGGCCTTGGCGACGAACTTGTCGATGTTGGACACATCGCCAATCTCGTCCAGCATTTTCAGAACGGCTTCGTTCGCGCCACCATGTGCCGGACCCCAGAGGGCGGCGATGCCTGCGGCGATGCAGGCGAAAGGATTGGCGCCGGAGGAGCCGGCCAGGCGGACGGTGGAGGTGGAGGCGTTCTGCTCGTGATCCGCGTGCAGGATGAAGATGCGATCCATGGCGCGCGCCAGTACCGGGCTGATCGGCTTTTCCTCACATGGCGTGTTGAACATCATGTGCAGGAAGTTTTCCGCATATCCCAGGTTGTTGCGGGGATACAGCATCGGTTGGCCCATGGAGTACTTGTGCACCATGGCAGCCAGGGTCGGCATCTTGGCGATCAGGCGCATCGCCGAAATCTCGCGGTGCTGCGGATCGGTGATGTCCAGGGAGTCATGGTAGAAGGCTGACAGGGCGCCAACCACGCCGCACATGATGGCCATGGGGTGCGCATCGCGACGGAAGCCGTTGAAGAAGTTCTTCAGTTGCTCGTGAACCATGGTGTGGTTCTTGATGGTATCGACGAACTGCACTTTCTCTTGCGCGTTCGGCAATTCACCCTTGAGCAGCAGGTAACAGGTCTCGAGGTAGTCGGATTTCTCCGCCAGTTGCTCGATGGGGTAGCCGCGGTGCAGCAGAATGCCTTTGTCACCATCGATATAGGTGATCTTGGATTCGCACGAGGCAGTGGACATGAAGCCCGGGTCAAAGGTGAACACACCAGTGGAGGTGAGGTTGCGAACATCGATCACATCCGGGCCAAGGGTGCCGGACATAACGGGCAGGTCAACCGGATCCGCTCCCGAGATGATCAACTGCGCTTTCTTGTCAGCCATTAGGCCTCCTTATTTTGCTTTGAAATCATCAATAAACCCTCCACTCAGGGCCTCGCCCACTATAGAGGGATAAATTTGAAAGTCAATTTACGAAAATATCGACCTAGAGGGTGTTTCTGGCCAGATTGTGCGGCGAAAAGACATTAACACGCAGGCTTCTGAATATCAGCTGGCGACGTCGGGATCGGGTATCGGCGTTTGTCATGAGTAGGCTAACTGTCTATAATTCTCGCCCGACCGTACCGGGTCGGCGAGCTGATGCCGAGCGGTCGACGCTTCCCTACAGAAGCGTGTAGCAGATGTGGAATCTCCTATAACTAGCCCGACCGCAATTGGGCCCTCAGTGTGAAAGAAGCCGTGAATAGCAAACGACCTGTAAACCTAGATCTCAGGACCATCAAACTACCTATCACAGCTTATACCTCGATTCTTCACCGTATCTCTGGCGTCATCCTGTTCCTCGGCATCGCAGTCATGCTCTATGGGCTGCACCTGTCGCTGGGTAGCGAGGAAGGCTTCGGCCAGGTGAAAGCTTTTCTGGCCTATCCGCTGGTCAAGCTCGTGATTTGGGGTCTGCTGTCCGCGTTGCTCTACCATCTGGTCGCCGGCATTCGGCACTTGATCATGGATGGGGGCGCCGGTGAAACCCTGCAGGGCGGCAAGCTGGGTGCACAGCTAGTGCTGGTCATTTCCGCAGTTCTGATCATTCTGGCAGGGGTTTGGGTATGGTAACCAACGTCACCAATCTTTCGCGTTCCGGTCTCTACGACTGGATGGCTCAACGGGTCTCGGCAGTCGTCCTCGCGGTCTACTTCCTCTTTCTGATCGGCTTCCTGATCCTTCACCCAGGGCTCACCTTCGAGCAGTGGCACGGGCTGTTCTCCAACACCCTGATGCGTATCTTCAGCCTGCTGGCGCTGGTGTCCATCTGTGTGCATGCCTGGGTCGGTATGTGGACCATTTCCACTGACTACCTGACCACCATGGCCATCGGCAAAGGTGCTACTGCCGTGCGTTTCCTGTTCCAGGCGGTATGCGGGTTCGCGATGTTCGCGTTCTTCGTCTGGGGCGTGCAGATCTTCTGGGGTGTTTGATCAATGTCCACAATTCGTCATATTTCGTTTGATGCCATCATCGTAGGTGGCGGCGGCGCTGGTATGCGCGCTGCCCTGCAACTGGCCCAATCCGGCCACAAGACCGCAGTCATCACCAAGGTCTTCCCGACCCGGTCCCACACCGTATCCGCCCAGGGCGGCATCACCTGCGCCATCGCCTCGTCCGATCCGAACGATGACTGGCGCTGGCACATGTACGACACCGTCAAGGGGTCGGACTACATCGGTGATCAGGACGCCATCGAGTACATGTGCTCCGTAGGCCCGGAAGCGGTCTTCGAGCTGGAACACATGGGTCTGCCGTTCTCCCGTACCGAGCAGGGTCGCATCTATCAGCGTCCCTTCGGCGGCCAGTCCAAGGACTACGGCAAGGGCGGCCAGGCGGCTCGTACCTGCGCCGCGGCCGACCGTACCGGTCACGCCCTGCTGCACACCCTCTATCAGGGCAACCTGAAGAACAACACGGTGTTCCTGAACGAGTGGTACGCCGTTGACCTGGTCAAGAACCAGGACGGCGTCGTGGTCGGCGTCATCGCCATCTGCATCGAGACCGGCGAGACCGTCTACGTCAAGGCCAAGGCCACTGTACTGGCCACCGGCGGTGCGGGCCGTATCTATGCGTCCACCACCAACGCCCTGATCAACACCGGTGACGGTGTCGGCATGGCGCTCCGCGCTGGGGTGCCGGTGCAGGATATCGAGATGTGGCAGTTCCACCCGACCGGCATCGCCGGCGCTGGGGTACTGGTCACCGAAGGCTGCCGCGGTGAGGGTGGCTACCTGATCAACAAGCACGGCGAGCGCTTCATGGAGCGTTATGCGCCCAACGCCAAGGACCTGGCCGGCCGCGATGTGGTCGCCCGCTCCATGGTGAAGGAAGTGCTGGCTGGCAACGGTTGTGGTCCGGATGGCGACCACGTGCTGCTGAAGCTGGACCACCTGGGTGAAGAGGTGCTGCATAGCCGTCTGCCGGGCATCTGCGAACTGTCCAAGACCTTCGCCCATGTCGACCCGGTCGTCGCGCCGGTACCCGTGATCCCCACCTGCCACTATATGATGGGCGGCATCGCCACCAACATCCATGGTCAGGCCATCACTCAGGACGCCAACGGTAACGACAGGATCATCGAAGGCCTGTTCGCAGTAGGCGAAGTGGCCTGCGTATCCGTGCACGGTGCGAACCGTCTGGGCGGCAACTCGCTGCTGGACCTGGTGGTCTTCGGCCGTGCGGCTGGTCTGCACCTGGAGAAGGCGCTCAAGGACGGCATCGAGCACCGCGGTGCCTCGGAAAGCGATCTGGAAGCTTCGCTGCAGCGCCTGTCCGGCGTCAACGAGCGCACCACTGGTGACGACGTTGCCACCCTGCGCAAGCAACTGCAGACCTGCATGCAGAACTACTTCGGGGTGTTCCGCACCGGCGAGTACATGCAGAAGGGCATCGCCGAGCTGGCCGACCTGCGCGAGCGCATCGCCAAGGTCAAGATCAACGACAAGAGCCAGGGCTTCAACACCGCCCGCATCGAAGCGCTCGAGCTGCAGAACCTGCTCGAAGTGGCCGAAGCAACCGCCATCGCCGCCGAGAATCGCAAGGAGTCCCGTGGTGCTCACGCCCGTGAAGACTTCGAAGAGCGCGACGACGAGAACTGGCTGTGCCACACCCTCTATTTCCCCGGTGAAAAGCGGGTCAGTAAGCGTGACGTCAACTTCGCGCCGAAGACCGTACCGATGTTCGAACCCAAGGTTCGGACTTACTAAAGGTGACCACCATGTTGAAAGTCAGCGTATATCGTTACAACCCGGATCAGGACGGCCTGCCGTCCATGCAGGAGTTCCAGGTCGATACCGGTGGGAAGGATCTCATGGTGCTGGACGTCCTGGCTCTGATCAAAGAGCAGGATGAAGGCTTCTCCTACCGTCGTTCCTGCCGCGAAGGTGTGTGCGGCTCCGACGGCATGAACATCAACGGCAAGAACGGCCTGGCGTGCATCACGCCGCTGTCGGCCGTGGTCAAGAATGACAAGCTGGTCGTGCGTCCGCTGCCCGGCCTGCCGGTCATTCGTGACCTGGTCGTCGACATGAGCATCTTCTACAAGCAATACGAGAAGGTGAAGCCGTTCCTGCAGAACGAGACCCCGGCCCCGGCTATCGAACGCCTGCAGAGCCCGGAAGACCGTGAGAAGATCGACGGTCTGTACGAGTGCATCCTGTGCGCCTGCTGCTCGACGTCCTGCCCGTCCTTCTGGTGGAACCCCGACAAGTTCCTCGGCCCCGCTGCACTGCTGCAGGCCTATCGCTTCCTGGCCGACAGTCGTGACACCAAGACCGAAGAGCGCCTGGCGGCCATGGACGATCCGTTCAGCGTGTTCCGCTGCCGCTCGATCATGAACTGTGTGGCGGTCTGTCCCAAGGGGCTGAACCCGACCAAGGCCATCGGCCATGTGCGGGCGATGCTGCTGCAGAGCGGTACCTGATCCACGTCCCGCCCGGCCAGTTGTGCCGGGCGGGTTCGTTAACGACCTCGATAGCTTGATTCAACCAATGTCCATTCAGGGATACCCGGAACAGCATCCGGGCATTGGCGCAGCCGTAGAGAGACCAGGTCTCGCATCGAGACTGGTCATCGGCTGATGCTATCTCTGCCGAAGGGGTGAACTAGATGCACGAAAGTCAGATGCAGCAACTGTGGGACAGCGCTCACCTGTCCGGCGGTAATGCTGCTTATGTGGAAGAGCTCTATGAGCTGTTTCTGCACGATGCCAACGCTGTGCCGGAAGAGTGGCGCACCTACTTCCAGAAGCTGCCCGCTGTCACTGGCAATTCGCCGGACGTTGCGCACTCCGCGATCCGCGACCATTTCGTGCTGTTGGGCAAGAACCAGCGGCGAGCTCAACCGGTCTCGGCCGGTACCGTCAGTTCCGAACACGAGAAGAAGCAGGTCGAAGTCCTGCGGCTGATCCAGGCGTTCCGTCTGCAGGGCCATCAGGCTGCTCAGCTCGACCCGCTGGGTCTGTGGAAGCGTCAGCCACCTGCCGATCTGCTGCTCAACCACTATGGGTTGACCGACGCCGATCTGGATACCACCTTCCGCACCGGTGAATTGTTCATCGGCAAAGAGGAAGCAACTCTCCGCGAAATCAGGGATGCCCTGCAAGAGACATATTGCCGCACGGTCGGTGCAGAGTTCATGCACATCGTCGATTCCGAAGAGCGCCGCTGGTTCCTGCAGCGCCTGGAAAGCGTCCGTGGCCGCCCGCAATATTCCCCGGAAGTCCGCACCCACCTGCTGGAGCGTCTGACCGCCGCCGAGGGCCTGGAAAAGTACCTGGGCACCAAGTACCCGGGCACCAAGCGTTTCGGCCTGGAAGGTGGCGAGAGCCTGATTCCGCTGATCGACGAGATCATCCAGCGTTCCGGTTCCTATGGGGTCAAAGAACTGGTGATCGGCATGGCCCACCGTGGCCGTCTGAACGTGCTGGTCAACACCCTGGGCAAGAACCCGCGCGATCTGTTCGACGAATTCGAAGGCAAGAAGCTGGTCGAGCTGGGCTCCGGTGACGTCAAGTACCACCAGGGTTTCTCCTCCAATGTCATGACCCAGGGCGGCGAAGTCCACCTGGCGCTGGCGTTCAACCCCTCGCACCTGGAGATCGTCTCTCCGGTGGTGGAGGGTTCGGTGCGTGCCCGCCAGGATCGCCGCGGCGATCGCTCCGGCGACAAGGTCGTGCCCGTTGCCATCCACGGCGACGCCGCCTTCGCTGGCCAGGGCGTGGTCATGGAAACCTTCCAGATGTCGCAGACCCGGGCCTACAAGACCGGCGGCACCCTGCACCTCGTCATCAACAACCAGGTGGGTTTCACCACCAACCGCCAGGAAGATGCGCGCTCGACCGAGTACGCCACCGACGTCGCCAAGATGATCCAGGCGCCGATCTTCCATGTGAACGGCGACGATCCCGAAGCGGTGCTGTTCGTCACCCAGCTGGCGGTCGACTACCGCATGCAGTTCAAGCGTGACATCGTCATCGACCTGGTGTGCTACCGCCGTCGCGGCCACAACGAGGCCGACGAGCCGAGCGGCACCCAGCCGCTGATGTACCAGCAGATCGCCAAGCAGCGCACCACCCGCGATCTCTATGCGGATGCCCTGACCCAGGCCGGCGTTGTCACTGCCGAGCAGGTCCAGGCCCAGTTCGAAGCCTATCGGGGCGCCCTCGACGAGGGTCGTCACGTGGTGGCCAGCCTGGTCAAGGAACCCAATCGCGACCTGTTCGTCGACTGGAAACCCTACCTCGGCCATGCCTGGACCGCGCGTCACGACACCGGCTTCGATCTCAAGACCCTGCAGGAACTGGCCAACAAGCTGCTGCAGATTCCGGAAGGCGTCGTGGTCCAGCGTCAGGTAGGCAAGATCCTCGAAGATCGCCAGAAGATGACTGCCGGCGGCCTGCCCCTGAACTGGGGTTTCGCCGAGACCATGGCCTACGCCACCCTGCTGCACGAAGGCCATCCGATCCGCATCACCGGTCAGGACGTCGGCCGTGGCACCTTCTCGCACCGCCATGCGGTGCTGCACAACCAGAAGGACGCCGTGCCCTACGTGCCCCTGCAGCACCTGGCCGAAGACCAGCCGTCGTTCGAGATCTACGACTCCTTCCTGTCCGAGGAAGCGGTGCTGGGCTTCGAATACGGCTACGCCACCACCACGCCCAACGCGCTGGTGGTCTGGGAAGCCCAGTTCGGTGACTTCGCCAACGGTGCCCAGGTCGTCATCGACCAGTTCATCACCAGCGGCGAGATCAAGTGGGGTCGTCTCTGCGGCCTGACCATGCTGCTGCCCCATGGCTACGAAGGCCAGGGTCCGGAGCACTCGTCGGCTCGTCTGGAGCGTTACCTGCAGCTGTGCGCCGAGCAGAACATCCAGGTCTGCGTACCGACCACGCCGTCGCAGATCTACCACCTGCTGCGTCGTCAGGTGATCCGCCCGCTGCGCAAGCCACTGGTAGTGCTCACGCCAAAGTCGCTGCTGCGCCACAAGCTGGCCATCTCGACCCTGGAAGACCTGGCCCATGGCTCCTTCCAGACCGTGATCAACGAACTGGATCAGATCGATGCCCAGCAGGTGAAGCGCCTGGTTCTGTGCAGCGGCAAGGTCTACTACGACCTGCTGGAAAAGCGCCGCAGCGAAAACCGCCAGGACATCGCCATCGTTCGCCTGGAGCAACTCTATCCGTTCCCGGAAGACGACCTGGCCGAGGTCCTGGCTGGCTACCCGAACCTCGAGCGCGTGGTCTGGTGCCAGGAAGAGCCGATGAACCAGGGTGCCTGGTACTGCAGCCAGCATCACATGCGTCGCGCCGTGTCCGGTTACAAGCAGGGCCTGGGTCTGGAATACGCCGGTCGCGATGCGTCCGCTGCGCCGGCCTGCGGCTATGCCTCCATGCACGCCGAGCAGCAGGAAAAACTGCTGCACGATGCTTTCTCCGTTTGATTCGCCACGCGACTACTAAAGATCACTAAGGAAATTCATAGAATGGCTATCGAGATCAAAGCCCCTACCTTCCCGGAATCGGTCGCTGACGGCACCGTCGCCACCTGGCACAAGAAGCCGGGCGAAGCGGTCAAGCGTGACGAGCTGCTGGTCGACATCGAGACCGACAAGGTCGTGCTGGAAGTCGTGGCACCGGTCGATGGCGTCCTGGCCGAAGTCCTGAAGAACGAAGGCGACACCGTGCTGAGCGAAGAAGTCATCGCTCGCGTGGAAGAGGGCGCCACTGCCGCCGCCGCGCCGGCTGCCCAGCCGGCCGCCGCCAGTGCTCCGGCTGCCGCGCCGGCTGCCGGTGGTGAAGAGGATCCGATCCTCGCTCCCGCCGCACGCAAGATCGCCGAAGAAAACGGCATCGACCCGGCTACCCTGGTCGGCACCGGCAAGGGTGGTCGCATCACCAAGGAAGACGCCGTCGCCGCTGTCGAGGCCAAGAAGTCCGGCGCCGCTGCTCCGGCTGCCAAGCCCGCTGCCGCCGCCGCTCCGGTGGTGACCGCTGCTGGCGATCGCACCGAGAAGCGTGTGCCCATGACCCGCCTGCGCGCCAAGGTCGCCGAGCGCCTGGTTGAAGCCCAGTCCAGCATGGCCATGCTGACGACCTTCAACGAGGTCAACATGAAGCCGATCATGGACCTGCGCTCCAAGTACAAGGACATGTTCGAGAAGAAGCACAATGGCGTACGCCTGGGCTTCATGTCCTTCTTCGTCAAGGCGGCCACCGAGGCGCTCAAGCGCCAGCCGGGCGTCAACGCCTCCATCGACGGCAACGACATCGTCTACCACGGCTATCAGGACATCGGCGTGGCCGTGTCCAGTGACCGTGGCCTGGTAGTGCCGGTGCTGCGCAACGCCGAGTTCATGAGCCTGGCGGAAGTGGAAGGCACCATCGCCGACTTCGGCAAGAAGGCCAAGGCCGGCAAGCTGACCCTGGAAGACATGCAGGGCGGCACCTTCACCATCTCCAACGGTGGTGTCTTCGGTTCGCTGCTGTCCACTCCCATCGTCAACCCGCCGCAGACCGCGATCCTGGGCATGCACAAGATCCAGGAACGCCCGATGGCGGTGAACGGCCAGGTGGTGATCCTGCCGATGATGTATCTTGCGCTGTCCTACGACCATCGCCTGATCGATGGCAAGGAAGCCGTGACCTTCCTGGTCACCATGAAGGACCTGCTGGAAGACCCGGCTCGTCTGCTGCTGGACATCTGATCCGGCTCTCGCGGTGCGGGGCAGGGGCCACGCACCGCTTCAAGTTTTTCTGCCTGAAGCTGCTCCAAGGGGATTAGTGTATGAGCGACAAATTCGACGTAGTGGTGATCGGCGCCGGCCCTGGTGGCTACGTGGCCGCCATCCGTGCCGCGCAGCTCGGTCTGAAGACGGCCTGTGTCGAGCGCTACAAGGGCAAGGAAGGCAAGGTCGCCCTGGGCGGTACCTGCCTGAACGTGGGTTGCATTCCTTCCAAGGCGCTGCTGGACAGCTCCTACAAGTACCACGAGGCCCACGAGGGCTTTAAGGTCCACGGGATCGATGCGCCCAACGTCACCATCGACGTGCCCACCATGATCGGCCGCAAGGACCAGATCGTGAAGAACCTCACCGGCGGCGTGGCCACCCTGTTCAAGGCCAACGGCGTGACCCTGCTGGAAGGCAACGGCAAGCTGCTGTCCGGCAAGAAGGTCGAAGTCACTGGCCTGGACGGCAACGTCCAGGTGGTCGAGGCCGAGAACGTCATCCTGGCGTCCGGCTCGCGTCCCATCGACATCCCGCCGGCTCCGGTGGACCAGAAGGTCATCGTCGATTCCACCGGCGCCCTGGAATTCCAGAGCGTGCCCAAGCGTCTGGGCGTGATCGGTGCCGGCGTCATCGGCCTGGAGCTGGGTTCGGTCTGGGCTCGCCTGGGTGCCGAAGTCACCGTGCTGGAAGCCCTGGACAAGTTCCTGGTCGCCGCCGATGAGCAGGTGTCCAAGGAAGCCTACAAGATCCTCTCCAAGCAGGGTCTGAACATCCGCATGGGTGCTCGCGTGACCGGCTCCCAGGTCAACGGCGAAGAAGTCACCGTCAACTACACCGAAGCCGGTGAAGAGAAGCAGATCACCTTCGATCGCCTGATCGTTGCCGTGGGCCGTCGTCCGGTCACCACCGACCTGCTGGCGTCCGACAGCGGCGTGGAAAGCGACGAGCGTGGCTACATCTACGTCGACGACTACTGCGCCACCAGCGTCCCGGGCGTGTTCGCCATCGGTGACTGCGTGCGTGGTCTGATGCTGGCCCACAAGGCCTCGGAAGAGGGCGTGATGGTCGCCGAGCGTATCGCCGGTCACAAGGCTCAGATGAACTACGATCTGGTGCCCTCGGTGATCTACACCCACCCGGAAATCGCGTGGGTCGGCAAGACCGAGCAGGCGCTGAAGGCCGAAGGCGTCGAAGTCAACGTCGGCACCTTCCCCTTCGCGGTCAGCGGTCGTGCCCTGGCGGCCAATGACACCGCCGGCTTCGTCAAGGTCGTGGCCGATGCCAAGACCGATCGCGTCCTGGGCGTCCATGTGGTCGGCCCGAGCGCGGCGGAACTGGTGCAGCAGGGCGCCATCGCCATGGAATTCGGCACCAGTGCCGAAGACCTGGGCATGATGGTGTTCTCGCACCCGACGCTGTCCGAGGCACTGCACGAAGCAGCCCTGGCGGTGAATGGTCATGCGATCCACGCAGTGAATCGCAAGAAGCGGTAAGAGATTTACGGAACCACGGGGTCGCCGACCGCCGTGGAGCCTCCGGGCTCCACCGCAGGAAGGTACCTCGGACCCTTGCGAGGCAGGGGTCACAGGTGGCGCGGTGCCCGCGACCGTCCAGAGGACGGCTCGGAGAACGCACAGCGTCGAATGCGCAATACCCAACGAAGACGGTAGACAAGCATGAATCTCCACGAGTATCAGGGTAAGCAGCTGTTCGCTGAATACGGCCTGCCCGTTTCCAAAGGCTACGCTGTCGACACCCCCCAGGAGGCCTACGAGGCTTGCGGCCGTATCGGCGGCGACGAGTGGGTCGTCAAGGCCCAGGTACATGCCGGTGGCCGTGGTAAGGCTGGCGGTGTGAAGCTGGTCAAGAGCAAGGAAGAAGCCAAGGAATTCGCCGCCAAGTGGCTGGGCCAACGTCTGGTGACCTACCAGACCGACGCCAACGGTCAGCCGGTCAGCAAGATCCTGGTTGAATCCTGCACCGACATCGACAAGGAGCTCTATCTGGGCGCCGTCGTCGATCGCTCCAGCCGCCGCATCGTGTTCATGGCGTCCACCGAAGGTGGCGTGGACATCGAGAAGGTCGCTCACGACACTCCGGAGAAGATTCTCAAGGCCACCATCGATCCGCTGGTAGGCGCTCAGCCTTACCAGGGTCGCGACCTGGCTTTCCAGCTGGGCCTGAAAGGTGACCAGATCAAGCAGTTCACCCAGATCTTCGTCGGTCTGGCCAAGCTGTTCCAGGACTACGACCTGGCCCTGCTGGAAGTGAACCCGCTGGTGATCAAGAAGGACGGCAACCTGCACTGCCTGGATGCCAAGATCAACATCGACAGCAACGCCATCTACCGTCAGCCCAAGCTGCGTGCCTTCCACGACCCGTCGCAGGACGACGCCCGTGAAGCCCATGCGCAGAAGTGGGAACTGAACTACGTAGCCCTGGAAGGCAGCATCGGCTGCATGGTCAACGGTGCCGGTCTGGCCATGGGTACCATGGACATCGTCAACCTGCACGGCGGCAAGCCGGCCAACTTCCTGGACGTTGGCGGCGGTGCGACCAAAGAGCGCGTGACCGAAGCCTTCAAGATCATCCTGTCCGACAGCAACGTGAAAGCCGTTCTGGTGAACATCTTCGGCGGCATCGTGCGCTGCGACATGATCGCCGAAGGCATCATCGGTGCCGTGAAGGAAGTCGGTGTGAAGGTGCCGGTCGTGGTTCGCCTTGAAGGCAACAACGCCGAACTCGGTGCCAAGGTCCTGGCCGAAAGCGGCCTGAACATCATCGCGGCAACCAGCCTGACCGACGCTGCCCAGCAGGTCGTCAAGGCCGCGGAGGGTAAGTAATGAGCGTCCTGATCAATAAAGACACCAAGGTCATCTGCCAGGGCTTCACCGGCAGCCAGGGTACCTTCCACTCCGAACAGGCCATTGCCTACGGTACCCAGATGGTCGGCGGCGTGACCCCCGGCAAGGGCGGCTCCACCCACCTGGGCCTGCCGGTGTTCAACACCGTCAAGGAAGCCGTGGAAGCTACCGGCGCTGACGCCTCGGTAATCTACGTTCCGGCTCCCTTCTGCAAGGACTCCATCCTGGAAGCGGCCTTCGGCGGCATCAAGCTGATCGTCTGCATCACCGAGGGTATCCCCACCCTCGACATGCTGGATGCCAAGGTGAAGTGCGACGAACTGGGCGTACGCCTGATCGGCCCGAACTGCCCCGGCGTCATCACCCCCGGCGAGTGCAAGATCGGCATCATGCCCGGTCACATTCACCTGCCGGGCAAGGTCGGTATCGTGTCGCGTTCCGGCACCCTGACCTATGAAGCCGTGAAGCAGACCACCGACGCCGGCTTCGGCCAGTCCACCTGCGTGGGCATCGGCGGCGACCCCATCCCGGGCTCGAACTTCATCGATATCCTGAAGCTGTTCCAGGAAGATCCGCAGACCGAAGCCATCGTCATGATCGGCGAGATCGGCGGCAGCGCTGAAGAAGAAGCCGCGGCCTACATCAAGGCCAACGTGACCAAGCCGGTGGTGTCCTACATCGCCGGTGTCACCGCACCGCCCGGCAAGCGCATGGGCCATGCTGGCGCCATCATCTCCGGCGGCAAGGGCACTGCGGACGAGAAGTTCGCTGCCCTGCAGGACGCTGGTGTGAAGACCGTGCGTTCCCTGGCTGACATCGGCAAGGCCCTGGCCGAGCTGACCGGTTGGGAAGTCAAGAAGGCCTGAGCCTGACTGACTGTAGAAAAGGCCGCCCTCGGGCGGCTTTTTTCATGGGCGCGTTCATGACGCCTCATCACCTGTCGGCTGCCTTTTCGCCGGTAATTCGTTAGGATGGCAACCTTCCGCTCCATCGGCCACCTCGTGGCCCTTCCAAGACCTGCTCCCAAGAGGGTGGGCTGCCTCGTTTTCCTCATTGCTGGTACTGCCTTCCATGAAAGCTTTGCAAAGCCGGGACGTCCTGGCCCTCGGATTCATGACGTTCGCGCTGTTCGTCGGCGCGGGCAACATCATCTTTCCCCCGATCGTCGGCCTGCAGGCTGGCGAGCACGTCTGGAGCGCCGCCCTGGGCTTTCTGCTGACCGCAGTCGGGCTGCCGGTGCTGACCCTGATCGCCCTGGCGCGCGTTGGTGGCGGCATGGATGCCCTGAGCAGGCCGCTGGGCCAGACGGCTGCCCGGGCGCTCGCCATCGTCTGCTACCTTTCGGTGGGGCCGCTGTTCGCCACCCCGCGCACTGCCACGGTCTCTTTCGAGGTGGGCGTAGGGCCCCTGCTGGGTAACGGACCGATCCCGCTGTTCCTCTACAGCCTGGCCTATTTCCTGGTGGTGCTGCTGGTCTCCCTCTATCCGGGGCGGCTGCTCGACACCGTCGGCCGCTTTCTCGGTCCGCTGAAGATCCTCGCCCTGGCGGTGCTGGGCGGCGCGGCGCTGTTCTGGCCAGCGGGTGGTCCTGCCACGGCGGCGCCCGACTACGCCTCGCGGGCGCTGTCCCAAGGCTTCGTCAACGGCTATCTGACCATGGATACCCTGGGCGCCCTGGTGTTCGGCATCGTCATCGTCAACGCCATTCGTGCCCGGGGCGTGACCGCCCCCGAGCTACTGACGCGCTATACCATCATCGCCGGCCTGATCGCAGGAGTTGGCCTGGTGCTGGTCTATCTGAGCCTGTTCCAGCTCGGGGCCGGCAGCGGGGCGCTGGTACCCCATGCCAGCAATGGCGCCGAGGTGCTGCATGCCTATGTGCAGCACACCTTCGGCAGTGTCGGCAGCGACTTCCTCGCGGTACTCATTACCTTGGCCTGCCTGGTCACGGCAGTGGGTCTGACCTGCGCCTGCGCGGAGTTCTTCAGTGAGTTCCTGCCCTTCAGCTATCGCAGCCTGGTGGTCCTGCTGGCAGCCTTCTCGCTGCTGGTGTCCAACCTCGGCCTGACCCAGCTGATCCAGATCTCGGTGCCCATTCTCACCGCCATCTATCCGCCCTGTATCGCCCTGGTGGTCCTGAGCTTCTTCACCGCTCGCTGGGCGGCGCCCGGTCGCATCGTCGGGCCGGTGCTGCTGGTGGCGCTGGCGTTCGGCATTCTTGATGGCTTGCAGACCGCCCACCTGACGGTGCCCTATCTGGGGGATGCCGTGCAGTGGCTGCCACTGGCCGACTCGGGCCTGGGCTGGCTGTTGCCGGCCGTGGTGGTGGGCCTCGTTGCCCTGGTGCTGGAAAGCCTGCGTCGCGGAGGCCGGGCGACAGAGAACGAGGCCGAGCCAGATCCCTCGCGCTCCTGAATCAGTCGTCCACAAAAAAGCCCGCATCAGCGGGCTTTTTTCATAACCGATCAGCTTACGGCTTGGGCTGGGTAGCCGGCGCATTGCCGTTGGCGGTACCAGTGGCCGGGCTGACCGAGGTGGCTTCGCCGTTGGTTTGCTCTTTGGCAGCCTCGTTGGCGGCTTCGTTGCGCTGCTCAGCAGCCTTGTTGCTCTGCTCGGCGGCTTTGTTCAGGTTTTCCTGAGCTTTCTGTTCGGTCTTGGCAGCATCCTGAGCCTTGTTTTCGGAAGGCTTGTCACAGGCGGCGAGGCCGAAGGCGGCAGTGAAGAGCAGGGCGATGGCGAAGGGCTTTTTCATGTGTTTTCTCCTTATGAACTACACGACAGCCGTTCGAGCGCACCGTTAAAAGTTAAGTTCCGCGTCTATCTCAGGCATCGCCCAAATTCCTACCTGTATCGCGAACCGGAACCGGAAAGGTTGAAATGTTACGCGTCGCCCCCATCTCCGCCACATCGCCAGGCATCTGGCGCGTACCTATCGATAGCGGAGTTCGTAGCATGAGTGTGGAGACTCAAAAGGAAACCCTAGGCTTCCAGACCGAAGTGAAGCAGCTGCTTCACCTGATGATTCACTCGCTGTATTCCAACAAGGAAATCTTCCTGCGCGAATTGATTTCCAACGCCTCCGACGCGGCCGACAAGCTCAGATTCGAGGCCTTGTCCAAGCCTGATCTGCTCGAAGGCGGGGATACGCTGAAGATTCGCCTGAGCTTCGACAAGGAGGCCGGCACGGTCACCCTCGAAGACAATGGCATCGGCATGAGCCGTGAAGAGGTCATCGCTCACCTTGGCACCATAGCCAAGTCCGGCACCGCCGATTTCCTGAAGAACCTCAGCGGCGACCAGAAGAAGGATTCCAACCTCATCGGTCAATTCGGTGTGGGCTTTTATTCGGCCTTCATCGTTGCCGACCAGGTCGATGTCTATACCCGTCGTGCCGGCCAACCCGCCGCAGAAGGCGTGCACTGGTCGTCCAAGGGGGAAGGGGAGTTCGAGGTCGCGACCATCGACAAGCCCGAGCGCGGTACCCGTATCGTGCTGCACCTCAAGCCCGAGGAGCTGGAATTCGCCGATGGCTGGCGCCTGCGCAACGTGGTCAAGAAGTACTCCGATCACATCGGTCTGCCCATCGAGTTGCCCAAGGAACAGCAGGAGAGCGAGGAAGAACAGTCGGCCGAAGCCGAGTGGGAGACCGTCAACCGTGCCAGCGCGCTCTGGACCCGTCCGCGTACCGAACTCAAGGACGAGGACTACCAGGAGTTCTACAAGCACGTCGGCCATGACTTTGAGAATCCCTTGACCTGGAGCCACAACAAGGTCGAGGGCAAGCTCGAATACACCTCGCTGCTGTATGTGCCGGCCCGTGCCCCCTTCGATCTCTATCAGCGCGAAGCGCCCAAGGGCCTCAAGCTCTATGTGCAGCGCGTCTTCATCATGGATCAGGCCGACCAGTTCCTGCCGCTGTACCTGAGATTCATCAAGGGTGTGGTGGACTCCAACGACCTGTCGCTGAACGTTTCCCGCGAGATCCTGCAGAAGGATCCGGTGATCGACTCCATGAAGTCGGCCCTGACCAAGCGGGTGCTGGACATGCTGGAGAAGCTGGCCAAGAGCGAGCCGGAAAAATACCAGTCGTTCTGGGGCCACTTCGGCCAGGTGCTCAAGGAAGGTCCGGCGGAAGACTTCGCCAACCGCGAGAAGATCGCCGGCCTGCTGCGCTTCGCCTCGACTCACAATGGCGACGACGCTCAGAACGTTTCCCTGGCCGACTACATTGGCCGCATGAAGGAAGGTCAGGACAAGATCTACTACCTGACTGGCGAGAGCCATGCCCAGATCAAGAACAGCCCGCACCTGGAAGTCTTCCGCAAGAAGGGTGTCGAGGTGCTGCTGCTGACCGATCGCATCGACGAGTGGCTGATGAGCTATCTCACCGAATTCGACGGCAAGCACTTCGTCGATGTCGCCCGTGGCGATCTGGACCTCGGCAAGCTGGACAGCGAAGAAGACAAGCAAGCCCAGGAAGAGGTTGCCAAGACCAAGGAAGGCCTGGTGGAGCGCCTCAAGCAGGCCCTGGATGCTCAGGTCAGTGAAGTCCGCGTCTCCCATCGCCTGACCGACTCGCCGGCGATCCTCGCCATCGGTGAGCAGGATCTGGGTCTGCAGATGCGCCGGATTCTGGAAGCCAGCGGCCAGAAGGCACCTGATTCCAAGCCGATCTTCGAGATCAATCCGCAGCACCCGTTGATCGAGAAACTCGATGGCGAGCCGGACGAGGATCGTTTCGCCGACCTGTCGCATATCCTGTTCGATCAGGCTGCGCTGGCTGCGGGCGACAGCCTCAAGGATCCCGCCGCCTATGTCCGCCGGTTAAACAAATTGCTGGTGGAATTGTCCGCTTAAAGATAGAGAAGCCCGCCTCGGCGGGCTTCTTTCTATCCACCCTTTGGAGGACCCCATGGTCGATGTCACTGTAAAACCCGTTGCCTACGAAATCGATGGCCAGCCGTTCGAGAGCCAGCTGGTCTATGCCACCAGTGGTAATCCCACTCGACCAGGCGTGCTGTTCGCGCCGAACTGGATGGGGGTGTCCCACGGTGCCGTGGAGCAGGCCAAAGAACTCGCCGAGGTCGACGGTCTGGCCTACCTGGTGGTGGACTTCTATGGGCGTAACGTCCGGCCGCAGAATGCCGACGAGGCCCTGGCAGCCATGACGCCGATCCGTGGCGATCGCGCCCTGCTGCGCCAGCGCATGCAGGCGGCCTATGCGGCGCTGGTTGCCCAGGCGGAGACAGCGGCGGTGGACGTCCATCAGATCGCGGCCATCGGCTTCTGCTTCGGTGGCTGCGCTGCTTTGGAGCTGGCGCGCGATGGTGCCCCGCTGAGTGCGGTGGTGACCTTCCACGCCAATCTCGATACGCCTACACCGGCCGATGCGGCTCGTATCACCGGTCCGGTGCTGGTGTTGCACGGTGCCTCGGATCCGATGGTGCCAGACGAGCAGCTCACTGGTTTCCGCCAGGAAATGGATGCCGCCCAGGTGGATTGGCAGTTGCTGAGCTATGGCGGCGCGGTGCATTCCTTCACCGATCCCGAAGCCAACAATCCGGGCAAGCAGCAGTACCACCCGGTGGTCGCCAAGCGTGCCTTCCTGGCAATGCACAACCTGTTCGCGGAAGTCTTCGCCCAGGGCTGAGTGCTTGCCAACACCTGCCGGCGCCCTGACCGGGCCCGGCAGGATCAGCCGCGGATGACTTCGTCGGTGAAGTCCAGCGGTGTCCGGCAGCGCCGGCACAGATAGCGTCGCCCCTTGCGCACCAGCGCGTGACGCTGGGCAGTAAACTCGAAACGACCATCCGGGCAGCTGCAGCGATACAGATAGAGCGTCCGGGCTCGCTGTGGCAGCTCATAGGTATGGCAGCGATCCGGCGGCAGCCCATAGACGCCGCGCATGATCAGCTGCCACTCCTCGCCGTGAGGCCTGATGCCACCGCCAAACAGTTGATGCGCCACCAGGTGCGCCACCTCATGGGCGACAGTCTGTTCGAGAAAATGGCCGCGGTTTTCCTGATAGAGCTGCCCGTTGAATCTCAGCCGATTCTCGGTGAGATGAGCGACGCCGGCCCGCTGGCCACGCAGGGCAAGGCTGACCTCGGGGCGGGGAAAGCGGCGTTTGAAAAAGGCCTCGGCCTGTCGATAGCAGTCTTCGACCCGGTCTTTGAGTTGTTCAGACATGGGCAACCTCTGGAGCGCCGGACAATTATGCCGAAGCTCGTGCCTGTGCCCTAGCGTCCGCGGTCGGCTGGTGGCCGTAGTGCCGCCGTAGCGTATCCATGGCCGCATTGATGGCCTGCAGCCGGCCGGTGCTGCCGCCGTGATCGGGGTGATGACGGCTGGCGAGCTGGCGATAGCGGCGGCGGATCTGGCCATAGTCGGCCGAGCGATCCAGGCCCAGCAGGCGCAGGGCTTCCAGCAGCTCCGATTCGCCGTTGACCAGCGCCCAGAAGTGATTGAGCAGATTCGCCACGTCTTCGGGCGTGGTGGTTTCCAGCTGGGTGAGATCCAGGTAATAGGCACGCAAGGGGTCGGCCACGACCAGTCCGGCGCGGGCGCGCAGATAGGGGCGCAGCTCGATGCGCAGGGCGCTGATGATGAGTTCGGCGCGTTGCTCCGCACGCAATTGGTCGCGCAACTGGTAGAGGGCGTTGAAGACGCGAAAGTGCAGGCGGAAGAGTTGATAGTTGTCGGTCACCGGACGGGGTGGGATCAGCGGCGAGCCTGCCCGGCGCAGGGCCTGCAGCAACTCGTACTCCGACAGGCTGGTCTGGGCCCTGAGCAATTCCTGGTGCAGCGCCTTCATGAGCTCCTGGGTATCGCTCATGGCTGCCGGTCGCTCCAGACTGACGTTCGGGGTAGGGCGCGGGCCGCTTTGCGCGTAAAATGCCGGCCTTTCGTTTTTTCCTTTCGCGGATTCATCCATGGGCACCCTTTCGGTCAACCAGAACAAGCTGCAGAAACGCCTGCGCCGTCTTACCGGCGAAGCCATCGCCGACTACAACATGATCGAGGACGGCGACAAGGTCATGGTCTGCCTGTCCGGCGGCAAGGACAGCTACACCCTGCTCGACATGCTGCTCTATCTACAGAAGGTCGCCCCGATTCGTTTCGAGATCGTGGCGGTCAACCTCGACCAGAAACAGCCGGGCTTTCCTGAACACGTTTTACCTCAGTATCTGGCGGAGCTGGGGGTCGAGTACCACGTTCTGGAACGTGATACCTATTCCGTGGTGAAGGAAAAGATCCCCGAGGGCAAGACCACCTGCTCGCTGTGCTCACGCCTGCGGCGGGGCATTCTCTATACCTTCGCCGATGAGATCGGCGCGACGAAGATGGCGCTGGGCCATCATCGCGATGACATGGTAGAAACCTTCTTTCTCAATTTGTTCCATGGCGGCACCCTTAAGGCCATGCCACCCAAGCTGCGCGCCGACGACGGGCGCAACGTGGTGATTCGCCCGCTGGCCTATTGCAACGAGAAGGACATCGAGGCCTACGCCCTCCTGCGCGAATTCCCCATCATTCCCTGCAACCTCTGCGGCTCCCAGGAAAACCTGCAGCGCAAGGTGGTCAAGGAGATGCTGCTGGAATGGGAACGCAAGACGCCGGGACGTACCGAGATCATGTTCCGCGCCCTGCAGAACGTCGTGCCGTCGCAACTGGCCGATCGCGAGTTGTTCGATTTCGCCAGCCTCAAGATCGATGACAGCGCGACGCCGCGCTTCGTCCAGGTGATGAATCTCTGATGCGGGATTACGCCTGGCTGCTCGAATACGCGCTCAACCGCTGCGGTTCCCGCGCGGCCCTGGAGGCGCGGCTGCCGCAACCGGTGGACGCCGCGACCCTGAGGTCCGTGGGCGATGACCGCTATCTGTCGCTGTTGACCCGCCGCATCTTTCGCGCCGGGCTCAAGCACAGCCTGGTGGATGCCAAGTGGCCGGCCTTCGAGGAGGTGTTCTTCGGCTTCGATCCGGAGAAGGTGGTGCTCATGGGCGGTGAGCGTCTGGAGCAGCTGATGCAGGATGCGCGGCTGATCCGCCACCTGGGCAAGCTGCGCAGCGTGCCGATCAACGCCCAGATGGTGCTCGATTTTCAGCGTAGCCACGGCAGCTTCGGTCAACTGCTGGCCGAGTGGCCAACGCAGGACATCGTCGGTCTGTGGGAGCTGCTGACCAAGCGGGGCAACCAGCTGGGTGGTCTGTCGGCACAGCGTTTCCTGCGCATGACCGGCAAGGACACCTTCCTGGCGACCGACGACGTGGTGACGGCGCTCAAGGCGCAGAATATCCTCGACAAGGCACCCACCGCCAAGCGTGACCGCCAGAAGATGCAAGAGGCCTTCAATCTCTGGCAGGAACAGAGCGGACGGCCGCTCTGTCAGCTGTCGGTGATGCTGGCTCTGACGGTGAATCATTGAGTGATGCCCTGGCGCGCGCTCAAGGCCTGCTCGAAAGGGCCGAGCGGGTGCTGTTCATTACCGGGGCAGGGCTGTCCGCCGATTCCGGACTGCCGACCTATCGCGGTCTGGGTGGCCTGTACAACGGCCTCACCGATGAGGGCGTCCCCATCGAGGCGGCGCTGTCGGGCAGCATGTTGCGGCAGCGTCCCGACGTCTGCTGGCGCTATCTTGCCCAGCTCGGACGAGCCTGCGCCGCGGCCGTGCCCAATGCGGCGCACCAGGCGATCGCCAGCTTCGGTCGGCGTTGTCCCGGCAGCTGGGTGCTGACCCAGAACATCGATGGCTTTCATCGGCAATCGGGGTTTCCGCTGGCGCGGCTGATCGAGATCCATGGGCAGCTGGAGCCGCTGGCCTGCATGAGCTGTGGGCAGGCAGTGGCGGATGCCCAGGCCTGCCTCGCAGGTCCGTTGCCACCGCGTTGCCTTGGCTGCGGTGGCATCCTGCGGCCACCGGTGGTGCTGTTCGAGGAGGCTCTGCCGATCACCGAGCTGCAACGTCTGCAGGCTGCAGTGGCGGAGGGTTTCGATCTGGTGATCGCCATCGGCACCACGGCTGCCTTTGGCTATATCCAGGCGCCGATTGGCCAGACCCTGGCGCAGGGTGGCGATCTCATCGAGATCAACCCGGACCGTTCGTCGTTGAGCGGTCTGGCGATCATTCAGCTCAAAAAAAGGGCCGTAGACGTCCTTCCTCGGCTTTTGAGTCACATCAGCGGCTAAAAAAACTTGCTATCTGTGATCCAGGTCGGCAAGGTGGCGAAACTTTGAAAAAACGTCACGGTCGTGCCCATGCCAAGGAACCGCCTCGCACCCCTCGTGCCTCTGTCTTTTGTCTGTCTGCTCGCCGCCTGCGCAAGTGCACCGCAAAGCCCCGACGCCGCGGTCGCCCAGGATCAGTCCAGCTCCTCCCACACCTTCCAGATTGCCTCGCTGCATAGCCTGAGCAGTGCTGCCAACGGCTCGACGGCCGTGGAGAGCGAGGCAGGTCCGCAGCGTCCGGTCTTCCCTCATACCCGCTCACCGCAGCAGCTCGACTGGGATCACGAAGTGGGCCCGCGTCAGGCGCTACCCAATCTGGCAGACCAGATCCTCGACCGCGCGACCCAGCTGGTAGGGACGCCCTATCGCCGTGGCGGCAGCAGCTTGACTGGTTTCGATTGCAGCGGCTTCGTCAATTACGTGTTCCGCGAGCGGGCCGGCATGAACCTGCCGCGCTCGACCCGCGAGATCATAGATCTCGAAGTGCCGGTGGTGAGCAAGAACGATCTGGAACCCGGCGATCTGTTGCTGTTCAATAGCAACGGCCGTGGTCGGGTCAGTCACACCGGTATCTACATGGGCGAAGGCAAGTTCATCCATTCCTCCAGTCGCCGGAGCGGCGGGGTGCGAGTGGACAGCCTGGACGACCAGTACTGGAAGGTGAGTTTCCTGGAAGGCAAGCGCGTATTGCGCTGAAGCGTATCGCTGCGATTGTCGCCGGTGCGCTTCGAGGACCCGCCGGTGCTGCGTGGCAGGCCGGCGGCGATCAATGAATAACTAAGGATGTTCCCAATGCCGCATGCGGCTCGCCTCGGATTGTATTGCGCCTTCGTGCTGCTGGCCGCCTGTGCCGGCAGACCGCCCCAGGCACCCGCACCGGTAGCCCCGGTCGCCTCCCGTCCCATGCTGGAAAGCCAGGCCCAGGCGGCTAACGATGTGCTCTTTCGCGCTATCGGGCTGGTGGGTACGCCTTATCGCTATGGTGGTAATACACCGGCTGGCGGTTTCGATTGCAGTGGCCTGATTGGCTATGTCTATCGCGACGCGGCCGGCGTCACCCTGCCACGCTCGACCCGGGAAATGATCACCCTGGGTTCGCCCAATGTGGCACGCAATGCCTTGCAGCCTGGCGACTTGATCTTCTTCGCTACCGCGGGCGGTCGCCAGGTGAGCCATGCCGGCATCTATGTCGGGGAAGGGCGCTTCGTGCATGCGCCGCGCACCGGCGGTACCGTACGCCTGGACAGTCTGGCCAAGCCCTATTGGCAGAAAAGCTACCTGCAGGCCAAGCGGGTCCTGTTCACGCCGAGTCTCGCCGGCGGCTATTGAACCCCGCTTCGCCTGGGCCGCTCGAATAGGCATCCAGCCCGTGCGGAGCCCATCATGCCCCAGGCGATACGTCTGCCGCCCCAGCCGGCTCGCTGCGAGCTGTGCGGTCGGGCGGCACCGCTTACCCGTCACCATCTGATTCCCCGTTCGCTGCACGACAAGGGCTACGTGCGCAAGAAATTCGACCGCGTCAGCCGGATCACCGCCACCCTCTGGGTCTGCCGACCCTGCCACAACCATATCCACCAGACCTTCGACGAGAAGACCTTGGCGCTGGAATACAACAGTCGCGAGCTGCTCCTCAGCGATGCGCGCATTCGCCAATTCGTCGACTGGCTGGCGGCCAAGCCCGATGGCTTCGTGCCCAAGCGTTAGATAATACCACCCCTTTAGATTGGGGCGTTTGGGAGTTCTCCTTGCTGTCCTGAGTGATGCAAAACGCAAGTGATCAACGGCGAGGGGAGGGTGAAAGGCCAGGTCGCCGTTTGTTGAGGGAGGGACGACAACCGCCGGAAATGTAAAGGCCGCCGAGGGCGCCCTGGTCAAAACTGTTGGCTGTCTCTCAGCTCAGTGGTCGCGTGCCACGGTAGCGCGCCGCTGCGATTAGGATGAGGCAAAAGCCACGGCGAAATCGGCCAGTCCGGTTCGACCTCACGAGGAGCGTCGATGAGATCCTTCGCCCTGCCAAGCCTGGCGGGGATCCTGCTTTTGTCTTCCGCTGCTTTGACCCAGGCGGATGAGGCGACCCTGACGCGGGGCGAATATCTGACTCGCCTGGGTAACTGCCAAGGCTGCCATACCCGCCCGGATGGCGCACCTTTCGCCGGCGGTGTCGCCTTCGATACGCCCTTCGGCCGCCTCTATTCGAGCAACATCACCCCGGATCGCCAGCAGGGGCTGGGCGACTGGACGACGGATCAGTTCCGCCGCGCGCTGCACGACGGCCTCGGCCGTGAAGGCGAGCAGCTCTATCCCGCCTTTCCCTATACCGCCTTTACTCGCCTGAGCGACGAAGACGTCGCTGCTATCTTCGCCTTCCTGCGGATCCAGCGGCCGGTGCCCTATGCGCCGCCAGCCAATGCCCTGCGATTCCCCTATGACCAGCGTGCGCTGATCCGTGGCTGGAAGTGGCTGAACTTCACCCCAGGCCCGCTTCCCGCAGTGGCCGATGCCCGGCTGGCGCGGGGCGCCTACCTGGCCGAGGCCGTGGGGCACTGCCAGGAATGCCATACCCCGCGAACCTGGAGCCAGGGGCTCGATAGCGGTCGGGCCTATGCCGGGGCGACCCAGCAGGGCTGGACGGCCTGGAATCTCACCCCGGACCCTCGCGGTCTCGGCGGCTGGAGCGATGCCAAGCTCGCCAGTTATCTGCGTGAAGGGCATCAGCGTGGGGAGGCCGTGGCGGCGGGGCCCATGGCCGAGGTGGTGAGCGGCGGTACCCGGCATCTGGACGACGCCGATCTCGCTGCCCTGATCGCCTATCTGCGGACCTTGCCTGCCCAGCCAGGAGCGGTCCCCGCGCGCGCCGAGGTGCAGCCGCCCGGGGAAGGCGGACCTCTCACGGCGGGCGAGGCGGAAAGCGCAGCCCTGCTGCAGTCGGCCTGCGCCAGTTGCCATGCGCCGGATGATCGCGGTCCGGCTGGACCCTATCCGCGTTCCTTCAGCAACTATTCGGCGGTACGCGATCCGGCCGGGACCAACCTCGTACGCGTGCTGCTCGACGGGCTCGATCGTCAGGGCCGCACCGAGCATGCCTTCATGCCAGCCTATCGCGATCTGCTCAGCGACCAGCAGCTCGCTGACCTGGCCACTTACATCGGCCGCCGTTTCGGTGGCCATGCCGCCGCTATCCGTCCCGCGGATGTGGCGGCCGCGCGCGAAGGAGAGAAATAACAGTGGCGGCCATCGAGCTCAAGGTCAACGGCGAGACACGGCAGCTCGACGTCGATCCACGCATGCCTCTGCTGGACGCCCTGCGCGACGAGCTGGGTCTGAAGGGACCGAAATTCGGCTGTGGCCTGGGTGAATGCGGTGCCTGCACCGTGCTGGCGGATGGCAAGCCCGTCCGCGCCTGTCTGCTACCCGCGACGTCCTTCGTTGGTCGTGAGCTGCTGACGCTGGAGGGCTTGGGTACCCCTGAGGCGCCCCATGCGTTGCAGCGGGCCTTTATCGAAGAACAGGCAGCCCAGTGCGGCTATTGCATCCCGGGCATGGTGATGACCGCCCAGGCGCTGCTGGAACGAGTGCCCGATCCGAGCGATGCGCAGATCCGCCAGGCGCTGGCGGCCAACCTCTGTGGCTGCGGCACCCACTACCGCATCCTGCGCGCGGTCAAGCGGGCGGCGGTGCTCTTGCGTGACAAGCAGGCCCCGGCATGACGCTGTCGCGACGCGCCTTTCTCGGCGGCGGCGCGGTGCTGCTGCTGGGCTTCAGCCTGCAGCGACCGGTCGCTGCCCAGGTGCTGCCCGCACCCGCCGATAGTGCCGCCCTGGCCAAGGCCCTCGATCAGCGGCAATTGGATGCCTGGCTGGCGGTGGATGTCCAGGGTCAGGTCACTGTCTACAGCGGCAAGGTGGAGCTGGGGACCGGGGTCAGTACGGCGCTCCGCCAGATCGTGGCCGAGGAGCTCTGTGTGGCCTTCCCCGCCACCCGGTTGATCCAGGGGGATACCCGACTGACCCCGGATCAGGGCATCACCGCGGGCAGCAAGAGCCTGCAGGTAGGTGGTGCCCAGTTGCGCAAGGCCGCTGCCAGTGCGCGGCAATTCCTGTTCCTCGAAGGATCGCGGCGGCTAGGTCTGGATCTGGCGGTGGTGGATACGGTGAATGGCCGTGTGGTGTATCGCGGTGATCCCACTGGACGCTATGTCAGCTATGGCGAGCTGGTCGGCGGGCGGCCTCTGGGTCGGCTGGTCAACCAGGCCGTACGGACCCGGGCCATCAAGGATTACCGCCTGGTCGGTACTTCGGTGCCGCGCGAGGACATTCCCGCCAAGCTGTTCGGGAGCTTCGATTACGTCCATGACTTGCGCCTGCCCGGCATGCTGCACGGTTGCGTGGTGCGACCGCCCTGCACCGGCTCGGCGCGGCTGGCGGGGGTGAGCATTCGCGGCATTGATGCCAGTGCGCTGCCTGCCGGTGCTCAACTGGTGTACGAGGGCGCCTTCGTCGCGGTCTTGGCGGCGCAGCCATGGCTGGCGCGACAGGGGGCTGCGGCACTGCGGGTGGACTGGAGTCTGGTGCCGGACATGCCGCTGCCGGGCGAGCTCTATGCGCACCTGGAAGCCAAGGCCGGCCCGCCCGAGGTGCAGCAGGAGGCGGGTGATGTCGAGCAGGAGCTGGCGAACGCCGCGCAGCGGCTCGATGCCGAGTACCGCTGGCCCTATCAGAATCATGATTCCATCGGCCCCTCCTGCGCGGTGGCCGAGGTCCGCGCGGATGGTGCCACGGTCTGGAGTGGCACCCAGGGTGTCTATCAGCTACGGGCGGCCTTGGCGGATCTGCTAGGACTGCCGGAGGAAAGCATCCATGTCATCTATCAGCAGGCCTCCGGCTGCTATGGCCACAACGGCGCCGATGATGCGGCTGCCGATGCGGCGCTGCTGTCCAAGTTGAGTGGCCGACCGGTGCGGGTGCAATGGAGTCGCGCTGACGAGCACGGCTGGAATCCCAAGGGGCCAGCCATGTTGATGCGCCTGGCCGGTGGTCTGAGCACCGCGGGCGACCTGCTCGCCTGGCGCTTCGCCAACTGGACGCCTACCCACCTGACCCGGCCCAATGGCCAGACTGGCAGGGCGGCGCTGCTCGCCGGACAGCTTGCCTACAACCTGCCGCTCAAGGGCGGGCGGGGCGGTGGCAACCGCAACGCCCCGCTGGATTACGACGTGATCAATGTCCAGGTATCCACGCACTGGCTGGAAGCCAGCGATTCGCCGCTGCGACCGTCGGCCTTACGTGCCCTCGGGGCGGTCGGCAATACCTTCGCCAATGAATCCTTCATGGATGAGTTGGCCTTGGGGGCCGGGGTCGATCCGCTGGAATTCCGCCTGCGCTATCTGCAGGATCCAAGGGCGCGGGCGGTGCTACAGGCCGCTAGCGCCAAGGCCGGGTGGCAACCGCCGGTCCTGCAAGAAAAGGCCTGGGACGGTGCCCCCGCGAAAGGTCAGGGTCTGGCCTTCCTGCGCTACGAAAACGAGAACGCCTATGTGGCCGCGGTGGTCGAGGTGGCGGTGAGCGAGGCCACGGGTATCCGGGTCACTCGGGTGGTGGTGGCCCATGATTGTGGTCTGATCGTCAACCCGGACGGCTTGCGCAATCAACTGGAGGGCTGCGTGGTGCAAGGCATCGCCCGGACCCTCAAGCAGGCGGTGCGCTTTGATCACCAGGGGGTGACGAGCCTGGAGTGGAGCGCCTATCCGCCGCTGACCTTCGATGAGTTGCCCGAGCTGGAACTGGAGCTGATCGATCGGCCAGAGGAGCCGGCGGTGGGTGCCGGGGAGGCCACCACTGCCGCCATCCCCGCGGCCATCGCCAATGCCGTCGCTGCGGCGACCGGTCTGCGCCTGCGCGAGGTGCCCTTGAACCGCGAGCGCCTGCGCGCCGCGCTGGCCGCTCGCGGTTAGGCGCGTTTCAGGCGCTGCTTGAAAAACAGCACGCCACCGGCGCCCAGCAGGGCCACCACCGCGGCGCCGATCCACAGGGGCTCGTTGCCGGCAAAGCTGAATTGGTGGGCGCCCTTGGCGGCCAGGTAACCCGGGCTCATCATCAAGGGCGCCCAGACGATGGCGGACAGCACGTTGGCCGACTGAAAGCGCAGCTGGTTCATGGCCATCATCCCAGCCACCAAGGGCACGGTGTTGCGGATCATGGTCAGGAAGCGGCCGCCGAACACCGCGAAGAAGCCGTAGCGGCGGAAGAACAGCCGGGTCTTGGCTACCTGCTTGCGATAGCGGCGGAAGGGCGGCCGGTGGACGATGCTGGGCCCGAGCCAACGGCCGATGATGTAGGAGCAGATGTCGCCAAGGATCGCGCCAACGATGGCGGCCAGCACCAGCGGCACTGGCGAGAGGACCCCTGAGCCAGCCAGGCCGCCGACCACCAGCATCAGCGCCGTAGCCGGAATGAAGACGCCCAGCAGCACCAGGGATTCGCCAAAGGCGAGCAGGCCGACGATCAGCGGCGCCCAGGCCTGATGGGTTTCGATGAAGCCAAGCAGCGATTGCGTGAGAGATTCCATGAGGGCCACTCTTGCCGGAAAGTCCTAAGACTACGCGGCGCCCTGAGTCTGCCAGCCGTTTCAACAGCTTGAATCAATTTCCGTTGCCGGAAGTGCGCAGGAGCGCGCATTGGCGCCCCTGCTGCCGGCCTCAGGTCTCCGCCAGGGCGTCCTGAGCGGCCTGCCAGCGCAGGTCGTGGCGTTCACCCACGACGAAGCGATCGCCCTGGAAATCCCAGCGCTCCACCTCGACGGTCTTGTCGGCACCTTCACCGACCAGCAGGCGATTGAAGGAATTGGGCGAGGTACCACGCACCCGAGAGGAGAGGGCGGTGCCGGCCTGGACGATCCAAACCTCGCGGGGCAAGGTTGGGTATTGCCGGCTCAGCGGCAGCACATAGGGCAGGTGGATGTGGCCACCCATCACCAGGTCCAGTCCGGCATCGGCCCAGGTGGCGAGGGCGTGGTCGGCGTTATGCTGCAGGTTGCTCAGGTCGCTGAGTTCGAGGGCGCCGAAGGGCTGATGGGCGATGACGATGCGCAGCTTGTCCGGCCCGGCGCGGCGCAGGCGCTCGGCCACGCGCTCGATCTGCGCGGTGCTCACCGCACCGTCCTTGTGGCGCTGCGGAGCGGTGGTGTTGAGGCCCACCAGCAGCAGCTCGTCGTTCTCGAAGCTGGGCTCCAGATCCTGCCCGAAATGGCGGCGATAGTTGCCATAGGGCATCAGGAAACGGGCGAAGACGTTGTACAGCGGCAGGTCGTGGTTGCCCGGGATCACCAAGGTGCGTGGGATGCCGTAGCTTTCCAGGCGTTCGACGAACACCTTGGCGGCGGCGAATTGCTCGCGCCGGGCGCGCTGGGTGATGTCCCCCGAGAGGATGAGGACATCGGCGCCGTGTTCGCGGACATGGGCTTCCAGGGCCGCGACCACGGCAGGTTGCTCGGTGCCGAAGTGAGTATCGGAGATTTGCAGAAGGGTCGTCATGAGGACCTGGTTTCCAACGGATTCCCCTTTACGACCGCAACGGGCGCCAAGCTATCCAGCAATGCTGTCTAAAGGCTAGTCCAAGGCCTGCGAGCCACGCGCAGCAGCCTTGAACCCTCTTTTAGACTTCGCCGTCGTGGTGCCAGGCGTCATGCAGGTCGGAGGCGTTGGCTTCGCCGACTTCGGCGCGGGCCTTGAGCCAGTCCAGCAGGGCGGTACGGTCTTCCTCGGTGGGCGAGGTGTAGCGCTTGTTGGCCATGATGGTGCCTTCGACCCAGGCGTTGTCGAAACCGCCGATGTAGTCCAGCTTGCGCTCTTCGACGTAGTCGATGAAGTCACCCAGGAAGGTGTCCAGATCGTCTTCGCTGAGTTCGTTCTTGAAGCTCACCTTGATTTCGAAGGCCAGCTCCTGGAACTCGCCCAGGTACTGCTTCTTGCGCAGGCGACGCTTCATGCGGCTCAAACGGGGATCTTGATTGGTATCGGTCATGGCGAAGGCCTGGATATCGATGAAAGGGCAGGCATTATCCCTGGCGTTGGTCGGTAATGCCAATGGTGACCGCCGGGAGGGGCGGTTAGCATGACGGTTTTGGCTGCGACCAGAGCGCGCAGGGGTGGAAGGATGACGGGCAAGACGAGAAGCCGCTCCGGTAGCGTGACCATCCGCGACGTGGCCAGCCTGGCCGGCGTCGCACCGATCACCGTCTCGCGGGTGGTGAACGCGCCCGCAAGCGTCAAGGCGGCCACCCGTGAGCGGGTACTGGCCGCCATAGCAGCAAGCGGCTACATGCCCAACCTGGTGGCTGGGGCCTTGGCCTCCAATCGCAGTCGATTGGTGGCGGTGCTGGTGCCCATGCTGACCAATCCGCTGTTCGCCGACAGCTACCAGGCGGTGGCCGAGCGACTGGTTCAGGCCGGGTATCAGGTGTTGCTGGGCGTCACTGGCCACGATCCCGAGCAGGAAGAGGCGCTGCTGGCGACCATTCTCAGCCGGCGGCCGGATGGCCTGATCCTGACCGGCGTTGATCACACGCCGGCCAGCCGTGCCCGGCTCCAGGCGGCGGGCGTACCGGTGGTGGAGACCTGGGATCTCAGCGCGGAGCCCATCGATCAGGGGGTGGGGTTTGACCATGAGGCAGTGGGCGCGCTGCTGGCCGAGCGGGCTAACGCTGGCGGTTATGCCCAGGTCGCCCAGGTGGCGGTGGACGACCCCCGCGGTACTCGGCGACGTCTGGCCCTGAGTCGGGCCCTGGCCACCCTCGGCATCGCCGAGACGGCGCCGGCGCTCTTCACCGGCCTGCCCAGCCTGGAGCAGGGGCGCCAAGCCCTGTGCCAGCTGCTCGCCCAAACCAAGGTGCGGCCGCTGCTGGTGGTCTGCACCTCCGACACCCTGGCCCATGGCGTGCTGACCGAGGCCCTGGCGCAGGGGCTGGCGGTGCCCGGCGACGTGGCGGTGATCGGTTTCGGCGACATGGCCTTCGCGGCCCATACCCTGCCTGCCTTGACCACGATACGGGTGGATGCCACGGCCTTGGGGCACACGGCAGCGGAATTGTTGTTGGCCCGTCTGGCGGGTAGTGATGGAGAGCCACAGCAGCGCGACCTGGGCGTCGAATGGATCGAGCGCGGTAGCGCCTGAGGACAGATGGCGGTTGTCAGACGACTTTCTGGGCGCTAGGGTGAGCGAAATGGTAGCGGTACCATTTCGCTCAGCAGGGGAGGAGCCGGATGAAGATCGTGATGATTGGTGAAGCCGCCACGCACCAGGAGGCGCTTGCCAGGGACCTGGCCGGCCCGGCCACCTTTATGACCTTGCCGCGGGAAGCCCATGAGTCAGCCGCCTGGGACGAGCGAATCGAGGGCGCCGATGTCCTAGTCGCCATGCGTCTGCAGCGTTCAACGCGGGCGCCCAGGGTACGGCTGCTGCAGGTACCTGGCGCGGGCCTCGATGGCATCGATTTCGGAGTGCTGGCAGCGGACTGTCGCGTCTGCAACGTCTTCGAGCACGAGATTCCCATGGCCGAATACGCCCTGGCCTGCCTGCTGGATCATGAGGTGCGCCTGGGTGAGGCCCAGGCGGCCTTCGCCAGCGAGCGCTGGACCCATGCCTATCTGGGGCGCCAGCCGCGTGGTGAGTTGCAGGGCAGGACCCTGGCGATCCTGGGTTTTGGCAGGATCGGCCAGGCGGTGGCGCAGCGGGCGCGGGCCTTCGGCATGCGCATCCTGGCCATCACCCGTAGTGCCCGCGACGGCCGGGTGCCCGCCGGGGCCGATACTGCCCTTGCGCCCGAGGCGCTGAACGAGGCCCTGGGCCTGGCCGATTACGTAGTACTGGCCTGTCCGCTGGACGAGACTACCCGGGGCTGTTTCGGCGCTGCCCAGTTCGCCGCCATGCGGCCGGAGGCCGTGCTGCTGAACCTGGCACGGGCGGCGGTGGTGGAAGAAGACGCCCTCTATCAGGCGCTCGCCGACCGGCGCATCGCCAAGGCGTACCTGGACGTCTGGTACCGCTACCCCAGTGGCGAAGGCGATCTCGTGGCACCCGCACGGCATCGCTTCGAAGAACTGCCCAATGCCGTCTGCACGCCGCATGTCTCGGGTTGGACCCACGGGCTATTCGCGCGCCGCTATGCCTTCATCGCCGCCAACATCGAACGCCTGCGTCGGGGCGAAACGCTGCTCAATCAGGTCCACGGACCTCGCTAGAGGAGGCGCCATGCGCATCACTCGCATCGAAACCACCAGGCTCACGCAACTGCCCAATCTGCTCTGGGTGGAGATTCACACCGACAGCGGCCTGGTCGGTCTGGGTGAGACCTTTCGCGGCGCCGAAGCGGTGGAGGCGCAGATCCACTCGCTTTGCGCGCCGCTGCTGTTGGGTCGCGATCCCCTGCAGATCGAAGCCCACAGCCGGGCACTGCTGCGTGGCTATCTCGGCTTCAACGGCAGCGGCGTGGAAACCCGAGCGGCTTCGGCGCTGGACATCGCCCTCTGGGACCTGTTCGGCCAGGCTATGGGTGTGCCGATCCATCAGCTGCTGGGTGGCCAGGTCCACGAGCGGATGCGCGCCTACAACACCTGCGCCAGTCCCAACTTCAATACCGGTGGTGAGCAGCGCCGGCTGATCGCCAAGGGTGAGGCCCGCGTGGCCGGTCGCTACGACGATCAGGTGGCGGCAGTGGAAAACCCGTGCGAACTGGCCCAGAGCCTGATGGACGAAGGGTTTGCCGCCATGAAGATCTGGCCCTTCGATGCCTTCGCCCTGGCCAGTGGCGGCCAGTTTCTGTCCAGCACCGACTTGCGCCAGGGTCTGGAGCCCTTTGCGCGCATCAGGGAGGCGGTCGGCGATGGCATCGAGGTAATGTGCGAATTCCATTCCTTGTGGAATCCGACCTGCGCCCTGCAGATCGCCCGAGCACTCAAGGACTACAACATCTTCTGGGCGGAAGATCCGATCAAGATGGATCACGTTCAGGGGTTGGCGGATTTCCGGCGACTGGCGGGCATTCCGGTCTGCGGCAGCGAGACCCTGGCGATGCGCGGTGCCTTCCGCGATCTGCTGGCGGCCGATGCGCTGGACTATGTGATGGTGGACCTGTCCTGGTGCGGTGGGTTGAGCGAGGCACGCAAGATCGCCACCTTGGCCGAGGCCTATCAGAAGCCCATCGCCCCACACGATTGCACCGGACCGGTGGTGCTGATGGCCTCGCTGCATCTGGGGTTGGCCTCAGCCAATGCCATCTTTCAGGAAGTGGTGCGAGCCTATCTGGCGGGCTTCTATCGTGAGCTGGTCACCGAGCTACCGGTACTGGAGCAGGGCTGGCTGCTACCGCCAACCGCACCGGGCCTGGGCACCGCCCTGCATCCGGCGCTGCGTCAGCGGCCGGACCGGATCGGGCGGGTATCAACGCGGTAAGGTGCTCAGGCGGCCATGGCTGCGCAGGCATCGGCGCAGGCTTCACAGGCCTGGGCGCAAGCCTGGCAGTGGTCGGCCTTGTGCTTGCCGCATTCGGCGGCGCAGGCGCGGCAGGTCGCCACGCAGAGGGCACAGGCTTCGGCCAGGCGGTCGCTACCGCGCTGCATGAAGGTGGCGGCCAGGCGGCAGGCGTCGGCGCAGTCACGATCCAGGCGCACGCAATCGCGCATCATGTCCAGATTGGCTTCACCCAGACAGGCGCTGGCGCAGGTTTCGCACGCGGCCGCGCAGTCGAGGCAGGCCTTGATGCAGGCGGCGAGGGAGGATTCGGTCATGGGTATCTCCTGGTAGTGGGGTGCTAAGGGTGGACCCGGCCGCCGGGCGCCGAGTTCGGCCCGCGCGATCGATTGACGCTCTCTCGGGTAGTCCGTACCCTGCGCCCTTGCACGTGGTGCCCCGTTTGAGTCGGGGTGAAACAGGGAAGCCGGTCGAGCCGGCGCTGCCCCCGCAACGGTAGTTGAGTAGCAGCTGCGCGAGACCCACTGGCCCCGGCCGGGAAGGGGCGCAGCGGGTACCCGAGGGTATCGACTCACCAGCCCGGAGACCGGCCACGCTTGCGTTCATCTCGGCGATGCGGAGGGCGTCGTGCGGCGTCGCCACCTGCCTTACGCGGGCGGCGTCTCTGCCCGTTTCTCCGCCGCGCCCGTACCCGGAGAAACGCCATGACCGACACCCCAGATTCGAACAGCCCCGAGCGCGACGAACGCCACCGCGCGCGCATGGTGCGCAAGAAGGCGGTGATCGACGCCCGGATCGCCGACGCCCAGGACGAACGCGGCCTGCTGCTGGTGCACACCGGCATCGGCAAGGGCAAGAGCAGCTCCGCCTTCGGCATGGCGGCACGCGCCCTCGGCCACGGCATGCAGGTCGGCGTGGTGCAATTCATCAAGGGCCGCCGCGACACTGGCGAGCAACTCTTCTTCAGGCGCTTCCCCGACGAGGTGCGTTACCACGTCATGGGCGAGGGTTTCACCTGGGACACCCAGGATCGTGCCCGCGACCTGCAGTCGGCGGCCGCGGCCTGGGCGGTGGCAGTGGAGCTCTTGCGCGACCCGGCCATCGGCCTGGTGCTGCTGGACGAACTCAACATCGCCTTCAAGCATGGCTATCTGGAGGTCGACCAGGTGCTGGCCGATCTCGCCGGGCGTCCGGCGCACCAGCATGTGGTGGTGACTGGCCGCGGCGCGCCGCCGGCCCTGATCGAAGCCGCCGACACCGTGACCGACATGAGTCTGGTCAAGCATGCCTTCCAGGCCGGCGTCCGCGCCCAGCAGGGCATCGAATGGTAGGCGCACCGCGGCACTGCCCGGCGCTGCTGATCGCCGCCCCGGCCTCCGGTCAGGGCAAGACCAGCGTCACCGCTGCCCTGGCCCGGTTGCATGCACGCCAGGGGCGGCGGGTGCGGGTGTTCAAGTGCGGCCCGGATTTTCTCGATCCGATGATCCTCGCCCGTGCCAGTGGCGCCCCGGTCTACCAGCTCGATCTGTGGATGATCGGCGAGGCCGAGAGTCGGCGCCTGTTGTGGGAAGCGGCGGCGGAGGCGGACCTCATCCTCATCGAAGGCGTCATGGGGCTGTTCGACGGGCAGCCGTCGGCGGCGGACCTGGCCGAGCGCTTCGGCGTACCGGTACTGGGGGTGATCGACGCCGCGGGCCTGGCGCAGACCTTTGGTGCCCTGGCCTATGGCCTGGCCCACTATCGGCCGAGCCTGCCGTTCGCCGGTGTGCTGGCCAATCGCAGTGGCAGCCCGCGGCAGACGCAGCTGATCCGCGGCAGCCTGCCGGCGGGCATGACCTTCTTTGGCAGCCTGCCAAGAGATGCCGGCATCGAGCTGCCCAGTCGCCACCTGGGGCTGATCCAGGCCGACGAGGTCACCGACCTGGATCGCCGTTTGGACATGGCGGCCGATGCCCTGGCCGCCAGCTCCGACATCGAATTGCCGCCGCCAGTAGCCTTCGCCGCGCCGGAGCCGACGCCGGTCGAACCGCTGCTGGCCGGGGTGCGCATTGGCGTGGCCCGCGATGCGGCCCTGGCGTTTCTCTACCAGGCCAACCTGGACTTGCTGCGCGCCCTGGGCGCCGAGCTGCAATTCTTTTCCGTGCTTGCCGACTCGACGCTGCCGGAGGTGGACAGCCTCTATCTACCGGGCGGCTATCCCGAGCTGCACCTGCAGGCGCTGTCCAACAACCTTGGCATGCGCGCCGCCATTCGCGCCCACCACGCCGCCGGCAAGCCGATCCTTGCCGAGTGCGGTGGCATGCTCTATCTGCTCCAGGAGCTGACCGACAAGGCCGGTGAGTCCGCCGCCATGCTCGGTCTCTTACCGGGCAGCGCGCGGATGCAGGCCCGGCTGACCGCCCTGGCCCTGCAGTCGGTGGAGTTCGCGCAGGGCACCTTGCGCGGCCACACCTACCATCATTCCGCGCTGGAGTCGCCCGAGGCGCCCTGGGCGCGGGGTCTGTGCCCCAATGGCAAGGCGGTGGCCGAAGCGGTCTATCGAGACGGTCGCCTCACCGCCAGCTATATTCACTTCTACATGCCGTCGGCACCCGCCGCGGCCGCCGCGATGTTCAAGCCGTGACCACGACACCCTATACCCCTGCCGAACAAGCCGCCGTCTACCGAGCCATCGCCGAGCGCCGCGACATGCGCCATTTCTGCGGTGGCGAGGTGCCCCCCGAACAACTGGCCCGCCTGCTGGGCGCCGCCCACCAGGCCCCCAGCGTCGGGCTGATGCAGCCCTGGCGCTTTCTGCGCATCAGCGATCCGGCCTTGCGCCAGCGCCTGCACGAGCTGGTGGAGGAAGAGCGCTGCGCCACCGCCGAAGCCCTCGGCGAGCGCAGCGATGACTTCATGAAGCTCAAGGTGCAGGGCATTCTCGACTGCGCCGAGGTGCTGGTCGCTGCCCTGATGGACGGGCGCGAAGCCCATATCTTCGGCCGCCGTACCCTGCCGGAGATGGACCTGGCCTCGCTCTCCTGCGCCATCCAGAATCTCTGGCTGGCCGCGCGTTGCGAAGGCCTGGGCATGGGTTGGGTCTCGCTGTTCGACCCGGAAGCGGTGCGCACCCTGCTGGAGATGCCCGAGGGGTCCCAGCCAGCGGCCATCCTCTGCCTGGGGCCGGTGGAAGCCTTCTATCCGCGACCCATGCTGGAGGAGGAGGGCTGGCGTCAGGGCCGTCCGCTGGAAGAACTGGTCTTCGAGAATCGTTGGGGCCAGAAGCCATGATGCTGGCCTTCGCGGTCGTCGGCGGCATGCTGCTCGACCTGCTACTCGGCGAACCCCGTCGGGGCCATCCCCTGGTGCTGTTCGGCCGCTACGCCGACAGCCTCGAAGCGCGCTTCAACCCCGGTGGCCGTGGCTGGCGCAGTCATGGGGTGATGGCCTGGAGCCTGGCCGTGCTGCCCTGGGTGCTGCTCACCGCCTTGCTCTGCCAGATCGGCTGGCTGGCCTGGATCATCCAGCCTCTGGCGCTGTATCTGGCGGTGGGCCTACGTAGCCTGGGCGAGCACGCCGAGCCGGTGGCACGTGCCCTGCAGCGCAACAACCTGCCCGAAGCACGGCGCCGGGTCGGCTACCTCGTCAGTCGGGAGACAGACGAGCTGGACGAAACCGCTGTGGCCCGCGCCGCCACCGAATCCGTGCTGGAGAATGGCAGCGACGCCGTCTTCGCCGCGTTGTTCTGGTTCGCCCTGCTCGGTGCCCCGGGCGTGGTGCTCTATCGCCTGGCCAATACCCTGGACGCCATGTGGGGCTATCGCACCCCACGCCTGGAGCGTTTCGGTTGGGCCGCGGCGCGCCTGGACGATGTGCTCAACTATATTCCCGCGCGTCTGGTCGCCCTGACCTATGCCGTTCTTGGCCGCTTCTGGAGCGCCATCGAAAGCTGGCGCTCCCAGGCGCCGCTGTGGGACAGCCCCAACGCTGGCCCGGTGATGGCCGCCGGCGCTGGAGCCCTGGGGGTGAGCCTGGGCGGCGCTGCCCGCTACCACGGCGAATGGCACGAGCGTCCGTTGTTGGGTCGCGGTCCGGCCCCTACCTTCCTGACCATCACCCGTGCCCTCCAGCTGGTACGACGCGGTGCCTGGCTGTGGACTTTGCTGATCGCCTTGGGAGGACTGCTGCTTGCTTGAGCACGGCGGTCGACTGCGGCGCGCGGCGCGCACCTATGATATCCCCCTGGCCGACTGGCTGGACCTGTCTACCGGACTGGCTCCTTGGCCCTGGCCATTGCCCGAGATTCCCGCCAGTGCCTGGGCGCGCCTGCCCGAGCCCGATGACGGCCTGGTGGACGCCGCCTGTAGCTACTATCGTGCGTCCGCGCTGTTGCCGGTGGCTGGTTCCCAGGCTGCCATCCAGGCGCTGCCCGTCCTGCGCGCGCCTTCGCGAGTCGGGGTGCTGGCGCCCTGTTATGCCGAGCATGCCCTGGCCTGGCGTCGCGCCGGCCACGAGGTGCTGGCGTGGAGCGAGGAGCAGATCGCGACCGGGCTCGACCAAGTGGACGTACTGGTGGTGGTCAACCCCAACAACCCTACCGGGCAGCGCCTCTCACCTGCGCGGCTGCTGGACTGGCATGCCCGCCTCGAAAGGCGGGGCGGTTGGCTGGTGGTGGACGAGGCCTTCATGGACCCTACGCCAGGTGCAAGTCTCGCGCCCTTCAGCGATCTGCCCGGGCTGATCGTGCTGCGCTCCTTTGGCAAGTTCTTCGGGCTGGCCGGCATGCGCCTGGGCTTCGTGCTTGCCGCGCCGGACCTGCTTTCGCTGCTCGATGAGCATCTCGGTCCCTGGACGGTCAACGGGCCCAGTCGTCATCTTGCGCGGCAGCTGCTGGTCGACCAGGCGGCTCATGAGCGCCAGCGTGAGGCGCTTCGGCAAGCCGGCGAGCGCCTGGCGGCGGTGCTCGCCGGGCACGCCCTCGACCCTAGCGGTGGCTGCGCCCTGTTTCAGCTGCTGCAGCGCCCGGATGCCACGGCCCTGCACGAGCACCTGGCGCGCCAGGCCATCCTTACCCGCTTGTTCCCCGACCTTGGCGCCCTGAGATTCGGCCTGCCGGGCGACGAGTCCGGCTGGCAGCGCCTGGACCAGGGGCTGGCCAACTACCGGAGTCCCCTATGAGTACGCTGATGGTGCAGGGCACCACGTCCGACGCCGGCAAGAGCACCCTGGTGGCCGCCCTGTGCCGCTGGCTCTATCGCCAGGGTGTAGGCGTAGTACCCTTCAAACCGCAGAACATGGCGCTCAACAGCGCGGTGACCGCCGACGGTGGCGAGATCGGCCGGGCCCAGGCGGTCCAGGCCCAGGCCTGTGGTCTGGCGCCCCATACCGACATGAATCCCGTGCTGCTCAAGCCCAATACCGACGTCGGCGCCCAGGTGATCATCCATGGCCGCGCCGTCACCAGCATGGACGCCAAGGCCTATCACGCCTACAAGCCCGTGGCGCGCGAAGCGGTACTGGCCTCCCATGCCCGGCTGGCCGAGCGCTTCGAGGTGGTGCTGGTGGAAGGCGCCGGCTCGCCGGCCGAGATCAACCTGCGCCAGGGCGACATCGCCAACATGGGCTTCGCCGAGGCAGTGGACTGCCCGGTGCTGCTGGTGGCGGACATCGATCGCGGCGGTGTCTTCGCCCATCTGGTCGGCACCCTGGACCTGCTCGAACCGAGCGAGCAGGCGCGCGTCGCCGGCTTCATCATCAACCGTTTTCGCGGCGACCTGGCCCTGCTGCAACCAGGGTTGGACTGGCTCGAAGCCCGCACCGGCAAACCGGTGCTTGGCGTGCTGCCCTATCTGCATGACCTGCACCTGGAAGCCGAGGATCGCCTGGCCACCGGCCAGGTCGCCAAGCAGGGACCCCGCTTGCGGGTGGCGGTGCCGGTGATGCCACGGCTGAGCAATCACACCGATTTCGATCCCCTGCGCCTGCATCCCCAGGTGGAACTGCTGTTCGTTCGGCAGGGCGAGGCCCTGCCCGCGGCGGATCTGATCATCCTGGGCGGCTCCAAGAGCGTGCGCAACGATCTGACGTTCCTGCGTGCCCAGGGGTGGGACACGGCCATTGCCCGTCACCTGCGCTATGGCGGGCGTGTGCTGGGCATCTGCGGCGGCTTCCAGATGCTGGGCGAGCGAGTCGCCGATCCGCTAGGCCTGGAGGGCGCCCCGGGTGACAGCCTGGGCCTTGGACTCCTGGCCATGACCACCGAACTGGCCGCGGAGAAGCAGCTGCGCAACGTGCGCGGCTGGCTGTGCGACGGCGACGCCGAGGTCGCCGGCTATGAGATTCATGCCGGCGTCAGCCGGGGAGCGGCGCTGGAGCATCCGGTGCTGCGCTTCGAGGATGGTCGCGTCGATGGCAGTCTCAGCGCAGACGGCCAGGTGCTGGGTACCTACCTGCACGGCCTGTTCGAGTCGCCCGCTGCCAGTGTCGCGCTGTTGCGCTGGGCAGGTCTGGCCGAGCCGCAGCAGCTGGACTACCACGCCCTGCGCGAACGCGATCTGGAGCGCCTGGCCGACCTCGTCGAACACCATTTGGACACCGGGCGCCTGCGCGCCCTCTGCGAGCTCTAGATGCGCGAACTCATTCTTGGCGGCGCTCGCTCCGGCAAGAGCGCCCTGGCCGAGCGCCTGGCTGCCGACTGCGGACTGGCAGTCACCTATATCGCTACCGCCGGGGGCAGCGATGCCGAACTGGCGCGCCGCATCGAACGCCACGCGGCGCGCCGGCCCGCACACTGGGCGCTGGTGGAAGAGCCCCTGGCGCTGAGCGAACGCCTGCAGGCGCTGGCCGCGCCAGAGCAGTGTCTGCTGGTGGACTGCCTGACCCTCTGGCTGACCAACCTGCTGCTGCTCGACGATCCGCAGCGCCTGGAGCAGGCCTGCGCGCAACTGCTCGACGTCATGCCCCAGCTGCCTGGCCGGCTTATCTTTGTCAGTAACGAGACCGGTCTGGGTATCGTCCCCCTGGGCGAGCTGACACGGCGTTATGTCGATGCCGCTGGCGAACTGCACCAGGCCCTGGCCACCCGCTGCGATCGCGTGGTGCTGAGCGTGGCCGGTCTCCCCCTGACCCTCAAAGGAACCCCGTTATGAGCATGCCCTGGTGGCAAGGACCCTGCCGCCAACCCGATACCGCTGCCGCCGAAGCGGCGCGCCAGCGGCAGATGGTCTTGACCAAGCCGAGCGGCTCGCTTGGCGATCTGGAGGTGCTGGCCATTCAGCTGGCGGCCCTGCAGGGCACGCCGCGCCCTCTGCTGCAGCGCACCGCCATCGCCGTCTTCGCCGGTGACCACGGGGTCGTGGAGGAGGGCGTCTCGGTCTATCCCCAGTCCGTCACCGCCGAGATGGTGCGCAACTTCGTGCGCGGTGGCGCCGCCATCAGCGTGCTCGCCCGGCAACTCGACGCCGCCCTGGAAGTCATCAACCTGGGCACCGTCACGCCCTTGGAAGCCCTGCCCGGGGTGATTGATCTACCCCTGGGACGCGGCACCGCCAATTTCACCCTGACGCCAGCCATGACCCATGACCAGTGCCAGGCGGCGCTGCAGGCCGGACGCGACGCCGTGTTGCGGGCCTGTGCCGGCGGCGCCGACCTCTTCATTGGCGGCGAGATGGGCATCGGCAACACCACCGCCGCCAGCGCCCTGGCCAGCGTGCTCCTGGACACCTCGCCGCTGGCCCTCGCCGGGCCCGGTACCGGGCTGGACGCCGATGGCGTGGCGCGCAAGGTGGCAGTCATCCAGCGTGCGTTGTTGCGTCATGGCGATGCCTTGCAGGATCCCTACGAACTGCTGCGCCGGCTGGGCGGTTTCGAGTTGGCCGCCTTGACCGGCGCCTATCTGGCCTGCGCCCAGCAGGGCCTGCCGACCCTGGTGGATGGCTTCATCTGCTCGGTCGCCGCGCTCTGTGCCCAACACCTGCAGCCCGATACCCGCGACTGGCTGCTGTTCGCCCATTGTGGCGCCGAGCCCGGCCATGCCGCCGTACTGCTGGCCCTGGGTGGCGAGCCGCTGCTGGACCTGGGCCTGCGCCTGGGCGAGGGCAGCGGTGCGGCCCTGGCGGTCCCGCTGTTGCAGCTGTCCTGTCGCCTGCACAGCGAGATGGCCACCTTCGCCGAAGCCAGCGTTTCCAGTCGCGCCCATGACTGATTGCTGGCTGCTGCGCCATGGCGCCACCGAGGGTCCCGAAGGCTTTCGCGGCCGCCTCGATCCGCCGCTGTCGGAACAGGGTTGGACGCAACTGCGCGCCGCCGTCGCCGCGCAGCCGCCTTTCGCCCTGATCCTGAGTTCGCCGCAGCAGCGCTGCGCACGCTTCGCCGAATGGCTGGCAGCGGAGCAGGGTGCCGAGCTGCTGCTGGAGCCCGATCTGCGCGAACTGGATTTCGGCGCCTGGGAAGGCCGCAGTGCGGCCGAGCTGATGCGGGACCAGGCCGAGGCCCTGGGGCTGTTCTGGGCCGATCCCTATGCCTATACCCCGCCCGAAGGCGAGCCCGTGGCCGCCTTCGCCGAGCGGGTGCTGGGGGCGGTGGCGCGCTGGCGTCCGCGACTGCAGGCGCAACGCAGCCTGATCGTCACCCACGGCGGCGTCATCCGCCTGCTGTTGGCGCGCCAGCGCGGTTTCCCGCCCAAGGATCTACTGCAGGTCGAGGCACCCTACGCGACCCTGCAGTCGCTGGCACTGGAGCAAGACTGATGCCGCTGTCCTGGTTGATCGCCGTGCAGTTCCTCACCCGCCTGCCGGTCCGGCTACCGGGCATGCCCGCACCCGAGGCCATCGGCCGTTCGGTGCTCTGGTATCCGGCAGTCGGCCTGCTAATCGGCGCTGTGCTGAGTCTGATCGCCTGGGTGGGCGCCGGGGGCGGCGTCTTCCTCCAGGCAGCGCTGGTGCTGGCCGCCTGGGTGATGGTGACGGGCGGGCTGCATCTGGATGGCCTGGCCGACACCTTCGATGCCTGGGTCGGTGGCTATGGCGACCGCGAGCGGACGCTGGCCATCATGAAGGATCCGGCCTGCGGCCCCATGGGCGTGCTGGCGCTGCTGCTGACCCTGCTGCTCAAATGGAGCGCCCTGGTCGTGCTCTTGCCGGACTCGCTGGCGTGCCTGTGGCTGGCGCCTCTGGCCGGTCGCCTGGCGCTGCCTTGGTTGCTGTTGACCACGGCCTATGTGCGTCCGGGCGGGCTGGGCGACATGCTCAGTCGCCACCTGCCACGGAAGCTGCTCAACAGGGTGCTGCTGCTTGGCGCTGCGGGTCTGGCCTTGCTGCCCCAGGGCTTCGTGGCGCTGCTGGTGACCGCTGGCATCGCCTTGCTGGCGCGCCGGGCGCTGCGACAGCGCCTGGGCGGTACCACCGGCGACACGGCAGGCGCGCTTCTCGAAATCACTGAAACCGGGGTGCTGGTGGCACTGGCGCTAACGTTGCGCTGAAAAATGTGCACAAGCGTGAGACAGCTTGGGTTTTGCGACCTCCGTCCTTGAACGGCCCGGGTTAAACCATTATGAAGTGCCGTGGTATCTCGCCCAGCGAAGCCACCTCGGCACGTGCGGATCCAAGGGGGAGTCGTCGTCAGCTGGACAAGGAGCTCCCATGCCTGATGCGCCTCAACGCACCGCCTCGCCCCAGGAGATCGCTCCGTCCTCACGGCTCCGTCTCAAGCCGCGTAGTCTGTTCGCCACCTTCTTTCTGGCGTTCATCCTGGTCGATGCCCTAGGCACCTTGCTGTTCACCCTGCACAGCTATCGTCAGGCCCGGGATGCCAGCAGCCAGAGCATCGATTATCGGCTGATGAGCGCCGCCCTGGCACTGCCTGAAATCCTGGGCGAAGACTATCTGGCACAGCTGCAAGACCCGGCCAATGCGGATTCCGCACGCTACCAACGCACCTTGATCAACCTGGATCGCTATGCCCGCAAGGCCGGGCTGGCGTCGCTCTATGCCTTCGTCAAGGAAGGTTCGAATTTTCGCTTCATCATGGATTCGGCCAACGAGGAAGAAATCCGCGTTGGCTACTTTGGCGACTATCGCCAGCTCTACGATCAGGCACCGCCGGAACTCGGAGCCGTGTTTGCCGATCATCAACCTCGTTTCGCGGAATACCAGGATAATTTTGGCAGTTTCCGTTCTCTGTTCCTGGCCATTCCCGGGCAGGACGGGCAAGCAGTCGTCATAGGGGCGGACATGTTCATGGAAGGAATAGCAGCAGCAGAGCAGTCGGCTCTACTGGATTCGCTGCTGATAGGCGCAATCATCTTTGCCCTGGGGGCTCTGGTCAGTCGGATACTGGCCGGTGTGCTCAATCGCTATCTTGCCCGCCTCGGGCAGGCCACCGAGCGCATCGCCGACGGCGACTATCAATTGGGCCTCAAGGAAGGACGCGATCCGGTCGGCCGGCTGGGCCGCGCCATGAACCAGATGGGCGCTGCCCTGGCTGCGCGCGAGCGACGCATCAGCCAGCTGGCCTTTCGCGACATGCTTACCCGCCTGCCCAACCAGGTGCGGCTGGTCCTGGAGATTCGCCAGCGTATCGAACGCGCCGCGGCCGGGCGTTTCGCCGTTTTGCTGCTGGACGTGGCGAACTTCCGCAATATCAACGAACTGCTCGGCCAGGAGGGCGGCGACAAGATCCTGCGTCATCTGGCGCGCCGGCTAAGGGTCGCGGCGCCGGAAGAAAACGGCGTAGCGCGGATCGGTGCCGACACCTTCGTGTTGCTGCTGCCCTGGTTCGATGGCGCTTCGGCGGAGGCGGCGCTGCTGTCGCTGCGCAACCTGGTGGAGAAGCCCTTCGTCAGTGGCAATCAGCGAATATCTCTGCGCATCACCTTCGGTATCGCCTGCTACCCCGAGCACGGCACCAGCGCCGAAGCCTTGCTGGCCAACGCCGAGACCGCCCTGCAGGATGCGCGCCGGCGGCAGCTGCCCTTCGCCTTCCATGATCCGGACCAGGAGCGCCAGCGTCAGCTCGGCATTGCCATGCTCGATGCCCTGGACCTCGCCGTGGATCACGATCAGTTGCGGCTCTATCTGCAACCCAAGATCGCGCTGCCGGATGGCCGGGTCGAGGGCGCCGAAGTCCTGATCCGCTGGCAACATCCGGAGTTGGGCCTGCTCAAGCCGGACGCCTTCGTCGGCATCGCCGAACAGAGCCGCAAGATCTGCGACATCACGCTCTGGGTGCTGGAACGTTGCATGCGTCTGCAGCGCGAGCGGCAGCTGGGTGCCCTCAAACTCAACGTCAATCTGTCGCTGCTGGACCTCGAGCACCCGGCCTTCATCGCCCGCATCGGCCGGCTGCTGGACGAGACGGGTGCCGTAGCCGCCGGCTTCTGCCTGGAGATCACCGAGTCCCGGGCCATGAGCAATCCGGTACAGGTGCTCGACTGCCTGCGCCAGCTCAAGGCGATGGGCTTCGAACTGTCGCTGGACGATTTCGGTGCCGGTCATTCCTCGCTGGCCTGCCTGAGCAGCTTTCCCATCGACGAGCTGAAGATCGACCGGCAGTTCATCGAGCACTGCCAGTTGCCGGGTGATCAGGAGGTGATTCGCCTGCTGGTCCAGCTTGGACAGCTACGCGGCCTGCGCGTGGTGGCGGAAGGGGTGGAAACCCACCAGGCGCTGCAGGTGCTCACCGAGCTGGGCTGCGACCAGATCCAGGGCCAGTTGGTAGCTGGGGCTCTGTCACTGGAGGACTTCCAGCACTGGTACGCCGAGCAGGAGCAAGGTTACTGGGAGCTCAGGGCGTAGACGAAAGGCAAAGCCCTTCACCGAGCGGGGCAGCTGACGCGCGATCAATATCCCGGAAAGCACGAAGCCGCCTCGCGGCGGCTTCGGTAGCGGATCCTAGGGCTTAGAAGCGGTAGGTCAGCTGGGCACCCAGGCCATGGGCGCTGTTGTCGTATTTGGCGCTGTAGCCGGCCTTGGTGGCGGTGGCGGGGCGATTTATCGACACATCGTCTTCCCAGAGATAGGCATAGGCCACATCGATGGTCATGTCCTTGGTCGGGGACCAGCCTGCGCCCACCGAGAAGGTCTTGCGATCACCCACCGGGATGCGCACGTTGCGGTCGCCGTTGTCCGCCGGGGTGGGGTCGATGGCCATGCCGGCACGTAGCACCCACTGGGGATTCAGCTGATAGGCCGCGCCCACGGCGTAGGACCAGGTGTCCTTCCATTTGAGCTCTTCCGACACGGTTGCCAGGGGCGAACCCAGCACTGGCAGGGTAGGCGTACCCTCGTTCTCCACGTCGATCGATTTGAGGCGACTCCAGCGAGTCCAGGTGGCGCCAGCGTACATCGTCCAGTCGTTGTTCAGACGATAGGTGAAGGAGGCATCGCTGCTCTCTGGCAGGGTGATATTGAGGCTGGCGTCATATTTGCCATTGAGACGGCTGACCAGGGCGTTGGTGATGGGGCTGACCTGGCTGTTGGCGCCAGTTACCTCGGTGTTGCCCTTGAGCTTGTAGGTGACCTTGGAGTGGTAGGTCAGGCCGAAGGTCAGGTCATCGGTCAGGTCCGCCAGCAGGCCGACGTTGAAGCCGTAGGCGGTGTCATCGCCATCGATCTTAACCTGGCCATCCTGAGTGCTGCCGAAGTTGACGTTGCTGTTGAGCTTGCCTTCGATGCGGTTGATAGTCGGGCCGAAGCCGACGGACACCTTGTCGGTGATCTTGTAGCTGACGGTCGGCTGGATGGTGATGACCTCCACCTTGCTCGCCTGGCCCTGGTAGCGGCCCTGGAAGGCATGCTCATAGTTGCTGATCAGCGCATAGGGGACGTAGACACCCAGGCCGAAGTGCAGGCGGTCATCCACCGGGGTCACGAAATAGCCGAAGGGCACCACCGAATTGGGCACCATGTCGCCGTCGTTGCTGCCGGGCACCTGTGTGCCATTGGCATAACGGGCGTTGACGTCCTTGATGTCGACCTTGGCGTGAATGTAGGCGCCACCCAGGGAGACCTCGCGGCCCAGGCGGGACATGCCGGCCGGGTTGCCATAGATGGTGGAGGCGTCCTGCGCGGAAGAGGAGCGTCCAGCGAAGGAGGTACCCATACCGCTGACACTTTGTTCGTTGATAGCCAGACCGTTCGCCAGGGCATAGCCGGAAGCGCTCGAAACGGCCAATGCAAGCAGGGTCAGTTTTATTGTTTTCATGCTCTTGCAGCTCCATTGAAAGGCGAGAAGCGCTACCCCCGCGGATTCCCAAGTCCGAGTGAGTACCTGCGCACACTCTGCTTTTAGCAGGCCTCGCCCGTGAATACAAAAAAAACTATTCGGTCACGTTTGGTTCGGGGTGGTCATCAGGCGTTCATCCGACGAACCCGCCTGGAAAGCCGCTGAATGCCCTGTTCCCCAGCGATCGACAGACCGCCGACGGGCACCGAAGAACACGCTCGGGTGGCTTATACTGTCGGCTCATCTGTTCGGAGTGCGCCCTTGACTTCTGCCCCTCACTGGATCCGCGACGATGCGGCGCTGGCCACCCTCTGTCAGCGGTGCCAGACCTTGCCCTTCATCGCCCTCGATACCGAATTCATGCGGGTCGATACCTTCTATCCCAAGGCCGGCCTGATTCAGATAGGCGACGGCGAACAGGCCTACCTGGTCGATCCGCTGTGCATTGGCGACTGGACCCCTTTCTCAGCCTTGCTGGAAGACGCTTCCGTCGTGAAGGTGCTGCACGCTTGCAGCGAAGACCTGGAAGTGTTGCTGCGTTTGACCGGCAGCCTGCCGCAGCCGCTGTACGACACCCAACTGGCGGCTGCCTATCTGGGTCTGGCCCATTCCATGGGTTATTCGCGGCTGGTCGCCGAAGTGCTCAAGATCGACATACCCAAGGACGAGACGCGCTCGGACTGGCTGCAACGTCCCCTGACCCCGCTGCAGGAGCGCTACGCGGCAGCCGACGTGACCTATCTGGTCGACGTCTACCACTACCTGAACGCACGTCTGGATGACCAGCGGCGCACCTGGCTACTGGAAGATGGCGCTGAACTGGTGGCCAATCTGCGGCGTATCAGCGATCCCTGGGAAGCCTACCGCGACGTCAAGCTGGCTTGGCGCCTGTCGCGCCAGCAACTGGCGGTGCTGCGGGTGCTCTGCCACTGGCGCGAGGTGACCGCCCGAGAGCGCGACCAGCCGCGCAACCATGTCCTGCGTGAACGCTCGCTCTGGCCGCTGGCGCGTTTCCAGCCCGACGACAAGCAGGCGCTGGCGCGCATCGACGACATGCACCCGCGCACCGTGCGCCAGGATGGCGATACCTTGCTGGCGCTGATCGACGAAGGCGTGGCTACCCCGGCCGACCAATGGCCGGCGCTGCAGTCCGAGCCCTTGCCCCACGAGGCATCGCCGCTGCTCAAGGCCCTGCGCGCCATCGGCGAACGCGATGCCGAGGCCCTGGGCATGGCACCGGAACTCATGCTGCGCAAGAAGGTGCTCGAAGCCCTGCTGCGTACCGGCTGGCCCGATGGCGACTACCAACTCCCGGAGAATCTCCGCGGCTGGCGTCGCGAGCGCTTTGGCCAGGCCCTTCTCGATCACCTGCAGGCGCAGCGCACCGCGCCCCTGGAAGACACCCCATGAAGCTGTTGTGCTCTATCTACCGAAGCCCGCGCAAGCCGGAAATGTACCTCTATGTCGACAAGCTCAAGGGTCTGACCCGCGTCCCCGAGGGCCTGCTCACCGCCTTCGGCCCCCCAGCGCTGGCCTTCGAGTTCGTGCTGACCCCGGAGCGCACGCTGGCACGGGAAGACGTCGCCAAGGTCCTCGAGAACATCGACAAGCAGGGCTATCACCTGCAGATGCCACCGCCGGAGCTGGAGCGCGACGACTACATCGAGCACCTGCCCGAAGAACTGCTGCGTCTCAACGATCCGCTATGACCGCCGTCCTGCTGCTGGAAGACGAGCCTTCAGCCTATGTGCAGGCCTGGCGCCAATTGGCGCCGGACCTGGAACTACGGGTGCCGGCGGACCCGGCCGAGGCTCTTCGTCTGGCGGCAGCAGGGGGCTACTGGTTCGGCCAGCCGGATCGCGCAGCAGCGCTGCTGCGCGAGGGCGCCAAACCGACCTGGCTGCAATCCACCTGGGCCGGCTATGCGCCGCTGCTGGCAGCGGATCTGCCTTGCGACTATCGCTTCAGTCGCGCCGTGGGGTTGTTCGGCCAGAGCATTGGCGAATACGTCCTGACCTATCTGCTGCAGCATGAGCGTCAGGTCATTGCACGCCAGCTCAGCCAGCGTGAGCAACGCTGGGATACCCGCACGCCGGGCACCTTGGCCGGGCGACGTTTGCTGCTGGTAGGGGCCGGTGACATCGGGCAGGACATGGCGCGGTTGTTCGCCCCCTTCGGCATGACGATCACCGGCGTGGCGCGCAGCCTCCGCGCCGTGCCCGGCTTTGCCCAGGTCGTGACGTTGGCGGAGCTGCGCCAGGCGGCGAGGGAGGCAGACTTCGTCGTCAACCTGCTGCCGGACAGCGCGTGCACCCGGGATATCTATGATGCGGCCTTCTTCGCCGCCTTGCCCGCAGGCGCCCTGTTCATCAATGCCGGACGCGGCACCAGCGTGGTGGATGCCGCTCTGATCGCCGCGCTGCAAGGCGGTCACCTGGCCGGGGCGGTGCTGGACGTGTTCCGCCAGGAGCCGCTGCCGCAGGACCATCCCTTCTGGCAGGCACCGAACCTGCAACTCACCGCCCATGTCGCCGGGCCCACGCCGCCGGCAGCGGCCATCCGGCTATTGCTGGACAATCTCCAGCGCCTGCAACAGGGGCAGCCCCTGCGCGGCGCCGTTGATCTCGCCCTTCAACCGAAGGTATAGGGGCCGGCCACCGCCAGCTCCTCGACCTTCAACCGCGGGCTGGGTAGCTCACGGGCCTGCAGTTGTTCCGACAGGCTGGCCTTGTCGCCCAGCTTGCCGATGGCCACTGCCAGCTCGACCTTGAACGGCGCCGGTACCCGCAACTCACGCTGAATCCCCTCGCGATCGATGCCTGCCATGCCGTGCACGTGCCAGCCGGCATTGGTCGCCTGCAGCGCCAGGTAGGCCCAGGCGGCCCCGGCGTCGAAGCTGTGGCTGGGGAAGGGCACTTCCTCGCCACTGCTGGCGCGCAGCAAGGTGGTCTTCGACAGGATGATCACCAGGGCCGAGGCATGCTGCGCCCAGGAGCGGTTGAACTCGCTGATCAGCGACAGGAACAGCTCCCAGTGGGCGTCGTCGCGCCGCGCATAGAGGAAGCGCCAGGGCTGGGCATTGAAGGCCGAAGGTGCCCAGCGTGCGGCTTCGATGAAGCCGAGCAGGGTCTCTTCCTCGATAGCTGTGGGTTCGAAGGCGCGGGGCGACCAGCGCTGCACGAACTGCGGGTCGACGGGGTACTGTGGCGTACGGCTGCTGTTGGTCATGGGCTCATCACACGTGGGAAAGAAGATCCGGCACGGTAATCCGACCCGATGGAGCCGACAAGGGCGCGAACGGTGCTTGGCGCCTGGGGCGTGCGGCACTAGACTGCGCGGCCTTTCCTTTGCCCGACAATCCGCCATGGCCGCCATCACCCAGCCGTTCTGGAAGCGCAAGACCCTCGATCAGCTCGATGCCCAGGAATGGGAATCGCTGTGCGACGGCTGTGGCCTGTGCTGTCTGCAGAAACTGGAAGATGAAGACGACGGCGCCGTCTATTACACGCGCATCGCCTGCAAGCTGCTGGATCTCAAGACCTGCCAGTGCAGTCGCTATGCCGAGCGTACCCGCTTCGTACCCGACTGCATCCAGCTCACGCCGGCCCAGGCCGACCAGTTCGCCTGGCTGCCGCCCACCTGTGGCTATCGCCTGGTGGCCGAAGGCAAGGATCTGCCGGAGTGGCACCCGCTGATCTGCGACGACCGCGAGGCGGTGCACAAGGCCGGCATCTCCCAGTCCGGCCGCATGCTCAGCGAGACCCAGGTCGCCGAGGACGACTGGGAAGACTACCTGATCTTCCGCGCCGGCTAGCCCAGCGGCGACTCCATGTGCGAGGTGCGCTCGATAGCCCCGTAGCGGTCGCCGACCGCATGGGCTCGCTCCAGTAGCACCTTGAGTTCCGCCAGATCCTGAGCGATGCGGGTACCGGGGTCGCGGCGCAGCAGGCGAGCGAACAGGTGGCCCAGGCGACCGGCTGGCGGTTCGTAGGCCATGACGGCCGTCACCTCGGTGCCACCGGGCACATCTTCAAAGCTGACCCAACCCAGGTTGTTCAGGCCGGCATATCCGCAGGAGCGCCAGCCGATCAGCCGGCCCGGGACGTCGTCGGTGACTTCGGCGTCCCACTCGAAGCGGCCCATGGGTGCCTTGACCACCCAGTGCGAATAACGGTCGTTGAGCACGTCCACGCGCTCGATATGACGCATGAAGATCGGCAGGTTGGAGAAGTCGCGCCAGAACTGATAGAGCTCATCGCGCGGCCGGGCGATCACCACCCGCCGAGTCTGAGAGGCAGCCGAACGCCATGCCAGCGAGCGACGAACGTCACGTTCGAAACGAACCTTGGTCAGGGTGCGCCGAATCGAGCAATGGCCACGCAGGCCACGATTCAGCAGCCAGGCACCGGTGGCGCCCGTGAGCAAGCCAAGCAGGCCGCCACGCGCCAGGCCGCGGCTGAGCAGCAGGCCACCGCCGGCCACGGAGGCCAGGCGTTCCATGCCTTTTATGGCGGCGGCGTCGCGAGGCGGAGGAGCGAGAGGGGGAGTAGGGGCATCTAGGTGCATGGCAGATTCTCCTTTAGCTGTGGAAAAGACCTGCCCAGAGCCCCCGCCGTTCCCTAGCCGGTCAGGCCCAGTACCCGGAAGACGAAGGCGTATTCCAGGGCCACGTCGCGCAAGGCCTGGTAACGGCCACTCATGCCCCCGTGGCCGGCGCCGAATTCGGTCTTGAGCAGCAGTAGCGGCGCCTGGTCGGTGCGCAGTTCGCGCAGCCGCGCCACCCACTTGGCGGCTTCCCAATATTGCACCCGGGTGTCGTGATAACCCGCCACCGCCAGAATGGCTGGATAGGCCTGGGCCTTCACGTTTTCATAGGGGGCATAGCTGGCAATGCGGTCGCGCACCTCCGGTTCGTTCGGATCGCCCCATTCGTCGTATTCGGTTACGGTCAGCGGTAGATCCGGCTTGAGCATGGTGTTGAGTACATCGACGAAGGGCACCTCGGCGATGGCGCCAGCGTAGAGTTCGGGACGCTGGTTGAGTACCGCGCCGATCAGCAGGCCGCCCGCGCTGCCGCCGCTGATGACCACCTGTTGCGGCGTCGTCAGGCCCTGATCGAGCAGATGCTCGGTGCAGGCGATGAAGTCGTCGAAGGTGTTCTGCTTGTGTTCCAGCTTGCCGCTGCGATACCAGGCCTCGCCCAGCTCGCCACCACCGCGGACATGGGCGATGGCGAAGCGCACGCCGCGATCCAGCAGACTCAGGCGCGCGTGGGAGAACCAGGGGTCGAGGCTGTGGCCATAGGCGCCATAGCCATAGAGGTACAGCGGGGCGCTCTGCGGCAGATCGCGACGACCGACCAGACTGATGGGAATGCGCGTGCCATCGGCGGCGGTGGCCCAAAGGCGGCGGCTTTCATAGGCATCGGCGTCAAAGGGGCCTTCCACCGGGACCTGCTTGAGTACCCGCTGGGCGCCGCTGGCGAGATCCAGCTCGCGGACTTCCGCCGGGCGATTGAGCGCTTCGTAGCGCAGGCGCATGACCGGGCTGTTGAATTCCAGCACGTCCATGGCATCGAGGCTGTAGACCTCGTCCGGCAGGTCGACCCGATAGGGCGCCTGGCCGTAGGGACGAACTTCCAGAATCGGCAATCCTGCCGTACGCAGGCTCAGCACCAGCGCCTGGGCGCCGAGGCTGGCATCCTCCAGCATCACCTCGGGGTCGTGGGGCACGAGCAGTTGCCAGTGCGACCGCGTCGGGCTCTCTTCGGCGGCCTGGTAGAGCGCGAAGTTGATGCCGTCCTGGTTGCTGCGCACATACCAGCCGTCGACGCCATGATCAGGGAAGTACTCATGGCCTTCTTCGCGCGGTGCCAGGCAGACGAAGGCTTCATCCGGCCGATCCGCGTCCAGTACCCAGGCCTCGCTGGTGGTCTTGCTGTGGGACAGCAGCAACAGCTTGCGTTCCGAGCTCGAGCGATAGCAGCCCAGGAAGAAGCGGCCGTCGGTCTCGTGGAAGACCAGTTGCGGTTCGGCATCGCCCAGGTGGTAGCGATAGAGCTTGTGGGGGCGATGGGATTCATCGCGCTCGCCAAAGAACAGGGTGCGGCTGTCATTGGCCCAGGTCAGGCTGCCATCGCATTCCTCGAAGGGCAGTTCGGTCACCGCGCCGGTGGCCAGCTCCTTCACATAGAGTCGATAGGTCTCATCGCCGACCTGGTCCAGACTGTAGGCGAGTCGGGTCTGGTCCGGGCTGATGGTGAAGCGGCCGACGGAGAGAAAGCCACCGTCGGCGATGGCATTGCCGTCGAACAGCAATTCCTCGGTCGCAGGATCAGGCGTCAGGTCGCCATCGGCCGGGCGGCGGCAGCGATAGTTGCGACCGTATTCGTCACCGGCCTGGGTACGCTGATAGTAGAGATAGTCGCTGCGGGGGACGGGTAGGGACAGATCCGTTTCGCGAATGCGCGCGCGGATCTCCTCGAACAGCTGCTCACGCAGGGCGGCCTCGGGTGCCAGCTGGGCTTCCAGGTAGGCGTTCTCAGCCTCCAGGTGAGCCAGCACCTCGGGGGCGTCACGGCTTTCCAGCCAGACGTAGGGGTCGTCGCCAGGGGCGCGGCGGGCGGTGGGGGCTTGGGTCATGCGAGCTCCTTGGGCGCCGCGCAAAGACACGCGGGCGGGGCAAAACCGCTATCATAGGCTTCTCCTTTCCGCTATCGCCATGGATCGCAATGACCGAGCAAGAGTACCTGATCGCCTGGGCCGTCTACGCCATCGCCGCGCTGCTGTTGTTGGTGGTGTCTTTCAAGGCCACCGGCTGGCTCTGGCGCTGGCTGCGTGAACCCCTGCGCCTGGTGGTGGCCGTGCTGCTGGTGACGCCCGCCATGGTGGATGCCGAGCACGGCCTCTATGCGCCAGCGATCGCGGTGACGGTGCTGGATCTGGTGTTCAAGGTCGGCAACAGCGCCTGGTCGGCGGTCGCCAACCTGGCCGCCGCTGGCACCATCGGTGTGGTGCTCTACCTGATCTTCGTCCTGTGCCGCTGGCTCTACCGCCGCTCGCATCCGCGCTCCGCCCCGGTCGCTGCGGAAGCGCCGGCGGATGGTCCTCAGCCCGAATCGGCGGCGGCCCTGCGCGACCCGGCAGCGCCGGCTGAGCGCCGCGAACCCCGAGGCCGCAGCGAGCGCGTGGAACCGCGTCTGTAATCCAGGCTTGCGCACTCGGCGTCACCCCTGCAGCATGACCGCGAAGGGCAGCGGCTGCAGTCGCCGTTGAACCAGGCAGCCACCCGGAGGGACGGACATGTGCGAATTGCTGGGCATGAGTGCCAACGTGCCCACGGATCTGGTCTTCAGTCTCCAGGGTCTGATGCAGCGTGGCGGCCGTACCGGCCCGCACCGGGACGGCTGGGGCGTCGCCTTCTATGAGGGGAGGGGCCTGCACCTGTTCAAGGATGCCCTGCCGGGTGCCGATTCCGAGGTGGCCAAGCTGGTCCAGGGCTATCCGATCAAGAGCCATACGGTGATCGGCCATATCCGTCACGCCAACGTGGGCGCGGTCAATCTGGCCAATACCCACCCCTTCGTGCGCGAGCTGGGCGGGCGCTACTGGAGCTTCGCCCACAATGGCCAGCTGCAGGATTTCCATCCCGAGCCGCGCTTCTATCGCCCGGTGGGCGATACCGACAGTGAAGCGGCCTTTTGCAGCCTGCTGGATCAGGTCCGCGAGCGCTTTCCCGAACCGGTGCCGGTCGAGATGCTGCTGCCGCAGCTGGTGAATGCCTGCGACGGCTTTCGCAAGAAGGGTGTCTTCAACTGTCTGCTCAGCGACGGCGACTGGCTGTTCAGCTTCTGCACCACCAAGCTGGCCCATATCACCCGCCGCGCCCCCTTCGGTCCGGCACAGTTGCGTGATGCGGAAGTCCACATCGACTTCAAGGCCGAAACCACGCCGGATGATGTCGTCACCATCATGGCCACCGAACCCCTGACCTGCGATGAGGTCTGGACCCTGCACCAGCCAGGGGAATGGCATCTCTGGTGGAATGGCGAGATCGTCACCCAAGGCCGCGTTTGAACAGGAAGCCTCCCCGCGATGCTGCGTAGTTATATTCGTCTGCTGTTGTTCACCCTGGCCTTGCTGGTGGGGGTGCAGATTCCCGGCTTCATGCTCGATTACGAGCAGCGCGTGGACGCCCATCGCCTGGAGTCCGATCAGGCCCTGGGCGGCTTCCGGCGGACCGCGCAACAATATTTCGAGGGCAGTCTCGACGGCCTGCTGGCCCACTATCAGACCAGTGAGGATCCGGTTTTTCGCAGCGATGCCGACAGCCTCGCCGTCCTGATGCGGCGCAATGCGCTCTTCAACGAAGAATGGCAGGCGCTGCAAGGCCCCTGGTACCAGCGAGCCTGGCATATCCTGGTTCGACCCAATCCGGAGCTGCGTGACGAAACCCTGCGGCAGTACCGTTATCAGGTAGTGCTCACGCCTGAGGCCATCGGCTGGGGGGTAGGGCTGGGCCTGGTGCTGGCCGTGACGGTGGAAACCCTGGCGCTTTGGCTTTCGATCCTGCTCTATCCGCGGCGTCCGGCGCGGCGTCTTGCCTAGGTCAAAAAAATATTTCACGTTTTCAGGTGTTTAGCGGAAAAAAAGGGCTTGACGCTCATCTCCCGCGCTGTAGAATGCGCACCCACAGCAGGCACGTAGCTCAGTTGGTTAGAGCACCACCTTGACATGGTGGGGGTCGTTGGTTCGAATCCAATCGTGCCTACCAAACAAAACCCGCACTGCTGGCGGGTAAGAAAAAAGGCGATCCGAAAGGGTCGCCTTTTTTCGTTTGGGTATGGGTTGGGGGAAGCGCCAGCGGTCAGCGCTTCAGATCCGTCCTGGTGACTGGGGCTCGATGACCAGTTCGCCGTATCCGCCCTGATTCTGGCGAATCACATCCGGATCGGCATGGCGCCTGAGTGATCGGCGTGTTCCGCCGGAGAAGGGTCATGAGCCAGGCGCCTGTTGCCCGGGCCACGGGGACGGTGGGGCAGTGACCGGCGCCAGGCCAATAGCGCGGCTCGGCCATTCTGCCGTCGCCTGCTATCCAGGAGTGGCCGCCAGGTCCTCGCGGCAAGCCGCTGGCGATTCTTCATGACCTGAGTCATTCCAGCGGCGTGCTGCTGGGCCAGGGTCTTTGCCCGCCCAGGAATGCGAAGCGCTAGGCGTCTTGCTGCCGGGCGGTCATTGGCCACGTGAGGGCAACGAACGCCATCCCGCCACCCACCAACAGCAGCGCTGCACTCAGGCTCCAGTGCTGCGCGACGAAGCCGATCGTGGCCGGACCGATGAGAATACCGGCGTAGCCGATGGTGGTGATCGCTGCAATGGCGTGGCTTGCGGGCATCCGGGTCTGCCTTCCGGCGGCACTGAAAAGCACGGGGACGATGTTGGAAGCCCCAAGGCCAACCAGTAGAAAGCCGGCGAAGGCAAAGGGCTGGGTGGGTGCCAGGACCGCCATCAGGAAGCCTGCCGCGGCGAGTAGACCGCCGCCTACGACCACTTTCAGGCCGCCCAGCGTCTTCACGATCCAGTCGCCGGTCAGGCGGCCAATGGTCATCGCCAGCGCGAATACCGTGTAACCGAAGCCGGCCTGTGCCGGATCGACGCCATGCGCATTGATCAGGAACAGGGCGCTCCAGTCCAGGATCGCGCCTTCACCGAGAAAAATCAGAAAACAGAGCAAGCCGATGAAGGCGACGATCCCGCGCGGCAGCGTGAACAGCGGGGTATGCCCGGCGTCGTGATTGCCGTAGGGCAGCAGACCCTTGATTGAAGCCGCGAGTAGAACGATCAGCAGCGCGCTGAACACCAGGGTCGCAACCAGCGGTTGCGTTCCAGCTCCCAGCAGAACGCTCATGCCGCCGGCGCCGACAATCCCGCCGACACTGAACAGGCCGTGGAAGCCGGACATCATGTTGCGACCGCTGTCCTTTTCGACCATCACGGCCTGAATGTTGATGGCGACGTCCAGGGCGCCAACGCTTGCCCCGAACAAGGCCAGGGCTATGGCCATGCCGAAAATCGAATCGGCGAGGGCAAGCAGGGGCAGCACCAGGGCGAGTGCCACCGAGCTGGTCGCGATCACCGCGCGGCACCCAAAGCGGCTGGCGAGGATGCCGACGATAGGCATCGCGACAATGGATCCCAGGCCTAGGCAAAGCAGCAGAAGGCCAAGCGTTGAGTCATCGGCGCCGATCCTTGCCTTGGCAACGGGCACCAAGGGTGCCCACGCGGCCATGGCAGAACCCGCAATGAGGAAGCCCGCTCGGGTCGCCCATTGCTCGATCGCTCCCGAAGGCTGTTGGGCGGCGAGTTGCACGTGTTGCATTGGAGGGACTCCGGAAAAAGGTGGCAATAGAGGTGATAACACTTCATACCAGTGTTAGCTGATCATGCATCATTAAGCAAGAATGCGCACAATCGTGCATGTTGTGGCTGTATGCGCAGAGCTAGACGGCCATGCCTGATTCGAGCGGACTGGCGTCGAGGCATAGGCAGGACCTGGTAGCTCTGCCTAGGGGGAGGGGAGGTGAAGGCCTGTGCGAATCTGTGGGCGGAGCGGAGCTTCAGTATGGCGACACGCTCAGGTGCAATAGCAAACCGACGGCTTCTCCTGCAGCGACAGCCTATGTCTGGGCACCGTCAGGTTTTGGGCGTCGGCGGTTGAGGACAGGGCTCTCTGAGGCGTTTTTTGCAGAAGGGGTATGGTTGGGTCCAGTCAGGCCTGGCAAAAAAATCCGCATCGGTGGTGGGTAATGGAAAAGGGCAATCCCAGAGGTCGCCCTTTTTGTGTTTGCCCATGCTGCACGCTGTGATCGATGCGGGCTTGCTGGGCATCGGGTCGTTTAACGGGGCGACCTTACGATCGTCCTGTTTGCCCAGGTCGGGCCATCAGCTGCTTGGGGTAACGGTCTCGGTGAAGGAGCCGGCCGGTTGCAGTCCGTGCTTGTTCGCCGTGAAGTCCATGGCTGTCGACGCGTAGCGCACCTCATCCTGAGCTTGCTTGAGCGTCAGGTTGGCTTCATAGAACTTGTCACTGGCCAACTGCTTGGCCGCCTGATCGAGGTCGGTGATGGTCTGCTTGAGTGGTGCCAAGGCGATGGTGGTGTCGATATCCACGCCGGCCAGTCGCAGGGTTTCCGCAGCGCCCTTGGCGTCCCCATGTTTGAGTTTGCTATTGGCGTCGGCGACTGCCTTCACTTTCTGTGGGTTGGCCATATAACTGTCTTGCACCACGGTATCACCCCATATCGGTAGCCAGGACGTTACGGTGGTGCTGGTATCGGCTTTGCCTTGGTTGTCCTTGACCTTCAAGTCACTTGCGGCTTTTTTGAGTGCAGTATTATCCGACTGCGCAAGTTTGAGTGCCTGCTGGGCATCCTTGACATGGGCCACGGCTTTCGTGGTGTGACCTTGGAACAGTTCCACGCGCGCAGCGGAGATGTCGGTGAAGGCTCTTTGGCCTTGGGTGGATAGGGCCTGAAAGCTACCCAGTTCGCTCGGCGAGGGCGCTTGAGTGGCGGCGAAGGCCGCAGACGAGCAGGCGGCTACGATGGCGACGACCAGCATGCTTTTTGCCAGTTTATTCTTGACGTTCATTTGCTGCCTCCAGCGGATATGCAATTGAAGTAAGGCTATCGCTCAGGTACCAGAACCAAGTTCTGTAGTGCCTGGAATCGATATTCCGCCGAATCGCTTAACATTGGATTAATAGCGGCGGCGTGCTTCTTGAATGAGGGCTGAACGACGTCGTACTACAGGGCTTTCAACTATTTGAGCGGGCGTGAGTACTTTTTGCGCGCGCTCAATCAAGGCCATCTTTGATGGAAGAATGACCTTCATTCGGAGCGTAGGAAATTCGGTCTTCAAGTGGCTCTTTTATAGAGCGCCTGACCGGGTGGTGTCCTGGTCAAGCTGTGACCTCTTGCCTCGGTCGTGGCGGTCCGGCTTTTCACGTAGACTGGCTGACGATTTTTCTTGGGCCGCCAGACGATTCGCCAGAGGCGAGAAGGGGGCCGGTGCAGCGAGGAGCAGGTGATGACTCAAGGTGGTGAAGGGCGGCAGATCGGCAAGGGTGGTTGCCTGGGATTGATCCTGCTGTCGATCCTGTTCGCGGTCGTGGTCTTCGGCTCCATCATCTACGTCTATCGCCACAATGCGACGCCGGTCAGCCGCGCCAACGAGCAGCAGGCCATCGACCAGTGCCTGGCGCGGGCCAATGCGCCGGAAACCTCGCCGGCCGATCGCCAGGCGCTGATGGAAAACTGCCAGGAAATGCAGAAGCAGTTCCTCAAGAAGTACCCCGACGCGGCCCGTTAAGCAGACGACAGTCCCTGGCGAGGTTGCGCCAGGTCTCGGTTTCTGAAAGGATTTCCGTCCCAAACTTTCCAGTGATCCTTTCGCGTCGCCCGGAATGCCTTGCGGCCCTGCCACTGTGCGGCGGGATTTCCAGCGGTGCGGCTGCTTACTGGCCAATCCCACCATGTGGCCCTTGGTATGGGTCACCACTGAGTTGAGGAGGCGCCATGCCTGTCATTACTCTCCCCGACGGTAGCCAACGTCCATTCGACAAGCCCGTCACCGTAGCCGAAGTTGCCCAGTCCATTGGTGCCGGTCTTGCCAAGGCCACCATCGCCGGTCGCGTCGACGGCCAGCTGCGCGATGCCAGCGATCTCATCGAGCAGGATGCCAACCTGCAGATCATCACCGCCAAGGACGAGGACGGCCTGGAGATCATCCGCCATTCCTGCGCCCACCTGGTGGGTCATGCGGTCAAGCAGCTGTTTCCGACCGCCAGGATGGTCATTGGCCCGGTGATCGACGAAGGCTTCTACTACGACATCGCCTTCGAGCGTCCCTTCACCCTCGACGACCTGTCGGCCATCGAGACGCGGATGCGCGAGCTGATCGACAAGGACTACGACGTTATCAAGAAGATGACGCCGCGCGCCGAGGTCATCGAGGTGTTCAAGGCCCGGGGTGAGGAGTACAAGCTGCGCCTGATCGACGACATGCCCGAGGAGCAGGCCATGGGCCTGTACTACCACGAGGAATACGTCGACATGTGCCGGGGCCCGCACGTGCCCAACACCCGCTTCCTCAAGGCCTTCAAGCTGACCAAGCTGTCCGGCGCCTACTGGCGTGGCGACGCCAAGAACGAGCAGCTGCAACGTATCTATGGCACCGCCTGGGCGGACAAGAAGCAGCTGGCGGCCTATATCCAGCGCATCGAGGAAGCCGAGAAGCGCGACCATCGCCGCATCGGCAAGCAACTCGACCTCTTCCACCTGCAGGAAGAAGCACCCGGCATGGTGTTCTGGCACGCCAATGGCTGGACCGTCTACCAGGTACTCGAGCAGTACATGCGCAAGGTTCAGCGCGAGCACGGGTATCAGGAGATCAAGACGCCCCAGGTGGTCGATCGCGTGCTGTGGGAGCGCTCGGGTCACTGGTCCAACTACGCCGAAGGCATGTTCACCACGGCCTCGGAAAGTCGTGACTTTGCGATCAAGCCGATGAATTGCCCCTGCCACGTGCAGGTGTTCAATCAGGGGCTGAAGTCCTACCGCGACTTGCCGCTGCGCCTGGCCGAGTTCGGTGCCTGCCACCGCAATGAGCCGTCCGGTGCCTTGCACGGCATCATGCGCGTGCGGGGCTTCACCCAGGATGACGCCCACATCTTCTGTACCGAGGAGCAGGTCAAGCAGGAAGCCGACAACTTCATCAAGTTGACCCTGCAGGTCTATGCCGACTTCGGTTTCACCGACGTGATCATGAAGCTCTCTACCCGGCCGGCCAAGCGCGTCGGTTCCGAAGAGCTGTGGGATCGCGCCGAGAAGGCCCTGGCCGATGCACTGGATGCCTCGGGTCTGGACTGGGAATATCAGCCCGGCGAGGGTGCCTTCTACGGACCGAAGATCGAGTTCACCCTCAAGGATTGCCTGGGCCGTCAATGGCAGTGTGGTACTCTGCAGTACGATCCGAACCTGCCGGAGCGCCTCGACGCCAGCTACATCTCCGAGGACAACAGCCGTCAGCGTCCGGTGATGCTGCACCGCGCCATCCTCGGTTCCTTCGAGCGTTTCATCGGCATGCTCATCGAGCACTATGCCGGTCTGTTCCCGGCGTGGCTCGCCCCGACCCAGGCGGTGGTGCTCAATATCACCGACAAACAGGCCGATTTTGCCCAGCAGGTCGTCGGCGAATTGAACGCTGAGGGCTTCCGGGCCAAAGCCGACTTGAGAAACGAGAAGATCGGCTTTAAAATCCGCGAGCATACTTTGCTCAAGGTTCCCTATCTCCTCGTCATTGGAGACCGGGAGGTTGAGACACGATCCGTTGCCGTGCGTACCCGCGAAGGCGTCGACCTGGGCTCCATGCCCGTTGAGCGTTTCCGCGAGCTGCTCACGCAAGCGGTTTCCCGGCGTGGCCGGCAAGATTCGGAGTAATCACTATCAAGCAGCGTGACATGAGACAAGACAAGCGAGCAGCCCCCCGGGCACCGATCAACGAAAATATCACCGCCCGGGAAGTTCGCCTTATTGGCGCCGATGGACAGCAAGTAGGCATCGTCTCCATTCAGGAGGCCCTGCAGGCTGCCGAAGAAGCCAAGCTGGATCTGGTGGAAATCACCGCCGACGCCCTCCCTCCGGTCTGCCGGATCATGGACTACGGCAAGCACGTCTTCGAGAAGAAGAAGCAAGTCGCGGCGGCGAAGAAGAACCAGAAGCAGGCTCAGGTCAAAGAAATCAAGTTTCGTCCAGGGACGGAAGAAGGGGATTACCAGGTAAAACTACGCAACCTGGTACGTTTCCTAACCGAGGGGGACAAGGCCAAGATCTCGTTGAGATTTCGCGGCCGGGAGATGGCCCACCAGGAGCTGGGCATGGAGCTGTTGAAGCGGGTCGAAGCTGACCTCGTCGAACACGGCACCGTTGAGCAGCATCCTAAGATGGAAGGACGCCAACTCATCATGGTCATCGCCCCCAAGAAGAAAAAGTAACCACCAGGGCACTGGCAGGCCTTGCGGTTATGCGTAATCACTCAATGCGGAGTATCCGAACATGCCAAAGATGAAAACCAAAAGCGGCGCTGCGAAGCGCTTCAAGAAGACTGCTGGCGGCATCAAGCACAAGCACGCCTTCAAGAGCCACATCCTGACCAAGATGACCACCAAGCGTAAGCGTCAGCTGCGCGGTACGTCGCTGATGCATGCATCCGACGTCCAAAAGGTCGAGCGCATGCTGCGCCTTCGTTAATCCTGGTCAAGAATTTAGAGGAAGTTACTCATGGCTCGTGTTAAGCGTGGCGTTATCGCTCGTCGCCGTCACAAGAAAATCCTGAAGCTCGCAAAAGGCTACTACGGTGCCCGTTCGCGCGTCTTCCGCGTCGCTAAGCAAGCGGTAATCAAGGCAGGCCAATACGCCTACCGTGACCGCCGTCAGAAGAAGCGTCAGTTCCGCGCTCTGTGGATCGCTCGTATCAACGCTGGTGCTCGTATCAACGGTCTGTCCTACAGCCGTCTGATCGCCGGCCTGAAGAAAGCGGCCATCGAGATCGACCGTAAGGTACTGGCCGATCTGGCCGTGAACGAAAAAGCGGCGTTTGCTGCGATTGTCGAGAAAGCTAAAGCTTCGCTGGCTTAAGCCCCCCGGCAATCTCGCGCCTCTGGCGCGAAGCAACGTTATCAATAGGGGAAGAGCCTCATAGCTCTTCCCCTATTTTGTATCTGGAGTCCCTAGATGGAAAACCTGGATGCGCTGGTCTCCCAAGCCCTGGAGGCCGTGCGGCTCACCGAAGACACCAATGCCCTGGAACAGCTCCGGGTCAACTACCTGGGCAAGAAGGGTGAACTGACCCAGATCATGAAGACCCTGGGCCACCTCACGGCGGAGGAGCGTCCCCAGGCTGGCGCCCTGATCAACGCCGCCAAGGAACGTGTCCAGGACGCAATCAACAGCCGCAAGGCGACGCTGGAGCAGGCCGCCCTGGCCGCTCGCCTCGCTGCGGAACGTATCGACGTGACCCTACCCGGTCGTGGTCAGGCCTCTGGCGGCCTGCATCCGGTCACCCGTACCCTGGAACGTATCGAGCGCCTGTTCGCCAACATCGGCTATGGCGTCGCCACCGGTCCCGAGATCGAAGACGACTACCATAATTTCGAGGCGCTCAACATCCCCGGCCACCACCCGGCGCGGGCGATGCACGATACCTTCTACTTCAACGCCAACATGCTGCTGCGCACCCACACCTCGCCGGTGCAGATCCGCACCATGGAGAGCCAGCAGCCGCCGATCCGCATCATCTGCCCGGGTCGCGTCTATCGTTGCGATAGCGATCAGACCCACTCGCCCATGTTCCATCAGGTCGAGGGCCTGGTGATCGACGAGGAAGTCAGCTTCGCCGATCTCAAGAGCACCCTGGTGACCTTCCTGCGCGAATTCTTCGAGGAAGAGCTGGAAGTCCGCTTCCGTCCCTCCTACTTCCCCTTCACCGAACCGTCTGCCGAGGTGGATATCCGCCGCCCGAGCCGCGACGGCGAACCGGCTTCGCGCTGGCTCGAAGTGCTGGGCTGCGGCATGGTCCATCCCAATGTCCTGCGCATGGCCGGCATCGATCCGGAGAAGTACCAGGGCTTCGCCTTTGGCATGGGCGCCGAGCGCCTGGCCATGCTGCGCTACGGGGTCAACGACCTGCGCCTCTTCTTCGACAACGATCTGCGCTTCCTGGCGCAATTCCGCTAGCTGCCAGACGGGAGTCCTATGAAATTCAGTGAACAATGGCTGCGTAGCTGGGTGAACCCTGCGGCTACGCACGAGGATCTGGTTGCCCGGCTGTCCATGGCCGGCCTGGAAGTGGACGGCGTCGAAGCGGCGGCCGGGAGCTTCCAGGGCGTCATCGTCGGCGAGGTCGTCTCCGTTGAGCGTCATCCCGATGCCGACAAGCTCAATGTCTGCCAGGTCAGCAACGGTCAGGAATCCTTCCAGGTGGTCTGCGGGGCGCCCAATGTGCGCGCGGGCCTCAAGGTGCCTTTCGCCACCGTCGGCGCCACGCTGCCCGGTGACTTCACCATCAAGAAGGCCAAGCTGCGCGGCGTGGAATCCCACGGCATGCTCTGCTCGGCCAGCGAACTGCAGATCAGCGATGACAACAGCGGCCTGTTGGAGCTGCCCGCCGGTGCGCCGGTGGGCGAGAGCATCCGCAGCTACCTGCAGCTGGACGACGCCATCATCGACGTCGACCTGACGCCCAACCGTGGTGACTGTCTGTCCATTGCCGGTCTGGCGCGGGAAGTAGGGGCCCTCTACAACGCCCAAGTCGAGCCGATGCAGGTCGAGGCCGTAGCGGCTACTCACCAGGAGACCCGTCCGGTCGAGGTGCTGGCCCCCCAGGCCTGCCCGCGCTACCTGGGTCGCGTGGTGAAGAACGTCGACCTGTCTCGTCAGACCCCGGACTGGATGGTCGAGCGCCTGCGCCGCAGCGGCGTGCGCAGCATCGACGCCGCCGTCGACGTCACCAACTACGTGATGCTCGAATTGGGTCAGCCCATGCATGCCTTCGATCTGGACCAGATCAAGGGCGGCATCCGCGTGCGCCTGGCCGATGCCGGCGAGCGCCTGGTGCTGCTGGATGGCCAGGACATCGAGCTGCGCAACGACACCCTGGTGATCGCCGACCACGAACGCGCCCTGGCCATCGCTGGCGTCATGGGTGGCGAGCACAGTGGTGTGGCCGCCGGAACCCGGGATCTGTTCCTGGAAAGCGCCTTCTTCGACACCATCGCCGTGGCCGGCAAGGCCCGCTCCTATGGCCTGCACACCGATTCCTCCCACCGCTTCGAGCGGGGCGTGGACTTCGAGCTGGCGCGCAAGGCCATGGAGCGGGCGACCCGTCTGCTGCTGGACATCGGCGGCGGCGAACCGGGTCCGGTCATCGAGGCGGTCAGTGCCGAGCACCTGCCGCAGGTCGAGCCGATCCTGCTGCGCGCCGAGCGCATCGAGCGCGTCCTGGGTCTGACCCTGGATGACGCCCAGGTCGAGCGTCTGCTCAGTGGTCTGGGTCTGGCCGTGGCCCGTCTGGAAGTCGGTCGCTGGCAGGTAGGTGTGCCCAGCCACAGGTTCGACATCAGCATCGAAGTGGACCTGATCGAAGAACTGGCGCGCCTCTATGGCTACAACCAGCTGCCGATCCGCTTCCCCCAGGCCCGCCTGGCGCCCCAGCCCCTGCCTGAAAGCAAAGGCGAGCTGAGCCAGCTGCGTCGCCTGCTGGTGGCCCGTGGTTACCAGGAAGCCATCACCTACAGCTTCATCGACGAAAAGACCTTCCGTCTATTCGCCCCTGAGGCCCAGCCGGTGATGCTGGCCAATCCCATCTCCACCGACATGGCCGCCATGCGCTCGTCGCTGTGGTCGGGTCTGGTCAAGGCCGTGCAGTATAACCTCAACCGTCAGCAGGACCGCGTCCGGCTGTTCGAGTCGGGTCTAAGATTCGTTGGTCAGCTGGAAGGCCTGGTGCAGGAAAACGTCCTGGCTGGTGCCGTCTGCGGCTCGCGTCTGCCAGAAAGCTGGTCGTCCGGGCGTGAGGCGGTGGACTTCTTCGACGTCAAGGCCGATGTCGAGGCGCTGCTGGCCCAGTCTGGTGCGGGTACTGACTTCCGTTTCGTCGCAGGCGAGCATCCGGCGTTGCATCCAGGGCAGACCGCGCTGATCGAAAGGGCAGGGCAGCCAGTCGGCTACCTGGGCGCCCTGCATCCGGAAGTGGCGCGCGAACTGGACGTGGATCGTCCGGTGTTCCTCTTCGAGCTGGTGCTTGATGCACTGACCACTGGCAGCCTGCCGCGCTTTGGCGAGCTGTCGCGCTTCCCGGAAGTGCGTCGTGACCTGGCACTGGTGGTGGACGAAAGCGTAGCCGCAGGCGACCTCCTGGCCGACATCCGCGAAAACGCCGGAGAAGGCCTCAAGGAGCTGCGTCTGTTCGACGTCTATCAAGGCAAAGGCATTGATCCACATAGAAAAAGCGTCGCCATCGGCTTGACCTTGCAACATCCATCGCGCACATTAACCGATGAAGAAGTCAACGAAACGACGCAGAAAATCCTCGTTTCTCTGGAAAGAAGGTTCAACGCCACCTTAAGGAAATAGCGCATGGGGGCCCTGACGAAAGCTGAGATGGCCGAACGTCTGTTTGAAGAGCTCGGTCTGAACAAACGTGAAGCCAAGGAATTGGTCGAACTGTTCTTCGAAGAAATTCGTCATGCGCTCGAAAGCAACGAGCAGGTCAAGTTGTCCGGTTTCGGCAACTTCGACCTGCGCGACAAGCGCCAGCGCCCCGGACGCAATCCCAAGACAGGGGAGGAGATACCCATCACGGCACGCCGTGTGGTGACCTTCCGCCCCGGGCAGAAACTGAAAGCCAGGGTCGAGGCCTATGCTGGAACCAAGTCATAACGACGAACTGCCGGTCATACCGGGCAAGCGCTACTTCACCATCGGTGAGGTGAGCGACCTCTGCTTGGTCAAACCGCACGTGCTGCGCTACTGGGAGCAGGAATTTCCCCAGCTGAACCCGGTGAAGCGCCGCGGCAACCGGCGCTACTACCAGCGCCACGACGTGCTGATGATCCGCCAGATCCGCTCGCTGCTGTACAACGAAGGCTTCACCATCGGCGGGGCGCGCCAGCGCCTCACCCAGGGCGATGAGACCCGTGACGAGGGTTCGCAGTACCACCAGCTCATCCGCCAGATGATCAGCGAACTCGAAGAAGTCCTCGTCGTGCTGAAGAAGTGAAAAAAAGCTTCCATTAATCAAAGTGTTGCAGTAAGATGCACGCCGTTCCCTAGAGGAACACAGTCGGGGCGTAGCGCAGCCTGGTAGCGCACTTGCATGGGGTGCAAGGGGTCGAGTGTTCGAATCACTCCGTCCCGACCAAATTAACGATGAGGCTCAAGCACTTAGTGGCTTGGGCCTTTTTCGTTTCTGGAGCTAAATCAAAATCAGCTGGCGATTCGCTGGGGTAGGGTTCCTGGTAGCTTTCGACCGGGTTGCTGCAAGAGTATTGCTGGTTATAGGCATACCTACCTTACTGAGTCTTCCACCCCGCCTGCTCACTGGTAACGACGTATAGAGACATCCAGCTCAGTAGAGCTCGGCATTACCTGCGCAGCTGTTCTCGTTATCGCCTGTGGCGGCTTATTCGATCTTGAGCGCCCTGTTCGAGATGCGCTCCTTCGATCACTGCCTAAAGCGTAATCCAACCTGCTTCAGGGCCAGCCGCTGCTTTGGACTAGCTAATAGAAATAGGAAGGCCCAGCGTTAATACTGGGCCTCCTAATGTCATTCAGCGTCCTTAGCGGCATCTGCTCCAGCAGAGGTGAGCTTTATCGGTAGCACCAAAGAGCGATCGCCTTGAGCGTCGACGTGGACGTTGCCCTTATGAATCAGCCCATGCTCTTGCAGGTCCTGAAGAACGTCCATAACGGCATCTTCACCGTGATGGTTATCGAGAATTTCACTACCCAGGCCTGCTGGATGCGAGTGATACAGGCGGCGCAAGATTTCAGCTTTGAGTTCTGCATTGATAGCCATGTGGTCTCCTCGTATGTGTGCACAGGTTATGACAATCGTTGAGCTGACCAGTGCCTGCGAAGGAGAGGCCGGACATCTTCTGGAGCATCTATGCTACGCAGCTTAGGTCGTTGCAGTGCTTCGATGTTCGAAACAGGAGTGTCATCCCTCTTCGCCTCGACTAAAAATCCAGACGCTCGAAACCAACTAGATTTTGATGCGTAAATTTTTGTGCCCTTGTAGTCGAGCTCTGCCCCATAAGAGCGTGCTGCTGTACAGCCTAAGCGTCTAGCCGTTGAGGGCTCAGCTATCTGGGCTGAGCGGGAAGGCAGTGGAAGCTGTCATCCCTCAGTCTGCACATCGCACTCAAGCATGCGGCAGGTCTTTCGCATTGGGTTAACCGAATGAATAGCCCATCGCCTGCTGACCATTCTTGAAGAATCGAGACGAGTTTCGTTAAAACAACCCTATTGCTCTCGGTGATGATCCTGCTTGCAACAAAAGCTAGCTGGAGAAGCTTTCCTCGGGCGGGAAGAAGGGCGTGGAAATGAACTCTTAGTGTGGGAAGTGAGTTGCATAATGCTTCTTCAGCGCCTGAATGAAGTCCGTCGCTAGCGGCGTCTGGCCCAATCCCGCAGGCGCGACGACGTACACGGGAAACAATAGCTCAGGCTCGAAGCGGTGGATGGTGATGCCCTTGTGCAGAAAATCCTGGGCAACGTTCGGACTCATGAGGGCGGCGCCCATGCCGGCGGCGACCATCTCGCAGGTGATGGAGCTGTATTGGCCTTCCACGGCGAGCTTGCGTTCGACACCGGCCTGCTCGAAGACCTTGTCCATCTGCTCGCGGGTGCCATCACCATGGCAGAGAGAGACGAAGTTCTCGCCGTGGAGATCCTGCGCCCTGATGACTTCCTTTGAAGCCAGTCGATGGCCTGGCGGCAGGACGCAGACGGCGCGGAGCCGGGTGATAAGCAGCGTCTCCAGAGGGCCGGCGTCGCTGGGCTGGACCACTACACCCAAATCGCAGAACTGGGATTGCACCCACTGCACTACAGTGGGCGAGGCGTTCATGTGCAGGGAGACGGTCAGCTCAGGGCGGGTCGCGACGAAGTCCTTGATGACGTGGGGGATGAGCGTGAGGCCAGTCGAGGGTACTGCCGCGATACGCAGGCGTCCGGTGCCTAGGTTGCGGATGTTCTTGGCCGACTGGCGCAGGCTATCCAACCCTACATAGGCCCGCTCCACCTCCTGGAAGAAGGCGCTGCCTTCCTTCGTGGGTATCAGCCGTACCCCCGCGCGTTCGAACAGTTTGAGTCCGGTACTCAGCTCCAGCTGGGCGATCAGTCGGCTGACGTTGGGCTGCGAGGTGTGCAGGGCTTCAGCGGCCGCGGTCATGGAGCCTAGACGCATCACGCTGCGGAAGGCTTCGATCTGTCTGAGATTCAACAGAGCTCTCCATATCAAATATGAATACTTAACCCGTACCTTCGTATTTGACCCTATGGGTTCAGGCTGACAATACTCGGTCACAAGCCAAATGGCCCCATAAAAAGAAAGCGTTTCCGAATGGCGGTTACCGCGATGTCCTCGGAGGCGGATGCCTGGATCTTCCGGTCGTGTCCTCACGACGTTCTCGATCTGCCGCAACGCAAAAAAGGGAGCATTGCCCGTGACCAGTTCGTATCTCGTCCGTACCTCATCTATCTCCTTGCGTCAGGGTCTGTCCGCGCTGCTGTTGGCCGCAGCGACCGCTGGCATGGCGCTGCCTGCACACGCCGAAACGACGCTGTATGTCGCGGGGGTCGGCGGCTCCACCGAGCAGATGTACAAGACCCGCGTCATTCCCGCCTTCGAAAAGGCGCATGGGGTCAAGGTCGTGTATGTGTCGGGCAACTCGACGGAAACGCTGGCCAAGTTGCAGGCCCAGAAGGGGCGGCAGCAGATCAACGTCGCCATGATGGACGATGGCCCCATGTACCAGGCGCTGCAGCTGGGATTCTGCGAAAAGCTCACGGATGCGCCTGTCTACCAGGACCTGTATCCCTTGGCGCGGCTGAGCCCTGAGGCTACGGCAGTAGGTATGGTCGCCACCGGGATCGGCTACAACGAAGAGGCCTTCAAGAAGCGCGGATGGGCAGCCCCGACGTCCTGGACCGATCTGGAAGATCCCAAGTATCGGCAACTGCTGGGCATGCCGCCAATCACCAATACCTACGGCCTGCATTCGTTGATCGAAATGGCGCGGCTGAATGGCGGCGGCGAGAAAGACATCGATCCGGGTTTCGCGGTGTTCGAGAAAAAGATCGCGCCTAACGTACTGGCCTGGGTCAGTGCCCCGGGCGAGATGGACGGGATGATGCAGAACGGTGATGTGCTCATGGCGGTGTACGGCAGTGGCCGTGCAGTGGCACTGCAGAACACCGGCTTTCCGCTCAAGTTCATCTATCCGAAGGAGGGCGCCGTAGCGCTTCAGGTCGCCGCCTGCTCCGTCACGCCCAATGCGCAGTCTGAACTCTCCCAGCAATTCATTCAGTACGTGCTGTCGCCGGAAATCCAGAAGATCCAGTCCGAAAGTAACGGCTTCGCGCCGGTCAATCGCACCGTGAAGCTGCCGCCAGAACTGGCTTCCCGTATGCCTTACGGCCAGGAAAAGGTCGACAGCCTGCTCAAGGTCGATTGGGACACCATCAACCAGAAGCGTTCCGAGTGGACGACGCGCTGGAACAGGACCATCGAGCGATAGCGGGCGTACCGGCCAGACGGCGATGACATGACATCGGGATTGCGGATGGAGAGGACTGGCCCCTCGGGCTACCCCTCCGCTCGCTGCAGCGCCAAGTCCTCACGTCATCGTCCGGCTCGACCCTGCTCACTGATCGAGTGGCTGGTTTTCCCTAGGAATCGGTTGCTCCCACCTCCCTTGGACGAACAGCGATCACGCCTTCGTGATCGCCGGAGGCATGCCCATGGCTTTCCTGATCCTCGACGGCCTCGTCAAAACCTATGGTGATTTCACCGCTATCGCTGGACTCGACTTGGCAGTGGAGAAAGGCGAATTTCTTTCCCTGCTCGGCCCTTCGGGGTGCGGCAAGACCACGACGCTGCAAAGCGTTGCGGGTTTCGTGCAGCCTACGGCCGGACGCATCGTGCTGGACGGGCGAGACATCACCCATGTCCGGCCGGAAAAGCGCGGGTTGGGGATGGTGTTCCAGAGCTATGCCCTGTTCCCCCACATGACCGTGGCCGAAAACGTCAGCTTCGGTCTGGAGATGCGCGGCGTGGCGCGTAGCGACAGGGCGGAGCGGGTAAAGTCAGCGCTCGATATGGTTCGGCTGCAGGGCCTGGGCGAACGCTATCCCAAGGCCCTGTCCGGCGGGCAGCGTCAGCGGGTGGCCATCGCGCGTGCCCTGGCGATCCGCCCGGACCTGTTGTTGCTGGACGAGCCGATGTCGAACCTCGACGCCAAGTTGCGCGAGGACATGCACATCGAATTGCGCGCCATCCAGCGCGACCTGGGTATCACCACCATCCTGGTCACCCACGACCAGGTTGAAGCGATGACCATGAGTGATCGCATTGCGGTGATGCACGGCGGGCGCATCGTACAGATCGGTTCGCCGTTCGAGACCTATGAGCGGCCCCGGTCGCCCTTCGCCTCGAGCTTCCTGGGCAAGACCAACGCCTTCCCCGGTGCCGTCCACACTCGTAAGCCACGCTGCTACGAGGTCAAGGTCGACGGCCTGATGCTGCATGTCCCTCATGAGGGGCATCAGTTCGACGGCGATGTAAACGTCTACCTGCGTCCGGAAAAGATCCGCCTGGCCGATCCTGCCGAAGCCCGGTTGCGCGGCACGGTGCGCATGCGGGTGTTCCTCGGCAACCTCTGGCTGATCGGTGTCGAGAGCCCCCTGGGGCCGGTGAATCTGACGCAGCCGAATCTTGGTGCGCCGCCGCCGCTGGAAGGGGAGGAGGTGGGCCTGACCTGGCTGGATGATGACCTACGCCTGCTCGGCCGGGAGGTGTCCCATGGCCACCTATGATGCCGAACGGGTCGGCAGCGCGCCCTGGCTGCTGACCGGCCCTGCGCTTCTAGTATTCCTGACCCTGCTGGCGGCGCCGCTGGTGCTCACGGCCATGCTGTCGTTGAACCTGTTCAGCGACACCAAGGGGGTGATTCCCGTGTACTCGCTCGCCAACTACCTGGAGGTGTTCGGCGACGACTATTTCCACGAGATCTTCTTGCGTACGGGTGGGATGGCGCTCGCCGTCACCGTCTGCTCGGTCCTGATCGGCGTACCGGAGACGCTCATCATCGCTCGCATGCGGGCACCCTGGAGGTCACTGTTCCTGCTGGTGGTGCTCGGACCACTGCTCATCTCGGTCGTGGTGCGCACCCTGGGGTGGGCCATCCTGCTGGGCAACAACGGGCTGATCAACCAGGCGTTGCAGGCGCTGGGCGTCATCGATTTTCCGATCCGCATGATGTTCACCCAGTTCGGGGTCGTGCTGGCGCTGACCCATGTGCTGGTGCCCTTCATGGTGATCGCCGTCTGGGCCAGCCTGCAAAAGCTCGATCTGCAGGTGGAGCAGGCCGGCCTGTCGCTGGGCGCTTCGCGGATGACGACCTTCAGGCGGGTGGTGCTGCCGCAGATCGTGCCGGGAATCCTCTCGGGCTCGATCATCGTCTTCGCCCTGGCGGCCTCGGCCTTCGCCACCCCCGCGATCATCGGCGGACGTCGCCTCAAGGTGGTGGCGACGGCGGCCTACGACGAATTCCTGGGTTCGCTGAACTGGCCGCTGGGCGCCGCCATCGCGGTGCTGTTGCTGATCGCCAACCTGGTGATCGTGGTGGGTTGCAGCCGGTTGGCCGAGCGCCGTTTCAAACACGTCTTCGAGTGATCGCCATGTACCGGAACGGTTTCTTCTCCCTTGCCTTTCATGCGCTGTTCATCGCCTTCATCGTCGCGCCGCTGGTGGTGGTGATGGCGGTGTCCTTTACCGGCGAAGGCTTCATCTCGCTGCCTTCCGGTGGCCTGTCGCTGCGCTGGTTCGAGGCGCTGTGGGCCAACCAGGAAATGGTCGATGCCTTCTGGCTGTCGCTCAATCTGGGCCTGGTGTCGGCGACGGTCGCGACCTTTCTCGCGGTCCCCGCGGCGCTGGCGATCAGTCGCTACGACTTTCCCGGACGCGGGGCGATCACCGGCTTCCTGATGTCGCCGCTGATGATTCCCTCGGTGGTGCTGGGGATCGCCTTCCTGCGCTTCTTTTCCCTCGCCCAGGTGGGCGGCTCGCTGTGGGCGCTGAGCATCACCCACGTCATCGTCGTGCTGCCCTATGCCTTGCGCCTGACGCTGGCGTCCACCATCGGCCTCGAGCGCGATGCGGAGCACGCGGCGCTGTCCCTGGGTGCCAATCGGCTGCAGACCTTCTGGCGGGTGATCCTGCCGCGGATAAGAACCGGCGTGGTCGGCGGCTGGCTGCTCGCCTTCATTCAGAGCTTCGACGAGCTGACCATGACGGTCTTCGTCGCCACACCCGGCACCACGACCTTGCCGGTCGCCATGTACAACCAGATTTCCCAGACCATCGATCCCCTGATCACGGCGGCCTCCACGGTGCTGATCCTGGGCACCCTGGCGGTGATGCTGCTGCTCGATCGGCTCGTCGGCCTGGATCGGGTGCTGATCGGAGAGAAGCAATGAACGACAGCAGCGTATCCACCTCGGCAGAGGTCATCGTGGTTGGCGGTGGGCTGGTCGGCATGGCGGTCGCATACGGCCTGGCGAAAGCCGGCACCAAGACGCTGGTGCTCGACCAGGGCGACGACGCCTTCCGCGCCTCGCGGGGCAACTTCGGTCTGGTCTGGGTGCAGGGCAAAGGCTTCGATCGCCGCGAATATTCCCGCTGGACGCGTTCCTCGGCGCTGGCCTGGGCCGGGCTGGCCGAGGACCTGCTGAAGGAGACGGACGTCGATGTCCGGCTGAAACAGCCTGGTGGCTTTCACATGTGCTTTTCCGATCAGGAGCTGGCGGAGCGGCAGGCGCGACTGGCAGGTATGCAAGCCGGTCTAGGCGACTATCCCTTCGAAATGCTGGATCAGGCGGATCTGCGGGCACGCTTGCCTGGCATCGGTCCGAAGGTCGTCGGGGCGAGCTACACACCCATGGATGGCCATGTGAATCCGCTCAAGCTCCTGCGGGCCTTGCATGCGGGGGCACAGCATTACGGGGCGAGGGTGCTGGGGCGGATGCCGGTCGAGCGGATCGAGTCCGCGCCGGGCGAATTCACTGTGGTCACCCCCGGTCAGCGCTTCACCGCGCCGCGCCTGGTGCTGGCGGCAGGTCTGGGCAATCGCCCGCTGGGGGAGCAGGTCGGGCTGCATGCCCCGGTCGCGCCGAATCGTGGGCAGGTATTGGTCAGCGAGCGGGTTCGCCCCTTCCTGAATTACCCGACCATCAATGTGCGCCAGACCGACGAAGGCAGCGTGCAGCTCGGCGACTCGATGGAGGAGGTCGGCTTCAATGACCTCACCACCACCGACGTGCTCGCTCGGATCGCCCAGCGTGGCGTCAACACCTTCCCGCTGCTGGCTGACGTGCGCCTGGTGCGCGCCTGGGGCGCCCTGCGCGTCATGAGCCCGGATGGTTATCCGATCTATCAAGAGTCCGCGTCGCATCCCGGGGCCTTCGTCGTCACCTGCCACAGCGGCGTGACCCTGGCCGCGGCGCACGCGACCCGGATCGCGCCCTGGGTGCGGGGCGGGGATCAACCGGAAGAGCTGGCGGTGTTCGCTGGCGAACGTTTTCTCACGGGGGAGGTGTTTTCCCATGCCCACTGATTCCTTGTTTCGCCGCGTGGACGCCGAAGGCGGCCGTCTCATTACCCTGACCTTCGACGACCAGGCCTTCCAGGTGCCGAGCGGTCTCACGGTTGCCGCCGCCTTGCTGCTGGCCGGTGTACGGCAGTTCCGCACCTCGCCGGTGGGCGGTGAAGCCCGTGCGCCCTATTGCATGATGGGTGTGTGCTTCGAATGCCTGGTCGAGATCGATGGGGTGCCGAGTCGCCAGAGTTGCCTGATCGAGGCGGCCGACGGCATGCGCATCCGTTCGCAGCAGGGCGCCCGAGAGCTGCCCTTCACCGCCGCTGAACCCGTGGTGATGGAGGTGCAGCCGTGAATCTCGAACCTGTGGACGTCGTCGTCATCGGTGCGGGTCCTGCCGGCATGGCCGGGGCGCGAATCCTGGCGGACCTGGGGCTTTCCGTGGTGCTGCTCGACGAGCAGGCCGCGGTGGGCGGGCAGATCTATCGCGGTATCGCCAGCGCCTCAGCGGCACGGCGTTCGCTGCTCGGACCGGATTATGCGGCCGGCGCTCACTTGGCGGAGGCGGTGAAGAGCACGACCGTGCGCCACGAGACGGGAGCGTCCGTCTGGCAGATCACCCGCGAGCGCCAGGTGCATTACCTCAAGGACGGACGGGTACGTTCCTTCGCCGCCAGGGCCGTGCTGCTGGCGACCGGCGCCATGGAGCGGCCCTTTCCCATTCCCGGCTGGACCTTGCCCGGTGTAATGACCGCTGGGGCCGCGCAGATCCTGCTCAAGACCGCCGGCATCGGTCCGCAGGGACCAGTGGTGCTGGCCGGGTGCGGACCGCTGCTCTACCTGCTTGGCTGGCAATACCTGAGGGCAGGCATACCCATCGCGGCCCTGGTGGACACCAGTCGCCGTGAGGACTACTGGAATGCGCGCAGGCACCTACTGGCGGCATTGCGGGCCTGGCCCTACCTGCGCAAGGGTGTCTCGCTGTTGCGCGCCCTGCGCAAGGGCGAGGTCCCGCACTACACCGGCGCCGAGCAGCTACAGGTCGAGGGGGAAGGGCAGGCCCAGGCGCTCAGCTTCGTCGTCGACGGGAAGGCACAACGGGTGTTGGCCAACACCGTGCTGCTGCACCAGGGCGTGGTGCCGAACATCCAGTTCACCCAGGCGCTCAGGGCCCAGCATCGCTGGGATGATGCGCAGCTGTGCTTCGTCCCGGAAACCGATGGCTGGGGCGCGCTCGATGTGCCCTTCATCGCGGTGGCCGGCGATGGCGCAGGGATTGGCGGTGCCCAGGCGGCCGCGTTGCAAGGGCAGCTCGCGGCGCTGGGGCTGGCGCGTAATCTGGGCCAGATCACCCCGGCCCAGCGCGATGCCCAGGCCGCGCCCCTGCGCGCCGAGCTGGAGCGCAACCTGCGTATCCGCCCCTTCCTCGATGCCCTGTATCGCCCGCGCGAGGAGAACCGCATTCCCGCCCGGGACGACGTCACCATCTGCCGCTGTGAAGAGGTCACGGCAGGCGATGTCCGCCGCTTCGTCGAGCTGGGCTGCAGTGGGCCCAATCAGGCGAAATCCTTCGGTCGCTGTGGCATGGGTCCCTGCCAAGGACGCATGTGCGGCTTGACCGTTACCGAGATCATCGCCAAGTCGCGGGGGCTCACGCCCGACGAGGTGGGCTACTACCGCATTCGCCCACCGATCAAGCCCATTACCCTGGGAGAGCTGGCCAGTGGCTGACAGGACGGCGGACGTGATCGTCATCGGCGCCGGGCTGCATGGATTGAGCACGGCCTGGCAGCTCGCGCAGCGCGGCGTGCGGGTAATCGTGCTCGAAGCCGACTACGCCGGGCGGCATGCCTCCGGTGTGAACGCCGGTGGAGTGCGGACGCTCGGCCGGCACCTGGCCGAAATCCCGCTGGCGCTGGCGTCTCGGGCTCTCTGGCACAACCTGCCGGAGCTGTTGGGAACCGATGCTAGTTTTGTCGCGAGCGGTCAGCTGAAACTGGCCGAAAATGATGATGAGCTCCAGCAATGTCGGGCACGCGTCGCCGAACTTCAGGCCCATGGCTTCACCCATGAGGTGCTCATCGATCGGCAGGAGGTTTTGGAGCTCCTCCCGACGGTGGCGCCCCATGTGGTGGGCGGCATCTGGGTGGCGGACGATGGCTACGCAACCCCTTACCGTGTAGTGACCGCGGTCCGGCAAGCGGCGGAGCGCCTGGGGATGGTGCTGCATGAACAGACGCCTGCGCTGTCCATCACCCAGCGAGGCACCCGTTGGCAGGTAGAGACGCGCCAAGGGCGGTTCGAGGCGGACCAGTTGGTGGTAACGGCAGGTGCCTGGGCGGGACGGTTGGCTGCCGAGGTGGGCGAGCCGGTACCCACCTATCCGCAAGGGCTGATGCTGATGGTGACCCATCGGGTGGCGCCCTTCTGCAGGCAGGTACTCGGCGCCACCGGCCGCGCCCTGTCCTTCAAGCAGTTTGACAACGGCACGGTGGTCATTGGCGGCAAGCTGATCGGTGCCCTGGACTTCGAGGCGCGCCATGGCGAAGTCGATATCACCCGTCTCGTGACCAGCGCCCAGACAGTGACGGATCTCTTTCCGCACCTCAGGCATCTGGGCATCAACCGCGCCTGGTCCGGTATCGAAGCCTTCACCGAAGACGACCTGCCCGTCATCTCAGGCAGCAGTCGCGCCAGTGGACTGACCTACTCGTTCGGTTACTGCGGCAGCGGTTTCCAGATGAGCCTCGGCACCGGCCAGCGCGTCGCGCAGCTGGTGCTCGGCGAGTCTTCACCCATCGATCTCGCGGCCTTTGCCATCGATCGCTTTCACAGAGATTCCTCAATCCTCAGGCAACCCAAGGAGCCTATATGCAACCCATTACCCGTATCGAAACCAACCAGCGTATGAGCCGTGTCGTCCAGTACAAGGGCGGCATTACCTTCGTCGGCGGCCAGACCGCCAACGACCGCACCCAGGACATCAAGGGGCAGACCGCGCAGGTGCTGCAGAAGATCGACGACTACCTGGCCAAGGTCGGCCTGGACAAGACGCGCATCCTCAGCGCCCAGGTGTGGCTGTCGGACATCCAGGCCAATTTCGCCGGCATGAATGAGGTATGGGACGCCTGGGCACCGGAAGGGCAGGCACCTGCACGAGCTACAGTTGAGTCCAAGCTGGCAGCGCCGGAATTGCTGGTCGAGATCGCCATCGTCGCGGCGGCTGAGTGAGGACAGGCGCAGTGGCTCGCGTTCGATGGGACGCTGCGTCTATCTCGAACCTTTAGTAGAGTCCCTTTGTGGGGTACGGCTAACTGGCTACAGACCTGCGAAGACCGCTGGGGCAGGTGCGCGATGTAAAACGTTTGTCGGGCAAAGGGGAGGTCCAAGGCTGGCGGGGTTGCCAGACCAGGCCCCGCCGCCGCGTCTACTCGACGGTAGTCGCTTGAGCGCTGGTGTACCGGGAACCTGAGAGCGCCCGGCGGAGAGAATGACCCTCTCGTTCGATAACCCCTGAGCGCTGGTGCAGGCAACTCGCCTGGCATCGCCGCACGAAGATCCGCATCGGCATGGTTCATAGGCGTTTCCAGACCATGGAGCCTACGTCACCGGCTTACCCGGCTTGCCGCCGTTATTCGCGCTGAGCCTGCAGGAACACTGCGAACAGTTCCGATTGCGACTTGATGCCCAGCTTGCTGTAGACGTGCTTGCGGTGCACTTTCACGGTCTCGGCCGAGATGGCCAGTTTGCGCGCCACCTCCTTGCTGGAGTAACCGCTGAGCACCAGGCGCGCGACTTCCAGCTCGCGGCCGGTCAGCGCCGTTTCGACCTGGCGTGCCATCCGTTCGAGGCGCTCCTGCCAGGGGGGAGCGGCTGTCGGCTCGCTGGGCTCCGGCTCGTAGCCCAGGCGCTGGCGCGCCAGTGCCATGACCCAAGGCGCTACCAGGGTGAGCAGGGCGATCTGCTCAGGTCGGAAGCGTTGCCGTGAACCCAGTGAGAGACACAGGGTACGAGCCTCGGGGAGGACCACATTGAACTGGATCTCGTCAGCGACCACGTTGAGGCTGAAGTAGCGCTGGTAGTAGTCCGTTTGTTCAAAACAGTCCGGGGCGATTTCGCTTAGGCGAACCAGACCTTCACGCTGGCTCTCCCGACTGGCGATGTAGAAGGGATCGAGTAGGTAAAGGCCGTGCAGGTAGTCCTGAAAGAGCCGGTCGGGTGCACCGTCGTCGCCGGGACTTTCGGCCAGCACCTGCGGGCGCCCCTCGCTGAAGATCAGTGCCACCCAACTGTCATGGTGTACATACTGCTCCAGCGCGCGGGCCATGGCACGCCAGAAATGCGGGCGATCGAGCGCTTCGATGAGTTCGGCCACGGTGTGATGGAAGGCGATGTCGTGCAAGGTCATGGTCATCTGTCTACCCCTATGGGGTTACCCCGCGTGCGTAATTCCGCCTGTGTGACTCCGCCGCCATACTCGACTCCGGACGGTGGGGTGCCCGCATTCTGTGTTTGCCCCCCACGTGATGCAACAACAAGAACGGAGCCCCCGTCATGCAAGTTGAACTCGCTCAGCTCACCGGTCGTGATGGTGATACGGCCCACAATCTCGCCCAGGCCCTGCAAGCCATCGCAGCGTGCAGGGCGGGCACTCGCCTGTTGGTGTTCCCGGAGACCTACCTGACGGGTTTTCCGACGCCGGAAAACGTCGCGGCCCTGGCTGAGCCTTTGAATGGCCCGAGCCTGACCGCCATCGGCAAGGCAGCGGCTGCGCGTGGGCTGGCTATTGCCATCGGTTTTGCCGAGGACGACGACAGCACGTTCTATAACACCACCGTGTTGATGGACGGGCAGGACATCGTGCTGGCCTACCGCAAGACGCACCTGTGGGCGTCGGATCGCGGCGTGTTCGCGCCGGGCGATCGCTACGGCACCGCGCTGCTCGACGGCGTGCGGGTTGGCCTGCTGGTGTGTTTCGACATCGAATTTCCCGAGAGCGCCCGTGCCCTGGGTGAGCTCGGCGCTGAGCTGCTGATCGTCACCAACGGCAACATGGATCCCTACGGGCCGACGCACCGAACCGCGATCATGGCACGGGCGATGGAAAACCAGGCCTATGCGGTCATGGCCAACCGCGTCGGCGCAGGGGACGACGGCCTGGTCTTCGCCGGCGGCAGCGCGGCGGTCGACCCCAACGGCAGCCTGCTGCTGGAAGCCGGTCGCGAGCCGTGCGCACAGACCATCGATCTGGACTTTCATCGCCTGGCCGAGGCCCGCCGTGATTACCGCTACCTGGAAGAGCGGCGCATAGCGCTGCCAGGTACGCGCATCGACCATGCCAATGGTGTGCGTGAGTTACTGATCCCCTGACCTTTCCTTCTGAAGGGCGCCACAGACGCGCCCGTTGCGGCCTTGCCGCGCGCTTTTGCCGACTTCGGTCCTGCCATAACAACGTATAAAATGGGAGTAACCAGTAATGGCTCGTCTGCAACGATCCCTGTCTCTGGGAGCGGTGGTGCTGTTCGGCATCGCCTACATGACGCCGATCATCGTCCTCGGCACCTTCGGCATCCTGGCCGAGATTACCCATGGCGCGGTATCAGCGGCCTACCTGGCCGCTGCGGTGGCGATGTTCTTCACCGCACTGAGCTATGCGCGCATGGCCAAGCTGTTTCCAGTAGCCGGATCGGCCTATAGCTATGTACGCCACAGCATCAGCGATCATCTCGGGTTCATCGCCGGTTGGGCGGTGTTGCTCGACTATCTGTTCCTGCCGATGGCGATCTGGCTGATCGGTGCGGCCTACCTTCATTCGGCGTTCCCGCAACTGCCGCAGGCGCTTTGGGTGCTCACCTTCATCCTGGTCACCAGCGTGATCAACGTAGTAGGCCTACACCTGGCCAAGGGCATCAACAGCATCTTGATGCTGGTGCAGTTTCTGGTCCTGCTGGCCTTCGTGGCGCTGTGCGTGCATTACGTGGTGGGCGACGCCAGCAAGCCGCTGTTGTCGCTGCAGCCGTTCCTGGGCGAGGGTATGAACCTGTCCCTGGTGATGGCGGGCGCGGCGGTAGCCTGCTACTCCTTCCTGGGCTTCGATGCGGTCAGCACCCTGACCGAGGAAACCCGCGACCCCCAGCGCACCATTCCCAGGGCAATCCTGCTGATCACCTTGATCGGTGGACTGATCTTCGTGATCACCGCCTATTTCGTGCAATTGGCACATCCCTCCACCCTATTCGAGAGCAGCGATGCGGCGGCCTATGAGATCGCCCGCAATATCGGCGGTGATCTGTTCGTGTCGGTCTTCCTGATCGGGTTGATCGTCGGTCAGTTCACCTCGGGCTTGTCGGCGCAGGCGAGCGCCTCGCGCCTGATGTTCGCCATGGGCCGCGACGGCGTCCTTCCCCGTGCGCTACTGGGCACCCTGAGTCCGCGGTTCGGGACGCCGGTGGGCGCTATCCTGGTCTGCGCGGTGGTAGCGCTGCTGGCACTCAAGCTTGACGTCGCCACATCGACCTCATTCATCAACTTCGGCGCCTTTCTGGCGTTCAGCCTGGTGAACCTTTCGGTGATCGTTCACTTCGCGCGCCAGCCGCAGAAGCGTGGCCCCGTCCAACTGGTGCTCTACCTGCTGTGTCCGCTTCTCGGCCTGCTGGCGACGCTGTGGCTGATGATCAGCCTAGACCGCCTGGCAATCATGCTCGGCTGTAGCTGGCTGATGCTCGGTGGCCTCTATCTGGCTTGGTTGACGGGTGGTTTTCATCGCCGGCCGCCAGCGCTCAGCTTTGAAGCTGAGCAGGGGTGAGTAGCTGGATCGTTGCAGCTCGAGGCCAGCAGCGCGAGCAGGTCGTCGACGGACCGCTCGTATGTCCTTGTCGACGGTTTCGCCTGATACCGGACCATCACCGTATCAACTGCGGGCGCCTTTAGGCGCTCCGCCCAAGCGCTTGCTCGGACCTGGCAATCGGCTTTTAGAGATGACGACGCGGCGTATGGTATGCATCCAGACCGCGCTGGTATGGGTGTAGAGCGTATGCACCGCGACCGTCAATGTTTTCTCCTGAGCCCTCTGCTCACGGGTCCTGCATAAATCAACATCAGCGCGTTAGCACTCAGGACACCACCTCCACGCGGACCGGACTCTGCTGACTAAGCGGGGCCAGGAACTCGGTCGCCGTGGCATCGGTAATCAGCGTCCAGTCCGTCTTGAGCGGCGTCCTGTGCTGCTGGCGATGGTCGAGTCGGCAAGCACGAACACTTCGGTTTGCTGCTGGATCATCAGTCCCGCGAAATATGCCGGCCCACAATGGTCGGACATCTCTAGCAGCACCCGTCGATCAATTTTCCCATCCCGGTAGCCAAGTCTTCCCGCTTGGCGCGCTTGGCATTCGAGTGATGCCAAGCAGGTCTACATCGGTGTCCCTGCCTGCCGCGCGTGCTGTGTGCTGACGCAGGCCATTCACTGATCGCTACTGGCGTCCATCCTGCTCAAATCGATCAAAATCCTGTTTGATTTGCGCATTTATTTTATCTCTCGTATGCTGATTTTGCGCGAATCAGTCATAAATTTGATCATTTCGCTCAGTATGCTTCACATCCACCCCATCCCCATTACTGTGGCACCTATAAAAATAAGGAGCTCTCTCGTGGCCCAGATTCCAATCAAGCGCAGTATCGAACGTGTACCCGGTGGCATGATGATCGTGCCGTTGTTGATCGGCTCGCTCGTCGCTACCTTCCTGCCGGACATGCCGAAGTTCTTCGGTTCGTTCACCAACGCGTTGTTCACCGGGTCGCTGCCGATCCTGGCAGTGTTTTATGTGTGCATGGGCGCAAGCATCGATATCAAGGCAACGCCTTACCTGCTCAAGAAGGGCGGGGTGCTGTTTGGCACCAAGGTCGGGACTGCGATTGTAATTGGCGTGATCATGGGCCAGTTCCTGGGCGAGCAGCCGATCAGTTCAGGGGTGTTTGCCGGGCTCTCCACTCTGGCTGTGGTAGCGGCGATGAACGATACCAACGGCGGCCTGTACATGGCGCTGATGGGGCAGTACGGGCGCTCCGAAGATGTGGGGGCCTATTCGGTGATGTCGCTGGAGTCGGGCCCGTTCCTAACCATGGTAACCCTGGGCGTTGCCGGGCTAGCGGCTTTCCCTTGGCCGACGCTGGTGGGCGCGATCCTGCCACTGCTGCTCGGTATGCTGCTGGGCAATCTCGACCGTGAAATGCGCGAGTTCCTGGCCAAGGCCGTACCAGTGATGATCCCCTTTTTCGCCTTGGCACTGGGGGCGAGCCTGGACCTGCACAAGGTGTGGCAGGCCGGCTTACTGGGCATCGGCCTGGGCGTGGCGGTGGTGGTGCTCACGGGCATCCCTCTGTACTTCGCGGACCGCGCGTCGGGAGGTACTGGCGTTGCAGGGGTGGCGGCGGCGAATACCGCAGGCAATGCGGCGGCGGTGCCTGCGCTGGTAGCAGCGGCCAACCCGATCTATACCGAGGCGGCCAATTCCGCCACCTTGTTGGTGGCTGCCTGTGTAGTGGTGACCGCCGTGCTGTCACCGATTCTCACCGCGTCGGTCGCCAAACGTTATCAGACGCGTCACGGTGCGGCAGCGGAGGGCGCAAACGTGAGAGACAGTTCGGACACACGGCGGGAGATCATTCGATGAAGTTATTGATTATCGCTGATGATCTTTCAGGTGCGGCGGATTGTGCCATTGCCTTCGCGGGCGCCGGCCAGAGCACGGTCGTGACTCTAGATCCGTCCCACGATACGGGGGATGCGACAGTGGTGGCCATCGATACCGACACTCGTCGGCTCCTACCAGCACAAGCAGGTGAACGCACTCTCAAAGCGTGGCAGACCCTGCGCCGACCAGGGCAGCGCCTGTACAAGAAGATCGACTCCACCCTGCGTGGTAACTGGGCGGCGGAAGTTGCCGCCTTGAAGCTGGACGCGGGTCTGGCAATCATTGCGCCCGCCTTTCCGGCCACAGGGCGAACCACACTGGAAGGCAAGGTGTGGGTCAACGGTCACTCGCTCGAGAGCACGGACACCTGGCAACTCGAGCATGCCGGCCGTTGCGCGGATATCTCCACGCTGCTCGAGGAAGTCGGCCTTCGCGTAGCCAGGCTGCCGCTGGAGAGGCTGCGCGGTGACGCGGCGGCGCTGATCCGAGTTATCGCGGGCACGGCGGGCGGGCTGGCCGATGCGCTGATTGTTGACGCTGAGAGCAGCGAGGATCTGCGTATCCTGGCTCGGGTAACGGCCCAGTTGTCGGAACCGCTGTTCTGGGTGGGGTCGGGCGGCCTGGCTCGGGAAATGGCTGCGCTACCTGAATTGCTTGGTACGCCATCGCCGATGCCTACCACTACGCGGAAAAAGTATGCGCCTACGTTGGTGCTGGTGGGCAGCCTGTCCAGCGTGTCCGAACGCCAGTGCGCGATGCTTAAGGATCGCGCTGGCGTTACCGAGTTGACGGTGCCGCCGGCGGTATTGCGCCAAGGCCCTTCACACGCGGACTGGGCCGAGTGGGAAGCTCGTATCGGCCAGATGCTTGGTGGTGGCAACGACTTGCTGGTCCGTATTGGCCGTGATGAGACCTTCAACCCTGCCGAGGGCGCGCAGCTTTCTACTTCGCTCGCGCAGCTCGTGAAGCAGCAGTTTGTCTATGTCGGCGGCCTGGTCGCAACGGGCGGCGAAACCGCGCGGGCCATGTTGGGGGCTGTCGGCATTGGCAGCCTTCAGCTGCTCTGTGAAATCGAAGCAGGTGTCGCGTTCGGGCACCCAATTTCCACCCGCGACGGGCACCGTCCCGGTGTGGTTACCAAGGCCGGTGCGTTCGGTACGGATCACGCGCTGTACGCCGCCTGGCTACATATGCACAACGCTCTCGAGCCCGCGCATGACGCTGCGGGTCCTATCTTAAATCCTGCGCTACAAGGTACCCATCATGAGTAATTATCTACCCGTCATCGGCATCACCATGGGCGATGCGACCGGGGTAGGCCCGGAAATTATCGTCAAGAGCCTCGCCCACGAGGTGGTGTATCAGCAGTGCCGCCCACTGGTGATCGGCGATGCGCAGCGCTTGGAGCAGGCCAACGAGATCGTCAAGGGCAGCGCCAAGGTGCGTCGCATCCAGGATGCCGGCGAAGCGCGCTACGAGCCGGGCATCATCGACTGTATCGACTTGGCACTGATCCCTGCGGACCTGCCCTTCGGACAGTTGTCGCCCATCGCCGGTAACGCCGCCTATCAATACATTGCCAGGGCGGTGCAAATGGCCGAAGCCGGCCAGATCGACGCCATTTGTACCGCCCCGCTAAACAAAGAGGCGCTGCATGCCGGCGGCCACAAGTATCCGGGGCACACCGAAATGCTTGCCCACCTGACGCAGGTTGACGAAGTGTCGATGATGTTGGTGGCGCCTCAGCTGCGGGTAATCCACGTCACTACGCACATGGGCATCATCGACGCAATTCGCAAGATCGAGCCTGGTCTGGTCCAGCGCACCATCGAACGCGGCAATGCCACCCTGATCAAGGCGGGCATCAGCCGGCCGCGCATCGGGGTGTGTGGCATCAACCCGCACGCGGGTGAAAACGGCCTATTCGGCTACGGCGAGGAGGAGGAAAAGATCATCCCGGCCATAAAGCTGCTGCAGACGCAGGGCCTGGACGTGACCGGCCCGCTGCCGGCCGACACGCTGTTCTTCCGCGCCGGCCGTGGGGATTTTGACCTGGTGGTGGCCATGTATCACGACCAGGGGCATGGCCCGGTCAAGGTCCTGGGTCTGGAAGCAGGAGTGAACGTTACCGTAGGCCTGGACGTGATCCGCACCTCGGTGGACCACGGCACGGCCTTCGACATTGCCGGCAAGGGCATCGCTGACGAACGCAGCCTGCTTGAAGCACTGCGCCAGGGTGCTGAGCTGGCCACGCGTCGAGGATGAGGGCTTGCGTCACCCTTGTGTAAGATTGGCGGCCCTTTCGTCACAAGGCCGTCTATGAAAGCCGCCGACCGTCATCGCGCCATCCTCGAGCTGGTGCGCGCCCGAGACACCCACGTCGAGCAACTCAGCGCAGCTCTCGGCGTGTCGGAAGCCACCGTGCGCCGGGACCTGGCTATGCTCGCCAAGCAACGGCATCTGGTGCGCACCCACGGCGGCGCGACGGCGCTGCTCGGCATGCACGAGCCGGAAGCTTCGCTGGAAGAGCGCAAGGCCAGCCAGCGGGATCAGAAAGACGCCATCGCTAGGGCCGCGGCCAGGCACGTGGAAGACGGTGACACGCTATTGCTAGACGGCGGCACCACCTGCGCGGCGCTGGCGTTGCACCTGTGTGCGCGGCAGAACCTGCACGTGGTCACCAACAATCTGCTCGCGGTGACACCCCTGGCCAATGCACCGGGCGTTCGCCTGACCCTGATCGGCGGCGATCTACGCGGCTCGAGCATGAGCACCCTCGGTCCGCTGGCGGAGCTGACCCTCAGCCGCTTGAGCGTGGACAAGGCGTTCCTAGGAGCGGACGGTGTGGTGGCCGAATTCGGCCTCTGCGAGGCCAGCGACCAACAGGCCTACCTGAAGGAGTGCATCATCAAACGCGCCGCCCAAGTGTTCGTTCTCGCCGACGCCGACAAACTCGGTCGAGCCCGCCAGCAACATTGGACACCTCTTGAACGGGAATGGACGCTTATCACCGATTCCCAAGCGCAAGAGACGCAGTTGGAACCCTTCAGGACAGTGGCGCGGATCAGGGTCGAGACGGCTACTGTCGAGTGACGCGGTTTTGGGAGTCGGGCGCTCGATGCAAATCGACAGGTAAAAGGCCGTGTTCGCTTTCGGCATACGATCGACAAGCGTCTAATACCAGGCGCGGCAAAACATGCGCTCTGCCGTGAATACCTGCTGCCGGTCTGAGAACGCCGCCGTTGCATTCGCGTCGGGTGTTGTCGGGCAGTGCCACAGACAGTTTTTTGCCGTGCCGTAGTCGGTCGTCAATTTGTTCCAAAGCGCTTTGCCGTGCAGGTGCACTCAGGGATGTTTTCGCGATCAAGCGCGCAGCAATCTCGTTGAGATTATGTCGGTGGCGATCCCGGGTAGGGATACCCAGAGATAGCCGGCATCACCCACCGTCAAAACCTGGCCGATCCGGTGCACCATTGTCACCGAGACTTTCGGACTCTTCTCTCTAAAGAGCAAAGCCACCCAGCTGACGTGGTGTACGTACTGCTTAACCGAGAGCACTGCCGGGACAAAGCGGTATAACCGCGGCCTGATGGTTCTGCCCAATGCAGAGCGGGAGCGCAAGCAGTCGCAAGTCTCATTGCGTGAGTGCGATACAACTGCTTGCGCGCAGGCACGTGTTTTCGATCGGACCACGAGACAATGCGGCGTTGTACATACAGTTATCTACTTGATCAAACTGACAAAATTGTCATCCTGTAGTACCCCTTCCTGACCGAACGATCAGGATAATTTGGCGAGGTCATCTTCTGGATCTCGAATCATGTCGCGCTTACTTTCTTCCCTAACCGTCGCGCTGCTGGGCGCTACCTTGCTCGGTCAGGCGCAGGCAGCCCTGCCGCAGCACCCCGATCTCGACCTGGATGCCGCGCATCGACTGGCGCAAGCCGCACCCTGCAGCGCGGCGCTCGCGGTGCTCGACCGCAGCGGCCAACTGATCCTCTTGCAGCGCGATACCCGCGTCGGGCCGCATAACGCCGAGGCGGCTCGCCGCAAGGCCTTCACCGCCCTGTCCACGCGCACCCCGTCCCAGGCGCTGGCCGAGCGCGCTCGGCAGAACCCGGACGCTGCCAATCTCGTCACCTTGCCCGAGTTGCTGCTGTTGGGTGGCGGCATCCCCCTCTATGAGGGCGACCAGTTGGTCGGCGCCCTGGGTATCGCCGGTGCCGGCGGTGGCGGGGCGGACGAACGTTGTGCACTGGCCGCTGCTGAACACCTCAACCTCACCTCCCATCCTTGAAGGAGATCTTCATGAAGACGTTCGTTCTGTTATCTGGCCTGGCCCTGTCCGGCCTTGCCGTTGCCGCCCCCAATCCCCTGAGCGTCCATGTGCTCAACCTTGAAGACGGCAAGCCGTCGGCGGGGGTGCACGTGACCCTGGAGCGCCAGGTGGGGCAGGGTTGGCAGCCGCTGGCGGAGGAGGTCACCAACGACCAGGGCCGGGTGCCGGCGCTGTTCCCCAAGGAGCGGACCTTCGAGAAGGGTGAATACCGCGTGGTCTTCAAGACCGGGGACTACTATCGCCAGCAGGGCCGTAGTGCCTTCTTCCCGGAAATCCCCGTGGTATTCGACGTCACCCAACCGGAGCAGCACTACCATATCCCGCTGCTGCTGAGTCCCTACGGCTTCAGTACCTATCGAGGTTCCTAGATCAGTTGAGGGGCGAGGTGCCTTGCCGGAGCTACCGCTGGGATAGGTGAGGCCTAGCCAGTGACGTGATGGAAGGGCATCCCCCCTGGTCAGCTTGCCGAGCTCCGCTTAGATGGGCACAACCCCTCGGCTGGCCGGGGGGACGACTCCTGCTGGTCGATCCCTTCGTGGTGTCTTGAACGAAAGGTGATGGCTTCTCCGGCGCCTCTACGAAGGCAGCACGGACCCGAGATCGCCCTGCGGTCTGGACGAGCATCTGCACAACCGTATCTTGCCCGGCCTCAAGGTCATGCAGGACGTCATGACCGCCTAAGGTCACCTGTCTCGCTGCAGCCGTATTCCTGCGCAACTCATCCCGCGCGCCGATCTGGCCTCCGTGGAGGCGGCCTGGCTGGGGCAGCGGACCCGTCAAGCCGGTTGACGACGAAGCTTCAGTATTCCTGCCGCGTCGGGCGGAAGAGGATTTCGTTGATATCCACGTCGTCCGGTTGGCTCAAGGCGTAGATGACTGCCCGGGCAAAGGCATCGGCGGGAATGGCGAGCTCATAGAGCTTGCGAACGTTTTCAGCGACGTCTGCTTCGGTGATGGAGTCGGGTAACTCCGTGGCAACCGCGCCGGGGGAAAGGATGGTGGTGCGCAGGCCATAGGGCTTGACCTCCTGGCGCAAGCCTTCGGAGATGATCCGTACGGCATGCTTGGTGGCCGAATAGACGGTGCTGCCGGCGCGGACCTTATGGCCGGCGACCGAGGCGACGTTGATGATGTGGCCGCTCTTCTGCGTTTGCATGGCCGGCAGTACCGCGGCGATGCCATAGAGCACGCCCTTGATGTTGACGTCGATCATCCGGTCCCAGTCTTCCAGACGCCGCCGGTCCAGTGGCGAATGCGGCATCAGCCCGGCGTTGTTGAGCATGACGTCGACACGACCATGGTGCTCCAACGCCAGATCGACCAGGGCCTGGACCTGCTCGGCCCGGGTCACGTCGGTGGCCTTGACCTCGACCTGGGCGCCCAAGGACCGCAGATCGGTTGCCAGAGCTTCCAAGCGTTCAAGTCGGCGCGCGCCCAGCACCAGGTGCGCGCCGTGTTGGGCCAGCATACGCGCGGTGGCTTCACCCAGACCGCTGCTGGCCCCCGTAATGACGACGACCTTGTCTCGGATGTTGTCGCTCATGGAAAGCTGCTCCTGAAGGCTGTTGAAAGTCATCAGACTTCATACCCTACTCAAGGTGCATGGGCTGATGCGGCTGTTCTCCACTGGGCTTCGCTTACGCAGGTCTACGGCAAGCCCTCAGGCGCCAAGACATTCTGTCGAAATTTCAGAGCGGCCAGTCCGCAGTCAGCGCCAACCAAGGGTAAGACCCCAGACCACCACATAGCGCGTGGCCTTGGCGAGGGTCACCACCAGTAGAAAGCGCCACAGCGGTTCGCGCATCACCCCGGCCACCAGGGTGAGGGGATCGCCGATCACCGGCGTCCAGCTGAGCAGCAGCGACCACCAGCCCCAGCGCTGATAGGCCGCCTGGATGCGGGCGAGCCGTTGCGGCGACACCGGAAACCAGCGGCGCTGGCGAAAGCGTTCGAGGTGGGTGCCCAGCCACCAGTTCAGCGTCGAACCCGCGACATTGCCCAGCGTCGCGGCCAGCAGCAGGAGCGCCGTGGCATAGCGCTCGGTGAGCAGCAGCCCGGCCAGGGCCGCTTCCGACTGCAGGGGCAGCAGGGTGGCCGCGCCAAAGGCGAGGGTGGCCAGGCCTAGGTAGACGCTCAGGGCTTCCAGAATGAAGCTCCCGCAAGGAAAGCCATTAAGGGTCTGTCTCGGGTCGGGACGAAGCCGCCGAGCATAGCGCGAGTAGCAGCGCTATGCCGCCTCACGACCCTGAGCCCCGGTGTTCAATCCAGCCTGGCGATCCAGTCCGCGACCGAATCGCCGCTGCTCATGTCCGGCTGCACCAGGCCATCGATCATGAAGGTCGGCGAGACATGGATGCCGTTCTGCCGGGCGTACTTGCAGTGCCACTTGATGGCGTGCTGCAGGTCCGGCTTGGCGAAGGCGTCGGCCAGGGCCAGGCCGCTGTAACGCTCCAGGCGCGCGATGATGTCGTTGGGTGTGGCCTCACGGTTGGGCCCGGTGGCGTGATCCTTGAACTCGAACTCCTCGCGGTGGGCGGCTACCGCCGCCAAGACCGCCTTTGCACTCTCCTTGCCACCTTCCAGGGTAGCGGCGGCCAGGACGCAGCGCACCACCACCCCGGAGAACAGGTGCCAGGGCTGGGATTGCAGGCGGATCTTCAGGGTGATCCGCTCAGGGCCGGCCAGGGCCAGCAGGTCGTCGAGCTTGTTGAAGGCCTTGACCGAGAAGGGACAGGTAGGCTCAAGAAAGACTTCGACGGTGCGGGGGCCATGACCCCAGCTGAGCGTGTCTGCGTACATCATGAAACTCCAACCGAATTGAGCGAAGCGATCAGGTTGTGACCGCGCGTTGTCCCGGGCGTTTTCCAGGATTCAGGACGGCGCGGGACGCCTCAGGGAATCAGCCGTCGCCTGCGCATGTCTTCCAGATGCGCGAGCAAGACCTCGTCGGACCTCAGGATCATCTGCCCAAAACCCGCTTGCCGCGCCTTGGTCACGTCGAAAATGGCGTCCTTCTCGACATGCAAGATGAAATCGCCAAAGGCGCCGGGTGCGATCCGTTCGGGATTGGCCTCGGCCAGTCCTTCGCGCTGTGCCAGCGCCTGCCAGACCGGCTTCAGCGCGGTCAGGCGCTGGGCCAGGGAGATAGGTTGCGGCTCGCCCACGTCCAGACCGAACCAGTCGGCCAGCTTCGGCCAGACGTGACTCCAGCGGAAGACGTCGCCATTGGTGAGATTGTAGGCGCCGTCGCGCTCTTCTTCCGCTGCCCAGACCGCCGCCTCGCCCAAGAGCGGCGCGGCGGTGACGTTGACCAGGGCGCCGCGGTAGGCCTGCTCCGTTCCCGGAAACTGCATGGCCGTGCCGGTCTCGCGACAGAGCGCGCCATAGAGGCCGATGAGATTGCCCAGATTCATTGCCGATCCCAGCGAATGGCCGATGACGATGTCGGGCCTCAGCGCCGTCCAGCGAATGCCATCAGCTTCGAGACTGCGGACGAAGTCTTCGTGGCGGAAGTAGAGGTTGGGCGGGAAGTGACGACTGTCGTCCTCGCGGGCCGGCGTCTTGTAGACCCCCAGGTGAGCGCCGTAGATCTTGCCGCCCTGGACGAAGGTGATGCGGTCCAGGGGCGCTCCGGCGCTACGCACCGCGCCCACCAGGTTCTCCAGCATGGCAGCGTTTTCGTCCGCCTCCACGCCTGGATCGGGGTTCGGCTTGAGGGCGCTGTAGAAGAGATGGGTCACGCCGGCCAGGTCGGCCTTGGCCGCTGCTAGGCTATCCCGGTCCAGCAGGTCGGCGGTCAGATGGGGAAAGCGGCTTGGGCCTTGTTTCGAGCGGCCAACGGTGGTGATGGACCAGCCGGCCTTGGCGAAGGCCTCCAGCACGGCTTGGCCGATGATGCCGCTGGCGCCGGCGATGAGCAGCTGTCTTCCGGTCATGGGGTCTCCCGATAAGGTCTGGTGAAAGATGAAGGGAAGACCCTGGTGCCTGATGCTTTGTCCCCGTGGCGGGCCGGACGGTAGGCGAGCGAAAACCAATGTCCTGCTCGCGCAGGCACGGCTACTGTGGCAATAACGCCTGCGGCTTTGGAGAACCTCCCTTGATCAGCCCATCCGGCACAGCTGCCATTCTCGACTCCCTGCTCGGCGAACTCGTCGCCGCCCTCGAACTGCCTGCCTCCCTGGCGTCGGCCCTGCAGGTTCAGGGTAGCGGCAGTCTCGCCTCCTGCTTTCCGGTCAGCGACCTGGCCACGGCGGCGATCGGTGTCGCCGGATTGGCCATCGCCGACCTGCTGGCCGAGAGAGGACCCGCGGTCCCGGTAGAGGTGGATCGTCATCTCGCCGCGGCCTGGTTCAAGACAACCTTGCGCCCCCTGGGCTGGGAATTGCCGGGCGTCTGGGACCCGGTCACCGGTGATTACCGCACCCGTGACGGCTGGTTGCGGTTGCACGCCAACGCGCCGCATCACCGGGAGCGCGCCCTGGCCGTGCTGGGTTGCACCAACAGCCATGACGCCGTCGCGCGGGCCATGGCCGATTGGCCTGGCGAAGCCCTGGAAACGGCCATCGTCGCGGCGGGTGGCTGCGCGGCCAAGCTCCGCACCCAGGCCGATTGGCAGGCGCATCCGCAGGGGCAAGCCGTCCGCGCCGAACCCCTGATCGCTCAGGAATGGACGGCTGCCGATACAGCGCTGGATTGGCAGCTGGATCCGCAGCGTCCCTTGCAGGGCATTCGGGTCCTCGACCTGACCCGGATCCTCGCCGGGCCCATCGCCACGCGATTGCTGGCTGGACTGGGCGCCGAGGTGCTACGGATCGATCCGCCTGGCTGGGACGAGCCGGCCCAGGCGCCCGAAGTCACCCTCGGCAAGCGCTGCGCACGGCTGGATCTCGGGCGACCTGCCGATCGCCAGCGCTTCGCGGCGCTGCTGGCCGAGGCGGACATCCTGGTTCACGGCTATCGCGCCGATGCGCTGGAACGGCTGGGTTACGGAGGGGCGCAGCGACGCGCGCTCAATCCCGGCCTGATCGATGTGTCCCTCTGCGCCTATGGCTAGAGCGGTCCCTGGGCGCTACGGCGGGGCTTCGACAGCCTGGTGCAGATGTCTTGTGGCATCGCGGCGGCCGGCAGTGAGTGGCGGCAGGCGGAGCAGCCGGTGCCCCTACCGGTCCAGGCGCTCGATCATGCCACTGGCTATCTGATGGCCGCCGCGGCCATTCGGGGACTGGCGCGGCGTCAGCGGGAGGGGCGCGCGTTGACGGCGCGCCTGTCACTGGCGCGTACCGCCTGGCTGCTGACCGAGCGACCGGGCGCGTGCGGCGGTCCCGCTTACCACGGGCCGGAGGAAGGGGATTACCGCAAGGAACAGGAACCTACCGCCTGGGGATCGGCGTTGCGCTTGCGAGCGCCGCTCCGGATTGGCGGGGTCGAGCTGCAGTGGCGGCGCCCCGCGACGCGACTCGGATCCGCCACGGCGGACTGGAGCCGCTAGGGGGCAGCAGACACCTGCTGCACCCTCTGGTGGGATCAGTCCAGGTCGCTGGCCGAATGCCGCTCGGCCACTTGCTCGCCGGCCTCACCCCAGGTGCGATTGACCCGGCGACCACGCTGCACCGCCGGCCGGGCGGCGATGGCCTGCGCCCAGCGCTGGACGTGGGTGTAGTCCTGTACCGCAAGGAATTCCGCGGCGTTGTACAACTGGCCCAGCACCAGGTTGCCGTACCAGCTCCAGATGGCGATGTCGGCGATGCCGTATTCCTCGCCAGCCACATAGCTGCGCTCGGCCAGCAGACGGTCGAGCACATCGAGTTGGCGCTTGGCTTCCATGGCGTAGCGGTTGATGGGGTATTCGAGCTTTTCCGGCGCATAGGCATAGAAATGCCCGAAGCCACCGCCCAGGAAGGGCGCGGAGCCCATCTGCCAGAACAGCCAGTTCAGCGTCTCGGTGCGACCGGCGTGATCCTTCGGGATGAAGGCGCCAAAGCTGTCGGCGAGATAGAGCAGGATGGCACCGGATTCGAAGACGCGCAGCGGCTCGGCGCCCCGACGATCCACCAGGGCCGGGATCTTGGAGTTGGGATTGATCTCCACGAAGCCGCTGGAAAACTGATCGCCCTCACTGATACGGATCAGCCAGGCGTCGTACTCGGCGTCGGTATGTCCGAGCGCCAGCAGCTCTTCCAGCAGGATCGTCACCTTCATCCCATTGGGCGTGCCCAGGGAATACAGCTGGAAGGGGTGCTCGCCGACCGGCAGTTCCTGGTCGTGGGTCGGGCCGGCAATGGGGCGGTTGATGCTGGCGAAGTTGCCGCCGGAGGTGGTGGGAGTCCAGACGCGTGGGGGAGTGTAGGAATCGGTCATGGTGGCACTGTCCTCTGTCGGCACGGATTGGTAGTTCGATCATAACCGAACTTTGCGCTTGGTCTGTCAATGGTCTCAAGCGCGTAACAGACCAGGTCCAGCAGCGCAGGCAGACACGGTAGATCAGTGATCCATGCAGACGCCGCCTGCCAGCGCACGGCAGCCGATCAGGCGTTCTGTTCGGTCAGTCGCTGCACGGTAAGGCTACGGTACTGGCGCGGGGTCATGCCCTTGAGCTGGTGGAAGCGGCGGTTGAAGTTGGAGATGTTGTTGAAGCCCGCCTCGAAGCAGATGTCGGTGACCGGCATGCGACTGTGGGAGAGCATCTCGCAGGCCTTGCTGATGCGCAGGCTGTTGACGAATTCGACGAAGGTACGACCGGTGGCCTGGCGGAAGAAGCGCGAAAAATAGGTCGGCGTCATGCCCAGGTGCTCGGCCACTTCCTCCTGGGTGAAGTCGCGCTGGTAGTGATCGAAGATGAAGTTAAGGGCACGGTTGGTGCGATCCACCGCCTGTTCGCTGGCAGTGGCCGGCTCGACGCTGCCGGAGAGCAGCTGATAGCGCTCCGAGGTGGCCAGCGCCTCCATCAGCACCAGGAAATGACCGAGGCGGGTCGCACCGCCACTGTCGGCGATCTGTTGCAGTAACACCTCGGCACGGGCGATCAACTGCGAATCGTGGAATTCGATACCGTAGCGCGCCCGCTCCAGCAGGGGGGCCAGACCGCTCAACTCGGGAAACACCGCCGTGGCGTTGTCCACCGTCTCGTTGGTGAAGTTGACCAGCATGTCGCGCTTGGCCACCACCTCGCCCTCGGCGATTCGGCTGATCCAGTTGTGTGGCAGGTGGGGGCCGGTCAGAAACAGGCTGCCCGGATAGAAGTTGCCGATGTAGTCGCCGATGAAGGCCGTGCCTGAACTGGCCACGATCAGGTGCAGCTCGTATTCCTTGTGGAAATGCCAGCGCACCAGCGGACAGGGAAAGCCATGCTCCCGGTAGATCACCGAGTGACCGCTCAGGTCCTCCATCAACTCGTAGGAGGGATTGCTCTTGCGCAGGGACTGACTCATGGGGCGACCCATCGCTCACGTTGGTCCTGATCCTGGCCCTGTTCGCCGCGCGGCGCAACCCCGTCTCAGGCGGGCCGCAGCACCACCGCGGCGCGCAGCTTGCCGCGGCCGAAGCGACTCATCTTGTCGAACTCGGCGTGGGAGACGGGAATGTGCTGACAGTCCAGCTCCCGGCGGTGCTGGCTGTGGTCGACATCGGGATCGTGCAGGTAGACGAAGTCCTCGTCGCAGTCGGTGACCAGCACCCAGTGTGGCCCCTTGGCCTTGGTCAGCCGGAAGGAGCTGATCAGCACAAGGGGAAAGGCGCCTTCGGCGACCCAGCCAGCCACGTCCAGGCGGGTACGGTAGAGACGCTCGATGGGCGACTGCTTGACCTCGGCGCTGAAGTCTTCATGCACCAGGCGCATGACTTCCTTCTTCTCTTCGCTGCGGACCCCGTCGAGAAACAGCGGGCCTCGGGTGTTGACCTGCAAGGTCACGCGGAAGCCGCGTCGCTGGGCGGCCAGGGCCAGGCCATGGGGGCCGCAACCACCATGGCCCGCGGTCATGTAGATGGTCGTGGCTTCACGCCATAGCCGCAGTTCCTCGCGCCGCTCCAATGGCCGGCCCGGCTGCAGCGCGCCCATGGCCATCAGCAGGCAGGACGGGCCACAGGTGAAGTCGGTGGTCTGGCGATAGAAGGGCACGGGGCGCGCCTGGCCTTCGCGTGGCTGGCGGATACGCTTTTCGAAGCGCAGCGCCTGGCTGTGGTCTTCGTAGTAGTCCTCCACCGTGGCGAAGGGTAGATAGCCATTGCGCTCATAAAGGGCGATGGCGGCGGCGTTGTCCGGTCGTACTTCCAGGCGCAGATAGGCGCAGTCGCGCTCCACCGCCTCGTCTTCGGCGGCGTCGAGCAGGCGCTGACCCAGACGATGGCCACGGGCCGCCGGATCGACGGCGATGGAGTAGAGACGCGCCAGCGAGGTGTTCTGGTGAAACAGCACCAGGGCGTAGCCGGCCACCTGGCGGTCGTTTTCCGCCAGGATGAGCACGGCGTTCGCCCGGGTGAGCATCCAGTGGAAATTGCGCCGGGAAAGGCGGTCATAGCTGAAGCAGCGGGCCTCCAGATCGACCAGTGCCGCCAGATCGTCCAGCCCGGCGGGCCTGAGCATGAAACTCATCGCGAAGGATTCTCCTGGAGCAGAGCGGGCAGCCTGGCATGGTTAAGCAACGGTTAATAGCGCCCGCGTTACAACAGTTGGAGTGGTCTGGCGGCATCCGGGTTTCCGCCGCCACCACGCCCCGTATCGAGGAGGTCCAGTGAGCAAGCTGTATATCGTCGTGGAACGCAAGGAAGACTGGTCATCCTACTATCCCAGCGAAGACGTCATCACCGCCCAGGAATACCTGGAGCAGTCCAACGAACAGGACAATGGCAAGCGGGTCCAGGTCATCAACCTCTGCCGCAGCCAGAAGTACCTCGGCCACGGCTACTACTGCTCGCTGCTCGCCGAAGCCCGGGGGCACAAGGTCATCCCCTCGGTGCGTACCATCAGCGAACTGGCGCGCAAGTCGCTTTATGGCCTGGCGCTGGAGGACCTGGACAAGCTGCTGACCAAGGCACTGGCCGGCCATCCCTATGGCAGCGCCGACGGCTTCACCCTCACGCTCTATTTCGGCAATACCGACATCGCCCCCTTGCAGGATTTGGCGCGTCAGGTATTCGAGGCCTTTCCCTGTCCGCTGCTGCTGGTGGAATTTCGCCGCGACCGCGCCGGTTGGCACATCGGCGGACTCAAGCTGGGCAGCATCCACAAGCTGCACGAACAGCAGGAAGATCACTTCGCCAACGCCCTCGACGGCTTCAGTCGCCGCGTCTGGCTAAAGCCCGGCCGCCGGGAGAAGTACCGATTCGACCTCGCCATCCTGCATGACCCCAAGGAAGCCTTTCCGCCCTCCGATGCCAAGGCGCTGAAGAACTTCGTGCGCGTCGGCAAGCACCTGGGCATGGACGTGGAGCTGATCGAAAAGAAGGACTATGCGCGACTGGGTGAATTCGACGCCCTGTTCATTCGCGAGACCACCGCCATCGATCACCACACCTATCGCTTCGCCAAGAAGGCCGAAAGCGAGGGCCTGGTCGTGATGGACGATCCGCGCTCGATCCTCAGATGCACCAACAAGGTCTATCTGGCCGACCTCCTGCGCGCTCACAAGCTGGACATGCCCGCCACCGAGATCCTCTACAAGGACAATCCCGGGCAGCTCGAAGGGCTCGGCGAGCGCCTGGGCTTTCCGCTGGTGCTGAAGATTCCCGATGGCTCCTTTTCCCGGGGTGTCATCAAGGTCGAGGACCCGGCGCAGCTGCGCAAGGCCAGTGCCGAATTGTTCGAGCGTTCGGTGCTACTGCTGGCCCAGGAATTCTTCTACACCGAATACGACTGGCGCATCGGCGTGCTCAACCAGGAGCCGATCTTTGCCTGCCAGTACTTCATGTCCAAGGGCCACTGGCAGATCTACGACCACAGCGCCAGCGCCACCGAGGTCAGCGGCGATTTCCGTACCCTGGCGGTGCAGGACGCGCCCCACGCGGTGGTCGAATTGGCGGTACGTACCGCCAACCTGATCGGCGACGGTCTCTATGGCGTGGACCTGAAACAGGCGGGCGACAAGCTGGCGGTGATCGAGGTGAACGACAACCCCAACATCGATTGCGGGGTGGAGGACCTGGTGCTCAAGGACGATCTCTATGCCCTGGTCCTGGAGGAATTCATCCGGCGGCTGGAGTCGCAACGCGGTGGACAGCCCTGGTAACGCGCCAAGGTCGCGGTACCGTAGGTTGGGCTGAGCGTAGCGAAGCCCAACAGTCCAGGCTGACTCCGCTAGGTTGGGCTCAGACGATAGAGCCGCCTCAGCCCAACCTACAGAAACGGACTCAGGCGCCGTGGCACTTCTTGAATTTCTTCTCGCTGCCGCAGGGGCAGGGATCGTTGCGACCCACTTCCTTCAGCGGATTGCGCACCGGCTCCTGGGCATGGCCATGGTTGCAGTGCGGGCCGTGCACATGGTTGGCATGGCCGTGATCGTGGTCATGGTCGTGATTGCAATCGGGACCGTGGACGTGCTGGTTCATCTCATAACTCCGGGATGTAGGCGCCAGGCACGAACTGCCCCTGGCGAGAAAAATGGACACTGCGGCCGAACAGCCAGCCGGTCTTCACCCGGCCGCGCAGGCGGTAGTTGATCGGCTCGTTGGGGTTCTCCAGCATGCGACCGACGTCCTTCACGTAGCGCCACAGGTTGGTCTGTACCGGTACGGAGAAGCTGCGCCGACCATTGGCTGGCACCGACGAGTGCAGGTTGGTGACGCCCTGGGACAGCAGCAGGTCGTTCAGGTAGACCGTATAGGCCAGGCTGCGTACGGGCAGGGTGCTGTCGTTGGGGTTCTGGACGCGGAAGTGCAGCACGAAGTCCTGGCTCCAGAGCCGGGCGCGGATCAGCTCGACACCGGTCAGCTCGACCTGGGGTTCTTCGTAGTTGTGCCCGATGTAGGTACAACCGCCAAGGCTGCTCAGCAAGACGCCGAGCAGGGTGATGAACAAGGCCTGGCGAAGCATGCGGCACTCCCGTTTTCTGCGCAGTTTAACAAGCACCGATTGCTGCACAAGTCGGGGCCGCTTGGCACAGGCTAACAAAAAAACGGCGGGGCCAGTCGACCACGCAGACTGGACCGGCCCGACGTGACGTTGCATCCTGCATCCCTTGCCGTGACCGAGGAGGTCGTCATGTCCGCCGTTCTCTATGAAATCGCCTTCCACGGCGAGCTGATCGCCGGCGCCGATGCGCAGCAGACCCGGCAGAATCTGATGCGACTGTTTCAGGCGGATGAACAGCGCATCGCCGTGCTTTTCTCCGGTCGCCGCATGATCATCAAGAATCGCCTGGATGCGGCGACGGCCGAGCGCTATCGCGCCACCTTGGCCCAGGCCGGGGCGCTGGTCGAGGTCGCGCCCATGGCCGAGCCGGTCGAGCCGGCGGCGGCGCCAACCGAGACCCGGGCAGAGCCAGCACCGGCACCTGTACCCCTGTCCTCGCCATCCTCTGCCGAGCGTGGGTCACTGTCAGTCGCGCCCCGGGATGCGGTGATGGCTGCCTTCGTCGATGTCCAGGCGCCGGATTTCGGGCTGGCGCCGGTGGGCGCCGATCTCCAGGATCACAACGCGCCGGTGGCACCCCCGCAGGTTGACCTCTCGCACCTGAGTCTGGCCCCGGTGGGTAGCGATCTGGCTCCAGCATCCGCAGCGCTGCCCGTGGCGGTTCCGGACACGGATCACCTCACGCTTGCCCGGGAAGAGCCCTAGTCGGTCTACAGGAAACCGGCACAGCACTTCTTGAACTTGGCTCCACTGCCGCACAGGCAGGCATCATTGCGCCCCGGCAGGGGACGCACGGTCGGGTCGAGAAAGTACCAGCGGCCCTCGCGCTGGACGAAGCCCGAGCGCTCTTCATGACGATGGGCCCCGCGCCCATCCTCCCAGCGTGCGACGAAGCTGACCCGGGCATGCTGCGCATCGCCTGGCTCGGGGCGATGCTCCAGCACCTGCAAACCCTGCCAGCGACTGCCCAGGCTCCAGGCCGCCAGGGCCTCCCGGTCCAGCTGTTGCTGCTGCGCGGGCGCCGTGGTGGAAACCAGGTAGTCGATCAGCCCCAGCACGTAGGCGCTGTAGCGCGAGCGCATCAGCCGTTCGGCATCGGGCGCCGGAAGGCCTTCATGGAACGGACCGCAACAGTCGCCGAGCGGGCGGTCCGAGCCACAGGGGCATGTGGCCATGGATTGCATCTCACCACCAGTACTTGCCGAAATTCTGCGGATTGGCCCAGAACCGGGCATTGAGCCAGTCCGGGACCTGCTTGTAGTCGTGCAGATCATAGCTGAACAGGGTGACCACCTGGCCTTCGCGGGCGAAGCGTTCGCTGGCCTGCAGGGCGAGGGCGTAGAAATCCGTCGCCTGCCAGTCGCTGGCGGCCAGGTCCACCAGCACGGCCAGCCGCGAGGTGTTGAAATTGCGCAGGCCGCCGAGCAATTCGCGGCCTTGGCGCAATGGCAGGTGTTCGAGGCAGTCGGCAACGATCACCAGATCGTAGCGTTCGGCCAGCAGCGTAGGGTCCTCGTGCGGTGCCGAGGCGTGCAGCAGCTGGCACTGAGGGTGGGCGTCCACATAGGCTTGCAACGCCGGCAGGGGTTCGCGTGCCACGCACAGCAGGCGCGTGGGTCGATGGTGCTCGAGCAAGCTTGCCAGAGCCTCTTGCGGGGTACGGGACGAGAATATCTTTGCCATTAAGGGAACCCTAATCAAATCGCGATTGACTAAGCAACCAGCGTTGTCAAGATGTGTACGCCACCATTAGTCTGACAGCGCAATACAACGAAAGACGAGCCTAACTCGCGGCACCAGGTCTATAGGAGACCCTTCATGAGCAAGAGCATCGCAAGGACAGCTTTACCCCTCATCCTGGCAAGCACCGTGCTGGCCGGTTGCGCGGGCGGCGTACAGAAATCCGATTGGCCGGTGTGCGCTGCGGTAGGCGCGCTGGTCGGCGGCGCGGCAGGTGCTACTCAGAGCGGTAACGTCGCCGGCATGGCGGCCCTGGGTATCGGCACCACCGCTGGCGCCTATTGCTGGGTGCATGGCAAGGGTAACGAGCAGGTCGCTCGCATGGAGCCCGCTCCGGCTCCGGCGCCCGCGCCGGCCCCCGCGCCGGCACCGCTGCCCAAGCAGGAAGTGATCACCGCGCGTGACCTGCACTTCGCCTTCGACTCCGCTGAAGTCAGTCCGCAGGACCGTGCCCAGCTCGATGGTATCGCCGGCCGTCTGCGTGGCGAAGCCGCCAGCACCCGTCTGTCGATCACCGGTCACACCGACAGCAAGGGTACCGATGCCTACAACCAGCGTCTGTCCGAGCGTCGTGCCAAGTCGGTCAGCAACTACCTGATCCAGGCCGGTGTGCCAGCGGCCAGCGTCGTGTCCGTGAAGGGCATGGGCGAGCGTCAGCCGATCGCGACCAACGAGACCGCTGAAGGCCGTGCCACCAACCGTCGCGTCGAAATCCAGATCGACCGCGAGTGATGCAGGGGCGGCGGACCTCGGTCCGCCGCCTTTACTTTTTCCGGCGATAGGCGTTATGGTCCGATCCATCTCGTCCTCCTGCTGGAATCCATGAAAACCCTGTCCCTTACCGGCAAAGTTCTTCTTCTGCTGTTCTGGCTCGCCGCAGCCGCTGCCCTCGCTCTGCCTCTCGCTCGTCCCTTCCCCGAATTGCTCGCGCTGGTCGCCCTGGCCCTGCTGCTGCTGCACCTGGGTGAAGTCTTCGCCAGCCGTCGTGCCTTGCGTCTGCGTCGCCACCCCTGGCTCGACCGCGTGAGCCTGTTGATCTTTGGCGCCTTTCATCGCCTGCCCCCACAGCTGCCGAGCGCCTGATCGGCCTGCGACCACAACGTTGGGCGCATCCTGACGACAGGCGCGTTATCATAGCGCCCAAGATCCATTACTGTAGATGCATACAGCGCTCGTCCGCCGGACGTGGCGCTGCTTTGCCATCGCCCGGAACCAGGCATGCTCAGCACTGAACTCAAGACCCAGATCCAGGGCGCCTACACGCGTTTCCTCGAAGCCAAGTCGCTCAAGCCACGCTATGGCCAGCGCCTGATGATCGCGGAAACCGCCAAGGGCCTGGGCGCCATCACCCAGGACGGGGAGGGCCACCGCGAAGGTGAGCCGGCCGTGGTGGCGGTGGAGGCGGGCACGGGTACCGGCAAGACCGTGGCCTATGCCCTGGCCGCCATCCCCGCGGCCAAGGCTGCCGGCAAGCGTCTGGTGATCGCCACGGCGACGGTGGCGCTGCAGGAGCAGATCGTGCACAAGGACCTGCCGGACATCCTGCGCAACAGCGGGCTGTCCTTCAGTTTCGCCTTGGCCAAGGGGCGCGGGCGCTATCTCTGCCTGTCCAAGCTGGACATGCTGCTGCAGGAAGGCCAGGCACAGAACGCCACCGCCCAGCTGTTCGCCGAGGACGGCTTCAAGATCGATGTGGACGAGTCGTCCAACGAACTGTTCGGCAAGATGATCGAGCGCCTGGCCGGCAATCGCTGGGATGGTGACCGCGACAGCTGGCCGGAAGCCATCGAAGACGTGCAGTGGTCGCGCATCACCACCGACCACAGCCAGTGCACCAATCGCCACTGCCCGAATTTCCAGCAGTGCGCCTTCTACCGGGCGCGTGAGGGCATGACCAAGGTCGATGTCATCGTCACCAACCATGACCTGGTGCTGGCCGACCTGGCCCTGGGTGGCGGCGCCATCCTGCCCGATCCGCGCGACACCCTCTATGTGTTCGACGAAGGCCACCACCTACCGGACAAGGCCATCGGTCACTTCGCCCATTTCACCCGGATGAGATCCACCGCCGAGTGGCTGGAGCAGATCGCCAAGAATCTCACCAAGCTCCTCGCCCAACACCCCTTGCCCGGCGATCTCGGCCGGCTGGTGGAGCAGGTGCCGGAGCTGGCACGGGAGATCAAGACCCAGCAGCAGTTCATGTTCACCGCCTGCGAGGCCCTGGCGGATTTCCGCGCCGGCGAGGACATGGAAGGCCGGGAACGGCCGCGCCATCGCTTCGTCGGCGGGGTCATTCCCGAAGACCTGCGGGAAATGGGCATCGAGCTCAAGAAAGGCTTCGCCAAGCTCACCGACCTGTTCACCCGCCTGACCGAGATGCTCAAGCAGGCCATGGACGGCGAGTCCAGCATCGGCCTCGCCAGCTACCAGGCCGAGGAGTGGTATCCGCTGTTTGGCAGCCTGCTGGCCCGCGCCCAGGGCAACTGGGAGCTGTGGACGGCCTTCACCTGCGAAGACCCGGAAGACAGCCCGCCCATGGCGCGCTGGATGACCCTGGCCGAAACGGGATCGCTCTACGACATCGAGGTCAACGCCAGCCCCATCCTGGCTGCCGAGATGCTGCGTCGCCATCTATGGAACGTGGCCTTCGGCGCCCTGGTGACCTCCGCGACCCTGACCGCGCTCGGCACCTTCGACCGCTTCCGCATGAGATCCGGCCTGCCGCGCTCGGCGGCCACCGCCGTGGTCCCCAGCCCGTTCCGCCACGCCGAAGCCGGGGTGCTGCGGGTGCCGGATCTGAAGGCGGATCCGCGCAATGCCGCCGAGCACACCGCCGCCATCGTCCGCGAATTGCCAGCCATGCTCGAAGGTGCCCGTGGCGCCCTGGTGCTGTTTTCCTCGCGGCGGCAGATGCAGGACGTCTTCGACGGCCTGGAGCGGGACTGGCGCAAGCGGGTGCTGATCCAGGGCAACCTGTCCAAGCAGGAGACCCTCAACAAGCACAAGAAGCGCGTCGATGACGGCGAAGCTAGCGTGCTGTTCGGTCTGGCCAGCTTTGCGGAAGGGGTCGACCTGCCCGGTGCCTACTGCGAGCACGTGGTCATCGCCAAGATCCCCTTCGCCGTGCCGGACGATCCGGTGGAAGCCGCCCTGGCCGAGTGGATCGAGGCGCGCGGCGGCAATCCGTTCATGGAGATCGCCGTGCCCGACGCCTCCCTGCGCCTGATCCAGGCCTGCGGCCGGTTGCTGCGTACCGAGCAGGACAGCGGCACCATCTCGCTGCTGGATCGCCGCCTGGTGACCCAGCGCTACGGCAAGGCCATCCTCAATGCGCTACCGCCGTTTCGGCGGGAGATTCAGTAATTGGCGGCCTTGGTTACGCCAATTCGTAGGTTGGGCTGAGACGGTTCCATCGTCGAAGCCCAACAGATCCGGCGCCGAGGCAACAGCTGTTGGGCTTCGCTGCGCTCAACCCGACCTACCGCGACCTTTGGCAATGGCCGTATCAGCGAACCGTCTGACCACGGCGCCAGAGCATCACCAGTAAGGAAAACCCATGACCGTTCACGGCTATCACGACCTGAGATTCGAATCCGTCCGCGAGGCCTTCGCCGAGTTGCTGGCCGCCGGCCAGACCCGCGGCGCGGCGCTGTGCGTCCAGGTCGGCGGTGAAACGGTGCTGGATCTCTGGGGCGGGATGGCGGACAAGGACGGCCAGACGCCGTGGCACACCGACACCCTGCTCAATCTGTTCTCCTGCACCAAGGCCTTCACCACGGTGGCGGCGTTGCAGTTGGTCGAGGAGGGCAAGCTGGCCCTCGATGCCCCGGTCGCCGAACGCTGGCCGGCATTCGCTGCGGCCGGCAAGGCCGACATCACCCTGCGGCAATTGCTCAGCCACCGCTCCGGCGTCTCCGCCTTGCGCGAACGCCTGGCGGGTGACGCCCTGTACGACTGGGACACCATGACCGCCGCGGTCGCCGCCGAGGCACCCTGGTGGACGCCCGGCACCGCCCATGGCTATGCCCCTATCACCTTTGGCTGGCTGCTGGGTGAACTGATCCGTCGCGCCGACGGCCGTGGCCCGGGCGAGGCCATCGTGGCCCGGACCGCCGAGCGCCTGGGTCTGGATTTCCACATCGGTCTGCCGACGAGCGAAGACGAGCGCGTCGCCCATATCGTACGCGGCAAGGGGGTGCTGGGTGATGCCGCCGCGCAGCGTCTGCTCAAGACCACCATGAGCGATCCGGGCGCCTTGCCGACCCTGGCCTTCGGCAATCCATCCGGCGTGCTCACCAGCACCAACAAGGCCGAGTGGCGCCGCTTCGAGCAGCCGGCCGCCAACGGCCATGGCCATGCACGCAGCCTGGCGGGCTTCTATGCCGGTCTGCTGGCCGGCGATCTGCTGGAGTGGGAAACCCTGAGCGAGGCCCTGCGCGAGCACAGTCAGGGCGAAGACCGTACGCTCTTGACGCCGACCCGCTTCGGCCTGGGCTTCATGCTCGATCAACCGGACCAAGCCAACGCCACCTATGGCCTTGGGCCTCAGGCCTTCGGCCATCCGGGGGCGGGCGGTTCGACCGGCTTCGCCGACCCGGAGCGCGAGGTGGCCTTCGGCTTCGTCACCAACACCCTGGGGCCCTATGTGTTGATGGACCCGCGCGCCCAGGCCCTGGCGCGCGCGGTGGGGGAGTGCCTCTGACGCCGTCTCGACAGGCGGCTAGCGGGCGATGGCCGCCTCGATATCGCGGAATTCAATCACCCGGACGTAGGGCGCGATTTCGCCACTGATGGAAAAGTGCGCGCCGATCACCGTGACCTCGACGCCCTCGTTTTCCACCAGGTACTGGACGACCTCATGGAAGTCGCCATCGCCGGCCACCAGGTAGAGCTTTTTCCAGCCGCGTTTCGCATGGGAGCGCATCAGGTTGAACGCAAGGCCGACATCGACCCCCTTCTGGCTCTTGGTCGTGTACTGCTCGCCCGTTACCGGATGCAGGATCGGCCCGCCACCCACGGACGCAGGCCATTCGTGAGCCTTGGTCTGCAGCCAGTAGAGCTTGACCCTCAGTCCGGCGCCCTTGGGCGGGGCCGAGCTCAGGAACTTGTTGAAGCCGGTCTGGGCGATGGTGGGTGGGTCGCTATCGCAGTTGAAGTAGTAGGCGTCACCTATGGGTTCGCCCGCATCCTGCTCGATGAAAAGACGTAGTTTTAGATAGTCGAATTTGGCGCCGGATACAGAGCCGTTCCAGGCGCTCAGTGCATAGGCGCCGTCGACGAACCACGCCACGCCCGTTCGAGTTGTAGTTGGCATCGTATTGCTGGGACCAGGCCTGTTACCGTTGATGGGCGCACACCCGCACGCGGGATGCGCGGCGCCTATTGTGGGCTTAATTCCCTGTTTGTGCCTCAGGTAACGACAAGAGAATCCAAACGCCGTGATCTAGAGCGATCGCTCGGGCGGGAAAGCGGCCCTGGACGCTGGGGGGCGAGCGGATTTACGTCGCCCTGGCTTCACGACCGTCGTTGGCGTGCGCGGCATCGACGATCAAGGCGTTCTGCAACAGACGGATTCGCGGTGCCACATGGTAGGCGCCGTCATCGTTATGGCGCAGGTAGAGGCGTTGGCAGCCAAGACACTGCCATACCGTGCTCTGGTTGTAGGGATAGAACCGGGGAGCGATGGGCGCGTCATTCGACCAGTAGTGGGTGGCGCCTGGGTGATATTCCTCGATGATCGACTCCTCGGGCGCATGACGCGCCAGGGTGCCGATCTGCGCGAAGTCCGTTTCCCGGTAGCCCACCGGCCAGGCAGTCCACCCCGCCAGATCCCGCTGCACGCAGCGGCAGTCCTGCGTGATGGCTGCGGCCCTTACGGCCAGGTCCTTGAGCGTCGCGACATCGATGAATCCGTCCATGAACAAGCCTCCTGCTGGCCTGGCAGCCCTGCCGCGAAGCGGACCTTCGCCGACGATTGATCCCGCCATCATCACCCTGGCGTTCAGGGAACTCAATTAGCGCTATCGACAAGGGGGCGTTGGCTCTCTTCGTACGTGCTGACGAGACGAAGCGCCACGCGGATTTCCCCTGGGTCGCGGTCCCGACTACAGTTGTCTGACTAATCCAACAATACCAACAAGGAATGCCCGATGTCCGCTCCGTTCTTCCGCACCACCCTCGCCGCCGTTCTTACCTGCTGTATCGCCTTGCCTGCCAGCGCCGCCCTCGACGAACGCATCCAGTCCGCGGCAGAGCAGGCCAAGGCACCGACCCTCACCTTGCTGGAGCGACTGGTAAACATCGATTCGGGCTCCGGGTATGAGCCCGGGCTGACCGAAGTCGGCACCCTCTTGACCACCGAACTGAAAAAGCTCGGCGCCGCCGTGCAACAGGTGCCCAACACCGCGCCGGACAAGAGCCAGCATCTGGTGGCGACCTTCAAGGGTACCGGCAAGGCCAAGATCCTCTTGCTGGCGCACATGGATACCGTATTCAAGGAAGGCACGGCCAAGGCCCGGCCATACCGTACCGACGAAAAGCGTGCCTATGGCCCGGGTGTGTCCGATGACAAGGGCGGCATCGTGGTCGCCCTGGCGGCCCTGGACATCCTCAAGAGCCTCGACTTCAAGGACTATGGGCAGATCACCCTGCTGCTGGATGCCAGCGAGGAAACCGGCTCTCAGGCCGCCACCGACCTGATTGCCAAGACCGCCAAGCAGCATGACGTGACGCTGAACCTGGAGCCGGGGCGTCCGGGCGACGGCCTGGTGATATGGCGCAAGGGCAGCGCCACCGCCGTGGTGGAGGTCAAGGGCAGGTCGTCCCACGCGGGGGTCGCCCCGGAATTGGGACGCAACGCCGCCACCGAGGTGGCGCACCAGGTATTGCAGCTGGGCAACCTGGGCGACGCGGAGAAGAAGACCTCCGTCAACTTCACCGTGATCAATGCCGGTGAGCGCATCAACGTGATTCCTGACCACGCCATCGCCAAGGCTGACGTGCGCGCTGCCTTGCCGGAGGAATTCGACCGGGTCGAGCGGGACCTGGCACGGATCGCCGCCACCAAGCAGGTCGCCGACACTGAAGTGACCACCCGCCTGGAGCGCGGCCTGCCGCCGATGCCTCAGACTCCGGCAAGCGACAAGCTCCTGGCCATGGCCCAGGGCATCTACGGAGAGCTGGGTCGTACCCTGACCGTCGAAGGCAGCGGCGGCGCGGCGGATGCCAGCATCGCGGCGGGCGCCGGGGTTCCCACCCTGGACGGTTTCGGCATCGTCGGTGGCAAGCTGCATACCCCCGAGGAGTATGTCGAGCTGGACAGCGTCACGCCGCGCATCTATCTGCTCACGCGGATGCTGGTGGAACTGTCGAAGGCGCAGTGACGGCGCCCCAGGCATTGCCTCTCGCAAGACCGGTGCCTGTGGCACCGGTTTCCCCACCTCTGTAACCAGGCAGCGGCTGCCGCCAGGGATCGTGCGCTAGCCCTTCGCACCTGCCGTCAAATCCTGATCTCGTGCAGAAATCAGCTCAGCCGTGAGCGACTGTCGACGACCTGCGCCTGGCAGTCGGCGGTCGTGACGTGCGTGGGATGGCCGGCCGACGGCAAGGCGCCGGTAGCCGATGGAGGCCCGGCAATCCTGCCATTGGTCGGCATACAGGTAAATTTCGTGACTCCACCGCTTTGCCCCGCGTAGGTTTGCGGCCACAATCTCGAAACTACTTTAAGTTCACTCGCGCCGCCGGCTCTGGCCGGGGCGTTGGATTCACTCTGTCCTCCGGCTTGCCGATGGGAAACTTTGCATGAAGCTGATCAAATCCACCACCCTCATTCTCTGCATGGGCGTGTCCGCCTGCAGTTCCTTCCAGGGCCAGGGCGACCAGGCCGCCGCGCCTGCCAAGCCGGGCAATGCCCAGGCCAGCACTGCCGCCAGTGGCGCGCACTGGTGGTGGCCCTTCGGCGGCAGTGAAAAACCCGCCGAGCCGGTGAAGCCGGTCGCCAAGGCCGCCGAGCCCAAGGCCGAGGTCAAGGTTGCGGCCAAGGCGCCGGCGGCCAAGCCGGAGCAGACCGCTGCGGGAGAGAAGGGTGGTCACTGGTGGTGGCCCTTCGGTAGCGAAGAGGCCAAGCCGATGGCCAAGGCCGAGGCCCTCAAGCCAGTACCCGTCAAGGTCAGCAAGGCCTGGCTGGACGATCATGAGCAGAAGCTGCGCGTCGCCGTGGCCGGCAGCAACGTCAAGATCGAACGTCGTGACGATGCCCTGGTGCTGGTGGCACCGGTCGACAGCTCCTTCAACCCGGATCGCGCGGAGATGCTGCTGCCGGTGATGCTCGGCCCGCTGTCCCGCTCGGCCAAGTCGGTGAGCGTTGACCAAGATAGCGCCGTCATCGTACTCGGCTTCAGCGACAGCACTGGCACTGCCGCGCTCAACGACAAGATCAGCCTGCAGCGGGCCCAGGCCGTGGCGGCGATCTTCCGTCTCAGCGGCTACACCGGCAATCGCCTCATCGTGCGTGGCCTGGCTGCGGCCCACCCGCGTGCCGACAACACCACCGCCGCCGGCCGCGCCGTCAATCGCCGGGTCGAGGTGCTCATCCAGCCGCGCGCGACCGTGCTGGCCAGCCTGCAGTCCCTGGCTACCCGCTAGGTCGGCAAAGCTTGTCCTGAAGCAGGCGAGCGGGGCGGGACTTGGTTAAGCTAGGTCGATACCGACCTAGCAGGAGACCTCCATGTCACCGTCCCTCGCCGATATGCGTCGCGACTACACCCGCGACGGCCTGACCGAAGCCCAGGCACCCGCTGATCCCTATGCCCTCTTCGGGCAGTGGTTCGAAGAGGCGGTGCGCACCGAGCAGCCGCCCGTCGAAGCCAATGCCTGCTGGCTCGCCACCGTCGATAGCGAAGGGCAACCCCATTGCCGCGTGTTGCTGCTCAAGGGCGTCGATGCCCAGGGCTTCGTCTTCTATACCAACTACGGCAGCGCCAAGGGCCAGCAACTGGCGGCTCAGCCGCGGGCGGCCATGACCTTCTTCTGGCCGGCGCTGGAGCGTCAGGTGCGGATCGAGGGGCTGGTGGAGCAGGTCTCCGCCGAGGAGTCCGATGCCTACTACCGGGTCCGCCCGCTGGGCAGTCGCCTCGGCGCCTGGGCTTCGCCGCAGAGCCAGGTCATCGCCAATCGCTATGAGCTGGAGCAGCGCTTGACCGAGGTGCAGCAGCGGTTCGTCGACGGTGAACCCAGTCGCCCGCCGTTCTGGGGTGGTTATCGCCTCAAGCCGCAGCGCATCGAATTCTGGCAGGGGCGCTCCAGTCGCCTGCATGATCGCCTGGACTACCAGCGCACCGAAGACGGGTGGCAGCGCCAGCGACTGGCGCCGTAGGACGGTCGCCTCGCGAACGGGCAGCAAGCGGATACGCGCTGCGCGCCGCCGCTGCGGTACCAGCGGTACTCAGGGATTCCGGGCATTGCCCAGGCCTGCCGGGATGGACGCGCAGCCGTTTTGCTGGCCATTCTTAAGGCGTTCGCAAGGTACCGTCGTTACAGTCGCCGGAAACCTCCCCGGATGCCCTGGGTCAAGGATAATAGCGATCCGTATCTTGAGGTCCGCCCACTGCGGCCCCCTGTCTTTCATCTGCCTTTGGAGTTGCCTCATGAACAGAGTCCTACAACTCGCCGCTTCCCTGACCGCCGTCGCCCTGCTGGCAGGCTGCGCATCCGATCAGTCCGGCGACGTCTATTCGCGCGATGAGGCCAGGCAGGTACAGACCGTCCGCACCGGTACCATCACCGCGCTGCGCCCGGTCACCATCGAAGGCACCAAGTCGCCCATCGGTGCCGGTGCTGGCGCCGTGGTAGGCGGCATTGGCGGCAGTGCCATCGGCGGCGGGCGTGGCAGTTTCGTGACCGCCATCATCGGTGCGGTCGCCGGCGGTCTGCTGGGCTCGGCCACCGAAGAGGGCTTCACCAAGGCCAATGGCGTCGAGATCACCGTGAAGGAAGACGACGGCGGCTCGCGTGCCTATGTGCAGGCGGTCAACAAGGGCGAGATCTTCCGCGTCGGCGAGCGGGTGCGCATCCTGACCGTGAACGGCACCAGCCGCGTCGCGCCCAACTGATCGGCCTGACGTACCTTCGGGTACGTCCATGCCCTTCCAGAGCGGGTGTCCGAATCGCTAGACTGCGAATCGGACACCCGTTTGCGTTTTCGCCCGTAAATAGTTGTCGCCTGGGCGCAATGCCGCGCTCGGAGGTCGTCCTACAATCCCCCTCAGTCACCGCCGTGATCGGCAGGAGAAACCCCGATGTCCGCTTCTCAACCCAACGTGCAACGCGCCGCCTTCGATGAGGTGATGGTCCCGACCTACGCCCCTGCCGCGTTCATTCCGGTGCGAGGAGAGGGCTCCCGCGTCTGGGACCAGGCCGATCGCGAGTACGTGGATTTCGCCGGCGGCATCGCCGTCAGCGCCCTGGGCCATGGCCATCCGGCGCTGATCAACGCCCTGACCGAGCAGGCCGGCAAGCTCTGGCACGTCTCCAACATCTACACCAACGAGCCCGCCCTGCGTCTGGCGCGCAAGCTGGTGGATCACACCTTCGCCGACCGGGTGTTCTTCGCCAACTCCGGCGCCGAAGCCAACGAGGCGGCCTGCAAGCTGGCCCGGCGCTATGGCCATGACGTCAGCGGCGGCAGCCGCTACGAGATCGTCGCCGCCACCAACAGCTTCCACGGCCGTACCCTGTTCACCGTCAGCGTCGGTGGCCAGCCCAAGTATTCCGATGGTTTCGGTCCCAAGATCGAAGGCATCCGCCATGTGCCCTTCAACGACCTGGCCGCTCTCGAAGCCGTGGTGTCGGACAAGACCTGCGCCGTCATCCTCGAACCCATCCAGGGCGAGGGCGGCGTGCTGCCGGCCGACCAGGCCTACCTCGAAGGCGCCCGCCGCCTGTGCGACGCCCAGGGCGCGCTGTTGATCTTCGACGAGGTGCAGAGCGGCGTCGGTCGTAGCGGTCATCTCTATGCCTACCAGCACTATGGCGTGGTGCCGGACATCCTCACCACCGCCAAGAGCATCGGCGGTGGCTTCCCGCTGGCGGCCATGCTGACCACCGACAAGGTCGCCCAGCATTTCAGCGCGGGCGTGCATGGCAGCACCTACGGCGGCAATCCGCTGGGCTGCGCCGTGGGCGCTGCGCTGCTGGACATCGTCGCCACGCCGGAAACCCTGGCTGGCGTAGCCTCTCGCCATCAGCGCTTTGTCGCCGGTCTGGAGCAGCTCAACGCCCGCTATAGCCTGTTCGAGCAGGTTCGCGGCCTGGGTCTGCTGATCGGCGCGGTGCTCAACGACAGCTGGAAGGGGCGTGCCAAGGACATCGTCACCGCCGCCAACGAGGAAGGCCTGATGATCCTCCAGGCCGGCCCGGACGTGCTGCGCATGGCACCAAGCCTGATCATCCCCGAGGCGGACATCGACGAAGGCCTGGCCCGCCTGGATCGCGCCCTGGCGCGCCTCACCCAAGGCTAATCTCCGGACGCGGGACGCGTACCGCTGTCATCCAGGGATGGATCCGTACACAAGGAGTTCTCATGCTGGTAATGCGCCCTGCGCGCGCGGCGGATCTGCCCCTGGTCCAGCGGCTCGCCGCGGATAGCCCGGTTGGCGTCACCTCGCTGCCCGACAACCCCGAACGGTTGCGCGACAAGATCCGCACCTCGGAGTCGTCGCTGGCGGCCGAGGTGGGCTTTCATGGCGAGGAGAGCTATTTCTTCGTGCTCGAAGACACCACCAGCGGCGAGCTGCTGGGCTGTTCGGCCATCGTCGCCTCGGCGGGCTTCTCCGAACCCTTCTACAGCTTTCGCAACGAGACCTTCATCCATGCCTCGCGCGAGCTGAAGATCCACAACAAGGTGCATGTGCTGTCGCTCTGTCACGACCTGACCGGCAACAGCGTGCTGAGCAGCTTCTATGTCCAGCGCCCGCTGCTCGACACCCCCCACGCCGAACTCAACTCCCGTGCCCGGCTGCTGTTCATGGCCGCCCACCCGGCGCGTTTCGCCGAGACGGTGGTGGTGGAGATCGTCGGCCTGGCGGACGATGACGGCGAATCGCCGTTCTGGAACGGGGTAGGGCGTAACTTCTTCGACCTGGACTACACCACCGCCGAGCGGCTGTCCGGGCAGAGGAGCCGCACCTTTCTCGCCGAGTTGATGCCGACCTATCCGCTCTATGTGCCCCTGCTGCCCGACAGTGCTCAGGAAGCCATGGGCCAGGTGCACCCGCGCGCGCAGATCACCTTCGACATCCTCAGTCGCGAAGGCTTCGAGACCGACAACTACATCGACATCTTCGATGGCGGCCCGACCTTGCACGCCCGCACCACGGCCATCCGGTCCATCGCCGAGAGCCGTCTCGCACCGGTGAGCGAGGGCGCAGCGGCGCCCGAGGACGCGCCCTGGTTCCTGATCGCCAACGATGGCCTGGAGAATTTCCGGGCGCTGGCCACGCCACTGCGCTGGACTCCCGGTGAGTCCGTCGTCCTTTCCCCCGAGCAGATCGCCACCCTGGAGATCGCCGAAGGCGACCGGGTTCGTCTGGTAGCGCTGTAGCCGACCCTAGCGTCTTTGGAGGTCCGATGATCGTCCGTCCCGTTACCCGTGCCGATGTGCCCGCGCTGCTGCAACTGGCGCAAGCGGCCGGTGCCGGTCTCACCACGCTGCCCGCCAGCGAAGAACGCCTGGCGCAGCGGGTGGAAAACGCCGAACGCAGTTTCCTGCAGCAGGCGCAGCCTGCCGATGCCGACTATCTCTTTGCCCTGGAAGACGAGGGTGAGGTCATCGGCATCGCCGGGATCGCCGCCGCCCTGGGGCTGCGCGAGCCCTGGTACAACTACCGGGTCGGCCTGACGGTGAGCGCCTCGCGTGAACTGGACATCCACCGGCAGATTCCCACGCTGTTCCTGGCCAACGACATGACCGGCAGCTCCGAGCTCTGCTCGCTGTTCCTGCGCGCCGATCGCCGTGGTGGGGCCGCCGGGCGGCTGCTGTCCAAGTCGCGCTTCCTGTTCATCGCCGAGTTTCGCGAGCTGTTCGCCGAGCGCATCATCGCCGAATTGCGCGGCATGTCCGACGGTAACGGCCAGTCGCCGTTCTGGGAGGGCCTGGGCCGGCATTTCTTCAAGATGGAATTCTCCCAAGCGGACTATCTCACCGGCATCGGCAACCGCGGCTTCATCGCCGAACTCATGCCGCGCTTTCCGCTGTACACCTGCTTCCTGTCGCAAGAGGCGCGTCAGGTGATCGGGCGGGTGCACCCGGACACCGAGGCGGCTCGTCGGCTGCTGGAGGCCGAGGGCTTCAACTACCAGGGCTACGTCGACATCTTCGACGCTGGCCCGACCCTGGAGGCGGAAACCACCAAGGTGCGGGCGATCCGTGACAGCCAGCGCCTGGTGCTGGCGGTGGGTACGCCTGGCGATGACGCCGAGGTCTATCTGATCCACAACCGCAAATGTCAGGACTGCCGCATCACCAGCGCCCGTGCTCGCCTGGCGGCCGGCACCCTGGTGGTCGACCTGGCCACCGCCCGCGAGCTGCGGCTGATGGCTGGCGCCCAGGTGCGCGCCGTGCGCCTGATGCCTTGAGGAGACGTCATGGATAGCCTCTATATCGCTGGTCAGTGGCGCCCCGGGCGGGGCGAGGTATTCAGCTCCGTCGATCCCTATGACGGCATCCCGCTCTGGCAGGGCGCGGCGGCGGACGCGGACGACGTCGATCAGGCCATTGCCGCCGCGCGCGAGGCCTTTCCGACCTGGGAAAGCCGCGGGCCGGCCGCTCGTCTGGCCATCCTGCAGGCCTTTGCCCAGGTGCTGCAGGCTCGCCGTGCAACCCTGGGGCGCGCCCTGGCCGAGGAGACCGGCAAACCCCTGTGGGAAGCCGATACCGAGATCGGCAGCATGATCGCCAAGGTGGCCATCTCCGCCCAGGCGGAAGCCGCGCGCAGCGGCGAACGTGCGGCGACGGTAGCCGATGCCCGCAGCGTGACGCGCCATCGTCCCCATGGCGTCCTGGCGGTCTTTGGCCCCTACAATTTTCCCGGCCATCTGCCCAATGGGCATATCGTGCCAGCGCTGCTGGCCGGCAATACGCTGGTGTTCAAGCCTAGCGAGCTGACGCCGCGCTTCGCTGCCCTGACCCTGGACTGCTGGATCGCCGCCGGGCTGCCAGCGGGCGTGCTCAACCTGATTCAAGGGGGGCGCGCCACGGGTGAGGCCCTGGGCGCGCATCCCGGTCTGGACGGTATCCTCTTCACCGGTTCCAGCGCCACGGGCGCGGCCCTGCACCGCCTCAATGCGGACCGTCCGCAGCGGCTGCTGGCCCTGGAGATGGGCGGCAACAATCCCCTGATGGTCGCGCCAGTGGCCGATCTGGACGCGGCCGTGGTCACCATCGCCCAGTCTGCCTTTCTCTCTGCCGGCCAACGCTGCACCTGCGCGCGCCGCCTGATCCTGCCCCAGGGGGCCTGGGGCGACGCCCTGCTGGCGCGTCTGGTAGGCGTCAGCGCCGGTCTCAGGATCGGCCGCTTCGATGCGGAGCCGGCGCCCTTCATGGGCACCGTCATTTCGCTGACCACCGCCAAGACCTTGCTGCAGGCCCAGGCCCAGCGCCTGGCGCAGGGTGGCCGCGCGCTGCTGGAGATGCGTCAGCCGGATGCGGCGCGCGCGCTGCTTACCCCGGGCATCCTCGATGTCTCGGGGATCTCTGAGTTGCCCGATGAGGAAGTCTTCGGGCCGCTGCTGCAGGTCCAGCGCTATACGGACTTCGACCATGCCTTGGTGCTGGCCAACGCCACCCGCTTCGGCCTCGCGGCCGGGTTGCTGGCCGACGATCCGGCCACCTACGAACGGTTCTGGCAGGGCGTGCGCGCCGGCATCGTCAACTGGAATCGTCCGCTTACCGGGGCGGCCAGCGCGGCGCCCTTCGGCGGCGTCGGCGCCTCCGGCAATCATCGTCCCAGCGCCTACTACGCCGCGGACTACTGCGCCTTCCCGGTCGCCTCGCTGGAAAGCGAAGCCCTGAGCCTGCCTGCCCAATTGCCCCCAGGATTACACCTATGAGTCACCTCGCTCTCGCTGCTCGGGAGGTCAACTTCGACGGCCTGGTCGGTCCGACCCACAACTATGCGGGCCTGTCCTATGGCAACGTGGCCTCCCAGGCCAGCAAGCAGCAGTGTTCGAATCCGCGCGAGGCGGCGCGTCAGGGCCTGGCCAAGATGCAGGCGCTGATGGAGCTGGGTTTCGAGCAGGGTGTGCTGGCCCCCCACGAGCGGCCCGACATCGCCTCCTTGCGCCGCCTGGGCTTCGCCGGCAGTGATGCCCAGGTGCTGGAAAGCGCCGCGCGCGAAGCCTTGCCGCTGCTGCTGTCCGCCAGCTCCGCCTCGGCCATGTGGACCGCCAACGCCGCCACCGTCAGCCCCAGCGCCGACACCCATGATGGCCGGGTGCATTTCACCCCGGCCAACCTGGCCTGCAAATTTCACCGCAGCCTCGAACCGACCACCACGGCGCGCATCCTCCAGGCGATGTTTCGCGATCCCGCGCATTTCCAGCACCATGCGCCGCTGCCCTCGGTGGCCCAGTTCGGCGACGAGGGCGCAGCCAACCACACCCGCTTCAGCCACGACCACGGTGCCCCGGGCGTGGAGTTCTTCGTCTTTGGCCGTAGCGCCTTCGATCCGCGCTATCCCGAGCCCCATCGCTATCCGGCGCGCCAGACCCTGGAAGCCTCCCAGGCCATCGCCCGGCTGCACGGGCTGAGCGAGGAGGGCGTGGTGTTCGCCCAGCAGAATCCGGCGGTGGTGGACCAGGGCGTTTTCCACAACGACGTCATCTCGGTGGGCAACGCCCAGGTGCTGTTCCACCACGAAGACGCCTTTCTCGACAGCGACCGCGTGCTGGACGAACTGCAAGGCAAGCTCGCCAGGCGCGGCGGCCAGCTGCAGCGCCTCTGCGTGCGCCGCAGTGAGATCAGCGTCGGCGACGCCGTGCGTTCCTACCTGTTCAACAGCCAGTTGCTGGATCGGCCAGGGCAGGGCGCGCTGCTAGTGGTACCCGATGAGTGCCGGCAGAATCCGGCGGTGTGGAACTACCTGCAGGCCCAGGTCAATAGCGCGGGGCCCCTGGGCGAGGTCAAGGTGTTCGATCTCAAGCAAAGCATGCAGAACGGCGGCGGACCCGCCTGCCTGCGGTTGCGGGTGGCCCTCAAGCCCGACGAACTGGCGGCGGTGAATCCAGGGGTGCGCTTCACGCCGACGCTGCACGCCCAACTGCTCGATTGGGTGGATCGCCACTATCGTGACCGCCTGGCGCCTGCGGATCTCGCCGATCCTCAGCTGCTGGGCGAGGTCCGCACCGCCCTCGACGAGCTGACCCAATTGCTGGGCCTTGGCTCGGTCTATCCCTTTCAATTGCCCTGACGCCCGGAGTTTCCATGAGCAACCGTCTCGACCTGATCCTCGAACCTACCGCCGACGAGCAGCAGACGCTGCAAGTCCAGCGCCTGGCCATCCGCCTGGCCGGCCGCGACCTCTGGCTGGAAGCCGACGGCAGCGGCGGTCTCAACATCTTCGCCGACTCCCAGGACGACGAAGAGCAGACCCCGGTCCTGGTGCTGCGGCCCCAGGCCCTCAATGCCCTGGGGCTGTCCATCGCCCTGGAGACCTTCGCCGACGAAGGCGATGAGAATCATGTGCATGACGCCGATTGCGGTTGCGGCCACGATCATTGAGTATCTAGCTCCGACACGTCGCTCAGCGGAGTAGAGCATGGCTGCATCTGAACGTTATCGGTTGGCGCTTGGCCGCCTGCTGGACCTGACCCTGGCCGGCCGCGAGCCGACCGAGAAGATTCAACTGACTGCCGACGGCACCCGTCTCCACTGGCTGACCGAAGGCGTGCTGGAAGTCACTCCGCCGGTGGCGCGCGACAACCACCTGGACCTGCTGCTCTCGGCGGGTATTCATGGCAACGAGACGGCGCCCATGGAACTGCTCGACGAGTTGCTCGGCGGCATCGCCAGCGGAGCCCTGCGTCCTGCCTGCCGAATGCTGTTCATGTTCGGCAATCCCGATGCCATGCGCCGCGGCACCCGCTATGTCGAGCAGGATCTGAATCGTCTGTTCAACGGTCGCCATGCCCAGGCCGAAGGCTCCGAGGCCCAACGTGCCAACGATCTCGAGCGCCTGTCCGCGCAGTTCTTCAGCAAGCCCGATCGGGCCCGACTGCACTACGACTTGCACACCGCGCTGCGCGCCTCGGCGCTGCCGCGCTTCGCCCTCTATCCCTGGAGTGCCGGGCGCGAGCATTCGGAAGCCGAGTTGCAGCGCCTGGAAGCCGCCGGCATCGAAGCCGTGCTGCTCTATGACAAACCCGGTATCACCTTCAGCGCCTACACCTACGCCGAATGCCAGGCCGAAGCCCTGACCCTGGAGCTGGGCCAGGCCCGTCCCTTCGGCGAGAACAGCGAACTCGACCTGAGCCGCCTGCGGTTGCTGCTCGAAGCCCTGATCGAAGGCCGTGAAGCCGAACTGCCGCCGCCGGATTCCTCGCTGCTGAGATTCCGGGTCGCGCGCCAGGTGTACAAGTCCAGTCCGCGCTTCCAGCTGCACCTGGCCGACGACGTGGCCAACTTCTCGCCGCTGCGCCAGGGTTCGCTGCTGGCCGAGGATGGCAGCGAGCGCTGGATCGTCGACGAGGCCGAGGCGCGCATCATCTTCCCCAACCCCAAGGTCGCCGTCGGCCTGCGGGCCGGGCTCATCGTGGTCCCGGCATAAGGAGCGGCCTGCATGATCGATCTGCGCAGCGATACCGTCACCCAGCCCACGCCGGCCATGCGCCAGGCGATGCTGGACGCCGAACTCGGCGATGACGTCTATGGCGAAGACCCGACTGTCACCCGGCTGGAGCAGCGTCTGGCGGGCGATCTCGGCCTGGAGGCCGGACTCTTCGTGCCCAGCGGCACCATGAGCAATCTGCTCGGCCTGCTGGCGCACTGCGAGCGGGGCGACGAATACCTCGTCGGCCAGCAGGCCCACACCTACAAGTACGAAGGCGGGGGCGCCGCGGTGCTCGGCTCCATCCAGCCGCAGCCCATCGAGATGGCGGCCGACGGCAGCCTGGACCTCGACCTGGTGCGCAGCTACATCAAGGCCGATGACTTCCACTTCGCCCGCACGCGATTGCTGGCGCTGGAAAACACCATGCACGGCAAGGTCCTGCCGCTGGCCTATCTGGCGGCGGCAAGGGCCTTCACCCAGGAGCACGGCTTGGCCCTGCACCTGGACGGCGCGCGGCTGTACAACGCCGCGGTCAAGCTGGGCGTACCGGTGCGCGAGATCAGCCAGCATTTCGATTCGGTGTCGATCTGCCTGTCCAAGGGCCTCGGTGCGCCGGTGGGTTCGGTGCTCTGCGGCGATGCTGCCCTGATCGCCAAGGCGCGTCGCTGGCGCAAGGTGGTCGGTGGCGGTATGCGCCAGGCCGGCATTCTGGCTGCGGCGGGGCTGCATGCCCTCGATCACCAGGTCGAGCGTCTGGCCGAAGACCACGCCCATGCCGCCCAGCTCGGCACTGCCCTGGCCGAACTCGGCTACCAGGTGGAGCCGGTGCAGACCAATATGGTCTACGTCGCCATGGGTAACGAAGCCCCCGCCCTGCAGGCCTTCCTCGCCGAGCGCAGCATCCGCATCAGTCCGGCTCCACGCCTGCGGCTGGTCACCCATCTGGACGTCAGCGCCGCCGATATCGAGGCGGCCGTCGCCGCTTTCGCCGCCTACCGCCGCCGCTAAGTCTTCCGACGACGTTTTTCCTGCGCAACCGGGGCGACACCGGGGCGCAGGCGTCGATATACTCCCAGGCATGCGTGTCCGTTTTCCGCACGTGCCGCGTCTGCGGCGCCCGCTCCGTTCGTCTCGTCTGCGATCCAGTCGGATGCCCGTCACGCGCGTCGAAAAGCCCATTGTCTGGAATGAATATGAAAAGCGCCGAAATCCGTGAAGCCTTCCTCCGCTTCTTCGAAGAGAAGGGGCACACCCGGGTCGCCTCCAGTTCGCTGATCCCTGCGAACGATCCGACCCTGCTGTTCACCAACGCCGGGATGAACCAGTTCAAGGACTGCTTCCTCGGCATGGAAAAGCGCAGCTACACCCGCGCCGCCACCAGCCAGAAGTGCGTGCGCGCGGGCGGCAAGCACAACGACCTGGAGAACGTCGGCTACACGGCGCGTCACCACACCTTCTTCGAGATGCTGGGCAACTTCAGCTTCGGCGACTACTTCAAGCGCGACGCCATCACCTTCGCCTGGGAATTCCTCACCTCGCCGCAGTGGCTGGGTCTGCCCCGGGAAAAGCTCTGGGTCACCGTCTACGCCACCGATGACGAGGCCTACGACATCTGGACCAAGGAAGTCGGGGTGCCCGCGGCGCAGATGGTGCGCATCGGCGACAACAAGGGCGCTCCCTATGCGTCGGACAACTTCTGGACCATGGGCGACACCGGTCCCTGCGGTCCCTGCACCGAGATCTTCTTCGACCATGGCCCCGAGATCTGGGGCGGCCCGCCCGGTTCACCGGAAGAAGACGGTGATCGCTACATCGAGATCTGGAACAACGTCTTCATGCAGTTCAATCGCACCGCCGACGGCGTCCTGCATCCGCTGCCGGCGCCCAGCGTCGACACCGGCATGGGCCTGGAGCGAGTAAGCGCCGTGCTGCAGCACGTGCATTCGAACTACGAGATCGACCTGTTCCAGAATCTGCTGGCGGCTTCGGCCGAGGCCATCGGCTGTGCCAATGACGAGGCCCCGTCGCTCAAGGTGGTGGCCGACCACATCCGCTCCTGCAGCTTCCTGATCGCTGACGGCGTGCTGCCGTCCAATGAAGGCCGCGGCTACGTGCTGCGTCGCATCATTCGCCGCGCCTGCCGCCACGGCAACAAGCTCGGCGCCAAGGGCACGTTCTTCCACAAGATCGTCGCCGCCCTGGTGGCCGAGATGGGTCAGGCCTATCCCGAGCTGGTCCAGCAGCAGGCGCACATCGAGCGCGTGCTGCGCACCGAGGAAGAACAGTTCGCCAAGACCCTGGAGCAGGGCCTGAAGATCCTCGAACAGGATCTGGCGCAGCTTCAGGGCGACACCATCCCCGGTGACGTGGTGTTCAAGCTCTATGACACCTACGGCTTCCCTGTGGACCTGACCAACGACATCGCCCGCGAGCGCAACCTGAACCTCGACGAGGCCGGCTTCGAACGCGAGATGGAGGCCCAGCGCGAGCGGGCTCGTTCCGCCAGCGCTTTTGGCGTGGACTACAACAGCCTGGTCAAGGTCGAGGGCGAAACCCGCTTCCTGGGCTACGACACCACCAGCGCCTCGGGCACCATCGTCGCCCTCTACCGTGCCGGTCAGCCGGTCGATAGCCTGGCCGAAGGCGAGGAGGGCGTGGTCATCCTCGACCAGACGCCGTTCTACGGTGAATCCGGTGGCCAGGTCGGTGATACCGGTACCCTGGAAAGCGCCGGCGTCGGCTTTGCCGTGCGTGACACCACCAAGACCCAGGGTGCCTTCCTGCACCATGGCGTGGTGACCAAGGGCAGCCTCAACGTCGGCACCGCGCTCATGGCCCAGGTTGACGCCAGCCGCCGCCAGGGCATCGCCCTGAACCACTCCGGTACCCACCTGCTGCACGCCGCGCTGCGCCAGGTGCTGGGCGATCACGTCCACCAGAAGGGCTCCCTGGTCAACGACCAGCGCCTGAGATTCGACTTCAGCCACTTCGAGGCCATCAAGCCCGAGGAGCTCAAGCGCATCGAGACCATCGTCAACGAAGAGATCCGCAAGAACAGCGCTGTGACCACCGAGGTCATGGCCATCGACGAGGCCAAGGCCCGCGGCGCCATGGCGCTGTTCGGCGAAAAATATGGCGATGTGGTGCGCGTGGTCGGCATGGGCGGTGAATTCTCCGTCGAGCTGTGTGGTGGTACCCACGTCGCCCAGACCGGCGACATCGGCCTGCTCAAGCTGGTCAGCGAAGGCGGCGTGGCCTCCGGCGTGCGCCGCGTGGAAGCCATCACCGGTACCGCGGCCCTGGCCTATCTCAACGGCGCCGAGGAACAGCTGCGCGAAGCCGCCAGCCTGCTCAAGGGCAGCCGCGACAACGTGCTGGACAAGCTGGCCGCGCTGGTCGAACGCAATCGCCAGCTGGAGAAGGAAATCGAGCAGCTCAAGGCCAAGGCCGCCAGTGCTTCGGCCGGCGACCTGGTAGACCAGGCGGTGGCGGTCAAGGGCGCCAAGGTCCTGACCGCACGCCTGGATGGCCTCGACGGCAAGGCGCTGCTGGCGCTGGTCGATCAGCTCAAGAACAAGCTGGGCAGCGGCATGATCCTGCTGGGCGGCGAAGCCGACAGCAAGGTGGTGCTGGTCGCCGGCGTCACCGCTGACCTGACCGCCAAGCTCAAGGCCGGCGAGCTGATGAAGCGCGCCGCGGCCGTGGTCGGGGGCAAGGGTGGTGGTCGTCCGGACATGGCCCAGGGCGGCGGCACCGATGCCAGCCAGCTGGATGCGGCCCTGGCCTGTGCCGGTCAGTACGCCGAGGAAAGTCTCTAAGAGCGCTACGGGTCGCCGGGGAGGGCGGCCCGCTTCCTCCCTCAACAACATGAATCAGATTTTTCTGCGGACGGGCAGCAAGCAATGGCATTGATCGTACAGAAATTCGGCGGTACCTCGGTGGGTACGGTGGAGCGTATCGAGCAGGTCGCCGACAAGGTGAAACGCTTCCACGAAGCAGGTGACCAGATTGTCGTGGTGGTGTCGGCCATGAGCGGCGAGACCAACCGTTTGATCGGCCTCGCCAAGCAGATCATGGAGCAACCCGATCCGCGCGAGCTGGATGTCATGGTTTCCACGGGTGAGCAGGTCACCATCGGTCTGCTGACCATGGCGCTGCTCAAGCGCGGCGTCCAGGCGGTCTCCTACACGGGCAGCCAGGTGCGCATCCTTACCGACAGCGCGCACACCAAGGCACGTATCCAGCAGATCGACGATGCCCGCATCCGCGCCGACCTCAAGGCACGCAAGGTCGTGGTCGTGGCCGGCTTCCAGGGCGTCGACGAGCAGGGCAACATCACCACCCTGGGCCGTGGTGGCTCCGACACCACGGGCGTGGCCCTGGCGGCCGCGCTGAAGGCCGACGAATGCCAGATCTACACCGACGTCGACGGCGTCTACACCACCGATCCGCGCGTGGTGCCCCAGGCCCAGCGGCTGGACAAGATCACCTTCGAGGAAATGCTGGAAATGGCCAGCCTCGGCTCTAAGGTGCTGCAGATCCGCTCGGTGGAATTCGCCGGCAAATACAACGTGCCGCTGCGCGTGTTGCACAGCTTTCAGGAGGGTCCGGGCACCCTCATTACCCTTGATGAAGAGGAATCCATGGAACAGCCGATCATCTCCGGCATCGCCTTCAACCGTGACGAAGCCAAGCTGACCATTCGCGGTGTGCCGGATACCCCCGGCGTGGCCTTCAAGATCCTCGGCCCGATCAGCGCGGCCAACATCGAAGTCGACATGATCGTGCAGAACGTCGCGCACGATAACACCACCGACTTCACCTTCACCGTGCACCGCAACGACTACCAGGCGGCCCTGGAGATCCTCAAGCGCACCGGTGTCGAGATCGGTGCCCGTGAGTCCGTGGGCGACATCAAGATCGCCAAGGTCTCCATCGTCGGCGTCGGCATGAGATCCCATGCCGGGGTAGCCAGCCAGATGTTCGAAGCCCTGGCCAAGGAGAGCATCAACATTCAGATGATCTCCACCTCCGAGATCAAGGTCTCGGTGGTCATCGAGGAGAAATACCTGGAGCTGGCCGTCCGCGCGCTGCACACCGCTTTCGAACTCGACGCCCCCGCACGCGGCGTGGAGTGACCCTGCAAGCGAGGTCCCTGCCACAGGGGCCTCATCTATCGCCCCGGTCTGCGGAACTTTACTTGCATGGACAGAGGTCAATAGCGACTAGAAGGTCCATTCAGGGATCGTTTCGGCTTTTACGTGCAGACTGGGTTAAACGCTCAAGGAGAATGGAATGCTTATTTTGACTCGTCGGGTTGGTGAGACCCTGATGGTTGGTGACGAAGTCACTGTGACGGTGCTGGGAGTCAAGGGCAACCAGGTCCGTATCGGCGTCAATGCACCCAAGGAAGTCGCGGTTCATCGCGAGGAAATCTACCAGCGCATCCAGAAGGAAAAGGACCAAGAACCAAACCACTGATTTTTTTTGAATTTTTCTCTTTGCAAACGGGCAAACCTTCGATATAGTTTCGCCCCGTTGCGGTGAGGTGGCCGAGTGGCCGAAGGCGCTCCCCTGCTAAGGGAGTACACCTCAAAAGGGTGTCGAGGGTTCGAATCCCTCCCTCACCGCCATTTGCTTCAAACTGGCTCCGCTGTACTGACCAAATGGTAAGTACCTGATAAACAAGCAAATTTGCTTGACACGTCAGAAACGGAAGCTAGAATACGCAGCTTCAACGCACTCGTAGCTCAGCTGGATAGAGTACTCGGCTACGAACCGAGCGGTCGGAGGTTCGAATCCTCCCGAGTGCGCCAAATCGACGAAGCCTCTGGCTTCAGCAGTACCAGCGGTGTTCTGGCTAAACTCACCGAAACGCACTCGTAGCTCAGCTGGATAGAGTACTCGGCTACGAACCGAGCGGTCGGAGGTTCGAATCCTCCCGAGTGCGCCAAACATGAAGAAGGGCCTGCAGCGATGCAGGCCCTTTTTTATTGCCTGCGGATTCATGCGAATATCCGCGGCCATCCATCACGCCGCGGCTGCCACCGGCCCGGTCAGTGTTTTTTCGGATATCGCCCGCGAGAGGGTCGCATCATGCAGTGGGACCGACCGACTCCCCATCTCCTGCCGCTGCGCATCGGTGCTGAGCACATCGATGGCCTGGGCCACGCCAACAATGCCGTCTACGTGAGCTGGCTCGAACAGTGTGCCTGGCAGCACTCGGCTGCACTGGGCCTGGATCTCGCCACCTTCCAGCGCCTGGACCGTGCCATGGCCGTGGTGCGCCACGAGATCGACTACCTCAGTAGTGGTTACCAGGACGACGAACTGATGCTGGGCACCTGGCTGGTGGACTGGGATCGCCGCCTGCGCATGACCCGCCAGTTTCAGCTGCAGCGCCCGGCGGATGGCGTGACCCTGTTGCGCGCCCGGACGACCTTCGTCTGCATCGAGCTGTCCTCCGGCAAGCCCAAGCGCATGCCGCCCGAGTTCCTGGCCGGCTATGGCCAGGCGCTGCCCAACGAGGACGTCTGAGCATGGAGATCGCCCTGGCGCCCATGGAGGGCCTCGTCGACGACATCCTGCGCGAATTGCTGACCGAGGTCGGCGGGCTCGACTGGTGCGTGAGCGAATTCATTCGCGTCTGTGATCGCCTGCTGCCGGCAGCGGCCTTCGCCAAGCTGGCTCCGGAGCTGGGGCAGGGCGCGCGGACACCTTCGGGTACCCCCATGCGGGTGCAACTGCTGGGCTCGGATCCAGCCTGCCTGGCCGACAATGCAGCCTTCGCCTGCACCCTGGGCGCACCGGTGATCGACCTCAATTTCGGCTGCCCGGCCAAGACCGTGAACAAGTCCCGTGGCGGCGCGGTGCTGCTCAAGGAGCCGGAGCTGCTGAACCGGATCGTCGAGAGCGTCCGCCAGGCCGTTCCGGCGGCCATTCCGATCACCGCCAAGATGCGTCTGGGCTACGACAGCCCGAACAGTGCCCTGGCCTGCGCCGAGGCCCTGGCAGCCGGCGGCGCGGCGCAACTGGTGGTCCATGCGCGGACCAAGGTGGAAGGCTATCGCCCGCCCGCACATTGGGAATGGGTGGCACGGGTGGCCGATCGAGTCGCCGTGCCGGTACTGGCCAATGGCGAGATCTGGACCCTGGACGATTACTGGCGCTGCCGCAGCGTCAGCGGGCAGGCGTCGGTGATGCTGGGCCGAGGCCTGGTCTCCCGGCCCGATCTGGCGCTGCAGATCGCCGCGTCCGTGCGCGGTGAAGAGGCCGCCCCCCAGAGCTGGGCAGAGATCCTGCCCCTGGTGCAGCGCTTCTGGCTGATGGCGCAACGCAAGCTGGCGCCACGCTATGCGCCCGGACGACTCAAGCAGTGGCTGGGCATGCTGACACGCAGCTACCCCGAGGCCGCAGCGCTGTTCGCCCAGGTGCGGCGCGAGTCCGATTGCACGCTGATCGACGGCTTGCTGGGCATGGCTGGGCAAAACCCGGCCAGTCTTGATCTCGATCAAGAACGCCTGCTGCAACCTGTATAGGCTGCAAGGGGTGGTGACGACGGAGCGTCGTCACTCGAGCACGCAAGGCACTTCAGGCGACCTAGGGTCGCCTTTTTTTCGTCTGGGCACTGACCGGAACTTCGCCTGGGCCGTGCGGCCTATGCTGGATCCCCTGCAATCCAAGAGTCACCGTGCGCCTACCCTGGACGGTCTTTCTCGCACCTTCGCCCGCGGCGCTGATCTTCGCCGGCAAGACCCTGTTCGCCGCCGCCCTGGCGCTCTGGCTGGCCTTTCGCTTCAGCCTCGAACAACCGGTCTGGGCCTGCATGACGGTGATGATCGTCTCCCAGCCGCTGTCGGGTATGGTGCTGGCCAAGGGGCTGTTCCGCCTGCTGGGTACCATGGCGGGTACCTGCATGGCGGTGGTGCTCATGGCCTTCTTCGCCCAGACGCCCTGGCTGTTCCTGCTGGCCCTGGCGGGCTGGATGGCGCTGTGCACGGCGGCCTCGACCCTGTTGCGCAACCACTTCTCCTATGGCTTCGTGCTGGCCGGCTATACGGTCGCCATCATCGGTCTGCCCGCCATCGCCCATCCGCTGACAGTGTTCGATCAGGCGGTAGCCCGCTGTACCGAGATCTGCCTGGGTATCGTGGTGGCCTCGGCGGTGAGCGCCCTGATCTGGCCACAGCGCGTGGAGCAGAATCTGGCTGCCCAGGCGCGGCGTACCTGGGAGCAGGGCGTGGCCGCCGCGCGGGCGGAGCTGGCCGAGGCCCAGGATGCCACCCAGGGCCTGCTGGCCATGCTCGGTCAGGTGGTAGCGGTGGATGCCCAGCGTGACCATGCGTGGTTCGAAGGGCAGCGCGGTCGGCAGCGCGCCAGGGCGCTACGACTGCTTTCACGGGATCTGCTCAGCCTGTTGCGTACGGCCCGCGGCGCCATGCGCCAGTGGCGCGGCTTGGAGGAGGCCCAGCGCGCCGTCCTGCAGCCCTGGCGCGACGAAATGCTCGTGGCCCTGGCCGACCCCCAGGCTGAGGTGCTGGAGGCCCTCCTGCAGCGTCTGAGGGCGGCAGCCGGTACCACCACATCGCTGGACAACGACCAGCGCTACCTGCTCGCCCGTTTCGCCATCCTGCTGGACAAGATCCAGCAGGCCGGTCGCGCCCTGGACAGCGTCCATACCGCGCAGCTCAGTGCCGTGGCACCCTCGGCCCTGGCCCGCCATCGCGACCTGCAGACGGCGCTGCTCTATGGCCTGCGCAGTGCCTGTGCGCTGCTGGGCGTCGGGGTGTTCTGGCTGGCCAGTGCCTGGCCGTCGGCACCCGGTGCCATGCTCATGGCCGGTGTCATCTGCAGCCTGTTCGCCAACCGCGACAATGCCGCCACCATAGGGCTCGGTTTCCTGCGCGGCATTCTCTATGCGGCGCCGGTCGCCATCCTCATCAGCCAGGTGTTGCTGCCACAGATCACCGGCTATCCGCTGTTGTGCCTGGTATTGGGCGTGCCACTGTTCTTCGCCGCCCTGGGCATGGCCGGTCCGCCCAGCGTGGTGGGGACGGCAACGGCCTTCGCCATCCACCTGCTGGTGCTGGTGTCGCCGAACAACCAGGGCCACGTGGACATGGGTGCCTTGCTCAACCAGTTGCAGAGCCTCTTGATCGGCGTGGGCTTCGCCGTGCTGGTGTTCCGCCTGATCAGCCTGCGTACGCCGCGACGGACCAGCCGCCGCATCCTCGAAGCCACCACCTACGATCTGCAGCGACTGGCCTCGGTGCCCCTGGCCAATGCCGAGACCTGGTTCGGCGGGCGCATGGCGGATCGCCTGCTACTCCTGGCGCGACATATCGAGCAGTTGTCGGCGAGCGAGCGCGGGCGCTGGGAGCAGGGCTTGCTGGCACTGGACCTGGGCAACGAATTGCTGCATCTGCGGGCCTGTCTGGCAGGTGCGCAGGGCAACGTCGCTCAGGCGCGGGACGTCTTTCTGGCGCGCTTTACCGAGCAGTTGGCCGTAGGCTTCGGCAATCTGCAGTCCGGTGCCCTGGATACAGCGGCGGATCGCCTGCGCCAGGCGCTGGAGCAGGCCGCTGACGACGAGCCGCATCGACTGGCGCGCGGCGCCATCGGGCAGCTTCAGCAGACCTGGCGCAGCTGTTGTCTGAAGGCGATAGCGGAGGAGGGCGCGGATGAATCTGCATGAATGGGCCATTGGCGGGGTCTACCTGGGCCCACTGTTCGTCTATGGCGTCCTGGCGCTGCTGCTGACGGCCCTGTCGATGTGGCTGCTGCAGCGCAGCCGGCTCGGGCGCCAGCTGTGGCACAGCGCCCTGTTCGGCTGCGCGCTGTTCGTGCTCTGGCTGGCCGGCATCGTCGCTGTCCTGGCCACCTGAGCCTAACAACAAGAGGATCGACCCTTGATGCACAAGACCCTGCGTGTGGCGATCACCCTGATCGTGGTGCTGCTGGCGATACTGGCCGGTACCTGGCTCTGGCACTTCTATCTCTATACGCCCTGGACCCGTGATGCACGGGTGCGTGCCGACGTAGTGGTGGTGGCACCCGACGTATCCGGCTGGGTAACCCGCCTGGCAGTGGTCGACAACCAGCTGGTCAAGCGAGGGGACCTGCTCATGCAGATCGACCAGCAGCGCTACCAGGCCAATCTCGACCACGCCAAGGCGGTGGCAGATACGCGCCAGCAACAGCTGCGCCTGCGTGAAAGCGAGGCTGCCCGCCGGCAGCGGCTGGGTACGAGCGCCATCAGTGCCGAAGACCGCGAGACCGCCCAGGTCAATGTGGCCGTCGCCCGCAGCCAGTACCAGGAAGCCCTGAGTGACGTGAACCTCGCCCAGATCAACCTGGATCGCAGTCGTGTCCTGGCGCCGCGGGAAGGACGCATCACCAACCTCAGGTTCGCCGAGGGCAACTATGTGCAGACCGGCCAGGCGGTGATGGCGCTGGTGGATACCCGCTCCTTCTATGTGATGGCTTATTTCGAGGAAACCAAGATCCCGCATATCCATCCCGGTGACGGGGTACGGGTAAGGCTGATGAACCAGGCCGCGCCCTTGCAGGGCAAGGTGGCGAGCATCAGCAGCGGCATCACCGATCGCAATGCGGCCAACGATGCCCAGTTGCTGGCCAACGTCGAGCCGACGTTCAACTGGGTACGCCTGGCGCAACGCATTCCGGTGCGCATCGAGCTGCTGAACGTGCCGGCGGATATGCACCTCAGCGCCGGCATGACGGCGAGTGTCTCGGTGCTTGACGGGGAAGGCCACCATCCGCTGCAGGGCTGGCGTCGGCTCTGGGATTACTGAACGCCTTGAATGGGGCGGAAAAGTCGCCGAACGAAGGCCAGGCAAGGCGAGGATTCGCGAGGAAGCGGACCGGGCTCGCGCTCGAGTTTACGAGTGGTAAATGAGCATTCCGGGCGAATTTCCAACGCAGCCTGGCCGAGCGCAGGCCCTTTTCAGTACGACTAAAGTCGTCTGGAAGCCTTACCGGGCGCGCCTAGAGTAGAGCTCGACGCTCCCGTCATGCTGTAAGGAACAACAATAATGAATGACAGCACCTACCGGCGGATTGAAGCCAGTCCGCGTTTCCAAGAACTGGTGCGCAAGCGCGGGCGTTTTGCCTGGACGCTTTCCGCCATCATGCTCGGACTCTATGCCGCCTTCATCCTTTTGATCGCCTTCGCGCCCAAGGTCCTCGGTACTCGTATCCATGCGGAGACCGCCATGACCTGGGGCATTCCCCTGGGCGTCGGTCTGATTCTCTCGGCCTTCGTGCTGACGGGTATCTACGTGCGCCGGGCCAATGGCGAATTCGATCGGCTCAACGCGGAAATCCTCCGGGAGGTGCAGCTATGAGACGTCTACTCCTGGCCAGCGGGCTGCTCGCCCTGTCGCCTTCGCTCTGGGCCGCCGATGCCCTTACGGGCGCCGTCCAGCGCCAGCCGCTGAACATCTCCGCCATCCTGATGTTCGTGGTCTTTGTCGGGGCCACCCTGGGCATTACCTACTGGGCCTCCAAACGCAACCGTTCGGCTGCGGACTACTACGCCGCGGGTGGCCGCATCACCGGTTTCCAGAATGGCCTGGCCATTGCCGGTGACTACATGTCGGCCGCCTCCTTCCTCGGTATTTCCGCGCTGGTGTTCACCTCGGGCTACGACGGCCTGATCTACTCCATCGGCTTCCTGGTGGGCTGGCCGATCATCCTGTTCCTGATCGCCGAGCGCCTGCGCAACCTGGGCAAGTACACCTTCGCCGACGTGGCGTCCTATCGCCTCAAGCAAAAGGACATTCGCACCCTGTCCGCCTGCGGCTCGCTGGTGGTGGTCGCGCTCTACCTGATCGCCCAGATGGTCGGCGCCGGCAAGCTGATCCAGCTGCTGTTCGGCCTGGACTACAGCATCGCCGTGGTGCTGGTGGGCATTCTGATGGTGCTCTATGTGCTCTTCGGCGGCATGCTGGCCACCACCTGGGTGCAGATCATCAAGGCGGTGCTGCTGCTGTCCGGTGCCAGCTTCATGGCCTTCATGGTGATGAAACACGTGGGCTTCGACTTCAATCGGCTGTTCGCCGAAGCCATCGCGGTACACCCGAAAGGCGAGGCCATCATGAGCCCCGGTGGTCTGGTGAAGGATCCGATCTCGGCCTTCTCCCTTGGCCTGGCGCTGATGTTCGGTACTGCCGGCCTGCCGCACATCCTGATGCGCTTCTTCACCGTGAGCGACGCCAAGGAAGCCCGCAAGAGCGTGTTCTACGCTACCGGCTTCATCGGCTACTTCTACATCCTGACCTTCATCATCGGCTTTGGCGCCATCCTGCTGGTCAGCACCAACCCGGCCTTCAAGGATGCCGCAGGTGCCCTGCTGGGCGGTAACAACATGGCGGCCGTGCACCTGGCCAACGCCGTGGGTGGCAGCATCTTCCTGGGCTTCATTTCGGCGGTAGCCTTCGCCACCATCCTGGCGGTGGTCGCCGGTCTGACCCTGGCCGGCGCCTCGGCGGTGTCCCATGACCTATACGCCAGCGTGATCAAGAAGGGCCAGGCCAACGAGAAGGACGAAATCCGCGTCTCCAAGATCACCACCGTGGCCCTGGGCGTCGTCGCCATCGCCCTGGGGATTCTCTTCGAGAAGCAGAACATCGCCTTCATGGTGGGCCTGGCGTTCTCTATCGCTGCCAGCTGCAACTTCCCGGTCCTGCTGCTTTCGATGTACTGGAAGCGCCTGACCACCCGTGGCGCCATGATCGGTGGCTGGCTCGGCCTGATCACGGCGGTGACGCTGATGGTGCTCGGCCCGACCATCTGGGTGACCATCCTCGGTCATGCCAAGCCCATCTACCCCTATGAATACCCGGCACTGTTCTCCATCGCCGTGGCCTTCATCGGTATCTGGTTCTTCTCCATCACCGACAAGTCGGCGGCTGGTGAAGAGGAGCGGGCTCGCTTCTATCCGCAGTTCGTCAGATCCCAGACGGGTCTGGGTTCCAGTGGTGCGGTCTCCCACTAACCACCCATGGCGCTAGAACGAAGCCCGGATCGGCAACGATCCGGGCTTTTTTTCGTGCGACAAATCAGATCTGGCAGGGGTTGCTGCAGGTCGCCTGACAACCTTGGGATTTTCCGCCACCGGCGCAGGTCCATGGAATAGGCCCGTTGCTTCGTATCATCCGATTACGGCGACGGTCGACCCTTGGCCTTCATGGAGAATGGCAGATGACTCTCTCGACCATCCTGGTTCTGGTGCTGCTGGTCCTGCTCATTGGCGGACTTCCAGTGTTTCCGCATTCGCGCAGCTGGGGTTACGGCCCGTCCGGCATCGTGGGTGCCATCCTGGTCGTGCTGCTGGTATTGCTGCTACTGGGCATGATCTAGCAAGGGCTGTCGTGCTGAAAATGCCCTGCAAAGGTGCATCGGACAAAGTCCTTGCCCAAGTCGGTGCAGCGCGGTAACGTCGGTTTTCCGGCCTGCCTTGCCGAGTGCTGTAAACAAAACCGGAGTCCGTGAGAGCGGACTCCGGTTTTGTTTTGGGCGCTAGTTGGCCGCGCCGTCCTGGCGACTGCGCTGATAGAGATCCAGCACGACCTCATCCAGGATGGACGAGGCTCCCCAGGGACGGCTGCTGTTGAGGATGGCGACCACTACCCAGCTGCGGGCGTTGGCATCCCGAACGAAGCCCGCCAGGGCGCGCACGTTGTTCAGGGTGCCGGTCTTCATGTGCGCCTGGCCGGTCAGCGGCGAATTCTTCATGCGCTTGCGCAGGGTACCGTCCATGCCGGCCAGGGGCAGGGAGGCGATGAATTCCGGCCCATAGGGGCTCTGCCAGGCCGCGCGCAGGATTTCGGCCATCTCCCGGGCACTGACCCGCTCGGTTCGTGACAGACCGGAGCCGTTCTCCATGATCAGGTGACTGGCATTGATGCCCTTGCGCGCCAGCCACGAGCGGATGACCCGCAGCGCTGCCTTGCCATCGTCGGCATCCGCCGAGGTGCGGAATTGCGCACCTATGGATAGGAATAGCTGCTGGGCCATGGTGTTGTTGCTGTACTTGTTGATGTCGCGAATGATCTCGACCACATCCGGTGAAAAGGCCCGTGCCAGCACCTCGGCATTGCGCGGCACGCTGCCTTCACGGGTACGGCCCTTGATGCTGCCACCCAGTTCCTGCCAGATGGCCCTGACCGCGCCGGCGGTATAGGCCGGGTGGTCGAGCAGCGACAGATAGCTCTGGGCGTTGCAGCCGTCCGGTAACTGGCCGCTGACTACCAGACTGGTACTGCCATCGGCCTGAGGCACCGGATTGAAGCGCACTTCGGGCCAGGCCGGGCAACCGCTCTTGCCCGTGGCGCGCATCTGGTTGTCGATGTTGACGTTGGTCAGCGGCGGATCCATGGATACGCTGACCCGGCCATCGGCCGAGCGGACCACCATGCGAACCGACTTGAGATTGACCAGCAGCGAATCGGGACCGACCAGGAAGGTCTTGTTCTCGTCGTCGCCATCGTCGTTGAAGGCGGGCAGGTTGGGCTTCACGAAGCGACTTCGATCCAGCACCAGGTCACCAGTGACTTCCAGCACGCCATTGGCCCGCAGGTCGCGCATGAGCAGCCAGAGCCGCTCCATGTTCAGCTTGGGGTCGCCGCCACCCTTGAGGTAGAGGTTGCCGTTGAGGATGCCATCCTTGAGGGTGCCGTCGGTATAGAACTCGGTCTTCCACTGATAGGTGGGACCCAGCAGTTCCAGCGCCGCGTAGGTGGTGATCAGCTTCATGGTCGAAGCCGGATTCACCGAGACGTCGGCGTTGTAGTAGTCGTTCTCGCCGGGGCCATCCAGCGGCAGCATGACCAGCGACAGGTCGCTGCCGGGAATCTTGTTGGTCTGCATCGCCTTTTCGATTCGCGGCGGCAGAAAGGAGGTATCGGCACTGACGGGCAGGGAAAAGCCCAGGGCGCAGCAGCTCAGCAGCAGGCCCAGAGATCGGAAGGTCTTTCGCATCGGGACACACACCTTGGCAGGGTACCGGCCTAGTTGAAGAGAAAAGGGGCCGATAGACGTCGGAGTGTGGGCATTATGCAGTAAGGAGGGAGGGGCGAGCCAACCCCAAGGGGCAGGGCGCGGATAAAGAAACGACCGCCGAAGCGGTCGTTTCTGGAAAGGACGGGATCAGTTGTAGCCGGTGGCGTCCTTGGTACGGTCCGGACTGTTTGGCGAAGGCGGATCGCGCCCGTCGTCGGTCTTGGCGTGCTCGGTGCGCAGGGGCTTTTCGTCCTTGGGCAGTTCGCGTTCGTCGGCTTTGCGCTTTTCTTCGGCCATGGGATCCTCGTCTACGTGATTACCTGTCAAGGTGTGACCGGCGCAGGCGTTTCGCCGTTCCCCTGGGGCGAGGAGCGGTCGGCGAACACGCCGGCGGCCTGCAGCTGGCGCAGCGCATCGCTGACCTGGCGAGCGAAGGTTTCTTCGATGGCGGTCCCGGCCTGGTGGCTGGCGGCCAGCGGCAGGAACCAGACTCCCATCCAGGTACGTACCGAACTGGCATTTCGCACTCGCGTGGGTGAGCCGCCGCCGGGCGCAATCCATTCGGCGGTCAGCACATAGTCGTCCTTGGCGGTACCTGGGACGAGAAAGAAGGTAGCACCGGTGATCAGGCCACTGGCGATAGCAGCGGCGTAGGAGGTGCTGTTGTAGAGCTTGAGGCGCAGCAGGGCGTCATCGGGTCTGCCGGGTTCCGGCACCAGGGTGATGCGGTCGAACAGCCTGGAGCCTGCCAGGATCTCGCGCAGCCGGGGCTTCAGGCCTTCGCGGGCGACGGCGATCGACGTCGCGTCCTTGGCGTCCTCGACAGTGCCACGATAGAAATTGAATTCCACCAGCACATTGGGGCGCTGTGGTGGCGCGCTCAGGGGCGCGCGGAATGCCTGGGAAGAGAGTTCGTCACCGGGAAAGGCGGCGCAACCAGCGAGCAGAAGCAGGCAGAACAGGGCAGCGAGAGTCTTCATGAAACGCACCTCATCCCTAAGTGGCGATAGCGAAAGCTGGCAGGGGCCAACGTCCGCGCAAAAAAAAGCCCAACCAGGGGTTGGGCTTTTTCGAGAAGGCGGGTGATTAGATCACCTGCACCTCATCAGCCTGCAGGCCTTTCTGGCCTTGCACGACCAGGAAGGAAACAGCCTGGCCTTCTTGCAGGCTCTTGAAGCCGTTACCCTGGATGGAGCGGTAGTGAACGAACACGTCCGGGCCGCTCTGGGGGGTGATGAAGCCGAAGCCTTTCTCGTCGTTGAACCACTTGACGGTGCCAGTTTGGCGAGTAGACATGGATTTCTCCTTGAATAAGATGACGTTGTTGTCCACGAGGACGACAGTTTTGAAACGAGGAGAAACCCATGCCGCGAAAGCTGGCCCTGATGTACTCCAGGTTCTCGACAGGTGAGCCGCTTTGTAGAGACAGCCTCACCTGACAGCGATGGATGGTCTCAGACTGGCTTGCGCAAAACAAGACCTTTGAGCTGCTCGATGTTGACTTTACCGACCATAGTCGAAGCGGCATCTGGCGCGGGCGAACTGATGGTAGAAAAGGGCGGCAGGATGCGGCCCTGGTCATGGAGCGGGAAGACTGAGCGAAGCGATCCGTGCTGAATCGTTTTCTATGCGCAACGTGTTGCGATCTAGTCGCTGCACAGGGCCTCACCTCCGCCTATCGATGAGGTCTGTCCAAAGGTTCGTCAGGTTTTTCAGGGCCCTATGAACATCTAGGTACTCGCCGAGGGGCATCTGCGGAACAGTGCGCAGCTTAGCGGTCGGTACCCCTGGCTGCTGATCGCGGAGCCTCAAACAGCTGACAACGGCGTCCGGATGTAGCGCGCACCTCTGGCTGAGCGAGACGACCGCTCGCTTCAAATGCCATGAAGGCGCTGGGTGCTCCCCCATTCTGTACCTGGAAAAAGGTCGCCGATCGAGGAGTCGGCTCCACCGTGAGCATAGGTTTTTCAGCAAGCCGAAGCAGCCGCTCGGCGTTTGAGGACAGAAGCTCAGCGGTGGCACGGGCGGTCTTGGGCCAGTGGTGTCGGAAGGGTGATGAGCTGCTCAATTTTGGTAGTGGCTAGGTGATATTATCCTGTCCGAATCATTACCCCCGGACCGCAACGGTCCAAGGAACTACTGTGAAAAACGGACTCGAAAGCGCAGGACGCGCATTGAGCCAAGGGCTCGCTGGCTACCGTGTCGAGCTGCGCCGCCTGAACCTCAATGAAATATTGGTAGCGGTCTACCATGCCCACCAGTCGATCAAGCTGACCCAGCGAATATTGACCAACGAGCAGGCCAGCAATCCGTTCCTGCTGAATACGGTAGTGGCGGCCATGCGTGTCGAAGCTGATGCTGTGGGTCTCTTCATCGAGATTCCAATCGCCCAGGACTGCCTCACGGCCTGAGTCCAGGCGCGCCTGTAAGACCTCAATCTCCTCTGGCTGCCAGGTACACCGTTCGCGCCGAGGCTTGAGCCAATTGCCGTGTGGGTGTTTGCACGGCACGGCATGGCGGCGAGCAGTGGAGAGGTATGAAGGGAATCAGGTCAGTGTCTGGTACACGAGCAACACGTGCCGGCAGCGATGCCTTTCATGATCCTGCGCACCTGTTTCAAGGGTGAGGCATAGCTATCAAGCGCCGGCTCTGATGATCGCGGTAAAATGGGCCGCTTTCTACAGGAGTCTCCGTTCATGGCCTTGCTGGGTCGTTTCAACAGCTTGCAGATTTTGCGCAATACACCCATCGGTCTGTTCCTTGACGCGGGCAACGACGGCGAGGTTCTGCTGCCGCGTCGCTATGCCCCGCGTGACGAACCCTGTGCCGAAGGTGATTGGCTCAATGTGTTCCTCTACCTGGACAGCGAAGACCGGCTGATCGCCACCACCGAGAAGCCGAAAGTGCAGGTTGGCGGCTTCGCCAGCCTGCGCGTGGTGGAAGTCGGTCGGGTCGGGATCTTCCTTGACTGGGGGCTACCCAAGGATCTGTTGCTGCCGCATTCCGAGGAGAAGCGTCCCCTGCAAGTGGGTGATCATTGCGTGGTGCACGTGCATCTGGATGCCCGTACCCGGCGGATCGTCGCCACCGCGCGGCTGGATCGCTACCTGGATCGCGAGGCGCCACGCTACAAGGCCGGCCAGCCGGTGCCCTTGCTGGTCGTCGAGCAGACCGACCTGGGCTACAAGGTGATCGTCGACAACAAGCACTGGGGCCTGGTGCATCGCAACGAGGCCTTCAAGCCCCTGCGGCTGGGGCAGCGCGAGCGAGGCTTCATTCGTGAGGTACGGGCGGATGGCAAGATCAGCCTGACCCTGCAGCCCCAGGGCGCGGCCGCCGGTAACGACCTTGCCGAGCAGATCCTTGGCCTGGCGAGAGCCCGCGGTGGAGTGCTGGAGCTCAGCGACAGCAGTCCGCCCGCGCTGATCCATCAGCTGTTTGGCGTCAGCAAGGGCAACTTCAAGAAAGCCATCGGCCATCTCTATCGCCAGGGACGGATCGTTATCGAGGACGACCGGATTTCTGTACGCGAGGACGCCGCGGACTAGCGCCGCGACGGGGTGTCAGATCGCTGTCATGGCTGGGCTGCACCAGGGATTCGGGGTCGAAGGCGCGGGCTCGCTCGTCCGGCCCGGCTTCGCGTTCCAGGTCGCCGACCAGGCGGGTGATGCGATCGGCCAGCTTTTCCGAGCTCAGGCTTTCGCGCAGGCGCTCCACCATGAGCGGCAAGGCGAACGGCGAGGGGTGATCGAGAGTCACCAGGCGCAGGGGCAGCGCGCCGGTACGGGTCAGTGTCTGCTGCAGCCGATCGGCGTCGAGCTCCTGGCGCAGCACCTCGGTCTGGGCCTGGCCGAGCAGCAGGTTATCCGGATCGTACTGACGAAAGACCTGATAGAAGAGGCTGCTGCTGGCCTGTAGCTGGCGGTTGCTCTTGTGCGCGCCCGGATAGCCGGAAAAGATCAGCCCGGAGATGCGGGCGATCTCGCGAAAGCGCCGCTGGGCGAGTTCGGCGGCGTTGAGGCTTTCCAGGGTGTCACTGATCAGGTTGTCGGTGGTGAAGAGGCTGGCATCGAGCAGCCCTTCCCAGTCCAGGCTGACGGGTGAGACCAGCTCCAGGCCATAGTCGTTGACGGCGATGGAAAAGGTGCAGGGGCGGCGCTGCGCCAGGCGCCAGGCGAGCAGGCTGGCCAGTCCGAGATGGGCGTGGCGGCCAGCGAAGGGATAGAGAAAGAGGTGCGAGCCCTCGCGGGATTCTAGGGTCTCGGCGAGCAGGTAGTGGGCGCTGGGCAGCGCCGACCATTGCCGCTGGACATCCAGCAGCGGCTGCAGCAACCGCATTTCCGGACTCTCGTAACGTTGGGCCTCGGCATCTTCGAGCAGGGCCAGAACATGCTTGGCCAGGGTGTCCGAAAGCGGCATGCGGCTGCCGCTCCAGCGTGGGATGGCGGCCTTGCGACCGCTGGCGCGGCGCACGTATACCGTCATGTTCTCCACCCGCACCAGTTCCAGGGTACGGCCAGCGAAGAAAAAGTGATCACCAGGGCGCAGGCGGGCGATGAAGCCTTCCTCGATGTTGCCCAGGCGATTGCCGCCGCCCCCCTTGGACCAGAATTGCACGTTGAGGCTGGTCTCGCTGACGATGGTGCCTATGCCCAGGCGATGTCGCTTGGCCAGCTGCTTGTCGGGGACGCGCCAGATGCCCTCGGCATCCGGCTCGGCGCGGCGATAGTCCGGATATGCCGACAGGGAGGCGCCGCCAGTGCGGACGAAGGCGAGAGCCCAGGCCCATTCGCCGTCACTGAGACCGCGATAGGCCCAGGCACTGCGGATTTCCGGCAGCAGGTCGTCTGGTTCGAAGCCGCCCCCCAGGGCCACGGTCACCAGGTGCTGCACCAGGACATCGAGGGGCTTGACCGGGGCCGCGCGGGCCTCGATCTCCCCGGCCGTGATGGCGCGGCGGGTGGCGGCCGCATCCAGCAGGTCGAGGCTGTAGGTAGGCACCAGGGTCGCGCGGGAGGCGCGTCCCGGGGCGTGACCACTACGGCCGGCGCGTTGCAGCAGGCGGGCGATGCTCTTGGGCGAGCCGATCTGCAGTACCCGCTCCACGGGCAGGAAGTCCACGCCGAGGTCGAGGCTGGAGGTACAGATCACCGCCTTGAGCTGGCCATTCTTGAGGCCGCTCTCCACCCATTCTCGGGCCTGCTTCTCGATAGAGCCGTGGTGCAGGGCGATCAGGCCGGCCCAGTCCGGGCGTGCCTGCAGCAGGGCCTGGTACCAGAGCTCGGTCTGGGCCCGGGTATTGGTGAAGACCAGGGTGGTGGGGCTGTCTTCAAGTTCGCGGATCACCTGCTGCAGCAGGCGCATACCCAGGTGCCCGGCCCAGGCGAAGCGCTCGACTCCGCCCTGGGGCAGCAGGGTATCCACCTGCAGGCGCTTGTCCTGGCGGCCCTGCACCAGGTGTCCCGATTCTCCGGCCAGCAGGACATCCAGCGCGTGAGCCTGGTTGCCCAGGGTCGCCGACAGGCCCCAGGTCTGCAGGCCGGGGTTCCAGCGGCGCAGGCGGGCCAGGGCGAGTTGGGTCTGAGTACCGCGCTTGTTGCCAAGCAATTCGTGCCATTCATCGATGACCACCAGGCGGACATGACCCAGGGCTTCCTGGGCGTCCTCCCGCGACAGCAGCAGCGACAGACTTTCGGGGGTGGTAACCAGGGCCGTCGGCAGGCGCCGATTCTGTCGCGCCCGCTCGCTGCTACCGGTATCGCCGGTGCGCAGGCCCAGGGTCCACTCCAGCTCCTCCTCTACTACCGGACGCTCCAGGGCGCGCAGGGTGTCCGCCGCCAGGGCGCGCATGGGCGTCAGCCAGAGCACCGTGAGCGGCGGTGGCGCCTGCTTGCGCTTGCTGGGCAGCCCCTTGGCGGTGACCGGCTTGGGCGCCACGAAGGCATCCAGGGCCGCCAGCCAGACCGCGTAGGTCTTGCCGGAGCCGGTAGTGGCATGCAGCAGGCCGGATTCTCCGGCAACGATGGCCTTGGCCACCTCGCGCTGGAAGGGAAAGGCCTTCCAGCCCTGGGCTGCCAGCCAGCGACTGCCGGGGCCCTTGCGCGATCGGGTAGCGGTGGCCATCTCGGCACTCCTTTAAACCGGGTTCGAACGCCCGGTCATCTCGGCCGCCATGGCGGTGGCGTAGCTGTCGGTCATGCCGGCGATGAAGTCGATCACCCGCATGAAGGCCTGGTGCAGGGTCCAGGAGGGATCCGGGGCGCTGTTGCCCAGCAGGTCGAGGATGCGCCGACTCTTGAAGGACGGCTCGCGGCCCCGATGCTGTTCCAGGGCAGCGCCGCAGAAGGCGTTGAGCAGGATCTCCAGGGTGGTGTAGGCACCGATCTCGTGGAGGGTCTTGCGCTTGTCGTGAAAGATCTTTTCCCGGGCCAGGGCCTTGGCGCGCTGCACGCAGAGCTTGGCCGGACCGGCCATGTGCTCGACCAGGTCATCACCCAGGGTGCCGGCGAGCAGGGCGTCCTGCTGTTCGACGAAGGCGCGGGCGGTGGCGTTGGTCAGGTGTTCGATGGCCTTGCCGCGCAGGATCGCCAGCTTGCGCCGGCGGGAGTCGCGCGGACCCAGCTGGCGATAGGTCTCGGGCAGATCATCGCCGACCAGGCCCAGCAGCAGCGCCTCGACCTCGGCATAGTCCAGCAGCTCCATCTCCAGGCCGTCTTCCAGGTCGATCAGGCCGTAGCAGATGTCGTCGGCGGCCTCCATGAGGTAGACCAGGGGATGCCGTGCCCAACGCTCGGGACCCAGCAGGGGCAGTTCGAGTTTTTCGGCGATCTGTTCCAGCAACGGCAATTCGCTCTGGTAGCAGCCGAACTTGTGCTTCTTGTAGCCAGGCGCCGCGGCATAGCGTGACGTCCAGGGGTACTTGAGATAGGTACCGAGGGTCGCGTAGGTCAGGCGGGTGCCGCCGTCGAACTGGTGGTATTCGAGTTGGGTCAGCACCCGGAAGCCCTGGGCATTGCCTTCGAAGTGCAGAAAATCCTGGCGCTCCGCTTCGCTCATGTCATCCAGCCAGCCGCGTCCGGCCGCCTGGGTGAACCAGTAGCGAATGGCGTCTTCGCCGGAATGGCCGAATGGCGGGTTGCCGATGTCATGGGCCAGGCAGGCGGATTGCACCACCATGCCGAGATCGCTCGGGTCACACCACTCGGGCAGGTCGCCTCTGAGACTCTCGCCCACGCGCATGCCCAGGGAACGGCCGACGCAGCTGACCTCCAGGCTATGCGTCAGGCGCGTATGGATATGATCGTTGCTGGTCACGGGGTGGACCTGGGTCTTGCGGCCCAGCCGGCGGAAGGCGCCGGAAAAGATGATGCGATCGTGGTCCTTATGAAAGGGGCTGCGCCCCAGTTCATCCGGGCTGTGCAGGGGTTTGCCCAGCCGTTCGCGGATAAGAAGTGTCTGCCAGTCCAAGGCCATCCTCGAGCTATCACCGTTTAGGGGACGCCGGCGGTTACCGTTCGGCGCTTCTGCGTTCTGACCTCGGCAACATACGATCATCACCCCTCAGTTGGCAAAACCCGGCAGTTGGCTGGCGTCCAGGTCGATCAGCAGCAGGCGCTGACCGCTTTCCAGGAACTGGCTGGCGGTCAGGCAGTACTGGTTGGTCGTGGCATCGCGATACACCGTCGAGAGCGCCAACCGGCGCTCGTTCCAGCCCTCGGCCAGCAGTGCATAGAAGTAGGGACGCCAGGACCAGTTGTGGTTGAGGTAACGCCGGTTCTCGCGCCAGAACATGCCGTTCCATTCCAGGTTGGGGGTGATCTGGGTGCCGGCGCGGTCGCATTGGTAGATGCGCAGCAGGCCGGGAAAGGCGTGGGGATCGGGCAGGGCGCTCAGGGGGCCGCCGTGTTCCGCCCAGGGTTTCAGCCGGGTGACGAAGTCGGCGAGCCGCTGGCGCAAGGCGAGCAGCTGGGTCTGCTGAGCCAGCTTGCCGTCGACGAAGCGACTGCGCAGGGCGGCGAAGCGCTCCTGGTAGCGGTCACTGGCGCTCAGCTCATGGGTGGCCTGGGCGAACAGGAAACCCTGCACATAACGTGAGCCGCACTCCAGCGCGAAATCCAGTTCGGTCTCGGTTTCGACACCTTCGGCGATGAGCCAGCACCCGGTCTTTTCCGCCATCTGCGCGAGGGCCTTGACCGCATCGCCGCGGGTACCGCCCCGGGCAGCGGCCTGGAACAGCCGCATATCCAGCTTGAGAATGTCGGGTTGCAGGTCCAGCACCCGATCCAGTTGCGAATAGCCGGAACCGAAATCATCGATGGCGATGCGGATGCCGCGTTCCCGATAGCGGGCCACGGCCTCGGTCAGGCGCGGCAGATCGCCGGCAGCCTCGGTGATCTCGTAGACGACCCGGCTGGGCGCTACCCCAGAGCGTTCCAGCTGCACCAGGCTGGGCAGGTCGGCTCCACTCTCCACCTGGCTGATCCAGCGTGGTGACAGGTTGAGGCTGAGAAACCAGTCTTCCGGTGCGCTGGCGAAGCGCTGCAGGGCATCCTCTCGAAGCGTGCGATCAAGGTGCAGCAAGTCTGCAGTCGGGGTATGCGGGTCGGCAAACAGGGGCCCGACGGAGGTGTGACTGCCGTCGGCCTGGCGCAGTCGGCCAAGCGCCTCGACCCCGGCGATACGTCCGGTAGCGGTATCGATGAAGGGTTGGAAGAAGGCAGAGGGCTGAGCACTGGGCACGAGCGGTTCCTTGTCGTCAGGGAGGCAGGTGGTTATCGAGCTGACCTGTTGCCATGCGATAAGGGTGCCAGATGAAAAAACGGCTCCCTGGGGAGCCGTTCATGATCAGTGGGGTGGCGGTAGCGGATGATCCGCCTGTTCGCGATGCCGGTTCTGCAATCGATTGACGATGGGATACAGCGCCAGGCCGATACGGGCCAGGCGGCCCACGGCGCCAAGGCGCTTGCCGAACAACGACAGGAACACCGTCGCGCCCAGCATCAGCGGCTTCTTCGCCGAGCTGGCGACCTTGTCGCGATTGGGTCGTACCAGATCACCGATAAGGCTGATGGGGTTGTGCAAGGGTTGGGCGTTGTAGATGAGCTGCTGGCGATACATCTCCATGCGCAGCCGGACCAGTTCCTTGCGCTTGGCCTGGCTGGTGGCAGAGGAAAGCGGCTGGTTCATGGCAGTAGGCGCTCCCGGTTGCGGTTCAGTTCTTCCAGGGTGGCATGGAAAGGCGCGGCGCCCTTGACCAGGCGAAGGGCTCGCAGGATGCAGATCGCCAGCGCCACGGCATAGAAGCCGCACAGCGCCAGGGTCGCGGTCATGCGATAGGTATCCCAGAAGGCGATGATGACCGCCGCCGAGATGCCTACCAGCACCAGCAGGCCAAAGATCAGGCTCAGGCCGGTAAAGAGGAACAGCTGGAAGGTACGAACCTTCTCTTCCTGTACCTCGATACCCAGCAATTCCAGGTGGCTCTGCAGCAGTCCTACTACCGCGCCGGCGAGGCGCTTGACCGAAGGCTTGGGCGCCTCGTCAGGCAGCTCCCGTGGAGGAGAGGAGGTGTCCATGGCAATCCCCCAGGCTTAGCGGCGCGATGCCAGCAGGCCGATCAGGAAACCGACACCAGCGGCAATGCCCAGGGCCTTGAAGGGATTGTCGACCACGTATTCCTCGGTGGTCTCCTTGGCGACGACCCCGTGGCGGTAGAGGTCGTCCTGCTTGGTCTTGAGCACGTCGCGGGAACGCTCCAGGCTGGAGCTCAACTTGGCGCGCAGTTCATCTGCCTGCTCGCCAGCCATGCTTGCAGTGTGCTTGAGCAGCTGCTCGGCGTCGGCCAGCAGGGTGTGGAATTCGTCGGTCAGCGCCTGCTCGGCCTCGCCCAGATGACGACGGACCCGGTCAGTGTTCTGCTGGTGTGCCTGCTCATCGATATCAGCGGCAAGCTCGTCTTTGAGCACGGGGGAGATTTTGTCGTTCATGGGGCGCTCCTGAATAGGCAATGGGTATCCGTTTCAGGCCTTTCGAGTGAGGGCTCCGACCAAAGGTTCCACGGGTGGGGCCGCACGCCCTTCCAGTGCTTTCTCTATATAGAAGGGTCAAAGCATATAGAAGGGTCCAAAGCGGACGAATGGTCATACCATACCGATTTCGGGCCTCGAAAAGTTCCGCACTATTAATCGATTAGAAGAGCTGGCTCACAAAACGGCGTGCTAGCGCCATTGGGCGTCTTATTCAAGTATTGGGCTAGAACTTTGCTGTTTCTATCACTGTCAGTTGCGTCGTATTTGATCGTCCATGCACTTATAGACAAATAAGAGGGGGAAGAATGGAAAACGCCATTGATAGACTGACTGCCGCTTTCAGTACTTATAAATGCTCGGTCACGGCGCCTCGCCCTGACGGCAGTATCGTGCTGACGGTGCAGGACCAGCAGTGTGATGACGCACGGGTGAACCGGGTGGTCAGCGCCCGGCAGCTCGGTGAGAGCCAGCTGCTGAAAACGGTGATCGACGAAGTTCGCAAGGACGTGTCGTTGCGGGCCGGAGCCTTGGCACCGCAATCCATGGCCGTGCTACGCGCCACCGGAGCCAATATGCTGAGATATTCCGAATAAGGGATAGGCAGCAGAAGACTTCAGCTCGAGACTTGCAGTACGGATGCCCTGCATTCGTTGGTCTCGAATACTGAAGATTACAGATGGCAAACAAGTACTTGGCCGTCTTTAGCGGTATGTCCAAGGTCGATTGTCTAGCTCTTGCACTTCAACAGACGACAATCTCCGCAGGGAAGTTGCATCGCAGGTAGCGCGTACATGGGGCACGCGACGTCCATCACGCCCCAGGACGGGAAGCCCTGTCCGGCTTGTACGGCAGCCAGCCGAGCACTGGCGATCACACCATTGAGCAGTTCCTCTTCCCGATACAACGCCTGGCGCAAGGCCGGCGAGCGATAGAGGATGCGCCCACACCTATCCAACAGCGTGAAGGAAAAGCGCCCGGTGCGATCCGGCAGCGTCGGCCATACCTTGAGCGGTGCCAATTGCTCGTCGAGTCGTGCGCAGGTCAGCTGATACAGCGAGACGCCGACTGACGGGAGCGGCGTAACTGCGCCCACGTTATCGAGGAGCGTCGCAGGGCTTGAGGTCTGCACGAGACTGCTGGTCATGCCTTCCGTGGTTTGCATGGTCCTGTTCCTGCCTTAATTCGCCACGCTGAGGTGGTTTACCGTGCCGCTGCCGCCCGCCAGCAAAGCGCTGACGCCATGGCCCTCATCAATGGCAATACCCAGACGAATACTATCGATCAGGCGTGCGAGTCGGGTCTGATCGTGCAGCTGCTGCTTGCTGATCAACCGCTTTACCTTGACGCCATTGTCGTCGGACAGCGTCAAGCTGACGCTGCCGTCGAGGCGTTCGATGCGAAAGTTGACCCGAAAGTCGTGCTCGAAAGCCGCGGCGATGAGCTGGAAGGGGTTGTCCATGACGTACCTGACTGGCGTGAGCGGGGTCAGTGCCATTGACTTCAGGGGGCTGGGCTAGTTCTGCGGGAAACCTCAAAAGTATGACCGACGGCCCGTTTCAGCTGCTCACCTGAGTGTCGCGTTCGCTCCAGCACTGGGCGAAAGCCCGCTGCCAGTCGGGCAGCGTCTGCCCCAGCACCGCCGCCAGCTTGTCGGTGGACAGGCAGGAATTGGCGGGTCGATGCGCTGGGGTGGGGTAGGAGCTGCTGGGGATGGGGTTGAGGCGCGCCTTCAGTTCGCCGGTCTCGCGCAGCCGCTGCGCGATCTGTTCGGCGAAACCGTACCAGGACGTGGTACCGGTCGCGGTCAGGTGATAGGTGCCCCAGAGGTCCTGCTGGTCACTGCACGCCAGCAGGCGCTCGGTAGCGTCGGCGATGGTGCGCGTCCAGGTGGGGGCGCCGATCTGATCGGCGACGATATTCAGTTCGTCGCGTTCGCTGAGCAGGCGCACCATGGTGCGCAGGAAGTTGTTGCCCTGCCAGGAATAGACCCAGCTGGTACGCAGGATCAGATGACGTTCGGCCTGTTCACGTACGGCGTTTTCACCGGCCAGCTTGGTGCGCCCATAGACGTTGAGCGGGCAGGTGGGATCCTCCTCGCGATACCGGTCCTGCTTGCTGCCATCGAAAACGTAATCGGTGGAGTAGTGGACCATGGGCACGCCCAGTTGCTGGGCGGCGCGGGCAAAGACCTGGGGAACCCGTTCGTTGATCAGGGTGGCGGTCTGGGCATCGCTCTCGGCGGCATCCACGGCGGTATAGGCTGCAGCATTGATGATGACGTCGGGACGGGCAGCGAGAACGCGTTGGTAGAGGGCATCCAGCTGGGTGAAATCCACTTGGGCCCGGCCGACGACGGTCACCTGGGCCTTGGGTGCCAACAGGGTTTGCAGTGCCTGAGAAAGTTGTCCGTGTTGACCCGCGATGAAGACGTTCATGTGACTGAGCTATTCCAGAAGGGCTGGCGCGTCCGTGCCTGTTTGACAGGGTGGGCGTCGCCACGACAGCCCTGAGCAAAAGGCGCAGTCTACCCGATGACCGGCGTAGGACAAGGCTAGCCTTTCGCCTTCGCAGGGCCTTTGGCATTGGCTCTGCCAGGCCTGCCTGGCCGGAAACCAGCCCAGGCGAAAGGATGAAAAAATTTGTTTCACGAATACTTGACAATTGTGCGACGGGGGAAAGGTATCCGTTGGTCTTTTTCCAGGCGAGTTGTGCACAACTTGTGCTAGCGCCTGTCAAGTCCTCTCTGACCCACACAGATCCCTGTCTAGAATAGCCCTTTTGAATTAAGTTGTTGATTACGTTGAACTTATCAAACTGGTTAAAAAATGAGCAAGTTGTTTGCGGGGCCCGCAGAGCAAGGCTCAGGGTTCTTTTCCACCATGTTTTCAACAAAGTTATCAACAGAACCTGTGGATTGTTCCGAGAAGAGCAGGCCTGAAAACCTTAATCGGTGCTGAACGACAGGCTGATTGGACAGGTGTCTGCCGTTCTGTCGTCCGGCTTAGCCGGACAGGGCCAACTGACGACTCAGCAGGGCGCGCAGTGAGGCCGGCTTCACTGGTTTGGGCAGGAAATCCAGGCGCGCTTCGCGCACCTTGGCCAGGCATTCCGGACGGCCATCGGCACTGATGACGATGCCGGGAATGTCCTGGCGCAGCACCTGGCGAATCCATTCTGCGACGTCCGGACCCGTGTCGGCATCACTGAGGTGGTAGTCGACGATCAGCAGGCGTGGCACCACCCCCTGATCCAGCAGGGCGGCACATTCTTCACGGCTGCGCGCGGTCCAGACCTGGCATCCCCAGCGGCCCAGCAGGCTGCGCAGGCCCAGCAGGATGCTGTCTTCGTTGTCGATGCACAGCACCGGATCGCCCGCCAAGGGCTGGGCGGCCTCGCTGGCAGTGGCCGCCTGGATGGCGAGGGCGGGCGCCAGGGGCACCTTGACGCTGAAGACACTGCCATGGCCCGGCCAGGAGCGCACCGAGAGTTCGTGGCCGAGCACCCGGCAGAGCCGATCGGCGATCGCCAGGCCCAGGCCCAGGCCTTTCTCGGCGCGGGTCTGGTGGCTGTCCAGACGCTTGAATTCCTCGAAGATCAGCTCGAGCTTGTCCGGCGGGATGCCGGGGCCGCTGTCCCAGACCTCCAGGCTCACGTTCTGCCCCTGGCGGCGTACTCCCAGTAGCACGCGGCCATGGGCGTATCTCAGGGCGTTGGTGAGGAAGTTCTGCAGTACCCGGCGCAGCAGCTTGCTGTCGCTGTTGACCACCAGCTGGCTGGTGCGGATGCGCAGACTGGTGCCCTGGTCCTGGGCCAGGGCCTTGAATTCGACACCCAGGGCCTCGAACAGGGTGGCCAGGGGGAAGGGCGCCGGCGCGGCCAGGATGCGCCCGTTCTCCAGGCGCGAGATGTCCAGCAGGTCGGCGATGAGGTCTTCGCTGGATCTCAGGGCACTGTCCATGTTGCGCACCAGCTCCTGGGCCTCCTGGGCGAGGCCGTCCTGGTGGGCGAGGGCAGCGGTGAACAGTCGGGCAGCGCTCAGCGGCTGCATGAGGTCATGGCTGACCGCGGTGAGGAAACGGCTCTTGGACTGGTTGGCCGCCTCCGCGTGGGCCCTGGCTTCCTCCAGTGCCTGGTTGAGCTGGGAGAGTTCGCGGGTGCGTTCTTCCACGCGCTGTTCCAGGCCTTCGTTGGCTTCGCGCAGGGCGCGCTCGGCCTCGCGGAAGGCGGTGATGTCGGTAAAGCTCATCACGAAGCCACGGCCGGGCATGGGGCTGCCGATCAGTTCGATCACCCGGCCGTTGGGAAAGGTGCGCTCCGAGGTGTGGGGAATGCCCTGGCGCATCCGTTCCACCCGGCGCGCCACGTGGTCGTCGGCGTCGCCAGGTCCGCAGAGGCCACGCAGGGCGTTGTAGCGGATGATCTCGGCAATGGGGCGGCCGACCTGAATCATGCCGTCCGGATAGTCGAACAGCTCCAGGTAACGCTGGTTCCAGGCGACCAGGCGCAGCGACTGGTCGACCACGCTGATGCCCTGGGAGATGTTCTCGATGGCGCCCTGCAGCAGCGCCCGGTTGAATTCGAGCACCTCCGAGGCCTCGTCGGCGATGCGCACCACGTCGTCGACCTGCATGTCGCGGCCTTCGATGGCGGCCTTGACCACGGCGCGCGCGGAGGAGGCACCGATAACCCCGGCCAGCAGCCGCTCGGTCTGGGCGATCCACTCGCTGTTGGCGTTCATGCCAGGGTGGTAGGTGAGGCCGCTCTGCTCGGCGAAGCGGCTGAAACTCAGGCGTGCGCGCTCATCACCCACGAAGCGGGCGGCGAGCAGCCGCAGGTCCTCCAGCTTCACCGCCAGCAGGGCGCGATTGCGCGGCCGGGGTAGGGCGTACTGGGCGATGAAGCGCCCGGCCTGCCAGTATTCCGAGACCCGGGTACGCGAGAGCAGCGACACCAGGGCGAACAGCAGGAAGTTGCCGGCCAGGGAGACCAGGGCGCCGACCGTGGTCGGTTGTAGCGTCCGCTCCCCCGCGGGCTGCTCGAACCAGGCCAGGCCGGGAAAGGCCTCCAGCGGCCATTGCAGGCTGGTGGCTACTACCGGCAGCACCATCAGATAGCCCCAGAGCAGCGCGCCGGCGGTGAGCCCGGCAAAGACGCCCCGGCGATTGGCGGCCTTCCAGAACAGCGCCCCGACCATGGCCGGCCCGAGCTGGGCAATGGCGGCAAAGGCGATCTGGCCGATAGTGGCGAGACTGGCATTGGAGCCCAGCAGGCGATAGCTGCAATAGGCCAGCACCAGGATGACCACGATGCTGGCGCGGCGCACCGTGAGCATCCAGTGGCTGAACACCGCGTGCGGACTCTCGACCTGCCCACGGCGCTTGAGCAGCCAGGGCAGGACGATGTCGTTGGAGATCATGGTGGAGAGGGCGACGCAGGCGACGATCACCATGCCGGTGGCCGCCGAGGCCCCGCCCAGAAAGGCCAGCAAGGCCAGCCAGGGACGCTCCTGGGCCAGCGGCAGGCTGATGACGAAGGAGTCGGGCAGCACGCCGCCGGGCAGGTGCAGCTGGCCGGCCAGGGCGATGGGAATGACGAACAGGGCGGCCAGCGCCAGGTAGAGCGGAAACACCCAGCGCGCCAGGTTGACGTCCCGGGTATCGATGTTTTCCACCACCGTCACATGGAACTGGCGCGGCAGGCACATCACGGCGATGAAGGCCACGCCGGTCTGGATCAGCAGGCCCGGCCAGTCCAGCGTCTCGCGCCAGTATTCCTGCAGCTGCGGCGCCTGCTGGGAGCGGGCGAGCAGGTCGGCGAAGCCGTCGTGCAGGTCGTAGGTGACCCAGAGGCCCACGGCGATAAAGGCGGCGAGCTTGACCAGGGATTCGAAGGCGATCGCCAGCATCATGCCGCGATGGTGCTCGGTGACATCCAGGTTGCGGGTGCCGAAGAGAATGGCGAACACCGCCAGGACCAGGGAAACGAACAGCGCGGTGTCCTGGGCGCGGGTGCTCAGGGATTCGGCATTGATACCGGTCAGCAGATTGACGCCGATGACGATGCCCTTGAGCTGCAGCGCCAGGTAGGGGAGGACGCCGACCAGGCAGATGAGTGCGACGACGATGGCCAGGGTCTGGGACTTGCCATAGCGGGAGGCGATGAAGTCGGCGATGGAGGTGATGTTTTCCTTCTTGCTGATCAGCACCATCTTCTTGACCAGTTGCGGGGCCAGCAGCAGGAAGAGGATGGGGCCCAGGTAGATGGGCAGGAACGACCAGAGCTGGTCGGCAGCCTGACCGACCGCGCCGAAAAAGGTCCAGCTGGTGCAATAGACGGCCAGCGACAGGCTGTAGACCCAGGCCCGCAGGCGTGGCTTGAGCGGTGGGCGGCGATCGCCATAGAAGGCGATGGCGAACAGCATGGCGAGGTAGCCGAGGGTTACGGTGATGATCAGCCCGCTGGGCAGGGACATGGCGACTCCAGGCAATCCGGGCGCCCATCGCGCCCGGACAAAGTGTCGCACCTTGGGGTGCCAGACGTCAGGTCTGGCGACATTGGGTTGAGCCAGACGGTTTGCCCTGTTAGGTTGGCGGGCTGATTCAAGCGAGAGAGAGTGTCATGTTCCAAGCGCAGCCCATTTCCCTGCAACGTGGTGCGCTGCGCCTGGATCCGCTGGCGGAAGGCGACGTGCTCGAACTGGTCGGCCTGGCCGAGCGTAATCGCGAGGCGCTGCATTATCTGAGCGGACCGCTGCGGCCGGACTGGTACCGTCTGGCACTGGCCGAGCAGCGCGAGGGGCGAGCCTTGCCCTTTGCCGTACGGATCGCCGACCGGCTGGTGGGTACGACCCGCTTCGCCGATTTCCTGCCCGCCTTGCCCGCCGCCGAGATCGGCTGGACCTGGCTCGATGCCGAGCAACACGGCAGCGGCCTGAATGGCAACATCAAGTACCTGATGCTGCGCCATGCCTTCGAGCACTGGCAGTTGGTACGGGTACAGCTCAAGACGGCGGCGACCAATCTCCGGTCCCAGGCGGCCATCGAAAAGCTGGGTGCGGTGCGCGAGGGTCTCTTGCGCAATCATCGGCGCTTGGCGGACGGTCGGCTGGACGACACCATCATCTACAGCATCACCGACCGCGAGTGGCCCGAGGTGAAGGCGCGACTGGAGGCGTCCTTCAACTAGCGGCAACGTCTGGCCGACCGTTCGTCGCTGACCATCGCTGCGCAACGGGTCTGCGCCGCTTGTTTGGCGCCGCTATTCCGGCGGCCGTCCTTTCTTGTCCAACAGTTTTCCGCAATACGGCCGACATGCCTGCTCAATGGTACGAGTTCGCCTGTCTCCTTTCGCGGATCGCTGTATGTCTTCATTGTCACCTTCCTCTGCGCTGCGCACGCTCAGGGTCGTCTGGCCCTTCGTCATCATCCTGTCCTGCCAGGCGCTGGTAGCCATCTTCAGCCTGCAACTGCTGTCGACGGTGCGCGCCTATGTGTCCGCGGAAAGCCTGTGGAGCAAGAGCCTGGGCAACGCCATGCTGTCGCTGGGTGCTTACCTGGATGAAGGACGCCTCGAGGCCTATCAGGACTATCTGGCCTCCATCAGCGTCAATGACCTGGATCGTGCGGCGCGCACGGAACTGGATAACGGCGGAAGTCCTGCCGAAGCCGCACGCCTGCTGCGCCTGGCCGGCAACAGCCCGGATGACATCGATGGGCTTATTACCCTTTTTCGCCTGGCCCGGCACGTCGAGCCGTTCGAGGGAGTGATCGCCCGCTGGCAGGTCACCGATCCCTACATGGACGAGTTCCAGGCCCTGGCGCGGACCAGTTTCGAATTGATCAGGCTACAGGGGCCGGGGCCGGCGCTGATCCCGTTGAAGCGCCACCTGCTGGATTTGCACGACCGCATGATGCCGGAGACCGTGGCCTTCTCGGAGCGCCTCGGCCTGGCGTCACGGCAGATGGTGCGCGGGCTGTTCATCGCCAACGTGCTGGTGGGTGCGCTGCTGGTCCTGCTGGCCATCTGGCGCATGCACAGCCTGGTGCAGCAGCGCTGGCGTTCCGAGCAGGCGCTGCAGGCCGAGAAGGAGCACATGCAGGTCATCCTGGCTTCCATCGGCGATGCGGTGCTGGCGCTCAATGCCCAGGGGCGGCTGCTCTATCACAATCCGGCGGCGGCGCGTCTGCTCGCCAAGCCCGAACTGGCCGCCGGCACACCGGTCAATCACCTGTTCGATATCCAGATCGAGGACCAGCCGGGGTCGACGCGCCCGCTGGCCGAGCGGCTGCTGAGCCAGGATTGGCGGGCTGGCGACGAACCCCTGGCCCATCAACTGGTACTCACCGAAGGGACCCGTATCCCGGTGGCGCTGACGGTGAGCGCGCTGCCGCGTGGCGAGGCCGGCACCGGGGTGGTGCTGGTGATGCACGACCAGACCCGGGAGCGGGCCTTCCTGCACGATCTGGCCTGGCAGGCGAGTCACGATGCCCTGACCGGGCTGCTCAATAGGCGCGAGTTCGAGACCCGGCTGGAGCGCCTGCTGGCCAATCCAGAGCTGGTCTGCGCGTCGCTGCTGTTCATCGATCTCGATCAGTTCAAGATCGTCAACGACACCTCCGGGCACTTCCACGGCGATCGGCTGCTGCGCCAGCTCTGTGAGCTGCTGGGTGGTCAGCTGGGTGAAGACGACTGCCTGGCGCGCCTGGGCGGCGATGAATTCGGCGTTCTGCTGGAAAACCGTACGCCGGCCGAGGCCGAGGCCGTGGCCGAACGACTGCGTTGCTGCGTCGGTGCTCTCCAGTTCGAGGCCGCCGGGCAGGGCTTTCGCGTCGGCTTGAGCATTGGCGTGGTGCACCTGGGTGGTCATGCCCTGGCGCCGGAGGAGGCCCTGCGGCTCGCCGATCTGGCCTGCTACGCCGCGAAGGACAAGGGCCGCAATCGCATCCAGGTCTTTGCGCCCGGTGATGTGGAGCTGGACCAGCGTCATGGCGAAATGGCCTGGGTGCAGCGCCTGCACCGGGCGCTGGCCGAGGACAGATTCCGCTTGTTCGTCCAACCGATCCTGGGTTTGCGCAGCGAGACCGTAGCGGATCGCCATGTGGAGGTGCTGATGCGGCTGGAGGAGGGCGATCGGCTGATCGCACCAGGCGTCTTCATCCCGGCGGCGGAACGCTATGGGCTGATGCCGGACCTGGATCGCTGGGTGATCGCCGCGGCGCTGGCCCGCTTCGCCGAATTGCCCAACGGGCTGCTCGATACCCTGGCCATCAACCTGTCGGGTCATTCCCTGGGCGAAGCGGGCCTGGCCTCGTTCGTCAAGCAGCAGCTCCAGCGCTGGCAGATCGCCCCGGCACGGATCTGCTTCGAGATCACCGAAACCAGCGCCGTGGCCAATCTGGATGCGGCGCGGCAGTTCATGGACGAATTGCGTGGGTTGGGGGTGAGGTTTTCCCTGGACGACTTCGGCGCCGGAATGTCGTCCTTCACCTATCTCAAGCACCTGCCGGTGGACTACCTGAAGATCGATGGCAGTTTTGTCCGCCATCTGCTGGAGGATGCGGTGGACAGCGCCATGGTCGAGGCGATCAACCAGCTGGGGCATCTCACCGGCAAGAAGACCATCGCCGAATTCGCCGAGAACGATGCGGTGATCGCGGCGCTAGGCGCCCTGGGCGTCGACTACGCCCAGGGCTACGGCATCGCCCGGCCGCAGCCCTTTACCGAAGACACCTGTCAGGCGCTGCTTCGGCAGGTGTGGTGCGAGCCCTCAGGCGCGGCCGTCGTCGTCCTTGAAGCGGCGGAAGAGGGTGGCCAGTAGCGCGCCTGAGATGTTGTGCCAGACGCTGAACAGGGCGCTGGGCACCGCTGCCAGTGGCGAGAAATGCGCGGTGGCCAGGGCGGCGCCAAGACCGGAATTCTGCATGCCGACTTCCAGCGCCAGGGACTTGCGCTGGGCCAACGGCAGCTTGCAGAACTTGCCGGTGAGATAGCCGAGCAGGAAGCCGAAGCCGTTGTGCAGGATCACCACCGCCATGATCAGCAGGCCGGACTCGGCGATGCGCGCCTGGCTGGCGGCCACCACCGCGGCGACGATCACCACGATGCTGACCACCGAGGCCAGCGGCAGCACCTCGACCAGCGCGCCGACCCGTCGGCCGAGCAGGCGCTGGGCGACGAGGCCCAGGGCGATGGGCAGCAGCACCACTTGCAGGATCGACCAGAACAGGCCGCCAAAGGAGATCGGCAGCCAGGTGGAGGCCAGCAGCCAGATCAGCGCCGGGGTCAGCAGGGGAGCCAGCAGGGTGGTCACGGCAGCGATGGCTACCGACAGCGCCAGGTCGCCCTTGGCCAGCCAGGTCATGACGTTGGACGCCGTGCCGCTGGGGCAGCAGCCGACCAGGATGACGCCCACGGCGATCTCTGGCGGCAGGTGAAACAGCTGGCACAGCGCCCAGGCCACGCCCGGCATGATGACGAAGTGCGCCACCACGCCCAGCAGCACTCGCCAGGGGTGGCGACCGACGGCGGCGAAGTCCTCGACCTTGAGGGTCAGGCCCATGCCGAACATGATCACCCCCAGCAGCGGCACGATGGCGACGCTCAGGGGCTTGAACACGGCGGGAGCGAAAAACGCCAGCAGGGCGGCGAGCAGCACCCAGAAGGCGAAGGTATTGCCGACGAAGCGGCTGAAGGCGGCCAGGGCGCGCATGGCAAACTCCTTTTTGTAAGGGCAGAAAAAAGGCCGGTCTGCGCCGGCCTTGATTGAAGCTTACAGTCCCTGGGGCAGCTCTTCGCCACCCAGGGCTTCGATCAGCTGTGGCAGGAATTCCGCCAGGGTCATCATCATCAGCACGAAGCTGGCGTCCTGCTGGCCGAGGGCGTCTTCGCCACCGTCCTGTTCGGCCTGGTCCTGCAGCAGGTCCTCGAACTTCAGGCGCTTGATGGTGACCTTGTCGTCCAGCAGCAGGGCGAGCTTGTCCTGCCAGGCTAGTGCCAGCTTGGTGACCAGCTTGCCAGCGCCCAGGTGGTTCTGGATCTCTTCGCTGGTGAGGTCCTGCCCCTTGCAGCGCACCACGCCGCCATCTTCGCCGGCGTCGCGCAGTTCGCACTCGTCGAGGATATAGAGGCCGTGGGTGGCGTCACCGGCCTTGACCCAGTCGGTGAAGGTGGCCATCGGCGCCTGCTTGACGCCCAGCGGTCGTACCGGCAGCGAGCCCAGAGCATCGCGCAGGGTGGAGAGCAGGTCCTCGGCGCGCTTGGCGCTGGAGGCGTCCACCAGGATCCAGCCCTGCTTGGGGTCGATGGCGGCATAGGTGGTCTGGCGACGAATGAAGGCGCGCGGCAGGAAGGCCTGGACGATCTCGTCCTTGATCTGCTCCTTCTCCTTCTTGTAGACCTTGCGCATCTGCTGGTTTTCGATCTCGTCGACCTTTTCCTGCACGGCTTCCTTGACCACGCTGCTGGGCAGGATGCGTTCTTCCTTGCGCGCGGCGATCAGGAAGAAGCCCTGGCTTTCGTGTACCAGCGGCAGGTCCGGGCCCTTGCCGAAGGGGGCGACGAAGCCATAGGTGGACAACTCCTGGCTGGCACAGGGGCGCGCCGGTTTGGCGGCGAGGGCGGCGTCGAGGGCTTCGGTCTCGAAGGCGACTTCCTGGGTGAGACGGTAGACGAGCAGATTACGGAACCACATGGTGTCACTCCCAAAAACGAAGCGCGCATTATCCGCGTCGCTCGCCCTGGAGGCCAACCCCGGATCGCGGTGGTCGTCGGGAATGCCGGCTTTCTCTGACAGCTCCGGAGCGCATCGCTAAGCCTTTGGAAGTGCTGGGAAAATTTTTTTCAAAAAGGGGTTGCCAGGTGGGGAACCCCTCCGTAGAATGCGCCCCACTTCGAGAGCAAACGGGTGATTAGCTCAGCTGGGAGAGCATCTGCCTTACAAGCAGAGGGTCGGCGGTTCGATCCCGTCATCACCCACCACTCGAGGTAATGCGCAGCGGTAGTTCAGTCGGTTAGAATACCGGCCTGTCACGCCGGGGGTCGCGGGTTCGAGTCCCGTCCGCTGCGCCATTTAAAGGTTGCCTGGTCCTGAACGCCAGCAACCATCGAAAAGCGGCCCTAGTGGCCGCTTTTTCGTTTGGGCGCGATTTTCCTATCGTGCTTTCTCGCGTTTCTTCCTTCCTTATATGAATTGCTTGGGTCGATGGGTTTGCACCTTGGCCTGATCACCCGCGCGTGGAAAACGCTGCGCGTTAATCGCGGCCATGGGCCGCTCCTACAGGGTGTCACGCGCTTGTAGGAACGGCCCATGGCCGCGATAGGTGGGGCAAGGTGCGAACTCAGCCCCTTATCGCATCAAGTACCGCCTCCAACGGATGGCGCAGGCGGCGGTCGTCGATGCGTTTGACCTGGCTGCGGCAGGAGTAGCCGGTGGCCAGGGCTTCGCCCTGTTCGGCCGGTACCGCCAGGGCGCGGGCCCAGGACTGGTCGTAGATCACCTTGGAGGTCGCCAGATTGCGCGCCTCGTGGCCGTAGGTGCCGGACATGCCGCAGCATCCGGTGCTTTCCGGCTTGAGTCCGAGACCCAGGCGCTCGAACACCTGCTGCCATTGGCTGACGCTGGCCGGGGCGTTGGTCTTTTCGGTGCAATGGCCGAGCAGGCGATAGACCTTGTCACCGACCACCTGCTTCTCTTTCGGCAACACCTGCAGCAGCCACTCCTGGGGCAGCAGCACCTCGGGCATCCGGGCGATGCCGGGGACCTTGGGGTATTCCTGGCGATAGACCAGGGTCATGGCCGGATCCAGGCCTACCAGCCTGACGCCGAAGCCGGCCAACGTGGCGAGCTGGGCCGCGTTGCGCCGCGCCGTGCGCTCGAAGGCACCGAGGAAGCCTTGTACCTGCAAGGGTTTGCCATTGGCGCGATAGGGCGCGAGGAACACCCGCTGGCCCAGACGGGCAGCCAATTCGAGAAAGGCGGCGGTGAGTGGGGTCTCGAAATAGCGGGTGAAGGCGTCCTGCACCAGGACGAGGGTCTTGGCGCGTTCTTCGTCGCTCAGGGCCAGCAGCCGCTCCGGGGTAGCGATCTGTACCTGCCATTGCTGCATGACCGGCGCCAGGTCGAAGCGGCTGAGCAGGGGGCTGTCGACCATGCCGATGCGCTCCGCGAACAGCCGCTGGATGGGCGTGGCGCCCATGACGGCGTTGTAGAGGCCGGGTGCACGGGCGAACGCCGGCAGGCTGAATTCCAGCGAACCTATCAGGTAGTCGCGCAGGGGGCGCAGGTAGCGACGGTGATAGAGCTCGAGAAAGCGCGAGCGGAATTCCGGCACATTGACCTTGATCGGGCACTGGCCCGCGCAGGACTTGCACGCCAGGCAGCCGGCCATGGCGTCATAGACCTCGTGGGAGAAGTCCGCCTCGGCCTCACGGCCATTGCGCCAGCGCTGGGGCAGGGCCTTGAGCCAGTTCAGGGCGCCACGCGGCGCCGGGGCCAGGACATCGATGCCGGCTTGGCCCTGCAGGCGCAGCCATTCGCGGATCAGGGAGGCACGGCCCTTGGGTGAGTGAATGCGCTGGCGGGTGGCCTTCCATGAGGGGCACATGGCGTCGTCGGGATCGTAGTTGTAGCAGGCACCGTTGCCATTGCAGTGCATGGCGGTGCCGTAGCTCTGCCAGACGCGCTCGTCGAGGGTGCGGTCCAGTTCGCCCCTGAGGGTCACGCCATCGACCTTGAGCAGTTCGGCGCCGCTGGCGAGCGGGGTGGCGATCTTGCCCGGATTGAGCTGGTTGTGCGGGTCGAAGGCGCCCTTGAGCGCCTGCAGGGCGGGATAGAGATCGCCAAAGAAGGCCGGCGCATATTCCGAGCGCACGCCCTTGCCATGTTCGCCCCAGAGCAGGCCGCCGTATTTCTGCGTCAGTGCGGCCACCTGGTCGGAGATCGGCCGCACCAGCGCCGCCTGGCGCGGATCCTTGAGGTCCAGCGCCGGGCGCACGTGCAGCACCCCGGCGTCGACGTGGCCGAACATGCCGTATTGCAGGTTATGGCCGTCGAGCAGGGCGCGGAACTCGGCGATGAAGTCGGCCAGGCGCTCCGGTGGAACCGCGGTGTCCTCGACGAAAGGTTGCGGGCGGATCTCGCCCTGGACGTTGCCCAGCAGGCCCACCGCGCGTTTGCGCATGGTGTAGACGCGGGTCACGGCATTGCGCCCGATGGCCAGGGTGTGGCCCAGGCGCTCGACGGTGGGGTCCTGGCGCAGGTGCTCCAGAAAGCCCTGGACACGGGCGTCCACTGCCTCGGGATCATCGCCGCTGAATTCCACCAGGTTGATGCCCAGGGTGGGACGCTCCACGTCCTCGGGAAAGTATTCCGCTACGCTGTGCCAGACGATGTCCTGCATGGCCAGCAGCAGTACCTTGGAATCCACCGTCTCGATGGACAGCGGTTTCAATTCGATCAGGGCGCGGGCGTCGCGCAGGGCGTCCATGAAGCTGCCATAGCGGACGTTGACCAGCACCGAGTACTTGGGTATCGGCAGGACATTGAGCTTGGCTTCGGCGATAAAGGCCAGGGAGCCTTCGGCGCCGCAGAGCACGCTGTTGAGGTTGAACCGGCCATCCGGCTCGACCAGGTGCGCCAGGTCATAGCCGGTCAGGCAGCGGTTGAGTTTGGGAAAGCGCGCCTCGATCAGTTCGGCCTGATTCTCGGCGATGTCCCGCGCGCAGCGGTAAACCGCGCCGGTGCGGTCCTGGCGGGCGCAGAGGGCGTCCAGCTCGTCGCTGTCCACCGGGCGACTCTGCAGGCGTTCCCCACCGATCAGGTAGGCGTCCAGTTCCAGTACGTGGTTGCGGGTCTTGCCGTAGGTCACGCTGCCCTGGCCGCTGGCGTCGGTGTTGATCATGCCGCCGAGGGTGGCGCGGTTGGACGTCGACAGTTCCGGGGCGAAGAACAGCCCGTGGGGCCTTAATGCGGCGTTGAGCTGGTCCTTGACCACCCCGGCCTGGACCCGCACCCAGCCCTCTGCGGCGTTGATCTCCAGGATCCGGTTCAGGTGGCGGGAGAGGTCGACCACGATGCCGTCGGTGAGCGACTGGCCATTGGTGCCGGTGCCGCCGCCGCGCGGGGTGAGGACCACGCCCTGGAAGCGCGACTCGCCCATCAGTTGGGCCAGGCGCTGGACGTCGGCGCTGTCCTTGGGAAACACCGCCGCCTGGGGCAGGCGCTGGTAGATGGAGTTGTCGGTGGCCATGACCGTACGGCTGGCATGGTCCGGTGCGATCTCACCCTGGAAACCGCTGGCGGCGAGGGCGCTGAGGAAGTCGGTGTAGGCGGCGGCGAGGGGTGCCGGGGCCGGCAGGCGGGCGATCATGTTCATCAGGCGGGCTCTCTGGCGGCGGATGGCCGTCTCCTTCAGCGAACGAAGGAATGGCATCGACCTTTTCTGGCTATAGTAGGCATTCTCACCACAGCGCGCCGGGGCCACAACCGAAGATTCCGCCGCCTATGCCGGAAGATCCTGAATGAATCACCGTCGCCTGACGCCCTCCATGTCGCTGCTGCTGGCCTTCGAGGCGGCGGCGCGCCACGAGAGCTATACCCGGGCGGCCGAAGAGCTGTCCTTGACTCAGAGTGCCGTAGGGCGCCAGGTGCAGGCGCTGGAACAGTTGCTGGGTCTGACGCTGTTCCGCCGCGAAGGCCGGCAGATCGTGCTTACCGACGTGGGCCGCGCCTATAGCCGTGAGCTGGGCCTGGCCCTGGGGCAGATCCGCAGCGCCACCCTGCAGGCCATGGCCTTCGCCTCCGGGCAGGGCACGCTGCGCCTGGCGGTGCTGCCGACCTTTGGTTCCAAGTGGCTGTTGCCACGCCTGGGTGACTTCTACGCTGCCCATCCCGGCATGCTGGTGCACCTGCATTCGCGCATCCAGGCGGTGGACTTCGCCGCCAGCGAGATCGATGCGGCTATCAGCGTCGGCAGCGGCAACTGGCCAGGGCTTTGTGCTCATCCGCTGCAGGCCGAGCAGCTTGTGGTGATTGCCAGCCCGACGACGCTGGCCGAGTTGCCGGATGCGACGCCGGCGACCCTGGCTGGCCAGCTACTGCTGGGCGTGGTCAACAATCCCCAGGCCTGGGGTGAATGGTTCCGCCACCATGAGCTGCCCCATCGGGCCATGCGCCCGGGGCCGAGTTTCGAGCTGACCTCGCACCTGATCCAGGCGGTGCGCGCCGGCATCGGCATCGGGTTGGTGCCGCGGGTACTGGTAGAGGACGAACTGGCCCAGGGCGAGCTGCTGGCCTGCGGTCCGGCGCTGGTCAGTCGGCGCAGCTATTACCTGGTCTATCCACCGCGCAACGAAGGGCTGCCGTCGCTGCAGGCCTTTCGCCAGTGGCTGCTGGCCGAGATCAACGAAGGAGAGGGACTGTCATGAGCAAGCCGGGACAGCGGGTACTGGCCGCGCTGCGGCAGATGATTCTGTCCGGCGAACTCACGGCGGGCGAGCGGCTGGCGGAGATTCCCACCGCCGAGCGCTTCGCCGTGTCACGCATGCCGGTGCGGCTGGCCCTGCGCACCCTGGCCCAGGAGGGCTTGCTGGAGCGCAGCGGCGCCCGGGGCTATCAGGTGCGCGCGCTGACGGGCGCGGATCTGGAAGGCGCGGTGGAGGTGCGCGGCGTGCTGGAAGGCCTGGCCGCGCGCCAGGCGGCCGAGCGCGGCCTGGATGCGGCCACGCGCGCCACGCTGGAAGACTGCCTGCGCCGTGGCGATCGACTGTTCGCCAAAGGGCATGTGCGGCTGGAGGACCTGGAGGACTATCACGATCTCAATCGGGCCTTTCACCAGGCCATCGTCGCGGCCAGCGGTAATCCGGCCATCGCCGTGGCCCTGGGGCGTCACGAGCACCTGCCCTTCGCCTCGGTGAGCGCCCTGGCGGTGGATGCCGAGGATCTCGACCGCGAGTACCGTCGCTTCAATTTCGCCCACCTGCAGCACCATGCGGTGTTCGACGCCCTGGTGCGCGGCCAGGGCGCCCGCGCCGAGGGCATCATGCGCGAGCACGCCCAGGCGACCCTGGGGTATGCGCGGTGGTTTGGTGGGGAAGAGGGCGAGGCGGGGGCGATGAAGGTGCTGGTGTAGAGCGGACCCTCACCCCGGCCCTCTTCCAAGGGGAGAGGGGAGGTAGGGCGGGCTCGGTTTGTCAGAGATCCAGCACCAACCGCTCGCCCTTGGCGCGCGAGCAGCAGGGGGTGAAGCGATCGTTGGCGGCGTGCTCGGCTTCGGAAAGAAAGAGATCGCGGTGCTCGGGTTCACCGGCCAGCACTGGGGTCAGGCAGGTGCCGCAGAGGCCCTGGCCACAGGAGACCGGCAGGACGATCCCGAGGTCGGCCAGCACCTCGACCACGCTGCGCTCGGCCGGTACCTCCACGCGGCGTCCGCTGCGCGCCAGCTCCACCTCGAAGGGCCTTTGCTCGCCCTGGGCGGCGGGGTCGGCGGCGAAGTATTCGCGGTGGATCTGCCCGGGTTGCCAGCCCTGGGCCTGGGCGGCGTCCACCACAGCGGCCATGAAACCCGCCGGTCCGCAGACATAGAGGTGGTCGTCCGGCGCCGCCGGGCCGAGCAGGTGCTGGAAGTTGGGTCGCAGCGCCGGGTCGTGCTGGTCGAAGTGGACCCTGACCTGGTCGGCATAGGGCCGCGCCTTGAGCCAGGGGATGAAGGCGGCGTGCTCGCGATCCCGCACCAGGTAGCGCAGGCTGAAGCGCGCGCCCTGCTGATGGAGCTGCTCGGCCATGGCCAGGATCGGGGTGATGCCGATACCACCGGCCAGCAGCTGGGTGCGGCGCGCAGTGGGGACCAGTGCGAAGAGGTTGCGCGGCTCGCTCACCTGCAGGCGATCACCTACCTCCAATTCATGCATGGCCTGGGAGCCGCCGCGGGAGTCGGCGACGAGGAGCACCGCGATGCGATAGCGAGTCGGGGCGGGCTCGGGTGCGGTGCAGAGCGAATAGTGGCGGACCAGGCCGTCGCCCAGGGTGATCTCCAGGTGAGCGCCGGCGCTGAAGCTGGGCAGCGGACCACCGTCGGCGCGGGCCAGGTCGAAGGCCAGGATGGTGGGGGCTTCACGTTGCACGGCGGTGACGATCAGATCGAGCATGACTGTCTCCTAGGCGATCTGCCGGATCGGGATGCCGGTGGCGGCCTGTTCGGCGGCCAGCAGGCGGTCGATGATCTGCCGCGACTGCACGCCGCCGGCATCGATATTGAGCTTGAGCAGCCCGCGTTCGGGATAGCGCAAGAGGTTCTGCTGCTGGCGTTCGAGCATCTCCAGGTCTTCGCCGAAGATCTTGCCCTGGCCCTCGCGGATGCTGGCGGTGAGTTCGGCGTCCTCCGCCTTGAAGTTGCGTGCCATCCCCCAGAAGTACCAGATGGAGGTCTCGGTCTCGGGGGTGATGAAGTCCACCACCACGCTGGCGGCCTTGACCGCAGCCGGCGCGTCGTAGCCGCCATGGCCGGCATGGGCCACGCCCACCTCGATCATCACGTGGCTGGGCGGAGTGAAGCGGCAGATCTGCCAGCGATCCACCGGGACGTCGTCGGCCAGGCCATTGCCGCGCAGGGCCATGCGCCAGAAGGGCGGGGCGGAAATGTTTTCCATGTGCCGGCTGGTGATGACCTCGTCCCCCTCGACGCGGGTGGCTGGCGGCGCCTCGTCGATCTCCTTCTGGCCAATGCTGGAGGCGTGGACGTAGGTCTCGTGGGTGAGGTCCATGAGGTTATCGATCATCAGGCGGTAGTCGCACTGGATGTGATACAGGCCGCCGCCATAGGCCCAGTCGGGGCTTTCGGCCCATTCCAGATAGGGAATCAGGGCCGGATCGGCCTTGGCCTGATCACCTGGCCAGACCCAGATGAAGCCGTGCCGCTCCACGGCGGCATAGGGGCGTACCGCGGGAAAGACGCCGACCCGCTGGCCTGGCATGCCCAGGGTCTTGCCGCCGCAGCCCATTTCCAGGCCGTGATAGCCACAGACCAGGGTGCCGTCGCGGACGAAGCCCAGCGACAGCGGCGCACCACGGTGCGGGCAGAAGTCTTCCAGCGCCACCACCTGGCCGTTGGCGTCGCGATAGAAGACCAGGGGCTCGCCGCAGATCTGCCGGCCGAGGGGCTTGTCTTGGACTTCGTCGGGGGTGCAGGCAACGTACCAGGCGTTCTTCGGGTACATGATTGGAACCTCTTGTTGTTGTCTATTGGATCCAATAATTGATTGGGGTGCCCGAGGGTGTCAATGCGGTTAGGCCCGGTGAGGTAGCGGTTGCTGGTCGATAATCGCCCAGTAAATTGCGGCTGTATTCGTTGCGGTGAAGCCAGAATGGCCTTGATTGTCTTGGCATTTCCTCTAGTTGGGACCTGAGGAACGGTCAGATTCGAGTTTGGCCTGAGGCAGCTAGTGCCTTGTGAATTGGATCCATTTTTGCCAGCCTTTTCGAGCTGTGATTCCAACAACAAGAATTCAAGGATGCTTGCCATGTCAGAGCGCTTCGCCGTCTTTTCGTCTGGGGCCAGGAGCACCGTGCTCCGTTTCCGTTCTCCTTCCTGCACCGGAGGTGGGCGATGAGCGATCTGCGCGACATCGTCGACCAGGGCCCCATGCGCAGTTTCCAGTACCTGGCGGTGCTGGTCTGCATCCTGCTCAACATGATCGATGGCTTCGACGTGCTGGTGATGGCCTTTACCGCGGCCTCGGTGTCGCGCGAGTGGGGCCTCTCCGGATCCCAGATGGGAATGCTGCTCAGCGCCGGTCTGGTGGGGATGGCCGCCGGTTCGCTGCTGCTGGCGCCGTTGGCCGATCACTGGGGGCGACGACGCCTGATCCTGTTCTGCCTGCTGCTCTCGGGCGCTGGCATGCTGTTCTCGGCGCTGGCTGGCTCACCCCTTCAGCTGGCGTTGCTGCGGGGCCTGACCGGACTGGGCGTAGGCGGGGTGCTGGCCAGCAGTAACGTGATCGCCAGCGAGTATTCGGCGCGCCGCTGGCGCGGCCTGGCGGTCAGCCTGCAGGGCATGGGCTATGCCCTGGGCGCTACCCTGGGAGGACTACTGGCGGTCTGGCTGCTGTCGCACTGGGGCTGGCGCGCGGTCTTCTGCGCCGGCGGCCTCATCACCCTGGGAGCCATTCCCCTGGTGCTCATCGGCCTGCCCGAGTCGCTGGATTTCCTCCTCACGCGACGCCCAACCGGGGCTCTGGTACGGATCAACCGGCTGGCCCGACGCCTGGGGCAGCCGCCGCTGGCCGCGCTGCCACCCCGGACCGAGGCCCGAGCGGCGGGCGGTACCGTCGGCCGGCTGCTGGCGCCCGCGCTACGGCGGACCACGCTGCTGGTATGGACGCTGTTCTTCCTGGCCATGTTCGGCTTCTACTTCATCATGAGCTGGACGCCCAAGCTGCTGACTACCCTGGGGCTGTCCGAGCAGCAGGGGGTGGCTGGTGGCGTGCTGCTGAGCGTAGGCGGCATCTTTGGCGCCGCCCTGGTCGGCCTGCTGTTCGCCCGCTTGCCGCTGTCACGCGCGCTGGGCGGCTTCATGCTGACCACCGCGCTGCTGCTGGTGGCCTTCGCCCAGATGGGCAGTTCCTACCTCGGTGCCCTGGCCATGGGCCTGCTGATCGGGCTTTTCGCCAATGGCTGCGTCGCCGGACTCTATGCGCTGCCAGCGCTGGCCTATGCCGCCGAAGTCAGGGCCACTGGCGTGGGCTGGGGCATCGGCATCGGCCGTCTTGGCGCCATCCTCTCACCGGTGGTGGCCGGGCTGCTGCTCGACAACGGGTGGCCCCCGCTACGCCTGTATCTGGTCTTTGCCGGGGTGTTCGTGGCGGCAGGTCTGCTGCTCCTGCTGACTCGTCCCGAGCAGCGACCTACGGCCACGGAGGTGAGTCGGCGGCAGGGCGAGGCGCTGGGCTAGCCGCTTTTGGCAAGGTCATCCTTTTGCCAAAAATAGTTAATTGACTTAACTAATTCCCTGGCGTAGCTTCAGCTCCATACCCACCCAACAACAAGAGGCACACGCCATGGGCAGTTACGACGGACGCTGGCAGACGGTCAAAGTGGACATCGAGGACGGTATCGCCTGGGTGACGCTCAATCGTCCCGAGAAACGCAACGCCATGAGTCCCACCCTCAACCGCGAGATGGTCGAGGTGCTGGAGACCCTGGAGCAGGACGCCAGCGCCGGCGTGCTGGTGCTGACGGGTGCCGGTGATGCCTGGACCGCGGGCATGGACCTCAAGGAGTACTTCCGCGAGACCGATGCCGGCCCCGAAATCCTGCAGGAGAAGATTCGCCGCGAGGCCTCCCAGTGGCAGTGGAAGCTCCTGCGCATGTACGCCAAGCCGACCATCGCCATGGTCAACGGCTGGTGCTTTGGCGGCGGCTTCAGCCCGCTGGTGGCCTGCGACCTGGCCATCACCGCCGACGAGGCCACCTTCGGCCTGTCCGAGATCAACTGGGGCATTCCTCCGGGCAACCTGGTGAGCAAGGCCCTGGCCGACACCGTGGGCCACCGCACCGCGCTCTACTATGTGATGACCGGCAAGACCTTCAGCGGTCCCGAGGCCGCCGCCATGGGGCTGGTCAACCAGAGCGTGCCACGTGAACAGTTGCGTGAGGTGACCACCGCCCTGGCACGTGAGCTGCTGGACAAGAATCCGGTGGTACTGCGGGCCGCCAAGGTCGGCTTCAAGCGCTGCCGCGAACTGACCTGGGAGCAGAACGAGGACTACCTCTATGCCAAGCTCGACCAGTCGCGTCTGCAGGATCCGGAAGGCGGTCGCGAGCAGGGCATGAAGCAGTTCCTCGACGACAAGAGCATCAAGCCCGGGCTGCAGACCTACAAGCGCTGAACCGCCACCGCCCCCATGCACAACAACAAGAGGTAGCGTCATGGTCGAGGTATCCCTGCTCATCGGCGGCGCCAGCCGCCCGGCCGGTAACGGTCGCAGCTATCAGCGTTGCCATCCGGTGACCGGCGCGGTGGTCTCCACGGTGGCCGCCGCCACCCCGGAGGATGCCGACGCCGCCGTCGCCGCGGCCCAGGCCGCCTTTCCCGCCTGGGCCGCGCTACCGCCGGGCGAGCGGCGCCGCCGGCTGCTGGCCGCGGCCGACGGGTTGGCCGCACGCAGTGACGAATTCGTCGCCCTGGCCGGGGAGACCGGCGCCATGGCCAACTGGTACGGCTTCAATGTCCACCTGGCGGCCAACATGCTGCGCGAAGCGGCGGCCATGACCACCCAGATCCAGGGCGAGGTCATTCCCTCCGATGTGCCCGGCAGCTTCGCCATGGCGCTGCGCCAGCCGTGCGGTGTAGTGCTGGGCATCGCGCCCTGGAACGCCCCGGTGATCCTGGGCACCCGCGCCCTGGCCATGCCGCTGGCCTGCGGCAACACCGTGGTGCTCAAGGCCTCGGAGCAGAGCCCGGGCGTGCACCGGTTGATCGGCCAGGTGCTGCAGGATGCCGGCCTGGGCGACGGTGTGGTCAACGTCGTCACCAATGCTCCGGAAGATGCCCCGGCCATCGTCGAGCGCCTGATCGCCAACCCGGCGGTGCGGCGCGTCAACTTCACCGGGTCCACCCGGGTCGGTCGTATCGTCGGTGAACTGTCGGCTCGCCACCTCAAGCCCGCCGTGCTGGAGCTGGGCGGCAAGGCACCGCTGCTGGTGCTGGAGGACGCCGATCTGGATGCCGCGGTCGCTGCGGCGGCCTTCGGTGCCTACTTCAACCAGGGGCAGATCTGCATGTCCACCGAGCGCCTGCTGGTGGACAGCCGCATTGCCGACGCCTTCGTCGAGCGCCTGGCGGCCAAGGTGCGAACCCTCAAGGCCGGTGATCCGAGTGCACCCGACTCCGTCCTCGGCTCCCTGATCGACGCCAGCGCCGGGACCCGCATCAAGGCCATGATCGACGACGGCGTGGGCAAGGGCGCGCGCCTGGTCTGCGGCGGCGAGCTGGAGGGCAGCATCCTGCAGCCGACGCTGCTGGATGGCGTCACCGCCGAGATGCAGCTCTATGCCGAGGAATCCTTCGGCCCGGTGGCGGTGGTGATCCGTGCCGAGGGCGACGAGGCCCTGCTGCGCCTGGCCAACGATTCCGAATTCGGCCTCTCGTCGGCCATCTTCAGCCGCGACACCGCCCGTGCCCTGGCGCTGGCGCAGCGGGTGGAGAGCGGCATCTGCCACATCAACGGTCCCACGGTGCACGACGAGGCGCAGATGCCCTTCGGCGGCGTCAAGTCGAGCGGCTACGGCAGCTTCGGCTCGCGCGCTTCCATCGAGCACTTCACCCAGTTGCGCTGGGTGACGCTGCAGACGGGGCCGCGCCACTACCCGATCTGATCAGCGTCCGCCGTCCCTCGCTCCTGTCGCGACAACAATAAGAGGCGCCTTCGGGCGCCAGCCCAGAGGAGAATTCAAGGTGAGTCACGTCACGCACACCCGCGCGCCCGCCGATCAGCCGCTGCGCTATCGCCCGGTGACCCTGGGACAACCCGGCGTCACCGTGGAAGAGCGGGGTGGACTGCTCTACATGGCCTCCCAGGAAGCCCTGACGCCACCGCCGCCGCGACTGTTGGACCGGCTGCTGCACTGGGCCGAGGTGGCACCGAACCGCACCTTCTTCGCTGCCCGGGACACGGGCGGTGCCTGGCGCGAATTCTCCTATGCCGAGATGCTGCAACGGGTGCGCCAGCTGGCCGCCGCGCTGCTGGAGTTCGGCCTCTCCGCCGAGCGCCCGCTGGCGATCCTCTCCGGCAACGACCCCGAGCACCTGCAATTGGCCATGGCGGCACTCTACGCCGGCATTCCCTTCTGCCCGGTGTCGCCCGGCTATGCACTACTGTCCCAGGATCACGCCAAGCTGCGCCATGTCTGCGGCCTGCTGCAGCCGGGACTGGTGTTCGTCAGCGATGGCCCGGCCTTCCAGAAGGCGCTGGACGCCGTGCTGCCGGCCGACGTACCGGTGATCGCGGCTCGCGGTCAGGTACAGGGCCGTATCACCCTGGCCTTCGCGGCGCTGCTCGCTCGCGGTGAACTGGCCGCGGCCGAGCGCGCCTTCGCCGCGACCGGCCCGGACAGCATCGCCAAGTTCCTTTTCACTTCCGGCTCCACCAAGCTGCCCAAGGCGGTGACCACCACCCAGCGCATGCTCTGCGCCAACCAGCAGATGCTGCTGCAGACCTTTCCGGTGTTTGGCGAGGAGCCGCCGGTGCTGGTGGACTGGCTGCCCTGGAACCACACCTTTGGTGGCAGTCACAACCTGGGTATCGTGCTCTACAACGGCGGCACCTTCTATCTGGACGAAGGCAAGCCGACGCCCCAGGGCTTCGGCGAAACCCTGCGCAATCTGCGCGAGGTATCACCCACCGCCTATCTCACGGTTCCGCGCGGCTGGGAGGAGCTGGCCAATGCCCTGGAGCGCGATGCCGAGTTGCGCGAGCGCTTCTTCGCCCGCATGCGGCTGTTCTTCTTTGCCGCGGCGGGGCTGTCGCAAAGCGTCTGGGATCGCCTGGATCGCATCGCCGAGGCCCACTGCGGTGAGCGCATCCGCATGATGGCCGGCCTGGGCATGACCGAGGCCTCGCCCAGTTGCACCTTCACCACCGGCCCGCTGTCGGTGGCCGGCTACGTCGGGGTGCCGGCGCCGGGGTGCGAACTCAAGCTGGTGCCGGTGGACGGCAAGCTGGAAGGGCGTTTCCGCGGGCCGCACATCATGCCCGGTTACTGGCGCGATGCCACCCAGACCGCCGCCTGCTTCGACGAAGAGGGGTTCTACTGCTCGGGCGATGCCCTCAAGCTCGCCGACCCTGCCAATCCGCAGCTGGGCCTGATGTTCGATGGCCGCATCGCCGAGGACTTCAAGCTGTCGTCCGGGGTGTTCGTCAGCGTCGGTCCCTTGCGCAACCGCGCGGTACTGGAGGGCACGCCGCTGGTGCAGGACGTGGTGGTGGCGGCGCCGGATCGCGAATGTCTGGGACTGCTGGTCTTTCCACGCCTGGCGGACTGCCGGCAACTGGCCGGGCTGGACGAGACCGCCGATGCCGCCACGGTGCTGGCCAGCGCGCCGGTACGGGACTGGTTCGCCGCCTGGCTCAAGCGCCTCAATCGCGAGGCCTCGGGCAACGCCAGCCGCCTGGAATGGATCGCCCTGCAGGAGGAGCCGCCGTCCGCCGACCGTGGCGAGATCACCGACAAGGGCTCGCTCAACCAGCGCAGCGTCCTGACCCATCGCGCGGAACGGTTGGAGGCCTGCTATCGCGGAACGGCGCCGCTGTTGATCCGGGCCTGAGGTGCAATCCAGAGGATCAGGCGACACGGTGCAATGCCGGCTGTTCCTGTCCTCGCGGTCTTGGCCGAAAGGATATCTCGACCCATGCGGTTCCTGTTTGAGAAACGCCTGACACCCTGAGTGGTGTCAGGCGTTTTCATTTCTACCTTCTGCGAATTGGGCTGGTGCCAACAGCGAGGCCCGCCGTATCTGCCGCTTCCGTCTAGTCCGCCGTTCACCTGGGCTTCGTCATCTCATCCGCGCATCGGATCTGGGGGTGGTTGTTCAATACGGCGATTCCTGTCTCTCATTCTGATTTTTAGACTACTCAATCCATTCTTGGCTGAGATTTTGGATTTTTACTGCTTGCATTTGGCTATTCATCCTTTATTTTGAAATAGCGTTTCATAAATACAAGGGTAAAACCCCTCCGCTAGCCGGCATGTTCCGCCTCTAAAGGTCTCTGTGCATGAGCTTCTTCGCTGCGCCTCCGACGCTGGAAACCTCCGTCTTCACCCGCCTGCCCGAGCGCTATCGCCAGCCGCGGCGCACGGCCTGGGCCGATGCCAATCGCCAGGGCAGGGCCATCGATTCCTTTCTGGAAGGGCCCTCTTTCGATCGACAGGGCAATCTCTATGTGACCGACATCCCCTATGGGCGCATCTTTCGCATCGACCCCAAGGGCGAGTGGGAGCTGGTCTGCGAATACGACGGCTGGCCCAATGGGCTGAAGATCCACTGCGACGGGCGAATTTTCATCGCCGACTACAAGCGCGGCATCCTGCAACTCGATCCACGGCGTGGCGAAGTGGAGACGGTGCTGGGCAGCGCCGGCTCGGAAGGCTTCAAGGGCGTCAACGACCTGGTGTTCTCGCCGAGCGGCGATCTCTACTTCACCGACCAGGGGCAGACCGGTCTGCAGGATCCCAGTGGGCGCGTCTATCGCCTGGGCGCCGATGGCCAGCTCAGTTGCCTGCTGGCCACGGTGCCCAGTCCCAACGGCATCGTCTTCGATCCACGCCTCAACCATCTGCTGATAGCGGTCACCCGGGCCCAGCAGGTCTGGCGCATTCCGCTGGGCAACGGTCCGCTGATCGGCAAGGTCGGTGTCTTCGCCCAGCTGCATGGCGGCCTGGGTGGCCCCGACGGTCTGGCCCTAGACGAGGAGAGCAATCTCTATATCGCCCACACCGGCTTCGGCTCGGTGTGGCAACTCTCCCCGGTCGCCGAACCCCTGGCGCGCCTGCGCTCCTGCGCCGGCATCAGCAACACCAACCTGGCCTTCGGTGGTCCCGAGGGTCGCAGCCTGTTCATCACCGAATCCGAGACCGGCAGCATCCTGCGCGTCGAGACCCCGGTGCGCGGACTCCCCCTGTATTCCCATCTCTGACCGGCGCGGCCGCGCTTGCCCAGACAACAATTACAAGAGAGGTCATCCATGAACCAGACGAGTACTGGCGCCCAGGCGCCGCTGACCGATGCCGAGGGCGAGCAGCTTCTGCGACGCGCCCTGTGGCGCATCCTGCCGTTCATCTTCGCCTGCTACGTGGTCAGCTACCTGGATCGCACTAACGTGGGATTCGCCGCCCTGAGCATGAATCAGGACCTGGGGCTTACAGCGACGATGTTCGGCTGGGCAGCGGGTCTGTTCTTCTTCGGCTATTTCCTCTTCGAGGTACCGAGCAATCTGCTGTTGCAGCGCTTTGGCGCGCGGGTGTGGATCGCGCGGATCATGATCAGCTGGGGGCTGATCTCCATGGCCACGGCCTTCGCCACCGGCCCGGTCAGCTTCAGCATCCTGCGCTTCCTGCTGGGGGTAGCCGAGGCCGGCTTTACCCCAGGGGTCTACCTTTACTTCACCTACTGGTTTCCGGGTAAATGGCGCGCCAAGGCCACTGCGGCCTTCCTGCTGGGCATTCCCACCGCCAACATCATCGGCTCGCCGCTGTCGGGGCTGCTGCTGGACGTGCATGACTTCATGGGGCTGAGGAACTGGCAATTCCTGCTGGTGGCGGAAGCCCTGCCGGCGGTGCTGCTCGGCATCCTCTGTCTCTTCGTGCTGGTAGATACGCCGGCCAAGGCGCGCTGGCTGTCGACCCGCGAGCGCACCTGGCTGACCGAGCGCCTGGCACGCGAGCAGCGCGAGATCGGCTCGACCCATGGCTCCACGCTGCGCCACGCCTTCACCAATTCCAAGGTATTCATGCTGGCCGCCATCAACTTCTGTGGCATCGTGGGCTCCGTTGGCATCGGCATCTGGATGCCGCAGATCATCAAGAGCCTGGGCATGCAAAACACCACCGTGGGGCTGGTGGCCACCATTCCCTATGTGCTCGGTGCCGTCGCCATGACGCTCTGGGCACGCCAGGCCAACCGGAGTGCCCAGCGTCTGCCCTATGTGGCGGGCGCCCTGGCGCTGGCCGCCCTTGGCCTGGTGGGCGCCGCACTCTCGGCGGATCCGCTGCTGCGCATGACCTGTATCAGCGTGACGGTAGCCAGCATCCTGTCCTTCCAGGCGACCTTCTGGGCCATTCCCTCCACCTTCCTGACCGGCAGGGCGGCGGCGGGCGGGCTGGCGCTGATCGTCTCCATCGGCAACCTGGGCGGCTTCGTCGGACCCTTCGCCATCGGCCTGGTGAAGGATGCGACCCAGAGTTTCTCCGGGCCCTTCTATGTGGTGGCCTCGGTGCTGGCGCTGGGCGTCGCCCTGATGCTCTGGCTGGGTGATCCGAGTCGAAGAGAGCCGGTGAAGCCGCTGGGTGCCACGGGCCTCGAAGGGGTAGGTCGTACCTGAGGCGGAGAGAGGCTGGGCGAAAGAGGCGGCCTAGGCCGCCTCTTTGTTTTGCCGGCCCCTAGGGCATCGCCTGGGTCATGGAATGGCCTTTCCCGCAGCAGCCCGGGGATTCGAGGGTGCCTGGCAGGTGGTTCGTCGAGTGAGCGGGCGGGTCGTGACGGCATGAAAAAAGGCAGCTCCTGGCTGCCTCTTTTCGAACGGGAAAGTGGGTTAGGGGAGGGCGCAGCCCTTTTCCTTGAGCGCCGCCAGCACCCATCTGCGGTCGTTCTTGCCTTCGGCGATCTGCTGCATCTGCTTTTCTTCGGCGGCGTGCTTGGCGGCGGCGCGGTCATAGACCTCGGCGACGTGGTCATAGGGCACGCAGAGCAGACCGTCGTCATCACCGATCACCAGGTCACCCGGCTCGATGACCATACCATCGATGGCGATGGGCACGTTGATCTCGCCGGGGCCGTCCTTGTACGGACCACGGTGGGAGACGCCGGCGGCGAACAGCGGGAAGTCACCGGCGCCGATGTTGGCGGCATCGCGGATGGCGCCGTTGATGACGATGCCGGCCACGCCGCGCTTGATCGCGTAGGCCACCATCATCTCGCCGATCAGGGCGTTGCTTAGATCGCCGCCGGCATCCACCACGATGACGTCACCCGGTTCGGCGATGTCCAGGGCGTAATGCAGCATGAGGTTGTCGCCCGGGCGCGCCTTCACGGTCAGCGCCGGGCCGGCCAACACGCCCTGGCGATGCATGGGGCGCAGCCGCGAGCCGCCGGCGGTCATGCGGTGCATGGAGTCGCTGACGTTGGCGACCGGGATATCGCGGTAACGCGCGACCCAGTCGGCCGCGACCTTGCGTTGGGCATTGAGCACTCTGAAGCCGATGGTCATGGGCATTTCTCTTGTAGGGATTGTCGGATGCCGCCATGTGTTAGCTGGCTAAATTCAGAATTGCATTTCGTTTTAATGGATTCAAGTCCCTTGGTCGACCGATTTAGCGAGCGCTTCAATAAAATTTGCAATGGCGTTTCATTATGATAGGTTCTGAATCAGATCGCTCGCCCTAGGCGCTGTGCCCGTCCATAACAACAAGGGGTACCTCGATGACCCGCAAGATTCTGCTCACCGGTCCGGCATTGGCTCCCGAAGCCATGGCCCTGGCCGCCGCCCACGACGTTCAGGTCATCCCGACCGAGCCATACATGCCCCATGACGACCTGCTCGCCCTGATCCGCCAGGAGCAGCCGGACGCCATCATCGTGCGCCAGGGCAAGCTGACCCGCGCCCTGATCGAGGCGTCGGCCAGGCTGGCGATCATCGCCAAGCACGGCGTGGGCTACGACACCATCGACCTGCAGGCCGCGGCCGACCGGGGGATTCCGGTCACCATCGCCCTGGGCGCCAATGCCCAGTCGGTGGCCGAACACGCCTTCGCCCTGATGTTCAGCGTGGCGCGACAGACCGCCTGGCTGGATGCGCGGATGCGCGCCGGGCACTGGGACAAGGCCCAGGCCAACGGCACTGAACTCTTCGGCAAGACCCTGGGCCTGGTGGGGCTGGGTGCCATTGGCAGCGTGCTGATGGACCTGGTGGCACCGCTGCGGATGCAGGTCCGCGTTTATGATCCCTATCTCAAGAACCTGCCCGCGCGCGATCATGTGCAGCGTGAAGAGAGCTTCGACAACCTGTTGGCCGAGTGCGACGTCATCAGCCTGCATTGCCCCCTGACCGAAGCCAACCGCCACCTGTTCAGCGCTGCACAGTTCGCCCGCATGCGTCCGGGTAGCCTGCTGATCAACACCGCTCGTGGCGAGCTGATCGATACCCAGGCCCTGGTGACGGCGCTGCGCGAAGGTCAGATCGGTGGCGCCGGCCTGGACACCTTCCATCCCGAACCGCCGCCGGCGGACAGCGACCTGTGGGGACTCGCCAACCTGGTGGCCACGCCCCACGTCGGCGCCAACACCACCGAGGCGCGCGACCGCGTCGGCCTGGTGGCGGTGCAGCAGATTCTCGATTGCTGGCACGGCAAGACGGTGGAGTCACGCGCGGTGGTCAACCGCCACCTGACGGCCGCCTAGATCCGGCTGCGACGCGGCAGCCTGCAGCCCGGCTGCCGCGTCTTTCTCCACAACAATAAGACGGAGAGCTCTCATGACTACCTCAACGCCCCCGATCAGCGAGCTGGAACGCACGACGATGCGTCGCGTCGCCTGGCGCATCCTGCCGTTCCTGATCGTCTGTTACCTGATCGCCATCATCGATCGCGGCAACATCGGCATGGCCTCGCTGCAGATGAACAAGGATCTGGGCCTGACCCCGGCGATCTTCGGCTTCGCCAGCAGCCTGTTCTTCTTTTCCTATTTCCTGGTAGAGGTGCCGAGCAACCTGGCCCTGCAGCGCTTCGGCGCGCGGATCTGGATCGCCCGGATCATGATCACCTGGGGCCTGATTTCGGCCGGTACCGCCTTCGTGCAGGGGGCCAACTCGCTGTACGTAATGCGCTTCCTGCTCGGCGCCGCGGAAGCGGGCTTCTTTCCCGGGGTGCTGCTGTATCTCACCTACTGGCTACCCTCCAACTATAGAGCGCGGATGGTCGCTATCTTCATGGTGGCGATACCAGGCGCCAACTTCCTCGGCTCGCCGCTTTCCGGACTGCTGCTGAGCATGGACGGCTGGCTGGGCATGCGCGGCTGGCACTGGCTGTTCATCCTCGAAGGTATCCCCGCCGTGCTGCTGGGTATCGCCTGCCTGTTCGTGCTGACCGATCGCCCGGAGCAGGCCAAGTGGCTGAGCGACGAGCAGCGCAACTGGTTGACGCTCAAGCTGGCCGAGGAGCGCGGGCGCAAGACCAGCATTGGCCATATCTCCCTGTGGCAGCTGCTCAAGCACAAGGACATCTGGGTGATGGCGCTGATCTACTCGGGCGCCTCGGCGGCCGGCAGTACCATGAGCGTCTGGGCGCCGCAATTGCTCAAGTCCTTTGGCCTGTCCAATCTGGAGGTCGGCCTCACCAATGCCATTCCCTATGGCCTGGCCTCCGTGGCGATGGTCCTCTGGGGCCGCAGCTCGGATCGGACCGGCGAACGTCGCTGGCACACCTCGCTCACCATGCTGCTGATCGCCGTGGGCCTCCTGCTGGGCATGTTCACCTCGTCGCTGGCGGCCACGGTGATCCTGCTGAGCCTGGTGCTGATCGGTGCCTACTCGATGAAGGGGCCGTTCTGGGCACTCGCCTCGGGCTGGCTGTCGTCTTCCACTGCCGCGGCGGGTCTGGCCGCCATCGGCGCCCTGGCCAACCTGATCGGCGGCGGCGTGATGGTCAACGTCTATGGCGCCATCCACGGCGCCACCCACAGCCATGCCCTGGCCGTGCTGCCGCTGGCCACCCTGTGCGCCATCAGCGGCCTGCTGGTGCTGGTCATGGGCCGCAAGGCCGCCCGCGCCAAGGCCGAAGCCCAGGCCGCAACCGCTAACGCCAGCTAGTGGCGACCGCTGCCGGCCCGCTCGGGCCGGCAGCCTCACGAGGACTCCAGCATGACCTTCACGCGTCGGCGCTTCCTGCATGCGAGCGCCCAGGCAAGTGCCGCCCTGTGCCTGTTCAATACCCTCGGCGCCCAGGCCGCCACGCCCTTCTCCGGTATCCAGACAGCACCAACGCTCAAGGCTCCGGCTGGCAGTGTCGACTGCCACATGCACCTCTACGACGACCGCTATCCGGCCGCGCCAGGCTCCAAGCTGCTACCGCCCAATGCCTCCCTGGACGACTACCGCCAGTTGCAGGCGCTGCTGGGGCTGCAACGCCTGGTGATCGTCACGCCGTCCACCTATGGCACCAACAATGGTTGCCTGCTCGATGGTCTGGCGCGCTGCGGAGGGCAGGCCCGGGGTGTGGCGGTCATCGACCGACAGATCACGGATGTCCAATTGCAGGAACTGCATCAGGCGGGGGTGCGGGGGATCCGCTTCAACCTCAGCTATGGCGGCGCCGATCTGGCAGATCTGGAGCCCCTGGCCGCGCGGGTCAATGAGCTGGGTTGGAACGTCCAGGTGGTCGCCCCAGGCAATCAGCTGGTGGAACTCGAAAGCCGACTACAGCGCCTGCCGGCGCGACTGGTGATCGATCACCTCGGCCATGTGCCGCAGCCGGAAGGCGTGCAGTCGGCGGCCTTCGCCGTTCTCGGTCGTCTGCTGGACGGGGAGCGCACCTGGGTAAAACTGTCAGGGCCCTATATCAGAACGCGCAGTGGTCCGCCGGACTATGCCGACGTCGGTGCCGTGGCGGGGGAGCTGGTCCGCCGGCATCCCGAGCGGCTGCTGTGGGGCAGCGACTGGCCGCACCCCACGATGCCGGCTGACAACAAACCGGACGACGGACACATCTTCGACCTGCTGGCCGAGTGGGCCCCCGATGACCAGACGCGTACCGCCATCCTGCGTGACAACCCGGTCAGTCTGTACGGCTTTTGACCGTTGAGCCGTACAGCGGCTTGCCGCCCAGGCTGCGGGTCAGTTCGTCGGCGGTGGCACCCAGTACCCCATGCAAGGCGCGAGCGCGTTCCTGGGTGAGGCGATTGGCCGGGCCGGAGATGACCAGGGCGCCGAGCAGTTCTTCCTGGGCACCATAGATCGGCAGCGCCAGGGACGCGGCATGGGGATCGGTGACACCACAGGAGTAGTAGGGCGTCAGACCGGCCTTGGCGACCTCATGGGAGGTCTGCAGGGCCTGGGCGCTGGCCGCTTCGTCCATGGGGCGCATGTCGCCGGGCTGCAGGTGCAGGCGCAGGCGATGTGGCGAATTCACCCGGTACTGGCAGAGTCGATAGGCGCCGTGGCGCACATAGAAGGAAGCGGTCTCGCCACTCTCTTCGGTCAGCTGGTGCAGGCGCGGCATGATGTGGCGCTCCACGTCGTGGGCGTCCTGGTAGATGGCATTCAGCCTCACCACTTCGCTGGCCAGCATGTAGCGGCCATCGGCGAGGCGCGTGACCAGGCCAAAGGTCTCCAGCGAGACCAGCAGGCGCATGATGGTGCTCTTGATCAGCCCGGTGCGGGTGGTGAGCTCGGCCAGGCTCAGGGCCGAATCGCCGATACGAAAGGCGGTGAGCACGGTCAGGACGCGGTCGGCGGAGGCGACGCCGGCAACCTCCGGGCGTGGACGAGGGGTGTTCAACCTGGATGTCTCCTGAGCGGGCGGGAAGCCGCATTATCCGCGAGCGAGCCACAAGCGCCTAGGGTTTGCTTGGCCCTCACCCCAGCCCTCTCCCTGAGGGAGAGGGTGTATTCGAGCGTAGGTTGGCTTTCGTAGGTTGCGGTTGTGCGCAGCGAAGCCCAACACGGAACACCGCTATCAACCGTCAGCCCTTCAGCCCAACTCCCCATTGAGCTTGCGCAGCAGGCGCAACAGCTCGGCCCGTTCGGTATCGTCCAACTGGGCGGTGGCGGCGCGGTCGCTGGCGGCGGCGCGGTCCTTGAGTTCACCGACCAGGGCGCGACCCTGGTCGGTGAGGTGCAGGGCGTAGGCGCGGCGGTCCTGAGTATCGCGTACCCGGGCGGCCAGGCCCTGGCGTTCCAGCTTGTTCAGCAGCAGGACCAGTTGCGGCGGCTCGATGGCCAGGCGCCGAGCCAGGTCGGCCTGCATCAGGCCTGGCTCCTGTTCGAGGATCACCAGGGCGGTGAACTGGGCAGGGCGCAGGTCGTAGCTCGCCAGGCTGTCCACCAGGTGCTGGAACATCCTCATCTGGGCGCGGCGCAGGGCATAGCCTACGGCGGTGTCCAGCCAGGGAGTGGCGGCAGGGTCCAGGGGCGTGGTGTCGTCGAGGGAACTCATCGGCGGGAAGGGCTTCCGTCGGAGATGGCGAGAGGAGGGTATCGAGGGGTCATTCTAGTCCAGATCCCGTCTCGCGCGTCGATGGCGATAGGCGAACTGGGCGCGGCTCAGGCCAAGCAGTCGCGCGGCGGCGGCCACATTGCCGCGGCTGCGCACCAGGGCTTCGTCCAGCAGCTCGGCTTCGAGCTGACCCAGATACAACGAGCGTTCGTCATCCACGCCGAGGCGCTCCAGCCAAAGTGACGCTCTGGCAACGCTTCCACGAGATCGGTCGGTAGCGGCTCACCGTGAAGTAGAGGGAGGTCGTTAAATTCGTTAGGGGCGCTAACGCTCACCCGTGCTCCATGGGTTCTGCAGTTCGCGTACATCGCCGGGAAAAATGTAGTCGCCGACAACAATCAATTCGAACAGGCCAGAACCGCACCGAAGGGCGCAAGTTCGTCGTCAACTTCCTGCACAAGCTCTAGCGCTAGCGATCGATCGGGATGCCCCGGTTCGGCGGCGGCGTAGGCGCCGGCGGCTGGGGCTGCTGGGCCTGAGGGTGGGGCACCATATGCCAGCTCTCGTCACGCGGACGGCGGTCGATGTAGACCGGTACCGGCTGATAGAGGATGCCTGATCCACGTACCTCGGTCTGCTGCCGAAAGGTGGAAGAGGAGGACGAGCCACCAACCACGGTGATGTCATCGACCGGGCGCTGACGGCTGCTGGCCGGTGCCGGTACAACGGTGACTTCGCGCGGCGCGACGGCCGGCGGAGGCGTGGCGGGTTTGGGCGGAGGGGTGAAGCCGTTGCTGTCGGGCAGATTCTGCAGCGGAATGGTGGTGATCTGACTATTGGTCGGGCAAGCGCCCTGGGTATAGGTCGTCCGCCCCTGGGCGTCCACGCATTTGTAGACATCCTGAGCGGCCACGACGCCACTGGCGAACAGCAGGCCATAGAGCAGCGAACGCATGATGAGGCCCTCCGGGCACTCGAAGTGTCACCTGCAGGATACAAGATGACCGCGACGGCTCCCAGTATCGAGAATAAGCCTGCGGCTAATCGTCAGACCTTAAAGGCTAGGCCTGGTCTGCTGTGAACGTATAACATCCTGAAACATTCTTTCCAGGACAGCGACGCGTGAAGTGGTTCGTTATCGGCGGTTTTTTCCTCTGCGTTTTGTATGTGCACTTCCGCGGTCGGGTGCGCCATCGCTTCCTCCGTCAGCTCAGTGATCATTCGACGGTGCTGGCACCGCTGAACACCTTCATGTTCCTGACGTCGCGGGTACCCAACCAGCCCTATCACCCGGTGGAGCGCTTTCCCGAACTCCAGGTGCTGCAGGACAACTGGCAGCTTATCCGCGACGAGGCCCTGGACCTGCTGCGCGCCGGCCAGATCAAGAAAGCCGCCGAGCACAACGATGCCGGCTTCAACTCCTTCTTCAAGAGCGGCTGGAAGCGCTTCTATCTGAAGTGGTACGGCGACAGCCATCCTTCCGCCATGCAGCTGTGCCCGCAGACCACCGAACTGCTGCGGGGCATCGGCACGGTCAAGGCCGCCATGTTCGCCGAGCTGCCGCCCGGCTCGCGGCTGGTGCGCCATCGGGATCCCTACGGTGGCTCCCTGCGCTATCACCTGGGCTTGAACACGCCCAACGATCCGCGCTGCTTCATCGAGGTGGACGGCCAGCGCTATCACTGGCGCGATGGCCAGGCGGTGGTGTTCGACGAAACCTTCATCCACTACGCCGAGAACACCACCGAGCAGGATCGCATCATCCTGTTCTGCGACATCGAGCGGCCCCTGCGCTATGGCTGGGCCGGCGCCTTCAACCGCTGGGTCAGCGGCACCCTGCTGGCCTCCGCGGCCTCGCCCAATGACGCCAGCGACAGAACCGGCGGCCTCAACCGCGCCTTCCGGCATCTCTATCGTATCCGCCAGCGTGGCAAGGCGCTGAAAAAGCGCAACCGCTTCCGCTACTACCTCGAACAGTGGCTGCTGCTGGCGGTGCTGATCGGCGTGGTCATCTGGATCTGACGGTCGCCTTCGTCAGCCAAGACAGCGGTTCGACTTGACCCCGACGCGAATCGCCTCTAATACTGTATAAATATACAGATAGAGGCGATAGCCATGGACAACACCCCTGCAGGTCTGGCGGCATGAGCGGCGGCGCCAGCCTGGCCCGGCTATTCGAGGAGCGGCGGCTCTGGAAGGGGCAGACCAGTCCCGAGGCCCGGCGTAGCCGGCAGCCCACCGGCGTCGCGGCCCTCGATGCCTATCTGCCCGGGGCAGGGTGGCCCGAAGCGGCCCTTACCGAATTGCTGCTCGCCGGGCCTGGCCACGGTGAGTTGCGCCTGCTCTGGCCGACCCTGGCTCGTCTGAGCCAGGCCGCCGAACGCATCGCCCTGATCGGCCCGCCGCTGTTGCCCTATCCCCTGGCCTGGCAGGCGGCCGGCGTGGTGCTGGAATCCCTGGTGGTGATCCGCGCCCAGGGCGCCGAGGTGCTCTGGGCCGCCGAGCAGTGCCTGCGTTCGGGATGCTTCGGCGCGGTGCTCTGCTGGCCCGAGCGGGCCGATGATCGCCAGTTGCGCCGGTTGCAGGTCGCCGCCGAGAGCGGTCGTACCCTGGCCTTTGCCCTGCGCCCGGCCGCCGCCCTGGACAATCCCTCGCCAGCGGCCTTGCGCCTGGAACTCAAGGCGCCTCTCGAACGGGTCCACATCCGCAAATGCCGGGGTGGTCAGCCCGGTTCTCTCAGCCTGGCCGGCGGCGCTTGAGCAGGCCATGCGCTGGGCCTGCATCCTCTTTCCGCAGCTGGCACTGGATGCCGTGCTGCGCCGCCATCCGCAGCCGGAGCAGCCGCTGGTGCTGCTGGCCGGACCGCCACACCGACGCCTGCTGCAAGCCGTCAATCCGGCTGCGCGGGCCCTGGGGCTGCGTCCCGGCCTGACCCTGGCCGCTGCCCAGGCACTGACCCGCGACTTCGAGCAGCAGGAGCACGATCCGGCGCTCATCGAGACGGCCGAAGCGTTGCTGGCGGCCTGGGGTTATGGCTTCAGCTCCCAGGTCAGCCGCCACTATCCCCGGGCGCTGTTGCTGGAGGTGCAGTCCAGCCTGCCGCTGCTGGGACCCTGGCCGCGTCTTGAGCGGCGCCTGCGGCAGGAACTCGAGGCCCTGGGCTTTCGTCATCGACTGGCCCTGGCGCCCAACCCGGTGGCGGCGCGGATGCTGACCAATGTCGCCGATGGTCTGGTCGCGTCCCCCGAAGATCTGCCGCACCTGCTCGACCGCCTGCCCGTGGAGCGGGCCGGTTTCGCCCCCCAGCAGGCCCAGGCACTGGTACGCATGGGCATCCGCCGCCTGGAGCAGCTCAAGGCCCTGCCCAGGGCTGCCCTGGCCCGGCGTTTCGCGCCCGAGCTCCTGCAGCAGCTGGATCTGCTGTGCGGCAGTCGCAGCCTGGCGCTGGAGTTCTATCGGCCGCCCGATCGCTTCGTGGCGCGGGTGGAACTCAACTTCGAGGTGGAGTCCCACCAGGCGCTGCTGTTCCCGCTGCGCCGCCTCACCGCCGACCTGGCCGCCTGGCTGGCCAGTCGCGACCGCGGCGTGCAGCGTTTCCTCCTGTGGCTGGAGCATCGCCAGGGCCCGGCCAGCACCCTCACCATCGGCCTGCTGGCGCCCGAGCGGGATGCCGCCCTGCTGTTCGAATTCGCCCGTGGCCGTCTCGAACAACTGCAGGTGGTGGCGCCGGTCCTGGCGCTGCGTCTGGAAAGCGAGGAATTGCCGCTTTTCGTACCCGAGCGCCACGGGCTGTTCGACGAGCGACCGGATCAGGCCGTGGGGTGGGAGGTACTGCGCGAGCGCCTGCGCGCGCGGCTGGGCGAGGAGGCGGTGCTCGGCCTTGGCATTCAGGCGGATCACCGCCCCGAGCGGGCCCTGGTCTGGCGTCACGAACGGCGCCCGGAAACCGCCTTGCCCGGCCTGCGACCGGGCTGGCTGCTGCACGAACCGCGCCCCCTCGACGGTCAGCCAAGACGGGTCCTGGCCGGTCCCGAACGCATCGAAAGCGGCTGGTGGGACGGCGGCGACCAGCGCCGTGACTACTACCGCATTGAGGTGGCCGACGGACGCCAGGCCTGGGCCTTCCGCCGCTATGGCGAAGAGGCGCCCTGGTGGATCCAGGGCTGGTTCGCATGAGCGGCTATGCCGAGTTGCACTGCCTGTCGAATTTCAGTTTCCAGCGCGGTGCCTCCAGTGCCCTCGAATTGTTCGAGCGGGCCAAGGCGCTGGGCTACGAGGCGCTGGCCATTACCGACGAATGCACCCTGAGCGGCATCGTCCGGGCCTGGCAGGCGGCGCGCCAGGTCGGGCTGCCCCTCGTCGTCGGCAGCGAGATGACCCTGGACGACGGCCTGCGCCTGGTGCTGCTGGTGGAGGATCTCCAGGGCTATGCAAGTCTCTGCGCCCTGATCACCCGGGCGCGCCGCCGTGCCCCCAAGGGGCGCTACCAGCTAGGTCGCGCGGATCTGCAGCAATCCTTGCCCGGCCTGCTGGCCATCTGGTTGCCGGGCAGCGAGCCCCTGGTCGAGGAGGGCGCCTGGCTCAAGCAGGTCTTCGCCAAGCGGCTGTGGATAGGCGTCGAGTTGCTGCGCCAGGCCGACGATGCCGCCCGGCTCGCCCAGCTGCAGGCGCTGGGTACGCAGCTGGATCTGCCTGGGGTGGCCTGCGGTGACGTGCACATGCACACCCGGGGGCGACGCGCTCTGCAGGATGTGCTCACCGCCATCCGCCATCATCTGCCGGTGGCCCAGGCCGGTTACCGGTTGCACCCCAATGGCGAGCGCCATCTGCGGCCGCTGGCGGTGTTGGAAGGGCTCTATCCTGAAGCCCTGCGCGGCGAAACCCTGAAGATCGCCACCCGCTGCCGCTTCGACTTGGGTGAGTTGCGCTACCACTACCCCCATGAGGTGGTACCTGCTGGCGAAACGGCCCATTCCTGGCTCGCCGAACTGACCCGTCGCGGCCTGGCCTGGCGCTGGCCGGAAGGGCCGCCAGACAGGGTCACCCAGCAGGTAGCGCTGGAGCTGGCGCTAATCGCCGAGAAGGGCTACGAGAACTACTTTCTTACCGTGCACGACATCGTCGACTACGCCCGCCGCCAGCACATCCTCTGCCAGGGCCGTGGTTCGGCGGCCAACTCGGTGGTCTGCTACGTGCTGGGGATCACCGAGCTGAATCCGCTCACCGGCCATCTGCTGTTCGAGCGCTTCATCTCCCGCGAACGCGACGAGCCGCCCGACATCGACGTAGACTTCGAGCACGAGCGACGCGAAGAGGTCATCCAGTACGTCTTTCGCCGCTATGGCCGCGAACGAGCCGCGCTCACCGCGGTGGTCAGTACCTATCACGCCGCCGGCGCCCTGCGCGATGTCGGCAAGGCTCTGGGCCTGCCGGGTGACCAGCTCGATGCCCTGTCCGGCTGCGCCGGGCGCTGGACCGACGAGATCCCGGGCCCGCAGCGCCTGCGCGAGGCAGGTTTCGACCCGGACAGCCCGCTGCTGCAGCGGGTGCTCATCCTCGCCGGGCAGCTGATCGGGTTTCCCCGGCATCTCTCCCAGCATCCCGGCGGCTTCGTCATCTCCGAGGCTCCCCTGGCGACGCTGGTGCCGGTCGAGAATGCCGCCATGCCCGAGCGTACCCTGATCCAGTGGGACAAGGACGACCTCGATGCCGTGGGCCTGCTCAAGGTCGACATCCTCGCCCTGGGCATGCTCAGCGCCCTGCGCCGCTGCTTTGACCTGGTCGCCGACTGGCGCGACCAGCGCTGGACCCTGGCCAGCCTGCCCCAGGAGGATGGGCCTACCTATGCCATGATCTCCCGTGCCGATACGGTGGGAGTGTTCCAGATCGAATCCCGCGCCCAGATGGCCATGCTGCCGCGCCTCAGGCCCCAGACCCTCTACGACCTGGTGATCGAGGTGGCCATTGTCCGGCCCGGCCCCATCCAGGGCGACATGGTGCATCCCTACCTGCGCCGCCGGAATGGGGAGGAAGAGGCGGACTATCCCCATGACGAGCTACGCCCGGCTCTGGAACGTACCCTGGGGGTGCCGCTGTTCCAGGAGCAGGTGATGCAGATCGCCATGGTCGCCGCCGAATACACCCCAGGCGAGGCCGATCAGCTGCGGCGTTCCATGGCCGCCTGGAAGCGCCATGGTGGCCTCGAACCCCACCGCGAGCGGCTGCACAGGCGCATGGTCGAGCGCGGCTATAGCCCGGCATTCGCCGCGCGTCTCTTCGAACAGATCAAGGGCTTTGGCAGCTATGGCTTTCCCGAATCCCATGCGGCCAGCTTCGCCCTGCTGACCTATGCCAGCTCCTGGCTCAAGTGCCATGAGCCGGCCGCCTTCGCCTGTGCCCTGGTCAACAGCTGGCCCATGGGGTTCTACAGCCCCGACCAGGTCCTTCAGGACGCCCGGCGCCACGGCATCGAGGTGCGTGCCGTGACCGTGCAGGCCAGCGACTGGGACTGCCGGCTGGAGGCGGGCGCGGGCCATCAGCCGGCGATCCGCCTGGGCTTGCGACTGGTGCAGGGGCTGGCGGAAGCGGTCGGCCGGCGTCTGGTTGCCGCGCGAGGCACGCAGCCTTTTCGCGATGTCGAGGACCTCTGCCGGCGCGCGGAGCTGGATGCCCGAGCGCGCGGGCAACTGGCCGAGGCTGGCGCCCTGGCGGAGCTCGCCGGCGATCGCCATCAGGCGCGCTGGGCCATGGCCGGGGTGGAGCGCCAGCTGCCGCTGTTCGAGGCGGCCGGCAGCGCCGCCGAGGAGCGCCCGGTCTTGCCTGCGCCCAGTGTCGCCGAAGAGGTCCACGCCGACTATCGCATGCTGGGTACCACCCTGGGTCCGCATCCGCTGTCCCTGCTCAGGGGCGAACTCCAGGCGCGGCGTTGCCGGGATTTTCGCCAACTGGCCGAGATTGAGCCAGGCACCCTGGTGCGGGTAGCAGGCCTGGTGCGCGGACGGCAGCGACCCGGCACGGCCAGTGGGGTGATCTTCGTGACCCTGGAAGACGAGCACGGCATGCTCAATGTGGTGGTCTGGCGCGCGGTGGGCGAGCAGCAGCGACGACCGCTGTTGCAGGCTCGGCTGCTACAGGTCGAGGGGCATCTGGAGCGCGAGGCGGGGGTACAGCACCTGATCGCCGGTCGCTTGACCGACCTGAGTCCACTGCTCGACGAACTCATGGTGTCGAGTCGGGACTTTCACTAGGGCGAGGAGAGGGTAGAGCGGGAGGGGTGAAGCGGAGGACTGTCTTCCGAAGCGCTCTTGAGCGCCCGGAAGACAAGAATCGACCAACGCAGTCTTAGCTGACGGCGTCTTTCAGGCCTTTGCCGGGCTTGAAGCCGGGCAGCTTGGCAGCGGCGATCTTGATGGTGGCACCGGTCTGCGGGTTGCGGCCTTCGCGAGCAGCGCGCTCTTTTACTGCGAAAGTTCCGAAACCGACCAGGCTGACGCTGTCGCCTTGCTTCAGGGCGTCGGTCACCGCAGTGGTGAAGGCGTCCAGGGCTTTGGCAGCGGTGGCCTTGGGCAGGTCGGCAGACGCGGCAATGGCGTCGATCAGCTCAGCTTTATTCATGTAAAAACTCCATGTGTGAGTATTGGCCAGGCAGTATAGCGGCAGCTTTGCCTTGCGTAGAGCCTTTGTGAGCCTCTACGTGGCCGGTTGAAGCAGCCTTGTTGTTCGGCGCTACAGGATACGCATAGCGGGCGAAAGAACGATAGGGTATTCGATCTGGCAGGGGCGTGAAAACCTGATCCGCACTGCATTTTCCACGCTTCACAGCCCAGCCGTCGCCTTTTTGGGCAGCGCCGATGGCCGTTTGGTTTCCTCCAGGCGCCGAACGAAAAGTCGCGAGCGTGGGTGAGGCGAGGCGAAAACGCTGCGTAAGCAAGCTTCACGCATGGTGAATGAGCACGGCGACGGGGCCACCCTGACAGCGCTGGCGCCCAGCGGTTTTGCAGCGAAGCATCACCCAGCGCTGCTGGTTTTGGTACAGCGCCTAGGCTACCCGGTCAGGAGAAAGCTGGGGCTGCAGCGGTGGCGTAAGAGGTGGTAGACCATAGGCGGCGCGGGCAGCATCGCAGTGGGGATTGGCTTCGCCGTTCTCCCAGGCGGCGGTGAACTCGCGGCAGGTGCTAGAGCGGTTCTCGTAGACGGTACAGCGGGTACCGCAGCCCACCTCGCCCAGCAGCGCCACGCAGCGTACCGGCTTCTGCTCGGTGCCCTGCATGGCCGCCAGATGGGGGCTGACCGCGACGGTCAGGTAGTCGGGGACCAGGCCGCCTGCCGACTGGCATTCGCCCCAATAGAAAGACACGCGGAAATGGGCGCAGCAGGCGCCACAGTTGAGGCAGGGATTCTCGGTCGACATGGACGAACGCCATCGCAGAAACCGGCAGCGCCGGCGGGACAGACGTGGATTCTAGGCAAGCCCCAGCAAGCTGCGAAGCCCCCCGCAATGACCGTTCGGCGGCGACCTACGGCAGTCTTTTCAGGTGTCCGGGTGTGACCAGATGTCGCTGCAGCCAGGCGATGAACAGCCGTACCTTGGCCGGTACCAGTCGCCGATGAGGATAGAGGGCGTGGATGGCGATGGCCTGGGTATGCCAGGGGGTGAACAAGCGCTCCAGCCGACCCGTCGCCAAATCGGCACTCACCAGGAAATCCGGCTGGCGAATGATGCCGTGGCCGTCCAGCGCCGCCTGGTGCAGGACACTGCCATTGTTGGCACGCAGATGCCCGCTGACCTTGACCTGCAAACGCTCTCCCTCCCGCTGGAATTCCCAGTCGTCGCCATCGCTGGCGTAGCTGTAGAGCAGGCAGCGATGCTGGCGCAATTCGGCGGGATGCTCAGGGCGCCCATGGCGCTGCAGATAGGTGGGCGCGGCGCAGATGAACAGTTCCACCGCCCCCAGCGGCTGTGCCACCAGGCTGGAGTCACTCAGCTCGCCGATGCGCACGGCCAGATCGAAACCCTCCTCGACCAAGCGCACCTGCCGATCACTCAGTTCCAGGTCGATGGAGACGTCCGGATACTCATGCAGGAAGCTGCTCACCAGGGGCGCCAGGTGACGCACACCGAAGGTGAGGGGGGCACTGACTCTGAGCCGTCCGCGAGGGCGCTCGTGGCCCTCCTGCAGGCGCTGCTCCAGCACGTCCAGATCGCCCAGCAGCGGCACGAGCCCTTCATAGAGTGTACGACCGGCCTCGGTCAGGCTCAGGGTACGGGTGGTACGTTGCAACAGGCGGGTGCCGTAGTGCCGTTCCAGGGCGGCCAGGTGCTTGGTGAGCGCCGAGCGAGACAGCTCCAGACGCTCGGCCGCGGCTGTCAGGCTGCCCAGTTCGACGATCTTGATGAAGGCCTGCAAGGATCTCAACGTATCCAAAGATTGTTTCCAATACGTGCACAGTTCATTCCCAGGGTGCGCCTTTATTCGCTGCTTGGAAACAGGACAATAGGCTCATCTTCCTGTCCGAGAATCATCATGACCGACCGCACCTCGTCCCATGCCGCCCTGTTGCTGCGCCTCGCCCTGGGCGCCATGTTCCTTGCCCATAGCCTGACCAAGTTGCTGGTGTTTACCCTGCCGGGCACGGCGGGCTTCTTCGCCTCGGTGGGCTTTCCTGGCTGGATGGCGTATCCGGTCACCTTCTTCGAACTGGGCGCGGGCGTGCTCTTGATCCTGGGCGCCTGGGTGCGTCCGGTCGCGGCAGTGGCCGCCGTCCAACTGTTCGTTGCCGCGACGGTCCATTTCGGCAACGGCTGGTCCTTCTCCAATCCCAACGGCGGCTGGGAATATCCGATCTTCCTTGCCGTGACCGCCGCTGCCCTGGCCCTGCTGGGCGCAGGTCGGCTCTCCTGGGATGCCCGCAAGCACGCCTGATCACCCTACGAGGTCGCCACCATGTCGCTTCCCACCTTGTTCGTTTCCCACGGCTCGCCCATGGAGGCGCTCGATGCCGGCGCGGCGGGCGAGGCCTGGCGCGCCCTGGGGCAGGCCCTGCCGACCCCGGCGGCCATCGTCATGGTGTCGGCGCACTTCGATACCCGGATACCGGTATTCGGCAACGCCAAGCGGCCGGCCACCGTCCATGACTTCCATGGCTTTCCCGAGGCCCTCTACCGGCTGGATTATCCTGCGCCTGGCGCTCCGGCCCTGGCCGACCAGCTGGCTCAGGGGCTACGTGACCAGGGCTGGGAGGCCGAAACCGGTGAGCAGGGACTGGACCATGGCGCCTGGGTGCCTTTGCGCTATCTCTATCCCGATGCTCGGATCCCCGTGGTACCCCTGTCGATGAGCGCCGCGCGCGGACCGGAGTACCATTTCGCCTTGGGTCAGGCGCTGGCCCAGGTGCTAACCGCCGATACCCTGCTGATCGGCTCCGGCAGCCTGACCCACAACCTGGGTGATTTCCGCCGTGGCGGTGACGAGTCACCTGGCTATGTGCGGGACTTCCAGCAGTGGATCCAGGGCCGTCTGCGCGAGCGGGACCTGGAGGCCTTGCTCGATTACCGGCGCCAGGCACCGGGTGCCCGCCAGGCGCATCCTACCGACGAGCACCTGTTGCCGCTCTTCGTCGCTCTCGGTGCAGCGGATCCGCAAGGCAGCTTCCAGGTCCATCACGACGGCATCGCCCATCGCATCCTGGCCATGGATCTCTACGGCTTTTCCCGCCACTAGCCGATCAAAAAGAAGGCCCGGGTCAATCGCTGACCCGGGCCCTTGTCTTTCGGACGAAACTGCTCGCTGCAGGCATCGCTCCTCAGCCGAACAGCTCCGGACCGTAGCCCCACATCAGCACCGTGGTAGCCATCAGCACTTCCAGCACCAGCACCCCGATGGCCAGGGTGGAGCCGGACATGATGAAGCCTTCCCGCTGGTCGATGTTGAGGAAGGAGGGGATGCCGGTGTAGAGCAGGTAGGCCGAATAGGCCAGGCCGACGATCCCGGCGATTGCGCACAACCACACCAGTGGATAGAAGCCCACCAGCCCGCTCAGCAACATGGGCGTGGCCACGTAGCCGGCGAAGAGAATGCAGCGATTGGCACTGGGCCGATCCGGATAGCGCCGCGCCAGCCAATGGATCACGTGCCCCATCGCCACCACTGCAGCCATGATCAGTGCATAACTGATGACCGCCAACACCACGGCGGTAGGTAGATCCAGTACATGGGCCTCGCCGCCGCCGAAGCGCCAGCCGAAGGTGGTGGTACCCACCAGCGAGGCGACGACGGGAATGGCGGCCAGGAAGGCGACGTGATGGGCAAAGAAGTGCCCGACCGTTTCCCCTTCGCGACGAATCTGTTGCCACTCGCGATCGGGATGGGCCAGCAGGCCCCAGACATGATTGATCATGATTCTGCTCCTCACCCGCTGTGGTCGCCGCAAGCGGGCCTCTATGGGATGGCGAACGCTGTGTCTCACGCAACTGGCGACTACCTTTGGAGTATAGAAGAGCTCTGCAATGCGTCATGCGAGCCGACGAAGGGCAGTCTGCCTGGAAACGAAGCGACCAATGGTCATGGGGCACCAGTCCGGTGCACTTTTTCATGCGGTATCACCCGTTGGTGCCCTACGCTCGATACCTGACCACCTGGACAGGATATTGCTTGCTCAAGGCATCTGTTACCGCCATACGAGGCCCGCCATGCCATCTCTCGACATCATCATCGCCGGTGCCGGCATGGGCGGCCTCACTGCCGCCCTGGCGCTCGGTCAGGCCGGGCATCGGGTCCGCCTGTTCGAGCGGGCGCAGGACCTGGCCCCCATCGGCGCGGCTCTCTCCATCTGGCCAAACGGCGTCAAGGTGCTCGAACGCCTCGGCCTCGGACCGGCTATCGCGGCGGTGAGCGGCGATATGCAGACCATGAGCTATCACGATCGCGAAGGGCGGTTGCTCACCCGCTTCAGCCTGCTGCCTCTCTATAAGGCGGTCGACCGCCCGGCGCGTCCCATCGCCCGCGCCCACCTGCAGCGACTGTTACTGGACGCCGTGGGGACCGAACGGGTGACCCTGGGCGTCGCTTGCGAGGATTTCGCACAGGACGCGGACGGCGTGACCGTGCAGCTCAGCGACGGTCGTCGCGAGCGAGCCGATCTGCTGATCGCCGCCGATGGCACCCACTCGCGCTTGCGGGATCGGGTGGTGGGGCAGGCGATCACCCGGGAATACTGTGGCTACGTGAATTGGAATGGCCGGGTCGCCATCGCGCCGGAGCTGGCGGACGAGCACGAATGGGCGCAATTCGTCGGGGATCACCAGCGCGTCTCGCTGATGCCCATGGGCGGCGGCGAATTCTATTTCTTCTTCGATGTGCCCCTGCCCAAGGGCACGCCCAACGAGCGCGATCTGTACCGCGCGGAGCTGGCCGCGCACTTCGCCGGCTGGGCACCGCCGGTGCAGCGCCTCATCAAGCGCCTGGATCCTCAGGGCGTGGCTCGTGTGGAAATCCACGATACCCGTCCGCTGCCGACGCTGGTACGGGGACGGGTGGCCTTGCTGGGCGATTCCGCCCATGCCATGGCGCCGGATCTGGGGCAGGGCGGTTGCCAGGCCATGGAAGACGCCTGGGTGCTGGCGCGGTGCCTGGAGGCAGACGCCGATCCGCGCGTGGCACTCCAGGCCTATGAGCAGGCGCGCCTGGAGCGGGTCGCCGGGATCGTCGAGCGAGCGCGCAAGCGCTGCGAGATCACCCATGGCCACGAGCCCCTGGCCACCCAGGCCTGGTACGCTGAATTGGCCCGCGAAACCGGGGAGACGGTGATCGCCGGCCTGCGCAAGACCGCCGACGGCGGCCCGCTGTGAATTAGCCCTGGCCCACGGTGACGATTGGCAGTGCCGGGGGTCGAAAAGCCCACGTCCTCGTCGGAGAGTTAGCCCATGCGTCTGCGTCTCGCCCTGACCCTCGCCAGCTTCGCCATCGCTCCGCTGGCCTTCGCCGCCGATGGCGGCTGCCCCTATCCGCAAACGGTGAAATTCGCCGGGCCCAACTGGGAAAGCGGCATGTTCACCACCGAGGTCCTGCGCCTGCTGGTGGAGAAGGGCTACGGTTGCCAGACCGACAGCGTGCCGGGCAATACCGTGACGCTGGAAAACGCCCTGGCACAAAACGACATCCAGGTCACCGGCGAGCAGTGGGCCGGGCGCAGTCCGGCCTGGCGCGCGGCGGAAAAGGCCGGCAAGGTCTTTGCCGTGGGCGAGACGGTCAAGGGCGCCACCGAAGGCTGGTGGGTGCCGGAATACCTGGTCAAGGGCGATCCCGCTCGCGGTATCAAGGCCAAGGCGCCGGATCTGAAGAGCGTGGCCGATCTGCCCCGCTATAAAGAGCTGTTCCGCGATCCGGAAGAGCCGGGCAAGGGCCGCTTCCTCAACTGCCCGACCGGCTGGACCTGCGAGATCGTCAACAGCCAGAAGCTCAAGGCCTACAAGCTCACCGACAGCTACACCAACTTCCGCACCGGCACCGGCCCTGCGCTGGATGCGGCCATCGCCACCGCCATGCGCCGGGGTGAGCCGGTGCTCTTCTACTATTGGTCGCCGACCCCCTTGATGGGCCGCTACAAGCTGGTTCAGCTGGAAGAACCGCCCTTCAGCGAGAAAGCCTGGGCGACGCTGTCGGATCCCAAGAATCCCGATCCGCTGCCATCGCGCTCGCTGCCGGCCAAGATCACCATCGGCGTCTCCCGCGACCTGCATGACAAGGCGCCAGCCCTGGTGGCGCTGTTCGAAAAGGTCGAATTCCCCCTCGACCAGTTCAACGGCATCCTCGCGGGCATGGCGGAGAAGCGTGAAGACGCCCAGGTGGTGGCCAAGCGTTTCCTCAAGGAGCATCCGGAGGTCTGGACATCCTGGCTGCCGGCGGAAAACGCCGAGCGGGTGAAGGCGGCGCTCTAAGTGCAGTGATAGAGGATAATGGCGGTTTTCCGTACTGGAGCCGCCCATGACCGTTGCCGCCCTTACCATGTACGTCGAGCCCGCTGAGGTGCGCGATGCCTATCGCCAGCTCGCCGAGACTGTGGCACTACGCCTGGGGACGACGCTCGAACCTGCGCCCGAAGAGCTGCCTGCGCTCTGGAGCCATCCCGAGCTGCTGCTGGCCCAGACCTGCGGCTATCCCTGGGTCACCCGACTGCGCGGCCAGGTGCGCCTGGTCGCTGCGCCGCGTTACCGCTTCGATGGCTGCGAAGGCGCCGAGCATTGCGCCTTCATCCTGGTACCCGAAACCCTCGAAGCGAGCAGCCTCGCGGACCTGCGCGGTAAGCGCGTGGCGCTCAACAGCCTGGATTCCAACACCGGCATGAATCTCCTGCGCCAGGCCGTGGCCCCCCTGGCCGAGCGCGGGCGCTTCTTTGGCGAAGTGATCGTCAGCGAGAGCCATGCCAACAGCCTGGCGCTGTTGCAGCAGGGGCACGCCGACGTGGTTGCGGTGGACGCCGTGACCTATGGCTACCTGCAGCGCGCTGAACCCGAGCGAGTGACCGGTCTGCGCCCGCTGCAGCGTACCCGCCGGAGTCCGGCGCTGCCCTTTATCACCGCGGCCAGTCGCTCCGATGCGGAGGTTCAGGCTTTGCGTGAGGCACTAAGCGACAGCCTGGCCGCCGATCCCGAGCTGGCCGAACGCCTCGCCATCGAGGGCTTCACCGCAGTAGACGAAGCGACCTATCTGCCCCTGCTGGACTGGCGCCGCGAGGCGGTGGAGCAGGGCTATCCGGTGATTGCGTAGGTGGGGATGAGATAGCGCCATCATCGAAGCCCAAACATGAAGGGGCCAGGCCTGGCACCGTTGCTGCCGCGTTCCGCCCCATCGCGGCCATGGGCCGCTCCTACGGGACAGCATGCCTCTGTAGGAGCAGCCCATGGCCGCGATGAGCATCATAGGTTGGGTTGAGACGGCTCCATCGTCAAAGCCCAAACATGAAGGGGCCAGGCCTGGCACCGTTGCTGCCGCGTTCCGCCCCATCGCGGCCATGGGCCGCTCCTACGGGACAGCATGCCTCTGTAGGAGCGGCCCATGGCCGCGATGAGCGTCGTAGGTTGGGCTGAGGCAGCTCCACCGTCGAAGCCCAACATGAGGACTCCGCCCTTTGGGCTTCGCTGCCCTCAACCAACCTACGCCGGCACTCCCTCCTGCAGCCGCCGAAACTCCATCAGGTCATGGCTGCAGAACAGTGTCAGCCCCAGATCCTGGCGCAGGGAGAGTTCGCGCAGGCGGGCCTGGTTGTCCAGGCGGCTGGCGCGGTCGTCTTCCATCAGGCGCTGGTAGAACCTCAGACCCGGCGTGCAGTGACGCTCGGGGCGGCCCATCTCGTCGCGGTAGAAGTAGGCGTCACCGGCGTGCAGCAGCCAGCCGCCCTCATGCTGGATGGCGATGCCGGCATGGCCCGGGGTATGACCGGGCAGCGGGATCATCAGGATCTCCGGCGGCAGCCCAGGCAGGTCACGCACGCTGGCGAAGCCGTTCCACTGCTCGCCCTGGGGTTCATGGAAATTCCAGTGGCGGATCCCTTCCCACTGCGCCGGGCTGTAGCGACGGCGGCCGATGAAGCCGTGGCGCTGGCGCTGGGCGTCCCACTCACGCTGGAGCACATGGACCTGGGCCTGGGGAAAGTCATCCAGGCCGCCCGCGTGATCGAAGTCCAGGTGGGTCAGCACGATATGGCGAACATCGCCCGGACGAAAACCCAGGCGGCGAATCTGCGCCAGGGCGCTGAGCTCGGGGTCGTACTGGATGCGATTCATCAGCCGGAAGAAGGGACTCAGCCGCCGACCGCGCTCCTTGAGGTCGGCTTCACCGAAACCGGTATCCACCAGCACCAGACCGGACTGGTCCGTCTCCACCAGCAGGCAATGGCAGGCGAGGTGCGCGGCGAGGCCACGGCTGAAACCGTCGTACAGTGCCCCACCCAGGGGGCACATGCAGCCACAGTTGAGGTGATGGATACGCATGGTGGGCTCCGTGAGAATGTTCTCCGGTAGAAGAGGCGAGGGCGGACAAAGTTCGAGCGCAACGGCCGTCCGCTCAGGCGACCCTGCTGGCGCTGATGCTTGCCAGCAAGGGCCGGCAGGCCTAGGGTGGCGACGATCAATCGACTGGAGCACGATTCTTGGGTAGCGACAGCCAGGCGGGCGCCGCCGTCTATTCGCCTCTTACCCTGCGCCTCTACGACGCCTGGGTACTGGGGATTTCCAACCGGTACGCCTGGGGCTGTCCCACCGGCGAGGTCCTGTTGCCGTTCTTCCGCCAGCACGTCGGTCGACGTCATCTCGAAGTGGGCGTGGGCACCGGCTACTACCTGGCCAAGGCGGATCTGCCGGCCGACACCGAGGTCACCCTGCTGGATCTCAACCCCGCCAGTCTCACCGCCGCCCGCGCGCGTCTAGGGCGTCTGGCCCGGACCCTGCGCCACGATGTGCTGGAGCCGCTGGACGCTGCGGTTGGCCCCTTCGATTCCATCGCCCTGTTCTATCTGCTGCACTGCCTGCCGGGCAGCCTGGCGCAGAAGGGGCGGGCGTTCGCCCAGCTCGCACCAGTACTGGCACCCGGTGGCGTGGTATTCGGCGCCACCATCCTGGGCGACGCCGCGGGCCACAACGGCTTCGGCCAACGGCTGATGACCCTGTACAACCGCAAGGGCATCTTCGGCAACGCGGGCGATACCCTGGCGGATCTCGAGCGTGAGTTGCGTCGGCATTTCGTCCAGGTCGAGTTGCGCCAAGTGGGTCGGGTGGCGCTGTTCAGTGCCCGTGAGCCCCACGCAGGCAGTGCCAGAGCCTTCGGCTGAACCCTGAGCCTTCGGCGCTGACCAAGGTAGGATCGCCAGCGGAACGGCTCTGCCGTCCTGGCCCTCCCAGTGCAGACGGAGCCTCTCATGCCCACAGCCTTTCCCCGCCGTTCCCTCCTGGCCGCCGGCCTCTCCCTTGGCCTGCTGGCCGCCGGCACTGCCCAGGCCGACAGCTGGTGCGCCAGCAAGCCGGTGAAGTTCGCCGGGGTGAACTGGGAAAGCGGCATGCTGCTCACCGAACTGATGGGCTTCGTCCTGCAGCACGGCTATGACTGCAAGGTGGATAGCATTCCCGGCAACTCCATCACCCTGGAGCAGGCCCTGGGCAACAACGACATTCAGGTATTCGCCGAGGAGTGGATCGGCCGCAGCGAGGTCTGGAACAAGGCCGCCGCAGCCGGCAAGGTGGTTGGCGTAGGCGCCCCCATCGAAGGCGCCACCGAGGGCTGGTACGTGCCGCGCTACCTGGTGGAAGGCAAGGGTGCCAAGGCGCCCAACTTGAAGAGCATCGCCGACCTGGGGCAGTACGCCGAGCTGTTCCGCGATCCGGAAGAGCCCGGCAAGGGGCGCTTCTACAATTGCCCGGCCGGCTGGACCTGCGAGCTGGAAAACACCCAGATGCTGCAGAGCTACGGCCTGAGCGACAAGTACACCAACTTCCGCCCCGGTACCGGACCGGCGCTGGACGCCGCCATCGTCTCGGCCACCCGCCGCAAGCAGCCGATCCTCACCTACTACTGGTCGCCGACGCCGCTGCTGGGCCGGGTCGACATGGTGCAGCTCAAGCCACGCGACGGCGAGGAGAAGCACATCCAGGTGCAGGCCGGACTCTCCAAACCCTTCCACGACGGCGCCCCCGAACTGGTGGCCATACTGAGCCGCGTCAATGTGCCCATCGACCTGCTCAACCGCACCCTGGCCGAACAGGCCGAAGCCAAGCAGGACGCGCCTGCCGCCGCCAAGGCGCTGCTCAAGGCCCATCCCGAACTCTGGCAGGCCTGGGTGACCGACGCCGCGGCGCGCAGCAAGATCCAGGCGGCGCTCTAGGATGTTTCCCGAAGGCCTGACCTTTTCCTTCGCCGACGCCGTCAATCGCGGCGTCGACTGGCTGGTGACCCGCTACGGCGATGTCTTCCGCACCGTCTCCGACACCCTGCTGCAGGCCATCGTCTGGCTCGAAGGCCTGCTGCGCAGCACCCCCTGGTGGGCGCTGTTGCTGATCGTCTCGGCCCTGGCCGCCCATGCCACCCGGCGGGTACTGCCGACCCTGCTGATCACCGGCCTGCTGTTCCTGGTCGGCGCCCTGGGGCTCTGGGACAAGCTGATGCAGACCCTGGCCCTGGTGCTGGTGGCCACCGCCATCGCGGTGATCATCGGCATACCCCTGGGCATCCTCTGCGCCCGCAGCGCCCGCCTGCGCCTGGTGCTGATGCCGCTGCTGGACATCATGCAGACCATGCCCAGCTTCGTGTACCTGATCCCGGTGCTGATGCTGTTCGGCCTGGGCAAAGTGCCGGCGATCTTCGCCACGGTGATCTATGCCGCACCACCCTTGATCCGCCTCACCGACCTGGGTATCCGCCAGGTCGATCGCGAGGTCATGGAAGCGGTCAACGCCTTTGGCGCCAGTCGCTGGCAGCAGCTGTTCGGCGTGCAGTTGCCGCTGGCGCTGCCGAGCATCATGGCCGGCATCAACCAGACCACCATGATGGCGCTGTCCATGGTGGTGATCGCCTCCATGATCGGCGCCCGCGGCCTCGGTGAGGAGGTGCTGGTGGGCATCCAGACGTTGGACGTGGGCAAGGGCCTGCAGGCGGGCCTGGCCATCGTAATCCTGGCCGTGGTGATCGACCGCATCACCCAGGCCTACGGTCGTCAGCGCCATGAGGTGGAGCGATGAAAATCGTCGTCGAACGGGTCTCCAAGATCTTCGGCAAGCGCGAACAGGCGGCCCTGGCCTTGCTCCGCGAGGGGCACGACAAGGCCGAGATCCTTGCGCGCACCGGTTGCGTGGTGGGCGTGGACGACCTGTCCCTGGAAATCGCCCAGGGCGAGATCTTCGTCATCATGGGGCTGTCCGGGTCCGGCAAGTCGACCTTGGTACGTCACTTCAACCGGCTGATCGACCCAAGCAGCGGGCGCATCCTCATCGATGGCCAGGACATCCTGCAGCTACCGCTGCCGGCCCTGCGCGAGTTGCGGCGTCAGCGCATCAGCATGGTGTTCCAGAGCTTTGGCCTCTTGCCGCACCGACGGGTGCTGGATAACGTCGCCTACGGCCTCAAGGTCCGCGGCGAGCCCAAGGCGGTCTGCCGGGAACGGGCATTGCACTGGCTGGAGGTGGTTGGCCTGGCCGGCTACGAGGGCAAGTGGCCGCATCAGCTCTCCGGTGGCATGCGTCAACGGGTCGGCCTGGCCCGCGCCCTGGCCGCGGATACCGAGATCATCCTGATGGACGAGGCCTTTTCCGCCCTCGATCCGCTGATCCGTGCCGAGATGCAGGAACAACTGCTGGAATTGCAACAGCGGCTGCACAAGACCATCGTCTTCATCACCCACGACCTGGACGAGGCACTGCGCCTGGGCAATCGCATCGCCATCCTGCGCGACGGTCGCCTGGTGCAGGTGGGTACTCCCGCGGACATCCTCGGCCAGCCGGCCGACGACTACGTGGCCCGCTTCGTCCAGCGGCGCACCGCTGCGACAGTTTGAAACAATTGTGGCAGAGGCCTTCACGAGCATTTCACAGGCCTGACGCTCTGATGGTGAGACCTGCGGCCTGACCCTGTCAGGCCTTTCTCTTCCCACTGGAACCGCGCCGCAATGGACTATCTGCTACAACTCGCCGCTGACCCTACCGTTTGGGCCGCGCTGGCCACCCTGATCGTGATGGAGGTGGTGCTCGGCATCGACAACCTGATCTTCATCTCCATCCTGACCAACAAGCTGCCTGTCCACCAACAGCAGAAGGGCCGTCGCATCGGCATCAGCCTGGCGCTGGTCCTGCGCCTGGGCTTGCTCGGTACCGTGGCCTGGATCGTCCAGCTCACCGAGCCGATCATTGAGGTCTTCGGCAAGAGCTTTTCCTGGAAGGACCTGATCCTCATCGCTGGTGGCCTGTTCCTGTTGTGGAAGGCGACCAAGGAGATCCATCACAACGTCGACCCCGAGCCCGACAGCGCCCTGACCAAGGGCGGCGAGACGGCGACCCTGGCGTTCGGCTCCGCCATCGTGCAGATCCTCTTGCTAGACCTGGTGTTCTCGGTGGACAGCATCATCACCGCCGTGGGCATGACCGAGCACCTGCCGGTGATGGTGATCGCGGTGGTGGTGGCGGTGACCGTCATGTTGCTGGCGGCCGACCCCCTGGCCAAGTTCATCGACAGGAACCCCACTGTCGTGATGCTGGCGCTGGGTTTCCTGATCATGATCGGCATGACCCTGATCGCCGAAGGCTTCGGCGCCCATGTACCCAAGGGCTACATCTATGCGGCCATGGCCTTCTCGGCGCTGATCGAAGGTCTGAACATGCTGTCGCGGCGGGCCAAGCGTCGCCAGCAGCCAGCTGGCAAATAAGAAAAAGGCGTGCTGGAAGGCTTTGTTACATTCCGGCACGTCTATTGCTAACTATAACCTGAGAACCTAGGCACTATCGTTCTAGCCCCTTGTCATAGCAGCGTCACACGTGAGGTTTACAACTGAAGTCATGAACATACAAGCCCAAGCCCAGAACGCCATGCATGCCCTCAGCGCCGCCTTCGCGCCGATGAGCTGCGTCATCGACGCCCCCAGCAAGCGTGGTTTTTCCTTCATCGTCGTCAACGAGCATGGCGTGGCCAAGCACACCCGCCGGATCTACCGCGACGAATACAGCACCCCAAGCCGCCTGCAGGCCATCATCGACAGTACCCGTCTGGCCATCGCCGGCTGAGATTCAGCCGGCTTCCGCTTTATCCCTCCCGCTTTATCTTCTGCGCCCCACCCGAGCTACGGGTGTACCGGCGGCAGATATGCCAACGTTCCCCCCAACAGCCACAGCAGCACCAGCACCAGGGGTGCATGGACCAGCAGCTGCACGAAGGAAAAGCCGACCAGGTCGCGCGCCTTCAGCCCCAGCACGCCCAGCAGTGGCAGCATGTAGAAGGGATTGATCAGATTCGGCAGTGCCTCGGCGGCGTTGTAGATCTGTACCGCCCAGCCCAGGTGATACTGCAGGTCGTTGGCTACCTGCATCACATAGGGCGCCTCGATGATCCACTTGCCCCCGCCCGAGGGGATGAAGAACCCCAGCAGCGCCGAATAGACCCCCATCAACAGGGCGTAGGTGTCGTGGGTGGCGATCTGGGTGAAGAACGCGGCGATATGGTGCGCCAGGGTCTGGCCGTCGGTGCCGTTGACCTTGGTCAGGATGGCGGCGATGGACCCGTACAGCGGGAACTGGATCAGCACCCCGGTGGTGGCCGGCACGGCCCGGGCCACGGCGTCGAGGAAATGCCGCGGCCGCCAGTGCAGCAGGGCCCCCACGCTGATGAACAGCAGGTTGTAGGTGTTCAGCCCGGAGATGGCCTCGATGGCCGGCTTGCTGGCGAATTCCTGTACCAGCCAGCCGGCGGCCAGCAAGACCAGCAGCACGATCAGGATCGGACTGTATTCGAGCCATTCGCCCGGACGGGTCGGTTTGTCGGCGGCCTTGGGTGCCGGGGTGACGTCGACGCCACAGGCGCGGGCATCGCGCGCGCTGTCCGGACCCGGTGCGGTGACATAGGCGATCACCGCCGAGACCACCAGCAGCACCAGCAGCAGGGCCCCGGATTGCCAGAGGAACAGCGTCTGGCTGAAGGGGATCACCCCGGTAATGGCCAGGATCGACGGGGGCAGGCTGGCCGGGTTGGCCTGCAGCTGCGCCGCCGAAGACGACAGCCCCAGGGCCCAGACCGCGCCCAAGCCGAGGTAGGCGGCAGCGCCGGCGGCACGATAGTCCATCTTGAGTTCTTCCCGTCGCGCCAGGGCGCGCACCAGCAGGCCGCCGAACACCAGGCTCAGGCCCCAGTTGAGCAAGGAGGCGAGCATGGCGACCAGGGCCACCCAGCACACCGCACCACGCCCGGTCCGGGGCACCCGCGCCAGCCGCTCGATCAGCCGCGCCGCCGGCCCGGAGCTGGCGACCACATAGCCGCCGATGACCACGAAGGCCATCTGCATGGTGAAGGGAATCAGGCTCCAGAAGCCATCGCCGAAGGCCTTGGCGGTCTTGGCCGCCGGCGCCCCCATGCCAAGGGCGGCCAGGGCCACCACGGCCACGGCGAGCACGGCGAATACCCAGGAATCGGGAAACCAGCGTTCGGCCCAGTTGGAACAGGCCAGGGCGAACCGCGCGCTGCGCGAGTCGCGGGAAGGGGTTGAGCTCATGGTGGATCCTTTTGTTGTTGTTTTGGACAGGGACATCAGGCGTAGGGTGGAAAACGGCGCAGCCTTTTCCACGCGTTGGAAGAGGTGGGTAAGGCTGCGCCGTTACCCACCCTACGGCTCGCGTATTGGGACGTAGGTTGGGCTGAGACGGCTCCATCGTCGAAGCCCAACATGAGGGACGCGGCTTGGGATTGTTGGGCTTCGCTGCGCTCAACCCAACCTACGATTGCTACCGCCGCTCCACCGCCAATGCCACCCCCTGGCCGCCCCCGATGCACAGGGTCGCCAAGCCTCGACGCCCGTCACGGCGGCGCAGTTCGTGGAGCAGGGTCACCAGCACCCGGCAACCGGAGGCGCCGATGGGGTGGCCCAGGGCGATGGCGCCGCCGTTGACGTTGACCTTCTCGTCATCCCAGCCCAGCTCCTGGCCCACCGCCAGCGCCTGGGCGGCGAAGGCTTCGTTGGCTTCGATCAGATCGACGTCGGCCAGCTGCCAGCCGGCTTTTTCCAGCGTCTTCCGGGTCGCCGACACCGGGCCGATGCCCATGATCGCCGGGTCTACCCCGGCGCTGGCATAGGCGGCAATATGGGCGAGCGGCGTGAGCCCCAGGGCAGTGGCCTTGGCCGCACTCATCACCATTACCGCAGCGGCACCGTCGTTCAGGCTGGAGGCGTTGCCCGCAGTGACGCTGCCGTCCTTGGTGAAAGCCGGCCGGAGGCGCGCCAGCCCCTCGGCGGTGGTGTCTGCGCGGATACCCTCGTCGGTGGCGAACAGCAGCGGCTCGCCCCTGCGCTGGGGAATGGAAATCGGCGTGATCTCCTCCTGGAAACGCCCGGATTCCACCGCTGCCGCCGCGCGCTGCTGGGAGCGGGCGGCAAAGGCGTCCTGGGCCTCGCGGCTGATCTGGTACTGCTGCACCAGATTCTCGGCGGTCTGGCCCATGTGGTAGTCGTTGAAGGCATCCCACAGGCCATCGCTGAGCATGGTGTCGACCAGCTCGGCATGGCCCAGCCGCAAGCCGGTGCGTACCTTGGGCAGCACATAGGGCGCCAGGCTCATGTTCTCCATGCCGCCGGCGACGACGATCTCGGCGTCGCCGCAGCGGATCGCCTGGACGGCCAGTTGCACCGCCTTGAGGCCGGAGCCGCAAACCTTGTTCAAGGTCAGGGCCGGCACCTCATGGGGTAGCCCCGCGCGTATTGCGGCCTGGCGCGCCGGATTCTGGCCCGCACCGGCGGTGAGCACCTGGCCGAGGATCACCTCGTCCACCTGGGCTGGGTCTACGCCGGCCTGCTCCAGCAGAGCGCGGATCACCTGGGCGCCCAGTTCCACCGCGGGCACATTGGCCAGGGAGCCCTGAAAACTGCCGACCGCGGTGCGGGTAGCGGCGACGATGACGACGTCTTGCATGATGAGGGTCTCCTCAAGCCTGGATGGGGGCGCCGGTGGCGGCGCGCAGTTCATCGAGGCTCACGCCGTCGGCCAGCTCCACCAGCCTGAGGCCGCCCTCGGTCACCTCCAGTACGGCCAGGTCGGTGATGATCAGGTCGACCACGCCGACGCCGGTCAGCGGCAGGTCGCAGGCCGGCAGGATCTTGTGGGCACCCTTGGCGGTGTGTTCCATCAGCACCACCACGCGTTGCACGCCAGCCACCAGGTCCATGGCGCCGCCCATGCCCTTGACCATCTTGCCGGGGATCATCCAGTTGGCCAGATCGCCTTTTTCCGACACCTGCATGGCGCCCAGGATGGCCAGGTTCACATGGCCGCCGCGGATCATGCCGAAGCTGGTGGCGCTGTCGAAATAGCTGCTGCCGGGCAGGGCGGTGACGGTCTGCTTGCCGGCGTTGATCAGGTCCGGATCAACCGTCTCGGCGGTGGGGAAGGGGCCGATGCCGAGCAGGCCGTTCTCCGACTGCAGCCAGACGTCCATGCCGGCGGGGATGTAGTTGGCGACGAGGGTCGGCAAGCCGATGCCGAGGTTGACGTAGAAGCCGTCCTGCAGCTCCCGAGCGGCGCGTTGCGCCATCTGTTCGCGGGTCCAGGCCATCTTACTTCTCCTCGCTCAGGGTGCGTTTCTCGATGCGTTTCTCGGGGCTTGCGTTGACCACTAGGCGCTGCACGAAGATGCCGGGCAGGTGGATCTGGTCGGGGTCCAGCTCGCCGACTTCCACCAGCTCTTCCACCTCGGCGATGCAGACGCGACCGGCCATGGCGCACAGCGGGTTGAAGTTGCGCGCGGTCTTGTTGAATACCAGGTTGCCGGCTTTGTCGGCGCGCAGCGCCTTGACCAGGGCCACGTCGGCGGTCAGCGCCAGTTCCATGACATGGGGCTGGCCATTGAAGTCGCGCACCTCCTTGCCCTCGGCCACCAGGGTGCCGTAGCCGGTACGGGTGTAGAACGCCGGGATGCCGGCGCCACCGGCGCGCAGCTTCTCGGCCAGGGTCCCCTGGGGCGTGAATTCCAGTTCCAGCTCGCCAGCCAGGTACTGGCGCTCGAACTCCTTGTTCTCGCCCACGTAGGAGGAAATCATCTTGCGGATCTGCCGGGTCTCCAGCAGTTGGCCAAGGCCGAAGCCATCCACCCCGGCATTGTTGCTGATGGCGGTCAGCTCGCGGGCACCGGTATCGCGTAGCGCGGCGATCAGCGCCTCGGGAATGCCGCAGAGGCCGAAGCCGCCCACGGCCAGGGTGATGCCGTCGCTGACCAGCCCGTCGAGGGCAGCCGCGGCGTTGGGATAGAGCTTGTTCATGGCAGAGGTCCTCTTGTCGTTATTGGGCGGTCCAGCCGCCGTCCATGGTCCAGGCGGCGCCGCGCACCTGGGCGGCGGCGTCGCTGCACAGGAACAGCGCCAGCTCGCCCAGCTGGTCGGTGGTGACGAATTCCTGCGACGGCTGCTTCTCGCTGAGCAGGTCGCGACGGGCCTGATCCGGGTCGCTGCCCCGGCTTTCCAGCTGCTGCTGGATCAGCGGGGTGAGCACGAAACCCGGACAGAGCGCGTTGCAGGTGATGCCGGTGCGGGCTGTCTCCAGGGCAGTGACCTTGGTCAGGCCCACCACCCCATGCTTGGCGGCGACGTAGGCTGCCTTGCCGGTGGAGGCGACCAGGCCGTGCACCGAGGAGATGTTGACGATGCGGCCCCAGTCGCGCTCGCGCATGGTCGGCAGCGCCAGGCGGGTGGTGTGGAACACCGCCGAGAGATTGAGGGCGATCACCGCGTCCCAGCGCTCCACGGGAAAATCTTCCACCGGTGCCACGTGCTGGATGCCGGCGTTGTTGACCAGGATATCCACGCCGCCGAAGTCGCGGCTGGCGTAGGTGAAGAGGTCTGCTATCTCGTCCGGCTTGGACAGGTCGGCGGCGTGGAAGCCGGTACGACCGGCGATGCTGGCTTGCGCGGGCGCAGGATCGCCGAAGCCGTTGAGAATGAGCGTGGCGCCCGCGGCAGCCAGGCGTTGGGCGATGCCCAGGCCAATGCCGCTGGTGGAGCCGGTGACCAGGGCGGTCTTGCCGGTAAGGTCCATGAGCTGTCTCCTTAGACGAGGCCGGTCAGGTAGTAGAGGGCGATGACGAAGAACACCGCCACGGTCTTGATCAGAGTGATCTTGAACACGCCGCCATAGGCTTCGCGGTGGGTCAGGCCGGTGACCGCTAGCAGGGTGATGACCGCGCCGTTATGCGGCAGGGTGTCCATGCCGCCACTGGCCATGGCCGCGACCCGGTGCAGGACTTCCAGCGGGATGCCCGCGCCATTGGCGGCGGCGATGAAGGTGTCGCTCATGGCCGCCAGGGCGATGCTCATACCGCCTGATGCGGAACCGGTGATGCCGGCCAGCAGGGTCACGCTCACCGCCTCGTTGATCAACGGATCGGGAATGGCCTTGAGGCCCTGGGCGAAGAGCACGAAGCCGGGCAGGGCAGCGATCACCGCGCCGAAGCCGTATTCGGACGCCGTGTTCATCCCGGCCAACAGGGCGCCGGAGACGGCGGTTTTGCTGCCCTCGGCCAACCGGCCGCGGATGGCGCCGAAGCCGGTCGCCAGCACCAGCAGGATGCCCGCCAGCAACGCGCCTTCCACCGCCCAGATACCGGTCAGCTTGGCCACCTCCTGGGTCACCGGCTTGGCCATGCCCGGCAGCGCCAGGTTGTGGGTGGCGCCGTACCAGTCGGGAATCCAGCGGGTCAGCAGGAGGTTGAGCACGCCCACCAGCACCAGCGGCGCCAGGGCCAGCCAGGGGTTGGGCAGCGGCAGGTCGGCGGAGGTCTCCGGCTCGTTGCGCAACGGCACGCTGGCATAGCCTTCGCCACTGTTGCGGGCCTTGCGCCGGGCGCTGCCAAGGTAGGTCAGGCCCACGGCGATGACGATCACCGATCCGGCCAGGCCCAGCCAGGGCGCTGCCCAGGCAGTGGTCTGGAAGAAGCTGGTGGGAATGATGTTCTGGATCTGCGGCGTGCCGGGCAGGGCGTCCATGGTGAAGGAAAAGGCGCCCAGGGCGATGGTGGCCGGAATCAGCCGCTTGGGGATGTCGCTCTGGCGAAACATCTCGGCGGCGAAGGGATAGACGGCAAAGACCACCACGAACAGCGAGACACCGCCATAGGTGAGCAGGGCGCAGACCGCGACGATCACCGGGATGGCTCGTTCGCGACCGAGCAGGCGAATGGCCGCGGCGACGATGGCGCGGGAGAAACCCGACAGCTCGATCAGCTTGCCGAACAGGGCACCGAGCATGAACACCGGGAAGTACAGCTTGAGAAAGCCCACCATCTTGTCCATGAACACCCCGGTGAAGGCGGGCGCCACGGCGGACGGATCGGTGAGCAGCACGGCGCCAAGGGCGGCGAGAGGGGCGAAGAGGATGACACTGAAACCCCGGTAGGCGGCGAACATCAGCAGCGCTAGGGCGGCGAGTGCGATCAGGACACTCATGGCTTCTCCTAGAGCTTCGCCTGAGGCGAAGCGATTCTTGTTGTTATAGGGCGATACCGAGATCGCCTGAACGCAGGAGCCAGAACCGTGCCAAGTTATTAAGTCTTTGTTTTATATGATCTTTTATTTCGGCGATAGAAAATCGCCAAAAGTTTTTCTCAAAAGCTGGATTGATAGGTTGGCTTGAGCGGAGCGAAGCCCAACATTTGCCCGAGGCCGACAATGTCGTACTTCGACGATAGAGCCGTCTCAACCCAAGCTACAGCCTGTACCCTGTAGGAGCGGCCCATGGCCGCGATAGTCCGCCCATCGCGACCATGGGCCGCTCCTACAGCCTGTCTCTTTTCATAGAAGTGTCTCAATTGGGAGACGTCAGTCCCAGCGCCATCAGCTTCTTGTACAGCGTAGACCGCCCTAACCCTAGGCGCCGAGCGGCTTCATCCACCTTGCCGCCGCAGGCGGCCAGGGTGTCCTGCAACAGCTCGCGATCGAAGCGCTGGCGGGCTTCGGCATAGGTTTCGCCGCTCTGGCCAGGGAGGGATCGACCTGCTGTGACAGGTGCGGGGGCCCCATCCAGCGCCGCGGCCAGGGCCCTCGCATCCAGCTGGCTGTCGTCGCCTAGCAGCACCGCGCGTTCCAGCACATTGCGCAACTCGCGCACGTTGCCGGGCCAGGGTTGGCGCTGTAGCAGCGCCAGGCCATCGGCGGTGAGGTCGGGCGTCGACTGTCCGCCAACCTGGGGCAGGCTGTCGAGGATGGCCTCGGCCAGCACCGCCAGGTCGTCCAGTCGCTCACGCAGCGGCGGGATGCGGATCGGCAGCACGTTGAGGCGATAATAGAGATCGGCGCGAAAGCGTCCCTCGGCCACGGCCGCTTCCAGGTCACGGGAAGTAGCGGCGATCATCCGCACGTCGCAGGCCAGCACCTCGTTGGAGCCCAGTGGCTCGTACTCCTTTTCCTGCAGCACCCTTAGCAGCTTGGCCTGCAAGGCCAGGGGCATGTCGCCGATCTCGTCGAGAAAAAGGGTGCCGCCCTGGGCGATCTGTAACTTGCCTGGACGTGCCCGGCGCTCGGCGCCGGTAAAGGCGCCCGGGGCGGTGCCGAAGAATTCCGCTTCCAGCAGGCTTTCCGGAATGGCGGCGGCATTGATGCTGACGAAGGGTCGCCCAGCGCGTGGCGAGGCGCCGTGGATGGCGTGGGCCAGCAGCTCCTTGCCGGTGCCGGTCTCGCCCAGCAACAGCACTGCCGCTTCACTGGCCGCGGCGCGGCGGGCGCGACGCTTGACCTCCAGGCTGGTCGGTCCGCTACCAACGAAATGGCCGAAGCCGTACTTGGCGGTACGCGCGTGCTGCAGCGAACGCCGGGTGGTGGCCAGCTCTTCCTGGATTCGCAGGTAGCGGGTCACCAGGGGCGCCAGCTGCTGCAACTGGTCGAACAGGGCGAAGCCGATGGCACCGATCAGTTCGCCGTCATCGGTATGGATCGGCAGCCGCATCACCACCAGGGGGCCGCTGCGGGTCTCCAGCATGTCCAGCAGGATCGGCTGACCGTTGCGCGCCACCTCGCGCAGCAGGCTGTGGGGAATGATCTGCTCCACCGGCTGGCCGATGGCGGCGGCGGCATCCGGTAGGCCGAAGTGCTGGGCGTATCTCTGGTTGATCCAGACGATGCGCGCCTCGCGGTCGACGATCACCGTGCCATTGCTGGTCTGCTCGATGATCTCGAACAGCGAGCGGATCGCCCGCTGGCGGATGCCGGCGTAGTCCTCCAGCCCCGGCAGGCCGGCTGGGGTACGGCTCATGGCTTCAGCGCATGGCGCAGCTGGTGCAGCCGCCGCTGGACGATGCGTTCGCGCCGCGCCGCGTCCCAGTCATAGAAGCCCGCGCCACTGCGCACCCCGGTGCGGCCGGCGGCCACCTGGTCTTCCAGCAGCTGCAGTGGCGCCTCGTCTCGCGCCAGGGTCGGCCAGAGGTGGCTGGCGATGTCGCGGAAGGTGTCCAGGCCGCCCATGTCCGCCGCCTCCAGGGGGCCGACCATGGCATAGCGCCGACCCAGGGAGGCGCGCATCACCCGATCCACCGTCTCGGCATCCGCCGCGCCGCTCTGCACGATGTGCAGGGCCTCGCGCAGCAGGGCAAATTGCAGGCGATTGCCGACGAAGCCGGGAATGGCGCGCTGCAGCACCACGGCTTCCAATTCGGCGGCTTCCAGCAGCTGGCGAACGGACTCCAGGTGCGCGGGCAGGGTGGCTGTGCCGGGTACCAGCTCCACCAGGGGAATGAAGTGTGGCGGATTCCAGAAGTGCGCGATCAGCAAGCGCTCGGGATAACGCAGGTGCGCCGCCAGCTCGTCCGGTGGCAGGCCGCTGGTGTTGCTGGCGATCAGGGCGTCGGGGCGCAGCACGGCTTCGAGCTGAGCATAGAGACGATGCTTGAGCTCCAGGCGCTCGGGTACGGCTTCGAACAGCAGGTCGTAGTCGGCGAGATCGGCAAGCTCGGTCGTCGTCGTGAGGCGGCCTATGACTGCCTCGGTGTCCACCGCGATATCCGCTTCTTCCAGCTCGGCGAGCAGGGTACGCGCGGTGGCCGCGACCTCGGCGAGTCGGCTGGGGTCGACGTCCTGCAGGCGCACGGCATGACCGTGGCGAGCGAGGTGCACGGCGATACCGATGCCCATGAGACCGGAACCCAGGACGGCGAGGCGTGGCGTGGTCATGATCTTTTCCTTGTAAGACGGCCGCGGCAACCGTCTCACACTTGACTGCCCTCGGCCAAGGCACGGGGGCGCTCCCGTGCGCCAAAGCTGGAGGCGCGCCTCTATCATCGTGGCTCTTGCGCACTCCGGGTACGCCTGATGGGCATCGGGGTAGCGGCGCTGGGCTATGGCGTGTTCAATGGCCTGAGTCGTACCACCGCCCCCGCTTCGCTCTAGGAGATCGACCATGCGCATCCTCAACGCCCGCCTGCGTGACCGCGAAGGCCTCCACGACATCCGCCTTGAAGGCGGACGCATCGCCGCCATCGCCGAGCAGCTGATGCCCCCCGCGGTAGGGCCGGACGACCTCGACGCCGCTGGCAACCTGGTGGTGCCGCCCTTCGTCGAGCCGCACATCCACCTCGATGCCACTCTGACCGCTGGCGAGCCGCGCTGGAACATGAGCGGCACCCTGTTCGAAGGCATCGAGTGCTGGGGCGAGCGCAAGGCCACGATCACTCAGGAAGACACCAAGACCCGCGCCAAGCGCACCATCCGCGCCCTGGCGGCCCACGGCATCCAGCACGTACGCACCCATGTGGATGTCACCGATCCGTCTCTGGCGGCGCTCAAGGCCATGCTGGAGGTGCGCGAGGAAAGCGGGCACCTGATCGACCTGCAGATCGTCGCCTTTCCCCAGGAGGGCATCGAGTCCTTCAAGAATGGGCGCGAGCTGATGGAGGAGTCCATCCGCCTGGGCGCCGATGTGGTCGGTGGCATTCCGCACTTCGAATACACCCGCGACCAGGGCGTAAGCTCGGTGAAATTCCTCATGGACCTGGCCGAGCGCACCGGCTGCCTGGTGGACGTCCATTGCGACGAAACCGACGATCCGCATTCGCGCTTTCTGGAGGTGCTGGCCGAAGAGGCGCGCAGCCGCGGCATGGGTTCGCGGGTCACCGCGAGCCACACCACCGCCATGGGCTCCTATGACAACGCCTACTGCGCCAAGCTGTTCCGCCTGCTGACCCACGCCGGCATCAACTTCATCTCCTGCCCGACCGAGAGCATCCACCTGCAGGGCCGCTTCGACAGCTTCCCCAAGCGCCGCGGCGTGACTCGGGTCAACGAGTTGCTGGAAGCCGGCCTCAATGTCTGCTTCGCTCAGGATTCCATCGTCGATCCCTGGTATCCGCTGGGCAACGGCAACATCCTGCGGGTGCTGGAAGCGGGGCTGCACATCTGCCACATGCTCGGCTATCGCAACCTGCAGTCGGCGCTGGATCTGGTCACGGTGAACAGTGCCAAGGCGCTTTGCCTGGGCGACCGTTATGGCCTGGAGGAGGGGCGGCCCGCCAACCTGCTGGTGCTCTCCGCCGACAGCGACTACGAGATGGTCCGCAGCCAGGGCCTGCCGTTGTACTCCATCCGCCACGGCAAGGTGCTGATGCAACGCCGCCCGGCGCAGGTGGAGCTGGCGGATCGGTAGTAGGTGTTGGTCAGGGCGGTCGGGTGGTCCGCCGATGCGGACAGGCTTGCCGGTCGCTTGTGATTTTTCAGGACTGGCAAAGATCTGAATCTCACTCGTACAACCCCCTCTCCCTCTGGGAGAGGGCTGGGGTGAGGGTGCACCCCAAGCCGCAGTCTCAGTGGAAAAGGCTGCGCCGTTTTCCACGCTACGGCGCTACGACGCTGATACTCACTCGGACAACCCCCTCTCCCTTTGGGAGAGGGCTGGGGTGAGGGCGCGCCCCATACCGAAGTCCCCTGTGGAAAAGGCTGCGCCGTTTTCCACGCTACGGCACTGGGTCTAGGTAGGCGCGGCTGCGACCACGGTAGGTTGGGTTGAGACGGCTCCATCGTCGAAGCCCAACATTGGCGCTGTTGGGCTTCGCTAGCGCTCAACCCAACCTACGGAGACCCATGAGTGATCGGCTGATCGCGGCCATGGGCCGCTCCTACGTGCTAACTCCTGTAGGAGCGGCCCATGGCCGCGATATCCAATACCATCACCTAAATCGGCGGATCGCCATGGCCTCGACCAACCTTGGCGCTGTTGGACTTCGCTAGCGCTCAACCCAACCCACGAAAACTTACCGCCCGCTTTCCGCGAAATCCCGTAGCGCCGCGCCGTCCAGGCGATAGCGCACCCACTCGCCCTGGGCCTTGGCGCCGAGACTTTCGTAGAAGTCGATGGCCGGGGTGTTCCAGTCCAGCACGCTCCATTCCAGGCGGCCGCAATCATTGGCCACGGCCTCGCGGGCCAGCTCGCGCAGCAGGCCCTTGCCCAGGCCGGTGCCGCGGGCGATCGGGCTCACATAGAGGTCTTCCAGGTAGATGCCGTTGCGGCCCAGCCAGGTGGAATAGCTGTAGAAATACACCGCGTAGCCCACCACCACGCCCTCGTGCTCGGCGACCAGGGCGCGGGTCGGGGTGTCGGGGGCGAAGAGGGTGGCCTCGATCTGCGCCGGGCTGGCCAGCACCTCGTGGACGGCCTTTTCGTAGTCGGCCAGTTCGACGATCAGGGCATGGATACGGGCGGCGTCTTCGCGGCGGGCGGGGCGGATCTGGAGCGTCATGGGGGTCCTTGGCTAGGTCGCGGGGCGACGACGACCTCAGGAGGTAGCCGTCGCCCGGTGGGCTGCCCGGGACAGCATGGCGGCGACCTGCGCGGCCAGCTGGTCCAGGGTGAAGGGCTTGGTCATGAGTTCCATGTTACCACCCAGAAAGGCCGTCCTACTGAGCGCGCCCTCGGCATAGCCGGTCAGGAACAGCACCGGCAGCCGTGGTCTGAGCTGCTGGATCACCTCCGCCAGCTGGCGCCCATTCAGGCCCGGCAGGCCGACATCGGTCACCAGCAGGTTCAATTCGGGGATCTGCTCCAGCAGGCGCAGCGCGGTCTTGCCTTCGGCCGCGCTCCAGACGCGATAGCCCAGGGCTTCCAGCGCCTCCTGGTTGACCAGGCGCACGGCGTCGTCGTCTTCCACCAGCAGGATGGTTTCGCCGGCGCCCTGGGCGAATTCCGCCGGCGTTGACCGCTTCGGCTCGGCGTTCTGCTCCGCTGTCGGCAGGTAGACGCAGACCCGGGTGCCGCGCTCGTTGCTGGCGATGGTCAGGCGGCCATTACTCTGCCGGGCGAAGCCATATACCATCGACAGGCCCAGCCCCGTGCCCTGGCCCTGCGGCTTGGTGGTGAAGAAGGGTTCGAGCACCTTGCCCAGCAGCCGCTCCGGGATGCCGGTCCCGGTATCCAGGACCTCGATGCGGACATAGTCTCCCGGCACCAGGGCATCGTCCTCGGTCCCCTGTGCGGTAACGGTGACCAGGGAGGTCGCCAGGTTGATGACCCCGCCGTCCGGCATGGCATCGCGGGCGTTGATCACCAGGTTGAGCAGGGCGTTCTCCAGCTGATTGGCGTCGGCCAGGATCCAGGGCAGGTCATCGGCAAGGGCGAGGGTCACCGAGATCTGCTCGCTCACCGTGCGTTGCAGCAGTTCCTGCAACGCCAGGATCAGTTCGTTGGCGCACATGGGGCGGGATTCCAGCGATTGCCGGCGCGAGAACGCCAGCAACCGTTGGGTGAGCGACGCCGCCCGATGCGCCGAGTGCTGCGCGGCCTCCATGTACCGCTCCAGGCCTTGCAGCTGGTTCTTGCCCTTGATCCGCATCAGATCGAGCGCGCCCAGTACCCCGGTCAGCATGTTGTTGAAGTCATGGGCGATACCGCCAGTGAGCTGGCCGACCGCTTCCATCTTCAACGACTGCCGCAGCTGCTCTTCGGCGCGGCTGCGCTCGGTGGTTTCCCGTTGCAACTCGCTCAGGGTGTGGGCGAGGGTGCGGGTTCGTTCCGCCACCTGGGATTCCAGTTCCTCGTTGAAGCGCCGCAAGGCCAGTTCCGCGCGCTTTTCCTCGCTGATGTCGGCGATCACCGTGGTCGCGCCGATGATCCGCTGAGCCTCGTCGTGCAAGGGCACCGCGCTCACGCGCAGCCAGGATTCCTCGCCCGCATCGTTGGTGTGATAGAAATCCTGCCCCTTCACCCGCTCGCCTCGCAGGGCCCGCGCCCCGGGGAATTGATCGGGCTGCAGCAGCCGCCCGGCGGTATCCAGGGCGGCCCAGCGTAGCGCCTCCTCAGGCTGCCGAGACGGGATCTGTTGGCCGGACACATGCTGCTCATAGAAGGGGTTGCTGACCAGGGTGCGGCCTTCGCTGTCCATGAAGGCCACGCCGACCGGCAGGTTCTCCAGCAGCGTCTGCATGCGCTCACGTTCCTGGGCGAGTTCGGTGAGACGATCGCGCATCTCGAACTGGCGCAGGCGTGAGCGCCAGGCGGCCGCGACGCTGCTCAGCAGGGAAGCACCGCTCAGGGGCCGTTCCAGGATCACCAGATTGGTCGCCGCCGCGGGCAGCTGACGGCGCAGGAGATCATTGCCCCGTCCCGAACGCTTGGAGTCCGACGCCAGCAGCACCAGCGGAATGTCCGACCAGGTCGGCTGCCGCTCCAGTGCCTCTGCCAGGGAGGTCATGTCCTGGCGCAGGGCCTCCTCGGTGAAGACGATGATCCCGATGTCGTCGCCGAGCGCTGCCGCCACCTCGTCCAGGGTGGACAGGTAGCGGGTGTGATAGCCCTGGGTGAAGAGCCGCTGCAGGCTGGCTGCGTCACCTCGCAAGGGCGCGCAGATGATGAGTTCGCAGGACGGCGCCGCTGTCTTCGTCAATCGCGCTCTTCCATCAGGGGCTGTTTGGCACCGAAATACTCCGGCGTACCGGTCAGCACGCCACGGAAGTCCACCAGGGGCTTGCCGACCCGAATGCCCTTGGTGTCGATGCGCAATTCCCGAATCGCGTCCTCATGACCGCCACCGCGGTGCTTGAGGATGGAAATGGCCTTGCGCAGGCGCCCCTGCGCTTCGAAGAAACGGATCAGCACCACGGTGTCGGCGATATAGGAGATGTCGAGACTGGAGGTCATCGAGCCGACCAGCCCGTGCTGGGGATTGATGAGAAAGGTCACCACCCCGGATTGGCTCAGGTACGAGAGCAGTTCGTGCATCTGCAGGATCAGCTGCTGTTCCTGCGGCATGGCCGCCAGGTAGCCATTGAGACTGTCCAACACCAGCATCCGGCAGTCGTCTTCCTCGACATCCCGCCGCACGCGCCAGGCAAACTCGCCCGGAGACAGCTCGGCGGGATCGATCTGGTGGACCACCAGCAGACCTTCCTCGATATAGCGCAGCAGCGGCATGCCCATGCTGTCCGCGCGCTTGAGCAGGGTGCCGATGCGCTCGTCGAACTCATAGACGGCGCACCTTTCGCCCCGCGCGCAGGCCGCCATCACGAACTGCAGGGCGAGGGTGGTCTTGCCCGTACCGGCCGGGCCGGTGATCAGGGTGCTGGTACCGCGCAAGGGACCGCCGTGCAACAGGGCGTCCATGTCGTCGATATTGCTGGGCACCGGCTCGCCGGCGAAATCCTGGTAGCGTCCCGCCGCGATCATGCGCGGATAGACCTCCAGGCCGCCGCGGCGGATGGTGAAATCGTGATAACCGGCGATGAAGTCCACGCCGCGCAGTTTCTGAACCTGCAGGCGTCGGCGCGCGGCGCCGAAGTCCAGGGTCAGGCGCTCCAGGGTCAACACCCCGTGGCAGAGGCTGTGCAGGTGGTTGTCGCGTTCGCCGCCGCTGGTGGTCAGATCGTCCACCAGCAGGACGGTGAGGCCACGCCCGGCGAAGAACTGCTTGAGCGCCAGCACCTGGCGCCGATAACGCAGCGGGTCCTGCGCCAGCAGGCGCATCTCCGAGAGACTGTCGAACACCAACCGGCTCGGTTTGAGCTCGTCCACGCGAGCCTGGATCAGCCCGATGGTGTCACCCAGCTCGGACTCCCAGGGATGCAGGATGGTCTGCTCCTGCGCGCCGCCTAGTACCGCATCGGCGGCCGACAGCTCGAACAGATCCACGCCGTCCAGGCTCCAGCCATGGGACTCGGCCACGCTTTGCAGCTCTTCACCGGTCTCCGACAGCGTGATGTACAGCACCGACTCGCCTCGGCGCACGCCTTCGAAGAGAAACTGCAGACCCAGAGTGGTCTTGCCCGACCCCGGGGTGCCTTCGAGCAGGTAGAGCCGATCTTTCGGCAAACCGCCGCGCAAGACCCTGTCCAGGCCAGGATTGCCTGTCGCGATAATTGACGGGCTAGGGGAACTCATGGATGACCGGACCTCGCGGCGACGGGAACGAAAGAAGGCGATAACCCCGCCGCGCAGGCGATCCCTGAGCAGACTCGGGGCGCGCGATGGCGTGGGGAACCGATGGAGCCACGCCGGCAGGCGGCAGCGCTGGAGGTCGAAGGCGCGATGCGCGCCGAATTAATCGTCAGTCTAATATCGTCGCCTGCCAGAGGCCACACCGGCGGAGGCCGTCGGTGCTTCCCGGTGCCCTAACGGCGCCTCGGGGCGATCAGGCGATGCCGTTCGGCCCATCCAGCACCCGGCGCACCTTGCGCGCCAAATCATTGGGGATATAGGGCTTGGAGATGACATCGAATTCCGATCCGCCGATGTCGGTACGCTCCAGGGAGTTCTCGGCGTAGCCGGTGGTGAGCAGCACCTTCATCTGCGGTTGCAGGCGCTTCACCTCGCGCGCCAGCATTACCCCATTCATGCCACCGGGCATGATCAGGTCGGTGAACACCAGATCGAAAGGCTGCTCGTTCTCCCGCAGCACGCGCAGGGCTTCACTGGCATTGAAGGCGATCTGCGCCGTGTAGCCGTAGTCTTCCAGCACCAGCTTGGCCAGCTCGGCGACGTCCGGGCGATCTTCTACCACCAGGATGCGCTCCGTGCCACTGCGCCGCTCCGAGCGCTGCTCCGTCTGCTGATGGGTGACATGGCTGTCATCCACCGGGAAGTAGAGGCGCAGCGTGGTGCCGACGTCCTCTTCCGAATAGATGCGCACCGTGCCACCGGACTGCTTGGCGAAGCCATAGACCATCGATAGCCCCAGACCCGAGCCCTTGCCTTCTTCCTTGGTGGTGAAGAAGGGGTCCATCACCCGATCGCGGATGCTGGCCGGCATGCCATGACCGTTGTCGGTGATCGCCAGGCTGACATAACGGCCGGGCATGAGCCCGTCGTACGACATATTGGCCAGCTCGCGCACCTCGATGTTGCGCGTCTCTATGCCCACGCTCGGCTGCGGGCAATCCAGCAGGGCGTCCCGCGCGTTGATCAGGATGTTGAGCAGCGCCACCTCGGCCTGGGTCGGGTCGATCCGGCAATTCCACAGCTCGGGATCCAACTGGGTGCGGATCTCCACATCGCCCAGGGTGCGCTCGGCCAACTCGTGGGCGCCACGAACCAGGTTGTTCAGGTTGAGCACCCGGCCTTCGAGCTTCTGCTTGCGCGAAAAGGCCAGCAGCTGCTGGGTGAGGGTACTGGCGCGCTCGGCCGCCGACTTGGCGTGGGTCGCGCTGCGCACGATGCGTTCCTGATCGAAGCTGGGCTTCTCCGCGGTGCGGTGGATGATGTCGATGTAGCCCATCATCACCTGCAGCAGATTGTTGAAGTCATGGGCGATGCCGCCGGTGAGCTGGCCCAGCGCCTCCATCTTCTGCGCCTGGCGCAGGGCATCCTCGGCATCGCGGCGGCGGCTGACATCCAGCTGGGAGGCGAAGAAATAGGTCAGCTCGCCCGCGTCGTTGTACACCGGCGAAACGAACAGCGCGTTCCAGAAGGTCGAGCCGTCCTTGCGATAGTTGATGATCTCCACCGAGATCTCGCGTTCCTGTTCCACCGCCTCGCGAAGGGAGTTGACCACCGAACGATCGGTTTCCGGGCCCTGCAGGAAGCGGCAGTTGCGCCCGAGCAGTTCCTCCACCAGGTAGCCGGTCATGTCGGTGAAGGCGTTGTTGGCGAAGATGATCGGATTGTCCGGTTGGTTGGGATCGGTGATCAGCATCGGCATCCGCGTGGTTTCCACCGCGGCGAAGAAGATGTTCTTGCCCTCGTGCGAAACATCACTCGTCGCGGAGTTGTCGACCCGCGCCTTGCGGGATGGGGGCATTTGGCTCACGGGGGCGGGGTCCTTGGAGAGGCAGAAGGGGCGTCAAGCCCTCAGACAGCCAAGCGGCGCAAAAACTTCATCGGCGTCGCGCTTGAGGCCGTCTGGCGCGGTCGTCAGCCGGGCTGAAACCCAAGCAGGGCGCGGCTTTGGCGGCCATTTGCCAGCGTACCGCTCACCCGCTTCAGGCGACCGTTAAGGAAGTTTGTGGAGAACCTCTCACCCGGACGATGTCTGACCTGCCATGAAGCCAAGAAGCCTTGATATACAAAGACAAATTCTTGTCCTGGAGGATGATCCGAGGCAGCGCGAGCTGCTGACCGAAATCCTCACCGAACAAGGCCTGAACGTCGTGGCTGTGGCTTCCAGCGATGACGCCCTGGCGCACATGGATACCCGCGGCAGCGACACCAAGCTGGTCATCGCCGACGTGAATGTGCCGGGTATGCTGGATGGGCTGGCCTTCGCGCAGTTGGCCGCGGCCAGCTGGCCCACGGTGCCCTTCATCATCATCTCCGGCTACATCGACCAGGACCTCGCCATCCTGCCGCGTCGCGCCGCGTTCCTGCCCAAACCCTGGGGCGTGGACGATCTCTGTCAGCTGGTCGAGAACCTGCTGCCGCGCCGCTAGTCCTGAGGGGCGAAGACACTCTTTCTCGGCCGCCCCGAGATCCATGACCGGGCTCGACGCCTAGTTCTGCAGCCGGTTCGCCTACCTCTCGTCGGCCATCCAGTACCGGGCATGGCGAAATGACATGACATCCGTCGGCTAGCGCTCCCACCCGGGAACCAAATGCCCCGAACGCTATCAATGTGCCATCTATTTTCGACTGGCAAGGAGCGCTTCATGGACGCAGTCATCACCCAGATTTCTCAGATCTCCGATTGGGAATTTCTCATTGCGCTGGAGCGCAGCCTGGAAAGTCGCGGTCGCCTGGATCTCACCGCCAGCAACGCCCTCGAACGCCAGGGTCAGCTGCTGTCGCGCCGCTACCTCCTGCAGAAGGGCAAGCTCGGCAATGGCCCCTTCACCCCAGTCGAAGACGAGATCCTCCAGGTGCTGGCCACCGCCACCGCCGCCTTGCGTCGTAGCCGTCGCATGCCCCACAACATCGTCAAGAGCCTGCGCGCGGGCGGTCTGATCGAGGCCGTCGAACGCAACGTCTGCCACGCCGGTGCCCTGCAGTGCCGCACCGACTTCGAAGCCGACGGCATTCCCCGCGGCACCCTGGAGCGCATCGTCGACCGCTATCCCCAGGCCTTCGAACTGGAAGCCCGCCGCGCCGCCGCCCGCTACATGGCCGAGAACGAGCCCGCCTTCCGCGCCGCCGGTTGAGCCCCTCAGGCCGCCTGCGGGCGGCCGTCTTCTAACTGTGCGAGCAGGTCGATCGCCAAGCGCTGGTCCGAGTGACCCTTTCGCGCCACTGCCGCAACGGGCAGCGCTAGGCTCTTCGCCGCATCCCTGCTCACCATCGCCCCAAGCCTTGATACGGCGCTGTTCCTGCGCACCGCTGCCACCGATGGCCGCGCCTGGGCCTGGCTAACCGTCGTTTGCACCTGATCCTTACTAGTAACCGCTATCTAAATGCCGGGTTTGCCAGGTGTTCGCACAAGCTAGTTATTCCCGTCCAGCCTAGCCTAGCGCGTGCTGCAGGCGAGGAGGGGACGGAAGAAACAATATGTTCAGCCCGCAGGAGTGGCAGGGGGACAACGGCGCGCGCTGGGTAAGGAGGCCTCCAGCGGCAAGGAACAGTCGGTTGGGAACGATCTTGCTCGGTTGCTATCACATCGCCACCAAGGAATGGTTTGCAGGAGATAGCTGCCATGGATCGTATCGTTGCTCAGATTTCTCATGTGCTCGACTGGGAATACCTCATTGCGCTTGAGAGCAGTCTTACTGCCCAGGGCCTAATGAATGAGAAAGTCCGGGCTGAGTTGGATCGGCACGGCTTCACCCTTGCCCGACGCTACCTGATCAAGAAAGCCAGGCTTGGCAGTGGTCCTTTCTCTGTTGTCGAGGAGGAGATACTGGATGTCCTGGCCGCAGGTGTTGCCACGCTCCGGCGCGCAGGGCAGCTGCCGCACGATGTCATCAAAGGCATACGGGCCGGCGGCTTGGTCGGGATGGTGCAACGCCGCGTCTCCCATTCTGGCGACTCTTCTGGGCGTAGCGATTGGCAGATATTCGGTACGCCTAGAGGCGCTTTCGAGGGGATCGTGAATCGCCACCCAGCTGCCTTTGACGCTGAGACGGTCAAGCTGGCGCGGTTCCACGCGGTGTAGCGGCCAGGCGTTGCTCTACAGCTGGAGTGCAAGGCACAAAAAGGCCGCTCTGCGCGGTCTGTCGCTGACCAGAAAAAGGTAGGCGTGCTGCTGGCCTCGCTGCAGGAGGGGCCAGGGTGGCCAAAGCGAAAAGCCAAATGCCAGAAACGACAAAGCCCGCACTAGGCGGGCCTTGGGGTGATCCTTGCGGATCAAATTGGTCGGAGCGACTGGATTCGAACCAGCGACCTTCTCGTCCCGAACGAGACGCGCTACCAAGCTGCGCTACGCTCCGTAATGGATGGCGCGCATTCTACCTAAAACTCATGCAAGCACAAGGGGTTAGGTAAAAAAATCGCGCCGGGTCGGAATCAGAGCTCCTTGATGGTGCGAACCTGATCCTTGTTGATGCGGGTCGGCTTGCCGTCGAGCTGCTTGAAGGTATAGAAGCCCGAGTCGTCGTCATACTTCGGCGTGTCGGTGGCCTGGATCTCGCGGCCATCGTTGAGGGTGATGACGCTGGGCGTGGAGCAGCCGGCGAGCAGGGCGCTGGCAACGACCAGCAGGGCGGCGGGGAGCAGGTGCTTGTTCATGGGGCAGTCTCCTTTCTTGGCAACCAAGCGGGCTTAGGACCGCGCGTCTGGGGCCGAGTTCGTCCCAGAACCGTCCGGTCACCTGCGCTGGCGCCGCGGTTCGCTGCGTTCACCCCGGCTGTTGCAGCACCGTGGGATCGTTGAAGTTGGCGAGGCGGGCATCGTCCTCGGCGAACTCCACGCCAGTCAGGCCGAGGGGCAGCAGCGCCCCACGCGGGCTGCGCTCGCCCTGGGCCCAGGCTTGGCGCAGCGCGGGCAGCAGGTGTCGGGGGAGGGCGGTGAACAGGGGCTGCCAATAGCCGTCCTGGCGCGCCATGACCGGTCCCTGGGCCGCCTGGGCCGCCATCAGCAGCTGGTGGGCGAGGGGGGCATCGAGACGCGGCGCATCGCAGGGCAGCAGCAGCACCCAGTCATGGCGCGCCACGGCGAGGCCGGCGAGGATGCCGGCCAGGGGGCCCGGAAAGTCCGGCTCTTCATCGGCCACCACCTGGTCCGCCCACTGGGCATAGCGCGCTGCATTGCGATTGCAGGAGATCACCAGATCGTCGGTGAGCGAGCGCACCGCGGCCTGAACATGGGCCACCAGCGGCTGGCCCTGCCATTCCACCAGGCCCTTGTCGCGTCCTCCCATGCGCTGCCCACGGCCGCCGGCGAGGATGAGGATGGAGGCGGGCAGGAGTGACATGCAGGGGACCTCGGGTGGGCGGCGCGCTGGCCGGTAGGGAAATCGGGCGCCCATCCTAGCCGAGTTCGCCAGGGGCCCCGTCAAGAACGCGGGTTGGCCTGGTTCGGGCGCTGGGCTAGACTCGGGCGCGCCCGCTGGAAAGGGGCGTGCTAGACACCTTTTATCCCATTCGCACAGCGGGCGGGAGTTCCCGCCCAAAAGGAGTTTGGAAACGATGAAGACGATGCTGTTATCCGTCCTGGCCATGGCGGCGCTGCCCGCCTTCGGCGCAGGCGGTGGTGAACCGCCCTCGGTCAAGGTCACCTTTGGCCAGCCGACCATCCGGCAAAAGCTGTTCTACGAAAAGCTCTACGAGAAGAAGCCCTATCCCGACGCCACCCTCTATTACTACGACAACGGAGTCTACAAGATCATCTCCCCGGGCGAGGAGCACTACGGCGTCTATGTGGTGCACGGCAAGCTGACCGATGACCAGTACCAGGTGGATTTCATCTCGCTGCCGTCCGCGGACTGGGGCGGCAAGACGGCCCGGCACTTCCTCAAGTTCGATCGCAAGGCCGGCACCTTCAAGCAGCAGGCGACCTGGGAGGAAGATCCAGACATCGCGCCGCAATACGGGCGCTTCAGCCAGGACACCAACGACATCGCCGATCCGCGCCCCATCAAGTGGGACACCCACGCTGAAGGCGAGCAGCGCAAGCGCTAGGCCAGGGCCAGAGACGCTCCCTTCTGGTTGAAGGGGCGTCGGCTTTTCCTCTAGGCTGTGATGATGCAGCCCTCCCGGACCTTTCCGTTGACCGTGGCCGACAGTGCCTCTTTCTGTGGGCGCGGTCGCCCTCTGGCGGTTGCCAGCCCGCCGCTCACCACCCCCGGGAAACCCGCTGCCCGTCCAGCGGTCTCTCGCTGCACGCCTTCTTCCCTCGCATACTTCGGAAACCCAAGCAGATGAGCCACAAAGCCGAGGCGGTTTTCGTACCGCTGAACATCGCCGTGCTGACGGTCAGTGACACCCGGACCTTCGACAACGACACCTCTGGTCAGCTGTTCGTCGACCGCCTGGAGTCCGCCGGGCATTTCCTCGCCGCCCGCGTACTGCTCAAGGATGACCTCTACAAGATCCGCGCCCAGGTCGCCCAATGGATCGCCGAAGACCAGGTGCAGGTGGTGCTCATCACTGGCGGCACCGGCTTTACCGGTCGCGACAGCACCCCGGAAGCCGTGGCCTGCCTGCTGGACAAGCAGGTGGATGGCTTCGGCGAGCTGTTTCGCCAGATCTCCGTGGCCGACATCGGTACTTCCACGGTGCAGTCCCGCGCCCTGGCGGGTCTCGCCAACGGCACCCTGGTCTGCTGCCTGCCGGGCTCGACCAATGCCTGCCGCACTGCCTGGGACGGCATCCTCGCCGAGCAGCTGGACAACCGTCATCGCCCCTGCAACTTCGTGCCGCACCTCAAGCAGGCCGAACCCTGCGGGCCACGCGGATGAGCCTGCTGTCGCTGGAAGAAGCCCTGGCCCGTCTGCTGGCCATGGCGGCCGAAGACGGCCCCTTGCCCCAGGAGCGCGTGGCCCTGGGAGACGCTGACAGCCGTATCCTGGCCGCCCCGCTGATCGCCGATCTGGATCTGCCGCCGTGGGACAACAGCGCCATGGACGGCTATGCCCTGCGGCTGGATGACTGGCAGGGCGAGCCGCTACGGGTTTCCCAGCGCATCTTCGCCGGCCAGGCGCCCGCGCCCCTGGAGCCGGGAACCTGCGCACGGATCTTTACCGGCGCGCCGGTGCCCGCCGGTGCCGACTGCGTGGAAATGCAGGAAAACGCCGAGGTACTCGACGACGGTCGGGTGCGCTTCGTCGAGATGCTGCGGCCGGGCCGCAACATCCGCCGCCGCGGCAACGAGGTCAAGGTGGGCGACGAGGTGTTGTCGGCCGGGACCGTCCTGGGCCCGGTGGAACTGGGCGTCGCCGCCTCGCTGGGGCGTGCCCAGCTCGAAGTCCATCGACGGCTCAAGGTCGCGGTGCTGTCCACCGGCGACGAACTCGTCGCGCCTGGCCAGCCACTCGGGCCGGGGCAGATCTACAACAGCAATCGCGCCCTGCTGATCAGCTGGCTACGGCGGCTGGGGTGCGAGGTGTCGGACCAGGGCATCCTGCCGGATGACCTCGCCGAGACCCGCAAGCGCCTGGGCTCGCTGCAGGCCGACCTGATCCTCTCCACCGGTGGCGTCTCCGTCGGTGAGGCCGATTATCTCGGCCAGGCCCTGCGCGAAGAGGGCGAGCTGACCCTGTGGAAGCTGGCGCTCAAACCAGGCAAGCCACTGACCTGCGGACGCTTCCGGGGTATCCCCCTGATCGGGCTGCCGGGCAATCCGGCCTCGACGCTGGTGACCTTCGGTCTGCTGGCGCGGCCCTATCTGCTGCGCCGAGCGGGCAAGATCGACGTGGCGCCCTTGAGTGTCGAGGTGCCGGCTGGTTTCGACTGGCCACGGGCGGGTGCGCGTCGCGAATACCAGCGCGCGCGGCTGGAGAATGGCCGGGCGGTACCTCACCGCAACCAGGGCTCCAACGTGCTGCAAACCGCGGCCTGGGCCCATGGTCTGGTAGAGCTCCGCGAGGACCGTACCTTCGCCGAGGGCGATCCGGTGCGCTTCATCCCGCTGGCCGAATTGCTCAAGGCGTAGCAAGCCGGAGGTCGCGACTGAACGTGGCCGTTGGGCCACAGTCCTAGTCTCCAGATTCGCTCGCCGGGCACTGCCCGGCACCTGACGCGGCATCTCGCCGCGCAGAGCCAACCTTGGACGACAGACATGACGACGACAGGCACCCTGGCTGACGCAGCCCTGGTCATTCTCAATGGCAAGGAAACCGGCAACGAGGAGGTCCGGGAGGCGATCCTCGAACGGCGCGCCGCCGGCCATCGCATCGATGTGCGAGTGACCTGGGAAGAAGACGACGCCGCGCGCTTCGTCGAGCAGGCGACCCGCGAGGGCTACGGCACCCTGGTGGCGGCGGGCGGCGACGGTACCCTGCGCGCGGTGGCCGAAGCCATGGCCCAGAACCACAGCCAGGCGCGCCTCGGTCTGCTGCCGCTGGGCACCGCCAATGATTTCGCCCGCGCCGCCGGCGTGCCGGTAGAGCCCGCGGCGGCCCTGGCGCTGCTCGATGGCCCGACCAGCGCCATCGACCTGGTGGCAGCCGATGGTCAGCTGTTCCTCAACATGGCCACCGGTGGCTTCGGCTCCCAGGTCACCGCCAATACTCCGGGCGAACTCAAGCGCCTGCTCGGCGGGGCGGCCTATCTGCTCACCGGCCTGACCCGCTTCGCCGAGGTGCATTCGGCCCACGGCCATTTCCGTGGTCCGGGGTTCGAGTGGGAAGGCGAGTTCCTCGCCCTTGGCATCGGCAACGGCCGCCAGGCGGGCGGTGGTCATGTGCTCTGTCCCACGGCCGTGGTCAACGATGGCCTGCTCGATATCGGCATCCTGCCGGCCTCCCAGGACGTGCTCGGCACCCTTGGCGAATTCCTCAGCAAGGGGTTCAGCACCGAGGAGATGTTTGTCCGTGCCCGCCTGCCCTGGGTGGAGCTGGAAGCCGCCGAAGGCCTGGACATGAACCTCGACGGCGAACCGGTCAAGCGCGACCGGGTGAGATTCGAGGTGCGTCCGGGTATCCTGCAGGTCTGTCTACCGGTGGATTCGCCCCTGCTGGGCGAGACTGCCGGCACGCTAGCCGAACCGGCAGCGACGTCCTAAGAAGGTGTTCACGAGCTCGCGAGCTAGAGACAAACAAGGCGAAAATGCCTGAGGAAGCGGAGTTTACGAATGGTAAATGAGCATTCCGACGGGGCTGGCCCTCCAGGGCATTTTCAACACAGTTTGGCCGACGCGCAGCAGATTGTGAGCAGCTTCCAAGCAGGTGGCTGCGGAGGTAAGGTTGGAATTACTGATCAATGCGGGAATCGTGCTGGCGACCGTGGCGGGTATGGAAGCCTTCGCCTGGTGGTCGCACAAGTACATCATGCACGGCTGGGGGTGGGGCTGGCATGAATCCCACCATCGCCCGCGCACGGGTTGGTTCGAGAAGAACGACCTCTACGCCATCGTCTTCGCCGGCCTCGCCATCTTGCTGATCGCCCTCGGCAATGCCGGCTACTGGCGCTTGCAATGGATCGGCGCGGGCATGACGCTCTACGGCCTGCTGTACTTCATCGCCCATGATGGCCTGGTGCACCAGCGCTGGCCATTCCGCTACGTTCCGCGCAACGGCTATCTGAAGCGCCTCTATCAGGCGCATCGCATGCACCATGCGGTGGATGGTCGGGAGGGCTGCGTGTCCTTCGGCTTCCTGCTGGCGCCGACGACGCAAAAACTCAAGCAGCAGCTGCGCGAGATACACGGTGGTGCGCTGGATTCCTCGCGCGAACGCAAGGCGCGGGATCAGGCTGAAGAGGGCGTGGAGTAGGAGAGGGCTGCGCCTCCAAGGGAGGCGCAGTGGGGTATCAGGCGACGGCGGGGGTGTCGTAGGCGGCGAACAGCGAGTGCGCATACTGGCTGCGCTCGCTTTCGTTGCGCAGCAGATCGATGAATTCCTTGGCGGGCGGATTCAGGGTCCCAGCCTCGGCGGCGGTGACCACCTGAGCCTGTTCACCTGCGGCCAGGTCAGCGAAGCCCGCGCCGAGACGCTCGGTGCAGTAGGCATCCACCACGGTCAGGCCATCACGCAGCAGGTCGCGCAGATTGGCGCCCTGTTGCACCTGCGCCTGATCGTCGAAGGGGTCGATGATGTTGGGTCTATCGCCATGGGCATAGGGCGTGAGCATGTGGCGGTCGATGAATTCGGGCAGGCGGGTATCGGCCTGTTCGCTGTCGGCCCGCAGATGCGCGCAGAGCGCGACCAGGGTGCGCCACTGGGTGGCGGTGAAGAATTCGGGCTTGTAACCGGACTGCGCGTTAGCGGAAAGGCCAAGGGCAAGTAGTGACGAGGAGGCAGCGAAGCGATCGTGTGAAACAGCCGTTTCCGTCTTGTGCATGTGCAAATCCCATACTCGTAGGCTGACTACCGGATGCAGCGCTCTGGCTCAGGCATCCATCCATCCGCGGCCCGCGAGGGGTCGCTTTAATCCGACCCGTTTATCGCATAAAAGTTTGCCGTTGGTCATCCCCGAGATGCACGCAAATGTGACCGCCGCTCTATGGCGGGCGTCAGCGGCGCGGGCGGGTCCAGAGCGTGGCCGGGCGCGCCTCGTTGCGCTGGTGCCGCGAGAGCATGGCGCGGGCGGCACCGCGGCAGACCAGACGCAGCTTGTCGGCGGTGCTGGTGCTGACGCGCTGATCCCAGGCGTGAGCGCCCAGTTGCAGCACCTGCACGCCGATCTCGCGATAGACGCCCCGCGCGGTGGCGATGGCCCAGGCCGAGCGCAGGGGCAGGGCGGCGATGCCCTGGCGCGCCGAGTCGTAGTAGGGCTCGGCCAGGCGCACCAGGCGCTCGGCCAGTTGCGCCACGGCATCGCGATGCCGGGGTTCGGCCAGTTCGGCGGTGGGGACGCCCAGCTCGTCGAGCCATAGGCGCGGCAGGTAGATACGCCCGATACGGGCATCCTCGACGATGTCGCGGGCGATGTTGGTGAGCTGGAAGGCCATGCCCAGGTCGCAGGCGCGATCCAGAGTCTCCTCGTCTTCGGCGCCCATGATCCGCGCCATCATCACGCCCACCACGCCAGCGACGTGGTAGCAGTACTCCAGGGTGTCTTCCAACTCCACATAGACGCGTTCCTCGACATCCATGCGAAAGCCGGCCAGGTGGTCCAGCGGCAGCGCCAGGGGAATGCCATGGCGCTTGACCACCCGTTGGAAGGCAGCGAAAGCCGGATCCCGCAGCGACACATCGCCGTAGGCCGCACGGGTCAGGCGTTCCAGCTCGGCCAGACGCTCTTGGCCACCCAGGCGGTCGCCCTCGACCTGCCCATGGCCCAGCTCCTGGCCGTCGATGACATCGTCGCAATGGCGGCACCAGGCATACAGCAGCACCGCGCTCTCGCGGGTCTCTGGCGCGAACAGCTTGGCGGCGGCGGCAAAGCTCTTGGAGCCGACGGCAATGCTCTGTTCGGCGTGATCGACGACGTCATGGGTGGCAGTCATGGCTAACCGTGCTCCTCGAGGATGACGCTGGCGGTGGCCTTGGCTGAGCCCACCACGCCCGGAACGCCGGCACCGGGATGGGTCCCCGCGCCGACCAGATAGAGGTTGGGAATGACACTATCGCGATTGTGCGGCCGGAACCAGGCGCTCTGGGTGAGGATGGGCTCCAGCGAGAAGGCCGACCCGTGATAGGCATTCAGCTCCTGGTGGAAATCGGCGGGGGTGAAGATGCGCGAGGTGACCAGGTGCTCGCGCAGCCCCGGCATGTAGCGCTCTTCCAGGTAGGCGAGGATCTTGTCGCGCAGGCGCGGGCCTTCCACGCTCCAGTCGACGTCGGCATTGCCCAGGTGCGGTACCGGCGCCAGCACGTAGTGGGCACTCTGGCCGGGTGGCGCCAGCGAGGGGTCGGTGACGCAGGGCGAGTGCAGATAGAGCGAGAAGTCGTCCGGTACGCCGGGGCCCTTGAACAGCTCGTCGATGAGGCCGCGATAGCGCTGGCCGAAGCAGACCATGTGGTGTTCGAGGCCCACCGGCGGCCGGCTCAGGCCGAAGTGGATGACGAACAGCGACATGCTGTGTCTCTTGCGCTTGAGGCGGTTGCTTTCGACCACGCCATGGGTGTGGTGACCGAGCAGCTTGCGATAGGTATGTACCACGTCGGCGTTGGAGGCCACCAGGTCGGCCTCGATCTGGCTGCCATCGGCCAGGCAGACGCCGGTGGCGCGATTGCCTTCGGTGAGGATGCGTTCCACCGGCGCGTTCAGCCGTACTTCGCCGCCGAGATCGGTAAAGAGCTTCAGCAGACCCAGGACCAGTTGATGGGTACCGCCCTTGGCGAACCAGACGCCCCACTTGCGCTCCAGCGCGTGGATCAGCGCATAGATCGAGGAGGTGGCGAAGGGATTGCCGCCCACCAGCAGGGTATGGAACGACAGCGCCTGGCGCAGTTTTTCGCTCTTCACGAAACGCGACACCTGGGCGTAGACGCTGCGCCAGGCACTGAGCTGGAGCAGCTTGGGTCCGGCGGCGAGCATGTCGCTCACCTTGAGGAAGGGCTTGGCGCCCAGGCGGATATAGCCTTCCTCGAACACCGCCTGGGAATAGGCGAGAAAGCGCTGGTAGCCGGCCACGTCGTCTGGTTCCAGGGCACGGATCTGTTCGTCCAGCCGGGCCTGGTCGTTGACGTAGTCGAAACGGGTGCCGTCTTCCCAGCACAGCTGGTAGAAGGGGCTGACCGGGAGGAGCTCGACATAGTCGCTCATCCGCCGACCACTGAGGGCGAACAGCTCTTCGAGCGCCGAGGGATCGGTGATGACGGTGGGGCCGGCATCGAAGGTGAAGCCCGCGTCCTCATAGACGTAGGCACGGCCACCGGGCTTGTCGCGACCCTCGATGAGGGTGGTGGCGATGCCGGCCGACTGCAGGCGGATCGCCAGGGCGATACCGCCAAAGCCGGCGCCGATGACGATGGCCCGCTTGGGCACGTTACCTTGGGTCATGGTGCTTCCTTGGACTGAGGGGGACGCGCCAGCGCAGCATCCAGTGCCGGTTTCAGCGGTACCGGCGGTTTGCCGGAAAGGATGCGCAGGCGATCGAAGGCGGTAAGGCGGCCGGCGTAGAACCGCTGGATCAGCGGTTCGCCGAGGCCGTAGAACCTTTGCATGACACGCACCCGGTGTTCGGGGCGGCCAGCGAGAAAGAGCATGCGGTTGAGCAGGCGGAAAAAGCCCTGGCCCTGCCAGCGGCCCTGGGCATAGTCCCGCAGGATATCGCGCAGCGCCGCACTGGAGGTGAAGGGCTGGGCGGCCAGGTGCTCCGCCAGGCGCACCGCTTCGGGCAGCGAGTAGCCGGTGGTGGGATGGAACAGCCCGGCGGCGAGGCCAATCGGCGCTCCTGCGGTGACGTTGTTCCAATAGCGGTCGAGATCGCCGCCCAGGGTGATGGGCAGCACGCCCTGTTCCTCCCGCAGCACCTCGGCGATTTCCCAATCCTGCTGGCGGGCGTAGTCGGCCAGGTGCTGGCGCAGACGTTCGACGGGAAGGCTTTCGCCGTCGGCATAGTAGGTGTCTTCGATCAGCAGGCGATCCGGGGCCAGCGGCAGGCTGTAGACGAAGCGATAGCCGTCCAGCTGATCGACGGTGGCGTCCATCACGATGGGTTCGGCGAGGCCGTGGGGTTGGGTAAGACGTACCTCCTGGCCGAGAAATTTCTGATAGCCGAGCCAGAGCGCCGGATCGGGTCGCGGCCCCCGGGCGTCGATCACTGCGCCGGCGGCCAGGGTGTAGCCATCGGCGAAGACCACGCCGTCGTCCTGCAGCCGCAAGACCTCGCGGCCCAGCAACAGGCGCTCGGCCGGCAGCCGTGCGCTCAGCACCTCATGGAAGCGCTCGGCGCTGATGCTGGCGTAGCCGCTACCGAGCTGCCGCTGCCGCTCGGGGAAGCGCACCTCGTAGCCCGGCCAGCGGTGGGCGACCAGGGGCGCGATCCAGGCATGCTGGGGCGCGGTGAGGTCTGGCTCGTGGAAGGACCAGGTGTGATTGCCACCCAGTCGCGGGCCGGCCTCCACCAAGCGCCAGTCCAGCTCCGGGCGGGTTTCGGCCAGGCGCAGGGCGAGCAGTCCCCCGGCCAGGCCCCCCCCGACGATCAGCAGGTCAGGACGCATGATGCAGTCCTCCCCGGGCCAGGCCATCCACCAACCGTGCGGCGGCGGTGGCACCCCCGGCTGTCGTCGCGATGAGCACGAAGCGTTCGGCCGCCCGGCGATAGCTGGGATCGGCCAGGACCGCGCCAAGGGCCTGGGCGAGGCGTGCCTTGCTGGCTAGTCGCGGCGCCAGGCAAAGGCCGGCGCCGACCCGTTCCAGGCGCCGGGCGATGCCCGGCTGATCGAAGACCATGGGCAGGGCCAGCATGGGTTTGCCGGCCGCCAGGGCGTCCAGCACGGTATTAAAACCGCCATGGGTGATGACGGCATCGGCGCGGGCAATGGCGGCTTCCTGGGGCGCGAAGTCGGTGACCCAGGTGGCGCCATCGTCGAGCAGGCGGCGCTCGGCGGTGCCATCCAGCCGCCCGCAGTGGGCGATCAGCACCTGAACGTCCAGCTGGCGACAGGCCTGGGCGACGCGGCGGAACAGCGGTAGCCGTCCGCCCTGCAGCGTGCCGAAGGAGGCGAAGACGAAGGGTCGGCGCGGATCTATCTCCAGCGCCAGATGCTGTTCGCGAGCCGCCGGCGGACGCAGCGGGCCTACCTCGTGGAAGTGGGGCGGCGGCGCACGGCGGGGAAAGTCGAAGCCCGGCAGACACTGGCTCAGCTGCAGATAGGGCGAGAAGCAGTCATCCAGGGTACGCCGCTCGCCAAGACCGAAAGCCTGGGCCTGGCGCTGGATCACCTTGCCCTGACCACGCATGATCAGGTCGAACACCTGGGTGGCGCCCTGGACGATCTGCCGCTCCCGCTCGCTGCCGGGATAGGCGAAAGGCAGGGTGGGCAGCGGCAGGTGGGGTTCGCGATTCATCGGCACGGCGCACGCCAAGGAGGCATAGGGCAGGCCGAGATGCTCTCCGAGCAGGCCGCCGGCCGGCTCCATCTGATCGGCGATGAGGCAATCGACGCCCAGGTCACGCAGGGCGGTCGGGCCTTCGCGGCAGAACAGTTCGGTGTTGCGTGCCATGTCGGCGATCACCCCGAACACTGACCAGGGCTTGCTGCTGGCGGTACGGGCGAGCAAGGGGCCCAGGCTGCCACGCGGATGGCATGTCGCGCCTATGGCCTGGAAGTCGATCCCGACCGGAAGCGGCCGGTCGCCGACCTCCACCTGGTGCAATAGGGTGACCCGATGGCCAAGCGCGACCAGCGCCTCGCCCAGCACCAGATGGGTGGACAGGTGGCTCGGCAGCGGCGGCGAGATTAGGGCGACATGCATGGCGGCGTCCGGTCGGGTGTCGGCCACTATGGGCACCGGGCCGAGGTGGCGTCCAGCAGCTCGGCCTGGCGCAACTGCGCCAGATCGGCCGAACCGGTGCAGAAGCAGGCGATGCGCAGCTGCTCGATCACCACCTGGAAATGCGCGATCACCGCCTCGGTCGACTCGGTGGCACCGGGGAGAGCGGCCGCCGCCTGACCCGCGAGGTCTGCGCCGAGGCGAATGGCCTTGGCCACGTCGATACCGTCGCGGATGCCGCCCGAGGCGATCACCGTTGCTTGCGGGCAGGCGGCGCGTACCTGACGCAGGCTTTCGGCGGTGGGGATGCCCCAGTCGGCGAAGGCTCGGGCGATGGCACGCTGCTGCGCGTCACGGGCGCGCTCGGCTTCCACGGCAGCCCAGCTGGTCCCGCCCGCGCCCGCTACGTCCAGCACGGCTACGCCCACGTCGATTAGCTGCCGAGCAACGCGACCGGAGAGCCCGGCGCCCACTTCCTTGACGACGACCGGTACGGCCAGATGTGTAACCAGGTTTTCCAGGGCGGCGAGAATGCCCCGCCAAGTGCGATCACCACCGGCCTGTACGGCTTCCTGCAGCGGATTGAGATGCACGATCAAGGCGTCTGCCTCGATCATCTCCACCGCACGGCGCGCCTCGGTGAGGCCATAGCCGGCCACCAGCTGCGCGGCGCCGAAATTGGCCAGCAGCGGTACGTCCGGCGCCAGGCGGCGCAATTCACCGGTCAGGCCCTGGTCGCCCCCCTGCTGCAGGGCGATGCGCTGGGAGCCGACGGCCAGGGCGATACCCAGGGCCTGGGCCGCTTCGGCCAGATGCCGGTTGATCAGCGCCGCCCGCTCTGGACCGCCGGTCATGGAGCTGATGAGCAGGGGCGCTGCCAGCGGACGGTCGAACAGGCGCGTGCCCAGGTCGACGTCATCGAGATTCAGTTCGGGCAGGGCGTCATGGGTGAAGCGAAAGGCCTCCAGGCCCGTGGTGACGGCGCTGCGGGCCTTGTGGGGATCCAGCACGATGTCCAGATGATCGTTCTTGCGGCTTGCCAGTTCCCAATCCACCATGTCTTCTAGAGTCCGCCCTGAATGACCTTTCGTCGGTCGTTGTGGTCTGGTAGGGGACGACGGGTTCGCTTTGCGAAGACCGAATCCACCGAGGTGCGACCGTTCGTCGGTTCCACATATGGAGTATCTCGACTCATGGCGACCGTATTAGTGCCGAACGCGACAGACAATTTTGCCGCTACGCTCCAAGGGCAGCGTACCCGTATCGACGAGCGTCTGGCAGTACTGTTGCCGGCCGGTGATGATCCGGTCGCCGAGGCCATCCGCAGTGGCGTCATGGCGCCCGGCAAGCGGTTGCGTCCGCTGCTGATGGTGCTGGCGGCCGACGACCTGGGCCAGCCCGACGAGGCCGTGCTCGACCTGGGCTGTGCGGTGGAGATGGTCCATGCGGCCTCGCTGTTCCTCGACGACATGCCTTGCATGGACGATGCCCGGCTACGCCGTGGCCGGCCGACCCTGCATGTACAGTTCGGTGAAGACGTCGCCATGCTGGCGGCAGTGGCCCTGCTCAGCCACGCCCTGCGCCTGGTCGCCGGGCTGGCCGCGGTGCCGGCCGAGACTCGCACCCAGATGGTCTGCCAGTTAGCGGATGCCGTTGGCACGGCTGGTCTGGTCTGCGGCCAGTACCACGATCTGCATGGCGGACGGCAGGCCCGCCCGGCCGATGCCATCGCCCTCACCAACCAGCTCAAGACCGGCGCGCTGTTTTCCGCCGCCATGGGCATGGCCAGCGCGACCCTGGTCACCTCCGCGCAGCAGCGCGAGGCGTTTCAGGTCTTCGCCTGCCAGCTGGGTCTGGCCTTCCAGTTGCTCGACGACCTCGACGATGGCAAGGGCCTGGGCAAGGATGCTGACAAGGATGGTGACAAATCCACCCTGGTCAGCCTGCTGGGTCGCGATCATGCCCAACGCCAGCTGCAGAGCCATCTCAAGCAGGCGCGCGAAGCGCTCGCCCAGGCCGATTGCGCCGACGGCGCCTTGGCCGGGCTACTCGATATCGTCTTTCGTCCGCGTTAGGGCGAATTCTCCCGGATCTGGCCCTCTAAACCCTAGATAGCCTTTTTCCTGTGAGAGGAGCGTGAAGATGTCGAAGTGGAAGATTGCCTACAGCAACAGTGACGGTAACACCTCGGTGGTTTCCACCGAAGCCGAGCAGAAGCCGGACATGGAACGCGTCGCCCAGATCGTGCGTGACGATGCCCTGGAAGAGTACGACGACAGCGAAGTACCGAGGGATTACGACGAACCCACGGTAGCCCTGCTGGAACGCCATGGCATTACCATCACCGGGATCACCGAAGAAGGCTGATTCTCAAGGTATCTGGCTCTAGCGCAAGGGCCAGATACCGCCATCCCCCACCACGAAGATCCGCCGAGCTGGGTCGGGCGCCAGCAGGTGCCCGCCGGTGAAGTCACCAAAGGCCGGCAGGATCAGCACCTCATCATTTTCCAGACAGAAGCAGGGCAGGCGCAGTGCCTGCCGCCCCCGGCCATGCAGCCGAAACGCCGGATGGATGTGCCCGGCCAGCACCGGCAGGTGCGGATGGGGATCGGGTTCGTGCTGCAGCGAGAGACCCTCCAGTTCCAGCGGCTCACCTACCACCTCGATGCCCAGATTCGCCGGGGGATCCCCGGCGCGTCGGTCATGGTTGCCGCGGATCAGCAGCAGGCGCAGCTCGGCCTGGCGCTCGCGCCAGCGCGCCAGGGTGTCCAGGGTCAGGGGCGCGCGGGATTCTGGAGCATGCAGGAAGTCGCCTAGGAAGATGATCTCGCGACAGTCGTAGCGCGCCAGCAGGGCATCCAGCCGGGCGATGTTGCCCGCCGTGGTGCCATGGGGCACAGGCTGACCCAGCGCCCGAAAGGCGGCGGCTTTGCCGAAGTGGATGTCCGCTACCAGCAGCGCCTGGCGCGCTGGCCAATAGATCGCCTTTTCCGCGAGCAGCCAGAGTTCGACTCCGGCGAGGATGAGGGGGTGATAGGCAGGCATGACGTCTCCAGAAAAAGCTCCCTGCTCTGATAGCGGTCATGTGCCAGGGTTCAGCGTGTCGCATGCTGGGCAGCACAGCCAGCCCGTAGCGATGGCGATCCGCCGATGCGACCACGCCTGCAGGTAAAGAGGGGACTCGGGATTATCGCGGCCATTACCACTCAGGCCAGTTTTAGGAGCGGCCCATGGCAGCGATCCGTTCGCACGGTAGGGCCTATGACCACCATTGAGCCAGGCCAGGTGCACCGCGGCGGGCAGCCCGGTAAACTGGCGGTTCACTAGAGTCCGGAGCGACCCATGTCGACATCCTTCGCCCAGATGCTGGAAAACATCACCCCCGATATCTACGACGGCCTGAAGCTGGCCGTGGAGATCGGCAAGTGGCCCGACGGCCGCAAACTCAGTCGTGACCAGGTCGAGCTCTGTCTGCAGGCAGTGATCGCCTACGAGGCCAAGCACCTGCCCGAAGACCAGCGGACCGGTTACATGGGTCCCCAGGAATGCGCCTCCAAGTTGGTGCCCATCGAGAACATCCTGTTCAAGTCCGACGCCATTCACTGATCGGCCGCGCCCTACCCGACGAGGTGCCCTTCGCCAGAAGAGGCACCTCGCGTCTTTATCAGAGCCCGCCCAACGTCTGCTGCGCGTCGGCCAAACGGCGTTGAAAAGGCCTTCGGAATGCTCATTTACCATTCGTAAACCCGAGCGCGGGTCCGATCCGCTTCCTCAGGCCTTTTCGCCTTGTTTGTCGCTAGCTCGCAAGACGTTGAGCGGGCTCTTAGAAACCGAGAAGCACCACCGTGATGACCGAACTGGGCCGTGGCGCCCTGCGTAAGATGGCCGTGACCCTGGCCGACCCCGTCAACTATGCCTTCCGCCTCGATGAGCGCGAGGTGCCGGTCAACCCGCTGATCGGCCGCCGCGTGCGCCTCGAATACCTGGGCGCCATCCATTGCACCCATTGCGGTCGCAAGACCCGCAAGAGCTTCAGCCAAGGCTATTGCTATCCCTGCTTCATTGCCCTGGCCCAGTGCGACAGCTGCATCGTCAGTCCGGAGAAGTGCCACTACGAGCACGGCACCTGCCGCCAGCCGGAGTGGGGCGAAGCCCACTGCATGGTGCCCCACGTGGTCTACCTGGCCAATTCCTCGGGCCTCAAGGTGGGCATCACCCGCGCCACCCAGCTGCCCACCCGCTGGATCGACCAGGGCGCCTACCAGGCGCTGCCGATCCTGAGGGTCGCCACCCGCCAACAATCCGGCCTGGTGGAAGACGTGTTGCGTAGCCAGGTGGGCGACCGCACCAACTGGCGCGCCATGCTCAAGGGCGTCGCCGCGCCGGAAGACCTGGTGGCGGTACGCGAGCGCATCTTCGATGCCTGCGCCCAGGGCCTGGACGATCTCCAGGGCCGTTTCGGCCTGCAGGCGATCCAGCCGGTGGTCGACATGGCGCCCATCGAGATCCATTATCCGGTCACGGTCTATCCCACCAAGGTGGTCAGTCATGACCTGGAAAAGACGCCTGTGGTGGAAGGCACGCTGCTGGGCATCAAGGGTCAATACCTGATGTTCGACACCGGCGTGATCAACATTCGCAAGTACACGGCCTATCAGCTGGCCGTGTCCGTTTTCGAGTAAGGATGTAAACCCATGCGCACCGACCAGCCCCAGACCATCTACCTCAAGGACTACCAGGCGCCCGAGTACCTCATCGAGGAAACCCGCCTGCGCTTCGAGCTGCACGACGACCAGACCCTGGTGCACGCCGAGCTGCGCCTGCAGCGTAATCCGGCGCGTGGCGCCGGCTTGCCGCCGCTGGTGCTGCACGGCGAGGAGCTGGAATTGCTGGCGGTCGCGCTGGACGATCAGGCCCTGGCCGCAGGTGATTACCAGGTCGAGGCGGGCAGCCTGACCCTGCAGCCGCAGGGCGAGGCCTTCGTGCTCAAGACCTCGGTGCGCATCCATCCGGAAAGCAACACCGCCCTGGAAGGGCTATACGTCTCCGGCAAGATGTTCTGCACCCAGTGCGAGGCCGAGGGCTTCCGCAAGATCACCTACTACCTGGATCGTCCTGACGTGATGAGCGTCTTCACCACCACGGTGGAGGCCGACAAGGCCAAGTACCCGATCCTGCTCTCCAATGGCAACCCCGTGGCCAGCGGTGACACCGAGGGTGGTCGGCACTGGGCCACCTGGGAAGATCCCTTCCCCAAGCCGGCCTATCTGTTCGCCCTCGTGGCCGGTGACCTCTGGTGCGTGGAAGACAGCTACCGCACCGGCAGCGGCCGCGACGTGGCCCTGCGTATCTATGTCGAGCCGGAAAACATCGGCAAGCTGCAGCACGCCATGGACAGCCTGAAGAAATCCATGCGCTGGGACGAAGAGGCCTATGGCCGCGAATACGATCTGGACATCTTCATGATCGTGGCGGTGAACGACTTCAACATGGGCGCCATGGAAAACAAGGGGCTCAACATCTTCAACTCCAGCGCCGTGCTGGCCAGCCCGCGCACCGCCACCGACGCCGCTCACCAGCGCGTCGAGGCCATCGTCGCCCACGAGTACTTCCACAACTGGTCGGGCAACCGCGTGACCTGCCGCGACTGGTTCCAGCTGTCGCTCAAGGAAGGCTTCACCGTGTTCCGTGATGCCGGCTTCAGCTCCGACATGAATTCGCCGACGGTCAAGCGCATCGAGGACGTGGCCTTCCTGCGCACCAACCAGTTCGCCGAGGACGCCGGTCCCATGGCCCACCCGGTGCGTCCGGATCACTTCATCGAGATCTCCAACTTCTACACCCTGACGGTGTACGAGAAGGGCGCCGAGGTGGTGCGGATGCTGCACACCCTGCTGGGCCCCGATGGCTTCCGCAAGGGCACCGATCTCTACTTCGAGCGTCACGATGGCCAGGCGGTGACCTGCGATGATTTCGTCAAGGCGCTGGAAGACGCCAATGGCGCCGACTTCAGCCAGTTCAAGCGCTGGTACAGCCAGTCCGGCACGCCGCGCCTGGCGGTCAGCGAGCAGTACGATGCGGCGGCCAAGACCTATCGCCTGACCTTCCGCCAGAGCTGTCCGCCCACCCCGGGCCAGCCGACCAAGGAGCCCTTCGTCATCCCGGTCCAGCTGGGCCTGCTGGATGGCCAGGGTCGCGAGCTACCCCTGCGCCTGGAAGGCGAAGCCGCAGCCCAGGGCACCGACCGGGTGCTGTCGGTCACCCAGGCCGAGCAGACCTTCACCTTCGTCGACGTGCCCGAGCAGCCGCTGCCTTCGCTGCTGCGTGGCTTCTCCGCGCCGGTCAAGCTCAGCTTCCCCTACAGCCGCGAGCAGCTGACCTTCCTCATGCAGCATGACAGCGACGGCTTCAATCGCTGGGATGCTGGCCAGCAACTGGCGGTGCAGGTGCTGCAGGAGATGATCGCCGGCCAGCCGCTGGACACCCGTCTGGTGGAGGCCCTGCGCACCGTGGCGGCGGACGAGTCCCTCGATCCGGCCATGGTCGCCGAGATGCTGTCGCTGCCGTCCGAGGCCTACCTGGTGGAGCTGTCCGAGCAGGCCGATCCGGGGGCCATCCACGGCGCTCGTCGCCAGGCCCGCCGGGCCATCGCCGAGGCCCTGCGCGACGTGCTCTGGCAGCGCTACCGCCATGCGCGCGAGGAATCGCGCGCCACGCCCTACCAGGCCAGCGCCGACCACATCGCGCGTCGCAGCCTGCAGAACGCCGCCCTGGGCTATCTGATGCTGCTGGAAGAGCCTGAAGCCCGCGATGCCGCCCTGGAGCAGTTCGAGCACGCCGACAACATGACCGAGCGCCTGGCCGCGCTGAGTGCCCTGGTCAATTCCGGCTTCGAGCAGGAGAAGGCGGAGGTGCTGGCGCGCTTCCACGAGGAATTCAAGGCTGATCCGCTGGTCATGGACACCTGGCTCAGCGTCCAGGCTTCCAGTCCGCTGCCGGGCGGCCTGGCTCGCGTCCAGGCGCTGATGGAGAACCCGGTTTTCACCCTGAAGAACCCCAACAAGGTGCGGGCGCTGATCGGGGCCTTCGCCAACGCCAACCTGGTCAACTTCCACGCCGAGGATGGCAGCGGCTACCGCTTCCTGGCCGATCAGATCATTACCCTCAACCGGCTCAATCCACAGATCGCCTCGCGCCTGCTCACGCCCCTGATCCGCTGGAAGAAGTACGGTCCCGCGCGCCAGGCCCTGATGCGCGCCGAACTGGAGCGCATCCTGGCCAGCGGCGAGCTGTCCAGCGACGTCTATGAGGTGGTGAGCAAGAGCCTGGCGTAGATCGGTTCGGCAGCGCGCCCGCTCGGGCTGCGAAATCCATAGGGTGGGCTGAGCGACGCGACGCCCAACCTGCTCGCCGCTCCAAAGCCCGACGCCCAGCCGTCGGGCTTTTTTTTGCCCGTCATCTTCCTTGCGGCTAGAGTCCAGAGATCGTCTGTCCCCCGATCCACCAGGTGGACGCGTGCACCTCGTCCCCGCGCAGGCGCCGCCTGGCTGATAGAGATGTTTTCGGCTGACGGCTGTATTCAAATCAGCTGCAGGACGAGGTGTAGCCGCCGACAGGGCAGGCGATAGGTCTCGATGGGCCACCAGGCCCACCCACCGTCAGAGAGGGAAGCGGTAGATGAATCATGCACAGCTGATGGATTGGGGCTTCGTCCTCATAACCCTGTGCAACATCCTGCTGATTGCCCTGGTGGTGTTTCTCCTGTGGCAGCGCTACGTTGCTGGCGACGCCGCGACCAAGAGCGAGGCCGCCAGCGAGGAACAGCCGCCGCCTGTTCCCGTGGCGGTAGAAAACCTGCCTGCCGACACCCCGCCGCCACAGCTGCCCACCAGCACCGCCCCGGTTGCGAACCGTAATGTCGACCTCTTCGACGAAGGTCCGGAAGAGGTCTACGACGCCAACTATCCCGAGTGGAAGAAGAGCGACGACCCCTATGTCGAGGAGTTGCTGTCGCACCGCGAAGCCCTGGAGCTCAAGGTGGACAACATGGTCATGAGGCTCACCCGCGCGCACAAGGTGGTGACCGGCCTGCGGGCGCAGAATCGCGAGCTGCGCGCCTCCGAGGCCCAGGCCCAGCGCCTGCAAGAGGAGCTGATCCGGACCCAGACCACCCTCGCCCAGATCCGCCAGGAGCGGGATGCGCTGATGGCTGAGGTAAAGCACAGCCGCAAGGCGGACGCGCTTCCACGCAGTCCGACCGACGCGGGCGCGCCATCCGCACCTTGACCGGTGATTTCCCGGGCGGTGCTTCACCAGCCATCTTGCCGCTCAGCGCATCCGTCGCGCTGAGCGGCGGTCCTTATGGCTTGTCTCTACAGCGCCCTATCCACGGTACGTAACGCTTGCCGCAACGCCTCTATCCAGATCGATGTCCAGCTGACGCGCCGTCACGACCTGATCCCAATCTGGTAGAGGCGGTAAAGGCTCTCTACGTCATGAGCGCGAGACGTTGCAGGCTGTGATGCTGGTGTGCCAGCAGGCCCGCTCAGCGTAGCGGCACGCACCCTGGTCCTGGAGGGGTTGCTCTGTCTGGTCGAAGCGGATAATAAGGTTGAAACCCGCGAGATAGAGCTTCTAAGGCTCTATTGCGCGATGCTGGAATTGCCTTTTCCCGTCATTGGGAATCGCCTTTCCTGCGCCGATGCCGAGCTATCGCAGGAATCCCGCCGTTCGGCGGTTACTGGCCAAATGACATCGGGCGCGTGATTCAAGTCTGCAGCCGAGGCGTATGTCCAAGAAGGGATAGCCGGGTACCCACAACTCAGGGATGAAGCATGAAGTTCCTCGTAGTAGACGACAGTCGAGCGGTCCAGACCATCATCAAGCGCATTCTGGTCAGTACGGGCTACAAGGATATCGAGTTGCGGGTCGCGTCCACCGGTAGTGAGGCTCTGGCCCTGCTGAGGAACTGGACGCCGAATCTGGTGCTCACCGACTGGCACATGCCCGGCATGAGTGGCCTAGAACTGCTCCAGGCGATCCGCCAGCGGGTGGGGGCCGATATCCATGTTGGCTTTGTCACCACCGAGTCCTCGGCGCGCAACATCCAGGAGGCCTACCGCAATGGCGCGGCCTTCGTCGTCACCAAGCCCTTTACCCAGGACACCTTGCAGCAGGCGGTGCTCACGGTGCTCCAGGATGGCGCCAGTGCCGAACAGGCCATCGGATCCTCCGGTCGCGAGAGCCTGCCGATGCCGACCCGCTTCAAGCCCGATCCACAAAGTATTCGCCAATTGCTCGGCCGGTCGTCCATCGTTTGCCAGATCGAGCCCATGGCTCCGATTCCGGTCGACCGCCTGGCTTTGCCCTATGTGATTGGCATCTATGGCCATCCGCAGAGCAAGGCGCTGGAAGCGGTGTGTCTGCTGGATCTCAATGCGGCCTGTATTCTCGGCGGGTCCCTCGCGGGCCTTGCTCCCGCCGCCATCCATGCCGCCATCGCCAGCGGGACCCTGAGTCGGGAGATCTACGAGAATGCTACCGCCTTTCTGGCGGACCTCAACGGCATGATCTCCGCCGGCAAGGGTGGCGCACCGCTGGTGCTCAGTACCAGCCACCTGGTGCAGAAGCCTTTCGAGAAGCTCTACAGCCTATGGCGCCAAAACAACGGTCGAGCCGATTTCAGCCTGTCCTTTCCCGAACTCGGCGACGGTTTCATCGCCTTCCTGCTGAGCTAGGGAATGGACGACTCGCGCTTCGTCGAATGGGGTTTCCTGCTGGTCACCCTGTCCAACGTATTGCTCATCGCCCTGGTCATGACGCTGCTCTGGCAACGGCTCTTTCCACCCCCCGTAGCGGTGACCGAGGACGAGGAGGCCGCCGAGCCCGGCGAGTCCCTGGCACTCGGTAGCCAGGCCGAGACCGCGGCCAGCCTGATTGACGATGCGCGGCAAGCGGATGTCGAACCCCTGGGCCAGGCCATGAGCGACAGCCTGGACCTGGTGGGCCGCCTCGACGGGGTCGAGGGTGATGACTACCCGGACTGGAAGAAGACCAACCAGCCCTATATCGACGACCTGCTGTCCCACCGCGAGAATCTGGAGTTCAGGCTGGACGATCTCAAGTCCAAGCTGGATCGAGCGCACAAGCTGATCAGCAACCTGCACGTGCAGAATCGCGAAATGCGCGGTGCGGAGGCGAAGTTGCAGCGCCTGAGTCTCGACCATGATCGGGTCCAGGGAGCCCTGCTGGAAATGCGCCGCGAGCGCGATCAGCTCAAGACGAAGGTGCAGCGGCTCGGCGAAGAGCTGCTGCGCCAGCGGCAGCAGCTGGCCCCGGCCGCTGCGCCGGAGGGGGATGGACGATTGCAGGAGGAGCTGGAAACCCTGCGTGAAAGCCTCGAAGAAGAACGCGCGAAGTTGTCGCGGACCCTGGTGGAGAAGGAGTTCATCGAGCAGGTATTCATCGACACCGATGCGGTCACCGACAACTACCAGGCCCTGCAGCGCGAGCATGCCGCACTGCAGGAGCAGTTGCGCGCGTTACAGGCCAGGCTAGCCGTCAGTCAGTCCTGATAGAGGGCATCGCGGATGGCGTCGGGGATGGGCCCGCTCATGCCGGCGATCGCCGTGTTGGTCAGGATCACCACGCTCAATTCGCGCGCCGGGTCGATGAACCAGGCGTTGCCGTAGACGCCACCCCACTGCAGGGTGCCAGGCGTCTGCGGTGTCTTCGCCAGCCGGGCATTGCGCAGCACCGCCGCGCCCAGGCTGAACCCCCAGCCAGGGGCGTCTTCGCGTTGCAGCCCTGGGATCTGATCTTCCATGAACAGCCGTTGACTGGCTGGTTGCAGCAGCTTGCCCTGGCGGAGTGCCTCCAGGAAGGCTAGATAGTCACCTGCGCTTCCTTGCATGCCGCCACCGCCCGAGGCGAAGGCGTTCGCCGAAAGGGCGCGCGCCGGGGAATAGAGGATGCCGCCCTTGGGCAGGGGCAGCAGATAGGGCTCGCTCATGGGTTCGGGGCGCGGATAGCCGTCGCGATAGGCAGTCGCCAGGCGCGCGGGGTCGGTGACGTGGAAGGTCAGATCCTGCAGCGCGAGCGGTGCCGATACCTCGCGCTGGACCACGGCGGGCAGCGGCAGCGCCGTCGCGGCGGCGATCACACCACCCATTACGTCCAGGCCAAGGGAGTAGCGCCAGTGGCTGCCGGGGCCGAAGTCCAGCGGCACGCCCGCCAGGCGCCTTAGATTCTCTTCCAGGGTCAGGGTAGCGCCATCGAGGCCGTCGGATACTCCGGCTTGGTGATAGGGACCATCCCGCTCTTCGCCAAAGCCGTAGTGCAGCCCGGAGGTATGGCTGAGCAGCTGCGCCAGGGTGGGCACGGCCGGCGTGCCGTCGCCCAGGCGCGTGGTGAAGTAGGGCAGGTAGCGACTGACGGGAGCCTGCAGGTCCAGCTTGCCCTGATCCGCCAGGCGGAGTGCCGTGACGGCCACCACCGGCTTGGTGAGGGAGGCGAAGCGGAACAGCTGGTCTTGCTGCATGGCGCGGCCGGCCTCACGGTCGGCGAAGCCGGCCGCGCGGTGATACACCACCCGTCCCTGGCGAGCGACCATGACCACGGTGCCGACGATGCGTTGCTGGGCGATGGCGCGCTCCAGGATCGGATCCAGGCGGGCGGCGAGCGCGGCGTCCTCGGCCTGGGCGAGGGGAACGCTAAGGCCGAGACCGAAGGCGCTGGCGAGCAGTAGGGAAGACATCTGGTTTAAGCTCCTGACGGATGCCGGCTGCTGGACCGGCCAAAGAAGGAATCCTCGCATGATTCGCGACATTTTGAAGATGGGTGATCCCCGACTGCTACGGGTGGCGCCGCCGGTGGCTGCCGCGCGCCTCGGCTCGGCCGAGCTGCATGGGCTGATCCAGGACATGTTCGACACCATGGCCGCCGCCGGGGGCGTTGGTCTGGCCGCGCCGCAGATCGGGGAGGACCTGCAGCTCATGGTCTTCGGCTTCGAACGCAACGCCCGCTACCCCGATGCCCCGCCCGTGCCGCTGCAGGTCTTGATCAATCCGCATATCGAGGTGCTCGATGCCAGCGAAGAGCTGGGCTGGGAGGGGTGCCTGTCGATTCCGGGTCTGCGCGGCGAGGTGCCGCGGCCGCGGCGAATTCGCTATCGCGGCGTGGACGGTGACGGCCGCCCGGTGGAGCGGGAGGCGGAGGGCTTCCATGCGCGGGTTGTGCTGCATGAGTACGACCATCTGATCGGTCGCCTCTACCCCTCGCGCATCCAGGACTTCGCCCGCTTCGGCTTCACCGAGGTGCTCTTTCCCGAGCTGACGCCGGCTGCCCAGCGCTAGGCGCTCAGGCGTCCAGCTGCGCCCGCACGGCCGCCGCGAGCTGGGCGAAGGGCACTGCCCCGTCCAGCGCCTGGGCTTCTTCGATAGGGGCTCGTGCGGATCTGAGCAGCAGGGTCGGCACGGCGGTGATGCCCAGGGCTTCGGCGCGATCCTCGGCGTGCAGCACCACATCGGTATGCTCGCCACGGGCGAGGCTGGTCTTGAGTGCCTCGCTGTCGAGCCCGTTGCGGCGTGCCAGATCGAGCAGGACCTCCAGGTCACCGATATCGCGACCCTCTTCGAAGAAGGCCTGGAAGACCGCGAGGTGGAAGGCGTCGAAGCGGTCGTGGTCGCGCGCGAACTCCGCCGCTTCCAAGGCCAGGCGGCTGCGCGGTTGTACCGGCGGCAGACGCAGCACCATGCCGTACTCGGCGGCCATGGGGTAGACCGCGCGATCCCAGGTCCGGCGCAGGTAGTCGCCCGCGGGGTCGAGGGTAGGGGTGGGATCGGGGCGTAGCTCGAAGGCATGCCATTCGATGGCAAGGCTGTCGCCGAATTCCTCCTGCAGGCGCGCCAGCTGGGGCAGTTCCAGATAGCAGAAGGGGCAGACGTAGTCGCTCCAGACATCCAGACGAACGCGCGGGGTGGCGGTCATGGCAGTGCTCCGGAAGGGCATGGTGTCCGTCGGACCGCGAGCAGGCGCGGATGTTCGGCGATGATGGATTTTCCGAGCCAGACAGACAGGCGCCGAGCACCGTCCTGTCGGTTGTTCTTCATATCTGGAAACCGAATTCCCGCCGCTCAATTGCGTGAAGTGGGTGGCGCTCCGCGATCCAGAGGCTTGCCTTGAACCAGTCTCGGCGCTCAGGTTCGTATCGCTGCACCTCTTCTTTCACGCGCTAAGGGCTATCACCTTGGGTTTTTTCGACCGCAAACTGACATTCCTTCGGCAGACCTTCTCCTACGTGGGCTGGTCGGTGTTCTGGCTGCTGCTATGGGACATCGCTATCACCGTCGACTACATGATCTTCGTCGACCAGCGGGCGCAACTGCCCAACATCCCGCTGACCCTGATCGGCTCGGCGCTGATCGTGCTGACCAGCTTCCGCAACACCAGTGCCTATCAGCGCTGGTGGGAGGCGCGTACCCTCTGGGGTGGCATGGTCAACAGCTCGCGCAGCTTCACCCGGCAGGCGCTGACGCTCATCGACGACGGCGATGAACACTTCAACGCCATCAAGACGGTCCTCATCGAGCGCCACCTTGCCTATGTTCGCTGCCTGGCCTGTCAGCTCAGCGGGGATCCCCTGCCCAAGGAGGTGCGTACCTACCTGGGCAAGGAGGAGTGGGCGATGCGCAAGGAGACCAACAACTTCGCCAACGCCATCCTCAGCGGTTCCTCCAGCCTGATCGCCCTGGAGTACCGCGCCGGTCGGCTGGACAGCATTCGCCTGGAGCGTCTCGAGGCCACCTTCGTCGACATGTCCAACTGGCAGGGCGGCATGGAGCGGATCGCCAATACGCCCTTGCCCTATCCCTATGTGAACTTCCCGCGGCTGTTCATCTTTCTGTTCTGCGTGCTGATGCCCATCGGCCTGGTGGAAAGTCTGGAGTGGTACACGCCGCTGGCCTCCACGGTGGTGGGTTTCATCTTCCTGGCGATGGAAAAGGTCGGCACCGATCTGCAGAACCCCTTCCAGCGCAGTCGGCACCAGATCACCATGGGCACCATCTGCAACACCATCGAAGGCAATCTGCGCACCATGCTGCGCGATGCCCGTGGCGGTTACGCCTCGGTCAGCGAGATCGTGCGGGATTCGCGGATGAATTCGCCGGAAAGGGATTCCGTCTGACGGCCTGGATAGCACCCGGCGGCCAGTACGGCCGGGTGCCCGAACCGGCGCTCTACTTGAAGTCCCACTGCATCTGCGCGGGGATGCTGATGTCCCGCGAGGAGTGCACGCAGACGTCCAGGTAGTCGGTGAAGCGCGGCGGGGCAGCGATGCCTTCGTCGAGCAGGCGCTGATTGTCGAACAGGTAGTTCAGGTCGGCGAAGCCGCCGTACAGCTTGAGCGCGCGCAGCACCAGGCGCGGATTGGCCGGGCCGATGCGTTCGTTGAAGTCCGCGGCCAGTTCCTTGAGGTCGGCACTGTCCACCTGCCGATAACGATCACCCACCGGGGCATCACCCATGGCACCGGCATAGGCTTCGTCGATCTCGCCAAAGGTGCAGGCGCCCGCATTACCCGCGGAGATGTGGTACAGGCTGTAGTTCAGCTTGGGCTTCAGTGCCAGTTCCACCAGGGCTTCGGCGCAGTAGTCCACCGGGATGACATCGATCTGTTCATCGAGGCCGCAGGTGAAGCGCTCCAGGGCGAAGCCCATGCGGAATACCCAGAAGATGCTTCCTGAGGCCTTGCAGCCCGAACGGCGGTGACCCACGACGATGGAGGGGCGCGCCACCACCAGCGGCAGCAGCGGCAACTCATTGCGCAACTTCAGTTCGATGGCCGCCTTGGACGCGGTGTAGTCCACCAGCTGCTGGTCCGGCTCGGGAAAGTCCCAGGTCTCGGCGACCGGCGATTCGCGCTGGGGGCCGCAGGCCATGGCGGTGCTGACATGCAGGAAGCGTTTCAAGCGACGGGACTGGGCGCAGGCCTCGGCCAGGGCGAAGGTGCCTTCGACATTGACCGGCCAGATCTTGGGGTTGCGCGAGAAGGAGGCCACGGCCGCGCAGTTGATGACCTCGTCCAGCGCCAGCAGCTGGGGCCTGGCCGCCTCGATCCACTGGGTATCGAGCAGATCGCCGCAGAGGATCTGCGCGGGTTGCAGCCGGGCGGCCAGATGTTCGTCGACGTCGTGCATGCGCAGGTTCTGCAGCAGGCGCTCCAGGCCTTCCGCCTGGGTAGCGGCGCGGACGAGGAATCTCAGGCCTTCGATATGTCCCAGCTCCAGCAGGCGCAGGGTGACGGCGCCGCCGAGAAAGCCGGTGGCTCCGGTGACGAGGATACGGTGCTGCGGGGCGGTGAACTGGATGGAGGAGACGGGAAGCGACATTGGGGAAGGCCCTGGTAGGGTGAACGTGGGCCTAACCTTAAGGTACGTCGCTGAAGGATTTATTAAGGCCGGGGAACCCCTCAAGACTGGCGTCTTTCTAGATGCTTGCCTTTACCGACCGATACCTGCCTGGAGACCCCTATGGAACTTCCCGTTCACGACCTGACGACCCTTTTCGAGCAACTGGGCCTGGATTCCGATCCGGCTGCCATCGATGCTTTCATCGCCAGCCATTCACCGCTGCCCGACGAGGTGAAGGTCTCGGAAGCCGACTTCTGGTCACCGTCGCAAAAGGCGTTCCTGAAGGACGAGATCATGGAAGATGCCGATTGGGCACCGATCGTCGACGAGCTGAACGTCCGCCTGCATCGCCATGACTAACGTACAGGGCCGAATCCTTTCGGCTCTGTAGTCCTTCCCTTTCCGCGTCTGGAGATTTGCCATGAACGCCGTCTATGCCCAGCAGCAGCCGAACGATCCGCCCGTCGCCGACGATGAAGACGAGGTAAGCGAAGAGCAGCTCGACGAATCCGTCGAGGAAACCTTTCCCGCAAGTGATCCCATTTCGCCCTGATGGATGCCTGGCGCCGTTTCGACGGCGCTGTTCCTACCCCTGATCCTGCTTTCTTGCACATTCGTCGTGCCACTTCCCTCCGCTGACCAGTCATTCGCGTTGTGACTGCTAAGGTGATCGCGTCGCGTACGCACTGCGACGGGGCACGCAAGCGGCCCAATGGATCGTTCATCGCAGGGAATCCCATGATCAAGACCTTCTTCGCCACCCTGGCCGGGTCGTTGCTCGCGCTGGCCGCGCCGCTGGCCGTCGCAGACCCCATCGTCATCAAGTTCGCCCATGTGGTCACGGACGACACGCCCAAGGGGCGCGGTGCGTTGCAGTTCCAGAAGCTGGTGCAGGAGCGTCTGGCCGGCAAGGTCAAGGTCGAGGTCTATCCCAGCTCCACCCTGGTAGGCGACGCCGACGAACTGGAGGCCTTGCGCAGCAACCAAGTGCAGATGCTGGCCCCTTCGGTCTCCAAGCTGAATACGTTGTCCAAGGCGCTCAAGATCTACGATCTCCCCTATCTGTTCGACAACCTGGAGGCGGTCAAACGCTTCCAGCGCCGTGACAAGAGCCGTGAACTGCTGGGCAGCCTGGTCACCCACGGCATCACCGGGTTGGCGTACTGGAACAACGGTGGCCGTCAGCTTTCCGCCACGCGGGAAATCCACGCGCCTGCCGATCTCAAGGGCCTGACCTTCCGCGTCGAATCTTCCGAAGTCCTCGCCGCCTACTACCAGCAGCTGGGCGCCCAGGCGGTCAAGCTACCGTTCGCCCAGGTCTACGACGCCTTGCGGACCGGCAAGGTGCAGGGCGCGGAAAATCCCTGGTCGAACCTGCTGGGCCAGAAGATCAACACCGTGCAGCCCTACATCGTCGAGGACAATCACAGCTTCTTGACCTATATGCTCATTACCAACACCAGCTTCTGGAACGCTCTGCCCTTCGAGATCCGTAGCGAAATGGAGGCGATCCTCGACGAGGTGACCCAGTCCGTGAACCGCGATGCGGAGGGCATCAACGCCAAGGCTCGCGAGCGGGTGGCGGCATCCGGCACCAGCAAGATCCTGGTGCCAACGCCCGCCGAGCGCGAGGCCTGGCGCGCCGCCGTAACGCCCCTGATCAAGAAATACGAGGGCGAGGTGGGCAGCGACGTCCTGCGGGCCGCCGAGGCGGCCAATCGGCGCTGAGATTGCACGGGCGTCCACCCTGGATTTGCGGCAAACTGGCACGGCGTCATCCCGACAACAAGAGGAATAGCCGTGCAGCACGCGGTCATCAGCGGTAGTGGGCTCTATACGCCGCCCGAAAGCATTTCCAACGACGAACTGGTCGCGTCGTTCAACCAGTGGGCCGGCCAGTGGAACGCCGAGCATGCCGACGCCATCGCCCGGGGCAGCCTGGCGCCCCAGCCGGAATCCAGCGCCGCCTTCATCGAGAAGGCCTCCGGCATCCGTAGCCGCCATGTGGTCGACAAGGCCGGCATTCTCGATCCGGCGCGCATGGTGCCGCGCATTCCCGAACGGACCAATGACGAACCCTCGATCCTCTGCGAGATGGGCGTCGCTGCGGCCCGCGAAGCCCTGGAACGAGCGGGACGTACCGCCGCCGACATCGACGGTGTCATCGTCGCCTGCTCCAATTTGCAGCGCCCTTATCCGGCGGTAGCCATCGAGGTCCAGGCTGCCCTGGGTATCCAGGGCTATGGCTTCGACATGAACGTCGCCTGCTCATCGGCGACCTTTGGCCTGCAGACCGCCGCCAACGCCGTGCAACTGGGCCAGGCCCGGGCGGTATTGGTGATCGATCCGGAAATCTGCACGGGCCACCTCAACTTCCGTGACCGCGACAGCCACTTCATCTTTGGCGATGCCGCCACCGCCCTGGTGGTGGAACGCGCCGACCAGGCCACCTCGGCGCATCGTTTCGAGATCCTCGGCACCCGGCTGTTCACCCAGTTCTCCAACAACATCCGCAACAACTTCGGCTTCCTCAACCGCGCGGCGGAGGAGGGCATGACCAATCCGGACAAGCTGTTCGTCCAGGAAGGGCGCAAGGTGTTCAAGGAGGTCTGTCCGCTGGTAGCCGAACTGATCGCCAACCACCTTGCCGAGCTGGACATTCCGGTCGAGCGGGTGTCGCGGTTCTGGTTGCACCAGGCCAACCTGGCGATGAACCACCTCATCGTCAAACGCCTGCTGGGGCGCGAGCCTGAGGCCAGTGAGGCGCCGGTCATCCTGGATACCTATGGCAACACCAGCTCGGCAGGCTCGGTCATCGCGCTGCATCTGCATCATGAGGATCTGGCCAGCGGTAGCCTCGGCGTGCTCAGCTCCTTCGGCGCGGGCTACTCCATCGGCAGCGTGATTCTGCGGAAGGTCTGATCGACGGCAGGAGTCTTCCCGGGATGACCGTTGTCGGACCTGGGAAGACATCTTGAGTAAGGGAGACCCCGTGCAGCCAGGAAGCCTGCTCCGGGTACAGCTGCGACAGCTGCGCCCCACCCAGCCCGCGATCGGTCATGACCAGGTGCTGTACAAGCTTGGCAAGTACGCCTGCGACCGGCGCAAGCTGTTCGACGACTACTGTGAAGCCAACGGCCAGCACCTGAGTGGTGGATTCCAGCCCAGCACCAGCCTGCGGTCCGCAGGCGATACCCTGGGCGCAAGGCCGCCCGGAACCTACCCGGACGAAATGAAGACCGTCGTCATAGGGCCGGAGCAGCAGCTCTATCTCACCGACGGCCACCACACCTTTTCCGCCTTCTGGGAACATCCCGGCGGTGGCCCCGAGACCTGGGTATGGGTCAGGGTCACCGACGATTTCAGTGCGTCCGCGACCATGGCGGAGTTCTGGATTCGCCTGCTGGATGAACGCAAGGCCTGGCTCAAGGACCCCCAAGGGCGGCCGATCCTGCCCGAACAGCTCCCAGCATCCCTGGGGCTCACCGCCATGGCGGACGATCCTTATCGCGCCCTGGTGTATTTCACGCGCCAGATCGGCTACGACAAGCCACGTACTCCAGACGGTCGGGTATTGCCGTCGGAATTCCTGGAGTTCTACTGGGCCGAATGGCTGCGCATGCTGCTGCCCTTGCAGGGCTACGATCTCGATGATCGCAAGCGCTACGCCAAGCTCGTCGAGCAGGCGGCCAAGTTGATGGTGGCGAACCCCGGCATGCTGATCGGCAGCTCGGGGCGTACCGCGCTGGAGATGGGCGGCTATCGAGCGGTGGACAAGAAGGTACTGCGCAAGCTTTCTGCCAGCGATGGCAAGTTCACCTACCTGCTGGCCGCCCGCGCCAAGCGTGCGGCCCTGTCCCGGGCGATCTAGCCGATTCAGGGCATAAGTGTCTGTTACTAGCAGCTTTTTTTCTCTTTGGTGTTGACAGGGGAGGCCGGGCCTCTTAACATGCGCACCGTCCTGACCGACGGGGCTATAGCTCAGCTGGGAGAGCGCTTGCATGGCATGCAAGAGGTCGACGGTTCGATCCCGTCTAGCTCCACCAAATTTCGATTTCGCCTGCGGGGGAAATCGGTAGAAGGTTTCGTCCCCTTCGTCTAGTGGCCTAGGACACCGCCCTTTCACGGCGGTAACAGGGGTTCGAGTCCCCTAGGGGACGCCATATCAGTCACGTATCCCAGACGTGGCAAGATGCTGTACTTGGGGCTATAGCTCAGCTGGGAGAGCGCTTGCATGGCATGCAAGAGGTCGACGGTTCGATCCCGTCTAGCTCCACCAATTTCGTGATCCGCAAGGGTCGCACCAGGGTAACGTCCCCTTCGTCTAGTGGCCTAGGACACCGCCCTTTCACGGCGGTAACAGGGGTTCGAGTCCCCTAGGGGACGCCATATCGGTCACGTATCCCAGACGTGACAAGATGCTGTACTTGGGGCTATAGCTCAGCTGGGAGAGCGCTTGCATGGCATGCAAGAGGTCGACGGTTCGATCCCGTCTAGCTCCACCAATTTCGTGATCCGCAAGGGTCGCACCAGGGTAACGTCCCCTTCGTCTAGTGGCCTAGGACACCGCCCTTTCACGGCGGTAACAGGGGTTCGAGTCCCCTAGGGGACGCCACACTCGAAAGAAACCGCCTCACGGCGGTTTTTTTTCGTCCGCACGAAAGCCATTCACCAGGGTCTTTCCCAGGTGCCCGTCAGGGCATTGAATTGTGTTAGACCTGTACGCCGAGTCCAAGCAAGGGGAGTGGGATGATCGTCGAGTATCTCTACAGCCTGGCCCAGGTGTCTGCCGAGCAGTGGAACGGTTTGCTGGTGGACGACCAGCCCTTTCTGCGGCATGAATTCCTCTCCACCCTGGAAGACAGTGGCAGCCTGGGGCAGGGGACCGGCTGGCAGCCGGCGCACCAGATCCTCAAGGATGCCCAGGGACAGCTGCTCGCCGCGATGCCGGCCTATCTCAAGGCGCACTCCTATGGCGAATACGTCTTCGACTGGGCTTGGGCCGACGCCTGCCGCAGGGCCGGGATCGACTACTATCCCAAGCTGCTGGCTGCCGTGCCCTTCTCCCCGGTACAAGGCGCGCGCCTGCTGGGTGAGCCAGCCGCCTGCGCGACCCTGCTCGACGCCACCACGGGCAGCCTGGCCGGTCTGGAGCTCTCCAGCCTGCACGTCAACTTCACCGACCCCAAGGCCGATGCCGTGCTGCAGGATCGCGATGGCTGGCTGGCCCGCCTCGGTTGCCAGTTCCACTGGCATAACCGCGGCTACCGCGACTATGGCGATTTCCTCGCAGCCTTGACCTCGCGCAAGCGCAAGCAGCTGCGCAAGGAGCGCGATCAGGTTGCTGGCCTGGGGGTGAGTTTCGAGTGGCGCAAGGGCGATGAGTTGAGCGAGGCGGAGTGGGACTTCGTCTATGCCTGCTATGCCAATACCTATGAGGTGCGCGGCCAGGATCCCTATCTGACGCGCGCCTTCTTCAGCCTGCTGGCGGAACGGGTGCCCGAGGCCATTCGTGTGGTGCTGGTGCGCCAGGGCAGCCGGCCGGTAGCCATGGCCTTCTACCTGAGAGACGGCGACACCCTCTATGGTCGCTACTGGGGCTGCCTGCAGGAATTCGACCAGCTGCATTTCGAGACCTGCTTCTACCAGGGCATCGAGTACGCCATCGCCGAAGGACTGCAGCGCTTCGATGCCGGCGCCCAGGGCGAGCACAAGCTGATTCGCGGCTTCGAACCTACGCTGACCCGTTCCTGGCACTACTTGGTGCATCCGGGGCTCAGAGCGGCCGTGGCCGAGTTTCTCGATCAGGAGCGAGCAGGGGTCCAGGCTTATGCCCGACAAGCCGCCGAGGCCTTGCCCTACCGCCAGGAGGATGGCGCGGCCTCATGCTGAACTATCTCTGGTTCCTGCTGGCCGCGCTGTTCGAGATCGCGGGCTGCTACGCCTTCTGGCTCTGGCTGCGTCTGGATCGCAGTCCCTGGTGGATAGTCCCAGGTCTCGCCAGCCTAGTGTTCTTCGCCCTGCTGCTGACCCGTATCGAATCGGCCTACGCCGGTCGCGCCTATGCCGCCTATGGCGGCATCTATGTGGTGGCCTCGCTGGGTTGGCTGGCGCTGGTCGAGCGCACCCGGCCGACTTGGACGGACCTGGCGGGTGGCCTGCTCTGCGTGGCCGGGGCGCTGGTGATCCTGCTGGCGCCGCGGGGCAGTACCTAGGAGGTCCGTAAGACCCTAGTCGTCGAGCAACTCGGGTGGCACGTCGCGCCTTAGCACCAGCTGGCACAGAGCGCTGTCCGGATCGAAGAGGATGACGGCTTCGCCGGTTTCCAGGGCGCGCCGGGCACGCTGGGTGCGGGTCGCCAAGGGCGTTTCGTCACCGTTGTCGGTACCGTCGCGGGTGACGAAGTCTTCCAGTAGGTTGTCGAGGGTGGCGGCAGCGAGCTGGTCGTGGGGGATGATCATGGAGAGGTGCCTGGAAAAAGGCGCCCAGGATACCCCAGGCGCGATAGTCGAACGCTATTTGCTGCTGTCGCCGACGACCTCTTCCAGGGGCGGCAGATGCGTCTGGTTGTCCATCTGGGTGTCCTCCGGCAGCAGCTGATGACCAAAGCGGTCCAGCGAACTGTCGGCGGGTTGGGCATCGCTGTCGAATACCGGTGGACTGAGCATGTAGCCGGTCAGCAGCTGACTGAGCGCCGCCAGGCTGACGATATGGGTGCGCTCGTAGCCGTGGGTGGCATCGCAGCCAAAGGCGAGCAGGGCGACCCGTACGTCCTGGCCGGAGCTGATCGCCGAGTGGGCGTCGCTGTAGTAGTAGCGGAACAGGTCGCGCCGGACCGGGATGTCATTGCGTTGCGCCAGGCGTAGCAGGTGCCGCGACAGGTGATAGTCGTAGGGGCCCGCGGAGTCCTGCATGGCGACGCTGACCCGATGCTCGTCGGACCTCTGACCCGGCGCGACCGGGGCGATGTCGATACCGACGAATTCGCTGACGTCCCAGGGCAGGGCACCGGCAGCCCCTGAGCCCACTTCTTCGGTGATGGTGAACAGCGGATGGCAGTCGATGGGTGGGGTCTGGCCGGTTTCCTTGAGCATCTTCAAGGCGGTGAGCAGGGCAGCCACGCCCGCCTTGTCGTCCAGATGGCGCGAGCTGATGTAGCCGCTGTCGGTGAATTCCGGCAGCGGATCGAAGGCGACGAAGTCGCCAACCTGCACGCCCAGCTGCTCGGTCTCGTGGCGGCTCTTGGTCACGGCATCGAGGCGTAGCTCGATGTGATCCCAGGTCACCGGCATCTTGTCGATCTCGGTATTGAAGGCATGGCCGGAGGCCAGGAGCGGCAGTACGCTGCCTCTCAGGGTGCCATCGTCAGTGAACAGGCTGACCCGACTGCCTTCAGCGAAGCGGCTGGACCAGTGGCCCACGGCCGCCAGGCCCAGGCGACCGTTGTCCTTGATCTCGCGGACGATGGCACCGATGGTGTCCAGGTGCGCGGAGACCGCCCGGTCCGGACTCTCCTTGTGACCCTTGATGGTGGCACGGATGGTGCCACGCCGTGTGAGCTCGAAGGGGATGTCGAGTTCGTTGAGCCGTTCGGCGACGTACATGACGATGGTGTCGGTGAAACCGGTGGGGCTGGGAATCGCCAGCAGGTCCAGCAGGACCTTGCGCAGGTAATCCAGATCCGGTTCAGGCAATCGATTCATAGCGGAACCTCCCGGGATAGCGGGAACAACAGGTCGATGAAGCGCTCGGCCGTGGGGCGTGGCTCGTGATTGGCCAGGCCCGGACGTTCGTTGGCTTCGATGATGACGTAGTCGGGTGAGTCGGCGGCGGGGACCAGCAGGTCCATGCCGGTGACGGGGATGTCCAATGCGCGCGCGGCCTGGATGGCCGCGTCGGCGAGCACCGGATGCAGGCTATCGGTGACGTCCTCCAGGATGCCGCCAGTGTGCAGATTGGCCGTCTTGCGCACGGCCAGGTGGATGCCGGCGGGCAGCACGCTGTCCCAGTCGTGACCGGCGCCGCGGATGGCGCGCTCGGTTTCCTCGTCCATCGGGATGCGCGACTCGCCGCCGGTAGCTGCCTGGCGGCGGCGGCTCTGGGCTTCGATCAGGTCCCTGACGCTATGCTGGCCATCGCCGACGATTTCCGCCGGGCGGCGGATGGCGGCAGCCACCACTTCGTGGCCAATGACCACCACGCGCAGATCGAGGCCCTGGTGAAAGCTTTCCAACAGCACGCGATCGTCATGGCGCTGTGCCGCCTGGATGGCGGTGGCAAGGTGCTCGGCGTCGCGGATATCCACGGCCACGCCATTGCCCTGTTCGCCATTGACCGGCTTGACCACCAGGGCGCCATGCTTTTCCAAAAAGGCAGTGTTGTCTTCCTCGCTGCCAGCCAGTTGCTGCTCCGGTACCTTCAGCCCGGCACGGGCCAGGGTGCGACTGGTCAGCACCTTGTCGGCGCAGAGGGTCATGGTCACCGCGGAGGTGAGATCGGTGAGGGATTCGCGGCAACGAATGCGCCTGTTGCCCTGGATCAGGGTGAAAAGACCCCCTTCGGCATCGTCCACCTGTACCTCGATGCCACGCCGCAGGGCTTCGTCGACAATGATCCGTGCATAGGGATTCAGCTCGGCGGCAGGGCCGGGGCCGAGGAACAGCGTCTGATTGATGCCGTTCTTGCACTTGATGGCGAAGGTCTGCAGCTGACGGAAACCCAGCTTGTCGTAGAGTCGCTTGGCTTGCAGGTTGTCATGCAGCACCGACAGGTCCAGGTAGGCCAGGCCGCGGCTGGCATAGTGCTCGATCAGGTGGCGAACCAGCGCCTCGCCGACCCCGGGCCGGCTGCACTCGGGCGAGACCGCCAGGCACCACAGCGAGGAGCCGCCATCGGGATCCCGGAAGGCCTTGACGTGATTGAGGCCCATCACCGAGCCGATGATGGCGCCGCTGTCGTCATCTTCCGCCAGCCAGTAGACCGGACCGCCCTTGTGCCGGGGCGTCAGCCGCTCGGTGTCGACGGGCAGCATGTGTCGCTGCTGATAGAGTCGGTTGATCTCGCTCCAGTCTTGCGCGGAGCAGGCGCGGCGGATACGAAAGCCGCGATAGATCCGGCGCGCCGGGCGATAGTCGCTGAACCAGACCCGCAGGGTATCGCTAGGATCGAGAAACAGCTGCTGTGGCGCCTGGGCCAGCACCTGGTGCGGTGCGGCCACGTAGAGCGCGATGTCGCGCTCCCCCGGCGTTTCGGTGAGCAGCTCCTTGGCCAGACTGGCGGGATCGGGATAGGTGTGGCCGACGAGCAGCCGTCCCCAGCCGCAATGAAGGCAGAGCGGCTGGGAGGTCGGATGATCGCCTTCCGCCAGGCGCGCCTGCAGCCGTTCGTAGGAGGGCGTCTGGGCACGCTGGAGGCGCTGGTTGTAGCTGGTCGCTTTCATGCCTTGTGCACCCTCACAGTCCGTGTTCGCTCATCCAGAGGTTGAGCGCGGCGAGTTGCCAGAGCTTGGAACCACGCAGGGGCGTGATGCGATCGGCCGGATTGGTCAGCAGGCGATCGATCTCGGCGGTGTCGAACAGGCCGCGATCCTGGCTGGGGTCCAGCAGCAGCTCGCGTACCCAGGTCAGGGTGTTGCCTTCCAGGTGCTTGAGGCCCGGTACCGGGAAATACCCCTTGGGTCGGTCGATCACCTCCTGAGGAATGACCTTGCGCGCGGCGGCCTTGAGTACCTGCTTGCCGCCGTCGCCCAGCTTGAACTCGGCGGGAATGCGTGCCGAGAGTTCGGCCAGGCGATAGTCGAGGAAGGGCACCCGAGCTTCCAGGCCCCAGGCCATGGTCATGTTGTCGACCCGCTTGACCGGGTCATCCACCAGCATCACGGTGCTGTCCAGGCGCAGGGCCTTGTCGACCCCGGCGCTGGCGCCCGGCTTGGCGAAGTGCTGACGGACGAAGGCTTCGGCGGCGTCTTCCTCCAGGCGTACACCCGCCTGCACGGTGGCGGCGTACTGGGCGTAGTCGCGGTCGAAGAAGGCGGCGCGGTAGGCGGCGAAAGGATCGGCGGCGCCATGCACCTGGGGATACCAGTGGTAGCCGGCGAAGAGTTCGTCCGCGCCCTGACCGCTCTGGACCACCTTGCAGTGCTTGGAGACCTCACGGGAGAGCAGATAGAAGGCGATGCAATCGTGGCTCACCATCGGCTCGCTCATGGCCGAGAAGGCACGCGGCAGCTGCTGGATGATCTCGTCTTCGGCGATGCGCAGTTGATGGTGGCGAGTGCCGTAGTGATTGGCGATCAGATCGGAATACTGGAATTCGTCACCGCGTTCGCCGCCGGCATCCTCGAAGCCGATGGAGAAGGTCAGCAGGTCCTTGACGCCCGAATCGTGCAGCAGGCCGACCAGCAGGCTGGAATCCACGCCACCCGACAGTAATACGCCCACCTCGCGCGCGGCGCGTTGGCGGATCGCGACGGCATCCTTGAGGCCATGCAGGACCCGCTCGGCCCAGTCGTCCAGGGTGTAGCGGCGCTCGTCTTCACGGGGGCCGTAGTCCAGGTTCCACCAGGTCTCCTGATGCTGCTGGCCCGAGGCATCCACGGTCATCCAGGTCGCTGGCGGCAGCTTCTGCACGCCCTTCAGAATGGTACGCGGCGCTGGCACCACGGCATGGAAGTTCAGGTAGTGGTTGAGCGCGACCGGATCGATGCTTGTGTCGACGTCGCCGGCTTCCAGCAGGGCAGGCAGGCTGGAGGCGAATCTCAGGCGCTTGTCGGTGAACGATAGATACAGCGGCTTGATACCCAGGCGATCCCGGGCGATGAACAGTCGACCGCTGTCCCGCTCCCAGATGGCGAAGGCGAACATGCCGTTGAGCTTGGGCAGCATATCCTTGCCCCAGGCGTGATAAGCCTTGAGCAGGATTTCGGTGTCACCCCCGGAATAAAAGCTATAACCCTTGGCTTCCAGCTCGGTACGCAGTTCCGGATAGTTGTAGATGGCGCCGTTGAACACCATGGACAGACCCAGTTCCGGCTCGATCATGGGTTGGCCCGAAGCTTCCGCCAGATCCATGATCTTCAGCCGGCGATGGCCCAGGGCGACCGGTCCCTGGCTGTGGAAGCCCCAGGCATCGGGTCCGCGCTGTTCGAGGCGGTGGGTAATGCGCTCCACCACGCTGATGGCTGCGGGTTGTTGATCGAAACGAAGCTCTCCGGCGATGCCGCACATGGTTCTGTGCCTCTTGAATCCTTGGGATGCGGCGCGGTGAGTTCAATCCCGAACCCGGCGTGCGCATCCAATGCGTGTGGACTTCTCGCGATCCTTGAGAAGCCAATGCAAGGGCGCTGTGCGTGTGGGAGGCGTGGAGCGGACAGGTCGTCTGTCTGGCGCTCCAGGTCTGAACGCACGCATCGACCGACAGCAGGTCTCAGAGAGGGTGGGGTGCCGCCGGTCAGGGCCTCAGGTTACGAGCCCCGGGCACGGCGGATGGTTCCATGCGAATGGCCGTGGCTGCCGCCACCGTCACAGGTGGTGCTGCCGGATCGGCTTCAATATGTTATAATGTATCTTTAATGTGCCGAAGACATCCTGTCATCGGTGCTCCAGATCAGGAGAGCCTTCATGAGACCCGGTATCCATCCCAACTACCGTCCTGTGCTGTTCCACGACACCACGTCGGACACCTATTTCCTGATTCGCTCCACCGCCGAGAGCGACCGCACCCAGGAATACGAAGGTCAGACCTATCCCTACATCAGCCTCGACGTGTCCAGCGCCTCCCACCCGATCTACACCGGCGAGCAGCGTCAGATGAAGGTCGAGGGCCGCGTCTCGAGCTTCAACAAGAAGTTCGCCGGCTTCCCGGGTGGCAACAGCAAGTAAGCGTCCCACGAGCAGCGCGCCGACTCAGCGCGCGCTGCTGACCCCTTCGAGGGTGGCGAAGGAGGTGTCCTTGGCGGTCAGCAGGAAATCCTGCATGAAGGGCGCCTCCAGCATGTCTTCGCGGATCGCCGCATAGAGCGTCGCGTAGAGTCCCTTCTCTCCCAGTCGGCGCGCCGTGACATAGCCGCGTGAGCTGTATTCGTGGATCGCCCAGTTGGGCAAACAGCAGACCCCGCGACCCGACGCCACCAGTTGCAGCATCATCACCGTCATTTCCGCCGTGCGAATCGACAGCGGCTCGACATCGGCCGGATCGAGAAAGCGGGTGAAGATATCCAGGCGATCGCGTTCCACCGGATAGGTGATCTGGGTCTCCTGAGCGAGATCCTCGGGCACGATGAAGGGACGCTGTGCCAGCGGATGCTGGTTGGCCACCGCCAGCAGGGCTTCGTAGGTGAACAGCGGCACGTAGGTGACGCCCGAAAGATCCACCGGATCGGCTGTCACCACCAGATCCAGATCGCCTCGGGCCAGGGCGGGCAAGGGGGCGAAGGAGAAACCGGAGGCCAGGTCCAGCTCCACTTCCGGCCAGGAATCACGAAATTGATCGATGGTGGGCATCAGCCATTGGAAGCAGCTGTGGCATTCGATGGCCATATGCAGCCGTCCCGCCGTTCCGCCCACCAGTCGTGCGAGGTCTCGCTCGGCACTGCGCAAGTGGGGCAATACCGCATCGGCGGTCTGCAGCAGCCGCAGGCCGGCACTGGTGAAGCGGATGGGCTTGGTCTTGCGAATGAACAGCGGGGTGCCCAGGCGCTCTTCCAGTTCCTTGAACTGGTGGGAGAGGGCGGATTGGGTCAGGTGCAGACGCTCAGCTGCTTCCACCAGGCTGGAGGATTCGCGGAGAGCATGCAGGGTTTTCAGGTGGCGAAGTTCGAACATGGCGCTGGCACTGGACATAAAGGCGCATCATGAAGACTTTTCATGGTGCTGCCTATGCTCTACCGCGCTCGGCAAGCTGTTGCAGTGTCTAGCGCCGTGGAAAAACATGTCGATCCCTGAGCGGATAGCCCGCTCAGGGACAGGCTTCTTCAGGCGGCGTTACTGTCTTTTGCGGCTTGGGCCGGTTCCGAATGCGCGAGGAAGTCTTCCAGCGCAGCCCGCTCGGCATCGGTGAATACCAGGCCCAGCTTGGTCCGCCGCCAGAGCACGTCATCGGCACTTGTGACCCATTCGTAGCGTTGCAGGTATTCCACCTCGCGCACATGGAGATCAGCGCCCAGCACCGCACCCAGGTCCTCGACCGAGCGCGAATCACCCAACAGTGTCCAAACGCGACTGCCGTAGGTGGTCGCCCAGCGCTGCGCCAGGGCGGGCGTCAGGCCATTGACCTTGTCCAGCAATTCACGAGTCAGCGCCTGCGGCGTGGTCATGTTTTCGCCACCGGGCAGCGGTGAGGAGGCTGTCCAGCTGGTGCCCAGCTTGGGGAAGAAGGGCTGCAGCTGCGCCATCGCCGACTCGGCGAGCTTGCGGTAGGTGGTCAGCTTGCCACCGAATACCGACAGCAGTGGCGCGCCCTGTTCTTCAGCCAGCGACAGGGTGTAGTCGCGGGTGATGGCGGAAGGATTGTCCGACTCGTCGTCGCACAGCGGACGGACGCCGGAGAAGGTGTGCAGGACGTCGTCACGGCTGAGTTGCTTGCGGAAGTGAGCATTGGCCACGCCCAGCACATAGTCGATTTCCTGATCGGTGATGGTCACCTTGGCCGGGTCGCCCTGGTATTCGCGATCCGTGGTGCCGACCATGGTGTACTGGCCCAGGTAGGGAATGGCGAAGACGATGCGGCGGTCTTCGTTCTGCATGATGTAGGCCTGGTCGCCTTCATACAGCTTGGGCACGATGACATGGCTGCCCTGAATCAGGCGGATGCCATAGGGCGACTTCTGCTGCAGGTCCTGGCGAATGAAGCTGGCGACCCAGGGGCCTGCCGCGTTCACCAGCGCCTTGGCACGAATCTGCCGACGGCCCTGGGGGCCCTCGATCTCGACGTCCCAATGACCATCAACCCGACGGGCGCTGACGCAACGGGTGCGGGTCACGATGTCGGCACCCTTGTCGCGCGCCTGCATGGCGTTGAGCACCACCAGGCGGGCATCGTCCACCCAGCAATCGGAATATTCGAAGCCGCGCTTGATCTCGGCCTTGAGCGGCCCTTGCGCGTCGAACTTGAGACCACGGGAGCCCGGCAACTTTTCCCGCTTGCCCAGGTGGTCATAAAGGAAGAGGCCAGCACGGATCATCCAGGCCGGCCGCAGGTGCGGGCGGTGCGGCAGGACGAAGCGCATGGGCTTGACGATATGCGGCGCCTTGGCCAGCAACACCTCGCGCTCGGCCAGGGCTTCGCGCACCAGGCGGAATTCGTGGTGTTCCAGATAGCGCAGCCCACCATGGATCAGCTTGCTGCTGGCGGAAGAGGTGTGACTCGCCAGATCGTCGCGTTCACAGAGAAACACCGACAGTCCACGACCCGCTGCATCGGCCGCAATGCCTACGCCATTGATGCCACCACCGATGACGGCGAGATCGTAAGTCCGGGGAGTTGCAGTGGATGCCTGGGCCATGATGCCTCCTGTGAAACGAACATAATTATTCGGTTTCGAACATAATAGCCCAGCAAAAACACAGGTTCTAGCCAAGCCTGTGTCTTCAGACCGCTAAAACGAAAAAAAACGAATATTGAGGAGGGCGAGGCGACGAATGGTCGCCCCTCGGACTAGCGCGAGCGTGCCACTTCCACCTTGACCTGCCACTCGCGCAGGCAGCGAGCGAAGGCGGGCGAGGGTTCCTGCTCGGTGAAGAGCTGATCGATCTGTTCGAGGCTGCCCAGTCGAATCATGGCGTTGCGGCCGAATTTGCTGGAGTCGGCGGCGAGAAACACCTGGCGGGCATTATGGATGATGGCCTGGGAGACGCAGACTTCCTGATAGTCGAAATCCAGCAGGGTGCCGTCCTCGTCGATGCCGCTGATGCCAACCAGGGCGTAGTCGACCTTGAACTGCTTGATGAAGTCAGCGGTAGCCTGACCCACCACGCCACCGTCACTGCGTACCTTGCCGCTGGCGATGAGGACGTCGAAATCGTCCTTGGCGCTGAGGATGTTGGCCACATGGAGGTTGTTGGTGATGATCTTGAGGCTGCGATGCCCGAGCAGGGCATGGGCGATGGCCTCGGTGGTGGTACCGATGTTGATGAACAGCGAGGCGTGGTCGGGTACGGCGGCGGCCACGGCTTCGGCGATCAGGCGCTTTTCCTCGCGCATCTGACCGGCCCTCATGCTGTATTCGGTATTTTCCACGCTGGAATCATGGGCGGCGCCGCCATGGTAGCGTCGCAGCAGGCCGGCTTCGGCGAGCTGATTGATGTCGCGGCGGATCGTCTGGGGAGTAACGGAGAAATGCTGGGCCAGCTCTTCGATGCTGACGTAGCCACGCTCACGAACCAGTTCGAGAATCTGCTGTTGGCGGGGCGCCAGGCTCATTACGGCTTCCTTGAGGTGATCGAGTAAATTCACAGAGGATGCCGTAGGTCGTTCATAGTGGAAAGCGCTTGTCGCGCAAAGCAAGACCGGCGTCGGAAGACGCCGGTCGTTTCGCTGTCAGTCGAGTGCCCAACCGCGGGTCCGCTCGACGGCTTTCTTCCAGCCCTTGTACAGGGTGTCTCTCTTGCTCGGGTCACAGGCCGGTTCGAAGACCCGCTCGATGGTGCTCTTGCTCCGCAACTCGTCCAGGCTGCTCCAGAAGCCGGTAGCGAGGCCGGCGAGGTAGGCCGCGCCCAGGGCGGTGGTCTCCTTCATTTCCGGCCGCTCGACGCGAGTGCCGAGCACGTCCGCCTGGAACTGCATGAGGAAGTTGTTGGCGGTAGCGCCACCGTCCACGCGCAGCGACTTCAGGGCTTCACCGGCGTCCTGCTGCATGGCGTCCAGTACGTCGCGGGTCTGGAAGGCAATGGATTCCAAGGTGGCGCGGATGATGTGATCCACCTTGACGCCGCGAGTCAGGCCGAACAGGGCGCCCCGGGCATAGGGGTCCCAGTAGGGCGCGCCCAGACCGGTGAAGGCCGGGACCAGGTAGACGCCGTTGCTATCGGTCACCTTGGTGGCGAAGTACTCGGAGTCCAGGGAATCGTTGATCACCTTGAGTTCGTCGCGCAGCCATTGCACGGTGGAGCCGCCGTTGAAGATGGCGCCTTCCAGGGCATAGTTGACCTCGCCGCGGGGACCGCAGGCGATGGTGGTCAGCAGGCCGTGCTGGGACTGCACCGCCTTCTCGCCGGTGTTCATCAGCAGGAAGCAACCGGTGCCATAGGTGTTCTTAGCCTGGCCTGGCTCCACGCACATCTGGCCGAACAGCGCCGCCTGCTGGTCACCGGCGATACCGGCGATCGGGATGCCAGTGGTCTGGGTGCTGCCCAGGTGCGCATGCCCATAGACCTCGGAAGACGACTTCACCTCCGGCAGCATCTCGCGGGGGATATCCAGCACCTCGAGCATGGTGGCATCCCACTCGCGCTTGTGGATATCGAACAGCAGGGTGCGCGAGGCGTTGGTGTAGTCGGTCACATGGGCCTTGCCCTGGGTCATCTTCCAGATCAGCCAGGTGTCCACGGTGCCGAACAGCAACTCGCCACGGCGGGCGCGCTCGCGGCTGCCTTCCACGTGATCGAGGATCCACTTGATCTTGGTGCCCGAGAAGTAGGGGTCGATCACCAGGCCCGTGGTCTTGCGGATATGGTCTTCCATGCCATCACGCTTGAGCTGGTCGCAGATCGCGGTGCTCTGGCGGCTCTGCCAGACGATGGCGTTGTAGATGGGACGGCCGGTGGTCTTGTCCCAGACGATGGCGGTTTCGCGCTGGTTGGTGATGCCGATGGCCGCGATCTGCTCGTTGCTGATGCTGGCCTGGGCCAGGGCCTCGACGAAGACGGCGCTCTGGGTTGCCCAGATTTCCATCGGATCATGTTCTACCCAGCCAGCCTGCGGATAGATCTGCGCGAATTCGCGCTGGGCGATGGTCACCACGTTGGCGTTGCGGTCCAGGACGATGGCGCGGGAGCTGGTAGTGCCCTGGTCGAGCGCGACGATGTACTGCTTGTTCTGGTCGGTCATGGTCGTGTTCCTTATTGTGATTCGCGGCGATCAGGACGCTTTGGAAGCGGAGTTCACTTCGGTACGGGCGCTTGCCTCGGCCTTGGCCGGAACATCGCAGGCACCCGAGGCCAGGCCGGGCAGGTGACGGCAGATCAGCGCCTTGTAACCAGCGGCGCCCAGGCAAGCACCGACGATGGGGCCGAAGATGGGTACCAGGAAGTAGGGGATGTCGCGGCCGCCGGTGAAGGCGATCTCACCCCAACCCGCGAAGAAGGTCATCAGCTTGGGCCCGAAATCCCGAGCCGGGTTCATGGCGAAACCGGTCAGCGGGCCCATGGAGCCGCCGATAACGGCGATCAGCAGACCGATCAGCAGAGGTGCGAGAGGACCGCGGGGCAGGCCGTTGCCGTCGTCGGTGAGGGCCATGATCATGGCCAGCAGAATGGCGGTGATGACGGCCTCGACCAGGAAGGCCTGACCGACCGACAGGGACGGATGGGGATAGGTCGAGAAGACACCGGCCAGCTCCAGGCTCGCCTGGCTGCCGCGGACCATGTGGTGCGCCTGTTCATAATCGAAAAACAGGCTGCTGTAGAGGCCGTAGACCAGCGCCGCGCCGCAGAAGGCACCGGCGACCTGGGCCAGGATGTAGGCCGGAACCTTGCGTCTTTCGAAGCCACCGAACAACCAGAGGGCGATGGTGACCGCCGGGCTCAGGTGCGCACCGGAAACACCGGCGGACAGATAGACCGCCATGCTCACGCCGACGCCCCAGATGATACTGATTTCCCACAGCCCAAGGGTGGCACCGCCGACTTTCGCCGCCGCCACGCAACCGGTACCGAAGAAGATGAGCAGGGCAGTACCGAGGAATTCGGCGATGCATTGACCGCGTAGAGTTGGAGCGAGAAGAGTACTCATGGGGGAGCCTCATGGTTGTTGTATTTATAGGTGGCCCTAGAGCCATTTGTTCGCAACCGAAAATCTAATTTCAAATATGAAAACTGTCAAAGCTCCTGAGCGCAAAAACAGTGACGACGTTCGACAATTCATTGCCAATGCGACGCCGCCTGCTACTTTGGTCATATAGGCCCGAGCGACAACCTGCCCGTTATCAGGTCTGAAGTAATGATGTCGCTGCCAGAGCCTGCCTGAGACCAGGTGCTTACGCGACCTCACGCCTGCTGTTCTTTCTTTCTGCCCAGGTAGCGCGCATGTCCCTAGAATTTCACCAGGTCGATGCCTTCACCGATCAACCCTTTCGTGGCAACCCTGCGGCTGTGTACCGCCTGGACAGCTGGCCTGCCGACGATCTGCTGCAACGGATCGCCACCGAGCACAACCTATCGGAAACCGCCTTCGTGGTGCGTGAGGGCGAGACCTGGCGGATCCGCTGGTTCACCCCGCGCGTTGAGGTGCCGCTGTGTGGCCATGCCACCCTGGCCGCTGCCCATGTGCTGTTCGAAAACTATGGGGAAGCAGGCGATCGGCTGGAGTTCATCAGCCAGTCCGGTGTGTTGCGGGTGTTTCGCGAGACCGAGGGGCTGCTGGCGCTCGATTTTCCGGCACTGGTCCCCTCGGAGCTGGGTGTAACCCCTGAGCTGGAGCGAGCCCTGCGAGTCTCGCCCGTGGATGCCCTGGCGGCGGACAAGCTGCTGGTGCTGCTGGAGTCGGAGGAGGCCGTGCGCGAGTGCAAGCCGGACCTGACCGCCATCGCCAGGCTGCCCTGGCAGGGCGTCATCGTCACTGCCCGGGGGCGGGACGTCGACTTCGTCTCGCGCTTCTTCGCGCCGGCAGTTGGTGTGGACGAGGATCCGGTCACCGGCTCGGCCCATTGCAGCCTGATCCCCTATTGGTCGCGACGGCTGGCCAAGCGCATGCTCACCGCACAACAGCTCTCGGCGCGGGGAGGTCAGCTCTGGTGTCGGCTCGACGGAGACCGGGTGAGTATCGCCGGACGCGCGGTCACCGTATTCAGGGGCCAGCTGCTGCTGTGAAGCGGCCGCCTCGGATGCCTGGCGCATCCAAGGCGGCTAACGTCCTCAGGCGTGCAGCGGCGGCGCGATGAGGAATTCGAGCAGCGCCTTCTGGGCGTGGAGGCGATTTTCGGCTTCGTCCCAGACCACGGCTCGGGGATCGTCCAGCAGGGTATGGCTGATCTCCTCGCCACGGTGGGCCGGCAGGCAGTGCATGAACAGCACGTCCTCGGCGGCGCCGTCGAGCAGTTCGGCATTGACCTGATAGGGCTTGAAGGCTGCCAGACGCAGGCGGGTTTCCTCTTCCTGCCCCATGGAGGTCCAGACGTCGGTACTGACGAGGTGCGCCTGGGCCACGGCCTCACGCGGATCGCGGGTCAGCTGAACCCGATCACCGGCGCGTTCGAGAAAGCGCGGATTGGGCTCATAGCCTTCCGGGCAGGCGACGCGCAGGGTGAAGTCGAGTTGCTCGGCCGCCTCGATGTAGCTGTTGCACATGTTGTTGCCATCGCCGATCCAGGCCACGGTCTTGCCGCGGATGTCGCCCCGGTGTTCGAAGAAGGTCTGCATGTCCGCTAGCAGCTGGCAGGGATGCAGGTCGTCCGACAGGCCATTGATGACCGGTACCTGGGAGTTGGCCGCGAAGGTGGTCAGCATCTCGTGGGCATAGGTGCGGATCATCACGCCATCGAGCATGCTGGACATGACCCGGGCACTGTCCGGGACTGGCTCGCCGCGGCCGAGTTGGGTATCGCGGGAGGACAGGAAGATCGCCTGGCCGCCGAGCTGGATCATGCCGGCCTCGAAAGAGAGGCGGGTACGGGTCGAGGCCTTCTCGAAGATCATGCCCAGGACGCGATTACGCAGGGGCTCGTGGAGCATGCCCTGGTTGCGCAACGCCTTGAGTTCGATGCCGCGTGCGATGAGTTGCCGGAGTTCCTCGGGGGAACAATCCATGAAAGAGAGAAAGTGGCGAACCGTCATTTCGTTACCCTAGCGTCCCGTCCCGGTAACGGCCACCCGTGAAGGGCGCGGCGAACCTGAGAGCATGCCGTTTTACACGGCGGAAAGACCAAAGGCGAAATGGTATAAGTTCATGTCGCATTTTACCACCATCGCACGCTGGCACCTTTTCAGGCCTGCCAACGCGCGGTGGGGTAGAGCTCGGGAGCACTCCGGACAGAGTGCTCCGGCAAGGCTTACAGCAGGTCAGCGGGAACGTTGCCGCCATTGTCGGCGAGTTTCTGCAGGACGGCCTTGTGCAGCCACATGTTCATCTCGGCAGAGTCACTCATCTTGTCGGCAGGGCAGTTCAGTTCCTTGGCCAGTTCCTGGCGCGCGGTCAGGCTGCTGTCCAGGTCGAGGAGCTTGAGCAGGTCGACGATGGAGGTCTTCCAGTTGAGCTGTTCGCCTTTCTGGGCGGCCAGGCCGTCGAGCTTGGCGGCGACGTCCACCTGGCTCATGGGGGCGGCGCTGCCGGTCGAAGCCGGGTTGCCGGCGGGTGCGGCGGTATCGGTCGCGCCAGCGGTGGGGGCTGCGGCGGGGGTATCCGCGTGGGCTTCACCAATGCCGAGCTTCGAGAGGATCTTGCTGAACAGGCTCATGGAGTTCTCCTGGGGTCTTGGATCAGGCGCATCACGTGGCGCCTACCCTTAACCTGACCACAGCCTCGCCGCCAAAGTTTGCCAAGTGGCCTACCGAATCACCGCCGGCGGAGCGAACGGCCTTGAATGGGCGTGGTCGATTGGCAGGTCGAGCCGCGCCTGTTTCGGGCTGGACGTCGCGGAAATCCCGGCGTTCCACCGGCCTTTCCGTTACAATCGTCCCACCGTATTAGCGAGGTGCATCGTGGAAATCATCGATACCATCAAAGACCAGATTGCCAACAATCCTGTGCTGCTCTACATGAAGGGTTCGCCGAACGCGCCTCAGTGCGGCTTCTCTTCCCGTGCCGCTCAGGTACTGATGGCCTGTGGCGAAAAATTCGCCTATGTCGATATCCTGCAGAATCCGGAAATCCGCGCCAATCTGCCCAAGTACGCCAACTGGCCGACCTTTCCCCAGCTGTGGGTTGGCGGCGAGCTGGTCGGCGGCAGTGATATCCTGGCCGAGCTGTACGAGAAGGGTGAGCTGCAGACCCTGATCAAGCAGGCCGTGGAGCAGAAGGACGCCTGAGTCCTCCGCCACAAAAAAAGCCCGCATCATGCGGGCTTTTTCATGGGCGTCTGCTCGATCAATCGTCGTCGTGCATCTGCGACTGGATGTAGTTCTCGATCCCGACGCTGGCGATGAGGCTCAGCTGGGTTTCCAGCCAATCGATGTGCTCTTCCTCGGATTCGAGGATGCTCTTGAGCATGTCGCGGCTCACGTAGTCCCGCACGCTTTCACAGTAGGTGATGGCTTCACGCAGGTCAGCCACGGCGCTGATCTCCAGGCGCAGGTCGCACTGGATCATCTCCTGGGTGTTCTCGCCGATCATCAGCTTGCCCAGATCCTGCAGGTTGGGCAGGCCTTCCAGGAACAGGATGCGCTCGATCAGGCGATCGGCGTGCTTCATCTCGTCGATGGATTCCTTGTACTCGTGATGACCCAGCTTGCGGATACCCCAGTCGTTGTACATCCGCGAGTGCAGGAAATACTGGTTGATGGCCACCAGTTCGTTGCCGAGGATCTTGTTCAAATGCTGGATGACGGTGATATCGCCTTTCATGGCCGGACCTGCAAATCGGGTGGGATTGCCGGCAGTCTGAGCGTGGAAGGGCCCTTTGTCAAAAGCTTAAGTTGTTGAAAAATCGACGAAAATCGAACGGTAATCGAAAGCTTTTCCATCCTTTCCGTAAGCGTTTGATTAGACAATAAAAAAGCCGGACACAAGGTCCGGCTTTTTTTGCAGGGATGTCGCTCAGGCGCGCGGGACGTCCAGGGCGTAGGCGAGCTGCTGGGCACCATGCAGCTCACTGAGGGTTTCCTTGACGACCTGCTTGGCGAGGCAGGCGCACTTGCCGCACTGGGTGGCGCAACCCGTGCTTTCCCGGACTTCCCGATAACTGCAGCAGCCTTCATAGATGGCTTCGCGAATATGCTTGTCGGTCACGCCACGGCAAAGACACACGTACATGGATCGCCTGCTGTATGAGTGGAGGTGCCGCCAAAGCTAATGACAATGAGAATGATTGTCAAAGTTGTAGGCGGCAAAATCTCATCAAAGGCCCTCTGGGCGACAGGCGGTTGTCAGATCAGTCCAGGTCGACCCAGCCGCCCATTTCCCGCCACCGATTGACGATGCCGCAAAACAGCTCGGCAGTCTTCTCGGTGTCGTAACGGGCCGAGTGGGCTTCGCGATTGTCGAACTCGATGCCGGCCGCCTGGCAGGCCTTGGCCAGTACCGTCTGACCATAGGCCAGACCGGCCAGGGTGGCGGTATCGAAGCTGGAGAACGGGTGGAAGGGGTTGCGCTTCAGGCCGCAGCGCAGCACCGCGGCATTGAGAAAGCCCAGGTCGAAGCTGCTGTTATGGCCGACCAGGATGGCTCTCTTGCAGCCACTGGCCTTGAGCGACTTGCGTACACCCTTGAAGATCTCGCTCAGCGCCTGCTCTTCGCCCACTGCCATGCGCAGCGGATGGTCGAGCTTGATGCCGGTGAACTCCAGCGCCGCAGCTTCGATATTGGCGCCAGCGAAGGGCTCGACGCGGAAGAAATAGGTGTGATCCGGATAGAGCACTCCTTCCTCGTCCATGGCCACGGTGGTGGCGGCGATTTCCAGCAGGGCATCGGTGGCGGCGTTGAAGCCGCCGGTCTCGACGTCGATCACCACCGGCAGATAGCCGCGGAAGCGGCGCGCCATGGGGATGCGCGAGTCGGACATGGGCTGGCTGGCATCCAGTTCGTCGCTGAAAGTCTCATCCATGCTCATACGCTCACCTCCAGACGCCAGCGCAAGGTCTCGCCCGCGCGCAGGGGAATCACCTCGTGATCGCCAAAGGGGAGGGAGGCCGGCGCCTGCCAGTCCTCGCGCACCAGGGTCACAGTCTCGGTGTTGCGCGGCAGGCCATAGAAGTCAGGGCCGAAGTGGCTGGCGAAGCCTTCCAGGCGGTCGAGGGCGTCGCGGCTCTCGAAGGCTTCGGCATAGAGCTCGAGCGCACCGTAGGCGGTATAGCAGCCGGCACAACCGCAGGCCGCTTCCTTGGCGTGACGGGCGTGGGGCGCCGAGTCGGTGCCGAGGAAGAACTTGGGGTTGCCGCTGGTGGCGGCGTCCAGCAGGGCGCTCTGGTGGGTGTTGCGCTTGAGGATCGGCAGGCAATAGAAATGCGGCCGGATGCCGCCCACCAGCATGTGGTTGCGGTTGTACAGCAGGTGATGGACGGTGATGGTGGCACCCACGTTGGCCGGGGCCTCGCGCACGAAGGCAGCGGCGTCGCCCGTGGTGATGTGTTCGAACACCACCTTCAGCGTCGGGAAGCGCTGGACGATACGCACCAGGTGCTCGTCGATGAATTTCTTCTCGCGGTCGAAGACGTCCACCTCGGCATGGGTGACCTCGCCATGCACCAGTAGCGGCAGGCCGATCTCAGCCATGGCTTCCAGGGTCGGGAAGAGGTTGTCGAGGGAGGTGACCCCGGAGTCGGAGTTGGTGGTGGCCCCGGCCGGATAGAGCTTGGCGGCATGCACGAAACCGCTGGCCTTGGCGCTGCGCACGTCTTCCGGGCTGGTGCGATCGGTGAGGTAGAGCACCATCAGCGGCTCGAAGCGGCTGCCCGCCGGACGCGCGGCCAGGATGCGCTCGCGGTAGGCGGCGGCCTGCTCGGCAGTGCGCACCGGTGGCACCAGGTTGGGCATGACGATGGCGCGACCGAATTCGCGGGCGGCGTCGGCGACGGTCTGCGGCAGGGCGGCGCCGTCGCGCAGGTGAATGTGCCAGTCATCGGGACGGGCAAGGGTGATCCGGTCGGTCATGCGGGATTCCAGGCTGCGGGAAAGTGGGGAAATGCTACCGGAAAAGGGGGTAGCCGGCACCCGTGCAGCGGGATCGCGCTCAAGTTTTCCGCGCCCTTGACCGATATGAAGCCCAGGTACTTTTTTCTTTCCGGAGCTCGACGTGCGCCCGCGTTACCTCTTCCTTTCCTGTCTGCTGCTCGCCGTTCCGGCCTGGGGGATGACCTTCCAGAGTCGGCTCGAGAGCGTGGAGTGGAAGGTGGAGGGCGACATCTTCGCCTGTCGGCTGCTGCAGCCCATCCCGCGCTTCGGCAGCGGTGGTTTCCTGCGCCGCGCCGGCGAGGCCACGGTATTCGAGCTGCGCCCCAACGGTCAGTGGTTGCCGGTGGGCAGCGCCAGCCTCAAGGCCGCGGCGGTGCCCTGGAAGCCGGGCCTTGGCGACATCAGCCTCGGCTCGGTCAAGGTGGTGGAGGGGGAGCAGGCCCTGACGACCAGCGCGCAGCAGGCTCAGCGCCTGCTGGCGGGATTGATGGAAGGGCGCATGCCGCAGGTCAGTCGGCCGGGTGCCCTGGATGACCGCGTCGAGGTCCGGCTGCTGCCCGTGCACTTCGAGCCGGCCTACCAGCAGTTCCAGGCCTGTACCCAGAAGCTGCTGGCGGTCAACTTCGAGCAGATTCGCCATTCCCAGGTCGGCTTCCCGGGCGGTGACGATACCCTGGACGACAGCGCCAAGGCCAAGCTCGATCTCATCGACGAGTACCTGAAGGCCGATCCAACGGTCAACCACGTCATCGTCTCGGGCTACAGCGACAACCAGGGCACCCGGCTGGACAATCGCCAGGAATCCCGGCTGCGTGCCATCGCCGTGATGGAATACCTCAAGGCCAAGGGCTTCCCCGCGGAGCAGATCGAGTTGCGCTTCTTTGGCGAGCAATATCCACTCGCACCCAACAACAACAAGACCAACCGGGCGCTCAACCGGCGCGTGACCCTGGTGTTCTCGCGGGTGCCGCCAAGCAGCGAGCCAGCGGCCGCGCCGACCACCAGTACCGCGGCCAATCCGAGTGAGCCACCGGCGCCGACCCCCGCCCCGCCAGCCAAGCCCAAGGGCTGATCCGCTGCAACCGCATGTCGCCCAGACATCAGAGTGCGTCGCGCCTCTGTAAAAGCGGCGATACCACCAGTAGAATTACCGCTTTCCGACTCAATGCAACACACGGGAGCGAACGGCATGGCGGATGTGAAGAAGGTAGTCCTGGCGTATTCCGGCGGCCTGGACACCTCGGTGATCCTCAAGTGGCTGCAGGATACCTATAACTGCGAAGTGGTGACCTTCACCGCTGACCTCGGCCAGGGCGAGGAAGTCGAACCGGCACGCGCCAAGGCCCAGGCCATGGGCGTCAAGGAAATCTACATCGACGACCTGCGCGAAGAGTTCGTCCGCGACTTCGTCTACCCGATGTTCCGCGCCAATACCGTCTACGAAGGCGAGTACCTGCTGGGTACGTCCATCGCCCGTCCGCTGATCGCCAAGCGCCTGATCGAGATCGCCAACGAGACCGGCGCCGATGCCATCTCCCACGGCGCCACCGGCAAGGGCAACGACCAGGTGCGCTTCGAGCTGGGCGCCTATGCGCTCAAGCCGGGCGTCAAGGTGATCGCCCCCTGGCGCGAGTGGGACCTGCTCTCCCGCGAGAAGCTGATGGACTACGCCGAAAAGCACCAGATCCCGATCGAGCGTCACGGCAAGAAGAAGTCGCCGTACTCCATGGATGCCAACCTGCTGCACATCTCCTATGAGGGTGGCGTGCTGGAAGACACCTGGACCGAGCACGAAGAAGACATGTGGCGCTGGACCAAGTCCCCGGAAGCCGCGCCGGACACCCCGACCTACCTCGAGCTGACCTACCGCAATGGTGACATCGTCGCCATCGACGGCAAGGAGCTGAGCCCGGCGACCGTGCTGGCCGAGCTCAACCGCATCGGCGGCGAGAACGGCATCGGTCGCCTGGACATCGTCGAGAACCGCTACGTCGGCATGAAGTCCCGTGGCTGCTACGAGACGCCCGGCGGCACCATCATGCTCAAGGCGCACCGCGCCATCGAGTCCATCACCCTCGACCGCGAAGTGGCCCACCTCAAGGACGAGCTGATGCCCAAGTACGCCAGCCTGATCTACACCGGCTACTGGTGGAGTCCGGAGCGGCTGATGCTGCAGAAGATGATCGACGCCTCCCAGGCCAGCGTGAACGGCGTGGTACGCCTGAAGCTGTACAAGGGCAACGTCATCGTCGTCGGTCGCAAATCTGACGAGTCGCTGTTCGACGCCAACATCGCCACCTTCGAAGAAGATGGCGGCGCCTACAATCAGGCCGACGCGGCGGGCTTCATCAAGCTCAACGCCCTGCGCATGCGCATTGCCGCGGGCAAGGGTCGCACCCTGCTGTAAGGGTGGCGACGCCATGCGAAACCCCAGCCTAGGCTGGGGTTTTTTTATGGCTTACAGGTCGAAGTCGTACTCGGAGATCTGCCGCTTGAGGCGGCGTTCTTCGAGCATGTCGTCGATTAGGCGCCGCTTGGTCAGGTTGGTCTTGCTGACGACGGGTTCCACCGTTTCGGGCGCTTCGCCATCGCTCTCGAAATCGTCGTCTACATCGATATCGCTTTTGTCTTCGGCCATTGGTAACTCCTGCAAGGCTGGACAGGGTCACACGCCAGTCAACGACAGGGCTGCGGGACCTTTTCGCGCACCTTATAGCGACAAAGCAGGGGCTGGTAAAAAAGATTTTTTCAATCGCTGAAGGGCTTTGGTGAGCCCTTTTTCAATCGTCCGAGGTTTTTGCCTTGTATTCGCAGAGGTCCTCGATGCGGCAACTGCCACAGCGAGGCTTGCGCGCCTGGCAGACGTAGCGGCCATGCAGGATGAGCCAGTGGTGGGCATCCAGCAGGTAATCCTTGGGCACCACCTTGAGCAACTTGAGCTCGACCTCCACCACGTTCTTGCCGGGGGCCAGGTTGGTCCTGTTGCTGACCCGGAAGATATGGGTATCCACCGCCATGGCGATCTGCCGGAAGGCGGTGTTGAGCACCACGTTGGCGGTCTTGCGACCGACCCCGGGCAGGGCTTCCAGGGCTTCGCGGGTCTGGGGTACCTCGCCGCCATGGTGCTCCAGCAGCAGCCGGCAGGTTTCGATGACGTTCTTGGCCTTGCCGTTGTAGAGGCCGATGGTCTTGATGTACTCCGACAGCCCTGCCACGCCCAGGTCAAGGATGGCCTGGGGCGTGTTGGCCACCGGATAGAGGCGCGCGGTGGCCTTGTTGACGCTGACGTCGGTGGCCTGGGCGGAAAGGATCACCGCGATCAGCAACTCGAAGGGCGAGGCATAGGCCAACTCCGTCTTGGGGTCGGGATTGTCCTCGTGCAGACGACGAAAGATTTCCAGGCGTTTGGCGGCGTTCATCGGGCGGTTCGCTCTTCGAGGGCGGCGAGATGAGAGGCGGCATGCTGCGCGGCGCTGCCCAGCGCTTCGAGTTGCTCGCGCTGTTCGGCGGTGGGCGTGGCCCCAAAGGCGCGTTCGGCCCTGGTCAGCTGGGCACGCGCCAGGGTAGCAGCGATCCGCGCCTGCCTGAGCGCAGCGGGGTCGGCGGACGGCTGCGCCAGGGCCGGCGCACTGGCGCTGGTGGGCCCCTGCTGCGCCCTGTCGAGGGCCGTCTGCGCCTGCTGGGCCGCTTCACGCAACTGCTGCACCTGGGTTTCCAACGCGGGCGTACCGTACTGGACCAATTGCCGTTCGGCCTTTTGCAGGGCGACACGCGCCATGGCGGCAGCGATCTTCAGCGGCTTGAGCGAGGATTCCGCCGTGGCGGGGGGCTCTGCAACCGTGGCGGTCGCCGGTGGCGCCTGACGGCGCTGGCGCTCGGCGTCCAGACGTTCGCGGTCCCGCTGCAGGCGTGCCTGGCGGGCGTCGAAGCGGCGCCGATAATACTGCGCGCGCTGGCGCTCCTCGGCGCGATCGACCGGCGCGGGTGCAGCCACCAGATCGATACAGTCCACGGGGCAGGGGGCCAGACAGAGTTCGCAACCGCTGCATTCGCTCTCGATCACCGTGTGCATCAGCTTGGCCGCGCCCAGGATGGCATCGGTGGGGCAGACCTGGATGCACTTGGTGCAGCCGATGCATTCGTCCTCGCGAATCACCGCACGCTGGCTGGGCGTGACCGGATAGGGTGAGTCCAGTGGCAGGGTCGGGCGCTGCAGCAGGGTCGAAAGCTCGACGATGGTGGCTGCGCCCCCGGGCGGGCACTTGTTGTGCGCCTCGCCCGCGGCGATGCCGGCGGCATAGGGCTGGCAGCCGGGATGGCCGCACTTGCCGCACTGGGTCTGGGGCAGCAGGGCGTCGATGGCGGTGATGAGGGTAGCGTGGGCGTTCATGAGCGAGGTCGGAGCTGGGGGAAGAACGGCGCCCTGGGGCGTCGTCTCTAATCACATCACCCGCTGGCCGGGCTTGGCGCCGCTGTCGGGGCTGAGCAGATGGATCTCGCTGCCGCCGGGGCCGGCGGCCAGGACCATGCCTTCGGAGACGCCGAATTTCATCTTGCGCGGCGCCAGGTTGGCGACGTACAGGGTCAGGCGACCTTCGAGCTGACTCGGCTCCGGGTAGGCGCTCTTGATGCCAGAGAAGACGTTGCGCTTGGCATCGCCGATGTCCAGGGTCAGGCGCAGGAGCTTGTCGGCGCCCTCGACGAATTCGGCTTTCTCGATCAGGGCGATGCGCAGGTCGACCTTGGAGAAGGTGTCGAAATCGATGGTCTCGGCCAGCGGGGCCTTGGTCAGTTCGCCATTGCCGGCGGGCTGGGCCGTGGCCTGGGCGGCTAGGTCTTCCTTGGAAGCGTCGATCATGGTCTGCACCTTGGCGGGTTCGATGCGGGTGAGCAGGGGCTGGAAGGCGTTGAGCTGATGATTGGCCAGGCGGGTGTCGAGGTCGGCCCAGGTCAGGGGGGCGACGTTGAGGAAGGCCTCGGCGGCGGCGGTCAGGTTGGGCAGTACCGGCTTGAGCAGGATCGCCAGCTGGCGGAACAGCTCGATGCCCTGGGCGCAGATCGCCTGGACTTCGTCGACCTTGCCGTCCTGCTTGGCCAGGCTCCAGGGCGCCTTGTCGGCGATCCAGGCGTTGGCGCGGTCGGCCAGGGCCATGATCTCGCGCATGGCACGGCCGAAGTCACGGGTCTCGTAGGCCTCGGCGATGCTGGGCGTGGCGGCGCGGAAGGCGGCTTCCAGCTCGGGGGCGGCCTGGGCGTCCACCAGCAGGCCGGCGTTGCCCTTGTGGATGAAGCCGGCGCAGCGGCTGGCGATGTTGACCACCTTGCCCACCAGGTCGGAATTGACCTTCTGCACGAAGTCCTCGAGGTTCAGGTCGATGTCCTCGACGTGGCGCGAGAGCTTGGCGGCGAAGTAGTAGCGCAGGTATTCGGGATTCAGGTGATCCAGGTAGGTGCGCGCCTTGATGAAGGTGCCGCGGGACTTGGACATCTTCTGGCCGTCGACGGTAAGGAAACCGTGGACGTTCAGCGCCGTCGGCTTGCGGTAGCCGGCGCCTTCGAGCATGGCCGGCCAGAACAGTGCATGGAAGTTGACGATGTCCTTGCCGATGAAGTGGTACAGCTCGGCCGCGCTGTCCTTGGCCCAGTAGGCGTCGAAGTCCAGGTCGTCGCGACGGTCGCAGAGATTCTTGAAGCTGGCCATGTAGCCGATGGGCGCGTCCAGCCAGACATAGAAGTACTTGCCCGGGGCATCGGGGATCTCGAAGCCGAAGTAGGGCGCATCGCGGGAGATGTCCCATTCCTGCAGGCCGGCGTCCAGCCATTCGGCGATCTTGTTGGCCACCGATTCCTGCAGGGCGCCGCTGCGGGTCCAGCCCTTGAGCATCTCGGCGAAGTCGGGAAGCTTGAAGAAGAAGTGCTCGGATTCGCGCAGCACCGGGGTCGCGCCGGAGATCGCCGACTTGGGATCCTTCAGTTCGGTGGGCGCGTAGGTGGCGCCGCACTTCTCGCAGTTGTCGCCGTACTGGTCGGCACTGCCACACTTGGGACAGGTGCCCTTGATGAAGCGGTCGGCCAGGAACATCTGCTTGTCCGGGTCGAAATACTGGGTGACCGGACGGGTGGCGATGTGGCCGTTCTCGCGCAGCTTCAGGTAGATGGCGCGTGACAGCTCGCGATTCTCTTCCGCATGGGTGGAGTGGAAGTTGTCGAAGGCCACGCCGAAATCGGCGAAGTCGGCGCTGTGCTCGCGCTTGACGTTGTCGATCAGCTGCTCGGGCGTGATGCCCTCGCGCTCGGCGCGCAGCATGATGGCCGAGCCGTGGGCGTCGTCGGCGCAGACATAGATGCACTGATTGCCGCGCAGCCGCTGGAAGCGGGCCCAGATGTCGGTCTGGATGTACTCGACCATGTGGCCGAGGTGGATGGAGCCGTTGGCGTAGGGCAGGGCGCTGGTGACGAGAATCTTGCGGGGCTCGGTCATGGTCTTGGCTGGATCGCGGCGCTGATAAGGTGACCGACCATCATAGCGAAATGGCCGGTCGGTTTCATCCGTGGGGATGGGCGTTAAAAAGCGCGAAGTCCTGCGCGCTAGCGCCAGACAAGGCGGAAATTGCCAAAGAAGCGCAGTTTACAACGGGTAAATGAGCATTCTGAGGCAGTTTCCTACGCCAGTCTGGCCGCCGCGCAGCAGACTTCGAGCATTCAGAGATCGGCCAGCTGCCAGTACAGGGCATTGACCATGGCCGCGCCCAGGGCGGCGCTGCGGGCACCGTTCCAGCCCACATCCGGACGGGGATCGTTGGCGTTGTCCTTGAAGGGCAATTCGAGGGTCAGGGCCAGGCAGCCATGGGTATGGCCGACATACTTGGTGGCGAGCTTGAGGGTCTCGCTGCCGAAGTGACCCCGGGGATAGCCGTACCGGGTCTGGAAGTCCGGGCTGGCACGCTGGAAGCGCTGCAGGAAGGCCTGTTGCTCGGCCTCTTCGCGCTCACCGAAGTTGGGCAGGCCATTGCAGCCGTCGACGAAGACATAGGGCAGGGCTTCGTCGCCGTGGATGTCGAGGAAGAGGTCGCAGCCGGTCGCGGCGATGGCGCGGCGCACCGCCAGGATCTCGGGGCTGCGCTCCTCGTCCGGCTCCAGCCATTCGCGGTTGAGGTTGGCGCCGGCCGCGTTGGTGCGCAGATTGCCCAGGGCCGAACCGTCGGGATTCATGTTGGGCACCACGTGCAACACGGCGTGTCCCAGCAGCTTGGCGCCGACCCGGTCGCCCTGGTTTTCGCCCAGGCCCAGCAGGCGGCGCAGCAGGCCTTCGACGAACCACTCGGCCATGGGCTCACCGGGGTGCTGGCGGGCGATGACCCAGATGTTCTTCTTGCCGGCGCCCGGCGTGCCGATGCGCAACAGGTCCAGTGACCGGCCCAACAGCGAGCGACCGACGGTTTCCAGACGGACGGCAGGATGGCGCTGCGCCTCACCGACGAAGGCCAGGTGGCGGCTCTCCGGATAGGGCTCGAAGTAGGCGAAGAACAGACTGTCGTGATCGGGGGTGACGTCCCAGCTCAGGGTCTTGCCGTCGTAGCGGGTGGGAATGCGGAACCACTCCTGGCCACAATAGCTCGCGGCTACGCCATAGTCGCGCCAGCCCTCGGGGTAGGCGCACTCGCCGGCATTGGCGAAGCTCAGCCGGCAGGGCAGGCCGCGGGCGCCCTCCAGGCGGAAGTGGAACCACTGGGTGAAAGGCGAGGCGGTATCGGGACGGATGCGCAGGCGGATGTCGGCGGGGTCGGCCAGGGACAGCACCTCGACGGCACCGCTGTCGAAGGTGGAACTGATGTGCAGGGAAGGCTGGTTCACGCAGGGCTCCACGGGCTGGGGGCAAGCCGGAAGTGTAGCGCCGTGCGGATAGGCTTTACCAAGGACAGTGGGTAGCATAGGCCGCAGCTTCTCTTTCCTATCCGTCGTTTCCGGGAGTCTGCATGACCGCTCCGACTCGCGAGGCCATCGAGGCCGCGCTGCGCCAGTATCACGATCCCTATCTCGAACAGGACCTGCTCAGCGCCGGCGCCCTGCGCGACCTCGCGCTGGACGGTGGCCGCGTACGGGCCCGCTTCGAGCTGGGCTATGCCGCCGGATTGTTCAAGGGCGGTCTGGCCCAGGTGCTCAAGACCGCGCTGGAGAACGTGCCCGGGGTCGAGACCGCCGAGGTCCAGATCGATTGCCAGATCGCCCCTCACGCGGCCCAGCCGCAGCTGGACGCCATGGGCAACGTCAAGAACATCATCGCCGTGGCTTCCGGCAAGGGCGGCGTGGGCAAGTCCACCACCGCCGCCAACCTGGCGCTGGCCTTGGCCCGCGAAGGCGCCCGGGTCGGCGTGCTGGACGCCGACATCTATGGCCCCAGCCAGGGGATCATGTTCGGCTTCGCCGAGGGCACCCGTCCCGAAGTGCGCGATGAAAAGTGGTTCATCCCGCTGCAGGCCCATGGCGTCGAGGTCATGTCCATGGCCTTCCTGACCAATGACAAGACCCCGGTGGCCTGGCGTGGCCCGATGGTCTCCGGCGCCCTGATCCAGCTGATCACCCAGACCGCCTGGAACGACCTCGACTACCTGGTGATCGACATGCCGCCCGGCACTGGCGATATCCAGCTGACCCTGGCGCAGAAGGTGCCGGTGGCCGGCGCGGTGATCGTCACCACGCCCCAGGATCTGGCCCTGCTGGATGCCAGGAAGGGCGTGGAAATGTTCCAGAAGGTCAACATCCCGGTGCTCGGGGTGGTGGAGAACATGGCCGTGCACATCTGCTCCAACTGCGGTCATGCCGAGCACCTGTTCGGCGAGGGCGGCGGCAGCAAGCTGGCCGAGCAGTACGGCGTGGATCTCCTGGCCTCCCTGCCGCTGGCCATGGCCATCCGCGAGCAGGCCGACGCCGGACGTCCCACCGCCATCGCCGATCCTGACAGCCAGATCGCGCTGATCTACCAGGAACTGGCACGCAAGGTCGGGGCCCGCATCGCCTTGGGCGGCCAGGCTGGGGGCGGCATGCCTACCATCACCGTCAGCGACGACTGATTTCGTCCGGTCGTCTTTGAGACCGCGCGGCTATCCACTAGAATGCGCGGTCAATTTTTTCACCCCCGGAGCAAGACCTGCCATGAGCATCAAATCGGACAAGTGGATTCGCCGCATGGCCCAGGAGCACGGCATGATCGAGCCCTTCGTCGAGCGCCAGATGCGCGGCGCGGACGACAGCCGGGTGATTTCCTACGGGGTGTCCAGCTACGGCTACGACGTGCGCTGCGCCAACGAATTCAAGGTCTTCACCAACATCCATTCGGCGGTGGTGGACCCGAAGAATTTCGACGACAAGAGCTTCGTCGACGTGGTCAGCGATGTCTGCATCATCCCGCCGAACTCCTTCGCCCTGGCGCGTACCGTGGAATACTTCCGTATCCCCCGTGACGTCCTGACCATCTGCCTGGGCAAGAGCACCTATGCCCGCTGCGGCATCATCGTCAACGTCACGCCGCTGGAACCCGAGTGGGAAGGCCACGTCACCCTGGAGTTTTCCAACACCACGACGCTGCCGGCCAAGATCTACGCCAACGAGGGCGTGGCCCAGATGCTGTTCCTGCAATCCGACGAGGCCTGCGAGGTTTCCTACAAGGATCGCGGTGGCAAGTACCAGGGCCAGCGCGGCGTGACCCTGCCGCGCGCCTGATCCGCGCGTCCGTCCTGGAAGCCGCCCTCGGGCGGCTTTCCTGTTTCCGGGACTCAAGAACTGGCGTCAGCCGCCGATAGCCTGTGACCTGACTTATCTTTGGAGTGGACTTTCCATGGCTGGCATTCTCGACACCGTCGATCAACGCACTCAGCTGGTTGGCGAGAACCGTCTGGAAATTCTCATGTTCCAGCTGTCCAGCCGGCAGATGTTCGCCATCAACGTGTTCAAGGTGCAGGAGGTGCTCAAGCTGCCGCGCCTGACCCAGATGCCCAAGCGCCACCCCATGATCTGCGGCGTCGTCCACCTGAGGGGTCAGACCCTGCCCGTGATCGATCTGGCCGCGGCCATCGGCATGCGACCGATCACGCCCGACGAAAACAGCACCATCATCGTCACCGAGTACAACCGCTCGGTGCAGGCCTTCCTGGTGGGTAGCGTCGACCGCATCATCAACCTCAACTGGGACAGCATCCAGGCTCCGCCAGGCGGCGCCGGACGCCAGCACTACCTGACCGCCATCACCCGCATCGAAGACCGGCTGGTGGAAGTGATCGACGTGGAAAAGGTGCTGGCGGAGATTGCCCCCTATAACGTCAAGGTCTCCCAGGAACGCCTCGCCGATCCGCTGCTGGCCAAGGCTCGCGGCCGTGAGGTGCTGCTGGTGGACGACTCCAGCACGGCCATCGGCCAGCTGCGCGACACCCTGGTGCAGCTGGATCTGAAATTCCACGTGGCCACCGATGGCCTGCAGGCCCTGCGCAAGCTCAAGGCCTGGGCCGACGAGGGCGTGGTGCTGACCGAGAAGCTGCTGATGGTGCTCACCGATGCCGAGATGCCGGAAATGGACGGCTACCGCCTGACCACCGAGATCCGCCAGGATCCGCGCCTCGCCGATCTCTATGTGGTGTTGCACACCTCGCTGTCGGGCAGCTTCAACGAAGCCATGGTGAAGAAGGTGGGCTGCAACGCCTTCCTCTCCAAGTTCCAGCCCGATCAACTGGTCGAGGAAGTGCGCCGGCGCCTGGCGCTGGCCGAGGAGTAATCCCCGCGGTTTCGCCGCTCCGGCGCCTCCCTTACACTGGCGGCCTTTGTCCGCCGCCAGGAAGCCGCGCCCATGTCGCACCTCAGTGCCCTCTATCGTTATCCCGTCAAGTCGACGGCCGTGGAATCCCTGGCGCAGGCCGAGGTGGATGCCCTGGGCCTGGTGGGTGATCGCCGCTGGATGGTGGTGGATGCCGACACCGGCCGCTTCCTGACCCTCCGCCAACTGGCGAAGATGAATCACATCGAGGCGCGCTGGCTGGCCGCTGACTGCCTGCGCCTGAGCGCGCCGGGCCAGGAGCCGATCGAGGTGACCGTCCCGGAGGCCACGGGCGAACGCCTGGGTGTCACCATCTGGCGCGACACCCTGCAGGCGCCGGTGGCCGCCGAGGCCGATGCCTGGTTGAGCGATTTCCTTGGGCGTCCTTGCCGCCTGGTGCACATCGCCGAGAGCCATGCTCGCCAGATCAACACCGATTTCGCCGAGCCCGGGCAGAAGGTGCATTTCGCCGACGGCTTTCCCTTGCTGCTGACCAGCGAGGCCTCCCTGGCCGACCTGGTGGCGCGAGTGGGTAAACCGCTGGAAATGCTGCGCTTCCGGCCGAATCTGGTGGTGGAAGGGACGCCGGCCTATGCCGAGGACGGCTGGAAGCGACTGCGCATCGGTGCGGTGGACTTCGCCGTGGCCTGTCCCTGCGCGCGTTGCATCGTCATCACCCAAGACCCAGTTACCGGCGAGAAAGACCCGGATCGGCAACCGCTGACCGCGCTGCGCGAATACCGCTTCAATGACAACCGCATGTTGTTCGGCATGAACGTCATCCCCCTGGGCCGTGGCGTCATCGAAGCCGGCATGCCGGTGGAGGTGCTGGAATGAGTCCCGTGCGGCGTGTGGCGCTGGTCAGTCCGGCAGGTGCGGTCAAGGAAGAGCTGGTCACGGCAGCGGTCGAGCAGTTGCAGGCCGCCGGTATCGAAGCGGTGCTGGGTGAGCAGGCGCTCAAGCGGCATCGCTATCTCGCCGGAACCGCCGAAGAGCGGGCAGCGGATCTGCATTGGGCGTTCAGCCAGGCAGACGTAGATGCAGTCTGGTGCCTGCGCGGCGGCTATGGCTCCGCCCAACTGCTGCCCTGGCTGGACTGGTCGCGGCTATCCAGCAGCAAGGGTCGGCCGCTGATCGGCTACTCCGATCTGACCGTACTGCTGGAAGCCTTTCACCGCCGTGGCCTCACCGCCATCCACGGTCCTGGCGCGCTGGACTGGGGGCGTCTTGACGAGGATCCTGAAGCCCAGGCCGCCCGTACCCGCTCGCTGGAGTCGGTGCTGGAGCTGTGCGCCGGTGCCCGTCCGGGCTGGCAGCTGGAGCGTCTCGCCGGTCCCGCCCAGGTGCCTGCGGGTGAGCTGATCGGCGGTAACCTCACCACCCTGGCCAGCGTGGTCGGCACGGCGGCGGCGCTGCGTCCCCATGATGGCGCCATCCTCATGCTGGAAGACGTCGGCGAGCCCTACTACCGGCTGGAGCGCAGCCTCTGCCAGCTGCTGGGCAACCTGACCGAACATCGCATCGGCGCCGTCTGCCTGGGCACCTTCACCGACTGCCCGCAGCGCAACGTCGAGCAGTCGCTGGAAGAGATTTTCGCCGAGTGGCTGGCACCGCGTGGCATCGCCCTCTATCGCGGCCTGCCCAGCGGCCATGGCCCGGAAAACCAGGCCTGGCCCTATGGTGCCCGCGTTCGTCTGGAAGCGGGTCGCCTGCAGGTCCTCTAGGGGAAGCGCGCCCTGGGCGGATCAGTCCGCCCAGGGTGAAGCCAGTTCCAACTTGCGCAGCATCTGGCGTTTCTTGCTGTTGTAGCCCTGCATCCGCACCAGCAGCTCATCCAGGGTGGCCACCGCCTTGAGGATGTGCGGGCCCTTGTTCAGCATCACGCATTCGGCGCGGACCCCGGTGGCGGCATCGGTGATCTCGGCACGGGAGGGCGAGCCTTTCTTGGCCAGGTTCTCCAGGACCTGGGTCGCCCAGATCACCGGCACATGGGCCGCCTCGCAGAGGCAGAGGATGTCTTCCTGCAGAGCCGCCAGGCGTTCGAAGCCACCTTCCACCGCCAGATCGCCCCGGGCGATCATGACGCCGAAGCCGCCGCGACGCATGCCTGCCAGCAGCAGCGCGGGGAGGTTGTCGAAGCCTCGGCGGGTCTCGATCTTCAGCACCACGCCCAGGTGATCGGCCTGCAGCCGCTCCAGTTCCGCGAGCAGCGCCCGGACATCGTCCGCGCTGTTCACGAAGGACATCTCGATGCCGTCGGCATGCTCGGCGGCAAAGGCCAGGGCGGCAAGGTCCTGGTCGCCCAGCGCTGACAGCCGCAGGGTGCTCTGGGGAAAGTTGATGCCCTTGTCGCCTTTGAGCTTGGCCCCACCCGGCGCGTGGGTGATGCGGACCTGCAGCGTGTCCAGGTCGGCGCGCTCGATTACGCCGCCGATCTTGCCGTCGTCGAACCAGACCGGTTCACCGCCGCGCACGTCGGCGAACACCTGCGGGAGGGTGCAGCCCAGGGTCGCCGGTGTCAGCAGGCGACCCGTGCTGTCATGGCTGGCAGGGCGCCCGGGCGTCTGGTCGGCGGTCAGGATCAACAGATCGTCTTCTTTCAGCCGCAGCACGCCCGGTTGCGGTGCGAAATCACCGATGTGGCTGTGCGTCTTGCGACCGCCATGCTCGACGGTCAGGCGCAGGCCGGGAGCGAGATAGGAGGTCTTGTGCACTTCCGCCCAGCAGCCCTTGGGTGACACCTCGACGACCTCCAGTCGTCGCTGTGCCTGGCGCGCATCCAGCAGGCGGATGCGCTCGCCGACCTGCAGCCCGCGCAACCAGCGCTCGCCGACCTGGATACTGGCCGCGGCGGCGGAGGGCGCTAGGCGGGGGTGGCGCCGGCTCGTCAGCCAGAGGCGCGCCGGATGCCGGACCCGGCCCTGGGTGTCGCGCTCGGGTTTCACCTTCTGCACGGCCAGGCCGGGAGCGATGGGGCCGGTGCGCAGCTTGGGCCCCGGCAGGTCCATGAATATCTTGCAGGGCTGGTCCACTTCCGTGCTGGCACGGCGCACATGTTCGATCATTCGTGTCCAGCTGGCCGGTTCGTCGTGGGCGCAATTGATGCGCGCGCAATCCATGCCCGCGGCCAGCAGGTCGCGTACCAGCGAATAGTTGTCTGCGGCCTCGCGGGGCAGGGTGACCATGATGCGCACCTCCCGCGTGCGGGACGCGGCGCCGAACAGGGTGCGGGCATGGCGAGCCAGGGGATGCTCCGTCCGGGGCACGGATGGTGCCGACGGAGCCTGCCCTAGCAATCGCTCCACCATGCCGACGAGGGTCGCTACGGCGGGAAGCACCTTGGCTTCGGAGCGGCCGAGGGAAGACAGCCCCAGGGCGGAAAGGCGCAGCTGCAATGCATGCAAATCCTGGTCGCGCAGCGCCAGGTAGGCCAGCAGGTTGCGGGCGCTGGCGCGATAGGCGGGATTGAGGGCCTGCTGGTCCAGGCGCGGGTCGGTGGCGGCTTGCTCCAGGGCGGTATGCAGTCGGCGCAGCTCGTCGAGCAGGCCTGTGAGATCGTGATCGGAAGTCCGGGCGCGTGAGGCGGAGCGGGGCGGCACGAGGATTCTCCAGTAGAGGCAGCCGGCGAGACACTCGCCGGGCGTTCCTGTCTCGGACCTGCGGCCGCAAGATAAGTGGAACGCCAAGTGTTGCCAGACATTAGCGGCAGATGGCCACTCATCGAGCAGGATCGCTGCGGTCGACCGTAGGGAGTCGGCGAGGATGCTGCTATGATGCGCGGCCTTGACGACCCCCGTTTTCAGGTACCCGCCATGGCGCAGATTTCCGAACGTCTCCTGGTCCAGGCCCATCTGGCCGCCAAGCAGCCCAAGGCGCTCGGGCCGGATGAGATCGCGGCCTACAAGACCGCCATTGCCCGCGAGCTCAAGGCGCAGAACGCGGTGCTCCTGGCCCATTACTACACCGATCCGCTGATCCAGGCCCTGGCCGAGGAAACCGGCGGCTGCGTCGCCGACTCCCTGGAAATGGCGCGCTTCGGCAATCGCCATCCGGCGTCCACCGTGGTGGTGGCTGGCGTGAAGTTCATGGGCGAGACGGCCAAGATCCTCAACCCGGAAAAACGGGTGCTGATGCCGACCCTGGAAGCCACCTGCTCGCTGGACCTGGGCTGCCCGGTGGAGGAGTTTTCGGCTTTCTGCGACCAGCATCCCGAGCGCACCGTGGTGGTCTACGCCAATACCTCCGCGGCCGTGAAGGCACGGGCGGACTGGGTAGTGACGTCCGGCTGCGCGCTGGACATCGTCGAGCACCTGATGGACAACGACGAGACCATCCTCTGGGCACCGGACAGACACCTGGGGCGCTATATCCAGCGTGAGACCGGTGCGGACATGCTGCTTTGGGAAGGCTCCTGCATCGTTCACGAGGAGTTCAAGGCCAGCCAGCTGGAGGACCTCAAGCGACTCTACCCGGAGGCAGCCATCCTGGTGCATCCGGAGTCGCCCGAGGCGGTGATCGAGCTGGCCGACCATGTCGGCTCCACCAGCCAGATGATCAAGGCCGCTCAGACGCTGCCCAATCGCCAGTTCATCGTCGCTACCGACCGCGGCATCTTCTACAAGATGCAGCAGGCCTGCCCGGACAAGGTCTTCATCGAGGCGCCCACCGCTGGCAACGGCGCGGCGTGCCGCAGTTGTGCCCACTGCCCCTGGATGGCGATGAACACCCTGGAGCGCACGCTCAACTGCCTGCTCGACGGCTCTGGCGAGGTACTGGTTGACCCGGCGCTCATCCCCAGGGCGGTCAAGCCGCTCAAGCGGATGCTCGACTTCACCCAGGCCATGCAGCTAAGGGTCAAGGGCAACGCCTAGCGCAGGATCTCTTCGCTCAGCTTGCGCTGGGCGATCATCTCCTGCTGGCGGGCGTCGATTCGCGCGGCCAGTTGATAGTTGCTGGCCGCGCGCTGTTTGGCGAAGCCCAGCTGCTGGATGGCCTGGTTGTAGTCGCCGGTGAGGGCGAAGTATTCGGCCCGCGCCTGATGCACCCCGACCAGATCGCCGGCCTGGCCCCGTACATCGGCCGCCTGATTCCACAGATCCGGGTCGATCGGGCGCTGCTTGAGCAGTTTGTCCAGTAGCTGACTGGCGGCCTTGGGCTGCTTGGTGCGAGTGAGCATGTCTACCTGCGCCAGGGCCACGGCCAGATCGTCCGGATAAAGCTCCATCAACCGCTGGACGCGCTTCTGGGCATCAGGCAGGCGATTGGCGGTGATGTCCAGATCGGCCTGGGCGAGGTTGTAGCTGATATCGTCCGGTGCCTTGCGCAGCAAGGGCGCGAGGGTATCGCGGGCCTCGTTGAGCTGGCCCTGGCGCGTCAGGCCCATGGCCAGGCCGTAGCGCGCGGGATCGTTGTCCGGTGCTTCCTGCAACTGCGCCCGATAGCGCTTGACCAGCAGGCCGGCGGTTTCCTCGAAATACATCTGGGCGCGGATCTTCATCAGCTGGAAGTGAGTGCTGTCCTCGACGCCACCCTTGGGAAGACGCTCGGCGCGCGCCTGGGTATCGGCGATTCGGCTCTCGGTGACCGGGTGGGTCAGCAGGAATTCCGGCGGGGTGCGGTCGTAGCGATACTGGCGGGCGAGGCGGCCGAACATCTCCGGCATGGCACGCGGGTCGTAGCCGGCGCGTTCCAGGTTGACTATGCCGACGCGGTCGGCCTCCTGTTCGTTGAGGCGCGAGAAGCGCAGCTGGCTCTGGATAGCCGCCGCCTGGGTCGAGGCGATAGCAGCGATGCCGGCGTCACCTCCGCCGGCCGCGGCCGCCACGATGCCGGCCAGCAGCGCCGCCATCAGCGGCAGCTGCATGCGTTGCTGATTCTCCACCCCACGGGCGAAATGGCGCTGGATCAGGTGGCCCAGTTCGTGAGCCATGACCGCCGCGTACTCCGCCTCGTTCTCGGCCTTGAGAAAGAGACCACCGTTCACCCCGATCACGCCACCGGGTGCGGCGAAGGCGTTGATCTCCGGGTCCTTGATCAGGATGAATGCCAGGCGGTGATCCTGCAGATCGCTGGTTTCCGCCAGGCGGTACACCGACCGCTCGACGAACTGCTTGAGCTGGGGGTCGTTGAGGCTGGGGACCTGGCCACGCAACATGCTCAGCCAGGCGCGGCCCATCTGAAACTCTTGCTCGGGCGAGACGATCGAAGAGCTGGCGTCGCCCAGCGAGGGCAGATCGTTCGCACCTTGCGCCAGGATAGGCGCGCAGAGCAGCGCCAGGGACAGCAGGGCGGGGCGCAAGACTTTCATGGCATGACTCGTGGCCGCAAAATGGCTACTTTAGCGGCCCACCGTCTGGGTGCCTAGCAAACGCGGGCCCTGTCGTATCCCGTAACGGAGAATTTCATGGCCGATCTGAGCCAACCCTATACCGGCGCCGTATCCGCCCAGCTCGACGCCAGCGGGCTGAGTTGCCCCATGCCGCTGCTCAAGGCCAAGCTGGAACTCAACCGGCTGTCTTCCGGCGATGTCCTCGCCGTGGTGGCGACGGATGCCGGCTCGCAACGCGACTTCCGGACCTTCGCCAAGCTCTCAGGCCATGCCTTGGTGGGTGAAGAGGTGGCGGGGGAGACCTTCCGCTACTGGCTGCGCAAGGCCTGATCAGGCCTCGTTCAGCGCCTGCGCGGCGGCCAGCACCTCGGCGACGTGGCCGGGGACCTTGACGCCGCGCCAGACCTGGCGCACCACGCCTTCCCGGTCGATGAGGAAGGTACTGCGATCCACGCCGATGTAGTCCTTGCCATAGAGCTTTTTCTGCCGCATCACGTCGAACAGCTGGCAGAGGGTCTCGTCCTTGTCACTGATCAGCTCGAAGGGAAAGCCCTGCTTGGCGCGGAAGTTCTCGTGGGTGCGCAGGCTGTCACGGGAGACGCCCAGTACCAGGGTATTGGCCGCCAGGAACTGCTCGTGCAAGTCGCGAAAGCCCTGGCCCTGGGTGGTGCAGCCGGGCGTGTTGTCCTTGGGGTAGAAGTACAGCACCGCCTGGCGGCCGCGCAGGCTCTCGGGTGAGACCTCGAGGCCGCTGGTGGCCTGAGCCTGGAACGCCGGAAGCGGTTGGTCGAGGGTCACGCTCATGGGCAGCTCCTTGCGGGTTTTGTCAGTTGCTCTGCGGCCGCCAGGGCTCGATCAGGGCATCCAGATTGAGGGCGTCGGCGAAATCCAGGAACTGGTCACGCAGCCAGCTGATCTGGGTGCCGGCCGGCAGCGTCACGGTGATGGTGGCATTGAGCATGGTGCCGCCGGTCTGGGGCGCCAGGTAGGAGTCGCAGACCAGATTTTCCACTTCGATCTTGTGGTCGGCAAAGAACTGGCACAGTTCGTTGAGGATGTCCGGGCGATAGGCGGCGCTGACATAGACGACGTATGGCAGGGCCTGCGGACGATTCTCCAGCGCGGCGCTGCGGGTGACGCCCACGGTAAAGCCATGGCGCTTGCCGAGGCCGGCGAGTCCGCCTTCGAGGCGCGCCAGACCATCCCAGTTGCCGGAGACCTGCAGGATCAACGCGCTGTATTCCCCGTGCCGGCTCAGGCGGCTGCTGACCACCGCGCAACGGTTTTCCATGCAGCTGCGGTAGAGCACGTTGGTCAGCTCCATGGGATTGGCGCCCAGCGCACTGATGACGAGAAATTGTTCGCGAATCGGGGGGGTAGCGGACATTGGGGTTCCTGGCAGGGGAGATACGACTGGGTTCTGCAAGAAAAGCGACTACGCTCGGTGATGCTTCGTGGAAAAAGGCGTCGGAATGCTCAGCTACCGCTCGTAAGCTCCATTTCCTCAGCTTTTTCCGTCTCGGCCGACCTGCGCTCGCCAACTTTTCCTGCAGAACCTGGCAAAGGCGAAAGGGTAGCGAAAAGCGCTCGCCGGGGGAATGCCCATTGGGGGCACGTTGCTTGTGCTGGCGCAGAGGCGTCAGTACCATTACCGCTCTCTTTTTCCGGCAGGAGCGGTTGCATGATTGCGGGGAGCATGGTGGCGCTGGTCACCCCTATGGACGCCCAGGGGCGTATCGACTGGGACAACCTGACCAAGCTGGTGGACTTCCATCTCGCCGAAGGCACCGACGCCATCGTCGCGGTGGGCACCTCGGGTGAATCCGCCACGGTCGACGTCGACGAGCACGTAGCCGTGATCCGTCATGTGGTCGAGCAGGTCAAGGGCCGCATCCCGGTCATTGCCGGCACCGGTGGCAACTCCACCCGTGAGGCCATCGACCTCACCCGCGCCGCCAAGGACGCGGGCGCCGATGCCTGCCTGCTGGTCGTGCCCTATTACAACAAGCCGACCCAGGAAGGGCTGTATCAGCACTTCCGCATGATCGCCGAAACCGTCGCCATCCCGCAGATTCTCTACAACGTGCCGGGCCGTACCGCCTGCGACATGTTGGCCGAGACCGTCGAGCGGCTGGCCAAGGTGCCGAACATCATCGGCATCAAGGAAGCCACCGGCGATCTGGCCCGGGCCCGTGATATCCTGTCGCGCGTCAGCAAGGACTTCCTGGTCTACTCGGGCGATGACGCTACCGCGGCTGAACTCATGCTGCTGGGCGGCAAGGGCAACATCTCGGTCACGGCCAACGTCGCGCCCAAGGCGATGAGCGAGCTCTGCGCCGCCGCCATGAACGGCGACGCCGACACCGCACGCGCGTTGAACGAAAAGCTCATGCCGCTGCACAAGAATCTGTTCATCGAATCGAATCCGATCCCGGTGAAGTGGGCCCTTCACGAAATGGGCATGATCGACGCCGGTATCCGCCTGCCCCTGACCTGGCTCAGCTCGCGCTGCCACGAAGTGGTACGTCAGGCCCTGCGTCAGGCGGGAGTGCTGGCGTGATTAGGAAGCAGTCGATGAAACGTGTCCTGGGTTTGACGACATTAGGCCTCGCCGTGGCCACCGCCAGTGGCTGTAGCTGGGTGTGGGGCGAGCACGGTTATTTCCGTGATCGCGGCAATGACTACCTCGAGTCCCGCGAGACCGGCCCCATGCAGGTGCCGACCGATGTCCAGGCCAAGCCGCTCGACCCGCTGCTGCCGATCCCGGCCAACGTGGCCGATACCCAGAACCGCTCCTATGGCTTCGAGGTACCTCGGCCCCAGGCGCTGGCCGTTCAAGGCAGCGGCAGCGAGCAGTTCAGCGTCCAGCGCAGCGGCAATGCCCGCTGGCTGGCTGCCCAGAAGGTCCCGGCCAACGTCTGGCCAGTGGCTCGTCAGTACCTGACCGACAACGGCTTCCGCATCGCCGAAGAGCGTCCGCAGACCGGTGAACTCATCACCGCCTGGCAGTCGCCTACCGAGCTGTCGACGCCGCTGGCCCGCAGTCTGAGCACCAACGGCCGCCTGCAGCCGGGCAACGAGCTGCGTACCCGCCTGCGCATCGAGCCAGGCGTGCAATCCGGCAGCAGCGAAATCTTCCTGCAGACCCAGACCCGCAGTCAGGGCAGCTCCAGCGAGCCGTCCTGGTCCAGCAGCCAGAACAGCTCGGCGCTCGATGACGCCCTGCTGAATCAGGTGCTGGCCGGCCTGGACCGCAGCGAGGAGGGCAGTGGCTCGGTCTCGCTGCTGGCCACGGGTAGCTACGATACTCCCGAGCGCGTGACCTACGAGGTCGACGGCAGTGGCGTGCCCATGCTGGTGCTGGAGAGCGATCTGAATCGCGCCTGGTCTAGCATCGGTCGTGCCATCGAAGGCGCCGATATCCGTGTCGACGACATGGATCGCAGCCTGGGCGTGTACTACGTGAACCTCGCCGAAGGCGCGCAGAAACCCGAAGAGCGCAAGCCAGGGTTCTTTGGCCGCCTGTTCGGCAAGGGCGAAAGCAAGGAAGAGGAAGACGCTCGGGCACGACGCTTCCAGGTGCGCCTCACCTCGGTGGGCAACACCGTTCAGGTTACCCTGGACAAGACCATCAACACCGCAGCACCCCAGGACATCGCCGAAGGCGTGCTGAAAAAGCTTCAGACGAGCATGCAGTATGCGCTTCGCAATCCTGGGCAGCGGCAGTCGGGGCAACTCGACCCTGGTGCACAGCCATAACAGCTATGTCCTGATCGACTGCGGCTTCTCCCTGCGGGAAGCCGAGCGTCGCCTGGCCCGGCTGGGCGTGGTACCTGCCCAGCTGGACGCCGTCTTGGTCACCCACGAACACTCCGATCACGTGCAGGGCGTCGAGCTCCTGGCGCGCAAGCACGGGGTGCCGGTCTATTACAGCGCCGGTACCGGGCGCGGCCTGCGCAAGCCGGTGGCGGCCCAGGGGCTGCTGGTGGACGGCGAGCGGCTGGTGCTGGATGCACTGGAGGTGACGGTGGTGCAGGTCTCCCACGATGCCCTGGAGCCGACGCAATTCGTCTTCGACGATGGCCGCAAGCGCCTGGGCGTGCTCACTGATCTCGGTGAGGCGACGCCTGGTGTGCTGACCCATTACCGCGGCCTCGATGCCCTGGTGATCGAGGCCAACCATGACAGCAATATGCTTGCCTCAGGGCCCTATCCCTATCACCTCAAGGCGCGGGTTGGCGGGGTGCGCGGGCATCTCAACAACCGCCAGTCGGCCGATCTGGTGGTGGAGCTGGCCTGCCCAGGCCTGCAGCATCTGGTACTCGCCCATCTGAGCGAAAAGAACAACAACCCCTGGCTCGCTCGCGCCTGCTTCACCAATGTGCTCGGTTGCGATGCGGACTGGCTGCAGATCGCCGATCAGCAGCAGGGGCTGGAATGGCAGGCCATCGCCTAGGGCGCTGGCCGAGCTTTCTTTAACAGCCGGGCGCTGCCGCACGGCCAAAATACCCACGATCCTATGTAAACTGCGCTTCCCGGCTGTACTCGTCCCGAACCGGTCGTCTCACCTGCGTTCGTCCACAGCCTGCAAGCCATTCGAACCGGAGTCCAAGATGGAAAAACGCGCAGAACTCTACCGTGGCAAGGCCAAGTCGGTATTCACCACCGACGATCCCGATCGCCTGGTCCTGTTGTTCCGCAACGACACCTCTGCCTTCGATGGCGAGCGTATCGAGCAACTCGAGCGCAAGGGCATGGTGAACAACAAGTTCAATGCCTTCGTGATGCAGAAGCTCGAAGCCGCCGGTATTCCCACCCAGTTCGAACAGCTGCTGGGCGACAACGAGTGCCTGGTCAAGAAGCTCGAGATGATTCCGGTGGAATGCGTGGTCCGCAACTTCGCTGCCGGCAGTCTGGTCCGCCGCCTGGGTGTGGAGGAGGGCCTGGAGCTGACTCCGCCGACCTTCGAACTCTTCCTGAAGAACGATGCGCTACACGACCCCATGGTCAACGAAAGCCATGTCCAGGCCTTTGGCTGGGCCACTCTCGACCAACTGGCCGAGATGAAGGCGCTGACCTTCCGCATCAACGATATCCTCAAGCAGCTGTTCGACGACGCTGGCCTGCTGCTGGTGGACTTCAAGCTCGAATTCGGCCTGTTCCATGGCAAGGTCGTGCTGGGCGACGAATTCAGCCCGGACGGCAGCCGTCTCTGGGACAAGGAAACCCGCAAGAAGATGGACAAGGACCGCTTCCGCCAGGGTCTGGGTGGTGTGATCGAGGCCTACGAAGAGGTCGCCCAGCGCCTGGGCGTCCCGCTCTAAACGCAAGCCGCTGATACCAGAGCTTTTTTTGCAATTGCTTGTTCGCTTTTGCCCGCATGGCTGGTATCATGCGCCGCGTTGGAGAGATGCCGGAGTGGTCGAACGGGACGGATTCGAAATCCGTTGAGTCAGCAATGGCTCCTAGGGTTCAAATCCCTATCTCTCCGCCATAATGTCTCCAAAAAGCCCCGCTATGCGGGGCTTTTTGGTTTCCAGCCTTAGCTGGTCCCCCATTCAATCCCCCACCGCAATTGTGCGTCTCGCCATGAAGCTATGTGACTACCTATCAACGCACGATTAGTAGGAATCATTGGTTTCAAAGACATCATACGCGCTGCCATCGCAAGCATGCATGCCTTACGCTCACTGATTTGCAGGCCGAGATGGGCTAGGTGTGTAAACCCAGTACGTTGTTCAGTGGCAAGGGAGCCTGATTGATTGGCGGTTTGTAGCTGAGGCTGGAGTGCGGCCTGTACCAGTTTTAGTGACGCAGCCGCGCGGCTAGGTGCGTGGCTTGCTGCTAGGAGCTGTCATGGCAGCGTACATAGGCCCACTCACGAAGGCTCGTCTGGATGAAGCGCTCGGCCTTGCCGTTCGTACGCGGCCTACATGGTTAGTTCCTACCATATGCATCCTTAGTTCTTTTTATGCCAGAGCACCATCTGCCGTCCTTGGCCGTCGGCAGCTTAGCAGCCTAGGGCGCTCGTGGATGCTGGCCCGTATGGCAGCAGCCAATGTGGAGATCTCTAGAAAGACAGCCTTCAGCACGCTCGTATCAGGCTGAGGTCTCGGTTCGACGGACGCATCAGGGATTTTCGATGGGAGCCGTGTCTGGCGCTAGCGCGTCAAGACTCACGATTTGCTTTTAGATCGGATTCTCTGGGATTACGAAAAAAATTACTTTTTCGCTGTAAACCTATTTGTCATGCGGGGGTAGCTTTAGAGTCGTGCCATCTCGATCTAGAAAGAGCATGCACACAATGAGCACACCACCTGCAGTCCAGCCGAGAATCCTGCGACTCAAGCAGCTGATCGAGCGTATTGGCCTCGCGCGGTCAACGATTTATGAGCGTATGGATGCTCGGTCACCCAGATATGACGCGACATTTCCCAAGCCTATAAAGTTAGGTGTTTCGGCCATTGGATGGGTCGAAGCCGATATTACTGCTTGGATTGAGCTTCGCATGATTGAAAAATAGCGAGTAGTTAAATCAAGTTATAGGATTTGCGCATGTTTTGTGCTGTCTTATTTAACTAACTCCGTATATGAAACTTAATCCCATGCCTGTTCGGATGGCGCATCAATTCACACTTTCGGTCGGTTATTTCGCCCTAAATAAATTTGGTTCTTATGTTATCTTTCTGATCTTTCTGCCTGAGCATGCCTAATTGATAGCGATCTTATACTTATTTCGATTTTTGGTTTTTAATTTATAGGTTGATCTGCTGCCTTTTAGGTCTAAGAGGATTTTGGATAGGTTGGGGTGTCCCGTCGATTTGTATGGGTCTAAATTCTATTGCCAATTCATAGAGAGCTTTGGAGGATTTATGACGTATGGTGATGAAAGGCGATACATGGCTTTGGTTAGTAAGTCGAAAGTTCAGATGGAGGGTTTGGGTGAAGTGGGGGCTATAGATGTAGGGTTAATCAATAGCTTTAAGAGGGTGTCGAATCTTGTCAAGGCCCTAGTAAGCTCTGAAGGTGATGCCTTTCAAGTCAAAATTTTGGAAGGGACGAAAAATGCGCGGCTTGTAGCAATAAAGCCGGGAAGACTGTTGCTTGAAATACTTAAAGTTCCGATTCCTAATGATAGTAAATTCAACTCACTCTACGCAGTCGAGCCGTATGTGGAAATGGCAGTGAAGCGGATCATGGATTTTGATCTATGCCAGCTACGTTTAACACTTTTCCACGTCCGTCTGATTGAGGAGGTTCAGAGGCGCAATGATCACTTTAATAAGTGTGTTGAAATGATACGTGAAGAGGCTAGATCAAAGGCTTTCAAGGCCAAGGTTAACAGCTACCAACGTTCAAGCAATAAAAATTACAAGGAGCTGGTTGGGTATATAGATGCACTATTCGTGCGTTATTCTAGACTGCTGGTGGTTAGACTAGATCTGTCGTACTCCAGGGAGAACTGCGACGTGACGCAGGCAGACGCTGCAAGGGATCGAAAGCGTCTCTTTGAGAATGCTAGGTCGAATAACTTGTTTGCTAATATGGTAGGGTGGATATGGAAACTTGAACACGGGCCGAAGAAGGGATTTCATTATCATATGCTGTTTTTCTTTGACGGCTCCAAGGTCCGACGGGATATCGGAATTGCTTGGTTGATCGGGCAATATTGGGTTGATGTGGTCACGAAGGGGCGGGGTCTTTACTACAACTGCAATCGTAATTGCTTCTACTATAAAAGTTGTGGGGTTGGCATGGTTAGTCATTCAGATGCGCAGGCACGCCAGGGACTACGGAACGCTGCGCTTTACTTAACTAAGACAGATTTATTCATGAGGCTAAGGGCTGAAGGTCGTTGTATAGGAAAAATGAATCGGCCTGCAAACAAAGATCCGAGAGGGCGGCCTCGCGCTTTGAGTTGCTTAGTGGGTGATTGCGAGATGTTTTCTGAACCTGTTTAGTTGCTCAGAGGGCGGCAATAATTTCGAGCTAACATTAATCCGATGTTTCAGGATTATTTTTGCTGGCGAGCCAAGCTTCGGCCACAATTGGATAATCTTTTGTCCAGCTCTTTAGTCGTGTCTTTATGTTGCTACCTGTGACTCCAGAAATGCGATTATCCTCGATGTATTTTTGTAAAGGCTTTTCGAGTTTAGAAGCTGCGCTTTCAAGCGTCATCCAGCCAGTTTTAGGTTTCATTTCGATTAATAACCGTGCTGCTTCCTTTCTCGCAGGTTCGATATTCATGTTACGTCCTTGGGCATTTTTTTTGTTTTGGGGAGAGAGCTTTTGGGTCTTGAGTTTATTTTGGATTGCTATGGACTCTTCTATTATTCCGCCAATCATCAAGCTGGCCTGATTGTTGAAGGCCCATGCCTGATCGCGTAATTTTTTTTCCTCGGCCATGCTAGCTAACTCGATATAGAGGCAAGCAAACCTAACGCGTATCAATAACTTGGTGATTGATTCATTCGGATTGTTCGTTTCATCATTATGTGCAAGTGCTTCATTTTTCCAGCGTTCTTCGAGATTGGCCTGCAGGGCTGGCTCAGAAGTTACAAAACGAATGTCCTTTATGATTTTTTTGTAGTTGCTTAAGCTTGATAGTGGTTCGAAAAAGTGTTCTTGCAGTAGAGAATGGTTCCTGGCAATAGCAGTGGCGACTGACGCGCCGCCAATTTTCTCGTTCATAAGCACGACTGATTGCACGGGGGAAAATAGTGGCGGCTTAGTGTCTGTCATTGCTTGATAGGTCATGAGCTGTCTTGAACTACTCGAGTAAGCATCGAGTTAAGTCGAGTGTCAAGCGGCTCAGTTACACGTTGTCATGTGTGCAGGGCAGTAGTTACGTCAACAAGGTCGTCGACGCCAGACTGTTTCATCATGTCTATGTAAGCTGAGGCCCAGTCCGAGTGGTGCTCCATGACATCGGAAACCTGTAGATTGAGGCATGGCAGGCTCGGATAACAAAGGCGGTCAGCCAGTCACGCCACGTAGGCGATCGCGCCGTAGCCATTGTCCATCCACCTTGCGGACTACAGCCGGCAGCTCGCCGCCCAGGCCCAGCTGGACCCAGCGGCCTGCGTCGGTTGAGGGTAGTCTGCCGTCCAAGCACCTTCGCCGGATCGACGCCAGCAAGCACAGCCCAGCGGCGGATCTAGGCATCGTCGTTCTGAGTGCCGATCAGGTAGAGGTCGAAGGCCAGGCCAGCGCTCTGCAGCGCCTGAAACCGCTCGGTGCAAGCGGCGTAGCTATCGGTCACGAACACGGCGAGCCGTCCATTACCGCTTACGGCTGGACTTGCCTAGGGCGCTGTCTGGCCGACGGCCTGTACCGGCTGCAGGTTCGGTTAGAGGCGATTCCAGGCGTCGCGGTAGGCCTGGTCATAAGCCAGCTCCTTTTGCACCTGCTGCGCCTCGGCGCGAACCTGCAGCTCGGCGTAGCGGCGCCGCTCGGCATCGGACTGGGCTTCGATGCCCAGGGCGGTGACCGGATTCAGACCGGGAGAGTAGACGCCACGACTGCCCTGCATCAGGGTGCAGTAGTGCTGCAGCTCCTGACTGGTCAATCCCTACTCTTGAGCCTTGGCCTCATCGGTTAGTGGGATTGAGGATTGGCGGGCGCCAGGCGGCACTTCCTTGGACTGAAGAACGTTGCTATTACGTTCCTCACCGCGATTTTTTCTTTCGAATCTGTCGACGTCCTTGTAAGAAGGTAGCGCGACGAACACCCGTATCGAACTCAGGACACAGGCGATCGCTAGGTGTGATCTCTCATTAGGTTGTTCATCCGGGGCGTTCCCGGAATTCCGGAAGCGCGACCAACACACACCCTGCCAGGAGCCCCGGATGAACCTACATAAACATGCCCGTCTTACCCCTCGAGGTCGAGCCCTTCTCGTACAACGCATGCTCACTAGGCTGCGCGCCGAGGATGCAGCACAAGCGGCGGGGGTCAGTGTCCGTACAGCCTACAAGTGGCTCAGGCGCTTTCGTGAGGAAGGCGAGTCCGGTCTGATGGATCGTTCATCACGTCCGCATTCATGCCCGCATGGGACCTCGAGCGATCTGGTCGCACAATTGATCCAGCTACGCTGATCTCGCCACACCTATCGACAGATCGTCCACAGTACTCGGCGTGGCCATTAGTACCGTTGCGCGTCGTCTCAAACAGGCAGGCTTTCATCGTTTGGCCGAGCTGGAGCCCGCCCCTGTGGTGGTGCGCTACGAATACCGCAAGGCCGGCGGCCTGAAGTGGACATCAAGAAGCTTCGCCGGTTCTGGCGGCCTGGCCACCGAGTGACGGGGATAGTCAGCAGGGCTGCGATGGAGCCAGCTGGGAGGTCGTACATGTGGCCATGGATGATGCGTCCCGGCTGGCCTTCACCACCCTGCACCCGGACGAGCGCGGCGGTAGCGCCTGTCGAGCCTTGTTGCAGGCGGTGCGGCACTACCGCGCGCTGGGTATCCGCCTTGAGCAAACCATGACAGATAACAGTGCATGCTACCGCTTTCATTCATTTCGGCGCTAGTGTGCTTGGCTCGGGCTGAAACATATCTGCACCAAACCCTATGCGCCGCGTACAAACGGCAAGGCCGATCGCTCCATCCAGACGAGCCTGCGTGAGTGGGCCTATGCTCGCAACTACGACAGCTATGACAGCTCCGAGCAGCGAGCCGGGCACTCACCCGCGTGGCTGCGTCACTCCAACTGGCATAGGCCGCATGCCAGCCTCAACTACAAACCGCTCATCAGTCGGGCTCCGTTGCCACTAAACAACCTGCTGTGCTTCCACAGCTAGGTCGACCAAGTCCTCAAGCTCTACCCAGGAGTGATAGCACTGAGTCGCGACACAGCGAGGATGAGGAGAACCATACTCATGCATAGGCGTCCCTGGTTTTAGCGGGTTGTGCGAAAAGGCCGGCAAGGGCACACCGAGGACAGAGCACAGAAGCTTATGGAATGGTGTAGCAGGGGAAATGTACAAAATTGGTGAGGACAGACCTACCGTGCCCTCTACATAAATTGACTGCTCGACATCAAAACACCGCACTGGAAAGTGCCTTCCAGTGGATTAATATGGATGCTATCAAGAAGAGGCGCACGCAGTTTCGATGTTGGAAGGGGAGTTCTGGTCGCAACGTGGCTACTGCCCTTATCGTCGGCCGCCGTATGTCCGCCCGAGATGCAAAAATAGACTGATCGCCCAATGAAGGGCCCGTTCGGCGGAGATATTCCGCCAGGTACATGACGATGGACAGTAGGATAGAAGCAGCGACGCCTGACTCGACCATGGATGCGTCGATTTTCCAGAGCACGCTTCCCAACGCCGAGAAGCTCGAGCAGGCGCGTACACAGTTGCTTGACCTCTCAGCGCGAAATCGGCTTCTAAATATGCCGCGATCGAGCCGTACCTCGGCGATTGCGGTAGTGGATGAGAAGACATCCGAGGTCTATCGCCTCCTCGTTCGGGAGGGAAAAGCGTTTACCTTCCTGGCTGGCAAGGCGGCGACTGATGAGTCCGATAATGATTCGGCAGCCGACGATGCAAAGCCGGCAAAAGACTCCGATGAAATTGACCAGCTTGCCCAACCCGACGACAGCGTCGACGAGAAGGGCGTGCTCACCCGTCACAGCGACACAAAACTCCAGACTCGCCTTACGGGCAAAGGTCTGCAAAAGCATCTGCTCGAGCTCTACCTGAACTCAAAGACACTCGAGGAAGAGCAGGGCGTCAACGTCCTCTTTGCCTCCCTTGGCGCCCTCAAGTGGATCGATCCGAATAATGCGGCCAACGTCCGCCATGCGCCCCTGATCTTAATTCCGGTCGAATTGAACCGCGGAACGGCGGGCGAGAAATTCCGACTCAAGGCCCGCGCTGAGGATGTCGCATCCAACCTGTCGTTGGAAGCGTACCTGGACCGGGTCCACAAGCTTCGTATGCCCGCCTTCGAAGCCAGTGACAGCTTCGACATCAATGCCTATTTTGCAGATGTCGCAGCTGCGGTGTCGGACAAGCCTCAGTGGGAAGTGCTGCCGGATGAGATGACCGTCGGGTTCTTTTCGTTTGCCAAATTCCTGATGTACAGAGACCTCGACCCTGCCGTTTGGCCCAAGGGCAACACACTCGTCGATCGCCCACTCATTAAGGGCCTGCTCTCAGACGGCTTCCCAGGTGGAGAGGGAATGCTCGACGAGAGCGCCAACATCGATCCGGTCATCCCGCCGGCGGACATGCTCCACATCCTCGATTGCGACAGTTCGCAAGCCATTGCCATCCATGAGGTGCGTCGCGGTCGCGACATGGTCATCCAGGGCCCTCCTGGCACCGGTAAGAGCCAGACGATCGCCAATATCATTGCGTCGGCTATCAAGGACGGCAAAACGGTCCTGTTCGTGGCCGAGAAGATGGCGGCTCTGGAGGTGGTAAAACGGCGCCTTGACGAAAAGGGTGTGGGCGATGCGTGCCTGGAACTCCATAGCAACAAGGCCAATAAGCGCGCGGTACTCGATGAGCTCCGACGCACCTGGGATCTCGGAGCCCCGAAGGCAGCTCCCACCGGAAACTTGATTGCTCGCCTGACCGAAGCGCGGGACGAGTTGAACGGCCATGTGGCCCGGCTGCATGCCGTCGACCCAGCATCCAGTCTGTCCCCTTTCCATGTCATGGGTCATCTCGCACGCCTGCGGCAAGCGGGGGTAATGCCCAACGATGTCGTTTTGGAGGGGATCGAAGCTTGGGGGGCGGATGGTTTCGAACGGCGTCATGCGCTTCTGAATGACTTGGTCACACGGATCGAGATCATCGGCAGACCCGACGACCACGCCTTTACCGGGGTAGGCATCGAAGCGATGCTGCCCACCGATCGTGAGCGTCTCGTCGCCCGTATCGAAACGTTGCGCGGCCAGCTCGAGGACGCCCGGCAGTACATGAATGCTACTGCCAGTTTGCTGGAAGCCCAGCCTCCGTCGAGGCTCGACGAACTGGCCGCTGTCAGCGCGCTCGCCCGGCGCATCAGTGTGGCGCCTGTGCTTGATGCCGACGCCATGGCAGATGACGGTTGGTCGAACGTATCGGCGGTCGATACATTGCTGGCGTTGGGTCATCGCTACGCCGCCTTGCACCAGTCGCTGTCGAGCGAAGTCACTGTTGAGGCGTGGGACGAGGATACTCACGAAGTGCAGCAGGCGCTCACCGAATGCCCTGGTGACTTCGATGCGGACGCTGTTCGCCGCCTCTGTGCCGTCCGCGACGCCATCCCGGCGTTATTGCAGGCGGGCCGCGGTCTCGCTCACGCACTGGGTCGCGAATGCGCGCCGACCGCTGGGGAGTTTGCCCGCCTCGCCAAGATCGGCGAGCGGGTTGCAAATGCGCCACCTGCAAGCCCCGAAACGTTCGCTTCCGAGCTATGGGACGGCGGCGTAGAGCGGGCCGGGCAGATCGCCCAGACCGCTGCCGACCTCGAAGGGGTTCGTACGTCACTAGCAGGTCAGATCCACGAGCTCGCGTGGGATATCGACGTAGGGCCTGCTCGCGCCGCGCTTGCGGCCAAGGGCACGAGCCTTTTCCGCTTCCTTAGTGGCGACTGGCGCGCAGCCAACAAGCTCATGCGCTCGGTCTTGGTTCAACCCGCCCAACCTCTCCCGGTGACCCTGGCTTCTCTCGATACCCTTATCCGCGGTCAGGAAGCGCGGCGCGTGCTGCGCGATGAAGACAGCTTCGGCAAGGCTGCCTTCGCTGAAGACTGGCAAAGCGATCGCTCGGCCTCCGCCCCGCTGGTGGCTCTGGTTGAATGGATGCGGTCCCTGCGCGGGCTCGGGGCAGAACCCCGCCTCATCGCTTCCCGCGGTCCTGAGAAGGATGATGTTTCCCGGCGTTCGAAGCACGTAAGCCTTTTGCTCTCCCAGGTCGCTCCCGACCTGTCCGGCGTCCATACGGATTTTCTTGCACAGGCAACGCAGGTATTCGGTGACGCCACTGTCCCTGAACAACTCGACCTCGAGTCGTTGTTGCAGCTCGCCGTCCGCTACACGAACGCCTGGTCGACGGCCAGCCGCTTCCTGATTCAGCCCCCCACCAGCGCGGCATCAGCCTGCGCCATTTTTGAAAGGCTGGAGGCGGGACGCAAGGAGCGCCAGGGTGTACGAGATGGGTATAGCCTCGGCCACGCGCTGTTCGGCTCCGCGTGGCGAGGGCTCGACAGTGATTGGGACGTTCTCTCGACAGCCGCTGGTTGGCTCAAAGTCAATGAAGACATCCGCGCGCTGGCCGGTCGAGTCAACGAGCGTGAGGTGCTCATTCCTCGCGCGAAGGCTCTCGACGAGCAGGCCGCGCATCTCGCCACGGCCTTCCACTCCATTGCAGAAGAGCTTGCACTCGATCTGTCAGCCAGTGTCGGTGCGCCGCGCATCCATGAGGTGCATTTGGATTCCCTGGCAGCACGGCTATCACGCTGGGTTACCGAACAGGAAGAACTGCACCGGTGGCTGGCCTATCGCGATCGTGCTGCACGAGCCATTCGCGACGGTTGCGCGGATGTCGTCGCCAGACTTGCCGATGGACGGCTATCGACGACGAGTGCGGTCGCTGCGTTCGAGTTCGCTTATTTTGAAGGGCAATACCGTCGGGTACTGAAGGCTGAACCGGCTCTTGGCCGCTTCGATGGCGTCGCCCACGGCCATATCGTCCGCGAGTTCGCCGACCTTGACCGCCAGCGCATCGCAGCGGCGGCAGGCGAAGTCGTTCAGACTCACCACCAGAATGTTCCTCGAAGGGACAGTGGCTCGATTGGCCCACTCGGAGTGCTTCGGGGGGAAATTCAGAAGAAGAAGGGTCACATGGCCTTACGAAAGCTGGTCGAACGCGCGGCTCCTGCGCTCACCGCCCTGAAGCCGGTCTTCATGATGAGCCCGTTGTCGGTCGCGCAGTTCCTGCCGCCCGGCGCACTGGAGTTCGACCTGCTCGTGATGGACGAAGCGAGCCAGATCCAGCCGGTCGACGCCCTGGGTGCGGTGGCTCGGGCCAAGCAGGTGGTTGTGGTCGGTGACCCTCGTCAGCTACCGCCAACCAGTTTCTTTGCCAAGCTCACCAGTGGCGATGAAGACATCGACGAGGATGAGCCAACGAAGGTCGGCGATGTTGAAAGCATCCTTGGGCTGTTTACCGCACGTGGCCTGCCCATGCGCATGCTCCGCTGGCATTACCGTAGCCGCCACCAGTCGCTCATTGCGGTCAGCAACCGCCAGTTCTATGAAAACAAGCTGTTCATCGTGCCCAGCCCCTGGACTCAGGAGGGTGGGCGGGGCCTGCGCTTCCACCCTGTTCGGGATGGCGTCTTCGGTTCACCGGTCAAGAGCGTCAATGGGCCGGAGGCCAAGGTAGTCGCTGAGGCCATCGTCCAGCACGCCCGACTACACCCGAAGCTGTCCTTAGGTGTGGCAGCGTTCTCCGCATCGCAAAGCCGTGCCATCTTCGACGAGCTTGAAGTGCTGCGCCGTGGTTTGCCAGCGGAGGTGGAGGCCTTCTTCAACCGCCGCAACAGTGAGCCGTTCTTCATTAAGAACCTTGAAAACGTTCAGGGTGACGAGCGGGATGTCATCTTCATCTCAGTTGGCTATGGACCGACCGTACAGGGCGGCAAGGTACCCATGCGTTTCGGGCCTCTCAACAACGAGGGCGGCGAGCGTCGGCTTAATGTGCTGATCAGCCGTGCCAAGCAGCGATGCGAGGTGTTCTCCTCTATCACGGATGAGGACATCGATCCCGCATTTTCCGCCAGCCGCAAGGGGATTGAGGCGTTCCGCATCTTTCTCCGCTATGCCCGCACGGGGAAGCTCGACACGGCGGCCGTCACGGGACGGGACTTCGATTCCATCTTCGAAGAGCAGGTTGCAGCAGCGCTCGAGGCTCGGGGATACAGTGTTCAGCGTCAGGTGGGCCTGGCCGGATTCTACATCGACCTTGCGGTGACTGATCCGGAGCGCCCAGGTCGCTTCCTCCTGGGCATCGAATGTGATGGCGCGTCATACCACAGTGCTCAGTCCGCCCGGGACCGTGACCGCCTCCGCCAGCAGGTTCTGCTTGATCATGGCTGGAACCTCCACCGCATCTGGAGCACCGATTGGTTCCAGCGTCCCCAAGAACAACTCGACCTTGTCTGCCGGCAGATAGATGCAGCGCGTGCTGCGTTCGACGAGCGCGTAGCTGAGGAAGTCCTCTCAGTTGAGCAGGCCGTCGCTGCAGCCGCCATCGAACGGGAAGTGAGAGCTGAAGACGGTGATTTCACCTTCGAACCGTATGTCGAAGCAAGCCCACAGCGGCCAACACATCGTTCGGAAGAAATCCACGAGACTCCGACAGGCATTCTTACCGAGATAGCGGTTGATGTTGTGCGCATCGAAGGGCCCGTGCATACCGATGAGGTCGTGTCCCGTGTCCGTGATGCCTGGGGAGTCAAGCGAGCTGGAAGTCGTATTCAGGACGCCGTCGAAAGGGCAATTGATGTGGCTGTCCGCCAGAACTCCGTGGTTCGGGACGGCGTCTGGCTCGCCATCGCCAGCGCACCTGTTGTCCCACGCGACCGTTCGAAGGTATCTTCACTGGCGCTCCGCCGGGCGGAGTACCTACCGGAGGCAGAACTTGCAGAAGCCATCGTCATCGTCGTAGCGCGTAATTTTGGCGCGAATCGCGATCAGGTCATCGAACGCGTTGCGCGCGCCATGGGCATTCGAGCTGTCTCAGCCTCGGTACGAGATCGTGTGGCGGCAGTCGTCGAGCAGGTCGTCGCCTTTGGTCGTTTGGTCGACGAGGAGGGCCTCCTGAAGATTCGGGAGTAGCGATCTTCTTAGGGCGTCCTGACCGAGGCTAGCGCGTCGTAAGACACCTGCGATCGGTAGGGCGTCCAGCATTACGATGAGGATTGCTGGGCAAACCGTTATTCAGCATGCCAACCTGAGCAGTAGCTTCGTATGCGTGACATCTGGCAAGCACACGTGCCTACCTGCGCACGGTGTTGCGAGACAGTCCGAGAGGGCCGAGCCCGCGTCGAGCAAACCATCGCGGCCATCACTGACATGCTCTCTCTCGTACAGGCCTCTATCGCAGACGTGCAAAAATTAGCGACGGTTGCAGAAGAGATCAGCAACGACCTAGAGGTCATTCGGTCGATTGCTGATCAGACCGACCTGTTGGCGTTGAATGCCGTGATTGAAGCTGCACGGGCCGGAGACTTTGCCCGCGCCGTACGAAGGCTGTCGAGTAGTAATTCAAGAGCCACGGCTTTGGCAGCTGCGTTATCCATGCTGATCTCCGGCGGCTGCGGGTGACAGGCACGGACTACTCCATTTATTGTACCGCTTCGATAAGGGGCCTTAAGTGTCTTTGTGCCATTCGGATCCCAAGGCTCAGCAATACCCACATAATGCCCGTTTACAGCTTTTGCTTGATAGATAAGTTGGCCAGTGCCTTCGTCCCAGCGCTGATCTAATCCATCAATCATGCCATTTCGAGATTGAGTCTGAAGTATCAATTTTCCTGTACCTGGACCATAGAACTGAAGTGTGCCGTCAGGTCTATCATTTTTGAAAGTGGCTTTGGCCAGCGGATTTTGATGCTTCCCCCAAATGGTGAGGTCGCCATCTAATTGCCCTGCATTGTAGTGAGCTTGGTAGCGTAGGTTCTTCGTTCCAGGCTCGTAGCAATTGGTTTCTCCATTGAGCTGTCCGGATTTAGTTTCCCCATTACACACAAGCTGAATGAGTCTAATCGATTCATCCTGCCGCTTAAGTCGATCTAGGCTGCCAAATAGTCCCGTAAGTATGCCGTTCAAGTCGTGAGTCGGCCTTAGGAAAGACTGGGGGAAATTGGTGAGGCTGCCTGTGAGCGGGTCATTGGTACCCTTCGCGTAAATCAGGCCATTCGCAATCTCGGCGTTGCGAAAATCTAGCGTCTTGTCACTGCAGCTGGCCAGCAACACAGAAGCTAGCATTACGATCGTCAATTTCTTAAAGGTTATCTTTAATTTATCTCCAAAAATGTAGAATCAACTATTTAGGGTGATTTTCAACCTTGAGATTCCTTCATGTTAACGAGGCGTTATCCAACCATTTAGGTTGACTACAGGAGTGATCGACTTGCCAGGCAGAGACCAGAAAGCGCTAGCGGTATCCATTGGAAGGGCGATCGCTACTCGACGAACACGAAGCGGGCTGACACAAGATCAGGTAGCCGAACGCCTCGGGATAGGTAACGAGGCCATTTCCCGAATCGAGCGGGGCGTGGTAATTCCCAATATCGCCCGGCTCTACGATTTCGCATCCATTTTCCAGTGTGAGGCAGCAGAGCTACCCAGCGAGGCCAGCCCGCGCAGCGATGATCAGGCGCGCCAGATCAGCCGCCTACTGGACGGCCTGACCGAGGCGGAACGGCAACCGATGCTTGGGCTGGTGCAGGAGTTGGGTGAGCGCCTGCGCCAGGGATAACGGTTGCCCACCGACGATCAGGTCGCCGCCGCCTGGCCGGTAGAAGTCGATGGCTTGTCATACTTGGCGCCACAGCGTAGACACAGGCACTGGTAGTCCATGAATTGATGGCGATGAACGTCCTTAATGAAAGCATGGGTATCGGGCCAGCTCGTGTGAACTGCGGACATACCCTGAAGGATGCGATTGAAGGCCTGCTCCAGCGGACTGCGTTGGCCCAGTTGAGTGGGAGCAACAGGCTTAGTCGGTGGCTGAATACCCCACAGAAAGGCGTCCAAGCTGCCGATGAGGCTCGCGATCACCTGTGCTGCTTCCTTGGACAGCACGACCCAGGAGTTACAGATCAAGCAGGGTGGGGACATGGCTAAAGCTCCTGTCAGAAGAAAGGGGTAGAACGGCTATTCAGAATGAGAAGGGGCAGGCCAAGGGGCCTGTCCTTATGCCGTCGTGGATGGGGTATTGAACGCGGTACCGGAACGGCGAAGCAGCCCGCCGAAAAGCGTCAAGGTCAGAACGATGGCCAAGGCCAACGGCCAGAAGCGCAGCATCAGTACCAAGAGGCTGACAGCGAGCAAGCTGCTGACCAGTAGCCCAGCGAACACGAACAGCAAGGCGAGAAAGCGCAGAAGCGGCATAGCTGAATCTCCAGTCAGTTTGCGATTGGCCAAGCAACCAGGACGCAAGCGCGTGCCTTGGCGGTCGAGCCGATAGTCGTCATGAGGGAAGGGGAAGAGACGTGCTGGTAAAGCGCGGGGAGCGCCAGGTGTCAGCGGGAGGAGGCTGTGAGGCAGGTGGAGCAGATCGAAGGCTAGACCAGGCCTAGTTCCGCCATCGAGACGCAGCCCTCGTGTCCCACGATGATGTGGTCCAGGGTACGGGTACCCACCAAGTTCAGCAGCTCTTTGAGCGTCTGGGTGAGACGGCGATCTGCCTGGCTTGGCTCCGGATCTCCCGAAGGATGGCTGTGCACCAGGATCACCGCCGCCGCGTTGTGGCGCAGCACGGTTTTCACCACTTCGCGCGGATAGACACTCGCCGCATCCAGGGTGCCTTGGAACAACTCCTCGTAGCAGATCACGCGATGCTTGCTGTCGAGCAACAGAAGGGCGAAGACCTCTCGCTCTTGCTGGATGAGCAACGTCTGGAGATGGGCAATGACCTGCTGGGGCTCGGTCAAACTGCTGCCCTTGCTCAATCGCTGGGCAACGAGTTGCCTCGCGATACCGAGAATGTCGGCTTCGGTTACCGGAGAGTCGATGAGATAGCTGCCAGCGGTTTCGCCAGCCTTGAGTTTGCTCGAAATCATGAGAGGTCTCGCAACAAAGGTGAGGTTTCGAAAGGTGAGGCAGGACAGGGCTACCGCCTTCAACTGATGACGAACTCCCGATCTCCTGGCAGATGTTTGGCGTAGCGCTCGAGCAGCTCTGGCTGGTCCTGCAGCAGGCGGTCGACATCGAGCACCGTACGGTCCTGCGCCCGTTGCCATTGAATGGATCCATGCGGGAAATCACCGTAGGTGGCGTTGCCCAAGGCCTGTTGGAGACGCTGCTATAGTTCTGCTGCTCGCGCTTGCTTGGCCTGGAGTGCTTGGCGCAACACCTTCAGCTCCAGATAGATGGCAAGGAGACCGGCTTGCTGGCGAAAGTCACACCGCGCGCCTGAGTCCTGCGGATACAGGCGCGCGACTGCTTTACCTGCAGAGAAGGAGCCATCGGCTGGCGGCGGACGATCCGTGTCCAGGTAGTGCCAGAACTGACGCTCTCCTTCGATCAGCTGCGCAATGCCGGCTTCATCCCGTTCGATACGGTGGATCTGCCACTGCTGACCACCCAGCAGTACGGCAATGTCGGCCGCGTGTTTGCCTGTCACTGCCAGTAGGTGCATGACCTGCAGACGCATGGCCACCGGGACACCTTCCAGCCAGCGATGGACTTCGCTGGCACCCACGGCCTTGCACACGAGCAACTGGACCTCTTCGTCATCCAGCACTTCGCGTTCAATGCGGGCAGCCATCCAGGGCAGATCGGGCGAGGCATGGGACACCTCCCGGCTGTAGCGCCGAACCTTGCGGCCGGTGCTCCTGCTGTAGCGCCAAAAGATGATGGGCTCAAGCACGCTTTGCCAGAATGCGGGCGTGCTGTCGTTCCGAGGATCGTTATCTAGAGAGGCCGTTTGCCGTCCGGTTTTCTCGAGCCAGAGCTCCAGTGGTGATTTGTTCGGATCCAGCCCTAAGGTCGCTGCGGCGTCATGGCTGAAGAGCCTCACAGGTTGGGCTTCAGGAGCTGTGAGGCGAGAAGTTGTAGCGGTGGTGACGAGGTGGAGGAGTGGACGAGGACGTTGGTGCTGGGTGATCAGGGAGGAACGACTCATAAGCAAGCTCCTGTGCGGCATAGAGTGCTCAGCCGGCACGAAGCCGCCTGAGCGAGTTGTCAGAAAGTAGGGAACAGCGCTGCAAATCTGGAATGGCGTTGGCGCGGCCGGAGGGATGCCGTGGCCAGTAGCGAGGAGGAACGCCGTCAGGCCACAAGGTCGAGTGCGGCCGACAGTGCCCGTTGCTTGAGCTGACCGCCTTGGCCAAACCAGGCTGAGTCAAGCCGATACTCAGAGCTCCGCGCCCGCCGTTCGTGATCGACGAACTCAGTGACCGCGTTGACCAGGCCCCAGGCGGTCCCTTGTGCGGACTCAAGGACCGCGCCGCGACCTCGTCCCTCGTACAAGGCTTGCACCGTTCTCAGGGCCCGCTCATTGGGAAGGCCTCCCTGGGTATTACTGCTCCCTGCCGAATCACAGAGCACCCGCATGAAAAAGCCCGTCGACTCGGCATCGCCTACCTTGCGATCGGCAAGCACGCGAAGGCGGTACATAAACTCATCCCAGCCAGCGACGGCGATGCCGAGCTGCTTCTTCACGGCCATCGGGTCGAATCGCGTGCTGTGGGGAACCTTGATCGCCTGAGTGGCACCATTCACAGCGATGCTGAGTGTGTTGTTGCATACCACCCTGACGGTGGTCGGTGTCGCGGTGGTGGCCAGGGTGCCATCGCACGATGTGGCCAAGAGCAGGTAGCCGTTGACCTGATCGTTGCCTTTCAAGGTCATGCTTTGTCCCGTACGCGCCAGGGCCCAGAACTTGCGACCTTCCTTGAGCACGCCGGCTGTTTCCAGCTGATAGCCGGAGACCTCGGTCAGGTCGCGGTAGAACTCCAGAACCTCGCGCGGCTGTACGGTCTGGTAGCGCTGGGAAACCACTGAGAGCGGTGCCTTGGTATCGGAGCGGAACAGCACCTTCTGCTCGGGGAACAAGTGGATCGTCCCCAGGTGACCGACTGCATCTGATTTAAAGTGGACGGGACTTTCGAGGATCTGCCAGTCCATCCCGGCTTCGCGTTGCCAGACTTCGATGGGCTGTTTCTGAGTGAGCTGATTACCCAGGCCATGCCACGGAGTGTCGCCAGCGTAGGCCATGGTGTCGATGAGATGTGCCATGTGAGCGATTCCTTTGGGTGCACGCCGGCATACAGCGCTGCGCGAGGCGCAGCACCAACCGGACGGAGGAGATGAAGGGGAGAGCTCCGATCAGGCCGGCAGATTGAAGTGGTGACCGCAGAGCAGGCAGAGGTTGTTAGCTAGGACGTGGCGGTCGAGCGATTCACCGAGCTGAGCGCCAAGGGCACAGCCGCCCACGCCGCCAACCAGGCCGCCTAGGATGGCGCCTGATACGGAGCCAAGGGTGATACCCACTGGCCCAGCAATGGCGCCGAGGGCTGCACCTGTCTGGCTACCAGCCAGGGCAGCGCTGACGCCGCGTGCTACGCCACCGATGGTGCCGATGGCGGCGCCGGCTTTCATGGCGGGATGGAGGGATGCAACTTTTGGGGAGTGACATAAAGGACATTGCAATGACATAGGGCGAACCTTTTAAGATGTGTCAGAGCAGTTATATAGATCTAAAATTATTTTAACTTGGGAATGCTTCGTGATAAAAAAAGGGGCGGCATATCGATGGATCTGAGTCGATTGCAGACAGGCGGCGAGACCGATAAGAAACCATAGAAGTATTGATCTTTTAGAGCCAAGCTTATAAGGCGAGGTAGCGTTCGTATGGCAGTCTAAAAAGTTGTAGCTGTAAAAATGGCGATTTTGTTATCAGATTAAACAGCATTAGAGTGGCTTGATCATTCTCTTTCGACTAGCAATAGCTTGGCTAGATGTCCGTTAAGAAAGATCCTCCTATCTTGCGAGGCGAAGTGGAAATTGCCGAGGCAACTTGTATTGCTATTATTGGACTCTCTTGTTTTGATGGGTTTGAAAGGCTGTTAAAGTCTACGAAAGTCATAGCTAGTGTTGATCATTCCAAGACCTTGGAAAGGTCTACTTCAGAGTAATCATAGGTAACCGGTTCAAGCTCGTTAACGATGTTGCAGTAAATGACTTCTCGTTCGACCAGGGCATTAGCGTAGCGTTGGATCTGCGGAGGGTTCAGCAAGTAAGCTCCTATCCGTTCTTGTGCCTCACTGATATTGCTGTAAAGACGGTAGTGGTCTGCAGATTCAACTCCCTTCGCTATAGTCATAACAATGTTCTGGCGTAGAATTCCTCTGAGAAAGGTAGCCAAAATAGCGATGTCCACAATGGGGGTGCCGGCATAGGGGATGCCGCAATGGATCTGGCCGTTTAGCAGAATGAGGGGTTGGATTTTAAAATTACTGGGTAGCTTAAGACCACGTTTAACACATTCCTTACGAAACTTTTCTTTATATTTTTTAATGTAGTGGATTTTTCTCTGAAGTTGAATTTGAGCTTCGATGACCTTTTCCCGGTGCTTAAATACTTCATCAGGATCAACTGGTTGCAAATAGCATTTTGCTTCGCCAATAATTACGATGTTACCAATACGTAGTACGATATCGATGTCTTCGTAGAGAGGCTCGTCTTTGAGTTCTTTAGGTAGATAGAATTTCAAAGCATGTGGGATTAAGGCTATGTGATTCTTTATGGGCGAAAAGTTAATGCTATCGCTTAATACATCCCGAAGATGTTTTTCGAAAGACGGTCCGCGGGCTTCGAGCTTCGCACCGAGCTGACGGATCCAGATGTCCACGTTACGTTGGATAGCGCCCTCTGAAGGTGTATAAAGCGGTAAGAGCTCACAATCGTTCAACGCGATTAATGGTTGGGTCCATAGTTCATTTTCTTCATGTCGATGCGCCACAGATGGAGTATAGGTAAAAAAGCTTACTAGTCTTTGGCTGATCTCATTGCTTATGTCTAATGATTCTCCTATGGTTTCTATTAAGGCTGACTTAGAAATTCTAGGTGCGGTGATTTCAGTTAGTGCTTGCTTGTAATCGCGCTGGTTGCGAAGCACATGGGCGCCCTTCTGTAAAAGAAACACCAAGCTCTGTAGTACGGTCCAGCACTTTATAACATCAGTTATTGTGCCTCCTGCAAGCGTTGGGCTTTGGAATTGGAGGTATTCTAGATGGTATGGCTGCAGTGCTTCTCGTATCAAAACATAGACGCTACGCGACTGCTCGCTTATTGCGTCATCTGCGGCTAGCTTGAAAGTGTAAGAACGGTCAGTGGCTTCAATTGCTATTATTGGCCTAGGTATCCCGAGTGCAGCATGACTGCCCAGATGGCGCTCTCGTTCAAATATAGAGTGGTAATGGATGTGGGTGGCGTGATAAACGGTACTACGCCGGCACAATGTTATCCCTTTCCAATTGGCATCAGCAGGCCGCACTGGCGAAAACTTTACACCTTTCGCAGACTCGGTAATTGCGTAGTTATTCCACAAGCATTCGTCCCAAAGATTTTCCATAATTTTGTAAAAAATTCCTAGCGCATAATCTGCTGCGATATCGTCTTGCGATTCTGTATGCGGCTGCGGATTTTCTAGGTGCGGAGTGTTATGGCTAAGTATCATTCGCAGTGGTAGTTGTAGCCCATCTATATCTGATTGCGCTACCTGATCCAGCGAATGAGAAGCACCGTCACGGTCAAGAACTTTTGGGAGAATATGACTTGCGCTTTGTTTTGCTGGGCTTAGCGATCGGGATTCGTAAACGATCTCAGCAATTGATAGTTGATAGCGGACAGCATTCAAATTCGCATGACCTACGAATGCCAGTAATTTTTTTTCCTTGCTAATATCTTTATTGGCTGCAAAGCTCAGATTCCTCCTAATTGTTGAGAAGGCTCGAAAAAACCACTTGCCAGCTTCGTACAGATTTTTTGACTCTTGATCTGCTTCGTCAAGTTCAAAAGCTGCCTTCCACTTAGATAAGGAGAAGCTTTTCTGATTGGGGCGCGCGACTTCATTATCCCGGACACGCTTTGCAAAAGTCATTGAACAGTCCTAGGTGGCTTATGTCTACATGTAAATAGCCTACCGAAGTATAGGTGACGGGTCTAGTTGCTTTTCACGGATTGGACGGTATGAGGCAATATGCCATTGGTCACTAGTAAGATGTATGAGAGGGGAAGGGGGAGCTTACATGAATTTTTATATCTAGCACCAGGTCGGGTATCGATTAGATAAATGATGGGTGTTGAATGGTGGTATCGTGAGATGTGATAGTGTGTTAGTTGTCGCGCCTTGCGGTTGCGCCGTACCATATTGGGTGTCTTATAGGTGTCTACTTTGAAAGCGGTGCTATAAGTCAATGCTGTAAGTATTAGTAGTGCTGATTAAGACAGCGTATGATGTCCGAATAATGTGTGGCTAAATCATTTAAGGCTCTGTTGGGGCTTAACGTGGTCAGCTGATTAATTATCGATTTTCACTATTTAATTCGTCATATTAAGGCGCGGAAAGTTATTGCCGTACTGGATCAACATGTCCCTATTTTCTCATTCATGTGCTCGCACAATGTCAAGAAAAGTCAAGTGCCGCTTAGAGATCCTTTGCATCTTTGAAAGGATCTCTAGCTAAATGCAGATGAACTATTCTTGATTTTTGCCATATGCGTAGCGGGCCCAGTCATCCATCATCGCTCGACGCTTTTCGAACAAATCCCCTCGGAAGTATGCAGCTTCTGCTTTATCTTGTCTTATATGAGCTAGCGCCTGCTCACATACCTCCCGAGGATACTGTGTTGTTTCTGCTGCCCAATCTCTAAATGTCGACCTGAAACCATGAATAGTGAGATCGCTACGGTTCATCCTGCGCAGAGCCATTAGCATTGATGTATTAGATAGATGGCTACCGGTTTTAGTGCCAGGAAAGAGGTAGTCACTTTCCTTTAGGTGTACTAAGCCACTTATAATTTCGCATGTCGCATCGCTTAATGGGACGCGATGTTCCTTGCCAGCCTTCATTCGAGAAGCCGGTATCTTCCATATCTTGTTTTTAAGGTCTACCTCTTTCCAGGTTGCTCCTAGAACTTCACTCGTCCTGCAAGCAGTTAGTATCGTCAAAACAATCGCTCGGCTGGACAGCTCCTGTCTGAGCATCAACATTTTCATGAATTCAGGCATCTGCACCCATGGTAGAGCCGGGTGGTGTGCTACGACCTGAACCTTGCTTCTAGGAGGCAGTAGCTTGTCGAGATGTCCCCGCCACCTTGCGGGATTTTCGCCCGCCCTTAAATCCCGGGCCTTCGCAGCGTCGAGTACCATCTCTATTCGATTACGAACGCGAGAGGCTGTCTCCGCCTTGGTTTCCCAAATTGGCCTCAGCACCCTCAGCATATGGTCTGTGGTGATCTCTTCGGCGGGGACATCTCCGATTACCGGATAAGCATAAGTAAGTAGAGTGTTCTCCCACTGTTGAGCATGCTTGGAATTCTTCCATCCAGCCCTGTGTGTTTCGATGTACTCCAGTGCAAGCGCTTTGAAAGTCGTAGCGCGTGCCAGCTTTTCTTGTGCCTCTCGCTTCTTCGTAATCGTCTGCTCGGCACGATGGGCGAGCGGATCGATACCCATCGCAAGCAGCTGCCGTCTTTCAAACGTAGCGTTCCTGGCATCCTTCAGTGAAACTCCAGGAAATGCTCCGAGACCCATTTCTCGGCGTCTGCCGTCAATCTGAAAACGAAGCACCCAAGATTTCGTTCCGTTTGCCCGGACAACCAGACGCAGGCCGTGGCCGTCTTCATACGTCCCTTGAACCGTAAGATTCTTGATCTGTGCAGGATTGAGCTTACCCATGATCTTTCCCTAAATGTGCAGCCAGTAGTCCCCCATCTGGTCCCCCACCTCGTCTTGGATACGGTGATATCGGGATGGATGTGTTCGGACGACTATAGCCGTTAAGCCCAGTGTTTACAGTGGTTTGTAAGACGTGGTTGGATGGCGTTGGAAACCAGTCAGTAGGACTATCTCTCCGCCATATCGTTTCCCAAAAAGCCCCGCTCTGCGGGGCTTTTTGGCTTCTGGCGTTCGCCAATCCATCATTGATCTCCTACTGCCCATATGCGTCTAAGCGCAAGCCTGCACGGCTGCCAATCCGCATGTAATGAATAGGAATCGATGGCTGCCAACGCATCATGCCCACTGCCTTTACAAGACGCATACTTCAGGCCAATTACGCTGTATGGCGATGCTGCTTTCTGCTGAGCCGAGGATCACGGCGACTGGCGCAGGAGCACGGCTTAAAGATAGGCTTAAAGTTCAACAATCAACTGAATCGCCGCCTTCAATGGCCGACGTTTGATTGCCGCTTTAAAGTCGAGCCAAACAGCTTTCAACTTCTCATGACAAATGTAATCGCTGACTGCGTCTGGCAAGCTGCGGGCCTTATTGGTTGTCGCGGCCAGAATTGATCCGCCGCCTCATCAAACGTGGTGGCATAAGCCTCGCTTGGTGCGTTTTCTATTGCAAAAAAAGAAAACTACCCGTTCTCTGTAACTGAGACCATGCGGGCCGGGAGTAGGGCGGCGGAGACGTTACGGTCTTCCATGAAGATCCTCAGGCAGACGCATGTGGCGGTCAAGCCTCTATCGAATTCTTGAATCTTTTCTGATCACGCCGGAATGTATTTCTCGGAATTCTTAATGCTCTGACTGCTTATGGTGGCGTATTTAAGCGCTATATATGTTTGAGTCATATATAGCGATGGGAGCGAAGTGGGTCGTGATTGTTATGTGAATCGATTGGCGCTGCTTGATGATCGTGAAATCTAGGATGGTTGAAAGCCTCGGGCATCACATCGGTGAGTGCGTGGAAGTGGTGCTTTAAGAAACCAGGTCAGGGAGTTCGGAGCTGCGCTCATGCCTACCAATATTCGAGCAATAAAAGCTTAAGGGGCTAGCTAAATATGTAAGTGCACGATTCACGCGGCACTCTAGGCTGTTGGTGATAAGGCTTGTTATTTCCTATTCAAAGGAGAGCCGCGATGTGACCTAGGCGTATGTTGCAGGGAATCGAAAGCGGCCTTATTGAATGACGCCAAAGATCGGCAAGAACCAGCCGCCCTGGGAGCCGCGGCACGACGATATTGAGCCCTTCCAGGTGGGATTATAGCGAAGTGCGCGCCGGAGCATACGGGAGGCCGCACCCTCCCTAGCAGTACCCATCAAAGACCATCAGGGACTGACTGGCATGTGGCCGCCCGCAAGGGCCAAATCCATTTGGATCGACCGTCGCAATGACGAGGCTATCGGTACCGTACTGATTACGTGCTAGAGCAGCTCGGGGGAAGGGTATGGATTGAGTTGGGACGGTATGCGAGGAATCCAGGCGCTACGATCTGACGTCGATTCTGGAGTATCCCGCGACACAACCGCCGGCTGCCAATTTGGGATAACGGCCCCTCAACGATGGGCCTAGCATCCGGCAGTACCTAGAACAACAGGGCTCCGGTCGACACGCTAGGCTCAACCCCAGACGCCGGCCCACTCAAAGCGACTGCCTCATACAACAAGGTCAAGATAATGAGCGTATGCGAGAACTTGCCAAAGGCCACCAATCAGCTGCGGCGTGGCGCCCTCGGCGTCGGATTCATCATCTTCTTCGTCATTTCGGCAGCCAGCCCCTTGAGCGTATTAGCCGGTGGTTTTCCAATCGGCATCATGCTTGGTAACGGTCCGGGCACGCCGGCGTTGCTGCTACTGGCGCTGGGTGTGCTGCTGACGTTTGCCGTCGGCTATACCACCATGGCACGCAACGTGACCAACGCCGGTGGCTTCTACGCCTTTACTTCGCTTGGATTGGGCGGTCTAGTCGGCGGCGCTGCGGGCGTGCTGGCCATGCTTGCCTACAACATCCTCCAGGTCGGTCTGTATGGCATGTTCGGCGGCGTGGTGTCTGGCACAATGGCTAGCGTATTTAGCATCTACCTGCCTTGGTGGGTTTACTCGCTGATAGCGATGGCCAGTATCGCCATATTGGGCTACCGCAAGATCGACCTGTCTGCACGGGTGCTGTCGTTCATCGTGGTGGCCGAGTACCTGGCCATTCTGGTGTTGGATATCGCTATCCTGACCAGCGGCGGTGATGCTGGCGTCAATTTCGATTCCTTCAAGTCCGAGCACATCTTCAGCGGCACGCCATCCATTGGTCTGCTGTTCTGCTTCGCTGCGTTCATCGGCTTCGAAGCCACCACCATCTATGGCGAGGAAGCGAAGGATCCGCAACGGGCGATCCCGATCGCGACCTACGTGTCGGTGCTGCTGATTGGCGGCTTCTATGCCCTGTCCATCTGGTCCATGGTGGTGGGGGTAGGTACCGACAAGATCGTTTCCGTGCTGCAGCAACTGGGTGAGCCGACCACTTTCATCTACGGGCTGTCCGATCATTATGTAGGCCCCGAGCTGACACGGATCATTCGGGTGCTGTTCATCGTCAGCATCTACGCGGGTCTGCTGGCCTTCCACAACTCGGCGGCACGTTACTTCTACGCCATTGGCCGCGACGGGCTACTGCCACGGGCGCTTGGATCTACCCATCGGATTCACCAGAGCCCACATTTGGGGTCGGTGCTGCAAAGCCTGATCGCTGCCGTGGTGGTGCTGGCATTCGCGGCGCTGGAAGCCGATCCGGTGCTGCAGCTGTTCGCGTGGTTCTCCAGCCTAGCCACGCTGTGCCTGATTCTACTGATGGCCATGACATCATTGGCCGTGCTGATGTACTTCCGGCGTAATCCGCAATTGCAGCTCGGTGTGATACGACGGCTGGTGCTACCGGTGTTCTCCGGTTTAGCGCTGACCATGGTATTGATCATCGCCGTGTTGCACTTTGACGTTCTCACGGGATCAAGCAAGGCTTTGTCTTATCTGCTGTGCTCGACCATTCCAGTGGCCATGGTTATCGGCGTATGGCTCGCCGCGCGACTGCGTCGCCGCTCTATGACCTGCTTTATCGCGCTGGGCAGCCACAAGCTCTGACCTGCATGGGGCCAGTTGGCCGAGCGACGTAAGGTTGCCCGGTCAGCTCTTCTTATCACCGAACGCTGGTGTCCTTCTTGGTCCGCACTGGTGCGTTACGACGTCGGTGTGGTGCGTTGCGCGTGGATGTTTGCGGCAATGCGCTGCGCGGTATCGATGAGCATGTCGCGTACGGTCTCCTGGCGTAGCAGCTTGAAGTCTGCGGTGCTGCCAACGGCAGAAATGCTTCCGATCACTTCCTTCTCGTCGACGTTGATGATGGGCGCTGCAATGCCGGTGAGACCGTAGTTCAGTTCGTCGTGGGTTATGCAGTAACCATCCTTACGAATCTTCTTCGCGTCGCGGGCAAACTCTGACCAGGGCCGCGTGCTGTAAGGATGGGTCGGATCGGTAACGATGTAGCGTTCGAACAGTTGTTGCAGGCGTTTGCCGCGCTGGGCGGCGACCAGCACCTTGGACTGTGCTCCGCGGAACAGCGGCAGCGGATGGCCGCGGCCGAAGGCGAAGGTCGAGGCGTCGTATGACTCGGTGATGTAGGTATTGATGATGTGGCCATCGTAGAAAACGCTGGCGAACACCGCCAAGCCGGTCTTTTGCGCCAGCTCGTTCATCAGTTTGCGGCCGGCGCTGAGAATCGGATCGTACTGCCGCATGACCCAGTCCAGCTCGATGATGCGCGGTCCCAGTCCGTAGCTCCCAGCGCCGACTCGTTTCAGCAGACCCGCCTCGCACAAGTCCTTCACGTAGCGGTACACCGTCGCTCGCGACAGGCCCATGCGTGTGGCGATGGTCTCAGGGTCGATCTGCAATTGGTGCGGACCAAACAGGTCCAGCACGCCCAGGGTCTTGCTCAAGCTGCTCATGGCAGGGCTCCTCAATATTAGGGCGCAGAAACGCCTGACAGATATCTGGGCAGAAGTCGCCCAAAAAAGATCTGTATTGAGAATATAGCTTAATTAACTATTTTAAAAACAATTCAAAAATCTCATTTGTCTCGTATTTTGAGCTTTTTGCCAAAAAAAGCTTGTTTGGCGTTTTGGGTGATGAATAAATCCTGAAAACGCCAGACGCCTATGAGGCCCGACAAATGAATGGTGCTGAACTGCTATTGAAAGCCGCTGCCGCGAGCGGCATCGAATACTGCTTCGCCAATCCTGGCACGACCGAGATTCCGCTGGTCGCGGCGATCGCCAAGGGTCATGCGCCGTCGCTCAAGCCGATCCTGTCACTGTTCGAAGGGGTATGCACCGGTGCCGCCGACGGTTACGGCCGCATCGCGGGCAAGCCGGCGATGACCCTGACGCACCTTGGTCCCGGCTTTGCCAACGGCATCGCCAATCTGCACAACGCGCGCCGCGCCAATACGCCGATCGTCAACGTCATCGGTGACCACGCCTCGTGGCACGTCAACTACGACCCGCCGCTGGCCAGCGACATCGAGGCCCTGGCGGGTGCGGTGTCTGGCTGGGTACGTACCGCGCGCCAGGCCGAGCGGGTGGGTGAGGATCTGCAATGCGCAATGCAGGCCGCCTGGCAGCCGCGGGGCCAGATCGCCAGCTTGATCCTGCCGATGGACTTGCAAGCCAATGCGGTAAGCGAGGCCGCGTCACGTTTCGCTCCTGTCCAGGCGCCGGTACGTCGCTTCGCTGGCGATCAGGTCGAGCAGGTGGCACGCGCCCTGAGGGAGGGCAAGCGCCTGGTGTTCATCGTCGGTGACGTCGGTTTGAGCGCGGCAGGCCTGCAGGCGGCAGGGCGCCTGGCGCAACTCCCGGGGATCCGCCTGTTCGCGGAAACCTTTCCGCGCGTCAGCCACCGGGGCGGTGGCTTGCCGGACCTGGATCGGCTGCCGTACTTCCCGGAAGTCGCCATCGAGATCCTCGATCAGTACGACCTGGTGGTCTGTGCCGGCGTGCCGGAGCCGATCAGCTACTTCGGCTACGAGGGCATCCCTTCGCGGCTGGCCTCGCGTGAACGCCTGCTGTCGCTGGCCGAGGTAGGCGACGATGTGGTGGGCGCCCTGACGGCGCTGGCCGACCTGTTGGAGGCACCGGCCTGCGTGGCGGTCGAGCAGGGCATCGAGTTGCCCAGCGGTGAGGCGTCCTTGACACCGCAGTCGGTCGGCCAGGTGCTGTCCGCCGCGCTGCCTGACGACTGCATCGTCTCCATCGAGGGGGGTACCTGCGGTTACCCGTTCTTTACCGCCTCGGCGCGGGCCGCCCGCCATCGCGTGCTGACCAACACGGGCGGCGCCATCGGCCAGGGCATTCCGGCCGGCTTCGGCGCTGCTCTGGCCGAACCGGGTACGCCGGTGTTCTGCCTGCAATCGGACGGCAGCGCGCAATACACCATCCAGACCCTGTGGAGCATCGCCCGCGAGCAGTTGCCGGTGGTGATCCTGATCGCCGCCAACCACCGCTACGCAATTCTGCAGAACGAGCTGCGCCGTTATGGCGTGACCGAATTCGGCCCACAGGCACTGGCGTTGACCGAGCTGGACCGCCCCCGGGTGGACTGGAAGGCGCTGGCCAAAGGCTACGGGGTCCCGGCCAGCACCGTCCGCACCAATGCCGAGCTTCGCCTGGCCCTGACCCGCGCCGTGGCCTCCAAAGCCCCCTGCCTGATCGAAATGGAGCTCTGAATCATGAGTCTGACTCAGCTATTACCGGCTGTTCACGCCTTTATCGCCAAGCCGCAGCGCCTGTTCATCGGCGGCGCCTGGCAGGACGCCAGCGGTGGTCGCCGCTTCGTGGTGGAGAACCCGGCCACGGCGTCGGCGATCAGCGAGGTGGCCGAGGCCAACGAGGCCGATGTCGAAGCGGCCGTGGCAGCGGCCCGTGCCGCCTTCGAAGGGCCCTGGCGGCGCGAGACGCCTGCGCGTCGGGGCTATCTACTGTATCGCCTGGCCGAGCTGATCGACGCGCATGTCGAGGAGCTGGCGCAGTTGATTACCCTGGAGAACGGCAAGCCCATCGGCAACGCCCGGGGCGAGGCGAGCAGTGCGGCCAACATCATTCGCTACTTCGCCGGCTGGCCCACCAAGATCGAAGGCAGCACGCCACCGGTGTCGCCGGCCAGTGGCGCACCGATGCTCAACTACACCCTGCGCGAACCCGTCGGCGTCTGTGCGTTGATCGTGCCGTGGAATTTCCCGCTGACCATGTGCGTGTGGAAACTCGGCCCGGTGCTGGCCACCGGTTGCACCGCCATTCTCAAGCCGGCCGAGCAAACCCCCCTGGTGGCCGTGCGCCTGATGCAACTCATCGAGCAAGCCGGCTTCCCGGCCGGCGTGGTCAACCTGCTGACCGGGCCGGGCAGCCGGATCGGGGCGCCCCTGGCGGCCCACGCCGAGGTCGACAAGATCGCCTTCACGGGTTCAACCCAGGTAGGGCGGCAGATCGCCCAGGCGGCCACCGGCAACATGAAGAAGGTGTCCCTGGAGCTGGGCGGCAAGTCGCCGAACATCATCCTGCCGGACGCGGACATCGTGCGCGCCGCCAAGGGCGCCGCGGACGGCATTTTCTACAACCAGGGCCAGGTGTGCACCGCCGCCTCGCGCCTCTATGTGCACGACTCGGTGCTCGACCAAGTGCTCGAAGAGTTGCGCAAGCATGCCACCCGGCACGTGATCGGCCCCGGCCTGGATCCGGCCACCACCCTTGGACCGCTGGTGTCCGAGCGCCAATTGCGCACCGTCACCGGCTACCTGGAGCGCGGCCTGCAGGACGGCGCCGAGCTGATCGCCGGCGGCAAGCGTCCCGAACACCTGGAACGCGGTCATTTCGTCGAGCCGACGGTGTTCTTCGACCGCACCGAGACCGCCTGCGTGGCCCGCGAGGAGATTTTCGGCCCGGTGCTGACGGTGATGAGCTGGTCGGACGTCGACGAACTCGCCGCGCGCGCCAATGACTCGCCCTATGGCCTGGCCGCCGGGCTATGGACCCGCGACCTGCGCTCTGCGCACCGCCTGGCCGCGCAACTCAAGGCCGGCTCGGTGTGGATCAACTGTTGGAACGTGGTCGATCCGGCCTCGCCGTTCGGCGGCTACAAGCAGTCCGGCTGGGGCCGGGAAATGAGCAAGAACGTGATCGACGCCTACACCGAAACCAAAAGCGTCTACGTCGATCTCGCCTGAGCAAACAACGATAACGAGGACATCTCATGGATCTGCAACTGCAAGACCGCGTCGCCATCGTCACCGGCGGCGGCATGGGCATCGGTAAGGAAGTCGCGCGTTTCCTATCCCAGGAAGGCTGCAAGGTGGTGATCTGCGCCCGGCGCCTGGAGTTCCTGCGGGCGGCGGCCGAGGAGATCAGCGCTGAAACCGGCAACGAGGTGCTGCCGCTGTTCTGCGATACCAACAACATGAGCGCCGTCTCCGAGATGGTCGCCCAGGCCCAGGCGCACTTTGGCCGCATCGACATCCTGGTCAACGGTGCCGCCGCGCCATCCGGCGTGGTGCGCAACGACATCGAATTCGCTGGCGATGACGAGCTGCTGTCGGACATGAACACCAAGGTGATCGGCTACTTCCGCTGTGCCAAGGCGGTGACCCCGCACATGAAGGCCCAGGGCTTCGGTCGCATCATCAACATCGGCGGCTTGACCGGGCGCGGCAGCAAGGTGCTGTCGGGCATGCGCAACCTGGCCATCGCGCACATGACCAAGACGCTGTCGGACCAATTAGGCCCGTCCGGCATCACCGTCAACCTGATCCATCCCGGCGTGGTGGACACCCCGCACATCCAGGAGCTGTACGAGCGCGAGGGCGTCAAGCAGGGCAAGACCCCGCAGCAGGTCGAGCAAGCCTACATCGACGCCACGCCCATCCGACGCACCCTGCAACCGATCGAGATGGGCTGGTTGATCGGTTTTCTCGCCTCGCCGAAGGCTGGCGCCGTGACCGGCGAATCCATCGGCATTGACGGCGGCCTGACCCGCGGCATCTTCATCTGAGGAAGCAATCATGAGCACTGGAACCTTGTTTGTGGCCACCGTTGGCCAAGCGGTCATCCGCAGCGCGGATGACGGTAAGAGCTGGCACCGTCTGGGCCTCGGCCAGGACATCGAATTCGACGCCATCACCCGCTCGCTGAGCGTGGCGCCGTCCGCGCCGGAAGTGATCTACGCCGGCACCGACGTCGGCCTGTGCGTGAGCCACGACGTGGGTGGCAAGTGGCATCAGGTCGAATCGCCCTTCAACGGCGAGACGGTGTGGAAGGTCGCCGTCGATCCGCAGGATGCCCAACGCATCTTCGTCGGCACGGGTGCGCCCTCGCGCGCCGTGCTCTGGCGCACCCTGGACGCGGGTGCCACCTGGTACCGCGTACCGGTGGAGATCCCGGAGTTCTGCGATGGCGTGAGCAAGCCACGCCTGCTGGCTTTCGCCTACGACCCGACCGACCGCCAGCAGGTGTGGTTCGGCTTGGAGGAGGGCGGTCTGTTCCACAGCCGCGACGGCGGCGACACCTTTACCCGCGTCGATGACCGTCTGCTGTGGGACTACAACTCGGACGTGCACAACATCGTGGTGCTGCCCAACCATGGCCAGAAAGTCATCGTGGTGGTGTGTGTCAACGCGGTGTACCGCAGCTTCGACGAAGGCGTGACCTGGACCGGCGTCATCGGCGCGGAAGCCTTCGGCCTGTACTACGTGCGCGTGCTCAACGCCCCGGTAGGCAGCGAAGACACCCTGTACCTGAGTATTTCCGACGGTACTCCCGGCACCACCAGCAAGGTCCTGGTCTCCCGCGACGCCGCCGCCACCTGGGAAGTGCTGCCGCTCTCGCAGCAACCCAACTCCTGCGTCTGGGCCATCGCCTTCAACCCGGCCAACCCCAAGCAGATGCTGGCCGGCACCAAGTACGGCCACCTGTTCACCTCGGAAAACGGTGGCACCGGCTGGCAGAAGCAGTGGCGTGAGTTCAGCGAGATCGCCGATGTGCTGTGGACGCCGGCGGTGGCGCAGATCAAGGCGGCCCACACCTCCGTCGTGCAGAAAAAATGAGGAGCAAGCGATGAACATTGAGATCTTGCGTACCCATATTTCGCTGTTCGTTACCGACCCGGACGCCTCGGCCCTGTGGTACGCCGATGTCCTGGGCATGCACGAAAGCGCTCGCGGCGAGGCCTGGGTAATGATGGCCTTTGGCAGCAAGCACCACGATATCGCGCTGATCAAGGCCGAGCCCGGTGCCCATCAGGGCGGCCTGGGCCTGCAGCACTACGGCCTGGAGGTGGCTGGCGACATGACCACCCTGCGCGAGCTGTACGGCATGTTGCTGAGCAAGGGCGTGGAGATCGTCAAGATCACCGACCACGAGATCGGCAATGGCCTGTATTTCCACGACCCGGACGGCAACCGCCTGGAATTCTTCTTCGAAACCGTCCACGACGAGGCCGATGCGAAGGCGCGGTTCAAGGCGGCCGGTGCACCGAGCCGCAACTTCACCGTCGACCCCCTTTACGAGGACCCGCTCAATGAAAGCCCAGAATTTCGCTAATTATCACATCCGCAAGTGGTACAGCTTCACCGAAGAGACCTTGGCCAATGAAAGCGGCCAGCTGGCCGATGGCGAGCCGTTGTTCAAGTACGTCATCGCCGCTGCCATCCATAATCCTTACGCTGGCCGCTTTAGCCAAAGTCTCGACGAACTGATCGATGCCTCTCCAGAGCTGGGTCACGAATTCGGTCGCCGCATCCAGGCCCTGGCCGCTGGCCGTGCCATCGTCAGCTACGGCAAGGCCTGCCTGGTCGGTGCCAACAGCGAATACGAGCATGGCAATGCGTTTCTCACCAATCCGGCCGCCGATCCGGTGCGCGCGGCGCTGGGCGGTGGCAAGTCGTGGGTCCCCTCGACCGGCAAGCGTGGCGCGCCCGGGGTGACGATAGACATCCCGCTAGCGCACAAGGATGCGCTGTATGTGCGATCGCACTACGACACCATTTCCGCTTCGTTTGGTGACGGCCCGGCGTCGGATGAGGTGATTATTATCTGGGCCTTCGCTACGCGCGGCCGGCTGCATGCTCGGCTCGGAGGCCTGACGGCCGAGGCGATCAAAGGCGACAACGGTCTGACCTGACCGGTACCGGCGATAGGGAGTGCCCTGATGGACGCAAACAGCTTCTTCTTTCTCAACCGCGATCAGTTGTCCCTGCATGTGCTGCAATGGGGCCGCCCTGGGGCGACCCCGGTCATCATGCTGCATGGCCTGCGGGCTTATGCCCAGACGTGGTCATCCCTGGCTGAGGCCCTGGGCGATGCCTACTGCGTGTATGCCCTCGATCAGCGTGGCCGCGGTTTGAGTGACTGGGCTGAGCCTGCAAGCTACTGCACCGAGTCCTATGTGCGTGACCTAGAAGATCTAGTGGCGAACCTGGGCCTCGAGAGGTTCATGCTGGTAGGGCACTCCCTCGGTGGCAGCAATGCCCTGGAATACGCTCGACAGCATCCAGGCCGATTGATCGGCCTGGTAATCGAAGACATCGGCCCGGGCTCCTCCAGCGTGGGCGATGGCGCGGCTCGGATACGCCGGGAAATGCAGGAGACCCCCAACCTTTTTACCGACTGGACTAGCGCCGAAACCTTCTGGCGCAAATCCCGCCCGGGACTCACGGATGCGGGATTGGCATCGCGCCTGGCCCACTCCATGAAAGCGACCGAGCAAGGCGTCACCTGGCGGCATGATCAGCAGGGCATCGCTGAGGCGCGCCTGAGCATCACCCCGACCGACCTGTGGCCCGCAGTAAAGGCGTTGGACTGCCCGACCTTATTCATTCGCGGCATGCGCTCAGACTTTCTACCAGGCGCCACCCTGACTGCTATGCAGGCCGCCAATGCGCAGGTGCGCATTTTGGAGATTGCCGATGCGAGCCATTATGTGCACGACGATCAGGGCCCCGTATTCAACGCCGCCGTTGTCGGCTTTCTGCATGCGCTGCGACCTGCGCTGCAAGGCGATCAATCCACGAAAGCAGGTGAGCCCGCATGAAATGCGAGACGACGCAGGTAATCATCGTTGGCGGTGGCCCTAACGGTATCACCATGGCTCACTACATGGGACAGCAGGGTATCGACTGCGTAGTGCTGGAGCTAGCCGAAGGGATCTTGCCCTATCCGCGTGCAGTGGGCATGGACGATGAGGCGCTGCGTGTGCTGCAAGGCATCGGCATCGCCGATATTGCTGTACGGGACATGATCTGCGACGTGCCGCTGCGTTATTACAACGCTCGTGGCGTGTGCTTCGCCGAGGTCAAACCGACGGCGGCCGAATATGGCTGGCCGATGCGCAACATCTTCATGCAGCAATTGCTGGAACGCACTTTGCGCGACGAGCTCGCCCGTTACCCGACCGTCGAACTGCGCCAAGGCCATGAGATGCTCACCCTACGTCAGGACGACGAGGGAGTGACCGTGGAGGTCAAGGGCGTTGACGGCAACCTCTACAGCCTACAGGCACAGTACCTGGTTGGCGCCGATGGCGGGCGCTCCTCGGTGCGCAAGCAACTGGGCATTGAGCTGCTCGGCCTGACGCACCCGCGCAAGTGGGTGGTGGTGGATGTCACCAACGACTCCCTGGATGCACCCTATACCGCCTTACACGCCGACCCCGAGCGACCCTTCGTGTGCATCTACCTGCCCTATGGCCAGCGGCGTTGGGAGTTCATGCTCAAGGAAGGCGAAGACGAGGCGAAGATGTGCGAGGAAGCCACCATTCGCCGGTTGATCCACGGCCATATCGGCGATGCCGTGGAGGCCCTGGAGATCGTGCGCATTCGGGCGTACACGCACAACTCGCGGGTGGCCGCGTGCTTCGTCCAGGGGCGCGTGGCCTTGGTGGGCGATGCCGCGCACATCTCGCCGCCCTGGGCGGGCCAGGGGTTGAACTCCGGGCTGCGCGATGTCGCCAACCTGGCCTGGAAACTGGCCGCGGTACTGCAGGGCCGGGCTTCGCCGAAGATCATCGCCAGCTACGACGTGGAACGCCGCGGCCATGCCACCGACCTGATCGGCCTGGCCGACAACATGGGCGCCGTGCTCGGCCTGACCAACCCGCTGATGGCGGGTATCCGGGATTGGCTGTTCCAGGCGGTGAACACCGTCGACAACCTGCGTTCGCACCTGCTCGAATTCAAGTTCAAGCCCAAGGCCACCATCGTCAAGGGTCTGGTGTTTCACGAGCGTGAGGAGTTGCGCGAAGGCGACCTGGTGGGGCAGTTGTTCGTGCAGCCGGCGGTCGAGGATTGCGAGGGTGTGCGGCGCCGCCTCGACGACGTGATGGGCAGCTCCTATGCGGTGCTCGGTTACCGGGTCAACCCGGCCGCGGCCTTGAGTGACGCGAGCAAAAGCTATTGGGCGACCTGGGACACGCGCTTCATCCAGGTCAATCGCTCACGCAGTGGCAGTCGTCATCAACCCCTCAGCGCCGTCGGCGCGATCAGTGTCGAAGACGTCGATAACCGCCTGGGCAACTGGTTCTCCAAGGTGCGCGACTGCATCGTCATCGTGCGGCCAGACCGCTTCGTCGCCGCCATCACCACGCCGGAGCGCCTGGAACAGGTGCTGGGTAAATTGCAGAGGCAACTGTCATGAACACCGCTACCTCGCTATCCACACGGCTGCTGCTGGCCGGTCAACACGCCTCGCCCTTGGCCCCAGACCAGGGCGAGGGCCTGGACGTCAGCGCGGGCTATGCCCTGCAGGGCCAGGGCTTACAACAGCGGCAAGCGCGTCAGGAACAGCTGAGCGGTTGGAAGGTCGCCTTCGCGGGTGCCGCGGCGCAGCACCGTTTCGGCCTCAGTGAGCCGGTGTATGGCGTGCTGACCGATACGATGGCCTTGTCCGAGGATCAGCCGGTCGACCTGTCACAGCTGATCCGGCCCAAACTGGAGATCGAAGTGGCCTTTATCCTGGGCCAGGACCTGCTCCCGGACTTCCATTCGGACGAAGCGCTACTCGCGGCCATCGCCGAGGTAGCGCCGGCCTTCGAGATCGCCGACAGCCGCTGGCAGAACTGGACCTTCAATGCCGGTGCCTTTCTCGCCGACAACGCGGCGGCCGCCCTGTATTGCCTGGGACAAAGACAAGGCTTCCTGCCTGAGCGGCACCGGCAGGTGGACTACCGCCTGTACCACAACGGCCAGGAACTGGGGGCGGGTATCAGTGGGCTGGACGCGGACTCGCCGCAGTCCATCCTGTGCTGGCTGATTCGTCGCCTGCTGGCCGATCGGCAGCCGCTGCGCGCAGGGCAGGTGATTCTATCCGGCGCACTTCTGCCTCCCCTCGACATTCAGCCGGGCCTGTACCAGCTGAGCATGCTTGGAGCGGACACGATATTGCGTTTCGAGCCTTCTCCGTTCGCGGGTTAGTGCCCGTCCTTGTCTGGTCGGAGTGAAGAGTCGATGTGTGCTGCCACCCGCTGCTCCTCCGGCACCAAGCCATCGGCGGGCGCCACCTTATCCCCTGAGCGCCGGGCACCACGCCAGCTGTGGCTGCTCGCGCTACTCGCGGCCTTCGTGCCGCTATCTATCGACACCTACCTGCCGAGTCTGCCGAACATCGCCCGCGAGTTCGACACCAGCAGCGCGCAGGTGCAACTGACTATCGGGGTGTTCCTGGTCGGGCTATGCCTGGGGATGCTGGTCTACGGCCCGCTCTCCGACCGCTTCGGCCGGAAGCGCCTGTTGCTCGGCTGCATCCTGCTATACATGCTGGCCTCTCTGGGATGCATGGCCTCCCATAGCGTCGAGCAGCTGATCGGTTGGCGCTTTCTACAGGCGCTCGGCGGGGCTGGCGCGATGGTGCTGGCACGCACCGTGGTACGCGATCTGTACAGCCTGAACGAGGCGGCCAGGGTGTTATCGCTGATGCATGTGATCGCGATGCTCGCCACTCTAGTGGCGCCGCTGCTAGGGACTTATCTCGTCCTGCTCGGGGACTGGCGCAGCATATTCGCCGCCTTGTTGCTGGTGGCCGGTGGGTGCCTGATCGCGGTGTACGGGGGTCTGCCCGAGAGCCATCAGCCCAGTGAACGTACCGCTTCGATAGGGGCGTCCTTTGCATTGTACGGGCGTGTCGCTGTCGACCCGCTCGCGTTGTGCTACATCCTCAGCATGGGTCTTTCCGTTGGCGGTATGTTCGCTTTCATCACCGCCTCGCCCTTCGTGTTCATCGACTATTTCGGATTTTCGCCGAGGGCGTACAGCCTGCTGTTCGCCCTCAACCTCGGCGGAATCATCCTGGCCACGGTCATCAATGCGCGTTCGGTTCGTCGGCATGGACCTCTGTACCTGCTCAGCATTGGCAGCAGGGTGGCAGCCGCGGCGGGTCTGTCCTTGATCCTGGCTGGGCTGGTAGGGGGGCAGCAGCCGTGGGCGGTGATGGCTGGCGTCTGGGTGTTCGTCGGCATCAGCGGGTTGATCGGTGCCAACTGCACGGCCAGCCTCATGGCGCTGTTCCCACGCAACGCGGGGGCGGCGGTGGGGCTAGCGATCTCGCTGCAGTACGTCTGCGCGGCCGGGGTCAGCGGCTTGGTCGCTGTACTCGCCGACGGCACACCGCTGGCCATGTGCCTGGCCATCGGTGCCTGCGGCATCGGCAGCGCGCTGTGCTATCAGGCCATCCAGCGACTGCACCGTCGCCGCCTGAGCGGTACGGCGCCCGCCTACTGAGGCACGGGCGCCGCCCCCACCTTCACCGCATATCGGTAGCCTGCACCCACAGGACGGCATCCTGCGACAGGGTTTTCCCGTTGTAGGTTTTGGTCATGCCGATGTCCAGTGCCGCGATGCCCCACCAGCCCGCGCGCGGCAGGCCCAAAGTAACGATGCCCAGGTCGTCCGCATACATACTCTGCACGTTGAACGACGCCTGAGGTGCGCGCACGTGGGCAGTGGCGCCGAAGGCATTGCGCTGCAGATCGAGGTCATTGTTCAGGTACTCGACCTCGACCTTGGCGAAGGGCACCGGTTTGCCGTCTGCCAGCACACGCGCACGGAATACCCCGCCGGTCCAGTTCGCATAGGGTTTACTCAACGGCTGGATCTCCACCGGCATCCCCTGGGGCTCGGACCAGTTGCCCGGCACGCCGCCCACATTGATGACCAGTTTGGTGAATTGCTGGATATACAGTCCTTCCTCCGCTTCCAGGTAGGGTTCCGGTTCGAGCAGGAACGTGTGGTCGCCCAGGGTGCGAACGGCCTCGCGAGGCAGCGACAGGCGATAGGCATTGGCCTGATTGTCGCGGCTCTGCCAGTGCACTGGGCGCAGCGCCTTGAGCAGGTCGGTGCGCTCGCCATGGGGGTCGATGTGGGTAAAGACCCGCGGGGTGCCCATGGCCATGGTCGGTCCGCCATTGAAGGGATGGGTGAACACGGCAGCCAGCTCCAGCGGGTGCGCGCGGGGCAGGGCGGTGTCATCGACATAGAGCAGCTGGAAGTGCGCCCGGGCGGTGCCGGCCAGGCACAGGGCGGTAGCGGCAACGACGTGCAACAGCGGTTTGGAGGTCATGGCGGGGCTCACTCGGTGATGTCGGTGGATTGCAGGGTGATTTCATGGCCCTCACCGCCCAGGAAGGTGACGCTGTAGGGATCCGACGGCGCCGGAAAGCTGAAACTGCTGTCAGGACCAACCTGGCCTTCGAGCAAGACCTTCTCGCTGAGGTCGCGTACCAGGATCTTGCGGCCCACGGCCGAGCTGCCATCGGTAAAGCCGGCTTCGCATTTCACCTGGCCCCCGCGCTCGAGGTAGCAATCGAAGGCGGGGCCATGGGCGAACGCCATCTGGGTGCACAGCAGGGTCGCGGCGAGCAGCGCGCCGTGCGCAGAGTTCCTGGGTTTCATAGGGGCGTCTCTTCAGGAGCGGATCTAGGGTTGGGTGGGCGCAGGCAATTGGCCCGGTTTGGCGGCCACACCGTTAGCCGGTACGTCGAAGGCGGCCAATAGGCGGTCCAGGTTGCTGCGCAGAAAGGTCTCGTAGCGCACCGTCGGGTCGGCGAACAGGCCGGGATTACCCACGTCCAGCACCACCAGGCGGGCACCGGCGGCACGAATGGCCTCCGCGATGGGTGCGCTGGGTGTCCATTTGTGCACCACCACCTGGATGTCGCGCTCGCGCAGGTACTGCGTCAGGGCGCTGCGATCGGTTTCGCTCCAGTCGACGTCCTGGCGCACGAACCAGCCCTCGACATACAGGCCGAAATCATCGAACAGGTAGGTGAATTCGTTGGCCAGGGCCAGTACCCGGGCATCGTTCAAGGCGACCGTACGGGCGCCATATTCGGCCTTCAGGTTGCGCACGTCCGCCTCGAACTGGCGCAGGTTGGTGGTGATGCGGGGTGCGTCTTCAGGAGACAGCCGTGCCAGGTCGGCGGCGATCAAGGTGGCCAGACGCAGGCCGTTCACCGGGCCTAGCCACACGAAGGGCGAGTGGCCTGGCTCGGAGGTCGTCGCTCTGGCCCAGGGCACGTCGTTGGCAGGCACGCGCAGTAGCGCAAGCGCAGGTTGGTGAGGGTCCCAGGCTCGGGATGCATCGACCTCGACGATGCGCAGGTTATGCCGGCGCGCGCTGGCGTAGAGCGGATCCGCCTGCCAGAGGCTACTCAGGGTGACGACGGCAGCGGCCTGCGCGAACGGCTGCCCGCCAAGGCGATTCAGGGCACTGGCCAGGCTTTGCATCGGTAACGCTCGGTCTGGCGGCAAACGCTGCACGTCGATCTGCGTGCCCTCGCAGAGCTGGACCGTCAACGCATGGAGCGCGGGTAAAGCGACCAGTACCCGCGGGTGCGAGCTATCAGCCCGCACGTTTGACTGGCCAACCCATAGCAGCGCCACGAACGCCAGCCAGTAGGTGAGGGAAAGCAGGCGCCGTTTCATACGCTGGCCCCCTGGAAGCGCGAAGAGCTCGCGCGGATGACGGTGGTGATGATGAACACCAGGGCGGCGACCAGCACGATGGCCCCTCCCGTGGGCACCGGCAGGTGAAACTGCATGGGCACCAGAATGCCCACCACGCAGGAGAAGGTGGCAATCAGCACCGCCAGCGTCACCAGGCCCGGCAACGAGCGGGTGACGTTGCGCGCCGCGGCGGCGGGGATCAGCAGCAGCGCTTCGACCAGTACGGCGCCAACGATCTTCAGGCACGCGACGGTCACCAGCGTGACCAGCACCACGAACAGGTAGTCCACCGCCCGGATCGCCACGCCGCGCGCTTGAGCCAGGCTGGGGTTGAGACTGGCCAGCAGCATGCCGTTATAGAGCGGCAGGCCGATCAGCGCGCAGGCCAGGGTCACCCCGAGCAACACGTTCATGTCGGTGTCGTCGACCGCCAGGATCGAGCCGAACAGCACGCTTTCCATGACATGGGTGTTGATCTTGGCGGACACGAACAGCAGCAGCGAGGCGCCGACGGCCAGCGAGATGGACAGGAACACGCCGATCAGGGTGTCGTTGGCCAGGGTGGTGCGCTGCTGGGTGTACTTCAATGTCAGCGCGAACAACAGGCAGAAGCCGAACATCGACAGGTAGGGCGAGGTGTAGGATTCGCCGATCAGCACGCCAATCGCCACCCCGGTCATGGCCGCGTTGCCTACCGACTGGCTGAAGAAGGCCATGCGCTTGATCATCACCATCGATCCCAGCACGCCCAGCAGCGGGCCGATCAGCGCCGCGCACAGCAGGGCGTTGATCACGAAGACGTACTCGAACGGCTGTGGCAGCAGCCCGCCACTGGCCAGGGCCTGCAGCTGCTCGCGGATGAAGGCGTAAGCGCTGTTCATGGGGTTGCCTCCCAGTGGCTGGCGAGCGCTGCGGCTGGGCCGTGGTAGCGCACCTGCCGGTTGATGACGGTCACGCTCTGCGCCACCCGCCGGACTTGCTCAAGGTCATGGTTGATCCACAGCACGGTGACGCCGCCGGCATGCAGCTCCCTAACCAGGGCTTCCACCAGTTGGATGCCCTGGGCATCGATGCCGGCCGTGGGTTCGTCGAGAATCAGCAAGCGGGGCGCCGGGTTCAATGCTTGCGCCAGCAGCACGCGCTGGCGCTGTCCACCCGAGAGGCTACCGAACAGCTGGTCACCCAGGGTTTCCACCCCGGTGCGCGCCAGGGCTTGCGCCGCCTGCCCTCGCCATCGTCGGCCGCTGCCGAAAAAGGCGGGGCGGCGCTGGCTGAGCAGCGCCATGACGTCGTTCACGGTCATGGGTACGGTGCGGTCGAAATCTAGCGCCTGGGGTACGTAACCCACGGGCGTCGCGCTGCCTTCGAGCTGGATATGCCCGGTATGGGGCATCTGCCCCAGCAGGGCGCGTACCAACGAGGTCTTCCCGCCGCCGTTGGGGCCGACCAAGCAGTGCAGCGCACCGGGGGGTATCCGAAAGCTCACGTCGTGCAACACCTGAGTGCCGCCAAGGCTCAGCGACACGTTGTCGAAGGACACGGCTGGGCCGCACGGGATGGGAGCGGCGCTCATCGCTGGGTGTACTCCACGGCTTCGGCCAGGGTTTCGAGGTTGTCGCGCATCGCACTCTCGAATTCATCGGCGCTGAACTGGGTACCGTTGATATGCGAAAGGGCAAAGACCTTCACCCCCGTCGCGGCCTCGATGGGCTTGGCCAGGTCCAGGGAAAAGTTCTTCTCGGCGAACAGCACCTGCACCTGGGCCTTTTTGATGGTGTCGAGGGTGGTCGCCAGCTGCCGGGCGGTGGGCGCTACGCCGTGGCGTGGCTCGATCACCGCGGTGACGAACAGACCGAATTCCTGCAGCAGGTAGTCGTAGCCGCCATGGGTGGTGGCGCAGCGGAAGTTCGACAGGTCCAGTCCGGCGAAGCGGGTCATGTAGCGGGCGCGCAGGGCGCGGATGCGACCGGCATAGGCCAGCGCATTCTGCCGGTAGGTCTTGGCATTGGCAGGATCGAGCTCGCCGAGACGCCTGGCGATTTCGAACACCTGCTGAATTGCGGCAGTGGTCGAGACGAAGGTGTGTGGGTTGACCACCTTGCCGGCGCCCTGGTCGCCGCCGATGGGAATCAAGGCGACCGAGGCGTTGGCCTGGATGATGGGCAAGGTATCGCGGCGCCCAGCTGCCTTGACGATTTCCTGAGCCCATTCGTCATGGCCGATGCCGTTGACCACCAGGGCATCGAGAGTCATCGCCCGGGCGATGTCGTCCGGTTGCGGTTGGTAGTTGTGCGGGTTGGCCGCCGCTGGAATCAGGGGGATCACGTCCGCCTTGTCGCCGACGATGTTGGCCACGAAGCTGTAGTAGGGGTGCAGGGTGATGCCGATTTTCAGGCGTTTGGCTGGTTCGGTCGCGGTGCCGGCCGACGCCAGCAGAGGGAGCAATACCGCCAGGATGAGGGCGCGCCGCATCCAGGTACGAAGAGCAGCGGGACCGTTCATGGCAGGGCTCCTTTCACACGTTCGAGTTCGCGGCTGCCGTCATAGGGAATGACCTGGCGCCAGCCCTCGCCGACCAGGGACTCGGCCTTGACGATGGCGGGGTAGGGGGCATTGGCGTCGCGGTGAATCCAGATGGTCGCCTGGTTGGCCCACATCACTCCGGCGTGGGCGTGGCCTATCACCAGCAGGTAGGCGCTCTGGCCGGGTACCTTGCCACCCGTGCCGTAGTAGACGGTGGCGCCCTGACCCTGGGTCGCCTGGGCGACGGCACTGCGCGGCGCCTCGGCGTCGCCGCCGTCAGCGGCCCCGGTATCTGCATCGCTTGATTGCCGGTGAGACAGGTGGCTGCCCGGCAGGATTAGCTGCCAGCGCACTTCGCCGTTGGCCTTCCAGAAGGTGTCACGGTAGAACGGCGGCAACAGCATGGCCTGGGCGCGCTCCAGACTGATCCAGCCGCCGGTGTCGTCGTTGTTCCAGATGATCTCCTGGCTCGCGGGCAACAGCGCACTGTGGAGGGCCTGGTCGACCGGACTGAGGCCATCGAACGAACGGACCTGCCAGCTCAGCGCCACCGGTGGATCGACCTTGAGGGGGCGCAGCAGCAGGTAGCCGGTCATGCCGAGAGCCAATGCCAGGCCCGCACCCAGCAGCGCTACCGTTTCCCACCGACCGGAGCGGGGGGGCACCGCGGTGATCGGGGTGCGCGCCGTCAGGGCTCGGCGCTCCATCAGACGAAGGCGATCCAGCGCCCGAGAAAAATGACGCTCACCCACAGTGCCATCGAGCTGACCCCTGCGAAGCGGGCCGCCCCCGGGGGTGGCAGCCGGGTGTCCCACTCGCTGATGCGGCGAAACGCTCCCAGGTGGAACACCGCCATGTTCAGGCCCGCGAGGGCCAGCATGCCTATCTTCCAGAGGAACATAGGGTTCTGCGCATAGGTGGTGGCATTGGCGGCGAACATCAGCGAGCCGGTGATCACACAGGTGACGAAGGCGACCCAGGTGAAGGGTAGCAACTCGCGGATGAGGCGCTGAGCGCTACGCCGGTGTGCGCTGATACCGAGCAGGCGCAGATCGACCACCGCGATGCTGCCGAACACCAGGGCGATACCGATCACATGCACCGATTCCAAGGTGGGAAAGGCGATGGCCGACTCACGAATCGTGGTGGCGAGCGCGGTAGCTTCGAGGGCTTGCAGAAGTGACTGAAGGTCCATGGTGGATACCCCAAAGGTCAGGTCGAAGGGCTCAGATCGCGTAGGCGATCCAGCGGCCACAGATGATCACCACGCACCACAGCGCGATCGACAGCCAGGCGAGCACCCTGACCGGCTGAGGCTCGGCGCTCTGTGGCGTGGCCAGCGGACGCAGGTAAGGGCGCCGTAAGCGCCACGCCAGGCCGAAGGCCAGTACCACCAGCGCCATCTTCAGCCAGAACACGCTATTGACCAGCACCCGGTCGGGCTCGCCGACGGCCATGACCACCCCGGTGGCAAGCAGCAGCAGCAGCGCCGCACGCATCCAGGGGTAGTAACGACGAACCACCCCGCGCACGGGCTCGTCGGTGGCGAAGACCCCTGCCAGGCGCAGGTCGGAAATCACCGCGCTGCCAAAGATCACCGCGATGGCGAGTATGTGAACGCTCTGCACGGTCGGCACCACCCACAGGAGATCGCGGATGCCGCTGCTCACGGGTGTCGCATAGAGCCAGTCAATGACGGGTAGGGATGACATCGGTCGTTCTCTCGCAAGGTAGAGGGCTAGAAGTCCTGGGGTGTCGCGATCGGATGCAGGCCAGGGGCGTCTTCGGGCAGCAGGTAACCCTCCCGGATCGACACTGTCTTGGCGGCCTCGAAGGCCTGCTGGTAGTGGTCGAAGCTGCCGTAGCGTTGACGCAGGGTGGCCCGGTTGTAGGGCACCTTGGTGTCGTAGATCAGCCCACAGCCGGATTCCTGATCGGTCAGGTAGGAGGCGCTCGGCACCTGCACCCAGGGCGGTCGTACGCCGCCTTGCATGTTGCCGGTGAGCGGATCGCGCACGACGGCTTTGCCCGCGCGAGGGACGCGCGGAGCCTTGGGCATCGGGGCACCCTCGCGAACCCAGCGGTCCAGGCCATCGAGCAGTGCCGAAACCACTAGCTGCACGGGTTCGTCCGAGAGGGTGCGGCACTGCGGGTCGTCGCCTTTGCCGATGTCGGCAGCTACCTGTTCGGTGTGCTGGGTACCGAGGTCGGCCAGGCGCAAGTGCGGCATGCCTGTGACTTCGTAATAGCGCAGTCGCGGACGGTCGCTGTCGGCGGGCAGGGCGATGCCCTCGAGCACGTCGTGCATCAATTCGGACTGGCTGTAGACGGTGACGAAGGGCGTGTCTGCGGGTAGCTGTCGCGGTACCCGGATGACCTCACCACCGACCTCGCCATAGGCCATGCGCCCGGTCATGTAGGCGTCGATCAGCGGCTTGCCGTCGGGCAGGCGCCACTGCTGGTGGCGGCCCTGGTCGAGGTAGTCCATCCAGACCTGAGCCGTGACCGCCCAGCTGTCTACATACACGCGCTGCACGGACAAGCCGGACAGCGGGCCCTGCGGGCTGTTGCTCTTGAGCAGCAACGCCAGCTGCGCACCGATGCCCTGGGCTTGCGGGGCGAACGGGTCTGGCGCGTCGCCGCGCCTGAAGCGCTGCGGATCGTAATAGCTGGCCAACGGTGCATAGCGGGCATAGTCGAAGCGGCGCATGAATTCGAAGTTGACGATGCGTCCGTACTGGGCGATCTGATCAGCTTCGGCGGCCGGCGTGGCGGAGACGAACTTCGGGTCGACGCTAGGCTGGTTGATGTTCAGCGTGTAGCCGACGTAGGCATAGCCCCGCCGCAGCAGGTAATCGCGCGTCAGGATCCACCCGGCAGCCCGTTCGCCGAACCAGCTGAAGGGCTCGATGACAACAGTACCGTTGAAGCGGACCGGATCGGCTGGTTTACGCACCAGAATTCGCGTGGTGTAGGGCGCTTGCAGCAGGGTATCGCCGGCGGCGGTGATCGCCGGGGCGATGCCCTGCAGGTAGTACTCTTCTTCGATATAGCCGTACTGCGCGAGGTCGCTGTACTCGGTGCCGGCCCGCTGAGCCGACGACAGCGGCAGTTGGCCGGAAGGCGGCACGGCGAGCGCGACCGGCATAGGCGGTACCTCGGCATGGACGCTCGACATCAGGAGCAGCGACCACAGCACAGCGTGCAGGGAGCGGGGCGTCAGGGCAGGCATCCAATACCTCCAATGCATGATCGGCGAGGGTGGACGTCAGTCGCGCTTGAGGTGGGTCGTGCCGTCGCTGTCGGTCACGATCTGGTTGTTCTCGCACACGTATTCGTGGATGCGATAGGCCGAGCGCTTGTAGTCGAAGGTGAAGCGATAGGGGCTGTTGAGCACCTCGGGGTCGTCGATCACTACCTGGTTTTCCAGCAGGTCAGGGGTCTTCAGGCGTAGGCGCTCGGTAATGGTCATCGCCTTGCCGTGGGGCACGTCGTAGAACAGCACATCGGTACGCACGCCTTGGGTACGCACCACCAGGGTGTCGCCTTCCCAGTGGCCCCGGGAATAGCCCTGGTAACTGGGATCCAAGTCCTTCAGCGGCGGACTGGGTTCGTTGAGGATGATGCGGCGTACCTGCTGCAGGTATTCCCCCAGCACGATCACCTGCTTGTCGTCGTGGATGATCTCGATGGGAAACAGCGCGGCCATCATCACCGGCATGCCCTCGGGCAGGCACATGGAGCTGGTCGTCGCGAGGGGGGTGCCGGCTTCGTTGGCGGCGGCCTGGCGTTTCTTCAGCTCGGCATACTGTTTGGCATAGGGCGCCTTCAGGTCCATGGGCCCGCCGGGATGCACCGGGTCGTCCGGGTTTTCGCCGAACCAGTCGTCCGGAGTGCGTTCCCAGGTGCCGCTGATGTCTGGCCGGTGGGTACCCTGCGCGGCTGGCTGCTGGGCGTTTGGCTGTGCTGCGCAGGCAAGCGCGGTCGTAGCCATTAGCACCCAGCCCAGGAGGGCACGGGCAGGGATGGAGCGGTGGATGGTTTGCATGACAGTGTCTCCGACCGATGAGGGTTCGCTCAGGTGCCTAGGTGCCGCCGGCAGGGCGGTTCAGCCGCCCCCGGAGAGCACTACGTCGCCCACCTTGATCTCCACGAGCAAGCCACCTGGATCACCGTTTTTGAGGGGTTTGAAGGTGACCTCCGCGACGTCGCCGGCCTTCAGCGAGTCGGCCTTCCAGCCGGACCGACTCATCGCGTTCACGCTGCCGGTCTCGATCTTGTATTGCTGCGCCGGTGGCCCCGGTGCGTCGAAGTAGATGGAGATATGCGGGTTGCTCCAGACGAAGCGTCCGACTACGCCTTGGAGGGTGATCGTCTTGGTCTGATCGAAGATGGCGAAGGAGTGGTGCGCATAAACCACAGGGGCTAACGCCGCGCAGGTGGCAAGGGTGAGCAGAGCCAGGCCCTTGCGTAGGCAGGACGAAGGTTTCATAGCGAGTGCCTCGGTTCTTATACGTTCTTATGCCTGCAGGCTAAGGCGCAGACCGGGCACAGCCGTATCCCAAAATGGCAACTGATGGCACGCGATAGACATTTCGTTCGCTTGTGCACCGATCAGCAGGCAACGCTCTGCAGGCTGCTCGCAGGTGCTGATTTGGGATAACCGCCCGCCATTGCCTGATCGAACACTCATGTCTCGCCTCATAACGATAAAAAAAGGAAGAGACGTCATGCGCACCCCATCCTGTAGCCCACTGTTCTCGCTGGTCGCGCTTTGTGCGTTGACGCCGATGGCCCAGGCCATCGAGATATATAACGAGGACGAAGGGGCGACCGTGCTCAACGCTGATCTGAGCGCGGGTTATGGCTGGTACAGCAGTTCACGCAACTACCTTGGCGACCCGGCCAGGCGCTCCGGCCGCATGCATTGGCAGGAGGGCTACCTCAAGTACGGCCTTAGGGGCACCACCGACCGGGTGGGCGCAGGCTCGGTGTACGGTGCCGTGAGTCTGCTCAGCTCCGCGACCTGGGGCGAGGGCGACATCGGCGGGATCACCGCAGGGAGCGAACGTAGGACTGCCCTGGAAGATGCCTATTTCGGCTGGAAGTCCGGTGATTCGATCCCCGCCCTGGGCGCCGATGGGGTCGACTTCTCCTTTGGCCGGCAACTGGTCACGGTGAGCGGTTTTCTGATCACCGACGACGGTTTCAACCCGGGTAAGGCGTTCAGCCCCATCGAAGACAGCAACGGTCGCTTCGACCGCGGGGGTGCCTTCTACATCGGGCAGCGACTGGCCTTCGCCAACACGGCCGTGCTGAAGGTGGGGGGTAACGAGGGGTTGCACAGCAGCGTCGCCTGGTTGAAATCGGATAACCCAGGGCAGTCGAAGACCGAACTGGCCGTGGCCACCGTCGACTACACCACGCCATTCGGCTCGCTCGGTTCGACCTACATTCGCGGCCTGGATGTCGATGAGCGCTATGTCTTCGCTGATCGGGGCGAGCGCAAGGGCATGGACGTCTACAGCATCCGCGGGCAGGGCAACGCCGGGATCGAAAACGCCGATTTCGCCTTCGAGGTCGCGCGCCAGGAAAAGCGTTCAGGCTCGCAGCGGGGTATGTTCTTGGATGCCGGGTACACCTTCGCCGACCTGCCGTGGCAACCGACCGTGAGTTACCGCTTCTCGCGCTACTCCGAAGGCTGGGACTTCCTGTTCCAGGGCGGTTTTCGCGGGCGCTACCAGGGGGAGGTCGCGGTCAACTACGCCGGCTCGGTGACTTCCAACATGCGGATCAACGACATACTGCTGTCGCTCAAGCCGACCGAGAGCCTGACCCTCAACGCCATGGCGTTCGACTACCACCAGCTGTCGCGGCGCGACGAGCGTGATTTCAGCGCTCGCGAGATCGACCTGTACCTGGATTGGCGCGTGACCGAGAACGTCCTGCTCTCACCCCTGATCGGCTTCTACAAGCCAGAGAAGTGGCTTGATAACGGCGGATTGCAAAGTGGCAGCGCGGATACCAACGTCTACCTGCAGTTCAACGTCTGGCTGACGTTTTGAGTCATAGACGCGCGTAGAGCGATAGGAAAGGAGAGCACGAGAAAAGGGCGTTGGCATTGCCAACGCCCTTTTCTTTTGGAACATGCGACTAGAGCATGCGACGCAGCACGTCTTTGCTCGGGTCTCGGTCCAGGAAGCGGTGTTTCAAGGCGCCCGCGACGTGCAGCACGATCAATACGAGTAGGGTGTAAGCGAGAAACTTGTGCAGCGCTTGGAACACGACAAACCAATTGTCGTTCTTCGGCAGCGCCTCAGGCAGGTTCACACCGAAAAAGAATACCCCGTCGCTCTGGGTGTAGGTGCTCGACATGGAGTAGCCCATCAAGGGTACGACGACCAGCAGCACATACATGGCGCGCTGCACCAGGGTGGAAAGCACGCGTTCGTAGGGCGCCAGGGTTTGCAGCGGTCGAGGCAGTCGCGGCGTGCGTAAGCGCACGGCGATCTGCGTCAGTACCAGCAGGAACGCCAATATCCCGAAGGACTTGTGCCAGGGGTAGTAGAGCTCGAACTTGCTCGGTATGTCATCGCTCATCCCCGTCATGTGCCAGCCTGCCCAGAGCATGCCGATCACGATGACGGCGCGTAGCCAGTGCAGCACGCGCAGGGAGGTGGAGTAGCGTTCGATTATTATAGTTGTAGGCGCGTTCATCCGGTTTCTCCAAAGGGTATTGAAGAGCTTCTTCACGAAAAAAAGCCCCTGCGAACAGGCGTTGGCAGGGGCGTTCGGTACCGGCGATCAGCCGGGCAACAGTACCGTGACGACCTTTTCTTCGGTGTAGGCCAGAGCCCCGCCAAAGCCGCCTTCACGGCCGATGCCACTGGTCTTCACGCCGCCCCAGGGCAGGTTGGCATCCAGCGGACTCCAGCAGTTGATGCCTACGGCGCCGGCCTTGACGGCAGCTGCGACGCGGTGGGCACGCGCCAGGTTTCCGGTCCAGACCGTAGCCGCCAGGCCGTAAGAGGAATCATTGGCGAGGGCGATGGCTTCTGCTTCGGTATCGAACACGATCACCGTGCCCACCGGACCGAAGATTTCCTCTTGAGCGATCGCCATGTCGTTGCGCGCGTTGGTGAAAATCGTCGGCCGCACGAACCAGCCTTTTTCCGGCGTGGACACACCACCCGCGACGAGCGTGGCACCTTGATCGATTCCTAGCTGGATGTAGCGATTGACCCGTTCGAACTGGGCTTTCTTGGCGACCGGGCCCATCTGCACGCCCGGCTGGCATGGGTCGCCGACCTTCACCGACTCCGCCGCTTCAGCCAGGGCTGCGGCGAAACGCTCGGCGACGCCTCGCTGCACCAGGATGCGCGAGCCTGCTGCGCATACCTGGCCCTGATTGGCGAATAGGCCGAGGGTGCAGCCAAATACGGCGTCCTCGAAGACGGCATCGTCGAACACGATCTGCGGGCTCTTGCCCCCCAGTTCCAGGGACACTTGCTTAAAGAGCACCCCGGCCGTGCGCTGAATCTCGCGGCCCGCTTCAGGGCTGCCGGTAAAGCTGATTTTGGCCACCTGGGGGTGTTCGCACAGGGCGCGGCCCACTTCGGCACCGTAGCCGGTGACCACATTGATCACGCCGTCCGGGAAGCCCGCTTCCTGAGCCAGGGCCGCCAGGTGCAGGGCCGACTGCGGAGTTTCTTCAGAGGGTTTGATGACGACGGTGCAGCCTGCTGCAAGCAACGCAGCGAGTTTCCACACCGTGATCATCAACGGCGAGTTCCAGGGCACAATGGCGCCGACCACCCCCACGGGCTCGCGTACGGTGTAGGAGAGGGTCTTGTGGCCAAAGTAGCCACCCGTGGGGATGGTGCGTCCTTCGAGCTGGTTCGCCCACCCCGCGGCCGCGCGCAGGTTGGCGATGGCGTTGGGCAGGTCCATGCGGCGGGGCTCCATTGGCGAGCGGCCGATGGCGTTGGCATCCATATCGGCCAGGCGCTCGCTGTCGCGCTCGACCAGGTCGGCCAGCGTGCTCAGCAGGCGGCCGCGCTGGGCGCCGTCCAGTTGGCTCCAGGCCCCGCCCTCGAGCTGGGCGTGGGCGGCTGCCACCGCGCGGTCGACGTCGGCGGTGGTGCCCCGTGCACTGCTGCCGTACATCTGTTCGGTGACCGGGTTGACGAGCGCAATACGCTGGCCAGAGGAGCCCTCGTCAAGCGCCCCCGCGATGAAGTGGTTCAGATGCTGTGTCATTGTTCTTTCCATAAAGGGGGAGGCGAGATCACGCCTCTAGAGAGGCCAGGGCAGCACCGAAGATATCCAGCGCCTTGAAGAACAGGTCGTGGGAGATGGTCAGCGACGGCATGATGCGCATCACGTTGCCGTAACGGCCGCAGGGGATCATCAACACGCCGTGGCCCATCAGGTAGCCCATCAGCTGACCGATCTTCTCGCCGGCTAGCGGCGTTTTGCTGACCTGATCCTCGACGAGTTCGATGCCGATCATCAGGCCGCGCCCACGCACCTCGCCGATCAGGGGGCTGCCAAACGCGTGGATACGGGCCTGGGCTTCCAGTCCCAAGGTATGCGCGCGGTTGATGAGGTCGAGTTCCGGATCCTGCAGGATGCTGATGTTGGTCAGCGCGACCACGGACGACAGCGAGTTCGCGGCGAAGGTATTGGGCATGGAGCCGTCGGGGATCTGCGCGGCAAGGTCCGAGCGCATGATCAGTCCAGCCATCGGCAGATCGCTGCCGATCCCTTTGCCGAAGGTGAGCATGTCGGGCTTCACGCCTGAATGCTCGACCGCCCACATCTTGCCGGTACGGCCCGCTCCGGACTGGACTTCGTCGACAATCAACAGCGCGCCGCTGCGGTCGCAGGCCTTGCGCAGCAGTTGCAGGAACTCGGGTGATGGTGGGACGTAGCCGCCTTCGCCCTGGACCGGTTCGACGATTACCGCGGCTACGTCGTCAGCGGCGGTGTATGGAGTGTTGAGTAGGTAATCGACGTACTCACCAGCAATCTGTTCGGCGCTCTTGTGCGTGGTGTCGAAGGGGAAACGATAGGCATACGGGTAGGGCGCATGGATCACCCCGCCCATCTGCGCGCCAAATCCCTTGCGGTAGGCCGTACCGGTAGTCAATGCCCCCGAAGCGTGCCAGACACCGTGATAACCGCCATGGAACGCGACGATCTGGTGGCGGCCAGTGATGCGCTTGGCGAACTTGACCGCTGCCTCCAGCGCATCGCTACCGCTTTGGGTAAAGAAGGTAATGCAGTCACCGCGCAGACCGTCTGGGGCGATCTCGGACATCTTCGCGGCCAGCTCGGTACGCCGGGTACTGTTGATTTCCAGTGCGTGCATCAGCACTTCGGACTGGTCGCGGATGGCCTGCACCACCTTCGGGTGACAGCGCCCCACGCTACTGACGCCGACGCCGGCGGACAGGTCAATGTAGGTGTTGCCGTCCGGGTCCTTGAAGGTGGCACCAAAGGCACGATCCATGGCGATCGGCATGCGACCACCGCCGCGAGCCATCGACTCGGTGCTGGCCGACAACGCCAGTGCCTCACGGGTGTTGGGGCCGGGCAAATCGGTGGAAACGATTCGCGGGGCGTCCGCGAAATGCAAGGACTTGAGTTGGGCTTCGCTCATGATTCGTTCTCCGGGCTACAAAGGCGAGTCCAACGATCTTCAGCGTGCCGCATGGCACAGCGGTAGCCCGAATCGGCACCTGATGTGCTGTTTGGGAACCACCCGTGACCAGCCGTCACCAGCGATTTGCAGGGGGTACGTCATATGCCACTATCGACCGAACCGGCGCTCTGAAAACAAGAAAAGTAGTGGAGGCTTGCGGTCCATGAGAAATCAGACGATCAGCCATTTTCGCGACATCCATGTGCATGCCGCCACCATCCAGCATTGGAATCAGGACTATAGCCAGCTCACCGCGGGCTCAGCCGAAAGCTCCCTGACGCAGCTGACGACCACGGGTTGTCACGTGTTCCTCGAACAGATCAACCAGCGTGTGGTGCAGAACGGCGAGGCGCCACGGGGCAAGATGTGTTTCGCGCTGCCGACCCAGGTGCCTGGGTCGATTCGCATGCAGGGCCGCGATGTCGTCGACAGCAGTCTGTTCTTCCTGGAAGGCGGCGAAGAGTTCATGTTCCATATGCCCACTGGGATGGAACTGCTGTCGATCACCTTCGACCGCGAGGTGTTCGAGGCTGCGCTGGAGCAGGTGGCGTCGGCGAAGGAGCTCAAACAGTTGCTGCGCCAGCCCGTCATCCGCGTCCTACCGCAACGCTACGCGCAGACGCGCCGTCGCCTGCTGACGGCGTTCGCCACAGTGCTGGCCCACGATGACCTGGCCAGCCTGCCGGCTTGCCATGCCGCGCTAGAACAGACCATGCTCGACGAATTGCTGCAATTGATGATCGACCCAGCCTGCGATAAGCAGCAGCGCAGCACTACGTCCACCCGCAGCTACATCGTCGAAAAGTGCCATCGCACAGCGCTCAAGGAAATGAGCGAGGCACCCAGTGTGATCGAGTTGTGCCAGCGTTTGCAGGTGAGCCGACGCACCCTGCAAAACAGCTTCCAAGCGGTGGCTGAAACCACGCCGTTGAATTATCTGCGTTCGATGCGGCTCAATGGCGTGCGCCGTACCCTGATGTCGACGCGCGCGGCCGAGCTTTCCATTGGCGATGCTGCTGCGCGTTGGGGCTTCTATCACCTCAGCCACTTCGCCGCCGAATACCACGAGCTGTTCGCCGAACTACCTTCGCAAACGAAACGCGCAGCGCTTGCCGTTAGCAGGCGGGCCTGAGCGAACCCGATGGCGGCACCCGAGCAAGGCATTGGCGTCAGCGAGAGGTTGTCGCTCAGGCGTAGCTGATTCTGTCGCTGTACGCGTTCAGCAGCATCTTGCGTTGGTAGTCGCAGGGCGTAGTGCTGACCAGCTTCTTGAAATCACGCTGGAAATGCGACTGGTCGGTAAAGCCAAGATCCAGCGCCAAGTCTGGAAACGAGACGTCTGCTTGGGTGTTGAGCGTGTCCAGCGCGGACTGGCAGCGAATGATGCGACAGAACGCCTTGGGTGAAATCCCCGTGTCCTGCGTGAACTGGCGGTGGAGAGTGCGTGTGGTATAGCCGCTCAGGTCTTCCAGCTGCTGAATGCGGATGTCACCGCGGTGACGCAATGCGTGCTCGATGACCATAGCCGTCAGTCGGGAGGTGCGGCCCATCAAGCGAGGCGCGAGGTGTTCGCTGAACAAGCGAATCTGATCGCGCAACAGGGGGGCCTGGATGATGCTGTCGAAGGTCTTCTGCGCGAAGCCTGACACTTCCAGCAGATCAAGCTCGCACTCCGTCAGCTCGGCGGCCAGCACATTGACGAAACCGGGGATGATACCGGGCGCGAAGCGCACGCCGAAATAGTGGTGCTGCTGATGCAGCTGTACCGCCTGGGCACTTAGCGGTGTGCCGCAGATCTTCGCGCTGGGGCGGCTGCTGTCACAGTCGAACAGGATGTCCACGCACCCATCCGGTACCGCCAACAGGTCCGAGGACTGGTCGACGTCGAAGGCGTAGAAATGCGAGATGGCCGGGTGCGCCGATGGCAAGACCGAATAGCGCGACGAGTTCAGTACCAGCCAGGGCTGCTCGTTTGCCGTTTGATGTCTCCGCGGGGGCGCGGACAGTTTGATCATGGTGATACCGCATCAGGGCAGGATGACGATAGTCGGGCATTAAGCGCGCCAATCATTGTTCGAGTCAGCAGGCAAGGCATGTCCGAAATTTACAATACCGGCCTTTGGCCGCGCCGGATACTCGATCCCGACAGCGAGACGCTGCACCTGTCGCAGTGCTATCACCAAGCCGGGACTTCCTATGTCTACTACACAGTCAACAACAACAAAAATCGACTTCATCTACCTGTCCGAGCAGGACATGATCCGTGCCGGTGTGACCGACATGGCCGCGTGCGTCGACACCATGGAGGAGATGTTCGGCCTGCTGTATGCCGGTGACTACCGCATGGCAGGGCCGAACAACGACTCCCACGGCGCGATGGTGATCTTCCCACCGGATTCGCCCTTTCCGAACATGCCCAAACCCAGCGCCGACCGCCGCATGATGGCGATGCCGGCCTACCTGGGGGGCCGCTTCTGCACCGCCGGGGTGAAGTGGTATGGCTCGAACATCGCCAACCGCGACAAGGGCTTGCCGCGTTCGATCCTCATGTTCACTTTGAATGATCCTGACACCGGCGCGCCGCTGGCGCACATGTCGGCCAACCTGCTTTCCGCCTACCGCACCGGCGCGATTCCGGGCGTCGGCGCCCGTCACCTGGCGCGCAAGGATGCGAAAGTGGTCGGGCTACTCGGCCCTGGCGTGATGGGGAAGACCACCTTGGCGGCGTTCATGGCGGTGTGTCCGCACATCGACACGCTGAAGATCAAGGGCCGGGGCCAGAAGAGCCTCGACGATTTCATGGCCTGGGTCGGCGACACCTACCCGCAGATCACTACCGTGCAGGTGGTCGATACGCTCGAAGCCGTGGTCCGCGGCTCCGACCTTGTTACGTACTGCAGCTCGGGGGAAACGGGTGACCCTACCACCTACCCGATCGTACGCCGTGAGTGGGTGAAGCCAGGCGCCTTCCTGGCGATGCCGGCGTGCTGCTCGCTGGATGCCGAAATGGAGCAGTCCGACATCCGCAAGGTGCTGGACAACACCGGCCTGTATCAAGCCTGGTTCGCGGAGTTGCCCAAGCCTGCGCACAACACCGTGCCGGTGATCGGTGTGCGCTTCATGGACATGATCGCCGAAGGCTCGCTGCGTCTGGAGGAAGTCGAAGACATCGGCAAGATCATCGCCGGTGACGCGCCAGGGCGTCGGGACGACGACGAAATCATCGTCATGTCGGTAGGTGGCATGCCCGTGGAAGACGTGGCGTGGGGCACCGTGGTGTATCGCAACGCCGTCGCCCGTGGCATCGGTGTGACCCTCAACCTGTGGGAAACCCCTGAGCTGCGCTGAGCCACTCCCTCATTCCACCTGACGAGGCATCCGCCATGACCCGCATCATCAAGCTCAAAACCGGTTCCAAGTTCGAAGACCATGGCAGCTACTCGCGCCTGGTCGCTGTGGGCGACTGGATCTACGTATCCAACACGGCTGGTCGCGACCCGCAGACCAAGCTCATCGCTGACGACGCCCTGGCGCAGACACACCAGGTATTCGCCAATATCAGCGCCGCGCTGGAGGCGGTAGGTTCCAGCCTGGCGGACGTGGTCTGCTCGCGCGTGTTCATCCAGGACCCGCAGGACGTGCCCGCGGTGATGGCCTTGATCGGCGAGAAATTCCGCGGCATTGACCCCGCCAGCACTGTGACCTGCCCGCCGCTGGGCTCCACGGTCTACAAGGTCGAGCTGGAAGTCACAGCCTACCGCAATGCCTCCCAGGCACAGGTCGAACATATTCGCCTGGCCCCGTGAGCGCTTCGCGGTCAGGCGCTGGCCTGGCCGCCTTCATTTATCTAGCGAGTCCTGATCATGGCACCCACTATCGCGCCCGTGACAACTTCCTCCGACTTTCCCAGCACCACCACCGTAGTCATCATCGGCGGTGGCATCATTGGCTTGACCGCCGCGTTGACACTCGCTGAGCGCAACATTCCGGTGGTGGTGCTGGAGAAAGGCCGGATCGCTGCCGAGCAGTCGTCGCGCAACCTGGGGTGGGTACGCAAGACCAGCCGACATGCCGCTGATATTCCCCTGGCCTTGGCCGCTGACCGCTTGTGGGCGCAGATGCCGACACGCGTCGGCGCCGATGTCGGCTACCGCCAGCAGGGGATCATGTTCGTTGGCCGTACGAAGGCGCAGATGGCGATGCACGAGGGCTGGCTGAAGTCCGTTGCGCATTTATCACTGGACTCGCGGCTGTTGAGCAAACGTGAAATCGACAGTCTGGTACCGGGCGGCGTCGGTGCTTGGGAAGGCGGTATCTTCACACCCTCCGATGCTCGCGCCGAACCGACCTTGGCCAGCAGTGCCATCGCCAAGGCGGCCATGGCCCTAGGGGTGGTGATCGTCGAGCAATGCGCCGTGCGTACCTTGCAGATGACGGCGGGTAGGGTCAGTGGTGTGGTCACTGAACGGGGCGAACTCCGTTGTGACCACGTCCTTTTGGCGGGTGGCATGTGGTCGCGACGCTTCCTCGGTAACCTCGGTGTGGCCTTGCCAACGCTACCTTTGACCTGCTCGGTACTGCGCACCGCGCCCATGGCGGGGCCGACCGAGATCGCCGTCGGCGCGCCGGATTTTTCCTTCCGCAAGCACCATGACGGCGGCTTCATCATCACCCAGCGTGGCAAGCTGGACGCCTTTCTGACCCTCGATCATCTGCTGCTCGCCAAGCAGTACATGCCGCAGTTCCGTGCGCAGCGCAGCGTGCTCAACGTGTCGCTGGGCAAGCCGTTCATGCAGGATTTAGCATTGGCGCGCCGGTGGCGGGACGACAGCATCACCCCGTTCGAGCGGGTGCGCATCCAGAACCCAGCCGCCAACCCCCAGCTCAACGGCGCCGCGATGAACAACCTGATCGCCGCCTGGCCGGTGTTCGAGCAGGCGCGCATCGCCCAAGCCTGGGCCGGGACGATCGATGTGACGCCGGATTCCAACCCGGTCATCGGACCGATCGCGCAGATTCCCGGGCTGACCGTGGCCACCGGTTTCTCCGGTCACGGCTTCGGCACGTCCCCGGCCGCCGGGCATCTGGCAGCCGATCTGATCAGCGAGCACACGCCCATCATCGACCCCACGCCCTATCGTTTCGAGCGCTTCTGAGCGGCTTTTCGACAGGACCAGGGGGAGGGCGCATGCTTTAGCCTTGGTACGTCGTCTACCTGGCGAAACAGGCCGTCTGCGCGTGACATCCTGCTGGTGCGGACGCTGCGCCTGTAACGGGGCAGGGGTCGTACCCCAGGGCAGCGCTCGCAGTGAGGGGATGACATGGACAAACAGCCGGAGATCGACCAGCCCGCGCGGCTCGCCGCGCATGGGCAGCGCGTCCTGCAGAGCGGTGTGCTGGGCAAGTCGCGGCGCATGATCCGCCTGTTCGAGTTTCTGCTCGCACAGGCGGTGAGCGGCGTCGCCACCAAGGAAATCGAGATCGCCCAGGTGGTGTTCGGCCGCACCACGGAGGTCGACTTGACCGCCGATGCCACCGTGCGCGTGCACATTCACCGCTTGCGCAAGAAACTCGACGATATGGCGCCAGACGAGCTGGGTGAGAAGCTGACCCTACCGCGCGGAGAGTACCGCCTGGTCGTTATCGCAGCCGCGTCGAGCGGCGTCGGCGTACTGGCTAGGCACTCAAGGCGGAGCTGGGGTCTCGCCGCCGCGGCGGCGCTGCTGCTGCTGGCTGTCAACGGAGCAGGCTGGACGTGGCTGGCCAAGCGTCCGCCTGCGGATATGCGCACCCAGAGCCTGTTGTGGCAAGGCGTGAATCAAGGCTCGGCGCCAGTGCTACTGGTGTCGGGGGACTTCTACGTCTTTGGTGAACAAGCGGCCGATGGCACCATTGCGCGTTTAGTGGCTGACGCAGGCATCACCTCCGGCACCGCGCTCGAACAGTACCAGCGACGGCTGCCAAGTGATGCGCCAAGGTACATCGATCTAAATGCCTACCACCTGCCCAGTGGGCAGGCCGCTGCGCTCGTCGCGGTGGCGCCCGTGGCGGCGGCCACCCGCCCGGGGCACCCGGAGCAGCTGCGCAACGTGACCACCTCGCGTTTCACCACCCAGATGCTCAGCGATCACGATATCGTCTATGTGGGCCTGCTCGACGGCCTGGGCGACCTGAAGGAGCCCTTTCTCGACCTGTCCGGCTTTTCATTGTCCGCCGATGGGGAGGCGCTGGTCGACAAGGCCAGCGGTCAGATCTACCGCTCGGACTGGGACGAACCCTCAACCGAGCGCATCATGCGTCACGACTACGCGTACCTGGCGCGTTTCCCTGGGCCCGCTGGCAACCACGTGATCGTGGTGGCCGGCGTCATGGATCCGGCGTTGGTGCAAGCGGCGAACATCGCGGCCAGTGCCACCGAGTTGGCGCGTTTGCAGGACCAGTTGCACGGCGCTCAGGCCTTCGAAGCCCTGTACGAAGTGCGCACCTTCGGGCCGTCCAATGTGGCGGCCGAATTGCGCGTCGCGCGCGCCCTGGAGGCAGGGCAGATGTGGCAGGTTCGCGGCCTGGACGAGTCGGGTCAGTAGCCAGTGGCGCCCCCGCCGGACTGGCCGAGGGTAGGGGGGCGCTTCGCTGAAACGCTGGAGCGACGACGCTGGCCCGGCCTGGGCGAGCACGCACCCGGCAGGGCCATGGCCGACTGTCGCCCGTCGGGGCGAGCGGTGTCTGTCAGTCCAGTTCGACGAACAGTTCGGCCTTGGCGCGCCGGACCTTCGCCAACTTCACCAACCAATCGCCCTCGACATCGCGGTGACCCAGGGCCAGCATCACCGCACTGCTCAGGCCCTGCTCGGCAAGCCCTAGTAACGCGTCCACGGCCTGATTATCGAACCCTTCCATGGGCGTGGCATCGACGCCAGCCTCGGCCGCCGCAATCAGCCCAAAGCCCAGGGCGATATAGCACTGTTTGGCGGCATGGGCATGCTGTTGTTCCGGGGTCTTGCTGCCGAACCCGTCGAGCAGCGAGCGCCGGTAATCGTCCGTCACGCTGTCAGGCAGGTCACGGATCGCGTTGCTGTAGGCGAAGAAGTCGTTGATGCGTGCCGGGGTATAGCGATCCCAGGCGGCGAACACCAGTAGATGCGAGGCTTGCATGATCTGTGGCTGGTCGTAGCAAACCGGTGTCAAGCGCGCGCGTAGCGCCGGGTCGGTGATGACGAATACGCTGAAGGGTTGCAGCCCGGAACTGCTGGGGGCTAAACGGATGGCTTCCAGAATGGTGTCGAGCTTGTCTTGAGCGATCCGTTCGTTCGTATAGCTCTTGGTCGCGTAGCGCCAATGCAGCGTATCGAGTAGTGCCATGGAAGTGTTCCTCGGGTGATCGAAAGAAGGGTGGTAGCCAGAGCGGAGCAAAAGCGCCATTGCCGGAAAAACGCTGAAGCCTGTGCGGCAATGGCTATACGTGGGTGAAACGGAGCGTACTCAAAGGTTAGGGCTTTCACCTTCCTTCACATGCCGCCACAGGGTTTTGAACGGGTTGATGTAGAAGCCGCGCAAGGTACGGTGCGGGTTGTTCTCGCCGTACTCCTCGTCGTTGCATCCCCAGCGCCAGGTTTCACCCTTCTTGGGCAGGTAGAGGGTGCCGAACATCCAGTCCCACAGGGTCAAGATCACCGCGTTGTTCTTGTCCCAGTGGCGCGGCTCCATGCTGTGGTGCAAGTTGTGCATCACCGGCGCCAGCACGATGCGGTTCATCCAGCCGTAGGAGATGGGCACGTGCACGTGCGAGAACACGTCGATCAAGAAGAACGCGACGTAGGCGGTGGTGGCAACCGCCGCAAGGGTCCCGGCGTGGACCTGGCTGCCGGTCGCGTACAACACCAGCCCGGTGAAGGCGCCGCCGACCAGGGCCGGGATGACGTTGAGGCCGAAGACCTCGATGGGGTGCTGGCGGAACAGCGTCCATGGGGTAAGGGTTTCCGCGGTGTGATGAGGCTTGTGTAGGTGCCACAGCAAAGGGTGGGTGTGGCACCAGCGGTGCACCCAGTAGCCGACGAAGTCGACGCTAAGGAAGTACACCAGGAACTGCACGGTAACCAACGCCCACGTCGACGTGAACAAGGGGGTACGGGTACCGTATTCGCTGGCGACATAGGCAGCGACATTGTCGGCGATAGCCAACCCGTTGACCGCCATCAGCCCGACCAAGGGAAAACCTAGCACTAACAGGATAATGCCGTTCCACATATCGACGCGCGATGAGGCGTGGTCATATTGCTCTTTGGGAAAAGCGGCATGTTTCAGCGCACTTAACGTAAGGGGGCCGTCCATCTTCTGCGCGACGATGAACATCACGGCCAATACCGTCACGAATAACGGGAGCCCGAAGGCCCAAAGGTTTATGATTTCGAGTGTGGGTTCGTAGAACGCGACTATGGAATCCCAAAATGCCTGGAGCGTCATCGTCAGTACCTCGCGATTATTAGTATTGTTTTCGTAATGAAGTCCTGGGGGACTTCAGATCGCTTGCGTGGTCTTTCTCTGCGGTAACCCGAGCTGGCGGAGGCGTGCTTCGGGTTGACAGGACTATTGCCCAGGGCAGCGGCGAACACCAGTTGATTAACCGTTGATTAACCGTAGTGAACGTAGGTTGCGCAGCGGTCGGATTGATGATTTAACGCTAATAAAAACAGTCGATTACGCAATTTTCTGGAATGGCAATGGAAGGGCGTGCAGACGGACAGTATCCACGTCTTTAGGTACCGTTGGTGATCGCAAACGCCGCGGCAGACAGGGAAGCGCACCTTTCATATTACCGACGAGTATGCGCACGTCGCGATATTCATCCGAGTTCTCGTCTTGCCAGGCGTAGTTGCTCAATGCTCGAAACTCCTAGGCTGCTGGCCGCCTATGTGATGTATCGGAGGCCTGCACTTCTTGTACGTGTAGGCAATTTACGAAACGTGCCTACACGTGGTGATGCTTCATTGAAAACATCTGAAATTTCGATTGCATCGAAATTTCTATAACCCTAAGCGCCGATAAAGTAGTAGTGTGAAGTTGTCTTCAGGAGGCGATGAGAATCGCCGATTCCCGAACTTCAATAATCTAGGAGGTTGGAGTAATCCAATCTGTCCTTGGCGAAAGGCAGCTATCGTGCAAAGTCGTCTGTTCGCAAGGCGCAGAGAGCTAGGTCGAGCCCGATCGTGCCTTTTCGGCTTTACCGCATGCCGAGGCGGTCTTGGCACGGGCGCGTAAGCAGGTCGAGCGCCTTACTCGCGGGTCCCGGCCGAGAAGATTGTTAAGAGCTGCTCAACGCCTAACGCCATTTACAGGCTGCGCGGCATAAGCTGCTGGAGTTGCATGGTGCGGGGATCGTCAACTGGATGACGCTGTACGTGCCGCAGGTTGGCGGCCGGGAGCACGATGTCGCGGAGATGATCGCTGTCAAAGGCACCCATTAGAGTCCGATCCAGTTTGGTTACGAGTTCTTCCATGTTCACTGTCATTCCCCGTCGCTGGCTGATCCTGCTAGCGGTCATGCTGGCCTTCGTGCCAGTAGTCATCGACATGACCATCCTGCACATCGCCGTACCCTCACTAACCTTGGCGCTCGGCGCCTCAGCCACTGAGTTGCTATGGATCATCGACATATACCCGCTGTTGATGGCTGGCCTGCTGGTACCGATGGGGACCTTGGCCGATCGCGTCGGCGCTCGCCGTGTGCTGCTCACCGGCCTGGTGGTGTTCGGCATCGCTTCGCTGCTAGCAGCATTCGCGCCGACCCCGGCGCTGCTCATTGCTGCACGGGTGCTGCTGGCGTTAGGTGGGTCGATGATCATGCCTTGCGTGCTGGGCATCATCCGTCGCACCTTTGAGGATGAAGGCGAGCGCGCGATGGCGCTGGGGCTTTGGGGCACGGTCGGCGCGGCCGGTTCGGCGCTCGGACCGCTGATTGGCGGGGCGCTACTAGAGCACTTCTGGTGGGGCTCGGCCTTTCTCATCAATGTACCGATCATGCTGGTGGTCGCGCCGCTGGTATTCCTGCTATTGCCACGTGCGGAAGCAACCACGCCGGGCACCTGGGCGCTGGGCCAGGCTCTAGTGCTGATTGCCGGCATGCTGGCGCTGGTGTATGGCATCAAGGCCGCCATCGGCGGCGGACAGTCACTAGGCGCGGCGGCTACGGTAGCGCTGCTGGGATTCGCTCTGTTGAGTGTCTTCGTGCGCCTGCAGTTGCGCTCATCGACGCCCATGCTCGACCTGTCGCTATTCTCGCGCCCGGCTATTCTTGCCGGCATCATCATGGCGGTGTTTGCCACGGGCTCATTGGCGGGGGTCGAACTGACACTGGCGCAGGAGCTGCAGTACGTGCTGGGTAATACGCCGCTACAAGCCGGTATCTTCATGATCCCAATCATGGCTGCTGCCGCCATCGGCGGCCCAGTGGCCGGCTATGTGTCGAGCCACTGCAGCCTGCGCTTGGTAGCCAGTGCATCGCTGGGCCTGTCTTCAGTGGCTCTGATCCTCCTGGCCTTGGCCGATTTGCACCAGCCGGGCTTCGTTGTACCGGCGATGCTGGCGCTGCTGGGTCTGACCCTCAGCATCGGCCTTACGGCCTCGTCCATCGCCATCATGGGGGCTGTAGAGGCCAGCAAGGGCGGGGCGGCTGGCTCCTTGGAAGCGACTGCCTACGAGCTGGGTACAGGGCTCGGGATCACCTTTTTTGGTGTTTTCATGTCCAGCGCCTTCAACCGCACGATCTCGCTACCGGTGGATCTGGCAGCGCCAATGGCGGAGCGTGCAGCGCTCTCTATTGGAGATAGCTATGTCGTGGCTCACAGCCTTGCCGAGCCCCAGAGCACGGCGTTGATTGAGGCCGCTAAGGAGGCGTTTTTGGCAACTCATACAGTGCTGCTGTTAACGTCCTCAGCCATGATGGGAGTTCTATGCGTATTCGTGTTCCTTATGCTTAGAGGCTATGGCAGCCGAGAAGCACGATAGCCTTGGGAGGTGCTTCGCAGTTCCTGGCCAAGCTCGTAGTGTAGGTATCTTCGGGCGGTGTGCCCTGGCCTATGGCCTGATCGCTTCTCGCGCCTCGAACAGTGCCCTAGCCAGCTGCCTGCTACCGATACCCCCTAAGCCGATAGAGGAAAGGAAACGCCACAACCTTTTCAGTGAGATAGCCTGGTTCAAACGGCAACTCGCAGATAAGGCAAGCGCCTGCAAACGGTAGCGGTGGATGCTAATCACCTGCTTGCACAGGCGAGAGCGGAAATAGGCAGGGGAGTGAACGGCCGTTAGGCGTGGCTCGAAGGTAGTTAGACTACTGATAGCTTCTGATGAAGGGTCAGTCGGATATCACCGTTTCCAAGGGAACGAAGTGACTTTAACCTCAGGCAACGAAGGTGCTAGACAATTTGCCCGGCAAGCCAATTGAACTGATGCTTGAGCCAATGACGGCTTGATTCGACATGACGTCGGTGTCGGTGGTATCACGTACCATGCCGAGGTTGGCCTTCGGTTTACAGTCCGCCAAATATCAAAACCCCGAGTGTGCGAGGCACCTTGGGTTTTTATTGCCTACGCCTTCTAACCTGCCTTGCTTCTGCTCGACTCGATGTCTGGGGCCGTAGCCGTTTCCTCGGCGTCTGCATGGGGCAGGCGCTGGCTGGAAAACTCCTGCAGCCGCTGGTAATGGGTCAGCCAGAAGCCCAGTTCCAGGTTCAGGGTTTTGAGCTCGGGAGCGGTGAGTGTTGAAGGCCCTTTAGAGATTGCCTTTCCCGCAAGGTCGATGGCTACCAATTGCCCGGCCGTGCGAGCGGGACAGTTTCTGATGGCGTAACGGAGCGCCTCTCTAAAGTCGCTATCCAGGCCAGGCATAAAAAAAGTCCTTGAATGACTAAGGGGGTTTAGCAAGTAGCCCTGCATCGAGCGCTATCGAGTAGCGGACATGCCAACTTCTATTCGCGGCTGATCTGGCTCGAACGCAGCGATTCGTGACTTGGCGGAAAGTGGCCAAGTGCTTGTCGCCGCTACGTTTTCGGCTACCGGTAGATATCGAAGTTGCTTGCATACTAGTTGGCTGGTAACGCCGTTGCGCGGGCTTTTTTATCTGGATAGATAAGCGGTGCAAGAACCTGTACGCGGCCTGTACCCGGCTCTAAGCACAGGGTTTGCTTGGCTGGACCGCTGATTATCCGGCGATTCGTAGGCGGTCTTTCTTGTATCGAAATTGGACGAAGCCGCTGTGATCTAAGCGCTGTTAGATCCCTTGACTCTCGGTATTTGTCATCGCCGCACGCCGTCGAGCGGTAGCCTGGGAGAGCCGGGAATGGCTGGACGCCCTGGGCAAATGGGGCGATGCTGAAATCGTATGCCGCAGAGCGTACGACATCCCAGCGACAGGGCGCCAAACGCCCGCTGTTGGGCGGTGGCTTCGGCGTATAACAATAAAAGAGGAGTCGAGCGATGTTCTACAAGGTCAACGTGTATTCACGGCCTGAAGATCGTGGGCTGCTGGTATGGCGATGGAAGAAGCAATTTCTGGGTGAGTGGGTGGAGTCGCGTCAGGAGTTCGAAGACTGCGACCACTGCGTCCATCATGCCCTGCAGGATGCCAAGGGGCAGAGCGTTCATCTTGAGACGGACCGCTGCACCCTGTATCGCTACCGCTTCGAAAGCATGCTGCACCAGTATGGCAGTTGCTACTGCCTGAGCGGTGGTCGATCGGCCGAGGCGGTGCTGGACCTCATCGCTCAGATCGAAGAGCGCCACAATGTCATAGTGCTGCGCGACGGCCAGCCTTTCTTCGCCCATTACCGGGCGGATCTGCAGGCGGAAGGGACGCTCGCTCCCGAGCTTTGGCAAGGTGTGGAATGGCGCGGATTGGAAGGGCGTTTCGAGTATGCCCGCAATCGCAAGAAGCCCTGATCGTTGTAGTGCGGAACGCAGAGAGGATCAGAAGGGCAGCAGCTCCTGGCGCATGATGCTGATATCTGCTGAAGCCTGAATGCCCAACTGGACGCGATCGCCCCGCAACTTGAGAGCGCGGATGTTGATGCCGCCATTGAACAGCTGGTCCAGCACCTCTTCTTCATCCGCTCCCGGTCTAAGGGATAGATTGATGATTTCGTCGGTGCGCCGGGTCAATACCAGATAAGACATGAGCATCCCTGCCATGATTTCGGTGAGCTGATGATAGCCAGTTCCCCGCCGGGTAAGAACCAGTAGGCAGATTATTAGGCTCTAGTACCGCAGTCTGCGGCGGTTCGCAGCCCGGTAGCGACGTTCTAGCTGCCACCTTCTCCCGATAAAGCCCGCTATTCCTGCCAGTACCGTTGCCAGGTTGACGGCATTGGTCGGGCTGCTGCCGTGATAGCCGGCGATCACCACCACCAGCGTCGCCAGGGCCCAGATAACAATGGTGGCCGCGACGGCTACAGCCATTTCGTTGAGTTCGGGGCGTTGCCCTTGCTGCGGGTGGCAGAAGGGATTTTCGTATTCGTCCGACATGGAGTACTCCGGCAAGCGTTCTTGTTGGAGAGTATTGCCAAGAACCTTATCGGCAGATGATGAAGAGTCTGGATCGAATCGATAGCGCGATCAGCGAAATCTTTGTCGGGCGGATGAAGGGTACTCGTGGAGCCCTGGGTGGTCAGCGTGGCCGGTATGGGGGCCATCTCCCTAGCGAGCGACGCGTTCGAAAGGGTAGTCACCAGTACGCACGACGAGGCGTGGGCGTCGTGGTGTGCGGCGAGTGCCGCCCGGCGGTAGTCGTCCGCCGGGATCCTGGCCGGCTCAGCGCGTGGCTTCGTCGCGCTCGAACAGGTTCCAGCAGCGATCGAAGTCCGCCTGCCAATCCGGCAGGGCAGTGGGTAATACCGCCGCGACCTTGCTGCAGTCCAGCCGCGAATAGAGCGGCCGGGTTGCCGGGGTAGGGTAGTGCTCGGTGGTGGTGGGATAGAGGCGGGCACGCAATTCGCCACGCTGCGCCAGGCGCTCGGCGATGGTCGCGGCAAAACCGTACCAGGAGGTTTGGCCCGCATTGGTAAGGTGATAGAGGCCGCCCACATCGCCTCGTTCGAGCAGGCGCTCGACCAGCTGGCGCGTGGCTGTGGCTATCGTTGGCGCCCAGGTCGGGGCACCCTGTTGGTCCTCCACCACATGCAGCTCATCTCGCTCCGCCAGCAGGCGGCGCATGGTGTTGAAAAAACACTGACCATCATGGGAATAGACCCAGGAGGTGCGCAGGACCAGGGCGCGACCACCCGCCGCCAGCACAGCCTGCTCGCCTGCCAGCTTAGAGCGCCCATAGACGCTCAGGGGGGCAGGGGCGCAATCTTCCGTATAGGGACGCCGACGCGTACCGTCGAAGACATAGTCGGACGAGTAGTGAACAAAGGGGATGCCTCTGTCCTTCGCCAGTTCCGCCAGAATCTGCGGGGCTCTCACATTGATCGCCTCGGCGCGCTCGGCTTCCTCTTCGGCTTGATCCACGGCGGTGTAGGCCGCGGCATTGAGGATGAGATCGGGGGCCAAGCCGTCGAAGGCTTTACGTAGGGTGTCGGTCTGAGCGAGGTCCAGATCCGCTTGACCCAGGACGGTCAACTGATGGGTGCTACCGAACTCACGCTGGAGGGCGCGCGAAACTTGGCCGGAACGGCCAGTGATTACAATATTCATGAAACCATGCCTGGATGCCTTCGGCTGAAGGCATACGTCCTATAGATCGATTCCTGAAAAGCCTCAGGCTTTTCCCGCACGAAACAAAACCTGCCGCCTTTGGCGACAAATCTGGTTTTCCGGTCATCTTTCCGGGGAAAGATGGCAGCCGCTGGCTATGGCGGAGTGGGCATCGACTGGAGGGACGTAGCGGTCATGGTAAGACTCGATGAGGAAGTACGCGGCTAGGACTGCCGTCTGTCGGCGGAGTTCAGTGCGAACCCAGGGACGATGGCAGCAGCTTGCCAAGCTGGAGACCCGACGTCGAGGCGGTCAGCAGGGCGGTATGGAGAACCTGTTCAAGTTCGCGGATGTTTCCCGGCCAGGCGTAGGCCAGCAGCGCCGCTTCGTCCTGCACCGTCAGCACCGGGGGTTCGCGACCCAGGCGCTCGGCATGCTGCTTCAGAAAATGCCGAGCGAGGGGTAGCAGATCCGCCGGCCGCTCCCGCAGGGCGGGCACCGGAACCAGGCCGGGTGCGAGCAGCTGCCAGAGGTGCGGATTGAAGTGGCCGGCCACGACCGCCTCGGCCAGCTCCACGCTGGAGCCGACGATCAGGCGCACCGCTATCGGAGTCCGTTGAGTGCTGCCCACGCGCAGGATGCTGCCTTCCTGCAGAACCTCGACCAGCGCCTCCTGCAACTCAGCTGGCAGATCGGCAATTTCATCGAGATAAAGACTGCCGTCGTTTGCGGTGCCGAACCAGCCCACGCGGCTGCCGGAGGTACCGGCATAGGCCCGGGGGACATAGCCGAACAATTCGGCAGCGCCATGGCGCCTGCTGAGCGAGGCGCAATTCAGGCTGCTGAAGAGGCCGGTTCGCCCACTGCGTTCGTGCAGACGGCGCGCCAGTAACTCGCGACCGGTGCCCCATTCGCCGGACAACAACACGGGGCCTGGCAAAGGGGCGAGCTGGTCCAGCCGTTCGAGCAGTTGCCGGGAGCGCGGATCGGCGAAGGCCAGGGCCTTGGCGCGGATGGTGAGAGCGTTGTGCTGATCGGTCGGGACGATCAGGAGTTCGGGTGAGGCAATAGGCATGGCGACATCGGTAAGCAATCAAATCGCTATGCTATCGACTGAGATTTATAGCTAAAAATACGTTTTAGCTATTCGCTTAGGTTTTTTGGTTATCTAGCGAAAAGGCCAGGGCAGCCTTTTGATGTTCAGGAATCAGAGTTTCCAAGTCGATGTCAGGTAAGCCGATAGGCGGGGTTCCTGGATATCGGCGCGATCTATCGGGGCGTCACGAGTTGCATGTCCGATGCCGACATCGCTAGGGTAGGCCGGCGGGACTGGTTCTACCGCCCTTGAAGAAGAGGAACTGCCGATCGATGCCTTCCCTGCGTGCGCCTTGTCCGCCTGGTGTCTGTACCTGTGATCGCGAAGCCGTGCTGGCTGATCCTCAAGGTGACGCCCGGACCCTGCTGCTCAATCGCCAGGAGGAGCAGCGGCTGTTGGGCCGCCTGGAGAATATCGCCAGCGTGGTCGAGCTGCAGCGTTTGCAGCAGCGCTTGCAGGAGCAGTTGGGCATCCGCCTGGAGATCCGGCCGGGATCGGGAGAGGTGCGCAGTGCCAGGGGCATGCTGATCGAGCTGCAGCCACGACCGGGGCTGTGTCGCAAACTCCACCAGTCGATACCCGCGGCCATCCGTCGTGGCCTGGCGCAGCACCCTGAAATCCTTTACGGGCTACTCAATGCCAACGACCTGTTGCGCGACGCCTGAGTTTCCTCAGGCAGGCCCCTTGAAGCGAATCCAGGTCGGGGCGTGGTCACTGGTCTTTTCCAGGTCGCGCACCCAGCGGTGGACGCCCGCTTCCTGAAGTTCAGAACGCAGCCCGGGGCTCAGCAGCAGGTGGTCGATGCGCAGGCCGGCGTTGCGTTGCCAGCGTTGGCGGAAATAGTCCCAGTAGGTGTAGATGGCTTCATCGGGGTGGCAGGCGCGTAGCGCGTCCAGCCAGCCCTGGGCGAGCAGACGCTCGAAGCAGGCACGGCTTTCGGGTTGCAACAGGGCGTCCTTGCGCCAGGACTTGGGATCGTAGATGTCCCGATCGGTCGGGACCACGTTGTAGTCACCCGCCAACACCACCGGATGCCCGCTTTCGATCAGGCCCTGGGCATGATCGATGAAGCGGTCGAACCAGGCCAGCTTGTAATCGAACTTGGGGCCGGGCCAGGGATTGCCGTTGGGCAGATAGAGGCTGGCGACGATTACGCCTTTCACCGCCGCTTCCAGGTAACGACGTTGGGAATCGTCCTCCATCCCGGGCAGGCCCCGCCGAATCTCCAGGGGCTGATCGTCACGCGCCAGGATGGCCACGCCATTCCAGGAGGGCTGCCCATCCCAGAGGGCGCCGTAGCCGGCGGCCTCCAGCTCAGCCTCGGGGAAGTCTACGGCTTTCGCCTTCAGCTCCTGCAGGCAGACGATGTCCGGCTGCTCCCGCTCCAGCCACTGCAACAGAATGGGAAGCCGGGCCCGAATGCCATTGACGTTGTAGGTCGCGAGGGTGAGGGCGGTCATGGGACGTTCCTTGAAAGGTTATAGCCATGACCAAGGCCTGGTGTCGGCAGTTCCTCTTGCGCCTCTTTGTGATCAAGTTCGCATTATTTTGTGACTTACTTTTTTTGGCACCTTCGGGAACTTTTTGGCCATTGCTCGATTGCTATGAAGGGAAATTTGACATCGCGTAGCTGATTTGTAGTCAGTGAACGAACTCTGAGCGGCGAAGTTCTCCGGGAAAATGATCTGTTAATTAGAAAAATCTATAAAAATCAGTTACCTAAATTATATCTATATGATGGCTAAGTAATGGCCATAGTTGCAGGGTAGTGGAGTTGGCATGCTGCTTGTATAGAGCTAGCTGCCTGGAGGCATTGTCGTGCGGAAACCCCATCCGCACGACTCTTCTCTCACTTCATATCGGCCCGTGTTCAGGGAGCGCGTTCACCCGTCGATTTAGCAGTTGGTGATGATGAATCCATCCTTCCTGAAGTTTTCCTGCAGGACCGCCAAGGTGCTGCCTTTCGTCGCTGCGCTTGCCCTGGCTACCGGTGCCAAGGCCGAGCAGGTCAGCCTGGTCGGTTTGAATCTGTCCGGTGCCGGTTTCGCCGGTCAGGTGCTGCCGGGTGTGAACGGTACGAACTACATCTTTCCCGTGGAGGCCTACTTCAAGCAGTGGAGCGCCAAGGGGATCAAGCTGATTCGTTTCCCGATCATCTGGGAGCGACTGCAGCCGGTGCTGGGCGGTCCGCTGGATCCGACCTATGCCGCGCTGGTGGACCAGACCTTTGCCAATGCGCAGAAGTACGGCATGCGGATCATCCTCGATCTGCACAACTACACCTTCTATCGCGGTTCGGTGATCGGCAGCACGGCAGTGCCCTATGACCGCTACCAGGAGATCATGACCCGTATCGCCCAGCGCTGGAGCAATCAGCCTGCGCTCTATGCCTACGACATCATGAACGAGCCGCACGACTCCATGGCCCAGTGGCCGATCGCTGCCCAATACGGTATCAACGGCGTTCGCGCGGTCGACAAGACCAAACCCATCATGATCGAGGGCAACGGCTGGTCGGAGGCGACCCGCTGGCCGCTGTGGAACGACTCCCTGCTGGCGCTCAAGGATTCGTCCGACAACCTGATCTTCCAGGCGCATTCCTATTTCGACGAAAGCGCCGGCGGCAACTACACCGGAATCGATGTTGGCAAGCTGAGCCAGGACTACGGCGTGGAACGCGTGCGGCCCTTCGTCGAGTGGCTGAAGAAGAACAAAAAGAAGGGCATGATCGGGGAGTTCGGCGTGCCGGATAATGATCCGCGCTGGCTGCCGCTGATGGACCGGATGCTGGCCTATCTCAAGCAGAACTGCATTCCTTCGACCTACTGGGCGGCCGGTCCGGGTTGGGGCAACTACTTCCTGTCGGTAGAGCCGATCAATGGCGCCGACCGGCCGCAGTGGCCGACCCTGCGCAAATACCTCGATGACAGCAGCTGCTCCGCCATCGGCCCCATCGCCAGCGGCGCAGGCAGTACGCCGGTGAGCGGCTCAGGCACCACGGGTAGCTCGAGCGGTGGCACCGGTGGCGCTCCTACCGGCTCCACCAATGGCGGGACTACGGGGACGGGCACTTCCGCAGGCAATGGTAGTACCGGCAATACCGGTGGCTCGATCACTACCGGGGTCACCACCTCGATCAACGACTTCACCAACGAAGATTGGCTGCATGGCGTGTATCGCAAGTCGGCGGGTTTCTCCATTCCCGCGTCGGCCGCGAACGTGGGGGCCTTCAAGGTAGGCGCCCAGATAACGCCAGCCGATGGCAAGAGCTACAAGGTGACCTATGTCCAGGTCGTCGGCAGCAACATGAGCGTCTTCATCGAGAGCCCGCAGCTCGATGGCAACGCCTATGGCTATCCCAAGACGCTGCGCACCGGGACCACCACCTCCGGCACGCCGGCCACGGTACCGGGCACCACCACGGGCTCGACTGGCAGCACGGGCACCTCCAGCGCGGGCAGCAGCTCAGGCAATCCCGCGTCGGTCGTGACGGTGCCGACGGTCGAGACCAAGCCCGTGACCGGAACCGGCAGTACCGGGGCGACCGGTTCCAGTCCGGCGCCGACGGGGGCCTCGTCGACGCCGGTGGCGTCGGCTGGCACGCCAGTGAATACCGCCAAGCTCAATCTGGTCGGGCTGAATTTCTCCGGCGCCGCCTTCGCGCCCCAGACGCTGCCGGGAGTGCTCAACGTCAGCTACATCATGCCGGGCGAGGCGCATTTCCAGCAGTGGAGCGCCAAGGGCGTGCGGCTGATTCGCTTCCCGGTGATCTGGGAGCGGCTGCAGACGCGCTTCTTCGGCAGTCTGGAAGGGGCCTACACCCAGCAGGTCACCCAGGTGCTGGAGCTGGCCAAGAAATACAACATGAAGGTGATCCTGGCGCTGGATAACGGGGGGCGCTACAAGGGCACCCTGATTGGCACCGGCAGCGTTACCAACTTCAACTACTGGGATCTGATGTACCGCCTGGCCTACCAGTGGGGCAACCATGCGGCGCTCTATGGCTACGACATCATGGGCAAGCCCAACGGCGCCGACAGCAGTTGGCCGGTCACCGCGCAATCCGGTATCGACGGTGTGCGTACCATGGACCGTACCCATCCGGTGATCGTGCAGGGCAATGCCTGGGGCAGCGCGGCCAACTGGCCGGCGGTCAGCAACGCCTTGTTGGGTCTCAAGGATCCGGCGAACAACCTGATCTATGCGGCCAACGTCTACCTGGACCAGGACGGCAGTGGTAGCTATGCGGCGCAGAACATGAACGGCTTCGATCCGCAGGTAGGGGTCAATCGCGTCAAGCCCTTCGTCGAATGGCTCAAGCGCAACGGCAAGCGGGGCATGATCGCCGAATTTGGCGTCCCCTCCGGCGACAGCCGCTGGTTGACCGCGACCGACAACCTGCTCGCCTACCTGCAGCAGAACTGCATGCCGCTGACCTACTGGGCCGCCGGGCCGGGCTGGGGCACGTCCACACTGGCGGTCGAGCCGGTGAACGGGGTGGAGCGACCGCAGTGGCCGACGCTGAAGAAGTACGTCGACGCCAGCAACAGCTGTACGGCGGTAGGGCCCCGCTGAGGCGGATTCCGCTCAGCGCGAAGGCGATGAAATCCTCTGGGGTTCATCGCCTTTTTTCTTGGCTGACCGATAGGCGAAAAGACAAGGGTTCCGCACGCTGGAAGCGTTCCCGCGTGGGAGAAAATGGCTCTGGCACAGTGCTTGGGGGGACGACGAACGGCTCTAGCTCGACTTGTCGCGGCGCGGTTAGAGTCGAAATCGACACCACAAGCACAAGGAGTAGGTGCCATGACTCAAACTACCCAGGAGCGGTTGCAGAATCTCGAAGAGCAGATCCGCAGCCATCGACAGGACCTCGCACGAAGCCGGCAGAGCTTCCAGGAGCAATTCGTCATCTACACCCACAAATTCGCGCGCCTGAGTGTGCTCGAAGCCCAACTCGAACTGGTGCGCAATAACACCAAGGCGCCGAACTGAAGGCGCTACCGGTCGGCCAGTCCTCACTCGTCCCGCGTCAGGACTTCCAGTAATTCGATTTCGAACCTCAGGTTGGCGTGGGGCTTGATCAGAGCGCCAACCTGGCGTTCGCCATAGGCGAGGGCCGCGGGCACTTCCAGGCGCCGCTTGCCCCCCACCCGCATGCCCATCAGGCCTAGGTCCCAGCCCTTGATCACGCGCCCCGTGCCGATGACGCACTGGAAGGGCCGACCCTTGGCGCGGGACGAATCGAACAGGGTGCCATCGTCCAACCAGCCCTCGTAATGGGTAGTGATCAGGGCACCCTTGACCACGGCCTTGCCGTCGCCTACCACCACGTCCTCGATTCGTACCTCGTCGCTCATCGTCACGCTCCTGCTGAAAAGGCGCAGTCTAGCCTGTTGCTCAGGTTGGGCGACCCGCCTTAGTCCGGCACATCGCCGAACAGCCCTGCCTGGTAGTCGCGGATCGCCTGGCGGATCTCATCGGCGGTGTTCATGACGAAAGGCCCATGGGCGACGATGGGTTCGGCGAAGGGGGCGGCATGGCCATAGAGCAGGACGGCGCCTTCGCGGCTGGCGATGTCGATATGGTCGCCGTCGTCGGCGAATTCGAACAGGTGCCAGGGCGCTTCATCGCGTCCGGCGATCTGCAGGGTGCCACGAACGCCATAGCAGAACACCGTCGCGCCCGCGGGGGCGGGCAGGGATACCTGGCCGCCAGGTGCGATCTCGACCGTCATCAGGGTGATGGACGTCAGGGTCGGTACCGCGCCCTGAACACCCTGGTGGCTGCCGGACGCCAGCTGGATGCGCACCCGACCCTCATCGGCTTCGATCAGCGGCATGTCCGCGGCGGAGATGCCGTGGTAGGCGGGCGGCGTGAACTTCAGGCGGGCGGGGAGGTTGACCCACAATTGCAGGATCTCCAGGTCGCCGCCGTCACGCTTGAAGGCGGCGGGTGACAGCTCCGCATGGACCAGGCCGCTGCCCGCGGTCATCCACTGGATGCCTCCGGCCTCGATGACGCTCTCATGGCCGCCGCTGTCGCGGTGGGCGAGGGCGCCGGCGAGGATGAAGGTCACCGTCTCGAACCCGCGATGGGGGTGGGGACCGAAGGGCAGGCCGGCGTTGTGCGGCGGATAGACCTGGGGGCCGTGGTGGTTGAGGAAGAGGAAGGGGTCCAGGTGGGCCAGTCCGGGGCCTGGTAACGGCCGCCGGGTCTGGAGCTCGCCGATGTCATCGCGCCGGGCGGGATGGCGGTGGAGCAGGGTACGGGCGGTCATGGGGGCCTCGCAGGAGCAAAAGGTCAGTGTAAAGGGCCCCTCGCCGACCGGGTACCCCGCACCGGCCGGCCGCCGCTCAGATGGAGAAGCGGACCTCCCGTTCCGGACGAGACGCTGCCGGCCGCCGGTGGTTGACCACCAGCTCGCCGATGCGGATCAGATGGGCGCGGGTGACGTTGCGACTCAAGCCCAGCAGGCGCGCGGTATGCACCTGGTTGCGATGGCAGAAGCGATAAGCGGCCCGCACCAGGGCGTCTTCGACGCGCTCGTGCAAGGCTTCCGGCTGTTCCTCGAAGAGCTGGGCGAAGGCCTCGGTCAGCAGGGTATCGACCGGCGCCGGCTCGCGTGGCCGGGACGCCGGTATAGCGAGGCTGGGACGCTGGACGAAGACCAGGTCCGCGGCATCGATCAGGCCTTGCGGTTTGAGCAGCAGCGCATGCTGCAGGGTATTTTCCAGCTCGCGGATGTTACCGGGCCAGGGGTGCTCCAGCAGGCGTCGCTCCGCCGCGGGCGTGAGGGAAACCGAGGCCTGGGCGTAGGCGTGCAGGAAATGCCGGGCCAGCGGCAGGATATCGCCCTGCCGCTGGCGTAGCGGCAGCAACGGCAGGCTGACCACATTGAGGCGATACCAGAGGTCTTCACGAAAGGTCCCTTCGGTCACTGCCCGCTCCAGCGGGACGTTGGTCGCGGCGATGATGCGCACGTCCAGGGCGACGCTGCGGCGGGAGCCCAGGCGGACCACCTCGCGCTCCTGCAGGACCCGGAGCAGCTTTACCTGTACCGACAGGGGCAGATCGCCGATCTCGTCGAGAAACAGGGTGCCACCGTTGGCCTCCTCGAACCAGCCGGCGCGTGCGGTCAGGGCGCCGGTGAAGGCGCCCTTTTCATGGCCGAACAGTTCCGCCTCGACCAGGCTTTCGGCGAAGGCGCCGCAGTTCACCGCGACGAAGGGGCCGGCATGGCGATGGCTGAGGGCATGGATATGGCGCGCGATCAGCTCCTTGCCGGTGCCGGTCTCGCCGATCACCAGCACGCTGGCGTCGCTGGGGGCGATCTTTTCCAGGTGGGCGAGCAACTCTCGGGAACGGGGATCGGCGAAGACCTGGGCCGTCGCCCGGTAGCGGGGGACCTCGGGCGTGCGCGTCAGGGTCAGCAGCGTCATCGCGGGCTCCTCAGGAATAGAAGCTGGGGCTGGGCAAGGCATCATTGAGGGCCCAGTCGCCCAGTTCGTGAAGTTTGTAATCGACCGGGTCGTGCAGGGTCTGGGTGCGCAGGTTGCGCCAGTAACGGTCCAGCCGCAGGGCGCCCGCGGTGGCCCGGGCGCCGCCGACCTCGAACAGCCGGCTGGCGAGATCGAGGCCGTGGCGACTGGCCGCCACCTTGGCCGTGGCGATGGCGATGGCCAGTTCACCTCGAGCCTCTGCGGTGAGGGCCGTCCCCTGGTGCCAGGCCTGAGCGAAGGCGCCATTGGCTCGCTCCACCAGCAGGCGGCTGCTTTCCAGGGCGACCCAGAACTCTCCGTAGTGGCGCAGGATGTAGGGGTCTTCGCTGGCACTGGCAGCCGGGGACTTGAACCAGGGACGTGCCTGGGTGGCGGTGTAGCGGCGCGCCTCGGTGAAGGCGCCTTCGGCCAGGCCGAGAAAGATGTTGGCGAAGATCAGCTGGGCCAGCAGCGGGCGCAGACAGGCGAAAGGGGTGCTCAGGGGGCCGGGGTCGAGCAGCCATTCCTGTTGTTCGACGCGAACGCCGTCGAAGCGCGCGCTGCCGCTGTCGGTCTGCCGCTGACCGTTGTTGTCCCAGTCGTCGAACAGCTGGATACCCGCGCGTCCGCTGGGCACCACGGCGATCAGCAGACGGCCGCTGTCATTGTTTTCCAACGCCGACAGCAGCAGCAGATCGGAGTCCAGGGCGCCACTGCAAAAGCTCTTCTGGCCATCCACCTGCCAGGCGTCGCCGCTCCGGCGGGCCAGGGTGCGGCGATCCAGCGGATTGAGGGCGTTACCCCAGAACAGGGCGTCGCGCGCGGTGCGCTCCAGCCAGGGTCGCCACTGCTCAGGCTGGCCGAACAGCTGGGCGGTGGCCAGCAGCAGATGATGGAAGCCAAAGACATGGGCCAGGGAGCTGTCGACCCGGGCGAGCAGGCGTACCGCTTCCAGCGTCTTGTCCCAGGAGGCACCCAGGCCACCGAGGTCCGTTGGAATGCTCAAGGCGAGCAGGCCACTGCGACGCAGGGCGTCCCGCTCGGCCTTGGGGGTTCCGCCCTGACGATCACGCTCCGCCGCCGTGGCGGCGAAGTCGGTCAACAATGGGGTAAGGGGTTCCAGCAGCGAGTAGGACATGGTGGGCCTTGGCATAGAAATGGTCGGCACGAGTTAGAACGTAAAGCCGGGATAGCCCTGAGCTGAAATATTTTTTTGTTATTAGGTAATGGTCTGGTCCCATCCATCTTCCATTTTGACCGTCCGGTCTCAAGTGCGGTTATCGGACTCAAGACCTGGCCAGTTCCTGTCGATATAGCGGTAACTCAATCTCCCGGGTGGGGCGTGTCATGTTCAACAAAGGACTAAAACAAGAACTGCAGCGTCTCCGCGAGCAGGTGGATTCCTTCAAGCGGCTCAAGGCCGAACTCGATGTGGAGATGATAGGCCTGGAGCTGGACGGCAGGGGTTGCATCACCTCCGTGAACGCCAACTTCGAAAAGGAAATGGGCCTGCGTGCGGCGGAGCTCCTGGGACGCTCCCTGGTGGATCTCATCCCGGCGCACGTCAAAAACCAGGAGTACAGCCGTCGGCTGCAGCAGTGCCTGAGTCGCGGTGAGCCCTACAGCGGCGCCCTGCACCTGCTGCGCGGCGACGGACGCGAAGCCTGGCTGCGCGGCATCCTGCATCCCTTCCATGACAGCCAGGGTCAGGTCACGCGCTTTCGGCTGTTCTGCAATAACCTGACGCGCACCATCGAGACCTCCCGCGAGCATGAGAGCCTGCTCAAGGCCCTGCGCCGTTCCACGGCGGTCATCGAGTTCAACCTCGACGGCGAGGTGCTCGATGCCAACGACCGTTTCCTGCAGGCCACGGGCTATTCCCTCGCGCAGATCAAGGGCAAGCATCACCGCCTGTTCTGCGAACCGGCCGAAGCCAGTTCCGAGGCGTACCAGCAATTCTGGGCGCGCCTGCGGCGTGGCGAATTCATCGTCGATCGCTTCAAGCGACTGGATGCCCAGGGTCGCGATGTCTGGCTGGAAGCCTCCTACAACCCGGTGATCGATGCCCATGACCGGCTGTACAAGGTGGTCAAGTTCGCCACCGTCATCACCGATCAGGTCCATCAGGAGCAGGCGGTGTCCGAGGCGGCCAGCGTGGCCTTCGAAACCTCCCAGCATACCGACGACACCGCCCGCAAGGGCGCGGTGGTGGCGCAGCAGACGGTGGACGTGATGCGCGCCCTGGCCAGCCAGATGCAGGAGGCGGTCACGGGTATCGAGGCCTTGGACAATCAGTCCCAGGTGATCGGCACCATCATCAAGACCATCAGCGGCATCGCCGAGCAGACCAACCTGCTGGCGCTCAATGCCGCCATCGAGGCCGCACGGGCGGGCGAGCAGGGGCGCGGTTTTGCCGTGGTGGCCGACGAGGTCAGGCAACTGGCCTCGCGGACCAGCAAGGCGACCGAGGAAATCGTCGGCGTGGTGCAGCAGAATCAGCAGCTGGCGAGCCAGGCGGTGACGGTGATCGAAAACGGGCGACGTCAGGCCGAGCAGGGGCTGGAGCTGGCCGGGCAGGCTGGGCAGGTGATCGTGGAGATCCAGGACGGCGCCCAGCGCGTGGTCGGAGCCGTGGGGCGCTTCGCCCGGCAGCTGTCGACCTGATCCCTCGCGCGCCTCATGAAGAAACGGCAACCCCAGGGTTGCCGTTTTGCATCTTGCGTCAGACGTGCTTGCTGCCGCCGCCGATCTGCCAGACGAAGGGCGGTTCGTGACCCTCGATCTCCCAGGCGCCGACGATGCGTTCCTTGTAGATCAGCGGATTGTGGGAGGCAGCCGTGCGGGCATTGCGCCAGTGGCGATCGAGCCCCTTGGTGGTGCTGGTGGCCGAGGCGCCCAGGGCATTGAACAGATCGCTGGTAGCGCGCAGCACCAGGTCGGCCACCGCGGACTGCGCCTGGGCGGACTCCAGCTCCGCCGCCACATTGGCCTCATGCTCCGCGGCGGCATCCTCGGCGTAGCGCGCTGCGAAGGCCGCCTGGGCCGCGGCGGCCGCCTGCAGGGTCGCGGCTTCAGCCGCGTAGACGAAGGCCGAGGCCTTGCCCACCACCTGCTGCACCTGGGGGTCGGCGCTCGCCGCGCTGGCGTTGCCGTGGCTGTAGACCCGGGTACGTGCCTTGACCTCCTGGGCAAAGTCGCGCACGGCGGCCTGCCCGCTGCCGGTGATCACGGCGAGCAGCACCAGCTGGTAGAAGGCGGTCTGGTAGGTGAAGCGGGTGCTGAAATCGATGAGATTGCCCGGCTCCACCAGCACCTCTTCGAACACCGAGGTGCCACTGGCGGTAGTGCGCTGGCCAAAGCCGTCCCAGTCGTCGGACTGGCGCACGCCCGGCTGGTCGGTGCGGATGGCGGCGATGACGTCGCCACCGGTGTCGTCGCGTTGGGCGTAGACGTCGATCCAGTCGGCGAACAGGCTGCCGGTGCTGTAGTACTTGGTGCCGTTGAGGCGCCATTCACCGTTTCTCTGGCTGACCCGGGTGATGACCTCGCCGAGCTTGACCGTGCCGATCTCGGTCCAGGCATTGCCCACCAGATCTCCGGCGACGAAACGCTCGAACCAGACCTGCTGGGAGGCGCTGGCATGGGCGTTGAGGCGATCCTCGACAAAGGCGAAGTGGCCACGCAGGGCCTGGGGCAGATTGCTGTCGGCGGCCGCCAGCTCGATCAGCAGGCGCACCAGCTGCGGCAGGCTGGCGCCGCCGCCACCGAATTCCCGCGGCACCCGCACGGCGCCGAAGCCGGCCTCCTTGAGCCAGGCGATAGGCGCATAGGGCAGGGTGCGAGTGCGCTCTCGCTCCAGGGCGCCTTCGGCGATACGGGCGAAGAGGGGGCGGAAGCGGGCCGCCAGTTGTTCGTAGTCGGGAGCCTCGGCGTGGGGCGACGGCAGGTGGCGAGCGGGCAGATTCATGATGGTCCTCGGCGAGTGGGAGTCGACGCCAGGGCCTTTGCAAGACCTTTGCCAGCGTGCAAAAGCCCATTTCAGAGGGGCTCGCGCCTTATCAGCTGACCTGGTCCCAGCAGCGCTGACCGATCGCTGTTGGCCAGGCGACAGTGGCGTCCGGCGCGCTAGACTGGCCTTTTGCGCGGAGCCTCCATGGATCTTCTCTTTCTCGGTACCTCGGCCGGGGTGCCTACGCGTCGGCGCAATGTCTCGGCCCTTGCCCTGATCGAGGACCAGGGCAAGGGCTGGTTCCTCGTCGACTGCGGCGAGGCCACCCAGCATCAGCTCCTGCGCACCCCGCTGTCGGCCGCGGATCTGCGTGCCATCTGCATCACCCATGTCCACGGCGACCACTGCTATGGCCTGCCGGGACTCCTGGCCAGCGCCGCCATGACCGGACGCAGCCAGCCACTGGTGCTGATCGCACCCCAGGCGGTCCATGACTGGCTCGCTGCCACCCAGGCGCTGACCGCCCTGCACCTGCCTTTCGAGTTGCAGCTCCATGCTCTGGAAGGCTTTGCCGGCGTCTCCCTGGGTGCCTGGGATATCGACGCCGTCGCGCTCTCCCACCGCGTGCCCAGTCACGCCTTTCGCTTCTGCGAGGCCCGTCGACCGCAGCGACTCGATCCGGCGGCTCTGGCGACCGCCCAGGTACCGCGCGGCCCGCTGTGGGGGCGGCTGCATGCGGGGGAGGACGTGCTGCACGAGGGTCGCCTGCTACGCAGCGCCGACTACCTGCAGGCAGCCCATGGGGAACGACGATTGGTGGTGGCGGGGGACAACGACGATCCCGCCTTGCTGACGGAGGCCTGCCAGGGCGCTCAGGTGCTGGTCCATGAAGCCACTTACGCCCAGGCGCAGATCGACAAGAGCGGCCAGAGCTGGGGTCACAGCAGTGCTGCCGGAATCGCCCGGTTCGCCGAGGCGCAGGGGTTGCCGGCGTTGCTGCTTACCCATTTCAGTCCGCGCTATCAGGCCGATTCGGGACGTTCGCCCTCAATCGAGGAGCTGCGCCGGGAGGGTGCCACGCATTATGGCGGTGACTTGCACCTCGCCGAGGATTTCTCCCGCTTTCGTCTGGATCGTCAGGGGCGGCTGAAAGCCCTGGAGCAGAGCAGTACGAGCGGGTCCGCTGGTCACTCCTAGGTTAGAGGTGGATACGTTTCGGTCTTGTCTGACCTGTTCTCCTTGGGCATAGTGCGAACGTTTATCATTTCAGGATCAGCCCGATCCTTCGTATTTCGTTCCTAGGAGAAGCAAATGGCGGTGTCTTTCAACAAGGTTTCGACGCTGGGCGCCATGGCGCTACTGTCCCTGGCAGTGGCTGCCTGCTCCAACCGCCAGGAGGCACCGACGCCACCGCCACCCGCGCCGGCTCCCGTCGCCGCGCAACCGGCCGCGCCCCAGGCGCCTGCCGAACTCAAGCGCATCGAGCTGGGTTATGGCGTCTATGAGCTGGCCTACAGCCCGGCCAAGCAGTCGGTCTATGCCGCGACCGCCCAACTGACCAAGGGCGTCACCGGCGGGGTGATCTATCAGCTCGATCCGACCACCTTGGCCGTCACCGGCCAGATCCACACCGATTTGAAGAACTTCGCCCTGACCACCGATGCCAGTGGCGAGACGCTGTTCGTCACCAACTCCCTGGACGGCGGCCTCAGTCGCATCGATCTGCGCACCGGCAAGGTGGAGAAGCGGCTGAAGTTCAACGAGATGGGCCGCGATGGCCATCCGGTCAATCCGCGCCAGGTCATCCTGCATGACGGCATGCTGTATGTCGGTGGCGTCGGTGATCCGGGTGTGATCTGGGTGGTGGACGCCAAGACCCTGACCCTCAAGGCGCGCATTCCCAACGCCGGCAAGTGGGTGACCGGCCTGCTGTACTCCGAAGACACCGGGCGCCTCTACGCCGCCAACGGCAGCGGTGAAGTACTGGTGATCAATCCGCGCACCCGCAAGATCGAGCACCGCTGGACCCCGGGCGACGGTGGCAAGTACCTGCTGCTGAACCTGGCCGAGGACCGGGCGAACCACCAGCTGTTCGTCACCGACAACTCCGAAGCCAAGACCGTGCTGGTCTTCGACATCCGCACCGGCAAGGTGATCAAGCGCCTGCCCGTGGGCGACGCCCTGGCCATCAAGCTTAATACCACCCGTAACGAGCTGTACATCACCCAGCGCGAAACCGGTCGGCTGCTGATCCTGGACGCCACCACCTACGCCGAGAAGAAGGCCTACGACCTCAAGCCCAATCCCAACAGCCTGCTGGTGAGCCCGGACGGCCAGACCCTGTATGCGACGGTGAAGACGCCCTTCGACAAGGAATACATGAACACCGCGCCGGAGAGCGTGGTGCGCATCGACCTCTCCGCGGTGAAGTAGACCGCGCCTGCGAGCTGCCGTGGCGTCCTGCCACGGTGGCCCTGGGCTTCCCAAGCACGCCGGCTTGCTCTTGAATGGGGCTTCCATTCCTGAGGAGCTACCGGTTTGTCAGCTACCGATCTCAGCCCGCTTCCGTTACTGGAAGCCTCCTACCGCCACTGGCTCGGCCAGCCGCTCCCCCATCCTGCCGACCTGCCCGAGGCTGACGTTTTCGCCTGGCTGCATGAGCGAGCTCCCTATGCGCTGCTGGCCCACGGCAGCGAAAGCGATCCGCTGTTCTGCTACGTCAACGAGCAGGCCCTGCGCTGCTTTGGCTATCCTCGCGACGAATTCATCGGCATGCCCTCGCGCTTCAGCGCTTCGCCCAAGGATAGGGACGAGCGTCAGCGATTGATGGAGGCGGTGGGGCGCCAGGGTTATGCCAGCGGCTACGAAGGCTGGCGGGTAGACAAGGCGGGGGAGGCCTTCCAGATCCATGCCGGCGTGGTGTGGAACCTGGTCGATGCCGAAGGTATACGGTTGGGTCAGGCGGCGCTTTTCTGGCCGGACCCGCAGCGGATCGGGCAGGTGGATTGAGGCAGGTATTGGGCTTCGCTGTCCTCGGATGAGCTGCTCATTCGTGGACAAGGCCGCGCCGTTGTCCACCCTACGTTTAGCCCAACGCCGTAGGGTGGAAAACCGCGCAGCGTTTTCCACGCGAGGGTAACGCCGAGATCGCCCGGCTCATGCAGCTCCTCCGTCTCCTTGAGGGGGAGGGGAAAGGTTGGTCTGTGGGACCCCCTGCACTAGGGTAATTGGGGGTAGTCGTGACAAGGCTGCGCCGTTGTCCACCCTACGTATGCCCTGGCGCGGGAGATGCCAGGCTATCCCGACTCACGAAGGCACCCCCTCTCCCTGGGGGAGAGAGCTGGGGTGAGGGCGTCACCCCGGTCGGACGCTTCACTCGTCCTCGATGATCAGCACCACCAGGTCCTTCGGTCCATGGGCGCCATAGGCCAGCACCTGCTCGATGTCGGCGGTCTTGGACGGACCCGAGATCAGCAGGGCGTTGGTCGGCATGCCGTCCTGCCAGTGGTGCTGTTGCTGCAGCTCGTAGAAGTTGTCGACCACTGTGCTGGCCCTGAGCAGGGCGATGTGTAGCGGTGGGACCAGGCTCATCAGCCGTGGCTCCTGGCGGTCCGGCCAGAGCACCAGGCTGCCGGTGGAGGCCAGGGCGCCGAGGGTACCGGTAAGGCTGGCCGGGGTGTCGTTGAACAGTTCGGCCTTCCATTCCTCCACTGGCCGGTCATAGGCCCTCCAGCGTGGCTGCCCCTCCGCTTGCCAGCGCTCGACCAATCGTGCGCCGTGGGCCGTGTCGGGGGCGATCAGCAACTGCTCCAACCCACGCTCAGCGAGGACGCGTTCGACCAGCGCTGGCCAGTCCGTCGTGGTGGTCAGGTGGGTTTCGGTGTGCACCGTCTCCATCAGGGTGCGTAGGCGGGCGATGCGTTCCTCAGGCGGATAGCGCCAGGGCTCGGTGACCAAGGCTTCGTCGAAGTTGTCGGCCAGCGGTTGGGTGCCCTGGAGGCTGCCGCGCAGCTTGGCGAGGATGTTGTCGCGGGCGCTCATGGGCGTTTCTCCAGGTGTTCGCGGGCCAGTTCGTGGAGCGAACGGGTCGCCGGCTTGGGCGCGCTGTGGTGCTCCGTCCAGGGCCCGAGTTGGCCTGGGGTGAAGCGGCCGAAACGGGTGGCCAGATAGCTGAAGCCGCGATAGAGCAGCGGCGAGGTAAAGAGGTTCTGCCAGGCATGCCAGGTCCACCGCTCGCGGGCGGAAAACTTGCTGCCCTGGCCGCGTAGGAGATGCGGTTCTGCGTCGGGCGCCTTGACGTTCTCTTCCCGCAGTCGCCGCAAGATCGCCGGAATCGGGATCTTGACCGGGCAGACTTCACCGCAGGCGCCGCACAGGGATGAGGCGCTAGGGTGGTCGGGCGCCTGCTCCAGGCCCACCAGGTGCGGGGTGATGATGGCGCCGATGGGGCCCGGATAGACTTCGCCATAGGCGTGGCCACCGATGCGGGTATAGACCGGGCAGTGGTTCATGCAGGCGCCGCAGCGGATGCAGTTGAGGGTCTGGCGCAGTTCGCTGTCGGCGAAGGCCTGGCTGCGGCCGTTGTCGAGCAGCACCAGATGCACCTCGCGCGGTCCGTCCAGTTCTTCGGCCTTGCGTGGCCCGGAGATCATGTTGACGTAGGTGGTGATGGGCTGGCCCAGCGCCGAGCGGGTCAGCAGCGACAGCAGGGGCACCACGTCGCGCAGATTTTCCACCACCTTCTCGATGCCGGTCACGGCGATGTGCACCGGCGGCACCGTGGTCGACATCCGCCCGTTGCCTTCGTTTTCCACCAGCAGCAGGGTGCCGGTCTCGGCCACGGCGAAGTTGACGCCGGAGATGCCGATGTCGGCCTCGAAGAATTTCTGCCGCAGCACGCGTCGGCCGGTCTGGATCAGTTCGTCGACGTCGGTGGTGTAGGGCTCGGCCAGGTGTTCGTGAAAGAGGGTGCCCACCTGCTGCCGGTTGAGGTGGATGGCCGGCATGATGATGTGCGAGGGCTTCTCCCCGGCGAGCTGGATGATGTACTCGCCCATGTCCGACTCCAGGCAATCGATGCCCTGGGCGCCGAGGACGTGGTTCATGTCCATCTCTTCGCTGACCATGGACTTGCCCTTGATCAGCAGCCGCGCCTCATGGCGCTCGGCGATCTGCTGGACGATAGCGTTGGCCTCGGCGGTGGTCTCGGCCCAGTGCACCTGGACGCCATTGCGCCTGAGGTTGGCTTCCAGCCGCTCCAGCAGGTCGGGCAGCTTGGACAGCGCCCGGGCGCGGATGCGATTGCCCAGTTCGCGCAATCGCTCGCGCTCGTCGGCATCGCTCATGCTGGCCAGGCGCTTGGTCATCAGCGAATCCATGGCGGTGCGGAAGTTGCGCCTCAGCTGGTCGTCGCCCAGCGCCTGGCGCGCGCGAGTCTTGAAGGGTGGCGCCTCACTGACGTCGGTCAGGGGGATCTTGAGCATCTCGTTCATGCTTCACCTCCGATGCGGCGCCAGAGAAAGCTCGCCAGGTGTTCGCCGCGCAGGGCGGCGCGCTGTTTTTCCAGGGCGCCGTTGATGTTCATCAGGCAACCGCAATCGGCGGTGAGTACCTGGGCCGCGCCGCTGTCCTGCAGGGCGCGGGTCTTGTCCGCCACCATGGCACCGGAGATGTCCGGCATGCGTACCGAGAAGGTGCCGCCAAAGCCGCAGCATTCGCTTTCATGGTCATGGTCGACGCGCTCGACGGCCTGCAGTTGGCCGAGCAGGGCGCGGCCATGCAGGTGGGTCTGCATCTCGCGGCGGGCGCTACAGGAGGTGTGCAGGGCGACCTTCGTCGGGGTGCCGCGATCCTGGTAGTCGACCTGGCAGACGTTGAGCAGGAATTCCGCCAGTTCATAGGTGCGTTCGGCGAGATCCTGTACCTGGCGCAAGGTCTCGGGCTCATCGGCGAACAGCTCGGCATAGTGATGGCGCAGCATGCCGGCGCAGGAGCCGGAGGGCACCACCACGGGCCAGGGTTCGGCGAACAGCGCCAGCTGGGCACGGGCCACGGCACGCGCTTCCTCGGTGTAGCCCGAGGTGTAGGCCGGCTGGCCGCAGCAGCTTTGCGCCTGGGGGAAATTGACGCGGATGCCCTCGCGCTCCAGCAGGCGGATGCTGTCCATGCCGGCTTCAGGATAGAAGAGATCCACCACGCAGGTGCCGAACAGATAGACCTGGCTTGGCTTGTCGTGCGGATAGGTCCGCGGGGGCGCCAGCGGCGGCGCGGTGCGGGTGGCGTTGGGGGCGGCGTTGTGGAAGAGCTCGTTCATCAGGCGTACTCCGGGTTGGCCCGGTTGGGAGAAGACCGGCGGCGAACTGAGCCGCCGCCGGGAAACGCACGATCAGTGCACCAGCATGCCGGTGAACACATAGGCCTGCGCCAGGGTGATCAGCCCGACCAGCACGGCGAAGCCAATGCTGTGACGCACGGTGAAGCGGAACAGGTCGGACTCCTTGCCCACCATGCCGGTCGCGGCGCAGGCCACGGCGATGGATTGCGGCGAGATCATCTTGCCGGTCACGCCGCCGGAGCTGTTGGCTGCGACCAGCAGGGTGTCGGAGACCCCGATCTGGTGCGCGGTGGTGGCCTGCAGCGAGCCGAACAGTGCATTGGACGAGGTATCCGAACCGGTGAGGAACACCCCCAGCCAGCCCAGCAGCGGCGAGAAGAAGGGAAACAGTGCACCGGTACCGGCCAAGAGCAGGGCCAGGGTGGTGGACATGCCCGAGTAGTTGACGACGAAGGCGAAGGCCAGCACCAGTCCGATGGACAGGATCGGCTTGCGCAGTTCCACCAGGGTCTCCTTGAACACCCCCACGGCGGTCGACGGCTTGATGCGGAAGATGGCCATGGAGATCAGTGCCGAGATCAGGATGGCAGTGCCCGACGCAGACAGCAGGTCGAGCTTGTAGACCGCCGGCATGGGGGTCGGGGTCGCCACGATGGGGGCGGCCTTGAGCACCAGCTTGTCCAGGTAGGGCACCGGCACGCTGATCACCAGCGCATAGAGCGCACCGCCACTGGCGAACAGCGCCTTGAAGGCCTTGGTGGTCCAGATGGTGACGACCACCGTGAGGATCAGGAACGGCGACCAGGCCTTGATCACGGTACCCAGGGAATGCTCCGGCGGCAGGCGACCGCCCTGGCCGAAGCTGGCACCACCGCCCCCCAGCATGGCCGCACCGCCGCCGCCCGTCACGGTCGTGGCACCGGCGGTGGCGTGCTGCGGCTGGCGCAGCTTGAGGTAGGCGGTGAGGGCGATCATGGCGGCCAGGGACGAGGTGATGTCGGGCAGCTCCGGACCGATGAAGTTGGAGGTCAGGTACTGGAACACGGCGAAGGTGCCACCGCAGATCAGGGCCGGCTTCCAGGTTTCCCGCAGGCCGCGCATGCCGTCCATCATGAACATCAGCCACAGCGGTACCAGCAGCGACAGCAGCGGCAGCTGGCGACCGGTCATGGCGCCGATCTTGAAGGCGTCGATGCCAGTCACCTGGCCGGCGACGATGGTCGGGATGCCCAGGGCGCCGAAGGCCACCGGTGCGGTGTTGGCGATCAGGCATAGACCGGCCGCCTTCAGCGGGTTGTGGCCCAGGCCCACCAGCAGCGCGGCGGTAATGGCCACGGGCGCGCCAAAGCCGGCGGCCCCTTCGAGGAAGGCGCCGAAGCAGAAGCCGATCAGCAGCACCTGCAGGCGCTGGTCGTCGGTGATGGACAGGACCGAGCTGCGGATGATGTCGAACTGGCCGCATTTGACCGTCAACTTGTAGAGAAACACCGCCGTCACGATGATCCAGGCGATGGGCCAGAGACCGTACAGAAAGCCGTAGCCGGCCGAGGCCAACGCCTTGTCCACCGGCATGCGATAGACGAACAGAGCAATGAGCAGGGCGATCGCCAGGGTAATGGCGCCCGCTACGTGCCCCTTGAGCCTGAGGCCGGCGAGGGCGATGAAGAAGAACAGGATCGGTAGGGCAGCGACAAAGGCCGAAAGGCCCAGGCTGCCCAGGGGAAGATAGATTTGTTGCCAGGTTTCCATCGGGTGCTCCTTGATTGTTTTTGTACGGAAGCGGCAGGACGGGGTTGCACAGCATCGCGGCCTGTGGCAAAAATTGGTAAGACCAATTTACAAGAGCGACTTCACGCACGTTAAGCGGGGTCTTTGCTGCTGTCAAATCGCCAGGAGTGCGACTTTAGTCGTCCAGTCGTTTTCTACCCGGCCAAGGCCTTGCCGCCTGCCGGGTTTCGAGGGTTTTCATGGGTTTCGAACCGGTCAAGCAACGTCGTCTGTCCGACGACATCGTCAAGCATCTGGAGGCGCTGATCGCCGAGGGCTCGCTGCGCCCGGGTGAGCGGCTGCCCGCCGAACGCGCCCTGGCCGAGCGCTTCGGGGTATCACGTCCGTCGCTGCGGGAGGCCATCCAGAAGCTGGTGGCGCGCGGTCTGCTGCTCAGCCGCCAGGGCGGCGGCACCTATGTCACCGAGGCACTGAACAGCGCCTTCACCGATCCGCTGCTGCCGCTGCTGGAAAGCCGCGAGGAAACCCGGCGGGATCTGCTGGAGTTTCGTCATACCCTGGAAAGCGCCTGCGCCTACTATGCGGCGCAACGGGCCACCGAGCCTGACCTGGCAAGGCTGAAACTGGCCTGGGAGCGGTTGGAGGATTGCTACGGGCGGCGCGAGACGCTCACGCGGGAAGAGGAGGGCGAAGCGGATGCGGCCTTTCACCTGGCCATCGCCGAGGCGAGTCATAACGCCGTCTACCTGCACAGCATCCGCAGCCTGTTCGAATTGCTGCGCCATCACATGGTGACCAACATCGGCGGCATGCACGCCCAACGCGGCGAAACCCGCGATCGCCTGTTGGAACAGCACCGAGTGCTCTACCAGGCGATCGTCGCCGGAGAAGCCGAACGCGCCCGCGAAGCGGCAAGTCGTCACCTGGACTATGTGCGCGAGGTTCTGGAGGAGGCTGGTGCCATGGCAGGCCGTCTAGCACGGGCCAAACGGCGCGATGAACTCTGAAAAGAGCTGGCGGAAAAACATGTAGTGGCACTATGCTATTACGATAAGTTATCCGTCCGTGGCTAAAGTTTAGCGTTCCAGAGCTGATAACCCGGTCACACCTTCCCGCCTTCGCTGGCGTCTAGACCGGTATCTTCCTGTGGATCAAGTCCCTTCCTCGCCCTCGCTCGCCGACCTTACCTTCACGCCTGCATTGCTCGGCGCCTGCGGTACTGCCGCGATTCTGTTCGCAGGTGGCGTGACACCGACCACTCTGGCGCTAGGCGCTGCCCAGACAGGCCTGGCGGTAGGGCTGGGCTTCTGGCAGCTGCGTTGCGCCCAGGCGCGGCAGGATGCCCACGCGAAGAGCCAGGCCTTCAGCCAACCCTTGTCTGGCGGGCGTGACGAAGCGCTCGAAGCCCTGTGCGTGGCGGTGCTGCCGGTCTGGTCCGAACAGATCGAAGCGGCACGTGCCCATACCGAGCAGGAAATCGTCAGCCTGACCAGCCGCTTCGCCGAGCTGGCCGACCGTATCCACAGCGTGGCGGGCAATGACCAGGGCAGCGGTGATCGCCTGGTCAACCTGATGGCCAGCAGCCAGAACCAGCTGGACGGCATCCTGCAGTCGCTGCGCGAGGCCCTGTCGAGCAAGGGCGCGCTGCTGACCGAGGTCAATGGCCTCGCCGGGCTCACCGAGCAACTCAAGAGCATGGCCAAGGACGTCGGCGACGTGGCGCGCCAGACCAACCTGCTGGCGCTCAATGCCGCCATCGAGGCCGCGCGTGCCGGTGAAGCCGGGCGCGGCTTCGCGGTGGTCGCCGACGAAGTCCGCAAGCTTTCCACCCTGTCCGGCGATACCGGGCAGAAGATCGGCGAAACCGTGGAAACGGTGAACGGCGCCATCGCCCGTACCCTGGAACTGTCGCAACTCCACGCCGAGCGCGACACCGGCACCCTGAACCAGTCCGGTGAAACCATCGAGCAGGTCATCGGCGCCTTTGGTGGCACTACCCGCGACGTGGTCGAGCGCAGCGACACCCTGGCCGAGAACGCCACCGCCGTTGGCGGGGCCATCGCCGAAGTGCTGGTCGCCCTGCAGTTCCAGGATCGCGTCAGCCAGATGCTCGGCCATATCCGTGATGACCAGGCTCGCCTCGAGCGCCTGGTCATCGAGCGCCGCGCCCTGGCCGCCAGTGGTCAGCCGCTACCGTCCCTCGATACCCAAGGCTGGCTCGCCGAGCTGGCCCGTACCTACACCATGGCCGAGCAGGTCGCCGTGCACCAAGGCAAGCGACCGGCCGCCGCCGCCGAATCCGATATCACGTTCTTCTAAGGAAGCTGCAATGAGCAACAAGACCATTCTGATCGTCGATGACTCCATCTCCATTCGCCAGGTGGTGTCCATGACGCTGAAAAGCGCGGGCTACGACGTCATCGAAGGCTGTGATGGCCGGGACGCCCTGACCAAGCTGGATGGCCGCAAGGTGCATCTGATCATCAGCGACGTGAACATGCCCAACATGGACGGCATCACCTTCGTCACCGCGGCCAAGAAGCTGCCGGCCTACAAGTTCACCCCGGTGATCATGCTCACCACCGAATCCGACGCCGCCAAGAAGGCCGCTGGCCAGGCCGCCGGTGCCAAGGCCTGGATGGTCAAGCCGTTCCAGCCGGCGCAGATGTTGGCGGCGGTTTCCAAGCTGATCATGCCCTGATAGCCCTGGAGGCTGCCCCATGAGCGATGTCGTTCGTACCCGGTTGCCCCTTGTCGGGCCGCTGACCATCTATACCGCGGCGGACAGCAAGCCGCTGCTGATGGAGCCCCTGACTGCCGGGGTCACCGTGGCGCTGGAACTGGCCGAGGTCGACGAATTCGATTCGGCCGGTCTGCAACTGCTGCTGTTGGCCCACCGGGAGGCCCAGCGGCTGGGCGGTAGCCTCGAACTGGTCGATCCCAGCCCGGCCGTAACCGAGTTGCTGGAGCTGGCTGGCCTCACCGACTTCTTCACGGCTGCTGCCGAAGGAGTAGCCGCATGAATCTGGACGAGATCCTCAAGACTTTCATCGCCGAGAGCGAGGAGCTGCTGCAGCAGATGGAAGCTGCGCTGCTGCAGATCGAGCAGGCGCCGGACGACGTCGAGCTGATCAACGCCATCTTTCGCGCCGCCCACACCATCAAGGGTTCGGCGGGGCTGTTCGGCCTGGACCATGTGGTCGCCTTCACCCATGTCGCGGAAAGCGTGCTCGACCGCATTCGCAGCAATGAGCTGGCTTTCGACGAAACCCTGTCGGCACTGTTTCTGGAGGTCTGCGACCACCTCAACGGCCTGATCGCCCGGGTATCTTCCGGCAGCGAACCCGAGGCGGATTTCCAGGCTGCAGGCGCGGCGCTGGTGCAACGCCTGGAGCACTACCTGCAGCCGAGCGCCAAGGTGACCCAGCCCACCGCCGCTCCTCGGACCCTGACGGCGCCGGTGGACGGCGTGGCCGCCGGCCACTGGCACCTGTCGCTGCGTTTCGGCCCGGACATGCTGCGTAACGGCATGGATCCGCTGGCCTTCGTGCGTTACCTCAACAGCTTCGGCCGTATCGTCAACATCGTGACCCTGACCGATGCCATTCCGCCGGCGGCCGAGATGGATCCGGAGACCTGCTACCTGGGCTTCGAAGTCGCCTTCGACAGCGAGGCCGACAAGGAAACCATCGAGGCGGCCTTCGAGTTCGTTCGCGAAGACAGCCAGATCCGCATCCTGCCGCCCCATAGCCGCAGCAGCGACTATTGCCAGCTGATCGAGGACCTGGCCGAGGAAGATCTGCGCCTGGGTGAGATCCTGGTGCGCTGCGGCACTCTGACCGCCACCGAGCTTGATGAGGTCCTGCGCCGCCAGGCGGATCCGGCGACGCCGCGTCAGCCCATCGGCGAAGCCCTGGTGGAAGCCCAACTGGTCAATCCGCCCGTGGTGGATGCCGCGCTGAACAAGCAGCGCAAGATCAAGGAGCAGCGGGCGCCGGCCGGTGAAGGCCAGCTGATCCGCATCGACGCCACCAAGCTCGACCAGCTGATCGATCTGATCGGCGAGCTCATCATCGCCGGCGCCGGTACCCAGCTCATCGCCCAGCAGAGCGGTCTGGCCGCGCTGGTGGAATCCACCGGGGTGCTGTCGCGCCTGGTGGAAGAGGTGCGCGACACCGCCCTGACCCTGCGCATGGTGCAGATCGGCACCACCTTCAACCGCTTCCAGCGCGTGGTGCGTGACGTTTCCAAGGAAATCGGCAAGGACATCGCCCTGAAGATCAGTGGCGGCGAGACCGAGCTGGACAAGACCGTGGTGGAAAAGATCGGCGATCCGCTGACCCACCTGATCCGCAATGCCATGGACCATGGCATCGAATCCGCCGAGCTGCGCCTGGCGCGCGGCAAGCCGGCCCAGGGTACCGTGGGCCTGAACGCCTATCACGAGTCGAGCAGCATCGTCATCGAAGTCACCGACGACGGTGGCGGTCTATCGCGCGAGCGCATCCTGCGCAAGGCCACCGAGCGCGGCCTGATCGCCGAAGGCCAGGTGCTGGCCGACAAGGACGTCTTCAACCTGATCTTCGAGCCGGGTTTCTCCACCGCCGAGCAGATCAGCAACCTGTCCGGCCGCGGCGTTGGCATGGACGTGGTGAAAAAGAACATCACCGCCCTGCGCGGCAGCGTCGACCTCACCAGCGAAGAGGGCCGCGGTACTACCGTGACCATCCGCCTGCCGCTGACCCTGGCGATCATCGACGGCTTCCTCATCGGTGTCGGCAAGGCCACCTACGTGGTGCCCCTGGAAGCGGTGGAGGAGTGCATCGAGTTGACCGAGGCGGGCAGCGTCCAGGCCAGCGGCAACGACTATCTCGACCTGCGCGGCGAGGTCCTGCCGGTGCTGCGTCTGCGCCAGCTGTTCGCCATCGAGGAAGCGCCGCCGCGGCGGCAGAACGTGGTAGTGGTGCGCTATGCCGGCCAGCGCGCCGGCCTGGTGGTCGACCAGCTGATGGGCGAGTTCCAGACCGTGATCAAGCCCCTGGGTCCGCTGTTCGGCCACAATCGCAGTCTGGGCGGCTTCACCATCCTGGGTACCGGCGAGGTGGCGCTGATCCTCAACGTACCTGGCCTGATCGGCGAGGCGTCCTCCGCCTCCGTCTCCATCCCTCCGCCCGTCCTGGCCTGATCGACTAGAGAATTCGACTTCATGACCGTTACCAAACGCATGTCCCTGCTGATCCTTTCCGCGCTGCTGGGGATCATCCTGCTCGCCGGGCTGGCCTATTATCAATTGCATCGGGTCTATGCACAGGCCAACTTCGGCAACGACGACACCGTGCCGGCCATTCTTGGCATCGATGCCATCGACGCCCACTCCGCCGACACCATCACCAACATCTATCGTCACCTCGCTGCCGATGGCGAGGTCGCCACACGAATGGCGGAAAAGGAACTCGCTGAATCCCAGCGCCTGACCGACGAGGCGCTCAAGGCCTATCAGGATCAGATTTCCGACGACACCGATCGGCGCCTGTGGGAAGACGACAAGCAGGCGATCGCCGCCCTGAACCAACTGGCGGCCAAGGTCATCCCGCTGTCCCGCGCCAGCCAGGATGACGAGGTCAAGCGGCTGCTCGGCGAGAACCAGGAGACGATCACCCATGTGGGTGACGCTCTCGATGCCCATCGCCTCTACAACCAGAAACTGGGCGGTGAACAATCCGCCCTGGCCCGGGATACCCTGGGCCAGGCCACGGTGCTGTCGGTTGGCATTTCCTTGGCGACCCTGCTGATGATCGGCCTGCTGGGCTTCTTCATCACCCGCAACCTGCTGCGTCAGCTGGGTGGCGAGCCGGCCGAGGTGGCCAAGGTCGCCAACCGGACCGCCGCGGGCGATCTACCCGATGATCTGCGCCTGCGCGCAGGCGACGACTCCAGCCTGATGGCCGCCATGCAGCGCATGGTGGTGACCCTACGCGGTCTGGTGCAGGAGATGACCACCATGGCCAGCGAGCACGATCGCGGCGAGACCGAAGCCCGTATTCCCCTGGAGCGCTTCCAGGGCACCTTCCGCAATGTCGCCGAAGGCGTCAACGCCATGGTCGCCGGCCATCTGAGCGATTCCGCCAAGGCCATGGCCTGCGTCAAGAGCTTTGGCGAAGGCGATCTGGCGGCGACGCTGGAACGCTTCCCTGGCAAGAAGGCCGTGATCAACGACAACCTCGAGCAGGTGCGCGACAACATCCAGCTGCTGGTAGCGGAGATGGTGCAGCTCTCCCAGGCCCATGATCGCGGCGAAACCGATGCGCGCATTCCGGTGGAGCGCTTCCAAGGCACCTTCCGCAGCATGGCCGAAGGCGTCAACGCCATGGTCGCTGGCCATCTGAACGATTCCGCCAAGGCCATGGCCTGCGTCAAGAGCTTTGGCGAGGGCGATCTGGCGGCGACGCTGGAGCGCTTCCCTGGCAAGAAGGCGGTGATCAACGACAACCTCGAACAGGTGCGCAGCAACATCCAGCGCCTGGTCGAGGACGCCAACCAGCTGAGCCAGGCCGCCATGGCCGGTCGCCTGGATACGCGCGCCGATGCCAACGCCCACCAGGGTGATTTCCGCCGTATCGTCGCCGGCATCAACGGCACCCTGGATGCCATTGTCGCCCCGGTAAACGAAGCCATGGGCGTGATGGCAGGTCTGGCCCAGGGCGACCTGAGCCGCACCGTGCGCGGTAATTACCAGGGCCAGTTGCTGGAGCTCAAGGAGTCGATCAACGGCACCGTTGGCAAGCTGAACCAGATCATCGGCGATGTGCGTCTGTCGGCCGATTCCCTGGCCAGCGCCTCGGAAGAGATATCAGCTACCGCCCAGAGCATGAGTCAGGCTAGTACCGAGCAGGCCGCCTCGGTGGAGGAGACCAGTGCCAGCGTCGAGCAGATGTCGGCCTCCATCGCCCAGAACACCGAGAACGCCAAGGTCACCGATGGCATGGCCGGCAAGGCGGCCCGAGAAGCCGATGAGGGCGGTCAGGCCGTCGGTGAGACCCTGGTGGCCATGAAGACCATTGCCGAGAAGATCGGCATCGTCGACGACATCGCCTACCAGACCAACCTGCTGGCGCTCAACGCCGCCATCGAGGCTGCCCGCGCCGGTGAACACGGCAAGGGCTTTGCGGTGGTCGCTGCCGAGGTACGCAAGCTGGCCGAGCGCAGCCAGGTCGCGGCCCAGGAAATCGGCACCGTGGCCAAGAGCAGTGTGGCCCTGGCCGAGCGTGCCGGCACCCTGCTGGACCAGATGGTGCCTTCCATCAGCAAGACCTCCGATCTGGTGCAGGAAATCGCCGCGGCCAGCGAAGAGCAGAGCAGTGGGGTGAGCCAGATCAACGGCGCCATGCTGCAACTGAGTCAGATCACTCAGCAGAACGCCTCGGCGTCCGAAGAGCTGGCAGGCACCGCTGAAGAGATGAGCGGTCAGGCCGAGCAGCTGCAACGGCTGATGGGGTTCTTCAATACCGGTGAAGGCCGGGTGGTGCAGGACCTGGATCGGGCACTGGAGGCTTCGCGGCTCAAGGTGACGCGAGCGCCGGGCAAGGTGGTACGCACAGGTACCTCGGGCCCCGCGCCCGAAGGCTACGTTCCTTTCGAATCCTGATCCCTTATCCAACGGCCACCTCCAGGTGGCCTTTTTGAGACCATCGACATGACTGTCATCAAGAAAATGCTGCTGCTGGTGCTGTCCGCGCTATTGGGCATCATGGTGCTGGCCGGCACCGGGCAATACGAAATCGACAAGGTGTTCCAGGCGGCCAACTATGGCAACGACAACACCGTGCCCAGCCTGAAGGCCCTCGGTGAGGTCAACGACAGCCGCTCCGACTACGTGGTGGGCATCTATCGTCACGTGCTGTCGACCAGCAGCGAAGCCATGACCACCGTGGAGCAGGACCTGGCCGTGGCCAAGGAGCGCATCGGCCAGAACCTCGACAAGTACCAGGCGCTGGTCTCGGACGACCGTGATCGCGCTCTGTTGGCGGCCGACCGGGCCGCCTTCAATGCGCTGTTCGGCCTGGGCGACCAGGTCATCAGCCTGTCGCGGCAGAATCGCAACGAGGATGCCCAGACCCTGATGCGCAGCCGCACCGAGGTGCTGGCCGCCATCAACAAGGCCCTCGACGAGCACGTCACCTACAACCAGACCCTGGCGCAGCAGGGCGTGCAGGTCGCTCAGAAGACCAAGGTCGAGGCAACCTGGCTGGCGCTGTCCATCGCCCTGGCCACGCTGCTTGCCGTCGCCCTGCTGGGCTTCTTCATCACCCGCAACCTGTTGCGTCAGCTGGGCGGTGAGCCCGCCGCAGTCGCCACCCTGGCCGGCCGCGTGGCCGCCGGTGATTTGCCTGACGACATCAAGCTGCGCGCCGAGGACAAGACCAGCCTGATGGCGGCCATGCAGAACATGGTCACCACCCTGCGTGGCCTGATCACGGAAATGAGCAGCATGTCCTCGGCCCATGACCGCGGTGAAACCGCGGTGCGCATACCGGCAGAGCAATTCCAGGGTGCCTATCGCAGCATGGCCGAAGGCGTCAATGGCATGGTCGCCGGCCATCTGAGCGATTCCGCCAAGGCCATGGCTTGCGTCAAGAGCTTTGGCGAAGGCGATTTGTCGGTGGCACTGGAGCGCTTCCCCGGCCAGAAGGCCGTGATCAACGACAACCTCGAACAGGTGCGCAGCAACATCCAGCGCCTGGTCGAGGACGCCAACCAGCTGAGCCAGGCCGCCATGGCCGGTCGCCTGGACACCCGCGCCGACGCCAGTGCCCACCAGGGCGATTTCCGCCGCATCGTCGCTGGCATCAACGGCACCCTCGACGCCATCGTCGCCCCGGTCAACGAAGCCATGGGCGTGATGGCCGGGCTGGCCCAGGGTGACCTGAGCCGCACCGTACGCGGTGACTATCAAGGCCAACTGCTGGAACTCAAGGAGTCGATCAACGGCACCGTAGGCAAGCTGAACCAGATCATTGGCGACGTGCGTCTGTCGGCCGATGCCCTGGCCAGTGCCTCGGAAGAGATTTCCGCCACCGCCCAGAGCATGAGTCAGGCCAGTACCGAACAGGCCGCCTCGGTGGAGGAGACCAGTGCCAGCGTCGAGCAGATGTCAGCCTCCATCGCCCAGAACACCGAGAACGCCAAGGTCACCGACGGCATGGCTGGCAAGGCTGCGCGTGAGGCGAGCGAAGGCGGTGACGCGGTGGGCGAGACCCTGATCGCCATGAAGACCATCGCCGAGAAGATCGGCATCGTCGACGACATCGCCTACCAGACCAACCTGCTGGCGCTCAACGCCGCCATCGAGGCTGCCCGCGCCGGTGAACACGGCAAGGGCTTCGCCGTGGTAGCCGCCGAGGTACGCAAGCTGGCCGAACGCAGCCAGGTCGCGGCCCAGGAAATCGGCACCGTGGCCAAGAGCAGCGTGGCCCTGGCGGAGCGCGCCGGGTCACTGCTCGACGAAATGGTACCGTCCATCAGCAAGACCTCCGATCTGGTACAGGAAATCGCTGCGGCGTCCGAAGAACAGAGTAGTGGAGTCACTCAGATCAATAGCGCCATGCTGCAACTCAGCCAGATTACCCAACAGAACGCCTCGGCCTCGGAAGAGCTGGCCGCGACCGCTGAAGAAATGAGCGGTCAAGCGGAGCAGTTGCAACAGCTCATGGGCTTCTTCAACACCGGCGAAGGCCGTGCAGTTCAAGACCTCGAGCGCGCCATCGAGCAGGTACGCCCGGTCAAACGAGCCGCCGCTCCGGCCTCTGCCCGTAGATCTCAGCAGACTGCAAGCGGCCTGCCTGATGGTTATATCCGTTTCTCGGAGTAAAAGCCCATGAACACCCTGACGCTTCCCGACATCGTCCAGGATTCTCTGGGCCATCAGCACCTGACTTTCATGGTCGGTAGCGAAACCTACGCGGTGGATACCCTCGCCGTGCGCGAGATCATCGAATTCGGCCAGCTGACCCAGGTGCCCCTGATGCCGGCGTGCATCCGTGGCGTCATCAACTTGCGTGGCGCCGTGGTGCCCGTCGTTGATCTGGAGGCGCGCTTCGGTGGCTCGCCAACCCGTGTCGGACCCCGCACCTGCATTGTCATCCTCGAAGTTATCGCTGACGAGGACACTCATGTGCTGGGCGTCGTGGTGGATGCGGTGAGTGAGGTTCTGGAGATCGAACCTGCCGATATCCGGCCCGCGCCGTCGTTTGGCAGTCGTCTGCCAGCGCATTTCATTTCCGGCATGGTCAAGGCTGAGGAAGGCTTCCTGACCCTGCTCGATGTGGCTCAGGTCCTCGACGTGCATGAACTGGCGAGTCTCGCCCAGGCCACCAGATAGTCCCCCGACGTGGTGGCAATGAGCGCTGGCCTACCGGCCGGCGCCTTCTTATCGATACAGTCGTAACAGGCGCCGGAGGCGCTTTCACCATGCTGAATAAACTTCGCGTCTCGACCAAGCTGGCGATCGGTTTCGGGGCCGCCATCCTGATGCTGCTTTTGGTCATGGGAGTCGCCCTGCTGAACATGGGAACGATGAAGGCCTCGGCCGACAACATGTCGCAGTTCCGTTTCCCTATGACGGTCCAGGCCAACACCCTGGTGCGCAACACCTTGGACAGCGGCCGCCTGATGCGCAACCTGCTGCTGCTGACTGACGAAGCGGCCGTGGCCAAGACCAAGGAAGACATCGCCAAGGTCCGCGCGGACAACAGCGAGATCCTCGCTGACCTGAAGAAGAAGATCACCAGTGATGACGGCAAGCAAAAGCTGGCCGCCGCCGTGGATGCGCGTCAGCGTTTGCAGGACAAATACGGCGAGTTCTTTCGCCTGCTGGACAGTGACCGCGGTCAGGCCCGGGACTACCTGCTGAACGTTTTTGCCCCCAACAACAACGAGCTGGTCGCGGCCCTGGGCGCGCTCAATGATCTGCAGGCCCAGCGCATGCAGGAAGCCGGGGAAGCGGCCACCGCTGCCTATATGGACGCCCGTAACCTGATGCTGGTGATCGGCGCCGTGGCGACCCTGATCGCCGTCCTGCTCGGCTACCTGATCACTCGCAGCCTGATCCGTCAGCTGGGCGGCGAGCCGGCCTACGCCGCCGAGGTGGTGCAGCGCGTTGCCCGGGGCGACCTGAGTGTCGAGGTGGCGACCCGTGAAGGTGACACCACCAGCATGCTGGCGTCCGTACGGGCCATGACCACCACCCTGGCGCAGATCATCAGCGATGTGCGCAGTTCGGCCGATGGCCTGGCCAGTGCCTCCGAAGAGGTCTCGGCCACCGCCCAGAGCATGAGCCAGGCCAGCACCGAGCAGGCGGCTTCCGTCGAGGAAACCAGCGCCAGCATCGAAGAGATGTCGGCCTCCATCGCCCAGAACACCGAGAACGCCAAGATCACCGACGGCATGGCCGGCAAGGCCGCGCGGGAGGCGGACGAGGGTGGTCAGGCCGTACGCGAGACGTTGGTGGCCATGAAGACCATCGCCGACAAGATCGGCATCGTCGACGACATCGCCTACCAGACCAACCTGCTGGCGCTCAACGCCGCCATCGAAGCCGCTCGCGCCGGTGAACACGGCAAGGGCTTCGCCGTGGTGGCTGCCGAGGTGCGCAAGCTGGCCGAACGTAGCCAGGTCGCGGCCCAGGAAATCGGTACCGTGGCCAAGAGCAGCGTGGCCCTGGCCGAGCGCGCCGGGTCGCTGCTGGGCGAGATGGTGCCGTCCATCAACAAGACCTCCGACCTGGTGCAAGAGATCACCGCTGCCTCGGAAGAGCAGAGTGCCGGTGTCGAGCAGATCAACGGCGCCATGCTGCAACTGAGCCAGATCACCCAGCAGAACGCCTCGGCATCCGAAGAGCTGGCCGCCACCGCGGAAGAGATGAGCGGCCAGGCCGAGCAGCTCCAGCAACTGATGGAGTACTTCACCCTGGGCAGTACATCGGCATCGCAACAGAGCGTGCGCCCCACCAACAATCGCCCGGCTCCGAGTCTGGCCGAGCGCACCTCTGCGCTGATCGACACTCCCCGTCGCGCCCCGCGTGGTGGTGTGCCGGCCGGTTTCGCCCGTTTCGAGGAACAAGCCTGATGCTATCCCGCCAGTTTCTGACCTTTCAGCTCGCCGGTGATCTCTACGGCGTCAACACTGCCTGCGTGCGGGAAATCATCGAGTACGGTGCCGTCACCACGGTGCCCATGCTGCCGCCCGCCATCCGCGGCGTCATCAACCTGCGTGGCGCGGCTGTGCCAGTGATGGACCTTGGCGTGCGCTTTCGCAACCAGGTGAGCGAAACCTCTCGCCGCAGCTGCATCGTGGTACTGGAAATCCAGGTCGACGGCGGCCCCCAGGTCTTCGGCATCGTGGTGGACGCGGTCTGTGAGGTACTGGAGATCGCCGCCGACGCCATCGAGGCGGCGCCGCGCTTCGGTGCCTCGATCCGTACCGATTTCATCCTCGGCATGGCCAAGCAGGGTGCGGGTTTCGTCATCCTGCTCGACATGGATCGGGTGCTGGGCGAAGACGACCTCGCTCAGCTCGCCGCCATGACGGCTGCCTGAGGACGGGTGCATGGAGCTTCCCGCGCTGACCGACAGCGAGTTCCGGCAGTTTCGCAGCTTCATCTTCCGGGTCGCCGGCATCAGCATGTCCGATGCCAAGCGCCCGCTGGTGAGCGGCCGCCTCGCCAAGCGTGTGCGCCAGCGTGGCACGCCCAGCTACGACGCCTACTTCCAGCTGATCCAGCGCGATCAGACGGAGTGCCAGATGGCGGTCGATCTGCTGACCACCAACGAGACCTATTTCTTTCGCGAACCCAAGCACTTCGACTTTCTCCGTGAGCAGGTGCTGCCGAACTGGGATCGGCGCCAGTCGCTGCGCCTGTGGAGCGGTGCCTGCTCCTCGGGTGAGGAGCCCTATACCCTGGCCATGACCCTTGCCGAGGGCTTGGGCGAACGACCCTGGGAGATCGTTGCCTCCGACCTCAGCACCCGGGTACTGGCCAAGGCGCGCAGCGCTCAGTATCCCCTGGCGGAGGCCGAGGACATCCCGCCGGCGCTACTGCGGCGCTATTGCTTCAAGGGGGTGGGCGAAAACGAGGGCACCTTTCTGGTGGATCCCCGGCTGACGGCGCGCATTTCCTTCCGGCAGATCAACCTCAATAACGCGCTGCCAGATATGGGTACCTTCGACATCATCTTTCTGCGCAACGTGATGATCTACTTCGATCTGCCGACCAAGCGCCAGGTGGTATCGCGGCTGGTTCGCCATCTGCGGCCCGGTGGTTACTTCTTCGTGAGTCATTCCGAAAGCCTGAACGGAGTGACCGACGCGCTGAGGATGGTCAGCCCGTCCATCTATCAACGTCCGCTCTGATCATGGCTGCCGTGCCGGAAGTCTTCCTGCGCCCTGGTGACTGGTATTTTGGCCGGGGAGAACTCCGTGTCCGGACCATCCTCGGTTCCTGCGTGGCTTTCGTGTTCTGGCATCCACAGCGTCGCTTCGGCGGTATGACTCATGCGCTGCTGCCCAAGCGCCAGCGTCCGACCCCGGGCGCCGCCACCGCCATCGATGGCCACTATGTGGACGAATCCCTGCAGTTGATGCTGGATGCGGTCGCGCGCCACGGTGGCGATCTGCCCGGCTATCAGGTGCACCTCTACGGCGGTGGCAACATGTTTCCCCAGATCCTGCGCGGAAGGGTCCGCAACATCGGCGACATCAATGTCGATGCCGCGCTGGCGCAGCTCGCCGAGGCGGGTGTGCGCACGGTGCGGACTCACGTCCGCGGCGCCGGCCATCGCAAACTGTCCCTGGACCTCGTCGACGGCCGGGTGCTCATGCAACAGGTGGAGCTAACCTACGTTCCGCCGCTTACGAGATTTACGCCATGAACAAGATCAAGGTCCTCATCGTCGACGACTCGGCCGTTGTGCGGCAGGTGCTCGCCCAGAGTCTCGCGGAGGATCCGGCCATCGAGGTCATGGGCGTCGCCGCCGACCCGGTGTTCGCCCAGGACAAGATGCGCAAGCAGTGGCCCGACGTCATCGTGCTGGACGTAGAGATGCCGCGCATGGACGGCATCACCTTTCTCAAGAAGATCATGGCCGAGCGGCCGACCCCGGTGGTGATCTGCTCGACCCTGACCGAAAAGGGCGCAGCTACCACCCTGCAGGCCATGGCCGCCGGGGCAGTCAGCATCGTCACCAAGCCCCAGGCCAATCTCAAGCAATTCCTCAAGGATGCTTCGGACGACCTCACCAGTGCGGTGAAGGCCGCGGCCCGGGCCAATCTCAAGCGCCTGGTGCCGCGCGGCGTGCCCGTTACACCGACGCCCAAGCTCAGTGCCGACGCCATCCTGCCGGCGGGCGGCAGTCCGGCCATGGCCCGTACCACCGAGCGCATCGTCGCCCTGGGTACCTCCACCGGCGGCACCCAGGCGCTGGAAGCGGTACTGACGACACTGCCGCGGGTCTGCCCGGGCATCGTGGTGGTGCAGCACATGCCGGAGCGTTTCACCGCGGCTTTCGCCGAGCGGCTGGATCGCCTCTGCGAACTGGAGGTGCGCGAAGCCCGGCACGGCGACCGGGTCCTGCCCGGCCGGGTGCTCATCGCGCCGGGTGGGCGGCACATGCTGCTCAAGCGCAGTGGCGCGCAGTACCAGGTGGACGTCATCGACGGGCCGCCGGTCAGTCGCCACCGGCCTTCGGTGGACGTGCTGTTTCGCTCGGTGGCCCGGGCCGCCGGCAGCAACGCCCTGGGCATCATCATGACCGGCATGGGCGACGACGGCGCGCGCGGCCTCAAGGAATTGCGCGAGGCCGGTGGCCGCACCCTCGGCCAGGACGAGGACAGCTGCGTGGTCTACGGCATGCCCAAAGAAGCCATGAAGCTGGGCGCCGTGGAGCAGGAAATCGGTCTCAACCAGATCGCCGCCGCCATCCTCAAAGGCGGGGTCTAGACGAACTTGCGGGGCAGTCCGGACTCCAAGCGCCAGCACGCGAGGAGAGCCCCATGTTCGACATCTGCCACTGGATCAACGAACCCGAAACCTGGCTGGCCGAGCCCGCTCGGCTGAGGGTCATCACCGACCGCCACAGTGACTTCTGGCGCCTGACCCATGACGGCGGCGAGCGTGACAGCGGCCACTTCTTCGGCGCCCGGGTCCACAGTGGCTTCACTGCCCAACTGCGGGTAGCGGCGCGCTGCAAGAATCAGGGCGATCATGCCGGCATCATGGTGCAGATCGATGAGCACCACTGGCTGCGCGCCGGCATCGGCTATTTCGACGACACCCCGCAACTGCTCAGCGTACTGACCCAGGGCCGCTCCGACCTGGCCCTGGGCGCGCCGCTCGGTGATCACGAAGAACTCTGGCTGAGAGTGACCCTTACCCAGGGCACGCTGCGCGTGCAGGCCTCCCTCGATGGTCAGCGCTGGCCGCTGCTGCGGCTGGCCAGCTTGCCGGTGGCAGCGGAATACCGCGTCGGCCCGGTGTGCGGCACCCCGGAGCGGGGCGGCATGGAGGTGGCCTTCAGCGATTTCAGTCTGCAGGCCCCGTTGCAGCGCGGCCTCGCCGATCTGAGTTGAGGTGGTGTTGCTAAGCTATGTTTTACGATCTAGCGAGCTAGAGCCAAACAAGGCAAAAACGCCTGAGGAAGCGGAGTTTACAAATGGTAAATGAGCATTCCGAAGACGGTTTTAACGCAGTTAGGCCGACGCGCAGCAGATCGTGGCTGAACATCAGCCGACGGTGACGGGAGGCAGTTCCACCTGCTGTACCTGCACCGGCTTGCGCGGGGCGACCACCTTGGCAACGCCATCGACGACCTTTTCACCGTGCTGATTGAAGACACGGGTGGCCAGGTTCACGCGAAATTTCGGCAGCTTCTCCAGCACCTCGATCTCCACCGTCAGGGTATCGCCCAGCTTGACCGGCTTCTCGAAGGTCATGGTCTGGTCGACATAGAGGGTGCCCGGACCTGGCAGGTTGCAGGCCACCGCCGCGCTGATCAGGGCGCCGCTGAGCATGCCGTGGGCGATGGGTTCGCGAAACAGCGTCTTGGCCGCGAAATCGGCGTCCAGGTGCAGCGGATTGCAGTCGCCGGAAAGGGCAGCGAACAGCAGCACATCGCGCTGCTCGATGGTGCGGGTCACGGTAGCCTTCTGGCCGATTTCGAGGGCCTCATAAGGGATGTTTTCAGTCAGACTCATGACGCGCTCCGGCAGCTGTGAGAGGGCGGCGGACGCCGCGAAGCCGGGCATTCTACCCAGGCCCAGGGCCCGAGGCGAATCATCGCCCAGAAAAGCTGCCGTGAAGCGTGACTGATAATGACTATATGGTCATTAAGTGACGTAAAGGGCGGATATTGATGCTGTTGCGGCTAGGGCAAAGCTGCTAGGCTCGCAGGGCCGGTTCACTGCTGATCACGGCACTCTCCCATGACAATAACCAAGAGCAGGAGCGGGCTGCATGATGCCGAATTTCTGGAGTGACAAGTATCCTGAGGGCATCCAGACAGACATAGACCTGGACCGTTATCGCAACGTCCTGGCGGTATTTCGCGAGGCCTGCCAGACCTATGCAGAACGCCCGGCGTTCAGCAACCTGGGGCGGACGCTGAGCTACCGTGAACTCTATGAGCTGTCCGGTCAGTTCGCTGCCTACCTGCAGAAGCACACCGATCTGCAACCGGGCGATCGCATCGCGGTACAGATGCCCAATGTGCTGCAGTATCCGGTGGTGGTCTTTGGCGCCATGCGCGCCGGCCTGGTGGTGGTCAATACCAACCCGCTCTACACCGCCCGCGAGATGCAGCATCAGTTCAAGGATTCCGGCGCCCGGGCGCTGGTCTGCCTGGCCAACATGGCGCACCTGGCCGAACAGGTGCTGCCGCAGACCGACATCCGCCACGTCATCGTCACCGAGGTCGGCGACCTGCTGCCGACCTTCAAGCGACTGCTGGTCAATGCCGTGGTGCGCCACGTCAAGAAGATGGTGCCGGCCTACCGCATTCCCCATTCCATCCGCTTCGTCGATGCCATGACCAAGGGCGAGCACGTCGATTTCGTCGACGCCGACCCGGCGGCGGAAGACGTCGCCGTGCTGCAGTACACCGGCGGCACCACCGGCATCGCCAAGGGCGCCATGCTGACCCATCGCAACCTGGTGGCCAACATGCTGCAGTGCCAGGTGCTGATGACCAAGTACCTGGGCGGCGGCGCTCAGGTCATGATCGCGCCGCTGCCGCTCTACCACATCTATGCCTTCACCATTCACTGCATGGCCATGCTGATCCAGGGCAACCATAACGTCCTGATCACCAATCCGCGCGATTTGCCGGCGCTGGTCAAGGAACTTAAGCAGTGGCGCTTCAACGGCTTCGTCGGCCTCAACACCCTGTTCGCCGCCCTGTGCAACAGCGAGGATTTCCGCCAGCTGGATTTCTCCCAGCTCAAGGTGACCTTTTCCGGTGGCATGGCGCTGCAGCAATCCGTGGCCCTGCGCTGGGAAGAGGTCACCGGCTGCGGCATCTGCGAAGGCTACGGCATGACCGAAACCAGTCCGGTGGTGAGCTTCAATCCGCTGGAGCGTCGTCGGCTGGGTACTATCGGCATGCCGGTGCCGGGTACTGACTGCAAGGTGGTGGATGCCGATGGCGTGGCCCAGGGCTTCGACACCCCTGGCGAACTGTGCGTCAAGGGTCCTCAGGTGATGAAGGGCTACTGGCTGCGGCCCGAGGCCACCGCCGAGGTGCTCGACACCGAGGGTTGGCTGCGCACCGGCGACATTGCCGTGATCGAGCCGGATGGCTATCTGCGCATCGTCGATCGCAAGAAGGACATGATTCTGGTCTCCGGTTTCAACGTCTATCCTAACGAGCTGGAAGAGGTTCTTTCCCAGCTGCCTGGCGTGCTGCAATGCGCGGCCATCGGCATTCCCGACGAGGTGGCGGGAGAGAAGATCAAGGTGTTCGTGGTGCCCAGACCGGGTGCTTCCCTGACCACCGAGCAGGTGCTCAGGCACATGCACGATCATCTCACCGGCTACAAGCGACCCAAGCTGGTGGAATTCCGCGACAGTCTGCCGACCACCAACGTCGGCAAGATCCTGCGCCGCGAACTGCGTGACGCCGAACTCAAGAAGGCGTAACAGGGGTTCGATATATCCCCCGTACCGCTACCTCTCGTCGACTGGTAGCGGCGCGGTACCTTGTCAAGCATGGTTTTCGCAAGAGGTTCGGGTATAAACCGCAGGCGGCATTTTGCCGCCATCACCTCAGACCTCTCTCCTCGGGGACACACCATGCGAATTCGCGTACGCCAGGCCTTGCTGGGCCTTCTGTTGCTGGGCTCGACCGTGCTGGGCCAGGCTCAGGCCGGCGAGCCCATCCGCGTCCTGTTCGTGGGCAATAGCTACACCTTCGTCAACGATCTGCCGGCGATGGTCCGTCAAATGTCCGTCGAGGCCGGTCAGTCGCGCCCCTTGGACGTCAAGCATGTGACCTTCAGTGGTGCGAGCCTCGAACAACACTGGAAGCGCCACGACGTGCAGGACGAGCTGGCCAGGGCCAACTACGATTACGTGGTGATCCAGGACCACAGCATGATGCCGGTGAAGAATCCCGACCTCACCCGTCAGTACGTGCGCCTGATCGCCGACCTGGCGCGCAAGGACGGCGCCCAGCCGATCCTCTACCTGACCTGGGCGCGGCAGAACAATTCGACCATGCAGGCCCAGCTGGACAGCGTCTACACCCCCCTGGCCAAGGAGACCGGCGCGCTGCTGGCACCCGTGGGCCAGGCCTGGCAGAAGGCCTTGGCCGATCAGCCGCAACCCGGGCTGTTCCTGCCCGATGGCAGCCATCCGTCCTTCACGGGTACCTACCTGACCGCCTCGGTGTTCTATGCGCTGATCTATGGCACCCGTCCGCCGCTGCCGGCTGCGGGGGAGAAGATCAAGTTCGATCACGCCGATCCGGCGGATCTGCAGCAGGATGCCTGGAAGGCCCTGCAGTCCCTCGACATGGCCCTGCGTACCCCGCCGGCCAAGCTGAACATGGCCAGCGTCCAGGCCAAGCGCTGATCCGGTACCGCCCTTGCGCGACCAGACGTCGCGCAAGGGCGTGCAGCCCCGCTGTTTTCCGCCCGCCGTTCTTGTAAAGCCCCGCCTTACCCCCCAACTCTTTTACACTTACCGGTCCAAGCGACCGCCGTCGAAAGAGTTTCATGACCGATACCCCCTCCGTTGCCCGTCTTGCCGCCAATCTGGATCAGGCCTTCAACGCCGATCGCCATCGCCTGAGGCGCCAGCTCCAGGCCCTGCAGAAACAGCCCGATCCGACCCGCGAGGCCCAGTGGCTGGAGCGTTTCCAGGCCTCCTGCGCCAAGGTCGAGGCACGGCGTGCCAGCGTGCCGCGCATCCGCTACGACGACGCCCTGCCCATCGCCGCCAAGCGCGAGGAGATCAAGCGCGCCATCGAAGGCCATCAGGTGGTGGTGATCGCCGGTGAGACCGGCTCGGGCAAGACCACCCAGCTGCCGAAGATCTGTCTGGAGCTGGGCAGGGGCGTGCGCGGCCTGATCGGCCACACCCAGCCCCGCCGGCTGGCGGCGCGCAGCGTGGCCGCCCGGGTGGCCGAGGAAATTGGCTCGCCCCTGGGCGAACTGGTGGGCTATCAGGTGCGCTTCGAGGACCAGAGCACCGATGCCAGCCTGATCAAGCTGATGACCGACGGTATCCTGCTGGCCGAGACCCAGCACGACCGCTTTCTCGAACGTTACGACACGATCATCGTCGACGAGGCCCACGAGCGCAGTCTCAACATCGATTTCCTGCTGGGGTTTCTCAAGACCCTGCTGCCGCGCCGGCCCGATCTCAAGCTGATCATCACCTCGGCCACCATCGACCTGGAGCGCTTCTCCCAGCATTTCGACGGCGCGCCCATCGTCGAGGTGTCCGGACGTACCTATCCGGTGGATACCTGGTACCGTCCCCTCAGCGCCGAGGTGGACGAAGACGGCGAGCGGCTGGTGGACGATCTCTCGGTGGATCAGGGCATCCTTCAGGCGCTGGACGAGATCGAAGCCCACGAGCGCAGCGTCGGCCAGCGCCCGGGCGATGTCCTGGTGTTCCTGCCGGGTGAACGGGAGATCCGTGATTGCGCGGAGGTCTTGCGCAAGGCTCAGCTCCGATTCACCGAGGTCTTGCCGCTCTATGCGCGCCTGACGCCGGCCGAACAGCAGAAGATCTTTCAGCCACGCCCCGGGCGCAAGATCGTGTTGGCCACCAACGTTGCCGAGACCTCGCTGACCGTGCCGGGGATCCGCTACGTGATCGACAGCGGCACGGCGCGCATCAGCCGCTACAGCTACCGCGCCAAGGTCCAGCGGCTGCCGATCGAAGCTATCTCCCAGGCCAGCGCCAACCAGCGCAAGGGCCGCTGCGGCCGGGTCGAGCCCGGCATCTGCATTCGCCTCTACAGCGAGGAGGACTTCCTCGGTCGCCCGACCTTTACCGATCCGGAGATCCTGCGCACCAACCTGGCGGCGGTGATCCTGCAGATGCTGCACCTGCGTCTGGGGCGCATCGAGGACTTTCCCTTCATCGAGCCGCCGGATGGCAAGGCGATCAAGGACGGCTTCACCCTGTTGCAGGAGCTCTCGGCAGTGGATGCCGAGGGTCGACTGCTGCCCCTGGGTCGGCAACTGGCGCGCCTGCCCGTCGATCCACGCCTGGGCCGCATGCTGCTGGAGGCGACGGAGCAGGGCAGTCTCGCCGAGGTGCTGATCGTTACCAGCGCCCTGTCGGTGCAGGACCCGCGTGAGCGTCCGGCGGATCGCCAGACCCAGGCCGATCAGGCCCACGCCCAATGGAAGGACCCGGATTCGGACTTCGCCGCCCTGGTCAATCTCTGGCACGGGTTCGAAGAGCAGCGCCAGGCGCTGGGTTCCAATGCCCTGCGCAGCTGGTGCCGCAAGCACTTCCTCAATTATCTGCGGCTGCGCGAATGGCGCGATGCCCATCGCCAGCTGACTCTGCTGTGCCGCGAGCTGGGACTCAAGGCGCGCAAGACAGAGAACCCATCGCCGGCGTCCGCGGAGACCGTCGACAAGCCGGTGCTCACCACCGACAAGCGCGTCAACGCCAAGGCCCAGCAACAGGCGGAGGCCAGCGAGGCAGCGGTGCGCGCCCGCGGTTATGCGGCGCTGCACAAGGCCATTCTGGCCGGTCTGCTCAGCCAGATCGGCCAGAAGAGCGAGGACGGTGACTACCTCGGTGCCCGGCAGCGGCGCTTCTGGATCCATCCCAGCAGCGTCATCGGTCGCAAGAAGCCCACCTGGATCATGGCCGCCGAACTGGTGGAAACCACCAAGCTGTTCGCCCGCATGGTGGCCAAGATCGAACCGGACTGGATCGAGCCGGTGGCCGGCCATCTGGTCAAGAAGACCCACCTGGAACCCCATTGGGAGAAGAAGCGCGGTCAGGTAGTGGCCTTTGAGCAGGTTACCCTCTATGGCCTGATCGTGGTGGGTCGCCGTCCGGTGCACTTCGGCCCCATCGATCCGCCTGCTGCCCGCGAGCTGTTCATCCGTGAGGGCCTGGTGCGTGGCGAGATCAATAGCCGCGCCAAGTGCCTGGCCGCCAACCGAGCACTGCTGGAGCGGCTGGACGAACTGGAAGCCAAGGCACGGCGCCGCGACATCCTCGCCGACGAGGAGACGCTGTTCGACTACTATGCCGCGCGGTTGCCGGCGGACGTCTACCAGACCGCCACCTTCGACAGCTGGTACCGCCGCGAGAGCGCCAAGCAGCCCGACCTGCTGCTGATGCGCGAAGAGGACGTCCTTGCCCGCGAAGCCAGTGAGGTCACCGCGACCCAGTACCCGGACACTCTGCGCCTGGGCGAACTGATCCTGCCGCTGTCCTACGAATTCGATCCGACCCATCCGCGCGACGGCGTCACCCTGCGGGTGCCCGCGCCGCTGCTGCCGCAGCTACCGCCCCAGCGCCTCGACTGGCTCGTGCCCGGCCTGTTGTACGACCGCTGCGTGGCGCTGGTGCGCAACCTGCCCAAGGCGTTGCGCAAGAACTTCGTGCCGGTGCCGGATTTCGTCCGCGCCGCCCTGGACAAGATCCCCTTCGGTGAGGGGTCGCTGCACGAAGCCCTGGGGCGTGAGCTGCAGCGCATGACCGGCGCGCGCATTCCCGACGAAGCCTGGCCGGAAGCCGAAGCCGGCCTGGACCCTCATCTGCGCATGAATCTCGAAGTCGTCGATGCCCAGGGCAAGCCCCTGGGCGAAGGTCGCGATCTGGCCGAGGTGACGGCGCGCTTCGCCCAGGAAAGCCAGGCGGCACTGGCGCTACCGACACAGAAGCGTCAGGAGCAGCGCCCGGTGGAGGCCAAGGCCTTCGCCGAGGTGGCGGCCAAGACCCAGCAGCAGGTGGCAGGGCTGTCGATGACGGTCTATCCGGCACTGGTGGACGAGCAGGGCACCGTACGCGAAGGCCGCTTTGCCACCCAGGCCGAGGCCAGCTACCAGCACCGGCGGGCGCTGCAGCGACTGCTGCTGCAGCAACTGACCGAGCAGGCCAAGTTCCTGCGCGGCAAGTTGCCCGGCCTCACCGAGCTGGGCCTGCTGCACCGTGAACTGGGACGTCCGGAAGCCCTGGTGGAAGACATCCTGCTGGCCAGCCTGGATGCCGCCATCCTCGCCGACGAGGCCCAGCTGCCACGGGATGGTGCCGGGCTGGCCTCCCTTGCCGAGAGACGCAAGGCGGGCTTGACCGAACAGGCCGAACGCATCGCGCGCCTGACCCTGGAGATCCTCAAGCTCTGGCATGGCCTGCAGAAGAAATTCAAAGGTCGCATCGACCTGGCCCAGGCGGTGGCCCTGAACGACATCAAGGCGCAATTGGCCAGCCTGGTCTATCCCGGCTTCGTCCGGGACACGCCGCTGGAATGGCTCAAGGAATACCCGCGCTACCTCAAGGCCATCGAGCAGCGCTTCGACAAGCTCGGCAGCCAGGTACAGCGTGATCGTGTCTGGAGCGGCGAACTGGCTGGGCTCTGGGAGCAGTACCGCGCCCGCGCCGCCAAGCATGGCCAGGAGGGCAAGCGCGATGCCAACCTGGAACTCTATCGCTGGATGCTGGAAGAGTATCGGGTATCGCTCTGGGCCCAGCAGCTGGGGACCCGGATGCCGGTGTCGGACAAGCGCCTGAACAAGCAGTGGAGCCAGGTGGAAGCCTAGCGGGTCATCCATCGGAAGGGACGCGTGCAAGGGCCTGGGGCTGGCATAGTCGAGGCCATGACCCAGGCCTGTTTTCGCTTCCATGGCGCCCTCGAACGCTTCCTGGCCCCGGCCCATCGTGGTCGGGCGGTTTGGGTCGAGTGCGCCTCGGTGGCGAGCGCCAAACATCAGATCGAAGCGCTCGGCATACCCCATACCGAAGTGGGACTGTTGCTGATCAATGGCCAGGCCGCCACCCTGACACAGCGTCTGCGAGAGGGCGATCAAGTGGTCGTCCATCCCGCCATGGCGATCGCGAGGGATGAAAAGCGGCCTGGCGATCTACCAATTGCGCCTCCGCGCTTTGTCGCTGACGCCCACCTGGGTGCCCTGGCGCGGCGGCTGCGCATGGCCGGTTTCGATACCCTATACGACAATGCCTACGCCGACCCGGCGCTGGCCGAGTTGGCCAACCGTGAGGCACGTTTTCTGCTCACCCGGGATCGCGAGTTGCTCAAGCGGCGCCAAGTGGTGCAGGGCTGCTATATCCATGCACTGCGGCCTGAAGCCCAACTGGGTGAGCTGTTCGAGCGACTGGCCTTGCGCCACTGGGTTGCGCCCTTTACCCGTTGCCTGACCTGCAATGCGGAGTTGCAGCCTGTCGCTCTCGAGCAAGTCAGCGAGCGCATCCCTATACGGGTTCGCGACCGTCACCAGGCCTTTCTCCACTGCCCAGCGTGCGACAAGCTGTTCTGGGAGGGCAGCCACTGGCGCGCCATGCGCGAGCGGCTGGCCCTGCTGGGGGCCTGAGCTAGCGCGGCAATACCTGGCGTAGCGAACCACCCACATCCGGCAGATCCATCTCGATACGCCGCCACCAGGCTTCAGCAAAGCTGTAGAGGGCGAAGGCGATCAGGCCGAGGCCGACCACCAACAGGATCAGCGCACCGAAGGGCAGGTTCTGCAGACCGTTCAGCGCATCCTTCATGCCTGGCGGGTGCAGCGCCTGGTAGCGCGAACCGCTGACCACCAGCAGGACCGCGATCTCGACGAAGGCCACCCCGCGGGCGATCAGGCCGAAGCGACCGATAGGGCGGATCAGCCGCAGTTGTTCGGGACTGGCCTCAAGGTAGCGCTCGAAGCTGGCCTTCCAGCCCTTCACGAAGTGCGCGACCCCTACACCCAGGGGAATCAGCGCAGCGACGTACACCAGCAGGTTGGAATAGGGCCAGCTGAGCAGCATCTGTAGAAAGTCATTGGTGTCGCCACCCGAGCCGCCACCCTGGCGCAGACCGCTGATCAGCAGGCCCAGGGCGAAGAAGGCGAGGGCGCCATAGGTGATGCCGCCCACCAGCAGGCCGGCGCGAATCACCAGGCCCTTGGGCTTGCTGCCATGGCGATCGACGTCGCGCAGTGCCTGGAGGATGCGCCAGGCCGCGAAGGCGACCAGGCCGACCACCACCAGCCCGACCAGGAAATGGCCGAAGGGCTGGGCGAGCAGGGCTTCCAGGCTGTCATGGCTGTCCGCCGGCTGGCCGGAACCGCGCGCCGCCAGCAGGGCGAGCACGCCGATGATGAGATAGACGAGGCCACGAGCGGCGTAGCCGCCGCGAGCCAGCAAGGTAAGTCCGGTACGAGTGTGCATCTGTTATGCCCTGTTACATTCTGCCTTGTACTGACCGGTGGCCCGCGTACGGGTTCTAATGGCCGGACGGACGTTCTCCGAGGGCTGGCAGCGGGCGGGTTTTGGCCTTAGGCTCGCACCCTTTGCCCCCGGCGACCGGTTCATGGACAAAGCGCGACTGCTTCCCCTCATTCTTCAGGCCCTGGAAGGCGACCGTGATGTCATCAGCCAGCAGCTGACAGCCAGCCACGAAGCGGCTACCCATAGCGAAAGCAAGGCCGAGAACAAGTACGACACCCGCGGCCTGGAAGCGGCCTATCTGGCCGACGGCCAGCGCCGGCGTCTGCACGAGATCGAGCTGGCCCTGGCCGCCTACCGGACGCTGACGCCTGTACCCATGAGCGATGGCATCCGGGTCGGCGCCCTGGTCGAGTTGACCACCGCGACGTCCAGCCGCTGGCTGTTCCTCGGCCCGGACGCGGCAGGGCTCAAGGTCAGGCTCGATGGCCAGGACGTGCTGGTGATCTCGCCACGCGCGCCCCTGGGGCAGGCGCTGCTGGGTCGCGAGGAGGGGGATGAGGTAGCGGTGACGGTGGAAGGAAAGGTGCACCGGCAGGAGATCGTGGCGGTGTACTGAGCGTCAGGCTGCTCCCAAGGACTGCGGTAGGTTGGGTTGAGCGTTAGCGAAGCCCAACAGGGCCTAGCTTCGGTGCGGGTCCTGTTGGGCTTCGACGATGGAGCCATCTCAGCCCAACCTACGAGCATCGCCGCCAAAGGACCGTAGGTTGGGCTGAGCGTTAGCGAAGCCCAACAGGGCCTAGCTTCGGTGCGGGTCTTGTGGGCTTCGACGATGGAGCCGTCTCAGCCCAACCTACGAGCATCGCCGCCGGATGAGTCACCGTAGGTTGGGTTGAGCACAGCGAAGCCCAACAGGCTTGGCTTGATTCTAGGACTGTTGGGCTTCGACGATGGAGCCGTCTCAACCCAACCTACGCTCCTCTGCGACCAAGGACTCAGGCTTCGACGCCCTCCACCGATCGGGTAGCCCGGGGCGGGGTTGCCTCTTCCTTTTCCTGCTTGGGCCGGTGCTGATCCAGCCAGGCGCGACCCTGGTTCTGGGCCTCGTCGACCTTCTTGTCGAGCTCGTCGAGGGTCCCGCCCAGGGTTTCCCGCACCTGTTCACGAGCGGCTTCTTCCACCTTGGTGGCGAAGCTGTCCGCCGCCTTCTCGGCGCTGTCACAGCCGCCGAGGCCCAGCAGCAGGAGAATGCCGGCGAGGCCGAGCGTGGCTTTGAAGCTCATGGTCGTCTCCCGTTCACGAAGGCTTGTTCAAGGAGTCACGGGTTTCGTGACCGGTCGACGCAGGCTTCGCCTCGCCGCGCGTCTTGTACAGCGAGACGAGTACGCCACCAGCCAGCAGGCCCAGGGTCACGCTCAGGGAGATCGCCGGCGGGATCTTGCCGATGATGCCCACCAGGAAGATCTTGCAGCCGATGAACACCAGCACCAGCGCCAGGGCGTACTTCAGGTAGGCGAAGCGGTGGATCATCGCCGCCAGGGCGAAGTACAGGGCGCGCAGGCCGAGGATGGCGAAGACGTTGGAGGTGTAGACGATGAAGGGATCCTGGGTGATGGCGAAGATCGCCGGCACACTGTCCACCGCGAACACCAGGTCGGCGCATTCGATCACGATCAGCGCGAGGAACATCGGCGTTACCCAGAGCACCGTCTTGCCGCTGGCGTCGGGCTGGCGCACGAAGAAGTGCTCGCCGTGCAGCTCATCGGTCACCCGCAGCTTCTTGCGCAGGAATTTGATGAAGACGTTGTGGTCGAGCTTGGGTTCTTCGTCCACCTTGGCGAACAGCATCTTGACCCCGGTGATCACCAGGAAGGCGCCGAAGACATAGAGGATCCAGTCGAACTGGTGGAGCAGGGCGGCGCCCAGGGCGATCATGATGGCGCGCAGTACGATCACCCCGAGGATGCCCCAGAACAACACCCGGTGCTGGTACTTACGCGGGATGGCGAAGAAGCCGAAGATCACTGCCATCAGGAAGACGTTGTCCATGGACAGCGACTTCTCGATCAGGAAACCGGTGACGTAGTCGAGGCTGGCATCGGCGCCCTTGAGCTGCCAGACGAAGAGGGCGAACAGCAGGCCTGCGGTGATGTAGCCGGCGGACAGCAGCAGGCTCTCCTTGACCTCGATGGGCTTGTTCTCCTTGTGGAGGACACCCAGGTCGAAGGCGAGCAGAGCGATGACGACGGCGAAGAAGGTGAGCCACATCCAGGTGGCGGTGCCGAGGAAGTCGGCGAAGAAAAATTCATGCAGGGCGTTCATGAGCCCCTCCTTAGTCAAGTTTCAAGACTATGACTCGACATGGCGGCACACGCCGTCAGAGGGGCCCGGGTCACCCAGACAGGATTTCGAACTCGGGTACGTTCGGCAAGGGTGGCAGTTTTACAAAATGCAACCGCTCTAGGTCAGGCCTCCCGGGAAGAGTGATGGCCGGTGATCAGCCAGCGGCCTTCGATCTGCTCGAAGGTGAAAAGGAAGCGCGCAGGCACACTGATCACCTGCTCGCCTTCACGGTAGTGAAAGACGTAGAGACCGCCGACGACCACGGTGCTGAGCTTGCTGCTGACCCTTTTCTTACAGATCTGCACGTCGCAGACCAGTCCTTCGTTGGCGAGGAAGTTGCGGAAGTACTCCCGCCGGCTGTCCTCGCAGTCCCGCACCTCGTTGGATAGCGTGGGGACCAGGATGGCGTCCGGCGCATAGAGGGCAAGAATGGCTTCCACATCACGGGTGGCGACGGTTGCGGCCCAGGTGTGCAGGGCCGCCTTGGCCCCGGCGAGGCTGGCGATCTCCTCGTTGGAGCGGGCAGGGGAAATGGCTACGGACACAGGGTAATCCTCCGGCGAGCATGGAATTGTTATAATATAACAATCCGCTTCGGACGAGCACGTTGTTGCAGCAGATTGCCTAAAGGCGATGTCGGCAGGAGGCGTTCAGGTCATGGAGGAGGGACGTCGCCGTCGGACGCCGGCGACGGAGGTGTCTGGCGTCTCAGCGATTTTCCACTTTCGAGCGCAGCGGAATTTCCTCACGGGAGTCCGTCTGGGTGACGTCCTGGCCGACCATCTCTTCGTAGACCGCTGGCTGGGCGATGAACAGCCGCACGTCCTTGACGTCATCGAGAATACGGCGGGCTTCTTCCACCGAGGCCACGTGCAGGGTGGCACCCTTGTCATCCGCCACCGGCATCGAGGTACCTTCCACCAGCGCGTGGATGACGTAGGAGCCACCCTCCATGGACACCAGATTGACTTCCTTGACCGCACCGGCCTTGATCTGCTGATTCAGCTCTTTGACATTCATCGAGACACCTCGGTTATCACGCTAACAAGCCCCGCGCACGGCAGGGAAGATAGGGATTCGAGGCGGGAGCGGGGGTGGGAGTTCCGATGCGGCTGCTGCCATCGCGCGTTCTATTCAAGGCACTAGTAGCCCGTCATCTCCAGATAGCCCATCCCCTTGGCGCTGCCCTCGACGCTGACCGGGCCTTCCCAGTAGGGCGTGCCCAGGGCCATCCAGGCGTCGGGATTGACGGCAACGATGCGCAGGTCGATGTTCTGCCCGGGAAGGACGATGGACCAGCGTACCGGAACCTCGCGTCCGGCAACCGAGTGGGTAGCCTGGGGTGTGAGGCGGATGTCGCCTGGCTGCAGGGGCTGGTTGTGGCCGTTGGCGGCGATCAGGTTGCCGAACAGGTAATGCTGGCCATCAGCCTGGCGTAAGCGATAGAGCATCAGCTGGCGACCGTCGTCCAGGTGCAGGGAAAACCAGTCCCAGCCGAGCTGGTCCGCGGCCAGGTGCTGGCTGCTCCATTCGCGATCGAGCCAGGCCTGGCCCTTGACCGGTATGCGTCGCCCCTCGATCTCCAGTTCGCCCTGCGCCTGGAAGAAGGGCTGGCTGTAGTAATAGGACGCCTGGCCGCTGGCGGATTTGCGACTCACGCCGCCTTCGCCCTGGAGCACCAGCGGGCCGGTCGCCGCGAGATCTAGTCGGTAGGCAAAGCCCGGACCTTGGGCCTGGACCCGCGCCTGTCCGGCCAGGTCCCCTGTCAGGCTCCAGTTATCGATCCAGGCAGAGAAAGGCGCGGCGGTGACACCGGCCTGGCCGATGCCACCACGCCCCTGGGTCTGGACAGAGAACTGCCGCGTCTCGGTGGTGAGACCGGCGTGGCCCAGCCAGAGGTTGCCATTGCGCCAGCCGGGTTGATTGGCACCGGGCCTCAAGGCGCTGCGAAACAGCGTCCACTGGGCGCCATAGTGACGTCCTTCGGCGTCGCTGAGGTTGGCCGTGACGTACCACCATTCGATGCGGAAATCCGGATGAGCACCATGATCGGCCGGAAAGCTGAAGACCTTGCCGGGCACCACGGCTGCGAAGTTTTCGCTGCCCTGACCAAGACCAGCGAAGCCGTTGGTGGCCTGCTTGTCATCGCAGCCGGTGAGCAGCAGGAGCGCGACCAGCAGGATCCTAGCGTTCATTACCGAGCTCTCGCAGCAGATCCAGGGGTTGACTGCGCTGCAGGCGCAACAGCGGCCAGGCAGCGGCCAGCAGCGTAGCCACCAGGGCGATCGCGGACAGCGCCAGCAGCTGCCCGGGAAAGACCTGCAGCGGCAGGCGCCAGCCAAAGGCCTGGACGTTCACCACGGCGACCAGGCACCAGGCGAGCAGGATGCCCAGGGGGATGGCGAGGGCCAGGGTAAGCAGCGCAAGGCCCAGCAATTGCCCCAGACTGAGCAAGATCAGCCGCGGACGCTCGATGCCCAGCGCCCAGAGCGGCGCGAGTTGGCCGAGGCGCCTTTGCGCCTGGCCGAGCAGGGCGATGAACAGGGCCAGACCGGCCACTGCCAGGGTCAGGGCATTGAGCGCGGCGGTGGCGCTGAAGGTGCGTTCGAAGACCTGATCGGCATAACGGCGCAGCTGGCCCTGGTCGATGGAGCGACTGGCGTCCAGGCCGAAGCGCTGCTGCAGACCTGCTCGCAAGGCCTCCACCTGGTTGGGTGCCATGCGAATGACGATGCGGACCAGGGCGGCGTCTGGCCATAGCGCCCGTAGACGCGCCTGGGACAGCAGCAGATGTCCGCGGGGATTGCCGTAGTCGGCGTAGGTGGCGAGTACGGGGGCGGACCAGCGTCCCTGGCTGCCCAGCAGTTCGACAGGCTGTCCCTTGGCCAGCTGAAGGTGCCGGGCCAGTTGTTCGCTGAGCATCACCCCCTCGCCCGCGAAGAAGGGCGTCCAGGCGCCGCCACCGGCATCGAGCAGTGGCCAGTGCTCGCGATAGAGGTCAGCATCCACTACACCGCTTAGGGTAGTCGGCAGGCCCTGCAGTCTGGTCTCCAGCTCGTACACCGGCAGCACGGCGCGCACGCTGGGCTGGCGGGGCAGCCAGTCGAGCAGGACGGTTGCCTCCTTGGCGTCCGCTGGGCGCAGATAGAGTTCGGCGGCCAGGCGCTGATCGAGCCAGCCGTCAAAGGTACGACGAAAGCCCTCGGTCATGCTGCCGGCGCCGACGTTTGCCGCCAGGGCCAGGAGCAGCGCCATCAAGGCCTGGGACAGCCCCGGGAGCTGTTGCCGGGCATCGGCCAGGAACCACCGTGCCAGTGGTCGACGGGCCCGTTTGAGCGACAGGTCCAGCAAGGCGCTCAGCAGGGGTGGCAACGCCAGGGCAGCCGCCAGCAGGAGGCAGCCGAGCAAGGCGAGGCCACTGGCCAGGCTGTTGCCTCCCAGCAGAAGACCCAGCGCCACCAGCCCTACCAGCACAGCGGCCAAAGCCTGGCGTCGGAGCCAGCGGCCGTGGGCCGCGCGCCAGGCTTCGCCTTGGGCGAGAGCCAGCAAGGGCAGGCGTGCCGCACGCCAGAGACCATCGGCGCCCGCCAGCAGGGCACCGCCCAGGCTGAGGCCGAGGCCCGCCAGCCACCAGGCCGGGCTCAGGGTCAGGGTGCCGGCGACTTCGGCGCCATAGAGCCCGCGCAGGCTGGCCGCTACGTCCGGCAGCAGCAGCGCGGCCAGGGCGTAGCCGCTGGCCACGCCCAGGGCGCCCGCCACCAGGGCGATGAGCGCAAGTTCCAGGGCCAGTGCCAGGACCAAGGTCGAGGCCGACAGCCCGCAGGCCCGCAGCGTGCGCAGCAGCGAGCGCCGTTGTTCCAGGGCCAGGCCAGTCGCCGCGTGGACGATGAACAAGCCTACGGCAAAGGCCAGCAGGCCAAGCGCCAGCAGGTTGAGGTGGAAGCTGTCGGTCAACCGATCCAGTTCGGCGCCCTGGTCGTTTTCCACCCGCTGCAGTGGCTCGCCGTCGAGCCTGGGCAGGTCGCGTTGGAAGGCCTTTGGCAGGATCAGCCGGGAGAGCTGCTCGGGAGCCTCCAGCAGGCGTTGCGCCTGACCGATATCTACTACCAGGGTGCCAGGTGCCAGCCCGGGGCGGGGCTGCAGGGGCGGCAGGGCCAGACCGTCCGCCCGGTGCAGCACCTCTTTGGCCTGGAGGTGCCATTCACGCAAGGTTTCCGGTGCGATCCAGGTGGCACCCGCCGGACTGAGAAAGTCGAAGAGCGCCTCGGGCGGGGCACTGGCTGCGACGCCCTGGTCGCTGGGTAGGGTGACAGGTTCTATGCCCAGCAGCGGTACCGGGCGTTCGTGTCCGGCCAGCGCCAGGCGACCCTGCAACACGGGAGATACCGGCCAGCCCTGGCGACGCAGCTCGACGAACAGCGATTGGGGAAAGCGCTTGCCGTCGCGGGTCTCCAGGCTGGACTGGTCGGCGCCGAACAGAGCGCTGGCCTGGGCATAGCTCTGCCGGGCCTGGGCGTTGAGTGCCAGCACCCCGATCAATAGGGTGGTCGCGAGCCAGAGTCCTGCAAGCAGTCCGACGAGCTGCAGGGGATGCCGCCGCCAGTGGCTGACCAGGCTGTGCAGACTCCAATAGAGCAGCCTCATGCTGGGGGCACGGTGACGCCGCCGAGGCGACCCCGTTCCAAGTGCAGGGTGCGATCAAGATGACCGACGATGCGCGCGCTGTGGGTGACCATCAGCAGGCTGCTGCCGGTTTCGCCCACCAGCTCCAGCATCAGCGCCAGGGCCTGGTCGCCGCTCGCCTCGTCCAGGTTGCCGGTGGGTTCATCGGCCAGCAGCAGCGGCGGGCGCGAGGCCAGGGCGCGCCCCAGGGCCACGCGTTGCTGCTGTCCACCGGACAGCTGCTCGGGGTAGCGATCCAGCAGGTCGGCCAGACCCAGGCGCTCGGCCAGCTCGGCCTGCCAATGGGCATCATGGCGACCGGCCAGCCTTGCCTGGAAGGCGAGGTTATCGGCCACCGTCAGGCTGGCGATGAGGTTGAATTGTTGGAAGATCAGGCCGATGCCCTCGCGGCGCCAGGCGGCCAGGGCTCTTTCGTTGAGGCTGGAAAGCACCTGGCCATTAGCCTCGATACGACCGCGGTCAGAACGGTCCAGGCCGGCGACCAGGTGCAGCAGGGTGCTCTTGCCACTGCCGGATTCGCCCATCAGCGCCAGGCTGGCACCCCGGGCCAGGCTGAGATCCACGCCACGTAGCACCGGCAATGGGCCCTGGGGGGTTGGATAACTCTTGTGCAGATCGGTGATGGTCAGCATCGCGCCTCCAGCGCCGGTCGTGGTCTGCAATCGACCGGACGTGGGCGGCGACGTTCAGCGTGGCTAGTGACGTTTGGTTTTGACCTTGCCGGCTTTTTCGTCTTCCTCGCGTTGCAGGCGCTCGCACTTGCGCACCATGGTGAGGTAGTACACGGCGCTACCGGCGAACAGAATGATGGGCAGGGCCATGGACATCTCCAGCAGGCTGCCCGGGAAGGCGCCGGGTACCCAGTGGTGATAGAGCAGGATACCGATCGCCAGCAGCACCGAGTACAGCAGGCCGTAGCCCGCGGCCTTGCGCGATTCGCGAGCGAGGTCGAGAGGCGGACGGTTCAGATCGTTGGGCTCGAACATGGAGGTCTCTGGCAGGCACGGAAGAAGGCGCTAGTTTAACGCCTGGACTCGTGCCGGTCGCCACTGCTCGGGCGCCTCGGACAAGACGTCGCAGGGGCTGCCTGCCGCTTGTTCACGCGATGTTCAGGCAGACCTAAGCTTGAAATCTTATCCTTTGCAGCCATTTAGAGGCCTGGCGATGGCAAGCGAGCAGGTCTCCTTGTAAGCTCGATCAGGTTTTTGAAACGCGCACGATGCGCACGGATAAGGAATCAACATGAAACAGTATCGGTTGGCAGCAGCAGTGGCCCTGGTGGGTCTGGTTCTGAGCGGCTGCGACTCCAAGCCCAAGGTCGAGCTGGAAAGCCCGGCTCAGAAGGCGTCCTACGGCATTGGTCTGAACATGGGCAAGAGCCTGGCTCAGGAAGGTATCGATGACCTGGATCCCAAGGCCGTTGCTCTGGGTATCGAAGACGCGGTAGGCAAGAAGGATCAGAAGCTGACCGATCAACAGCTCACCGAGGCCTTCGCCGCGCTGCAGAAGCGTGCCGAAGAGAAGATGACCAAGGTCAGCGAAGACAACGCCAAGGCCGGCAAGAAATTCCTCGAGGAAAACGGCAAGAAGCCTGGCGTGGTCACCACCGCCTCCGGCCTGCAGTACGAAGTGGTCAAGAAGGGCGATGGCCCGCAGCCCAAGCCCACCGACGTGGTCACCGTGCACTACGAGGGCAAGCTGGTCGACGGCACCGTGTTCGACAGCTCCATCAAGCGGGGCACCCCGATCGACCTGCCGGTCAACGGCGTGATCCCGGGCTGGGTCGAGGCGCTGCAACTGATGCACGTTGGCGAGAAGGTCAAGCTGTACATTCCTTCCGAGCTGGCTTACGGCGCCCAGAGCCCGAGCCCGGCGATTCCGGCCAACTCCGTGCTGGTATTCGACCTGGAACTGCTGGGCATCAAGGACGCCGCCGCCGCGGACGCCGAAGACGCTCCGGCCGCTCCTGCTGCCGATGCTCCGGCTGCTGCCGAAAAGGCTCCGGCCAAGAAGTAAGCTGCTGCCGCTCCGCCAAACGCCCTGCTTGCAGGGCGTTTTACATTGGGCGCAGGGAAACCCTGAGGCGGCGGCGCGATCAAAGTTGAGGTGCGAAGCCTTGTGCCAAACAGGCCCCTGCCCAACGTCGTCTCCTGCCAGAGGTGTCCATGAAGCCACCGAAGAATTTTGATCGCTATCTTAGTATCGCCCAACGGCTGCTGGTCCGTGGCCGACTGCCGGCCCTGTTGCTGGGGGTCGCACGCAAGACCAGCAAGCGTGGCCTCAAGCTGGGCGAGGCACGCGATACCCTGAGCCTGTTCCATCAGCTGCTGCTGGCCTGGTGGCGTGGTCAGTATCGCGGGGTCAGTCGTAAGACGCTGCTGACCGTCGCTGGCGGTCTGGTCTACTTCCTGTTGCCCATCGACCTGATTCCCGACTGGGTGCCCATGTTCGGGCTGCTCGACGACCTCGCCGTCCTCGCCTGGATCGGCAAGGCCTGCAGTGATGAGCTGGACGGCTTTCGTGCCTGGCGCGCCAACCGTACCGCAAGTCAACAGGCGGCTTTGGCGGCGTTGCCCGACAAGCATGAGCGACCAGCGGCAGGTGTCGCCCTCGATCAGCTGCGGGACTGAACGGGTTGAGCGTACGGATCAGTCGCCAGCACTGGCTGGCCTTGCTGGACGAACTGGAGAGTGCGCGGCGTAGCCGTAGCCTGCTGACCTATCGCTCGGTGATCGAGCGGCTGGGCCTACCCCAGCCGGCGATGGTGACCCTGACGACCGCCCTGGAGTACCTGGCCGCCCTGGACCGTCGCGAGGGGCGCCCCTTGCGCAGTGCCCTGGTGGTGAGCCAGAGCGGCACCCGCATCCCTCGTGAAGGCTTCTTCGACTGTGCAATGCGACTAGGCGCCCTGGAAGGCTCGCCACCGGTGACCGATGCGGTCAGCTGGCACGCGGCGGAGGTAACCCGGGTATTCGAACACCGCTATCCCGATCATCGCCAGGAATAGGCGTCAGGCGCGCATCAGGTGCAGGCTGTAGCCGGGAACCAGTTTGGCATTGCGCTTGGCTTCCGAGGCCAGACCCGCCAGCCCGCTGGCATCCACCCGCTTGCCGGCCTCCTTGTCCAGCTCCACCACGCCAAGCGATAACGACAGCAGCGGATACTCCCGCCGGCGACCGTCCCGGTCGTACGCCAGGAAGCAGCCGGCCTCCAGGTGTTCGCTGCGATAGAAGTGGCGGCAGCGTTCCTGGAAGGCTGCCATCAGGCCATTGAGCCGCTGCCGCCAGTCCGTCGAGCCCAACACCACCAGGAAGTCGTCGCCGCCGATATGGCCGACGAAATCCTGCTGTGGGTCCAGGCGCTCGGAAAGGGTCTGCGCCAGGCACAGCAGCACCTCGTCACCCTTGGCATAGCCATAGAGGTCGTTGAAGGGCTTGAAGCCGTCGATGTCGACATAGCACACGACGGCTTCACGCTGCTGATCCAGCAGGCGGGTCAGGCATTGCTGGATGGGCACGTTGCCCGGCAGCTGGGTCAAGGGGTTGGCGTGTTTGGCCTGCTGGATACGCTGCTCGGTGATCAGGCGCAAGACATCCATCACCCGGCCGACGCCGACATAGCGACCACCCTCGGTGATGATGAAGTCTTCTTCGATCCGCTGGCGGGCGCGGGTGGTGAGCAGGCGGCTAACCTGTTGCAGCGACTGGGTGCTCTCGCTGGCGAGGAAGTCCTGGCTCATCAGCCGGGCGATGGGTTTGCGGGCGAACACCTCGTGGGCGAAAGGTTTGAGCAGCGCCGAGCTCAGTTCGTGGTGATGAACGATGCCCACCGGGCGGTCATCGCTATCCACCACCGCCAGGGTATTGAGGCTGGGTTGCAGGCGAAAGCGCTCCAGCACGTCGGGGATCAGCATGTCCTCACCCACGGCAACCTGTTCCACCCTGAGGCTGGCTACAGTGGTCGATTCCTCGGCGAGGTCCGGGCTGCGGGTGATCATGACCGGTAACAGGGTCTGAATTTCACGGGGTGGCGTCGCGGTTGGGCGACCCAGCAGGTAGCCCTGCACCAGATCGACGCCCATGTTCGCCAGGGTGGACAGCTCTTCGTGGGTTTCGATGCCTTCGGCGATCACCTTGGCCCGGGAGACCTCGGCCATCTTCAGGATGGAGCCGACGAACTCGCGTTTCACCTTGTCGCGATGGATGGACTCGATGAAGTGCCGATCGATCTTGACGAAGTCCGGACGCAATTCCGACCAGCGCCTGAGGCTGGAGTAGCCGGCACCCAGGTCGTCGAGGGCGATGGAGAAGCCCATGGCGCGGTAGTGGTGCAGGGCGGTGGCCAGCAGCGCGAAGTCGTCGATGGGCGCCTGTTCGGTCAGTTCGATCACCACCTGGGCGGGGGAGAGTCCGAGGCGCTGCAGCAGCTTGAGGGTCTGGCCGGACTGGTGCGCCGGCTCCAGCAGGGTTTCCGGGCAGACATTGAGAAACAGCAGACCGTCCAGCGCCAGTTCGCGAAAGCTCTGGCAGGACTGGTGACGCGCGGCGATTTCCAGCTCGGAGAGCCGACCGGCCTGGCGGGCGGTGGCATAGAGCGGCAGGGGGGAGTGCAGGGGCGTATTGGAAGCCCCCCGGATGAGGGCTTCATAGCCCAGGATGCGTCGTTCGCTCAAGGACACTATGGGTTGAAAGAGCGAATGCAACTCGCGGTTGGCGAGAATGCGATCCAACACTCCAGCCTGGTCGTTAAGCGTCATGGTAAGCCTGCAAGAACCCGAAAACGAAAATGCCCGGGGGTCGCACTTGGCGACCCCCGGGCATTTCACGACAGAGATATGACGCTTTGATGTCAGCGCTTGGGCGGCGTCTTGCTCAGGTCCAGATAGTCCAGCAGCACGTGACCGGATTCCATCAAGTAGGCGTCATCCTGGGGCTTGGTCTTGTCGTCATCGATCGCCGGATTGTCTTCGTCGATCTTCTTCAGCTCCTTGAGCGGAGCTTCACCCTTGCCCTTGCGTCGCTCGTTTTCCATGGCCAGCTGGCGATTATCCAGCGCGGTCTGCTCGGCGCGACGCTTCTGCTCGTTGAGGCTGACGGTGGTGTCCGCCGCCAGTTCCTGGGCCAGCTTGAGCCGTTCCCGGGCGAAGATGAAATCCGGATCCTTCTGTATCCGCACGTCATGGCGCTTGACCAGGTCCGGCAGGTAGTTGGCGAAGGGGTTGCTCAGGCCGGTTACCGCTGGGGCGATGGTGTCCCAGGGCATGGAATCGGGCAGGGCGCTCTCGCCGATCTGCTTAGTGTCCACCACTGCCGGGTAGTCTATGTCCGGCAGGACGCCCTGGTGCTGGGTGCTCTGGCCGGAAACGCGATAGAACTTGGCAATGGTCAGTTTCAGCTCACCGTGGTTGAGCGGCTGGATGGTCTGCACGGTGCCCTTGCCAAAGGTCTGGCCGCCGACGATCAGGGCGCGGTGATAGTCCTGCATGGCGCCGGCGAAGATCTCCGAGGCCGAAGCGGACAGGCGATTGACCAGCACGGTCAGCGGGCCCTTGTAGAAGGCGCCACCTTCGTCATCGGCCAGCACCTCGACCTTGCCGTCGCCATTGCGTACCAGCACGGTGGGGCCCTGGTCGATGAACAGGCCGGTCAGCTCGGTGGCTTCCTGCAGGGAGCCACCGCCGTTGTTGCGCAGGTCCAGGACGATGCCGTCGACCTTTTCCTTCTGCAGTTCGCCGATGAGCTTCTTCACGTCACGCGTGGTGCTCTTGTAGTTCGGGTCGCCAGCGCGATAGGCCTTGAAGTCCAGGTAGAAGGCCGGCACGTCGATCACGCCGAGCTTGTAGTGCTTGCCCTCGTGGGGAACGTCGATGACGTGCTTCTGGGCAGCCTGCTCTTCGAGCTTGACCGCTTCGCGAGTAATGGCGACCACCTTGGTCTTCTGGTCGTTCGGCGCGTTGCTCGCCGGGATGATCTCCAGCCGCACCTTGGAGCCCTTGGGCCCACGGATCAGCTTGACCACCTCGTCCAGGCGCCAGCCGACCACGTCCACCATTTCACCATCGCCCTGGGCGACGCCGACGATCTTGTCCGCCGGAGCGATCTGCTTGGACTTGTCCGCCGGGCCCGCCGGCACCAGACGCAGGATCTGCACGTAGTCGTTGTCGTTTTGCAGCACCGCACCGATGCCTTCCAGCGACAGACTCATGTTGATGTCGAAGTTTTCCGCGCTTTCCGGCGAGAGGTACTGGGTATGCGGATCATAGGACTCGGCGAAGGCGTTGATGTAGGTCTGGAAGACGTCTTCGCTACGGGTCTGGTTGAGGCGCGCCAGCTGATTCTTGTACCTCTTGGTCAGCTGCTGCTGGATCTGCTGATCGGTCTTGCCGGACAGGCGCAGGCGCAGGACTTCGTCCTTGAGCTTGCGATGCCAGAGATCGTCCAGCGCGGCGGTATCCGCCGGCCAGGCAGCCTTTTCGCGATTGGTGTCGAAGGACTCGTCGGCGGTGAAGTCGAGCTTGCCGATGCCGGCGCTGAGCAGGCCCAGACCATAGTTCAGCCGCTCGGTCATGCGCTGGGCGTAACGACGGTAGATGGCGAAGCCCGGTTCGAGATTGCCCTGCTTGAGGTAATCATCGAAGCGCGTGCGCGCCGCATCGAATTCGCGAATGTCGGCCGCATTGAAATACAGTCGGCCGGGATCAAGCATCTTCAGATAGCTGTCGTAGATCTTGATCGACTGAGCATCGTTGAGCGGCGGCTTGCTGTAATGATGACGCTTGAGCAGCTCGACGATGTTGAGGCTGGCGATCACCTGATCACGGTCGGGTTGCAGCTTCTCGGCGCCAACCGGCGCGTTGGGCTTGGCGAAGAGGGGCGTTGCGCTGACGCCAAGCAGGACAACGAGGGCGGTACGGGACAAGAGCTGCTTCATGTGTATTCGACTAATGCACGGAAAGGAATAGGCTATAGGCCCCACCCGGCCCGGGCGGTTCCGCGGCCAGGGGACATATGACAGGCACTGACGAAAGTCGTCTGGCGGCGGTCAGCGCGAGAGATAGAGGCGATAGGAAGGGATGGCTGTGACAGCCCCGCATCTTCCGGTCCGCTCGACTCACGCAGAACCCGTCGATGCAGGCGCTTTTCGTCAAAGCCTGAGCCACTATGGAGGCACCGTGAACGCATTGCAAGGTATCGAAGGGCAACTGGAATGGCAGTCACTGAGCGCTCGCGCTCTGGCGCCTGGGGAAATTCGCATCAAGGTCGCGGCCGCAGGTCTCAACCGCGCCGACCTGTTGCAGCTGGCCGGTAACTATCCGCCGCCGCCCGGTGCGCCGGCTACCCTGGGCCTGGAATGCGCCGGGGTGGTCAGCGAGACGACCGCGGATTCGCGCTGGCAGGTCGGTGACCGCGTTTGCGCGCTCCTCGCCGGGGGCGGCATGGCCAGCGAAGTGGTTGTAGACGGGCGCCAGGCCGCCTCCGTACCGGAAGGCCTGTCGCTGATCGAGGCGGCGGCACTGCCCGAAGTCTGGGCGACCGCCTGGAGCAATCTGTTCGATCTGGCCGCGCTGCAGCCGGGCGAGAAGGTGCTGCTGCACGCCGGCGCCAGCGGCGTTGGTTCGGCCGCCATCCAGCTGTGCAAGGCCTTCGGCAATCCCTGCTGGGTCAGTGTCGGCTCGCAGGATCGTCTGGCCCATTGCGAGCGTCTTGGCGCCGAGGGCGGGGTGCTGCGCAAGACCGATCTGGAGGGGCTGCGTGATTTCGCGCCCTTCCACGTCATCCTCGATCCGGTCGGGGCCAACTATGCATCGCTCAACCTGGATCTGCTGGGCCAGGATGGGCGCTGGGTGCTGATCGGCCTCATGGGCGGTCGCCAGGCCGAAATGGATCTGGGCAAGGTGCTCGGCAAGCGCATCCGCATCATCGGCTCGACCCTGCGCAACCGCTCGGTCGAATTTAAGGCCAAGACCATGAGATCGCTGGAGGCCAAGGTCTGGCCGTTGTTCGCCGAAGGCAAGCTGAACGTCAACCTGGAGCGTCGCTTCACCGCCCAGAACGCCGAAGCCGCCTTTGCCGCCCTGGAAAGCAACGAGGTGAACGGCAAGGTGGTGCTGGTGCTGGATGAAGGGTTGGAGTGATGCCCACCTAGGGTGATCGCGGCCATGGCGGCCTGCTGCTCCTAAGGAAGCCTCGTCTCCCGTAGGAGCGGTTCATGGCCGCGATAGGCCATAGCCTGGCAAATCGCGCGGCGCTTTCCACTAGGTCTTCGGCACGCCGGATTCGTGGATAAGGCTGCGCCGTTATCCACCCTACGAAATCCAAGCCTGGTAGGAGCGACCCATGGCCGCGATATCTCGTAGCGTGGAAAACCGTGCGGCGCTTTCCCCTATGCCTTCGGCACGCCAGATTCGTGGATAAGGCTGCGCCGTTATCCACCCTACGGAATTTAAGCCCTTTGTAGGAGCGGCCCGTGGCCGCGATATCTCGTAGCGTGGAAAACCGCGTCGCGTTTTCCACTATGTCTTCGGCATGCCAGACTCGTGGATAAGGCTGCGCCGTTATCCACCCTACGGAATTTAAGCCCTTTGTAGGAGCGGCCCGTGGCCGCGATATCTCGTAGTGTGGAAAACCGCGCCGCGTTTTCCACTATGTCTTCGGCACGCCAGATTCGTGGATAAGGCTGCGCCGTTATCCACCCTACGAAATCTAAGCCCGGTAGGAGCGGCCCCTGGCCGCGATATCTCGTAGCGTGGAAAACCGCGCCGCGTTTTCCACTATGTCTTCGGCGCGCCAGACTCGTGGATAAGGCTGCGCCGTTATCCACCCTACGAAATCTAAGCCCTGTAGGAGCGGCCCGTGGCCGCGATATCTCGTAGCGTGGAAAACCGCGCCGCGTTTTCCACTATGTCTTCGGCATGCCAGACTCGTGGATAAGGCTGCGCCGTTATCCACTCTTCCGGTTAGACCTACCGCCAGCTGAGGATCGGCCAACCGGCCTGTTCGGCTTTTTCGCGCAACACCGGATCCGGATTCACCACATGCGGTTTGCCGACCGCTTCGAGCAGCGGCAGGTCGTTTCGCGAGTCGGAATAGAAGCTGGCATTGGTCAGCAGACTGCGGTCACCGTCCAGGGCTTCCAGCAGGCGGGTCAGCTTGCCTTCACGGTAGGTCATGACGCCTTCCACCTGGCCGCTGTAGACGCCATGGCTAACCTGCAAGTCGATGGCCAGTACCTCTTCCACCCCCAGCCGCTCGGCGATGGGCTCCACCAGATGCACCCCGGAAGCCGAGACGATCATCACCCGGTCGCCGGCAGCGCGGTGCGCGGCGATGCACTTCATGGCATCGCTGAAGATCAGGGGTTCGATGACGTCCTCGACCCAGGGCCCGACCTCGAAATCCACTTCCTCGGGCGTACGGCCTACCAGGGGTTCGAGGTGGAAGGCCATGTAGTCCTCCATGGCCAGTTCGCCTTGGGCGTAGGCGGTCATCAGCTCGGTGTCGCGTCGTACGAAGGACTCGCGGTCGACCCAACCGAGCACGCCCATCTGCTGGCTCCAGAGGCTCGAGCAGTCACCATCGATAAGGGTTTCGTCGAGATCGAAAATCGCCAGGGTCATGCCACTTCTCTCAGGCTGTCGGATTCGACGGTCAGGGTGACGGCTGTACCGTTCGGCTGCAAGGCCGTCGGACCGTGGTTGAGCACATCGACATTGAGTTCGCAGGCTTCGGTGGCGACCCGGTAGCGGATCACGTTGCCCAGCAGGCTGTGGCCGACGATACGTCCGGCAAAGCCACCGGGGATGCCCAGGCGAATGGCCTCGGGACGAATGGCAACCTGTCCCTGGAAGGTCTGACCGAACAGCCGGCTGGCCTGATCGGCACTGAGCAGGTTGTAGTTGCCGATGAAGCCAGCGGCGAAGGCATCCACCGGCGCGGTGTAGAGTGTCTCGGCATCGCCGCTCTGGACGATGCGCCCCTCGCGCATCAGCACGATGCGATCGGACAGGGTGAGGGCCTCTTCCTGGTCATGGGTGACGAACACCGTGGTCAGCCCCAACTCCTGCTGTATGGCGCGGATCTGCTCGCGCAGGTGGCGGCGGATGCGCGCATCCAGCGCCGAGAGCGGTTCGTCCAGGAGCAGCAGGCGCGGTCGCACGATCAGCGAGCGTGCCAGGGCCACCCGTTGGCATTGCCCACCGGAAAGCTGGTGCGGATAACGCGCGGCGAAGCCTTCCAATTCCACCAGCGTCAGGGCCTCCACGACCCGCTCGCGAACTTCGTCGCGCGCCAGCCGTTGCATGCGCAGACCGAAGGCGACGTTCTGCTCCACGGTCATGTTGGGGAACAGGGCGTAGCTCTGGAACACCATGGCGATGCCGCGACGTTGCGGTGGCAGCCTGGTGATGTCCTGGCCGGCCAGCACGATGGCACCGCGGTCGACCTCGGTGAGGCCGGCCAGGCAGCGCAGCAGGGTGGACTTGCCGCAGCCGGAGGGTCCGAGGAGGGTGACGAGTTCGCCCTGTTCGGCGTGGAACTCGATGTCGGTGAACAGGGTGTTGGCGCCGTAGCGCTTGTGCAGTCCCTTGACCGCGAGATAGCTCATGTCCGCTCCCGATTCAGGCGATTGGCGATCCAGGTCATCAGCAGCACCGCGAAGAAGTAGGAGATGACCAGGGCGCTGGTGAGGTGGCCGCTGCCGTTGCGCAGGTTGTAGAGGTAGATCTGCAACGTCTCGTAGCGCGTCCCCACCAGCAGGTTGGCGAAGACGAATTCGCCGATGAGAAAGGAGAAGGACAGGAACAGCGCCACCATCAGCCCGGTACGCAGATTGGGCAGTACCACCAGCAGGGCCGCGCGCCAGGAACTGGCGCCAAGCAGGTGGGCGGCGTCCATCAGGTCACGCAGGTTGAGCGCCTGGAGGTTGTTGCTGATGGCCCGGTACATGAAGGGCAGGGCGATGGTGAAATAGCAGAACACCAGAATCCAGGGCGTGCCGGTCAGCGGCAGTGGGCCCCCGGCATAGAGTTGCAGCAGCCCCACCGCCGAGACCACCGGCGGCACCGCGAAGGGCAGCAGGATCAGCACGTTCATCAGCGCATCCAGCCGCGGGAAGTGGTAGGCGATGGCGAACATGGCGGGCAGGATCAGCACGCAGGACAGCGCCAGGGCACCAAAGCAGATCGCCAGGGAGCGGCCGAAGGCGGCGAGAAAGCGCGGATCGCTCCACAGCTGCAGGTACCATTTGAACGTGAAGCCGGCCGGCAGCAGGGTCGCCGACCACTGGGTGGCGAGGGAATAGACCAGCGTCGCGGCCAGGGGCGCGAACAGGATCAGGAACAGCAGCCAGACCACCAGGCGATGATAGAGGCGCTCAGCTCTGGACATGACGACTCCGCCGCAGCAGCCACTGGTGGACGAGGGTGATCAGGGTCATGAAGGCCACCAGCAGCATGGCCAGCGCCGCGGCCAGGTTGGGTTCCAGATAGATATCGCCGGAGACCAGGGCGGCGATGCGCACCGGCACCACGTTGAAGTTGCCGACGGTGAGGGCGTAGACGGTGGCGTAGGCGCCCAGGGCATTGGCCAGCAGGATGATGAAGGTGCCCACCAGCGCCGGACTGAGCACCGGCAGGCCGATGTGCCGCCAGTATTGCCAGGTGCCGGCGCCAAGCAGTGCCGCCGCATCGCGCCAGTCCTGCTTCAGGGCCTCGAAGGCCGGGAACAGCAGCAATACGCCCAGGGGAATCTGGAAGTAGGTGTAGATGAGGATCAGGCCGCCCTTGGTGTAGAGGTTGAAGCTTTCCATCAGCCCCAGTTGCTTGAGTGCCAGGGTCAGGCAGCCGTTGATGCCCAGCAGGATGATGAAGGCGAAGGCCAGCGGTACCCCGGCGAAGTTGCTGGTCATGTTGGTGAAGGCCACCACGAAGCCACGCAGTCGCGAGTCCACCCGGGTCAGCGAATAGGCGCCGAGCAGCGCGATGAGCAGGCCGCAGACGCTGGACCAGAGCGAGATTTCCAGGGAGAAGCGGATGGCCTGCAGGTAGAAGGGCGAGCTGAGAATCTCGCCGTAGTTGCCCAGGCCCCAGCCGCTTTCGCTGGAGTTGAAGCTGTTGAAGGCGATCCAGGCCAGGGGCGCCAGTTGGAAGGCGCCGAACACCAGCAGGAACGGCAGAATCAACAGCAGGGCGAGCCAGGGCCGCTTCATGCCAGCAGCTCCCGGCACAATGGCTTGTCGTGAGCCAGACCCAGCAGGCTGCACACCGTTCCGCAGATCTCCACCTGCCGCGGCGTGGCCTCGCCCAGGGAGAAGCCTTCGCCGAACGCGAACAGCGGAACCTCGCGTTCTTCCGGTAGGGTCCCGCCATGGCTACGGTCGTCGTTCATGCCGTGATCGGCAGTCACCAGCACCTGGTAGCCGGCATCGAGCCAGGCCGGCAGATAGTGTGACAACAGGCCATCGGCGCGGCGCGCGGCATTGCGGTATTCGGGGCTGGAGAGACCGTGCTTGTGGCCCGCGTCGTCGATGTTCATCGGATGCACCAGCAGGATGTCCGGGGCATGGGCGAGGCGCAGGTGCTCGGCGTCGTCGAACAGGTGGGAATCCGGGTAGTGGTCGGCGTAGTAGAAGTGGCCGTACTGGATCGGCAGGCTGCTGTCGGTGACGTGCCTGTCTCGGCCCGGCTCGAAGGGGCTGCGATTGTAGAGTTCGCTGACCCAGTGGTAAGCCGCCGCTGCGGTGGTGAGACCGGCAGCCTGCGCCAGATGGAACAGGCTGGTCTCTGTCGAGAGCCGACTGACCCCGTTATGGACGATGCCGCTGCTCACCGGTGGCACCCCGGTGAGCAGGCATTCGTAGAGCGGCCGGGAGAGCGAAGGCAACTCGCACTCCAGGCGGTAGAGGCGACCCCGGCCGGCCAGGCACAGCGCCTGAAGGAAGCCGAGTCCGTGTTCGGCGACCCTCAGGGCGAGTCCGTCCAGCACGACCAGGATGACCTTCATGACGTCACTGCTGCATGTTGATCAGGACGTGTTCCTGCCAGAGCCGTGGCAGGCGCTTGGAAGTCTCTTCCCAGGCCTTGGCGTCGGTGATGGGGCGCGCCTTGGCGTATTGCGCCTGGGCCAGCAGCTTGGCCTGGACGTCCGCCGGCAGGGTCAGGTGCTCGGCGCGGATCGGTCGGGCATAGCCCTCGGCCAGGTTGATCTGGCCCGCGTCGGAGAAGATGTACTCACGGGCCAGCTTGGCGGCATTGGGGTGCTTGGCGTACTTGTTGATGATGGTGGTGTAGCCGGAGGTCACCGAGCCGTCGGAAGGGATCAGCACCTCGAAGCGCGAGCGGTCGATCTGGTCCCGGTAGTTCAGGGCATTGAAGTCCCAGACCACGCCCACCTCTACCTCGCCTTTCTCTATGTTGGCCACCACCGGGTTGGTGAAGGACAGGCGGCCCTGCTTGGCCAGCTTGGCGAAGAAATCCAGCGCCGGCTTGATGTTCTTCTCGTCGCCGCCGTTGGCGTAGGCCGCGGCCAGCACGCCGCTCACCGCCTGGGAGGCGGCACTGACGTCACCGATGGTGACCTTGTAGTTGCCCTTGAGCAGATCGGCCCAGGAGTGAGGCACGTCCTTGACGGTCTGCTTGTTGACGATGAAGGCGATGGTGCCGGTGTAGGCCAGCGCCCAGTGCCCGTCGCTGTCCTTGGCCCAGCTCGGCACCTGGTCCCAGGTGCTCGGCTTGTAGGGCTGGGTAACGCCCTTCTGCACGGCGATGGGGCCGAAGGAAGCACCAACGTCACCGATGTCGGCGGAGGCGTTCTCGCCTTCGGCGGCGAACTTGGCGATTTCCTGGGCGGAGCTCATGTCGGTGTCCTGATGCTTGAGCCCGTACTTCTGCGCAAGATCCTGCCAGGTCCCTTTCCAGTTCGCCCAGGTATCGGGCATGCCGACGCTGTTCACCTCGCCTTCCTTGCGGGCAGCGGCTTCGAGGGTTTTGAGATCGGCGGTATCGGCGAAGGCGGTACCGGCCTGTACCGCAACGGCTGTGGCCAACAAGGAAGCAAGCAGACGGGTCATACGGGCGCTCCGGGTGTTAGGGCTTGGTCTAGGTCAGCAAGACACAGGCCAATCTAGGACCCCGGTATGACGATTTGATGGCAATACGCCTTGTTCCGGCGCTGGCACGGGGGCTGCAGTCGTCACCAAGCGGTCATCTGGCCGTCTTAGTCTCCTGGCAAACCCTAGTCGAGGCGCTCCGGGTGCACCAATCCGAAACTGGTCTAGTCCAAAAAAGCGCGCCCGGTGCGGGCGCCATCCGCCGGGCGCTGCAGGAGCAGATCGCCCATGGCTTGCTGCCGGCCATGGAGCGGTTGCCGTCCGAGCGCCAGCTGAGCGAACTCTTCGCCACCACCCGCATCACCCTGCGCGAGGCTTTGCTACAGCTGGAAGCCCTGGGCCTGATCTACCGCGAGGAGCGCCGTGGCTGGTTCGTCGCGCCGCCGCGCCTGGCCTATAACCCCCTGGCGCGCACCCATTTTCACGCCATGGTCGAAGCCCAGGGTCGCCGACCGGCTACCGAGGTATTGGCGGCGCGACAGCTGCTGGCGTCCGCGGAGGTCTGTCGCCTGCTGGAGTTGCCGGCGCTGTCCAGCGTCTATCAGATCCGGCGGGTAAGGCGCATCGATGGCCGGCTGGTGCTCTATGTCGAGCACTACCTCAATGCCGCCTATTTCCCGGGCTTGCTGGAGCACGATCTGCAGCGCTCCCTCACCGAGCTGTACCGCGATCGCTATGACATCCGCTACGGCGAGGTGCGTTTCGAGATCCTGCCCACGGCGCTGCTGCCGGAGGCCGCCCAGGCCCTGCGGGTGGCCCAAGGCAGTCCGGCACTGCACATCACCCGCATCAACCATGACCAGCAGGGAAGGCTGATCGACTGCGACCTGGAATTCTGGCGTCACGACGCCATCCAGGTCAGGGTCGAGGTGCCTTCAGGCGGAAGTTCTGCTCTACCAGCTCGATAAGGATATGAAGGACTTTGATGTGCAGCTCCTGCACGCGATCGGCGAATTTGCCGCCGGGTGTACAGATAGTGATGTCTGCAATGGCCTCCAGTGGGGAGTCGCGACGGCCCGTGAGAGTTACTACCGCTATCCCTAAATCACGGGCGACTTTAGCCGCACGCAGGACGTTAGGACTACTGCCGCTGGTGCTTAGCGCGATCAGCACGTCCCCTGAGCGTCCGTGAGCCTCCAGATAGCGCGAGAAAACCTGTTCATAGCCGTAGTCATTGGCAACGCAGGTGATATGACTAGCGTCTGAAATGGCCATAGCGGCGATGGCCGGGCGATCCCCGCGAAAGCGGCCCGTCAGCTCCTCGGCGAAATGCATGGCATCGCACATCGACCCGCCATTGCCGCAGGAAAATGCCTTGCCGCCGTTGGCGAAGCTCGCTCCTAGTAGTGTTCCCGCTGCCGAAATTTTCTCTAGAGTGGACTGGTCGTTGAGCAAAGCGTCAAGCGCATCCCTTGCCTCGGTTAGGCTATGCCGGACTGTCTCTAGCATGGCAGTTCGCTGCTCGCATAGAAGGCCGTCAGCACCTTGATCAGGTAACCCAGGTCGCGGCTGCCGGCGAGTTCACGGATGGAGTGCATGGCGAAGGTGGGCAGGCCGATGTCCACGGTGCGCACCCCCAGCTGGCCGGCGGTGATGGGGCCGATGGTGGAGCCGCAACCCATGTCGCTGCGCACCACAAAGCTCTGCACCGGTACCTCTTCGCGCTGGCAGAGGTCGCGGAAGAAGGCGGCGGTTTCGCTGCTGGTGGCGTAGCGCTGGTTGGCATTCACCTTGATCACCGGGCCGGCGTTCAGTCGCGGGCCGTGGTTGCCATCGTGCTTGTCGGCATAGTTGGGGTGTACGCCATGGGCATTGTCGGCCGAGATCAGCAGGGAGCGCTGCAGGGTGCGCGTGAAGGCGTCTCCGGCGGGCAGTAGGCGTTGCAGTACCTGCTCCAGGAAGGGACCATCGGCGCCGCAGCAGGAGGTGGAACCCACTTCCTCATGATCGGTGCAGACCAGCACGGCATTCTCGTCACCTTCGCTCGCCAGCAGGGCCTCGAGGCCGGCATGGCACGACAGAAGGTTGTCCAGGCGGGCTGCCGCGATGAAGTCGTCGTCCAGGCCGATGAGGGCGGCAGGTTGAACGTCATAGAAGCTCAGCTCGAAATCCAGCACCTCGGCATCATCAATGCCGTGCTCCTGCTTCAGGCGAGCGGCTAGCAGAGCGCGGAAGTCACGGCGTTCGCCGGCAGGGACCTGTGCCAGGAGCGGCGGCAGTTCGTTCTGGGCGTTGATGGCCCAGCCCTGGTTGGCCTCGCGGTTGAGGTGGATGGCCAGGTTGGGAATGATCGCCAGCGGCTTGCGGAAATCGACCAGTCGACTCTTTACCCGGCCCCCGGTGCGGAAGGTCACCCGTCCGGCCAGCGACAGGTCGCGGTCGAACCAGGGCGCCATGAGCATGCCGCCATAGACCTCGACTCCCAGTTGCCAGAAGCCTTGTCGCTGGAGCTCCGGCTGCGGCTTGACCTTGAGGCAGGGGCTGTCGGTATGGGCGCCGACCAAGCGCAGACCGCGCTCCAGCGGCTGGCTGCCCAGGCGCACGGCGATCAGGGAGGAGTCGTTGCGGGTGACGTAATAGCGTCCACCCGGTTGCACGGACCAGCTTTCGCGCTCGTCCAGGCGCTTATAGCCGGCCGCTTCGAGGCGGCTGGCGAGGCTGGCGGTAGCATGGAAGGGGGTAGGAGAGCTGGCGAGGAAATCGATGAGGCCTTGGATCTGATCGGTACGCATGGACGACTCCGGACGACGAGGCGTCCAGTCTAGGTTCTGGACTCGGGGGAGTCGAGCGCAGCGCCCAGGCGCCAAGAGCAGGTCGCTCAGCGTCGCCGCAGGACCAGATGGTGAATGTGCCAGTGCTTGGGCCGCCCGATTGGGGTATGGCCGTCCTCTTCCTCTTCAAGCTGCAGGAGGACCTCCCAGCCGTGCAGCAGCTGCTGCAGTTCGGCGGCCTTTACGACCGTCACGCCCTTGCTGGCCCAGCTGTCCCGTTCACCGAACAGTTGACCGCAGAAGAGACCGCCCGGGCGCACCGCAGCGCTGATCCGCGCCCAGAGGTTGGGGAAGCGCGCCGGTTCGCAAAAGGGCAGGGCGAAGCTGGCGTTGATGAGGTCGCTGCTTGGGAGTTCAACGGTCTCGAGTCGCGCCTGGTGGGTTTCCAGACGTATCTGCCACGCATCCGATATTCGCTGCCGCAGTAGGCCCAGGGCTTCGGCCTCGGCATCCACGGCGTGCACCTGCCAACCCCGCTCCAGCAGGACGAGGGTATCGCGGCCGGTGCCGCAGCCCAGGTCCAGTGCGATCCCGGGTGGGGCGGTCCAGCTGGCCAGCGCCTGCAACAGGGTCTCGCGCGGACCGCCGTTGGCGGTGGCAGTGTAATAGGACGTCCAGGGGGACATGGGGCGCTCCTCAGGTGAGCGCCCAGTATGCCAGTGACAGCGGGGGTCAGAAGGGGGCGGGACTGGTGAAGCTCATGCGCTCGCCCGAGACGGGATGGGTCAATGCCAGCAGGCTGGCGTGCAGGCAAAGGCGCGGTTGGGCGGAAAGGGCATCGCCCTGGGCATAGAGCTGATCGCCCAGCAGGGGGTGCCCGATGCTCAGCATATGGACCCGCAGCTGATGCGACCGTCCGGTGATAGGGGTGAGCTCCACCCGGCTGTAATGACCATGGCGTTCCAGCACCTGCCAGAAGGTCAAGGCGTGACGTCCCAGTTCGTGATCCACCACGTGGCGCGGCTTGGTCGGCGGGTCGTAGCGCAGCGGTAATTCGATGCGGCCGCTGTTGGCGTCCGGCTCGCCCCAGCACAGGGCGGTATAGGCCTTTTCCGTCTCGCGATCATGGAACTGCCGCGACAGTTCGCGATGACTGTCGGCATCCCGCGCCAGTACGATGACACCGGAGGTTTCCCAGTCCAGGCGGTGGACGATGCGCGCCTCGGGATAGCCGTTTTCCTGCAGACGGGTCACCAGGCAGTCGCGGTTGTCTTCGGCGCGACCAGGGACCGACAGCAGCAGGGTGGGCTTGTCGACCACCAGCAGGGCGTCGTCCTGGTGAATGATGCGGATGTTGGAGAGAGGCATGGGATTCCTAGAGGCCTGGCTTCGAATCCTGCGTCCGCTTGGCAGATGCCAGGAATTCGACATGGCTCAAACGCCAACGGCGGCCCTGGGGCCGCCGCTGTCCTGCCTGATTCGCGTTAGCGGTCGGGCAGGGTGATGTTGAGTTCGAGGATGGAGCAGCTGCCCTGGTTTTCCAGCTCCACTTGGATCTGGTCCTGCTCGATGGGCACGTACTTGCGGATCACTTCCAGCAGGTCCTTCTGCAACTGCGGCAGATAGTCCGGCTGCTCGTGGCGACCACGCTCGTGGGCCACGATGATCTGTAGCCGTTCCTTGGCTATCGAAGCGCTGTTCTGCTTCTTCCGGTCGCGAAAGAAGTCGAAGATGTTCATTCGGCACCACCCCCGAACAGACGTTGCAGGAAGCCTTTCTTCTTCACGTCGAGGAAGCGATAGGCCACTTCCTTGCCGAGCAGTCGCTCCACGGTATCACTGTAAGCCTGACCGGCGTCGCTCTGTTCGTCGAGAATCACCGGAATGCCTTGGTTCGAGGCCTTGAGCACCGCCTGGGATTCGGGGATCACGCCGAGCAGGCGAATGGACAGGATCTCTTCCACGTCCTCGACGCCAAGCATCTCGCCCTTGGTGACGCGCTCGGGGTTGTAGCGGGTCAGCAGCAGGTGCTCCTTGATGGCTTCCTCGCCCTTTTCGGCGCGGCGCGATTTGCTGGCCAGCAGGCCGAGCATGCGGTCGGAGTCACGCACCGAGGAGACCTCGGGGTTGGTGACCACGATGGCCTCGTCGGCGAAGTACATCGCCAGGTGGGCACCCTTCTCGATCCCGGCGGGGGAGTCGCAGACGATGAAGTCGAAGGTCTGCTTGAGTTCGTTGATCACGCGCTCGACGCCGTCCTGGGTCAGGGCGTCCTTGTCGCGGGTCTGGCTGGCAGCCAGCACGAACAGGTTTTCGAGACGCTTGTCCTTGATCAGGGCCTGGCTCAGGGTGGCTTCGTTGTTGATCACGTTGACGAAGTCATACACCACCCGGCGCTCGCAACCCATGATCAGGTCGAGGTTACGCAGGCCAACGTCGAAGTCGACGATGACGGTCTTGTGGCCGCGCAGAGCGAGACCGGTACCGATGGCAGCGCTGCTGGTGGTCTTGCCGACGCCGCCCTTGCCGGAGGTGACTACGAGTACTTTGGCCAAACTGATTCACCTTGATCGAAAGTAATAACTGAAGCGACTCGGTGCCCTCGGTAACGAGATTGCAGGCAGTGTCGCGCTTCGTATTGCCCTTGGCGGTTTAGGCGCCAATTGCGAAAAATTCGCGAAATTATCCGTTAAAGGCGGGTGATGTTCAACACATCTCCCACCAAAGCGACCTGTACCGGATTGCCCCATTGCGGATGGCGTCGCAGGTCTTCGGCGACCTTGTACTGGCCGGCGATGGACAGCAGTTCCGCGGTCAGCTGCTGACAGAAAATCCGCGCTTTTGTATCACCTTTGACGCCAGCCAGGGCACGGCCACGCATGGGGCCGTAGACGTGGATGTTGCCGTCGGCGAGCAGTTCCGCGCCGGGGCTGACCGGCGCCAGCACCACCAGATCGCCGGCCGGGGCATAGAGCTGCACCCCACCGCGCACCGGCGCGGTGATGATCTTGGTCGGATTGATCGCCGGGGCGGGCGGTACGACAGGTTCGGCTGGCTTGACCGGCTCGCGGTCACGCGGATCGACCTGGCGCTCACGACCGCCGGAGCTGGGCGGCAGGATCGGCAGGTCGTAGTCGTTGGCGGCGGCCAGATCCCCGCTGCGGCTGGCACGCAGGGCCAGGGTGCGCAGGCCATGGCGGCGGCAGAGGTCGAGGAGGGCGCCCAGGTCGAGCGGACCGGCATCGTCGGCGAGCTTGTCCAGGCCGAGCACCAGCGGTGTTTCCTGGAAGAAATTGGGTGCCTGAGCGACTTTCTGGGCCAGTTGCCGGTCCAGGCGCCCCAGGTCGTTGCGGAGAAGCTCCAGCACGGTCACGGCGAGCATGTTGCCCTTGAGCTGGAAGACGGAGTCGCTTTCGGAAGGATCGGCTGCGGTCATAGTGGATACTTGTGCTTGGATGGCGGGACTTATAGCGGGATGCCCTGCGTGTCGCAACCCTCGTCGGGCGACGGGGGCCGTGACTGTGAAGGCTACGGGAAATCTGCGCGAGGCCTGTAGAATGGCGCGACTTTTTCATGCAGGAGTTCCGATGGAGCGGCCGTCTTTCCGCCTCGCCTTTCTCAATCCACGGTATTGGCCGCTCTGGCTGGGGCTTGGCCTGCTCTGGCTGCTGGTCCAATTGCCCTATGCCGCGCTGCTGCGCCTGGCCCAAGGGCTTGGCTGGATCTTCTATCACGTTGCCGGTCAGCGGCGGGCCATTGCCCGTCGAAACCTGGAGCTCTGTTTTCCCCAGCTCGACGAGCGGGCACGCGATCGGCTGCTACGCCGTAACTTCGCCAGCAGCGCCATGGCCCTGCTGGAAATGGCCATGAGCTGGTGGTGGCCGCGTCAGCGCCTGGCCCGGCTGGCCCATATCGAGGGCATCGAGCATCTGCAGGCCGCCCAGCGCGACGGGCAGGGCGTCATCCTCATGGCACTGCATTTCACCACTCTGGAAATCGGCGCGGCGCTCCTCGGGCAGCGGCATACCATCGACGGCATGTACCGCCAGCACAAGAATCCGGTGTTCGACTTCATCCAGCGCCGCGGTCGCGAGCGTCACAACCTGGACGCCACTGCCATTGAGCGCGAAGACGTCCGTGCCATGCTCAAGGTCCTGCGGGCCGGGCGGGCGATCTGGTATGCGCCCGACCAGGACTATGGCGCCAAGCAGAGCCTGTTCGTGCCCCTGTTCGGCATTCCTGCGGCCACCGTCACGGCCACCACCAAGTTCGCGCGGCTAGGACGGGCGCGGGTGCTGCCCTTCACCCAGGAGCGCCTGGCGGATGGCTCGGGCTACCGGCTGGTCGTCCATCCGCCCCTGGCCGACTTTCCTGGCGAGAGCGAGGAAGCCGATTGCCTGCGCATCAATCGGTGGGTCGAGCGGTGCGTCAGCCAGCTGCCGGAGCAATACCTCTGGGCCCATCGGCGCTTCAAGACCCGCCCGCCCGGCGAGCCCAAGCTGTATCCCAAGAAGAAGCGCTAGATGAGTGGCGCCGCCGAGCAGCGTACCGGGCTGATCCTGGCCGGCGGCGGTGCCCGCGCGGCTTACCAGGTCGGTGTGCTGCAGGTGGTGGCAGACACCCTGAGCGCCCCGGCGAACAATCCCTTTCCCATCCTCGTCGGTACCTCGGCTGGCGCCCTCAATGCGGCGGTACTGGCCTGCGGTGCCTTGGATTTCGGTCGCGCGGTAACGCGCCTGGCAGCGGTGTGGTCAGGGCTGGAAACCGGGATGATCTATCGCAGCGACTGGGGTGGAGCGACACGCCAGGCCGCGCGTTTCGGCCTGCAGACGGTGTTCGGCGCCTGGCGGCAAGAACCACTGGCCTTGCTCGACAACGCGCCTCTACGGGCGCTGCTCAGCCGCGAACTGGATTTCTCCGGCATCACCGCCGCCCTGCGCCAGCGCGCCTTGCGGGCGGTGGCGGTCACCGCCTTTGGCTATGCCTCGGGTCAGGCCATGACCTTCTACCAGGGCCATGGCACGCTCGATCCCTGGTTCCGCCATCGCCGGGTCGGGGTACCGGCGCGGCTGGCGGTCGATCACCTGCTGGCCAGTACGGCCATTCCGTTGTTCTTTCCGCCGGTCAAGGTGGGTCGCGAATATCTCGGGGACGGTTCGGTCAGGCAGACGGCGCCCATCAGTCCGGCGCTGCATCTGGGGGCGGATCGAATCCTGGTGATAGGGCTCGGTGCCCCGGGTGGTAACGAGCTAGGTCTGCAGGGGCGGCCGCCCTCGGTGGCGCAGATCGGTGGGCATCTGCTCAACAGTACCTTCGTCGATGCCCTCGATAGCGATACCGAAACCCTGCGGCGACTCAATCTGCTCAGCAGCGCCTTGCCGGCCGGTGATCCGGTCACCGGGCGCTTCTGCCGCCCAGTGGAAATGCTGGTGATCTCGCCAAGCCAGCCGCTCGCCGACATCGCCACCCGCCACCGCAAACGCCTGCCGCCAGCATTGCGGCAGTTGCTGCGGGGCGTCGGCGTGAACCGGCCTTCGGGCAGCGCCTTGCTGAGTTATCTGCTGTTCGAGTCGGCCTACTGCCAGGAGCTCATGGCGCTGGGCCGGGCCGATGCCCAAGCCCGCTTACCGGAACTCCACAGCTTTCTCGCCGGGGGCTGACGCTTACTCGGCGATCTGCAGTTCACGCGCCTTGGTGTAGAAGTAGCGGATCTTCTCGTACTCGAACGGCGAATTCAGCTGGCCGTATCTCATGTCGGTGACGTATCTCAGGTTGATACCACGCAACACCATGATCTCCGGATGGCGACTGCTCTCGTCGTTGACGTTGAGGAAGTTCACCTGACTCTCCGCGGCGAAATCCACCGCCAGCCCGCCGGTATCGCGCAGGTTGGACGGACCGAGGATCGGCAGCATCAGGTAGGGACCATTGCCGACTCCGTAGAAGCCCAGGGTCTGGCCAAAGTCTTCCGGTTGCTTGATGAGGCCCACCTTGGTGGCCGGATCCCAGAGGCCGAACACCCCGATGGTGGTGTTGAGCAGCAGCCGGCCGGTGGTGTCCAGGGCACGACGGCCCTTGAACTGCAGGACACTGTTGAGCAGGTTGTTGACATCACCCAGGTTGCTGAAGAAGTTGCTCACGCCGGAGCGGACGAAGCGCGGCGTGATCCAGCGGTAGCCATTGACCACTGGTAGCAGTACCCACTCATCCAGTCGGTAGTTGAAGTGATAGACGTGGCGGTTCCAGGATTCGAGCGGATCGTAGACGTCCAGGGCGACCAGGGAAGCTCGTTCGAATTCGCGTTGGTCCAGTCCCGAGTTGTACTTGAGCGTCGAGAGCGGATTGCTGAAACCGTCGGCCCCGACCGGTGCGGCCGGCATGGTGTCCGAGCCGATGGTCAGCGACGAGGAGGGCAACGGGCTCGATTCGGCAGCGAAGACAGAGGCACTGGCCAGCAGAAGAAGAGCGAGCAGGGACTTAACCACGGGCGAAGAACTCCAGCATGGCGTTCGCATTGACGCGGTAGTTGAGATTGCCGCAATGGCCGCCGTGGGGGTAGACGGTCAAGCGATCGCCAAAGGTCTTGCGCAGGAAACCGAGGTCGCCCGGGCCGAGAATGATGTCGTCGGCATTATGCATGACGCCGATCTTGGGGCTGCTCTTCAAGTAGTCCTCAAGGGCCGTCAGACTGGATTTGCGCGCCAGATCGTCAAGGTTCTGCCCCTTGAAGTTCTTCTGCCAGAACGGCATCACCTGCTCGGTCATGTAGCAGTCGAAATCGCACTGCAGCGAGCGGGCGAAGAAGCGCGTCAGGCTGGTGCCTTCGGTGATGGGGTAGGTCGGCGGGGTGATCAGACCGCGACGATTGATCAGGTCAGAGGTGAAGGCGATGTCTGCTGCCGAGAAGCGGAAGGACGAGCCGATGAGCATGGCCAGTTCTTCGTTGCTCAGGCGCTCTGGCGAACGCTGGAAGTCGCGCACCACGGCGTCATTGAAGTCGACATAACCCTTTTCCTGGAAGTAGCGGGTCAGCTTCGCCAGGATGAGTTCGTAGAAGGTGCGGTTGTTGGTCACGCCCTTCACTTCGGTCTGTACCAGGCGATCGAGGTTGCGCACCGAGGTCAGCAGATTGACCGGCGGATTCACCATCAGCACCTTCTTGAAATTGAAGCTGCGCTGGCTCTCGTCGAGGTAGGAGACGAAGGCCGCATCCAGGCCACCCAGGCTGTAGCCGGTCAGGTAGTAATCGGTAACCGGCAGCTTGGGATGCTGGGCACGTACCGCCTGCATGGCGCGATAGAGATCCTCGGCGTCATGCGGGGTGTAGCCCGGGGTAGCGGTCCGCGAGACCGATACCATGAAGTCCCAGCTGGTGGGCGAGGACAGCTGCACCACGTGGTAGCCGGCGGCGTAATAGAGCCGCTTCAGGTATTCCTGGGTGCTGGAGGAATAATTGGCGCCAGTGCCGGCGATGAGGAAGATCAGCGGCGCCGGATGGTCCTGGCGAGCGAGGCGGTAGTGGAATTTCTTGACCGGCCAGAAGTTGCCGGGCAGCTGATATTCCCGTTCCGGACGCAGGTTGATGCTGTAGTCGTCCTGGTCGATGGTGCTTTCGGGCGGCAGCTCCGGCCGGAATTTTTCCGGCGTGGTGACGATGGTGGCCTCGAAAGGATTGACCAGGGGATAGCCATAGGTGGCGGCATCCACTTCGGCTGCCGCCTGCGCGGTACCGCAGAGACTGCAAAACAGCGCGCCCAGCAGGGCGGCGACGCGCAACGTAAAACGCATGGACAGAGTCCTTTCAGAGGGCTGAGAGCGTAGGTAAGACAACGGCCCGCCGATAGGTTGCATCGACAGGGGAAGGTTTCTGCGAGGCGTTGATTACAGAGCGGTCCATGGTCCGCGTCAAGCGACAACCGATGTCGTGAAAAGTGCGGCTCTTGTCGCTAACCGGTCTATGTAGGTCGTCCAGGCGGTAGTGGCCATCTTGCATTGCCCGAATGATGGGTATGGGGCAACCGCCCGAATTCCATAGCGAGAGGACTGCTGCATGAGCATGGTGAAGAAACTGTTGGGAATAGGACTCGGTGTTGCGCTCACCACCGCCATGGGCCTGGCCCAGGCGGCCAAGCCCGAAATCACCATCGGCTATGTCGATGGCTGGGCCGACAGCGTGGCAACCACCCACACCGCAGCTGAAGTGATCCGCCAGAATCTGGGCTATGAAGTCAAGCTCATGCCGGTTGCCGCCGGCATCATGTGGCAGGGCGTCGCTCGCGGCAAACTCGACGCCATGCTCTCCGCCTGGTTGCCGGTCACCCACGGCGCCTACTACGAGAAGATGAAAGACCAGGTGGTCGATCTGAACGTCAACACCCCCGACGCCAAGATCGGTTTGATCGTGCCGGAATACGTCAAGGCCAACAGCATCGCCGATCTGCAGGCGCAGAAAACTGACTTCGGCGGCCGTATCATCGGTATCGACGCCGGTGCCGGGGTCATGATCAAGGCCGATCAGGCGATCAAGGACTACGGTCTGGATTACAAGCTGGTGGCCAGTTCGGGCAGCGGCATGATCGCCGAGCTGACCCGCGCCGAGAAGGACCAGAAGGCCGTCGTGGTGACCGGTTGGGTGCCGCACTGGATGTTCGCCAAGTGGAAACTCAAGTTCCTGGAAGATCCCAAGGGCGTATTCGGCGGCTCCGAGCATGTCGATACCGTGGCCAACCCCGCGCTGGAAGCCAAGGCCAAGCCGGTCTGGGACTTCCTGAAGAAGTTCGCCTGGCAGCCGGGTGAGGTGAACGAGGTGATGCTGGCGGTCGAAGAAGGCCAGAAGCCGGAAGAGGCCGCCAAGGCCTGGCTGGCCAAGCACCCGGATCGCGTGAAGTCCTGGCTGCCCTGAGACGTAGCCGAATGAAGAACGGGCCCCGCGGGGCCCGTTTTTTTTAGCTGTGCAGCTGTTCGGCAGCGTACAGGGTGTTTTCCAGCAGGCAAGCCCGCGTCATGGGGCCGACTCCGCCCGGTACCGGGGTGATCCAGCTGGCACGTTCGCGCGCGCTTTCGTATTCCACGTCGCCAACCAGACGGCCGTCGGCCTGGCGATTGATGCCGACGTCGATGACGATGGCGCCGGGCTTGATCCATTCGCCCTTGACCAACCCCGGCTTGCCCACGGCGACCACTACCAGGTCGGCCTGGCTGACATGGTGTTCGAGGGAGCGGGTGAATCTGTGGGTGACCGTGGCGGTGCAGCCGGCCAGCAGCAGTTCCAGCGCCATGGGGCGACCAACGATGTTGGAAGCGCCGACCACCACCGCATCCAGACCATAGAGGTCGACACCGGTGCTGTGTAGCAGGGTCATGATGCCCTTGGGCGTGCAGGGCCGCAGCTGGGGATTGCGCTGCGCCAGACGGCCCAGGTTATAGGGGTGGAAGCCGTCCACGTCCTTGTCGGTGCGGATGCGTTCGAGCAGCGTGGTGGCATCCAGGTGGGCGGGGAGGGGCAGCTGCAGGAGGATGCCATCCACGCTGGTGTCGTCATTGAGACGGTCGATCAGGGCTTCCAGCTCCGCCTGGCTGGTGCTGGCGGGCAGGTCATGGGCATAGGAGTCGAAGCCTACCTCTTCGCAATCCTTGCGTTTGTGCGCCACATAGACGCGCGAGGCGGGATCGTCGCCGACCAGGATGACGGCGAGGCCAGGGGCGCGCAGTCCGGCGCTACGACGTTGAGAGACTCGCTGGGCAATATCCTGGCGCAGGCGGGCGGCAATGGACTTGCCGTCGATCAGTTGGGCGGTCATGGGCGGTTTCTGGTGGTGACGGAAAAGGGTCGGCTATTTTCGCATGGACGGGCCCACTGGCAACAGAGAAGCCTCGGGCGACGGCTAACTCATTCTTTCTGCTTCAAAATTTTTAAAAAATTAGTTGACGGGGTGCCGCGAGCTTTATAACATTCGCCCCGCTTGCCGAGCACAGCCCAAGTCACTGACAAGGGCCAGGCAAGAGGCTTCTCACCAAGGAAGTCTCTGCTAGGGCAGCTGCCGTAACAGGCGCCCGTAGCTCAGCTGGATAGAGCATCCGCCTTCTAAGCGGATGGTCGCAGGTTCGAGTCCTGCCGGGCGCGCCATTGGCGGTTCGGCGACGGCAAGCATGTAAGATATGGTGGGCGTAGCTCAGTTGGTAGAGCACAGGATTGTGGCTCCTGGTGTCGTGGGTTCGATTCCCATCGTCCACCCCATATTCAGCGAACGCCAGACCTCGTGTCTGGCGTTCGTCTTTCAAGCGTCTCGCGGACGTGGTGGAATTGGTAGACACACCAGATTTAGGTTCTGGCGCCGCAAGGTGTGAGAGTTCGAGTCTCTCCGTCCGCACCAATCAAGATGCAAAGCAGAAAGCCGGCCTAGTGCCGGTTTTTTTGTGTCTGGAATTCGAGCGGCGACCGGTGCCTTGAGGTGCGCAGCCGCCAGCGCCCCTGTTTCCAGCCTTGGGTGGTTAGTGGAGATGCCGGAGCAGAGGCGCGCAGAGGGCGAGGCCAAAGGTGGTGCCAAACAGCACGGCCCCGGTCCATATCTGGCGGAAGCCGCTGGCTAAGCGTACGCCTGTGGGCGCTGGTGAGCTGTCCCTCACGGCCGCATACGGGTGCGGGTCGTCGAACAGGGTGATCGAGCGGGTCAGTTGGGTTCGCATGATCCGGCCTCTCGCTGTGTGCACTAATAGTTATTGCCACCTTTCGAGAGTAGCGCGCCGGGCGATCAATGCAAGTTGCAGGCGGATCACTGGCGGACAGGGCGCGTGCGGGCAGGCGAGCGTCGGGTCAACGACGGACTCGCTGTGCCTGGTAGCTGAAGACGCCAGGCGACAGACGGTCAGGCAAGGGTCTCGCTCAGCAGGAAGAGCGTACCGCCAATGGCGCCGCCACTGAGCAGCACCAGGCTCAGCAAGACGCTGCCGACCCACTGAGCGATGTCGTCACTGATTTCGTAGTCCGAGTTCATGCCAGGCTCCAGGTAGAGATACCCGTCCTAGATATCAGTCGTCCGTTACAGTGCGACGACGCCGCAGCGATAACGTCTGGGCGGGCACCTCAGCTGGAGGCCCAACTCAGCCACAGCGTCTGTTCTTCGCTGAGCTGGCCGACCTCACGTAGCGCGCGTTCAAGGTCTTCCCGTACCCGGCGCTTGAGATCGGCATTGAGGTCGATCTGGGCGGTTTCCGCCAACTGATCGGCAAGTGAGAGGTCCGCGCTGAGCTGGCGTAATCGAGGGCCGATGAAATCCTTTTGCTGCATGAGCCGCTCCTGGTTCCTGATGCCCCGGAGTGTGGCATGAGCCGGCTTCCACTGAACATAAGTCGGAAAGATATTGTCTGACTCGATTGGTTAAAAGTTCGACTTGCGTCGTTTTGAGACAAGGCAATGTCCGAAGCGGTAAGAGTTTTATAGGGAAGCAAGGATCATGAGCGGGAATTCGACGCGCAAGCTGCTGGTATTGACGGCAGGTTTCGGTCTGCTGGTAGTGGCCGCCGTGGCGACCACGCACAAGAGCGATTCGACTGGCAGCGAGCCGGCCGTGGTAGCGACGACGGCGCCGCCGGTGGCAGCCCATGCACCGACCACGGGTACCCATCCCGTTGCCGAAGAGCACAAGCAAGATCTGCAGAGCTTTCTCGCTCAAGCCTCGTTGACGCCCTGCGGCGTCTCGATACCGGCGACCATCAGCGATCCTGCCTGTCGTGACGCGGTCGCGACCCATGCTCGCCATGCGGGCTATGACGATGCGGAGATTACCGCCTACCTGGACGCGCATCGCCCAAGATGATCCCTCAGGCATAGCGCCAGGGGTTATAAGCAAAGATTCTTTCAATATATCTCGGCATAACCTGAGTCGTTATCCTGTGCGGCCGCTAGATGAGCCGACAACGGCAATTGGGGCTGTAATGGAAGTAGGGGCAATAGGCTTCGTGATCGCGGGGCTGGTGGTGGGCTTCATCGTGGGCATGACCGGGGTAGGGGGCGGGTCCCTGATGACGCCCATCCTGCTCTGGTTCGGGATCAACCCGGCCGCCGCGGTGGGTACCGATCTGCTCTATGCCGCCATCACCAAGGCCGGTGGCGTCTTCGTCCATCAGCGCAATCGCAACATCGACTGGGCCGTGACCGGTTGGCTGGCCGCAGGCAGCGTACCGGCCGCGCTGCTGACGCTACTCGCCCTGGCGCTGTTGCCGGGCGATCAGCACGCCACCAATGCGCTGATCAAGCAGGCGCTGGGCATCGTGCTGCTGCTGACGGCCTTGGCCATCCTGTTCAAACGGCAGATCTTTGCCTTCGCCAGTCGCCATGCCGGCGACAGACTGCACCTGAGTGCCGGTCGCCTCATCGCCCTGACGGTGCTGACCGGCGCAGTGCTGGGCTTCATGGTGACCCTGACCTCCATTGGCGCCGGGGCCTTGGGCACGGTCGCACTCTTTCTGCTCTATCCGTTGATGGCGACCCGGCGGCTGGTCGGCACCGAAATCGCCCATGCGGTCCCCCTGACCCTGGTGGCGGGGCTCGGTCATGCCGGCCTGGGCAATCTGGACTGGCACGTGCTGGGCTTTCTGCTGCTGGGTTCGCTACCGGGCATCTTCATGGGCAGTCATCTCTCTGGACGGGTGCCGGACAAGGTACTGCGGCCTTGCCTCGCGATCATGCTGATGCTCATCGGCGCCAAGCTGGTGGCGTGAGACCAGCTGCAAGCGAAACGGGTCATTCGTCAGACGACTACTGGCGCTCCGCTGAGCGAAAACCTCTCTAGGATAGACGGAACTCAAATTGTTATCGCAATTGCCGATAGCCTGATTGCCGAGTCCCTTCCTGGAGTTGCCCCCATGTCTTCCGCTTTCACCGCCTCTGCCACCGTCGATGATGCCAGCGCCTATCACACCCTGCGCCAGGCCCTGGATCGCTCCCTGGCGGTGATCGAGTTCGATCTGCAGGGGACGGTGCTGCATGCCAACGGCAATTTCCTGGAGACCTTCGGTTATCGCCTGGATGAGATCAGCGGACGCCACCATCGTCTGTTCTGCCCGGCGGCAGTGGCCGAGAACGAGGACTACCAGGCGTTCTGGGAGACGCTGAGTCGTGGCGAGTTCCGCAGTGGCGTGTATCGACGCAAGCGCAAGGACGGCAGCCTGGTGTGGATTCGCGCCACCTACAACCCGCTGCTGGATGCCGAGGGCAAACCCCAGCGCATCATCAAGTTCGCCACCGATATCACTGAAGCCCGGCTGCAGGCGGTGGAGTTCGAGGGCAAGATCGCAGCCATCCATCGCTCCCAGGCGGTGATCGAATTCGATCTGCAGGGCAACGTGCTCTGTGCCAACGACAACTTCCTTGACATGACCGGCTACGCGCTGGATGAGCTGCGCGGGCGGCATCATAGTCTGATGTGCCCGGCCGACTACGCTCGCTCGCCGGAATATGCCCTGCTGTGGAATCGACTGGGCCAGGGCACCTTCGATACCGGCGTCTACAAGCGTATCCGCCGCGATGGCCGACCGATCTGGATCCAGGCCACCTACAATCCCATCCTCGACAGCGACGGCCGACCCTACAAGGTGGTGAAGTTCGCCACCGACGTGACCGACGCGCAACTCCAGGCCGCCGAATTCGAAGGCAAGATGGCCGCCATCGATCGGGCCCAGGCGGTGATCGAATTCGATCTGCACGGCACCATCCTCGACGCCAACGAAAATTTCCTCGCCGCACTCGGCTATCGCCTGGAAGAGGTGCGTGGCAAGCATCACCGGATCTTCTGCGAACCGGATGATGCGCGCTCGCCGGGGTATCGGCTGTTCTGGGAAAAGCTCGGCCGCGGCGACTTCGATGCCGGCTTGTACAAGCGCCGCGCCAGCGATGGGCGTCAGGTGTGGATCCAGGCCACCTACAATCCCATCCTCGATGCCGAGGGCAAACCCTACAAGGTCGTCAAATTCGCCAGTGACGTGACCGAAACTCAGCTGCGCAACAGCGACTACGAAGGCAAGGTAGCGGCCATCGACCGGTCCCAGGCCATCGCCGAATTCTCGCTGGACGGCACGGTGCTGACCGCCAACCGCAACTTCCTGCTGGCCCTGGGTTACCAGACCGACGAGATAGTGGGCAAGCATCACCGCCTGTTCTGCGCTGACGACTATGCCCGCTCGGCGGAGTATCGGTTGTTCTGGGATAAGCTTGGGCGCGGTGAATTCGATGCCGGGGTGTACAAGCGGCGCAACAGTCGTGGCGAGGAGATCTGGATCCAGGCCACCTACAACCCGATCTTCGACGCCGACGGCAAGCCGTGCAAGGTGGTGAAGTTCGCCGTGGACATCACCGAGAGTCAGATTCGCAACAGCGACTATGCCGGCAAGGTGGCCGCCATCGATCGCGGCCAGGCGGTGATCGAGTTCGACCTGACCGGCAAGATCCTCGATGCCAATCGCAACTTCCTGGCTACCCTCGGCTATCGCCTGGAAGAGATTCGTGGCCAGCATCACCGGCTTTTCTGCGAAGCCGAGCATGTCGCTTCCAGCGAGTACCGTGAGTTCTGGGCGCGACTGGCTCAGGGCGAGGTGTTCGGCGGGCGCTTCATGCGGCTGAGCAAGTTCGGTCAGCGGATCTGGATCCAGGCGACCTACAACCCGATCTTCGACGCCGAAGGGCAGGTGCACAAGGTGGTGAAGTTCGCCACCGACATCACCCGCCAGGTCGAGATGGAGCAGCACGTGCGGCAGAAGATCGAGCAGATGAATCTCTCGCTGCACGCCCTGACCCGTTCCATCAACCAGATCGCCGAGACCACCGATGACGCCAACCGCATGGCGCGCCGCACCCTGGAGGAAGCCGAGCGCGGCTCCCTGACACTGACTCGCTCGCTGGATGCCATGGCTGCCATAGGCACCACCGCCGGTGGTATCCAGGACATCGTCCAGGTCATCAGCGACATCGCCAACCAGACCAACATGCTGGCCTTCAACGCCGCCATTGAGGCCGCTCGTGCCGGTGAGCACGGCCTGGGCTTCTCGGTGGTGGCCGACGAGGTACGCAAGCTTGCCGAGAAGTCGTCCCAGGCGACCAAGGAGATCAACAAGTTGATCCTGGAGTCGGTCAAGAGCATCGCCCAGGGCAGTGAGATCTCCCGCAGTGTGGGAGAGGCCTTCGGCATGATTGCCGAAGGGGTGGGCAAGACCCAGCAGTCCATCGAGGCCATCAACGGCTCCACCGCCGCGCAGCTCGACGATGCGGCGCGGGTCAATCAGCTGATCCAGGAGCTGGACGCCGCCACTACGCTCGCGCCGGTCGTGGGAGGACCGCGTTCGTGATGCAGACCCAGGGCGTCGTGCGGATCGGTGACCTGGAAGTCGCCATCGCCGCCCAGGCCCTGGAGCGCGTAGTGGCCTGGCCGGAGCGCCTGGTGCCTCATCCCAGCCCGGCGTCCTGGATGCTCGGTCTCTTCGAGCTGGACGGGCGCCCGCTGCCCCTGGTCGACGGTCATCGCGTGTTGGGATTGCCCCCGGTGGAAACGCCGCGGCGGGTCGCCGTGATTCGTCAGGGCGGCGGCCGCTTCGGCCTGAGCATCGACGGCGTCGTGGATATCCTCAATCTCGCGCGCGAGGCCATCGTGGCGCTGCAGGGGGCAGCCGGTCGCCTGCTGGGGCGCATCCATCTGCAGCCGGAGACGGGACGGATCATCCACCTGCTGGACCTGGAGGTACTGGCGGCGTTGCCAGGTTTCGAGGCCAGCGCCGAGGCGCCGGCGGGTCGGCACCAGGCCGCCAGCGCGGACCGCAAAGGCGAGCGTCTCTATCTGCTGTTCGAGTGCGATGGCCGGCGCCTGTGCCTGGATGCGGCGGTGGTACAGGAGCTGGTGGATCGACCGCAGCTGGAGCCCACTGAGTTCGCCAGCGACAGCTGTCGCCATCACGTCCAGCTGCGTGGCCAGACGCTGCCGGTGCTCGAACTGTCCACGTTACTCGGCCTGACCACCTCGACGGTCCACGGTCGCGAGCAGTTGCTGGTGTTGGCCGCGGGCGAGCGGGGCGAGTACCGGGTGGCCTTCGGCTTCGAGCGCCTACTCGGCATGTGGCGCCGTGACCCGGCGCAGTGCGCGCCGCTGCTCGACTTCGGCCTGGAGCAGCCAGGGCTGTTGCGGGGGGTGTTCAGCGATGCGGACGGCGAGTCGGCGGTGGTGCTCGATCACGCTGCCCTGGGGCGCCAGGAGGCCGCCGTGGCCTATGCACGCATCTATCGCACCGACCGCAATCTCCTGAACGAGGAGCGTCAGCGGACCCGGCGTCAGCCCTGCCTGAGTTTTCTTGCCGGCGCGCTGTTCGCGGTGCCCTTGGAACAGGTGGCCGAGGTCTTGCCGCTGCCGCCGCGCTATCTGCGCCTAGGGCAGCGCGATCCACGATTGCTGGGGCTGCTGGAAGTGCGGGGGCAGCAGATCACCCTGGTCTGCCTCCGTACCCTGGCGGGGGAGACGGCGGTCGAATCCGCCGCCAGCGATCAGGTGATCGTGGTTCAGGGCGAGCGTCAGCGCCTGGGCTTCGTGGTCCAGCGGGTAGAGGCCATCGAGAGCTTTACCGATCTGCGCGAGGATGCCCTGGCACGCAGCTGGCAATTGCCGGAGGACGGCCGGCTGGCGGCGCAGCGGGCGCTGAGTTGGGTAGGTATCGGTACGGCGGGTAATAGTCGTCAGGCGACTCTGATCGACCTGCTCGGGCTGGTCCGCCGCTTCGAAGGCCAGGCCAGCCAGCAAGGTTTGCCGGTCAATTGAGGCTACCATTCGTCGATTCCTTGAACGGTATCCTGGCCGCCATCGGGAAGGGAGCCGTGGCTGCCCAGGTAAGGGCCATCGAAGCAGTAGGGGCGACCTAGAGCCTGTAGGAATTCGCGGCCAATGCCACGGCCTGCCTGGCGCTGGCGCCAGCGCGACCATAACTGGCTCTTTGCCGCTAGACGCGGCGTCCGGTGGGGTTTCAAGAAATGTCGCGGCGCGTCGAACCAGAGTAGGACACAACTTACCTGGGTGATCCCATGTTCAACTCCGCACTCAAACGCCGTATCGCTGATCTCGAAGCCGAGCTGGCCGAGCACCGTCAGCTGCGCGCGGCGTTCTGCAACGATGCCATTAGCCTACTGCTGGACGCCCAGGGCCGCATCGAGGATTTCAACGAGAACTTCGCGCTCTGCCTGGGCTATGCCCCGGGCAGCCTGACCGGGCGCAATCTGGATGACATCATTCCGGACTATGTGAAATGCATGGAATGCTATGGCGACCTGAAGCGCAGCTTCAGCGAAGGTCGCCAGGTGAGCGGCATCTATCGCCTGATCCGTAGTACTGGCGGCGTGGCCTGGCTCTATGCGATCTGGACGCCGGTGCGCGACACCCAGGGTCGGGTCAAGCAGATCCGCTGCTATGCCTACGACCGCACCGAGCAGGTGGAAACCGCCACCGAGCACTCAGGGATCATCAATGCCCTGTTGCGCTCCACCGCAGTGATCGAATTCAACCTGGCGGGCGAGGTGCTTACCGCCAACGAGCGGTTCCTCCAGGGCATGGGCTATTCGCTGGCGCAGATCGTTGGCAAGCACCACCGGATGTTCTGCACTCGGGAAGAGGCGGAGTCTCCGGATTATCGCGTCTTCTGGGACCGGCTGAATCGCGGCGACTATGTCGCCAGTCGCTTCAAGCGCATTGACAGCCACGGCCGCACGGTCTGGTTGGAGGCGTCCTACAATCCGGTGCTCAATACCCGCGGCGAGCTGTACAAGGTCATCAAGTTCGCCACCGTCATCACTGAACAGGTAGAGCAGGAGCTGGCCGTGGCCGAAGCCGCGCGGGTCGCCTTCGACATCTCCCAGACCACCGATGAAAGCGCTCGTCAGGGCGCGGCCGTGGTGCAGGACACGGTGGCGGTGATGACCCGCATCGCCGACGAGATCCAAGTCGCCGCCAACGGTATCGAGGACCTTGGCAAACAGTCGCTGGTGATCAGCTCCATCGTCAAGACCATCAGCGGGATCGCCGAGCAGACCAATCTGCTGGCGCTCAACGCCGCCATCGAGGCGGCGCGGGCCGGCGAGCAGGGGCGCGGTTTCGCCGTGGTCGCGGACGAGGTCCGGCAATTGGCCGGGCGCACCAGCAAGGCCACCGAGGAGATCGTCGGGGTGGTACAGCAGAACCAGCAGCTGGCCCAGACCGCGGTCAGCAACATGGCGGCGAGTCGGCAACAGGCGGAGCAGGGGCTGCACCTGGCCAGCAACGCTGGGGTGCGCATCACCGAGATCCAGGACGGCGCCCGCCAGGTCGTGGGTGCGGTCAGCCAGTTCGCCCGGCGGCTGAGTTAAGGCTGCTCGCCCCAGCCGGCGGCGCTGTACCACCGATAGCCCTCGGCCGTGAGCTCCAGCCAACGGCCCTGGTGGATGACCATCCGGGTGGCCACCTCGGCGCTGGCCAGGCCGGTCGCTACCAGCAGGCTGCGGATCAGGGCGCCGTGGGCCACCAGCAGGGTGGGGCCATCGAGCGCCTCCAGCAGCGGGCGAACCCGCTCAGCCGCATCCGCATAGCTTTCGCCACCCGGTACCCGAAAGGTATAGGGCTCGGCAGCGCGGCTGGCGTGCTGCTCGGGATAGCGCTGGGCGATGGTGGGCATGTCCAGGCCTTCCCAGTCGCCAAAGGCCTTTTCCGCCAGGCGCGCGTCCCGGCCCAGGCTCCTTGGGGTACCGGGCAGTTGCGCGAGGATCAGTTCGAGGGTTTCGCTGGCGCGCTGCAGCGGGCTGCTCAGGCAGGCGAAGGGACCTATGTCGTAGCGTTCGCGCAGGGCGAGGCCGACGGCCTGTGCCTGGGCGCGACCGCGAGCGTTCAACGGGATGTCCTGGCGTCCTTGCAGGCGGCCGCTGGCGTTCCAGTCGGTTTCGCCGTGACGGATCACCAGCAAGGGAGTGGGCAAAGGCAAAGGCATCAATCCAGGGCAGTGGGTAGAGTCAGGATGAAGCGCTGACGACCGTTCTCCAGGCGGGCGATCAAACTGCCGCCATGGCCGCGGGCGATCTCCTGGGCGAGATAGAGGCCCAGCGCCAGGCCGGCGGGTCGTTGCGCGTCGGCCTGGGTCAGCGCGGGCTGGAACAGTTGGGCCAGGGTAGCAGGGTCCACCGTGGCGGCGCTGCTGTTCACCTCGAGTTGGTAGCTGCGCTCTTCGAGCGCACCGCGCAGGACGAGGGTGTCCCCCGCAGGGCTCTGGACGGCGGCGTGCTCGAGCAGGGCGCCCACCGCCTGCAGGAGGCGCGGCAGATCGAGCCGGAGCGCAGCCGGTAGCACGGGCAACTCGCCGTTGAAATGCCGATCGGGAAAACGCGCCTGCAGTGTCGCGAGCAAGCTGGCGAGACGTTCGTTCACGCCATCCTCCAGCGCCAGCTTCAGGGGCAAGCCCAGCCCCAGGCGCGTCCGCACGAAGTCGGCCGCCTCGCCACAGCGCCCGGCCAGCCTGCCGGCCTCGGCTTGCCCGTCGCGGGCCTGGGAATCCTGGGTGGCCAGCGCCTGCAACGGCCGCTGCAGGTCCTGTTCAAAAAGCACCAGCAACTGCTCGCGCAGCGTTTGCAGATCGCTGTCGCCGCGCGGTCCGGGCATTTCGTCACGGCGTTGCTCTTCGCGTGCGAGCAGTTCGCCCAGCAAGCGGGCGAACCCCTCCAGGGTGGTGATCACCGAGCCCTGCTCCAGTCGCGGAGCGGGTCGAGGATCGAAGGCGCAAAGGGTGCCGAAGAAGGTGCCATTGGGGCGGAATACGGGCACTGACAGATAGCTCTTCCAGCCATAGAGGCTGGGCGCCGGATGGTCGCAGTAGGTGGGATTCTGTTCCACGTCGCTGATGACCACGGCGTCGTGGGAAGAGCGCACGTGATTGCAGAGGGTGGACTCGAGATCCAGCTCCGCGCCGGGTTGCAGGCCGTAGGCGATCCGATCCTCCACGGCGCAGGCGATCCAGCGCTGGTCGGTGACCTCCGCGATGGTGGCGACACCGAGGCCGCTGACCTCGCACACGACGCGCAGGAGCGCCGCGACGGAATCCAGCGACGCCAGCAGTTCAAGGCTTTCCACGGCGCTGGAGGGGTGACTGGACATGGTGTGGTAACTCTCTGACGGACAAGGCCTGAACGCTAGGCCAAGAGACGCCGGAGGGCAACCATCAGCTAGACGTCGTTGAGGTTGTTCCAGGCTACGACTAGCCGATCAGATCGGTCGCGTAGGCCAGTACGGTAAGGCAGAGCAGTAGCAGCAGCAGGTTGGCCGGGGTGATGCTTTTCATCAATGGGATCCTCTCACGCAAGGGGTTTTCCTTGTCCAGGTACACCTGGAAACGCCACGTCGGCGCGGGGGATCGCTAGGGGTGGAGCGGGTAGGTTCATCTCTGCGTCTCGATACTGCTGGCAAAGGACAGGAGTCGGAACGCCACTGTCGCCGTTCGTTCAGCGCCTGCCAGGGCAGCTGCGACATCTGGTCGAAGCGGCAGTGCGAGCGGTTCGCAGTTGCCAACGGCTGAGCAAGCCGGTAGCGTGACGCCCCATGCGAACCTTCCTCTGTCCTATCAGCGCTTATTACTACTACCTGACCAATATCGGGTGGTAGGTACTGCGCTGCATGACCGAACCGCCTAGGGCGGCTCGGTCAAGGCAACTTCTCCCGGTCTCCCTGGCACCGTCCAGCCACAGGAGACCCCATGGACAGCACCACGCAAGACCTGCTCGCCACCCTCGAAGCCCGCGGTTTCGTCCACCAGACCACCGACCGGGATGGCCTCGCGCGCGCCTTCGCTGCCGGGCCGGTGACCGGCTATCTCGGCTTCGACGCCACCGCCGATAGCCTCCACGTCGGCCATCTGCAAGGCCTGATGCTGATGCGCTGGCTGCAGCGTGCCGGCCATCCCATCCTCTTGCTGATCGGTGGCGCCACCACCCGCATCGGCGACCCCAGTTTCCGCGACAGCAGTCGCCCGGTACTCACCGACGGCCAGATCGCCCTGAACATGGCCGGCATCGCCAAGGCCTTTCACCGCTATCTCGAAGTGGGCGATGGCCACGGTCGTGCCCAGGTGGTGGACAACGCCGAGTGGCTCGACGGCCTGGGCTACCTGGATTTTCTCGGCGCCGTCGGCCGGCATTTTTCCATCAACCGGCTGCTGACCTTCGATGCCATCAAGAATCGCCTCGACCGCGAGCACTCGCTGTCCTTCGAGGAATTCGGCTACACCCTGCTGCAGGCCTATGATTTCGTCGAGCTGTCGCGGCGCTACGGCTGCACCCTGCAGCTGGGTGGCGCCGACCAGTGGGCCAACATCATCAACGGCGTGGAGCTGTCGCGCCGTCAGGGCGGCCCTCAGCTCTATGGTCTGACCATGCCGCTGCTGGCCACCCGTGATGGGCGCAAGATGGGCAAGTCGGCTCAGGGCGCGGTCTGGCTCAACGAGGAGCGGCTGTCGGCCTTCGACTTCTGGCAGTTCTGGCGCAACTGCGACGATGCGGACGTCGAACGTTTCCTGGCCCTGTTTACCGAATTGCCGTTGGACGAGGTCCGCCGACTGGGCGCCCTGGGTGGCGCGGAAATCAACCTGGCCAAGACGGTGCTGGCCAACGAGGCGACGCGGCTCGCCCATGGGGAGGGGGCACAGCGCGAGGCCGAGGCGGCGGCCGCCGAGGTATTCGCCGATCGAGACGGCGCGGGTCAGCTGCCGGAAATCGCCCTGACTCGCAAAGAGCTGGAAGGGGGCGTCAGCCTGGTCGAGTTGTTGGTGGCAGCCGGGCTGCAGCCTTCGCGCAGTGCGGTGCGTCGCCTGGCGGAAGGCGGTGGCCTGCGTTTGGACGAGCAGCCGGTGATGGATCCCGATATCCGTCTAACGCTGACGGACGCCGGGCGGCGGGTAAGTCTGGGTAAGAAAAGACATCTGCGCATCACGTTGACGGACTGAGGAGAAGGCTATGAATGTCTGGGTGATCGGTGCCTCGCGAGGCATAGGTTTGGGGTTGGTGGAGCGCTATCTGGCGCAGGGTGCTCAGGTGTTGGCGCTGGTGCGAGCGCCGAATGCCGCGTTGGATGCCCTGATGGCGACTGCCAAGGGCCGGCTGCGGGTGGTGACCGGCGATCTGTGCGATCCCGACCTCGGCACACGACTGCTGGAAGAGTTGCGTCCTGGCTCGCTGGATCGGCTGATCGTCAACGCCGGCATCATGGGGCCGGCAGAAGAGGACGGGCAGTGGGCGACGGCCGCGGAGCTTGGCGAGCTGTTCCTCACCAATGCCGTGGCACCCCTGCGGTTGCTGGATGTCCTGGCGCCGCGAATGGCCGCCGAAGGGGTGATGGCCTGTCTGAGTTCGCAGATGGGCAGCGTCAGCCTGGCGCGGTCCGCCGAGATGCCACTCTATGGCGCCAGCAAGGCAGCGCTGAACAGCCTGCTGCAGAGCTGGGTGGCCGGGCGGCAACCGCCCTGCGCGGTGCTGGCACTGCATCCGGGCTGGGTCCGCACCGAGCTGGGCGGGGCAAGCGCCCCGGTCGAAGTCGCCGATAGTGTGGCTGGTCTGGTCGCGACGATCGAGGCCCGGGTTGGCCAAAGCGGCAGCGCCTTTCTCGACTACCAGGGCCAGGCCTTGCCCTGGTGAGCCGGTGGCCGGATCGCTCAGGCGCGCTGAGCGATCCGGCCCTTGTCCCGCTGCGGGGGAGGGTCGAAGATGCGGGCATTACCCCCCTGGGAGTGCCCTCATGCGCATCGATGATCGAACCTTCCTGGTAACCGGCGCCGGCTCCGGCCTCGGCGCGGCCACCGCCGGGCTGCTGGTGGCGGCAGGCGCCCGGGTGGCGCTGTTGGATCTGCAGGCCGATGCCGTGCAGGTCCAGGCCGAACGCCTCGGCGACCAGGCCCTGGCGCTGCCGGTGGACGTGACCGATGCTGGAGCCCTGAGCGCCGCCATCGACAGCCTTATGGAACGTTGGGGCAGTCTGCAGGGCGCGATCAACTGCGCCGGTATCGTCGGTGGCGCCCGCATCCTCGGGCGCAATGGGCCGCACGATCTGGCGGCCTTCGCCCGCATCGTCACCGTCAATCTGGTGGGCAGCTTCAATGTCTTGCGCCTGGCCGCGGCCGCTATGGCCCAAGGTGAGGCCGACGAGGGCGGCGAGCGCGGCGTGATCATCAATACCGCCTCCATTGCCGCCTTCGATGGCCAGATCGGCCAGGCCGCCTATGCTGCCTCCAAGGGTGGGGTCGCCTCTCTCACCCTGCCGGCTGCTCGCGAACTGGCCGGGCAGGGGATCCGGGTCATGACCATCGCGCCTGGGGTGTTCGAGACGCCCATGATGGCCGGCATGACCCCTGAGGTCCGCGATGCCCTGGCCGCCAATGTGCCCTTTCCACCGCGGCTCGGGCGGGGCGAGGAATTCGCCGCCCTGGTCCGCCACATCATCGAGAATCCCATGCTCAACGGCGAGGTGATCCGCCTCGACGGCGCCCTGCGCATGGCCCCGCGCTAGGAGAATCGTCATGAACGACCCCATTGTCATCGTCGCCGCTGCCCGTACGCCCATGGGCGCCCTGGGTGGCGAGTTGGCCGCGCTCTCGGCGCCGCAGCTGGGTAGTGCCGTGGTTCGCGCGGTACTGGAGCGGGCCGGCTGGTCGCCCGAGCGAGTCGACGAAGTGCTGCTGGGCTGCGTCCTGCCCGCGGGCCTTGGCCAGGCCCCCGCGCGCCAGGCCGCCCTCGGCGCTGGCCTGGCCCAAACGACGCGCTGTACCACCCTGAACAAGATGTGCGGCTCGGGCATGCAGGCGACCATCCTCGGTCATGACCTGCTGCGTGCCGGCAGTGCCGAGGTGGTGGTGGCAGGTGGCATGGAAAGCATGAGCCGTGCGCCTTATCTGCTGGAAAAGGCCCGCAGCGGCTACCGCCTCGGCCATGGCGCCCTGATCGACAGCATGTTTCTTGACGGCCTGGAAGACGCCTATGAACCCGGGCGCCTGATGGGGACCTTCGCCGAGGATTGCGCGGCGCGCCTGGGCATCGGCCGCGAACGCCAGGATGCCTATGCTCAGCAGTCTCTCGCACGGGCACGCCAGGCCCAGGCCAGCGGCGCCTTTGCCGGCGAGATCGTCCCGGTGGAGGTAGTGACGCGCAAGGAGACCCTGCGCCTCGACACCGACGAACAACCCCGCCGCGCCGACCCTGCGCGTATTCCCACGCTCAAGCCGGCCTTCCGCGAAGGCGGCACCGTGACCGCGGCCAATGCCAGCTCCATCTCCGATGGCGCAGCGGCGCTGCTGCTGATGCGCGCCAGCACGGCCGCGCATGAAGGCCTGACGCCGCTGGCGACCATCCGTGGCCACGCCGCCCATGCCGGGGCGCCGGGCGACTTTCCCACCGCCCCCATCGGCGCCATCCGCACGCTGCTCGAGCGCATCGACTGGCAGTTGGGTGATGTCGACCTCTTCGAGATCAACGAAGCCTTCGCCGTGGTGGCGCTGGCTGCCCAGGATGCCCTGGGGCTGGACCCGGAACGGCTGAACGTGCACGGTGGTGCCTGTGCCCTGGGTCACCCCATCGGTGCCTCCGGCGCGCGCATCCTGGTGACCCTGATCCAGGCGCTGCGCCACCGTGGCTTGCGCCGGGGCGTGGCCGCCATCTGCATCGGCGGCGGCGAGGCCACCGCCCTGGCGCTGGAACTCAACGACTAGACAAGGACAAGATCATGAGCGAACCCTCTGCCGAATCGACCCTGTTGCTGGACATCCAGGACCGCGTGGCCCTCATCACCCTCAATAGACCCAAGGCGCTCAACGCCCTCAATGCCCAGCTACTCACTGAGCTGGATGCCATGCTGGCGCGCCTGGACGCCGATCCCGAGGTGGGGTGCGTGGTGCTCACCGGCTCGGCCAAGGCCTTCGCCGCCGGGGCGGACATCAAGGAAATGGCCGGGCAGGGCTATCCGCAGATCTATCTGGACGACTACTTCCGTGTCGCCGACCGCATCGCCGAGCGGCGCAAGCCCTTGATCGCCGCCGTGGCCGGCTACGCCCTGGGCGGTGGCTGCGAACTGGCGCTGCTGTGCGACTTCATCTATGCCGCCGACACCGCCCGCTTCGGCCTGCCGGAGCTTACCCTGGGCGTCATCCCTGGTATCGGCGGCACCCAGCGGCTGACCCGCGCCCTGGGCAAGGCCAAGGCCATGGAGCTGTGCCTGACCGGTCGACAACTGGACGCCACCGAGGCCGAGCGCGCCGGCCTGGTCGCCCAGGTGTTTCCCGCCGACCAGCTCCTGGAGCGCACCCTGGAAGCCGCGCGGGGCATCGCCAGCCGTTCGCTGCCGGCGACCCTGCTGCTCAAGGAAAGCGTCAATCGGGCCTTCGAAACCAGCCTGGCCGAGGGCATCCGGTTCGAGCGCCGGGTCTTCCATTCGCTGTTTGCCAGCGCCGACCAGAAGGAAGGTATGGCAGCCTTCGTCGAGAAGCGTCCGGCGAAGTTCGAGCATCGCTAGGCAATACCGGAGGAATCAGGACGTGTCAGCCGATAGGTTAGGCGAGCGCTATCAGGCCTATCTCGACTGCCTCAATCGCCAGGCCTGGGCGGAGCTTGGCCGTCATGTCGACGAGGCTGTCGAGCACAATGGTCGGCCCTTGGGGCTGGCGGGCTATCAGGCGATGCTCGAAGGCGATCATGCCGCCATTCCTGACTTGCACTTCGCCGCGCAGCTGCTGCTGGTCGAGCCGCCCTGGCTGGCGGCGCGGCTGGACTTCGACTGCACGCCGCATGGTGAATTGTTCGGGTTGGCGGTGAAGGGTCGCCGGGTCCGCTTTGCCGAGCACGTCTTCTATCGCTTCGAGAACGGCCGCATCCGCGAGGTGCGTTCGGTGATAGATACGGCTGCCATCGCGGCTCAGCTGGCGGCGGGCTGACTGGCGCGGGTAGGGCGCTGGCGATAACCCAGGGGGCTCAGCCCCGTCCATCTGCGGAAGGCGCGCTGGAAGGAGCGAGGATCGGCGAAGCCCAGGCGCAGGGCCAGTTCGTCCAGGGGGAGGGCGCCCTGATCCAGCTGGCGGCAGGCCAGGCGGCAACGGCGCTCGTCCTTGAGGCGCTGGTAGGACTGGCCACTAGCCGCCAGCTGACGTCTCAGGGTGGCGGGCGAGAGGCCCAGGTCTGCCGCCAGGCGGACGGCATCTGGCCAGTCCTCGGGCGCACGACTGCGCAGCAGGGCGCGGATGCGGGCGATCAGGCTGGCGTCGTCTCGATAGTGCACCAGCAGATTGCCCGGCGCGGCGGCGATAAAGCGCCGTGCGTCCGTGGCAGTACGCCGGATCGGCAGGGCCAGCAGGGCGGCGTCCAGCACCAGGCAGTCGTCGTCGCTGCCAAAGCAGAGCCCTGGACCGAAGCGTTGTTGGTAGTCGGCCAGCAGTTCCGCACCCGGCGCCTGAGCGGTCAGACGGATCTCCTCCAGCGGCAGGCGCCGGCCCACCAGCCAGCAGGCCAGGCCATGCAGGATCAGCCAGAGGGTAAAGACCGCGAAGCTGCCCGGCAGACTGCCGGGTGCCAGTCGCAAGGTCGACCGCTCACCGTCGCGTTGCAGCCGCAGATCCACACCCAGGGTCAGCCGCAGGAAGTCGGCGCTGTGCCGCAGGGCATCGCCCAGGGTCGGCTGCAGACGGGCGCTCTGGCAGAGAAAAGCAAAGCTGCCAGCCGGAAGCGGGCGCGGACCCAGGGCGAAGAACTCGTCATCGAAGCGGCGCGCCAGGCGATACCACAGCTGGCCGAACAGCGGCGCCGAGAGGCGGTCGCCGGCACCGCCAAGGAGCAGCGCCGGCAACGGGATGCCTTCGGTGGCGAGCAGCGCGTCCGGCCGCTGGCCACTTTGCCGGCACAGTCCGGCCAGGGCTTCTTCTAGAATGCCCAGGGCCAGGCTGTCGCGCGGCAGGCCGGTCACAGGTGCAGCGCCCGGCCCAGGGCCCGCAGCGCCGCTTCCTGCACGGCCTCGCCTAGGGTGGGGTGTGGGTGCAGGGTGGCGGCCACGTCTTCCAGTTGCATGCCCATCTCCAGGCTGTGGGAAAAGGCCGTGGCCAGTTCCGCGACCTGCTGCCCGGTGGCCTGCCAGCCGAGAATGCGGTGGTCGTCCGCACGGGCCACTACCCGTACGAAGCCCTCAGGAGCTTCCAGTGTCAGGGCGCGGCCATTGGCGGCGAAGGGGAAGCTGGCGACCTTGGTCTCCAGGCCCTGGGCCTTGGCCTGTTCGGGGGTGAGGCCTACCACCACGATCTCCGGATCGGTGTAGCAGACCGCTGGAATGGCCACCGGCGCGAAGCGCCGACGCTTGCCGGCGATGAGCTCAGCCACCACTTCGCCCTGAGCCATGGCGCGATGCGCGAGCAGCGGCTCGCCGGTCAGGTCGCCAATGGCCCAGACGTCGGTCATGCTGGTGCGGCAGCCGTCGTCGACGCGGATATAGCGGCCGTCATAGTCCAGCGGCAGGCGGTCCAGGCCTTCGGTGCGCGGTCGGCGGCCGGCCGACACCAGGATGCGCTGCGCCGGCAGGACCTGCTCCTGGCCGTCGCTGGTGGTCATTCGCAGGCCAGCGCCATCGGCTGCCAGGCCAGCGACGGTGCAGTTCAGGTGCAGCGCAATGCCCAGACGTTCCAGCCGCTGGCGCAGGGGCGTCGTCAGCTCGGCGTCATAGCCGGGCAGCAGTCGCGACTGGGCTTCCACTACGGCGACCTGAGCGCCCAGCTTGCGATAGGCGATGCCCAGTTCCAGGCCGATGTAGCCGGCGCCCACCACGACCAGATGCTCGGGAATGTCGGTGGGCGACAGCGCCTCGGTCGCCGAGATCACGGGGCCGCCAAAGGGCAGGTTGGGCAGCTCCACCGAGGTGGAGCCCATGGCCAGTACCAGGTGCTCGGTGCGGATGCGCAGCCGCTCACCACCGGCCCGCTGCACCTCGACGGTCTTGCCGTCGAGAATCTCGGCCCAGCCTTCGACGACGGTTACCCCCTGCTTCTTGAGCAGGGCGGCGACGCCGGTGGTGAGGCGGTCGACGATGCCATTCTTCCAGGCCACGGCCTGGCCGAGGTCCAGTTCCGGACGCCCGTGGCGAATGCCCAAGCTGCCCTGTTCCGCACGCCCGCAGGCCCGCTGATATTCCTCCGCTACGTGGATCATGGCCTTGGAAGGGATGCAACCGACGTTGAGGCAGGTCCCGCCGAGGGCGGCGCCCTCCACCAGGGTGGTGGCGATGCCCAGCTGGGCGGCGCGCAGGGCGGCGACATAACCGCCGGGGCCGCCGCCGATGATGAGGAGTCGGGTATCCATGGCTACTCCAGGAAAAGGGTGGCGGGTTGTTCGAGCAGCTGGCGCACGGCCTGGATGAAACTGGCGGCGTCCTGGCCATCGATCAGCCGGTGGTCGAAGGAAGCGGAGAGATTCATCAGCTTGCGTGGCACCACCAGGCCATTGCGGAAGGCTGGGCGTTCGACGATGCGGTTCACGCCGATGATGGCCACCTCGGGATGGTTGATGATGGGCGTGGAGGCGATACCCCCCAACGGACCGAGGCTGCTGATGGTCAGGGTGGAGCCACCCAGCTCATCGCGACCGGCCTTGCCGCTGCGCACCGCGGTAGCGAGGCGCGCCACCTCCTGGGCACAGCCCCAGAGATCCAGCGCCTCGGCATGGCGCACCACCGGTACCGCCAGGCCCTGTTCGCCCTGGGTGGCGATGCCCAGGTGCACCGCGCCATAACGCGTCACGGTGCTGGTCTCTTCGTCGAAGCGCGCATTCATCTGCGGGAAATCCCGCACCGCCACCACCAGCGCTCGCGCCAGGAAGGGCAGCAAGGTGAGGTGTGCGCGGCGTCCCTGCCAGCGCTGATTGAGGGTGGCACGCAAGGCTTCCAGCTCGGTGACGTCCAGCTCTTCCACATAGGTGAAATGGGGGATGTGGCGCTTGGCGGCCTGCATCTTCTCGGCGATCTTGCGTCTCAGGCCGATCAGCGGGATGCGCTCCTCGCCACTGCGCCTGACGAGACCTCCGCCACCCGTGGCCGGCGGCAGACCCGCGTCGCGTTGCTGTACATAGGCTTCCAGATCGCCGTGCAGGATGCGTCCGCCCTGGCCGGTACCGGTGACGAAGCGGAGCTCGATGCCCAGGTCCCAGGCGTGCTGGCGCACTGCCGGTGACGCCAGCGGCGTACTGCCCGGTGCCGGGCGGGAAGCCGGTCTATCGTCCTCGCGCTGAGACTCGGGTGCCGGACGCGGCGGAGCGGGTTCCGGCGCAGGCCTGGGCGCTTCTACCTTGGGCGCGGGTGTGGATGCCACGGGAGCGGGGCGAGTGGCCTCCCGCTGGTTGCCGTCACCGGCCACCTCCAGACGGATCAGCTCGGCGCCCACCGCCAGCACCTGGCCAGGCTCGCCGCCCAGGGCTAGCACCCGGCCAACCACCGGGGAAGGAATCTCCACCATGGCCTTGTCGGTCATGACATCGGCGAGGGTCTGGTCTTCGCTGACCTCGTCCCCCACTGCCACGTACCACTTGACCAGCTCCACTTCGGCGATGCCTTCGCCGATGTCCGGCATCTTGATGACATGGGTACCCATCTCAGACCTCCATCACGCGCTTGAGCGCGGCGCCGACCCGGGACGGACCTGGGAAGTAGTCCCATTCCTGGGCATGGGGGTAGGGGGTGTCCCAGCCAGTGACCCGCTCGATGGGCGCCTCCAGGCGATGGAAACAGTGTTCCTGTATCAGCGAGACCAGCTCGGCGCCGTAGCCACAGGTACGGGTGGCTTCATGCACCACCACGCAGCGGCCGGTCTTGGTCACCGAGTCGGTGAGGGTCTGCAGATCCAGGGGCCAGAGGCTGCGGATGTCGATCACCTCGGCGTCGATGCCGGTTTCGGCGGCGGCGGCCAAGGCGACCCAGACGGTGGTGCCGTAGGTCAGCACCGTGACCTGCTTGCCCGGGCGGACCACGGCGGCCCGTTCCAGCTCGACCCGATAGTAGCCATCCGGCACGGCGCTGGCCGGGTGTCCCGACCACGGCGTCACCGGACGGTCGTGATGGCCGTCGAAGGGGCCGTTGTAGAGGCGCTTGGGTTCGAGAAAGATCACCGGGTCATCGCTCTCGATGGAAGCGATCAACAGGCCCTTGGCGTCATAGGGATTGGACGGCATCACGGTGCGCAGGCCGCAGACCTGGGTGAACATGGCTTCGGGGCTCTGGCTGTGGGTCTGGCCGCCATAGATGCCGCCGCCGCAGGGCATGCGAAATACCAGCGGCGAGGTGAACTGGCCCACCGAGCGATAGCGCAGCCGCGCCGCCTCGGAAACGATCTGGTCGATGGCCGGATAGACATAGTCGGCGAACTGGATTTCCGCCACCGGCCGCAGGCCATAGGCGCCCATGCCCACCGCGGCGCCGGCGATCCCGTTCTCCGAGATGGGCGCATCGAACACCCGCGAGGCGCCGTACTTGGCCTGCAGGCCCTCGGTGCAGCGAAAGACGCCGCCGAAGTAGCCGACGTCCTCGCCGAACACCACCACGTTGTCGTCGCGTTCGAGCATCACGTCCATCGCCGAGCGAATGGCCTGGATCATGGTCAGGGTGCTGTGGCTGCCGGCCTGGGTCGGCAGGCCGGTTTCCTGTTGTACGGTCATGGCGTCACTTCCCGAGCTGTTGGCGTTGGCGGCGCAGGTGCGGCGGCAGGTCCTGGTAGACCTCCTCGAACATGTCGGCGGCGCTGGGGGCGAGATCGCTGGCAAAGGTGCCATGGGCCTCGGCGGCCTTCTGCGCGGTTGCCACCTCGGCTTCCAGCTCGGCGGTCAGCGCCTGGTGCTGCTCGTCCGACCAGAGGCCACGGCCGATCAGGTGCGCCTTGAGCCGGTCGATGGGGTCGCCCAGGGGGAAGTGCGCCCAGTCATCGGCAGGGCGGTACTTGGCGGGATCGTCCGAGGTGGAATGGGGACCGGCGCGGTAGGTGACCCATTCGATCAGGGTCGGCCCCAGGTTGCGCCGGGCGCGCTCGGCGGCCCAGCGCGAGGCGGCTAGCACGGCGAGGAAGTCGTTGCCATCCACTCGCAGCGCGGCGATGCCGTAGCCGATGCCACGGGTGGCCAGCGTGATGCCTTCGCCGCCGGCGATGGCCTGGAAGGTGGAGATGGCCCACTGGTTGTTGACGACGTTGAGGATCACCGGCGCCCGGTAGACATGGGCGAAGGTGAGGGCGGCGTGGAAGTCCCCTTCGGCGGTGGCGCCGTCGCCGATCCAGCCGGCGGCGATGCGGGTATCGCCCTTGATCGCCGAGGCCATGGCCCAGCCCACCGCCTGGATGTACTGGGTGCCCAGGTTGCCGGAGATGGAGAAGAAACCGAGGTCGCGGTAGGAGTACATGACCGGCAGCTGGCGACCCTTGAGGGGGTCACGAGCGTTGGACAAGAGCTGGCAGATCATCTCGTCCAGCGGTGCCTCGCGGGCGATGAGGATGCCCTGCTGGCGGTAGGTGGGAAAATGCATGTCGTCCGGGCGCAGCGCCAGGGTCTGGCCGACGGCGATGGCTTCCTCGCCCAGGCACTGCATATAGAAGGACAGCTTCTTCTGCCGCTGGGCCTTGAGCATCCGGGCATCGAACAGCCGCGTCTTGAGCATGGCGCGCAGGCCTTGCAGCAACAATTCGGGCGCTTCTTCCGTGGCCCAGGGCCCGACGGCGCGGCCATCCTCATCGAGGATACGGATCAGTTGGGTCGCCAGCTCGCGAGTATCCACCGGTGCCACGTCGATGGGCGGCTTTTCCGCGCGACCGGCGGGGCAGAGCTGCAGATAGCTGAAGTCGGTAGGGCGTCCCGGTCGGCCGCTGGGCTCGGGAACGTGCAGGCGCAGGGGTGGGTAGTCGCTCATGGCCGCCCCCTCAGGTAGGTAAGGGTGCGGGCGGGTCGCAGGACGGGTTGGCCGTCCGGGTGCGATGCAGGGTGCCACATGGTGGAGGCCTCGGCATTCTTGTTATTGGTCACCTGAGTATAGGCCGGCTCTGCTAGCCGTTTTGCCGCAATTTGGAGGTGTGCAGCAGGGTCGTTTGGTGCTATTGAACTCTCTACAAGAACAACACTAGAGGTTTTGCACCATGGCTGGTCTGGACCGTATCGACCTGCGCATCCTCAATGCCCTGTCCGCCGATGGCCGTCTGAGCTGGCGCGATCTGGCGCAGAAGATCGGCTTGTCGCTCACCCCCACCCTGCGGCGGGTCAAGCGGCTGGAAGAGGAGCGCTACATCCAGGGGTATCACGCCCAGCTCGACGAAACGCGGCTCGCCGGCAGTGTCAGCGTCTTCGTGTCGGTACGGTTGGAAAAGCAGTCCACCGACTACCTGCGCGCCTTCGAAGGGGAGATCGTCAAGGCACCCCAGGTGATGAGCTGCTTCCAGATGACCGGGGATGCGGACTATGTGCTGCGGGTGGTGGTGCAGGACCTGGCGGCCTACCAGCGCTTCCTGGCGGAGGTACTGACCTGCATCCCGGGGGTCGCCAGCGTGACCTCGGCGTTTTCGCTCAAGGCCGTCCTGCTCAGACCGGCGCCACCCCTGTGAGCGGTCAGTAGCGCTCAGCTACCCAGCGAGCGACGAACCTGCTGCGCCTGAACGGCACAGTAGTTCGAATCCCGAAGGCGGGCGGTATCCAGCATCAGCGTCACGCGACGTTGACCGGAGGGACTGCAGAGCTGCGCGGGCAAACCACCGTCCGGCGTGAGCGGGCCGAATAGGCAGGAGACGTTGGGGAGCTGGGAAACGAACTGCTGGGTAAGGGCGAGCATTGTTATTGTCCGGAATACCGAGGTGGCAATGTGACATCGCGCACACTGCCGAGGTTCCCGACCATCAGGCGCTGGGCGTCACCGAATAGGCCACGCCGTTTACCGCATCGATCAGTTGGCCGATCGACCAGGGTTTCGGCAGGAAGCGGACCTTGCACTTGATGCTGGCCGTGGACGGCGTTTCGTAGCCGGACATGACAATAATCGGCATGTCTGGCCACCGCTGGCACACCAGGTTGGCCAACTGCGCCCCATCCATCGAGCCGGGCATGCGGATGTCCGTCAATAAGATGTCGATAGTGGCGTCTTCTTTCTCCAACAGCGACAGGGCGGTGTCGGCGGAGTCAGCGGCGATGACGTTGAAGCCTTCGGGCTCGAGGATCTCGCGGACGAAATCCGCTACCAGTGGCTCGTCGTCCACCACCAGGAGAGTGGGTTGGAAGACAGGGGTTCCCGGCTGTTCTGCGCGCATGACTGGACCTTATATACAAGACATTGCTGAGCCTTGGAGGGCAAGGACCGGGGAAAATTCCCTGGCCATTAGCTAAGGATTTTGGCGTCATTTTTCTGTCTGTGCGTGCGAATTCTTCTGCCAGACGCAGCTATCCGCCCCTGCGACCCTGAGTCGCGCATATTTGGTTACGTTTACCGCAAAGGCTCTAGCGCAAGGCTTTCAGGGTTTTGATTTCCACCGCGACTGCCGGATGGCTGAAAGGTTTCATCTGGGTGGCATGTGACTTGTATTGGACAAGGCAACTGCAGGACGCAGAGCGCTTTTTTTGTCACGTCCCAGTGGCCCTACCTAAACCAGGCTTTGCTCGTACACAAAGGATATCGACGCCACGCCTCCCAAAGCAGTACTCGCCCATGACGCCTATCCGCTCCTTTGCTACCGCCCTCCGTCGTCCGCTCGTTGCGGCCGCTACCATTCTCGCGCTGTCCGCTGCCGTAGCCCAGGCCGAGCCTGTCAGCCTGGTCGGTCTGAATCTGTCTGGTGCGGGCTTTGCGCCCCAGGTGCTGCCCGGTATCAATGGCACCAACTACATCTTCCCGGTAGAGGCCTACTTCCAGCAATGGAGCGCGCGGGGCGTCAAGTTGATCCGTTTCCCCGTCATCTGGGAGCGTCTGCAGCCGCGCCTGGGCGGACCGCTGGACAGCGCCTATGTCGCCCTGGTGAACCAGAGCTTCGGCTATGCGCAGAAGCACGGCATCAAGATCATCCTCGACCTGCACAACTACGCCCGTTATCGCGGCCAGGTGATAGGGACCAGTAGCGTGCCTTATGCCCGCTATCAGGAGATCATGACGCTCATCGCACGGCAGTGGAGCGGTCAGTCCGCGCTGTACGCCTACGACATCATGAACGAGCCCCACGATGCCATGGCCTACTGGCCGACCGCGGCCCAGTACGGCATCAATGGTGTCCGTGCCGTAGACAGCACTCGTCCGATCATCGTCGAGGGCAACGGCTGGTCGAGCGCGACCCGCTGGGCCGAGTTCAACGATGCCCTGCTGGGGCTGAAGGATCCGTCCAACAACATCATCTTCTCGGCGCACTCCTACTTCGACGAGAACGCCGGCGGTAGCTACGACAAGACCGACGTCAACAAGCTGGATGCCAACTATGGCGTGACCCGGGTGAAGCCCTTCGTTGACTGGCTGAAGAAGAACGGCAAGCGTGGCTATATCGGCGAGTTCGGTGTCCCGGACAACAATCCGCGCTGGAACCTGCTGATGGACAACATGCTGGCCTATCTCAAGCAGAACTGCATTCCGTCCTCCTACTGGGCCGCCGGCCCGGGCTGGGGCAGCTACTTCATGTCGGTGGAGCCCATCAACGGCCAGGAGCGCCCGCAGTGGCCGACCCTGCGCAAGTACCTGGACGACAGCAGCTGCACCGCCATCGGTCCGATCGCCGGTGGCAGCACCGCCCCCGCGACCGGGGGCACCGCTCCCGGCAACAGCGGCTCCACGGGTGGCAATGCCGGCGCCGTCGGTAACGCGGGTAGTAGCAACAACGTGGGCAACGCAGGCAATGCAGGCAGCAATGCTGGCGTCCAGATTCCGCCGAGCACCGGGGCGACCGTGGGCACCGTCACCTCGGTGGTCAACGACTTCACCAACCCGGACTGGCACAAGGGAGTGTTCCTCAAAAAGGCCGCTATCTCGGTACCTGGTACCTCGGTGAATCGCGCGGCCTTCAAGGCCGGTGCCTACCTCACCACCGCGGACGGCCAGGTGCGCCGGATCTCCTCGGTCCAGGCTGGTAACAGCCTGGGTGTCTTCACCGAGGGCGCGCCTTTCAACGGCAACGTCGTGGGCTATCCCAAGACGGTGAGCGTGTCGCCCACTGGAGTGACCAGCGCCGCCAGCGTCAGCAGTGCCATCAACGACTTCACCAACACCGACTGGAACCGAGGCGTCTATCGCCGTGCCGCCGCCATCTCGATCCCGGCTACCGCGGCCAATCGCTCGGCTTTCAAGCTGGGTGGCTCGGTGCGGCTCGCCAACGGCCAGATCGTCAAGATCAGCTATGTGCAGGATGGGGCGAAGAATCTGGGCGTCTTCCTTGATGCCAGCCGCTTGGATGCCAGCGTCGGCTACCCCAATACCCTGGTGTCCTTCAGCCGCTGATTTCCAGGATCGGGCAATAAAAAACCCGGTGGCCAACGGCCACCGGGTTTTTTATTGCCTGCTCAGAGATGGATGAAGGTGGTGACCTCTTCCGGCTGCACCCGGCATTCATCCACGGCATGGATCACCCCCGTGGTCAGGGCTGCTTCCGGGCTCAGCAACCGGGCGTTGGCCTTCAGGCAGCTGTGGATGTCCAGGGCCTCCGCCGCACCGGCGGTGCGCTCGGCGACGATACGGGCATAGAGGTCCAGGTCGTAGTCCAGGCACATGGCGTATTCGGCCATGCGCGCATGGTCCACCGAGTTGTTCAGGTTCCAATAGAAGGAATGGTAGAGAAACTTGCTGTGACGACTGGCGGTGCGGTGCTCGCCGGCCAGAAAGAGGATGTTGCCCATGGATTCGACGGTACCCAGGTTGTGGGTGTGGACTGGAACCGGCAGGGACAACAGGAAGTTGTACATCGTGAAGCCATAGCTGCAGTCGCCGCCCATGGTGGCGATCTTGAGCAGGATGCGCGAGGCGTCCTGTTGCACCGCCTGCGAGCACTGGGCGATCAGTTGGCCGCAGCTGCCGGAATTGATGGGACCGGTGAAATGGATGACATGGGTGCTCATGGGGCCTACCGACGCGCCGGGGAGCCCGACGGAGGGCAGGGCTCTATGTCCCTTGCTTCGGCCGACCTGCGGGTCGGCTTGAGCCCTGACCGCGCCGCGCCGACGAAGCGCGCCTGGCGGGGACGGACGTGATCTAGCGCAGCAGCAACATCGGCACTTCGGTCTTGTGCAGCAGCTGGGTGGTGCGACTGCCACGCAGGAAGCGCCATACCGAGGAATGGCTGAAGGCGCCCATGATGAGCAGGTCTGCCCGGCGTTCGTCGAGATGGCGAGGGACGATGCGTTCCACGTCGCCATGGGCGACCGTGGTATCCACTCGGCAACCGGCGCTGCGCAGCAGCAGCGCCAGGTCTTCCAGGCGCTTGCGCAGGATCGGGTCGTCTTCGCCGACCCGCAGCAGGGTGCCACTCATGCCGGTCAGCAACGGACTGCGTGCCAGGGCCAGGATGCCCTGGTGGGTCGCTTCGCGGCCGTCGTAGGCGATGGTGAACTGGCGCGGCGGCTTGAAGGGGCCCGAGCACACCAGGATCGGCCGATGCACGGCGCGCACCACCGCTTCCAGCTGGCCACCGATACCGCTGTCCCCGGAGCGTTCGCCGCGCTTGCCGATCACCAGCAGGCGGGTGTCGGCTTCAAGGGTCTTGAGGGTATCGACCAACCCCTCCGGGCGACGCAGGATCTGCGGCGCCGAGGTCAGGCCCTGCTGCAACAGCCGCTGGCGGGCATTGAGCAGCAGCGCCTTGGCCATCCCGGCACCAGCGTCATCGTCGAGATAGACCGGCGTACCGTTGGCGACCTTCTTGCCACTACTAGCGGATTCCTGCACATGGAGCAGAGTGACGGGTGCATCCAGCCGTCGCGACAACCAGGCGGTGTGGTCGCAGACGCTTTCGGCGTGGGGAGAACCATCGATGCAGGCGAGCAGGGAGGCCATAGCGGTATTCCTTGGGGAGACGGGACCAGACACGATCCCAGTCCGGAGCGTAGCACCCGCCCAGCGCCTGCTGATGACGCTTGGGTGTCATCTTCGGCTTTTGCTGGGCAGGTCACGGCCGTCATCCCGGACGCCCTCACATTTCGTAGCGATCGAGTTCCCGGGTGATCAGCAAACGCTGGATTTCACTGGAGCCTTCGTAGATCTGGGTGATGCGGATATCGCGGTAGTACTGCTCCACCGGATAGTCCTCCAGGTAGCCATAGCCGCCATGGATCTGGATGGCCTTGGAGCACACCCATTCGCCCGTCTCGGTGGCGAACAGCTTGGCCTGGGAGGCTTCGCTGAGGCAGGGCTCACCGGCCGTGCGCAGGCGCGCGGCATGCAGGATCAGCAGGCGCGCGGCGTTGAGCCGGGTGTGCATGTCGGCCAGCATGTTGGCGATGCTCTGGTGCTGGATGATGGCCTTGTCGAACTGGATGCGCTCGCGGGCATAGCCCAGGGCCGCCTCGAAGGCGGCGCGGGCGATCCCCAGGGCCTGGGCGGCGATGCCGATGCGTCCGCCTTCCAGGTTGGAGAGGGCGATGGCGAGGCCCTTGCCGCGCTCGCCCAGCAGGTTGGCTGCCGGAATACGGCAGTTGTCCAGGGTGACGGCGCAGGTGTCGGAGGCGCGCAGGCCCATCTTGTGCTCGGTGCGCTCGACGCGAAAGCCGGGGGTGTCGGTAGGCACCAGGAAGGCCGATAGACCCTTCTTGCCCAAGTCCGGGTCGGTCACCGCGAAGACGATGGCCAGGCCCGCGCGGCGCCCGTTGCTGACGAACTGCTTGCTGCCGTTCAGCACCCAGCTGTCGCCCTCCAGCACGGCCCGGGTGCGCAAGTTGTGAGCCTCGGAGCCGGCCTGGGGTTCGGTCAGGCAAAAGCAGCCGATGACCTTGCCGGCGGCCAGGTCGGGCAGCCAGCGATCCTGCTGTTCGGCGTTGCCGTAGCGTAGCAGGGGACCGCAGCCCACCGAGCTGTGGATGCTCATCAGGGCGCCAAGGCTGCCATCGCCAGCGGAAATCTCCTCGACGGCCAGGGCATAGGCGACATAGTCCATGTAGGTGCCACCCCATTGCTCCGGCACCACCATGCCCAGCAGGCCGAGCTCGCCCAGCTGGGCGACCACGGTGTCGTCGATCCACTCGGCCTTTTCCCAGGCGCGGGCATGGGGCGCCACCTCACGGCGGGCGAAGTCGCGCGCCATGTCGCGGATCATGCGTTGTTCTTCGGTGAGTTCGATATCGTGCATGGAGGCCTTCCTCAGGAATGGCGGAAATCGGTGAAAAAGGCCGCGACGCGACGCGGATCCAGATCCTGCCAGCGGGCCGGATTCCAGCGGGGCGTGCGGTCCTTGTCTACCAGCATGGCGCGCACCCCTTCGACGATCTCGCCCTTTTCGAACCAGCGGCGATCCAGGTGCAACTCCAGGGCGAAGCATTGCTCCAGCGACAGCCCGCTGCCCTGGCGCAGCAACTCCAGGGCCGTGGCGACCGCCAGCGGCGAGCGCCTATCCAGGGTGGCGAGGGTTTCCTGCGCCCAGTCGCGATACGCGGGGCGGCTTTCCGCCTGCAGGCTGCCGCGCAGCTCCTCGACGGTCGCCGCGGCGAAGTGCTCGGCGATGGCCGGACGCAGGTCGGTCAGGCGGGCGGTTTCGGCCGGCGCCCCGGCGAATTCCTGGAGCAGGGCGGCCAGGTCCGTCGGTCCTTGGGCCGTGGCCTCTTCCAGGCGCTGCGCCAGGGCCTCGTTACTGGCTTCCGGAACGAAGACATCGGCGAGCCCAGCGGCCAGGGCATCGGCCGGGCCGATCTGCTCGCCGGTCAGGCCCAGATAGAGGCCGAGGTGATCCGGCAGGCGTGGCAGGAAGTGGCTGGCGCCGACATCGGGAAAATAGCCGATGGCAGTCTCCGGCATGGCCATCCGCGTACGTTCGCTGACGATGCGTAGTCGCGCGGCCTGCACCAGGCCCATGCCGCCGCCCAGCACCAGGCCATGGGCCAGTGCCAGCACCGGCTTGGGATAGCGGTGCAGGGCCAGGTCCAGGGCGTATTCCTCGGTGAAGAAAATCTGGTGCAGGTCGTCGCCACGCTGGTAGCTGTCGTACAGCGCGCGGACATCGCCGCCGGCGCAGAAGGCCTTGGGCCCGTTGCCGCGCAGCACCACGACCCGCACCCCGGGGTCGCCTTCCCAGTCGCGCAGGGCGCCGTGCAGGCTGCGCACCATCTCCAGGTCCAGGGCATTGAGCCCGGCCGGGCGATCGAGGGTCAGGTAGCCGACCCCGCCGCGTCTTTCCAACAGTACCTTGGCGTCGCTCATGCACCGTCCTCGTCCAGGTAGTCCTGGATGATGGCCGAGAAATCCAGGCCGCCGCCACCGGCGCGGCTGAACCGTTGATAGAGCTGCTGAGCCACCGCGCCGAGGATCACCGGCTGGCGCACGGCGCGGGCGGCCTCGGTGGCCAGGCCCAAATCCTTGAGCATGAGGTCGGCGGCGAAGCCACCCTGGTAGCCGCGCGAGGCTGGCGCCTGGGGCAGGACGTCCGGATAGGGGTTGTTCACCTCCGAACTCCAGCAGCGGCCGCTGCTGGTATTGATCACCCCGGCCAGGGTCTTGGCGTCCATGCCCAGGCGCGTGCCCAGGGCCATGGCCTCGGCCGCGCCGATCATGGAGATGCCGAGCAGCAGGTTGTTGGCCACCTTGGCTACCTGGCCGTTGCCACTGGCGCCGCAGTACACCAGGTTGCGGCCCATGGCGGCTAGCAGCGGCTGGGCGCGCTGGAAGCCGGCCTCGCTGCCCCCGACCATGAAGGTCAGGGTGCCCGCCGCGGCACCGCCGGTACCCCCGGAGACCGGGGCGTCCAGCAGTTCCAGCCCGCGTTCGGCAGCGGCCGTGGCCACTGCCCGGGCGCTGAGCGGATCGATGGTGGAGGAATCGATCAGCAGGGTGCCCGGTCTCGCGTGGGCGAGCAGGCCCTCCTCGCCGAGATAGACCGTTTTCACGTGGGTCGCGGCAGGCAGCATGGTGATGATCACCTCGGCACCGCTCTGCGCCACGGCGACAGGAGAGGCAGCGACTTCGGCACCTTCGTTCCGCAACGCTTCGAGGGCCGCGGCGGAGAGGTCATAGACGGTCAGCTGATGGCCGGCCTTGAGCAGGTTGCGGGCCATGGGCGCGCCCATGTTGCCCAGTCCCAGAAATCCCAGATGCATGCTGGCGTCTCCCGCTACTTGAGGGTGATGGTGGTGTTGACGACACCGGCGCTGCCGACATCCTGCTCGTCGGGCCAGCGTGTGGTGATGGTCTTGGTCTGGGTATAGAACAGCACCGCCTGCTTGCCATAGGGCCCCAGGTCGCCGAGCTTGGAGGCGCGCGAACCGCTGAAGGAAAACAGCGGCACCGGCACCGGGATGGGCACGTTGATGCCAACCTGGCCGACATCGATGTCTTCCTGGAAGCGACGCGCCGCGGCGCCGGAGCGCGTGAAGAGGGCGACGCCGTTGCCGTTGGGATTGGCGTTGATCAGGGCGATGGCCTCGTCGAGGGTGGCGGCGTGCATCACGCAGAGCACCGGGCCGAACAGCTCTTCGCGATACAGCGTCATCTCCGTGGTCACCCCGGAGAACAGCGTCGGGCCGACGAAATTGCCTTTCTCGTAGCGCTCGACCTGGATATTGCGACCGTCCAGCTCCAGGGTCGCGCCTTCGCTCACGCCACGCTCGATCAGGCCGCTGACCCGGTCCAATGCCTGGCAGGAGATCAGCGGGCCGACGTCGGTGCCATTCTCGTGACCCGCACCCACCTTGAGGCTGCGCGCCTTGGCCACCAGATCCGGTACCCAGCTGTTGGCTTCGCCCACCAGCACCACCACGGAAACCGCCATGCAGCGCTGACCGGCCGCGCCGAAGGCGGCGCCCACCAGATTGGCCAGGGTCTGTTCGCGGGGCGCGTCGGGCATCACCACCGCATGGTTCTTGGCGCCCATCATGCACTGCACGCGCTTGCCAGCCTCGCTGGCGCGGCGATAGACATGGGTACCTACACGGGTCGAACCGACAAAGGACAGCGCCTTGATATCCGGGTGATCGCAGAGGGCATCCACCACCGCCGGTCCGCCATGGACCACGTTGAGCACACCGGGCGGCACGCCGGCTTCCAGCGCCAGCTCGGCCAAGCGCATGGTCACCAGCGGATCCTGCTCCGAGGGCTTGAGGACAAAGGTGTTGCCGCAGGCGATGGCCATGGGGAACATCCACAGCGGAATCATCGCCGGGAAGTTGAAGGGGGTAATGCCGGCGCAAACGCCCAGGGGTTGCAGCAGCGTATAGGTGTCCACCCCGCTGGCGACGTTATTGGCCAGTTCGCCCAGTTGCAGGTTGCCGATGGCGGCCGCGTGCTCAACCACCTCCAGGCCGCGAAAGACGTCGCCCTCGGCGTCGGCCAGGGTCTTGCCCTGCTCGGCGGTGAGCAGCGCGGCCAGTTCGCTCATATGCTCGCGGATCAGCTGCTGGTAGCGCAGGAAGATGCGCGCCCGGGCGCCGATGGGCGTCTTGCGCCAGGTGGCGAAGGCCGTCTTGGCACTGGCCACGGCGCGTTGCACTTCCTCGGCGGTGGCGAAGGGCACCCGCGCCAGCACCTCCTGCGTCGCCGGATTGATCACCTCGCGGCCTTCGCGGCTGGTGGAGGTGACGAATTGGCCGTCGATCAGCAGCGGCACGTCTTGGATGGCGGTCTGGGTCATGACAGGGATTCCTGGGCGGTGGCAACGGAGGCCGGGGCAGGGTGGTTGGCGAAATCTTCTTCGGCATAGTCGTGGAGCTCGGCTGTGCCAGCCGCGCGGCGCTGTGCCTCGCCCAGGCGCAGCTCGATGCGGCGGATCTTGCCGGACAGCGTCTTGGGCAGTTCGCTGACGAATTGCAGGCGGCGCACCCGCTTGTAGGGCGACAGGCAGTCGCGGGCGAAGCCGAGCAATTCCCGCGCAAGGGCGGCCGAGGGCTGCTGGCCGGCGGCGAGGATGACGAAGGCCTTGGGCACATTGAGACGCAAGGGGTCCGGGCTGGGCACCACGGCCACCTCCATCACCGCGGGGTGCTCGATCAGGGCGCTTTCCAGTTCGAAGGGGCTGATGCGGTAGTCCGCCGACTTGAAGACGTCATCGGCACGCCCGACAAAGGTGATGTAGCCATCGACGTCACGTACCGCGGTATCACCGGTACGGTAGTAGCCGTCGCGCATCACCTCGGCGGTTTTCTCCGGGCTGTCCTCATAGCCCAGCATCAAACCGGCCGGTCGTGGCTGGAGCGACAGGGCCACCTCGCCGTCATCGCCTGGTTGGCCGTCGGCATCCAGCAGCTGGATCTGGCAACCCGGCAGGGGGCGGCCCATGGAGCCGGGCTTGAGCGGCTGCCCTGGGGTGTTGCCGACCAGTGCCGTGGTTTCCGACTGGCCGAAGCCATCTCTCAGGGTCAGGCCCCAGGCATCCTGCAGGCTGTCGATGATCTCCGGATTGAGCGGCTCGCCGGCGCCAACGAGTTCGCGCAGGTTGAGGCGATTGCGATAGGCGGCGAGATCCTCCTGGATCAGCATGCGCCACACGGTCGGCGGCGCGCAGAGGCTGGTGACTGGGTAGCGCGCCAGCACCTCCAGCAGCGCCTGGGGCTTGAACCGCGGCACATCATGGATGAACACGCAGGCACCGGCGTTCCAGGGCGCGAAGACGCAGCTCCAGGCATGCTTGGCCCAGCCGGGGGAAGAGATGTTGAGGTGCACATCGCCCGGTTGCAGGCCGATCCAGTAGAGGGTGGACAGATGCCCCACCGGATAGCTGCTATGGCTGTGCAGGACCAGTTTGGGTCGCGAGGTGGTTCCCGAGGTGAAATAGAGCAGCAGCGGATCCTCGGCCCGGGTCGGCCCATCGGGCAGGAAGTCGCTGGCACAGGCGGCCGGTGCATAGGGTTGCCAGCCGGCCACGGGCGTCCCGACGCAGATGCGGGTAAGGCCGGGGTCCAGACTGGCGCAACGCGCCGTATGAGCACTGCCCACCACCAGGTGGGCGATGCACCCCCGCGCGACCCGATCCTGCAGATCGGCATCACTGAGCAGGGTGGTGGCGGGTACCACCACTGCCCCCAGTTTGAAGGCGCCCAGCAGGGTTTCCCACAGCGCCACCTCGTTGCCCAGCATCACCAGGATGCGTTCGCCACGACGAACGCCCTGGCTGCGCAGGAAGTTGGCAGTGCGATTCGAGGCCTGGGCCAGCTCGGCGAAGCTGTAGCGTTCTTCACGGCCCTCGGCATCGAGTCGCCACAGTGCCGGACCGGAATGCTCTTCGGCCAGGCGATCGAAATGGTCCAGCGCCCAGTTGAAATGCTCCAGCTGCGGCCACTGGAAGTCCCGGACGGCAGTGGCATAGTCGGTGCGATGGCGCAGCAGAAAGTCGCGTGCCTCGCGAAAGGCATCTCCGGTCGTCATGACGGATACCTCGCGATATCGATGACCAAGGGAGGGTGGCGAAGTCCGGCGTGGCCCCCGGACAGGGCGTGATCGTGGGTCATGGATGCCTGCTCTTTATTGTTGTTGGCTAGCAGCGGGTCGCGCCGTCACCACTCGTGACGCGCCCTGGTAAGCAGTATAGTTCCGGCAAAAGTCTCTTGGCTTCCGACAAAAACGCCCGACCGACATGCAAAAATCCAATAATCCGGCAGCGCGTCTCGACTGGGACGATCTCAGATTCTTCCTCGAAGTCGCCCGCACCCAGAAGGCCAGCGCCGCGGCGCGGCGGTTGGGGGTCGACTACACCACCGTCTCGCGGCGTATCTCGGCCCTGGAAAAGGCGCTCGGTGCCCTGCTGTTCGAGAAATCGCGCAGTACCGGCTTCAGCCTCACCATGGAAGGCCAGCGCCTGCTGGTGCACGCCGAAACCCTGGAAAGCACCCTGCAGACCGCCTGCGAGCAGATATCGGACACGCGTCTGGCGCCTTCCGGCCAGGTGCGCATCGGCGCGACCGAAGGCTTCGGCAGCTACTTCGTCGCGCCCCAGCTGAGCTTTTTCCAGGATCGCTATCCCGGCATCACCCTGGAGGTGCTCCCGGTTCCGCACTTCGTCAACCTCTCGCGTCGCGAGGCCGACATCGCCATCACCCTGGAGCGCCCCGAGCGCGGGCCCTATGTCTGCCGCAAGCTGTGCGACTACCGCCTGCGGCTGTATGCCACCGCCGACTACCTGGCCAGGCACCCGCCCATCACACAGCTCGCGGACCTGCGGCGGCACAGGTTCATCACCTATGTCGACGATCTCGCCTTCAGCCCCGAGCTGCTCTACCTGGAACGCATCCTGCCGGAGGCCAGCAGCAGCCTGCGCAGCACCAGCGTGATCGCCCAGTACCAGGCCGCCCTGTGCGGCCACGCCCTGGCGATCCTGCCCTGCTTTGTCGCCGAGCCCGATGCGCGACTGGTGGCGCTGTTGCCGGAGCAGATCCAGATCACCCGGCAATTCTGGCTCTACTACCGCGAAGACTTGCGCCGCCTGCGTCGCATCACCCTGGTCACCGACTATTTGCGCGCCTGTACCGATGCTAATCGCGACTTCCTGCTGGGCGAGACCCGCAGCCCTCGCCTGGGTTGGCCAGAGACTTGAAGTCCGTCACCGACCGGCTGGGCACCCCTGACCGGGAGTGGGGTCTCAGAGCTGTGGGTCGTCCGTCGACGGCCTCCAGTCAACAGATGGGAACGGCAATGGAACGATATCAGGCATTGAGTCAGGCGCTGAGCAAGGCGGCCGAGCGTGAGGAAGCCTATTGGCAGGAACTGGAGCGGCGCCTGCATGAGTTGCCGGATTGCTTCACCCGCTATCTGGGGCTGAACTCCGCGGATCAGGTGGACGCCGGGCTGGGCCTGGAAAAACGCGTCGATGGCAACATCGTCCGCGAGATGGAGGTCTATGCCCGCTACGACCTCACGGTGATCGTCGATGACCTGGCCGGTACGCCGCAGACCTTCGCCATCGGCTTGTCCTTCTTCTATACCAACGAGCATTTCGTACTGAAGGAGCGCGATGGGGAATTCTCCGTTGCCCTCGAACCGCAGGACGATCCCGACCGATTCTGGGACGAAGGCTGCCGCGAGATCTACGATTCGCTGGCACGGCGGATCCGCAGCAAGACCCTGCCCGACATCGAGTAGGAGAGGGCGGCCGCTCGGGCCGCCGCTTTTCAGACGGGAGTGACCAGGGTGCCGTCGGTGAAATAGCGCTCCACATTGGCCAGCACCAGATCGGCCATGGCCTGGCGTGTCTCCCGGGTGCCGCTGCCTAGGTGCGGGGTAAGTACCACGTTATCCAGCGTCAGCAAGGCCTCGGGGACTTGGGGCTCGTCGGCGAAGACGTCCAGCCCGGCGCCGCCCAGGGCTCCCGACTGCAGCGCCTCCACCAGGGCCTGCTCATCGACCACACTGCCCCGGGCGATATTGATCAGATAGCCACGCGGACCCAGGGCCGCAAGAATGCCGGCGTCGATCAATCCATCGGTGGCGGGGCCGCCAGGCAGCGACAGCACCAGGAAGTCCGCGGCCTTCGCCAGTTCTTCGAGACTGGCATGGTACTGGTAGGGCACATCGGTCTGTTGATGACGGCCGTGATAGGCCACGTCCATGCCGAAGGCTTGCACCCGGCGCGCGATGCTCTTGCCGATGTTGCCCAGGCCGACGATGCCACAGGTCTTGCCGGCCAGGCGCGAGGTCAGCGGAAACTTGCCCGAGCGCCAGTCGCCCCGGCGCACGAAACGATCCGCGGCGCTGATGCCCCGGGCGACGTCGATCAGCAGGGCGAAGGCGGTATCGGCTACGCAATCGTCCAGCACGCCCGGGGTGTTGCTCACCACCACGCCCAGGTCCCGGGCGGCGGCGATGTCGATGCTGTCATAACCCACCCCAAAGCTGAACACGGCTTTCAGGCCGGGAAGGGCGCTCATCAACTCACGGGTCGCACCGTGTACGCCGGAAGTCACCAGGGCGCCAACCTCCTGGCCCCGCTCGCTTAGCAACTTGGCCTGATCCGGTGCCTCCCAGAGGCGCAGTATCTCGTGGCGTTCAGCGAGGGCATCTTGTAGTGCAGGCAGCAACGGGCCCACCTGCAGCAGCACGGGGCGATCTTTCTGTTCAGCCATCTCTAGTCTCCTTGAAAAAGAAGGGGCGGCGAACCCGCCCCTCTGATCGATTGGCCTCAGCCCAGCAGCTGGATGCCAAGCTGGATCGCGACCCAGATCGCCAGCAGGGTGGCGAAGCCCAGGGCGAGGTTCTCGAACCAGTTGTTGCGGTATTTATCGCCCAGCAGCGACTTCTGGTTGGACATGATCAACAGGCCCAGGGAGATCACCGGCAGGCCGACGATGTTCAGGGCATTCACGCCGATGGTCAGGGTCACGAAGTCAGGCATGCCTGGCAGCGACCACACCAGCGGCGTCACCAGAATGAAGAGCATGAACCACTTGTGCAGCGGGTCCTTGTGGAAGGTCTTGCCATAGCGCTCGCGGCGCTCCGGACGGATGTGTTGCAGGGCGTCGGTGATCAGCATGGGGAAGGCGGTGGTCTTGCCCACCACGCTGGCGAACAGGGTGGCGAAGACGCCGGTGAAGAAAATCAGCCAGCCGCCCGAACCGAAGAACAGTTCCAGCGCCGAGCCCAGGTCATTCAGGGTGTTCACCTGCAGGCCGTTGGGTCTGAGGATTTCCACGCCGACGACCCAGATAGCCAGGTTGATGATGATGCCAACCACCACGGCGAACAGCAGATCGTTGCGCTGGATGCGCTTGTGCTCCGGGCCGGTCCAGCCCTTTTCCTTCATCACATAGGGATGCACGAAGTTGGCGATGGAACCGGCCACGGCGCCAATGACCGATACCGCTACCAGCAGCGCTCCATGCACGCCTTCGTCCGGTGGAATGCTGAAGCCGATGGTGCCGCGCAGGATGCCGCCCAGGTCCGGGCCCGACATCACCGCCAGGGTGATGAAGGCCAGGGTCATGACCGCCAGCAGCACCTTCATCACGCCTTCGATCAGGGCATAGAAGTTGCGCCCCACCAGCAGCCAGACCGCGATCACCACCGCCACCGAGCAGAGCAGCGGATAGTCGACATGGAGGAGGGTAGCCAGGGCCTCGCCAGCGCCCTTGAGCATGTAGGCGTTGGTCAGGTGCCCCATGACGAGCGCGTAACCGAGCATGAACCAGGCGAACACCGGGTGCAGCTGGGCATAGCCTTCGAGGATCGACATGCCCTTGTTATTGCACAGCTGGAAGCGCGCGATGATGTTGACGATGAGAAAGCGCAGTAGCAGGGAAACCGCCAGCACCCACATCATGGCGTAGCCGTAGTTCGCCCCCGCCACCGAGGAGGTGATGAGGTCGCCAGCGCCCAGCCAGGACAATACGGCGATGATGCCGGGGCCGAGCAGTTTCGCCATCCGGCGCAGGCCGGAGCTGTGTTCCTGGGCAACGGGTACGGATTTATCGACGGAACCGGATCGCTCCATGGGGCAACTCTCCTAACGATTGTTGTTGTTCTGGATGAGGCCTCGGGAGGCCTTATCGTTAGCTTGCCCTTTCAGGGTTTAGCACTACATACGATGTCGTACAACTCATGGCGGGCTACAAAATGTTGCCTTTGGTCAGGTAAGGCGTCGCCGGATCGTGGACTGCCTTACGTACCGCTGGATCAAGCCAGGTGACTTCGCTTGAGACTGTCTCTAGAATGGTCGCCCTTGATTCTGGGGGGTCGGAAAGCCGGCCTGTTCTTGTGCCACGAGGAATATCCATGCAAGTTTCCGTTGAAAACACCTCTGCTCTCGAGCGTCGCATGACCATTGGCGTGCCGGCCGAGCGTATTGAAACCGAAGTGAACAAGCGTCTGCAGCAGACTGCCCGACGCGCCAAGGTTCCCGGTTTCCGCCCGGGCAAGGTACCCATGAGCGTCATCCGTCAGCGCTACGAAGCCTCGGCGCGTCAGGAAGCCTTGGGTGATCTCATTCAGGAAACCTTTTACGAAGCCGTCGTCGAGCAAAAGCTCAATCCGGCCGGCGCACCCGCCGTCGAACCCAAGGTGTTCGAAAAGGGCAAGGATCTGGAATACGTCGCGACCTTCGAAGTCTTCCCCGAATTCGAAGTCAAGGGTTTGGACGGCATCGAGATCGAGCGCCAGGACTCCAGCGTCGAAGACGCCGACATCGACAAGATGCTCGACGTGCTGCGCAAGCAGGGCACCCGTTATGAAGTCGTCGACCGCGCTGCCGCTACCGACGACCAGGTCACCATCGACTTCGTCGGCACCCAGGATGGCGAAGCCTTCTCCGGTGGTTCCGCCGAGGGCACCAAGCTGGTCCTGGGCTCCGGCCGCATGATCCCCGGTTTCGAAGACGGTCTGGTCGGCGCCAAGGCTGGTGAGGAGCGCGTGCTCGACCTGACCTTCCCCGAGGACTACCAAAACCTGGACCTGGCCGGCAAAGCCGCTCAGTTCAAGGTCACCGTCAAGGAAGTGGCCGCTCCCGAGCTGCCCGAGCTGAACGAAGCCTTCTTCAAGCAGTTCGGCGTGGAAGAGACCACCGTCGAAGGGTTCCGCGCCGAAGTGCGCAAGAACATGGAGCGCGAACTGCGCCAGGCCCTGAAGACCAAGGTCAAGAACCAGGTCATGGACGGTCTGCTGGCCGCCAACCAGATCGACGTACCGGCTGCCCTGATCAGCAACGAAGTGGATCGTCTGCGCGTGCAGGCCGTCCAGCAGTTCGGCGGCAACATCCAGCCCGACCAGCTGCCGGCCGAACTCTTCAGCGAGCAGGCCAAGCGCCGCGTGCTGCTGGGCCTGATCATCGCCGAGATGGTCAAGCAGTTCGAACTCAAGCCCGATGACGCCCGCGTTCGCGAGCTGATCGAGGAGATGGCCGCTGCCTACCAGGAGCCCGAGCAGGTAGTGAAGTGGTACTACCAGAACGAGCAGCAGCTGAACGAAGTGCGTTCGGTTGTACTGGAAGAACAAGTCGTGGATACTGTCCTCAAGCAGGCAAAAGTCACCGACAAGCAGGTCTCCTACGAGGACGCGGTCAAACCGACCGAGGCTCCGCAAGCAGCCTGATCTGCCTCCAGTTGCTAGTTCACCTAAGCCAGCCTCGTGCTGGCTTATGTGTTTTTGACAGGTTATCCAGATAGGGAGCTAGTGCAGGACATGTCCCGCAACTCATACATGCAATCCATGCCCGATATTCAAGCCGCTGGCGGTCTGGTACCCATGGTGGTGGAGCAATCCGCCCGTGGCGAGCGCGCCTATGACATCTACTCCCGGCTGCTCAAGGAGCGGGTCATCTTCCTGGTCGGCCAGGTCGAGGACTACATGGCCAACCTGGTCGTCGCCCAGCTGCTGTTCCTGGAAGCGGAGAATCCTGACAAGGACATCCACCTCTATATCAACAGCCCGGGTGGCTCGGTGACCGCAGGCATGTCGATCTACGACACCATGCAGTTCATCAAGCCCGACGTCTCCACCATCTGCATCGGCCAGGCCTGCAGCATGGGTGCCCTGCTGCTGGCAGGCGGCGCCGCCGAGAAGCGCTTCTGCCTGCCGCACTCGCGGATGATGATTCACCAGCCCCTGGGCGGCTTCCAGGGTCAGGCGTCGGACATCGAGATTCACGCCCGTGAAATTTTGACCATCCGTGAGCGTCTGAACAAGGTGCTGGCGCATCACACCGGTCAGCCCATGGACGTGATCGCCCGCGATACCGACCGTGACAACTTCATGAGTGGCCCCGAAGCCGTTGCCTACGGTCTGATCGACAAGGTCCTCGAGAAGCGCAACATCCCCGCCTGACCCCGCCTCGACCACCTGCCCAGGCGCCGGTCGTTTGGGCGGGTAGGCTTGAAAAACCGTGCAATAGGCTCCATCTTGCTGATGTAAGCACATTCCATTGGATCGATCGAATGACAGATACGCGCAATAGCGACGATAACGGCAAGCTGCTTTACTGCTCCTTCTGCGGCAAGAGTCAGCACGAAGTACGTAAATTGATCGCTGGACCCTCCGTCTTCATCTGCGACGAATGCGTCGACCTGTGCAATGACATCATCCGCGAGGAAGTCCAGGAAGCGCAGGCCGAAAGCAATGCGCACAAGCTGCCAGCGCCGAAGGAAATCAGCGCTATCCTCGACCAGTATGTCATTGGTCAGCAGCGTGCCAAGCGGGTCCTCGCCGTTGCCGTCTACAACCACTACAAGCGTCTGAATCAGCGCGAGAAAAAAGACGACGTCGAGCTGGGCAAGAGCAATATTCTGCTCATCGGCCCGACTGGCTCGGGCAAGACGTTGTTGGCGGAAACGCTGGCGCGCCTGCTCAACGTACCTTTCACCATCGCCGATGCCACTACTCTGACCGAAGCCGGTTACGTGGGTGAAGACGTCGAGAACATCATCCAGAAGCTGCTGCAGAAGTGCGACTACGATGTGGAAAAGGCCCAGATGGGCATCGTCTACATCGACGAGATCGACAAGATCTCGCGTAAGTCCGACAACCCCTCCATCACCCGTGATGTTTCGGGCGAGGGTGTGCAGCAGGCGCTGCTGAAGCTGATCGAAGGTACCGTGGCGTCGGTTCCGCCCCAGGGTGGCCGCAAGCATCCCCAGCAGGAATTCCTGCAGGTGGATACGCGCAATATCCTGTTCATTTGCGGCGGTGCCTTCGCTGGCTTGGAAAAGGTCATTCAGAACCGTTCCACCAAGGGCGGCGGCATCGGCTTCAACGCCGAGGTCCGCAGTCAGGAACTGGGTAAGAAGATCGGCGAATCCCTGCGTGATGCCGAGCCCGAGGATCTGGTCAAGTTCGGCCTGATTCCCGAGTTCGTCGGTCGTCTGCCGGTCATCGCGACCCTGGACGAGCTGGATGAGCCAGCGCTCATGCAGATCCTGACCGAGCCGAAGAACGCCCTGACCAAGCAGTACGCCAAGCTGTTTGAAATGGAAGACGTCGACCTGGAGTTCCGCCCCGATGCACTGAAGGCAGTCGCTCGCAAGGCACTGGAACGCAAGACCGGTGCCCGCGGCCTGAGGTCCATCCTCGAAGGCATCCTGCTCGAGACCATGTACGAGATTCCTTCACAGAAGGAAGTCAGCAAGGTGGTCATCGACGAGAGCGTCATCGATGGGAGTTCCCAGCCGCTGCTCATCTATGAGAACACCGAGCCCGCCAAGGCGGCGCCAGACGCGTGACAAAAGGGGCTTCGGCCCCTTTTTCATTTCAGCGACGGTTGTATTTTGCGGCGGCCAACCTCATGTTAGGGAAAACCGAGGCCTTAACCGCATCTGCGGCCGATTATTTGCCGAGACCCGTACCCCATGACTACGACGATAGAACTTCCCCTGCTGCCCCTACGAGACGTAGTGGTCTATCCCCACATGGTCATCCCATTGTTCGTCGGAAGGGAAAAGTCCGTCGAGGCCCTCGAGGCCGCCATGGCTGGCGACAAGCAGATCCTGCTGGTCGCACAGAAGAATCCCGGCGATGACGATCCCGCCGCGGATGACATGTATCACATGGGTACGGTCGCGACCGTTCTTCAGCTGCTCAAGCTTCCTGACGGTACCGTCAAGGTCCTGGTCGAAGGCGAGCAGCGCGGCCGCATCGAGTCCTTCGTCGAGAACCAGGCCTATGCCCGTGCCCTGGTGACCCTGATCGACGACAGCGAAGCCCCGGATCGCGAGTCCGAGGTCTTCTCGCGCAGCCTGATGAGCCAGTTCGAGCAATATGTTCAGCTCGGCAAGAAGGTACCTGCCGAGGTCCTGTCTTCGCTCAATAGCATCGAAGATCCCAGCCGCCTGGTCGACACCATGGCTGCCCATATGGCGCTGAAGATCGAGCAGAAGCAGGAAATCCTCGAGATCACCGAGCTCGGCGCGCGCGTCGAGCACGTGTTGGCCCTGCTGGATGCGGAAATCGACCTCTTGCAGGTGGAAAAGCGCATCCGTGGTCGCGTCAAGAAGCAGATGGAGCGTAGTCAGCGCGAGTACTACCTCAACGAGCAGATGAAGGCCATCCAGAAAGAACTGGGTGACATCGACGAAGGCCACAACGAGGTCGAGGATCTCAAGCGCCGCATCGACGCCGCGGGTCTGCCCAAGGATGCCCTGGCCAAGGCCACTGCCGAGCTGAACAAGCTCAAGCAGATGTCGCCCATGTCCGCCGAGGCCACCGTGGTGCGTTCCTACATCGACTGGCTGGTGAACGTGCCGTGGCAGGCCGAGAGCAAGGTCCGTCTGGACCTGGGCCGCGCCGAAGAGGTCCTGGACAAGGACCACTATGGCCTCGAGGAAGTGAAAGAGCGCATCCTTGAATACCTTGCCGTGCAGAAGCGCGTGAAGAAGGTACGGGGCCCGGTACTGTGCCTGGTCGGTCCGCCCGGTGTGGGCAAGACCTCCCTGGCCGAATCCATCGCCCGCTCCACCGGCCGCAAGTTCGTGCGCATGGCCCTGGGTGGCGTGCGTGACGAAGCCGAAATCCGTGGTCACCGTCGTACCTACATTGGCTCCATGCCGGGTCGTCTCATTCAGAAGATGACCAAGGTCGGCGTGCGCAATCCGCTGTTCCTGCTCGACGAAATCGACAAGATGGGCAACGACATGCGTGGCGATCCCGCCTCCGCGCTGCTCGAGGTCCTGGATCCGGAGCAGAACCATACCTTCAACGACCATTACCTCGAAGTCGACTACGACCTCTCCGACGTGATGTTCGTCTGCACCGCCAACTCCATGAACATTCCGGCGCCACTGCTGGACCGTATGGAAGTCATTCGCCTGCCCGGTTACACCGAGGCGGAAAAGGTCAACATCGCCACCCGCTACCTGATTCCCAAGCAGGTCAAGGCCAATGGCCTGAAGAAGGACGAGGTGGCCTTCGACGAAGATGCCCTACGTGACATCATTCGCTACTACACCCGTGAAGCGGGCGTGCGGAGTCTGGAGCGCCAGGTAGCCAAGGTCTGTCGCAAGGTGGTCAAGCAGCATGCCCTGAGCAAGGAGCGTACTGCCAGCGTCACCGTGGATACCCTGGAGCACTGGCTGGGCGTGCGCAAGTTCCGCTATGGCCTGGCCGAGCAACAGGATCAGATCGGCCAGGTGACCGGCCTGGCCTGGACCCAGGTGGGTGGTGAACTCCTGACCATCGAGTCCGCTGTCGTCCCCGGCAAGGGCCAGATGATCAAGACCGGCTCCCTGGGTGATGTCATGGCCGAGTCCATTACCGCGGCCCTGACCGTGGTGCGCAGTCGTGGTCGCAGCCTGGGCATTCCCAAGGACTTCCACGAGAAGCACGACATCCATATCCACGTTCCCGAAGGCGCCACGCCGAAGGACGGTCCGAGTGCCGGTATCGGGATGTGTACGGCGCTGGTCTCGGCCGCCACCCGTATTCCGGTGCGTGCCGACGTGGCCATGACCGGCGAGATCACCTTGCGCGGTCAGGTACTGGCCATCGGTGGGCTCAAGGAAAAGTTGCTCGCGGCCCATCGTGGCGGTATCCGTACCGTGATCATTCCGGAAGAAAACGTCCGGGATCTGCGGGACATTCCGGACAACATCAAGGCTGACTTGCAGATCAAGCCGGTCAAATGGATTGACGAGGTCTTGGAGGTTGCGCTGCAATACACGCCGGAGCCGCTTCCGGACGATGGTCCGGAGCTCGTCAGCAAGGACGAGAAGCGGGATCAGGAAGGCAAGGAGCGCGTCAGTACCCACTGACGGCGTACCTGGGCTTGATGGGCGGGCCGCCAGACGAGGTTGCTGGTGTTCCGCCGTCCTGCTGGATGCAAGGTCCTTGATCGACGAAAAGGCGCATCTCGAGATGCGCCTTTTCGCTATTTGCTATTCGACGATTTCGCCATGGCCGGTCTGGCCACAGCTCGTGGGGGGAACATGCTACAAAACATCAGGGACCGTTCGCAGGGATGGATTGCCAAAGTCATCATCGGATTCATCATCCTGCTGATGGCATTGACCGGCTTCGAAGCGATCATTCGTGCGACGGGTCACCAGGGCGCCGTTGCCCTGGTCAACGGCGACGAGATCAAGCAGACGGAGCTGGCCCAGGCCGTGGAAATGCAGCGTCGCCAGCTGCAACAGCAACTGGGGCAGGGGTTCGATCCGTCCACCCTGGATGACCGCCTGCTGCGTGAGTCCGCCCTAAAGGCGCTGATCGACAAGCAATTGCTGCTGCAGAGCGCCAAGGCCGATCGCTTCGCCTTCTCCGAACAGGCGCTGGATCAGCTGATCCTCAACACCCCCGAATTCCAGACCGAAGGGCGTTTCGATCCCCAGCGCTTCGATCAGGCCGTTCGCCAGATGAACTACAACCGCCTGCAATTCCGGGATCTGCTGCGTGACGAGATGCTGATCGGTCAGCTGCGCGCCGGCATCGTCGGCAGCAATTTCGTTACCGATGCCGATATCGAGACCTTCGCGGCCCTCGAGCGCCAGACCCGTGACTTCGCCATGCGTACCGTCAAGGCTTCCACCAGCGGTATCGTGCCGACGCAGGAGGAGATTCAGGCGTACTACGACAGCCACAAGAATGACTTCATGACGCCCGAGGAGGTGGTCATCGAGTACGTGGAGCTGAAGAAGGACGCCTTCCTGGCCAAGGCCAAGGTGGACGAAAGCCGCCTGCAGGCGGCCTACAAGTCCGAAATCGCTAATCTGTCGGAGCAGCGTGACGCTGCTCATATCCTCATCGAGGTCAACGACAAGCAGAATGACGAGCAGGCCAAGGCCAAGATCAAGCAGATCCAGGAGCGCCTGAGCAAGGGTGAGGACTTCGCCAAGCTCGCCAAGGAGTTCTCCCAGGATCCGGGCTCGGCAGCCAATGGCGGTGACCTGGGCTTTGCCGGTCGCGGTGTCTACGACCCGGCCTTCGAAGAGGCGCTGTATGCCCTCGCGCCGCATCAGGTATCCGCGCCGGTGCGCACCAGCTTCGGCTGGCATCTGATCAAGCTGCAAGGGGTCCAGGCGCCAGAAGTGCCCACCCTGGCCAGCGTTCGGCCACGCCTGGAGCAGCAACTGAAGGCGGAAGACGCTGATCGGCTGTTCGTGGAAGCAGGTCGTAAGCTGGAAAGCTCTGCCTATGAGGCCTCCGACCTGAGCCAGCCGGCCCAGGAGCAAGGCCTTCAGGTCAAGACCAGTGCTCCCTTCGGTCGTGAGGGTGGTGAGGGTCTCACTGCCAATCGTCAGGTGATCGAGGCGGCTTTCAGCGAGGACGTGCTGCGCAACGGCGCCAACAGCGCCGCCTTGCAGCTCGATCCAGATACCCTGGTGGTCATTCGCGACAAGGAGCACCGCACGCCGCAGCTGCAGCCCCTGGACGCGGTCAAGAAAGAGATCGTGACCCGCTTGAGCCAGGAAAAGGCCACAGCCGTCGCCAAGCAGACTGGCGAAGAGCAGCTCAAGGCCCTGCGTGACGGCGGTAAGGCGCCGGCAGGCGACTGGCGTACCGTCGAGGCGGCTACCCGCAATCAGGAGGGCGTCGATCCCCAGGTACTGCAAACGGTGTTCCGCATGGCCAAGCCGGAAGCCGACAAGCCGTCCTATGCCGGTATCAGCCTGCGGAACGGCGACTTCGTGCTGCTGCGCCTGCAGGGCGTCGGGGTACCCAAGGAAGCCCTGAGTGCCGAGGACAAGGCGCTCTATCGTCGCTACCTGGCCTCGCGAGCCGGACAGGTCGACTTCGCGGCCTATCGCCGGGCCCTGGATGCCAAGGCCGAGATCAAGCATCTCTGATACGAAAAAAGCCCGGGAAACCGGGCTTTTTCTTGAGGGGCATTCAGAGCGCCGGATGCCGTGCGGCCTGCCAGGCCAGAGGCCGGGAAGGGAGGAGGGGGCTCGTTGCCGGCGTTCTACTGCACGAGTTCCTGCTCGTCGAACAGGTCGTCGAAGAGCATGGTCGACAGATAGCGCTCGCCGGAATCCGGCAGGATGACCACGATGGTCTTGCCCTGCATCTCCGGCGTCTCGGCCATACGGACCGCCGCAGCCATGGCGGCACCGCAGGAGATACCGCAGAGGATGCCTTCCTCGCGCATCAGGCGCTGGGCCATCAACTTGGCTTGCTCATCGCTTACCTGCTCGACGCGATCGACCATGGCGAGGTCCAGGTTGCCGGGTACGAAGCCGGCCCCGATGCCCTGGATCTTGTGCGGGCTGGGTTTCACTTCCGCACCGGCAAGGGTCTGGCTGATGACCGGCGAGGTTTCCGGCTCCACGGCGACCGAGAGGATCGGCTTGCCCTTGGTGTTCTTGATGAAGCGCGAGATGCCGGTCAGGGTACCACCGGTACCGACGCCGGCTACCAGTACGTCGATGGCACCATCGGTATCGTTCCAGATTTCCGGGCCGGTGGTCTTTTCATGGATGGCCGGATTGGCCGGATTATCGAACTGCTGCGGCATGAAGTAGCGATCGGGCTCGCTTTCGGCGATCTCCCGTGCCTTGTCGATGGCGCCCTTCATGCCCCTGGCCGGTTCGGTCAGGACCAGCTCCGCACCCAGTGCCTTCAGGACCTTGCGTCGCTCCAGGCTCATGGAGGCGGGCATGGTCAGCACCAGGCGATAGCCACGGGCGGCGGCGACATAGGCCAGGCCGATACCGGTATTACCCGAGGTCGGCTCCACCAGGCTCATGCCGGGCTTGAGCAGGCCCTTGGCTTCGGCGTCCCAGATCAGGTTGGCACCGATGCGGCATTTGACCGAATAGCCCGGGTTGCGTCCCTCGATCTTGGCGAGCAGGGTGACCCCCTTGGGGCCGAGGCGATTGATGTAGACCAGCGGCGTATTACCGATGGACTGGGCATTGTCAGCGAAGATGCGGCTCATGGCGAATCCTGTACGGCGCGGAAAACTCGCAGCCTAGGCCTTGCGTCCGATGGCGTCCAGCCCAGGCACGGCGTGCTATCGTCAGGCGAGACAGCTGCTAGAGGATCGATGATGGCTTTTCAGGGTACCGAGCGTTATGTGGCCACGGCCGAGCTCAGTCTGGCGGTCAATGCCGCCATTCAACTGGGACGTCCACTCCTGGTGAAGGGTGAGCCCGGCACCGGCAAGACCCTGCTGGCCGAGCAGGTGGCCCAGAGCCAGGGCGCACGTCTTATCACCTGGCACGTCAAGTCCACCACCAAGGCGCAGCAAGGGCTCTACGAATACGACGCCGTGAGTCGCCTGCGCGATTCCCAGCTGGGCGATCCCCGGGTGCAGGAGGTCGCGAACTACATCAAGCCCGGCAAACTGTGGGATGCCTTCACCGCTGAGGAGCCGGTGGTGCTGCTGATCGACGAGATCGATAAGGCCGACATCGAGTTTCCCAACGACCTGCTGCTGGAGCTCGACCGCATGGAGTTCCATGTCTACGAGACGGGGGAGACCATTCGCGCCGAGCGGAGGCCGGTCATCATCATCACCTCCAACAATGAGAAGGAGCTGCCGGACGCCTTCCTGCGCCGGTGCTTCTTTCATTTCATTCGTTTTCCGGAGCGCGACACCCTTGAGCGCATCGTCCAGGTCCACTACCCCGACCTCCAGGGTCGGCTGGTCAGGGAAGCCCTGGATCTCTTCTATGATCTGCGCAACGTCTCGGGCCTGAAGAAAAAGCCGTCCACCTCGGAGCTGGTGGACTGGCTGGCGCTGTTGCTGGGTGACGAGCAGGCGCAACAGGGGTTGCATGCGGAGGGTGGCCTGCCACCTCTGGCGGGCGCCCTGTTGAAGAACGAGCAAGACCTGCAGCTGCTCGAGCGCCAGGCGTTCATGCGTCGTCGGCGGAGCTGAGAACCGGCATGTTCCTCGACTTCTTCACGCGCCTGAGGGCCGCTGGCATTCCGGTGTCCCTGGGCGAATTGCTGGATCTGCATGCCGCACTGGACGCCGGTCTCGCCGTCGCCGATCCCGAGGCCTTCTATCTGCTGGCGCGGGCAGTGCTGGTCAAGGACGAGCGCTTCTTCGACCGTTTCGACCAGATCTATGCCGGTGAGATGGCCAGGTCGGAGCGTCTGTCGGAGACGCAGGCGATTCCCGCGGACTGGTTGCGGTTGGAACTGCAGCGATTGCTTTCCGACGAGGATCGCCAGCGACTTCAGGCCCTGGGTGGCCTCGACGAATTGCTCGATACCCTGCAGCAGCGGCTCGCCGAACAGCGTGAGCGCCATGCCGGTGGCAACAAGTGGATAGGCACGGGCGGTACCAGTCCCTTCGGCAGCGGTGGCTACAATCCCTTTGGCGTACGCGTTGGTGAGGCCGGTACTCGTCAGGGGCGGGCGGCCAAGGTCTGGGAGCAGCGGGACTACCGCAATCTGGACGACCGCGCGCCCCTGGACAGACGCAACCTGCAACTGGCCCTGCGCCGGCTGCGTCGCTTCGCTCGCCAGGGCGCGGCGGCGGAGTTCGACCTGGAGGGCACCGTGGCCGCGACGGCCCGGGAGGGTGGGTTGCTGGACGTGCGCTATCGCCCTGAGCGACACAATGCCACCAAGGTGCTCCTGTTGCTCGATGTCGGGGGTTCCATGGATCTGCACGTACGCCTGTGCACCGAGCTGTTCAGCGCCTGTCGCCTCGAGTTTCGCCACCTGGAATACTACTACTTCCACAATTGCGTCTACGAGCGGGTCTGGCGCGATAATGCCCGTCGACACGAGGAAGGTCTGGCGACCGCCGAGCTGCTGCGCCGCTACGGAGCGGACTATCGCCTGGTGATCGTAGGCGACGCCAGCATGGGGCCCTATGAGATCACCCATCCCGGCGGCAGCGTCGAGCATTGGAACGAAGAACCTGGCGCGCTTTGGATCCAGCGGCTCTGCCAGCATTTCCCCCGGGCGGTCTGGCTCAATCCCTATCCGCATGATGGCTGGGCCAGCAGCACCTCGATCCAGCTGCTCCGCGACCTCATTGCCCAGCGCATGTTTCCCCTGACCGGCGAGGGGCTGGGCGATGCCATCCGGTCCTTGACCCGCCCATGAAAAAACCCGGCCGAAGCCGGGTTTTTTTCATCGCTCGCGCTTAGCGCTGACCGTAGCGGCGCAGGGCCTCGATGCGGTCTTCCAGCGGCGGGTGGCTCATCAGCAGACCGGCCAGGCCGTTCTTCAGCGAGCCATTGATGCCGAAGGCGTTCAGGGTGTCGGGCATCTGCACCGGGATGCCCTGCTCGGCGCGCAGGCGCTGCAAGGCGCCGATCATGGCGTTGGGACCGGCCAGGCGCGCACCGGCTTCGTCGGCGCGGAATTCGCGTTTGCGCGAGAACCACATGACGATGATGCTGGCCAGGATGCCCAGTACCAGCTCGGCGACGATGGTGGTCACGAAGTAGGCGATCCCGTGGCCTTCTTCGTTCTTGAAGATGGCCTTGTCGACGAAGTTGCCGAAGATCCGCGCAAAGAACATCACGAAGGTGTTCACCACGCCCTGGATCAAGGCCAGGGTCACCATGTCGCCATTGGCGACGTGGCCGATCTCGTGGGCCAGCACCGCACGCACCTCGTCAGGCGAGAAGCGCTCCAGCAGTCCCTGGCTGACCGCGACCAGGGCGTCGTTGCGGTTCCAGCCGGTGGCAAAGGCGTTGGCCTCGTAGGCCGGGAAGATGCCTACCTCAGGGGTCTTGATGCCGGCCTCGCGAGCCAGCTCTTCCACCGTCTGCAGCAGCCACTGCTCATGACGGGTACGCGGCTGGCTGATGACCTCGGTACGGGTGCTCATCTTCGCCATCCACTTGGAGATGAACAGCGAGACCAGCGAGCCGGCGAAACCGAATACGGCACAGAACACCAGCAGACTGCCATGGTTCTGACCGGTGTAGCGATCCACGCCAAGCACCTTCAAGGTGATGCTGGCAACGATCAGCACCGCCAGGTTGGTAGCCAGAAACAACAGAATGCGCATCATGGTGGGGTACAGCTCCTCACAGGTTTATCTGCCGGCTATATAAGGTTCGGCCCCGATCCATTCAACGTTTCCACTATTGCAAACTGTGTCGTCCGTTGGCCAGGCGGGCGAGGGGGCGAGCGCCTGTGCCGGCTGACGCCTTCAGGGGCGGCAACCGGTGAAAGACGCGGAAATGCTTTGCTCTACTGGGAATAGCCACCCAGGAAGTTGCCGATGCGGCCGATGGCCTGCTCCAGATCGTCGACGCGGGGGAGGGTGACGACGCGGAAGTGGTCGGGCCAGGGCCAGTTGAAGGCGGTGCCCTGCACCACCAGCAGCTTCTCCGACAGCAGCAGGTCCAGGACGAACTTCTCGTCATTGTGGATGGGGCAGACCTTGGGGTCGATCCGCGGGAAGGCATAGAGCGCGCCCATCGGCTTGACGCAGCTGACGCCGGGGATGGCGTTGAGCAATTCCCAGGTGCGGTTGCGCTGCTCCAGCAGGCGACCGGCCGGCAGGACCAGGTCGTTGATGCTCTGGTAGCCACCCAACGCCGTCTGGATGGCGTGCTGGGCCGGGACATTGGCGCACAGGCGCATGTTGGCGAGGATGTCGAGGCCCTCGATATAGCTGTGGGCGCGGTGCTTGGGCCCCGAGACGATCAGCCAGCCCGAGCGGAAGCCAGCCACGCGATAGGACTTGGACAGGCCGTTGAAGGTCAGGCACAGGACGTCCGGCGCGAGGGAGGCGGTGGAGATGTGCTGGGCTTCGTCGTAGAGAATCTTGTCGTAGATCTCGTCGGAGAACAGCACCAGATTGTGCCGCCGGGCCAGCTCGACGATGCCTTCCAGTACGTCCTTGGAATAGACCGCGCCGGTGGGGTTGTTGGGGTTGATCAGCACCAGCGCCTTGGTGTTGCTGGTGATCTTGGCTTCCATGTCGGCCAGGTCCGGGAACCAGCCAGCCTGTTCGTCGCACAGGTAGTGCACCGGCTTGCCGCCCGCGAGGCTGACCGCCGCTGTCCACAGGGGGTAGTCCGGCGCCGGGATCAGCACCTCGTCGTTGTTGTTGAGCAGCGCCTGCATGGCCATGACGATCAGTTCGGAGACGCCATTGCCCAGATAGATGTCTTCGATGCCGACACCTTCGATGCGCTTCTGCTGGCAATACTGCATGACCGCCTTGCGCGCGCTGAACAGCCCCTTGGAGTCGCTATAGCCCTGGGCGGTCGGCAGGTTGCGGATGACGTCCTGCAGGATTTCCTCCGGCGCCTCGAAGCCGAAGGGCGCCGGGTTGCCGATGTTGAGCTTCAGGATGCGGTGGCCTTCCTCTTCGAGGCGCTTGGCATGCTTGAGGACCGGACCGCGGATGTCGTAGCAGACATTGGCGAGCTTGTTCGACTTGGAGACCTGCATGGGGAAATGAATCCTGGAAAAGGGCGAGAAAGACTCGGTGAAGGCGGACGCCGACCGGCGCTTGGCAGCATCCGGGGGTGGATGCCAGACTGAGCGGGAATCATACGGCTGCATCGCCTGTTACAAAAGATGCGCCGGCATCCAGAGAGGTCACCATGGAAAAAGTACAGCGTAGCCCAGAAGATTGGCGCGAGCGTCTGACCGACGATCAGTTTCGCGTGTGCCGCCTGGCGGCTACCGAGGCGCCCTATACCGGTGCCTACTGCAACACCAAGACGCCTGGCGTCTATCGCTGCGCCTGCTGTGAGCTCGCGTTGTTCGACTCCAGCACCAAGTTCGATTCCGGTTGCGGCTGGCCGAGTTACTACGCGCCCATCGACGCCGAGGCCGTGCGCGAAAAAGAAGACTTCAGCCATGGCATGCACCGGGTCGAGGTACTCTGCGCCCGCTGCGACGCCCATCTGGGGCACGTCTTTCCCGACGGCCCTCCGCCGACCGGCCTGCGCTACTGCATCAATTCCGTCGCCCTTGATCTCCAGCCCAGAGAAACCGCGTGATCTCAGAGATTCTGCAGTTACCCTTCCAGACGGCGGACGGCCAGCAGGCGTGCCTGGCGGACTGGACGGCCCGAGCCTATCTGGTGGTCAATACCGCCAGTCGCTGCGGTTTCACCCGCCAGTACGCCGGGCTCGAGGAATTGCAGCAGCGCTATCTGGCCGACGGCTTGCGCGTGATCGTCTTTCCCTGCAATCAATTCGGCGGCCAGGAGCCGGGAAGCAACGCCGAGATTCAGAATTTCTGCGTGACCCGCTTCGGGGTCAGCTTTCCGGTCATGGCCAAGCTCGACGTCAATGGCGAAGCGGCCCACTCCTTGTTCAACGCCTTAAAGCGCGCGGCGCCAGGGTTGCTCGGAACAGCTATCCGCTGGAACTTCACCAAGTTCCTGATCACTCCGGAGCGAGAGCGGGTGCAGCGCTTTGCCCCCATCACTCGGCCTTCCCAGTTGGACAAGCACATCCGCCGGGCCCTGGCGCGTTAGCTCCGGATCTCGACAAGGGCTTTCAACTGGATTGAAAAGTAATACGATTAAAGCGCCCTCCAAGGAGGGCGCCTTGTCCGCTTCCCTTTTTCGTCGTCAAGGATGTTTCCTGTGAGTGCCTCCCTAGAAGACTTTCTGCTCCAGGCCCGCCAGGTGCTCGAGCGCCTGGAGCCCCTGTTGCCCCATCGCCGCGAATCTCTGGATTGGCAGCACTGCTATGCCGCACGCTGGCGCCGTGAAGGCCATGGCGGCTACCTGCAGCCGCTCGAGGTCAACCTGGAGTTGCGGCTGGCCGATCTGCTGGGTATCGATCGGCAACGCGACCAGCTCGCTCGCAATACCCGCCAATTCGTCGCCGGACTGCCGGCCAACCACACCCTGCTGTGGGGGGCTCGCGGTACCGGCAAGTCGTCGCTGATCCGTGCCCTGCTGGCGGAATACGCGGGGCAGGGCCTGCGCCTGATCGAAATCGAACGCGATGATCTCGCCGATCTGCCGCGTGCGGTAGAGCAGCTCGCCGGGCAAACGCAGCGCTTCGTGGTGTTCTGCGACGACTTGTCCTTCGACGCCGGCAGTGACGATTATCGAGTGCTCAAGAGCGTGCTCGATGGCTCGCTGGAGCAGGCGCCGGACAACGTCCTGCTCTATGCCACCTCCAATCGTCGTCACCTGGTGGCCGAGCGGCAGAGCGACAACGCCAACTGGGAGCACGTCGACGGCGAACTGCACCCGAGCGAGGCGGCCGAGGACAAGATCGCGCTGTCGGACCGTTTCGGTCTGTGGCTGTCCTTCTATCCCTTTACCCAGGATCACTATCTCGCCGTCGTTCGCCACTGGTGCACGACCCTGGCCGGCAAGTCCGGGGTGGAGCTGGAGTGGTCGGAAGACGCCGATCGCGAGGCCATCCGCTGGGCCTCCGGCCGCGGCAACCGCAATGGCCGCTGTGCCTATCAATTCGCCCGGCAATGGGTCGGGCTCAAGCTATTGGAGAAAGCATGACCGTAGAACTGACGGGCGTAGGTGCAGGACTAGAGGGCTACGCCATGTTGGCGGCCCAGGTCGAGGCCCTGCTGGCCGGTGAGCGCAATCTGGTGGCCAATGCCGCCCAGCTGTCGGCCTTCATCTACCAGGAAGTGCCGGACCTGAATTGGGCCGGCTTCTATTTCGTCGAGGGGCAGGACCAGCTGCTGCTCGGACCCTTCCAGGGCAAGGTGGCCTGCATGCGCATTCCCTTCAGCAAGGGTGTATGCGGCGCGGCCGCCCGGGAGCGCCGTACCCAGCGCGTCGAGGACGTCCATGCCTTTCCCGGGCATATCGCCTGTGACGCTGCTTCGCGTAGCGAACTGGTGGTTCCATTGATCCAGGAAGGTCGCCTGGTCGGCGTGTTGGATCTCGACAGCCCGAATCCAGGACGCTTCAGTGCGGCGGATCAAGCGGGCATCGAAAGCGTGGTGGCGGTCTTCATGGCAGCCACCGACTGCTGATCCCAGAGGAGGGCAGGGAAGCCCTCACTCGTAGTCGTTCTTCTTGCGCCAGCTGTCGTCCTTGAGGGTATCCACGCTGTCCGACAGCTCGTTGGCGCTGCTGCTGGCCTGCTCGGCCAGTTCGCTCTGCTGACGTTTCACCTGAGCGATCTGTTCTTCCAGATGGGCCAGCAACTCGGTGTAGCGCTCGGGCTGCTGCTGCTTGCGAATCTGCATGATCGCCCGTTCGTACGATTGGCGTGCCTGGATGTAGTGGTCGGTCTTGATCTGCTGTTCGGCCTGATAGCGGAAGAACTCCACATAGGTCACGGTGAGCAGATAGCGCATCTCGCCTACCCAGCGCTGCGCTTCCTGGCCATCGAGAATGCCGATCTGGTTGGCGTGGGCGACGAGTGCATGCAGCATCTCCATATAGCCGCGGACTTCCTTGACCCGGGCCTCGGTATGCACCGGCCGGGCGGCATTGGTGAGTTCGATATCGTCGCCCTTGGCCAGGGCTTCTTCCAGTTCGGTCTTGCGCGCGGTCAGGCTGGCGGAAGGAGCCTGCAAGGCGGCGAGGCGGGCGATCAATCCCAGTTCGATGCGATGAAACAGCTGCTTGAGCGCCGGTGTCATCAGCTGGCCCGGCAGGCTGCCGGACAACTGGGCGCAACGCTTGATCCGGTCGGTGAGATCGGCGACCAGCCGCTGCTTTTCCAGTCGTCCCGCTTCGAGCTTCTGGTTGACGAAGGCGATCATGATCACCAGAAGGATGCCAAGTCCCACTACCGCTGCAATCATCGTTGAGGACATGACCTTCTCCATGGTGCTTGCCCGCCGTTTGTCGTACGAGCGAAGTCGTTGATTTGAAAAGTATTTAATCAGCTATTGACGCCCAGGGTAAGGCTCCCTAGAATGCGCGCACTCCCAACGGCGGCAAGCGTCAGCCGAGTGGTAGGCCAGAGTCCTCAGGGATTCTACCTGGTCCCCTTCGTCTAGTGGCCTAGGACACCGCCCTTTCACGGCGGTAACAGGGGTTCGAGTCCCCTAGGGGACGCCAAAATTGCGGGAATAGCTCAGTTGGTAGAGCACGACCTTGCCAAGGTCGGGGTCGCGAGTTCGAGTCTCGTTTCCCGCTCCAAATACAATCCGGTTGCCCAAGGGCAGGCGGATGCAAGGTGAAAGGCCTTGCGGAAAGAGGTTTCGTCCCCTTCGTCTAGTGGCCTAGGACACCGCCCTTTCACGGCGGTAACAGGGGTTCGAGTCCCCTAGGGGACGCCATATTGCGGGAATAGCTCAGTTGGTAGAGCACGACCTTGCCAAGGTCGGGGTCGCGAGTTCGAGTCTCGTTTCCCGCTCCAAACATAATCCAGCGGTTTCGTTACAGTTGGATGCGAGGTGAAAGACCTTGCGGAAAGAGGTTTCGTCCCCTTCGTCTAGTGGCCTAGGACACCGCCCTTTCACGGCGGTAACAGGGGTTCGAGTCCCCTAGGGGACGCCACATTGCGGGAATAGCTCAGTTGGTAGAGCACGACCTTGCCAAGGTCGGGGTCGCGAGTTCGAGTCTCGTTTCCCGCTCCAAATAAACAAGAACACCGCCTCCGGGCGGTGTTTTTGTTTGTGCGTTTTTTGGCTGCTCCAGGCGCCCGGCACTGGGCCGGGCGAGGCAGGTTTACTGGGGCGTATAGATCTGGTCGAAAACACCGCCATCGGCGAAGTGGGTCTTCTGGATGCCGCTCCAGGGGCCGAATTCCTTTTGCGCATCCACCAGCTCGAGCGTGGGAAAGCGGTCGGCGTACTGCGCCAGGATCTGGGTATTGCGAGGGCGCAGGAAGTTTTGCGCGGCGATCTTCTGGCCTTCGTCGGACCAGAGATATTTGAGGTAATCCTCGGCCTCGGCGCGGGTACCTTTCTTGTCGACGACGCTGTCGACCACGCTCACCGGTGGCTCGGCCTGCACCGAGATGCTCGGGTAGACCACTTCGAAGCCGCCACGACCGAATTCCCGGGCGATCATCTCGGCTTCGTTCTCGAAGGTCACCAGGACATCGCCCTGCTGATTCTTCATGAAGGTGGTGGTAGCGGCGCGGCCGCCGGTATCCAGGATGGGCACATGCTTGAACAGGTCGGCGACAAAGGCGCGGGCCTTCTGCTCATCCCCGCCCGGCTGGCGCAAGGCGTAGGTCCAGGCGGAAAGGTAGGTGTAGCGACCGTTTCCGGAGGTCTTGGGATTGGGCACGATCACTTCAACGCCGTCCTTGAGCAGGTCGGACCAGTCGTGGATACCCTTGGGGTTGCCCTGGCGCACGATGAGTACCGTGGCCGAGGTGAAGGGCGCGCTGCGATCGGGTAGGCGGGTTTCCCAGTCCTTGGGCACCAGGCCGCGGTCGGCCAGCGCCTGGATGTCGGTGGCCTGGTTCATGGTGATGACGTCGGCCTGCAAGCCATCGATGACCGCGCGAGCCTGCTTGCTGGAGCCGCCGTGGGACATCTGGATCACCGGAGTGTCGCCGTGCTCGGCTTTCCAATGCGCCTGGAAGGCCGGGTTGTAATCCTTGTAGAAGTCCCGCATCACGTCATAGGAGACGTTGAGCAGCGGTGGGGCGGCGAGGGCCTGGGTGCTGGCAGCCAAGGCCGCGAGCAGGGTCAAGCGAAGGGTCTTCATGGGGGCGTCCTGCGGATAGGGATGCAGGACTATAGCCTGTCACCCCGGCGGCAGGCAGAACGGCTGGAAATAAGCTAATGCGGCGACGGCAGGCAGGGCCGCCAGTGGTAGACTTTCGCCCTTTCGCCTGCGGTTGGGCACGGCGCGGTGAACAAGGGCTCCTGATATGCGGTTGAGGTCGATCAAGCTGGCGGGATTCAAATCCTTCGTCGATCCGACGACGGTGAATTTCCCGAGCAACATGGCAGCGGTGGTCGGCCCCAACGGTTGCGGCAAGTCGAACATCATCGACGCCGTGCGCTGGGTGATGGGCGAGAGCTCGGCCAAGAACCTGCGCGGCGAGTCGATGACGGACGTCATCTTCAACGGTTCCAACAGCCGCAAACCCGTATCCCAGGCTTCCATCGAGCTGATCTTCGACAATTCCGACCATACCCTGGTGGGCGAGTACGCCAGCTATGCGGAGATCTCCATTCGCCGCCGGGTGACCCGCGAAGGCCAGAACACCTATTTCCTCAACGGCACCAAGTGCCGCCGCCGCGATATCACCGACATCTTTCTCGGTACCGGCCTGGGGCCGCGCAGCTATTCGATCATCGAGCAGGGGATGATCTCCAAGCTGATCGAGGCGCGTCCGGAGGATCTGCGGCACTACATCGAAGAGGCGGCGGGTATCTCCAAGTACAAGGAGCGGCGTCGCGAGACCGAGAATCGCATCCGTCGCACCCAGGAGAATCTCGCCCGCCTGACCGACCTGCGCGAAGAGCTGGAGCGTCAGCTGGAGCGGCTGCATCGCCAGGCGCAGTCGGCGGAGCGCTTCCAGGCCTTCAAGCAGGAAGAGCGGCAGCTCAAGGCGCAGTTGCAGGCGGTGCGCTGGCGCGAGCTGGATAACCGCGTCGAGCAGCGCGAAAAGGTGATCCGCGACCAGGAAACCGCCCTCGAAGCCCTGGTCGCCGAGCAACGCCAGGCAGACGCCGGCATCGAACGGCTGCGCGATGGCCATCATGAGCTGAGCGAGGCCTTCAACCTGGTGCAGGGCCGCTTCTACTCCCTGGGTGGCGACATCGCCCGCCTGGAGCAGACCATCCAGCACGGTCAGCAGCGCCAGCGCCAGCTGCAGGACGACCTGCGCGAAGCCGAGCAGGCCCGTAGCGAAGCCGAATCCCACCTCGAGCACGACCGGGTGCTGCTCGCCACCTTCGAAGAAGAGCTGGCGATGCTCGAGCCCGAGGAAGAGGCGGCACGTGAGTTGGGCGAGGAGGGCAGCGCCGCGCTGGAAGAGGCGGAGCTGGCCCTGGCGGACTGGCAGCAGCGCTGGGAGGCCCTCAGTGCGGCGAGTGTCGAGCCGCAACGGGAGGCGGACGTGCAGCAGGCGCGCATCCGCTCGCTGGAGCAGAGTCTGGAGCGCGGCATGGACCGGCAGCGCCGGCTACGCGACGAGCGCACCCTGCTGGGTGAGGACGGCCCATCCGAGCGCCTGGTCATGCTGGAAGAGCAGATCGCCGAAGACGAATTGCTGCTGGAGGGCCTGGCTGAACAGGAGTTGCAGGTCGCCGATGGCCTGCAACAGCTGCGAGATGAATTGCTGGTGCTGGCGGGCGAACAGAGTCAGCGCCAGGGCGAATTGCAGCGGCTCGAAGGCCGTATCGCCTCGCTGGAGGCTCTGCAGCAGGCCGCCCTGGCGCCTGATACCGGTGCTGCCCAGTGGCTCGAGGCCGAGGGTCTCACTCAGGCGCCGCAGCTGGCGGACGACGTGCAGGTCACTCCCGGCTGGGAGCTGGCAGTGGAAACCGTGCTGGGCAGCGATCTGCAGGCGGTCTGCCTGGATGACCTCGCGCCGCTACGGGTCGACACCTTCGCCAGCGGCTCCCTGAGCCTGGCATCGCCCGGTCCGGCACCCGCCGCGCTGGGCAGTCTGCTGGAAAAAGTGCAGGCGCCGCGCGACCTGTCGCCCTGGCTGGGGCAGGTGCTGGTTGCGAGCGGCTACGACGAGGCCCTGGCGCGGCGGGCTGCTCTCGCGCCGGGGCAGAGCCTGATCACCCCGGAAGGCTATTGGATCTCCCGGCACTTCCTGCGCGTGCGGCGTGCCCAGGCCGCCGAGGGCAGTGTGCTGGCGCGCGGTCGTGAACTGGAAGAGCTGCAGGCCCGTCGCCTGGAGCTGAGCGAAGCGCTCGTGCTGCAGGAGGAGCGCCTGGAGGATCGTCGCGCGGCCCAGCAGCGGCTGGAGGGCGAGCGCGAAGATGCGCGTCGGCGCCAGCAGCAGGAGCAGCAGCGTCTGGCCGAGTCTCGCGCCCAGCTGTCTGCCCAGCAGGCACGCGCTGAGCAGCTGAGCATTCGTCGACGGCAGCTGGAAGCCGATCTCGACGATGTCGAGCAGCAACTGGCGCGTGAGCAGGAAGAATTGGGTGAGTGCCGGCTGCGCCTGCAGGACGCTCTCGATGCCATGGCCGTGGATACCGAACAGCGCGCCCAGCTCCAGGAGCAGCGCGACCGCCACCGGCAGGCGGTGGAGTCGGCGCGGCAGCGACAGCGGCAGGCCCAGGAGCAACTGCATCAACTCACGGTGCGCCTGACTACCCTGAGGGCGCAGCGCCAGTCCACGCTTCAGGCGCTGGAGCGTCTGGAGCTGCAGACCGCACGGCTCGGTGAGCGCTGTGAGCAGCTCAGTCTGAATCTGGAGGAGGGCGGTGAGCCCCTCGACGAGTTGCGCCTGCGCCTGGAAGAGCTGCTCGAACGACGCCTTCAGGTGGACGAGGAGATGCGTACCGCGCGGCTGGCGTTGGAAGATGCCGATCGGGAGCTGCGCGATTTCGAGCGGCGGCGTCTGCAGGCGGAGCAACAGGCCACGCTGCTGCGCGGCCAGTTGGAGCAGCACCGCCTGGAATGGCAGGGATTGGCGACCCGCCGCAGCGGCTTCGCCGAGCAGTTGGCAGCCGATGGCTATGACCTGCCGACGGTGATCGCGAATCTGCCGGAGGAGGCCAGCGAGGCAGCCTGGGAGGAGCAGCTGGAAACCGTCGCGGCGCGGATCGCCCGGCTTGGACCGATCAACCTGGCGGCCATCGACGAATATCAGCAGCAGGCCGAGCGCAAGACCTATCTGGACGCCCAGAACGCCGACCTGGTGGAAGCGTTGGAGACCCTGGAAAGTGTCATCCGCAAGATCGATCGGGAAACTCGAAATCGCTTCAAGGATACCTTCGACCAGATCAATCAAGGCCTGCAGGCATTGTTCCCAAAAGTTTTCGGTGGCGGCAGTGCCTACCTGGAACTTACCGGGGAAGATTTACTCGATACCGGGGTTGCGATCATGGCGCGTCCGCCGGGCAAGAAGAACAGCACCATCCATTTGTTGTCGGGTGGCGAGAAGGCGCTGACGGCTCTGGCCCTGGTCTTTGCCATTTTTCAGCTGAATCCGGCGCCGTTCTGCATGCTCGATGAAGTGGATGCCCCTCTGGATGACGCCAACGTCGGTCGTTATGCCCGCTTGGTCAAGAGCATGTCGGAGAAGGTGCAGTTCATTTACATCACGCACAACAAGATCGCCATGGAAATGGCCGATCAGCTATTGGGCGTTACCATGCACGAGCCGGGCTGTTCACGGCTGGTGGCGGTGGACGTGGAAGAGGCGGTGGCCATGGTCGATGCCTAGTGACCCACAGCCTCGCGGCATGGCGGTGTAAAGTTGTCAGTAGTCGTGCTAGCTTATGGCCGCGGTAGCGGTAAGTAGAAAAAGCTAAGAAGAACACTGACTTGGCGTAGGTTGCGGACGTTTTGGAAAGGCCTCGCAGGCGTCGACTTTCCAAAGTTTCCCGACGGATGTCGGTCCATTATTTTACAGGGGTATGTCTTTTTCATGGATATGGGTCTGCGCGAGTGGCTGATCATCATCGGCGTCATCGTCATCGCCGGTATTCTGTTCGATGGTTGGCGTCGCATGAGCGGCAAGGGCAAGCTCAAGTTCAAGCTTGACCAGTCGCTGAGCAATCATCCGGAAAACGAGGACGAGGATCCGGAAATCGTCGGTCCGACGCGGGTGGTAGAGCCCAAGGAGCCGTCGTTGGACGACCCGGGCGAGCCGACGCCGCCACGCTCCACCCAGCGCAAGCGTCGCGAAGAGCGTCGTGAAGAACCCAGTGCCGACAACTTCGACCTGTCCGCCAGCGATGAAAGCCTCGCGGGCCTGGCAGCCGATTCCGATGAAGTGGTGACCCGCGGTCGGGACAAGCCGCGCAAGGAAAGACCGCTGAGTACCAAGGCGCCCGAGCGCGAGCCGATCAGCGAGCCCGTCAGCAGCGGCAGCAACCAGGCCGCCATGGCACCGGTGGACGAGGTGCTAGTGATCAACGTCATTTCCCGGGACGAGAAGGGCTTCTCCGGTCCGGCCCTGCTGCAGAACATCCTCGAAAGCGGATTGAGATTCGGCGACATGGACATCTTCCATCGTCACGAGAGCATGTCCGGCAATGGCGAGGTGCTGTTCTCCATGGCCAATGCCGTACGTCCGGGTACCTTCGACCTGGACGCCATCGACGACTTCCACACCCCCGCGGTGAGCTTCTTCTTGGGCCTGCCCGGCCCGCGCCATCCCAAGCAGGCCTTCGATTTGATGGTCGCTGCGGCGCGCAAGCTCTCGTCGGAACTCAATGGCGAGTTGAAGGATGAGCAGCGCAGCGTCATGACCGCTCAGACCATCGAGCACTATCGCCAGCGCATCGTCGACTTCGAACGCAAGAGCCTGATGCTCAAGCGTTGATCGCGCCGGAGCGAACCAAGAGCAGCCTCGGCTGCTCTTTTTGTTTGTAATCTTTGTAGCGGCGCCGCTGGTGGCGCCAGGGCCACCCCTGGGTGGCGACAGTGAGAGACCGCCATGACCGACGCCCAAGATGCCGTCACCCGGATCGCCGCCCTGCGCAGCGAGATCGACGCCCACAACTACCGGTATTACGTGCTGGACGAGCCGAGCGTGCCCGATGCCGAGTACGACCGGCTGTTCGGCGAGCTCAAGGCCCTGGAGGCCGAGCATCCCGAATTGGTGACGCCCGACTCGCCCACCCAGAGGGTCAGTGGTTCGGCGCTGGCGGCCTTCGGCACCATCCGTCACGAGGTGCCCATGCTCAGCTTGGGCAATGCCTTTGCCGACGAGAATCTGCAGGACTTCGACCGCAGCGTCGGCAAGCGCCTGCGCGAGGAATTCGGCGAGACCGACTTCGCCGGACCGGATTCTGGGGTGGAATATACCTGTGAACCCAAACTCGACGGCCTGGCCGTCAGCCTGCTGTACGAGGAGGGCGTGCTGACCCGGGGCGCTACCCGTGGCGATGGCACCACCGGCGAAGACATCACCGCCAACGTGCGCACCATCCGCAATATTCCGCTGCGCTTGCAGGGCGAAGGCTGGCCGGCGGTGCTGGAGGTGCGCGGCGAGGTATTCATGTCCCGCACTGGCTTCGAGGCACTCAACGCCCGGGCCATGGAGAGCGGCGGCAAGACCTTCGCCAATCCGCGTAACGCCGCGGCCGGTAGTCTGCGCCAACTGGATTCGCGCATCACCGCCCAGCGTCCGCTGGAGTTCTGCGCCTATGGCTTTGGTCGCGTCGAAGGCGGGGCGCTGCCGGAGACTCAGTACGACATCCTGCAGCGGCTCCGGGAATGGGGTATTCCCATCAGTCGGGAGCTGCGCAAGGTGCAGGGCGCGGAAGGTTGCCGCGCCTACTATCAGGACATCGGCCAGCGGCGGGATGCCCTGGCCTATGAGATCGACGGTGTGGTCTACAAGGTCAACCGTCTCGACTGGCAGGGTGAGCTGGGTTTTCGCGCGCGCGAGCCGCGCTGGGCGCTGGCGCACAAGTTTCCCGCTCGCGAAGAGCTGACCGAGCTGCTCAATGTCGAATTCCAGGTGGGGCGCACCGGGGCCATCACCCCGGTCGCCCGTCTAAAGCCGGTACAGGTGGCGGGCGTCACCGTGACCAACGCCACCCTGCACAACATGGATGAGATCGCCCGCCTCGGGGTGATGATCGGCGATAGCGTGATCGTGCGCCGCGCCGGGGACGTCATCCCGCAGATCATGCAGGTGGTACCGGAGCGGCGGCCAGCGGATGCCCGGCCGGTGGAGATCCCCACCCATTGCCCGGTATGCGGTTCTGCGGTGGAGCGCACCCAACTGATCAAGCGCGGCAAGGGCAAGGAGTCGGTGAGCGAGGGCGCGGTCTATCGCTGCGTGGGGCGCCTGGCCTGCCAGGCCCAGCTCAAGCAGGCGATCATTCATTTCGCCTCGCGACGGGCCATGGACATCGACGGCCTGGGCGATCGCATCGTCGAGCAACTGGTAGACCGGGAGCTGGTGAAGTCGCCGGCCGACCTGTACACCCTGACCTACGAGCAGGTCGTCGAGCTCGAAGGCTTCGCCGAGCTTTCCAGTCGCAACCTGCTGGCCGCCATCGAAGCCAGTCGCAAGCCGGCGCTGGCCCGCTTCATCTTCGCCCTGGGGATTCCCGAGGTGGGTGAGGAGACGGCCAAACGCCTGGCGCGCACCCTGGGCAGTCTGCAGCGCATTCGCGAGGCGCTGCCCGAGGTGCTGATCTATCTGCCCGATATCGGGCCTGAAGTGGCCTTCGAGATCCACAACTTCTTCCAGTCCACGCACAACCGTGACGTCCTGGAAGCGCTGCTGGCCAATGGTATCGAGCTGGCCGACGAGGCTGAGGTCCACGCCGAGTTCTCCGGCTATGCCAGCTTCGCCGATTTCCTCGACCAATTGCATATTCCCTATCTGGGCAAGACCGGCGCCAAGACCCTCGCCACGGCTTTTCCCAGCCTGGCCACGCTGATCGAGGGCTCCCAGGACTGGCTGACCTTCAAGACGCTCGCGGGACTCAACGAGCGGGCCAAGCAGGGACTGCGCGAATACTTCGCCGAGGCGGACAAGGTAGCCAAGGCACTGGCCATCGAGGCACAGCTCAAGGCCTTCGGCATGCACTGGGAGAGCACGCGCCAGATTGTGCAGGGATTGCCCTTCGCCGGTCAGACCTGGGTGCTCACCGGGACGCTGGAGGCCATGAGTCGCGATGAAGCCAAGGAGCGCCTGGAAGCCCTGGGGGCCAAGGTCTCGGGTTCGGTGTCGGCCAAGACCGCCGTGGTGGTCGCCGGCCCGGGGGCGGGCTCCAAATTGACCAAGGCCACGGAGCTCGGGGTGAAGGTATTGGATGAGGCGGCCTTCCTGCAGATCCTCGCCGCCCAGGGCCGGTAGCGTCGCTGCGGGGCAGGGCGGGTAGACGGCCTCGAGCCTTCGATCTCCCGCGTTACCTTGCAGCTAAGTCCTTGTAAGACTTGCAACTTCGCCCCAACCGCGTAGAATGACGCACCTCACCTCAGGGTGAGGCGTTATGGTGGCTCTGTCGGTCCCCCCGCAACGATCAACCGTGAACCCGGTCAGGCCCGGAAGGGAGCAGCCGCAGCGGTGATGTCGTGTGCCGGGGTGTGGCTGGCGGGGCCACCTCCATTTCTGCCCCTCGCTTTTCCCTTCTGCTTTTCCCTCTGCGCTGCTCTTCCCCTGTTTCGATCCTTTTCAATGCGCGAACCCCTTCACAGGGTTTAAGTGACGAAATGCACTGTTTTGGATCATGGCTCCGTGCCATTATGAGCGATGAATTTCAATACTGGACGAATGTCCAAGGATCTCTCGTGAAGAACGGACTCGAAAGCGCAGGACGCGCCCTTAGCTATGGTTTGCAACCCTATCGTGTCGATTGCCGGCGCGATTCTCCCGCTACCCTGGTGGCGCAGATCTTTCACCCTCAAGAGCCGCTCCTCCTGATCAGGATCAACCTGACCAATGAGGAGGCGACCAACCCCTTCAAGCTGAACGCGACCGTTACCCGGCTGCGTAGCCAGCTAGATGCGCTCGCGGCCTATGTCTCCAGTGTGGTCCTCGCAGACGGCGAAGAGTGCTGCCTGCGTGCCTGAGACGGCCTTTTCGGCGCCATTTCTCCTCCTGATCGCTTGAAAATCCCCCTGGCTACCTCCATCTAACGAGGTAGCCGAAGTCCTCGTGGCATCGCCTTGGTGCCACGCCACGGGATGCATTCGTGGCCCCTCTTCGTTAGCATGTGCTCCCCCCACGTCTTCTCCTGATCAGGTCTCGATGAGTTACCAGGTTCTTGCGCGCAAATGGCGCCCGCGGTCGTTCCGCGAAATGGTCGGCCAGACCCATGTGCTCAAGGCGCTGATCAACGCGCTGGATAACGAGCGGCTGCACCACGCCTATCTCTTCACCGGAACCCGCGGGGTGGGCAAGACCACCATCGCGCGGATCCTGGCCAAGTGCCTGAATTGCGAGACCGGGATCAGCTCGACGCCCTGTGGTAGCTGCTCGGTATGCCGCGAGATCGACGAAGGCCGTTTCGTCGATCTGATCGAGGTGGATGCCGCCAGCCGTACCAAGGTGGAAGACACCCGTGAGCTGCTGGAGAACGTGCAGTACGCGCCGTCCCGCGGTCGCTACAAGGTGTACCTCATCGACGAGGTGCACATGCTCTCCACCCACAGCTTCAATGCTCTGCTCAAGACGCTGGAAGAGCCGCCGCCCCACGTCAAGTTCCTGCTCGCTACTACCGATCCGCAAAAGCTGCCGGTCACCATCCTCTCGCGCTGCCTGCAGTTCTCGCTGAAGAACATGCCGCCGGAGCGGGTCGTTGCCCATCTTCAGCACGTACTTGCCGCGGAAAGCATTCCCTTCGAGGACGATGCCCTCTGGTTGCTGGGGCGCGCGGCCGATGGCTCCATGCGCGATGCCATGAGCCTGACCGACCAGGCGATCGCCTTTGGCGAGGGCAAGGTACTGGCTGCCGACGTGCGCGCCATGCTCGGCACCCTCGATCATGGCCAGGTCTACGACGTGCTCCAGGCCCTGCTGGAAGGGGATGGGCGCGCCGTGCTGGACGCGGTCCGCCATCTGGCCGAGCAAGGCCCGGATTGGGGCGGTGTTCTGGCCGAGCTGCTCAATGTGCTGCACCGCGTGGCCATCGCCCAGGTGTTGCCCGATGCGGTGGACAATGGCCAGGGCGATCGCGAGCGGGTGTTGATGCTGGCGCAGACGCTGCCGGCGGAAGACGTCCAGTATTATTACCAGTTGGGTCTGGTTGGCCGGCGCGATCTGCCGCTGGCGCCGGACCCGCGGCACGGCTTCGAGATGGTCCTGCTGCGCATGCTGGCCTTTCGGCCGGCGGGTGCGGCCATCCCCGAGCGACCGGCCTTAAAGACGACGGGAGCCAGCCCGGCCACGGCTGACTCCAATCCCCGTCCGGTGGCCGCAGCGGTCCCGACGCCGACAGCGCCCGCAGCCTCGCCTCAAACGGCACCCGCGCCGGCATCGGCATCGCCATCTTTAGGTAATACCACCCCTAAAAAATCGCCGGTCGATCTTCCCTGGGAGGAACCTGCGCAACCAGTAGTCGAGGCGGCAAAGGCGCCGGCCCCGGTGGCGCGGCCCGTTACGCCAGTGCCCCAGCCGACGCCCAGCGCGCCCGCCACGCCCCGGGTCGAGACGACCCCTGCGGCGACGGTGATCGCCGAGTTGCCGGCGGACACCTCCGGTGACGATCTGGACGGTGACGAAGAGCCGCCGCCAGCCGAGGATTACTACGAAGTAGGGCTGGACGACTATCTCGACAGCCTTGGCGAACCGGCGGTCGACGAGGTAGCCGCGGCTCCAGCGCCTGCGGTGCAGCCGGCCACGGGCCTCGCGGCCGATTGGCAGGCGCTGTTCCCCGATCTCAAGCTGGGCGGTCTGACCGCCAGCATCGCGGCCAACTGCACCCTGGTGGCGGTGGACGACGACCGCTGGCATCTGCACCTGGATCCGGCGCAGAGCGCCCTGTTCAACGCCAACCAGCAGCGCCGGCTCAACGATGCGCTGAACCAGCAGCAGGGACGTACAATCACGCTCGAGGTCACCATCCAGACCCCCGAGCAGGAGACGCCCGCCCAGGCCGCCGCCAGGCGTCGGGCGGAGCGACAGCGGCTGGCGGAGCAGTCCATCCAGGATGACCCGCTCATCCGCCAGATGATGCAACAGTTCGCCGCCACGGTGCGCGCGGGTACCATCGAGCCGGTCGACACCCAAGCCTGACCGGTTTTCCATTCATAGTTCGAGGTAGCAGACATGATGAAAGGTGGCATGGCCGGCCTGATGAAGCAGGCCCAGCAGATGCAGGAAAAGATGCAGAAGATGCAGGAAGAGCTGGCGAACGCCGAAGTGACCGGTCAATCCGGCGCCGGGCTGGTCAGCGTCGTCATGACCGGCCGGCACGACGTCAAGCGCGTCAGCCTGGACGACAGCCTGATGCAGGAAGACAAGGAAATCCTCGAAGACCTGATCGCCGCCGCGGTGAATGACGCGGTGCGCAAGATCGAGCAGAACAGCCAGGACAAGATGTCCGGCATGACTTCCGGGATGCAACTGCCGCCCGGCTTCAAGATGCCTTTCTAAGACGCTCCAGCTCCGGGTGTCCGCTGGACACCCGTTTCTCCCGCCTTCCAATACGGTAGTCCATGAGCTTCAGTCCCCTGATCCGCCAATTGATCGATGCGCTCCGGGTCCTGCCCGGTGTTGGCCAGAAGTCTGCCCAGCGCATGGCCCTGCAACTGCTCGAACGCGAACGCCAGGGCGGTCTGCGCCTGGCCAGTGCCCTCAGCGCGGCCATGGAAGGGGTAGGCTACTGTCGCCAGTGCCGTACCCTGAGCGAAAGCGAGATCTGCGGCTTCTGCAGCGATACCCGGCGTGACGACAGCCTGCTGTGCGTGGTCGAGGGCCCCATGGACGTCTTCGCCGTTGAGCAGACCGGCTATCGCGGGCGCTATTTCGTGCTCAAGGGGCATCTGTCGCCCATCGACGGTCTGGGTCCGGACGCCATCGGCGTGCCCGAACTCGAACGGCGCGTCAGCGAGGGCGGCTTCCAGGAAATGATCATCGCCACCAACCCCACGGTGGAAGGCGAGGCGACTGCCTACTACATCGCCCAGCTGCTGGCGCCCAAGGGCCTGACCATCTCCCGGATCGCTCATGGCGTGCCCCTGGGCGGCGAGCTGGATCTGGTCGACGGCGGAACCCTGACCCACGCCTTCGCCGGGCGCAAGCCGATCTCGCTCTAGCGCCGTACTATCCCGTCACCCTGATAGGACGACAGCTCTGTATCTTGTGATCGAGAAGCATTATCATTATCGGATGTCAGCTGCTTCCGAGGATGGTGATGCAGACGCTCGAGTCCGACCGGCACGGACAAATCCGGACCCTCTACCTGGACCACCACGGCTGGCTGCGCGAGCGCTTGCAGCGCCGGCTGGGTTGCCTGGGGCAGGCGGCCGACCTGGCCCAGGACACCTTCGTCCGGCTGCTGGCGCGAGAAACCGAGCTGGAACGCCTGCGTGAACCACGCGCCTTTCTGGCTACCGTTGCCCAGGGATTGCTGGCCAATCATTGGCGCCGCCAGGCGCTGGAGCGCGCCTATCTGGAGGCCCTGGCCACGCGACCCGAGGAGGTACAGCCTTCGCCGGAAGCCCAGGCGCTGATCCTGGAAACCCTCACCGAACTCGATGCGCTACTCGATCGCCTGCCCAGTCGCGTGCGCCAGGCCTTTCTGCTGGCGCAGCTCGAAGGCCTCACCTATGCCGTCATCGCCCAGCGTCTGGGCGTGTCGGAGCGGATGGTCAAGAAGTACATGGCGCAAGCCATGCTCCACTGCCTGGAACTGGTCTCTTGAGTGCCCTGAACCCTGGCCGCGGTGAACCGCTGGAAGAGGCGGCGCTCTGGTTTGCCGAGCTGGCTGCCGACGAGGTGGATCCCGCCACCGAGCGCGCCTGGGAGCGTTGGCTCCAGGCGGACACTCGCCACGCCGTCGCCTGGGCACGGGTGGAGGAGATCAGCGCCCGCTTCGCGGGTCTGCCGGTGTCAGGACGCTTGGCACTGGCGCGGCGCGAGACCCTGGGGCGGCGCCGTGCGCTCAAGGTGTTGGGCCTGGCCCTGGGTGGCCTGGCACTGGGCTGGAATCGTCCGGACGACTGGCGGCTAGGGCAGGGTGCTGATCTGAGCACGGCAGTCGGTGAGATCCGTGCCTTCGACCTCGCCACTGGGGTGCGGGGCTGGCTCAACACCGACAGCCAGCTGGCGCGGGAGACTTCAATCCGCTGGCGGCTACTGCGCGGCGAGGTGCTGTTGGAAAGTCGGCGCGGGGCGGCGGTCCTGCAATTGGACACGGCGGTCGGTCAGGTGCGTCCTGGCCCGGGCTGTTGCGCGGTCCGAGCGCGCGAGGACGGGCTGGAGGTCGCAGCCTATAGCGGCATCCTCCAGCTGTTGCCACTACAGGCACCCCCTCAGGTCCTGGCTGAAGGGGCTCGCGCCCTGATGACCGTGAACGGGGTGCGGCCGCTGGGTCGCGTCGATCCGGGTCGTCAGCTCTGGCGCCAGGGGCGGCTGGTGGTGGACGACTGGTCGTTGCAGGCCTTGATAGAGGAACTCGGGCGTTATCGCCCGGGGCTGCTGACCTGCACCGCCACGGTCGCCGGACTGCGCGTGGTAGGCAGCTATCCACTGGGCGACACCGATCGCGCCCTGGCAGCCCTGGCCGATAGCCTCCCGGTGCGGGTGGAGCGGCGCCTGCCCTGGTGGGTGCAGCTCGTGCCCGCCTAAAAAAAATGCGGCGGGTGGTTCCCCTTTTGTGCGCTCGTGGGGCTTAGGAGAAACGATCTGTTATTCGAGGCCTCCATGCATTGCCCACCCTGCTTTACCCTTCACCCCCTGCGTCGCGCGGCACGTGTCCTGGCGCTGGCCGTACCGTTGGGGATTACCGGTCTGGTCGCGCCGTTGGGCCTGGCCCAGGCCGCGCCCCCAGCTCAGGAGTACCGTATCGAGGCAGGCAGCCTGGCCACTGTGGTCAGCACCTTCGCCGCCCAGAGTGGCGTACTGCTCTCGGCACCAGCCCAAGGTCTGGAGGGGCGCCGCAGTCCGGGGCTGCAGGGCCGCTACACACCGGGCGAAGGCTTCCAGCAGATCCTCCAGGGCAGCGGCCTGCAGGCGGTGCGCCAGGCCGATGGCAGCTATCGCCTGGAGTCGGTGGCCGCGACCGGCGTGACTTCCCTGAGCGACACCACGGTGACCGGCTTCGCCCTGGGCAATGCCCTGGGCGAGACCGATGGCTACCTCGCGACCCATAGCAACGTGGCCACCAAGACCAGCAAGGGGCTGCTGGAAACCTCCCAGTCGGTCTCGGTGGTGACCCGCGAGCAGATCGATGAGCAGGGCGCCAAGACCGTGCAGCAGGCCATGAGATACACCCCGGGCATCTTCACCGGGCAGATCGGCGCGTCCAATCGCTATGACTATGTGGTGATGCGCGGTTTCGCCGACAACAGCGTCGACAATGTCTTTCTCGACGGCCTCAAGACCATGGGCGACAGCGGCACCTTCAGCTCGCTGCAGGTCGATCCCTATTTTCTCGAACGCATCGACGTAGTGAAGGGGCCGGCCTCGGTGCTCTATGGCCGTAGCCTGCCAGGCGGGCTGGTGGCGCTCACCAGCAAGAAACCGCTGTACCAGCCCTATCATCAGGTCCAGGCCATGCTGGGCAATCTCGGCCAGCGCGGCGCCGGCTTCGATTTCGGCGGGCCGCTGGACGAGGAGGGGCGTATCGCCTATCGCCTGGTGGGCCTCGCCCAGCACAGCGATACCCAGTTCAACCACGTGGAAGAAGAGCGCTATGCCCTGGCGCCCAGCCTGGCCATCGACCTGAGCGACGACACCACCCTGACCCTGCAGGCCTATCTGCAAAAGGACCCGGACGGTGGCTACCACAGCGGGGTACCGGCCGAGGGCAGTCTCTATCGGCGCAACGGTCGCTACATCAGCAACCATTTCTTCGACGGCGAGCCGGACCACGACAAGTTCGAGCGGACCCAGCAGATGGTCGGCTATCAGTTCGAGCACAGGTTCAATGACGTCTGGAGTGCGCGGCAGAACTTCCGCTATGCCAAGTCGCGGGTCGAGCTGGAGCAGGTCTATGGCTACGGCTATGTTGGCGACAGCAACCTGCTCAATCGCTATTACTCCGGCGGCCGCGAGAACCTGCATGCCTATACCCTGGACAATCTGGTCCAGGCGGACTTCGATTGGGCCGGCAGCCGGCACACCCTGCTCGCCGGATTGGACTACCAGCGTCGCTGGACCCATGTGGATTGGCCCAGTGGCACGGCGGATCCGCTGGACGCCTTCGAGCCCAGCTACGGCGGTCAGGTGACCATCTCCCCCGGCAGCGAATACCGCCGCGAGCTGGCGCAGACCGGCGTCTACCTGCAGGATCTCATCGAGCTGGATCGCTGGCGCTTTTCCCTGGGTCTACGCCAGGACTGGGTGGAGATCGGCATCGAGGATCGTCTGGCGGGTACGCGCAGCAGCGCGCGCCGCGGCCAGGCCAGCGGGCGGGCCGGGGCACTCTATCTGTTCGACAACGGGCTGGCGCCCTACCTGAGCTATTCCACGTCCTTCAATCCCAATGCCTACAACGACGCGGCGGGCAATCCCCTGGAGCCCACCGAGGGCAAGCAGTGGGAGCTGGGCCTGAAGTACCAGCCGCCGGGCAGCACCAGCTTCTACACCGCCTCGCTGTTCCACATCACCCAGGAAAACGTGGCGACCAAGCTGCCGCAGGAAGACTTCTATTCCTCGGTAGGCGAGATCCGTTCGCGTGGCCTGGAGCTGGAAGGCCATCTGCAGCTGGCCGAGCGCCTCAAGCTGCTGGGCAGCTATACCTTCACCGACATCGAGTACCCCCAGGCGCTGGATGGCAACCAGGGCAACACGCCGAACCAGGCGCCACGCCACCAGGCGTCGCTGTGGGGTGAGTACGAGCTGGCCGGACCACTGGCGGGGTTCAGCGTCGGCGCCGGGGCGCGCTACGTGGGTACCAGCTGGGCGGACAAGGCCAACACCCGTAAGGTACCGGCCTACACCCTGGTGGATGCCATGCTCGCCTATGACTTCACCCGGCTGGGGATGCCAGGGCTCACGGCGCGGGTCAATGCCAACAACCTGATGGGCAAGGACTATGTGGCGTCCTGCTACAGCCTAGACTTCTGCTACTTCGGAGAAGAGCGCAACGTGACCGCGACGGTCAGCTACAGCTTCTAGAGGGGGAGAGCGCCTACCGCTGGCTGAGCGGCAGGCGCAAGTCGTCAGCCTTCCAGCTGGCCGCCCGCGAGGGCGCAGAGGCGGGCGGAGTCGAGGATGCGTACCTCCTTGCCTTCGGCCGCCAGCACGCCGCTTTGCTGGAAGCGGGTGAAGACCCGCGATACGGTCTCCACCGCCAGGCCGAGAAAGTTGCCGATCTCGTTGCGCGACATGCTCAGGCGGAATTGCTGGGCGGAAAAGCCACGGGCATGGAAGCGCGCCGAGAGATTGACCAGGAAGGTGGCGATGCGCTCGTCGGCGCTCTTCTTGGACAGGAGCACCATCATCTGCTGATCGTCGCGGATCTCCCGGCTCATCACCCGCAGCAATTGCCGGCGCAGTTGCGGCAGCTGCTCGGAGAGCTCGTCCAGGCGCTCGAAGGGGATCTCGCAGACGGTGGTGGTCTCCAGCGCCCGGGCCGAGACCGGATAGCGCTCGGTGTCCATGCCCGATAGCCCGACCAGCTCGCTGGGCAGGTGGAAGCCGGTGATCTGCTCCTCCCCGGCATCGCTCAGGCTGCTGGTGCGCAGGGCGCCAGAGCGGACCGCATAGACCGAGCCGAAGGTATCGCCCTGGCGGAACAGGTGGTCGCCCTTGGCCAGCGGCCGGCCGCGCTTGACGATCTGGTCGAGGGCGTCGAGGTCCTTCAGGTCGAGCGAGAGCGGCAGGCACAGCGAGGCGAGGCTGCAATCCTTGCAATGGGCCTGGGCGGTGCGCAGCTTGAGGGGCTCGGTCATGGCGGAGGATCGCTTCTCGTCTGGTTCCAAAAGTCTAACTTTAGCAGTCATGGCAGGCATGGGTCATATCACCCGGGAAAAGCGCTGGTTGTCGTGGCCCGACAGGTAGCGGTCGAACAGCATGCACAGGGCGCGTATCAGCAGGCGGCCAGGGGGCAGCACCTGAAGGCCGCGCTCGTCGAGGCGGATCAGGCCGTCGGCGGCCATGGCCAGTAGCTGCGGCCAGGCGTCGGCGAAGTACTGGCGAAAATCCAGTTCGCAACTGCGTTCGATGGCGGCGAAATCCAGCTGGAAGTGGCAGATCAGCTGGCCAATCACCGCGCCGCGAATGCGGTCATCCCGCGACCGTCGCACGCCGCGGGCCACCGCCAGGTCGCCGTGGCCCAGGCGTTCCTGGTAGCGGGCGAGGTCGGGCGTATTCTGGCAGAGGACATCGCCGATCTGGCTGATGGCGGAGACGCCCAGGCCCAGCAGGTCGCAGTGACCGTGGGTGGTGTAGCCCTGGAAATTGCGCTGCAGGGTACCGTCTTCCTGGGCGATGGCCAGGTCATCGTCGGGCAGGGCGAAGTGGTCCATGCCGATGTAGCGATAGCCGGCGGCCAGCAGCTGTTCCACGGTGCGCTGCAGCATCTCCAGCTTGGCCGCGGGGTCCGGCAGTTCGCTGACTTCGATGCGTCGCTGCGGCGGAAAGCGCTGTGGCAGGTGGGCGTAGTTGAACACCGACAGGCGATGCGGTTGCAGCTCCAGCACCCGCTCCACGGTGTGGGAAAAGCTGGCCGGGGTTTGCCGGGGCAGGCCGTAGATGAGGTCCAGGTTGATGGAGCGGTAGTCGAGAGCGCGAGCGGCCTCCACCAGGGTGCGGGTGTCGTCGAAGGGTTGCAGGCGATTGACCGCCAGCTGCACCTGCAGATCCAGGTCCTGGACGCCGAAGCTCACGCGGTTGAAGCCCAGCTCGCGGAGCAGGCCCATGGTGCTCCAGTCGGCTTCGCGCGGGTCGATCTCGATGGAGTAGTCGCCGCGGTCGTCGTCGGCCAGGGTGAAGTGGCGGCGCAGGTCAGCCATCAGCTCGCGCAGCTGCATGGGATTGAGAAAGGTCGGGGTGCCGCCGCCAAGGTGCAGCTGTTCCACCCGCTGCCCACCGTCCAGGTGTCGGCTGGTGAGGATCATCTCCTGGCGCAGGGCCTCCAGGTAGGCGGCGCTGCGGCTGCGGTCCTTGGTGATGACCTTGTTGCAGGCGCAGTAGTAGCAGATGTTCGCGCAGAAGGGCACGTGCAGGTAGAGCGACAGCGGGCGTCCGGCCTGGCGGCTCAGGCGCAGGGCGCCGAGCAGGTCGAAGGGGCCGATGCCGTCGTGGAATTGCACGGCGGTGGGGTAGGAGGTGTAGCGGGGGCCGGCGCGATCGTAGCGGGCGATGAGGTCGGCGTCCCAGACGAGGGCGGCTGTCATGCCGGACTCCAATGGTTTCGAGGCGCCCAGTGTGAGGGGCAGGCTCCTGGCTTTATTGATCCAGATCAATAAAGGCCGGGTTAAGCTCTGGCGTTTGACGAGGAGTAGCCCATGGCAGACGAGTTGTACCTCGGTGGTTTTCGCGAATGCCGCCCCGCCGGCAGCCCCTTGGCGACCCTGTTGCTGGCCCATGGGGCAGGGGCGGGGATGGACAGCCCCTTCTTGCAGCAGCTGGCCGAGGAGCTGGCCCGGCGCGAGATCCGTACCCTGAGATTCGACTTTCCCTACATGGCGCGGGCGCGCGCCGAGGGCAGGCGGCGCCCACCCAATCCGGCGCCGGTCCTGCTGGAGCACTGGCGGGAAATGGTCGCCACCTGGCGCGCGGCAGAAAGCGGTCCGCTATGGCTGGCGGGCAAGTCCATGGGTGGGCGGATGGCCAGTCTGCTGACCGACGAGCTGGGCGCAGCGGGCCTCATCTGCCTGGGCTATCCCTTCCACCCGGCGGGCAAGCCGGAGCGTCTGCGCACCGAACACCTGGCGACCCTGGCCACGCCGACGCTGATCGTCCAGGGCGAACGCGATGCCCTGGGGTCGCGGGAGGAGGTGGCGGGCTACACCCTGGCGCCAAGCATCGAGGTGCAGTGGATCGCGACCGCGGACCATGATCTCAAACCACTCAAGCGCAGTGGCCTGAATCAGGCCCAGGTGCTGGTGGACACGGCGGCGCGGGTGGCGGGCTTCGTGCGCGCTGCGGCTATGCAGACGACGTCCCTATAGATCAGGGACGCGCTGCCAGCGTTGCAGTGCTTGTCGGCGCAGTCGAGGCATCCTGCGGATGCCTCGACCTATGCATATGCCCCATTCTTATTTCAAAAGCGGCTAATCGCCTAGGTAGGCTATAAGCCAACCTCCTGGCTGAGCCCTGCATCATGTCTCTTCGCCCACCCATTACTCGCTCGTTCCAGGCTTTCCGCGTCACCGCCAGGCAGCCTGCGTTGGTCCGCGGTGAGGCGCAGCAGCGGCGCTGTGCGTCGATCTTGGCGTCGGCCCCCGAGCAATTCCCACCCTGTCATGTAAGGCGCTTTGCGCGACGCGGGTGGAGGTCGGCACGCTGATCGTCGAGCACAAGGCCACCGCCTTCTCTGCCAACACGCCCGAGCGACAGGGCGATTGATCCTTTCCCTACGGGTTCCACCGGACCACCGGACGAGCCCTCGATATCTCGAGGTCTCATCATGGCTATACCTTCGATTTTCCAGCGCCTCGGGCTGCTCCTGGCGAGCACGACCCTGGTGCTGTCCGTCCAGGCCGCCGAGCTGCAGAAGATTCGTCTCGGCATCAACGACAGTCCGCAGAACGCTGCCCTGGAGCGCGCCGCCGAGGTGGCGCGGGAAAAGGGCGTGGAGGTGGAGATCGTCGCCTTCAGTGACTGGAACACGCCGAATCTGGCGCTCGCTCACGGCGACATCGACGTCAATTACTTCCAGCACCAGCCGTTCCTGGACAACGCCAACGCCCAGAACGGCTATGCCCTGGTGCCCATCGCCTATGGCGTGGAAAACAAGGTCGGCCTCTATTCCAAGCGCGTGAAAAGCTTTGCCGAGGTGCCGGACGGCGCCACCGTGGCGGTGGCCGACGACCCGGTCAACCAGGGGCGCGGGCTGCACCTCTATGCCCGCGCCGGTCTGATCCAGCTTGGGCCAGATGCCGGGCCCAAGGCGAGCCTGCAGGACATCGTCGCCAATCCCCGGCACCTCAAATTCATTGAGTTGCCCGGGCCGCAACTAGCGCGGGTGCTGGACGATGTGACCCTGGCGCAGAGCTATCCCTCGCATATCCTCGCCGCGGGCACCATGGATCCCAACAGTGCCCTGCTGTTCAGTGACGACGAAGCCAGCGGTCACCGCTACGCCCTGAGGTTCGTGACCAGGCCGGACAAGGCCGCCGACCCGGCGATCCGCACCTTCATCCAGGTGTTCCAGAACGATCCGCGGGTGCGCGAGGCCATCGCCAAGGCCTACGGCAATCCGCAGCTCTACAGCCTGGCCTGGCTGAACCGGCAGGAGGCCTCGCGATGACCAGTGCACTGCGTCACTCTCCAGCACCGCAGATTCTTGCCGAACCCGAGCGCCTGGCCGTACAGGAGCATCTGCGTCTGACCGGGGTGCAGAAGGTCTACACCGGCGGCGCGGTGCCCGTCACGGCCCTGGCGGACATCGACCTCAGCATCGCCCGTGGCGAGATCTTCGGCATCATCGGCCGCAGCGGCGCGGGTAAGTCCAGCCTGATCCGCACCCTCAACCGTTTGGAGGATGTCAGCGCCGGCCAGGTGCTGGTCGACGGCGTCGACATAGGCGCCCTGAAGGGCGACCGGCTGGTGGCGCTGCGGCGACGCATCGGCATGATCTTCCAGCACTTCAATCTGCTGGCCTCGCAGACGGTGCTGGAGAACCTAGCGCTGCCGCTCAAGGCCGCTGGCTTTCGCCGCGACGAGATCGAAGCCCGGGCCCGGGAATTGCTGGAACTGGTGGGCCTGCAGGGCAAGGAGCAGGTCTATCCATCCCGTCTGTCCGGCGGCCAGAAGCAGCGGGTGGGCATCGCCCGTGCCCTGATGCTCAAGCCCGAGCTGCTGCTCTGCGACGAGGCCACCTCGGCCCTGGACCCGGAAACCACCCAGTCGATCCTGGCATTGCTGCAGGACATCAATCGGCGCCTAGGCCTGACCATCGTGCTCATCACCCACGAGATGGCGGTGATCCGCCAGATCTGCGACCGGGTGGTGGTACTGGAGCACGGCCGCATCGTCGAGCAGGGACCGGTGTGGCAACTCTTCGGCGCGCCCCAGGCGGAGGCCACCCGTGCACTGCTGGCGCCGCTCTCCGCACAGTTGCCAGCGGATCTCGCCAATCGGCTGAGTGCCAGCCGCCAACCTGGTGCGCGGACAGTGCTCGAATTGAGCTACGACGGCCAGAGTGAGGAGCCCGACTTCCAGGCGCTAGGCCGGGCGCTTGGCGCGCCGCTGGAATTGCTGCATGGCGGTATTGATCGCATCCAGGGGCGAGCCCTGGGCCGCTTGCTGGTAGCCACGACAGCGCACGAGCGGCGTTTGGCCGCCTTTCTTGGGCAATCTGGCCTGTTCGCCCGCGCGGAGGTACTGGGTTATGTCTGAGTTCATGCTCAAGGCGCTGTGGAAAGCCTTCCTCGATACCCTAACCATGGTCAGCGTGTCCGCGGCCATCGTCTGGTTCGCCGGCATCGCCCTGGCGGTGGTGCTGGTCATCACCGGGCGCGGCGCCATCTTCGCCGCGCCCACCCTCAACCGAGTGCTGGGCACGGTGGTCAACGCCTTTCGCGCCACGCCCTTCATCATCCTGCTGGTGGCCCTGATCCCGCTGACGCGGCTGATCACCGGTACCACCATCGGCGTCTGGGCGGCGGTGGTTCCCATCACCCTCAGCGCCACGCCGTTCTTCGCCCGTATCGCCGAGGTCAGCCTGCGCGAAGTTGGCGGTGGGGTAATCGAGGCGGCCCAGGCGCTGGGCTGCGAGCGGCGGCACATCGTCTTCAACGTGCTGTTGCCCGAGGCGCTGCCCGGCATCATCGGTGGCTTCACCGTGACCCTGGTGGCCATGATCGGCGCCTCGGCCATGGCGGGCGCCATAGGCGCGGGCGGGCTGGGCGACCTGGCCATCCGCTACGGCTACCAGCGCTACGACACCCAGGTGATGGCCGTGGTGATCGCCATCCTGGTGGTGCTGGTGTGCGGTATCCAGTTCATCGGCGACCGCTACGTGCGGCACCTGCGGGCGCGTTAGCTGAGGCGCTCCAGATAGGACGGCAGTTCTGGGTCGGGCAGCACCGACAGTACCTTGAGCCGCTGCAGGGTGCGGTCGCGGCCGCGCAGGAGGTGGTTGCGCAACTGGCTGGCCGCCGCATCGGGACTGCCCACCAGCAGGGATTCCAGCACCAGGCGATGCTCCACCAGCACCGCCTCGTCCAGCGGGGTGCCGAGCGACTGGTGGAAGATGCGTGACACATTCAGCGGACTCTGGCTGTGAGCGATGAGTTGGGCCAGCTTGCGATTGCGCAGACCGGCCAGGCAGCGCCCATGCAGATCCGCCTCGATGCGCTCCACCGCCGCCCAGGAAGTGGGGGCGGGCTGGTCGGCCAGTTGCTCGAGCCGTTCGAGCATATCCAGCAGTTCGCTGCGCGCCAGCCCCGGCGCGGTCTGCAACAGCGCCTCGGGTTCCAGAAGCGCGCGGATCTCGTAGTCGTCGCGGATGGCCTGGGCGGTGAGGGGGCCGGCCAGCCACTGGCCATAGGGCTCCTTTTCCACCAGGCCGCGATCGCGCAGGCGCATCAGGGCTTCGCGGACCACGGCGCGACTGACGCCCAGGTGGTCGGCAGCCGGCTGCTCGTCCAGCCGGAAATGGCCGAAGAGCATGGCGTGGCTGACGCAGGCGGCGATTTCGTCGCCGACCCGCTCGCCCAGGGAGCGCGTATCGATCAATTCGTCGCTGCTGTCCAGGCCGAGCAACTGCCGCGTCAGCGGCTGACGCTGCGGCTGGCCCGCGGTACCGACCGGATCGATCAGGTAGCCGCGCCCCTCGAAGCGGCGAATCAGGCCTTCCTCCTGCAGCAGCGTCAGCGCCTGGCGCACCGGTACCCGGCTGGTACCGAACAGCTGCGCCAGCGGCGCCTCGACCAGCACCAGCCCCGGCGCCGCACGGCCGGCCAGGATGGCTTCGCGCAGTGCACTGCGGATCATCGCGTAGCGCGCGGCGGTACGACTGTCATCGAGGGGGGCGGGGACTGCTGCCGACATCGGGGACCTTCCGGAAACGAGATGAGAATTGTGGCACAGGCCCACGGCCTTTCGCGCGTTACCGGTGGGGTCAGGTACACGCACGGTAACGGGGCAGGCGTTACGGTTCTGCACAAAAATGGATCTATTTAATTTAAGTACATTTTATTGGCTTGGGGTGAGGGCAGGTTTAGATCACCCCTATTGCCTCTGTTTGCGCGCGGGCTGCGGCCTTTTGCTAAAGCTGGCATAAAGCCTGCTCTATTAAACGTACCAAATTATAAAATGTACGTTTAAGGAGTGACGATGGAATCCGCTCAAGCCCTGGCAATGGATGCGGTCGGTCTCGGTGAAGCCTATGCCGCCGGGACCCTCGATCCGGTCGCGGTATTCGAAGCGGCCCTGGGGTGCGCCCAGTCTTCCTCTTCCGTCTTCATCACCCTGACGGTGGCACGCGGTCGCGCCGAAGCCCTGGCTTCCAGGGAGCGCTGGCGCGCTGGACAGCCGCGTTCGCCGTTGGATGGCGTACCCCTGGCCTGGAAGGACCTCTTCGATCTGCAGGGAGAGATCACCACCTGCGGTGCCGGACTTCGCCGCGCAGCGTCGCCTGCCACGATCGATGCCGTCATGGTCCAGCGCCTGAGCCAGGCTGGGCTGGTCAGCCTGGGCAAGGTCAATCTCAGCGAGTTCGCCTATTCCGGCATCGGCTTGAATCCCCATTTCGGTACGCCCGCCAACCCGTGGGCGAGCGGCGAGGTGCGTATCCCGGGAGGCTCCTCTTCCGGTTCGGCGGTGGCCGTCGCCGCGGGGATCGTACCCCTGGCCCTCGGCACCGACACTGCCGGGTCGGTACGCCTGCCGGCCGCCCTCAATGGCCTGGTGGGCTATCGCCCCAGCCTGGGTCGCTATCCGGCGGCTGGCATCTTTCCGTTGGCCGCCTCCTATGACGCACCGGGTCCGCTGGCGCGCAGCCTGCGTGACGTGCAGTGCCTGGATCGCCTGCTGGTGGGCGGCGCTGCTCGACCGCTGCCGGCGGCAACGGATCTGCGGGTGGTGCTGGATGTGAGCGTGCTGGACGATGCCCGGATAGAGCCGGCGGTGCGAGCCAATCTGCTGGCCGCCGCCGAGCGGCTGGCCCGTGCCGGGGTAAGTGTGGAGCGCCGCGCCCGCACGGTCTTTGCCGAGGCCCTGGAGTTTCTCGCCGAGGAAGGCTGGCCAGGTGCGGTGGAGGCCTTCGCGCTGCACCGCGACGTGCTCGACGGTCCCGACGCCGCGCGCCTGGATCCGCGGGTACGGCAGCGCCTGGAGCGTGCGCGGGCGTTGCCGGTCGACCATCTGGCCGTTCTGCATGAACGCCGCGATCAGCTGCGGGCGCGCTTTGCCGCCGAATTCGCCGAGGCCCTGCTGCTGGTGCCGACAGTGAGCCGCGTGGCGCCGCTGCTGGCCCCTCTGGAAGCCGACGCTGATCTGTTCGCCGTTACCAATCTGGAGCTGCTGCGCCTGACCATGGCCGGGAGCCTGCTCGGTGCGCCTGGCGTATCGCTACCGAGCGGCCGCGATGCCCAGGGCCTGCCCACCGGCCTGCTGCTGGTGGCCCCGGCGGCGGCGGACGAGCGCCTGCTCGATGCCGCCACGATCCTGGAAGCTCAGCTCCGCGTCTGATTTCAAGCGGCGGTGGCGGGGGCCCGGCTCCGCCATCGACCTGTGTCTGTCCGGGTACTGGAGGTTGCAACGATGGCCAAAGAAATCTTCGTTTCCATCGGCGTCGACGTCGACGCGGTGGCAGGCTGGCTCGGCTCCTACGGCGGCGAGGATTCGCCCGATGACATCTCTCGTGGGTTGTTCGCCGGCGAGGTGGGGGCGCCGCGGCTGCTCAAGCTGTTCGAGCGCTACGGCCTCAAGACCACCTGGTTCATTCCGGGGCATTCGGTGGAAACCTTTCCCGAACAGATGCAGGCGGTGGCCGCGGCAGGTCACGAGATCGGCATCCACGGCTACAGCCACGAGAATCCCATCGCCATGACCCCTGAGCAGGAGGAGGCGGTGCTGGACCGGTCCATCGAGCTGATCACCACCCTGGCCGGCAAGCGGCCCACCGGCTACGTGGCGCCCTGGTGGGAATTCAGCCGGGTCACCAACGAGCTGCTGCTGAAAAAAGGCATCAAGTACGACCACAGCCTGATGCACAACGACTTCAGTCCCTATTACGTGCGGGTGGGCGACAGCTGGACCAAGATCGACTACAGCCAGCAGCCCGAGAGCTGGATGAAGCCCTTGGTACGCGGCCAGGAAACCGACCTGGTGGAGATCCCGGCCAACTGGTACCTCGACGACCTGCCGCCGATGATGTTCATCAAGAAGGCACCCAACAGCCACGGCTTCGTCAATCCGCGCCATCTGGAAGAGATGTGGCGCGACCAGTTCGACTGGGTCTATCGCGAGATGGACTATGCCGTCTTCCCCATCACCATCCATCCCGATGTCTCGGGGCGGCCGCAGGTGCTGCTGATGCTCGAACGCCTGATCGAGCACATCCAGGGTCACGCCGGAGTGCATTTCGCCACCATGGACGAGATCGCCGACGACTTCCTGCGGCGCCAGCCGCGCCAGCGCTAAGCGCCCAGCCCACAGGTACAGGACCATGACCCTCCCTGCCGCCAGCTCGCTCCATACGGAAACCACCGCTGCCTGGAAACCGCAGCAACTGTCTTCCGGCGATGTCCGCTATGCCACCTGGATCGCCTTCTTCGCCTGGGTGTTCGCCGTCTACGACTTCATCCTGTTCGGCACCCTGCTGCCGGTGATGGGTGGGCACTTCAACTGGAGCGAGGCCGAGCAGGCCGAACTCGCCACCTGGGTGGCGCTGGGTGGGGCCATCATCGCCTTCGCCATCGGCCCGCTGGTGGACCGGATCGGTCGCCGCGGCGGCATCATCGTCACCATTGGCGGCACCGCCCTGTGCTCGGCGCTGACCGCGCTCTGTGCCGGCATGGGCAAGGTGCCACTGGTGCTGGTTCGCTCGGTCGCTGGCCTGGGCTACGCGGAGGAGGGGGTCAACGCCACCTACCTGACCGAGGTCTATGCCGCCTCCGACGATCCTCGGCTGATCCGGCGCCGGGGCTTCATCTACAGCCTGGTGCAGAGCGGCTGGCCGATCGGCGCCCTGATCGCCGCCGGGCTCACTGCCTTGCTGCTGCCCCACATTGGCTGGCAGGGCTGCTTCGTGTTCGCCGCCGTGCCGGCCTTCGTCATCGCCGTGCTGGCGCGCAAGCTCAAGGAGTCTCCACAATTCCAGGTGCACGCCCGCATCCAGCGTCTGCGTCGCGAAGGCCAGGAGCAGGACGCCCGTGCCTTGGCCCACGAATACGGCGTGGACTACGAAGAGCACGCCAAGGCCGGCGTGGCCATGGCCTTCAAGGGCCAGGCCCTGCGCCCGACCCTGGTATTGAGCCTGGCCATCCTGCTCAACTGGTCGGCGATCCAGGTGTTCAGCGTGCTGGGGACCTCGGTGATCGTCAGCGTGCACAAGCTCAGTTTCGAGAACTCGCTGTGGATCCTGGTGCTGTCCAACGCCGTCGGCTTTATCGGCTACCTGTTCCATGGCTGGCTGGGCGATCGTATCGGCCGGCGCAACACCGTGGCCCTGGGCTGGACGTGCGGCGGTGTGGCCTTCTTCGCCATGTTGCAGGCGCCGAGCCAGTTGGTGCCGGTGGTGGCGCTCTACAGCCTGGGGCTGTTCTTTCTCACCGGGCCCTATTCGGCCATGTTGTTCTTCATGGGCGAAAGCTTTCCCACCAGCATCCGTGCCACGGGTGGCGCCATCGTCCACGCCATGGGACCGATCGGCGCCATCCTCGCCGGCCTCGGCATCACCAGCGTGCTCGGCAACGGTGGCCAGTGGCATAGCGCTGCGCTCTGGTTCGGCGCCCTGCCGTGCTTTCTCTCTGGCCTGGTGATGTGGGCCGCGCGCCACGTCGAACCCACCAGCCTCAAATGACAGGAGCCTCGATGAATGCTCACACCTCACCCGTTGCCCTGATCACCGGCGCCGCCAGCGGCATCGGCCAGGCCCTGGCCGTCACCTATGCCCGCCATGGCGTGCGGGTGGTCGGTGGCTACTACCCCGGCGATCCCCATGACCCCGAAGACACCCGGCGGCTGGTGGCCGCCGCGGGTGGCGAGTGCCTGCTCGAACCGCTGGACGTCAGCGACAGCGCCTCGGTGGATGCCCTGGCCGATGCCGCCCAGGCGCACTTTGGACGCCTCGACTATGCCGTGGCCAACGCCGGTCTGCTGCGCGCCGCGCCGCTGCTGGAGATGAGCGATGAGCGCTGGCACGAGATGCTCGACGTCGACCTTACCGGGGTGATGCGCACCTTCCGGGCCGCGGCGCGGCACCTGGGGGAGGGCGGCGCCTTGGTTGCCATCTCTTCCATCGCCGGCGGTGTCTACGGCTGGCAGGACCATGCCCACTATGCCGCCGCCAAGGCCGGGGTGCCGGGCCTCTGTCGCTCGCTGGCGGTCGAACTGGCACCGCGCGGCATTCGCTGCAACGCGGTGATTCCCGGTCTGATCGAGACGCCCCAGTCGCTGGACGCCAAGAACTCCCTGGGTCCGGAGGGCCTGGCCAAGGCCGCCCGCAGCATTCCCCTGGGCCGCGTCGGCAAGCCCGAGGAGGTGGCTGCGCTGGTGCGTTTCCTGACCAGTACCGAAGCCAGCTACATCACCGGCCAGAGTCTGATCGTCGACGGCGGTCTCACCGTGCGCTGGCCCGATTGAGGAGAAGAGCATGTTCGAGCTGACAGACCGTCGCGCCCTGGTCACCGGCGCCGCAAGCGGGATCGGCGCCGCCATCGCGCGAGCCTATGCCGCTGCCGGCGCGCACCTGGTACTGGCCGACCGCGACGCCGAGCACCTGGCGCGGGTGGCCGAGGAATGCCGTGCCCTGGGCGCGTCGGTGACGGAGACCGTGGCCGACGTTGGCCAGCCGGATGGGGCCAGAGCCGGAGTGGACGCCTGCGTGGCGGCTTACGGCGGTATCGACATCCTGGTCAACAATGCCGGGATGCTGACCCAGGCACCCTGTGTCGACCTGACCCTGGAGCAGTGGAACGACATGCTGCGCGTCGACCTCACCAGCGTCTTTCTCGCCAGCCAGCGCGCCCTGCCGCACATGCAGGCGCAGCGCTGGGGACGCATCATCAATGTCGCTTCCCAGCTCGGCATCAAGGGTGGCGCCGAGCTCTGCCACTATGCGGCGGCCAAGGCCGGGGTTATCGGCTTCAGCAAGTCCCTGGCGCTGGAGGTGGGCCGCGACAACGTGCTGGTCAACGCCATCGCCCCCGGGCCCATCGAGACGCCCCTGGTGGACGGCATCAGCGCCGACTGGAAGGCAGCCAAGGCCCGCGAGCTGCCGCTAGGGCGCTTCGGGCGCGCGGAGGAGGTGGCGCCGGTCGCACTGCTGCTGGCCAGCGATCCGGGTGGCAATCTCTTCGTCGGCCAGACCCTGGGCCCCAATTCCGGCGATGTCATGCCCTAGGAGGTACCCATGTGCGGACTCTGCGGCCTGCTCGGGCCAGATCTCCACTGGAGCGATCCCCTGGGCGACGACCTGCCGCGACGGCGCGAGCGCCTGCGTCGGGTCGCGGCCATCAACCGGGTGGTGGCGCCGTTCCGGCTCACGGTGAGCGACGTCCAGGGCGCCTCCTACCTGGTCCAGGGGCCGACCGGACGCCAGGCGCTGGCCGAGGGGCTGGACGATCTCTGGCGCCAGGCCGAGGGGGTGCTGGGGCGACCGCTCGATCCCCTGGATCCGCGCGTCCTGGCACCGCTGGAGGGGGCGCCATGAGCCTGGCGGTCAATGTCATCACCGGCTTTCTCGGCAGCGGCAAGACCACGCTGCTGCGGCGCCTGCTGGCCCAGGAAGCCCTGGGCGAGACGGCGCTGCTGATCAACGAATTCGGCGAAGTCGGCATCGACCACCTGCTGGTGGAAGAGGTGGCGCCCGATACCGTGCTGCTGCCCAGCGGCTGCGTCTGCTGCTCGGTGCGCGGTGACCTCAAGGAAGCATTGCTGACCCTGCACGGGCGCCGTAGTCGCGGCGAGATCCCGGCCTTTCGCCGAGTCCTGCTGGAGACCACCGGCCTGGCCGATCCCGGCCCCATCCTGGCCACGCTCAACCTCGATCCCCAGCTGCGCGGACGCTTCCACCTGGGGCTCCTGGTGACGGTGGTGGACGCCGAGCATGCCGCGCTGCAGGAGCGATTGCACCCGGAGTGGCTCAATCAGGTCACCGCCGCCGATCGCCTGCTGCTGAGCAAGGCCGACAGGGTTGCGCCTGCCACGCTGGAGCGACTCGACCGGCACCTGGCGCAGCTCAATCCCACCGCCACCCGGGCGCTGACGTCCAGCGTGGCCGGTGGTGACGATCTGCTGCTGGGCGAAGGCCTGCGGGCCGCCGACCCGGCCGCCGAGGTCGGTCGCTGGCGCCTGTTCGCCGCGGTCGCCGAAGGCCGCCACGGCAGCGCCGAGGTCTGCTGCCTGGAGTTCGACCGGCCGCTGGACTGGATGGCCTTCGGGGTGTGGCTGTCGATGCTGCTAAGATGCCACGGGCAACGCATCCTGCGAGTCAAGGGCATCCTCGACGTGATCGACGCCAGCCAACCCATCGTCATCCACGGCGTGCAGCACAGTCTGCATCCACCGGTGCATCTGCCGGCCTGGCCGGCGGGCGAACGTCGCTCGCGCCTGGTATTCATCGTCCGTGACCTGGATACCGCGCTGCTCAGGCGCTCCTTCGCCGCCTTCATGGGCGGCCTGGGCCGGGCCGCATGAGCACGCCGCTGACCCTGAGGGTGCTGGGCACCTCGGTGACCCTGCTTGAACCCATCCGCCAGCGGGCGGAAGCAGAGCTGGGCATCCGCCTGGTCTACCAGATCCACGATGTCCAGACCGCCCAGCGCATCGCCGTGCTGGAGCCTGATAGCTACGACCTCTACGACCAGTGGTTCCACAACGTCGACTTCGTCTGGCCGGCACGGGCCATCCAGCCCATCGACATCCGCCGCATCGCGCTCTGGGAGGAAATCAACGACCTGCCCAAGCGTGGGCGGCTGCACGCCACGGATCGCCTGGCGCCGGGCTGCCGGCCGTGCGACCGCCTCTATGTGCAGCACGACGGCAGCCTGGGCGGTCAGCCCAGCGAGCGCATCAGCATGCTGCCGCTGACCCACAACGCCGACAGCTTCGCCTACCGACCCGAAAGCCTGCCCACCGCCCTGGTCGGCCAGGAGGAGAGCTGGGCCTGGCTGATCGACGAGGGTTGGTGCGGCCACAGCGCCCTGCAGAGCGACGCTGCCATCGGTGCCCTGGACGCTGCCCTGGCGATCCAGGCAGCAGGTCTCGCGCGCTTCGACGACATCGGCAACCTGCGCCTGGAGGAGATCGACCGCCTGGCCGAGCTGCTGGTGGAGCGCCAGCGGCATCGGCATTTCGCCGCCTTCTGGTCCGACGACCGCAGCGCCGGCGAGCTGACCCTGGCCGCTGGCGTGGACATCCAGAGTCTCTGGTCGCCGATGCTCATGGCCCTGCATCGCGCCGGGGTCGACTACCGGGTGGCGGTACCACGAGAAGGCTATCGGGCCTGGTTCGGCGGCCTGTCGCTGTCGCGTTGCGCCGAGGGACGGGTGCGTGATGCCGCCTATGCCTACCTCAACTGGTGGCTGGCCGGCTGGCCTGGCGCGGTCATGGCTCGTCAGGGCTTCTACATCGCCAATCCGGTAAGGGCCAGGGATCACCTGAGCGCAGCGGAGTGGGATTTCTGGTACGGCGGTCTGCCAGCGCGGGAGGAGCTGTACGGTAGCGACGGCCTGCCGTTGATCGAGGTGGGTCAGCGTCGCGAGGGCGGTTCCTACGCCGAGCGCATGAGCCATATCGGCGTGTGGAATTCGGTGATGGACGAGCACAACTACCTGGTGCGGCGCTGGAGCGAATTCCTGCGGACCACCGCCACTTGAGGCGGCATCCGTGTGAAACCGGCGTGCCAGAGGCCTTGCTGCACTGTTGCTCAGGCAACAGCGGCCGGACAGCTGTCCCTTCGGCAACACGGGAAATCGTCGTGTTTTATCCGCCAAGTCATTGAATCAAAGGGACATTCAGACTTGGTTCGGTTCTTGATTGGAGGCTCAGGGTCAACGTTTCGCTCGCCTTGTATGGCGAGCCCTACCTGGAGAGCCTCGTATGTCGCAGAACCCCGTCAAATTCGCCTATTGGGTCCCCAACGTCAGCGGTGGCCTGGTGGTCAGCACCATCGAGCAACGCACCCACTGGGGCATCGACTACAACCGCACGCTGGCCCAGCTTGCCGAGCAGGCCGGTTTCGACTATGCCCTGACGCAGATCCGCTTTACCGCCGGCTACGGCGCCGAATACCAGCACGAGTCGGTGGCCTTCAGCCATGCGCTGCTGGCCGCCACCGAGCGTCTCAAGGTGATCGCCGCCATCCTGCCCGGCCCCTGGAATCCGGCGCTGGCGGCCAAGCAGCTGGCGACCATCGACCAGCTCACCAACGGACGCATCGCTATCAACCTGGTATCTGGCTGGTTCAAGGGCGAATTCCATGGCATCGGTGAACCCTGGCTGGAGCACGACGAGCGCTATCGGCGTTCCGAGGAATTCCTCCGCGCCCTCAAGGGCATCTGGACCCAGGACAACTTCAGCTTCGCCGGCGACTTCTATCGGTTCCGCGACTACACCCTGAAACCCAAGCCGCTGCAGCAGCCGCATCCGGAAATCTTCCAGGGCGGTAGTTCCCGGGCGGCACGGGACATGGCGGCGCGGGTCTCGGACTGGTACTTCACCAACGGCGGTACCCGCGAGGAGATTCGTGCCCAGGTGCAGGATCTGCGCGCCAAGGCCGCGGCGGAGGGGCGCGAGGTCAAGGTGGGGGTAAACGCCTTCATCATCGCCCGGGACACCGAGGCCGAGGCGTACGAGGTCCTGCGCGAGATCGTCGCCAAGGCCAATCCCGAAGCGGTCAAGGCGTTCGGCGATGCGGCGCGCCAGGCCGGCGCCGCCAGCCCGGAAGGCCAGGGCAACTGGGCCAACTCCAGCTTCGAGGACCTGGTGCAATACAACGATGGCTTCAAACCCAACCTGATCGGCACCCCCGAGCAGATTGCCGAGCGCATCGTGGCGCTCAAGACGGAGGGCGTGGACCTGGTGCTGGCGGGCTTCCTGCACTTCCAGGAGGAGGTGGAGTATTTCGGCCAGCGGGTGCTGCCGCTCGTGCGTGAGCTGGAGGCTCGGGCCGCCTCCCAGGCCGCGGCCTAGGCCAAAGGGCTCGCCTGGGTGGCGCGGGAGGCACTGGCAGGCCCGTGACCCAGGCAGCTAGCCGGAGAACGCCAAACCGCGGTAGGAAAAATTGCCAGGTGAAAGGGCCGATGCGAGAAGCAGGGCCCTTTCGCCGGGAGCTGGCTGGGCTAAGCTCCTGGGATAGCCAGGGAGCCCGACCTTGAACAAGACCTCCTACAACGCCATTGCCGACACCTTCCGCCAGGCCAGGATCAGCCTTAGAGACGACGAGCGGCGCTATCTGGCGCTGCTGCTGGAGAATCTGGCACCCGGTGCCACCGTGCTCGATCTGGGCTGCGGCACGGGCACGCCGGTCGCCGCTGCCATCCTGGCCGAGGGGCATCGCGTGCTCGGTGTCGATCAGGCCGCTGCCATGCTGGCACATGCGCGACGGGAATTCCCCAAGCAGCGCTGGATCGAGGCGCGCCTGGAAAACTACGCCTGCGCCGAACCCTACCAGGGCGCGCTGCTCTGGGATTCGTTGTTCCACCTGGAGCGCCGCTGGCACGGGCCCGTCCTGGCGCGAGTGATCGCCGGGCTGCCAGCGGGCGGGCGACTGATGCTGACGGCGGGCGGTTCGGGGAGCGAAGCCTTCGTCGATACCATGTTCGAACAGCCGTTCTTCTACGATTCCCATCCGCCGGAGGTGCTGCGGGGCCTCCTGCTGGAGCAGGGCGTGCGCATCCTCGTCGACGAATTCATGGACCTGCCCGATGGCGGCAGGAACCGCGGACGTTGCGCCTTCGTCGTCGAAAAACCTTGATCGGGCCCGCGAGCGCTACTTCTTCCAGCCTGGCTGGTACAGGGTGCCGTAGGCCTGGTCCAGGGCGGCGCGCACCTTGGGCGAGTGCTGGTAGAGATCGATCAGCTTGGCCAGGCGCGGGTCGTCCCTGTTGTCCGGACGGGCGACAAACTGGATGACGTACTCGGGATGGTCGAGGCCGTCGAACAACAGCGCCTGGTTGGGATCGAGGGTCTTGGCCAGGCGCAGGTAATGCGGATAGCCCTGGGCCAGGTCGACGTCGTCCAGCGAGCGGGCCAACTGCACGGCTTCGAGTTCGATGATCTGGATGTCGCGCGGATTGCCGGTGATGTCGGCGAGCGTCGCGTGGTAGCCGACGCCAGGCTTCAAGGTGATGAAGCCGGCCTTCTCCAGCAGCAACAGGCCACGGCCGCCATTGATGGCATCGTTGGCGATGGCCACCCGCGCGCCCTTGGGGACTTCCGCCAGGGTGCGGTACTTCTTCGAATAGAGCCCGACGTTGTTGATGATCCCCGGCGCCACCGCCATCAGGTCATAGCCGGCACTGCGCTTGGCGTTCTCCAGGAAGGGGATGTGCTGGTAGTAGTTGGCGTCGATGTCACGGTTGGCGAGGCTGGTGTTGGGGGCGATCCAGTCGCTGAATTCGACGAGCTCGACGTCCACGCCGGCGGCCTTGGCTTCCTGCACCGCCACTTCCAGGGGCGGGGCGAAGGCGGCGGTGGTGCCAATCTTGAGCGGGGCTGCAAAGGCCGTACCGCTGACGAGGCCGAGGGCGAAAAGCAGGGGTTTCAGGCGGGGCATGGGGTGTCCTTGAGCGTTCAGTCCTGACGGAAGCGGGTGCCGAAGTGCCGGGAATCCAGGCGATCACCGCGCCCGAACAGCTTGTGTCTGAAGCTGCCCTCGGCGTAGGCGGTCTTGTAGCGACCCCGGCTCTGCAGCTCCGGGATCACCAGGTCGATGAAGTCGCCGTAGCACTCGGGGGTGACGGTGCGGGCGAGGTTGAAGCCGTCCAGCCCGGTCTCGTCGGTCCACCCGAGCAGGGCATCCGCTACCTGCCGAGGATCACCGACCAGGGTGGTGTAGCGTCCGCCTAGGGCGTGCTGCTCCAGCAGCTTGCGACGGGTCCAGCCGGCATCCTTAGCCACCAGGCGCTTGAGCGCCGATTCGATGGCCTCGGTCCGTTGCGGGCGGATGGGTTCGTCGAGGCCATAGGCGGCCAGGTCGATGCCCACCGAGGCCGCATGGTGGGCGACCCCGGCCTCGGCGCTGGCATGGTTCAGGTACTCGGCGTGCTTGTCCCGTGCCTCGGCGGCGGTAGGGGCGACGATCACCGTGAGGCCCATGAACAGTTTGACGTCCGCGGCATCGCGGCCCGCCGCGACTGCCGCGCCGCGCACTCGCTCGACCTGGGCGCGGGTGGCGGCCTGGTCCTGCCCTGAAATGAAGACGCACTCGGCATGGCGTCCGGCAAAGGCCAGACCGCGATCCGAGGAGCCGGCCTGGAACAGCACCGGGGTGCGTTGCCGCGAGGGCTCGCAGAGGTGATAGCCCTCGACGTCGAAGAATTCGCCGTGGTGCACGACCTTGCGCACCCGCTCGGGACGGGCATAGATCCGCTGGACGCGGTCACGGACCACGGCGTCGTCGGCCCAGCTGCCTTCGAGCAGCTTGTAGAGCACTTCCAGGTATTCGTCCGCCTGGTCGTAGCGGCGGTCGTGGGCGATCTGGCGCGCCAGGCCCATGGCCCGGGCGGCGCTGTCCAGGTAGCCGGTGACGATGTTCCAGCCGACGCGGCCTTCGCTCAGGTGATCCAGGGTCGAAAGGCGGCGGGCGAAGGGGTAGGGCGCCTCATAGGTAAGGTTGGCGGTCAGACCGAACCCCAGGTGCCGGGTGCTGGCGGCCATGGCCGAGACCAGCAGGAAGGGATCGTTGACAGGCAACTGGATGGATTCGCGCAGGGTCAGGTCGACATTGCCGCCGTAGACGTCGTAGACGCCCAGGATGTCGGCGATGAACAGGCCATCGAACAGCCCGCGTTCCAGCAATTGGGCCAGCTCGGTCCAGTAGCCCAGCGTGTGGTAGGCGCTGGAGGTGTCGCGCGGATGGGTCCACAAGCCATGATTGATGTGGCCCACGGTGTTCATGTTGAAGGCGTTGAGCAGTATCTGCTTGGCGGGAGCATTCATTGGAAGGGCGCCCGCAAGCGGAGAACGGTGTAGAGCACGGCCATGGGATCCTCGGGAGTAAAGGCGGAGGGAGAGATCCGGTGGTCCGGTGGTTATACGTTAACTGCGTTGGAGTGCTGTCTTTAAATAACCTTATGGAATAACTTTAGGATGGCGCTCTGCCGGGTTTGGAACGCCCTGGCACCTCACCACCGAGCCCCGACAGACGCCGGAGAACTCGGGTAAGACTCGGCAAGAGGCGTGCAAAGGCCGTGCGGAGGCAGCACTATGAAGCCGCCGTGCCTGCGGCAGCAAAGCGTCGACTCGGCAATCCCTCTGATCCAAGGAGCTCACATGACCCCCTCCACAGCGGTAATGACTGAACTCGCCCCTCACGGCGTCCTGCGCACCGCGATCAACTACGGCAATCCGGTGCTGGCCCAGCGCGGACCCGATGGCGAGCCAACCGGTGTCTCGGTGGCGCTGGCCCGGGCGTTGGCCGAGCGGCTGGGCGTGCCCTTGCAGGCCACTACCTATGACGCCGCTGGCAAGGTCTTCGCGGCGCTGGAGCAGGACGCCTGGGACCTGGCCTTTCTGGCCATCGAGCCGGTGCGGGCCGCGCAGATCGCCTTCAGCGCACCCTACGTCATCATCGAGGGCACCTATCTGCTGCGCGCGGATGACCCGGCCCGGGGGGTTGCCGACCTGGATCGGCCGGAACGGCGCATCGCCGTAGGCCAGGGGGCTGCCTATGACCTCTATCTCAGCCGCACCCTGACCCAGGCGCAGCTGGTGCGGGCGCCCACCTCGGCGGCGGCCATCGACTGGTTCGTCGACCAGAAGCTGGATGCCGCGGCGGGCGTGCGACAGCCCCTGGAAGCCCATGCCGCTGCCCACCCGGGCTATCGGGTGCTGGACGACAGCTTTACCGAGATCCGCCAGGCCATGGCCGTGCCCAAGGGGCGCGAGGCGGCAGCGGCCTTCGTGCAGGCCTTTCTCGACGAGCAGCTGCGCAATGGCTTTGTCGCCCGTGAGCTGGCGGCCAGCGGTCAGGGCGATGTGCGCCTCGGTATGGCTTCAGGGACGCCCTGAGGTCACCGGACACTGGCGGGCGGTCACGTTTCCGAGACCTGTATCCGCCTCCAGTGCCTGATCGTCGCGAAGAGCAAGGCCGAGGACGGTATTCTTGCCTCCTTGGCAGCCGCCGGATGAAATCATCGACGCGGCCCGCTGCCAAAGGCCTGTCCCATCGCATTCGTCTTGAGGTTGCCCTTGCTCGCCACCCTGTCCGATCCCGTTTTTCTCGCTGGTGTGCTGCAGATCGTCATCATCGATATCCTGCTGGGGGGCGACAATGCCGTGGTGATCGCCCTGGCCTGTCGCCGCCTGCCCGAAGCACAACGTCGCAAGGCCATCCTCGGTGGAGTTGCCGGCGCCGTGATCCTGCGCATCCTGCTGCTGTTCGTCGCCAGCTATGTGCTGGGCTGGCCGCTGCTCAAGGTGGTCGGCGGTGTGCTGCTGCTATGGATCGGCATCAAGCTGCTGGTGCCAGAGGATGACGAGGCGGACGTCAAGGCCGGGACCACCCTGGGGCAGGCCATCTGGATCATCATGGTGGCCGACGTGGTGATGAGCCTGGACAACGTCATCGCTGTGGCGGGCGCGGCCCAGGGGCACCTGGGCCTGGCCGTCACCGGGGTGCTCATCAGCATCCCCATCATCATCTTCGGCAGCCAGATCATCCTGAAACTCATGGAAAAGTTTCGCTGGCTGGTCATGGCCGGCGCGGCCCTGCTCGGTTGGATCGCCGGCAAGTTGATCGCCAGCGATGAACTCCTGCAGGGGTGGCTCGGTACGGCCGACATGCACTGGGTCCCCTATGCGGCCGGCGCCCTCGGCGTCCTCATCGTGCTCGTGACTGGTCAGGTGATGGCCCGGCGTGTGGTAACGGCCTGAGCGTAATCGCGACGGCCGATTGCCAGGCTAGAAGCGTTCGCTCGTTACCTGCATCGCAGGGAAGCATCAGCCTGGAGGGTGTTATGAGCGCGGCACCAACCAAGTGTTCATTGGCCTCGCCACCGTGATGACCATTCCTCAATGGATGCTCGCTACCCTGAGGATGGGATGATGAGGGAGCATTAGGCGTTTCTTCAGGGACCGGCCCTGGCTACTGTAGGAGCGACCGCATCAGTGGACTACCTGACCGCCATGATGACTTAATCTTTTTCACCTACGGCTAAGGCCTCGGTTGAAGGGCTCCATCGCGGCCATGGGTGGCTCATACGAAAGGTCTCAGCTGGGAGAAGGTCCGACGCTTCATTTTGAGCGCAGTCCTACCAGCGCACTAGGAGCTAGCATCCAGCAGCCAGTCCTTTGAAGAGATGCCTGCTATGCACGCCTTCTGCACTGAACCTTGACCCCATTGGACGCCACGTCCGCGACACCTGTCCTGGCCGCTGGGCCAATGTGCGCGCAGCGTCGGTCTTCTCGGTTCACAAAGAAGGTCCTTCATGTCCAAAGAACTCCTGGGTATCTCGGCTATCGCCCTCATGATCATTGGCGAAGCCTGCATCATCTACGGTGAGTTGGCCGCGGCGCGCTTGGCGGTAGCGGTAAGCCGCGACTGGCGAGATGTGCTGTTGCTGGCCGGCTTCGCCTGCTTTTCCGGGCTCTGCCTGCTGTTGGCCTACGCCCTCGGCTATAGGGCAACCGGCAATATCTGGCTGGTCGCGGTCGTCTCCGTTCTGGTTCTGCTGATCTGCGAGCCGCTGCTGATCTGGATGCTGTTCCACGAAGTGCCTGGACGGGGCGCCTTGGTCGGCTTCGTGCTCGGTGCCCTGGGGTTGGCCGCGACGGTCTGGCTTTGAAGTTGCGGGCATGAGCATTTGCACCCTGGGTCCCCTGGGCAACCTTGAGGAGTAGCGAGGCAGGGCGGCACCAGGAGTCTGGAGTCCTGGACCGTTCTTTCGACGGCCCGAGCCTTGGTACGGCAACCCCCTGACAGCAGAACGCCCGGCAGCCAGGCTGCCGGGCGTTCGCTGGCGCCTGCTTAGGCCGCAGGCTTGGCCAGGAACTCCCGTAGCACGTAGTGCAGGATGCCGCCGGCCTTGAAGTAGCTCACTTCATTGAGCGTATCGATACGGCAGAGCACCTCGACGCTTTCCAGGCTGCCATCCTCGCGGGTGACTTCCAGGGTCAGCGGCATGCGCGGACGCAACTCGACGCCGTCGATGCCCAGCACGGCGATCTTCTCCTTGCCGGTCAGCCCCAGGGACTTGCGGTCGACGCCGTCCTTGAACTGCAGCGGCAACACGCCCATGCCCACCAGGTTGGAACGGTGGATGCGCTCGAAGCTCTCGGCGACCACGGCCTTGACGCCCAGCAGGTTGGTACCCTTGGCGGCCCAGTCACGGGACGAACCGGTGCCGTATTCCTTACCGGCGATGATGACCAGCGGGGTGTTCTCCAACTCGTACTTCATGGCCGCGTCGTAGATCGACAGCTTTTCGCCACTGGGCACGTGGTAGGTGTTGCCGCCTTCCTCACCGCCCAGCATCTCGTTCTTGATGCGGATGTTGGCGAAGGTGCCTCTCATCATGACTTCGTGGTTGCCACGGCGCGAGCCGTAGGAGTTGAAGTCGGCATAGGCCACACCATGCTCGGCCAGATAACGGCCAGCGGGGCTGTCCTTCTTGATGTTGCCGGCCGGGGAGATGTGGTCGGTGGTGACCGAGTCGCCCAGCAGCGCCAGGATGCGGGCATCGTGGATATCGGCGATACGTGGCGGATCGCCGGCGATGGTTTCGAAGAACGGCGGATTCTGGATGTAGGTGGAGTCGGCATCCCAGACATAAGTTTCGGCGTCCGGCACCTGGATCGCCTGCCACTTCTCGTCACCGTCGAACACGGCGCCGTATTGCTTGTGGAACATGGCGGTGTCGAGCTTCTGCACGGCGTCGGCCACTTCCTGCTGGGTGGGCCAGACGTCTTTCAGGTAGACCGGCTGGCCGTCATTGCCGGTGCCCAGCGGCTCCTGGGTCAGATCGACCTTGACGCTGCCGGCGAGCGCATAGGCCACCACCAGCGGCGGCGAGGCCAGCCAGTTGGTCTTGACCAGCGGATGCACCCGGCCTTCGAAGTTGCGGTTGCCGGAGAGCACCGAAGCCACGGTGAGGTCGGCGTCCTGGATCGCCTTCTCGATGGGGTCGAGCAGCGGGCCGGAGTTGCCGATGCAGGTGGTGCAGCCATAGCCGACCAGGTCGAAGCCAAGGTCGTTGAGATAGGGCGTGAGACCGGCGGCATTGTAGTAGTCGGTCACCACCTTGGAGCCGGGGGCGAGAGAAGACTTCACCCAAGGCTTGCGCATCAGGCCCTTCTCGGCCGCCTTCTTGGCCAGCAGACCGGCTGCCATCATGACGCTGGGGTTGGAGGTGTTGGTGCAGGAGGTGATGGCAGCGATTACCACCGCGCCGTCCTCCAGCTGGAAGGTCTGGCCGTCGAGCTGGACTTCGACGCCACTGCCGGCCTTGGGTGCCTCGGCTTTTTTCGGCGCCAGGGCGGTGAAGTCAGCAAAGGTCTTGGCGACCTCGCCGAGCAGTACGCGATCCTGGGGTCGCTTGGGACCGGCCAGGCTGGACTGGACTTCGCCCATGTCCAGTTCCAGCACGTCGGTGAATGCCGGCTCGTCGCCGGGGTTGCGCCAGAGGCCCTGGGCCTGGGTGTAGGCCTCCACCAACTGCACGGTTTCCTCGGGACGGCCGGACAGGCGCAGGTAATCCAGGGTGATCTGGTCAACCGGGAAGAAGCCGCAGGTGGCGCCGTATTCCGGCGCCATGTTGCCGATGGTGGCGCGGTCGGCCAGGGGCAGGGTGGCCAGGCCATCGCCAAAGAATTCGACGAACTTGCCCACCACGCCCTTCTTGCGCAGCATCTGGGTCACGGTCAGCACCAGGTCGGTGGCGGTAATGCCCTCGCGCAGCTTGCCGGTGAGCTTGAAGCCCACCACCTCGGGGATCAGCATGGACACCGGCTGGCCGAGCATGGCCGCCTCGGCCTCGATGCCGCCCACGCCCCAGCCCAGCACGCCCAGGCCATTGATCATGGTGGTGTGAGAGTCGGTGCCGACCAGGGTGTCGGGGAAGGCATAGGTGCGGCCGTCCTCTTCCTTGGTCCAGACGGTGCGGCCCAGGTACTCCAGGTTGACCTGGTGGCAGATACCGGTGCCCGGCGGGACCACGCGGAAGTTGTCGAAGGCGTTCTGGCCCCAGCGCAGGAAGGCATAGCGCTCGCCATTACGCTCCATCTCGATCTCGACGTTCTCGTGGTAGGCGTTTTCATTGGCGTAACGATCCACCATCACGGAGTGGTCGATCACCAGGTCGACGGGGGAAAGCGGATTGATCCGCTGCGGATCGCCACCGGCCTTGGCCACGGCTTCGCGCATGGCGGCCAGGTCGACCACTGCCGGTACGCCGGTGAAGTCCTGCATCAGCACCCGCGCCGGCCGGTACTGGATCTCGCGATTGGCGGAACGGGTCTTGGTCCAGTCGGCCAGGGCCTGGAGGTCCTCGCCGGTAACGGTCTGGTTGTCTTCCCAGCGCAGCAGGTTCTCCAGCAGCACCTTGAGCGACTTGGGCAGCTTGTCGAGAGTGCCAAGGGTCTTGGCCGCGTCGGGCAGGCTGTAATAGTGGTAGGTGCGCTCGCCTACCTGCAGGGTCTTGAGGCTTTTTAGGCTGTCCAGGGCTGGCATCAGGGTCTCCTTATCGACGGTTGCCCGCTGGCCGTTCGGGCCTCGAAAGGCAGACAAGACCCGTTCCAGCGCTGCGCGGACTGATTTTTCTAGGTGTAGTACTGGACCGACAGCCGCCGCTGGCGTTCCCCAGACGGCGCGCTGGGGTATAGTGCGCGCCCTGCGTGACCCCTTGAGGAAGCCCTGTCGTGAATACCTTGTTGCTGCTGTGCCGTACCGGATTCGAAGGCGAGGTCTGCGCCGAGCTCGGTGAGCGGGCGGCGCTGCTCGGCGTGGCGGGCTACGCCAAAGGCAAGCCGGGCGCGGCCTATGCCGAATTCGTCTGCGGCGATGCGACCGACGCCGCGCGCCTGATGCAGCACCTGAGGTTCGCCGAGCTGGTCTTTCCCCGCCAATGGTCGCGCGGCGCCTTTCTGAGCCTGCCCGAGCAGGATCGCATCGGTCCGTTGCTGGAGCTGCTGGCGGGCTATCCCGTCTGCGGCAGCCTGGCCCTGGAGATGCCCGACACCAACGATGGCAAGGCGCTCTCCACCTTCTGCAAGAAATTCGAGCGCCCCCTGACCCTGGCGCTGCGCAAGGCCGGCCGCCTGGTGGACGATGCCCGGGCGCCACGGCTGCAGCTGACCTTTCTCAGCGGACGCGAGGTTTTCGTCGGCGTGGTCGAGCCGGGCAACGCCGCGCTCTGGCCCATGGGCATCCCGCGGCTGAGGTTTCCCCGCGAGGCCCCCAGTCGCTCGACGCTCAAACTGGAAGAAGCCTGGCACCAGTTCATTCCCCGCGCCGAATGGGAGACTCGCCTGGCGCCGGAGATGCGTGCCGTGGATCTGGGCGCGGCGCCTGGTGGCTGGACCTGGCAGCTGGTGGCCCGCGAGATGCTGGTGACAGCGGTGGACAATGGCCCGATGAACGAGGCGCTGATGGACAGCGGCCTGGTGGAGCACCTGCAGGTCGACGGCTATGCCTACGTCCCCAAGCGACCGGTGGACTGGATGGTCTGCGACATCGTCGAGAAACCTGCGCGTACCGCGGCGTTGATCGAACGCTGGATCGGCGAGGGCCATTGCCGCGAGGCGGTAGTCAATCTCAAGTTACCGATGAAGCAGCGCTATCGCGAAGTAGCCGGCATCCTCGAGCGCCTGCGCGACCATTTCGAAGGTCGCGGCCAGCGCGTGGTCATCGGCTGCAAGCAGCTCTACCACGACCGCGAGGAAGTGACCTGTCATTTGCGCCGGATGGATCGGAAACCCTGAGGACCTATCCAAAGTTTGCTGCGCGTCGGCCAGGCTGCGTTGGCAGCCGCCTGGATCGCCAGCCCGCCCTGAGGTGGACCCGTCGAAATGCTCATTTACACTCGTAAACTGCGCTTCCTCGACGGCTTTATTCGCTGGCGCTCACCCTTCGGGCCAGCCGTTGGCTGTTACTCTCGCTCGTCGTTGCGCCTTGCCTGTCTTTAGCTCGCGAAACTTTGCACAGGTTCTCGCGCCTACTCGATATCTATTTTTAGCGTTTTCTGGAGTGCCGATGACCCTCGAAGCCGATGCCACCCTCGACGCCAGCGGGCTCAACTGCCCGGAGCCGGTGATGATGCTGCACAACAAGGTGCGCGACATTGCCCCCGGCGCCCTGCTCAAGGTCATCGCCACCGATCCCTCCACCCAGCGCGACATCCCCAAATTCTGCGTCTTCCTCGGCCATGAGCTGGTGGAAAAGAGCGAAGGGGAAGGGCGCTACCTGTACTGGATCCGCAAGAAGGTGGAATGACCTTCAGCGCAGGGCTCGCTTTGCTGCTGTGACTTGGCTCACAATCGCCGGTCCATCGCGCCTGTTGCCTCGACCGCCACGCCGGCTGCGCTGACCGTTGAAGACGAGCTGGCTGCACTTCAGGCCAGAAACCTGGGTTATCAGGCTTATAGCGAGCAGTACCACGCCCTTCGTCAATGTTACGGCCTGGATCGCTGAAAACGGCGCTGAACCGAGAGTGTTGGGCTTCGCTGCGCTCAACCCAACCTACGTTGATGCGGTTCTGTAGGTTGGGCTGAGACGGCTCCTTCGTCGAAGCCCAACAAGACGATGCCCGTTACCTCGTAGCGTGGAAAACCGCGCAGCGTTTTCCACTGTGTGGCATCAAGTCCGCGGACAAGGCTGCGCCGTTGTCCACACTACGTTCAGCCCTGCAGTACCTGTAGGAGGGGCCCATGGCCGCGATAACCTGGTTTACTTCCGGTAACCCAAGTCAAGGCTCAAGCCTCATCGCGGCCATGGGCCGCTCCTACATAGGCGAGTCATGCGTAGGTTGGGCTGAGACGGCTCCATCGTCGAAGCCCAACAGAGCAATGCCAGCCACCCCGTAGCGTGGAAAACCGCGCAGCGTTTTCCACTGTGTGGCATCAAGTCCGTGGACAAGGCTGCGCCGTTGTCCACACTACGTTCAGCCTTGCAGCTCCTGTAGGAGCGGCCCATGGCCGCGATAACGCCCGCTTACTTTCGGCAACTCAAGTTCAAGCTCAAGCCTCATCGCGGCCATGGGCCGCTCCTACATAAGCGAATCATCCGTAGGTTGGGCTGAGACAGCTCCATCGTCGAAGCCCAACAGGGCGATGCCAGTCACCCGTAGCGTGGAAAACCGCGCAGCGTTTTCCACTGTGTGGCATCAAATCCGCGGACAAGGCTGCGCCGTTGTCCACACTACGTTCAGCCCTGCAGGCCTGTAGGAGCGGCCCATGGCCGCGATAAAACCCGCTTACTTCCGGCAATTCAAGTTCAGGCTCAAGCCTCATCGCGGCCATGGGCCGCTCCTACATAGGCGAGTCATGCGTAAATTGGGCTGAGACGGCTCCATCGTCGAAGCCCAACAGGGCGATGCCAGCCACTCGTAGCGTGGAAAACCGCGCAGCGTTTTCCACTGTGTGGCATCAAATCCGCGGACAAGGCTCCGCCGTTGTCCAGGCTACGTTCTACGTTCAGGCGCTAGCGGCCGCTCTGACCACCCCCACCAGATGTTCCCCCAGCCGCCGATGCTGGTCCGCTTCGAAATGCACGCCGTCCACTGGGCTTACCTGGATGAGCTCCCCGGCATCGACGAAGGTCGCGCCCTGGGCCTCGGCTACCTGGCGATAGCGCTCGGCCAATTGGCGGGACTTGGCCGCGCCACCGGCGAAGATCTCGCCGAGAAAGCCCACTTCCTCGATGGGGGCCGGTGCCATCACGATGAGCCTGGGCGTGGCGCCGTTCGGGCCGGCATTGCAACGCTTGATCTCTTCCAGCAGCACCTGCAACGCACTGGCGATGTCCGCGGGCGTTACTGACAGCCGTGCCTTGAGATCGTTGGTGCCGAGCATCAGGAGCAGGGCGTCCACGGGCAGCTGGCTTTCCAGGCAGGGTCGGAGATAGGTGAGGCCGTTCTTGTGCTGGCCGTCGATGGGGTCGTCGTGCACCGTGGTTCGTGCCGGCAGGCCTTCTTCGATCACCTGCCAGTCGCTGCCCAGGCCGCGGGCCAGGATGCCGGTCCAGCGTTCGTCCCAGCCGAAGCGTTCGAGTACGCCCGGCTGGGTCAATGGCCGGGTGCCGTGGGTGTTGGAGTCGCCATAACAGAGCAGGGTACGCAGGGGCATGTCGGAACCTCGCCAGGACAGAGTGACGTCCACCCTAGAGGCTTTTCCGCAGCGCCGCGAGGACCGACAGTCGCGTCGGCGGCCTCAGCCTTCGCTCGGCGCTTCGCTGCCCCGCGCCGCCTGATCCAGCGGCGAGCCGCCTACCTCGTAGCGCACGTTCATGCGCGGCGACGCCAGTTCGATGCCGGCATCGTCCAGGTAGCGCTTGAGCTTGAGGTTGAAGGCCCGCGAGACCTCCCACTGCTTGATTGGCGCGGTCTTGAAGCGAAATCTCAGGATGGCCATGCCCGAATCGAAGCTCTCCACCCCCTGCAGCTCCAGCGGCGACCAGATGTCCCGGCCCATCAGCGGGTCCTGGCGCAGCGAGCGGCCGACCTCCTGGACCATCTCGATAGCCTTGTCCACCGACATCGCCTGCGGGATCGGCAGGCGGAAGATGGCGTAGCCGAACTGCCGTGAGTAGTTCTGGATGCTCTTGATCTCGCTGAAGGGGATGGTGTGGACGATGCCGTCGATGTCCCGCAGCCGCACGGTGCGGATGGTCAGGCCCTCGACGGTGCCCAGGTGGTTGCCCACGTCGACATAGTCGCCGATGGCCAGGGAGTCCTCGATGATGATGAACAGCCCGGTGATGAGGTCGGCTACCAGGCTCTGGGCACCAAAGCCCACCGCCAGGCCGATGACGCCGGCACCCGCCAGCAGCGGGGTGACGTTCACGCCCATGTTGGCCAGGGCGACGATCAGGGCGATGACGAAGATGGTCAGGAACAGCACGTTGCGGATCAGCGGCAACATGGTCTGGGCGCGAGCATTGTTGGGGCTCACGCGGTGCAGATTGAGGCTGCGATGGATGGCGGTGTCGGCCAGGATCCATACCAGCCAGGCCAGCAACAGGGTGCCGCCCAGGCCAAAGAACTTGCTGGCGACCGCATGGCCGTCACCCTGGCTGAACCCCAGCAGGGAGAGATTCCAGGCCCGCAGGGCCAGCTCGATTCCCACCAGCCAGATAACGATCCCCAGTACCAGCACGAAGAACGCCCGCAGCCGTTCGGCATAGGCTTCCTGGATTCGGCCGTGATGGCGCCGGTGCAGCAGGCGCGCCCTGACCAGGGCATTGAGCCCCATGGCGGCACCCATGGTCACGGCGAACAGCAGTGCCCGGCGCAGGGCGTCGCTGGTGTCCCCGGCGGAAACGAAGGTGGCCACCACCGAGACGGCCACCAGGATCAGCAGCGGCAGGTGCCAGAGCCGGGCGATCAGGTGGCGCACGCCCTGCAGGCCGCGCAGCGCCTGACGCTTGGCCAGGGGCTGGTTGCGGATCAGGTGGGCGATGGGGCGGCGGAATCTCAGGGCGAATTGCGCCGTGAGCAGGGCGGCGCAGATATTGGCGCCAATGGCGATGACCGCGGCTAGGTGCGGCCCCAGGGTCTCGGCCAGGTGCGGATCGCTGGCCACGCCGCCCAGGGCCGCCAGGCTGCCGATGATCCACAGCGGGCGAAAGGCACGCCGGCGCAGGATCAGCAACGCCCGGCTGCGGTGCGCGCCGCTGGGCAGGGAGCAGATCACCACCACCGTTGCCGCGAACAGCGGGCCGATGACGGCGGCATAGGCCAGGGTCACGGCGACGGTCTTGCCCAGGGAATCCGGCATCCACAGGGATACCAGCAGGGTGATGACGAACGCCAGCAGCCAGGGTGCCAGTTTGCGCAGGGCGAAACGCACCAGGTCCAGGGTCCGCGGTCTCAGCGGCAACTCCTCGGCCAGTCCGAACCTGATGCGCAGCCGATGGCTGATGCTCTTCAGGCCCAGGGCACAACCGGCCCAGAAGGCCAGGGTGATGACGAAACCCAACAGCAGATTGAGCCGCTGTTCGGGCGCGGGCGCCAACATGGCCAGCTCCGCGCCAGCCTGATCCAGCTGGAATTGCCAGCGCTCGCGCAGGTTGTCGCGCTGCAATTGCTGCTCGACCACCGTCATGGTGTCGGTGATCAGGCCGATCACTCCCTGGGAGGCGCTGGGTTCCGCCTTGGTCTGGGCGGCCTGCAGCTTCTTGAGATCCGCCAGCAGGCGATTGCGCTGCTGATCGCTTTCCAGGGTCTTGATGACCTGGTCCAGGGACTGGCCGAACTGGGGGTCGACCTGATCCTTCTCTGTACCTGGCAGCCCGGGCAGGGCTGCCTGGACCGGACCGATGAGCAGGAAGCAGAGGCAAAACAGCTGTAGCAGGCGAAAGATCATCGAAGCCGCACGCTCGCGAAAGGTGAAAACGCCCGTCCTGAACGGCCCAGGGCCGTCCGACGAGGGGGTCAGTGTAACAAGGGCTTGGCGCCGTGGATGCGTCGACGGGCACTGCGCGCCAGGCGCACCGAAAGCAGGATGGCTGCGCAGGTCAGACCCAGTACCAGGCCCTGCCAGAGGCCGGCCGGTCCGCGTGGCGCACCGAACCAGTCGCTCAGTCCCAGCGCCCAGCCGACCGGCAGTCCCACGCCCCAGTAGGCCAGCAGGGTGATGACCATGGTCGCGCGGGTATCCTGATAGCCGCGCAGGGCGCCCGCGGCGGTGACCTGGATGGCGTCGGAGAACTGGAAGATGCCGGCGAATACCAGCAGCGAGGCCGCCAGCTGGATCACCGCCAGGTCCTGGGAGTACAGCCCGGCGATGAAGGTGCGCGCGGTCAGCATCAGGGTGCAGGAAACGCAAGCGCAGAGCAGCCCGGCGGCCATGCCGACGCCCGCGGCGAAACGGGCCTCGCGTGGCTCGCCGCGGCCCAGTGCCTGACCGACGCGGACGGTTACCGCCATCCCCAGCGCCAGGGGCACCATGAACACCAGACCGGAGAAGTTGAGCGCCACCTGGTGACCGGCCACCACGGTCGGGCCCAGTTCACCGATCAGCAACGCCACCACGGAGAAGATGCTGGACTCGGCGAACACGGCGATGCCGATGGGTACGCCGATGGCCAGCAGGGCGCGCAGCGTGGGTCCGTGCGGCCGCTCGAAGCGGGCGAAGATGGCGCAGGAGCGATAGCGTTCGGTACGGATGATCGCCAGCATGGCCAGCAGCATCGCCCACATCACCGTGCCGGAGGCGAAGCCGCAGCCGGCGCCGCCCAGGGCCGGCAGGCCCAGGTGGCCCTGGATGAAGATCCAGTTCAGCGGCACGTTCAGCGCCAACCCCGCGAGGCCGACCAGCATCGCCGGCCGGGTGCGCCCGAGGCCGTCGCTGAAGCAGCGCAGCACATAGTAGAAGGCGGTGGCGGGCAACCCCATGGCGATGCCCTTGAGATAGAGCAGGGTCGGGCCGATCAGTTGCGGGTCGACGTGCATGGCCACCAGCAGCGGCCGGGCATTGAGCAGCAACAGGCTGGCGATGAGGCCGCAGCCCAGGGCCAGCCACAGCGCCTGGCGCACCAGCGAGCCGATCTCACCGCTGCGCCCGCCGCCGTGGCGCTCGGCTACCTTGGGCGTGGTCGCCAGCAGGATGCCGGTCATCAGCAGGAACACCGGAATCCACACGGAGTTGCCCAGGGCGACGGCAGCCAGATCCAGTGGCCCGACCCGGCCGGCCATCACGGCGTCGACGAAGCCCATGGCCGAATGCGAGAGCTGGGCGATGACGATAGGCGCGGCCAGGGAGAGCAGGGCGCCGAATTCACGTCTGATACGAGGCAGAGAGGAGGTCACTTGAGCGGTCGGTCAGCTTCGGGGCCAATAGTCTAGACCTCATGGCCGGCGTGGCAAGCCTCGCGGCGACCGTTGCCTGGTGCGAATGGCCTGCTAAAGTGCCGATCCCCGCCCTTGCGAGTGCCCAGGCATGCACATCCTTGCCGACGAAAACATACCGCTGCTGGACGCCTTTTTCGGACCCCATGCGACCCTCGAACGCCTTCCTGGTCGCGCCTTCGATCGCGAAGCCGTGGGCCGCGCCGATGCGCTGCTGGTGCGCTCCATCACCCGCATTGACGAGACGCTGCTGGCAGGTTCGAAGGTCGGCTTCGTCGGTACCTGCACCATAGGCACCGACCATCTCGATCTCGGCTATCTGCAGCAGGCGGGCATCCGCTGGAGCAACGCCCCCGGCTGCAATGCCCGTGGGGTGGTGGACTGGGTGCTTGGCGCGCTGCTGGCGCTGGCCGATGGCACCGGCGCGGAGCTGGCGCAGCGGACCTATGGCATCGTCGGCGCCGGTCAGGTCGGCGGCCGCCTCGCCAAGGTGCTGCGCGGACTGGGCTGGAAGGTACTGGTCTGCGATCCGCCGCGTCAGGCGACGGAGCAGGGCGACTTCCACAGCCTGGATGAGCTGATCGCGCGGTGCGACGTGCTCTGCCTGCATACGCCACTGATCCGCGAGGGTGCGCAGCGCACCCTGCACCTGTTCGATGCCGACCGCCTGACCAGCCTGCGCCCAGGAAGCTGGCTACTCAATGCCTGCCGCGGCGAGGTGATCGACAACGCCGCGCTGCGTACCCATCTGGCCGGTGGCGCCGAGCTGGCGGTGGCACTGGATGTCTGGGAAGGCGAGCCAGGTATCGACCCTGAATTGGCCCGTCTCTGCCACCTGGTGACGCCCCATATCGCCGGGCACAGCCTGGAAGGCAAGTGGCGCGGCACGGCGCAGATCTATGAGGCGTTTTGCGCCTGGGCGGGAGAAACGCCACGCTTGGGTCTGAGCGACCTGTTGCCGCCGCAGCAGCTGGAACGCCTGGTGTTCAGCGGGGACACGCCGCAGGCGACGGCCTTCAAACGCGTCTGTCGTGCGGTCTACGATCCGCGTGATGACGATGCGGCGCTACGCGCGACCCTCGGCCTGCCGGCCCTGGCGCGTGCCCAGGCGTTCGACGCCCTGCGCAAGGGCTACCCCATGCGTCGGGAGATTCCGGGGCTGGTGCTCGAAGGGGCGGGCATGACTCGGCTGGCGAGTGCCCTGGGCTGCAGCTGGCGACATGGCGACGACTCCGAAAGCGGCGGTGTCGCTTAGGACAGAGCCGAAGCGCAAGCGTTCAGGCGGGGTAGCGGCCCCCGCCAGTCGGCCTGGATGGCCGAGTGACGGGACTCACGGACTCAGTGGTATTCGCAGAGGTAGGCGGTGTCTTCCGCGACCTTGAGCTGGAACTTGGCGTTGGCCGGCACGGTGAACTGGCTGCCCGCGGTGAAGGTTTCCCAGGTCTCGCTGCCCGGCAGCTTCACGGTCAGGGCGCCGGCCACCACGTGCATGACCTCCAGCTGGCTGGTGCCGAATTCGTATTCGCCGGGGGCCATGACGCCCAGGGTGGCAGGCTTGGACTTCAGGCTGAAGGCGATGGATTTGACGGTGCCGTCGAAGTATTCGTTGACCTTGAACATCGGGTTTCCTTGTGCGAGAGCGGTTAGAACCGTCCGCGAGTATGCCCAAGGCCGTCCCCGGCTGTCACCGCTTCCTGCGTCGGTCAGCGCGCGAAGGCCGGCAGACTGGCGGGCAACAGCTTGGCGGTGTTGCGCGCGTCGGTCTCGGCACGATGGAGCACCCCGGTAAAGGCCAGTCCGGCCGACTCCAGCGCGGCGGTAAGACCCAGCGGGCGCGCCAGGCCGCGGGCCTTGGCGAAGGCCTGCTTGAGATTGCGATGCGGCACCCGCGCCAGGTGGGTGTGCAGGTCGTGCTCGCGCCAGGCGCGTTCCAGCAGGCGGCGGTCGAAGTCGCCCCAGCTGCACCAGCCGGCCAGGGTGGTTTCGTAGGCGCCCAGCCAGCGCTCGAAGGTCAGCCAGGTGCCCGCCAGCCGCTCGGCCCCATCGACATCGGCCTGGCTGATATGGGTGAGGCCGCGGCAGAAGGGTGTCAGCAGCGGCAGGCGCTCAGGCTGGACGAAGCTCTGGTAGCGATCCAGCTCCTGGCCCTCGGCGTCCACCATCACCGCGCCGATCTCGATGATCTCCATCAATTCCAGCGGCCAGCCACCTTCGTCGGTGGTCGCTTCCAGGTCCAGCACCAGCCAATGCTTCATTGTCACGCCCTCGGGCCAGCCGCCTCGCTCATCGCAGATAAGACGGCCGAAAAATCTCTGGGTTGCGTAGCATCGTGCGAATGGATGTTACATTCATGACTGTATAGCGACATCTGGTCACGATTCGCTTGTGAGGCCCCAGCCTTGGTTTTAAGCTTCAAGCCTCTTCTCTGCGAGTTTCACCATGGAATGCCGTCCGGGTTGTGGCGCCTGTTGCATCGCGCCGTCGATCTCCTCACCGCTGCCACGCATGCCTCAGGGCAAGCCATCCGGCGTGCGTTGCGCCCATCTGGACAGCACCAATCGCTGCGATCTGTTCGGCTCGCCGCTACGTCCTGCCGTATGCGGAGGCTTCCTGGCCGAGCCGGCCTTCTGTGGCACCAGCAGTGCCGAGGCCATGGCCATCCTGTTGCGGCTCGAAGGCGAGACCGCCGCCTGATCCGATCTCTCGACAACGCTCTCCGACAACCACAACAACAAGGGACGTCCCATGCACAAGCCGCTTCGCTCCATCCTTGCCCTGACCCTGCTCGCAGCCACCGGCCTAGCCCAGGCCGAGGACTGGCAGCTCGCCAAGCAGGAAGACGGTATCCAGGTCTATACCCGTGCCGTCGCTGGCTCCAAGTACAAGGCCTACCGCGGCGTGGTCCAGATCAAGGCCGATCCGGCCACCATCGCTCGCCTGCAGGATGATCCGGTGGGCTCGTGCAAGTGGATCTTCCGCTGCCAGTCGCTGGAGGTACTCAAGCGCCAGGACAACCAGGCCTGGACCTATATGCGCATCGACATGCCCTGGCCGGTGACCGCCCGTGACGTGGTGCTGCACATCACCGAGCAGAAGACCCCCGACGGCGGCTTTACCCGTACCCTCGAAGGTCAGCCGGATTACCGTCCCGCCGCCGATGGCTATGTACGGGTGGCGAGCTTCCAGGGCCAGTGGCGGGTGGTGCCGAAGAATGGCGGCTCGGAAGTGACCTACGAGGCCCAGAGCGAGCCGGGTGGCAGCGTGCCGTCCTGGCTGGCCAACAGCTTTGTGGTGGATGCACCGCTCAACACCTTGAAAGGCTTGCGCCAGGCTGCGCAGCGCTGATCGCTCATCTCTACCCTAAGGCCTGGCGCCCCTGGCGCCGGCCTTTTAATACCACCCCTACGATTTTGAGGTGTGGAGGATTTGCCTCCCTGCCGCGACAGCTGTAATCAACGGGCAGGGAGGGTGGCTGCCTGACTGCGTCTTCTACGACGCCAGCCATCCACCAGGCGGAAGGCCAGCAATGCAGCGCCGATGGCGGCGTAGATCGCCCATTCTTCCAGGTCCGAGCGTACGATCCAGAGATAGTGTAAAAGCCCCAGGCCCAGCACCAGGTAGGCCAGCCGATGCAGCTCCTTCCAACGCTTGCCCAGGCGGCGCATGGCCGGTCGATTGGAGGTGACGGCCAGGGCCAGCAGGATCAGCAGGGCCGCGGCACCCACGATGATGTAGGGCCGGCGCTGCAGCTCCACGCCCAGTTGCGACAGGTCGAAGCCCAGCACGAAGGCCAGGTAGCCCAGGAAGTGCAACAGGGCATAGGTGAAGGTCCAGAGCCCCAGCTGACGGCGGATCACCGGCCAGAGCTTCCAGCGGGTGAGGCGCGACAGCGGGGTCAGACTCAGCGTCAGCAACAGCAGCACCAGGGCACCGGTGCCCAGCTTGTCCACCAGCGCCTTGCCCGGGTCCGGGCCGAGGGCAAAGATCCACGCCTGGTACAGCCACCACAGCGGCGGACAGAGTGCGGCGATGAACACCGCGACCCGCCAAAGCAGCAATCCCATCAGTAGTTTCTCCGCAGATCCATGCCGGCATAGAGCGAGGCCACTTCCTCGCCATAGCCATTGAACATCAGGGTCGGCCGGACGTTGGGGCTGAAGAGGCCGCTGGGCAGCCGACGTTCGCGGGCCTGGCTCCAGCGCGGGTGGTCCACTTCCGGATTGACGTTGGCATAGAAGCCGTACTCGTTGGGCGCCATGCCCTGCCAGGTGGTGCGCGGCTGTTCTTCCACCAGGCTGATCCGCACGATGGACTTGATGCCCTTGAAGCCGTACTTCCAGGGCACGATCAGGCGCAGCGGCGCGCCGTTCTGGTTGGGCAGCACCCGGCCGTACATGCCCACCGTCATCAGGGTCAGCGGATGCATGGCCTCGTCCAGGCGCAGGCCCTCGACATAGGGCCAGTCCAGCAGGGCGAAGCTGGAGTTCATGCCGGGCATGTGCTTTGGGTCCTTGAGCGTCTCGAATCTGACGTAGCGGGCCTTGCCCGTGGGTTCGACCCGCTTGAGCAGGCTGGCCAGCGGAAAACCCAGCCAGGGAATGACCATCGACCAGGCCTCCACGCACCTCATGCGATAGATGCGCTCTTCCAGGGTGTCGGGCCCGAACAGATCCTCCAGGCCATAGGTGCCGGGTTTGCCCACCTCGCCATCGACCACCACGCTCCAGGGTTGGGTCGGCAGCTGGCCCGCGTGGGCCGCGGGATCGCTCTTGTCCGGACCGAATTCGTAGAAGTTGTTGTAGTGGGTGGCGTCCTTGAAGGGGGTGATGTCTTCGCCCTTGACCGTGGCCGCCTGCCAACGGGTTTCCGGCAGCTTGCGCTCGAACCAGTCGGGGCCCTTGGCGGCGTCGACGTCACCATAGGTAGAGGCGGCGGCCATTGCCCAGCCGGGCAGGGCGGCACCAGCGAGCAGGGCGCCACTGGCACCGAGCAGCTGGCGCCGGGACAGGTAGACGGCTTCGGGGGTGATCTCCGACCCACGGCAGGCAGAGCGCGGAACGATCTTGATCGGCATGACGAACCTCGACGGGATGCGCGCAGGAGGGCGCGGCTGGCTATCAGCGTGAGACATCCCGGTCGTGAAAAGCTTCCAGACCAGACGATAGCCTGCCGCCCCGGTCGGGCGGAAGGCCGTTTCGCTCAGCCGAGCAACTTGTCCAGGGTGATGGGCAACTGCCGCACCCGGATGCCGGTGGCATGGAAGACCGCATTGGCGATGGCCGGGGCAACCCCGACCACGCCGATCTCGCCAAGCCCCTTGATACCCAGCGGATGCCCCAGGCGATCGTCTTCGTCCAGCAGCAGGGCCTCGAGCACGGGCACGTCGGCCTGCGTAGCCACCAGGGCTTCGGCCAAATCCGCGTTCATCCAGCGCCCTTGCGCCAGGTCCAGTCGACTCTGTTCCAGCAGCGCCTGGCCGAGGCCCCAGATCATGCCGCCCTCCAACTGATTCTGGGCCAGACGGCGATTGACGATACGGCCACCGGCGAAGGCACCCACCAGGCGGCGGACCCGGACCGTTCCCAGCTGCGGATCCACCGCCACCTCGGCGAACTGGGCGCCAAAGGCGGCACGACCGAGCGCCGGGCGTTGGGCCACCTGGTCGGCGGTGCTGGCTTCAGCGCTCACCTCGGCGAGGCCATGGCATTGCAGCAACAGGCCCAGCTCATGACGTTGATCCGGGGCACGCTCGCTGACCAGAGCGCCGTCCGCGAGGCGCCAGCCCCCGGCGTCGGACGCATCCGCCCCGGTCAGCGCTACCAGGCGCCGACGCAGCTGGTCGGCAGCGGCCTGGATGGCCGCGCCGAGACTGAGCGTGGTGGAGGAGCTGGCAGTCAGGGAACTGTAGGGGAGGTCGGTGTCGCCCCAATGCAGCTGAACACGCTCCAGCGGCAGCCCCAGCGCCTCGGCGGCCAACTGAGTCAGCGCTGTCCAGCTGCCCTGACCCAGCTCGTGGGTGGCGCTCTCGACCACCGCCGTGCCATCGGCGCTCAGCCGGATACGTGCCGAGGCGGCCATCTGGGCGACATGGTAGACCGCGGTAGCCATGCCGTAGCCGATCAGCAGGTCGCCATCGCGCATGGCGCCGATGCCGGGATCACGGTCCGCCCAGCCGATGGCGGCGGCACCGGCCGCGTAGCACTGGCGCAGGCTCTTGCTCGACCAGGGATTACCGGTCTGGGGTTCCACGTCGGCATGGTTGCGCAGCCGTACGTCCAGCGGGTCCAGGCGCAGGTGATGGGCCCATTCATCCAGCGCGCTCTCCACCGCGAACTGGCTGACCGCCACGCCCGGGGCGCGCAGCCAGCTGGGTGCATTGAGGTGCAGCCGCGCCGTGGCATGGCCGGTATGCAGATGAGGGCAGGCATAGAGCTTGGGCGTCATCTCACCGACCGGTTCTATGAAGTTAGAGGTGTGGGCGTTCTGGATCAGGGCCTCCTGCAGCAGCACGCTCAGCTGGCCGTCGCGAGTGCCGCCCAGGCGCAAGCGCTGGCGGGTGGCGCCCCGAAAGGGCATCAGCGAGAAGGTCTGCCGCCGGGTCAACACCAGCTTCACGGGCCGGCCGGCGAGCCGCGCCGCCATGGCCGCGAGCAGGGGATGGGCATTGCCTTTCTTGCCGCCAAAGCCGCCGCCGACCAGGGGTGAGCGAAAGCGGATGCGCGTGGAGAAGTCCGCCTCGGCGCGACCGGCGCGCATCACGGCGGGGAAGTCCGGGCTCACGCCGAGGTCGAACGCCTGCGCCAGGGCATAGGCATCGCCATAGGTGAACTGGGTGCCGGCGTCCACCACCAGTCGGCCCTGGTTGTCCCAGGCGGCGAGGGCCGCCCCGGGCTCCAGGGCATTGTGATGCTGGGGCTCCGTGGTGTACTCCAACTCCAGGCGCTCTTCCGCCTGCGTCCAGGCCGCATCGGGCTGGCCGCGCTCGGTGATCGCCGGTTCGCCGGCGCCGACCACCTGCGGATATTCAGCCGGCAGCCGGGTGAAGTCGAAGTCCTGCTCCGTCGCTTCTGCGCTGTACTCCACCTCGATCAGCCGCGCAGCGAATTCGGCCTGGTCCGCCCGCTCGGCGACCACCACCGCCAGGGGCTGGCCGCTGTATTGGAGGCGGTCGTCCTGCAAGGGCAGGAAGCGGCCCAGCTCGCCGCCGGGCAGGGTATTGATCGGCTGCAGGCGCGGGGCGTTCAGGTGCGTCATGACCAGCAGCACACCCGGTGCCCGCTCGGCGGCCGCCACCACCAGCCGCGCCACCTGTCCTTGCGCGTGATCGCTCTGCACCAGGGCGGCATGCAGCGGCATGCCTGGGATGTCGCTATGGGTGAGATCGGCGCTGTAGCGGGCGGCACCCGTGACCTTGGCCAGGCTTTCGAGGCGGTGAGGGGCAGAGGACATGGGCAGGCTCCGGTGGGTGGCCTTTCGGCAGACTGCCCCTGGCGGCGTGCCGTTCGTGCCACTGGTCGCGTGCCATACTGCGGCGACCTCTCGCCCTCAGGAGTGCCCGATGAAGAAGCTGATCAATAACCCCGTCACCGTGGTTCGCGAGCTGCTCGAAGGTCTCGTGAGCCTGGACCCCGGTCTTGCCCTGCTGGCCGACGAACAGGTGATACTGCGCCACCCCCTGGCCGACGTCCGCGAACGCCCGGTGGCGGTTATCTCCGGTGGCGGCAGCGGCCATGAACCGGCCCATGCCGGCTACGTCGGCGAGGGGATGCTGACGGCGGCGTTGGCGGGCGACGTCTTCACCTCGCCCAGCGTGGATGCGGTACTGGCGGCCATCCGGGCGGCGGCCGGCCCGGCGGGCGCGCTGCTGGTCGTCAAGAACTACACCGGTGACCGCCTCAACTTCGGCCTCGCCGCGGAACTGGCCCGCAGCGAAGGCATTCCCGTCGAAACGGTGCTGGTGGCGGACGACGCGGCCCTGCGCCATACCGTGGCGCCGGAGAAGCGTCGTGGCATCGCCGGCACCGTGTTGATCCATAAGCTCGCCGGCGCCGCTGCCGCCGCTGGGCGACCCCTCGCCGAGGTGGCCAGCCTGGCGCGCGCGGCCAGTGCCGAACTGCGCAGTATGGGGGTCGCCCTAGGCGCCTGCACGGTGCCGGCGGTGGGGCACCCAGGCTTCGAACTGGCGGACGACGAGGTGGAGTGGGGCCTTGGTATCCACGGCGAGCAGGGCGTCGAGCGCGGGCCCTGGCTAGGCGCCGATGCCACCGTGGCGCGACTGCTGGATACCCTGGTCGAGGATGGCGGCTATCCTGGCGGGACGCGTCTCGCCTTGCTGGTCAATGGCCTGGGCGCCACGCCACCGCCGGAGCTCGTCCTGGTGGCCCGGGCGGCGTTGATCGAGTTGCGTCGGCGCGGCCTGAGCGTGGAGCGGGCCTGGACCGGTACCTTCCTCAGCGCCCTGGACATGCCGGGCTGTTCGCTGTCGCTGCTGCCGGTGGACGAGGCCCGCCTGGCACTGCTGGATGCGCCAACCCAGGCGCGGGCCTGGCCCGGTGACGGTCGGGTGCCAGCGGCGCCGCGTCTGCTGTCCGCGCCTCAGGTGACGGCCGAGGCGACGACGTGCACGCCCGGTCCCCTGGCGGAGCGCCTGCATGCCGCAGTGGACGCCGTGATCGCCAGCCTGCTGGCCAACGAAACCCGTCTCACCGACCTGGACAGCCGTGCCGGTGACGGCGATCTGGGCACCAGCCTGGCCCGTGGCGCCGAGGCGATGCGCGCCCTGCCGGCCAGCGCCTGGTACACCCCGGCCAGTGCCCTGGCCGCCATGGGACAGGCCCTGCGGCGTGCCATCGGTGGCAGTTCCGGACCCTTCTATGCCTGCGCGCTGGTCCGCGCGGCCCAGGTGTTGGACGGGGTCGCGCGACCGACACTGTCCCAGTGGGCCCAGGCCTTCGACCAGGGTGTCCAGGCGCTGGCGGAGCTGGGCGGCGCCCAGCCGGGCCAGCGCACGATGCTCGATGCGCTTCGACCTGCCGCGGATACCTTGCTGGCAGCTGCCCAGGCTGGCTCCAGCCCGGCGCAGGCCTTCGCCGAAGCGGTGGCTGCCGCTCGGAAGGGCGCCGAGGCTACCGCCGAGATGGTTCCGGGCCAGGGTCGTGCCAGTTACCTCGGCGAACGTACCCGTGGCATTCCCGATGGCGGCGCCGTGGCCGTGGTCTGTTGGCTGGACGCGTTGGAACCCGTGATCGCCCGCTAGCGCGAACCAACGCCATGGCCGGTCCCGCGACGTCCGGGCCAGCCATGGCGGCAGACCAGCGAGAGCAAGGCGCCGAGAAAGGCCAGTGCCATGTCTTTCTGTGCGTCCCAGGGATCGCCCTGGGCGCCGACGAAGGCTTCCGCGTCATCGCCCGCCAGCAGGTCAGCGCCCAGCCATTCCATGAGCTCGTAGCCCGCCGAGGAGGCGAGCACGAACTCGAGGGCGACATAGGCACTCTGCCAGCCGCGTAGCCCGGTCAGGCCCTGGACCACTTCACGAAAGGGGCGGGCCAACAGCAGCCCGTAGGCGAGGTGCACCAGGCGGTCGTAATGGTTGCGCTGCAGACCCAGGGCCTTGTCCAGGCGGAAACCGGTCAGCGCCTGCCAGGCATCGTCGTAGGGCACCTGGGAATAGGTGTAGTGGGCGCCGATCTGGTGCAGTACGAGAAACGCGAAGAGTTGCAGGCTGGCGCTGGCCGAGAGGGGAAACCGTCGCTGGATAACCACGATGGCTACCACTGCCAGGATCACCAGCAGCTGTTCGATCCCCCAGGTCAGCCGGTCCACGGGTGCCCAGCCGAGTGCCAGGGTAAGGGTGACCAGTATCAGCAGCAGGACCAGTTGTAGCCGGGAACACGGGGAAACGTTCAAATGCTTGGGGGCCTTGCGGGGACGGAAGGAGGCGAGTCGCGGTGGCGACCACTGCTGCATGGACAGATCGACACCTGCCAGCGTTCCAGCACCTGCGCGGCTTCGGTGAGAAAACCCCAGGCGCAACGTAGGCACCTGACGCCCGGGTATCCGTCGTCCAGGCGGCATGGGTACGCGAAACCTTCGCAGGGCCCCTGTAGGTTCCGGGTGCCGCTGGATCTCAGGTGCCGACCCAGGATCTAGGCATCGACCTTGTTCGGATGCCGATGCGCCCCGTCTGCGGTCTGATCCCTAGCGAGATCGGGCGGTGCAGCGCGCCGCCATGGTTCCCTTGCCTGACTGGTCAGGCCGACACGAAGGGTGCTACTTCGCGCAGCTCGATCAGCAGTGGTCGATCGGTTGGCGCGCTGGCGAGCAGGTCCTGGACATGATCCAGATCCCGTGCGCGTTCGGCCAGGCAGCCAAAGGCCCGCGCCAGCGCGAGAAAATCCGGGGTGACCAGGTCGACGCCCAGGGGCGTGATGTCCCGCTGTTCCATATAGCGGCGGATCTCGCCGTAGCCGTGGTTGTTCCACAGCAGGATGACGATGCCGATCCTCGCTTCCACGGCGCTCGCCAGCTCGCTGAGGGTAAAGAGCAGACCGCCGTCCCCGACGAGGCAGATCACCGGACGTCTGGGGTCGGCCAGGCGTGCGCCCAGGGCGGCGGGCAGGCCATAGCCCAGGGTGCCGTAACCGGTGGAAGCATTGAACCAGCGCCGTGGACCGTCCAATTCCACCAGGTGATTGCCGGCGTAGACGGTCTGGGTGGAATCGCCCACGTAGCGCGCATCCGGCAGCACTCTTTGCAGCCGCTCGAACAGCTGGCGAAAGTGCGCCCAGCCGGCCAGTTCGCGCGCCAGGCCAGCCCGGGCAATGGCCGTGCGCCGGGCGCCGGGTCCAACTGGGTCGAGTTCGCGGGCGGGCAGGCGTTGCAGCAGGCCCTGCAGTGCGGCCTGGGCGTCGCCCACCAGGCCTAGCCAGGGCGGGTGGCCGGTGACCAGCATCCTGAGGTCCAGGTCGATGCGGATCAGGTCGCCGGTCAGCTGGAAACCGCCGTCGAAGACCACATCGTAGTCGGTCTCGCCCAGTTCGGTACCCACCGCCAGGATGACGTCCGCCTCCCGCGCCAGGGCGCGTACCGGTGGTAGCGCCTGGTTGCTGCCCAGTGCCAGGGGATGGCCAGGCGGCAACAGACCCTTGGCATTGATGGTGGTGGCGGTGGGCGCATCCAGCGCGGCGGCCAGGGCGCGTACCTCGGCAGCCGCGTCCTGGCAGCCCCCACCGATCAACAGCAGCGGGCGTTCGGCCTTGCGCAGGCGAGCCGCGGCGCGGTCGAGCAGGGCTGCGGCCGGCTCCGGGCGTGCCAGCCTGGGCTTGGGCATCAGTGCCAGGTGATCGGCCGGTGCCGTGATGATGTCCAGCGGCAGTTCCAGATGGACCGGCCTTGGCCGCTCGCCGTCGAACACGGCGAAGGCACGCGCCAGTACGCCTGGCAGGCCGTCGACCTCCAGCAAGGTATGGCTGAAGGCGGTAACCCCGGCCGTCAGGTTGCGCTGGTTCGGAAGCTCATGCAGATAGCCGGCGCCATGGCCGAGCCGCGCGCGTTCGTTGACGCTGGAAATCACCAGCAGCGGGACCGAATCGCCATAGGCCTGGGCCATGGCGGTCAGGCAGTTGGTCAGTCCGGGTCCGCTGATGACGAAGCATACCCCGGGCCGTCCGCTGGCCCGGGCATAGCCGTCCGCCATGAAGCCCGCGCCCTGCTCATGGCGTGGGGTGATGTGGCGAATACCGCTGCCGGGGAGGCCGCGATAAAGCTCCACGGTATGGACCCCAGGGATGCCGAAGACGGTGTCCACGCCCCAGGCGGCCAGTTGGCGGACCAGAAATTCGCCACAGGTGGTCATGCGCATTCTCCTCCAGGGTCGATCAGGCAGGACGGCCGGCAACCTCGGCGCGTGGCGTGAGCAGGCTTACCAGCACGAAGCTGAGCAGGCTCAGTACCAGGCTGAAGTAAATCGGCGTATTGGCTTCCAGGCCATCCTTGAGCATGAAGACGATGGCCGCGCCGGATCCCAGCAGCATGCTCGCCAGGGCCCCGGGCGTGGTGGCGCGCTTCCAGAAAATGGCCCCGAGCAGCGGCACCAGGATGCCGCCCACCAGCAGGTTGTAGGCCAGTGTCAGGGCGCCGATGACGTCGTTCACCAGCAGCGCGATGACGAGCACGGCAATGCCGGTGAGCAGGGTGAACAGCCGGGCCATGCCCAGGGTCGAGGCCTTGCCGCCGCGCAGCCGGGGCAGAAGGTCTTCGGTCAGGGTGGTGGACGCGGCCAGCAGGCCGGCGCTGGCGGTGGACATCATGGCGGCCAGGGCGGCGGCGATCACCAGGCCGCGAATGCCGTCCGGCAGGGCGCTGCGGACGATGGCGGCGAAGGCATTGTTGGCATCGCCCAGGTCCGGCAGCAGCACCCGGGCGCACATGCCGATCAAGGCGCCCACCAGGCCATAGATCACGCAGTAGACCCCGGCCAGGCTGCCCGCCACCCGCGCCACGCCTTCGCTGCGGGCGGTGAAGACGCGCTGCCAGATGTCCTGGCCGATGAGGATGCCGAAGAAGTAGATCAGGAAGTAGGTGAGGATGGTGTCATAGCCAATGGTGGTCAGGGCGAAGGCGCTGGCCGGCAGCTTGGCCACCAGGGCGTCCCAGCCGCCTACTCGGGCGAGACAGATGGGCAGCAGCACGAACATCAGGCCGGCCGTCTTGATGATGAACTGGACGATGTCGGTCAGCGTCAGCGACCACATGCCGCCAATGCTGGAATAGATCACCACCACGCTGCCGCCGAGCAGGATGGCGCTCCAGAAGGGCAATTCGAACAGCACCTGGATCACCGTGCCCATGGCCAGCACCGAGACCACGCTGAGCATCAGCGCATAGACGAACATGATGGCGGCACTGGCCTGGCGTGCCAGGGGGGTGTAACGCCGTTCCAGCACCTGGGTCACGGTGAAGATGCGCAACTTGAGCAGTGGTTTGGCGAGAAACAGGTTGAGCACCAGGATGCCGCCGCCAAGCATGGCGCACAGCCAGAAGCCGGAAAGACCATGGACGTAGCCCAGCCGTACCGTGCCGACGGTGGCGGCGCCACCTAGTACCGTGGCGGCCATGGTGCCCAGATAGAAGGCCGGGCCGAGGTTGCGGCCGGCGACGAGGAATTCTTCCTGATTGCGAGCACGGCGCATGCCGTACCAGCCGAGCAGGAGCATGGCCAGGGCATAGGCCAGGACGACGGAAATATCCAGGATCATGGGAGCGGATCTCTTGTAGGGATGGGCAGGGCCGGGCACGCCGGGCCTGTGAGGACTCGGTCTTCAGGCGACGCGAGCGCTATCTAGAGCGGAGCCGGCCGCGGCGTGCCAGGGTCACCGTGCGCCGGCCGAACCGTATACGGCGGCCGGTTCCGAAAACAACCGGAGCAGGGCCAGGTAGACCTGGGTGGCGCCGCCCAGGCCCCCACGAGCGATGGCCAGCCCCCCGGCCGTGAACGACCGCCCGAAGAGGATCGGAGCGCGGCCAAGCGCGGCGGTGGCGAAGGTGTTGGCGCCGCCGAAGATCAGGCGGAAGAGATCGAAGGGGGTGGCATGGCGTTCGTGGTCGGGAATCTGCTCGACCCCGAAGGTTTCGATACGGGTGATGCCGTCATGATGGTCCATGGATGACGCCTCGACACGGTTATACGCAGGGCAGGGCCCGCGTTCTTGTTGTCGGCGGGCCAGGAGCCCGCCGGTGTTCGGCAGCGAAAGACAGCGGGTGGGCGACCGTCATGGCGGGTCACCGCACCGAAGGGGTTAGCGGTATGTCACCCCCGGCAGCACGCAGAGCATCTCGTAGAGCAGGTTGGCGCCGAGCAGGGCGGTGTTGCCGGTGGTGTCGTAGGGCGGCGACACCTCCACCAGGTCACAGCCCACCAGATCGAGGCCGCGGCAGCCGCGGATGATTTCCAGCGCCTGGATGGTGGTTAGCCCGCCGATCTCCGGGGTACCGGTGCCTGGCGCCCAGGCCGGGTCGATGCTGTCGATGTCGTAGGACAGGTATACCGGCCCGCCGCCCACCCGCTCGCGCACCTCGGCCATCAGCGGGGTCAGGGACTGATGCCAGCACTCCTCGGCCTGCACCACCCGGAAGCCCTGTTCGCGGCACCAGTCGAAGTCGTCGGCGGCATAGCCCTGGGCCCGCAGGCCGATCTGCACCACCCGGTCGCAGTCCAGCAGGCCTTCTTCCACGGCGCGGCGGAACGTGGTGCCATGGGCGATCTTCTCGCCGAACATGTGCTCGTTGACGTCGGCATGGGCATCCACGTGCACCAGGCCGATCTTGCCGTATTTCTTCTTCATGGCCCGCAGGATGGGCAGCGTCAGGGTGTGGTCGCCGCCCAGGGTGAGGGGGGTGACATCGTGCTCCAGCACCCGGTCGTAGTGCTCCTCGATCAGCCGCACCGTGTCCAGCAGGTTGAAGGTATTGATGGCGACGTCGCCCAGATCGGCGACGCTCAAGGAGTCGAAGGGCGCCGCGCCGGTGGCCATGTTGTAGGGACGGATCATCACCGATTCGCTGCGCAGCTGCCGCGGCCCGAAGCGGGTGCCGGAGCGCAACGAGGTGCCGATGTCCAGGGGGATGCCGATGAAGGCGGCGTCGAGTCCGGCCGGGGAAGCGAGGTGGGGCAGCCGCAGCATGCTGGCGATGCCGCCGAAGCGGGGCATCTCGTTGCCGCCCAGCGGCTGGTGCAGGATCTTTTCCACGGGTCATCCTCGTTGTGCTGATGACCCGATTGTGCAAAGTCACTGACAGGCGAAGAATCGGCGCGGGCAAAAAATCACTTCAGAGATTTCTGAACTAATGGCTAGACTGCCGGGCCGCGTCCACCGGGAGTCCGCCATGGCCAATGCTCTCCACGACATCCGCCTGCTCAAGCTGTTTGCCTGCGTGGTACGCCACCAGGGCTTCGCCGCAGCGCAGCAGGAACTTAACCTGTCCACCTCGGCCATCAGCACCTACATGAGCCAGCTGGAAGGTCAGCTCGGGGTCACCCTCTGTCATCGCGGCCGTGGCGGCTTCGCCCTGACCAGCAAGGGCGAACTCTTTCACCAGGAGACGCTGCGCATCCTGGGCGAGATCGAAGGCTTCGAACGCTATGCCACCACCCTCAAGGGCGAGTTGAGCGGCACCCTCAACCTGGGCGTGCTGGATTCACTGTCCAGCGAGCCGGCGCTGCCGCTGGCCGATGTGATCGGCAGCTATACCCACGACTATCCCGGCGTCCACCTGCATCTGGCGGTGACCAGTCCCTACGAGTTGCAGCTGGGCGTGCTCGAAGGACGGCTGGACCTGGCGGTGGGTGCCTTTTCCGCGCGCATGAACGGGGTGGTCTACCAGCCGCTGTACCGCGAGCAGCACTGGCTCTACTGCAGCGATCGTCATCCGCTGTTCCCGGAACGGCGCATTCCCGCCGAGGTGATCACCCGCCAGCGCATGGTGCGGCGCGGCTACTGGAGTCAGGCTGAGCTGGCACGCCATGGCTTCAAGGAAAGCGCCGCCACAGTCGAAAGCATGGAGGCCCAGCTCATCCTTATCCTCTCCGGCGCCTATATCGGCTACCTGCCGGAGCACTATGTCCATGCCTGGGTCGACCAGGGGCGCCTCAAGGCGCTGCAACCGGCGACCTTCGGCTATCAGGCGCCGTTCTCCCTCATCACCCGCCGAGGGCGTGGAAGGGAGCCGCTTATCCAGAGTTTTCAACGCATTCTTAAAGCCCAGATGCAACATGCCGATAGCGACTAGGACGATAACCAAGGGGTTACCGTTTTCACCTGTGCGGGCAATTAGCCACCATTTAAATGGTTGATGTCCCACGGAGTAGATAACCTGCTAGATAAGGCACCCGCATGCGCACGAATTTGCCGGTCACCCAACAGGGCCGTACCTTCAAGGAAGAAGAACGACTCATCTCCACCACCGACCTGCAGGGGAACATCACCTACTGCAACGAAGCGTTCATCGCCATTAGTGGCTATACGCGGGAGGAGCTGATCGGCAGTCCGCACAACCTGGTGCGTCATCCCGACATGCCGCCGCCCGTATTCGGCCACATGTGGGCGACCCTCAAGGAGGGCAAGCCGTGGATGGGCATCGTCAAGAATCGCTGCAAGAACGGCGACCTCTACTGGGTCAGTGCCTACGTCACGCCGATCTTGGAACAAGGGCGGGTGATCGGCTACGAATCCGTGCGTTCCCTGCCCAGTGCCAACGAGGTGCGCCGCGCCGGCGAGCTCTATGCCCGGATCAATGCCGGCAAGGCACCCGTGCCCCGGATCCGTCGCCTGACCAGCGCCATCTCCGCCTGCTGGTCGACCGTGGCGGCCGCCGGCGGCATCCTGGGCGGTCACTTCCTCCTGGACGACACCGCTCAGGTAGCCCTTATCGTCGCCGCCCTGCTGGGCGTTAGTGCCCACCAGCTGTATCGCCAGCGCGCCAGTATCGAGCGCATTCTCGCGGATCATCCCAAGATGTTCTCCAGCGATGTGGTCGCGCCGACCTACAGCGACCAGATCGGCGCCCCGGCGCGTCTGGATCTCGCGTTGCACAGCGAAGCCGCGCGCCTGCAGACCGCCTTGACGCGTCTGGCCGACGTTGGCGACAGCGTACGCCAGAAGGCCCGCGAGTCTTCCCAGCTATCTCAGTCCGGGGCCGAGCTGCTGGAACAGCAGCGCCACGAGACCGACCAGTCCGCCGCCGCCATCACCCAGATGACCTCCACCATCCACGAGGTCTCGCAAAACGTCCAGGAGACCGCCCAGGCCGCCGCCAACGCGGAGAACATGGTGCATTCCGGACGCGACAAGGCTGAAGAAAGCCTGATGTCCATGCGCGAACTCGGCACGGCGGTCAGCGACATCGGCCAGGCGGTGGGCGAGCTGGCCAGCTCGACCCAGAGCATCGGCAGCGTCGCCGACGTCATCACCGCCATCGCCGAGCAGACCAACCTGCTGGCGCTGAACGCCGCCATCGAAGCCGCCCGCGCCGGTGAAGCCGGTCGTGGCTTCGCCGTGGTGGCCGATGAGGTCCGCTCCCTGGCCTCCCGCACCCGCGAGTCCACCGAGCAGATCCACCAGATCATCGCCAACCTGCAGGCCAATGCCGAGCGCGCCGTGGCCACCGCCAGTCGCGGTGAAGAGACCTCGCGCCAGAGCGAACGCCATTCGGCGGCGGTGCGCGAATCCCTGGAAGGCATCAGCGAATCGGTCAGCCTCATCACCGCCATGAGTCAGCAGATGGCCACCGCCGTGGAAGAGCAGAGCCACGTCTCCGAAGACATCAACCGGCAGATCAGCCGGATCGCCGATCTTTCCGACAACAGCTCGGCCCAGGCCCGCCGTGGCTCGGAATTGAGTCGCGAACTGGAAGGCATGGCCGACTACCTGCACGACCTCACCGCGCGCTTCAATCGCTGAGGTGCCGGGGGAGCGGCGGCGATCCGGTATGATCGTCGCCGTCCTCCGCTGCGGAAATCCCGATGTCCCGTCCCGCCTGCGCGCGTTGCCAGCGCCCACTGTCGCTGTGCCTGTGCGCACTGATCCCTTCGCTGTCCAGCCATACGCGGATACTGCTGCTGCAGCATCCCAGCGAACGACGTCATCCGCTCAATACCGCGCGCCTGGCCGCCCTGGGGCTCGCCAATGCACAACTGGAGATCGGCGAGACCTTTGCCGACCTCCCACGCTGGCTCGCCGGCCATGAAGCCTGGCTGCTGTTCCCGGGCTCCGAAGCGGTCACGATCGACCGACTGCCGCCCGCGAGCGCGACCCCGGCGAAACGGCTGCTGGTGATTCCCGATGGCACCTGGCGCAAGGCGCGCCTGCTGCTGCATACCAATCCGGCGTTGGCGGCGCTGCCGAGGGTCTCCTTGCCACCCGGCCCACCGTCGCGCTATCGCGTACGCAAGGCCCCTGCAGCCGAGGCGTTATCCACCGTGGAGGCCGTCGTGGCAGCGCTGAATGCATTGGAGGCACCGGCCCGCTTCGAGGCCTTGCTGGCGCCTTTCGACGCGCTCATCGATGGCCAGATCGCCGCCATGGGCGCAGAAACCTTTGCACGCAATCATGGCGGGCCAGTGCGGGGTGATTGAGGGAATTCCCCTGCTGCAGGACCACTCTACCTAGAGAGTCAGCAGAGGAGTCACGCCATGTCCCGCTTCCCGATCCATTCGCACGACGAATTCGCCACCCTTGCCGCCTATGCCATGCCCCGCGCGGGGGGCGAGCCCGATCAGCCCGATCCCGCCCCCATCCAGCCCAGCGAGCCGGGCGAGCCCACCGTCCCCGACCAAGCACCGCCGACCCCCATGGCCAGAGCGGCCTGATGCCACCGCGTCACCCATGAAAAAAGGGCGATCATCACTGATCGCCCTTTTTTCTGCCCAATGCCGGCTAGCGCCGGGTCTTCTGCCGGAGCAGGTAGACCGTTACCGCCGCACAACTGGTAAAGGCCGCTACCCGTGCCCAGACATAGGGCACCAGCCAGCAGGAAAAGCCCACGCTGATCCACATGGCGACGATGGCGTAGACCTTGCCCTTGAGCGGGATCCCTTCGCCTTCCAGGTAGGGCTTGATCCAGGGTCCCAGCCATTTGTGGTTGACGAGCCACAGATAGAAGCGCTCCGAGCTGCGCATGAAGCAGGCGGCCGCAAGTAGCAGGAAGGGCGTGGTGGGCAGCAGCGGTAAGAACGCGCCGATAACGCCCAGCGCTACGCTGAGCCAGCCTAGCCCTAGCAGCAGGTAGCGCACCCAGCCCTTCTTCTGCCGGGGCCTGGCGGCAGCTTTGTCCATCGCTCAGTGGCGCGGCTTGAGCAGCGCCGGCTTTTCTTCGGGAGAGTGGCAGAGCAGGAACAGCTGGGTCAGCAACTCCGGGATCTGCACCATCATGTCGGCGACCAGGCGGCGATCCTGGGCGATCTCGGAGAACTCGGGCTGTTCGTCGAACAGACCCGAGCCGACCATGATCGGCAGCAGCAGCTCGCTGACTTCGTCTTCGGCATCTTCGAACCATACGGCTTCGCGCAGGAACACCCCTTCCATGAAGCCGATGCACCAGCCGCGCAGCTCGGATTCGTCCGGCTCGGGGCCGAGGTCCAGGTCGCACGGCAGATCCAGCTCTTCGTCACTGCCCAGCACGCGCAGGATATGAGCCTTGAGCTGCACCAGGGCGCGCTCGATCTCTTCCTGCTGGGTGGCATCGCGATACTGCGGCGGCTCGGCGAAGAGGGCGTCGATCCACTCGCGTTCGGGAACCTCTTCCGGGCAGATGGACAGGGCGGTCAGGTAGCCGTGGGCGGCTACGTAGTCGAGCGCTTCTTCGTGCAGATCGTCTGCATCGAGAAAATCGCGCAGACGGGTCAATTGTTCGGCGAAGGACATCGGCTACTTACCTCGGAAAGGAATCGAAAGGGCAGAACGGCCGGAATTGTAGACGAGCGCCCGAGTCACGTCGAACCTGGCGGCCAGTGGCCGGCCGACGGAAAAGCACCGCCGCAGCGACCTCGGCATCCGTATAATGGCCTTTCCATTCGAGGAGGCTTCATGTCAGAACCCGCGCTGCGCATCCTTAAAGACGTCTTTGGCTACGACGCGTTCCGTGGCAACCAGGCCCGGATCATCGAGCGCGTGGCCAGCGGTGGCGATGCGCTGGTGCTGATGCCCACGGGCGGCGGTAAATCTCTGTGTTACCAGGTGCCGGCCCTGATGCGCCCCGGCGTAGCCGTGGTGGTCTCGCCGCTGATCGCCCTGATGGACGACCAGGTCGCCACCCTCGAAGAGCTTGGTGTGGCGGCCACCGCCCTCAACTCCACCATGACCGGCGAACAGCAGCGTTCCGTCGCTGCGCGGCTGGAGCGCGGCGAGATCAAGCTGCTCTACCTCGCGCCCGAGCGCCTGGTTCAGCCGCGCATGCTGGATTTCCTCAAGCGCTTGCCCATCGCCCTGTTCGCCATCGACGAAGCCCACTGTGTGTCCCAATGGGGCCATGACTTCCGTCCGGAATACATGCAGCTCGGTCAGCTGGCCGAACACTTCCCTGGCGTGCCGCGCCTGGCGCTGACCGCTACGGCGGATTCCCGCACCCGCGAAGAGATGGCGAGCCGCCTGCACCTGGAGGAGGCCGAGCGCTTTCTCTCCAGCTTCGATCGTCCCAACATCTTCTATCGCATCGTGCCCAAGGAAGCGCCGCGCAAGCAGCTGCTGGCCTTTCTTGCCGAGCGCCGTGGCGATGCCGGCATCGTCTACTGCATGTCGCGCAAGAAGGTGGAGGAGGTGGCCGAGCAACTCAGCAAACAAGGCTTTCCGGCCTTGCCCTATCACGCCGGCCTGCCCAATGACGTCCGCGCCGCCAACCAGAAGCGTTTCCTCAACGAGGAAGGGCTGATCATGGTCGCCACCATCGCTTTCGGCATGGGCATCGACAAGCCGAACGTGCGCTTCGTCGCCCACCTCGACCTGCCCAAGAGCCTCGAAGCCTACTACCAGGAAACCGGTCGTGCCGGTCGTGATGGCTTGCCGGCCGATGCCTGGATGGCCTACGGCCTGCAGGATGTGCTGCTGCTGAGGCAGATGATGCAGAGTTCCGAAGGCGACGAGCGCCACAAGCGCATCGAGCGGCACAAGCTCGAAGCCATGCTGGCGCTGTGCGAGGAAACTCGCTGCCGCCGCCAGGTCCTGCTGGCCTATTTCGACGAGCACCTGCCCCAGCCCTGCGGTCATTGCGACAACTGCATCGACACCGTCGAGACCTGGGACGCCACCGAACCGGCGCGCCAGGCGCTGTCGGCCATCTACCGCAGCGGTCAGCGCTATGGGGTAGGGCACCTGGTCGACATCCTGCTCGGTCGCGAGACCGAAAAGATCACCAGCCTCGGTCACCAGCGCCTGGCCGTGTTCGGCCTGGGCAAGGCCCGCGGCGAAGATGAATGGCGCACCCTGTTCCGCCAGCTGGTCGCCCGTGGTCTGGCCGAGGTTGACGTCGATGGCTACGGTGGTCTGCGGCTGACCGAAAGCTGCCGACCCCTGCTGCGCGGCGAGGTACGCATCGAATTGCGCCGCGATCCCAAGCCTCAACGTGGGCGGGGTACGGGTAGCAGTGGGTCGGCCAGTGCCGCCAGCCAGCTGGTGCGTGCCGATGAACGCGAGCTGTGGGAAGTCCTGCGCACCCTGAGGCGCAAGCTGGCCGAGGAGCACTCGGTGCCCCCCTACGTGATCTTCCCCGATGCCACCCTGCTGGAGATGTTGCGCAGCCAGCCGCTTTCGCTGGACGAGATGAGCCGTGTCAGTGGTGTGGGCGCACGCAAGCTGGAGCGCTATGGTCAGGCCTTCCTCGATGCCTTGACCGATGGCAGCGCCGCCCCGGCCCCGGTCGCCGACGTGCGCCATGAGGTCTTGACCCTGGTGCGTGCCGGCATGACGCCAGAGCAGGCCGCGCGGCAGCTGAGTTGCTCGGAAAAGAATGTCTATGCCCTGTTGGCCGAAGCCATCGCCCAGCAACAGATCGCGCTGGAACAGGCCTTGGACTTGCCCGAGGACCTCTTGGCGGAGATTCAGGACGCCTTCCTCGAAGACGAGGGCGAATTGCCGCCGGTAGCCCAGATCGCCGCGCGCTTCGAGGGGCGGGTGGCGAGTGGTGCGCTGTACTGCGTGCGGGCTGCCCTGCAGGCGGAATTGGCCGACTAGCGAGGCACGGCGGTTGCCCCGCCGTGCCTTCAACCAGAATAATGAGAAAATCCAAGTACAAGGTTTAGCCTGAATGACCCCTACCGATCCACATCTGTTCGGCCGCCAGATCTTTCATGTCTCTCGTGCCTGGCGCGCCGAGCTCGACCGTCGCCTGAGTCATCTGGGGCTCTCCCAGGCCCGTTGGCAGGTGTTGCTGAACCTCGCCCGGATGAAGGGCGTGCAGCCTACCCAGCGCGAGCTGGCGCAGAGCATCAGTATCGAGGGGCCGACCCTGGCCCGGCTGTTGGACGGTCTGGAGAAGCAGGGGCTGGTGAAGCGTCTGGCAGTCACCGAAGATCGCCGCGCCAAGCGCATCATGCTGACCCAGGAAGCCGGTCCGCTGATCGAGAAGATCGAGACCATCGCCGAGGCCCTGCGCAAGGAGCTGCTCAGCGGCTTGGATGACGCGGAGATCGCCATCTGTCAGCAGGTGCACCAGCGCGTCCTTGCCAATCTCGAACGCGGTTGAATGCCGTCTGGCGGCTTGACCAGCCCCGAGGCCGGGGCCAGATGCCGGCGCAAGTCCGGGCCGAGACGTCTGGCACCGCAGCTGGCGGCCTAACTCACCCACCATCGCCTTTTCTGCGCTGACGACCATCGGTTTGCCGTCTGTCGGTATCGATGCTACGTTCCAGCGTAGCGGAGGCGATTTTTGTGAGCCACCACGCTAAAACACCGGTTTCTTCGAATACCTGACGCAGCGGTATCCATGGTCGCGAAACGCCGTCCCCTTGCCTTATTCCTTCTGTCGGCCGCCACGCTGACCACTCTTCCTCAAGCGGCGCTTGCCCTCGGCCTGGGTGGTATCACGCTCCAGTCTTCTCTCAACGAGCCCCTGCGGGCGCGAATCGAGCTGGTCAACATCGGTGCTGCCGAGGCCGGGGACTTCCGCATCCACCTGGCCACGAACGAAGCGTTCGCCCAGGCGGGGGTCGACCGTACCCAGTTCTTGAACGATCTGGTGTTCACCCCGCACCTGCGCACGGCCGCGGGCAGCTACATCGAGGTCACCTCCCGCCGCTCCCTGGTCGAGCCCTATCTCGGCTTCATCGTCCAGCTGGAACAGCCGGGCGGCAAGCAGCTGCGTGAGTTCACCCTGCTGGTGGATCCGCCTCGCAGTAGTGGCGCGCCTACCAGTGTTGCCAGTACCGCCCCGATGCCCGCCCCGGTTGCCCCTGGTCGCGCCGGTACTTCGACCGCTAGCCCGGCGGCTCGTGAGTCCGCGCCTCGGCAGCCCGAGCTCGCACCCTCGCCAGGCCTGGCCGCCGGTGACGGCATCTACCAGACGCGGCCCAAGGACACCCTCTGGAGCATCTCCAAGCGTCTTGGTCCGTTGGCCAATCGGTCGGCGGAGCAACTGATGGCGGATCTGTTCGCGCTCAATCCGGCGTCCTTCGCCAACAACGATCCTGGACGGCTGAAAGCCGGCCAGCGACTGCGTCTGCCGGCGGGTGTCAACGAGCCCGCGCCGCGGCAGCCGGTGGTGGCCAAGGCTGCACCACAGCCCGCAGCCAGCCCGGTCCCTGTCGCGCCCGTTACGCCTGCGCCCGCACCTGCGCCAGCCGCGCCGGGGGCTGCCACAGCGCCGGTTTCCACGCCAGCTGCAGCACCGCCAGTGACCCCGTCTCAGCCAGCTGGAAGCATCCCGGAAGATGCCAAGCCCTTGCTGGTGACCCAGGATCTCGGGCGGCAGGTCGGCGATCTGGAGGGGCAGCTCACCCAGTTGCAGGAACGTTACGATACGCTGCTGGCGCAGAAGGAAGCCCAGATCACCCAGCTTCAGCAAGACCGGGATGGCTTGCAGCAGCAACTGAATCAGGCGCGGTCGGTAGCCCTGGCCACGCCAACGCCTGCTCCGACGCAGGCGCCGGCGACCCCGGTAACGGAAACGGCTCCTCCTCCGGCGGCTGCTGTTGCCAGCAGTCCTGTCTCAGGCGAGGCCGACGAAGGCCTGCTGTCGCCGCGTTCGCTCCTGCTGGCCGGTGCTGCGGCCATCCTGGCCCTGGCTGGTGTGCTCTGGTGGCGTCGTCGCCAGGCGGAGCAGGCAGCGGTCTTCAGCGAAGACGAGGAGCTGAACGTGGAGCCGGCCGAGCCCTTGCCCGAGCCGGTGCTGGCGGCTACCCAGCCGGTCCCCGTCCGCGCCAAGACTCCTGCCGCGGCCAGTCCGGCACCGGTCGACGATCATGCCGGTCGAGCGGAAATCTACATCGCCTATGGTCGCTATGGTCAGGCGCGAGAGGTGCTGGAGAGCGGTCTCGCCGAGGACGATCGTCGCCAGGATCTACGTCTGCTGCTGCTCAGGGTGCTGGCCACCCTGGGTGAGGCCCAGGCGTTCAGCCAGCACGAACAGCGCTTTCTGGCCCTGGGCGGGGCGGCGGCCAGTCTTGTTGTCTTGCACGCACAGTTTCCGGGCATTTCGGCCAATGCGCCAGATGATCTACCCGAAGAGGATCTGGATCTCGATCTGCCGGCGTTCGACGCGCCGGCCAGCGAGTGGTCGGCGGAGCTGCAATTCGCCGAGCCAGCTGCGCCCGCGCCGGTGACCGAAGAACACTACGATCTGGATCTCGCTGATCTGAGCCTCGATGAGGCCATCGCCCTGACCGAAGAGCTGGACGCCGATTCCGGCTGGAAGCAGGCCGATGCCCTGGAGATCACCCTGGAAGACGACTTTCCTGAGGGGCTGGGCGAGTTGCCGGCGGTCTTGGAGCTGGACATGAGTCTCGACGAGCACTTCATGACCGACGACATCGCCCGACGCTTCGCCGAGGCCGAGGCCTGTCTCGACCAAGGCGACCTTCAGCATGCCACCTCGCTGCTGCAGGAGATCGTCAGCGAGGGCAGTGACAGCCAGCGCGAGCGAGCGGAACTGCTGCTCTCCCGTATCGCGTGATCAGAAGCTGTTGCCCAGGTTGATGTAGAACGCGTGCTCGCCCTGGTCGCTCAGGCCATAGGTGAACTTGAGCGGTCCCAATGGCGTGTCCAGGCCCAGGAACAGACTGGCGGCGCTGATGTTGCCACTGTCATAGTCGTCGTCTCGATTCCAGATGCGCCCCTGTTCCAGGCTGCCGCCCAGGTAGACCGGGGTGTCCAGCGGGAACAGTGAACGCTGGGTGAGCTGGTGGTAGTAGATCAGCCGCGCCAGGCCGTAGTTCTGGCCAGACAAGGCGTCCTGGCGATAGCCCGAGAGCTGCCAGGCGCCGCCCAGCAGGAAACTGCTGGTCACCACATTGGTATCGCTGTCGGTCGACAGGGTGCGACCCAGGCCGCCCCCGATCACGAAGGTGTTGTAGCCATAGCTGAGCGCCTTGTTCAGGTGCAGGTCCAGCTGCCGGTAGCGGGAGTCGGAGCCCAGGCTGGGATCGAATTGCTTGAGTGTCAACGCCAGGTCCTGGCCCTCACGCGGGAAGTTCACGTCGTCCAGATCGTCCAGCGAATAGCGCAGCTCATAGAAGCTTTCGGTGAAGGATTCCTCCGGAGTGTCACGCGGTCCGACATGCACCTTGGTACTACCCCAGTCGTGGCCGATGCCCAGCCGCACCTCGGCCTTGTTGCCGATTTGCCGGCCCAAGTTCAGGCCGAAGCCATAGCGTTCGCGACGGTACTCGGCGATGGGGTGATTGCGCTCCAGCTGTTCGATATTGCGTGCCTCGCCACCGACGTAGGGCGCGATGAAGTAACGTGAACCGACATCCAGAGGTTGGTAGAACTCGCTGTAGAGCTCTTGGTGATCGCCGATCTGGGCCCGCGTCAGCCATTCGCCACCCAGACGGTTGAGGCCGTTGATGCGATAGCTGGCGCCGAAGTTGAAGGCGCTGTCGCCCCGCAGGTCGTCCGACAGGTTCAGGCCCAGCCGCAGAAAGTCCGTGCCGCTGCGCTTGCCGCGGGCATAGATCATCAGCACATTGTCACCGGGTCCGTCCCGACGTATGCGGTATTCCACCTGATCGAAGTAGTCCAGGCCGTAGAGCGTGCTCATGTCGTCCTGGAGGCGTTCGACATTGAGCGGCTCTCCCAGCCGCTGACGGATGTAGTGACGGATGACCTCGTCCTCTACCTTGGAGTCGTTCTCGATGCGGATGGCATCAATGACCGGGGTCCGGCTGCTGGGCGACCGGGCGGCAGCCACCGCCGAGGACGGCTCGCTCGGCGCATTCCTGCGCAATACCGCCAGTTCGCCGGCCATGGCCATGGTAGCCCGATAGCCCGCATCGATCAGTGCCTTGACCTCGCTGAAGTCGGCGCTGGTATAGCTGGCCAGCGGCGGCTGGATGAGCAGGTCCTGCTTGCCCAGCGTCGCCAGCTGCGCCTGGGAGTTGTTGCGGGTCATCAGGGTGGTGGACTGGTTGAGCACGTCGAGCACCGTGGTCAGGTCCTTGCGCTTGAGCAGAGGGGTGCCGATATCGACCACTATGACGCGTTGCGCCCCCATGTTCCGGGCAACGTCGATGGGAATGTTGTCGACCATGCCGCCATCCACCAGCAGTCGCCCATCGATTTCCACGGGGGCGAACACCGCCGGAATCGACATGCTGGCGCGAATGGCGCGGGGCAGATGGCCATGATCGAAGACCACCTTCTCGCCGGTGGTGATGTCCGTCGCCACTGCCCGGAAGGGAATGGCCAGCTGGTTGAAGTCCCGGGTATCGCTGGTATGCACGAACAGCTTTTCCAGCATCATCCCCAGGTTCTGGCCCTGGATCACGCCGATGGGGAGGCCCAGGGTGCCATCATCGCGAAAGCTGAGCTTCTGCTTGACCAGGAAGTCCCGGTCATCCTGCTTGCGGCGAAAGGGGACATCCTTGCGTGGCGGCTGGTCGGACAGCACCTGGCCCCAATCCATGTCCAGGGCAATGCGCTCCAGTTCCTCGGCGCTGTAGCCGGCGGCATAGAGCCCGCCGATCACCGCGCCCATGCTGGTACCGGCAATGGCATCGACCTGGATACCTTGCTCTTCCAGCGCCTTCAGCACGCCGATATGGGCAAGTCCCCGCGCGGCGCCGCCGGACAGCACCAGGCCGACGGTAGGCGGTGGCGCGCCCCAGGCCAGGGCGGACAGGAGAAGACAGGCTACCAGCAGCAACGGGCGCATAGGTGGGACCACATGGCGGACAGGATCGAGGGCTGCGTATTATAAGGAGCCCAGGCCTTGCGAGGTGTACCGTGGCTGATGCCAAACCTTTCATCACCATCCACTACTGCACCCAGTGCCAATGGCTGCTGCGCTCGGGCTGGCTGGCTCAGGAGCTGCTCAGTACATTTGGGACCGATCTGGGTGGGGTGACGCTGCTACCGGGTACCGGTGGGGTGTTCGAGATCGCCTGTGGCGGAGAGGTGCTCTGGGAGCGAAAGAAGGACGGCGGTTTTCCCGATGCCAGGGCGCTGAAGAATCGGGTCAGGGACCTGCTGTTTCCGGAGCGCGATCTGGGGCATGGCGAAGGCAGGCGAAGCGGGTCGGGAGATGGCGCCCCCGAAGGGGCGTGAGATCAGGCTTCCGTACTGACCGTATCCCGTACATCGAGGGTGTTGGTGGCAGGCGCGGCAGCGGTCGCGCTCACTTCAGCCGCACGGATCTCCACGGCATGCAGACCCTTGGGGCCCTGAACGATATTGAAGTTGACCGCCTGGCCCGCTTTGAGTGTGCGGTAACCGTCCATCTGAATGGCCGAGTAATGAGCGAATAGGTCTTCATCACTGTTTTCTGCAACGATGAAGCCATATCCTTTGGCGTTATTGAACCATTTGACCTTGCCACTGAGCATACCGGCTCCCTCTGCAAAGGACTCCAAGCCTGGAGTATCATTCGACTACAGTTCCAGTGAATCCACACAGGCGCCACTACTACGGAACCCTTGGTACCTCGTCGGGTACAGGATGTTTGTAACACCCTTTCAGCCTTAGTCAAGGCAAGGCAACGGGTGGCTGAGACGTGGATCAAGCTCTTTTTTCCTGCTATTCATCCCGAAATTCGGAATCGATCAGAATGCGTGCAATCGACCCCATCCGACTGGCGGCGGACGACAACGAACATCAGGACGGCGACAACGGTGGCCTGGCGGTGCAGGAGGCAAAACCTGCGCTAAAACGGCCAGCCAGATATCGTGTTCTGATGTATAACGATGACTACACCCCCATGGAGTTCGTCGTAGAGGTGCTGGAGAGCTATTTCAGCATGAACCGCGAAGCCGCTACCCAGGTGATGCTTACCGTGCATACCCAGGGAAAGGCAGTCTGCGGAACATTTACTCGCGATGTCGCTGAAACCAAGGCCATGCAAGTCAATCAATATGCGAGGGAGTGCAACCACCCGCTATTGTGTGAAATCGAAATCGAAAGTTAGATCTGTGCTGCTTGGGCTACTGTGCTGCTTGGGCTATGAGGTGAAGCTATGTTGAATCGTGAGCTCGAAGTCACCCTGAATCTCGCCTTCAAGGAGGCGAGGACGAAGCGTCATGAATTCATGACCGTTGAGCACCTCCTGCTGGCGCTGCTGGACAATGAAGCGGCCGCCACCGTGTTGAGAGCCTGCGGCGCCAACATCGATCGCCTGCGCCGCGATCTGTTGGAATTCATAGATTCCACCACACCACTCATTCCTCAGCAGGATGATGAGCGCGAGACGCAGCCGACGCTGGGCTTCCAGCGTGTCCTGCAGCGCGCGGTCTTCCACGTGCAGAGTTCGGGTAAGCGCGAGGTAACCGGCGCCAATGTGCTGGTCGCCATTTTCAGCGAGCAGGAAAGCCAGGCGGTTTTCCTGCTCAAGCAACAGAGCGTGGCCCGGATCGATGTCGTCAATTTCATCGCCCACGGCATCTCCAAGGTGCCTGGGGCCGCGCCCGAAGCCGAGCAGGATCAAGACGCCGCCGAGGAAGAGGGCGCCGAGCCCAGTTCCTCCAACAATCCGCTCGAAGCCTATGCCAGCAACCTCAACGAGCAGGCCCGTCAGGGTCGCATCGATCCGCTGGTCGGGCGTGAGCACGAAGTGGAGCGCGTCGCCCAGATCCTGGCCCGGCGCCGCAAGAACAACCCGCTGCTGGTGGGGGAGGCAGGCGTTGGCAAGACGGCTATCGCCGAAGGCCTGGCCAAGCGTATCGTCGATGGTCAGGTGCCTGATCTGCTGGCTGATAGCGTGGTCTATTCCCTGGATCTCGGGGCATTGCTGGCGGGTACCAAGTACCGCGGCGATTTCGAGAAGAGATTCAAGGCGCTGCTGGCCGAATTGAAGAAGCGGCCCCATGCCGTGCTCTTCATCGATGAGATCCATACCATCATCGGTGCCGGCGCTGCTTCAGGCGGGGTGATGGATGCCTCCAACCTGCTCAAGCCGCTGCTGTCCTCCGGTGAGATCCGTTGCATAGGCTCGACTACCTTCCAGGAATTCCGCGGCATCTTCGAGAAGGATCGGGCGCTGGCCCGACGTTTCCAGAAGGTCGACGTGGTCGAGCCCTCGGTGGATGACACCTATGGCATCCTGCGGGGCCTCAAGGGGCGCTTCGAGCAGCACCACCACATCGAGTACACCGATGAAGCGCTGCGTGCCGCGGCGGAGCTCGCCGCCCGCTACATCAACGACAGGCACATGCCCGACAAGGCCATCGACGTCATCGACGAGGCGGGTGCCTACCAGCGTCTGCAGCCCGAAGAGCGTCGTGCCGCGCGCATCGATGTTCAGCAGGTTGAGGACATCGTCGCCAAGATCGCGCGGATTCCCCCCAAGACCGTCAATAGCTCCGACAAGGAACTGCTGCGCAACCTGGAGCGGGACCTCAAGCTGACCGTCTTCGGTCAGGATCTGGCCATCGAATCCCTGTCCACGGCTATCAAGCTCTCCCGTGCGGGTCTGAAATCGCCTGACAAGCCCGTTGGTTCCTTCCTCTTCGCCGGTCCTACCGGCGTGGGCAAGACCGAGGCGGCGAGGCAACTGGCCAAGGCCATGGGTGTGGAGCTGGTGCGCTTCGATATGTCCGAGTACATGGAGCGCCACACGGTGTCCCGTCTGATCGGCGCGCCTCCCGGCTACGTCGGCTTCGACCAGGGTGGGTTGCTGACCGAGGCGATCACCAAGACCCCGCATTGCGTGCTGCTGCTCGACGAAATCGAAAAGGCGCATCCCGAGGTATTCAACCTGCTGTTGCAGGTCATGGACCATGGCACCCTGACGGATAACAACGGCCGCAAAGCCGACTTCCGCAACGTGATCCTGATCCTGACCACCAATGCTGGTGCCGAAACCGCCTCTCGTGCCTCCATCGGTTTCACGCTGCAGGACCACACGTCCGATGCCATGGAAGTCATCAAGAAGAGCTTCACACCGGAGTTCCGCAACCGCCTGGACACCATCATCCAGTTTGGCCGCCTGAGCACTGAAGTCATCAAGAGCATCGTCGACAAGTTCCTCACCGAACTCCAGGCGCAGCTCGAAGACAAGCGTGTCCAGTTGGAAGTCAGCGATGCGGCTCGTGGCTGGCTGGCGGAGCGTGGCTATGACGTACAGATGGGCGCCCGTCCCATGGCGCGACTCATCCAGGACAAGATCAAGCGGCCGCTGGCCGAGCAGATCCTGTTCGGGGACCTGGCGGACCATGGCGGTATCGTCCACATCGATGCGGTGAACGACGAACTGGAGTTCGAGTTCGAAACCACGGCCGAACCTGCCTGAGGGCAGGTCGCGGTTTATCAGCGCCCATGAAAAAGCCCGGCATTGCCGGGCTTTTTCATGAAAGGATCCGCTTAACGCGCGCGGTAGGTGATCCGGCCCTTGCTCAGATCGTAAGGCGTCAGCTCCACGCGAACCTTGTCGCCCGTCAGGATGCGGATGTAGTTCTTACGCATCTTTCCGGAGATGTGCGCGGTGACGACGTGCCCATTTTCCAACTCCACGCGAAACATGGTGTTGGGCAGGGTGTCGACGACAGTACCTTCCATTTCGAAGCTGTCTTCTTTCGACATATATAGAAAAGCCCTCGGTGACAAGAATAGGCCCAGAGCAGTCCGGGCGAAAAAGGCCCATATTCTGACAGAAATTCAGAAAAAGCGCTATTTCGTCAGGCCAGGGCTACCCAGCGTTGATTGACGAAGAGCTCTATGGGGCGATACTCGGTCTTATAGGACATCTTGCGACACCCTTTGATCCAATAGCCGAGATAAACCGCATCCAAGCCCAGTCGGCGGGATTCGGCGATCTGCCACAGGATACCGAAGACACCCAGGCTGCGCTTCTCTTCGTTGGGGTCGTAGAAGGTATAGACCGCCGACATGCCATTGGGCAGCACGTCGGTAACGGCGACACCGATCAGGCGATCCTCTACGCGCATCTCGTAGAAGAAGGCGTAAGGCAGGTGGCTGACCAGGAAAGTGGAGAACTGCCCCCGGCTTGGTGGGAACATATCGCCATCGGCATGGCGCTCGCTGATGTAGCGGGCGTACAGCTGATAGCGTTCTTCGGTGAAGCCCGGGTCGCAGCGGGTGACCTTGATGTCGAGGTTACGCTTGAGGACGCGGTTCTGTTTGCGGCTGGGGCGGAAGCGGATCACGGGAATGCGGGCGGGAACGCAGGCTTTGCACAGCTGGCAGTGGGGGCGGTAGAGGTGATCGCCACTGCGCCGAAAACCCAGTTCGGACAGTTCCGCGTAGATCTGGCCGTTCATGGGCTGCGAGGGGTCGAGAAACAACGTGGTCGCCTGCTCGTTGGGCAGGTAACTGCAAGCGTGAGGCTGGGTTGCGTAGAACTTGAGTCTCGCCAGCTCGGTCATGTCGAACCTCTACATAAGCCTAGCCTGAGTGTAAGTCACCCGCATGAGGTAGGCCAGGCGGCCATACTGGCCTGATCCAGGTATTTGGCCAGGTAATCGGCAAAGCGTTCCCGAGGAAGGCTGCTGGCGCCAAGGCTCTGCAGATGCGCCGTCTGCATCTGGCAGTCGATCATAACGAAGCCCCAGGCCGCCAGGTCGCGCACCAGGGTCACGAAGCCGATCTTGGAGGCATTGTCCGCGTGGCTGAACATGGATTCGCCAAAGAACAGCTTGCCCATGGCGATGCCATAGAGTCCGCCCACCAGCTGGTCGCCGTCCCAGACCTCTACCGAGTGGGCCCAGCCTTGGGCGTGGAGCTCGCCATAGGCCTGCTGCATCTCGGTGGTGATCCAGGTGCCGTCGGCGTCGCGCCGTGGTCCGGCACAGGCCTGGATGACCTGGGCGAAGGCCTTGTCGTAGGTCACGCTGAACCGGGTCTTGCGCAAGGTCTTCGCCAGGCTGCGAGAAACGTGCAGGTCGGGAGGAAAGAGTACCGTGCGCGGATCGGGCGACCACCAGAGCAGGGGCTGGCCATCCTGGTACCAGGGGAAACAGCCGTGGCGGTAGGCACTGACCAGGCGCGCTGCGCTCAGGTCGCCGCCGATGGCCAGCAGGCCATTGGGTTCGCGTAATGCCTGTTGCAGGGGCGGAAAGTCAGGGCTTTCGCGAGTCAGCCATTTTACCATGGTAGGGGAGGGCGCCTTCTGATGCAGGAAGCTGCAGGTGGGAGCCTAGTGCGTAACCAGCTCAAGAAATCGTCATAACTCTTTGTCAGGACAACGAAAGAATGCTCCAATGTTGTGCCTGAAGGCGGTTCCGGTACTGCCGTCCGCTATCGTGCCATGTTTCGCCTCGGGACTGTAGAACCAGGGCCCGGGCGATCTAGAATGGCGCACTGTTTTTGATTCACGGTCACACGTTCCGTGTGCGGGAAAAGCGCGCTTGAAGCAATCCAGTTCTGTCAGCCACGTCAACCAATGGCGTGAGCATCTGCATTATCGTCTCAAGGAGGTGGTGCTCATCGCACTGGCCGCCTTGTGCCTGTATCTGCTCATGGCTCTGCTGAGCTATGACCCCTCTGATCCGGGTTGGACCCATACCAGTCGCATCGATCAGGTCCACAACGCCGCCGGCCGCGCCGGTGCCTGGCTGGCAGATGTCCTGTTCATGGCGCTCGGCTATTTCGCCTTCGTGTTTCCCGTGTTGCTCGCGGTCAAGACCTGGCAGATCTTCCGCAAGCGGCATCTGCCCTGGGAATGGAGTGGCTGGCTGTTCTCCTGGCGACTGACCGGCCTGGTGCTGCTGATCATCTCGGGGTCGGTACTGGCCTACATCCATTTCCATGCGGTATCGGCACTGCCGGCTTCCGCAGGGGGTGCCCTGGGGGAAAGCCTCGGGCAGCTATCGGTCGCTGCGCTCAATGTGCAGGGCAGTACACTGCTGTTCCTGGCGTTGTTCCTGCTGGGATTGACGGTGTTCACCGACCTGTCCTGGTTCAAGGTGATGGATTTCACCGGCAAGGTCGTGCTGGATCTCCTGGATCTGGTGCAGGGCGGTTTCAGTCGTCTCGCGGGTGGCCGTCGCCAGGCGCCGGAGCTGGACGCCTTCGACGAACCGGTATCAGCGCCGGTCGCGCGCAAGGCCAAGGCCCGCGAGGTGCCGATTCCGGTCGCTGACGAAGACCTGGACGATCTGCTCGATATCGCACCGCCGCCTCGGATGGAGCGTGCTGCACCGCGCATCGAGATGCCGGCGTCCAGTCGCGTCGTTGCCGAACCGGTTGAGCCTGCACCCAAGGCCGCCGCCCCGGTCGCTGCGGCTGCCACGGTTGCCATGCCGACGCCACCGCCGCGCAAGGCCACTCCTGCAGCGGCGCCGGTCCCTCATTCGACGCCGGCTGCCGCAACCTGGGTCGATGCAGGCCTGGAAGGCACGCTGCCGCCGCTGTCGATCCTGGATCGTGCCGAGAAGAAACAGCAGAGCTATTCGCCGGAATTCCTCGAGAACATGTCGCGCCTGCTGGAGGTCAAGCTCAAGGAGTTTGGCGTCGAGGTGCTTGTGGAGAGCGTGCATCCCGGTCCGGTGATCACCCGTTTCGAGATCCAGCCGGCCGCAGGCGTCAAGGTCAGTCGTATCTCCAACCTGGCCAAGGACCTGGCGCGCTCGCTCGCGGTGTTCAGTGTGCGAGTGGTGGAAGTCATCCCTGGCAAGACCACCGTGGGTATCGAGATTCCCAACGAGGACCGCCAGATGGTGCGCTTCTCCGAGGTGCTCGAATCGCCCGAGTACGCGGCGGCCAAGTCGCCCGTTACCCTGGCCCTGGGCCACGACATCGGTGGCAAGCCCGTCATTACCGACCTGGCCAAGATGCCGCACCTGCTGGTGGCCGGTACCACGGGTTCCGGTAAATCCGTGGGCGTGAACGCCATGCTGCTGTCGATCCTGTTCAAGTCGAGCCCGGAAGACGCACGGCTGATCATGATCGACCCCAAGATGCTGGAACTGTCGATCTACGAGGGCATTCCGCACCTGCTCTGCCCGGTGGTCACCGACATGAAGGAGGCCGCCAACGCCCTGCGCTGGAGCGTGGCGGAGATGGAGCGCCGCTACAAGCTGATGGCGGCCATGGGCGTGCGTAACCTCGCCGGCTTCAACCGCAAGGTGAAGGACGCCGAAGAAGCGGGCACGCCGCTCACCGATCCGCTCTATCGTCGCGAGAGCATGGACGACGAGGCACCGCTGCTGAAGACGCTGCCGACCATCGTGGTGGTGGTCGACGAATTCGCCGACATGATGATGATCGTCGGCAAGAAGGTCGAAGAGCTGATCGCGCGGATCGCGCAGAAGGCACGAGCCGCCGGTATCCACCTGATCCTGGCCACCCAGCGACCCTCGGTGGATGTCATCACCGGTCTCATCAAGGCCAACATTCCCACCCGGATGGCCTTCCAGGTATCGAGCAAGATCGACTCCCGGACCATTCTCGACCAGGGCGGCGCCGAGCAGCTGCTCGGTCACGGGGACATGCTCTATCTACCGCCGGGAACCGGTCTGCCGATCCGCGTCCATGGCGCCTTCGTCTCCGACGACGAGGTCCATCGGGTCGTCGAGGCCTGGAAGCAGCGGGGTGCGCCCGACTATATCGAGGACATTCTCAGCGGCCCGGATGAGGGCGCTGGTGCGGGTGGCGAGGGCGGTAGCGGCGAAGGCGGTGATAGCGACGAGGATGATCCGCTCTATGACGAGGCCGTGCGCTTCGTGACCGAGAGCCGGCGTGCCTCCATCTCCGCGGTCCAGCGTAAGCTCAAGATCGGTTACAACCGGGCGGCACGGATGATCGAAACCATGGAAATGGCCGGTGTCGTATCGCCCATGAACACCAACGGCTCGCGCGAAGTCACAGCGCCTGCTCCGGTGAGAGACTGATATCCATGAGGACTTCGATGCACAAGCTGCGTTGCTTTGCCCTGGCGGCCCTGGCTGCCGTAAGCGTTTCCGCCCATGCCGACCAGGCGTCGGTGGGTCGCCTGTCGCAACTGCTGGACAAGGCCCAGACCCTGACCGCACGTTTCTCGCAGCTGACCCTGGATGGCTCCGGGACTCGGCTGCAGGAAACGGCGGGCAACATGAGCCTAAAGCGCCCTGGGCTGTTCCGCTGGCATTCCGATGCGCCCCAGGAGCAGTTGCTGGTCTCCGATGGCAAGCAGGTCTGGCTGTACGATCCGGACCTGGAGCAGGTCACCATTCGCAAGCTGGACCTGCGCCTGACCCAGACGCCGGCGCTGCTGCTGTCGGGTGACATCTCCAAGATCGAAAGCAGCTTCGACGTCACCAGCAAGGATGCGGGCAATGTCGTCGACTTCGTGCTCAAGCCCAAGACCAAGGACACCCTGTTCGACAGCCTGCGGTTGTCCTTCCGCAACGGGGTGATCAACGACATGCAGTTGATCGACGGCGCTGGTCAGAGAACCAACATCCTCTTCTTCAACGTCAAGCTCAACGAACCGGTGGCCGCGTCCCAGTTCACCTTCCAGGTGCCCAAGGGAGCCGACGTCATCCAGGAGTGATCGCACCCCTATGGATCTCTTCAGCACCGCACCCGTCGGGCAGCCCTTGGCTGCCCGCATGCGTCCCGAGACCCTCGATGAATACGCGGGTCAGCAACATCTCCTGGCCCGGGGCAAGCCCTTGCGCGAGGCGCTGGAGCAGGGCGCGCTGCATTCGATGATCTTCTGGGGGCCGCCCGGGGTGGGCAAGACCACCCTGGCGCGATTGTTGGCCCAGGTCTCCGATGCCCATTTCGAAACGCTTTCGGCGGTGCTTTCGGGGGTCAAGGAAATCCGCCATGCGGTGGAAGTGGCCAAGCAGCAGGCCGCACAGTACCGCCGGCGTACCATCCTCTTCGTCGACGAGGTACACCGGTTCAACAAGTCGCAGCAGGATGCCTTCCTGCCCTATGTCGAGGACGGCACCCTGATCTTTATCGGGGCGACCACCGAAAATCCCTCCTTCGAGTTGAACAACGCGCTGCTGTCGCGGGCCAGGGTTTATGTGCTCAAGAGTCTGGATGACGAGGCCCTCGGTGGTCTGGCCCATCGCGCCCTGACCAGTGCCAAGGGACTGGGCGAGCGCCATCTGAGCCTGCCCGACGATGCCCTGGCGCTGCTGCTGGCTGCTGCCGACGGCGATGGCCGGCGCCTGCTCAATCTGTTGGAGAATGCAGCCGACCTGGCCGAGGATGGCGGCGTCCTGAACGCCGACCTGTTCCAGAGCCTGCTGGGTGACCAGCGTCGCCGCTTCGACAAGGGCGGTGAGGCCTTCTACGACCAGATCTCCGCACTACATAAGTCGGTGCGGGGTTCCAATCCCGATGGTGCGCTCTACTGGTTCGCCCGGATGATCGATGGCGGTTGCGATGCGCTGTACATCGCGCGGCGCGTGGTACGCATGGCCAGCGAGGATATTGGCAACGCCGATCCGCGCGCCCTGAGCCTGTGCCTGGATGCCTGGGACGTCCAGGAGCGCCTGGGCAGTCCCGAAGGCGAATTGGCCATCGCTCAGGCGATCGTCTATCTGGCCTGCGCGCCCAAGAGCAATGCCGTCTACCTGGGCTACAAAGCCGCCCTGGCCGATGTGCGCCAGAACGGCTCGCGCGAGGTGCCGCTGCACCTGCGCAACGCGCCCACCAAGTTGATGAAGAACCTTGGCTACGGCGACGAATATCGCTACGCCCATGATGAGCCGGAAGCCTATGCCGCGGGGGAGGACTACTTTCCCGAGGAACTGGAGCCGCGCCGCTACTATGAGCCGGTTCCCCGTGGGCTGGAGCTGAAGATCCGCGATAAACTGCAGCACCTGGCGGACCTCGACCAGTCCAGCCCGCGCCAGCGCCGGCGGCGTTCCTGACGCTTCGCCCACACTGCTGCCCCCATTCCTAAGTAAGAGACACGGACATGCTTGATTCGAAACTGGTTCGCACCCAAACCGAGGAGGTAGCCGCACGTCTGGCGACCCGTGGCTACGTCCTGGACGTCAGCCTGGTGGAGTCGCTGGAAGCCCGTCGCAAGGCCGTGCAAACCCGCACTGAGACCTTGCAGGCCGAGCGTAACGCCCGCTCCAAGGGGATCGGCCAGGCCAAGGCCCGCGGTGAAGACATCGCGCCGTTGCTGGCCGAGGTCGATCGCATGGGCAGCGAGCTGGAAGAGGCCAAGCGCGAGCTGGACAGTGTCCAGGGTGAACTGGATGCCCTGTTGCTGGGCCTGCCCAATCTGCCCGACGCCTCGGTGCCGGTTGGCAAGGACGAGGACGAGAACGTCGAAGTGCGCCGTTGGGGTACGCCGCGCGATTTCGATTTCGAGATCAAGGACCATGTCGCCCTGGGTGAAACCCACGGCTGGCTGGATTTCGAGACCGCCGCACGTTTCTCCGGCGCCCGCTTCGCCGTCATGCGCGGTCCCATCGCGCGTCTGCACCGCGCCCTGGCGCAGTTCATGCTGAACCTGCACACCGGCGAGCATGGCTACGAAGAGACCTACACCCCTTACCTGGTGCAGGCCGAGACGCTGCAGGGCACCGGTCAGCTGCCCAAGTTCGAGGAAGACCTGTTCAAGATCGGCCGGGAAGGCGAGAGCGACCTCTACCTGATCCCTACCGCCGAGGTCACCCTGACCAACCTGGTTGCCGGCCAGATCCTCGATTCCAAGCGTCTACCGCTGAAATTCACCGCCCACACGCCGTGCTTCCGCAGCGAAGCCGGTGCCTCGGGTCGCGATACCCGCGGCATGATCCGCCAGCACCAGTTCGACAAGGTGGAGATGGTCCACATCGTCGAGCCGAGCACCTCCTTCCAGGCCCTGGAAGAACTGACCGGCCACGCCGAGACCGTGCTGCAGCGCCTGGAGCTGCCCTACCGTGTACTGTCGCTGTGCACCGGCGACATGGGCTTCGGCGCCACCAAGACCTACGACCTGGAAGTCTGGGTGCCGAGCCAGGGCAAGTACCGTGAGATTTCGTCCTGCTCCAACTGCGGCGACTTCCAGGCCCGCCGCATGCAGGCTCGCTACCGCAACGCCGAGGGCAAGCCCGAACTGGTGCACACCCTCAATGGTTCCGGCCTGGCCGTGGGTCGCACCCTGGTCGCCGTGCTGGAGAACTACCAGCAGGCCGATGGCAGCATCCGCGTACCCGAGGTGCTCAAGCCCTACATGGGCGGCCTCGAGGTCATCGGCTGATGGATTACCTGCCGCTCTTCCACAAGCTCGATGGCCGTCCGGTGCTGGTGGTCGGCGGGGGCGATATCGCCCTGCGCAAGAGCGTGCTGCTGGCCGAAGCCGGTGCCCGCATCACCCTGGTGGCGCCGGAGATCGAGCCGGAGGTACGCGCCTTCGTCGAGGCGCGGGGCGGCAGTTGTCGGGTCGAGCGCTATGCGGCGGACCAGCTCGCCGGGCACTGCCTGGTGATCGCGGCCACCGATGATGACGGCGTCAACGAGGCGGTATCCCATGACGCCCAGGCCCTCGGTCTGCCGGTCAACGTGGTGGATGCGCCGCGGCTGTGCACCGTGATCTTCCCGGCCATCGTCGATCGCTCGCCGCTGGTGATCGCCATTTCCAGTGGTGGGGATGCCCCGGTGCTGGCCCGCCTGGTGCGGGCCAAGCTGGAGAGCTGGATTCCTGCCACCTATGGTCAACTGGCGCAACTGGCCCAGCGCTTCCGTGCCCGGGTCAAGACGCGCTTCGCCGATCTGCAGGCGCGGCGGATCTTCTGGGAAGAGGTATTCCAGGGCGAGGTCGCGGAAAAAGTCTTTTCCGGCCAGCCTCAGGCCGCCGAGCAACTGCTGGAAGCCAAGCTCACCAGCGAGACGGCCACCTTTCGGGGTGAGGTCTATCTGGTCGGTGCTGGTCCGGGCGATCCGGACCTGCTGACCTTCCGCGCGCTGCGGCTGATGCAGCAGGCCGACGTGGTGCTCTACGATCGCCTGGTGGCGCCTACCATCCTCGACATGTGCCGTCGCGACGCCGATCGCATCTATGTCGGCAAGCGGCGCGCCGAGCACGCAGTACCCCAGGATGATCTCAACCGGCTGCTGGTCAAGCTGGCCCAAGAGGGCAAGCGGGTCTTGCGGCTAAAAGGCGGGGATCCCTTCATCTTCGGTCGGGGTGGCGAGGAGATCGAGGAGCTGGCAGCGGAAGGCATTCCCTTCCAGGTGGTGCCGGGTATCACTGCCGCCAGCGGCTGCGCCGCCTATGCCGGCATTCCTCTGACGCACAGGGACCATGCCCAATCGGTGCGTTTCGTCACGGGCCATCTCAAGGATGGTTCGGCCGATCTGCCCTGGACCGACCTGGTCGCTCCCGGGCAGACCCTGGTGTTCTACATGGGGCTGGTCGGGCTGCCGACCATCTGCCAGCAGCTCATCGCCCATGGCAAGAACCCGGCGACACCGGCGGCCTTGGTCCAGCAGGGCACCACGAGCAATCAGCGCGTGTTTACCGGCACCTTGCAAGACCTGCCGCAACTGGTCGCCGAGCATGAAGTCCATGCACCGACCCTGGTGATCGTCGGCGAAGTGGTGGCGCTACGGGAGAAGCTGGCCTGGTTCGAAGGCGCCCAGGCTACGGCTTGAGGTTCAGACCGATCCCTGGATGCCTGCCCCAGTCAGGACCTCTCGGCCATGGGGCAGGTCCAGCTCCAGGGCCGGCCCCTTGGGCACGATGCCGGTCGGATTGATCTGGGCATGGCTGCCGTAGTAGTGATGCTTGATGTGCTGGAGGTCCACGGTCTCGGCGATACCTGGCCATTGGTAAAGCTCCCAGAGCCAGCCCTGTAGCGCCGGGTAGTCAAGGATTCTTCGCAGGTTGCATTTGAAGTGACCGTGGTAGACGGCGTCGAAGCGGATCAGGGTGGTGAACAGGCGCCAGTCGGCTTCGGTCAGCCATTCGCCAGTGAGATAGCGCTGCTGCTGCAACAGTCGTTCGAGATCGTCGAGGGTGGCGAAGACCTCGTCGAAGGCTTCTTCGTAAGCCTCCTGGGTGGTAGCGAAGCCGGCACGATAGACGCCATTGTTGACCGTCGGATAGATGCGCTCGTTGAGGGTATCGATCTGTCCGCGCAGGGCTTCCGGGTAGAGGTCCAGGTGATTCCCCGTCAGGTCATCGAAAGCGCCATTGAACATGCGGATGATCTCCGCTGATTCGTTGCTGACGATGCGTTCCTGTTGGCGATCCCAGAGCACCGGTACCGTGACCCGACCGGTGTAGTCGGCCTGGTCGCGCTGATAGAGCTGGTACAGGCGGTCGAGCTGATAGAGATCGTCGCCACTGGAGCCGTGCGCGGGATCGAAGGTCCAGCCTTCCTCACGCATCAGCCAGCTGACCACCGAAACGTCGATCAGGGCTTCAAGACCCTTGAGCTTGCGATAGATCAGGGTGCGATGGGCCCAGGGGCAGGCCAGGGAGACATAGAGGTGATAGCGGCCGGCCTCAGGCGCGTAGCGCGAGGCTTCTTCCGGAATGGCCTGCTCCGGGCGGGCGATCCAGTCACGGCGCTGGGCCTCTTCCCGTTTGAAATGGCCGTCCTTGCCGTTGTCGTACCAACGGTCCTGCCACTGCCCATCGACCAACAAGCCCATATCGTCATCCTCCGCTACGTTGCGGTTAGGAACCCAGGTGACCACCCTGGGTTCCGACGGCGACGTCAGAGCGTGCGATCACGCGCCTCCCAGCGGCGTTCGGCTTCGCTCTGGGCACTCGCCTGATCCTGGCCGAGGGCGCGCAAGGCCACGGCTAGCGTCGCGATGACTGCCAGACGGCCATAGGGGTCTTCCGCCTCGCCACGCCAGGTGGCGGCCAGCAGCGCCGGATCGAGGCGCTCCGGTTTGACCTGGCGGCGCTCGGTAAGCGCCGGCCAGCTTTCGTCCCAGGCTTCGCCGCCACGGGTGCCATAGAGATGAGCGATGACATCGGGATTGCGCTCGACCTCGCCCCCTTCGCCCTTGATGACGATGCTGTCGTCATGCAGCAGGCGACTGGCCTCGCGATGTACCTCCTGGTACCCCGGATGGAAGATGCTCTGCAGGATGCAGCGCGCGTCACTGGGATTGAGCAGCCGGACCAGCGAGTGGATCGGGGAGCGCAAGCCAAGTTCGGCCTTGAGGTCGATCATCCGCTGCAGCGCTGGCATCCAGGCCGCCAACGGCAGGAAGGCGGGCTGGCCGCGGTCGAGCAGGGCGCCGACGTCCTGCCAATCCTTGGCCGTTTGCAGACCCAGGTGTCCCAGGCATTGCTCGGTGTAGAGCCGGCCTCCCGTGTGGGTGCCGCCGCCATGCATGACGATCCGCACACCGCTGCCGGCCAGGCACTTCACCGCGAGCAGGTACCAGGGCAGGTGCCGCTTCTTGCCGGCGTAGGACGGCCAGTCGAGGTCGACGGGGAAGCCGGGAGACTGCAGGCGCGCCCGAACGGCGCGGGTAAAGCCTGCCAGCTCTTCGGGGCTTTCTTCCTTGTGGCGCAGCAGCATGAGGAAGGCGCCAAGCTGGGCATCGGTCACCTGGCCGTCGAGGATCAGGCCCATGGCCATTTCGGCTTCGGCTTCGGTCAGGCTGCGGGCACCGCGCTTGCCCTTGCCCAGGGCACGGACGTAGACGGCGAAGGGATGTTCTTCGGGCGTGGTGAAGGTCATAGGCAATTGTCCGGTTTCGGCAGGCCGGCGAGCTTGGCGCCGAGCTTGGCCGGTGCTCCCTTGAACAGCAGGTTGAGCTGCAGGCTGGTACCCAGTTCGGGGCCCAGTGTCTGGGCGATGTACTTGATCAGCGGCCGATTGGCTGGTGATAGCTGGAATTGCGCATAAAAGTCACGGAGCGCCTGCAGCACCTGCCAATGGCGCTCGGTCAATTCGATGCCTTCCTTGAGTGCGAGTTGCCGGGCTACTTCGGGACTCCATTGGGAGAGATCGCGCAGATAGCCTTCGGGGTCGAGGTCGAGAGAGGGCATGCTAGGTCCAGCTGATGACCTTGGCGTGGCTCACGCTCAGGTCGACGAAAGTGGGGTAATCGATCAGGGTCACGCCACGCTCCGGATGCAGGCGGCGGGCCTGGACGTCTTCCGCGAGCGCGTAGAGGCCTGCTTCCGCAGGCAGTCGTGCCAACGCCTGGCTGGCGGTGCTACCCGGGCGCAGTGCCTCCACGGCGCCACCGGTGAGCAGGATGGCGTCCCCGCCACGGACCCAGGTCAAGCCGTCCAGGGCATCGGACTCCGTCAGCGGCGAGCGGGAAAACAGGTGCAGAGTCGTCAAATGGAAATCACCTGGTCATGGTCGTGGATCAACGTGGCCAACGCCTCGGGTTCGAGTGGGGTCACCCAGGCGGGCAACTGCTCGGGCGTGATGCCCAGACGCTGCAGGGCCGTGGCTTCCGCATAGATAGCGTCGACGCCGAACAGCGGCAGAGCGGAGAGATTGGCGCTCAGATCCTTCTGCTCGAGGGCAGTGCTGTCGGCTGCCAGCAGTTGGGTCACCCCAGCGCCTGCGAACAGCATCGCCAGGGGCAGCTCGAAGGCGCCACCTGCCAGCACGATATCCAGTGCCTCGCGAGGAGCCGGACCGCCCAGCGCCGGCTGACGAGAGATGACGAGGGTACTCTTGGCCATGCTAGTCGCCTCCAAAGCAGAGCAGGCGATCAGCGTCCTGTACCGCTTCATGCAACTGCCCCAGGCCGGACAACTGCCAGGGCGCGTGCACGTTCACTGCGCCACCCCGTTCATAGCGCTGCGCTTCGTTCTCGTCCAGCAGCCCGCGCTTGAGGGCAGCGGCAATGCAGACCACGGCGTCGATCTGGTGGCGTTCGATCAACTCGCGCCAGCGCGCGGGTAGGTCCAACTCGTCCTGCCCACTGACCGAGGCGTGTGAGGCGTTATGGACGCCGTCGCGGTAGAGGAAGAGTCGAGACAGTTCGTGACCCCCGGCCAACAGCGCTTCGCAGAAGCGCAGGGCCCGCCGCGCCGAGGGCGCCTGGGGGGGAGAAAGGACAACGATGGCAAATTTCATGGATGTAAAAAGGCCCGCCGAAGCGGGCCTCTTGGGCTACCGCTGATGATCAATCGTTGTTGCTGGCGAATCCGAAGATCTGCAGCAAGCTGAGGAACATATTGTAGATCGAGACGTACAGGGTGATGGTAGCCATGATGTAGTTGTCTTCACCACCGTGCACGATGGCACTGGTCTGGAACAGGATGGCCGCGGCGGCGAACAGCACGAAGCCCGCGCTGATAGCCAGTTGCAGGCCGCTGATCTGGACGAAGAAGGACAGCACCACGGCGCCCAGCAGGATCCAGAAGCCCGCCATCAGGAAACCACTCAGGAAGCTCATATCCTTGCGGCTGATCAGGGCGTAGGCCGACAGCCCAAAGAAGGCCAGGGCGGTCATGCCCGCTGCGGAGGCGATCACGCTGCCACCGTTGGGCAAGCCCAGGTACATGTTCAGGATCGGGCCCAGGGTGTAGCCCATGAAGCCGGTCAGGGCGAAGGTGCTGACCAGACCCCAGCCGCTGTCACGCGTCTTCATGGTCAGGAAGAACAGGCCATAGAAGCCGATCAGGACCACGAAGATGTTGGGGTAGGGCAACCGCATCTGCTGCGAGACGAAGGCGACCAGGCCGCTGAACGCCAGAGTCATGGCCAGCAGGGCGTAGGTGTTGCGCAATACACGGCTGACGTCCCGAGATTGCGCGAGGGCAGGGTTGTAGGCGTATTGACGCTCGTTCATGGTGTACTCCAAAGCTAAATAGACGGTGTGATGTACCGTACGACCCCGAAGATAGCAAATGTTGCTTAAGGATCGCTTGCGAGTGTTTGACAGTGTGTTGCCATCAGGTACTATGCGCCCCTCTTACGGAAGTGTGGCCGAGTGGTTTAAGGCAGCGGTCTTGAAAACCGCCGACTCGCAAGGGTCCCAGAGTTCGAATCTCTGCGCTTCCGCCATCTTCGAAGCCCCGTTCCTACGGGGCTTTTTGCTGTCTGAGGGGTCGGATTTCAGGGGCCGTCGGGCCGGTAGAAAGGAAGGTGTTCCGAAAATATCGCGGAACCGCTTCAACGCCCTGTCATGGATGGAGGCGAGCCCCTGACTCCGATCACCCCGGCAGCCATGGCCTGCAGGGTCCCGTGGTCAGTCTGAAGCGCAGTCGCTGCGCTGGATAGGCGAGCCAAGTGGCATGGTTGTCCAAGGCTCGAAGGTGCCTGCCTCTTGGGATGAGCAGTCAGGGCGACAGGCCTCGACTGCAAGGCGTCGACGACCGACCAGCCACTAGCGGACGCCGCAAGTGGAAGCATTTAGCGCCTAATCACGAAGCGACCATGGCGATCACGAAGATGGTAGCCAGGCCAACGCACATCGCGCTCAAAGTGACTGCCAGTAGGCCCTCATCGCTGGATAGCGGTCCTCGGCGAAGACCCGCGGACCTCAGCGGGGTGCTACTTATCTGATAGTGGGGCCTGGGCTCGAAGAGCGTCACTGTCCTTGTTAACTGATAGCGCAACTGAAATATCCTTTTCAGTCTGGGTGCTGGCCGGTGGGAGCCAGCTATTAGCGGCGATTGTGGCGTCAGCAAAGCTCAACAGCAAGACAATTGCTGATACACAGGTCCCTATGGCAATCGCGTCGATCACCTTCTGTTCTTTCACAGGCGCATTCATGGGGGGTTGCCTAGCACGGTGTCGACGTCGATTGAGGTGGTCTGACAACTGGATATGGCAGAAGTGCAGACAGCCGTTGATCCCTGATAAACAACCCCAGTCTTTATCACCGAGCATCATAGGAACGGCGTTGTTTTTCAGCGGGATGGCCAGAGCGGGGGGCGGCTACAGGGACGCAGCCTAGGTGACTGCCGGGAAAGGACTTGAAGCTACGTTTTGCGGTACTGGAAGCCAGGGCAGCTTATCGAGCTCTGGATTCGGCCGAGGTAGGTGGGCAACGCTTGGGGACGGTAGGCGCCCCGGCCTTGCCCTGACCTGTACGGACTAGAGGGTTTTCTTGTATTCCTTGTCCGCCTTCTTGTCCTCGCGATGCCGCTCCTTGTCGAGGTGGTTATCGGTACGATCTGCTTCGTCCGCAGTATGGGCGGCGCCTTTGTCGACCTCCTTGGCGTCGTGGTGGGCATCCTTACGGGTGTCACGCCCGTCCTGACGCACGCTCTTTTCCAGCGGGCTTTCCGCCAGTACCACGCTGGTATCGAAGGCTCCAAGTAGGGCCAACAGGGCTGCCGCTTTAACGGATGATCTCATCGGAAAACTCTCCTGAAAGGCGAAAGAGGAGCGGCGCCTCTGGTGGCCGCTTCGTTCTTCATTAAAGCGGCAAATACCCGGTATCGACGGACAGACGACGAGTGGCGGCGCCGGAGGCAGAGCCTTTGCGTCTTGCACAGGGATCAGTTGGTTGTCCCGGCCCAGGCCGCGGCATCGTGGGGATGCAGGCTTTCCAGGTGGCGGACGTGGATGCTGACGTCCTGATAGCTGTCGCGCAGGGCGATGAGTAGTCGGCGCGCGGCGTCTTCGACGAACATCAGGTTACTGCCGTTGAGGGCGGCGAAGGCCTGTTCGTCGGCGCGTTTGACGGCGGTTTGCACCGGAGTGCCCAGTGCCTTTTCACAGCGTTCGATCAGGGGCAGCAGGCCAAGGTCGGCTACACCCAACGGTATCCCGACGCGCACCTGTGCCAGGCTACGCTGGCTGTGGGGTGTGGCGAGGGAGGCGTGGCGGCGCAGCCAGCCGGCGACCGTGACGGGATCCAGTTGGGTAGCAGCCCCATGCTCTTCGAGAAAAGCCCGCTCGATCAGCTGGCGTGACAGTGAAGCCGAGCAAGGGCAGGTGGAGGAGTAGGTGATTTCCACCCGGGCATTGAGCTTAAAGACGCCCGCTACCCAGCTGGCGTCCAGGCGCACGGGGTAGCGTTTCCAGCCGCTGAGCTCCGCGGTCACCAGGGCGGGACGACGAACCAGCAGGGCGAAATCCAGGCGCAACCGGGCGGCGCGGGAATCACAGCTGCGATGGCTGCTGACCATTTCGATCAGCAGCAGGCGCAACCGCTCGGGTGTCAAGGGCGCGTCCATCCCCAGCCGATCCAGCAACTGGTAGAGCCGGGACATATGGATGCCCTTGGCAGTGGCCGCGGGCAGGTCGACCTGGACATCGGCGCTGGCGGGCAGGAGACCGCCGAGATCACCTTCGCCGAGGCGAAGAGGGAGATCTATATGCTGCATGCCGACCCAATCGAGTGCGGCGGGCAGGGTAGCGGTCTCGCTGAGGGAGACGTCGGGGAGGATGGCATTCATCGACAGGGCTCGGATCAGTGGAGGGCGGAGGCCTGGGGCCAGTCGCTGAAGGGGTTGTGCAGCTTTACCCAGGCTTGAGGGCCAGCGGCGAGCTCGGTATCGGTCAACAGGCAGGCGTCCAGCTTGGCGCGCAGGGAGGGTTCGTCCATGTTCATACCGATGAGTACGAGTTCCTGGCGGGCATCACCGACGCCCTCGTGCCATTTTTCCTTGATGAAGGCGACGGTCTCTTCATCGTCCGGCCACTGCTCGGGTGGTATCGCGGCCCACCAGCGCCCAGCTACGCCATGGCGGGCGACGGCGCCGGCCTGGGACCAGGTGCCGGCATGGGCGGGATGGCTGGCCAACCAGAAGTAGCCCTTCGAGCGCACCACGCCAGGCCATTCCTGCTCGACCAGGGTGAAGAAGCGTTCGGGGTGGAAGGGGCGACGGGCCTGGTAGACGAAGCTTGAGATGCCGTACTCCTCGGTCTCGGGCGTGTGCTCGCCACGCAGTTCCTGCAGCCAGCCCGGCGCCTTGGCGGCTTCGTCGAAGTCGAAGAGACCGGTCTGCAGCACCCGCTCCAGCGGCACGGCGCCGAAGCTGGCCAACTCCAGCCTCGCGCGAGGATTGAGGCTGCGCAGGATGGCCAGCAGGCGATCGCGCTCGGCCGGTTCGACCAGATCCAGCTTGTTCACCACCAGGACGTCGCAGAATTCGATCTGCTCGATCAGCAGGTCGACCACGGTGCGCTCGTCTTCCTCGCCGAGTGATTCGCCGCGTGACTCCAGGGAATCACTGGAGGCGTAGTCGCGCAGGAAGTTGAAGGCGTCCACCACGGTGACCAGGGTGTCGAGCTGGGCGACATCGCCCAGGCAGCGACCGTCTTCACCGGCGAAGGTGAAGGTCTCGGCCACTGGCAGAGGTTCGGAGATGCCGGTGGATTCGATGACCAGCTGATCGAAGCGGCCGTCCCGGGCGAGGCGCTCCACTTCCAGCAGCAGGTCTTCGCGCAGGGTGCAGCAGATGCAGCCGTTGCTCATCTCGACCAGCTTTTCCTCGGTGCGTGACAGCTCGGCGCCGCCGTCACGGACCAGGGTGGCGTCGATGTTGACCTCGGACATGTCGTTGACGATGACCGCCACCCGACGGCCCTCGCGGTTGTTGAGGATGTGGTTGAGCAAGGTGGTCTTGCCAGCGCCGAGAAAGCCGGACAGCACGGTGACGGGGAGTTTCTTGCTGGGGAGGTTGGCTTGGATAGTCATGGTCATCACGGATGGAAGAGGCTGTAGGACGGCTGCATCCCTGGAGATCAATTTCGGGATTTAACTTACGTTATAACATAACATTTATAGTGCGTTAAGCAGGTATTCCTGCCTGGCGTCGAGCCGCTGGCCAGAGAGTCGATAGTGGTGGATTGGCTGCCCGTCACGAGTTTTCGCGGGCAGTCTCCAGAACAGGGCGCCGCCTAGACGTGCTGACCGCCGTTGATATGGATCTCGGCGCCATTGATGTAGCAGGAACGTTCGCTGCAGAGGAAGTAGATGGTCTCGGCGACTTCATCAGGGGTGCCCAGGCGCTTGAGCGGGACCTCCGCCTCTACCAGGCCGTCGGTTCCGGGCGAAAGGATGGAGGTCGCGATCTCGCCGGGGGCGATGGCGTTGGCGCGGACGCCCCGGGGGCCGAATTCATGGGCGAGTTCGCGGGTCAGGGCGGCGAGGCCCGCCTTGGACGCGGCGTAGGCTACCCCGGCGAAGGGATGCACCCGTGAGCCGGCGATGGAGGTGACATTGACGATGCTGCCCTGGGCCGCTTCCAGCTCTGGCAGCAGGGCGCGGGCCAGCAGAGCGGTGGAGACCAGGTTGACGTTCAGTACCTGGGTCCAGGTGTCGGCATCCGATGCCAATACTCCGAGGCGGCTGCCATCGGGCCCCTTGGGTGAGATACCGGCATTGTTGACCAGGGCGTGCAGCTTGCCGCTGGGCAGGCGCTCGCGAACGATGGCGACCAGGCGATCGATCTGGGAAAGGTCGGCAAGATCGGCCTGGATATGGGCCTCGCGCGCCTCGGGCCAGGCGCATTCTTCGGAGAACGGTTGACGCGAGACGGTAAGCAGGCGCCAGCCCAGGCTGCGGAACAGCTTGACGGTGGCGTGGCCGATCCCGCGGCTGGCGCCGGTGAGCAGCATGATGCGCTGGGTCATGGGCGACCCCGGCAGGAAGCAGGGTGGGCGAGAGGCGACAAGGCGAGCATGGTGGTTGGCTCCGGCGTCTGGCAGGCCGGTTCACTATGCCCAAGGTATCTGGGTGGGGCAATCAATGGACCCGCACCACTCGCTCAGCCTTCGTCCTGGCGCAAGCGTCCATGCTCGCTGCGCACCGCCGCCATGAAGGTCTGCATGGCCGAGGATTGCACCCGATGGCGCCGCCGGATCAGCCCATAGGGTGGCAGTCGGGGTTCGAAGGCGATGGGCAGCACGGCCAGGAGATGCCGCCCGGGATAGTCGTTGACCACCGACAGCGGGGTGACGCCCAGCATGTCGGTCTGCTGCAGCAGGGCCAGTAGGGTCATGATTGACGTGGTCTCGACGATGCTGCCGGGGATGTCCACCCGGGCATCGTGGAAAGCCTGGTTGATGATGGCCCTCATGGGGCTGGGATGCTGCTGCAGCACCCAGGTGTGCTCCTGCAACGCGCCCCAAGTGAGGTGCGTGGCCTGGGCCAGGGGATTCTGCGCCCCGGCGATCACGCAGAGCACCTCTTCGCCGAGGCTGTCGAACAGCAGCTCCTCGGCGCGGGCCCCGGTGGGAATGCGACCCAGCACCACGTCCAGCTGATCCTGCAGCAGCGCCTGGACCAGCACGTCGCTGGTGTCCACCTGGATCGACATGGACAGCCGCGGATGACTCTGCTTGAGGGTGGCGATGGTGCGGGTCAGCAGTCCCGAGGCCAGCGCCGGGATGGCGCCTACCGCGACCCGGCCGAGATTGCCCGATTCCAGGGCGACCAGCTCTTCGCGCATGCCCGACAGCTCGGCGAAGACCATCCGCGCGTAGTAGATCACCGTCTCGCCGAACGCGGTGGCGCGCATGCCTCGCGGCAGGCGCTCGAACAGGCCCACCCCCAGCAGGCTCTCGATCTCGTGGAGCATCTTGGTGGCGGCCGGCTGGGTCATGCCGATGTCGTCGGCCGCGCGGCGCAGCGAACCGAATTCGGCCAGCGCCAGCACCAGCCGCAATTGGCGCAGGCGCAGACGGCTATGGATGGTGTGAGCGTCGGGAATGCGGGTCATGCTGGCCAACCGGGGTACGGGGGAGCCGGCTAGGGTAGCGCATGAGTCGGTGCCTGGCGCGGGCGGTACTCGCCCACGCCAGGCCGGCACATTCACGAGGGGCGCACCTTGGCCCGCGGCTGGCCCAGGCGCAACGCCTGGAGTCCTCGCGCCAGCAGGGGCCAGCAGAGCATCAGCAGAGCGGCCGTGGTCAGGCTGCCCACCAGCGGGTTGGACCAGAAGATGCCCAGCTGGCCGTCGGAGAACAGCATCGATTGACGGAAGGCGTCCTCGGCCTTGTCGCCCAGTACCGCGGCCAGTACCAGCGGGGCGATGGGATAGCCGAGCTTCTTGAAGGCATAGCCAAGAATGCCGAAGCCGAGCATCAGCCAGACGTCGAACAGGCTGTTGTGCACCGAATAGGCGCCGATCACGCAGACGGTGAAGATGATGGGCGCGATGATGCAGAAGGGAATGCGCAGGATGGCAGCGAACAGCGGGACCGTCGCCAGCACCACGATCAGGCTGACCACGTTGCCCAGGTACATGCTGGCGATCAGGCTCCAGACGAAGTCGTGCTGTTCGGCGAACAGGGTCGGCCCGGGGTGCAGGCCCCAGATCATTAGGCCGCCCAGCATCACCGCCGCGGTGGCCGAACCGGGAATGCCCAGGGTCAGCATGGGCAGCAGGGCGCTGGTGCCGGCGCTGTGGTCGGCGGTCTCCGGAGCGATCACACCTTCGAGTTCGCCCTTGCCGAAGCCTTCGGGATTTTTCGAGAAGCGCCGCGCCAGGCTGTAGCTCATGAAAGAGGCGGCGGTCGGGCCACCCGGGGTCACCCCCATCCAGCAGCCGACCAGGGCGCTGCGCAGCCAGGTCAGCCAGTAGCGTGGCAGCTGCTTCCAGGTGCCGAGCACGGTTCGCAGGGTGATCCGTGCCTGCTCGCCGCGAAAGACCAGGCCTTCTTCCACGGTGCAGAGGATCTCGCCGATGCCGAACAGCCCGATCACCGCCACCTCGAAGCTGATGCCCGAGAGCAGCGCCGGCTGGTCGAAGGTCAGGCGCAAATTGCCGGACACCGTATCCATGCCCACTGCGGCCATGGCGAAACCGATCATCATGGCCGCCACCGTCTTCAGCGGCGGATTCTTGCTCATGCCGATGAAGGTGCAGAAGGCCAGCAGGTAGACGGCGAAGAATTCCGGCGAACTGAATTCCATGGCGAAGGCGGCGATACGGCTGGAGAGAAAGGTCAGCAGCAGCACCCCGACCAGGGCGCCTAGCAGTGCCGAGGTGAAGGCCGCCGTGAGAGCCTCCCCGGCGCGTCCCTGGCGGGCCAGGGGGTAGCCGTCGAAGGTGGTGGCCACCGAGGAGGGTTCACCCGGGATGTTGAACAGGATGGAGGTGATGGAGCCGCCGAACAGCGCGCCCCAGTACATGCAGGATAGCAGGATGATGGCCGAGGTGGGGCTCATGGTGAAGGTCAGCGGCAGCAGCAGGGCGACGCCGTTGGGCGCGCCCAGGCCGGGCAGCACGCCCACCAGGATGCCGAGCAGTACTCCGATCACCATCAGGCCAATGTGCTGGAAGGACAGGATCATGCCCATCCCATGCATCAGGGAATCCAATTCGCTCATGACATTGTTCTCAGCAGGCGGGCCAGATCGGCCAGGGGACCGGCGTCCAGCGGTACCTTGAACCAGAGGGCGAAGATCAGATAGCTGGCCAGGCTCACCCCGCCAGCGGTGGCCAGGATCTGCAGCACGCCATAGCGCCGTTGCCGCTGGCGATCCCGCGCCATGAACCAGGCGATGAACAGGAAGGCCGTGACATAGAGGCCCAGCAGGGGCAGGGCGACGACGAAGGCCAGCATCGGCAGGAACACCCGCAGCACCTGGCCGAAGGCGGCGCGCTCGACGAAGCCCGTGCGCAGCGCCTGCCAACGCCATAGCGCCTGTAGCGCGGTGGCCAGGCTGGCCAGGGTCAGCAGCAGGCCGATGTAGAAGGGGAAGTAGCCCGGTTCCGGGCCCGCATCGCCCCAGCCGATGCCCTGTTCCAGGCTACCGAACATCACGATACCGCCGAGCCCGGCGGTGAAGGCCGCCAGGCCCAGTTCCACCCAGCGGGTGGTGATCAGGGAATCTCCGGCCATGGCCGTCTCTCCTGTGTCGTTGCGCCGATCAGCGCTTGAGCCAGCCGGCTGCCTCGAATACCGGGGTGACCCGAGCGGTGTCCTGGGCGATGTAGTCCTGCAGCGCCTGGCCTTCGAGGAAGGTCGGCACCAGGGCATTGCGCTCGATGTAGGCCTTGAATTCCGGCGTCTGGCTCACCTTGCGCAGGAGCTCCACATAGAAGGCGCGTTGCTCCTCGCTGACTCCGCCCGGTAGCAGCACGGTGCGCGGGAAACGGTACTGGTCGATGCCCAGGCCTTGCTCCTTGCAGGTGGGCACGTCGGACCAGGCCTGGGTGTCGGTGACCTTGGCGGTGTAGCCCATGCGCGTCTGGCTGAACACGCAGAGTGGTACCACCTGACCGCCACGCCATTGGCTCAGGCTTTCGCTGGGATTGTTGACGTTGGAGGTGATGTGCTTGCCGGCTAGCTGGGTTGCGGCTTCGCTACCGCTCTTGAACGGAATGTAGGTGAGCTTGGTGCCCTCGGTGCGGTTGAGCAGCAGGGTCAGGGTCTGATCCACGTCCTTGGACTGGCTGCCGCCCATACGCTTGCCGGCCGGGTCCTGCTTGATGGCATCGATATAGCCACGGGCGTCCTTCCAGGGCGCATCGGCGTAGGTCCAGAGGATGAAGTCGTCCTCGGCGATGGCCGCCACCGGGGTGAGGTCGTCGAGCTGGTAGCCCAGCTTGGCGGTCAAGGGCAGCAAGTAGACATTGTTGGTGGCGATGACCAGCTTGTCCGCCTCGCCCTTGGCCAGCTTCATTTCCAGAAAGGCTTCAGCGCCATTGCCGCCGCCCTTGTTGAACACCACGGTGCTGGCGTCCAGCAGCTTGTGCTGGGTGATGATCGACTGGATCAACCGACCGAGCTGGTCGGTGCCGCCACCGGGACCACCCGCGACGACGATCTCGACCTTGCCTTCCGGCTGCCAGGCGGCGTGGGCCAGGGGCACTACCGTAGCGGCGAGATACAGGGGAAGGGTGGCTAGCAGGGAAGGGCTGCGCATGGGACTACCTCTTTCTTGTCGTTGTTGTCGGTGGCCGAGTGTGCGCAGCCCAAGGCGTTCGCGACCACTCAAAAATAGGCATGCACCGATAGCCTGGAGTTATGCCATATGGGCAGGAGCGCTGGCTGGTGCGTGGTAGAGCGCCTAGGCAGGATCCGGTCGCCTGACCTATATCCTGGGGCTATACGCCTATGCACAGATTTGATTAGACGGTTATCGGCCTACGCCAGATAGTCGATCTTGCCAGCCGGCAGCTGAACACCCATAACAAGAATCCCAGGGGTCCACGCCATGCTCTCGACATCTCGCACCAGCCGCCATGAGGACGCCGCTGTCCTTCCCACGGCCCTGCAGCCCTCCCGGGTCCGCTGGCGCATCTTCGCCATCATCTTTGGCCTAACCGTCATCAATCTGGTGGATCGTGTTTCCCTGTCCATTGCCATGCCTACCATCGCCCGCGAGTTCCAGCTGACGCCCGCCATCCAGGGGCTGATCCTCAGCAGTTTCTTCTGGGCCTATGCGCTCCTGCAGATTCCCGGTGGCTGGCTGATCGACCGCTACGGCCCACGCCGGGTCATCGGCTGGTCCACCGGCCTCTGGGGCGTCTTCCAGACCGTCGCAGCCTTCGCCACTGGCGGGCTGTCGCTGATCTTCGCCCGCGTCGCCCTGGGCGCCGCCGAAGCTCCCCTGTTTCCCGCTGGCGGCAAGCTCAATTCCCTGTGGCTGGCGTCCAGCGAACGCGGGCGTGGCGCGGTATTGATGGACTGCGGCGGTCCCCTGGGCGTGGCCCTGGGTGGTCTGCTCATCGCCTACCTGATCGCCGTCTTCGGCTCCTGGCGCACCGCCTTCTTCATCGCCGGTATCGCGACCCTGGCCATGGCCTGGCTCGCCTGGCGCTATCTCAGGGACGATCCGGCAATCCATCCGGGCGTGAATGCCGCCGAGCTCGCGCGTATCAACGAAGGCCGCAGCACCTCCGTGGCTCAGGCGGCCAAGGCCGGTGCGCAAGGGCTGGGCATCGCCCGCCGCTCCCTGGCGGGCATCCTGCTCGGTCGCGCCAGCTGGGCCATGGTGTTCTTCGGCCTGCTCACCTGGGGACCGAGCTACCTCGCCCAGGCCCGGGGATTCGATATCAAGGGCATCGGCGCTGCCACTTTCGTCATCTTCCTCTGCGGCGCGGCCGGGTCCCTGGTGGGCGGCTTCCTCTGCGACCTGCTGGTGCGCAAGGGCATGCGTCGCGGGCTGGCGGCCAAGGGTTTGCTGTCCTGCTCAGGGCTGGTAGCGCTGCTGGCTTTTCTGCTGCTGCCGCAGTTGACCGATCCCTACGCTGCCGTGGCGCTGCTGTCGCTCACTGCCTTCTTCCTCATGTGGGGCAGCCTCTACTGGAGTTTCCCGGCGTTACTGGCGGCGCCAGCGCGAGTGGGTCTGATCGGCGGAGTGATGAATCTGGCCGGCAGTCTCGGCGGTATCGCCGTGCCCATCCTGGTCGGCCTCTTGCTGCAACATCTGGGCGGCTATCCGGCGGTACTGGGCTTCTTCGCCCTCTGCTCGGGCCTGTTCATCCTCGGCACCCTGCTGATCGCCCTGGACGAGCGGGAGGTGCAGCATGGCTGAGCTCTACAGTGGTCCCATCATCGACGCTCACCATCATTTCTGGGAGCCCGAGCGCAACTTCCACCCCTGGCTGTCCGGGGCCGAGACCATTCCCTTTCGTTACGGCGACTACAGTGCCATCAAGGGCGACTACCTGCCGGAGCACTATTTCGCCGACGCCGCCGGTCACAATGTGGCCCAGACCGTCTACGTCGAGACCGAATGGGATCCGCGCGATCCCCTGGGCGAAACCCGTTACATCCACGAGCTGGCGCAGCGCCATGGCGTGCCCAATGCCGTGGTCGCCCAGGCCTGGCTGGATGCTGAAGACGCTGCCGACCTGCTGGCTGACCAGGCTGCCTTCGAGCGTGTGCGCAGCGTGAGACACAAGCCAGGCGGTCCGACTTGCCTGGCCGAGATGGGTAGCCAGCGCACCCTGATGAGCGACGACCGCTGGCGCCGTGGCTATGCCGAACTGCAGCGCCACGGCCTGCGCTTCGATCTGCAGACGCCCTGGTGGAATCTCGACGAGGCCGGACGCCTGGCCCGGGATTTTCCGGCCATCCAGTTGATCCTCAACCATACGGGGCTGCCGTCCGATCGCAGCCCTCAGGGCCTGGCCGCTTGGCGAGCGGCCCTGGCACGCCTGGCCGAGTGGCCCAACGTGGCGCTGAAGATCTCAGGGCTCGGCCTTGCAGGCCAGCCTTGGCGCGCCGAAGACAACGCCTGGATCGTCCGCGAGGCCATCGCCATCTTTGGCCCGGAGCGCGCCATGTTCGCCAGCAACTTTCCCGTCGACCGCCTGTGCGGCAGCTACGACACCATCATCGGTGGCTTCAAGCGTCTGGTCGCGGACCTGCCCGCACCGGCCCAGCGCCACCTCTTCCACGACACCGCCCAGCGCCTGTATCGCCCCGTGGCCGACGTCATTCGCCTGGACACCTATCTGAGGACCTCCGCATGAGCAATCCCATCCTTCCTCGCCTAGCCATGGTGTTGGGCGATCCCGCCGGCATCGGCCCCGAATTGATCGCCCGGCTGCTAGCTGATCCCGAGGTGCGCAGCCGCGCCCGCGTGGTGCTCATCGCCGACGAGGACGAAGCCCGTACGGGCATGCGCATCGCCGGCTGCGAATTTCCCTATCGGCGCATCGACAGCCTCGAGGCCCTGAATTTTCAGGACGACATGCCCTTGCTGTATCCCTATCGCGGCACTGCCGAAGGTGCCTTCGCGCGCAGTGAAGCCAGCATTGTCGGTGGCCGCTACAGCCTGGATACCCTGGCTGTGGCGCTCGACCTGACCCAGGCCGGTCATACCGACGCCATTCTCTTCGGCCCGCTGAACAAGACCTCCCTGCACCTGGCGGGTATGGGCCACAACGATGAGCTGCATTGGTTCGCCGAGCACCTGAGATACCAGGGACCGTTCTGCGAATTCAATGTGCTGGACGATCTCTGGACCTCGCGCGTGACCTCCCATGTCGCGCTCAAGGAGGTTCCCGGCTTGCTCAGCCAGGAAAGAGTGATCGAGGCCATCCAGCTGATCGACAACGAACTCAAGCGCAGCGGTCTGGCTCGGCCACGCATCGGCGTTTGCGGACTCAATCCGCACAATGGCGACAACGGCAGCTTTGGTCGCGAAGAGCTGGACCTGATCGGCCCGGCGGTGGAACGCGCCAAGGCGTTGGGCATCGCTGCCGACGGTCCCTATCCGGCGGACACCATCTTTCTCAAGGTCCAGGGCGATGCCCGGGCGTTCGACGCTGTGGTGACCATGTACCACGACCAGGGCCAGATTGCGATCAAGCTCATGGGCTTCTCGCGTGGCGTCACGGTGCAGGGCGGCCTGCCCATTCCCATCGCGACCCCCGCCCACGGGACGGCCTTCGACATCGCCGGCCAGGGTCGCGCCAACGTCGGTGCCACCCGCCAGGCCTTCGAGATCGCCTGCCGCCTGGGTAGCTCCCGCTACTGAGTTATACCGAGGCGCCCAAAGGCGCTTTCCGAATCCGCCGAACCGGCTTGAAGCGCCGGCAGGCCTCGCTCATCCCCGGAAAAGGAACCGCACCATGAAAATCACCAGCGTCCGCACCCGCGTCTTCGAATGGAAAGGTAAGGTCGTCCCGCCCCAGGCGCACTTCTGCACCAATGCCACCGACATCCTTTATGAGCGCGGCGACGCCATGGGCTCTTTCCGCTTCCATGGCTGGTTGGTCGTGGAAATAGAGACCGACAGCGGCCTGGTCGGCTTGGGCAACTGCGCCCTGGCGCCGCGAGTGGCCAAGGAGATCATCGACCTGTATCTGACGCCCATCGTGATGGGGCAGGACCCCTTCGACAACGAATACCTCTGGCAGAAGATGTACCGTCGCACCCACGCCTGGGGCCGCAAAGGCATCGGCATGGCCGCCATTTCCGCCGTCGACCTGGCGCTCTGGGACTTGATGGGCAAGGCCGTCAACAAGCCGGTGTTCAAGCTGCTGGGCGGCCGCACCAAGGAGAAGATTCCCTGCTACGCCTCCAAGCTCTACGCCAACGACAACCTGGATCTGTTCCTGGAGGAAGCCCAGGGCTATCTCAGTCAGGGCTTCGACGCCCTCAAGATGAGATTTGGCTACGGTCCCAAGGATGGCCCTGCCGGCATGCGGCGCAACATCGAGCAGGTGCGTGCCCTGCGCGAACTGGCTGGTCCCGACGTCGACATCATGCTGGAGTGTTACATGGGCTGGACGCTGGAATACGCCCGCCGCATGCTGCCCAAGCTGGTGGAATTCGAACCGCGCTGGCTGGAAGAGCCGGTCATCGCCGATGACATCGAAGGCTATGTCGAACTCAAGAAGATGGGCCTCACGCCCATCTCCGGCGGCGAGCACGAATTCACCTCCTACGGCTTCAAGGACCTGCTCGAACGTCGTGCCGTGGACGTCATCCAGTACGACACCAACCGCGTTGGCGGCATTACCGCCGCCCGCAAGATCAACGCCCTGGCCGAAGCCTGGTCGGTCCCGGTCATTCCTCACGCCGGCCAGATGCACAACTACCACCTGACCATGGCCAGTACCGCCTCGCCCATGGCCGAATTCTTCCCGGTCTTCGACGTGGAAGTGGGCAACGAGCTCTTCTACTACGTGTTCAAGGGCGAACCTCAGCCGGTCGGCGGCTACCTGCAGCTCGACGACGACAAACCCGGCTTGGGCCTCGAGTTGTCGGAGGAACATCTCAAGGACTTCGATGTGATCGAATAAGGTCTGGGCACGCAGCCGCCTCGGGGAAGGCGGCTGTCGTCTGGCGCTCAGGCGCCACCTGCCGCGATACCTGATTCAGCCAGCCAAAATCGCGGCCGCGCCCCGTGGCTGTCGGGTGTACCACAGCACACGACTGACGCCGCGAGTCACCGCCACATAGCTCAGGCGTAGCGCCTCATCGGTCATGGCTTCGTCATAGCTCTGCTGGAAATGCCCACTGGCGGCGTAGAGCGCATTGCGCAACGGATGGGGCTGCTGGGGCTGGCCATCATCCAGGACAATAGCCACCTCAGCCTGCAAGCCCTTGGCCCTATGAATGGTGCAAGTCCGCACGCCGGGCTGGCGACCCAGTTGCTCATTGATGGCTTTCAAGGGTGCATTCAGTCGGCTCATCACCATGACCGCACAGCGCTCTGGCCGCTCACGTTGCGCTGCATAGCCCCGCTGCGCGTTGATCTCCTCGAGCAGGGAGGTCAATTGGCGACCGATATCGAATTGCCCAACGACCTTCACCCCGTGGCCCTGGTCATCCGCGGCACGGAAAGCCTGGGTGCTTTTGGGTTGCTTGTGCCTTACCCGTGTCAGGATGCGCTCGCCGTCCGCCACGATCGCAGGTGAGGACCGGTAGTTGGTCCCCAGCATCAGGGTCTGACTGGGTGTCTGGCCAGGGAACCAGCGGTCGAAATGGATGAAAAGCTCCGGTGAGCTGCCGCGCCAGCCATAGATGGATTGCCAATCGTCGCCAATGGCCATCAGCGACGGTGCGGTTTTCTCCTCGGCAAGCCGGTGTTGCACTTGCTGCAGCCAGAGGGCGATCTGTGGCGAGATATCCTGGAATTCGTCGATCAGCAGATGGGTGAAGGGGTTCAGGCGTGCGATTAGTGCGCGGCTGGGCTTCTTTTGCAGGCGATCCGTCAGCACGGCAAAGGCCGTATTGAAAGTCATCAGCCGCTGATCCTTCAGCAGCTTGCCAAAGTGTCGCCAGAATTGCTGCATGGCCTCCAGAAAGATCCGGTCCCGCGTCGAGCATTCAAGCTGGCTGCTCTTTATCGAGCCGACACGCAATCCCAGGGTCTCGGCGAACGAGGCTTGTCCATAGAAGAGGTCAGGTAGCGGTTGTGGTTGGCGTTCACCGTTGAGTACGAAGGGTTGCAAAGGCGCCGCGCTGGGAGGCGCTTCCTCATTGGGTGCTGCCAATTCCAGCAATAGATGAATGCGGCGACGAAATCCGGGGTCTTCTCGATAACAGGTCTCGTAGGCCTGCAGCAGCAGTTGCCGTTGACTGTCGTTAAGGGTTGCGCCTGCCAGCAACCCGTTATCCGGCTCTTCGTCACCTTTCGAGTTGGCCGATAGCTGCTCGAACCACTGCGTCGCTCTGAGCTCGGCGCGAGCCAGTTGCGCCAAGGCAGAGTGAAAGGTTCGCACCAGTTCGCGTGCTGCGTCGTCATCCAGTGGGACGTCCCAGAAGGCCAGGACGCGCCTCAGTTGCGCTCGCAATTCATCGCAAGACGCCTTGGTAAAGGAAATGACGGTCAGCTGCTCCCGTGGGATGTCCAGATGACAAAGCATGAACACGACCCGCAAGACTAGTGTCGTGGTCTTGCCCGAGCCCGCTCCGGCAAAGATTCGCGTCGCGGGAGCGCGAGCAAGGATCATCTTCCATTGCTCCGGCGAAGGTGGCTGGACGATGCCCTGTGCCACTGCCTGCTCGACGCGGGTCTTCATCCGCTGCTCATGCGAACGCTTCACCGAGAACGCCGGGCCATAGATAGCGGCAGGGGAGGGGATGGGTGGGCTAGGTGGAGTGACAACTTTCTCGCTACGGGTTGCCGCGGCCGGCTCCTTAGCCACCCTTTGCACCTTCCGGGTTTTCACCGGCGATGCACTTTTCCGGGCACTTGGCGGCGTCTCTCCTTTAAGAAAGAGAGTCGTGCGGGGAAACCAGTCACCCAGGGTTTTCCTTAGCTGTTGTCGGTAGCGGTCCAGGATGGAAGTCATGTAGTCCTCGAAACATCATCTCCCGTCATCTTACCCTGCACAGGTGACAGCTCGGCCTCAGGCCAGCTTCCTGGCCTCTATTGCATGTTTTCTGAAATTAGCTGTTGACGCCCTCCAGAAGTCGCCTATAATGCGCCCCACTTCCGGCGCAGATGCTGAAGCGGCTTGAAAATCAAGCACTTAGGTCTGAGCCGGGCGAGGGGTCCACGGATTCTTCGCCATTTGGTTCTCGCCTTCGGGTGATGACGGAATGAAGCGGAGGGGTTGACAGCGTCTCAGGATGCTGTAGGATTCGCCTCCCGCTGCCGAGATTGGTTAGACCGGTCAGGCAAGCGCAAGTGGTTGAGTTGAAACGAAAAAGTTCAAATCAACGCTTGACAGGATGTGAGGTTGGCGTAGAATGCGCGCCTCGGTTAGCGACACGGTCGCAACCACTGCTCTTTAACAAGTTGAATCAAGCAATTCGTGTGGGTGCTTGTGAGATAAGTCTGATGTCGCAAGATTATCAGCAACACAAGTAACTCGTGAATTCATGAGTTTTTTGCGATTGCTGAGCCAAGTTTAGGGTTTTCTCAAAACCCGATCAGTCTACTTAACTGAAGAGTTTGATCATGGCTCAGATTGAACGCTGGCGGCAGGCCTAACACATGCAAGTCGAGCGGATGAAGGGAGCTTGCTCTCTGATTCAGCGGCGGACGGGTGAGTAATGCCTAGGAATCTGCCTAGTAGTGGGGGACAACGTTTCGAAAGGAACGCTAATACCGCATACGTCCTACGGGAGAAAGTGGGGGATCTTCGGACCTCACGCTATTAGATGAGCCTAGGTCGGATTAGCTAGTTGGTAGGGTAACGGCCTACCAAGGCGACGATCCGTAACTGGTCTGAGAGGATGATCAGTCACACTGGAACTGAGACACGGTCCAGACTCCTACGGGAGGCAGCAGTGGGGAATATTGGACAATGGGCGAAAGCCTGATCCAGCCATGCCGCGTGTGTGAAGAAGGCCTTCGGGTCGTAAAGCACTTTAAGTTGGGAGGAAGGGCTCATAGCGAATACCTGTGAGTTTTGACGTTACCAACAGAATAAGCACCGGCTAACTTCGTGCCAGCAGCCGCGGTAATACGAAGGGTGCAAGCGTTAATCGGAATTACTGGGCGTAAAGCGCGCGTAGGTGGCTTGATAAGTTGGATGTGAAATCCCCGGGCTCAACCTGGGAACTGCATCCAAAACTGTCTGGCTAGAGTGTGGTAGAGGGTAGTGGAATTTCCAGTGTAGCGGTGAAATGCGTAGATATTGGAAGGAACACCAGTGGCGAAGGCGACTACCTGGACTAACACTGACACTGAGGTGCGAAAGCGTGGGGAGCAAACAGGATTAGATACCCTGGTAGTCCACGCCGTAAACGATGTCAACTAGCCGTTGGGATCCTTGAGATCTTAGTGGCGCAGCTAACGCATTAAGTTGACCGCCTGGGGAGTACGGCCGCAAGGTTAAAACTCAAATGAATTGACGGGGGCCCGCACAAGCGGTGGAGCATGTGGTTTAATTCGAAGCAACGCGAAGAACCTTACCTGGCCTTGACATGCTGAGAACTTTCCAGAGATGGATTGGTGCCTTCGGGAACTCAGACACAGGTGCTGCATGGCTGTCGTCAGCTCGTGTCGTGAGATGTTGGGTTAAGTCCCGTAACGAGCGCAACCCTTGTCCTTAGTTACCAGCACGTTATGGTGGGCACTCTAAGGAGACTGCCGGTGACAAACCGGAGGAAGGTGGGGATGACGTCAAGTCATCATGGCCCTTACGGCCAGGGCTACACACGTGCTACAATGGTCGGTACAAAGGGTTGCCAAGCCGCGAGGTGGAGCTAATCCCATAAAACCGATCGTAGTCCGGATCGCAGTCTGCAACTCGACTGCGTGAAGTCGGAATCGCTAGTAATCGTGAATCAGAACGTCACGGTGAATACGTTCCCGGGCCTTGTACACACCGCCCGTCACACCATGGGAGTGGGTTGCTCCAGAAGTAGCTAGTCTAACCTTCGGGGGGACGGTTACCACGGAGTGATTCATGACTGGGGTGAAGTCGTAACAAGGTAGCCGTAGGGGAACCTGCGGCTGGATCACCTCCTTAATCGAAAGATGTCAGCTTGCTGGCAAGCACCCACACGAATTGCTTGATTCACTGATAGAAGAGCAATTGAGTTAGTTAGACTCAAGGTAAGACGATTGGGTCTGTAGCTCAGTTGGTTAGAGCGCACCCCTGATAAGGGTGAGGTCGGCAGTTCGAATCTGCCCAGACCCACCAATCGATGGGGCCATAGCTCAGCTGGGAGAGCGCCTGCCTTGCACGCAGGAGGTCAGGAGTTCGATCCTCCTTGGCTCCACCATCTCCACCTACCGCTAACGCGATTGCTTGAAAAGCTCAGACATGAGCGTTTGATACACCATCCGGTGTAGCCCAAACTCTGATGTCTGGTCTTTGATCAGAACTGTTCTTTAAAAAATTGGGAAAGTGATAGAAGTAGACTGCATTAACTGTTTTCACTGGCAGTTAGTGTCGTCAAGGTAAAATCTTGCGAACTCAAGCGCAAGTTTTCGGCGAAATGTCGTCTTCACTCATCTAACGCTTTGCAGATCGGTAGCGTCCTTGGACGCCGGCGAGATTGCTTGGGGTTATATGGTCAAGTGAAGAAGCGCATACGGTGGATGCCTTGGCAGTCAGAGGCGATGAAAGACGTGATAGCCTGCGATAAGCTTCGGTGAGGTGGCAAATGACCTGTGACCCGGAGATCTCTGAATGGGGGAACCCACCTAGCATAAGCTAGGTATCTTAACCTGAATCCATAGGGTTAAGAGGCGAACCAGGGGAACTGAAACATCTAAGTACCCTGAGGAAAAGAAATCAACCGAGATTCCCTTAGTAGTGGCGAGCGAACGGGGACCAGCCCTTAAGTTGATTTGAGAGTAGCGGAACGCTCTGGAAAGTGCGGCCATAGTGGGTGATAGCCCTGTACGCGAAACGCTCTTATCAATGAAATCGAGTAGGACGGGGCACGAGAAACCCTGTCTGAATATGGGGGGACCATCCTCCAAGGCTAAATACTCCTGACTGACCGATAGTGAACCAGTACCGTGAGGGAAAGGCGAAAAGAACCCCGGAGAGGGGAGTGAAATAGAACCTGAAACCGTATGCGTACAAGCAGTGGGAGCCCACTTTGTTGGGTGACTGCGTACCTTTTGTATAATGGGTCAGCGACTTATTTTCAGTGGCGAGCTTAACCGAATAGGGGAGGCGTAGCGAAAGCGAGTCTTAATAGGGCGTCTAGTCGCTGGGAATAGACCCGAAACCGGGCGATCTATCCATGAGCAGGTTGAAGGTTAGGTAACACTGACTGGAGGACCGAACCCACTTCCGTTGAAAAGGCAGGGGATGACTTGTGGATCGGAGTGAAAGGCTAATCAAGCTCGGAGATAGCTGGTTCTCCTCGAAAGCTATTTAGGTAGCGCCTCATGTATCACTCTGGGGGTAGAGCACTGTTTCGGCTAGGGGGTCATCCCGACTTACCAAACCGATGCAAACTCCGAATACCCAGAAGTGCCGAGCATGGGAGACACACGGCGGGTGCTAACGTCCGTCGTGAAAAGGGAAACAACCCAGACCGTCAGCTAAGGTCCCAAAGTCCTGGTTAAGTGGTAAACGATGTGGGAAGGCTTAGACAGCTAGGAGGTTGGCTTAGAAGCAGCCACCCTTTAAAGAAAGCGTAATAGCTCACTAGTCGAGTCGGCCTGCGCGGAAGATGTAACGGGGCTCAAACCAGGCACCGAAGCTACGGGTATCACCTCTGGTGATGCGGTAGAGGAGCGTTCTGTAAGCCTGTGAAGGTGAGTTGAGAAGCTTGCTGGAGGTATCAGAAGTGCGAATGCTGACATGAGTAACGACAATGCGAGTGAAAAACTCGCACGCCGAAAGACCAAGGGTTCCTGCGCAACGTTAATCGACGCAGGGTGAGTCGGTCCCTAAGGCGAGGCTGAAAGGCGTAGTCGATGGGAAACGGGTTAATATTCCCGTACTTCTAGTTACTGCGATGGGGGGACGGAGAAGGCTAGGCCAGCTTGGCGATGGTTGTCCAAGTTTAAGGTGGTAGGCTGACTGTTTAGGTAAATCCGGACAGTTAAGGCCGAGAACTGATGACGATCCTTCTTTTAGAAGGAGAAGTGGTTGATGCCATGCTTCCAGGAAAAGCCTCTAAGCTTCAGGTAACTAGGAACCGTACCCCAAACCGACACAGGTGGTCGGGTAGAGAATACCAAGGCGCTTGAGAGAACTCGGGTGAAGGAACTAGGCAAAATGGCACCGTAACTTCGGGAGAAGGTGCGCCGGTGAGGGTGAAGGGTTTACCCCGTAAGCTCATGCCGGTCGAAGATACCAGGCCGCTGCGACTGTTTATTAAAAACACAGCACTCTGCAAACACGAAAGTGGACGTATAGGGTGTGACGCCTGCCCGGTGCCGGAAGGTTAATTGATGGGGTTAGCGCAAGCGAAGCTCTTGATCGAAGCCCCGGTAAACGGCGGCCGTAACTATAACGGTCCTAAGGTAGCGAAATTCCTTGTCGGGTAAGTTCCGACCTGCACGAATGGCGTAACGATGGCGGCGCTGTCTCCACCCGAGACTCAGTGAAATTGAAATCGCTGTGAAGATGCAGTGTATCCGCGGCTAGACGGAAAGACCCCGTGAACCTTTACTGTAGCTTTGCACTGGACTTTGAGCTTGCTTGTGTAGGATAGGTGGGAGGCTTTGAAGCGTGGACGCCAGTCTGCGTGGAGCCATCCTTGAAATACCACCCTGGCAACCTTGAGGTTCTAACTCTGGTCCGTTATCCGGATCGAGGACAGTGTATGGTGGGCAGTTTGACTGGGGCGGTCTCCTCCTAAAGAGTAACGGAGGAGTACGAAGGTGCGCTCAGACCGGTCGGAAATCGGTCGTAGAGTATAAAGGCAAAAGCGCGCTTGACTGCGAGACAGACACGTCGAGCAGGTACGAAAGTAGGTCTTAGTGATCCGGTGGTTCTGTATGGAAGGGCCATCGCTCAACGGATAAAAGGTACTCCGGGGATAACAGGCTGATACCGCCCAAGAGTTCATATCGACGGCGGTGTTTGGCACCTCGATGTCGGCTCATCACATCCTGGGGCTGAAGCCGGTCCCAAGGGTATGGCTGTTCGCCATTTAAAGTGGTACGCGAGCTGGGTTTAGAACGTCGTGAGACAGTTCGGTCCCTATCTGCCGTGGACGTTTGAGATTTGAGAGGGGCTGCTCCTAGTACGAGAGGACCGGAGTGGACGAACCTCTGGTGTTCCGGTTGTCACGCCAGTGGCATCGCCGGGTAGCTATGTTCGGAAGAGATAACCGCTGAAAGCATCTAAGCGGGAAACTTGCCTCAAGATGAGATCTCACTGGAGCCTTGAGCTTCCTGAAGGGCCGTCGAAGACTACGACGTTGATAGGTCGGGTGTGTAAGCGCTGTGAGGCGTTGAGCTAACCGATACTAATTGCCCGTGAGGCTTGACCATATAACACCCAAACAATCTGACCGCAGGTCAGAGCGTGAGGAAGACGACGCCGAAAACGGGCGCGTGGGTTCGCAAGACCCAAGACGAATTGTCTACTTCGATCACAGACCCAATTGGGCCAGCCAGGCAGTCTTATTGCCTGGCCAGCCAACCGAATTGCTTGACGAACATAGAGCATTGGAACCACCTGATCCCTTCCCGAACTCAGAAGTGAAACGATGCATCGCCGATGGTAGTGTGGGGTTTCCCCATGTGAGAGTAGGTCATCGTCAAGCGCCTAACACCCAGCACCCCCGCTCAGTTCATTCTGGCGGGGGTGTTGTCTTTGGGGCGGGAAAAGTTTTGGCGGGGGGATGCCAAGGGGCTTGGGCGGAGGGGCCTGCAGGCGGAAGCTGGAAGGCCGGTAAGCCATGAGCTTGAGGCTGCCCTAACCCTAACCCTCTCCCAGGGGGAGAGGGGACTAGAGCGGTGTTGCGGAGGACTGGGAGTATGGCTTGCCACAAGGATGCTGCTGGAAGCCAAAAGCGCATAAGCCCCAGACAGCTCGGCTGCGCCGGACTATCGCGGCCATGGGCCGCTCCTATACCAGCTTCAGTGCAGGAGCGGCCCATGGCCGCTATTAGGCAATCATTGCGATGGATAACCATGGAGTTGTGAATCGTAGGGCAGCCACGGAGGGCAGGAACCAGGCACTATGCATCGGCGTGGAACGGTCCTCGGGCATCAGGACGGTAGTGGCCTCGCCTTCGATGACCAGAATTTCCAAGACCAGTTAGCCGATGCTGTCTCCTGACGTGGATCCCATGTTGGGCTTCGCAGTGCTTAGCCCAACCTGCGATGACTTCCAGATGGACCTAAATTGGTACGGCAGGGCTCGGGGTACCGTTGGTAAGAGCATTGGTATTCGGGCCGGAATGAGCCGAGATCCGCTTCATTTCACTGGGCTTTTTCGGTATACAATGCCCAGTGGCCTAAGGCCGGTAGGCAAGGGGTGCGCAGCGTCGTACCCCTTTTTCTTTGCATGACCAATCAAATTTATAGCGTAGCCTAGGATCTTATCCCTTGAACGTTAGGGTCCGCGGACAGTTGTTAGGTGACGCAAGCGATGAAAGCGCAAGCGAAGGGGAGTCGATTTTGATCAAGGTGCTGGTTGTCGACGATCATGATCTTGTTCGGACTGGCATCGTGAGGATGTTGGCGGATGTGGCAGGAATCCAGGTCGTTGGCCAGGCAGACAGTGGCGAAAATGCACTGAAGCTGGCTCGTGAGCTTGAGCCGGATGTCGTTCTGATGGATGTCCGAATGCCTGGCATCGGTGGACTTGAGGCCACGCGCAAGCTCTTGCGCACTCGATCCGACCTGAAGGTGGTTGTCGTGACTGCTTGTGAGGAAGATCCCTTTCCGACCCGCCTCCTGCAGGCAGGAGCGGCCGGGTATCTGACCAAGGGAGCCGACATCGAAGAAATGATCACTGCCATCAAGCAGGCCTTCGCGGGACGTCGTTACATCAGTGCGCAGATCGCTCAGCAGCTGGCTTTGAAGCCCTTCCAGTCGAAGGCTGAAGCCTCTCCTTTCGATCAACTGTCCGAGCGTGAGATCCAGATTGCGCTGATGATCGCTGGCTGTCAGAAGGTCCAGGTGATATCCGACAAGCTTTGTCTGTCGCCCAAAACCGTTAACACCTATCGCTATCGGATCTTCGAGAAATTATCGATTACCAGCGATGTCGAACTGGCCATGTTGGCTGTTCGCCACGGCATGGTAGATGCAACGAGTTGATATGAGCCAATCTTTCGATGCTGCAGCTTTTTTATCCGGCTGCAGTGGACGTCCAGGTGTTTATCGGATGTTCGATGAGGGCGGTAAGCTCTTATATGTAGGCAAGGCCAAGAATCTCAAAAACCGTCTTTCCAGCTATTTTAGAAAGACTGGTTTGGCGCCGAAAACGGCGTCCATGGTGTCCAAGATCGCCCAGGTCGAAACCACCATCACCGGCAACGAGACTGAAGCGCTCTTGCTGGAACAAAACCTCATCAAGCAATGGCGTCCGCCTTATAACATCCTGCTAAGGGATGATAAATCCTACCCCTACGTTTATCTCTCTACCGAGGATCAGTATCCTCGGCTGACCATTCATCGTGGAGAGAAGAGAGGGAAGGGGCGCTATTTCGGGCCGTATCCCAGTGCTGGAGCTATCCGCGAAAGTCTCAATCTGCTGCAGAAAGCCTTTCAGGTGCGGCAGTGCGATGACAACTATTTCCGTAATCGCACGCGGCCGTGCCTGCAGTACCAGATCAAGAGGTGCAAGGGCCCCTGTGTCGCCCTGGTAAGCGAGCAGGAGTACGCCGAGGATGTGCGTCACTCGGCGATGTTTCTCGAGGGGCGTAGCAACGCTCTGGCGGAAGAACTGCAAGTCAAGATGGAAAGCGCTTCGGTCAATCTGCAGTTCGAGCGAGCGGCAGAGCTGCGCGACCAGGTAGCGCTGGTCCGTCGCGTGCAGGACCAACAGAGCATCGAGGGTGGTACTGGCGATGTCGATGTCATAGCCGCCTTGGTCAACCCTGGCGGAGCCTGTGTGCATCTGGTCACCGTCCGAGGTGGGCGCGTACTTGGCAGCAAGAACTTCTTTCCGGAGGTGGGTATCGAGGAAGACTCCAGCGAAGTCCTGGCTGCCTTCCTGGAACAGTATTACCTCGCCTACCTGGAACGTGATCTGCCTGAAGAGATCATCGTGAATTCCGTACATGAGGATTTCGCCACGCTGATCGATGCTTTCGCCGAGGTACACAAGCGCCAACTAGTCATCACCCATCGAGTGCGTGGTACCCGGGCGCGCTGGCAGCAGTTGGCGGTGACCAATGCGGAGCAGGCGCTGAACACGCGCTTGGCCAACCGCCAGCATATGGGGGTTCGCTTCGATGCCCTGGTGCAAGCGCTGGATCTGCCCGAGCCGCCGCAGCGGCTGGAATGTTTCGATATCAGTCATTCCAGCGGCGAAGCGACGGTGGCATCTTGCGTCGTATTTGGGCCCGAGGGTCCGCTGAAATCGGACTATCGCCGCTACAACATCGAAGGCGTCACCGCAGGTGATGACTATGCCGCCATGCATCAGGCGCTCACCCGACGCTTCAGTCGCCTGAAGGCGGGAGAGGGCAAGCTGCCGGATATTCTGTTGGTGGACGGTGGCAAGGGCCAGTTGGCCATGGCGCGGGAAGTGCTCAGGGAGCTGGCGGTACCGGACCTGGTCCTGCTCGGCGTCGCCAAGGGTGTCACCCGTAAACCTGGGCTCGAGGTGCTTTATCTGGACGATCCTTCGAACGAATTTACCCTGCCAGCTCATTCGCCAGCACTGCATCTCATTCAGCAGATCCGCGATGAGGCGCACCGCTTCGCCATCACCGGGCACCGCGCACGTCGTGGCAAGGCGCGGCGGACGTCATCGTTGGAAGACGTCGCGGGTATAGGTCCGAAGCGCAGGCAGGAGCTCCTGAAGCACTTTGGTGGCCTACGCGAGTTGCAGCGTGCCAGTATCGAGGAAATCGCCAAAGCGCCAAGCATTAGCAAAAAGCTGGCCGAGCAGATTTATGCGGCCTTGCACAGCGAGTAGAATCGCCTCACGTTCATCAATAGCCGCGCCAATGAATATTCCAAATCTGCTTACCGTACTGCGCGTCTTTCTCATTCCGCTCTTCGTCATCCTGTTCTATCTGCCGGTCCACTGGAGCTACTGGACGGCCAGCACCGTCTTTGCGATTGCCTGTGCGACCGACTGGCTAGATGGATACCTGGCTCGTCGACTGGGGCAGAGCACACCCTTTGGTGCCTTTCTGGACCCGGTAGCGGACAAGCTCATCGTCGCCGTGGCCTTGGTGCTGCTCGTTCAGGAGCACGCCAATGCCTGGCTGACGCTGCCTGCCGTTATCATCGTCGGGCGAGAGATAGTGGTCTCGGCGTTGCGCGAGTGGATGGCGGAGCTGGGTGCCCGGGCACAGGTCGCGGTATCGAATCTGGGTAAGTGGAAGACGGCGGCGCAGATGCTCGCGCTGGTCATCCTGCTGGCCAACCCGCCGCAATTGACCTTCTGGGTGATCAGCGGTTACACCTTGCTCATCGTCGCCGCGGCGCTGACGCTGTGGTCCATGTACACCTATCTGATGGCGGCCTGGCCCCATCTGATGAGTGCTGAGAAAAAGAAATAAGTTTTTTGAATCAATGGCTTGACATGGTGGGTGGCTCATATAGAATGGCGCCCGTCACCAAGCGGGAATAGCTCAGTTGGTAGAGCACGACCTTGCCAAGGTCGGGGTCGCGAGTTCGAGTCTCGTTTCCCGCTCCATGTTTTACATGAGTGTCGCAAGACATTCAGGTTTGAGGCCGGGTGGCAGAGTGGTCATGCAGCGGATTGCAAATCCGTGTACGCCGGTTCGATTCCGACCTCGGCCTCCACTATTGAGAGCCCCGTAGATTCAGGTCTACGGGGCTTTTCATCATCCAGGGATGTATAAATACTGGATCACGTTTTACAAGCCTGCTTTACGTGGGTTTGGTTTTGCCCGAGTGGTGAAACTGGTAGACACAAGGGACTTAAAATCCCTCGACTTAACGGTCGTGCCGGTTCGATTCCGGCCTCGGGCACCATCCAATTGAAAAAGGCCACTCCTGTATGAGTGGCCTTTTTCGTTTAGGAGGGAATCGTCCAGTAGGGCGTTTCGTCCGCGTCGCGTTCGATGCGCGAGCGGCTGTCGAAGATGAAGGCCTCGAGCATGGCGGCATCGAGTAGCTCGGTACGGGCGATGGGGCGTTTGAGTACCGACTGGCCGCTGCGGGAAAAGACCTCGACGTCGTAAGCTCGCTGATCTCTTGTTGAAATCACACAGCGCAACGGCTCGAAGCCGCCTTTCAGGGTGTTGAAGGCGCTGGCGAGTTCGACATAAAGGGTCATCCGGAAGAGCTTCCTGTTCAAAGGTGGCACTGTGACAGCATCGACTGCTACAGGGTTTCACCTTTGCAGAACAGTGCCGTCATATCGCGATGCTAGTCGCAAAATCCCGGCCCTGCGTTCGGAGTTTCATTGCCAGCCTTGCAGCCAGCATTCTGCATCCTGCAACTCGTGCCAGTCCAGCGTCCAGGTGCGACGAGTGAGAACGGCTTGTAGATCTATTTGCGAGATGGGGTCGGTCTCGACTTCAGGGGTGTGGACGTGGGTGACGATAAAGTGCTTTTGCCGTTCGCGTGGCTGGACAGCTGTCCACTTGCTCAGCAACAGCTTCTTGGGGTTGATCTGTCGCGATTTCATCCCTGCATCGCCTCCAGCAGCGGTGCGCCGCGATAACGCTGCAGCAGGGCTTCCAGGTTGCGATCGGGCATGGCATGGGCTCTGAGCGCTGAAATGGTGCGTTCGACGTACTCCAGGGTGGTGCCGAAATGGCCGGAGGCTTCGGTCAGCACCCGATTGAGGATGTCGTCCGGCAGATTGCCCGCGTAGCAGGGGAGGTTGCGTTTCAACACGAAACCGAGCGCCTGCACCTTGCTGCCATCTTCCAGGTGGCATTGCAGCCAGCGGGGGCGGTAGGAGCCATCCGGCATCTCGCGCTTCCATAGGGCAAGCAGATGGTCATCCAGCTGTTCATCGGGCAATTGGTAGGCGAAGCCCGAGCAGGAGCCGCCACGATCCAGACCCAGTACCAGGCCAGGCTGCTCCGGTGTACCGCGATGCAGCTGCGACCAGAGATAGAGGCCGCGGTGATAGCCGTGCACCCGCGCGCGGCGTACGGCGACGGCCGGGCACTCGGGGCGCCAGATCAGCGAGCCGTAGGCGAACAGCCAGACGGGGCCAGGCTGGCGTTGGGCCAGGGTGGCTTCCAGAGAGGCGACGAGCTGCGGATGGGTGAGCGGCGTGGCAGGCGCGAGTTTGGGTGGATAGGAGTCGTGGATGCTGGAAGAAATCTGTCTGTGCATGAATGGCCTGTTCCTCAACCGCTGGAGCTGCCAGGTCTGCAGGACCCGGCCATAAGATCCTAACGAAAGTCCGAGGAGAACTCCTAGACCGTTCGTGCCCATCTTTATGACGCTTGGTTAGGTTGCAGCGAGAAACATGCCAAGGCGCTTGGGAAACACGCAGATGAAAAAAAGCCCGGCAGATGCCGGGCTGGAAAAGCAGAGCGGATCGATCAGGCGCTGGTACGAATCATGTGATCGAAGGCAGCCAGGGACGCCTTGGCGCCTTCGCCCAAGGCGATGACGATCTGCTTGTAGGGCACGGTGGTGACGTCACCTGCGGCGAAGACGCCAGGCAGGGAGGTCTGGCAGCGGGCGTCCACTTCGATCTCGCCACGCGGCGACAACTCTACGGTGCCCTTGAGCCAATCGGTGTTGGGGACCAGACCGATCTGCACAAAGACGCCTTCGAGCTCGATGTGATGGAACTCGCTGGAATTGCGATCCTTGTAGACCAAACCGTCGACTTTTTGACCATCACCTTTCACTTCGCTAGTGAGGGCGCTGGTGATGACGGTCACGTTGGGCAGGCTGAACAACTTGCGCTGCAGTACGGCGTCGGCACGCAGCTGGCCGTCGTATTCGATCAGGGTCACCTGGGCGACGATGCCGGCGAGGTCGATGGCGGCCTCGACACCCGAGTTACCACCGCCGATCACGGCAACGCGCTTGCCCTTGAACAGGGGGCCATCGCAGTGGGGGCAGTAGGCCACGCCGCGGTTGCGGTATTCCCGTTCGCCTGGGACGTTCATTTCACGCCAGCGGGCACCGGTGGCAAGGATCAGCGTCTTGGCCTTGAGCGAGCCGCCATCGGCGAAGCGGATTTCGTGCAGGCCGCCGACTTCATGAGCCGGAATCAGCTGCTCGGCGCGCTGCAGATTCATGATGTCGACTTCGTACTGCTTGACGTGTTCTTCCAGCGCCATGGCGAGCTTGGGACCTTCGGTCTCCTTGATGGAGATGAAGTTCTCAATGGCCAGGGTATCCAGCACCTGACCGCCGAAGCGCTCGGCGGCGACGCCGGTACGGATGCCCTTGCGTGCAGCGTAGACGGCTGCTGCGGCACCGGCAGGGCCACCGCCGATGACCAGGACGTCGAAGGCGTCCTTGGCGTTGAGCTTGTCGGCGGAGCGGGCAGCGGCGCCGGTGTCGAGCTTGGCAACGATTTCTTCCAGGCCCATGCGGCCTTGGCCAAAGGGTTCGCCGTTGAGGTAGACGCTAGGCACGGCCATGATCTGGCGGCGCTCAACTTCTTCCTGGAACAGGGCGCCGTCCACGGCGACGTGCTTGACCCGGGGATTGAGCACGGCCATCAGGTTCAGCGCCTGGACCACGTCCGGGCAGTTCTGGCAGGACAGGGAGAAATAGGTTTCGAACTGATAGTCGCCGTCGAGGGCCTTGACCTGCTCGATGACGTCCTGGCTGGCCTTGGATGGATGGCCGCCGACCTGCAGCAGTGCCAGTACCAGGGACGTGAATTCATGGCCCATGGGTAGACCGGCGAAGCGCAGGTTGATGTTCTGGCCGGGGGTCAGCAGGGCGAAGGAGGGACGACGCTCATCGCTGCCGTCGGTGCTGAGGCTCACCTGATCGGACAGGCTGGCGATGTCCTGCAGCAAGCTGTGCATTTCACGGGACTTCGCGCCATCGTCGAGGGACGCGACGATCTCGATGGGGCGCGTGACGCGTTCGAGGTAGGTCTTGAGCTGGGCTTTCAGATTTGCGTCCAACATGGCGACGTGGCTTCCGTAAAAAATGGGCAAAAAAAGAGCGCGCGGGCAAAGCGCCCGGGCGCTCGGGCTAGATCAGGCGGGCGTTAGATCTTGCCGACCAGGTCCAGCGAGGGGGTCAGGGTCGCTTCGCCTTCTTTCCACTTGGCGGGGCAGACTTCGCCCGGGTGGTTGGCGACGTACTGGGCAGCGCGGACCTTGCGCAGCAGCTCGCTGGCGTCACGGCCGATACCGTTGTCGTGGATTTCGCACAGCTTGATCTGGCCTTCCGGGTTGATCAGGAAGGTGCCACGCAGGGCCAGGCCTTCTTCTTCGATCAGGACTTCGAAGTTGCGTGCCAGGCGCGCGGTGGGGTCGCCAACCAGCGGGTAGTTGACCTTCTTGATGGCGTCCGAGGTATCGTGCCAGGCCTTGTGGGCGAAATGAGTGTCGCAGGACACGCCGTAGATCTCGACGCCCAGCTTCTGGAACTCGGGGTACAGGTCAGCAAGGTCTTCCAGTTCGGTGGGGCACACGAAGGTGAAGTCAGCCGGGTAGAAGACGATGGCGGACCACTTGCCCTTCAGATCGGCCTCAGTCACCTGGACGAATTTGCCGTTGTGGTAGGCGGTCGCGGTGAAAGGCTTCACTTCGGTGTTGATCAGGGACATTGATGACTCCTTGATGGGTTTAAGTCAGGGTTGAAATCGATAGGACGCATACTAATCGCATTTTGACGATTCACCTCATTGTTAAAGGCGATGTCGGCGATTGGGCGTCTCTATCGAATACTACAGGTTTTGTGTGAAATCAGAGTCTTAGCGCTGGCAAGCCCGGCGCTAGGCGGAGCCTAGGACCTTGATGGTGGCCGGGTGCTGTCCCCATTCGCTCCAGGAGCCGTCGTAGAGTCGCCCATCCGGCAGCCCTGCGACATTGAGCGCGAGTAGCAGGACTGCCGCGGTAACGCCGCTGCCGCAACTGGTGATCACCGGATGCAGGCCATCGACGCCCAGTGCCTGGAAGCGCTGGCGCAATTCCTGGGGTGGCAACAGGGTGCCGTCTTCGGCGAGCAGGCTGTCATAGGGGAGGCTTTGGCTACCAGGCATATGGCCGGATGCCACGCCTGGGCGTGGCTCGGGGATCTCGCCAGTGAAGCGCTTGGCGCCACGCGCATCCAGCACCTGGGTCTGGCCTACGCTAAGTGCGGTCTGGACGTCGCCCAGGCCGCAGAGCAGGCGATTGTTGAGGATGGTGGGATAGGGCGGCTGGGGCACGGGCTGGTTCACGCCAGCTTCCAGTGGCAGCCCCTGGTCACGCCAGAGCGGCAGGCCGCCATCCAGGACCGCGACCTGATCGTGACCGAACAGGCGGAATAGCCACCAGGCGCGGGCGGCGGAGAAGAGGCCCTTCTGGTCGTAGATCACCAGGGAGGTCGTGGGTGTGACACCCAGCTCGCCAGCGAGTCTGGCGAAGCGCCCGGCGCTGGGCACCATGTGCGGCAGCGGCGTATCCGGATCGGAGAAGTGTTCGATGTCGAAACGCAGGGCACCGGGAATGTGCTGCTGCCGATAGGTTTCATCGGCGACCTGAGGCTCGTTCGGTAGATAGAGACTGGCATCGAGGATCATGAGATCCGTGCGGCCGAGTTGATCTTGCAGCCAGGCGGCGGTGACCAGCGGGGAGGCGATCATGGAGCACTCCTTGGTGGGCGAAGGGAACAGCTTACCGCGCCTGGTGCGACGCGGGCTGTCAGGGATGACCGGATACTTTATCCTCGTCAGCCTGGCAACTGGGTAGATGACTTATGAGCGAATTTAATGGGCAACCCACGGGTGGCAATGACTGGCAGCTGAGTCGCATCGTTGGCGAACTGCATGCCGCACGCAGCCAATGGCGCGAAACGCACGGGCGCTTCCGTGAATTCAGCGGCCGCGAACTGCCGTCACGCAGCGTCATGGCCAGCGTGATCGAATCCCTGAGCGGCGCGCTCTTTCCGCTGCGGCTCGGACCGGATCAGCTGCGCCAGGAAAGCGAGGACTTCTATGTCGGCTTCGAACTGGAACGCGCGCTCAACGCCCTGATGATCCAGGCGAAGCTGGAGCTCGACTATTTCGGCAAACAGCGTGGCGAGAACGGTGTCGATCGCGCCGACGAGGCCCGGCGGCTGGTACAGGCCTTCGCCCTGGCCCTGCCGGATCTGCGCCGTCTGCTGGATACCGACGTCATCGCCGCCTACCAGGGCGACCCGGCCGCGCGCAGCGTGGACGAGGTGCTGCTCTGCTATCCGGGCATCCACGCCATGATCCACCACCGCATCGCCCATCATTTCTATCGCAGCGGGCTGCCGCTGCTGGCGCGCATGGTGAGCGAGCGGGCACATTCGGCCACTGGCATCGACATCCACCCGGGCGCCCAGATCGGCGAAGGCTTCTTCATCGATCATGGTACCGGCGTGGTGATTGGCGAGACTTGCATCATCGGTGACCGGGTACGCATCTATCAGGCGGTGACCCTGGGCGCCAAGCGCTTCCCGGCCGATGCCGAGGGCAACCTCAAGAAGGGGCACCCGCGCCATCCCATCGTCGAGGACGACGTGGTGATCTATGCCGGGGCCACCATCCTCGGGCGCATCACCATCGGCCAGGGCTCGACCATTGGCGGCAACGTCTGGCTGACCCATGGCGTGCCAGCCAACAGCAACGTCAGCCAGGCCAGCCTGCAGGGCTGCGCTGGTCTGGCTCAGGAGTAGTCGGCAGCGCTATCACGAACGAACTTGGCGAGAAAACGCCGGGTTCGTTCCTCCCGCGGTCGATTAAACAGCTCGGCTGCCGGGCCCTGTTCGACGATGTGGCCACCGTCCATGAACAGCACGCGGTGGGCGACGTCGCGGGCGAACGCCATCTCGTGGGTCACGATGAGCAGGGTACGGCCTTCCTGGGCCAGCCCACGAATCGTCTCCAGCACCTCGCCGACCCGCTCGGGATCGAGCGCCGAAGTCGGTTCGTCGAAAAGAATGGCCTGGGGCCGCATGGCCAGCGCGCGAGCGATGGCGACCCGTTGCTGCTGCCCACCGGACAACTGCCCCGGATAGCTGTCGGCCTTGTCGGCCAGGCCGACCTTGGACAAGAGTTCGCGTCCGTGGGCGAGGGCGCTGGCGCGGTCCTCGCCCTGGACGATGAGCGGGCCTTCGATCACGTTCTCCAGCGCGGTGCGATGGGGAAACAGATTGAAGTTCTGGAAGACGAAACCCATCCGCTGGCGCACCTGGCGGATGGTCGCCTGCTGGGATTTCAGCGGCCGGCTCGCGTCGATGGTCAACTCGCCCAGGCGGATGCTGCCGGCATCCGGCGTTTCCAGCAGGTTCAGGCAGCGTAACAGGGTGGTCTTGCCCGAACCGCTGGGGCCGATGATGGCCACCACCTCGCCCTGGGCTACCTCCAGATCGATGGCCTGGAGCACGGTCTGCTGCTGGAAGGACTTGGACAGCCCCTTCACCTGGATCATGACTGGCCTCGTTCGTTGATGTGGCGCCCGTAGTGCCGTTCCAGCCGGTTCTGCAAGGTGGACAGCAGGCTGGCCAGGATCCAGTAGAGCAGTGCTGCCGCCAGATAGAGACTGAAGATCTCGAAGGTACGGGCAGTGATCAGCTGGGCCTGGCGGAAGAGTTCGGGCACCTGGATGGTGGCGGCCAGCGAGGTGTCCTTCACCAGCGAAATGAAGCTGTTGCCCAGCGGCGGCAGGGCGATGCGCAGGGCCTGGGGCAGGATGGCGCGTCTCAGGGTCTGCAGGGGCGTCATGCCGATGCTGGCGGCGGCTTCCCATTGGCCGCGGTCGATGGCACCGATGGCCGAGCGAATGATCTCCGCCGTATAGGCCGCCATGTTCAGCGAGAAGCCGATCAGTGCCGCCGGGAGCGGATCGAGTTGCAGGCCCAGTTCGGGCAGGCCGTAGTAGATGACGAACAACTGCACCAGCAGCGGGGTACCCCGGAAAAACGAGATGTACAGCCGCGCGAGGCTACGTAGCAGCAGATTGGATGAACGCCGCAACAGGGCCAGGCCGAAGCCCAGCAGCAGTCCGAAGAACATGCCGCCAAGGCTCAGGACCACGGTCCAGATCGCGCCCTTCAGCAGGAAGGGCAGCGAATCGAGCAGGAGCTGAAGGGTGCCACTCATTGGGTGACGTCGGCCTTGAACCACTTCTCGGAGATCTTCGCCAGGGTGCCGTCAGCGCGCAGCTTGGCGATGGCCTGGTCGACCGCGGCGTGGAATTCCGGATCGCCCTTGCGCTCGGCGACGCCCGATTCCTGACGGCTGAAGGGTTCGCCGGCCAGTGCCAGGCGGTCCTTGGTCTTGGACAGCAGCTCCAGGGCGGCCAGGCGGTCGACGAGGATGGCGTCGATGCGGCCTACGCGCAGGTCCTGGTATTTGGTCGGGTCGTCTTCGTAGGTGCGGACATCCGCCTTGGGTACGTTCTGGCGCAGCCACTGCTCATAGTTGGTACCCAGACCGACGCCGACCTTCTTGCCGGCGAGATCGGCGGCGGTCTTGATGCTGTCGACGTCGTCCTTGCGCACCAGGGCCTGGATGCCGGAGACGGTGTAGGGGGTGGAGAAGTCGTATTTCTTCTTGCGCTCCTCGCTGATGGTCACCTGGTTGATCACCACATCCAGGCGACGCGACTCAAGGGCAGCCAGCAGACCGTCCCATTTGCCGGGCTGGATCTTGGCATCAACGCCCAGTTCCTTGGCCAGGGCCTTGGCGAAGTCCACTTCGAAACCGGTCAGCTGGCCCTGCTCGTTCTGGAAGCTGAAGGGTGGGTAGGTGCCTTCCAGGCCAACGACCAGTTCGCCGCGCTGCTTGACGGTCTGCAGCAGGTCTTCGGCCTGAGCGGTGGCCTGGTGCGCCAGGCCCAGGGCCAGCAACAGGGCGGCACTACGGAACAGACGCTGGGAGAGAGGTTTGCGCATGAGGTGATCCTTGAGTGTATGAGGGTGCGCCACTATGGGGGTGTCTGATCTGACATCCCAAGTCCGAAAACTGCTGACGTTATGCCATCGCCCAGTCAGTTGGCTAGCCGATCAAGCCAACCAATCGCCGTAGGCAAAGGTGCCCGGCGCCCCGCCGGTGTGCAGGAACACCACTGGCCCGGGTGGCAAGGCATCGGTAGTCACCAGGTCCAGCAGGCCGGCCATGGCCTTGCCGGTATAGACCGGATCCAGCACCAGGCCTTCCAGGCGGCCAAGGCGGCGGATGGCGGCCAGGGTGCCGGGATTGGGTTCGCCATAGCGTGGGCCGAAGTAGCCATCACGCAACACCGGTGGATCCTCAGGCGCGGTGACTTCCAGCAGCTCGGCGAGTTGTTGGCGCAGCAGGGCTACCTTGGGCAACTGTTCGGCCTGAGTGCGTGAGACGGTGATGCCGATCACCGGCATGCCCGGTCGCAGATGATGGAGGGCGAGGTCCAGCCCGGCCTGGGTGCCGGCGCTGCCGGAGGCGAGAATGACGGCGGCCGGTTGCAGGTCCAGGGCATCCAGTTGTCCGGCCAGCTCCAAACCGGCGCGGACATAGCCGAGGGCGCCCACGGCGTTTGAACCGCCGATGGGGATCACACGTGGCGTGCGCCCCTGCTGGCGCAGGCGCTCGGCCTCGGCTTCCAGCTGATTGAGCGGATCATCGAGGGCCGCGACCGAACGGATCTGGGCGCCAAACAGCTCCAGTAGAAGGCGATTGCCGCCGTGCAGATAACCGGGATCTGTTGTGCCGAGGGGATTTTCCAGCAGGGCCACGCACTCCAGCCCCTGCTGGGCCGCGACGGCCGCGGTCTGGCGAACGTGGTTGGACTGGATGGCGCCCGCGGTCACCAGGGTGTCGGCACCTGCAGCCAGGGCCTCGGCGACGAGGTACTCCAGCTTGCGCACCTTGTTGCCGCCCAGGGCCAGGCTGGTGGTGTCGTCGCGCTTGCAATAGACCGGTCGGCCGAGTTCCGCCGACAGCCGTGGCAGAACATCCAGCGGGGTTGCCGAGGGTTGTAGCGTCAGGCGCGGGAAGCGGGCGAGGGCGGTGGCGAGCATGGCGAGGCCTGATGCGGGGAGCGGGTCGTCACTCTAGGCCGAAGCCGCGCTCGCCAGCAATCCTGGCCTCAGGCCAGACCGGGGCGGCGCGCCAAAGCCTGGGGCACCAGGGAGCGCAACAGCACCCCGTAGAGCGGCACGAAGAGCAGCAGGCTGACCGTCAGCTTGACGCCATAGTCGACCAGGGCGATCTCCGGCCAGTGACTGGCCATGAAGGGGTTGTCGCTGCGCCAGAAGGCCACGAAGAAGAAGGCAAGGGTATCGAGCCCATTGCCGAACAGGGTCGAGGCGGTTGGCGCCAGCCACCAGTGGGGTGAGCGCCGCAGCCGGTCGAACACCTGAATGTCGAGCAGTTGGCCGAGCACGTAGGCGCAAAAGCTGGCCAGCGAAATGCGCAGGACAAAGACGTTGACCACGGCCAACGCCGTCCAGCCCTGGAAGCCGCCGTCCTGGAACAGCACGGAAACCAGGTAGGAGACCACCAGCGCCGGGACCATTACCCGCGCGATGACCTGGCGCGCAGGAGCCTTGCCCATTACCCGGACGGTAAGGTCGGTGGCCAGGAAGATGAAGGGGAAGCTGAAGGCGCCCCAGGTGGTATGCCAGCCGAAGAGCTGCAGCGGGAGCTGCACCAGGTAATTGCTGGCGATGATGATGAGGATGTGGAAACCGACGAGGGCGGCCACCAGGGCACGCCGCGGGGTAGCAGGCAAGGCAGACATGGGCAGTCCTTTTTTGATTACCTGGGGTGAGGGAACCCAGGGCGCTGAGGCGGGGCGGCATTCTACGGATTCACAATGCCCCTGGCGAGTGCGGCCCGGCGGGGGATGACCAAAAAGACCCGGTTGAGCGATGGGCAGACCCCTCGGGCTCCTGATAACTTGTACGACTTCCGCACGAACAGAGAGCTTCCAGATGCACTTTCGATCGCTGGGTCGTACCGATCTCAAGGTTAGCGCCATCGCGCTGGGCACCATGACCTGGGGTGAGCAGAACACCGAAGCCGAGGCCTTCGAGCAGCTGCGCGCTGCCAAGGCTGCCGGGGTCAACTTCATCGACACGGCGGAGATGTATCCGGTACCGCCGCGCGCCGAAACCTATACCCGTACCGAAACCATCATCGGCAACTATTTCCGCCAGCAGGGTGACCGCGCCGACTGGATACTGGCCAGCAAGGCGGCCGGTCCCGGGCGCGACATGGACTATATCCGCGAGGGCGGGCTGGCGTTCACCAAGGCCAATCTCACCGCGGCGCTGGACGCCAGTCTCAAGCGCCTCAACACCGACTACCTGGATCTCTACCAGCTGCACTGGCCGGATCGCCGGACGAACTACTTCGGTCAGCTGGGTTATGAGCACAGCGAGGTGGCCTTCACGCCCCTGGAAGAGACTCTCGAAGCCCTCGACGGCCTGGTGCGCGCGGGCAAGGTCCGCCATGTGGGCCTGTCCAACGAGACGCCCTGGGGCGTACAGCAGTTTCTGCACCTGAGCGAGACTCGGGGCTGGCCACGGGTGGTCTCCATCCAGAATCCCTACAACCTGCTCAATCGCAGCTTCGAAGTCGGTCTGGCCGAGCAGGCCATCCGTGAGCAGGTGGGCTTGCTGGCCTATTCGCCGCTCGCCTTTGGCGTGCTGGCCGGCAAATACCTACAGGGCGCCCGTCCGGACGGTGCCCGGCTGACCCTGTTCGAGCGCTTCCAGCGCTACAGCAATCCCCAGGCGCAGCGTGCCGCCCAGGCCTATGTCGAGTTGGCGCGGGACCGTGGTCTGGATCCGGCGCAGATGGCCCTGGCCTTCGTCACCAGCCGCCCCTTCGTGACTAGCAACATCATCGGCGCCACCTCGCTCGCCCAGCTGGAAAGCAATCTGGCGAGCAGCGAACTGGTACTGGACAGCGAAACGCTGGCCGCCATCGAAGCCATCCACGTCGCCCAGCCCAATCCGGCGCCTTGATCCACGCGGCATCCCAACGCCCGGGTACAGCACTGTACCGGGCGTGTTTTTTGGGGAGATCCAGTGCCCAACAGGAGCAGCCGGTACGGCTGCGCTCGACGGGGCAGCGGCGCAAGGCCTGCTGACCCTGACGCCTATTAAAACCTTGGCTTTGACGCCATAGAGTCGGTCGGACCTTTCCTCACGCGTGCAGGTGTCCGCCATGGCGTCATACGAGATCGTGCTCCTGGGTGATCAGGATGCTTCCATCCTCGCCCATCAGGCCATTCCACAGGCCCTGGCGCTGGCTGCCACGGAGCTTGGCGTCGTACTGCGGTCGCGCTGGCTGCCGAGCGTGGAAGCGGATGGCGCGCTGCGCGCCTGTGACGGACTCTGGTGCGTCCCGGGCAGTCCCTATCGTCATCGTGAAGGTGTCCTGGCGACGATCCGCACGGTCCGGGAGCAGCGGATTCCTTTTCTCGGTACCTGCGGCGGTCTGCAGTATGCGTTGCTGGAATACGCCCATTCGGTGCTGGGCTGGGCCGATGCCGCCCACGCCGAGGAAAATCCATTGACGACACGGGCATTGCTGACGCCGCTGAGCTGTGCCCGTGTTGAATTTCACAATGAACTTCGTCTGCTACCGGATTCGCGGCTGATAGGGCTGGACGGAAGCGAGCGGGCCCGGGCTGCCTATCATTGTCGCTTCGGCGTGAATGCCGAGTACCTGCCGGCGCTGCTCGCCGCGGGCTGGCGCGTGCTGGCCTGGGATGACGAAGAGCTGCCGGTCGCCTTCGAACTCCAGACCCATCCCTGTCATTTCGGCACCCTCTACCAGCCGGAACGCGAAGCGCTGGCCGGGCAGGTGCCGGTGGCGGTGCGGTCCTGGCTGAAGGCGGTTATCGCCGCCCGGGCAGGGCAGCCATGAGCCGGGTGGCCGTGCCTGAAGACTGCGTAGTCGTCGCCTTCGTCTCACAGCGCGCGGACGAGGATCCCGCCTATGAGCGGATGGCCAGGCGCATGCTGGAGCTGGCGCAGGAGCAGCCGGGCTTTCTGGGGGTGGATTCGGTGCGTGGCGCCGATGGCCTGGGCATCACGCTGTCCTACTGGGTCGACCAGGCCTCCGCGGCGGCCTGGGGCACCCATCCGGAGCATCGCGAGGCGCAACGGCTGGGCCATGAACGCTGGTATCGCTGGCATGACCCCCGGGTCATGCGGCTGCTGTCGTCGCGGTCCGGGGCCGGCGTCACTCCACCCGAACCGCCCCCAGGGCCGGCGTGACGCGAATCCAGCCGACGCGGCTGTCTTCACCGATCAGCATGACCTTCTTCCAGGGGCGGAAGGGCGCGCTGTCCAGGACCAGGATGCGATCACCGGGGTTGAGCAGGGTGATCAGCTGGCGGTTGGCGACCACGCTACGTTCCGGCATGGAGGGATACTGCATCAACGGAATCTGTCCGCCGCGAATCTGCCAGGTCTCGCCGCTGGAGGCGTTGATGAAGGTGGGCAGGCGCGTCAGCACGATGGCCAGCGCGAAGAACCCCAGCAACAACAGGACGAGGCGATGCGTCACCGTGCGGGCGGCGGCGATATCGGGTGAAAGCTTTCCAAGCGAGGACATGGAAAAGGCTCTGGGCGGCAGGACGGTGGAGCTTGAATGCTACCGTCAGGCGGCCAATTGACATCATTCGAATGAACGAAAGGTCAACGGCTACTCATTCGCCAGTGCCAGAGTGTGACCGGCCGCAAAGCAGCCGGCTAGAGAGGCCGCCTCAGGGGGCCAGTTGGCGAGTGACTTCCACGGCCTTGTCGAAGGACGGATAGCCGCTCTTGGCCACCGCGAGCTCCGCATAGGCGCTCTTGTAGGTCTGCGCCTGGATGGGATCCGCCTCGGGCACCAGGAAGGGATCGGTGTACATGCGATAGAGCAGGGCGTACGCCAGGGGATAGTGGTGGCTGGCCGACGTGTTCAGCAGTTCCAGTACATCGTCGGTCTGCGGCCCCTGCTTGATGGCCACCACCGCCCGGTAGAATTCCACCTCCCCATCGGCACTGCTGCCACCGTTGCGCAACAGCAGGGCATCCGCGAGCTTGAGCTGTTCTTCACTGCCGCCCAGCACCAGCAGCTTGGCCTGCAAGAGGTCGTTCTGGCGCAGCAGGGTGGTCTGTTCCGCGGTCAGCGGGCGCATCTCCTCGGCCTCGTGGTGACCGCCCAGGGAGCAGCCGGCGAGTGAAACACACAGCAACGGGAGCATCCATTTCTTCATATCGAGATCTATCCGCGGAGTCGTGACGCTGGTTCCAAACTTTGGACGATAGCAGTTCTTTGGCGCTTTGCGCAGAACCGGAAGCCAATCCTGGAGTCGTATCCGCACGTCCACTGAGCGCCCATGCCTGGCTATTTCCAGCGTCGCGCGCTTCGGGCATTGTATGCGACAAGCGGCTGGATAGACCGCCGTTCGTTTCGCCTTCACGTACAGATCAAAGGACTCCCATGATCACCAAATGTCTGTTTCCGGCAGCCGGCTATGGCACTCGTTTTCTCCCCGCGACCAAGGCCATGCCCAAGGAAATGCTGCCCATCGTGAACAAGCCTCTGGTGCAGTACGCCGTGGAGGAAGCTCTGGAGGCGGGCCTGCATCAAATCGGAATCGTCACCGGCCGTGGCAAGCGTTCGCTGGAAGACCATTTCGACATCAGCTACGAGCTGGAAAGCCAGATCAAGAACACCGACAAGGAAAAGTATCTGGTCGGCATTCGTAAACTGATCGACAACTGCACCTTCTCCTACACCCGTCAGGTGGAGATGAAGGGCCTGGGCCACGCCATCCTGACCGGCCGTCCGCTGATCGGTGACGAGCCCTTCGCCGTGGTGCTGGCGGACGACCTTTGCCTGAACCTCGACGGCGACAGCGTCCTCAAGCAGATGGTCAAGCTCTACAACCAGTTCCGCTGCTCCATCGTGGCCATCCAGGAAGTCCCGGCCAACGAGACCAACAAGTACGGTGTGATCGCCGGCGAGATGATCCGTGACGACATCTACCGCGTGAACAACATGGTCGAGAAGCCCAAGCCGGAAGATGCTCCTTCCAACCTGGCGATCATCGGTCGCTACATCCTGACGCCGGACATCTTCGACCTGATCGAGCAGACCGAGCCGGGCAAGGGTGGCGAGATCCAGATCACCGACGCCCTGATGAAGCAGGCCCAGGACGGTTGCGTGCTGGCCTACAAATTCAAAGGTCAGCGGTTCGATTGCGGTAGCGCGGAAGGCTTCGTCGAAGCCACCAACTTCTGCTTCGAGAATCTGTACAAGGCGCTGTAAGCCGCTGCGTGCAGTCGAGGAGGCCACCTGCGGGTGGCCTTGTCGTTTCTGGCGGCTGGCCACTGGCACCGCGCCAGGGGTGGCTTGCGTTATGCTGACGCCAGCAGCAGCAGAGAGAAAGCTTCATGACGACCTATGATTTCGACCTCTTCGTGATAGGCGCCGGTTCGGGCGGGGTGCGTGCCGCGCGCTTCGCCGCCGACCTCGGTGCCCGGGTGGCGGTAGCGGAAAGCCGCTACCTGGGTGGCACCTGCGTCAACGTGGGCTGCATGCCCAAGAAATACTTCATCTACGGCGCCTCCTTTCGCGATGAATTTCGCCAGGCGCGTGGCTATGGCTGGGATGCCGAGGTGCCGGCCTTCGACTGGAATACCCTGGTCGCCAGCAAGGACCACGAGATCCGCCGGCTGAATGGCATCTACCGGGCGCTGCTGGTCAACAGTGGGGTGACCCTGCTGGAAGCCCACGCGCGCATCCTCGACCCCCATACCGTCGAGGTGGAAGGCCAGCGCTACCGGTGCGAGCGCATCCTCATCGCCACCGGTGGCTGGCCGGACGTACCCGACTTCCCGGGGCGCGAGCACGCCATCACCTCGAACGAGGCCTTCTACCTGCCTGAGCTGCCCAAGCGGGTCGTGGTGGTAGGCGGTGGCTACATCGCCGTGGAATTCGCATCGATCTTCCAGGGCCTCGGTGCCAAGACCACCCTGTTGTATCGCCGGGAGCTGTTCCTGCGTGGCTTCGACCGCGGGGTGCGCGAACATCTGCGCGACGAGATGCTCAAGCGTGGTCACGACCTGCAATTCAACGCCGACGTGGCGCGGATCGACAAGGCCGCCGATGGCAGCCTGCAGGTGACGCTCAAGGACGGTCGCGTCCTGGAAGCCGATTGCGTCTTCTACGCCACCGGCCGCCGGCCGATGCTGGATGACCTGGGCCTGGAAAACACGAGCGTCGCCCTGGATAAGCGCGGCTTCATCGAAGTGGGCGAGACCTTCCAGACCTCGGAGCCCTCGATCTATGCCATCGGCGACGTCATTGGCCGGGTGCAGCTGACTCCCGTTGCCCTGGCCGAAGGCATGACCCTGGCGCGCTACCTGTTCAGTCCGGACAGCTATCGTCCACTGAACTACGATCTGATCGCCAGCGCCGTCTTCAGCCTGCCCAACCTGGCCAGCATCGGCCTGAGCGAGGAGGAGGCCCGCGAACGGGGCCATCGGCTGAAGATCTTCCAGAGCAGCTTCCGGCCCACCAAGCTGAGCCTGACCGAGGTGCAGGAGCGCACCCTGATGAAGCTGGTGGTGGATGCCGACAGCGATCAGGTACTGGGCTGCCACATGGTCGGACCGGATGCCGGCGAGCAGATCCAGTGCCTGGCCATCGCCCTCAAGGCCGGGGCGACCAAGGCGTGCTTCGACGATACCCTGGGCATCCACCCCACGGCAGCGGAGGAGTGGGTGACGATGCGCAAGCCGGTCCGCGAGGACGAGGCGCGCTAGGCAGGCGCCTCACCTTCAGTAGATCACTTGGGAAGCGGCGCCGCGACGGGCGCGGCTTCCACCGCCTCACGCCGGGCATAGCGCTGCGCCAGCACCGCGCAGACCATCAGCTGGATCTGGTGGAACAGCATGATCGGCAGCAGCACCGGACCCATGGTGCTGCCGGCGAACAGCACCTTGGCCATGGGTACGCCCGTGGCCAGGCTCTTCTTGGAGCCGCAGAAGACCACGGTGATCTCGTCTTCCTTGCTCATGCCCAGCAGCCGTGCGCTGTAACAGGTGGCGAGCAGCACCAGGGTCAGCAGGGTCGCGCAGATGAACACCAGGCCCACCAGCGACAGCACCGGCGTTTCTCGCCACAGGCCTTCGATCACCGCGGCACTGAAGGCGGTATAGACCACCAGCAGGATGGAACCCTGGTCGACGAACTTGAGCTTGCCCTTGTGGCGGTCCACCCAGTGGCCGATGACCGGGCGCAGCAGCTGGCCGGCGACGAAGGGCAGCAGCAACTGGACGCAGATCTTGACGATGGCATCCAGGGTGCTCTGGCCGTCCGAGCCGCCATGGGCGTCGAGCAGCAGCCGTACCAGCAGCGGCGTGAGGAAGATACCTAGCAGGCTGGACAGGGAGGCACTGCAGACCGCCGCCGACACCTTGCCGCGGGCCATGGAAACGAAGGCAATGGAAGACTGCACCGTGGCCGGCAGGGCGCACATGAACAGCACACCCAGGTAGAGCTCCGGCGTCACCAGGGGCGCCAGCAGCGGCTGCAACGCCCACCCGAGCAGCGGAAAGGTGACGAAGGTGAAGGCGAACACCAGCAGGTGCAGCCGCCAGTGGGTGATGCCCGCCACCAGTGCCTGGCGCGACAGCTTGGCGCCGTGCAGGAAGAACAGCAGGCCGATGGCGATGTTGGTCACCACGTTGGCGATCTGGGCCGCGAGACCGCGGCAGGGCAGCACGCTGGCGAGGATCACCGTGGCGACCAACAGCAGGGTGAAGTTATCGGGCATCAGGCGGGGACGAGCCATGGTCTCTCTCGGGTTGTCTGCGAATAGGCTCAAGGCTATCGTCTCCTGATCGAGCCGACTAACGCGAAAAGCCCCAATGATGTCGTCAAACGGACAGTCTGCGGTCGAACGTCCCGTTCCCGAACTCACCAACCTGCCGCGGCGCCTCTATGCCCGGGTCGAATCCCTGGCGCAACCCGCCTGGACGCCCTGGCACCGGCACCCCTGGGGGCAGCTGTCCTATGCCATCAAGGGTGTGCTGACGGTGACCACGGCCGAAGGCAGCTACGTGGCACCGCCACAGCGGGCGGTGTGGATCGCCGCCGATGTCGAGCACCAGGTGCGCTCTTCGCCCAAGGCCGAGATGCGCAGTCTCTATGTGGGCGCCGAGGCAGCGCCCTACGTAGGCGAGCGCTGTCGGGTGGTGGCGGTGAGTCCGTTGATTCGCGAGCTAATCAAGACCTTCAGTGGCTTCGCCCGGGAGTATGACGAGGCAGGGCCCGAGGGTAGGCTGGTGTCGGTGATGCTGGACCAGTTGCAGGCGGCGCCGGAAGTGGGGCTGTCGCTGCCGGCGCCGCAGGACGGTCGGTTGCGTCTGCTGTGCGAGGCGCTGGCGGCCAATCCGTCGGACGAACGCACCCTAGCGCAGTGGTCAGGGGTGCTGGGAGCTTCGGAAAAGACCCTGAGTCGGGCCTTCCTGCGTGATACCGAGTTGACCTTCCGAACCTGGCGGCAGCGGTTGCGGCTGATCAGTGCGCTGGAGCGCCTGGAGCAGGGCGTTGCGGTCACGGAAGTCGCCCTGGACTGCGGCTACAACTCACCGTCGGCCTTTATCGCCGCCTTTCGCCGGCAGTTCGGCGCGACACCCGGGGCTTTCGCCTTGGGCGTCTAGGGATCAGGCGGTGGCGCCGAGCAGGCTCAGGTAATCACCAAAGCCACCCCGGGCGCGGCAATCCAGCCGCGAGCTGGTACGGACGCGTACGCTGTTGCTCCAGGCGATCCGCGCGCCCTGGGTCTTGAGCGCCGTGACCAGGGTGACGTCCTCGTCCACGGTCATGGACGGGAAGCCCCCAGCCTGCAGATAGGCCGTCGCCGAGATGCCGAAGTTGGCACCATGGATGTGCTGATGGCCTTCACGGTCATGATAGGCCGCCTCGTAGCGGGCTCTCAGGCTGGGCGAATGGGGAGCCCAGTCGTCCACCTCGACTACGCCACAGACCGCGTCGGCACCATAGGCGAGCTGGGCGGCGAACCAGTCCGGTGCCACCTCGGAGTCCGCATCGGTGCAGGCCAGCCAGCGGGCGCCGCGTTGGATCAGATGGGCCGCGCCCGTCGCCCGGGTCAGGCCCACGTTGCACGCCCAGACCTCCAGGGCGGTCACCGGCAGACGCCGGACGATGTCGGCGGTGCCATCGGTGCAGCTGTCCAGGACGATGACGATCTGGACCTCTTCACCCAGCAGGGCCGGATGCCGTGCTGCGCGTAGAACGGATTGCAGACAGCGTTCGACGTGTTGCTCTTCGTTATGGGCAGGTATCACGGCACCTATCATAGAAGCTGCTCCCGGCGGGCGACGGAGGTGGGGTCGGAGGACCAGAGGGTAAGAACGAAATCGGCTTCTTCGAGCTGGCTCAGGCGGTGCAGGCCGGGCAGGGCGGCCATTCGCGCATGGACCTGGTCGCCGGTCAGGGCACAACCCTCGATGGGATGGCGCCAGTGGCAGCCGAGCAGTACGCCGCCAGGGAGCAGGGCACCTTGCGCCTGCGCCAGCAGGGTGTCGAGACCGTCAGTGCCGAGGTAATAGCCGATCTCGCTGATGACGATGAGATCGAAGCTGCCTTGCGGCCATGCGCCGGGCAGCAGCAGATGACGCACCTCGACATGGCCCTGGTCGGCCAGGCGTTCGCTGGCGGTGGCCACCGCCGAGGCGTTGCCGTCGCTCACCAGCAGCCGGTCGCAGCGCTCGGCCAGGCGGCGTGACAATTCGCCGGTAGAGCAACCGGGTTCATAGCCCTGGGCATAGCGTTGATGAGGCAGCATGGCCAGGGTCAGGTCGCGCTTGCGCGCTTCGTACCAGCGGTGGCGATAGTCCCAGGGGTCTTCACTGTCGGCGTAGAGCGAGTCGAAATAGCTCATGGAGACGGTCATGTGAGGTAGACCTCCCAGGCACGCGTCAGGCGGGTGACGACGGTGTCCGGCAGAATCGGCCCCTGGCCCGTGCTGCTGTCCTCGGTCAACTGACTGCCGAAGGCATTCACCGCCTGCTTCTTGAGCGCCACGACGTCGTCTTCCAGATCGAGGCGCTGGGCGCGGGCCCAGGGTACCCGGGCATCGCCGGGCGCCGCCCAGTGCCAGGTCCAGATCGGCACCTCGATGCAGCGGGCTCCCCGTACCCGGCAGGCTTCCACCGCGGCGCGGCCGGTGGCCTCGTGATCGGGGTGACCATCCAGGCGCCAGGTGGCGAAGACCACGTCCTCGGGCGTGAGGAAATCCAGCAGGCGTTGGCACAGGAGGTCTTCCTGCTCGCTCACCTGGCCATCGGGGATCGCCAGCCGGGTCACGGTGGTACGCTCCAGCTGCAGACGGCGCAAGGCCTCGCGGGTTTCCAGTGGTCGAGTGTTGCGTAGTCGGCTGGCTGGCCACAGCGTCGATTGCGGATGGCTGCCATCGCCGTCGGTGACCGCTACCAGCGCCAGGCGCCGACCCAATTCGCCCAGCAGGTAGAGCAGCCCGCCGCAACCAAGAATCTCATCATCCGGGTGAGGGGCGACGACCACCGCCCGGTGCCCCGGTGGTACCAGCTGGGAAGCTTCCACGGCCGGCATGTCGGCAAAGCCGCTCCACTGCAGCCAGGCTTCGGGCGTGGTGCCTGTGCCTTGAATCTGACGATCACCTACAGTTGCCAAGGAGCACCCTCCAACAGATTGAGATCACCCAGCACGGCCAGGTCGCGTTCGGCGTGGCTCTGGCGCAGATAGACGGGCAGGTCCGCCATATGGCGCGCGCAATAGGCGTCACGACACAGCGGAGCGGCGCCAAAGGCGCGACCGGCATGGCGAATAACGATCTCCGAGCACTGTTCCACCACGGCACGTAACTGGCAGATGGGATAGCGGGCGTCTGCGGTGGGTTCGCGATCTATCCAGGCGGCCGCCTGGCGAAGCGCGGTCGCCGCGCCGAGCAGGGCGGCGTCCACATGGCCCAGGTGGGCCAGGGCGTGAGGTTCGCGATGGCGCTTGCAATGGGCCCGCAGGGTGTCGGCCAAGGCGGTAGCCGAGCCATACCAGCAGGCCGCGATGCCGCCACCGCCATGCCAGAAGCCGGGACGATGCAGATAGCGACCCGGCGCGCCAACGAGAACGCCTGCGGCGCCGTCGAACAGGACGTCGACGCTACCAGTGGCCTGCATGCCCACGGCGCGCCAGCCGTCCTGGGTCACCTCGACGCCGGGTTGATTCATTTCCACGGCGACCAGCATCGGATGATCGTCCATCCAGGCGGTCACCAGCGCGTGGCTGACCAGCGAAGCGCCCGAGCACCAGGACTTGCGGCCATGCAGGGTGACCATGCTGTCGGCGCCATAGCGGACCAACAGGCGCGCATCCGGCGGTTCGGCCGCCCAGACACCCCAGAGGCTGTCAGGCAATGGTACGAACCCATCCAGTTCGCTCAGGATGGCGAGGGCATCGGTGTGGCCTTCGTACAGCTTGACCAGACCCAGGTCGTGATTGGCCACCTTGGCCAGGGCGCGCCAGCGCTCCAGGGTCCGACCCTGGCCTGGCAGCGACAGGCGGTCGAGACCACGCTGATTGAGAATCTGGAGGCGGTGTTGCAGCAGTGCAGGAGTGACCTCTTCATAGGCCCACTCGTCCAGGGTGTCCTGAAGGCTATCCAGATCGATCGACATCGGCTCCATCCCGTGGCTGGCGACGGCGCTGTCCACGACAACGCTCGTTAGTGCAGACCACGGGCAGCGATAAGGGGTTTCGCTTAGGCGGTACGCTGGCCGACGATAGGCGTGCCGCTAATCCGCGCCCAAACGTTCCCGCCGCGCCCGGGTCAGCCCCTGGCGCACCTTCGCATATCCGGCCCAAGGGTCGTCCTTGAGCCCTTCGAGGCGCTGCAGCAGGGTATCGAAGCGCCATTGGTCGCTCGCCTCAAGGGTCGACAGCTCGTCGCGGGCGATGGGTACCGAAACACCGAGGTGTGGGCGGGCGCGTAGGGAAAAGGCGCTGACCGTGGTGGCGCCATGGCGGTTGCGCAGATAGTCGACGAAGATCCGGCCCTGCCGATTCTGCGCGCCCATCTTGGCGGCAAAGAGCTTGGGCAGGGTAGTGGCCAGGTGCTGTGCCGCGGCCTGGGCGAAGCCCTTGACCGTTTCCCAGTCCTGCCGGCGATCCAGGGGGACCACCAGGTGCAGGCCGCGACCGCCGCTGGTCTTGACGAAGGCCTGCAGACCCAGCTCGTCGAGGAGGGTGAGCACCAACTCCGTCGCCTCCACCATGCGTGACCAAGGCAGGGCGGGATCAGGGTCGAGATCGAGGATGAAGCGGTCGGGTCGGTCGATGCGGTCGGCGGTGGCGTTCCAGGTATGGAATTCCACGGTACCCATCTGGGCGGCACCGATGAGGGCATCGCGGCTGTCGATGACCATCAACGGCGCATGACCGGGATCGAGCTCCGTATCCAGTTCGCGGATGTGGGGAATGGCCAGGGTCTGCTTGTGCTTCTGGAAGATCTGCTCGCCGGCGATGCCTTCGGGGGTACGCACCAGCGCTACGGGGCGATCGGCCAGATGGGGCAGCATCCAGTCCGCCACGGCTTCGTAATACCGGGCGACGTCTAGCTTCGTCGCGCCGCTGGCCTCGTCGATCACTCGCTCCGGATGGCTGATACGCACGCCAGCTACGGTGGCATCCTTGGACATGCGCGAGGATTTTCGGCTAGAGGAGGATGAAGGGCCGGATCGTTCAGCTTCGCGCGCTGGTGCCGCTTCTTCCAGGCCGATCTCCTGGGCTGGCTTGTCCTCGCGCAAACCGTGGAAGACGCCCTGACGGACGATGCGATCCTGGGTCATCTCGGCATAGGCGATCTCGCACAGCTGTTCCGGCTTCAGCCAGGTCACCTCGCGATAGGCGGCGCCCTTGGGCGGATCCACCACCGGTGGCCGTTCTACGATCAGCGGCTGGAATCTGGCGTGCAACTGCTTGAGCATCGCCGCGGTGAAGCCGGTGCCGACCTTGCCGGCATAGTGCAGCGCTCCCTGCTCATCATGCAGCGCTACCAGGAGGGCGCCCAGGTGCTGGCGACCCCCCTTGGGTGGGGTATAGCCGACGATGATGAATTCCTGGCGATGGGCACACTTGAGCTTGATCCAGTCCTTGTTGCGGCGGGAGCGATAGGGGCTGCCGAGGCGCTTGCCGATCACGCCTTCCAGACCAAGTTCGCAGGCGCTGGCCAGGATGCGATCGGCCGGTACCTCGAAGGCGGCGGAAAAGCGCAGCAGGTCGCTCTCGTTGCTGTTCTCCAGCACTTTGCCCAGCAGCTCACGGCGTTGCTCGACCGGGACCTCGCGCAAATCCGCGCCGTTGAGATAGGGCAGGTCGAAGAGGTAATAGGCGATACGGCTGTCCTTGCCGGTCTCGAAGGCATTCTGCAGCGCCTGGAAGCTGGAGACCCCATGGGCGTCATTGACCACGATCTCGCCGTCCAGCCAGGCATTGTCGAGGCCAAGGGCGGCGAGGGCCTTGGCCTGGTCCGGCAGGCGCTCGGTCCAGTCGTTACCGCTGCGGGTGAACAGACTGACCGCGCTGCCCTCGATATGGGCGAGCAGGCGATAGCCGTCGTATTTCACCTCGTACAGCCAGTCTCCCGCCGGTGGGCTGTCGACCAGGGTCGCCAGCTGGGCCTCCAGGGTCGCCGGCAGGTCGGCCTTTCGAGCCTTGGCGGTGGTCTTGCGCGCTGGCGCCTTGGGGCTGGCCGCTTGGGTGGAAGCCTTGGCTTCCTTGGCCTTGGTACCCTTGGCCAGGCGCGGCAGGGTCTTGTCGCTCAGTACGCTGTCAGGCGCCTCCACCGTGATGTCGTACTCGGCGGTTTCCCGTGCCTGATCGTCGCGCTCCTTGATCAGCAGCCACTGGGGCTTGTCGCTATGGCCCTGCAAGCGGGTGCGTACCAGGGTCCAGTGGCCACGGAGCTTTTCGCCCCTGAGCTCGAACTTGAGCTTGCCAGCGGCATAGGCTTGCGCCGGGTCGCCGTCGGCCTGCCATTCGCCGCGATCCCAGACGATGACATCGCCCGCGCCATACTGGCCTTCGGGAATGCTGCCCTCGAAGCCACCGTAGGCGATCGGATGGTCCTCCACCTGGACCGCCAAGCGCTTTTCACCGGGGTCCAGGCTGGGGCCCTTGGGCACCGCCCAGCTCTTGAGCGTACCGTCCAGTTCCAGGCGGAAGTCATAGTGCAAGCGGCGCGCATCGTGCTTCTGGATGACGAAGCTCAGGGCACCCTTGGCCTTGCGCCGACGCGGGCTGTCCTCGTCACGCGGCTCGGCGGTGATATCGAAGTTGCGCTTGCGGTTGTATTCGCTGGACGAACTGGCCATGGCGGCGCTCCTCACTTGGCCTTGCGCGTACGGCTGGCAGCCGGGCTGCGCCGGCTAGTCGAGCGGCTCGCGCTCTTGGGCTTGGGCGCATCCTTGGTCTTGTCCTTCTTGCCACCCAGGCTGCGGCGCAGCAGTTCGGTCAGATCGATGACATCGGCACCGCTGTCATCGGCCTCGGGTTCCGCGGCGACGGCTTCGAGCTTGCCGTCCTTGAGCTTGCGCTCGACCAGGGCCATGACGTTGTCCTTGAAGGTGTCATGGTACTGGTCCGGGTCCCATTGCTCGGTCATGTCGGCCACCAGGCGCTGGGCCATGTCCACCTCCTTCTTGGTGACCTTGGCGTCCAGGCCTTCGAGCCCCACCTCTTCGGCGGATCGAACCTCGTCGGCCCAGCGCAGGGTGTTGAGCACCAGGGCGTTGCCCAGGGGCATGATCACCGCCAGGTGCTGCTTGGAGTGCATCACCAGGTTGGCCACCCCGACCTTGCCAGCGGCGCTCAGGGTATCCCTGAGCAAGGCATAGACCTTCTCGCCATTCTTGTCCGGCGCCAGGTAGTAGGGCTTCTCGAAGTGCAGGATGGAGATCTCCCGGGCTTCGACGAAGGTGAGGATGTCGATGGTGCGCGTGGCCTCGGGGAGGGCATTGTGGATTTCGTCCTCACTGAGCACCACGTACTTGCCCTTGCCATGTTCGACCCCCTTGACGATGTGCTCGCTGGGCACCTCCTTGCCGGTGGTCTTGTTGATGCGCTTGTAGCCCACCGGGTCGAGACTGCGCTCGTCCAGCCAATCGAAATCGATGCCCGACTGCCGGGTCGCCGAAACGACCGATACGGGGATGTGCACCAGGCCGAAGCTGACGGCGCCTTTCCAGATCGAGCGGGGCATGAGCATTCTCCATAAGGGGGTATCCCTTATGGATAGGCCGGCGCTCCCGGGGGTTCCGCCGCTGGGGAACCCCGCTCCGTCGTTGGGTTCTACCCCCGGAACGACGATTTCGCCGTCACAGGCGCAGGGTAGAGAGGAGCAGGGCGTGGACAGTGTCGATCAAGAGGTTTTGCGCAAGACCCTGGCCTGGCGACGGGAGGGTCATGGCGTGAGCCTGTTCACCGTGGTCCAGACCTGGGGCAGCTCGCCACGCCCGCCGGGCGCCATGCTGGCGCTGCGTGACGATGGTCAGGTCTGCGGCTCGGTCTCCGGCGGTTGCATCGAAGACGATCTCATCGCCCGGCTCCACGCGGGCCAGTTCGCTGGCGACCGCCCCGAAGTGATCACCTATGGTGTTTCGGGCGACGAAGCCGCGCGTTTTGGATTGCCCTGTGGCGGCACCCTGCGCCTGGTGCAGGAGCGAGTCGCGGATGCCGACTGGGTGGCGCAGCTGCTGGAGCGGTGCGAGCATCACCAACTGGCGTTGCGCGAACTGGACCTGGCGACTGGCGAAGTGCGTATTTCCAGCGCCGAGCGCGATGAGCCGGTTTCCCTGGACGAGCAGCTGCTACGCCTGGTGCACGGACCGCGCTGGCGGCTGTTGCTCATCGGTGCCGGTCAGCTGTCGCTCTATGTCGCCGACATGGCCGCCATGCTCGATTTCGAGGTGCTGGTTTGCGATCCCCGCGAGGAGTTCCGCCAGGGGTGGGAGACGCGCCAGGCGCGCTTCATCTCCGGCATGCCAGACGACGCCGTGCTGTCGATCCGGCCAGACGAACGCACCGCGATAGTGGCCCTGACCCATGACCCTCGGCTGGATGACCTGGCACTGCTGACCGCGCTGCAATCCGATGCCTTCTACGTGGGGGCGCTGGGCTCGCTGCGCAACAACGACAAACGCCGCGATCGTCTGCTGCAACTGGACGTACCGGCGGCCGCCATCAATCGGCTGCATGGCCCCATCGGCCTGCACATCGGCAGCCATACACCGCCCGAAATCGCCCTGTCGCTGCTGGCGGAGATCGTGGCGGTCAAGAATGGCATCGCCCTGACCCAGAAGAAGCGCGCGCTGGTGGCGGTGGAGCAGGTCGCCTAGGGATGGCATCGGTACAGGTGCTGATCCTGGCGGCTGGTGTCGGCAGTCGTTTTCGCGCGGCAGGCGGCGGCGACAAGTTGCAGGCGATGCTGCCTGGCGCGTCTCAACTGAGCGTATTGCAAACGACCTTTCGCCTCTGGAGGGGCCTGGGTCTGCCGTGCCTGGCCGTGGTCTCGGATAGCGCCCCCTGGCGCGCGGAGCTGGCGCTCCAGGAAGGACTGCAGGTCTTGAGCCTGCCCACCACCGGCATGGGTGACAGCCTGGCCGCCGCGGTAAAGGCGACCCCAACGGCAACAGGCTGGTTGGTCGCACTCGGTGATATGCCCTTCGTCCAGCCATCGACGGCTCGCCAGCTGCTGGAACTGCACGAGCCCGGGCGTATCGTCGTCCCCCGGCATCAGGGGCGGCGCGGTCATCCGGTGCTCTTTGGTCGGAATTTTGCCGCTGGGCTGAGCGAGCTCCAGGGTGACGAAGGAGCGAAACGGCTTCTGCGCCAAGGCCAGGTGCTAGAGCGGGAGGTCATGGATCCCGGCATCCACTGCGACATCGACACCCCTGCCGATCTGGAAAAACTGGCCCCGGTCAGCCCCGAACTTCCCCGAATCGCTGTTCTTCCAACGCAGGAGAGCGCTATTTGGAGCAAGACGATCATGAATACCATCGAGTCCATGCTGGACTATCTCAAGGATCACGAGCTGCAGCTCACCACGGCGGAATCCTGCACCGCCGGCAAGGTGGTCGGACTATTGTCGGAAATCCCTGGCAGCGGGAGCTGCATCGAGTCCGGCTACGTCGTCTACTCGCCCGAAGCCAAACAGCGGCTGTTGGGTGTCAAGCCCGAGACCATCGAACGCTACAACCTCACCAGTGAAGAGGTCGCGCGGGAGATGGCCGAGGGCGCGCTGCGCGACAGCCCAGCCCAGATAGCCATCGCCAATACCGGTCTGGCCGGCCCAGGGGGTGCCGACGGCATCGCCCAGGGAACCGTCTGTTTCGCCTGGGGCTACCGGGTGAACGAAGACATCGTGCTCTATTCCGAAACGCGGCTTTTCCCAGGCGATCGGGAGGCGGTACAGCTGGCCGCCGCCCGTCATAGTCTTGATGCCGTGGTGCCCTATCATCAACGTCTTGAACGCGAATCCAAGGAGAACGCCCGATGACCGAAGCCCTTCAGCGCGACATCATCCAAGCCTTGCAGGTCCCAGAGCATTTCGATCCGGCCGAGGAAGCGGAGCGTCGCATCCAGTTTCTCAAGGATTATCTGCTGAACAGCCAACAGGAAAGCTATGTACTGGGCATCAGCGGCGGCGTGGATTCCTCCACCGCTGGCCGTCTGGCCCAATTGGCCGTGGCGCGGGCGCGGGAAGAGAGCGGCAACGCTCGCCTGAGATTCATCGCCATGCGCCTGCCCTATGGGGTCCAGCGCGACGAGGAAGATGCCCAGCGCGCGCTTGCATTCATCCAGCCCGATGAGACCCATACCGTCAACATAAAGCCCGCCAGCGACGCCATGCTTGCCTCGGTCCGAGAAGCCAAGGTGGCCTTCAATGATGAACTCCATGAAGACTTCACCTTGGGAAACATCAAGGCACGTCAGCGCATGATCGCCCAGTACGCCGTCGCCGGGGCGCGCCGGGGCCTAGTGATAGGGACCGACCATGCGGCTGAGGCCCTGATGGGTTTCTATACCAAGTTCGGTGATGGCGCCTGTGACCTCACCCCCTTGCACGGCCTCAACAAGCGGCGGGTACGGGCCGTGGCCGAGTGGCTGGGCGCGCCTGACGATCTGGTGCACAAGGTGCCCACCGCTGATCTGGAATCCCTGTCGCCAGGCAAGGCCGACGAAGATGCCTTTGGCATCACCTACGCGGAAATCGACGATTTCCTCGAAGGCAAGGCAGTGAGTCCGGCGACCCTGGAGATCATCCTCAACACCTACCGCCGTAGCGCACACAAGCGCGATTTGCCCTATACGCCTTTTCATTGATTTCAATGGCTTAGGCTACTTAGTTTAGGTGGATACTCATATGTAGGGCCATTGCTCGGGTGTTCAGGCGCGACGCTTCGGTGCGCTGCGGTCGATACCGAAGCGTTCGCGCTACAGGCTATAAAAGACTTTATATTCCTTGTTCAACTTGTTGAATAAAAAGGTTTTATTAGTATTTTTCGAAAGTCTCAGTCATCGCTGTTCGGCTGAACTTTTGCGCGTCGCCGGCGCTCAGACTCTTTCAGACATACCCGCGTGAGCGATTCCGGTAGCAGTAGGGCCGCGGCTGTCAGGAGTGGTGCCTTTCAAGGCATCACTGTGGACTATCGACCCCCTGTCCCAGGGTGTCGGCCAGCCGGGCCTCTTTGGCGGTAAGCCAAGCAGTAGCGGGTTCATGACCTAGGTCGCATCGCTTGGGCGTTGCGGCCTTTCACGCGTCTCTAGATGGAGTCAGGCTCGATGTCGAACACCGATCTCCCCGGTTCTTTTTCCACGCTTTCCCTCGATCCCGCCACGGCTGCCCAGACCCCACGCATTGCCATCGAGTCGGTAACGCCGACCGTCGACAATGGCCAGTTTCCCGCCAAGGGTATCGCCGGCCGGGTCATTGAGGTGACAGCCAAGATCTTCGCCGACGGCCACGACAAGCTGGCCGCCACTGTGCTCTGGCGGCAGGAGGGTGAGGAGAACTGGCAGCAGGCTCCGTTGACCCTGGAAACCAACGACCTGTGGCGGGGCCGCTTCACGCCGCCAGCGGTGGGTCGCTATGAATTCGTTGTCCAGGCCTGGTGGGACGTCTGGGGTACCTATCGCTACGAGATCGAAAAGAAGTACGCCGCGGGCGTCGGGCTGAACCTGGAGTTGCAGGAGGGCCGTATTCATGTGGAGCAGGCGCTGTCCCGCGCCGAAGGTGAGCAGCGTGGGCCCCTGGAGGCCCTGCTGCAGCGGCTGGATCAGGCCGGTAGCGAAGGTGACAAGGTCGCCGTGCTGCTGGCGGGCGAGGCGAGTCAGGCGATGACGCCGGTGGATGCCTATGTCCATCTGACCCACAGCATCGAATATCCGCTGGACATTGAGCGGGTTCGTGCCGAGTTCGCCAGCTGGTACGAACTCTTTCCGCGTTCCATCACCGACGATCCCCAGCGTCACGGCACCTTCCGCAACGTGATCGGCGAATTGCCGCGCGTGCGCGACATGGGTTTCGATGTGCTGTATTTCCCACCGATCCATCCGATCGGCCTGGCGCACCGCAAGGGTAAGAACAACACCCTGGGCGCCGGTGCCGATCAGCCGGGCAGTCCCTATGCCATCGGCAGCCCGGATGGCGGTCACGATGCCGTGCATCCGGAGTTGGGTAACCTGGAAGACTTCCGTGCCCTGGTGGCCGCGGCGGCCGACCATGGCCTGGAGATCGCACTGGACTTCGCTATCCAGTGTTCGCCCGATCACCCCTGGCTGCAGGAGCACCCGGGCTGGTTCTCCTGGCGTCCCGACGGGTCCATGCGCTATGCGGAAAACCCACCGAAGAAGTACCAGGACATCGTCAACGTCGACTTCTATGCCAAGGATGCCGTGCCAGATCTGTGGCTGGCGCTGCGCGACGTGGTCTGGCACTGGGTGGAGCAGGGCGTGAAGATCTTCCGCGTCGACAACCCCCATACCAAGCCGCTGCCGTTCTGGGAATGGCTGATCGCCGATATCCGCGGTCGCGACGCCGATGTGATGTTCCTCGCCGAGGCCTTCACCAAGCCGGCCATGATGGCGCGCCTGGGCAAGGTCGGGTACAGCCAGAGCTATACCTACTTCACCTGGCGCAACACCAAGGCCGAGCTGACCGAGTACCTGACCGAGCTCAATGAAGCACCGCTGTGTGACTGCTATCGGCCGAATTTCTTCGTCAACACGCCGGACATCAATCCGGTCTTCCTGCAGAACAGCGGCCGTCCCGGCTTCCTGATCCGTGCGGCCCTGGCCACCATGGGTTCCGGTCTGTGGGGAATGTATGCCGGCTTCGAGCTCTGCGAGGGCGCGCCCCTCACGCCGGGCAAGGAGGAATACCTGGACTCGGAGAAATACGAGCTGCGCCCACGCGACTTCTATGCGCCGGGCAACATCATGGGCGAGATCGCCCAGCTCAACCGGATCCGCCGGCAGAACCCCGCATTGCAAACCCACCTGGGGTTGAAGGTCTACACCTGCTGGAACGACCAGATCCTCTACTTCGGCAAGCGCACCGATGACCTGGGCAACTTCATCCTGGTGGCGATCAACCTGGACCCGTTCAACGCGCAGGAAGGTCACTTCGAACTGCCGTTGTGGGAACTCGGCCTGGACGATAACGCCACCACTTACGGCGAGGACCTGATGACCGGGCATCGCTGGGCCTGGCACGGCAAGACCCAATGGACGCGCCTGGAACCGTCGATGCCCTTCGGCATCTGGCGCATCCAGGCGGGCCACTAGCGACCTCTCAGGCGGGTCGGCCAGGCAGCCAGGGAATATTCCGGCTTGCCTGGTCCGGCCCGTCCCCATCGCCGGGCGGCATGGACGACCGGTGCACGCATCTGATTCAGACGCCCTGTTAAGGACCTGACGACATGGCAAAACCTAATAAAGCTCGTTCCCGCAAACCTGCCGCCTTCATCGATGATCCGCTGTGGTACAAGGACGCGATCATCTACCAGGTTCATGTGAAGTCGTTCTTCGACTCCAACAACGATGGCATTGGTGACTTCCCGGGCCTGATCGACAAGCTCGACTACATTGCCAGCCTGGGCGTCAACACCATCTGGCTGTTGCCGTTCTATCCGTCGCCACGTCGTGACGATGGCTACGATATCGCCGAATACCGCGGTATTCACCCCGACTACGGCACCATGGCCGATGCCAAGCGATTCATCGCCGAGGCCCATGCCCGTGGCCTGCGGGTGATCACCGAGCTGGTCATCAACCACACCTCCGACCAGCACCCCTGGTTCCAGCGGGCACGGCGTGCCAAGAAGGGCTCGGCGGCGCGCAACTTCTACGTCTGGTCCGATGACGACCAGAAGTACGACGGCACCCGCATCATCTTCCTCGACACCGAGAAGTCCAACTGGACCTGGGACCCGGTCGCTGGCCAGTACTTCTGGCACCGCTTCTATTCCCACCAGCCGGACCTGAACTTCGACAATCCCCAGGTCATGAAGGCGGTCATCTCGATCATGAGGTACTGGCTGGACCTAGGCGTCGACGGTCTGCGCCTGGACGCGATTCCCTATCTGGTGGAGCGCGACGGTACCAACAACGAGAACCTTCCCGAGACCCATGTGGTGCTCAAGGAGATTCGCGCCGAGATCGACGCCAACTATCCGGACCGCATGCTGCTGGCCGAGGCCAACCAGTGGCCGGAGGACACCCAGCTGTACTTCGGTGATGGCGACGAATGCCACATGGCCTTCCACTTCCCGCTGATGCCACGTATGTACATGGCCATCGCCCAGGAAGACCGCTTCCCCATCACCGACATTCTGCGCCAGACCCCGGAGATCCCGGCGAATTGCCAGTGGTCGATCTTCCTGCGCAACCACGATGAACTGACCCTGGAGATGGTGACCGACCGCGAGCGGGACTATCTCTGGAACTACTACGCTTCGGATCGCCGGGCGCGTATCAATCTGGGTATCCGTCGTCGCCTCGCGCCCCTGCTGGAGCGCGATCGTCGGCGTATCGAGCTGCTCAACAGCCTGCTGTTGTCCATGCCCGGTACCCCGACGATGTACTACGGCGACGAAATCGGCATGGGTGACAACATCCACCTGGGCGATCGCGATGGCGTACGGACCCCGATGCAGTGGTCGGTCGACCGCAACGGCGGCTTCTCCCGCGCCGACCCAGCCAGCCTGGTGCTGCCGTCGATCATGGACCCGCTCTACGGCTACCAGGCGATCAACGTCGAGGCCCAGTCCCGCGATCCCCATTCGCTGCTCAACTGGACGCGGCGCATGCTGGCCGTGCGCAAGCAGCAGAAGGCGTTCGGCCGCGGCACCCTGAAGATGCTGTCGCCCACCAACAGACGCATCCTGGCCTACCTGCGCGACTTCACCAACGCCCAGGGTGAGCACGAGACCATCCTCTGCGTGGCCAACGTCTCCCGCGCTGCCCAGGCGGTGGAGCTGGACCTGTCCAACTTCGCCGGTCAGGTGCCGGTGGAAATGATCGGCGGTAGCGCCTTCCCGCCCATCGGCCAGCTGCCCTACATGCTGACCCTGCCGCCCTATGGCTTCTACTGGTTCTACCTGGCCGGCAACGAACAAATGCCCTCCTGGCACACCGAGCCACCAGCGCCGATGCCCGACTACCAGACGGTAGTGATCAAGCGCAATCTGCAGGAGCTGCTCGACGGCGAGCCGCGCCGCATCTTCGAAGAGGTGCTGCCGGTCTATCTGCCCAAGCGCCGCTGGTTCGGTTCCAAGGACGAGGCCATCACTGGCGTGCGTCTGGACTACGCCGCCCAGATCAATACCCCCAAGTTGCCGGTGATGTTCAGCGAAGTAGTGGTGACCAACGCCAAGGGCGAGGAGCGTTATGCGCTGCCACTGGGCTTCCTCGCCGAAGAGGACCAGCACTGCAGCCCGCTGGCGACCCAGCTGGCCATCTCCCGCATCCGGCACGTGCGCCGCGTTGGCCTGGTGACCGATGCCTTCGCCTTGACCAGCTTCGTGCATGGCGTGTTCGACGCCTTCCACAAGGGGGCCAAGCTCGCCTTGCCCGCGGGTGAACTGAGCTTCGAGGTCTATGATCAGGCCGAGGACTTCGCGCTGGATCCGGACATCGAGATCAAGCACCTGGGTGTCGAACAGTCCAATAGCTCGCTGATCGTCGGCGACCACCTGATGCTCAAGCTGATCCGCAAGGTGGCGCCGGGTATCCATCCGGAAGTGGAAATGGGGCGCTATCTGGCCCAGGCTGGGTTCGCCAATATCGCCGCCACCCACGCCGTGGCCCAACGCATCGCGGCCGATGGCACGCCGCATGTGCTGATGCTCGTGCAGCAACACATCCACAATCAGGGTGATGCTTGGACCTGGAGCCTCGACGGGCTGGATCGGGTCACGCGTGATCTGCTCAGTGGCGGCATCTCCGACGTGGAGAACGAGTTCACCGCCATGGGCGACTTGGCCGCCTTCGCGGGCGTGCTCGGCAAGCGCCTGGGTGAAATGCACCTGGTGCTCGCTCAGCCCACTGACGATGCGGCCTTCGCCCCGGAAACCGTGGACGCCCAGGCGGCCAAGGAGCTGGCGCATCGCGTCCGCGTTCAGGTGGACGGCGCGCTGGATACCTTGCAAGGCATGGGCGATCAGCTCGATGCCACCGGCAAGCAATTGCTGCAAGGGCTGGTCGGCAAGCGCGAGGCGCTGGCCAAGCGCATCGAGGCGCTGGCGGCCGATGTGGAAGGGGGCCTGCGCATCCGCGTCCATGGCGACCTGCACCTCGGTCAGGTACTGGTGGCTCAGGACGATGCCATCCTCATCGACTTCGAAGGTGAACCGGCGCGTTCGCTGGAAGAGCGGCGTGGCAAGTACGGTCCGCACAAGGATGTCGCTGGGGTCCTGCGTTCGTTCGACTACGCCGCAGCCATGGTTACCCAGTCCAGCAATGCCGGTGCCGATACCTCGGACGAGAATCTGCGTCTGCGTGCCAAGGCTGCGGAAACCTACCGGAATTCGTCCTATGCAGCCTTCCTGGAAGCCTATCGCACCGCAGCGGCCGACATCGGCCACCAGTGGAGCGAGCGGGGCGAACAGGCGGCGCTGGATCTCTACAGCCTGGAGAAGGCCGTCTACGAGATAGGCTACGAGGCTGCCAACCGACCCACCTGGATCAACATCCCGCTACGTGGCGTCGTTGCCATTGTCGAGACCCTCTTGTCTGGAGCCCGCGCATGACCGATCACACCACCGCCTCCGTCGCTCCCCTGGACGACGCTCGGCTCTCGGCTGCCGAAGCCGAGTCGCTGGCCCGCGGCGAGCACGGCAATCCCTTCGCCGTGCTTGGTCCCCATCCCGATGGCGAGGGCGTGATCGTCCGCGCCTTCCTACCCAACGCCCTGGGTGCTGAGCTGGTCGATCGCGTGAGCGGTCGGCCGCTGGCCCAGATGCAACCGGGACGGGTGCCCGGCTTGTTCGTCGCGCGGCTGGAATATGCCGCGCCCTACAAGATGGTGATCCGCTGGCCCAGCGGTGTGCAGGAAACCGAAGATCCCTATTCCTTCGGGATGCTGTTGGGAGAAACCGACCTCTATCTGTTCAACGAGGGGCGTCACCGCAACCTTGGCGAGACCTTTGGCGCCCAGCGCTGCCAGGTCGACGGCGTGGAGGGCGTACGCTTCGCAGTCTGGGCACCCAATGCCCGTCGGGTATCGGTCGTCGGGGACTTCAACAGCTGGGATGGGCGCCGGTTGCCCATGCGCCTGCGCGCCAACAGCGGCGTCTGGGAACTGTTCGTGCCGCGCCTGCCGGTGGGAACGGCCTACAAATACGAGATCCTCGGCCAGCGCGGTGTGCTGCCGCTCAAGGCCGATCCCATCGCCCTGGCGGCGGAATTGCCCCCGCGTACCGCTTCGGTGGTCGCCGACAACAAGCCCTTCACCTGGCACGACCAGGACTGGATGGCTCGGCGCCGCGAACTCCAGGGCCTGGAGGCGCCGATATCGGTGTACGAATTGCACGCTGGATCCTGGCGCCGGGAGGGCGGTGACGAAGGTCGCCTGTACAACTGGCGGGAGCTGGCCGAGCGCCTGATTCCCTACGTTCGCGAAATGGGTTTCACCCATATCGAGCTGTTGCCGATCATGGAGCACCCCTTCAGCGGTTCCTGGGGTTACCAGCCACTGGGCCAGTTCGCGCCCACCTCGCGCTTCGGCTCGCCGGCTGATTTCGCCGCCTTCGTCGATGCCTGCCACCAGGCGGACATCGGCGTCATCCTCGACTGGGTACCGGCGCATTTCCCCACCGACGAACACGGCCTGGCCCGCTTCGACGGCACCGCGTTGTACGAGTACGAACACCCCTACGAGGGCTTCCACCAGGATTGGAACACCTACATCTACAACCTGGGGCGCCATGAGGTGCATGGCTTCATGCTGGCATCGGCCATGCACTGGCTGAAGCATTTCCACATCGACGGCCTGCGGGTCGACGCCGTGGCCTCCATGCTCTACCGCGACTATTCGCGCAAGCAGGGCGAGTGGATCCCCAACATCCATGGCGGCCGCGAGAACCTGGAGACCATCGCCTTCCTGCGTCATCTCAACGAGGTGGTCCATGAAGAAGCACCGGGTGCCCTGGTGATCGCCGAGGAATCAACCTCCTGGCCGGGCGTCAGCGCGCCGGTGAGCGAAGGTGGCCTGGGGTTCGACTTCAAGTGGAACATGGGCTGGATGAACGACACCCTCCACTATGTGGAAGAGGACCCGGTCTATCGCCAGTACCACCATCACCAGATGACCTTCGGCCTGGTGTACGCCTGGTCGGAGCGTTTCGTGCTGCCCATCTCCCATGACGAGGTGGTACACGGCAAGGGCTCGATGATCGAGAAGATGCCGGGTGACGTCTGGCAGAAATTCGCCAATCTGCGCAATTACCTGAGCTTCATGTGGACCCACCCGGGCAAGAAGCTGCTGTTCATGGGCTGTGAGTTCGGCCAGTGGCGCGAATGGAGCCACGACCGCGAGCTGGACTGGTTCCTGCTGGAGCATGGCACCCATCGCGGTGTGCAGCAGTTGCTCGCCGATCTCAACCATCTCTATCGTCACGAGCCGGCGTTGCACGAGCGCGATCACCTGCCCGAGGGCTTCGACTGGGTGGTGGGCGACGATAACGGCAACAGCGTCTTCGCCTGGCTGCGGCGGGATGCCCAGCAGCGGCCCCTGCTGGTGATCGCCAACTTCACCCCGGTACCGCGCAACGACTATCGCGTGGGCGTGCCTGCGCTGGGTCACTGGCAGGAGATCTTCAACAGCGATGCCGAGCGCTACGGCGGCTCCAACCTGGGCAATGGCGGCGGCGTGACGGCGGAGGAGGTCGCGGCCCACGGCCAACCGGCGTCCCTCAACCTGAACCTGCCGCCCCTCGGCCTGCTGGTGTTCAAGCCGCAAGGCTAATCCGGAGCGCCTTCCGCGGGCGCTCTGGCTGACAAGCATCACCTGTCTGGGTGATGCTTGTCAGGCATCTGGCAACCGAGAAGCCCATGATCGATCTCGCCGAATGGAATCTGACGGTACCGGTACCCATGCCCGTGGCTCAGGTACAGACCGCCGAACTCAACAGCAGCGGTTTTCGCAGTCCCTATCTCATGCGGGGCCCAGGCGGCACCTTGTTGTTCTGGGTGCCGGTGACGGGCACCCCGCAACCCTTCGATGACTATCCCGCCACCGAATTGCGCGAGACGCGACCGGATGGCAGCACCTATGCGTGGAAGTACCACGATGCAGATGCGCTGTTGCAGGCGGAAGTCGCCGTACAGCAGGTGCCGTCGCGTCCAGAGGTCGTCATCAGCGAGATCGAGGACCAGGCCCGGGTGCCCGCCGCACCCGAACCGCTGTTGCAACTGGTCTACCGGGTGGAGCGCTCGACCGAAGAGGATCGGGGTCAGGCGACGCAAGGCCAGCTGATCGCCCGGCTAAGGGAGAGCCCCAGCGACAGTGCCAAGGAGGTCATTCTGCTGGAACGCCTGCCGCTCAACAGTCGCTTCAGCTACGACATCAAGCTGGCCCGCACCGGTGTACTCACCGTGCGCGCCCACGGCGCGGGTTCCCGCACGGGAGACCTGGGTCTGCAACTGGATGGCGCCTGGAGCGACCATCACCTGTATTTCAAGGCAGGCGCCCGCTTGCGCGATGGGGAGGGGCCCACCAACGAAGGCGGGCGGGTGCTGTTCTACCGCCTGATTTCCATGCACCAGCCCAACAACCGTTGAGGCTGCTTCAGCGTGCACCCTGTTCATGCTGCTTGCGTTCTTCCCGGCGGTCGTTGCTGCGCTTGAGCTTCTTGGCGCGGCTTTCCAGGGCGAAGTACAGCACGGCAGCGATAAGCAGGGGGACGATGAAATACAGCGTCCGATAGCCAAGCAGGGCGGCGATGATCTTGCCCTGGGAGAGGCCGTCATTGGCCAGCAGGGCGATGAATACCGTCTCCAGCACCCCTACACCGGCTGGGATGTGGACGATGACCATGGCGATGCTGGACAGCAACAGCACCCCGAGCACATGCAGATAGTCCACCTGGCGGCCGAGGAAGAGATAGACGATCGCCGCCATGGCCATCCAATTGATCGACGACACCAGCAGCTGCAGGCAGGCCATGCGCAGCGAGGGCAGGGCGAGACGCTGCTTGCGGATCGTCCACTCCCGTTGCTTGGCGAAGGTACACACCCCCAGGTAGAAGACGATGAAGGCGAGCAGGCCGAAGCCGATCAGGCGCAAGGTGGTATCGCCGACGAACCAGTTGGGCGGCATGTCCACCACACCGCTGACGAAGATACCGCCGGCCAACAGGACGTAGCCCAGCCAGTTGGTAGCGATGCTCAGCGAAAAGATCCGGGTGATGGTGCCGCTGGAAAGTCCTAATCGTGAGTAGAGGCGATACCTCATGCCGATGCCACCCACCCAGGTACTTAGGGTTAGGGTGAAGGCGTAGCAGATGAAGGACACCAGGAACACCTGGCGCTTGACCAGCTTGTGGCCGCAGTAGGCGCGGCCGATGAGGTCGTAGCAGCCGTACATGACGTACGACAGCACCACCAGGCCCCCGACCATGGCGAGGGTGGTGATCTTGTAGCCGGTGAATACTTTCCAGACTTCACCCCAGTCGACCTTGCGGGCGTAGATCACCAGCAGGACGATGACCGCGATCAGGAAGACCCAGGCCAGGATGCGTTTGGCCAGGGCCCAGCGGCCGTGCTGCGGCTTGTCCGCGGTCTGCTGATGGTCCTCGTCGCCCTCGGTATGTTCGAGGGTGTCGCTGCGGCTGCTCATCGTTGGGGATACCTTGAAATCGTGGGGTCCACTCGGTCCTGGGTTTCGAGCTCGGGCTGAACCGGCGGGCTCACCAATTCGATCTTGGGCGTGTGACCGGGCAGCCAGCCGACCCAGGCAGGGAAATGGCGCAGGAAGTGGAAGACCAGCATCGTCTTGGCCAGGTGCCAGTAGGTGCGCTTGGGCACCTTGTTGCTGTCGACGTGCTCGCAGTGATTCTGGATCAGGGATTCCAGGCGCCCGCGCAGCTCACGGTTGAAGGCGTGGTCGTGAAAGATCAGGTTGCATTCCAGGTTGAGCGACAGGCTCAGGGGATCGAGATTGCTCGATCCTACCGTGGACCAATGCTCGTCCATGGTCGCCACCTTGCCATGCAGGGGTCTGAGGCAATACTCATAGATCTCCACCCCGGCCTTGACCAGGTAGTTGTAGAGCATCTGGGCACCCACCTTGACGATGGCCATGTCCGGCTCGCCCTGGACGATCAGGACGACCCGTACGCCACGTTGCGCTGCGTTGCGCATCTCTCGCAGCAGGCGATAGCCCGGGAAGAAATAGGCGTTGGCGATCACCACCTCGCGCTTGGCGTTGCGCAGCATCTCCAGGTAGTGCGTCTCGATGTCGGCACGGTGGTCGTCGTTGTCGCGAAACACCAGCAGCGCCTGGGCATTGCCCGGATTGCGGTTGTTGGCCGGCTTCTGCGAGCGCTTGCCCCACCAGCGGTGGGTTTCCTCGGGAGAGTTGATGGCATCGCGAGCGAAACGGTGGATGTCGTCGACGATGGGACCTTCCACCTCGACGGCATAATCCTGCTTGGCTTCCGGTCCGAAGTCGCCCAGGTGTTCGGCGGAATAGTTGATGCCACCGATGAAACCCAACCGGGCATCCACGACCACGATCTTGCGATGCAGGCGGCGGAAGAGGTTGGTCCTCATTCCCATCACCAGCGGGCGCGGATCGTAGTAGCGGAAACGGACACCGGCATGGACCATCTCGTCGAGAAACTCCCGCGGCAGATCGGGCGAGCCATAGGCGTCCACGGTGATATCCACCTGGACGCCGCGCTTGGCGGCGGTTACCAGCTCCTGCTGCAGGGCTTTGCCGACCTTGTCATAGAAGAGAATGAAGGTCTCGATGATGACTTCACGCTCGGCCTCGCGGATCGCTTCGAAGACCCGTGGAAAGAAGTCTTCGCCGTTTTCCAGCAGGGCGATGCGGTTTCCGTCCCGCCATTCGAAATTCATAGATGGAAGTCCGCAGCCAAGGGGGCATGGTCGGACAGGTGCGACCATGGCTGATTGCCCAGCACCTGTGGGCGACCGACACTGACGTTGCGGGTATAGATTCGGTCCAGGCAGAGCAGCGGGCGCTTTGCCGGGAAGGTCTTGGGTAGCCGTCCCGCAGTCTTCATGAACACTTCTTCGAGGCCTGCGCCCTGGCCAAGGATGTCATTGGCCTTCTGCCGCCAGTCGTTGAAATCCCCGGCCACCACGACAGGCGCGTCACTGGGCAGGGAATTGATGTGTTCGCAGATCAGCTTCATTTGCATCTGGCGATGCTTCTCGCGCAGACCCAGATGGACGCAGATGACATGCAGATCCAGGGCCTGATCGGGAATGCGCAGGACGCAGTGAAGCATCCCGCGTTTTTCCGGACCGGCGATGGAAATGTCGAAGTTGTCGTAACTGACGATGGGAAACTTCGACAGCACCGCATTACCGTGATGGCCGTCCGGGTAGACCGCATTTCGCCCGTAGGCGAAATCGGTCCACATCGAATCGGCCAGGAACTCGTACTGCGGCGCAGCCGGCCAGTTCTCGAAGCGCAACGGGTGTTTCTCGTGGGTGCCCAACACCTCCTGCAAGAAGACAATGTCCGCTGACACCGTCCGCACCGCTTCGCGCAACTCCGGCAAGATGAACTTGCGGTTGAAGGACGTGAAGCCCTTGTGCGTGTTGATGGTCAGGACCTTGAACGAAAAACCCTGTTGCGCATTCGTCATGCCTGGCGCTTCCTCCGCTTGGTCTGGGTCAGCTCGAACAGCAATACCGAGCGTCCGGTGACCTGATAGGTTTCTCCGAATTTGAAGACGTCGCCGGTATCCAGGTCAGGCTGATTGGTATCCAGCTGCAGGGACCAATGCTCGCCCATGGGGACTTCCGGCAGGGTGAAATCCACCACGTCATAGTGAGCATTGACCAGAATCAGCAGCGAGGTATCCGCGCCCTTGCGGCGAATGCCGGTCGGCTGGGCCCGGCCATCGAGCAGGATGCCCATGCACTTGTTGCTGCCGTCCTGCCACTGCTCGTCGCCCATCTCGGTACCGCCGGGCTGCAGCCAGGTGACGTCCTTGACGCCCAGTTCCTCGTTGTAGGCACCAGTGAAAAAGCGGCTACGACGCAGCAGGGGATAACGACGACGCAGGTCGATCAGATTGCGCACGTACTCCTGGAGCTCGGCACTCTTGTCGCTGATCTCCCAGTTCACCCAGCCGATTTCGCTATCCTGGCAGTAACCGTTGTTGTTGCCGCCCTGGGTACGGGCGAATTCATCACCCGCCAGCAGCATGGGCGTGCCCTGGGAGAGGAACAGCGTGGCCAGCAGATTGCGCATCTGCCGATAGCGCAGCTCGATGATTTCCGGATCGTCGGTCTCGCCTTCGACGCCGCAGTTCCACGACAGGTTGTGGGAGTGACCGTCGTTGTTGCCTTCGCCATTGGCCTCGTTGTGCTTGTCGTTGTACGACACGGTGTCGGCCAGGGTGAAGCCATCGTGGGCGGTCACGAAGTTCACGGAAGAGTAGGGCTTGCGACCACGGCGGTTGAACTTGTCGCCGGAGCCCAGGAGGATCTTCGCGAAATCGCCGATCTTGTCTTCGTCACCCTTCCAGAAGGCACGCGCGGTGTCGCGGAAGGTATCGTTCCACTCCATCCAGCCGGGCGGGAAGTTGCCGACCTGGTAGCCACCGGGGCCACAGTCCCAGGGCTCGGCGATGAGCTTGGTCTCGGCCAGGATCGGATCCTGACGGCAGGCATGCAGGAAACCGCCGCCTTCGTCGAAGCCATCCGGCTCACGGCCCAGGATGGTTGCCAGGTCGAAGCGGAAGCCGTCCACACCCATCTCGGTCGCCCAGTAGCGCAGCGAGTCGGTCACCATCTGCAGGACGCAGGGGTGGCTCATGTTCAGGGTATTACCGGTGCCGGTATCGTTGATGTAGTAACGCGCATCATCGGGCATCAGGCGGTAGTAGTTGGCGTTGTCGATGCCCTTGAGCGAGAGGGTCGGACCCATCTCGTTGCCTTCGGCGGTGTGGTTGTAGACCACGTCGAGAATGACTTCGAGGCCGGCATTGTGCATGCGCGCGACCATCACCTTGAACTCACCGATGGACTGACTGGCCATGTAGCGCGAATGCGGAGCGAAGAACGCCAGGGTGTTGTAGCCCCAGAAGTTTCTCAGGCCCTTTTCCAACAGGTGGTTGTCGTCGAGGAAGTAGTGGATCGGCATCAGCTCGACGGAGGTCACGCCGAGGGACTTGATGTAGTCGATCACCTCGCTTTCCTGCAGACCGGAGAAGGTGCCTCGGGCATTCTCGGGCACTGCCGGGTGCAGCATGGTGTAGCCGCGGACGTGGGTCTCATAGAACACGGTGCGATCACGCGGGACACGCGGATGGGTGGTGTTACCCCAGGTGAAGGCAGGGTCGATCACCCGGCAGCGCGGCATGAAGGGGGCGCTGTCACGCTCGTCGAAGGACAGATCGCCATCGTCATGGCCGATGGTGTAGCCGAACAGGGCATCGTTCCACTCCAGCTCACCGACGATCTGCTTGGCGTAGGGATCGATCAGCAGCTTGTTGTGGTTGAAGCGATGGCCATTCTGCGGCTCGTAGGGGCCGTGTACACGGTAACCGTAGAGGGTGCCAGGACGGGCATCGGGCAGGTAGCCGTGCCAGATCTCGTTGGTGAATTCCGGCAGTTCGATGCGCTCGATTTCTTCCTTGCCTTCATCGTCGAAGAGGCATAGTTCGACCTTGGTGGCGTTGGCGGAAAAGATGGCGAAGTTCACGCCGGAGCCGTCCCAGGTAGCGCCCAGGGGGTAGGGCAGGCCTTCACGAACACGAGACTTGGACTTACTGATGAAAGTGGTCGCTTCGGTTAAGGGCTTGTTGGAATCAGTTGAAGTCATTTCGACGCTCTCGGGATAGCTAGGAAGGAAGTAGCTCTGACTCGGCTCTCAATACCTGCCGGTGGCTGAATCGATACAGATCCGGCTACCTGTATATGAAAGGCCCGACGCAGCGCAGTTCCAAGCCCTGATGGCTAACCGACAAAGCGTTGTTTTTTCAAGAAAAAATGAGGAAAAAGGCAGTTGCACGAAGGCCGCAGCGAGGCGGCAGGGGGAAGGCCTGGCCGATTGGCCAGGCCGAACATCACATCACTCGCTTGCGGCGGGCTTGGCCGTCGCCGACTTGGCGCGGGAAGCGCGGGGCTTCTTCGGCGTGGCAGGTGCCACACCTACGCCAGTCGCCTCGACGTTGGCATCGGCTTTAGCCTTGCTGGCGGTGGTCTTGCTTGCACTGGGCTTGACCGCCTGCTTCACCTTGGAGGCGACCTTCTTGGCGGCCGACTCGACCTTCTCGGTCACCGACTCACCAGCGGCTGCGGACTCGGTGGCAGCCTTCTCGCTGCCACTCTTGGTCTTGCCAGTGGTGCGCGCCTTGCCTGCAACGGGCTTTTCCGCGCTCGCTGCAGCCGTGGCGGCGCGCGGTTTCTTGGCAGCGGTCTTCTTGGCGACGCCTTCCTGTTCGGCTTCGTACAAGCGGGTCGCCATCTCCCAGTGGCGATCATGTTCGTGGGCCGGCCGTCCTTCGGACTCCCAGATCTGATAGGCGAGCTGCTGGATGCGTTCGTCTTTTTGGGTCATTGCGGTGCGGCTCCTTGAGTGATGTCTTGTGTGCTGAGCAATCCAAGCGGAAAACGTGCCAGAACCTCGCCGACAGAAAGCTCTTTCTTCTGGTCATGGACAGACGAAGGGGCAAAAGTTTCCCCAAAACGGTACATGGACAAGGTTTCCGGGAGTTTTATCCGGGTGTCCTGCCACGCCTCTGCAGAAAAGGTGAGCTTCCCAGCGGTTTCCAGCAGGTCGGAGGCATGTACCGGCACGATGACGATCACCGCGTGCTGCTCCCAGGTACGGGCGAAGGCCAGTACCTGATCAGCATGGGCTCCCGCTACTGTCAGCGGCAGGTAGGTACCTTCGGTGAACAGCTGCGGTTGCTGCTTGCGCAGTTGCAGCACGGTGGCCAGCACCTGTTGCTTGACCGCGCCGTCCTGCCAGGCGTCCAGTGCCGCACTGGCAGAGGCGTGTTGCGCCAGGGCCTGCTGGCGCGGGGCATAGTCCACGGCGCGGCGGTTGTCGGGTTCCACCAGGCTGAAGTCCCAGAATTCACCGCCCTGGTAGAGGTCGGGAACGCCGGGCGCGGTGTTGCGCAGCAGCATCTGCACCAGGCCGTTCAGCGCGCCGGCAGGCGCCAGTTCGTGTACGGCGGTCACGATCTCGCCGCGCAGGGCGCGGTAGTCGTCGTTGGTCAGCAGGCCTTCCAGGAAGGCTTTGCAGGCTGCCTCGTAGTCGCCGTTCGGCGCCCACCAGTCGGACTCCAGCTTCTCTTCACGCAGAGCCTTTTCCTGCCACTGCAGCAGGCGTTCCAGATAGGCCTGCAGGCCGGCCTGATCGTCGGCTTCCAGGTGTAGCGGCCAGCTGGCGAGCAGGGTCTGGTAGAGCATCAGCTCATCGCCCGGCGTCGGCGCGGGAGCATCGTTCCACTGGCCACGCAGGGGCGCCGCCTGATTCATCCAGCCACTGACCTGGGCGATATAGGCATCCGGTCGTTCGGAGACCACCGCCAGACGCGCACGGGTGTCTTCGCCGCGCTTGTGGTCGTGGGTCGCAGTGGTCAGCATGTTGCGCGGGAAGTGCTCGGCACGCCAACCGCTGGCCTTGTGGAAGGCACTCACGGGTTGGGCGAAATGCTGGGGATCGAAACCCACATCGTTGCGCGAGAGCAGAGGGGCGGAACGATAGCAGGCGGTGTCTTCCACAGCCTTGGCGGCGATGGGCGAAGTGAGTTGCTGGAACTTGGTGATGGCGCGACGCTGTTCGCGACGGGCCACGCTGCCCACCGGCTTGTGCCGCGGTGCATCGCCACCCAGCCAGGCGCGCAATTGCTCCAGCAGCGGCTGTTCCGCTTCGCTGACGTGGGGGCGGGCCGCTTCCAGCGCGGTATCGAACCACTGGGCATCGGCGCCGACGAAACCGGCTGCGCCGGCATAGGTGCGATAGACCTTGAACTGCACGATCAGCTCCAGCAGCACCCGGCGGATGGCGCCTTGGCTGGTGTCACGGGTACGCCAGTCCTGTTGGGCCAAGAGGTGCAGCGTGTGCACGGCCGATTCGAATTCGCTGGACAGCGCGCCGGTGAGCACCAGGCGCCGTGCCTCCCGTACCTCTTCGAGGAAGTCCTCGGTACGACCGGTCTGCTCGGCCCAGAACTGACGCAGGGGCGCTTCGCCGCTGGCGGCATGCTGCACCGCCGAGACCTCGTTCATGAACTCGTAGCCGGTGGTGCCATCGATGCCCCAGCCTTCGCGCAGCTGCTCGCCGTCGGCCAGGATCTTCTCGATATAGATGGGGAAGCCATCTTCCGGCGCACCACCGCTGCGGCTGGCGCAGAGGTCGTCCACGCGGCGACGTAGTTTGCGGCAATAGGCACGGGGATTGGCCAGGCCGTCGATGTGATCCAGGCGCAGGCCGTCGAGCAGGCCTTCGCTGATGAGGCGGAAGATCAGCGAATGGGTTTCCTCGAACACCTCGTGGCGTTCCATGCGCAGGCCGCCCAGTTCGGTGATGTCGAAGAAGCGTCGCCAGTTGATGTCGTCCGAGGCGGTACGCCAGCTGGCCAGGCGGTAGTGCTGGCTTTCCAGCAAGGCGTGCAGGCGTTCCTGGTTGGCGGGCTGGCTACCGTCGAAGGCGGCGACCGCTTTCTCGATGGCGGCTGCCACGGCCGGGTCCTTGGCGGCGTCCGCCAGCTGGCGCTGGGCACCGCGGGCTTCTTCCAGGTCCTTGGCACGCGCCGAGAAGGCATCGGCGAAGAGGCTCAGTTGAGGCAGGTCGCTCTCGCGCAGGATCTGGCCATAGGTGCCCGGGTTGATGGGGAAGTGGTGGGCGTAGTACTCCACGCGGAAGGCGCCTTGCTCGGCGTCGAACACCAGCTTGAGGTCGCCGGCCTGCAGTACGTTGCCGTAGGCATCTCCCAGGAAGGGCAGCAGCACCTGGCCCTGCAGATCCGGGTCCGGTCCGTACCAGTTGATGTCGTAGAAGCTGGCATAGCGGCTCTGGCGTCCCCATTCGAGGATGTCCAGCCACCAGGCGTTTTCCGAGCCACCCACATTGGTGTGGTTGGGCACGAAGTCGGCGATCAGGCCCATGCCGTGCTCGCGCAGGCGGGCCACCAGGCGACGCAACGCCTCTTCGCCGCCCAGCGCAGGGTTGACCCGGGTCGGGTCGACCACGTCGTAGCCGTGCACGGACCCGGCGCGGGCCGTGGTGATGGGGGATGCATAGACATGGCTGATGCCCAGCTTGGCGTAATAATCGACCAGGGGCAGGGCATCGTCGAAGGTGAAATCCTTGTGGAACTGCAGGCGTACGGTAGCGCGCAAGCGACTCATCGAGTGTTCTCCGGATTGTTACGGGCAGTGCTCAGCACGCTTAGGCGTCGTTCAGGGGTGGTTGCGTCCAGCAGGCGCTCCGCAGGAGCGTCCCAGCGGCGCAGCCAGTTGGGGTGTTCGTTGGTGGTGCCGGGCAGGTTGGCCTGTTCCAGCTGACCCAGGGCGTCTTCCACCGGCAGGATGATCAGTGGCGCAGGGGTGCGGCCGATGAACTCGATGGCGGCGTCGACGGCCTGTTCGACATTGCTTTCGCGGGTATCGTCCAGCTTCAGCACCTTGGCCAGGTATTGGCGATCCTCGGCGCGCTCGTCGAGCCGGTCCTGGCGCGTGGTGCCGTCGGGCAGCAGGCCGAGCTTTTCCTGCCAGTCGGCATCACGGCCCTGCCACCAGCCGGTGAGGGTTGGCAGATCGTGGGTAGTGGGCATCCCCATGGCGGTGTCCGACCAGCCCGCGGCGGGCTTGAAGGCCTTGTCGTCGCGTTCGAACAGCAGTATCTGCATACCCATGACGGCGCGCTCGGCCAGGCGTTCGCGGAACCCCTCGGGCACCGTGCCCAGGTCCTCGCCCATGACCACGCACCGATGGCGCCAGGACTCCAGGGCGACCAGCCGCAGCAGGTCGTCGATGGGGTAGGAGAGATAGGCACCGTCGGCCGGGGAAGCGCCCTCGGGTACCAGCCAGAGGCGTTGCAGGCCCATTACGTGATCGATGCGCACACCGCCGGCGTGCGCGAAGTTGGCCCTGAGCATCTCGATGAAGGCGCGGAAGCCGTGCTTGACCATCCCGGTGGGCGAGAAGGCGGAAATGCCCCAGCCCTGGCCCTTCTGGTTGAGCAGGTCCGGCGGACAACCGACGGTGACCGAAGCCAGCAGCTCTTCCTGACGACTCCAGGCCTGGCTGCCACCCCCATCCGCGCCCACGGCGATGTCGGCGATCAGACCGATCTTCATGCCCGATTCGCGGCACTGCTTCTGGGCGGCGGACAGCCCTTCGCTGGCCAGCCACTGGGTGAAGGCATAGAACTCCACGTCCTGGGCGTGGCGTTCGGCGAACTCAGCCACGGCAGGATTCTTGGGGTCGCGATACTGCTGCGGCCAATGCTGCCAGCTCGGCGAGGCATCGCCCTGGGTGAAGGAGGCATGCAGGGCTTCGAAGCGGCAGTGATTCTCCAGGGCTTCGCCACCGTCGCGGCGGAAGGCCTCGAAGCGCTCGCGCAGTGTGCCGGCGGCGGTGCGAAACTCCAGATGCAGGGTGCGCAGCAGGCGCAGCCGCAGCTTGGCCAGGGCCGGCCAGTCGATCAGCTCAAGCTGTTCGAGGCGCTCGGCTTCCGCCTGCAGGCCGGCACGCTGCATGGCCTGACGCACGGGCTCGGCGCCCAGCACCAGCTCTGGCGCGGCATAGAGCACATTGAAGAACACCCGACTCGACGGCGAATAGGGGCTGTAGCGACTGCCATCGGCGCTGAACATGGCGTGCAGCGGGCTGATGGCCAGGGCATCGGCGCCCTTGCCGGCAGCTGCCTTGGCGAGCTGCACCAGACCCTGCAAATCGCCCGCACCGCTGCCACCGTCGCGTCTGAGGCTATAGAGCTGCACAGCCAGGCCCCAGAGCCGGGCCTGCTCGTCGCCTGTAGCGTCGGCGATGGTGAAGCAGCGCTCCGGCGCAACGGCCAGGGTCAGGGCTTCACCACCGATTTCCGCCTGGTGATAACCGGCGGTGCTGATGGGCGCGAGCTGGCCCTGGTCATCTACCTGACCTTCCAGGCGCTCGCCGTCTTCCAACTGCACCTCATAGCGGACGCCACGTTTGAACTGGTCGGGTGTCCCGACGGGTTTACCGACCACGGCCGTGAGGAGGGGTGGCAGGTGATCCTTGTCACCGACCTCGGCCAGCTTGCGCAGGCTGGCATCGATGTCCGCGTCACTGTCCGCGGGCAGCTCGATGGCCTTGAGCAGATTGCGTAGCGCCTCCGGGCTCACCCGTTGGCGCTTGCCATCGTAGGCGGTCCATTCCATGGCGATACCGGCGGCCTTGGCCAATTGTTCCAGACGATCTCCACTCATGCCTGTTTCTCCAGCCAGACCAGTGCGCAGTGGGCAGCCAGCTGACCGTCCTGACGTGCTGGCGTTGCTGCAGCGTCGCTGCTGTGCAGCAATTCACCCTGGGGCGCCTCGTCCACCTGCACGGCGTTCTCGCTCAGGTTGAGTTCGATGGTCAGGCGGCTGCCATCGGCCAGGCTCCAGCGTGCCCGCACGGCGCGGTCGGCCAGGGCTTCGGCGCCTTCGGCACGAGCGCCTTCCAGGCGCGGGAAGAGTTCCCGGCGACGGATCTCCAGCAGCTCGCGATACAGGCCAAGCCAGGCGGCATGGTCAGGCTGATCGGCCTCGCCGAAGTTGGGTTTGGAATCTTCGAAGGTCTTGGGCGCATTCGGATCGGGGATCTGCTGGCGATGTTCTTCACTGGTGAAGAAGTCGAAGTCCTTGAACTCGTTGCGGCGGCCATCCCGTACCAGTTCAGCCAGCTCGTCGTTGTGGCTGGTGAAGAACAGGAAGGGTTGGCGGCTGCCCCATTCCTCACCGATGAACAGCAAGGGAATCATCGGGCTGAGCAGCAGCAGGGCGGTAGCGGCCTTCAGTGCGGGTTCCGGCGCCAGTCGGGTCAGGCGTTCACCGAAGGCGCGGTTACCCACCTGGTCGTGGTTCTGCAGGAAGATGACGAAGGCCGAGGCGGGCAGGTTCTTGCTCGGTTCACCCCGGGCCTTGCCATGACGGGTCGGCTCGCCTTGATAGATGAAGCCTTCGCCCAGGCAGCGCACCAGCTTTGCGGTCGCATCCTCGGTGAAGTCCTGGTAGTACCCTTCGTTCTCACCGGTCAGCAACGGGTGCATGACGTTGTGCCAGTCGTCCGCCCACTGGGCGTCGTAATGCCGTCCGCCCAACAGTGTGGCGGTGTTGTCTTCGTTTTCCAGCATGAGGTGGACATGGCGACCCGGCTCGACGGTACTGCGGATCTCCTCGGCCATTTCCTCGAGGAAGCCCTTGTCGCCAATGGCGTGGACGGCATCGAAGCGCAGGCCGTCGAAGCGGTACTCCATCAGCCACATCAGGGCGTTGTCGATGAAGTAGCGGCGCACGGCATCCTGGCGGAAGTCGATGGCGGCGCCCCAGGGGGTATGGATGTCTTCGCGGAAGAAGCGCTCGGCGTAGGCGTGCAGGTAGTTGCCGTCGGGGCCGAAGTGGTTGTAGACCACGTCCAGATAGACCATGACGCCATGGGTGTGGGCGGTATCGATCAGCGACTTGAGATCGTCGGGGGTGCCGTAGGAAGCTTCCACGGCATAGGGCAGGACGCCGTCATAGCCCCAGTTGCGACTGCCCGGGAACTCCGACAGTGGCATCAGTTCGATGGCGGTGACGCCCAGCGCGGCCAGGCGAGGTACCAATTTCTCCACGCCCGAGAACCCGCCCAGGGTGCCGACATGCAATTCGTAGATGACGCTTTCGTGCCAGGGACGACCCTGCCACTCGACGGACTGCCAGTGGTAGGTGGTCGGGTCGATGACGATGCTCGGCTCGTGCACATCGCCGGCCTGGGCGCGGGAAGCGGGGTCCGGGACCAACAGATCTTCGATCTGATAGCGATAGCGGGTGCCGGCACCGCACTGCGCCTCCACTGCGAACCAGCCGTCTTGCTCGGCTTCCATGGGGATGGTCATGCCGCCTTCCAGCACCACCGACACGGCGTCGGCGCTGGGCGCCCAGAAGTGAAACAGCGTACGGTCCTTGCTCACCAGGGTGGCACCGGCGCGGGTTTGCCAGGCGTAGCCCCCGGTTACCGCGGCTGCGTCGCGCGAAATATCAGTCATGGATGGAGAACTCCCGAAACCGGACGGCAAAAAAGGCACTGCGGCCCAATTGGCCGCAGTTGCTGTTATGACCGGTGAGAGTTGCTCAAAGTTGGGCGGGGTGAGCGCTTTTCGTCGGCCTTTTGGCCAGGGAAAAGCGCTTGGTAGCCACGTCGGACATCAGACGCCGACGTGACGCTCCTGGTGAGCGGTGGCCTGGAGCAGATCGAGGTACAGCGAGGCATAGGGTTTGGCGCATTCGGACCAGAAGAACGGCCCTTGCATGGCCCTGTGACGCATGGCCAGCAGCAGGCCCTGGCGTTCGAAAACGCCCAGGGCGCGATCGATCGCACCGATGTAGTTTTCCAGCGACAGCGGGGCGAACAGGAAGCCGGTAGTGCCGTCTTCGATGCTGTCAGCCAGGCCGCCGGTACGGGTAGCGATTGGCAGCGAGGCGAAGCGCTGGGCATACATCTGGCTCAGGCCGCAGGGCTCGAAGCGCGAAGGCATCAGCAGGAAATCGCTGCCTGCATACATGCGTCGGGCTTCCGTCTCGCAAAAGCCGATGTGGGCGCTGACACGACCCGGATAGCGCAGAGCAAGAGCACGCACCTGCCGCTCGATGTGCGGCTCACCGCAACCGATGATCATCAACTGGCCGCCGCGGGCGACGATGTGATCGGCCGCCTGGATGGTCAGATCGATGCCTTTCTGCTGGACCAGACGCGAGACCACGGCGAACAACGGGCCATTGGACGGCTCGAGGTCGAATTCCTCGCGGATGCGGGCAGCGTTGACCGCCTTGCCGTCCCAGTCGGATTCGTGGAACTGCTGGCACAGGTGCGGATCGCTGCAGGCGCTCCAGCCATCGTCGATGCCATTGAGCAGACCGGTCAGCTTGCCCTGACGAGCCTTGACCTGCAGCAGGCCTTCAAGCCCGCAGCCGAATTCCGGGGTGGTGATTTCCTGGGCATAGGTATGGCTGACGGTGGTGATGTGGTCGGCGTAGACCAGGCCGGCCTTGAGGAAGGACACCTTGCCCCAGAATTCCAGACCTTCCATCTGGAAGGCGTGGGCGGGAATATCCAGGTCGGCCATGACCGAGGCCGGGAACAGGCCCTGATACGCCAGGTTGTGGATGGTGGTCAGGCAGGGGGTAGTGGCACCCTTCCAACGCAGGTAGCCGGCTGCGAGGCCCGTCTGCCAGTCGTTGAGGTGCAGCAGATCCGGCACCCAGCGAATGGAGGCGTCGCCCAGGGCGAAATCGGCAGCGGCGCTGGCAAGACGACCGAAACGGATATGGTTGTCAGCCCAGTCGGCGCCGTTCAGGTCGCCATAGGGATTGCCCGAGCGCTCGTAGAGCTCAGGGCAGATCAATACATAGACGACCAGCCCGTCGTCCAGATTGACGCGACCGATGTCGCAGGCCGGCATGGCAGCACGGGCGGCGATGCGGCCGACCATCTGCACCCGGTCCTTGATCGCGGCCATCACCTGACGATAACCAGGGATCAGTACCCGAACGTCATGGGAGGCGGCGAGGGCGCGGGGCAGGGCGCCGGATACCTCGCCCAGGCCGCCGGCCTTGACGAAGTCGGAAATCTCCGGGGTAACGAAAAGAATACGCTTGCGGCTTTCAACAACGGAGCTCAGCGTCAGCTGAGGCTCTTCAATACGCTTGTGAGGAGAGCTGGATCTGGTGGTGCGAGTGGCAGTTTCTACGGGCTCCAGAGCCCCAAATTTCCCCACGACGGCATTTGCCATGGTGCGCTCCCAATGCAGCAAGTTCGAGACTGAGGTTTACCTGATTGCTTCTTCCTGAAGCTCGATGCTCCTGGTTCAAAAACGCCTACAGCCGAGCTGCTACAGCCTTTTTGCCGGTCATCTCTTCTGAGATGTCTGGAATTGGGCGAGAACTGCTTCGCGGATTTCCAGATTGCTCTCGCACTGACTCATGGACAACGTCACAAGTTTCCCGCGCGAATGTTGCGGTTATCCTTCGTATTGCCAGATGCGTGCCCAAAGCTGACGATCATCTCTGGTGCGCTAAGGAATAAATGGCAAGTGAAGCGTTTTTTGCGCACCAGATCGCCGTAGATGACTACCAAGTCAGACTTCTGGCTGTCGCACCGCAGGTTCATGCCTTTCGTCGGAATGTAATGAAGGGAGATGATCGCGACGGCCCAGCTCGGTTCGCAGCTTGGGCAGGCAGAGGGGGAATTCGCGGTTGACATAGGTGATCAGCCGTTCGCGCACGAAACAGCGCAGGTCCCAATTCTTCGAGGAGTCGCCAGAGCTCACCAGCACTCGAACCTGCATGGATTCGCTCGAGGCATCAGTGACCTGCAGCACGCAGACGCGGCCATCCCATAAATGGGGCGCTTCGGCACAGGCGCGTTCCAATTCGGTGCGGATCGGCGCCAGCGGCAATGAATAATCCACCCAGATGAATACCGAGCCGATCAGGCTGGAGGAGGAGCGAGTCCAGTTCTGGAAGGGTGTCTCGATGAAGTACTGGAGTGGCACTACCAGCCGGCGATCATCCCAGATGCGTACCACCACGTAGGTACCGGTGATCTCTTCCACCCGGCCCCATTCGCCCTCGACGATGACCACGTCGTCCAGCCGGATCGGCTGGGTCACGGCGATCTGCAGGCCGGCGATGAGGTTGCCCAGCACGGGGCGCGCCGCGATACCGGCCACCAGGCCGGCAACGCCAGCCGAGGCCAGCAGGCTGGCACCCACCTGCCGGACGGCGGGAAAGGTCATCAGCATCAGGGCGATACCGATCAGCAGCACGACGAAGCTGAGGCTGCGCACCAGTACCCGGCTCTGCGTCTGGATCCGGCGGGCGCGCAGATTGTCGACCACATCCACCGGATTGCGCAGGGCGATGGTGGCGCCCACCGCCTTGACCATGCGCAGGCCCAGCCAGGTGAAGGCGGCGATGCTCAATAGCCCGGTCACATGCTGTACCGCACGCAACAGCGGCAGGGCATCGGGTGCTGAGTTCCAGACACCCTGGAGCACGACCAGTGGCACGGCGAGGCGTGCGGGCTTCTCCGCGTACTTGACCAGGTTGCGAGCGAGCAGGAAAGGGTTGGCCAGGCGGCGGATGGCGGCGAAGGCCAGGATCAGGGCAATGGTGCTGATCAGCAGGGCGACCGCCGCCGCGATCAGGGTGGTGATCCAGGGGGCGGTGAGCCAACCCGTCCAGTCGATGGCCGTCATGCGCTTTCTCCTATGGCAGACGGCTTCCCATGATCCTGAGAGCTGACGCGCCTGAATCGCGGGAAGCCCTTCGAGATACCTGGATTCCGACTGGAGCGGCCACCCGCGGTTCCCTGATCACCCGCCGAAACCCCTTCAGGAGTTAATACCCCTATGGTGTCTAGCCGTGTGCGGATCCCTTCTGCCTTTTTCTGTCGAGCAGTGAGGCAGGATGTCGCACCTCCGGTCTAAGCTGAGAGGAGACTGCGCAGCGGACGCAGGATAGGAGTAGAATTCGCGCCCCAACGAGACACGTCCAGTCAGATGGCGGACCTGCGGAGATCGAGACGGATTTATGAAACCAGTGGTAGTGGTCGTCGAAGACGAGAACATGTTGCTCGGGCTGATGGAAGAAGTGCTCGAAGGGGAAGGCTTTGAGGTACGGACCTTCGGTACTGCGGACCTGGCCTGGGAACACCTGTCCAGCGCGCAACCCACGCCGGACCTGCTGATCACCGATGTCCGCATGCCGGGCGCCATCGACGGCCTGGAGCTGGCTCGTCGCGTCAAGCAACAACTGCCGGGCCTGCCCATCATCGTCTCTTCCGGATACTTCGAAGAGCTGCAGCCCGAGCGCGCACCGGACATCTACTACCTGCCCAAGCCCTGGCGCTTCGACGACCTGCTGGCCGGCTGCTTCCGCTTTCTCAATCAGCGCAAGGGCTGAGGGCGGTCCCCTTGCTGGGAGGCAGGCCGCGCGAAGCGGCCTGCGCAGAGAGCACCAGGCTGACCGTGCTCAGGGGCCTTTCGGCACTTTGAGTGCGGATGGATCAGTCGCCCAGGACGTCGATCAGGCCCAGCACGAAAAACAGCACGATGCACACCGCCGCGACCGCGACGGGGATGAAGCGCGGATCCTTGATCGCCTTCCACATGACCTGACGATTACGGCGAGACCTTTCCATGACGGCGCTCCAAGGGGGAAGCCGGCGAGCTTAGCGCATCGACGAGGGCGGCGAACAGCGGTGCAGGGCGGCTCGCTTCGCCGTTTCCGACTGCCGTGCATGCTCAGGCAACACCGATCTTCCATTGGGGTGGCGGGGCAGTGCCATTGACCGCGAAGTCACCGACGATCCGGTCCTTGTAGATGCGCGGATTGTGGGAGGCGAGGGTGCGAGCATTGCGCCAGAAGCGATCCAGCCCCTGAGGCTTCAGCGTCGCCGATGCGCCCAGGGCGTCGAACAGGCGGCCGGAAGCGTCGAGGATGAGGTCCGTAACCACATTCAGCGACTGGCAGACCTCCAGTTCGGCCAGGTCCACCGCGCGATCCTCAGCGGCGGGATCGTCTGCGTGCCTGAGGTCATAGGCCCTTTGCAGCGCCTCGGCATTCTTCAGGGTGATCACCCCGGCGCAGTAGGCGGCGCTGCGCACCTGACCTACCACGGCCAGCACTTGCGGATCCTGGCTGACCCGGTCGGCATTGCCGATGGTGAAGGTACGGGTGCGGGCGGCCACTGCTGCGGCGACCTCGCCGCTCATGGCGCGTCCCAGGCCGGCCAGATTGGCGAGGTGAAACACCTGAAAGAACCCGGGCGAATAACGGAACCGCTCGCCCACCGGCACTACGTCCTCGGGCGCTACCCGAACACTGGTAAAGGTCGCTGTACCGCTGGCGGTAAGGGTCTGGCCGAAGCCGTTCCAGTCATCCACTACCTCCACGCCGGGGGCGTCGCGGCGAAGGGTGGCCGTTACCCTGTTGCCCGCGTCGTCGGTGGCGCCCACGTCGATCCAATCGGCATAGAGCGAGCCGGTGGTGTAGAACTTGGTGCCGGAAAGCAGCAGGGAATCTCCGTCCCGGCAGAGGCGGGTACTGAACTCGGCACGCCGGGCGTCACCCACTTCGCTTGAAGCCGGGCCCAGGGTCTCGCCGGCGGAGATACGGGCGAACCAGCGCCTGCGCCGCGCCTCGTCCTCACTGTTCAGCAGCCCTTCGACAAAGCCCATATGCCCGCGCAGGGCCTGGACCAGGTTGGAGTCCGCCTCACCCAGTTCGATGAGCAGGGCAAAGAGCTCCGGCAGGGTGATACCTGCCCCGCCGTATTCGATCGGCAGACGCAAGGCGGTGAACCCCGCCGCCTTCAGCCAGCCAAGCTCCTCTACGGGTAGACGCCGTTGTACTTCACGCGCGATGGCCCCCTCGCGGATGCGCCGGAACAGCGGCTGAAACTGCGCCGAGAGTTCGGCGTATCGATCGGAAGGGCCTGCGCCCCAGCCTGCGCAAAGGGTACTCATGCGAACGGGGCTCCTTCAGATCCTGTCAGCGAGGTCGCAAGCTGGGTGATGCCAATACGGGCCATCGCCGTGTGCGCCATGTCGGTACGGCCGATCAGGAGGGCAGCCGCGACAAAGCGTTGGCCTGGCGCCCCGAGCAGCGCCATTGACGACTCCGGGGATAAAGCCTGGCGGCAACTGGTGAGGCCTTGGTTCGCCTCTGCGAGTCCGGCCTGGGGCTGTTGGCCTATTACCGAACCCGCCCGGGGATGCCCGGATTCTTCCCATTCGGTGGCATGGTTCGCGATGGGCGTTTGCGTGACATTGTCTGTATAAGGAGAGCGAGTAAAAAAGAGCATGGGAGTTCATGACCACTAGGGAGGTTGCCAAAGTCTAGAAATACAACCTGGCGATCGACCAATGCTCAAAACTGCTAAGCATATGCACCGGCTTCGAATATCAATATCACTGTCCATTGCGCAACAGCGGTGAAATCGGCGAAATATTTTTAATTTTAATAAATGTCTGATTTTTATAGTAATTTATTTATTAAAAAAATAAAGAGAAAAGCTGTTTCATCTATTACTGTCCAATGGGCAACAGTGCGAAGCCTATCGGTCGTCAGCCAGCGCTGCTCTTTTCATGAGGTAATACCTAAATATTATTTGGCGTCGTTCTCGACCGTACCTAGTGTTGTCGCTCGATTGTCCTGGTTGGGATCTGGCGGTGACTGTCTATCTGGATGCGCGGCATCGCCGCCTGGTCAAAATGCTCTCGCATACCTTTGCCGCCCGCAGTGAGTGGCCTACCTGGGCGCTGGTCTTCGGCGTCTACGGCAGCTGGCTGACGCTCCTCTGTGGCTGGCAGTCGCTTGGCTATTGGACGCTGCCGCCGCTGATACTGGTCGTCGTACTCCATCAGTCCCTGCAGCACGAGCTGATCCATGGCCATCCCACGCGCTGGCCGCGTGCAAACGCCATGCTTGCCTATCCGCCCCTCGGGCTCTGGTTTCCCTTTCCGCTCTATCGCGATAGTCATCTGGCCCACCACCACCGCGAGACGCTCACTGATCCACGACTCGATCCCGAGAGCCGCTATGTCGATGCGGAGCTCTGGGAGCGGAGAGGGCAGGCCGGACGCGCGCTGCTCTGGCTGGACAAGACGCTGATCGGACGGATCCTGGTAGGTCCGGCGCTGGCGCTGCACGGCATGCTCGATCATGAAGTCCGCCGCTGGCGACGCGGCGAGCCTGGCGTGCTGCGCGTCTGGCTGGTCCACCTGGCGCTAGGCGCTGGCCTGCTGGTAGCGGTTCAAGAACTGTCCGGAATGCCCGCGGCGGTCTATGCCCTGGGTATCGCCTGGCCCGGCCTGGCCGTGGCGCTGATCAGGTCCTTCTACGAACATCGGCCGGCACAGGATCCTGCCCAGCGCTGCGTACTCAATGAGAGCGGCGGGGCGCTGCGGTGGCTGTTTCTCAACAACACCCTGCATCTGGTTCACCACGATCTGCCCGGCTTGCCCTGGTATCTCATCCCGCGGGTCTACCGTGCCAGACGCACGGCCTACAGGATGCGCAGCGGTGATTTCGTGTTCTCGGGTTATCGCGAACTAGGGCGACGTTTTGCCTGGCGTGCCGTCGATGGGCCGCTGCATCCCACTGCGCAGCCTTGGATACATGGCCTATGGATCCAGGCTACTCATATCAGCCTGGATCTTGATAATACCACCCCATGAAGGTTGATTAGCCCTGTCTTACTCCTCTGCCATGGCGATCAGGCAGGAGAGGTGGGCGTTCATGGCCGGAGCGGCCAGGTTGAACGTAATGGGGCTACCGCCGTTACCAGACGGATCAGCGGGCCCGAATGGAAAGCCGCCCGATGCTGATGGCCAGGGAGCGTCTTTGGCGGCGGTGGAGAGGGGAGACGCTACCGCGCCATGGCGCTAGGCACGTCTTTGAATCCTTCCGCCATTGGCCGAACCCTGCAGCAGCCTGACCAGGGCGCGGACGCTTTCCGGCAGCGCCTCCAGGTCCCTGACCAGGATATTGCGCTCGCGCAGGGCCCAGGTTTCTTCGAGTCTTATCGTCCGGATCTGCATGCTTTGGCCGTGATGCTGGGCAGCGGATTCCGGCAGGATGCCGATGCCAACCTTGGCTTCCACCATGCGGCACACGGCCTCGAAACTGGAGAGCTGGATACGCATGTTCAGGGTGGCGCCCAGTCGCTCCACCTGATCCTGGAGAAAATTCAGCAGGCTGGTGCCCTCGCGCAGGCAGATGTGCTGGTAGGCCAAGGTCTCACTCAGCGTGACCTGACGCTGGTTCGCCAAGGGATGGTCAATCGGTACCACCAGCACCAGCCGGTCCATGCTGTAGGGCAGGATCTGCAGGTTGTTGGCCTCGATCAGGCCGGCAGTGATACCCAGATCGGCGGCGCCATCGATGACGCCCCTGACGATGTCGCGATTAAGGCGCTCCTGAAGGTCCACCGTCACGCCTGGGCGATCAGCGAGATAGCCGGCCAGCAGGCCTGGCAGGAATTCGGTGACCGCCGTGGTATTGGCGAAGATCCGGATATGGCCGGTGGCATCGCTGCCGTATTCGGTGAATTCGCTCTTGAGAAAGTCGACCTGGCGCATCACCAGGCGGGCATGCTGCAGCAGGCGCTGGCCCGCGGGCGTGAGCTCTACGCCGCGGCTGTCACGGTATAGCAGACGGATACCGAACTGGCTTTCGAGGGCCTTCACCCGGGCGCTGGCGGCCGCTGGCGAGAGCGCGGCGCGGCGTGCGCCCTGGGTCAGGCTGGGCGACTCGGCGATATGGATGAAAAGCCGCAGGTCAGGCAGGTCAAAATGCATGCTCTTGTGCTCCGTGCGCCTTTCGGGCGTTCAGCCTAGCCGAATGCCGGCTTACACAAATGTAAATTCACAGAACGAAACAACTCCCCGCAAGCTGGTCGTGAGCCCATCGAGGGGAGTCAAGCATGAACAAAACGTCGGCCGCAGCCTGGGTAGGGAGAACGCTCGAAACCCGGGATTTCTTGGGGCAACGCCAGATCGCCCGCATCGCCCATACCCTTGACGAGCTGCCCTTGGCAGCTGGCGAGGCGCTGCCGCCGCTCTGGCACTGGGCTTTCTTCGACAACCCTGTGGCAGGCGCCCAGCTCGGGCCAGACGGTCACGCCTCGCGGGGCACCTTCCTGCCCTCGGCAGAAGGGCGCAATCGCATGTGGGCAGGCGGACGCCTGGAGTTTCTTGGCGAGCTGCGCGTCGACGAAGAGGTCCGCTGCGTCTCGACCCTGCTGCAGGTCGAGGAGAAGACCGGCCGTAGCGGTAGCCTGCTGTTCGTGACCGTGGAGCATCGCTATTTCCAGCAGGACGAGCTGGTGCTGCGCGAAGAGCAGGATCTGGTCTATCGCGAGCCTGGTGCGCCCAAGGCCGGAAGCGGCGAGGCCATCGCCCTCGGCAGTTGGGCGGAAGAGGTGGTAACGGAACCCACCCTGCTGTTTCGCTATTCCGCGGTGACCTTCAACGGCCATCGCATTCACTACGACTGGCCCTACGCGACGCAGCAGGAGGGCTACGCCGGTCTGGTCGTCCATGGCCCGCTCATCGCAACCCTGCTGCTGCGCAGTTTTCAGCGCGCCCATCCCGCTGCCCGGCTACGCCAATTCAGCTATCGCGGCCTGCGTCCGCTGATCGCGCCCACCCCCTTCACCCTGAGTGGTCAGGTCGTCGCACCCGGCGAGGCCGAGCTGTGGGCTGGCAATGCCGACGGTGTGGCCCAGGTCGCCCAGCTGCGTTTCGAATGACAGCGGCGCCCATACAACAAGAGAGGAGAGCCCCATGCTGGACGAACGACAAGAGGAATTCGCCGCCATTCGCGACGGAGTACGCGGCCTGTGTACCGGTTTTCCTGCCGAATACTGGCGCCGCCTCGACGAGCAGAAGGGCTTTCCCCAGGACTTCGTCCAGGCGATGACCGAGGCGGGCTGGCTGTCCGCGATGATTCCGGAAGCCTATGGCGGCTCGGGTCTGGGCCTGGCCGAAGCTTCCATCATCCTGGAAGAGGTCAATCGCTGCGGCGGCAATTCCGGCACCATCCATGGGCAGATGTACAACATGTTCACCCTGCTGCGGAACGGCAGCGAGGAGCAGAAGAGCACCTATTTGCCTCGCCTGGCCAGCGGCGAATTGCGCCTGCAGTCCATGGGCGTGACCGAACCCACTACCGGCACCGACACCACCAAGATCAAGACCACCGCGGTGCGCAAGGGCGATCGCTATGTGATCAATGGGCAGAAGGTATGGATCTCCCGGGTGCAGCATTCCGATCTGATGATCCTGTTGGCGCGGACCACACCGTTGGAAGCCGTGCAGCGCAAGTCCGAGGGCATGTCGATCTTCCTGGTGGACCTGCGCGAGGCCATCGGCAAGGGGCTCACGGTTCGGCCCATCCCCAACATGGTCAACCACGAGACCAACGAGCTGTTCTTCGATGAACTGGAAATCCCTGCCAGCAACCTGATCGGGGAAGAGGGCAAGGGGTTTCGCTACATCCTCGATGGCCTCAATGCCGAGCGCACCCTGATTGCCGCGGAGTGCATCGGCGATGGTCGCTGGTTCGTCGAGAAGGCCAGTCACTATGCCCGCGACCGCGTGGTGTTCGGCCGGCCCATTGGGCAGAACCAGGGCGTGCAGTTTCCCATCGCCGAGGCCCATATCGAGATCGAGGCCGCCGACCTGATGCGCTGGCACGCCTGCGATCTGTACGACCGTGGCGAAAACGCAGGTGCGGCGGCGAACATGGCCAAGTACCTGGCGGCCAAGGCCAGCTGGGAGGCAGCCAATGCCTGCCTGCAGACCCACGGCGGCTTCGGCTTCGCCACCGAGTACGACGTCGAGCGCAAATTCCGCGAGACACGCCTGTACCAGGTCGCACCCATCTCAACCAACCTCATTCTTTCCTACGTGGCCGAGCACCTGCTCGAACTGCCGCGCTCGTTCTAGGGTGACCTGCATGACCCATACCGAACGCCTGGCAGCCTTTCTCGGCGAGCTGGCCTACGCGGATCTGCCGGACGACGTCGTGGCCCGGACCGAAGAGCTGTTTCTCGATTGGTTGGGCTCCGCCCTGGCCAGCGACGGCAGCCATCCCATTCCACTGTTCCATGCCTATGCGCAAACCATGGGACCCACCGAGGGGCGTGCCCGGGTGCTCGTCGCACCCTACGGCACCTCGGCCTACTTTGCGGCGCTGGTCAATGGCGCAGCCTCCCACCTGGTGGAGCAGGACGACCTGCATAACAGTTCGGTGCTGCACCCCGCCACGGTGGTCTTTTCCGCCGCCCTGGCCGCGGCCCAGGATCTGGGAAAAAGCGGACAGGAGCTGATCGTTGCCGCAGTCGCCGGCTACGAGGCGGGTATTCGCATCGGTGAATTCCTCGGGCGCTCCCACTACCGGATCTTCCACACCACGGCCACGGTCGGCACCCTGGCCGCGGCCGTGGCGGTGGGCAAGCTGCTCGGCTTCAACCGGGAGCAATTCATCCAGGTGCTCGGCAACGCCGGTACCCAGGCTGCGGGTCTCTGGGAGTTCCTGCGCGACGCCGCCGATTCCAAGCAGCTGCACACTGCCAAGGCGGCAGCGGATGGACTGCTTGCGGCCTATCTCACGGCCCAGGGGCTGACCGGTGCGCGCAACATTCTGGAAGGTGAGCAGGGTATGGCCGCCGGTTTTTCCAGCGATGCCGATGCCCGCCGGCTGAGCGATGGTCTGGGGCACCGCTGGGCCTTGTTGGAAACCTCCTTCAAGTTTCATGCGTCCTGTCGCCATACCCATCCCGCGGCCGATGCCCTGCTGGATCTGATGCAGCGCGAGCGACTGGCGCCCGAGGACATCGCCCAGGTGACGGCGCGGGTCCATCAGGGCGCCCTGGACGTGCTGGGACGGGTCGAGGTGCCTCGTACCGTGCACCAGGCCAAGTTTTCCATGGGCACGGTGCTGGGCCTGATCGCTGTGCACGGCAAGGCGCAACTGGGCGAGTTCGCGCATTCGGCCCTAAGCGATCCCGCGGTCACGGCCTTCCGCGCGCGAGTGGGCATGCGACTGGACCCCGAGGTCGATGCGGCCTATCCCCAGCGCTGGCTGGGACGGGTCGAGGTGACCACTCGCCAGGGCGTCGTCCTGCAGGGACGGATCGACGAACCCAAGGGTGATCCGGGCAATACCCTCGACAGGACCGAACTGGAAGACAAGTTTCGCCGCCTGGTCGCCTTCGCCGGCAAACGCCCACCTGCCGAGGCCGATGCGCTGATCGCCCAGGCCTGGCGGCTGCACGAGTGTGCGGACCTCTACTGCTTCACCTGATCTGGAGTGCCCCAAGATGGCTGTCGAAAAACCTCGTCCCCTGGATGGCATCACGGTCGTGAGTCTCGAACATGCGATCGCCGCGCCGTTCTGCTCCCGGCAACTTGCTGACTTGGGCGCCCGGGTCATCAAGATCGAGCGGCCAGGCAGCGGCGACTTCGCCCGCGGTTATGACGAGCGCGTCGCGGGTCTCGCCTCCCACTTCGTCTGGACCAACCGCTCCAAGGAGAGCGTGGCCCTGGATCTCAAGCAGGACGACGCCCTGGCCGTGCTGGACAAGTTGCTTGCCCAGGCCGATGTCCTGTTGCAGAACCTGGCGCCGGGCGCGGCGAGTCGGCTGGGGCTGGGCTTCGAGGCGCTGCACCAACGCTTTCCCCGGCTGATCGTCTGTGACGTGTCCGGCTATGGCGCCGGTGGCAGCTACGAACGCAAGAAAGCCTATGACCTGCTCATTCAGAGCGAGGCGGGCTTTCTCTCGGTGACGGGTGGCCCTGAGGATGACCAGTTGGCCAAGGCGGGCTGCTCGATCGCTGACATCGCGGCCGGGATGTATGCCTACAGCGGCATCCTCTCGGCCCTGCTGCTGCGGGAGCGGACCGGGGAGGGCAGTCGCGTCGAGGTCAGCATGCTGGAGAGTCTCGTGGAGTGGATGGGCTATCCGTTGTACTACGCGTACGCGGGTATGCCCGCACCTGCACGCGCCGGTGCCGCTCACTCGACCATCTACCCCTACGGCCCCTTTCCGGCCGGCGATGGCGGCACGGTGATGCTGGGCCTGCAGAACGAGCGGGAGTGGCAGCTGTTTTGCGAGCAGGTGCTATTGCAGCCGGAACTGGCCGCGGATCCGCGGTTTTCTGCCAACTTCAAGCGCTCGGCGAATCGGGGCGTCCTGCGTGATCTGATCGTCGAGGCCTTCGCGCAGCTCAAGACCGAGGAGGTCATTGCCCGTTTGGAGCGCGCGCAGATCGCCAATGCCCAAGTGAACGACATGGCGGCGGTCTGGGCGCATCCCCAGTTGCGTGACCGCGATCGCTGGCGTGAGGTCGGCAGCCCGGCCGGTCCCTTGCCGGCCTTGTTGCCCCCGGCCAGCAACAACGCCTTCGACCCCCGCATGGACCCGGTTCCTGGCCTGGGCGAGCACACCGAGGCGGTGCTGCAGGAGCTTGGGTATGATGCGGCCGCGCTGGACGCGCTGCGCCAGCGGGGTGTGCTATGACCGAGGCTGTCGACCTCAGGCCTGACGACCCTCGCTCTGCCCTGTTCGTACCAGCGACCCGCCCGGAGCGAATCGCCAAGGCCCTGGCCAGTGGCGCCGATGCGGTGATCGTGGACCTGGAAGATGCGGTTGCCGAAGCCGCCAAGACGGCGGCGCGCGCTGACCTCGAACAGGCACTGCTCGCAGCGCCTGAGCTCAGGGTCTGGGTGCGCATCAATTCCGCCGCTCACCCGGCGCACGGCGCGGACCTGGCGCTGTGCCAGCGGCTGGAGCAGGTGCGCGGGGTGGTGCTGCCAAAGGCGGAAAGCGCCGCCCAGATCGACCACGTCTTGGCCATGACGGCCAAGCCCGTCTGGCCGATCATCGAGAGCGCCTGTGGCCTGGATCGCCTCAAGGAGATTGCCAAGGCTGCCGGGGTGGAGCGCCTGGTACTCGGCGGTCTGGACCTCGGCCTCGATCTCGGCCTTGAAAGTGGTACGGCGGCAGCGGAACGGCTGCTGGATCAGGCACGCTTCCGGCTCCTGCTGGAAGGGCGACTGGCCGGGCTGCCTGCGCCGCTGGACAGCGTCTTTCCGGCCATCGACGACTTGCCTGGTCTGGCAACGGCCACCCGCAGTGCCCGCGACCAGGGCTTCGGTGGCCTGCTGTGCATTCATCCCCGCCAAGTCGCCGTGGTGCACGACACCTTGACCCCGACGCAGACGGAAATCGACTGGGCACAGCGGGTGATCGCCGCGAGTCAGGGGGACCTGGGGGTCTTCGTCGTCGATGGAAAAATGGTCGATGCGCCGGTCATAGGGCGTGCACAGCGGCTGCTAAGGCGCCTGGGACGAACACTGTGCAGTGTTAGGCAGAGCTGAAGGCCCTGTTGGGCAATGATGAATTCCCCCCTGGTAAGGGGGCGCGTTAAATAACCCCGACCTGATTACAAAAACAAGATGAGGTGTCGCCATGCCCACGTTTCCCTTCAAGACGCTGTTCTGTGCCGCCGTGTTTTCCTTCGCCGGTTCGCTGCACGCCGCGGATGAAGCCCCCATCACCATCAAATTCGCCCACGTCGTCGCCGAACACACGCCCAAGGGGCAGGGCGCAGTGCTGTTCAAGAAGCTGGCGGAAGAACGCCTGCCCGGCCGGGTGAAGGTCGAGGTCTATCCCAACTCCTCGCTGTTCGGCGACGGCAAGGAGATGGAGGCCCTGCTGCTGGGCGATGTCCAGATGCTGGCGCCCTCGCTGGCCAAGTTCGAGCATTACGCTAAGGCGGTGCAGGTTTTCGATCTGCCGTTCCTGTTCGATGACATGGCTGCGGTCGACCGCTTCCAGGCCGGTCCCCAGGGCAAGGCGCTGCTGACCAGCATGGAAGGCAAGGGCATCACCGGTCTGGCCTACTGGCACAACGGCCTCAAGGTGCTCTCGGCCAACAAGCCACTGCGTGAGCCCAAGGATGCCCGCGGCTTGAAATTCCGCGTGCAGGCGTCCGCCGTCCTCGACGAGCAATTCAAGGCCTTGCGCGCCGCGCCCCGCAAGATGAGTTTCGCCGAGGTGTACCAAGGCCTGCAGACCGGGGTCGTCAATGGCACCGAGAACACCTGGTCCAACTACTACAGCCAGAAGGTCCATGAGGTTCAGCCCTATTTCACCGAGTCCAACCACGGCCTGATCGACTACATGGTCATCACCAACACCAAGTTCTGGCAGGGCCTGCCCGAGGACGTGCGCACCGAGCTGAACAAGGTGATGGGCGAAGTCACTGTCGAGGTGAACCGCCAGGCCCAGGCGCTCAACGACGAAGCCCGCAGCGCCATCGCCAAGGCCGGCACCAGCGAGATCATCGAGCTGACCCCCGCGCAACGCGAGGATTGGCGCAAGGCCATGCAGCCGGTCTGGAAGAAGTTCGAAGGTGAGATCGGCAGCGAGGTGATCGAGGCGGCGGTCAACGCCAACAAAGCCAGCTGAAGACCCGCGAGCGCTTCTTCCTTTCGTCCCCTGTCAGTGGTTGTCGGAGGTTCGTATGTCCGCCGTGACACGTCTTTGGGGCCGGCTAGAGGAGGCGCTCGTCGCCTTCCTGCTGGCGGTCATGACCCTGATCACCTTCGTCTACGTGGTGGTCAACAACGTTTACGCCGTTTTCTATTATCTCGCCGATCGCATCGCCTTCCTGGAAAGGCCCTTGTTCGCCCTGGGCGACGGCATCCTCTTCATCTCCCAGGAAATGACCTGGAGCATCGCTCTGACCAAGGCCGTGTTCGGCTGGCTGATCTTTATCGGCCTGGCCTGGGGCGTGCGCATCGGCGCCCACCTGGGGGTCGATCTGCTGGTCAAGACCTTTCCTCCCGGCCTGCGCAAGGCGGTTGCCTTGGTGGCGGTCGGCATCTGTATCTTCTATTGCGGGCTGATGACCTACTCCAGTCAGCAATGGGTGTCCGCCCTGATGACCGCCAACATCGGCGCCGAGGACCTCGATCGTTTCGGCCTGCGCCAGTGGCACATCGTGATGATCGTACCGATCGGCTTCGCGCTCATGCTGATCCGCTTCCTCGAAGTGTTCCTGCGCATCCTGCGCAACGAGCAGACCGGCTTCGGTGGACACAGTGAAGCCGAGGACGCTCTCAAGCTCGTCGACGGGCAGCACGGCACGGAGCGCCAGCCATGACCATCACCTTCCTGTTCCTTGCGCTGTTCGTCCTCATGTTCATCAGCATTCCGGTGGCCATTTCACTGGGCCTTTCCGGTGCCCTCACCATCCTGCTGTTCAGCAACGACTCGGTGCGCTCGCTGGCCATCAAGCTGTTCGAGACCAGCGAGCACTACACCCTGATGGCCATTCCGTTCTTTCTCCTGGCCGGCGCCTTCATGACCACCGGCGGGGTGGCCCATCGGCTGATCGAATTCGCCAACGCCTGCGTCGGCCACATCAGGGGCGGCCTGGCCATCGCCGCGATCCTGGCGTGCATGCTGTTCGCCGCCCTCTGTGGCTCCTCGCCGGCGACCGTCGCCGCCGTAGGTTCCATCGTCATCGCTGGCATGGTTCGTTCGGGCTACAAGCGCGAATTCGCCGCCGGCATCGTCTGCAATGCCGGCACCCTGGGAATTCTCATTCCGCCCTCCATCGTCATGGTGGTCTATGCGACGGCGACGGAATCCTCGGTGGGCAAGCTGTTCATGGCGGGTGTGGTGCCGGGATTGCTGCTGGGGCTGGTGCTGATGGTGACCATCTACGTCATCGCCCGCATCAAGAACATTCCGGCGCTGCCGCGAGCGTCCTTCCAGGAGGTGCTGCGCACCGGCCGGCGTGCCATCTGGGGTCTGATGCTGATCGTGATCATCCTCGGTGGCATCTATTCAGGCATGTTCACGCCCACGGAGGCGGCGGCGGTATCGGCGATCTATGCGGCCATCATCGCCGTCTTCGTGCACAAGGACATGAAGCTGCGGCAGTGCCATCGGGTGCTGATCGATGCGGGCAAGCTGACCGTGGTGCTGATGTTCATCATCGCCAACGCCATGCTGTTCGCCCATGTCCTGACCACCGAGCAGATTCCCCAGTCGATCACCCGCTGGGTGGTAGACCAGGGCTTCTCGCCGGTGGAGTTCCTGATCGTGGTGAACATCGTGCTGTTGATCGCCGGTACCTTCATGGAGCCATCGGCGATCATCCTCATCCTGGCGCCCATCCTGTTCCCGATCGCGGTACAGCTAGGTATCGATCCGATCCACCTGGGCATCATCATGGTGGTCAACATGGAGATCGGCCTGATCACACCGCCGACAGGACTCAACCTCTTCGTCACCTCGGCGGTGACCGGCATGCCGCTGACCACCACCATCAAGGCCGTTTCCCCCTGGCTGCTGGTGATGCTGGCCTTCCTGATCCTGGTGACCTACGTGCCCTATGTGTCCCTCGCCTTGCCTAATTGGTTGGGCATGACCTGAGGTGGAGGAGGGTGGCGGTGTGAAGGAATCCGGTGATCATTCACCGGACTCCTTGCTTTGCTGATGATGGCGGCGCCCTGGGCACATTCACTGGCCTAGCCGTTTCGGTACCTACTCCCTCAAGGTCGATCTCATTTAATACCACCCCTGATATTACTAGATTTCAATTAACCATCTCCCTGCAATGGCGGTTTATCAAGACGATCAGGATCCTGTCTCGGATTCCGGCCTTGGCCCTGGGCGACCTGTCTTGATAGCGTTCGATCCTTGAGCAGAAAAGGCAGGGGATGAAATGACCATCGCGACTTATGACGTCGTTGTTGTCGGGCTAGGCGCCATGGGCGCGGCCACGCTCTATCAGTTGGCCAAGCGTGGGGTGAGGGTCGCAGGTATTGATCGCTATTCACCGCCCCACGAACTGGGCTCAAGCCATGGGGCGACCCGGATCACCCGCCAGGCGGTGGGCGAGGGAGCGGCTTATGTCCCGCTCGCGATCCGCTCGCAGCAGCTCTGGCGCGAGCTGGAAGCGGAGCAGGGCGTCAATCTCTTCGAGCAGTGCGGCGTCTTGATCATGACGGCCACGACCACGGCCACCTCCCACCACGGCCGCCCGGACTTCACCCGGACCACCCTGGAGCTGGCTCGTCAATACGGCATCCAGCATCAGCAGTGGGATGGCGCCACCATCCGCCAGCGCTTTCCCCAATTTCGCGTCGCGGACGACGCCCTGGGCTACTTCGAACCGGGTGGTGGCTACCTCTACCCGGAAGCCTGCATCCAGGCGCAGCTAAACGCGGCTCGGGAGCGGGGTGCGCAGATTCATATCGATACCGTCATCGAGGGTCTTGAGCAAGACGAGGAGGGCGTGCGGCTGCATTCGGCGCAAGGCAGCTGGCGAGCCAAGCGGGTCATCGTCGCGGCTGGCATGTGGAGCTCCGAGCTGCTGGGTGCGCCTTTCGACCGGCTGCTGCGCGTCTGCCGTCAGACCCTGCACTGGTTCGAAGTCGCCAATCCCACGCTGTTTCCGCCTGATTCACCCAGCTTCGTCCTGGCCCACGGCAGCGGCGACAGCGATCTCTTCTATGGCTTCCCACCCTTGCCGGGTGAAAACGCCATCAAGGTCGCCACGGAACAGTATCAAGATAATACCACCCCTATAGGGATTGATAAATTTCCTCATCCTGATGAATCGAACCAGCTGTTCAGTAATCAAGTGGGAAGGTGGATTGGCGGTCTCTCTGCGCGGGCAGTGCGCAGTGCCGTCTGCGCCTACACCGTCACCCCGGATTTCGGCTTCATCATCGACGAACATCCGAGGCTGCCCGGCGTGACCGTGGTCAGCGCCTGTTCGGGACATGGCTTCAAGCACTCGGCAGCGCTGGGCGAGGCGCTCGCCCAGCGGGTGACCACCGGGCGCAGCGACATCGATCTCGGCAGCTTCTCCCTGGCGCGATTCGCCTAGCGGCTGCGTACGGTGAGGGTCACCAGGCGGGTGACCACCAGTGCGATGTACATGACGCCGGAGAACTGGCCCAGCATGACCAGTGAGCGCGCCATCGGCTTGACCGGATAGATATCGCTCAGGCCGACGCCTGAAAGGATGGCGAAGCTGACGTAGAGCAGCTCCGTCCAAGTCCGTGCGGCCATGGGGTCGTTGGCGGCGGTGAAGCTGTTCGGCTGGAGGATCTGGCAGGCCGAGTAGGCGTGAGCGAAGGCCCAGGCCAGCAGCGTGAAGGTCGCGCCTACCGCGAAGAGTTCATCGGTGGTCGCGCGCTGGTCTTCCATCATGTAGGCGATGAGACTGCCGGCGGCATAGAAATAGAAGATCGCGTCGAGAATGGCCAGGGACACCACCAGGTGCCGATCGCCATGCCATTCCACCAGTACCGTGAGCACCAGGATGCAGCCGGCGAGGATGAAGCCCAGCCACTGGATGGTCGGGCTGCGGCGCACCATGCGCAGCGCCGTGGCCAGGACGATGATGCCGAAGGCACCGATGATGGCGCGCCCGTGCTCTTCCTGTTCCACGAAGGGATAGAGCAGCAGACCGAGCAACTGGATGAACAGCAGGTTAGCGGAGGGGTAGCGGACCAGGTAGTGCAGCGGGCTCTTCATCGCGACTCGGCGGATGGCTCAGGGGCGGCCAGCGTAGCGGGTGCCGTAGCGGTTAGCCACGGGAGCTTGAGCCTCCCGTGGCGCCGTCGTCAGCTGGCCTTGCGGCGAGTGGAGGGCAACAGGATGGTGAGCACGCCCAGCAGCGGCATGTAGGAGCACAGCTGATACACGTACTCGATGCCGCGATGGTCTGCCAGATTGCCCAGGCCCGCCGCGGCGATGGCACTGAAGCCGAACATCAGACCAAAGAAGATCCCGGCGATCATGCCCACGTTGCCTGGCACCAGTTCCTGGGCGTAGACCACGATGGCCGAAAACGCCGAGGCCAGGATGAAGCCGATGATGACGCTGAGCACGCTGGTCCAGAACAGGTCGACGTAGGGTAGAGCGAGGGTGAAGGGCGCAGCCCCCAGAATCGAGAACCAGATGACCGCCTTGCGGCCGATACGATCACCAATGGGGCCGCCGAAAAAGGTGCCCGCCGCGACCGCGCCGAGAAACAGGAAGAGGTGCAGCTGGGAGCTGGCCACCGACAAGCCGAAGCGCTCGATCAGGTAGAAGGTGAAGTAGCTGGTGATGCTGGCCATGTAGATGTACTTGGAGAACACCAGCAGCGCCAGAATGATCAGTGCGAAGGTCACGCGCCGGCGCGACAGACCATGGCTCACGGGAGCCGCCTTGCGTCCCTTGGCGCTGCGCAGGTGGTTGCGGTACCAGCGTGACAGCCCGTATTGCACGCCGATGGCGAACAGGGCGAAGACCGCGAACCAGGCGACATGGGTCTGGCCGTAGGGAATGACGATGGCCGCCGCCAGCAGCGGTCCGATGGCCGTGCCGGCATTGCCACCCACCTGGAAGGTGGATTGCGCGAGGCCGAAGCGGCCTCCCGAGGCGAGGCGTGCCACCCGCGATGTCTCGGGATGGAAGGTGGACGAGCCGACGCCGATCAGGGCCGAGGCGGCCAGGATGGCCGGAAAGCTGCCGACGAAAGCGAGCAGCAGCACGCCAATCAGAGTGCAGACCATGCCGGCGGGAAGCAGATAGGGCTTGGGATGGCGATCGGTGTGGAAACCTATCCAGGGCTGCAGCAGGGAGGCGGTGATCTGAAAGGCCAGGGTGATGAGGCCGATCTGGGTAAAAGTCAGACCATAGCTGTCTTTGAGCATCGGGTAGATGGACGGCAGGACAGACTGGATCAGGTCGTTGATGAGGTGGGCAAGGGCACAGGAGGCAAGAATACCGGCCACCAGGGGCGAGGCGCCGGCCACGGCGGCGGTCGGGGTTTCGCCAGGCGACGCTGGCGCGGCAGAGGAAACGGCCATGCAGGTATTACCCTTATTATTTATGTCCAGCCGCTCACTGTGGCATCCTGTGCTATCGGAATCCAGTGCCAGTTACCGAATGTTTCCGGTAGCTGACGCCTAGTAACCACGGTCTTCACCCTGGTTTGGGTCGTTGGCACTGTCCATTCTTTTCACGCTTTTCGTAATGGCAAATCCCATGACAGCCAAAGATCCACTGCTTCTTGACCAACAACTGTGCTTTTCCCTCTATTCGGCTTCGCTCGCGATGACGCAGCTCTACAAGCCTCTGCTCGAGAGCATGGGGCTGACCTTTCCGCAGTACCTGATCATGCTGGTGCTCTGGGAGCACGACGGCCTCACGCTCAAGGAGTTGTCCAACCGCCTGCGCCAGGACTCGGGTGCCTTGACCCCGGTGGTCAAGCGCCTCGAAGCGGCCGGACTGGTCACGCGGCGCCGCAGCGCGGAAGACGAGCGCAACCTGTCGATCGAACTCACGCCCGCCGGACGCGCCCTGCGGGAGCAGGCCAGCGGCGTAAACAGCCAGGTCCGGGAAGTCTGCGCGCTGGGTGATGCCGGCCTGGATGATCTGCGGGAAACCCTGGTCATGCTGCGCAATCGCCTGGACGAAGAAGGCACGTCGAGCGCCTGAACCATCGGCGGGTGAGCGGTTCCCATGGCTACAGCCGCCGGGAGTTTGTATGACCTTCACCTATCAGCCCGACCAAGATTATCTGCTCGTGGATCTCACCAGCGGGCGTACAGCGGGCAAGTTGCTGCGCGGCGAGCTGCATATCGCCGAGAGCTGCCATGGCGAGGATCCACGGACCTACGCATGCCTGTCGGATGAAACCCTGCGCAGTACCCTGGGCGACGAAGTCGGCCAGCGCGAGGGGGATATTCTGACTTTGCGCCGTACCGGCATCCGCTTGCGCCTGGTGCCTTTGGAGCTCGCCTGCGACTAGGGTCGTTTCAGCGTGGACGCTCGCGGTTGCCGAAGAGCCTCCTGAACAGCCAGGCGACCAGCGCCACGTTGACCAGCGCCAGCAGGCAGAGCAGCCCCAGCACGGCCCGAGGGCCGTGGTGCTCCAGCAGGTAGCCGCACAGCAGGGGGGTAGCCGCCTGGCCGAGCAGCGCTGGGCGCGCCATCCGACCCAAGACGGTGGCATAGTCCGCGGGACTCCAGAGCACCAAAGGCAGGGCGCCGCGAATGATGGCCCTGAGGCCATTGCCTGCGCCAAAGATCACCAGCCCCGTCACCGTGACCCAGACGACCCCCGGCCCCAGGGTTACCAGCAGCAGTCCGGCCGCCGTGCAGATCACCGAGGCCAGGGCCGTCCACAGGGGATGTCCGTTGCGGTTCAGCAGGTCGATGATCCGCGAAGCCACCTGGCTTGGGCCCAGGCAGGCACTCAGGGCTACCGCGCTTGCCAGGCTGTAGCCAATGCCTTGCAACAGGGTGATCAATTGGATGGAGATCGCCGTCATCAGCACCGCACCCAGGGTGAACAACGCCGTGAGCACCGTGTACAGCGCCTGGTTCACCGGGGTGGATGGCGCTGCCGTCTGGGTCGAACGTGCGACCGATCCCCTGGCTACCGGCGCGGGCAAGGCGCGACGGTAGAGCGGCCAGATGGTCAGCAGCAGGACCGCGGCATAGGCCAGGCAGGCGCCGCGCCAGCCAAGGTGGGTGACCAACAGCGCCGCGACGGGCCAGGTGATGGCTGTGCAGAAGCCGGATACCAGGGTGATGCCGCTGATCGCCGAGCGTGCCTGGGCGCCATAACAGGTCCCTAGGGTTGCGAACAGCGCATCGTACAGACCGGCGGCCATGCCGATGCCCATCACCACCCACGCCAGCAGGAACAGCGGCAGATGCTGGGCACTGGCCATCAGGATCAAACCAGCCGCCACGCCCAGGCCGCTCAGCGACAGCAGCGTGCGCCCGCCCTGGCGGGCGATCAGCCGCCCACAAGCCGGTGCCAGCAGCCCCGAGACCAGCACGCCAAGGGAGAGGCCGCCATAGACCCACTGGCGAGACCAGCCGGTTTCCTGCACCACCGGATCGGCGAGCACCGCGAGAATGAAGAAGGAGCCGCCCCAGACCAGAATCTGGCCAATGCCGAGCAGCAGGATCTGGAAGGTCGAAGCCTTGGTTGGCGCAAGAGACATGGGTGCGGCGATAGTGGAAGCGAGTGGAGGTTGCGGACCTTAGCCACAGTAGCCAAGGGCTGCAATCGTCAGATCTTTATTCGGGACGGCAGTTTGTAATCAATCCGACATCTCGCTTGCCTAGGCTCCTCCGCTCGACCGTCTTTCTGCAGTGGCGCCTCCATGGTTCGTTTCCTCGCACGCTTTCGTCGTCCGTCCCGCCGTTCCTGGCTGAGAGTCCTCAAGACCGGCCCGCGAATGCTGTGCTCCTTTACCTTCGCGGCCGTACTGCTCGCCGGGCTCGGCAGCTTTTCCCTGTGGGAGATGCAGCAGTTACGCCGTCAGGCCCTGAGCATGGAGCAGGACTGGTTGCCGAGCATCGCCATCGCCGATTCCCTGGCGATCAATCTTGGCAAGCTGCGCAATCAGGCCTCGGTGGTCCTGCTCAACGCCGAGGATCCGGGCGCGGTGGCCATGAGCAGGATCACCCTGGAGCAGCTGGTCAACGAGACCAATCAGCTGTTTCGCGACTATGAGCCGGTGATCACCGATGCCACCGAGGGCGATTCGATCAAGGCGCTGCACGAGGCCTATCTGCCATTCGTGGACGGTCTGCGCGAGGAAGTACAGCTGATCGAGCAGCAGAAGATCCCGGCCGCGCGGATGCAGCTGGATACCGTGGTGGGCCTCAAGGGCGATCTGATGGACATGCAGGTGCAGCTCCTGCGCGAGCTGAACAAGCAGGGCGCCGCCCAAGCCAGGGAGGTGGCCAATATCCAGTTCATCCAGGCCCGCGCCATCGTCTGGTCGGTGATCGGTGGCGCCATCGTGCTATTGCTGCTGTTGGCCTGGCGCCTGACCCGTAGCGTGGTGCAACCGCTGCGCCAGGCGCTGGAGATCTCCAGTGGCATCGCCGCGGGTGACCTGCGCCAGACCATCCAGGCCAAGGGCCGTGACGAGGCGGCCCAGCTGCTGCTGACGCTGGAGCGCATGCAGGGCAATCTGCGCGAGGTACTGGCACACACCGGCAATGCCTCCGAGCAGCTGGCGTCGGCGTCGACGCAGATGAGTGCGGTGATGGACGAAAGCTGCCGCAGTCTGGAGCAGCAGACCGCCGACATTCAGGATGCGGCCAATGCGGTCACCCAACTGAACCAGGCGGTTCAGGCCGTGTGCGAGCACGCGACGTCCACCTCTGCCGAATCACAACTCTGCGTCGAGCAGGCCCAGCAAGGCCAGGCGCAGGTCCAGCAGACCCTGGTGGCCATTACCCAGTTGGTGGGCAACGTGGATGAAGCCGCCGCCCAGGCCGATCACCTGGCCGAGCAATCCAAGGGCATCAGCAAGATGCTCGACGTGATCCGCAACGTTGCCGAGCAGACCAATCTGCTGGCGCTCAACGCCGCCATCGAAGCCGCCCGTGCGGGTGATGCCGGACGCGGCTTCGCTGTGGTGGCCGACGAGGTGCGCGGCCTGGCGCGGCGTACCGGCGAGTCCACCCGGGAAATCGAAGGCCTGATCGACGGCGTGCAGCAGGTGAGCGAAAAGACCGTGATCGCGCTCGATCAGAGTCGCATCCAGGCCAGCCATACCCGCGAACAGGCAGAGGCGACCTGGCAGGTGCTGGAGGGCATCACCCAGGCGATCACCGCGATCGGTCAGCGCAACGACGCCATCGCGGCCGCCACCGAAGAGCAGACCGCCACTACCGCGGCGGTCGACCGTAATCTGACGCTGATCCGGGATGCGGCGACCCAGACCTCCGCCGGTGCCCAGCAGACCAGTGCCAGCAGCCAGCAGCTGTCGAGCCTGGCCGCTGATCTGCACGGCGCCCTGCAGCGCTTCGAGGTCTAGGGCGCGAGCGGCGTTGGTTCAGGCCGCCAGCATCACCCGATCACGGCCTTCCTGCTTGCCTCGATAGAGCGCTTGATCGGCGCGCTCCAGGGCGCTGGCGAAGGCTTCGCAGTCACGGATCTCGCAGACCGCCAGCGTCGCCGTGACCCGCGTGGGACCGCGTTCAAGGGACTGGGTGACCTCGCCTAGCCGCTGACGAATCCGTTCCGCTACGCTCCAGGCCACTTCGGTCCGGGCCTGGGGTAGCAACACCAGGAATTCCTCACCACCCCAGCGCGCAGCCAGATCCGTATGCCGGACCTCGCAGCGGATGACATCGGCGATCCGCTGCAGCACCAGATCGCCGCAGTCGTGGCCGAAGCGGTCGTTGATGTGCTTGAAGTGATCCACATCGAACAGGATGAGGCTACCGTTCACGCCGGCTTGCTGCTCCGCCTGGTGAAGAATGCGCCGACGGTTGTACAGGTTGGTGAGGCTGTCGTGGCTGGCGGAATGCAGGAGATCCAGCTGCATCTTGGTGCTGTGATGGAAAGAGGCGCCGGTGCCATAGAGCAGCAGGACCAGGGCGCAAATGATGTTGACCGTGCCGAACAGCTTGATCGTCAGGGGCGCCAGGTTGGTGGCGGGATGCAGCAGGTAGCCACCTGCCAGGGTCACCAGGATGCCGAGCACCAGCAGCAGGTGGCGTATGGGCGCGGTTCGGTAGTTGTAGATGACGATTGGCAGGATACACAGCACGTAGTAATGGAAGTTGCTGTCCCAGCCCAGCTGCCAGGTGGCGATCCAGGCGTGGGCGACTATCTCACAGCTCATCGTCAGGCTGGCGACGCGATAGCGACGCTGACGCAGGGCCGCCAGGCAACCCACGTAGGCCGCCACGCTGCACACGTTGGCCCAGGCCATCAGGGCCTGGTCGAGCAGGACGAAAACCACCAGCAGGGCGACGTGGATGCACATGGCCGCCTGGACCACGGGCTTGGCCACGTCCCAGAACCGTTCGAGCGAATGCTCCAGGGCCTGGTTGCGATCGCGATGGGAAAGAGCACTCATGAAGGGTCACCAGAAAGCAGTGCGCCAATGATAAACGCGCTAAATAATAAGCTTAATGGCAAACGGCCAGCCTGAGTAATCCTTTAGCCGAATGGAGTAGAGAAAGGGCTCAATGGAGCTTGCCGAGCCCTCTGCTCACCGCGCAGGCCGGCCTAGCCGCCCAGGCGGGCGCTGATGGCCTGGGCAGCGGCCTCGAGGCGGGACGCGGCCTCACCTTCGGTGTCCGCGGTGAAACCAGGGGCTGCACCTACCACCGTCAACACCCCCGCTAGGCGACCGCCGACGCCCAGCAACGGTGCGGAGAGCGCGTTGACGCCGGCCATCAGCAGGCCATGTACGGGCTGGAGGCGGGTTTCGCGCAGTAGGCGGGTGCTGTCGTCCAGGCTGGCAGGCGAGGGGGCTTGCGGCTGCCGAAGTTCTTCTTCCCGCAGCGCGGCGGTCTCGGCATCTGGCAGGAAGGCGTTGAACACCAGGCCCGTGGAGGAGCCGAGCAAGGGCAGCACCGAGCCGACCTGGGTGACCAGGGTAACGGCGCGGACGGCCTGCTCGACCAAAACCACGGTCGGCCCCTTGTTGCCCCAGACCGCCAGGAAGCAAGTCTCGCCGACCTCGTCGCGCAACGCTGCCAGTACGGGCGCGGCCAGTTTCACCACGTCCAGGCGGCCCAATGCCGCGAGGCCGACGAACAGCGCGGCCTGGCCGAGACCGTAGTGGTTGGTTCGCGGATCCTGCTCGGCGAAGCCACTGGCGATCAGCGCCTGCAGATAGCGGTGGACCTTGCTCGCCGGCATGTCCAGGTGACTGGCCAGGCGTGACAGCGAGGTGGAGGATGCCAACTCGGCGAGCGCCTTGAGGATGTCGGTACCGACTTCCGCGGCCTGGACCTTTTGCCGCCGTGGCGGGGCTTCTTCGGAGGTATTCGTCATCTGCTCGACCGACTGGGTAAAGGCAGCGTTATAGCTTGACGCTCTCTTGGGTTCAATTTACTTTTTGCGTAAACCTGTTACGCAAATAGGTGATCCAGTTGAACGTACAACAAGAAGAAGACAGGTCAGCGACCTACCAGTCGGGCTTCGGCAACCACCTGAACTCGGAAGCCTTGCCCGGCGCGCTGCCGATCGGGCAAAACTCACCACAGCAGGCCCCTTTCGGCCTCTATGCCGAGCAGCTGTCCGGTACCGCCTTCACCGTGCCGCGTGCCGAGGCGCGTCGCTCCTGGCTGTATCGGCTGAGGCCCTCGGCGGCTCACGGCCGCTTCTTGCGTTCGGCGAGGCAGCTGACCGGAGATGAACCGGGCGAGGCGACGCCGAATCGGCTGCGCTGGAATCCCTTGCCTTTGCCGACAGCCCCTACCGATTTCCTGGACGGCCTGGAACGGCTCGTGGCGACCGCCGCGGGGGATCAGGCCGAAGGCGCGAGCATCTATCGCTATGCCGCCAACACCTCCATGACGCGGGTGTTCTACAACGCCGATGGTGAATTGCTGATCGTGCCGGAATCGGGCCGACTCGATCTGGTCACCGAACTCGGTCTGTTGCGCATCGAGCCGCTGCAGATCGCGGTGATTCCGCGCGGGATGAAATTCCGCGTGGAGATCCCCGAGGGCGGACCGGTCCGCGGTTATGTCTGCGAGAACCACGGGCGCTGCCTGCGGCTGCCCGAGCTGGGGCCCATCGGCAGCAACGGCCTGGCCAATCCGCGGGATTTCCAGGCGCCTGTGGCACGTTTCGAAGATCGGGACGTGCCGACGCGCCTGGTACAGAAGTTTCTCGGCGAGCTCTGGGAAACCGAGCTGGACCACTCGCCCCTGGACGTGGTCGCCTGGCACGGCAACAACGTGCCCTACCGCTACGATCTGCGCCACTTCAATACCCTGGGCACGGTCAGCTTCGATCACCCGGACCCCTCGATCTTCACGGTGCTGACCGCTCCGGGCACCAGCGAAGGCATGGCCAACATCGACTTCGTGATCTTTCCGCCACGCTGGATGGTGGCCGAGCACACCTTTCGCCCACCCTGGTTCCATCGCAACCTGATGAACGAATTCATGGGCCTGATCCAGGGCGCCTACGACGCCAAGGCCGATGGCTTCGCGCCGGGCGGGGCGTCCCTGCATGGCTGCATGAGCGCCCATGGCCCGGATCACCTCTCGACGCAGAACGCGATCGCCGCGGAGCTGCGTCCGCACAAGATCGAGAACACCATGGCCTTCATGTTCGAAACCGGTCGCGTCCTGCGGCCAACCCGTCACGCGCTCGCCTCGCCGCAGCTGCAGCCTGACTATGACGCCTGCTGGGCAGATCTGGCCAAGTCATCCGTGGCACCTTCCGGAGTACCGCAACCATGACCGTCGACGGACTCAGCTGGGTCGACTCGGCCAACGGCCATGCCGATTTTTCCCTGCACAACCTGCCCCTGGGCGTGTTCAGTCGCGGCCAGGAGACGCCGCGTGGCGGGGTGGCCGTGGGTGATTTCATCCTCGATCTGCGCTTCGCCCTCGAAGCCGGCCTGTTCCAGGGCGAGGCGCAGCGGGCCGCGGAACTGGCCGGCGAGGAGACGCTGAATGCCTTCTTCGCCGCCGGCAAGACGACACGGATCGCCCTGCGCCAGGCGGTGCAGGCGCTGGTGCGGGCCGATCATCCGCAACGTGACCAGCTCCTGGAACTGGGTGAGCACCTGCTGCCCCCCCAGAGTGCCTGCCGGATGCACCTGCCGGCGCGCGTGGGCGACTACACCGATTTCTATGTCGGCATCCATCATGCCACCCAGATCGGTCGGCTATTCCGCCCCGACAATCCGCTGTTGCCCAACTACAAGCACGTGCCCATCGCCTACCACGGGCGCGCCTCGACACTGGGCGTCTCCGGCGAAGCCTTCAAGCGCCCCAGGGGCCAGACGCTGCCGCCCGGACAGGAGGCGCCCGTCGTCGGACCCTGTCGCCGGCTGGACTACGAGTTGGAACTGGGCATCTGGATCGGGCCGGGCAACGCCCAGGGTGAGCCCATCGCCATCGCCGATGCGGCGGAGCATATCGCCGGTTTCTGTCTGCTCAACGACTGGTCGGCGCGGGATATCCAGGCCTGGGAATATCAACCTCTGGGTCCCTTCCTGTCGAAGAGCTTCGCCAGCACCCTGTCACCCTGGGTGGTGACCGCGGAAGCCCTGGCGCCTTATCGCACGGCGCAGCCGGCGCGACCTACCGGTGACCCCCAGCCGTTGCCCTATCTGTTCGACGAGGACGATCAGGCCGGGGGCGCCCTGGATATCGAGCTGGAGGTGCTGCTGCACACACCGCTCATGGCGCAGCAGGGGCTGCCCGCCCAGCGTATCGCCCTGAGCAACACCCTGAACATGTACTGGACCGTGGCGCAGATGGTGGCCCATCACACGGTCAATGGTTGCGCGCTGAATCCGGGGGACTTCTTCGGCTCCGGCACCCTGTCCGGTCCGGACGCGGGCAGCTGCGGCAGCCTGCTGGAAGTCACCCAGGGCGGCAAACAGCCCCTGCAGCTGCCCGGCGGTGAAACCCGCACCTTTCTGGAGGACGGCGACGAGGTCATTCTCAGGGCACGCTGCCGCAAGCCCGGGCTGCCTGGGATCGGCTTCGGCGACTGCCGCGGCCGGGTGCAGGCGGCGGACTAGGCGTCAGCCCAGCTGATCGAGGGGCAGGGGTGAGGGACGTTTGATCTCGCGCAACACCACGGCGGAACGGATCTCGCTCACCCCCGGCAACTTGAAGATGACGCTGTGCAGGAAGGCGTCGTAGCTGGCGATGTCGGCGGTGACCACCTTGAGCAGGTAGTCGGCCTGGCCAGTGGTGCTGAAGCATTCGATGATGGCGGGGCAGTCCTGCACCGCGCGCTCGAATTCCTCCACCACGTTTTCCACGTGGCGTGACAGGTTCACCTCGGCCAGCACACAGGTGGCCAGCCCGACACGGGTGCGGTCGACCACCGCGGTATAGCCCTGGATGACGCCGTCCTTTTCCAGGGCCTTGAGCCGTTTCCAGGTGGGCGTGGTGGACAGGCCGATGCGCTGGGACAGGTCCTGGACCGAGAGGCGACCGTCCTGCTGCAGGGCGGCGAGAATTTTCAGTGAATAGCTGTCGCGAGTAGATTCATTTTTCATTTGTTGTTTTCCGTACCTGCTCTTGCTCCGATTATGCGTTTTCCGAGAAAACGGAAAAGCACTTTCTCCGCCCCGGCTCTTACCATCCTGTCCTAGGGATTCGGCGCGCCCGCCGCCGGCACCGTACTCACCACAGGACAAGAACAAGATGACGGTGATTCAGAAGAAGCCTCGCCAGGCCGCGCCTGTACCGGCAGCGCCTGCTCCTCACGCCGCCTATGATTGGCAGCGGGTGGCCTACCTGATGCTGGTCTCGCGTGCCCTCGACGAACTGGAGGAAACGAGACTGGTGCCCGAGCGCAAGGTGCTCTACCAGTTTTCCGCGCGCGGCCATGATCTGGCGCAGATTCTTTTGGGCCTGTCCCTCACCGATGTCCACGACGCGGCCTGCGGCTACTACCGCTCGCGGCCGATGCTGCTGGCGCTCGGAGTGGACCTGGCCGACGCCCTGGGGTCGTCCATGGCCCGCGCCGGGGGTTATTCCGACGGTCGCGACATCGGTGTGGTGTTCAATCATCCCAATGTGGGGGGTGCCACGGCGCTGCCCATGTGCGGTGGCGTCGGTGCCCAGTACACGCCCACCGCCGGCTGGGCCCAGGCCGTCGAGTACCGCGCCCGGGTGATGGGCGACGCAAGCTTTGCCCGCTCCATCAGCGTGGTGATGGGCGGCGATGGCTCGGTCGCCACCAACGGTTTCTGGTCCGCCCTGACCATCGCCACCACCCAGAAGCTGCCCATGCTGTTCTACATCGAGGACAACGGCTTCGGCATCTCCGTCCCCTCGACCTTCCAGACCCCGGGTGCGGATATCGCCCGGAACCTCGCCAGCTTCCAGGGTCTGCATGTGCTGTCTGGCGACGGTTGCGACCCCCAGCAGAGCGCGACCCTGATCCAGCAGGCCATCGCCCACGTGCGCGACCGCCAGGGTCCCTGCCTGCTGCGCCTCAAGGTGCCTCGCCTGCAGGGGCATAGCTTCCAGGACACCCAGGCGTACAAGAGCGCGGCGACGGTGAAACGCGAGTGGTCGCGCGATCCCTTGCCGCGCCTACGCGACTTCCTGGTGCCGGCGAGCCTGTCGGTGCACGCCTGGGAGGCGCTGGAGCGTTCCGCCCACGAAGCCGTCGAGGTGGCACGGGAAGCGGCCGAAGCCAGACCGATCAGCGATCCGCAGCAGGTGACCCGCCACGTGTTCTTCGAGGGTGAACTGCAACTCCGGGGTGGCCAGCATCCCGAAGGCTATGTGCCGCCACCGGTCAGCGAAACACCCACCCCCGCAGGCCAGCGACTGAACATGGTCGCCGCCATCCGCCGCACCCTTGATCACGAATTGGCGGTGAACGAACGAGTCGCGCTGTTCGGAGAGGATGTCGGGCCCAAGGGCGGTGTTCATGCGGTGACCCTGGGGCTGCAGGAGAAGTACGGCGCCGAGCGCGTCTTCGACACCAGCCTGTCGGAGGAGGGCATCATCGGCCGGGCGGTGGGCATGGCCCTGGCGGGGCTGATGCCGGTGCCAGAGATCCAGTTCCGCAAGTATGCCGACCCGGCGATGGAGCAGATCAACGACTGCGGCACCATGCGCTGGCGTACTCATAACCGCTTCGCCGCGCCCATGGTGGTCCGCATCCCCGGCGGCTTCTTCAAGTGCGGCGATCCCTGGCACAGCCAGACCAACGAGGTCCAATTCGTGCACTCGCCCGGTTGGCGGGTGGCCGTGCCGTCCAATGCCGAGGATGCCGTCGGCCTGCTGCGTACGGCCCTGAGGGGCAATGACCCGGTGATCTTCTTCGAGCACCGCGCCATGCTCGACGCCGCTTCGGCGCGGCGGCCCTATCCCGGTGACGACTTCGTGCTGCCCTTCGGCAAGGCGCGCACGGTGGTAGCCGGCGACGCCCTGACGCTGGTGACCTGGGGAGCCATGGTCGAGCGCTGCGAGGCCGCCGCCGAGGGTCGCTCGGTAGAGGTCATCGACCTGCGCACCCTAATGCCCTGGGACCGCGAGGCGGTACTGGCCTCGGTCAACCGCACCCATCGGTGCCTGATCGTCCATGAGGACCTGGGCACGGCCGGCTTCGGCGCTGAAATCGCCGCCGTGGTCGCCGAGCAGGCCTTTCTGCAACTGGACGCCCCCGTGGCCCGGCTGACCATGCCCGACATCCCCAGTCCGCATCATCCGACGCTGATGGAATTCGTCTTGCCTTCGGTAGCGCGGATCCAGGCCAAGATCGACGAACTGGTGGGGTTCTGACATGAACGATCTGACCGTGCAGAACCCGCCAACGGTGGAGATCCGCGCGCCGCTGGAGCGCGATGGCACGAGGGCCGAGGTCCGCCGCTGGTTGAAGGAGAGCGGCGAGCCAGTCGCCAAGGACGAGCCCGTGGTCGAGCTGGAGACCGACAAGGTGGTGGTGGAGGTCGCCGCACCGGCGGCCGGTATCCTGGAGATACTTGAGGTGGCGGGCGGCGACGTCGAACCGGGGGCCGTGCTCGGCCGTATCGGCGCAGGCGCAGGGCAGTCGCTCGAACCCCAGCCGGGGCCAAATGCGGAAGCCCCACCATCGTCAGAGAGCGAGCGGGTCCGTTTCGATCCCGCGTTGCGCCTGTCGCCCGTGGTGCGCCGCCTGCTGGCGGAGCACGACCTGGACCCGGAGGCGCTGGCGGAGCAGGGCACCGGGCGCGACGGCCGCCTGACCCGCGAGGACGTGCTCAAGGTCATTGCCGAGCGCACGCAGCCGGCAGGAAAACAGTCGGTGCCAGCGGTCACCGAGGAAGCAGCACCGGAACGGCCGGCGCCGTCTGCGGGTCCCCGCGTGGCCGCCCAGGTCCCGCACAGCACCCTGCGCCGGACCATCGCCCAGCGCCTGCAACAGTCGGTGATGGTCGCCCCCCATGTGACGACCGTCTTCGAAGCCGACTTTACCGCCGTCGAGGGGCACCGGCGCCGCCACAAGCCGCGGTTCGCCGAACAGGGCGTGCGGCTGACCCACACGGCCTACCTAGTCCTGGCCGCCGTGGCGGCCATGCGCCGGGTGCCGGAGGTGAACAGCCGCTGGCATGACGACTACCTGGAAGTGTTCGCCGATGTGAACCTGGGCATAGGCACCGCCCTGGGCGAGCAGGGACTCATCGTGCCGGTCATCCACCAGGCGCAGGCGTTGTCGCTGCTGGGCGTCGCCACCCGCCTGCAGGAGCTGACCAATGCCGCACGCGGCGGCTTTCTCCGGCCGGAAGAGGTCCGCGGCGGCACCTTCACCCTGTCCAATCATGGCGTCTCCGGTTCGCTGCTGGCCACGCCCATCATCATCAACCAGCCGCAGTCCGCCATTCTGGGCGTGGGCGCCCTGGAAAAGCGCGTGGTGGTACGAGAGATCGAGGGTATCGACACCTTCCAGGCGCGGCTCAAGGCCTATGTGTCCCTAACGATCGACCATCGGGTGCTGGATGGCAGTCAGGCCAATGCCTGGTTGACGCGCTTCATCGAGGTGATCGAAGGCTGGCCGCTGGAGTAGCGACCAGCCTTGACAAGACGCACGCAGCAGGAGCAGATTCCACTTAACGTAATTCAATTACGCAAAAACAAGAAATGGTAAGGCGATCGCGGGGCAGCCCTGATGGACCTCTACACCTATTACCGCTCGAGCTCGTCCTACCGGGTCCGCCTCGCGTTGGCCCTGAAGGGGCTCGATCATCGCGCCGTACCGGTCAATTTGCTGAGCGACGAGCAGCGCCAGCCCGCCTACCGCGCGCTCAACCCCCAAGGGCGGCTGCCCAGCCTGCGCCTCGACGGCGGCGAAGTCCTGAACCAGTCACCCGCCATCATCGAATACCTGGAAGAACGCTATCCGGCGGTGCCGCTGCTGCCGACGGATCCACTGCTGCGCGCCCGCCATCGTGGTATCGCGGCCCTGATCGGTTGCGATATCCACCCACTGCATAACGTCTCGGTGCTCAATCGCCTGCGCGGCCTGGGCCTGGATGAACCGGCGATTCTCGACTGGATTGCCCACTGGATAGGCGAGGGGCTGGCCGCGGTGGAGGCGCAGGTCGGCGATACCGGGTTCTGTTTCGGCGCACGGGGGCTGGCCGACGTCTACCTGCTGCCTCAGCTCTATGCCGCGCGGCGCTTCCAGGTGGACCTGTCGGTCTACCCGCGCCTGCTGCGCGTGGAGGCCTTAGCCGCAGCCGATCCCGCCTTTCAACAGGCCCACCCCGCGATGCAACCGGATAGCCCGGAGCGGGTGGCCTCGTGAAATTCCTCGGTTGCCAACTCCTCCTCGGTGACTTCCTCGCCCGCAGCGTACGGGGCCTCTCCTGCGCGCCGCCCTTGACCTGGTGCTAGACCGCGTTACCGGCATCGTCCCTCCCGTCGCCAGTCAAGGAGCCAATCATGGCCGATCTGTTTGAAAACCCCATGGGCCTCATGGGTTTCGAGTTCATCGAGTTCGCCTCGCCCACCCCGAATGTCATCGAGCCGGTGCTGGAAAGCCTCGGCTTCAGTCACGTCGCCAACCACAGGTCCAAGGACGTGCTGCTGTTCCGTCAGGGCGACATCAACGCCGTCGTCAACCGCGAGAAGACCGGTCATGCGGCCTATTTCGCCTCGGAGCACGGCCCATCCGTTTGCGGCATGGCCTTTCGTTGCCGTGATTCCCACCACGCCTATGCCAAGGCCCTCGAACTCGGCGCCCAGGCGGTGGACATGCCCACCGGTCCCATGGAATTGCGCCTGCCGGCGATCAAGGGCATCGGCGGCGCGCCGCTGTACCTCATCGACCGCTTCGAGGAGGGCAGCTCCATCTACGACATCGACTTCGTCTTTCTGGACGGGGTCGAGCGCAAGCCGGTGGGCGCCGGTCTCAAGGTCATCGACCACCTGACCCACAACGTCTATCGCGGACGCATGGCCTACTGGGCGGACTTCTACGAGCGGCTGTTCAACTTCCGCGAGCTGCGCTATTTCGATATCAAGGGTGAATACACCGGCCTCACTTCCAAGGCCATGACCGCGCCGGATGGCCTGGTGCGTATTCCGCTCAACGAGGAATCCTCGCGCGGCGCCGGACAGATCGAGGAATTCCTCATGCAGTTCAACGGTGAGGGCATCCAGCATGTGGCCTTCCTCACCGACGACCTGATCGCCACCTGGGATCGCCTCAAGGCCTGCGGTACCCGCTTCATGACGGCGCCGCCCGAAACCTATTACGAGATGCTCGAAGGTCGTTTGCCCAACCACGGCGAGCCGGTGGAGGAGCTGAAGTCTCGTGGCATCCTGCTCGACGGCAGCGCCGAAGGTGGCGAGCGCCGGCTGTTGCTGCAGATCTTTTCCCAAACCGTGCTGGGGCCGGTGTTCTTCGAATTCATCCAGCGCAAGGGCGACACCGGTTTCGGCGAGGGCAACTTCAAGGCGCTGTTCGAATCCATCGAGCGCGACCAGGTGCGCCGTGGGTTACTGAGCACCGCGGAGTAGCGCCTGGCTCCCCGTCGGCTTGCCCAGCGGTGGGGAGGCCTCTAAGGTGACGGCACGCCGTGCAGGCGCTCTTCAACTCTAGAGGTGGCCATGGAACTGAGCCAGACCCTGGCGCAGGAAATCGTCGAGCGCGCCATGCGCATCCTGCCGGGCAACGTCAATGTCATGGATGCGTCCGGGCTGATCATCGGCTCGGGTGATCCCGCACGGTTGTTCACTCGTCATGCCGGGGCGCGTCAGGTGATCGCCGAGGGGCGCGCGGTGGCCCTGGATCGGGCTGCCGCTGCCCGGCTGCCCGGCGCCCAGGCCGGGATCAACCTGCCGTTGTATCGCCAGGGCGAGCTGGTCGGGGTGCTCGGGGTGACAGGCGAGGACGCCGAGCAGCTGCGCCTGCCGGCCGAACTCTTGCGGCTGACGGCCGAAATGCTCATCGAACAGGCAACCGGGCAGCTGCCCAGTACGCCCTTCATGACAACGCCCCTGCTGCGTCAGCTGCTGGCACCGGGTGCGACAGTCGAGCTGGGTCGCCATGCCACTCTGCTCGGCCTGAAACCGGACCTGCCGCGGGACGTTTTGCTGCTGGCGTTCGCCGCGCCGGCGCCAGACTTTGGCGACTGGGCACAGCGGCGAGTGCCCGACAGCTGGTGCCTGCCGCGTGAGGACGGTCAGTGGCTCTGGTATCGCCCAGGGGAGGAGGCCCCTGAGGCGCTCTTGGAGGAATTGCCGGCCCAGGGCTGGGCACTCGCACGCAGCGCCTGGATTCCCCAGGCACGGCCTTGGACAGGGCTGGCCGAGACGACCCTGCGCGCGTTGGATCTGCTGGCGGTGGCGAGGCGACTGCAACCGCAACGCCATCAGGTGCGCCTGGATGACCTGGCCTTGCCGACCTGGTTGCAGGGGTACGTCTCCCGCACGGGCGACACCTGGCTGCTGGAACCGCTACTGCGGCTTCGCCAGGCTGATCGAGAGGGTCAGCTGCTGGCGACGTTGCACAGCTGGTTCGCCCAGGATGCCAGCCCCCAGGCCTGCGCCGAGGCGCTGGGGCTGCACCGCAACGGCCTGCGTCATCGACTCGATCGTATCCAGGCGCTGACGGGCCGGGATCCACGTCGCTTCGCCGACGCCGCCGAACTGTACTGCGCGCTGCTGCTGATGGATCATCACTGGGCAGACGCCTAGTCATGATCCATCTTCGCTGGGCATTCGTCCTGTTGTAGTGCCGCCTGATCCGGGAAACACTCGGCGCACAACAACGGAGAATCGCTCATGAAGATCGTCATCGCCCCTGATTCCTTCAAGGAAAGTTTGTCGGCCGCCGGCGTCGCGCGCGCCCTGGCCCGAGGTCTGCGCCAGGCCCTGCCGGAGGCGGAGCTGATCGAGTGCCCGCTGGGCGATGGCGGTGAGGGCACCCTGGACGCGGTCCTCGCAGCTACTGACGGCGAGGTGCGCGAGGCGCAGGTGACCGGCCCTCTGGGCGAAGCGGTAACCGCCCGCTGGGGCTGGCTGGCCGAGCAGCGCACCGCCTTCGTCGAGATGGCCAGCGCCAGCGGCTTGGAGCTGGTACCGAAGGCGCGTCGCGATGTCCGGGTGGCGACCTCCCGAGGGACGGGTGAGCTCTTGCAGGCGGCACTGGATGCCGGGGCCGAGCGTCTGGTTCTGGCCATCGGCGGCAGCGCCACCAACGACGGTGGCGCGGGGCTGCTGCAGGCCCTGGGCGCGCGGCTGCTGGATGCCCAAGGGCAAGCGCTGGCACCCGGTGGTGCGGCCCTGGCCAACCTGGCGAGCATCGACCTGGCGGACCTGCACCCGCGTCTGGCCGAGGTAGCGGTGGTCATCGCCGCCGATGTCGACAATCCGCTCTGCGGCCCTCAGGGGGCCAGCCATGTCTTCGGGCCGCAAAAGGGTGCTTCGCCTGAACAGGTGCTGGAGCTCGATGGCGCGCTGGCGCATTTCGCCACGATCACCGCCGCCACGCTGGGCCGCGATGTCCGCGAGCAGCCCGGTGCCGGCGCTGCCGGCGGTGTGGGCTTTGCCGCCCTGGCCTTTCTCGGGGCGACCTTCCGCCCCGGTATCGAGGTGGTGGCGGACCTGGTGGGGCTGGAGGAAGCGCTGGTGGGCGCTGATCTGGCGTTGACCGGGGAAGGGCGGCTCGATGGCCAGACCCTGAGGGGCAAGACGCCCGCCGGCGTACTGCGCCTGGCGCAGCGCCAGGGCGTACCCGTGGTGGCCGTGGCCGGCTCCCTGGGCGAGGGCTACGACGCCCTCTATGAGCAGGGCCTGGCAGCGGCCTTCAGCCTGGTCCCCGGGCCGCTCAGCCTGGACGAGGCGCTGGCCCAGGCCGAGGTACTGCTGGAGCGTACCGCCCGCGACATCGGCCGCCTCTGGCGGACCGCCAGAAGCTGAGGCCAGAGCCCTTCATGATGGCTGGCAGGGCGGCCGGATTTACCTCATGCTGGCGTCCCGTTCTCGATCGATTGCCGTGATGACCCCGACTGCGATCCTGCGTACCGGCCTGCTGTCCTTGGCGCTGGTGCTGCCGCTGCATTCCGCCCAGGCGGTAATTCCCAGCCTCAAGCCCGCCAATACCTGCGTGCGTAGCGCCTTCGTCCTGCGCTGCCAGGACAGGCAGGGAGGCTGGTACGGGGTGATGGTGCAGGGCAATGACACCCTTATGCGCGGCTATGATCCGGTCTCGGGTCTGTCCTGGTCCCAGACCAGCACCCGCTTGGGGCGGCTGCAGTTCTTCAGCGGCCTGACCAGCGACGGCCACCTCTGGCTAGGCCGTACCCATCAGCTTGGCTGGAACGTCATCAGTCGCTTTTCCACCTCACAGGGGGACCGCGCCCGCACCAGCTGTAATCGCGTGGCGGGGTGCGAGTGGCGCTAGGTGTCGAGTTGAATGGACCGGGCAGCTGGCCCGGGCAAGGTCTGAGCCGCGCTGCCGGGTAGGTTGCCCCTCAGCCCAACGCCTGGGTCAGCAGTGCGAACTGATCCACCCCGTCGCGGGACACCGGCGCCTCGCCCCTGGCCATCTGCTCGACCTCATCGACCTGGGGGATGCCCAGCTCGATGAGCCAGGGATTGAGGCCGCTACGAGCCGTCACATCAAAGCGTACATAACGTCCTTCGGCGTGACGGAGCAAGGCAAGGATCAGCGCCCTGGCCTGGTCGGCGGATTCGGCGATCACCGGGCCGACCGACAGACCGCGACCGTAAGGGCGCAACAAGGCGAAGCCGCGCAGCTGGCCGTCACGCTCCAGACCGACGATGCGCTCGGCCTGCGGCAGCAGCTTTTGTAATAGGGTGGTGCGGTCCAGGCCGGTAGCAGCCTGGGCGAGAAGCTGAAGCTGGGGGGCAGCGTCCAGGGTCAACTCCAGAACCTGGCTTTCCAGCGGGTGTTGCTGTTCGTCCATGGCCGGCAACGTGGCGACCTGGTGCTGATAGATGCGCTCGTAGGAGACGAAGCCCTGGCTGCGGTAGAGCGGGGCACCGCGCAGGGTAGCGACCAGCAGTGGTGTGCGGGTGCCGGCCAGTCCGATAAGACCGTCCATGAGGCGGCGACCGTGACCCTGGCCCTGGTGGCTGTCGGCGACGATCACCAGGCCGATGGTGGCGAAATCGCCCTGGGGGACGCAGAAGCCGGTACCGAACACCCCCTGGTCGTCCTCCAGCGCCAGGCCTTCCCCGGTATGGAACAGGCATTGCCAGTCTTCCAGCCGATGGGGCCAGTGCAGCGCCTGGGACAGGCGGTAGGCGGTAGCGAGGTCAGTTTCGCGCAGAGGTCTCAGGGTGGCGTGGGACACGGCAGGGCTCCGGTTCGGGTCTGGCTGATGCAGACGTCAGCCTAGCAAGACGCGACGGCAGATTCGGTTGCCGGTAGCAGGACGCAGCGGCGTGAGGCGCCGAAGGTCCGGCCCAGTTCGGCAAAAGATGGCGGCCGGCCGGCCTAGCATGGGGCCAAGCCCACAGCCCTAGCGGAGCGCGCCATGGCCTCGTTCGACCCCAGAGAAATTGCGGTTCGTTGTGCCCATTTCATCGGCGGCCGCAGCCGCGATGCCCGTGCCGAACTGGAGGTGTTCCGGCCCTCCGATGGCGGCTTCCAGAGCGGACTACCGTGCGCCTCGGCGGATCTGGTGGATGAGGTGGTGGAGGGCACCTGGCACGCCTGGAAAGCCAGCGACTGGGCCAGCCGACCGCCGCGGGAGCGGGCGCGGGTGATGCGTCGCTGGGCCGATCTGGTGGAGGCCGATGGCGAGGTGCTCGGTCCGCTGGAAGCCGTGGGTTCGACCCGTCCGCTGCGCGAGGTGCTGGCCTGGGACATTCCCTATGTCGCCGAGGGCATCCGCTTCTTCGCCGAATTCGCCGACAAGCACGGTGGCGAGGTGGCGGCCACCGCCACCAGCCACCTGGGTCTGCAGATCACCGAACCCTATGGGGTGGTGGGCGCCATCGCCCCCTGGAATTTCCCCCTGAGCATGGCCGGTTGGAAGATCGCGCCGGCGCTCGCGGCCGGCAATGCGGTGGTGATCAAGCCGTCGGAGCTGACGCCGTTTTCCATCCTGCGCCTGGCCGAACTGGCCACCCTGGCCGGGCTGCCCGCTGGCATTCTCAGCGTGGTTCAGGGTGATGGCCGTATCACGGGTGATGCGCTGTGCCGGCATCCGCGCATCGGCAAGGTCACCTTTACCGGCTCCACCGGTACCGGCACGGCCATCATGACCGCCTGCGCCGAGAGCGGCCCCAAGCCGGTGACCCTGGAGCTGGGCGGCAAGAGTCCGCAGCTGGTGTTCGCCGATGCGCCGGATCTGGCGCGGACCGCCCGCAGCGCGGCGGCGGCCATCACTGGCAACGCCGGCCAGGTCTGCGTGTCGGGCTCGCGGCTGCTGGTGCAGCGCGCCGCCCTGGAGCCGATGCTGGAAGGGATCCGCGCGGCCTTCGCCGACTTGCGTCCGGGGCCGACCTGGTCGGCAGAAGCGACGCTGTCCCCGATCATTTCCCAGCGCCAGGGCCAACGTATCCAGGACATCGTCACCCGCAGCCAGGCGGCCGGCGCGGAGATCCTGGTCGGTGGCGCGCTGGAGGAGGGACTGGGCGGCGCCTACTATCAGCCGACGCTGATCACCGCGGTTGGCGCGGACAATCCCGCCGTGCGCGAAGAGATCTTCGGCCCGGTGCTGACCGTGCAGGTGTTCGACGATGAAGCCGAGGCCCTGGCGCTGGCCGATCACCCTACCTACGGCCTGGCGGCCGGCGTGCACACCGCCGACCTCGGCCGGGCGCTGCGCCTGACCCGGGCGCTGGAAGTCGGTACCGTCTGGGTCAATCGCTATGGCCGTAGCCACGACTGGATCATCCCCACCGGCGGCTACAAGCGCTCTGGCATCGGCAAGGACCTGGGCCGCGCCGCCTATGAGGCCACGCTGCGCAGCAAGAGTGTGCTGATCGATCTGGAGCATTCCTGAGCACACCGCAAACAATGCTGGGCCCTACCGGTAAAACGGTTTTTTCTATCTCCCGCGGCGTCTGAAAGCGGACAACTGTCAGGCCCGCCAATGCTGTAATGCTTGCCAGGGGCGCCACCGGCGTTCCGGCCTTCACCTACCATTCCCGTCAAAGGACCCTTGCCATGACCGCCTTTCGGCCCAAGTACATCACCTTCGACTGCTACGGCACCCTGACCCGTTTCCGCATGTCCGACATGGCCCGCGAGATGTTCGCCGACCGCATCCCGGCCGAGGCGATGGATAGGTTCTGCAAGGACTTCAACGGCTATCGCTTCGACGAGGTGCTCGGCGCCTGGAAGCCCTATTCGGAGGTGCTGTACACAGCGGTCGAGCGTACCTGCAAGCGCTGGGGCATTTCCTTCACCGACGCCGAGGCCAATGCCTACTACGAGGCGGTGCCGAGCTGGGGTCCGCATCCGGACGTGACCGCGGGCCTGGCCAAGATCGCCGACAAGATCCCGCTGGTGATCTATTCCAACGCCGCCGACGAGCAGATCATGTCCAACGTCGACAAGCTGGGCGTACCCTTCCACCGGGTCTTCACCGCCGAGCAGGGCCAGGCCTACAAGCCGCGCCTGCAGGCCTTCGAATACATGCTCGACACCCTTGGTTGTGGCCCGGAAGACGTGCTGCACGTGTCGTCGAGCTTCCGTTACGACCTCATCCCGGCCGACTACATGAACATCAAGAACAAGGTGTTCGTGAATCGCGGTCACGAGCCGAGCACGCCGTTCTACAGCAACACCGAGATCAAGGACATCGGCGGCCTGGCCGCTGTGGTCGGTCTCGAATAACACCCTGAGCCGCCGGAGCGCCTGCCCATGAGTCTTGGCCCTGCATCGTCCGATTCCTACTGGCTCGCGACCGCGCCGGGCTTTACCGGGGCCACCCCGGGGCCGGTGGCGGGCGAGGTGGATGTCGTCGTCATCGGCGGCGGCTTCACCGGGCTCTCGGCCGCGGTGGCCCTGCGCCGGCGCGGTGCCAGCGTGGCCGTGCTGGAGGCCGGACGGGTGATCGGCGAAGCCTCCGGGCGCAACGGGGGACACTGCAACACCGGTGTCGCCCAGGATTACGCGGCCCTGCATGCCAGCCTGGGTGCAGAGCGCGCGCGGGCCTTCTACCAGGCTTATGCCGATGCGGTGGCCAGCGTGGAGGCGGTGATCGCCGAGGAGGGTATCGGCTGCGATTTCCACAAAGCCGGCAAGCTCAAGTTGGCGGCCAAGCCGCAGCACTATGACAATCTGGCGCGTACCTGCGAGCTGATCCGCCAGGAGGTGGACCCGGACGTGGAGCTGCTCAGCGCCGCCCAGGTGCGCGTCGAGGTGGCCTCCGACGGCTTCCACGGGGGACTCCTGCAGCGTAACGGCGCCCAGATGCATATGGGGCGCTTCGGCGTGGGGCTGGCGGAGGCGGCGGTCCGGCGTGGCGCCCAGGTGTACGAAGGCGCGGCAGTCAGTGATCTGCAGCGGCTGCCCGATGGCAGCTTTCGCGTGTTCAGCGCCAAGGGCGAGCTGCGCGCCCGTCAGGTACTGGTGGCCACCGGCAATGCGCGGGTTGGTCCCTTCCAGTGGTTTCGCCGACGCATCGCCTCGGTGGGCAGCTTCATCATCGCCACCGCGCCGCTGCCCAGGGCGCAGCTGGACGAGCTCTTGCCCAATCGTCGGACCTATGTGACCAGCCGCATCATCGGCAACTACTTTCGTACCACCCCGGATCACCGTCTCATCTTTGGGGGAAGGGCGCGCTTCGCGCTGTCCGATCCACGCCAGGACGCCAAGAGTGGCGCCGTGCTGCGCGCTGCCCTGGGGCAGCTGTTTCCCAGCCTGGCCCAGGCGCCCATCGACTATTGCTGGGGCGGGCTGGTGGACATGACCGCCGACCGCCTGCCGCGTGCCGGCGAGCAGGACGGCCTGTTCTATGCCATGGGCTATAGCGGTCACGGCGTGCAGATGGCGGTACACATGGGCCGGGTGATGGCCGAGGTGCTGGAAGGGCGCAGCCAGGCCAACCCCTGGCGGGTGCTGGACTGGCCTGCCATCCCCGGCCACTTCGGCAAGCCCTGGTTCCTGCCCCTGGTGGGGTTGTACTACCGGGTCCAGGATCGCCTGCACTAGGTTCTGTACGAAAAGTGCCTGCGCTCGGTGATGCTTCGTTGAAAAAGGCCTGGATCGCCAGCCCGGTCGGAATGCTCATTTACCGCTCGTAAACTCCGCTTCCTCAGCCTTTTTCGCCTCGCCTGACCTTCGCTCGTCGACTTTTCGTACAGAACCTAGATCCTGAGCAACGAACCGCCCGCCCGGACCCTGCCAATCGCAGTGTCCGGGCGGGCGGCTTTGTCGTTTCTGCAGGCCAGCGGGCACCCTGGAATTTTCTTCTGTGTCTGGCAGGCGTGCGGTGTGGAAACTGCCGCGAGAGCCGGCCGTTCGCAGAGGGACGCGCCCTGCGCCTGGTCGGAAACGGCACCCCGCTGGCCAGCCAGGCGTCCTGGCGGCGCGCCAAACCCGGGCATGGGCGGCCCCGCTGCGCTGTGGCGACGCACACCGCAAACAATGCTGAGCGGCTTGGCCAAAACGGTCTTTTCTGTCTCGTCGCCCACCCAATTCGACGGTATTCGACGAGGGGCCGGTGCTGTAATGAACCAGGCCGTGCGACACGGCGGCCACGAGGACAGCGCCGCGGGCCCGGGGAGGGGCACGCGGCCCTGGTGACAGAGCCCCCAACGAGCGAGCCGACATGACCGAGAAAAAGACTGGAAGTCCCCTGATAGGTGCTGCTGAAAGCGTGCGTGCCTTCGAGGCCCTGCATCGGGGTGTCTCGCGGCGCGATGCACTCCGCCTGCTGGGCGCCGCAGGACTGCTGGCGAGTGGCGTGGGCAGTCTGCTCGGCCGCGATGGCCAGGTGTTCGCGGCCGAGGACGCGGTCAGTGGCACCCCGCGCCGGGGCGGTCGGGTACGCGCCGCGGCGGCGGGTTCGTCCACGGCCGATACCCTCGATCCGGCCCGTGGCGCCTTTTCCGGTGACTACACCCGCCAGTATTTCTTCTATAACGGTCTCACGGTGTTCGACAGCCATCTCGAGCCCCAGATGGCCCTGGCCACCAGCCTGGAAAGCGCGGACGCCCTGACCTGGACGGTCAAGCTGCGCCAGGGCGTGCAATTTCACAACGGCAAGACCTTCGACAGCGCCGATGTCGTCTACTCGCTGCTGCGCCACAAGGATCCGGCGGTAGGCTCCAAGGTCAAGGCGCTGGCCGATCAATTCGCCGAGATCACCGCGGTTGCGCCCGATGAGGTACGGATCCGCCTGGTGTCGCCGAACTCCGAGCTGCCGGCGGTGCTGGCGATCTCGCCCTTCCTGATCATCGCCGATGGCACCAAGGACTTCTCGACCGCCAACGGCACCGGACCCTTCAAGGTCAAGGAGTTCAAGCCGGGCGTGCGCACCGTGGGCGTGCGCAACGAAAACTACTGGAAATCCGGCAAGCCCTATCTGGACGAGATCGAGCTGATCGGCATCGGCGACGAACCCTCGCGGGTCAATGCGCTGCTGGCCGGTGACGTCCAGCTCACCGTCTCGGTGGATCCGCGCTCCGCCGAACGTCTCAAGCAGAGTGGCAAGCTCAAGGTGGTGGCCAACACCTCCGGCAGCTATACCGACCTGATCATGCGCCTTCCCAACCGGCCCTTCGACGATCCCAACGTGGTGGAGGGCATGAAGCTGCTGTTCGACCGCGAGCAGATCCTCAAGTCGGTGTTCCTGGGCTACGGCACCATCGGCAACGACCAGCCGATCATGCCCGGCACTCCCTATCATGCCGCGGACCTGCCGCAGCGGCCCTACGATCCGGACAAGGCCAAGTTCCTCTTCCAGAAGGCCGGTATCGCCGGGGCGAAGCTGCCGCTGGTGACCTCCACCGCCGCCGACAACGCCAACGAGATGGCCCTGGTGCTGCAGCAGTCGGCGCGCCAGGCGGGGCTCAACCTGATGGTCAACCGGGTCAGCGCCGATGGCTACTGGAACAGCCACTGGATGAAGGACCCCCTGGGTTTCGGCAACATCAACGCCCGGCCTACCGCCAACATCCTGCTGTCGCAATTCTTCAAGTCCGATGCGCCCTTCAACGAGTCGGGCTGGAAAAACGAGCAGTTCGACCAGTTGCTGGTGGCCTCCCGCGGCGAAACCGACCTGGCCAAGCGCAAGCAGATGTACGCCGACATGCAGCTGCTGATCCACCAGCACTGCGGCATCGGCCTGCCCATCTTCACCAGTTCCATCGATGCCCATTCGCCCAAGCTTGGCGGTTACGGAATCATCCCCATCGGCGGCTTCATGGGCTACATGTTCGCCGAACACGTCTGGCTGGAGGCCTGACGCTCGGTGCCTGACGGCGTGTGCGGTCCGCCGAGACCGCGCTCGCCGCTCCACGCTCAAGCAGGAGGTGGCTTTGGACCTTTCCGTGTTTTCCCTCATCACCCGGCGGGTCGGGGGCGGGTTGCTGACCCTGCTCATCGTCTCGCTGCTGGTGTTCTTCGTCTCGGCGCTGTTGCCGGGCGACGCCGCGCAGCAGGCTTTGGGCCAGTTCGCGCTGCCCGAGCAGGTGGCGGCGCTGCGCGCCCAGATGGGCCTCGACCAGCCCGCGCTGCTGCGCTACTTCCACTGGCTCGGCGGTCTGGCGCACGGTGATCTGGGCCAGTCCCTGGCCAGCCAGATGCCCATCACCACCATGATCGGCGACCGGCTCGGCGGTTCGCTGATGCTGGCCGGGGTGACGGCCCTGGTGTCGGTGCCCCTGGCGCTCGGGCTGGGCATCGTCTCGGCCATGAACGCCGGAGGCCGGTTGGACCGCGCGCTCAACGTCTTCACCCTGGGCATCGTCGCTGTGCCGGAATTTCTCGTGGCGACCCTGGCGGTACTGGTGTTTGCCGTCCACCTGCAATGGACCTCGGCGCTGACCTTCGCCCACGACATCGACGGCCCCCTGGACTTCCTGCGCGCCTACGCGTTGCCGGTGGGCACCCTGTGCTGCGTGATCGTGGCGCAGATGGCGCGCATGACGCGGGCGGCCCTGGTGGAGCAGCTGCAGAGTCCCTACGTGGAAATGGCCAGGCTCAAGGGTGTCGGCCCGGTGCGCGCCGTCTTGCGTCATGCCTTGCCCAATGCCGTGGGACCCATCGCCAACGCCGTGGCCCTGAGTCTTTCCTACCTCATGGGCGGGGTAGTGATCGTCGAGACCATCTTCAACTATCCAGGGATCGCCCAGCTGATGGTGGACGGCGTCGCCAGTCGCGATCTGCCCCTGATCCAGGCCTGCGCCATGCTGTTCTGCTGCGCCTACCTGGTCCTCATGACCCTGGCGGATCTCTGCGCCATCCTGTCCAACCCGAGGCTGAGAACGCTATGACCCGACCCCTGACTCCCGTACGAGGCGCGTCCGTCCTGCCGGTGGATGGCAAGACGCTCGACGCCCAGCTGTCGCCGCCCCGCACCCGTCGCCGCGCGCGCTGGTCCCTGACCGGACTGCTCGGTGGCATCCTGGTGGTCTTCTGGCTGTTCATCGCGGCCTTCGGCGTCTGGCTGGCGCCCTATGACCCGGGCGCCCTGGGTGACAGCGCGATACTCGCGAGCTACAGCGCCGCCCATCCCCTGGGCACCGATTACCTGGGCCGCGACGTGCTCAGCCGCATCCTCGATGGTGCCCGCTTCACCGTGGGCCTGGCGCTGGCGGCGGCGATGCTGGCCTGCGTGCTGGGGACCGGGCTCGGCCTCCTGGCGGCGTTGTCCGGGCGCTGGGTGGATGAGCCGCTATCGCGGCTGGTCGATGCGCTGATCTCGCTGCCGAGCAAGATGCTGGCCCTGGTCATGGTGTCGGCCTTCGGCTCCTCGGTGCCGCTACTGATCGTCATGGCGGTAGTGGGCTACGCACCGGGCTGCTATCGCATCTCGCGTAGTCTGGCGATGAATCTGACCGAGATGGAGTATGTCCAGGTCGCCCGCACCCGCGGCGAGGGCCGGCTGTACATTGCCCTGATGGAGCTCCTGCCCAACATGCGCCTGCCGCTGCTCACCGACCTGGGCCTGAGATTCGTCTACATCGTGCTGCTGCTCAGCGGCATGAGCTTTCTCGGCCTCGGCGTGCAACCGCCCAATGCCGACCTGGGCTCCCTGGTGCGGGAAAACATCGGTGGCCTGGCCGACGGCGCCCCAGCGGTGCTGATGCCGGCGCTGGCCATCGGCACCCTGACCGTGGGCGTCAACCTGCTCATCGATCGTTTCGGCGCCCGACGTCGGGGAGGGCGCTGAGATGGTGCTCCTGGTAGAGGTCAAGGACCTGCGCGTGGTCGCGGAGAACGAGGACGGCAGCGAAACCCCCATCGTCAAGGACGTCGGCTTCAGCCTGGCCAAGGGCGAAGTGCTGGCGCTGATCGGCGAATCGGGGTCGGGCAAGACCACCATTGCCCTGTCGCTGCTCGGCTATGCCCGGGCGGGATGCCGGTTGGCCGGCGGCTCGATCCGGGTGGGTGACACCCAGGTGCTTGAGCTGGACGCCGGCGGACTGCGCCACCTGCGTGGCCGCACCGTGGCCTATATCGCCCAGAGCGCGGCGGCGGCCTTCAATCCGTCACGACGGCTGATGGCGCAGATCATCGAAAGCGCCTTGATTCACGGCGTACTGACCCGGCAGGAGGCCGAGGCGCGCGCCCTGCAACTGTTCAAGGAACTGGCGCTGCCGGATCCGGAGCATATCGGCGAGCGCTATCCGCACCAGGTCTCGGGCGGTCAGTTGCAGCGGCTGATGGCGGCCATGGCGCTGATCACCGATCCGACCCTGGTGATCCTCGACGAACCCACCACGGCGCTGGACGTGACCACCCAGATCGAGGTGCTGCGGGTGTTCAAGCAGGTGGTCCGCGAGCGTGGCGTGACCGCCATCTACGTCTCCCACGACCTGGCCGTGGTGGCCCAGATGGCCGACCGCATCCTGGTGCTCAACGGCGGCGAGGTCTATGAGAATCGCCGCACCGAGCGGCTGCTCGCCAGCGCCCGCCATCCCTATACCCGCAGCCTGCTGGCCGCGGCCCAGCCGGAACCCCTGGCGGAACGTGGCCTGCCGACCGTCGACAGCCAGGCGCCGGTGCTGGAGATCAAGGACCTGGTGGCCGGCTATGGCCCCATCGGCGCCGACGACCTGCCGCGTTATCGGGTGCTGGAGGGTATCGATCTGCGTATCGGCGCCGGCCAGGCGCTGGGGGTCATCGGCGAATCCGGCTCCGGCAAGTCGACCCTGGCGCGGGTCATTGCCGGCTTGCTGCCGCCGGCCCAGGGCAGCGTGCGCCTGGGTGGCGAACTCCTGCCGCCGGGCCTGGAAGGACGCACCCGCGAGCAGTTCCGCCGGGTACAGCTGGTCTACCAGAATGCCGACACAGCGCTCAATCCAGCCCATAGCGTGGAGCGCATCCTCACGCGTCCACTGGAGACCTATCACGCCTTCGACAAGGCCACCCGTCAGCGCAAGGTTCGTGAATTGCTCGACCGGGTGCAGCTGCCGGCCAGTCTGGCCAGCCGGCGACCGGGCGAGCTGTCCGGCGGCCAGAAGCAGCGGGTCAACCTGGCACGCGCCCTGGCCGCTGAACCCGAGCTGATCCTCTGTGACGAGGTGACCTCGGCGCTGGATACCGTGGTCGGCGCGGCCATTCTCGACCTGCTCGCCGAACTGCGCCGCGAACTGGGGCTGGCCTATCTGTTCATCAGCCACGACATCTCCACGGTGCGCAGCCTTTGCGACGAGGTGCTGGTGCTCTATTCCGGGCAGCCCGTGGAACTCGGCACCCCCGCCACACTGCAGCACCCGCCGCTGCACCCCTACACCGAATTGCTCACTGCCTCGGTGCCCGCGCTGCGCCAGGGCTGGCTGGAAGAACAACCGGTCCGCACGCTGCTGCCCCTGGCCTCGTCGGCTCCGGCCAGCGGACGCCTCTGCAGCTTCCTGCAGCGTTGCCCGGTACGGCTGGAAGGGCGCTGCGACCGGGTGCCGCCACGACCCCAGACGCTGGCCGGCGGCAACCGCATCCTCTGTCACCATGATGGCGAGACCCTGCAACGTCTGCAGGGTGGCGCCGTGCTGCATTCCCAAGGAGTTCGCGCATGACTTCCCGCTTCCAGCGACTCGCCGAAACCGGCCGGCCGCAGGTCAGTCTCACCGTCGATGGCCTGCCGGTCACGGCACTGGCCGGCGATACCCTGATGGTCGCCTTGCTCGCCAACGGTCCGGCGCTGCGGCGTTCCGAATTCGGTGACGAGCGCCGTGCCGGCTTCTGCCTGATGGGCGCCTGTCAGGATTGCTGGGTGTGGACCGCCGAGGGCGAGCGCCTGCGTGCCTGCGGCACCGAGGTCCGCGAAGGACTGCAGATCCTCACCGCGCAACCGGAGGCCATATGGAATCTGGCCTAGCCCAACCGGGCAAGAGCACTCCCCGGGTGGTCATCGTCGGCGCTGGTCCGGCCGGTGTGCGGTGCGCCGAGACCCTGCTGGCCGCCGGTATCACCCCGGTGGTGATCGACGAGAATCGGCGCGACGGCGGTCAGATCTATCGTCGCCAGCCCGAGGGCTTCCAGCGGGCCTATGCCACCCTCTATGGCAGCGAGGCGGCCAAGGCCGAGGACCTGCACCGCACCTTCGACGGCCTGCGCGGACGCCTCGATTACCGCCCCGACACCCTGGCCTGGCACCTGCACGAGCGCACCCTCTACACGGTGCAGGGCAATCGCCAGCGGACCCTGGACTTCGACGCCCTGGTGCTCTGTACCGGCGCGAGCGACCGCCTGCTACCGGTACCGGGCTGGAACCTGGCCGGCACCTATACCCTGGGCGGCGCGCAGATCGCCCTCAAGGCCCAGGCGGTGTCCATCGGCCGGCGGGTGATCTTCATGGGCAGCGGTCCCTTGCTCTATCTGGTCGCCAGCCAGTATCAGCAGGCCGGGGCCACGGTGGCGGCGGTGCTCGATACCGCGCCCCTGCGCCTGCGCGCCCTCGCCACCCCCAAGCTGCTGGCCCGCCCGGGTTTGGCCTGGAAGGGCGTGCAGCTCATGGCCGCGCTCAAGCGCGCCGGGGTGCCCTTGCACCTGGGCGTCACCCCGCTGGAGATCCTGGGCGATGCCGAGCAGGGCGTGCGTGGCGCGGCCTTCGCCGATGCCCGCGGACTGCGTCAGGAGGTGGTCGGCGACGCCGTGGGGCTGGGCTACCACCTGCGTCCGGAAACCCAGCTGGCCGACCTGGCCCGCTGCGCCTTCGAGTTCGAGCGGGCCACTGGCCAATGGGTGCTGCAACTGGATGGGGAGGGGCGAACCTCCACGCCGGGCGTCTATGCCGCGGGCGATGGCGCCCGGGTGCGCGGCGCCGACGGGGCCGAGCTGGCCGGCCGACTGGCCGCCTGCGCTGTGCTGGCGGACCTCCAGTTGACGCTACCCACGGGGCTCGCCGAGCGCTGCCGCGAGGGCCTGGCGGTGCAGGAGCGCTTTCGCCTGGGCCTCGCGGAAGCCTTTCCCTGGCCGGCCAGGCAGATGGCGAGCCTGCCGGACACGGCGGTGGTCTGCCGCTGCGAAGGCATCACCGCCGGCGAGTTGCGCGCCGTGGTTCGTGAGAAGGGCGCTCGCGAGGCCAATCGCGCCAAGGCCTTCAGCCGCGTCGGCATGGGTCGCTGCCAGGGTCGCTATTGCGCCCAGGCCGGAGCGGAGATCATCGCCGCCGAATCCGGGGTGCCGGTCGAGACCGTTGGCCGCCTGCGTGGCCAGGCGCCGGTCCGGCCATTGCCGCTGGGGATCATTACCAGCGAAGAGGAGGTTTCATCATGAGCCAGAATGCCGCCAACCAGGCAGACGTCATCATCGTCGGCGCCGGCATCATGGGCAGCGCCAGCGCCTTTTTCCTACGTCGCCGGGGCTTGTCGGTGCTCCTGCTGGAGCGTGATCAGGTCGGGCGCTTCGCCAGTGGCACCAATTTCGGCAATGTCCGCCGTCAGGGGCGCTACCTGAGTCAGGTAGCGCTCGCCACGCGCTCGCGGGGGGTCTGGGGTCGGCTACCGGAGCTTATCGGAGATGATCTGGAGTTCATTCCAGGCGGTCATCTGCGGGTGGTCTACGATCCGTCGCGCATCGCCATGCTGCACGAGTATGCACGGGCGCCGGAGACCGCCGCCCTGGAGCTGCAGGTGCTCGAAGGCGCGGCGCTGCACGATAAATTCCCTTACCTGGGGCCCGAAGTGGTGGCAGGTTCCTATGCGCCCCACGATGGCCACGCCAATCCGCGGCTGGCCGCCCCGGCGTTCGCTCGCGCTGCGGTGCGCGAAGGCGTCAATCTCCAGGAAGGGGTCGAGATCACCCAGGTCACCAAGCCGGACGGTGACTTCCTGGTGCAGGCCGCCGATGGCCGCCGTTATCAGGCGCCACGGCTACTGATCACCGCCGGTGCCTGGGGCAGCCGGCTGTCGAGCCAGTTCGGCGAGCCGGTGCCCATCGAGACCCATGGCCCGCAAATGGGCGTCACCGAGCCCTTGCCCTATGTCTTCAGGGAGGCGGTGGGCGTGTCTTCGCCGCTGGTGAGCGAGACCATCTACTTCCGCCAGATCCCGCGGGGCAACGTGATCTTCGGCGGCTGCTTCCGCACCCGGCCGGATCTGGACACCCGTCTGGCCCGCGCCGAACCCCACGGCCTGCTCAATCAGCTCACTCAGCTGCGCCGCCTGGCGCCGGCCCTGGGGCGGGTCAACGTGATCCGTACCTGGAGCGGGGTCGAGGGCTACATCGCTGACGACCTGCCGATCATGGGCCCCAGCAGCCAGGTGGAGGGTCTCTACTACGCCTTCGGCTTCTGTGGCGCCGGCTTCCAGCTCGGCCCGGGGGTAGGGGACACCATGGCCGAGCTGATCGCCACCGGCCGTACCGACACCCCCCTGGCGGCCTTCGATGTGGCCCGTTTCGCGCAACCGCGCCAGGAGAGCCTTGCCGGATGAACAGCCAGGATCTACTGCGCACCCTGATCGGCTTCCCCACCGTTTCCGCCGACTCCAACCTGGCGTTGATCAGGCATGTGCAGGGGCTGCTGGAAGCGGCCGATATCGCCTGCCGGCTGGTGCTGGACGAGAGCGGCCGCAAGGCCAATCTCTACGCCAGCGTGGGGCCTGCCGACGTACCCGGGGTGCTGTTGTCCGGGCATACCGATGTGGTGCCGGTGGAAGGCCAGGCCTGGACCTTGCCACCCTTCGCCGGCACCCTGCAGGACGGTCGGATCTACGGGCGCGGCGCCTGCGACATGAAGGGTTTCGTCGCCTGCGCGGTGGTCGCCCTGCTGGACGCCGCTCGTGGTGAACCGCTGAAACGACCCCTGCAGTTGGCGCTCTCCCACGACGAGGAAATCGGCTGCGTCGGTGTACGGCGACTGCTGGAGGTGCTGGAGCTGGCACCCGTGCGGCCTTTCCTCTGCATCGTCGGCGAACCCACCCAATTGCAGGTCGCCCTAGGCCACAAGGGCAAGGCGGCGCTGCGGGCTCACTGCCATGGCCAGGAAGGGCACTCTTCGCGAGCCCCGCAGCACGTCAACGCCATCCACCTGGCCAGCGATCTGGTCACGGCCCTGCGCACCAGCCAGCGGCGCCTGGCGGAAGAGGGCACCCGTGACGCGGCCTACGACATTCCCTACACCACCCTGCATGTTGGCCGGATCGACGGCGGCAAGGCGCTGAACATCGTGCCCAATCTCTGCACCCTGGATTTCGAGATCCGCCACCTGCCGGCGGACGATCCCGCGAGCCTGGTGGCCACGCTGCAGGACACGGCGGACACCCTGGTCGCCCAGGCGCGGCAGCTGTCGCCCAAGGCCGCCATCGAGATCGAGACGGTCAACGCCTATCCCGGACTGGATACCCATCCCAGCGTCGAGGCCGTGCGCTTCCTGCAGACCTTGGTCGAGCCCGGCACTGCCCAGCTCAAGGTGGCCTTCGGCACCGAGGGCGGCCTCTTCGCCAATCGGCTGGACACCCCGGTGGTGGTCTGCGGGCCTGGCAGCATCGAACAGGCGCACAAGCCCGATGAGTACGTCGAGATCAGCCAGCTGGAAGCCTGCGATGCCTTGCTCGGACGGTTGCGAGTGGCCTTGGGCTAAGGCCACCCTGCCTCTCGACTAGTACCCCCGCTGCCGATCCACCAAACCCTGCATCTGCTCACCGCGCTGGTGGTGGCGGATGTTCTCCAGCAAGACCGTGAAGGCCGTTTCCGGCACCGTCATGGCGCCCACGTGGGGTGTCAGCCAGATGCGCGGGTGCTGCCAGAAGGGATGGTCGGCCGTGGGCGGTTCCGGCTCCACCACATCCAGTATCGCCTGGCTCAGCTGACCGCTGTCCAGGGCCGCCAGCAGATCGGCCTCTACCAGCTGGGCGCCACGTCCCAGGTTGATCAGGCTGGCGCCACGAGGCAGGGCGGCGAACAGTTCGGCATCGAGAATTCCACGCGTCTCCCGGGTCAGCGGCAGCAAACAGATGAGAATCTCGCAGTCGGCGAGAAACGCCGGCAGCTGCTCGGCGCCGGCATGACAGCGTACCCCTGGCAACTCATGGGGCGATCGTGACCAACCTGACAGCGCGAAGCCAAAGCTCGTCAGGCGCTCCAGCACCGCCTGGCCGATCTGGCCAAGGCCGAGCACCCCGACGCGTCTGTTCTCCGCCGTCACCAGGGCATGTTCCTGCCAGCGCCCCGCACCTTGCTGGTCGAGGTAGCGCGGCAGCTGGCGATGCAGGGCCAGGACCATGAGCGTCGCGTACTCCACCATGCCGGCGACGATGCCGGGATCGAGCATGCGCACCACCGGCAGGTCGGCAGGCAGCAGGCTCAGGTCGAACTGATCGACCCCGGCCGAGGTGGCGAACAACACCTCCAGGTTGGGAAAGCGGCTGGCGAGGTCCTCTGGTGGTTGCCAGCAGGCCAGGTAGCGGACCTCGTCGGCGTTGCCCACCTCTGGCCACTGGCGAAATTCGATATCGGGCGCGCGTTCCTGGAACAAGCGGCGCCAGGCCTGGCCGCGTTCGGGATCGGCCTTGTAGAGCAGCGTCATGGGAAGGTCTCCGGCAAAGCTCAAGGATGGCGCAAGGGGGCGGTAGTTTGTCCTGAAATCCCAGGCGTCGCCGTCATGATCGGTGGTGCGGCGGAAACTGCGCCGCATCTGGGAAAAACGGCAGCTTCTGTGCTGCGTCGCGACGGAAACGCCATATCCCGGCCGTCTTGGCGGTCGATACTGACCCTGTCCGCGGCATGCCCGCCGCGCCTCTGGTCGTGAGGATTCGCCATGCCCCTGTTGCACTACTGCCAACCGCCCAATGACCGCCAGCTGCCGCGCGCGCTGCAACCCCTGCACGATGATCCCCTGGCCGCTGGCCGGGAACTGCACCTGCACGATGGCCGCCTGGGCTATGTCATGGGGAGCGCCATCAGCCACTCCGCCGATTGCCAGCTGGATGACTTTCCCTGGGTGGAAGTGAGCATTCTCGAAGCGGGCGAGTTGCAGCTGGAGTGGGCCGGTGGCGCCCTGCAGCTCAAGGCCGGCGATGCTTTCATCCTGCCGCGTGGCCTGAGTTGCCGCTGGCGCCACAGTGGCGAGCTACGCCGCCTGTTCATGGCCTTTCCCGGTCGCGCCAGCGAAGGCCCGACGCCGTCGGCGCCGTTGCTGCTGGACCCGGCCGCCGTGCGTGAGCCTTCGCCGCCACCGGCCGCCAGCGTGCTGCTCAGCCCGGCGCCCACTGCCACGGGCTGCGACCTGTTCGAAAGCGGCGGCGGCGCCTTGCGGGTAGGGATGTGGGAATGCACCGGCTACGTGCGCAAGGCAGTGACCAATCCCCATTGCGAACTGATGCTGCTTTATGCCGGCTCGGTGACTTTGGCCGTCGAGGGTGAAGCGCCCTGCAATGTCAGGGCGGGCGAGGCGGTGCTGGTACCCGCGGAGACGCCCATGGCCTGGGACAGTCGGGAGACGGTGCGCAAGCTCTATTGCATCCTGCGCTAGGCACGGCGCGCTCCGGCAGCGGGGTGCTGGCGGAGCGTCGAGGTGCGAAGTACTAGCCTGCCTTGATCAGGCTGCGCAGCGGCAGGGCGTTCTTGACCACCGGCGACTTGATGACGATGTAGCTGAAGTACTTCTCGATCCCGACGTTGCGGTCGAGGATGGATTCCATCAATTCCTGGTAGTGACCGATGCTGCTGCACATGAACCGCAGCAGGTAGTCGTAGCCCCCACTGATGAGGTGGCATTCGAGGATCTCATCGACCCCGCGGATGAAGGACTCGAACTTCACGAAGTCGGCGCGCTTGTGGTCGGAGAGGGTGACTTCGGTGAACACCGTCACCGAGTTGGCGATCTTGGCGAGGTTGACGTGGGCCTCGTAGCCACTGATGTAGCCGGCCGCCTCCAGGCGCTTGACCCGTTGCAGGCAGGGGCTGGGGGAAAGACCCACGGCTTCGGCGAGACTGACATTGGTCATCCGGCCATCCTTCTGCAGCTGCACCAGGATGTTGATGTCGATGCGATCCAGTTTTGTTGCGGCGTCCATCGTCGTTCCTCGCAATCGTGAACGGCAGGCTAGGCACGCAGGGCGGTCTGGTGGGCGTGTACCAGATCGGCGAGACTTGCGTACTCGCACCGCGTGCCATCCAGGGCCTGCCGCGAAAGGTTCCAGGGCCGCGAGCGATCACGGCGCAGGGTACACAGCGGAAAATCCACCAGGGGGTTCCAGGGATCGTCCGGTTCGCTGCCTCTTACCGGCAGCAAGTCCCCACGCACCAGGCCAAGTTCTTCCAGGGTGTCATCCAGCGCCAGGCGCAGATCGCCACCCCGGTTGGGTATGACGGCGGCGAACACCTCAGGCAACCGCGCCGTGATCGCTGCCGCCTCGCCGTCATCGGGCGAGGCCAGCAACACCAATCGATAGAACTTGCTCAGGTACTGCAGCGCGCCCGGAGCATCCTCGAACACCGGCCAGCACGCCGTGGCGTTTCCAAAAGCCACGCTGGCATCCAGGTCTGCTTCCTGTTGCAACTCCTGCGCCAGTCGCTGGTGAATGCGCAGATGCAGACTGATCTGACTGGCAGTGGGTGCTGTCTGGCGCAGTTCGCGGGCCAGGCGGTGATAGCTGCCGAGCAGCCAGTCGGGATGGGTGCTCAGCCCCGCCTGCGCCACGAGGGGGCGCAGGGCTTCGAGGATGCCCCCTTCACGGTCGACGAGGGTGCCGTAGCAGGAAAAGCCTATGGCCTGGTAACGCGTGATTCTCATGGTCGGATTCCCCTTCGCCGCGACAGTGGGGCCGGGCGGCGTTACGTTCGACCTCAGAAGCCGCTCACGATCTGCTGCGCGTCGGCCAAACTTCGTTGAAAACGCCTTCGAAATGCTCATTTACCACTTGTAAACTGCGCTTTCTCAGGCCTTTTCGCCTTGTTTGGCTCTAGCTCACGAGATCGTGAGCAACTTCTCAGGCACTGGCCTGGGCGAGGGCCTGGCCGAACATCTGCAAGGCTTCGGCCAGTTGTGCTTCTGTAGTGACCAGAGGCGCCAGGAAGCGGATGACGTTGCGCTCCACTCCGCACTTGATCACCAGCAATCCGGCCTGACGGGCGCCCTCGATGACCTGCTGAGCGAGGGCGGCGTCCGGGCTTCTGCCGTTCGCGCCGACCATCTCCACCGCCAGCATGAAGCCGCGGCCGCGGACCTCGCCGATACGCGGGTGGCGGCGTTGCAGGTCGAGCAGACCGCTGCGCAGCTGTTCGCCCAGGGCGACCCCTCGGGCGACCAGGTCCTCCTCTTCAAAGATGTCCAGGACCGCCAGCGCTGCGGCGCAGGCCAGGGCGTTGCCGCCGTAGGTACCGCCGAGGCCGCCGGGCAGGGGCGCGTCCATGATGGCGGCGCGACCGACCACCCCGGAGAGCGGCAGGCCGCCGGCCAGGCTCTTGGCCACCGTCACCAGATCGGGCTGGATGCCGGTCTGCTGGAAGGCGAAGAGGCTGCCGGTACGGCCGAAGCCGGTCTGGATCTCGTCAGCGATGAGGACGATACCGTGCTGGTCGCACAGCGCGCGCAACCCCTGGAGGAATTCCACCGGCGCCGGACGGAAGCCACCGTCGCCCTGTACCGGTTCGATCAGGATGGCGGCCACCTGGTCGGGGGAGACCTGGGTGGCGAGCACCTCGCGCAGGCCGACCAGGGCCTGCTGGGTGTCCATGCCGTGGAAGGGATCGGGGTAGGGCGCGTGATAGATGTCGCCGGGGAAGGGGCCGAAGTTCTGCTTGTAGGGCTGGGCGAAGCCGGTCAGGGTCACGCCCAGCAGCGTGCGGCCATGGAAGCCGCCGCGGAAGGCGATCACCCCCGGCCGCTTGGTATGGGCGCGGGCGATCTTGATGGCGTTCTCCACCGCTTCGGCCCCGGAGGTCAGCAGCAGCGTCTTGTAGGCCTCCCCATTGCCGATCAGGGTGTTGAGGCGGCTGGCCAGTTCCAGGTAGGGCTCGTAGGCCATCACCTGGAAACTGGCGTGGGAGATCTCCCCGACCTGGCGGCGGACGGCCTCCACCACCCGCGGGTGATTGTGGCCGACGTTGAGCACGCCGATGCCGCCGACGAAATCGAGGTAGCGGCGACCATCCACGTCCCAGACTTCGCTGCCCTGGGCGCGGGCCACCACGACGGGGTGGGCGGTGATGATGCCGCGGGGAACGCCTTGTTCGCGATAACCCAACAGACGTTCGGTGGCTTTGGCAGCGGAATTCATGCAGCGATACTCCAGGCAGGGGCGAGAGTTCCAGCCTACGCAGGCCGTGGGGTCGGTAACGCTGAAGTTACCGGCCCCCGCATCGCGATCGGCTGTTTTGATCAGGGGTGACGGCATTTTCGGTTGCTCGCCGCCTTGGGATTTCAGTCGAGCCCGCCCAGGTGCCAGGCCTTGACCTCCAGGTACTCGTCCAATCCCAGGTGCGAACCCTCGCGGCCCAGTCCGGACTGCTTCACGCCGCCGAAGGGAGCGACTTCCATCGACAGGGTGCCGGTGTTGAGCGCCACCATGCCGAAATCCAGCTGTTCGCCCACCCGCCAGGCGCGGCGCAGATCCTGGGTGTAGTAGTAGGCGGCCAGCCCGTAGGGCGTGGCATTGGCCAGGGTCAGGGCCTCGGCCTCGTCGCGGAAGCGAAACAGCGGCGCCACCGGGCCGAAGGTCTCCTCGCTGGCCAGCAGCATGTCCGCCGTGGCGCCGGTCAGCACCGTGGGGGCGACGAACTGGTCACGGCCGCCGGGCGGGCCGCCGAACAGGGCCTTGGCGCCCTGGGTCAGGGCGTCGTCGACGTGGCGGGCCACCTTGTCCACCGCCTGGCGATTGATCAGCGGACCCAGCGTCACCCCGGCCTCCAGGCCGTTGCCCACCTTGAACTTGGCGACCTCGGCAGCCAGGCGCTCGGCGAAGCGATCATGGATGCCGTCCTGTACCAGGATGCGGTTGGCGCAGACGCAGGTCTGGCCAGCGTTGCGGAATTTGCTCTGCAACACCCCCGCGACGGCCAGGTCCAGGTCGGCATCGTCGAAGATGATGAAGGGGGCGTTGCCGCCCAGTTCCATGCTGGTGCGCTTCACCGTGGCCGCGCATTGCGCCAGCAGCAGCTGGCCGATGCGGGTGGAGCCGGTGAAGGACAGCTTGCGTACCGCCGGATTACGGGTCAGTTCGCCGCCGATGCCGGCGGGCATGCCGGTGAGCACATTGAATACGCCGGGCGGAAAGCCGGCGCGGTCGGCCAGTTCGGCGAGCGCCAGGGCCGAGAGCGGGGTGAGGTCCGAGGGCTTGATCACCACCGGGCAGCCGGCCGCGAGGGCCGGCGCGGCCTTGCGGGTGATCATGGCGTTGGGGAAGTTCCACGGCGTGATGGCGGCGGCGACGCCCACCGGCTGCCTGAGCACCAGCACCCGGCGATCGCGCGCCGGGGCAGGCAGGATATCGCCATAGGCGCGCCGGGCTTCTTCGGCGAACCATTTGACGAAGCTGGCGCCATAGGCGATCTCGCCACGGGCCTCGCCCAACGGCTTGCCCTGTTCCAGGGTCATCAGCAGAGCCAGATCGTTCTGGTGTTCCAGCATCAGGGCGTACCAGCGCTCCAGCAACGCCGCGCGCTCGGCCGCCGGACGCTCGCGCCAGGCTGGCCAGGCGGCTTCCGCCGCGGCAATGGCGCGGGCGGTTTCCGCAGCCTCCAGGGCCGCTACCTGGGCGATGGTCTCGCCGGTGGCAGGGTTTTCCACGGCGAAGGTGGCGCCGTTGTCGGCGGTTATCCAGTGGCCGTCGACATAGGCGGATTCCTTGAACAGGCGGGGGTCTTGCAGATCGAGGTGCAGCGGCATGGTGGCGCTCCCAATGGCAGGTCAGGCCCTGAGTCTAGGGAGCGGCGGCGGCGGCGGATGCCGAATTGCCCCCATGCGAGCGGCGGGAGAACGCGTTCGGCGCGCCCTGGCCGCAGTTTGTGCGGTGGCCGTCCGGCTTGGTCAACCGGGCATTTCGCCAAACAGTGGATCGGCACGCAGCGCGGCCGCCGCCAGCGCAACGAAGAGTCTGACCTTGGCCGCCGCCTGACGGCCTTGCGGATAGACCAGATGCACCGGCAGAGGCGCCTCTTCATGGGCTTCGAGCACCAGGCGCAAGGAGCCGTCGGCCAGCGCCGGGGCGATCTGGTAGTGCAGCACCCGGGTAAGGCCCCATCCAGCCCGGGCAGCGGCGATGGCGGCCTCGTTGGTGTTGCACAGCAGCAGCGGATCCACCACTACCCGTTGACCCTGGGCGAAACGCCATTCCGGCGACGCCCAGGCCCCCTGGCAGGCGAGGATGCGGTGCTCGCGCAGCGCAGCCGGCGTGGTGGGAATGCCCTGGGCGTCCAGATAGGCAGGGGCGGCGCACACCACCCGCCGCACGCGGCCTACCTGGACGGCGGTGAAACCCGAGTCCGGCAGCTGGCCGATGCGCAAGGCGACGTCCATGCCTTCGTCCAGCAGATTGACCTGGCGATCGACGAAGAGGGTACGGACACGCATCTCCGGATAGCGAGCGAGAAAGTCCAGCACCAGGGGCAGCACGTGCAGTTGCCCGAACAACATGGGCGCGGTGATCGCCAGGGTTCCCGAGGGCCTGGCCTGGTGTCCCGCGGCCGCCAGCTCCGCCTCGGCGATCTCGCCGAGGATGCGCCGACAATCCTGCAGATAGCGGGCGCCGGCCTCGGTGGGCTTCACGGAACGGGTGGTACGCACCAGCAGCTGGGCGCCGACCAGCGCCTCCAGGCCGGCCACCAGGCGCGTCACCGCCGGGGCGCTCAGGTGCAGTTCCCGGGCCGCACGGGCGAAACTCTCGGTTTCGGCCACCTTCACGAACACGCGCATCGCCTGCCAACGATCCATCTGCGGGGTTTTCCTCACGACGCCGGAGAGGGCCGGCCAGACGCCCATGGTAGTCGACACGCCCTGGCTGACCAGCCTAGAGGTCGAATTCCAGCGGCGCGGACCCGGCAGCCGGCAGCGCGCAACAGAGCAGGGCCTGGTCGGCAGCGACCGCCGCGGCGGGTTCCTTGGCATAGGTGACCGCGCCCTGGAGCAGTCCCGTGCGACAGCTGCCACAGTGCCCCTCGCGACAGCTGAAGGCGGGCTCCAGGCCCTGGGCTTCGGCTAGTTCCAGCAGGCTGCCGGAGGCGGGCGTCCACTGCGCTTGCTGGCCGGACGCCGCGAAGCGCACCCGGACGGCCTCGGTGGCCGCGGCAGGCCGCACGGTCGCCGCCGTCGCCGCACCGCTGCGCACCAGGCCGGCCGGACCGAAGGCTTCGGCACGGATACGGCCATCCTCGATGCCAAAACCGCGCAAGCCGTCATATAGCCCCTGGGTGAAGGCCGCGGGGCCGCAGAGGTAGAAGTCATAGTCACCGAAGGGCAGCTGGCGGCCCAGCAGCGCCATGTCGATGCGCCCGGCGACGTCATAGTCCACCCCGGGAAGGGCAGCAGCGGGATCGCTCAGCAGCCTGATCACCCGTAGCGTTTCCGGAGCCCTGGCCATCAGCTCGCTCAGCTCCCGGTCGAAGGCCCGTTCCGCCTGGGTCCGGGCGCCATAGAACAGCGTGACTGGCCGCCGACCCTGATGGACCGCCTGGCGCAGCATGGCCAGCAACGGAGTGATGCCGATCCCGGCGGCGAGGAACACCAGGGGGCGCTCCGCCGAGGCCGCCAGGGTGAAGTCGCCGGCGGGCGCCCGGGCCTCGATCAGGTCGCCTTCGCGCAGCTGGTCGTGCAGCAGTCGCGAGACCAGGCCGTCGCGCTTGACGCTGATGCGGTAATAGCCGTCGGCGGGGAGGGAGGTCAGGGTGTAGGTTCGCACCAGGGAGGGTTGCCCTGCCTCGACTGTCACCCGGATCGGCAGGAATTGACCGGCCTGGTAGGGGGGCAGGGCTGCGCCGTCCACTGATTCGAGGTGGAAGGAGCGGATGGTGGCGCTCTCCTGGACGATCCGGGTGATGCGCAGCGGACGCCAGCGGCGGTCCTGGGCCCTGGCCTGCAGGCGCCGTTTGGCTTCCGCCCAGCTGCCGGTCAGCCGACTGCTCTCCGACTCGCCGCCGGGCTGCGCCTGCCAGCGCAACGCCAGGGCGCCGCGGCGACGGACGATACGCTGGGGGCGAAAGGTCCAGAGGCGTTCGGCGCCTTCGAAGGCGGCGATCTCGGGCGAGTCGAACAGCACCTCGGCGGTCCCGCTCAGCTGCAGCAGATCGCCGCGCTCCAGGTCCGCGAACAGCAGTCCGGCCCGGCCATTGGCGACGACATTGCCCAGGGTGTTGAAGAACAGATTGCCGTTGAAGTCGGGAATGGTCAGCAGGCCCTCGGCGTCTGCCCGGACGAAGCCCGGCTTGCCGCCCCGGTGGGAGACATCGACCCGTCGCTGGCCCTGCTGGTCGGCGTAGGAGGCGACGAAAAAGGCATCGGCACTGGTGATTAGCGCGCGGGCCGCCACATCCAGGCTGGCGAGCTGCTCCCCGGGCGTGACCGGGACGGCGCCCGGTTCGTGAGCGAAGCTCAGGTCACGCAGCTGGATATAGCGCGGGCAGTTGCCAAAGCTCTGGTCCACCGTCACGCGCAGTCCCTGGGCCGTGGGGCTGAGGATGCCGTTCATGCGATTGCGGCGGCGGGTGTGCCACTCGATGCCCAGCAGGCCCACGGCCGCGTCTGCGCCCAGTCCAGGCGCTGCTGGATCCTCGCTGGCGGGGCGGGCGGCGATATCCAGGGTGGTGGACGTGGGCGAGGCGAGAAAGCCCGGCTGGCCTTCCAGGATCGTCGCCCAGGCGTCGCCCGCGGCATCCACGCTGCCCAGTACCACGAAGGGCAGCTGGGCGAAGAACTGCCGATGCTGGTCGGGCATGAACGGCCGGATCACCCGCGGCCCCAGGGCCTCCAGGCGTTCACGAACGCCTAGCTGTTCCTGGATGAAGGTTTCCCCGGCGTGCCAGGTGGGTAGGGGCTCATGCATGACCTTGACCTCCAGCAGGGTGAGGGCTCGATCAGGCCCGGAGGCCGGCCACGGTCTCGGGAAAGGGCACGAAGCCGGGCAGGGCCTCCACCCGCTGCAGGAAGGCGCGCACCGCCGTATAGGGCGCCAGCTCCACATTGCCTTCCGGCGCTCCAGCCAGGTAGCTGTAGAGGGCGATGTCGGCGATGGTCGGGTGATCGGCAGCCAACCACTCGCGCGTGGTCAGGTGCGCCTCCAGGCGTTCGAGCAGGACATGGGCGCGGGCGATGACTTCTTCCGGATTCAGGCGGGCACCGAACACCGTGATCAGTCGCGCCGATGCCGGGCCATAGGCCAGTTCGCCTGCAGCCACCGATAGCCAGCGCTGCACCGCGGCCGCGCCAGCGGGGTCTTCCGGTAGCCAATCGGTACGCCCGGCCTTTTTCGCCAGGTAGACGAGGATGGCATTGGAATCGGCGACCACCGTCGCGCCGTCCGCCAGCACCGGCACTTGGCCGAAGGGATTGAGGGCGAGGAATTCCGCCGTGCGATTGGCGCCGCCCGGAATATCGATGTCGATCAGCTCGACCTCGATCCTCAGCAGCGAGGCGAAGAGTACGGCGCGATGGGCATGACCGGACAGCGGGGTGTGATAGAGCTTCATGATCCGACTCCTGGCAGGCAGCGGGCCGAGGGGGCCCGATAGGTGCTACCAGCTTGGGATCAGCGCGCTTTCGAGGGAATGGGTCTTCTGGTCAGTTCAGCATTCCGCAAAATGGAATGATCGGGCTAGGTCCTGTATGAAAAGTCGCCGAGCGAAAGTCAGGCGAGGCCTAGGCGGCCCCACGAAAAAGGCTGAGGAAGCGGACCGGGCTCGCGCACGAGTTTTAGACTGGTAAATAAGCATTGCGGCCGGGCTGGCGATCCAGGCCTTTTTCAACGCAGCATCACCGAGCGCAGGCAGTTTTCGTACAGGATCTAGCGGCAGGCGAAGGCCAACACCCGCCCCAGCATGGCATCGCAATCATCCAGCTGCGCCTGGCTGATGAATTCGTCCGGCTTGTGACCCTGTGCCATGCTACCGGGGCCGCAGACCACGGTGGGGATGCCCGCCGCCGCGAACAGCCCCCCTTCGGTGCCGAAGGCCACCGTGCCGAAGTCGCGCGAGCCACAGAACTGCGCGATCCAGTCGGCCGCCTCGCTTTCGATGGCGGTATCCAGGCCGGGATAGCTCGACAGCTCGGTGAAGCGGATGGCGCTCCGACCGCTGATGGCACGCATGGCGGGTAGCAGCGTCGCTTCGGCATAGGCCTGCAGCTGATGGATCACCTGGTAGGGGTCCTGGGCGGGCAGGGCGCGGATCTCGAAATCGAAGGTGCAGTCCTGGGGCACGATGTTCAGTGCCTGGCCGCCACCGATGAGGCCGGTCTGCACCGTGGAGAAGGGCGGATCGAAGCGGGGGTCCTGGCTTTCCGCTGCCTTGAGCGCCTCACCGAGCCGGCCGAGTTCCACGACCAGGCGCGCGGCGTATTCGACGGCGTTGACGCCCTGGGGCGCATAGGCCGAATGACAGGCCGCGCCGTACACCTGGCAGCGCATGGCTACCTTGCCCTTGTGGCCGAGCACGGGTTTCAGCTCCGTGGGCTCACCGATCAGGCACAGCAGCGGCTTGACCGGATGCAGGGTCAACTGGTCGAGCAGGCTGCGCACGCCGAGGCAGCCGACTTCCTCGTCGTAGGACAGTGCCAGGTGCAGCGGGCGGCGCAGGGCCGCACGGCTGGCCGCGGGCACCAGTGCCAGCAGGCAGGCCAGAAAGCCCTTCATGTCGGCGGTACCGCGACCGTAGAGCTTGCCGGCGCTTTCGCTGAGGACAAAGGGGGGACGGGTCCAGGCCTGGCCGTCTACCGGCACCACGTCGGTATGCCCCGAGAGCACGATGCCCGGCACGTCCGCCGGTCCCAGGGTGGCGAACAGATTGGCCTTGGTGCCTTCGCCGTTGTGGATCAGCTCGTAGGGTACGCCGAAGCCCTCTAGGTAGCCGGCGACAAAGTCGATCAGCGCCAGGTTGGATTCGCGGCTGGTGGTGTCGAAGGCCACCAGCCGTGCCAGTAGTTCACCGCTGGCGCTCATCGCTCGTCTCCCGGCACGCCATAACCCGGAGCGAGATCCGGACGTACCGCGCGGTCGAGATAATCCTGCAGCTGCGGCTCATAGGCGCGCCAGAGGGCGGCCAGTTGGCCGATGGGATCGGTCTCGGCCCAGTCGACGCGCAGGTTGACGATGGGCCAGCTCGGCTCGCCCACCACCAGCAACGCCGCCGAATGCACTGGTCCGGCTTCGCCGCCGGCGGCCATGGCGGCCTGCAGCGCCAGGACCAATCGCTCTGCGAGCGCGCCCTGGGTGCCTTCGAAGCTTTCCACCAGCGCATCCACCACCCTGGGGCTCGCCAGCATGTTGCCGGCGCCCACGCAGTCGCGGCCGCTGCGGGCCTGGTGCACGCCCAAAGTATGGGCGCCGCTGTGATGGGCGCTGCGGCCCTGGGTATCGATAACGGTTACCTGGCGGTACTCGGCGTAGCCGTCGCCTGGCAGGCTCTCGGCCAGCGCCGCGGCGGGAGCCAGTCCAGCGGCCAGGCGCTCCAGGGTGCGCGGCCCCAGCGCGGGCAGGGTGATGTTCTGCGAGCTGACCGCGCCGATCCCGGGTTGCAGCCAGGGACAACGGGCGCCCACGGCGATGCTCGATGAACTGATGGCGATGCCGAACTGACCGGTCGTGGCGCAGCGGGCGGTGAGGGAAAAGGTCATGGGGCGGCCTCAGTCGGGGATCACGGCGATGACATCGATCTCCATCAGCCACTGGGGCTGGCCCAGGGCCGCCACTACCAGGCCGGTGGAAATGGGGAAAACCCCCTTGAGCCACTTGCCGACCTCCTGGTACACCGGTTCGCGATAGCGCGGATCGATCAGGTAGGTGGTGGTCTTGACGATATGACTGAGGTCGCTGCCCGCTTCTTCCAGCAGCTGCTTGACGTTCTTCATGGCCTGCTCGGCCTGGGCCCGGGGATCGCCCAACCCCACCAGATTGCCGTCGAAGTCGGTGCCCACCTGGCCGCGCACATAGACGGTGTTGCCGGCCCGCACGGCCTGGCAAAGGTCGTTGTCCAGGGTCTGGTTGGGGTAGGTGTCCTTGGTGTTGAACATGCGGATACGGGTGTGGGTCGGCGCGGCCATGGGGATGCTCCTTTTTTCGAAGTAGGTTGGGCTGAGATGGCTCCATCGTCGAAGCCCAACACGGTGGATTTTGATCTCGATCATGTTGGGCTTCGCTGGCGCTCAACCCAACCTACGCGCCCTATAGGGGTGGGTATCAGGCGCTGCGTGAGTGCTGCATCGGCGCACCGGCGGTTTCGCTCGGGCGGTAGTCCTGGTAGCGGCGCTGGATGGCGATCTGGTCGGCCACATGGCGGGCGTCGTGCCAGCAGCCCCAGATGAAGGCCGAGCCGCGGCGACTGAGCCAGGGCAGCCCGACGAAATAGATGCCCGGCTCGGCGCCGACCCCGCGCTGGTGCCTGGGCTTGCCGTTCTCGCCGAAGGTGTCCACCTGCAGCCAGCTGAAGTCGGTGGCATAGCCGGTTGCCCAGATCACCGCGCTGACGCCCGCGGCCTTCAGGTCCAGCTCCTTGAGCGGTTCGCGGATGCAGGCGGCGTCCGCCACTCGTTCGCGGGCCGCGGGCTCTTCGGGCAGGTCCAGGCCATGGCGCGCGGCATAGGCGTCAGCGGCGTCGAGCAGGGCAAGGTAGTTGGCGTCGCCGGCGTCGAGATTCCTGTTGAGGTCCGGGCGGAAGCGCACCACGTCGTCGACGAAGACGTCGGTGAGGCCCACCAGGGTCATGCCGGCCTGGGCCAGGCGGCGGAAGTCCACGGTATGGCCGCCGCGGGCGCCGCTCACGGCGATGGTCACGTGCTCGCGACCCGGCTGCATGGTCTCGGTGTCCCACAGGCCGAGCACGCCCAGCCACCAGCAGAAGTCGCGGCCGCGATAGGCCCGCGGCGGCCGGTCATGGGGGCCTACGGAGAGATAGACGCGCTTGCCGGCGCGCAGCAATTCCTCGGCGATCTGCACCCCGGAGGAGCCGGCGCCCACCACCAGCACCGCGCCCTCGGGCAATTGTTGCGGATTGAAATAATGGGCGGAGTGGATCTGGTAGAGGCTCTCGTTTGTTGGTGCGATGGCCGGGATCACCGGCTTCTGGAAGGGACCGGTGGCCACCACCACACGCTGGGCGTTCAGGCTGCCGGTTGAGGTTTCCACCAGAAAGCCAGCCTGGCCGGCCTGGCGGGTCACCCGGGTGACGGCGACACCGGTGCGGATGGGCGCGTCGATCTGCCGGGCATAGGTCTCGAAGTAGGCGGCGATTTCGTCCTTGCCAGGAAAACCATCCGGCGGCGTGTCGAATTCCAGGCCGGGGAAGCGGTCATGCCAGGCCGGGCCGTTGGCCACCAGGGAGTCCCAGCGGCCGGTGCGCCAGGCTTCGGCGATGCGGTTCTTTTCCAGCACCAGGTGCTCGATACCGAGCCGCCCCAGGTGTTCGCTCATGGCGATCCCGGCTTGGCCGGCGCCTATCACCAGGGTGTCGATCGTGGTCGGTAATGTGGACATGAGGGTACCCTTCGGCCGCTCCGCAGGGTGCGGCCGTCATCTAAGCAGTAGGAAGGCGGAGCGGAGGCTCCGCGGCGATCAATCCAGCACGGATGGGTCCTGCTGGACCATCAGTTCTTTCATCTCGGCGAAGTGCTGCTCGGAGAAGTCGGTGATGCCTTCCCAGGCCCGCGCGGTCTTCTCGGCGACCGCATCGGAGAGCACCTTGAGCGGCTGACCGGTGGACCAGGCGGTGACCAGGATCTGGCAGGCCCGCTCCAGGGTCCAGATGTCGTCGAAGGCCTGGCCGATGGTGGGGGCGATCACCATGACGCCGTGGTTGCCCATCAACAGCCGCTGCTTGCCGTCGAGCAGACCGGCTAGGCGCGCGCCCTCGGCCTCGGTGTCGGCCATGCCGCCATAGAGCTCGTCCACCGCCAGGCGGTTGAAGTAGCGTGCAGTGTTCTGGTCGATGGGCGGCACCTCAGGCTTGGCCAGGCAGGCCACCGCCGTGGTGTAGACCGGGTGCAGGTGTAGCACCACCCGGGCCTCCGGCAGTCGTCGATGGATCTGCCCATGGATCGACCAGGCCGTGGTGTCCACGTCAGGCCGCTCGGCGCCCTGCGGATCGTCCGCGTCGAGCAGCAGCAGGTCACTGGCGCGGATGCGCGAGAAGTGCTTCCACTTGGGGTTGATCAGGAACTGCTTGCCATCTGGCGAGACGGCCGCGCTGAAGTGGTTGGCGACGGCCTCGTGCATGCCGAGGTGGGCGATGACGCGAAAGGTCGCGGCCAGATCGATACGCAGCCGTTCCTCGTGAGAAAGTGCCATGGTGGTGACTCCGTAAGGCTCAGGGCTTGGGCATCAGGGCGGCGATATCCGCCTCGGTGGGCGCCTGGAAGTTGTATTTCTCCAGCAGCGCGGCGTATTCGGGAGTGGCGCTGTATTGCTTGAGCGCGTCCACCAGGGCGGTCCTGACCTCGTCGTTGCCCTTCTTCACGCCAAAGCCGTTGAGCACTGGGTAGATCAGGTTGTCCGAGGAGATCACCACGCGATTGCCGAGCTTTTCCACCAGGCCACGGGCCACGGCGGCGTCGGTGATCTGCGCCTCCACGGCCTTGGACAGCAGCGCCTGGGTGGTCTGGGGATCGGTGCCGTACTCGCTCACCGCGATGGGCTTGAGGCCGTTCTTCACGCAGTACTCGTCCGACAGCTTGTGCAACTGCTGCAGCCAGGAGGTGGCGCCCATGGAGCCGATCTTGTGGCCACAGAAGTCCTCCGGCTTCTTGGGCTGATAGCTGCTGCCCTTTAGCGAGATGATCGATTCTCCGCTCTTGAGGTAGGGGATCATGTCGATCACCTTCAAGCGCTCCGCAGTGATGTACATCGAGGAGTTGGTGATGTCGAAGCGTCCCCCCTGCAGTCCGGTGATGAGGTTGGGGAAGCGGGTGTCGAGCGTCTCCACGGAGCGGCCCATGACCTTGGCCAATCCCTCGACGAATTCGATGTCGAAGCCTGCCGGCTTGTTGTCCTGCACGTATTCGTAGGGGAAGAAGGTCAGGTCGGAACCGGCGATGAGCTTGCCTGGCTGTTGGAAGGCCCCGGCAGCGGTCGAGGCCAGGGCGATGGCAGCGCCCAGCAGGGTGGCGGCGAGAGGGCGAATCGAGACGCTGAAGCTGTGCATGGCGATGCTCCGTGACGGATAGGAAGGATCAACCGGCGGCCTGGTCGAGCCCGGCCTGCTGGACGAAGAAGGAGGCGCCGCGCGGCTTCTGTGGCAGGCGCACGCTGTTGGCCACGCTGCGCACCAGACCGCTTTCCTGACCGGCCACCAGGACGCCGGCGTGTTCGCTGGGCAGCGGGTTCTCGCCGAAGGGCAGGGCGTCCTCGGCGGCATAGACGCTGATGAACAGGGTGCGCGGCAGTTCGGTTTGGTTGGGGCTGGAGGCATGCAGCAGGCGGGTGTGCATGAAGCACACCGAACCGGCCGGCCCGAAGCAGGCGGTCGGCTGGCCGCAGTGCTCGGCGACCACCCCGTCATCGACGGCGCCGCTGAAGCGACCGTCCTGCCAGTGCGACCACAGCGGACCCTGGTGGCTGCCGGGAATGACGGTCAGCGGGCCATTCTCCGGAGTGACCTCGCTCACCATCAGCAGCGCGGTGACCACGTCGTCGTTGCTGTGCGGGGTGAACAGAAAGTCCTGGTGCCATTTCACTTGGGTGGCGGTATGGGGCAGCTTCGAATTGATCTTGCTGTGGTGAAAACGGGTGCCGTTGCCGCCGATCAGCTGGGCGGCGACCTGCGCCATCCGCGAGGAAAGGGCGACCTGGCGATAGGTTGCGGAGATTTCTGTGGGCGAGCTGACCCGGCGCAGGGATGGGTGGTCGGGCCGATGGTCCAGCTCCACGTCGAAGCGAGCCCGACCATCCTGGGTCTCGCCCCAGGCCTCGGCATGGCTGCGGCTGTCTTCGACCCAGAGATCGAAGTCGGCCTGCAGGGCGGCGATCTCCTCGGCCGACAGCAGGTTCTCGACCACCAGGTAGCCGTCTCTGTGGAACTGGTCCAGTTGCGCTTGTTCGATCATGTCGTTTCTCCGAAAGCCAGGGGTGGGGGTCAAGCCAGGGACACGTCCTTGAGGAAGGCCTCGACGCGCGGGTGCTGGCCGTTACGCAGTACCTCGGGCGCGTCGTCGCAGACCACGCGGCCCTTTTCCATGAACACGATGCGATCCGAGACCTTGAAGGCGAAGTTCATCTCGTGGGTGACGATCACCATGGTGATGCCCTCCTGGGCCAGGGCCTCGATCACCTGCAACACCTCGTTGACCTTTTCCGGGTCCAGCGCCGAGGTGGGCTCGTCGAAGAGCATGATCTGCGGCCGCATCATCAGCGCCCGGGCGATGGCCACCCGCTGTTGCTGACCGCCAGAGAGCTGGTGCGGATACTTCCAGGCGTGGTCGAGCATCCCGACCTTGTGCAGCAGGGCGTAGGCCTGCTGCCGCAGGGCAGCTACGGTATCCAGGCGGTGATAGCGCGGTGCGAGCAGCAGGTTGTCCAGCACCGTTAGGTGGGGAAAGAGGTTGAAGCTTTGGAACACCATGCCGATGTCCAGGCGATGCTCGCTGTTCTCGATGAAGCGCGGTTTCTGGGCGCCGTCCTTGTGCAGGTGAAGAAAGGGCTGGCCGTTGATGCGGATCTCACCGTTATCCAGTTGCTCCAATCCATTGAGCAAGCGGATCAGCGTGGTCTTCCCCGAACCCGAGGGGCCGATCACCGAGACCACCTCGCCCGGGTGGATGCGCAGATTGACCGAGCCCAACACCTCGACGTCGTTATAGGCCTTGTGCAGGCGCGCGGCCTGCAGCGCCGGGGTGGTGGCGTCCCATTGCGGCTTGGCGCTGGCGGTCGAGGCCTGGGTGGCCAGGGCCAGCACCTGGGCGTCGGGGGTACGCACCACCTTGCGCTGGGTAACGTCGAGGAAGCGCTCCAGGCGTTTGAGCAGGAAGTCGAACAGGGTGACGATCAGCACGTAGTAGAAGGCCACCGCCACCATGGTTTCCATGACCAGGAAATTCTGCGAATAGAGGCGCTGGCCGACCATGAGGATCTCGGTGAGGGAGATCACCGACACCAGGGAGCTGAGCTTGACGATGGAGATGTATTCGTTGGCCAGCGAGGGCAGGGCCACCCGCAGTGCCTGGGGGATGACGATGCGCCACTGGGTGCCAAGAAAGCGCAGGCCCAGGGCTCGCGCCGCCTCACCCTGGCCCTTGGGAATCGACAGCAGGCCGCCGCGATGGATCTCGGCGACATAGGCCGTCTCGCTGATCACCAGGCCGATGAGCCCGGCCCAGAAGGGATCGGCCAACACCACCGAGGTGGCCGGCAGCGCCTGGGGCAGGTTGTAGATGAAGATCAGCAGCACCAGCAGCGGCACGCTGCGAAAGAACCAGATGTAGCCCCGCGCCGGCAGGCTGAGTGCGGGCAGCCGGGATTGCTTGGCCAGGGCGATGAAGAAGCCCAGCGCGATGCTGATGATCCAGGTGAGGGTGCTGAGTTTGATGACCGTCCAGGTTGCCAGCCAGAATTGAGTGTCGCCGATAAGGCTGAACATGTAGTTCCAGTCGAAAGTCATCGTCGAAAGACCCGTTGCCATTCATTGAAAGTGCGTGCCCGAAGAGGGGCGCGCTGTAGCGGTAATTACAGAATTGGCAGTGAGCGGACTTATCGTCAATTAACAAATTACGGGCCTTTGTATAGGACTTGCCTATACAGAAAAACCGCTTGTTGAAGCCTCTGATTCATATGCCCCGATACAGGGCAAGGCGCCGTCATTCAGGGCGCTAATGCGGGATTTTGGTGCAGTCTTGCGGAAGGGTCGGGAGTTAATAGCGGGCAGGATTCGCTGGCTATACAGGCATTTGGCCGTTGTTTGAGTAGAATGTCGGATGGCTGGCACAGCTTTCGCTTCAAGGGTAGAGGCTATGCAGAACCATTCTCTGCACTGTTTTTTCCTATAGGCGATATGTGACGCATTTTACGCTGAGACAACTTCGTTACTTCGTGGCAGTGGTCGAGGAAGACAGCATTGTCGAGGCGGCGCGGCAACTCCATATATCGCAGCCGTCGATATCCGTGGCCATCAAGAATCTCGAAGAAAGTTTCGAGCAGAAGTTATTCATTCGCCATCACGCTCAGGGTGTTTCCCTGACGGCCAGCGGGCGTCGGCTCTATGAGAAGGCCGAGCAGTTGTTGCGGCTTTCCCAGGAACTGGAGCAGAACGCCCGGGCAGAAAACGAGATGGTCTCGGGCACGGTGGCCATCGGTTGTTTCGAATCCGCAGCGCCGCTCTATCTGCCCAGGCTGGTCGCCGGCTTCAAGCGGCTCTATCCGGAAATCACCATCCAGCTGCAGGACGGCGAACAGCACGAGCTGATGCATGGGGTACATCGCGGCCGTTTCGACCTGGTGTTTCTGTATGACCTGGAGCTGGGCGACTCCATCACCAAGGAAAAGCTCAACGCGCCGCACAAGCCCTACGCCTTGCTGCCCATTGCCCATCCGCTGGCACACAAGAAGGCGGTGACGCTCAAGGAGCTGAGTCGTGAGCCCATGATCCTGCTGGACGTGGTACCCAGCCGCAATTACTTCATCGACATCTTCAAGGAGAAGGGCTACCACCCCACGGTGGCCTACAGTTCACCCTCCATCGAGATGGTGCGCTGTATGGTGGGGCAGGGCCTGGGCTTCTCGGTGCTGGTCACTCGGCCGACCACGGACCTTACCTACGACGGCAAGCGCCTGGCGCAGGTGAACATCCACGACGACATGCCGGCCTCGACCTTCATCATGGCCTACCTGCGCAACAACGAGCCTACCAAGGCGACCCGGCTGTTCATGGACTATTGCCGGTCCGTGGACCTCTCGCCGCTGGCGCCCGAGCCAGCAGCACGAGACTAACCCTCGCCGTTCGAGCCTTTTACCTGAGCCCGTGCGCGCGAAAGAGCGCCCGGGACTGGTCGATGCCAGTGCCTGTAAAGTAGAATCAATATCATCTAGGCATCATCAGGTAGCAGCCGGCATGAGTGATATGGCTCTCGAGTCCTCGCGCACCCTCCAGGCGTTCTATCGCGACCACAGCGGTTGGCTGCAGGCCTGGTTGCGTCGGCGGCTGGGCAGTGAGTGGGATGCCGCCGACCTCAGCCAGGAAGCCTTCCTGCGGCTGCTGCGCAATCCCCAGGTAGTGGCCGAGCTGCAAGAACCCCGTGCCTATCTGCTGACCATTGGCAAACGCCTGCTGATCAATTTCCAGCGTCGGCGCAGCCTGGAGCAGGCCTATCTCAATGCCCTGGCGGAATTGCCCGAGGCCTGCGCCCCGTCACCCGAGCAGCGCTGGGTGTTGCTGGAGACCCTGCAAGCCCTGGACGAACTGCTCGACGGCCTGCCATCCGCGGTGCGCCAGGCCTTTCTGCTCAGCCAGCTCGAAGGCCTGACCTATCGCGAGATCGCCGACCAACTGCAGGTCTCCGAGCGCACCATCAAGAGATACATGGCGCAGGCCTACGAGCACTGCCTGCTGGCCGAATTGTGCTGAGCGACTCCCAGGACCGCCGGCGGACGGCCATCCGCGAAGCGGCTGGTTGGTTGGCGCTGCTGGAGTCGGGTGAAGCCACTGCGCGGGAACAGCAACTCCTGCAGGAGTGGCGCGAAGCCGATGCCGAGCACGAGCGCGCCTGGCAGGCGGCGCTGACGCTGCAACAACGCTTCGCCACGGTGCCCTCGCGGCTGGCCATGGCCAGTCTGCGGCCAGCCGATCGCGGTCGCCGCACGGCCTTGCGTCAGCTGCTTGGCCTGGCGGTGGTGATCCCGACCGGGTGGTGGCTGGTGCGCGAGGTGCCGCTGGACGCCTGGACCGCCGCCGTCAGCACCGCTACCGGTGAACACCGCAGCCTGACCCTGGCCGACGGTAGCCTGCTGCAACTCAATACCGCGACCGCCGTCGACCTGGATGAGACACGCCGCTACCTGCGGCTGATCCGCGGCGAAGCCTCGTTGCAGGTGCCCGGCGCCCTCCCCATGACCCTGGATACCGGCTTCGGCGCGGTGACGCTGCGCCAGGCCGAGGTCTGCGTGCAGCGGCATGACGAGGGGTGCGACGTGCGCGTCGTCAGCGGCAGCGTGGATATCCAGCCGCTGGCGGGGCCTCGCCTGGAGCTGGGAGAGGGCCGGCAGCTGCGTCTGAGCGCCCTAGGCGTCGGTGCCATCGAGCCCTTCGCCGCAACCGTGCTGAGCTGGCGCCAGGGCGTGCTGATCGCCCAGGACCAGCCGCTCGGTGAGTTCCTGGAGGAATTCAGCCGTTATCGCCTCGGCCTGCTGCGCTGGGACCCGGCGGTAGCCGATCTGCGAGTGACCGGCAGTTTCCAGCTCGCCGATACCGACCGCGTCCTGGCGCTGCTGGCCGCCACCCTGCCGGTGGACGTGCAGTGGCGGACCCGCTTCTGGGTCACCCTGGTGCCGCGCTCGACCACCGCTTGAAAAAAGCCTGTCCCCTTTTCCGCGCTCGTCGGTCAGTACCGGCATAGGACAAACAACAGGAGGGGGATTCGATGGTGGCGTTGGTATGGCGTCCGTTGCTGCGCACGGGCTTGCTGGTAGCGTTGAGCGGTACCCCCTGGTGGGCCGGGTCGGTCTGGGCGCAAGAGGCTGCCCGGCGCCACTATGAGATGCCGGCGGGCAGCCTCGCCCAGGCGCTGACGCGCTTCGCGGCGGAGTCCGGCGTCAACCTGGCCGTGGATCCGAGGCTGGTGAGCAATCGCGCCAGCGCCGGCCTCGATGGCAACTACGGCGTGGAGGAGGGCTTCAGCCACCTGCTCGCCGGCTCGGGGCTGCGGCTGCAGCCGCTGGGCGAGCGGGACTTCACCCTGGCGCCGGCGCCGCCGGAGAGTGGCGTCCAAGAGCTGGCCAGCACTTCCATCGTCGCCACCAGCCTCCAAGCCGACGAAGCCCCCTACGCCGGCGGCCAGGTCTCACGCCAAGGCTCCCAGGGGTTGCTAGGCAAGCGCGATTTCATGGACACACCCTTCAGCCAGACGGCCTACACCGCCCAGACCGTACGGAATCAGCAGGCGCGCACCCTTACCGATCTGATCGCCAGCGATCCCTCGGTACGTTCCACCAATCCTTCCGGTGGGCGCTTCGAGCAATTCACCATCCGCGGTCTCAGCCTCTACAACAGCGATGTAGCTTACAACGGCCTCTATGGTGTGCTGCCGACCTATTCCATCGACCTGGAGATGGCCGAGCGGGTCGATATCCTCAAGGGACCGAGCCAGCTGCTCAATGGCATCTCCCCGCGCGGCAGTGTCGGCGGCGGCATCAACGTGATGCCCAAGCGCGCCACCGACCAGCCCATCACCGAATTCACCGGGAGCTATGCCTCCGATAGCCAGGTGGGTGGGGCCGTGGACATCGGCCGTCGCTTCGGCGAGGACAACCGCTTCGGGATGCGCTTCAACGGCGTCAAGCAGGCCGGCGACACCACCTGGGATCACCAGCACGTCGACCGCCAGATGGGTGTGCTCGGCCTGGATTACCGCATGGAACGCCTGCGTCTGGGGCTGGACCTGGGCCACACCGAGCGTGATACCGACGCTCCCCAGGAACGGGTGCTGGTAGGCGCCAATGCCCGGGTGCCCGATGCCGACGACGTGCGCCACAACTATGCCCAGCGCTGGACCCGCGCCCAGACCAAGGACACCTTCGGTGCCCTGCGTGGCGAATTCGACGTGGACGAGTCGCTGATGGTCTATGGTGCCGTGGGGGCGCGCCGCAGCGATCATGATTTCCTGCGCCACAACGTCTCCCTCACCAACGATGCCGGCGACTTCACCGTCCAGCCGCGCGACTTCACCCGCGACGAGAACGTACGTACGGCCAACATCGGTGCCCGCAAGTGGCTGCAGACCGGACCGGTCAGCCACGAGCTCAACGTCAGCGCCGACTACTTCTACATGGACTTCGAGAACGGCGGCGGGCGCTATGCCACGGGCACGAGCAACCTCTACAGCCCCCGCGACCTGCCGCCGCCAGGCGTGCAGACCCGCTCCGATGGTGAGGACTACACCGAGAACCGTTTCAGCGGTGTGGCCCTGGCCGATACCCTGGGCTTCTTCGATGATCGTTTGCTAGTCACCGTCGGCGCCCGCTGGCAGCGGGTGAAGGTGGACGACTGGTCCGATGGCGTGAGGCAGGACACCGCCTACGACGAGGAAAAGGTCTCGCCCTCGGCCGGCGTGCTGTTCAAAGCCACCGAGAAACTGTCGCTCTATGCCAACTACATGGAAGGCCTGAGTCAGGGCAAGATCGCTCCCTCGAGCTCGATCAACGAGGACGAGATCTTCCCGCCCTTCATCAGCCGCCAGGCGGAAGTGGGCGCCAAGTATGACTTCGGCGCCGTCGCCGTCACGGCCAGCGCCTTCCGCATCAAGCAGCCCGCCTACGAGACCAACGCCACCAGCCGGGTCTTCGGCCCCAATGGCAAGCGAATCAACGATGGGGCGGAGCTGAGCGTGTTCGGCGAGCCGCTGCAGGGCTTCCGCGTGCTTGGCGGCCTGATGTACATCGACAGCGAACTGAAGGGCACCGTGGGTGGCACCTTCGACGGCAATCGCGCCCCGGCCACGCCCAAGCTCAATGCCAACCTCGGCGCCGAACTGGATATCCCGGCGGTGCCCGGCCTGACCCTGACCGGTCGCGGGATCTACACCAGCTCCCAGTACCTGGACCAGGCCAACAGCAAGGAAATCGATGCCTGGCACCGCTTCGACGTGGGCGCACGTTATGCCTTCAAGGTCGACGCTACCCGCGTCACCCTGAGAGCCTCGGTGGAGAACGTGATGAACGAGCGCTACTGGGCCTCGGCGGGTGCCCCGGACGATGCCGAGCCGGGCCTGACGATTTCCACGCCACGCACGCTGGTGCTCTCGACCAGCCTGGCGTTCTGACGGCCTTGCCGTTGCGCATTCCTGGCGGCTCCGGTCTGACCCGTCGCCACCTGCTCAGGTGCGGGGGTGGGCTCGTCACCGGCGCCGCCTTGGGCCCAGCCATGGCGGCCACCCAACCGACTCGTGTGGCGACGCTGTTCCAGGGCGCCACCGACAGCACCGCGGCCCTGGGGCTCAGGCCCTGCGGGGTGGTCGATTCCTGGAGCGAGAAACCCGTCTATCGCTACCTGCGCCCGGCGCTGGCCGGGGTGCCTTCGCTGGGCCTCGAAACCCAGCCGAGCCTGGAGGACCTGGCGCTGCTGGCACCGGATCTGATCATCGCCTCGCGCTTTCGCCATGGCCGGATCGCGCCGCTGCTGCAGCAGCTCTGTCCGGTGGTGATGCTGGAGGAAGTCTTCGAGTTCAAGCAGACGCTGCTTGCCCTGGGCACGGCCGTGGGGCGCGAGCCGGCCGCCACGGCCTTGCTGCACGCCTGGCAGGCGCGCATCGCCAGCCTGCGCGGCGCGCTGCAGCGGCACTACGGGGCTCAGTGGCCGCCAACGGTGGCGGTGCTGGACGTGCGCGCCGATCACCTGCGCAGCTACCTGCCCGACAGCTTCGCCGGGCGGGTACTCAGCGAACTGGGCTTCGCCTGGCCGGCGGCCAGCCAGGGCAGCGCCGCGCCCTCGATCAAACTGACCTCCCGGGAAAGCCTGCCGGTGGTGGAGGCCGACGTCTTCTTCGTCTTCCTGCGTGCGGACCAGGCGTCGCAGCGCAACTATGCGAGCCTGATCGAGCACCCGCTCTGGCAGCGTCTGAGCGCGCCCCGGCGCGGGCAGGTCTGGCGGGTCGATGGCGTGGCCTGGAGCCTGGGCGGCGGTATCCTCGCGGCCAATCTACTGCTGGACGACATCGAGCACGTGCTGGCTTCCAAGGGGGCCGCATGACCGCGCCTTTGCGACTGCTGTTGCTGGCGCTGGCACTGGTGCTTACCGCCTGGCTGAGCCTCTCGGTCGGCGCCCGCTGGATCGCGCCCGGCAGCGTGGTGGCGGCCCTGGTGCAGGAGGCGTCGTTCGCGCTGGACGCCACCCTGGTCAACACCACGCGCCTGACGCGGCTGCTGATCGCCCTGGTAGTGGGCGCCAACCTGGCGGTGGCCGGGGCCCTGATGCAGGCCATGACGCGCAATCCCCTGGCCTCGCCGGGACTGTTCGGCATCAACGCCGGTGCCACCTTTGCGTTGGTGTTGGGGATCACCGTGCTGGGGCTGTCCAGCGCCGAAAGCTGGATGCTCAGCGCACTGCTGGGCGCGACGTTGGCGGGAACGCTGGTGTGGACGCTGGGCAACAGGGGCCAGGCACGCCTGACGCCGCTGCGCATCGTGCTGGCTGGCGCGGCCCTGGCGGCGCTGTTCACCGCCTTCAGCCAGGCACTGCTGGTGATCAACCAGGAGGGGTTGGACAGCGTCCTGTTCTGGCTGGCCGGCTCGGTGGGCGAGCGCAATCTCGCCGCCGCCACACCGTTGCTGGTGTTCGGCCTGCTGGCCCTGGTCGCTGCGTGGACACTTGCCGGCCAGCTCGATGTGCTGGTCGCCGGCGACGACCTGGCCCGTGGCCTGGGGCAGCCCATCGGCCTGATCCGGCTGCTGGCCGGGGTGCTGGTGATCTGCCTGGCCGGAAGCGCCGTGGCCCTGGCCGGCAATATCGGCTTCATCGGCCTGATGGTGCCGCACCTGGTACGCGGTCTGTTGGCGCGATCACGCCATGAGCATCGCTGGCTGATCCCGGGCTGTGCCCTGGGCGGGGCTCTGTTGCTGGTGCTGGCCGATAGTCTGGCGCGGGTGGTGATCCTGCCTCAGGAGGTGCCCGTAGGCATCATGACCGCCCTGTTCGGCGGGCCCTTCTTTATCCATCTCGCCCGCCAGGGAGGTCGCCATGGCCGCTGAACACGTCTGGCGGCTCGGCCATTTTTCCCGGCGCCTGGCCCCGGCCATCCTGGGACGGCTAGCCGCTGCACTGTCGGTGGCTCTGGTCGTGTTGCTGCTGTACCTGTGCCTGGGCAAGGTCTGGCTGGCGCCGACTCAGGTGTTCGCCGCGTTGAGCGACGCACACCACGGTGGCCTGGGCTTTATCGTCACCCAGCTACGCCTGCCGCGTGCGCTGCTGGCAGCCCTGGTCGGGAGCGCCCTGGCGCTGTCCGGCCTGCTGCTGCAGGGCCAGGTACGCAATCCCCTGGCCTCACCGGACCTGCTGGGCATCACCAGCGGCGCCAGTGCCGGGGCGGTGTGCTATCTGGCCCTGCTGGCGGGTAGCTTCGGGCCCACGGGCCTGCCACTGGCGGCCATGCTCGGCGCGGGCCTGGCGGCGCTGCTGGTCTACGGCCTGGCCTGGAATCATGGCGCCTCACCGCTACGCCTGGTGCTGGTGGGGGTAGGGGTGTCGACCATGCTCGCCGCGGCCACTACCTTCCTGCTGGTATTCAGTCCGCTGACCACCACGCTGTCCGCCTACGTCTGGCTGACCGGCAGTGTCTATGGCGCCAGCTGGCCAGAGGTCCGCGCCCTGGCGCTCTGGTGGCTGGCCCTGCTGCTGCCACTGGCTGCCCTGGCACGGCACGCCATGCTGGCGCAGCTCGACGACGACCTGGCCCGCGGCCTCGGCGTGCGCCTGCAGCGGCAACGCGCGGCCTTGCTGGCGCTGGCCGTGGCCCTGGCCGGGGTGGCCATCGCCTGGGGCGGTGCCATCGCCTTCGTCGGCCTCATCGCGCCCCACATCGCCCGCCGCCTGGTCCCGGGTGGCTTCGCCGGTCAGGCCTGCATGGCGACCCTGGTGGGCGCCGTGCTGGTCATGCTCGCCGACCTGCTGGGTCGTACCCTGTTCCTGCCTCTGGATCTGCCGGCCGGCATTTTCGTCGCCGCCCTGGGGGCACCCTTTTTCCTCTACCTGCTGATCCGGCAGCGTCCCTGAAGGAGTCCTCATGGCAACCCTGGCCAGCCGTGGCCTGACCCTCCGCTATGGCACCCAGACCATCATCGAGGATCTCGACCTCGAACTACCGCCGGGACGCGTCTCGGTCCTGATCGGCAGCAACGGGTCCGGCAAGAGCACCTTGCTCAAGGCCTGCGCCCGCCTGCTGGAACCGCGCCGGGGCCAGGTCCTGCTCGATGGCCAGGACATCCATCGGCAGTCCACCGCGGCGCTGGCCCGGCAACTGGCGGTCCTGCCGCAGATCCCGGTGGCTCCCGAGGGTATCAGCGTGCGGCAGCTGGTCAGCCTGGGCCGCTATCCGTACCAGAATTGGATGCGCCAATGGTCGGCGGAGGATGCCGCGGCGGTGGACAAGGCGCTGCGCCTCACCGACCTGCTGGACCTGGCGGAACGGCCGGTGGACGATCTCTCCGGCGGTCAGCGCCAGCGCGCCTGGATTGCCCTGACCCTGGCCCAGGACACTGACTGCCTGTTGCTGGACGAGCCCACCACCTACCTGGACCTGGCGCACCAGATCGAGGTGCTGGACCTGCTGCGCCAGCTGAACCGGGAGGAGGGCAAGACTATCGTCATGGTGCTGCACGACCTCAATCTCGCCTGCCGCTACGCCGATCACCTGGTCGCCGTCCACCAACGCCGTGCCTTCGCTCAGGGCGCACCTGCGGAGGTATTGACGGAAGCCCTGGTACGCGAGGTGTTCGCGCTGGAGTGTCGGATCATCGCCGATCCCTATTTCGGCACGCCGCTGTGCATACCCTTCGGCCGCGAGGTGCCGCCATGTGCCTGAGGCCGACCCTGGATAGCGCGGCGCGGGACGAGCTGCGTACCACCTTCGGCCTGCGCGAAGCCAGTGAGCGCGACGGGCTGCACAGCCAGCCGGTCGCCGCCTGGCTGGACGCCGCGCGCTGCGCCGAGCTGCTCGACGACCTGGCCGTGCGGATGGAAGCCCCCACGCGACGGGTCGCGGCATCGCTGCTGACCAAGCGGCTGGGCTTTCTCACCACGGGGGTGGCCTTCCATGCCCTGTCGGCCTTTGACCGGCGCCTGGACCTGACGCCTGGCAATGTCTGGATCGAGGACGGCCATGCCCAGGGCCGCTGGCGAGCGATGCTGCCGCTGATCGATACCCGGCCGCTGCCCGCCCTCGACGATCACGCCACCGCCCGGGCGTTGCTGGCCCGCACCCTGTTCGGCGATCTGCTGCGACCGCTTTGGGAAACCCTGGCGCGGGTCGGCCGCGTCTCGCCACGCATCCTCTGGGAAAATGCCGCGGTGCGGCTCTACGCGCTGTACGACCGCCGCCTCACCGAGCTGGCCGATCCCGCGATCCGCGCCCGTTGCGCCGAGGACTTCGCCTGGCTGCTGGCCGCCTCGCCGAGCGAGCTGGGGCTGGAGACCAATCCGCTGGCGCAGTTCCGCCGCCCCGCGACCGCCAATAGCGCGGGCCGCGCGGTTCGCTTTCGGCGTACCTGCTGCTTCTACTACCAGGCGACGACGCCGGCGGAATACTGCTCCAACTGCCCGCTGATCAGGCCCCGGGAGGCCTAGGCAGCGGGGCAGGCTACTCCGGCTTGGTCCCGATCTGCTCGCGCAACAGCTGCAGATAGCGCCGTGCCCCCAGGCCCTGGGGGCGGTTCTTGATCCAGATGACGTCGATCCAGCGACGGATCTGGCTGGCCATGTTGTCGAAGCCGACCGGTTCGAGCAGGCCGGCGGCAATCAGGGGGCGTACCAGCGGGTGGGGCAGATAGGCCCAGCCCAGACCGGCCTGGACCAGGTCGAGGGTGGCCAGGTAGCTGTCGGTCAGCCAGACCCGCTGCGATAGCACGATCTGCGGGTCCGAGGCGTTGCGGTCGCCGCCGGCCACCACGATCTGGCGGGTATCGGCCATGAGCGTCTCACCCAGTGGTCGGCCCGCGCGAGTCGAGGGATAGCCGGGCGCCGCGACCGCCGTGAGCAACTGGCTGCCCGCCTCGGCGAAGCCCTCGTGCTCGTCGATCCCCGGACGCTCGAAGATCAGCGCCATGTCGACGCTACCCTCGTGCAGCAGCCGGATCGCCTCGGCGCGCGCCGCCGAGCGGATCTCGATCTCCAGTGCCGGAAACTCCTCGGCCAGGGTGGCGAGTGGCCGGCTCCAGGCGCCCGTCTGCAGCTCGGGCGCCATCACCAGCACGAAGCGCCGCTCCAGGCCTGCGTGCAACTGCAGAGCGTGGGCATCGAGCAGATTCAGCTGACTGGCCACCTGCCGCGCCTGGGGTTCCAGGGCGCGGGCGGCAGCGGTGGGCAGGGCCTTGCGGGTGGCGCGGTCGAACAGCACCAGGTCCAGCTCGGCTTCCAGCTGGGAGATCGCCATGTTCACCGCTGACGGCACCCGTCCCAGGACGCGGGCAGCCGCGGAAAACGAGCCCTCGTCGATCACGGCGAGAAAGACCCTGAGCGTTTCGCTGGTAAAGGCCATGGTTGTCAATTTCGCTGATAACGATCGTCTTTTTGTATCAGCCAGACAGGCTTAGAGTCCAGTCAGACCACAACGGAGACAGCGACATGAGCGAGTCGATGGCGGGCCAGGTGGCCCTGATCAGCGGTGCCGGCAGTGAATCCGGCATCGGCATGGCGATCGCCCGGCGCCTGGGCGCGGCGGGGGCACATCTGATCGTCACCGCCAGTAGTGCCCGGATCGCCGAACGGGTGGAGGAATTGCGCGTTGCCGGTTTCACGGTGGAGGGGCAGGCACTCGACCTGACCGAAGAGGCGGCGGTCAGGGATTTCGGTCAGTGGGCCGAGGCCCGCTGGGGGCGGGTCGACATCCTGGTCAACAACGCCGGCATGACCATGCAGGGGAGCGCCGAGCCCTTGGTGGAGCTGGCGCAAATGACACTGGCCGAGTGGAACCTCAGCCTGGCACGCAACCTGACCACCGCCTTCCTACTGACCCGCGCCGTGCTGCCGGGCATGCAGAAACGCGGCTATGGCCGCATCGTCCACGTCAGCTCCGCCACCGGCACCCGGGCGGGCATTCCGCAGGCAGCGGCCTACAGCGCGGCCAAGGCGGCCATGGTCGGCATGAACATGAGTCTGGCGCTGGAGGTGGCCGGGCAGGGCATCACGGTCAACGCCGTCGCCCCTGGCTGGATCGAAACCGCCTCCAGCCTGCCGGAAGAATTGCAGGCGGCGACGCGGGTCCCCGTGGGTCGCGCCGGTCGTCCTGCCGAGGTCGCCGCGGCGGTGGCCTTTCTGGCCTCGCCCGAGGCGAGCTACATCACCGGGGAATACCTGGTGGTGGACGGCGGCAACAGCCGCATCGAAAACAAGGGGGCCTGACATGCAGCCGGTCGTACTCATCAGTGGGGTACTGGGTGGCATCGGTGGTGCGGTGCGCGAGCATTTCCTGCAGGCGGGCTGGCAGGTCTTCGGCACCGATCTCGATGACGCCGCGCTGGCCGCGCTACAGGCCGATGGCAGGCTGGCCGGCTACCACGCCGCCGATCTGCGCCGGACCGGCGCGGCCCGCGAGGTGGTGGCCGCCGCGGCGACGTTGGGGCGCCTGGATGCCCTGGTCAACTGTGCCGGTGTCTGGCGCGAGGGCCCGGCCGAGACCTTCAGCGAGGAAGACTTCGACCTGGTGCTGGACGTCAATCTCAAGGCCAGCTTCTTTCTCTGCGCCGCGGCCATTCCCGCCCTGCGCGAAACGCGCGGTGCCATCGTCAACCTCAGCAGCGATGCCGGCCGCCAGGGCAATCGCAACGCTGCCGTCTACTGCGCCAGCAAGGGCGCGGTGACCCTGATGACCAAGGCCCTGGCGCTGGACCTGGCGCCCAGCGGGGTGCGCTGCAACAGCATCTCGCCCGGGGACGTGGCGACGCCCATGCTGAGCTTCCAGGCCGAGCGTTATGGCGAAGGCGATCCGGCCGGCTACCTGCAGGACCTCCTGGCCAAGTATCCGCAAGGCGAGCAGGCGCGCTTCATCCAGCCCGAGGAAGTCGCCGAGCTGGCCTTCTTTCTCTGCCAACCCGCCGCCCGCTCCATCACCGGCGCCGACATGGCCATCGATTGCGGCGTCTCGGCCGGGCACTGAGCCCGGGCCGATCCGCCCTTCACCTCAAGAGGAGTCCGACATGACCACCAGTGGCATCAGCGAAGCGGCCGTCGAGGCCTTCGCCGCGCGCGAGCGCGAACGCTTTCTTGCGCGCAACCCCCAATCCCTCGCCCTGGCCGAGCGGGCCAGGCAGTCGCTGTTCGGCGGCGTACCCATGCACTGGATGAGCGACTGGTCGATGCCCAGCGCGTTGTTCGTCAGCCATGCCCAGGGTTCGCGTTTCCATGACGTCGACGGTCACGACTACGTCGACTTCTGCCTGGGCGATACCGGCAGCATGTTCGGCCACTCGCCCGAGCCCATCGCGCGCGCTCTGGCCGAGCAGGGGGCGCGTGGCCTAACGACCATGTTGCCGGGCGAGGATGCGGTCGTTGCCGGGGAACTGCTCGCCGAGCGCTTCGGCCTGCCGTTCTGGCAGGTGGCGACCACGGCCACCGACGCCAACCGCTATGTCATCCGCTGGGCGCGCGCCATCACCAATCGCAAGATGCTGCTGGTGTTCGACGGCTGCTACCACGGCACCGTCGACGACGTGATGGTGCGCCACCAGGATGGCCGTACCGTGCACCGTGGCGGCCTGATCGGTCAGGCGCACAACCTGGCCGAGACCAGCCGGGCCGTGCCCTTCAACGACCTCGTGGCGCTGGAGGCGGCGCTGGCGAAGGGCGACGTCGCCGCGCTGATCTGCGAGCCGGCCATGACCAACATCGGCATGGTGCTGCCCGAACCGGGCTTCATGGATCGGGTGCGGGCCCTGACCCGCCAGTACGGCACCCTGCTGATCCTCGACGAAACCCATACCCTGTCCACCGGCCCTGGCGGCTGCACCCGCGCCTGGAATCTGGAACCGGATTTCATCACCTTCGGCAAGCCCATCGCCGGTGGTGTGCCCTGTGCGGCCTATGGCTGCAGCCACGAGATGGCCCAGGCGATGCGCCTGGCGCAGCAGCATGCCAGCGAGACCAGCCACGGCCATGGGCACAGCGGCATGGGGACCACCTTGTCGGCCAATGCCCTGGCCATGCGCTGCCTGCGTGTCTGCCTCGAAGAGGTGATGACCCCGGCCGCCTATGCGCGGATGCTGCCGCTGGCGGCGCGACTCGCCGCCGGCCTGCGCGAGGTGATCGCCCGCCATGGTCTCGCCTGGTCGGTCACCGAACTGGGCGCGCGTTGCGAATTCCAGTTTTGCGCCACACCGCCCCGTACCGGTGCGGAAGCCGAGGCCGCCTTCCACGACAGTCTGCAACAGGCGCTGCATCTCTACCTGATCAACCGCGGCATCCTCATCACGCCGTTTCACAACATGACCCTGTGCTGCCCGGACCTGGCGCCCGCAGACGTCGATCTGCTGCTCGCTACCCTCGACCAGGGGCTTGCCGAACTGCTGGCGCTGCCAGGCGCTCGGGAGGTGCAGCCATGAAATTCGCCGACGCCCAGGAAGCTCGGGACTTTCTCGCTGCGCACCCCGAGGTGCGCAGCATCGAACTCATCCTGATCGACGCCAACGGCGTGCCGCGCGGCAAGCTGCTGCACCGTGACGAACTGCTGGCCATCTACGAGCAGGGTCGGCCGCTGCCCAGCTCCATCCTGGCGCTGACCCTGCAGGGGGAAGACGTCGAGGCCACCGGCCTGGTCTGGGAAGTGGCCGATGTCGACTGCTGGACCTATCCACTGCCCGCCAGCCTGACTCTGCAACCCTGGCGCAGCACCCCGACCGGCCAGGTGCAGGTGAGCATGCATCCGACTCAGGGCCTGCCGGCGACGCCCGCCGATCCGCGCCATGCGCTGGTGCAGGTGATCGAACGGCTGCAGGCCGACGGCTTCCAGCCGGTGATGGCGGTGGAGCTGGAGTTCTATCTGCTCGACCGCGCCCGCGACGCCCAGGGCCGACCGCAACCGGCCGTGCAGATGAATGGCGTGCGACCGGGTTCACCGCAGGTCTATGGGGTCTACGAACTGGAGCAATTGCAGCCTTTTCTCGACGATCTCTATGCCGCCTGCGAAGTGCAGGGGCTGCCGGTGCGTACGGCCATCTCGGAATACGCCCCCGGCCAGCTCGAACTGACTCTGCTGCACCGCGTCGATGCCCTCCAGGCCATCGACGAAGGCATTCGCTACAAGCGCCTGGTCAAGGGCGTGGCCAACCGCCACGGCCTGCAGGCCTGCTTCATGGCCAAGCCCTTCGGCGACCAGGCCGGCAGTGGCCTGCACCTGCACGTCAGCCTGGCCGATGCCGAGGGCAACAACCTCTATGCCAGCGAAGATCCACAGGGCACGCCGCTCCTGCGGCATTCCATCGGCGGCATGTTGCACCGGATGCTGGATGCGCTGGCGATCTTCTGCCCCAACGCGAATTCCTACCGGCGCTTCCAGGCCAACAGCTACGCGCCCCTGGCCAAGAGTTGGGGCGTGAACAACCGCAGCGTCTCCCTGCGCGTACCGGGTGGTCCGGCCAGCAGCCGCCATATCGAGCACCGCATCTGCGGCGCCGATGCCAATCCCTATCTGGCCGCCGCGGCCATCCTCGCCGCCATCCACGAAGGCATCCGTGACGAACGCGACCCCGGACCGGCCATCGTCGGCAACGGCTACGAGCAGGCCACCGACTTCCTGCCCACCGATTGGCTCACCGCGCTGCAGGCGCTGGAACGCTCTGCATGGATCAAGGAGGCGCTGGGGGACCGGTTCATCGAGGTGTATCTCGCCATCAAGCGTGCCGAGTACCGGCAGTTCATGGCCGAGGTAGGGGAGCAGGACTGGCGCTGGTATCTGACTCACGCCTGAGCGTTTTCTTCAAAGCGCCAGGCTGGCCTGCCAGCGCCGGTCCCGCTGTGAAGGCCGTCGGTGCAAGCGCTCGTCCAGCAGCGCGCCGGCCCTGGTGTGGTCGCCCCCACGTAGCAGGGCGACCAGCAGGGTGTCTTCGATGACTTCGCGCTGGGCGCCACTGCCACCGATGCGGGCGACATCCGCGCGCAACGGCTCCAGCAGCCGAGCGCAGCCCTCATAGTCCTCGTCGGCGAAGGCCAGCAGGGCGCGGCAGAGCAGGGGGCGACCGGACCGGCTGCCAGGTTGCCGGCGCGCAAACGGGTTTCGAGTCCGGCGACCCGCTCCTGCACCGCCTTGCGATCACCGGTTGCCGCGGCGATCAGGGCCATATGGATGTCGGCGAAAGCCAGGCCAGGCTGCTGGAACAGTCCGGTCGCGCTGGTGGCCGTGGCCTGCCAGAGGTCCGCTGGTACCTCGTGGCCATAGAGGCCGAGGCGCCAGAGAAAGGAGGCGTTGTCACTGACCCGATTGAGTGGGCCGGCGGTGGACGCCGCCGGTGCTACGAACCGCTGATAGAGATCCAGTGCGCCCTGGCTGTCGCCCCGTTCCAGCGCCACCAGGGCACCATGCCAGGCGATATGGCCATGCAGGGTACCGTGCCGGGGATACTCGGGCAGCCAGCCGGCGATCAGGGCTTCCGCGGCCTGGCTGTCACCGGATTCATGCAGAACATGGGTCAGGGCATGGGCCGCGTTGACGTTGTATCGGCGTAGCTCCAACGCCCGCTCGGTCATCTGCCGGCCCCGCACCACGTCGCCGTTCTCGCCAAGTGACCAGCCGCGGTAGGTCAGGAACCACCAGTCATCCGCGGCGAACTGGCGGGCATGGCGTTCACAGAGGTCGACCCGCGCCTGGTCATGATCGGCGCGTCCGGAAAATCCCAGCAGGCCGAAGGCTCCCAAGGGTAGACCCAGAATGAGGATGTCCCGCGGCCAGCGGTCGGCATGCGCCAGCGCGCCTTGCAGCGCCTGGGCGGATTCGCCGGCGATCAGCCGCTGCAGGACCTCCACATGGCTGCGCTCACGCGGTGTGCCGCGTCGCTCGACCAACCGTTGTGCCAGGGCGATGGCATCCCGTGCTGCACCCGCCTGGTTGTCGATCAACTGCAGGCGTGCCCGGGCGGCGTGGGCCAGGGCGAAGTCGGGGTCAGCGGCGATGGCCTCGTCCAAGGCTTCCGATGCCCCCGGCCAAAGCGACAGCAGCAGATCGACGCCATCCCGATAGCGGTCGGCGGCAAGGGCGGAAGAGGTGGACAGTGGCAGGTCGTAGCGGTCGGTATAAGGCGTGGGCATCGTGTGTGTCTGTCATCCGGGAAAGGGTGCCGCGGCTCGGGCGCCGGCGCGCTGTCAGGCGCCATGAATAGCAGCCAGGCCGGGTGCTGGATAGCGCCCGTCGCTCAAGGTGACATGAGTGAGTCTCATCGTCGGGAACGGATCTGTCTGCGTCAGGCGCGGAAGTCACTCAAGGCGCGCGCGCTGCGCCAGGGCACGATTAGTGTCACCCCATATTAAGACGAGCAAGCGCCCGCAAACGGCCGATTGTGTTTCACCCCTGGGCCAAAACGAAACTTCTGTCGAGTAGGGGCGAGGATACTGAAGACACTTCAGACCCAGGAGCCTTCACCCATGTCCTTCCGCCCGTTCAAAGCCATGACCTTCGACGTCGTCGGCACGCTCATCGATTTCGAAGCCGGCATTCTCAATCACGTACGGCAGGTCAGTGGAGAAGCCGGCAAGGCGCACGGCGATGACGACATTCTTCAGGCATACCGCTATGCCCGGGCCAAGAAGGATGCAGGCTGGTTCCCGGACGACCTGGAGCGCTGCTATCACCTCATGGCGGCGCAACTCGGGTTGCCGGACAGCGAGGAGCACGCCCGAGGGCTGGCGCAGTCGGTCAGGAACTGGCCGGCGTTCCCGGATTCGGTCGAAGCCCTCAAGCGCTTGCGCAAGCATTTCAAGCTGGTGGCCATGACTAATGCCCAGCGCTGGGCCCTGGACTTCATGGCCAAGACCCTGGAAAACCCCTTCGATCACGAATTCACCATCGATGACTCCCGCTACGAAAAGCCCGATCCGCAGTACTTCGCCTTCGTGCGGGGTGCGTTGTCGACCGACGGCATCCGCTTCGAGGACATCATCCACACCGCCCAGAGCCAATACCACGACATCGGTGTCGCCATGCGCCTGGGCTATCCGACCTGCTGGATCGAACGGCGCTTCGACAAGCAGGGTTCCGGCGGCACGCTCGAGTCCGAGCGCACCGAGCCGACCCATCATTTTCGTTCGCTGGCGGAACTGGCTGACGCCGTCGACGCCGAGCTGCTCAGCCAATCGGCCTGAGCACGGCCATAACCCTCGCTGGCGGACGCCCTGATGACTCCCGATTCCCTCTGGAACGCCACTGCGCTACCGGCGCCGACCTTGACCGCGCTCCAGGGCGACCACCGCTGCGATGTGGCCATCGTCGGTGGAGGGTTCACCGGGCTGGCGGCGGCCCATCGCCTGGTGCAGGCCGGCCAGGAGCCTGTGGTGCTGGAGGCGAACAGCCTGGGCTGGGGCGCCAGCGGCCGTAACGGTGGCGTGGTATCGCCCAAGTTCCGCTTCAGCTTCGCCGGGATGATGGCCCGGCACGGTCGCGAGGCCGCCCTGCAGATGTACCATCTCGGCTATGCCGCCATCGATGCGCTGGCGGAAAACATCGAACGGCTGGGGCTGCACGAGGCCGAGCTGAAGCTCTGCGGGCACATCGCCGCTGCCCATACCGAACGCGCGCTGGCCGGCCTGCGGAGCACCGCCGAGTGGATCAGTCGGGAGACCGGTGGTGCCTCTTCGGTCATCATCTCCCGCGAGCAGGTCCGTGAACTGACGGGATCGGACCTCTACCATGGTGGCCTGCTGACGCCCAAAGCCGGCGGCATCCATCCGCTCAACTACGCACGGGGGCTGGCGCGGACCCTGGTCGAGCGCCAGATCGGGCTCTTCGAGCACAGTCCGGTCGCGTCGGTACAGCGGGAACAGGGTGGTTTTCGCCTGCGTACCCCAACCGGTAGCCTGCTGGCTCGACAGGTGATCTATGCCACCAACGGCTACTCCAACCAGACGGCGGCGACCGCCACCTTGCATCGGCGGCTGATTCCCTTCCGCAGCGCGATCATCGCCACCGAACCGCTGGCGCCGGATGTCCTTGCCCGGATCCTGCCGGGCGGACAGGTCTGCGGCGATACCAAAAGGATGCTGCGCTGGTTCCGCCTGGTCGGGAACCGCCTGATCTTCGGCGGCCGTGGCGCCTTTGGCAGCACCGACTCCGAAGCTGCCTTTCGCGATCTGCAGCGCAGTCTGGGCACGGTGTTTCCGCTGCTTGCCGACGCGCGCATCGATTATCGCTGGTCCGGCCTGGTCGCCATGACCCTGGACTATCTGCCCCACGCCGGTCAGCTGGACGACGGCCAATTCTATGCCGTTGGCTACAACGGCGGGGGCGTGGCGCTCTCGACCTATCTGGGCCAGCAGGTCGCAGCCCTGAGCCTGGGGGAGACGCCGGAACTGGGCCTCATGGTCAGCGAGGGCTTCAACCCCATTCCGCTGCATGCCTTTCGCGCCCCCGGTGTCCGCCTGGCGGCCGGCTGGCAGCAGTTCCTCGACGCGGTCGGGCGCTGATCCTCGGCCACGCGGGTCGCCAAACACAATCTGTGCGTGGGCTCTTCGAGAACAGCAGGAAGCAATACCGGCGGCGCTGAAAAGAGCATTTCCACCAGTGGGTACTATGGTGAGATGGCTGCATCGCAGACTCACGGCCATCGCGCCGCAGGAGGAACCATGCAGGGCTTCAACGAAGGCTTCGAGTCGGTCACCATCGACAAGGTGTGCAAGCACTACGGCACCCTCAAGGCGCTGGACAATGTCGACCTCAAGGTCGAGGCGGGCGAGTTCATGTCCTTGCTCGGCCCGTCCGGCTCGGGCAAGACCACCTTGCTCAGCATCCTTGGCGGCTTCAATCGCGTGAGTTCCGGCAGGATCTTCTTCGGCGACCGCGACGTGACCCTGATGCCACCGCACAAGCGCGACATTGGCGTGGTGTTCCAGAACTACGCGCTCTTCCCCCATATGAACGTGCTGGAAAACGTGGCCTTCCCGCTCAAGGCGCGCGGGGAGAAGGCGGCCAGTGCCCGCGAACGGTCGTTGCGGGCGCTGGCCACGGTCGAGCTGAAAGGTTATGAAGATCGCGACATCGCCGCGCTATCGGGCGGGCAACGCCAGCGGGTGGCGCTCGCCCGTGCCATCGTCTTCGAGCCCAGGCTGATCCTCATGGACGAACCCCTGTCGGCGCTGGACAAGCAGCTGCGGGACGTCATGCAGATCGAGCTGCGCGCCCTGCATCGGCGCCTCGGCGCCACCATGGTCTATGTCACTCACGACCAGCGCGAAGCCCTGACCATGAGCGACCGTATCGCGGTGATGAAGGGTGGCAAGCTGGTGCAGGTGGATACCCCGCGTCGCCTGCACGATCACCCGAGCGATGATTTCGTCGCCAGCTTCATCGGTGAGAGCACCCTGGTACCCCTTTCCCGGGGTGTCGGCGGCGAGTTGCTGCTGGGCCAGACGCCCTTGCGCACGGCTCGGCCCGTACCGCTTTCCGGCGAGCTCTTCCTCGCCGTCCAGGCGGAGAAGCTGCTGCTGGACAGCGAGATCGCCGGCGGCGACTGGAATCGCCTGCGCGGCCAGGTGATCGACATCGTCTTCCAGGGCGAAAGCCTGAAGATCTTCGTCGAGCTGGAAAACAAGCAGCGGATCAGCTTCCGCCAGTCCAGTCATCACGAAGGCAATCTGCAGCTGCCCCAGGTAGGGGCGTCGCTGTCCTTGCGACTGCATCCGGAAGACACCATCGTGGTGCCCCGCGCGGCCTGACAAGGGCTTGGCCCAGCGGCATTGGCACTGAGCCAATGCCGGCTTTTTCATAGATCACCTGGCGCTTTACCGTCCAGGCCTTATCGCGGCCATGGCGGTCCGCCGATGCGGCCGCTCCTACAGTTCAGGGTATGCTGTAGGAGCGGCCGGGCGGACCGCCATCGCCGCGATAAGACAGTTGCGCCGCTGCACGCCTTCCCGTCAGGCGTGCTCTTTGCCGCCGCGACCGGCGATCAACACCATCAGCAGGGTGATGGCGACCAGCATGGTGCTGATGGCGGCGATGGTCGGATCGATTTCATCACGCAGGGCCGTGAACATCCGCTTGGTGATGGTCTCGTTGTTGCCACCGGAGATGAACAGGGCCACCACGGTTTCATCGAGGGAGGTGATGAAGGCGAACAGCGCGGCCGAGACCACGCTAGGTTTGATCTGCGGCAGCGTCACGGCCATAAAGGCACGGAAGCGATTCATGCCCAGGCTGCGGGCGACCATTTCCTGGGTCATGTCGAAATTGCGCAGCCCCGCCAGCACGGCGATGATCACATAGGGCAGCGCCAGCATGATGTGCGCGAGGACCAGGCCAGACAGCGTACTGATGATGCCGACCCGCGCGTAGACGAAGAAGACGCCGGCAGCGATCAGGATGATGGGCACCATCATGGGCAGCAGCAGGACCAGTTGCAGCGTCCGCATGACCCGGAGTGACGAATTGCTGATCGCATAGGCCGCTGCGATGCCCATCGGCAGGCTGATCAGGGTGGTGGCCACCGCGGTGATGAAGCTCACCTTGGTAGCGGACATCCATTCGATGCTGTCGAAGAAGGCCTGGTACCAGGTCAGCGAGTAGGCCTTCGGCGGAAACTGCAGGAAGCGCGCCTCGGAAAACGACATCGGCACCACGATCAGGATCGGCAGCACCAGATACAGCAGGATCAGCCCGACCAGCAGGGTGAACAGGAGGCGCGACGGTTTGAGCCCTTGCCGGATGTTCATCAGCGCACCCCCAGTACACGTTCGATGGGAATCATCTTGTTCACCGCCCAGAAGATCAGGAACACCGCGGCCAGCAATGTCAGGCCGACCGCACTGGCCGCGCCCCAGGCGTGGTAGAGCTCGACGTTGCGCTGGACCAGCATGGACACCAGCACGGTGCGTCCGCCGCCGAGCAGTTCCGGGGTAATGAAGAAGCCGAGGCAGATGACGAAGACCAGGATCGAGCCGGCCATCACCCCGGGTGCGGCCATCGGCAGGAAGACGCGGCGAAAGGTATAGAAGGGCCGGGCGCCCAGGCTGTCGGACGCCAGCAGCAGATCGTTGGGGATCTTCTTCATCACCGAGTACAGCGGTAGCACCATGAAGGGCAGCATGACATGCAGCGTACCGATCACGGTACCCGTCGCGTTATGCACCAGCTCCAGGGGACGGCTGATGATGCCCAGGTCGAGGAGTGTCTGGTTGATGACGCCGCGGCGCTGCAGGAGCACCAGCCAGGCATAGGAGCGGACCAGCACGCTGGTCCAGAACGGCAGGATCACGCAAAGCAGGATGAGGCTCGACAGCAAGCCGCGGGTACGGGCCGCGGCATAGGCGATGGGAAAGCCCAGCAGGATGGACAGGACCGTCACGATCACGCTGATCTGCAAGGTCGTGCTGAAGGTGTCCCAGTAGATGGCTTCGGTGAAGATGCGGGTGTAGTTGGCGAGGGACAGGCCTTCCTCGCCCTGCACGGATTGCAGGCCCAGCCAGAGCAGCGGGAGCACCAGCAATAGGGCGACCATCAGCAGCGCAGGGGTCAGCAGAAGCACCATCGTCAGATGCTCCCTGCGCTCCTCCTTGACCACGGCGGGGCTGGTGAACAGCCCCTGTTCCGACGTTTGCAAGGCGCCTCCGGGCAAGGTCTGGATCGTTGTCGACTGGGTCATGCGCGGAAGCCTCCGATTATTTGGCCTGGACGAAGGACAGCCAGCGCTCTTCTGCCTTCACCCCCTCGGCCGAGGCCCACCATTTGGCGGACAGCACCGCTTGCTTGGCCAGGTTCTCCGGCGAAGAGGGCAGCACTGCCCGCCGCGCGGCCGGGATGGTGCCGAGGCTGAAGGCCTCCGGATTGAGCGGGCCGTAGTCGATGATCATCGGCAGGGCCGCCTGCAGCTTGGCGCTGATGGCTTCATTGACGAACTTCATCGCCGCCTCCCGGTGCCTGGTGCCCTTCAGGACGCAGAGGGAATTGGTTTCCAGGATGCCGTCGTTGTAGGTGAAGGCCACCGGTGCCCCGGCGGCCTGCACGGCGGAGGCGCGACCGTTCCAGATCTGCACCATGTCCACCTCACCGTCGCTGATGAGCTGGGCGGACTGGCCGCCCGAGGTCCACCAGGTGGTGATGTCCGGCTTGATGGCTTCCAGCTTCTTGAAGGCGCGGTCGACATCCAGCGGGTAGAGCTGGTCGGCCGGCACCCCGTCGGCGCGCAGCGCGATTTCCAGGGTGGGGCGCGGCAGATTGCGCAGCGCGCGGGCACCCGGAAATTTCTTGGTGTCCCAGAAGTCGGCCCAGGTCTTGGGTGCGCTCCCGTCATCGAAGGCATCGGTCCGGTAGGCCAGGACCGTGGAATAGCTGATGTAGCCGGCCATGTAGTCGTCTTTCAACTCGGCGGGCAGCTTGGCCAGGTTGGGAATGAGCTGAGGGTCCAGCTTTTCGAACAGCCCCTCGGCCTGGCCCCGTACGCAGTCACCGGTGGGCAGGTCCACCACGTCCCAGCTGACGCGACCGCTTTCGACCTGGGTCTTGATGATCGGATAGGCCTTGGGTGAACTGTCCTGCTTCAGCGTCAACCCCAGGTTCCGCGCCGCCGGCTCCAGAATGGCCTTGGCCTGGGCCTCCTGATAGGCACCGCCCTGGGAAACGAAGGTGATCTCTTCAGCGCTGCTGGCGGTCGCCAGACTTGTCAGCCCGAGGGCGACGACCAGCGAGGTGACCTGGTTGCTTAGGTGAGACATGGTCTATCTCCCGTAGTGGCAGAGCTTGAGAATGGCGGAACCTTTGTTATCCCCTGATCGCGCTGCGTGCGTTCTCGCCTCCGGTCACTGTAATGATTCTGTTAAATACGAATGCGCTGAAATCCCGGGCACGGGAACGCAATCTCCCGTTTTGCGGGAGGCAGGCGACATGTATTGCTTGGGGAGCAACACCAGCCTCTTTTCATCGCGGAAGCGACCTGCAGCTAGGAGGCTAAAACAACAGATGTCGCCAACCACTCCGGATGGACGGTTCCTTTCGTGCTGCGGCGCTAAGGAACCAGCGCCGCGATCAGTGCCTGGCGGAAGGCATTGACCGCCGGCGGCAATTCGCGACCCGCCATGCTCTGCAGTTCGATCCGCCGGGCCGCGAGGCCTTCATCCTGCAGCGGCAAGGCCAGCAGCTGACCTTCGCGTAGCCGGCTGCGCAGGCTCAGTTCGCTGGAGAGCGCCACACCGCCGCCCAGGGCGGCGAACCGGTAGAGCGCCTGCATGTTGTTGCTTACCAGCACCGGCTCGAAGGAGAGTCCCTGGACGCCGCAGCAGATGTCGAACAGTTGGCGCACCGTGGTATCGGGCATCGGTAGCGCCAGAGGATAGGGCTGCAGATCGGCCAGACTCAGGCCGGTACGGCCGGCCAGCGGGTGGTCGGGCGCCACCACGGCTTCGATGGCGCCCCTCAGGGTGGCCTCGACGCGGATATCCGGCTCGGGCCTCAGGCTGAAGGTTAGCCCCAGATCGGCATCGCCTTCCTGGACCCGGCGGGTCACCACGGCGGGGGCGCAGACTTCCAGGGAAAAGTGGATGCCGGCGTAGCCCTGGCGAAAGGCGGCGATCACCTCGGGCAGGAAGTCCAGCGAAAAGCCTTCGGTGGTGGCCAGGCGTACCTGGCCGCGGCGCAGGTCGGCCAGGCCGCGCAGTTCCGCCGCCACCTGCTCGCTGGCCAGCTGTGCCTTGCGCGCGTGCACCGCCAGGCGTTCGCCGGCGGCGCTGGGCACCACCCCACGGGCGCGGCGTTCGAGCAGCGGCGTCTCCAGCTCGCGCTCCAGCTTGGCGATCTGGCGACTCACGGCACTGGCCGCGACATTGAGCCGTTGAGAGGCTTCGCTGATGGAGCCGCAACGCACCACCTCGAGGAAATAGCGCAGGGCGGTGGACTGGATTCCGTAGGGCTGCATGGGGCCTCCTTTGCCGAAAAGGCATGGCTCGTATCTAAATATTCTGCTTGTGGCATGGGATAGCAAGACCTAGAGTCGGGCCAAGAGACCAAATAACAGGTGTCAGCTGTTCCTCCTTTCCCGCGTTTCGCGGATCTGCCTTTGACCAACCACCGCCCCGGAGACAGACGGCATGGGACTCAAAGGTTTCGCTTGTGGCATCGCGCTTTCCACTCTTCTGGCCCAGAGCCAGGCCTTCGCCGGCAAGGCCGACGACACCCTGGTCTACGCCTCCGACACCGAACCCGAAAACGTCAGTCCCTACCACAACGATGCCCGGGAAGGGGTGATCCTCGCCCACCTGGCCTGGGACACCCTGATCTACCGCGATCCCCAGACCGGTGAATACCGGCCGATGCTGGCCACGCGCTGGGAGCAGGTCGATCCGCTGACCCTCGACTTCGATCTGCGTCAGGGCGTGACCTTCCACAACGGCGATCCCTTCACCGCCGACGACGTGGTCTTCACCTTCAACTACGTGGCCTCGCCCGAAGGCAAGGTGGTCACCCAGCAGAACGTCAACTGGATCAAGAGCGCCGAGAAGCTGGGCGAATACAAGGTCCGCCTGCACCTCAAACAGCCGTTTCCGGCAGCGCTGGAGTACCTGGCCAATCCCTTGCCCATCTATCCCGGCAAGTATTTCCAGCAGGTGGGCCTGGCGGGCTTCGCGCAGAAGCCGGTGGGTACCGGGCCTTATCGCATCGTTGCGGTCAACAGCGGCCAGGGGGTCACGCTGGAGCGCAATCCGGACTATTTCAAGGACAGCCCCCAGGGGCAGCCGCGCATCGGCCACATCAGGTTCCGCGTCATCCCCGACGCCGAGACCCGGCTCGCCGAGCTCATGACCGGTGGCATCGACTGGGCCTGGCGCGTGGCGCCGGACCAGGCCGAGCAACTCAAGGCCGCGCCCAGCCTCACCGTGGAGAGCGGCGCCAGCATGAGGATCGGCTTCCTCAGCATGGACGCCCAGGGCGCCTCCAGCCCGGATTCGCCCTTTGCCAAGGCCGAGGTGCGCCAGGCGGTCAACTACGCGATCAACCGCAAAGCCATCGCCAGTCAGCTCATGGGAGGCGGCAGCCAGCCGCTGCAGGTGGCCTGCTATCCGGAGCAATTCGGCTGCGATGCCAAGGCGGTGCCGGGCTATCCCTACGATCCGGCCAAGGCCAAGGCGCTGCTCAAGGCCGCCGGCTATCCCAACGGCTTCAGCACCGAGATCTTCGCCTACCGCGATCGCGACGTGGTGGAGGCGCTGATCGGCGACCTGCGTGCGGTGGGCATCGACGCCAAGCTGCGCTATCTGAAATACGCCGCCCTGCGTGACCAGCAGCGCGCCGGCAAGGTGCCCATGGCCTTTCTCGCCTGGGGTTCCTTCTCCATCGCCGATGCCTCGGCGGCCACCGGCGTGTATTTCAAGGGTAATGCCGACGACGTGGCCAAGGATCCCCAGGTGATCGACTGGCTCAAGGTGGCCGACACCGCCATGGATCCGGCGGTGCGCAAGGACAACTACCGCAAGGCGCTGCAGCGGATCGCCGAGCAGGCCTACTGGGCACCGGTGTTCAACTATTCCATCAACTACGCCTTCACCTCGGACCTGGCCTTCCAGCCCTATCCGGACGAGTTGCCGCGATTCGCCCTGGCCCACTGGAACTGATCCGTCCCGGCGCCCCGCACGGGGGCGCCTTCAGAACCTGTTCAAGCGCTCGCGAGCTAGAGCCAAACAAGGCGAAAAGGCCTGAGGAAGCGGAGTTTACGAATGGTAAATGAGCATTCCAAAGGCCTTTTCAACGCCGTTTGGCCGACGCGCAGCGCGCAGCAGCGCTTGAACAGGTTCTCAGCCGAGGAGCCGAACATGTCCGCCTATCTCCTGCGCCGCCTGGGTATCGCCCTGGCCGTGGCCTTTACCGTTTCCCTCATCAGCTTCTTCCTGCTGCACCTGTCCGGCGACCTGGCTACCGCCATCGCCGGCCCCGAGGCCACCGCCGAGCAAATCGAGGTGGTGCGTCATCAGCACGGACTCGATAAACCCCTGGCGGCGCAGTACGTCGAGTGGATCGGGCAGTTGCTGCAGCTGGACCTGGGGCAGTCGTTCTTCTTCCAGGAATCGGTGCGGGATCTCATCGCCAGCCGCCTGCCCATCACCCTGACCCTGGGCGCCATCGCGCTGCTGGTGGCGCTACTCATCGCCATCCCGCTCGGGGTGCTGGCCGCGGTCCGGCGCGACACCTGGATCGACCGCCTGGCGCTGACCCTGGCGACCTTTGGCCAGGCGATGCCCAGCTTCTGGTTCGCCCTGGTGCTGATCGTCATCTTCGCCGTCACCCTGAAATGGCTGCCGGTGTCCGGCAATACCAGCTGGCAGCACTTCATCCTGCCGGCGATCGCCCTGGGCTACTACGCCACCCCCTCGCTGATGCGCCTGACCCGTGCCGGGATGCTCGATGTGCTGGGCGCCGACTACATCCGCACCGCCCGGGCCAAGGGCCTGAGTCCGGCGCGGGTGCTGTTCAAGCACGCCCTGCGCAATGCGCTGATCCCGGTGGTGGCCCTGGCCGCGGTGGAGTTCGGCTTCATGCTGGGTGGCTCGGTGGTGATCGAGGCAGTGTTCTCGCTGCAGGGCATCGGCCAGCTGGCCTGGGACGCTATCGCCCGCAACGACTTCCCGGTGGTGCAGGCCATCGTCCTCTTGATCGCGTTGATCTACATCGTGCTGACGCTGGTGGCCGATCTGCTCAACGCCTTGCTCGACCCGCGCATTCGCGTGCGCTAGGAGACTCCATGACCGTCGCCAATCCCTTCGTGCTCGACGACTATCTCCCGCCGCGCCCGACCCTGGGCCGCCAGCTGCGCCGCTGGTTCGGCCACCGCGGCTTCGCCCTCGGCGCCGTGCTGCTCGTCGTCATCGTGTTCGCCGCCCTGGCCGCGCCCTGGCTGGCGCCCCACGATCCCTACGCCCAAGACGTGATGCAGCGGATGAAACCGCCGGTATGGATGGCCAAGGGCACCTGGGCCCATCCGCTGGGCACCGACAAGCTCGGCCGCGACTACCTCTCCCGCCTGCTCTATGGGGCGCGCATCTCGCTGTTCATCGGCCTTGCCGCGGCGCTCATCTCCGGCGCCATCGGCACCCTGCTCGGGGTGCTCGCCGGCTACTACGGCGGCAAGGTCGATGCCCTGGTGAGCTACCTGGTGACCACCCGCCTGGCCCTGCCGGTGGTGATGGTGGCCCTGGCCGCCGCTTCCCTGGTGGGCGGCTCGCTGCAGGTGGTGGTGATCCTGCTCGGCTGCCTGCTGTGGGATCGCTTCGCCGTGGTGGTGCGCGCCGCCGTCCAGCAGATCCGCGATGCCGAATACGTCGCCGCCGCCCAGGCGCTGGGCTGTTCGCCCTGGCGGGTCATCGTCGGCGAGATCCTGCCCAATGTGCTGGGGGCGCTGATCGTCGTGATCACCCTGGAGATGGCCCACGCCATCCTGCTGGAGGCGACCCTGTCCTTTCTCGGCGTGGGCGTGCAGCCGCCGCTGCCGTCCTGGGGGCTGATGATCGCCGAGGGCAAGCCCTACATGTTCTTTTCGCCCTGGGTGATCGCCACTCCCGGCATCGCCCTGATGCTGCTGGTGCTGGCCATCAACCTGGTGGGTGACGGTATCCGGGACCTGGCCGCGCCCAGTGGGCGCAACTAAAGCGGAGGACTGACCATGGCACTGCTCGACGTCAAAGACTTGCGCATCGATATCCCCCTGGGTGATGACACCCTACACGCCGTGCGCGGCCTCGACCTGCAGGTGGAGCGGGGCGAGATGCTCTGCCTGGTGGGCGAATCCGGCTGCGGCAAGTCGCTCACCTCCCTGGCGCTGATGGATCTCCTGCCGCGCCAGGCCCGGCGCCAGGCGGCGCGGCTGACGCTGGGCGAACACGACCTGCTGACCCTGGGTGAAAGGGGCATGCGCGACCTGCGCGGCAATCGCCTGGCGATGATCTTCCAGGAACCCATGACCGCCCTCAATCCGGCCTACAGCATCGGCGACCAGCTCGCCGAGGTGCTGCGGCGCCACCGCAGGCTGGATCGCAAGGCTGCCTGGGCGCGGGCCGAGGCGATGCTGGAAAAGGTCGGCATCAGCAACGCCGGCGAGCGCCTGCGCCAGTATCCGCACCAGCTCAGCGGCGGATTGCGCCAGCGCGTGGTCATCGCCATGGCGCTGCTGTGCGAGCCGGACCTCATCATCGCCGATGAACCCACCACGGCGCTGGACGTCACCATCCAGGCGCAGATCCTGCACCTGTTGCGCGACCTGCAGCGGGAATTCGGCACAGCCATCGTCTTCATCACCCACGACCTGGGCCTGGTGGCGCGCATCGCCGACCGGGTGGCGGTGATGTATGCCGGCCAGATCGTCGAGCAGGCACCGGCCGCCGAACTCTTCGCCGCGCCGCGGCACCCCTATACCCGTGGCCTGCTGGAGAGCATCCCGGTACCGGGCCGGACCCGTCCCGGCCAGCCGCTGGGCGCCATCCCCGGCCTGGTGCCCAGCCTGGTTGGCGAGCAGCACGGCTGCGCCTTTCGCAATAGATGCCCGCAGGCGGTGGCGGCCTGCGCCGACAGCGTGCCCTTGCTGGAGGAGGGCGCGCACCTGGCGCGTTGCCACTTTGCCCTGCCCAGCGAACCCCTGCGCCGGGTAGGAGGTGTGCGATGAGCCGCGAGATCGCCCTGGAGCTGTGTGACATCCGCCGCGAATTCACCCTGGGTCGCGGCCTGTTCCGCCCGCCTGCCACCCTCAAGGCGGTGGATGGCATCTCCCTGCGGCTCTATCGCGGCGAGACCCTGGGGCTGGTGGGGGAGTCGGGGTGTGGCAAGAGCACCCTGGCCAAGCTGCTGCTGGGGCTGCTGGCGCCCACCAGCGGCGACATCCTGGTGGGTGGCGAGCACCTGCGCGGGGTGGATCGCAAGCGCATGGCCCGGCACATCCAGCCGATCTTCCAGGACCCTTATTCGTCGCTCAATCCGCGCAAGACGGTGCGCGAGATCGTGGCGCTGCCGCTCAAGGTGCATGGCCTGGGCACGCCCGCCGAACAGCAACAGCGGGTCGCGGAGATGCTCGATGTGGTGGGCTTGCCACGGCGCGCCGCCGACAGCCATCCCGGCCAGCTCAGTGGTGGCCAGCGCCAGCGGGTGGCCATCGCCCGCGCCCTGGTGATGCGCCCGGACGTGCTGATCTGCGACGAACCCACCTCGGCGCTGGACGTCTCGGTGCAGGCGCAGATCCTCAATCTGCTGCTGGAACTCAAGCGTGAATTCGGCCTGACCTATCTGCTCATCAGCCACAACCTGGCGGTGGTGGAACACCTGGCCGACCGGGTGGCGGTGATGTACCTCGGCAAGATCGTCGAGGAGCGCGAGCGGGCGGCGCTGTTCGCCCAGCCGGCGCATCCCTATACCCGGGCGCTGCTGGACGCGGTGCTCACCCCCGATCCGGCGCTGGGGCTCCCGGCGCTGGGCCTGGGTGGCAGCTTTCCCAATCCCATCTCGCCGCCCAGCGGCTGCGCCTTCCATCCCCGCTGCCCACGCTGCTTCGGCCCCTGCGCCGAGCGCTATCCGGAACGCGAAACCATCCCCGGCGGCAGCAAGCGCTGCCACCTGCCCGAACCCGCCTGACCCCGGAGTCCGCCATGACCAGCCGTACCCATGCCCTTGAGCTTGCCGCCGCGCACTTCGACAGCGGCGCCTTCCGTACGCGCCTCGCCTCCGCGGTGGCCCATCCCACCGAAAGCCAGGAACCCGAGCGCCAGGCGGAGCTGCAGCGCTACCTGGATGAATTCATCGCCCCCTATGTCGCCAGTCTCGGCTTCAGCAGCCGGCAGCTGGATAACCCGGTCGCCGGCAAGGGGCCCTTGCTGGTCGCCGAGCGGATCGAGGATCCGACGCTGCCGACCCTGCTCAGCTATGGCCACGGCGACGTGGTACGCGGCGACGCCAGTCGCTGGCGCGAGGGCCTTGCGCCCTGGACGCTGGTGGAGCAGGGCGAGCGCTGGTACGGCCGCGGTACCGCCGACAACAAGGGCCAGCACCTGCTCAACCTGGCGGCGCTGGAGCAGGTGATCGCCGCGCGCGGCGGGCGCCTGGGCTATAACGTCAAGCTGCTGCTGGAGATGGGCGAGGAGATCGGCTCGGTCGGGTTGCGCACCTTCTGCCAGGAGCAGCGCCTGGCCCTGGCCGCCGACCTGTTCCTCGCCTCCGACGGTCCGCGAGTCTCGGCATCCCGGCCCACGCTGTTCCTGGGTGCCCGGGGCACCTTCAATTTCGACCTGCACCTGGACCTGCGCGAAGGCGGCCATCACTCCGGCAACTGGGGCGGGCTGCTGGCCAATCCCGGCATCATCCTCGCCCATGCCCTGGCCAGCCTGGTGGATGCCAGGGGCCAGATCCAGGTCGCGGGGCTCAAGCCCACCGAGCTGCCCGCACCGGTGCGCCGTGCTCTGGTCGACATCGAGGTGGGCGGCGCGCCGGGCGATCCCGCCATCGATCCCCGCTGGGGCGAGCCCGGGCTGACCCCGGCCGAACGCGTCTACGGCTGGAACACCTTCGAATTGCTGGCCTTCACCACCGGCAATCCCGAGGCGCCGGTGAATGCCATTCCCGGCAGTGCCCGTGCCCACTGCCAGATCCGCTTCGTCGCCGGCTGCGACTGCACGACCTTCATTCCGCTGATCGAGGCGCACCTGGCCGAACGGGGTTTCGCCGCCGTGCGCGTCACCCGTGCCAAGGACGAGATCCTCCACGCCTCGCGGCTGGACCCGGAGAATCCCTGGGTGGACTGGGCCCTGACGTCCCTGACCCACACCCTGGGCGAAAAGCCCGCCTTGCTGCCCAATTTCGGCGGTGGCTTGCCCAATGACATCTTTGCCGACATTCTCGAACTGCCTACCCTGTGGGTACCCCATTCCTATCCCGCCTGCTCCCAGCACGCGCCCAACGAGCATCTCCTGGCCCCGGTCGTGCGGCAGGGGCTGCAACTCATGGCCGGGCTGTTCTGGGACCTGGGCGATCGCTGGAGTCGCAGCTGATGTCCCTTGCCGAGACCGCCGCCCTGGAGTGGCTCGCCACCCAGCGCGAGCCGATGACCCTTCTCCTGCAACGCCTGGTCGATACCGATTCCAACAGCTACGACAAGGCCGGCGTCGATGCCGTCGGTGCAGTGCTCACCGCCGCCCTGGCCGAAGACGGCATCGAGGTTGCCCGGACGCCGATCGCCGACTTCGGTGACGTCCTCGCCGCCCAGGTGGGGCCCGCCACCGGCGCTGCGGTGTTGCTGCTGGGCCACCGCGACACCGTCTTTCCGCCGGGCACCGTGGCCAGCCGCGGCTTCACCCGCGATGCCAGCCGGGCCTATGGCCCCGGCGTCGCGGACATGAAGGGTGGACTGGTGGCGAGTTGCTTCGCGCTGCGCGCGCTGAAGCGCGCCGGCGAGTTGCCGTTTCCGGTGCGGGTGCTCTACACCGGCGACGAAGAGATCGGTTCCGGCACGGCTCGCCCGCACCTGGAAGCGGCGGCCCGCGGCGCCCGGGCCGTGCTCAACTGCGAGCCCGGGCGGGTCAGTGGCAACGTGGTCAAGGCGCGCAAGGGCGGCGCCACCCTGGCTATCAGCGTGAGCGGTCGTGCCGCCCATGCCGGCGTCAGCCACGCCGAGGGCGCCAGTGCCATCCAGGCCCTGGCGCTCAAGGTGGCCAAGCTGCACGCCCTGACCGACTACGAGCGCGGCATCACCACCAACGTCGGCCTCATCGAGGGCGGCACCTCCAGCAATACCGTGGCGCCCAGCGCCACCGCGCGCCTGGATGTGCGCTTCGTCGCCTTGGCCGACTGGCCCGCGCTGCAGGCGCGCATCGAGGCCATCATCGCCGAGGTGGAGGTGCCGGGGACAGCCGCCCGTGTCGAACCCACCTGCCTGTTCCTGCCGATGGAGGCGCACCTGAGCCACGACCTGCTGGCTCTCTACCAGCGCGAGGCCCAGGACCTCGGCTTCAGCGTCGAGGGCGAATTCACCGGCGGTTGCGCCGACTCCGGGTTCACCGCCAGCCTGGGCGTGCCCACCCTCTGTGGCCTGGGCCCCGTGGGCGGCAAGGTACACACCGACGCCGAATTCCTGGTGCTCGATACCCTGGTTCCACGCACCCAGGCGCTGGTGGCGACCATCCTGGCCCTGGCCGTAAAGGCCTGACCCTCACGCCGGTTTCCGAAACAGGTGCGACTCCTGGTCGGGGAGGGCCACAATTGGCGGCTTTAGATCCTCGAGCTATCGATTCATAGCTGCCCTTGGTTCGGGGCAGCAATCGGCCAGGATCTGATATTGCTGGCGAAGACCTGCCTGTCGATGACAAGGGCGGTAGGGCAGCCATTCGTCAGCGAGAGAAAAGGCCCTTCCTTGACAGCGAAGTTGTCTGGGCAAATACTCGCTGCAAGATTCATATAGATGACTAGATAACAAGGTGAATAAAGTCGATGAATTCTTTATCCAGTGATGCCCGACTGCCGCTGTACCAACGCCTGCGTGACCAATTGGCTGAGCAGATCGCCAATAATCGCTGGCGTCCGGGGGAGGCGATCCCTACCGAAGCGGCGCTTTCTGCGGAATATCAGCTGTCCACCGGCACGGTGCGCAAGGCGATTGATGCCTTGGTCAGTGAGGGCATTCTGGAACGTCAGCAAGGGCGCGGGACGTTCATTCGACGGGCGCAGTTTCAATCCTCCTTGTTTCGTTTCTTCCGATTCCAGACGGTTTCCGGTGAGCGCCAGGTCCCGGAGAGTCGCATCCTCTCGATCGAGCCCGTTGCCGCACCTTCGGCCGTAGCGCAAGCGCTAGGGTTGCCCGCCGATGCGTTGGTCATTCGTATTGTCCGCGTGCGTCTGCTCGATGTTAAGCCGGTGCTCGCCGAAGAAATCTGGCTGCCCCGCCAGCGGTTCCAGGCGCTGCTGGAGATCGACCTCAGTCGCGAAGGGCCGCTGCTGTATCCGATCTACGAAGAGGTGTGCGGACAGGTTGTTGCCTCGGCCGAAGAAACGCTGACCGCCGAATCGGTGAATGACGTGCATGCCCGCCTGCTCCAGGTACCGGTCAACAGTCCGGTGATTGTGATCGAGCGCTTGGCCCGCGATTACGCGGGTAGCCCGCTGGAGTGGCGTCGTTCACGCGGCCACGCGGAGCATTTCCGCTACAGCGTGGATATTCGCTAACGCCTGTCTGCGTAGCGAAGCGTTCTGCGGCGGCTAGATCGCCAGCCGAGTGCTTGTTTGGTTGCCAACGTCGACCCTGTCGCGGTGGGGTTGGCCGTCGGCTGCCTTGCGTAACACCTATAAGGATAAGACTCATGTTCAGCTGGTATCGCCAAATCACTCCTCGTGAGCGCAAGACATTTTGGGCCTGCTTCGGCGGATGGTCACTCGACGCCTTGGAAGTACAGATGTTCGGTCTGGCGATTCCGGCGCTGATCGCCGCTTTCGCGCTGACCAAGGGCGATGCCGGATTGATCAGCGGCGTTACCCTCGTCACCTCGGCACTCGGTGGCTGGGTAGGTGGGACATTGTCTGACCGCTACGGCCGTGTACGCACCTTGCAGTCGATGATTTTGTGGTTCTCGTTCTTCACCTTTCTCTCGGCTTTCGTCACGGGCTTCAATCAGCTGTTGGTGGTCAAGGCGCTGCAGGGTTTCGGGCTTGGCGGGGAGTGGGCGGCCGGCGCGGTGCTGATGGCCGAGACGATCAATCCGCGCTATCGCGGCAAGGTCATGGGCACTGTACAAAGTGCCTGGGCGGTGGGTTGGGGCCTGGCGGTCGGGGTGTTCACGCTGATCTATACCTCTGTGCCGCAGGACATGGCCTGGCGTGTGATGTTCCTTGTCGGGTTGCTGCCGTCGTTCCTGATCTTCTGGGTACGCCGTAACGTTGAGGAGCCGGACAGCTTCCGGCGTCTGCAAGAAGGCAACGCCATTCCGCAGGGTTTCTTCACGTCGCTCGCGGGCATTTTTCGCCCGGAACTGCTTCGCGTGACGCTGTTTGGCGGGCTGCTGGGACTGGGCGCGCACGGTGGCTATCACGCGGTAATGACCTGGTTACCGACTTTCCTCAAGACCGAGCGCAATCTGTCTGTGCTGAACTCGGGCGGCTATCTGGCGGTGATCATCCTCGCCTTCTGGTGTGGTTGTGTGGCCAGCGGTTATTTGATCGATCGCATTGGCCGTCGAAAAAACATCGTGCTCTTTGCCTTGTGCTGCGTGGTCACGGTGCAGTGCTACGTGTTTTTGCCGCTGACCAATACGCAGATGCTGTTCCTGGGGTTCCCGCTAGGGTTCTTCGCCGCCGGTATTCCGGCCAGTCTGGGAGCGTTCTTCAACGAACTTTACCCGGCCGATGTACGCGGCGCCGGCGTTGGCTTTTGCTACAACTTTGGCCGGGTGCTGTCCGCTGTATTTCCATTCCTGGTCGGGCACATGAGTGATTCCATGTCCCTGGGTTCGGCGATCGGTATCGATGCCGGAATCGCCTACGGCGTGGGGGTGCTTGCCGCACTTTGCCTGCCTGAAACCCGGGGCAGGGATCTTGAAGCCAATGCCACCGCCGTTCCGGCCACTATCAACGGCAATCAGCGCGCTCGGGCGTGATGGTCCCAACCTTCAGTAGATAAAACCCATGTCAGCTCCCCGCTCCAAGTCGATCACCGGCATTGACGCCCATGCCCATGTGTTCAGCCGTGATCTGCAGCTGATCGGTGCACGCCGCTATAGTCCTGAGTACGACGCCACGCTCGACCAGTACCTTGCGCATTTGCAAACCCAAGGTCTGAGTCACGGTGTCCTGGTGCAACCAAGTTTCCTTGGCACCGACAACAGCTACCTGTTGGCGGCGTTGAAGCAAGCACCTCAGCAGTTGCGTGGTGTGGTCGTGCTGGAGCCAGGCATCAGTCGTTCTACCTTGAACGACATGGCGCAACTGGGCGTGGTCGGCGTGCGCCTGAACCTGATCGGCAAGGCGTTACCTGATTTTCGTGACAGTGCCTGGCAAGGGTTTTTCAGCGATATCGCCGATCTCGACTGGCATGTCGAGTTGCACCGGGAAGTCAGGGATCTGCCGGGCTTGATCCGGCAATTGACGCCGTTCGGGGTGAAATTGGTGATCGATCACCTGGGGCGGCCGGACGCGAATGCGGGTCTCGATCAGCCCGGTTTTGGCGAGTTGCTTGAGGCCGGATCGAAAGGCTCGATCTGGATCAAGGTATCGGGAATCTATCGTCTGGGAGGTACGCCACGACAGAACATTGATTTCGCTCGAAGGGCATTACCGTTGCTGGAAAAAAGCGTTGGCCTGCATCAGTTGGTATGGGGCAGCGACTGGCCGCATACCCAGCATGAGCAAAGCGTTGACTTCGCCACCGTCGTCGACCAGTTGCAAGCCCTGGAGCTCTCCGCGCAAGCCAGCGCCGCGCTGCTGGTGAACGCGCCTCGCAGGTTATTTGGTTTCTAGGAAGACGAACGCTGCAACCTGGCCGTTGCAGAGGCCATTCATTTCACCCTCCTACAAGAGTTTGGCACCAGCCCAACCGAGAACCTTTCATGACTCCCTTAGATATAGATCTGTTACTGACTGCATTGATCAGCGTCGTGGTGCTGGTAGTGCTGATCGTCTCGCGCCTCAAAATGCACCCGCTGTTGGCGTTGCTGGTGGTTTCCGTCGGCGTAGGCTTTGCAACCGGTATGGAGCCAGATCGCATCGTCTCCCAGCTGGTCACCGGCGCCGGCAAGACACTGGGGGCTGTGGGGGTGGTCATCGCGCTGGGGGCGATGCTCGGCAAGATACTTGCGGACGCCGGCGTCACCGAGCAGATTGCCGCGGTCATCCTCAGGCGCACATCGGATCGGATGATTCCGTGGGCGATGATGATGGTCGCGTTCGTGATCGGCATTCCGATGTTTTTCGAGGTCGGCCTGGTGATCATGCTGCCGCTGATCTTCAGCGTGGCGCGCAAGCTGGAAAGTCAGGCGCGCTTCAAGGGTTCAGCCTATGTCTATGTGGGCGTTCCGGTGATTGCCGCACTGGCCGCGATGCACGGTATGGTCCCGCCGCACCCTGGCCCGTTGACGGCCATCGCCGCGCTGAAAACCTCGGTCGGGCCGACCATGCTCTATGGTTTCCTGGCGGCTATCCCGGCGATGATCCTGGGCGGCCCACTGTATGGCGCTTTCATTTCCCCGCGCATGAGCACTCGGCCCGATCAGGTGTTGCTGGATCAGTTCACCCTGGCTGAAAAAGCCGACGATAAACCAGGCCCCAGCGTATACCTTGGCGTGCTGGCAGCCTTGCTGCCGGCGATCCTGATGCTGATCCATGCCGTCGCAGAGATGGTATTGGCCAAGGACAATGCGCTGCTGAAAATGGCTGGTTTCCTCGGCAATCCGCTGATAGCGATGCTGCTGGGCGTGCTGTTCGCCGGCGCGAGTCTGGTACTCGCGCGCGGCGGCGATGCGGAGCAATTGCGCGAATCGCTGGGCAAGAGCCTCAAGCCAATCGCCTCGATCATCATGATCATCGCTGGCGGCGGTGCCTTTCAGCAGCTGCTGACCAGCGCCAAGGTGGGCGATGCGATTGTCCACCTGACTCAGCAGTCGGCGTTCCCTCCGCTGGTCCTCGGCTGGTTGATCGCCATGTTGCTTTCGGTCTCTACCGGTTCCGCCACGGTCGGTATCGTAGGGGCTGCCGGCTTGCTGGCGCCGCTTGCCGGTGCCGATCCCAGCCTCAACCTGCCGCTGCTGGCCTTGTCCATTGGCTGCGGCTCGCTGTTCTTCAACTACGCCAACCATGCAGGTTTCTGGATGGTGAAGGAATCCTTCGGCATGACGATGGGCGAAGCCACCAAGACTATTTCGGTGGTGCAATCGATCGTCGCCGTGGTCGGTTTGATCGTGGTGTTGCTGTTGAACGTGGTCGTGTAATGGCCTGAGGCGGCGTCAAATCAGGACGCCGCCCTCTGTGAAACCCCTTATCTGAACGGGCGCCGCTCGGCACCCGTCCCTCCCTAGGCGCCACCCACCTGTTCAGATAGGCAACAGCCCCTCGGTCTTGACTTCGTTCAGCACAAAAAAGGTGCGCACCTGGCGCACGCCGGGCAGGGCGATCAGCCGTTCGCTGTGCAGGCGATTGAAGGCGGCGATGTCCTTGACCCTGAGCTTGATGAAGTAGTCGACGTCGCCGGCCACTAGGTAACACTCCAGCACCGGGGGCAGGGCGCGGGCGGCCGCTTCGAAGGCCTGAAAGGAATCCGGGGTCGATCTGTCCAGCACCACGCCTACCAGTACCGCGGTTTCTCGTTGCACCGCCTTGGGGTCCACATGGGCCCTGACGCTGGTGATGACGCCGCTCTCGAACAGCCTGCGCGTGTGGTTCCAGCAGGCGCTCGGGCTCAGGGCAACCTGGCGGGCCAGCTCGGCATTGCTCAGCCGGCCGTCCTGCTGCAGGGCGCGCAGGATCTTGCGTTCTACCGAGGTCAGTTCCGCAGCTTCGCTCATCGAAAGATTCTCCTTGGAAAGCGGTTATTGGAGGAACATCCATGCGGATTCTGGGAGTCCTTCAAAAGGAAAGCAGATTTCGTACCGCTCATTCGAAAGCACCTTTTTCAGGGTTTTCCCTAGCATTGAAGGCGTTCTCTCACCACTGGAGTCGCTGCTATGTCCCTGGATCTCGAAAAGCGTTTTCCCCGCGTCAAGCTCGGTTACTTCCCATCGCCCCTGCACAAGCTGGAGCGCATGTCGAAGGACCTTGGTATCGAACTCTGGGCCAAGCGTGACGACGTTTCCTCCGGTCTCGCCTATGGCGGCAACAAGGTGCGCAAGCTGGAATGGCTGGCCGCCGATGCCCTGGCGCAGGGCTGTGACACCCTGGTCTCCATCGGCAATATCCAGTCCAACCACACGCGCCAGGTGGCGGCCGTCGCCGCCGTGCTCGGCCTCAAGTGCCGGTTGGTCCAGGAGGAGTGGACCAAGTGGGATGATCCGGTCTACGACAAGGTCGGCAACATTCTGCTGTCGCGCCTGATGGGCGCCCAGACGCTGCTGGAAGGCGAGGGCTATTCCACCGCGGTGAAGGCGACCTGGGAGCGCGCGCTGGACGAGGTACGTCGCGAAGGCGGCAAGCCCTATGCCATTCCCGCCGGTGCCTCGGACCATCCCCTGGGCGGCCTCGGCTATGCTCATTTCACCGATGAACTGGCTGCCCAGGAACGTGAGCAGGGCCTCTTTTTCGATACCGTGGTGACAGCCACCTGTACCGGTTCTACCCAGGGCGGCATGGTGGTGGGCTTTCGCGCCCAGGAGCGGGAACGCCGCCTGATCGGCATCGACACGGCGGCGGACGCCGAGATGACCCGCGCCGCCGTGACCAAGATCGCGCGCAACACCGCAGAGATGATCGGTCTCAAGCAGGAGATCAGAGACGAGGACGTCATCATTGATCCGCGCTTCTGCGGTCCTGACTACGGCTTGCCGGACGCACCTACGGTAGAAGCGATCCGCTACACCGCGCAGATGGAGGGGATGCTCACCGACCCGGTCTACGAGGGCAAATCCATGGCTGGGCTGATCGCCATGGCGCGCAGCGGCGAGATCGCCAAGGGCAGCCGGGTGCTCTATGTTCACCTCGGGGGAGCACCAGCGCTCAACGCCTACCACAACGCCTTCGCCTGAACCCAGGCGACGTCCGGTCACCAGGAGGTCCGGCATGACGATCCAGCCCTGGACAGCGGTAGAGGACCTCCGACCGGCCGTGGCGCTGGTCATCCTGCATGGCGGTCTCGAACCGGCGGTGACAGTTGAATTACGTACCGGCCTACCGGGTTGCAGCGACCTGCCCGTGTTGCAACTGGAGGAGGCTGCCCGTCTGCATGAGGATTGGCTGGCGCGTGGCCCGCACAGCCGGATCGTGGGGCTGCTGTCCCGCCTGGGGAGCGATTGCCTGCTGCTGGTCGTCGAGCCGGAAGGCGCGAGCGAGCTGGAGTGGCTGGGATCGGTCGCGGGTCAACGGCTGCAGCATTTCTCGACCGCTACCCCCACGAGCGAGTTGATCGCGCGGCTGCGACAACTCAGGCGTGAACGCCTACTAGCGGTGTTGCCGCTTTGACCCTGTCCGTCACGCCAGTCGTTCGACCTGTTCGACAATCAGCGCCTTGATCGCGCGCAGGCAACGCAACTCGCCGGCAAAGATGGCCCGCAGCTCCGGTCGCGCGCTGGCCAGGACCTGGTTCTCCTGCTCGGTCCGTTCCAGCAGGAGTTGAGCTTGTTGCGGCAGGCGCTGACGCAGCCGCTGCAACTGGGCAGCCGCTGGCGAGCGCTTGATACCTAGGGCCTCGGCGGCATCCAGCAACCGCTCGCGGTCGATGGCAGCCAGGCGGCTTTCACCCAGGATCGGCCAGGCGAGGGTGGTCGCATCCGGCCAGCGCTGCTGATCGAACGCACGGCTCTCATAGACGGCGGTGCAGAGCAGGTCGTAGCAGGGCGCCAGGGTCAGGCCACGCGGGGAGACCAGGAAGCCCAGGTTCTTCAAATGGGCGTCGGTATTGCCCACCAGCACGTTGAAGGCCAGCCAGTTGAACAGCCGCGTACGGGTCACGGCAGGTGCCACGCACAGCCGGGCCAACTCGGCCAGGCGCTCCAGGCTACCGGCCTGGTACTTGAAGTGACGGTCCAGCCCCAGCACCTGGCAGGCGTCGATGCCATGCTGCCGCTGCCAGCCCCGGGCCGTATGGACCCGGTCGAAGCGCTCGATCAGATAGACCGGTTCGGGTACGTAGCGCCGCTCGACGACAGGAACGATCAGTCCCACGGTACCCGCCAGGCGCATGGTGTACCACTCGTTGATCACCGAATGAGCGAAGGCCTCGTGAGGGTGATCCGGCTTGAGGATATGGGTCGAGGGCCAGGCCCCCACCGGCTCCTGCAGCCCCTGCTCATCGAGGATTACCGCCAGCTTGTGTTGGGCGCCGGCCAGCGACATGCGTTTGTGCGCTTCATGGGTCAGCGGCAACTGCGGCATGGCGTGGATCCTCCGGGAGAGGTCGGCATCGCTCAGGGGGCGACGATCTCCGGGTGGAAGGTGCTGGCCGTCGGCGAGCAGGGTGAGAGAGCCGGCGGATTCGGCGCCGTACCAGCTCAGGAGCGCGAAGGCATCGGCCGCATCAAGGCAGGCATCCTGGGCGAGTAGGTGTCGCTGGCCTTCTTCGGGAAGTAGGTTGTCGAAGTACCACTGCACCGGCCGCTGCGAGCTGCCGTCGATTATTGGCCCGGACTGCAGGGGGAGCTGCGGGCAGAGCGCGAAGGCCTGCCAATCGGGCCCATACTGGAAGGACCAGATACCGTTCTCGTCCCGTAACCGACCTACCAACCGGTCGTCGATCCAGGCCAGCAGTTCACGCCTCATGGTTTGCGGGCATCTGAGAGGAGGTCCACCTCAGGGGGCAGATCCACGATCAGGCGCACGCCTAGGCCTTCGAGCACCTGAAACAGCTTGCCCCACTGAACGCTTTCACCGCCGCGTTCGACCTTGCCAAGGAAGTTTTCGCTGACGCCAAGACTGCCCGCGGCGTCGTCCTGACGTAGCGCCTGAGCCTTGCGCGCCTGGCGAACGAGGGGTCCCAGAGCAGCGGCATTCTTGAGTATCACTTGCATGATTTATCCTCACGAGCGTGAGGACTATCTTACCGCCGTAGGTTGATTCTACACAATCCTTACGATCATGAGGATTCTGCTAAAGTCGATAGGATATTCCCTAGAATCCTTTCGACCGTGAGGATTTCGTGGCTCGACACAGTCACCTTATCGATCGAAGTGCCGTTTGAACGGACCCGCTCAAATCAGGCTCGACGTCAACGCCGCGCCCCTATCTGCTGGGGCGCGAGAAAAGCACTGTGGAAGTAGCTGCGAAAGGCCTGCATGGCTGGCGTCAACGGCCGTTCACGGTGCCAAGCCAGGCCCACGCTCATCGGCGTGATGGGCTCCACCAGCGTACGCGTTTCCAGCCGCTTGCCTTCCAGCGACCAAGGACGATAGACCAGGTCGGAGAGGATGGCCACGCCGCTGCCATTGGCCACCATGCTGCGCACCGCTTCTACCGAACTGGTGCGCAGCAGTACCTGGGGCTCATGACCCGCCTGGCGCCAATAGCGCCTCGCGCTCTGTTCGGCCTCGTCGACGGTAAGCAGGATATAAGGCTCGCGGGCGACGTCGGCCAGGCTGACGTTGGGATGGTCCCGTAGCGGATGGCCGCTGGGTAGCCAGAGGCGGCGCTCGGAGTTGAACAGCGTTTCGGAAACGATGTCCTCGTGGGTCAGGTTGGCGGTGAGCACCACCGCCATATCGATGCGCTTGTCCAGCAGGGCTTCCTCGATGGCCTGACGCTCCTGCTCGTGGACCGCTACCCGCACTTCGGGATAGAGCTGCGCCAGGCGTTGCAGGTGGTGGGGCAGGAAGTAGCCGATCACCGTGTAGCTGGCGGCGATCCGCAGTTCACCGCTGGCACGGTGGTCGGGCAGGGCGCTGCTCAGGGCGTCGTCGACCCCGCGCAGGATGCCGTAGGCATGATTGAGGAAGTGCCGACCGGCATCGGTCAGCGCCATGCCCTGGGCCGAGCGGACGAACAAACTGGCGCCCAGCAAACTCTCCAGCTCCTGAATGGCACTGGTAACGGCCGACTGGGAAATGTTCAGGTGAATGGCTGCCTGGGAAATCTGCCCCAGTTCGGCGGTCGCGGTGAAGTAACGCAGCTGACGCAGGGTAAGGGCCATGGCGATCGTCCTTGGGTATCAATTTTTCCGAACGCTGGGCTTTGGATAATAAATCTTCCCAAGGGGGCAGGGCAGTCCTAAGGTCGAGGACAACGCACCGCTGCCAGGAAGACCGCAATGATCGAAGTGGATTTCAATTCCGACATGGGCGAGGGCTTCGGCGCCTGGACGCTGGGCGACGGGGTGGACGACCAACTGCTCGACCTGGTCAGCTCCGCCAACATCGCCACCGGCTTCCATGCCGGTGATCCCAGTCTCATGCAGCGCACCGTGCTACAGGCCAAAACGCGCCAAGTGGCCATCGGTGCCCATCCGGGCTATCGCGATCTGGTGGGCTTCGGTCGCCGTCCGTTGCAGATGTCCGCTGAAGAGCTGGTGGCCGACATCGTCTACCAGCTCGGCGCCCTGCGTGAATTCGCCCGGCTGCATGGTCTGCGGCTACAACACCTCAAGCCCCATGGCGCGCTGTTCATGCACCTGGCGCGGGACGAGGCGGCGGCCCTGCTGCTGGTGGAGACGCTGCAACGGCTCGAACCCGGCCTGCTGCTCTATTGCCTGCCCGATTCGGCCACCTGGCGAATCGGTCGCGAGCTGGGTCAGCCCCTGGTGCGCGAGTTCTATGCCGATCGCGACTACGACGCCAGCGGCTCCATCGTCCTGGTCCGGCGCATGGGCGCGCTGGATCCCCAGGCGGTGGCCGAACGGGTGCTCAGAGCCTGCCAGCAGGGAAGGGTCTCCACGGTGGAGGGGGGGGAGGTCGAGGTGGCCTTCGAATCCATCTGCCTGCACAGCGACACCCCCGGGGCGCTGGGCCTGGCCCAGGCCATCCGTCAGCGCCTGGAGGCCGCCGGTATCGCCATCCGCGCCCCTGGCGCCCGCTAGTTTTCCACGCGGACACCGGCGCCAAGACGCCGGGTCCTCCTGCTCTTAGCTACGCCTGCCTTTCCGACAACATCGCCTAGAAGAGGAATCGTCATGGCCGAACATTCGGTGCTTTCACCCCTGCCCGGGACGTTCTATCGCAAACCCACGCCCGATGCCGCGCCCTATGTGGATGTCGGCGAAACCGTCACCGCCGGCACCGTGATCGGTCTCGTCGAAGTGATGAAGCAATTCTCGGAGGTCCATGCCGAAGTCGATGGGACCCTGGCGGCTTTCGCGGTCGAGGACGGTGATCCGGTCGAGCCGGGTCAGTTGCTGGCTACCCTGACCGGAGCGGCCTCGTGAGCTCGGCGGCAGGGGGGATCCGCCGTCTGCTGATCGCCAATCGTGGCGAGATCGCCGTGCGCATCCTGCGCGCTGCCAAGGCCCTGAACATCGAAACCGTACTGGCCTGCAGCGAGGCTGATCAGGATTCGCTGGCAGCTCGGCAGGCCGACGCCGTGGTGGTGATCGGCCCGGCGCGGGCGGATCGCAGTTACCTGAATATCGAGGCGCTGCTCGCTGCCCTGCGGGACAGTGGCGCCGATGCGGTCCATCCCGGCTACGGTTTTCTTGCCGAGAACGCTGCCTTCGCCGACGCGGTGGAGGAGGCGGGTGCCATCTTCGTCGGCCCTTCGGGCGACATCATCCGCCGCATGGGCGACAAGGCCGAGGCGCGACGGACCGCCTTGGCCGCTGGCGTCCCCGTGGTACCCGGTTCTGAAACCGAGCCGGTCGATATAGACGCCGCTGTGGTCGCCGCCGAGGCCGTGGGCTACCCCTTGCTGATCAAGGCTTCGGCAGGCGGAGGAGGCCGGGGCATCCGTCTGGCCCGGGATGCCAACGAGCTGGCCCGGGAATTTCCCATCGCCCAGCGCGAGGCCCAGAGCGCCTTTGGCAGCGGCGCCCTCTATCTGGAACGCTTCATCGAGCGTGCCCGCCATATAGAGGTACAGATCCTGGGTGATGGTCAGCGCGCGGTGCATCTGTTCGAACGCGAATGTTCACTGCAGCGCCGTCGCCAGAAACTCATGGAGGAGGCGCCGTCACCGGTTCTGACCGCCGCGCAACGCGAAACCCTCTGTGCCAGTGCGGTACGGCTGGCCGAAAGCCTTGGCTATCGCGGCGCAGGCACCCTGGAATACCTGTTCGATGAAGCCAGTGGCGAGTTCTACTTCATCGAGATGAACACCCGTATCCAGGTGGAGCACCCGATCAGCGAGATGGTCACCGGCATCGACCTGGTCCAGGCCATGCTGCGCATCGCCGCGGGCGAACCTCTGGCGCTGCGCCAAGAGGATATCTACCTGCAGGGTGCCGCCATCGAGCTGAGACTCAACGCCGAGGACCCGGCGCGCAATTTCTTTCCCAGTCCCGGGACGGTCGAGCGTCTCCAGTGGCCGCGTGGCGCGGGCATTCGCGTCGACAGTCATCTGTATGCAGGGTACCGGGTACCACCGTACTACGATTCGCTACTGGCCAAGCTAATTGCCCACGGCGCCGACCGTCGCGAGGCGCTGGCCCGTGCGCGTCAGGCGCTGGACGAACTGCGCCTCACCGGCATGGCTACCACCGCAACCCTGCATCGACGCCTGCTGGACGAGCCCTGGGTGATTGAAGCCCGCTTCGATACCGGTACCCTGGAACACTGGCTGGCCGAGGAGATTCCCGCATGACGACCGATATCCGCTACAGCTTCGGCGGCGACGAGCACCTGTTCGTCGAAGTGTCCGAAAGCATGTCCCTGGAAGCCTTTTTCCGCGGCCTGGCCATGACCCGCGCGGTGCAGGAGCTGCAGCTGCCAGGCATCCACGACATCTGCCTGGCCAACGCCTCCTTTCAGATCCGTTTCGATCCCGATGTGCTGCCGCCCGACCAGCTATTGGCGGCGGTCCAGGGTGTAGAGGCCCTGGCAGTAGCCGAGCGCCAACTGGCCACCCGCATGATCGAGATCCCGGTGCTCTACAACGATCCCTGGACCCACGAGACGCTGATGCGCTTTCGCGATCGCCACCAGGATCCGTCCGCCACGGACTTGGAATATGCGGCCCGCATCAACGGCCTGGCCGATGTCGAGGCCTTTATCGCGGCCCACAGCGGCGCGCCCTGGTTCGTGTCCATGGTGGGCTTCGTGGCCGGACTGCCGTTCATGTTCCAGATGGTGGAGCGCGAGCGCCAGCTGCAGGTACCCAAATACCTGCGGCCACGTACCGATACACCCAAGCAGACCCTCGGTCACGGCGGCTGCTTCGGCTGCATCTATTCGGTACGCGGCGCTGGTGGCTACCAGATGTTCGGCGTGACGCCGGCGCCCATCTACGATCCAGCCCAACGTCTCGACTATCTGCAGGAGCACATGGTGTTCTTCCGGCCCGGCGACATCGTCCGCTTCCGCGCCATCGACCGTGCCGAATACGACCGGATGCTGGCCGAGGTAGAGGAGGGTAGCTTCACCCTTAATATCCGTCCGGTGGACTTTTCCCTTGACGCCTTTCTCGACGATCCCCGTGGCTATCCGCGCACCCTGATGGAGGAGCCCGCATGATCAAGGTACTCAAACCCGGCCTGGCCACCTCGATCCAGGATCTCGGTCGCGAAGGCTACTATCACCTGGGCATCCCGCCGTCTGGTGCCATGGACAGCTATGCCTTGCGCGTCGCCAATCTGCTGGTGGGTAATGCCGCCGGCGCTGCGGCATTGGAATGCACCTTGCTCGGACCGGAGCTGCAATTCGCCGAAGATGCCTTGGTCGCCCTGAGCGGCGCGCGCATGACGCCACGCCTGGACGGCGCCGAGATGCCCTTGGATGAGGCCTTCCCCGTGCGAGCGGGTCAGGTGCTCAAGTTCGATTATCTCAAGGCCGGCGCCCGTGGCTATCTGGCGGTGGCCGGAGGCTTCGACGTGCCCGAGATGCTGGGCAGTCGCTCGACCTATACCTTGGGTGGGCTCGGTGGCTTCCAGGGTAGACGTCTCGCCGCAGGAGACGAATTGACTGTCGGAACCCCGCCGACAGGCGCCAAGCCTGGAGCCCCGTTGCCAGGCGATCTGGTGCCGGCTTGCGGTGGCGAGGTGATCCTGCGTGTCGTGCCGGGTCTCTACCATCACCGCCTGACCGCGGACGCGGCCGAAGCCTTTTTCGCCGATACCTGGACAGTAGGCTCCGAAGCCGACCGCATCGGTTATCGCTTCAAGGGCGGCCGACCGCTGGAATTCACGCCACGCGAGCAACCCTTTGGGGCCGGCTCGGATCCGTCCAATATCGTCGACAGCTGTTATCCCATTGGGTCGATCCAGGTACCGGCGGGCCTCGAACCCATCGTCCTGCACCGAGACGCCGTGTCGGGTGGCGGCTACGCCATGATTGGCACGGTCATCAGCAGTGACTTGGACCTGATCGGCCAGCTGCAGCCGAATCAGAAGGCACGCTTTGTCTCCGTAACGCTGGAAGATGCATTAGCGGCGCGTCGGGTTTACCAGGAACGTTTGCAGCGCCTGGAGCAGGCCTTGGCAGGATGACTGGCGGCAAGCAGCCAGAACGCTCAGCGGTGAACTGAAAGATCCTGAAGACGCGGTCGGTAACCGGCACGTCTTCAGGATCGTCGCTGAACGATCTTGAGTAGAAAAGCTGAGCAGCGATGCGTGCGGGTGATATTGGATGCCGGCGGGAAATTGTTCTGCAGCTGTGTAGAGGTCCAGCGATTCTTCAGCGGCCTGACTAGCGAAGGCAACCTCGCAAGCCAAAGACGGTTTTGTTCGCACAGCGAAGATTCGTCACAAGCAGCAATCGCCGCAATGAAAACAAGCCGATCGACAATGTCAGGGTAGGGAAGTCAAAGCCGAGGCTGGTCTGGCAGTAAGGGAGAAAGGCAGTGGCCTAATTGGATGCAAAGGACAGAGGGCAGCACCGTTCCATATCCAATTTAACATAATATACATTATGCGAATTTGTGGTTATGGAGCGTTGCACCGAGTGTCTGCCTTTTCACGTTGGCTGCTTTCTTCCATTTCCTACGATCTGGCCATTTTGCCTGACATTGCGCCTCCAGGGATTCGGACCGCAAATTCCGCAGCACTCGTTTGTGCAAGACGTCGTCGCCCGCTTTAATCGGATAGCGTCTTTTCGCCGGACCTCGTTTCGGTTGTCGCGCCTCTGCTGTGTCACCATGCGCGAACGTCCTGGGCTTCCAACAACTATTTCATCCCGAGGAGTTTTAAATGGCTTATCAAGCCGCATCCGATCGTTATGACCGTATTCCTTACCGCCGCGTCGGCCGCAGCGGTCTCGTGCTGCCGGCGCTGTCCCTGGGTCTGTGGCACAACTTTGGCGACACCACGCCGCTGGATCGCCAACGCGCCTTGCTGCGCACCGCCTTCGACCTGGGCATCAATCACTTCGACCTGGCCAACAATTACGGTCCGCCTTACGGCAGCGCCGAGATCAATTTCGGTCGGCTGATGCGTGAAGACTTCGCCGCCTACCGCGACGAGCTCATCATCTCCAGCAAGGCCGGCTGGGACATGTGGCCCGGCCCCTATGGCCAAGGTGGCGGCTCGCGCAAATACGTCCTGGCCAGTCTGGACCAGAGCCTCAAGCGCCTGGGGCTGGATTACGTCGACATCTTCTATTCCCACCGATTCGATGAGCACACGCCGCTGGAGGAAACCGCCAGCGCCTTGGCCACGGCGGTCCAGCAAGGCAAGGCGCTCTATATCGGCATCAGCTCCTATTCGGGAACCAAGACCCGCGAAATGGCCAAGCTGCTGGCCGACTGGAAGATCCCGCTGCTGATTCATCAGCCGGCCTACAACCTGCTCAATCGCTGGATCGAAAAGGATCTGCTGGATGCGACCGAGGAAATCGGCAGTGGCGTAATCGCCTTCACGCCGCTGGCCCAGGGGCTGTTGACCGACAAGTACCTCAACGGCGTACCAGCGGAAGCCCGGGTCAACCAGCCCGGTGGCCAGTCACTGCAGCAAGGTCATCTGTCTGCCGAGAACCTGGCCCGGGTCCGTGCCCTGGATGCCATCGCCAAGCGCCGTGGCCAGAGCCTGGCGCAGCTGGCCCTGGCCTGGACCCTGCGCGATCCGCGCATTACCAGTGCCCTGATCGGTGCCAGTCGGCCTGAGCAGATCGTGGAAAACGTGGCGGCCTTGGACAACCTGGCCTTTACCGCCGAGGAACTGGCCGAAATCGATACCCATGCGGTCGAAGGCGACATCAACCTTTGGGCGAAGCCGTCCAGCGCGGAATAAGCCGCTATCTGGCGTACCTGGCCGTTCGACGATCAGGTACGCCAGCGTCCAGCTTGAGACGCAACCACCCTCACCCGCCCTCGCCCATTCGGCTCACGGCTGGCGTCTGCTCCCGACCAGTGCCCGTCGATACTGACTCGGCGTCTGTCCCATCTCGTTCCGGAAATGCCGGTTGAAGTTGGACAGATTGGCGTAACCCACCTCGAAGCAGATGGTCGCGATGGACAGCTCCGCCTGCAGCAGCAAACGACAGGCCCGCTGAATACGCAGCTTGCGCGCCAGTTCGATGAAGCCGTGGCCCGTGACTTTCTTGAAAAACCGCGAAAAGCCTGCCTCGCTCATGCCAACGCGCTTGGCGATCACCGGCAGCCGGATATCCTCGGTGAGTTCGCTCAGCAGATAGTCGAACGCCTGATGGACACGTGCGGAACTGCGGGCATCCAGGGCCGGTGCATAACAGGCACTCGCCAAGACCGACATCTCGCTGGCCGGCGCCTTGACCAGCAAGCCAAGTAACGCGAAGAGCTTGAGCAGCCGTGCGGCGCCCTGTACCTGGCCGATCTCCTCGATCAGTTCGGCGGCCTGCCGGGCCGTGCCGCCGCTGAATTCCAGACCGCGTCTGGCCTGTTCCAGCAAAGGTAGATAGTCGCCAAGCTCGGGAGCCAAGGCGCTCAGCGAGCGCAACAGCTCGCCGTTGAACTGGATGACCACGTCACGACCGGTCAATACCTCACCGGGCGGCAGATCACCAATCCAATCGTGCGGCAGGTCAGGACCGATCATGGCCACGTGGCCGGCCGCGAACGGCCCGACATAGTCGCCGGCCAGTAGCCGTCCGCTACCCTGGCGAATCAGATGGATCTCATATTCCGGATGGTGATTCCAGCGCGCCAAGGCATAGGGATAGTCGTGCTCGTACCAGCGAAAGCTCTGGTCGGGCGCGGACAGGATCACTTCCAGCTCTGCCGGCCGCGCTTCGAGGAAGGCGGAAGCCTTCATGGTGCCACCTCTGCTTGTTATGGGCCGTTCTATCCTGTCTGAGCCTATCGATGCTTTTTTGATCTGCGATACCTAGGCACTGCCGGTCAAAAAAGTATCGGCACCCGGTCAATGGCCAGTTAGCAAGGGCTTGGGTGCTGCTGTTGTAATCATCTCCAGCCGCCAGGTTGAAATCAAATTTCCATCGGCGACCACGATGCATAACAACAACAAGCTGCCGTTGCGGCAGTCACGGAGAGAAAACCATGAAGCGCCCCTGCGCAGTGCTGCTGTTGGCCGGTCTCGGATTGACCGGTGTCGCTCAGGCTGTCGAATCCGTAACCGTTGCCACCGTCAACAACAGCGACATGGTGCGCATGCAGCGTCTGTCACAGGTATTCGAAAAGCAGCATCCCGACATCAAGCTCAATTGGGTAGTGCTCGAAGAGAACGTGTTGCGGCAGCGGCTGACGACCGATATCACCACCGGCGGTGGCCAGTTCGATGTGCTGACCATCGGCACCTACGAAACACCGCTGTGGGGCGCCAAGAACTGGCTGGAACCGCTCGACAACCTACCGGCCAGCTACGACGTCGAGGACATCTTCCCCGCAGTTCGTCAGGGTCTGTCGGTGAACGACCACCTCTATGCCCTGCCATTCTATGGCGAAAGCACGGTCACCTATTACCGCAAGGATCTGTTCAAGGCGGTCGGGCTGCAGATGCCGGACAAGCCGACCTGGTCGCAACTCGCCGACTTCGCCAGCAAGCTCAACCAGCCAGACAAGGACCAGTACGGACTCTGCCTGAGAGGCAAGGCCGGCTGGGGTGAGAATGTCGCCCTGCTCAGCCTGATGGGTAACGCCTTCGGTGCGCGCTGGTTCGACGAGCAATGGCACCCCGAGCTGACCAGTCCGGAATGGATCGCGGCGGCCAATTTCTATGTCGACAACATGAAGAAGTACGGCCCACCCGGGGCGTCCAGTAATGGCTTCAACGAAAACCTGGCGCTGTTCAACAGCGGCAAGTGCGCCCTCTGGGTGGATGCGAGCGTGGCTGGCTCCTTCACTACCGACAAGACCCAGAGCAAGGTAGCCGACCAGGTCGGCTTCGCCGCTTCGCCCCAGGAGGTGACGGACAAGGGATCTTCCTGGCTGTATGCCTGGTCGCTCGCGATTCCTGCCAGTGCCAAGCACAAGGAGGCTGCCAAGACCTTCATCACCTGGGCGACCTCCAAGGAATACATCCAGCTGGTGGCCGATCAGGATGGCATCACCAATGTGCCGCCGGGCACTCGGCAGTCCACCTACAGCCAGGCTTACCTGACCGCTGCGCCCTTCGCCAAGATCACCCTGGACATGATGCAGCACGCGGATCCGGCCCATCCCTCGGCCAAGCCGGTGCCCTATGTCGGCATCCAGTACGTGACCATCCCCGAATTCCAGGCTATCGGCACCTCGGTCGGCAAGCTGTTCTCCGCGGCCCTCACCGGCCAGATGAGCGTTGAACAGGCCCTCAATGCCGCTCAGACTTCGACGACACGCGAGATGAAACGCGCGGGCTACTTCAAGTAACGCCCCCTTACCCAAGAGGCCGCCGCCCGCTGCACTAATGACTCGCGCGGCCGGCCTCGCTGATCGGAGCAAGATCATGAACAGACTGGAAGGAAAGAGCGCCCTCATCACCGGGGCCGCCCGCGGAATCGGCAAAGCCTTCGCCCAGGCCTACCTCAGGGAAGGCGCGACGGTAGCCATTGCCGATATCAATATCGAAAGAGCACGCGAGACCGCCGAAGAGCTGGGCGAAGGTGCCTATGCCCTGGCCATGGATGTCACTGACCAGGCCTCGATCGATACCGCCATCACCCAGGTGGTCGCCACTGCGGGCAAGCTCGACATCCTGGTCAACAACGCTGCCCTGTTCGATCTGGCCCCCATCGTCGAGATCTCCCGGGAAAGCTATGACCGGTTGTTCTCCATCAACGTGGCTGGTCCGCTCTTCACCCTGCAGGCCGCGGCCCGCCAGATGATCGCCCAGGGCCACGGTGGCAAGATCATCAACATGGCCAGCCAGGCGGGCCGCCGCGGCGAACCCCTGGTCGCCATCTATTGCGCGACCAAGGCCGCGGTTATCAGCCTTACCCAATCGGCGGGTCTCGATCTCATCAAGCACCGCATCAACGTCAATGCCATCGCTCCAGGGGTGGTCGATGGCGAACATTGGGAAGGCGTAGACGCCCTCTTCGCCCATTACGAACAGCGTCCGCTGGGCGAGAAGAAACGCCTGGTGGGCGAAGCCGTACCCTATGGCCGCATGGGAACCGCGGAAGATCTGGTCGGCATGGCGGTGTTCCTGGCCTCCAGTGATAGCGACTTCGTAGTCTCCCAGACCTATAACGTCGACGGTGGTAACTGGATGAGCTGATCACCATGCGGTCAGCTCAGGTCGTGCAGTTCCTTGACGATCGCTGGCCCGATCTGGAGGTCGGCAAAGCTGACCTCCAGACCTTCACGCTGTGGCGAGCAGCAATAGGGACCGACTTCCAGGGCCGCGCCCTCTTCGCTCGCGAACCGGCACAGCCGTAATAGCGGCCAGGCCACCCCGTCCAGGGAATACTGGATGCGCAGCACTTGCTCATGCAGCGTCATCCGCAGCCAGAAACCCCGGACGGCATCGGGCATCGGCCCGAGCGCCCAGTCGGAATGCCCCAAGGTCAGGACGCTACCTAGATGGGCGATACCATCGTTGATCTCGAGCCCCGTCTTGCACCAACGCTCGCTCCCCTGCCTTACCATCAGGCCAGCCTGATCGTACAGCTCGGTAAAGGTCCCGGTGATCCGTACCTGCGCCGTGAAATCCTCACCGGCCGCGAAGCCGCGGAAATGCCCACTGTCACGCTCGAAGCCGTATTGGGTCTTCTGCCAGAAGTCGGTCCCGCTATCGGTTCTTATGTGCAGCACGCCATCCGTGTCGGACCAGCGCGTCGGCTCGTTGAGCCATTGGGCAGGCAGGGTCTTCGTTGGGCTCATGGGGAGGCATCCGCAGCTGATGGGCTGCGAACACGATAGATCAAGGATGGGCGATGCGCCAAAGACGGTCCCAAATGGGTGACGCTACAAGGTCAGCAACTGATGAGGATAGAGCTTGGTGACCATCATAAGCAGGATGATGAACATCCCCAGAAAGCCGGCTATACCCATCCAGAACCACCAGGCATAAGCTCGCTGGAAATCGGCGCCCAGCAATTCACCACGCTCGGTAGCCTGCCGGGCCAGCTTCAACATTCGGCCCTGCAACCAGAGCACCGGTAACCAGAGAGCTCCTACCGCGAAAAACAACACGAGCGAGGCGAATACCCAGCTGGCGAATGGTGACAACCCCATCAGGGTAACCAGCGCAATACCTGTGCCCAGCTGCAGGAAGCCAGCCGGCGTGGTGATCCAGGTATCGAAAAACACCACCATACGCGCGACATGGGTGATCACCTGCGGTGTGCGGCTGCGTGTGGCTGCGATCAAATAGAGATAGGAACCCATGCCGAAGCCAAACAAAAACACCGCGGCCAGGATATGCAGGTACTTCAACAATAGGTAGGTCATCGCGACCACTCCGTGATCGTGATGAACGAAGGCCCTATCGCCTCCAGGTATTCTTGCAGGCCTATTTCTCCCACACAGACCCGAGCCCCAGATATGGGCTGGTAGCCTGCGGCCATCTTGCGAACCAGAGCAATGGCTGCACAGCATGGAATTTCGGGTCCCTTGTTGTGGGTGGCCAGCAATTCCCAACGGTAACTCGCCGGCTGATTGCCAAGCAAACCGCCCAATTCCAGAAAGAAGGCGCTCTTGCCAGTACCGAACGTTTCGAACCGTTGCCCAAGGCGGTGCAACTGACCGGCAATCTCCCTCGGTCTGCTTACCAGTCCGCTCCGGACGGCCCGTGCCAACAGGTGGTTGGCCAGCGTACCCAGTGCCAGACCGGGACCAGCTTTGAAGCGGATGTCCCGCAGACCATAACGTTCCGGGAAGACTGCCATGTCGGGTACATCCACATCCGCCACGAGGCGTCGACCTCGAATACCCCTTATAGGTACCCATTCCAGACCATACCAGCCTGGTACCTGCTCCAATCGTCCATTTCGCTGCTGCGGAATGGGACTCCCAGCGTAGCTGAGCACACCCTGGACCGTGGAGAGCCCAGGCATTTTGGCTGATGAGGTGATGCCGTAGCACAGCTCCTCTGGCCGAAAATCGCCAGCTGTTCTGGCCAGGTAGGCATCGATGACGGCTGCAGACAATGTAGGTACGGAACTGCAACCGCTAAGAATCGCTACCCCTCGGGCACGAGCGGCCTCATCGAGCTGGGTAATACCCGCGACGAATTCACGAGCGTCGGACAGATCGCAATAGTGTGCACCCTCTTTGATACAAGCCCTGGCGACCGCATAGCTCTGCCCCTGGAAAGGCCCCGCTGTATGAATGACAAGACCTATCTGAAAGGTTCGTAAGGCTTCGGCGAAGTCGGGGCTCAACGCATCACCCTGCCAGAATCTGGTGCCAAGCTCCTGAGCCAATACGGCCACCTGCGCCGCGCGCCCTGCCAGCGTGAGCTCGATTCCGTCCACTCGCGCCAGGCGACGGCTGATGATGGAACCGAAATTCCCATACGCGCCGACTACCATCACCTTCAGACTCACCAGAAGCCGTCCTCTCTCGATTCAAGATCTGCCACCAGCGGCCTGGCGACACCCTTTCTGGAGCATAGGTCAACAAGGTACGGAGTGTCGGATAAGGTCCGGTAGCAAGGCGCGACACTGGTCCTTGACCAGGGACTGTTCTGAAAGGCGCAACGCGGGATTTCGCCATAGGAGTCATAGCCGACTGGTTGCGGTGCGCTGTAAGCACCACTGAAATCGGCGCGAAGCTTTCTTGCAGGCATGAAAAAAGGGAGCCCTAGGGCTCCCTCATCCAAGTACGTCTGCTGTCCTCTTGTTTTTGTTGTCGGACGTCAACGTCATCGATCTTTAGTACGCCCCACCAGAGGTGGGAAGTGAACAGATTACTTTGGTCGCTCTGGAGCGTTCCAAAATGATCGGTTCGCGAGCCTTGGCCATCTTGTTTTTGTTGTGGGCTGTTAGCGGCGCATCTTGTTGTTCTTGTGCCAATAATAAAGCAGGCACTGTGCCAACATTTGTAAGCTGCTGAATTTGCTGGTTTTTATCAATTCAGCTCCAAACCGAAGCCAGCCTGGCAATAGGATTTCGTTACCTTTTCACTCGGAAATGAAGGATCTGGTTACGACATCCACCCGCCCGGTAACGCCATCGGTCTCCGGAATGCTCAGCGACTGTAGGTCGATCGCTTGAGCGTGGCTTCATTGTTGCGCTGGGCCACTGGCCGCTCCGGATTGTCGGTCGGCAGGTACAACAGTCGTGTAGCCAGCACTTCGCGACGCGGCTTGATGTCGGGTCGCAGCGCCCCGCGTTGGGTGCGGTCGAAGTCACGCAGATCGACGACCTGCATGCCATCCTGGGCCGGTACCACGAACACCGGCAGGTTGGCGTGGATCATGGCGTCGTAACGGCTTTCCTCGCCGAACCAGAGCATCGCCCTAGGATGCGGGGCGATTTTCTTGTGCCGAACCAGGATGTCGTCGTCGGCCATGCGATTGAGCGTCTGGTGTTCTTGCCATTCCGGCGTGCGATCCAGGGCGATCCGCTCACGGTCGGCACGTGCCATGGCCAGGGTCTTTAGCTGCTCCCGTACCTTGGCTACCTTCACCCGCTCTCCTCCTGCCGTATGTCCGGCCCAGGTAAAGGTCAGCTGCCGCACCGGGTCGGGAAAGCCATGTACCTTGCGGATCAGCTGCTTGGTATTGAAAGCGCCACCCAAGGCCTTGCGCATGATTCGCGGCCGCGCTTCAGGAGCCAGTTCCAGTTCCAGGCGTGTCTGCTCGATCGCCTCGCTAAAGGCAACCTTGCAGGTGTTGATGGCCAGGATCTCTTCCATCAAGGGCTCGGCCAAGGCGATATAACCTGGCAGACGACTGACGGTACCCGGCGCCTGCCCCGGTTGCAGATGGAACGCCAGCAAGGCATCACGGGTGAGTTCCACGGCGGCGGCGCCCTCGAAAGACTCCGCCGCGATGTGGTCAGGCACACGCTGCTGCGCCAGCAAGGGCAATCGCCACGCCCGCGCGGCTATCACTTTACTGGGCCACCGTTCATTGAAGGTCTCGATACTTCGCTTGAGATCTTCGAACGCGCTCTTGATGTCTTCGTGCATAACCGACTCCAACCTGATAACTACCAGATTGTAGCATTTGCGCGAATTTACCCTCTTCCTTGATTACCTTGCGTAGGGTTTCGACAATTAAATTGTTTATATATGGGTGGTATTACTTAGCATGGGATGGAGCTGCTGGGTGAATTGGGAGCGTCCATCCTGATCACGCAAGGTGACGGTCAAAACAGCGGATTCGCCCTCGATCTCCACTTCGCCAAAGAACTGAAAGCCTCCCAGGGGGGACGTATTGGCCTGAGGCGGCGCTTTCTGGAACACGACCTCGGGGCCGAACGTGGCATCCAGTGGATTGGGGCCGAAGCTACCCGCATTGAGCGGTCCTGCCACGAATTCCCAGAAAAGCTCGAATTCCTGGAAGGCAGCCCGGTTGGGGTGATAGTGGTGAGCGGCGCAGTAATGCACGTCCGCGGTCAGCCAGACGGTATTGCGGATCTTCTGACTAGAGATGAAGCGGAGCAAGTCAGCCATTTCCAGCTCCCGCCCCTTGGGTGCACCGGGATCGCCATTGGCGATGGCTTCCCAGCGCGCCTGACCCTGCGCATCCTTGCCGTCCGGGACCTGCAGGCCGATGGGCATATCAGCGGCGATGATTTTCCAGGTCGCGGTGGACCCTTGCAGCCCCTTCTTGAGCCACTCCAGCTGCTCAGCCCCCAGGAAAGCACCAGGACCGCCCTCCTCGCTGCCCAGGTTGCTGTCATTCCCCGCGCGATAGCTACGCATATCCAGGACGAACATGTCCAAGAGCGGGCCGTAGGCGATCTTGCGGTAGATGCGCCCTGCCCCGTCGGCCGACACGCCACGCATGGGCGCGTACTCCAGAAACGCCTGACGTGCCCGACCGCTCAGGACCTTGATGTCCTTGACTTGGTAGCGATCGTCCAGCGTCTTGCTTGGCGACCAGTTGTTGGTGGTCTCGTGATCGTCCCATTGCCACACCTGCGGGACTTCGGCATTGAATCGCTTCAGATGGGTATCCATCAGGTTATAGCGATAGTTGCCGCGGAATTCGTCCAGCGTTTCCGCCACCTTGCTCTTGGCTTCTGTGGTGATATTGCGCCAGATGCGCCCTTCTTCAACCGTCAGCTGTGCTGGTACGGGGCCGTCCGCATAGATGGTGTCGCCACTGTGCAGGAAGAAATCCGGACGCCGCTCGCGCATGGCGCTATAGATGCGCATGCCGCCGATATCGGGGTTGATACCAAAGCCCTGCCCCACGGTATCGCCACCCCAGACGAAACGAATATCGCGGCGTTGAGTGGGTGCCGAGCGTAGGTGGCCGGCAACGGGCTCGCTGAGGGCACCGGTATCCAGATCCTCGAAGCGGACGCGGTAGAAGATCTGCTGATCAGCCGGCAGCCCCGCCAGATCGACGCGGGCGGTGTAGTCCTGGGCCGCCGTGGTGACCGGCCCCGCCGCTTTGTGCGCCGAGCGGAAGCTCGCCTGGGTATCCCACTCCACCAGCAGCCGTGCCGGCCGATCCGTGCGACTCCATATGAGGGCACGGCCGTCCATGACATCTCCGGCCTGAATCCCATCGGTTATGGCCGGTCGCCCTGCAGGCGCTGCCCAGGTACGAGCCCCGAAGGCAGGTAGCAATAACGTAGCGCCCAGCCCCTGCAGGACACGACGACGATCAGGACGAACAAGAGACATGGCAGCAACCTCTGGTGGAAAGCTGCTAGCACTACCCTGCCTTGATTACCTGTTTGTGACAGAGAAGGTTCAGGAGTAACAGGTGCCTGCATATAGGGGTGGTATTAAGATCAGATGCTTGGGGTTGCATGCCCTGAAATGGCATCATGGCGCCCCTGTTGCGGCCCGCCGCCATGGCTGTCGCGAAGTTGCTTGGAGCCCCCATGTCCGCCAGACCCTACATCGTTGTCACCCCTACCAAATCCGCGCTGCACGGACGAATCGCCCCTCCCGGCTCCAAGTCCATCACCAACCGGGCGCTCTTGCTGGCGGCCTTGGCCAAGGGCACCAGCCGCCTGACCGGCGCGCTCAAGAGCGACGATACCCGGCACATGTCCGAGGCGTTGCGCTTGATGGGGGTGACCATCGATGAACCGGACGCCACCACCTTCGTGGTGACCAGTAGCGGGCGCCTGCAGCAGCCGGCGCAACCCCTGTTCCTGGGTAACGCAGGCACTGCGGTCCGCTTCCTGACCGCGGCGGTCGCCACCATCGATGGCACCGTCACCGTGACGGGCGACGCCTACATGCAGAAGCGCCCTCTCGCGCCCCTGCTGGACACATTGAGTGCCAACGGCATCCAGGTGGCAGCCCCGACGGGCTGCCCTCCCGTGACGGTCACTGGCCAAGGGCGTCTCACGGCGCGCCGCTTCGAGGTGGATGCCGGCCTCTCCAGCCAATACGTCTCCGCGCTGCTGATGCTGGCAGCGCTGGGTGAAGCGCCCGTGGAGGTTGCCCTGCGCGGCAGTGATATCGGCGCCCGTGGCTACATCGATCTCACCGTGGCGGCCATGCACGCCTTTGGTGCCGAGGTCGAGCAACGGGACGCCGCGACCTGGCGGGTAGCACCGACCGGCTACGTCGCACGGGATTATTTCATCGAGCCGGACGCCTCTGCCGCTACCTATCTATGGGCCGCGCAGGCCTTGACCGGTGGCACCATCGACCTGGGCGTGGCCGACGCTGCCTTTACCCAGCCAGACGCCAAGGCCCGCGAGTACATCGCGGCCTTCCCGCGGCTGCCAGCGGTCATCGACGGTTCGCAGATGCAGGACGCCATCCCTACCCTGGCAGTGCTAGCAGCTTTCAACGAAACCCCGGTGCGTTTCGTGGGCCTGGCCAACCTGCGCGTCAAGGAGTGCGATCGCGTGGCCGCGCTGCACGATGGCCTGAACGCCATCCGTCCCGGTCTCGCCCAGGTGGAAGGTGATGACTTGCTGGTAGCCGCGGATCCCGCCTTGGCCGGCAGCCAGGTCGAGGCCGTGATCGAAACCCACGCCGACCACCGCATCGCCATGTGTTTCGCCCTGGCCGGACTCAAGGTGGCAGGCATTCGTATTCTGGATCCCGAATGCGTGGGCAAGACCTATCCTGAGTACTGGAATGCCCTACGCAGTCTGAACGTCCAGCTGAGCGAGGGTATCGAAGCCTAATAACCCGCATTGCGCGCTCGCTGAACGGAACCCCAGCATGTCGATCACTTCGCTCGAACAGCATGCACTCTTGCAGCTGACGTCCCATGCCCTGGTCATCACCGACCGCGATGGGCGTATCGAGCGTTGGAACCGGGGAGCGGAGCTCCTTTGCGGCTGGCCAGCTGCGCAGGCACAGGGGCAACTCCTGCTCGAACTGCTGACGGCTGGCAAGGACAGCGCCTTCCTGGCGACCGCCCAGCATCAGTCGCTGGTCGATGACCACGGTCGCGGTGCAGGCTGGATCGCCGTTCAGGGCAGCGCCTCCCGTTGGGTGGAAGTCGCCACGACGGCGCTGAGAAGCGCTGACGCGGTACTCGGCTTCGCCCATGTCCTGCAGGATCGAACCGATCAGCTGGTGTCCGAGGAGCGCGTGCGCCTGGCCCAGGAGGTCGGGCGCGTCGGCACCTTCGAGTTGCTGCCGGATGAAGCCCGCCTGCTGGTGTCTTCCGGCTTCTGTCAGCTCTGGGGGCTGCCGGAGCGACGCAGCTATGGCCTGGATGAGTTGATCAGGCAGTTGCATCCCAATGACATCGGCAGTCTGCGTACCCTGACCGCGACGCCCGCTGACGACGCCCTCGACTATCTCGAATACCGTATTCGTCGGGCCGATACCGGTGAGGAACGCTGGCTGGGACGCCGTGGCCAGTTGATGAACAGTCAGGGCGGTGGGCGCTACCTGGGCGTCTGCTACGACATCACCGAGCGCAAGCGAGATGAGGCGGCCATTACCGAACGGGATGTCTGGCTGCAGGAGCTTTACCACGGCATGCGCGAGGGGTTCTATACCGCCCAGGCGATCCGGGATGCCAATGGCCTCATGGAAGACTTCCGCTTCCTGGAGGTCAATCCGATCTTCGCCACCCTGACCGGCATCCCGCTGGACCAGGTACTGGGCAGGACGCTGCGCCAGTCGCTGCCGCAACTGGAAGCCGATCTACTGCCCGCCTACATCGATTTCATGAACTCCGACGCCGAGTTCACCCAATTCGACATCCTGTTGCATCTGCAACACGAGCATTGGTACGAGGTACGCGCCCACAAGCTGCCAGGCGATCGCTTCGCGGTGCTATTCATCGACATCAGCGGCCACCGCCGCCAAGCCCAGGAACTGGCCCGCAACGAGGCGCAGCTGCGCGCCATCATCAACTCCATCGACCAGATGGTGTGGGCCACCCGACCCGATGGCCATCACTTCTACTTCAACGATCGCTGGTATGAATTCACCGGGGTGCCCGAAGGCTCCACGGAAGGCGAAGGCTGGGCCAACGTCTTCCATCCCGATGACCAGGAACGCACCTGGAAGGTGTGGCACCACAGCCTCAGCACGGGCGAGCCCTACCACATCGAATACCGCCTGCGGCATCGTTCCGGTCGCTACCGCTGGGTACTTGGCCGGGCGCAACCGGTACGTGACGCCAAGGGCCGCATCGAGCAGTGGTTCGGCACCTGCACCGATATCCAGAGCATCGTCGATGCGCGGGAGGTCCTGACCCGCTCGCGCAAGGAGCTCGAACACCAGATCGAACTGCGGACCCGCGAGCGTGACCGGATGTGGCGCATCAGCCACGATCTCATGGTGATCTGCCGAGCCGACGGCGAGGTGAAGACCGTCAACAGCGCGGCCACTCGCCTATTGGGACGACGCGAGACGGACCTGGCCAGCGTTCAGTTGGCCGAATTGATTCACCCCGACGATCAGCGCCAGGTGTTCGATACCCTGAGCTGCCTGGGGCGTCAGCAGGGCTCCGCGAGCCTGAGGGCACGGTTGCGAGGGCGTGACGGCAGTTACCGGGTGCTCGACTGGACGGCGACGGCCGAGGATGACCTCATCTATGCCGTGGGCCGGGATGTCACCGAGCAGCAGGAACTGCAGGAGCAGCTGCGCCAGGCGCAGAAGATGGAAGCGGTCGGTCAGCTCACCGGCGGTATCGCCCATGACTTCAACAACCTGTTGACCGGCATCATGGGCAGCATCGACATGCTGCAGCGCCACCACAAGGCCGGACGCCAGGACAAGTTCGATCAATACCTGCACTCGGCGTTGAGCTCCGCCCAGCGCGCGGCGGCTCTGACCCAGCGCCTGCTCGCCTTCTCCCGGCGCCAGGCACTCGATCTGCAGCCCATTCACGTGAACGATAGCGTCAGGTCCATGGAGGAGCTGCTGCTGCGCAGTCTGCGCGGTGACATCGTCCTGGTGCTCGATCTGAACGAGGATCTCTGGCAGGCGTTGACGGACGGGCACCAGCTGGAGAGCGCCCTGCTCAACCTGGTCATCAACGCTCGCGATGCCCTGCCCCACGGCGGGACCATCCGCATCGAAACGCGTAATGTCTACCTTGCCGAGAGTGGCAATGGCCTGGATGCGGTGAGTGCCGGTGACTACGTGGCGCTGCTGGTCACCGACGACGGCACCGGGATGCCGCCCGAGGTCGTGGCGCGCGCCTTCGATCCCTTCTTCACCACCAAACCCATCGGCCAGGGCACCGGTCTGGGCCTGTCCATGATCTACGGCTATGCCAAGCAGTCCAAAGGGCACGTCCGTCTTGATTCCGTACCCGGCAAGGGCACGATCGTAGGCCTGTATCTGCCCCGCTACCTGGGGGCCGACGTCGAGCCACCCCAGGTGGCCATCCCTGCCCCTACCCCCAGCGGCGCCGGCAAGACCGTTCTGGTGGTGGAGGACGAGCCCGTCGTGCGGCAGATGGTCGTGGATCTGCTACGGGAACTGGGCTACGCCACCCTGCAGGCCGAGGATGCCCGCGCCGCCCTGCCCCTGCTGGAAAGCCAGCGTCCGATCGACCTCTTGCTCTCCGATGTCGGCCTGCCCGGCATGAACGGGCGCCAGTTGGCCGAGATCGCACGCCAGCGCCGCCCCGGGCTCAGGGTGCTCTTCGCCACCGGGTATGCCGAGGGCGCTCATCTGGAAGGCTATCTCGACCCCGGCATGACCCTGATCACCAAGCCCTTCAACCTGGACGCCCTGGCGCTTCGCGTCGGCGAAACCCTGGCCGCGGACAGCGACGGCCTCAGCGCCGCAATTCCTCGCCCGCAAGACGTCGATAGCTGAGCGGACTCTGCCCGGTGCCGCGGCGAAAGAAGCGCGAGAAATAGGCCGGGTCGGCGAAGCCGAGCAGATCGGCCACCTCCGCCACCGACGCCTGGGTATAGGTCAACCTGCGCCGCGCTTCCAGCAACAGGCGCTGGTGCACGATGGCCAGGGCCGAGGCACCCGCCAGCTGCCGGCACAGACTGTTCAGATGCATGCCCGAGATACCGAGCGCCGCCGCATAGCGGCCGAGACTCCACTGCTCGCGATAATGCTGCTCCACCAGCGCCAGGAAGCGACCCAGGTGCTGTTCGGCGCGGCGTGGCAAGGCCACCTCCTGCTCATGTCGATGTTGCCGAATGAGCCAGATCGCCAGGCTGTCGAGCAGGGCTTCGAGCAGCACTTCGCGTCCAGGCCGGCGCCCTTCGTATTCCGCGACGAGCTGACCGACGAGCTGGTCGATCCACAGGGCGTCGGCCTTGGCCAGCACCAGGCGCTCTGCCTTGAAGAACAGGCCCTGTCCGGCTCTCTGGCAGCGTTGCTTCAGGCGCTCCAGCTGCGGGACCGGCAAGGTGATCACGAAGCCTTCGACCGCTGGATCGAAGGCGAAGGCGTGCACGCACAGCAGGGGTAGCACCACCAGCAAGGGCCCGGACAGCTCGCCGTGCCAATCCTCCAGCTGCAATCGCACCCTGCCCCGGCGTACATAGAGCAACTGGGCCAGATCCGCGTGCCTATGGCTCTCGATGCACCAGCCATGCAGCCGACTTCGACTCTCGATCGTCTCGCAGTGCAGCAGATCCGGTGCCGGCCAGGCCTGAGCCTCGCCGTACAGCTTGAAAATGGGTGGATAGGCGTCGTTCACCGTCAGCCCCTGGGCGATAGCCGCACGAATCATTGGAAAGTACCAGAAAGTCAGCACGAACCGCCTGTCGATACTCGAAAAAATCGTTCAAAAATACCGGAGCCATACAAGAAGACGGCGATTACGCCAGATAAGAGGACCTGCTTCATGCATACCCAAGTCGTCATCATCGGCGCCGGCCCATCGGGCCTGCTGCTCGGCCAGCTGCTCACCCGCTCCGGGATCGATAACGTCATCGTCGAGCGCCAGACCGCGGACCATGTCCTCAGCCGCATCCGCGCCGGGGTACTCGAGCAGGGTACGGTGGATCTGCTGCGCCAGGCAGGTGTCAGCGAACGGCTGGAACAGGAGGGGCAAGTGCATGAGGGGGTGGAATTCGCCATCCATGGCCAGCGCGAGCGACTGGACCTAAACGATCTGCTCGGCGGTCGCTGCGTCACCGTCTATGGCCAGACGGAGGTGACCCGTGACCTGATGGCCGCCCGGGTAGCCAGCGGCGCTCCTACCCTCTACCAGGCCAGCGAGGTTCGACTCCACGAGGTCAAGGGTCAACGGCCCTCTATCACCTGCCAGGTCGCGGGCGATGTCCTGCGGATCGACTGCGACTACATCGCCGGCTGCGACGGCTTCCACGGCGTCTCGCGCCGCACCATTCCAGAAGGTGTGCTCACCGAGTACGAGCGGGTCTACCCCTTCGGCTGGCTGGGGCTGCTGAGCGATACCCCGCCGGCCAGCGAGGAACTCATCTACGTCAATCATCCCCGCGGCTTTGCCCTCTGCAGTATGAGATCCGCAACGCGCAGTCGCTATTATCTGCAGGTGGATGCCAGCGATTCGGTGGAGAACTGGTCGGACGAGCGCTTCTGGACGGAACTCAAGGCACGGCTTCCCGCCGAGACGGCCGCCCAACTGGTGACCGGACCCTCCCTGGAAAAGAGCATCGCCCCGCTCCGCAGCTACGTGGTCGAACCGATGCAGTATGGCCGGCTGTTTCTGGTCGGCGACGCGGCTCATATCGTGCCGCCCACCGGCGCCAAGGGACTCAATCTGGCCCTGGGCGATGTGCGCAATCTACATCTGCTGCTGGAGCGGGCCTATCACCACGGCGACGCCAGCTGTCTCGAGCGCTACTCCGAACTTTGTCTCAAGCGCGTCTGGGCCGCGGTCCGTTTTTCCTGGTGGATGACCACGGCGCTGCATCGCTTTCCCGATACCGATGCCTTCACCCAGCGGGTGCAGGATGCCGAGGTGCGTGCGCTGCTGGACTCCAGAGCCGGTCGCACTACCCTCGCGGAGAACTACGTCGGCCTGCCCTTTCCGGACTTGGATTGATCGAGCGGGCAGACAGGTGGTGAGCGGCGCCCGTCTGATGCATGATGGCGCCCCCGTTCCACCTGGCGCCCGCTCCCATGTTCGAATTCGCCCTGGACCCCATGACCCTGACACTGCTTGCCGGGGTCGCCTTCCTGGCTGGTTACATCGATGCCATCGCCGGCGGTGGAGGTCTGCTTACGGTTCCTGCGCTGCTGATGGCAGGTATCCCGCCCCATCTGGCCATCGGCACCAACAAGCTCAGCTCCACCTTTGGCAGCGCCACCGCCGCCTATACCTTCTATCGCCGCAAGCTGTTCCAGCCCCGCCAGTGGCGACATGCGCTGGTGGCAACCGCCGTGGGCGCGGGCATCGGAGCGCTGGTAGCTCACCATTTGTCCGCGGAATTCCTCAATCAGCTGCTGCCGGTGGTGGTTTTCAGCTGCGCGCTCTATCTGCTGTTTGGTGGCACGCCCAAGGCGCCGGTGCTGAGCGATGCGCCCGTGCCGCAACGGCGACAGTGGCCCCAGGGCCTGACGCTCGGGGCATACGATGGCATGTTCGGTCCCGGGACCGGCGCCTTCTGGACCGTCAGCAGCCTGTTGCTGTATCCCCTGGATCTACTCAAGGCCAGCGGCGTGGCACGCACCATGAATTTCGTCAGCAACGGCGTGGCGCTGGTGATGTTCATCGCCCTCGGTCAGGTGATCTGGGTACTGGGGCTGACCATGGGGTTGTCGCTGACCCTGGGTGCCTATCTGGGCGCACGCAGCGCCATCGCCGGGGGTGCCAAGTTCATTCGCCCGGTATTCATCTGCGTGGTGCTGGCGCTGACCGTCAAGCTAATCTGGCAGCACTGGTTTGGTCCCGCCTAGGCGTTCGACCCGATAGAGATCGATCAGATAGCGGGAGATGGAGAACGGCGGCGGTAGCGTCGGCAGCTCGTTCAGGTGGAACCAGCGGGCATCTTCGATCTCTTCCGGCTGGCAACGGATATCGCCATCCAGGTAATCGACGTGGTACCCCAGCATCAGCGAGTGCGGATAGGGCCAGTTCTGACTGCCCTGGTAGCGCAGGTTGCCAACCGTGACACCCACCTCTTCCATGATCTCCCGGTGCACGCAGGCTTCCGCCGACTCGCCCGGCTCGACGAAACCCGCCAGGGTACTGAAGACCCCTGGCGCGAAGCGCGGCGATCGTGCCAGCAGGACCTCGTCACCCCGGGTGATCAGGGCGATCATGCTCGGGGATAACCGCGGATACTGGGTCAGCTGGCAATTCGGGCATTTCAGGCCACGCTGCCCATCCAGCGCGAAGGTGCCTGTGCCGCACTGACCGCAAAAGCGGTGCTGGCGTGCCCAGGTACCGATCTGATTGGCATAGCCCAGGAGCTTGAACAGCGCATGGGGCGATTGCAGCATCAGGGGCCGAAGGGGCTGCCAGGCACAGCCCTCGATGTCCGGTGGCGAATCCAGTTCGAGCAAGGTGACGGGCTGATCCTGCCAGAGCCCCAAGCCATGACGATCACCAGCAAGGCCCTGGACGTGCGGATCGTCCGGGGCGAAGAGCACGTCCGTACCCCGGGAGAGAAAGGACTGACCGCTATGGACGACCAGCCAGCCGGTCGCGGGTTGGATGGTCGGGAACCAACTAGGCTGCCAGGCCATCATGCGGCAGCCGAGGTCCAACCCAGGGCGCGAATGCTTTGCGCCGCAATGTCGAGGATTTCCGGCGTACCGTCCTGGCCCTCGGTACCGCCACTCTCGACAAAGAACTCGATGCTGCTGAGAGCGTCGGCCAATACTTCCAGGGTGGCCGGCTCACAGGCCTGGCCGCCTTCGATCAGGCAGCGCTGGATATAGCCGGTACAGGCACGTACCAGTTCAGCGGCACGTGGATTGCCCAGGAAGAACAACGCCCCCCGTACGGTATCGAGCAGCGCGGGGACCGTGGCCAGGTGCAGAGCATCGCCACGGGAGTCGAGGAAGGCGCCGATCGCGCGCTTGGCATCGGTCAGGCCCTTGTAGGCTTCACGGTGCAGCAACGCCTGGGCTTCGCCGAGCTGATAGTGGGCGACACTGACCTGGACATCGTCGGCTTCCAGGGGAACGTCGATCAGGGAACCCTGCCCTTCGGGATGAGCCACCAGGCTTTCCACGAGCAGCAAGGCGTCGGCCAGGGGGCTGAGATCTTCGAGTACGAAGGTCTTTTCCCGGAGCTGGGAGATGCTCGGCAGGCACTGCTGCAACACCTGCCCGGCATTCTCCTGGCCAACCATCTCCAGCGTCTTGCCAAGCAGGCCGACCTGGACATACAGCCGGGAGACATTGTCGGACAGCGGCGCACGATTCTGCACGGCGGCGTTGCGCACCTCGCTCTCGATGAGATCGATCAGGTCCTTGACCGTCTCCAGCTCTTCGCGAATGGCTGCGGACAGCGAATGCATGACCGCATGACCGGGACCGGCCAGACGCTTCTTGCCCGCTTCGAGCTGGCTATCGGTGAAACCGAGACGCTCTATGCTGTAGGCATTCATGACTTCCTGCTGGTGGGCGCTATCGGCCCCTGCCAGCGCCAGCAGGTAGAGAAGTTCCTTGAGGGTGCTGCGCGCAGGCTCATGCAGATCATTGCCCAGCATCTGGCGCAACTCGCGGTCGACACGGGCGAATAGCTGCTTGCGTTCGCGGGTGGCGGTCAGGCGGCCTTGGGCGAACCCCTCGACCGTGGCGGCCGCGACCCAGGGCAGATAGCCGCCAACATGATCGTGCAGCAGTGCAGCGGATCGTTCCAGGGCGCGCGCCATGAGTCTGAGACTGGCCACGGCATTGACGTCACGCAGGAATCCCAGCAGGCCGATCTGGTACATCTGCCGCATCCGGCGAGCCTGGGCCTGGCGTTCACGCATGCCGAGTCGGGTGGTCTCGCTGATCAGCGGGCGCTGATCGAGACGAACGCTGAAAAAATAGCTTTCCGAAAGCTCGGGCTCGCCCCCGGCAAGGCGCAGGGCGTTGATCGCGGGCAGCAGCAGTTCGGGCATCTCGTCCTGGCCGCTGCGCAACTGTTCCAGGTACCGGCGCAGTACATGCAGGCCCCGACAGATCGACATCAGGTGTTCGTCGTGTTCGGGACCAGCGCCGGCGGGAATGTCATTGGCGATCTGCAGCGTTTCGTGGGCGAGCAGTTGGGCACCCGCCAGTTCGATGAGCGTCAAGGCGCCTCGAATCTGGCCGATACTCTCGACCGCGCGCTGCAACAGACTGCTGCAGTGCCGCTCGACAATGAAACGTTCAAGATGGGACTCAGCTTCCTCGATGGTCGCGAACAGCTGTTCGCGGACCAAGCTCAAAGCTCTCGCTCCGGTCACCATGGTGCCTTACGCCTCCTGCGCCAATACAACCTCGCAAACGCCACTCTAAAACGGGAAGAAAGATTTGCTGTTTCCGATGAAGCCTAGGTGCCCGTGTCTTCCTGACCGAGCCACGCTAATCATCCCATGCATGGTTGCCGGGATCACTGCTCCGAAACACCAGACCTGTAAATCCACAACAGCGAAGCGATTATTCCGAATCGTCTTATGAATCAAAGGAACGAAGAAAGTTCCGTGAGACTCGAAATATGATGCTTCATGCGGGCTCAATTGCTTAGCCTGCAGCATCTTTGTTGAACGGTAGCTGAAAATTGTGAAGGCTTTCAGCTTATTCAGACGAACGCTAACGCCTGACCAATGATAGGCCAGGCGGTTAGCCGTGCAGAGGAGCTATCACTCGGCGCCAGGCGTGGATAGCCAGAGTGGTACCCTGCCGCAGCTCTTTTCGATCGCTGCCATACGGGCGGCATGGGCGTCGAGATCCTCCGCGGTGGCGCTGATGACCCGAGTCCGCTGCCGATCGGCCGGCAGGCGCTTGATCGGCATGACGTAGTTGCCATCGCCATTGCCCTCCTGCCCATGCGCGGCCAACGACAGGCTGGTCTGGCCACCAGTCATGGCCAGGTAGACGTCGGCGAGAATCTCGGCGTCGAGCAGCGCGCCGTGCAGTTCGCGGTTGGAATTGTCTACGCCATAGCGCTTGCAGAGGGCGTCCAGGCTGTTGCGCTGACCGGGATGGCGACCGCGCGCCATGACCAGGGTATCGAGCACCGAGCAATGCTGGGTGATATCGGCCCGCTCGGGGTGAACACCCAGGCGTGCGAACTCCATATTGATGAAGCCCACGTCGAAGGGCGCGTTATGGATGACCAGTTCCGCGCCTTCGATGAATTCGAAGAAGCTGTCGGCGATCTCGGCGAAGCGTGGCTTGTCGGCGACGAACTCGTCGGTGATGCCGTGGACCGCGATGGCACCCTCGTCGATCTGCCGATCCGGATTGAGATAGACATGGAAATGCCGCCCGGTCAGACGCCGGCCGATGACTTCCACTCCCCCGATCTCGATGACCCTATGCCCATCGGTCACCGGCATGCCGGTGGTTTCGGTATCCAGCACTACGTATCTCATCGCTACCTCTCGCCCTGCTAGACCTTGGCGGCCTGCCTGGCCTGTCTGACTTCGTCCACTCCTCGATTGGCCAACTGGTCGGCCCGCTCGTTCTCCGGGTGACCGGTATGGCCGCGCACCCAGCGCCACTCGACCTGGTGGCGTTGGACCTGGGCATCCAGGGCTTGCCACAACTCGGCATTTTTCACCGGCTGCTTCGCGGCGGTCTGCCAGCCGCGCTTCTTCCAGTTAACCAGCCACTGGGTGATGCCCTTCATTACATACTCGGAATCAGTGGTCAGGCGGATCTGGCAGGGGCGCTTGAGCGCTGCCAGGGCCTGGATGGCCGCCATCAATTCCATGCGATTGTTGGTGGTGTTGGCTTCTCCGCCCCAGAGCTCGCGCTCCGCACCCTTGAATTTCAGCAAGGCACCCCAGCCACCCGGCCCGGGATTACCCTTGCAGGCGCCGTCGGTAAAGACCTCGACGATGTCGTCACTCATTGGATTCACTCGATTCGCGCCGGCTGATCTTGGCCACCGGCATGGGCAGCAGCTTGCCGCGCGGTTCCCTGCGCACCTGGGGTGCGGGGCGCATGCCAAACATCAGCTTGCGCGCCGATAGCAGATAGAAGCCCGCACCCGCCGCCTGTTCGCGGTTGGGTTCGGCTTCGCCTTGCTCCATCCAGGCCAGACGCTGTTGCCACTTGGGGGATGAAAGCGGCGGACGATAACACCCGAAGCGCCGTTTCTCCAGCGCGAACCCCAGCACCGACAGCCAGTCCGCGACTCGATGAGCACCGAAACAGCGCGCCTTGCGCAGCGCATCGCGGGCCAGGTAATGACGCACCCCCCATAGACTCCAGGGATTGATCCCGACCACCACCAGATGCCCGCCGGGCCTGACACTGAGCGCCGCCTCACGTAGCAGTCGATGGGGGGCCAGGGAGAAATCCAGACCATGCTGCAGTAGCACGACATCCGCCGCGTGTTCGCCCAGTGGCCAGGCCCCCTCCTCGCAAACGATATCGACATCGCCGAGCGGCGGACCGATACGAACACGATGCCGGAGTTGGCCACAGTTGGCTGGCGACTCGGGATGAGGGCCATAGTGAATCAGGTAGCTGCCGAAATGCCGCTTGAGCTCTTCATCAATCAGCAGCCGCTCCTGTTCGAGCAGCAACTGCCCCAGGGGCCCCGACAGCCACTCCCGGGCCGAGCTCATCAGCTTCAACCAGCGCGGATCGACCTGGGCGGAGAATTCATCGTGCATCGTCTGGTCCTCTGATACTGAAGCCTCTGCTGTTACCGTGCTACCGACTGCTACCCTAGCGATCAGAGAGTAACCTCATGTTCGACATCCTTCCGCTGCGCGCTTTCAACGACAACTACATCTGGCTGATCACCGACATCGAGAAGAGACAGGCGGTCGTGGTCGATCCCGGCGACGCCGCACCGGTATTGACCTGGCTCGATGACCACCCTGACTGGCGGCTGACCGACATCCTCATCACCCATCACCACAACGACCACACCGGCGGTATCGCCGCACTCAAGCAGCGCAGCGGTGCCCGAGTGGCGGCGCCAGCCGACGAGCGTATCGCCAAGGTCGACCTGCCGCTGGCGGACAACGATCGTCTGGTAGTCCTGGGCGCTACCTTCGAAGTCCTGCGAGTCCCTGGCCATACCGCCGGCCATATCGCCTTCTATCTCGCCGGCAAGCGACCGCTGCTGTTCAGCGGCGACACCCTCTTTTCCGCAGGCTGCGGTCGCCTCTTCGAGGGGACGCCTAGCCAGATGCTGGCCTCCCTACGCCGACTGGCCAGCCTGCCGGACGCCACCGAGATCTACTGCGGCCACGAATACACCTTGAGCAACCTGCGCTTCGCCCAGGCCGTGGAACCGGATAGCCCCGCCGTCCAGGAAGCCCTGGCCGAGACCGAGCGTCTACGTGACGCCCAACGCCCCACCCTGCCCTCTACACTAGGTCGTGAACGCCACATCAATCCCTTCCTGCGGACGACCGAGCGCAGCGTTCGGCAACGTTTGCAAGAGCAGCGCGAGGTGGCCGCGGATGCCTCGGAGGATACCTTTTTCGCGGCCCTGAGAGCCTGGAAGGACACGTTCTGACACTCATTGATCGGCCCCTCTGGCAGCGCTGGAACAGCGGGTCTTCGGTCGTCGTACAGGTCACAGGCTGACGGGTTGTTCCTTGACCCCCCGGGATGCGGTTCCTAGAATCGCCCATCCTTCAGTTCCCGGAAAGCCCAGACCAATGCCGCCAGCGACGCCGAAAACCCGCGAAATAGACGTGCTGGCCACCTCTTTCAAAGTCTCGGCGCTATGCCTTGCCGTCTTCCTCGCAGGTTGCCAGAGCACCCCGCAGTCGGCGGATCAGCCCTACCAGGCCGATCTGGAAATGACGCCCAACAAGATGCAGCGGCCTCCCGAGTGGTTGCGCAAAGCCCCAGCGGCAGCGGCCACCAGCGGCGATATCTGGGACAGGGTGAGGGACGGCTATCAACTACAGGGCGCGGGCGACAACGGGACCAACCCACGCATCGAACGCCAGCGACTCTGGTACGCGAGCCACGAGGCGGCGCTCGCCCAATCCTGCAGCCGCGGCGCCCCCTATCTGCACTACATCGTCGAGCGCCTCAAGGAGCGCAACATGCCGCTGGAACTGGCCCTGCTCCCGGTGGTGGAAAGCTCCTTCAATCCCAATGCCCTCTCGCGTAGCGCTGCCTCCGGTCTCTGGCAATTCATCCCGACCACGGGCAAGTACTTCAACCTGCGCCAGACCCGCTTCTACGACGGTCGCCGCGACATCACCGCGTCCACCAATGCCGCGCTGGACTATCTGACCAAGCTGCACGACATGTTCGGTGGCGACTGGCTGCTGGCCCTGGCCGCCTACAATGCTGGCGAGGGAACGGTGAGCCGCGCCATCGAGCGCAACCAGTCGCTCGGCCTACCCACCGACTACTGGAATCTGTCCTCGCTACCGGCAGAAACCCAGGATTACGTGCCCAAGCTGCTCGCCGTTTCCCAGATCGTACGCAATCCGGACGCCTATGGCCTGGCCCTGGAATCCATTCCGGACGAGCCCTATTTCGAGGTGGTGGACATCAAGCAGCACCTGGACCTGGCGCGGGTCGCGGAGCTGGCCGACCTGGATGCCAACGAACTCTATCGCCTCAATCCCGCCTACACCCAGCGCGTGACCATGGACGGCCCCAAGCATCTGCTGGTGCCGGCGGAAAAGGCCAAGCGTCTGGTCGCGACCCTGCCCAATATCGCCCCTGAAGCCGTGGTGCGCTGGCAGGAATACCGGATACGTAAGGGCGATACCGTGCGCAGCATCGCCAAGCGCAATCGCGTGAGCGTCGAGCAACTCGTAGCACTCAACAAACTCAGTAGCAGCAGCCGCCTGTCCGCTGGCCGGGAATTGATGATTCCGCGTCGCGAGACCGGCAAGACCACCACCCCTCTCGAAACCATCGCCGTGGCCGAAGAGCCCGTGGTACGGACCTACAAGGTGCGGACCGGCGACAGCCTCTGGTCCATCGCCCGCGCCAACGAGGTGGAACTGGGCGATCTCAAGCGCTGGAACGATCTGGGCAAGCGTGGCCTCAAGGTCGGTGAAACCCTGAAGCTGCATGGCACTGGCAGCAGCACTGCCACGGCCGTGGCGATGCCGGCGTCCTATACCGTCAAGACCGCCAAGGCGGCAGCCAAGACGACCAAGACCGCCAAGGCTGCCCCGACCTACTACCGGGTCAAGGCCGGTGATTCGCTGTACCAGATCGCCAAGCGCTACAACATCGGCGTGCAGGCCCTGCAGGATTGGAATCCGCGCATCGCGTCGGCCCTGACGCCTGGTCAGACACTGACGCTGTTCCTCAACTGAGCCGCGACCCCGCACTGCAGCGGTCATCCAGCGCTTTTGTCGCGGGTATCGACCTGCTACCTTACCGCCCCACCCGTGTCGGGTACCTCCAGGTGCCCGGACCAGATCTCGCTCTGACCTGCGCAGAGCCCTGCCCAACCCGGACCTCAGCCCTCTGGCTGCTGCCTGGGATTCAACACAGAAGAGGAAAAAACCATGGGATTTCTCGCCGGTAAGCGCGTTCTCATCGTCGGCGTCGCCAGCAAGCTGTCCATTGCCTCCGGCATCGCCGCGGCCATGCACCGCGAGGGCGCCGAGCTGGCCTTCACCTACCAGAACGAGAAGCTCAAGGGTCGCGTCGAAGAATTCGCCGCAGGCTGGGGCTCGAACCCCGAGCTGTGCTTCCCGTGCGACGTCGCTGACGACGCCCAGATCGAAGCCGTGTTCGCTGCACTGGCGAAGAAGTGGGATGGCCTGGACTGTATCGTCCATTCCGTCGGCTTCGCTCCTGGCGATCAACTGGATGGCGACTTCACCGCTGTGACCACCCGTGACGGCTTCAAGATTGCCCACGACATTAGCGCCTACAGCTTCGTCGCCCTGGCCAAGGCCGGTCGCGAGATGATGCGTGGCCGCAACGGCAGCCTGCTGACCCTGTCCTACCTGGGTGCCGAGCGTACCATGCCCAACTACAACGTCATGGGCATGGCCAAGGCTAGTCTGGAAGCCGGTGTACGCTACCTGGCCGGCAGCTTGGGCCCGGAGGGTACTCGCGTCAACGCCGTGTCCGCCGGCCCCATCCGTACCCTGGCGGCCTCGGGCATCAAGAGCTTCCGCAAGATGTTGGCTGCCAACGAGCGCCAGACTCCCCTGCGTCGCAACGTGACCATCGATGAAGTGGGCAATGCCGGCGCCTTCCTGTGCTCCGATCTGGCCTCGGGCATCAGTGGCGAAATCCTCTACGTCGACGGCGGCTTCAACACCACCGCCATGGGCCAGCTCAACGACGACGAGTGATCGTGGCAGCTGACTGATCAGCGCGAAGGGCCGGCCATGTGCCGGCCCTTCTGCTTTCAGGTTTCGCTGCGTACCTGAGCGTGGCTGATCAGCGCGAAGATCAGGCTGCCCCCGACGATATTGCCTGCCAAGGTCGGCCCGGCGAAGGTCAGCCAGAAGTCCCCCCAGCTCGCTTCTCCGGCGAACACCAGATACGCCACCTCCACGCTGCCCACCACGATATGGGTGAAGTCGCCCAGTGCCATCAGATAGGTGATGAGCACGATGATCCAGATCTTGGCGTTCTCCGCTGCCGGCAACATCCAGACCATGGTGGCGATCATCCAGCCCGAGACTATGCCCTTGGCGAACATCGCCGAGACATCGTTCTCCATCACATGGGTGCCAATCTGCAGAAATTTCGCATCGGTCTTGGCATCGAACAGCGGCAGGTGCAGGACCACGTAGGCCACCAGGATGGTACCCAGCAGGTTACCGACCAGCACCACGCTCCACAGCCGCGCCAGTCGGCCGAAGTTGTGTAACGTGGGCTCGCTCATCACGGGTAACACCGCCGTGAGGGTATTCTCGGTGAACAGCTGCTGGCGCGCGAGGATCACCGCCAGAAAGCCTGCCGAATAGCCGAAGCTGGCGATGATCTTGGTGTAGCCCCCTTCGGGCAGATTGGCATTGAGCAAGCCCATGGCCATCAGCGACAGGCCCATGGTCAAACCTGCGGCCAGCGCCGACCAGAACAGCGCGGCGAGGGTCCGTTCCAGCTCGTGATCACCCTGGGTACGGATGATCTCGTGCAGCACCACGGCACGTGGCAACTGGTTTTCGTCGACATCCTCCTCTTCTTCGCGACTCAGCTCCGGATCTTCCGGAGTGGACTCCCCGCTCTGTCGAGGTTCTTCGTCACGCTCCTGGTCTCCCTTCATCAGACGGCCTGCTCGTCCCAGAGAAGTTCATCGTTCTCGCCGATTTCCGTCACGCGATTGAGGGCCGCATCGGCCGCTTCCTCCGCTTCGGAGGCCAGGTCGAAATGCCGCTCGGTCGCGACCTTGTGAAAGGTCGGATGTGCATCCTCCCGCCGCGCCTTGACGGCGATGACCGCTTCGAATCCCTGCTCAGCCGGAACGGCAGACGAGATCGCTTCGTGATGAGTGAAATGCTTGATAGCCATGGACGCCGATGTCTCCCAACCTGAGGCGACCGGACTGGTCGCGCCTGATCAATAGACTGTCCGGGCGGGAAAACGATCTGTGCGGCGGGTGTCGATCAGGCGCCGAGCAGCTTCTGCACCTGCAGGTGAAGACGTTCGAGGGAGAACGGCTTGGTCAGCAGGGGAACCTTGCCCAGTAGCGGGGAGCCGGTATCGATGATTTCGGCAGGATAGCCGCTAATGAAGAGGACCTTGAGGTCGGGGCGCAGCTTGAGTGCCGGCTCGGCGATCATCACGCCGGAAACGTCATCGGGCAGACGAAAATCGGTGATCAGGAGATCGAGATGTGGCCTGCCCGCGAGGATGCGGAAGGCTTCCAGCGAAGACGGGGCCTGCAAGACGGTGTAACCCAGTTCGGAAAGATAGTCCGCAAGGATCATCAAAATCTGCGGCTCATCCTCGACCACCAGGACGACCTTGCCAGTTTCCCCACTCACCATCTAACCCCTGTACGCAAACGTTCGGCTCCCTTCGACAGAAAGGGCCGATAAAGTTCAAACTATCGAAAGGTAAGGGCCGCCGAGCGTACCGGCAGCCCCTTGGCCTTACTGCTGTTTTTTCTGGCCTTGCTCGTTGATGGTGGTCTTGCCAGCACCGGTGGCGGCGCCAGCGCCTTCACCGGTCTTCTGACCAGCCGGGGTACCCATACCAGCACTGTTGGCCTTCGGCGGGTTACCCGCACTCTCGGCTGCGAAGGCAGTGCCACTGACGGCGATCAGACCAGCAAACATCAAGGCGGCGGTTTTCTTTGCGTTCATGGTAGGACTCCGGTTTGATTGGACACTGTTTAGGCAGGCCAAGCGCCGATTCGTTCTCTACCTCTGCATGCGAGGGCTGTAACCGGATGCGAACCTCATGAGCGCCGCTCTTTTCTGTAGGGCTTAGCGCCCTCTCACCTGCTCGCGCTCAACCGGCTGGCGCAAGGCCTTGCTTGGACATCCACACCAGACCCACCGCCACAGTCGTGCCAGCAGTACCGGCCGAGCGTCAGAGCAGTCGCAACGGATAGTCGACGATCACCCGCAGCTGATCCACCGAACCACCGGTGGAGAGCGAGCCGCGGTGCCAGGCCTGGCGCACCCTGATGGACAGTCCCTTGGCCGAACCGGCCTGCACGACATAGCGTCCTTCCAGATTCAGCTCGCGCTCCTGGTCATCGGCTCCGTACATCCCTCGGTAGGCGCTACCCACGGGCAGGTGGCTGCCATCGATGTCGGTACCCTTGATATAGCGGGTCATGAGACTGAGACCCGGCACGCCCAGCGTCTTGAAGTTGAGGTCGTAGCGCGCCTGCCAGGAGCGCTCTCCGGGTGCGTTGAAGTCGGAAAACATCGAAGCGTTGCCCAGGAACAGACCACCGCCGGTACGGCCGTTGTCACCCATGCCGATGTAGTCGAACGGTGTATCGCCATCGATCCGCTGCCAGCCGAGGGTGAAGGTCTGGGGGCCGTGGCTGTAAGCGGCAGCCAGGCTGTATGACGTATTGTCGATAGGGCCAGCATTGGCGGCGCCGGTATCCCGGGTGCGATAGAGGTTGCCGTCGAAGGTCAGGGATTGGGTGGCCGACAGTGGCCGTACCAGATTGACGTTGCCGTAATACTGGTTCCAGATGTCATCGAGCTGGGCGGCATAGAGCGACAGACTGACACCCTCGGCCAGCTTGTACTTGCCACCGGCGAAGTCGACGTGATCGGCGCGGCGGCGGGCGTAGCCCGCCCAAAGATCGCCGTCCCTGTTGGTACTGACCTGATCGGTACCCGAGGTGAAATGCCCGGCTTCCAGGGTCAGGTCGGGGATATCGGTGCTCAAGAGGCTCCAGCCGGTGGCACTCTGGGGCACCAGGCGGCTGGTGCTGATGGCGAACACCGGCGCTGTGGGCAGTTGCTGGCCATAGCGAACAACCGTCTGCCCCAGCCGCAGCTTGGCTGCCGCGCCGGCCCGGGAGTATTCGTCTGCCGGCTCGTTGCCAGCATGGATTGGCAGGTTGCCGGTACCCCGCCGCCCAGGACCGGCATCGAGCTTCATGCCCAGATAGCCGAAGGCATCGACACCCAGGCCAACGGTGCCCTGGGTGAAGCCGGACTGGTAGTCCAACAGGAAGCCCTGGGTCCAGTCCTTCTGGTCAGCACGCCCGTTGCGGCGATCACTGCCGAAGTAATAGTTGCGCAGGGTCAGCGTGAGCTTGCTGTCGTCCAAGAAGCCGTCAGCCCTGGCGTCCTGCCCATTCAGGAGTAATACGCAGCCACCCAGCACGCCGAGTGCGAGAGGTGCGGCCAGACTGCGCCCCTTCAGCCCGTGAGCGCGAGGGGATGTTCCTTTCCGATATAGCGAGAGTTCCATGAAGTCCTCTGGATACTGTTGGCGATCTGGTTATGTGAAAGGCGCGCGCGCGAAAGCAGCGGATTCCTTCCGCGGCGGTGGCGACGTCCGGTGGGTGAGGCCCGCCCTCCCCAGCGCGGGCCGTTACGTCAGGTCAGGGACTCAGCCAATCGGCTGCCCCGTCCTGCTACAGCTGCCGGCTCCTGCAGCGGCCTCGTGCCGCCGGCCAGATGCAGGCGCCGGTCCGACACGGCGTCCACGAGGTCCTCGTCGTGACTGACCAGCAGGATGGCCGTCCCGAAGGCTTCGGCAGTCTCGGCCAGCAACTCGATCATCTCCTTCTGGGTGATGAGATCCAGCCGCGAGCTGGGTTCGTCGGCAAAGATCAGCACCGGATCGAGCAGCAGTACGCGCAGCAGGGAAAAACGCTGCAGCTCGCCACCCGAGATGTTGCCGGGCAGTCGATCCAACAAGCCTTCGTCGAGGCGCAGGCGCTGCATCAGTCGGCCGATTCTGGAGGTGTCCAGCCGGTGCAGCTGAACCAGATCCGCCAGCAGCTGGCGAAGGGTCACCGAAGGCGCAAAGGCGGCGACCGGATCCTGGTGCAGCTTCTGGAAGGCGAAGCGGCTCAGACCAGGCTGACGCCGGATCGCGCCCGCGCTGGGAGCGGCAACCCCCAGAATGAGGTCTCCCAGGGTCGACTTGCCACAACCGGATGGCCCGGTCACTCCGAGAATCTCGCCTGGCCTGACCGCGAAGGAGAGGTCTTCGAACAGCTGCCGACCGCCGCGCTGGACCGCCAGACCCTCGACCGCCACCACGGGGTCGCCCGTGAGCGGTCGCGGCACCCGTCTGGGCCACTGCGCAGGATCGGCGGCCAGCAACTGGCGGGTATAGGCGTGCTGCGGCTGACCAAGGACCTGTTCAGCGCTACCGGACTCGACCACCCTCCCCTTGAGCATGATCATCACCTCGCCGCCCAGTCGGCGCGCCACTTCGAGATCGTGGGTGATGATGAGCAGACTGCCGCCATCGGCCAACATGGCCTTGAGCAGGTCGATGACCTCGTCGATACGATCCCGATCCAGGCCCTTGGTGGGCTCGTCGGCGATCAGCACCGGCGAGCCACCGGCATGGGTGGCGGCGAAGGCCAGGCGTTGCGCCATGCCGCCGGACAACTGGAAAGGATACTTGCGCTCGGCGCCGGCCAGGCCCAGTCGCGCCAGATCCGCGGTAGCCTTCTGGCGGGCCTCCGCAGTCTTGAGCCCGACCACCTGGGTATAGGTCTCAGTCACCTGGGACAGCGCCTTCATGGTCGGGTCCAGGCTCAGCCAGGGCTCCTGGGGCAGCACGGCCAGCCCCCTGCCCCAATGCTGGCGGCGGCCGGACTGACGCCCCTCCTCGCTGAAGCCGTCCGGCAAGCCGACCTGCCCGTGCGCCTGCAGCCCCGCCGGCAGATTGCCGACGACGCCCTGGGCGAAGAGACTCTTGCCGGAGCCGGTTTCCCCGATGATGGACAGCACCTGACCCGGTGCCAGGCTGATGGACAGCGGTGCCACCAACTGCGCCTCGGCCGTGCGGATCTCCAGCGCCGTGGTCGTGAGCGACGAGGTCATGGCTTGCGTCCTCCAGTGATGAGCATCAATGACAGCACGGTCAGAAAGATCGCGATGATCGGCAGGGCGATGACGTAAGGCGCCTCCGCGTAATAGGGCAGCAACTCGGTGATCATCAGCCCCAGCTCCGCCGTGGGTGGCCGCACGCCGATACTGACGAAGCCCAGAGCGGCAATGGCCATGATGGTCGAGGCGGCGCCGAAGGCGGCGATGGTCAGCAGCACCGGTGCCAGCTGTGGCCAGAGGTGACGGCGTACGATATAGACGGGACCGAAGCCCAGCAGCTGGCTGGCGGACACCGCCGGCGAGGCCAGCACGGTGCGCGACAGGGCGCGGGTCATGCGGAAGTATTCCACCCACAGCACCAGGGCCACGGCGCTATAGAGCGCGACGAAAGACCCGGGAAATACCGCGACGATCAGCAGTACCAGCAGCAACCCCGGCAAGGCCAGGAACAGCTCGGCCAGCCCACCCAGCAGCTTGTCGACCAGACCGCCCTTCCAGGCGGCGAGGATCCCTAACAGCACACCAGGGATGGCGGCGGTACAGACACTGATGAAGGCCAGCCCCAGGGAGAAGCGGATGGCCACCGACAACCGGGCCAGCATGTCGCGCCCCAGGTGGTCGGTACCGAAGGGATAGGCGCTGCTGGGTGCCGCGAGGATCGCCATATAGTCCTGGCGGGCGATGTCGCCTTGCCAGAGCAGCGGGGTCAGCACCGCAAAGGCGACCAGGGCTCCCAGCAGGCTCAGACCCAGCCAGCGGGCGGAGGATTTTACCGGTGGCGCCGCCAGGGCGGCGGTAGCGTCCAGATTCATGCGTTTCTCCCGCGCGGATCGATCAGGTGGTTGGCGAGATCGACGAGGGTATTGAGGATGACGAACAGCAGGCCCATCGCCAGGGCGGTCCCCTGCACCATGGGCACGTCGCGCTGGACGATGGCATGGACCAGGCCGTGGCCGATGCCCGGCCAGGCGAACAGCGTCTCTACCACCACCACGCCCTCGATGAGATACACCAGCTGTACCCCGAGGTAGGTCACCACCGGCACCCCGATGTTGCGCAGGCCATGGCGCAGGAACACGCTGGCGCCTCTCAGCCCCTTGAGTCGGCCAAAGCTGTAGTAGGCGGATGCCGCCACCTCCACGGTGGCATCCCGGGCAACCCGGGAAGACACGGCCGCCAGGCCCAGTGTCAGGGTCAACGTGGGCAACACGCTGTGCCAGAAGGTGCCGTGCCCAGCCGCCGGAAACAGCTTCCAGGAGATGGCGAACAGCAGCACGAAGATCACGCCCAGAACGAATTGCGGCAGCGCCCGGATGGCGGTGGTCAGCACCAGCAGGCCGCGATCCAGCAGACTGCCCGGACGCAGACCCGCCACCACGCCCAGCGGCGGCCCGATCAGTAGCGACAGGCAGACGGCGCCAATGGCCAGGCGGATGGAGCTACCTAGCTCATGGGCAACGACGTCCATCACCGGCTTACCGGACACCAGCGAATGCCCGAGATCCAGGGTCAGCAGATCGCCGATCCAGGTAAAAAAGCGCCAGAGCAGCGGCTGATCGAGATTGAGTTCGGCCCGCACCGCCTCGGCGGCGGCGGTATCCACCAGGTCGTAGCCGTAACGTCCGGCCGCGATGCGGTAGGCGGCGTCACCCGGCAGCAGATTCATGAACAGGAAGGTAAGGCCTCCAACCACCAGGGCGACCAGGCCCGCCTGCAGCAGGCGAAAGGCGAGCAATCGGGTCATTGGGTCCACCGCATCTTGCTCAGGCCGAAGGTGCGCTCGAAGGGATCAATGGCGGCGCCTTCGACGGCATTGGAGACAGCCATGGTCTGGCGGTACCAGGCCACGGGAATCACCGGCAGGTCCTTTTGCACCTGGGCCATGGCGGCGTAGCGCTGGCGCTGTTGCTCGGCTGGATCATCGCTGGCCAGCAGCGCGGCCAAGGCCTGGTCGAAGGCAGGATTCTTCCAACCCAGCGGCCCCCATTCGGCGCCGCCGTGGCTGAAATCATTTAAGAGGGTGACCAGAGGATCGGGCACCAGGGCGAAGTTGCGGCCATAGAGCGCCAGCTGCAGTGAGCCGTCATTGTGAGCTGCCGGAATGGCGCTGGAGTTCTGCACCGCGACCTCGACATCCACGCCAACCTCCCGCAACTGCGCCTGCAACGCGGTAGCGATCAACGGCAGCTCAGGACGATCGGAATAGGTCAGCAGCTTGAGCCTGAGGGGCTTGCCGTCCTTCTGCAGGATGCCATCGGCTCCAGGTGCCCACCCCTGCCCGGCCAGTAGCGTGCGCGAAGCGCCCGGATCGTAGGCGAGTGGCGCCAGCTCGGGGTCGTGCCAGGCGGGCACGTTCTTGGCGAACAGCTGGGTCGCCCCGGTACCCGGCGCTCGCAATACGGCGGCGGCGACTCCCTCGCGCTGGATGGCCAGACTGAGCGCCTGGCGGACCTCGACCGGCGCGGTGGCGCCAGCGCCGGAGTTGGGGGTCAGCAGCACCACCCGCGGGACCGGCTCGATCAGCACCTTGAGGCTGCTCGACCGCTTGAGCCGGGCGATGCTCGGCGGATCGAGCTGGAATACCAGCTCCGCATCGCCACTCTCCGCCATCAGGGTACGCGTCTCGCCCCGGCCGGCGGCCAGGTAGGTCGTCCGGGCGATTTCCGGCTTGGTGCCCCAGTAACCCGTGAAGCGCTCCGCGGCCAGGCGCTGCGGCGGTTCCAGTAGCGTCAGCTGGTACGGCCCCGTGCCGATGATCTTCTGCACCTTGCCCTCGGCGTCATAGGCGGCTGGTGCCAGGATATTGGTGGAGGAATGCGCCAACAGCGCCAGCAGTGGTTTGAAGGGCTTCGCCAGGCGGATCACCACCTCGTTACCCTCGGCAGTGACCGATTCCATGCCTGCCTGCTTGAGTACTCCGGGCTTGCCGCGTGCCGCATTGAGCGCAGCGGCCGCGGCTTCCGCCGTAAGGTCGCTGCCGTCATGGAATTTCACCCCCTGGCGAATGGCGAGCCGCCAGGTCAGGCCATCTGCCGATTCCGTCCAGCGCTCTGCCAATCCGGGAAGCGGCTTGCCTTTGGCGTCGGCTTCCAGCAGCGTTTCGGTGATCTGCATGCGCTGGAAGACAAAGCCCGAGATGGACGGATCCAGCCCGCCGATCTCGAAGGGGCCGACCACGTCGAAGACGCGGTCCTGGGCATTGGAAAGCGTGGGCACGAAAGCGACCAGGGTCGCCAAGGCCGAAGCCGTCAGGGCTGTACGGAAGGTGCGGGATAAAAGCATGACAGTCCTTAGCAAAGCGAAAACGCCGATACCCACCGCTGACGCCAGAGCACCGGCCAAGCCAATGAAGGCGCACGTTATATCATAACGTTTTCACGGGAATCCAAAGGCAATCCCTGATGGCAACATCTTGAAACAGCTAGCTAAAATCAAGCGATGGAGATCTGGCTGTCGTCGCCTGATAGCAGCGGACCTGCGCTCTGGTAGCCCTGGACGATTCACTGATGTAGGCCCGTGCAGGAAGAAAGGCCGGTACGTTCATGTGCTGAAGATGGCGTACTACAGCTAGGCGCCGTCCTGACAGGCAACTAGCATGTCACTGGTGAGATAGCCGTCATCGAGGGCGCGGTCGTTGCTGGCATCGGCCTATCCCACGAACCGCCAAGGGGTGTACAGATTTGCAGCGCTAAGCCCACCGCATCCCTTGCTCCGCATGCGTCCCCCTCAAGCCTAAGCAGTCAGGGTCCGCTCGGAGACCGGGAAATCTTGATAGACTGTGGGCCTCTCGCGGCGCCGCCTGATCTGGGCATAGTCATTCACGCCCTTATCTCTTTCTCGCCGTGTCATCCTTTCTTCTGCTGCCGAGTGCTAGACGTTTTTCCCGAGTGCTTAGGTTTAGCACTGAGCCAGGAAGACACTCCCACAGGTGCAGCACATTGCTACAAACGAAGTCTCCCAATGCTTGCCGAAACCGCCCCAAACCCAGCAACCACGCGCCCTGAGCCGTCCCGCCGCTTTTCCGTGGCGCCCATGATGGATCGGGCCGACCGAACCTGAAACGCCCATCTGGAGCGGCCTCCAGAGCCCTCCACTTCGTTTCGTAGCAAATTTGTAGCACTGACCTCTTCCGGCCCCTCCTTTTCGCCCTCCTCTACACGCCATTCCAGCCTGCTTGTCGACGCCTCAGCCAGCGCCTGAGCGTCAGCCTGTGAGCGTCTGTGAACGTGCGAGAGCGTCAGAGTGAGCGACGGACTATTATCGCGCTAATTGGGCGTTAGCCCCATTTTATGTTCAGGGCTGGGGATGGCGTAATCTTCGTTACCGACTTTTTGAGTGGCCTGGGAGCCCTCTCAGTATGCGGCCTCCAGTGATTGGTCTTACTGTTCCGGCTGCGTAATACCACCGTTCTCCAGTAACAAACCCTACTGTTACGATAAAAAAACAATAAACCTATATTTATCAGTCACTTAGGGAACGGTCACAGAGACGGGGACAGCGCTGGAACAGTAGGCTGAAAAGCGGGAAAGCTAGGAGCGACGCGGGTTGTTGCGGGTAGGGCTGAGTCGGTGACAGTAGGAACGGCTCCCCAGCCCTCTCTGGAAAATAGGGGTCGCAGGCTCGACTAGAAAAAGCCTGGTGGTGCAGGGATTCGCAGGGATTTTCAGCGTGCCGTATCTTTACTCCGCCCCAGTAGCGGCGCTGGCCAGAGGCTGCTGCAGGGGTGCAGAAAAAGCGACCCATTTAGCCCGCAGGCGTGGCGGGGGGACGACGGCACGCGCTGGGTGCAGCCCCAGGTCTGATCACTGACCAGGGCACAGCCAGCTCATCCATAGGAAGTGGGCCTGGCAGCCAGCGCCTAATGCCTGGACCACGGCACTTACCGAGGTGACTCCACCCACGAGAACAGCAAAGACCCGCTCTCCTACCGTCAAGCTCAGCCGTTTCTTCACCTCAATCGGCTTGCCATCCCAGTAAAGGCTCCCTTCTCTATCCACTCCGATCATGTCCATCTGACCTATCGTTATCGCCGACACGCCTGCTGGCCAATGTGATTTATCTGCTTCTTCGCCAATCTCGATGTGTTCGTAAGGCACGGCCGCCTCCTCGTATCAATAACTCAATTCAGGTGGCAGCCTAGCTTGGCGTTGACTGGAGCGCATAGTGGACCCTACCATCTAGACGTCGCTGCAAATTCAGCGGCCTGGGATTGGCGTCCCGGAAAGTACAGGCGGACATGAACACCGCCCCGAGCGGTTTTTTTGTGCCCGCAGCATGGCTACACCTGTAATGGGCGGGCCGTGTGTGGGAGCCTTCGGGCTCACCGGATCCTGTACCCGGCACGCCAACCCGCACGGTTCCGCTCTCCCCGATTGGCGTCAGGCGGCGGCTCTAAGTTCAGTACAGGACTCCAGCCATGTCCCTCAATGCACTGTCACGTCTCGACGATCTGCACTCCCGCTTCAATCTGCTCCGCGGCCTCGATGATGCCGTCCTGAAAGCCAACGGCTTCGACGCCAGCCTGGAAGAGCTGGGCAGCGTCATCACCGGCCTCAAGTCCCTCTCCCATACGCAATCTCAACTGAGCAGCCTGCACGGCGCCCTGGAGCTGCTACTGATCCTGCTGGACGTCGCCCACGCGCGAAACCTGAGCGGTGATCACCTGCATTGCCTGCTGGAGCCGCTCCGGGTCAAACTGGACGGGGCGCTGAACGAATTGGACTCGATCATCTAGGCAAGGAGCCGACGCCATGCACACCGCACCTCAGCTATTCCCCGTCCCCTTCCACGGTGACACGGTCGTCCTGGTCGGCCAGGACAATGAGCCCTATGTGGCGATGAAGCCGATCGTTGCCAACATGGGACTCGATTGGGCAAGTCAGTACACCAAGCTCAAGTCCAACTCTGAGCGCTGGGGTATTGTGATCATCACAATACCTTCGCTGGGAGGTATGCAAGACGCCTTGTGCCTTCCGTTGCGGAAGGTGGCGGCCTGGCTAATGGGGATCAATCCCAACAGGGTTGCCCCCGAGCTACGCGAGAAGATTACTCGCTACCAGGAAGAGTGCGACGACGCACTGTGGAATTACTGGACCCAAGGTGTGGCCGAGCGGCCAGGCTCGGCGGCGAGCGCAAACAAGCAGATCGCCCTATCCAGCCACCGGCTGGCGTTGCTGAAGGAGTTGCATCGCACTTGTGACAGGGCGCTACGCGTAGCAATCCACGAACAGCTTGTCCTCATTTCGTATGGACTAGGATTAACCGCGCCTCCGCTAGATGATATTGGTAGTAGCGCGCCTGATTATTCCGAGCAAATTCTAGCGTTCTGGAGAAACATTGAGATGCTTGAGCTCGCCAGCGTCAGAGTAAACCACGCTTCACCTGGAGGAAAAATCCTTGCTCTCAACCTAAGCGAAATCAAGTCTCACTTCGAAAGGACACAGACACCTTTAAAAATTGACCAGTCCCTTAGAGAAGCCCTGAGGCAAAGCAAGAGCCCTGCATACATAAAGGAAGCTACTTTTCACAGCAGAATACACAACAAAAAAAATCAGAGCCGTCATATTCCAGAAATAATGTAGAGCACAGGCCCGTGACCTCGAGAAAAAATCACCACTTCGTACCTCAATTTTACTTTCGCTACTTTTCACAAGATAATTCCAGCATCAACGGAATTATAAAATCAAACGGAAAAATAATAAATGAGGCCCCTATAAAAAACCAAGCCAGTAAAGCTTGGTTCTATGGAGAATCGGCAGAGCCAGAGAAAATTCTTGGCGAGATTGAAAATCGATGCAGTCAACCTTTGAGAAAAATCATCGAAAGCAAAAACTTTGATACTCTCAATGCTGAAGATCAGGAAAGCATTCTCACTTGGGTCTTGCTGCAGCGGTCGAGAACTAATTCCGCACGTCTAATGAATAGAGACTACCTAGACAAACTCGCCCAACTTTGGTTCGAAGCATCCATAAACAAAAATAATGACTTTGATGAAGAGGTCAAACAAACGGCACTGGATTTAAAAGAGCACATCGGAGTAGATCCGGTCCAACTTCAATATATACTAATGCATACTGCCCTCGATAATACACAGAGCATTTCAGACCTAGCGCCGCTGCTTCTTCTAAATAAGACGAATCGCCCGTATATCTTCAGCGATAACCCAGTGGTTTTCTACAATGCAAGATATCACCAGGTAAAACATAGAGGAGTTCTTGGTTATGAGTCTCCTGGCTTAATGATTTTTTACCCAATCAACAGCGAAATCTGCCTCCTACTATTAGACGCAAAGTGCTACACCCCGCGAAAAATCAGAGATGGAAATATCGTCCACCTCAGAGAGCTCTCTCAGATAAGAGAAATAAATCGACTTCAGATCTATGCTGCCTCAAATTGCATATATTTTGGAGATGGCAAATTTGGCGATTACGCACACAGCTTGTGGCAAAACGAACCTGCGCATCTGACTACAGTTACTGGAAAATTTATTGAAGCGCCAAGTTACTCCGCTGAAACAGGCGAGCGTCGAGGTGATGTCTTACATGGCTTCGAACCACAGATCCCCGCAAAGATTAAACTAGATTTCTTGTCTTTTGAAACTGTAGAAGAATATGACTACCAGTTCTCCAGGAGAAGTGAGCGCCGGATGCGCCAGTCATCTATACCTTAGTGTCTAAGGTACGGGGCAGGAAGCGTAGGCGGTGAAGCGAATTACCTCATCTTCGACCCACTCATTGACCTGAGCAAGCCGCGCCTGCAGCGGCTCCAGCTCGTTGGCGGCGTAGACCTCCGCCGCCTCCTTTATCGATCCAAAACCACCAGCGTTCTGCGGCACGATCCCCATAAGCTGCGGCGGGATCCGCAGGCCGGCGAGCATGTCGTCCCGCGTGATGCCCTTGATGGCGTTGAATTCGTCCTTCGCCGCCACCTCGCTCACCGGGATCAGCTGGATGCCGTCTTTCTTGCCGTTGGGCGCGTAGACGAACAAGTTGCGGAAGTTGCCCGGGCCCTTGGCCGAACGGAGCGCGGTGCGCAGGGAGTCGATGTCTTCCTCCTTCTGCGCGGCGTCGGTCATGTAGAAGATGAAGCCGGCGTGGCTGCCGTTGTTGTAGTACTTGCGCCGGAACAGCGTGGCCGACTCGTTCAGCAGCGCCGACTGCATGGCGGCGAGCCACTCGGGCATGCCGTAGATCTCCTGGTTGATGTCAGCCTCGCGCAGGTGGCAGATGGTGCTAGGGGCGAACTCGTGTTCGTCCTGCCAGCCTCGCACCTGGAAGAAGCGGCCCTCCTCCCCTCGCCTCATGTACTTGGCCAGCGGCGGCTGCAAGCTGATCGGCGTGCCCAGGCGCGATTGCCTGCGCTCCAGGTAGGCGTTTCCGCACCAGAGATAGTCCAGGGCCAGTTGCTCGAACGCGGCGCGGCTCAGCAGCGGATGCGGGATGAAGGTGCGGGCCAGGAGGTTGCGCTTGAACTTGAGCCCGGAATCCAAATAGACACTGGCCCGAGTGGCCTTGGCCAGGCCGTCGAGGGACAACGGCGGATCGTAGTAGCGGCCGTTGAACCAGCACTCCAGGTAGTCGAAGACCTCGCGGCCATCGAGCACTGGCGCCGGGTCGCCGAAAGTAAAGGCCTCGACGCCAGGCGCGTGGGCGGCCGGGCTGGCCAGGGCGGTGGAATCGCTCATCAGTAGATCTCCATGACGCCGGTGTTGCGGCCGGTATGGCCCTCCAACGGCTCGTTGTGCAGGGCATGAAAGAGGGCCCACGCGAGATCCGCGTGGCCCGTGGTGTCGTTGCGTCCGGCCGTGTAGGTGAACTGGCGGCCGCTGGCGGTGGTGGTTTTGCGGATGGCCATGAGCGACTGGGCGACGTCGGTCCAGCCGGCGTCGAATTCGAGCCGGCCGTTCTTGATCACGTCGTAGGCCTTGAGCACCAGGCGGGTCTTGACCTCGGGCGAATAGCTGAAGGTGGTCAGCCCCGGGAAGAACTGGCGCACCAGCTGGGCCACGCCGCTGCCCATGCCGGTGACATCGATTCCGATGTAGCTCACCCAGTAGCGCTGGCAGACCTGGCGGATCGCCTCGGCCTGGGCGGCGAAGTCCATCCCGCGGAACTGGTGGCGCTCAAGCACGCGGAATTTGCCGCCCGGCACCGCCGGCGGTGCGACCACCACCAGGCCGGCGGTGTCGCCGGTCTCGGCCGGGTCATAGCCGACCCAGACCGGGCGATCACCCAGCGGCCGGGCGGCGAAGGGCTTGTAGTCCTCGGCCCACTCGACCCAGCTGTCCACCATGCAAGGCTGCAGCATGGCCAGCGGGAAGATGCTCGCGCCGTCGTCGACGAACTGGCACATCAGCAGGTTCTGGAAGGCCTCGGCCGAGTATTCGAGCTTCAGCTCCTCCAAGTCGAACAGGTCGCAGCCGCGCGCCTCGGCATCGAGGATGGTGACGATCTGGCGCCAGATCCGGTCCTCGCAGAGCCGGCCCTGCTGCAGGGCGTCGTGGGAGACGTCCAGCTTGAGGTGCTGGGCGACGGGCTTGCCCTTGTTGAAGCGCTCGCCGGTCCAGAAGGTGTAGGCCTCGTGGGCCATGGAGCTGGGCGTCGAAAAGTAGGTACGGCGGTACTGCTTCTGCATGGCCATGCCGCTGGCTACCTTATTCAGCTCCTCGAAGCGGAAGGTCCAGAAGAATTCGTCGAAGTAGAAGTTGCCGTGGTAGCCCTGGGCGGTTCGGGCATTGGTACCCAGGAAATGCAGCTCGGCACCGTTGGCCAGGATGATCGGATCCCCGGTCACCTCGACACCGCAGACCTCGCGGGCGAAGGCCTGGATATACGCCTTGAAGATATGCGCCTGGTTCTTGCTGGCCGACAGGAAGATCTGATTGCGCCCGGTGATCAGGGCATCCAGGAAGGCCTCGCGGGCGAAGTAGAAGGTGGCGCCGATCTGCCGGCTCTTGAGGATGGCGCGGGTCCGCTGCTGGCCGGCACGGTACCAGTCCAGCTGGTAGCCGAAGCACTGGTCGCGGAAAGCGCTCTCAAGGGCCTCGATCTGCTCCTCGGTGAATTCGTTGCGCGCGGCCTTCTTCTTCGGACCGGCATTGCGGTTGTCCAGCTTGGGATTGAGCTCGGCCTCGGTACCGCCTCCCTGGAAGCGCTGGATCCGCGCCTGGCGCTCCAGCTGGCGGTGCAGCAGGTCGATCTCCTTGAAATCGCCGCCGGTCTTGCTGTCCTTGAGGATCAGCTGCACCAGGCGCGCCTCCAGGGCGCCGCCGATCCGCTCGACGTTGTCCGCCCGATCCCATTCGTCCCGGGCCTTCCAGCTGTGAACGGTCTTTTCCTTCTCGCCGATCGCCTCTGCGATCTCGGTCACCCGCCAGCCCATCCAGTAGAGATGCTTGGCGCGGCGGCGCACGTCCATCAGCAGGTCGGTGGACGGGATAGGCACGGAGTCGGATTCAGGTAGGCTTTTCATGGCCGCCAGACTGCCGCCCCGGCTCCCTCCTCCATAGCGCGCGGATTTGTACAGCGCGCCGTTACAACGGCCCCTCGTTGCTGGGACGCGCGCGCGTCCCGACCATGCCCCTCATCGCCCAAGCACTCCCGCTAAGCCTTTGAGGATCCCCGGCATGGCCGACCCCAAGACCCCGAAACTTCGCTCTCCCTTCTTCCGCGTCGCCGTCGAGGGCGCTACCAGCGATGGCCGCCAGATCGAGCGCGCCTGGATCGAGCAGGCTGCGGCCAGCTACAACCCCAAGACCTACGGCGCCCGCATCTGGATGGAGCACATCCGCAGCAGCGTGGCGGACAGCCCCTTCAAGGCCTACGGCGACGTGGTGGCGGTGAAGGCCGAAGAGGTCGAGATCAACGGCCAGAAGAAGCTGGCCCTCTTCGCCCAGATCGAGCCCACCGCCGACCTGGTGGCCATGAACAAGGCCAAGCAGAAGATCTACACCTCGATCGAGATCTCGCCCAAGTTCGCCGACACCGGCGCCGCCTACCTGGTCGGCCTGGGCATCACCGACAGCCCTGCCAGCCTCGGTACCGACGTGCTGTCCTTCGCCGCGGCCAATCCGGCAGCCAACCCCTATGCCAGCCGCAAGCTGCACGCGGACAACCTGTTCACCGTGGCCGAAGAGACCGCCCTTACCTTCGACGAGGTCGAGGACAAGCCCGGCCTGGGCGCCCTGCTCTTCGCCAAGGTCCAGGAGCTGCTCAAGGGCAAGGAGGCGCAGACCCAGGGTGAGTTCGCCCAGTTTGGCGCCGCGGTCACCGTCGTGGCCGAGCACGTTCGCGAGCAGGACGAGCGCTTCACCCGCGCCGAGGCCACCCTCACCGAATTGGCCGGCAAGCACCAGCAGCTGCAGACCGACTTCGCCGCCCTGCAGGTGCAGCTCAGCCAGACCCAAGACCCCAGCCAACCCAAGCGCCCTCCGGTCACCGGCGGCGATGGACAGAACCTGACCGACTGCTGATCAGCCGTTTACCTTTCCGGAGAGATCCATGCGTAACGATACCCGTGTGCTGTTCAACCAATACCTGGAGCAGGTCGCCAAGCTGTCCGGCGTCTCCTCCTCCGCGGCGACCTTCGCCGTGGCGCCCACCGTCCAGCAAAAGCTGGAGACCCGCATCCAGGAGTCGAGCGAGTTCCTGAGCAAGGTCAACATCATTCCCGTCGACGAGCTGATGGGTGAAAAGGTCGGCCTGGGCGTTTCTGGCACCATCGCTGGCCGCACCGACACCAGCGGCACCGCCACCCGCCAACCCCGCGAGATGCAGGCGCTCGACAATCGCGGGTACGAGTGCAAGAAGACCGATTTCGACACCGCCATCACCTACCAGCTGCTGGATACCTGGGCCAAATTCCCCGACTTCCAGTCTCGCCTGCGTGACGCCATCGTGAAGCGGCAGGCCCTGGACCGCTTGATGATCGGCTTCAACGGCACCAGCGCCGCGGCCACCACCAATCGCGCCACCAACCCGCTGCTGCAGGACGTCAACATCGGCTGGCTGCAGCAGTACCGCAGCAATGCACCGCAGCGCGTGCTGAAGTCGGGCAAGGCCGAAGGGAAGATCGTGATCGGTACCGGCAGCGACGCCGACTACAACAACCTGGACGCTCTGGTCTTCGACGCGGTCAGCAACCTGATCGACCCCTGGTACCGCAAGGATCCGGGCCTGGTGGTGATCCTCGGCCGGGACCTGGTGCACGACAAGTACTTCCCGCTGGTGAACAAGGAGCAGCCCGCCTCCGAGAAGCTGGCCACCGACGTGATCCTGGCCCAGCGCCGCATGGGCGGTCTGCAGCCGGTGGAGGTGCCGTACTGCCCGGACAACGGGATGCTCATCACCTCGCTGCAGAACCTGTCGCTCTACTACCAAACCGGTGGCCGCCGCCGCTTCGTCAAGGAGGCGCCGGAGAAGAACCGCATCGAGAACTACGAGTCGAGCAACGACGCCTATGTGGTCGAGGACTACGGCTTCGGCTGCCTGATCGAAAACATCGTGACGGGCGTGTAAGCCATGGCCTCCTCTCCCGCGAAAAGCCACTTCCAGGCAGCTGCAGCGGCACTCGCCGCCGCGGCCGCCGGGCCAGCCGACAGCATGGCGGGCCGCACCGTGTACGAACAGCAGCTGTCCCAGCTGCTGCAGGACCGGCTGCGACTCAAGCAGGTGCAATCCACTCAGGCCAAGGCCGAGCTCAAGCGTCAGCTGCTCGGTGCCTACGCCGACTACGTCAGCGGCGTGCTCGAGGGCGGCAACGGCGCCCAGGACGAAGTGCTGGTCACCGTGATGATCTGGCGCATCGATGCCGGCGAGTTCACCGGCGCCCTGGACATCGCCGCCTACGTGCTACGCCACGGCCTGCTGATGCCCGATCGCTTCGAGCGCACTCCGGGCTGCCTGATCGCCGAGGAAGTCGCCGAAGGCGCACTGGCGGCGCAGAAGGCCGGCCAGACCTTCGACCTGGACATCCTGGTCCGCACTGCCGTGCTCACGGATGAGCACGACATGCCCGACGAAGCGCGCGCCAAGCTCTACCTGGCGATCGGCCGGGCCGAGTTGGCCGACGTCGACGAGGATCGACCCGGCCGACCGGGCCAACTGGTCTCGGCGATCGAGATGCTGCGCAAGGCGATCGGCCTGCACGACCGCTGCGGCGGCAAGAAAGACCTGGAACGGGCCGAGCGCCTCGCCAAGAAACATGCCGCCCCTGGCGGCTAACCGAGCGGTCCCCCGCAACCCCGCCGGCTCGGGGCGGATCGGCCAGGCCTTGCCCCTGACCGTGAAGCCCCGATCACCGGCGCCCTATTCGAGAGCAGCCCCATGAGCGGATTCGTTGCAGGCGGCACCGTCGCCAGCGGTCAGGTGGTGTCCGACCCCTTCTGGCCGGCGATCGATCTGGACCAGGTCCGCGCGCGGCTGCGGATCGACAGCAGCGTCAGCACGGAGAAGCTGAAAGCGGCGGTGATCGCCGCAGCCATCGCCGTCAATCGCGAGCTCGCTGGCTACCGCTTCGCCCAGACCACCGGCGGCTACGCGAACCTGGCCGCCGTGCCCGGGCTTCAGGTCGACGGCGTCAGCGAGCGTGCCCACCTGTATCTGCGCGCGATCGACGCCGCCACCGCGGCCGAGGTCGCCGAGCGGTACCGCAGCTACGACAGCACCGCCAAGGGCGACAAGGACGCCGAGGCGCAGACACCCACCATTGACGAGTACCGGCGCGATCAGCGCTGGGCTATCCGCGACTTCCTGGGCCTGGCCCGGACCACCGTGGAGCTCATCTGATGGCCACCGTCGTGCGCGCCCAGCAAGGCGACACCCTGGACCGGATCTGCCTGCGGCGTTACGGGCGCACCCAGGGCGTCACCGAGGCCGCGCTCGAAGCCAACCCGGGCCTGGCGGAGTTCGGCCCCATCCTGCCAATCGGTACCCCTATCACCTTGCCAGACGCCCCCGCCCAAACCTCTGCCGGCATCGCCGCGCAGCAGCCGGTGAACCTCTGGGACTAACCCCCATGCACGAGAAACCTCCTATGCCCGACCGTCCCGACACCTGGGCCTGGCTCGCCGCCTGGCTCGAACACAACTGGCCTGCGCTCTATGCCGGGCTGGTGGCTGGCGTCATTGCCGCCCTGCGCATCGCTTACGGCGGCGGCACGCTGCGCCGCGTGCTGCTCGAAGCGCCCCTCTGCGGCGCCCTGGCCCTGGCGGCGAGCCATGGCCTCTCCCTGCTGGGTATCCCGGCCAGCACCGGCCCCTTCTGGGGCGGAATCATCGGCCTGCTGGGCGTCGAGGGCACTCGCGCCGCAGCCAAACGCTTCGTCGAACGCAAGGTGGAAACGCAATGAACCAGCCCAAGATCCTGATCCTCGGCGCCCACGGCCTGGCCGTGCGCGACCTGCAGAAAGCCCTAACCGCGGCCGGCTTCACCGTCGACCTGGATGGCGACTATGACGAAGGCACCGAGCAGGCCGTCGAAGCCTTCCAGCGCTCTGTCGGCCTGGTCGCCGATGGCATCGCTGGCCCGAAGACCTTCGCCGCCCTGCTCGGCAAGCGTGACCTGCTCCACCTGGGCTACGCGGACCTCGAGCTCGCTGCCAAGGCCCTGGGCGTCCCCATCGCGGCCGTCCAGGCGGTCAACGAGGTCGAGTCCAAGGGCGAAGGCTTCCTGGACAACGGCAAGGTGGTGATCCTGTTCGAGCGCCACGTCTTCTACCAGCGCCTGGTCAAGGCCCACGGTCAGGCCGAGGCCGATCGCCTGGCAGCCCTCAACCCGAACCTGATCAACCCGAAGTCCGGCGGCTATGCCGGCGGTGCGGCGGAGTGGCAGCGCCTGACCTCGGCCCGGCAGATCGATGAGGCCTGTGCGCTGGAGTCGTGCAGCTGGGGCCTGTTCCAGGTCATGGGCTACCACTGGAAGGACCTGGGCTATGCCAGCGTCCAGGACTTCGTCACCCGCATGCAGGCCAGCGAGGCCGAGCAGCTCGACGCCTTCGTCCGCTTCGTCAAAGCGGAGCCCGCCCTGCTCAAGGCGCTCAAGGCCGGCAAGTGGGCCGACTTCGCCCGCGGCTACAACGGCCCGGCCTACGCCCGCAACCTCTACGACGTGAAGCTTGAGCGTGCCTTCGCCCGCTACAGCGCCGCCGCCCCGACTAAGGACGCCGCATGACACCCGTCACCGACGTGCAGCGCCTGGAGCCGCAGGATGGGGAGGTCTTCATCCTACCGGCCGGCGCGTCCTTTGAAGAAGCTGAGCGCCTCTGCGAAGCCATCCAGACCGCCAAGCCGGGCGTGCGGGCTGTCGTGGTAATCGGCGAGCTCGAACACCTGGACCAGGCGGCGATGAACCGCGCTGGCTGGTACCGCCAATGATCAGCTGGAAGGAGAAGGCGCTCTTCGCGCTCGCCCTGGCCCTGACAATCGCCGTGCTGTGCCTGACCCTCTATGCGCAGGGCCTGCGTATAGACCAGGCCAACCAGAAGCGCGAGGCCGCTGAGGACCAGGTCACCCAGCTGACCCGCGAGCGCGACCACCTCACCGCCACCCTCACCCAGCAACGGGCCGCCCAGGCCCGGCTGCAGACCACCCAAACAGACCTGCGCCGCGAGATCGATGTCCGCAAGCGCCGGATCCAGGAGCTCGAAGATGAAAACGCCGACCTCAAGGCTTGGGCTGGCCAGCCTCTGCCTGCTGCTGCTCGCCGGCTGCGCCAGCGGCCCGTCCTCACCGGAGCCACGGCTTACCGTGAGTGGCTGTCCAGTGATAACGCGCTGCCAGCTGCCGTCGACCGCCCCGCGCAATAACGGCGAGCTCCTGGACGACAGCGAGGCCCTGGAAGCTGCCTGGGCCGACTGCGCCGCCCAGGTCGACATGATCTACGACGCCCAGCAGGCTCACCCATGAACAAGCCCGAAAGCCTGCGCGCTCATCTACTCGCTGCCGTGCCGGAGCTGCGCTACAGCCCTGACCGGCTGCTGGTCTTCATCGACAAGGGCAAGCTGCGCTGCACCGCGGCGGCCAGCCTGTCCTGGGAGTACGGCTATGAGCTCCAGATTATCCTCACCGACTTCGCCGGCCACCCGGATGCTGTGATGCTGCCGCTACTGGCCTGGGTTCGGACGAACCAATCCGAGCTGCTGGCCAACCTGGACAAGTCCGCCCAGGGCATCGGCTTCGAGGCCGACATCCTGGACAACTCCAAGGTCGACCTGGCGATCACCCTGCCCCTCACCGAGCGCGTGGTCGTCAAGCGCCAGCCGGACGACACCTACCAGCTGAGCCACGTGCCCGAATCCCCTTACACCGAGTACCAGGAACCGGCCACCTGGCAGGTCTTCGCCGGCGACGAGCTGCTCGCCGAATGGCAATCCGGATCCGCTGACGACGCCCTGGCCCTGGAAACACCGCAGCCGGGCCGCAGCCATGGCTGACCTCGAGGCGCTGGAGACCTGGCTCTCGCCGTTGCTGCAGAAGCTGGATGGCCGCGGCCGGGCCCAACTTGCCCGCAAGGCCGCCCAGCAGCTGCGCCGCAGCCAGCAGCAGCGGATCCGAGGCCAGGTGAACCCTGATGGCTCACCGTTCGAGGCGCGCAAGCCGCGGGATCTGCGCGACAAGAAGGGACGGATCAAGCGGCGCATGTTCGAGAAGCTTAAGATGGCCCGCTATCTCAAGGCCAAGGGAACGCCGCAGCAGGCCTTGATTGGGTTCGCTGGCCGAGTGTCTCGTATTGCCCGCGTTCATCAGTACGGTCTGAAAGACCGCGCCGAGCGTGGAGCGCCCGAGGCTCAATACGCTCGAAGAGAGCTACTTGGACTTGACCGAACAGATATTGAATTACTTACTGAATTAATATTTAATCACCTTTCATTTACCAGAACCTCCTGATTGTCTATTTATATCTTCATACCATTTATCCTGAGATATCTGTAGTTCCTCACCCATATACTCTCTCAGAATCTTAGCAAGCCCTGAATTATCAACAGTAGGGTCTGCCTTTTGATTAAGGCCCCCTACCTCTATCTCTATCTCTATCAAAAACTTTATAAGATAAGTAGATATTTCTTTACTAAAATCCTCGGCGCTCTTCCAGTTTGGCGGTACTGTCTCCAACGTTGCCCTCAGATATTCAGATATCTTTAATGCGAGATAACCAGCTTTTCTACCCAAATAAGGCTGTATCTCCAGCGCATAATTCTGGCATTCGATCAAAAGCTCGCGCTGCCGATAGATATCAAACTTCGCTGGATCTTGGATCAGTCGATATGTAAAGGCCTTCGCATATCTATTTAAAAACACAGAAGCCTTTTCAAGAATTATTGAACTCTGTGCTCTCGCGGTCTCTGACGAGAGCTGTTTTATAGCAAGATCAGACTGCATTTGAGACGACTGCAGCGCTATCCACCCAGTTATCGCAGACGCGATCAAGGTAGACGCGACAGTAATAATTAGATTTTTTGTTTCATGACGCATAGCTTGATTTCCTTAAAGTGCGACAGCAATCCATATATTTGAGTAAGCTAGCCACTATCACGGCTTTCCAAGACTAAGCTTTCAAAACTCAAGCCTGCACATCTAAAATCTTAACGCGATGCGTACGGGCGCCCACTACATCCTCGCGAGACCACCGATCTTTGCCGCCTTCTCCCGCTACATCGAAAACCAAATCCGCCTTGGCATTAGTGCAGAGGTGGATCATGGTAGGACCGGCTGGCCGCCCTGCACCCCCGAACAATTCATGCCTCATGAAACCGCCCTTCCATTCAGTTCAAGATGAAACCCATATAAATCGATCTTTAAACGCTTTCTCCCATCTTCCGATCTTATCACCAAGGTTAAGCGCTTTGTTTGATGCTTGCTGCTCAATCATTTGCAATAACAACCACTCCAGAGCCTCCAATGGAACGCCCTGCATCATGCGCGTAACTGAAGACAAATCATGCTTTGCTTTTTTTACCTGATCCTCACCAGTCAGCTCGGGCTTTATTAGCTTGCTCTCAAATAGCGGGAGCAACTTATAAGCAATAGCGAGCATTGAGGCAGTCACACTTATCCCGGGCACATCACTCTCAACCAGTTGAAATACATTTTTCCTACGATTGTAATCGTACCTGTACAGCTTAGAGGGAAACATAAAGAGCTCTGTATTTCCACCAAATGCACTGTAAGTACCATCATGCGCACTAGCATTTCTGGCGGACTTCATAAACCCAAACCAAAAGTGGCTATGCTCACTGGTAGGTGAAAAATAGCCGTCGAAGGCGTGCTGATCCTCTAATAGTTTATTCTCGTACGGCAGCATAGCACTTGGATCAATCGAATTAATGGAGCAATGCAGCTGTATAGACAGTTTCGATATTTCCCAGCATGATGATATTGCATTTAAGAAAGCTGAGAATGAAAACTGCATCACATCGAAGAATTTGTTATCCTTCGGGCAGGGCGCATCGGAATAAGCGTCGCTATTCTCTATTGCCAGCTTTAGAAAATAATCAACCTCTTCTGATTTGCGATAGAACTGGAAATAAACATTTTCAGCGTAATGCACGATTTCCATTAGCTACTCCAAAGTTCATTTTGTAGCGTTTGTAGCTACAGGAATGGCTTACTGTGCCAGATTTTGATCGCTGGCATCCTCCGCGGCATGACAGACATCGCCGCCCTCTCCCGCCTCATCGAGAACCTGATCCGCCTCGGCACCATCGCCGAGGTCGACCATGGCAGTCTCCAAAACAAACGCCCTGCCCGTGTTCGGGTGCAGAGCGGCGAGCTGCTGACCGGTTGGCTGCCCTGGACCGCCCTGCGCGCCGGCACCACCCGCGACTGGGATCCGCCCACCGTGGGCGAGCAGGTCCTGGTCCTGAGCCCCAGCGGCCAGACCGCCCAGGGCATCGCCATCACCGGCCTGTTCAGCGCCCTCATTCCAGCCAACGGCGATCGCGCCGGCCTGCACCGCAGGACCTACCCAGACGGCGCCGTCGTCGAGTACGACAGCGAGGCCCATCGCCTGCGCGCCATCCTGCCCGAGGGCGGCGTCACCGACCTGACCAGCACCGGCGGCATCAACATCATCGGGCCGATCAACCACCAGGGCGACTACACCCAGACCGGCAACCAGACCGTCACCGGCAAGGTGACCGTCAGCGAAGACGTCGTCGCCTCCGGCATCAGCCTGGTCAAGCACAAGCACGGCGGCGTGCAGACCGGCGGCGCCCAGACCGGAGCGCCGGCATGAACCGCGCCACCGGCTTGAGCCTAACCGACCTCGAGCACCTGCAGCAGTCCGTGGTCGACATCCTCACCACACCCATCGGCAGCCGCCTGATGCGCCGGGACTACGGCTGTGATCTGTTCAGCCTGATCGATCAGCCCCTCAACGGCGCCCTCGCCCTGCAGGCCAAGGCGGTCATTGTGATCGCCCTGCTGCGCTGGGAGCCACGTATCAACCTCACCCGCATCGCCCTGGAGCTGGGCGACGCGCCCGGCCAGGCCTTCGTTGACCTCGAGGGCTACAGCACCGTGACCAACACCGCCGTCAGCCTGCGGGCTCCGCTCGCCCTGGGAGGCACCCGGTGACTACCTTTACCCCGATCGACCTCAGCCAATTACCAGATCCGGCCGTCGTCGAGGCGCTCGACTTCGAGACCCTGCTTGCCGCGCGCAAGGCCAAGATGGTCAGCCTCTGGCCCGTCGCCGAGCAGGCCGCTATCGCCGCGCGCCTGGAGCTTGAATCCGAGCCGCTGACAAAGCTGCTGCAGGAGAACGTCTATCGCGAGCTGCTGCTCCGCCAGCGTGTGAATGAGGCGGCCCTCGCTACCATGCTGGCCAAGGCCACTGGGACCGACCTCGAGCAGATCGCCGCCGGCGTCAACCTCACCAAGCTGGTGGTCACTCCGGCCAACCCCAGTGCCGTGCCGCCAACCGCGGCCGTGATGGAAACGGACGACGCCCTGCGAGAGCGCGTCCAGATGGCCTGGGAAGGCTTGAGCGTCGCCGGCCCACGCAACGCTTATATCCTGCACGCCCGCAACGCCAGCGGGCTGGTGGCCGATGCTAGCGCCACCAGCCCGAGCCCGGCCGCCGTGACCGTTACGGTCCAGGCCCTAACCGGCGACGGCACCGCCTCGGCCGAGCTGCTGGCCACGGTCAGCAAGGCCCTCAACGACGAAGACGTCCGGCCGGTGGGCGATCGTCTCACCGTGCAATCGGCGCAGATCCTGCGCTACCAGGTAACGGCGATCCTGCACTTGGCTAACACCGGCGCCGAGGCCGAGGTCATCCTGGCCACCGCCAAGGCGAACCTCACCACCTACGTCAACCAGCGCCGTCGCCTGGGCGTACGAATCCCGCGCTCCGGCATCGATGCCGCCCTCCACGTCGCCGGCGTGGCCTGGGTCGAGCTGGTCGGCTGGCAGGACATCACCCCTACCGAAGCCCAGGCGGCCTACTGCACCGCTACCAGCGTCACCGTAGGGAGTTGAGGCATGACCGCACTGCTCCCACCCAACAGCACGCGCCTGGAGCGCCTGGCCGCCGAGGCGCTGGCCAGCATCGGCGACGTGCCGGTCCCGTTACGTGACCTGGGCGACCCCGATCGCTGCCCAGTGGCCCTGCTGCCCTATCTGGCCTGGGCCCGCTCGGTCGATCGCTGGGACAGCAGCTGGAGCGAGGCCACCAAACGGCAGGTCATCAAGTCGGCCTACTTCGTCCACGCCCACAAAGGGACCATCGGCGCCCTGCGCCGGGTGGTCGAGCCGCTTGGCTATCTGATCCGCGTCCGCGAGTGGTGGCAGGAAAACCCGACCGGCACGCCTGGCACCTTCCGCCTGGACATCGGCGTCTTGGATACCGGCATCACCGAATCCATGTACGACGCCTTGTCGCTCCTGATCGACGACGCCAAGCCGGTCAGCCGCCACCTCCTGGGGCTGGCCATCAGCCTCGAAGCCCGCGGCCCGGTCGGCCCGCGCCTGGCCGCCTATGAGGGCGAAATCCTCACCGTCTACGCCTACCAACCCGAAGCCATCGTCGTCAGCGGCAGAGCCCTGCTGGGCGCCGGAGGCACCCATAGCATCGACACCCTGAGCATCTACCCATGAGCCAGACCTACTACGCCATCCTCACTGCCATTGGCGAGGCCAAGCTCGCCAACGCCGCGGCGCTCAACACCACCCTCAAGATCGCCAAGATGGCCGTAGGCGACGGCGGCGGCGCGGTTCCCACGCCCAACCGCACTCAAACGGCCCTAGTCGGCGAGTGGTACCGCGCCGGCCTCAATACCCTCAAGGTGGATCCGAGCAACACCAGCCAGATCATTGCCGAGCTGGTGATCCCCGAAGCCACCGGCGGCAACTGGATCCGCGAGATGGGCCTGTATGACGTGGATGGCAATCTGATCGCCGTGGCCAACACCCCTCCCAGTTACAAACCGCAGTTGGCCGAGGGCTCCGGCCGCACCCAGGTGCTGCGCATGGTCCTGGTCGTCACAAGCACCATCGCTGTGGAGCTCAAGATAGATCCGGCCGTCATCCTGGCCACCCGGCAATACGTTGACGAGGCCATCACCGCGGCCATCAACACCCTGGACAGCAAACAAAGCGTGCGCGTGGCTACTGTCGGGCCGATAGCCCTCAACGGCACCCCAAGCGTTGACGGCATCGCCTTGGTCGTAGGCGACCGAATCCTGGTCAAGGACCAGGCGGCCGGCGCGGCCAACGGCATCTATGTCGTCGCGGCCGGCGCCTGGCCGAGGGCGGCCGATGCCAACGCCTCATTGGAAGTGACGCCTGGCATGCTGATACCCGTCGAGGTAGGCAACACCAACGGCGATAGTCTCTGGCAGCTGGTCACCGACGGCGCTATCACCCTGGGCGAAACGACGTTGGCGTTCGAGATGGTCGGCGGCATCGTTGGCGCCGCCGGAACCTATCGCAGCGTGACTGTCGACCGTCGCGGCCGCGTGATCGGCGGGACCAACCCGACCACTATCGCCGGCTATGGCATCGTCGACGGTCCGCAAGCCTACGGCATCGGCCGCCATGTGGACTGGCGTGAGGTGAGCGGCGTCAGCATTACCGGGGCGCCCTCTTCGTTCTATGGCCGCGGGACCGCGCATGGCTTCGCCAATGGCGCCACCGATGGCAACCGTGCGCTGGCCATCCCGGCACTGGGGACAGGCACCGTCTACGGCGCTCTTACGGTCCATGCCCAATGGGCTGATAACTCCGGGCTATCGACCGTCATCCGCGAATTCCGCACCGGCACTCGGATCTTCATCAGCGCGGCCGCTAGTGCGACCACTTGGAGCAGCTGGGTCGAGGTCTTCACCAGCGGCAACCCAGAGGGCCTACCCTATGCTGCACTGCCCTTTCCCACTGTGGACACCCATGATGGCCGGATCGCGGTGACGGCTACGGTCGTCTCTGGCAATGGTGGCCGCGTCTCCATTCCCAGCGGCGTCAAGATCGCCTTGGGCGAGGAGCTGCCCGGCAATACCGCGCGGGTACGAACCCTGGCGACGCCGGCCTGGAACAGCGATGCACTGGCGGAGAACAAGACCTATTTCCTGCGGGCCAACATCCAGAATGGTGCTCTGACACCTTACATCTCCACCGGTAGCGACACCGATTCGGCACCGCAAAGCCTCAAGACCCAAGCGGGTCAGCCTGCTGGCTATGACTCCACTGTTCTGGACGTGCTGCTGGCCAAGGTCGTGACTGGCGCCGCAGGCTCTGCGCCCACCGTGATCGCCCTCGCAAACAAGGCGAAGCTGGAGGCAGCGGCCTATTGGGTAGGGGCCAGCGGCAGCTACTCCCTCACGCTCAATTGGGCGCGATCGCCCAAGGCCACAGTTGCCTCCTTTGCCGATTACGACGACAACAGCAAATCGGACTACACCATTGCGGCCGATAACACCGGCCCGGACAGCATCCCCACAGGGGGCTACAGCGACCGCTACGCCGGCCGCGTCTACATCGCCGCCTATATTCCGACCGGCAACCCCGGCCCGGGCAAAATCAACGCTCGCGTTCGCTGGGAGGCCTAAGCCATGCGCGCACTAATCGAAAGCAACAAGGTGGTGGGCTTCGTCCTGGGCGATGCAGCCGAAGGCATCGACGTGCCGCAGGGGCAGACCGTCCAGCCGGGCTGGACCTACTCAGGTGGCACCTTTGCGCCGCCCATCCCGTCCCTGGACGACGCTCGCACCCTCGTGCTGGCCGAGCTGGAAGCCGGCTGTGCGGCCACGATCCTGGAGGGCTTCGTCTCCTCGGCGCTGGGTGCTGCGTACCGCTACCCGTCCAAGGCATCGGACCAGAGCAACCTGCAGGCGTCGGTCCTGGCATCACTCTTCCCCGGCCTGGCCGAGGACTGGACTACCCCCTTCTGGTGTCAGGACGCCGCTGGCACCTGGGCCTATCGCCCGCACACCGCTGCCCAGATCCAGCGGGTAGGCACCGATGGCAAGGACGCCATCAATGCCTGCATCGCCCAGAAGATCCAGCTCGAGGAGCAGCTGGCCAAGGCCAAGACGCTGGCCGAGGTCGAGGCCATCACCTGGACGCCGCCGCAGTGATCCGCCTGGCCCTGTACAAGGCGCCGGGCGACACCTACGACCGCCTCATCCGAGCCTGGACCCGCAGCCCCTACTCACACTGTGAACTTGTGCTGCCGGACGGGCGCTTCGTCAGCAGCTCGCCCCGGGACGGCGGCGTGCGCGCCAAGGTGATCGAGCCGGATCCAGCGGTCTGGGACTTCCTCCCCCTGCCCTGGCTCCCAGCTGCTCACGTCGAGCAGCTGCTCGAGCAGGAAGCCGGCGCCGGCTACGACTGGCTGGGCATCCTCGGCACCCAGATCCTGCAGGCCGGCATCCAGAGCCGGTCGCGCTGGTTCTGTTCGGAGTTCTGCGCCAAGGTGGTGGACCTGGAGCAGCCGCAGCGCTACAGCCCCGGGCAATTGGCCGAAGCTGTGCATTGGGCATTAAGATTGGGGATTACAGAATTCTAGAAAGCACAGTTTCAGGGGTTTCACTTGCGCAACTACATTCACCATATAAAAAATTACAACGAGCGACGGAAGCCTCGCGCATTTTTACTGGCAGACACCTTAATTTTTCGCCTGATTGTTATTTTTATGGCAGCAATTCTAGCGGCATTAGGAATATATGCTTTGGATCGGATTTACTGGAAAAGCGACACATACACACTTTTACCGTTTTGGGTTTTATTACTCGAGCTGCTTTTTGTTCCAGGGTTTCTTCAGCTTGAGCTTCTCAGGAAACTGGCCAAAGACTCAGCGTTTCACCCGCACGCTCCCACACACTCATTTCGAACCGCAGCCAAAAGAGAAAGGCTAAGAGACGAAATGCTTCTCTGCTCTGAATTCGGGAATACCAATATTAAATCCCTGATCGACGAAATTATGGAGCAATGGAGCTGGAGAAGGTCGGTATTGAGGCAGGTCCGGCTTTCCCGTGGAGTGCAGACCAGGGCGCTCTTCAGACCACCATCCTCAGCAAACTCTCTGACACTCTTAAGCATCATCGTAGGCGCCGCAGTTACTTTCATCGTAGCCCTCACTCAAGAGACTGACCACTTCCAGTCTCTTCCGCAGATTATTGACCTGCTGAAAACCATGTTCTATATCGCGCTCAACTATGGATTGATACCGTTCGCAGCTTTCGCAATGCTAATTCCGACCATTTGGAATGGCCTACGAAATTCTGGAATCTCCATCCTGGAGACCATTGATGATGACTACCTGAGCGACAAAACTTTGTTTGCCTTCATCAACGAAGCAATGGAAATCCATGAGGCAAAAATCCCGCGACTCAGATTAAGAACAGCCGCCCGTGTGTACTGGTGCATCCGGATTCTTACTGAGCCCATGTCGAGGCTTAGTATTGTCATCCGCCAAGCCCGTAAATCAGGGCGAATCGGCAAGCTTCGTCGTAAGCAACGCCAGCTCGTTTTGTAGCAGCGCCCGCTACAACTCCCGCCCCGCGCCCCTCGTGCGCAAATCCGCCAGCCTGTGCAGCGTCACCTACCCACCTGCGCAGGCTTTCCCCCATGGCTGACTACCACCACGGCACGCGAGTCCAAGAGATCAATCAGGGCACGCGTTCCATCTCCACCGTTTCAACCGCCATCGTTGGCATGGTCTGCACCGGCAGCGATGCCGATGCCACAGCCTTCCCTCTCAACACCCCGGTCCTGCTGACCAATGTCCAAGGCTCGGTCGGCAAGGCCGGCAGCAAGGGAACGCTCGCGGCCTCGTTGCAGGCCATCGCCGACCAGGCCAAGCCCATGACCGTTGTCGTCCGGGTCGAGGAAGGCAAGGACGCAGCCGAGACCACCTCGAACATCATCGGTGGCGTCACTGCGGGCAAATACACCGGCATGAAAGCCCTGCTGGCGGCCAAGGCGCAGCTCGGCGTAGTGCCGCGCATCCTTGGCGTGCCCGGCCTGGACACCCAGCCCGTCACCAACGCCCTGGTGGCCATTGCCAAACAGCTGCGTGGCTTCGTCTACGCCAACTGCAACGGCTGCGCCACCAAGGAAGAGGCGGTCGCCTACCGCAACCAATTTGGCGCCCGCGAACTCATGCTGCACTGGCCGGAATTCCTGGCCTGGTCCACCCGCGAGAACAAGACCGTTACCGTCAACGCCACCGCTCGGGCCCTGGGCCTGCGTGCCCAGCTGGACCGCGACATCGGCTGGCACAAGACCCTGTCCAACGCCACCGTCGAAGGCGTCACCGGCATCAGCAAGGATGTCTTCTGGGATCTGCAGGACACCGCCACCGACAGCGACTACCTCAACAGCAACGAAGTGACCACGCTGATCAACCACGACGGCTACCGCTTCTGGGGCTCGCGCACCTGCAGCGAGGATCCGCTCTTCGCCTTCGAGAACTACACCCGCACCGCCCAGGTGCTGGCCGACACCATGGCCGAGGCGCATTTCTGGGCCGTGGACAAGCCGATGCACCCGAGCCTGGTGCGCGACCTGGTCGAGGGCATCAACGCCAAATTCCGCGAACTGACCCGCCAGGGCTACCTGCTGGGCGGCGAGTGCTGGTACGACCCGGACGCCAACGAGAAGGATTCGCTCAAGGCCGGCAAGCTCTTCCTGGACTACGACTACACCCCCGTCCCGCCGCTGGAAGACCTGACCCTGCGCCAGCGCATCACCGACCGCTTCCTGGCTGACTTCGCCACCCGCGTGAACGCCTGACCCTGATCACTCGGCGCCCCCTGGTGCGCCCTCTGGAGAGCTGCCCCCATGGCCATGCCTCGCAAACTCAAGAACCTCAACCTCTTCAACGATGGCAACAGCTACCTCGGCATCGCCAAGGGCTGCACCCTGCCGCCCTTGGGCCGCAAGATGGAAGCCTTCCGCGGCGCCGGCATGAACGGTCCGGTCAAGGCCGACCTCGGCCTCTCCGATGACGGCATCCAGCTGGAATGGACCCTCGGGGGCCTGGATCTCGTTGCCCTAAAGCAATTCGGCGCCGTGGGCGCCGCTGCCGTGCCCCTGCGCTTCGCCGGCGCCTACCAGCAGGACGACACCGGCGACGTCAGCGCGGTCGAGATCGTCGTCCGCGGCCGCCACGAAACCATCGAAATGGGCGAGGCCACGCCGGGTGAAGACACCGAGCACAAGATCACTACCACCTGCAGCTACTACAAGCTGATCGTGGACGGACAAACCGTTATCGAGATCGACCTCCTGGCCTTCGTCGAGAACGTCGGTGGCGAGGATCGCCTGGCCAAGCAGCGCGCCGCCCTCGGCATCTGATCCCTCCCCCTTTCTCGGCCCGCTCCGGCGGGCAAGCCCTAGCCTATTACCTGGAGTACCACCATGAGCACCACCACCCCCGAGAACGTCGTCGTCCTGGACCAGCCGATCGTCCGCGGCGAGACCACCATCGAGCAGATCACCCTGCGCAAGCCCAATGCCGGTGAGCTGCGCGGTATCACCCTGTCCGACCTGCTGCAGCTGGACGTCAACGCTATTGTCCGCGTGACCCCACGTATCAGCCAGCCCACCCTCACCGAGGCGGAGCTGCGCGCTATGGATCCGGCCGACCTGGTCGACGTGGGCGGGAAGATCGCTGGTTTTTTGCTGAAGAAGTCCGACAAGGCGGCGCTCTACCCCGCCACGTAGAGGATGCGATGGCGGATCTGGCCATCACCTTCCACTGGCAACCGGCCCAGCTCGACGCGCTGGGCCTTGATGAACTGATGGACTGGCGCGAGCGCGCCCGCAAACGAGTTGCCCCCGATGGCCAATGACCTGCAGATCCGCGTCCTCCTGTCCGCCCTGGACAAGGTCACGGCCCCGCTCAAACGGATTGCCGGGGGCAGCTCCGCCACCGCCCGCGCCTTGAAAGAGGCGCGCGATCGCGTGAAGGAGCTCAACCAGCAGCAGCAAGACATCAGCGGCTACCAGCGCCAGCGTGAGGCCGTGCGCCAGAGCGCCGAGGCCCTGGCCAAGGGCCAGGAGAAGCTGCGCGCCTACCGCGAGCAGCTCAAGGCCATGGACGCCCCGTCCACTGCCTTCCAGAAGACCTTCGCCAACGCAGCCGCTGCCGTCGACAAACTGCAGGCCAAGCACACCGCCCAGCGCACCGAGCTGCAGCGCCTGCTGCCCATCATGCGCACCAGTGGCATAGATACCCGCGACCTCGGCGGCGCCCAGGCGCGGCTGCAGGCGCAGCTCACCAGCGCCAATGCCGCGATAGACACCCAACGGGGCAAGCTCGAGCGCCTCAATCGCACCCAGGAGAAGCTGGCCAGCGCACGCAACAAGCTCAAGCGCGGCCAGGAGCTCGCTGGCAACGCCGCCATGGCCGGCGCCAGTTCGGCCGCCACCGGCGCTGCAATCGGCGGCCCGGTGCTGGGCATGATCAAAGCCTTCGCCCCGGCCGAGGACGCCGCCACCCAGCTGCGTGCCTCACTGATGCTGAGCGACGGCACCGCCCCCAAGGAATTCAAGGAGATCTCCGACCTGGCCACGCGCCTGGGTGATCGCCTGCCCGGTACCACAGCCGAATTCCAAGAAATGATGACCATGCTGGTGCGCCAGGGGATGTCAGCCAAGACCATCCTCGGCGGCATGGGCGAAGCCGCGGCGTACCTGGGCGTCCAGCTCAAGATGCCGGTCACCGAGGCCGCAGAGTTTGCCGCCAAGATGCAGGACGCCACCCGCACCAGCGAGAAGGACCTCATGGGGCTGATGGACACTATCCAGCGCGGCTTCTACCTGGGCGTCGACTCCAACAACATGCTCGAGGGCTTCAGCAAGATCAGCCCGGCGCTGGACATTATCAAGAAGGAAGGCCTCGAGGCGGCCAACGCCCTCGCCCCCCTGCTGATCCAGCTCGATCAGACCGGTATGGAGGGCGGCGCTGCCGGCAACGCCCTGCGCAAGATCTTCCAGATGGGCATGGACACCGACAAAGTCGGCAAGGCCAACAAAGGCCTCAAGGACAAGGGCATCACACTGGACTTCACCGACGGCAAGGGTGAATTCGGTGGCATGGAGAAACTCTACGCCCAGCTGGACAAGCTCAAGGGGCTCAACACCGAGACCCGCCTGGGCGTGCTGAAACAGATCTTCGGCGACGACTCCGAGACCCTCACCGCGCTCAATACCATGATGTCCAAGGGTCTGACCGGCTACCAGGAAGTCCAGGGCAAGATGAAGGCCCAGGCCGACCTGCAGATGCGCGTCAATGAGCAATTGGGCACCCTCTCCAACACTTGGGAGGCCGCGACGGGCGCCTTCACCAACGCCCAGTCAGAATTCGGCGCCGCCATTGCCCCCCAGCTCAAGAAAATCATCACTTGGCTGGGTGACCTCGCCGGCAAAACCGGCGCCTGGGCCCGCGAGAATCCGGTCCTCGCCGGCAACCTGGTCAAGGTGGCCGCGGTACTGTCTGCCGTCTCGATCGCCTTCGGTACCGTCGCCCTAGGCGTCGCCGGTGTGCTCGGCCCCTTCCTCGCGCTGCGCTTCATGCTCGCCCAGGTTGGCATCCGCCTGCCAAGCCTCATCGGCCTGCTGTTCAACCTTGGCAAGACCACCCTGCCCCTGGTGGCTGCCGGCTTCCGCCTGCTTGGGGCCGCGGTAATGGCCAACCCCATCGCTGCCATCATCTTTGGCCTGGTCACCGCCGGCGCCTTGCTCTACACCAACTGGAGCACTGTTGGCCCGTGGTTCAGAGGGTTATGGGAGGAGATGAAGACGGGAGCCACGGGTGGTATTGCTGGGATAGCCAAGCTGATCCTGGACTTCTCCCCGATCGGTCTCTTCTACCGCGCCTTCGCGGCGGTGATGACCTACTTCGGCGTCGAGCTCCCGGCCAAATTCACCGACCTCGGCGGCATGATGATGCAGGGTCTGGTCAACGGCATCACCAGCGGCCTGGGCGCGGTGAAGAACGCCGTTATGGGCGCCGGCGAGAGCGCGATCAACTTCTTCAAGGAGAAGCTCGACATCCACTCGCCCTCCCGCGTCTTCGCCTCCCTCGGCGAGTTCACCATGCAGGGCCTGGCCATCGGCCTAGGCAAGGGGGAAGGCAGTCCGCTGGCCCAGATCGCTGATACCGCCAAACGCATCGCCAGCGCTGGCGCGGTCGCCTTGGGCGTCGGTACCGCCGCCACTCCCGCGCTGGCCAACGGCATCACCTTCGACGACCGACCCGCGATGTCCGCTGCAGCGCCTGCGGCACCGGCAGGCGGCAACGTCTACCACATCACCATCAACGCGGGTGCCGGTACGGATGCCCAAGCGATCGCCCGCGAGGTCCAAGCCGCCCTGGCCCGCATCGAGAGCCAGAAGGCCGCCCGCGGCCGCAGCAGCCTCAGAGACAGGAGCTGATCACCATGATGATGGCCCTCGGCAATTTCATCTTCAGCCTCTACACCCTCGCCTACCAGGAGCTCCAGCGGCAGACCGACTACCGCCACGCCAGCAGCTCTCGCGTGGGCGCCGCGCCGGCGCGCCAGTTCCTGGGCAAGGGCGACGACAGCATCACCATGCCCGGCTGGCTCGCCCCGGAGCTTGCCGGCACGCCCAGCAGCCTGGACGTCCTGCGCTACATGGCCGGTACCGGCGGCGCCTGGCCGCTGATCGAGGGCAGCGGGCGGATCTACGGCCTCTGGGTCATCGAGAGCATCACCGAGACCAAGACGCTCTTCTTCCAGGACGGCACCCCGCGCCGCATCGAGTTCAGCATCGCGCTCAAGCGCGTCGACGACGACACCGGCCGCGAGCTGCTCGGCGCCGGCCTGGCCGGCATGGGCAGCCTGCTGAGGAAGCTGCTGTGATCCAGGAGCTGCTCGACACCGCCACTGGCCAGCTGCGCACCCTCGGCCGCGACCTGGTGCAGGGTGCTACCTATGCCCAGGCGCGCTACCAGATCCTGGTCGACGGCAAGGACATCAGCGCCCTCATCGCGCCACGGCTGATCAGCCTGGACCTGACGGACAACCGCGGCCTCGAGGCCGACCAGCTGAGCCTGGTGCTGTCCGACCACGACGGCCTGCTGGCCATCCCGCCCCAGGGCGCCAAGATTCGCCTCTGGCTGGGCTGGTCCACCACCGGCCTGATCGACAAAGGCAGCTATGTCGTCGACGAGACCGAGCACAGCGGGGCCCCCGACGTGCTCAGCATCCGCGCCCGCAGCGCCGACCTGCGCAAGGGCCTCAAGACCAAGCGGGACCAGAGCTACAGCGCCACCACCCTGGGCGCCGTGCTGCGCGTCCTGGCCGCGCGCCAGGGCCTCACCCCGCTCATCGCGCCCGACCTCGAGGCGCAGCAGGTCCTGCAGCTGGACCAGACAGGGGAATCGGACGCCAACCTGCTGACCCGCTTGGGCGAGGACTACGACGCGGTGGCCACCGTGAAAGCGGGCCGGCTGCTGTTCCTGCCGGCCGGCGGCGGCAAGTCGGTCAGCGGCGCCGATATGGGCCACGTCACCCTCACCCGCCAGGACGGCGACCAGCACAGCTACCTGCAGGCCGATCGCGAGAGCTACGACGCCGTGCGGGCCTTCTACTACGACGTCAACAGCGCCAAGAAGCAGGAGGCCATCGCTGGCGGCGGCGAGAACGTGAAGGACCTGCGCCACACCTACACCGATGAGCTCTCCGCGCTGCGCGCCGCCCGGGCCGAATGGAACCGCCTACAGCGCGGCACCGCCACCCTCACCTACCAGCTCGCCCTGGGCCGGCCTGAGCTCATGCCCGAGCTTACCTACACCCTGCAGGGCGTGAAGGCTGAGATCGACGCCATCATCTGGTACGGAGGGAACGTGCAGCACAGCCTCACCGCGGACGGCGGCTACACCACGCGCCTCGAGCTGGAAGCCAAGCTGCCGGAGGACCTGGTAGCCGACCTGGCCGACGAGATCCAGGGCGACTACACCGGCATCATCGCCTACTACCGCGATCCGAAGACCGGCAAGGAGCACACGCTCACCGCGGGGAACCAAAGCAAGCCACGACGGCTGCGGCACCTGTATGCGACCAAGGCGACGGCGAAGCGGGCGGTGGAGAGAGAGTGGAGGAAAATGATGCAGGGTTGGGTAGGGCAGATGAGTGGCTGAACCGAACTCGGCAGAACGCGGTCGGATGCTGGCAATATGCTGACTTTTCAAATCCATGCATCAAGATGTCATGACCCACATCAAACCGTTAGTCCTCCTGATCGAGGACGAGTCGCTGATACGTGAACTCCTAAGCGAGTTACTTGCTGAACTTGGTGCCTCAGTAATTGAGTTCGAGACCGCAGACGCAGGCATCGAGTACCTGTCAGCCTCCCCCGGCACCTTTGACATGATCATCACCGACGTGATGACACCTGGCCGTTTCAGTGGGCTAGATCTGGCCAACCTTGCGTCTCAGCGCTGGCCCACGATCCCCATCTTGGTCACGTCGGGCTACCCCGGCGCAGACCAATTCAAGCTGGGCGCCAAGGTGGGCTTCCTCAGTAAGCCGTGGGACTACCAAAAACTCGAGAGCACGATCATGGCATACCTGCCTGATCGGGACCTGGGACCTGCCCCTAGTTCGGCCGTGCGGTAACGTTTTGGTTATGGGCGATACCTTTCTGTTCGATTCGAACGCTACCTACGTCGTCATACCCAGCGACGACACGGCAGCCCCGACCAGCCTTCTGAAGGAGGGAAAGCTTTTCCTCTTCCGCCACGGAAAGCTGGATCTCCAACAGGCCATGGGCGACATCCGGGGTAGCGTTCTCTACCTACTAAACACAGACATCGTCATTGGCAGCCTTGTGGGGGACTGCCTAACCCTGAATCGTACGAAGGCGACCTTCACCGTCCTCCCGTGCGAGCTTCCTACCAAGACGTGAAGCGCATTACCAAGCACAAGGCCTGCAGCCCAATGGCTCGCGAACTCTCCTTGCCTAATCCCCTCAAATGGATCAGCCTAGGAGGCCCACGTGGAATCACTCGCGCAACAACTCAGAGCTCTCAACCCGCCCCTCAAACACGAAATCGAGTCCCAGGGCGACGTAATTGTTTTTACGCTAATTGATCCAGCCCGCCCCGCTCGCGTGACGAGAAGCTTGAGCCAGGCCTTGGTCAGCAACACCGAATTGCTCTACACCGTGATCAGAGATGCGGTGAACGAAATTCGAGAATTGGGATGCCACCCAGCGATTACGGCAGACCAGATTTATCCTGACGACTAGGCCATTTGAGCCGGTCTCTAACCGGTGATCTACCTATGACCTACGCTAATCGTGCAAGCGACGGCGAGATCCTTCGCGATGTCTGTCTCATGGCGAAGGAGATGTGGCAGGCCCGTCAGCAACTGGACGACACCCTGATCGATTGGGACCAGCTCAATGACCTGGTGCACCAGACTTTCGCTGTCAGTGCAGCGAAATCAGTGGGGGTCCAAGGGAAGGAGTGGCGAGATCTGCTCCACCGTTATCGCGCCCCAGGTCAGACGATGATGCAGCTGTGCAGCCAAGCCCAATTGGGTACTAGCTAGGGTCTAAGCCACACGCCTTCATCAGCTTTCCCAAGGTCCACGGCTTCGGCAGCAAGGTCACTTGCGAAATCTGCTGCTCGGTCCCCTCGAAATAGCCAGACGACACCACGATCGGCAAGTCCGGACGGACCTTCCTGGCGGCAAATACCAGATCCAATCCCGTCTTCTCGCCCGGCATTTTGACGTCAGTGAAAAGTAGGCTCAGCTCTGCAATATGCTCATCAAGCTGGGCGCAGGCTATATCGGCGGTATCGAAGGCTACTACTTCGAAACCAGCGTCTTCAAAGACCTCACTCAGCATCTCCACCAGTGCTGACTCATCCTCGGCAATCAATACTTTACCTTTCATTTGACTGCTTCCAGGATCGTTCAGATATCAGCTGATCCTCAAACGAAGCGATATTATCCCGGTTGTACGATGAAACGCTGCTTGTATAACTTTTAGCTCAAATGCAGCTGAAAAGCGGCCGCTTCGTATAGGCCTGGTATAGCGGCTACACCGCCCGCGGCAACTCCCCCCACCGCGTCGTATACCCGCGCGACAGCAACTCTCGCCGCATCTGCCACCCGGGATCAGCGGGCACCCGCCCCACATGCAGCGCCGTCCGCCCGTACCGGGCATTGATCCGGTCCACCACCTGCATCAGCTCGCTCGGCCGCCCCTGCCCGACCGGGGCGAAGAGATCCGGCGTGAACTCGTCCGTTTGCACGATGCTGCCCAGCACCACCGCGCACTTCGAGTAGGCATAGCCCTCGCGATAGATCGGGTCTATCCCAGCCAGGGCGGCCTGCACCAGAATGCGGGTATCGTCGGTCGGGTGCGCGAGCTGGATGCCCAGGCTGCGGTAGTAGCGGCGGTCCTCGGGCTCGTGCTGGCCGGTCTGGACGCTCACCAGCAGCGTGGAGCACAGCGAGCCCTGTTCACGCAGCTTCTCGGCCGCCCGGGTCACGTAGGTGGCCATGGCTTCGCGCAGCGGCTCCAGGCGGTACACCCGGTGGCCGAACATCCGCGAGCTGATGATCTCCTTCTTCAACGGCGGCGCCTCGTGCAGGCGCATCCACTGCTCGCCGCGCAGCTCCCGCGCTGTCCGCTCCAGGACGCGGGAGAATTCCTTGCGCACCACCCGCAGATCCGCACGAGCCAGGTCCTGGGCGGTGGTGATGCCGAGCCCCTGCAGGCGAGTGGTCAGCTTGCGGCCCACGCCCCATACATCACCCACCTGCGCCAGCGGCAGTAGGCGCCCCTGCCGAAGCGAATCGGTGAGATCCACCACCCCGCCGGTGGCGCGCCAGGTCTTGCCCGCCCACTGGGCCAGCTTCGCCAGCGTCTTGGTGGTCGAGATCCCGACGCCGACCGGGATGCCCACCCAGCGGTGCACCCGCGCCTGGATCTCCCGGCCGAGCGCCTCAAGGTCGCCAGGCATGCCAGTGAGGTCCGCCCAGCATTCGTCGATCGAATACACCTCCAGGTCCGGCACCATCCCCTGGATGGTCCGCATCACCCTATTCGACACGTCGGCATAGAGCTCGTAGTTGGAGCTAAAGACGGCCACATTGTGCTGCCGCAGGAAGGCCCGGTTCTGGAAGTACGGTACGCCCATGCCGATGCCCAGGGCCTTTGCCTCACGGCTTCGGGCGATCACGCATCCATCGTTGTTCGACAGCACCACCACCGGTCGACCTTTCAGCTCGGGCCGAAACAGCCGCTCGCAGCTGCAGTAGAAGGAGTTGCAGTCGATCAACGCGTAGACGCTCACGGCCGCAGGTCCCGCATCAGGAAGTCCACCACGCCCCATAGCTCGACCTCGCCGATCAGGTCGAGGGGCCGCGGATGGCCATCGCGCCCGATCGTGGCCAGCAGTTGCTGCCGCTCCTGGCTGGTGAGCACCGTGCAGAGCCGGTGCTCACAGTCGGCCACCACGATCACCGCGCGCCCAGGCTCGACATCGCCGGCACGGTCCACGACCAGGACATCCCCCTGGTGGATGCTCAACCCCGCGAGGGCTTCGCTGTTCACCAGCCAGAGCCAGAGGTTGGGCGCGCCCCAGCCAATCGCCTCATCGATCGAAAGCGGCAGCTGCGCATGATCCTCGGCCGGGCTCTGAAAGCCGGTGATCTTCAACCGCGCCTGAGAAAGCGCGAGCTGGGCGAGTCTGCGACCCCGTGTCTGGAAAGTGTCCATGGTGGCACCTTGATACTGTACGTTTAAACAGTATAGGTGACGGCGTTAGAAAAAGGTCAACAGACGAAGCGACGAGTGGAGCTCAGACCTTGGAAGAAATGCCTTGAGGCCGGCTGTAGCACCCTCCTCATCCGGATCACTTCGCCCCCATCCTGACCTCGGTTCCTACAGAGGCTAAACACTTCCGCGTAAGTGGCCCGCTTACCCGGGCCAGGTCCAGCACTAGCAAATAGACCCGTTGCTGATCATCCCGGGATAGCACTCTCACTGCCTCCAGCAGTTGCGCCTCGTATTCACAGGCTGTCGAAGGCACCGATTGTCGTCCGGAGATCATGAAAGGGGCTTGCTTGAGCTGTTCCATAGGTACTGCACACTCCTTGTTACTGTATACAAATACAGTACATTTTGTGATGCAGCTCGCCAACTATCGAAAGCGGCTTGAAACAAAAAGCCCAGCTCTGGGCTGGGCTTTTGCGTTTCTTTTTAAGGCCTTCAGGGCTTGCCGGAATCTAGGCTGCCATCTGCCGCAGCCATGGCAAAAGCCATACGCCGCACCGACTCTTTGTTGTAGTCGGACATACCTCTGACGTAGAGAAGAATCTCCGCCTCTAGCGGCCCAACAGAAGCTTCGCTGATGGCAGTGAAGCGTTGTCCCGTGATGACGAAGGACACATCCACACCTGCGCGAGATAGCGCTTCCAGATATAGAGCGTCAGGGCTCCGCTCATCCTTCTCATACTTCACCTGGGCGTTTGTCTTCACGCCGCCGATTTCGCCGAAAACCCCCTGAGACATGCCGAGGCGCTCGCGCTCCTCCTTCAACCGGCTGCCGATTGAACTCATTTGAATAGACTTACCCTGTTGACTTAACTCATTTGAGTGATACAGTTCGCCTGACTTAACTCATTTGAACGAATTTGAACTATGACAGCGCTACGCACGCCGGCACAAGCACGCGAGGTCTTGGAGCGCGAGGGCAGGAGCATCGCGGACTTTTGCCGCGAGCATGACCTTGATGCTTTCACCGTCTACCAGGTACTGGCAGGCAAGAAGAAAGGAAAAAGAGGCATGGCCCACCGCGCTGCGGTACTGCTGGGCATCAAGGATGGAGAGGTAGCCACCGCTAAGGCAGAACAGTACGGACCACTGGCCCAGGGAGAAACTGGAAGATGAAACGCCCTGCCCTAGAAACCCGTCGCCAGGTCATCAGCGCCGTGATCTGCGCCTACCCGGGCGGTCGTGAGTGCGCCGCCGCCCGCCTCGGCCTGCCGCTCAAGAAATTCGACAACCACGCCTACGAGACCGCCGGCTGCCGCCCGCTCAATGACCAGCAGATCCTCCTGCTGGAGCAGGAGACCGGCACCACCCACCTGGTGGACTACCTAGCCGGCCAGTACGGCGGGTACTTCGTCAAACACGTCGACGTGAGCGACCTCGACAACGTGGATCTCTATGCGCGCGCAGTCGATACCTCGGCCAAGCGCGGGGTCGTCGATCAGATCATCGCCAAGGCCTTGGAAGACGGCGTCATCGATGAGCAGGAGGTGGTGAACATCATCAATGCGCACCGCGCTCATATGGCGGCTCGTGAAGGTGAAATCGCGGCGGTGATCGTGCTGCACCTCAAGACCTCAACACTTCCCCGCACCTGAAGGACCAGACCATGAGCCGCTACGACATCCACATCCAGATCTCCGGCGTTCCCGGCGCAGGCAAGACCACCCTGCTCCAGCTCATCGGGCATCACCTCGCGCAGTATGGCCATCCAATAACGCTACGAGACGCCGGCTATCCCTCCGAACTGAGTCAACGGGTCATGCCGGTGGAGGGGCCGGTGTTAGGTCGCATCACGCTCTCGACGCAAAGAGTCGGTGATCAGGAGCTCGAGCAGCTCGTGCGAGGGTCGGACCGAACGCCCGATTTCGATGGGATCGACGACGAGGGCCCGGCGCAACCGCCTGAAGTAATCGGCCTTGCCCCGCGTATCCAGCATGGCCAGGACATCACCACACACGCGCAGCCCAGCCTTCTCATGGCCCTGGGCGATCAGCAAACAGCCGCTGGCGTACAGATTGCGCAGCACTACCGAGAGTTCGTGGGGGCGGTCTTTGTCGATAAGCACGGACAGTTCGTACGCGTTGATGCCTTGACTGCTCATCAGCTGCTTACCCTGGCGTTGGATGAAGCGCCCAGCATGCCAGACACGGCGCCGTCACCCCAGGGTCACCCTCTAGGAAGCTAGCGGTTCTACCTATTCCATGTTTGCCAGGGCGGCAGACAAGCAGTCGGCGCGGAGCGCCAGAACCCGGCCAGGCCGGAGCCGCGCAGAGCGGCGGGAGTCACGATGCAGTTTCTGTGGAAGCTCTTTGGCAAGACGAAGAAGACGCGGTTTCGCTGCGAGATCTGCGGCGCGCCCTTGATCTGCCGAACCAGTTGGTTCGAACACATCTTCATGCGGCGCGAGCTGTACCAATGCGACTTCGTGCCGTGCAGCCAAAGCTACTGGGGCCGGACCGAGCTAACCCATGCCGCCAATCGTAGCGGCCTGCCCGGTTCTCCGCCCTCCCAGCTGCCGATGCAAAACGAGGATTATGTGCGTATGGCGGCGCACGTCTATCGCTACAACCAACATCTCGCCGCAAAGAAGAAGAGTGAACAGCAGCTGGACCTGCTGGAAGCCGATCAGGAAGACCTTCAGCACTCCGTAAGAGAGGACCTCGCATCATGACCCACCATCCCGCCGACTACCTCGACGCCATGCAGGCCGCCGCCCTCGCCTTCCTCCAGCGTCATGCTCCCCAGTACCTGGACCGCAGCCAGGCCCTGTTTGATCGCACCGTCGAGCACCTGCAGACGATGGACGTCCAGCGTCACACCGCCGAACGCCTGGTGGCCCGCGCCCATGACCAGCTCGAAGCCCTCAAGGGCCATCGCTTCCTGGACATCGACGCCAGCACCGGCGACGTCGTCGTCCTGGTCAACCCGGCCACCGGCCTGCGCTACCGCATCCCGGTCCAGGAGATCTTCGACGCGCTGATCGACGAAGACCCCGGCATCCAGCGCGCCACCCGCTAACCCCTGACCGCCTGATCCATGCCCGCCTTGCGTGGGTATGGGTGAACTGCGCCTTTTTGCCGCGAGAACCACCATGCCGAACACCCTTCCCGTCCAGATCGAGCTACCGCCAGCCGTTGCTGAAACCTTCGCCCGCTGGCTCCAGGGCCGCGCCGACTACACCGTCAACCAGCACTGGAACGAGCCGCGCTACGTCCGCATCGAGGACACCGCCAAGCGCCGCGTCGCCATCCTGCGCCGCTTCCCCTCCATGTTCGCCGCCCACCAAACCGCCGCCCAGATCCGCGCTCAGCTGAGCAACCAGGAGGCAGCCCAGTGACCCTGCACCCCATCATCCTGGACCACTCTCCCGCTCTACGCGCGATTGTCGAAACACATCCGCAGGTGCTTGGCGGTCTGCAGCAGCTGACAGCCTATCCACGCGACGCCTCCCGACTCAGCGCAATCCTTGCCCACTACCTATGGAATCTGCCTGACGTCGACGATTCGGTAATGATCCACGCCGTTCTCGACTTGGTCTCTATCAACGGCTTCATCCAGGCGATCCTGAGCGCTGCCGGCGTCGAGGAGACCAACTGATGCGCCGCCAACTCGACGTCACCCTCCACCGCAACGCCAGCCAGCCCCTGGTCATTTCCAATGACGGCGCCCTGGGCAAGGAAGACTTCTGGACCCCCGCCGACCTGCGCGAGCTCGCCCGCGCCGTGAACATCCTGGCCACCGACGCCGAACGCCATGAGGGCAGCGACCTGCGCCTGGTACGCGACCTCGGTACCGGCCGCACGGCGGAGTGCTGAGCATGTACGCGATGGATCACCAGCTCCGCGCCGACGTGCTGCAGCGTCTGGAGGGCGACCTCGGCCTGCGCCATATCAGGGGCACGGACTATATGCGCAAGGGCACCTGCCCGGCGTGCCACAAGGCTGAGCTCTTCACCAGCTACAGCACGCCCTGGGTGGTCAAGTGCGGCCGAGAGTCGAAGTGCGGCCAGACCTGGCACGTCAAAGAGCTCTACAGCGACCTGTTCGAGGACTGGTCCGAGCGCTTCAAGCCCACCTGCGACGCCCCGGCCGCCAGCGCCGATGGTTACCTCCAGTTCGCCCGCGGCTTCGACCTGAGCCTGATCAAGGGCTGGTACAGCCAGGAGAACTATTGGGACCGCGCCCAGGGCATCGGTTCGGCCACCGTACGTTTCCCGTTGGCCAAGGGCGGCTATTGGGAACGGCTGATCGATCGCCCCGCGCGCTTCGGCAAACAAAAGGCGCGCTTCCAGCCCGGGGCCAGCTACCGCGGCGTCTGGTGGAGCCCACCGAGCCTGGATCTGCAGACGGCCCAGGAGCTGTGGATCGTCGAGGGCATCTTCGACGCCATCGCCCTGACCCATCACGGCATCGCTGCCGTCTCGGCCATGAGCAGCAACGCCTTCCCTGAGCAGTCACTCAAGGACCTGGCCAGCGCGCGACAGGGCAAGCTGCCGAAACTGGTCTGGGCCCTGGACAACGAACCCGGCGCCCACCGCTACACCCGCCGCTGGGCGCGCCAGGCCCGTGAGCTGGGCTTCAAGTGCGAGGCCGCGCAGATCCCGCAACCAGGCACCCGCAAGGTCGACTGGAACGACCTGCACCAGCGCTGGGCCTTCGAGCAGGACCAGGCGAAGCGCGAGGAACGCCGCGACCAGGACCTCAAGGAGGCCCGCTACCACGGCGCCCTGCTGCTGGCCGACACCGCCGCGGAGAAGGCGGTGCTGATGTACGAATGGCGTGAGCGCCACGAATTCCACTTCACCTTCGAGAGCCGCCTCTACTGGTTCAAGCTCGACCTGGACAAGTACAACAAGGCCCTCACCCACATCGAGGAGTCCGAGCGCGACGAAGACCGCGAGCTGACCACCAAGCAGCAACGCGACAAGGCCATGCGCCTGGCCGGCAACGTGGTAGAGATCGCCAACTGCGCGCCCCAGGCGCTGTACTTCCAGCGCAACGAGGTCACCGACGAGTCCTGGTACTACTTCCGCGTCGAGTTTCCCCACGACGGCGCGCCGGTGAAGAACACCTTCACCGGCGCCCAGGTCGCCGCCGCCAGCGAGTTCAAGAAGCGCCTGCTCAGCATGGCCGCCGGCGCCGTCTTCACTGGCAGCGGCACCCAGCTGGACAAGATCATGAAGGACCAGCTCTTCGGCCTGAAAACCGTGGAGACCATGGACTATGTCGGCTACAGCCGCGAGCACGGCTGCTATGTCTTCGGCGACCTAGCAGTGCGCGAGGGCCAACTGCACCAGGTCAACGACGAGGACTACTTCGACTTCGGCAAGCTGCGCCTCAAGACCCTGCAGAAGACCATCGGCCTCAAGCCCAACCCCGCCGCCGGCGACTACCGCAGCGACTGGCTGCCGCTGCTCTGGACCTGCTTCGGCGCCAACGGCCTGACCGCCCTCACCTTTTGGTTCGGCTCGCTGTTCGCCGAGCAGATCCGCGCGCGCTATCAGTCCTTCCCCTTCCTTGAAGCCACCGGCGAGGCCGGCGCCGGCAAGACCACGCTGCTGACCTTCCTCTGGAAGTTGTTCGGCCGGGCCGGCTACGAAGGCTTCGACCCGTCCAAGTCATCCACCGCCGGCCGCAGCCGCGCCATGGGTCAGGTCGCCGGCATGCCCATCGTCCTGATCGAGGGCGATCGCAATGACCCGGAGAAGGCCCACGCCAAGAGCTTCGACTGGGACGAACTGAAGGATTTCTTCGGCGGCGGCACCCTGCGCACCCGCGGCATGAAGACGGCGGGCAACGAGACCTACGAGCCGCCCTTCCGCGGCACCATAGCCATCAGCCAGAACGCCCCGGTCAGCGCCTCCGAGGCCATCCTCACCCGGATCGTGAAGTTGCACTTCACCCGCCCGGTGCTGACCGACGTGAGCCGCGCCGCGGCCGACACCCTGAGCCGCATGGACGGCGAGGCCCTGAGCCACTTCCTGCTGCTGGCCACTCGCAAGGAATCCGAGGTGCTGGCCCGCTTCCACGAGCTCTTCCCGCAGTACGAAGCCAAGCTCCGCCGCCTAGGCGAAACCTGCTTCTGCTGCGGCATCCGCCTGACCGGCGACAGCCATCGCTGCAGCAGCTGCCAGAGCGACCTGGTCGGCCACCTGCGCATCGAGCGGATCGTGAAGAACCACGCCATGTTCCTTGCCCTGCTCGATTGCCTGGCCCTGGTGGTCGCTATCCCCGAGGACATGGTCCGCCAGACCCAGCGCACCATGGTCCGCATCGCCCTGGAACGCCAGGCGGCCATCAGTGCGGATAACCCTGTCGTGACCGAGTTCTGGCAGGTCTACGACTACCTCGAATCCATGAGCAGCGACCCCGTCGTCAATCACAGCGATGACGACCGCGCGATCGCTATCAACCTCAACGAATTCATCGAGCGCGCCGCTGAGCACCGCCAGCGCCTGGCCGACCTGAGCACCCTGCGCGAGCTGCTCAAGGACAGCCGCCAATTTCGCTACCTGGACAACAAGGTCATCACCAGCCGGATCCGTAAGAACCAGCGGCGCGCCAACCCCTTGGACACCCGCCCGGACAAGGTCCGCTGCTGGGTCTTCGCCAACCCGGCAGGCCCAGCATGACCGTCATCGACTTCCCACCCCGCGCGGGCCACGACGCGGAAACAAAAAAGCCCGAGAGAGCGGCAACTCCCCCGGGCCCTACCACCAACCCCTGGAGAACCATTATGCAAATGATCCAGAGCAGCAGTACTCACCAGCCTATCACGGCCCACCCCACTCTGGTCCGCCGGTGCCGGGCCACCGCCCTGCTCGGCGAGGCGCTGATCCGCTACCAAGTCAGCAACACTTTGGGCGATCGCATCCACCTCCTCGCCCTGGCCAGCATGGCCAACGCCCTCGGCGCCCTGACTCAGCAGGACGCCGACGTCATCAACGCCACCTTGGCCAAGCCGGCCCAGCAGCACATGGGAAAGGAAGAATGACCATGAACAACCTCAACCTGATCAGCAACGCCTTCCAGTTCGCAGAGCGCGACGTTCGTACCGCCATCGGCGCCGATGGCGAGGTCTGGTTCTGCGCCAAGGATGTATACGAGGTACTTGGCATCGTCTGGAAAGGCGCGTCCGGCAGCCTGAAAAATACCCCCGAAAAGTGGCAAGGGGTCTGCTACTGCCAGACCCCTGGTGGGGGGCAGGAGGTCATTTTCATCTCAGAACCCGCTATCTATCAGACCGCTTTCGCCTCTCGTAAACCGGAGGCACAGGCGTTCGCCGAGTGGGTCTGCGGTGAGGTATTGCCATCCATCCGCAAGCAAGGCTTCTTCGGCACCGTCCCCGGCCCGCAACGCGCCGCCTACTCCCGGCAGATCGCGAAGCTCACCCAGCAGTTGGTGGGCACCAAGGACGCCTTCGCCCGCCAGCTCTTCATCGGCGAGCTGCGAGACCTCTGCAACCTGGTAGGCAGACCGATGCCGGACCTAGCCCTACTGGGCAAGGACCACCAACAACTGCCGTTGGGGGTGTGACCCTTGAACACCCTCTTCCTGCTCATGGCCCAGTATCAGGGCGCTGCGGTGGTGCCGCTGGAGCGCGTCTGCACCGACTACTTCAGCCACCTGACGCCGACAAAGCTCCGCAGCAAGATTGTCGCTGGTGTCATCGACCTGCCGCTGGTTAGGATCGAGAACAGCCAGAAAGCCGCCCAGGGCGTGCACCTGACGGACCTGGCTCGTTACCTGGACGTGCAGCGTGAGCGGGCTGTCCGCGAGAACGACAAGCTGCACAACCGGGCACGCTAGCCCAGGACGCGCGCGCCGAGCACCACCGGCGCCGCGATGATCCTCTCCAACCAGGGCCATCCCGCATAGGGATCGCCCTGGCCTTTCAGGTGCGTATAGCGCCGCATCGAATTCCAGTCGCGATGGCCCGAGACGCTGGCCACGCGAGGAATGTCCCAGTCCATCTCGAACAGCCGGCTGACCCCATCGTGCCGCAGGTCGTGGAAGCGCAGATCCTGCAGGCCGAGAAATTGGCAGGCCTTGGTGAAAGACGCCGAGATCGAGTCACCGTTGTAAGGGAAGATCTCCTCGCACTCACGCGGCATCGACTGCAGGATGGCCCAGGCTTCGTCTGGGAGGTGGCACCAGACGTGGTTGCCGATCTTCTGCCCCGGGTTCTTCATGTCGCGCACCAGCACCGCCTGCCGGCGCTCGTCCACGTCGTCCCATCGAATCCGGGTGATTTCTTCCTGGCGGCGGGTGGAGAAGATGGCGAAGGCGATTACCTTGGGCATGTTGATCGACGCCGGCCGACGCCGCTGCATCTCGAAGAAGTACTCCAACAGCAGGTCCAGCTCCTGGGGCTCGGGCCGGCGATCGCGCTCCTTGCTCTTACTGATCATGCCCATTTTCTTGAGCACCCGCCGGGCATCGGCCATGGCATGCGGATCGATCTCATAGCCCCACGCCGGCCGCGCGATCGACAGAACAGCTGCCAGGTGCGAAAGGTCGTTGCCCACCGTCTGCGCCTGTACCCCACCGCCTTCGGAGCCCATGCGCCACTGGCCATATTCCACCAGCCGCTGGCTGGTGAGTTCGCGGTCCTCGAGGTCACCGAGCCACGTCTCGCCAATGGCCTTCAACGTGGCCTCTTTGGTCCGGCCGAGCGTGGTACCGAACTGCTCCACGTAGCGGCCGATCATCTGTTGAACAGTCGATCCCTTCCGCTTTGCACGCTCCAAGGCACCTGGCTGGGCGAGTTCAGTTTCTCGCTTTTTCAGCCACGCCTGCGCGGTCTGCTTCCGGTCGAAAGTCTGGCTTTCCTGATAGACTCGAACTCCATCCCGCATGATGCGGACTTGGGCCGTATAGCCTGTGCTGCCATCCTTCCGGCGGCGTGACGTTATCGTCCCCATTTCGATTTGCTACATGACCGTTTGCGATTGCTACATTGTAGCAACGCACCTCCAAAAACCGTCTGAAATGTAGCAAAACGAGCCTAGAACAGACGTACCGAGATGCTTGCCGAAACCGCCTCAAACCCAGCAACCACGCGCCCTGAGCCGTCCCGCCGCTTTTCCGTGGCGCCGATGATGGACTGGACGGACCGTCACTGCCGTTATTTCCATCGCCTGCTGTCCCAGCACGCCCTGCTCTATACCGAAATGGTCACTACCGGTGCCTTGCTGCATGGCGATGCCCAGCGGTTTCTGCGCCATGACGAGACCGAGCATCCCCTGGCGCTGCAGCTGGGTGGCAGCATGCCGGCTGAATTAGCCACCGCAGCGCGGCTGGGCGAGCAGGCGGGTTATGACGAGATCAACCTGAACGTTGGCTGCCCTAGTGATCGCGTGCAGAACAACATGATCGGCGCCTGCCTGATGGCCTATCCCGAGCGAGTGGCCGAAAGCGTCAAGGCGATGCGCGATGCCGTGGCCATTCCGGTGACGGTCAAGCACCGCATCGGCATCTCCGGGCGAGACAGCTACGAGGCCCTGCGGGACTTCGTCGGCCAGGTCGCGGAAGCCGGTTGCCGCAGCTTTACCGTGCATGCGCGCATCGCCATCCTGGAGGGCCTGTCGCCCAAGCAGAATCGCGAGATTCCGCCGCTGCGCTACGACGTGGCCGCGCAGCTGGTGCAGGATTTTCCGGATCTCGAGTTCATTCTCAATGGCGGCATCAAGACCCTGGATACCTGCCGGGAGCAGCTGGAGATCTTCGATGGGGTGATGCTGGGTCGCGAGGCCTATCAGAACCCCTATCTGTTGGCCGAAGTGGATGCGGCGCTCTACGGCTGCGACCGTCCGCAACTCACCCGTCATGAAGTGATGCTGCAACTGCGGCCCTATGTCGAGGCGCACCTGCAACAGGGGGGCGTCATTCATCACGTCACTCGCCACGTCCTGGGTCTGGCGCAGGGGTTTCCCGGTGCGCGGCGCTTCCGCCAATTGCTGTCCACCGACCTGCATCGCAGCCCTGAACCGCTGCGCCTGTATGACGAGGCCACTGAACTTCTCAGAGGTCACTGAGTCACGTCTCCACGATGTCCATTCGCTAACCGAAGGAAAGACCTGCCATGAGCAAGCTGGAACAACTCAAGCAATACACCACGGTCGTCGCCGATACCGGCGATCTGGACGCCATCGCCCGTCTCAAGCCCTACGACGCCACGACCAACCCCTCGCTGCTGCTCAAGGCCGCCGCCCTGCCCCGCTATGAAGAACACTTGCAGGCTGCCTTCAGTGGCGCGAACGGCGACATCGGCCTGGCCTGCGATCGCTTCGCCGTGGCGGTAGGTGGCGAGATCCTCAAGCTGATCCCCGGGCGCATCTCCACCGAGGTGGACGCACGCCTTTCGTTCGACACCGGCGCCACCCTGGACCGTGCCCATCGTCTGATCGAGCTGTACGAGAAGGCCGGCATCGGCAAGGACCGCGTACTGATCAAGATCGCCTCCACCTGGGAAGGCATCCGCGCCGCCGAGCAACTGGAGAAGGAAGGCATCCAGACCAACCTGACCCTGCTGTTCTCCTTCGCCCAGGCTGCGGCCTGCGCCGACGCCGGCGTGTTCCTGATCTCGCCCTTCGTCGGTCGCATCTACGACTGGTACAAGAAGGCCGAAGGCCGTGACTACGAAGGCGCCGAAGACCCGGGCGTGAAGTCCGTGACCCGCATCTACCAATACTACAAGGCCAATGGCTACGACACCGTGGTGATGGGTGCCAGCTTCCGCAACCTGAACCAGATCGAGCAGCTGGCCGGTTGTGACCGCCTGACCATCAGCCCCGAACTGCTGCAGCAGCTGTCGGACGCCCAAGGCGACCTGCCCCGCGTGCTGACCGCCGACACCAGTGGTGGTGAGCCCAAGCAGCAGCTGAACGAACCTGCCTTCCGCTGGGCACACAACGAAGACGCCATGGCCACCGAAAAGCTGGCCGAAGGCATTCGCCAGTTCGCGCGGGATCAGGAAAAGCTGGAAGTGCTGCTGCCCGGCAAGCGCTAAGAGCCGACGCGGTCAGTGCCTTTCGAGGGCACTGACCAGATCGCGAAAGGCATTGCGATTGGATTCATTGAGGCCCATCAACACCCGATGGGCTTCAAGCACACGACTGCGCACCTCGGCTTCTGACTGATCCTGCGGTGGCAGGTCGGTCAGGCAGTCCGGGCAAGGCACCACGGTTTCGACGATATTGAACACCTGATCGAAGCCCATGGAATCCAGCAGCCGCAGGATGTCCGGGTTGTTCGTGGTCAGCATGGGCAATAGCCCGATGCGCTGCCGCGACAGGATCGACAGCTTGGCCAGCAGGCCCAGGGTGGTGCTGTCGATGCTCTGCGTCTCCGTCAGGTCGATGACGATGGACGAGAAATTCAACGACGAGAAGATGTGCTCGATGGTCGCGTCCAACGCCGAGCAGAGGGTCAGACGCACCTCGCCGGTAAACTTCAGGACGAAGGTACCGTCCTGCTCGGCAAATTGGATTTTTCCGGTGCTCATGCCAGGTTCCTGCTCAACACCAGCAAAGCGATATCGTCAGGCATCTCGGTAACGGATGCCAGATCCAGGGCTTCGCTAAGGCCTGCCAGTGTACCGCCAGCACGGCGGACGTAGTCGGGCAAGCTGTGTTCTTTCTCTTTCAAATTGTCTCCCGGCAGCAGATCGAAGATGCCATCCGAAAAGAGGGTCAGGCTGAAACGCTCGGGCAAGGCCATCTGGTGGTCATTGTAGGTGGCCTCCTGGAACAGGCCGACCGGCAGCCCCTTGCCCATCAGGAAGCGGGTTTCTTCCGGCGTGTGCAGGACAGGCAAAGGCAGATGGCCACCGATGCTGTACGCCAGGGTACCCGTGGTTTCGTCGATGACGCCACCCAGCATGGTCACGTGCTTGCCCAATTTGCAATCCAGTAGACCCCTGTTGATGTGACCGAGCACATCCGACGGCTTGAATTCGGGCAGCGTGCCGTTGCGCTTGGACTCATAGAGCAGGCGCGTGGTCATGAACTTGAGCAACACGGTCACGAAGGCCGACGAGGCGCCATGACCGGAGACGTCGGCCAGGTAGAAAGCGACCCGGTGTTCGTCGATGCGAAAGTAGTCGACGAAATCGCCGGACAGATAGAGCGAGGGGATGATTTCGTGGGCGAAGTTCAGCCCCTCGGTCTCCCAAGGCGTCACTGGCAGCATGTTCATCTGCACGTGGCGTCCGGCGTTCTGGTCTTCCTGCAACAGGCTCAGGCTGGCCTGCAGCTCGCGATTGGTGTTTTCCAGCTTGACTCGATAGCGATCGTTTTCCAGTCGCAGGCGCGCACGGTCCAGGGCGCGATTGACCGAGTGTTCGAGCACCATCAGGTCTTCGAGCGGCTTGATCAGGTAATCGGCCGCGCCCAGCCGCAGGGCTTCCACGACGTCGCTCATGACGCCGGCGCCGGACAGCACCAGCACGGGCGTATCGATGGACAGCTCACTGATGCGGCGCAGCAGCGTCAGCCCGTCGACCTGCGGCATGCGCAGGTCGCAGATGATGAGGTCAGGCTGTTCGCGCTCGAACATCTCTAGGCCCTGCTGACCATTGCTGGCCTGCAGGACATTGAAGCCACTGTCTTCGAGATAGTCGGCGAGACTGAGGCGAACCACCTCGTCATCGTCAATGATCAAGAGCGTGGCAGGCGAATTAGACATAGAGGATCCAGGCATGCACCCGAACGGCAAACCGGCGGACACGATCCGACACGGGCCACGGTGATTACGACACGGCGGAGACACTACTCCCATCCACCGGGGCGTTCAAGCTTGCCAACCGGATGGAATTTCTTTACAGGGTGCCGTTCATGAGTTTATACCTCCAGCACACCGCCATCCATCCTCCCAAGCAGTAGGATTGCCATGAGTACCATTGACCGTTCTTACAGTGAAAAGCGCGATTTCATTCGCATGCACATCAACTCCAAGGCCGTACTGAAGGTAGGCGATGCCTCCTTCGAGGCGCGCTGCGTCGATTTGTCCAGCACCGGTTTCCAGATCGAGGCCGCCACCAGCCTGCAGGTCGGTGACAAGGTGACTGTCCTGATCCCCTCCAGCCATGCCGAACTCCCCGGACTGGAAGCGGATGCTGAGGTCCTGCGCATCCAGGCTAGCGATTCGGGCAAGCAGCTGCTTGGCCTGTCCGTGCTCGACATGCGCTAGGCGCAAAGACCATAAAAAAGGCAGCCCACGGGCTGCCTTTTTTTATGGTCCGGGACTAGAAGTCGTCGACCACGTGACCATCCTTGACCTTGAATTCGCGGGTCTGCAGATAGGCGTTGCGAATGAACACGTACTTGTCGCCAGTGATCAGGCGCTCGGCCTGCAGCAGACCGGCACGGGTATCGACGGTGCTGAGGGCGAAGGCGCTGTTACGCACGGCCACATCATCGACATAGGGATAGGCACTGGTGTAGCTGTCCGGTACCCGGGCCAGGCCATCACGTACGCTGCTGGGGCCAAAGAACGGCAGGACCAGGTAAGGGCCGCTACCGGCGCCCCACTTGCCCAAGGTCTGGCCGAAGTCCTCGTCGTTGCGCTGCAGGCCGGCCTTGGTCGCCACGTCTACCAGACCGAGACCACCCAGGGTGGTATTCATCAGCAGGCGCGCCGTATCGACCCCGGCATGCTCGACCTTGCCCTGCAGCAGGTCGTTGGCCAGGTTGCGCACGTCACCCAGGTTGTTGAAGAAGTTGCTCACACCGGTCTGCACGAAGCCGGGAGTGAAGCGCTGATAGCCCTGGGCGACCGGCTTGAGGGCATAGGTGTCCAGGGTATCGTTGAACACGAAGATCTTGCGGTTGAAACCTTCCCAGGGATCGGGATTCTCGGTTTCAGCCGCCATCGCCTGACCGGCAAACGTCAAGGCCGTTACAAGGAGCGCTCCCCAGACCCTGGAACCACGTCGCTCGATCATCATCGCTTCTCTCCTCGTTACACTCAGACGCCTGAAAGGCGCCGATTATAGTCATAGCTTTGCCACTTTGGCTTAGGGCCAGGCGCTGTCACTCGATCTTTGACCCGCCGTTGCGGTCAAAGAATCCGAACACAGGAGAAACGCCCCATGACCACCTCTCATCTGCAGGAACAGCTCGACCACCTCCGCCACCAGCTGGACCAGGATCCGCCCGCCTCGCCCGAGGATCGGGAAGAACTGGAACTGCTGATCCGGGACATCGAATTCCAGCTGGCTAACGAAGATGCCACCCATACCCGGGATGGCAGTCTGGTAGAAGGCGTCAATCTGGCCGTGGAGCGTTTCGAGGTCAGTCACCCCACCATGGCCGGCACGCTGCGCTCGATCATGAACAGCCTGAGCAGCATGGGCATCTGATCACTGCCGTACGTAGCGCTCGGCGGCGGGCTGGATGGCGTCACTGCTTCGGTAGGGATTGATATCCAGCCCACCGCGCCGCACATAGCGGGCGAACACGGTCAGCTTCACCGGCTTCAGTAGCCGCCACAGATCCAGGTAGATGCGCTCGACGCACTGTTCGTGAAAGTCCGCATGCTGGCGGAAGGCGACCAGGTAGCGCAGCAAGCTGGCCGGGTCCAGCGCCAGCCCCTCTGCGTACTCCACCACTACGGTGCCCCAGTCAGGCTGTCCGGTAACCGGGCAATTCGACTTGAGCAGATGGCTGTAGAACCTCTGACTATCGCGCGCTTCACCCACGCTCAGCAGTTCCGCCTGCGGGTGGGCGTAGCGATCCACGCTGACATCCAGATCATCGACGCACTGGCCGTCCGGGCGCTGCACACCCCGGGTCGTCCAGGCATCCAGCGATACCAGACTGACACCCACAGCACCGCCGGCTGCTGCGCTCAGGTCCCTGACCAGTACGGCTTCCAGTTCGGCCATGCTGGCGAACACCGACTGGTTCAGGGAGTTGAGGTACAGCTTGAACGACTTGGATTCAATGATGTTCGGCGAATTGGCCGGAATGGCGAATTCGCCGATGGCCACTACTGGCTTGCCGGAAGGTAGCAGCCAGGACAGCTCGTAACAGGTCCAGACATCCACACCGCGAAACGGCAGGCTCCCCCCGTCCAGGCCCAGCTCCGCCCACTTGGGCGCGCGCGGAATCGGATAGAGCAGCGTCGGCGCGTACTGGCTGACGTACTCGGTGCTTTTGCCCAGGGGCGATTGTTCTACGCTATGCATGACGCTCAAACACTCAGTGACGCATGCCGCGCCCGCTCACGAGCAGACGGATGCTGACCAGATAAAGCACGACTACGGCGAACAGCATGAAGGCGATCGCCACCCCGATGCGGATATCGGACACCCCGAGGATGCCGTAGCGGAAGGCGTTGACCATGTGCAGGATCGGATTGACCAGCGACACCTTCTGCCAGAAGGCCGGCAACAGGTCGATGGAGTAGAACACCCCACCCAGATAGGTCAGGGGCGTCAGCACGAAGGTCGGCACGATGGAGATGTCGTCGAAGTTGCGCGCGTAGACGGCGTTGATGAAGCCGCCCAGGGCAAAGATCGCCGCGGTAAGGACGATCACCAGCAGCATGATGCCCAGGTGGTGCACCTGCATGTTGGTGAAGAACAGCGACAGCAGGCTGACGATGGCCGCCACGGCAAGGCCGCGCAGGATGCCGCCCATGGCATAGCCGATGAGGATCACGTGCGGCGACACCGGCGAGACCAGCAGTTCTTCCACGGAGCGCTGGAACTTGCTGCTGAAGAAGCTGGAGACCACGTTGCTGTAGGCGTTGGTGATTACCGACATCATGATCAGGCCCGGCACGATGTACTGCATGTAGGTGAAGCCACCCATGCCACCAATGCGGTTGCCGATCAGGTTCCCGAAGATCACGAAGTACAGGACCATGGTGATCGCCGGGGGCAGCAGCGTCTGCGCCCAGATGCGGGTGAAACGGCGCACTTCGCGATGGACGATGGTCCGCAGCGCCACCATGTTGGCTTGGAATTCGGTACTCATCGGGCAACCTTGGCTAGATTCTTTTCCACCAGGGAGACAAATAGCTCCTCCAGGCGGTTGGCTTTGTTTCTCAGGCTCTGGACCTGGATGCCGGCAGCGTCCAGCTGACGGAACAGGGCATTGACCCCGCTGGCCTTGTCGATCTGCACCTCGAAGGAGTGATCGCCCAACAGCTTGGCCGGATAGCCTTCCAGCTGCGGCGCCACCGTCAGCGGCTGGACCACGTCGACGATGAAGGTCTCGACGTTGAGCTTCTGCAGGAGCTTGCGCATGCTGGTGTGCTCGACCAGCTCGCCATGGTCGATGATGGCAATGTTGCGACAGAGGTGCTCGGCTTCTTCGAGGTAGTGAGTGGTGAGGATGATGCTGGTCCCCTGCCTGTTCAGCTCGGTGAGGAAACTCCACATGGAGCGGCGCAGCTCGATGTCGACTCCGGCGGTAGGCTCGTCGAGGATCAACAGACGTGGTTTGTGGATCAGGGCGCGAGCGATCATCAGGCGACGCTTCATACCGCCGGAGAGCATGCGCGAGGGCGTATCGCGCTTGTCCCACAGTCCGAGCTGGGTGAGGTACTCCTCGGCGCGTTCACCGGCGATCCGCGCGGGAATGCCATAGTAACCGGCCTGGGTGACGACGATGTCGAAGGCCTTCTCGAACTGGTTGAAGTTGAATTCCTGGGGCACCACGCCCAGGCAGCGCTTGAGGCCTGCGGGATCCTTGTCCAGGTCGTTGCCGAACACGGACACCTCACCACCCGACTTGTTGACCAGGGTCGAGAGGATGCCGATGGTGGTCGACTTGCCCGCCCCGTTCGGACCGAGCAGCGCGAAGAAATCACCTTCGACCACATCCAGGTCGATTCCCTTGAGGGCGGTGAAGCCGTTGTTGTAGGTCTTGGTCAGACCACGAATGGAGAGAGCTAGACTCATGTGCCTCCCGGCAAGAACTGATTCGCAAAGAAAAGTGCTACTTCCTATAACCCCGGCGAAGGGCAAAGGTTCGATCCTAGTCGAACCAGACAACGTCGGACAGTGCCCCTATACTGCGCAGCCGTTTTTTCAGGAGACATCCATGGCCACTTCCTATCTCGCCCACCACGTCGCCCTTCTCGCCCAGCTGCGTGCGGTCTTGGCCGACGTCGGCGCAGCCGAGCAGGTGCCCTCGGAGAACCACGTACTGTTCCTCGACCGCTTCGATGAGCTGGTCGCCGGACTGCCCCAGGCGCCCGAAGAGTACGCCTATCTCGGCCAGGATCTGCTCAGCCAGATCTTCAGCCGCTATCCGCAGATCGCCCACCGGGTACCGCGCGACCTGCTGTGGTTCTTTGGCGGCGATTGCCTGCACTTCATGCCGGATGAAGAGCTGGCGCTCTACCAGCGGCTCGACGAGCGTCGCCACGAGGCGGAATCCCGCGGCGAAGCCTTCGACTGGGAGCAGGAACAGCGCCTGCTGACCCTGCCGGAAGACGCAGCACGTCACTGAAATGTCGAAGGGCTATCGATCGGCTCGATAGCCCTTCACGACTGCAAGGCCGCCAGGCTACTTAGTAGTAGGCGTTTTCGCGGTTGGTATGGTCGGTCACGTCACGTACGGCGGTGAGCTCGGGGATACGCTCCAGCAAGGTGCGTTCGACGCCGTCCTTGAGGGTCAGGTCGACCTGGCCACAACCCTGGCAGCCACCGCCGAAACGCAGCACGGCCACGTTGTCGTCGACGATGTCGACCAGGCTGACCATGCCGCCGTGGCTGGCGAGCCCCGGATTGATCTCGGTTTGCAGGTAGTAGTCGACACGCTCGTTGAGCGGGCTGTCCTCGTTGACCATGGGCACCTTGGCGTTGGGCGCCTTGATGGTCAGCTGGCCGCCCATGCGATCGGAGGCGTAATCCACCAGGGCGTCTTCGAGGAAGGGCTGGCTGATGGCGTCGATATAGGCGGTAAAGCTCTTCAGACCGATGGGCTGGTCATCGGGCTTCTCTTCACCAGGCTTGCAGTAGGCGATACAGGTCTCGGCGTACTGGGTGCCAGGCTGGGTAATGAAGATGCGGATACCGATCCCAGGGGTGTTCTGCTTTTCCAACAGATCAGCCAGGTAATCCTGAGCCGCGTCGGTAATGGTGATGGCGCTCATGGTAACTCCTCAACAGGTACCACAAGTTTACGCCACCCCACCCCTCGACGAAAGCCCTAGTGAAACAGTCGGATAATCGTCTCAATCCAGCCGGTGAACGAAGCTGCTCACCCGATTGCGCCCGGCATGCTTGGACTCATAGAGCGCCTTGTCCGCCTGCTGGATCATCTGCTCGTGATTGCCCAATGGCACGGACAGGTCCGTGATGCCGATGCTGATGGTGAAGGCGACGGGCGTGCCCAGCACGTCGAGATGCATGGCCTCCACAGCCTCGCGCAGGCGTTCGGCGAGCAGCCGGGCGCCCTCCACCGCCGTATCGAGCAGCACCACGCCGAATTCCTCGCCACCGTAGCGCCCGGCGATGTCGGCGTTGCGCACGTGGGTCTTGATCACCCCGGCCAGGGCCTTGATCGCCTGGTCACCGACGGCATGGCCATAGGTGTCGTTGATACGCTTGAAGTGATCGATGTCGAGCATCATCAGCGCCAGACGGCCGCCATAGCGCTGGTGACGGGCGAACTCCTCCGTAAGGCGTTCTTCCCAATAGCCCCGATTGGCCAGGCCGGTGAGACGGTCGGTGCGCGACAGCTCCTGCAGCTTGTCGTTGGAGAACTCCAATTGCCGCTTGTTGATGGCGACATCGGTGACGTCGTAGATCACCACGCAGATATGGGCGATGGCGCCGGTGGAGTCACGCAATGGCAGCAGCGTCACGTTCTGGTACATGAAGGCCTCCACGCCGGTGATCGGCTGGTAGCTCTTGAAGTGCACCAGGTAAGGCCGCTGCTCCCAGATGGAGAAAGCCCGGGTGCCGAGCAGGACCACGCTTTCAGCCTTGGCGCGAAACCAGGCCTCGTCGATTTCGGCGAAGACCGCGAACAGCGATTGCTGGCTGACCTCGCTGAGAATCCGACCGGAATGGTTTTCCATGAAGCTGTTCCAGACCTCGATGCGGTAGTCGAGGTCCAGCACCACGACGCCGACATCGATGTTCTGCACGATGTCCAGCAGCCAATGGAGTTCGTTGATATCGATCTGTGCGGCCATGTTCAATTCATCAGGTAGCCGATCTTGCGCGTGATGCGCTTCACCGAGTCCTCGGTGAACAGCAGCAGCAGATCGAAGTGGACGTTATGGCCTTCCAGGCTGTAGCTGAGCTCGACAGCCAGGGTCTTCTTCCAGCGCGTCTTGTTGATGACGATGAGTTCATCGATGGACGCATGATGACCGAGGATGGTGGGATGCCCTTGGGAGAAGCGGATGTCGAACTGTTCGGCGATGCCGGCCAGGCAGGCACCGATGATGATGCTCGACAGATCCAGCAGCATCTCGATGTCGCCGGACTCGCCCGCTTCGCGCCAGCGCACCAGGCGCGCCATGTCATCGAACTCGGAGTCGTGGAAGATCAGCAGCGCCTCGCCGGCGATACCCTCGCCGATGTAGCCCTGACACACCGCACTGAGCCGGTCCTCGCGCTGCGCATCCACCAGCGTCATATGCAGCTCGCTGACTTCCAGGATGTTGACGTTCGGAATGGGCAGCTGGACGAAGACATCCAGCGCCTTGGCCAGCAGGGCACCCGCGCGCCCCATGGAGACGTTGACGACCTCGCGGAAGGCATCGCGGAAACTGACCTGCAGTTCAGGGCGCTCGACCGGCCCCGCTGGAACCGCGGGATTGGGGGTGTAGAGACCATGCCGCTGGAGCACCGCGGCCAGTTCACCGGGATCCGCGGGCTTGCGAATGAAGTCCAGGGCACCCAGTTCGCGAACCCGCGCCAGCGCCTGCTCCTGGACGTCGCCGGAGACCACGATCACCTTGACGGCCAGGCCTTCGTTGCGGATGGCCGCCAACGTGCCATAGCCATCCAGGATCGGCATGGTCAGGTCCAGCAGCATGACCTGGCCCAGCCCCTGACGCAGCGCCGCCAGGGCTTCTTCGCCATTGGTGGCCTGGGTGATGGCTACTCCCCAGCCTTCCGGCAAGGAGCGAACCAGCTGCTTGCGCGCCATGTTCGAGTCATCGCATATCACCAGAGGAATCACGGCCACCTTCCATGACGCAGTTTTGACGCACAGTAAACGTCGGTCATCAGACAGTAAAGCAGCGCTTCAGCGGTTTGCACGGCGACCACGCCGGATCGCGGCGACGCTGAGAATGAAAGAGCCGCTGACCCTGTATGAGCATTGCTCATCCTAGAGACCTTCCAATGCCGGGAGCACCCTTGGCTTTTGCTATGCTGCCGGCCTTTGTCCTTTGCCTCTTCATCTGTGTGGAATGCCCATGACCGATCGCACCGCTCGCCTCGCCGCCCTTCGCCAAGCCCTCGCGCAGCGCATTCTCATCCTCGACGGCGGCATGGGTACCATGATCCAGAGCTATCGGCTGGAGGAAGCGGACTACCGGGGCGAACGCTTCGCCGACTGGCCGAGTGACGTCAAGGGCAACAATGACCTGCTGCTGCTGACCCAGCCGAAGATCATCGCCGAGATCGAAAAGGCCTACCTGGATGCCGGTGCGGACATCCTGGAAACCAACACCTTCAATGCCACTCGGGTCTCCCAGGCCGATTACGGTATGGAAGAGATCACCTATGAGCTGAACCTGGCCGGTGCCCGGGTCGCCCGTGAGGTAGCCGATGCCAAGACCCTGGAGACACCGGAGCGTCCGCGATTCGTCGCCGGCGTGCTCGGCCCCACCAGCCGTACCTGCTCCATTTCCCCGGACGTCAACAACCCCGGCTATCGCAACGTCACCTTCGACGAGCTGGTGGAGAACTATACCGAGGCTACCCGCGGCCTGATCGAAGGCGGCGCCGATCTCATCCTGATCGAGACCATCTTCGATACCCTGAATGCCAAGGCGGCGATTTTTGCCGTCCAGGGCGTGTTCGAGGAGGTCGGCATCGAGCTGCCGATCATGATCTCCGGCACCATCACCGACGCCTCCGGCCGCACCCTGTCCGGCCAGACCACCGAAGCCTTCTGGAACTCGGTGCGCCACGCCCAGCCGATTTCGGTCGGCCTCAATTGCGCCCTGGGCGCCAAGGAACTGCGGCCCTACGTCGAGGAACTGGCAACCAAGGCCGATACCTTCGTCTCGGCCCACCCCAACGCCGGCCTGCCCAACGCCTTCGGTGAATACGACGAAAGCCCCGAGCAGATGGCCGCAGTGGTCGAGGAATTCGCCGCCAGCGGCCTGCTCAATATCGTCGGCGGCTGCTGCGGCACCACCCCGGCGCATATCCAGGCCATCGCCGAGGCGGTCGGCAGGCATGCGCCGCGCCAGTTGCCGGAGATTCCCAAGGCCTGCCGCCTCTCGGGCCTGGAACCCTTCACCATCAGCCGCGAGTCGCTGTTCGTCAACGTTGGCGAGCGCACCAACATCACCGGCTCGGCCAAGTTCGCCCGGCTGATCCGCGAAGAAAACTATGCCGAGGCCCTGGAAGTGGCCCAGCAACAGGTGGAGGCCGGCGCCCAGGTCATCGACATCAACATGGACGAGGGCATGCTGGACTCGAAGGCGGCCATGGTCACCTTCCTCAACCTGATCGCTTCCGAGCCGGACATCTCCCGCGTGCCGATCATGATCGACTCCTCCAAGTGGGAGGTGATCGAGGCGGGCCTCAAGTGCATCCAGGGCAAGGGCATCGTCAACTCCATCTCCATGAAGGAAGGCGTCGAGGCCTTCATCCACCACGCCAAGCTATGCAAGCGCTATGGCGCTGCGGTGGTGGTCATGGCCTTCGACGAAGACGGCCAGGCCGACACCGAGGCGCGCAAGAACGAGATCTGCGCCCGCTCCTACGACATCCTGGTCAACCAGGTGGGCTTCCCGCCGGAAGACATCATCTTCGACCCCAACATCTTCGCGGTGGCGACCGGGATCGAGGAGCACAACAACTACGCCGTCGACTTCATCAACGCCTGCGCCTATATCCGCGACAACCTGCCCTACGCCCTCACCTCCGGCGGCGTGTCCAACGTCTCCTTCTCCTTCCGCGGCAACAACCCGGTGCGCGAGGCCATCCACTCGGTCTTCCTCTACCACGCCATCCAGAACGGCCTGACCATGGGCATCGTCAACGCCGGCCAGCTGGAGATCTACGATGAGATCCCAGCCGCCCTGCGCGAGCGGGTCGAGGACGTGGTGCTCAACCGCACCCCGGCAGGCACCGACGCCCTGCTGGCCATCGCCGACGACTACCGGGGCGGCGGCGCGGTCAAGGAAGCCGAGACCGAGGAATGGCGCGGCCTGCCGGTGGGCAAGCGACTGGAGCATGCGCTGGTCAAGGGCATCACCACCTATATCGTCGAGGACACCGAGGAGTGCCGCCAGCAATGCGCGCGCCCTATCGAGGTCATCGAAGGCCCGCTGATGAGCGGCATGAACGTGGTCGGCGACCTGTTCGGTTCGGGCAAGATGTTCCTGCCCCAGGTGGTCAAGTCCGCCCGGGTGATGAAACAGGCGGTAGCTCACCTGATCCCCTTCATCGAGGCGGAGAAAGGCGACAAGCCCGAGGCAAAGGGCAAGATCCTCATGGCCACGGTCAAGGGCGACGTCCACGACATCGGCAAGAACATCGTCGGCGTGGTGCTGGGTTGCAACGGCTACGACATCGTCGATCTGGGTGTCATGGTCCCGGCGGAAAAGATCCTGCAGACCGCCATCGCCGAGAAATGCGACATCATCGGCCTCTCCGGCCTGATCACCCCCTCGCTGGACGAGATGGTCCATGTCGCCAAGGAAATGCAGCGCCAGGGCTTCACCCTGCCCTTGATGATCGGCGGCGCCACCACCTCCAAGGCCCATACCGCGGTCAAGATCGAGCCGCAGTACAAGAACGATGCCGTGGTCTATGTCACCGACGCTTCCCGCGCGGTGGGCGTGGCTACCCAGCTGCTGTCCAAGGAACTCAAGGCCGGCTTCGTCGAGCGCACCCGCGCCGACTACGTCGAGGTCCGCGAGCGCACCGCCAACCGCAGCGCCCGCACCGAACGCCTCTCCTACGAAAAGGCCGTGGCCAACAAGCCGGCCTTCAACTGGCTCGGCTATAAGGCGCCCAAACCGACCTTTACCGGTGCCCGGGTGCTGGAAGACATCGACCTGGCGGTATTGGCCGAATACATCGACTGGACCCCCTTCTTCATCTCCTGGGACCTGGCCGGCAAGTACCCACGCATCCTCACCGATGAAGTGGTCGGCGAAGCGGCCACTGCGCTGTTCCACGACGCCCAGGCCATGCTCAGCAAGCTGATCGACGAGAAGCTGATCAAGGCGCGCGCCGTGTTCGGCTTCTGGCCGGCCAACCAGGTGCGCGACGACGATCTGGAAGTCTATGGTGAAGACGGCCAACCCCTGGCCACCCTGCACCACCTGCGCCAGCAGACCATCAAGCCCCAGGGCAAGCCCAACCTTTCTCTGGCCGACTTCGTCGCGCCCAGGGAGAGCGGCGTCACCGACTACATGGGTGGCTTCATCGTCACCGCGGGCATCGGCGCCGAAGAGCTGGCCAAGGATTACGAGCGCAAGGGCGACGACTACAACTCGATCATGGTGAAAGCGCTGGCCGACCGCCTCGCCGAGGCCTGCGCCGAGTGGCTGCACGAGCAGGTGCGCAAGGAACACTGGGGCTATGCCGCGGACGAGACCCTGGACAACGAGGCCTTGATCCGCGAGCAGTACAAGGGCATCCGCCCTGCCCCTGGCTACCCGGCCTGCCCCGATCACACCGAGAAGGCCACCCTCTTCAAGCTGCTGGATCCCGAGGCGAGCTTCAACGAGGCCGGCCGTAGCGGCGTCTTCCTCACCGAGCACTACGCCATGTTCCCGGCAGCAGCGGTCAGCGGCTGGTACTTCGCCCATCCCGAAGCCCAGTACTTCGCCGTGGGCAAGATCGACAAGGATCAGGTCGGCAGCTACACCGAGCGCAAGGGCCAGGAGCTGGCGGTAACGGAGCGGTGGTTGGCGCCGAACCTGGGCTACGACAACTAGTCTGGCAGACGCCTCAGGTAACAAAAACGCGGCCCTTTTCGCTGGCGTCCCTACTAGGGTGTAGGGACTTCCACCGACGAGGACAGCGTGCCCATGAAAGGTCTCACCCTAGCTGCCGGCAGTCTCCTGCTCGGTCTCGCCACCCTGAACGCCAATGCCGCGCCCCAGGCCCTCTCCCAGGATCAGTGGCCCTTCACCGCCACGCCACGGGCCACCCTGGACGCGCCCTGGGCCATCGCCTTCCTGCCGGATGGCACTGCCCTGGTCACCGAGAAAGGCGGTGTGCTCAAGCACCTGAATGTGCAGACCGGCAAGGCCCAGGACATCAGCGGCGTGCCCAAGGTGGTCGCCGCCGGCCAGGGCGGACTGGGCGATGTCATCCTGCATCCGCAATACGCCAGCAACGGGCTGATCTACCTGAGTTATGCCGAAGCCGGTGAAGACGGTACCCAGGGTGCCGCCGTAGCCCGTGCCAAGCTGACCTTGAAAGAAGACGGCAGCGGGGCGCTCGGCGATCTCGAGGTGATCTGGCGGCAGACGCCCAAGGTCAGTGGCAACGGTCACTATGGCCATCGCATGAGATTCGGCCCGGACGGCAAGCTGTGGATCACTTCGGGGGAGCGGCAGAAATTCACGCCAGCCCAGGACATGACCGGCAACCTGGGCAAGCTCATCCGCCTCAATGACGATGGCAGTGTCCCCGCGGACAACCCCTTCGCCAAGCAAGGCGGCGTGGCGGCCCAGGTCTGGTCGCTGGGTCATCGCAATCCGCTGGGTATCGCCTTCGATGCCCAAGGCCGGCTGTGGGAACAGGAAATGGGCCCCCAGGGTGGCGACGAACTCAACCTGATCCAGCGCGGCGGCAACTACGGCTACCCTGAGGTCTCCAACGGCGACCACTATGGCGGCAAGCCGATTCCGGATCATTCCACCCGCCCGGAATTCATCCCGCCAAAGGTGACCTGGACACCGGTGATCTCCCCTGCCGGACTGATGATCTATGGCGGCGAACGCTTCCCGGCCTGGCAGGGCAATGCCTTCATCGGCGGGTTGTCGTCCAAGGCGCTGGTGCGGGTCGAACTCAAGGGCGAGGAGGCGCGCGAAGTGGAGCGCTATGCCATGGGCACGCGCATCCGTGACGTCGAGGAAGGGCCAAACGGCAGTCTCTGGGTACTGGAAGACGGCGCCAATGCCAGGCTGCTGGAGCTGCAGCCGAAGTGACGGTCAGGGTCACCCAGGTTAGGGTGACCGCTGCCTCAGCGCAGCTCGGAGGGCGAGCGGCGGACGATCTTGATCGAGTGCTTGATGTCGGGCTTGCGGGTCACGCTGATCGGCCGCTTGGTGACGGTATCCAGGGTGATGTTCCAGAAGCCGGTGCTGGGTACGGTGATGCGCGCCGGAAAGGTATCGAAGGCGCCGCCATGATAGGTATGGCGGCCGCCGTTCTTGAAGCTGCGGAAATTCGCATCGTTCATCAGGCGGATGTTGCACACCCCCGAACTCTGGATGACGACCAGGTCGCCCTCGTTGAGATGCTCGCGCTGGTGGATGAACTTCATGACGGGTCCTCGTCTTGCAAAGGACTAGGATAGCATCCCTGCCCTGTCCTATTATCCCCGCCCGCCCTCGACCTGCCCTTTTCCCATGCGTATTTCCGATGTCGTCCAGTTGCTCGCCGATGCCGGCGCCAAGCCCAAACACAGCGCCAGAATCCTGCGCGCCTGGTGCCAGGGACTACCCCTGGACACCGGTACCCGCCGCCAGCAGGCGGAAAACTTCCTGCCGCTGGAGGTGCGCCATGCCATCCCGGCGCTGACCGCGCGGCTGGAAGGTCTGGCCCGGGTGACCTCGGAGCACCCGGGAGCCGACGGTTCGGCACGGATGCTGGTGACCCTGGGCGACGGTCAGGCGGTGGAAAGTGTGCTGTTGCCGCGTGACGGGCTCTGTGTGTCGTCCCAGGTTGGCTGCGCAGTGGGCTGCGTCTTCTGCATGACCGGCAAGAGCGGCCTGCTGCGCCAGGTGGGCAGTGCCGAGATCGTCGCCCAGGTCGCCCTGGCGCGACGGATCAGGGCGGTGAAAAAGGTCGTCTTCATGGGCATGGGCGAGCCTGCGCACAACCTGGACAACGTGCTGGAAGCCATCGACCTGCTGGGCACCGCCGGCGGTATCGGCCATCGCAACCTGGTGTTTTCCACTGTCGGCGATCCACGGGTATTCGAGCGACTGCCCCAGCAGGCGGTCAGGCCGGCACTGGCGCTGTCGCTGCACAGTACCAATGCCGAGCGCCGGGCCCACCTGCTGCCCAAGGCGCCGCGCTACGAACCGGGCGAGCTGATCGAACAGGGTGAAGCCTATGCCCGACTAATCGGCTATCCGATCCAGTACCAGTGGACGCTCCTCGCCGGCATCAACGACAGTCAGGAAGAAATGGACGAACTGCTGCGCCTGATGAAGGGCAAATACGGCGTGCTCAATCTGATCCCCTACAACAGCCTGGAAGTGGATGACTACCAGCGCCCCGATGGCGAGCGCATCGTGCAGATCGTGCGCTACCTGCACAGCCGCGGCCTCCTCACCAAGGTCCGCAATTCCGCCGGCCAGGATGTCGATGGCGGTTGCGGCCAGTTGCGGGCCCGGGCCGAGGTGCTGCGGCCAAGACGCGTCAGCGCCTGACCGATCGTCCCGCGCCTGGCCCCGCCCATCAGGTGTGGCGGAACGCCAGGCCGGGCGGCCCCTCAGAGTGCACTCGCACCATTCAGAGGGAAGTTTTTCCATGCAGGATCGCATCAAACGCCACGACCCCTTCATCGCCGGTCTGAAGGAACGCCTGCCCGAAGAGCTGCGCGAATCCTTTACCGAAGAGCAGCTGGAAGCCCTCAAGCTGGCCTTCGGCACCCGCAGCTGGGGCAAGCACAGCGTCGATCTGCGCGGCACCGTCAAGTTCTGGCACCGCCGTTACTACTTCGTCTTCCTCGCCGGTCGCAACTACCGTCAGCTCTCGCGCCTGGAGCAGGAATTGTCCCTGCTCGGCAAGGCCACGGTGCTGGCGGCGATCCTGCTGGCCTGCGGTCTCGTGGGGCTGGTGCTGCTCTATCTGCTGAAGTCCGCGCTGGGCATCGACATCTTTCCCGACTACTCCTTCGGAGTTTGGACCTGGTTCAAGGGTCTATTCGAGTAGCACGGATTCGCTTGACCCTGGCAGGGAGGCTTGCCCATCGGGAGACTTCCTATGCCCCACCTGAATCGCCGTCAGACCCTCGGCCTGCTGGCTGCCAGCGCCGCCCTGCCCCTGCTGGGCGGCTATCCGCTCCACGCATTCGCGGCGGGCGATGAATACCTCGCCCTGGTCGAGAAGGAAGCCCCCGGCGTTGGCTTCTATCGTCTGGCCGATGGCAAGCGCATCGGCAGCCTCGAACTACCCGAGCAGCCCCATGAGATCGTCGCCGATCGCCAAGGCCGCTATGCCTATGTCGGCCAATATGGGGTCAAGAGCTGGCAGGCACCCGGCGAAGGGGGGCATCAGGTCAGCGTGATCGATCTGGCCGAGCGCCGACTGGTACGGTCCATCGACCTGTCGCCCTATCACCGCCTGCACGGCATGCGCCTGGATGACCAGGGTCGCCTCTATGTGCTCAGCGAGACCGATTCGCTGCTCATTCGCTTCGACCAGCCCGCCACCGCCGAATCACCCAGTCAGATCGTCCCGGTGGGCGGTACCCGCAGCCACTACTTCGTGCTGACCCGCGATGGGCGTCGCGCCTATGTCGCCGATACCCTCAGCGGCCTGGTGATCCTGGTGGATGCGCATAATCCGGCCGTGCTGCCGGTGAAGAAATATCTCGGCCAGGCGCCGGAAGGCTGCTGCCTGAGTCCCGACGAGCGCATCTTCTATGTGCTGGATCGCTTCGCCGGCATCCTCCATGCGCTGGACGCCCGCGACTTGACCCCGATCCACCAGGTCAAGCTGCGTGGCGAAGCCGTGCGCGTGGCTGCGCTGCCAGATGGTCGCCTGCTGGTCTCCAATCTGGCGGACAAGAGTCTTTCGCTGCTCCGGCCCGATACCCTCGCCGAAGTCGCCTATCTGCCCATGGGTAGCGCCGTGCCGGGGCTCAATCTCGACGCCCGGGGCGAACGTCTGTTCGCAGCGCTGGAAGACAACCAGTTGGCAGTGGTCGACCTGCGCAACTGGCGCGAGATTCGCCGCTTCGCCACCGGCAAGGCGCCGGATACCGCGGTGGTCTTCCAGGCCTGAATCCTGCCAGCACCGTGATCCGCTGCAAGCAACCGAGCGGATTCCGGCGGCACGAGAATCATCCTCATTTAACAATCCGAATCATTGTGATACAAATCACCGACCTCCGGGCGCCTTCGCGCCCCTTCGCTTATGTCGGTGATAGCTTTCATGCTCGTTCCCTTTTTGATCATGCTCCGCGAAGGCATCGAAGCGGCGCTTATCGTTGGCATCATCGCCAGCTACCTGCAACGTACCGGTCGCGGACACTGGATGCCTGCGGTCTGGATCGGCGTGATGCTGGCTGCTGCCCTGTCGCTGTTCGTCGGCGCCGGCCTGCAGCTGGCCAGTGCCGAATTTCCGCAACGCCAGCAGGAGCTGTTCGAGGCGATCGTCGGCCTGGCCGCCACGGCCATCCTCACCTCCATGGTGTTCTGGATGCGCAAGGCGGCGCGCTCGATCAAGACCGAGCTGCACGACTCCCTGGAAAATGCCCTGTCCGCCTCACGCAACCAGGTCTATGCCCTGATCGGCATGGTGTTCCTGGCCGTCGCGCGCGAGGGCCTGGAAACCGTGTTCTTCCTGCTCGCCATCTTCCAGCAGAGCGCTGGCCCCGGTGCGCCCCTGGGCGCCCTGCTGGGGCTGATCATCGCCATCGCGGTGGGCTATGGCCTCTATACCGGCGGTGTACGGCTGAACCTGGGCAAGTTCTTTCGCTTCACCGGCCTGTTCATCCTCTTCGTCGCCGCTGGCCTGTTCACCAATTCGATCAAGGCCCTGCATGAGGCCGGGCTGTGGAATGCGCTGCAGCAGGTGGTCTTCGACTGGAGCCACCTGCTGCCCGCGGACGGCCCGATCGGCACCGTGCTGTCCGGCATGTTCGGCTACCAGGACACTCCCACCGTCAGCACCCTCGGCGCCTATCTGCTGTTCCTGGCCGTGACCCTGCCGCTGTTCTTCCGCACCCCGGCGCCGCCCCAGCGCCCGATCACCGCTACTTCCAACGCCTCGCTGGAGCGCCCGTCGTGAGTAACCCCACCCCTCATCCGCCGAAGAGCAGCTCACTGGCGATGCGCCTGGCCGTGATCGGCTCCGCGACTCTGCTGATCGTGGCGGCCGCTGCCTTCTACTATGCCTCGCGCTCGGCTGGCCAGCGCCATGCCGAGGTGAGCGATGGCGAAGTCAGGGTCGAGATCCTGGCCAACCGCTGCGAACCCAATGCGCTCGAAGTACCCGCCGGACCAGCACGCTTCCGCATCGTCAACCGTTCGGATCGAGCGGTGGAGTGGGAGATCCTCGATGGCGTCCTCGTGGTCGAGGAGCGCGAGAACATCGCCCCCGGCCTCAGCCAGGTCATCAATGCCACCCTGGCACCCGGGGACTACGCCATCACCTGCGGCCTCCTGAGCAATCCGCGCGGGACGCTGAAGGTGCTACCCACGGCCGCTTCGGAAGCCGCCAGCAAGGCGGGCCCGACCCTGACCCAATTCGTTGGTCCCTTGTCGGAGTACCGCGTCTACCTGAATCAGCAGAGCCGGCTGTTGCTGCAGGGCATCGCCACCCTGCAGCAGGCGCTGGCCGCGGGTGACCTGAACCAAGCGCGCACCGACTATGCCGCTGCCCGTCTGCCTTACCAGCGCCTGGCGGCGACCGCGCAGCGCTTCGCCGAGCTGGACAATCGCCTCAATGCCCGCGCCGACTACTACGAAAAACGCGAACAGGATCCGGCCTTTGGCGGCTTCCATCGCCTCGAACAAGGCCTGTTCGCTGGCAACAGCACCCAGGGCCTGGAGCCGGTCGCCGACCGTTTGCACCAGGACGCCGCCGCACTGCGCGATGCGCTCCTCGGCCAGTCGCTGCCACCCGAGCAGCTCAGCGGCAATGCCGCGCGCCTGCTGCACAACCTGGCCAGCACCCGGATCTCGGGTGAGGAAGAACGCTACAGCCAACTCGTCCTGCCAGGCTTCGCCGCCAACCTGGAAGGTACGCGCAAGGTGATCGACCTGTTGCGTCCGCTGCTGAGCAAGGGTCATGCGGATCTGCAACAGCGCCTCGACACCCAGGCCCAGGCCTTCGCCGACGCCTTGGGCGATGTCCAGCGCCCCTACACCGCCCTGTCCACCGACGACCGCCACCGCATCGCTACGGCGGCCCAGGCCCTGGCCGACTCCCTCGACCAGGTCGCCCCGGCCCTGGGCCTTGCCGCGACCAAGACCATGCCATGAAGAAGTCCGCCCCCGATCAGCCCAACATCGACCGTCGCCGCCTGCTGGGTGGCCTCGGCGCCACCGGCCTGGCCCTGGCCGGCGCCGGCCTCTGCCCGATGCATGCCCGGGCGGCCAGCACCGCCGAGGTGACCCGCGCCCCTGGCAGCGCCAATACCCATCAGCACCAGGACTTCTTCGGCCGGCATCAGAGCGGCATCGTCACCCCGCGCCCGGCTGCTGGGATGATCGTGGCCTTCGATGTGCTGGCCAATGACCGTGAAGACCTGGAACGGTTGCTGCGTACCCTCGACGAGCGTATTCGCTTCCTGATGCAAGGCGGCCCGGTCCCCGAGGTGGATCCCAAGCTGCCGCCGTTGGATTCGGGCATCCTCGGCCCGGTGGTGACGCCGGACAACCTCACCGTCACCGTCTCGGTGGGCGAGTCGCTGTTCGATGATCGTTTCGGCCTGAGCGAGGTCAAGCCGCGGCAGCTGCAGCGCATGACCGGCTTTCCCAACGACGCCCTGGAAGCGGACTGCTGCCATGGCGATCTCTGCCTGCAGTTCTGCGCCAACACCCCGGACACCAACATCCACGCCCTGCGCGACATCCTGAAGAACCTGCCCGACCTCCTGGTGATCCGCTGGAAGCAGGAAGGCAGCGTGCCGGTGCAGGATCCGCCGCCCGGACAACCGGCGGAGAGCGCGCGCAACTTCCTGGGCTTTCGCGACGGTTCCGCCAATCCAGACTCCACCGACCGACAGGCGATGGATCGCATCGTCTGGGTCCAGCCCGACAGCGGTGAGCCCGCCTGGGCTGCCCAGGGCAGCTACCAGGCGGTACGCATCATCCGCAATTTCGTCGAGCGCTGGGATCGCACCCCACTGCAGGAGCAAGAAGCCATCTTCGGCCGGCGCAAGGCCAGTGGCGCCCCCATGGCCGGCGGTCACGAGACCGACGTGCCGGACTACGAGAGCGACCCCAAGGGCAAGGTCACACCGCTGGACGCCCACATCCGCCTGGCCAATCCCCGCACCCCGGAGAGCCAGCGCAACCTGATCCTGCGCCGCCCCTTCAACTACTCCAATGGCGTGCGCAAGAACGGCCAGCTCGACATGGGCCTGCTGTTCATCGCCTACCAGGCGGACCTGGAACAGGGCTTCATCGCCGTGCAGAAACGTCTGGATGGCGAGCCTCTGGAGGAATACATCAAGCCCATCGGCGGCGGTTACTTCTTCGTGCTGCCAGGCATCACCGATCCAAAGGACTATCTCGGCCGCAGCCTGCTGGCAGCCGCACCGCTTTAAACCCTCGACAGGAGAAGTCGAATGAAACGCTCGTTCCTCGCCGTTGCCCTCGGTCTGGCCCTGGCCACGCCGGCCTTCGCCGCCAACTCGCCGCTGGATCTGGTCGGCCCCATCTCCGACTACAAGATCTACGTCACCGACAACCTCGCCAAGCTCACCGAGCAGACCCAGGCCTTTACTGCGGCGGTCAAGCGTGGCGACCTGGCTACCGCGCGCAAGCTCTATGCACCGACGCGGGTCTCCTACGAGCAGGTCGAGCCCATCGCCGAACTCTTCAGCGACCTGGACGCCGCCATCGACTCCCGTGAAGACGACCATGAACAAGGCGTCAAATCCGAGGACTTCACCGGCTTCCACCGTCTGGAACACGCCCTCTTCACCCAGAACACCACCGAGGGCCAGGGTCCCATCGCCGACAAGCTGCTGGAGGACGTCAAGGACCTGCAGAGCCGTGTCGACGGCCTGACCTTCCCGCCGGAAAAGGTCGTGGGTGGCGCCGCGGCGCTGATGGAGGAAGTGGCGGCGACCAAGGTGTCGGGTGAGGAAGAACGCTACAGCCATACCGATCTGTACGATTTCCAGGCCAACGTCGACGGCGCCAAGAAGATCGTCGACCTGTTTCGCCCGCAGATAGAGAAGCAGGACAAGGCCTTCGTCGCCAAGGTCGACAAGAACTTCGCCACCGTCGACAAGATCCTGGCCAAGTACAAGACCAAGGATGGCGGCTTCGAGACCTACGACAAGGTCAGCGAGCGTGATCGCAAGGCCCTGGTCGGCCCGGTCAATACCCTGGCCGAAGACCTCTCCACCTTGCGCGGCAAGCTGGGCCTCAATTAAGGCCCCAGGTGGGCGGCATCCGGCGCCGCCCGCCTCATCTTCGCTTATCGCCGGAATAGATTTATATATAAAGAAACATCGCTTTTAAGCATATAGACCTGCTGCTATCGTGCACGACCTAGAAAAGTCGCCAGAGCACCCTTCGGGTGCCCAAGACTTCGATCACGCGCAGCCGTGCGCGCCGCCTGACAGCAGGATGACCATGTACGTTTACGATCAGTACGATCAGCGGATCGTCGAAGAACGTGTCGCCCAGTTTCGCGACCAGACCCGCCGCTTCCTGGCCGGAGAGCTCGGCGGTGAAGAATACCGCCCCTTGCGCCTGCAGAACGGTCTCTATATCCAGCGCTATGCGCCCATGCTGCGCGTCGCCGTACCCTATGGCCTGCTGAACACCAAACAGGTGCGCAAGCTGGCGCAGATCGCTCGCGACTACGACAAGGGTTACGCCCACATCAGTACCCGCCAGAACTTCCAGTTCAACTGGCCCGAGCTGGAAGACGTCCCCGAGATCCTTGCCGAGCTGGCCACCGTGCAGATGCATGCCATCCAGACCAGCGGCAACTGCATCCGCAACACCACCACCGACCAGTTCGCTGGTGTCGCCCATGACGAGCTGGTCGATCCGCGCCCCTGGTGCGAGATCATCCGCCAGTGGTCGACCTTCCACCCCGAATTCGCCTTCCTGCCGCGCAAATTCAAGATCGCCGTCAATGGCGCTGCCCTGGACCGCGCCGCCATCGAGGTGCACGACATCGGCCTAGAAGCGGTGCGCAACGACGCCGGCGAGCTGGGCTTCCGCGTCCTGGTCGGTGGCGGTCAGGGCCGTACCCCCCATACCGGTGCGTTCATTCGCGAATTCCTGCCCTGGCAGCACCTGCTCAGCTACCTGGAAGCCACGCTGCGGGTCTACAACCGCTATGGTCGCCGGGACAACAAGTTCAAGGCGCGCATCAAGATCCTGGTCAAGGCACTGGGCGCCGAGGTCTTCGCCGAGAAGGTCGAGGCCGAATGGGCCCACCTCAAGGACGGCCCCATCACCCTGACCGACGCCGAGGTCGCACGGGTCTCGGCCTTCTTCGTCGACCCGGCCTATGCCGACCTGCAGGACCAGGACGAGGCCCTCGCCCGCCTGGACGCCGAGCACCCCGGCTTCGCCCGCTGGCGGCAGCGCAACACCTTCCGCCACAAGCGTCCGGGCTATGTCGCCGTGACCCTGTCGCTGAAGCCCACTGGCGTGGCGCCGGGTGACGTCACCGACCGCCAGCTGGATGCCATGGCCGACCTGGCCGATCGCTACAGCTTCGGCGAGCTGCGCACCTCGCACCAGCAGAACGTCATCTTCGCCGACGTCCGTCAGGACCAGTTGCTGGAGCTCTGGCACGAGTTGCGCGAGCATGGCTTCGCCACGCCCAACATCGGCCTCCTGACCGACATCATCTGCTGCCCCGGTGGCGACTTCTGCTCCCTGGCCAACGCCAAGTCGATTCCCATCGCCGAATCCATCCAGCGCCGTTTCGACGACCTGGACTATCTGTTCGACATCGGCGAGCTGGACCTCAACATCTCCGGCTGCATGAACGCCTGCGGCCACCACCACGTCGGCCACATCGGCATCCTCGGCGTGGACAAGAAGGGCGAGGAGTTCTACCAGGTATCCCTGGGCGGCGACGCCGGCCGTGACGCCACCCTGGCCAAGATCCTCGGCCCCTCCTTCGCCCAGGACCAGATGCCCGAGGTGATCGGCAAGCTGATCAACGTCTACGTCGAGCAACGCACCGAAGACGAGCGCTTCATCGACACCTACCGTCGTATCGGTATCGACCCCTTCAAGGAGCGCGTCTATGCAAAGAATCATTAAGGGCGACCAGCTGGTCACCGACAACTGGCACCTGCTGCCCAAGGACGTCGCCTTCGAAGACGTCCCCAACAGCGACGACGTGATCATTCCGGCCGCGCTGTGGCTGGAACACGGCCATGCCCTCACCTGCCGCGACGGCCGCCTGGGTATCTGGCTGGACAGCGACGAAGAGCCGGAGAGCATCGCCGGTGATCTGGAGCACTTCGCCCTGATCGCCATCAACTTCCCGGCGTTCGTCGATGGGCGCGGCTATTCCTATGCCCGCCTGCTGCGCGAACGCTTCGGCTGGACCGGCGAGCTGCGCGCCATTGGTGATGTCCTGCAGGACCAGCTGTTCTTTCTCAAGCGCTGTGGCTTCGATGCCTACGTGGTGCGCGCTGACCGCGATCCGGAAGCGGCCCTGGCTGGTCTGCGCGACTTCAGCGTGACCTACCAGAGCGCAGTGGATCAGCCAGAACCGCTGTTCCGCCGTCGTCAGGCCTGACCGCCTCGGACGCAAAAGAAAACCCGCCGCGGCGGGTTTTTTTTTGCCTGGGATCGCTCAACCGAGATCGACCACCACGCGACCCACCATCTTTCCCGCCAGGATCTGGCTGATGGTATCGGGCAGTTCTTCGAGGCCGATCTCCCGGGTCAGGCTGTCCAGGTCGTCCAGCTTCCATTGCACCGAAAGCTTGTCCCAGAGCGCGGCCTTGGCCATCAGTGGCAACTCGACGGAATCGACGCCCAGCAGGTTCACTCCGCGCAGGATGAAGGGAAAGACCCCCGCTTCGAATGTGGTGCCAGCGGTCATGCCACAGCAGGCCACGCTGCCGCCGTACTCCAGCGACTTGATGACGTTGAAGAGGATGTCACCACCCACGGTATCCACCGCCCCGGCCCACTGCTGATCCAGCAGCGGCTTGCCGACGCCGTCGGCCAGGGTCGCGCGATCGAGGATCTGGCGGGCGCCCAGCCGATGCAGCCACTCCGCCCGCTCCAGCTTGGCGGTCGATGCGGCGACGTGGTAGCCGAGCCGGGCCAACAGCTTGACCGCCAGGCTGCCGACGCCACCGCTGGCACCGGTCACCAGTACGGTGCCAGCCTCGGGAGTCAGGCCCATCTGTTCGAGCTTCTCGACGCACAGGGCCGCGGTGAGACCGGCAGTGCCCAGCACCATGGCTTCCCGCAGGCCGAGGTTGTGCGGACGGCGGATCACCCAGGCCGCCGGAACGCGGACGTACTGGCCGAAACCACCCGCGGTATTCATGCCCAGGTCATAGCCGGTGACGATGACCTCATCGCCCACGGCGAATTCGGCGGCGCTGGAGGCTTCCACCACGCCGGCGGCGTCGATGCCGGGGGTATGGGGATAACGCCGGGTCACGCCGCGGTTGCCGATGGCCGACAGCGCATCCTTGTAGTTGAGGGATGAGTAGCGCACCCGGATCAGCACCTCGCCCTCGGGCAGGTCGTCCAGGGTGCGCGTCACCACCTCTTGCCGGAAAGCGCCATGGGCCCCTTCGGTCACCCAGAGCGCCTGGAAATTGCTCATCGCAGATCCTCCCTCGAAATCTTGTTATGGAGTTATCGACCTCAGCGCCAGCGGGTCGACTCGGCCAGGCGCTCCCACCAGGTGGTCACGAGGCGATCGACGCCGAGGCTTGCGGCCATGCCCAGGCGTTCGGGCAGAGACTTCTTCTCGACGAAACGCAGGGAGAAGACCTCGACCACCTGGGCCCGCTCGGCCAGGTATTCGTCGCTGGTGCGCAACTCGTCCACCAGTTGCTTGCCGAGTGCGGCCTGGCCCAGCCAGACCTCGCCGGTGGCGACCTCGTCGATATTGAGTTGCGGCCGATAGTGGGCGACGAAGTTCTTGAACAGGACATGGGTGGTGTCCAGGTCGTGCTGGAATTTTTCCTTGCCCTTCTCGTCGTTCTCGCCGAACACGGTGACGGTGCGCTTGTATTCGCCGGCGGTGAACACCTCGAAGTCCACATCATGCTTCTTCAGCAGGCGATGGACGTTGGGCAGCTGGGCGACCACGCCAATGGAGCCGAGGATGGCGAAAGGCGCGCTGAGGATACGGTCGCCGATGCAGGCCATCATGTAGCCACCGCTGGCCGCCACCTTGTCGACGCAGATGGTCAGCGGGATTCCCGCCTGGCGGATGCGCGCCAGCTGCGAGGCAGCCAGGCCATAGCTGTGGACCAGGCCACCGCCGCTTTCCAGGCGCACCACCACCTCGTCCTTGGGTGTGGCGAGGGTCAACACCGCGGTGATCTCGTTGCGCAGGTGTTCGTTGGCCGTGGCCTTGATGTCGCCGTGGAAATCGAGCACATAGACCCGCGACTTGCCGGACTCGCTCTTGCGCTTGGTCTTTTCGGCCTTGGTCTCACGTTTGCGCAGCGCCTTGAAGGCTTCCTTGCCCAGCACGCTCTGCTGCAATCTCAAGCGTAGATCGCGATAGAAGTCGTTGAGCTTCTGGACCTGAAGCTGGCCGGCCGAGCTGCGCCGATTGCGGCCACGGACGGCGGCGGTGAACAGCAGCACGGCGATGATGGCGACCACCACGGTGACGGTTTTGGCCAGGAAACTGGCATAGTCGGCAAGAAACTCCACGGACTCTCCTAGGATGGCGGCAGCAGTGCCCTGCTCAGCATACCGAGTCGTCGGACCGATAGAAACTCGGCTACCTTCAACCTGTTCTCCAGGCCGCACCCTCGACCGCCCGGATCAGGACGTGCTCGGCCTCCGGGCTTTCAAACAAGCGTATGAATATCCGTTGACAGGGCTCCTGCCGCCCCCTACCCTCGGTCGCGTGCCCCTGCCAGATCGCCATGACCTGGCCTTACCGATAAAGACCACAAGGACCCTCGCCATGAGCGCAGCCGATGCCATCGCCACCCTGAAGAGCAAGTTCGATCCGTCCGCCGCGGCCGGCCTGGATCTCACCTATCAGTTCGACGTCGAGGGCGGCGACAACTACTACGTGGTCATCAAGGACGGTACTTGCGACGTCCAGCAGGGCGATGCGACCGACCCGGACTGCACCCTGATCATGGACCAGGCCACCCTGGCCGGCATCGTCAGCGGCGAGACCGACGGCATGCAGGCCTTCATGTCGGGCAAGCTGCGCGTCGAAGGCAACATGATGCTGAGCATGAAGCTGGGCGAACTCTTCCCCAACTAAGCGTCAGTCGAGAAAAAGCCGGGCAATCGCCCGGCTTTTTCGTGCCTGGGATCAGGGCCGCCGCGGCGGCTCGGGCGGCGTGAGGTTGCCGTCCCAGCCGCCACCGAGCGCCGCGATCAGCTGGACGCTGGTGCTGAGGCGACTGCCCAGCAAGGTCAGGTTGGTGCGTTCGTTGCTAAGCGCGGTGGTCTGTAGGGTGACCACATTGAGGTAGTCGATCAGCCCGGCCTGGTACTGGTTCTCCGCCAGCTGCAAGGCGCGGCGCGCGGCGTCCAGGGCCTCCTGGCGCACGCCGGCCTCGTCGTCATAGGTCCGCAGCTGCACCAGGTAGTCTTCCACCTCGCGGAAACCGTCGAGCACGGTCTGGCGATAGCCGGCCACGCGGGCATCGTAACTGGCCTCGGCGGACTCCACCTGGGCCCGGCGCAGCCCCCCATCGAACAGCGCCAGGGCAAAGGACGGCCCGATCGACCAGAAGCGATTCGGTGTGCTCACCAGGTTGCCCCATTGGCTGGCGCTGTAGCCGCCGCTGGCGCTCAGGGTCAGGTCGGGATAGTAGGCGGCTTCCGCCACGCCGATGGCGGCATTGGCAGCCATGACCTGGCGCTCGGCCTGGGCGATGTCCGGCCGCCGTTCCAGCAGCGCCGAGGGCACGGCGCTCGGCAGCGGTGGCAGTTGGGGAATGGCCTTCACCGCAGCCAGCTGGAAGTTGGCGGGTACCTCACCCACCAGCACCGCGATGGCGTTTTCCAGTTGGGCGCGCTGGTACCGGAGGTCGATGGCGTCGGCCTGGGTGCTCTTGAGCTGGGTAGTGGCCTGGGCGACGTCGGCCGGGGTGACGATGCCGGCGCGATATTGGTTCTGGGTCAGCCGCAGGGAACGCTCATAGGCCGCCACGGTGGCGTCGAGCAGACGCTGCTGGGCGTCCAGCACCCGTAGCTGGAGGTAGTTGGTAGCCAGTTGCGTCTGCAGACTCAGGCGGGTAGCCGCCAGCTCCGCGGCGCTGGCCTGGGCAGTGGCCCGATCCGATTCCACCTGGCGGCGCACGCGCCCCCAGAGATCGACCTCCCAGCTCACGCCGAGGCTGGCGTCGTAGGAGTTGTTGATGGTGCTGACGCCTCCACTGCTGAAGGTACTGCTGGTCCCACTGGAATTGCGGATGACGGTGTTGCTGCCCGAACCGCCGCCGCGACCGGAGCGGGTCGCGCCCAGGCTGCTGGACAGGGTGGGAAACAGCGAGGCCCGTGCCTGGCGCACCAGCGCGAGGGATTGCCGATAGGTGGCTTCGGCCTGGGCCAGACTCTGGTTGCGCTGGTTGAGCTGGACCATCAGGCGATCCAGGGTCGGATCATCATAGCGGCGCCACCAATCCCCGCGGATGTCCAGGTCCTTGGGCGCGGCAGCCTGCCAGCCCTCGGCATGCCGATACGCGACCGGCACCGTGGTGGTTGGTCGCTGGTAGTCCGGGCCCAGGGTACAGCCGGCCAGCAACAGTGCCAGGGTCAGCGTCGGCAGGCGCAGGAGTGGGGTCATAGCGGCGTATCCAGGGCAGCGTCGGTACGGATGCCGCGCCAGCGATTGACGCGGCGGCGCAGGCGTTCGAAATAGAGATAGACCACCGGAGTGGTGTAGAGCGTGAGGATCTGGCTCAAGACCAGGCCCCCGACGATCACCAGGCCCAGTGGCTGGCGCATCTCGGCGCCTTCGGTATTGCCGATCAGCAGCGGCACGGCGCCCAGGATGGCGGCCATGGTAGTCATCAGGATCGGCCTCAGACGCAGCAGGCAGGCCTGACGGATGCCCTCCTCGGGCGTCAGCCCCTGCTGGCGCTCCAACTGTAGCGCCAGGTCCACCATCATGATGGCGTTCTTCTTCACCACCCCGATCAACAGGAACAGGCCAAGCATGGAAATCAGGCTGAACTGGCCACCCGTGACCTGGATGGCCAGCAAGGCCCCTACCCCTGCCGACGGCAGCGTCGAAAGAATGGTCAGCGGATGCACGTAGCTCTCGTAGAGCACACCGAGCACGATGTAGACCAGCACCAGGGCGCCGAGGATCATCAGCGGCTGCCCGGAGACGGTACTGGCGAAGATGTTGGCGGATCCGCCCAGGCGACCCTGGACATCGGTCGGCAATCCGATGGCGGCCACCGCACGCTGCACCGCGCGGGTCGCCTGCTCTAGGCTGACGTTCGGCGCCAGATCGAAGTTGATGCTTTCCGAGGCGAACTGGCCGTCGTGGGTGACGCGGTCCTCGGCGAGGCTGTTGGTGTAATGGGCGAAAGCCGACAGCGGCACCTGGGCGCCGCGACTGGTGATGACGCGGATCTGGTCCAGGACGGTCGGGTCCTGGGCATAGCGCGGGTTGATCTCCATCACCACCTTGTACTGGTTGAGCGGCTCGTAGATGGTCGAGATCTGCCGCTGGGCAAAGGAGTTGTTGAGCACCGCGGCGACGGTCTCCATGTCCACGCCCAGTCGCTTGGCCTTCTCCCGGTCGATCTGCAGGGTGATCTGCTGGGTGCTGCCCTCGCGTCCATCCACCGCGGTCAGCTCCGGCAGTGCTTTGAGCGCGGCCAGCACCTTGGGTTGCCAGACCTGCAGCAGCTGGACATCGCCGGAGAGCAGGTTGTACTCGTAGGAGGAGGTGCTCTGCTGGCGACCGCCGAATCTGAGGTCCTGGTCGGCCATGAGGAAGAGTTGGGCGCCCGGCACCTTGGGCGCATTGGCGCGGATGCGCTCGATGACCTTTTGCGCATCCAGCTTGCGCTCGGCGATGGGCTTGAGGCGGATCAGCATCACCGCGTTGTTCACCCCGCTGCCGGAACCGGAGCTGCCGACGAAGCCGGAGGCACTGTCCACCGCCGGATCGGCCAGCAGCGACTTGCGCAGGATCTCGATCTTGGGCTGCATGACCTGGAACGACAGGGCGTTGTCGCCACGGATGAAACCAATCAGTTGCCCGGTGTCCTGCTGCGGCATGAAGGTCTTGGGCACCACCACATAGAGCACCACGTTGAGCGCTATGGTGGCGATCAGGCTCAGCAGCGTCAGCCGGCGATGGCGCAATGCCCAGCCGAGGGTCCGGTCGTAGCCGGCCACCAGGCGCCGATGGGCACGCTCGCTGAAGCGCTGCAGCCGGCTCTCGTTCGCGGGATCATGAGGCCTGAGCCAACGGGCGCACAGCATGGGCGTCAGCGTCAGGGACACCACCAGGGAGACCAGGATGGCGGCGGCCAGAGTCAGGGAGAATTCACGGAACAGCTTCTCGACGATGCCGCCGATGAAGAGAATGGCGACGAAGACGGCCACCAGGGAAACGTTCATCGACAACAGGGTGAAGCCCACCTCGCGGGTGCCCTGGTAGGCGGCCTTGAGCGGCGCCATGCCGTTGTCGATGTGCCGGGCAATGTTTTCCAGAACCACGATGGCATCGTCCACCACCAGCCCCGCCGCCAGGATCAGCGCCATCAGCGACAGGGTGTTGAGCGAGAAGCCGAGGACGTACATGACGGCGAAGGTGCCTACCAGCGAGATGGGCACCGCCAGGGCCGGGATCACCGCGCTGCGCAGCCGGCCGAGAAACAGCCAGACCACGCCAATCACCAGGAAGACGGCGATGACCAGGGTCAGCTCGGCTTCGTGCAGGGTGGCCTTGATCACCCCCGACCTGTCCATGGCCACCTCCATCCGGGCACTGGCCGGGACGATGGCTTCCAGCGCCGGCAGGCGCGCCTTGAGCGCAGCGATGGTCTCGATGATGTTGGCGTTGGCCTGCCGGTTGACCACCAGCAGTACCGCGCTCTGGTCGTTGTAGAAGCCGGCGTTGTAGCGGTCCTCCACGGCGTCGCTGACCTTGGCGACATCGCGCAGGCGCAGCGCCGCACCGTCCTGGTAGCGGATGATCAGGGGCGCATAGTCGGCAGCCTTGAACAGCTGATCGTTGGCCTGGATCTGCCAGTTGTGCTCGTCATTGGCCACCGCCCCCTTGGGTCGACGCTGGTTGGCGCTGTTGATCGCGGTACGGACGTCGTCCAGCGCCAGCCCATAGTGCTCCAGCTGTCGCGGCTCCAGCTCGATGCGTACCGCCGGCAGGGAGCTACCGCCGATCTGTACCTCGCCGACCCCGTTGACCTGGGACAGGCTCTGGGCCAGGACCGTCGAAGCGAGGTCATAGAGCTCGCCCTTGCTCAGGGTCTTGGAGGTCAGGGAGAACACCATGATGGGTGCCTGGGACGGATTGACCTTGCGATAGCGCGGCATCTGGCGCATGCCGCTGGGCAGCAGGTTGCGCGAGGCATTGATGGCCGCCTGCACCTCGCGGGCAGCGGTGTTGACGTTCTTATCCAGATCGAACTGGATGATGATCTGGGTCGAGCCCTGGCTGCTCCGGCTGGTCATGGAGCTGATGCCGGCTATGGTGCCCAGCGAGCGCTCCAGGGGCGTCGCCACGCTGGAAGCCATCACCTGAGGACTGGCACCGGACAGCGTCGCCGACACCGTGATGGTCGGGAAATCCATTTGCGGCAGGGGCGCGACCGGCAGTAGCCGGAAGGCGATGGCACCAAGCAGCAGCAAGGCCAGGCTCAGCAGCAGGGTCGCCACCGGCCGGGCGATGAAAGGCGCCGAAAGATTCACCTCAGGCCGCCCTGCGCCGACCCAGGCGCTCGCCCAGGCGGTCGAAAGCCAGGTAGATCACCGGGGTGGTGAACAGCGTCAGTACCTGGCTGACCAGCAGGCCACCCACCATCACCAGGCCGAGCGGCTGGCGCAGTTCGGCGCCAGCGCCAGTCGCCAGCATCAGCGGCACCGCGCCGAACAGCGCGGCCAGGGTGGTCATGAGAATCGGCCGGAATCTCAGCAGCGCGGCCTGATAGATAGCCTCCTCCGGTTTCAGGCCCTGGTGCCGTTCGGCGTCGAGGGCGAAGTCGATCATCATGATGGCGTTCTTCTTGACGATACCGATCAGCAGGATGATGCCAATCACCGCGATCAGGCCTAGGTCGTTGCCGGTCAGCAACAGTGCCAGCAAGGCGCCGATGGCCGCCGACGGCAGCGTCGAGAGGATGGTCAGGGGGTGGATGAAGCTCTCGTAGAGCACCCCCAGCACGATGTACATCACCACCACCGCCGCCAGGATCAGCAGCAGGGTGCTGGACAGCGAAGCCTGGAAGGCCGCTGCCGCGCCCTGATAGTGGGTGTTGATGCCCACCGGCAGGCCGATCTCCTGCTTGGCCGCGTCGATGGCCGCCACCGCGGCACCCAGGGAAACACCGTTCGCCAAGTTGAAGGACAGGGTCACCGCCGGGAACTGGCTCAGGTGATTGATCACCAAGCGGGTCGGTCGCTGCTCCATCTTCACCAGGCTGGACAGGCGCACCGGAGCGCGGCTGGTGTCCGTGGTGGTTTCGGTCGTGCTGGCCGTGCCGGTACCACTGCTGCCGCTGGAAGAGGTACCACTGCCCGCCTTCACCCAGACCTGGTTCAGGGCATCCGGTCCGAGGCTGTCGGCAGCGGCACTGGCCAGCACCACCCGGTACTGGTTGGCCTGGGTGTAGATGGTCGAGATCTGCCGCTGACCCAGGGCGTCGTAGAGGGCGTCGGTGATGGCCGAGACCTGCACACCCAGACGCGCCGCGGCGTCGCGATCGATGGTCAGGTACAGCTGCAGCCCCTTGTTCTGCAAGTCGCTGGTGACGTCGGTGAGTTCCGGACGCTCCCGCAGGGCCTCGGTCAGGCGCGGCACCCAGGTGTCGAGCAGGTTGGCATCCGGCGAGTCCAGGCTCAGCTGGTACTGGGTGCGGCTGACTCGGTCCTCGACGCTGAGGTCCTGCACCGGCTGCATGTAGAGGGTGATACCCACTACCTTGGCGACCTCGGGCCGCAGGCGGTCGATCACCTCCTGGGCGGTGACGTCGCGCTCGCTCTGCGGCTTGAGGTTGATCTGCATGCGACCGCTGTTGAGGGTGACGTTGTCACCATCGACGCCAATATAGGAAGACAGGCTCGCCACCGCCGGATCCTGGAGCACCACCGCGGCCAGGGCCTGCTGGCGTTCGCTCATGCCGCGGAAGGAAATCGACTGGGGCGCCTCGGTGATGCCCTGGATCGAGCCGGTATCCTGGGCCGGAAAGAACCCCTTGGGCACCAGCAGGTAGAGCACCGCAGTCAGCACGAAGGTCGCCACGGCCAGCAGCAGCATCAATGCCCGGTGCGCCAGCGACCAGCGCAGCGCGCGGCCGTAGCCGGCGATCAGCCGCTCCAGCCAGACCAGCTGGTGCTCGGCGGCTTCCTCGCGCTTGAGCAGCCGCGCGCACATCATCGGCGTGAGCGTCAGGGAGATCACCAGGGAGATGAGGATGGCCACCGCCAGGGTGATGGCGAATTCGCGGAACAGTCGGCCCACCACGTCCTGCATGAACAGCAGCGGGATGAGAACGGCGATCAGCGAAACGGTCAGGGACACCAGGGTAAAGCCGATCTGCCGGGCGCCCTTGAGCGCCGCCTCCATTGGCGTGGCGCCCTCTTCCAGATGCCGGGAGATGTTTTCCAGCATGACGATGGCGTCGTCGACGACGAAGCCGGTGGCGATGGTCAGGGCCATCAGCGACAGGTTGTTCAGCGAGAAGCCGGCCAGGTACATGGCGCCGAAGGTGCCGATCAGCGACAGCGGCACCGTGACCGAGGGAATCAGGGTGGCGCTGAACCGGCGCAGGAAAACGAAGGTGACCATCACCACCAGCCCTACCGCCAGCAGCATCTCGTGCTGGACGTCGGTGACGGCGGCGCGAATGGTCTCGGTACGATCACTGAGCACGGCGATGTCGAGGCCGGCCGGCAGGCTTTCCCTGAGGCTCGGCAGCAGCGCCTGGATGCGGTCGACGGTCTGGATGACATTGGCTCCAGGCTGACGCTGGACGTTGACCAGGATGGCACCGCTGCGATTGGCCCAGGCGGCCAGGCGGTCGTTTTCCGCGCCCTGGGCGATGGTGGCCACATCCCCGAGACGCAGGGCGCCGTTGTCGGCGTAGTTGAGGATCAGATCGCCATAGGCCTTGGGATCGCGCAACTGGTCGTTGGCGTCCAGGGTAGCCACCCGGGTGGGGCCGTCGAAGCTGCCCTTGGGCTGGTTGGTGTTCTCGCTGGTGACCAGGCTGCGCACATCCGCCAGGGTCAGGTTATGGGCCGCGAGCTTGTCCGGATCGACCTGGATGCGCACCGCCGGGCGCTGGCCACCGGCGAGGCTGACCATGCCGACCCCGGTCACCTGGGCGAGCTTCTGCGCCATGCGGGTGTCGACCAGGTCATAGAGCGTGGGCAGCGGCAGCGTCCTGGAGCTGATCGCCAGGGTGACGATGGGCGTATCGGCCGGGTTGACCTTGTTGTACACCGGCGGCGCCGGCAGATCATTGGGCAGCAGGTTGTTGGCCGCGTTGATCGCGGCCTGGACTTCCTGCTCGGCGACCGACAGGTCCAGTTCCAGGTTGAACCTGAGGGTGATGACCGAGGCGCCGCCCGAGCTGGTCGAGGCCATCTGCGACAGGCCCGGCATCTGCCCGAACTGACGCTCCAGCGGCGCGGTGACGGCGCTGGTCATGACATCGGGGCTGGCGCCGGGATAGAGGGTGAGCACCCGGATGGTGGGATAGTCCACCTGCGGCAAGGCCGCGACCGGCAGCAAGCGATAGGCCAGCAGACCGGCGATGAGCAGCGCCACCATCAACAGGGTGGTGGCGACCGGGCGAAGGATGAAGGGGCGCGAGATATCCATCGCGGCCGATCAGCCCTGGGTCTTGCCGGGCTTGCGTACCGCCGGCTTGGCCGGTTCGCTGGGCGCCGCCGAAGCCCCGGTGACCACCTCCACCTCGTTGCCCTCGCGCAGCCGGTCGGTGCCTTCGGTCACCACGCGGTCGCCGGCGGCCAGGCCTTCGGTGACCACGGTGAGACTACCGTCATCCGGACCCAGCTTGAGGCTGCGGACCTGGATCTTGTTGTCGGGTCCCACCACATAGGCGAAGGTGCCATTGGAGCCGAACTGGATGGCCGCCGAAGGCACTACCAGCGCCTGGTCCAGCACCTGTTCGCGCACCCGGACGGTCACGAACTGATTGGGGAACAGTGCCTCGTCGCCATTGGCGAAACGGGCCCGGAACTTGAGCGTACCGGTGGCCGTATCGATCTGGTTGTCGAAGCTCTGCAGGGTACCGTCCGCGACCTTGCGTGCACCGCCGCGATCCCACGCCTCCACTGGCAGGGTCTGGCCGGCGCGGGCTCGCTTGAGCAACTCGCCGAGCTGGCTTTCCGGCAGGGTGAAGACCACCGAAATCGGCTGGGTCTGGGTGATGACGGCCACCACGGTGCTGTCGTTGGCGGACAGCAGGTTCCCGCCGTCGAGCTGACGCAAGCCGACGCGGCCGGCGATGGGCGCCTTGATCTGGGTGAAGGCCAGATTCAGCTTGGCATCGGCCACCGCGGCCTGGCTGTTCTTGAGGGTGCCGCGATACTGGTTGACCAGGGCTTCCTGGGTATCCAGCGTCTGCTTGGCGATGCTGTCTTCGCGGAACAGGCCCTGATAGCGCTTGAGGTCCAGCTCGGCGTTGCGCAGCTGCGCCTGATTCTGCTGCAGGGTGCCCTCGGCCTGCTGCAGGGCCACCTGATAGGGTCGTGGATCTATGGTGGCCAACAGGTCGCCGGCCTTGACCTTCTGCCCTTCCTCGAAGGCAACGCGTACCAGCTCACCGGCGACCCGAGTGCGGACGTTCACGGTATTGAGCGCGGTTACCGTGCCGATGGACCGGCGCACGATGGGAAAGCTGCGCTGCTCGACCGCCACCACGCGCACCGGCGTCGGCCCGGTCATGCCAAAGGGCGAGCGCGCGCCCTTGCCCGCGGCAGCCTCGCTCTTCTGCCCGTGCTGGTGATACCAGTACCAGCCGCCAGCGGCCGCCAGCACGATGAGGACGAGCAGCCAGACGAGTCGGCGACGGGAGGAGGAGCGGAGCGAAGAGTCGGCCATCGGAGAATACGTACACGCTGGAGAAGGCGGAAGATAAGCAGTAGCGAGACGGCTAACCAGCGCCTTTACTGCGATTTTACCTAAAGCAAAACGGGCAGGCACAAAAGGCGCCTGCCCGTTTCGAAGCGCCCACCGCTCTGGGCGGTGGGTTGTCGGCAATCAGCCGAGAACGGCGAGTGCGGCCGCGTAGTCCGGCTCCTGGCCGATCTCGGGCACCAGCTCGCTGTGCAGCACCTTGTCCTGCTCGTCCAGCACGACCACGGCGCGGGCAGCCAGGCCTTGCAGCGGACCGCTGGCCAGGGCGACGCCATAGTCCTGCAGGAATTCGGCACCGCGCAGGGTGGAGAGGTTCATCACCTTCTCCAGGCCTTCAGCGCCACAGAAGCGCTTCTGGGCGAACGGCAGATCGGCGGAAATGCACAGCACCAGGGTGTTATCCAGCTTGTCGACTTCGGTGTTGAACTTGCGCACCGAGGTGGCGCAGGTCGGGGTGTCGACGCTGGGGAAGATGTTGAGCACCTTGCGCTTGCCGGCGAGGCTGGCCAGGGTGATGTCCTGCAGATCGCCATTGACCAGGCTGAAGGCCGGCGCCTGCTGCCCGGGCTGCGGCAGGTTACCCTGCACCTCGACCGGATTGCCGCGCAAATTGACGGTTGCCATGAACTGCTCCTTTCTCATGAGACGGGACAGGGAGTAAACACGTTTTCCGCGGACGATCAAAGCGTTACACGCCCCTGCTTTAAAAATCGCGGCGATAGAAGAAATCCAGGGAATTAGCCAGACCGCTGGCAATCTCCAGATAGAGCCGTCGGGTGAGCTGGTAGCGTAGCGCGACGGTATTGGCCGAATCGAACACCCCTACGCCATAGCGCACCGACAACCGATCGGTAAGGTTGCCCGAGGCGACGACGCTGGTCTTGTCCCCTGACCCGGCGGTATCCAGCTGGAAGTTCTGGATGCCCAGGCGCTGCGCCAGGGCGCCCGCAGTACCCGAGCTGCCGGCCAGGCCCAGTGCCAGGGCGGCCTGACCGAGCACGTTGTTGTCTCCCTCGCTTCCGCTCGACAGCGGTCGCCCCAGGACCAGGTAGGCCAGCGCCTGCTCCTGGCTCATGCTCGGCTCGGAGAACACCTCGATACGTGGCTGCTGGGCGAAGCCCGAGAGGCGCAGCCCTGCGGTGACGTTCTGCTCCTGCACCACGCGCACCGCCTCCACATCGATGTAGGGCTGGGCGATGGGGCCCTGGAAGAACAGTCGGGCGCGCCTCATGGTCAGCCGCTGACCGTAGGCGTTGTAGCGACCGTTGCGCAGATTCAGCTCGCCACGGGTGTCGAGGTTGTCACCGATATGCACCTTGCCGACGATTTCGGCTGACAGGCCGAAGGCATCGAAGGTGAGCTTGTCGGACCCGACCAGGACGTCGACGTCCATGGCGATCTGCATGGCCTGCTGCTTGGCCGGGGCCTCCTGGCCGACGATGACGGCATCGTCCGACACCTTGACCGTGGACGGAGGCAACTGCTGCACCCGGATACGGCCGCGGGGCACCCGGACCTCACCGGCCAGGGCCAGGCGCCCGTCCTTCATCATGATCTTGAGATTGGGCGCCACTTCCAGCTGCGCATAGGGCTCGACGTTGACCGGCAACTTGTCGCCGGTAACCGCCACATCGACATCCAGGCCTTCGGCCCAAGCGACACTGCCCTGGATCTGCCCACGCCCCTGGGGGCCGCTGCGCCAGCCCCCGTCGAGGATCGCGGTATCGCCCTGGATGCGTGCGGTAAGACCGAGATCTTGCAGACGGGTCGGCACGCTACCGCCGCCAATGTCGCCGCCAGTGAGCTGGATCTGGCCATTGACCCGCGGCTGCAGCAGGGTGCCGCCCAGTTCGCCGGAGCCGCTGACCTTGCCTTCGAGATGCTCGATGCCCTCGACGAAGGCCTTGCCCAGGGCCAGGTTCAGCCCCTGCAACTGAAAGCGCCCGGCCAGCGCCTGACGCGGATCGCGGGGATCCAGCCGGGCCTGGACATTAAGTTGCCCGAGGTCGGCACTAATCAGTTGCACCTGGGTATCCACCTGTTGTGGCTTCAGGGCGCTGGTGACATCGAGGCGGTCATAGCTGAAGGTCTGCCACTGACCGGCGGCGTCGCGCAGCTTGAGGCTACCGCGCCCGGCCTGCAGGCGTATCTCGCCATCGGGCCCGGCCTTGGGCAGGCGCAGGTCGACGTCGCCGTCGAGGGTGCCCTGCCAGGCCAGCTCCGGTGGCAACAGGGGTTGCAGACTGGCCAGCGGGAAGGCACGCAGGTGCCAGGCGAGACGGGTATCGGGCAGCAACTGCTGATCGTCGCCACAGAGGCTGGCCGCGCCGGAGCGCCAGCAGTGGCGACCCAGCTCCAGACGACCACTGTTCAGGCGCTCGATGCGGGCCGGACTCTGCAGGGTCCAGTTCTGGCCGCTGGCCGCGACTGACCCACGAGACAGCTGACCCTTCCAGTCCCCGTTGTCGGCCAGGGTGCCACCTGCCGCGAACATCAGGTTCAGTTGCGACCCCTTGAGCGAAAGATCCGCCTGTTGCTGACGGCGATCACCCTGTCCCTGCAGGCGCAAGACACCGAAATCGCGACCGGCGGCCTGCAGCCCCTGGGCGGTCAGGTCCAGCGTGCCGCGTTGGCGATCATCCAGGTTGGCGGCCAGCGCGAGGCTGCTGATGCGGCTGTCAGCATAGGCCAGCTGGCGACCGTCGAGGCGCAACTGACCAGCAGGGGCCTTGAGGGTCCCGGCCACGTCCAGGCGGCCCTGGGCGCTACCGGAAAGATCGGGCCAGAGCTGAGCCAGGCGGCGCAGGTCCAGCTGGAGCTGACCTTGCAGACGCTGGTCGAGGGCGCCCTGCCCCTGAATCCGGTTGTCACCCAGGCGAATGTCGAGTTCGGATACCTGCCACTGCTCGCCAGCGCCCTTGGCCTTGGCAGCCAGCACGGCCGGCTGGTTGCGCAGTCGACCCTTGAGGTCCAGATCGGCATCCAGCTGCAGGCGACCATCCTTGAAAGCGCCCGAGCTGCGCAGCGGACCGCCCAGGCTGCCGGGCAGCTGGGCTACCCAGAAGGCCGGATCGAGGCGGCTCAGGTCCAGGGCCACCTGCCAGCTGACGCCGTCGGTGAAGCCCAGATTGACCTTGCCCTGCGCCCGCCCCTGGCCGGCCTGGAGATCCAGGGACGGCAGATTGAGCTGGGTGGTGTCGCCACTGAAGGGGGTGGCCAGGGTAAAGGCGCCGGCCGGGCCCGTGGCGGCGGCCTTGAGATTGCCCAGGTAGGCGCCATCTCGATAGGCCACTTCGCCTTGCAGGCGCTGCAGGCTCACCGGTGGCTCCGCCATGGGATATAGCCGCCGCCAGGGGAAATCACGCCAGTCCAGCGTGGCATCGGCGGCCAATCCCTCGTGCCAGTCGACCTGCCCGGCCAGCATCACCCGTTGTTCGGGCGTGGCCTGCAGGCGCAGGGCGGCGATCCGCGCGCCCTGGGCATCGACGCGGCCATCCAGATTCAGGGCCACCGGACCACCCTCGCCCGGCAATTTCGCCTGGCCCACCAGGGCGTAGCCGGCGGCAAGATCGCCCCGGGCGGTCAACGTGAGGTCATTCAGGCGCAGGGTGTCGGGCAGACTGGCCGCCGCCTTGAAACTATCAGCCACCAGTTGCAGATCGGCGGGGACATTCTCCACCAGCGGCTGGACCGTGCCGGTCAGCCGTCCGGGTAGATAACCACTGCTATCGGCCTCCAGGTGCAGGGCCTTCTGCAGTTCGCCTTCCAGCTTGAGCGTCAGCGGCCAGGGAGCATTATCCGGCGCGGGCAGGCCCAAAGCGCCCTGCAGTTGCAGCGGCCAGTCGCCGTTGGGCTGTAACCGACCATGGGTATCCAGGGTGACGCCGTGGGCTGCGCCGGCCAGACGCTCGATGGCGATGCCATCGGCCTGCCAGCGGGCCTGCAATTCCACGTCTCGTGCCTGCTCGGCACCGTTGTAGAGCACTTCGCCGATGCGGACCTCGCCCAACTGCACACCGAGCGGCAGGTCCAGGCTGGGCAAGCGAACCGGACCGTCCTTCTCTGGCGCGGGCTCGGTGCTGGGCGCCTGGTCGATGGCGATCCGCGAGGCGACCAGGGTGTCGATGCACAGCTGCAAACGGAACAGGCAACCGGGCCGCCAGGCGAACTCGGGCGCCTCGACCGTCACCCGCGTGGCGCCGCCATCCCACACCAGCTGCCGCGCCTGCCAGTGGCCGCCCAGGCGGCCCTGGAAATCGGCCAGGGTCAGACCAGGAACGTGATCCAGCACCAGGCGGCCGATACTGCCGTTACCCAGCACCAGGGCCAGCAGCAGGATCAGTGCACCGAGCAGAGTCGCCAGTACGCCAAGGATGACACCACCTACCGACTTCACAGCTCAGGTCCTATGGAAAAGTGCAGGCGGATGCCGCCGGGTTCGTCGAGGCCGTGGGCCAGGTCGACACGGATCGGTCCTACCGGCGAGACCCAGCGTACGCCTATGCCGACGCTGGTCTTGAGTTCGTAATTGTTGAGGTCGTTGAAGGCGCTGCCCTGGTCGATGAAGGTCGCCAGGCGCCACTTGTCGCGCAAGGGATACTGATACTCGACGCCACCCGCGACGAGGTATCGGCCGCCTACGTAGTCACCTTCGTCGTTTTCCGGCGACAGGGTCTGGTAGTCATAGCCGCGGACGCTCTGGTCGCCGCCCGCAAAGAACCGCAACGACGGTGGGACCTTGTTGTAGCCGTTCGTGAGGTTGCCTCCCAGTTGCAGCCGCCCCAGGAAGCGATGGCCATCGCCCACCGTGATCAGGCCACGAGCCAGGGCGGTGGCATGGATCATGTTGGCGTCCGAAAGCAACCCCTCCTTCGCCGCTGAGACGCCGAACTGCAGCCGATAGCCGCGATTGGGGTCGATCCGGTTGTCACTGCGCAGGAGCGAGAAGTCCACCCCAGGCATCACCAGGTTGGAGGTGCCCTCGTCGTTGCCCAGGCGATAGCTTTCGTTACGCCATTTGAGGGACAGCACCCGCTCCCACCCGTTGGGAAACTTGCGGTGCCACTCGGGGCCCACGGTAAGCAGCTGGCTCAGGGAATCGTCGTCGGCGATCTGCTCGTACTGGTAGCCGCCGGCGAAGCGGAACTTGTCGTTGATCGGATCCTGGCCAGGAATGTCGTACCAGGTGGCGATGCTCTGCCGGGGCGCAGACAGCTCGGCCTCGGCGCCCAGGCTATGCCCCTGAGGGTTGAGCCAGTGGTTTTCCCAGGTGAATCTGAGTCGCGGGCCAACGTCCGTGGAATAGCCGGGGCCAAAGCCAAAGGTCCGCGGCTTGCGGGTTCTCAGGGTCACGGTCACCGGCACCTCGGCGGCGCCTTCGGACTTGGGATAGGTATCGAGCCGCGCACCGTCGAAGAAGCCACTGGCCAGCAGGTTGCTCTGGAAATCGGCGATCAGCTCGGAATCGTAAGGCGTACCCGGGGCGAAGGGCACCATGCGCTGCAGCAGATCGGGATCGAAGGGGGCATTGCCTTCGAAGGAAACCTTGCCCAGGACGAAACGCGGACCGCTGTCGAACACCAGCGCGATGTCGGCGAACCCGGTGGCAGGATCGATACGCAACTGATGCTGGGTAAAGGTGCCGCGAAAGAAGCCGTAGCGCTGCGCCTGGTTCTGGATCAGGCTCTTGGCGTCTTCATAAAGTCCCTGATTCAGCGCCTGACCTGGCTTCAAACCCGCCGGAACCGGGCGTTGGAAGGCGCGCAGCTCTCGCGCCGGACCTTCGATACGGATGTCGACATGGCGCAACTTGACCGGCTCGCCTGGACGCACCTCGACCACCAATCTCGGCGTCTCCCCCGGCTCGACCCGGGTCTCGATCTGCGCGTGGTAGTAACCCAGCGCCTGCGCCGCCTGCTCGGCCTGCCGCTCCGTCGCCGGACGCAGACGCTGCAAGCCTGCCGCATCGCGTCCCTCGACAGAGCCGATATAGGCCTGGATGTTGTCTCGCAGCGGGTTGTTGGCCGGCTGAACACGAACGCTGACCTCGGCCGGCGCCGCCCAGGCCATGCCATGCAGACAACAAACACCAATCAGGGCACGGCGTAGAGCGTTCGGTTTATTCATACAGGAATGCTAACGGGCGTTGCGCTGTGAGACAAACCGGAAAGGCCAGGGTTCGCCTGGTGGCCGCTTCGGCAAGGCGCTTTCTGATAGGCTAGGACCAATCATCTTTCAGGAAGGTAACATGAAGATTATTTGCTTCAATATCAATGGATTACGCGCAAGACCTCATCAGCTTTCTGCAATCATAGAACGCTACGATCCCGACGTGATCGGCCTGCAGGAAACCAAGGTATCGGATGACCAGTTTCCCCTGGCGGACGTGGAGTCCCTCGGGTATCACGTGCATTACCACGGCCAGAAGGGCCACTACGGTGTGGCGCTGCTGTCGCGTCTGGCGCCGTTGGAGCTGCACAAGGGTTTTCCGGGCGACGACGAAGAGTCCCAGAAAAGATTCATCTACGGGGTCTTCGCCGACAGGCAGGGCCAGCCCCTGGTGGTCATGAATGGCTATTTTCCTCAAGGCGAGAATATCGCTCACCCCACAAAATTCCCTGGCAAGAGGAAGTTCTACGCCGATCTTCAGAATCTACTTGAGGAGCGTTTCTCGCCTGACACGCCCTTGCTGCTCATGGGTGACTTCAATATCTCCGCCCAGGATCACGACATCGGCATCGGTGCAGCCAATGCCAAGCGCTGGCTGAGAACCGGCGCCTGCAGCTTCCAGCCCGAAGAGCGCGAGTGGATGCAGCGCCTGCTGGGCTGGGGCCTGATCGACAGCTACCGTCATCTGCATCCGGACGTGGACGATCGCTTCAGCTGGTTCCCCTATCGCAGCCGGGGTTTCGAAGACGAGCCCAAGCGTGGCCTGCGCATCGACACCATCCTGGCCTCCCGGGCGTTGCGCGAGCGTATCGCCGGGGCGGGCGTGGACTATGAAATCCGCGGTATGGAGAAGCCCTCCGACCATGCGCCGGTCTGGCTAGAATTGACGTGAAGTCCTGTCACGCCGCCGTCACACGGCGTGCCTAAGGTGGCGGCCTCGTTTCAGCTTCGAGGCCCGACCATGAACCGCTCTGCGCCAGTATTCCGCCGCCTGTTCCTGCAGAGCACAGTGCTCATGCTGCTGTTTCCGCTGCTGCCCTTGCCGCTCCTGGCCAGCCAGCCGGCAACCACCCTGCTGCGCCTGCAGGGCTCCAACACCATCAACGCACGCCTGGGACCCCGTCTGGTTGCGGCGCTACTCGCCGAGCGCGGCTACCGCGATCCCCAAGTGGTACCTACCGACGCGATGGACGAATGGCGGCTGACCGCCCGCGCCCCGGACGGCACCTGGGTGGCAGTCCCCATCGCCGCCCATGGCTCCAGCACTGGTTTCACCGCGCTGGCCGCCGGCACCACGGACCTGGCCGCCGCCTCGCGACCGATCAATGATACTGAAGTCAACGCCCTGGCCGGCCTTGGAGACTTGCGCAGCAAGGACGCGGAATATGTCATCGGCCTGGACGGCCTGGCGATCATCGTGCATCCGGGCAACTCCTTGCACGAGCTCAGCCTCCAGCAACTGGCGCAGGTCTTCGCCGGAGAGATCACCGACTGGCAACAGCTGGGCGGCAAGCCTGGTCCGATCCGGCTCTATGCCCGGGATGATCGCTCGGGCACCTACGACACCTTTCGCGAGCTGGTTCTGAATCCGCAGGGCAAGCACCTCAACGCCGCCGCCAAACGCTATGAATCGAACGAGGAGCTCGCGCAACAGGTCGCCAGTGATCCGGCGGGCATTGGCTTCACGAGCCTGGCGGCGGCGGCCAATCTGCCGAAGCTCGCCCTGCGCGATGGCCAGGGTCGGGCCATCGCACCCAGCGAAGCCAGCATCGCCACCGAAGACTATCCGCTGGCACGGCGACTGTTCCTCTACGGCCCGCCGGCGCGGCGTTCGGATTGGGCCCGCGCCCTGCTCGAATTCAGCCAGACGCCGGCGGGCCAGGCCGTGGTCCAGCAGAGCGGGTTCGTCGCCCAGCGCATCGAGCCAGTCAAGATCAGTGATACCCAGGGCATGCCTGCCTCCTATGGCGAACTGGCCCGACGCGCCCAGCGCCTCACGGTCAACTTTCGCTTCACCTCCGGCAGTGCGCATCTCGACAACAAGGCGCTGCGCGACGTGGAGCGGCTGGCCGCCTTCATGCGCCGCCCGGAGAATGCGCAACGCCAGCTCATCCTGGTCGGCTTCAACGACACCACCGAAGACCCCGCGCGCGCCGCCCTCCTGGCCCGCCTGCGGGCCAACGCAGTCGCCACGGCCTTGCGTCACCAGAAAGCCTTCGCCAACGAATTGCTCTGGCTTGGCGACCAGTTGCCAGTGGCGGGGCTATCTCCCAATGGCCGCGTGAAGAATCGCCGCGTCGAGGCCTGGATTCATTAGAGATCGCGCATCCTGGCTTTGAGGCGAACGCGTAACGGCAGCGTAAGGCGCTACGCGATTGGCCGTTGCAGGCTAGTGAAAAGACGTTTCCTGACGGCCGTCCCGACATCCCTAGCTCGTGTGCACCACGCGGGGAGACTTAAAGTGGTTTCTCAAGATTAGTTCATAGAGGACTTCACTAAGCCTACTTAACCTATTGATAAAAATCATATTTATCAGGCAGTAAATCGCATTGCGTTCTAGCTGGGATAGCCTCAATTCCCATCTTGATATCTTCAATGCGCAATCGACCTGAGCCCAGGCATGGCTTGTGTCACCCAGACCAGGCAGCCCAACCAATGCTTCTTGCGCGTCGTAATCATCTGGGCACAGGCCTGACGGCACCGAGCCCCTGGATGCGCTCCCCCGGATGAATGCCCCGCGTCGAGAACCAACCCGTGGCCGTTTCCAAGGCGTAACGCGCAGGTGCACGCGAGCAGTGATGGGTGTCGCTCAATGGGCGCATCTCGACGACGTTCAGAATGTCGCCTTGCGCAGAGATGAAGGCGGCGGCCAGCGCACTGGGCGTATCGCGCATCCATAGGCAGCGCGCGTCGTCACCAGGGAAGACGAACAGCATGCCTTCGTCCGCTCCCAGGGGCGAACGCCCCATGAGCCCACGCGCCCGTTGCTCAGGCGTACTCGCCACCTCGACGCGGAGCCGATGGTCACCGATCCGTAGAACAAGGGGCTCGGCTGCCGCAACCGAAAAAGCACTCAGTGCCGCCAATAGGACAGCCAGTCTGGCCATGCCCGGCGACCGGCGCTGCCCGAGTGCCTGGGGATCATGGACAAAAAACCTCATGACGTGTGACCTTTGCCAGGCGAAAGCAATCTATCCCACATTGTCAGACAACCTCTCGAGTCCGATGTCGACCGCAAGCCTACCACCCGCACCCTCACCCTCACCCGCGCTGGCCACCCGCATCACCCTCGGGACGGTGCTCTTCACCTTCATCGCCTACCTGACCATCGGTATTCCGTTGGCCGTGCTGCCGGGCTATGTGCATGAGGATCTGGGCTTCAACTCCATCATCGCGGGTCTGGTCATCAGCAGTCAGTACCTGGCTACCCTGCTCTCGCGCTCCCACGCCGGCCGCCTTATCGACACGGTAGGGGCCAAGCAGTCGGTGCTCTACGGCATGCTCGGTTGCGGCATCAGCGGACTGCTGATGCTGGCGTCGATCCTCCTGCAGGACTGGCCCTGGATCAGTCTCGGCGCCCTGCTGCTCGGGCGCCTGGTACTGGGCTGTGCGGAAAGTCTCTCGGGTACCGGTGCCATTTCATGGGCAATCGGCCGCGTCGGCCCGTCCAATACCGCCAAGGTGATCTCCTGGAATGGCGTCGCCAGCTATGGCGCCCTGGCCATCGGCGCGCCCCTTGGCGTCGTGCTGGTCGACCTGCTGGGTCTCTGGGTCATGGGCGCCAGCATCATAGCCCTGGCGGTATTGGGCTACCGCATCGCCAAGCCGCGCCCACCCATCGTTCCGGTACGCGGTGAACGCCTTCCCTTCACCACGGTGCTCGGGCGGGTCCTGCCCTTTGGGCTCGGCCTGGCGCTGGGTGGAATCGGTTTCGGTACCCTGGCCACCTTCATCACCCTGTATTACGCCAGCCAGGGCTGGAGCGGCGCGGCGCTGTGTCTCACGGTGTTCGGCTGCTTTTTCATAGGCGTGCGCCTGGTATGCGCCAATGCCATCAACCGGCATGGCGGCTTCCGTGTCGCCATCGTCAGCCTGGCGGTGGAAGCCATCGGCCTGGCCACGCTGTGGCTGGCGCCCAGCGTGACCACTGCCCTGGTCGGCGCCGCCCTCACCGGGATCGGCTTCTCGCTGGTGTTCCCGGCGCTGGCCGTGGAAGCGGTGCAGCGGGTCCCGGCCTCCAACCGGGGCGCTGCCCTGGCAGGCTATTCGGTGTTCATCGACCTTTCGCTGGCGGTGACCGGCCCGCTCATCGGCGCGGTAGCCACCCACTTCGGCTATGCCGCCAGCTTCCTGTGCGCCGCGCTGTCCGCCCTCGCCGGCCTGGGCCTCAGCGTCCGCCTCCTCCGCCGTTTCGACGAGTCTTCTCGAGAACAGCCATGACCACGACCGCCCCGCCTGTCACCGCACTCGCCATCAATCGACGCATCGTTTCCATCGTCATCTTCAGCTTTCTGCTGTTCCTGGCCATCGGTCTGCCACTGGCGATCCTGCCGGGCTATGTGCATGACGATCTCGGCTACGGTTCGGTGATCGCGGGGCTGGCGATCAGTATCCAGTACCTGGCGACGCTGTTCACTCGACCGCTCGCCGGCAAGCTGGCCGATAGCATCGGCGCCAAGCGCGGGGTCATTTACGGATTGTTCGGCTGCGTCGCCTGCGGCGTCCTTACCTTGCTCGCGACTTCGTTGCAGAGCGTGCCGGCGCTTAGCCTGGGCCTGCTAATCGTCGGCCGGGTGATCCTAGGCATGTCCCAGGCCATGATCGGCACCGGCTGCCTCAGTTGGGGCATGGGCAGCGTCGGCATGCAGCACGTGAGCAAGGTGATCTCCTGGAACGGCATCGCCGCCTACGGTGCCCTTGCCATAGGCGCACCACTAGGCGTCGCCATGGTGGCCAGCCTGGGGCTGTGGAGCCTGGGTGTCGCTATCGCCCTGCTGGGTGCTCTGGGCCTGGCGCTGGCCTGGAACAAGGAACCGGCCCCGGTCATCGCCGGCGATCGACTGCCCTTCCACAAGGTATTCTGGCGCATCAGTCCTTTCGGTCTTTGCCTGCTGCTGAGCTCCATCGGCTTTGGCGCGATCGCCACCTTCGTCACCCTCTACTACGCCAGCAATGGCTGGCCGAACGCGGCCTTCTGCCTGACCGCCTTTGGCGCCGCCTTCATCTGCGCCCGGCTACTGTTCGCCGGGGCTATCAACAAGATCGGCGGCTTCCGCGTTGCCCTGGCCTGCTTCACGGTCGAAACCCTGGGGCTGCTGCTGCTCTGGTTGGCGGTCACGCCCCAGATGGCCCTGGTTGGCGCCGCCATGGCCGGCTTCGGCTTGTCACTGGTCTATCCGGCCCTGGGAGTCGAGGCCATCGTCAAGGTACCGCCCACCAATCGCAGCGCTGCCCTGGGCGCCTACTCTCTGTGCCTGGATCTGGCCTTGGGGATTACCGGGCCACTGGCCGGTGCGATTGCCAATGGCTTCGGTTTCAGCGCCATCTTTCTCTTCGCTGGCTTGATGGCCCTGGCGGGTCTGGGCCTGAGCGCCCTGCTCTATCGCCGCGCGCTCAGGGAAAATCTCACCGCCTCAGGTGCCTAGGCCAGCCTGGGGGGCGATGCCCTAGTGGTCCGGCGCGACGCCCCCGCCTGGCTACTTTTCCTACAGTGGACCAGGATCCGGAATCGGCGCGGGCGGCTTGGCCGGCTCGGTCAGGTTCTCCGCCACCTCATCGGGGATCTCGGTATCGATCTCCTCATCGGCCATGTCGGAGTCGTTGAGCGGCGCCTGGTCACCACCCAGCCACCAGGCCAGGGGTACCGTGGTGTCGGGTGCGGAAGAAAGCAACAGGTTCATGCCAAGCTCCTATGAAGGGTAGGTCTTGAGCATTAGTAGGCGGTCAGCCGCAGAGGTTGCAGCGAAGCCGTGACCGCACGTCGCCATGGCATCGCTCGTGGCGAGGCCGTGGCCAGAGCAACGCCCAAGGCCAGACTCGATCAGGAATCTGCCTTGGCACAATCGGCCAGGCAAAAAGCCGGCGCTTGACTAGACTCCAGAGATCTTCCATTCCTGGAACGCCGCCTATGGATACGCCGACCCGTCCAGCCAACGATGCCAATCTGCTCGCCGTCGTCTCAGAAGACGAATTGCTGCTGCAAGCCCTGGTGCGCGAGGTGCTCAAGCAGGAAGGCTTCCAGGTGGAAACCTTCGGGACCGCCGATGCCGCCCTGCAGTTTCTGGAACTGCACTGGCAGCAGGTGAACGTTGTGGTGTCGAACGTGCGGATGCCCGGGGTGATCGATGGCATCCAGCTGGCCAAGATCGTCACCGAGCGCTGGCCCGCCGTGCCCTTCGTGCTGATGTCCGGCTATGCCGGCCTGAGAAACGACGTGCCACCCGGCGTGCCCTTCCTGCATAAACCCTGGACCCTCGATCAGCTGACCGAGGCCGTTTGGAAGGTCGTTCCGCTACCGGCGCCTTAGGTCGCCATGGACAGGGATGTCCGCCGACCCGTTGACGGGGAACCGAACGCTCAAGGCATCTGTATCAGCAGGACAGATGTCGCAGGTTAGGAAATAACCAAGTCACCTACTGCATGGCATCGCCAAGGTGACCCCACAGACATCGGCTGCTGCCAGGCAGACGTTCGTGCATCGAATACGGTTATCAGAGGCCGACGCGGATGAGAAAGAACGCGGCCCTTACGGCCGGCAGTTACCCACTGCGATGGCCAAGGGCGCCCATCCCAGGTAGCAATGGTCAACCATCATCTTTATCACTCACTTAACCTCTGATGCGAATTAAGGCGCCTTCCTGCCAATGAGCACCGTATCGGCTTGCAAAGGAACAAGAGAGCCTTTCAGACGAAGTTCGTTGACGGCATACAACACCATGACATTGAGCGCCTCACTATTCAGTACCGTGCGCTTGGCAATGAGGCGCGATACCTTTGCTGGCACCTTGGGATCCAAAAGCGTCAGCAAGACATCTTCACCCCGGTATTCGATGAAATGCTTCACCGGAGGATCGAGCATCTCCAGCGCTTCTTTTAACCTGTTCATGGGACTCCTGGGTGAAACTACTGATACGCCTCATCCTTTGACATATATCTCGCAATGCTGTCGTTGACCACCCATCCGACACTTCGGGTTTAAACTCTTTCCCAACGGTGGCAAAACGATCGCCGGATACCGATCAGCCCGTACCGGAGGAAGTCGCATGAACGAACAGGACCGAAAGCATGGCCTGCTGCTGGAGCGATACGCCGCGGAACAGGATGCGATCAACCAGCTACTGCGACAGATATACGAATGCCACGGAACCGCTGACTCAGAAGCGCTCAGGGACATGCTGACGCTGTGCATCGCAGAGATACAGGACCGCCAGACCACCGTTCAAAGTGCGTTTCGCTTTTTACTCGACCTACAAGACAAGCCCGTTATCAAATAGCGAAGCGGCACTTACCCTCCACAGGTGGTTACTCAAGCCATGCTTTACACCCACCATCAATTCCCACTCGAATTCTTTACTCTTTTAGCCGCTTCGTTTAATACAGGGCGAATAGGGCAATCAGAGAACTGAATCCCCTCTTATCATTACTTTCCAATATTGCCGATTGCATCACCTTCAGCAAAGAGCTCTGAAGTTTTAGAAAAAATCTCCTTTTATTCAAAACAAAAGAGACATCTAGCCTAAACCAAAGAAGGGCACTCCTCGCGCGGCTGAAAGCGTTCAACAGATAGGCTCTTCATATTGGCGCTTTACCTACCACTGTCCGTGACAGAGCCCAACACGTCGGCTGGGCTTTGTCGGGACTCAGGGGGATTACCGAGGCGCTGGTTCCTGGTCGTCGCTTTCGCCAGGCACCGGCGTCGAGGGCTCGTCAGGATCGGCGCCATCCGTATCGGCAGGCTCCGGTGGCTTAGCCGGAGCGGGCTCTGTGGCCTGCCCACCTTGCCCCCCAGCCAGCTGGACGTCGATCCCGAACATCGACCTTGCGATCATTCCGGGAGCCTGTGGCGAACTGAATCTTTGCCAATGAGTGGTCGTTGTGATCATGGGTCACCTCGCAGTGAGGCCAATAGTGGCCTCACTGTATTGGAGACGCGCAAGGAGGTACCTGTTCAGTGGCCATTATGACCGATGGTCCCGAGGCTCAAGGCACCTGCTTTTCATTCCTGGCAGCGGTGAGCGACCGTTCCGCCAGCGCCTGCTGGCGTTGCTTCGCCATCTTCTGCATCCGCAGCTCGGCATTGCGGGCCTGGGTCTCCTCCAGCGTGGGCGGCAACTGCTCCCGCGGCGCTCCAGCATCTATTCGGCTCTTCGTCTGCTCGGACATATCTGCTCCTGGGATGGCTGCATCGGTGCAGCATGAGAAGCGTCCGGGTGATCGCCGTTCACTGGCCATCATCACCAGCGGTCCGAAGATCATGCGACCCAGGGCGAGTCGGAGCAGCGCTCTGGTACCCACGGCGGCCTTATCACCGCTGGCGGACCTATGAGACAATGAACGCAATGTCCGGCATGAGCTTCGGCCTCATCGCCCTACAGCTGGGAAACCCTCCTCCAGATTTTTTCTTTCCACCTACGCTCGCTGGATCGGCACAGGTTCAGCTCCGAGCGAGATAGCCAAGCTCGGCGTCGGTATCGAATCGATACCGTCAGCTCTCGCGACGCCTTTAGTCCCTGATAGGTACCCCCTTGATCTCCACCGCTAACATCACCATGCAGTTTGGCGCCAAGCCGCTGTTCGAGAACGTGTCCGTCAAATTCGGCAACGGCCATCGCTACGGCCTGATCGGCGCCAACGGCTGCGGCAAGTCCACCTTCATGAAGATTCTCGGGGGTGACCTCGAGCCCACCGGCGGCCAGGTGATGCTCGAACCCAACGTGCGCCTGGGCAAGCTGCGCCAGGACCAGTTCGCCTACGAAGACTGCACCGTCATCGATACCGTGATCATGGGCCACGCCGAGTTGGCCAAGGTCAAGGCCGAGCGCGAACGCATCTACTCCCTGCCGGAAATGAGCGAAGACGACGGCATGGCCGTGGCCGAACTGGAAGTGCAGTTCGCCGAATACGATGGCTACACCGCCGAAGCGCGGGCGGGCGAGCTGCTGCTCGGCCTGGGCATCCCGCAGGACCAGCACTTTGGCCCCATGAGCGCCGTCGCCCCCGGTTGGAAGCTACGGGTACTGCTGGCCCAGGCACTGTTCTCCGATCCGGAGCTGCTGCTGCTCGACGAACCTACCAACCATCTGGATATCAACACCATCCGTTGGCTGGAAGGCATCCTGGTCGCGCGCAACAGCACCATGATCATCATCTCCCACGACCGCCACTTCCTGAACAGCGTCTGCACCCACATGGCCGACCTGGACTACGGTGAGCTGCGCCTGTTCCCGGGCAACTACGACGAGTACATGACCGCCGCCACCCAGGCCCGCGAGCGCCTGCTGTCGGACAACGCCAAGAAGAAGGCCCAGATCGCCGAACTGCAGCAGTTCGTCAGTCGCTTCTCGGCCAACGCCTCCAAGGCCAAGCAGGCCACCAGCCGGGCGCGCCAGATCGACAAGATCCAGCTGGACGAGGTCAAGCCATCCAGCCGCGTCAGCCCCTTCATTCGCTTCGAGCAGAACAAGAAGCTGCACCGCCAGGCGGTGACCCTGGAGAACGTCACTCAAGGCTTCGACGGCACCCCGCTGTTCAAGCGCCTGGGCCTGCAGATCGAAGCCGGCGAGCGGGTCGCCATCATCGGCCCCAACGGCATCGGCAAGACCACCCTGCTGCGCACCCTGGTGGGCGAGATGGCTCCCCAGAGCGGTGAAGTGAAATGGACCGACAGCGCTGATGTCGGCTACTTCGCCCAGGACCACGCCGAGGACTTCGCCGACGATGCCACGCTGTTCGAGTGGATGGCCCAATGGACCCAGGGCGGCGAGCAAATGGTACGCGGTACCCTGGGCCGCATGCTGTTCTCCAGCGACGACATCCAGAAGTCGATCAAGGTCATTTCTGGTGGTGAACAGGGACGCATGCTGTTCGGCAAGCTGATCCTGAAGAAGCCCAACGTGCTGGTGATGGACGAGCCCACCAACCACCTGGACATGGAGTCCATCGAGGCGCTGAACCTGGCGCTGGAAAACTATCCGGGCACCCTGATCTTCGTCAGCCACGACCGCGAATTCGTGTCCTCCCTGGCCACCCGCATCCTCGACATGAGCGAGAGCGGTGTGGTGGATTTCAGCGGCAGCTATGACGATTACCTGCGCAGCCAAGGCATCAACGGCTAAGCGCGAGGTCCGTGTAGTGGGTCTTGATGCCCACTACACGGTTAAAATAGATGGTGCCCTAAGCAGTTACCCTAGGTATCATTTCGCACCGAAACGGGTACTCGACCAGGATCGCCGCGATCAATACCTATCGTTTGCGCCGGGAGACCAGGGGTCTCCTGCCACGTCTCGTAACACGTAGCGCCCCCTTCCGGCACGCTCGACGGGCTCCCTGTCGCATCCTGGCCGCCCCGCCTGGCATCGGCCTCCGCCGATCCACCAGGACATTTGGCTCCAACTCAATAAATCAGAACATTGCCGGACGGCCGCTGTCGCAACTGACTGCCATGCCCTACCGGTTGCTCACCCCTGCTCGGCCCTTTGCGGCCAGCTCGGGGTTGCCCAACTCGAGGTCGGGCTCCGACGCCCGATCTCCCTCAGGTGTAAAGCGAGACACTGTCTCAGGAGTACGATGAATGCACAGTGGTAACGAAGAGTCGGATTTCGTTTTCGTCGGCGCGGGAATCATGAGTGCGACCCTGGCGGTCATGCTCAAGGAGCTGGAGCCCACGAGTACCGTCGAGGTACTCGAACTGCTCGACGTAGGCGCGGCGGAGAGTTCCAACCCCTGGAACAACGCCGGAACCGGCCATGCGGCCCTCTGCGAGTTGAACTACACGCCCGAAAAGGCGGACGGCAGCATCGACGTCACCAAGGCCCTCAGCATCAACGGCATGTTCGAGGCCTCCAGGCAGTTCTGGTCCTACCTGGTCGAGGAAGGCCACTTCGGTTCGCCGCGCGCCTTCATCAGCCCCGTGCCACACATGTCCTTCGTGCATGGCGCCAAGGACATCGCCTTCCTGCGCAAGCGCTATGAGGCCCTCAAGGACCACGCCTGCTTCGACGGCATGGAGTATTCCGAGGACCACGCCAAGCTGCGCGAGTGGATGCCCCTGGTGATGGAAGGCCGGCCAGCTACCGAAGCCGTGGCAGCGACCCATGTGGCCGGTGGTACCGACGTCAATTTCGGCGCCCTGACCATGAGCCTGCTGGGTCACCTGCAGACCCGCCCCGGCACCCAGGTCCGCTACAACCAGAAGGTGGTGGACCTGACCCGCGAAGCGGATCAGCGTTGGCGCCTGACCATCGAGGACAGTCGCTCCGGTGCTACCCGCACGCTGATCGCCAAGTTCGTCTTCCTCGGCGCCGGTGGCGCGGCCCTGCCGCTGCTGCAGAAGTCCGGCATCCCCGAAGGCGCCGGCTACGGTGGCTTCCCGGTGAGCGGCCAATGGCTGCGCTGCGACGATCCGCACATCGTCGAACGGCACCAGGCCAAGGTCTACGGCCTGGCCGGGGTCAACTCCCCGCCGATGTCGGTACCGCACCTGGACACCCGCGTGGTGGATGGCAAGAAGTCGTTGCTGTTCGGACCCTTCGCCGGTTTCACCACCAAGTTCCTCAAGCGCGGTTCCTTCCTCGACCTGCCCAAGTCGATCAAGTCGGGCAATATCGGCCCCATGCTCGCCGTGGCGCGGGACAACATGCCGCTGACCCGCTACCTGGTCGGCCAGGTACTGCAGTCCTTCGACCAGCGCGTCGAAGAGCTGCGCGCCTTCTACCCGGCCGTGCGCAAGCAGGACTGGCGCCTGGAAGTGGCCGGCCAGCGGGTGCAGATCATCAAGAAGGACCCGCAGAAAGGCGGCATCCTGCAGTTCGGCACCGAGATCGTCGCTTCCGGTGACGGTACCATCGCCGCCCTGCTGGGCGCCTCTCCAGGTGCTTCCACCTCGGTGTCCATCATGCTGACCCTGGTCGAGCGCTGTTTCCCGAGCCGCTACCAGAGCGAAGAGTGGCAGGCCAAGCTGCGCACCATGTTCCCCTCCTTTGGTCACAAGCTGGCCGAAGAGCCGGAGCTGCTGCGGGAAGTGCGGGAGCGCACCACCCGCGTACTGCAACTCGACCAGCCGGCGTGATACCCAAGGTGCCGAACCGGAAGCGGTCCGGCGCCTCCTTTCCCCGCGAGCCTGCTCCAGCGCCCTAGTGGCTTCCTCTCCCCCTGGGAGAGGACTGGGTGAGGATCCTCCCCTGCCCCGACGACCCGCGACCTAATCCCCCAGTGCCGCGCCCTCGCGCCGCGGATCGGCGCCACCCTGCCATCCTGATCCCACCCGGCGAATGACCTGGATGCCACTGGTCATCTCGTCTTCGCGCACCTGATGCCCACGCTGCTCCAGCGCCTGGCGCAAGGCCGGCGTGGTCTCGCCGCGCTCCAGCTCGGTGGGGCCGTTACGGCTGCCGAAATTCGGCAGGCCCGCCGCCGATTGGGGATCCAGCTGCCAGTCCAGCAGACCAACCAGTGTCTTCACCACATAGCCGGCGATCTGCGAGCCACCCGGCGACCCCAGAGCCGCTACCAGGTCGCCGCTCTGGCGATCGAACACCAGGGTGGGCGACATGGTCGAGCGCGGGCGCTTGCCCGGTTCGACCCGATTGGCCACTGGCAAACCCTTCTCGCGGGGCACGAAGGAAAAGTCCGTCAACTGGTTGTTGAGCATGAAGCCCTTCACCATCAGGTGGGAGCCGAAGTAACTCTCTACCGTGGTCGTCATGGACAGCGCGCCACCCCAGGCATCCGCAGCGACCACCTGGGAGGTGGAGATGCGCAGCGGTGAACGATCCGGCGCCCAGGCCAGGGTCGGCCCCGGCGGCGTACCCGGGACGGCCTTGCCCAGGCTGCGCTCGCCTACCTGCTGAGCGCGACTGGCCAGATACCCTGAATCGAGCAGGCCGCTGACGTTGACCGGCACCAGATCCGGGTCCGCCACGTATTGGGCGCGATCGGCATAGGCCAGGCGTTCGGCCTCACTGATCAGGTGCACGGCTTCTGGTCTGGGCTCCTGCGCCGCCGGCAGCGCGGTTGGCACCGGGCGCAAGGGAGCCAGGGCCCAGGCCGGGTCGCGCGCCTTCAGCGCCTGGAGAATGCCGAGCGTCTGGGCCACGGTGATGCCACCGGCCGGCGGCGGCATGCCGCAGACGCGCCAGCGTTGGTAGTCGGTGCACAGCGGCGTGCGGACCTTGGCGCGATAACCGGCAAGGTCCTTGAGGCTCAGGCTACCGGGATTGGGACTCCCCTGCACCGCTGTGGCGATGGCTTTGGCCAGGTCGCCGCGATAGAGTGCGGCCGCACCCTCCTTGGCAATCAGCGCCAGGGTATCGGCCAGCTCGGGGTTGCGCAGGCGGGTTCCCACCGGCTTCACCTGGCCTTGGGCATCCAGATAGAGCGCGGCCATGCCGGGCGATTGCCTAAGGAAGGGATCGTGGAGGAGCTGGTTGTGCAACCGTGGCGACAGTGGAAAGCCTTCCCGCGCCAGGCGGATGGCCGGCTCGAACAGGCTTTGCCAAGCCAGCTTGCCATGGTCGCGGTGGGCGAGCTCCAGGGCGCGCAATACCCCCGGTACGCCCACCGAACGACCACCGATGCGGGCCTCTTCGAAGGCCATGGGGCTGCCATCCGCGTGCAGGAAGAGATTTTCCGTGGCGCCTGCGGGCGCCGTCTCGCGACCGTCGTAGGCCTGGACCCGGTGACCGTCCCAATAGAGCAGGAAAGCACCGCCGCCGATACCCGAGGACTGGGGCTCGACCAGGGTCAGAACCGCCTGCATGGCGATGGCGGCATCGATGGCCGAACCACCTCGGCGCAGGATCTCGCGCCCCGCCTCGGCGGCGAGGGGATTGGCCGCTGCCGCCATCTGCCGGGTGGCTTCACTGGCCGTCAGCCCAGTCCGGTAACCAGAACCGGCCTCGGGGGCCATGGGCAAGGGGATTTCGCGACTCTGGCTACAGGCGGCCAGGATCAGGGACAAGAACAGTGGCGTGAGGATCGTTCGAGGGGTTCGCAACATGGGGCTCCTGGGCAACGGGCGGCATTCGCCCGCAAGCCTAGCCCATCACCTGCATCGGTGCCGCTTGCCTGACCTCAGAGCGGCAGGTGACGGTGCAGAAAGCCGCCGCAGAGCACATCCAGCCACAGCAACTGATGCAAGGCGACGATGGCGAAGAACACCAGGCGAAAACTCAACTTGACCGTCTTGTGGCGAAACCGCTGCTGGGCGATCAGGGCGCCCGGCCAGCCGCCGAGTAGCTCGCCCAGGTGCAGGACCCGCTCCGGCACCCGCCAGCCCTTGTCGCGGGCGCGTTGCTTGTCATGCTTGTAGAGCAGGTAGGTAACGATGCTGGCGATCAGGTATAGCGGCAGTGGCCAGAGCACGCCGCGACCAAAGGCCAGGGACAGCATGCCGACCAGGGGCAGGATGAAGACCGCGATCTGCAGCAGCGCCAGCATGTCCTGACGGGCGATGGCCGCGCGCTGTTGATAGGGCGTCGGTGCGGACGCCCGCTTGGCGGTCTTGGGCGTAGCGGACTGCGCAGATGCACGAGCCGGCTTGCGCCGGCTCTGCTGTTCCTTCTCGGGTTTCACCCGGCCGCCTTGGCCGCATGCCAGTCGATCCAACCGAACTGCCAGGTGGCCAGAATCAGCAGTCCGAAGACGATACGGTACCAGCCGAAGACCACGTAGCTGTGATTGCCGATGAACTTCAGCAGCGCCTTCACCGCCAGCATGGCGAAGATGAAGGAGGTGACGAAACCAACCGCGAAGATCATGGCGTCGCTAGGGACGAACATGTGGCGGTACTTGTAGACCGAATAGACCGTCGCGCCGACCATGGTGGGCATGGCCAGAAAGAAGGAGAACTCGGTGGCAGCCTTGCGCGACAGGCCGAACAACAGGCCGCCGATGATGGTCGAGCCGGAACGGGAGGTGCCCGGAATCATCGCCAGGCACTGGGCGAAACCGACCTTGAGGGCGTCGTGCCAGCGCATGTCGTCCACTTCTTCCACGCGGATGCGGTGCTTGCGCTTTTCCGCCCAGATCATGATCACGCCGCCGATCACCAGTGCGAAGGCCACGGTGATGGGGTTGAACAGGTACTCGTGGATCAGGTCGCCCAGGATCACACCCAGCACCGCCGCCGGCAGGAAGGCCACGATCAGGTTGCCGGTGAACCGCTGCGCATAGGATTTGCGCGGCAGGTCGGTGACGATCTCGAAGACCTTGAAGCGGTACTCCCAGACCACGGCCAGGATGGCCGCCAGCTGAATCACGATGTTGAAGGCGATGACGGTATCGCCGCGAAAGCCGATCAGGTCAGCCACCACGATCTGGTGGCCGGTACTGGAAACCGGCAGGAATTCGGTGATGCCCTCGACGATCCCCAAAATCAGCGCCTGCAAGGCACTCCATAGGTCCATGGTATTACTCCATCCAAGTGAAACATTTGCAGGTAGCCGGGTCCGAAGACGCCGGCGGCAACGGGGTTCGAACCGTGACGCTCCGCAGGGCGTGGCCCTTCGCGGTACCCAGGACAGCTCATGCTGTAGCGGCCGCCCGGCACCTTACCAGAGCGAGACCGGTTGAAGAGACCGATAGACGGCCATTAGGTGCCGTACAATGACGAATTGAATCTTTCCGGATGTGAAGCATGTCGTTTCTGGAGTCACTCACCACCCTGCTGGGCATGTCGCCCGTGGAGCTGCTGGCCGCCGTTCTCGGGGTGATCGCCGTCTGGCTGACGGTCCGCCAGAACATCTGGGCCTGGCCCATAGGCCTGGTGATGGTGGTGCTCTACGTCTGGATCTTCTACAACGTCAAACTCTATTCCGACATGCTGCTGCAGTGCATCTATGCGGTGCTGCAGCTCTACGGCTGGTGGCAGTGGCTGCGTGGCGGCCAGCAACATCAGGGTCGGGTGGTCAGCTCGCTCACCGCCAAGCCGTTGCTGGCCGGCCTCCTGGCGGGTGCGCTGGGTAGCCTTGCGCTCGGCTATCTCATGGGCACCCACACCGACGCCGCCCTGCCCTGGCTGGACGCGGCGCTCACCGGCTTCAGCCTGGTCGCCCAATTCTGGATGGCGCAGAAGCGGCTGCAGTGCTGGATGCTGTGGTTCGTGCTGGACGTCATCTATGTGGGCCTCTTCTATTACAAGGGCCTCTACCCCACCGCGCTTCTCTATGCGGTCTTTGTCGCCCTGGCCGCCTACGGCTGGCTCGACTGGCGCCGCGCCCTGGCGAGCCCTCGATGAAGGTCGTGGTGCTGACCGGCCCCGAATCGAGTGGCAAATCCTGGCTGACGACGGTCCTCGCCGAGCGATTCGGCGGTGTCCGGGTCGACGAGTACGTCCGGGAATACTGCGAGCGGCACGGCACCGACACCACCCTGGCGGACGTGGAAGTCATCGCCCACGAGCAATTGCGCCGCGAAGACCAGGCGCGGGCCGCCGCGCCGGCCCTGCTGCTGCTCGACACCCATCTGCTCAGCAACCTGCTGTGGAGTCGCCTGCTGTTCGGCGACGCGCCTGCCTGGCTGGAACCCGCGCTGCTGGCCCGCCGCTACGACCTGCACCTGCTGCTCGATCCCCGCGATGTGGCCTGGCAGGACGATGGGCAGCGCTGCCAGCCGGATCTCGCCGAGCGCCTGGCATTCTTTGCCCACTGCCGGGACTGGCTGCGGGCGCATCGCCAGCCGGTCCTGGAAATCTCCGGCGATTGGGCCGAGCGGCAACAGGCCGCGCTGGCCGCGGTTAGCCGATTGCTGCACGAGTCCTGACCCGCCGGTAGAATGACGCCCTGTACCGGAGAACGCCATGCACGACGACGATGCCTCTTTCGCTGACTTCACCCGCGGGATCCGTCCGCTCAAGCAGGATCGCGCCGACACCGGCAAGCCACGCGCCGACCTCGGCCAGGTCGCCCAGCGCCGCGCCGATGCGACCAGAACCACGACCGCGATCCGGGTCGACGGCCTGAGCGATGCCTTCGTCATCGACGTGGGCGCCGAGGACGAACTCTACTGGGGCCGTGACGGACTGCAGGACAGCCAGTTGCGCCGCCTCAAAGGGGGGCAGATCCCCTTCGAAGGCAGCCTGGACCTGCACGGCATGACCGTGGAGAAGGCGCGCGAAACCCTATGGGACTTTCTCGCCGAGGCGACCCGCCTGGAAATCCGTTGCGTGCGGGTCACCCACGGCAAGGCCGCGCGCACGGATGGCCGCCGGCCGCTGATCAAGAGTCACGTCAACACCTGGCTGCGCCAGCACCCCCAGGTGCTGGGTTTCACGTCCTGCCTGCCACGCCATGGCGGGACCGGCTCGCTTTATGTCTTGCTCAAGCGCACCATGCTAGAAGGTCGCGACGAGTGATCCTGTGACTCGGGTGACGTCTCATCCGAGCGCTCTCTTCCTTATCGACAAACAGGAACCCAAATGTCTCTCGAACAGCACTACTCCTCGATCCTGACCGGACTCGGCGAAGACATCAGCCGGGAGGGGCTGGTGGACACGCCCAAGCGGGCGGCCAAGGCCATGCAGTATCTCTGCCGCGGCTACAACCAGACGCTGGAAGAAGTGGTGGGCGACGCCCTCTTCACCTCGGACAACAGCGAGATGGTGCTGGTGAAGAACATCGAGCTGTATTCCCTGTGCGAGCACCACATGCTGCCCTTCATCGGCAAGGCCCATGTCGCCTACATGCCCAAGGGCAAGGTACTGGGCCTGTCCAAGGTCGCACGAGTGGTCGACATGTTCGCCCGCCGCCTGCAGATTCAGGAAAACATGACCCGGCAGATCGCCGAGGCCATCGAGCAGGTCACCGGCGCGGCAGGTGTCGCCGTGGTGATCGAGGCACAACACATGTGCATGATGATGCGCGGCGTGGAGAAGCAGAACTCGTCCATGGTCACCTCGGTGATGCTCGGCCAGTTCCGCGCCAACGATGCCACCCGCGCGGAATTCCTCGGCCTGATCAATCGCTGAGACCGCTGCGACGTCCGCTATCCTGAAGGGTCGAAACCTCGATCCTGCAGGAGACTCCCACACCATGCCGGACGTCCATAGCCTTACCCTGCTCAGGGCGCAGCCCGAACGCTCTCTGGCGCTGGGCGCCCATCTGCTGGATCTGGCCACCCTGGCCGTGACGGATGCGGGATGCCTGGACTACCGGGTATTCCAGGGCGGTGAAGACCGCGATCTCTGGGTGATCCAGGCCCGCTGGGCCTCGGTCGCCGCCCAGGACGATCACTTCAACCAGCCGCATACCCTCGCCTTTCTGGACGAGTTGCCCAAGCTGGCGGACGAGGTGGATCTGTATCCGCTGGAGCCCAAAAAGCCTACGGCTGAGCTTTGACGAGAGACTGCCAGGCTTGCGATAAAGCGTAGGTTGGGCCGAGACGGCTCCATCGTCGAAGCCCAACGGGGCCGGCGCCAAGGCAGGAGCTGTTGGGCTTTGCTGGGCTCAGCCCAACCTACGACTTGATTGACCTTTTACGGCCATTGCGATCTGCAGACGCGGCCGGTCCCGAAAAGGTACCACCGTCGTAGGGTGGACAACGGCGCAGCCTTGTCCACGAACGGGCATCGGCATCAGGTGGAAAACGCTACGCGGTTTTCCACGCTACGGGCTGGACGCAATCGCGGCCATGGGCCGCTCCTACATTTGTTCGGTGTACCTGTAGGAGCGGCCCATGGCCGCGATAAACGAGAGCAAAGGCACAGCAGTGCGGACCGCGATAGTCGCGATCAACTGCAACTCAATACTCGGACAGCGCAAAGCTCGTCAGGGCGAAAGTGGGAATGCCTGCCGCTTCCAGGCGCCTGGAGCCACCTAGCTCAGGCAGGTCGACGATGGCGGCGGCTTCATGGACCTCGGCGCCCAGGCGCTTGATCAGGTTGCCAGCGGCGACCAGGGTGCCGCCAGTGGCGATGAGGTCGTCCACCAGGAGCACCGAATCACCGGCACCGACGCTGTCCTTATGCACCTCGATCACCGAGTCGCCGTATTCGGTGCTGTAGACCTCGGTCAGCAGCTCCGCCGGCAGTTTGCCCTGCTTGCGAAACAGCACCAGTGGCTTGCCCAGCTCATAGGCCAGGATCGGGCCGATGAGGAATCCGCGCGCATCCAGCGCCCCGACGTGACTGAAGGACGCCGAGCGATAGCGTTCCAGCAGTGCCTCCATGACGGCACGCAGGCCTTCGGGCGACTGGAACAGCGGCGTGATGTCCCGAAAGATCACCCCCGGCTTGGGAAAATCGGGCACGGCGCGGATGAGGGATTTCAGGGCGGATTCGGAAAAGGACATGGCAGAGACTCTCGGGCGTCGGGCGCCTGGTTGAACACGATTGCACAGTATACCGGGGCCTGCCCAGCCAGGGCCAACCAGCCGTCCTTGGAAGCTGAATCGATTCATGTAGTGACCTCCGTTGACAGCTACCAACGAAGCGGACATTCTCCTTTCCGCGCAAACGTTTGCGCGACCACAAGAACCATAAGAATTCGGAGATCCCCTATGCTGGCCTTTCGCCCTGCCCGCCTGCTGGCGGCTATCGCTCTCACCTCCGCTTCGCTGATCCTGCCGCTCACCGCCAGTCATGCCACGGCCGCCGAAAAGCCCAAGGTCGCGCTGGTCATGAAGTCCCTCGCCAACGAATTCTTCCTGACCATGGAAGACGGCGCCAAGACCTACCAGAAAGCGCATTCCACGGACTTCGACCTGATCTCCAACGGGATCAAGGACGAGACCGATACCTCCAGCCAGATCCGCATCGTCGAGCAGATGATCGTCTCCAAGGTCGATGCCCTGGTCATCGCGCCGGCCGACTCCAAGGCCCTGGTTCCGGTGCTGAAGAAAGCCAGCGACGCCGGTATCAAGGTGGTCAACATCGACAACCGCCTGGATCCCGAGGTGCTCAAGTCCAAGGCCCTGGACATTCCCTTCGTCGGCCCCGACAACCGCAAGGGCGCACGCCTGGTGGGCGAATACCTGGCCAAGCAGCTCAAGCAGGGTGACCAGGTCGGCATCATCGAGGGCGTCTCCACCACCACCAACGCCCAGCAGCGCACCGCGGGCTTCAAGGACGCCATGGAAGCGGCCGGCATGAAGATCGTCGGCGTGCAGTCCGGCAACTGGGAGATCGACAAGGGCAACGCTGTCGCCGCGGCCATGCTCAACGAATACCCGGACCTGAAGGCCCTGCTGGCGGGCAACGACAGCATGGCGCTGGGTGCCGTTTCCGCCGTGCGCGCCGCTGGCAAGAAAGGCCAGGTGCAGGTGGTCGGCTACGACAACATCAAGGCCATCAAGCCGATGCTCAAGGACGGCCGCATCCTCGCCACCGCCGACCAGTACGCCGCCAAACAGGCCGTGTTCGGTATCGAAGCCGCGCTCAAGCTGGTCAAGGGCGAGCCCACCGGTGCCAAGGACGGGGTGATCGAGACGCCGGTCGAACTCGTCACCCAGCCCTGATCCGAGGAGAACCCCATGTCGTCCGAGGTCATCCTCAGCGCCCGCGGCATCGGCAAGACCTATGCCCAGCCGGTACTCGGCGGCGTGGACCTGGAATTGCGCGCCGGCCAGGTGCTGGCGCTCACCGGGGAAAACGGCGCCGGCAAGAGCACCCTGTCCAAGATCCTCTGTGGCCTGGTGCAGCCCACCACCGGTGAGCTGAGCTTCCTCGGCCGCCCCTATGCACCGGGTAGTCGCCGCGAGGCGGAAGCCCAGGGTGTGCGGATGGTCATGCAGGAGCTCAATCTGCTGCCCACCCTCACCGTTGCGGAAAATCTCTTCCTCGACCGCCTGCCCCGCCGTTTGGGCTGGATCGACCGACGCCAGCTGCGCGAACAGGCGCGGCTGGCCATGGCCCAGGTCGGTCTGGAGTCCATCGATCCCGACACCCCGATCGCCGAGCTCGGTGTGGGTCACCAGCAGATGGTGGAAATCGCCCGCAACCTGATCGGCGATTGCCGGGTGCTGATCCTCGACGAGCCCACCGCCATGCTCACCTCCCGCGAGGTGGAGCTGCTGTTCGAGCAGATCGAGCGCCTGCGCGCCCGAGGCGTGGCGCTGGTCTACATCTCCCATCGCCTGGAAGAACTCAAGCGCATCGCCCAGCAACTGGTGGTGCTGCGCGATGGTCGCCTGGTCGCCGATGCGCCCATGGTGCACTACGGCATCGACGAGATCGTCAGCCTCATGGTGGGTCGCGATCTTGGCGAACACCTGGACATGGGCGAGCGCCGCTTCGGGCCACCGCTGCTGGAAGTCCAGGGCCTGAATCGCGCGGACAAGGTGCGCGACGTCTCCTTCAGCGTCCGCGCGGGCGAGATCTACGGTATCTCCGGGCTCATCGGTGCCGGTCGCACCGAATTGCTGCGCCTGATCTTTGGTGCCGACCGTGCCGATTCCGGCGCGGTACACCTGGCCGGAAAGCCGGTCGACCTGGGCTCGCCAGCCAAGGTGGTGCGCCAGGGCATCGCCCTCATCACCGAGGATCGCAAGGGCGAAGGGCTGCTCCTCAGCCAGCCGATCAGCGCCAATATCGCCCTCGGCAATATGGCCAAGGTCGCCCGGCAGGGCGTGGTCAGCGGCGCCCGCGAGGCGGCTCTGGCCGAGCGCCATATCAAGAGCCTGCGCATCCGCTGCAACGATGGCACCCAGCCGGTGGGCGAGCTCTCCGGCGGCAACCAGCAGAAGGTGGTGATCGGGCGTTGGCTCGAACGCGACTGCCAGGTGCTGCTGTTCGACGAACCCACGCGCGGCATCGACGTCGGTGCCAAATTCGAGATCTATGGCCTGCTGGCCGAACTCACCCGCCAGGGCAAGGCCCTGGTGGTGGTCTCCAGTGACCTGCGCGAGCTGATGCTGATCTGCGATCGCATCGGCGTGATCTCCGCCGGGCGCCTGGAAGCCACCTTCGAACGCCATGACTGGGATCAGGAGCGGCTGCTGGCCGCCGCCTTCGCCGGCTATCGCTCGCGCGAAGCCCTGCTGGAAGAACCTGTCCCGCCGCAACCTCTTTCTCAGGAAGCCATTCGATGAGCAGTCTTCCCGTCACCTCCTCCCGCCGTGCCTTCGGCCTGGGCCTCGGCACCTACGTGGGCCTGGCCGCCGCGCTGCTGGCGATGATCGTGCTGTTCTCCCTGTTGAGCAGTCACTTCCTGTCCTACGCGACCTTCACCACCCTGGCCAACCAGATCCCCGATCTCATGGTGCTGGCCACCGGGATGACCTTCATCCTGATCATCGGCGGCATCGACTTGTCGGTGGGCTCGGTGGTGGCCCTGGCCGCTGCCGTGGTCAGCGTCGCCACCCTGGAGTGGGGCTGGGGCATCCTGCCGGCTGCCGCCCTGGGCATGCTCTGCGCGGCCCTGACCGGCACCCTCACTGGCAGCGTGACCGTCGCCTGGCGCATCCCGTCCTTCATCGTCTCCCTGGGCGTACTGGAGATGGCGCGTGGTGTGGCCTACCAGCTGACCGATTCGCGCACCGCCTATATCGGCGATGCCTATGCCTGGCTGTCGACGCCCGTCGCCTTCGGCATCTCGCCGTCCTTCGTCATCGCGCTGCTGGTGATCGTGGTCGCGCAGCTGCTGCTGACCCGCTCGGTGCTCGGCCGCTACCTGATCGCCATCGGCACCAACGAGGAAGCGGTCCGCCTCGCGGGGATCAACCCCAAGCCCTACAAGATCATCGTCTTCGCCCTGATGGGCCTGCTGGCGGGCCTGGCCGCGCTGTTCCAGATCTCGCGCCTGGAAGCCGCCGACCCCAATGCCGGCGTCGGCCTGGAACTGCAGGTGATCGCCGCCGTGGTGATCGGCGGGACCAGCCTCATGGGCGGTCGCGGCTCGGTGATCAGCACCTTCTTCGGCGTGCTGATCATCTCGGTGCTGGCTGCGGGCCTGGCCCAGATCGGCGCCAGCGAACCGACCAAGCGCATCATCACCGGCGCGGTCATCGTCGTCGCGGTGATCCTCGACACCTACCGTAGCCAGCGCGCCAAGAGACAGGGCTGATGGCGACCATCAAGGATGTCGCCGCGCGCGCCGGCATCTCCTACACCACGGTCTCCCATGTGGTGAACAACAGCCGCCCGGTGAGTCCGGGCGTGCGGGAAAAGGTCGAGGCGGCCATCGCCGAGTTGGGCTACGTGCCCAGCGGCGTGGCCCGCTCACTGCGCAGCCGCGCCACCGGCACCTTTGGCGTGCTGGTGCCCAATGCGGTGAACCCCTATTTCGCCGAACTGGCACGCGGTATCGAAGATCACTGCGAGCGCCAGGGCTACAGCGTCATCCTCTGCAATTCCGATGACGATGCGGACAAGCAGCTGCGCTATCTACGAGTACTCAAGGAGCGGCGGATCGACGGTCTGGTGGTCGCCACCGTGGACGGCGATCCGCGCTTCGCCAGGGCCCTGGCCGGGCTGCGCATCCCCCTGGTCCTGGCCGACCGGCCACTGGAAGGCGTCCAGGCCGCGCACATTCGCGTCGATCACCACCAGGGCGGGCTGCTCGCCACCCGCCATCTGCTGGAACTCGGCCACCGCCGCATCGCCTGCATTGGCGGCCCTGGCGACTCTCCGGTCGCCAGCGAGCGTATTACCGGCTACCAGCAGGCCCTGGCGGACGCGGGCGTGCCAGCAGGTACCATCCGGCGCTGCCCCTTCACCGCCGCCGCCGGTCATGCCGCGGCGCGCGAGCTGCTGGCCCAGCAAGAGCGTCCGACCGCGATCTTCGCCGGCAACGACACCATCGCCCTGGGCGTGCTGCGCGCGGCCGCCGAACACGGGCTCAGCGTACCCGGCCAGCTCTCGGTAGTAGGCTTCGATGACATCGAACTCAGCCGCTATCTCTACCCTGCCCTGACCACCATCGGCCAGTCGATCCGCGACCTCGGCGAGCGCGCGGCCCAGTTGCTGCTGGCGCGACGCGAGGCGGTCGGCAGCCCTTCCACCCACGACATCGCCGTACCCCGGCTGGTGCTGCGCGAATCCACCGCGGCGCCCCCTGCTCTGGAGACCTCCCATGCACCCTGACGTCATCGTCATCGGCAGCCTCAACATGGATCTGGTGGTGCGCGCCCCGCGCCTGCCCAAGGGCGGCGAGACCCTCGCCGGCCATGACTTCACCACGGCGCCTGGCGGCAAGGGCGCCAACCAGGCGGTCGCGGCTGCGCGCCTGGGCGCCCGGGTCGCCATGATCGGCTGCGTCGGCGCCGATCCCTATGGAGACTTCCTCACCCGCAGCCTGGTCCAGGAAGGCATCGATTGCCGCGGCGTGTCGGTGGCCGCCGAGGTGCCTACAGGCATCGCCTCGATTCTGGTGGACGACCAGGGCCAGAACGCCATTGTCATCGTCGCTGGCGGCAACGGCGAGCTGTCCGCCGCGCACCTGGAGGAACAGGCGACGCTGCTCGACCAGGCCAAACTGGTGATCGCCCAGCTGGAGGTTCCGCTGGCCACCGTAGGCGACGCCCTGGCCCGCGCTCACGCCCTGGGCAAGACGGTGATCCTCAATCCGGCACCTGCCACGGGGCCGCTACCAGCCGACTGGTACCGCCACATCGACTATCTGGTGCCCAACGAAAGCGAGGCCAGCCTGCTCACCGGCCTGCCGGTGGACGATCTGCAGCAGGCGGAAGCGGCTGCACGTCAGCTGGTCGCCGCCGGTGCCCGCCAGGTGCTGCTGACCCTGGGCGGCCAGGGCCTGCTGCAGGTCAGCGCCGAAAGCTGCCGTCACCACCCGGCCACTCCGGTCAAGGCGGTGGATACCACCGCCGCCGGCGACACCTTTCTCGGTGGCTTCGCGGCCGGTCTCGCCGAAGGCCTGAGTGTCGATGAGGCCATCGCCCTGGGCCAGCAGGCAGCGGCCATCGCCGTTACCCGTCCTGGCGCCCAGCCCTCCATCCCCACTCGCCAGGAGCTCGCCCGGTGAAAAAGACGCCTTTGCTCAATATCGCCCTGTCCCAGGCCGTCGCCAGTCTCGGTCATGGTGATCTGGTGGTCATCGGTGACGCCGGCATGCCCGTGCCGCCCGGTACGCCGTTGGTGGATCTGGCCGTCACGCCTGGCGTGCCCGACTTCCTCAGCGTCCTGCGCGCCCTGCTCAGCGAGATGCAGGTGGAAAGCCATCTGCTCGCCGAGGAGTCCCTCGCCGCCCAACCGCCCGCGCTGGCTGAACTGGAGCGCCTGACCACGGAGGGCGCCCTGGGTACTCGGCACCTGGTCTCCCATGCGGAGATGAAGACCCTGTGTCGCCAGGCGCGGGTCCAGATCCGCACCGGTGAATGCCAGCCCTATACCAACCTGATCCTGGTCGCCGGCGTGGCCTTCTAGCCTGCCGCGGGCAGCAACAGACGCCGGGTTGCCAGCAGCTCCAGGGGCCGGGCGAAGTGATAGCCCTGGGCATGGCGCGCGCCCATGTCCTTGAGCAATTGCAGCGCTTGGGCGTCCTCGACACCCTCGGCGACCACATCCAGCCCCAGGGACTCGGCCATGCGCACGATGGCGCGCACGATGGCGACACTGCGATTGCTTTCCGCCAGGCGCAAGACAAAGGACTTGTCGATCTTGAGGCCACGAAAGCGGTATTCGTGGACGTAGCCCAGCGACGAAAAACCTGCGCCGAAATCATCCAGCACCACCGAGACGCCCTGGCGGTCGAGGGCCTCCATGGTGGCCTTGGCCCGCTCAGGCTCGGCCACCAGGGCGCCCTCGGTCAACTCCAGGCAGATGCGCGAAGGTGCCACGCCATGCGCCGCCAGGATGCCCAGCACCTCGTCGGCGAATTCCGGCCGCACGATGCTGTAGCTGGAGCAATTGACGTGCACCACCGGCCAGTGCGCCTGGGCGGGCTCGGCCAGGATGGCGGCGATCCGCGTCAGCATGTAGGTATCCAGGCGCCCGATCAGGCGCAGCCCCTCCAGCTCGGTCAGGAAAGCCGCGGGGGCCAGTACGCTGCCGTCAGGCTGACGCCAGCGGATCAGGGCTTCCAGCGCCGCGACCCGCCCGGTCCCCACCTCGACGATGGGCTGGAAGAACGGCTCCAGCTCGTTGCCGTTCTTTAGCGCCTTGCGCAGTGCACCCTCACGTACCACCTGGTCGGACACCACCTGGCGCAGTTCCTGGTTGAACACCGCGAAGTTGTCGCGCCCACCCTGCTTCACCCGGTACATGGCCGTGTCGGCATCGCGCAGCAGGTCGTCCGGCTGCCGATGCAGCGCAGGATCGGCAACCACGATGCCGATGCTGCAGGAGGCGAACAGACTGTGGTCGTCGAACACCAGGGGACGGTCGAAGGCCTCGATGATGCGCTGGGCGATGGCCACTGGCGGTTCCAGACCGCCGCCAGGCACCAGAATGGCGAACTCGTCGCCGCCCAGCCGCGCCAGCAGATCGGTGTCCCTCAGGCAGCTGGACAGGCGCTCGCCGGCTGCGATCAACAGGAGATCGCCAAAGGGGTGGCCGAACTGATCGTTGATCCTCTTGAAGCGATCCAGATCGAGAAACATCACCGCCAGGCCCGTCCCCTCGCGCTCCAGGGCCGACCAGTGCAGGCTCAGGCGCTGCTGGAAGAAGCTGCGATTGGGCAGGCGCGTCAGGGCGTCGTGATTGTTCTCGTACAGCAGCCGGGCGTTGGCCTCGTCCAGCGCCCGGGTCCGTTCCTGCACCCGTACTTCCAGGGCATGGCGGGACTGCTGAATCGCCTCGGCGGCGCTGCGCCGTGACAGCGCGGTGTCGATATGGCGCGACACGAACGTCAACAACTCCTGATCGCGTCGGCTGTAGTAGACGTCTTCGCGATAACTCTGTACCGCCAGCACCCCACGAACGTGCTTGCCATCGTAGAGCGGGATGCCCAGCCAGGACCAGGCCTCGAAGGTACCCGGCACCGGGGTGATTTCCCCCTGGGCGACCAGCAGGCGAGCCTTCTGCCGATCGATGAGACAGGGCCGCCGCTGGCGGATGGTGTATTCCGTGTAACCCCGGCTGCCACGCCGGGCGATCGGTGCCGTGGCGCGGCGCTCGTCGGCGAAATAGGGAAAGCTCACCTCACCCGACGCGTCGTCGTAGAGCGCGATGTAGAAGTTGTGGGCATAGAGCAGTTCACCGACCACCTGGTGCAGACCGCCTAGCAACTCGGGCATGTCCGTGCTGGCGCTGGAGAGTTCGGCGATGCGAAACAGGGCGGCCTGCAGTTGCTCGGCGCGCTCGCGTTCGGCGATCTGTTCGCGCAGCCGGGCATTGACCTCGGACAGTTCCTGGGTGCGCTGCCCTACCGTGGCCTCCATATCCTCGCGCCGAAGGATGCGATCCAAGGCCATGGCCACGTCGCGCGCGATCACCTGGAACAGCGCCTGGTCCTCGCTGCCGTAGCGCCGCTCACGGTCATAGACCTGCAGGCTGAGCACGCCGAAGGTGCGATCGGTGCCATCCTTGAGCGGGATGCCCATCCAGAATTCGGGGACCGAGCCCTGGCAATAGTAGGGACCCTGTACCTGAGCGGCTTCGATGGCCTCCTTGGGCAGCAGCAGGGGCACCCCGTGCATGAGCACATAGGCCGTCAGGGAGGGGCGCGCCCGGTCCATGAGCTCGAAGGAGCCTGGCTCTGGCGGGCTTTCATCGCGCTGATCGAAATAATAGGGATAGTGGATCTGCTCCGAGTCGACATCCTGTAGCGCCAGGCAGAAGTTCTCGGCGTCGATCAGCGTCACCAGCAATTCATGGGTGCGCCGCATGAACAGCTGACGATCCACCGTCGAACTGGCCAGGTAGGTAATATCATAGAGCACCTGTTGAACGGCCTGGGCGCGCTGCAGTTGTAGCCGTTGCAGGACGAAGCCGAACCTGAGGGCCAGGGCGGCGAAATCGGTATGACCGTCAGGGCGCGCAAGGAGCCAGCCCAGGGGCGTCGGGCCACTTCCCGTCGGATGGCAACTGACCCCTACCTCGGCGCATCGCTGGGTCAGCTCATCGTCATCGAGCAGCGGTGGCCAGTCGCTGGCGCCGCTGCCCATTGCCATCCGCGACCAGTTACCCCGCCGCTGATACCAGGCCCAGTCGGCAGCCGCTGCAGCCATGCGCAACTGCGCGATGATCTCCTCTACCTCCAATCCAGGCGCATTCGGATCCGGCCAGCTTCCTTCTGGCGAACGTTGCAGCCCCGGTAAGCGCGCGTCCAGCTGCTGCTTCTCAGGCACCTTCATGCTGACTCCTTCCCTTGCACTTTTCGAATCCTGACACAGAAGCCAGTGGCCTCGGCAAGTTAGAGGTGAACGGTTTACCTGGAGGTGCGAACGGCAAAGATATGACTAAAACCAAGAAAACTGCGACAGGACTTGTACAGCGAAAAGCCCCTTGTCTAATAAAGCGCCCTGCCAGATACGCCAGTGCCGCTGGGCTTGTAGAACAAACAGCGGCCTGCCTCCCCATCGATCCGAAAGACCACCATGCAGCGAATCTATGACTAGGGAGGAGCCACTAATAACCAGACAGATCGCAATCTGGCGGGGCCTTCCAGCCCGTTGTCGCCTCTCTTCAAGAGCAGGAGTTTTTCATGACCGCTTCCAAAAAAGACAATCTCATCGACTGGCTGCGCGACGCCCATGCCATGGAAGAACAGGCCGAGAAAATGCTCTCCGCCCAGTCCGCGCGACTGGAGCACTATCCGCAGCTGCGCCAGCGCATCGAGCAGCACATCCAGGAAACCCAGGAACAACGCCAGGTGCTCGAAGGCTGCCTGATCCGCCTCGGCAGCAGCGCCTCTACCCTCAAGGACATGGGCGGCAAGTTGATGGCGCTGGGCCAGGCCATCGGTGGCGCGCCCATGAGCGACGAGGTCATCAAGGGCGCCATTGCCGGCTATGTCTTCGAGAACATCGAAATCGCCACCTACACCACATTGATCGCTGCCGCTGCAGAGATCGGTGACACCGAAACGCAGCAGGCCTGCGAACGCATCCTCGAACAAGAGAAGGCTATGGCGGCCTGGTTGCTGGACGACCTGCCCGTCACCACCCGAGCCTTCCTGGAACGCTCCGCCGACCCCGATTTGACCGCGAAGCGCTGAACCGCCCGTGCTCTACCCGTGACTAGCCCCTGGAGGTTACATGTTCGTCCATAACAAGCGACTGCAATATACCGTGCGCGTGTCCGAGCCCAATCCCGGCCTTGCCAACCTGATGCTGGAACAATTCGGCGGTCCCCAAGGCGAACTCGCCGCCGCCATGCGCTACTTCACCCAGGCGATAGCCGAGCTCGACCCGGGCCGTAAGGACATGCTGTTCGACATCGCCACCGAAGAGCTCAGCCACCTGGAAATCATCGGCTCGATGATCGCCATGCTGAACAAGGGCGCCAAGGGCGACCTGGCCGAGAAGACCCAGGAAGAAGCGGACATGTATCGCTCCCTGACCGGTGCTGGCAACGACTCCCACCTTACCCAGATCCTCTATGGGGGTGGTCCAGCCCTGACCAATTCGGCTGGCGTACCCTGGACCGCGGCCTACATCGACACCATCGGTGAACCGACCATCGACCTGAGGTCCAACATCGCCGCCGAAGCGCGGGCCAAGATCGTCTACGAACGCCTGATCAACGTCACCGACGATGCGGGCATCAAGGACACCCTGAGCTTTCTGATGACGCGCGAGATCGCCCACCAGAAATCCTTCGAGAATGCCCTGCACTCCATCCAGCCCAACTTCCCCCAGGGCAAGATGCCGCCGCGTCCGGAGTTCGCCAGCGTCTACTACAACATGTCGCAAGGCGAAGGCGATCTGCGCGGTCCCTGGAACCAGGGTCAGGATTGGGAATACGTGGAGCAGCCCGGACCTGCCGTGGATGGCGGCGACGGCATGGCCAGCGTCAAGCTGCCGCCTATGCAGGCCAAGGCGGTGGAGCAGCTCGCGACCCGGACCATGTCGGATCCCGAAGCCGCGCCGGTAACCGGTGCCGATCTGGGCGCTGGTCTGGCCAAGCAGCTCGACAAGAACCGCCTGGACGAGTGATGTATAGGCGGCGACGCCTTTATGGCGTCGCCGCTTTCTCCCCGCGCTGACGACCTTCCGTCGGCCAATTCGCCCTACCCCCTCTTTCGCACGAACCTGGCCATTTGCCATCGGTCCTACCGCTCTCATCGTAGTAGGGAACCCCTGATGGAAGATTATCTGTTGGCCTTCGCCATGGTCGCTCTGACCGCCCTGTTCATAGGTCTCACTACCGTCGGTCTGGTGGAATTCACCTGATGGCGTTTTGCCGCTTTTAGCGCTGAACATTTGCCCCGCGGCGCAGTCTGCCGCTGTGCATTGATGCCATCACGTCATCTCGACGTAGCCAGGGACGCCACCATGAAACGCCACGCTTACGCCTTAGCCTTCGTTGCAGCCGTCGTATGCAGTACCCCCGCCTTCGCCATGGACCAGGATGCCCTGCAGTTCGAGCAGGCCAGCATGCTTGCCTTCAAGAGTTGCGCGAACAAGGCAGTCATCGCCGGTACCCGCATCGGCGACACCGCACGTTTCTCCGATACCGACAGCTGTGTCGACCAGGCCCTGTCGCAGGTCGAGCCCGCCTACCAGAAGGCGCTGACCTCCCTGCGAAACAACGGTACCGCACGACGCTGCCTGCAGACCTACTACAGCAATTGGCTGACCCTCATGAAATCCCTGCCGGCGCTGCAGTCCAAGCCGCCGTCCTCGGTACTGCTGACCGCCAACGGTGGCGAGCGGCGGCTCAACCAGTACTGGCAATTCGTGGTCAGCGCACGCTGAACCCAGGCGCGCCAGCCTAGGGGAGCACTGCTCCCCTTTTTCATTTCAGCCAATGGCGACATGGCCCGGTTGCGCTGCGACCCGGCCCAGCCAGGCGCTGATCGCCGGAAAATCGTCCAGCGCAAAGCCGCCCTCCTCGGCCACATGGGTATAGGCATAGAGCGCGATATCGGCGATGGAGTAGCACTCGCCGACCAGGAAAGGCGTTCGCTGCAACTGCTGCTCCATCACTGCCAACGCCCGGTAACCACGCGTCAGACACTGTCGATGCTCGGCTCGACGCTCCTCCGGCATTCCCTGGTAGAGCTGGATGAATCGCGCCACCGCCACATAGGGCTCGTGACTGTACTGCTCGAAGAATTGCCACTGCAGCACCTGGGTCCGTAGCCGCGGCTCGCGGGGCAGAAAGGTCGTGCCTTCGGCCAGGAAATTGAGGATGGCGTTGGACTCCCACAGGCAGGTGCCGTCTTCCAGTTCCAGTACCGGAATCTTGCCGTTGGGATTCTTTGCCAGGAACGTCTCGCGCTGGGTTTCACCGGCGAGGATATCGATCTCGTGCCAGTGATAGTCCAGTCCGAGCAGGTGCAGCATCAGCACCACCTTGTAGCAGTTGCCGGAACGACGATCGCCATAGACCTGATACATCTCACAGCTCCTTGTTGGTAGGGGTGGCGTTTCGAATCACGCCGGCCAGGCGCGCCAGGCCGGTATCCAGCCGCGCGGGCAGCACATGACTGAAATTGAGTCGTAGCAGACCAGGGTGTCGATCCGGATCGGCGAAGAAGGGCTCACCCGGCATGAAGGCGACATCCTGTGCCAGCGCCCTGTCCAGCAGCGTACGGGTATCCAGTGGCGTTTTCAGTCGCAGCCAGAAAAACAGGCCACCCTGGGGTAGCTCCCAGTCGGCGATATCGCTGAAGTGTCGCGTGAGAGCCGCGGCGAAACCGTCCCGGCGCTCGCGGTAGAAACCGCGCAACTCGGCCAGGTGCCGCTCATAACGCTCGCTGCCCAGCCACTGCAGCACCTGCCATTGGCTCATGCGGCAGGTATGCAGATCGGCGGCCTGCTTGAGGGCTCTTAGCGGCTGGAGCAGGTCGGGTGAGGCGATCAGATAGCCCACCCGCAAACCAGGCATCAGCGACTTGGACAGACTGCCGGTATGGATCCAGGCGCTGCGCTTGAGCTGAGCGCACAGCGGCCGCGCCGGTGCGCCGTCGTAGCTGAGTTCGCGATAGGGCTCGTCCTCGACCAGGGTCACCGCGAATTCATCCAGCAGCGCCGCCACCGCCGCGCGATTGGCCGTGGAATAACGCACGCCGGAGGGATTCTGGAAGGTCGGGATCAGATAGGCGAACGCTGGCCGCTGCTGCTCCAGGCGTTCACGCAGCTCCTCCAGATCGAGCCCCTCGGAGGTCAGGCTGACACCCAGGCACTCGGCGCCAAAGAACTGGAAGCTCTGCAGGGCCGCCAGGTAGGTAGGCCCTTCCACCAGTACCGGGGTGCCGACGTCGAGGTACAGCTTGGCGATCAGATCCAGCGCCTGCTGTGAGCCCGTGGTCACCAGCACCTGTTCCGCCGTGCAGTCCAGTCCATAGGCACGCGCCTGGGCGGCGATGGCCTCGCGTAGCGCCGGTTCACCCTCGCTCATGCCGTACTGCCCAAGCCCGGGTGGCATTCCACTCCAGTCCACGGTGGGCAGACAACACTCAGCCGGCAGGCCACCGGCGAAGGACATCACCTCCGACCGCTGTGCCGCCGCCAGGATGTCACGGATCAGGCTGCTCTTGAGTCGGGTCACCCGTTCGGAAAATGCCATCTGCCCTCCTGTGGCCCGCGGCCTGGCAATGAGTCAAACTACTTGACCGACCCTAATCCACCCATGAAAGACAAGTCAATATGCTTGACCTAAATCAGACCACCCAGCAGCGCCTGGTCATGGAAACCTTTTTCTTCGGCTACCAGGCCTTCACCGCCAAGGCCGACGACATGCTGGCCCGCCGCGGCCTGAGCCGAGTGCACCAGCGCATCCTGTTCTTCATCGCCCGCGAACCCGGGCTGAGCAACAAGGCCCTGCTGGAGGTGCTCAACGTCAGCAAGCAGGCGCTGAACATCCCGCTGCGGCAGTTGCTGGAGATGCAACTCGTGATCATGGAGACGGATACCGCGGACAAGCGTAAACGGCGGCTGTCGCTGACCCGTGGCGGTGCGGCGCTGGAACAGACCCTGAGACGGGAACAGATGCGACTGGTGCAAGCGGCCCTGGGCGCAGTCGGCCCGGACGCCGCCGCGGGTTGGCTGGCGTTCAATCAGGCCTTGGCCGGCCATCACGATACCGCGGCTGTTAGCCAGGACAGTTGAGAACACCTGATCGATCATGGAGAACTGTATCGGTCGTTCGCGGCCTTGGTGTACGGATACCGCCTGTCGACACCTGGCTAAGCTGGCGCAAAGCCCAGGAATGTCCCCATGACCGTCGAACTGCTCTCTGCCTTCATGCTCTTCGCCTTTGTCTCCTCCGCCACGCCGGGTCCCAACAACATGATGCTGCTGGCCTCAGGGGTCAACTTCGGCTTCCGGCGTACCCTGCCGCACATGTTCGGCATCAGCCTCGGTCATATGCTGCTGGTCATCTGTACCGGCCTGGGCCTGGGCCAGCTGTTCGTGCTCTATCCACCCCTGCAGATCGCCTTGCGGGTGATTGGTGGCGCCTACCTGCTCTATCTGGCCTGGAAACTGGCCACCGCGTCAGCGCCCACACCACGGGAGACAGGCAGCGGCAAGCCCTTCGGCTTCTTTCAGGCCGCGGCCTTCCAGTGGGTGAATCCCAAGGCCTGGGTCATGGCCATCGGCGCCGTCACCGCCTATATCCCGGCCGAGAACTTCACCGGCAACCTGTTGCTGGTCGCCCTGCTCTTCGCCCTGATCAACCTGCCCAGCGTCAGCCTCTGGACGCTGTTCGGCATGGGCTTGCGGCGGCTGCTCAGCAGTCCTGCGCGACTGCGATTGTTCAATTGGAGCATGGCGCTGCTGCTGGTACTGTCCCTCTACCCCATCCTGTTCGGCCATCACTGAGGCTCGCCATGCACGCAGCTCCGCAACGGCTGACACCTCTGGCCGATAGCTCTCCCGCCGCCGTGGTCGCCGGTTTCGTCGCCATGCTGGTGGGCTACACCAGCTCCCTGGTGCTGATGTTCCAGGCCGGCCAGAACGCCGGCCTGAGCACCGGACAGATTTCCTCCTGGATCTGGGCGCTATCCATCGGCATGGCCGTGACTACCATTGGCCTCTCGCTGAAGTACCGCACCCCCATCGTCATCGCCTGGTCGACTCCGGGCGCCGCCCTGCTGGTCACCAGCCTGCCGTCGGTGCCCTACAGCGATGCCATCGGCGCCTTCGTGATCTGCGCGGTGCTACTCGCCCTCTGCGGCCTGACCGGTAGCGTCGACCGCCTGCTGCGCCGGGTACCACCAGCGCTCGCCGCCGCCCTCCTGGCAGGCATCCTGTTTCGCATCGGCATCGAGATCTGCACTGCGGTCCAGCACCAGACCGCACTGGTACTGGGCATGGCCCTCGCCTATCTGGTGGCCAAGCGGCTGTGGCCGCGCTATTGCGTGCTGGTGGCTCTGATGGTCGGCCTCATGCTGGCCGCCGGGCTGGGCCTGCTGGATTTCCAAGGCTTGCGGCCGGAGCTGGCCGTCCCGGTATGGACCGTGCCGACCTTTTCCCTGGCTGCCACCATCGGCATCGCCATCCCGCTGTTCGTAGTGGCCATGGCCTCCCAGAACATGCCCGGTATCGCCGTGCTGCGTACCGATGGCTACGACGTACCGGCTTCGCCGCTGATCGCCACCACAGGGATCGCTTCACTGCTACTGGCCCCCTTCGGCTCTCACGGCATCAACCTGGCGGCTATCAGCGCCGCGATCTGCACTGGCCCTCAGGCCCATGAAGATGCCAGCAAGCGCTACACCGCCGCGGTCTGGTGCGGCCTCTTCTATGGCATGGCCGGTCTGTTCGGTGCCACCCTGGCGGCGCTGTTCGCCTCTCTGCCGGGCGAACTGGTAATCTCGGTGGCCGCTCTGGCCCTGCTGGGTTCCATCATGAACGGCCTGCACGGCGCCCTGGCCGACCCTGGCCAGCGCGAACCGGCGCTGATCACCTTTTTGGTCACTGCCTCGGGGCTGACGCTGGCCGGCATCGGCTCCGCCTTCTGGGGTCTGGTGGCCGGTCTTTTGGCCAGTTTGCTACTCACCGCACGCCGCTAGGAAACCTCAGCCCCTCCTGACCGGTCGGAACTGGATCCTTCACGTCAGGAGAACACCATGTCCCGTACCAATCGCCAGTTCCTGCTCGCCAAGCGCCCGTCCGGAGAACCCACCGCCGACACCTTCGAGCGCGTCGAGCAGCCAGTCGGCGAACCCGGCGCCGGTCAGGTGCTGATCAAGAACCTGTTTCTCTCTCTCGACCCGGCCATGCGTGGCTGGATGAACGAAGGCAAGTCCTATATCAAGCCCATCGGCATCGGCGAGGTCATTCGCGCGCTGGGCGTGGGTGAGGTGGTCGCATCCAACCACCCGGATTTCAAGACCGGCGACACGGTCAACGGCATGCTTGGCATCCAGGACTACTACCTCGGCGACCCCCAGGGCTTCTACAAGGTGGATCCGAGCAAGGCCAGCCTGCCTCAGTATCTCTCGGTGCTTGGCATGACCGGTCTGACCGCCTACTTCGGTCTGCTGGAGGTCGGTGAGCCCAAGGCTGGCCAGACCATCGTGGTCTCCGGCGCTGCCGGTGCAGTGGGAAGCATGGTCGGCCAGATCGGCAAGCTCAAGGCCTGCCACGTAGTGGGCATCGCCGGCGGCGCGGAAAAGTGCCGCTATCTGATCGAGGAATTGGGCTTCGACGCCGCCATCGACTACAAGGCTGAGCCGGATCTGGCGGCTGCGCTGCGTCGCGAATGCCCCAACGGTATCGACGTCTATTTCGACAACGTCGGCGGCGAAACCCTGGATGCGGTGCTGACGCAGATCAACTTCCGCGCGCGGGTGGTGCTCTGTGGCGCCATCAGCCAGTACAACAGCGACAAGGTCCAGGGCCCGCAGAACTACCTGGCGCTGCTCAGCAACCGGGCACGCATGGAAGGTTTCATCGTGCTGGACCACGCCGCTCGCTACGCCGAAGCCCAACAGCAGCTGGCGATCTGGCTGGCCGATGGTCAGCTTAAATCCCGCGAGCACGTGGTGGAAGGCCTGGATACCTTCCCCGAGACCCTGATGAAGCTGTTCTCTGGCGAGAACTTCGGCAAGCTGGTTCTCAAGGTCTGAACCAGGCGTCGGAAAATCGTCACGAGCGGGCCGCTTTGGCGGTCCGCTTGGGTAAAAGACGTCAACTTACAGACGGCCACTGGCCAGCATATCGCTAAGTAGTTGATTTTATTGATTCTCCTGAGCTGGCACGGTTCTCGCTGTAGCGAGGCCATCGGCCAAGGAGAACAGGCATGGTCCCGCCCTCATCCAACACCATCAATCTCGATCGCGCGCGTCAACAGCGTAACGCCAATCAGGCTGCCTTCAGCCGCGAAAGCAACCCTGAGGTCCTTGGCACGCTACGCCAACGCCTGACCTCCATGCTGCAGTCGTCCCTGGATCTCGAACGGGTGCTGCAGCTCTTCCAGCAGGAAGTGGGCACCCTGATCGAGCTACCCGGACTCAGCTACCGCCATGCGCGAGAAGACGTGGCCATCCGCCTCGGTCTGGAAGAAGGTCATCAGGTGCATTACCACCTGAGCCAGGGTGACATCCGCCTGGGCGACCTGAGCTTCATCCGTCACGACCCGTTTCGAGACAACGAACTCTCGGCCCTGGAATACCTGCTCGGCAGCCTGATGTTTCCCCTTCGCAACACCCTGCTCTATCGCGAGGCCTTGAACAATGCCCTCCGCGATCCTCTGACCGGGGTCGGCAATCGCAGTGCCCTGGATCGTGCCCTGGTACGCGAACTGGAGTTGTCACGGCGTACCCAACAGCCGCTGTCGCTGCTGATGCTGGATCTGGATCACTTCAAGCGCGTCAATGATCGCTTCGGCCACAGCGTGGGTGACGATGTGTTGCGCCAGACCGCCTGCACGCTCGGCAACAGCCTGAGAAGCATGGACATGGTCTTTCGCTTTGGCGGCGAGGAATTCTGCGTTCTGCTTTCGGCCACCGGCCATGAGGCGGCGCAGATCGTGGCCGAACGTCTGAGGGCGGCAGTGGAGACTCAGGGTACGACGGATGGGGCCATTCCACTGCCGGTGACCCTGAGCATCGGCCTGGCGACCTTGAGAGAGGTTGAGTCGCCGCGCTGCCTGGTGCTGCGCGCGGATCGAGCCCTCTACCAAGCCAAGGCCGAGGGCCGCAATCGCCTTTGCAGCCTGGCCTGAAGGTCGCCTGTAGCCAGGCGACCGTTATTGCTTAACGGCGACCGCCCTTGCCAGTACCGCCACCGCTGGGCCCACGACGCGGGGCGATGCCCGGCGAGGTACGGCCCTTGCTGACCGGCTTGCGGCCCATCTCGCTGGGCCGTTCAGCCACGGCAGAGCCTTGGGGCTTGCTGGTCTTGTTGCGCGAACCCCGACCGGCATCGATCGGCCGCGCGGTCTTGCGCTGCTGACGCTCGATCTTTTCCTTGGTCTTACCCCCCATGGACGGGAGCGCTACCGGTGGCAGGCCGACTTCGCCCGCGAGGATGTCGATCTCCGCCTGGTTCATTTCGCGCCAGCGTCCAACCGGCAGATCGCTGGTCATGAACACCGGACCGAAACGCACGCGCTTCAGACGGCTCACCACCAGGCCCTGGGATTCCCACAGCCGGCGTACTTCGCGGTTGCGGCCCTCCATCACCACGCAATGGAACCAGTGGTTGAAGCCATCACCCTCAGGTGCCTGCTGGACGTCGGTGAAGCGCGCTGGACCGTCTTCGAGGATCACCCCGTTCTTCAGGCGCAGCAGCATCTCTTCGGTCACTTCGCCCCGGACCCGTACCGCGTACTCACGGTCCATCTGGTAGGACGGGTGCATCAGCCGGTTGGCCAATTCGCCATCGGTGGTGAACAGCAGCAGGCCGGTGGTGTTGATGTCCAGGCGACCAACGTTGATCCAGCGGCCCTGCTTGGGCTTGGGCAGGCGGTCGAACACGGTGGGCCGGCCTTCGGGGTCATCACGGGTGCAGATCTCACCTTCGGGCTTGTTGTAGATCAGCACACGCCGTACCACTTCCTCGGCCTGGTCGCGCTTGAGCAGGCGCCCGTCCACCGCGATGGCGTCCTTGGGCATGACCCTCAGACCCAGGGGGGCGACCACCCCGTTGACCTTGATGCGACCTTCGCCGATCCAGGCTTCGACGTCGCGACGCGAGCCAACGCCCAGGCGCGACAGCACCTTCTGCAGCTTTTCGCCGGCTGGCGCAGGTGGGGTTTCGTCGAGGGATTCGTTTTGGAGATTCTTGTCGAGGGTCATCAGGCACCTCCCGGTGTAGTGGACGACAAAGGCACCACGGAACGGGCGCCAGGAAAAAGACAGGGGCGCATGATAGCGCCCCTGCTCGCGCCAGCCTAGCCAGGCTGGCAGGTGACGAATGGCCGCAGTATCAGTCGAGCGTCGCCATGGCGTCGCGGCAGAGCTGTTCGACGCGCGTCCAGTCCTTGGCCTTCACCACATCGCCGGGCAGCATCCAGCTACCGCCCACGCACAGCAAGTTCGGCTGCTGGAAGTAGTTCTTCACATTGCCCGGATTGACGCCACCGGTGGGGCAGAACTTGAGCTCGGCGAAGGGACCGGCGAAGGCTTTAAGTGCATCCACGCCGCCATAGACGTTGGCGGGGAACAGCTTGAAGCGGCGATAGCCAAGGCGGTACGCCTGCATGATTTCCGACGGCGTGGCGATGCCTGGCAGCAGCGGAATGGGTGCCGAAACCCCAGCCTGGAGGATCTCCTCGGTGGTACCGGGTGTGACGATGAACTGGGCACCGGCCTCGACCGCCGCCTCGAACATCCGCACATCGAGCACCGTGCCGACCCCGACGTCCAGCTCGGGACGTTCCTGACGCAGCAGACGCACCGCATCCAACCCATAGGCTGATCTCAGGGTGATCTCCAGCGCAGTGAGACCACCCGCGGCCATGGCGTCGGCGAACGGCAATACGTCGGCCGGATCGTTGATCACGATCACCGGCAGGATTCGCGCGCGTGCGCACAGGGCATCTAGGGTCGCGATCTTGTTCTGCATGTCCAAAACTCAACTCCTCGTCAGGGGCACCAATAGACGACCAGGGGTTCGCGCAGGAACGCCTTGATCGGAGTGGCCAGCTCGTCGCCCTCGGCCAGAGCGGTTTCCAGTACCTGTCGCTTGCCCGCGCCTTGGACGGCGAGGATCTGCTGACGGGCGCGGCTCAGATAGGCACGGCTCAGGGTGATCCGGGTCTGGGGCGCGGATGGCGCTACGCCGGGAAAGCTCAAGCGTTCGCTGGTCGGGTCCAGGGCCTCTTCCAGGCCAGGACTACCCGGGAACAGCGAGGCGGTGTGGGCATCATCGCCCATGCCCAGGACCAAGACATCAGGGGTCGCCAAGGCATCGCGCAGGCGGGCCTCGGTCAGGGCCATGCCCTCTTCCGTGGTGGCCGCTGGCGTGTAGAGATCGACGAAGCCCGCAGCAGCGGCCGGTCCCTGGAAAAGGTGCTTGCGCAACAGGCCGCCATTGCTATCGGGATGGTCGCCTGGCACCCAACGCTCATCGGCCAGGGTGACCAGCACCTTGGCCCAGTCCAGGTCGGCCTGGGCCAGACGCTCCAGGAAAGGCACCGGACTGCGGCCACCGGAAACGATCAGCAGCGCTTCGCCTCGGGCAGCCAGGGCTTCGCGCAGCGCCGCGGTGACCGTCTCGGCCAGCGCCGCGGCGTGGGCCTCGCGGTCGGGCCATTCGTGCAGGGTCACACCCTGCCCCAGATCAGATGTCGCCATACCAGGATCTCCCGTCTCGTGCGATCAATGCGATGGAGGTCAGCGGACCCCAGCTGCCGGCGGCATAGGACTTGGGCGAATCGCCCATCTTCGACCAGCCATCCATCAGCTGATCGCACCATTTCCAGGCCGCTTCGATTTCGTCCTTGCGAACGAACAGCGACTGGTTGCCCTGCATGACTTCCAGCAGCAGCCGCTCATAGGCATCCGGCGTGCGCAGGTGCTTGAAGGTCTCGGAGAAGTTGAGTTGCAGCGGACCACTGCGCAGTTGCATGCCCTTGCGCAGACCCTGGTCCTTGCTCATCACCTGCAGCGAGATGCCCTCATCCGGCTGGATGCGGATGATCAGGCGGTTGCTGATCAGGCTGCGTTGCTCCGGCGCGAAGATGTAGTGTGGTGGTTCCTTGAAGTGGATGACGATCTGCGACAGCTTCTGCGGCATGCGCTTGCCGGTGCGCAGATAGAAAGGCACACCGGACCAGCGCCAGTTGCGGATATCCGCGCGGATGGCGACAAAGGTCTCGGTGCGGCTTTCGGTATTGGAGTTGGGCTCTTCCAGGTAGCCCGGTACCGGCTTGCCATCGCTGTAGCCCGAGGTGTACTGCCCCAGGACCACGCGGCTGGCCAGCTGATCGGCGGTGATGGGCTCCAGTGCCTTGAGCACCTTGACCTTCTCGTCGCGGATGCTATCGGCCGAAAGATCCGCCGGCGGATCCATGGCGGTCAGGCAGAGCAGCTGTAGCAGATGGTTCTGCACCATGTCGCGCAACTGACCGGCCTGGTCGAAATAGCCCCAGCGACCTTCGATACCGACCTTCTCGGCCACGGTGATTTCCACGTGGGAGATGTAGTTCTGGTTCCACTGGGTCTCGAACAGGCTGTTGGCGAAACGCAGGGCGATGAGGTTCTGGACGGTTTCCTTGCCCAAGTAGTGGTCGATGCGATAGACGCGGTCTTCAGGGAAGAAACGTGCCACGGCATCGTTGACCACCTTGGAGGATTCCAGGTCGTAGCCGATGGGCTTTTCCATCACCACCCGGGTACGCTCGCACAGACCAACGGCGGCGAGGTTCTCGCAGATGGCACTGTAGACCAACGCCGGAGTGGCAAAATAGGCGATCAGCGGGGCGGTCTCGCCCACATCCTCGGCCAGTCCCGTATAGTCTTCGCGATTGCGGAAATCGATGGCGCGATAGCCCAGGCGAGCGCGCATCCGGGTCCATACCGCTTCGTCCCAATCGGCTTTGGGCACATAGTGGCGCAGACGCTCCTCGATGTGCTCAAGCTGCTTGACCCCATCGCCCTGGTCACGCGCCAGCGCCATGATGCGGGTATCCTCGTGCAGCAGACCTTCACGATCCAGCTGATACAGGGCAGGGAAAAGTTTGCGTAGGGCCAGATCGCCCAACGCGCCGAAGATTGCCAGGGTACAGGGTAGAACTCGGACGCCAGCCATAAATATTCGTTCTTTTACTTAAAGTTTGAGATATTCCAGCGCCATCATAGGGGAGCCGGGGCGATTCGCGTAGTCTTTATATTAAAAAATACGGCCCAGAGTCAGCCTGGTCCAAACCTTTTATAGCCTTAGGATAGAGGCACAACAACCACTAGGAGTTCTCATGGATCGTGCCAGCACCCTGCTGCAAACCATCCAGACCCGTATCGGCGAACTCAATCGCGCGGAGCGCAAGGTCGCCGAGGTCATCCTGCAGAATCCCCGGCAGGCCACGCGTTACACCATCGCGGCCCTGGCCCAGGCGGCGCAGGTCAGCGAACCCACGGTCAATCGTTTCTGCCGCTCCCTGGGCGTGAGCGGCTATCCCGAAATGAAGATCCAGCTGGCGCAGAGCATCGCCAGCGGTGCGGTCTACGTCAGTCAGGCGGTGGCCGCCAACGACGGCCCCGAGGCCTATGCGGAAAAGATCTTCAGCAGCACCATCGCCTCGCTGGACAGTGCCCGCCAGCGCCTGGACGCCGGGGTGGTGGATCGCGCGGTCGACCTGCTGATCCAGGCTCGGCAGATCCACTTCTTCGGCCTGGGCGCCTCGGCGCCGGTGGCCCTGGATGCCCAGCACAAGTTCTTTCGCTTCAATATGGCGGTCTCGGCGCATTCGGACGTGCTGATGCAACGGATGCTGGCGTCCATCGCCCGGACCGGCGAGCTGTTCGTGATCATTTCCTATACCGGACGCACCCGTGAGCTGGTGGACGTGGCCAAGCTGGCGCGGGATAACGGCGCCTCTGTGCTCGGCCTCACCGCCAGCAATACCCCGCTGGCCAAGGTCTGCACCCTCAGCCTGGACATCCCGCTGCCGGAAGACACCGACATCTACATGCCCATGACCTCGCGGATCATCCAGCTCACCGTGCTGGACATCCTGGCGACCGGGGTGACCCTCAAGCGCGGCGTGGATTTCCAGCCGCACCTACGCAAGGTCAAGGAGAGCCTGGTCGCGACCCGCTATCCCTCGGAGCCGGACCAGGGCTGAGGGCACCCTGACCTGCAAGTAAAAGCCTGCTTGCGAGCTCGCACACCGGCATCGAACAAGATCTGGACGAGCCCGCGAAACCGCCCGAGGAAGCCCGCCTACCTTGAGTAAACGAGCTTCCAACAGGGCTGCCTTCCAGCGCATTTTCAACGACGCCTGGCCGACACCAGGCAGACCGCAAGCGGGTTTTCAGATGTCGTCGCGGTGGCTGAACAGGTCCCAGGTCGACATGAACAGCGCCGCGACCAGCGGGCCGATGACGAAGCCGTTGAGACCGAACAGCGACATGCCGCCGATGGTGGAGATCAGCACCACGTAGTCGGGCATCTTGGTGTCCTTGCCCACCAGGATGGGGCGCAGGATGTTGTCCACCAGGCCGATCACCACCACCGCGAAGACGATCAGGATCACCCCCTTGAGCACCGAACCGGTCGCCAGGAAGTAGATCGCCACCGGTACCCAGATCAGCGCCGAACCGACCGCGGGCAACAGCGACAGGAAGGCCATCAGGGTACCCCAGAGCACCGCGCCCTGGACCCCCAGCACGCCGAGAATGAATCCGCCCAGAGCGCCCTGCACTGCAGCGACGATGATGTTGCCCTTGACCGTGGCGCGCACCACGGCGGTGAACTTGGCCATCAGGCTGCGCTTGTGCATGTCGCTGAGCGGTATGGCCTTGCGAATCATCGCCACCAGCTGCGAACCGTCGCGCAGCAGGAAGAACAGCAGATAGAGCATCACGCCGAAGCCGATGAGGAACTGGAAGGTGCCCTGGCCAAAGCTGAACGCCTGGGTGGCGACCCATTGACTGCCCTGCATGGCGCCGGTGGACAGCTTCTGGCGGATGCCATCCAGGTCACCAGCGCCAAAGCGCTGCAGGACGCCACGGACCGAGTCCGGTAGCGCACCCCAGACTTGCTGGTAGTACTGGCCGAAATTGAGTTGACCGCTACTGATCTGTTGGTAGAGCAAGGAGCCTTCCTGCACCAGGGAAATGGCGATGAACACCACCGGCAGGATGACGATGAGCAGGATCACGAACAGGGTGCAGAGGGCACCGAGGTTACGTCTGTTGTTGAAGCGGCTGACGAACCAGCGCTGCAGGGGGGCGAACAGGATGGCGAGGATGGCCCCCCAGAACACCGCGCCCAGGAAGGGGGTGAGGATCCAGACGAAGGCCAGCGAGACCACCACCAGCAGGATCAGGAACGTCTTGTTTTCCAACCGAGCACTTTTCATTGGCGTTTCGCGATTCCAAACAAGGAAGACAGGCCTTGCTTAGAGCCTCGGAAGCCGTGGGGTTCCCATAAGCACCCCCAACTCGGCCTGGAGAGGCGCGCCGGAGCTTCCGGCGCGCCTCCGGATCATACACGGAACTGGCGGACCAACCCGTTCAGGCGTTCGCCCAGGCCGACCATCCCGGCGGTACTCTGGGCCCCCTGCTGAGCACCCTGAGCCATGCTGTCGACGGCATTGGCGATGGTATGGACGCTGCGATTGATCTCCTCGGCCACCGCGGTCTGCTCCTCGGCAGCACCGGCGATCTGGATGTTCATGGCGTTGATGGTGGCGATCAGCTCGCTGATGGCGGCCAGCGCGGTGCCAGCCTGCTCGGCCTGGGCGGTGGTCGCCTCACCCATGCCACCCGAGCGCTCCATGGCACCTACCGCACGCCCCGTCGCCTGCTGCAGGCGATCGATCATGCCCTGGATCTCCTGGGTGCTCTGCTGGGTGCGACTGGCCAGCGCCCGCACCTCGTCGGCCACGACGGCGAAGCCGCGACCGGCTTCACCGGCCCGGGCTGCCTCGATGGCGGCGTTGAGGGCCAGGAGGTTGGTCTGTTCGGCGATGGCGCGGATCACATCCAGAACGCCAACGATGGCCCCCACATCCTGCTTGAGGCCGTCGAGGGAGACGCTGCTCTGGCGGACCTCTTCGACCAGTTCATGGATGCGCGTCACGCTGGTGGCAACCGTTTCCCGGGCCAGACGGCCCTGCTCCTCGGTCTCCCGGGTCGCCTCCGAGGCCTTCAGCGCGCTACTGGCCACTTCCTGGGCTGCAGCGGACATCTGGTTGATGGCGGTCGCCACCTGATCGGTTTCGCTGCGCTGACGCTGCATGTCGCGATCGGTGTGCTGGGCCTGCCGGGCGACATCGCCGAGCAGACCGGTGAATTGCTGGGTGATGTCGACGACCTGGCTGATGGTGCCCTGGATCCGATCGACGAAGCGATTGAAGGAGGCAGCGAGCTCACCGATCTCGTCGCGACCGTTGACCGGCAGGCGGCGAGTGAGATCGCCCTCCCCGGCAGCGATGTCGTCGAGATTCTCGCGAATCTGCGCCAGGGGTCTCAGGGTCCGCGCCGCGAAGACGTGCGCCACGATACCGATCACCACCAGCAGCACGCCGGCCACGCCGAGGATCAGCCAGAGCTGGGCACGGGTGCGCTCGGCGACCTGATCGGCTACCGCCGCGACCTCGGCGTCCACACCGTCCAGGTTTACCGCCGACCCTATCACCAGGTCCCACTTGGGCAGGTAATCGGTGTAGGCGAGCTTGGGGACCAGCATGTCCTTGTTGCCCGGCAGCGAGGAGCTGTAGCGGCTGAAGTGAGAGCCGTCCTTGCCGGCACGCACCAACTCCTGGTTGAGGTAGACGCCCGCAGGATCGCGGTTGTCCTTGAAGCTCTTGCCGATGCCGGCCGGGTCATTGCCCTTGAACAGCCGGACGACGTTGGAGTCGTAGCCGAAGATATAGCCGTCCTTGCCATAGCTGATCGACGACAACAGGCGGATGGCCTCCTTGCGCGCCTCGGCATCACCTTCCGCGGCCTTGTCGTACAGCGGCTTGACCACGGTCATGGCCGTCTCGACGGTGTTCTGCAACGCACTACGACTCTGGGCCATCAGCCGCTCGCGGGCGTCGGTGACATCCTTGAGTGCCTGCTCATGCAATACCCAGTAGGACAGGCCACCCAGTACGAGGGTAAACAGGCAGACGGGTAGCACGGCCAACAGGGTAACTTTGACTTTCAGGCTCATGGGTTTCTCCTTGGTCGCAAGAGCTTGGGCCGTTATCGGCCTCCTGCCCGCGAACTTGACCGCGGAGTCACCTCTCGAACGAATTTTTTTTACCCACTCCTGGTGCCGGCAGCCGAATGACCACGGCGAGCCCACCGAGCGCCGAGGTTTCTAACTCAAGGGTTCCAGCGCAACCGTCGATGATGTCCCGCGCGATTCCCAGTCCCAGACCGTGGCCCGCCACGGCTTCATCCAGGCGGCTGCCGCGACTCAAGATGGCCTGACGCTCACCTTCCGGTACGCCCGGACCATCGTCCTCGACCAAGATCAGATACCCCTCCTCCTGCCGGACTTCCAGGCGTACCCGCTGCGTGGCCCATTTGCCCGCGTTGTCCAGCAGATTGCCAAACAACTCCAGCAGATCCTCCCGATCCCAGGGCAGGCGCAGCCCCTCCGGTAGCTGGCAGTCGAAGGTCAGGTGCTCGCCATGCACGCGCCTGAGCAACGCGCAGAGCTCCTGTAGCTCCGCGACCTCCAGGTGCGCCCCGGGCAAGGCCTCGCCGGCGAGCCGGGCACGCCGCAGCTCCCGCTCCAGCCGTTCACGGATGCGTGCCAGCTGCTCGCGCAATACATCGCGCTGATCAGGCAGCGCCTGCAGCTCGGGTCGCTCGGCCAGGCTGGTGAGCACCGCCAGGGGCGTCTTGAGCGCATGCCCCAGATTGCCAATGCCGTGGCGCGCGCGCTTGAGGCCCTCATCCGTGTGTCGCAGCAACCCATTCATCTCGGCTACCAGCGGTACCAGTTCGGCAGGTACCGTGGCGTCCAGTGCCGTGCGCCGCCCCTGATGTAGCTGGGCGATCTGCTCGCGCACCTGGTCCAGCGGCCGCAGGGCGCGGCGGACGATGAGCCGCTGCAGGAGCAACACCAGCAGCAGCGTCGCCAGCCCTAACAGGGCACCGAGGCCAAGGATACGGGTCAGGCTCGCCAACAGCGGATTGTAGTCATCTGCGACGGTCACCCTCACCCGCTGGCCATAGCGCTGGTAGTCGGCACGATAGGTGAGCAGCCGCTGACCACTGGGTCCGTCGGCCAGGGCTTCGGTCAGGCCTTCGGCGGACGGTGTCTCGAGCTGGGCATCCCAGAGCGAGCGCGAGCGCCAGCGGATATCCAGGGCCGGAATCTCGATGAGGAAATAGCGGCCAGACAGGGGCCGGGTGTACAGACTGCCCAGGCGGCCTTCGTCCAGCTGCAGGCCATGGGGGCCGCGCACCAGGGCAGCCAGCAGGTTTTCCGTCTCACCGCGCAACCCGGTTTCCAGATAGCGCCGCAGTGCGTGGTCCACCAGCCAGGCACCGCTCAGCACCAGCAGCAGCCCCGCCGCCAGCAGAATGGTAACCAGCCCGATCCTGAGCCGGGCCTGGATGGACCTCAATCCACACCGCCCAGGCGATAGCCCTGACCGCGGCGTGTTTCGATGACGTCTCGCCCCAGCTTGCGCCGCAGATGGTTGACGTGCACCTCGATGACGTTGGAATCACGCTCGCTCTCACCATCGTAAAGATGATCGTTCAGGCGCGTCTTGGACAGGATCTGCCCGGGATGCAGCAGGAAGCAGCGCAGCAGGCGAAACTCCGCGGCGCTCAGGGGGATGGTGTCGCTGCCGCGAACCACGCATTGGCGCGCCTCGTCCAGCGCCAGCCCCGCAGCCTGCAGCAACGGCTGATTGGTCACGCCCCGCACCCGTCGCAGCAGCGCGGCGATGCGCAGGCCCAGCTCCTCGGGGTGGAAAGGTTTGGTCAGATAGTCATCGGCACCGGCCTTGAGACCCTCGATACGCTCCGCCCAGCTATCACGGGCGGTCAGGATCAATACCGGGGTTGCCAGGGCGGCGGCGCGCCACTCGCCGAGCACCGCCAGGCCTGGTCGCCCCGGCAGGCCGAGGTCGAGCACGATGAGATCATAGGGCTCCTGGGCGCCCTGCCAGGCCGCGTCCCGACCATCCGCCAGCCAGTCGATGGCATAACCCTGGCGGGCAAGGAATGCGGCGATCTCGTCGGCCAGGGCTACGTCGTCCTCCACCAGCAGCAAGCGCATCTAATCGTCCACCTCGTCTTTCATGATGGCGCCGTCCATCGCGCCAATTTCCAGCTCGCGGACCACATCATCGACGAGAATCTCGATCTCGTAGCGATACTGGCCGTCCTCCTCCTCCAGCTCGGCCTCCAGCAGCCGTGCCTGGGGATAACGAGCATTGACCTGTTGCAACAGGGATTCCAACGGGCGGATCACCCCTTCCTTGCGTAGCCTCAAGGCCTCGTCCTGATCCAGATCGCGAGCCTGGATCAGGGGTGACAGGCTGCCGAGCAACAGCAGCCCGACAAGCGCGACACCTAGTCGTCGCGCTGGTCTTTCAGGACTTCGCCGGTGGTGGCGTCGAGTTCCAGATCCCATTTCACACCTTTGGGGTCACGCAGTTCCAATTGGTAGACATAGCGGCCGTATTCTTCTTCCAGCTCGGTTTCGTGGGTCGTCGAACCCGGGTGCTTGGCAATGGCAGCCTGGTTGAGCACCTCGAAGCTCTTGATCTTGCCACTGTCACGCAGCTTGAGGGCTTCGTCGGGGCCGAGGTCGCGGGCCTGGGCTACACCCACGCCGGTGAGCAGGAAGGCGGCAGCAGCGATGGTGGTCAGCTTTTTCATGGTGATTCCTCTCTGGTTGCAGTTCGATCTGGGTCCAGAGTAGCGATTCGCCATTAATCGAAACTTAAACGGCGCTTAAGCCAAGCTTAATCGGATCGGACCCTGCCAGGGCACTTCGGCATCCAAGGGTTCGCCCTTCTGCGTCACCCGCAGCCGACCGTCGCGGGCCAGCTCGCGAGCCGCATGGCGCAGCGGCTCCATAAGCGGCCGCCAGTCCGCGGCCAGGTCGCGAGCCACTTCCGAAGGGCAGAAGGTCGTGCCTGGGCGCCGTGCCGCCGCCTTGGCCAGCAAGGCGTCACGCAACTGTGCGTCGGTCGGCTTGAGTGCGGTCATGAGAACCCGGTCCCTTTTCCTGGAGTCCACCGTTTCGACCAGGAAAACGTCGGTGTAGTCATGACCTCTCGCTCGAAAGTAATGCAACGTCTCGCCCAGACCGACCTGCCCGTCCCCGATGACGAGCGTGATGACACCGGTACCGCCCTCTGCACCCCCTTGCCCCCCGACCTCAGCTACGTCGACGACAGTCAGCCGGGGCTGAGTCGGCGCAAGCTGCGCGGCAAATGGGCCTATTTCACCCCGGACGGCGAGCGCATCCGCGACCAGGCCGAGGTCGAGCGCATCAACAAGCTGGCCATTCCGCCGGCCTATACCGAGGTATGGATCTGTCCGGATGCCAACGGCCATCTGCAGGCCACCGGTCGCGATGCTCGCGGCCGCAAGCAGTATCGCTATCACCCCCGCTGGCGGGAGATCCGCGACACCGACAAGTACGAGCGGATGCTGGCCTTCGGTCAGGCCCTGCCCAAGCTGCGCCAGCGCGTGGAAGAGGATCTCGCCCGGCGAGGCCTGTGCCGGGAAAAGGTCATGGCTACGGTCATCAGCCTGCTGGATGCCACCCTCATCCGCGTTGGCAATGCCCAGTACGCCAAGAGCAACAAGTCCTACGGCCTTACCACCCTGCGCAACCGGCACGCCGAAGTCCATGGCAACACCATCGCCTTCCACTTCCGTGGCAAGAGCGGCGTGGAGCACAACATCAAGGTCAGCGATCCGCGCCTGGCACGCACCGTGAAGAAATGCCGGGAGTTGCCCGGCCAGCACCTGTTCCAGTACGTGGATGCCGATGGCGAACGTCACACCGTGACCTCTTCCGACGTCAACGCCTACCTGCACGAGTTGACCGGCGCAGACTTCACGGCCAAGGACTATCGCACCTGGGCCGGCAGCGCCCTGGCGCTGGAAGCCCTGCGTGAACTGCGCTGCGAGACCCAGACCGACGCCAAGAAGGAGCTGGTGGACATGGTCAAAGCGGTGTCTCGCACCCTGGGCAATACCCCCGCGGTGTGCCGCAAGTGCTATATCCATCCGGGCGTGCTGGATGCCTTCCTCGCCGGCGACCTCTGCACCCTGCCCAAGCCGCGCAAGCGCAAGGGCCTCAAGGAGGAGGAGGTGCTGCTGCTCAACTTCCTGCAACGCCTGGAACAGCGGATGGCGGAAACCCAGGCCGCCTGATGATCAGGGCGGCTTAGGCCGCCTTCCCTTCCATCTTGACCTATTGGCCGCTCGTAGCGCGCCTTGCCCACTCATGTCGCCTTCACACAGCCGCCAAGCGCCTTGATGACTCGCTAAAAACGTTATGTTATAACTTAAAAGACGTTAATCAAGGTTCGATCATGGCACCCCACCGCTCTTCCCTCCTGCTGCTCTCCGTCCCTACTCGCCTGCTGCTCACCTGCATTCCACTGGTCGCCCTGTGGCTGGCGGTCTCCTGGGCGGTCGCCTTGCCATGAGCGCCGCCATCGAATTGCAGGACCTGACCCTGGCCTATCAGCGTCACCCAGCCATCCACCACCTCAGTGGCCGTTTTCGGACCGGGAGTCTCACCGCCATCGTCGGCCCTAACGGGGCGGGCAAGTCGACCCTGCTCAAAGCCATCGCCGGCACCTTGCGTCCCGTCAGCGGGCGGGTCAACCGGGCCGTATCCCAAAGACGCCTGGGCTATCTGCCGCAAGCCGCGGAGATCGACCGCAGCTTTCCCCTCAGCGTGCTCGAAACCGTGGTGTTAGGCGCCTGGCGCGGACTGGGCATCTGGCGTGGCGTTACCGCCGCCCACCGGCAGGAGGCGTGCCAGGCACTGCGGGCGGTAGGTCTCGAAGGCCTTGAAGATCGTCTGGTAGGCGCCCTGTCCTCCGGGCAATTCCAGCGGGTGCTGTTCGCCCGCCTGCTGCTGCAGGACGCGCCCGTCTTGCTGCTCGATGAGCCCTTCACCGCCATCGATGCCCGAACCACTGCGGATCTGCTGACCATAGTCCGCCGCTGGCATGGTCAGGGGCGCACCGTGATCGCCGTGCTGCACGACCTTGAGCAGGTCCGCCAGCATTTCCCCGAAACCCTGCTGTTGGCCCGGGAAGCCATCGCCTGGGGCAGCACCGAGCAGGTGCTGGTAGCCGACAACCTGGCTCGGGCGCGCAATCTCGCCGAGCGCTGGGACGCCAACGCGGCGGTCTGTGAGCGCGCATGACCCTCTATCAGCTGCTTTTCGAACCCTTCGTCGAGTTCGGCTTCATGCGCCGCGCCCTGGTTGCCTGCCTGGCCCTGGCGCTGGGCGCCGGTCCGGTCGGCGTCCTGCTGATGCTCAGGCGCATGAGCCTGGTAGGCGATGCCATGAGCCATGCCGTGCTACCCGGCGCAGCCCTGGGCTTCATGGTCGCGGGTCTGTCACTACCGGCCATGGGTATCGGCGGCATGCTCGCCGGGCTCCTGGTGGCCGGACTCGCCGGGCTGGTCAGCCGCTTTACCAATCAGCGCGAAGACGCCAGCTTCGCCAGTTTCTACCTGATCTCCCTGGCCGCCGGGGTGCTGATCGTGTCGCTGCATGGTTCCAGTGTGGATCTGCTGCATGTGCTGTTCGGCACCATCCTGGCCATCGACTCCACTGCGCTCTACCTGGTCGCCAGCATCGCCACCCTGTCGCTGTTGGTCCTGGCCGTGATCTATCGACCGCTGGCCCTGGAATGCTTCGATCCGGGCTTTTTGCGCGCCGTTGGCGGTCGTGGCTCCCTCTATCACCTGCTGTTCCTGTTGCTGGTGGTGCTCAACCTGGTGGCCGGCTTTCAGGCCCTGGGCACCCTGATGGCGGTGGGCCTGATGATGCTTCCGGCCACGGCTGCGCGCTTCTGGGCCACCAGCCTGCCCGGCCTGATGGCGGTGGCCAGCCTCATCGCCAGTCTCAGCGGCCTGGTCGGCCTGGTGCTGTCGTACCACCTTGGCTATGCGTCGGGGCCCGCCATCGTGCTTACCGCTGGCGGCTGCTACCTCTTTTCCCTGCTGTTCGGCCGTCTGGGCCTGTACCGGCGGCTACGTCCTCGCCCTCATCTCACCCACTGAAAGGAGTCATCATGAAATCCCTGTTCTCGCTGGGCGCCGCCCTGTTGCTCGCCGTTGCCGGCCAGGCACAGGCCGCGCCGGTCAAGGCCGTCGCCACCTTTACCGTAATCGCCGACGTGGTCAAACAGGTAGGCGGCGACCAGGTGCAGGTCACCTCGCTGGTCGGTCCAAACGGCGATCCTCATGCCTACGAGCCCACTCCGGCCGATGCCCAGGCGCTGAAGCAGGCCGACGTGGTCTTCATGAGCGGCTTGCACCTGGAAGGCTGGATGGATCGGCTGATCAAGGCCTCCGGCCAGGCGCGTCCGCCAGTGGTGCTCAGCCAAGGCGTCAAGACCCGGGAAATGGCAGAAGACGAGGATGATCACGGTCACGACGACCACGGTCATGACCATGGCGGCATCGATCCCCACGTCTGGAACAGCCCGCTCAACGTGATCGTCTACACCCGCAACGTGGTGAAGGCGTTGTCCGAGGTGGATCCGTCCGATGCCGCCCTGTTCAAGGCCAACGGCGATCGCTACATCGCCGAACTGGAGGCCCTGGATCGCTATGCCCGCGAACAGATTGGCCAGGTCCCCAAGGCCCAGCGCAAGGTGCTGACCTCCCATGATGCCTTCGGCTATTTCGCCGATGCCTATGGTGTGACCTTCATTTCTCCCCTGGGGCTGTCGACCGAAGCCGAGGCCTCGGCCCAGGACGTCGCCAAGCTGATCCGCCAGATCAAGCAGGAGCACGTTGCCGCCTACTTCTTCGAGAACTCCAATGATCCACGCCTGGTACAACAGATCGCCAAGGCCAGCGGCGCGCAACCGGGTGGCGAGCTCTATGTGGAGGCCCTGTCTCCCGCCGATGGCCCGGCGCCTACCTACGCGGCCATGTTCCGCTACAACGTGGATACCCTGGTCAAGGCGATGAAGGGCGCTCACTAACAGCGGAACCCTCCCGACAGCGCAAGACGGAAGCCTCGCTGCGTTGGGCTTCGACGGCAGAGCCGTCTCAGCCCAACCTACGTCCGTAGCATCCGTAGGTTGGGCTGAGCGCAGTGAAGCCCAACAGGGCTAGACGACCGGCACCTCTTCGAGATGCCGGTACTCCGCCCCCAAGCGGCGAGCCAGTTCCGCTGCCCGCCCCAGGCGCAGCGGACCCAACTCGATGTCCAGGACCCGAATGGGACAATTCAGGACCGCCAGGCCTTCCAGCTCGCGCAGCCGCCCATCGGTGACCAGCAGCAGCTGGCACTCCTCACCGGGATGCTGCCGGCGGCGGCGCGCCAGCCAGCCCTCGGCTTTCGCCAGCCCGGCCAATAACGGCGTGCCGCCGCCCGCTTCCAGCTGATCCAACCAGGCCTGCAACGCCTGGCCACTACGCTGCCCCTGGAAGGACCACTCGGGTCGCGCGCCCGCCGCTTGCAGCACCGCCACCCGGACCCGCTGTCGATAGGCCTGTTCGAACCAGTCGGCCAGCACCCCCTTGGCCTGGGCCAGGGCGCCATGACGACGAGTGGACGCAGAGTGATCGAGGATCACCAGCCAGAGTTGGGCTGGCCGTCGACTGCGAGGCTGGCGCACGAGATCGCTCATGCGCTGCGGGCGACCACGAAGCAATGTGGGCACCCAGGCGACGGCGCCTACTGCGCCCAGCGACCGCGCGCCCTGACGACCGCCTGCCGCCTTGCCCACCCCGACCCGGGCATCGCGATCCTGGGTGTGGGGAGATCGGATGCCTAGGGCTTTTTTAGCCCGCCCAGTCGACGTCTGGGGCCGCCTGCCACAGGCTCCGGTGCCAGGGCGCCCCAGGCGTCTCCCTCACCTCCCGCAGGCTCGCCTTCACCCTCTCCCTGTTGGTTACCCATCCCCTGCTCAGGAGTAGCGGAAGAAGGTGACTCACCCTGCAGGGGTGGTATTGCCTGATCGGAATCTGCTGGGTCCCTCCGTCGATGGCGCAGGGCGAAGTCGGCTACGGCGGTAATGTCCGCGTGTTCTATCGCCACGGCGCCGCGCCAGGCGGCATGCGCTCGAGCGGCGCGCAGCCAGACCAGGTCGGCGCGCAGGCCATCGACGCCAGCCTGGTGGCAGCCCGAGGTGATGGCCTCAAGGGCCGCATCATCCAGGGGAATGCTAGCCAGGCGCTCACGGGCCTGGGCGCAACGTTCGCGCAACCGCGCCTGGTCAGGCTCCCAGTGGGCGACGAATGCCGTGGGATCGCTGTCGAAGGCCAGTCGCCGACGCAAGATCTCAGCGCGTTCACGCGGCGCCGGCCGGCTGTCCAGTGCCAGGGCGAAACCGAAGCGGTCGAGCAACTGCGGACGCAGCTCGCCCTCCTCTGGATTCATGGTGCCTACCAGCAGGAAGCGGGCAGCATGTTCATGGGAGATGCCGTCGCGCTCTACCCGGTTGAGACCACTGGCGGCTACGTCCAGCAGCAGGTCCACCAGGTGGTCCGGCAGCAGATTGACCTCGTCGACATAGAGCACACCCCCGTCCGCGGCGGCCAGCACCCCGGGCGCGAAGCGCGCCTGCCCCGCGCCGAGGGCGGCGTTCAGATCCAGGGTGCCGACGATGCGCTCTTCACTGGCCCCCAGCGGCAGGGTGACGAAGGGGCCGTCCCCGAGCAGATCCGCCAAACCACGCGCCAGGGTCGACTTGGCCATGCCGCGGGGGCCTTCGATCAGCACCCCGCCAATGCGGGGGTCGATGGCATTCAGGCACAGCGCCAGTTTCAGGTCGTCCGCGCCGACCACGGCGGCCAGGGGGAAGACGGGAGCGGTCATTTCAGGCTTCATCCATATCCATCAGTAGCTGTTCGAGGGCTTCACGGTAGTCGCCTGGCTCCTGCCAGAGGCCGCGCTGCTGGGCCTCCAGCAGGCGTTCGGTCATGTCGCGCAGGGCTTCGGGGTTGTGGCGCTCGACGAAGTCGCGGGTATCGGCGTCCAGCAGATAGGCATCGGCCAGTTGCCGATAGTGGTGGTCCTCTACCAGTTCGGTGGTGGCGCCAAAGCCGAACAGATAGTCCACGGTGGCAGCCATCTCGAAAGCGCCCTTGTAGCCATGGCGCTTCATGCCGGCGATCCATTTGGGATTGGCCGCTCGCGAACGCACGACCCGGCCCAGTTCTTCCTTGAGGGTGCGGATGCGTGGCAGGTCGGCCTGGGCATGGTCGCCGAAGTAGCTGGCGCGGCGCTGGCCGCTCAGGGTCTCGGCAGCCGCCAGCATGCCACCCTGGAACTGGTAGTAGTCGTTGGAATCGAGCAGGTCGTGCTCGCGATTGTCCTGATTCTGCAGCACCGCCTGCAGGCGGCCCAGACGCCGGGAGAAGTCGTCGCGCGCAGCAGTGCCCTCGTCCTCGGCGCCATAGGCATAGCCGCCCCAGTTGAGATAAGCGGTAGCCAGCTCGCTGCGGTCCTGCCATTGGCGCTCCTCGACCGCACCCTGGACACCGGCGCCATAGGCCCCAGGCTGGGCGCCGAAGATGCGCCAGCCCGCCTGACGCCGGGCCTGGTCGGCCTCGATGCCGGCCGCTTCCAGCGCGGCCCGCTCCCGCCGCACCTGGGCGGCCAGGGGATTGAGGTCGTCCGGTTCGTCCAGCGCGGCGACAGCCTGGATCGCGGCATCGAACAACCGCACCAGGCCACCGAAGGCATCGCGGAAGAAGCCGGAGATACGCAGGGTGACATCCACCCGCGGTCGATCCAGCAGTGACAGTGGCAGGATCTCGAAGTCTTCGACCCGGGCGCTGCCGGTCTGCCACACCGGGCGCACGCCGAGCAGCGCCATGGCCTGGGCGATGTCATCGCCGCCGGTTCTCATGGTCGCCGTCCCCCAGACGGAAAGGCCCAGCTGGCGCAGGTGATCGCCCTCCTCCTGTAGATGGCGCTCCAGCAGCAGGTTGGCCGACTGCCAGCCAAGTCGCCAGGCCGTCATGCTTGGCAGGTTGCGCACGTCCACGGAGAAGAAATTGCGCCCGGTGGGCAGCACGTCCAGTCGGCCGCGACTCGGCGCCCCACTGGGCCCGGCCGGGACGAAGCGACCGCCCAGAGCGGCCAGCAGGCCGCCGATTTCCGCAGGGCCACAGCCATCCAGGGCCGGTGCCACCTGGGCGACCAGCTGCTCCAGCACCGGGCGGGTCACCGGCAGGTCGGCCAATGCCAGGGGCAGTGGTTCGCCATCCACCATCGCGGCGACCAGGGCGAGCGCGAGCAGCTCAAGACGCTCGCGGGTGTCGCCCCGGGTGCGCCAGGGTTCCGCGGAAAGCGCGGCAAGGCACGCCGGACGGTCGCCCTGCCAGGGCTCGCCAAGATCGGCGGCCAGAGGATCGAACGCCAGCTGCAGATCCTTGGCCAGGGCACGCAGCAGGCTGGCGTTGCCGCCCTGGGCGTCGCCGCGAGGAATGCGCAGCAGGGCCACCAGGGTGTCGCGGCGCAGCTGGCCGGTCGGGGATTCGCCGAACACGTGCAGGCCATCGCGGATCTGGGATTCCTTGAGGTCGCAGAGATAGGCGTCCAGCTGGGGCAACCAGCTGTCGGGGTCATCGGTAATGACCAGGCCCAGTTCGCGGTCCAGGGCAGTCTCGCGCACCAGCTGCAGGATCTCGGCGCGCAGCTCGGTGGCCCGGCGCAGATCCAGCAGGCTGGCGTCATAGTATTCGTCGGCCAGGCGTTCCAGGTCGCGCAGCGGGCCATAGCTCTCGGCCCGGGTCAGCGGCGGCATCAGGTGATCGATGATCACGGCCTGGGTACGACGCTTGGCCTGAGCACCCTCGCCCGGATCGTTGACGATGAAGGGATAGACGTTGGGCAGCGGCCCGAGGATGACGTCCGGCCAGCACTCCTGCGACATGCCCACGCCCTTGCCCGGCAGCCATTCCAGGTTGCCGTGCTTGCCCAGGTGGACCACCGCCTGCGCCCCATAGGCCTCGCGCAGCCAGAAGTAGAAGGCCAGGTAGCCGTGGGGCGGGACCAGCGACGGGTCGTGATAGACCGCAGCGGGATCGACATCATAGCCGCGGGCCGGCTGGATGCCGACGAAGGTCAGGCCGAAGCGCACCCCGGCCACCATCAGCCGGCCACGCCGCTGCATGGGATCGGCCTCGGGCGGCCCCCAGCGCTCGGTCACCGCCTGCTGCAGGCTTGGCGGCAACTGGCCAAACAACGCCCGGTAGTCGTCCAGCGCCAGGCTCTGCAACGCTGGGCGCAGATCGCGCAGGGCACTGTCGTTGGTGACGCCACCGAGCAGGCGCTCGATCAGGGCAGTACCGCTCTCCGGCAGATTGGCCACCGGATAGCCGGCCGCCTGTAAGGCCTCCAGCACCTTGAGGGCCGCCGCCGGGGTATCCAGGCCTACGCCGTTGCCGATGCGACCATCGCGGGTCGGATAATTGGCCAGGATCAGGGCGATGCGCTTGTCCGCCGGCGGGCGCCGCGCCAACTCGACCCAGTTGCGCGCCAGGCGGGCGACGAAGGCCATGCGCTCCTCGTCGGCCTGGTAGTTGACCACGTCGCTCTGGCTGCGCTCGCAGCGCCAGGCCAGACCCTTGAAGCTGATCGGCCGGGTGATGATGCGCCCATCCAGCTCTGGCAGGGCGATGTGCATGGCCAGGTCGCGGGCGCCCAGGCCCTGGGGATTCTCCAGCCAGCGCTCGCGGTTGTCCTGGGCACAGATGGCCTGGAGCACCGGCACCGGTCGGCGGAAAGGAGCCAGGTTAGGCCGCTCCGGACTGGATTGAGCGAAGCCGGTGGTATTGAGGATCAGCGCGGTATCGGTCTCATCCAGCAGGCGCTCCACTTCCGTCAGGCAAGCGGATTCCTTGAGACTGGCCACGGCGATAGGCAGCGGATTCAGTCCCTGGGCCTGCAGTTGCTGGCAGAAGACATCAACGAAAGCCGTGTTGGCCGACTGCAGATGGGTGCGATAGAACAATAGCGCCGCCGTCGGCCAATCCGGCTGCCAGCGTTGGCGCCAGCCATCGAGGCCAAGGCCTTCGGGCTGGTACACCGCCACGCGCGGTAATTCTCGTGGCGCCTCGTGGGTGTAGCTGGCACCCAGGCATTCGGCGGCCAGGCAATGGAGAAAATCCCGGGCATTCGTCAGACCGCCTTGGCGCAGATAGCGCCACAGTCGCTCGGCCAGCTCGGACGCGACCGTACCCAGGGCCATCAGCTCCGGATCAGGGCGATCGCAACCCGGTACCGCGATCAGGGTCAGACCCCGTGCGGCCAGCTCGGTGAGGCGTTCCATGCCATAGCGCCAATACCCTTGGCCGCCGTGCAGGGAGATGAACACCACCCGCGCCTGGCTCAGCACCTCCTCGACATAAAGATCCACCGAGGCGTGGTTCTGCAGCTGCATGGGGTTGGCCAGGCGCAGGCTGGGATAGCCGTCATCCAGGGTGCGGGTGGCCTCGGCCAGGAGCGCCAGGTGCGAGTCGCCACTGCAGAGGACAACGATTTCACCCGGCGTCTGCGCCAGGTGGGCAATGCCGTCATCCGGGACAAAACCGCCCGGCTGGGTACGCAGCAGATGCATCTAGGTTCAGGCCACCGCAGCGCGCAGCTGAGCGGTGATCGCCGCCTGGTCCAGCTCCTGGCCGATCAGCACCAGTTGGGTGCGACGGGGTTCCGCCGCCTGCCAGGCCCGGTCGAAATGCTTGTCGAAACGGGTGCCGACTCCCTGTACCAGCAGGCGCAGCGGCTTGCCGGCAATGGCGGCGAAGCCCTTCACCCGCAGCACGCCATGGCGCTTGACCACCTCGGTCAGGGCCGCCGACAGGGTCGCTTCGGCGACTTCGGGCAATTCGACACCAAAGGAGTCGAATTCGTCATGATCGTGGTCTTCATGCCCCTCGAGGTCGTGGTGGGTCGGACGGCTGTCGATATGGGCCTCGGACTCGGCCTGCAGCCCCAGCAGCACCGACAACGGCAGCACGCCGCGACTGGCTTCCACCACCTTGACCGCCGGCGGCAATTCCTCGGTCACCTCGGCGCGGACCCGGGCCAGCGCCTCGGCATCCAGGCCGTCGGCCTTGTTGAGGATCACCAGGTCGGCACTGGCCAGCTGGTCTTCGAACAGCTCATGCAGCGGCGACTCGTGGTCCAGGTTGGGATCCTGGCGGCGCTGTACGTCCACCTGCTCGGGATGGGCGGCGAAGGTGCCGGCAGCCACCGCCGGACTGTCGACCACGGTGATCACCGCGTCCACGGTGCAGGCGTTGCGGATCTCCGGCCACTGGAAGGCCTGCACCAGCGGCTTGGGCAAGGCCAGGCCGCTGGTCTCGATGAGGATGTGGTCGATATCGCCACGACGCGCCACCAGCTCCTTCATGACCGGGAAGAACTCTTCCTGCACGGTGCAGCAGAGGCAGCCGTTGGCCAGTTCGAAGACCCGACCCTGGGCTTCTTCTTCGGTGCAGCCGATGCTGCACTGACGGAGGATCTCCCCGTCGATGCCCAGTTCGCCGAATTCATTGACGATCACCGCGATGCGGCGGCCTTCGGCATGGTCGAGCATGTGGCGCAACAGGGTGGTCTTGCCGGAGCCGAGGAAGCCGGTGACGATGGTGACGGGGGTCTTGGCCAGGGTTTTCATGGGCTGCCCTTAGGTGAAATGCGAGAAAAGGCGGGCAGGCATGCCGGACGCTCGCACGCTGGCGAGGCCCTGGTGGCAGCCCGGATCACCCCGCCCGGTTGCGTATGGAAAACTAGCGAGGCAGGTCTCCTGGCTCACGGCGCCCGACTCCGGCCTTCCCGCGTGAGCAGTGGCCTTAGAGCTTGTTCATGATTTCGCGAGCTAGAGTCGAACAAGGCGAAGATGCTTAGGGAAGCGGATCGGACTCGCGCTCGAGTTTACGAATGGTAAATGAGCATTCCGAAAGCATCTTCAATGCAGTTTGGCCGACGCGCAGCACATTATGAACAGGCTCTGTGGAGAGGCTGAAGATGCCGCTTACAGTTGCGGGGGCAGCCGCGGTGTCGCACCGCGTTCCCTTTCAAGCTCTTGCGGACAAGAGCACCTCGAAGTCCGACAGGCTACGAGTGCCCCGCCGGGGTGTCAATCGAACAGGCTTGACCGTCGGACGACCCGCGTGGTCTGCTCGACCCTGCTTCAGGTGTCGCGACTCCGCCATGGGTCGCGGTGAAACGGGAAGCCGGTCCAAGTCCGGCACTGCCCCCGCAACGGTAGACGAGCGCAGGATCACGATGCCACCCGGCCGGCAAGCTTGGGGAAGGCGATCCTGGTAGTCGTACGGGAATGCGATCTTGAGCGAGCCCGCGCACGGCAAGACGAAACCTTCGTAGCAAGCGTCATTTACAGGGTGTAGATGAGCCTTGCGGAGAAGGATTCGACAACGCCGGGCCGAGCGCAGCCAGCCCGCCCCCACAAGACCCTCGTGAGTCCGGAGACCGGCCTGTCGCTTTCAAGCAACCCGCGGTGGGCGGTCGTGCTGGACGGCGGCTGCCTACCGGCCCGCTGCCTAGGCGCGTCCCTGCCGCTTCGACTCCGAGGCCTCGTCATGACCGCTGCCCGCTCCACCACCGCCCTGCCCCAGACCAGTACCCGCACCCAACGCCTGACGGCCACCCTGCTCGCCTGCCTGTTTGGCCTGGGCCTGGTGTTCCTGGCCGGCTTTTCCCATGTCGAGGCCCTGCACAACGGCGCCCACGACACCCGCCACAGCGAAGGCTTCCCCTGCCACTAAGAGGAGATCGGCATGTTTCAGCGTATCGCCTTCAGTGCCGGCGTGGCCGGCCTGCTCGCCGCCCTTTTGCTGAGCGTCCTGCAGAGCCTCTGGCTGACCCCGCTCATCCTTCAGGCGGAAACCTATGAGGTGCAGGTCGAGGCACCGGTCATGACGGAGCAGCACGAGCACGGCGCAGGAGCCTGGTCGCCGGAAGACGGCTGGCCACGCACCCTGGCCACCTTTGGCGGCAACCTGGTGGTGGCTGTGGGCTTCGGCCTGGTCCTGGCGGGCCTGTTCAATCTGCGCACGCCGCACCGAACCTACCAGGGCCTGCTGTGGGGACTGGCTGGCTATGCCACCTTCTGCCTCGCGCCCAGCCTCGGCCTGCCACCGGAACTGCCAGGGACCGCCGCAGCCGACCTGACCCTAAGGCAAACCTGGTGGATCGGCACCGCTGGGGCCACCGCGGCCGCCCTCGCCCTGCTGGTCTTCGCCCGCCATCCCGGCTACAAGATCGCCGCTCTGGGCCTGCTGGTATTGCCACATGTGCTAGGTGCGCCCCAGCCCATCGAGCACTCCAGCCTGGCACCGCACGAGTTGCAGCGGCATTTCCAGATCGCCGTGCTGGCGAGCAATCTGCCGTTCTGGCTGTTGCTGGGACTGGCCTGCAGTTGGCTGTTTCGCCGTCAGGGCGCGTCACACCCATGAAACGGGTCCTGGGCCTGGGCTGTCGGCGGGGCTGCTCGCTGGACGAAGTCGCCGAACTGGCGCAGTCGGTGTTGCAGGAAGCCGAGTGCGAAATCACCGCCCTGACGGCCCTGGCCACGGTGGAAAGTCGACTGGAAGAGGAGGCCTTATGCGCCCTCGCCGAGCGCTGGCACCTGCCACTGCTCGGTTTCACGGCGGCGCAATTGGCTCAGCAGGTCGGCGTCCTTTCACCCAGCGCTGTCGCGCTGGAACACACCGGTAGCTCGAGCATTGCCGAGGCCGCGGCATTGAGGGCGGCTGGCGAAGGTGCCCGATTGCGCGTGAGCAAGCGCAAGAGCGCGGCCGCGACGGCGGCCCTGGCCTATTCCTGAGGCGCCGCTTCGGCGTCGGCGCCACTGATCCGGGCGCGGACATGGATGGGGCTGAAGGCTTCGTTCTGGACTAGCTCCACCAGGGATTCCTTGACCAGTTCGAGGATGGCCATGAAGGTCACCACCACACCGAGACGGCCTTCTTCCTGGGTGAACAGGGCGACAAAGGGCACGAAGGCGCCGTCCTTGAGTCGCTCCAGCACCTGGCTCATCCGCTCGCGGGTAGACAGCACCTCACGGGTCACCTGGTGGCTCTCGAAGAGATCCGCCCGGCGCAGCACCTCGCCCATGGCCAGCAGCAGCTCGCCCAGTTCGACCTCGGGCAACAGTTTGCGCGCGCGCGCCTCGGGCGCCGGCAAAGTGGGTACCACGAAGTTACGCCCCTCGCGCGGCAGGTCGTCGAGATCCTCGGCGGCCTTCTTGAAGCGTTCGTACTCCTGCAGCCGGCGAATCAGTTCGGCGCGCGGATCCTCTTCCTCGGCTTCCAGGCCTTCGGCACGGGGCAACAGCATGCGCGACTTGATCTCCGCCAGCATGGCCGCCATCAGCAGGTACTCGGCGGCCAGTTCCAGCTGCACCGCCTTCATCAACTCGACATAGCTCATGTACTGCCGGGTGATCTCGGCGACGGGGATGTCGAGGATGTCGATGTTCTGCTTGCGGATCAGATAGAGCAGCAGGTCCAGCGGCCCTTCGAAGGCTTCGAGAAAGACCTCCAGCGCATCCGGCGGGATATAGAGGTCCTGGGGCAGCTCGGTGAAGGCCTCGCCATACACCAGCGCCAGGCGTAGCTGCTCGGGTTCGAGCAGCTGGGGATCCAGGGCCTCGCTCATGCTTCGATCATGAAGGGCGTGGGATCACCGGCACCGACACGGATCACCTCGGGCTCGTCGTCGGCCAGGCTGATGACGGTGGACGGCTGCAAGCCACCGGGTCCGCCTTCGATCACCAGGTCGACGAAGTGGTCGAGGCGTTCGCGGATTTCCCAGGCATCGCCGAGGGCGTCCTCATCCCCGGGAAGAATCAGGCTCACGCTCATCAGCGGCTCGCCCAGCGCTTCCAGCAGCGCCAGGGTGATGGGATGCTGGGGCACCCGTACGCCGATGGTGCGCCGCTTGGGATGCAGCAGCATCCGCGGCACCTCGCGGGTAGCGTTGAGGATGAAGGTATAGGGCCCGGGCGTATAGGCCTTGAGCAGGCGGAAAGCGCTGGTATCCACCTTGGCATAGATGCCGAGTTCCGAGAGATCGCAGCACACCAGGGTGAAGTTGTGCTTGTCGTCGAGCTGGCGGATGCGGCGAATCCGCTCCACGGCGCTCTTCTCGCCGATTCGGCAGCCCAGCGCATAGGACGAATCGGTGGGATAGGCGATGACACCACCGGACTGGATGATTTCCACGGCCTGACGAATCAGCCGCGGCTGGGGATTCTGCGGATGAATCTCGATGAACTGGCTCATTGGGGTTCCCGATTCTGAGGGTACAGCGGTTGACTGAAGCGCGCCCAGAGGGGCGGCAGATCTTCGGGCAACGGACGGTACATGCCCAGGTCCGACCAATCGGCTGGCGCATGGAAATCGCTGCCCGCACTCACCATCAGACCAAATTCCCGCGCCAGAATTGCCAGGGTGCCGACCTGCTCGGCCGGCTGTATGCCGTTGACCACCTCGATGGCATGGCCGCCACCGGTGACGAATTCGCCGATCAGCTTGCGCAGCTTGGTGCGCGTGAAGCCATACGCCAGGGGGTGCGCCAGGCTGATCCAGGCCTTGGCGCCCTTCAGGGTGGCCAGGGTATCGGCCAGGGTCGGCCAGTGCTGCTTGACGTCGCCGAGCTTGCCGCCGCCCAGCCACTTGCGAAAGGCGTCGCCCCGGTCTTGGACAAGACCGGCCTGTACCAGGTATTCGGCGAAGTGGGGTCGTGCCGGCGCGTTGCGACTATCACCCAGCGCCAACTGCACCGCCCGGGCGCCTTCCAGAGTGCCGGGCATGCCCTTGGCCGCCAGCCGCCGGTCGATTTCCCGGGCACGCTCCCAGCGTCCTTCGTGCAAGGCTTCCAGGGCGGCGTTCAGCGCCGGCGCTTCGGGATCGAAGTTGTAGCCCAGCACATGCAAGGTCGCCCCGCCCCAGGTACAGGACATCTCGATCCCGGAGAGCAGGCGAAGACCCAGGCCATCCGCCGCTTCCAGCGCTTCGGCGTAACCGTCCAGGGTGTCATGATCGGTGATGGCCAGCAGCTGTACCCCGCGCTCATGAGCCCTTCTGACGACCTCGGCGGGCGCGAAGGCGCCGTCCGACGCAGTGGTATGACAGTGCAGGTCGATACGCATGGGCTTTCTCCTTCGGCTTCATCGGGTATTATGCCGCGATGCACTGCTATCGGCTGCGTTAATGAAACAATTCATCGACTTCATTCCCCTCCTGCTGTTCTTCCTGGTCTACAAGCTCGATCCGCGTCCGGTGGAATTCGCCGGGCACGCCTTCACCCTGGGCGGCATCTTCAGTGCCACCGCGGTGTTGATCATTGCCTCCCTGGTGGTCTACGGCGTGATCTACGCGACCCAGCGCCGGCTGGAGAAGAGCCAGTGGCTGACCCTGATCGCCTGCCTGGTATTTGGCGGCATGACGCTGGCGTTCCACAGCGAGACCTTTCTCAAGTGGAAGGCGCCGGTGGTGAACTGGCTGTTCGCCCTCGCCTTCCTCGGCAGTCAGTTCATTGGCGACAAACCGCTGATCCAGCGCATGCTGGGCCACGCGGTGCGCTTGCCCGCGCCGATCTGGACGCGCCTGAACATCGCCTGGATCATCTTTTTCATCGTCTGCGGCTGCGCGAATCTCTATGTGGCCTTCACCTACGAAAGCTTCTGGGTCGACTTCAAGGTCTTCGGCAGCCTGGCGATGACCCTGGTATTCATGCTCGGTCAGGGCCTCTATCTGGCGCGCCATCTGCAACCGATGGATGAACCGCGAGATTGATCCCATGAGTCAGATTCTGCTGATCGACGACGATCAGGAGCTGTGCGAGCTGCTCGGCGCCTGGCTGAAACAGGAAGGCTTCGAGGTCACCGCCTGCCACGCCGGCAGCGACGCGCGCATCCAGTTGCGCGACGCGACGCCGGACGTCGTGGTGCTGGACGTGATGCTGCCCGACGGCAGCGGCCTGGAATTGCTCAAGCAGCTGCGCAGCGATCATCCGCAACTGCCGGTACTGATGCTGTCGGGGCGTGGCGAACCACTGGACCGGATCCTCGGCCTGGAGCTGGGCGCCGACGACTACCTGGCCAAACCCTGCGATCCGCGCGAACTCACCGCACGCCTGAGGGCCATCCTCAGGCGCAGCCATCCGGCCCAGCCGGCAGCACGCCTACAACTGGGCGACCTGTCGCTGAGCCTGGCACGGGGCGTGGCCAACATCGGCGAAACCGAGATCACCCTCACCCTCACCGAGAGTCGCATCCTCGAAGCCCTGCTACGCCAGCCCGGAGAACCCCTGGAGAAGCAGGCCCTGGCCCAGGTGGCACTCGGTCGCAAGCTGACACTCTATGATCGCAGCCTGGACATGCACGTCAGCAATCTGCGGCGCAAGCTCGGTAGCCACGCCGATGGCCGTCCACGCATCCTGGCGCTGCGCGGTCGCGGCTACTACTACAGCGTCTAGCACCGCCACGTCGCCTTTACCCCCTCTTTACGCCCGCTGACCGCCACTGACTCCCCCCGCTCCTAGACTGGGCCCATCCGGTATTGCACCGGTCATCCCAAGGAGATTTCCCCGATGCGCAAGCTCATGCCCGCCGTGCTGTTCGCCGCCCTGCTGCCGACCCTGACCCTGGCCGCCACCCAGGACGGCCCTGAGATCACCCCGCCGCCCCACGGGAAGCTGATGGATGGCGGCCCCCGTGGCGACGGCCCCCTGCGCGGCCTCAAGCTCACCGCCGAGCAACGCGAGCAGGTCGGTAAGCTGATGGGCGAAGAGCGTCAGCAGCAGCGCGAGATCGTCAAAAGCTATCTCGACAAGCTGCCCGAGGATCAGCGCAAGGCCCTGCATGATCAGCTGGATGGCAACCGCGACAAGACTCGTCAGTCCATTCGCGCCCTCCTCAAGCCCGATCAGCAGAAGCGCTTCGACGAAATGGAAAAGAAGCGGGAGGATCGCGCCAAGGAGTGGGCCGAGTTCCAGCAGTGGAAGCAGGACCACAAGTCCTCGTAATCCCCACCCGCTGCGCCGATGGTCCTCGGCGCAGCGCCCAACCAAGAGCCTGCCCCCAATCTCGCGCGCTAGAGTCAGACAAAGCCTAGGCGGCCCCGCGAAAACACCTGAAAAGCGGACCGGACCTGCGCCACGGTTACCACTGGCAAGTGAGCACTCCGACCGGGCTGACGACCCAGGCCTTTCCGACGCAGTCTGGCCGACCCGCAACAGGATAAAAGCAGGCTACAAGGCGACCGCATGGTTTTTCGCTCTCTCTTCTGGCGCATCTTCGCCACCTTCTGGCTGGCCATCCTGTCCGCGGTGGGCCTGACCATGCTGCTCGGCCACCTGGCCGATCAGGACTCCTGGATCCTCGCGCAGCATCCCGGCTTGCGCGACCTGCCCGAACAGTGGGTACAACGCTATGAAAACGAAGGCCCCGCCGCCGCCCAAGGATTGCTCGAACAGCGCAAAGGCCGCTACGGCATCGATGTGCTGGTGCTGGGCGAGAACGGCTCGCCCCTGGTGCGCGGCACCCTGCCACCGCGCATCTTCGACCAGGATCTTGACCAGCCGCAGCGTCAGCAGCGCCCCGGCCCCGGCGCCCGTGATCCAAACCGTCCGTTGCCCTGGCGACGGCTGACCGACGAATACACCAGTTCCAGTGGCCAGAACTACCTGTTCATCTATCACCTGCCCACGCCCGAGCTAGGCGCCTGGCGCCGTCAGAGTCTGTTCTGGCCGGTCGGCATGCTGGCCATCGCCACCGTGGTGTTGACCCTCTTCAGCCTGCTGCTGACCCTGAGCCTGACCCGGCCGCTCAATCACCTGCGGCGCGCGGTGCACGATCTCGGCCAGACCGCCTATCAGCAGGACACCCTGGCGCGTCTTGCGCGCCGCAAGGATGAACTGGGCGTGCTGGCCGGAGATTTCAATCGCATGGGCGCCCACCTGCAGCGCCTGATCGACAGCCAGCGCCAGCTGCTGCGCGATGTGTCCCACGAATTGCGTTCACCCCTGGCACGCCTGCGCATCGCCCTGGCACTGGCCGAACGCTCCAATCCCCACGACCTGGGCAACATGTGGCCGCGCCTCACCCTGGAATGCGATCGCCTGGAAACCCTGATCGGCGAGATCCTCGCCCTCGCCCGCCAGGAAGCGGATCCGGGCCCACCCGAGCAGCTGGAACTGCACCCGCTGCTCGAAGGCCTGGTCGAGGATGCCCAGCTCAGCGCGCCTCAGCAGCGGATCGAACTGGACGTTCCCCTCGCCCTGCGCCTGGACGGTTGGCCCGATGTGCTGGAACGCGCCCTGGACAATCTGCTGCGCAATGCCTTGCGGTTCAATCCGCCGACACGGCCCATCATCATCTCCGCGGCAGTGGCGGAGGGCGAAGTGCGCATCCAGGTGCGCGACCACGGCCCCGGCGTCAGGGCCGAGGACCTACCACGCCTGGGCGAGCCCTTCTTCCGCTCGGACCAGCAGCAGGCCACTGGCTACGGCCTGGGCCTGGCCATCGCCCGGCGTGCCGTTGAGCGCCATGGTGGCGAGCTGCACCTGAGCAACCACCCGGACGGCGGCTTTCTCGCTACCGTCACCCTGCCACTCAGGCCGGTCCTGGCCAATGGCTGACCTGGGCGCTCAGATCGCGCGCCGCCGGAACTCGCGGCGCCACCTCCGGCGTGCCAAGGTAGATGTAGCCCACCAACTGCTCGTTATCGGTCAGCCCCAGGCCCTGCAGCACCCAGGCGTCGTAGCTGAATTCACCGGAGCGCCAAACCGCGCCCAAGCCCAGGGCGAAGGCCGCATTGACCAGACCGTGGGCGACGCAGCCAGCGGTGATGATCTGCTCCTGCGGGGGCACCTTGGGGTGCTCCTGGGGCGCGGCGACGACGGCGATCACCAGGGGCGCCCGCAGCGGCATGCGTCGGGCCTTGTCCAGGGCGGCAGCATCCGCCTCGGGCTCGCGGCGACGCAGGGCTTCGGCGTAGAGCTCACCGAGGGCGGCTCGATCCTCGCCAGACACCAGAATCAGCCGCCAGGGGCGCAGCAGCTTGTGGTCCGGGGCACGGTCCGCGGCGCGCAGCAGTGTCTCAAGTTGCTCGGGGGTGGGGCCCGGTTCGGTCAGGCGACCGACCGAGGCGCGGTTGCAAAGGGCTGCGAGGGCATCCATAGCGTCTCTCCTGTAAAGATGCCGCAGTGTACCCCAGGGACGACTGGTGATTTTCGATGTCACAGCAGCGGAATTGCTGACATTCTTGGCCGCCACCCAGGCGGTCAGCTAAGATCGCGACAGCTAGAAAACCCGGCCGCTTTCATCGTCGCGAACGGAGTTATCCCGACCTCTCGCCTTTTTCGAAACGGACCCGACAGATGAAGTTTGCGCTCAACCGGTTCCTCGCTGCATCCGGTGACAGCCTGGGCGTCTACTACGCTCGGGTATTCGCCTATCTGATCGCCGCCGCCAGCGTCACCGCGGGTTACTACACCCAAGCCGATGCCGTGGGCCTGTGGCTGATCCCCTATGCCCTGCTCTATCCCCATGTCGCCCAGACCCTGAGCCTGAAGCTCAGGCGCGATCGTGGCGCCCAGACCGATATCCTGCTGGCCGCCATCGATGCCATCCATGTCGGCATGGCCGCGGTGGTGTTGCGCTTCCCGCTGATGCCCACCCTGATGCTGCTGTTCATGCTGGGCTACACCAGCATGTTGCGAGGCGGTCCGCGCCTGCTCGGTCTCTGCCTGCTGTTCGCCACCAGTGCCGCGGCGCTGGGCAGTGCCACCTTCTTCCAGGGCGTCGACCTCACCAGTCCGCTGCTGGTGGCCGTCACCAGCGTGGTGGGCACCATGCTGCACCTCTGGGGGACCGGTTACTTCCTGCATCGGCAGCGCAAGCGTCTCATACAGATCAACGACGACCTCAAGCGCGAGCAGGAGAAGTCCGCGATCCTCGCGCACAACCTGGCGAAATACCTTTCCCCTCAGGTGTGGGAGTCCATTTTCACCGGCAAGCAGCACATCGCCCTGGGCACCCAGCGCAAGAAGATCACGGTGTTCTTCTCCGACATCAAGGGCTTCACCGAGCTGTCCGAAGAACTCGAGGCCGAAGCCCTCACCGACATGCTCAACAACTACCTCAACGAAATGTCGAAGATCGCCGTGAAATACGGCGGGACCATCGACAAGTTCGTTGGCGACTGCGTCATGGTGTTCTTTGGCGACGCCAACAGCCAGGGCGCCAAGAAGGACGCCGTGGCCGCGGTCTCCATGGCCATCGCCATGCGCAAGCACATGAAGGTGCTGCGCCAGCAGTGGCGCAGCCAGGGCATCAACAAGCCCCTGGAAATCCGCATGGGCCTCAACACCGGTTATTGCACGGTCGGCAACTTCGGCTCCAGCACGCGCATGGACTACACCATCATCGGTCGCGAAGTGAACCTGGCCAGCCGCCTGGAAAACGCCGCGGACGCCGGCGAGATCCTGATCAGCCACGAGACCTACTCGCTGATCAAGGACACCATCATGTGCCGTGACAAGAGCTGGATCACCGTCAAGGGCTTCAGCAAGCCGGTACAGATCTACCAGGTGGTCGACTTCCGTCGCGACCTGGGCGCCTCGCCCAGCTATGTCGAGCACGAGCTGCCGGGCTTCTCCATGTACCTGGATACCAACAACATCCAGAACTACGACAAGGAGCGGGTCATCCAGGCGCTGCAGCTGGCGGCGGAGAAGCTCAAGGACAAGGTGATCTTCTAGAACCGCTTTCCTGCAGGCAGAAAAAAGCCCCGGATATCCGGGGCTTTTTCATGTGACCGCGGGGATCAATCCTCGCGATAACGACGCAGGCGCAGGGCCTTGCCCGCCACGCGGGTGTCCTTGAGCTTGGTCAGCAGACGCTCCAGGTTTTCCTCGGGCAGCTCCACCAGGCTGAAGGAGTCACGGATCTGGATGCGGCCGATGGCCTCGCGATCCATGCCGCCTTCATTGATGATGGCACCCAGCAGGTTCTTGGCAGCAACGCCATCGCGCGCGCCCAGGGCGGTGCGGCAGCGGACGCGGCCTTCCGGCAGGGGCTGCATCGGACGACGCTCACCACGATCGGGACGCTCGCCGCGCTCGCCGCCACGGTCAGGGCGTTCGCCACGCTCGCTGCGCTCGCCACGGGGACGCTCGCCACGGCCGGCGCCGGGGGTCAGCGGCTGCTCACGGCGCACCGACTCCAGGTCCAGGGCACGGCCGCTGGTCAGCTTGGCCAGCAGCGCGGCCGCCAGGGTGGAAGGATCACACTGCAGACGCTCGCACAGCTCCTGACGCAGCGCGCCGTGGGTGGCGTCGGCATCGGCCAGCAGCGAACCCACGCCATCGGCCAGACGGGAGATACGAGCTTCCAGCACGGCTTCGGCGTCGGGCAGACGGATCTCGCCAACGCGCTGACCGGTCACGCGCTCGATGACCTGCAGCATGCGACGCTCGCGCGGGGTGACCAGCAGCAGCGCGCGGCCTTCACGCCCGGCACGACCGGTACGGCCGATACGGTGCACGTAGGATTCGGGATCGTAGGGCATGTCCACGTTCAGCACGTGGGTGATGCGCGCCACGTCCAGGCCACGGGCCGCGACGTCGGTGGCGACCACGATGTCCAGCGAACCGTCCTTGAGGGATTCGATGGTCTTCTCGCGCTGGGCCTGGGGCATGTCGCCGTTCAGGGCGCTGACGCGATAGCCCTGGCGTTCCAGCAGTTCAGCCAGATCCAGGGTCGCCTGCTTGGTCCGCACGAAGGCGATCAGGGCGTCGAAGTTTTCCACTTCCAGCAGGCGCAGCACCGAGGCCGGCTTCTGGTCGGCATGGACCATCAGGTGCGCCTGCTCGATGCGGGCGACGGTCTGGGTCTTGGCCGCGATACGGACGTGTTGCGGCTCCTTGAGGTGGCGCTCGGCGATGGCACGGATCGACGGCGGCAGGGTCGCCGAGAACAGTACGGTCTGGCGGGTTTCCGGCATGGCCTCGAAGATGAATTCGAGGTCGTCCATGAAGCCCAGCTTGAGCATCTCGTCGGCCTCGTCGAGCACCAGACGCTGAACGGTGGCCAGCAGGTTGTCGTCACGGCGCAGGTGGTCGCACAGGCGGCCGGGGGTCGCGACCAGTACCTGGGCACCCATGCGCAGGGACTTCAGCTGCGGCCCCATGGGCGCGCCGCCGTAGAGGGCCACGACCTTCACGCCGGGCATCTCGGTGGAATAGGTTTCGCAGGCGGTAGCGACCTGCAGGGCCAGTTCACGGGTAGGAACCAGCACCAGAATCTGGGGTTCACGACGGGACGGGTCGAGCTGCGAGAGCAGCGGCAGAGCAAAGGCTGCGGTCTTGCCCGTACCGGTCTGCGCCTGGCCAATCATGTCGTGGCCGGCGAGGATCACCGGAATGGACTGCGACTGGATGGGCGACGGCTCTTCGTAGCCGACGGCCTTGATGGCGGCGAGGATGGCGGGATTGAGATTGAGCGCAGCGAAATTGCTGATGTCCTGGGTCATTGTCTTGCCTCGTGTGCTTCGCAAAGACCCCAAAGCCAAGAGCTGCGCTTATCCGAATGACCGAAGTCGCCCAGGCAGCCAAGGTGTGAGCTTTTTGCGAAATAGCGGATGAAAGGGGGTGAAGCGTCTAGGATTGTTCGCCGTCGGGCGAACGCACGACCGGCGTGGCCATGGTGGCGGACCGGGAGAATGCAGTTCCTGAACGGAAGGTCAAAAAGACCGGGGCGAATAATACCCGAACCCTGGACATTTCTCCAGAGAACCTTGGTCTATCTTGATGGTCAGGTTGCCGCACGCAAGTTGTCCAGGTAGGACTCCACATCGAAGCCTATCTGCAGGGTCAACTCCCTTGCGCGCCGCCGCGTCTCGTGCTGGTCCAGCTCCTGTTCCAGACTGGCCGGCACCAGCAGGATGACATTGCCTTCCACCACCGGGCACTCCCAGTAATGATGGCGGAACAGCCCGCGCAGCAACGCGGCGCCCAGGGGCTTGCCGTCGGTAGCGCTCCACTGGTTGATCATCAGCCAACCGCCCGGATTGAGCTTGGCCTGGCAGTTTTCCAGGAAGCGCCAGGCCAGGTGAGCACTGGACGGGCCGACATCGGTATAGAGATCAACAAAGATCAGGTCGGCCGGCTCTGCACTGTCGAGCAGCTCCAGGGCATCGCCGATCCGGATCTGCAGCCGCGGATCCTCGCCGAGCCCCAGGTGCTGCCGCGCCAGGCGCGGAACCGCGGGACGCAATTCCAGTGCCTCCACCGCTTCCAGCGGCAGCCACTTGAGACAGGCCTGGGTCAGGGTGCCGGCGCCTAGTCCAAGAAAGAGCGCCCGTCGCGGCTGCGGATGGCAGAGCGCGCCCAACAGCATGGCCCGGTTGTAATCGTATTCCAGCCAAGCCGGGTCCTGCGTGAAGACGCAGCTCTGTTCCACCTCCTCACCGAACTCCAGGAAGCGATAGGGCCCCACCTCGACCACCCGGATCCGTCCATGGTCATCGATGACCTCTTCCAGCAACACTTCCGTCTCGGCCATCACTGCCCTCCTCTATAGGCGCCCATGGTATCTGCGATGGGCACTGTCTATCGAGCGTTACACCCTTCATCGGTTAGTATGAAAGGCTTCATCGAACCACCGCAGAGAGAGCCATGTCCGCGCCTTGGAGCCCCACCAGCTGGAGAGGCCTGCCCATCCAGCAGCAGCCCGAATACCCCGATCACGCCCGCCTCGCCGACGTCGAGCGCACCCTCGCCGGATATCCGCCGCTGGTGTTTGCCGGCGAAGCCCGCGAACTACGCCGGCAATTCGCCGAGGTCACCCAGGGCCGGGCCTTCCTGTTGCAGGGTGGTGATTGCGCGGAAAGCTTCTTCGAATTCTCCGCCGGCAAGATTCGCGACACCTTCAAGGTGCTGCTGCAGATGGCCGTGGTCATGACCTTCGCTGCCGGTTGCCCGGTGGTCAAGGTTGGCCGCATGGCCGGGCAGTTCGCCAAGCCGCGTTCTTCGAACGATGAGGTCCAGGATGGCATCTCCCTGCCCGCCTACCGTGGCGATATCGTCAATGGCATCGACTTCACCGAAGGCAGCCGTATCCCGGATCCGCAGCGCCTGATCCAGGCCTACAACCAGTCCACCGCGACCCTCAACCTGCTACGTGCCTTCGCCCAGGGCGGTTTCGCCGACCTGCACCAGGTGCACCGCTGGAACCTGGACTTCATCGCCAATTCGGCCCTGGCCGACCGCTACCACCAGTTGGCAGATCGCATCGACGAGACCCTCGCGTTCATGCGCGCCTGTGGCCTGGACACCGCGCCCCAGGTCAAGGAAACCAATTTCTTCACTGCCCACGAGGCGCTGCTGCTCAACTACGAGGAAGCCTTCGTCCGCCGCGACAGCCTGACTGGCGACTGGTATGACTGCTCCGCGCACATGCTCTGGATCGGCGACCGCACCCGCCAGCCTGACGGTGCTCATGTCGAATTCCTGCGCGGCGTGAACAACCCCATTGGTGTCAAGGTCGGTCCCTCCACCACCAGCGAAGACCTGATCCGGCTGATCGACACCCTCAACCCCGAGAACGATCCGGGTCGTCTCAACCTGATCGTGCGCATGGGCGTGGGCAAGGTCGGCGATCACCTGCCGCGCCTGATCCAGACCGTGGAGCGCGAGGGCCGCCAGGTGCTGTGGAGTTCCGACCCCATGCACGGCAACACCATCAAGGCGTCCAGCGGTTACAAGACCCGGGATTTCGCCAGCGTGCTGGGCGAGGTCAAGGAATTCTTCGGGGTACACAAGGCCGAGGGCACCTATGCCGGCGGCATCCATATCGAGATGACCGGCCAGAACGTCACCGAGTGCATCGGTGGCGCCCGTCCGGTTACCGAGGACGCCCTTTCCGATCGCTACCACACCCACTGCGACCCGCGCCTGAACGCCGACCAGTCCCTGGAACTGGCCTTCATGATCGCCGAGACCCTCAAGGGCATTCGCCGCTGAGTCGAGGTCGGGAGGTCGCCTGCGCGGCGACCTCCTAGTGCCGCGCCAGTGCCTCCTGCAGCAGGCTGGCCGGACCATGCAGCGCTACCTCCGCCAGGCCCAGCCAGTCCGCCAGCGCACGCAACTGTCCTGCCAGGGCAGCGCGCCCCTCGTCATCCAGCCCCGCCGGCTCCAGGTGCACGGCATGCACCGCCAGCCGTGAGGCTGCTCGCTCAGCTCGCAGATCCACTCGCGCCGCCAGGCGTTCGCGATAGAGAAAGGGCAACACGTAGTAGCCATAGACCCGCTTGGGCGCAGGTGTATAGATCTCCAGCCGATAGCGGAAACCAAATAACTGCTCGGTACGTTCACGCTCCCAGACCAGGGAGTCGAAGGGCGACAGCAGCGCCGCGGCGCGTACCGGCCGCCCGGGGCTTGGGGTGTCCGCGACATAGGCGAGCTTCGCCCAGCCCTGTACCTGAATAGGCCGCAGGCCGCCCTCCTCCTGCAATTCGGCGATGCCCTGACGGGCCTCGGCCGGACTTAATCGAAAATAGTCACGCAGCTGGACCTCGGTCGCTACGCCCAGGGCTCTGGCGCTGCGCAGCAGCAGTGCCCGGCGCGCCGCCTCCGGTGTCGGCGCAGGCGCGGCAAGGGTCGCCGCCGGCAGGACCCGCTCCGGCAGGTCATAGAGCCGCTCGAAGCCCCGCCGCCCAGCCACCGTGATCTCGCCGGCGGCAAACAGCCACTCCAGCGCCAGCTTGCCCGGGCTCCAATCCCACCAGGGACCGGCCTGATCGACCCGCTTCGCCAGGCTGCCGGCGCCCAGGGCGCCGCGCTGCACCACCGCCTCCAGGGTCTGGGCCACCAGCTGCGGCTGCTCGGCCGCGAAACGCGCCAGCTGCCGATAGATGCCGATGCCCTGACGGGCCAGCTCACGGCGCCAGCGCAATTCGGCCCAGACCTCCGCAGGCACCAGGGAGGCTTCATGGGCCCAGCATTCATAGAGCTGTCGCGCCCTGCCCGGGCCCCAGGCCAGGGTGTCGAAGTCGGCAAGGTCATAGCGTCCCAGGCGACTGAACAGCGGCAGATAGTGCGAGCGGACCAGGGCATTGACCGAGTCGATCTGCAGCACGTTGAGGCGTGCAGCCTGGCGGTACAGGGCGGCCAGGCCGGCGCCACCCTTGGGCTGGCTACCGAAACCCTGGGCACGCAAGGCCAGGCGCCGGGCCTCGCGCAGGGAAAGGCTATCCATCCGAGCTCCTGCTTAAAGAGGTGATCCTCCACCCTAGCAGGATTGGCGGTCGCCCTCCTCTGCAGGCTGCTGCCAGAACGGCTTGTCAGCCTCCTGCCAGGCATCGGCGCGGCTCAGACCCAGGTCGTGCAGTGCGCCTTCATCCAGCCGATAGAGGGCCCGGCGCTGACGGGAGACCTGCACTGCCCGCTGCAGCCAGACCAGGATCCGACGCAAACGAAACCTGACGTCCGGAAACTCACGGACGCGAGTGGACGAATGCCTGTGGTGAGCAAGCTGAGCCATGGTGAATCTCCTTCTGCAAGGGTATGGCTCAAGTCTGAAAGCCCGGATAACATCAATCCAACGAATCCTTCTAATGCAACCCATTCACCTGATTGATGCCATGAATTATCCGAGCATAGAGACCGATCTGCTGCGTACCTTTGTCGCTATTGCCGATCAGGGCGGCTTCACCCGTGCGGCCGAAGTGGTCAACCGTACCCAGTCCGCGGTGAGCATGCAGATGCGCAAGCTGGAAGACGACCTGCTGCAGCGCCGGCTGTTCGAGCGAGATGGGCGCCAGGTACGGCTGACGGCGGAAGGTCAGATTCTGCTGGGCTATGCCCGGCGAATCCTCAAGTTGCACGGCGAAGTCATGACGACCCTGCGTGAGCCGCACATGGTGGGTACGGTGCGCATCGGCACGCCGGACGACTATGTCATGAGGTTCATTCCAGGGATTCTCGCAGGCTTCGCCAAGGCCTACCCGCTGGTGCAGGTGGACGTGCACTGCGAGCCCAGCGCCGGCCTACTGCAGCGCCAGGACCTGGATCTGACCATCGTTACCCGCGAGCCTGGCAACGAGATCGGGCTGCCGCTGCGCCGGGAGCGCTTCATCTGGGCCGAGGCGCCCGGCTTCGATGTCCATCAGCGTGACCCGCTGCCCCTGGCCATGTTCAATACCTCGTGCTTTCTCAGCGAATGGGCCCGGCGTGCGCTGGACACTCGTGAACGCGGCTATCGCCTGGCCTACAGCAGCCCGAGCCTGGCGGCGCTGCTGGGCATCGTCAAGGCGGGCCTGGCGGTCACCGCGCAACTGGAAAGCCTGCTGCCCAATGAGCTGCGGCGGCTGAGCGAAGCCGATGGCATGCCGGACCTGCCCGCCTGCTCCATCGAACTGCTGCGCAATCCCCGCAGCGCTTCGCCGATCATCGACACCCTCGCCGAGCACATCGCCGAAGGCTTTCGGCAATAGTCAGCGCAGCGCCAGCAGCACCGCACACAGCAGCAGGAAACCGCAGAACAGCAAGCGTAGCAGCCGCTCGGGAAGCTGGTGGGCCAGGCGCACGCCCCAGCTCACACTGAGCAGCCCACCCACCGCCAGCGGGATGCCCACGTGCCAATCCACCTCGCCGTGCCAGGCGTAGCTGGCCAGGGTGACACCCGTGGTGGGCAGCGCCATGGCCAGGGACATGCCCTGGGCCGCGACCTGGGTCATGCCCATGACGCCGGCCAGGATCGGGGTGGCGATGACCGCGCCGCCCACGCCGAACAGGCCACCGACCAGACCAGCCACCAACCCCAGCACGCCGAGGCCCAGCCGGCTGGGCGCGGTCAAGGGCGGCTGGCCGCGGCGATAGAGCTGCCAGAGGTTGTAGAGGACCAGCAGCAGCAGGAAGCCCACGAAGCCGTGACGCATCGAGCGGGCGTCCAGGGATACCGCCAGCACGGTGCCTACCAGTGCCGAGACCATGCCCGCGCCCGCCAGCAAGGCGGCGCGACGCCAGTCGATACGATTGCGCTGGTTGTACTTGTAGACCGACAGCAGCACGTTGGGCACCACCATCACCAGGGCGGTGCCCTGGGCCAGTTGCTGGTCGAGGCCGAACAGCAGGGCCAGCACCGGAATGGCGATCAACCCACCGCCGATGCCGAAGAGGCCACCCACCACGCCCAGCACCGTGCCGAGGACGACATCGATCAAAAGCTCAGGCAGCAATTCCACAGCAGCACTATCCAGGGATGAATGGATACGAAGAGGTCAGCCGGGGCGCTACGACACAGGCGCCCAGACAGCAAAAAGCCCGGCGAGCCGGGCTTTTTATCGAGACGCCTGGTTTAGACCTTGGCGCGCGACTTGTACTCGTTGGTACGGGTGTCGATCTCGATGTGATCACCGATATCGCAGAACTCGGATACCTTCAGCTCGTAGCCGTTGTTCAGGCGAGCGGTCTTCATAACCTTGCCCGAGGTATCGCCGCGAACGGCCGGCTCGGTGTAGGCGATCTGGCGCACGATGGTGGTCGGCAGCTCGATGGAGATGACGCGATCGTTGTAGAACACGGCTTCACAGACGTCGGTCATGCCGTCTTCGATGAAGGCCAGGGCTTCGCCCAGGTCGTCCTTCTCGACTTCGTACTGGTTGTAGTCGGCGTCGACGAAGACGTACAGGGGATCGGCGAAGTAGGAATAGGTCACTTCCTTGCGATCCAGGATGACCGGCTCGAGCTTGTCGTCAGCACGGAAGACGGTCTCGGTCGCGCTGCCGGAGAGCAGGCTCTTCAGCTTCATCTTGACCACTGCAGCGTTACGGCCGGACTTGTTGTAGTCAGCTTTCTGGATGACCCAGGGAGCGTTGTCGATCATGGCCACTTGGCCGGCACGGAACTCTTGTGCGGTTTTCATGCGGTTATCCGTATGGATGGAAGAACGGGATTTCGAGGCGCCATATGATAGCCAATCTGAGTGGAAATGCACCAGGCTGGCAGCAAGATCGCTGTGAGAAGCCATCCGATCGCTCCAATCACGCGCCAGCAGACGCCACGCCGCCCCTTGCGCCTCCAGAGCTGACCAGGCTGCGGCCAGGTCACCGCGGCCGTTCCAGGCCAGCCAGAAGGCGGTGACCGCCGCTGCCAGTTCAGGCGAGGCGGCCTCGGTATAGCGCCCGAGAAAGGCCTCCAGTTTGACGAAGTGCGCGTCCTCCTCCTGCGGATAGATGTGCCAGACGAAGGGATGCGCGGCCCACTGCGCGCGAACGAAGGAGTCCTCACCGCGAATGGCGTTGAAATCGCAACACCAGAGCAGTCGGTCGTAGTCCTGCTGGGAAACGAAGGGCAGTACCTGCACCCGTAACGCGCCCCGGTGATGGCTATCACCGGCCTTGAGCCAGTCCACCCCCAGCCAGGCGGCGACGTTGGCCAGTACCCGGCCCTCGGGCACCAGCAGACAGGTGGGCTGGGTTCCCGCGCTGAGGGCATCGAGCCAGTCGATCAGTGCGGGATTCTCGTAGGCGAACAGCGAGAACAGCCGCTCGCCCGCTTGACGCTGGACGCCCAGGCCGGCGAGATAGGCCGCCGCGGCCGCAGGATCGGCGACGAAGTCGTCGCGCTCGCCGAGCAGTCCGCGCTCACGCAACAGCCCGCCCACCTTGAGGGTGAAGCCGGGAAAGAAGAAATACTTGTTGAGTCCGGTGGGCTGCAGCGAAGGCAAGCCGTGGCAGCCTTCGATCCACTCCTCGGCGCTCAAGTACTCCAGATTGAGCCATAGCGGGCGCTCGGCGCGGCGCGCCATGGCCGTGATGAAACCTTCCGGCAACTGACAGGCGAAGGCTTCCACCACCACGTCACCGGATTCGGCGTCGGCCCAGTCAGGACGCCATAACCGGACCTCCACCCCCCGGTGCCATTGCTGTTCGGCGGCTCTGTCCACGCCGGGCTGGATGCGCGCCAGGGGATAGAGGTCGTCGATCCAGAGGCGGACCTGCTGGTCGTGTTCGGCCACCAACTGATGGGCCAGGCGCCAGGTGATGCCTGCGTCGCCATAGTTGTCCACCACCGTGCAGAAGATGTCCCAGGCTGCCATGCCTTACCTCTAAGTCATTGATATCGAATCGGGTTCCGCTTCACCAGCGGTGCGATGCGGGACGGCTTCCAGTGAACCCAGTCACATCGCGACCCTGTGCGGGTCGGTAGTATCCGCGCTTTTTCGGACGGATTCTCCATGTCGTTGCGCTCTGCCCTGCTGTTCTGTTTGACCCTGGCTTCCCTGAGCGCCCTGGCGACGCCTCAACCGCCCCGTACCTTCAGCGAAGCCAAGGTGGTCGCAGCCAAGGTCTATGCCACGCAGGGCGTGGACTTCTACTGCGGTTGCCACTACAGCGGCAAGACCGTGGATCTCAAGAGCTGTGGCTACGTCCCGCGCAAGAGCGCCCAGCGCGCCAGCCGCATCGAATGGGAACACATCGTCCCCGCCTGGGTGATTGGTCACCAGCGCCAGTGCTGGCAGAAAGGCGGTCGCAAGAACTGCACGGCCAAGGACCCGGTGTACCAGAAGGCCGAGGCCGACCTCTTCAACCTGGTGCCGGTGGTGGGCGAGGTCAATGGCGACCGCAGCAACTTCGCCTTTGGCTGGCTGCCGCAAAAGGCGACCCAGTACGGCGCCTGCCAGATGGTGGTGGACTTCAAGGCCAAGACCGCCATGCCGCGCCCGGAGATCCGCGGCATGGTCGCCCGTACCTACTTCTACATGAGCGACCGCTACGGCCTGCGCCTGTCCAAGCAGGACCGCCAGCTCTACAGCGCCTGGACCAAGCAGTACCCGCCCGAGGCCTGGGAGCGCCAGCGCAACCAGCGCCTGGCCTGCATCATGGGCCACGGCAATCCCTACGTCGGTCAGACCAAGGCCTGCAAGTAGCGCGACTCAGGCAGCGGTTGGAATACCGCTGTGGAATCTCATCTCGCGGTCGCTGGAGCTGATCAGCTCCACTTCCAGCGCGCGGACCTCGGCGATCTTGGCATCGACGTCGTCCCGCTCGCCATAGAGGTAGGCGAGCTTGAGATAGTCCTGAAAATGCCGCGCCTCGGAGGCCAGCAGGCCGCTGTAGAACTTGCCCAGCTCCTCGTCCAGGTGGGGTGCCACGGCGCCGAAGCGCTCACAGGAGCGACACTCGATGAAGGCCCCGATCACCAGGCTGTCGGTCAGCTTCAGGGGCTCGTGATTGCGACAGAGCTTGCGCAGGGCGCCGGCGTAACGCGCCGAGCTGACATTGCGGTGCTCGATGCCACGACGCTTCATGATCTGCAGCACCTGCTCGAAGTGGCGCAGCTCCTCGCGGGCGATGCGCGACATCTTCCAGGACAGTTCGGCGCGATTGGAATAGGTGAACAGATAGTGGAAGGCGGCGCCGGCGGCCTTCTTCTCGTTGTTGGCATGGTCCTGCAGCAGCGTCGGCAGATCCTGCAGCGCGGCTTCGACCCAGGCATCCGGCGTACGGCAACCGAGGAATTCGTTCATCTCGGGCAAGGACATCAGCGTAATCCCGTGCAAAAGCCGCGCATTATAGAGAAAGGCGCGCGCCTGGGCAGCGCCGCTCGCCTGCCAGCGCTCAGACGCGACTGTCCACGCCTTCGAGCAGGAAGCGCGGGGCGATATAGCGGTCGTAGTGGGCTTCGGAGAGCAGGAAGAATTCCCGGTCGATGGCGTCACGCAGATCGGCCAGGGGCCGCTCGCGAAATTCCGGCAGCAGGCGCACACCATAGGCATCCAGCTGCTGGATATGCCGCGCACCGCGAGCCAGCAGCTGATAGGCCCAGCAATATTCCGACTGGTCCGGCCGGAAGCGGATGCTGCGCTGCTGCAGCTGCTGACGCAGCAAAGCCGGATCGAAGACATCGACCTTGGCCGACACCACCTGCACCAGCAGCAGTTCGAGACGCGCCCAGACGGCGCGGCGCTCGTCCTCGCCGTAGAGATTCCAGTTCACTACCTCGTGGTGGAATCTCTTGCAACCACGGCAGACGTGGTCGCCGAACATCGTCGAGCACAGGCCGACGCAGGGCGTCTTGATGACAGGAGCGGGCATGGACGGCAAGCCTTGGAGCAAAACGTCTAGTCTAGCCGGAAACGCCAATGACCGGCGCGGGTTACCCGTGCCGGTCTTGCAGGATCAGCGGGTCGATCACACTGCCGCCGCGCCCCGGACCGACAGCGGATTGGCGCTCCGCCGACTCAAGGCATAGAAGAACAGCCCGCCAAGGAAGCAGCCGGTAAACCAGGCGAAATTGGCGATCGGCTTGAACCAGGGCACGAAGGTAAAGCACAGCCCGATCAGCGCGGCCGCCACCAGCGCCTGCACCGCGACCCAATTGACGCCACCGCTGTACCAATAGGCACCCTCGGGGGTGTCGTCGAACAGGGCAGCGACCTCGATCCGGCCTTTGCGCAGCAGGTAGTAGTCCACCAGCAGAATGCCGAACAGCGGGCCGATGCAGGAGGCCAGCACATCCAGGGTGTAATGGATCACCTCGGGATTGTTGAACAGATTCCAGGGCGTGATGAAGATCGAGGCCACCGCGGCGATCATGCCACCGGCGCGCCAGCTGATCTTGCTGGGCGCCATATTGGCGAAGTCGAAGGCGGGTGAGACGAAGTTGGCGACGATGTTGATGCCGATGGTAGCGGTGATGAAGGTGAAGGCACCCAGCAGCACGGCGGTGGTGTTGTCGATACGGGCCACGGTGGCGATGGGATCGTGGATCATCTCGCCGAACACCGGCAAGGTGCCGGAGACGATCACCACGGTGACCAGCGAAAAGGCCAGGAAGTTGATCGGCAGGCCCCAGAAGTTACCCCGACGTACGTCCTGCATGGAACGGCAATAACGACTGAAGTCCCCGAAGTTGAGGGTGGGACCGGAGAAATAGGACACCACCAGGGCGATGGCCATGATCACCTGCCAGAATGCGGCCCAGCCAGTGAGCTGCTTTTCCGCCAGGGTGAAGCTGATGTTGCTCCAGCCTGCGCGCCAGACGATCCAGGCGGCGAGCAGGAACATCACCGCATAGACGGCGGGACCGGCCCAGTCGATGAAACGGCGGATGGAGTCCATACCCGCCCAGAAGACGCAGGCCTGCAGCACCCAAAGGGTGAGGAAGCCCATCCAGCCGAGATAGGACAGCCCCAGGAAGCTGGTGTCGCCAAAGGCGGCCAGGGCCGGAAAGAATCTGAGCACCACGATGACCAGCGCGCTGGAGGCGAGATAGGTCTGAATGCCGTACCAGGCCACTGCGATCAGGCCCCGGATCACTGCCGGGATGTTCGCGCCAAAGACGCCGAAGGCCAGGCGGCAGATCACCGGATAGGGTACGGCGGCTTGCTGGCTAGGCCGCGCGACGAGATTGGCGATCACCTGAATGATGCAGATGCCCACCAGCAAGGCGATCAACACCTGCCAACTGGCCAGGCCCAAGGCGAACAGGCTGGCGGCGAAGACGTAGCCACCGACGCTGTGCACGTCACTCATCCAGAAGGCGAAGATGTTGTACCAGCTCCACTTCTGCTCGACCGGCCCGAGATCTTCGTTATACAGACGTGGGCTGTAGCCCGCGGGACGCTGCTGGGTCATGGATCGCCTCCTCCGTGGTGACAGGCACCTGCATACGGGGCCTATCTGATCTTGTATACAATCCGCCAGGCAGGGACCGTGCCAGCTACTTCGGAAAGGCGTTAACTTCCTGGCCCTACAACAGATTTTCTGAATGAAGCGCTTTGCCATGGGTCTTAGAGTGCTACCAGAAACGCACTTCCCTGGGGCGTTTGGTGGCAGCCAGGCGCTACCTTGGCGCACAGGGGTGGTGTTTCTCACCCATCGTCGCGCGCGGCATTTCTGTATACAATTCATCCAAATCGCCGGAGTCAGCCCATGGGTGCAGCCCCTTCACCACTCGCCGTTGCCGCCTCTCCCCGGGACGAGCGGATCTACCAGGACATTCTCGACGCCATCGTCGAGCATCGACTGACCCCAGGCACTCGGCTGCCGGAAGACACCCTGGCGGAGACCTTCGACATCAGCCGCACCGGTATTCGCAAGGTGCTGCAGCGGCTGGCCCTGGAGCGACTGGTGACCTTGCGCGCCAATCGCGGCGCCCAGGTCGCCCAACCCACCGCCAAGGAAGCCCAGGACATCCTGGCTGCGCGCCAGCTGATCGAACCCGCCTTGATGCCCCTGGTGGCCGCCCAGGTCGACAGCGCCCAACTGGCGCCCTTGCGGCAACTCTGTAGCGAGGAGCACGAGGCCCAGCATGGCGGGCGCCACAGCCTGGCGATCCAGCTGTCCGCGCGCTTCCACGTCGAACTCGCGGCCCTGGCCGACAATCAGGTACTGACCGAACAGGTCGCCCAGCTGGCCAGTCGCTCATCGCTGCTGATCGCCATCTATGGCTCACGCCACAGTCTGGGCTGCGATTGCGGCCAGCACGGCGAGCTGCTGGACCTGCTCGCCGAGGGTCAGGGCGCGGCCGCCAGCGACTGGATGGCGCAGCACCTGCGCCTGATCCGTGAATCCCTCAGGATCGACCGGCCCGTGGCCGCCGAGCCCGATTTCCGCAGCATCTTCAAACGCAGTTGAGGCGTCCCATGCAGATTCAGGTCATCAACCCCAATACCAGCGCCGGCATGACCGCCAAGATCGGCCGCGCAGCCCAGGCCATCGCCCGCCCGGGCACCACCATTCTCGCCAGCAATCCCGAAGCCGGCCCGGTCTCCATCGAAAGTCACTATGACGAGGCGGTGGCCGCGGTCGGAGTGATCGAGGAGATGCGCAAGGGCGTCGAAGCCGGCTGCGCCGCCCATGTCATCGCCTGCTTTGGCGATCCAGGCCTGCTCGCGGCACGGGAAATGGCCAAGGGGCCAGTGCTCGGCATCGCCGAGGCCGGCTTCCATCTGGCCAGCCTGCTGGCCACCCGCTTCGCCGTGGTGACCACCCTCACCCGTACGCGCATCATTGCCGAGCATCTGCTGCAGCGATATGGCTTCGCCGAGCTGTGCACCTCGGTGCGCTGCATCGATCTGCCGGTGCTGGCACTGGAAGACGCGGACGACAGCCTGATCGAGCTGATCGCCGCCGAAGGGCGTCGGGCGCGTGACGAGGAAGGTGCCGGCGCCATCGTGCTGGGCTGCGGCGGCATGGCCGATCTGCGCGAAGCCTTGAGCGAGGCCATCGGTGTCCCGGTGATCGAAGGCGTCAGCGCCGCGGTCAAGCTGGCCGAGTCGCTGGTCGACCTGGGCCTGGGAACCAGCAAGCACGGCGATCTGGCCTACCCCATCGCCAAGCCCTTCACCGGACGCTTCGCGCATCTCGGCCGCTAGGCTACCGCCAGGGTCCAACCTCGTGACGCACACGATGCGACAACGCAGCGCTTAACTTCGCCAGAGGCTTGGCGTAGAATTAGGCAGCCTTATAGGCGCAATGTCCGATACGAAGCTGTTTTCAAAGCGTCACGAGCAAAGTTTCCGGCGACCCTCCGGGCAGCGGCGGCCTCATCAACCGCCCTGCTGCCCGACCTGCCCAGCAGGAGCCGGCGTAAAACTTTGAAAACAGCTTCTAGCGGAATGCGTCCGGCGCGACGGCGGTCCTGCCCGCAGCCTCCCCCGTCATACCCTGCCGGATACATTTCGGGGCGCCAGCCCCCGGACGCAATATTGGACCACTGATGAGGGTCAACCCGTGCTTGAAGCCTATCGTAACCACGTAGAAGAGCGTGCCGCCCAAGGCATCGTGCCCCAGCCGCTGAACGCCGAGCAAACGGCCGGTCTGGTCGAACTGCTGAAGAATCCCCCTGCCGGTGAGGAAGCCTTCCTCGTCGACCTCATTACCAACCGCGTCCCGCCGGGCGTCGACGAAGCCGCCTACGTCAAGGCCGGCTTCCTCTCCGCCGTCGCCAAGGGCGAGGCCCAGTCCCCGCTGATCTCCAAGCAGCGTGCCACCGAACTGCTGGGCACCATGCAGGGCGGCTACAACATCGCCACGCTGGTCGAGCTGCTGGACGATGCCGAACTGGCCGCCGTCGCCGCCGAGCAACTCAAGCACACCCTGCTGATGTTCGACGCCTTCCACGACGTGGCCGAGAAGGCCAAGGCCGGCAACACCCACGCCAAGGCTGTCCTGCAGTCCTGGGCCGAAGGCGAGTGGTACAAGAAGCGTCCGGAAATCGCCGAGAAGTACACCCTGACCGTGTTCAAGGTGCCTGGCGAAACCAACACCGACGACCTTTCCCCCGCGCCCGACGCCTGGTCGCGTCCGGACATCCCGCTGCATGCCCTGGCCATGCTGAAGATGGCTCGCGACGGCATCGTGCCCGAGCAGCAAGGCAGCATCGGTCCGCTGAAGCAGATCGAGGAAGTACGTGCCAAGGGCTTCCCGGTCGCCTACGTCGGTGACGTGGTCGGTACCGGCTCTTCCCGCAAGTCCGCCACCAACTCGGTGCTGTGGTTCTTCGGCGACGACATCCCCTACGTGCCCAACAAGCGCGCGGGCGGCTTCTGCTTCGGTTCCAAGATCGCCCCGATCTTCTACAACACCATGGAAGACGCCGGCGCCCTGCCGATCGAGTTCGATGTATCCGCCCTGGAAATGGGCGACGTCATCGACGTCTACCCCAAGGCTGGCAAGGTCACCCGTCATGGCAGCGATGAAATCGTCGCCACCTTCGAACTCAAGACCCCCGTGCTGCTGGACGAAGTCCGCGCCGGCGGCCGTATCCCGCTGATCGTCGGCCGCGGCCTGACCGAGAAGGCGCGCGCCGAACTGGGCATGGGCCCGTCCGACCTGTTCAACAAGCCGGACCAGCCGGCCGAAAGCACCAAGGGCTACACCCTGGCGCAGAAGATGGTCGGCAAGGCCTGCGGCGTCGAGGGCGTGCGCCCCGGCACCTACTGCGAGCCGAAGATGACCACCGTCGGCTCCCAGGACACCACTGGCCCGATGACCCGTGACGAGCTGAAGGACCTGGCCTGCCTGGGCTTCTCCGCCGACCTGGTGATGCAGTCCTTCTGCCACACCGCGGCCTATCCCAAGCCCATCGACGTCAAGACCCACCACACCCTGCCGGATTTCATCCGTACCCGTGGCGGTGTCTCCCTGCGTCCTGGCGACGGCATCATCCACAGCTGGCTGAACCGCATGCTGCTGCCCGACACCGTCGGCACCGGTGGCGATTCCCACACCCGCTTCCCGATCGGCATCTCCTTCCCGGCCGGTTCGGGCCTGGTGGCCTTCGCCGCTGCCACCGGCGTGATGCCGCTGGACATGCCCGAGTCGGTACTGGTGCGCTTCAAGGGCAAGATGCAGCCCGGGATCACCCTGCGTGACCTGGTGCATGCCATCCCCTACTACGCCATCCAGAAGGGCCTGCTGACCGTCGAGAAGAAGGGCAAGAAGAACATCTTCTCCGGCCGCATCCTCGAGATCGAAGGCCTGGAAGACCTGACCGTGGAGCAGGCGTTCGAGCTGTCCGATGCCTCCGCCGAGCGTTCCGCTGCCGGCTGCACCATCAAGCTGTCGCCCGAGTCCATCACCGAGTACCTGCAGTCCAACATCACCCTGCTGCGCTGGATGATCGAGGAAGGCTACGGTGATCCCCGTACCCTGGAACGCCGCGCGCGTGCCATGGAAGCCTGGATCGCCAACCCGGAACTGCTGGCTGCCGATGCCGATGCCGAATACAGCGAAGTCATCGAGATCGACCTGGCCGAGGTCAACGAGCCGGTTCTGTGCGCGCCCAACGATCCGGATGACGCCCGCCTGCTGTCCCAGGTGGCCGGCGACAAGATCGACGAGGTGTTCATCGGGTCCTGCATGACCAACATTGGTCACTTCCGCGCTGCCGGCAAGCTGCTGGACAAGGTCAAGGGCTCGATTCCGACCCGCCTGTGGCTGTCGCCGCCGACCAAGATGGACCAGCACCAGCTGACCGAGGAAGGCTACTACGGCATCTACGGCAAGGCTGGCGCGCGCATGGAAATGCCGGGCTGCTCGCTGTGCATGGGCAACCAGGCCCGTGTGGCCGCCAACGCCACCGTGGTCTCCACCTCCACCCGTAACTTCCCCAACCGCCTGGGCGACGGCGCCAACGTCTACCTGGCCTCGGCGGAACTGGCCGCGGTGGCTTCGATCCTGGGCAAGCTGCCTAGCGTCGAGGAGTACATGGAATACGCGAAGAGCATCGACAGCATGGCGGCGGACGTCTACCGCTACCTGAGCTTCGATCAGATCGCCGAATTCCGCGAAAGCGCCGAGAAAGCCCGTATCGCCGCCGTCGAAGTCTGACGCTAGCGTTCGGTACTGAAAACCGCCCTTAGGGGCGGTTTTTTATTGCCCGGCGATCACGGTGGGCCAGGACGGCTCCTTCCCCTGAGCCGGTCTTAAGCGGCGGTTAATCCAAACGCCCTACCTTTAGGTTTCCTTATGCCGAGATCACCCCCATGAAACGTCTTGTCATCGTGAGCCTTTCCACCCTGCTGCTCGGTCTCAGCCAGACGACGATGGCAGCGGGTTGCATCAAGGGCGCCGTGGTTGGCGGCGCGGCGGGGCATGTGGCCGGACACCACGCCATCGCCGGCGCAGTCGCCGGCTGTTTCATCGGCCATCACCTGGCGGCGAAGGCGAAGGAAGAACAGCAGCACGGTCATTCCTGAATGCGATAAGGCGCATTCCAGGAGTCGCTATCAGCATCACGACCACCCGTCGGAGCAGCCGCTCGCACGACGCGTGAGACGGCTTTAACGCAGACTCTTCACGTTCTCCCCAAGCCCACAGTCCGTATCGCGGCCATGGGCCGCTCCTACAGCTTCAGGTATGGCTGTAGGAGCAGCCCATGGCCGCGATATCGATAGTCCGCCGACGACCCAGGTGATTAATGGCGTCCAGGACGACTTGGTAGCCAAGCTGTAGCGCAGGAGAACTGGCGAGGCTGGTGAAGGTCAATTGTTACAGGACATTACTTCGCACCCACGAGAGGTCGCCACCATGAAACTCCTGCCTACCCTTGCCCTTTCCGCTCTGCTACTCGGCGCTAGCCAAGCCGTCTTCGCCGCCGGTTGCGTCAAGGGCGCCGTGGTCGGCGGCGCAGCAGGCCATGTCGCCGGGGGTCACGGCGTTGCCGGTGCCGCCGCAGGCTGCGCCATCGGTCACCACGAGGCCAACAAGAAGGCCAAGGAAGAACAGCAGAACGCACCCAAGCAATAGTCCTCAGGCCCCGCCAGCACTGGCGGGCGGGGCCGATTTGACGCTTTCTTTACGCCCCGCCAACCTTCCCCGCCTCGCTTCTTTACGCCCCTCCTCCCGACAATTTCTCCACGCGGCAGCTGCCGTCTCTGGAGAACTCGTGATGACCCCCTGGAATCTTCTGGCCCTGCTTCTGGCACTGGGTCTGTTCGTCTATCTGCTGGCGGCGCTGTTGCGCGCCGGCCGCTCCTAGGGAGGCGGCATGGACACCCAAGCCGCATTCCTGATCCTGGCCTTCCTGGTCCTGACCTTTCTTCCCGCGCCCTTCCTGGGGCGCTACTTCTACCGTGCGCTGGAAGGCGAGCGGACCTGGCTGAGCTTTGTCGGCGCACCTCTGGAGCGCCTGACGCTCAAGGTGGTGGGCACCGACGGCCGTGGCCAGGGCTGGCGCACCTATGCCATCGCCCTGGTGCTGTTCAACGGACTGGGAATCGGACTGCTGTTCGCCATCCTGCTGCTGCAGGGCGGTCTACCACTCAATCCGCAGCAGCTGCCTGGCCTGGAGTGGACGCTTGCGCTGAACACCGCCATCAGTTTCGTGACCAACACCAACTGGCAGGCCTACAGCGGCGAGGCCTCGCTAAGCTACTTCAGCCAGATGGTCGGCCTGGGCGTGCAGAACTTCGTCAGCGCCTCGGTAGGCGTGGCGGTGCTCGCCGCCCTGGCGCGCGGCATCGCCCGGCGTAGCGCCCAGGAGATCGGTAATTTCTGGGTCGACCTGTTCCGGGTGGTCTTCTATATCCTGCTGCCGTTGTGCCTGCCGTTGGCACTGCTGCTGATCTGGCAGGGCGTGCCCCAGACCTTCATGCCCTATGTCGACGCCACCACCCTGCAGGGCGCGACCCAGACGCTGCCGCTGGGGCCAGCCGCCAGCCAGATCGCCATCAAGCAGCTAGGCACCAATGGCGGCGGATTCTTTGGTGTCAACTCCGCGCATCCCTTCGAGAATCCCACGGCGCTCAGTGATCTGCTGGAGCTGTCCGCCATCCTCATGATCCCGGCGGCACTGGTATTCAGCTTCGGTCACTACGTCAAGGATCGGCGGCAGAGCTGGGCGATTTTCGCTGCCATGTTCGGCCTGCTGGCCATCGGCGCCACGGTCGCCATCGCCGCACAGAGCCAGGCCAACCCGGCCCTGGCCAATCTGGCGATCACCCAGGGAGCCTCGATGGAAGGCCTGGAAACGCGCCTGGGCGGGACTGCCTCCGCACTCTGGGCGACGGTGACCACCGCCGCGTCCAACGGCTCGGTGAATGCCATGCACGACAGCCTGGCACCCCTGACCGGACTGATCGCGCTGTTCAACATGATGCTCGGCGAGGTGATATTCGGCGGCGTCGGGGCCGGTCTCTACGGCATGCTGCTCAACGTGCTGATCGCCGTCTTCATCGCCGGCCTCATGGTCGGCCGCACGCCGGAGTACCTGGGCAAGAAGCTGGAGGCACCCGAGGTGCGGCTGTTGGTGGCGACCCTGCTGGTGATGCCGCTGGGCGTGCTGGTGCTGGGCGCCATCGCCGCCAGCGTCCCGGCTGGTGTAGCTGGCATCGCGGCCACGGGCCCCCATGGCTTCAGCCAGCTGCTCTATGCCTACACCTCGGCCACGGCCAACAACGGCTCGGCCTTTGGTGGGTTCGGCGCCAATACGCCCTTCCATAACCTCATGCTGAGCCTGGCGCTGCTCATCGGTCGCTTCGGCTACATCCTGCCGGTCCTGGCCATTGCCGGCAGCCTGGCGGCCAAGCGCGCCGTCCCGCTCGGCCCCAACAGCTTCCCCACCCACGGCCCGCTGTTCATCACCCTGCTGGTGATCACCCTGCTGCTGGTGGGAGGCCTGACCTTCCTGCCGACGCTCGCCCTGGGGCCGATCGCCGACCATCTGCAACTGTTCGGAGTCCGCTGAAATGGATGCCCAGACCCACACCCTGCCCACGCCCACTCCTGGCAACCTCTGGCGCCAGGCGCTGCGGCAGGCCTTCGTCAAGCTCGACCCGCGGCAGCAGATCCGCTCGCCGGTAATGTTCGTGGTGGAGATCACCGCGCTGTTCTCCACCCTGCTGTGCCTGGCGCCGAACAATGGCGTCAGCACCGGGGTGGCGGTGCAGATCACCCTCTGGCTGTGGTTCACCCTGCTGTTCGCCAACTTCGCCGAAGCCCTCGCCGAAGGCCGCGGCAAGGCACGCGCCGACAGCCTCAAGGGCATTGGCCAGAATCTCGCCGCACGCCTTGAGGAAAACGGCGAGAACCGGATGGTGCCGGCCAGCTCGCTGCGCAAGGGGCAGATCGTGCGGGTGGAAGCCGGCGAGCTGATCCCCGGCGACGGCGAGATCATCGAGGGCGTGGCCGCGGTCAACGAGGCGGCCATCACCGGTGAATCGGCGCCGGTGATCCGTGAATCCGGCGGCGATCGCTCGGCAGTCACCGGCAATACCCGCGTGGTGTCGGACTGGATCCGGGTGCGCATCACCGCCAACCCTGGCGAATCGACCCTGGACCGCATGATCGCCCTGGTGGAAGGCGCCAAGCGCCAGAAGACCCCCAACGAGGTCGCGCTGGACATCCTGCTGATCGGCCTGACGCTGATCTTCCTGCTGGTGGTGGTGACCCTGCAGCCCTTCGCCGCCCTGGCCGGTGGCGAGCTGCCGCTGCTGTTCCTGGTGGCCCTGCTGGTGACGCTGATCCCCACCACCATCGGCGGTTTGCTCTCGGCCATCGGCATCGCCGGCATGGATCGCCTGGTGCGGCTGAACGTGATCGCCACCTCGGGTCGCGCCGTGGAGGCCGCCGGGGACGTCCATACCCTGCTGCTGGACAAGACCGGCACCATTACCTTCGGCAACCGCCGCTGCAGCGCCCTGTACGCCGCCCAGGGCATCACCCCCAAGGCCCTGGCCGAGGGTGCCCTCTATGCATCGCTGGCCGACGAGACCCCGGAAGGCCGCTCGGTAGTTGAGTACCTGCGCAACCTGCACCCGCTGGAAGAGCCGCCACGCGCCCAGGTCGCGCCCATCCCCTTCAGCGCCGAGACGCGCCTGTCGGGCATCGACTGGCAGGGCCGTGAGTACCGCAAGGGGGCAGTGGACGCCGTGCTGATGTTTCTCGGCCAGACCCGCGCCGACCTGCCGGAGGTGCTGGCCCGGGAGATCGAGACCATCGCCAAGAGTGGCGGTACCCCGCTGCTGGTCTGCGGCGAAGGCCGGCTGCTGGGCGCCATCCACCTCAAGGACGTGGTCAAGCCGGGGATTCGCGAGCGCTTCGCCGAGCTGCGGACCCTCGGCATCCGCACCGTGATGGTGACCGGCGACAACCCCCTGACCGCCACCGCCATCGCCGCCGAGGCGGGCGTGGACGATGTCATCGCCGAAGCCACCCCGGAGAAGAAGCTGGAGCGCATCCGCAGCGAACAGGCCGAAGGCAAGCTGGTGGCCATGTGCGGCGACGGCGCCAATGACGCCCCTGCTCTGGCCCAGGCCGATGTCGGCATGGCGATGAACGACGGCACCCAGGCCGCCCGCGAGGCCGCCAACCTGGTGGACCTGGATTCGGACCCTACCAAGCTGCTCGACGTGGTGCAGGTGGGCAAGGAGCTGCTGGTGACCCGCGGCGCCCTGACCACCTTTTCGGTGGCCAACGACGTGGCCAAGTACTTCGCCATCCTGCCGGCGCTGTTCGCCGGCATCTATCCGCAGCTGAACGCGCTCAACGTGATGCACCTGGCCAGTCCGCAGAGCGCCATCCTCTCGGCCATCGTGTTCAACGCCCTGATCATCGTCGCGCTGATTCCCCTGGCATTGCGCGGGGTGCGGGTCAAGGCCGCCAGCGCTGCCGCCCTCTTGCGCCGCAACCTGTTGATCTATGGGCTGGGCGGCATCGCCGTGCCCTTCATCGGCATCAAAGCTATCGACCTGGCGCTCGGCGCCCTGGGTCTGGTCTGAGGAGACTGCCATGCTCATGCAACTCCGTTCCGCCGTGCTGATGCTCCTGCTGCTCACGGCCCTCACCGGCGGCGTCTATCCCTTGTTGGTGACGGTGCTCGGCCAGGCGCTGTTCGCCGACCAGGCCGGCGGCAGCCTGATCCGCCGCGACGAGGGCAGCGTCATCGGCTCCCGCCTGATCGCCCAGCAATTCACCGGTCCCGAGTGGTTCCAGCCGCGTCCTTCGGCCGGCGACTACGCCACCGTCTCCAGCAGCGCCAGCAACCTGGCGCAGTCGGCGCCAGCGTTGCGCGAGCGGATCGAAAAGGCCCTGCCGGACGTGCTGGCGGCCGGCCAGGGACCGGTGCCCCAGGAACTGGTGACCACCTCCGCCAGCGGCCTGGATCCTGACCTCAGCCCGGCCGGCGCCCGCTACCAGATCGCCCGTATCGCCGCCGCGCGCGGCCTCCCACCGGAGCGGCTGGAAGCCCTGATACGCGAGCAGACACACACCTCGCGCATCGGACCGGCAACGGTTAATGTCCTGCTTCTCAATCTGGCCCTGGCGGAACTGGCCCCATGACCGACAACACCGGGCGCGCCGAGGCGCTGCTCGCCGAACACCGCGAAGGGCGTGGTCGCCTCAAGGTCTTCCTCGGGGCGGCGCCGGGTGTCGGCAAGACCTACGCCATGCTGCAGGCGGCACAGACCGCCCTGCGCCAGGGCCGCCGGGTACGGGCCGGCATCGTCGAGACCCATGGGCGCCGGGAGACCGCCGCCCTCCTCGCCGGCCTGCCGCAACAGCCGCTGCGGCGGGTAGACCACCGCGGCCTCAAGCTCACCGAACTGGATCTGGAAGGCCTGCTGGCCGATCCGCCGGAGCTGGTGCTGGTCGACGAACTGGCCCACAGCAACGCCTCCGGCAGTCGCCATGCCAAGCGTTGGCAGGACGTGGAGGATCTGCTGGCCGCCGGTGTCCACGTCTATACCACCGTCAATGTCCAGCACCTGGAAAGTCTCAACGACGAGGTGCGCGACATCACTGGCGTGCAGGTTCGCGAGACGGTACCGGACCAGGTGCTGCTCGATGCCGATGACCTGGTGCTCATCGACCTGCCACCGCGAGAACTGCTGGAGCGCCTGCGCGAGGGCAAGGTCTATGTACCCGAGCAGGCCCGTGCCGCCATCGACGCCTTCTTCAGCCAGACCAACCTCACCGCCCTGCGTGAACTGGCCATGCGCACGGCTGCGGCCCAGGTGGATTCGGCGCTCGCCCTGAGATACCGCCAGCAGGGCCAGGCCGCGCCGCCGCTGCTGGGCCGGCTGATCGTCGGCGCTGGCACCGCCCCTTCGGCGGAACGCCTGGTGCGCCACGCCAGCCGCCTGGCCGACCAGCGCCACCTGCCCTGGACCCTCGTCCACGTCGACACCGGCCAGCCGCTGGACGATGCCGCCCGCGCCAACCTGCAAGCCAGCCAGCGCCTGGCCGAACGGCTCGGCGGCGAGGTGCTGACCCTGAGAGACAGCGATCCCGCCCGGGCGCTGGTCCGTCATGCCCGCGACCAGCGCGCCAGCGTGCTACTGATCGGCCGGGGCCGCCCGCGCGGCTTCAGCCTCAGGCGTCGCCTGGCCAGCCGCCTGTTACGCCTGGCACAGGGGCTGGAGATCGCCATTCTCGACCTGGACCGCGACGCTCCACCCACCACGCGCCCCCGGCGAACCCTGAAACCTGGCCCCTATGGCGTTGCCATCCTGGCGACCGGCGTGGCCGCGGCCATCGCCGAAGGCCTTTCCGGGTTGCTGGAGCTACCCAACATCTCGCTGATCTTTCTGGCGGCCGTCCTGCTGGTGGCGGTACGCAGCAGTCGCGGTCCGGCGCTGTTCTGCGCGCTGCTGGGCTTTGTCGCCTATGACGTCCTGTTCATACCTCCTGCTTTCTCGCTGACCATCAATCGCGAGCAGGATGTACTCACCCTGGCCTTTTTCCTGCTGATGGCCCTGCTCACCGGCAACCTGGCCGCACGCCAGCGGCGACAGCTGCAGGCGCTGCGCCTGACCCAGCGCGAGACCCTGGCGCTGCTGGATTTCACTCGCCAGCTGAGCGCCGCCAGCGACCGCCAGGCGGTGGTCAGCGTGACCTTCAAGCAGCTGGGCACCACCACTCGGCACGTCTGCCTGCTGTTGCCCGAAGACGGCGGACGGCTGGCGACCCAGCCCGCAGATCTGGCCCTGGCCGATAACGAGCGCATTGCCGCCGAGTGGGCCTGGAAGCAGGAAAAGCCAGCCGGTTGCGGTACCGACACCCTGCCGTCCGGTCGCTGGTGGTGGTGGCCGCTGCTGGCCGAGAGCGGCAGCCTCGCCGTCCTGGGCGTGCGCTGCGACGACGCCCAGCCGCTGGATCACGACGAACGTCGTCAGCTGGCCAGCCTGGCGCAGCCGCTGGCCCAGGCCCTGGCCCGGGTTCGTCTCAGCGAAGACCTGGAGGCGGCCCGCCTGCACGGCGAGACCGAACAGCTGCGCAGCGCCCTGCTGGCCTCGGTATCCCACGACCTGCGCACCCCGCTGACGGTGATGCGTGGCTCCATCGATGCCCTCGCCACCCTGGGTGAGGCCATTCCCGCCAGCGATCGCCAGGAGCTGCTGGAGGCTACCCGCCAGGAGGCCGAGCGCCTCGACCGCTATATCCAGAATCTGCTGGACATGACCCGCCTGGGCCACGGCAGCCTGCAATTGGCCCGCGACTGGGTCGATCCCGGCGACATTCTCGCCAGCGCCTTGCAGCGTCTGCAGCCCCTGCTAACCGGGCTGCAGGTGGACACCCGGATCGAGCCGGGCGTGCCTCTCCTCTGGGTGCATCCGGCGCTGATCGAACAGGCCCTGGTCAATGTGCTGGAGAACGCCATCCGCTTCTCCGCACCCGGTGGGCGCCTGGAGATCTGCCTGGAGCGCCAGGACGCCGAGTTGCAGATCGCCGTGGCCGATGAAGGCCCGGGCATTCCGCCGGAAGACCGCTCGCGGATCTTCGACATGTTCTATACCGCCGCGCGCGGTGATCGGGGCGGCCAGGGCACCGGCCTGGGCCTGGCGATCTGTCAGGGCATGGTGGGCGCGCACGGCGGCCGGGTCAGCGTGGACGAGGGCCTGGGCGGTCGGGGCACGACGATGCGGATGCATCTGCCGCTGCCGGCGGCGCCACCTGCGGAATAAGCCTAAGTATCCCTGCAGCACCAGACGCTATGATGATGCACTCCTGACTGGAAAGCCCCAGATGCCCGCTCACGTCCTCGTCATCGACGACGAACCCCAGATCCGCAAGTTCTTGCGCATCAGCCTCGCCGCCCAGGGCTACCAGATCAGTGAAGCGGCCACTGGAACGGATGGCCTCGCCCAGGCGGCCTTGGGCCAGCCGGATCTGGTGATCCTCGACCTGGGCCTGCCGGATCGCGATGGCCAGGAGGTACTGGTCGAATTGCGCGAATGGTCCACGGTACCGGTACTGGTGCTGTCGGTACGGGCGGACGAGCGCGAAAAGGTCCGCGCCCTGGATGCCGGCGCCAACGACTATGTCACCAAGCCTTTCGGCATCCAGGAGTTTCTCGCCCGCAGCCGCGCGCTGTTACGCCAAACCCCCGCCACAGCCGCCCACCAGGCCGCAGCGCTGGAAGTAGGCCCGCTGCGGGTGGATTTCGCCTATCGACAGGTAACGCTTGCCGGTATCGAGATCGCCCTGACACGCAAGGAATACGCGGTCCTGGCCGCCCTCGCCCAACATCCCGGGCGTGTAGTGACCCAACGCCAGTTGCTGATCGATATCTGGGGGCCGAGCCACGCCCAAGACAGCCATTACCTGCGCATCGTGATCGGTCATCTGCGGCAGAAGTTGGCCGACGATCCGCTGGCGCCACGCTATATCGTGACCGAACCTGGCGTAGGTTATCGCCTGCGCGCCGATAACGGTTGAGCGAATCGGGACAGCATTGGTTTCGCTATAGGCAAAGGCAGCCCGCCATGTGTTTGCCACTAAGACGAACCCTCTCGTTGGCACTGGCCGCTACGGATACGCATCGGAAGCTGATATGGCAGTGGCAGACATCCGCCTCTTTTCAGCGGATAGAAGCCGAAAAACCGCGCGCTAGTCTGGCGACTGCAACTTCAGCTGCCGGTCTCAACCAAGAACTATCAGGGACAGCAGAAAAAGGATGCCGGTCGGTAGCGGAGCCTTGCGCTGTTACCGACGGACGTCCCGGCAGCAACTTACTGCAGCCAGCCTTCGACGGTATCGGCGCCGTGTTCGGCTTTCCAGGCCTTGAGCACCTTGTGGTTGCCACCCTTGGTTTCGATGACTTCGCCAGTCTTGGGGTGCTGATAACGCTTGGTGCTGCGCGGACGACGCTTGCCAGCCGGCTTTTCCGGATGCGGCGTCTGCGCCTTGTGCTTGGGGGCAGCGTTGGGATCCAGAATGCCAATGATATCGCCCAGGTTCATCTGGTATTCGTCCATCAACTCCTGCAGCTTGCTTTCGAATTCGATTTCCTTCTGCAGGGAACTGTCCTGCTTCAGATCTTCGAGCAATTGCAGTTGGGCGCGAAGTTGTTCTTCGGCGGCGCGGAATTCGGCGAGACGGGACATAGGCACTCCTGATGAAAAGTAAGGGCGAGACGTGAGACTTCGCTGACGGGCGAAAGTTGAAGGCGAAGATAAAGGATTAATGCCAGAGTCGCTAGTGACAAATAAAAAGGGACGCGGCAAAGACCCTGTCTTGCAAACGAAAGTTGATTTAATTAAGCAATCCTTAACTAAAGCCAATCCCTTGGCGCCAGTTGTGCCTAATAGAGCGCGCGCCAACATTGGTAGGCGCCAACTGTACCCTGTAGTTCACGGCAGGATTCATGCTGGAAAAGGAGTAAAACAATCCCGTGAAAGTCACCTGGACACAACTTTTGCATGTCCAGGAAATTCGGCCAGAGGGCTCTGGTAGGCGCGTTAGGCCGATGCTTCCACGTCCGAACGAGCTTCGGGCAATGGTGACCAATTGAAGGTTTCCGCAATTACCCGCCGGTACGCCGTGTCGATGGACACCGGTGTCCGACGGATATAGTCGCGCGCATGAGTCTGACGATCGGGATCGAGTTTGCGCAGGTAGTCGAGCGCCTCTTCCACCGTGGGCATCCGCTGATTGAGCCCTGCGCTACGGGGTGGCAAGGCCGTCCAGACCACCGCCTCCAGCTCCTTCGCACGCGCCCACTCGCCAATACGTTGCTGGAACCCTGATTGCGGGCCGCTCGGCCAGCTGCCGATGCACTCAGGTTGTTCTCGCGGCACGCCCTCGCGCTCGCGCAGGGCGTCGCGGGCTTTTTCCAGGCTATCGACAGCCAGGCAGGCCCAGAGCACCTGAACGTCCGCGGCATCCTCACAGAGCACCGTGGCCAGCTCTCCGCTGTCGCCCTCCCGAGCGAACTCGATGGGCAACCGGGGTCCATCGACGAACCAATCCGAGGCCACCGGTAATTCCGCGGCCTTCCAGATCAACGACCCCCAGCCCAGACAGGCGATCTTCATGGCCACTCCCCGCGTATCGACGATGGGCATTGGAGGCCACCGAAGCGTTTGGGTTTCGCACCAGCAAGACGTGGCGACAAAAATTCAGGACGAAAAAAAGCGGCCACGAGGGCCGCTTCTTTCGATACCCGCGAGCCAGAGCTCGTGGGTGGTATGTGGCGCAGCGGACGGGACTCGAACCCGCGACCCCCGGCGTGACAGGCCGGTATTCTAACCGACTGAACTACCGCTGCGCATGGAAGCCTTGCGGCATCCTGCTGGCCTTTGCCGAGAACCTGTTCAGCGGGGGTTCTCTGCACCAGCGGCCGCTAAGATACTGATTTATCAGGGAAGAAACAACAGGCACAGGAAAATATTTCTGATCGCGCCGCGAAGCCAGCCAGAAGCCCCGTTCTGTTCAGGCTCCGCCACCGCTCGCCTGCCGCCTGAGCAGGGTGAGAAACCCCTCCAGCGCCGCGCTGGGCACCTGTCCCGCGCGCAGCAGAATGCCGAAGGGTGTCAGGGGTTCGGTGATCTCCAGATCAAGGGACACCATCAGCCCGGTGCGCAGATGATCCCGTACCACCGCCTCGGTCAGCACCAGGATGGCGTCGGTGATCTGTACCAGCTGCAACATGGCGAACACCGAGCCGCATTCGATGACGTCCGCGGGTGGCGGCAGCTGCCGTCGGGCGAAGGCCGCCTCCAGGGCCACCCGTGCCGGACTGGCCTCGGGCTGCAGGATCCAGGGCCACTCCGCCACCAGCTCCGCCAGATCGGGCGCGGAGCGATCGGTCAACGGGTGGCCGGTGCGAACCACTACCGCGAGGTGCTCGTTGCCCAGCGGCTCGAAGACGAAGCGTCCCAGATCGGCCGGCTGCGTGAAGCGGGCGATGGCCACGTCGATCCGCTCCTGTTCGAGCAACTCGGTGAGCTGGTCGCTGGTGTCGCCGAGGATGCGCAACTGCAGGCCGGGTTGGCGCGCCTTGCTCGCGGCGATGGCCCTGACCACCAGATCGGGCAAGGCGCCCATGATGGCGCCGACCGCCAGATGCCCATAGCCCCCTGATCGCCGGGCATCGAGATCCTCTGCGCAGCGATCCAGGCCATTCAGGGCGCGCCGCGCGAATTCCACGATCTCCATTCCCAGCGCCGTGACCTTCAAGCCCCGCGCCTGGCGCTCGAACAGCACGCAGCCAAAGGCCTCCTCGACCTCCTGCAACATGCGGGTGGTGGCGGGCTGGGACATGTGCAGGGCTTCCGCGGCGCGGTGCAGGTTGAGGGTCCCGGCCAGGGTCGCCAGCATCAGCAGATGCTTGTAGCGCAATCGATTGAACAGCGCGCGGGCATGAGGGGAGGCGTTCATCTGCAGCATCCTTGTGGAGAGATCAGTGATGCGTCCTGAGCGAGTTGGCGGGTCTGGCCAGGGCCACGTCGCCTGCCGATACCTTAAGGGTATCGATACTTAACCAAAAGCGATTATCCAGGCATTGCAACTGCGACTACCTTGGGCCGTGGCCGAATCACAACAACAAGAGAGATCGCCATGCACACCTCCCTGTCACCGGGGCTGGTCGCCAAGGTCACCCGGCGCCTGCTGCCCTTCCTGCTGCTGATGTACGTCATGGCCTTTCTCGACCGGGCCAACGTAGGCTTCGCCAAGGTCGCCTTCCAGGCCGATACCGGCATCTCCGACGCGGCCTTCGCCCTTGGCGCCGGGATCTTCTTCGTCGGCTACGCCTTTCTCGAGATTCCCAGCAACCTGATCATGCACCGCGTCGGCGCTCGCCTGTGGATGTGCCGCATCATGGTGACCTGGGGGTTGATCTCCGCCGCCATGATGTTCGCCCATACGGCGACGGCCTTCTATGTGTTGCGCTTCCTGCTCGGGGTAGCCGAAGCCGGCTTCTTTCCCGGGGTCATCCTCTACCTCACCTACTGGTTTCCGTCGCGCTACCGCGCCCGGGCGCTGGGTTTCTTCTATTTCGGCGCGCCCCTGGCCTTCATCTTCGGCAGCCCGCTGTCGGGGCTGCTGCTGGAATTCGACGGCTTCGGCGGCCTGCACGGCTGGCAATGGATGTTCCTGGTGGAAGGGGTGCTGGCCAGCCTGGTGGGGGTCTGGGCCTGGTTCTACCTGGACAACCGGCCGCGCGATGCGCGTTGGCTGAGCGATGCGGAAAAGCAGGCGCTGCAACAGGCGCTGGATGCCGAGGACGCCGCCAAGCCCCATCACGGCGGGCTGCTGCGTCTACTCGGTCAGCCGCGCATCCTCCTGCTGTGCAGTATCTACCTGCTGATCCAGGCCAGCGTCTATGGCGTGGTCTTCTACCTGCCGACCCAGGTGGCCGGCCTGCTGGGGCAGAAGGTCGGTTTGCTGGTCGGCCTGGTCTCGGCGATTCCCTGGGTCTGCGCCCTGCTCGCCGCCTGGCTGATCCCCAGCTGGTCGGATCGTACCGGCGAACGCCGCCGCACTGCGGCCGCCACCCTGGCCATTTCCGGGCTGGGCATCGCCGCCTCGGTGACCTTCTCGCCGCTCTATGCGCTGATCGCCCTGTGCTTCGCCGCTGCCGGCTTCATCGCCGTGCAGCCGCTGTTCTGGACCTTTCCGTCCGACCAGTTGCGCGGCAGCGCCGCGGCCGGCGGCATCGCCCTGATCAACACCTGCGGTGCCATCGGCGGCTTCATCGCGCCCCTGGCCAAGCGCTGGGCCGAAGTGACCTTCGCCCACCCCGGCGCCGGCCTCTACCTGCTCGCCGGGACCACCCTGGTGGCGGCCGCCCTGATTCTCGGCCTGCGCCAGCGTCGCCAGGTCGATCCCCAAGCCCAGCTCACGCCCAGTCACTAAGGGAGCCCTTTCCATGACCCTACCCACCATCAAGCAGGTTCGTGCCTACACCCTTCGTGGCGGCGGCGCCGATTATCACGACCAGGGCGACGGCCACTGGATCGACGACCACATCGCCACGCCCATGGCCAAGTACCCGGAATACCGCCAGAGCCGCCGCAGCTTCGGCATCAACGTGCTGGGCACCCTGGTGGTGGAAGTCGAGGCCAGTGACGGTACCGTGGGCTTCGCCGTCACCACCGGCGGTGAGCTGGGCGCCTTCATCGTCGAGCGACACCTGGCGCGCTTCCTGGAGGGCGCCAAGGTCACCGACCTGGAAAAGATCTGGGACCAGATGTACCTCTCGACTCTCTACTACGGCCGCAAGGGCATAGTGCTCAACACCATCTCCGGGGTGGATCTTGCGCTCTGGGACCTGCTCGGCAAGCTGCGCCAGGAACCGGTACACCAGTTGCTCGGCGGCGCCGTCCGTGACGAATTGCAGTTCTATGCCACCGGCGCGCGCCCGGACCTGGCCAAGGAGATGGGCTTCATTGGCGGCAAGCTGCCTCTGCAGCATGGCCCGGCCGAGGGCGAGGAAGGCCTGCGCAAGAATCTCGAGGCCCTGGCGACCATGCGCGAACGGGTCGGCGACGACTTCTGGCTGATGCTCGACTGCTGGATGAGCCTGGACCTGAACTACGCCACCCGCCTGGCCCAGGGCGCCCATGAATTCGGCCTCAAGTGGATCGAGGAGGCATTGCCGCCGGACGACTACTGGGGCTATGCAGAACTCAGGCGCAACGTGCCGCGCGGGATGCTGGTCACCACCGGGGAGCACGAGGCCACCCGCTGGGGCTTCCGGCTACTGCTGGAGATGGGCTGCTGCGACATCCTCCAGCCCGACGTCGGCTGGTGCGGTGGCCTCACCGAGCTGATCCGCATCTCGGCGCTGGCCGATGCCCACAACGCCCTGGTGGTGCCCCACGGCTCCTCGGTCTACAGCTACCACTTCGTCATCACCCGCACCAACAGCCCCTTCGCCGAGTTCCTGATGATGGCGCCCAAGGCCGACGAGGTGGTGCCCATGTTCCATCCGCAACTGCTGGACGAACCCGTACCGGTGCGGGGCCGCATGCGCGCCTCGGCGCTGGATCGGCCTGGCTTCGGCGTGCGCCTCAATCCGGAGTGCGCCCTGGAACGACCTTATAGCCACTGAGGCGTTGCCCGGGAGGGCTGGATGAAAGCGACCCAAGATACCCTGGTGACACCGATACCGGATGCGCGCCCCGCCGCGACGCCACTACCCCCCAAGAGTGCCCGCCTCAAGCGGGTGCAGGTAGTCGCGCTGGCGCTGCTGGTGCTGGCCGGCTTCGTCAACTACCTCGACCGCAGCACCCTGGCCATCGCCAACCAGACCATCAGCGGCGAGCTGGGCTTCACGCCGACCGAAATGGGCCTGCTGCTGTCGGCCTTCGCCTGGGCCTATGCCTTCGCCCAGTTGCCCATCGGCGGCCTGCTGGACCGCTTCGGCGCGCGCCTGACCCTGGGCCTGGGCATCTGCCTTTGGTCAATCGCCCAGGGCGTGCTGGGGCTGCTCAGCAGCCTGCACCTGATGATCCTCGCCCGCATCGGCCTGGGTATCGGCGAGGCGCCGCAATTCCCGGCCGGCGCCAAGGTGGTCAGCGAGTGGTTCAACGTCCGCGAACGCGGCCTGCCCTCCGGCATCTTCAACCTGTCGTCGTCCCTGGGGCCGGCGATCTCCCAGCCGATCCTCACCGCCCTACTGCTCTGGCTCGGCTGGCGGCAGATGTTCATCGCCATGGGCGTGCTCGGTGTCCTGGTAGCGGCGCTCTGGTACCTGAGCTATCGCGACCGGGTCCAGGTGGCGCTGGACGACGCCGAGCGGGCGCATCTGGACGCCGGCCTGCCGCCTCAGGATGCCGGTCTGCGGCTGACCTTCGCCGACTGGCTGGGGCTGTTCCGCCGCCGCCTGACCTGGGGCGTGGTGATTGGCTATGTGGGCATCATCTACATGCTGTCGCTGTTCCTGACCTGGCTGCCGGCCTACCTGGAACGGGTCCATCACCTGTCCCTGTCCCAGGCCGGCTGGGTCGCCAGCCTGCCGTTCCTGGCCGGGGCCTGTGGCGTCATCAGCGGCGGCCTGCTGGTGGATCGCCTGACCCGCAGCGGTCGCAGCCTGGCCTTCAGCCGCAAGTTGCCGATCTGTGGCGGTCTTGCTGCGGCCGGGCTGTTCGCCCTGTGCAGCGCCGGGGTGACCGGCATCGGCAGCGTCATCCTCTGCTTCAGCCTGGCGTTGTTCAGCCTCAACGTGGCGGTAGCCGGCACCTGGTCGCTGGTCAGCGTCGCCGTGCCTTCGCACCAGGTGGCGTCCCTGGCCAGCATCCAGAATTTTGGCGGCTACTTCGGCGGCGCCTTCGCCCCGGTCATCACCGGCATGATCGTCCAGCAGACCGGCTCCTTTGGTCTCGCGCTGGGCATCGCCGCCGCCGTCGCGGTGGCCGGCGCCCTGAGCTATGGGCTGCTGGTGCGCCTCCCCGATACCCCTTCCTGAATCCTCCTGGAGACCGTCATGGATCTGCCCCGCAATCCCTTCAAGGCCCGCCTGGCGGGCAGCGACACCCTCTATGGCCTCTGGGCCGGTTTCGCCACCGGATACGCTGCCGAGATCGCTGCCAGTACCGGCTACGACTGGCTGCTGATCGACGGCGAGCACGCCCCCAATACGGTGCCGAGCATCCTCGCGCAATTGCAGGCGGTGGCCCCCTATTCCACGGCACCGGTGGTGCGCTGCGTGACCGGCGATGCGGTGCTGATCAAGCAGTTGCTGGACATCGGCGTGCAGACGCTGATGGTGCCCATGGTGGAGACCGCCGAGCAGGCCCGCGCCCTGGTACGAGCCATGCGCTATCCGCCCCACGGCATCCGTGGCGTCGGCGGCGGCCTGGCCCGCGCCACCCGGTGGGACGCAGTGCCCGACTACCTGCACACCGCCCATAGCGAGCTGTGCCTGATCGTCCAGGTGGAATCGCGCCTGGGCAGCGACAATGTCGCCGAGATCGCTGCGGTGGAGGGGGTAGACGCCGTCTTCGTCGGCCCGGCGGACCTCTCCAGTGGCCTGGGGCATGCCGGCAATCCGGGCCACCCGGAGGTCCAGGCGCGCATCCGCGCCGCCATCGAGGCGACCCGCGCTGCCGGCAAGGTGGCCGGGATCCTGGCGCCCCAGGAAGACGATGCCCGGCGCTATCGCGACTGGGGGTGCCAGTTCGTTGCCGTCGGTATCGACATCAGCCTGTTCCGCCAGGCGGCGCTGGCCAACCTGGCCCGCTATCGCCCCCTCGAAGCGCCCCAGGCGCCCTCTCGCACCTACTGACCCGGAGTCCGCCATGGCCAATCTGCCCCTCTACCAGAACTACATCGATGGCCGTTTCCTGCCGGCCGCCGAGGACTTTCTCGTCCATAACCCGGCCACCGGCGAGGCCCTGGCCCGGGTGCCGGCGTCCAGTCGCGAAGACGTCGATCAGGCCATCGCCGCCGCCCGCCGTGCCCAGAAGGCCTGGGCGCGCAAGCCAGCCATCGAGCGCGCCGGCTATCTGCGGCGCATCGCGGCAAAGCTGCGTGAGCATGCACCGCGGCTGGCCCAGACAATCGTCGGTGAACAGGGCAAGGTCCGTGGCCTGGCCGAAGTGGAGGTCAATTTCACCGCCGACTATCTCGACTACATGGCCGAGTGGGCGCGGCGCATAGAAGGCGAGATCATCACCAGCGACCGGCCCGACGAGCAGATCTTTCTGCTGCGCAAGCCACTGGGCGTGGTAGCCGGCATCCTGCCCTGGAACTTCCCCTTCTTTCTCATCGCCCGCAAGCTGGCACCGGCGCTGATCACCGGCAACACCATCGTGATCAAACCCAGCGAGGAAACCCCGATCAATGCCCATGAATTCGCCCGCCTGGTGGCCGAGACCGACTTGCCGCCCGGGGTCTTCAACCTGGTCAGCGGCGCCGGGGCCATAGGTGGCCAGCTCAGTGCCCACGCCGGCATCGACATGGTCAGCTTCACCGGCAGCGTCGCTACCGGCTCGCGGATCATGGCCGCTGCGGCACCGAATCTGACCAAGCTCAACCTGGAGCTAGGCGGCAAGGCGCCGGCCATCGTCCTGGCCGATGCCGACCTGGACCTGGCGGTCCGGGCGATCCGCGATTCGCGCATCATCAACACTGGCCAGGTGTGCAACTGCGCCGAGCGCGTCTATGTGGAGCGCGCGGTGGCCGAGGACTTCATCGAGCGCATCGGCCGCGCCATGGCCGCCACTCGCTATGGCGACCCCCAGGCTGATGCTGGCGTGGAGATGGGGCCGTTGATCAACGCCGCCGGCCTGGACAAGGTGGCGGCCAAGGTCGATGTCGCCCTCGGCCAGGGCGCTCGCCTCGTCACCGGCGGCAGCCGCGCCGACCTGGGTCGCGGCTTTCACTTCCAGCCCACGGTACTGGCGGACTGTCGCGCTGAGATGCCGATCATGCGCGAGGAGATCTTCGGCCCGGTGCTGCCGATCCAGGTGGTGGACGATCTCGACGAGGCCATCGCCCTGGCCAACGACTGCGAATACGGCCTGACCTCCTCCGTCTATACGCGCAGCCTGAGCAAGGCCATGCACGCCATGCGCGAGATCGACTTCGGCGAGACCTACATCAACCGGGAAAACTTCGAGGCCATGCAGGGCTTTCACGCCGGGGTGCGCAAGTCCGGCATCGGTGGTGCCGACGGCAAGCACGGGCTCTATGAGTACACCCACACCCAGGTGGTCTATCTGCAGGGCTAGGGGTCGAGGCTGGTGACTACCCGCTTCGCTCGAATGTTCCTGGGCGAACGCGGGTCGAAACAGGCGCAATCCAAGATCAGGCACGGGCCAGCGGCCCCAGGGAGACCAGATGCAGAACTACCACATCGTACCTACCGACACCGGCTGGGAATTCAAAGAGGAACATGGCGATCGTGCCCTGCTCAAGGCGTCGACCAAGGACGCCATCGTCCACCAGGCGGCGCAATACCTGGATGGCAAGACCGGCAGCGTCAAGATCCACACCAGCGACGGTCGTATCGAGGAAGAGCGTACCTATCCACGCAGTGCGGATCCGGCCCAGTCCAAGGGCTGACGCGTCAGGACCTTGCTGCTGAGCACGGCAGGGTCCTGCTTTGACCGCATTCCCCTCGCCTACCATCCGTAGCGGTGGTATACCGTAAGACCATAACAATCAGAATGGCGGTCAAGCGAGGTCAGCATGAATTCATCTCCGCGTTTCTGCTGCCAGTGCGGCAGTGCCGAACTCCGACGTGGCCGGCCCGTTGGGGATAGCCACGAGCGGCTGCTGTGCGGCGCCTGCGGTCATGTGCTCTACGACAATCCGCGAGTGATCGCAGGCTGCCTGGTGGAGCACGAGGGACGCTACCTGCTCTGCCGCCGGGCCATCGAGCCACGCCGGGGCTACTGGACACTACCAGCAGGCTTCATGGAGAACGACGAGAGCGCCGAGCAGGCCGCGCTGCGGGAGACCTGGGAGGAAAGCGGGGTCAGGGCCCGGATCCTCGCGCCCTACTCCATCTTCAATGCGGCGGGCGTCAATCAGGTCTACCTGATCTTCCGCGCCGAATTGGTCGAAATCGACGCCGAGGCTGGCATTGAAACCCTGGAGCGCCGCTTTTTCGCACCGGACGAGTTGCCCTGGGCCGACCTGGCTTATCCCTCGATTCGCCAGATCCTCGAACGCCGGCTTCAAGAACAGGTACAGGGCCATCATGGCCTCTATTTCGGTACCGCCGAAGCCGGACAGTTGCATACCCTTGGCTGACTTGAGCGGGCCCCGTTGGGCTTCAACGATGGAGCCGTTTCAGCCCAACCTACGAGAGGCGTGTAGGTTGGGCTGAGCATAGCGAAGCCCAACACATCCAGACTCGGTGCCTCCCGTTGGGCTTCGACGATGAAGCCGTTTCAGCCCAACCTACGAGAGGCGTGTAGGTTGGGCTGAGCATAGCGAAGCCCAACACATCCAGATTCGGTGCCTCCCGTTGGCCTTCGACGATGGAGCCGTCTCAGCCCAACCTACGTATCTAGCGTAGGTTGGGCTGAGCGTAGCGAAGCCCAACGAACGGGATCAGACGCCCAGGCAGAGGTACTTGATCTCCAGGTATTCCTCGATGCCGTACTTGGAACCCTCGCGGCCCAGGCCCGACGCCTTGACGCCGCCAAAGGGCGCGACTTCGTTGGAGATCAGGCCGGTGTTGATGCCGACCATGCCGTACTCCAGCGCCTCGGCCACGCGGAACACGCGGGACAGGTCGCGGGCATAGAAATAGGAGGCCAGGCCGAACTCGGTGTCGTTGGCCAGCTCGATGACCTCGGCCTCGTCCTTGAAGCGGAACAGCGGCGCCAGCGGGCCAAAGGTCTCTTCCTTGGACACCTTGGCACTCTTGGGCACGTCGGCCAGGATGGTCGGCTCGAAGTAGCTGCCCCCGTTGGCGTGGGCCTTGCCGCCGGCGATGACCTTGGCGCCCTGGCTCACGGCGTCGTCGATGTGCTCCTTGACCTTGGCCGCCGCCTTGGCGTCGATCAGCGGGCCGATGGTGACGCCCTCTTCCAAGCCGTTGCCGACCTTGAGCTTGGCCACCGCGGCCTTGAATTTCTCGGCGAAGGCGTCGTAGACCCCGTCCTGGATATAGAGACGGTTGACGCAGACGCAGGTCTGCCCGGCGTTACGGTACTTGGAGGCGATGGCGCCTTCCACGGCCTTGTCCAGGTCAGCGTCGTCGAAGACGATGAAGGGCGCGTTGCCGCCCAGCTCCAGCGACAGCTTCTTGATGGTGGGGGCGCTCTGCTCCATCAGCTTGGCACCGATCTCGGTGGAGCCGGTAAAGGAGATCTTGCGCACGATGGGGCTTTCGGTCAGCTCGGCGCCGATCTCGGCGGCGGAGCCGGTGACAACGCTCAATACACCCTTGGGAATGCCGGCGCGCTCGGCCAGTTCGACCAAGGCCAGGGCCGAGTACGGGGTCTGGCTGGCGGGCTTGATGACCATGGTGCAGCCGGCGGCCAGGGCCGGGCCGGCCTTGCGGGTGATCATCGCGGTGGGGAAATTCCACGGCGTGATGGCGGCGGTGACGCCGATGGGCTGCTTGATCACCAGGATGCGCTTGTCGGCCTGGTGGCCGGGGATGGTGTCGCCATAGATGCGCTTGGCTTCTTCGGCGAACCACTCGATGAAGGAGGCAGCGTAGGCGATCTCGCCCTTGGCCTCGGCCAGCGGCTTGCCCTGCTCCAGGGTCATCAGCCGGCCCAGGTCATCCTGGTTCTCGATCATCAGCTCGTACCAGCGCCGCAGCTTGGCCGAACGTTCCTTGGCGGTCAGCGCACGCCAGGCCGGCAGCGCACGGTTGGCGGCGTCGATGGCGCGCTTGGTCTCGGCACGGCCGAGCTTGGGAATGGTGCCCAGGGTCTCGCCGGTGGCCGGGTTGTCCACGCTGACGGTGGCACCACTGTCGGCGTCGATCCAGGCGCCGTCGACATAGGCTTGCTGGCGAAACAGGGAAGCGTCTTGCAACATGGTCTGGATTCCTAGCTAGAGAGTTGAAGGCGATTACGAAGGGCTGCTGCGGTCATTGCGGGGACGTCGCCTGCAGACGCGCTACCTGGGCCGGTGAGCCCTGATAGGCCAGCCAGAAATACAGCGGACAGGTCACCAGCAGACCGAACAGCCAGGAGAGGTCGGCGCCTGCCACCAGGTCGGCATAGGGCCCCTTGAACAACGCCGTGTTAGCGAACGGCAGCTGCACCAGGATGCCGACCGCGTAGGCGGCGATGGCATGGCCGTTGAAGCGACCGTAGCGGCCACCGTCGGCGGCGAACAATGAAGGGATGTGGTAGTCGCCGCGCTTGATCAGATAGAAGTCGATGAGATTGATGGAAGCCCAGGGCACCAGGATCATGGTCATGGCCAGTACCAGGCCGATGAATCTTTCGATGAAATCGGCCGAGGCCATGAGCGCCACGCTGCAGCAGCCCACCAGCACCAGGCTGGACAGCACCACCTTGACCTTGACGCCCGGTGTCCAGCCGGCGGCGAAGGTCTGCACGCAGGTGATGATGGCAAGTACCGCGCCATAGAGGTTAAGGGCGTTGTGGCTGATGATGTTGAGCAGGAACAGCACCATCAGCACCGGGCCCAGCCAGCCGGTGGCCTGGGCCACGGCGGCCATGGCGTCGTTACCGGCCGGCACCGCCAGCACCGCCACCACACCAAAGGAAAAGGCCAGGATGGTGCCCAGGGTGGCGCCAAGGTAGGTCGCCCAGAAGGGTCGTGCGATCCCCACCGCTTCCGGGAGATAGCGCGAATAGTCGCTGGTGTAGGGCGAGAAACTCAGTTGCCAGATCACCCCCAGCGACAGCGTAGCGACGAAACCACTGGCATTGAGACCGCCACGGGTCAGGAAGTCCGCGGGTAGCGGCTGGGTCAGCATCATGGCGAAACCCGCCAGCAACCCCGCGCCCATGACCCAGGTACCCCAGCGATTGAGGGTATGGATGCAGCGATAACCGATCACCCCGATGGCCGTGGCGCTCAGGGCGCCGACCACGATGGCCAGCGGCATGGGTACGGCCGGCACCAGGCCTTGGATCGACTTGCCGGCCAGCACCACATTGGAGGTGAAAAAGCCCACGTAGATCAGCGCGGTGACGCAGACGATCAGCAGGGCACCATAGCGACCGAACTGGCCGCGACTCTGCACCATCTGCGGAATGCCCAGCCGCGGTCCCTGGGCCGATGCCAGGGCCAGCACCACCCCGCCGAGCAGATGCCCGAGCACGATGGCCACCAGGCCCCAGGCCAGATTCAGGTGGAAGGTCTGGACCACCATGGCGCCGGTGACGATAGGCAAAGGCGCGATATTGGTGCTGAACCAGAGGGTGAAGAGATCGCGGCTATGGCCGTGGCGTTCGGCCGGGGCGACGTGATCCACGGTATGGGTTTCGATGGCGACGGCGGAGCGAGGGGCTGCGGACATCCAGGAATTCCATTGTTGTAGTTGTGGAAGACGCCTGCTGGACAGGTCGTCCTGGTGAGCAGAAAGTATTACGGTATACCAGATTACACAACCGCCTTTTGGCGTGTGGAAGCGATGTCTGGGGACTGCCGCCGAATCTCGTTACATCTCTGCTTGCCAGCTCACGTATTATGGTATACCAATAAAAACATCGACTGGCTGAGCCGTCGCGTACCGCCAACAAGAGACACCCGAGCCCCGCGCCGAGGTGGAAGACAAGAGGTAGGCTTCTATGAAATTTTCCCTGTTCGTGCACATGGAACGCTGGGACGAAAGCGTCAGCCATCGGCAGCTGTTCGAAGAACTGACCGAGCTGACCCTGATGGCCGAAGCCGGCGGGTTCTGCACCGTCTGGGTCGGTGAGCATCATGCGATGGAATACACCATTTCCCCCAGCCCCATGCCGATCCTGGCCAACCTCGCAGCCCGTACCTCGACCATCCGCCTGGGCGCCGGCACCCTGATCGCGCCCTTCTGGCATCCCCTGCGGGCGGCCGGCGAATGCGCCCTGCTCGACGTGATCAGCGAAGGCCGCATGGAAGTAGGTCTGGCCCGCGGCGCCTACCAGGTGGAATTCGACCGCATGGCCGGTGGCCTGCCTGCCACTGCCGGTGGCAAGCACCTGCGCGAACTGGTGCCAGCGCTGCGCAAGCTCTGGGAGGGCGACTACGCCCACGACGGCGAAGTCTGGCAATTCCCCACCTCCACCAGCGTGCCCAAGCCGGTCGGCACCCCACCGATCTGGATCGCCGCGCGGGACCCGGATTCGCACAACTTCGCCGTGGCCAACGGCTGCAACGTCATGGTCACGCCGCTGATGAAGGGCGATGAGGAAGTGGTCGACCTCAAGCACAAGTTCGACAACGCCCTGGCCAACAATCCCGGCGTCGCCCGGCCCAAGCTGATGGTGCTGCGCCACACCCATGTGCACGCCGCCGAGGAGCCCGAAGGCTGGAAGATCGGCGCCCAGGCCATCGGCCGCTTCTACCGTACCTTCGATGCCTGGTTCGGCAACAAGGAAACCCCGGTCAACGGCTTCCTCGCCCCGAGTCCGGAAGAGAAGTTCGCCGGCCGCCCGGAATTCGAGCTGGAGAACATCCGCAAGAACACCATGATCGGCACGCCGGAAGAGGTGATCGCCCGCCTGCGCCACTACGAGGAACTGGGCGTCGACGAGTTCAGCTTCTGGTGCGACAACAGCCTGCCTTTCGCCGAGAAGAAGAAGTCACTGCAATTGTTCATCGACAAGGTGGCGCCCGCCTTCGCCTGATCCCCGGGCTGCGTAGTGACGCGGCCCTCAACACGCCCAACTGCGTGGCATACCATCATCCAACAGACATCCTAGGAGTCAGCATGAGTTTCGAAATCCGCAAGGTCGTCACCTATCTCGAAGAAACCCATATCGAAGGGGGCAAGGCCACCGACAAGCCGGTGACCATGGCCGGCGTCGCCGTGGTGATCCGCAACCCCTGGGCCGGCCAGGGCTTCGTCGAAGACCTCAAGCCCGAGATCAAGGCCCACTGCTCCGACCTGGGCGCCTTCATCGTCGAGCGCCTGACCTGCGCCATCGGCGGCGCCGAACGCATCGAGGCCTATGGCAAGGCGGCCGTGGTCGGTGCCGACGGCGAGATCGAACACGCCTCGGCGGTGATCCATACCCTGCGATTCGGCAACCACTACCGCGAGGCGGTCCAGGCCAAGAGCTACCTGAGCTTCACCAACAAGCGCGGCGCGCCGGGCACTTCCATCCAGATCCCCATGATGCACAAGGATGACGAGGGCCTGAGATCCCACTACATCACGCTGGAAATGCGCATCGAGGATGCCCCGCGGGCCGACGAGATCGTGGTGGTGCTGGGCGCTGCCGATGGTGGCCGCCTGCATCCGCGCATCGGCAACCGCTACATCGACCTCGAGGAACTCGCGGCTGAAAAGGCGCGCTGAGGAGAACCCGCGAATGATCCGGTCTACAGACGCCAAGACCCCCGCCGGCACCGCCTACCGCATCGCCGGCGATGGCAGCCCCCTCGTCCTGATCCACGGGGTGGGGCTCAGCAAGGACATGTGGGGCGGTCAACTCGCGGGGCTCGCACCACGCTACCAGGTGATCGCCTATGACATGCTCGGCCATGGCGAGAGCCAGCGCCCGGCGGCGCAGGCGACGCTCGACGACTATGCCGCGCAGCTCACCGAACTGCTCGATCACCTGGGGCTGGAAACGGCCGTGGTGGTCGGCTTCTCCATGGGCGGCCTGATCGCCCGGGCCTTCGCCCTGAGCCATCCGCAGCGGCTGGACGCGCTGGTGATCCTCAACAGCGTGTTCAATCGCTCGGTGGAGCAACGCAGTGGAGTTCTGGAGCGGAGCCGCCAGGCCGAACTCGAAGGCCCCGACGCCAATCTCGATAGCGCCCTGGCCCGCTGGTTCAGCCGCGAGTACCAAGGCGCCAACCCGGCGCAGATCCAGGCGCTGCGTCAAGCCTTCGCCAGCAACGACCCCCAGGGCTATCTGACCACCTACGCCCTGTTCGCCACCCAGGACCGCTACGGTGCCGAGCGGCTGGACAGCCTCCAGGTGCCCACCCTGGTGGCTACCGGCGAGCTGGACAGCGGCTCGACCCCGGAGATGGCGCGCCAGCTGGCCGCACGGATTCCGCACGCGCGCACTGCTGTGCTGGCCGACCAGCGCCATATGATGCCGGTCGAGTCACCCAAGCTGGTCAACGCCCTGTTGCTGGACTTCCTCGACGACGCCCTGGCCAAGGCCCCTTCCACTTCCATCAAGGGATACGTGGCATGACCCTGCAACGTTTTCAGATGTGCATCGACGGCGAATGGACCGCGGCCCAGTCGGGCCGTACCTTCGCCAGTCTCGATCCGGCCACCGCGACCGCCTGGGCGGAATTGCCCGACGCCGACGCCGACGACGTCGACCGCGCCGTCCAGGCCGCCCAGCGAGCCTTCGAGGCGCCGGCCTGGCGTGGTCTGACCGCCAGCGCCCGCGGCAAGCTCTTGCGCCGGCTGGGCGATCTCATCGCCGCCAACAAGGAGGCCCTCGCCCAGCTGGAAAGCCGCGACAACGGCAAGCTGATCCGCGAGACCCGCGGCCAGGTCGGCTACCTGCCGGAATTCTTCCACTACACGGCGGGCCTCGCCGACAAGCTCGAAGGCGGCACCCTGCCCCTCGACAAGACCGACCTCTTCGCCTACACGGTGCATGAACCCCTGGGCGTGATCGCCGGCATCGTGCCCTGGAACAGCCCGCTGTACCTGACCGCCATCAAGGTCGCCCCGGCCCTGGCCGCTGGCAACACCGTGGTGATCAAGCCGTCCGAGCACGCCTCGGCCACCATCCTGGAGCTGGCGCGACTGGCCCTCGAAGCCGGCATTCCGCCCGGCGTGTTCAACGTGGTGACCGGCTATGGTCCGGGCGCCGGCGCGGCCCTCACCCGCCATCCGCTGGTGCGCAAGATCGCCTTCACCGGTGGCGCCGCCACGGCCCGCCACGTGGTCCGCGCCAGCGCCGAGAACTTCGCCAAGGTGAGCCTGGAGCTGGGCGGCAAGTCGCCCAACATCATCTTCGCCGACGCCGACCTCGATAGCGCGGTCAACGGCGCGGTGGCCGGTATCTATGCCGCCTCCGGGCAGAGTTGCGTGGCCGGCTCGCGGCTGCTGGTGCAGGACGAGATCTACGACGAATTCGTCACCCGGCTGGTAGAGCGCGCCCAGCGCATCCGCATCGGCAATCCCCAGGACGATGCCAGCGAGATGGGCCCGATGGCCACCGAGCAGCAGCTTGCCATCGTCGAGCAGCTGGTAGAAGCGGCCCTGGCCGAAGGCGCGACGCTGCGCCTGGGCGGCAAGCGACCCGACACCGGCAGCGCCGGCTGGTACTACGAACCCACCCTGCTGGAATGCGACCGGCACTCGCTGCGCATCATGCAGGAGGAAGTCTTCGGCCCGGTGGCCGCGGTGATCCGCTTCAAGGACGAGGCCGAGGCCCTGCGCCTGGCCAACGACAGTGAGCTGGGACTCGCCGCTGGCATCTGGACCCGCGACCTGGGCCGTGCCCATCGCCTGGCGCGGGACATCCGCTCCGGCATCATCTGGGTCAACACCTATCGCGCGGTCTCGGCCATGGCACCGATCGGCGGTTTCAAGAACAGCGGCTACGGCCGCGAGAGCGGCATCGACTCGGTTCTGGCCTATACCGAAACCAAAACGGTATGGATCAATCTGTCCCAGGCACCGATGCCCGATCCCTTTGTAATGCGTTAAACGAGGTTGGCAGTCATGATCGATCCCGCAATCTACAAGCAAGTGATGGGCGCCTTTCCGTCCGGCGTCACCGTGGTCACCACCCTGGATGCCGAAGGCAACCTCGCCGGCCTGACCGCCAGTGCCTTCAGCGCCCTGTCGCTGGATCCGGCGCTGGTGCTCTTCTGTCCCAACTACAGCTCCGATACCTACCCCCTGCTGCGTGACGGCAAGGGTTTCGCCATCCACCTGCTGAGCGCCGAACAACAGCGTATCGCCTACGCCTTCGCCAGCAAGGGCAAGGACAAGACCCAGGGCATCGAATGGACGCGCAGCGCCCTGGGCAATCCGCTGCTGGCCGACGCCACGGCGGTGATCGAGTGCGAGCTGTGGCGCGAGTACGACGGGGGCGACCACGCCATCATCGTCGGGGCGGTGAAGAATCTCATCGTGCCGGACCAGGAGGTGATCCCGATGCTCTATCACCGGGGCCGGATGGGCGCCGCACCGATCTATGCCTGAACGGAAGGGCCCATGAACGCCCGCAGGGGGCATGCTAGACTTGCCCTCTTCCGCCCTGGCGAGCACGCAGGCCCCACGTAGTCGCGTGCCTCGTCGTCGCCTGTAGAACCGGTCCGCCAGAGAGCCCCATGAGACGCGCGCAACTAGACGACAGCTTCAAGATCACCCGCAGCCCGGTCACCCTGCGTGAAATGGTGTGCAATCGCCTGCGCCAGGCGATCCTGAACTTCCAGTTGCTGCCGGGTGACCGCCTGGTGGAGCGCGATCTCTGCGACCGCCTAGGCGTGAGCCGCACCTCGGTGCGCGAAGCCCTGCGTCATCTCGAATCCGAAGGCCTGGTGGAATTCGCCGATGCCCGCGGGCCGCGCGTCGCCATCATCACCCTGGAGGATGCCTGCGACCTCTATGAGCTGCGTTGCGTGCTGGAAGGCCTGATCGTGCAACTCTTCACCTTGCGCGCCGGCCCCCGGGAAATCGAGGCGCTGGAACAGGCCCTCGAGGAGAACCGCAAGGCCCTGGAGGGCGCCGAACTGCCAGAGGTCATCGAGACCGTGCAGAACTTCTACAACGTGCTCATGGAGGGCTGCGGCAACCGCGTCGCCGCCACCCAGCTGCGCCAGTTGCAGGCGCGGGTGAGCTACCTGAGGGCCACTTCGGTGTCCCAGGCCAATCGCCGTCAGGCGAGCAACGCAGAGATGGAGCGCATGGTCGCCGCCATCCGCAGTGGCGATGCCCTGGCCGCCCACCAGGCTTCGGTCGATCACGTCCGCGCCGCCGCCCAGGTCGCCCTCGACTACCTGCAGCGGCAACAGGAGCACCAGGGCGAACAGGCCCGTGAGCTGTTCATCCCCCGCGTGCAGGACGAGCCGCGCATCGAACGCTAGCCGTCTTCGGCCAGACCCGGCAGTGCCGTGCCTGGCCGCCTCTCTCAGAGTCCTTCGACGATGAAGATCTCGGCCCGGGCCGCCGTCTGCCGGTGCCCGCAGGCGTCCTGATACTCCGCCGAGCGATAGCAGGCCAGGGCCTGTTCGTAGGAATCGAACTCGATCACGACCCGGCGCGTCGCCCAGCCCTCTCCCTCCAGCTGCTCGGCGCGTCCGCCCCGCGCGAGGAAGCGTCCGCCATAGCGGGCGAAGGCCGCAGGGGCGCGCTCCGTATAGCCGCGATAAGCCTCGGGATCGGTCACATCGACCTCTGCAATCCAATAACCTTTCATGGCGCTTTGCCTCTTTCGCTACGTTTTGTCTCATGGTATACCAGATTACATAACAATCCAGAACCCTGAGAGGTAGCCGTGGCCATCCATCCCATCGAAGCGATCATCGAGGATTTCCGTGCCGGCAAGATGGTCATCCTGGTCGATGACGAAGACCGCGAGAACGAAGGTGACATCCTGCTCGCCGCCGATGCCTGCACCCCTGCCGCGATCAGCTTCATGGCTCGCGAAGCCCGCGGCCTGATCTGCCTGACGCTGACCGAGGAACGCTGCCGCCAGCTCAACCTGATGCAGATGGTCAGTGACAACGGCACCGTCCACGGCACCGCCTTCACCGTGTCCATCGAAGCCGCTACCGGCGTCACTACCGGCATCTCGGCCGCCGACCGGGCGCGCACCATCGAAGCCGCGGTGGCACCGGATGCCACCGCGCGGGACCTGGTCCAGCCCGGCCACATCTTTCCGCTACGTGCCCGCGACGGCGGCGTGCTGACCCGTGCCGGCCATACCGAGGCCGGTTGCGACCTGGCGCGCCTGGCCGGTCGCGACCCTTCCGCCGTCATCGTCGAGGTGATGAACGACGACGGCAGCATGGCCCGGCGTCCGGATCTGGAGCGTTTCGGCGAACGCCACGGCATCAAGCTGGGCACCATCGCCGACCTCATCCATTACCGACTGCGCCACGAGCACACCGTCACCCGCATCGGCGAGAGCGAATTGCCCACCGTGCACGGCACCTTCCGCCTGCTGACCTACGAAGACCGCATCGAAGGCGGCGTCCACCTGGCCATGGTGATGGGCGACATCGACCGCGAGACCCCTACCCTGGTTCGCGTCCATGCCCTGGACCCCCTGCGCGACCTGGTCGGTGCCGAATACAGCGGACCGCCGAGCTGGACCCTGTGGGCTGCCTTGGAACGCGTCGCCCAGGAAGGCCACGGCATCGTGGTGGTGCTGGCCAACCACGAATCCTCCCAGGCGCTACTGGCCCGGGTGCCCTCGCTGACCCAGCCCAAGCGGCTGTTCGAACGCTCCCAGTCGCGCATCTATGCCGAGGTAGGCACCGGTGCGCAGATCCTGCAGGACCTGGGCGTCGGGCGCATCCGTCACCTGGGTCTGCCCCTGCGCTACGCCGGCCTGACCGGGTACGAACTGGAGATCGTCGAGACCCTGCCTTTTCCTGGCTGAAGCCCCTTCCAGAGGCCTCTGGCAGACTTGCAAAAAGTTTGGAATACCATAATATCGAATGACAATCTGACCCGTTCGACAGGGTCGACAGCTCTACTTCGAGGTGCCGCTATCCACCTCGAATCGCACGACTCCTACAAGGCCGCGGCACCTCTGCTGCGCCGATCCAATAACAAAAGAGGGCGTCACGATGTTGCTGAAGCTTAAAGTCGTCTCTGTGGTCGCTGCCGGCCTGTTGACTACGCTGGCCCTTCCGGCCCAGGCCGAAAGTCTCAACTTCACCAGCTGGGGCGGTACCACCCAGGACGCCCAGAAGCAGGCCTGGGCCGAACCCTTCACCAAGCAGACCGGCATCCAGGTGGTGCAGGACGGCCCCACCGACTACGGCAAACTCCAGGCCATGGTGCAAAGCGGCAACGTCCAATGGGACGTGGTCGACGTGGAAGCCGATTTCGCCCTGCGCGCCGCCCAGCAGGGCCTGCTCGAACCCCTGGATTTCAAGACCATCGATCGCACCAAGATCGATCCGCGCTTCGTCAATGACCATGCGGTGGGCTCCTTCTTCTTCTCCTTCGTGCTCGGCTACAACCAGGGCAAGCTCGGCAGCAAGCAGCCGCAGGACTGGTCGGCGCTGTTCGATACCACCACCTACCCCGGCAAGCGTGCGCTCTACAAATGGCCGAGCCCCGGCGTACTGGAGCTGGCCCTGCTGGCCGACGGCGTACCCAAGGACAAGCTCTATCCCCTAGACCTGGACCGCGCCTTCAAGAAGCTCGACACCATCAAGAAGAACATCGTCTGGTGGGGCGGCGGCGCCCAGTCCCAGCAGTTGCTCGCCTCCGGCGAAGCGACCTTGGGACAATTCTGGAACGGTCGCGTCCACGCCCTGCAGCAGGACGGCGCGCCAGTAGGCGTGAGCTGGAAACAGAACCTGGTCATGGCCGACATGCTGGTGGTGCCCAAGGGCGCCAAGAACAAGGACGCCGCGATGAAATTCCTCGCCGAGGCCAGCAGCGCTCGCGGCCAGGCGGATTTTGCCAATCTCACCGCCTATGCGCCGGTCAACGTCGACAGCATCGCCAAGCTGACCCCGGACCTGGCCAAGAATCTGCCCACCGCCTACGGCAGTGAGCAGGTCACCCTGGACTTCGCCTACTGGGCCCAGCACGGTGGCGAGATCGCCAGCCGCTGGAACGAATGGCTGGTGAAATGACATGTCTGCCTCCAGCTCCAGCCGGGCGGTGCTCGGCACTGCCAAGGACCGCCGTGCGCTGAACGATCCGGCGCGGACCCGGGGTGAACGCGCCGTCCGCTGGAAGGGCGCGAGTCACCTCGTCCCTGCCCTGCTGTTCCTTGGCCTGTTCTTCCTGGTCCCGTTGATCGGCCTGCTGCTGCGCGGCGTCCTCGAACCCACGCCGGGCCTGGGCAACTACCAGACCCTGTTCGCCAATGGTGCCTATGCCCAGGTGCTGCTCAACACCTTTGGGGTCGCTGCCCTGGTGACCCTGTTCAGCGTGCTGATCGGCTTTCCGTTGGCCTGGACCATCACCCTGATGCCCCGCGGCTGGGGCCGGGTGCTGTTCAACATCGTGCTGCTGTCGATGTGGACCAGCCTGCTGGCCCGTACCTACGCCTGGCTGGTGCTCTTGCAGGGCTCGGGGGTGATCAACAAGCTGCTCATGGCGGTGGGCCTGATCGACGAACCCCTGGCGCTGGTCAACAACCTCACCGGGGTGGTGATCGGCATGACCTACATCATGATCCCCTTCATCGTGCTGCCGCTGCAGGCAACGTTGCAGGCCATGGACCCCATGGTGCTGCAGGCCGGCGCCATCTGCGGCGCCAGCCCCTGGACCAACTTCCGCAAGGTGTTCCTGCCCATGTGCCGCTCGGGCCTGGGCTCTGGCGCACTGATGGTATTCGTCATGTCGCTCGGCTACTACGTTACCCCGGCGCTGCTGGGCGGAGCGCAGAACATGATGCTGCCGGAGTTCATCATCCAGCAGGTGCAGTCCTTCCTCAACTGGGGCCTGGCCAGCGCCGCCGCGGCCTTGCTGATCGTCATCGCCCTGGTGCTGTTCGCCCTCTATCTCAGGTTGCAACCGGAATCCCCGGTCGACCCCCAGAACGCGAGGTAACCCCATGCTGCTGACTCCCAGTGCCCTCGGCTGGCGGCTGCGCGGTGGCCTGCTGCTGATCACCGGCGCCATCGCCGCGGTGCTCCTGCTGCCCATCGTCTTCATCGTGCTGCTGTCGTTCGGCTCGTCCCAATGGCTGGTCTTTCCGCCGCCCGGCTGGACGCTCAAGTGGTACCAGCAATTCTTTTCCAACCCGGAGTGGATGCAGGCGGCCCTGGCGAGCCTCAAGGTGGCGCTGCTGACCACCCTGGTTTCGGTAGCCCTGGCGGTGCCTTGCGCCTTCGCCCTGGTGCGCGGCAAGTTTCCCGGGCGCAAGACGCTCTATGCGGTCTTCACCCTGCCGATGATCGTGCCACTGGTGGTGATCGCCGTGGCCATCTATGCCCTGTTCCTGCGCCTGGGCTACACCGGCACCCTGCTGGCCTTCGTGGTCAGCCACGTGATCGTCGCCCTGCCCTTTGCCCTGATCGCTGTCATCAACTCGCTCAAGCTGTTCGATCAGTCCATCGAGGATGCAGCGGTGATCTGCGGCGCCTCGCGCCTGCAGGCCATCTACCGGGTGACCCTGCCGGGGATCTGGCCGGGGGTGTTCGCCGGCGCCCTATTCGCCTTCCTGGTGTCCTGGGACGAGGTGGTGCTGAGCGTGATGATGGCCAGCCCCAACCTGCAGACCCTGCCGGTGAAGATGTGGGCGACGCTGCGCCAGGACCTGACACCGGTGATCGCCGTGGCCTCCACGGTGCTGATCGGCCTTTCCCTGCTGGTGATGCTCGCGGCTGCCCTGCTGCGCCGCCGCCAACCCCTTTCCCGCTGAGCTCCCGGAGCCTGCCATGAGCGCCGTACTCCAGAACAACGCCCCCGCGGCCCCGCTGGTCCGCCTGCAGAACCTGAACAAGCACTACGGCGATTTCACCGCCGTGGATGATCTCTCGCTGGACATCCAGGAGGGCGAGTTCCTCACCTTCCTCGGCTCCAGCGGCTCCGGCAAGTCCACCACCCTGTCGATGCTTGCTGGCTTCGAGACGCCCAGTTCCGGCGCCATCAGCGTGGCTGGCCGCTCGCTGCTGCGGGTCCCACCGCACCAGCGCGACATCGGCATGGTGTTCCAGCGCTATTCGCTGTTTCCGCACCTGTCGGTGCGCGACAACATCGGCTTCCCCCTGGATATCCGCAAGATCGGCGCCGCCGAGCGCAACCAGAAGGTCGACGCCATGCTGCGACTGGTGCAGCTCGAAGCCTTCGCCCATCGGCGTCCCGCGCAACTTTCCGGCGGCCAGCAGCAGCGGGTGGCCATCGCCCGGGCGCTGGTCTACGAACCACGCATCCTGCTGATGGACGAACCCCTGGGCGCGCTGGACAAGAAGCTGCGTGAAGACCTGCAGGACGAGCTGCGCCAGCTGCACCGTCGCCTGGGCATCACCATCGTCTACGTGACCCATGACCAGGAGGAGGCGCTGCGGCTATCCCAGCGCATCGCCATCTTCAGCCACGGGCGCATCGTCGGCCTGGGCAGTGGCTACGACCTCTACCAGAATCCGCCGAACGCCTTCGTCGCCGCCTTTCTCGGCAACTCCAATTTCCTGCGCGTGACCGCGCGCGCCCAGGCGCACTGCGCGTTCGAAGGCCAGGAACTGGCGATGCGGCCCACCGCCAGCGTCAGACCGAACCAGGAACTGCTCCTGATGCTGCGCCCGGAAAAGCTGCAGCTGCTGACCACCGAGCAGGCGGCTACCCTGCCCATGCCGGCGGGCTGGAACGAGATTCCGGCTCGGGTGGGCGAGGCCCTCTTCCTCGGGGAAAGCCAGAGCTGCGTGCTGCAGACCGCGGGCGGCGCCCAGCTGATGGTCAAGTCTCTGGCCCACACCCAGGGCCTGCAACCTGGCCAGGTGGTGCGCCTGCGCTGGGCCGCCAGCGACGCTTGCGTCTACACCGAGTGGAACGATGCCGACCTGACCAAGGCCGCCGCCCACTGAGGCCGGAGAGCGGGCCTCGCGCGTCCGCCTCTACCCGGCCGCCGATACCAGAAACTGCCGAAACGCCTGGGCGCCGGGTCCCAGGCGCTCCTCGGGGCTCCAGATCAACCCCAGCTCCATGGGCGGGATGGCATCGGCCACCGGGCGCGCTTCCAGCTTGCGGCCTTCCAGGGACCAGCCGCGATAGAGCATGTCGGACAGGATGGTCACGCCAAAGCCGTGGGCGACCAGGCCGCGCAGGGATTCCATGGACGAGGTCTTGAACACCACGTTGGGTTCCAGGCCGGCCGCGCGCCAGTAGCGCAGGGTGGAGGTTTCCCCTTCGTCCACCGTGGCGAGGATATAGGGATAGGGCGCGATGTCGGCCAGGCTGACCTGCTCCGGAGCGAGCAAGGGATGGGCGCTGGGCAACCAGAGCTGGCGCGGCGAACGCATCAGCAGATGGCGCTCGAAGGGCTGGGCGGCGTCGACGTTGGAGATGACCGTGAGGCCGAGCTCCAGGGTGCCATCGTTGATGCCCGCCTCGATACTGGGTCTGTCCATGTCGCGCAGGTCGATGTCGATCTGCGGATAGCTGCGCTTGAAGCGCGCCAAGAGGGTCGGCAGGTAGTAGCCGAGCACCGCATAGGAAGCCCCGACCCGGGCCTGGCCGGTCAGGGCATGGCTCTGGAACAGCGGCTGACTCACGGCGTCCTGCAGGGTATCGAGGATGTGCCGGGCATGGTGATAGAACTGGTGCCCCTCGGCGGTCAGCTTGACTCCATGGGGCAATCGCTCGAACAACCGCACCGCAAGCATCGTCTCCAACTGGCTGACCGCCGTGGTCACGGCCGACTGGCTGACGTTGACCGCGCTGGCGGCCAGGGAAAACTGGCTGTTCTCGGCGGCGGCGACGAAATAGCGCAGTTGCCGCATCGAGATGTCCTTGTGCAGTGCCATCTGATTTTCCAATACCTGGATTCTATTTTTATCGTTTCACGATAGCGCATTTCTCCTCCTAGACTCAGAGGCACAGGCGCCGCCTTCCTCTCGCGGTCGCCATGACAAGAATAATGAACAGGAGGACGGACCATGCGCGCCCTGGCGCCATCGCTCCGCATGCGCGTCTCCCCCGCGCCCATAGCGTGCCGTCGGCAGCCACGTCCGACGCCTTTCCTGCCCGTGCTCCCGAGCCGCGCAGGATCCTGCTTGCCAGGTCATCTTCCGGTATTCCCTCTTGGCCCTGGTACGCCCGGCGCTGCCCCGCTGCGCCCGTACGGCCTCCTGTGCCCTCTCCTCACCCGCCAATCCCAACAACAGGTGACCCCATGAGCTATCCGAGTCTCAACTTCGCCCTGGGCGAGACCCTCGATCTGCTGCGCGATCAGGTGCGCGTCCTGGTCACGCGCGAGGTGGCACCGCGCGCGGGCGAGATCGATGCCAGCAACAGTTTCCCCATGGACCTCTGGCGCACCTTTGGCGACCTCGGGCTGCTTGGCATCACCGTGGGGGAAGAATACGGCGGCTCGGGACTTGGCTACCTGGCCCATGCGGTGGCCATGGAGGAGATCAGCCGCGGCTCGGCTTCGGTGGCCCTCTCCTATGGCGCCCACTCCAATCTCTGCGTCAACCAGATCCATCGCAACGGCACCGCCGCGCAGAAGGCGCGCTACCTGCCCAGGCTGGTCAGCGGCGAGCACATCGGCGCCCTGGCCATGAGCGAGCCCAATGCCGGCTCGGACGTAGTCTCCATGAAGCTGCGCGCCGAGCGGCGTGGCGATCGCTTCGTGCTCAATGGCAGCAAGACCTGGATCACCAACGGCCCCGATGCTCACACTTATGTCATCTACGCCAAGACCGAACCGGAACAAGGCGCCCATGGCATCACCGCCTTTATCGTCGAGCGTGACTGGACCGGTTTCAGCCGCGGCAGCAAGTTCGACAAGCTGGGCATGCGCGGCTCCAACACCTGCGAGCTGTTCTTCGACGACGTCGAGGTGCCGGAGGACAACGTGCTGGGACAGGTGAACGGGGGCGTGAAGGTGCTCATGAGCGGCCTGGACTATGAGCGGGTGGTCCTCGCCGGTGGCCCGGTGGGCATCATGCAGGCCTGCCTGGACGTGGTCCTGCCCTATATCCACGACCGCCGGCAATTCGGCCAGAGCATCGGCGAATTCCAGCTGATCCAGGGCAAGGTGGCCGACCTCTACACTGGCCTCAATGCCAGCCGCGCCTATCTCTATGCCGTGGCCCAAGCCTGCGACCGTGGCGAGACCACCCGCAAGGACGCTGCCGGGGTGATTCTCTACACCGCCGAGAAGGCCACCCAGATGGCCTTGGAAGCCATCCAGATACTGGGTGGCAACGGCTATATCAACGAGTACCCCACCGGCCGCCTGCTACGCGACGCCAAGCTCTATGAGATCGGCGCCGGCACCAGCGAGATCCGCCGCATGCTGATCGGGCGCGAGCTGTTCAACGAAACCCGGTGAGGAGCCTTCCATGACCGTGCTGACCTCCACCCTGAACCGCCGCACTCCGGACTACCAGCGCAACGCCGCCGCCATGGCCGAGCAACTGGCCCGGCTCGACCAGCTCCTGGCGCGCATCCGTGAAGGCGGCGGCGCCAAGGCCCAGGCGCGCCATACCGCCCGCGGCAAGCTGCTGCCCCGCGAGCGCATCGACCAACTGCTGGACCCCGGCTCGCCCTTTCTGGAAATCGGCGCCCTGGCGGCCCTCGACGTCTATGAGGACGAGGTGCCAGCGGCCGGGGTGGTGGCCGGTATCGGCCGCATCGAGGGCGTCGAGTGCATGATCATCGCCAACGACGCCACCGTGAAAGGCGGCTCCTATTATCCGCTGACGGTAAAGAAGCATCTGCGCGCCCAGGCCATCGCCCTGCAGAATCGCCTGCCCTGCCTCTATCTGGTGGATTCCGGCGGTGCCAACCTGCCGCGCCAGGAGGACGTCTTCCCCGACCGCGAGCACTTCGGGCGGATCTTCTTCAACCAGGCGACCATGAGCGCCCAAGGCATCCCACAGATCGCCGTGGTGATGGGCTCCTGCACGGCCGGCGGCGCCTATGTGCCGGCGATGAGCGACGAGACCATCATGGTGCGCCAGCAGGCCACCATCTTTCTCGCTGGCCCGCCGCTGGTGAAGGCGGCGACCGGCGAGGTGGTCAGCGCCGAGGAACTGGGCGGCGCTGATGTCCATTGCCGCATTTCCGGCGTGGCCGACCACTATGCCGAGAACGACACCCATGCCCTGGCCCTGGCGCGGCGCTGCATCGCCAACCTCAACTGGCGCAAGCTGGGTGACCTGCAGCTCAAGGCGCCAGTCGCCCCGCTGTATCCGGCCGAGGACCTTTACGGCCTGGTCCCGACCGATCCCAAGCAGCCGCTGGAGGTACGCGAGGTAATCGCCCGGCTGGTGGACGGCAGCGTCTTCGACGAATTCAAGGCGCAATTCGGGACCACGCTGGTCTGTGGCTTCGCCCATCTGCAGGGTCATCCGGTGGCCATCCTCGGCAACAACGGCATCCTCTTCGCCGAATCGGCGCAGAAAGGTGCGCACTTCATCGAACTTGCCTGCCAGAGACGCATCCCTCTGCTCTTCCTGCAGAACATCACCGGCTTCATGGTCGGCAAGAAATACGAGGAAGGCGGCATTGCCAAGCACGGCGCCAAGCTAGTCACCGCAGTGGCCTGCGCCCGGGTGCCCAAGTTCACCGTGATCATCGGCGGCAGCTTTGGCGCCGGCAACTACGGCATGTGCGGTCGCGCCTACGATCCTCGCTTCCTGTGGATGTGGCCCAACGCACGCATCGGCGTGATGGGTGCCGAACAGGCGGCCGGAGTGCTGGTGCAGGTCAAGCGCGAACAGGCCGAACGTGCCGGCGAGCCCTTCGACGATGACGAAATCACGCGCATCAAGGCGCCCATCGTCGAGCAGTACGAGCGTCAGGCCCATGCCCACTATTCCAGCGCGCGGCTGTGGGACGACGGGGTGATCGACCCGGCCCAGACCCGCGAGGTCCTCGCCCTGGCCCTGTCGGCCAGCCTCAACGCCCCTCTCGAGCCGACGACCTTCGGCGTCTTCCGGATGTAGGCCATGACTGACTTCCACACCCTGGATCTGACCCGCGACCCGCGCGGCTTCGCCACCCTCTGGCTCGACCGTCCGGACCGCCACAACGCCCTGGATGCACGGATGATCGCGGAACTGGGCACAGCGCTCACCGAGATCGCCGCCGATGCCGAGCTGCGCTTTCTGCTCGTACGCGGGCGCGGCCGGCACTTCTGCGCGGGTGCCGACCTGGCCTGGATGCAGGCGTCCGCTACCCTGGACGCGGCCGCCAACCAGGCCGACACCGAGCGCCTGGCCGAGGTGATGTATCGCCTGCAGACCTTGCCGATGCCCACCCTCGCCGTGGTGCAGGGCGCAGCCTTTGGCGGCGCCGTGGGTCTGGTCAGTTGCTGCGACCTGGCCGTGGCTGCCAGTGACGCCACCTTCTGCCTGTCGGAGGTGCGCATCGGCCTGGTGCCCGCCGTCATCGGCCCCTTCGTCATCCGCGCCCTGGGCGAACGGGTGGCACGGCGCTACATGCTGGGAGCCGAACGCTTCTCCGGCGCGCGCGCGGCCGAGCTGGGCCTGGTCGCCGAGACCGCGCTCGCCGCCGACCTGGAGCCCCTCGTGGACGCCTGGATCGCCCGCCTGCTGGACAACGGTCCTCAGGCCTTGCGGGCCTGCAAACGGCTCCTGGCCGGCGCCGGCGATGGTGTGCCGAGCCCCGCTGTGCGCCAGTTCACCGAGGGCCTGATCGCCGCGGTCCGCGTCACCCCTGAAGCCCAGGAAGGCCTAGCCGCCTTCCTGGAAAAGCGCCGCCCCGCCTGGCAGGAGACCACGCCATGACCTTCGACCGTCTGCTCGTCGCCAACCGAGGCGAGATCGCCTGCCGGGTGATGCGCACCGCCAAGGCCCTGGGCCTGGGCACCGTCGCCGTGCACAGCGCCATCGACGCCAGGGCACGCCATGTGCGCCAGGCCGACCTGGCGGTAGACCTCGGGGGCGCCAAGCCGGCCGACAGCTACCTGGCCGGCGAGCGGATCATCGCCGCCGCCCTCGCCACCGGCGCCCAGGCCATCCATCCGGGTTATGGCTTTCTGTCCGAGAACGCCGCCTTCGCCGAGGCGGTGGCCGCGGCGGGACTGGTCTTCGTCGGGCCACCCGCCGCGGCGATTCGCGCCATGGGCAGCAAGTCCGCCGCCAAGGCGCTGATGACCGACGCCGGGGTACCCCTGGTGCCGGGCTATCACGGCGAGGACCAGTCCCTCGCCACCTTTCGCGACGCCGCGGCGCGCATCGGCTATCCGGTCCTGCTCAAGGCCACCGCCGGCGGTGGCGGCAAGGGCATGAAGATCGTCGAGCGCGAAGCGGACCTGGCCGAAGGTCTCGCCTCCGCCCAGCGCGAAGCGCTCTCGGCCTTTGGCGATGCGCGGATGCTGGTGGAGAAGTACGTGCTGCAACCGCGTCACGTGGAGATCCAGGTCTTCGCCGACGGGCACGGCCATTGCCTCTATCTCAACGAACGCGACTGCTCCATCCAGCGCCGCCACCAGAAGGTGATCGAGGAGGCCCCCGCGCCCGGCCTCACACCTGAGCTACGGCGGGCCATGGGCGAAGCCGCGGTACAGGCGGCCCAGGCCATCGGCTATGTGGGCGCCGGCACCGTGGAATTCCTGCTCGACGCCCGCGGCGACTTCTTCTTCATGGAAATGAATACCCGGCTGCAGGTTGAGCATCCGGTCACCGAGGCCATCACCGGCCTGGATCTGGTGGCCTGGCAATTGCGCGTCGCCGCCGGCGAGGCGCTGCCCCTCACCCAGGCCCAGGTGCCCCTGCACGGCCATGCCATCGAGGTACGGCTCTATGCCGAGGACACCGACCAGGGCTTTCTGCCAGCGTCGGGCACCCTGCAGCTCTATCGCGAGCCGACGCCCGGTCCGGGGCGGCGCGTGGACAGCGGCGTGGAGGAAGGCGACGAGGTATCGCCCTTCTATGATCCCATGCTGGCCAAGCTCATCGCCTGGGGCGACAGCCGCGAACAGGCGCGCCAGCGACTGCTGGCCATGCTTGATGAAACCGCGGTGGGCGGTTTCGCCACCAACCTCGCCTTCTTGCAGCGCCTGCTTGCTCATCCAGCCTTTGCCGCGGCCGAGCTGGATACCGGCTTTATCGAGCGTTACCGGGATGCCTTGCTGCCCGCGCCCGGGGAGCTGCCGGAGGCCTTCTGGACCCAGGCGGCCCAAGCCTGGCTGGCGACGCTGCCGGCCGCTGCCGATCCGACGTCGCCCTGGGCTTCCCGCCAGGGCTGGCGCCTGGGTGGACCGCCACTTGTCTCACTACGCCTGGCCTGTCGCGGCGAGGTGCGCCCCGTCACCCTGCCCGGTTCGTCGGCGGTCGAGCTGAGCGGTGATCGCCTCCATTGGCATGCAGACGACATCCGCCAGAGCGCCCGCTTCTATCGCCGTGGCCAGACACTGTTCCTCGAATGGGAGAATCGTTTCGAAGCCGTTACCTGGGCCGATCCCCTCGCCGAGGTCGCGCGCCAGGCCGATGCCGGTGGGCTCACGGCGCCGATGAACGCCAGTGTGGTAGCCGTCTCGGTGGCGGTGGGCGACAGCGTGGACGCCGGTACGCCGCTGGTGGTCCTGGAGGCGATGAAGATGGAACACAGCATCCGCGCGCCCCGCGCCGGCGTCGTGACCGCGCTGTTCTGCAGCCCTGGCGAACTGGTGGCCGAGGGCACAGCCCTGGTGGAACTGGAGGAGGCGGCACCATGAGCGATGCCCTGCCGTCCCGGGTGCGGGTGGTCGAGGTCGGGCCACGCGATGGCCTGCAGAACGAACCCCAGGCGCTTGGCATTGCCGAGCGCATCCAGCTGTGCGAGGCCTTGGTCGCTAGCGGTGTGCAACATCTGGAAGTGGGCAGCTTCGTTTCGCCCAAGTGGGTGCCGCAGATGGCCGGGACCGCCGAGGTGCTGGCGGGACTGGGCCGCCCGGCGGGCGTGGTCCGCTCGGTACTGGTGCCCAATATGAAAGGCTTCGAGGCTGCCCTGGCGGCGGGGGTAGATGAAATCGCCGTCTTCGCCGCCGCCTCGGAGGGCTTCTCCCAGCGCAACATCAACTGCTCCATCGCAGAGAGCCTGGCGCGCTTCGTGCCAGTGGTCGAGGGCGCGCGGGCGGCGGGGATCCGGGTGCGAGGCTATGTATCCTGCGTGCTGGGCTGCCCCTACGACGGCGAGATCGCACCTGATCAGGTGGCGAGCGTGACGCGCGAGCTGCTGGAGCTGGGCTGCGCCGAAGTCTCCCTGGGGGACACCATCGGCGTCGGTACCCCCGGCCGAACCCGGGCGCTCTGGCAGCGGCTGGGTCGGGAGTTGCCGCTCACCCGGCTGGCCGGGCATTTCCACGATACCTATGGCCAGGCCCTGGCCAATGTCTATGCCAGTCTGCTCGAAGGCGTCACGGTGTTCGACAGTGCCATCGCCGGCCTGGGGGGCTGCCCCTATGCCCAGGGCGCCAGCGGCAATGTCGCCAGCGAAGACCTGGTCTATCTGCTCGACGGCCTGGGCATCGCGACCGGCCTCGACCTGGACCGACTCATCGGCGTAGGCCAGGCGGTCGCCAATACCCTGGGGCGCCGCTATGGATCCCGCGTGGGGCGCGCTCGCGCCACGTCGGCCGCCCGCTAACGTCTCCGTTTACAAAGCGGCAGCGGTCAGCCATGGCAAGCGTCGGAGCTTGCTTCCATAATGACCGTTTACCCGCTCCAAGGATCTGTTTTGGCCAGGAAGTCCCGACGTGAACTCGCCCAGCTCGATGGCACCGAGCTGCCCCTTACCGTCCGCGAGGTCGCTCTCGCTGCCGGAGTGTCGCCCATTACCGTATCCCGGGCGCTGCACCGCCCGACCCTGGTGAGCGCTGCCACCCGCGAGCATGTCCTGGCCGTGGTCAAGGAGCTGGGCTACGTGCCCAATCTGCTGGCGGGCAGCCTCGCCTCCAGTAAGAGCCGGCTGGTGGCCATCCTGTTGCCCACCATCGCCAACTCCATCTATGCCACGGTGGTGCAGGCGATCATGGAACGCCTAACCGAGGCCGGCTATCAGGCGCTGATCGGGCCCACCGGCTATTCCCCGGAAAAGGAAGAGGAGCTGCTCGAAGCCATCCTCGGCCGCCGACCCGATGGCATCGTACTTACCGGGACCCTGCACACCCCGGCGAGTCGCGAGCGCTTGGCGGCGCTGAACGTTCCGGTGGTAGAGGCCTGGGATCTGAGCGAAGAAGCCCTGGACATGCAGGTGGGCTTCTCCCATGAGCAGGTCGGTGTCGCCCTGGCCGACCACTTCGTCGCCCGCGGTTATCGCCGCTTCGGGGTGATCTCGGTGGACGATCCCCGTGCCATGCGCCGCAACCTGGCACTGCAGGCGCGGCTGGCCGCCCTAGGCGTCACCGAGGTGCCCATGGAAGTCCTGCCCCTGCCGGCCACCTGGGAGGTCGGTCGCATCGGCCTCGCGCGGTTGCTGGCAAGGCCCGAAACACCGGAGCTGGTGCTATGCAGCTCCGACACCCTGGCGTTGGGCGTGGTCGCCGAGGCCACCAGCCGCGGTCTGCGGATTCCCGAGCAGCTGGCCGTGATCGGCTTCGGCGACACCACCAATGGTCGTTTCGCCAATCCGGCGCTGTCCACGGTCAGCGTCAACGCCGATGCCATGGGTCACCGCGTCGCCCAATCGCTGCTCGATCGGCTGACCGGCGATCAGCGGACCGTCCGCCTGGATACCGGCTTCGTACTGATCGAACGGCAGAGCTCCTAGGGCGGTAGTCCAGGCGTCACCCACACCATTTTTGACGGCACTTTTTTGACCTGGCAGGCATCGCTCTTCTTGCAACAGCCCTGCCGTGACTCGTCATGGCGCCTGGCGCAGATCGCCAATCGCTCAACCATGCCTGTGCGATTTTTCGAAGCACTACACTGATCAGCTTTTTACGCTCCGCCACAGATTTACCAGTTGAATGATAGCGTTATCTGTTTAATGATAACGCTATCGTTGTCAGACGACTTACAACTTAAGGCCGCTGCTCGATCTCCGCCCGCACACAAAAACAACCAGTGGGAAATATCATGCAAGACACCAAGCAGACGCGCGTCCGCTATCTGATCCTGTTCATGCTGTTCGTGGTGACCACGATCAACTATGCGGACCGCGCCACCATCGCCATCGCCGGCTCCAGCCTGCAGAAAGACCTTGGCATCAGCGCCGTCTCCCTCGGCTACGTCTTCTCCGCCTTTGGTTGGGCCTATGTGCTCGGTCAGATCCCGGGCGGCTGGCTGCTCGACCGCTTCGGTTCGAAGAAGGTCTATGCCGCGAGCATCTTCACCTGGTCGGTGTTCACCCTGCTGCAGGGCTACATCGGTGAATTCGGCATCGGCACCGCGGTATTCCTGCTGTTCGCCCTGAGATTCATGGTCGGTCTGGCCGAAGCCCCCTCCTTCCCCGGCAACGCCCGCATCGTCGCCGCCTGGTTCCCCACCAAGGAGCGCGGTACCGCCTCGGCCATCTTCAACTCCGCGCAATACTTCGCCACCGTGCTGTTCGCGCCGTTGATGGGCTGGATCGTCTACACCTTCGGCTGGCAGCACGTCTTCGTGGTGATGGGCGTACTGGGCATCGCCTTCTCGGCAGTCTGGATGGCGGTGATCTACAGCCCGCGCGAACATCCCCGCGCCAATGCCGCCGAGGTCGAGTACATCGCCAGCAATGGCGGCCTGGTCGACCTGGACACCCCCGGCAAGAAGAGCGAAGGGCCGAAGTGGAGCTACATCGGCCAGCTGCTGACCAACCGCATGATGGCCGGCATCTACCTGGGCCAGTTTTGCATCAACGCCCTCACCTACTTCTTCCTCACCTGGTTCCCCGTGTACCTGGTGCAGGAACGCGGCATGACCATTCTCAAGGCCGGCATCATCGCCTCCCTCCCGGCGATCTGCGGCTTCATCGGTGGCGTGCTGGGCGGGGTGATCTCCGACTACCTACTGCGTCGTGGCAACAGCCTGAGCGTAGCGCGCAAGACCCCCATCGTCGCCGGCATGCTGCTGTCGATGAGCATGATCCTGTGCAACTACGTCGACGCCGACTGGATGGTGGTGGGCTTCATGGCCCTGGCCTTCTTTGGCAAGGGCATCGGCGCCCTGGGCTGGGCGGTGGTCTCCGACACCACGCCCAAGCAGATCGCCGGTCTTTCGGGTGGCCTGTTCAACACCATCGGCAACCTGTCCTCCATCAGCACCCCGATCATCATCGGCTACATCATCGCCGCCACCGGCTCCTTCAAGATGGCCCTGGTGTTCGTCGGTGCCAACGCCCTGGTGGCCGCCATCAGTTACCTGTTCGTCGTGGGCGAGATCAAACGCGTCGAGTTGCGCGGCGTCACCACGCCGCCTGCCGAAGCCCCGCTCGCCGCTGAAACCTCTCGCTGATCGACAAGGAGCCCGACCATGACTCAATTCAATGCCTCCCCAGCCCTGCACACCGGCACGCCCGTGGTCACCTCGCTGGAAGTCGTCCCCGTTGCCGGCCAGGACAGCATGCTGCTCAACCTCAGCGGCGCTCACGGTCCTTACTTCACCCGTAACGTGCTAATCCTCAAGGACAACGCCGGTCGCACCGGCGTGGGCGAAGTACCCGGCGGCGAGACCATCCGCCAGACGCTGGAAGACGCCCGCCAATTCCTCATCGGCCAGCCGCTGGGCCAGTACCAGCGCATCCTCGGCCAGGTCCGCCAGGCCTTTGCTGGCCGCGATGCCAGCGGCCGCGGCCTGCAGACCTTCGACCTGCGCGTCACCATCCATGCGGTGACCGCCATCGAAGCCGCCCTGCTCGACCTGCTCGGTCAGCACCTGGAGGTACCAGTAGCCGCCCTGCTCGGCGAAGGCCAGCAGCGCGATGCCGTGGAGATGCTCGGCTACCTGTTCTATGTCGGCGATCGCAACAAGACCACCCTGGACTACCGCAGCGAAGCCGAGAGCGACGACGCCTGGTTCCGTGTGCGCAACGAAGAGGCGCTGACTCCCGAGACGGTGGTACGCCTGGCCGAGGCCGCCTATGACCGCTACGGCTTCAAGGACTTCAAGCTCAAGGGCGGGGTGCTCAGCGGCGACGCCGAGATCGAGGCGGTCACCGCCCTGGCCGAGCGCTTCCCCGAGGCACGCGTCACCCTGGACCCCAATGGCGCCTGGTCGCTCAAGGAAGCCATCCGCCTGTGCCGCGACCAGCACCACGTGCTGGCCTATGCCGAAGACCCCTGTGGCGCCGAGAACGGCTACTCCGGTCGCGAAGTCATGGCGGAGTTCCGTCGCGCCACCGGCCTGCCCACCGCCACCAACATGATCGCCACCGACTGGCGCCAGATGGGCCATGCCATCCAGCTGCAATCGGTGGACATCCCCCTGGCCGATCCGCACTTCTGGACCATGCAGGGTTCGGTGCGGGTGGCGCAGATGTGCAACGACTGGGGCCTGACCTGGGGTTCGCACTCCAACAACCACTTCGACATCTCCCTGGCCATGTTCACCCATGTCGCCGCCGCGGCGCCGGGCAAGATCACCGCCATCGACACCCACTGGATCTGGCAGGATGGCCAACGCCTCACCCGCCAGCCGCTGGAGATCAAGGGTGGCCTGGTCGAGGTGCCGCAGCAGGGTGGCCTGGGCGTGGAACTGGACCTGGACGCCCTCGCCCGCGCCCACGAGCTGTACAAGACCAAGGGCCTGGGTGCGCGGGACGACGCCATGGCCATGCAATTCCTCTCGCCCAACTGGACCTTCGATAACAAGAAGCCCTGCCTGGTGCGCTGAGCCGCTTCCGCCCGCCAGCAACGACCGCTCCGAGCCTTCGGGGCGGTCGCCTCTTCCGCTACAGCCTCCCGAAATACCTGGTTACAGCTACCGATAGCCTGCTAAGCGTTCGTTAAGCTCACCGGATCGACACTGAACTCACGGTATCTCGCAGCCCCGCCCGATACCTCCGCGGTTCCAGTCACTTTCGTATTCGGGAGAAGCACATGAACCTCAATCGTCGTATCGCCAAGAGCCTCCTCGTCCTGACCATCGCCCCTGTGTTTTCCACCGCCGCCCTGGCCGATGCCCGTCCCGACATTGCCAGCCAGCAGGTCGCCACCCTGCCGGCGATCTCCCAGCAAGGCCAATCGGCCTTCAAGGACGTGATCGCCGCACGCCAGGATCTCTTCGAAGGTCACGTCGATCAGGCCAAACAGCAACTGCGCGCCGCTGAAAGCGCGTTGCAAACCGCCCAGACCGACAAGACCGTCTATATGAAGGCCGCCAAGGACCTGCGTGGGCAGACCGGCCAAGCGGTCCCGGTAGCGGAGCAGGACGCCAAGGCCACCGCCTGGCTACCGATCTGGAGCGGCATGACGCTCAGGGACGACTATGTCGCCACCCCCGCCAAGAATCAGGCCGTGGCCCAGGCCAGTGACAAGATCCAGCACGGCGACACCCAGGGCGCCAGCGAGATCCTCAAGGTGGCCGGTGTCGATGTCGACTACTCCACCGCCGTGCTGCCCGCCCAGGAGGCCCTGGACCTGGTTCACAGGGCCAATCAGGAACTGGCCCACGAGCAGTTCTGGCAGGCCGGACTGACACTCAAGCAGGTGCAGAGCAGCCTGAAATACGACAACGCCAACGTCGACGTGACCCCCACCAGCTGGTTCTCCAGAACCACCTCGATCTTCACCCCGGTCGACAAGACCTGAGCAAACCCTCGCCCGCCGGGACCTTGCCTCCCGGCGGATTTCCCAAGGACTGAACAGCCTGAAAACGTTAACTTCAGCGTAACGGTTTCGCCTCCAGGTTGATTGAATGCCAGGCAGTCGAGGTCTAGGGTGGTTCCACGACAGGTGATTCGTGGAGACCACAATGACAACGACATCCTCCCCACCGGCTCGGATCGCCAGGCGCCGCAGCGACAAGCAGCAGCGCCTGGACCGGGTGGCCCGGCTGGCCGATGGCAAGGTGTTGCCCACCGCTTCAATCGTCGCCGCGCTGGAAAATCTGCTGGCCCCCGGTGACCGAGTGGTGCTGGAAGGCAACAACCAAAAGCAGGCCGATTTCCTCTCCCGCAGCCTGGCCCAGGTCGATCCGGCCAAGCTGCATGACCTGCACATGATCATGCCCAGCGTGGGTCGCGCCGAGCACCTGGACCTGTTCGAGCGCGGCATCGCCCGCAAGCTGGACTTCTCCTTTGCCGGTACCCAGAGCCTGAGGATCAGCCAGCTGCTAGAGGACGGCCTGCTGGAAGTCGGCGCCATCCACACCTACATCGAACTCTATGCCCGGCTGCTGGTGGACCTGATTCCCAAGGTGGTACTCAGCGCCGGCTTCATGGCCGACCGTGCCGGCAACATCTACACCGGCCCCAGCACCGAGGACAGCCCGGCGCTGATCGAGCCGGCGGCGTTCAGCGACGGCATCGTCATCGTCCAGGTCAACCAGCTGGTGGACGATGTCTCCGAGCTGCCACGGGTGGACATCCCGGCGGACTGGGTCGACTTCGTGGTGGTGGCCGACCGGCCTTTCTATATCGAGCCGCTGTTCACCCGCGATCCGCGCCACATCAAGCCGGTGCACGTGTTGATGGCGATGATGGCGATCCGCGGCATCTACGAACGCCACCAGGTGCAGTCGCTCAACCATGGCATCGGGTTCAACACCGCGGCCATCGAGCTGATCCTGCCCACCTACGGCGAGCGCCTGGGCCTCAAGGGCAAGATCTGCCGGCACTGGACCCTCAATCCGCATCCCACGCTGATCCCGGCCATCGAGAGTGGCTGGGTGGAAAGCGTGCACTGCTTTGGCACCGAGCTGGGCATGGAGGGCTATATCGCCCAGCGCCCGGACGTCTTCTTCACCGGTCGCGATGGCTCGCTGAGATCCAACCGGCTGCTCTGCCAGCTGGCCGGTCAGTACGCCGTGGACCTCTTCATCGGCGCCACCCTGCAGGTGGATGGCGACGGCCATTCCTCCACCGTGACGCGTGGTCGCCTCGCCGGCTTCGGTGGCGCGCCCAACATGGGCCATGATCCGCACGGTCGGCGTCACCCCACCCCGGCCTGGCTGGACATGCGTCAGCAGACCGGCGACAGCGCGCCTGCCCTGCTGGAACGCGGCAGGAAGCTGGTGGTGCAGATGGTCGAGACTTTCCAGGAAGGCGGCAAACCCACCTTCGTCGACACGCTGGATGCGGTGGAGGTGGCGCGCAAGAGTGGCATGCCGCTGGCGCCCATCATGGTCTATGGCGACGACGTCACCCACCTGCTCACCGAAGAAGGCATCGCCTATCTCTACCGGGCGCGCTCGCTGGAGGAACGCCGGGCGATGATCGCCGCCGTGGCCGGGGTCACCGCCATTGGCCTGCGCAGCGACCCGGCCGAGGCCCGGCGCCTGCGCCAGGAAGGCCTGGTAGCCCTGCCCGAGGACCTCGGCATCCGCCGCACCGACGCCAGCCGCGAGCTGCTCGCGGCCAAGAGCATCGGCGAGCTGGTGGAGTGGTCGGGCGGGCTCTATCAACCCCCCGCCAAGTTCAGGAGCTGGTGATGCGCGCCCTCGCCCGCCTTGCCCCGTCACCCGCCGAGCGCCTGGCCGAGCTGGCCGTTTCCGCCCTGGTGGACGAAGCCGAACTCTCGCCCAAGCCGGCCCTGGTGGATCGCCGCGGCCAGGGCGCCCACAGTGACCTCAGTCTTGGCCTGATGCTGACCTCGGCCCAGGCCCTGCAGCCCTGTTTCCAGGCCATGGCCGAAGCCGCAGAGCGAGGGCTGCCTGCCGCCGAACTGCGCTGCCTGATCGGCCAACTGGGGCGTGACGGCGAAGCCGCCATGCTGCAGGTCACCGGCGGGGTCAACACCCATCGTGGCGCCATCTGGGCGCTGGGGCTGCTGGTGACGGCGGCGGTACATGAACGTCCGACTTCCGCCCAGGCGCTGTGCCTGGCGGCCGGTCGCCTGGCCAACCTGCCCGATCCGGGAGCACCCCAGGCCGCGCCCAGCCATGGCCAGCGCGTCGCCCAGCGCTATGGCGTTGGCGGCGCCCGGGCCGAGGCCGCTGCAGGCTTCCCCGCCATCCACCAGCGCGGCCTGCCGCAGCTGCGCGCCAGCCGCCAGGCCGGTGCCGGCGAGCAGAACGCTCGCCTGGATGCACTCCTGGCCATCATGACCGCGCTGGACGATACCTGTGTGTTGCACCGCGCCGGCCCCGCAGCCCTCACCAGCATGCAGCAGGGTGCCCGCGCCGTGCTGCAGGCCGGGGGCAGCGCCAGTCTCGCCGGTCGCCGCCAGCTGCTGACACTGGACCGCCAGTTGCTGGCCGCCAATGCCTCCCCCGGCGGCGCCGCCGATCTGCTGGCCGCCACCCTTCTCGTCGATCGCCTGGAGCCCCGGCTCCCTGGAGACCTCTGATGGAACACTTCACCTGCAGCTATCCGGCCAGCCAGCGCCGCCAGGGTCGCGCCCTGGTGGGCTGTGTCGGTTCGGGGGACCTGGAAGTCCTCCTCGAACCCGCCAACGCCGACTTCACCCTCAAGGTGACCACCTCGGTCAACGGCAGCGAACCACGCTGGCGCGCCCTCTTCGACCGGCTGTTCGCTACCCGCGAGGACCTGCCGGCCCTGACCCTGGACATCCATGACTTCGGCGCCACCCCCGGGGTGGTACGCCTGCGCCTGGAGCAGGGCCTGGAAACCCTCGACCTGGAGGAAAGCACCCATGGCTGAAGCCCCTCTTCCCGATGTCCAGGAGCTGCTGCACAGCCGCAGCTTCGTCGAACTCGGCGCCCGCGAGCGGGCCCGTGTGGTGCTCGATGCCGGCAGCTTTCGCGAGCTGGTCGGACCCTTCGAGCGGCTGATGTCGCCGTGGTTGCCCAAGCAGGGCATCGTTTGCCAGGCCGATGACGGCGTGGTGGTGGCCAAGGGGCTGATCGACGGCCAGCCCGCGGTGGTCTGCGCCATCGAGGGCGCCTTCCAGGGCGGCAGCATGGGTGAAGTGGGCGGCGCCAAGATCGCCGGTGCCCTGGAGCTGGCGCTGGAAGACAACCTCGCCGGTACCCCGACCCGCGCCGTACTGCTGCTGGAAACCGGCGGCGTGCGCCTGCAGGAAGCCAATCTGGGCCTAGCCGCCATCGCCGAGATCCAGGCGGCCATTGTCGCCCTGCGCAACCATCAGCCAGTGATCGGCGTCATCGCCGGCAGCGTTGGCTGCTTTGGCGGCATGTCCATCGCCGCCGGCCTATGCAGCCAGCTGATCGTCACCCGCGAGGCACGCCTCGGGCTCAATGGCCCCCAGGTGATCGAACAGGAAGCCGGCATCGAGGAATACGATTCCCGCGATCGCCCCTTCATCTGGAGCCTGACCGGCGGCGAACAGCGGGTCGCCACGGGTCTAGCCGACGTCTTCGTCGCCGACGACAGCACCGCCGTGACCGCCGCCATACGCCAGGGCTTCGCGGACGGCGGTGCAGCTCCCCTACGCAGCCAGCAGGCCGAGGCCTATCTGGCACGCCTTGCCGACCTCGACACCGGCCCCCAGGCGGATGCCGCGGCGGTCCGCCACCTCTATGCGGGAGACCAGCCATGAGCACCCAGCCTTCGCAACGCGGCCTGACCTGGTTCCAGGCCCTCGCCGGCCAGGGTGAAACCGTCACGGGCCTGCCCGCCTCCCTGCGCGTCGCCGACCTCGAACTGGCCGGCCGGCCCGCACGCTGGCTGGCCGTGGTGCCCGATACCGACAATCCCTTCCCTCACGCCCGGCAGGGCGAGGTCGGCCTGCTGGAAGGTTGGGGCCTGGCCCGGGCGATCCAGCAGGCCGTCACCCAGGATCGCGACGCCTCGGTAAAACGCACGTTGATCGCCCTGGTGGACGTGCCCAGCCAGGCCTATGGCCGGCGCGAAGAAGCCTATGGCATCCATCAGGCCCTGGCCGGAGCCGCGGGTGCCTATGCCGAGGCGCGCCTGGCCGGCCACCCGATATTGGGCCTGCTGGTGGGCAAGGCCATGTCCGGGGGCTTTCTGGCCCACGGCTACCAGGCCAATCGGCTGCTGGCCCTGCGTGATCCCCAGGTGCAGGTGCACGCCATGGGCAAGGCCTCGGCCGCGCGGGTGACCCTGCGCAGTGTCGAAGACTTGGAGCGCCTGGCCGCCGACATCCCGCCCATGGCCTACGATCTGGACAGCTATGCCTCCCTGGGCCTGCTCTGGCGCCAGCTGGAGGTCGCTCTGCCCGACCAGCCCTCGGCCGCCGATCTGGAGCAGGTACGCCAGGCCCTGGCCGAGGCTCAGGCCGATGTGCTCGCCAGCGGCACCACCGATCTCAAACTGCGTCTGGACGGTGCCAATCGCGCGGCCTCTCGCGAGGTGCGCGAGCGCCTGCGGGCAGGTTGGAAGGCGTGATGAGCGGGCGGATGGGCCCGTTGGGCTTCGCTGATGCTCAACCCAACCTACCGGATACCCCCATAGGTTGGGTTGAGCGCAGCGAAGCCCAACACAGGCCCCACGACCTCATCTGGGGCCTGACCCCGGACGCCTTGCCCGCGCACGCTCCACTCTGGGCCCACCAAGTCGCCCAGGCCGGCCTGCCGGTGGTGGTGCGCCGAGCGGTGCCAGTGCCTGGCCGCATCCCCGTCGGCCTGCGTGGTGCCACCCGCGCCGAGCGCTTGGCGGCCTGGCTGGCACCGACCGCCGTAGTGCAACAGCGCACGCCTGAAAACCTGCGGATCGCGGAGGGCTGCCGCGATCTACCTGTCTTCGACACCCTGGCCCGCGTGCAAACCCTGCTCGATGACCTGGGGCTGCCCTGGGGTCCTACCGGTGCTGCCGGTTACGAACTGGCCTGCGGCTGGCCGGCGCTACATGCCGGGAGCGATCTGGACCTGCTGGTCCGCTGCGATGTCCCGCTGCCTCGCGACCAGGCACGAGCGCTGCTGGCGTCGCTGCAGGCGCAGGCCCTCTGCCGGCTGGACATCCTCCTGGAAACCCCGCATGGCGGCGTCGCTCTCGCCGATTGGGCTGGACGGACCGCTCGGGTATTGCTCAAGACCGACGCCGGCCCCTGCCTGGTGGACGATCCCTGGCAACGGGAGCGCGCCGCATGAGCACCCTCTTCCAGTTTCCCGGCCAGGGCGCCCAGCGTCCCGGCCTGCTGCATGCCCTGCCCGCGAACCCCGAGGTCCGACGCACCCTGAAGGAAGCGGCCAAGGTGCTGGAGGCCGACCCCCTGAGCCTGGACACCGCGCACGCCCTGGAACACACCCGCGCCGTCCAGCTGTGCCTGCTGATCGCCGGCGTCGCCACCGCGCGCCTGCTGCTGAATCGCGGACCGGCGCCGCAGCTGGTGGCGGGTCTGTCCATTGGCGCCTATGCCGCGGCGGTGGTGGCCGAGGCCCTGGACTTCGCCGACGCCCTGCGCCTGGTGGCCCTTCGTGGCGAGCTGATGCAGACGGCCTATCCCAAGGGTTACGGCATGCTAGCCGTGCTCGGTCTGGACCGCGGCACGGTGGAAAGCCTGGTCGCCAATCACCATCGGCCTGACGCGCCGCTGTACCTGGCCAACGCCAATGCCGAGCAGCAATACGTGGTGGCGGGTAGCGACGCCGGTCTGGCAGTGCTGTCCGAGGCAGCGCGCACCCAGGGCGCCGCAGCGGCCAAGCGCCTGGCCATGAGCGTGCCCTCTCACTGCCCGCTGCTCGCCGAAGCCGCCCAGACACTCAACCAGGCCTTTGCCGAGGTCGAGCTACGTGCGCCTCGGCTGGCCTATTTGAGTGGGACTTCCGCGCGGCGGCTGGTGCGCGCCGAGCAACTGCGTGACGACCTGGCCTTCAACATGGCGCGGCCCATCGAATGGCACGCCACCCTGGAAGCCGCCCGCGAGCGCGGCGTGCGCCTGGCTATCGAACTGGCGCCCGGCAGCGTCCTCAGCCAACTGGCCAAGCGCGTCCTGCCTCCGGCTGGCGTACTGGCCTGGCAGGATACCCACCCCGAGACCCTGGACGCGCTGCGGCGCGAGGAGGCGGCACGACTAGACTGAGCATTCCCCATACGGCGGCTGCCTTCACCCCAGCCCTCTCCTGAGGGAGAGGAGGTAAAAGCGAGGACAGTGGCCAGGCTTCACCCCACCCCAAGCACAACCGAGGAAAACAACAATGATCATCTACGGTGTCGCTTTACTCTCTCTCTGTACCCTGGCCGGTATCTTCATCGGCGAGGTCCTGGGCTGGCTCATCGGGGTCCCCGCCAACGTCGGTGGCGTCGGCATCGCCATGTTGCTGCTGATCTTCTTCAGCAGCTGGATCAGCAATCGCGGCACCGGACTCAAGGCCAAGACCGAGCAGGGCGTGGAATTCTGGAGTGCCATCTACATTCCCATCGTGGTCGCCATGGCGGCGCAGCAGAACGTGGCCGGGGCCCTGCACAGCGGACCCATGGCCATCCTCGCCGGCCTCGCCGCGGTCGGTATCGCCTTCGCGCTGGTCCCGGTGATCGACCGCCTGGGACGCAAGAAGCCGGCAACCGCCGCCACCGCCCCCCTTAGCCAGACCGCCCGGTGACCACCATGCTGATCGAAGCCCTGAGCAAGACCACCCAGTCCTATGGTTTGATCGCCTCATTCGCCATCATCGGCGTCATCATGTGGGTCTCCTACTGGCTCTCCGACAAACTGACGCGCGGCCGCCTCCACGGCTCCGCCATCGCCATCTTTCTCGGGCTGCTGCTCGCCTATGTGGGCGGGGTCATCAGTGGTGGCCAGAAGGGTCTGGTCGACCTGCCGCTGCTAGGCGGCCTGGGCCTGCTCGGCGGTGCCATGCTGCGCGATTTCGCCATCGCCGCGACGGCCTTTGGCGTGAACATGCGCGAGCTGCGCGAGGCCGGCATCGCCGGGGTCGTCGCCCTGCTCCTGGGCGTGCTCTCGTCCTTCATCGCCGGCGTCGCCATCGCGCTGGCCTTTGGCTACACCGACGCCGTGAGCCTGACCACCATCGGCGCGGGCGCGGTGACCTACATCGTCGGCCCGGTCACTGGCGCGGCCATCGGCGCCAGCTCCGACGTCATGGCGCTGTCCATCGCCGCCGGCCTGGTGAAGTCCATCGTGGTGATGATCGCCACCCCCTTCCTGGCGCCCTACATCGGCCTGAACAATCCGCGCACCGCCGTGATCTTCGGCGGCCTGATGGGCACCTCCAGCGGCGTGGCCGGGGGCCTTGCGGCCACCGATCCGCGCCTGGTGCCCTATGGTTGCCTGACTGCGGCCTTCTACACCGCCCTGGGTTGCCTGCTCGGTCCTTCGTTGCTGTTCCTGGCGACTCGCGCCGTCGTGGGCGGTTGAGAGCCTGGTCTAGCCGCGGGCATACATCCGGCATTCGGCGACGAAGGCCAGCAGATTGGGGTCGCGCTCGCGGCTACGCAGGAACACCGCACCAATGCGCTGCTGGAGGCGATAGCGCGGCGCCAGGGGCAACAGCTTGAGGCGGTTCTGGTAGACCGCCTCGACCCGCCCGGGCAGCAGCGCGTAGCCCACCCCGGAGCTGACCATGCTCATCAGCGAGAAGATGTCGTTGACCTGCATGATCACCTCCGGCTCGAAGCCGGCCTGGGCGAACACCTGGCGCCCGTCGCGAAAGGTGGCGAAGCCCTGGGTCAGGGTCACGAAGGGCACGCCGGCGAGGTCACGCAGGTCGACCTCGGCCTGGTCGGCGAAGGGCGAATCACTGGGCGCGGCGAGAAAGATGTCGTCACTGAACAGCTCCACGCTTTCGCAGTCGGCATCCACCACGGCGTCGTCCAGGGCCACCAGCATGGCGTCCAGCTTGAAGTCGTGCAGTTGCTCGGCGAGATCGGCGTTGGAGCCCAGCACCAGATCGATGTTGAGTTCGCTGCGCCTGAGCTTGAGCCCCATGATCAGCTGGGGCACGGTCTTGACCGTCAGCGAATAGAGTGCCCCCAGACGAAAGCGATCGGCCGAGAAGCCCGCCGCCTGGCGCGTGAGCCGTATCGTCTCGGCCAGGTCCTGCATCAATCGTTCGGCACGGGCCTCCAGCACGAAGGCGCCGTCCAGCGGCGTCAGGGTGCGCCCCTCGTGCTTGAACAGCGGGCAGCGCAGGGCGTTTTCCAGCGAGTGGATGGCCCGATGCACGCTGACATGGCTGGTGCCCAGTTCAGCGGCGGCGCGTGCCAGGTTGCGACTGCGCATGAAGGCCAGAAAGATCTCCAGCTTGCGCAGGGTAAGTTCGTCGGTATCGGACATGGCGGCCAGCGGGCGAGGAAGACAGCTGCTCACCTTGCCCGGATGGGCGGGCGGCGTCGAGGCCCGTGGCGGACTGGTCGTGAACGTCGGCACACCGTACCCTGCCCTGGCCTCGAAACAGGTCTGGGATCTATGCAACTGGAATGGCTGGAAGACTTCATCGAACTGGCGCGCACCCGTAGCTTCTCGCGTGCGGCGGAAAACCGCTTCGTGACCCACCCGGCTTTCGGCCGACGTATCCGAGCCCTGGAAGACTGGTGCGGCGCTTCGCTGATCCGTCGTCAGCAGCCCATCAGCCTGACGCCCGAGGGCCTGCTGCTGCTGGAAACGGCGCGCGAGGTGGTCGATCGGCTGAGCGAATGCCGCTCGCTGTTCCAGGGCGCCGCCCTGCAGCGCGAACAGCCGATCCGTATCGCCACGGGCCGTACGCTGGCCAGCGACTTCTTTCCGGAGTGGTACGACAGCCTCAGTGCGCGCTTCGGCGAGTTTCCCGTCTCGCTCATTACCAGCGGTGCCCAGGAAGCCATCAGCCGACTGGCCGCGGGCGATGCCGATCTGATGCTGATCTTCAGCAGTCCGCTGACCGAACGACTGCTCGATCCGGCACGCTTCGATACCCTGGTCATCAGCCAGGACGAACTGCTGCCCGTGAGCGCGCCGGATGCCGACGGGCAACCCCGCCACCGTCTGGACGATGGCGCTCCCGCCGTACCTTGGCTGGCCTTCGCACCGTCGCTGGCCCTGCGTGGCGTCCTGGCGCGGCATCTCGCCCGCCTGCCGGGCAAGCTGGCCATGCGCATGATCTACCAGGCCGACTCCTACCCCGCCATCCACCAGATGGCCCGACGCGGCCACGGCCTGGCCTGGTTGCCCCGCATGGTGGTACGGGAGTCCCTGGCCCAGGGCAGTCTGGTGCTGGCGGGATCGACCGGTCTGGTCGCCACCTTCGACATCTGCCTGCATCGGCTGCGCGGTCGCCACGATGAGCGCCTCGAACGCATCTGGCAGACCCTGGCAGAAAGCGCCCCATAACGGTGCACGGCGAAATAATCGGCTCCAGGCACTCCGCCAGCACGCAGGCTCTTGAGCCCCTGTGCCCACTTGGCCCTCAGTTGTGCCGAAACGGCAATTGAGCCACTGCCCAACCATGACCCAAGGTTGAACCTCACTCGTGAAGGCGCCGCCACCCTCGGCCGCGCTCCGCTAAGGGGAACCAGGCCATGTCGCACTCCATATCGACCCTTGCCAGCGCCGAGGCTGGCGCACCAGCCCGGCGCGGCTCCTGGAAGGAAATCTGCGCGGCCGGCATCGGCAACGCGCTGGAATTCTACGACCTGCTGATCTACGGCTACTTCGCCGTCATCATCAGCCGGCAGTTCTTTCCTGCGGAGAATGAAACCACCTCCCTGCTGCTGAGCGTGGCCACCTTCGCCATTTCCTTCATCATGCGGCCTCTGGGTGCCGTGGTGCTGGGCTCCTATACCGACCGCCGCGGTCGCAAGGCCTCGCTGACGCTGTCCATCGCCCTGATGATGATCGGCACCCTGCTGATGACCTGCGTGCCCACCTACGGCCAGATCGGCCTGCTGGCGCCGCTGATCGTGATCATCGCGCGGATGCTGCAGGGCTTTTCCAGCGGCGGCGAGTTCGGCGCCTGCACCGCCTTCATGGCCGAGAACGCCACCGAGGGACGGCGCGGCTTCTTCGCCAGCTGGCAGCTGTCCACCCAGGGCCTGGCCACGGTCTTCGCCGCCGGCGTGGCGGCGGTCCTGAGCTATGTGCTCAGCCCGGCGCAGCTGGACGACTGGGGCTGGCGCCTGGCCTTCGGCATCGGTCTGCTGATCGGTCCTATCGGCCTGTATATCCGCCGGCAGATGGATGAAACCCCCGAATTCAAGGCGCTGGCCCGCCGCGAAGGCCCGGAGCCGACCCCGGTGCGGGATCTGCTGAAGGCCGACTGGCGCGTGCTGCTGCTGTGCATCGGCGTGGTGTCCGGCGCCACCGCCTTCAACTACGTGCACAAGCTGTACATGCCCACCTACGCCATGAAGCAACTGCACATCGCCGCCACCTCTTCCTTTCTGGGTGCCTTCATTACCGGCCTTGCCATCATGCTGATGTCTCCTGTGTTCGGCATCCTGTCCGATCGCTTCGGCCGCCTGCGGGTGCTGGGTATCGCCATGACCCTGGTCGGCCTGTCGTCCTATCCGCTGTTCCTGCTCCTCAACGCCCTGCCCTCCATCACCACCCTGCTGCTGGTGCAAGCGCTGGTGGGCGTCTTGATCGCCGCATCCCTCGGGCCGATCCCGGCGATGCTGGCCGATGCCTTTCCCACCCGTACCCGCGGCTCGGGCCTGTCGCTGAGCTACAACTTCTCGGTCACGGCCTTTGGCGGCTTCGCCCCGTTGGTGGTGACCTGGATGATCAACAGCAGCGGCGACAACCTGGCCCCCAGCTATTACGTGATAGCCACCGCCGCCCTGAGCCTGGTCTCGATCCTGGCGCTGACCCGCGCCCGGCGCCACGTTCCGTCCTGATCCATCGCCGGGGCCCGGCCCCGGCCTGCCCACCCTAGGAGCCTGCCATGACCACTCTCGCCCAGATCCGTGCCGGTCTGCCCCGCTACCCCATCGAAGTCGCGTTTCCGGACGTCGACCGCTGGAAGACCGGCAACACCGGCATCGACTACGTCCACACCTTCGACAGCGGCGTCGAAGGTCCTCACGTGGCCATCATGGCCCTGACCCACGGTAACGAGGTCAGCGGCGCCATCGCCGTCGACGAGTTGCTGAGCCGGGGTATCCGTCCGCGCCGCGGCAAGCTGACCCTGGCCTTTGGCAACGTGGCCGCCTATCACGCCTTCGACCCGGACGACATCGACGCCACCCGCTACCTAGAGGAGGACATGAATCGCGTCTGGCTGCCACAGCGCCTCCAGGGTCCGGCCACCACGGCAGATCTGGCGCGTGCCCAGCAACTGCGCCCGCTGATCGACGAGGTCGACTGGCTGCTGGATATTCATTCCATGCACGAGCATTCCGCGCCGCTGATGATGACCGGCCCCCTGGAAAAAGGGCTGCGTCTGGCCGCCCAACTGGGTACACCGGAATTCGTCATCGCCGACGCCGGGCATCAGAACGGTCGGCGCCTGCGTGACTTTGGCGGCTTTGGCGAAGGCGATAGCCCCAAGAACGCCCTGCTGATCGAAACCGGCCAGCACGTGCTGGCCGTGAGCCGCCAGATCGCCCTCGATTGCGTCGCGCGCTTCCTGCTATTGGCCGAGGTGGTGGATGAAGCTGCGGTAGCCGACCTGTTACAGGTGGCCAAGCCGGTGCGCCAGCGCTTCCTGCGGGTGACCGATGCCATCGTCGCAGACACCCTGGACTTTCGCTTCACCCAGGACTTCAAGGGTCTGGAGACCATCGCCGAAGCGGGCACCCTCATCGCCACCGACGGCGAGCGCGAGATCCGCACGCCCTACGCCAACTGCGTGCTGATCCAGCCTTCGATTCGCCATCTCGGCAGCGGCGTCACCGTCGTGCGCCTGGCGCGGGAACTGGGCGAGGACGAAGTGCCGCGCTGAGTCGGGGAGTGAAGCGCTGCAGGTGCCGCTTGTCACACTGTCTTAGCAGGAACGAGGGTGATCCTTCGACCACTAAGGCACCTGCAGCCGCTCCCGGAGCAAGGCGACGAACGCCTGGGCCGCCGGGGTGAGGCTGCGGCCGCTGGGGGTCAGGATGCCCAGCGGCCGGGCCAGGCTTTCGCCGCGGACCGGCAGGGCCACCACCGGCGCCTCGCCGCCCGCCGATTCCGGCAGCAGGGCCAGGCCCTGGCCTGCCGCCACCAGAGCCAGCAGGGTGCTCATGTAGTTGGCTTCCAGCGCCGCCACCAGGCGCAGGCCGGCGGCGGCGAAGGCGAAGTCCAGGCACTCGCGCACGCTGCTGTCGCGTCCGGTCAGCAGCAAGGGGACGGCGTCGAGTTCGGCCAGGGTGATTTCCGTCCGCTCCGCCCAGGGATGGTCGCGGGGTACGAACAGCTGCAGGTGATCGACGTACAGCGGCTGAAAATCGAGTCCCACGGCGCGCGGGCGGACGCCAATGCCGAGATCGACATGACCTTCGCGCACCAGGGCCTCGACCCGTCCGGCCACCACGTCCTGCAAGCGGATCTCGATGGCCGGATGGCGCGCCTGAAAGACCCTCAGCAGTTCTGGAAAGGGTCCCATGAAAAACGACGGCAAGGCGGCCAGGGTGACCCGCCCCCGGCGCAGGCCGGCTAGGTCCCGGGCGTGGGTCTGGACATCGCCCAGGTCCACCAGGACCCGTTCCAGGGGGCCGCGCAGCTCTTCACCCGCGGTGGTCAGCTGGACCCGCCGCGGGGTGCGTTCGAGCAGCTGCACCTCAAGCCAGGCTTCGAGCTGCTGGATCTGCACGGTGAGCGCGGGCGGTGACAGGTGCAACTCCTCTGCGGCGCGGGCGAAGGAGCCATGGCGGGCCACGGCGAGAAAGGCCTGCACGTGCTGGAGCAGATTCTTCATTTTGTTTTTCTGAACGCTGCTTCGGAAGATTCCAATTTACAGGAGATCAGGCGTCTTCGAATACTGCGGGCACAACAACAAAACCTCCCGTGTGCCCGCTCGCCGCGCCACGGTCCAAGGAGTCCGCCATGCTCGCCCTGCTCGGTGTCGTCACCATTCTTGCGTTGCTCGTCGCGGTCATGAGCAAACGCGTTTCACCCCTGGTCGCCCTCATCGTCATCCCCATCGCCGCCGCCCTGATCGGTGGCTTCGGCCTGGGGACCAGCGCCTTCATCATCGCCGGGATCAAGGGCGTCGCCCCGGTGATCGGCATGTTCGTCTTCGCCATCCTGTTCTTCGGCATCATGACCGACGCCGGGATGCTCGACCCCATCATCGATCGCATCCTGCGCACCGTCGGCACCCGGCCGACGCGCATCGTCTGTGGCAGCGCCCTGCTCGCCCTGCTGGTGCACCTGGACGGCTCCGGCGCGGTGACCTTCCTGGTGACCATCCCCGCCATGCTGCCGCTCTATACCCGCCTGGGCCTGGATCGCCGCATCCTGGCCTGCGTCGCGGCCATGGCCGCCGGGGTCAACTTCCTGCCCTGGACCGGGCCGGTGCTGCGCTCGTCCGCCGCCCTGCACGTGCCGGTGGCCGATCTCTTCCAGCCGCTGATCCCCGTGCAGCTGGTGGGCCTGGCTTTCGTCTTCGCCAGTGCCTGGTGGCTCGGGCGCCGCGAGGAGAAGCGCCTGACCCTGGCCGGCCAGGCGCCCTGGCTGGACGCTGGTGGCGCGGGCGCTGCGCCGGAGCGGGTACTCAGCGACGCCGAGCGCGCCCTGCGCCGCCCTGGGCGTTTCTGGATCAATCTGCTGCTGACCCTGGTGGTGATGGGTGTGATGATCGCCGGCTGGGTCGATCCGGTGGTGATGTTCATGCTCGGCACCGTGGCCGCGCTGTGCCTGAACTACCCTTCGGTGGACGCTCAGAAGGCGCGGATCGACGCCCACGCCAAGACCGCCCTGACCATGGCCAGCATCCTCTTCGCCGCCGGCGTCTTCACCGGCATCATGCAGGGCAGCGGCATGCTCAAGGCCATGGCGCAGGTGGCGGTGGCCGGCATCCCAGCCGGGCATGGCCAACTGATCCCGGCGGTGGTGGGCTTCCTGTCCATGCCGCTGAGCCTGCTGTTCGATCCGGACTCCTTCTACTTCGGCGTCATGCCGGTGATTGCCGAGGTCGGCCGCAACCTGGGTGTCGACCCGGTGCAGGTGGCCCAGGCCTCGCTGCTCGGGGTGCACACCACCGGCTTCCCGGTCAGCCCCCTGACCCCGGCGACCTTCCTGCTGGTGGGCCTGTGCAAGCTGGACCTCGCCGATCACCAGCGCTTCACCATCCCCTTTCTGTTCGCGGCCTCCGTCCTGATGACCCTGACCGCCCTGCTCCTGGGAGTCTTCTAGATGACCCGTCTTCTTCGCATCGGCTGCGGCGCCGGCTATTCCGGTGATCGCATCGAGCCCGCCGTGGAGCTGGCCGAGCATGGCCGCCTCGACTACCTGGTGTTCGAATGCCTGGCCGAACGCACCATCGCCCTGGCGCAACAGGCGCGACTCGCCGATCCCGAGGCCGGCTTCGATCCGCTGCTGGAGGCGCGGATGCGGCGCATCCTGCCTCTGCTGCGCCAGGCGGACCGTCCGCGCCTGCGGGTGATCACCAACATGGGCGCCGCCAACCCGACCGCCGCGGCGCGCAAGGTCGCCGCCCTGGCCCGGGAGCTGGGCGTCACAGGGCTGAAGATCGCCGCGGTAGCCGGCGACGATGTGCTGGCCCAGCTGCCGGCCGACGCCCTGCTGGACAATGGCCAGACCCTGGCCGAACTGGGCGACCGGGTGATCTCGGCCAACGCCTACCTGGGGGTGGACGGCATCGTCCAGGCCCTGGAAGCGGATGCCGATATCATCGTCACCGGCCGGGTAGCCGATCCCTCGCTGTTTCTCGCCCCCCTGGTGCACGAGTTTGGCTGGGCCGCGGATGACTGGGAGCGCCGCGGACGTGGCACCCTGGTCGGTCACCTGCTGGAATGCGCCGGTCAGGTCACTGGCGGCTACTTCGCCGACCCGGGCTACAAGGACGTCCCGGACCTCGCCCGCCTTGGGTTTCCCCTGGCGGAAGTAGACGCCGATGGCCACGCCACCCTTACCAAGGTGGCCGGTTCCGGCGGCTGCGTGACCCCGGCGACCTGCACCGAGCAGTTGCTTTACGAAGTGCATGATCCAGCCGCCTACCTGACCCCCGACGTGACCGCCGATTTTTCCGGTGTCGCGCTACAGCAAGCGGACCCGGACCGGGTCGCCGTGAGCGGCGCCCGCGGCACCGCGCGGCCGGACCAGCTCAAGGTGTCGGTGGGCTATCGCGATGGCTGGCACGGCGAGGGCCAGCTCTCCTACGCGGGCCCCGGCGCCGTCGCCCGCGCACGACTGGCCGCTGCCGTGGTACGCGAGCGTTTGCAACTCTGCGGCGTACCGGTCGAGGAGCTGCGCTGTGAGCTGATCGGCTGCGACGCTCTCCATGGAGAGACGCTCGCTGCCCGGGCCTCCGGCGAACCCTGGGAGGTACGGCTGCGAGTCGTTGGCCGCTGCGCTACCCGCGCGGCGGCAGTGCAGATCGGCAACGAGGTGGAAACCCTCTATACCAATGGCCCAACGGGCGGCGGCGGTGCGACCAAGGCGGTGCGCGAGGTCATCGCCGTGGCTTCGCTGCTCTGGCCACGAACCGCCGTCACCCCCACCCTGGATCTGGAGACGCTGCCATGAAAGTACGCGAGATCGCTCACGTCCGTACCGGCGACAAGGGGGACACCTCGAACATGGCGGTGATCGCCTATCGCCGGGAAGATTTTGACCGCCTGCGCCAGGCCCTTACCGCCGAACGGGTCGCGGCCTGGTTCGCTGACAGCCGCCCGCCTGATGCCGCGCCCGTCCGCCGCTACGAGTTGCCGGCCCTGGGCGCGCTGAACTTCGTGCTGCCAGGCGCGTTGCGCGGGGGCGTCACCCGCTCCCTGGCCCTGGATGCCCATGGCAAGGGCCTGGGCGCAGCCCTGCTGGACCTGGAACTGGACGACTGATCAGGCGCGGCGCGATACCCAGCCTGGAGCGCCAACCTCGCCGCCCGGCTGGGTCGTCAACAGCGGTGCTTCTGTATCGAGTGACACCTGGGCCCCCTTGTGAAGGATCGAAGCTCGTCCTGTCACGAAGCTGCCATCAGTCCCCGGCAAGCTGGGGTCCCTGATCGCACCCGTGGCCGAGGCCGCCTGATGGATAACCGTCGCACCCCTCACTCGCTCAGTTCGCCCGGTATCACTCGACGTCCCTGCCTAATTACTGCGGCTGAACGCTGCCTGGCGCCGCAGGCACGGATCCAGCGCATCGCCGATGCCACGCGATGCCTGGTCGCACTCGGTCATGAGCGAATCCTGCTGGTTTCAACGGCGGAGCGAGCCATGGCACTGGCGGACGCCGAGTTGCAGGGACACTGCCAGATCATGCTGGTAGCCGGCCTGCCGCTCCTGCCCCGTCTGGAACTCGATGAGGCAGGCGAGCCAGTCTGGCCGGAGCTGACAGCCTTGCTTACAGAGGTCGCCCCCACCGCCTTGCTGTGCACTCAGCACGCACTGGTGGCAAGACTCAGAGGCGCCCTGCACCAGCACGCCGGGCTGCTGGGCTCTGTGCTCGTCGTGGGGCCAGGGGCCAGCGACCCGCAGAGGGGTACGACCTGGCATTGACCCCGTGGAGACATCTGGAAGCACCAGCCCCAACCAGACGTCTGCCGATTCTTTCCTCGCTCAGAAATTCGAACCCCGGATGCCCTGCCCGGCCTGATCGGGCTGCTGCAGGTTGCCCGAGGTATCGGCCTTGACCGGGTTCCAGTCGATCTCGGCGCGCTGCACCGCATCGGCCGTGAAGCGTTCGTTGAGTTCCGGCGCCAGGCGATGGCCCCAGTAGGCCATCTTCGCCTTGTAACCCACGGTGATTTCCTTTTGCGGTTGCAGCAGCGCCTTGACGATGGCCTGGACCGCCTTGTCCGGTGCGTCCTTGGTTGGCAGATCGGGGCGGTGGCCGGTATAGGTGGCCGCATGGCCCCAGATCGGGGTATCCAGCGCCCAGGGCAGCACCGTCGACAGCTGGATGTTGGGCTGCCTACCACGCCGCAGTTCCTGCTGGAGCACACGGCCGAGGCTGAGCACCGCGGCCTTGGACGCCGAATAGGAGGCCTGGTAGGCATGGGGGATCTCGCCGTCGACCGACGCCACGTTGACCAGCCGGCCATAACCCTGGCGGCGGAAGCGCTGCATGGCCAGGTGGGTACCGATGACCACGCCTTTGACATTGGTATCCAACAGACGCAGGTGGTCGTCCAGCGGGATCTCTTCGAAGCGGCCCACCGCGACGACGCCGGCATTGTTGATCCAGCCGTCGATACGACCGAAGCGCTGCTCGGCCTGCTCGGCCAGGGCATTCATCTGCGCCACGTCGGCGACGTCGGTCGGCACCACCAGGGCCGCGACGCCTAGCGCCTGCACCTCCACCGCCAGGGCTTCGAGTGCTTCGGTCCGCCGTGCGGCCAGCACCAGGTTGGCACCACGCTGGGCCAGCGCCAGGGCCACACCGCGACCGACGCCACTGGAAGCGCCGGTGACAACGATGGTCCGGCCGATCAGCTGCTGGCGATCAGGCCGCTCTGAGCGCCGGGACGAGGTGCGGTTCAGCAGGGCCAGGGCGGCAGGCAGGGCGAGTAACAGTGGCAGGGTACGCATCAGGGGTCTTCCTCGGGTCTGTGTCTGAGGTGTGACCCGCAGGCGACCGCGGTAACGTCCCGCTTGGGACGACCGGGGCCTGGCGCGACGACGGCAACCGCTTCGCTTGCTCGACGAGATCGCCGTGCCAGGGCCGCTGCCATGCTTCACGACCGTTCGGCGGAAGACTTCAGTCTTCTGGCTGGCGATGCGGCATGACGATGCCATGCAGCTTGAGCCGCCGATAGAGGGTGGCCCGGGACATACCCAGCGCTCGGGCAGCAGGAACGGCCTTCCAACGGTGCCGCACCAGCGCGGCGAGGATCAATCGCCGTTCAGGGCTATCGACCTGTGGCTGTGGCTCCGTGGACAGCGGCACGTCTGGCCCCAGGCTGGCCGGCAGGTGATCGAGGGTGATAACGGCGCCGTCGCAGAGCGCACAGGCGTAACGCAGCACATTGCGCAGCTCGCGCACGTTGCCCGGCCAGTCGTGAGCGAGGATGGCCTCTTGCACCTGGGGTGCCATTTCCGGGATGGCACCGCTACCGCGCTCCTCCGCCAACAGGCGCTGCGCCAGGGCCAAACGGTCGGCGCGTTCACGCAGCGGTGGCAGCTGGAAGACGGCGCCGTTTAAGCGATAGAGCAAGTCTTCGCGAAACAGGCCGGCCGCGACCCGTTCGCCGAGATCCCGATGGGTAGCGCAGACCAGACGGACGTCCACCCGCCGTGGCTGGGCGCTGCCCACCGGCAGCACCTCGCCCTCGGCCAGCACGCGCAGCAGGCGAGTCTGCAGGACCAGGGGCATATCGCCGATCTCGTCGAGAAACAGCGTGCCGCCATCGGCCGCCACGATCAGGCCGTCGCGGCCCTGGCGCTGGGCCCCGGTAAAGGCACCGGCCGCGTAGCCGAACAGCTCGCTCTCGATCAGGCTCTCCGGCAGTGCCGCGCAGTTGAGGGCGACGAAGGGCCGTGCTGCGCGGTCACCGCCCTCGTGCAAGGCGCGGGCAAAGACCTCTTTGCCAGTACCTGTCTCACCGGTGACCAGGATCGGCAGGCCGTGCCGATAGAGGCGCTGGCCAGTCTGCAGTGCCTGGCTGATCCGTGGCTCCTGTTCCGGCTCCGCCTCGACCTGGGCGCGAACCAGGGGAATGACCACGCCCGCACGTTGGCGTGGCGCCCGTACCCGGGCATGGAAGTGCGCTTCGCCCAGGCGCAGGGGTTCGCCATAGTCCTCCTGTAGCCGCGCCGAGGCGTCGCGACCGAACAACTCGTCGAGGCGCTGCGGCAGATAGCCCAGCTGGCTCAGGCAGAGCTGTCGGGCCGGACGATTCAGACCGGTCAGGCGACCGCTGGCATCCCAGGCGAGCAGAAATTCCGGCTGGGTGTCCAGGTAGCTGGCCTGGGCATGGCCGCAGAGCACCCAGTCCCCCCGGGCACTGTGCATGAAGTAGGCATTCTCGATGCGCTGGGCGCTGTCACGGGTGAATTGCTGGATCAGCAACTGGCTGCGGCGATCGTCCGGCGAGCGTGGCGCCGACACGTCCAGCACCCCGAGCAACTCGCCACCCGGGGCGAAAACCGGCGCGGCGGTACAGGTCAGGCCGGTGAAGGCCACGCGGAAGTGATCGGCCTTGTGCACCGTTACTGGCGCCCGGTCGGTCAGCACCGCGGCCACGCCGCAGGTGCCCTCCTCCTGCTCGGACCAGCAGGTCCCCAGGTAGAGTCCGGCGCGGCGGCATTCCTCATCGAGCCGATCGCTGACCCGGTAGTCCAGGGTATGGCCCTGGGCGTCAGCCAGCAGCACGCAGTAGTCGGCGGCCTCGACCCGCCCATGCAGGGCCGCGAGTTCGCCGTCGGCCACGCGCAGGAAGTCTTCGGCGGCCTGCTGGTGCTGGCGCAATTCGTAGCGCGAGAGGATGCGCGGGCCCCGCAGGCTGCCCGGGTCGAGCTGATACTGCTCGAAGGAGCGCCGCCAGGAATCGAGGATGCGCCCGGGCGGACTGGCCGCGCGCAGCGGGGCGCGCAGGGCCTGGTCGATGGCGCGGGCGTGATAGCGGGCCTGGGTAGACAACATGGGCGTCTCTCCCTGAATTCCGGTCATGGCATGGAAGGCCGGTCATTGTTCTGCCCTTCATTTAGCGCTCCCCAGGCGCTGGCTTCAAGTCCGCCGCTCCGTGAGACGAATCGTCTCAGCGTCTCGCTGTTCCGCCATCGCCCTGAGACGAGCGGGCTCGTCCAGCCGCTCCCGACCAGACCGCTCCAGGTGCCTGCAGCCCGCGCCAGGCCTGACCCGTGAGGGATCGACGCCAACCTGGCACCGGCCTTGCTCTGGCCTCTGCGACGCTCCCATGACAACGACAAGAGGGCCAGACCCATGAGCGCATCGCGGTATAGCAGAGCGGCTCCCATGACGGGCGACCTGGCACTCCGGAGCCCGTCATGCCCATAACCGTTGGCATCCTGCCCAACCCGGCCTCGGGCCGTGACCTGCGGCGGCTGACCGGTAATGCCGCCCTGACCTCCAGCACCGACAAGGCCGGGGTGGTGATGCGCCTGCTGGCCGCCTTTGGCGCCACCGGCGTGGAGCGGGTGCTGCTGCCGCCGGACATGACCGGCATCGCCGCCGCCGTGCTCAAGGCCAGCGGCAGCCGTCAGGCCCGCGAGCAGCACTGGCCGGAGCTGGTGTTTCTCGATCTGCCGCTCACGCAAACGGTGGATGACACCCGCCGTGCCGCCAGGGCCTTACTGGCCCAGGGCGCCCGGGTGATCGCCGTGCTCGGCGGCGACGGCACCCACAAGGCGGTCGCCGCCGAGGTGGGCGACCTGCCGCTGCTGACCCTCTCCACCGGCACCAACAACGCCTTTCCGGAATTGCGTGAGGCCACCAGCGCGGGACTGGCCGGCGGCCTGGTCGCGGCCGGCCGGGTCGACCCGGCACTGGCGCTGCGGCGCAACAAGCGGCTGCGGGTGGAAGTGCCCGAGCGCGGCATTCGCGACTGGGCGCTGGTGGACGTGGCGGTCTGTCGCCAGACCTATATCGGTGCCCGCGCGGTGACCCAGGTGGAGGATCTCGCGGAGGTCTTCACCACCTTCGCCGAGCCCTGGGCCATCGGCCTGTCGGCCCTCTGCGGCCTCTGGCATCCGGTCGCGCGCAGCGCCCCCCATGGCGGCTGGGTGCGGCTGGAACCCGAGGCTCCGGCGCAACTGACCGTTCCCCTCGCCCCCGGCGTGCTGGCCCAGGCCGGCATCGCCGCCAGTGGCCTGCTGCTGCCCGGCGAACCCCGGGCGCTGTCCCTCGCTACCGGCACCCTGGCGCTGGACGGCGAGCGGGAAATCGAATTCGGCCCCGAGGAGCGTCCGCTGGTGACGCTGGACCTCGACGGCCCCCTGAGCATCGACGTGGAGCGGGTATTGGAACTGGCGGCGCAGCAGCGCCTGCTGGTCCGCCGCGTGCCCGCGTCGGCCCTCGGCAATCCTGGAGAACAATAAGATGAGCGAGAACCCTAGCGTCGAAAACCTGAGCCATGCCTATCGGGTGATGCGCACCATCCGCGCCTTCGAGGAGCGGCTGCACGTGGAATTCGCCACCGGCGAAATTCCCGGCTTCGTCCACCTCTATGCCGGCGAGGAGGCCTCGGCCGCCGGTGTCATGGCCCACCTGGGCCACGAGGACAGCATCGCCTCCACCCACCGCGGCCACGGCCACTGCATCGCCAAGGGCGTGGACGTCTACGGCATGATGGCCGAGATCTACGGCAAGAAGACCGGGGTCTGCCAGGGCAAGGGCGGCTCCATGCACATCGCCGATCTGGAAAAGGGCATGCTCGGTGCCAACGGCATCGTCGGGGCTGGCGCACCCCTGGCCGCAGGTGCCGCCCTGGCGGCCAAGCTCAAGGGCAGCGACGCGGTGGCCGTGGCCTTCTTCGGTGACGGCGGCTCCAACGAGGGCGCGGTATTCGAGGCCATGAACCTGGCCTCGGTGTGGAATCTGCCATGCATCTTCGTCGCCGAGAACAATGGCTACGCCGAGGCCACCGCCGCCAACTGGTCGGTGGCCTGCGACCACATCGCCGACCGCGCCGCCGGCTTCGGCATGCCCGGCGTGACGGTGGACGGCTTCGACTTCTTCGCCGTCCATGAGGCCGCCGCGGCCGCCGTGGCCCGTGCCCGGGCCGGCGAAGGTCCCTCGCTGATCGAGGTGAAGTTCACCCGTTACTTCGGCCACTTCGAAGGTGATGCCCAGACCTATCGCGATCCGGACGAGGTCAAGCACACCCGGGAGCAGCGCGACTGCCTGATGCAGTTCCGCGAGCGGGTGACGCGCTCCGGCCAGCTCCAGCCCGCCCTGCTCGACAGCATCGACCAGGAGGTGGAACAGCTCATCGAAGACGCCGTGCGCAAGGCCAAGGCCGATCCCAAGCCCGGCCCGGAAGACCTGCTCACCGACGTCTACGTCACCTACGCCTGATCGGAAAACAACAAGGAGCGCCACCATGGCCAGAAAGATCAGCTACCAGCAAGCCATCAACGAAGCCCTGGAACAGGAGATGCGCCGCGATCCCACCGCCTTCCTCATGGGCGAAGACAACGCCGGGGGCGCCGGAGCGCCTGGCGAGCAGGACGCCTGGGGCGGCGTGCTCGGGGTCACCAAGGGCCTCTACCACAAGTTTCCCGGACGGGTGCTGGACACCCCGCTGTCGGAGATCGGCTACGTCGGCGCGGCGGTAGGCGCCGCTGCCCGCGGCACCCGGCCGGTGTGCGAACTGATGTTCGTCGACTTCGCCGGCTGCTGCCTGGACCAGATCCTCAACCAGGCGGCCAAATTCCGCTACATGTTCGGCGGCAAGGCCGTCACCCCGCTGGTCCTGCGCACCATGGTCGGCGCGGGCCTCCGCGCCGCGGCCCAGCATTCGCAGATGCTGACCTCCTGGTGGACCCATATCCCCGGCCTCAAGGTGGTCTGCCCGGCCACCCCCTACGATGCCAAGGGCCTGCTGATCCAGGCCATTCGCGACAACGACCCGGTGATCTTCTGCGAGCACAAGCTGCTCTACGGCATGCAGGGCGAGGTGCCCGAGGAGTCCTACGCCATCCCCTTCGGCGAGGCCAGCTTCCTGCGTGAGGGCGACGACGTCAGCCTCATCACCTATGGCCGCATGGTGCACCTGGCCATGGAGGCCGCTGCCAACCTGGCGCGCCAGGGCGTTTCCTGCGAGGTGCTGGACCTGCGCACCACCAGCCCGCTGGATCGCGACAGCATCCTGGAAAGCGTCGAGAAGACCGGCCGTGCGGTGGTCATCGACGAGGCCAATCCGCGCTGCTCGGTGGCCACCGACATCGCCGCCCTGCTCGCCGAGCAGGCCTTCGACGATCTGCGCGCCCCGGTGCAGCTGGTGACCGCGCCGCACACCCCGGTGCCCTTTTCCGATGCCCTGGAAGACCTCTACATCCCCGACGCGGCCAAGATCGAGCGCGCCGTGCTGAAGATCACCCAAGGGAGGCAGGCCGCATGAGCCAGATCCATACCCTGACCATGCCCAAGTGGGGCCTGTCCATGAGCGAAGGCCGGGTCAACGCCTGGCTCAAGGCCGAAGGCGACAGCATCACCAAGGGCGACGAGGTGCTCGACGTCGAGACCGACAAGATCAGCAGCAGCGTGGAGGCGCCCTTCTCCGGCACCTTGCGCCGCTGCCTGGCGCGGGAGGACGAGACCCTGGCGGTAGGCGCCCTGCTGGCCATCGTGGTGGAAGGCGAGGCCAGCGACGAAGAGATCGAGGCGGTGATCGTGCGCTTCCAGGAGGAGTTCGTGCCCGGTGGCGAAGACGCCGCCGATGCCGGTCCCCAGGCCCAGCGCATCGAACTCGACGGCCGGCCAGTGCGGTATCTGGAGCGCGGTGAAGGCGGCCTGCCGCTGGTGCTGATCCACGGCTTCTCCGGCGATCTGGACAACTGGCTGTTCAACCAGGAGGCGCTGGCCGCCGAACGCCGGGTGATCGCCCTGGACCTGCCGGGCCATGGTCAGTCCGGCAAGGGCCTGGCCACCGGGGACCTTGCCGAGCTAAGCGTTGCGGTGCTGGCTCTGCTCGACCATCTGGACATCCCCCGCGCCGTGCTCGTCGGCCACTCCATGGGCGGCGCCGTGGCTTTGCAGCTGGCGCAGACCGCGCCACAACGGGTTGCCGGCCTGGTCCTGATCGGCAGCGCCGGGCTGGGCCAGGACATCAATGGCGCCTACCTGGAAGGCTTCGTCGCCGCCACCAGTCGCAACCAGCTCAAGGGACCGGTCAGCCTGCTGTTCAGCGATCCCGGCCTGGTCACCCGACCACTGCTGGAGGACCTGCTCAAGTACAAGCGCCTGGAAGGCGTGGACCAGGCCCTGAATCGACTGGCCGGCACGCTCTTCCCCAATGGCCAGCAGGCCCAGGTGCTGCGCCAGGTACTCGAAGGCGATCTGCCCGCCCTGGTGATCTGGGGCAAGGCCGACGCCATCATTCCGGTCCAGCATGCCCAAGGCCTGCCGGAAACCGTCCAGGTCGAGATCCTGGAGGGCCAGGGCCATATGGTGCAGATGGAGGCCGCGGACCGGGTCAATGCCCTGATCCAGGCCTTCCTGCCCCGCTGCGAACGCTAGAGGAGCCTCACGATGAAAGCAGCCCGTTTCCATGCCGCCCGCGACATCCGGGTGGAAGACGTCCCGGCCCCCGGCGAGCCGGGCCCTACCCAGGTCTTGGTGAAAAACCAGTTCTGCGGGATCTGCGGTACCGATCTGCACGAGTACCTTGGCGGTCCCATCTTCATTCCTACCGCGCCGCACAGCTACACCGGTGGCAAGGTGCCGCAGATCCTTGGCCACGAGTATTCCGGCGTGGTGGAGGCCGTGGGCAGCCAGGTGACGTCGGTGAAACCCGGTGACCGGGTCTCCATCCAGCCCATGGTGTCGCCACGCGACGACTACTACGGCCGCCGCGGCCAGTACCAGCTCAGCGAACAGCTGGCCATCATTGGCCTGTCCCATCCCTGGGGCGGCATGGCCGAGTACTCCCTGGTGGAGGACTACAACGCCATCCCCATGCCGGACGACCTCAGCACCGAGCACGCGGCGCTGATCGAGCCCACGGCGGTGACCGTCTATGCCACTCACCGGGGCGGCGTGAAGCCCGGCGACAGCGTGCTGGTCGCCGGCGCCGGGCCCATCGGCCAGCTGCAGGTCCTGGCCGCCCGCGCGGCCGGGGCCACCCGGATCTTCCTGGTGGACCTCAACGACAACCGGCTGGAGATGGCCCACCGCCTGGTGGAGGGGCTCATCACCCTGAATCCCGGTAGCACCGATGTCCTGCGCGAGATCCGTGCCCGGACCGCAGGGGGCGTGGGGGTGGATGTGGCCTTCGAATGCGTGGGTGCCGAGGCGCCACTGGGACTGTGCCTGGAAGCCGTGCGGCGCCAGGGCGTGGTGGTCCAGGTGGGAATGCAGGGCAAGCCCCCGGCGCTGGATGGCTTCACCCTGACCTACAAGGACGTCGACCTGCGCGGCTCCTGGTGCTACTCCACGCTGATGTGGCCCCAGGTGGCAGCCCTGATCGCCAGCGGCCAGCTACCGGCCGAGAAGGTCGTGACCCGCCATATCGCCCTGGACGACGTGGTGGAACAGGGCTTCGAGGCTTTGCTGGACAAGGCCGGGACCCAGCTGAAGATCCTGATCGAGCTCTAGCGCTTACCACGCGGTCGGCGGGGGCCGCCGCGTGGGCTTTTACGGCCTTACTGGAAGGTCGTCGCGGCAAAGCTGGGGCGCGCCATGAGCCGCTGGTGATAGGCCACCAGCCGCGGGTGCGCGGACCAGTCTATTTCCGGCAGGCGAAAGCTCAGGTAGTCGAGCCCGACCGCCACCAGGTAGTGGCTGAAATCAAGGCCCTCTGCATCCAGGGTGGAAGACTGGTCCAGGCGCGCCAGCAGGCGCCCGATGGCCGCCAGCCGGCGGGCGCCCAGCACCGATTCATCCTGGGCCGCACCGCCCTGCTTGCGGGCGATCACCGTGCCGAAGGCCGCGTCGATCAGGCCCTGTCCCAGACCAGCCAGTTGCAGGCGTTCGGCCGCAAGCGGACCGCCGCCTGCCCGCTGATGCAGATAGACACAGATCAGCAGGGTCTCGCTGAGGGCGATACCCTCGTCAGTGATCAGCACCGGCACCTTGTTGGCCGGGTTTGCGGCCAACAATTGCGCGTCTTCGTTCCAGGGGTCGCTCCATACCAGTTCCAGTCGCTCGCCAAAGCCGGCTTCGAGGGCGGTGACGCGCGCGGCGCGGGCATAGGGCGAGGTCTGGTTCAGCAGCAACTGCATGGCGGACTCCTTGACACGGGCGGGCGGTGAAAGGGGCCCGCCAGTGTAGCCGCTCCCGAGCGCCTTCAGCGCGGCCGGGTCACGGTCAGGACGACGGCGGCGATGCGATCGGTATGGGCATAGACCCCTGCCTCCAGCTCTTCGCCGAAGACATCCGGATCGAGTTCGCGATAGCGCCAGGCCATGTCCTGGCCGTCCAGGCGGGTGCGGACTTCTTTGAGGAAAGGATCTCGACCGTCGACCATGGCGACACCGGTATAGAGCAGCAAGGTGCCGCCCGGCGCCAGGCGCTGCAGCGCCGTGTCCAGGATGGCCAGGGACAGACCGGCCCCCAGGGGACCGCCACCATGGCGATAGGCACGCTCGCCGGGATCGACCAGATAGGGCGGATTGGACAGGATGAAATCGAAGTCGCCCGCCACATCGTTCAGCAGGTTGCTATAGCGCGCGCTGACATTGTCGGCACCGGCCAGCTCGGCATTGACCCGGGTCAGTGTCAGGGCGCGCTCGTTGATATCCACCGCCAGCACCTCGGCATCGGGCCGCGCCAGGGCGACCAGGATGGCACCCGGACCGGCACCGCTGCCGATGTCCACAGCGCGGCGGATGTCAGCGGTGTCGAAGCGCAGCTGGGCTTCGAGGGCATTGGCGTAGCGATAGGTGTCGGGGCCGAAGAACACCGCATCGGCTTCTTCCGTGGGATAGGCGGAATGCACGAACAGCTGGCCGCCCAGGCTCGATACCCGCACCCGACTACGCCAGCCGCCCGGCACCGCGGTCAGCAGTTCGGCCGCCGCCAGGGTATCGACGAGAGATCCGGGCAGCAGCTCGGGGGAAAACGGCCGGCTCCAGCCGAAGATGCCCTGCAGATCCTGCGCCCAGGCGTTGCCGGGCCGGGAATTGACCCGCGCATGGGAGGCCGGGGTGGGCGTGATGAAGTGATAGTCCGCCGCCCGGAGTGTCTCGATCAGGAGTTTCAGGGCAGCGGCCGCGTCAGGGCTGGTCGCGGTTCGTTCGGGATGTTCCATGGCCGTCACGGGTGGTTCCTTCAATGACAGTCGAAATGAAAAAGGACCCGCGAGGGTCCTTGAATAGGGTCAGCCCAACAGGGAGACGAACAGCCGCGTCGCCAGCAGGCCGGCGCGGCCGTGATGGCGTGCCGGTGACAGCTGCTCCACCAGCAGGGCCATGGCGGCCGCGCGGCTGGGCTGGCTGGCCAGACGCTGCTCCAGCGCGACCTCATCGCTATCGAAGTCGCTCGCCTGGGCCATGCTCGCATTGGCCGCCGTGCCCTGCTCGGCTTCCAGCGCCGGGCACAGGCGCTCCTGCTGACGCTGGCGAGCGCGAAAGCTCACTTCCCGGCGTGGCAGTACCGCCACCCGCTCGGCGGCAGCCTGGTTCCGGGCACCGCTGTGCACGAAGTCGCCAGCGATCCAGTCGTGGATCAGCTGTTGCTCGTAGGCAGTGAAGACGCCGAACATCTCGGCGCGCTCCCCCTGGATCAGCCGCCAGAAACGACTGTTGGCCGGATCTTCATGACGCTTGATCCAGCCCTGCTCCTGCATGACCTGAAGGAAATCGGGAATCTGCGAGGGATCGGTCAACCAGTCGCTGACACTGCGGCCACCGATGCGGCAATAGTCCGAGTGCACATAGCGGCCAACGGTACTCTTTTCCGCCAGTACCTCGATCACCGCCTGCTCCAGATGGAAGCTGCCGATCACCGACGTAGTGCCGGCGCCCAGTTCGTTGAGCAGATAGCCCTGCACCACGCGCTGGTAGAAGGCGGTGCGGCCTTCGGCAGGCATGGCATCGTGCACCGCCTGCAGTGCCTTGCGGGCATGGCCGGTACCGGCGTTGTCGACGGTGACATGCAGGGTGAAGTAATAGGGATCGATGCCCAGTTCGTTGAGCTCGTAGGAGGTGATCAGCAGGTGCAAGGGCAGCTGCTCGTAACCCAGATTGAAACCAAGCACCTCGGGCAGGTAGTGATCGGCGTGGTAGGCCAGGGCCAGCTGGATCGCGCCCTGGACATAGTGGTCGTCGCTCAGCAGCGAGAAATCTTCACAGCCGTGGCTGGCCAGCAGCTTGCGATAGAGCACCACATGATTCTTGTCGGGCTGACCGTCACCCAGTTCTTCGAGAAAGATCTGGATGGCCGCGCGATAGCGCAGGTCGTCCCAGTGGGCGAGCGTGCCGTAGAGCCAGGCGCCATCGACCAGCTTGGTAGGCGCCACGCCACGCAGGAAGTACAGCGCATGGGCCTTGCTGCCAAAATAGCGTCGCGGCGCGCCAGCCTTGCGGGCCGCCAGATAGTCCTGGTACTGCGCGCCCACCTGGGCGTTGTTCTCCAGCACCCAGGCTTCCAGCGCCTCGGGATCCGCCGGGAGGTCGGCCTTCATGGCACTCACGGCCTGCAGCTGGTCATCGAGATAGTGCCGCGCCCGCTCCCGCGCACCGCCACTGGGTTTCTCCACCAGCAGCTCGCGATAGAGCGACTTGGCGGGTTCCATTGCGACGGGAGTCGACCCAGCGCGCTGGCCGGTTACGGCTCTTGTAGTGGTCTGCATAGAGGGCACATCTGGCAGCTGATGAATACCCTATTCGGCCTGCAGGCCCCAGCTTGGTTCCGACCGGCCCAGGCATACGGGCCAGCCGTCTCGCTTGAAGCCGTCAAACGCCTACGCCTGCCCGGCCTGCCATTCGTCGGCAAACGCTCCAATCGGCTGACCTGCCCCGCTCTCACCGACAACACGGCGACGGGTGACCGGACGACAGACCTCAGTTCCTGCCGTACCAGGCCGATAGCCTGACAATTCGTACGACCTCCAGGCCCTGCCCATGTCCCCTGCCGATTCCGACGTCGATCTTCGCGCCCTCCTCGATTCGATTCAGGAGTTCATCGTCGCCAAGGACGGCCAGGGGCGCTGGTTGTTCGTCAACCGCATCGTGCTCGAAGCCTATGCCATGGTCGGCTTCGACTACGTCGGCGTCACCGACGCCGAGTTGATCGAGCGCTTTCCCGCCTTTGCCGAGGCGTTCGTCTACAACATCCGGACCGATGAACTCGCCTGGCAGAACGCGGCGCCCACGCTGGTCGAAAAGTCCTTCATGGGTCCCGATGGACGTATCAATACCTGGGAAGTGGTCAAGACCCCGCACTTCGACGCCCAGGGCGAGCGCCGGCTGCTGACCATCGTCAGTCGCAACGTCACCGAGCGCAAACTGGCCGAGACAGCCCTGCAGGAGAGTGAAAGTCGCTACAAGTCCCTGGCCTATCTGGATGCCCTGACCGGGGTGGCCAACCGACGCAGCATTCTCGACCAGATCGCGCGCCATAGAGCCAGTGATGCCAACAGCCCCTGTGCCCTCCTTTACCTGGACCTAGACCGCTTCAAGGCCATCAACGACGAATTCGGCCACGAGTTCGGCGATCTGCTACTGGTGGCCTTCGTCGCCCGGGTGACCGCCTGCCTGCGTCAGGGGGATCTGCTCGGCCGCATTGGCGGTGACGAATTCATCGTCTTCCTGCGCGATACCTCGCCTACCGCCGCCCTGACTCTGGCCGAGCGCCTGTGCTGCGCCCTGCAGGAGTCCTGGCAACTCCAGGGCGTCACCTTGAGGACCACCTCCTCCATCGGCATCGCCCGCTGCACCGATGCCAGCCTCAGTGTCCATGAGCTGATCCGCCGGGCGGACGCCGCCCTTTACCAGGCCAAGCGAGCTGGGCGCGCGCGGGTCGTGCTGGACGAGGCCTAGAGTCGTTCCGTGGGCTGGGCGCGGATCAGGATCTCGCGCTGGCGGAAGGCCGTTTCCAGCTGGCGGCGATAGCCGTCCCACCAGGCTCGATCCAGGGTCTCGGTCATCACTTCGTAGACCAGCAACTCATCGTCCTCGACCCGGTCCGCCTCGTCCTGGCACAGGCCTTCGACCGGGGCGCGGCTGAAGGCGGTCAGGCCGCCGAAGCGCTCGACCAACACCTGGCGCACCTCCTGAAACAGTGCACCCGGCAGGCGCTGGCCGTCATTGTCGTTGAGGGGTAGCAGCAACTGGACGAGGTACATGGTCGTCTCTCCTGGGGTATTGGCTGCAGACCTTGGCGTTCCCCGGATGGGTTCCCGCCCGTTGGTCCTGTAGCCCCTGCCCGCCAGCCGCCCGGAAACGAAAAGGCCCTGCCGAGGCGCTCTCGGCAGGGCCTTTCATCACCTTTGCGTCTGGATCAGACCGAGAAGCGGCCAACCAGGCGATTCATGTCCACCGCCAGGCGCGAGACCTCGTGAGCGGCCGCGGCGGTCTGGTGGGCACCGGCCGAGGTCTGGATCGAGAGGTCACGGATGCTGACCAGGTTCTGATCCACCGAGCGGGCGACCTGGGCCTGCTCCTCCGAAGCCGTGGCGATGAGGAAGTTGCGCTCGTTGATCTCGGTGATCGAGCGCGCGATCTCTTCCAGGGCGGCGCCTGCTTCATTGGCGATCTTCAGGGTAGCGTTCGCCTCGTCGCGGCTGCGCTGCATGGCCTGGACAGCTCCTTCCGAACCGCTCTGGATGCCGCCGATCATCTGCTCGATTTCACGGGTGGATTCCTGGGTCCTATGGGCCAGGGCGCGTACCTCATCGGCGACCACGGCGAAGCCGCGGCCCTGTTCACCCGCCCGGGCGGCCTCGATGGCCGCGTTCAGCGCCAACAGGTTGGTCTGCTCGGCGATCCCGCGGATCACGTCGACCACGGTGGCGATACCCTGGGCCTGCCCCGCCAGCGCGACTATCTGCTCGCTGGTATGGGATACGGTGCCGGTCAGCGAGTGAATGGCGTTGACGGTTTCGGTGACCCGCGCCGCGCCCAGACCGGTCGACCGCTCCGACTGCTGCGCCGAGGTCGAGGCCGAGGCGGCATTGCGAGCCACTTCTTCGACAGCCGCGGTCATCTCGTTGACCGCAGTCGCCGCCTGTTCCACTTCGCTGTTCTGCCGCTGCAGCCCGCGGCTGCCCTCTTCGGTCACCGCGTTCATCTCTTCCGCCGCCGAGGCCAGTTGCGTCGAGGCCTCGCCGATGTGGCTGACGGTATCGCGCAGGGTCTGCTGCATCTGCACCGTGGCCTGCATCAGCTCGGCCATCTCGTCGCGCCCCTTGACCTCGGCAGCGACCCGCAGGTCACCTTCGGCGATACGCCGGTTGATCCCAAGCACCTCGCGCAGCGGTTGCAGGATACTGCGGGTATAGAGCACGGCCAGCACCACGGTCAGGGCCACGGCCGCGGCCGAGAGCAGGCCCAGCAGCCAGAGGTTGCGGCTATAGGTCTCGATTGCCAGTTCGCCGGCCTTTTTGGCGCCGCGCTGGTTGAACTCACCCAGGGCCACGATCTTGTTTTGCAGATCGTTGGTCAGCGGGCGAATGTTGGCGTTGATGAAGGCGGTGCCTTCATTGGTCGGCCGCGTCCGCGCAATCGTCAGAATCTCGTCGAGACGCGCATCGTAGGCCTTCACCCCTGCGGTCACCGCGTCGGCCAACAGCTGCTCTTCAGGTGAGGCGACCAGTGGCTGATAGTCCGCCACCGCCTGTTGCAGATCGCGGCGCGCCTGGGCGATGGTCGCGCCGGCGGTCTGCTTCATCTGCTCGTCTTCAGAAGCCACGATGCGCAGCGTTTCCAGGCGCAACCGGAGCACCAGGGTGTCCATCTTGCCGGTCTGGGCGATGCTGGCCATCCAGTTGGTCTCGACGTCCTGTTCGGCGTTATACAGCGAATTCAGGCCCAGGGCCGAGGTAACGGCGAGCACCAACAGCAACAGGGTGATAGTGGCAAAGCAAACGGCCGAGCGGGCCGACAATTTCAGGGTACGCATGGCGCAACTCCGAGAGGGAAAGGCAGGTTCACCCCTTCTGGTCGGCGGCCCGGGCACCCCCTGAACCACCACCCATCGCCGATAGGCGGCCGCCCTGTCGACAACCGCATGCTAGAGCGGCCGCGGGTTCCAGGGAGTTGTCCGGGTTCCCGACGACCGTGCATTCCTGGCAAATCGCCACCGGTGCTCAGGCTAGAATGACGACTTTCCGCCATTGAAGCCGACATGCCACCGCCGATCGCTCGCCCCAAGCGTCTGGTCCCCTTGCGCAACCGCCTGCTGGCGATCGCTCTCGCGGGGATCGTGCCTCTGGCCCTGGTGGCCGGCCTCGGTCTCTGGCTGCTGGTGCAGCACCAGCAACGTGAAACGGAGCAGCGGGCGCTGGAATCCAGTCGCCAGGCGGCGACCACCATCGAAATCGAATTGCGCCGTTCCGTGACCATCCTGCAGGCGCTCGCCGAGTCCCCCCTGCTGAACGAGAACCTCGACGACTTCGCCACCCAGGTCGGACGGGTATTGCCCCTGGTTCCGGGCTGGCGGACGGTATTGCTGGCCGCTCCCGACGGCCAGATCGTGCGGCGGATCTCGGCCCACAATCGGGCACCTGGGGGCCCCCTGGCCGAACCGGACAGCTTTGCCGAGGTGATCGCCCAGCACCGGCCGGTGATCGGCCAATTGGCCCGCGGACCCGCCGGGCAGTTCGCCTTTCCGATACGGGTACCGGTACTCCGCGACGGGCAGCTCAACTTCGTGCTGACTGCCGTGATGACGCCGGAAAGCATCAGAGCGGCCCGGATGACCCGCACCCTGCCGAAAGACTGGGTCGGCTCGGTGTTCGATCGTCAGGGTCTTCGCATCGCGCGAACGGCTTTGCACGAAGAATCCCTCGGCCAGCGGGCCTTGCCGGGGTTGACAGAGATCCTGGCGCAACCGGGTGACGAAGGGGTCGGCATTTCCCGTACCCGGGAGGGCCATGACGTCTACACGGCCTTCGTGCGCCTGCCCGATTCCGGCTGGACCGTGACCACGGCCATCCCGACCGAAGAGGTGTCGGCAGCCGCCATCCGCTCCTTCGCTCTCTATGGCGGCGGGCTGGTGCTGTCGGTGGCCTTCGCCTGGGCGGTGGCCCTGCTGCTGTCACGGCGGATCAGCCGCCCGGTGCAGGCGCTGCAGAAGGCGGCCGAGGCCCTGGGTCAACGCCTGCCACCGGTACTGCCCGACAGCGATGTCCTGGAGGTTCAACTGGCAGGCGAGGCGCTGCTGGCCGCCGCCGAAGCGCGCCGGCTGATCGAAGAGCAGCGCGACGACTACCTGCGTGGTCTGCAGCTGAGCCAGGGGGAGCTGCAGCTGCAGGTCGCCGACCTGGAGATCCTTCAGCGGCTGAACCATCGCCTGCTGCAACTCCCTTCGCTGCCACAGCAGTTGCAGGAGATCCTGGATGTCCTGTGCCGCTTTCATCAGACGCCCTTCGGCTGTGTGTCGCTGGTCGAGGACGGCAGGCCGCCGCAACTGTATTTCACCGCAGGCTTCGCGGCCGAGGACCACGCGCAGTTGGCCGCCCTGCCGCCCGAGGCCAGCGCCTGTGGTGCTGCCATTCGCAGCGGTGACCGAGTAGTGGCCGAACTCGGGACCGCGACCGAATTCGCCGCCTTGGCGACCGTCGGCCGCCGCCTGGGCTTCGCCGCCGTGCATGCCGTGCCCCTGCGCAGCACCCTGCATGGCACCCTTGGAGCCATCACCGTACACCTGCCGGCGGCCCGGGCACCCACGCCACGCGAGCAGCGTCTCGCCGATCTCTGTGCCTCCAAGGCGGTGCTGGTGATCGACCGTGCGCGCAGCCAGGAAACCGCGCAGCGATCCCAACGACGCCTGCGGGTAGCCCTGGAGAGTTCGCAGGTCTGCTTTGGTATCGCCGTGCCCACAGCGGGGGCTACCCTGGCCTGGGACTACCTTAATCCCATCGGCGCAGCGACCCTGGGGCTCGCTCAGGCGGAGGCCACCGGCAGCCTGACGTGGGCCAGCGCCAGCATCCTACAGCTCTGTCAGGAACGGCTGGGCAGCGACACGACCTGGTCCACCGAGGTGCAGGGCCCTGACGTCGCGGGTACCAGCAGCTGGCTACAGGTCAGCGCGACGCCGTTCGATGGCAACGTGGCCGTCTGGTTCCTCGACATCAGTACGCGCAAGCAGCAGGAACAGGCGCTGAGGGACATCGATCGGCAAAAGGACGAATTCCTCGCCATCCTCGCCCACGAGCTGCGCAACCCGCTGGCGCCGATTCGCCATGCGGCGGCGCTGATCGCGTCCCCGGCCGCCTCGCCCGAACAACAGCGGCGCAGCTGCCAGACCATCGATCGGCAGGTAGAGCGCATGGGCGCCCTGCTCAACGACCTGCTGGACATCTCCCGCCTTACCTTTGGCCGGATCACCTTGCACCAGGAGTTCATCACCCTCCAATCGGTTCTCGACGCAAGCGCGGATGCGGCGCTGCCCCTGATGCAGGAGCGGGGGCAGGCCTTCGACCTGCAACTGCCCGAGGCGCCCATCTGGCTCTATGCCGATCCACTGCGCCTGGAGCAAATCTTCCTGAACCTGCTGGGCAATGCGGCTCGCTATACGCCGGTGGCTGGGCAGATCAGCCTGGCCGTCCAGGAGCGCGCCGACGAGGTCCGGGTGGAGATCGCCGACAACGGCATCGGCATAGCGCCCGAGCGCCTGGACGCCCTGTTCCAGATGTTCGGCCAGGTCGATCCGCGCCTGACGGAGCGCTCGCCGGGGCTGGGCATCGGCCTGGCGCTTTCTCGGGAACTGGCGCGGCTACAGGGGGGCGACATCACCGCCGACAGCGCCGGACTCGGCCAAGGCAGCCGCTTCACCGTGACCCTGCCGGTCACGGTCGCCCCGCCGTCCGCCCTGCCGGCAGCGCCCGAGCTGGGGCCCGCGGCCCCAGTCGTCCGCCGGATCCTGGTGGCGGACGACAATCCCGACATCGCCAACACCATCGCCGAACTGCTGGAGCTGGACGGTCATCAGGTGCGAATCGCCTACGACGGTCAGCAGGCCCTGGACAGCTTCCAGAGTTATCACCCCGACATCGTCATCTCCGACATCGGCATGCCGGGCCTGACTGGTCATCAACTGGCCCGGGCGATCCGCGACACCGCTGCGGGCCAGGCGGTCAAGCTGATCGCCATGACCGGCTGGGGCCAGGCGCAGGACAAGGCGGATGCCCTGGCCGCGGGTTTCGATCATCACCTGACCAAGCCCGCCGACATGCAGACGCTCTATGAGCTGGTTGCCTCCTGATCGCGTGAAAGTCCGCGGACCTCAGGCCGCGACCCGACGCGTCCCGGCCAGCCGGGTCAGGCCATAGAGCACGCCGCCGACCAGCAGCAGGACGCCGGCACGCAGCCAGGTCGCCGCGCCCTGCTGGGCGATCAGCAGCACACAGGAGCCCAGGGCCAGCACCGGAAAGACCCAGTGCACCCGAAAATGCGGATGCTCGACGCGATCGCGTTTGAGCACCAGTACCGCCAGGTTGGTGCTGATGAATACCACCAGAAGCAGCAGCACCACGGTTTCGGCCAGCACGTCCAGGGTGCTGGTGTAGGTCAGGGCGATGGCCACCGCCGTCGTGGCGAGGATGGCTACGCCAGGCGTCTGCCGCCGCGGCAGCACCTGCCCGAGCACCCCGGGCAGCAGCCCCTGGCGGGCCATGCCATAGGCCAGGCGGCTGGCCATGATCATGGTCAGCAGGGCACCGTTAGCCACCGCAATCAGTGCGATGACCGCGAACAGCCGGGTCGGCACGCCCAGGCCCGAAGCGCCGAGCACGTCCATCAGCGGCGCGCCCGACGCCTTGAGCTGGTCGACCGGCAGCACCAGGGCGGCGCCTGCCCCTACCAGCAGGTAGACGATGCCGGCGATGATCAGGGCGCCGAACAGGGCGCGCGGATAGACGCGACTCACGTCCCGCACCTCTTCAGCCAGATTGGCCGAGGTCTCGAAACCGACGAAGGAATAGAAGGCCAACAGCGACGCACTGAGAATGGCCACGGTGGCGGAAGGCGCATCCACTTCCAGCAGGCGCGCAGGCTCGGCCTGCCCCTGGGCGACGAACCAGGCCGCCGCCGCGACGACGATCACCAGGCCTGAAAGCTCGATCAGGGTCATCACCAGGTTGACCGACAGCGACTCCTTGATGCCGCGGGCATTGAGCAGGCCTATCAGCAGCAGGAAGCCCAGGCAGACCCAGCTGGCGGGCCAGGGCACCAGTGCCTGCAGATAGCCACCGGCAAAGGCCACCGCCAACCCCGCGGCGCTGGTGACCCCGGCGGCCAGCATCGAGAAACCTACCAGGAAGGATAGCCAGGGCCGCCCGAAGGCCCGTTCGGCGAACACCGCGGCCCCACCCGCCTTGGGATACTTGGTGACCAGTTCGGCATAGGAGGCGGCGGTGAGCAGCGCGAACAGCAGGGCGATCAACAGCGGCGCCCAGATGGCCCCGCCAACCCGTCCGGCGATGGTGCCGGCCAGGGCGTAGACGCCCGCCCCCAGCACATCGCCGAGGATGAAGAACAGCAGCATCGGCAGGGTAATGGCGCGGCGAAGCGCCGCCGGTGCAGAAGAGGATTCGGTGGCCATGCGGGTGGTGCTCCTGAGTCAGGGGACTGCGGGGTCCTTGACGGTCGTGACGACTGCCCCGCGCCTTCGTAGAGGGCCGGGGTGGCGACGGGGTTCCAGGCCAGGCACCGTACGTCTGGTCGCCACGGCGCAGAGGGGCGCCACGCGGCTCCTTTCGGCCAGGTCGGTGCAACCAGACGGTTTCCGCCATTCGCACGGCTCTAGCGCTACTATTTAATCCAGTTAGCCGCTTCGCTGCCCTGCCTCCTTCGACCAGGTCCTCCAGGGAGATCATTACCCCAGCAAACCGCCGATCAGCGGCAAGGGCTTTTCTGCTCCGCGCCGTGCGGACACACTGCGCGGCTTGTATGGTCGAACGCCCCGTCAATGGATTCCGAGAGGTCCCCAGCGCGATGAATGAGGTACCCCTGGCCACGCTGACCCGCGAAGAGCTGGAAGCTGAAGTGCTTCGCCTACGCGAGGCACTGCAGGCCAATTCCACACCTGCCTCGCCAAGGGACGAGCGCGGCCGCCTGAGCAAGGCCCGCAGCCGGGCGGTGCTGGAGAGCACGACTCAGTTCGCCATCGTGGTCAGCGATCGCGATGGCCGCATCACCGACTGGAATCCGGGTGCCGAACAGGTCATGGGCTGGACCGCCGAAGAAATGATCGGCCAGGACGCCTCGCGCTTCTTCACGCCCGAAGACTGCGCCAACCATCGTGCCGAGTACGAGATGGCCAAGGCCCTGCGTGACGGCAGTGCCTTGGACGAACGCTGGCACCTGCGCAAGGACGGCCAGCGCTTCTGGGCCTCCGGCGAGATGATGGCCCTCACCGATGACGACGGCGAGCCGCTCGGCTTCGTCAAGATCCTGCGCGACCGCACCGTCGAACACCTGGCGGGCCAGGCGCTCAAGGAAACCCAGGAGCGCTACCGGCTGGTCGCCGAAGCGACCAACGACGCCATCTGGGACTGGGACTTCAGCTCGGGCCAGATTCGCTGGAACGAAGCCCTGACCGCCGCCTATGGCCATCTGCCGGAGCACCTAGCATCCACTGGGACCTGGTGGCTCGAGCAGATCCATCCGGATGATCGCGCGCGGATCGATGCGTCTATCCATGGCGTGATCGACGGCGATGGCGTGGTGTGGACCGACGAGTATCGCTTCCTGCGGGCCGATGGCTCCTATGCCCTGGTGTTCGACCGCGGCCGGGTGATCCGCGATACCTATGGGCGCCCCACGCGCATGATCGGCGCCATGCTGGACATGAGTCAGCTGCAATCGGCGCAGACCGCGCTGCGCAAGAGCGAGGAACGCTTTCGCGCCATCATCGAGACCATCGGCTCGGCCTTCGCCATCATCCAGGTCAAGTTCGATGCCGACGACAAGCCCATCGACTACCGTTTCCTCGAAGCCAACCCGGCATTCGAACTCCAGGCCGGCGTCAACCTGCGGGGCAAGTGGGTCACTGAATTTGCGCCCAACCTGGAGCAGTTCTGGTTTGATACCTATGGCCACGTGGCCAAGACCGGCGAGCCGGCGACCTTCGAGAACTACGCCAACACCTTCGAGCGCTGGTTCGACGTGCGCGCCGTGCGGGTGGGCGACCCGGACGAGCGCCAGATCGCCATCCTGTTCAGCGACGTCACCGAGCGGCGCAATGCCCAGGAGCGCCTGCGCATCAGCGAGGCCCTGGCCCGCCAGAACATCGAGCGGGTGCAATTGGCGCTCTCCGCTGGCGCCATCATCGGCACCTGGCACTGGGACCTGCCCAGCGACAGCTTCACGGTGGACGAAGCCTTCGCCACGGTGTTCGGGCTCGATCCGCAGCTGGGCCTGGACGGCCTGAATCTCACCCAGGTGGTGAGCAACGTCCATCCGGACGACAAGGAGGGCCTCGCCCGGGCCATCGGGGTGGTCGTCGCCCAGGGCGGCCCCTTTGCCCATCAGTACCGCGTGCGCCGGGCTGACGGCCACTATTACTGGATCGAGGCCAACGGCCGGGTCGACCATGATGCCGACGGGACGCCGCTGCGCTTTCCCGGGGTGCTCATCGACGTGGAGGAACGCCGGGCCATCGAGGCGGAGCGCGACAAGGCCCTGGCGGCCCTGCGCGCCCTCAACGATACCCTGGAGATCCGCGTGGCCGAGCGCTCCGCCGAACTGATGCAGGCCGAGGAAAAGCTGCGCCAGTCACAGAAGATGGAAGCCGTCGGCCAACTGACGGGGGGCCTGGCTCACGACTTCAACAACCTGCTGGCCGGCATCTCCGGCGCCCTGGAGTTGATGGAAACGCGCATCGCCCAGGGCCGGCTGCGCGACCTGGATCGCTATCTGGTCGCCGCCCAGGGCGCCGCCAAGCGCGCCGCCGCCCTCACCCACCGCCTGCTGGCCTTCTCCCGCCGGCAGACCCTGGCGCCGCGTCCGGTCGACGTCAATCAGCTGATCAATGGCCTCACCGAGCTCATCCAGCGCACCGTGGGCCCGGGCATCCAGGTCGAAACCGTCGGCGCCGCCGCCCTGTGGCCGGCACTGGTGGACCCGAGTCAGCTGGAGAATTCGCTGCTCAACCTCTGTATCAACGCCCGCGATGCCATGCCCGAGGGCGGCCGCATCACCATCGAGACCGCCAACCGCTGGATGGATCGGGAGGCGGCCCGCGCCCAGGACCTGCCGGAGGGTCAGTACCTGTCGCTGTCCGTGACGGATACCGGGGTAGGCATCCCGCCCGAGGTCGCCGCCCGGGTGTTCGAGCCCTTCTTCACCACCAAGCCCATCGGCCAGGGCACCGGCCTGGGCCTGTCGATGATCTATGGCTTCGCTCGCCAGTCAGGCGGCCAGGTGCGGCTCTACTCCGAGGTCGGCCAGGGCACCACCCTGTGCATCTACCTGCCGCGCTACTTCGGCGAGATGCCGGCCGACGAGGGCCTGGCGGCGCGCCTGGACGTAGCCGGCGCCGCCCAGGGTGAAACGGTGCTCATCGTCGACGACGAGCCGACGGTGCGGATGCTGGTCATGGATATCCTCGAAGACCTCGGCTATGCCGTCATCGAGGCGGGTGACAGCCTGACCGGCTTGAAGATCCTGCAGTCGGACGTCCACCTCGACCTGCTGATCACCGACGTCGGCCTGCCCGGCGGCATGAACGGTCGGCAGATGGCTGAAGCGGGACGCCAGTCGCGCCCCGGTCTCAAGACCCTGTTCATCACCGGCTACGCGGAGAACGCCGCCATCGGCAACGGGCATCTGGATCCCGGCATGGAGATCCTCACCAAGCCCTTCGCCGTCGACCACCTGATCAGCCGCGTCCGCGACATGCTCGGCTAGAAGCTGGCGCCGATGCGCAGCGCCACGGTATAGCCCTCCGCCCGGTTGCGCGCCTCGAATTCCTTGTAGGCGTGCAGCCAGATGGCCGGCAGCCCCGAGGTGGGCTGGAAGAAGCTTACCGCCGGGCCCAGCGCCAGCACCCGTGCGCGATTGCCGCGGGTCAGGCCCGGGGCGTCGTCGTCACTGAGCTGGCGGTAATAGTAGCCACCCAGGCCCAGGGTCCAGTCGCCGACATGCTGGCCCACGGCGAACTCGTGGCGATACTCCACCCCGCTGCGGTAGTCGGTGGCCGCATTGCGCGCATTGATGTCGAGCTGGAAGCTGGACGACAGCTCCAGCCCGCTCGGGCTGATGTAGCTGGCGTTGAGGATCGGCGAGACCGTCCAGTGGTTGGTGCCGGGGCTGACCAGGCGGTCCTTGTCGTAGTTGCCGGTGGGCGCCTGGATGGACAGCTGGGTATTGATCCCTACCCCTGGCGCCGGCCGCCAGTCGAGGATCAAGGGGATCAGTTGCACGTCCGCCGGGCGGAACAGCTCGGCGCTGTCGCTGAATACCCGCTGCCCGCCCGCGTCGATGCCGAGGTCGGCGTCCATGCGAAAGAACACCGAGACCGCGCCAAAGCCGTAGCGCGCGCCGAGCAGCTGCTGATCGGTCATGCGCAGATAGGCCAGGCCGATGGCCAGGACGTTGATGTTGAAGTCATTGCCATTGTCCTTGCCGTGGCTGTCCCTGATCACTCGCGCCTGGTAGTCGCTGATGCGCATGCCAACCGTGCCGAAGGGCGTCGTCGGCGGCATGAAGCCGGCCCCGAAGTCCTGCACCCCGGCGGCCGTGGTCGGCATGCCCTTCTCGGTGGCATGGGTGATGGGGGCGGCCAGCGCGGCGAGGGACAGGACAGCAGCGCGAGTCAGAACTCCGGGCGAAGGCATGGTAAAGGCTCCTCAAGACGTTCGAGCGGGCGAGCGAGGCCTCACCAGGCGCGCGGAGCGCCCGGTCTTGGCGAAAGGGTCAGAACGGGGGTGGGATCAGTCCGGCGCGGCAGCGACCTGCTGGGCGATCTGCGCCTTGCGATTGACGCCGAGCTTTTCGTAGATTCGCCTCAGGTGATGGCGCACCGTGGCCGGTGCCATACCCAGGGTGCGGGCGACTTCCTTGTAGGTCTGGCCCAGGGCGAAACACTGGGCCACTTCCAGTTCGCGGGCGCTGAGCCGCTCCGCCGAACTGCGCCGGCGCGCCTTGAGCAGCAAGAGGTCGCCCAGCGGCTGGGCGTCCAGCTGCAGGGTCCGGCCCTGGTAGCTGTGCTGGGGTGCACAGGCGGGTGGCAGCCGGTTGCCCTGCCAGCCCTCCCATTCCGCTGCCAGCAAGGTGGCGAAACCCGGCTCCATGGACAGCAGCACGCCGTAGCGATCGCACACCGCCAGGGCCAGTTCGTCGAAGCTGCCGCCGCTGTCCCTCAGGGTCGCCAGGGTGCGCAGGCAACTCTCGCGCTCGGCGTGCAGCAGGTGTGGCATCAGCCATTCCACCAGTTGGCATTCCAGGGCGGTGAAGGGGGTAGCGCGGAACAAGGTGAGGTGCACACCCAGGCGGGTCTGGTCGTCGGTCAGCACGATGCGCAGGCCCTGGGCCAGACCATAGCGTTGCCCCAGGGCGGCCAGCGCCGGCGAGGCCGTTGCGTCATGGCAGTCGAACACCTGGCAGCGCCCCTGCTCCTGGTGCAGCTCGCCGAGGTCGTGGTCGTCGGCCTTGAGGGCGTCCCATTCCCGGGTATAGGCGCTGGGCAGCCCCAGCAGGAAGGCGCTGTGCGCCACCGGCACCCCGTCACGCCAGGTGGAGTTGCCCCACCAGGCCTTGTCGAAGGCGACCAGGCGCTGCAGTTGCTCCAGGGCCTGGGCATGGAACTCGGTGATGGCCCCGCCGCGCAGACGGGACTGCAGGGCCAGGACGACCTCGCTGAAGCGGGCGACCACCTCGGCGGGCACACTGCAGGAAACGGCGGCTGACTGAGCCATGCTACCCCCATTGTTGTGATTGTCTTGGGTAGAACGCCGGCCCCAGGAGGGCCCGGCTTGGGGTCCGAGTTTACCGTAGCAGGGCGGCGCGCCTATCGTTCAGATGCAGGATAGGTAGCCCTCTGCCTACCCGCGTGCCAGCGTAACCGTCGCGCGATAGCGGAGATTCCTGGCTGGCGACCATCGTTCATCTGATCGATAGACCGGTCCGCGCCCGGCGACGAGGCTGGCAGCGACTCGGCGTCCACCCTGGCGCCCCGACATTCAGGAGAAGCCCCATGCCAGACGCCTTCGCGCGCCTCACCCCGGAAGTTGCCCAGCTGCTGGCGCAGTTGGCGGCCCAGCCGCAGCCGCCCATGGACAGCCTCACGCCGCAGGACGCGCGCGCCGCCTATGTGCAGATGAGTCGTGCACTCGGTCTGCCGCCGGCTCCGGTGGCGCGGGTCGAGGCGCTGAGCGCGCCTGGTCCCCTGGGGCCCATTCCGCTGCGCCTCTATCGACCCTATGCGGAAGACGACCGGCCGCGCCCGCTGGTGGTCTATCTGCATGGGGGCGGCTGGGTGATCGGCGACCTGGACAGCCATGATTCGCTCTGCCGACAGATTGCCCTGGGCACCGACTGCGCGGTGCTAGCGGTGCACTATGCCCTCGCCCCGGAACATCCGGCGCCGGCCAGTCCCGATGATGTCCTGGCCGTCCTGCGCTGGCTGGCCGAGGCCGGCAGCGCCTTCCACCTGGATCTGCAGCGGGTTGCCCTGGCCGGCGACAGCGCCGGCGGTGGCCTGGCCGCCATGGCCGCCCTGCACCTGCGCGAAGGACCCCTCACGCTCAGGGCCCAGGTGCTGATCTATCCCGGGGTCGACAACACCCCAGAGGCCTGGAATCACCCCTCCCGGATCGAGAATGCCCAGGTCCCGCCGCTGACCCGGCCGATGATGGACTACTTCTCCGGCATGTACCTGCAGGACGTGGATACCCGCGATCCGCGGGTGTCACCCCTCTATGCCTCCTCCCACGCCACTCTGCCGCCAGCGCTGATCTTTGGCGCCGAATGCGATGCCCTGCGCGACGACGCCCGCCTCTATGCCCAGGCACTGATCGGTGCTGGCAACGCCGTGGAGTATCACGAGCTGCCCGGCATGATCCATGGCTTCATCGAGATGCTCGGGGTGCTGCCAGGGGTGCGCTGGACCCTGGCGCGGATCAATGCCTTCCTGCGCGAGCACCTGCAGCACCAGGCCTGAGCCCCGCGGCCCCACCTAGATCCGTCCCAGCCAGTGCAGCACCAGACGATAGAGGTGCTGGGGCCAGCGTGACCACCAGCCGCCCTGCTCCACCGCCTCCAGGGCTACCAGCGGGCGGGTCTGCAGGACTCGCTCGCCATCCAGCAGCTCCAGTTGCCCCACCACCGCGCCCTGGGCGAGGGGTGCCACCAGCGGCTCGTTCAGCACCAGGCGATGCTGCGGCGGCTGCTGGCCCTTGGGTTGGGTAAGGACCACGTCCTGGGTCACGCCCACCGGCACACTGGAACGCTCCCCCTCCCAGACCGCCGGGGTCCCCAGGGTCGCGCCGGCCTTGTCGACGGTCAGGTTGTCGAAGAAGCGAAAACCATAGGTCAGCAGCTTCTGGGTATCGGCGGCACGGTTGTTGATCGAATTGGAACCGAACACCGCGGTGATCAGCCGGCGCCCGTCGCGCAGTGCCGAGGTCACCATGCAATAGCCAGCGGCCTCGGTGTGGCCGGTCTTGAGGCCGTCCACGCTGTGATCGCGCCAGAGCAGCAGATTGCGATTGGGCTGGCGGATGCCGTTCCAGGTGAAGTATTTCTTGGCATAGAGCTCATAGTAGGCCGACTCGTCCTGGATGATGGCGCGGGCCAGCAGCGCCATGTCGTAGGGCGAGGAAAAGTGCTCGGGATTGGGCAGCCCGGTGGGATTCATGAAATGGCTGTCGTGCAGGCCGAGGCGCTGGGCAGTGGCGTTCATCAGGCTGGCGAAGCTGTCGTTGCTGCCGGCGATATGCTCGGCCAGCGCCACGCTGGCGTCGTTGCCCGAATCGATGACGATGCCCTGCAGGAGATCGTGCACCGACACCGGGGTGCGCGGATCGAGAAACATCCGCGAGCCCTCGGTCCGCCAGGCGTGCTCGCTGACGGTGACCTTGTCGTCCGCCTTGAGCTGGCCAGCCTGGATATCGCGGGTCGCCACATAGACGGTCATCAGCTTGGTCAGGCTGGCGGGTGGCAGGTGCTCATGGGAGTCCTCCTCGGCAATCACCTGGCCGGTGGTGGCATCCATCAGCACCCAGGCCTTGGCCGAGAGCTGGGGTGGCGAGGGAATCAGGACGGAGGCGGTAGGCGCAGCCTCGACCTGGCCGAGCCAGGTGAGACCCAGGGCGGCGAAGCCGAGAAAGAGCAAGGGGCGTTTCACGAGCGGCAAATCCGGATCGGCAGGAGGGGTCGCTACCCTAGGCAAGCCCTGCCCCGGTCTCAAATGAAGGAAAGTGAAGAAAAATTTAGGAAGGCCCAACCGCCGACGTTCAGTCGGCGGTGGCGATGACCACCCTAGCGCCCACCGGCTCAGCCGCCGCGATGCTCAGGTGGAACCCGTGCAGCCGGACGATGGCCGCCACCAGCGACAGGCCCAGACCGTAGCCTGGCTGCTGGCGACTGGCATCGCCGCGATAGAGCCGGCGCAGCACGCTCTCCCGCTCGGCTTCGGGGATGCCGGGGCCGTCGTCGATCACCTCGATGCGCACCGCGGTGCCGACCCCGCGCGCCACCAGGCGCACCTGCCCACCCTCGGGGGCGAACTTGAGGGCGTTGTCCAGCAGATTGACCAGGGCCTCGAACAGCAACTCGGCGTCGCCCTGCACCTCCGGCAGCTCCTCGCCCAGTTCCAGACTCAAGGTCTGGGCCTTTTCCTGGGCCAGGGGCTCGTAGAAATCATGGGCCTGGCGCAGCAGCGCGGCCAGGTCCAGAGGGGCGAAGGCCATGCGCCGGCGGGTGTCCTCCAGTTCGGAGATGCGCAGCAGGCCCTGGAAGCGCGACATGATGGCCTCGGTCTCGGCCAGTGCCTCGCCCAAGCTGTCGGCCTGAGGCACCGCCAACGGCAGCTGCTGCAATTGGTGCAGTCGCGCCCGCAATCGCGTCAGTGGGGTGCGCAGGTCATGGGCGATGCCGTCGCAGACCCCTTTCACCTCGTGCATCGAACGCTCCAGCTGGGCCAGGGTGGTGTTGACCGCATCAGCCAGCATGTCCAGTTCATCATGCCGCGGTGACAGCGGCAGGCGCTCCTCCAGATGACCGGCGACGATCCGCTCCAGGCTGCGCTGCAGCCGTTCCACCCGTCGCAGCGGGCGCCGCCGCAGCAGGTGCCAGCCCACCAGGCCGGGAATCAGGGTCAGCGACAGCCCCCAGAACAGCGCCTGGCCGATGATGCCGCCTACCGCCGAGATCGAGCCGCCATCACGCGCCAGCACCAGGATGCGGCCGTCCGCGCGGCGCTGCAGGAAGGCGTGGCTGCTGCGCGTCTCGTCCAGGGCATCGGTGGTCCTGAGGCCGCGCTGCAGATAGTGCACCTGGCCGTCGTCCGGCAGATTGCGCAAGAGCTTCACCAGGTTGCCGGCGATATAGCGGCCATCGGCCTCGAACAGGCCGTAGGCGTCGATGCCGGGCATGGAAAAGACCTCGCTGGCCTGCAGCTCACCCAGCAGGTCACGGTCGGCGACCTTGCGGTAGTAGTGCGCCCGTTGCAGCAGGGTGCGCTCCGCCACGGCGCCGAGGTAGTTGGAGATCTGCCAGTAGAGCACCCCGGTGAAGACCGCCCCCCAGGCGGCAAAGAACAGCGCATAGAGGGCCAGCAGGCGACTGCTACCCGAGCGCCATCGTCTAGTCCTGGGCGACGAGGACATAGCCGGCCCCGCGTACCGTGTGCACCAGTGGCCGCCCTGCCCCCTCGATCTTGCGTCGCAGGCGGCCCATGTGCACATCGATGATGTTGGTGCCCGGATCGAAGTGATAGCCCCAGACCTGCTCGAAGAGCATGGTGCGGGTGACCAGTTGGCCCGCGTTGCGCATCAGGTAGGTGAGGATCTTGAATTCGGTGGGCAACAGGGCGATGGCCTCTCCGGCGCGGGTCAGGGTGTTCTCGATCAAATCCAGGGTCAGCTCTCCGACCCGCAGCTGGTGACTGGCGGATGGCACGGCCGGCCGTCGCAACAGCGCCTCCAGCCGGGCCATCATTTCCACCAGGGAAAACGGCTTGGTCAGGTAGTCGTCGCCGCCGCATCTCAGGCCGCGGACGCGTTCGTCGACATCGGACAGGGCGCTGAGCATGAGCACGGGGGTAGCGATGCCAAGACCCCGCAGGGTGCTGACGATGGTCAGGCCATCGAAGTCCGGTAGCATGCGGTCGAGGGTGATGATGTCGTGGCCGCCGCCAATGGCCGCGGCGAGACCGTCGCGGCCGGTGCTTTCCCAGCGCACCTGGTAGTGCTGGGCCTGCAATTCGCTGGCGATGGCGTGGGCGGTCACCTCGTCGTCTTCGATGACCAAAGCCTGGGTCATGATGGCCTCTGGATCTGGCGCCCGGTCTGGCGGACCGCACAGCCTAGGGAAAACCTCCAGGGTAATAAATTAAATTTTTCTTCATCCGGACTAACGCGCTCCGCGCACGCCCGCGGTCTATCGTCCGTTCTTTCCTATCGGAGTCATCCTCATGTTTCCACGTTTGCCCACCCTTGCCCTCGGCGCCCTGCTGCTGGCTTCCACCCCGCTGCTGGCCGCGCAACCCGTCACCACCCTCACGGTGCTGAGCTCGGGCGGCATCATGGGCACCATCCGCGAGGTCGCCCCGGCCTATGAAAAGGCCACTGGGGTCAAGCTGGACATCGCCGCCGCGCCATCCATGGGTGATACGCCCCAGGCCATTCCCAATCGCCTGGCACGCAATGAGCCGGCCGACGTGGTGCTGATGGTGGGTTCGGCGCTGGACAAGCTGGTCGCCAGTGGCCAGGTGGTCAAGGACAGCCGCGTCGACCTGGGCCAGTCCTTTATCGCCATGGCAGTTCGCCAGGGCGCACCCAAGCCGGACATCTCGAACATGGACGCCTTCAAGCAGACCCTGGAAAAGGCCCAGTCGGTGGCCTATTCCGACAGCGCCAGCGGCGTCTACCTGTCGCGCATCCTCTTCCCGCGCATGCAGCTGGACAAGAGCTTCATGGCCAAGGCACGCATGATTCCCGCCGAACCCGTGGGCGCCGTGGTAGCCCGTGGCGAAGCGCAGCTGGGCTTCCAGCAGCTGAGCGAGCTGAAGGCGGTGCCAGGCATCGACATCATCGGCCTGATCCCCGACCAGGCGCAGAAGATGACCCTCTACTCCGGCGCCATGGTCAGCAAGAGTCAGCACCCGGAGGCCGCTCGCACCCTGCTCCAGTACCTGGCCTCGAAAGACGCCGCCAAGGCCATCGAGGACAGCGGCCTCAAGCCGGTTCCCGCCCAGCCGTAATCGCCAGGCCGCCGGCGTCAGACGAAGAACGAAATGGCGCCTGTGAGCAACGCGAGGGCGGTGATGACCAGGGAGGTCAGCACCGCCCATTTGACGGTGGCCTTCTGGAAGTCACCGATGTCGCGGTCGACCATGCCCACCAGCAACAGGGTGGAGGCCACCAGCGGACTCATCAGGTGCACCGGCTGGCCCAGCACCGAGGCGCGGGCGATCTCCACCGGGTCGATGCCGTAGGCCGCGGCGGCATTGGCCAGGATGGGCACCACCCCGAAGTAGTAGGCATCGTTGGACAGCACGAAGGTCAGCGGCATGCTGGTGATGGCCACTACCAGCGGGAACCAGTGGCCCCAGGCCGGCGGGATCCAGTCGACCAGGGTCTGGGCCAGGGCGTCGACCATCTTGGTGCCGGAAAAGATGCCGGCGAAGATGCCTGCGGCGAACACCAGCAGCACCACGGTCATGGCATTGCCGGAGTGCGCCAGGATGCGCTCCTTCTGCAGCTCCAGCTGCGGGTAGTTGATCATCAGCGCCAGCACGAAGCCGATCATGAAGAGAATGGCGGCATGCATCACGCCCATGACCAGGGCGGTCATCACCAGGATCACCAGCACCAGGTTGACGTAGGCCAGGCGGGGGCGCTTGTTCGGCGAGTCGCCGAGGATCTCCTCGATATAGCACCTGCCACCGGCCGCCCCACCACTTTCCAGGCTGACGTTGCCGATGCGGGCGCGCTCGCGACGACCGAGCAGGAAGGCAGTGAACACCACCCAGGCCGCGCCGCCAATCACCGTGGGCAGCAGGGGGATGAAGTAGGCGGTGGCGTCCAGGCCCAGCGCGGCGATGGCGCGGGTGGCCGGGCCACCCCAGGGACTCATGCCGCTCATGATGCTCAGGGAGAGCATGGACACCGTCGCCAGCACCATGGGATTCATGCCGATCCGCTTGTACAGCGGCAACATGGCGGCGCAGGTGATCATGTAGGTGGTGGTGCCGTCGCCGTCCAGGGCGACCAGCAGCGAGAGCAGCGCGGTGCCGATGGCGATCTTCACCGGGTCGCCGTTGACGCGCTTGAGGATCTTGCGGATCAGGGGATCGAACAGGCCGGCGTCGATCATCAGCCCGAAGAAGAGGATGGCGAACAGCAGCAGCGCCGCCGAGGGCGCCACCATCTTGAGGCCGTCGAGCATCATCTTGCCGGTGGTGGGGGCGAAGCCACCGATGAGGGCGAAAACGATGGGCACCACGGTGAGCGCCACGATGGGCGACAGACGTTTGCTCATGATCAGGTAGGTGAAGGTCACCACCATGATCAGACCGAGAAGCGCGAGCATAGGCATATCCCTTGTTCTTGTTGTGTACCTGGCCAAACGCAGGCCAGCCGATCCCCTCCTTCGGCCAGCTGACGACGCGGAGGTGGGGCTACAGCAGGAGAGGCGTTTGGACGGTCAGGCGTGGGGACGGGCGTCCGGTACGGTCCACTCGACGGCGTCGGGCATTGCCTGGGGTTCGGCCTTGCCGCTGGCCAGGGCGCGTAACAGCCGCTCCCGGTCGCAGGCACCTTCGGACAGCGAGATCACCACGGTGGCCACGGCGTTACTCGCCAGGCTGGTCAGCGCGCGGGCTTCGGACATGAATCTGTCGATCCCGATGAGCAGCGCGAGTCCCGCCAGGGGGATGTCATGGATCACGGTGAGGGTCGAGGCCAGGGCGACGAAGCCGCTGCCGGTCACGCCGGCTGCGCCCTTGGAGGACAGCAGCATGATCGCCAGCATGGTCAGGGTCTGGCCGATGGTCAGGTCGATGTTGCAGGCCTGGGCGATGAAGACGGCGGCCAGCGACAGGTAGATGGCGGTGCCGTCCAGGTTGAAGGAATAGCCCGTGGGCAGCACCAGGCCGACCACGCCCTTCTTGCAGCCCAGGCCTTCGAGCTTCTGCAGCATGCGCGGCAGCACCGGCTCGGTGGACGAGGTGCCCAGCACCACCAGGAATTCCTCCCGGAAGTAACGCAGGAGTTTCCACAGGCTGAAGCCCCGCGAGCGGCACAGGGCGCCCAGCACCACGAAGACAAAGAAGGCGCAGGCGATATAGAGGGTGGCGATCAACTTGGCCAGGGAGCCCAGCGAGGTGATGCCGTACTGGCCGACGGTAAAGGCCAGGGCGCCGAAGGCGCCGATCGGCGCGAAGCGCATCAGGTAGCCGAAGATCCGGAAGACCATCTGGGAGGCCGACTCCAGCACATTCAACACCGGCCGGCCGCGCTCCCCCATGGACGACAGGGCGAAACCGCAGAGCACGGCGATGAACAGCACCGGCAGTACCTCACCCTTGTTGAACGCCCCCATGAAGGTGTCCGGGATGATGTGCATGAAGAAGTCCACCACGCTGAGCTTGGCCGCCGACGCCGTGTACTGGGCGATGCTGGCGGTGCTCAGGGTCGCGGGATCGATGTTCATGCCCACACCGGGCTGGAACAGATAGACCGCGCCGAGGCCGATGAACAGGCTGATGACGGTGAGCACCAGGAACAGCAGGAGCGTCTTGCCCATCAGCCGACCCAGGCTGCTCTTGTCGGTCATGCCGGCGATGCCGGTGACGATGGTGCAGAACACCACCGGGGCGATCATCATCTTGATCAGCTTGATGAAGGCGTCACCCAGGGGCTTGAGCGCAACGGCCTGTTGCGCCCAGAAGTGACCGACCAGCACCCCGAGGACCACGGCGCAGAGGATCTGGAAGTACAGCGATTTGGCAAGTTTCATGGGGCATCACCGTTTATTGAAGTTGTGCGGATGCGCTGGTGGGGGTGGGTTCTTAGAGCCTGTTCATAATCTCGCGAGCTAGAGCCAAACAAGGCGAAAAGGGCTGAGGAAGCGGAGTTTACGAGTGGTAAATGAGCATTCCGAAGCCCTTTTCAACGCGGTTTGGCCGACGCGCAGCAGATTCTGAACAGGCTCTTGCGTCAGCCGGCGAGCCTTCGCGCGACGGGCGCGTAGACATGGCCGGCGAACAGGCGGCGCGCGGTCCGGACGACCGAGGCCTGGATGGTAGTGCCGTCAGCGCCGCCGCGCGACAGCACCACGTCGATACCGCCGCTGGGATGCTCCAGGCGAACGTCGGTGAGGGTTTCGGCGCCGGCTCCGAGCAGCGCCATCACCACCGTTTCCGGGGTGACGCAGGCGGTGGCCAGGCCGATGGAGCCGGTGATGGCCAACGCCCGGTGGCAGCTGTGCGGCATGAAGTAGCGGACCTGCAGGGTGCCGCCGTGCTGAGGCGGGGAAATCAGCACCGGCTTGGGAATCACCTTGCCGCTGACATCGCCCAGGCCCATGGCCCGGCCGGCCTGCAGCCGCAGGGCTTCCAGCCGCGCCAGCAGCCCGGTGTCGGCGTCCAGCTCGGCCGGGCGCTCGCTGCCGGTCACACCCAGGTGGCGGGCGTCGACGATCATCATCGGCATGGCCATATCGATGCAGGTCACCGGCACGCCGTCGAAGACATCGGTGGCCTGGCCCGTGGGAAACAGCTTGCCGGTCTTGCTGCCCACGGCGTCGAGAAAGGTCAGTTGGACCGGTGCCGCGGTGCCGGGCACGCCGTCGATGGCGGTATCGCCTTCGTAGCGCACCACGCCGCCGGGCGTGTGCACCAGGGCGTCGACGAAGCTGTCGGTGTTGAGGTTGCGGATACGTACCAGAGTCTTGCCGTCTCTGGCGGCGACCAGGCCCTGCTCCACGGCGAAAGGACCCACGGCGCAGAGCATGTTGCCGCAGTTGGGCGCGGTATCGACACGGCGGTCGGCGACCATCACCTGAACGAAGAGGTAATCCACGTCGGCATCGGCATGGCTGGACGGGCTGATGATGGCGACCTTGCTGGTCTGGGGACTGCCACCCCCGATGCCGTCGATTTCCAGCTCGTGGCCGGCGCCCATGAGGTCGATCAGCATCTCGTCGCGTAGCGCGGGATCGCTGGGCAGGTCGCTGGCGTGGAAGAAGGGCCCCTTGGAGGTGCCACCGCGCATGAGAACGCAGGGAATACGTTGCATGACTGCTGTCTCTTGTTGATCAATAGCGTTTATTGATGTTCTAGGGGCAAGATTGGCAGCCGTAGATAAATCTATCCAATGCAAATATCGTCGCTATTATTCCACTTGGATAATCAATAAAGCTGGATTCGAGAGATAGGTAATTCATGGACTACGAGCTGCAAGACATTCGATCTTTCGTGAAGATCGCCGAACTGGGCAGCTTCCATGAAGCGGCCGATGCCCTGCACCTGTCGCAGCCCGCCCTGAGTCGGCGCATCAAGAAGCTGGAAGACGGCCTGGGCACGCCCCTGCTCGAACGCACCACTCGTCGCGTCGGACTCACCAGCGTCGGACGGGATTTCCTGCCCAAGGCGCGTCGGCTGCTGGATGACTTCGAGGATTCCATCCTCAGCATCCGCGAACTGGCCGAACGCCAGACCGGCCAGGTCACCCTGGCCTGCATCCCCACCGCGGCCTTCTACTTCCTGCCCTCGGTGATCCGCCAGTACAACGCGCAATACCCCAAGATCCGCATCCGCCTGCTGGACCTCAGTGCCAATGATGGTCTGGAAGCCGTGCTGCGTGGCGAGGCGGACTTCGGCATCAACATGCTCAGCGGCCAGCACCCGGACATCGAGTTCGTGCCTCTGGTGCAGGAGCAGTTCGTGCTGGCCTGCCGGCGCGACCACGAACTGGCCGGGCGCCCGTCGATCAGCTGGGGCGAACTGGTCGAGCACCGGCTGATCGGCGTAGGTCGCCTGAGCGGCAACCGGGTGCTACTCGACCATGCCCTCTCCGCCCGTGGCATCCGTCCCAAGTGGTTCTATGAGGTACAGCACCTGTCCACCTCCCTGGGCATGGTGGAAGCCGGGCTGGGCGTTTCCGCCATGCCCAGCCTGGCCATGCCAGCCGCCGACCACCCGACGCTGGTCAGCGTGCCCCTTACCGATCCGGAGGTAACCCGGACCCTGGGCCTGGTGTCCCGGCGCGGTGCCTCCCTGTCCCCCGCGGCGGAAAAATTCGTCGCCATCCTGCTCGGCCAGTGGAAGACCGAACAGCCCTAGCGCGGGTCCTGTATGCCACCGTGTCCCAAGCCGAGGCGGCCAAGCGCCAGTATCCAGTGAACGCCGCCCCTGATCGGATGGTCTGTTGGCTGCAATAACTGGTTACGGTCGAGTCCGCTCATGTCCCTTGCGCGATTACCGCGTCCCGCTCTGCGCCTGCCGACCTTCAAGGGTGGGCAGCCCCTGCCATTCCGGTTGGCTGCCACTCTGGTTGTGGCCACCCTGCTGGCCGGCTGCTCGCCCCTCCAGCATGGTTTCCTCGTGCCCGCAGGGCTCGCCGCCAGTGGCGAGCGGGACCTGCTGCAGTGGATCGTCGGCCTGGCGCTGGTGGTGGTGCTGCCGGTGATCCTGCTGACCCCGCTCATCGTCTGGCGCTATCGCCACGGCAACGATCGCGCTGCCTACCGGCCGCGCTGGGAGTTCTCCTGGCTGCTGGACATCTTCGCCTGGGGCGTGCCGGCGCTGATCGTGGTAGCCCTGGCCTTCCTGGTCTGGACCCGGACCCATAGCCTGGACCCCTATCGCTCGCCAACGCCCAGCGTGGCGCCGCTGGAGGTCCAGGTGATCGGCCTGGACTGGAAGTGGCTGTTCCTCTACCCCGAGCAGGGCATCGCCAGTGTCAACGAACTGGTCCTGCCGGCGGGCCGTCCGGTACAGCTCAAGCTCACCAGCGATACGGTGATGCAGTCGCTGCTGTTGCCGCGCCTGGGCGGCCAGATCTATGCCATGGCCGGCATGCAGACGCAGCGCTATCTGCAGATTCCCGCGCCCGGCCAGTTCGAGGGACGCAACGCTCAGTACAGCGGTAAGGGCTTCCAGGACCAGCACTTCCCGATCCGGGTGTTGGGCGAGGCCGACTTTCAAGCCTGGACCCAAAGGGTGGGTCAGGCTCGCGAGGCGCTGGACTGCGCTCATTACCAGGTGCTGGCCCGCCCCGGCACCCTGGAGCAGGCCGCCGAGCTGCGCCTGACCCAACCCGCTCTCTTCGCCTGGGTGCTGGCGCGCTATCGCCAGGATCCGGTACCCGCCTGCGACACCTTCACCGGAGCCGCCCATGACTGACTCCTCGGCCCTCTGGCACCTGCTGTTCGGCCGCCTGGGCTACGACGCCCTGCCCTTCTACAGCCTGGTCGCCACCTGCGGCGCCAGCGTGGTGATCCTCGGCGCCCTCGCCACGGCCGGGGTGATCACCTGGCTCGGCAAATGGCGCTATCTCTGGCAGGAGTGGTTCACCAGCCTGGACCACAAGCGCATCGGCATCATGTATGTGGTGCTGGCCTTGGTGATGTTCAGCCGTGGCGTGGTGGAAGGGGTGATGATGCGCACTCAGCAGGCCCTGGCCATCGACGCGCCGGGCTATCTGCCGCCGGAACACTTCGGGCAGCTGTTCAGCACCCATGGCACCATCATGGTGTTCTTCGTCGCCATGCCCTTCCTGACGGGGCTGATCAACTTCGTCATGCCGCTGCAGATCGGCGCCCGCGACGTGCGCTTTCCGCTGCTCAATGCCATCAGCCTCTGGCTGACGGTAGCCGGCGCGGCGCTGGTGATGGTCTCACTGGTGCTGGGGCGCTTCTCCACTGGCGGCTGGAGCGGCTACCCGCCCTATACCGGCATCGAATACCAGCCCGGCGTCGGCCCGGACTACTGGATCTGGGCCCTGACCCTGAGCTCCCTGGGCAGCACCCTCACCGGCCTCAACTTCGCGGTCACCCTCTACAAGGAACGGGCGCCGGGCATGCGCCTGTTCCACATGTCGCTGTTCAGCTGGACCGCGCTGTGCACCAGCATCCTGATGATCTTCGCCATGCCGCCGCTGACCGTGGCCACCCTGCTCCTGGCCCTGGACCGCTACCTGGACTTCCACTTCTTCACCAATACCCAGGGCGGCAACCTGATGAATTACATCAACCTGTTCTGGCTGTTCGGCCACCCGGAGGTGTACATCCTCATCCTGCCGGCCTTCGGGGTGTTTTCCGAGGTCTTCGCCACCTTTTCCACCAAGCGTCTCTATGGCTATCACTCGCTGGTCTGGGCCACCCTGGTGATCGCCGTGTTGTCCTTTACCGTGTGGCTGCACCACTTCTTCACCATGGGCCAGAGCCCCAGGATCAACGCCGCCTTCGGCATCGCCACCATGCTCATCGGCATTCCCACCGGGGTGAAGATCTACGACTGGATGGCGACCATGTTCCGCGGTCGCATCCGCCTGACCACGCCGCTGATCTACGCGGTGATGTTCATCATGCTGTTCGTGATCGGCGGCCTCACCGGCATCACCCTGGCCACGCCGCCGGTGGACTACCAGGTACACAACACCGTCTACCTGGTCGCCCACTTCCACAACATGCTGATCCCGGGAATGCTGTTCGGCATGCTGGCCGGCTACCACTTCTGGTTTCCCAAGGCCTTCGGCTTCCGCCTCGACGAACGCTGGGGCCGCATCGCCGCGCTGAATTTCGGCCTGGGCTTCATCCTCGCCTTCATGCCCCTGTATGTGCTGGGCGTCTCCGGCCTGCCGCGGCGCAGCCAGGCCATCCACAACCCCGATTTCGCCCCGCTGCTGTGGGTCGCCGAACTCGGCGCGGTGGTGCTGCTGGCCGCCCTGGGCAGCCTGGTGATTCAGCTGGTGGTGAGCATTCGTCGCCGCGACAGTGCGCGGGTGCCGGCGGGTGATCCCTGGAACGGCCGCACCCTCGAATGGGCGGTCGCCGCGCCGCCGCCAGAGTACAACTTCGCCGTGCCGCTGCCGATCAACGACCGGGATCCCTTCACCTGGCTCAAGGAACAAGGCCTGGCCTACGACCGGCCGCGGACCTATGCCGATCTGGTGCTTCCCAAGAACAGTGCCGTCCCGGCCATCGTCGGCGCGGCGGGCTTCGCCTGTGCCTTCGGCCTGGTGTGGCACATCGGCTGGATGGCCGTACTTGGGCTGCTGGTGGCCTGGGGGGCGGTCATCGCCCGCAGCTTCCAGCGCGATACCGAGCGACTGATCTCGGCGGCGGACGTTCGGCGCGAACATGAAGCCTGGCTGGATGAGGTCGCCGCGACCCGCCCCGTCACGCGCGACGAGGAAACCAGCCCGGGCAATCGTGGCCTGGCGGAGATGGGGCCATGAGTTCGCGTGACATGAACCACGCTGGCCTCAACGTCGGCGCCACCGATCACGCGACCCACGCCGAGGCCGAATACTCGCTGTTCGGTTTCTGGATTTTCCTGATGAGCGACGCCCTGGTGTTCGCGCTGCTGTTCGCCATCTATGCGACGCTGCAGCACGCCACCGCCGGGGGGCCAGTCGCTCGCGACGTCTTCGAACTGGGCAGCGTGACCCTGCAGACCCTGGTGCTGCTGGCTAGCAGCTTCACCTATGGCCTTGCCTCGCTGGCGATGAAATACCACGAGGGCCGCCTGCGTCCCCTGGTGACCTGGCTGCTGGTGACCCTGGCGCTGGGCCTGGTCTTTCTCGGCCTGGAGCTGCACGACTTCCTGGGTATGGCGGACAAAGGCGCCCTGCCCCAGCGCAGTGCCTTCCTGTCGGCGTTCTTCGCCCTGGTAAGCATGCACGGGGTGCACGTCGCCAGTGGCTGCCTGTGGCTGGTGGTGATGCTGGTGCAACTGAGGGTGTTCGGCCTGGATACGTCCGTGAAGACCCGGCTGATGCGCCTGGGGCTATTCTGGCATTTTCTCGATATCGTCTGGGTCGCCATCCTGTCGGTGGTCTACCTGCAGGGGCTGTTGCCATGAAGCGTGACGACTATCGCCGCGAATTGGCGAGCTATGTGACTGGCCTGACGCTGGCCGTGCTGTTGAGCCTGATCCCCATCGCCCTCATCCAGTTTCCCAGCCTGCCGCGCGGAACCACCCTTGGCGTCATCTTTAGCCTGGGCTTGCTGCAGACCCTGGTGCACCTGCGTTGCTTCCTGCATATCAGCCTGGGCCGTTCGCACCGCCACGACCTCTATCTGCTGCTGTTCACCAGCCTGATCCTGGTGCTGATGGTGGTGGGCAGCCTGGTGGTGCTGGGGGATCTACATCACCGCATGGGTTGAGCGCAGTTGCCGCCCCTCCAGGGGCGGCAACGCGATCGTCTCGGCAGGGCCTTACTGGGTGCGAGTCACGCGCCAGATGGTGTTGGCCAGGTCGTCGGCGATGATGACGCCGCCTCGCTGATCCACCGCCACCCCGACCGGTCGGCCACGGGTCTTGCCGTCTTCGCCATAGAAGCCGGTGGCGAAATCGACAGGCTCGCCGGCCGGACGGCCATCCTTGAAGGGCACGAAGACCACCCGGTAACCCACCGGCTTGTCGCGGTTCCAGCTGCCGTGTTCGCCAACGAAGACGCCGTCGGTGAACTGCCCGCCCACCGCCGCGGTGGAAAAGCTCAGGCCCAGGGCGGCAACGTGGGAGCCCAGGCTGTAATCGGGCTTGATGGCCGCCGCCACCTTGGCTGGATCCTGCGGCTTGACCCGCGGATCGGCGTTCTGGCCCCAGTAGCTGTAAGGCCAGCCATAGAAGCCGCCCTCACGAATCGAGGTCAGGTAGTCGGGCACCAGGTCCGGGCCGAGTTCGTCACGCTCGTTGGCCACTGCCCAGAGCTGGCCGCTGCCGGGCTGCATGGCCAGCGCCGTGGGATTGCGCACCCCGGTGGCATAGGCCTTGTGGGCGCCACTCTGGGCATCGATCTGCCAGATCTCCGCGCGATTCACCTCGACGTCCAGGCCACGCTCGCCGACGTTGCTGTTGGAGCCGATGCCGACATAGAGGTAGCGGCCATCAGGACTCGCGGCGAGCGACTTGGTCCAGTGGTGATTGATCGCCGCCGGCAGGTCCACCACCTTGGTCGGCGCGGCACCGGCCTGGGTCTGGCCGTCCTGGTAGGGAAAGCTCACCAGGGCATCCTGGTTGGCCACATAGATGCGGCCGTTCGCGAACGCCAGGCCGTAGGGGGCGTTGAGATTCTCCGCGAATACCGTCTTGAGTTCGTAGGTGCCGTCGCCGTCGGCGTCGCGCAGCAGGGTCAGGCGATTGCCACCCTTCACCTGGGTGTTGCCCTTCGCCTTGATGTAGCCGGCGATGACATCCTTGGGCTTGAGCTTAGGCGCATTGCCGCCCCGGCCTTCGGCTACCAGGATGTCGCCGTTGGGCAGCACCAGCATCTGCCGGGGAATGCGCAGGTCGGTGGCGATGGCGGTGATCTTGTAGCCTTGGGGAACGGCGGGCGTGCGGTCGCCCCAGGCCGCCGGCTCGGCGATCTTCATGCTCGGCAGGAGGCCGCGCTGGGGTTCAGGCAGCTTGGGATCGGGACCTCGGGCCTGGGTATCGGCGCCACCCTCGCCACCGCACGCGGCGAGCAACATGGCCAGACTGAGGGCGCTCAGGGCTCTTGGCGTGCTCATCGGGTCACCTCCGAACGCAGATTGGACAGGCCGATCCAGGCAGCCGCCAGGCTCAGCACCGTGACGACCACCGAGAGGATCAGCCCGTTAGGCATCACCGCCCAGGCATCCTTGGCGTGTTCGAAGGCATTGACCAGCCCGAGCACCCAGGCCAGCAACAGCAGGAGGAAGTAGACCGCCGGACGGCCACCCTTGCGTTCCGCGCGGATCAGATTGACCAGCGCGAACAGCAGCGCCAGCCCCGACAGCAGCAGGGCGCCAGCGATCAGCCAGGCCGCGAAGTTGGCCCACTGGATGTGATAGGTCTGGTAATAGGCGATATCGCTGAGCAGACCGCCGATAAACAGCGGCACAGAGCCGCCCAACAGCAGCGCATGCAGCGGGCCGGGCCGGACGGGATGGTAATGATGGGCAGCTACGGTCACTGACGACTCCTTTTCATGACGGGACGCCGTGGGCCGAATGGCCACCACGACGGGAAGGACGCACTGAAAAGGATTGCTGGCGCGCGAGGTTAGTTCAGCCGTATCGCTTGGCGGACACCTCTTGAAAAAGAAGAGATAATGACAGGCTCGTTGCAGCCGCGGCGTCTACCAGGCGCCTGCGCGGACGAGCCGTCCCTGCAATCCGCTGTCCAGCCGCCGACCATCGGGCTGGATGTCACCTCGTCTACAGGAATCCCTCGCGCATGACCTCTTCCCGGTCCGTCGACCAGGCCTCCCGGCGCGCGGCCATCGCCCTCGCCTTCTGCCTGCCCAGCGACGTGCTGCTCTACCTCGTCCTGCCCATGTACGCCCCGGTCTTCGGCATCACCCTGATCGAAGCCGGCATCCTGCTGGCCGCCAACCGGGTGATCCGCATCGTCGGCTATCGCTATGTGGTGCAGCTCTATGCCCGTTTCGGCGATCGGCGCAGCCTGGTGGTGGCCGCCGCAGTGGCCGCGCTCTGCGCCCTGGGCAATGCCAACCTCTCGGGTTTCTGGGCGTTGCTGGGGCTACGCCTGGCCTGGGGCCTGAGTTTCGCCACCTTCAACCTGTCCACCCAGGTGCTGGCCACCGCCGATCCGGCCGGCGCCGCCCGGCGCACCGGCACCTCCCGGGCGCTGATCGCCATCGGTCCCATGCTCGCCCTATCCGCGGGTGCCTGGCTCACCCTGCAATACGGGCCGCGCGCGGTGCTGCTGCTCTGCAGCGGCCTCTGCCTGATCGGCCTGCTGCTGGCGCTGGGGCTGCCCAGCGCCGGGCACCAGTTGCCGGCACCCGGGCGCCGCCTGCGCTGGCCGGATCGCATCGTCACCTGGTCCTTCATCGAAGGAGTGACCCTGGACGGCTTGTTCATCTTTGGCCTGTCGGCCTTTTCCCAGGCGGTGCTGGGCGGCGACGCGGTGCTGGTGGCCGGGCTGCTGATGGCGCTGCGTTATGTGTCCGACATGCTGCTCAGCCCGCTCGGCGGCCGGGCGGCGGATCGCTATGGCGCAGCGCCCATGCTGGTGGCCTGCTCGACGTTGACGGCGCTATCGCTGACCGCCTTCGGCTTCCATTGGCTGATCCTGGGCGCCGGCGGGGTGCTCATCCTGCGCGCCCTGCAGATCCCCCTGGTGGTGACCCTGGTCGCCACCCGCCATCCGGGTCAGGCACGGCTGCCAGCGCTGGCGTCCAACGCCATGTGGCGCGACGTGGGTGCCAGCGTGGGGCCGCTGCTGGCGGGCGTGCTCATCCCGCTGGTGCCTTCGACCCTGTTGTACCCGTTGTCCGGCCTGGCCATCCTGGTCAGCTCCCTGGCGTGCCTGAAATTGAAACCGGCTTCCGAGTAGCCATCCGTACCCTGGCGTCCATTGCGGACGCCAGGGTCTGCCTGCCGCTACTTGCCGTGGGCCTGCAGCACCGGCTCGCTGACGCCCTTGACGCCCACCAGGGTCAGGCTGGTCAGCAGCACGTTCTGCGGGCCCTGGTAGGCATCCACCGGCTTGTACCACTCCGCCAGCGAGTGGGCACTGCCGCCCTCCCCGCCGCCGCTGATGGTCATGGCCGGCACGCCCAGGGACATGGCGGTGTTGGAGTCGGTGCTGCCACCGCTCAAGGTGACCTTGGCGCCGTTGGTTACCGCCGCGATGGAGCGCTGCGCCGTCTGTACCATGGGCGAATCCTCCGCCGTGCCACCGGCTGGACGATCACCGATCAGCTTGATGTCGACCGAGATCTGATCGGTGTCCCAGCGCTTGTTCTCCTCCTTCACCGCGTCCTGCACCAGAGCCAGGATCTCCTTCTCTTCCGCCAGCAGCGCGGCCTCCTCGTTGGATCTCATGTCCAGGGTCAGGCGCGCTTCGCCGGCGATGGCGTTGACCGAGGTGCCGCCCTGCACCGTGCCCACGGTAAAGGTGGTCTTGGGCTCCTTGGGCGGCCGCACCTCGGCGATCTTGGCGATGGCACGACCCATGGCGTGGATGGCGCTGGGTCGACCGAATTCGGCGAAGCTGTGGCCACCCGGGCCCTTGAAGGTCATCTCGTAGCGGTGGCTGCCGGTGCCGCGATTGACGATCCGCCGCACGTCGATGCCGTCCACCGAGATGAAGCCATCGATGCCCTGGCGATCCTTGAACAGGGCCTTCACCCCGCGCAGGTTGCCGAGCTCCTCCTCGCCCACGGTGCCGACGAATACCAGATCACCCACCGTCTCGATGCCGCTCTTGTTCAGGGCGTCGATCACCGACAGCAGCGCCGCCAGGCCCCGGGCGTCATCGCCGATACCGGGGCCGTAGGTCTTGCCGTCCTTTTCCTTGAGGGTCAGGTCGGTGCCCTCGGGGAACACCGTATCCAGGTGCGCCGAGACCACCAGCTGCGGGCCCTGGCCGCTGCCCTTGCGGGTGGCGATCACATAGCCTTCCGGGGCGATGCTGGCGTCCTTGAGACCCAGCTCCTGGAAACGCTTGAGGTAATACTCGGCGCGCACCTTTTCCTTGAACGGCGGCGAGGGAATCTGGGCGATGTGCTTCTGTTCCGTGAAGGTACGGCCATCATCGGCGCGCAGCGCGTCCAGCGCCTTGGTGACCCGGGCATCGCCCTGTACCGACGACAGGGCGCCCTCGACGGTGGGTGCCGCAGCCAGGGGTAGCGACAGGGTGGCGGTCGCCGCCGTAATAATCATTGCGGAAAAGCGATTGGCCAAAGCCGAACGAGCAAAAGACATCTGACACTCCCATTGCCTGAATTGGTATTCCGATCGGGCGCAATCGTCTGACGAATACACCCTTGCCTGACCCTAGGGGTGCGCGAACGAAAGGTCAAAGAACGGGGCGCTATCAGATATGTAGCGTCGCTCAGGGTGCTGCTTTCGACTCATAGGTCCAGAAATGTCCGGCCTTCGGCCGCTAGCTGCCTGAGCCGCGGCGAGATCCGCGTCCCGCGCTCGGCCAGGGCGGCGGACCAGCCTTCCAGGGTGGTGACGATCCGCTCCAGCCCACACTCGTCGGCGTGGTACAGCAGCCCGCCGCGATAGCGCGGAAAGCCGTAGCCGTGCAGCCAGACCAGATCGACGTCCACTGCTTGCTCGACGATGCCTTCCTCCAACAGCCAGGCCGCTTCGTTGATCATCACGAACAGGCAGCGTTCGAGGATCTCCGTATCACTGTGGCTGCGTGGGGTGACGCCCCGGCGCTCACGGTGGGCGGCGAGCAGCTCTGCGACCAGGGGATCCGCCTGGCCCCGGCGCTGACCCGGTTCATAGCGGTAGTAGCCGGCGCCGGACTTCTGGCCAAGACGGCCGAGGGCGTGCAGCTGCTCGATCAGGTCGCAGGCCCGCTCGGCAGGGCTGAGGGATTCACCCCGCCCCTGGCGATTGCGCCAGGCGATGTCGATCCCGGCCAGGTCACGCAGCTCGAAGGGTCCCATGGGAAAGCCGAATTCACGCAGCACCCGGTCGACCTGTTCGGGGGCGGCGCCCTCTTCCACCAGCAGGGTCGCCTCGCGTTCGCGTACCGCCAGCAGGCGATTGCCGACGAAGCCATGGCAGTTGCCCACCGCCACCGTGGTCTTGCCCAGGCGCTCGCCCAGTTGCAGGGCACTGGCCAGGACGGCGGGCGCGACCGCGCGGGTCCGAACCACCTCCAGGAGCTTCATCACCTGGGCCGGGCTGAAGAAGTGCATGCCGATCACCGCCTCCCGTCGGCCGGTCACCCCGGCGATGGCATCGATATCGAGATAGGAGGTGTTGGTGGCCAGGATGGCGCCGGGCTTGGCCAGGCGATCGAGCTGACGAAAGACCTCCTGCTTGACCGCCAGATCCTCGAACACCGCCTCGATGATCAGATCGGCGTCGGCTACCGCGTCCAGGGTCGCTTCACAGCGGATCAGGGCGGCGCGCGTGTTGGCCTGATCCGCCGTCAGGCGGCCCTTGGCCAGGGCCCCGGAGAAATAGCTGTCGATAGTGGCGCGGCCCCGTTCCAAGGCCTGCGGCTGGGTATCGATCAGGACGGTGGCCAAGCCGGCGTTGGCCAGGCAGAGGGCGATACCGCTGCCCATCAGCCCCGCGCCGATCACCGCCACCTGCTGTAACGCTACGGGAGGCGCCGCCTTGGCCAGGGCGCGGTTACGACCCGCCAGGGCGCGCTCGGCGAAGAACACATGGCGCAGAGCTCGGGCCTGCGCGGACTCGCGCCGGGCAACGAACAGCTCACGCTCGCGCTGCAGGGCGGCGGACAACGGCAGCTGCCAGGCACCGCGCAAGGCATCCAGCGCCAGCACCGGTGCCTCCTGGCCCGGCAGCTTGCGCAGCAAGGTATGCGCCTGGACCTCGAAGGCGTCGGGGTCGAACGAAGATACTGTCTGCGCCGCCGTCGGCCGTGGCGACAAGGGGGGATGTTCACGCAGAAAGCCCTGGGCCAAGGCCAACGGCTCATCCTCGCCCAGACCATCGATCAGCCCCGCGCCAAGCGCCGCGCTGGCATCCAGGTGCGTGCCGCCCACGATCATGTCCAGCGCCAGGGGCGCGCCAACCAGGCGCGGCAGGCGCTGGGTGCCGCCCGCGCCCGGGATCAAGCCCAGGCTGACTTCTGGCAAGGCGAAGGTAGTAGCGGTCGCCGCGACCCGGTAATGACAGGCCAATGCCAACTCCAGCCCACCGCCCAATACCGTGCCATGCAGCGCGGCGATCACCGGCTTGGGCGAGGCTTCGAGGGCCGCCAGCACCTCCGGCAGATGGGGCTCCTGCAGCGGCAGGTCGAATTCGCGGATGTCGGCGCCGGCGACGAAGGTCCGCCCGGCGCAGGTGATCACCAGGGTCTGGATCTCGTCATCGGCCAGGGCCTCCTGCAGCCGTGCCAGGAGCCCCGCACGCACCTCGCGGGACAGGGCATTGACCGGTGGATGGTCCAGGGTGATGACGCCCAGGGCGTCGATCCGTTGCAGGGTTACGGTGGTCATATGAGGTCTCCCGAAGGGTCAGAGCAGCGACAGCGGATAGCTGGCGATGACGCGGACGTCATTGGCGTCCCGCGAGAAATCGGAACGGTAGGTGGCGCTGCGCAGACGCAGGTTCAGGCCCTTGAGCGAGCCGCCCTGCAGCACGTATTGCAGCTCCACATCCAGTTCTCGCTCGCTTCCGGACGCGCCTCCGCGCAGTTCGGCCTGGCTGCCGCGTACGAAGCGCGTCATGAAGTTCAGACCAGGAATACCCAGTTGACCCAGGTCGTAGTCGTAGCGTGCCTGCCAGGAACGCTCATTGGTCTCGGCAAAGTCGCCCACCTGGACGAAGTTGACCAGATAGGGATCTGTGCCATTGACGTAGGGAAAGGCCGTTGAGCCCGACATCTTCTGATAGCCCAGGCCCAGGGAGTGGCCGGCGCGCTTGTAGGTACCCAGGGCGCTGAAGGCGCGGTTGTCGATCCGTCCGCCGCGGGCGCTGCCCTCGTCGTCGCTGTCGAACAGCCGCACCTCGGTGAGGAAGGCGCCCCAGTCGCCCTTGCGGCGGTCGGTCAGGCCGAGAAAGCGCTGGCGATAGACATCCTCCAGTACGGCATACTGGGCGCTCACATCGGTGGTGGTGCCGAAGCGGTAGAGGGCGCCGACGACATTGAAATCACCCCCCTCCAGGGAACCGCTGAAACGGCGATTCTTGTTGTTCAGCGAAAGGCCGTCGGCCCCGGAGCTGTCGCGATAGACCGTGCGCTGGATGGTGGCGCCGGTCAGGGTCAGATCCTTGATCTCCTTGAATTCGAACTGGCTGCCCTCGAAGGTCTGGGGCAGCAGGCGGCCATTGTTGGTGACCAGGGTCGGCCAGCGCGGTAGCAGGGTGCCGATCCGCAACTCACTCTTGGAGAAGCGCGCCTTGAAGGTCGCCCCGGCCTTGGCGTACTCGCCGGGTGCGCGGCCCTCGTCGTCTACCGGCAGCAGACCAGTACCGGTGCGGCCACGGCCTGAATCGAGCTTCAACCCCACCAGGCCCAGGGCGTCCAGGCCGAAGCCAAGGGCGCCCTGGGTAAAGCCGGATTCGTACTTGAGGATGAACCCCTGGCCCCACTCCTCGCGCTTGGACTGGCCGCTGCCGTCGCGAAAGTCGCGATTCATGTAGAAGTTGCGCAGCTCCAGGGTGGCCTTGCTGTCTTCCAGGAAACCCTCGGCATAGGTGAGGGGCGACAGCAGGGCAATACCCAGCCCTGCCGCCAGGATCGGCTTGTCATGATGCCTGTGCATAGGAGGTCTCTACCGAACCCTGGCCACCCACGGCGCGCCAGGGGGATGGAAGGAAGCGTGCGGGTCAGCGCACCTGCGTCAGGTAGTCGGCGGCGGTACCGGGGATCTGGGTGTTCTGGATCTGACCCAGGAAGGTAATGGCGCGCTGGACGTCCTCATCGGTGAGATAGGGCGTCGCGGGGAAGGACTTGCGGTTGTTCTTCCAGGCGGCGGCATAGACCTCGTCGTTGACGCCCTCGAAGCGGGTACGCACGGCCTTGGCGGCCTCGTCCGGATGCTGGCTGATCAGCTGGGTGGCATCACTGAGCGCGGCGAGAAAGGCCTTGACCGTGTCCGGGTGCTCTTGCGACCACTCGCGGCGAGCGCTCAGGGCGATGGAAGGATAGCCGTCCAGGGCCTTCACCTGGCCCTCGGACATGTCCAGCAGGGTGAAGCCCTTCTGCTCGATCACCGCGCTGTCCGACGCCGGCGACGACAGCGCAAAGCCGTCGATGCGGCCCTGGGCGAAGGCGGCCAGCATGGCGCCGCCGTTGTTCAGGTACAGCAGGGTGAAGTCCTTCTCCGACTGCAGCTTGGCTTCCTGGCCGAGGAAGCGCACCAGGAAGTCGGCGCTGCCGCCAGTACCGCTGACCGCCAGGCGCAGCCCCTTGAAGGCGGCCAGGCGCTGCTCGACGGTGGAGTTGGCGTTCAGCCCCAGGCGGTCGGCCACCTCCTGGCGGATCACCACGTTGCTCGCATACTGGCCGACCATGCGCCCCAGCAGGGTCACGTCGGCGCCCTTCACCTTGGCGTTGATAGCGTTCTGGATGGCGCAGGAACAGAACTCCACCGAGCGGCTGACCAGTCCGGAGGCGGCGGCGCCGCCACCCTTGAACTTGACCAGGCTGACGTCCAGCCCGTGCTTCTTGAACAGCCCGGCATCCAGCGCCACGAACAGCGGCATGTGCACGAAACCTTCGGTACCTATGGCCACCTTGACCGCTTCATCGGCCTGCACGGCGGGGGTGGCGGTGAGCAGCGCGGCGCTCAGGCCGAGGGCGGAAAACAGACGCTTGAACGACATGGCAAAGACCTCTCTTCTTCTTGTAATGGGTAGTAGGGGCGATCAGATCGAGAGTTCGCGGGCGTCCTGTTCCTTCTTCCAGGGCATCAACGCGGTTTCCAGCTTGCGCACCGCCGCCTGCAGCAGCAGCGCCAGGAAGATGATCGCCAGCAGCGCGGCGAAGACCCCGGCGGTATCCAGCTGGCCGGCGGCGTCCTGCAGCAGGTAGCCCAGGCCGCGGTTGGCCGCCATGATCTCGCCGACGATGGCGCCAATCAGCGCATAGGGCACCGACAGCTTGAGCCCGGTGAACACCCACTGGATGGCCGAGGGCAGCACCACCTTGCCGATCAGGTGATGTTCCTTGGCACCCATCAGCCGCAGGATCTCCAACTGCTCGCGCTCCACCGCGCGCACGCCGCTATAGGTGTTGAGGAACACCAGGAAGAACACGATGGTGGCGGTCAGGATGATCTTCATCTCGATGCCGATGCCGAACCACATGATGAACAGCGGCGCCAGCGCCACCTTGGGTAGGCTGTAGATGGAGATCAGAATGGGGTCGAGCAGCTTGGCCAGGGTCTCGTTGCGGCCCAGCAGCAGGCCGACGCTGATCCCGGCGCAGGCGCCGCAGAAGAAGCCGGCCAGGGTCTCGACGACGGTGATCCAGCCGTGGGCGAACAGCCGGCCACTGGAGACCAGCTCGACGAAGCGGCCGCCGATCTCGCTGGGCGAGCTGACGAAGAAGGGATCCACCAGCGGTCCCGAGGCGAACTGCCAGGACAGCAGGATGACGGCGAAGATGGCGACGCGGCCGAGAAAGATGTTCATAGCAGGATTCTCCAGGGGTGGGCCGCTCAGGCGTCTTGGCTCGGGGTGATGAATTCCCAGAGATCACCGCAGAGCTGGTGATACCGCGGGTCCTTGCGCAGCTGCAGGATGTTGCGCTCGTCGCCCAGGGGGATGGGCACGTCGCGGACGATGGTGCCGGGGCGACCGGAGAAGATCAGGCAGCGATCGCCCAGGGCCACCGCCTCGTCCAGGTCGTGGGTGACGAACAGCACGGTCTTCTTCAGCTGGCGACTGAGCTTGAACAACTCGGTCTGCATGCGCATGCGCAGCTGGGCATCGAGCGCTGCGAAGGGCTCGTCCATCAGCAGGGTCTCGGGATCGTAGGCCAGCAGCCGGGCCAGGGCGGCGCGCTTGCGCATGCCCCCGGAAAGCTGGCTGGGATAGGCCTTCTCGTGCCCTTCCAGGCCGACCAGGGCCAGCAGGTCGCGGATGCGTGCCTGACGTTCGGCCTTGCCTACGCCACGGATCTCCAGCGGCACGGCGATGTTGCCGGCCACGTCGCGCCAGGGCAGGAGGTGATCGCTCTGGGTCATGTAGCCGGTGCGGCCGTTGATGCCCTTCACCGGCTGGCCACCGTAGAGCACCTGGCCTTCGGTGGGGGCGAACAGGCCGGCCACCATGTTGAGCAGGGTCGACTTGCCGCAGCCGGAAGGACCGACGATGGTCACCACCTGGCCTTGCTGGATGTCGACAGTGATGCTGTGCGAAGCCTGTTTCGCCACGCCCTTGACGGTAAAGGCCTTGGCGACGTTGCGAAAGGAAATCACAGTGGGCGCCGGGGCGATGCCACCGATCGGCTCGCGAGGGCTGGCGTTCTTCAGTACGGCGGACATGGCATTACTCCCGGTTCGAGGACGTGGCGTCGGGTTCAGGACTCATGAACGACGCGACGGCGCCTGACGGTAGGAATGCACACCATGGGAAGTTGATCTGGAAGCTGTTCATAGTGACCTACTTATTGTTATGAGTCAGAAATGAAGCGTTCTTGGATTATGCAAGGGTGAACCTGAGCGGCAATGGCGCTGTTCCACCCTGTGGAACAGCGACGCTTCAGCTCAGCACCGTGAGACCGTCGAGGGCGACCACGCCCTGCCCTTGCGGCCTGACCAGCAGCGGATTGATCTCGGCTTCCTGCAGGCGCTCGCCCAGACGCAGGGCCATGTCGGAGAACGCCACGATGCAGTGCGCCGCCGCCTCGACGTCGGCCTTGGGTCGGCCGCGATAGCCGTCCAGCAAGGGGTAGGTACGCAATTCGGCGAGCATTTCCCGGGCATCCTCCAGGGTCACCGGCAGCAGGCGCAGCGTGGTGTCCTGGAACAGTTCGGCTGTCACCCCGCCCATGCCGAGCAGCAGCGCCGGGCCCAGTTGCGGATCACGGGTGAAGCCGAGGATCAGCTCCTCGCCGCCGCTGACCATCTCCTGCACCAAGAAGGCCTCGGGATCGAAGCCGACCTGGGTGGTCACCTCGTCGCGCATGCGCTCCAGACGCGCACCGATCCCGTCGGGTCGCTGGCGCAGGGCCACGCCGCCCACCTCGCTCTTGTGCGGGATGCGCGCCGAGAGCACCTTGAGCACCACCTCGCCACCCAGTTCGCGAGCCGCCGCTTCGGCCTGACGCGCGTCACCCACTACCCGCTCGCGGGTGACCGGAATGCCAAAGGTCTCGTAGAGCTGCTTGCTGCGCGCTTCGTCCAGCGGACCCGGTTGCAGACCGGGCAAGGTGACCCCTGCCGTGTCCGCGACGGTACCGACCTGGGTCTGCCGCTGGCGAGCGAAGCTGCCCTGCAGGGCCAGGGCCTTGAGCGCACCGGCACAGCTTTCAGGGGCACTGAAGGCTACGCCGCCCGAGCCGTTGATACGCTGCGCCGCTGCCGGCGCATGGGGACTGATATAGGCCAGGACCGGCTTGGTCGAATGGGCCAGGCTGTCACGGATGGCATCGGCCATCAGGTGCGGCTGGGCCACGCCGGAAGAGCCCACCACGCTGATCACCGCGTCGTAGTCGGGGCTGTCCAGCAGGATGCTGATGGCGCCGCGCATCACCTCGGGTTGCAGGCCCGCCAGGGTCAGGTCGATGGGGTTGCGGTCGAGCACTGCCTGGTCGCCGACGTCCAGGGCGCGCAGCCGCGCCGCCGTCTCCGCGCCGGGCGGCGGGGTCTGGAAGCCGTTGACGCCCAGGTTGTCGGCGATCAGGGTGCCGGCGCCACCGGTGGAGGTGAGGATGGCCACCCGGGTGCCCTGCATCACCCGGCCACTGGCCAGGGCGAAGGGAATGTCCAGCAGGTCGGCGAAGGTCTCGGCGCGGATCACCCCGAGCTGGCGGAAATAGGCCGAATAGAGATCGTCCGAGCCGGCCAGGGCGCCAGTATGGGAGGCCGCGGCGCTGGCGCCGGCTTCCGAACGGCCGACCTTGAACACCACCACCGGCCTGCCGGCAGCGCGGGCCCGGCCCACGGCGCGGGTGAACCTGGCGGTGTCGCGCAGCCCTTCGAGGTAGAGGGCAATCACCGCAGTCGCCGGATCGTCAGCCAGGTGGTCGACGAAGTCGGCGACGTCCAGATCCACCTCGTTGCTGGTGGAGATCAGCTTGGAAAAGCCGATGCCGGCCGCCACGCCGCGAGAGAGCAAGGCGCCAAGGATGCCGCCGCTCTGGGACACCAGGGCCACCTTGCCCGGCAGCAGGGCATCCATGTCCAGGGCGCCACTGGCGGACAGGGTGATGCGCTCGCTGACGTTGACCAGGCCGATGGTATTGGGGCCGAGGATACGCATGCCGCCGCGCGCGGCCTGGAGTTCCGCCTGGCGGCGGATGCCGCTCTCCCCCGTTTCGCCATAGCCGCCGGCCAGCACGATGGCCGCCGCACAGCCCAGCGCCGCCAGTTCGGCCACCGCCTGATTGGCGCGTTCGGCACCCAGCAGGATGACGGCCACGTCCGGCACCTCGGGCAACTCGGCGATGGAGGGATAGCAGCGCAGGCCATCGATCTCCTCGTAGCGCGGATTGACCGGGTAGAGGCGCCCCTGGAAACCATGCTTGCGCAGGAAGGCGATGGGCCGGCCGGAGGTCTTGCGGGCGTCGCCCGAGGCGCCGATGACGGCGACGCTGGCGGGGGTGAGCAGACGGTCGAGGGCGCTCATCGCTGGCCACCCGTGCTCTTGCGCGCCAGGAAGGCGGCGACCGACTCCTGGTGTTCGCTGGAGGTGTAGCAGATACCCTGGGCCTGGCTGCCCATGGCCGAGATCTGGCCCTGGGTCAGCTCGAAAGTATTGTTGAGGATCGACTTGCTCAGGCCCAGTGCCGTGGCGGAACCGGCGGACAGTTGCAGTGCCCAGTCCTGGGCCGCTGGCAGCAGATCGTCGTGGGGCACCACCCGGTCGATCATGTTGATGCGCTCGGCTTCGCCCGGCGCGACGGTGCGACCGGTGAAGATCAGCTCCTTGGCCCGACTCAGGCCGACCCGCCGTGGCAGAAAGTAGAGGCCACCGCCGTCGGGGATGAGGCCGCGGGCGATGTAGCTCATGGCGAAGGTGGCCTGCTCGGACGCGATGATGAAGTCGCAGCTCAATGCCATGTCGCAGCCCAGCCCGGTGGCGGCGCCGTTGACCGCGGCGATGGTCGGCTTGGGCAGGTTGTGCAGCAGCGAAACGGCGTGGTGAACCCGTTGCTGGCGCTTCCAGCCGTTGAAGGCCACCGAACCGGCCGGCGCACTCATGCGCGCCTGCATGCCCTTGATGTCGCCACCAGCGCAGAAGCCCTTGCCGGTACCGGTCAGAATCAGCGCCTTGATCTCGCTGTCGGCGGCGATACGCTCCAGGTGCTCGATCAGCAGCGTTCGCATGTCGTCGCTGATGGCGTTGCGCGCTTCGGGTCGGTTGAGCGTCAGGGTGGCGATGCCCTGGGTCACCGTCAGCTCGATGGGGGTCGACGATTCGGGAGCTGTCGTCATGGGAGGCCTCTCTCTTATTCTTGGGTTGATTGGCTGCCCGGATCTGCGCCAGGCTTGAAATCAATCTGCGCGAGGAGACCTGTCATGACAACGCAGCCATTCCACCAGGTGGAACACGCCGTCGCCGAGCCGAACGCCGCCGACATGCCTGGCCAGGGCAAGGCGCCGGCCAACCGCTCGCTGGAGCGTGGCCTGGATGTCCTGCGGGCCTTTCGTCCGGGCACCGAATACCTCACCAATGGCGACCTCAGCGACCTCCTCGGCCTGGCCAAGTCCACCGTCAGCCGCCTGACCCAGACCCTGGTGCGCACCGGCTTTCTGGACTACGACGGCGGCCGCAGCGCCTATCGCCTGGCGCCGACCTTTCTCGGCCTGGCCCATGCCATGCACCAGGGCAGCAGCCTCCTGCAGGCCGCCTCGCCGCTGATGATCAAGGTGGCGCGGGAACACCAGGTCAACGTCAGCCTGGCGGCGGCGGACCGCGACGAGATGATCTACCTGGAGTCGATTCGCCTGAGTCAGCGCAAGACCCCGCGCAACGTCCTGGTCGGCCAGCGCCTGCCGATGGACATCACCTCCCTGGGCCGCGCCTGCCTCGCCGGCCTGGGCGAAGCCCAGCGCGAGACGCTGATCGCCACCTTCTGCGCCCGCCGCTGCGAGGCACGCCGGGCGCCGCTGGAACAGGAGATCCGCGCCGCCATCGCCAGCGTCCGCAGCAAGGGCTACTGCCTGGCTGCCTGGCAACCCGAAGTGGTCGCCATCGCCACCCCCCTCGGCCTCCCCGGCTACCGCACCCATGCCCTCAACATCAGCCTGGCCACCCCGCTGTCGGAGGCGGAGATCGAGGAGCGCTATGCCGGGGTGCTGCTGGAGTTGGCCAGGGAGATCAGGGCGGTCTGTGGGGGTGATCCTGGCGGACTGACGTAATGTCTCGGGGCAACATCTCCGCCCGGGAGGCCATCCTTCCGCTCCGTGGTGTCACTCCTGCCTATTACTGAAGACTGGTTGAGCCCGGTAGTACAGCGGGGGCACCGCCCTACATGACCGGGCTACGTCCCGGCCCGGCCAGGCTCACTCGGCCCGCCCGGCCTCGCCCAGATGCTCCAGCGCCCACTGCTCTGCGCTGGTCACCGCGAAACCGTGCCGGGCATTGAAGGTGGTTTCCATCGGCCAGGCGACGCCGCGACCCTGGCCGAAGACGGCACGGTACTTCCGGATGTGCTTGGCATTCTCGTCGGACTCCTTCTCCAAGTCGTCCACTAGGCAGGGAACCGACCAGACATTGGTTTTGAAGGGACGCTTCAATACCCACTCCAACAGGCCGGCCACTTCGCCGTAGGCCAGGGTATCGCCCGCGAGATAGACGATTTCATTGCAGAAACGTGGCTCGAAGAACACGATCTCCGCGGTCAGCCTGCCGATGTCTTCAGGGGTGGTGAGGGTAACGCAGGTATCCAGGCTGCCCAGTGCATTCACGGTATCCGTTACGAGGTCGACCACCCCGAACACGGGTTCGAACAGGAAGCTGGTGAACATCCCGGTGGAGATGATCACCCACTCGGTCTGGCGCTGGGCGCGCAGCAATTCCCGCACCTCGAGTTGCGCATCGAACAGGTCCTGGGGACTGCCCCGACCGATGACGTCGTAGTCCACTCCGAATTGCCAGGGAAAGTAGCGTTCCACGCCGGAAGCGAGTGCTGCACGAGCCAGCTTCATGGGGGTTTCCCGCCCCGCAACCATGCCGGCACAACCGATGACGGTATCGAATTGCGCGAAGACCGCCGCCAGGTCGGCAATGGAATCCTTGACCAGATCGCCCGCCACCAGGGCAACGCCGAGCGCGCGCAGCTCGTCTATCTCCCTTTTCTTGCCAGGTTCCTGGCTGTCGAGCGTGGACTGGCGCAGCAGCACGCTGATCCGCGAGCCCGGCTTTTGCCCGGAGAGCCGGGCGAGATTGCGCAGCACCGGCAGACCGAGTTCGCCGGCGCCGAGTACGAGAACGGATTGGGTAGCGGTAGGGAATTGGGCAGTCATCATGACTCCTGACGTCAGGTGTAAGATGAGTGAATGCTGGCAGACGCCAGCAGCGCTCAGAAGAAGGCACACGCGTGATACCAGGGGATGAGATGACCGATCTGGAGATCCTCAGACAGTCTGAAGCCATCTGCCAGACGCTCAGGCGGGATGAAGACGGCGTACGCCGGGAGGTGCTGACCCATGCGGGCAGTCGCTGGTCCCTGGGGGTCCTGCATTCGCTTGGAGTCTATGGCGTCATGCGGCATGCCGAACTGGCGCGACAACTGTCGGGCATCACCCAGCGGATGCTGACCAAGACCCTGCGCGCCCTCGAACGTGACGGCCTGCTGCTGCGGCACGACTTCGACGAAATCCCGCCTCGGGTCGAATACGAATTGACGCCGCTGGGCCTGAGTCTGCTGATCCGGATGACGCCCATCTGGACCTGGGTCATCGAGAATGTCGAAGATTTCCGCGCCGCGCGCCGTGCCTTCGATGAGCGAGTTCACGAGAAGCCGGCGTGGCAATCGCCAAGGCCCATGCCGGACGAGCCAACCGGCGAAGACCCACGGGCCTGAATGGGACCGCCAGGGCAACCCACCGCGTTCCGCAGGGGCTGGCATCGTGAGCCAGGCCTGGCCGGTGAACGCCAACCGGATCCTGCCGCCCCTTTCGTGCTCGCACCTTACCCACTCAGGAGTCGCACCCATGAGACGTGCCAGCCTGGATCATCTGGTCGTCGTGGCCCCAACGCTCGCCGCAGGCGCCCAGTACGTCGAAGAACGACTCGGGGTAGTGATGCAGCCAGGCGGCAAGCATCCGCGCATGGGTACCCATAACCTCTTGCTGCGCCTGGGCGACTGCTATCTGGAGGTCATCGCCCCGGACCCCGACGCTCAGGCGCCGACCAGACCCCGATGGTTTGGCCTGGATGACCTGGAGCCTCGGACTGCCCCCTGCCTGGCGCACTGGGTCGCGCGGACCCAGCGGCTGGATCGCGCGGACGCTAGCCTCACGCAGACCTTCGGCACCATCGAATCGATGAGCAGAGGCACGCTTTCCTGGCAGATATCGATCCACGCCGATGGACACTTGCCGCTGGGAGGGATGCTACCCAGCCTGATCGACTGGGGCGACGCCCAGCATCCCGCCCTGCACCTGATCGACAGGGGCTGTCGGTTACAGCGGCTGGAGATCGCCCATCCCGATCCCGCTTCGATAAGGCAGCAGCTGGACGCCATCGGACTCTCCGGTCCGATAGCGTGTATGGCCGCTGCGCATCCTGGCTTGCTGGCTTGTATCGAGACGCCCAACGGACTCAAGACCCTTTGATGTGCCAGCCTTTAGCCATGGCGAGCAAGGCACCTTGGCCACCCAGCCCGCTCAATGGCCAAGCCAGTGGGCTGCCTCCTTCCAGGGCCCCACGGTGACCAACTCCTCCAGGGTTTCCAGCACGATCTTTTCCCAGCTCAGGGCCAGGCGGCTGCTGCGACGTTCCTTCAGCCGCGCCAGGGCCACCGTCGAGCGGATGCCTGGTCGCTCGATCTCGTGGCCGACCAGCTCGCCGCGGTCGATGTCCTGCTGCACGGCGGCGTGGGCGAGGATCGAATAGCCCTGCCCTGCGGCGACCAGCTTCTTGGTCAGGCCGACGCTGTCCACCTCCAGGATCACGTTCAGGCGCACCGTGTTCTGCGCCGCCACCTGCTCCACCAGGCGTCTGTTGCTGTGCGGCAGCCCGGGCAGGATCAGCGGCACCTCGCCTAGCGCCGACAGCCGCTGCGAGCGACTGGCTTCGCCCGGCGGCCCTACCAGCACCATCCGCTCGCTGAACAGCGGCCGCACCTCGAAGGCTTCCAGCAACGGCTGGTTGTAGACCACGGCCACCTCGATGCGCCCCTGCAGCAGCCACTCCTGCAGCGAGGTGCTCAAGCCCTCCAGGGCATGCAGTGAGGCCTTGGGCCAACGCTGACGAAACTTCTGGATCAACTGGGGACCGACCAGCGAACCGATCGCCGGTGGCAGACCTACCGCCAGGTGGCCCCGCTCCTCCTCGGCACTGCTGCGCACATGGTCGGCGGTTTCCTCCAGATACCGCAGCATCACCTCGGCACGCTCTACCAGCCGTGCTCCCGCGGCGGTCAGTTCCACCCCCTTGCCGTGGCGGGTGAAAAGCTCGACCCCCAGTTGCTCTTCGAGCTTGGCGATCTGCCGGCTGAGCGCGGGTTGAGCGACATAGAGTTCTCGCGCAGCGCGGCTGAAGCCGCCGCACTGAGCGACTTTGACGAAGGAGCGAAGCTCGCGAATATCCATGGCAACCCCATGCTTTCAAAGCATAGCTTTTGATGAAAATAAGGTTTTTGTCCACCTAAAGCGACTTATCTATGCTCGCATCAAATAGCTCGTAGGGGGAATTGGCTATCCCTACAGGCCAATCACAAGAACAACGACGCCCGCAGGGCGAGGACACGCCATGACTCTGTTGAAGAAACTGCACGTGCAGGTGCTGATCGCTCTGGTCGCCGCCATCATCGTCGGCTTCGCCGCCCCGGGTTGGGCGGTCGCGATGAAGCCGCTGGGCCAGGCCTTCATCGCCCTCCTGAAGATGATGCTCGCCCCCATCGTCTTCGTGACCTTGGTCCACGGCCTCACCCATGTCCAGGACATGCGCAAGCTGGGTCGCCTGGGGATGAAGTCCCTGGCGTACTTCGAGGTGGTCAGCACCGTCGCCATGCTGGTCGGCTTCGTCCTGGTCAATCTCGTGCAGCCCGGCAACGGCCTGCACGCCACCAACCTCGCCGAATCCACCGCTGCCATCAAGGCGACGTCGAGCGCAGGCGAGATCTCGGTGACGGGCTATCTGCTCAGCCTCATCCCGCACACCCTGGTCGATGCCTTCGCCAAGGGTGACATCATCCAGGTCCTGCTCATCTCGCTGCTGGCGGGCATCGCCATCAACCGCACCTGTGGTCCCGAGTCCATCGCGGTACGCGCCCTCGACGAAGCCCAGACCATCCTGTTCAAGATGCTCGGCTTCATCATGAAGCTCGCGCCGCTGGGCGCCTTCGGGGCCATGGCCGCCGCCATCGGCAGTTACGGCGGCGCCACCCTGCTCTATCTGCTCAAGCTGATCGCGGTCTACTACGCCGCCTCGCTGTTCTTCGTCTTCGGCGTGCTGGGCAGCATCAGCTGGTCGATCGGCCTGCCGTTCATGGCTGTATTGCGCCTGATCCGCGACGAGATACTGCTAGTGTTCGGCACCGCCTCCGGCGAGGTGGCCTTCCCGCGCCTGATCGAGAAACTCAAGCGCAGCGGCTGTGACGAGGTGGTGGTGGGCTTCGTGCTACCGGCCGGTTACAGCTTCAATCTGGACGGCACTGCCATCTACATGGCCATCGCCGTCGGCTTCATCGCTCAGGCCACCGACACCCCCTTCTCGCTCTGGCAGCAACTGGGTCTGCTGGCGGTCCTGAGCATCACCTCCAAGGGCGGCACCACGGTGGCTGGCGGCGCCTTCATCAAGCTGGCGGCCACCCTGCAGTCGGTGCACGTCCTGCCGCTGAGCGGTCTGGGCCTGCTGTTCGGCATCGATCGCATCATGGCCACCGCCACGGCCTTGACCAACATCGTCGGCAACACCGTCGCGGTGTTCGCCATTGCCCGCTGGGAGGGCAGCTTCGACCGTGACGCCTTCACCCGCGCCACGGGCAAAACGCCCGGCCGCAGCCTGCTGCGCCCCTCCGCCGCGGCCATCCGGGAAGCCCAGGCAGAAGCTCAGGCCGAAGCCGTCGCCACCTCCTCCTCTTCCACCCTGCGCCCCTGACAGGACACCACCATGCATCGTCTCGCCCCCGTCGACCCGCAGCACCTCAACGCCGCGCAACAGGAGATCTACGACCGCATCGCCAGCGGTCCCCGTAAAGGCGTCCGCGGCCCCCTGGCCATCTGGCTGCACCGCCCGGAACTGGCGGCCTGCGCCCAGGCCCTGGGCCGCTACTGCCGCTACGACAGCTGCCTGGAACCGCGTCTATCCGAGCTGGCCATCCTGCTGCTCGGCCGCCACTGGCTCGCCGAATACGAATGGGCTGCGCACAAACCCTTCGCCCTGGAGGCCGGGCTGGATCCAGACGTCATCGAGGCGATCCGCCTTGGCGAGGAGCCCGCATTCCAGCGTCGCGACGAGCAGCTCGTTTACCGCTTCGTTCGCGAGCTGCACGAGCAGCGCCAGGTGGGCGATGACCTCTACCAGGCCTTCGTCGCCGAGCTGGGCAACGACGCGGCGGTCGATCTGGTCGGCATCGCCGGCTACTACACGCTGATTTCCATGACCATCAAGGTGTTCGAGGTTCCGCCACCCGTCGGCGTCGCCCCCGAATTGCCCGCCACCCTTGCCTGAGGAACCTTTTATGACCGATCAACTTCCCCGCAGTGACCGCCTCCAGGGCAAGGTCGCCATCGTTACCGGTGCCGGTTGCGTCGCCGCCGGCTGGGGCAACGGCCGCGCGGTAGCCACCCTCTTCGCCCTGGCCGGCGCCAAGGTGTTTGCCGTGGACCGCGACCTCGGCGCGCTCGAAGAAACCCTGGCGCGCATTCGCGAAGCCGGTGGCGAAGTGACCCCTCATGCCTGCGACGTCACCGACAGCGACGCGGTGGCTGCCATGGTAGAGGCCTGTCAGGCCACCTATGGCCAGGTCGACATCCTGGTCAACAACGTCGGCGGTTCGGCCGCCGGCGGCGCCGTCGCCCTGGCCGAGGAGCGCTTCGATGCCCAGATCGCCCTTAATCTCAAGAGCGTCTACCTGACCTGCAAGCACGTCCTGCCACTGATGGAAGCCCAGGGCAGCGGCGCCATCGTCAACACCGCTTCCACCTCGGGCATTCGCTGGACCGGCTCGGCCCAGGTGGCCTATGCCGCCAGCAAGGCCGGCGTGATTCAGCTTTCACGGGTGACGGCGGTGGAATACGCGCCCAAGGGCATCCGGGTGAACACCGTGGTGCCCGGCCAGTTGCACACGCCCATGGTCGAAGCGCGCCTGGCCGGCCAGCGTACCGGCGGCGACGTCAGCAAGCTGCTCGATACGCGCCTGGCGCGCATCCCCCTGGGCTTCATGGGTGATGGCCGCGATACCGCTTTCGCCGCGCTGTACCTGGCCAGCGACGAGGCGCGTTTCGTCACCGGCACCGAGATCGTGGTCGACGGCGGCATGACCGCGCGCTGCGACTAGTTCGCCCAGGGCGGCGCCGGCCGCCCGGTTCTTTCTTTTCCAACCCTGGAGCGCCCGATGGCCGATGCCCACGTTCCCCCTACGCGCCGCCGCTTTCTGAAGCAGGCAACCCTTGCCGCCGCCGCCCTGGGGCTGGGCGCCGCCCCCCTCGTCCAGACCCATGGAGCCACCATGAACGCTTCCCCTGCCCTGACCGGCCTCTGGGATTGTCACACCCATATCTATGGCCCTTGGGCACGCTTCCCCTTGCCGGCCAACGCCGCCTACACCCCGGCGCCGGCGCCCTTCAGCGAGCTGCTGGCCCTGCATCGCCGCCTGGGCATCAGCCACGGCGTACTGGTCCAGGCCGCACCCTATGGCACCGACCACAGCGCCATCCTGGCCGCCATCGCGGAAAGCGACGGCCACTACCGAGGCGTCGGCCTGATCGACCAGGACACCAGCGACGCTCAGCTGCAGGCACTGCACGACGGCGGTCTGCGCGGTATCCGCTTCAATCTGATGGGGCACCTGCCGGGCGCCCGCGACCCCCAACAGCTACGCCGACTGGCCGAGCGCGTCGCCCCCCTGGGCTGGCACGTGCTCATCCATGGCGAACTGCCGACCCTGCTGCCGTTCCTGGAACAGTGGCGCACCCTGCAGGTGCCGCTGGTGATCGACCACATGGCCCGCCCCAACCTCACCCAGCCGCTGGACGAGGCAGGCTTTGCCGCGCTGCGCAAGGAACTGCGGCGTCCGGATCGCTGGATCAAGTTGTCCGGTATCGACCGGGCCATGCAGGGTCAGCCCGGCCCCTGGCCCCAGGCCCTGGATCGCGTGCGGCAACTCCTCGAATGCGCGCCGGAGCGTGCCCTCTGGGGCAGCGACTGGCCGCACCCGAACATCAAGGGTCCGGTTCCCGACGATGGCCAGCTGCTGGACTTCGTGCTGCAGGTCTGCGACAGCCGGGCGCTGCAACAGGCCGTGCTGATCGACAACCCGCGCCGGCTATACGCCTAGCCCACCTGCTTCCCCGAGGAGAGCCCATGGACGCCATCGAATGGCAACCGAGTCGCCGGGTACCCGACCCGGCAGTACGCGAACTGGATTCGCGCTTCGCCCAGTACCGTCTGGCCCATGCCAAGGTAGAGCGCCTGGCAACGGGCATGCGCTGGGCCGAAGGTCCGGTCTGGTTCGGCGATGGCCGTTACCTGCTGTTCACCGACCTGCCCAACGACCGCATCCTTAGGTGGGACGAAGCCACCGAAACCCTTGGCGTCTTCCGCCAGCCCGCTCACCAGGCCAACGGCCTGACCCGTGATCGCCAGGGCCGACTGCTGGCCTGCGAGCACGGCGGGCGCCGCATCACCCGCACCGAGTACGACGGCAGCCTGACGGTGCTGGCCGACCAATTTGCCGGTAAGCCCCTGAACTCGCCCAACGACATCGTGGTGAAGGGCGACGACAGCATCTGGTTCACCGATCCGCCCTTCGGCCTGGTCAGCGACTACATGGGGCGCCAGGGCATGGCGGAATTGCCTGCCAATCTCTATCGCCTGGACCCCGACGGCCAACTGCACTGCGTCGCCGAAGACCTCGAAGGCCCCAATGGCCTGGCTTTTTCGCCGGACGAGCGCACCCTCTACCTGGTCGAATCCCGCGCACGCCCGCGCCGGATCGTGGCCTATGCGGTCGATGCGCAGAACCGCCTGCACGACCGCCGCGCATTCATCGATGCCGGCAGCGGCCTGCCCGACGGCTTGCGCGTGGACGTGGACGGCAACCTCTGGTGTGGCTGGGGTGCGTCCGAGCCTGGCCTGGACGGTGTCCGTGTCTTCGCTCCAGACGGCACCGCCATCGGCCACATCGACCTGCCTGAACGCTGCGCCAACCTCTGCTTTGGCGGCCCACGGCGCAATCGCCTGCTGATGGCCTCCACCACCTCGCTCTACGCCCTGTTCGTCAACACCCGCGGCCTGTAAACGACCGCGCCTGCCTGGAAGCCACCATGAAAAAAACAAGATCCGCTTCGCTCCTCGTGACCACCGGCCTGGCCGGTCTGGTCAGCCTCGCCCCGGCCGTCGATGCCGCCGAACTGAAGATCATTGCCAGCGGCGCGCTCAAAGGCGCCATGGCGCAGTTGCAGCCGGCCTATGAAAAGGCTACTGGCAACACCCTGAGCATCGCCTGGGGCCCCTCGATGGGCACCTCACCGGAAGCCATCCCCGAGCGCATCAAGCACAGGGAACCCATGGACCTGGCCATCATGGCCGACGAGACCCTTGCCCTGCTCGGCCCCACGGGCGTCTTCGATATGGCGAGTCGCCGCGAAATCGCCGAATCCCGTATTGGCGTAGGGGTGCCCAAGGGTCACGCTCACCCTGATGTGAGCACGGTGGCGGCCTTGCGTACGGCGCTCTTGCAGGCGCCCCGGATCGCCTACTCCCAGGGCGCCAGCGGCGTTTTCGTGCGAAACGAGCTGTTCCAGCGCCTGGGCATCAGCGAGCAGGTCAAAGGCAAGACAATCGAGATTCAGGGCAAGGAGCTGGTAGGTACCGCCCTCGCCCGGGGCGAAGCCAACATCGGCATGCAGCAGGTCAGCGAGCTCAAGGTTACCCCCGGTGTCGACTACCTCGGCCCATTGCCAGAAGAGGTGCAGAAGGTCAGCCGCTTCTGCGCCGCGGTAGCCAGCAACACGCCCCACACCCAGGTCGCCAGCGAATTCGTGGCCTTCCTGGGCAGTCCCGCTGCCCGTCACCTGCTGGTCGAAAGCGGCCTCGAACCCATCGCTGGAGCTCACCCATGAATATCCCTGCTTCCCTGCTGTTGGCCGGCTCTCTGACATTGGCCAGTGCCCTGGCCTGCGCCGCACCGGTAACGCCACCTCTGACCCAGACGCTGGTCAAGCACGACAACGTTCAGATCGAAGTCAATGCCCAGGGTAAAGGCCCCGTGATCGTGATGCTGCCCTCTCTCGGCCGCTCGGGTCGCGACTACGATCAAGTGGCCGCCTACCTGGTCGAGCAGGGTTTCCGCGTCGTACGGCCCGAGCCCCGGGGCATAGGCCGTAGCCGGGGCCCTATGGACAATCTTTCGGTTCACGACTTCGCTCGCGATGTCGCTGCCGTGGTCGAGCACGAGCAGCGGGGCCCGGTGGTAGTGGTCGGCCACGCCTGGGGCAATTTCCCGGCGCGGCAGCTCGCGGTGGATCGCCCGGATCTGGTGCGCGGCGTGGTTCTGGCCGCCGCCTCGGCCGGCAAGGTGCCACCCGGTTCGACCGAAAAGCCGATCAACGCCGAGATGCGCCAGGCCATCGACGGCGCCGGCGATCCCTCGCTGTCCGAAGCACAGCGCCTGGTCTATCTGCGCAAGGCCTTCTTCGCCCCGGGCAACGATCCGCGCCTCTGGCTGAATGGCTGGCACGAAGCCACCCACGAAGCCGAATCCCATGCGCGCAACACCACTCCCGTGGACGACTATTTCGCCGCTGGCAAGGCGCCCATTCTCGATTTGCAGGGTGAGGCCGATGCGGTGGCGCCCCGTCGCTTCTCGGGTGTGCTCAAGAGCATGCTGGGTGATCGAGTACAGGTGGAAGTGCTGAAGAACGCTGGTCACGCCATGGCCCCGGAACAGCCCAAGGCCATGGCTGACGCCATTGGTGCCTTTGCCCGCACCTGCTACGAGCAGCCTCCACACAGTTGAGGTGCAGTGGCGCATAGGGCTGGCTGTCGGTTTGCGAAATAGATGCGACCCCTGGCCAACGAGTCTGCAATAGGGAGCTTCAGATCTTCGAAATAGCTGCGACTGCTGGTAGCAATCAATGCGACGGCCCAAGGACTTGCTTGTAATAGCTACGACTGTCGGTGGATTCTTGTTTGAAGAATCCACGGATGGCCTTTATGCAGTAGGAAAAGCTTGAGGTCTGCTCTCGACCCAAAGCTGCCGTTGCTGTCTGCAGCCAGCGGGCAAAAGCTGCTTCCAGCTGGGGCCGCTGAGAGTCACTATCCACGTCTTTCAGCGGATTCACCTCGCACACGCAGGCTTTCCACTACGTCACGGGAAACGCTGTCGAGGTGCACGACAGACGCGTGTCGAGCTGCTTCGCCATTTCGCACCTCGAGGGCAGCGATGATCTCGTTGTGTTCACCGGCAACATCTTTCAAGTGAACCCCAAAACCGCAACTTTGGACGATCAGGAAGTCGGAGAGCTCGAAGTTAGCGAGCTGTCTTGACGAGACGATGGGCGAGCGGGCCATCGTGTGCAGTAGCCGGTGGAAATCACCATTGAGGACCCTGTAGCTGTCTGCAGCGTCGCTACGGTTTGGATCGATGCGGGCAATGCGGCTGTTGATTTCCTTCAATCGAGCGACTTCGACATACGAACCACGCTCCGCAGCCAAACTGGCAATCAGGCCTTCGGTGTGGGCGAACATGTCGTAGAAGTCTGCGATCTCTTCAGCTGCGGGGTCGACGACCTGGCATCCAACCTGAGCCGTGATCTGGACAAACCCACGCTCCTGAAGGCTGTTGAGCGCAGTCATGATTGGCTGCCGACTTACGCCAGTCGATTCGCCAATCTCCTTGACCAGAATCTTCTCACCAAACCGATACCGCTTGGTCAGCAAGCGCTCCAAGATCTCTTGGTATATCGCAACTTTTTTATTAACGATTTGCATAAAGGTCGGTCGATTACGCTTCTTGGAATAGTTATGTTACCACTGCACCGCGCCTTTCATCTCCGCTGCAAGGTAGCAGGCCTCGTTCAGAGGCCGAAAGTATCTAAATCGCGCTCTTCGGGGTAGCTAGTCGCACGAAACCTACCGAATCCACCGGCCCCGGTAACATCATGAGCTAATCAAGCCAGAGCTGACGAGAGGTCTCCATTAGGAGCTTGCATGCTAGAATGCAAGGGTGCATAGTGGTTTGACTTACAACAAAAGCGTGGCGTTTCAATCAGGGCCATCGGCGATCCAGCCACCCGTAGCAGTTGCCTGCCAGACGGGACTGCCCCTTGATGCGCATCAGGTGTTTCTGACTGCTGTGCCGCGCCCTTCAAGGTGAACGGATATGAGTGCATTGCTTCACTGCCTGTCACATACCCCCCTCGTAGGTCTGGTCGATCCAGCAGCGGAAGTCCTCGCGGAAATCGACCAGTCAATCGCAGATGCTCGCAGCCAGATTCAGCAGTTCGATCCCGAGCTAGTCATCCTTTTTGCGCCCGATCACTACAACGGTTTTTTCTATGACGTAATGCCATCCTTCTGTATGGGTATGGCTGCGGACGCGATCGGCGATTTTGGATCAGCTGCTGGTGAAATCCTGGTTCCTGGTGACCTAGCGGAAACTTGCGCGACTTCGGTACTCAACGAGGGCGTCGACACTGCTGTCTCGTATCGCATGCAGGTAGATCATGGGTTTGCTCAGCCCTTGGAGTTACTTCTGGGGGGCCTTGATCGATATCCAACCATCCCTGTCTTCATCAACTGCGTGGCTAAGCCAATGCCATCGTTTAAGCGTGCTCGTATGTTGGGCGAGGCGATTGGGAAGTTCGCCAAAGGGCTCGACCAACGCGTGCTCTTCATTGGCTCGGGTGGACTGTCTCACCAACCTCCAGTTCCTGAACTCTCAACCGCTAATCCGCTGATGAAGGATCGCCTCTTGGGCAGCGGGCGGCACCTAAACGCTGGTGAGCGCAACGCTCGCACTCAACGGGTGGTCGATGCAGCCCGGAAGTTCGTGGACGACCAGGATTCTCTGCATCCGCTTAACCCCAAGTGGGACAACGAATTCCTGGACATCATGGTTTCGCAAGATCTCGCTGCCTTGGATGCGCTTGCCAACGACGACCTGTCTGTCATCGCCGGCAAGTCGACTCATGAGGTGAAGACGTGGGTCAGCGCATTCGCCGCGCTCTCGGCTTACGGCCCTTACGAGATCACCAGCCGTTATTACCGCCCGATCCCCGAGTGGATCGCCGGCTTCGGCGCCCTTAGCGCCCATTCCGCTCGATAGCCCACCATTGCCGACCGGCCAGGTCCAAGCAACGCACATTTACAAGAGGACTTATCAATGTCTGCATCTCTCACCGAATCCGGTACCAGCAAGTTCGTCCGCATCAAAGAAGGCGATCTGGATCTTCAGCTTCACTACAACGAAGCTGGCGATGGGGCTGAGACTGTCATCATGCTTCACGGCTCCGGCCCTGGTGCTAGCGGCTGGGCAAACTTCAGCAAGAACATCGAACCCTTCGTTGAAGCAGGCTACCGAGTCATTCTTCTTGACGTGCCAGGCTGGAGCAAAAGCGACCCCATCGTTTGCACCGGCTCGCGCTCGAACCTGAACGCTAATGCGCTAAAAGGCTTCGTCAATGCACTTGGCCTAGATCGTGTTCACCTGGTTGGTAACTCAATGGGTGGCCACACCGCTGTCGCATTCGCCCTCGATAACCCTGAGCGTGTAGGCAAGCTGGTTCTGATGGGCGGCGGCACAGGCGGTATGAGTCCATTCGTGCCGATGCCAACCGAAGGTATCAAGCTGATCCAGGGTGTGTACCGCGATCCCAACATCGAAAATCTGAAGAAGATGATGACCGTCTTCGTCTACGACAGCAGCGCTCTGACCGAGGAGCTGTTCCAGGCCCGTTTGGACAATATGCTCAAGCAGAAAGAGCACCTGGAAAACTTCGTAAAAAGCATCAATGCCAACCCGAAGCAATTCCCCGATTTTTCTCACCGTCTCGGTGAGATCAAAGCGCAAACCCTTGTCATCTGGGGCCGCAATGACCGCTTTGTGCCAATGGATACCGGACTGCGTCTGATCGCCGGCATCGCCAACTCTGAGCTCCATGTGTTTAACGCCTGCGGCCACTGGGCGCAGTGGGAGCACGCGGACAAGTTCAACCGCATGGTCATCGACTTCCTGAGCCACTGAACCCCCAAGAATCGAATCGGACGCACAAGCGGCTGACGCCATGAGGAGGTAACGATGGGTACCGAACAAAAAAAGGTCATTGAAGATCTTGCACGCGGTTTGCGGGAGGCTGAAGCCACTGGCGAGGCAGTCGTCCCGCTGCGCGAAGTGATTGGAGAAGAAAACCGTGACGTGGCGTACGCCATTCAGCGCCTTAATGTGGCTTACGCAAGTGCTAACGGTCGACGTGTAGTTGGCCGCAAGATCGGCCTGACGAACAAGAAGGTTCAGGCTCAGCTCGGTGTTGATCAGCCTGACTTTGGAACGCTATTCGCGGACATGTGTTACGGCGATAACGATGTCGTGCCTTTCGCCAGTGTCATGCAGCCGAAGATCGAAGCTGAGATCGCACTCGTGTTAAAGGCCGATCTTCCCAATGCTGACACTACCTTTGCCGAGGTCGTTGCGGCGACAGGTTGGGTAGCGCCTGCACTGGAAATCGTTGGCAGCCGAATCCAAGGTTGGAACATTCGTTTCGTTGACACTGTTGCTGACAATGCATCCAGCGGTAGCTTCGTCCTGGGTGGCCCTGCCCAAGGCCTGGACGGCGTTGACCTTCGCAATGCATCCATGGTGATGACTCGCAATGGCGAGGAGGTTTCCTCGGGCAGCGGCGCTCAATGTCTGGGCCACCCAATCAACGCGGCTGTATGGCTCGCCCGTACGATGGCTGAGCTCGGTGCTCCCCTGAAAGCCGGGGACATCATCCTTACTGGCGCTCTTGGCCCAATGGCCCCGGTTTCGCCTGGAGATCGTTTTGAAGCGGTCATCAGCGGTGTCGGCTCTGTGGCCGTCGAATTTTCCAACGACTAATCGCACGGTCGCTTTAAAGAGACAAATATGAAAAAACTCAAAGTTGCCATCATTGGCTCGGGCAACATCGGAACGGATCTGATGATAAAGATCCTGCGCAACGGCAAGCACCTGGAGATGGGTGCGATGGTCGGTATTGATGCGAAATCAGACGGCCTGGCACGTGCTGCCCGCATGGGTGTTGAGATCACGCACGAGGGCGTCGAGGGCCTTACCCGACTCCCAGTGTTTTCTGAAATCGACTTTGTTTTCGATGCCACCAGCGCCGGGGCGCATGTCAAAAACGATGCCTTTTTGCGCTCCATCAAACCTGGCATTCGAGTTATCGATCTGACACCGGCTGCTATCGGGCCTTACTGCATCCCGGTGGTCAACCTGGAACAGCATCTCGATGCGTTGAACGTGAATATGGTGACCTGCGGTGGTCAAGCAACTATCCCTATGGTTGCTGCTGTATCGCGAGTCGCCAACGTTCACTACGCCGAGATCGTTGCATCCATTGCCAGTAAATCAGCCGGCCCAGGCACTCGCGCCAATATCGACGAGTTCACCGAAACCACCTCCAAGGCAATCGAGGATGTAGGCGGCGCCGCCAAGGGCAAAGCCATCATCATCATGAACCCGGCAGAGCCGCCGTTGATGATGCGCGATACCGTTTTCGTGCTGTCTGAATTGGCCGATCAAGCAAAGGTCGAGGCGTCGGTAGAAGAGATTGCAGCCGCTGTTCAGGCTTACGTGCCTGGCTACCGCCTGAAGCAGAAGGTTCAGTTCGATGTGATCCCAGAGGACGCGCCACTGAACATCCCAGGGCTTGGAAAGTTCTCGGGTCTGAAGACCTCAATCTTTTTAGAAGTCGAAGGCGCGGCGCACTATCTGCCGTCCTACGCAGGCAACCTCGACATCATGACCTCCGCTGCGCTCGCAACTGCAGAGCGTATGGCCCAGTCGTTGAGCAAGGCATAAGGAGACCGTCATGACTACTCAATCCGGCAAAAAACTCTACATCTCTGACGTGACGCTCCGCGATGGCAGCCATGCGGTTCGCCACCAGTACTCGCTGCAAAACGTCCAGGACATTGCACGAGCTCTGGATGAGGCAAAGGTCGACTCTATCGAAGTCGCGCATGGCGACGGCCTGCAAGGTTCAAGCTTCAACTACGGCTTCGCCACTCACACTGATCTGGAGTGGATCGAAGCCGCCGCCAGTGTGATCAAGCACGCCAAGATTGCCACCTTACTGTTGCCAGGCATTGGAACAGTTCACGACCTGAAGGCAGCTTATAACGCAGGCGCACGCGTTGTTCGAGTTGCTACTCACTGCACGGAAGCTGATGTTTCCAAGCAGCATATCGAGTACGCACGCGAGCTGGGCATGGACACCGTTGGCTTCCTGATGATGTCGCACATGATTGAGCCTAAGCTCTTGGCCGAGCAGGCCAAGCTGATGGAAAGCTACGGTGCGACCTGCGTGTACATGGCGGACTCTGGTGGTGCCATGAACATGGGGGATATCCGTGACCGCTTCCGTGCGTTCAAGGATGTGCTCAAGCCCGAAACCGAAACGGGCATGCACGCCCATCACAATCTGAGCCTTGGTGTGGCGAACTCCATTACTGCCGTTGAAGAAGGCTGTGATCGCATTGATGCCAGTCTTGCAGGAATGGGGGCCGGTGCCGGTAACGCGCCTTTGGAAGTGTTCATCGCCGCTGCTGATCGTCTCGGCTGGAACCATGGCACTGACGTCTACAAGTTGATCGATGCCGCAGACGATATCGTTCGTCCGCTGCAGGATCGTCCAGTGCGGGTTGACCGAGAAACACTGGCGCTGGGTTATGCCGGCGTCTACTCAAGCTTCCTGCGCCACTCTGAACTGGCGGCTCAGAAGTACGGCCTCAAGACCATCGACATTCTTGTCGAGCTTGGCAAGCGCCGAATGGTCGGTGGACAAGAAGACATGATAGTTGATGTGGCACTGGATCTGCTCAACAAGCGGTAACTGATGAGTGGCTGCAATGCAGCCACTTTCCAAAGATAAAAAAAACAAAAGGTCTACTAATGAAACTGGTCATTATTGCCAAGTTTGCGCTCGGCTGCGCGTTCGTGCTGTCGGTGCCTGTCGCACCCGTAACTACCACAGATTTCGTCGCGGAGATGAACCAATGAGCACTCAAGGTGCTAGTTCGTCATCTCGCCTCGTGCTAACTATTTCGCTCTGCTTCGCAGTGGCATTGATGGAAGGCCTGGATCTGCAGGCGCCCGGCATCGCTGCACAAGGTATTCTCGCCGAGTACGGTTTCGACCGTCTTCAAATGGGCTGGATATTTAGTGCCGGAATTTTCGGCATGCTTCCTGGAGCATTTATAGGTGGACGACTGGCTGATCGATACGGGCGCAAGATCGTACTCATCGGGTCGGTCGCCATGTTTGGTATTTTCTCGCTCGTAACCGCACATGCACCAGAGCTTTACACACTGCTGCTCGCGCGCTTCCTCACGGGCGTTGGGCTCGGTGCCTCACTACCCAATCTTATTGCAGTAGCCTCTGAAGCAGCGGGCAAAAGTTTTCGCAGCACTGCTGTGAGCATGATGTACTGCGGTGTGCCCCTGGGCGCGGCTTTGGCTGCGTTGGTTGGTATGTTCAGTGAGCAAACCGAGTGGCGTCTGGTGTTCTACATCGGTGGTGTCGTGCCCTTGGCCATCGTCGCATTGCTGGCACTGTTCCTGATTGAAACTGCCAAATTTGCGGCCAAAAACAGCGATGAGCAGCCCGCACAGGAATCGGTCAACAGTGTACTTTTCCGTCAGAACACTTTGCCGACAATGACACTGTGGGTGAGCTTGTTCTTCACACTGATGGTGACCTACATCCTGATCAACTGGTTACCGAGCCTACTAGTAGGGCAAGGCTATACCGGCAAGCAGGCGAGCATGATCGTTCTGACCATGCAGATCGGTGCAACACTCGGCACTCTAGCGCTGGGCTATCTGACTGACCGTCTCGCGGTCTGGAAAATGTCGATGATCATCTACATCGGCATGGCCATTTCGCTGGTCTCGCTTTACGCCTCGCCAACACTTGCCCTGACCATGGCGGCTGGCTTTCTGGCCGGGATCTTCACCACGGGCGGTCAGAGCGTCATCTATGGCCTCGCTCCGCTTTACTACCCAAATACGAGCCGTGCAACAGGCGTAGGTAGCGCAGTCGCAGTCGGACGCATTGGCGCGATAACTGGCCCGCTCGTCGCTGGGAAAATGCTCGCAATGGGACTGGGTGTTTATGGGGTGTTTCTTGCCTGTGCCCCTGGAATTTTCCTGGCCGCAGGCTCGCTCTGCATCCTCTCCAAAGTGAAAAAAGTCTCCGACTAAGCGCCTTCCACCCAAGTAACGAAACCTCTGTTGGTGCACGTCTCGCATGCACCAGTGTTCTGCTGCACGCCCAAAAAAAATAATATTGCGGAAGCTAACCATGAAAAAAACAACCCCTAGCGCTCTTGCCATTGCAGTTGTCGCCGCCATGACTGTTCCTACCGCAAGCAATGCCCAAGGCTTCGTCGAGGACAGTAAAGCGAGCGTGACCTTCAGGAACTACTACTTCGACAGGAACTATGTCGGTACTTCGCCTCAAGCGGCTGCTCGCGAATGGGCACAGGGCGTTATTGCCAAATTTAGCTCTGGTTTTACTCCAGGCATTGTCGGTTTCGGTCTTGATGCGACTGGAATGCTCGGCATCAAGCTCGACTCGTCTCCCGACCGCTCAGGCACCGGGTTACTGCCACGAAATCCGGCCACAGGTGAAGCCGCAGACGAATATTCCGAGCTTGGCCTCACGGCCAAGGTGAAGGTCTCAAACACCGAGTTGCAGTACGGCACAATCTCAACATTTTTGCCTATCGCATTTGCCAGCCCTACGCGGCTGCTTCCACAAACATTCCGAGGCGGTTACCTGCGATCTACCGACATTCCAGATCTGAGCTTGCATCTGGGGCGCTTGGATCGCATCAACTACCGTGATTCGACCGACTATCAACGCATGAGTGTTGCCTCACCGAACCGGCGTTTCAATGGTGCCGCTGACAGTGATGAGTTCCTGTTTGCTGGTGGTGACTACAAGGTGACCGACAGCCTGACAGTGAAGTACTACTACGCGCAGCTTACGGACATCTATTCCAAGCACTACGTCGGCTTCGAGCACCTTTTACCGCTTGGCGCGGGGAAGCTCAAAACAGATTTCCGTTACTACCTGACCGGTAAGGACGGTGAAGCAAGGGGAGGGAACGTCGATAACCGCAACCTCGGCGTCATGTTCACCTACACAAACAGCGGTCATTCCCTCGGTGCCGGCTACATGCAGCTTTCAGGTGACACTGCCATGCCTTACCTGGCCGGTACTGAGCCGCTGGTTGTCAGTGAAGGATTCATGAGCTCAGAGTTTCTGAATCCCAAAGAGCGCTCCTGGCAGGCACTGTACGGCTATGACTTCTCCGAAGTCGGTATAACCGGTCTGAAAGCTGTCGCTCGCTATATCAAGGGTTCCAACATCTCGCTACCGACCTTAGGCGGCGATGGGCTGACAGAATCGGAGCGCTACCTGGAGCTGGCATACGCACTTCAAGGCTCCTTAAAGGGCTGGACGGTGCGCCTGCGGCAGTCTCAGTACCGCAACGATTTCGCATCCGCCGCCAGCTTCAGAGACGGGAACGAAGCCCGAGTAAACGTCGATTACACCCTGAAACTCTGGTGATCACGGTGCCTGCGTTTGCTGATGCAAGCGCAGGTTCATCGGCATTTCGGAAAGAGCTTTCTATTCTCAGATAAACTTACATGCTAGCATGCTAGATACTGCAAAGCTCGGTTGGGCACGCATACGTTGATTGCCTTAGATGGAGACAAAAACAATGACTCAATCCAATGAATTCGATACTGATGTGTTAGTGATTGGTACCGGCCCTGCCGGTCTCACCACGACCCTTGCTCTCGCTTCGCAAGGCGTGCGAGTGCGCACCGTAACCATGTTCAACTGGCTCGCCAACTCTCCCCGTGCCCACATTACTAATCAGCGTGCGATGGAGGTTCTCAGGGATCTCGGTATTGAGCAGGAGGTCATTCGCCAGGCCACGCCTTGGGAGCAGATGGGCGATACGCTTATTACGACCAGTTTGGTCGGCGAGGAGATTGCCCGCGTTCGTGCATGGGGTACAGGAGATTTGCGTAAAGGTGACTACGTCAAAGGCAGCCCTTGCACCATGGTCGACCTGATTCAACCAGAGATGGAAGCCATCCTGGTAAAAGCTGCTGCCGAGCGCGGTGCGCAGCTTTCCTTTAGCACGGAATACCTCGGGCACAAGCAAGACGATGAGGGTGTCACCTCTCTTCTGCGTGACACTCTCACCGGACGAGAATACACCGTGCGCTCTAAGTTCCTTGTCGGTATGGATGGCGCCCGCTCGAAGGTAGTAGAGGAGCTCGAACTGCCAATCGAAGGCGAGATGTCTCGTGCAGGAACAGCTTACGTCATTTTTGATGCCGATCTGAGCAAGTACGTTGCTCATCGCCCTAGCATCTTGCAGTGGATCGCCAACCCAATTGCTGGATTCGGCGAAATCGGCATGGGGCTGCTGCGCGCTATTCGTCCGTGGGATCAGTGGATCGCTGGCTGGGGCTTCGACATGAGCAAGGGAGAACCCGACCTGAGCGATGCGACTGTTCTTCAGCGAATCCGCACGTTGGTGGGAGACCCAGACTTGGAGGTCGACCTCAAGCGCAGCTCGATCTGGTACGTCAACCAGGCTTACGCCACACAGTACTCGAAAGGTCGCGTATTTTGTGGTGGTGATGCCACTCATCGGCACCCGCCATCCAGTGGCCTTGGCTCCAATACCTGCATGCAGGATGGTTTCAACCTGGGCTGGAAACTCGCCTATGTAGTCAAAGGTTATGCAGGGCGGGAGTTGCTGGAAAGCTATTCGCTGGAGCGAGCGCCGGTTGGCAAGCAAATCGTTGCGCGTGCTAACCAGTCCCGAAAGGATTACGCACCATTCAAAGATTGCTTCCAGTTCAACAATGGCATCGATTCGGTTGAGAAGCTTTTGGCGCACGTCAAAGCGCCTACCCCGGAAGGTGTCGAAACCAGGCAAAAACTCCAGGCTGCGCTTGAGCTGAAAAGCTACGAGTTCAATGCCCAGGGTGTGGAATTGAACCAGCGCTACAAATCCTCTGCTGTGATCCCAGATGTGGGGCAACAGGAGGAAGTGTGGAAGCAGGATCCGGTTCTGTACCTCCAAGCTACTACTCGGCCCGGCGCCAAGATCCCACATGCGTGGCTGGTCAACAAAGAAGGCCATCGGATCTCTACGCTCGATGTCGTCGGCAAAGGAAACTTCACCCTGGTGACAGGCCTTGCGGGGCGTGCTTGGGTGGATGCAGCCAAAGAGCTCAACCAGCCATTCCTTAAAGTCGTTGTTACCGGCGAACGTGGTACAGCAGATCCATACTGCGACTGGCAGCGCATTCGCGAAATTCACGAAGCAGGAGCACTGCTGGTTCGACCAGACGGTGTCGTGGCATGGCGCAGCGTTGATGCTGTGTGGGACTTGGAGCAGGCCTACAAGGCGCTGAAAGAGGCATTGAGTCAGATCCTCTCCAACCCTGCTTGAAGCTTCATTCTAAAGCGCCGATTTCGGCGCTTTGTTTTTCTGGCCAATCAACGCTTCTTCAGCTTCTGCTCTGGTCAGGTGCTCCCATGCCGCTTTGATCTAAGAACAGACACCTATAGGAATCTAGAAACTCTTGCATGCTAGCATTTAAGAATGCAGTATGAATCTCAGCATGCGCCCTTGAGCAATTCTCGTAGGCGCTGCAATGCCCCCCACACACCGGCACCGACCTTTCATTCCATGCAGGAGAAAAGCTGATCCCATTACCAACCCTCAGGGTTGGTGATTTCCAAACTAGAAAACCTACGTGCGCTCTCTAATAAGGATAAAACTCATGAGCAAAATGCAAGCCGCGCGCCTTCATGAAGTAGGGCCGACGTTCACCATCGATCAAATCGACATCCCGCAATGCGGCCCGAATGACGTGCTGGTTCAAGTCAAAGCCTGCAATGTTGTGCCCAACCTGCGCAACGTCATCGAACACTACCCGACCTGGTTTCCTTACCTGCCTCTTCCCAAGCTGCCGGCCATTTATGGGCTCGATGCCGCAGGTATCGTTCATACCGTCGGTAGCCATGTGCACTCGCTCAAACCCGGTGACCGTGTTTACGTAAACCCTGGGCGTAGTTGCGGGTCATGTCACTCCTGCCTGCGTGGACAGCATCTTAATTGCACCGCCTTCACATTTCAGGGGTACTTCGGTTTTGGAGCCGGCTCTCAGCGTGTTTTTGAAGACTACCCATACGGTGGTTTCTGCGAATACATGACCTCGCCTGCGGACGGGTTGGTGAAGCTGCCAGAGTCGATCTCGTTTGAGCAGGGATGTCGCTTCGGTTATCTCGGCACTGCTTACTCAGCGCTTCGCAAGGCCGGTGTGTGTGCCGGTCAGACTGTTCTCATCAGCGGTGCGACAGGCACCTTGGGGCTGGGTGCCGTCATGTTGGCACTGGCCATGGGAGCAACCAAAGTCTTTGGCATCGCCCGAAACCGCCAGCTTTTAGAGCGCGTACGCCAGATCGACCCGAGTCGCGTTCAGGTACTCTCGATAGGTGATCAGCCTACTGAGGAGTGGGTGCAAGCCAACACGGACGGGTTGGGTGCTGACGTATTCATTGATGCCATTGGCCCTGGGGCTCCTCACGAGATTTCAATCTCCGGAATCAAGTCTCTGCGCCGTGGTGGACGAATGGTCGACATTGGTGGCATGGCAGAAGACTTGCCGGTGCCGATGTTCCAGTTGATGTGCTACCAGATCAGCGTCATTGGCTCGCTCTGGTTCTCGGTTGCTGAAGGTCAGGACATGGCAGCAATGGCCGCTGCCGGCACACTGAATTTGTCCCTCTTCGAGCAAGAAGTCTTCCCGCTGTCACAGGTCAACGATGCGCTTGATGCTTTGGAAGATCGCAAAGGCGGCTTCACCAATGTCGTCGTAAAACCAGGCCAGTGATGACCATGGCGCCGCCAGCGGCGGCGCTTCGTATAAGGGGTCTGTAATGTCGATTAGAAGGCTAGTTACTGGAAATCGTGACGGGAAGTCAGTGGTTCTTAGCGATGGCGCGATACCACGGCATCATCATTATCGTGAAACACCAGGGTTCTCGACTGCCCTTGCTTGGTCATCATTGGAAGCTTTACCAACCAGTCCAGATGAAGCGGTCGGGTCAAAAACCTCCTACCTGCCAGCAGGCGGCGAATCCAAGTTTCTCGTCGTCACTTTCCCTCCTGATTCAGTGTTCACTTCAGACTCGTTCGACCCCGAGGCAGCTTACCTCGAACAGAGGGAACACCTCACCGGTTTGATTGATCACTTCGATCCCGAAAGACCTGGTATGCACGCTACACCAACGCTCGACTACGGCATCGTTCTGTCTGGATCTGTGTGGCTTGAGCTCGATGATGGCGTAATTGAGCGACTCGACTCATTCAGTGTCGTTGTTCAGCAGGGCAACGTTCATGCCTGGAGAAACCAGGGAACTGAGCCTGCGATGGTAGCGTTTGTGCTTATCGGCCAGCACGTGTAACGACCGCACCCCCTCACCACAAAAACAATATTGAGGTTCGCTATGAAGACCTATGCATTGCTGTGCCTGTCATTTGGCTCACTGATGAGCTCAGCCGCTTACGCAACTGAAAACGGCGACACCACTTGGCCACTGGGTGTGCAGACTGTCGTACCTGCATTAGTCCCCGCACCAGGTGAAACAAGCTTTTATAGCTACACCGTCTACTACCACGCCGACAAAACGGTCGATGGGAAAGGTCATTCAGCTGTACCAGGGTTCAAGCTCGATAACTATGTGCAAGCTTTACGGGTGGTTCATACCTGGGATCTGCAAACTGATTTTGGCCTCCGACTTTCCAGTGGAGTCATTGGCAATGGCGGCCATGTGAAGGTGGAAGCTTCAGGGAAATCGGCAAGCGATACTGGCATGCGTCAGGCTTACATCACCCCTCTGAATATCTCGTACTCTCCATCCGCAAACCTAAACCTCACTGGTGGGTTAAGCCTTTTCACCCCGCTTGGCAACTACGATAAGAATTCGCTAGCGAATGCCAGCCCCAATTACCGCACCTACGTTGCTGAGTTTGCTGCCACCTGGTTTCCCAGTCAAAACTGGGAAATCTCGATCGCGCCTACCTTCTCGTTCAATGAGCGTAATAAGGACACTGGGTATAAATCCGGTGATGTCATGAACATCGATTACGGTGTCGGCTACCGATTCGCGAGCATGCCCAAGCTACAGGTTGGCCTCGCCGGCTACTACACCGACCAGTACTCGGATGACGACTTGTCTGGGCAGGTACTGCCCAGTGGCAATCGACTGAAGAAGCTCGCTGTAGGGCCGCAGCTGCTCTACAACTTTGACGAGAAATCAGGAGTAGCTCTCAAGTGGCTGCATGAGGCGGAAGTCGAAAACGGCCCGCAGGGACATTCGATTTGGTTGCAGGCTGCGATACCACTTTAACTCCTGCTCAACAAGCTAACAGAGAATCGAGGTTAACGAGCTCCAAAGATACACAGAAGATGCTTTTCACGCATGGTAGCCACAGTTTCATCTGGTGCTCCTTCTGCCCGCCCAGTGCGGGTTTACACTTCAATGGTGGGAAGCGAAAACGCTAGTTTCCTGAACAGTGCCGTTTCGCTTATCTACAGAATAGTGAATCTGGGTACATGGCGACAATTCGTTCTTGCACCAGAGGTAGCTTCTCGCCGCGAGCTGCCCTACGGCAACGGCAGCTTTGGGTCGATTGCTGTCATTAGCTATTTTCGGTTTTGGTATTTCCAGAATGTCGCAACAATTCGGGAACCGATACTGGCTGCAGCCTTATCCGCCCGTTCAACTATCGCCAATTTCCTTCCTGACGACGTGGCAGGGGCTTTCCTGCCACGTCGCTCAGCTTTGGCTTAAAGCCCATACACCCGCTTGGCAAAACCGGCGATGGCGGACGCCATCGCCTTGGGCTGCTCAGGAGCCATGGCATGCCCGGCGTTGGCGATGACCTGGTGTTCGACGCGCGCCCCGAGCATGCCTTTGAGGATATTCGGGATGACCACGGCGTCATGCTCACCCTGCAGGTCGAGAATGGGCACCTGGCTTCCGGCGGACCAGTAGCTGTCAACCGGCGTATTGTCGCGGGCATAGCCCTCGGCGTCATGGGTCTGCCCATACCAGCCGGTCAGCCAGGGCCGCGGATCGTTGCCCGGCGCGAAGAACGCCTGCTTGAGATAGGTCAGCCGCTGCGCCTCCGGAAGTGCATAGTTGCCGGAGCCGTTGATCGCCTCTTTGAGCCGGCCATAGGGCTTTTCCTTGGAGTCCGGCGGCAGCTTGCCAATCGAGGCGGCGGCCAGGACGATGCCCTTGACCAGATCCGGACGATCCACCGCCAGTACCCGCGCGGGTTGGCTGCCCCAGGCATGCCCCACTACCACCGCCGGGCCGCTCTTCACCTCGTCGAGTACCTGGGCCACGTCGGCGGCGAAGTCGTGGAGCGTCAGCTCGGCCATGGGCGCCTTGCTGCCATTGACGCCCCGCGGCTCAGGGCGCAGGACCCGATAGCCATCGGCGGCAAGTTGTGCGGCGACCTCGTCGTAGTCATGGGCACCCCGGCCAAGGGACGGCAGGATGACGATGACCTTGCCCTCACCCTGATCGAGCACCTGGATGCTGATATCGCCCTTCACGCTCTGAAAGCTTCGTACGGGGTCCGCCGCAAGGGTCGCCAGGCTGAGCGTCAGGGCGCCGAGCGTGAGGCAGCCGGTGGTGAAACGCTGTTTGATCATTGCATCTGTTCCTTGTTGTTTTCGGATGTCACGCAGCAGGCGTGATCCCCGAACGTGATGCAAAGCCTCACGCGGAACAAATGCTTTATCCGGATGGATTCCCATAGTGTTCCGGCATGGACAGGCACATGCCGAAACGCTATGAGGAGCCATGTCGAAAAGGTTTTGGCGGGCAAACGAAGGGCCGCCCTAAGCTGGCGCGCCCCCTACAAGAACAAGGTCCGCCCTATGCCAACTCCATCCGTGCACGAGGCGCCAGGCCTCGATCCGGTCGTGCAGCGAGCCTGCCGCAAGGCCGCCTTGCGCCTGGTGCCACTGCTGGCCCTCGCCTACTTCTTCAACTACCTCGACCGCACCAATGTCGGCTTCGCCTCCCTGACCATGAACGACGATCTGGGGCTCACCGCCGCCCAGTTCGGCTTTGCCGCCGGGATCTTCTACCTTGGCTATTGCCTGTTCGAGGTGCCCAGCAACCTGGCGCTCTATCGCTTCGGCGCCCGGCGCTGGTTGGCGCGGATCATGATCACCTGGGGGCTGTGCGCGGCGGCCACGGCCCTTGCCCAGGGTCCGACGAGCTATGCTGTGATTCGCCTCCTGGCCGGCATCGCCGAGGCAGGCTTCTTTCCCGGCGTGATCTTCTTTCTGTCGCTATGGTTTCCTGTGCAGTACCGCACCCGGGTGATGGCCTGGTTTCTCTTCGCCATTCCGCTGTCCTCGGTGCTGGGTGGCCCCCTGTCCGCCGCCATGCTCCAGCTGGACGGCCTCTGGGGCTACGCCGGCTGGCAATGGCTGCTGGTGCTGCAAGGGCTGCCGGCCTGCTTCCTGGGTATGCTCTGCCTGAAGATGCTGGCCGATCAGCCCGCCCAGGCTGCCTGGCTCAGCGCGGAAGAACGCCAGGCCCTGCAAGGCGCGCTGGACGCCGAACAGGCCAGTAAGGGCACCCACAGCTTTCGGCAGTCGCTCAAGGACGGCCGCGTCTGGCTGCTGGCGGCCATCCTCTTCAGCTACATCATCGGCATCCTGGGCATCGGCGTCTGGCTGCCGCAGATCCTCAAGAGCCATCACCTCACCACCCTGCAGATCGGCTGGATCTCCGCGGTGCCCTACATCATCGCCAGCGGTGCCATGCTGATCTGGGCGCGGATCCTGGCCGGTAAGCGGCGCTACATCCTGCACCTCGCCCTCACCTGCGGCACTGGCGCGGCGGGCTTTCTGTTTTCGGTGGTGTTCAACGAACTGCTACCGGCCCTGATCGGACTCACCGTCGCGCTGATCGGTCTGTGCTCGGTGCGCACCTGCTTCTACAGCATTCCAGCGACCTTTCTCAGCAGACAGGCCGCGGCGGGCGGCATCGCCTTCATCAACGCCACCGGCAGCCTGGGTGGCCTGGTCGGCCCCTACGCCGTGGGCTGGCTCAAGGATGCGACCGGCTCCTTCACCGCTGGTCTGCTGGGCATGGGCTGCATGCTGTGTTTGGCCACGGCGCTGACCGGCGTGCTGGGTCTGGTAGCGCGTCGCGACCGGATCAGAAGCACGGCCATCGATTCCGCCCCTGCGCCCACCGCCGCGTGAGGAAAGCCGGATGGCGCTGAACCTGGCCCCGGGCCAGAGCCCGAAGAGCGCGACTCCTGCGCGCTCGTTGCCCACTCAGGTCGGCACCACCAGGCCCTTGTCCCGGTAGTTGTCGATGTCGATCCCGTAGGCACCAGAGGGCTTTACCGAGCGGACAATGATCAGACGGTCAGCGGCATCCCGCGGATTGCGCGCCAGATCGAGCACCTGTTCCGGCCGTGGCTGCTTGTCGGCGTCAAGGACGAGCAGGACCCGCGGCTTGAGTTTGCTGCCGGCTTCGAAGCCGATGATGATCCCGACCTCCCCGGTGCTCAGTTCGACGATTTCGCCGGGTGGGTAGACGCCAATCAACTGGATGAAGGCGAGGACGACCGTTTCGTCGAATTGCGTGCCCTTGGCTTCGAAGAGAATACGCAGGGCTTCCAGGCTCGACCGCCCTTCGCTGTAGGCCCTGTCACTGGTGATGGCATCGTAGGCATCCACCACGGCGATGATCTTGGCCTTGAAGGGGATGCGCTGCGCCGGCAGCTTTCGGGGATAGCCCAGGCCATCCATGCGCTCGTGGTGGGTATAGGCGACATCGACGGCCGCGGGCGGCACCTCGCGGTTGGCCATCAGCAGCTGCCAGCCGTAGGTGGTATGGGCTTGCATGATGAGGAATTCCTCATCGGTCAAGCGACCCGGCTTGTTGAGGATCTCGTCGGGAACCTTGATCTTGCCAACGTCGTGCAGTATGCCGCACATGCCGAGCTCTTCGAGCTCCAGCGGCAACATGCCCAGTTCCTTGCCCAGGGCGATGGCATAGAGGGCTACGCGCAGGCAATGCTCCGCCGTGTATTCGTCACGGTGCTTGATGCGCGCCAACCAGAGGCTGGCTGCCGGGTGCTTGAGGACACTCTCGACGCACTCGCCGATCGCCTGGCGCACTTCGCCGACATCGAGCGCCTTGCCGAACCTGACGGCATCCAGCATCCGCCTCGACACCGCCTGGGCTTCGCGCCACATCGGCTCGGCGACATTGACCGCCTCCCGATAGTCGATGGCATAGGTTTTCGCCTGGGCACCTGCCGCCTGGGCACCTGCCGCCTGGGCGGTCGAGAGCGGGGTCAGCGACCTGTTCTGACGCCGATCAACCCAGACGAACTCGCAGGTTTCCTGCAGGGTGCGGATATCCTGCACGCTCTGGATGGGAAACCCCTGGAACAGAAAGGGCGTGCCTTCCCATGGACGATCCAGTTCGCAGACGTACATGCCCAGTTGCAGCTGGGTGACAGGTACTCTGATGCTGTATTGGGGCAGCGCCATGGTTTCTCTACGAGAGCGTCAGGGACGGATCTGAAAGGTATTACAATAACTATTGATACCAAAAAGCCATCACCCATGGAAGCACCCAGCCGCCTTGAGCCGATGAGCCGGCAGAAATGAGTCGCCAGAGGCATATCATCGGATAGCCGCAGGCCAGGGTGGAGCCGGCATCTCTAACCTCTGGTACCCACCGTGATGCCCGGGCCAGCCGCTTCATGGCCTACCTCCCTCGCGGAACAGCAGTCCGCCTCAGGCAGTACGGCCACTCGCCCCAGACCGGGCATGCCCACTCATGCGGTCAGGCGCGTAGCCCAGCTGCGCGCCCGTCCCCACTCACTCACGCCAGCTTGAAACGGCGCACCAAGGTCTGCAGCTCCCCGGCCAGTTCGGACAGTTGCTCGCTGGCGCCCACGGTTTCTCGGTTGCCGTCGCTGGTCTGCACCGACAGGTCGCGGATGCTGATGAGGTTGCGGTCGACCTCGCGGGAGACGTGGGCCTGCTCTTCGGAGGCGGTGGCGATCTGCAGGTTGCGCTCGTCGATCAGGCGCACGGCTTGGAGGATGTCGTTCAGCGCCCGGCCGGCTTCCTGGGCCACCTCGTAGGTGGCCTGGGCCTGGTTGGTGCTGAGCTGCATGGAGTCCACGGCTTCCGCCGAACCCTTCTGGATCGCCTGGATCATCTGCTCGATCTCGCGGGTCGAGGTCTGGGTACGGTGCGCCAGGGCGCGGACCTCATCGGCGACGACGGCGAAGCCGCGACCCTGCTCGCCGGCCCGTGCCGCCTCGATGGCCGCGTTGAGCGCCAGCAGGTTGGTCTGCTCGGCGATGGAGCCGATCACGCTCAGCACCTGGCTGATGTCCTGTGCTTGCCCGGCCAGGCCTTCGACCTGCACCGACGTCGACTGCACCTGCTGGGTGAGGCGCTGCATGGCGTCGAGCGCCTGGCCGACCTTGGCATTGCCGTTTTCCGCGGCCGCACTGGAATCCCGCGCGGCCTGGGAGGTGGAGGAGGCATTACGCGCCACCTCTTCGACCGCAGCGCTCATCTCGGTGACCGCGGTGGCGGCCTGGTCGATCTCGGCGTTCTGGCTGGACAGCGCACGGCTGGCCTGGTCGGTGACCGCGTTCATGGTGCGGGCGGTTTCGCTCAGGCGCCCGGAAGATCGGGATATGCCGTGCAGGGTGTCTTTGAGGTTGTCCTGCATCTGCGCCAGGGCGCGCATGAGGCCAGCAGCCTCGTCCGCACCGCTTGGATCGATCTTGCCGTTGAGCTCGCCCTTGGCGATGGCGTTGGCCACGGCCAGGGAATCCCCGATGGGTTGGGCCAGGCTGCGGGTCAGGCGCCAGGCCAGCAGCAGGGTCACCACGACCGCCAGCAGCATGATGCCGACGGTGATGCGCACACTGTGCTCATAGATGCCCAACGCGGCCTGGCTGGCCTGGCGGGCGCCTTCGCTGTTGAATTCGCGCAGTGCGGTCAGTCGTTCCTGATAGCCCTCCGCGCGCAGGCGCTGGTCACCGTTGGCCAGCTTGAGCGCCTCGTTGCGGTCGGTACCGACCAAGACGACGACGTGTTCCAGCCCTTCCAGATAGGCCTTCATCTGCAGGGCTGCCTGCTCGAAGTTGGTCCGCTCTTCAGGGGTCGAAACCAGGTGCTCCCGGTAGTAGGCCGTGCGGGCGTTCATCACGTCGCGATTCAGCTGGATCTGCCGGGTCGCGATGGCCATGGCCGCGCTGTCTTCGCTGGCCAGCAGGCGGATGCTTTCCAGGCGGGTATGCAGCAGCGCGATCTGGATGTCGTCGGTGGTCTGGACGCTCGCGAGCCATTCGGCCTCCATCGCCTGTTCGGTCGCCCGCAAGGCATTGAGCTGGAACAGGGCGAACACCCCGAGCAGCATCACGAACAGGGTGACCGCACCAAAGCAGAGGGCGGCGCGGGGGGCAATGCGTAGCGAGCGAAGGTTCAAGACGGGCTCCTTGAGATCAGCGAAAGGCGATCCTCTAACGCCCTAAGATCGACTGACTATTTCCTTTCTTTAGCGCGATTTTTATTTATGCGCTGATTAAATCTGACTATCTGACTGACTATTCTGGTCGTGGCTTGATCCTGACCGAAACAAGGCGTCTGGTCCCTGCACACCGTTGTTGTTCTTGGCGTCGAAACTTCATCTTCCTGTCATCGAAACGACATTCGTAGCCCTCACTGTCTGCCCTCGATGAGATCGATCTCAAACGAGGCAGGCATGACCGATCTGAAACAGGTAGCGCAGCAGGCAGGCGTCTCCCGGGCCACCGCGGCGCGGGCCTTCGCCACGCCCGAACAGGTGCGCGAGAGCACCCGGCAGCGGGTGCTGGATGCTGCGCGTAGCCTCAACTTCCGGCCCAACCTGCTGGGTCGCCAGCTGCGCCAGCAGAGCACCCGGCTGATCGGCGTGGTGGTACCCAGCCTGCTCAACCCGGTGTTCGCCGAGCAGCTGCAGGCCATGGAGCGCACCGCCCGTAGCCAGGGCTACTCCCTGGTGATCGCCACCACCGATTACCAGCCCGAGCGCGAGGCGGCGGTGGTGGAAGAACTCTTGCGCCAGCGTGTCGCCGGCCTGGTGCTGACGGTGGCCGATGCCGACCGCAGCCAGGTGCTGGCCGAGCTGAGCCGGGAGAAGACGCCCTTCATCCTGGCCTATCACGAACCCCAGCGTCCCTATGCGGCGGTGGCGGTGGACAACTGCCAGGGCATGGCCATGGCCACCGAGCACCTGCTCGCCCTGGGTCACCAACGCATTGCCCTGGTCTCGGGGCCGGCCCAGCAATCGGATCGCAGCGAGCGGCGCTTCACCGGCTATTGCCAGGCGATGGACGCCGCCGCCCTGCCCCTGCTGCCGCGCCTGGAGCTGGCCAGCCATACCGACGCCGACTGGGCGGAGCTGGCCCCACTACTGGAGCGCCATGCTCCGACCGCCCTGCTCTGCACCAACGACCTGCTGGCCATCAGCGTCATCGCCGAGCTGCAGCGGCATGGGCTATCCGTCCCCGACGACCTCTCGGTGGTGGGCTTCGATGGCATCGCCATGGGCGCCCGCCTGGAACCCAGCCTGTGCAGTGTCATGCAGCCGCTGCAGAGCCTGGGCGCCGTGCTCGTCACCGAATTGCTGGCGCTGATCGCTGGCAGCCCCATCCACCAGCAGTGCCTGCCCTGCCTCGTCCGTCCCGGCACCAGTGCCGGTCCCTTGAAGGAGCCTTGCCGATGAAATCCCGATTCCCCTTGCGTCGTCTCCTGGCCGGTGTGGCCCTGGCTTGCGGTCTGGCCAGCGCCCAGGCCGCCGAAACCGCCATCTGCTACAACTGCCCGCTGGAATGGGCCGACTGGGGCGCCCAGCTCAAGGCCATCGCCGCCGATACCGGCATCCAGGTGCCCCAGGACAACAAGAACTCCGGCCAGTCCCTGGCCCAGCTGGTGGCCGAACGCGACGCACCCGTGGCCGACGTCGTCTACTACGGGGTGACCTTTGGCATCCAGGCCGACAAGGCCGGGGTGCTGGAGCCCTATCGGCCCAGGCATTGGGACCAGGTCCCTACTGGCCTCAAGGATCCCAAGGGCCAGTGGACCGCCATTCACTCCGGCACCCTCGGTTTCATGGTCAATACCCAGGCCCTGGGCGGCAAGCCGGTACCCCAGCGCTGGAGCGATCTGCTCAAGCCCGAGTACCGCGGCCTGGTCGGCTACCTGGATCCCTCCAGCGCCTTCGTCGGCTACGTCACCGCCGTGGCGGTGAACCAGGCCCTGGGCGGCACGCTCGACGACTTCGGCCCGGCGCTGGGCTTCTTCAAGAAGCTGGCGGCCAACGATCCCATCGTGCCCAAGCAGACCGCCTATGCGCGGCTGCTGTCCGGTGAGATCCCGATCCTGGTGGACTATGACTTCAACGCCTATCGCGCCCGCTACAAGGACAACGCCCCGGTGGCCTTCGTCATTCCCCAGGAAGGCAGCCTGACCGTGCCCTACACCATGAGCCTGGTGAAGGGCGCGCCGCACCGCGGCAATGGCGAGAAGGTGCTGGACTACGTGCTGTCGGACAAGGGCCAGGCGCTCTGGGCCCAGGCCTATCTGCGCCCGGTACGCGACGTGCCGCTGCCGGCCGAGGTCAAGGCGCGCTTCCTGCCCGCCGCCGACTATGCCCGCGCTGGCACCGTGGACTACGGCCACATGGCGGCGGTCCAGGAAGCCTTCGCCAAGCGCTACCAGGCCGAGGTGCGCTGAGATGCAGGGCCTCGCCGTCTCCCTCGGGCGCCGCCAGGCGCCGCGTCGGCTACCCTGGCCAGCGCTCGTCGCCCTGGCACCGGCGAGCGCCTTTCTGCTGGCGTTCTGGCTGCTGCCGCTGGCGCAGCTGCTGGTGCTCGGCGCCCGCCCGGACGCCGCCGGCAGCTCCGGCTACTGGCAGGTGCTGACCAGCGCCGGCTATCTGTCCGGGCTCGCCCAGACGGTGGTCCTGGCCGCCGTCACCACCCTGGCCACCCTGGTGGTGGCCGGCATCACCGGCTGCTTCCTGGCGCGCCATGCCTTCGCCGGACGCAGCCTGCTGGTGGCGCTGCTGACCTTTCCGCTGGCCTTTCCCGGCGTGGTGGTGGGCTTCCTGATCATCCTGCTGGGCGGCCGCCAGGGTCTGTTCGCCGGCCTTGGGCGCAGCCTGTTCGATGAACCCTGGGTGTTCGCCTATTCGCTATTCGGGCTCTTTCTGGGCTATCTCTATTTTTCCATCCCGCGGGTAATCCTCACGGTGATGGCAGCCTGCGAAACCCTCGACACCAGTCTGGAAGAAGCGGCCCGCTCCCTGGGCGCCGGGCTCTTTGCCGTGGTGCGCGATGTGCTGATTCCCGGGTTGACCCCAGCCCTGCTCTCCAGCGGCGCGCTGTGCTTCGCCACCGCCATGGGCGCCTTCGGCACCGCCTTCACCCTCGGCACACGCCTGGCGGTAACGCCCATCGCCATCTACGACACCTTCACCAACTTCGCCAACTTCGGCGTGGCGGCAGCGCTCTCGGTGGTGCTCGGCCTCGTCACCTGGCTGGTCCTGCTGCTGGCCCGGCGCCTCGGCGGCGCCCAGGGAGACCTGCGATGAATCGTCCCCTGCGTTTCTGGCTGCAACTGCTGTTCACCCTGCTGGTGGCCGCCTTCCTATTGGTGCCCGTGCTGCTCTCGGTGCTGGCCGGCCTCACCCGCAACTACTTCCAGGGCCTCGCCAGCGGCCTGACCCTCGACTGGGTGATCCAGGTCTGGCAGGCCTATGCCCCCACCGTCTGGCTGTCGCTGCAACTGGCGCTGGGCACGGCGGCCCTCGCGGTTGTGCTCGGTGTCCCCGCGGCCTATGCCCTGGTACGGCTGGACAACCGCTTCGCCCGAGCCTTCGAGGAATTGCTGGTGCTGCCGGTGGCCATGCCCGGCTTCGCCTCGGCCCTGGCGCTGCTGCTGACCTACGGGCACCTTGGCGGCTTTCGCCGCAGCCCGGCGATCATCCTGGTGGGCCATCTGCTGTTCACCCTGCCCTTCCTGATCCGCCCGGTGATGGCGGTGCTCAGACGTAGCCAGCTGCCGCAGCTGGAAGAAGCCGCGGCCAGCCTGGGCGCCGGTCCCTGGCAGCGCTTCTTCGGCGTGGTGGTGCCCAATGCCCGCGCCGGCATCCTCGCCGGCAGCCTCATGGTGATCACCCTGTCGCTGGGCGAATTCAACCTCACCTGGATGCTGCACACGCCCCTGACCAAGACCCTGCCGGTAGGCCTGGCCGACAGCTACGCCTCGGCGCGGCTGGAGGTGGGCTCCGCCTACACCCTGATCTTCCTCTTGCTGATCGTGCCGCTGCTGGTCGCCCTCCAGGCCCTCAGCGCCCGCCTCTCCCGTGGAGCACTGCGATGAACCAAGGTACCGCCGTTCGCCTGCGCCACTGCGCCAAGACCTTTGCCGCAGGCCGCCAGGTGCTGCAGCCCCTGGACCTCGACATCCACCCGGGCGAGACCCTGGTGTTCCTCGGTCCGTCCGGCTGCGGCAAGACCACCACCCTGCGCCTGATCGCCGGCCTGGAGCAGCCCGATGCCGGCGGCCAAGTGCTGTTCGACGACCGTGACGTCACCGCCCTGCCCATCGAGCGTCGCGACGTCGGCATGGTGTTCCAGAACTACGCCCTGTTCCCCAACCTGGACGTGGCCGGCAACATCGCCTACGGCCTGAAGATCCGTGGCCTGACGCGCGCCGATCGCGATGCCCGGGTCGCCGAATTGCTGGCCATGATGCAGCTGGAGGCCCTGGCCGACCGGCGCATCCAGCAGCTGTCCGGCGGCCAGCGCCAGCGAGTGGCCCTGGCCCGCGCCCTGGCGCCACGGCCGCGGGTGCTGTTGTTCGACGAACCCCTGGCGGCGCTGGACGCCCAGCTGCGCGAGCAGCTGCGGGCCGACATCGGCGCCCTGCTGCGCGAACTCGGCACCACCGCGGTCTATGTCACCCATGACCAGCAGGAAGCCCTGGCCCTGGGCGATCGCATCGTGGTGATGGGCGAAGGCCGCATCGCCCAGATCGGCACGCCGGCGCAGATCTACCAACGCCCGGCCAATCGCTTCGTGGCCGGTTTCGTCGGCCAGCTCAATCGCTTCGAGGTGCGCAGCCAGACGGGCAACGAGGTGGCCGTCGCGGGCGGTCGCCTGCCCTGGACCGGTTCGGCGAGCATCCTGTTCTGCCGCCCGGAACATCTGGAGCCCAGCCCGACGCCTGCGCACCTCGTCGGCATCCTGGTCGGCCAGTTCTTCCAGGGCGCCCATTCGCGGCTGCTGGTGGAAGTGGGCACCGGCCAGCCGCTGCTGGTCGACACCGCCCAGAACGTGCAGGCCCAGCCGGGCGACCTGCTGCACCTGAACGTGCGTCCCGACGCCCTCTTCACCCTGGCTTCCTGATCGGAGAATCTCATGCACGAACCCTTCCTCCTGGCCCAGCTCAGCGACCTGCACATCAAGGCCGGCGGTCGGCTGTCCTACGGCGTGGTCGATACCCTCGGCGCGCTGCGCATCGCGGTGAGCCACCTCAACGCCCTGCAGCCGCGCCCGGATGCCCTGGTCATCACCGGCGACCTGGTGGACTTCGGCACCCCCGAGGAATACGCCACCCTGCGTGAAGTACTGGCCGAACTGGTCATGCCCTTCTTCGTCATCCCCGGCAACCACGACGACCGCGCCGCCCTGCGCGCCGCCTTCGCCGACCACCGTTATCTACCGACCCTGGGCCCCCTGGACTGGCAGCAGGATTGCGGCCCGCTGCGGCTGATCGGCCTGGATACCCATATTCCCGGCGAGCACGGCGGTCGTCTCGATGCCTCTCAGCTGGCCTGGCTCGACGACCAGCTCAGCCAGGCGCCCGCGCAGCCGACCCTGGTGCTCCTGCACCACCCGCCCTTCCCGGTCGGCATCGGCCATATGGATCGCATCGGCCTGGACGGCAGCGCCGAGCTGGAAGCCGTCATCCGCCGTCATCCCCAGGTGGAGCGGCTGCTTTGCGGGCATCTGCACCGGCTGATCCAGCGCCGCTTCGGCGGCACCCTGGCCTGCGTTTGCCCAGGCGTTTCGCACCAGGTCGAGCTGGATCTGCGCGAGGCGGCGCCGTCGCGCTTCCGCCTGGAGCCGCCAGGGCTGCTGCTGCATCGCTGGGCGGACGAGGCCCTGGTGACCCACCATCTGCCGCTGGGCAACTACCCGGGGCCCTACCCCTTCTTCGCCGCCGATGGCCAGTTGCTGGACTGACGCCAGCGGCCGCCCCGTTTCGGGTCCTCGGGTAGCAAAGGGCCCCAGCGGCGACCCAGAGCGGTGCAAAAGGTAACGGCGGCCACCAGGCGCTCAGGCTCCCAACCCAGCACTGGCGCGCCTTGCCCTCCCTGGCATGGCCCTTGCTCTGGCAGATTGGATACAAAAATCCAGGAAGCCAGCCATGCCGCTCTCCGCCCTGTCCCGCTCCGCCGCCCTGAGCGCCGAAGAAGAGGCCTATCGCCACCTGCTGCAGGCCATCTGCGCCGGGCGCTATCGCAACGGCGAGCGCCTGATCGCCGAGGACATCGCCACCACCCTGGGCATGAGTCGCATGCCGGTGCGCAGCGCCTTCCAGCGCCTGGCCGCCGAGGGCCTGGTGATCCTCCGGCCACACCGCGGCGCGGTGGTCAGCGGGCTGGACCTGGACGACATGCGCGAGGTGTTCGAGATGCGTGGCGCCCTGGAAGGGCTGGCGATCCGCCTGGCCACGCCTCACGTCGGGCCGCGCGAGATGACCCGCCTGGAACGTTTGCTGGAAGACCTGGACGACGAGCAGGAACCCGGCGCCTGGGTCGCCCAGCACCGCGCCTTCCATGAATACCTGTGCAGCCTCGCTGGCCGGCCGCGGCTGCTGCGCCAGATCAACGGCCTCTATGCCCTGATCGAGCCGCACATGCAGCTCTGGCTGCACGCCGACCGCCCCCAGTCGGCGCGTGACGAACACGCGCCCATCCTTGCCGCCCTGCGCGCCGGAGACGCCGTCGAGGCCGAACGGGTACTGCGCGAGCACATCGAGGGCACGGTGCCCGATCTGCTGACCTTTATCGAACGATCGGGCGACCAGACCCGACCTGAGCCCCCGCGTTGAGCCATCCGCCCTGCCCACCCCCGTCCTTCCGGAGAAGACCATGACCCGCCACCGGCTTTCCTGCAGTCTGCTCGCCCTGACCCTCGTCGCCGGCTTCACCCAGGCCGCACCCCAGATCCCCGACCGCCTGGCCAAGGCGTCCAAGATCACCTATTGCGGCGCCCTCGATACCCCGCCGATCGGCTTCTTCGACGAAGCCCAGAAGCCCAAGGGCCTGACCGTCGACCTTGGCGCCGAGATCGCCAAGCGCCTCGGCGACAAGAAGGTCGACTGGCGCGTGGTGCCCTTCTCGGGGCTGATCCCCGCACTGCTCGCCGGTCAGTGCGATGTGCTCATCGACCAGCTGTTCGACAAGCCCGAGCGCCGCCAGGTGATCGACATCGTCAACTACATGTATTCCAGCCAGGCAGTGGTGGTGCCCAGCGGCAACAAGGCCGGCATCCACACCCTGGACGACCTCGCCGGCAAGAAGGTGGCGGTGCTCAATGGCTCCACCATCCGCACCCTGCTCGACGCCCACAACGAAGAGCTGAAGAAGGCCGGCAAGGCGCCCATGAAGCTGGTGGCCTACAACAGCGACACCGACGCCTTCCAGGCCCTGCGCCTGGGCCAGACCGACGCCTACGGCACCACCGTGGAAACCGCCGCCTATTACCAGGGCGTGGCGCCCGGCCAGTTCGAGACCGGCGTGCCGGCCTTTGCCCGCATCCTCACCGGCGTCGGCGTGCGCAAGGACGACAGCCAGCTCAGCGCGGCCCTCACCCAGATTCTCGCCGACATGAGGGCCGACGGCAGCTACGCCGCGCTCATGGCGAAGTGGCACCTGGAAGGCGACAAGCTCGATTAAAGGATGGCCACGATGAACTTCAGCTGGGATGTGTTCTGGCAGTACCTGTTGCACCCGAGCGACGTCTACCTCTACGGCCTCTGGCTGACCTGCGTCATCGCCATCGGCGCCATGCTGCTGGGCTGCGCGCTGGGCCTGCTGGCGGCACTGGCACGGCTGTCGCGCTACCGAGCGCTGCAATACCCGGTGCGCGGCTATGTGTGGCTGATGCGCGGCACGCCGCTGCTGGTGCAGATCGTCTTCCTTTACACGGCCCTGGCTGCCGGCGGCATCTTTCGCTTCGAAGACCTGGACCTGGGCTTCCTGGTGATCCCGGGCAACATCCAGGCCGCCATCATCGCCCTGGGTCTCAACGAGGGCGCCTACATGGCCGAGATCATCCGCGCCGGCATCGGCGCGGTGGATCGCGGCCAGTACGAGGCGGCCCGCTCCCTGGGCATGACGCCAGCCAAGCTGATGCGCCGCATCGTGCTGCCCCAGGCGCTGCGGGTGATCATTCCGCCGCTCGGCAACGAGTTCAACGTGATGCTCAAGAACACCACCTTGGTCAGCGTCATCGGGGTGCAGGAGCTGCTGCTCAGCACCCAGATGATCACCTCGGCGACCTTCCGCGTCTTCGAGCTGTACCTGGTGGTCGCCATCTACTTCCTGGTCCTCACGACCCTGTGGGGGCTCTTCCAGTCCTGGCTGGAGCGGCGCTTCGGCAAGGCCGACGGTCAACGACCCACCGCCACCGGCCGGCTGTTCAGCCTGCAGGGCTTCAAGCTACGGGGACGCTAGCCATGACGACCACGCAAGAACCCGTGATCCAGGCGCTGGAGGTACACAAGGCCTTCGGCGAGCTGGACATCCTCAAGGGCGTGACCCTGGAGGTGCGCCGTGGCGAGGTGGTAGTGCTGATCGGCGCCTCCGGCTCGGGCAAGACCACCTTCATCCGCTGCCTCAATCAGCTGGAAGAGATCCAGGGCGGCACCATCCGCGTCAACGGCGAGCTGATGGGCTTTCGCGAACGTCCCGACGGCCGTCGGGTGCGGGATTCGGAGCGCAACATCGCCCGCCGCCGCCGCGACATCGGCATGGTGTTCCAGAGGTTCAACCTCTTCCCGCACATGACGGTGCTGGAAAACATCATCGAGGCGCCCATCCAGGTGCTGGGCGTGGCGCGCGCCGCCGCCGTGGAGCAGGCGCGCGCCCTGCTCGCCCGGGTACGCCTGTCCGACAAGGCCGATCACTATCCGGCGCAACTCTCCGGCGGCCAGCAGCAGCGTGTCGCCATCGCCCGCGCCCTGGCGATGAAACCCCAGGCCATGCTGTTCGACGAACCCACCAGCGCCCTCGACCCGGAAACCGTTGGCGAGGTGCTGCAGGTGATGAAGGAGCTGGCCGAAGACGGCATGACCATGGTGGTAGTGACCCACGAGATGGGTTTCGCCCGCGAGGTGGCCGACCGCGTGGTGGTGTTGCACCAGGGCGAGCTGATCGAAGAAGGCCCGCCGGCCCAGGTGTTCGGCAATCCCACCCATCCACGCACCCGCGAATTCCTCAGCCGCGTGCTCTAGACCGGAGACCTTCATGACTGTTCGTCCGCTGCTGGCCGCCCTCGCCCTCTGCCTGACGCCCCTGGCTCAGGCCGCCGAGTCCGAAGTGCGCTTCTACAACTGGTCGGACTACATAGGTCCGGACACCCTCAAGCAGTTCACCGAGGCCAGCGGCGTCCAGGTGCGCTACGACGTCTTCGACACCAACGAGATGCTCGAAGCCAAGCTGCTGTCCGGCCACTCCGGCTATGACCTGGTGGTGCCGTCCAACCAGTTCCTCACCAAGCAGATCAAGGCGGGCGCCTACCAGCCGCTGGATCGCAGCCGGCTGCCTAACTGGCAGCATTTGGATCCAAGGCTCATGCAACGCCTGGAAGCGGCCGATCCCGGCAATCGCTACGCCGTGCCCTACCTCTGGGGCACCGTGGGCATTGGCTACAACGCCGCCAAGGTCCGCGCCGCCCTGGGCGATGGCGCCCCGGTGGATTCCTGGGACCTGCTGTTCAAGCCGGAGAACCTGGCCAAGCTCAAGGGCTGCGGCGTGGCCCTGCTCGATGCGCCGCAAAAGGTCTTCGCCCAGACCCTGCACTACCTGGGCCTGGACCCCAACAGCCAGAAGCCCGAGGACTACCGCAAGGCCTCCGCGCTGCTGCAGCAGCTCAAGCCGTCGGTGACCTATTTCAGCTCCAGCAAGTACATCACCGACCTGGCCAACGGCGACGTCTGCGTGGCCATGGGCTATTCGGGCGACGTCATGCAGGCCCAGAGCCGCGCCAGGGAAGCCGGCAAGACCAGCGACGTGCGCTACGTGATCCCCAAGGAAGGTGCCAATCTCTGGTTCGACATGCTCGCCATCCCCAAGGACGCCAGGAACCCCAAGGGCGCCCTGGCGCTGATCGACTACCTGCTGCGCCCCGAGGTGATCGCCCCGGTCAGCGACTATGTCGGCTACGCCAACCCCAACCGCGACGCCACCGCCCTGCTCGATGCCAAGGTGCGCGACAACCCGGGCATCTACCCGAGCGAGGCCATCGCCGAGCGCCTCTACGTCTCCGCCGATCTGCCGCCGCAGATCCAGCGGCTGATGACCCGCGAGTGGACCCGCATCAAGACCGGACAATGACCCCGAAGAGCCTGCCATGCTGAATTTCTCTGCCCACGACTACCCCTACGCCTCGCAACGCCAGAGCGTCTTCGCGCGCAATGGCATGGTCGCCACCTCCCAACCGCTGGCCGCCGAAGCCGGCATCACCATGCTGCGCCAGGGCGGCAACGCCATCGACGCGGCCATCGCCACCGCCGCGGCCCTGACCGTGGTGGAACCTACCGGCAACGCCATTGGCGGCGATGCCTTCGCCCTGGTCTGGGTCAAGGACCAGCTGCACGGCCTGGACGCCAGCGGCCATGCCCCGGCCAGCCTCGACATCGCCACGGTCAAGGCCGCCGGCCACGAGCGCATGCCGGTGCACGGCTGGCTGCCGGTCACGGTGCCGGGCTGCCCCGCGGCCTGGGCAGAGCTGTCGCGTCGCTTCGGCAAGCTGCCCTTCGCCACCCTGTTCGAACCCGCCATCGCCCTGGCCCGCGACGGCTTCCCGGTATCGCCGGTGGTCGCCCACCAGTGGCGCATCGCCCAGGCCGAGTACCAGGCCAGCCGGGACCAATCGCCCGAGCTGGAAGCCTGGTTCGACACCTTCCTCATCGACGGCCAGGCACCGGTCGCCGGCCAGCTGTTTCGCAACCCCGCCCAGGCCCGCACCCTGGAGGAACTGGCACAGACCCGCTGCGAGAGCTTCTACCGGGGCGCCATCGCCAAGCGCCTGGCGGACCATGCCGCGGCCAGCGGCGGCCAGCTGAGCGCAGCGGACCTGGCCGGCTACCAGCCGCGCTGGGTGGAGCCGATCAAGGTCGACTACCGCGGCTACCAGGTGTGGGAGATTCCGCCGAGTGGCCAGGGCCTGATCGCCCTCATGACCCTGAACATCCTCAAGGGCTATGACTTCGATCAGCGCGACAGCCAGCTCACCTGGCACCGCCAGCTGGAGGCCATGAAGAAGGCCTATGCCGACGGCCTGCACTACATCACCGATCCCGAGCACATGAGAGTCGCCGCCAGCGTCTTGCTGGACGAGGCCTACGCCGACCGCCGCCGCGCGGAGATCACCGACCAGGCCCAGCCGCCGCTGCATGGCGATCCCCAGGCCAGCGGCACCGTCTACATCGCCACCGCCGATGGCGAGGGCAACATGGTGTCCTTCATCCAGAGCGCCTACCACGGCTTCGGCTCCGGCGTGGTGCTGCCCGACAGCGGCATCGGCCTGCAGAATCGCGGCTCGGAATTCAGCCTGGATGCCGGCCACTCCAACGCCCTGGCGCCGGGCAAACAGACCTTCCACACCATCATCCCGGGCTTCCTGAGCAAGGGTGACGTGCCCATCGGCCCCTTCGGCGTCATGGGTGGCTATATGCAGCCCCAGGGTCATGTGCAGATGGTGATGAATCTGGTGGACTTCGGCCTGAATCCCCAGGCGGCGTTGGACGCGCCGCGCTGGCAATGGCTGGGGGACATGAAGGTCGGCATCGAACAGGCCGCTTCGCGGGCCCTGGCCAGCGGCCTGGCGCGGCGCGGTCACCAGATCGAGATCGCCCACGACTCCACCGATTTCGGCCGCGGCCAGATCATCGTCCGCGATCCGGAAACCGGCGTGCTCTGCGGCGGCACCGAGCCGCGCGCGGATTCCCATATCGCGGTCTGCTGACCGCCAGGAAAGCCCCGCCCGGGTCCGGGCGGGGCTTTCCGTTAGAGCGCGATCCCAGCCGCCCTGGCCCGCGCCGCGTGCAGCTTGCGATAGCTGTCGATCAGCCGCAGGTGCTTGTCGAGACCTTCCAGCTTGAGGCTGGTGGGCGTCAGGCCAGGGAAGCGCACCTCGCCCGAGACCGAACCCAGGGCGGCGTCCAGGCGCTCGTCGCCGAACATCCGGCGGAAATTGACTTCGAAGTCGGCCAGTTCCAGTTCGTCGTCCAGCTCGACTTCCAGCACCGCATTGAGCGCCTGGTAGAACAGGCCGCGCTCCAGGGTGTTGTCGTTGAACTGCAGGAAGGTCTCCACCTCTTCCTTGGCCTCTTCGAATTGCTGCAGCGCCAGATGGATGAGCAGCTTGAGCTCCAGCACGGTCAGCTGGCCCCAGACGGTGTTCTCGTCGAACTCCACGCCGATCAGGGTGGCGATGCGGGTGTAGTCGTCCACCTGGGTATCGTCCAGGCGCTCCAGCAGCGACTCCAGGGTCGCATCGTCCAGCTGGTGCAGCGTGAGGATGTCCTCGCGCACCGCCAACGCCTTGTTGGTGTTGTCCCAGATCAGGTCCTCGACCGGATAGATCTCCGAATAGCCCGGCACCAGGATGCGGCAGGCCGGCGCGCCCAGTTCCTCGTACACCGCCATGTAGGCTTCCAGATCGTGCTCGGCGAGGATGCCGAACAGGGCGGCGGCCTCCTGGGCGGTGGAATCTTCGCCCTCGTGGGAGAAATCCCAGTCGACGAACTCATGGTCGGCCTTGGCGCTGAAAAAGCGCCAGGAGACCAGGCCGCTGGAGTCGATGAAGTGCTCGACGAAGTTGTTCGGCTCCATCAGCGCCTGGCTCTCGAACGTCGGCTGTGGCAGGTCGTTGAGGCCCTCGAAGCTGCGGCCTTGAAGTAGCTCGGTGAGGCTGCGCTCCAGGGCGATCTCCAGGCGCGGATGGGCGCCAAAGGAAGCGAACACCCCACCGGTGCGCGGATTCATCAGGGTCACGCACATCACCGGGAATTCGCCGCCCAGGGAGGCATCCTTGACCAGCACCGGAAAGCCCTGGGCCTCCAGGCCGCGGATGCCCTCGACGATGGCGGGATAGCGCGCCAGCACCGCCTCGGGCACGTCGGGCAACGCCAGTTCGCCTTCGAGGATCTCGCGCTTCACCGCCCGCTCGAAGATCTCCGACAGGCACTGCACCTGGGCTTCGGCCAGGGTGTTGCCCGCGCTCATGCCGTTGCTGAGGTAGAGGTTCTCGATCAGGTTGGAGGGGAAGTACACCACCTCGCCGTCGGACTGGCGCACGAAGGGCAGCGCGCAGATGCCGCGTGCCACATTGCCGGAATTGGTGTCGTGCAGGTGCGAGGCGCGCAGCTCGCCTTCCGGGTCATAGATCTTGCGGCAATGGCGATCCAGGATTTCCCGGGGCAGCGCATCCTTGGGGCCCGGCTGGAACCAGCGCTCGTCGGGGTGGTGGACGAAGGCCGCGTTGCCGATGTCCTCGCCCCAGTACTGGTCGTTGTAGAAGAAATTGCAGTTGAGGCGTTCGATGAATTCGCCCAGCGCCGAGGCCAGGGCCGCTTCCTTGGTCGCGCCCTTGCCGTTGGTGAAGCACAGCGCCGACTGCACATCGCGCAGGTGCAGCGACCAGACGTTGGGCACGATGTTGCGCCAGGAGGCGATCTCCACCTTCATGCCCAGGTTGGCCAGGATGCCCGAGAGCGTGGCGATGGTCTCTTCCAGCGGCCGGTCCTTGCCGGGAATGTAGGTCTCGCTGCCGGTATCGCTGGGCAGCAGCAGGGCCTGGGCATCGGCGTCGAGGTTCTCCACCGCCTCGATGATGAAATCGGGACCGGCCTGCACCGCCTTCTTCACCGTGCAGCGGTCGATGGATCTGAGGATGCCCTGGCGATCCTTGTCGGAGAGATCCGCCGGCAGCTCGACCTGGATCTTGAAGGTCTGCTTGTAGCGATTCTCCGGGTCGACGATGTTGCTCTGTGCCAGGCGGATGTTGTCGGTGGGGATGTCGCGGGTCTGGCAGTAGAGCTTGACGAAATAGGCCGCGCAGAGCGCCGAGGACGCCAGGAAATAGTCGAAGGGCCCCGGGGCCGAGCCGTCACCCTTGTAGCGGATGGGCTGATCGGCGATCACCGAGAAGTCGTCGAACTTGGCCTCGAGCCTCAGGTTGTCGAGAAAATTGACCTTGATTTCCATGCACAGCTTTCCGGTTTGAAGACAGATTGGCCGCCATTATCCGGACAAAGGGGCGCGGGCGATATGCAGGCCGTCGTTCCGTGGACCACGGAGCAGGCCTCGTCAGTCGCTAGTCCAGCAAAAAGGTGCCGTCTGGATACCGTGCGCAGAGGAAGTCGACGAAGGCCTTCACCTTGGGGCTCTGCAGTCGTCGCGAGGTGTGCAGCACCCAGAGTTCGGTCTCACCGGCGAGGGTGCCCCAGCGCCTGAGCGCGCCTTCGTCCAGCTGACGTTGCACCAGCGAAAGCGGTAATAGCGCCGCACCTGCCCCGGCCAGTACCGCCTCGCGGATGGTCAGCAGCGAAGTCAGCTGCAAGACCGGCTGGGGCAGGAAGCGCTCCCCATCCTCCGTCAGTGTCCAGACCTCGCCCTCGCGCTGGCCGGGCATGACCACCGCAGGCAGAGGTGCAGGTTCGGCGCCAGACGCGAGAGGGCCTTCGAGGCCCGGCGCAGCGACCAGCACCCGGCGGTCCCGGGCGAAGCAGCGACCCACCAGGGTGCTGTCGGGCGCGGGGTTGATACGAATGGCCAGGTCGAAGTGTTCCTCCACCAGATCGGCCAGGCGATCCTCGGCCACCACCTCGATGAGGATCTCGGGGTACTGCCGCCGGAAATCCGCACTCAGCCGGCCCAGCGCCACCTGGGAAAACAGCAGCGGTGCCGCGATGCGCAGCCGTCCGCGGGGCACAGCCACGCCCTCCTGCACCGCGGCCACCGCCTCCTGAATCTCGCGCAGCGGCCCCAGGGTACGAGCCGCCAATTCAACCCCGGCAGGCGTCAGGACGAGGCTGCGCCCGCCGCGCTCGATCAGGCGTATCCCTAGCGCCTCTTCCAATTCGGCCAGCCGCCGCGACAGGCTGGCCTTGGGTCGGCCACTGGCACGACTGGCCTTGCCAATGCCGCCGTGAGTGGCGATGAGCTGAAAATCGGCCAGCAGGCTGAAGTCCATCAGGATGTCTCAATAATGGAACGGTATGTCCCTATCCTAGCGGCTATTGGCGAAAGATGGGACGTCGTAAGGTGGCTCCACCCCTCACCCACCTGGAGTTACCGACATGACCATCCTCGTCACTGGCGCCACCGGCCGCGTAGGCCGCCACCTCGTCCACCAACTGGTACAGCGCCAGGCCAAGGTCCGGGTGCTGACACGCAATCCGGCCAACGCCGTTTTCCCCGCGGCGGTGGAAGTCATTCGCGGCGACCTGCTGGATCTCGATTCACTGCGCAGCGCCTTCGCTGGCGTTTCCACCCTCTTCCTGCTCAACGCCGTGACCGGCGACGAATTCACCCAGGCGCTCATCACCCTCAACATCGCCCGGGAAAGCGGGGTCGAGCGGATCGTCTATCTCTCGGTCTTTGGCGCTGACACCGCGGTCAACGTGCCGCACTTCGCCGTGAAGTTCGGCGGCGAGCGGATGCTGGACGCCATGGGTTTCAGTGCCACCGTCCTGCGGCCCACCTACTTCATCGACAACGAGGTCATGATCAAGGACATCATCCTGCAGCATGGGATCTATCCCATGCCCATCGGCAGCAAGGGCGTGGCCATGGTCGACGCCCGGGATATCGCCGAGGTCGCAGCCCTCGAACTTATCCGCCGCGATCAGGCGATCGACAAGCTGCCCAGCGAAACGATCAACCTGGTCGGCCCGGACAGCCTCACCGGCGCAGGCGCCGCGGCGATCTGGAGCGAACTGCTGGGCCGCCCCATCCACTACGCCGGTGACGATCCGCGCGGCTTCGAGCAGAACATGGCGACCTTCATGCCGGCCTGGATGGCCTACGAGATGAGACTCATGGCCGAGCGCTATGTCAGCGACGGCATGCTTCCGCAAACTGGGGACCGTGAGCGGCTGGTGCAAATGCTCGGGCGCCCGCTGCACAGCTATCGCGACTTCGCCCGGTCGCTGATCGACTGACCGTGCGCCACCCCTGAGCCTGGGCCGCCCGACGACCCCGACTTGCCAGCTAGACAATATACATTATATAAAACTGTATATTGAATAAGTCGGGCTTGCTCATGACCACTCCACCTACCAGACCCACCCCAGGCGCGGTCCTCTCCCCCCAGGACATGCAGACCCGCGCCCGGGAGGTGGCCGCCCTGCTCAAGACCCTGGCGCATCCGGTTCGCCTGCTGCTGGCCTGCGCCCTCGCCGAAGGTGAGTACGCGGTCGGCGAACTGGAAGCCCGTCTGGATATTCATCAGCCGACCCTTTCCCAACAACTCGGCGTGCTGCGTGAGGCTGGCCTGGTCACCACCCGCCGCGAGGCCAAGCAGATCTTCTACCGGCTCACCGAAGACAAGGCCGCCCAGCTGCTGCAGGCGCTCTACCAGATCTTCTGCCAGCCCGAGAGCCAGACACCATGATCCTCGTCTCCTATATGCCCGCCCTGGGCGGCGGTCTGCTGCTGGGCCTGGCCGCCAGCCTGCTGTTGCTGGTCAATGGGCGGATCGCCGGCATCAGCGGGATCTTCGGCCGGCTGCTCGGCGGACAGCAGGCCGGCACCGGCCTGGTCTTCGTGCTGGGCCTGGTGCTGGGACCGCTGCTGGTGAGCGGCCTGCACGCGCCTCCCTCCCTGACCGTGGACGCGACCTGGCCTCAACTGCTACTGGCGGGGCTGCTGGTCGGTTTCGGGACGCGGCTAGGCTCGGGCTGCACCTCCGGCCATGGCATCCTCGGCGTGGCCCGCGGTTCCCGCCGCTCGCTGGCCGCCACCGCCGTCTTCCTGGCCTGTGGCCTGGCCACGGCCACCCTGCTGGGACTGCTGCGATGAAATCGTTGCGACTGGTCGTAGCGCTGCTGGCTGGCCTGCTCTTCGGCAGCGGCCTGGCCCTCTCGGGGATGCTTGATCCCGCCCGCGTGCTGGGTTTTCTCGATCTCGCCAGCGGACGCTGGGACCCTAGCCTGCTGTTCGTACTGGGCGGCGCCCTGCTGGTGGCGTTGCCCGCGGTCCAGCTCCAGCGCCGGCTGGCGCGGCCCTTGCTCGACAGCGCCTTTCACCTGCCGCCCACCGTACCTGTCGACCGCCGCCTGCTACTGGGCGCTCTGATCTTCGGCCTTGGCTGGGGGCTGGCCGGGCTATGCCCTGGGCCCGCGCTGGCAGGCCTGGGGTTGGGTATCGCCAAGGTCCAGGGTTTCGTCGTGGCCATGGTCCTGGGGATGGTGCTGCATGACCGCGGCGCTAGTGGGCATTCCCAGGCAAGGCGTAGGCCTTGACGTAGTCCCCCGCCTTGGTGCCCAGACCACCATGACCACCTGCGGCGATGACCACATACTGGCGGCCATCACGCCCGGTATAGGTCATGGGCGTCGCCTGGCCCCCCGCGGGGAGGCGCGTCTTCCATAGCTCCTTGCCGCTGGCCGCGGAAAAGGCCCGCAGGTAGTTGTCCGCCGTGGCGCCCATGAAGATCAGCCCCGAGCGGGTATTGATCTGGCCGCCGATATTGAACATGCCGGTGGGGAACGGCGGCGCCATGTGCAGGCCCAGAGGACCCATGTCGCGGGTGGTACCCACGTCATGCTGCCAGGCCAGGGTGCGGGATTTCAGGTCCACGGCCGCCAGCTGTCCCCAGGGCGGCGCCTTGCAGGGCGCACCGAGCAGGCCGAGCCAGGGATCGACCTTGACCACATAGGGCGTGCCGTATTGCGGGTTGATGGCGAACTTCTTCGGCCGCGGCGGTGTGCCCTTGCCGTCCCAGGGCTCCACCAGCCCTTCGCGCTCAGCATCCGCCCGGGCATAGACCTCGGCCTTGAAGGGGATGTAGCTGAGGTTGGCATAGAGGCGCTTGCGCTCCGGGTCAATGGAGGCGCCATGCCAGTCGATCACGCCGTCGAACGCCGGATACACCAGGGTCGTCTTGTCCAGCTCGAAGGGCGTGAAGGCGCCCTTGTAGTTCATCTGGCGGAATTCGATCCGGCACAGCAACTGGTCCAGGGGCGACACGCCCCAGGTGTCGGACTCCTTGATCTCCGGCGGCGCGAAGGTGGGCATGCCCGTCGAATAGGGTTGGGTCGGCGCGACATGTTCCTCCGGCAGCCCGCCCTGGGGGGCCGGCTTTTCCTCGACCTGGGCGATGGGTTCGCCGGTCACCCGATTGAGCATGAAGAGTTCGCCGCGCTTGGTGGTCTGCACCAGCGCGGGGACGCTGTTGCCCTTGCCGTCCGGCAGGTCCACCAGCGATGGCCCTATGGGTACGTCCATGTCCCAGAGGTCATGGTGCAGCGTCTGGAAACTCCAGCGCGGCGCACCCGTGTCCACGTCCAGCGCCACCAGGGAGCTGGAATACTTCTCGTCGAAAGGTCTGCGCTCGGCGCCGTAGTAGTCGGGCACCGCATTGCCGGTGGGCAGGTAGATGATCCCGCGCGCTACATCGGCGGTATAGACGCCCCAGGCGTTGGGCGTGCCCCGGGTGAAGGTCTGGTCTGGCGCCGGGTGGACCACCGGATCGTCCGGATGGCCGATATCCCAGGCCCAGACGATCTCGCCATTGATGGGGTTGAAGGCCCGCACGGCGCCTGATGGCTCGTTGGTCTTCTGGCCGTCATAGATCCAGCCCCCGAGCACCACGCGGTCGTGGATCACCAGCGGTGGCGAGGTCACGAAGTGAAAGCCCTTGGGTACCTCGCCCAGATACTGCCGCAGCGAGACATAACCGCCTTTGCCGAAGTCCTGGCACAGCTCCCCGGTACGGGCATTGAGGGCCATGATGCGGGCATCGCCCACCGACGAGATGATGCGCTCCGGACAGGCCGTCGCCGTTCCTTCGGGGGCCTTGTAGTAGGCCACGCCACGGCAGGCCAGGTAGGCATTGTTCGAGGTATCGGCGCGCGGATCGAAGCGCCAGCGCTGCTCGCCGGTGTCCGGATCGAGGGCGATGACTTCCCGGTGCGGGGTGCAGAAGTAGAGGGTGTCGCCAACCTTGATCGGCGTGGCCTCGAAGTTGAATTCGTAGCCGTGCTTGTTTTCGTCGCCCCTGGGCAGATCGCCCGTGCGGTAGGTCCAGGCTTCCTGCAACTGGCTGACATTGTCAGGCGTGATCTGCGCCAGCGGCGACCAGCGCTCGCCTTCGGCGGTGCGCCCATAGAAATTCCAGTCACCCTCGGCGACACCCGAGGCATTGGTAGTCACCTGACTACCTGGCGCGACGCCTGCCAGAGGCTGGTCTGGCGGATAGGGATGGGCGAAGAACAGACCGCCGACCAGGACCGCGGCGGCCAGGGGAACGATCACATAGCCTGCCCCTGAAACCCTGCGGTTGCCATCCAGGCGCCGACGGATGAAGGGCAACAGCAGATAGAGCCCCAGCAGGGTCGGTAGCATGAGTCGGGGTTCGAGCTTCCAGACGTCGGGGCCAACCTCCCAGAACGCCCACAGCACGCTGCCCAGCCAGACGAGGCCGTACACCCACAGCGCCAGCCGGCGCCCCTTCATCAGCAAGCCGCCGGTCAGGCAGAGGCCTATGCCGGCAACCAGGTAATAGGCGCTGCCGCCCAACAGCAGCAGCCAGGCCCCGCCAGCGGCCAGCAGTATGCCGAGGAGCAGGATGAGCAAGCCGGATAACCGGGGTTTCGTCAGGAGCCAGGACTTCATGCGTCTTATCTGCCAGGTTTGTTGTTCTCCACTGGCAGACTAGGCACCACCGGCTGGTGTTCAAATGTTTTGCAAGAAATTTCAAAGATGGCGAGAGGTGGAACTAGCCTTGCTCTGCCTACCTGCAGGCTCACTCGCCTGAAGATCGCCCGAGCTGGACCGCTGTGGCCCTTCCTCACTACGGGCGGTGCCTGGCCACGAACTGTGCAGAGGCCCTCCCCCCGATCAGCCACCACCGGTCTCGTTTTCATGATGAGGCCGGCGCGGACGCTGCGGGTACTTCAGCCAAACGTCACTGTCCAAGCCTCTGACGAGTTGCCTCGGCGAACAGCGGGCAGTGGACTTCCGCTTGCGGACCGTCCAGGCCAGCGCCAAGGGCGCCACTCGCCTTCATCCCTCGCCCCAGGAGGCGCCCATGTGTGGCCGCTTTGCCCAGTACCGTTACGCTCTCGACTATCTGGACGCCCTGGGCGCCAATGCGGCTGACGTCCGCACCGGCCTGGAGCCTCGCGCCCTGGGCCGCTACAACGTGGCACCCGGCACCCGGGTGCTGCTGCTCAATCAGCAGGAGGATGGCTTGCACCTGGACCCGGTGCTCTGGGGCTACCAGCCCGCCTGGGCGCGCCACGCCAAGCGCCCACCCGTGATCAATGCCCGCGTCGAAACGGCGGCCACCAGCCGGATGTTTCGCGGCCTCTGGCAAAGGGGCCGCGCCCTGGTGATCGCGGACGGCTGGTACGAATGGAAAAAGGATCCTGAGGACCCGAAGCGCAAGCAGCCCTATTTCATCCAGCTGAAATCCGGCGAGCCGCTGTTCTTCGCCGCCATCGGCCACTTCCGGCCGGCAGACCAGGCACCCCAGGAGGATGATGGCTTCGTCATCGTCACCGCAGCTTCCGACGCCGGCATGGTCGATATCCATGACCGCCGCCCCCTGGTCCTGCCCCCGACCATTGCCCGCGAATGGCTGGATCCCGAGCTGTCCATGGAACGCGCCGCCGAGATTGGTGAGATCGAAGGAACGCCGGTGGAGGCCTTCCACTGGTATCCGGTCGGCAAGGCCGTGGGCAGCGTGAAGAACGATGGGCCAGAGTTGCTAACTAGGATCGTCAAGCCAATGGTGTCAAAGCCAATTCGCATCAATTAATCAGGACTCAACCATGACATTAACCAACAAAACTTAAAACCCAGCGACCGATAGCTCACAATCAATTTACAGAAAATCAACCTCACGAAACTAGAGCCATCTTAATAGCTATGTAATAAAAGTCATCTACAATTCAACCATTAATTCAAAATGATTTCTCTAAAAATTGAGAACACCCCCCTACAGCTGACCAACTGGAAAAGCTTGACAACCCATCACCATCTTAAAATCGGAATATCTCTGAAATTTAAAAAGTCTTCTGGTAATTACAGGAGACTACTTTAAAGTGAACGTCAGAGTAAGGAAAGTATGCAAGAATTCGCCCTCCATCGAGAAACACAACACCCTTCGCTTGATTGGCCCAAGGATCAGTACAAAGATGATTTTCGTAAAAATCAGCCCAGAGCGCAAAATTCATAACTGCAGATTTAAACTCGATATTAATTCTCATCATGAGAGCAAGAAAAAAAGGAATGAAAAATAGCAGAACAATGAAATAAATAATTTTCTTACCACGACCTACAACTCTTCTAGCCAACAGCAAGTAAACCAGATAATAACCACCCAGCAATACAGAAAAACCTAAAAAAACCTGATACGCTATACCAATAACACCTTCACGATACAAAACGCCAAAAGGTGTAAAAAGCACTGTTAGCAGTATTGAGGTGATACCAAAATACTTTGCATCTACACCAAACAAGCTATTGATTGTATCTGCAGCCCACTTTTGACCATAAGCCCAGTAGACAAAAAACACAGCAGCGGCGAAAATCCTGACAGGCCATACTTCAAACTGACCACGAATACTCTTCCCACGCTCTGAAATACCAAGCCAAAAAACCCCCAGCACAAATGGCAATAACCCGGTAAAGGCAATCGATACGAGAATGACAACTCCTATCTTTGACCAAAGAGCCAAGATAAGCAATAGAAGCCATAAAGCGAAAATTATCTTAACAGCGCTGGAGAACGGCGTTTTAGCGCACATAGTTTAGGACCTGTACGAAAATCAGATAAGTACCTACTAGGCTACGAAAATATTAAAATATTTCAAGGATTATATTTGGCCAGCAAAAAAGCAATACAATTAGTATTGCCCAGGCATTCATCTATTCCCGAACCGACGCCGGTAATCCCCCGGGCTCAGTCCCACGACACGGGTGAAGACTTTGCGGAAGGCGCCCGGATCGCTGTAGCCCACCTCCCAGGCGACGCGTTCGAGGGGCAGACGGCTGGCCTGCAACAGCTCCCGGGCGCGGCCGACGCGCAATTGCTGACAGTAGGCGGTGGTGGTCATGCCAGTCGCCTGGCGAAAGCGGCGTAGAAAGGTGCGCTGTTCGAGTCCGGCGCGCTGGGCCAGGGTAGCCAGGGCGATGTCCTGGGCGCCGGTTTCCTGCAGCCACTCCTGAACGGCGAGGACGGCGCTGTCGCCATGGCTCAGGCGCGGCGAAAAGGCGCTGTAGTAGCGCTGCTGTCGACCCGGCGGGTCGATGACCAGGAGGCGCGCGGTATCGAGCATCCGCTTGACACCCAGGTACCGATCGACCAGGCGCAGGCCGAGGTCGGTCCAGGCCATGAGGCCGCCTGCGGTGACGAGATCCTCGCCATCGATGAGGAGCTGGTCGGCATCCAGGCGGACGGCAGGGAAACGCGCATTGAAGCGCTCGACATAGAGCCAGTGGGTGGTGGCGGTGCGACCGTCCAGCAAGCCGGTTTCAGCCAGCAGAAAGGCGCCGGCGCAGATCGAGGCCAAACGCACGCCGCTCTGGTGCTGGCGACGTAGCCACTCGCGATAGGGCGCAGCAGCCTCCGGTGTGATCGGCTCAGCCAGGCTGGGTGGCAGGATCAACACGCTGGGTGAGCCGCTCGCTGTGGGCAGCGAGTCGTAGACCCGCCTGGGTGCCGCTTCGCCCTCCTCCAGCCGCCAGTGGCTGACGCGCAATCGAGGGCGCTCGGCATCCTCCGCGGTCCCGGTCAGGCGCCCGGCGATCTCGAACAGATCCGTGAGGCCGTGGACCGTCGCCAGTTGCGCGCCGGGATAGAGCAGCAGACCGAGTTCGACCGGTGGTTGATCGTGCATGTGTCGCTGGCACCCCTGATGTTGTCGGTCACGCCCCTTCGCCTGCCGGCGCGGCTGGCCAATCATGACCGGACCCAAGACCTGAAGCATCTTCCGAGGAGCTGGACATGAGCAAGCACGCCGTCGTCGTCATCGATCTGCAGAACGAATACCTCCCCACCGGCAAGCTGCCCCTCGACGGCATCGAGGCCGCGGTCGCCAACGCCGCCCGGATCATCGCCAACGCCCGCGACCAGGGCGTCCCGGTAATCCATGTGCAGCATCAGTCGCTCAGCAGCGAGGCACCGATCTTCGTGCCTGGCAGCGAGGGCGTCACGATCCAGGCGGCCGTCACGCCCCAGGCTGGCGAGCCGGTAGTGGTCAAGCATCATCCCAATGCCTTTCGGGAAACCAACCTGAAGCAGCTGCTGGACGAGCGTGGTATCGGCTCGCTCGTCGTGGTGGGCGCCATGAGCCATATGTGCATCGATGCGGGCGTCCGGGCCGCGGCCGACATGGGCTACGCCGTGACGGTGATCCACGATGCCTGCGCCACCCTCGATCTGGAATTCGAAGGCGTCCGGGTGCCGGCTGCCCAGGTGCATGCCGCCCTGATGGCGGCGCTGGCCTTTGCCTATGCGAGCCTGGAATCCACCGACGCCTATCTCGCCGGCTAAGGCGCTGGCGAAAGGTTGCCCAGGCCGGCGAGGAATTTCAGCCGTCGCGCCGCAGCCTCAGGTACCGGCTCGACAGGGTCGGCCCCGTGCAGCAGGTATTATCCAGCCGATGTTCGGACTTTTTTCCAAAGACGCAGTAGGTATCGCGCCTGACCGGTGGTAGCTAGAAAACACCCGTCAGGACCACCATCCGCCGGGAAGGACACTTTCAAGGATGCCTTATCGGCAGGCCAGCCTTTAGAATGACGAGCTAACCGGTTTGGCCGTGCCGATTTGCAAAGGGCGCGGTCCAAGCCCGGCATGGGTTACCCTTGCACGTGAATTCTATTTGGAGCGGTGAGCTGAACGATGGGCTTTGAGCAACTAGCTGAACTACGCGACCGCCTGCGGGCCGAGAAAGCGCAGGTAACGACCGAGAGCAAAGAGCGACCGGCGCGGAGACCTTCACCGAAAGCCAAGCCCCGCGAGCAAAAGCCCCGCGAGCAGGATCCGGTGGTCGAGGGCATCCGCCGTCTGCAAAAGCATTTCCCGCTGGCCTTCCCGGTCAACCCTGCGCCCAAGGTGCCGCTCAAGGAAGGCATCCTGAAAGACGCCGAGCAGCACCTGGAGCGGCTGGGCATCACCGGTGACCAGCTCAAGCAGGCCATCGCCACCTGGTGTCGCGGCACTCGCTACTGGGCGGCCATGACCGAGGACGCGCCCCGTCTGGACCTGAATGGCCAGCCGGCAGGCAGCGTGACCGCTTCCCAGGCGGTCTATGCCAAGCAGCAGGCGCGCCGCCAGCGCGCCCAGGCCCGCCGCGAGCAGGCCAAGGCCAAGGCTGAAACGGCCTCGCCCGCCGAGCCCGAAGCCACCGAACCCGTCGCCGCTCCCGCGGACGGCGAATCGGCCTGACGCCGATGGCGCGCTGCCCTGGGCGGCGCGCCACTCGACGACGGGTTGCTGTTACAGCAGCAAGGCTACTTCTCCGGTAACGATCGCGACTGGCGCGGCCATCTGGTGGTCGCTATCTCCGTCGCCACACCCCTTTCATCCTTGCAGCGTTCGCTGCGGGGCCGAAGTCTGGCACCTGCCCCGCAGCCGGGATAGCCGAGCCTGATAGGCTTCATCGCGTCATTCCATGACGTCGAGCACCCGCCTCCACGCAACAGCCTCGGCCTCGAATGGGCGGCACCCTTCACCCACCCAGGGGATGCAGGTGGCCCGCTGTCTATCAGGCGAGTGCGGCACCCTTCAGGTCACCGCACCCAGCTGCCAGGGCACGAACTCGTTTTGCCCATAGCCATGCAGCTCGCTACGGCTACGCTCTCCCGAGGCCAGGGCCAGCAATCGCTCGAAGATGAAGGCGCCGCGCTCTTCCAGAGTGGTGCTGCCATCGACCAGGCCGCCGCAATCCACGTCCATGTCATCACGCTGGCTCTCCCAGAGCCGGGTATTGGTGGCGATCTTGAGCGATGGCGTCGGTGCACAGCCATAGGCGGAACCGCGTCCGGTGGTGAAGGCGATGAGGTTGGCACCGCCCGCCACCTGGCCGGTGGCCGAGACGGGGTCGTAGCCGGGGGTGTCCATGAACACCAGACCAGGGGTGCGCACCGGTTCGGCGTAGCCATAGACCGCCATGAGATCGGTGGAGCCGGCCTTTATCACGGCGCCGAGGGATTTCTCCAGGATGGTGGTGAGACCACCCGCCTTGTTGCCCGCCGACGGATTGTTGTCCAGGCTGGCGCCCGCACGGGCGCAATAGTCCTCCCACCAGCGGATGCGCTCCACCAGTCGCTCGCCTACCGCCGGGCTGGCGGCGCGCCGGGTGAGCAGGTGTTCGGCGCCGTAGATCTCCGGGGTTTCCGAAAGGATCGCGGTGCCGCCGGCGGCCACCAGCAGATCCACCGCGCGGCCCAGCGCCGGGTTGGCACTGATGCCTGAATAGCCGTCCGATCCGCCGCATTGCAGACCAAGGATCAGATGCCGGGCGCTGACCGGTTCGCGCTCCACCTCGTTGGCCGCAGGCAACAGGGCTTTTACGGCTTCAATGCCGCGAGCAACGGTGGCGGTGGTACCGCCGCTGTCCTGGATGTTGAGGCTGCGCAGCCCCGCATGCTCGGCGAGACCCTGGTCAGCCAGCAGCGTGGGGATCTGGTTGGCCTCGCAGCCCAGGCCGATGAACAAGACGGCGGCGAAATTGGCATGGGCCGCGTAGCCGCCCAGGGTCCGGCGCAGCACCGCCATGCCCTCTCCCTGGGTATCGATGCCGCAACCGACGCCATGGGTCAGGGCTACCACGCCGTCGACATGGGGATAGGGCTGCAGCGCCTCGGGGTGGACGTCTCGCCGGAAGTGGTCGGCCACTGCCCGCGCCACCGTCGCCGAGCAATTCACCGAGGTGAGGATGCCGATGTAGTTGCGGGTCGCCACCCGACCATCGGCACGGACGATGCCCCGGAAGCTGCGCTCGATCGGCACCGGCGCGCCACGGGCCTCGATGCCGAAGGCATGCTCCCGGGTGAAGTCGCCCATGGCGAGGTTGTGCACGTGGACGTGGCTGCCCGCGGTGATGGCCTCCCGGGCGAAGCCGATGATCTGACCATAGCGTCGTACCGGCTCGCCCACCGCTATAGCACGTACGGCAACCTTGTGACCGGCAGGCACAGGTTCGCGAACCTGCACCCCCTCCTCCGGCAGTTCCAGGCCCGGCACCAGTGGCTGGCGGGCGATGAGCACATCGTCCTGGGGATGCAGGCGCAGGGTGGCGCGGGTGGCCGCCGCGGCGCCGCTACGGGTGATCAGTTCCATGTCCGTCTCCGCTTCAGCATTCGATGAGGGCCTTGACCACGCCCTCGGCAGGATCGAGCAAGGGTGGGAAAGCCTCGGGCACGTCCTCCAGGCGCAGTCGGTGGGTATTCAATGCCTGGGTGGGTACTAGCCCGCGCCGGAGACAATCGTGCACGTGGCGGAAATCCTCGGCGGTGGCGTTGCGGCTACCGAGCAGGGTCGTCTCGCGCTTGTGAAATTCCGGATCGGCAAAGCTCAGGTTGCCCTGGACGATGGACACCAGCACGTACTTGCCGCCATGGGCGATGAAGGCGAAGCCGCGCTCCATGGCGCGGGGATTACCGGTGGCGTCGAACACCACATCGAAAAAATCACCGCCGGTGAGGTCGCGCAGGCGCGCCTCGTCATCCTCGCCAAGCGCGACCGTGGCCTGCACCCCCAGATGCTCGGCGCAGAAGGCCAGGCGATCGGTACGGCCGTCCAGCACCGTCACCCGCGCCCCGCGCAGGCGGGCGAACAGCGCCACCGCCATGCCGATGGGACCGGCGCCCACCACCAGCACCTGCTGCTGGGCGGCCACCTCACCACGCCGCACCGCATGGGCGCCAATGGCGAGAAACTCCACCATGGCCGCCTGGTCGGCATCCAGGCCATCCGCACGGAACAGTGCGCTGTGAGGCAGGCTCAGGTAGCCGGTCATGGCGCCATCACAATGCACGCCCAGGACCTGGATGCGGGTGCAGCAGTTGGTCTTGCCCTGGCGGCAGGCCACGCAGTCGCCACAGGACAGATAGGGCATCACATAGACCAGATCGCCCTCGGCGAGGCCCGAGTCGGCTTCGGTCTCGGTCACCGTGGCGGAGATCTCGTGGCCCATGACCCGCGGATAATTCAGGTAGGGCTGGTTGCCGGAAAAGATGTGCAGGTCGGTGCCGCACACCCCGACCCGCTCGATGCGCACCAGGGTTTCGTCCGGGCGACGCGAGGGCTTCTCCCGCTGCTCGGCGCGCAGCAGACCGGGCTCCTGACAGACGATGGTCAACATCAGTGTCTCTCCTCTTCCAGGCGCCGCACGGCCTGTTCCACGCCGCGCAATTCCGCCAACCCCTTGAGCCGGCCGATCAGTGAGTAACCTGGATTGGTCCGTCGGCCCTGATCATCCAGCAGTTGGTGACCGTGATCCGGTCGCATCGGCAGGCGCGCACCGCCTTCGCGTTCGCGGCGACGCTCCTCGCGCACCAACTCGCGGATCACCCCGACCATGTCCACGTCGCCGTCCAGATGATGGGCTTCGTGGAAGCTGCGTGGATCTTCCTCACGGCGGGTCGCCCGCAGGTGGACGAAGTGAATGCGCGAGGCGAACTGGCGGGCCATGGCTACCAGGTCGTTGTCGGCGCGCACGCTATAGGAGCCGGTGCAGAAGGTCAGGCCGTTGGCCGGGCTGGGCACCGCCTCCAGCAGCCACTGGGCGTCGGCGGCGGTGGAGACCACGCGGGGCAATCCCAGCAGCGGCCGGGGCGGATCGTCCGGATGCACCCCCAGGCGGATCCCTACCTCCTCCGCCACCGGCACCACGGCCTGCAGGAAGACCGCCAGGTGCTCACGCAGGCGCGCGGCGTCGATCCCGGCATAGGTGGCCAGCAACTGTCGGAGGTCGGCGACCGAATAGCCTTCCTCGGCACCGGGCAGCCCGGCGATCAGGGTGCGTACCAGCTCTTCGCGACCGGCCGCGTCGAGACCGTCATGATAGCGGCGCGCGCGTTCGATCTCTGCGGCGGAGTAGTCCGCTTCGGCCCCATCCCGCTGCAGGATGCAAAGGTCGAAGGCGGCGAAGGCATCCTGATCGAATCTCAGCGCCCAGCCGCCGTCGGGTAGTCGATGGGCCAGCTGGGTGCGGGTCCAGTCCAGCACCGGCATGAAGTTGTAGCAGACCACGTCGATGCCGCACTGGGCGAGGTTGCGCAGGCTCTGCCGGTAGTTGTCCAGGTAGCGCTCGCGCCCCGGCAGGCCACGCTTGATGTCCTCGTGCACCGGGATGCTTTCCACCACCGACCAGCTCAGACCCGCCGCCTCGATCAGCGCCTTGCGCTCGGCGATGGCCGCTAGCGGCCAGACCTCGCCATTGGGAATCTCGTGCAGCGCCGTGACGATGCCGGTGGCACCGGTCTGGCGGATATCGGCGAGGGAGATGGGATCGCGCGGGCCGAACCAGCGCCAGGTATGTTCCATGTCAGACTCCTTGATCGGTCAAGTCGGCGATGGCTGCGCCTATGCCCGCCTCGGCGATGCGCCGATGGGCCCGCTGCACCGCTTCGCGGAAGGCGGCCTGCTCGGCCAACGCGGGCGGAAAGACCTCGGCCAGCGCCAGGACGGCATCGACCCGCGCCATGCCCTTGGGCAAGGCGGCCAGGGTGGCGCGCAGGGGATCGTCCAGCGCCTCGCCCTCACCTTCACCAAAGTGAATCCAGGCCGCCACGCCGAGGGCGGTACAGGAGAAATCACCGCCCTGCTCCAGCAGCCGCTGGGCCCCCAGCAGCCAGCGCTGGGGCAGCTTCTGCGAGCCATCCATGGCGATCTGCCGCAGCCGGTGCTGCAGGGCATCGTTGCGAAAGCGTGCGACCAGGGCTTCGGCATAGGCATCGAGGTCGACACCGTCGGGCATGTCCAGGGTCGGCGCCGCCTCGCGACTCATGTAGCGGTGCACCAGGGCGGCCAACTGGCGGTCGGCCATGGCCTCGGCCACGGTGCCGTGGCCGGCCAGGCTGCCCACATAGGCCAGTAGCGAATGGCTGCCATTGAGCAGCCGCAGCTTCATGGTCTCGAAGGGGCGGACGTCCGCCACCATCTGCACCCCTTCGTGCTCCCAGTCCGGGCGTCCCTGGGGAAAGCGATCCTCGATCACCCACTGGCTGAAAGCCTCGCCCACCACCGCAGCGGGATCGTCACAGCCAAGGTCGCGCAAACGGGCGAAGGCGGCCTCGTCCATGGCCGGCACGATGCGATCGACCATGCTGCAGGGAAAGGCCACCTCGGTGGCGATCCAGGCCGCCAGGTGGGTGTCCTGGGCCTCGGCCAGGGACATCACCGCCTGTCGGGTGCGCTGGCCGTTGTCCGGCATGTTGTCGCAGCAGAGCACGGTGAAGGGAGCGATGCCCGCGGCACGGCGCCGGCGCAGCCCCTCCACCAGCAGGCCGGGCGCCGTACGCGGGGTGCGCGGTTCGGCCAGGTCGTGGACGATGCCCGGATCGTCGCGACGCAAGGCGCCACTGGCCGGGCTCAGGCAGTAGCCCTTCTCCGTCACCGTCAGGCTGACGATGCGCACCCCGGGATCGGCCAGCCGCGCCAGCAGGGCTTCGCGGTCGGCTCCGCCGTCACCGGCATAGAGCACTTCGCGCAGGGCGCCGATTTCACGCAGCACCCCCTCGCGTTGGTTGCGGTACTCCGCCACATGATAGCGACCGCCGCTGGCCTGCAAGGTCTCCACGAGGGCCCGCCCGGATCTCAGGTTGGCGCTGCACAGGCCCCAGGCGCCGCCACCGTGGCGGGCCAGGTTGCGCTCCAGGTAGACCGCCTGGTGGGCACGGTGGAAGGCGCCCAGGCCCAGGTGGACGATGCCGATGGCCGGCACTGGATAGCGCGAGGGAATGCATTCGAAATCGCTCATCGGACGCCTCCCGCTGCCAGCTCGGCCGGTGCGTCAGCCGGCCGCTCGGCCAGTGGCTTGACGAAGCGCGCCACGCACAGAGAACCGATCACGGTGAGGGCGCCAGCCAGCAGGAAGGCACTGGTGAAGGCGCCGGTGAATTGCACCAGGTAGCCGGTCACCGCTGGGCCGATGATGCCCGAGGTGTTGGCCAGGAAGTGCATGAAGCCACTCACCCCGCCCACCCGTGCCGCCGGCACCGTGTCCTGGATGATCGCCCAGTAGATGGCGCCGGTCAGGTAGAGGAAGAATACCGAGAGCGCGACCAGCGCCACCGCGGCATAGAGGGTGCTGACCAAGCCGGCCACGGCGATGCACAGGGCGCAGGCCAGCAGACAGGTCACCAGCACCACCTTGCGCGAGAACATCAGCCGGCCGGTCTTGCGGAACACCCAGTCGGACAGGTAGCCACCCACCGCCAGGCCAATGAAGCCCAGCACCCAGGGAATGACCGTGGCGATGCTCATGTCCTTCACGTTGAGGCCGTAGGCCTGGATCAGGTAGCTGGGGAACCAGGTCAGGAAGAAGAACAGCGTGTAGTTGTAGGCGAAGAATGCCAGGGCGGTGAACAGCACCGTGGGCTGGCGCAGGTAGTACTTGAGCGGCCGCACCTCGGTATCCACCACGGCCACGGCGCGCTCCTCGGCGGCGATGTCGGCGGCCAGCTGGCCGGTCGGCTTGTCCTTGATCCAGAGGTACCAGACCACCGCCCAGACGAAGCCGATCAGCATGATGACGACAAAGGACACCTTCCAGCCGTAGGCCACCGCGATCACCCCGACGATGGGGCCGGAGATGGCACCGCCCAGGGGCGTGCCCGACATCGACAGGCCCAGGGTGCGTCCGCGGTTATGGGGCGCGTACCAGTTGTTGACCATCTTGCTGGTGGAAACGCTCAAGGGACCCTCGGCCATGCCGAACAGCACCCGGATCACGATCAGCGCAGCGAAGCCCGAGGCCAGCACCGTAAGGCCGCTGAACGCCGACCAGAGCACCATCGCCAGTAGCAGCGTGGTCTTGGCGCCGTAGCGATCGGCGGCCCAGCCACCAATGAAGTTGAACGCCGCATAGCCGACGAAGAAGGCGCTGAACAGCAGCCCCATCTCCCCGGCGCCCAGCCCGAAGTCCTTCTGGATCAGGGGCGCTGCCACCGACAGCGCCGAGCGATCCAGATAATTGACGACCCCCGCCAGGAACAGCATGACGAGTACCAGTCCACGACCTTGTCCAGCCATTTGTTACCTCCCGCTCATTGTCTTTATTCGGTAAGGCATCAGAGAACTCCCCGAGGGGGGAGCGTGTTTTTTCAGGCGTTACCACCCCACTGCACCAGCACCTTGCGCGTCTGCTCGGGGTGCTTTTCGATCAGCTCGATGGCGGCCGGCATCTCCTGGCTGGCCACCTGGTGACTGATCAGCGCCGCGGCATCCAGCTTGCCTGCCGCCAACAGCTCGATGACCCGCGGAAAACGCCCGTTGTTGAGCCGCGAACCTACCAGGGTCAATTCCTTCTTGATGATCTCCAGCTGCACCAGCTCGCTGGGCGTGGCGCTGAAACCCAGCAGGCCGATGCGCCCCGCCGGCGAGGCCAGGCGAACGATCTCTGGCAGCAGGGCCGGATGGCAGGCCGCATCGACGATCAGGGGTACGCCCTCGCCACCGGTGGCCTCACGCAGCGCCGCTTCCACGTCGGTATCGCGGCCGTTGAGGGTCCGCGTCGCCCCCAGGGCACGAGCGGTGGACAGGCGATCATCGAGTACGTCGGTGACGGTGATGTCTTCGATACCCAAGGCACGGCCCATCTGCACCAGGGTCAGGCCGATCACACCCGCGCCATAGATCAGCAATGAATCGCCGGGAAAGACCTGCATCCGCTCCAGCACATTCAAGGCGATGCTGTAGGGCTCGACCAGCGCGGCCTGCGCCAGCGGCAAACCGGGCGGCAGGCGATGGGCATTGGCCGCGGGCACGCAGACCTCTTCGCTGAAGCCGCCATCGCGATGCACACCCAGCACCTGCAGGCGACTGCAGACGTTGGGGCGGCCGATGCGGCAGGGATAGCAGTTGCCGCAGGCGATCACCGGATCGACGCAGACCGGGTCGCCCACCGCCATACCGCTGACCCCCGCGCCCACCTCGCGCACCACGCCGGCGAATTCGTGGCCGGTGACGCGGGGAAAGCGCACGAAGGCGTTCTGCCCATGGATGATGTGCATGTCCGAGCCGCAGATGCCGGCATAGGCCACCCCGACCCGGACCTCGCCGGGCGCCAGCGCGGGCACCGCGACCTCTTCGATGCTGAACTCGTGGGGTGCTCTGACCTGAAAGGCTTTCATCCTGGATTCCTCGCTCACCAATGCCACAGGGTGCCGTCCACCAGCCGGTTCACCGGCAGGCTGGCGCGTTTGTAGGGATAACGGGCGGCGAGGTCCTCGTCGATGTCCACGCCGTGGCCGGGCACCTCGCCCGGGGTGAAATGGCCGTCCTCGAAGCGATAGGCATGGGGAAAGACCTCGTCGATGCGCGCCTCGTGGGGCATGTGCTCCTGGATGCCGAAGTTGGGTACCCAGGTGTCGAAGTGCAGCGCCGCGCCCATGCACACCGGCGACAGGTCGGTAGCGCCATGGAAGCCGGTGCGCACCTGGTAGAGCGCCGCCAGGTCGGCGATGCGCCTCATGTGGGTGATGCCGCCGGCATGCACCAGGGTGGCGCGGATGTAGTCGATCAGCTGTTCCTGGATCAGCTCGCGGCAGTCGTGGATGGAGTTGAACACCTCGCCCACCGCCAGCGGCGTGGTGGTGTGCTGGCGAATCAGCCGGAAGGCCTCCTGGTTTTCCGCCGGGGTGCAGTCCTCCAGCCAGAACAGGTTGTACTCCTCGACACGCTTGCCCAGCCGGCCCGCCTCGATGGGCGTCAGCCGGTGGTGCACGTCGTGCAGCAGATGCAGGTCGTCACCGAAGCGCTCCCGCACCGCAGCGAACAGATTGGGGACATGGTTCAGGTACTTGGCGGTGTCCCAGACGTGCTCCGCCGGCAGATCGCTGTCGGCCGGCTCGTAGCGCTCGCCCTCGCGCTTGGCCACGCCGTAGGTGGTGGGGATGCCCGGTACCCCGCACTGCACCCGTACCGCGCGATAGCCCTGCTCGACATGGCGGGCCACCTCGTCCAGGCAGCTCTCGATGTCCTTGCCGGTGGCGTGGCCATAGACCATCACCCGCTCGCGGCTCTTGCCGCCGAGCAGCTGGTACAGCGGCAGGTTGGCGGCCTTGGCCTTCAGATCCCAGAGCGCCACGTCCACCGCAGCGATGGCGGTCATGGTGACTGGGCCGCGCCGCCAGTAGGCCCCGCGATAGAGGTACTGCCAGATGTCTTCGATGCGGTGGGCGTCGCGGCCGATCAGCGCCGGCAGCACGTGTTCCTCCAGGTAGGCCACGACCGCCAGCTCGCGGCCATTCAGGGTGGCGTCACCCAGGCCGTACAGGCCTTCGTCGGTGACGATCTTGAGCGTGACCAGATTGCGGCCGGGACAGGTGACGATGACGCGGGCTTCGGTGATCTTCATGGGTTCAAGCCTGGGCAGTGAGAGAAAGAGACAGGGGCGGCATTGCCGGCATGGCCGCGCGCGGGATGAGCGCGCCGGGATGCTGGATGACCGTGGCGGCGAGGCGATGGCCCCAGCGGGCGGCCACGTCGGGCGCACCACCCTGGAGGCGGCAGGCCAGGTAGGCAGCGCTGAAGGAATCGCCGGCGGCCGTGGTGTCGACCACCCGGGCGACCGCTTCGCCATCCACCTCCTGGCGCCCCTGGCGATCCTGCACCAGGCAGCTGCGCGCACCCCGCTTGAGCGCGACCTCGGCCACCCCCCACTCGGCGTACTGGGCGAACAGCGCGGCTTCGTCAGCGAAGCCGAACAGCGCGGCGTCGTCCTCCCAGGTCACCAGCGCCAGATCGGTGAGCTGCAGCAGCCGCTGGTAAGCCGTGCGCGCGGCCTGGACGCCTGCCCACAGCCGTGGCCGGTAGTTGTTGTCGAACACAAGGCGGGTACCTGTGGCGCGTGCTTCACGCAAGGCGGCGAACAGCCGCTCGCGCCCGGTATCGGTCAGCACCGCGAGGCTGATGCCACTGAGATAGAGCACCTGATAACCGGCCAGCGCCGCCAGCAGGGGCTGGGCGTCGGCGCCGTCGAAACATTCGCGTGCCGCCGCCTCGCCCCGCCAATAGAGAAAGCGCCGCTCGCCATCGGCGTCGGTCTGGATCAGGTAGAGGCCCGGCAGGCGCCCGGGCAGCACCCGCACCCGCTCGTCACTCACGCCCTCCTCGCGCCAACGGGCGCGCATTGCCTGGCTCAGGGTGTCGTCGCCCACCGCGGTCAGGTAATCCACCTGCACCTCGCCATCCTCCAGCAGGCGCCGCAGGTAGACGGCCGCATTGAGCGTGTCGCCGCCAAAGGCCTGGGCCAGTTGCCCATCCGCCTGGGTACGCAACTCGACCATGCACTCGCCGATGAGGCCGATGCGAGTCAGCGGGGACGAAACGAGGGGCAGCGTCATGCAGATTCCTTTGGTTATTCCGGTACCCGGACGCGGCAGGCGGAAATCGCCAGGCCGGGTACCCCGGGATCAAGGTGGAAGGTACGGCCGGCCAGGGGCTGGGCCAGGCGCGCACGGTCGTCGAGTCCCACGCAGGCGGTGGTCACCAGCAATTGCTCCAGACGCTCGCCATAGAAGGCGCAGGAAGTCACCCGCGCCACCGGGAAATCCAGCCAGTCGAGCAGGTGCCCCTGGGCATCCCAGCGACTCAGCCGAGCGCCGTCCCAGTGTGCGATCCACAGGGCGCCCTGGCTGTCCACCGCGAGCCCATCAGGCACGCCGGGCTGATCACCGAAGTCGATCAAGGTTCGCGTGCGACCGAGTTGGCCACTGCTGAGATCGAAATCGAAGGCCTGCACCCGGCGGGTGGGCGAATCGATGTAGTAGAAGGTACGGTTGTCCGGGCTCCAGCCCAGACCATTGGAGACGGTGACGCCATCGAGCACCTGGTGCAGTCGGCCGTCGAGGTCGAGGCAATACAGTCGTCCACCGCCTGGCGCCTCGTCGAGCAGCGTCGTACCCAGCCAGAAGCGTCCCAGCGCATCGCACTTGCCATCATTGAAGCGATGCTGCGGCCCATGTACCGCCTGGGGCGGCGTCGTGATCCGCACCGGTTGCGAGGTACCGGCGGCGAGGCGCCAGATGCCATCGCTCAAGGCCAGCCAGATGGAGCCATCGACATGGGGAACGGCGCAGCCCAGCGGTCGCCCGAAGCCCAGGACATCGACCACGGCGGTCTGGTGCGGCGCCGCCCGCAACAGCCGGCCGGCGAGAATATCGACCCACAGTAGCGCCCGCTGCCGGGCGTCCCACACCGGCCCTTCGCCCAGCTCATCCTGGTGATCGAACAGACACTCAGGCTGCGCCATGACCGGTCTCCTCCACGAAGCGCAGCGGAATCAGCACCAGCAGGCAGCTCAGCGCGAGCATGGCGTAGCTCCAGTGCCAGCCGAAATGCTCGATCACATAACCGGCCACCGGTCCTACCAGAAAGCCCGCGAGGCCCAGGCCGACGCCGATGAGCAGCCCCAGGCCACTGCCGGCCGCGCGTGGCGAAGAGTCCACCGCCAGCGAGTAGAGCACCACATAGGGCGAATTGCGGAACAGGCCCCAGGCCAGCAACAGGGTCCAGGCCATGGCGCGGCTGTCGATGAACATGCACAGGGCGACGCACACGGAGAAACCGACGGTCAGGATACCCAGGGCGAACTTGCGGCCGCGGCGGTCACTCAGGGTTCCCCAGAAGATCTGCCCTGCCCAGCCCACCAGGCCCGAGGCGCCCGAAATCACCGCGGCTTCGGCCAGCGTCAGGCCCAGCTGGCTGGTCAGCTGATAGGTCAGAAAGGTGGCCACGCCCATTTCGGTCCAGAGAAACAGGAAGTTCATCACCAGGCAGAGGCGCACATTGCGCTCGGCGAACGCCTGGCGCAGGTTGGTCAACGGATTGCGCGAAACCGGCGCCGAAGCATCGACGGGAACCGTAAGGTGCGCCTGGCGAATCCAGGCATAGACCTGCTCCTCGTTGCGACGCCGCCCCAGGTACAGCTGCAGCAGGATGATCGGCAGGCCGATGAGGGGAATCCACAGGAAGGTGGCGCGCCAATCGCCATTGGCCAGGATCAATCCCATCAATACCGGACCGGCGAACTGGCCGAGCGGCATGCCGGTGTGATGGACACCCAGGGCGAAGCCGCGATTTTCCTTCTGCCAGAATTCGCTGGCGACCGCGATGTTGACCGGCTCCATGGCGCCGGTGCCGAGGCCCATGGTGAATCTCAGCACCTGCAAGGCGCCCAGCGAACGCGCATAGACGGTGGCGAAGGCCGAGCCTATGGTCAGCGCGCAGGCACCCACCCAGCTCCAGGCACGGCGATGGCCGGTGCCGACGCTATCGGCCAGCACCCCCACCACCAGGGCCCCGATCAGGGTACCGACAAAGCTCAGGGAACTGAGCCAGCCGCCCTGGGCGGCGTCCAGACCATACTCCTGCATGATCGCCGGCAGCACCGTCGGCAGGAGCTGGCGATCCACCGAAATCATCAGCATCGCCAGGGTAGTGACGCCCAGCATCTGCCAGGAGACCGGGTGAGCCCGGGGCAGCCAACCAGAGGCACGACCGGCAGGCGCCAGGGCGCCCGGCGCTTTGGTAGTGGATTTCATCGTCGCAGGTCCCGTTGTTGTTTTTGTCCGCTTCGCTGGCAACCGCCAGCGCTGGGATACCGACCCTTAGCAAAATTATGTGGAACGTTGTTCCATTCGCTAAATCCAGTGTCGCTGGCATTTCCCGCATCCGTCAATCAGAATGGAACAGTGTTCCGTCAACCAGACGACAGGCGGTCTTATGGAAAAAACAGCGACGCTCGGCAACGACATGGTTAGCGCGGTCGGCCGCACCCTGGCGGTACTGGAGGCTCTTGGCGAGCGCGAGGATGACTGCGGAGTCTCCGAGCTGGCGCAGCAGCTCGGCCTGTCCAAGAGCACCGTTCACCGCTTCCTGCAGACGCTCAAGGCACTGGGCTATGTGGTCCAGGACACCGAGGACCGCTACCGGCTGAGCGTCAAGCTGTTCGAGCTGGGGGCCCGCGCCCTGCCCCAGCTGGACCTGGTCCGTGAGGCCGAACCGGGGATGCGTCATCTCAACGATCTCACCGGAGAAACCGTGCATCTCGGCATCTTCGACGAAGGTGCCATCGTCTATGTACACAAGCTCGATTCGCGCTACACCCTGCGCATGTATTCGCGCATCGGCCGCCGGGCGCCGTTGTATTGCACCGGGATCGGCAAGGTCCTGATGGCCTGGCGCCCGGAGGGCGAGGTCCGCCAGATCCTGGCCCAGGAAACCTTTGTCCGCCGCACCCCCAATACCCTCGACAGCCTGGACGCCTACCTTGCGGAACTGGCGCGCGTTCGCGACCTGGGCTTTGCCGAGGACCACGAGGAATTCGAGGACAACATGAGGTGCCTGGCCGCGCCGATCCGCGATCGTTTCGGCCAGGTCGTCGCCGGCCTGAGCGTGTCCTTTCCGTGCTTTCGCTTCCGTGAGGAACTCAAGGCCGACTACGTCCGGGAGATGCTCACCACCACGGCACGGATCTCGGCCCAGCTGGGTGTACCAGCGCGCTAGCGATTCCTGATTGTCCGGCGCATGCGGGTCGCCGGGCGCCCGCCGCCAGCACCCCGGCGTGACTTGGGCGGCCGTTCACCGCTGGTCCCCGCGCCCCGCTGGCGGTGCCTTCCAGTCCCATGGCTCTTCGCCAGACGGATGGCCATGCGGCTTGGGCCTTCTTAAGGTACCGCTAAGACACCCCCTATAGCGTGTGACGCACATCACAAACCAATCCCACTGTCCAGCTGGGAATCTTCAAGGTGACTGTCATGATGATGCGCACACTCAAGATGGGCCGCCGCTCGGCTCTGGCCTTCTCGATTATCGTAGCAATCGTCATCACGCTCGGCGCCATTGCCGTGACCCAGATGCACCTGCTGAGGCAGTCGGAAATCAAGGTGGAAACGGACTGGATGCCCAGTGTCCGCCAGGCCGGCGAGATGACCGCGGCGCTGCTCCGGCTCCGTCTCGAAAGCCTGCGCAGCCTTGGCACCCTTGATCCGGCGCTCAAACCGGAAATGGTCGATACCCTGGCCGATCTGCGCGGCCGCTTTTCCACCCAGGTCAAGGCCTATGCACGGCTGGTGTCCAGCGACGAAGAGCAGCAGCTCTACCAGACCGTGCAGAATGGCACCTCCGCCTATCTCGGCCAGCTGGACACCTTCGAGACCCTGTATCGGCGCGGCGACCTGCAGGGCGCCTCCGCGCTGGCCAATGGCAGCCTGCGCGCGGCGGCAGATCAGGTGCAGACGCAGATCGAAAACCTGGCTGCCCTGAACGACCGCGGAGCCACCGCCTCGGGGATCGAGGCGACCCAGATCTATAATCACGGCCTGGCCTGGACCATCGGCCTGATCGCTACCACCCTGCTGGTCACCGTGACGCTGGCGCTCCTGCTGACGCGCAGCATCACGCTCCCCATCAGCGAAGCGCTGCGCATCGCCCAACGGATCGCCAACAAGGATCTCTCCGAAGACATCCAGGTCGTAGGCCGTGACGAGGCTGCCGGCCTGCTGACCGCCCTGGCCGGCATGCAGGCCAATCTGCGCGACACCGTCGCGCACCTGGCGGACAGCTCCGGCCAGCTCGCCGCCGCGGCCGAGGAGATGACCGCGGTGATCGACGAGGGTAACCATGGCCTGCTCAGGCAGAACGACGAGATCAGCCAGGTCGCCACGGCGGTGACGGAAATGAGTGCCGCCGTGGACGAGGTGGCGCGCCATGCCGAGGAAAGCGCCGGCGCGTCGCAACAGGGCAGCGCTCTTACCCGGGCCGGCCTGCAGCACGTCGGCTCCACCCTCGCCGCCATCGAGCGGCTGACCGCCCAGGTTGGCCAGAGCAGCGGCCAGATCCAGACCCTGTCTAGCCGGGTCCAGGACATCAGCAACGTCGTCGACGTCATCCGCGCCATCGCCGAGCAGACCAACCTGCTGGCCCTCAATGCCGCCATCGAGGCCGCCCGGGCAGGCGACCAGGGACGCGGCTTCGCCGTGGTGGCGGATGAGGTCAGGGCGCTGGCCCATCGTACCCAGCAGTCGACGCGAGAGATCGAGACGATGATCACCACCATCCAGCACGACTCCACGGAGGCGGTGAAGGCCATGCAGCAGAGCAGCCAGACGGCCGCCGCCTCCCTTGCCGTGGCCCGGGACGCCAACGGCGCGCTGCTGGCCATCGCCGAGGCCATGGGCGGCATCGACGAACGCAGTGCCCTGATCGCCACGGCCGCCGAAGAACAGGCGCTGGTCGCCAAGGACATCGACCGCGGCCTGATCAGCATCAAGGACCTGTCCGATCAGAGCGCCGCCGGCGCAAGTCAGACCTCCGGGGCCAGCAACGAGGTCTCGCGCCTGGCCGCGGGCCTCAAGCTGGTGGTGGCCGAGTTCGTGATCTAGCCAGTGGACTCAAGGTCCCCTGAGGTACCGCCCTGGATTAGCGCAACCCGCCAAAGCGCCGATAGAAGCCGTCGTTCATCTCCGGCAGCGGACCATCGGCGGTTTCCAACACCTGGGCCAGGTAACCTTCAGCCGGTAGCGCGGTGAGTCGATAGAGGTTGCGACAGAGTTGCCGGGCCGCACGGCCTTCCCAGTCGGCAGGCAGCAATTCGTCTGGCAGCTGGGGATCGCGCAGGACCAGCTTGCGGTACTCGTGGATCAGCAGCAGTCGCACCAGAAAGCATTCCTGGGCATCGAGCACGGTCTTCTCGTTCAGCGCCTGCCACAGGGGCCGGAACAGGGCGATGAATTCGCGGTAGTGCTCACCCAGTTCGTCCAGCCGCCAGCTGTCCCGCACCTGCAGGCGCATGGCCTTGGACGCCAGCACCTCCTGGCCGCGGGTTTCGAAGATGAGGCTGTCGTCCAGCACGCCCAGCTCCTTGAGGGTGGTCGTGACATCGGCGCGGTCGCTGCGCGGACAGGCCAGGGTATTGGCCGCCAGCGCCCCGAAGCCCTGCCACTCCAGCTCTTCGCGGACGCGCTTGCGCTGCTCGGCGGGAACCTGCGACAGCAACACCATCAGCCAGGTACCGTCCCACGCCGCGGGCGCCCCGCTGTAGACGCGCTTGAAGGCCTTCTCGAAGCGGCGCCGCCCGGAGCCAGTGAGGCTGTAGTAGCTACGACGACCAACTTTCTCCGCGATCAGCCACTCTTCCTTGGCCAGCCGAAAGACCGAGGTGCGCACCAGGCGTTCGTTGATGCCCATGGGTTCGAGCAGGGTGAAGAGGCTGCCAAGCCAGACCGTGCCGCCGTGGGGCTCGATCACATCGCCATAGAGGGTAATGATCAGCGAACTGGCGCGGACGGGACCGTTCTGCTGGAAGCGGGCGATCAGTTGATCGAGTTGCGGCTGACTGCTCATGGGCGAACGCATGGAAAAGGAGCCGCGACTATACCCGCGCGGCCGCGGCGCTGACCACGCCCCTCCAGGGCTGTTCAGGACGGCGAAGGCGTCTTGGGGCGGAAACCGGCATCCACCTGCCGCGGCCGATTCGCCTCCACCGCCGTCAGGGGCGCACACTCCGCCAATCCCTGCCGGCAACGCTGTGCCAGCAACTGGTATTCCGCCGTGCCCCGCTGCTTCCAAGCTAGCTCTTCGGCGCTCAGGGTGCGCACCACCTTGGCCGGCGAGCCCATCACCACGCTTAGTGGCGGGCACTCGAAGCCAGCCTTGACGAAGGCGGTGGCCGCTACCAGGCAGCGCTCGCCGATCCGCGCGTTGTCCATGACCACGGCGTTCATGCCTACCAGGCTGTCCGCGCCGATATGGCAGCCATGGAGCACGGCGCCATGACCGATATGGCCGTTCGACCCCACCACGGTGTCACTGGCGGGAAAGCCGTGCAGAACGCAGGTGTCCTGCACATTGGCGCCTTCCTCCAGCAAGATTCGCCCGAAGTCGCCCCGCAAGGCGGCCAGGGGGCCGACATAGCACCCCGGTCCGACGATGACGTCGCCGATCAGTACGGCGGTGGGGTGCACGAAGGCACTGGGATCCACGACCGGCACCAGGCCGTCGAGTCGATAACAAGGCATCTAGCGATCTCCTCTACACGGCCGCCCTGGCAAGCCGACTGAACGAAACACGCGGCAGCCTCGCCAGGCAGGGCTGCACTCAAGGGCTGGCAAGGGACGACGGCAGGTCAAGCCCAAACTCCCTCAGCCATCCCTGAAGAACATAACCAATACGACAAAGAGACACAAATTAAAAGCATAGCGTTGATTCTTTGTATCGGTTAGTGCCTATACTGAAGCTGTCGAGTGCCCGTTCCAGAACGAGACCCTGCTGCAGAACCAGAACAACACCAAGACGCCGGCCCTGAGCCGCGCCTGCTGCAAAGGAGTGTCCATGCCGCGCACCCTGAATGTGCTGCCGCCGGAGAAAGGTGTCTGCCTGATCACCCTCCAGCGCCCCGAGGCGCTGAATGCCCTCTCCACCGAGCTGCTGGGCGAGTTGGCGCAAGCCCTGGAAACAGCCGAACGGGAGCCTGAGGTCCGCGTCGTGGTCCTCACCGGCAGCCGCAAGGCCTTCGCCGCGGGCGCCGATCTCAAGGAGATGGCCGAACGGGATCTGATCGGTACCCTCGAAGACCCCCGGGTCCGCCACTGGCAACGCATCGCCGCCTTTTCCAAACCCCTGATCGCCGCGGTCAACGGCTTCGCCCTGGGCGGTGGCTGCGAGTTGGCCATGCATGCCGACATCCTCATCGCCGGCCGCGACGCCCGCTTCGGCCAACCGGAAATCAATCTCGGCATCATCCCCGGCGCGGGTGGTACCCAGCGCCTACTGCGTGCGGTCGGCAAGTCCCAGGCCATGCAGATGGTGCTCACCGGTGAGGCCATCGATGCCCGCCAGGCCCAGCGCGTCGGCCTGGTCAGCGAGATCACCCAACCCGAACTCACCGTCGAGCGCGCCCTCGAAATCGGCCGACTCATCGCGGCCAAGGCGCCACTGGCGGTGCGCCTCGCCAAGGAGGTGCTGCTCAAGGCGCAAGACGTGGATCTCGCCAGCGGGCTGAAGATCGAGCGCCAGGCCTTCATCATGCTGGCGGGCACCGCGGACCGCACCGAAGGCCTTCGCGCCTTCCAGGAAAAACGCCCGCCGCGCTTCGTCGGCCGCTAAGCCCTTTCCGCCTCTGCCCTGGAGCCAGTCCCATGACCTTCGAACACCTGCTGTTCTCCGTCGAAGACGGCGTCGCCCTGCTCAGCCTGAATCGGCCGGAGCAGCTCAACAGCTTCACCCCGCCGATGCACCTGGAGCTGCGCGAGGCCCTCAAGCAGGTGCGCCAGACGCCCGAGGTGCGGGTGCTGCTGCTGACCGGTGAAGGGCGCGGCTTCTGCGCCGGGCAGGATCTCTCCGATCGCAATGTGGCACCCGAGGCGGCGATGCCAGATCTCGGCGCCTCCATCGAGACCTACTACAACCCCCTGATCCGCGCCCTGCGTGACTTGCCCATGCCGGTCATCTGCGCCGTGAACGGCGTGGCTGCCGGCGCCGGGGCCAATATCCCCCTGGCCTGCGACCTGGTCCTGGCCGCACGCTCGGCGAGTTTCATCCAGGCCTTTTGCAAGATCGGCCTGATCCCCGACTCGGGCGGTACCTGGATGCTGCCGCGCCTCATCGGCATGGCCCGCGCCAAGGCGCTCGCCCTGCTGGGTGAACGTCTCACCGCCGAACAGGCCGCCGACTGGGGGCTGATCTACCGGGTGGTGGACGACGCCGAACTGCGCAACGAAGCCCTCAAACTTGCCCGCCATCTCGCGACCCAGCCCACTTCCGGACTGGCGCTGATCAAGCGCAGCCTGAACGCCAGTTTCGACAACAGCTTCGACGAGCAACTGGACCTGGAGCGCGACCTGCAACGCCTGGCCGGGCGCAGCGACGACTATCGTGAGGGTGTCAGCGCCTTCATGGCCAAGCGCTCCCCCACCTTCAGGGGCCGCTGAGATGGTTGCCTTGCCGGAGACGGCGCGGATCGCGGTCATCGGCGCCGGGGCCATGGGCGCCGGCATCGCCCAGGTCGCGGCCCAGGCCGGCCACGAGGTGCAGCTCTACGACAACCGCCCCGGCGCCGCTGTCCGGGCCATCGATGGCATCGCCTGGCAACTCGGTCGGCTGGTGGAAAAGGGCAAGCTGGAAGGCGCCACGCGCGACGCCATCCTCAGTCGCCTGCGGCCCGCGGTGTCCCTCGACGCCCTGGCCGAGGTCAGCCTGGTGATCGAAGCCATCGTCGAGGACCTCGCGGTCAAAGGCGCGCTCTTCGCGCAACTCGAAGCCCTCTGCACCCCTGACTGTATCCTCGCCAGCAACACCTCTTCGCTGTCCATCACGGCGCTGGCTGCGGGTCTCGAGCGACCCGAGCGGCTGGCCGGCCTGCACTTCTTCAATCCCGCTCCGCTGATGGCGCTGGTCGAGGTGGTCAGCGGCCTGGCCACCGACTCGGAGGTAGTGGAGACGCTGCTGGCCACCGCCCGTCGCTGGGGCAAGCGCCCGGTCCGTACCCGTTCAACCCCCGGTTTCATCGTCAATCGCGTCGCCCGCCCCTTTTATGCCGAGAGTCTGCGCCTGCAGCAGGAAGGCGCCGCCAGCTGCGCCTCGCTGGATGCGCTGCTGCGTGAGGCCGGTGGCTTCCGCATGGGCGCCTTCGAGCTGACCGACCTCATCGGCCAGGACATCAACTATGCCGTCACCTGCTCGGTGTTCAACGCCTATCACGGTGATCCGCGCTTTCGGCCCTCGCTGATCCAGAAGGAGCTGGTCGATGCCGGCCGCCTGGGCCGCAAGAGCGGCCTGGGCTTCTATGACTATCGCGAAGGCGCGACCCGTCCGGCTCCAACCGAGTTGGAAAGCGCCGCCACCGTCGACGGCTGCGTGCTGGAAGGCGACCTCGGCGTGGCCCGGCCCTTGGTGCAGCGCCTGCGGGCCACGGGGATCGCCGTCACCGAGCGGGCCGGTAGCGGTCTGTTGCGAGTGGGCGATGCGGTACTGGCCCTGAGCGACGGGCGCCTGGCGAGCGAGCGCGCCCGGCAAGAGGGCCTGCGCAATCTGGTCCTGTTCGATCTGGCGCTGGACTACGGCACGGCTAGCCGCCTGGCCATCAGCTGGGCAGCCGACACCACCCCCCTGGCCCGTGATCAGGCCGTCGCCCTGTTGCGCCACGCCGGCCTCAAGGTCACACCGATCCGCGACCTGCCCGGTCTGCCGGTGCTACGCACGGTGGCGATGCTGGCCAATGAAGCGGCCGATGCGGTCCTGCATCAGGTGGCGTCCGCCGCGGACGTGGATCTCGCCCTTTGCGCCGGCGTCAATTACCCCCTTGGGCCACTCGCCTGGGCGGAGGCGATCGGCCTGGGACCGGTACTGACCACCCTGGAAAACCTGCAGCGCAGCTATGGTGAGGATAGGTATCGACCCTCACTGCTGTTGCGCCGGACCCTGGCCGAAGGAGGTCGCCTGCATGAATGACGCCCATTCGCAGCCCCTGGCCGAGGCCTGCGCCGAAGTCCTGCTCAGTCGCGACCGCGCCTCACGTCAGCTGGGCATCCAGCTGCTCGACGTCGGCCCCGGCAGCGCCCGCCTGAGCATGCTGGTCACGCAAGACCACCTGCAGGGCTACGGCACCTGCCACGGCGGCCTGCTCTTTACCTTGGCCGACTCGGCCTTTGCGGTCGCCTGCAACACCTACGACCAGGCCACGGTCGCGAGCGGCTGCAGCATCGATTTTCTGGCCCCGGCCCAGGCGGGAGACCGCCTGGTGGCGACCGCCGTCGAGCAGAGCCGGCGCGGTCGCACCGGCCTCTATGACGTCCGTATCGACAACCAGCAGGGCCAGCTGATCGCCCTCTTCCGCGGCAGGGCCTACCGCGTGCATGGCCCGGTGCTGGTACAGGAGACCCGTGAGGAGTGATGCCCTCTGAACCCGGACGCCTGAGCAACGCCCAGGCATTGCGCAAAGGCCGCCCGCAGCCCCCAACACAACCTTCGAGTGACGCCATGAACCTGCCCCTCGACGCCAATCGTGCCCTGCTCGACCCGCTGGAGATCGCCAGCCTAGACAGCCTGCGCCAGCATCAGCTGGACCGGCTGCGCTGGAGCCTGAAGCACGCCTACGAGAACGTATCCCTGTATCGCCGGCGTTTCGAGGAGGCCCAGGTGCACCCGGACGACCTGCACTCCCTGGACGATCTGGCGCGTTTTCCCTTCACAGGCAAGAGCGACCTGCGCGATCACTATCCCTACGGCATGTTCGCCGTGCCCCAGCACGAGATCGTGCGCTTGCACGCCTCCAGCGGCACCACCGGCAAGCCGACGGTGGTGGGTTATACCCAGGGGGACATCGACACCTGGGCCAGTGTCATGGCCCGCTCGATTCGCGCCGCGGGCGGTCGCAAGGGTGACCGGGTGCATATCGCCTATGGCTACGGCCTGTTCACCGGCGGGCTGGGCGCCCATTACGGCGCCGAGCGCCTGGGCTGCACCGTGATCCCGATGTCGGGCGGCCAGACCGAGAAGCAGGTCCAGCTGATCCGCGACCTGCAACCCGACATCATCATGGTCACCCCTTCCTACATGCTCAACCTGGCGGACGAGATCGAACGCCAGGGCGTGGACCCGCACGAATTGCGGCTGCGCCTGGGCATCTTCGGCGCCGAACCCTGGACGGCCGAACTCCGCCGTGTGGTGGAAGAGCGCCTGGGCATCGTCGCCCTCGACATCTACGGCCTCTCCGAGATCATGGGGCCTGGCGTGGCCATGGAGTGCGCCGAAACCAAGGACGGCCCCACGGTGTGGGAAGACCACTTCTATCCGGAGATCATCGATCCGGTCAGCGGTGCCGTGCTGCCGGATGGTGAATACGGCGAGCTGGTCTTCACCTCGTTGAGCAAGGAAGCCCTGCCGATGATCCGCTATCGCACCCGCGACCTGACCCGCCTGCTGCCGGGTACCGCCCGCCCCATGCGGCGCATCGACAAGATCACCGGGCGGAGCGACGACATGCTCATCATCCGGGGCGTCAACGTCTTTCCAACCCAGATCGAGGAGCAGGTGCTCAAGGCCGGCATCCTGGCCGAGGTCTATGAACTCCACCTGTCCCGCCAGGGCAACCTGGACAGCATCGAGGTGCATGTGGAACTCCGGCACGAACTCCAGCACCTGGCCGCCACCGAACAGGCGCAAATCGCCCAGGAACTGGCACGGCAGATCAAGACCCACGTCGGCATCAGTACCAGGGTCCTGTTGCAGCCCTGCCACAGCCTCAAGCGCTCGGAAGGCAAGGCCTGCCACGTCTACGACCGTCGTCAGCGCGCCTGAGCCACCACCACTCTCCAGACGCGAGGGCGGCGCCTCGGTGCTCGGTCCCAAAGCCGTCTTTCTCGCCTACGCAGTGCGTGAATCGATCGGATCACGGGCCGGGCAGGCGCTTGCCAACCGTGGGTTCCCCGCAAAACAGCGCCTCTACCGGCGGTCATGGCCACAGGGGACATCCACCAGCGGCCCTTCAGGCGCCCATAAACCGACACAGATAAATTGCACTGTACATTGCTTTTTGTATCGTTTAGAACTGAAGACCTGTGAGGCGATACCTCTTTCCTCCACTGCACAGGAGCCGACTCATGTACGCGCAACTGGTCGAGACCGGCACCAAGGGTGTCAAGTCGCTCGAAGAGATGTCACCCGAGGAGCGGGCGTTCCAACAGAAGATCGATGACGAGATCAAGATCGAAGCCAAGAACTGGATGCCCGAGGCCTATCGCCAGACGCTGATCCGGCAGATCTCCCAGCATGCCCATTCGGAAATCGTCGGCATGCTGCCCGAGGGCAACTGGGTGACCCGCGCGCCGACGCTCAAGCGCAAGCTGCAGTTGATGGCCAAGATCCAGGACGAAGCCGGCCACGGGCTCTACCTGTACAGCGCCATGGAGACCCTGGGCGCCGACCGTGACGAGGAGATCGCCAAGCTGCACACGGGCAAGGCCAAGTACTCCAGCATCTTCAACTACCCGACGCTGAACTGGGCCGACATGGGCGCGGTGGGCTGGCTGGTGGATGGCGCCGCCATCGTCAACCAGGTGGTCCTGCAGCGCACCTCCTACGGCCCCTATTCCCGCGCCATGATCCGCATCTGCAAGGAGGAGAGCTTCCACCAGCGCCAGGGCTACGAGCTGCTGCTGACGATGATGCGCCAGGGTACCCAGGCCCAGCGGGACATGGTGCAGGACGCCATCAACCGGCTCTGGTGGCCGGCGCTGATGATGTTCGGCCCGAACGACGCGCACTCTCCCAACAGCGCCCAGTCGCTGGCCTGGAAGATCAAGCGGCAGAGCAACGACGAGCTGCGCCAGCGCTTCATCGACCAGACCGTGCCGCAGCTGGAGCTGCTCGGCTGCACCGCGCCCGACCCGGAGCTCCGGTGGAACGAGGCTCGCGGGCATTACGACTTCGGCGCCATCCAGTGGGAGGAATTCTACGAGGTGCTCAAGGGCAACGGCCCCTGCAACGCCGAGCGCCTGGCCACCCGCCGCAACGCCATCGACGGTGGGGCCTGGGTCCGCGAAGCCGCGGTCGCCCACGCCCGCAAGAAACAACAACGCACTAGCGCCGCCTGACCCTGGGAGATCGCCGCCATGGCTGAATGGGCCCTGTTCGAAGTCTTCGTGCGCAGCAAGCACGGTCTCAACCACAAGCACGTCGGCAGCGTCCATGCGGCCGATGCCGCCATGGCCCTGGAGAACGCCCGTGAGCTCTACACCCGGCGCAGTGAGGGCGTGAGCCTCTGGGTGGTGCCCTCGGCGCAGATCACCGCCTCGTCGCCGGACGAGAAGGAGCCGCTCTTCGACCCCGCCGACGACAAGATCTACCGGCATGCCAGCTTCTATGAGCTGCCCCCTGAAGTCGGCCACATGTGAGCCCTGCCATGAGTGAGCATCACGCCAAGATCGAGTACCTGCTACGGCTGGCCGACAGCGCCCTGATCCAGGGCCAGCGGCTGTGCGAGTGGTGCGGCCGGGCCCCGGCGCTGGAAGAGGAGCTGGCGCTGATGAACGTCGGCCTGGACCTGATGGGCCAGGCGCGCAACTGGTACGACTACGCGGCGGAATTGCTGGCCGACGGCCGCGATGCCGATCACCTGGCCTTTCGCCGCGACGAGCGCGCCTTCCGCAATCTGTTGCTGGTCGAGCAACCCAACGGCGACTACGCCGTGACCCTGACGAAGCAGTTCCTCTACGACGCCTGGCACCTGCCCGTGCTGCGCGGCCTGAGCGAGTCCGGCGACGCCCGCATCGCCGGTATCGCCGCCAAGGCGGTCAAGGAAGTCACCTATCATCTGCGTCGCTCCGGCGAATGGGTCGAGCGCCTGGGCGATGGCACCGAAGAGAGTCACGCACGGATGCTGGCTGCCCTGCCCCAGGTCTGGCGCTTTACCGTGGAGCTGACCCAGGGCGACGAGGTAGAGCAGGCGCTGCAGGAGGCAGGTATCGGCCCGGATCCGCTGGCCATTGCCAGCGCCTGGCAAGCGCAGGTCGAAGAGACCTTCGCCCGGGCCACCCTGCCCGTGCCCGCCCCTGCGGTGAATTTCTACCTCAGCGGCCGCCGTGGCCTGCACACCGAACACCTGGGCACCCTGCTGGCGGAAATGCAGTTCCTGCAACGAGCCCATCCCGATGCGACCTGGTGAGCTGATCGCCAGCAGTCACGGCGCCCGTCCAGGCACCCCCGCCGACCTCGACCTGGCCTGGCGGGTGCTCGGCGCGGTGATGGATCCCGAGGTGCCGGTTGTCAGCGTGGTCGACCTGGGTATCGTGCGCGACCTGGATTGGCAGCAGGGCCACCTGCATGTGGTGGTGACCCCGACCTACTCCGGCTGCCCGGCTACCGAGGTCATCGAGCAGGACATCCAGCAGGCTCTTGAGACCGCCGGCTTCGCCGCCCCGCGCCTGGAGCGCCGCCTGGACCCGGCCTGGACCACCGACTGGATCACCGCCACCGGCCGCCAGGCGCTGAGCGCCTACGGCATCGCTCCCCCCGCCCCCGGTGGCAGCAAGCGCAGCCTGCTGGGCGAGGCGCCGGAAGTGAGCTGTCCGCAATGCGGCAGCCGCCACACCGAACGGCTGAGCGAATTCGGCTCCACGGCCTGCAAGGCGCTGTATCGCTGCCTGGAATGCCGCGAGCCCTTCGACTACTTCAAGTGCATCTGAGCGGCGGCGCCGCACGAGGTCGACCATGAGCCGATTCCACCGCCTGACCATCCGCGACGTCCGTCCCGAAACCCGCGACGCCGTGTCCATCGCATTCGACATCCCCGCCGAACTGCAGGAACGCTTTCGCTTCACCCAGGGCCAGCACCTGGTGATCCGCACCCGGGTGGAGGGCGAGGAGCTGCGCCGCTCCTACTCGATCTGCAGCGGCGTCAACGATGGCGAGCTGCGGGTGGCCATCAAGCGGGTCAACGGCGGCCGTTTCTCCACCCATGCCAACCAGGCGCTCAAGGTCGGCAGCCAGCTGGATGTCATGCCGCCCGCGGGCCGCTTTCAGACTCCCCTTGATCCCCAGCACCAGGGCCACTATCTGGCCGTGGCGGCAGGCAGCGGCATCACCCCCATCCTGTCGATCATCAAGACCACCCTGGAAACCGAACCGCTCAGCCAGATCACCCTGCTCTACGGCAATCGCTCGGGCAACGCCGCCCTGTTTCGCGAGCAACTGGAGGACCTGAAGAATCGCTATCTGCAACGCCTGAACCTGATCTTCGTCTTCAGCCGCGAACAACAGGACGTGGACCTCTACAACGGTCGTATCGACGCCGATAAATGCGCGCAGCTGTTCAGTCGCTGGCTGGACGTTCCTGCCCTCACCGCCGCCTTCATCTGCGGTCCCCAGGCGATGACCGAAACGGTACGGGCGCAGCTCACCGCCAGCGGCCTGCCAGCTGAGCGCATCCACTTCGAGCTCTTCGCCGCCGCGGGAAGCGAGCGATCGGAGGCGCGTCAGACCATCGAAACCGGCAGCACCGCGACCAGCCAGATCACCGTCATCCACGATGGTCGCGCTCTGGCATTCGATCTGCCACGCAACAGCGCCAGCCTGCTGGATGCCGGCAACGCCCAGGGGGCTGAACTGCCCTATTCCTGCAAGGCGGGCGTCTGCTCCACCTGCAAATGCCGGGTGATCGAGGGTGAGGTGGAAATGGACAGCAACTTCGCCCTGGAAGATTACGAGGTCAAGGCCGGCTATGTGCTCGCCTGCCAGGCCTACCCCCTCAGCGACCGGGTGGTGCTCGACTTCGACCAGCGGTAAACCGTCGCCCAGGGCGAAACCAAGAACGATAACGAGAGCCGCCGCCCGGTGTCGGACGCGCTCCAGGAGAAGTCCCATGAACAACGTCCCCGTCCTGCAAAGCTTCATCGGCGGCCGCTGGATCGGCCGGCACGGTGCCCAGCCGTTGCGCAGCGCCGTGAATGGTCGACCGGTCGCCCATACCCACGAGGAACGCCTGGACTTCACCGAAGCCCTCCGGCATGGCCGCACCCAGGGGCAGCAGGCGCTGATGGCGCTGGATTTCCAGCAGCGCGCCCAGTGCCTCAAGGCCCTGGGGCTCTATCTGCTGGAACACAAGGAGTGCCTCTACGAGATCAGCCGCCACACCGGCGCGACCCGCGCGGACAGCTGGATCGACGTCGAGGGCGGCGCCAGCACCCTCTTCGCCTACGCCGGCCTCGGCCGCCGCGAGCTGCCCTCCGGCAACCTTATTCACGAAGGCCCGGCCTTCCCCCTGGGCAAGGCTGGGCATTTCGCCGGCACCCATATCCTGGTCCCCCGCGGGGGCCTGGCGGTGCATATCAATGCCTTCAACTTCCCCATCTGGGGCATGCTGGAGAAATTCGCACCCAGCTTTCTCGCCGCCATGCCCTGCATCATCAAGCCGGCCACTGCTACCAGCTACGTGACCGAGGCGGCTGTGCGCCTGATGCAGGAATCCGGTCTGCTGCCCTCCGGCAGTCTGCAACTCATCATCGGCAGCACCGGCGACCTGCTGGATCAGCTACAAGGCCAGGACGTGGTCACCTTCACCGGCTCGGCGGACACCGCTGCCCGGCTGCGGGTCACGCCCAACCTGATCCAGCGTTCGATTCCCTTCAACGCCGAGGCGGATTCGCTGAACTGCGCCATCCTCGCCCCTGACGTCACACCCGACGATGAGGAATTCGAGCTCTTCGTCCGCGAGGTAGCGCGCGAGATGACCGCCAAGACCGGGCAGAAATGCACCGCCATTCGCCGCGCCATCGTCCCCAGCCAGCACCTCGATGCCGTGGCCGAACGCCTGAGCGCCCGCCTGGCCAAGCTGGTGATCGGCGATCCGGCGGTGGAAGGGGTGAAGATGGGTGCCCTGGCGTCCCACGCCCAACAAGCCGATGTCGCGGAGCGCGTGCAGGCCCTGCTCGCCTCCAGCGAGCTCATCCATGGCGCCCGCGACGGCTTCGAGCCCCGTGGTGACGGCGTACGGGACGGCGCCTTCTTCGCCCCGACCCTGCTCCGCAGCCGCGATCCCCATGCCCCCGGCGGCGCCCATGACATCGAAGCCTTCGGCCCGGTCAGCACCCTGATGGGCTACGACGATCTGGACGAAGCCCTGGTACTGGCGGCCCGCGGCCAGGGCAGCCTGGTAGCTACCCTGGTCACCCGCGCGCCACAGATCGCCGCGCGGATGGCACCGACCATGGCCGCCCTGCATGGCCGCCTGCATATCCTCGACCGTGAAGCCGCCGCCGAATCCACTGGCCACGGCTCCCCGCTGCCCATGCTCAAGCATGGCGGCCCCGGTCGCGCCGGTGGTGGTGAAGAGCTGGGCGGCCTGCGCGCGGTGAAGCACTATCTGCAACGCGCCGCAGTCCAGGGCTCCCCGACCATGCTCATGGGTATCAGCGGCGAGTACGTCCGCGGCGCCGTCCTGTACGAAGGCGAGGTTCATCCCTTCCGCCGCCACTTCGATGACCTGCGGATCGGTGAATCCCTGCTTACCCATAGACGCACGGTGACCGAAGCCGATCTGGTCAACTTCGGCTGCCTGTCGGGCGATCACTTCTACATGCACTTCGATGAACTGGCCGCGCGGCAGTCGCAATTCGGCAAGCGCATCGCCCATGGCTACTTCGTACTCTCCGCCGCGGCCGGGCTGTTCGTTTCTCCCGGCGTCGGCCCGGTGCTGGCCAACTACGGCCTGGACACCCTGCGCTTCGTCAATCCGGTCGGCATCGGCGACACCATCCAGGCCCGCCTCACCTGCAAGCGCAAGATCGACCAGGGCAAGCTGAGTCCTCTAGGTGAGCCTCAGGGCGTGGTCGCCTGGGATGTCGAGGTCACCAATCAGGACCAGGTGCTGGTGGCGAGCTACGACATCCTGACGCTGGTCGCGAAGCGCGCTGACCTGGCGCCTGCCAGCTGAATTGTCAGCAGGCCTTTTCTACAGGCACAAAAAAAGCTGCCCTAGGGCAGCTTCTCTTGCGTCGTTCGGGCAGTTCAGAGGACCCGGAACGACTTCTATATGGCGCAGCGGACGGGACTCGAACCCGCGACCCCCGGCGTGACAGGCCGGTATTCTAACCGACTGAACTACCGCTGCGCATTGCGTGTACCTTGCGGAACACTTCCCGAAGAGTTTGGTGGCTGATGACGGGATCGAACCGCCGACCCCCTGCGTGTGATGCAGGTGCTCTCCCAGCTGAGCTAATCAGCCATCCCCTTCGGGTGACGCGCATTCTGCTCGTAGCCCCTTGATCCGTCAAGGATTTTTCCAATTTATTTTTCTGCTCGCGACTATTCGACGTAGATCATCTTGCGCGTCATGCCCCCATCCAGGGTGATGGCTTCACCACTGATGAAGCCGGCATTACCACCCAGCAGCCAGGCCACGCAGGCCGCCACGTCTTCCACCGTCCCCACCCGCCCAACCGGATGCTGCTCGTGATCGGTAGCGGACAACGGCTCGGCGTCCCGGACATGGGGATCCCGTGCATCGATCCAGCCGGGACAGAGGGCGTTCACCCGCACCTCCGGCCCGAGGCTGATCGCCAGTGCATGGGTCAGCGCCAGTAGCCCGCCCTTGCTGGCGGCATAGGCTTCGCTGTGCGGCTCGGATTGCTGAGCGCGAGTCGAGGCGATGTTGACGATGGCGCCCTGCTGCTCGCGCAGATATGGCGCGCAATGCTTGGCCATGAGCATGGGGCCGTCCAGATTCACCCCCAGCACCCGACGCCATTCGCCCAGTGCAAGGCTTTCCAGCGGCTGGCCTTGGGCGCTGGCGAGGCCGGCATTGTTGACCAGGGCATCCAGCCGCCCGAACTGCCCGATCACCTGGGCGACGGCGGACTCGACCTGGGTCTCGTCGGCCACGTCCACCGCCACGAACCAGGCACGATCACCCAAGGCAGCGGCCACCTTGGTGCCACGCTCCTGCTCGACGTCAGCCACCACCACACGCCAGCCCTCGGCCACCAGCCAGGCGGCAATGCCCAGACCAATGCCACGCGCCGCGCCCGTGACCAGGGCCACGCGCAGCTCTACCGGTGCGAAGGTCAGACTCATAGGGCCGCCAGTCCGCGAGCCAGGTCCTGCTGCAGATCACCGCGGTCCTCCAGACCGACGGCGATGCGGATCAGGCTGTCGCTGATCCCGGCGCTGGCCCGCTCGGCCGGCGACAGCCGCCCGTGGGAAGTGGTGGCCGGGTGGGCGATGGTGGTCTTGGTATCGCCCAGGTTGGTGGTGATGGAAATCATCCGGGTGGCATCGATGAAGCGCCAGGCAGCATCACGCCCACCCGCTACCTCGAAACTCACCACGGCACCAAAGGCCGTTTGCTGGCGGCAAGCCAGCTGATGCTGCGGATGGCTTTGCAGGCCGGCGTAGTGAACACGCTCGATACCGGGCTGCGCTTCCAGCCAGCGCGCCAGTTCCAGCGCGGTCTGGCTGTGCGCCTGCATGCGGATCTTCAGTGTCTCCAGCCCCTTGAGGAACAGCCAGGCATTGAAGGGACTCAAGGTCGGCCCGGCGGTGCGCAGGAAGCCCACCACCTCCTTCATCTGCTCGGCGCGGCCAGCGACCACGCCGCCCATGCCACGGCCCTGGCCGTCGATGTACTTGGTCGCCGAATGGATGACGATGTCCGCGCCCAGCGCCAGCGGCTTCTGCAGCGCCGGGGTGCAGAAGCAGTTGTCGACCGACAGCAGCGCACCCTGGGCATGGGCGATCTCGGCCAGGCCGGCGATGTCCACCAGCTCGGCCAGCGGATTGGACGGCGATTCGACGAAGAACAGCCGGGTGTTGGGCTTGCAGGCCGCTCGCCAGGCGTCCAGGTCCGCCAATGGCGGGTAGTCCACCTCGATGCCGAAGCGCTTGAAGTACTTCTCGAACAGACTGATGGTGGAGCCGAACACGCTGCGCGAGACCAGCACATGGTCGCCAGCGCTGCACAGGCTCATCACCATGGCCAGGATGGCCGACATGCCCGAGGCGGTCGCGACGGCCTGCTCCGCCCCTTCGAGCGCCGCGATGCGGGTTTCGAAGGTACGGACCGTGGGATTGGTATAGCGCGAATAGACATTGCCCGGCACTTCGCCGGCAAAGCGCGCCGCCGCATCCGCGGCGGTACGGAACACGTAGCTGCTGGTCAGGAACAGGGCTTCGCCGTGCTCGCCTTCCGGCGAGCGCTGCTGCCCTGCCCGCACCGCCAAGGTCTCGAAGGCCGCGCCTTCGAGATCACTGTCCAGGCGTCCGGCATCCCAGTCTTGGCTCATGTGCAGCTCCTTAGTCGTTGTAGAGATCGATGATGGCGCTGACCGCCTGGTGCTTGACCTTGGCCGAGTCGTTGCGCGCCTGTTCGATCCGGTTCAGATAGGCGGCATCGATGTCGCCGGTGATGTACTCGCCATCGAACACCGCGCAATCGAACTGCTCGACCTTGGGTGCCTTGCGGGTCCGTACGGCCTCCTGCAGGTCCTGCAGGTCCTGGTAGATCAGCCAGTCGGCGCCGATCAGTTCACCGACTTCCTCGGTGGTACGACCATGGGCGATCAACTCGTGGACGCTGGGCATGTCGATGCCGTAGACGTTGGGGAAGCGCACTGCCGGGGCGGCCGAGCAGAAGTAGACCTTCTTCGCGCCCGCCTCGCGGGCCATCTGGATGATCTGCTTGCAGGTGGTGCCGCGGACGATGGAGTCGTCCACCAGCATCACGTTCTTGCCGCGGAATTCCAGCTCGATGGCATTGAGCTTCTGACGTACCGATTTCTTGCGCGCGGCCTGGCCGGGCATGATGAAGGTACGGCCGATGTAGCGATTCTTGACGAAGCCCTCGCGGAACTTGACGCCCAGGTGGTTCGCCAGCTCCAAGGCGGCGGTGCGGCTGGTGTCCGGGATCGGGATGACCACGTCGATGCCGTGATCCGGACGCTCGCGCTGGATCTTCTCGGCGAGTTTTTCGCCCATGCGCAGGCGGGCCTTGTAGACCGAGATGCCATCGATGATGGAATCCGGGCGGGCCAGGTAGACGTGTTCGAAGATGCAGGGGGCGTAATGCGGATTCTGCGCGCACTGACGGGTGTAGAGCCGGCCGTCCTCGGTGATGTACACCGCTTCGCCCGGTTCCAGGTCGCGGATCAGGGTGAAGCCGAGCACGTCGAGGGCGACGCTTTCGGAAGCGATCATGTACTCCACGCCGTACTCGGTGTGGCGCTGGCCGAAGACGATGGGACGGATGGCGTTGGGATCGCGGAAACCGACGATGCCGTAGCCGGTGATCATGGCCACCACGGCGTAACCGCCACGGCAGCGCTCATGGACTTCGGACACCGCGGCGAAGACGTCGTCCTCGGTCGGCTGCAGCTTGTTGCGCACCGCCAGTTCGTGGGCGAAGACGTTGAGCAGCACCTCGGAATCGGAGGTGGTGTTCACGTGGCGCAGATCGGACTCGTAGATCTCGCGGGACAGCTGCTCGACGTTGGTCAGGTTGCCGTTGTGCGCGAGGGTGATGCCATAGGGCGAGTTCACGTAGAACGGCTGCGCCTCGGCGGAGCTGGAGCTGCCGGCCGTGGGATAGCGCACGTGACCGATACCCATGTGGCCGATCAGGTGCTGCATGTGTCGTTGCTGGAAGACGTCGCGAACCAGGCCGTTGTCCTTGCGCAGGTAGAGTTTACCGTCCCGACTGGTCACGATACCGGCGGCATCCTGACCGCGATGTTGAAGGACGGTGAGCGCGTCGTATAGCGACTGGTTGACGTTCGTCTTGCCCACGATACCTACGATGCCACACATGTGACGCGACCCCACTGTTTCAAGTGATGCGACGGCGAACCATCGCAGGATGACCCCGGCAGAGCGAGGCCTGGAAAACGGTTCACGGGGCCTTGGGCCCCAGCTGTGGCAGCAGTTGCAGGCTCGGCATGGGCGTCGCGCCCAGCCATTGACCGGCAAAGCCCAACAGCAGATTCTTCGACCAATCGGCTACCAGGAGAAAATGCGGCACCAGCACCGACTGCTGCCACCAGCCGTCCTGCTGGACTGGCCCCAGGCTCAACAGGCCCACGGCCACCGTGATCAACAGGGCGCCCCGCGCGGCGCCGAACGCCATGCCGAGAAAGCGATCGGTGCCCGACAATCCGGTGACGCGGATCAATTCGCCAAGCAAGAAGCTCACCAGAGCGCCGACGAGCAGCGTCAGCACGAAGAGAATGACACAGGCGGCGATCACCCGTCCGGAAGGCACCTGAATATAGTCCACCAGGTAGGTGGAAAGCGCCCCGCCGAATACCCAGGCTACCCCACCGGCAACGATCCAGGTGGCCAGTGACAGCGCTTCCTTGACGAAGCCGCGCCTGAGGCTGATCAGGCAGGAAACGATGACAACGGCGACGATCGCCCAGTCCACCCAGGTGAAGCCCACGGCAAGGTCCACTAACAAAAAAGGCTCTGCATTCTAGCAGAGCCTTGTGACCGGGTTAACCGCGCTCTGGCTGAAAGCGTACGACGAAGCCCTTGACGCCATTCTGCTTGTTGAGCTGATCGCGCAAGCGATCAGCCTCGCTGCGCTCGATCACCGGCCCGACGAAGACGCGATTCATGCCGTCGGCGGTCCGCACATAGGCGTTGTAGCCCTGGCTGCGCAGCTTGGCCTGCAGCGCATCGGCGCTGGGCCGGGACGACAGGCTGGCCAGCTGGACCGACCAGCTGTTCGGTAGGTTGGCCGCGCCCAGGCGCGAATCAGGTTTGGCGGCCGGTGCCGGGGTAGCGACCGGAGCGGCAGGAGCGCTGGCGGCAGGCGCCTTGGCGACCGGGGCGGCAGGTGCAGCCTGGGGTGGCGGCGGCGCCGTTACCGGAGCGTTCTGTGCCGGCGCCTGACCGGAGGTACCGGCGATAGGCGTCTGCGGCTTGCCGAGCGGCTTGGCCGGCTCGTCGGGGACCACCACCACCGGCGGTGCCTCAGGCGTCTGCACCGGCTGTACCTCGGTGCTGGGCACGGTGGGCGCCGCCGGCTGGGGCGGTGCCTCGACCACCACCTTGCGAGCGTCATCCTGGCGATTGAAGAGCATGGGCACGAAAATGATGATCAGCGCCAGCAGCACCAGCGCTCCGATGACTCGTTGCTTGAGCATGGGTTATGCCTCCGCGGATTCGGATGGGGAAGAAAGCTGCGCGACGACCTCGGCAACGCTATAGAAGGAGCCGAACACGACCACCTCGTCGGCCGCCGCACTGGCCGCCAGTTGCGCCTCGAAGGCGGCCAGCAGCGAGGCATGGACCTCGGCCTGGGCGCCGCGTGCGGTCAGGATGCCCGCCACCTCGGCGCCATCGCGACTGCGTCCGGTCGGCAACGTGGCCACCGCCCAGCTGGCGAAGAGCCCTTCCAAAGGTGCCAGGATCCCGTCCAGGTCCTTGTCCGCCAGCACGCCAAATACTGCCCGACGCACGCCGGCGATGGGCTTCATCGCCAGGCGGCGGGCCAGGTACTCGGCCGCATGCGGGTTGTGCGCCACGTCCAGCAGGATGTGACGCGCCTCCCCGGCCCGCTCAACCTGCCGACGATCCAGCCGCCCGGTCATACGGGTGGCCAGCAAGGCGGCAGCGACCTGCTCGGGGAGCCAGGGCTGATCGAGCAAGGCATAGGCCTGTAGCGCCAACGCCGCGTTCTCCATGGGTAAATCGAGCAACGGCAAGCCAGGCAGGAGCCGCTCGTTGCCCTGGGCATCCCGACCGCGCCAGAACCAGCTGGCGCTCTCGATCTGCAGGTCGAAGGCTTCGCCGCGTTGTAGCAGCGGTGCTCCCAGACGCTCGGCAGCCTCGGCCAGCTCCGCCGGAGGCTGCACGTCACCACAGAGAGCCGGTTTGCCGGCGCGGAAGATGCCGGCCTTTTCCACAGCGACGCTTTCGCGGGTGTCGCCCAGCCATTCGGCGTGATCCAGGCCAATGCTGGTGACCAAGGCCAGATCGGCGTCGATCAGGTTCACCGCGTCCAGGCGGCCACCCAGACCGACTTCGAGGACGGCGACGTCCAGGTCGGCGCGTTCGAACAGCCAGAAGGCCGCCAGGGTGCCCACCTCGAAATAGGTCAGGCTGATCTCGCCACGGGCGGCTTCCACCGCGGCGAAGGCGGTGCAGAGCTCGCTATCGCTGGCAAGAGTGCCATCCACATCGACGCGCTCGTTGTAGCGCACCAGATGGGGCGACGCATAGACGCCCACCCGCTGCCCGCTGGCGCGCAGCAGGCTGGCCAGAAAGGCACAGGTGGAGCCCTTGCCGTTGGTGCCGGTCACGGTCACCACCCGCGGGGCCGGCCGGGTCAGTCCCAGCCGCTGCGCGACCTCGCGCACCCGGTCCAGGCCCATGTCGATCGCCGAGGGATGCAGCTGCTCGAGATAGGCCAGCCACTGCGCGAGGCTGCGCGAAGCCATCAGGCCGCCGGAACCGGCTGGTGCTGGAAGGTCGCCAGTAACCGCGCCAGGCGGTCACGCAGCTCCTTGCGCGACACGATGAGGTCGACGGCGCCGTGGTCCAGGAGGAACTCACTGCGCTGGAAACCTTCCGGCAGCTTTTCACGCACGGTCTGCTCGATCACGCGCGGACCGGCGAAGCCGATCAGGGCCTTGGGCTCGGCGACGATGACGTCACCCAGCATCGCCAGACTGGCGGAGACACCACCGTAGACCGGATCGGTCAGCACGGAGATGAAGGGAATGCCCTCTTCGCGCAAGCGTGCCAGCACCGCGGAGGTCTTGGCCATCTGCATCAGGGAGATCAGGGCTTCCTGCATCCGCGCACCACCGGAGGCGGAGAAGCAGATCAGCGGGCAGCGCTGTTCCAGGGCCACATTGGCCGCACGCACGAAGCGCTCGCCGACCACGGCGCCCATGGAGCCGCCCATGAAGGAGAATTCGAAGGCACAGACCGCCACCGGCATGCCCTTGAGGGTGCCACGCATGGAGATCAGGGCATCTTTCTCGCCGGTTTCCTTCTGCGCTGCGGTGAAGCGATCCTTGTACTTCTTGCTGTCGCGGAATTTCAGCCGATCTACCGGCTCCAGCTCGGTACCCAATTCCTCACGACCTTCGGCGTCGAGGAAGATGTCCAGGCGGCGACGCGCATTGATACGCATGTGGTGACCGCACTTCAGGCACACGTCCAGATTCTTTTCCAGCTCCGGACGGTAGAGGACCGCTTCGCAGGCCGGACACTTGTGCCAAAGACCTTCCGGCACCGAACTGCGCTTCACCTCGGACCGCATGATGGAAGGAATCAGTTTGTCGACCAGCCAATTGCTCATGCATCTCTCTCCACTTGCATGGGCTCCCAGCGCGGCCTAGGCCACGCCTTCCTTGAGCATCTGTAATAGGTTCGGTAACGCCCGCTACGTCCCGGGCCGCTACCCTCTTGTCTCATGCCGCCTCCGAGGGAGCCGGACTTCAGCCCCGCGCGAGGCGGGCCTGTCGAATATGTCGCAGGTGTGGACGGCCATCGGCCCACGAGGGTCACATCAGGCGACCGGCGCACCCCGCACAGCGGCGATGAAGCGCGCGATCTCGGCGGCATCCTTGATGCCCTTGGCCTGCTCTACGCCGCCGCTCACGTCCACGCCATAGGGCCGGGATGCGGCGATGGCCGTGGCGACGTTGTCCGCGTCCAGCCCACCCGCCACGATCAACGGCAGCGAGAGGTCAGCGGGCACTCGCGTCCAGTCGAACGCCTGGCCGGTACCTCCGGGTACGCCAGCGACATAGGTATCGAGCAACAGCCCGCGGGCGTCCGCATAGTCCCGGGCGATGCCAGCAAGGTCGATATCCTCGCGCATGCGCAGGGCTTTGATATAGGGACGACGATAACGGGCACACTGGGCCGGCGACTCGTCGCCGTGGAATTGCAGGAGATCCAGGGGCACGGCATCCAGCGTCTCTTCGATCTCGCAGGGCGAGGCATCGACGAACAGCCCCACACTGGTCACGAAGGGCGGCAGCGCCGCGACGATCTGCCGTGCCTGAGCGGCCGTGACCGCCCGCGGGCTGCGCGCATAGAACACCAGGCCGATGGCATCGGCACCGGCTGCCGCAGCCGCCAGCGCATCCTCGACCCGGGTGATGCCGCAGATCTTCACTCGAACGTTAGCCAAACCGGAATGACCTCGTTCCAAATCGATGGATGTTAGCAGACCACCTGCCCAGCGTCAGCCTTGGGGGTCATCCAGCTCGGGGATATGCCCCAGGAACAACGGACCCAGCGGCCGCTTCGGCACGGGCGTGCTTTCGGGATATTCGGCGTCCACCAGGTAGAGGCCGTAGGGATGGGCCGTAACGCCGCCCAGGCGCCGCTCACGCGCGGCCAGGACCTCGGCGACCCATTCCACCGGCCGCTCGCCACAGCCTACCGCCATCAGCACCCCGGCGATGTTGCGCACCATATGATGCAGGAAGGCATTGGCGCGGATATCCAGCACGATCAGCCGCCCGCTCTGCCAGAGACGCAGATGGTGGATCGTCTTGATCGCCGACTTGGCCTGGCAGGCCTTGGCGCGAAAGGAGGTGAAATCGTGCGTACCGAGCAGCACCTGGGCGGCTTCACGCATCGGTTCGATCCGCAACGGCCGATGATTCCAGGTGACCTCTTCGGCCAGGTGGGCAGGCCGGATCGGATCGTTGTAGATCACATAGCGGTAACGCCGGGCCATGGCGCTGAAACGGGCATGGAATTCATTGCTGACCGGCTTGACCCAGGTGACGCTGATGTCGGACGGCAGATTGGCATTGGTGCCCATCACCCAGGCCTTGAGCGGTCGAGCGACAGGGGATTCGAAATGCACCACCTGGCCGGTAGCATGCACCCCGCAATCGGTCCGGCCCGCGCAGTGCAGGGCGATAGGTGCCGCGGCGACCTCGGACAAGGCGTCTTCCAGCGTCTCCTGAACGGAGCGCACACCGGGTTGCTGGCGCTGCCAGCCGCGATAGCGAGCACCCTTGTACTCGACGCCAAGCGCGATGCGTTGCGGGGGAACGATGATGGTGGGGTCTAGAAAATCCAAGGCGGCGGCCAGGCAAAAAAAAGGGGTGGCAGCTTATAGCGCCTCCCCTCCTCTGCCAAGCCCGACCGGCGTCAGCTGAGCTGGGCGATGATCGCCCGTGCTTCCTGCTGCTGCCCGGCATTCCCCTCGGCCAGTACCTCGTCGAGGATGTCCCGGGCACCCTCGGGATCGCCCATGTCGATGTAGGCACGCGCCAGATCCAGCTTGGTAGCGGTCTCGTCTTCGCCGGACAGGAAATCGAAGTCGTCCAGCCCATCTTCCTTCGACGACCCGCTGGTGGTTTCCGCATCGAACTGACGCGAAGCCTCCTGCAGGCGTGCGGCGAACTCCTCGTCGCTCTCACGTTTGGCCGCAGGCTGCTCCTCGAAGTCGGCGAGATCGAAGTGCGCCGGCAACTCGGCATCGGCGGCCGGCTCCTCCGGCGTGGTCAGCGGCTCATCGAATGCCGCGGTGCTCGGTGCCTCGTCGCTTGCCAGGTCGCCCTGCCGCTCGAACTCACTGAAGTCGAGGGCGAAGTCGTCATCCTTGGTCGCCGGAGTGGTACCGGGTGCAGCAGCGGGCTCGGGATCGAAATTGAGATCGAAGTCGAAGTCGTCCCGGGAGTCCGCTGCGTTGGCCTTGGCCTCGGCAAAAGCCTCGCCGAACAGCGGCTCCTCAGCCGGGCCGGCAGGCTGGGGCGCATGGTTATCTTCGGTGCCAAAGTCATCCAGGGACAGGTCAAAATCCTGGCTATCCTCGGTTGCCGAGAAACCCTGATCCCGGGCCTGCTCTTCGCTCAACTCATGAGCGGCGGCCAGGGCGGCAGCGCCGACCGCGGCAGACGCCACGGCCACGGTGGCCATGGCAGGGTAGCGTGACTTCAGGTGCTCGACCTCTGGCTGGGCACCGCCGATCTCCTTGAGCTCACGCTCCTCGCGCTGGAAACCGTCCTTGTCACCCATCTCGGCATAGACTTCCATGAGCTTGAGGCGCAGATCGGCGCGATGAGGCTCCTGGTCGCTGGCTTTCTTGAGCACCTCGGCCGCCTGGCTGAAGCGGCCGTAGGCCATGTAGATGTCCGCCTGCCCCAGGGCATCGTCCTGGGCGTCGGCGTCGCGGGAGGTATCCTGGCCGGCCTGGCTCAGTTCCAGGCCCGCGAGCCCGTGGTGGTCGCCCAGCTCGGGATCGGCATCGAAGACGGTATCAGGACGCGCCGCTTCGGCTTCGCGTTCGCGCTCGGCCTCCTTCACCGCATTGCGGCGCGAGTTGATCATCAGCAGCACCAGCAGAGCCAGCAGAGCGCTGCCACCGATGATGCCCAGCCACAGCGGGTTGCTGAGAATCTCGTCGAGGAAGCTGTTGGTCGCTTCGGTAGGCTCGGTCGCCGGACTGCTCGGGGTGACCGGAATGACCTTGGGCTCGTTGGCACTCGCCGCGGGCGGCGCGTTACCGGTAGCGGCTTCGCTGGCCGGCGGCGTGGCGGGCTGAGCCGGTGCAGCCTCGGCCGGCGGCGTAGCAGGCGCGGTCGCCGCCGGATCCTGAGGCACTGGCGTGTTGGGGTTTTCGGCGGGAGCAGGCGTGCCTGGGACCGCCGTCTCAGGCGTGGCCTGCGCGGCGGGCTGACCCGCCGCCTGCGGATTGGCCATGTTGGCCTGCATCCGGGCCAGCTGGGCGTCCTTGAGCTGCATGATCTTCTGCAGCTTGTCGAGCTGCGACTGCAGATCGCCCAGACGACTCTTGAGTTCTTCATTCTCGCGCCGGGTGGTGTCCAGGCTTTCCTGGGTCACCGCCAGCTTGTCGGCGAGGGCCTGATCACTGCCCTTTCCACCGGCGGAGTCGCCTCCGCGGCTGGACGACTGGCCAGAGAGCAGCTTGAGGTTGTCCTTGGGTGCGGCGGTCGCCGGCGCCTCGTTTCCACTCGGCTGGGCGGATGCATCCACCTGCCGACGCGGCGTACCGGTCGGAGCACTGTCGCCACCCTGCCTCCAGGCCCGGGTCTGACGCGCGATCTCCGCTACGGCTTCGCGCTGGGGACGTGCTCCAGCCTGTGCCTGATCGGGCAGGCGCAGCACCTGGCCGCTCTTCATGAGGTTGATGTTGCGATTGATGAAGGCGTTGGGGTTCAGATCCTGAATCGCCAGCATGGTCTGATCGACGCTGACAGTGGACGCCGGGCGATTGCGCGCCGCCACTTCCCAAAGGGTGTCACGCGGCTCGGTGGTGTAGGTACCAGGCGTCTGGGTCGCGCTCGGCGCTGGCGCGGCGGGCGGTGTGGCCGGACGTGAAGCGTTCGACGTGGTGTTGCGTGCACGCGGCGTGGCCGGAACCTGGGGGGCGAAGGGCGCTGCCGCAGCCTGGGGGGTGTAGAGCGGCGGATCCAACAGCACCGTGTACTCGCGGAGGATACGCCCGCTTGGCCAATTCACCTCGAGCAGGAAGTTCAGATAGGGCTCGCGCACCGGGCGCGCCGACGTCACGCGAATGACGGTCCGCCCATTGCGCACTTCCGGCGCGAACTTGAGATCGTTGAGGAAGAAGGCACGGTCGACGCCGGCCTTGCCGAAGTCCTCGGCGGACGCGAGGTTGGGTCGCAGGTCGGCGGTGCCAAGATCACGCAGGTCCGACAGATCGATGGTGGCATCGAAGGGCTGATTGAGCGCGGAGTTGAGATGGATCTCCCCCAGGCTGAGGGCCTGGGCCGCGCCAGACATCAAGGCGCTCGCCGCTGCAATTGCCCGCACCAGTTTCTGAACTCGAACCATGACCGTCCCTTTTTAGAAGCTGTCGATCGCGCCACCGTGCGGGCGCCTGTGTCCATCGCTGCGTGCCACGTCTACTGCCCTTTCGCTTAAGCCAAAAGGGCGAAGCATTTCACGAAGTATCTTTTAGGCCGACTGTTTAAGCAACAATTCGGCCAGCTGAACGGCCGTGAGCGCCGACAATCTGACGTTGTCCGCCACCAACCAGCACTCCAGCCGCCGCGCATCCCGCGGATGCAGCCTTACCCGTCCCACCAGCACCTCTTCGCGCCCCAGGGCATCGCCCACCGCCGACGGACAGTCAACGTCTTCGTCGAGTGCCAGCCCGGGCTCATCACCCAGCGCTTCCAGCACCTGCTCCAGCTGCCAGGCTTCCCGACCCCGCAGACTCAGCGCCAGGCTGTCGCCAAAGAATACGGGCGCCTGTACGGCAGTGACGTCCAGTACCGGCAAGGTCTCGCCCAGCACCTGCTGACATTCGTCCAGCAGGCGATGTTCCTGGGCAGTATAGCCACCCACAGCGGGAGCACCGGTGCGACCGAGCAGATTGAAGGCCAGCTGGCCTTCGAACAGCCGGGCCTCGACGGGCCGACCATTGAGCAGTTCGGTGGCCTGCCGCGCCAACTCCTCGACACCGCCACGGCCGGCGCCGGACGCGGCCAGGCAGGCGGTCAGGGACGCATCGCTGAGCGTATTGAAGCGAGCCAGCACGGCTGCCACGCTGGCAGCGGCCTGTGCCGCCGCGAGCGGTACGCCAAGCCAGGCGGCAGCGGGAAGGCTATCGAGCGTCTCGCCATTGATGCGCGGCAGTACGGACGCCGCGGCGGAGGCACCGCTGAGGTCCAGTACGGCGCAACCAGCGGCGGCCAGTTGTGGCCTCAGGGTTTCCACCACGGCTGCCGGCACCGCGAGGATGACAAGGCCGACCTGAGCGAAATCGAAACCTTCGAGACCGGCGACGCGCAGATTGCTGCCTCGGAAGGGCAGATTCTGACCCGCCGATTCACCGCTGGCGAGCAGGTGCAGCCTGCCGAGCGGCACGTCACGTTCGTCGAGGAGCTCACGAATGGCTTCGCCATAGGCACTGGTGGCGCCGATGAGGGCGATATCTCTGGCAGTCATGATAGGACGGTCCGCAACGAAAGAGGGCCGCACTTTACTGGCGGCCCTCCTCTATAGGCAAACGTTTAACCGTCAGCTCACTGCTCGAGCAGGATCCGCAACATGCGGCGCAACGGCTCCGCGGCGCCCCACAGCAGCTGGTCGCCCACGGTGAAGGCGCCCAGGTACTGGGAGCCCATGTTCAGTTTGCGCAGGCGGCCAACCGGTACGCTCAAGGTGCCGGTAACGGCAGCCGGGGTCAGGTCGCGCATGCTGACGTCGCGGTTATTCGGCACCAGCTTGACCCAGGGATTGTGCTGACTGATCAGACCATGGATGTCGGACAGCGGCACGTCCTTGTTCAGCTTGATGGTCAGCGCCTGGCTGTGGCAACGCATGGCGCCGATGCGCACGCAGATCCCATCCACGGGAATGGGATTCTTGAAGCGTCCGAGAATCTTGTTGGTCTCGGCCTGGGCCTTCCATTCCTCGCGGCTTTGGCCGTTGGGCAGTTCCTTGTCGATCCAGGGGATCAGGCTGCCCGCCAGCGGGACGCCGAACTGCTCGGTGGGGAAGGCCTCGCTGCGCAGGGTCTCGGCGACCTGACGGTCGATGTCGAGGATGGCGCTGGCCGGGTCGGCCAGGCTGTCGGCGACGGCGGCGTGGGTCGCGCCCATCTGGCGAATCAGTTCGCGCATGTTCTGGGCACCGGCACCGGACGCGGCCTGGTAGGTCATGGCGCTCATCCAGTCCACCAGACCGGCTTCGAACAGCCCGCCCAGGGCCATCAGCATCAGGCTGACGGTGCAGTTGCCGCCGATGAAGTCCTTGCGGCCATCGGCCAGGGCCTGGTCGATGACGCGACGGTTGACCGGGTCCAGCACGATGACGGCGTCATCCTGCATGCGCAGGCTGGAAGCCGCATCGATCCAGTAGCCTTTCCAACCGGCCTGGCGCAGCTTGGGGAACACCTCGCTGGTGTAGTCGCCGCCCTGGCAGGTGAGGATGACGTCGAGGGTCTTGAGCTCGTCGATGCTGTAGGCATCCTTGAGCGGCGCCACGCCCTTGCCAATGGCAGGGCCTTCACCACCGACATTGGAGGTGGTGAAGAACACCGGCTCGATCAAGTCGAAATCCCGCTCTTCGAGCATGCGCTGCATGAGCACGGAGCCCACCATGCCACGCCAACCGATCAGACCTACACGTTTCATCGCTACTGCACCTTTATTGTCTTGAGGACGGCCGCCTCCCCTGGCGGCCGATCAGATTAACGCCTTGCGAGGGCGGCGACCACTGCTTCGCCCATCTCGCGGGTACCGACCCGCTGCTTGCCTTCCGACCAGATGTCGCCGGTCCGCAGCCCCTGGTCTAGCACTTGGCCCACCGCCGCCTCGATGGCCTCGGCCGCCACGGCGGCGCCAAAGGTGTATCTGAGCATCATGGCCACCGAAAGGATGGTCGCGAGGGGGTTGGCCACGCCCTGGCCGGCGATGTCGGGCGCCGAGCCGTGGCAGGGTTCGTACATGCCCTTGTTATGGGCGTCCAGGGACGCCGAGGGCAGCATGCCGATGGAGCCGGTCAGCATCGAGGCTTCGTCGGAGAGGATGTCGCCGAACATGTTGTCGGTGACGATCACATCGAACTGCTTGGGCGCGCGCACCAGCTGCATGGCAGCGTTGTCGACGTACATGTGGCTGAGTTCGACGTCCGGATAGTCCTTGGCCACCTCCTCCACCACTTCGCGCCACAGGCGGCTGGATTCGAGGACGTTGGCCTTGTCCACCGAGCACAACTTCTTACCGCGCAGGCGCGCCATGTCGAAGCCGACACGGGCGATCCGGCGGATCTCGCCTTCGCTGTACGGCAGGGTATCGAAGGCCTGGCGTTCGCCGTTCTCCAGCACCCGGGTCTCGCGCGGCGAGCCGAAGTAGATGCCGCCGGTCAGCTCGCGGACGATGAGAATGTCCAGGCCGGAGACCACTTCCGGCTTGAGGGTCGAGGCTTCGGCCAGCTGCGGATAGAGGATCGCCGGACGCAGGTTGCCGAACAGACTCAGGGCGGAACGGATCTTCAGCAGACCGCGCTCAGGGCGGATGTCACGCTCGAGCTTGTCCCACTTGGGGCCACCCACGGCGCCCAGCAGCACGGCAGCGGCGGCGCGGGCGCGCTCCAGGGTCTCATCGGCCAGGGGTACGCCGTAGCGGTCGATGGCCGCACCGCCCAGGTCGTCGTGGACCAGCTCGAAGCCCAGGTCATGATCGCGGTTGACCGTTTCCAGCACCTTGACCGCTTCGGCCATGATTTCCGGACCGATGCCGTCGCCCGGCAGGATGAGGATCTGCTTGCTCATTGTCTTTTCCTGTCTCACATCAGATGGGCTGGGCCCAGAGAACCATGACGTCGACGCTGAAAGAGCCGTCGCGGTCGATTTCGAAATACTGGCGCACTTCCTGGCCGATCTTGCTCTGCAGGCTGCGGATGGCCTGGCACTGCGGCTCGGGGGTACGCATGCGCTCGGTCCAGGTGGCGAAGTCCAGGCGCAGGCGCTGGCGGCGGCAGCGGGTCACGCCCAGGCGCGCCATGTCCAGCAGGCGATGCCACTCGGCGAAGGAGTAGTCACGCACGTGACTGATGTCGCGCAGGATCTCCACCGTCTGCAGATAGGTATCCAGGCGCGGGTTGGCCGGCGAGATCACGTCGATGATGGCCATTTCGCCGCCATGGCGCAGCACCCGGCGCACTTCGCGCAGGGCGGCGCCGATGTCGCGCCAGTGGTGCGCCGAATAGCGGCTGAAGACGAAGTCGAAGCTGGCATCGCCGAAGGGCAAATGCTCGGCCATGCCGGGTTGGACGCTGATGTTGTCCAGGCCCTGCTCGGCCGCGGTGCGCTTGACCACCGAGAGCATTTCCTCGGCCAGATCCAGGGCAACCACCTGCCCGGCCACCGGCGCCACGTTGTAGCTCACGTGACCGCCACCGCACCCAAGATCCAGCACCTTGGCGCCTTCTCGCTGCGCCACGGCCTCGCGCAACTCGGCGAGTTCGGCGCCCTGGGCATGGACGGCGCTGGTCAGGTAGGCCTCGGCGGTGGCGCCGAATTGCTGCTGTACGTGTTGCTCGTGTTCACCGCTCATGGAGCCTCCGGAAAGAGCGCCGACCCCGAGGGCCGGCGACTGGGTTCAGGCGCTGGGGAACATCCAGGGACTGCTCTGGCGATAGCGTGTTTCAAAGCTCGCGATGGCGTCGGCATCCTGCAGGGTCAGGCCGATGTCGTCCAGGCCGTTGAGCAGGCAGTGCTTGCGGAAGGCATCGATCTCGAAGGGCAGCGCCACGCCATCGGGGCGGCGGACGGTCTGGCTTTCGAGATCGACCACCAGCTGGTAGCCCTCATGGGCCTCGACCTGGCGGAACAGCTCGTCCACCTCGGCATCGCTGAGGATGATCGGCAGCAGGCCGTTTTTGAAACTGTTGTTGAAGAAGATGTCGGCGAAGCTCGGCGCGATCACCGAGCGGAAGCCGTAGCCATCCAGCGCCCAGGGCGCGTGCTCGCGACTGGAACCGCAACCGAAGTTCTCCCGCGCCAGCAGGATGCTGGCGCCCTGGTAGCGTGGCTGGTTGAGCACGAAGTCAGGGTTGAGCGGGCGCTTGCTGTTGTCCTGGCCGGGCTGGCCGACATCCAGGTAACGCCACTCATCGAACAGGTTGGGGCCGAAGCCAGTGCGCTTGATCGACTTCAGGAATTGCTTGGGAATGATCTGGTCGGTATCGACGTTGGCGCGATCCAGGGGAGCGACCAAACCGGTGTGCTGGGTAAAGGCTTGCATGGTCAGGCTCCTCAGGCGTTGGCGAAGTCGCGGACGTCGACGAAACGACCGGCGATGGCAGCAGCGGCGGCCATCGCCGGGCTCACCAGGTGGGTACGGCCACCGGCACCCTGACGGCCTTCGAAGTTGCGGTTGGAGGTGGAGGCGCAGTGCTCGCCACTCTCCAGGCGGTCGGCGTTCATCGCCAGGCACATGGAGCAACCGGGTTCACGCCATTCGAAACCGGCTTCGATGAACACCTTGTCCAGGCCTTCACGCTCGGCTTGCGCCTTGACCAGACCGGAGCCCGGCACCACCAGCGCCTGCTTGAGGGTCGCGGCAACCTTGCGGCCCTTGGCCACGGCGGCGGCGGCGCGCAGGTCCTCGATACGAGAGTTGGTGCAGGAGCCGATGAAGACGCGATCGAGCACGATGTCGGTGATCGGCTGGTTGGCCTTGAGCCCCATGTATTTCAGGGCGCGTTCGATGGAGCCGCGCTTGACCGGATCGGCTTCGCGGGTGGGATCCGGCACCTGCTGGTCGACGGCCAGGACCATCTCGGGCGAGGTGCCCCAGCTGACCTGCGGCTTGATCTGGGCGGCGTCGAGCTCGACCACGGTATCGAAGTGGGCATCGGCATCAGACACCAGGCCACGCCACTCGGCCACGGCAGCTTCCCAGACGGCACCAGTGGGCGCGAAAGGACGACCCTCGACGTAGTCGATGGTGGTCTGGTCCACCGCCACCATGCCGACCCGGGCACCGGCCTCGATGGACATGTTGCAGATGGTCATGCGGCCTTCCATGGACAGGGCACGGATGGCGCTGCCGGCGAATTCGATGGCATGGCCATTACCGCCCGCGGTGCCGATCTTGCCGATGATGGCGAGGACGATGTCCTTGGCGGTGACGCCGAAGGGCAAGTCGCCTTCCACCTTCACCAGCATGTTCTTCATCTTCTTGGCCACCAGGCACTGGGTGGCGAGCACGTGCTCGACCTCGGAGGTGCCGATGCCATGGGCCAGGGCGGCGAAGGCGCCGTTGGTGGAGGTGTGGGAGTCACCGCAGACCACGGTCATGCCGGGCAGTACGGCGCCCTGCTCAGGGCCGATCACGTGGACGATGCCCTGGCGGACGTCGTTCATCTTGAATTGGGTAACGCCGAAGTCGTCGCAGTTCTCGTCCAGGGTGCGGACCTGGATACGCGAAATCTCGTCCTTGATGGAGTCGAGGCCTTCCTTGCGATCGGGAGTCGTCGGCACGTTGTGGTCGGGGGTCGCCAGGTTGGCGTCCAGACGCCAGGGCTTGCGGCCGGCCAGACGCAGGCCTTCGAAAGCCTGGGGCGAGGTCACTTCGTGGATGATGTGGCGGTCGATGTAGAGCAGCGCGGAACCGTCGTCGCGCTGCTTGACCAGGTGCATATCCCAGAGTTTGTCGTAGAGCGTCTTGCCAGCCATGGGTGGATTCCTCATCAGGCGTGGAACGGCACGGGCCTTTGCATGCCCTTGGTGCTTGTGGGGTCAAAGATACCGCGCTAGGCTCGCATGAAACAAATTCATCTTTTTCATGAAGCGCATAACCAATAGGAATTCGAAGTCTTGGACCTCGCCAATCTCAATGCCTTCGTGGCCGTCGCGGAACTGGGCGGCTTTTCCGACGCCGGCGAGCGTCTGCACCTGACCCAACCTGCGGTCAGCAAACGCATCGCCGCGCTGGAGCAGCAACTGGGGCTGCGGCTGTTCGACCGCATCGGGCGGGAGGTCAGCCTGACCGAGGCCGGACGCGCCCTGCTCCCCCGCGCCTATCAGATTCTAGGCGTGATCGATGACACTCGACGCGCCCTGACCAATCTCAATGGTGCCATCGGCGGCCGGCTGACGCTGGCGACCAGTCACCACATCGGCCTGCACCGGCTGCCGCCGATCCTTAGACGGTTCACTCGGGAGTATCCCGAGGTCGCCCTCGACATCCGCTTTCTGGATTCGGAAGCGGCCTACGACGAGATCCTGCATGGGCGGGTGGAGCTGGCCATCATCACCCTGGCGCCCCAGACCGCGGCCCCGATCAAGGCGGTGCCGGTGTGGAGCGATCCGCTGGATTTCGTGGCGGCGCCCGAGCATGCGCTGGCAAACCAGAAGGAGGTCAGCCTGGCCGATGTGGCGCGGCACCCGGCAGTGTTTCCCGGCGGCAATACCTTTACCCGCCTGATCGTCCATGGTCTGTTCGATGCCCAGGGACTGACACCCAACATCGCCATGAGCACCAACTACCTGGAGACCATCAAGATGCTGGTTTCCATCGGCCTGGCCTGGAGCGTCCTGCCGCGTACGCTGCTGGACGATCAGGTCCGCCGGCTGCCGCTACCGGGGATTCAGCTGGAACGGCGGCTGGGCTACATCCTGCATACCGAGCGTACCCATTCGAATGCGGCTCAGGCGTTCATGGGGCTGCTGGATGAGGTGGAGCGGGCGTAGCGAGAGCTGTTCGATGCCCGGTTAACCGTAGCGTGGAGAACGGCGCAGCCTTTTCCACCCGGGTATTCAGTGGGAAGGAGCGCCCTCACGCCAACCCTCTCCCATGGGGAGAGGGGGCTAGCCGAGCAGGCGTTCAGCTCCATCAGGCGTAGGTTGGGCTGAGACGGCTTTATCGTCGAAGCCCAACAGCAGGGAACTGGCTTGGCATTGTTGGGCTTCGCTGCGCTCAGCCCAACCTACGGAAAGTGCCAACCAGGACGCTCGGTGTTCTGTGGCAAGGAGCGCCCTCACCTCAACCCTCTCCCGCGGGGAGAGGGGGCCGGCCGAGCAGGCGTTCAGCTCCATCAGGCGTAGGTTGGGCTGAGACGGCTTTATCGTCGAAGCCCAACAGGGGGGAGCTGGATTGGCATTGTTGGGCTTCGCTGCGCTCAGCCCAACCTACGGAAAGTGCCAACCAGGGCGCTCGGTGTTAGGTGGCAAGAAGCGCCCTCACCCCAACCCTCTCCCGTGGGGAGAGGGTCTAGCCGAGCAGGCGTTCAGCTCCATCAGGTGTAGGTTGGGCTGAGACGGCTTTATCGTCGAAGCCCAACAGCGGGGAGCTGGATTGGCATTGTTGGGCTTCGCTGCGCTCAGCCCAACCTACGGAAAGTGCCAACCAGGGCGCTCGGTGTTAGGTGGCGAGGAGCGCCCTTACCCAACCTTCTCCCGCGGGGAGAGGGGGCTGCCAAGCGGGCGCTTGACTCTATCAGGTGTAGGTTGGGCTGAGACGGCTTTATCGTCGAAGCCCAACAATGCGGCGGTGACCTGGCCAACGTTGGGCTTCGCTGCGCTCAACCCAACCTACGGGTACCGACAGGAACGCATCAGCCCTTTTTGAGCTTCTTCAGGCGCTTCTTCGACTTGTCGATGACTTCCTTACGCTCCTTGTCCTTCAGCTCTTTCCATCCCTTGATCTCTGAGCGTTTGCGGCCACATCCCTGGCAGACGTCGTCTTTGATCTTGCACTGGCTGATGCAGGGACTTTCGACCTTACCCACGGCAACCTCGGAAATGAAAAAGGCCCTGCAGTATAACCACTGCAGGGCCCTGTCCAGCGCCATCGGGCAGGATGGCAGGCTATGGGGACGATTTAGAAAACCGCTTGAACCTTCAGGCCACCCACCACGGCATTGTCGACCTCACGCACACCACCCGGGTTCTTGATGTACTGGAGGTTGGGGCGCACGGTGAGCCAGTTGGTCACGTGCACGCCGTAGTAGATCTCGGCGTCGTACTCGTTGTGCTGCAGCGGCGTGAAGGCCGGATCGTTGTAGTCGGTGGCACCGGCGGCCTGGTTGAGGGCGCGCTGGTTGTCGCGGAAGTCACCGTTGGTGGTGATGCGCGCGACACCGAAGCCAATGTCATCCTTGGGACGGCCATCGAAGGGGCCCTTGTAGACCAGGCCGGCCTGGACGTAGCTGCTGACCTTGTTGACGTCCTTGGCATGGGCGGTGAAGTTGGCGAACACCGACAGGCCACGGCTCGGGTCATCATTGTGAGCGGTGATCTGCTGACGGGCCACGACCCAGTAGCCGTGCTTGCTGGAGTGTTCCTTGTAGTCCAGCCCGGTGAGGGCCGCGGAGTTGCCGTTGACGTCCTCGTAGACGTCGTTGGCATCGGCGGTGCTGTAGTAGTAGCCGACGCGGTATTCGCCCGGCAGGCCGTTGACCTTGGGCGACCAGACCATTTCCACCGGCAGGACCGCACCCTTGGTGCCGCTGCCGTTGAGCTTGAAGCCGTTGCCGGTTTCCAGCAGCGACGGATTCTGCTCGTAGGCACCGACCTGGACGAACAGCTCGGGGGTCAGGTTGTATTTGACGCGCAGGGCCCACTGGCTGACCGGCCAGTTGTACCAGACGCCTTCCCAGTTGCCGACCTGGGAGCCGCAGAACGCCAGGTTCTGGAAGTCGCACTCGAAGGAGTTGAAGTCCTCGCCTTCCCCGAAGCGACCGGCCTTGATGTCCAGGCGGCCATCGAAGAAGCCCTTGGACAGCCACAGCTGGGTCAGACGCCAGGTCTGGCCACGGCCATAGACTTCCTGCACCGAGGAGTAGCCGCCCACGCGCGGATCGGTGATGCGGTCATCGGTGAGGTTGCGGCCGTCACGGGAGGTGATGGCCAGCTTGAACACCGAGTTTTCCCAGCCGGCGATCTTGTTCATGTCGCCCCACAGGCCGAACATGTACTGCGAGCTCCAGCGCCCGGTGCGATCGTCGTCGTAGCCGCCACGCAGGTTGGTCGCGCCCTCGCCCACGTATTCGAGCTTGATGTCCCAGCCCTTGTCGCGCAGGTCCTTGCGTACGCCACCCCAGTCACCGGTCATGGTGTTGCCCAGGGGCTCGAAGGCGGCCTCGGTGTTGTTGACGCCGCTGAAGTTGCCACCCGGATTGGCCTGGGGGGCCGCCTGGGCACCGGCGGAGACCGCCAGGGCGAGCAGCGACACCAGGGGCAGTGCGAGCCCCGAACGATTCTTGTGATTCTGACTATTCATTACTGAGATCCCTTTTTATTGAAGTGATGACACCCAGGGCCCGAAACCCGCGTCTCTAATACTTACGGCAGGACGTTGAGGACTTCGTAACAGGCACCCATGGTGTGGTAGTCGACCTTGCCGGCCGGACTCTTGTCGTCGGAGTACTTCTGGTTCCGACGGTCGAGCAGGCGCCACCAGGCGCCCTGCTCGTGATCGATGAAAAATTCCCAGCTGTAGCGCCAGAGCGCCTCGTAATGCTCCCAGTAGCGCGCCTCGCCACTGCGCTCGGCCAGCAATGCTGCCGCGGCCAGGGCCTCGGCCTGCACCCAGAAATACTTGTCCGGATCGCAAGGTGCGCCATCCGGGGCGAAGCCGTAGTAGAGGCCGCCGTGCTCGCCATCCCAGCTCAGGCGCCAGGACACGTCGAACAGCGCCTGGGCGCGCGGCAGCAGCCAGGGCTGGGGGCGATGGCGTTCAAGGATGAGCAGCAGCTTGGCCCATTCGATCTGGTGGCCGGGCTGGAAGCCCCAGGGCCGGAACAGATTCGCCGGATCATCCCGGTTGTAGTCCCAGTCGATGGACCAGTCGCTGTGGTAGTGCTCCCAGATCAGGCCACCGGGGACCTGGTCGGCTACGCCACCCTGCCCCTTGGTCAAGGCCGCCTGACGCTGGGTCATGTTGCGGGCCAGCGTCTCGGCGCGATCCAGATAGCGGGTCTCGCCGCTGGCCTCGAAGGCGGCCAGCAGGGCTTCGCAGGCGTGCATGTTGGCGTTCTGGCCGCGATAGGATGAAACGGTCTGCCAGTCGGCGCTGATCTCGTCGACATAGAGGCCGTCGGCTTCACGCCAGAAATGGGTTTCCAGGGATTCCCAGGCTTCGCTCAGCCAGCCACGGGCTTCCTCGATTCCGGCGAGCAGGCCATGGGCATAGGCCAGCACCACGAAGGCCAGGCCATAGCAATGGTTGGTACCATCCACCACGGTGTCGCCGTCGAGCAGCCAGGCATAGCCCCCATTGGCCTGGCGATGCCGCTCGCGCAGGTACCTCAGGCCGTGACGGGTCGCGTCCAGATAGACCGGGTCGCCGAAGTGTCGATAGGCCATGGCGAAATCGAAGACGAAACGGGTGCTGGAGACCAGGTGACGGGTCTGGCGGTCATAGACCGTCCCGTCGTCCTTGAAGGAATGATAGAAGCCGCCTTGCGGATCAACACAGCGGGGATGGTAGAACGCCAGGGTTTGGCGTACGTGCTCCAGCAGGGTGTCGCGACGACGAAAATCGGGGAAGTCCATCGGGTTTCCTTGGCGGCTATTATTGTTGTGGGAAAACGTCTCAGTGGGGACTCACCTGCAGCAGGGCTTCCACGTCGGCGCGAGTCGGCGCATAGGCGCCAGCGTGGCGGCAGGACACCGAGGCACTGGCGGCGGCAAATCTCAGGCGCTGCTGCAGACCGGTCAGGCCCAGCAGGCCCGAGGCCAGCCAGCCGGCCATGCAGGCGTCACCGGCACCCACGGTGTCGGCCACGTCCACGGCGATGGCGGCCTGCTGCCACTCGCCTTCCGGCGTATAGAGCACCAGACCGTGCTCGCCGCGGGTGAAAAGAATACGGGCGTGGGGATTGAGGGCGCGCAACTCGTCCAGCGCGGCACGCTCGTCCAGCCCGGGGTAGATCTGGCGGATGTCTTCGTCGGACAGCTTGATGTCGTCGGCCAGGCGCACCAGTTCGGGGAAGGTCTGCTGGCGATAGCGGTCATCCATCAGGTTGCGCCAGTTGGGGTCGTAGCTCAGGCGCTTGCCGGCGGCTTTGGCCTTGCGCGCCAGGTCCAGCAAGGTGTCGGCCAGCGGATAGCGAGCCAGGCTGATGCAGCTGAAATGGCAGACTTCGGCAGCGTCGAGCCAGCCTTCGGGCAGCAGCGCCGGATCGAATTGCAGATCGGCTTCGCCCGCGAAGAAATAGCGCGGTGGGCGGCTCGACGGCACGATGGCCACCAGGGGATCGGCGGCGACGCGCTGCAGGAAGCGGGTATCGAGGCCGGCGGTTTCCGATTGCCAGGCGATCTCGTCACCCAGGCCATCCTGACTGATGGCGCCACCGAAGGCGCTGTCCACACCCAGCCGGGCCAGGCCGCGCGCCACGTTCCAGGGGGCGCCACCCGGGTAACCCCGCCATTCGCCAGGATTGCCCTGGACGATGTCGGTGAGGGCTTCGCCAAAGACCACGACTCGGGGTAGTGCCATTCCTGTTCTCCTGTCTGTCACGGCAGCCGGGGGTCAATCCCGGGCCTCTGGTAAGGCCGCAACCCGACCTCAGGCGCGGCGGCGGGCGGACCTTACCATTGCTGTAACGTTTCAGCCATGAGCTAGGTTCAAGAAAGTCGGCGACCGCTGGCCGGATCGAACAGTACCGCCCGTCGCGGATCGATCCGCCACAAGACCTGATCGCCCGCCCGAGGCGCCTCACCCGGGGCGACCCGGCAGCACACCTTGGTGCCGTTCCACTCGGCATATAGCAGGGTATCCGGACCTGTGGGCTCGACCACCTGGACGCGTGTCAGGATGCCTGGGACGGCGCTATCGGCCGGATGCGCCGACTGGATCTGCTCCGGACGCACCCCAAGGATAGCCTCTCTGCCGGCCAGCGCCGGATCCAGTTCCGGCAACTCCACCTGGCTGTCGCCGGTGTCGCCGGTGACTCGCGCGACCACCCTGCCCTCACGGGCTTCGAGACGCACCGGCACGAAGTTCATCGGCGGCGAGCCGATGAAGCTGGCGACGAAGAGGTTGGCCGGATCGTTGTAGATCTCTTCAGGGGTGCCGAACTGCTGCACCTCGCCATCCTTCATCACCGCGACCCGATCTCCCAGGGTCATGGCTTCTATCTGGTCATGGGTGACGTAGACGGTAGTGGTCTGCAGGCGCTGGTGCATCAGCTTGATCTCGGTACGCATCTCCACCCGCAGCTTGGCGTCCAGGTTGGAGAGCGGCTCGTCGAACAGGTAGAGCTTGGGCCGCCGGGCCAGGGCGCGGCCCATGGCCACCCGCTGCTGCTGGCCGCCGGAGAGTTGTGCCGGCTTGCGTTCGAGCAGGTGCTCGATCTGCAGCAGCTTGGCCACGCGTGCCACCTCGGCGTCGATCTGCTCCTTGGGTGTCTTGCGGATCTTCAGGCCGAAGGCGATGTTCTCGCGCACGGTCATGGTCGGATAGAGGGCGTAGGACTGGAACACCATGGCGATGTCCCGGTCCTTGGGCTCGACCTGGGTGACATCCTCGCCATCCAGGCAGATGGCGCCACTGCTGATGTCCTCGAGGCCGGCGATGGCGTTCATGAGGGTGGACTTGCCGCAGCCGGAGGGCCCGACCAGGATGAGGAACTGACCGGCGTCGATGCGGATATCGATGCCCTTGAGGGCTTCCTGGGCGGCGTTGCCGTAGGTCTTGCGTACGCTTTTGAGTTCGAGAGCTGCCATGGTGGCCTTCCTTATCCTTTGACCACGCCCGAGGTCAGGCCCCGGACGAAATACTTGCCAGCGAAGATGTAGACCAGCAGGGTCGGAAGCGCGGCGATCATGGCGGCGGCCATGTCGACGTTGTATTCCTTGGCACCGGTGCTGGTGTTGACCAGGTTGTTCAAGGCCACGGTGATGGGCTGTGACGAGCCGCTGGCGAACACCACGCCAAACAGGAAGTCGTTCCACACCTGGGTGAACTGCCAGATCAGGCTGACCATGACGATGGGCGTGGACAGCGGCAGCAGGATCTTGAAGAAGATGGTGAAGAAGCCCGCCCCATCCAGCCGCGCCGCCTTGATCAGGGCGTCGGGAATGCCCACGTAGTAGTTGCGAAAGAACAGCGTGGTGAAGGCCAGGCCGTAGATCACGTGCACCAGCACCAGGCCGGCGGTGGTGTTGGCCAGGCCCAGCTGGCCGAGGGTGAAGGACATCGGCAGCAGGATCACCTGGAAGGGAATGAAGCAGCCGAACAGCAACAGGCTGAACAACAGGTTCGAGCCGCGGAACTGCCACTTCGACAGGGCGTAGCCGTTGAGCGCGCCGATGAAGGTGGAGATGAGCACCGCTGGGACGGTGATCATGAAGGAGTTCCAGAAGTAGCTGTGCACCACGTCCCAGGCCTTGAGCCAGCCGATCACCGTCCAGTCCAGGGGCAGGCTCAGCAGGTTACCGGTACGGACATCGTCCGGGGTCTTGAAGCTGGTCAGCAGCATCACCAGCAGCGGCACCAGATAAACCGCGCAGGCGATGATCAGGGTGGCGTGGATGGCCACGCGATTGACGTTCAGAGCCTTAGCCATTTCGCTTGCTCCGCAATTCCGAGTAGAGGTAGGGCACTAGCACCGCCAGCACCGCGCCAAGCATCAGCACCGCACTGGCCGAACCCAGGCCCATCTGGCCGCGGGTGAAGGTGTGCTGATACATGAACACCGCCGGCAGGTCCGAGGCGTAGCCGGGGCCGCCCGCGGTCATGGCCATGACCAGGTCGAAGCTCTTGATGGCGATGTGGGCGAGGATCATCACCGCACTGAAGAACACCGGTCGCAGGCTCGGCAGGACGATGCGCAGGTAAATGGTGGGCAGCCCTGCCCCGTCGACCTGGGCGGCGCGCAGGATGGAGGAATCCACACCACGCAGACCAGCGAGAAACATGGCCATGACGAAACCCGAGGCCTGCCAGAGGGCGGCGATCAACAGGCAGTAGATGACCCGGTCGGGATCCACCAGCCAGTCGAAGCGAAAGCCTTCCCAGCCCCAGTCGCGCAGCAGCTTGTCCAAGCCCATGCCGGGGTTGAGCAGCCATTTCCAGGCGGTACCGGTAACGATCATCGACAGCGCCATGGGGTAGAGATAGATGGTGCGGATGAAGCCTTCGCGGCGGATGCGCTGGTCCAGCAGGATGGCGAAGAAGACGCCGATGGCCAGGCTTAGCAGAATGAACAGGCCGCCGAAGATCGCCAGGTTCTTGCAGGCAACCAGCCAGCGGTCGTTCTCCAGCAGCCGCGCGTATTGGGCGAAACCGGCGAAATTGTAGCTGGGCAGGAAGCGCGAATTGGTAAAGGAGATCACCGCCGTCCACAACATGTAGCCATAGAGGCAGACGACCATGGCGATGGCCGTGGGCGCCAGCACCAGCTTGGGCAGCAGGCGCTGCAGCCGGTCCGGACGCCGGGTGACCGTCGTCGCGGGAAGAGTTTCGGTAAGAGCCATGGAGGCATTCTCAGGGGTGGTATTATCTTGGCGTCAGGCAGTTGGATGATCGCGGCCATGGGCCGCTCCTACAGCCGATGGTTGGCCTGTAGGAGCGGCCTACGGCCGCGATAAACAATCCTCACCGATGGCTGTTTGCGCTTACTTCGCGGCCTGGATGGCGGCGACCAGTTGCTCGGTAGCCTTCTTCGGATCGGCGTTGGCGTCGTTGAAGAAGTTGGTCACCACGTCGAAGATCGCGCCCTGCACGTAGCTGGTGTTGGCCATGCTGTGCGCCATGCTCGGCTCGGCCTTGCCATCGGCGTTGGCCGCCTGGAAGTCCTTGGCGGACTGCTGGGCGCAGCTGTCGAACTTGGCCAGGTCGATGTCGTTACGCACCGGGATGGAGCCCTTGTTGAGGTTGAACACCTCCTGGAAGGGCTTGTCGATGACGGTGCGTACCAGGTCGTCCTGGGCCTTCTGGTTGTCCTTGTTCTTGATCTTGAACATGGCCAGGGAGTCGATGTTGTAGATGAAGTCGCCCTGGGTGCCTGGCATGACCACGCATTCATAGTCGACGCCCGGCTTCTTGCCAGCAGCGGTGAATTCCGCCTTGGCCCAGTCGCCCATGATCTGCATGCCTGCCTTGCCCTCGATGACCATGGCGGTGGCCAGGTTCCAGTCGCGACCGGCGGCGTTGGGATCGACGTAGCCCTTGATGCGCTTGAAGGTCTTGAAGACCTCGACCATCTTGTCGCTGCGGATGGTGTCGGCATCGGTCTGCACGAAGACCTTGTCGTAGCCTTCCGGGCCCATGATGGCCATGACCAGGGATTCGAAGATGGTGCCGTCCTGCCAGTTCTGGCCACCGTGGGCCAGGGGTACGACGCCAGCGGCCTTCAGCTTGTCGGCGGCTTCGAAGAATTCGTCCAGGGTGGTGGGGACCTTGGCGCCGGCCTTCTTGAAGACGGCGGGGTTGATCCACAGCCAGTTGATGCGGTGGATGCCGGCCGGCACCGCGACGTACTCGCCATCATGCTGCATGGTCTGGGCCACGCGCTTGGGCAGGATGGTGTCCCAGTTACCCTGTTTGGCGATGTCGCTGATGTTGGCCAGGAAGCCCATGCTGGCCCATTCCTGGATGTCGGGGCCTTTCAGCTGGGCAGCGGACGGCGGGTTGCCGGACACGGCGCGGGTCTTGAGCACGGTCATGGCGGCTTCACCAGCGCCACCGGCCACGGCGAAGTCCTTCCAGGTATCGCCCTGCTTCTGCATCAGCTGCTTGAGAACATCGACAGCGCGAGCCTCGCCACCGGAGGTCCACCAGTGCAGCACCTCGACCTCACCGGCATGGGCGGTCAGGGGGGCGACGACGGCGGCGCAGGAAAGGGAAACGGCGAGAGCGAGACGATTCAACGCATTCATGGGGGGTCGTTCCTTGTTGTTTTTTTATTGGAGCTGGGCCGAGTCTAGTCAGACGACTGCGGCCGTGGGTAACGAAGGGAAGGAGTTTTGTCACGGACTGGTGACATAGCGGCCGACCAGTGTCTAGCGTGGTGTTTCAGAGTTCGAGCAAGAATTGACAGGTGATTCTTTTGCTTAGGCCAGGCGCCGCGACGAGTCCTAACAGCGCCATGGCAGGTAGTGGCAACGCCACCTGGGCAAAAAAAGCGCCACCAGATTGTGCGGTCGGCTTCTGGACCACCACACTAGCTACGAGGTAGCGTCAGGGTCACCCGCAGACCACCCTCGCGGCGATTGCGCAGCTCTACCTCGCCGCCATGGGCGTGGGCCAGGTTGCGGGCGATGCCCAGGCCAAGGCCGTAACCATGGCGATCGGTAGCCAGTCTTACATGGGGCTGAAAGACCTGCTCCAGCTCCTGCTCCGGCACGCCAGGCCCCTCGTCGTCGACATGCAGGACAAAGACATGGCCGTCGTCTTCCACCTGCAGGTGGGCGCGATAGCCGTACTTGAGGGCGTTGTCCAGCAGGTTGCCGATGCAGCGCTTGAGCGCCAGGGGCTTGCCCAACAAAGTGCCCTGGGCCTCGCCGGTGAGACGGACCCGCGGCGGCTGCTCCTGGGTGAAGGGCTCCACCAGTTGCAGCAGCAGTGCCTGGAGATCGACCGGCTCCAGATTCTCGTGGATGTCGGTGTCCTTGACGCACTGCAGGGCGCCCTTGACCAGCAGGTCCAGCTCATCCAGGTCACGCACCAGCTTGGCCTGCATCGCCTCGTCGTCCACCAACTCGGCGCGCAGGCGTAGCCGCGTGATGGGGGTGCGCAGGTCGTGAGAGATGGCGCTGAACAGCTGGGCACGCTCGTCCAGGTAGCGGGCGATGCGTTCACGCATGGCATTGAAGGCGCGGGTGACCTCGCGGATCTCCTGGGCGCCCTCCTCCCGCACCGGCGGCGTATGGACCTCCAGCGACAGCTCCCGTGCGGCGCGCGACAGGCGTTTGAGCGGGCGACTCTGCCAGCGGATCAGCAGGCCGATGAACAGCAGCAGGAAGGCGCTGCTGAAGACCATGAACAGCAGCTGCTGCAGGGGCAGCCAGGATTCGTCCAGGCTGTAGTAAGGCGCCGGCATTAGGGTCGCCAGGTACACCCACTCCCCTTCGCCGATGCGGATCTGGGTCACCAGCACCGGTGGCTCCAGCGGTTCCAGGCTTAGCGCATAGTGCGCCCAGGAGCGCGGCAGGTCGTCGAGCGCCACCGCGCCGTTGAACAGGCGCAGCTGTTGCGGGCCGATGAATTCCACGTACATGGGCATGGCGGCGCCCAGGCGCTCACGCAGCACCGTTTCGACCTCCTGCAGCACCGCGCGACGCCCCGGGGTCGCCGGCAACGCCTGCATGGTCAGCGGCTTTTCGTTCAGGGAGACGAAGAAGCGCGTGCCGCCCATGTTGCGCAGTTGTTCCAGCACCAGCGGGCGATAGGCCGGTGGCAGCAGACTGAAATAGCGCACGCTGGCGGCGATGGAGTAGCCCAGGCTGCGAGCGGCGGTCTGCAGGCCCTGGTTGCGATCGCTGCGCAGGGCGGCCGACCAGAACAATGCCGAGGCGCCCTGGGCCAGGAGTACGGCCAGCAGGGTCAGGAGCAGCATGCGCGCCAGCAGGGAACGTGGCACCAACCGAGTGAGTGAACCGCTACACCGCATCGGCGACCAGCCCGCTGACCTCGGCGGCGAGCAAATACCCGGAACCCCGCACGGTGCGGATCAGCCGCGGCGACTTGCCGGTATCCCGCAGACGCTGGCGCAGGCGACTCACCGCCATGTCGACGATGCGCTCCAGCGGCAGCACCTCGCGCCCACGGGTGGCATTGGCGATGGTGTCGCGGTCGAGGATCTGCTGGGGATGATCGAGAAACAGCTTGAGCAGGGTGAAATCGGCGCCGGACAGGATGACCTCCTCGCCGTCGCGGTGAAACAGCCGATGGCTGACCGGATCCAGGCGCCAGTCGTCGAAGGTCAGCAGACCCGTAGCCACCGGACGCGTTTCGCCAAAGCCGGCGCGGCGCAGCAGCGCCTTGATGCGCGCCAGCAGTTCGCGAGGGCTGAAGGGCTTGCCCAGGTAGTCGTCGGCGCCCAGTTCCAGGCCGATGACCCGATCGGCCTCGTCTGAGCTGGCGGTGAGCATGATGATGGGCACCTGGCGGCAGCTCGATTGCTCGCGCATCCAGCGGCAGAGGGCGAAGCCGTCTTCGCCGGGAAGCATGACGTCGAGGATCAGCAGGTCGGGGACGAAGTCACCCAGCGCCCGGCGCAACTCGCGGCCATCGCCAACGGTACGCACCAGATAGCCGGCACGGGTGAGATAGGTGTCGAGAAGCTCACGGATTTCCCCGTCGTCGTCGACGATCAGGAGAGATTTGCCCAGGGTGGACATGGCGATGTTCGCTCTTGTTGTTCTGGCCAGAGGCCAGCTACCGGTAGTGCCGGCAGCATACCGGGGCCGGGCGACCTTGAGTAGTCGCCCGGCCCCGGGGTGGATCAGGCCTGCCGTGCCTCGGCGATGGTCTGGTCCAGGGCGACGCCGGCACCGAACAGCCCCGGATATTCGGCTGTCACCAGCCAGGCCGGGATGTCCTTGAGGTAGGCACTGCTGGTCTTGCCCTTGTCAGCGAAGGCATGGGCGAAGGCCCCGCTCTGGAAGCGCTCGACGAAGCGCGGCAGGATGCCGCCGGCGATGTAGACGCCACCCAGCGCGCCCAGGGTCAGGGCCGCGTTACCGGCGACCCGTGCCAGCCAGATGAAGAACTGCTCCAGCACCGCGTCGGCATAGGGATCGCCCTTGAGCGCCAGCTCGCAGATGTCCGCCGCGCTGTGCAGGGCGGCGGTACGGCCGTCCAGCTCGCAGCTCGCATGATAGAGGTTGACCAGGCCGCTGCCGGACACCACGCGCTCAGCGGAGACGTGATTGCCGAACTGGCGCTTGAGGATCTTCCAGATATCGAATTCACGCTGGGTGTTGATCGGCAGATCGACGTGACCGCCCTCGCTCGGCAGCACGATCCAGCGATCCTTGCCACTGGGCACCAGGCTGGCGAGACCCAGGCCGGTGCCAGGGCCGATCACCAGGCGCGGACGGGTCGGCAAGGCGATGCCGTCACGGACCTGTACGGAGTCAGCCGGATCCAGGCGGGCGATGGCCCAGGCCATGGACGTGAAGTCATTGATCAACAGCAGATGGGTCAGACCCAGCTCGCGGCAGAACTGCTCGCGCTTGATCACCCAGTGGTTGTTGGTGAAGCGGAAGTCACCCTCGCCTACCGGACCCGCGCAGGCGAGGCACACGGCAGTGATGTCATCCAACGCCACGCCGGTCTGCGCCAGGTACTTGCGTACTGCGTCTTCCGGACAGGCGTAATCCGCACAGGCGAAGACCTCGATGGCCTCCAGGCGACCGTCGCGCCACAGGGCGAAGCGGGCATTGGTGCCCCCGATGTCGCCAACCAAAGCCAAACTCATTTCAGCGCCTCCAGGCTGGAAGTGAATGCACTGGCACCCGATTCAGCCGTGCTCATGGCGCCGCGCATGAAGGCGAACAACTCACGACCACAGCCTACCCCGGTGCCCTGGGGCGCTTCGACCGCCTGGCGGGCCATCCATTCGTCCGCCGGGACCAGAATCGTCAGTTCCCCGGTACGCCCATCGACGCGGATGAGATCACCGTCACAGACCTTGGCCAGCGGACCGCCATCGATGGCTTCCGGACAGACGTGAATCGCCGCCGGAACCTTGCCCGAGGCGCCGGACATGCGGCCGTCGGTGACCAGAGCCACCTTGTAACCACGGTCCTGCAACACACCAAGATAGGGAGTGAGCTTGTGCAGCTCGGGCATGCCCAGGGCCTTGGGTCCCTGGAAGCGTACCACCGCGACGAAATCCTGCTCCAGTTGGCCGGCCTTGAAGGCCTCTGCCAATTCGCTCTGGTCGTGGAAGACGCGCGCCGGCGCTTCCACCAGCTGGTGCTTGGGCGCCACGGCCGACACCTTCATGACGCCGCGGCCGAGGTTGCCCTGCATGACGCGCAGGCCACCCTCTTCGTTGAACGGGCGGCTGGCCGGACGCAGGATGTCTTCGTCCAGGCTCTCGGCGCGCCCGGTACGCCATTCCAGCTTGCCGTCCACCAGGAAGGGCTCCTGCAGGTAGCGCGACAGACCGTGGCCCATGATGGTGTTGACGTCTTCGTGCAGCAGCCCGGCTTCGAGCAGGGTGTGCACCATGAAGTTGACGCCACCGGCGGCGTGGAAATGGTTCACATCGGCCTTGCCGTTGGGATAGACCTGCGCCAGGGTCGGGGTGACCGCCGAGATCTCGGCCATGTCGTCCCAGGTAAGCTGGATGCCGGCGGCCTGGGCGATGGCCGGGATGTGCAGGGTATGATTGGTCGAGCCACCGGTGGCGCTCAGGGCGACCACGGAGTTGACGATGGACTTCTCATCGACGATCTCGCCCAGCGGCATGAAGTTGCCGCCCTGGTGAGTGATGCGGGTCACCTGGCGCGCCGCCTCGCGGGTGAGTTCGTCACGCAGCGGGGTGTAGGGATTGACGAAGGAAGAGCCCGGCAGGTGCAGGCCCATCACTTCCATCACCACCTGGTTGGTGTTGGCGGTGCCATAGAAGGTGCAGGTACCGGGGCTGTGGTAGGACTTCATCTCCGATTCCAGCAGCTCTTCGCGGGTGGCCTTGCCCTCGGCGAAGGCCTGGCGCACGCGTGCCTTCTCCTTGTTGGAGATGCCCGATGGCATGGGGCCGCCAGGGACGAAGATCATCGGCAGATGGCCGAAGCGCAGCGCGCCGATCATCAGGCCGGGAATGATCTTGTCGCAGATGCCCAGCAGCAGCGCCGCGTCGAACATGTTGTGCGACAGGGCCACCGCAGTGGACATGGCGATGACTTCACGACTCGCCAGGCTCAGCTCCATGCCGGCCTCACCCTGGGTCACGCCGTCGCACATGGCCGGCACGCCACCGGCGAACTGACCGACGGAGCCGATCTCGCGCAGGGCCTGTTTGATCAGCTCCGGGTAGTGCTCGTAGGGCTGATGAGCCGACAACATGTCGTTGTAGCTGGAAACGATGGCGACGTTGGCCTGGTCCATCAAACGGAGGCGCTGCTTATCCGTCGAGGATCCACACCCGGCGACGCCATGGGCGAAATTGGCGCATTGCAGCTTGCCGCGCTGCGGACCGTCGCTGGCGGCGGCCCGGATCATGGCGAGGTAACGCTCACGGGTCGGACGACTGCGTTCCACCAACCGCTGTGTGACTTCGAGGACGCGAGGATGCATGGTTTCGATTCTCCACCGGGCTAAATTTGTTGTTATTTAAAACATTCACAGCCAAATTGGCGCTATTATTCCGCTTAGCACGCGTCATGTGTAATGTTTTTTACAACAAAACCCAGCTATCGCGAGGTTTCTCTCAATGAGTATTCGTATTGCCATCAATGGTTTTGGACGCATCGGCCGCAACGTGCTGCGGGCGCTGTATACCGAAGGCTATCGCCAGGACCTGGAGGTCGTTGCGATCAACGACCTGGGCGACGCCGCCATCAATGCGCATCTCCTACAGTATGACAGCGTTCATGACCGCTTCCCTGCCGAGGTGTCCGTCGAGGGCGACAAGCTGGTGGTCAATGGCGACCGCATCGCCGTGACGGCCATCCGCAACCCGGCCGAGCTGCCGTGGAAGGACCTGAAGGTCGATGTGGTGTTCGAATGCACCGGTCTCTTCACCAGCCGCGACAAGGCCGCTGCCCATCTGGAAGCCGGCGCCTCCAAGGTGATCATCTCGGCACCGGGCAAAGAGGTAGACGCCACCATCGTTTATGGCGTCAACGACAACATCCTGCGTCAGTCGCACCAGATCATCTCCAACGCCTCCTGCACCACCAACTGCCTGGCGCCCGTCGCCCAGGTGCTGCAGCGCGAGCTGGGCATCGAGAATGGTCTGATGACCACCATCCATGCCTACACAAACGACCAGAACCTGTCGGACGTCTATCACTCCGACCCCTTCCGGGCGCGTTCGGCCACCCAGTCGATGATTCCGACCAAGACCGGTGCCGCCGAGGCTGTGGGCCTGGTATTGCCGGAGCTGCAAGGCAAGTTTAGCGGCATGGCGGTGCGCGTACCGACCATCAACGTGTCGCTGGTCGATTTGACCATCCTGACCGCCAAGGAAACCGACGCCAAGACCATCAACGCCTTCATGAAGGCGGCGGCCGAAGCCTCGCCGGTGCTGGGCTATAACGAAAAGCCGCTGGTCTCCATCGACTTCAACCACAACCGCCTGTCGTCGATCTTCGACGCCAACCACACCAAGGTGAGCGGCAAGCTGGTGAAGATCATGGCCTGGTACGACAACGAGTGGGGCTTCTCCAACCGTATGCTCGATACCTGCAAGGCGCTGGTCAACGCACCGGCCTGAGGTCTGTAGGACCTGATGGAAAAAAGCGCCTTCGGGCGCTTTTTTCGTTTTCAGTTGCGGCAAGGTCTGCCACAGATGTGGCGGCTCCTTCGGGGAGTTCCGAAGATAAGGGCAACTGTCTTTATCGCGGCCATGGGCCGCTCCTACAGAAGATCCGGCTGCTGTAGGAACGGTCGCTACGGCGCACCGCCATGCCCGCGATACGCATCAGATAACTGGAAAACCGTAGCGTGGAAAACGGCGCAGCCTTTTCCGCTTGGGCATTCACCCTGAGCGCGCCCTCACCCCGGCCCTCTCCCCGAGGGAGAGGGGGTTATTCGAGCGAGGGATGACCTTCCGCAGTCAGGGGAGCACCGTAGCGTGGAAAACGGCGCAGCCTTTTCCGCTTGGCATTCATCGTGAAGCGTGCCCTCACCCCAACCTTCTCCCCGAGGGAGAGGGGGTTATTCGAGCGAGGGGTGATCTTCCGCAGTCAGGGGAGCACCGTAGCGTGGAAAACGGCGCAGCCTTTTCCGCTTGGCATTCATCGTGAAGCGTGCCCTCACCCAACCCTCTTCCTGAGGGAGGGAACTGTTCGAGCGAGGGGGTCCTTCCGCGGAAGGGGCGGTTCAGCGCGTAGGTCGGGTTGAGCAGCGCGAAGCCCAACAGGCCTGACTCAACCCTCATCCTCCTCGTCCGCCGCCTGGCGCAGGTCGTCGAAATCGGTCTTGAGACCGGTTTCCATGGCGTCCAGCTCGGTAAGCAGGGTGCGGAAGCTGGTGCGCTCGGGAATCACCAGGGTGTCCTCTTCTTCCTCCGGCTCCCCTACCCCCAGCGCCGCCAGGCTCAGCTCGGGGTCTTCCAGCACCGAGGCCGGCTCGGGTTCCAGCTGGCGGACCTCGGCCAGGGGCGGCAGCTGATCGAGGCTGCGCAGGTCGAAGTAGTCGAGAAAGGTCTTGGTGGTGGCGAACATGGCCGGACGGCCGGGCACGTCGCGATAGCCCACCACACGGATCCAGTCGCGCTCCAGCAGCGTCTTGACGATCTGGCTGTTGACCGCCACGCCGCGCACCTCTTCGATCTCGCCACGGGTGATCGGCTGGCGATAGGCGATCAGCGCCAAGGTCTCGAGCATGGCCCGGGAATAGCGCGGCGGGCGCTCCTCCCAGAGGCGTCCGACCCAGGGCGCGTACTTCTCGCGTACCTGCAGGCGGTAGCCGGAGGCCACTTCCTTGAGTTCGAAGCCGCGCTTGCGACAGGAGCCGCCGAGCACGGCGAGGCCGGCGCGCAGATGCGCGGGCTCGGGGCGTTCGTACTCTTCGAAGAGTTCGGCCAGGCGCTCCAGGGTCAGGGGTCGACCGGCAGCGAGCAGGATGGCTTCCAGCAGGGGCGCCAGTTGCTTGGGATCGGTGTAGTTCATGGGCGGCGATGATAAGGCCGGGCGCGGGTCACGCCAAATCCAACCTGCCACCGGATGGCAAGATCCGTGGGGTCCTTGACCTTGTCGCCTACATGGACGCCAAGGCATGCTTGCCAAATCGCTACGGAGAGCCATCCATGCCGCTGATCGCTGCGCTGCTCTACCCCGACGTCATGAGCCTGGACGTCACCGGCCCGCTGCAGGTATTTGCCTCGGCCAACCTGGAACGGGAACGCCAGGGCCTGTCCGCCTACTATCAGCTGCGCCTACTGGGTGCCGCCGAAGGCTTGGTCAGGACGTCAGCCGGCATCGGCATCCAGGCCGAACAGGGCTGGTACGACCTGGACGCGGATGAAGTGGACACCCTGCTTATTCCTGGTGGCATAGGCATCGAGGCGCTGCGCCGGGATGCCGGCCTGCAGGCCTGGCTGCGCGACCTGGAACCCCGGGTGCGACGGGTCGGCTCAGTGTGTTCCGGCGCCCTGCTCCTGGCCAGTGCCGGTCTGCTGGACGGCCGCCGTGCCACCACCCACTGGGCCTATGTCGACGAGCTCGCGGCCTTTCCTGCCATCGAGGTCCAGGGCGACCGATTGCACACCTATGACCCGCTGGGGCGTGATGGCGACCCCCATGTCTTCACCTCGGCGGGCGTCACCGCCGGCATCGACCTGGCCCTGGCGCTGGTGGAGGCCGATCTCGGGCGTCCCCTGGCTCTGGCAGTGGCGCGCCGGTTGGTGATGTTTCTGCGGCGCCCCGGCGGCCAGGCGCAATTCAGTGCCTGCCTGGCGCCCGATCCGGGGCGGACGCCGCGCCTGGCGGCCCTGCTCGACTGGATTCCTGGGCACCTGGGTGAAGACCTCGGACTGGAACGCCTGGCCGAACGCGCCCATATGGCGCCCCGCACCCTGTCGCGGCTGTTCAGTCGCGAAGTGGGCATGGGCCCGGGCCGCTATGTCGAGCAGGTCCGGCTGGAGACCGCGCGAGTACTGCTGCAGGACGGCCAGGCCTCCATCGCCACGGTCTCACGCCTGTGTGGCTTCGGTCATCCGGAAAATCTCCGGCGCACCTTTCACAAACACCTGGCGGTCAGCCCCCAGGACTATGCGGCACGCTTCGGCGCCTGAACCGGGAGAGACAGCCATGCTGGAAATGCGGACGTCATGTGAACACTGCGCCAAGGCCCTGTCGATGGAAAGCAAGGGCGCGGTGATCTGCTCCTATGAATGCACCTTTTGCGTGGCGTGCGCGGCTGGGCCGCTGCAGGAGCAGTGTCCGAATTGTCGCGGGGAGTTGGTCAGGCGTCCGCGGCGGAGAGCGAAAGAAGCTCAAGACACCTGACGGCAAGGCAAGGCGCGGCCATGGCCAGGGTGATCCGCCGATGCGGCCACCCTGAGGCAGACTTCTTATCGCGGCCATGGGCCGCTCCTACAGATACACCTCTGCTGTAGGAGCGGCCCATGGCCGCGATCGCATCAACGCGAATCTTCGCGCCTTCACCGCAACGTGTCCGAATTGTCGCGGGGAGTTGGTCAGGCGTCCGCGGCGGAGAGCGAAAGAAGCTCAAGACGCCTGACGGCAAGGCAAGGCGCGGCCATGGCCAGGGTGATCCGCCGATGCGGCCACCCTGAGGCAGACTCTGATCGCGGCCATGGGCCGCTCCTACAGATACACCTCTGCTGTAGGAGCGGCCCATGGCCGCGATCGCATCAACGCGAATCTTCGCGCCTTACCGCAACAACCCCTCCTCCGCCCGGATCGGCTCGGGGGTGGGCTCGCCCAGCAGATCCAGCACGGCGATTTCCAGACCACGACTCAAGGCGTCCAGCGGCAAATGGTTGGGCTGGGTGCCGAAAGGGTCGGCGATCTGGTCGCCCAGGGCGTCCAGGCCGAAGAAGGTATAGGCCAGCACCAGCACCGCCAGGGGCGTGAACCAGCCCAGGCTGTCCACCAGACAGAACGGCAGCAGGAAGCAATAGACGTGCACCACCCGGTGCAGCATCAGGATGTAGGGATAGGGAATGGGGGTCTGGCGGATGCGCTCGCAGCCGCTGAGCACCGTGGTCAACCGGTCCAGCTGGTTATCGACGTTGGCGATCAGCGGGTCACCGAGCCCTTCCTGTCGCGCGCGGGCAACCAGCGTCGTGCCAAGTCGGCGGATCAGCGCACTGGGTCGGTGAGGGGCCGCGAGCAGGGTTTGCTCCCCCGCCAGCACGCGCTGCAGATCGGCAGACGGTGCTTCCCGGCGCAGGTGATCACGCAGCGCATAACCGAAGGCCAATAGCGGAGCCAGCAGCTGGCGGCGCTCGGCCGCGTTCAGGCCGGGTAGCAGGGTTTCGACCTGGCGCGCCAGATTGCGTCCGGCGATCAGCAGCTCGCCCCACAGGCCGCGCGCCTCCCAGAAGCGCTGGTAGGCCGTGGTGTTGCGAAAGCCGAGGAAGATCGCCAGGGTCAGACCCCAGAGGGTCAGCGGCGTGGTGGTCAGGCCGAAGTCGAAGCGGAGGATGACGCCATGGCTGAGGGTCACCGCCAGGCTCAGCACCACCACGTAGAGGAGCTTGCGCCAGATGGCCTGGACGATGGACCCGCGTACCGTGAACAGCAGTTCGCGCAGCGAAGGATTCTGGGGACGGGTGATCACTGGCAAGGCCTTGGCAGTCTGAGATGAATCAGCGCCACCCGCTCATCGGCAACCGAACGTCGCTCTTCGATGGCATAGGGGGTGAAGCCCAAGGTTTGGTAGAGCAGTAGCCCCGCTACGTTTGCGTTGAAACAGGAAAGAACCACTTCACGAGCGCCGTGCGTCTCGAACGCGCGCTCTATCATCATCTTCAGCAGGTAACGTCCGACCCCCTGCCCCCGGTAGGCGGGATCAACGACGGCATTGCCAATCGCATACACCTCATCCGCCCACCTGCAGAAGTTGGAAAATCCCACCACTCGCCCACCCGCCACCACGACGCGGCTGTCGCGACGCTCCGCGATGGCGGCCTGCAACTGAACCGGGGTGAGCGGGAAGTGGGCCCGGGGAAACCAGAACATCAGCTCCGTGGGGTTTTTGGAGAATTCGCATAGGGCGGGCAGGTCACTGTCCTGGACCGGCCGATGGCTTAGCTGCAAGGTGATGTCCTCGGGTCGATGGCTAGACGATCTTGCCCAGCTTTTTTGGCTTAGCTACCAAACACTATCCCGACCAGTGTCCCGCCGGCCAGCAGCCACAGCGGATGCCAGCGGGTAAATAGCGACCCCAGAGCACCCGCCGCCAGGATCAGCACCCACAGCGGCGTGGTGGCCACGCTCACGCCCACCAGCCAGGCACTGGCGGCTACCAGGCCAACGGTGACCGGCACCAGTCCGGCCTGCAGATGGCGACGCCAGGGGCGGTCGGCGAAGCGCTGCCAGAGGTGCAGCACGCCCAACGTCAGCAGCGAGGACGGCACGAACTTGGCCAGGGAGGTCACCAGCAGACCTGGCCAGCCGGCTACGTGCCAGCCGATCAGCGGCACGATCATCAGGTTGGGACCGGGCGCCGCCTGGGCCAGGGCGAACAGGGCGGCAAAGTCGGCGACGCTCATCCAGCCGTGCACCGTCACCACCTGGCGCTGCATCTCCGGCAACACCGAGTTGCCACCGCCGAAGGCCAGCAGCGAGAGCTGGGTAAAGATCAACGCCAGCGCCAGCAGGGTCGCGCTCATAGGCCCTGCCGATAGCTGAGCAGGACGCTGATCGGGGTGAGCACCAGCATGGTCCAGAGCAGCGGCAGCTTTAGCAGCGCCAAGGCGAGGAAGGCCAGCCCGGCAATGCCCAGCGCCAGCCAGCGACCGCGCAAGGGCTGAATGAGCTTGACCGCCATGGCTACCAGCAGGCCCGCGGCCGCGGCCGCAAGACCGGCGAAAGCGCGGCCCACCAGGGGGTCGTCATGGTAGCGGTCGTAGAGCACGCCCAGGCCGACCACCACCAGCGTCGGCCCTACCAGCAGTCCGGCGGCAGCGGCCAAGGCGCCGCTCCAGCCGGCGAATCTCATGCCTACCGCCACCGAGAGATTGATGATGTTACCGCCCGGCAGGAACTGACAGAGCCCTAGCAGCTCGGTGAACTCCTCCGCCGACAGCCAGCGGCGCTTCTCCACCAGGTAGCGCCGCGCCAGCGGCAACACCCCACCGAAGGCCGTGATGCCCAGGCCGAAGAAGCCGAGGAAGAGATCGCGGCGTCGCGGCCGGTTCAAGGAGGAGTCGTTATCCATGGGCAGGTGTTCGTCAGATCCAGAGCGACAACAATAGCGTACCCGCAAGGCCGGTGACGGAAACCAGGGTCTGCAGCACCGACCAGACCCACAGCGTCTGTTTGAGCTCCAGACCGAAGTATTCACGCACCATCCAGAAACCGGCATCGTTGACGTGGCAGAAGAACACCGAGCCGGCGCCGATGGCCAGGGCGATCAGCGAGGCCTGGGGACCGGCGAGCCCTGCCACTACCGGCGCCAGGATACCGGCCGTGGTGGTAGTGGCGACCGTTGCCGAGCCGGTCGCCTGGCGCAGGGCCACGGCGATCAGCCAGGCCAGCAGGATGTAGGGCAGATGGGCGCCCTCGGCCACCTTGGCCACCGTATGGCTGACGCCGGCGTCGAGCAGGGTCTGCTTGAGGCCGCCGCCGGCGCCGATGGTGAGCAGCAAGGCCGCGATGGGCGCCAGGCTCTTGCGCAGCACCCCGCCGACCCGCTCGCGGGGCATGCCGCTGCCCCAACCGAGCAGCACGGTGGCGGCCAGTACCGCGAGACCGAGGGCGATCAAGGGTTCGCCGAGAAATTTCAGGCCTTCCGCCAGACCGCTGTGCGGGTCGAGGGCGACCTTGGCGAAGGTACTGCCCAGCATCAGCAGCACTGGCAGCAGGATCACCAGCAGTGACAGACCAAAGCCCGGCTGGTGCGCGCTCTGGTCACGGGCGCTGAACAGCTCGCCCAGCGCGGCTGGCGGTTCGATCGCCATGCGTCGCGACAGCCAGCCGCCATACAGCGGCCCGGCCAGGATCACCGCCGGGATGGCGATCACCAGCCCCAGCAGCATGGTCAGGCCGAGATCCGCATGCAGCGCCCCCACCGCGATCAGCGGACCGGGGTGTGGCGGCAACAGGGCATGCAGGGTGGTCATGCCCGCCAGCGCCGGAATGGCGATGCGCAACAGCGGCTGGCCCGAGCGCTGCGCCATGACGAAGATGATGGGCACCATCAGCACCAGGCCGACTTCGAAGAACAGCGGCAAGCCGATCACCATGGCCACCAGGGCCATCACCCAGGGCAGGCTGCGGCCCTTGCCCAGCCCCAGCAGGGTGCTGGCGATGCGATCGGCGGCGCCCGATTCGGCCATCACGGCACCCAGCATCGAGCCCAGGGCGATGATGATACCGGCCTCGCCCAGGATGCTGCCGGCGCCCTTGCTGAAGGCCTTGGCGACGGCCTCGGCCGGCAGCCCTGCGCCCAGGCCGGCGATGAAGGTGCCGATGAGAATGGACAGAAAGGGCGGCAGCCGGATGACGGCGATGAGGAGGACAATGGCCAGGATGGCGGCCAGGCAACAGAAGATCAGCCGGGTGTCATGGGCGACCCAGGCGAGCGCAGCAGGATCCACATCAAGCTCCTTGTAACTTATTGTTTCAAGCCCACCATACCTGAAGGCCCCTCGCCAGTACGACAGGAATCGAACGATGGCGGCCCGGGGACCGGTCGCTTATTGCACTTAGCCAGCGAACCTCGGCCGTTTCGGACGATCCTATTAGCGGTCGGTCATGACCGATTCCCTTACCCTTTGCTTGCAGGCGGTTGGCATGAACGAAACCTCTACTCTCTGGCAGCAGACCCTCGCCCAATTCCGCGACGGTACCGGCTCTACCCTGCCAACCCCTGGTAGCGGCGCGGTGGCCGGTGTGGCGGCGTCCCTGGGTGTGGCGCTGATTCTCAAGGGCCTCAAGCTCAGCCAGCAGCGCCAGCCCGTGACCCGCCATGCCGAATTGATCGCCCTGGGCGAGCGGCTGCAGGAAGCCCTGAGCACCTGCGCCGACGCCGATGTCCAGGCCTTCGCCAACTACCTGGAAGCCGATCGCCAGGCCAGCGGTGCCACCGAAGAAGGCGAGCGCCGCAAGCAGGCGCTCAACCTGGCAGCGGCCAATGCCGTGCAGATTCCCATCGCTACCGCCCAGTTGTGCCTGGAAGCGCTGGACCTCGCGGTCACTGCCACGCCCCTCACCATCGAACCGCTGCGCAGCGATGCCCTGGCCGGTGGCCGGTTGCTGCACGGCGCCCTCGGTGCGGTGCTGACCACCGTCGATGCCGATCGCAATGGGCTGAAATCCGGTGACGCCCGCGAAGCCGCCCGGCAGATGCGCGACAAACTCCAGCAACAGGCTGACCAGCGCCTCGCTCAGCTGCGCGCCACTCCCGTTCCCCAGACCATGGGCTGAGGCAGGTGCTAGCTCGACTGGGCTGGGTCCTGCGCGGCCTGCAGCGCCGCCTGTGGTTTCGCGCCACGCTCTTCTCGGTCGCCGGCGTGGCGACCGCCCTCCTCGCCCTGCTGCTGCGCGACCACATTCCGGCCGGCCTGCCGACCAAGGTCGGTGCCGATGCCGTCGACAAGATCCTCACCATCATCGCCAGCAGCATGCTGGCGGTGACCACCTTCTCGCTGAGCACCATGGTGACGGCCTACAACGCCGCCGCCAGCAGCGTGACGCCCCGCGCCTATCCACTGCTGCTCGAAGACAGCACCACGCAAAACGCCCTGGCTACCTTTCTCGGTTCCTTCCTGTTCAGCCTGGTGGGCATCATCGCCCTGAGTACCGGGCTCTATGGCGACAACGGCCGCGTGGTGCTTTTCACCGTGACCCTGGTGGTGATCCTGCTGATCGTCTTCACGCTCCTGCGCTGGATCGATCATCTCTCGCGTCTGGGCCAGCTGGATGCCACCAGCGACAGTATCGAAGCCGCCGCCCAGCACAGCCTGAAGCGCTGGCTGGCGAATCCCTATCTCGGCGGTCGCGCGGCGCCGGTCGACGAACCTCCGCCCGGCCGACCGGTAATGGCCGATCGCACGGGTTACTTGCAACGGGTGGACATGTCGCTGCTGGCCGACCTCTGCGGCAAGAAGGGCCGCCTGCGTCTGGCCGCCCTGCCAGGCGCCTTTCTCGATCCGGCGCAGCCGCTGCTCTGGATCGAAGGCCTGCCGCCCGACAAGGACGACCAGCTACGGACGGCCTTCAGCCTGGATGCGCGGCGTGTACATGACCAGGATCCGCGCTTCGGGCTCACGGTCCTGGGCGAGATCGCCACCGGGGCCCTGGTGCCGTCGCGCAGCGACTCGGGCACCGCCATCGCCATCCTAGGCCGTGCCCAACGGTTGCTGACCGAACTCACCGTCGCCCGCGACCCGGTCGAGCCTCGCTATCCGCAGATCGAGGTGCCGGAACTGTCGCTGGACGACCTGTTCGACGATTTCTTCCTGCCCGTGGGCCGCGACGCCGCGCCCCTGGTGGAGGTGGGCATGCGCCTGCAGAAGTCACTCGCCCGCCTGGCGGTTCAGGGCGATGCGCGCATCAGGCGCGAGTGCCTGCGGCATTCCCGCCTGGCCCTCTCCCGGGCGGAGGCCAGTCTCGGCCAGGCCGAGGACCGCGTCGTCCTCCAGCAGCTTGCGGCGGACGTCGAGCGCCTGTGCACCCCGCGATAGCCAGGCGGCGCTAGCGCGACCAGGCCGGATCGGTGGTGAAGGCGATGGTCAGCCAGCGATCCGGGCCTTCGCCACCGATGGCCTCGCCGATCTGGTCACGGATGGCGTCCCACTCGTCCAGGGTCTTGGCCGGCCAGCCAACCGGCACGATGAAGTACAGCTCGATCTGCCGCGCCCGTCCGACCTTGGCCACATAGGCACGGTAGTCGAGGAAACCGAACTGCGCGACCATCCCGCGAGCCACCTCATCGACCTGCTGCTTGAGCTGCGGCGGAGTCACCATGAGGATCTCGGCGAAGGCCTGCCAGACGGTCTTGAAGGGAACGGGGATGATCAGCACGCAGATGATCGACAGCACCATGGGGTCGATATAGGGCGTGATCCAGGCATAGGCCGTCCCCTGGGCCAGGGCGCCAATCAGGAAGGCCAGCACCAGGGCCGCGGAAATGCTGCCCGACATGATCCAGCTCTTGATGTCGAGTTTGAGGAAGTCGGACTGGATCTGCCGATTCATACGCAGCTCCAGCGCCGCCACGCCGTAGCAGACCAGCGCGGCCACCAGCGCATAGAGCAGTGCCACGCCGAATTCCAGCTCCTTGCCGCCACTCATCAGGCTGATGATCGAATTGACCAGCGCATAGCAGGCGACGATGCACAGCACGCTGCCGTTCAGGGCCAGCACCATGGGCTCCAGGTGCCAGAAGCCCATGTTGAAACGCTCGGCGAGCTTGCGATCACCCTCCAGCTCCAGGCCGTGTCGATGGATGAGCATGGCCACCAGCAGGGCCATGCCGCTCATGAGCGCATCGATCAGCGAGTAGAAGCCATCGAAGACGATGGCGTAGGAGCCGGAATGCACCCCGAAGGCGATGCCCACCAGCGCGACGAGCACCGTGGCGAAGATGGAGCAGCGCAGGACCGTCCGCTCGTTGTATAGGCGTTGCAGCATCATTGACTCCAAGGAAAGGGATCGGCCCGGCAGCGGCGAACCCCGGCAATCCCTCCCATGATAGAGCTCGACCGGCCGCCCCGCATGGGCGGTCCGGCAAGGCGTCCATGCGTGTACGCAATCAGAACCCCGCAAGCTTCGGGTGTACACTGCATCGGTGCTTTTTTCTTCCGGGATGGCTGTCAGCAGCCGTTCCCGTATAGCGGAATCCTCAACGGCGACCCCACCATGATCGAAGTTACCGAACGCTCCATCGCCGAGTTGCGTCGCGCACTCGAAACCGGCCAGACCACTGCGGTGCAGCTGGTCGAGGCCTACCTGGCCCGTATCGATGCCTACGACCCCCCCACCAGCGCCACCGCGCTCAATGCCGTGGTGGTGCGCAATCCCGACGCCCTGGCCGAAGCCGCCGAGTCCGACCGCCGCCGCGCCCGGGGTGAGAGCCTGGGGCCGCTGGATGGCATCCCCTACACCGCCAAGGACAGCTATCTGGTGAAGGGGCTGACCGCCGCCTCCGGCAGTCCGGCGTTCAAGGACCTGGTCGCCCAGCGCGACGCCTTCACCATCGAACGGCTGCGCGCCGCTGGCGCCATCTGCCTGGGCAAGACCAACATGCCGCCCATGGCCAACGGCGGCATGCAGCGTGGCGTCTACGGGCGCGCCGAAAGCCCCTACAACGCCGGCTACCTCACCGCGCCCTTCGCCTCCGGCTCGTCCAACGGCGCCGGTACCGCCACCGCGGCCAGCTTCGCCGCCTTCGGCCTGGCCGAGGAAACCTGGTCCAGCGGACGCGGGCCAGCCTCCAACAATGGTCTCTGCGCCTATACCCCTTCGCGCGGGGTCATCTCGGTGCGCGGCAACTGGCCGCTGACGCCGACCATGGACGTGGTGGTGCCCTATGCCCGCACCATGGCCGATCTGCTGGAAGTGCTCGACGTGGTGGTGGCGGACGATCCCGATACCTCCGGCGACCTCTGGCGCCTGCAGCCCTGGGTGCCACTGCCCAAGGCCTCGGAGGTCCGCCCGGCCCGCTATGGCGACCTCGCCGTCGATACCAGCGCCCTGGCCGGCAAGCGCCTTGGCGTGCCGCGCATGTTCATCAACCGTGATCCGGACGCCGGCACCAGCGAGAATCCTGGCATCGGCGGCCCAACCGGTCAGCGCATCCATACCCGCGATTCGGTCATCGCGCTCTGGGAACAGGCGCGCGCGGCCCTGGAAGCGGCCGGCGCCACGGTGGTCGAGGTGGATTTCCCCCTGGTCTCCAACTGCGAAGGCGACCGTCCCGGCGCGCCGACGGTGTTCAACCGCGGCATCGTTTCCCAGGCGTTTCTCCATGATGAACTCTGGGATCTCTCCGCCTGGGGGTTCGACACCTTCCTGCGCGACAACAACGACCCCAACCTGAACCGGCTGGTGGACGTCGAAGGCGAGCTGATCTTCCCTCATGAACCCGGCACCCTGCCCAATCGCGAGGGCGACCTGGCCGCCGGGATGGCCGAGTACGTGCGCATGGCCGAGCGAGGTCTGAAAGCCTGGGACGAGATCGCCACCCTTGCCGACGGCCTGCGCGGTCTGGAACACACGCGCAGGATCGACCTGGAGGACTGGCTGCAGGCCCAGGGCCTGGACGCCGTGCTCTTCCCCACCGTGGCCGACGTGGCGCCCGCCGATGCCGAGATCAATCCCGTCTCCGCTGACATCGCCTGGAGCAACGGCGTCTGGGTCGCCAATGGCAACCTCGCCATTCGCCACCTGGGCGTACCGACCGTCACCGTGCCCATGGGCGTGATGAGCGACATCGGCATGCCGGTGGGCCTGACCTTTGCCGGGCGGGCCTATGACGACTCGAATCTCCTCAGGCTCGCCGCCGCCTACGAGGCCACCGGTTCGAAGCGAGTGGTGCCGCCACGGACGCCGCCGCTGGTGGGATGAGGGTGCGGGTGTCGTCTCTCCCAGGGGCGACACGAGGCAGCTATGACATTGACCAGGAGCGCCTAAGCCGGTCGACCAGAGGCATCCGCCTGATCCGCAACGGCCATCAGGCGTCTGGTCGAGCTGTTGCGGTCGAGCGCGCGTTGCCATCCCATAGCGTCATCACCTGGGCGATGGCGCCCTCGATGACGGCCAACGCCACCCCATCCCGCGCCATGGGTGAGATGCCCAGCAGCAAGCCTTCGAACACTGTCGCCAGGGCCCGGGCGTCGGTGCCTTCCGCGAGGTCGCCACGGGCGATACCGCGGCTGACGCACGCCAACAGGCCCTTGCGGATCCGGGCGCGGGCTTCGCGCAGCGGCAGTGGAATGCTGGAGTCTTCTTCCGCATAGGAGCCCAGGGTGCCGAGCGCCACCAGGCAGCCCTTGGGCAACTGCTCGTCACACTGCATCCGCGCGGAACGCCCGAGGGCCGAGGCGATCGCCTCCCGGGGCGCCAGGGCCTCGTCGAACAGGGGATCGTTCACCCGGCCATGGGTTTCCATGTAGCGGGCGACCACCTCCTTGAACAGCGCCTCTTTCGAACCGAAGGCGGCGTAGAAGCTGGGCGCCGTGATACCGCCTCCAATCGCCGCCTTCAGCCGATTCAGCGAGGTGGCCTCATAGCCGTAGCGCCAGAACAGCAGCATGGCCTCGTCAATGGCCAGAGTACGATCGAACGACCGCGGACGTCCCAGTTGAGCCATAGCGAATCTCCTCTCTTGCCTGGTTTATATACTAACCGATATAAAAATCATTGACCACGCGAAGCCACGGCTGCTTAGATATGTACCGACCGATACATATCTAAGGAATCTTCCCGTGACCTCGACACCCGATCCCGAACGCCTACCCGTGGCGGCGCTACTGGCGCTGGCGATGACCGGTTTCATCTGCATCATGACCGAGACCCTGCCCGCTGGGCTGCTCCCCGAGATAGCCCAGGGACTCGGGGTATCGAACGCCCTGGCCGGACAATCGGTGACCGCCTATGCCGCCGGCTCGCTGGTGGCCGCGATTCCCCTCACCATGGCGACGGCTCACTGGCGGCGACGGCGCGTGCTGCTCGCCACCATCCTGGGATTCCTGCTGTTCAATACCCTCACCGCGCTGTCGACCCACTACCTCCTGACATTGGTCGCGCGCTTCGCGGCGGGGGCCGCGGCCGGGCTCGCCTGGAGCCTGCTGGCCGGCTATGCCCGGCGCATGGTGGCGCCGCGCTTGCAGGGAAAGGCGATGGCCATGGCGATGATCGGCACGCCCATCGCCCTGTCCCTGGGCGTCCCCCTGGGCACCTGGCTGGGCGGTCTGCTGGGATGGCGACTGGCTTTCGCCACCATGTCCGCACTCACGCTGGGCCTGATCGTCTGGGTCGTGGCGAAGGTGCCCGACTATCCTGGGCAAACGGAAGGCCAGCGGCTACCGCTTCGCCAAGTGCTCGCCACGCCCGGTATCCGCGCCATTCTCGCCGTGGTCTTTACCTGGATGCTGGCTCACAACGTTCTCTACACCTACATCGCCCCCTTCGTCGCCCAGGCGGGGCTCGGTGACCGAGTCGATCTGGTACTGCTGACGTTTGGTGCTGCCTCGCTGCTCGGCATCTGGATCACCGGTCGCATCGTCGATCACAGTCTGCGTCGGGCCGTCCTGATCAGTCTGGCCACCTTCGCCTCGATCGCCGTGATCCTTGGCCTGAGCCACGACTCCGCGACGGCGCAGTACCTGGGTATCTTCGTCTGGGGCCTGACGTTTGGCGGCGCCGCTACCCTGCTACAGACCGCCCTGGCCGACACGGCGGGCGCAGGCGCGGACGCGGCGCTGGCGATGAACGTGGTGACCTGGAACAGTGCCATCGCCGGTGCCGGCGTTCTGGGCGGCGTGCTGCTGGAAACGGCGGGCCCACAGGCCCTGATCTGGGCCGTGCTGGTGCTGTCGCTGGCCGCCCTCGCCATCGCGACGGCGGCGCGTCACCACGGCTTTCCCGCTGGTGCACGCGCGACCGGCGCGCCGGTTCTGGGCTACTAGCCACCCTTCCCCGCCGCAAGAGGCAGTAGCGTCCGACCTGACAATTCCGTCTGCTGAATAGGAACGTCGCGGACGGGAGGCAGCAGGCCCGGCTCAGCCCTGATGCGGCAGCGCTTCCAGCGTGGCGCCCTGAAAGAACGCCGGGGCGCGCCAGCGGGTGAACAGCATCAGCACCAGGCCCAGCAGCAGGATCACCACGGCGATGATGAATACCAGACCGATACCGCCCAGGTGCGAGCCGCTACCGAAGTCCGGTGACAGGCTGGCGACAGCGGTCTGCCAGAAGATCACCGAGAGGATGAGCGCGCCGAGCAGCGGGCACAGGCCGCGCAGCAAGGCGTGGCGCAGACTGCCGAACAGACTGCGGCGGAAGTACCAGACGCAGGCATAGGCCGTCAGCGAGTAGTAGAAGCAGATCATCATGCCCAGGGCGGTGATGGTGTCTGCCAGGACGTTGTCGCTGAGGGTGCGCATCACCACATAGAAGGTGGCGGTGGCGATGCCGGCGGCGATGGTGGCGTAGCGCGGCGTACGCGAGCGCGGGCAGATGTGGGCGAAGCGGCGCGAGACCGCACCGTAGTGCCCCATCGCCAACAGGGTGCGAGCTGGCGAGATGAAGGTGGATTGCAGGGAGGCCGCGGTGCTGGCCAGCACGGCGATGGACATCAGGATCGCCAGCGGTCCCATCACCGGTCCGGCCAGATGGGCAAAGACGTTTTCCTGGATCTCCGGATTGCCCAATCCCAGACCCGAATCGCTGATACCAGCGAATTGCAGGGTCGCCGCCGCAGTGAACAGGTACAGCATCAGGATCAGCAGCACCGTGACGGTCGCTGCGCGCCCCGGCACCTTCTGGCTGCCCACGGATTCTTCGCTCACCGTCAGGCAGACATCCCAGCCCCAGAAGATGAAGATCGACAGCGACAGGCCCGCGGCGAAGGCGGAAAAGGACTCGACGTTGAAGGGGTTGAACCATTCGGGGTGGAAGACTACCGGCGCCACCTGCGGCGCGGCGTTGAAGGCCGCCAGCGAAAAGCCGACCAGCACCAGCAGTTGCAGGGCGACCAGACCGTACTGGATGCTCATGGTCATGCCGATGCCACGGCAGCTGATCCAGACCGCGATGGCGATGAAGACGCAGCAGGTGACGATGTTCACCAGCAGGTTCTGCGACAGCGCGGCCAGCTCCGCCCGGCCACTGAGCTGGGCAAGGAAAAGATAGAAGAAGTCCACCGCCACCCCGGCGAGATTGGACAGGACGATGGTGGTGGCCGTCACCAGCCCCCAGCCACCGATCCAGCCGATCATGGGGCCGAAGGCGCGGGTCGACCAGGTGAAGGAGGTGCCGCTGTCCGGGTCGACGGCATTCAGTTCGCGGTATCCCAGGGCCACCAGCAGCATCGGCAGGAAGCCAACGATGAATACGGCAGGCAGATAGACGCCCACTTCGCGCACGGTCGGCCCCAGGGCCCCGGTCAGGGTGTAGACGGGGGCGATGGTGGAAATGCCCAGTACCACACAGGCGAGCAGGCCCAGCGACCCCGCCGCCAGACCCTTGGCGGACGGGTCGGCCAGGGCTTCCGGTCCGGTGTTGCCCGGGGCGCCTGCAGGTGCGCCCTTGCTCTGTTCAGTCATGCGTCTCTGCCCTGCTGTTGGAATTGTTTTCAGAGTCCGGCGTGCGCGGCAAGGTGCCTAACGCGACGCGGCATGGCGCTGGCAGGCGTCGCGGAACGCGTTCAACAGCGTCAGGGATTCGGGGTTCTCGCGGAAATTCCACTCGGGATGCCACTGCACCCCGACGACGAAACCGGGAGCGTCCGCCAGCGACACACCCTCCACCAGACCATCCGGTGCCCGGGCCTCGACGCGCAGCCCACTGGCCAGCCGATCGAGGCCCTGGCTGTGCAGCGAATTCACCTGGAAGCTCGCCGGCAGCCCCAGGCGCTCGAACACCCCGCCCGGCGGCACCTGGACCGGATGCTTGGATGCGTATTGCTCGGCCAGCAGCTCGCTCTGGGGCTCGCGGTGATCGTCATGGCCGGGCAACTCCTGCACGCGTTGATGCAGGCTGCCGCCGAGGGCCACGTTGAGCTCCTGAAAGCCCCGGCAGATGCAGAACACCGGAATGCCGCGATCGATAGCCAGCCGCAGCAGCGGTAGGGTGTAGGCGTCACGGGAGGCATCGTGGTGGGTACCGGCCAGACTGGCGGGCCCCTGATAGTGATGGGGCTCGACATTCGACGGCGAGCCGGTGAACAGCAGGCCGTCCAGGTGCTCCAGCAGCGCCTGCGGATCGCTCGGCACGCTGCGCGCCGGCAGTACCACCGGCAGCCCGGCGTGGCCTGCCGCCTCGACGTACTTGTCGCCGACGGTATGGGAATCGTATTTGCCGAGCGTCTGCCGGCAAGCCGTCACGCCAATCAGGGGCATAGGGGACATGGCTATTCTCCAGAGTGCCCGCCTGGATCAGGCGGGCGGACAGGGTCAGATACCGAGGCGATCGCGCAACTGGTAGTAGGTCGCGCCCAGCGCGGTAAAGGGCACGCGCAGCAGCTGCCCGCCCGGGAAGGGATAGTGCGGCAGGCCGGCGAAGGCATCGAAGCGCTCCGCCTGCCCGCGCAGGGCTTCAGCCAGGACCTTGCCCGCCAGGTGGGTATAGGTGACGCCGTGGCCACTGCAGCCCTGGGAGTAGTAAATGTTGTCGCCGAGGCGGCCCACCTGCGGTAGCCGCGACAGCGTCAACAGGAAGTTGCCGGTCCAGGTGAAGTCGATCTTGACGTCCTTGAGCTGCGGGAAGGTCTGCAGCATCTTTGGCCGGATGATGGCCTCGATGTCGGCCGGATCCCGCGCGCCATAGACCACGCCGCCGCCATAGATCAGCCGCCGATCGGCGCTCAGGCGGAAGTAGTCGAGCAGGTAGTTGCAGTCCTCCACGCAGTAATCCTGGGGCAACAGGCTGCGCGCCAGCTCCTCGGACAGCGGCTCGGTGGCGAGCACCTGGGTACCGCAGGGCATGGACTTGGCGGCCAGTTCCGGCACCAGTCCGCCCAGGTAGGCGTTGCCGGCCACCACCACGAAGCGCGCCTTCACCTGACCCTGGGCGGTATGCACCACGGGGTTGGCGCCGCGGTCGATACGGATGGCCGCACTCTGCTCATAGAGTTTGCCGCCCAGAGAGGCCACTGCCGCCGCCTCGCCCAGGGCCAGGTTGAGCGGGTGGATGTGACCGCCGCTCATGTCCAGCATGCCGCCGATATAGCGATCGGTGCCGACCACCTCGCGAATGCCACGCGCGTCGAGCAGCTCCAGCTGGGCATGGCCATAGCGCTCCCAGAGCTTTTTCTGGGCCTCCAGATGGCCCAGCTGCTTGCCCGTGAGCGCGGCGAACACCCCGCCATCCTTGAGATCGCACTGGATGTTGTAGCGGGCGATACGGTCGCGAATGATCCGTCCGCCTTCGAAGGCCATCTCCCCCAGCAATTGGGCCTGCTTGGCGGGCAACTGTCGCTCGATGGCATCGATGTCGCGGCTGTAGCTGTTGACGATCTGGCCGCCGTTGCGCCCGGAGGCGCCGAAGCCGACCCGCGCCGCTTCCAGCACCGTCACGCTGAAGCCGTGCTCCAGCAGGAAGAGCGCGGTGGAAAGCCCGGTGTAACCGGCGCCGATGATGCAGACGTCGCTTTCGACGCTGCCTTCGAGCCTGGGATAGGGAGCCGGCTGATTACTGGAGGCTGCGTAGTAGCTACCGACGTGTTGTTGCATGGTGTGATTCCTCTGCCTGCGCCCCGACGTCGCCGCCAGGGTCGCCGCGCCTGTTCAGAGCTTGATCCAGGTCGCCTTGAGTTCGGTGTATTTGTCGAAGGCATGGAGCGACTTGTCGCGACCATTGCCAGACTGCTTGAAGCCGCCGAAGGGCGCCGTCATGTCGCCGCCATCATACTGGTTGACCCAGACACTGCCGGCGCGCAAGGCCCTCGCCACGCGATGGGCACGCGAGATATCGCGCGTCCAGACGGCAGCGGCCAGGCCATAGGGGGTATCGTTGGCGATGCGCACCGCTTCTTCTTCGCTGTCGAATTCGATCACGGCGAGCACCGGGCCGAAGATCTCCTCCCGGGCAATACGCATGGCGTTGTCCACGCCCTCGAAAATGGTCGGGGTCACGTAGCTGCCGCCAGTCTCCGCCAGGGCCTGGCCGCCACCGCTCACCAGTCGGGCGCCCTCGGCGCGGCCCGCCTCGATGAAGCCCAGCACGGTACGTAGATGGCCTGCGTCCACCAGGGCACCGACGCGGGTGTTGGGGTCCAGCGCATGGCCAGGCGCCCAGCCCCGCAGGGCTTCCACCACCAGCGCCAGAAAGCGCTCCTTGATCGAGCGCTCGACCAGCAGCCGGGAGCCAGCCACACAGACCTCACCCTGGTTGAAGGCGATGGCCGCCGCGGCCGCTTCGGCGGCGGCCGCCAGGTCGGGGGCATCGGCGAAGACGAGGTTGGGACTCTTGCCGCCCGCCTCCAGCCACACCCGTTTCATGTTCGATTCCCCCGCATAGACCAGCAGCTGCTTGGCGATACGGGTGGAGCCGGTAAAGACCAGGGTGTCGACGTCCGGGTGCAGCGCCAGTGCCTGGCCGACGGTATGACCGTAGCCGGGCAGCACGTTGAACACCCCTGCGGGGATGCCCGCCTCCAGCGCCAGGCCGGCGATGCGGATGGCGGTCAGCGGCGACTTCTCGGACGGCTTGAGGATCACCGAGTTGCCGGTGGCGAGCGCCGGACCCAGCTTCCAGCAGGCCATCATCAGGGGAAAATTCCAGGGCACGATGGCGGCCACCACACCCACGGGTTCGCGGGTCACCAGGCCGAGCTGATCGCGCGGGGTCGGCGCCACCTCGTCATAGACCTTGTCGATGGCCTCGGCGCTCCAGCGGATGGCATTGGCCGCCGCCGGAACATCGATACCCAGGGAATCGCTGATGGGCTTGCCCATGTCCAGGGTTTCCAGCAGCGCCAGTTCCTCGGCGTGGGCCAGCAACAGATCGGCGAAGGCGATGAGTACCCGCTTGCGCTGCGCCGGTGCCTGGTACGCCCAGTCGCCTCGGGCGAAGCTGGCCCGCGCCGCCTGTACAGCGGCCTCGGCATCCTCGGCCATGCAACTGGCCACCTGGGCCAGATGGCGACCATCCACGGGGCTCGAATCCTCGAAGGTCGCGCCACCCAGGGCATCGCGGTAGGTCCCGTCGATGAAGGCACGGGACTCGACGGTCAACCGCTGGTAGCGCTGCTCCCAGTCCTGCTGCGTCAGCATTGTCATGGTCACGCTCCTCAGACGGTATGCAGATACCAGTTGTATTCGAGATCGGAAATGGTGGTTTCGAACTCCTCCAGCTCGGCTTCCTTGCAGGCGACGAAGATGTCGATGTACTCGGGGCTGATGTACTGGTTCATCACCGCGCTGTCGTCCAGGCAGCGCAGGGCGTCGCGCAGGTTGTTGGGCAGGCTCTGTTCGAGCTGCTCGTAGGAATTGCCGCTGACGGGCGCGCAGGGTTCGAGGTGCTGGGTCATGCCGTGATGAATGCCGGCGAGGATCGAGGCCATCATCAGATAGGGATTGGCGTCGGCACCGGCGACCCGGTGTTCGATGCGGATCGCCTCGCTGCTGCCAGTGGGCACGCGCACCGCCACGGTACGGTTGTCCAGGCCCCAGCTCGGGGCGTTAGGCACATAGAACTGGGCGCCGAAGCGGCGATAGGAATTGACGTTCGGGCAAAGGAAGGCCATCGACGCCGGCAGGGTTTCGAGGATGCCGGCGATGGCGTGACGCAGCGGCGCGTGGTGCTCCGGATCGTCGGTGGCGAAGATGTTCTGCCCGGTCTGCTTGTCCAGCAGCGAGATGTGCACGTGCAGACCGTTGCCGGCCTGGCCGGGATAGGGCTTGGCCATGAAGGTGGAGTCCATCTCATGGTCATAGGCGATGTTCTTGATCAGGCGCTTGAGCAGCACCGCGTAGTCGCAGGCCTTGATGGCGTCCTCGACGTGATGCAGGTTGACCTCGAATTGCGCCGGCGCGGATTCCTTGACGATGGCATCCGCCGGCAGCCCCTGCTCCTTGGCGCCTTCGAGCATGTCCTGCAGACAATCCACGTATTCGTCCAGGTCGTCGATCAGATAGACCTGGGTGGAGACCGGCCGCTTGCCGGAGATCGGCGAGCGCGGCGGCTGCGGCCGGCCGTTCACGTTCTCCTGGTCGATCAGGTAGAACTCCAGTTCGAAGGCGGCGCAGATGGTCAGGCCCAGGTCATCGAATTTCTTCACCACCCGCCGCAGCACTTCGCGCGGATCGGCGAAGAACGGCGAGCCGTCCTGTTCGTGCATGGTCATCAGCAGCTGCGCGGTCGGGCGCTTCTGCCAGGGCTCGTAGCTCAGGGTGCCGGGGATGGGAAAGCAGGTGCGGTCGGCGTCGCCGATGTGCAGCCCCAGGCCGGTGCTTTCCACCGTGGAGCCGTTGATGTCCAGGGCGAACAGCGAGGCCGGCAGGTTGATGCCGCGCTCATAGACCTTGGACAGACTGGCCCGCTCGACACGCTTACCCCGGATGACGCCGTTCATGTCGGTGATCAACAGATCGACGTACTGGATCTCGGGGTGCTCCTTGAGAAAGCCGTTGGCTTCGGTGAGCTGGACGACGCGGGGGGATATCGAATTCATGAGGGGCATCCTTGACGCTGGCCCGCTTCGTTGTGCTTGCTCGTGCGGGTCTGGCAGCGTGGCTGTGGGTGGTGGTTGCTGCAGGCGCCGACCCTGTCTGCCAAGGTCAGCCCTTCCACCTGATTGCCCTTGCGGGGCTGGGCCAGTATAAATTGGCATAAGCGCAACCCATATCGGCGAATCGGCAAAGGAACAATGCACCGATGCAATATCAGATAGGCCATGCCGATCTCAAGCTGATTCTCGCCCTGGTGCGCGGCAGGACCCTGGCCAGAGCGGCAGAGCAGTTGCAGGTGGACGTCTCCACGGTGTTTCGCGCCATCCGCAAGCTCGAAGCCAATCTCCAGGTCGCGCTGTTCGACAAGAACCGTCGCGGCTACACCCCCACCCAGAGCGCCAAGGCCCTCGCCGAACAGGCCGAGCGCGCCGAGCAGGCGCTCGACGCGGCGCGGATCGCCCTGGCCCAGGGTGAGAACGTCATCAGTGGTACCGTGCGCCTGACCTGCACCGATGCGGTGCTGCGCAGCCTGCTCCTGCCAGGGCTCGCCGAACTCATGCCACGCTATCCCGCGGTCGCCCTGGAAGTCGCCACCTCCAATACCTTCGCCAGCCTGAGCAGACGGGATGCGGACATCGCCCTCCGGTTGTCGAACGCGCCGCCTGAGCACCTGATCGGGCGCCGCCTCGGTCGCAGCTCCTATTTCGTCTGTGGGCATGAGCGCTATCGCGCCGGCTATGGCCGGGCCGCCACCGAACTGCCCTGGATCGCCCCCGATGACTCCCTGGCCGATCATGTGTCGGTCACCTGGCTGCGCCAGGCCTATCCCAGTCTCACGCCCCGCTATCGCTGCAGCAGCATGTCTTCGGTGGGCAGCCTGGTCGGCGCCGGGCTCGGCGTGGCCGCCCTCCCCGACTTCATGATCAGCAGCCTGGACGGCGTCGAGCGCCTGAGCGCCGCGCTCGACAACTGCGACACCGACATCTGGCTGCTGACCCGCCCGGACAACCTGTCGCTGCGCTCGGTGCAGATCCTCTTCGACCAGCTGGCAGAGCTGCTCAGGGCGCGGATCGAAGCGGCCTGCCACACCTGAATCTCGACCGGTCGCGGCCCTGACCGTCGTTGCGAGGGCGCAACGCTGATCCGGCCGTGCTGGCCAGGCACACATCGAGGCCGCTCGCGAATCCGCAACGGGAGATCCGTGTTCAGACCGCGAGCGCGACCGGCAACAGGACCGCCGTGGCTATTCCCAGGAGAATCATGCCGAGTGCCGAAAAGGCGGCCGTTTCCTGGCCTTCGCGCAGTGCATACGCCGTGCCTATGGCATGTCCGTTCATGCCCAGGGTCAGGCCTCTGGCCGCTGGATCTTCAACCTTGAACAGCTTGAGCAGCGGCAGGGCCAGCGTCGTGCTGATGACGCCGGTCAGCATGACGATCACGGCAGTCAAGGACACCAGCCCGCCAAAATGTCCGGACAGGGGCAAGGCGATAGGCATGGTCACCGATTTCGGCGCCAGGCTCATCAACAGGGTCGGGGACAAACCGAACAGCCAACCCAAGGCCAGGGTCAAGGTCACCCCCACGATGCCACCCACGGACAGCGTGATCAAAAGCGGCCCGGATAGGGAGATCACGCGCTGGATATTTCGGTAGAGGGGTACGGCCAGCCCTACGGTCGTAGGCCCCAGCAATAGCGAAAGCGTGCCACTCGCGCTGCGATAGTGCTCATAGGGCACGCTGGCGGCCCAGAGCAGGCTCGCGACGAGCGCCGTGGTGATCAGCACCGGTTGCAGCATCACCAGACGCAGGCGCTGCTGCAGCAGCAACGCCACCTGGTAGGCAGCGAGCGTCACGGACAACGCCAGTAACGGCGCCAGATAGGGATCAGCCATCGGTCTTTCTTCTTATCAGGTATTGCAGCAGCAAGCCGCACAGCGGAACAGTCACCACCAGGGACAACGCGATCACCAGCAGCAGACGCAGCCAGACCGTCACTTCCAGCGTATCGACATCGATGATTCCAACAGCCGGCACCACGAGCATCAACGGAAGGTAGCGAAGCAGACTGCCAGCCATGGCATCCACCCCTTCGGGCACTCTTCGCAGCAGCAATAACATGCCGAACAGAATGAATATCCCGATGACACTGGCCGGGATGCCACTCACATAGCCGGCAATACAGGACCCCAACAGGTAGCAGCCTGCAAGTACCAGCATGCCCGTTATGTTCATGCCCCCTCCTCGTTGTTGTTCGTTTTACCGTGGCACCACAGCGTACTGGATTTCAGTTGACTGACTACAGGCTTCCGCAATGAGGCGTGTCCTGGGCAGCCACTGCCTGAAGATCGAGATCGCTGCTGATATGGTTTTTTTAGGCCCGCCTGCTCCGAATGCTCCATTCGGAGCGGTGCTACCCTTCGCGTCGATAAAGGCAACGTCCATGTCTTCCAGCGACTTGGCATGTGACGAGCGAAGGCCGCCGCTCGGCGTGGCGCCAGGTACTGGCGGCGGCGAGACCGGAAATCTCATTGATCAGGTAATGGATAACGATGTTCGAACACCTGACCGAATACCAGGGCGATCCCATCCTCTCCCTGATCAGGACCTATCAGCAGGACCGCCGGCCTGAGAAGGTGAATCTGAGTGTCGGCGTCTACACGGACGCATCCGGCCGGTTGCCGGTCCTGCGGGCCGTGGCGGCAGCCGACCAGCATCTGCGAAAAACAGCGCTGGCCCCGTCGATGTACCTGCCCATGGAGGGCCACGAAGGTTTTCGACTGAATGCTCAGCGCCTGCAGTTCGGCGATGCCAGCCCGGCACTGGCGGATGGCCGCGTGGCTACCATCCAGACCGTCGGTGGATCGGGCGCGCTCAAGATAGGCGCGGACTTCCTGCGGCGGTGGTTTCCGGAGTCCGGCGTCTGGGTGAGCGATCCCACCTGGGACAATCACGTCGCCCTCTTCGAAGGCGCTGGCTTCGCGGTCAGCAGATACCCCTATTACTGTCCGTCCTCCGCCGAGCTTGCCTTCCAGGACATGCTCGACACCCTCAGCGGCCTGGCTGCCAGGAGCATCATCCTGCTCCACCCCTGCTGCCACAATCCCACGGGCCTGGATCTCACCACCGCCCAATGGCGGAAGGTCATCCAGGTGCTGGCCGAGCGTGAGCTCATCGCCTTCGTCGACTGCGCCTATCAGGGTTTCGGCACCGGGCTGGAAGAAGATGCCTTCGTCATCAGGGAAATGGAGCGCGCCGGCCTGACCTTTCTCGTGAGCTATTCCTGCTCGAAAAACTTTTCGCTGTACGGCGAGCGGGTCGGCACCCTGTCCGTGGTCTGCGCCTCGGCGGCAATGGCAGCCCGGGCGCAGGGCCAGCTGCAAGCCACGGTGAGACGAAACTACTCGAGCCCCCCGCGGCATGGCGCGCAACTGGTGGACCTGGTGTTGGGCAGCGAGCTCGCCGATCTCTGGCGAGCCGACGTGGATGACATGCGCCAGCGCACCTCCGCCATGCGCGAGCTGCTCGCGACCGCCCTCGGTCACGCGCACCGGTCACTCGGTGAGCGGATTCGCAGCCACAGCGGGCTATTTTCCTATACAGGTCTGGGCAGGACCGAGGTGCAACGCCTGCGGCAGGATTTCGGCATCTATCTGGTCGATAATGGCCGGCTCTGTGTGGCCGGATTGACCGCCGAACGGGTTGATCATGTCGCCTCGGCTATCGCGGAGGTGCTGCGGCATCCGGAGTGATCCCGCCTAGGCATGGCGAGCCCTGCGGACGGCCTTCACTGCTCCGGTCAGCCCAGGACTGTTCCGCGACGGCGCCCGCCTTCGCTCACGCCTACTGCTGGCAAGCGCCCAATGGGTGGAGAGCTGCGCTCACCCACATACACCGGTGCTTCCCCGCACCTTCAGTTCGAAGGGCAACACCACCTCTCGCGCAGCCGGCGTGCCCCCGTTGAGCACCTCCAGCAGCATGGCCACCGCGCGCTGGCCGAAGGCCTCCGCCGGCTGGGCAATGGTGGTCAGTGGCGGCTCGGTGTAGGCGGCGAAGGCGATGTCGTCGAACCCCGCCAGGGAGATGTCTTCCGGGACACGCAACCCGGAGCGCCGCAGGATCTGCAGCGCTCCGATCGCCATCTCGTCGCTGCAACAGAACAGCGCGGTCGGGCGCTCGGGTAGCGTCAGCAGTGCCTTGGCCGCGGCGGCGCCAGCGGCCAGGGTGAAGTCGCCTTCGTGCAGCAGACCAGGATCCAGGGCAATGCCCGCCTGCGTCAGCGCCTCCTGGTAGCCGGCCAGCCGTTCCAGGGTCAGCGGGCTGTCTTCCGGCCCCTTGATCAGGGCAATGCGCCTGTGTCCGAGCGCCAGCAGATGCTCGGTCAGGCAGCGCGCGGCGGCGCGATTGTCCAGCCGGACCTTGGGCCAGGTGTGCTCGGCGAGCACTTCGCAGGCATTCACCACCGGCGGTATGTCGCCCTGGCCGGCAAAGGGATCGAAAGCGCGGAGCTGGATCACCCCATCGGCCTGACGTGCATAGACCAGTTCGGCGTATTCGCGCTCGCGGCGTTCGTCGCCAGCGGTATCGCACAACAGCACCCGATAACCGGCCGCCTGCGCCGCCTGCTGGATGCCGGCGATGACCCGGGCGAAGAAGCTGTTGGCGATCAGCGGAACCAGCACCACCAGGTTGCCGGTGCGACGGGAGCGAAACTGCACGGCCATCCCGTTGGGCCGATAGTTGGCAGCGGCCACGGCGGCCTGCACGCGCTCGCGGGTAGCGGGCGCCACGACGTCGGGATTCTTCAAGGTACGCGACACGGTCGCCACCGATACCCCGGCCAATTCGGCAACCCGGCGAATGTTGGACATGCAGCCTCGGTAAGCGATGGAAAGGTTGCCACTGTGCGCAAAGGCAATCCGCCAGGCAAGCCATACGCCTGAGTGGCACTTGACTAAATCCGCCAGCGGCCGCCAAATGCCGAAAAAATGTAACCGGTTACACCTAGCGCGATAGCAGCCGGAGGATCAGGGGATGCAGGCTCATACCAGCCACAGGATTCGCTACGGCATGATCGGCGGCGGCCAGGGCGCTTTCATTGGCGCCGCCCATCGTCGCGCGGCGGCGCTGGATGGCACGCTGGAGCTGGTCTGCGGCACCTTCAGCCGCGATGCCGGCAACAATGGCGCCTCGGGTCGCGAGCTGGGCCTGGCACCTGAGCGGGTCTATGCGTCCTGGGAGGCGCTGTTGGCTGGAGAACGCCAGCTGCCAGCCGAGCAGCGCGTCGAGTTGCTGGTGATCGTCACGCCCAACGACCTGCACGTCCCCATCGCCGAGGCCGCCCTGGCCGCGGGCTTCCACGTCTTTTCCGAAAAGCCCGCCGGCACCTCGCTGGCGCAGGTGCAGCACCTGGCGGAAGCCCTGGCCGCGCTCCCCCTGCGCTATGCCCTGGCCCACACCTATTTGGGCTACCCCCTGGTATGGGAAGCCCGCGAGCGGGTCGCCCGCGGCGAGCTGGGCGCCCTGCGCAAGATCCATGTGGAATATCCGCAGGGCTGGCTCGCCCAGGACCTGGCCGCCACCGGCAACAAGCAGGCGACCTGGCGCGACGATCCGGCCGCGTCCGGTCCGGGCGGTTGCCTGGGCGACATCGGCACCCACGCCTTCAGTCTCGCCGAGTTCATCAGCGGCCAGCGCATCTCCCGGCTCAGCGCCCACCTGCGCAGCCACCTGCCCGGCCGGCGCCTGGACGACGATGTCATGGTGCTGTTCGAGACCACCGAGGGTGCCAGCGGCAGTCTGCTGGCCAGCCAGGTCTGTGTAGGCGAGGAAAACGGCCTGCGCATCCGGCTCTATGGTGAGCAGGGCAGCCTGGAATGGCATCAGCAGGAGCCCAACAGCCTCCTGCAGCGCAGTCTCGACCAGCCGCCCCGCACGCTGCGCGCGGGTCTCGGCCAGCCCTGGCTGAGCGCCAGTGCCCAGCAGCGGCTGCGGTTGCCGGCCGGCCATCCGGAGGGCTACCTCGAAGCGCTGGCCAATCTCTACCGCGACCTGGCCGCCGCCATCCGCGATCCGGCGGATCCCGCCGCGGGGCTGCCCGGCATCACCACCGGCTGGCGCGGCCTGGCCTTTATCGAAACCGCCTTGGCCAGCCATCAGCGCCAGGGTGCCTGGACGCCACTACCGACCCTAGGAGCCTGACCATGGCCGCTACCTCTCGCCCAGGGCTCAAGGGCCCGGCAATCTTTCTCGCCCAGTTCCTCGATGACCAGCCGCCCTTCGACACCCTGCCCCATCTCGCGCGCTGGGCGGCAGACCTGGGCTACCGGGGCATCCAGCTGCCGACGCTGGGCCATCAATGCCCGAACCTCGAACGCGCGGCCGCCAGCCAGGACTACTGCGACGAGCTACTTGGCCAGTGCGCCGCGGCAGGCGTGGCTATCAGCGAGCTGTCCACCCATTTGCAGGGGCAGCTGGTGGCGGTGCATCCGGCGTTCAACGAGGCTTTCGACGGCTTCGCCCCGCCGGCCCTGCGCGGCCGGCCGGATGAACGCCAGGCCTGGGCGGTCAAGCAGCTCAAGCTGGCCGCAAAGGCCAGCCGGCGCCTCGGCCTCAAGGCCGTGGCGACCTTTTCCGGCGCCCTGCTCTGGCCCTATGTTTATCCCTGGCCTCAGCGTCCGGCCGGCCTGGTGGACGAAGGCTTCGCCGAGCTGGCACAGCGCTGGCGGCCGATCCTGGACGTCTACGGCGAAGAAGGCGTGGACCTGTGCTTCGAACTGCATCCGGGCGAGGACCTGCACGACGGCGCCACCTTTGAGCGCTTTCTGGCGGCGGTCGACGACCATCCCCGGGCGCGAATCCTCTATGACCCCAGCCACCTGTTGCTGCAGCAGCTGGACTACCTGGGGTTCATCGACCGTTATCACGCGCGCATCGGCATGTTCCACGTCAAGGACGCGGAATTCCGTCCGGACGCCCGCAGCGGAGTCTATGGCGGCTACCAGGACTGGGCCGAGCGCCCGGGTCGCTTCCGCTCCCTGGGGGATGGCCAGATCGATTTCGGCGCCATCTTCAGCAAGCTCACCCAGTACGGGTTCGATGGCTGGGCGGTGCTGGAGTGGGAGTGCTGCCTGAAGGATGCGGCCCAGGGCGCTGCCGAGGGCGCACCCTTCATCGAGCGTCACCTGATCCAGCCGGCCACCCGCGCCTTCGACGACTTCGCCGGCAGCGACGCCGATCCGGCGCGCAATCGGCGGATGCTTGGCCTGCAGTAGCAGCCCCACCTCGTTTTTTCGTCACATAACCCACAACAAGGAATCGACGATGAACGCACTTTCGCTACGCCTGAGCACCCTGATGTTCCTGCAGTTCTTTATCTGGGGCAGCTGGTTCGTCACCCTCGCCACCTTTCTTGGCAACACCCTCGGCGCCAATGGCGGCCAGATCGGCCAGGCCTTCGCCACCCAGTCGTGGGGGGCGATCCTGGCGCCCTTCGTGGTTGGCCTGATCGCCGATCGCTATTTCAATGCCGAGCGCATCCTCGGCCTGCTGCACCTGGTCGGTGCGGTCCTGCTCTACCAGCTCTATGCGGCCGCCGACTTCGCCACCTTCTATCCGCTGGTGCTGGCCTACATGCTCTGCTACATGCCGACCCTGGCACTGGCCAACTCGGTGGCCTTCCGTCATCTGGCCGATCCGGCCCGCCAGTTCGCCAAGATTCGCGTCTGGGGCACCCTGGGCTGGATCGCCGCGGGGTTGGCCATCAGTTTCGTCTTCGCCTGGGACAGCCGCACCGGCATCGCCGCCGGTGCCCTGCGCAACACCTTCCTGCTCGGTGCTGGCGCCTCCCTCATCCTCGGGCTCTACAGTTTCAGCCTGCCGCGGACCGCACCGCTGCCGTCCGCCAGCCAGGGCCTGGGCGCAGCGCTCGGCCTGGACGCCCTGCGCCTGCTCAAGGACCGCAGCTTCGCCGTCTTCTTTGCCGCCTCGGTGCTGATCTGTATCCCGCTGGCCTTCTATTACCAGAACGCCAACCTCTTCCTGGCCGAACTGGGGGTCGCCAACCCCACCGGCATGATGACCCTGGGCCAGGTGTCCGAAGTCGGTTTCATGCTGCTGCTGCCGCTGTTCATCCGCCGCTTCGGCCTCAAGCGGACCCTGCTGGTGGGGATGCTCGCCTGGGCCGTACGCTATGGCTGCTTCGCCCTGGGCGCCCAAGGTGACGCCCTCGCCTACCTGCTGCTGGGCATCGCCCTGCACGGCGTCTGCTACGACTTCTTCTTCGTCTCCGGCCAGATCTACACCGATGCCAAGGCCGGCGAGGCGAACAAGAGCGCCGCCCAGGGCCTGATCACCCTGGCCACCTATGGCGTGGGCATGCTGGTCGGCTTCTGGGTCGCCGGGATGGTCTCGGATCACTATGCCAGCGGCACCGGCCATGACTGGCAAGGCATCTGGCTATTCCCGGCGGTGTTCTCCCTGGGTGTATTGCTGGCCTTTCTGGTCACCTTCCGCGACGCCCGCCCGGGGCGCGCCGCGGCGGCTGCGCCGGTGCGCTAGGACATCTCGGTCGGTGGCCCGGCCTGAATAACGCGGGCCACCCAAAGCGCCTTTCTCCAGACACTTCAGATGGCCCAGACGCTACGCCTGCTGGTCTACCCTTTCCGTCTTCCTCCCGCGCCAGTCCCTCCACCAAGCCGCGCCGCACTGAACGCCTAGTCCATCCGTCACCCATCGCCTGCCCTGCGCAACAAGGCTTTCACCAACCAAGCTGCAATCTGGCAAGACCAATTTGAAAAAATCCAATTGGTCTTGCCAGATATCCGAACGGGGGTGTAGCTTCCCTGCCATGGATCTCACATAGGGCAACGACCCTAAAACAACAACAAGAGAGAGCACCATGCTGGATACCCCATCGCCCCGCGGCGAAGGTGGCGGCCCCGTACCGCCAGCGCCCTCGCCCTGCCTGACGCTCGAAAACATTTCCAAGCGCTTTCCCGGCGTCGTGGCCCTCGACGACGTCAGCCTCAGCCTCTACCCGGGTGAAGTCCACGCCATCTGCGGCGAGAACGGCGCCGGCAAGTCCACCCTGATGAAGATCGTCAGCGGCCAGCAGCCGCCGGACGAGGGGCGGATCCGCTACCTCGGTGAAGAGCGGCACTTCAAGTCCGTGTCGGAAGCCGAGCATGTCGGCATCGCCATCATTCACCAGGAACTCAACCTGGTGCCTCACCTCACGGTGGCGGAAAACATCTTCCTGGCCCGCGAGCCGGTGCGCTTCGGCCTGATCGACAGACGCAAGATGCAGGCGGACACCGAAGCCTGCCTAGCCCGCCTGGGCGTGGCCATCAGCCCCCGCGCCCCGGTGGCCAAGCTGTCGGTGGCCCAGCAGCAGATGGTGGAGATCGCCAAGGCGCTGTCCTTGGACGCCCGGGTGCTCATCCTCGACGAACCGACCTCCTCGCTGACCGAAAGCGAGACCCAGGCGCTGTTCAAGGTCATCCAGGACCTCAAGGCGCGCGGCGTCGGCATGCTCTACATCTCCCACCGGCTGGACGAGATGCGCCACATCGTCGACCGGGTGACCATACTGCGCGACGGCCGCTACGTCTCCACCCAGCGCTTTGCCGACACCAGTGTCGACGCCATCGTGGCGGGCATGGTCGGGCGCTCCCTCGACGAGAAATTCCCGCCGCGCACCTCGGTGCCTACCGGCGAGGTACTGCTGCGGGCGCAAGGCCTGGCCCGCAAAGGGGTCTTCCAGGACATCAGCTTCGAATTGCGTCGCGGCGAGATCCTCGGCTTCGCTGGTCTCATGGGCGCCGGGCGCACCGAGATCGCCCGGGCGATCTTTGGCGCCGACCGGCTGGATGCCGGCCAGGTGGAAATCAACGGCCGCGCGGTCACTATCCGCAGTCCGCGCGACGGCATCGACCAGGGCATCGCCTACCTGTCCGAAGACCGCAAGAAGGACGGCCTGGCGGTCAAGATGACCCTGGCGCATAACCTGACCCTGGCCAATCTGGATGCCCTCTGCGGGCCGCTGGGCTTCATCCGCTTCGGCGAGGAGGCGCGGGTCGCCCAGGACTACGTGCGGCGGCTGGACATTCGCACGCCCTCGATCGACAAGGTCACCCGCTACCTCTCGGGCGGCAACCAGCAAAAGATCATCATCGGCAAATGGCTGTTCCGGGATGCCAGGATCATGTTCTTCGACGAGCCCACCCGGGGCATCGACGTCGGCGCCAAGTACGCCATCTACGAAATGATGGACCAGCTGGCCGCCCAGGGTATCGGCGTCGTCCTGATCAGTTCGGAGCTGCCCGAACTGCTGGGCATGAGTGATCGGATCCTGGTCTTCCACGAAGGCCGCCTGACCGGCGACGTCGAGACCCGGGCCACGTCCCAGGACCAGATCATGCACTACGCCTCCGGCTGCACGTCGCACTGACGGCAGCTCGTCCACGCGTGTCGAGCGAGACAGAGAAATGACCGAAAAACAAAAAGAATTTCTGCAGAAGTTTGGCGCCCTGGTCAGCCTGCTGGCCCTGATCGCGGTGTTTTCCTCCATGAGCAGTGCCTTCCTCACCATGGGCAACGGCATGAGCGTGGCCTTGCAGGTCACCTCCATCGCCTTTCTCGGCCTCGGTGCGACGGCGGTGATCATCACCGGCGGCATTGACCTCTCGGTGGGCTCGGTGCTGGCCCTGGCCGGCGTGGCCAACGCCATGGCAGTCAAGGCCGGCGCGTCCATCGAGGTGGGCATCCTGGTGGGCCTGATCGTCGGCGGGATCTGCGGCGCGATCAACGGTCTGTTCGTGACCCTGGTCAAGCTGCCGCCCTTCATCGCCACCCTGGGCATGATGCTGGTGGCCCGCGGCCTGGCGCTGCGCCTGACCGATGCCCAGCCCATTTCCGGACTCGGCGCGGCCTTTGGCGTGCTCGGCAACGGCACCCTGGGCCGCATCGAGCGCATCGGCGACGACGGCTTTCCCAACGTGATCTTTCCGGGCATCCCCTACCCGGTGATCATCATGATCGTCCTGGCCATCGCCCTGTGGCTGGTGCTCAGCCGTACCCGCCTGGGCCGCCACATCTATGCCGTGGGCTCGAACGCCGAAGCGGCCCGGCTCTCCGGGGTCAAGGTGCGCGCGGTCACGCTCTTCACCTATGTGCTGTCCGGCGTGCTGGCCGGCCTGACCGGCGCGGTGCTGATGTCGCGCCTGGTCACCGCCCAGCCGAACGAAGGGGTGATGTACGAACTGGACGCCATCGCCAGCGCGGTGATCGGCGGCACCTCCCTCTCCGGTGGCATCGGCAGCGTGTCGGGCACCCTGATCGGCGCCTTCACCATCGGCGTGCTGCGCAACGGCCTCAACATGCTCGGCGTCTCCAGTTTCACCCAGCAGATCATCATCGGCCTGGTGATCCTGCTGACCGTCTGTATCGACCAGCTCCGCAACCGCAAGAAGTGAACCCTCGATAACAACAACAAGGAACGACCGATGAAAAACTTCAAGAAAGTGGTCCTGGGTGTCGCCCTCTCCGCCGCGACCTCCCTGGCGCTGGCCGGTAACGGCGAGATCGCCGTCATCGTCAAGAGTGCCAACTCCAATTACTGGCAGAACGTGCAGAAGGGCGTGCAGGAAACGGCCAAGCAGCACACCAGCTACAAGGTCACCTTCCAGGGACCGGCCTCGGAATCGGCGATCGCCGACGAGGTGAACATGGTGGTCAATGCCGTCAACCGCGGCGTCTCGGGCATCGTGCTGGCGCCGTCCGACCCGGACGCCCTGGTCCCGGCCATCAAGCAGGCCTGGGAAGCCCATATCCCGGTGGTGCTGATCGACTCCTCGGTGGCGGAAAGCGGCGCGCCCTACTACCAGTCCTTTCTCTCCACCGACAACAACAAGGCCGGCGAGCTGTCCGCCCAGCGCATGATCGAGAAGGTCGGCAAGACCGGCAAGATCGCCATCATGTCCTATGTGCCGGGCACCGGCTCGGAAGTGGGCCGGGTCGGCGGCTTCCGCAAATACCTGGAGCAGCATTCGCAGCTGACCGTGGTGGGCCCCTTCTATTCCCAGTCGCAGATGGCCAACGCCCTCAACCAGACCACCGACGTCCTGGCCTCCAATCCCGACCTCAAGGGCATCTACGGCGCCAACGAACCCACCGCGGTCGGCATGGCGCGGGCCATCGCCCAGTCCGGCAAGGCCGGCAAGCTGCAGGCCATCGGCTTCGACGGCAACGAGGACCTGCAGGGCTTCGTGCGCGACGGCACCCTGGACGCCATCGTGGTGCAGAGCTCCTATCGCATGGGCCTGGAATCGGTCGCCACGGTGATCAAGGTGATCGAGAAGCAAAAGGTGCCCAAGTTCATCGACACCGGCGTCCTGCTCATCGACAAGGCCAACCTGGATAGCGCCGACGCCCGCAACGTGCTGTATTGAACGGAGGCCTGGCGATGAACCTCTCTGAGCGGAGACATTTGGCCGGAAGCCCCCTGACGCTCCCGGTACTCGGGCTCGGCTGTTCCCAGCTGGGCGGGCTGCATCAGGAGATGCCGGTGCAGCAGGCCGTCGATACCTTGGCGAACGCCTGGCAGCAGGGTATCCGCTACTTCGATACGGCGCCCTTCTACGGCCATGGCCGCTCGGAGCATCGCCTCGGGACCGTTCTCGACGAACAGGAGCGCGATGAGTTCGTGCTCAGCAGCAAGGTGGGCCGGCTGCTCTCCCCCAACGGCAGCGAGCGCGCGAACGATGACGGCTGGGCCCGTCCATTGCCCTTCAAGCCGGTCTACGACTACAGCTACGACGCCATCCTGAGATCCCATGAAGACAGCCTGCAGCGGCTAGGGCTGTCACGCATCGACATCCTCTATGTGCACGACATCGGTCGCCGCACCCATGGCGAGCGGCATGACCTGCACTGGCAGGCCCTGACCCAGGGCGGAGGTTTTCGGGCACTGGAGCAGTTGCGCAGCAGTGGCCAGGTCCGGGCGATCGGACTGGGCGTAAACGAATGGGAAATCGTCGTCGAAAGCATGGGTGAATGCCAGCTGGACTGTACCCTGCTGGCGGGCCGCTACACCCTGCTGGAGCAGCAGAGCCTGCGCCCACTGCTCGACCGCTGCGTTGCCGGCGGCAATGCCATCGTCGCCGGTGGCGTCTTCAATTCTGGGATTCTCGCCGGTGGCCAGCATTTCGACTATGGCGTCGCGCCGGCGGCGGTGGTGGCCAAGGTCGGAGCGTTGCAGGAGGTCTGCACCGAATTCGCGATACCCCTGGCAGCGGCGGCCCTGCAGTTTCCGCTGGCGCACCCAGCGGTGGTGTCCTGCGTCATCGGCGCCCGCAGCGCCGAGCAGGTCAGCACCAACGTCGCCTGGCTGCAGACGCCGATCCCGGTGGCTTTCTGGAACACCCTCAAGCAACGCGGCTTGCTGGACGATGCTGCCCCCGTGCCAGGAAACCCGGCATGAGACTGCCCTGCCAGGTCCATCTCCTGGTCGGCGCCACTGCCGCCCTCTACCGACGAAGCCGACCGCTCGCGGTCATTCCCGGCGAAAGCATCGCCACGAATCCAACGTGCATCCCGAGCGATGCGGAGTTTCATCATGCTGACCGTCATCTGTGAAAAACCCGGCCTGCTGGTCTCCCGCGATACTCCCAAGCCCGCGCGTGGCACAGGCGAAACCCTGATCCGCATCCGGCGGGTCGGCGTCTGCGGGACCGACCTGCACATCTACGAAGGCAACCAGCCCTATCTGGAATACCCGCGGGTGATGGGCCACGAGATTTCCGGCATCGTCGAGGAAACCGACGACAGCGGGCGCCTGCAGGCGGGGGATATTGTCTATGTGGTGCCCTACCTGTCCTGCGGCCAGTGCATCGCCTGCCGCCAGGGCAAGACCAACTGCTGCACCAGGATCGCGGTCCTGGGCGTGCATCGTGACGGCGCCTTGACCGAGTACCTCAGTCTGCCCGACCGCTTCGTCTTCAAGGCCGAGGGCCTCACCCTCGACCAGGCGGCGATGGTGGAATTTCTCGCCATCGGCGCCCACGCCGTGCGCCGTTCGGGGCTGGGCCAGGCCCAGCGCGTGCTGGTGGTGGGCGCCGGTCCGATCGGCATGGCGGCGGCGATCTTCGCCGGCATCGCCGGGGCTCAGGTCACCGTCCTCGACACCCGCGCCGATCGCCTGGAATTCTGTCGCCAGCACCTGCAGGTCGCGGCCACGGTGACCGTCGGTGACGGCGACAAGGACGAACTGGCGCGGCTGACCGATGGCGACTTCTTCGACGTGGTGTTCGACGCCACCGGCAACGCCCGCGCCATCGAGCGCGGTTTCGAATTCGTCGCCCATGCCGGCAGCTATGTGCTGATCTCGGTGGTCAAGGACCACATCCGCTTCGCCGATCCCGAGTTCCACAAGCGCGAGACCACCCTGCTGGGCAGTCGCAACGCCACCGCCGAGGATTTCCAGCACGTCGAGCGCTGCCTGCGCGAGCGCCTGATCCCGGACGCGGCACTCAACACCCATCGCCTGCAACTGGCCGAGCTGCCCACCCGTTTCGCGGAGCTGCTGGACCCGGCCCGTGGCGTCGTCAAAGCCATCGTCGAAATCTGAACGGGTCTGATCGGCCGCCACCGGCCGAGGAGCGAGAACATGACACGCTACTGTCTGCTGCTGGACCTGCGGGACGACCCCGCGCTCATCGCCGAATACGAACGCCAGCACGCGGCGGTCTGGCCCGAGGTCATCGCCCATCTGCGCGAAGCCGGCGTCGCCAACATGACCATCTGGCGCCTCGGCTGTCGGCTGACCATGCTGCTCGAAGCCGGGCCGGACTTCTCCTTCGACCGCCTGCACGAGCTGGAACAGCGCAATCCCAGGATCCAGGAATGGGAAACCCTGATGGCGCGCTATCAGCTGTCCTCACCCGAGGCGGGATCGGAGAAGTGGCAGCTGGCGACGCCGCTGTTCGAGCTGGCCGCCCTGCCCTGAGCCGCTGGCGCCGAACCGGGTAGCCCATGAGATACTGAAGCCCTTGAAGATGCAGGTTTCATCAATGACGCTGCCCACTGCCACCACTGAAAGAAAGCTCTACCAGAAGATCGCGGATCGCCTGCGCCAGCACATCCGCGAGGGCGCCATCGAAGCCGGTACCCGTCTGCCGCCGGAGCGCGACCTGGCCCAGCTGCTGGGCGTCTCCCGGCCATCGCTGCGCGAAGCCCTGATCGCCCTGGAAATCGAAGGCAACATCGAGGTCCGCCAGGGCTCCGGGATCTATGTGAACGCGGCCCTGCTGAACACCGGAGCACGTACCTCCACCCTTGGCGAGAGTCCTTCGGAGCTGATGCACGCCCGGGCCATGATCGAGGGCGCGACCATCGTGCTGGCCTGTTCCGTGGGCGGCAAGGCCGATTACCGCTACCTGGCGAAGTGCATCCAGAACATGAGCGACAAGATCGCCCAGGGACTTTCGCCCATGGAGGACGATCGCAAGTTCCACTGCCGCCTGGCCCGGATGAGCGGCAACTCCACGCTGGTACGCATCATCACCTCGCTGTTCGACGAGCGCCATAGCCCCCTCTCCACCCACGTCGCCGAGCAGACCGAAAGCCAGAAGACCTGGGGCGTCGCCGTGGCCGAACACGAAGCCATCCTGCGCGCCGTGGAAGCCCGCGACCTGATCGGTGCCCAGACCGCCATGCGCCACCACCTGCTCTGTTCGGAAGCGCGCTGGCTCGAGGGCTTCGCCTCCAGCGAAGATTGAGGACGGCAGCGTCGCACCCGTGACCGGTGGATCTGCCGTCTGAGCCAACTCTTGACGATCAGAGAGCACCGGTTCTTTTCAGCAGGCGACGCGCCAGCCGTTTCACCGGTCATCGTCCGCTGATACCCAGCGCGGATCGCTACCCCCGCATCCAGCAAGACTTGGCAAGGACCTCGACCCGGCCATCAGCAGCAGAGCAATGACATCCTTTTCGCCCCTCGGGGCCATACTCAAAAAGTATTCACCCACGACTTTTCATATATTTTTAATATTTCCGTAAAGTCCTTAAGGTTCCCGTCGTGAGCGGCTATCGCCTCACGACCCAACGCGCCCAATAACAATAACGCGTCAAGGAACCCACCATGCGCCTGTCACCGCTAGCACTCGGGGTCGGTACCGCCGCCCTCGCCTCCTTCCTTCCCCTCGATGCCTCCGCCGAGCTGTTCGCCGACAGCAAGGCCGACCTGGAGCTGCGCAACTTCTACTTCAACGGCGACTATCGCCAATCCGGCGCTCGGCAATCCAAGCGGGAGGAATGGGCCCAGGGCTTCATTCTCAACTACGAATCCGGCTTCACCGAGGGCCCGGTAGGCTTCGGTATCGACGCCCTGGGCATGCTCGGCCTCAAGCTGGATTCGGGGCCGGATCGGCAGAACACCGGTCTGCTGCCGGTGGGCGATGAGCGAGCGCCCGACGACTACAGCAAGCTCGGGCTGACCGGCAAGGTCCGGGTGTCCAAGAGCACCCTGAAGGTCGGCACCCTGATTCCCCGGCTGCAAACCATCCGCAGCAGCAATTCGCGCCTGCTGCCGCAGACTTTCCAGGGCGCCCAGCTGGTGTCCAAGGAACTGGACAACCTCACCTTCAACGCCGGGCGCCTGACCCAGAACCGGGTCCGCAACGACAGCGCGAACGAGGACATGACCGTGTCGGGCAGCGGCATTCGCGGCGGCCGACCGAGTGACCAGTTCGACTTCGCCGGGCTGAGCTACAAATGGACCAAGCAGCTCACCACCGTCTACGACTACGGTCATCTCGACCAGAACTATGAACAGCATATGTTCAACGTGCTGCACGTCCTGCCGCTCGGCAAGAACCAGTCGCTGGAGACGGATCTGCGTTATGCCCGCTCGCGCCAGGACGGCGGCACCAACGTCGACAACGATGCCTATGGAGCCAAGTTCACCTACAACCTCGGCCATCATGCCTTCGGCGCCGCCTACCAGCAGATGCACGGCGAGACCGGCTTTCCCCATCTCAACGGCACCGATTCGTACCTGGTCAACTACGTGATGCTGTCGCCGGACTTCGCCAATCCGGGCGAGCGCTCCTGGCAGGTGCGCTACGACTACGACTTCACGGCCTGGGGCCTTCCGGGACTCGCCTTCATGACCCGCTATCTCAAGGGCGACCATTTCGACGGACCCGGCGGGATCGCCGGCAAGGAGTGGGAGCGCGATACCGAGCTGGAATACACCGTCCAGACGGGCGCCCTGAAGAACGTCAAGGTGCGCTGGCGCAACGGCAGCTACCGCAGCCGTAACGATACCGACCTCGACCAGAACCGCCTGATCCTCAGCTACACCCTGCCCCTGCTCTGACGCCACGGCCGGCCGCGCCTCCGCACCGGCCCCGATCCCGCCCCGAAAGGACCATCGACCATGCTCGCTACCCCGCGTTTACTACCGCTTGCCCTGTTCATCGCCCTGGCCGCCGGGACTCCGGCGCTGGCCGCCAACACCGCCGACGCGCCCTGCAAGACCACCGCCGAGTGCAAGGCCGAGGTCGCCAGGATCGGCGGCACCGTCACCCACAGCGGCGCCCGCGTTGGAGGCGTCGAAGACCAGTTCGACGGACTGAACCGCATCAACAAGGCGTCCATCGTGATGCTGACCGAGGAAGGCATCGTCACCCCGGAGATGGGACGCAAGATCGCCGGCGGGGTCGAATTCGCCATCGACCAGGGCGCTCGGCCGGACGGCAAGCGACCCAGCGACGTGCTCCAGCTGGAAAAGATCATGACCGACAAGATCGGTCCGGAAGCCTCGCTGATCCACTCGGGCCGCAGTCGCCAGGACATCTATGCCACCTACCGCCTGGCGTCCCTGCGTAGCCAGGTGCTGGCCTACAGCGACGCCGTGAACGCGACCCGTCAGCGCCTGCTGACCCTCGCCGCCGCCAACGTCGATACCCTGGTGCCGGCCTATACCAACGGCGTCCAGGCGATGCCGATCTCCTACGCCCACTATCTGCTCGCCTACGCCGATTCCTTCGCCCGCGACGCCCAGCGCATCGCCCAGCTCTATCAGCGCCTCAACCTCAGCCCGATGGGTACCGCCGTACTGGCCAACTCCGCCTACCCGCTCAATCGCGAGCGCCTCGCCAGCCTGCTCGGCTTCGATGGCGTGCGCCAGAACTCGCTGGATTCCAGCCAGGTCTCCACCTACGACATCCCCATCGAAGCCGCCGATATCGCCGCTTCCTCGGCGATCCGTCTCGGCGCGATGATCGGTGACATCCACACCCAGTACCACCAGATCCGCCCCTGGCTACTGTTGGAGGAAGGCTCCACCTACACCAGCAGCGCCATGCCGCAGAAACGCAATCCGGGGCTGTTGATGCGCACCCGGGAAGCCGCCTCGGACACCATCGGCCTGGCGCAGACCATCACCCTGCGCGCGCACAACGTGACCACCGGGATGACGGACTACAAGTTCGCCTTCGATGACCTGAATTTCTATGAGTCGGCCATCGGCATGTTCACCAGCATGGACCGCGTGCTCGACGCCCTGAAGGTCAATCCACAACGCGCCCTCGAAGAACTCGAGAACGAATGGACCACCTCGATGGAGTTGGCCGATACCCTGGAGCGGGCGCACAAGGTGCCCTTCCGCATCGGTCACAGCTTCGCCTCGCTGATCGTCACGGAAGCCCGCAACGAAGGCTACACGCCCAAGACCTTTCCCTTCGCCAAGGCCCGGCAGCTCTACACCCAGGCTGCCGAGAAGTACCAGTGGAAGGAGACCAGCCTGCCGCTGCAGGAAGCCGAATTCCGCAACGCGCTTTCTCCGACCAACATGGTCAAGACGCGGGTCGGTACCGGTGGTCCGCAACCGGCCGAGGTGCAACGTATGCTCGGCGAGGCGAAACAGGCCCTGCGGGCCGATGTCGACTGGACCAAGGCCCGGCGTCAGCGGTTGGCCGAGGCCGATACCGCCCTCGACCAGGCCTTCGGCAAGCTGCTGAAGAACTGATCGACTCGCCCGGCTCAGGAGGCGAGCGCGGCCGCCAGTCGTGGCCGGTCCAGCGTCCCCTGCCAGCGCGCCAGCGCCAGGCAGGCGACGCAGTTACCCAGCACATTGGTGAGCGACCGACATTTCATCAGTCGCTCGACGCCCAGCAACAGGCCGACCGCCTCCACTGGCACGAAGTGCAGGATCGACAGGGTCGCCGCCAAGGTCAGAAAAGCCGAACCGGCGACACTGGTCGAACCCAGGGTGGTGATCAAACCGACGATGATGAAAATGGCCAGTTGCGCGGCTGACAGCTCCACGCTAGCGAACTGGGTCAGGAACAGCAGTGCCACCGCGATATACAGATTCGAGCCCGCCAGGTTGAAGGTGTAGCCGGTGGTGAGCGACAGCCGCACCAGCTCCGTCGGACACCCGGCGCGTTCGAGGCGACCGATCAGCAACGGCAAGGCCGCGACCGAGGAGCCGGTGACCGCCACCAGCAGCAACTCGCGCCTCAACCAGACGATCAGGCGCAGCAGCGAAAAGCCACAGAGCCGCGCCACCAGCCCCAGCACGCCGCAGATGAAACACAGGGCGGCGAGATAGACCGAGACCAGGAACTTCAGGAGGGGCCACAGGGAAGCGCCGCCATAACGTGAGACGGTGAAGGCCATGGCACCAAAGGCGGCGAGGGGCGCCAGTCGGAGAAACAGGCGCAGCAGCCGCAACTGTAGCGCCAAGGCCTGTTCGATCCCGGCGAGCCACGGCATACCCCGCTCGCCCAGGCCGCGCAGCACCAGCCCCAGGGCGATGGCCAGGCACAGCATGGGCAGCATGGCGCTCTGGGTAAAGGCGCCCACCAGGGTACCTGGCAGGCTGTCGAGCAGACTCGGCAAGGGCGTGGCGGCACTCGGCAGCAGCGGGTCCGCGGGTTCCGCGCCGTTCCAGTCGATGGGTACGGGGCCTAGCCCGGTGGCGGTACCCGGGTGGATCAGCAGGCCAACCAGTACGCCGACCAGCAGGGACAGCAACGACATGAGCTGGAAATAGAGAACCATGCGCGCCGCCATGGCGCCGGCACCCCGCCCCAACCGGGCGATGGCCGCGACGATGAGCGCGAACATGAGCAGGGGAATCACCAGGCCCAGGGTGCGCAGGAACAGATCGCTCAACGGCTTCATGGCAGCGCCCAGGTCAGGACGCCAGAGTCCGAGCAGCAAACCGCAGGCAAGGGCCACGCCTATCTGCACACTGCCATTGCGAGCGATCCGCGCGATCATCCGGACTCCTGCCGTTGTTATTATTGTGCGGGTGGCGCCAGACACCGTGCGCCCCATCCTAACCGATCGGTCACCCTGGCCGGCGTCAACGAGGTCCTGCGAGCGAATGGAATTGCGGCATTTGCGTTACTTCGTCACGGTAGCCGAGGAGCAGCATTTCACCCGGGCCGCCGCGCGGTTGAACATGCAGCAGCCTCCACTCAGCCAGCAGATCCGGGCCCTGGAAGACGAGCTGGGCTTCGCCCTCTTCCTGCGTCACCCCAAGGGCGTCGCCCTGACCGCCGGGGGCGCCGCCTTCCTGCTGGAGGCCCGCGACATCCTCGCCCGGGTGGGCCAGGGCGCCCACCGCGCGGCACGCGTCGCGCGCGGCATCGACGGCACCCTGGCCCTCGGCTTCACCAGTTCGGCGGCCGCCCATGCCCTTATTCCCCGCATCATCCGCGCCTACCGAGAAAGTTACCCGGATGTGGAGATCGCCATCGCCGAAGACAACGCCCAGGGCCTTACCCAGCGGGTAGCCGAGGGCCGATTGGACATCGGCATCCTGCGCGCCCCCGTCAGCGCGCCGGAGGGTGTCACCTATCACCGGCTGCTCAACGAGGCGATGCTGTTGGCCTTGCCGAGCAATCACCGACTCATCGCCGGAATCGGTGAAGAGTCCCTGGAAAGCCTGGAGCGCCGGGGACTGCCACTGGCGACCCTGGCCGACGAACATTTCATCCTGGTGCGCAAACCAGGCGCGCCGGGCATGTATGCCAACCTGCTGGACGCCTGCCGCCATGCCGGCTTCGAGCCCCGGGTCGCCTTCGAAGTCGACCGCATGCTCACCAACCTCAGCCTGGTGGCCGCCGGCGCCGGTCTCTCGGCGGTCCCGGCCTCCATGACCGAGTTGCACAGATCCAGCATCTTCTACTGCCCCATCCTGGACGCCCGCCCCCGGCTGGCCGCTCCGATCACCTTGGCCTGCCGCGCCTTCAACCCTTCGCCCGCCCTGCAGAACTTCATCGCCCTGGCCCGGCAACTGGCCGGCAGGCCGCAGCGGCGGGATCGGGGCTGAGGGAGTACGTCCACCCCCTTGGATATTCCGCGCTCAAGCAGGAGGGGGCTATCTGGCTAACGTGCCCTAAAAGGCCGGCCACAGCTCTAAGGTGGCCCGTTCACCCGCCAGGTGCGCTCAGCGGACCAGGAGGCGGATCGCCTTCTCGATCCGGTCCGCCGCCTGAGCCTGTAGCCACTGGGGGTCATCACCCAGCAGCGCCCGCAGCTGATGCGGGGCAAACACCAGATCGATGAACGCCTCCAGCAGGTGATCGACGTCGTCCGGCCGATCCGGGCCCGCTTCGATCGCCTGCCGCACACGCAGGCGCCCGGCTTCCCAGCCGATGCGGGTCGCCTCGGCCGCGACCGCCGGGAAACGATCGGCCGTCGCGATGACCAGACGCATCATGGCCAGGGTTTCCGACCGTGAGGCGTGCTCCAGCATGTCCTTACCGGCCAGCCGCAACCGCTCTGCCAGGGGCAGGCCCGTAGGTAGGGGCTCGATCTGCGGCAGCGTTCCGGAGTGGCGGCGGATCACGGCCTCGAACAGTTGGTCCTTGTTGGCATAGCGTGCATAGAGGCTGGCCTTGCCTGCCCCCGCGAGCCGCGCGACCGCCTCGCAAGAGGTACCGGCAAAGCCCTGCGCCAGGAACAGCTCGAACGCGGCGTCCAGCAATCGGCGATCGACATCGCCTGCCTCTTCCCGACGGGGTCGCCCGCCTCGTGGTTTGGTCATCTCACTCATGGCCGAACCTTAAGCGGATTGACAGCGGCTGTAAACTGAACGATAACGTTCAGTTATGCGACTACGCCCTTCACTGCGAGGCTCTCCATGACCGATCTCATCCAGCCCTTTCCTATCCAGGTGCCCCAAGCCCAGCTCCACGACCTGCTCGAAAGACTCCAGCGGACCCGCTGGCCAGACCGCGAGACCGTTCGCGATGGGAGCCAGGGACCGCAACTGGAGCGTCTGAAGGCCCTGGTGGAGCGCTGGAGCGGGGGCTATGACTGGCGAGCGGCTGAGGCCCTGATGAACAGCTGGGGCAGTAGCCGCACCGAAATCGACGGGCTCGGCATTCATTTCCTGCATGTTCGCTCTCCCGAGCCGCAGGCCACACCGCTGCTGCTCACCCACGGCTGGCCAGGTTCAGTGCTGGAGTTTCGTGAGGTGATAGGCCCGCTCACCAACCCGGTCGCCCATGGGGGCGATGCGGGCGACGCCTTCCACCTGGTGATTCCCTCCCTGCCCGGCTTTGGCTTCTCGGACCAGCCGCGCGAATCCGGATGGGGAGTTGGCCGCACCGCCATGGCCTGGATCGAGCTCATGCGCCGGCTTGGCTACGACGATCACTGGCTGGCGCAGGGTGGCGACTGGGGCGCTGCGGTGACAACGGCCCTGGCGCACCTGCGCCCGGCGGGCCTGGCAGGCGTGCATCTGAACATGGTGATGTTCCAGCCCACCGACCAGGAAGTGGCCGAGGCTACGCCGGACGAGCAACGGATGCTCGCGGATGCCACCCGCTACGAACGCGAATACTCGGGCTACATGAAGGTACAGGCGACCCGGCCGCAGTCGGTCGCCTTTGCCTTGGCCGACTCACCCGTGGGGCTCGCGGCCTGGATCTACGCCCTGTTCCAGGATGTATCGGACACCGCGGGCGAGCCCGAGCGCGTCCTGGCGCTGGATCATCTGCTCGACGACATCATGCTCTATTGGCTGCCCAATGCCGGCGCCAGTTCGGCGCGTTTCTACTGGGAAGCGATGCGCGAGATGGCGAATGGCATGCCCACCGCCCCGCTACCCCTACCTGCCGGCGTCAGCATGTTTCCCGGCGAGCAGCTGCGCCTGTCCCGCCGCTGGGCAGAGCGGCGCTTCGCCGATCTGCGGTTCTTCGCGGAAGCCGATCAAGGTGGGCACTTCGCGGCGATGGAGGATCCGCAAGCATTCGTGGCGCACCTGCGGGAAGCCTTTCGGACAATGCGCTGAGGTCAGCTCCTCCACTAAGAGGCGTTCAGGCATTCAGCGCCATGGCTGCATACAGCCCATGCTGTCTCACCAACTCGTCGTGGGTACCCTGCTCCACCAGCCGCCCCGCCTGAATGACGAGAATCTGATCGGCCTGCCTGACGGTGCTCAGGCGATGCGCGATGGAGATCAAGGTCCGCTGGCCCTGCAGCGAAGCCAGGGCGCTGGCCATCGCGGCCTGCGTCTTGGCATCCAGGGCGCTGGTCGCTTCATCGAGGAGGATGATCGGCGGATCGCGCAGCAGCATGCGCGCCAGCGACAGGCGTTGGCGCTCGCCGCCGGACAGCTGATAGCCCCGGTCACCGACGCCCGCCTGCAACCCGTCGGCAAGCCCGCGCACCGTCGCATCCAGCTGCGCCCGTTCCAGTGCCCACCACAACTCCTCCTCGCTCGCCTCGGGCTTGGCGAAGCGCAGATTGGCCTCGATGCTGGCATTGAGCAGGAAGGTATCCTGGGTCACGATGCCTACCAGGTTGGCCAGGGTTTCGAAGCTCAGCGCGCGGACATCGATACCGTCATAGGTGATACGACCGTGATCGACGTCGTACAGCCGCGCGATAAGGTAGGACACCGTGGTCTTGCCAGAGCCGGTCGGGCCGACCAGCGCCGTGTGCTTGCCGGCCGGTATCTCGAGCGTCAGATCCTTGAGCACGACCCGGTCGCCATAGGCGAAGCTGACGCCCTCGAAGCGGATGCCCTGCGTGAAGTCCTGGCGCGTTAGGCTCACCGGCGATGCAGCCTCGGTGACCGTCGCCGGCGTATCCAGGTAGCTGAACACGCGCCCCAGCAAGGCACGGCCCTTGGCGAACTCGATGCGGGTTTCGAATATCTCGATCAGCGGCCAGAGCAGCTGTTCCTGCAGGGCGATGAAGGCCACCAGGGTCCCGATGGATACCTCCAGGCCCAGGCCGATGAACAGGCCGCCGCCCATGAACGTCAGCGCGGGCAGGATATCCAGCGCCAGGAAGACGAGCGCGAACTCCCACTGTCCCGCGGTGCTGGCCTGGGTCTCCAGGCGGGCGAGCGTTGCCGAATCCCGCTGAAAACGGTGCACGAGGTAGTGCACGCGACCCATGGTGCGCGACAGGATGATCCCGCCGGCCGACAGGGACTCGGCGATATTGGCCGACAGGTCCGCCACCTGCTCCTGTTGCTGGTAGGTCACGCGCTCCCGTAACTGCGCGACGCGTCCATTGATCCAGACCAGCAGCGGAATGACCGCCAGCGAGGCACAGGCCAGTCGCCAATCCAGCAGCAGCATCGCTACCAGGGTTGCAGCCACCACGCTCAGGTGCTTGGCGAGATCCGTGGCGGAGTTGGTCAGCAGGGTCTGCAGACCGGCGATGTCACTGGACAGGCGCGCCTGGACCTCGCCCGCGCGGGTACCGGAGAAAAAGCTCAGCGATAGGCTCTGCAGGTGCTGGTAGAGGCGTGTCCGCAGCGCGTGCATGATGCTTTGGCCGACCCGGATCGAGACGTAGGTCTGCGTCAGGTTGGCGATGGCGTTGAACAGCGCGACCCCGACCAGGCCGCCCGCCAGATAGCCCAGGAGCCTGAGGTCTTTCGCTGGCAAGGCATCGTCGACGATGCTGCGTATCAGGAACGGACCGACGACGCCGGTCATCCCGGCGACCGCGATCAGCAGCACCACCAGGATGATCGCGGCTCGATGGGGAGCAAGGAGCGTGAAGACCCGGGCGGCAGAGACGTGACGCTCGGCGAGCTCGCCATAGTGGTCAGGGGTCGCGGGATCGTCATGCGGCTGAGCGGAAGAACGGAAACTGGACATGTCACTGATTCAGGAAGGTGAAGAAAAGCGCGGACCGCTGTCCGCCGCGTAACGCGCAGCAGCGCGCGATGGTGTTTCAACGTCAGCCAGGAGGTGGTCGGGCAGCAGGATGGCGAACCGCGCCCCGCCCTTTTCGCTCTGGGCCAGGGTGAGCCGTCCTCCCTGCTTCTCTATTGCCCGACGACTGATCGACAGACCCAGGCCGAAGCCTCCCGTGGTCCGATCCCGACTGCGATCCAGCCGATAGAAGGGCTCGAATACCCGCTCCCGTTCGCCCGCCGGAATGCCTTCGCCGTCGTCCTCGACCAGGATCAGCAAACCTTCGGACTCGCGGCATACGGTCAGCCATACCTCCTGCTGGCAATACCTCAGGGCGTTGCCGACCAGATTCTGCAAGGCCCGGGCAGTGAGCCGCGGCGCCAGGACCACCCGTTCCGGCGCCTGGTCGACACTCAGGCTCAAGGTGACGCCCCGCCTTTCCTGTTCCTCGTTGAAATCCGCCAAGACACTGTCCAGAAACTCGTCGAGCCTGAGCAACTGGCGCTCGGGAGCCTCATGGCTGGCGTGCAGGCGGGCGTAGGACAGCAGCTCGTTGACCAGCGCATCCAGCTCGCGTACATGACGAATCTGCTGTTCGAGCCGGCGCTGCGTCTCGGCAGGGAGCGGATCGGCTTGCAGCAGCGCCAGGCCGAATTCCAGGCGCGAGAGTGGCGTCCGCAGTTCGTGGGAGACGGCATTGAGCAGGTCACGCTGCTGCACGATCAGGGTTTCGAGGTCCTGCGCCATGTCATCGAACGCCCGGGCGAGCTGGCCGATGTCCGAGCGCGGCGAAATGGCGGTACGTTCCTGCAGATGCCCCTTGCCCAGGCGGGCCGCGGTACGCCTGAGCCGTTCCAGATCCCGCCAGTGGGGCCGCAACCAGAAGTACAGGCAGACCAGCAGCGCCGCGCCAATTAGGGCATTCATCGCCCAATAAGTCAGCGCTATGTCGGTGGGCGCCTCGGGAAAGGCTACCCAGAGCACCTGCCCGCCAGGCAGCGGTACCAGGGCGATGCTGGGATCACCGTCGTCGCCAAGGCGCACCCGCCGTTCGCCCTTCGCCAAGCCGTGGCGCTCGCTGCGGGTCAACCGGGGATCGGTTTGCAGCCCCAACTGCAAGGCGAGAGGCGCAATCTCGGCATTCAGATCGGCCAGCAGCGTGGGCCACCGGGAAAGCGGCGCTTCTACAAAGGTGCGCTCGACCAGCTTCAGCGGGCCATTCATCTGCTCCAGGCTGTATCGGCTATAGCGATCGCTGAACATCTGTACCAGCGCCTCGGGCACCAGATAGCTGGCGGCGCCATAGGTCGCCAACAGAACGAGATAGAGTCGGATCAGGATCTTGAGCATCTAACCTTCTCCACCCGGCTGGGCAGACAACCCTGCCGGCCGTCCAGACCCGGCAACAGGGTATCGAGCCCCTCTTGCTGCGGACCTAGGCACAACATCTCGGTCAGGTCCTGTTCAACGCGCCCGATGATGGTCACGGCGTAGTCCTGCCGCGTCAGGCAGGGGGCGCTGGGGCCGACCAGGGCAGTGTCGTCTTCGGCGATAAGCAAGGGCATCACAAGGGGGCATCCCGGCAATAAAGCGCGGAGCATAACGGAGCGCCGAGCGCTCAAGCCCAGGCCTTAACACTCTTTCACAAGAGACCTACAGACCTTTACAAGGCGGTCCACGGGAGCCGCCTACCATGGCGTTCTCCACGAGGATGACCCATGTTTCGCCATCAGCACCCAGGCTTGCGCCCACCCTTGAATCAGGGGCCTGCGGCCCTCGATACCACCTTTGTCCCAGTCGCTCTGCCCCTGCCTACTCGTGCGGCACGCGCGGCCTGGAAGCGGTGCCAGCATGGCTAAGAGCATCGCCCTGGCCTTGAGCGTCCTGCTTGCCGGCTGCTCCCTGGCACCGCCCCACGAACGGCCGCCAGCGCCCATACCGGCGCGCTATCCGCTGGCCAGCGACACCGCTGGTATCCCCACTGACCGTCAGCGACTATTCGCGGACCCGCATCTGCGTGCCTTGCTGGACCAAGCCCTGAATGGCAACCGCGACCTGCGCCTGGTCGTGCTGGATATCCAGCAGGCTCGAGCCCGTTATCGCATCAGCCGCGCCGACCTCATGCTGGAAGTTAGCGCCACTGCCAGTCGGACGCGGGAGCGTACGCAGAGCCAAGGCTCTCGATCCGACGAGGAGAAATCCGCCCTCCAGACCGGTAATCGATACAGTGTCGGTCTCGGAACCAATGCCTACGAAATAGACCTGTTTGGCAGGCTGGGAAACCTGCGGGATGCGGCGCTGGACGAATACCTTGCCCAAGACGAGACACGCCGTGCCGTGGAGCTGTCGCTGACCGCGGAGGTAGCGACGGCCTATCTGAACCAGTGCGCCCTGGAAGAGCGGCTGACGGTGAGCCTTAGCACCCTGGAAGGTCGCCGACGCGGACTCGCCCTCATCGAGCAGCGGCATGCCGCCGGACTGGGTTCGGCGCTGGATCTGGCGCAGGCGCAAAGCAGCGTCGAGCTGGCTGAAGCCGACCTTGCCGCGCTGGAGCGCAACCGGGCCCAGGCAGACAACGCCCTACGCCTGCTGCTAGGTGGAGATCCGCCGACCGATCTGCCGACACCCCTGCCGCTCGCCCGTCAGGGTCTCGACCAGCCGATACCTGCCGGCCTGCCCTCCGAGCTGCTGGAGCGCCGCCCCGATATCCGCGCGGCCGAGTATCGCCTGCGCGCCGCCAACGCCAACATCGGTGCAGCGCGGGCGGCCTTCTTTCCCCGCATCACCTTGACGGCCAATGCGGGCTACCTGAGCTCCGACCTGGACGGCCTGTTCAGCGTGGGCAATAAGGTCTGGAGCTTCGTACCCCAGCTTCAGGTACCGCTGTTCGACGGAGGGCGTAACCGCGCCAACCTGAAGCTGGCAGAGGTGCGGCGGGATCAGGATGTCGCGCGCTACGAAAAGAGTATCCAGGTCGCCTTTCGCGAGGTGGCCGATCAGCTCGTCGCCAATGGTCCCCTGACGCGCCAGCTCGCCGCCCAGCGACGCCTGCGCGAGGCGACCGCACGCAGCCTGGCGCTTGCCACCGACCGCTATCGCCAGGGATTGGACAGCTACCTGAACCTGCTAGACAGCCAGCGCAGCCTCTATCAGGCCGACAACGCCCTCATCGAGACCAGGCTGCAGCTGATGGTCTCCCAGGTCGAACTGTTCCGCGCGCTGGGTGGTGAGTGGAGCCCCGAGTCGTGAGGCGGACTGGCCAATGTCCAGGAACCAGATAACTCGGAATCATGTGCGCAATATCGATTTAACAATCATTTACAGCCGCACAGAGAGTTTTACACGGCTTACTTTCTCGATAGTTACTCTTGGTCCAACGCTAATTCACCAAGCAGTATGTTTGCAAAAGAGGAGCTCAGGGGTGAGGCACTTGGTAAAAAGCATCGGCTTAATCTCCATGATAGCAGGCGTCACGGCAGTCCTTTTCGGCTGGCTTATTGACCCCACCATATCCTTGAACAACGGAATAAAGTTGGTCTCGATAAAGCGAGAGCTCCTGCAAACCGACTTCTTCCTCTGGGGCGCCATACTGTTTGCCGCAGGGTTCAATGGCTATTCGCTGCATACCGATCTCTGACCCCGGCCTGGTCCCTGCCGCGAACGCCGACCGTTCAGCCGACGTTCGTTGCCGTGCTGCCAGGCACGCGGCCAATCGCACAGGGGCAGCCATCTGCCGCCGTGGACGCAGCCTTCACCTCTTCGCTCACCACTCGGATGCTACGAGCCTTGCCTATGCGCGTGTTCGGCCTTGCGACGGCTCTCCTGCTGACCTGCCTATCGGCGGCACTGTGCCTGGTCGATCTCGATGCGCCTGACCTGATACGGATCGCCGTCTATCGCGGACCTGCCGCCTGTGCGGGCTGCGCCGAAGCGGTGAAAGGTGCCCTAGAAAGACGTGGTCCAGCTTATAAGGTCGATTTCCTGGGGCCAACTGAGCGCCTGGATGTTTCTATTGCAAACCTGGCGCGCTATGAGGCCTATGTTCAGCCAGGTGGCGGTCAGGATATAGCGGCGGCCCTGCACAGTTTGGGCAAGGACAGAATCGAGGCCATACGCGCCTATGTCGCAAGTGGCGGTCAATACCTGGGGATCTGCATGGGCGCCTATCTGGCCGACGCCGCCAATCTTGGCTTGATTGATCAGGAGCTGGATTCGGAGGTCGGTCGTCCAGGCTTTCCGATCACCTCCCTTGAAGACAGCGTGGTGCGGGTGCGATGGGGTGGTAAGAAGAATCGGCTGTTTTTCCAGGATGGCCCTTATCTGCCACAAACGCCCGGCACCGGTTTTCGCGTGATAGGCGCCTATGGCAACGGCGATATCGCCGCTGCGCGCTATCGCTTCGGAGCCGGCGTCGTGGTCTTGAGCGGCCCCCATCCCGAAGCGGATGAATCCTGGTTTCAAGACGCGGACTTACCCGAGAAGGTGCGGCCCCGGGGTGATCCCTTCAAGGTCCTGCTCGACGCCCTCGACCTGTGACTCACCTCAAGCGACCTCCTCTCGGGGCAAGGGCCGGATCGACGACAGTTGCCTTTTCGACCTCCTGGCTGCAGGGTGATCCGCCCCTCTCGACCGGTACCCGTACGTTAACCACTACCCTCAAGATCGCCGCCGCCATCCTCCTGAATCACCGCCAGCAGATGCTGTTGGTGCGCAAGCGCGGCACCACGGCCTTCATGCAACCCGGAGGCAAGGTGGATCAGGGTGAGCTCCCTTTGGCGGCCCTGATCCGCGAGCTGGAAGAAGAACTCGGCCTGGTCATCACCGCGGACGCTGCAACCTTTCTCGGCAGCTACCAGGCACCCGCCGCCAACGAACCCGGCTTCATCGTCGATTGCGCCCTGTATCAGGTGGCGATGAAGCCGGACGACCGCGCTATTCCTGCCGCCGAAATCGAGGAGGCGCTGTGGGCGTCGGTGCTGGAGCCCTGTGATCTGGCGCTGGCCCCCCTCACCCGCGAGGTGATCTTTCCTCTGCTCATGCAGCAGCTGTTGTCCCGGTAGCGCCTCAGTGCGCCGGCTGGCTGCCCACCCCGGCCTCTGGCAAGGGCTGCCAGCCCCCCGCCGTGCGCTGCTCCAGGCAGGCCGGCGTTCCATCGAGACGCAGCAGGTACAACCAGCCATTGCGCACCAGATCCCGGACCACCGCGTGCGCCGCGATCACCTGGTCGATCATCGCACGGGGCGCCTCGATCACCACGTGCAGGCGTAGCGGGCGATGCACCCACTGCTGGCCATCGTGCAGCGACTGGCGGGCCAGACCGATACGCAGGTCGCCGCCGTTGCCCTCGAACACCCCGATATGACCGCCGACCACGTTGTGCAGCAGCTTGTTGCCGCTGCCAAAGCGCAGGTTGTCGGTGGTCGAGGTGAAGTACTGCAGGTTGATCCAGTGCGCCACCACCATGGGCGCCGTCATGATCAGCTCCAGTACCCGGCCGTCCCCATCCTGCCGCCAGTCGTAGTCATGCAGGAAGGCACGCCCCTGCAGGTCCACGCCACGGGTGCGGGCACGCGGCGCGGCGATGAAGGCGGCATTGCCGGCCAGGCCCCATTCGGGCCGGGTTTGCGCCCAGTCACGGGCACGCCGCCGCAGCCGCCCGAGCAGCTTGTCCGGCTGCTCACGCAGCGGTGCCAGGCCCAGGGCGGCGGCCCGCTGACGACGCACCTCACGGCTGGCAACGTCCAGTGCCGCTCGCAGACGCTGCCAGCCGGGCTGCAGGGCGGCGGGCAATTCCTCGTGGGCGAAGACCTGCACCTCGTCGGTGGTGGTGTTGTGCAGGCCAGCAAGGACCTGGCAGTGCGGCGGCAGGTCGAGCCCACGTGCGCGCAGTCCCGCGCGGACCTCGCTGTCGTTGAGCAGGCGTGCCAGCAGACGGGCATTGACCTCGCCGCTCTGACCACAGCAGGCGCCGCAGTCGAGGCCGGCCGCCTGGGGGTTGTTCGCGCTCTGGCTGCCGTGTCCGAGCAGTACCAGCAGCGCCGGCATGGGCCCGCTGAGTCCCATGCCCTTGAGGATACGTGCCGCCAGATCGACCTGCTGTTGCACTGCCATGGCAGGCAGCTGGGGGTGCAGGCGTTGCCATTCGCCGCGGCGCCAGGCGCTGCGCTCTGGTTGCGGCACACCCTCACTCAACCCATAGGTCCGTCCCAGCAAGGCGCCGGCGTAGCCCAGGCCGATACTCTCGACCAGGGTGAAGGTGGAAGCCGGCAGCCGCTCGAACAGGCGCCAACCGCCCTGGCGGGCCAGACGATCCTGACGCACAGCGGCCAGTTGCCGATCCTGGACGGCATCGCCACTGCCCTCGCTGACCTGCAGCTGCGGTGCGAGCAGGCCCGGCAACTGCGGGCGCGTGGCGCTGGTGCCCAGGGGGGTGTAGGCGATGGGCAAGCCGAAGAAACCGGCGAAGCCGCTCGTCTCGAGTTCAGGGCACGCCTGCTCCAGGGCGCGCCTCAGCGGTTCGGAGCGCACGTCGATGCAAAAGAACAGCTTGGCCAGCGGTGCCTGGGGCAAGGCTGCCGGGGCGCTCTGGCACAGGGCCTGTTGCAATTGCTCCTGCCAGGCCAGCTCATCGGCGCGCTGCCACAGCCGCAGCGCCTGCCAGTTGGCCGATGGGGGTTGCTGCAGCCGGGCCTGCCAGGCCGAGCGCCAGGTTTGCCAGCAGCTATCGGCGTCGCGCCGACGATCATCCACCAGGCATTCCCAGGCAGCGCGGATGGCCAGCAAGTCGAGCAAAGTCTGGTCATCCCCACCCTCCAGCCTGGCCTGCCAGCGCCGGTAAGCACACCACGACGCCCAACCTAGGCTACGCAGCAACAGGCAATCGAACCAGGGCGCCCAGTCTTTCGCCGCCAGGTCCAGTCGCTGCACCGCCGCTTCCAGGACCGCCCGGGGCTCGGCGGGCAACTCGGCGATGCGCTGGTGCAGGTCGCGACAGGCGCTGAGGACGGTCAGGCCGCGGTCGGCCAGCAGGCTGGCGTGCCAGGCCTGATAGAGTCCGGTACTGTTTGCGGGACGCCAGTCCGCTTGCTCGTGATCGAACCAGGCCGCGCAGCTCTGGCCAATCTGTTGGGTGATCAGGGTCGGCCAACCCGGGAGCGAACTGCCTGGCTCGGCGAGATCCTCCAGGAGCGGCAATCCCGGACAGGCCTCTGCGGAGGCATCCAGGGCCTCCAGCAGCCGTGCCGGCTTGCAGGACTCGCCCTGTTCGGCCAATGCCTGTTGCAGATGGCGTTCGGCGATACGGCCGTCTTGCCAGGCCTGGCGATAGTCGGCGGCGCTCAGGGTGAGGCGGCTACCGGCGCGCTGCCAGAGTTGTGCGGCAACGGTCTGCCAGGCCTGATCGCGACGTTCCCATAGCGGGCTGACCGCAATCATTCGGTCCAGCGGCCAGGTCGGCGCAATGCGCGCGCAGGCCTGCCGCGCCACTTCGTGCAGGGCCTGGTATTCGAGGTCGGGCGTGGGTTCGAAGGCAGTCATGGGCGGGCTCCGGAGGGTGCCATAACGGGCTGCGGCGTGCGCGCCGGCCACAGGCGGAAGGTCAGACGGGTGACGTGTTCATCCAGGTAGAAGCCGGCGAAGGCCAGCGGATAGAGTCGCCGGGCCAGGGCGCCATGGGGATGGGCCAGAAGCAGGCCTTGCAGCAGGTAGAGGCCGAGCAGCAACCCCATCGCCAAGCCACTCAATGGCAGCGGTGCCTCGGCAAGGCGCTGGTCGAGCAGCCAGCCGGCCACCTGGTGCCAGAGCAGGTAGGCGCCCAGCAGCAGGCTGAACATGAGCAGCCCATGGACCCGCTGTCCGCGACCCAGACACCAGGGCGCCAGGCCGATAGCCAGGATCGTCAGGGCCACCCAGGGCAGCGCGAGGTCCGGTAGCAGCCAGGCCCAGAGTCCCTTGACCCCTATCAGGGCCAGGACCGCCAGCAGCAGCGCACGCACCAGGCCACCCAACTCGGGGACCGGCGTTGGCGGCTGCAGCGCCCGTTGCCGCGCGTGCGCCACCGTATCCCCGGCCGCCAGGAAGGCATGCGCCTTGTACAGCGAGTGGGCCAGCAGGTGCACCAGGGCCAGCTCGTACAGTCCCAGCCCACATTCCAGCAGCATCAGCCCCATTTGCGCGCAGGTCGACCAGGCGAGGCGGACCTTGATGCTGATCCGCGTCATCATCACCAGCGCCGCGAGGACCGCCGTCAGTCCCCCCACCAGCACCAGCAGGCTCTGCGCCGGCACGGCGACGGAAAACAGCGGCGCGAAGCGCAGCAGCAGGAAGCCACCCAGGTTGACCACCCCGGCATGCAGCAAGGCCGATACCGGCGTCGGGGCTTCCATCACCTGAATCAGCCAGCCATGCACCGGCAACTGGGCCGACTTGAGGATCACCGCCAGGGCCAGCAGCAGCGCCGCTGCCTGGAATTCCCAGCCGAGCTGACCGTTGGCCTGCACCTGGGCGGTCACGGCAGCGAGGATCTTCGTGATCTGGCTGTCACCGCTCGCCTGTACCAACAGCAGGGTCGCCAGCAGCAGGCAGACATCGGCCAGGCGGCTGGCGAGAAATTTCTTGTGGGCGGCCACCACGGCCTGAGGGCGGTCGGGGTAGAAGGTGAGCAACTGATGCAGGCACAGACTGGACAGGATCCAGGCACCGACCAGCAGGTACAGATTGGCGCTGGTCACTACCGTAGCCACCGCCGCGAGGGTGGCAAGCAGCGCAAGCACATACCGCCTTTGCCCTGGTTCACCCTCCAGATAGCGCTGGGAATACTCGATGATCACCAGCGCCAGCAGACTGATCAGCCCCGCCATCGCCAGGCCGAGGCGGTCGTGGTGCTGCCCGGCGAACACGGCCTGCAGCCAGGCGGCGAGGACCAGGAAAAAGCCCAGATAACCCGCCACCCGGGCGGGCCACCAGAAGCGGCGAGGTGAAGTGACCAGGGCCACTGGTAACAGCGCCAGGGCATAGACCCAGGGTAATAGCGGCACCAGGGAAAACAGCGGGCTAGACATCGTGCACACTCCTTGAACACCAGAGGCCACTAGTGTCGGGATGTGTACGAATTATTTAAAATAGATTGATAAGAACCTAACGTTCACTTTTGAAGAACCATCCATGCGCCGACTCAATTTCCATCACCTGCACTACTTCTGGGCCGTGGCCAAGGAAGGCAACCTCACCCGCGCCGCCGAGGCACTGCACGTTTCCCAGTCCGCGCTTTCCACCCAGATCCGTGTCCTGGAGGACCAGCTCGGCCATCCCCTGTTCCTCCGCTCCGGACGCAGCCTGCGGCTGACCGAAGCCGGGCAACTGGTGCTGGACTATGCCGAAACCATCTTCGCCTTGGGCAGCGAATTGCAGAACACCCTGCAGAACGCCCGCCAGACGAATCAGACACTGCGCATCGGCGCCGTGGCGACCCTCTCGCGCAACTTCCAGGAGAACCTGCTACGCCCCTTTCTCGGCCGTGAGGATCTGGTGCTCACCCTGGAATCTGGCGGTGTGGACGCGCTGCTGGAACGCCTGGCCCTGCACAAGCTGGACGTGGTGCTGACCAACCAGGCGGTCAGCGCTGACAGCCAGCGCACCTGGCAATGTCGCCTGCTGCATCGCCAGCCGGTGTGCCTGATCGGCCCGCCTCGCCAGGACACCCGCCCCTTCGACGTGCACCGCGACCTGCAACAGGCGCGGCTGATCGTGCCTGGTCGCAGCAGTGACGTGCGCAGCCAGTTCGAGGTCTATTGCAGCGGCCAGGGGCTGAGCCCGCTGATCTGCGCCGAGGTCGACGACATGGCCATGCTGCGCCTGCTCGCCCGCGACTCCGGCGACATGGCGCTGCTGCCGGCCGTGGTGGTCCAGGACGAGTTGCGCAGTGGTGCGCTGCAGCTATACGCCGAATTGCCGGAGATCGCCGAGTGCTTCTATGCGGTGACGCTGCAGCGGCAGTTTCGGCTGAGTATTCTGGATGAACTGCTCGGTCAGCCTGCTCAAGCGGCGACCTGACCACCAACGTATGACCGCTCTGCCGCGAGGGATGACCTCCCTGGCCCTGCCATTACGGCAGGGCCAAGGCGCTGCATGGCCTGGCAGCGCCAGCTGAGCCGGGCGTAGGCGTCGTGGTGGTCAGCCCAGCCGGCCCGAGGTCACGACCGAAAGCGAACTCAACCCAGCGTGACGGACCGCCGCGCCAGGACGGGCTCGCGCTTGGTACCGGCAACCGCAGGCGCCGTTTCGGGCATCCGCAATGCGCAGAGCGTAGAAATCACCCCGAGCGAGCTGAACAGCAGCGCGGGTCCCATCCACCCCACCACGGCAAACAGCCCGGTCGCGAGGAACGGCAGCAGGCCCGCGATCATGGAGGCACCGTTGTAGCCCAGGGAAATGCCCGAGGTACGCACATTGGGCGGGAACTGCTCGGTGAACCAGCTGGCTTCGACGGCGAAGATCGGATCGTGACTAAGCAGCAGGGACAGCGCCACCGCCACGATGACCATGACGAACACGCCACTGTTGATCAGCAGGAACAGGGGTATGCCGAATGCAATGGTGAACAGCGATCCCAGCAGGAACACCGGCTTGCGCCCGACCCGATCGCTCAGGGCACCAAACAGCAGGTGGCTGAGTAGGCCGAGTGCCGACCCGATCATGGTCCCCCAGAGCACGTTTTCCTTGGTCGCGACGCCCGCCAGCAGGACGTAGGAAAGCATGAAGCTGGTCGCCAGGTAGTAGCCCCCGGTTTCGGCGAGCCGCAGGCCGATGATCTGCAGGATCTTTCTCCAGTCGTTACGGATCACCTCGAGCGCCGGCTGTTTGACCAGGGTGTTTTCCGCCTTCATCTTCTCGAATTCCGGTGATTCGCTGACTCCCATCCGGATGTACATGCCCACGCCGACCATCACCACCGATGCCAGGAAGGGCGCACGCCAGACCCAGTCGCCCTCGAACAGCGCACCGGATGCGAGGAAGGCGCCATTGGCCATCAACAGGCCCAGCGGAATGCCGATCTGCGGAACGGCGCCAAAGAAGCCTCGCCGCTGCGGCGGGGCATGCTCGCAGGCCATCAGCACCGCCCCGCCCCACTCGGCACCGAAGCCGATCCCCTGGATCATCCGGAGCAGGATCAGCAACAACGGCGCGACTACCCCGGCCTGCTCGTAGGTCGGCAAGGCGCCGATCAATACCGTGGCGCCGCCCATGGCGATGAGCGACCAGAGCAGGATGGCCTTGCGCCCGATACGGTCACCGTAGTGGCCGGCAAGATAGCCGCCAAGGGGGCGCATGAAGAAGCCGACCGCCATGGTGGCGAAGGCCGCCAGGATGCCGACGATGGGTTCGGTCGTATGGAAGAACACGCTGCCGAACCAGCCAGCGGCGGCCGTTCCGTAGATGAAGAAATCGTAACTCTCGACCGCCGAGCCGATCATGGAGGCGAAAGAGACTTTTCCGGCATTGTCCCGAGCCGGCATGGCCTTGCTATCTGAAGGATGCATGGATAACTCCGCTACCTATTGTTGTTGTAATGAGGCGGGTATCCGCCTCTGGTGGTGAAGCCGAGAAGCTGTAATCCGTCTTGGCTAGCGCCAGGTCTCGATGACGCGACTGTCGTCCCGCTGGCCGAGCCCCGCCGCAGCCGCCGCCGTGAAACGGGCATGGGCGGTGTCGAGCAGGGGCACCGCGGCCTGACAGGCCTGGGCGGCCTCGGCGACCAGGCCGCTGTCCTTCACGAAGATGTCCACCATGCTGGTGACGCGGGTAGTTGTTCCCTCCAGCATGCGCGGGCCCCGGTCGCTGAGCATCCAGGAACCACCAGCGCCCTTCTCGACCAGCTCCAGAACCTGGGCGGGGTCAAGCCCCAGGGATTGGGCAAGACTCAGCGCCTCGGCGGCGGCTACCAGGTGCACGGAACACAGATGCTGGTTGACCACCTTGATGGCCTGCCCATCGCCCATCTGGACGCCGGCATTCTTGACCTCTCCCATCGCCCGCAGGACGGGTTCGCAATGGGCTACGGCCTCCGCCGAACCCGAAGCGAAGATCAGCAGGCTTCCGGTAAGGGCGCGGGCCACCCCGCCAGTGACTGGCGCATCCACGACACGGATACCCTGCGCCTGAAGGCGATTGGCCTGCTCGCGAACGGATGCCGGCCCCACGGTGCTCATGACAATCCAGTGCTGGCCGGCACGAAGCCCGTCGCACTGGCTGACCAGGGACGCCAACTGCGCCGGCGTCGCCACCATCACCACGACGACGTCGGCATCGATCAACGCCCGCCAATCGGCGACCGCCTCCAAGCCCTCCGCTGCCGCCCGCTCCCGGGACACGTCTGCCAATTCGATGCCGATGACTCGGTGCCCGGCGCGCTGGATCTGTACCGCCATGGGCAACCCGATGGCGCCCAACCCTACGAAAGCTACGTTCATGCTGCCTCCTAACCCAACCAGCCTTGAATGCGGGCGACCATGGCGGCCGTGGAAATACCGTAACGGTCGTGCAGCGTCGGCAAGGCGCCAGCGTCGAGAAACCGATCAGGCAAGGCGATCTGCCGGAATTCAGGATGTACGCGCGCGCGCAGGAGGGTCAGGGCGACCGCCTCGCTCAGCCCGCCCACCGTGCTGTGGTTTTCGGCGACCACCACCAGGCGACCGCTACGGCGGCATTGCTCGATGAGGGTGGCCTCGTCCAGCGGCTTTATCGTCGGCACATGCAGCACCGCGACGTCGGCACTGCCATCGGCCATGGCGTCGGCAACTTCCAGCGCCCGCATGGTCATGATGCCGCTGGAAATGATCAGCACGTCGCGTCCGTCACGCAGCAACTTGGCCTTGCCCAATTCGAACCGGTAGTCGTACTGATCCAGGACCATCGGCACCTTGCCCCGCAGCAGGCGCATGTAGACCGGCCCGTCGTGGGCGGCGATGGCGGCGACCGCCTGGGTGGTATCCAGGGCATCACAGGGGTCGACCACGGTCAGACCGGGTATCGCGCGCATCAGCGCGAGGTCGTCGGTGGCCTGATGGCTGGGGCCGTAGCCGGTGGTGAGGCCTGGCAGGGCTGCGCATATCTTGACGTTCAGGTTCTCTTCGGCGATGACCTGATGGATGAAGTCATACGCCCGTCGGGTGGCGAACACGGCATAGGTCGTGGCGAACGGCACCAGGCCTTCCTTCGCCAGGCCGCCGGCCGCGGCCATCAACAGCTGCTCCGCCATCCCCATCTGCAGGTAACGATCCGGGTACTCCCGGGCGAAGAGATGCAGGTCCGTGTACTTGGAAAGATCCGCAGTCATGCCGACAATGCGCGAATCCCGCGCGGCCGCCGCGATGAGCGCCTGCCCGAAGGGTGCAGCCTCGGTACGCTGCCCTTCACTGGCAATCGAGGCGATCATGGCCGAGGTCGTGAGGCGCGGCTTTTTCAAGGTGTCGACACTCATGTCACTGCGCCTCCCGCTGATAGTTGCCATCGAGCACGTCGAGCGCCTGTTGCCATTCATGGGGCTCGACGCGGATGAAGTGGTTCTTCTCCCGGGCTTCGAGAAAGTCCACGCCCTTGCCCATCAGGGTGTCGAACAGGATGACCCGCGGCTTGGGCTCGGGTAGCGCCATCGCGGTATCGAACGCCGCGAGCACGGCGGCCAGGTCATTGCCGTCCACGCGCTGTACGTGCCAACCGAACGCCTGCCATTTATCAACCAGGGGCTCGAAGCCAAGGATGTCGTTGGAATCGCCATCGGCCTGCTGCTTGTTCAGGTCCACCAATGCGATGAGATTGGTCAACTTGTGGTGCGCGGCCGACATCGCGGCCTCCCAGGTCGCCCCTTCGTCCAGCTCGCCATCGGACATGGAGTTGAAGACCCACGCCGGGTTGCTCTTGAGCCGTAGTCCGAGCGCCATGCCCACACCGATGGCGAGCCCTTGGCCAAGCGATCCACCGGAGATCTCCATTCCCGGCGTGTAGGTGGCCATTCCCGACATCGGCAGCCGACTGTCATCCGCGCCATAGCTCTCCAGCTCGCTCTCGGGAATCACCTGCGCCTCCAGTAGCGCGGCGTAGAGCGCTATCGCGTAATGGCCATGGGAGAGCAGAAACCGATCCCGGCCATCCCACTCGGGATCGCCAGGGTCGAGATTCATGGCGTGGCAATAGGCGACGGCCAGGACATCGGCCCAACCGAGGGCCTGGCCTACATAGCCCTGGCCTTGGACCTCACCCATGCGCAGGGCAAAGCGGCGGATTCGCCAGGCGTGATAGGCCAGGCGGTCGAGTGGTTCCACCGCCGGAGCAGCGGCCACGGAATTTATTGTCATTATGAATTCCTCGATGTGCAGGCCTGCTCAGGACAGGTGCTTCAAATTCATCCAAGGCACAGTGAGCGGCCTGGAAACCACGCTACCATCGGGAAAACAAGGCGGACAAAGGAGTTTTTAACAGCAATGGATGAATCCAATTCACGTATCAACCTGCTCAGGCGTGTGCCCCTGACCACCCTCAAGGTCTTCGAGGCTGCCGGCAGAACCGAATCCTTTGCCCTGGCCTCCCAGGAACTCGGCATTACCTCCAGTGCGGTCAGCCACTCCATTCGCAAGCTCGAAGAATCCATCGAGCTCGTCCTGTTCGAGCGCAGCACACGCGAGGTTCGCATCACCAGCAAAGGCCGCCTTTTGCTCGAGCACGTTCAGCGTGGACTGGGCGAGATGCACAGAGGGCTCTCACTCATCCAGGCGAGCGAACCGCCCCCGCTCCGCCTGCACACCGCCCCCAGCTTCGCGACGCAGTGGCTCTTGCCTAGGCTTCCGGATTTCGTGAAGAAGCATCCCCACATCGATCTGCGCTTCTCCGCGAGCACGGACTATGCGCGGTTCGAGAACGACGATTTCGATCTCGACATCGTCTACGGCGAACTCCGCCAGGACTTCTGCGAACACGTCCCGCTGGCCGTCGAGCATCTCACCCCCCTTTGCTCCCCCGCGCTGGCCAAGGCCATCAAGACGCCACAGGATCTGCACCAGCACACGCTGATCCAGTGCGATGTGCAGATGCTGCAATGGAAGGGCTGGTTCGAAGCCAATCACCTGCTGCCAGTGCATCACTACTCCCTGCGCTTCGACCGCAGCGCCATGGCCATCGCCGCTGCGGTCAATGGTATGGGGGTAGTCCTAGAGTCCACGCTTCTGGCTGAAAGGGAACTGCAGGAAGGCCGCCTGGTGGCCCCCCTGCGCAGCCTGACCCACGACATCCAGTACGTCGGCCACTTTCTCGCCTATCCCAAAAGCCGCACTCGCAACGAAGCGGCAGAGGTGTTCAAGAAATGGCTACTGGACGAACTTGGGCGTTCGTTAGCACGGCGGCAGGCGGCGCGGTTAGGTGAGCGAGAGCGCCGAGCGGGCGATCTTCGCTCGGCGTTGCGTCGAATGCTTCCCTACCTGACGACCCCATTCGCCTTGAACAGCCAGTCGAAGGCCTGGTCAAGGGTGGGCGAAGCCGTTTCGAGAGGTTCCTTCGCCAGCTGGTCGGAGGTGCGCGCGAACACCTCCCTGACCCCCGGCAACACCGCGACCGGCATCTCGGCCACCCGCAGTTGGCGCTCGGCCTCTTCGACTTCCTTGAGACGACGCGGAGCATGCACGACATGCGTTCTGATCAGGGCGCCGAGGAAGTCTCTGAGCGACGCCTGGTCGATGTCGCTCAGGGCATCGTGGAGCTGTTCCGTGATGCCCTGCTTTTCCGCCGCCATGAAGCACTCGATGGTCAGGGCCTCCAGCCCCTTGGTGAAGACGCTGCGCAGGATCTTCAAGGCGGCGGCATCGCCTGCAGCGCCCCCCTCGACCGGTTTGAGCGGTGCGCCGGCTTCGGCGAAAAGGGCAACCGCGCGCTCCAGGCCAATGCCCGCGCCCAGCAGATTGGTCCTGGCCTGTGTCAGCGCGATGGCACCCAGGATCGCCACGTCCACGTAGGGTATCGCGCGCTCGGCCGCGATGGCCGCAGCCTGCCTGATCTGCTGCGGATCCGCGGTGGTCATGTCGATGAACAGCGCACCCGCCTGCATAGGGGCGAGCGCCTGTTCGGCGACCTGAAGCGAGACGGTACCGAAGACGCAAGAGACGACGATGTCGCAGTCGGATACCGCCTCCTCTATCGAGGTGAAGAGGGCCAGGCCATGCTCTTTGGCAAAATCCTGGGCTCTGGGTGACGGCTTGAGATCACACAATATGAGCTCGTGACCCGCTGCCACCCAAGGGTTCGCATAGGTGAGGCCTACTTCGCCTGCGCCGATAATCGCTATCTTCATTTGCTATTCCGTAATCAATGGGCCGCGTAGGCGCCCCGGTAGGTTCCAGCGGCAATTTGCGCCAGCATGTCCGCTTCCTTGCGTTCGGTCGCCAGGCACCGATCGAGCAGCTCAGCGGCCTGGGCGATGGGAAAGGCGACGATGCCGTCATGGTCGCCCACGACGAGGTCACCCGGGGAGACGATCATGTCGCCAATGCTCACCGGCACATTGATCTCGCCAGGGCCGTTCTTGTAGGGGCCACGGTGGTAGCCGCCGCGGGCGAAGATGGGAAAGCTGCCTTTGCTGATCGTCGCCAGGTCGCGAATCGCCCCGTCGACCACCACTCCCGCGGCACCGCGCTTTTCCGCGATAGCCGCCATGATGTCTCCCATCAGGGCGCGACTCAGGTCTCCACCGCCATCGACCACCAGCACCTGACCAGGCACGAGGAGTTCCAGCGCCTGGTGGATGGCGCGGTTGTCGCCGGCGGGTACTTTGACGGTGAGCGCAAGGCCGGCCATGGTGCCTTTGATACGGTGAAAGGGCCGCAACGGGGCGCCAGGAAGCCGATCGAGACAATCGCTGATGATCGAGGTGGAGGTGCGGGCGAAGGCTTCGACCAGCGCGGTTGGACTGGAAGCGATGACGGTCATGGGGGCTCCTCTTGTTGGATTACGTCGAGGATAGGCCTGTAGCCAAATAGAAAAAGCGATATTAAGGTATGGTCATTCATGCCTTAAAGGAATGCTAATGGTCACGCTTCGGCAATTGCTGGCACTGCACTGGATCGAACGCCTGGGTACGTTCGAAAGGGCCGCCGAGCACCTCAACACAACCCAATCGGCCATCTCGAAACGGGTGCAGGAGCTGGAGTCCTCCACCGGCCTGCAGCTGTTCGATCGCTCGCAGCGGGGTGCCCGTTTCACCGCCGAGGGTGAGGAGCTTCTGGTCATTGCGCGGGAGATGCTCGATCTGAGCGAGCGCATCAGCTCGCTCAAGGACGGCAAGCACGTCACCACGCGCCGGCTGCGGCTCGGCGTCACGGAGCTCACCGCCTGGACCTGGCTACCTCGGCTGGTCACGCGCCTGGTCGAGGATTTTCCCGGGCTTACCGTGGAGCCTGAGGTCGACATGAGTCGCAACCTCCATGAACGCCTGATGGACGACCTGGTCGACCTCATCGTGATCCCGGATACCTTCACGGCACCCGAGGTCACCAGCGTGCCGCTGGCGACGGTGGAGAATGCCTGGATGGCGGCTCCGGGGCTGGTCCGCAGTTCAGGGGTGGTGAGCCTGGCTGAGCTGGCCAGGTATCCCATGCTGATGCAGGGCAAGAAGTCTGGATCGGGGCTGTTCGTGAATCGCTGGCTGCATGCACGGGGCATCGAGCTGCCCAGGATTCTCTCCTCCGACAGCCTCACCGCCATGCTTGGACTGGCCTCGGCGGGCCTGGGCGTCACCTATCTGCCACGCGAGTGCTTCCGGCCGCTGGTCGACGAAGGAAAACTCGCCATCGTCGAGACCGATCCCGAACTGCCTCCGGTCCCTTACATGGCGATGTATCGCAATGATCGGCCTTCGACCTTCGTGGCCGAGATCGCGACCTTGGCTACGCAGCTCTGCGACTTCACCAAACAGTTGCAGCGTTAGCCCTGTACCGCCTGGCGGCCCTGCCGTCACGGGAACGGTGGCGTGGTCGGTGGGACCGATCACGCTGCGGACGCAACCAGGCCCTTCAGGCTAGGCAGCAGCGGCTTCGGCGGGCGCGGTAGCCGGCTCGGAAATGGTCAGCACGAAGGCCAGGGCCGCCAGGGAGCAGACACCGAGGAAGATGAACACCGCCGTCCAGCTATAGCTGTCCAACAGAAAACCGGTGATCAGCGGCGCCATGGCCCCGCCCGCCTGGCCGGCGCTGTTGACGACCGACGCGGCGACCGGATAGGTCTTGCGAGTCGTCAGACTCATCGAATAGACCGAAAACGACGAGTAGCCGATGTTGAGCAGAAAGCCGGTACCGAAGAGCAACAGACTGACCGCGAGCAGGCCGTTGGGCGCATAGACCAAGGCGATCATCATCAGGCAGGTGGCGACGGCGCTGATCATCATCGTGGGTTTGCGGCGACGGTCCAGGATCCGGTCCGATAGCCAGCCGCCGACAATGTTGCCCAGCACGCCACCGACAAAGGGCAGCGCAGCCACGAAGCCCACCTGCATCAGCTCGAAGTGCTTCACCTCGCCCAGGTATTTGGGAAGCCAGGCCAGCAGCACGTTCACCACACCGGTCATGAGCAGATAGCCCAGACCGCAGCCCCACACGTTCCAGGATCTGAAGACGGATCGGGACGTCTCCAGGGTGGGCGTACGCTCATAACGCAGAACCCGGTCGAAGGTGCCGAAGTCCTTGTGTATGCGGACCGCGCCATTCTGCATGGTCGTCTGATCCTCGATATGTTCAGCCTCGGCGTCGCTCACCCGCTTGCAGGTCCGCGGATCGTTCGGGACCAGCCACCACCACAACAGCGCCAGCAGTACCCCAGGAACGGCGAAGGCGATGAACATGGTCCGCCAGCCATCCAGCAGGATCAGCGCAGCGCCTACCGGCGGCGCAATGACCGCCCCCATCTTCGCTGCAGACAAAAAGGCTCCGGTAGCCATGCCCTTCTCCCGCGGCGGAAACCAGCGATTGATGGTACTCAGCATGGAGAGCGGCAAGGCAGCCTCCGCCACGCCCAGGGCGGAGCGATAGAGCTTGAGCATGCCGATGCTGTGGGAGGTACCTATCAACAGCGTGACGACCGAGGTGAGCCCGATCGCGGCGGGAGCGACTACACGCACGCTGACTTTGCTGAGCAGAAAGCCGGCGGGTATCTGGCCAAGGGAATAGAACAGGAAGAAGGCGCTGACCAGCAGCCCTACCTCGGCATTGGTCGCACCGAACTCCTTCTGGATATAGGGCAACGCGATGCCGATATTGGCCCGATCGGCCGCCGCGAGCATGTACACGACCACGATGACCGCCAGCACCACCCAGCGATAGCGGGTCATGGACGCGGTCTTCCCAACCGCCCGCTCCGCTGCGCCAGGCGCTGCCTTCGAAGCCAAAGATTCGCTCATGGGTCCTCCAGTTTTTTATGCTTATCAGGAATAGAGGACGTTGTACGGCGGTCTTGTAGGTGAAAAAAGCGATAAATAGGCACATAGAACCATTCCTCTATGGAATGCTCACGGCGCAGGCTGTGCTATTTGTCAGTACTGAAATAACTCCCAGGCGCCACCTTTACCGGCGAACACCCAAGGTTCCAGGATCAACCACCCAGCACCCCAGAGGTGCCCTCCTCCCCCTCGCCCGCTACAATGCGCGCCTTGTCGTGCCACGCCTGATCGAGAAGACCCGCCATGTCCCTGCCCAAGCACCATCTGGAATTGCTCAGCCCTGCCCGCGATGTCGGTATCGCACGGGAGGCCATCCTGCATGGGGCCGATGCCATCTACATCGGCGGGCCGAGCTTTGGTGCACGGCACAATGCCTGCAACGAGGTCAGCGAAATCGCCGAACTGGTGAAATTCGCCCGGCGCTATCACGCGCGGGTGTTCACCACCATCAACACCATCCTGCATGACGACGAGCTGGAGCCGGCCCGCAAGCTGATCCACCAGCTGTACGACGCGGGGGTGGATGCGCTGATCGTGCAGGACCTGGGCGTGCTGGAGCTGGACATCCCGCCGATCGAGCTGCATGCCAGTACCCAGACCGACATCCGCACCCTGGCACGGGCCAGGTTTCTCGACCAGGCCGGCTTCTCCCAGCTGGTACTGGCGCGCGAGCTGAATCTGCAGGAGATCTCGGCCATCGCCGCCGAGACCGACGCCGCCATCGAATTCTTCATCCATGGCGCCCTGTGCGTGGCCTTCTCCGGCCAGTGCAACATCTCCCACGCCCAGACTGGGCGCAGCGCCAACCGTGGCGACTGCTCCCAGGCCTGCCGCCTGCCCTACACCTTGAAGGATGACCAGGGCCGGGTAGTGGCCTTCGAGAAGCACCTGCTGTCGATGAAGGACAACAACCAGAGCGCCAACCTGCGCGCCCTGGTAGAGGCTGGCGTGCGCTCCTTCAAGATCGAGGGGCGCTACAAGGACATGGGCTACGTGAAGAACATCACCGCCTACTACCGGCAGCTGCTCGACGAGATCCTGGAAGACCGCACCGACCTGGCCCGCGCCTCCAGCGGCCGCACCGCGCACTTCTTCGTGCCCGATCCGGACAAGACCTTCCACCGCGGCAGCACCGACTACTTCGTCACCGACCGCAAGGTGGACATCGGCGCCTTCGACTCGCCGACCTTTACCGGTCTGCCGGTGGGTCAGGTGGAGAAGGTCAACAAGCGCGACTTCATCGCCGTGACCGAGGAGCCCCTGTCCAACGGCGACGGCCTCAATGTGCTGGTCAAGCGCGAGGTGGTGGGCTTTCGCGCCAATGTCGCAGAGCTGAAGAGCGAATTCGAGGAAGACGGTGCGAAGCGCTACCGCTATCGCGTCGAACCCAACGAGATGCCGGAAGGGCTGTATCGCCTGCGCCCGAACCACCCGCTGTCACGCAACCTCGATCACAACTGGCAGCAGGCCCTGCTCAAGACCAGCGCCGAGCGCCGCATCGGTGTGCGCTGGCAGGTCGAGCTGCGCGAGCAACGGCTGCAGCTGACCGCCACCAGTGAGGAAGGCGTCAGCGCCACCGTCGCTCTGGACGGCCCCTTCGGCGTGGCCAACAAGCCGGAACAGGCGCTGGACGGCCTGCGCGACCTGCTGACCCAGCTGGGTACCACCGAGTACCATGCCCTGGACGTGACGCTGGATGCACCCCAGGCCTTTTTCGTACCCAATTCGCAACTCAAGGCGCTGCGCCGCGAGGCCATCGAACAGCTGACCGCCGCGCGCGTCGCCGCCCATCCGCGTGGACGGCGCAAGGCCGAGACCAGCCCGCCGCCGGTGTACCCCGAGTCGCACCTGTCGTTTCTCTACAACGTCTACAACCAGAAGGCCCGCGACTTCTACCACCGCCATGGCGTGCAACTGATCGACGCGGCCTACGAGGCCCACGAGGAGCCTGGCGAGGTGCCGGTGATGATCACCAAGCACTGCCTGCGCTTCTCCTTCAACCTCTGCCCCAAGCAGGCCAAGGGCGTCACTGGCGTGCGCACCAAGGTCGCGCCGATGCAGCTGGTCCACGGTGATGAGGTGCTGACCCTGAAGTTCGACTGCAAGCCCTGCGAGATGCACGTGGTGGGCAAGATGAAGGGCCATATCCTCGACCTGCCGCTGCCCGGCAGCCAGGCCGCCGCCAAGGCGGTCGCCAGCATCAGTCCGGAAGACTTGCTCAAGACCATCCGCCACAAGCCGACCGGCTATAGCCACTGATCCCACGTGGGCTTACCAGGATCTGATCCGGACTGACGTCCCCCACGCCAGCTGATCGATTCGCGAGCCCGCCTGGTCGCCGTGACCTTGGCAGGCTGGCGAAACCTCCGCTGCCTTCCTTACCTCCTCCCTATCGGCGCACGGCCATCCCGGCCGGCGCTGCTGTGCGCTCATCACCCTGCGCTCGAGTGTCGGACCGCCCTATCGAGGGTGGACGACCCCTTCTATTTAGCCAGTCCGGACCCCCACCAGAACGCCCAGGCCAAAGGCGCTCACTATTGATCACGGCTGCTTTGCCACTGGTTGCATGCGCCAAAAAGCGAAAAAAAATGGCACGGCACCGGCTCAATGGACTCAAACCCGGCTGATGCGATCCGCAGGTTCCTGATTGAACGGCGAACTGGCGGACTGCGTCCTGTGTTCCAGTTGGCCAAGAGAGCGCTGGATAAAACGAGTCGCGACAACGCCTGACCGGGCTGGTCGTGATTATTTTTAAATCAGCTAGAAGACCCCTGCTTTATGGATCTAGGATTTTTCAACGTCATGCTATCGACCAGTCTGCTCGGCATCTCGCTGGCCAACTGGTTCGCCATGCTGTGCACCATCCTGCTCAGCTTCACCCTCGCCCGAACCGTAATCGGCTTCGTCCTGAGAAACCTGCGGTCCCGCGCAGAGAAACCGGGTGCCCATGTCAGCCATATCGCCATTCAGGTCTTGTCCAGCACCAGCAATACGCTGTTGCTGCTGGCCGCCATTCTGATCGGCGTAGGGATACTGGACTTGCCCGAACGCTGGCTGACCCGGGTCAGCAGCCTCTGGTTCGTGGTGGCGGCGCTGCAGGTCGGGCTATGGGCCAACCGGGCGGTGGCCTTGGCGGTGCACCACTACTTCGTCAAGCATAGCCAGGCGGACGTCTACCAGGGCAGCGCCCTGGCCACCTTGTCGCTCTGGGGGGCCAAGGTGTTGCTCTGGGCCGTGGTCGGCCTGGCCATGCTGTCCAACCTCGGGGTGAACATCACTGCCTTCGTCGCCAGCCTTGGCGTCGGCGGCATCGCCATCGCCCTGGCCGTGCAGAACATCCTGGGCGATGTGTTCGCGTCCCTCTCCATTGCGGTGGACAAACCCTTCGAGGTCGGTGACTTCATCGTCGTGGGCTCCCTGGCGGGCACGGTCGAACACGTAGGCCTCAAGACCACCCGGATCAGAAGTCTGGGCGGCGAGCAGATCGTCATGGCGAACGCCGAGATGATCGGCAGCACCATCCAGAATTACAAGAAGCTGCAAGAGCGCCGTATCGTCTTCAAGTTCGGACTGACCTACGCCTCCCAGCCCAACCAGATCAAACAGGTCACCACGGCCCTGAAGGAGATCATTCAACGGCAGGACAAAACGCGCTTCGACCGCGCCCACTTGCTGACCTTTGGTGACAGTTCGCTGGAATTCGAAGTCGTCTACATCGTGCTGGATGCCAGCTACAACGTGTACATGGACATCCAGCAGGCGATCAATATCGAGATGATGGAAGCCTTCGCCAAGATCGGCGTGCGTTTCGCCCTCTCCAGCCGAAGTCTCTATGTCGAAACCCTGCCCGCGGACTTTCCCCTGGAAAAGGATCGGCAGGATGACACTCAGCGGGATGCCTGGACGCAACACGGCATCCAATAGATCCCCCTCGGAGACGACCCGTGCTGGAACTGGCAGCGATCATTCTCTTCATAACGGCGGTTCTGGCTTTTCTGAACCGTCGTTATGTCGGGCTTCCCTCAGCGATCGGCGTGATGGCCATCGCCCTGGCGCTTTCCCTCGGGTGCATCGGGCTGGACTGGCTCGGGTTTCCTCTGGTTCGCGACTACGAGCAGAACCTGTTGAGCTCCATCGACTTTTCCGAACTGCTGATGCAGGGGATGCTGTCGGTGTTGCTCTTCGCCGGGGCCCTGCATATCGATCTGAGCGAGCTCAGAGCCTTTCGCTGGCAGGTGTCGCTGCTGGCGGTCGTGGGCACGACCGTATCCACCCTGGTGGTCGGATTTGCGCTGTTCTATCTGTTGTCCTTTACCCATGTCTCGCTCTCGCTGATCCACTGCCTGATCTTCGGTGCGCTGATTTCACCGACGGATCCCATCGCCGTCATGGGCATCCTCAAGACGGCCGGAGCGCCCAAGAACACCGAACTGGTCATCGCGGGCGAATCGCTGTTCAACGATGGCGTGGGTGTGGTGCTCTTTTCGGTGCTCCTGGCGACGTTGGTCAACGACGAACCCATCACCGTGATCAGCACCCTGGAGATCTTCGCCCACGAAGCGGGTGGCGGCATCCTGCTGGGGCTGGTCGTGGGCTATCTGGCCTTTGTCATGCTGCGCAGCATCGACAGCTATCCGGAAGAAATCCTGATCACCCTGGCGACTGTCCTGGGCGGCTACACCCTGGCCAATCGCCTGGGCGTATCCGGTCCGCTGGCAATGGTGGTCGCCGGTTTGATCATCGGCAACCATGGCCGGGCGCTGGCGATGTCGGACACCACGCGCAAACGGATCGACGCCTTTTGGGAAGCCCTCGATGAGATCCTCAATGCCGTGCTGTTCGTGCTGATAGGACTGGAAATCATCCTGATCGACCTGGCCCCTCCGCTGCTGCTGGGCGGGGTTATGGTCGCGGTGCTGACGCTACTGGCGCGCCTGGTCACGGTGGGAATCCCCGTGGGGCTGCTGGGCAGGAAATTTCGGCTGGTGCCTGGCTCCTGGCGGATTCTGACCTGGGGTGGCCTGCGCGGTGGGATCTCGGTAGCGCTGGCCCTTTCCCTGCCCATCGGCGGCGAGCGCGACGTGATCCTTACCCTGACGTACGTGGTGGTGATCTGCTCGATATTGGGTCAGGGTCTGACCATCGGCAAGGTTGCGAAAACGGTATGCAATCCTGCCGCGACCCCATCGCAGGAGCGGCACTGACCCACTGCGGAGCACCGTATCCAGCCGCTGGCGGCTCGATACGGGAAAAGACGAGTCGACCCATGCCCACCGGACACCGGTTCAGCATAGGTCGCCCGCTACGTCTTCACGCGGCCTGCGGCGCCTGTCGAGCCAGGCCGTTGTAGGCGTCGAGCATGCGTTCGCACCAGGCCGTGAGGGGATCGTCTTGGGCCAATAGCATTTGGGTGCTGACGACCCGGGCCCACTGGAAGGCGCCGAATACGATGTGATCGGCGTAGGCCGGCGCGTCACCCGCCAAATAATCCTGTTGGGCCAGGGTGCTACGCAACGGCTTCAGGATCGCCCGAAAGGCCTGCAGCGATGACTCGCGCTGGCTAGCCAGCTCATCCAGGGATACCCCGAACGCGGCTTCGCGGGTCTGCTTGAAATAGTCCTTGTCGGCTTCGTCCAGCACGGCATGGACATCGGGCAGGATCAACCGGGCGAGTGCCGGATGCACGCTGTCCGCCACCCATTGACTGACGAAGCGCGTCAGCGCCTTGAGCGAAGCGTCGCCCAGCAGCGAGGGCCGATCAGGGTACTGGTGATCCAGATACTCGGCGATGGCCCAGCTGTCGCTCACGCAGTGCTCGCCGTCGACCAGCACAGGCACCTTGCCCTGCCCGGAGAAGGCAATGGCCTCCTTCTCGTGGAAGCGCCAGGCGACGGTTTCGACCGGTAGGCCCTTGTGAGCCAGCGCCAGGCGCACGCGCCAGCAATAGGGGCTGAAGCGGCAGCTGTCGTCGGCACCAGCCAATTCGTACAGGCGTAGCGGAGTGGTCATTGGGGATTCTCTCTTTAGTCGGCCATTGGACGTGTTCCAGGCGATAGCCGTTGTACGCCGGGTCTCTTGAGACAGCGACAACGGTCCATCAGCACCGAATCGACTGCCTTTCTTCAGCTCGCATTGACCTAGCCATCAGCTGAAGGCGCTACCCGCTTCCTATCGAATGGTAACTTTGCTGACGAACGAAGCCGGCCAGGCGGATGAGGCAGGAGCGTGTCCTCCGCCGGGCGAAGGCCCCATGGACATCGGCTACAGTTCACCAAGAACCTTTATCCGCTGCGAAAGCCGTGGGCTAGCGCAAACCACCTAGAGCAAGGAGCTGGGCATGGCGCAGAACGACGACAATCAGGACTACATCACCACGATCCAGGCATTGGAAAGCCTCTATGGCCAGATCGCGGCGCCGTCGATTCTCAAGGAAGTCGATCATATCCACCCGGTCTATCGCCCCTTCATAGAGGCAGCATCTTTCGTCATCCTGGCGTCTTCAGGGCCCGAGGGACTCGATGCCTCGCCACGAGGCGACGCACCGGGTTTCGTCCATGTCCACGATTCGAAAACCCTTTACCTGCCAGATCGCCGTGGCAACAACCGCCTGGATACACTGCGCAATATCCTCCAGGATCCTCAGGTAGCCCTGCTGTTCCTCATTCCCGGCATCGGCGAAACCCTGCGCATCAACGGCACCGCCCGGATAGCGGTCGATACGGCGCTGCTGGCGCGTTTCGAGGTCAACGGCCAGCGTCCCCGCACCGTTCTGGAAGTCACGGTCTCCAGCGTCTACTTCCAATGCAGCCGCGCGGTCATCAGGGCCGGCCTGTGGGATGCGTCCAAACACTTGGGGCGCAGTGCGCTGCCTACTCCTGGCGCGATTCTAAAAAGCCTCTGCCCCGAGAAGGTGGATGGAGACGCCTACGATCAAGCCCTGCCACAGCGTATCGCCAGTACGCTCTACTAGTGCGTGCTGGTAGACCAGGTCTGTTTGCCACCGCCCTCTCAGCTCACGCGCCGAGTGCCCTCGTCTCCCTGCGACAACCCTCAAGGACCTCACCATGAACTTCACGGATATCCTCGTCCCCACCTACGTGAACATGCTCCAGGCCTTGTCGGCCTGGCTCGACAAGGCGGAGGTCCAGCGGCCGGACGGCGACGCCGAAGCCTTGTTGGTCGCACGACTGGCGCCCGATATGTTTCCCCTGGCGACTCAGATTCGCTTCGCCTGCGTCCAGGCCCAGGAAGGCCTGTTGCGCCTATACGGCCAGAGCTTTCCACCCGAGCTGAAAGTTCTGCTCGACGAGGGACGCAATGGGGCGGAACAGCCGGGTACGCTCGCCCAGGCACAGACCCGAATCCAGGAAACCCTGGACAGGGTAAAAACCATTCCGGCCGACGGGTCTCCCCTCACGGAAGGAGCGGCCGTCGCGCACGAACTACCCCAGGGGCTGGTGTTCGATTTCACCGCCGAACAGTTCGTCCGTGACTGGGCGCTGCCGCAGTTCTACTTTCACGTGATGACCGCCTACGCCATCCTGCGGGCCCAGGGTGTGGAGCTGGGCAAGGCCGACTATGTGGCCCATGTGCTGCCCTGCCTACGCTCCGGCGCGCCGTCTGCCTGAGGGCTAGTGGTAAGGCGCCTTGGATGGGGGCGATCAGGACAGGCGTCATTGCTCCGCAATCGCACTGCGCGCCAGGCGCGGGTTATGGAATGACGGATACTTTCACCATTCTACCGACCCGGTAGAGGCTGGGTACCGCGACGCCCGCCCTCAGCCAAGTCAATTGGGCGACAGCAGCGTTAGGGGAACGCCTGGGGTCATCCTCGCGAGGCTTGAAGCGGCTTGATCAATCGAACAAGGACTCGCTAACTGAGTTAGCCTTTTATAAAGCGATTCTTTTCATGGATTGCAGCGACGATAGTTGTTGTGCGGCACAGGCCAGCACCCAGAAAGGGTCTTCTATTACCGACTGTACAAAACATGTACAGGCACCAGCTCGTCGTACAACGTGGAAACAGCAGCCGACATGGCGGTCCCTGTCTAACGACGTCCTACGATAGCCAGGTCCATCCTTGAATCGCCTTGTCCTTATTGCTGAAGATGAAAGGCTACTTGCTGAGATGCTCCGAGACATCTTCGAAGAGCATGAATGCGAAGTATTGGTCTTTAGTACCGCTGATGACGCCTGTCGCTATCTGGAACAGAATCATCCGCCACTGGACCTGCTGTTCACCGATGTAAGGATGCCAGGCTCGAAGACCGGACTTGATCTGGCGCTCAGTGCGCGGCGGCTCCAACCGACGCTACCCATCGTCGTCTCATCCGGGTACTTCGATGGCCCTACCCAGCACCTCTCCGAGATGACCTTGCTGCCCAAGCCCTGGAATCTGGAGCGACTATTGACCGTCTGCTCGTTGAAGCGCAGCTAGCTCGATACTTGCCGGAAAGTTGAGCGGCACCAGTTTTCTATTATAATCCGCGACGTTGAAAAGTCCTTATAGTGCATTCGACCGCTAGAGTCGCCATCCGCCACGCGGCTCTCCACAACGCCACTCTTCGATCTACCAAACCCTTTCTACAGGAGATTACCCTTACTATATAGTTATCGGGATAACTGGAATGGCAACAACCAATTGCGCGTTAAATATATGCGCGACGACCTAATTAGTAACCCGAACCACTCATCTCCATGGCTTAACGCCACTATAAATTTCTACACGACCCATCCGAAAGCCTGACTAATGGCGTCACTACTCCCTCTTAGTTACGGGCTGGACTTTACCGTCCGCCCTTTTTAGCAGGAGCTTCACATGTTCAAGAATTTCAGGATCGGCACCCGCCTTATCGTGTCCTTTATTGCCGTGGCAGCCATCAGCCTGGTGGTTGGGGTCGCGGGTCTGAACAACAGCAGCCAGATCAATGATCTGGCAACTCAACTCTATGAAAACGAACTGCTGGGGTTGTCATACATTAAGGACGCCAACCTGAATCTTATTTTCATTGGTCGTGCGCGCAGTAACTACCTGTTGGCAGCCAGCGACGAGGACCGGAGTCGCGCCCAGGCGGAAGTCAAACAAGGCCTCGCCAACGTACGGGAAAATCTGGCCAAAGCCCGCCCTCTGTTCAACAGCGAAGCGTCGGCGAACAACTTCCGGCAAATCGACGACCTGCTCACCAGCTATACCACCCAATTGGATCAGGCCATGACGCTCGCTCGTGACCGGGCGTTGCGCGAGGCAGATCCGGTACTGGACAACCAACTCGCCAGTGTCCGTCGCTATGGTGATCAGGTTGGCGCGCTGATGGCCGAGCTGTCCAAGCGTAAAGAGCAGAATGCCAGCGACGCCAACGACCTCACCGACCAGCTCTATGAACACAGCCGGGTGATGCTGATCGGTATCATCTCCGTGGGCGTGGCCTTCGGCATCCTGCTGGGCATCCTGATGAGCCGCAGCATCACCCGCCCCCTGCGGGCCGCGGTCGAGATTGCCGATCGCCTGGCCGCTGGCGACCTCACCCAGCGCATCGAGGCCGAAGGTCGCGACGAGACGGCCGCTCTGCTACGCGCCATGGACGGCATGAACCAGCGGCTGTCGCAGATCATCAGTGACGTGCGCAGCGCGTCCGATGGACTGGCCAGCGCCTCGGAAGAAATTTCGGCCACCGCCCAGAGCATCAGCCAGGCCAGCACCGAGCAGGCGGCATCGGTCGAGGAGACCAGCGCCAGCGTCGAGCAGATGTCGGCCTCCATCGCGCAGAACACCGAAAACGCCAAGGTCACCGACGGCATGGCCGGCAAGGCGAATCGCGAGGCCAGCGAAGGGGGGCAAGCGGTGAAAGATACCTTGATTGCCATGAAGACCATCGCGACCAAGATCAGCATCATCGACGACATCGCCTACCAGACCAATCTGCTGGCGCTTAACGCCGCCATCGAGGCAGCCCGTGCCGGCGAGCACGGCAAGGGCTTCGCCGTGGTCGCCTCCGAGGTACGCAAACTGGCCGAACGCAGTCAGGTGGCGGCCCAGGAGATCAGCAACGTCGCCCAGGGCAGCGTGGCTCTGGCCGAGCGAGCCGGCGCCTTGCTGGACGAGATGGTGCCTTCCATCAGCAAGACCTCCGACCTGGTCCAGGAGATTACCGCGGCGTCTGAAGAGCAGACGTCCGGTGTCGAACAGATCAATGGCGCCATGCTGCAATTGAGCCAGGTCACCCAACAGAACGCCTCGGCCTCCGAAGAATTGGCCGCCACGGCAGAAGAGATGAGCAGTCAGGCCGAACAGCTTCAGCAACTGATGGAGTTCTTTACCCTGAACGGCGCCGCGGGAGACCAAGAGGCGCCACGCCCTACCGCCAAGCGTTCAGACCCAGCTCTGGCCAAGCGTACGTCGGCGTTGATCGGTACCCAGCGTCACGGGCCCCATGGCGGCGTGCCGGCTGGCTTCGCTCGTTTCGAAGAAACCGCCTGACTGGTTGAGGGCTTCTGAGCGCAGCCAATGGGTTCTGGTGCCGGCTGATACCCGGCGCCTGGCCTCTCGCTAACGCGGCTTTCAATCGAAGGGGATGGCCGCGTATCGAGGCGACGTGATGACACGTGAAGACCCGCCCGCCTCAACTTTTCACTCGTTCAGGCGAAGAAATTGCTTCAGTCTCAGCACGATGCATTCGACGTCTTCCTTCGTGGAGAAACCCACTCGCGGCCAGTCGTATCGGCTATCGCGCGCCGTGGCCTGGCCACTCATGGCCTTCAGCTCCGCAAAGAACGTCTTGCTTTCAGCAATGCCCCTCCCCGCCCTGCGCGCATGGGATTCGACGTCAAAAGCAATTTCGCCAAGATTGCCATCGGCTGCTCCAGCGCCTGGCCGGTACAAGAAGATCTGGCCCTTCTCGGCTTTCACGCACCTGAAGCCACTGCCACTCTCCATCTCGTAGAGGGCCCCATAGATATCGGTCAACAGGCGCCTGGCCGTCTCGAACACATATGCATCCATCTATCCTGCTCCCTGTTTTTCAAGCGAACGACGGCCGCCACAACTGCCTGGATACAGTTGATTGAAAACCTTAGCAGCAGGTGAGGAATTAATTCCTGATGGACATATCCCCTCACAGTTGTCAGGGATGCTGCACAAAACGCGCGACAGGTACGTCGTAGCGCCCCAATCGCAAGGTAGCGAAGTGCTACAAAGACCCGCTGACGCCTGGACCCTTGAAGAAGACAACGAACGACGGCAGACAGCGGATACGCCTAGCCAACGATTTCCGCTCGATAAGCGGCAAATGACCCTGACCAAATGGCCAGAAGCGCACCTATCCCTGCTTACGGTCGCGGTTACCCCCGTGGCGAACAGGCGTTTCCGCGGACCTTCGAACAGATTGAAAAGCGCGCGCTGGCGCCTGGACGGCTCAGCCCTTGAAGCCCTTGCCGACCAGATAGACCTCACGCGAGCGGGGACGCGAGGCTTCGGGCTTGCGGATCGAGACCTTCTCGAAGGAGGTACGCACATCCTTGAGGAATTCGTCAGAGCCCTCACCCTGGAAGACCTTGACCACATAGTTGCCGCCAGGCTTGAGCACCTGGCGCACCATGTCGAGGGTCAGTTCCACCAGGTACATCGCCGCCGCCTGGTCGGCCGCCGCGACGCCGCTGATGTTGGGCGCGATGTCGGAGACAATCAGATCGGGCTGCCGGCCTTCGAGCATGCCGAGGATCTTCTGGAAGACGGCGTCCTCGGTGAAGTCACCCTGGACGAAGTCGACGTTATCGAGTGCACCCATCGGCAGGATATCGGTCGCCACCACCCGGCCCTTCTCGCCGACGATGCCACCGGCCACCTGCGACCAGCCACCAGGGGCCGAGCCCAGGTCCATGACCAGCATGCCGGGACGGATCAGCTTGTCCTTCTCGTTGAGCTCGATCAGCTTGTAGCTGGAGCGCGAACGCAGGCCGTCTTTCTGAGCGCGCTTTACGAAGGGATCGTTGACGTGTTCATCCAGCCAGCGACGGCTGCTTTTGGATCGTTTCATGTTGGAGCTACCACGGGAAATCGGGTGAGAAGCGGACGCACGCCAAACCTGGCCGGCCGCAAAGAGGCGGCGATTATAAGCCGATAACGCCCTGGCACGAATCAGGGATCGCCGTGGCGACCGCTAGACCGCCGAATCGAGCGCCCATCGTCCTGGCCTGACAGCGCCGATACCGCCGGGTACAATCGCCGCCCTACCCCTCCTCCTCCCTTCCTTTGCCGGAGTCACCGGCCAGGACTATTGTCATGATTCGCATCAACGAACTGTCGCTGCCGCTTGATCACACCCCCGACGAACTGCGCCAGGCCATCCTTGGCCGCCTGAACCTGCGCGACGCCGATCTCCTGAATTTCACCGTGTTCAAGCGCAGCTACGATGCGCGCAAGAAGAACAGCGTCATCCTGTTCATCTACATCATTGACCTGGAAGTAAGGGACGAGGCGGCGGTGCTGGCGCGCTTCGCTAATGACCTGCACGTACGTCCCGCCCCGGACACTGGCTATTACCCGGTCGGCCAGGCGCCGGCGAACCTGACCGAGCGCCCGCTGGTGGTGGGTTTCGGCCCCTGCGGGCTGTTCGCTGCCCTGCTGCTGGCCCAGATGGGCTTCAAGCCCATCGTGCTCGAACGCGGCAAGGATGTGCGCAGCCGCACCAAGGACACCTGGGCGCTGTGGCGCAAGAAGGTCCTGACGCCCGAGTCCAACGTGCAGTTTGGTGAAGGCGGTGCTGGCCTGTTTTCCGATGGCAAGCTCTATAGCCAGATCAAGGATCCCAAGTTCTACGCCCGCAAGGTGATGCACGAGTTCGTCCGCGCTGGCGCGCCTGAGGAAATCCTCTATGTCAGCAAACCGCACATCGGCACCTTCCGCCTCACTGGGGTGGTGGCAGCCATGCGCGAGGAAATCATCGCGCTCGGCGGCGAAGTCCGCTTCGAGAGCAAGGTGACGGATCTGGTGATCAACGACGGCCAGCTCGAAGGCGTGGTGCTCGCCAATGGCGAGACCCTGCACAGCCGCCATGTGGTCCTCGCCCTGGGCCACAGCTCCCGCGACACCTTCCGCATGCTGCACCGCCAGGGCGTATATATCGAAGCCAAGCCCTTCGCTGTCGGCTTCCGCATCGAACACCCCCAGGGCATGATCGACCAGGCCCGCCTGGGCAAGTACGCCGGCCACCCGGAACTGGGCGCCGCCGACTACAAGCTGGTGCACCACGCCAAGAATGGCCGCGCCGTGTACAGCTTCTGCATGTGCCCGGGCGGCACCGTGGTCGCCGCGACCTCCGAGCCGGGCCGCGTCGTGACCAACGGCATGAGCCAGTACTCGCGCAACGAGCGCAATGCCAACTCCGGCATCGTGGTGGGCATCAATCCCGAGCAGGATTTCCCCGGCGATCCGCTGGCAGGCGTCGAGCTGCAGGAGCGACTGGAGTCGCGCGCCTACGAGCTGGGCGGTAGCGACTATTCCGCACCCGGCCAGCTCGTAGGCGACTTCATCCGCGGCGTGCCCTCCACCGAATTCGGTGAAGTGGAACCTTCCTACAAGCCCGGCGTACGCCTGGGCGACCTGGCGCCGTCGCTGCCCGCCTACGCCATCGAAGCCATCCGCGAAGCGCTGCCCGCCTTCGGCAAGCAGATCCGCGGCTTCGACCGCCATGACGCCATCCTGACCGGCATCGAAACCCGCACCTCCTCGCCGGTGCGCATCACCCGTGACAACGACAGCCTGCAAAGCCTGAACCTGCGCGGCCTGTACCCGGCCGGTGAAGGCGCCGGTTATGCCGGCGGCATCCTGTCGGCGGGCGTGGACGGGATCAAGGTGGCCGAGGCCCTGGCCAAATCGATGCTTGCGGATGCCGACGAGCAGCATGCCCCGCTGGCCCGAGCCGCTGGCTGATGAAGCTCGACGACCTCAAGAAACTCCACCAGAAGAAGTACCGCGCCGAATTCGGCCACTTCCTGGTGGAGGGCGAACATCTGGCACTCGAACTACAGAAGGCCGCGCTGCAGAATCCCCAGCTGCAACGTGCCGAACTCTATGTGACGGGTGCCTACGAACACTGGCGGAGTCCGTTCCGGACGCACCTGATCAGCGACCGGCAGATGGGGCAGCTTGCCGACACCAAGACCCCGCAAGGGATCCTGGCAGTGGTGCCGATGCCCGTGCCTCTGACCAGCGCGCCGGCAATCGCCGAAGGCGAGCGCGCGGTCTATCTGCACGAGATCCAGGACCCGGGCAACCTGGGCACCATCCTGCGTACCCTGGCCTGGTTCGGTGGCTTTCGCTGCCTGCTGAGCCCCGGCAGCGTCGACCCCTACAACCCCAAGGTCGTCCGCGCCAGCATGGGCGCCATCTTCCATACGCCGCTGGAGCTCGACGTCGAACTCGACGGCTTGCAGGAACGCTTCCCTCGCCTCGCCTGCTTGGACATGCACGGCGAGCCCGTGCAGTCGGCCCAGTTCAAGGCCTTCGACTGCTACCTGTTCGGCAACGAAGCCCGCGGCGTTCCTCGTGAACAACTCGCCGCCCTGAACGCTCAGCCCTTCACCATCGGCGGCTCGGGGGCCATCGAGTCCCTGAATCTGGCGGCGACGGTGAACATGTGCGCCTATGAGTTGAGCCGGTAGCGGCCAGCGATTACGAATCGATCGCCGCTCCGTCGGTCTTGCGGTGCGGCGAGTTCCGCCTAGCAGGGGCGTGAGCGCGGCGCCTCATTCAGACCCAGTACCGGTCGACCTGATCCTCAAGGGCGTGCCTGCCCTTTGATCAGGGACTCATCAAATTCGGGATCTTCCGCGAACACCTTCCCAGGATTCATCAGCCCGGTCGGATCCAGGGCCCGCTTAAGGGTACGCATCAACTCAAGTTCCAGAGGCGTCTTGTAATGGCGGGCGGCTTCGCGCTTTGCCTGACCGAGACCGTGCTCGGCACTGATGCTGCCGGCGAAGGTCTGGGTAACCCCGTAGATGAGATGCATGATGGCCTCGGCCTGAGCCTTGAAGGTGGCGTCGGAGCTGCCTGGTGGTTTGCTGATGTTGTAGTGCAGGTTGCCATCGCCCACATGGCCATAGCTGACGATACGCACGCCGGGAAAGGCCTCCAGCAGATGGCGATCGGCGACCTCGATAAAAGCCGGGATGCTGCTGACCGGCACGCTGATGTCATGCTTCAGGCTTGGGCCTTCGTGATTTTGCGCTTCGGAAATCCCCTCCCGCAGCGCCCACAGCGCCGCTGTCTGGGTCTCGTTGGCGGCCACCACGGCGTCGAGGATTTCGCCCTGTTCCATGGCTTCTCCCAATGCCTGTTCGAGGTGCGCTGGCAGGGGCGCGTCGGCCCGGGTATCACTTAGCTCAATGAGCAGGTACCAGGGGTGTGTCTCCTGGAAGGGATCGCGGCAACCTGGTACGTGATCGAGGACGAACTGGACGCTCTGGCGTGACATGAGTTCGAAAGCGCTGAGGCGATCGCCACATTCCGCCTTCATGCGCTCGAGCAGTGCTACCGCCGCCTGCGGCGAAGACAGGGCGACCCAGGCGGTGGTCAGGCTGCGAATGGCCGGATACAGCTTGAGCACCGCGGCGGTGATGATGCCCAGGGTACCCTCGCTGCCGATGAAGAGCTGCTTGAGGTCGTAGCCGGTGTTGTCCTTGCGTAGCCCGCGCAGGCCGTCCCAAATGCGACCGTCGGCAAGGACCACTTCCAGGCCCAGGGTCAGGTCACGCATGTTGCCGTAACGCAGGACCGCGGTGCCGCCGGCGTTGGTCGCGAGGTTACCGCCCACCGTGCAACTGCCTTCGGCGCCCAGCGACAGTGGAAACAGGCGCCCGACCTGGGCGGCTGCCTCCTGCAGGCTGCGCAGGATGACACCGGCTTCGACGGTGATGGTGTCGTTGGCCGGGTCGATGGCGCGGATCGCCCTCAGCCGGGTCAGCGAGATCACCACCTGGGTGCCGGAGGCATCCGGTATCGAACCGCCACAGAGCCCCGTATTGCCGCCCTGGGGGACCAGCGGAATCTTGGCCGCATGACATAGCCGTACCACGGTGGCGACCTCGGCGGTGCTGGCGGGACGTACTACCACGAGCGCCCGGCCACGATAGGCATCGCGCCAGTCACTTAGATAAGCCGGTAGTACCGCCGCATCACGAACCAGTCCGGCCGGGCCAACGACCGCTTCCAGGGCTTGTAGCAGGGCAGCATGTGCAGGGGACATGAGTTCTCTCCGGGTGCATGGTCTGAAAGCTGATCGATCAGGGCGGTGTCACGGGCGCGGGCGGCTCCTTTGATCGGTCCAGCAAGGGCGCCGCGAAAGCGGGCTTCGTAGCCAACCGCCCTCTTCCACGCAGACTTCAATCTCGTTCGCTTGCGCCTTGCTGGAACTCAGCTCGTTCAGACAAGGCTCAGATATCGTCAATAACAGTTTTAGAAACTTGTACTTACAAATTGGCTATCCATTAGCCATATAAGGTCTTGCTGTTTTAACCCTCATCCCGGTGCTTACTTTCAAACACACTTCCTAAGCATTGCACATTGACAGCATAGGACGCGGTTGATAGAAATTGGCAGTCATACGATGACATATGACTGCCGTATTTAAACAATAACAGAGATCACTGTCATGCCGACTCGAGACCTCCCGCCATTGTCGCCACGGCCTTAGTCCCTGAACGCGCGCCTCCGTCCACCACGTTCCCAGGCGCTATCGCCTGAGGCATTGGATGCAGTGGCGATCGCTCAGGTGGAGTCCATGGCTGGCGATATTGGCAGAGGGATTCGGCTCGAATCGGCCAGTTTTCGACCAGGAGCCTATCCATGATAAGAACAATTCGCGCCTCCCTTCTTTCCGCCGCCGTTGCTGTAGCGACCTTTGCTTCTCAGCAGGTAGCCGTGGCTGCTGACGTCAAGTGGCCGACCCGTCCGGTGCAAGTGGTGGTGATCGCCAATCCTGGTGGAGACACCGATTTCAACGCCCGGATGATGGCCAAGTACTTCAACAAGATCACCGGCAAGACCATGGTGGTAACCAACGTTGCCGGCGGCGGTGGCACCCTGGCAGCCGAACAGGTCAAAGGCGCCGCTGCGGATGGCAATACCCTCCTCTTCACCCACCCCGGCCAATTGATCGTCAACGAGGTGGCCGGTTTGTCGGAGGACGGCTATGAGGCCTTCGACGTGGCCTGTATCGCCGGCGTGGACAAGGGCGCGATCTTCGTGGCGTCGAAGCAGTCGGGCATCACCAGTGTTCCGGACCTGATCGCGAAGGCGAAGGCCAAGCCGGAAAGCATCACCTACGGCACGGAAATGGGCAGCTTTTCCCATATCCAAGGGCTGATGTTCGAGAAGATCACTGGGGCCAAACTCAAGATGGTCGATGCCGGCACGGTATCGGAAAAGGTCGTCGCCCTGCTGGGCGCGCGTATCGACCTCGGCGCCATCAGCTACGGCTCGGTTCAGGACTACATCAACGGTGGCCAGATGGTCGCCCTGGGTCAGCCCAATGCCGAACGCAACGCCATGCTCGGCGACGTGCCCACCTTCAAGGAACAGGGTGTGGACTTCACCATCGACAAGCCCTATGTGGTGGCCTTTCCCAAGGGCACGGATCCCGCCATCGTCGGCAAGATGGCCGACGTGATGAAGCAGATTACCGAGATGCCGGAATATGCCGAGGAGCTGAAGAAGTTCAAGCAACCGGTGGCCTATTACGGCACGGCGGATGCCCGGGCGATTCTCGCCAAGACCCGCAGCGACTTCATGGAGTTCAAGGACGTATTGCGCACGAAGTGATACCCCAGGTTGGTCGCTGCACGCGGCCAACCTCCCCTTCGATCTCATGAGGTTTGCCGATGGCTATCGACAAGAAGAAAGAAGTGACGGTCGGGGTGATCATGCTGGGCGCAGCGCTGGGCTATCTGCTCATCTCGCTCAAGCTGCCCAACCACACCGGCATAGATGCCGCCTTCGTTCCGACTCTGCTGGCGGTCATGCTCTGCCTGCTCGCGGTGCTCCAGTTAATCAGTGTCTTCAGGACCGAACAGGCGCCGGCCGAGGGCGTTCCCCCGGCCGGGGATGAAGATTCGCCACGCCGCCTGGACGTCGCGACCCTGACCAAGACGCTGGCCCTGATCCTGGGCTACATCGCCCTGTTGAGTCCGATCGGTTTCCCGATCATGACCGCCCTGTACCTCTATCTGCAATTCATCGTGCTGACGCCACAGGAGCAGAAGGTCACGCACGTCACCTATGCGGTGATCGCCCTAGTCACCTCGGCCGCGACCTATCTGCTGTTCCGGGAGGCATTCGATCTTCTGTTGCCCGCCGGATTGACGAATTTCTAGGAGTTTCGAGCATGCTGGATCTTTTGCAGCAAGGTTTCGGCGCAGTGTTCTCGCTGAATATCATGATGTTGATGGCGATTGGCGTGGCTGTGGGTATCGTCTTTGGTGCCGTCCCTGGTCTTTCGGCCACCATGGCTGTAGCCCTGTGCCTGCCCCTGACGTTCACCATGGGGCCACAGGCGGGGTTGTCGCTGCTGGTGGCGCTATTCATCGGCGCCACCTCGGGGGGGCTGATCTCGGCGATTTTGCTGAAGATTCCCGGAACCCCCTCCTCCATTGCGACGGTATTCGATGGTGGTCCGCTCATGGAACAGGGCCAGGGCGTCAAGGCGCTGGGGATCGGCATCGTGTTTTCCTTTCTGGGGACCCTGTTCAGCATTGCGGCGCTGATGCTCATCGCGCCGGAGCTGGCCAAGGTGGCACTGCGCTTCGGCCCCCACGAATACTTCGCGATCGCCGTTTTCTCCCTGACCCTGATCGCGACCCTCTCGGCGGGCTCCATGGCGAAGGGCCTGTTTGCCGGTGCCCTGGGTTTTGCCGTTTCCACCGTGGGTATCGCACCCGTGGAAGCCATCCGCCGCTTTACCTTCGGCTTTTCCGAACTCAACGGCGGCTTTTCCATGCTGACGGTGATGATCGGCATGTTCGCCGTGGCCGAAGTCATCAAGCTCGCCGAGAGCGGACGCCAGGGCCAGGCCGGCAAGGCCCGCTCGGTGAGCATGAAGAACATCAAGGGCTTCGGTTTTTCCCTTCGGGAGTTTCGCGAACAGCTACCCAATGCCTTCCGCTCCGGGCTGATCGGCCTAGGGATCGGCATCCTGCCCGGCATCGGCGCAGGTACGTCCAATCTGGTGGCGTACATCATTGCCAAGAAACGCGCCAAGGATCCGGACTCCTACGGCAAGGGCAACATCGGCGGCGTGGTAGCCAGCGAGACGGCCAACAACGCCGGCATCGGCGGCGCCATGATGCCGCTGATGACCCTCGGCATCCCGGGCGACACCGTGACTGCCATCATGCTGGGTGGCTTCCTGATCCACGGCATTCAGCCGGGTCCGCTGCTGTTCATCAGTCAGGGGCCACTGGTCTACACCATCTTCGCCGCCCTGATCGTCGCGACCTTCATGATGCTGTTCATGGAATTCTACGGTCTGCGCCTGTTCATCCGGCTGCTGGACGTGCCCAAGCACATCCTCCTGCCGATCATCCTGGTGCTCTGCGTGGTGGGTGCCTTCGGGCTGTCCAGCCGGCTGTTCGATGTGTGGGCGATTCTGGGCTTCGGCCTGCTCGGTTATGTGTTCAGCAAAGCCGGGATGCCGGCCGCGCCCTTCATCATCGGCTTCATCCTGGGGCCGATGGCCGAGACCAACCTGCGTCGGGGCCTGATGTTGTCGGACGGTAACTTCCTCGCCTTCCTGACCAATCCGATCGCCGCCTGCTTCCTAGGCCTGGCGGCCGCGTTCATCGTGTGGCAGGTCTACAGTGCCACTCGCACCAAGAAGAGCGCCATCGGCGAGATCCTGCGCTCCTGACGTCCCACTAAAGACCAGGCCGCTTGTGAAGGGCCTGGTTCTGTCCTTCAACCAGGAATAGTTCGAGAGGACGTCGATCCTTCCATCGTCTTCCACCGGGGCCATCAGGAGGACAGTGCGTTCATCACCCGCGAAGTTGCCACGCCGATCGGCCTCGTGGTCGCCGCCCCCTCCTTTGGCCAAGACCGGTAGGCCACGCCAGGTGCGCGTGTCTGCGCGCTCCGGGAATCGACACAGGCGCGGTTGGCTGGACCGGTCGCGCCTTTCATGGATCCCAGACCTGGGCTGACAGACCAGATCCGATGCAGGGCGCGAAGTTCGGAATGACCTTCTTCAAGGCGACCGGAGCAAGCCTCAATGCCGGAAACCAGTTACCTCTTAGCTGGACACGACATCGAGCAAGCCCTTCGGCACCCAAGCAGGAACTCGATCGCTCCTACCGGGATACGCCAACACCTGTCAGCCGAGGATGGCGTTGAACACCAGTAGCGTTAGCAGCGAGCTGAGCCAGCCAAGCGTACTCGGCACGGACCAGGTCAAAAGCTGTTGCTTGGCGTTCTTGACTCCGAGCATCCGGTTGACCACCCAGAAGTAGCTGTCATTGAAGTAGCTGAAGACCATCGAACCGATGGCCGCGGCCTGGGCAGCGAACACCATGTTGACGTCCGGAATCGCGGCGAGGATCGGTGCCGCAATGGAAGCACCGGTGATCATCGCGACCGTTCCGCTACCCTGGATCAGCCGCACCAGCGAGGCGATCACGAAAGGAATCAGCACCGCCGGCATCGGCAGAGTGGCTACCCACTCACCCATGTACTGCCCCGCACCGCTGTCGCGCAGTACCGCACCGAGCGCTCCGCCGGCGCCGGTTACCAGCAGGATGATGCCGGCGCTTTCCACGCCTTTCTCCATCTCCGCTATGACTTCATCGCGTGGCCGACGCGGCACCAGACCATAGAGCGCTGCAATCACACCGAGCCCCACGGCGATGACGGGATTGCCGACGAAGGCGACGGTTTGCCCGAACAGGCTCTGGACGATGGCGGTGTCACCGCTGAGCTTGGCGACCGTGCCGACAAGGGTGTTGGCGAAGATCAGCAGGATAGGCAGCAGAATCGGCAACATCGAAAGCCACAGCGGCGGCAGATCGGCCTCTCGCGCATCGGCACGTTCCAGCACCTCACGATAGGCCGCGGCCGGCTCGACCGAGGGCTGGCCACTCTGGGCGATCATGGCCTCGATGCGCGGGCCCATGATGCGCGCATAGGTCACCAGCACGAACATCCCGGGGATGGTGAACACCACGCCCCAGAAGATCATCAGCCCAATATCGATATGGAATATTCCGGCGATACCCAGCGGACCTGGGGTAGGCGGCACCGCATGGTGCGTCAGCATCAGACCACCCGCCAGGGCGATACCCAGCGTGAGCACGGATTTGCCAGTGTTTCGCGACAGGGCGCGCACCAGCGGGTTGAGGATGACGAAGGCCGAATCGCAGAAGATCGGTACCGAGACGATATAGCCGGTGACCATCATCGCCCACTCTTCGCGTTTGCTGCCCAACCAGCGGACGAAGCTATAGGCCATGCGCTCGGCCGCGCCTGACACTTCCAGCAGGCGGCCCATCATCACCCCGAAGCCGATGACCAGGCCGATCGTCGACAGTGTCGCGCCAAAGCCGGTGGTAATGGATTTGACCAGCGCGTCGGGTGCCATGCCGCCGACCAGGCCGGCGATAGACGCGGCGATGATCAACGCGAGCAGCGCGTGGATACGCGTTTTCAGGACCAGTACGATCAGCACCACGATGGCCATGACCAAGCCGACCATCAGCTGTGGACCGGCGATGGAAGTTGCGCCCATTGGAGATTCCTCTTGTTGTTATTAGATGCAGCGACGGCGACAGCAGCCCCGCCTGGTCAGCGATCCATGTCGCGTTGGTGCGCCCTGACGACGCTGTCGAAGTCCGCGTCGACAGCAAAGCCCAATTGAAGCGGGCGCTCGATGTCAAAATTCCCAGGCCAGCTGCAGACGATGCGCTGCACTCTTTCGTCCGGCTCAAAGCCCACTCGCGCACGCGCCGTTTCGCCACCGACCCGGGCAAGGCTGTCGAGCATTTCGCTGACACTGACGCTGATACCGGGCAAGTTCAGCGTGCGGCGCAAGCCCAGCACACTGCCGTCCAGGCGGGCAGCATGGATCAGATTGTCGATAACGGTCTGTGGCGAAGACAGCCAGAGACGAGTGTCGAGCGGCACCGGACAGTTGCTTGCCTCGCCCGCCAGAGGTTCGCGCAACATCCCACTGGCGAACGACGAGGCCGCGGCGTTGGGCTTGCCAGGCCGTACGGAGATCGTCGGCAAGCGGCACACACGGCCGTCGACGAAGCCCTTGCGCGAATAATCGTTGATCAGCAGTTCCGCCATCGCCTTTTGCGCGCCATAGGAGGATTGCGGCAACGGCGCGAGCGATTCGGGGACCTGCTCGAGTAGGGGTCCGCCGAATACAGCCAGGGAGCTGGCGAAGACGAAGCGTGGCATCTGCGCCTGCTGGCGGCAGGCCTCGAGGAGGATTCGAGTGGCGTCCAAGTTGACCCGCATGCCAAGGTCGAAATCGGCCTCGGCCTGGCCGCTGACGACCGCGGCCAGGTGATAGACCAGGGTTGTATCCGAATCGATCAACGAGGCGATGAAGCCTGGATCGGAAATGTCACCTGTGTAGGAGACTACTCGCGAATCTTCGAGCGGACAGGGCGCCAGATCGACCGACACGAGGGTACCGTCAGCCGGCAGCAGGTCGTTCGTAGCGGGCGCAAGCAGCGCCTCGATCAGGCGGGTACCGAGAAAGCCAGCACCGCCGGTTACCAGGATCTTCATGCATCGCACTCCACTTCAGGAGAATATTCGGGTCGTGATGCACACGCCCATTCTTGTTATCGACGAATCAGGTGACAGCTATTCGTCATCTTGTATGATGAATTTTCTATCGATGCAACCCTTCATCCCGCCCTCCTTCGCTCAGCTACGCTGGAAAGATGGGTGTTCATCCACCGTGAGACCTGAAAAAACATGCTGAACGACGCCACCCCTAAACTGGCCGAACAACTGGCCAAGCGCCTGAGTACGGCGGTTCATTTAGGGCAGCTCGCCGGGGGAACTCGGCTGCCTACCGAACAAGCGCTGGGCGAGCAATACGGGGTCAGCCGCACCGTGGTGCGTGAGGCCATATCGATGCTCAAGCGCGAAGGCATGCTCACGTCGCGGCAAGGCAGCGGTACCTTCGTCGTCCCCAACCCGTCCGTGGCGCTACGATTGTCGCCGCCGCAGGGCAACTTCGAGGCCGTGGTGGAAATCCTTGAGCTTCGTAGCGCGCTGGAGATCAAGGCCGCCGAGTTGGCCGCGGCACGGCGGACCAATGCCCAACTACGGGCTATGCGCAACGCCCTGGCCGAACTCGACGAAGCGGTCGAGCGAGGCGAGGATGGCGTACGCGAAGACCTCGCCTTTCACCGGTCGGTGGTAGCGGCAACAGGCAATCAGCATTTCCTGGAAACTATCGATTTCCTGCACCAGCTGGTGCAGCAGGCGATCAGGGTGACCCGCCGCAACGAGGCGCGTGATGCCCGCTACATGCATCAGGTCAACCAGGAGCACCAGGCACTGCTGGAGGCGATCGCTGCGAGTGACAGCGAGGCGGCACGGCGAGCGACCTCTACTCACCTGCAAAATGCCGAAGCCCGTCTGCGTGAAGCACAAAACGAAGCCGATACTCTTTAAGAACAAGGACCACGAGAGGCCTAACTGATGACGGCCAGGTCCCGCGTTGGGAGAGTTGGCCTCGGCTTGTATTCATCACCCTCTATCGCTCAGCGGTGCTCCCTGCTCTAGGGCTCGCGTACAGGACTTCCCTTTCTCCTCCGCTGCTATCGCGGAAGGCGCGATCGATAGTGGGCGAAGCCTGGAATGGGGTGCGAGAAGGTGCTGCAGGGTACGAGCGCTGCGCCTGTTAGTGCCTTGCCGTCATTAACGGGAGTAACGCGCGATGTGCTATCACACCCACTTCTTTGCTTCGACATGGGCGTCGTAGTTGTCTGGGGGCAAGAGACTTAACGCCATGGCTGCGCCATGCTCGATCAGTATGCCGTGACAGTTTGATCCTCGAAGGCGCGGTAGAGACTGCTTATTGAGATGCCGAGGTCTTGGAGGCGCGGGAAAGGTCGCGGGACACCCCGGTAGCGTCGCGTAAGCGCTTCGAACGCCTGGTCTTTGTGGGCGGGGTCCTTGGTAGAGCCGAGCATCTCGCCGCCAAGCCGAGCGATCTCGGCCAGCGGTGCTCCCGCGCGACTTCTGGCGCGTGGGTACGACCTTCGGTGCCATCAAGCTGAACAGTCCCGTGCACACCCGGTCCGTATGGGAACAGCCACCGGGAGAATCGACGATGACGACAGCCAGCAATCTGTTGTGGGGCGCTGTGGCGATTGGCGTGGTGACTGGCATGCGCAGCATGTTGGCGCCGACCATGGTCAGCCAGGCGCTGGCCGAGCGTGCGGGCATAGCGGACGCCGGCGAACCCGCGCGCACCCTCGCGTCGCACCGCGTACGGCGCTACGTGATGCCCCTGGCCGCCGGGGAGCTATTGGGCGACAAGATGCCCTTCGCCCCAGACCGTACCATCGCGCCATCGATGCTGGTTCGTGCCATATCGGGTGGTGTCAGCGCGGCAGCACTGGCAAGTGCGCGGCGGCAACCGATAATGCTGCCGGCACTGATCGGTGCGACCGCCGCCTGTATCGCCGCCAAGGTTGCGATCGATCTGCGCAAGCGCTACGGCACCAACGCCTGGCTCAATGCGGGTCTTGGCGTGGCCGAGGATTGCATGGCCGTATCGCTGGGCAATGCCGGGTTGCGTCGAGCACTACAGGATTGCTAGGCCGAAGGTTGCACGCCGCTCGCAATCCGCGCTTCGGTCTGGTCTGTCCAGTACGGCGTAGGCGGCAGGACAGGAGATATCAGCTCATCGGTATCGCTTTCACTGCATAGCCTCCCGTGGTGAAGAGACCTGGCTCATCTGCTCGAATGGCGACGAGCCAGCGTCCCATGAGAGCTGGGCAATCCACACCTTGGTTAAGTGTTATGGGGTACGAAGACGCTCATCCGCCAGCATCGGTACCTGGCGGGCGCTGGAAAGTACGCGCCCATTCGAGCAGATCATTTTCTTCATCGGTACGATCGTCTGGACCAGATTCTTCAAGCACGGTCACTAGCCGATTCATGAAGGCTCGATCAGCGCGAGCCTGATCGATGATCCTGTTCAGGTTCAATTGACCGAGCCGCTGGAGAGGAACCTGAAATTCATTGTCTTCCATGCGAGGACGTCTGTTCCTAGAAGCACGGCTGCCGATTGCCGACTGGCCTATTGCCATCATCTACCAGGAAAGTATCCGTCCGGAATTGGTTATCGCAAAAAGTGTCGAGAATGATGACTGAACCGCAGTCGGTAGCTGGCTTGGGGCTGTTGCCCTAGGCATTGCATCGCTGTTCGTCAGTGGCAGGCGAATCCTAGCTCGCCTGCCCCGTTCTTCCCGCTAGCGTCGCTCAGACGCCTGGCAGGCCAAGCGCCCTTGCCCGTCATGCTGGAACCGCACGCATGCCCTCGAACATCAGGCGCGTGGTGTTGCGAACGTTGGCGGCATGCCCTTGCCGATCCATCCGGTCACTGGCCGTCAGGCGAAGCAGCTGCAGATGGGAGTAGTCGTTGAGCAGGAAGGCGGCCAATTCCACATCCAGGTCGGCGCGCAGCTTGCCGGCGGCCTGCAATTCGCGCAGCACGTTGGCGATCTCGCCCTGTAGCCCTCGATTCATCTGCCGGTAGGCCTCGGGCAGACCACTGTTGCCACCTACCAGCACCAGTGGCAGCAGCTCACGCCAGAGCGCGGCGGGCAGCACCTCGAGGGCATAGCTGACGAGAAGGTGTTCGAGGTGGCAGAGCGCATCGACGGGATCATCGAACTCGCGGATGCGCTTGCGCACATCGATCAGCGCGCGGCGATCGGACTCCTTGATCATCTCCAGGATGATCTCGTGCTTGCTGCCGAAATACTTGAACACCGTAGGCGCCGAGACGCCGGCATCGCGGGCGATCTGCTCGACGGTGGTCTCGCGAAAACCCTGGCGCTGAAACAGTGTCACCGCCGCTGCCGAGATGGCACTTCGGCGTAATGCCTTCTGACGCTCGCGTAAGCCGCTCACCGTCGCTCCTGATTTCTGGGATAGCGGAAAGCATAGCTGCCCCGGTTTGGTCGAGAAAATATTTTATTGACTAAAGAAATTAACAGGGTTAATTATTTTCCCGTACCTGCTCGACGCAGGGCAACTGCCAGGATGAGTCTGATGAACCAGATCCTCGACCGCTCCCTGGTTTCCCGAAATCGGGAAGTCAGCGAGATGTACGACCAACAAGAACAAGAGCCCGTACTGATGCAGGGTTTCCCTGCCGAGCCGGAACAGCGCGTGACCTGGGCCAACTGGATGTCGCCGCCGTTCAATCGCTGGGGCTTCCGCAACCTGGCGCGCCTGCGCCCCACCATCGACGTCGCCGCCGGCCCACGCCCCGACGCGGTGCTGGCCTATGCGCCGGTGGCCCTGGAAGGTCTGACGTTCGAGAGTTCCTGCGGCCGCAGCGTTACCGCCCTCGACCATCTGCTGGCCAGCAAGACCGACGGCTTCCTGGTGCTGCACAAGGGGCGCGTGGTGTACGAGCGCTACTTCAATGGCCAGGTCGCCACTGACCGCCACATCATGTTCTCGGTCACCAAGTCGCTGATCGGCGTACTCGGTGAACAGCTGGTCCACCAGGGCGTCCTCGATCCCCAGGCGCAAACCCAGCACTATGTACCGGAGCTGGCTGGCAGTGCCTTCGGCGACGCCACCGTGCGTGAGCTGTTCGACATGGCCGTGGGCGTCCATTACACCGAGCTGTACGACGATCCGACGTCGGAAAGCTCCCAATACGGCTACGCCTGCGGCTTCAAGCCGGCACCCCCCGAGTACGCCCAGTACGAATCCCTGTACCAGTACCTGCCGGCGCTGCGTAAACGCTGCGAGCATGGCGGGCTGTTCCATTACGTGACGGCCACCACCGAGGTGCTGGCCTGGGTGATGGAGCGCGCCAGCGGCGTGAGCTGCGCCGAGCAGTTGCAGGCGATCTGGCAGCAGCTGGGCTGCGAGCGCGACGGCCATTTCATGGCCGACCCCTGGGGCCGCAGCGTCGCCGGCGCCGGCTTCAACGCCACCCTGCGCGACATGGGTCGCTTCGGCCTGATGCTCGCCAACGGCGGCCTGGTCGAGGGCCAGCAGGTCATCGACCAGGCGGTGATCGACGCCATCGCAGCCGGCGCGGACCCTGCCATCTACGGCGTGCACAAGGATTTCTCCGAGTGGACGCCGGGCGCTTCCTATCGCAGCCAGTGGTACGTCTTCAACGACCACAGCCCGGCCATCATGGCCAGCGGCATCCACGGCCAATACCTGTTCGTCGACTTCACCTCGGACGTGGTGATCGTCAAGCAGTCGTCACTGCCCGAGGCGGTCACCGAACTGGATATCGACACCGTGCGCCTGCTGCGGGCCATCGCTGCCCAGTTGCACGGCTGACCGACACTACAAGATCCAGGAGCGCCGGCTCGCCAGCGCTCCTACCTGCTGCGTCAGGTATCAGGTGGCCGCCTTGGCCGCCCTTCACTGCCCTGTAATAAAAAAGATTAGACAGGAGCTTCATATGTACGGACTCAAGCGCTGTTTCCGCGCGCTATTCGCGCTCGGCGTTCCGCTGGCCAGCCAGCCGGCCCTGGCGGGCTATCCGTTCCAGTACGAGAACCTCACAGGCGAGGTCAACCTGACGGTTGGCGGCGCCTCCATCACCACCCGCGGCGTCAACTTCGGCACCGGCCGCGTTGACGTGCGTAGCGGCGAGAACGACGGCAGCAAGATCGGCTGGCAGGAGTTCTACGTCAAACCCGGCGTTACCCTCGATTACTCGCTCAGCGATACCGTCCGGTTGCTCGCGGGTGGTTCGGTGGTCGCCGCCACCACCTTCGGTGATGGCGATGCCGGTGGCTTCACGCGCAGCTCCGACGGCCGCGTGGCACCTGAAGAACTCTATGCCGGGGTGCAGGTGGGTGACTGGACGCTCACCGTTGGCCGCCAGAACTACCTCATCGGCACCGGGTTCATCGTCATGGACGGCAACCTCGATCTGTTCGGCGATGGCGCCTATTGGCTCGGCCCCCGTACCGCCTTCAGGGACTCGGCGATCCTGGCGTGGAATCCTGGACCGATCCAGGCACAGGCCTTCACCCTGCGCACCGACGACCACTACGGCGATTTCCGCCTGAGTGGCGTAAACCTGGACTACGACTTCGACGGCCAGGTAACGCTCGGTGCCATGGCCATGACCGTCGACACCCTGGCCAGCAGGAGCAGTACCGCCGTGCGCCGCGATGGCATGCAGGTCTACAACCTGCGCGCCCTGCGCGGCCACCTGCCGGGCGTGCCGAACCTGACCTTGAATGGCGAATACGCCGTGCAGCGCGGCGGCGACGGCCCCCTCACCTACGACGCCAAAGCCTGGTACGCCCAGGCCGACTACCAGTTCCAGGACCTGCCGCTCACCCCCACGCTGGGCTACCGCTACGCCGTGTTCTCCGGCGACGACAACCCTACCGACAACCGCCAGAAGGCCTGGGACCCCCTCAGCAAGGGCTTCACGGACTGGAGCAACTGGCTGGTCGGTGACGTGGTGGGCAACTACCTGCTGTTCAACAGCAACGAGCGCGTCCAGCAATTCTCGATCAAGAACCGCCTGACCGACACCTTCACGCTGGGCGCCATTCACTATCAGTTCTGGCTCGACGAGAAGAACTTTCGCGGCGCCGCGGTGAGCGACCGACGCTTCGCCGACGAGACCGTGGTGTACCTGGACTGGACGCCGAACAAGCACTTCTACAGTTCGCTCTCTTACAACTGGGTGCAGGCCAAGTCCGCCGCCAAGCAGGCGTTCGGCGACAACGACCGCTTCAGCGCCCTCGAACTGTATTTCACCTATCGCTATTGAACCCGAGTCACAGACGCCCCTCGGGGGCACAGGAGTGCGTGATGACAACGACAACGCAAACCGGACTCGGCGTGCCGACTCTGGAATGGGTAATGAGCATCCATGTCGCCATCGCCGCCGGCGATGGACTGGGTGCTTGCACGGATGGCCAGCGCCGCAACTACCGGATACTGGGTGGGCATTTCGAAGGTCTGAACGTTCGTGGCGAGGTGGTCGCCGGCGGCGCCGACTTCTATCTGCAGCGCAGCGATGGCGTGGGTGAGCTGGACGCGCGCTACAGCCTGCTCAGCGACCGAGGCGAGTGGATCAATATCCACAATACCGGCCTGATCGTGCTCAGCGACCAGGGACGAGAGCTGGAGGCTCAGGGCATCTGGCCCATCGCCGAAGAGGAATACCGCTGCCACTGCTCTCCACGCTTCCAGGTGGCGCGCGGGCGGCTCGACTGGCTGACCCGCAGCGTGCTGATAGGCAAGGTGAGCTATCCCGCCGCCGACCAGGTCGCCATTCACTGCTATCGACTCGCCTGACCGGCCTCCCCTATCCCCAGGCATGCTTTCCACTGAAGCGGCCGCCACCCCGTGGCCAGGCCGGTAGGTATCGATCATGACCCTCGCCAAGCAAACCGTCGTGCGCGCCGCGTGCATCCTCATCGCCGCGGCCTCCATTCTCGTCATAGGCGTGCAGCCGATCTTCATCGGGCTGCTGACCGAGCGCCTGACCCTGACCCTGGCCCAGCAAAGCTGGACCATGTCCGTCGAAATGTGCGGCTCCATCGTCGGTACGCTGTTGTACCTGCCGATGATCCGCTACCTCGGGCCACGCGCCATCGCCCTCAGCAGTGCGCTGTTGCTGCTGTTCGCCAACGCCGCCACCGCCAGCATCACCGCGCTCGATCCGCTCCTGGTGCTGCGCTGCCTGTCGGGCCTCTGCTCCGGCGTGCTCTATTCCTATGCCATCTACTGGCTGGGCAGCATGAGTGGGCAGGACAGGTCCTTCGGCATCCTGCTGTTCGTGCAGACCGCGCTTTTTTCCAGCAGCGCGGTGATCATGCCGATGATCGCCGAATGGCAGGGCTTCGCGGGGGCGATCTACTACCTGTCGGGCTGGTTCGGCCTGGTCTGCCTGCTGTGCTTCTGCCTGCCGGTCAGGCAGAGCGCGGATCAGCAGTACCGCTCCAGCGAGCCACTGCTGTCCGGGCTGACCCTGGTCGGCGTCTGCTCCCTGCTTGGCATGCTGTTCCTGCAGCTGTCGATCTATTCGCTGTGGGGCTTCGTCGAAGGCATCGCCAGCGATGCTGGCGTGGCGCCGGTGGAGATCGGCTGGGCGATCAGCATCGGGCTGCTGGGCGGCCTGCCCGGCGCGGCCCTGCCCAGCGTGGCAGGCCGGCACCTGGGCCGGGTACCGATGATCCTCACGGGCTCCCTGGCCGTGCTCGGCGCCATCTACCTGCTGGCGGCCCGTATCCACACGGCGTCGGACCTGATGATCGCGGTGTTCCTGATGAACTTCGGCTGGAACCTGGCGCTGTCCTACTACATGTCTTCGGTGGTGACCCATGATCCGACCGGTCGCCTGACCAAGCTGGTCGGCGTGGTGCAAGTGGCCTCGGCTGCCGCGGCGCCAACCCTGCTGAGCCTGTTCATCGAAGGCAACGACCGGCGCAGCCTCTTCGTCCTCTCCTCGGGCGCCATCCTGATCGGCTGCGTCCTGATGGTCGTCATGCTGTCGCTCGGGCAGCGCAAGGCACCCGGTAAAGCCCTGGACTACTCGGCCTGATCCTGGAAACTGAACGAGCGGGACGGCGGTGGGCCCTGCCCAGGCTCCCCTGCCGTCCTGCGCAGCAACGGGGTGCCCGGTCAGGGATAGCGCTCCTGCCTGGATCGAGCGCCTTGCCTTCCCACCGTGATGCTCATCTACGGTCACTTACCGCCAGCTCTCGACCTGATCGAACGGAAGCCTCTAACGCCGCTGTCATACGCCGCGGGTTAGCTCGCTGTCCGCTTGCTTGACGCTGGCTTTGGGCGGACAAACCGTCTATCAGCCAAGGACCTTTCTGCGTTAAGGATTATTGCACCACCTAATTCGCGGAGGCATAGTGGCCATACGCCACCTGCCAAACCCAGATCTCGAGTGCGTGCATGTCCAGTGATAACGACACCCAAGTCCGCGAAGCCTTGCTGGCCCTGCATCGCCAGCTGCAGGAAAACGCCGCCCAGCTAGGTAGCATCGATTGCGAGGATTCAGGCGCCCGCGCCATGATCGACGCGATCAACGCCCTCAATGAATTTGCCGCGACGCTGGTGGTAGAAGCGTCCCTGCTCGTTCCTTTACCCGCGTTCTGAGCAGGCTCGACCAACAGGTACCTGGGACCACGTCTGAATGATTGGCAGGCATCGCCGCATGCTTTCTCCGTCCCTGATTTCGTATGCCCTTATGTCGAGCCCTTGCGCTTGCGGGAGGGATTCGCTGGCGATGTACGGCAGGCCTGCACGCGCGAAAACGGCCAAGAGAATGCACCGGCGCCAGACCTCGACAGGAACTCTCATTAGACATCGCGATCATAGTTAGCATGAGTGCTCCAACCCTCATTGACTTTAGCCCCGCCTTAGCGCGGGGCTTTTTTTGTCTAGCGACAGCGCACGATGACGGTTGTAGGGCGCCACCTCCGAGGTGCTGACACAGCACGGTCAGCCCCCTTCCTCACCACGAGAACCTTGCCATGCGCCCTCTGTTGCTACCCCTGCTGCTAGCGCCCGCGATTCTGTTTGGCACTCCCGCGTTCGGCCAACAGGCGTTGGAAACGGATAGCGACTACCTTCAGCAGCGCGCCGCCTCCCTGAATGAGCGCATAGACACTGCCGTGAAGGAGCGCCAAGTCTCCAAGCCAGAGGCAGCGAAGCTGCATTTGGCGGTGGGGCGGGTGCAGACCCTGGCGGGGCATCTGCAAACGCGCAACGGAACCATCAGCCGGCCGGATGCGGACGCGATGAACCAGAAGCTCACTGACGTCGAAAGGATCCTCACCCACCAGCCTTGATGGGCAAAGCGATCGCCGACCGTCACTCACGACGTGCACGCCCGCCTGGCGCAGCGGCGTTGCGAACGGCGGGCTGGGCAGCGAGATCGAACCCGCACCTGAAGCCAAAGGAGCGCCCGTTACTCGAATCGACAAGGATCTAACTGACTACGCCCGCCGTGCTCCGGGCAAAAGCTATACAATTCGGCGCCCTATTCGACCTGTGAAGATTCATGCGCCTTTTGCTCTCACTGCTCCTCGCCGCTCCGCTGCTGGCTACCTCCGCTTACGCCGCACCGCCTGACACCTTCGTTGAAGCCAAGGTGATCGCCAAACAGAAAGTCTATTTCGACCAGAACACGAGCGCCCAGGGTGATCTGTACTGCGGTTGCAAATGGGAGTGGGTAGGCAAGTCCGGCGGCCGGCTCGATGCCTCGTCGTGCGGCTTCCAGGCCCGCAAGCAGGAGACCCGCGGCGAGCGTACCGAGTGGGAGCACATCGTGCCGGCCTGGACCTTCGGCCATCAGCGCCAGTGCTGGCAAAACGGCGGACGTGAACACTGTGTCGCCGACGATCCCGTGTTCCGCGCCATGGAGGCTGATCTCTTCAACCTCTACCCCGCCGTGGGCGAGGTGAATGGCGACCGGGCCAACTTCAACTACGGCATGGCTCAGGGCGTACCGTCGCAATATGGCCAGTGCTCGACCAAGGTCGATTTCCAGGGGCGCACCACTGAGCCCCGCGATGACGTCAAGGGTCTGGTGGCCCGAGTCACCTTCTACATGTTCGATCGATACGCGCTGAACATGTCCCGTCAGCAGCAGCAACTGCTCATGGCCTGGGACAAGCAGCATCCGGTGACCGCCTGGGAACGCGAACGCGATCAGCGGATTGCCGCCGTGATGGGTTATGGCAACCCGTTCGTGTCCGGTGAGCGCCATTGGACGCTGGGCTACAAGCCGGTCGGTGACGGCATCGTCAGCCCCCTGCCAGCCCCGAAGACGGCGCCGGTTGCGCCGACGAAGAGCGCCAGCCCCGTGAAGGCTGGCCAGGGCGTGATCATCGGCAACCGTAACAGCCATGTCTATCACCTGCCCGAAGGCTGCCCCAGCTATACCCAGGTATCGCCCAAGAACCAGGTCAGCTTCGCTTCCGAAGCCGAGGCAAAGGCGGCAGGATTCACCAAGGCCGGCAATTGCGCGCCCTGAGCTGAAGAGCGCATCCGGACAGCAACCAGCCGCCTTGCACCAGGCGACGGCTTGGGTTTGCTGTCTGGTATCCGGGCGCTCCTGTTTCAGGACCACGGCGCTGTCCGCGAGCTTCCGTCCAGCGACGGCGACCGCGGCCCACCCAGCACCACCACGGCTCACCGATAGCCATCATCGACTGGGTTTTCCCTGGCTGATGGCCCCTCGACTCGGTAACCTAGCGGTGCACTGTTCATGGATTCTTTCCCCTACATTCCCCAGACACAGGGAAGGCAATGTTCGAGCTGGACAACGTCGGCTTTTCGCTCAACGGTCGTGCACTTCTGCATCCGGTGACCTTGCAACTGCCTCGTGGCCGGATCATCGGCTTGATCGGGCACAACGGCTCGGGAAAGTCGACGCTACTCAAGCTGCTGGCGCGCCAGCTCGCGCCTTCCAGCGGGTCGCTGACCCTGGATGGCGAAGCCCTGGCGACCTGGAAAACCCAGCGCTATGCGCAGCAGGTGGCCTATCTGCCGCAACAGTTGCCGGCGGCCGAGGGCATGACCGTCCAGGAACTCGTCGGCATGGGTCGCTATCCCTGGCATGGCGCCCTGGGTCGCTATGATCGCCAGGATAGGGAACACGTCGAGCGGGCGCTGCGGCTCACGGGTACTGACCGCTTCGCCCAGCAACTGGTCGACACCCTGTCCGGGGGCGAGCGTCAGCGGGTCTGGCTGGCTATGCTGCTGGCGCAGAACACCCGCTACCTGCTGCTCGACGAACCCACCTCTGCGCTGGACATCGCCCATCAGGTCGAGGTGCTGCAGCAGATCCAGACGCTGGGTCGACAGCTGGGCCTCGGCATCATCCTGGTGCTACACGAGATCAACATGGCGGCCCGCTATTGCGATCACCTGATCGCCCTGCGGGCGGGCCGGGTACTGGTGGAAGGCAGCCCCGCCGAGCTGATGAACGGCTCGACGCTACAGGCCATCTATGGCATTCCCATGGATGTCCTCCCGCACCCCCACGACGGCACACCGCTCGGTTTCCACTGCTAGCCCGCGGCCGTGGGCTGCGGGCCCTTCAGGAGCGGGCAGTTGCTGCAGAGTTCTTCTTCCGGCAAGCGGTAGCGGATGCAGCACACTCGCCGCTGCCGCCACTGCCAGGAAGTTCTCTCGACGCCACCCGCCAGGGGTAGCTCCACATAGATCACCGGCTTGAACAGCGGATTGCGCTCGCCCTGAGCGTCGCACGGCTGCTCGAGCCAGTGCTCGAAGGGCGGCAGCGATCCGGGCTGAGGCCGGACCTTGCGCAATTCGCCAGCGAACCATTCCAGATAATTGCCCGCATTGCTCCAGAGCACCTTGGGCGACAACCTGATCTGCGCGCAGGCCCCTTCGATGAAGGGACGCAGATTCTCCCGCACCAGCGGTTCCAGGAGGTCCGAGTGGTCGTCCGCAAAGGCTTCACCGCCATGGGGCAGCACGAAGGCCGCTGGGAGCCGGGCCTCGTTCAACACCAGCCCCAGTTGGTCGACAGCGATCGGAAGCCGCCAGCGCAGCAGCAGCGAGGCCGCCACCACCGGCGGAATCAACCGGGAAAAGTAGTACTTGGACCAGACCGAGAGAAGCGCGCGGCGATCCAGCCCCGGATCGCCGCCATAGCCCTCCAGCAGCTCCGGCAGCCCTTCTTCCAGCAACCGGCCAAGCGGCATCACCGCCGCCTCCTCCGCGTGCAGCCGCAGCACCGAAGCGAACGGCTGGAGGGGGCCGGTGAACAGGGGTGCCAGCGCAGGAATCATCAGCCGGGCGATCCGGCAGCAAGAAGAGCGGAATTCATCGGGTCACCTCAGGTCGTTGTCCCGTACGGGCCCAGTGCAGCGGCGGTGCCTCTCTCATGCCAACACGCAACGGTCGAAGAAACGTTCGCGCTCCAGCAGCATGAGCGCGGCGCGCTTGTGAGGAAAGTCAAAGTCCTTCTGCCGGTAGAACCCCTGGCGCTGCAGGTAGCCGATCATGCGCTCGTTATCGGCGCGAGGCTCGGAGACGATACGGCGGGTGCGTGGCTCGTCCAGCAGCAGATAGTGCACCAGCGCTGGCAGCCAGCACGCCACACGCTGCGGGCCCCGCAGACGCTCCTCTCCTACCAGCATATGGATGCCGCGATCATAGTCGTCGACCGCGTAGAAAGGGGCGATACGATCCTCGGCCGCCCAGTAGGCTTCGAAATAGGCGAAGGGCTCGTCATCCAGGCTACCGACCAGGGTTAATACATGAGGGTCGGCGGCCTGTCGCTGCAGATAGGCACGGTGCTGGTCGAGGCTGCCCTGCTCCTCCCAGAAGGTCGCCACGCGCGGCTGGTTCTGCCAGCGATGGAACAGCGGCAGATCGGCCTCCAGGGCCAAGGCGCGCAGGCTGATCCAGGCGCCGAGCCGATGATCGTAGCGACGATAGACGTCCCCCTCCGGCTTGGGCGGACGGCAGGGGTGACGGCGCTGGCCGGTCAATTGCGCCAAGGCGGGATAGCCTGCGCTGCTCACCGGGCCCAACCAGGGCTGGGGTCGTTGCCAAAACTGGGCGCGCCAGCTGCGTAGGCCGCCCTCGATGCCCTGGGTCAGCAGCCCCTGGCGCAGCGCCTCAGGTAGCGCCGGCAAGCCTTCCCAGAGCAGCGCCGGCGCCTCGGGCTCACGCAGCAGCAAAGCCAGGGCGAGCGCCGCCAGACGCTCGGTGGTCAGGTCAGAGCAGCCACCCGAGACCTGCACCCTCAGCCCCTCGGGCGTGGCGTGCTGGCGACAGCGCAACCAGAGTTCATCACCCATTCGCCAGAGGCTCTCACCATCGAGCTCTTCGTGCACCAGGCGCAGGCCACCCGGCAGTTGGACGACAGACGTCATATTGGGATCTCCCGGGGCAAAGGGTCTTCATGGCGGCCTTCGGTCATGGCCACCACCACCTTGCGCGGCCCCTTGAACGGGGCGCGGCCGTGGGCGGTGAGCATGTTGTCCAGCAGCAGGATGTCGCCGGTGCTCCAGGGAAAGAGGATGCGACTCTCGTCGAGCACACCGCGAATCTCGTCCAGCGCGCTGTCCTCCAGCGGCGTGCCATCGCCGTAGAAGACATTGCGTGGCAGGTCATCCTCACCGACCGTCTCGAGCAGCACCTCACGCATCTCCGGCTCCAGTGCCGAGACATGGAACAGGTGCGCCTGATTGAACCAGACCCAGTCGCCGGTACGCGGGTGCTGGGCCACTCCCTGGCAGAGCTGGCGGGTCCGCAGTTCGCCGTCCGCCTTCCATTCGCACGCGATACCTCGAGCGGCGCAGAAACGCTCCACCGCCGCGCGATCATCGGTGTCGAACACCTGCTGCCAGGCCACGTCCAGACCATTGCCATAGTTACGTATATAGCTCAGCCGCTTTTCGGCAAACCGCCGACGCAAGGCCGGATCGATGCGGGCGAACACCTGACGACTGTCGGCGATGGGCGTCTCTCCCCCCTCCTCCGCGGCCTGGGCGCAATAGAACCAGATGCGCATGGGCCAATCGCAGGTGTAGGCCTGCTCGTTATGCAGTGGAATCCACTGACGCGCCGGATACTCGGTGGAGGTGTAGACGCCATCGGCTGTCACCCGGCTGCGCGGCGTGGAGCCGAACTCGTAGTTCAGCAACGGGTGGCCGAAGCGAGTCGCGAAGGCCTGGAAGCCGGCGACGTCTGGATTGGCGAAACCGTGCAGGAGAATCCCACCGGCCGTTTCCAGATGCTGCTCGACCAGCGCGTGTAGCGAGGCGAAGACATCCTCCAGCCCGCAGCCGGGTGCGCGCGGCGACAGGCGCAGCGGCAGACCAGGCTCCAGCTGCAGGAGATCCGCAGGTACCGTCGTCATTGAGGCCTCCGGTCTAGTTGGCCATGGCCTGGCGCAGGCTCAGGGGACGCATGTCGGTCCAGACCTGCTCGATATGGGCCAGACAGGTGGCCTTGTCGCCGCTGAACCCGATGGCGGTCCAGCCGGCCGGCAGGGCCTTGTAGTCCGGCCAGATCGAATACTGCTCCTCGGCATTGATGACGACCTGGAACTGAGTGGTGTCGCTGTCGAAACTCATGGCAAACCTCCTGCAGAGCGACCGCCTTGTGCGGCTTTCCTTCTAGAGGACGAACGAGGTGCCCTGCTGTTCAGCACCTTCATGGCGCCGCTGGCAGTCCACGCAAGGCGGCGGCAACCTGGCGCGCCAGCAGCGCCACGCTGGCCGGCCCGCCAAAGGTCCAATAGGGGCTGGGCAGGCTGGCGTATCGACCGCTGCGTGCCAGCGGCATGGCCCGCCAGAGGTCCGTGCGAAAGAAGGGATGCCCGGTCTGCTCGCCGACGAACAGGGCCGTGAGATCCGGTACCGCGGCGATCTCCTGTACGTCATGGTAGCGGTGCAGCACCCGCTCGGAAGCCAGGGGCCAGGGGTCGCGTCCTCCCAGGCGGCGGACCAGGGCATTGATCAGTACCCGCCGGTTGAGGGCGATGAATACCCCCTGCTGTGGCAAGGGAAAGAGCACGGCCAAAGGTCGACCGACGACACCTGCCGCCTGCGCGGCGGTCTCGGCATCGGCCATGGCGCTGGCGGCCTGGAGACTCACCGTGGCCGCCGCCGGCTTCCGTCCAAGCCGCTCACCCAGGTCGGCGAGCAGCGCGCTGGCGCGAGCCAAGGCGTCATCATCCCCCGTCTCCAGCCCATATCGATAGAGCAGGGTCGGCGCCAGGCTTTGCAACCGGCGGAACAGCCCCAGATGCAGATAGCCGGAGCCCAGGATCAGCTGAGGACGCAGTCGGGCGATGGCTTCCAGATCCGGCTGCTGAACGCTGCCCAGTGGCTGGCTGGCTTTCAGCAGATCGGTACCGAGCCCAACGTAACGTCGGTAGCCTTCCAGGTTGGCCACCCCGACCGGGGCCAGCCCCAGGGAGGTCACCAGTTCGGTCGCCACGTCATCGAGGGTGACGATACGCAGCGGCTGCTCGGGCAATGCCGCTGACTGGCGCGCCACCAGGTCTGGGTTGGCGGCTGCCATACCGGAAACGCCGAGCAGGATCAGCAGCAGGCCAAACAACAGACGGACACTCATCTCAGGACCGCCGATAGCTGCGGGCCAGCAGCAGTAGAAAGGCCGGGGCCCCGAGCGCCGCCGTGGCGATGCCCAGGGGGATATCCAGCGGTGCCAGGGCCCAGCGCGCCAGGAGATCGGCCAGGACCAGCAGGCAGGCGCCCAGCAGTGGCGCCACCAGCAGGCGTTGATGGGCGCGATGCAGACCGAGCAGCCGGACCCCATGGGGCACCAGCAGCCCGACGAAGGCGACCGGGCCCACCACCGCCACCGCGGCCGCGATCAACACGCTCGCCAGGGCTACCAGCAGGAGCCGGCGGCTGGCCACGGACAGGCCCAGCCCCGTCGCCACGCCTTCATCCAGCCCCAGCAGATCCAACCAGCGCGAGGTCAGGCCGGCGGCGCCCAGGCCGAGCACCAGCCAGGGCCACAGCATCCCGACATCCTCCCAGGTCCGACCGTAGCTGCTGCCAACCAGCCAGGTCAGAGCCTGGGCCACATTGCTCGCATACTGGGCGATCAGCACACTGGACAGTGCCAGGACCAGCCCGCTGATGGCGAAGCCGGTCAGCACCAGGCGCAAGGGCTCCAGCCCGCGCTTCAGGTTGGCGCCTATCACCCAGGCCAGGGCGAGCCCGGCACCCAGCCACGCCAGCGGAAAGCGCCACTCGGCCGCCAGATCCGGCGCCAGGACGATGGCGCCCAGCACGGCCAGCCCAGCGCTCTGGCTGACTCCGAGGATCTCCGGTCCGGCCAGCGGATTGCGGGTCACCGCCTGCAGCAGCAGCCCACTGGTGGCCAGCAGGGCACCGGCGCCGGCATCCACCAGCAGCCGCGGCAAACGCAGATCCAGCAGCACCCAGGCCGTGGGCGCACCGCCGAGCAACGCCTGGAAGAACGCCCAGGCGCCCGTGCCACCACCGAGGCCTGCCAGGCCCAGGCCCAGCAGCAGCACCAGCAGCCCGCCGGCAAGGGGCATGGCCGCGCCACGGCGCGCAGGCATCTCGCCCCCGCTCAGGCCCACGGCGCTACGGGGCCCGACACTGAGGCGGCGCAGTAACAGCAGCAGGCAGAGCGAACCCAACAGGGCCGAGAGCACACCCAGGGGCAGGCTGATCCAGCCGGCCATCAGGCGTACCAACAGGTCGGCGGCCAGGGTCAGCACGGCGCCCCAGAGCCCGGATAGGGCGACCAGGTGGGAGGGTCTGTTGACCCCCAGGCCGAGGCGCAGCAGATTGGGCGCGATCAGACCGATGAAGCCCAGAGGGCCGGCCAACTGGATGGATAGCGCCGTCAGGACACTGGCCAACAGCAGGCTGATGGCCTTCACCCCGGCAGGTGGCAGGCCCAGGCCGCGCATCTGGTTATCTCCCAGCCGCGACAGGTCCAGTGGCCGCCGTAGCAGCCAGACGCTCAGCAACGCCAGCGGCAACAAGGACGCGGCCAGCGCCAGGTGGCCCCACCCCAACTGGCGCAGGGAACCGGTATTCCACAGCGACAGGACCAGGGCGGCGCGATCATTGAGGCTGAGGAACAGCGTGATGGCAGCAGCGAAGGCCTGGGCGATGGCCACACCGGCCAGTGTCAGGCGCAGGGGCGTGGTGTGCCAGCCACCGGCCATGGCGAAGGTGAACACCCCTGCCAGCAAGCCGCAGACGAATACCAGCGGCAGGCCGAGGAAGGCCGGCAGCAGCAGACTCAGGATAAGACCCAGCTGGGCCCCGGCGGTGATGCCGAGCAGATCGGGGGACGCCAGCGGATTGCGGGTCACTACCTGCATGAGCGCCCCGGCGATCCCCAGACTGGCTCCTACCACCAGACCGGCCACGGCACGCGGCAGTTGCAGCCACCAGAGCGCCAGCCCTGCCCAGGACGGCGAGCTTGACCAGGGCGCCGCCCAGGCCTCGGCACCTGGCCAACCCGAGGCGAACAGTGCCTGCCAAAGAAAAAGGCCGAGCAGCAACAGGCTACCCAGCCCAAGGGAAAGAGGCCAGGCGGGCGACCTGGAGAGGAAGCGCCTTGAAAACCGCGACATGGAGACTTCGCTTGAGCAACGCGGGCGCAGCCTTGCGGCTCCGCCCGTAACGGGACAGTGGATCCCACGCCGGGTGTGGCGTGGGACTCGAACTTACCAGCGATAGGCAACGGTGCCGATGACGCTGCGTTCATCGCCCCAGTAGCAACGACCGGCGTCGTTGCAGCCCGAGACATACTCCTTGTCGAACAGGTTCTTGGCGTTGACGTCCAGCGACCAGTGGCGACCGAAGTCATAGCCGATGCCCGCGTCCACCAGGGTGACGTCGCCGGTGTCCAGCTTGCCGTAGGTAGTGGTGTAGGAGGACACGCTGTCGATGTAACGAACCCCGCCCGACAAACGCACGCCGCTCAGGGCACCGTCCTTGAACCTATAGGTCAGCCAGCTGGAGGCGAAGTTGCGGGGTACCCCGCTCATCTGGCGATCCTCGAACCGCGAGCCGGGAGCGTCCTTGGTGATGCGCGCGTCGGTGTAGGTGTAGGCCGTCACCCAGTTGAGGTTGTCGGTGAGGTTGCTGTTGACCTCCAGCTCGAAGCCTTTGGAGCGGCTGGCCCCGACCTGGCGCGGCAGGTTGTTCTCGGTGATGACGTCGTTGTCCTTGCGCAGGTCGAACGCCGACGCCGTGACGCTGGTGTTCCAGCCCTTGGGTTCGTACTTCAGCCCTACCTCGTATTGCTCGCTGGTGATGGGGCTGAACGCCGGGCCGTTCACCGGTGGCTGCTGCACCGGCACGAAGCCGCGCGCATAGCTGACATAGGGCGACAGGCCATTGTCGAACTGGTACATCAGCCCGGTCTGCCAGGTGAACTTGTGGTTCCAGTCGCTCTCGTCCTGGGCCGCCGCGGCGAAGGTGCGGCGGTTGCGGTACTCGCTTTGGGCCCAGTCCATGCGTCCGCCCAGCAGGAAGATCCAGTTGTCGTACTTGGTCTGGAGCTGGCTGTAGGTGCCGTACAGGTTCTGGGTCAGCAGGCTGTCGGCAACGGAGAGCGGCGTCGCCGGGTCACCGGCATAGGCCGGGTTGAAGACATCGACGAGAATCGGCGCCCGGGGATCGTTGGCGTTCCAGTCCTGACTGAAGGACGTACGGTCGTATCCCGCGCCCAACAACAGGGTGTGGTGGAAGTCGCCGGTATCGAACTTGCCTTCGAGCTGGTTATCCAGCGAGTAGACCATCGACTTGTTCTGGCGATCGTACGCCGACACCGCGACCGTGGTGCCGAACCCGCCCTGATTCAGGGCCCCCGGCCAGATCTCATGCCGGTCGATGCGCGACTGCAGGTAGCGGGAATTCTGGCGGAAGGTCCAGACCTCGTTGAACTGGTGAGAGAACTCGTAGCCCAGGCTCCAGGTCTCGCGCTCGAACTTGTCCCAGTCGGGGTTGCCGAGCATGGCGTGCCGGCTGATCTTGCCGTTGGGGTTGTCGAGCAGGGTTCCAGCGGCCGGATAGCCCAGCTCGATGGCCGTGCGGTCGCGCTGATAGCTGGACAGCAGCGTCAGGGCGGTGCTGTCGCTCAGGTTGAAGGTGATCGAAGGCGCAATGTAGAAGCGGTCATCGGGTACATGGTCCACCTGGGTGTCGGACTTGCGCCCCAGCATGACCACCCGCCCAAGCACACTGCCGTCATCGGTGAGCGGTCCGGAGACGTCCAGTCCGAGCTGGCGCCGATTGTTACTGCCATAGCTTGCCTGTACTTCGCCACGCGAATCAGCCGTCGGCCGCTTGCTGACCAGGTTGACCAAGCCACCCGGAGCGTTCTCGCCATAGAGGATGGAGCTTGGACCGCGGAACACCTCGACCCGCTCCAGCCCATAGGGCTCCGAGGTAGTGTCGTAGCGGTTGCCCTGCACTCTCAGGCCGTCGCGATAAAGCCCATAGCCGTAGTCGGTCGCGTTGAAGCCGCGGATGAAGAAGTAGTCGCCGGCCAGACCGTCGCCCACCGCGAAGGGCGGCGCGAAGATGCCTGGCGCATAGCCCAGGATGTCGGTGAGGGTTTGCGCCTGCTGGTCCTTGATGCGCTGCTGGGTGACCACCGACACCGAACGCGGGGTCTCCGCGAGCGGCGTGCTGGTCTTGCTGGCGGCCATGCTGTTGTTGGCCTTGTAGCCCACGTCCGGGCCGACCGCCGAGGGCTCGGCCTCCGCGGTGATGGTCGTCGGTGCGATGGCGGCAGGCGTTTCTTTCGCCTGGGCCACCGCCTGGGTCTGCCAGGCAACGGCTGCCGCCAGCAGAGTGATATGGATTCCGTGAGCTACGACGTTGTTCATGGCTGCCAGCTGTCCTTGAAATGATCCGTAAAACCGCGTGCCAGGCACGCTTCCCCCTAAACCGCCCAGTACTCTATTACATGGCAATGAGATATCAAATAATAATCGTTACTATTTACGCGACAGGGGATTCTCGGGTGCCATCCCTGGCCCGGTGGCGTGCCTAAGAGGCCGCCATCACCGTGCGCAGGGCGGTAGCCAGACAGTCGGCGATCTGATCCACCTGCCCTGGCTGCACGATGAGCGGCGGCAGGAAGCGCAGCACGGCGCCATGGCGGCCGCCCACTTCGATGATCAGGCCACGCCTCAGGCATTCCTGTTGCAGGCGAGCCGCCAGGACACCGTCAGCCAGGGGATGCCCCTGACGGTCGGTCGGGCCATCGGGGCTTACCACTTCCACTCCCAGCATCAGTCCCTGACCGCGCACGTCGCCCAGCTGGGGATAGTCGCGCTGAAGAGCCCTTAGATGGCCAGCGAGCCGTTCCCCCATGGCCGCCGCATGCACTTCCAGCCGCTCTTCACGCACCAGCCGCAAGGTAGCGGTCCCGGCGGCCATGGCCAGCTGATTACCACGGAAGGTACCGGCATGAGCGCCGGGCGCCCAACGATCCAGTGACTCGTGGTAAACCACGACCGCCAGTGGCTGGCTGCCACCGATGGCCTTGGACAGTACCAGGACATCAGGCTCGATATCCGCATGCTCGAAGGCGAAACGCCGGCCGCTACGGGCGATGCCGGATTGAATCTCGTCCAGCACCAGGGGGACGCCAGCCTCCCGGGTGATCCGCCGGACCTCGCGCAACCAGGTGACGGACGCCGGGTTGACCCCGCCCTCCCCCTGGATCGGCTCGACGATCAATGCCGCGGGCGGCAGTACCCCACTCTCAGGGTCATTCAGCATGGTTTCCAGGTAGTTCAGCGCCGCCCGCTCGCCCAGTTCGCCGCCCAGGCCGAAGGGGCACCGATAGGCATGCGGAAAGGGCAAGAACTGCACGCCGCCGTTCATACCGTCCAGGTGGCGCTTGGGACCATGGCTGCCCATCAACCCCAGGGCGCCCTGGGTCATGCCATGGTAGGCCCCGTGACAGGCCAGCAGCTGACGGCGGCCGGTGGCGGTACGGACCAGTTTGATGGCGGCCTCCACCGCATCGGTACCGGCCGGGCCGCAGAACTGGATTCGGGCGCTGCGAGCGAAGCCCTGGGGCAACAGCGCATACAGCTCGCGGATGAAATCGTCCTTGGCCTCGGTCATCAGATCGAGGGTGTGCAAGGGGCGTTCACCATCCAGCAGGCCACGCATGGCGTCCAGCACCACCGGGTGGTTGTGGCCTAGGGCCAGGGTACCGGCGCCGGCCAGGCAGTCGATGAACCAGCGCCCTTCGCTGTCCTGCACATGGATGCCTTCGGCCCGACGCAACTCCAGGGGCAGCCGCCGGGGATAGCTACGCGCATTGGACTCCAGGGCAGCCTGACGCTCCAGCCGCGGGGTGCCGGTGAAGCGGTAGTCGGCATCGGCGGGAACGCGCTGCAGGCGATGATTAACGGACATGATCGTATTCCTCGAAGCCCGATGTGCGGGCGCTGTGGGCGGATGGAGAACTCAGGCGTTCGGCGACTTCGGCCAGCAGGCGCGGATCGCGGACGATGCCCAGGTGATCGGCATCGATCCAACGGGACTGCGCCAGCGGACGTCCCAGTCCCCGCTCCAGCAGGGCGTGGCCGTTATGGTTGTTTTCCGGTGAGCGACTGGCCCACCAGGCATGGACCGGGGCCCGCAGCGGCTTCAGCTGCGGATGCCGACGAGCCAGGCCGTGCAGATGCGCCTCGACGGCCAGCAATTGCGCCCAGGCGCCACCTTCCTCGTGCGCCCCCTCCCCGGCGACGGGGACGGACCGCCGAGCCAGTCCCGCCCCCGGCACATAGCCGTCGATCAGGCCAACGAAGGCCACCGTCTTGCCCAGGCGCTCGAGCAGACTCGCCATTTCCAGCACCAGGGCGCCACCCAGGGACCAGCCCAGCAGCCGATAGGCCCCGCTGGGCTGAGTGTCCAAGAGCACCCGGACATAGTCCCGCGCCAGCTGCGCCAGGTCGGTATCCCGCCAGTTGGGGTCGAGAATCTGGCGATTCTGCAATCCCCAGGCGTCCCAGGCGCCAGCCAGATGCTGCGCCAGGGGGTAATAGCCCACGACCGTTCCACTGACCGGATGCGGACAGAACAGCGGCGGCCGACCCGTTGCACCCGGCGTCAGGTGCACCCGGGGATCAGCGCCTTGGGTAGCGCCACCGGGCGCCGGCACCCTGGTGTCTGCCACGAGCGTGGCCAATGCCCTGACGAAGGCCGCGAGCAGGCGTTCCACCGTGGCCGCCGCGTAGCGCTCACCACTGTAGCGGCAGCTCAGCCCCAGCCGGCCGTCATAGACCTGCGCATTGATCTCCAACTCCCGCACCAGGGGGGTGGCGGGATCGACCAGCGCCCCGGAGGATTCCCGGGCCGGCACGAAACGCCCGTTACCCAAGGCGCCGTCGAGTTGCCCCAGGTAGTTGAAGGCCAGGGGCGGCTCTGGTTGGTCGACCAGTGCCGCGGCCTTGGCGAGATAACGCAACGCACCATAGTCGAGGCCGCGCGGGCCAGCGGTGGCGAGCTGGGCACGCAAGCCCTGCAGAGTGGCGCGCGGATCTTCGCCGCAGGCCAGGCATAGCGGATACAGGCTGGTGAACCAGCCCAGGGTGCGGCCCGGATCGAGATCGGCGAACAGGGCCTCTCGGCCGTGCCCCTCCAGGGCGATGACATGGCCGTCCCGACCGCTCCAGTCGCGTACGGCTTCCGCCAGCGCTGCCAGCAGCACCTCGTCGAGTCGAGCGCCCAGCGCGGTCGGCGCCTCACGCAGCAGCCAACGGGTCCGCTCGGGATCCAGCTGCACCTCCGCCGTATGGACCTTGCCCTGGGTGGCTTCGCCCGCGGGGTAGTCCACTGGCCAATCCGATCGGGGCACCAGAGCCTGCCAGTGCGCAAGTCCTGCCTGGGTCTGCGGCTGTATCGCCCAGTGTGCCAGGCGTTCGGCCCAGGCCTGGTAGGTCGGGGGCCGGGGCTCGTCAAGCAGCGACGCTTCGCGACCCAGGGCCGAATAGATGCGTCCCAGGTCGTCGAGCAGCAGCCGCCAGGAGACGCCGTCCATGATCAGGTGGTGAGCGCAGATGAAGAGACGCTGCCCCCCTTCCGGATAGTTCGCCAGGACCAGGCGCAGCAAGCCGCCGCGCTCCAACTCGAAACTCCGCTGGGTACGGGCACAGAGCGCCTCGAGTGCGACCGCATCGGCAACCTCAACCTCCTGCAGCAGGTGTTCGACGTGGATGTCGTCACGATATCCGGCCTGCCAGCCTGCAGCGGTCTGGCGGAAGGCCAGGCGCAGCACGTCATGCCGTTGCAGCAGCGTGGCGACGGTGGCGGTGAAGCGCGCCGACTCCAGGGGCTCGCGCACCTCCAACAGCAGCGCCTGGTTCCAGTGCGCCGGGTTGGGCAAAGGCTGCGCGAAAAAATGAGCCTGGATGGGCGTCAGGCGCTGGGCGCCTTGAGTTGGCTCCCAGCGGGGTTGCGCCGCGAGCGGTTCGAGGCAGAGGGCCAGTTCGGCGAGGCGCGGATGGCGGAAGACGTCCTTGGGCCCCAGTTGCCAGCCCTTGCGCTGCAGACGACTGATCAGAGCCAGGGACTGAATGGAGTCACCGCCCAACTCGAAGAAGCCGGACAGGCGCCCGATACGCTCGACACCCAGCAGCTCGCGCCAGAGTTCGGCCAGCAGTTCCTCTCGCGTCCCCTGAGGGGCTTCTTCGAGAAGGTGGCTGACCCGCTGCGGTGCAGGCAGCGCCTGGCGATCAAGTTTGCCGTTGGGCAACTGCGGCAGGCGCTCCAGCAACACCAGGTGCTGGGGCACCAAGTGGCCGGGCAGTTGCTGACGCAGCAGCTCCAGCAACGCCATCTCCTGCAAGGCGCCGCCGCCGACATAGCCCACCAGCCGGTCGCCGGCCGGGGTCTCGCGCACCATGACCAGCGCCTCGCGCACGCCTGGGCACGCCTTCAGTGCTGCCTCGATCTCGCCAGTCTCGATACGGAAGCCGCGCAGCTTGATCTGCTGGTCGGCGCGGCCGAGGTATTCCAGCAATCCCTCGGCATTGAGCCGCACCCGATCACCCGTGCGATAGAGCCGTTCGCCAGCGCGGAAGGGATTGGGCACGAAGCGTTGCGCCGTCTCGGCGGGACGCTCCAGGTAGCCACGAGCCAGGGCACCGCCCAGGTACAGCTCGCCTTCCACTCCGACCGGCAGCAGGTTGAGGTCCTGGTCCAGCACATAGCCCTGGCGCTCGCCTACCAGGTCGCCGATGGGGGCGTAGGCACTGGTGAAATCCGCGGTGGCCGCAGGGGCGCGCCACAGGGTCGGGGTGATGACGGTTTCGGTCGGCCCGTAGCCGTTGATGACCCAGTCGGGCTGGAGATGCTCCACCACCTCGCGCAGCAGGCCGCGGTCATAGGCCTCGCCTGCGAAGCAGTAGGTCTTCACCCCCGGGCCGCGGCCCTGCACCCGCCCCCAGTCGGCCAGCTGGCGCAGATAGCTCGGTGGGAAGGCGACGACGGTAATGCCCTGCTCTTCCAGCGCCTGCCAGGTCTCCTGCACGCTCCACAGCGCCTGGTCGCGGATCACGACACGGGCGCCCTGGCTCAGCGGCGTCAGCCAGCGCTCCTGGGCACCATCGAAGCTGATGGACAGGAAGTGCAGCTCACGGTCCCTGGCGGTGAGTTCGTAGCGTTGCGCGATGCCTTGGCAGTGAAGCGCCAAGGGCCCATGGGCCACGGCCACGCCCTTGGGCCGACCGGTCGACCCGGAGGTATAGATAACATAGGCCAGTTGCTCGGGATGCAGGACCACGTCTGGCGCGCTGTCGGGCAAATCCGTGAGATCCAGGCGGTCCAGAACAACTCGTTCGACGTCAGCGACCTGGGGCAACCGGTCGAGCAGTTCGTGCTGAGTCAGCACCAGCCTGGCGCCGCTGTCTTCCAGCATCAGCGCCAGGCGCTCGGCGGGATAGTCCGGATCCAGTGGCAGATAGGCACCACCGGCCTTGAGTACCGCCAACAGAGCGACGAACAGTTCGATGCCCCGCTCGCAGGCCACGCCCACGCGGGTTTCAGCGGAAACGCCCTGCCCGTGCAGCCAATGCGCCAGGCGATTGGAGCGTGCTTCCAGGGTGGCGAAGTCCAGCCGCAGCTGGCCGTGCACCAGGGCGATGGCCCGGGGCTGGCGGCGGGCCTGTTCGGCGATCAAGGCGGGCAGCAGCGGCCTATCCGCGCTGGCCTGCGCCGGCGAATTCCAGCGTTGCCAGGTGGCCAGGCCCTCGGCATCGAGCAGCGGCAGATCACCCAGGGGGGTGTCCGGCTGGCGAACCAGACCGTCGAGCAGGGTCAGCCAGGTGCGCAGGAAACGCTGGGCGGTCGCCCGTTCGAAGAGGTCGCTGGCGAAGTCCAGGTAGCCGGAAATACGGCCGTCGGCCTCGTCGAAGGTGCCCAGGGACAGGTCGAAATGCACCTGGTCGCCTGCACCGTCAAGGGCTTCGGCCTTGAGGCCGGGCAGCCGAGCCAGCGCCTGTTCGCCACGAGCCTGGTGATTGAAGGTCACTTGGAACAGGGGATTGTGGCTCAGGTGCCGCTCGGGCTGCAGCGCCTCGACCAGTTGCTCGAAGGGCAACTCCTGATGGCTCTGGGCGTCCAGCAGGCGGGCACGTACCTGGGCGGCCAGGGCACTGGCCGGCATCCGTCCGGCGAGTTCGCCGCGCAGGACCAGGGTGTTGACGAAGCAGCCGACCAGGGCCTCGGTCTCCGCCCGAACTCGACCCGCCACCGGCACGCCGATGCGCAGGTCGGTCTGGCCGCTGAGGCGGAACAGCAGGGTCTGCCAACTGGCCAGCAACAGCATGGCTGGAGTGACGGCCAGTGCCTGGGCGGTGCTGCGCAGGCGCTGGGATGTGGCAGCATCCAGGGTGAAGGTTTCGCGTCCTCCCAGCCCGTTGCGCTGAGCCGGGCGCGGACGGTCAGCCGGCAGCTCCAGCAGCGGATGCTCGGTACCAAGCTGCTCGCGCCACCAGGCCAGTTGGCGCTCACCCTCCCCGGCCGCCAGGCGCTCGCGCTGCCAGGCGGCGTAGTCGGCATAGTCCAGCGGCAGGGGTTGCGGCGACACGCTCTCGTCGCCCAGGGCTTGGCGATAGAAGCTGACCAGGTCTTCCAACAGCAACCGCATCGACCAGCCATCCGCCAGCAGGTGGTGCAGACATAGCAGGAGCAGATGTTCGTCCTGTGCCAGGCGTACCAGGGCCAGGCGCCAGGGCGGCGAGGCTTCCAGGTCGAAAGGCCGGGCCATGAAGGCGCGGCGATAGCTGTCAGCCGCTCCACGATCCAGCGTCACCACGTCGAGTTCAGGCGCGAAGCTGGCCAGGATGCGCTGCTCCGGGCCAGCTTCGCCATGACCGAAGGTGGTACGCAGGCTGGCATGACGCTGGGTGAGCTGCCGGAAGGCACAGCGCAGCGCCGCTTCATCGAGTCGACCCTGCAGGCGCAGCCCCCCTGGCAGGTGATAGGCCGCACTCTCCGGATCGAGCTGGGCAAGAAACCACAGGCGCTGCTGGGCAAAGGATTGCGGTGCTCGCGCGGGCGTACCAGGCCAGTCACGCCGCTGCAGCGGCGCATCGTCCGCCTGGATCCTGTCATCCAGACGCTCAGCGAACGCCGCCAGGGTGGCGGATTCGAACAGCAGCCGGACCGGTACCTCCCAGCGATGCTCGCGGCGCAGCCGGGCCACGACTTGCAGGGCGAGCAACGAATGCCCGCCGAGAGCGAAGAAGTCATCGTCACGCCCGACCCGCTCCACCTGCAACAACTCGGCCCAGAGCGTGGCCAGCTCGGTTTCGATCCCCGGCTCCGGCGTACGGTAGGCCTGCTGAATGACGTCCGGTTCCGGCAGTGCCTGGCGATCCAGCTTGCCGTTGGGCGTCAGCGGTAGCCGGTCGAGCGCCACCAGATGGCTGGGCACCATGAAGTCCGGCAGCCGGGCCAGCAGGGCCTGGCGCACCACCGCCTCGTCCAGATTCGGCGTCACCAGGTAGCCCACGAGTCGTGGACCGATGGCGCTCTGACGTAGCAGCACCACGGCTTCGCTGACGCCGGCCAGCTCGCGCAATGCGGCTTCGATCTCGCCGAGTTCCAGGCGCAGGCCGCGCAGCTTGACCTGGTGGTCCAGCCGCCCCAGGTAGTCCAGGGCGCCGTCGTCGCGCCAGCGCGCCAGATCGCCGCTGCGGTACAGCCGGCCACCCGGGGTGAAGGGATCGGGGACGAAGCGTTCAGCGGTCAGGCCCGGGCGGCCCAGGTAGCCGCGGGCCAGGCCGACGCCGCCGATGTACAGCTCGCCGGCCACGCCGATGGGTTGTGGATTGAGGCGCTCGTCGAGGATGTGGATCTGCAGGTTGGCGATGGGGCGCCCGATGGGTACTGCCAGGCGATCTGACTCTTGGCAGGTCCAATGGGTGACGTCGATGGCCGCTTCTGTAGGGCCATAGAGGTTGTAGAGCGCGACCCGAGGCAGGCGCTGGCGAACGGCCTGGGCCAGCTCCGCCGGTAGAGCCTCGCCGCTGCAGACGATGCGGGTCAGGCTCGCGCAGCCGAAGAGATCGTCCTGGGCCAGGAAGGCGGCCAGCATGGAGGGCACGAAGTGCAGCGTGGTGATGCCCTCGCGGGCGATCAGGGCGCTCAGCGCCGCCGGATCGCGATGCTCGCCCGGACGCGCCAGCACCAGCCGGGCACCGGCCTGCAGCGGCCAGAAGAATTCCCAGACCGAGACATCGAAGCTGAAGGGCGTCTTCTGCAGGACATGGTCGCGCGCATCCAACCCATAGGCGGCCTGCATCCACTGCAGACGGTTGTACAACGCCGCCTGGGTGTTGCCGGCACCCTTGGGTCGACCGGTGGAGCCCGAGGTGTAGATCAGATAGGCCAGTTGCTCGGGATGGACCTGGAGTTCGGGCGCGGTGGCCGGTTCGGCAGACAGGTCCAGCCGCTCCAGGTCCAGCACATCCAGCCCGATATCACTGGGCAGCACGGCCAAGGCCGGGCCATGGCTCAGTAACAGACTGGCCCCGCAATCCTCCAGCATGAAGGCCAGGCGTTCGGCCGGATAATCCGGGTCCAGCGGCACATAGGCCGCGCCGGCCTTGAGCGCTCCGTAGAGGGCGATCACCATCTCCACCGAGCGCTGCATGGCGACCCCGACCCGGCTTTCGCGCCCGATACCACGGCGGCGCAGGTGATGGGCCAGGCGATTGGCGGCCTGCTCCAGCTCCAGGTAGCTCAGTCGGCGCTCGTCCAGGCACAGGGCCTCGCGCGCGGGATGCCTGGCGACCTGTTCGAGGAAGCCACCCAGCACCCCGGCGGGCGGCAGCGGTGCATAGGTTTCCGCAGTGGCATTCCAGCCGGCCAGCCGCGCGGGTTCGTCGGGCAACAGTAGCGGCGCCTCGGCCAGCGGCTGTTGCGGGGCATCGAGCAGGCTCTGCAGCAGCACCAGGAAGCGTGCATGCAACCGCTCGATGCGCGCCGGTTCGAAGAGGTCGAGGGCGAAGGTCCAGCTACCGCCGAGCTGGCCGTCCGGGTCTTCCCAAGTGGCCAGGGCCAGGTCGAACTGGGCCTGGGTGGTCGGCGTTTCAAGGATGACCGCCTGCAGGCCCGGCAAGCCGGCCAGGGCGCGGTGATCGCGCACCTGATGGTCATAGCTGACCTGGAACAGCGGATGCTGGCTGAGGCTCCGCTCCGGGTGCAGGTGCTCAACCAGGTGCTCGAAGGGCAGGTCCTGGTGGGCCTGGGCTTCGAGCAGGGTTTCTCGGACCTGCTGCACCAGGTGCGCGAAATCCACTGGGGTAGCGAGGTCCAGGCGCAGTACCTGGGTGTTGACGAAGCAGCCGATGAGGTCATGCACCTCGGCACGCGTCCGCCCCGCCACCGGTACACCTATGCGCAGGTCACGCTGACCGCTGAGACGACCCAGGAGCGCTCCATAGACCGACAGCAGCAGCATGAAGGGCGTGACACCCTGGGCACGAGCGGCCTGGCGCAGCGCCTCGGCCTGTTGAGCGCAAAGCCGGAAATCCAGGCGTTGCCCGGCACCGCTGCGCCGCGCAGGACGTGGCCGGTCAGCCGGCAGGTCCAGGGTAGGCGCCTCGCTGCCCAGCTGCGCGCGCCAATACGCCAGTTGCCGTTCTCCTTTTCCCGCGCTCAGTTGTTCGCGCTGCCAGCGCGCATAGTCGGGGTACTGCACCGGTAGCCCCGGCAGGTCAGGTACCGCGCCGCTGAGCGCGGCCCGATAGAGTTCGGCAAAGTCACGCAGCAGCACGCCAACCGACCAGCCGTCCGAGATGGCATGGTGCAGGCACAGCAGCAGACGGTGCCGCCGTTCCTCCAGGCTTACCAGGGCCAGCCGCCAGGGCGGACTGCTGGCGAGCGCGAAGGGACGAGCGATAAAGGCCTGCAACAGGCGAGTGAAGGCCGCTTCCTGATTGGTACCTGTGTCGAGTACCAAGCGCTCCACTGCCACGGGTGCCGGTGGCAAGATGCGCTGGCGGGGTGGATCACCCGGCAGCAACAGGCTGCGCAGACTGGCATGCCGCGCCGCCAGGGCGGTAAAGGCCGCCCCCAGGGCCTGCTCATCCAGGGCGCCCTGTAACTCCACGACACCCGGCAGGTGATAGGCCGCACTCTCGGGCTCGAACTGCGCCAGGAACCACAGCCGTTGCTGGGCATAGGATTGCGGCGCCTCGTCCCGCGCCAGGGCCTGGAGTTCCGGCTCCGGGTGTTCGGGCGCCAGGGCGGCGATCCGCTCGGCCTGTTCGGCCAGCTGCGGCGCTTCGAACACCAGGCGCAGCGGCACCTCCCGGCCTTCCTCCTGGCGTAGACGGGAGATGAGCTGCGTCGCCAGCAGGGAATGGCCCCCTAGGGCGAAGAAGTTGTCCTGGCGACCGACCCGCTCGATTTGAAGCAGGGCTTGCCACAACTCGGCCAGGCGCTGCTCCAGGGCCGTGGCCGGTGCTTCATAGTTGTTGTCCGCCGTGACTTCCGGCGCGGGCAGCGCCCGGCGATCCAGCTTGCCGTTGGGCAACTGCGGCAGGCGTTCCAGCAACACCAGGTGCTGGGGCACCAAGTGGCCGGGCAGTTGCTGACGCAGCAGCTCCAGCAACGCCATCTCCTGCAAGGCGCCGCCACCGACATAGCCCACCAGCCGGTCGCCGGCCGGGGTCTCGCGCACCATGACCAGCGCCTCGCGCACGCCTGGGCACGCCTTCAGTGCTGCCTCGATCTCGCCAGTCTCGATACGGAAGCCGCGCAGCTTGATCTGCTGGTCGGCGCGGCCGAGGTATTCCAGCAATCCCTCGGCATTGAGCCGCACCCGATCACCCGTGCGATAGAGCCGTTCGCCAGCGCGGAAGGGATTGGGCACGAAGCGTTGCGCCGTCTCGGCGGGACGCTCCAGGTAGCCACGAGCCAGGGCACCGCCCAGGTACAGCTCGCCTTCCACTCCGACCGGCAGCAGGTTGAGGTCCTGGTCCAGCACATAGCCCTGGCGCTCGCCTACCAGGTCGCCGATGGGGGCGTAGGCGCTGGTGAAATCCGCGGTGGCTGCAGGGGCGCGCCACAGGGTCGGGGTGATGACGGTTTCGGTCGGCCCGTAGCCGTTGATGACCCAGTCGGGCTGGAGATGCTCCACCACCTCGCGCAGCAGGCCGCGGTCATAGGCCTCGCCTGCGAAGCAGTAGGTCTTCACCCCCGGGCCGCGGCCCCGCACCCGCCCCCAGTCGGCCAGCTGGCGCAGATAGCTCGGTGGGAAGGCGACGACGGTAATGCCCTGCTCTTCCAGCGCCTGCCAGGTCTCCTGCACGCTCCACAGCGCCTGGTCGCGGATCACGACACGGGCGCCCTGGCTCAGCGGCGTCAGCCAGCGCTCCTGGGCACCATCGAAGCTGATGGACAGGAAGTGCAGCTCACGGTCCCTGGCGGTGAGTTCGTAGCGTTGCGCGATGCCTTGGCAGTGAAGCGCCAAGGGCCCATGGGCCACGGCCACGCCCTTGGGCCGACCGGTCGACCCGGAGGTATAGATAACATAGGCCAGTTGCTCGGGATGCAGGACCACGTCTGGCGCGCTGTCGGGCAAATCCGTGAGATCCAGGCGGTCCAGAACAACTCGTTCGACGTCAGCGACCGGGGGCAACCGGTCGAGCAGTTCGTGCTGAGTCAGCACCAGCCTGGCGCCGCTGTCTTCCAGCATCAGCGCCAGGCGCTCGGCGGGATAGTCCGGATCCAGTGGCAGATAGGCACCACCAGCCTTGAGTACCGCCAACAGAGCGACGAACAGTTCGATGCCCCGTTCGCAGGCCACGCCCACGCGGGTTTCAGCGGAAACGCCCTGCCCGTGCAGCCAATGCGCCAGGCGATTGGAGCGTGCTTCCAGGGTGGCGAAGTCCAGCCGCAGCTGGCCGTGCACCAGGGCGATGGCCCGGGGCTGGCGGCGGGCCTGTTCGGCGATCAAGGCGGGCAGCAGCGGCCTATCCGCGCTGGCCTGCGCTGGCGGATTCCAGCGTTGCCAAGTGGCCAGGCCCTCGGCATCGAGCAGCGGCAGATCACCCAGGGGAGTGTCCGGCTGGCGAACCAAGCCATCGAGCAATTGCCCCAGGTGCGCGGCCATCCGCTGCACCTGAGCGGGCGTGAAACAGGCACGTAGATAATGCAGGTGCAGTTCCAGTCGGTCCCCAGCCATGACGGCGATACTCAGCGGATAGTGAGTTCGTTCGCTGACCGTGACCGCACCGATGGTCGGCGCCGCCGACGTGGCACCGCGCAGGGCTGCGTCCACCGGATAGTTTTCGAAGACCAATAGCGTATCGAACAGCGCCTGGCCCGGATGCCCCGCCAGGCGCTGCACCTCGAAGAGCGGTGTGTGTTCGTGTTCGCGCAAGGCCAGGTTGTGAGCCTGCAAGGCGGGCAGCCATTGGGCCGCGGTAAGCTCCGGTCCGGGCGCCTGGACCACCGGCAGGGTATTGATGAACAACCCCAGCAGGCGATCGCTACCGGCGACGTCGGCCGGTCGACCGGCGACGGTGGCGCCAAAGGCTATCCGGCGCTGGCCGGTATAGCGCTGCAGCAGCAGGGTCCAGGCTGCCTGCACCAAGGTATTGAGGGTGACCCGCAGCCGCCGCGCGGCGGCGTCGAGGGCGAGACGATCGAGCACCAGATGCTGCTCGCCACTGCGCGTGTCGTCGTTCGTCGCCGGACGTCCAAGGCTATCGACCAGTCGGGTCGGCGAGGCGAAATCAGCCAGTTGCGCCTGCCAGAAGACGCTGCTATGCGCAGCATCGCGGCTGGACAGCCAGTCTAGGTAGTCGCGGTACCGCCCAGGCGCTGGCAGTGCCGCGCCGCGGGTCACCTGGAGGATTTCCGCGAGCAGCGCGGCGCTGCTCCAGCCATCGAGCAGGATATGGTGCAACGTCCAGGTCAGCTGCCAGCGCTTATCGGTGAGCCGGATGAGCAGCAGGCGCATCAGCGGCGGCTTGGTCAGGTCGAAGGGACGCTCACGCTCCTCCCGCTGTGATTCGGCGAGGGCAGCGGGGGCAACCGACTGATCGCGCCAGTCCTGCTCACGGACGGCGAGCTCAACCTGACGCCAGATGGCCTGTACCGCCCGTCCCTCTCCGGCCAGGCGCAGGAAGGCTGCCCGCAGCCCGGCGTGCCGGCGAAGGGACTGTTGCCAGGCGTCGAGGAACGCCGCTCGCGGAAGGTCGTCGAGCTCGACGCTGACCTGGTTGACATAGAGGTCTCCAACGCCGCCCAGTTCGGTATGGAACAACAGGCCTTGCTGCATGGGCGTGAGAGGTTGCAGGTCCTCTATTTCGGCCAGCGGCAGCGCATCGAGTTGCGCCTGGGTCAACGTCAGGCGCGGAAAGTCAGCAGGCGTCGCACCACTGGCTTGGCGGCACAGCGTCAGGACATCATCGAGCGCCGTGGCGAAGGCGTCCAACAGCGCCTGGATACGCGCCGGAGCGTGGCGTTGGCCACTGTAGGTGCAGGTGAAATGCAGCTCGCCACCTTGTACAGCGCCTTCCAGCGCCAGCTCGGCCTCAAGGGGCGTACGAGGATCACGCGCGCGCCCGGTGGCCTCGTCCGCGAGGCGGAAGCCGCCCAGCTCGGTGTCGAGTTGACCCAGGTAGTTGAACAGCAGGGAGCCGGTGGTTTCCGGTAATGCCTGCTCCCCGCGAGCCAGTAGCAGGCCGTAACCGAGCCCGCCGCGCGGAATACGGCGCAGGCTTTCCTTGACCGTCTTGAGGCTGCTGGCCAGGTCCGCCTGATCGCTCAGCCGGACCGGATAGAGGCTGGTGAACCAGCCCAGGGTGCGGCTCAGGTCGAGACCGGGAAACAGGTCTTCGCGGCCATGGCCTTCCAGGAGCAGCCGCGCCTCGGCCTCCCCGCCCCAGGCATGGAGCGCTCGGACCAGGGCGGTGAGCAGCAGGTCGTTGACCTGGGTGCGAAAGGCCGCCGGCGCCTGGGTCAGCAGTTCGCGGGTGCGCGCGGCATCCAGCCGCAGGCTCAGGTGCTGGGCATCGGCTTCGCAGGCGCGGCCGGCTGGATGGTCGCACGGCAAGGCGGGCGCCTGCGGCAACTGTTGCCAGTAGGCACGCTCGCTGTCCAGTTCCAGGCCTTGCAGCGCCTGGACCCAGCTGGCGTAGGGAAGCACGGGGGGTAGCCCGAGGTCGGGGTCGGCATAGAGCCGGTCCAGATCGTCCAGCAGGATGCGCCAGGACACCCCATCCACCGCCAGGTGATGGATCACCAGCAGCAGACGCTGACCACCCTCGGCGAGGTCGGCGAGCACGGCGCGCAGCAGGGGGCCCGCGTCCAGGCTCAGACTGGCCTGGGCCTCGTCGGCCAGGGCTGGCAGCTCGGCGCGGGTCACGGACGAATGCCAAAGCAGGTCGGCGTTTTCGCGGGCGCGATAGCGCTGCTGCCAACGGCCTTCGGATCGGGTGAAGCTCAGGCGCAGGGCGCCGTGGGTGGCCACCAGTCGCCCCAGGGCTCGGCGCAGCTGTTCAGGCTCCAATCGCGTCTGCGGCTCCAGTAGCAGGGACTGGTTCCAGTGTTCAGGACGCGGCAGTTCCCGAGCGAAAAAGGCATGTTGAATGGGCGCCAGGGCAAAGGGTTCGGTCGGCTCCGCGGCGATCTCGGCGGGCGCCTCCAGGCGTTGCACCACAGGGGCCAGCTCGGCGAGGGTCTGACGTTCGAACAGATGCCGCGGACTGAAGACCAAGCCTAGGCGACGAGCCCGGGCGATGATCTGCAGGCTGAGGATGGAATCGCCTCCCAGGGCGAAAAAATTGTCGTCGCGACCGACCCGCTCCACCTGCAACAACTCGGCCCAGAGCGTGGCCAGCTCGGTTTCGATCCCCGGCTCCGGCGCACGGTAGGCCTGCTGAATGACGTCCGGTTCCGGCAGCGCCTGACGATCCAGTTTGCCGTTGGGCGTCAGCGGTAGCCGGTCGAGCGCCACCAGATGGCTGGGCACCATGAAGTCCGGCAGCCGGGCCAGCAGGGCCTGGCGCACCACCGCCTCGTCCAGATTCGGCGTCACCAGGTAGCCCACGAGTCGTGGACCGATGGCGCTCTGACGTAGCAGCACCACGGCCTCGCTGACGCCGGCCAGCTCGCGCAGTGCGGCTTCGATCTCGCCAAGTTCCAAGCGCAGGCCGCGCAGCTTGACCTGGTGGTCCAGCCGGCCCAGGTAGTCCAGCGCGCCGTCGTCGCGCCAACGTGCCAGATCGCCGCTGCGGTACAGCCGGCCACCCGGGGTGAAGGGATCGGGGACGAAGCGTTCAGCGGTCAGGCCCGGGCGGCCAAGGTAGCCGCGGGCCAGGCCGACGCCGCCGATGTACAGCTCGCCGGCCACGCCGATGGGTTGCGGATTGAGGCGCTCGTCGAGGATGTGGATCTGCAGGTTGGCGATGGGGCGCCCGATGGGTACCGCCAGGCTATCTGACTCTTGGCAGGTCCAATGGGTAACGTCGATGGCCGCCTCGGTGGGGCCATAGAGGTTGTAGAGCGCGACCTGGGGCAGGCGCTGGCGAACGGCCTGGGCCAGCTCCGCCGGCAGGGCCTCGCCGCTGCAGACGATGCGGGTCAGGCTCGCGCAGCCGAAGAGATCGTTCTGGGCCAGGAAGGCGGCCAGCATGGAGGGCACGAAGTGCAGCGTGGTGATGCCCTCGCGGGCGATCAGGGCGCTCAGCGCCGCCGGATCGCGATGCTCGCCCGGGCGGGCCAGCACCAGCCGGGCACCGGCCTGCAGCGGCCAGAAGAATTCCCAGACCGAGACATCGAAGCTGAAGGGCGTCTTCTGCAGGACATGGTCGCGCGCATCCAACCCATAGGCGGCCTGCATCCACTGCAGGCGGTTGTACAACGCCGCCTGGGTGTTGCCAGCACCCTTGGGTCGGCCGGTGGAACCCGAGGTGTAGATCAGATAGGCCAGTTGCTCGGGATGGACCTGGAGTTCGGGCGCGGTGGCCGGTTCGGCGGACAGGTCCAGCCGCTCCAGGTCCAGCACATCCAACGCAAGATCACTGGGCAGCAGGGCCAAGGCCGGGCCATGGCTCAGTAACAGACTGGCCCCGCAATCCTCCAGCATGAAGGCCAGGCGTTCGGCCGGATAATCCGGGTCCAGCGGCACATAGGCCGCGCCGGCCTTGAGCACTCCGTAGAGGGCGATCACCATCTCCACCGAGCGCAGCATGGCGACCCCGACCCGGCTTTCGCGCCCGATACCACGGCGGCGCAGGTGATGGGCCAGGCGATTGGCGGCCTGGTCCAGCTCCAGGTAGCTCAGGCGGCGCTCGTCCAGGCACAGGGCCTCGCGCGCGGGATGCCTGGCGACCTGTTCGAGGAAGCCACCCAGCACCCCGGCGGGCGGCAGCGGTGCATAGGTTTCCGCAGTGGCATTCCAGCCGGCCAGCCGCGCGGGTTCGTCGGGCAACAGTAGCGGCGCCTCGGCCAGCGGCTGGTGCGGGGCATCGAGCAAGCCCTGCAAGAGCACCAGGAAGCGTGCGTGCAACTGCTCGATGCGCGCCGGTTCGAAGAGGTCGCTGGAGTAATTCCAGTTGCCACCGAGGCTGCCGTCAGCCAGTTCCCAGGTATGCAGCGCCAGGTCGAACTGGGCGCTGCCGCTGTCCAGCGGCAGCAGCTCGGCGCGCAGATCAGGCCCCAATTGCAGGGCGTCGAGCTGACGCGGCTGGTGGTTGTAGAGCACCTGGAACAGGGGGTGATGGCTGAGGGTACGCGCTGGGGCCAGGGCATCGACCAGTTGCTCGAACGGCAGGTCTTGATGGGCCTGGGCCTCGCGCACCCGCTCCCGCGTCTGGGTCAACAGCGTCAGGAAATCCGCCTCGGCTCCCAACTCCAGACGCAGAACCTGGGTATTGACGAAACAGCCGATGACACCCTCGACCTCACTGCGCTGGCGGCCGGCAATGGGCACGCCAATGCGCAGGTCGCGCTGGCCGGACAATCGGCTCAGCAGGGTTGCATAGGCCGTCAGCAGCACCGTGAACAGCGTGGTGCGCTGGGCGCGCGCCAAGGCCCCGAGCCGGTGGGCCTGGGGCGCCGGAAGTTGGAAGGCCAACCGCCCTCCCCGGTGGCTGGGCGCCACCGGCCGCGGCCGATCACCGGGCAGTTCCAGCACGGGGTGCTCGGTACCCAGGCGCTCACGCCAGAACGCCAGCTGGCGTTCGCCCTCTCCGGCCTCGAGGCAGGCACGCTGCCAGCGCGCGTGGTCAGCGTAGCTGACATCCAGTACCGGAAGCGCTGCCTGGCGTCCTTCCAGGGCAGCGCGATAGAGGATGGCGAAATCATCCAACAGCACCTGGATCGACCAGCCATCGGCGATGGCATGGTGCAGGCAAAGCAGCAGATGGGCCGGCCCCCCGTCCACGCCCTGCGCCAGGGCGAGGCGCCACAGCGGGCCCCGCTCCAGATCGAAGGGGCGATTGGCGAAGGTGCGGGCCACGGCGGGCAAGGCCTCCGCAGCGATCTCGCCCAGGGCTTCCAACGGTACCTTGGAGGCCTCGCTCACCCGTTGCAAGGGCGTACGGGCTGGCCCGTCCTCCAGTGTGGTGCGCAGGCTGGGATGACGCGCCATCAGGGACGCGAATGCCTCACGCAGGGTAGTCTCGTCCAGCCGACCCTGCAGGCGCAGCGCCCCGGGCAGATGGTAAGCCGCATTGCCCGGCTGCAAACGCTCGAGAAACCAGAGCCGTTGCTGGGCATAGGAGGTCTCGGCGCATTCGCCAGCCGCGCCGCCGGGAATCGGCAGCGCGCCGGCATCCAGGCCCTGGTCGCGCAGTTTGGCGAGAAAGGTTCGGCGCTGGGTCGGTGGCAGCGCAAGGAAACGGTTGGCCAGGGCCAGGGCTTTGTCATGCAACATCAGGGGGTTTCCTCCAACTCGTCCAGTAGCGCGTTCAGCGCCTCGAGGCGATCATCGTCCAGCGTCTGCTCACGCAAGGTGTCTATGAGTTCGGCCTGGGCCGTTAGCGTCGTGGCGGTAAAGGCGGCAGCCAGTGGCACGCGCACGCCGAGCCGTTCGTGAACACGCGAGAGCAAGCGCGTGGCGAGCAGGGAGTGGCCACCCAAGGCGAAGAAGTCGGCTTCCCGGCCCACCTCCGGGACCTGCAGCAACTCCTGCCACAACTCGGCCAACTGTCGTTCGGTAGCGCCTTGGGGCGGTTGCTGGGACTCGGCGGGCAGCTCGGGTACGGGCAGAGCTCGGCGGTCGAGCTTGCCATTGGCATTGCGCGGCAGGCGCTCCAGCCACAGCGCCTGGGTCGGCACCATGAACAGCGGCAGCCGCTGCGTCAGGCACGCACGCAGTGCATCAAGATCAGGGCGTTCACTACCCTGGGGCTCCAGATAGGCCACCAGCTGAATGCCCTGGGGGGTGGGCTGAGCGGCAACCGCGGCGTCGCGGATACCGGGCTGGGTACGCAACAGGGTCTCGATTTCGCCCGGCTCCAGCCGCTGACCGCGCACCTTGATCTGGAAGTCGGTCCGGCCGACGTACTCCAGTTCACCTCGCGCACTCCAGCGCACCAGATCGCCGCTGCGGTAGAGCCGCTCACCGGCGGTGAAGGGACTGGGCACGAAGCGCTCGGCAGTCAGCCCCGGGCGGCCCAGGTAGCCGCGGCCGACCCCCGTGCCGCCGATGTACAGCTCGCCTGTCCCACCCTGGGGTACCAGGCGCAGGCGCTCGTCGAGCACGAACAAGCGGGTATTGTCGGTCGGCGTGCCGATGGGGATGTCACGCTGAGGCACCCGAAGTCGCTGCAAGGCGACGTCGTCGGCGCATTCGGCCGGGCCATAGGCGTTGACCAAGGGAATCTGGGGATAGCGTTGCAGCCAGCGCCCCGCCAGATCAGGCGCCAGCGCCTCGCCGGTGGGCAGCAGCCAGCGCAATGCCGGTAACGGTTGGTGCGGCAGGTCCAGCAACGCGGCGATCACTGCCGGCACGCACTCCAGCACGCTCACCCCGCCCCGCGTCACCCGCGCCAGCAGCTGTGCAGGATCCTGTACCTCCGCCTCGGCCACGATCTCCACCTGGCCGCCGAACAGCGGCGCGGTGAGGAATTGCCAGACCGAGACATCGAAGCCGGTCGCGGCGGTTTGGGCGATGACGTCCTCCTCTCCCAGCTGGAGATAGGGCAGCTTGCTCAGCTGATTGTTGAGCATGCCCTGCTGGGTGACCATGACGCCCTTGGGTTCGCCGGTGGAACCCGAGGTGAAGATGACATAGGCCAGCTGGTCGGGACGGGCGCGCACGCCAGGGCCACCCACGGGGTGCCGCGCCAGCAGTTCTTCGAGAATCAGCAGTCTGGGCCGGCGTTCGCACAGCGCCAGGACGGCCTCGGCGGTTGCCCGCTCCGCTCGGGGTACCACGAGCACCGGTGTGGCGCTGCTGTCCAGCAGCTGGGCACTGCGCGCCTGGGGATGACGCTCGTCCAGCGCGAGGTAGGCGGCGCCTGCCTTGAAGACACCCACCATGAGGGTCAGAAGCGCCACTCCTCGCGGCGCACAGAGCGCCACGATCTGGTCCGGCCCTATCCCCTCGGCCGCCAGGGCCCTGCCCAGGCGGCCGGCCCGCTCGTCCAGCTCGCCATAGGACAGGGTCTCCTCCCCACAGCGCGCCACGAGGCGTTGCAGATGATGGGCGGCGCGCGCTTCGAATCGTTCGATCCACGACAGCTGATACCAGTGCGGCTGCACCGCGCCCCGCCCCCAGGCCAGTAGCTGTTCGTACTCACTGGCGGCCAGGGGATCCAGTTCGTCCAGCGGACGTTCCGGCGCCTCGATCAAGGCACCCAGCAGCCGCTCGAACTGGCCCAGCAGAGTGCGCATGTCCGCGGCGGCGAACAGCCCGGTGTCGAAGGTGAGCTGCAGGCGTAATTCGCGGCCTGGCAACAGCACGACCGTCAGGGGGTAGTTGGTATGGGTGCGATTGGCGAGCGGGGTGATGCCGAACTCGGCAACGGCCTCCTCCACCGCGCCCCCCAGTGGCACGTTTTCGAACACGAACAGGGACTCGAACAGCGGTTCGCCGGGCGGTATCGCGGCCAGACGCTGCAGCTCGGCCAGCGGGAGATGCTCATGCTGGCGCAGTTCGACATTGCGCGTCTGCAGGCGGCGCAGCAGCTCCAGTGCGGTCACCTCGGCGGTCGGCCGGGCCACGCGCAGTGGCAGGGTATTGATGAACAGGCCGAGGGCTTCTTCGATCCCATCCAGCTCCGGCGGACGGCCGGCGACGGTCACGCCGAAGACCACCTCGTCGCAGCCGGCGTGGCGCATCAACACCAGCGCCCAGGCCGCCTGGACAAAGGTGTTGGCGGTCAACTGGTGACGTCGCGCCTGGGTGGCCAGGGCGTGAGTCGCCTCGGCAGACAGCGCCACCGCCTCGTCGCGCATCTCACCCGACGCGGTACCGGGCCGTCGATAGGGAAGCGGCGTGGCGGCCGTCACCCCAGCCAGCTCGGCCTGCCACCAGGCGCGACCCGCGGCGGCATCCTGGGCCTGGAGCCAGGCGAGAAAGTCGGCATAGGGTCGGGCGGGTGGCAGGGTCAGTGCGGTTCCAGCCAACGCAGCGCGATAGCGGGCGAAGAATTCCCCCAGCATCAGGCCGCGACACCAGGCGTCGATCAGCACATGGTGATGCGTCTGCACCAGCTGATGGTCATTCGGCCCAAAGGTCACCAGGCGCAAACGCAGCAGTGGCGGCCGCGCGAAGTCGAAGCCTTCGCGGCGCTCTTCGGCAAGCAGCGCCTCCAGCGCGGCCAGGCCCTCCTCCCGTGGCCGATCGCTGAAGTCCAGGAAACTGACCGGCGACGGCACCTGTCGGTGCACCACCTGCCGCCATTCACCATCCTGCTCTTGAAAGCCGGTGCGCAGCGCCGGATGGCGTGCCACCACCGCGTCCCAGGCCAGACGGAAGGCCTCGGCCGCCAGGGGTTGGCGCAGCGCGTAGCGATCCTGCATCAGGTAGATGCCGCTGCCCGGCTCCAGCAGGCTGTGCATCAGGATGCCTTCCTGCATGGGCGCCAGGGGTAGCACGGCTTCCAGAGCGGGCTCCGGGACGTTGCCGGTTTCGGTGGCGAGCAGCGCCTCCAGAGCCGTCGTGAAACCCTCATGCAGACGCGCGATGGCGCTGGCCTCGAAGCGCGCCGTGCTGTAGCGCCAGTCCAGCCGCAGCTGGCCGTCGTATACCCGGGCATCCAGTACCAGGGCGCTGGTCAGGGGGCCATCGGGGTCGCGACTGCTGCGTAGCTCCAGCTGGCGCAGCGGAAAACCGGCAACCGTCGGCCGCTCGAAGCGCCCAAGGTAGTTGAAGGTCAGGCCTTCCCGGATATCCGCCAGGCAGGTATCGGCCAGGTAGCGCAACAGTCCGTAACCCAGGCCACGCTCAGGCACCTCGGCGAGGGTCCGGCGCACCCGCGCCAGCGTGCCGGTCGGGGTCGCCTCCGCCCCCAGCACCAAGGGATAGAGACAGGTGAACCAGCCCAGGGTACGACTCAGGTCCAGTTGCCCATGGAGATCCTCGCGGCCGTGCCCTTCCAGGGCGATACGGGTCGCCGCGCGCCCCGTCCAGTGCCGCAGGGCGTCGGCCAAGGCTGCCAGCAACACGGCTTCGGTGCCGGATACCGCGAGGAGCCGGTCGGTGAGGTCCACCGAGAGTCGCTGCGCCAGGGTGCCGCTATCCCGTACCCGGCAGGTGCCCTGCGGATGGCTGCAGGGCAAGGTCTCGGGTACCGCCGTGACCGCTTCCCAGTAAGCGCGCTGGCGTTGCAGTCCAGCATCGGCGGCGCGCTGCGCCATCTGGTGAGCCCAGGCGCTCCAGTCGCTGCTCGCCTCGCCCAAGCCGGGGGGCGTACCGCCTGCCAATTGCTGATAGGCCAACGCCAACTCGTCCAGCAGGATGCGCCAGGAGACGCCGTCCACGGCCAGATGGTGGATGACCAGCAGCAGCCGGGGATGCCGCTCCGGCCCCTCGGCCAGCACCGCGCGCAGCAGCGGTCCACGGGCGAGGTCCAGGCTACGTTCCGCCTCCTCGAACAGAGGTGCCAACTCGGTTTCAGTGGCTACCTGGCAGGTCCAGAGCAGCCGCTGCGCGTCTTCCACGGGTCGCACCCGCTGACGCCAGCCGCCCTGCTCGGTTGGTTCGAAGGCCAGGCGCAGACTGCTGTGGCGAGCGACCAGCGCCGCCAACGCCTGGCGCAACACCTCGGCTTCGAGTGGGGCGGCCAGTTCCATGACCACGGACTGGTTCCAGTGCGCACGCTGGCGGACCGGCTCGCTGAAGAACCGCGCCTGGATGGGGGTCAAGGGCAGATCGCCCATCGGATCTTTTATCGCGGGGGGTGTTACCGGGGCGCCTGCGGGCGCCGCCACCTCGGCCAGGGCCGCGATGGTCTGATGCTCGAACAGCTGCTTGGGCGTGAGCTTGAGCCCCTGGCGACGGGCCCGGGCGATGATCTGCAGACTGAGGATGGAGTCGCCGCCCAGGGCGAAGAAGTTGTCATGCCGCCCGACGCGGTCCACCTTGAGTGCGTCGCTCCAGAGCGTCGCCAGCGCGGCCTCGACCTCTCCCTGGGGTTCGGCAAAGGCGGCCTGACGTGCTTCGGGCTGCGGCAACCGCGCGCGGTCGAGCTTGCCATTGGCGGTGAGTGGGAAGGCCGCGAGCACCAGGACCTGGGCAGGCACCAGCGCCTCGGGCAGCTGCCGGGCGAGGATTTCCCGCAGGCGTTCGCCCTTGGTATCGCCCGTCACATAGGCCACCAGTTGCCCTCGGCCATCCAGCTGGACGTGGGCCGCGGTGATGCCCGGTTGTGCCAGCAGGGCCGCGACGATCTCGCCAGGCGCCACACGATAGCCCCGCACCTTGAGCTGGTCATCGCTACGGCCCAGGAATTCCAGGCGGCCATCCGCCGCCAGGCGTACCCGGTCACCGGTGCGGTAGAGCCGTTCACCGGGCGCCCAGGGATCTGGCAGGAAAACCGCCGCGGTATCGCCGGGCCGCCCCTGATAGCCCCGCGCCAACCCCGGCCCGCCCAGGTACAGCTCGCCGGCCGCGCCGGCGGGTAGCGCGTTGAGATCGGCGTCCAGCACCCGAGCGCGCAGATTGGGCAGCGGCGTGCCCAGAGCGATGCCGGTAGCCGGATCATCAAGGGCTGCGGTCAGGGCGCCCACGGTGCTTTCCGTGGGCCCATAGTGATTGAACAGCCGGCAGCCCGGCTTGAGTTGACGGACCTGAGCAGCAAGCTGTGCCGGCAAGGCCTCTCCGCCCAGCACCAGGGCGGCGTGCGGCAGGAGCCGCGCCGGCTCGGCGGCTTGCAGCAAGGCGGCCAGCTGGGTAGGGACGATCTTGAGCACCGCCACCGGGTGGTTGGCGAAATACCCGGCGCAGCGATCGGCATCCCGCACCACCTCGTCATCCACCAGGTGCAGGGTGCCGCCTGTGGCCAGGGCGCCGAACAACACCGTGTGACCGAGATCGGCGGCCACCGTCGAGACCAGGGCGAAGCTGGCCTGCGGTGGCAGTGCCAGGCGCTGCAGCACGCCCTGCACGTAGTTGGCGATGGCGCCATGGGAGACCACTACCCCCTTCGGTCGGCCCGTGGTCCCGGAGGTGTAGATCAGGTAGGCCGCCTGGGCAGGCTGGACGACGACGTCCAGCGCATCCGCCGGCAGCCGTCGCCAGTCCGCGGCGGCATCCAGGGCGAGCGAGGGAGGGCCTTCGGGCTGGGGCGCGCCGAGCAGCAGCCGAGCACCACTGTCGGCCACGACCTGGGCCTGGCGCGCCTCGGGCCATTTGGGATCAAGAAAGACACAGGCCCCGCCAGCCTTGAGAATGCCCAGCAGACCCACGACGAAACTGGCCTGCCGCGGCTGACAGAGGGCGACCCGCACCTCGGCGCCCACCCCCTGGGCACGCAACGCCCGGGCCAGGCGATTGCTGTCGGCATCCAGTTGCGCATGACTCAGGCTGGCATCGGCCGCCATCACCGCGGCCCCTGGTCCGGCCTGGCGCAGGCCCGCACGCCATAGCGCCAGCAGATCCGCCGCTGGAAAGGCCTGGCGCTCACCTTCAAGCCCCACGGCCTCGGCGGCCAGGCGATAGCGCGCCAGCGGTTGCTCGGCATCGGCTACCACCTGTTGGGCCAGTTGGGCGAAGTCGGCTGCCAGCGCGGCGATGCGCGAGGCGTCGAAGAGATCGCAGGCGTAGGTAAAGACCGCTTCGATACCGGAGGGGACGTCGGTGATGTCCAGCCCCAGGTCGAAGTGCGCCGCGCCATCGTCGAGCTGCCGCGCCGACAGGGTCACACCACCCAGATCCAGGCCCTGGGGCAGCGGAAACTGCTGCGTGAACTTGACCTGGCACAGTGGATTCCAACCCAGGTGGCGTTCCGGCGCCAGGGCCTCCACCAGCAGATCGAAGGGCAGGTCCTGGTGCGCCTGGGCTTCCAGGGCGCGCGTCCTGACCTGGGCCAGCAGTGCCTTGAACGACTGGGTACCGTCGAGTTGGCAGCGCAGCACCTGGGTGTTGACAAAGAAGCCGATCAACCGCTCGGTTTCTCGCCGCGTGCGCCCGGCCACGGGTACGCCCACGCATAGGTCATGGCTGCCGCTATGACGCTGCAACAGCAGCTGAAACAGCGCCAGGCCGACCATGAACAGGGTTGCCCCCTGGCGCTGGGCCAGCTCGCGCAGGCCTTGGCTGGCCGTCTCGCTCAGGCTGAAGGCAAAGCGCGCACCGCGCCCGCTTTGCCGAGGTGGGCGGGGTCGGTCACAGGCCAAATCCAGCCGTGCCGGGGCATCGGCCAGTTGCGCACGCCAATACGCCAGTTGCCGCTCGCGCGCGGCACCGGTCAGTTGGTGGCGCTGCCAGCGGGCGAAGTCGGCATAGGTGATGGAGAGGGGCGCAAGCGCAGGTGCCTGGCCCTCCTCCGTCTGGTACAGGACGGCAAAGTCTTCCAACAGGACTTGGATCGACCAGCCGTCGGCAATGATGTGGTGCAGCACCAGCACCAGTCGATGATCGTCGGCCCCATGCCGGACCAGCGCCATGCGCCACAAGGGGCCTTCCCGCAGATCCAGCGGGCGACGCACCAGGCTACGGACCAGTTCGGCCTGGGTTGCGTCGCGATCCAGCGCCCGGCTCAGGTCATGATGCTCGACCGCGCCCTGGGCCAGCGCCTCGATGCGTTGCTCGGGAACCTCACCGTCGCCCGCGTCGAAGCGGGTACGCAGCGCGGCGTGACGCTGCACCAGCGTCTCCAGCGCCCGCTCCAGCCGCGCCACGTCCAGGGTGCCGGCAAGGTGGATTTCCCCGGCCAGATGATAGGTAGCCTTGCCTGGTTCCAACTGATCGAGAAACCACAGCCGTTGTTGGGCAAAGGACTGGGGCGCTCGCTCATCGCCTTGGGCGAGCGGTCCTTCCGGCTGGGCCTCGCGCGGCAGCGCGGCCACCTGCGCCGAAAAGGCCGCCAGCGTCGGATGCGCGAACAGCAGTGCGGGATCGACCGCCACACCCAGCGTGTCACGCAAACGGGCCTGCACCTGGACCACGGCCACCGAATCGCCACCCTGGGCGAAGAAGTGGACGTCCGCGGCCAGCTCGGCGCGGTTGAGTACCTCAGCCCAGGCCGTCCTCACCGCCGGCAGCACGGTTTGGGCCGCAGGCTCGGGTTGCTGCCGGGCCAGGCGGCCATCACGCCACTCGGCGAAGCTATCCAGGGTGCCGGCCAGCCAGCCCGCCCGGCAGGCTGAGCGTTGCAGCTTGCCGCTGGTGGTCCTGGGCAGTGTGCCCGGTTCGAGCAGGGCGATGGCGCTGGGAGCGACCTGGAAGGCCTGGGTCAGGGCTTCCACCAGGGCTGTGCAAATGCGTTCGGTCGGTACCAGCCGGCGCACGTTGCGACTGATCTCCAGCGCCAGCCCTATCCCCTCGCGCCCCGCCTCGCCCTCCAGCGCGAAAGCCGCCACCCGGCCCCGCCGCAGGTAATCGGCCACCTGCTCTTCCAGCAGCAGCTCCACGTCCTGCGGATAGAGATTCTGGCCGTTGAGGATGATGAGATCCTTCAGCCGCCCGGCGATATAGAGCCCTTGCTCGGCCGCGATGCCCAGGTCCCCGGTACGCAGCCAACGCCTGCCGTCGCGCTCCACGAACGCCGCGGCCGTGGCGGACGGATTGTTCCAGTAACCCTGGGCCAGGCTGGGCCCGGCGACCCAAACTTCCCCGGCACGGTTCTCGCCCAGCGGTTCCAGCGTCTGCGGGTCGACGATGCTCAGCGCGTGCTCCGCATCGCACCAGCCACAACCGGCCAGGCGACCCTGCTGCAGCGCGGCCTCCGCACCTGCGGCGCCAAGGGCCTCACCCGCGAAGCGACGGATGCGGAAATCATCCACGGGCTCATGGGCGCAGACATAGAGGGTCGCCTCGGCCAGGCCATAGGCTGGGGTCAGCGCCTGACGGCGGAAGCCCGCGGCGGCGAAGCGCTCGCAGAAGGCATCCAGGGTATCCACGCGGATGGGCTCGGAGCCGGAAAAGGCCATGCTCCAGCGACTCAGGTCGAGTTCCGCCAGGGCGCTATCGCTGACCCGCTCCACGCACAGGCGGTAGGCGAAGTCCGGCCCGCCGCTGATGGTGCCGCCGTATTGGCTGATGGCCTGCAGCCAGCGCGCCGGCCGGGTAAGAAAGTGGTTGGGCGACATCAGCGTCAGGGTGCCGCCGTGAAAGATCGGTAGCAGCAGCCCAAGCATCAGGCCCATGTCATGGTAGAGCGGCAGCCAGCTCACCCAGCCTTCGTCACGCCCGGTGAGAAACCCCCGCTGCATGGCCTTTTCGTTGGCGATCAGATTGGCGTGACTGACCATCACCCCCTTGGGCGCGGACGTCGAACCCGAGGTGTACTGCAGAAAGGCAAGCGCCGCGGGATCCACGATCTGGGGGCGATAAGCCAGCGCCCAGGTGGCATCGATGTCTTCGACCGCCAGGCACAGGGCACCTTCGGGCAGCGCCTGGCGCAGCGTCTCGGCGTGGGCGGCGAGGCAGGCTCGTTCGCCGAGCACTACCCGTGGCTTGGCATCGTCGAGCATGCCGCGCAGTCGCTCGATGTGCATCTGGCGATTGTTTTCCGGCGGGAAGGCCGGCACGGCGATGACGCCGGCATAGAGGCAGGCGAAGAACGCCGCCGCGTAGTCCGGTCCACTGGGCAGCAGCAGCACACAGCGCTCGCCGCGCGCCTCCCCCAGGCGTTCCTGCAGGCAGCCGGCGAGGCTCAGCGCCCGGTTGCGCAGCTGGGCATAGGACAGCAGCTGGGGCGTCTCGTCATTGGTCAGGTGGCGCAGCAATAGCTGGTCCGGCTGGCGCTCGGCGTAGAAATCAAGGACGTCGACGAAATGCTCGGCTTGATCCGCTCTGGAGGTCATGGCTTCACCTGCGAAAAAGAAAGTGCCGGACGCCGCCAGGCAGCGCCCCGAGAAGAGAGAGGTGGCTGGTGGTTCAGGCGGAACGCATGGCCATCGGTGTCGCGCTGGACAGGGCCATGGCCTTGACGAGCTCTTCGGAGCGAATCGCCAATACCGACAGCAAGGTGTCGGAGAGACCGTGGCTCACCTCGCAGCCACCTTGCAGGAACACCTGCACGGCGCCGCCCGCGGCCAGCGGCAGCCGGTAGTGACGGTCAGGATCGCCGTCCTCGAGGTGCTCGCGAAGGCCGGCCAGCAGATGCTGGTGATAGTCACGGCGATATCCCGTGGCCAGGATCACCACATCGAAGCTCAGGGTATGGCGCACGCCATCCACTCGCCCTTCCAGTTCCACCTCCACCCCCTGGTCGAGGGGCCGGCAGGCTTCCACGGAGCGCTCGCAAAGCAGACGGTGACGCTCATGGCCACGCAGCTTCTGCAGGTAGAACAACTGGTAGAGGTTCTCGATCAGTTCCAGGTCCACTACCGAATAGTTGGTATTGCGGTACTCGGCGGACAGCCGCTCACGCCGCTCCGGTGACTGCGCATAGATCCGGTCGGTAAAGGACGGGTTGAAGATCTCGTTGACGAAGGGACTGTCGTCGGATGGCTTGAGTGCCCCGCCCCGCAGGATCAACGATGCCTCGACCTGCGGAAACCGTTGCGTCAGGTCTTGAAAGATTTCGGCGGCGCTCTGGCCACCACCGATCACCGCCACTCGGCGTGGCTGCAGCGGATCGGCCAGCAGCGTCTCGATGCGACCGCGATAGGCCGAGGAATGCAGGACCCGCGGATCGTTCAGCGTGGTGAACGCCGCCGGTAGCTGCGGTGTGCCTCCGATGCCGAGGATCAGGTTGCGGCCCAGGCGGCGTTGCAGCCTGCCCTGCTGGTCACGGGACACCACCTGAACGGCGGCCAGGATACCTTCGCGATACCAGGGCTCCACCGCCACCACCTCCTCGCCATAGTGCACCTGCTCGGCAAAGGCCGCGGCTGCCCAGCCCAGGTAGTCGTTGTATTCCTCGCGGCTGGGAAAGAAGGTCTTGAGGTTGATGAAATCCTCCAGCCGGCCGCGCTCCTTCAGGTAGTTGACAAAGGTGAAGCGGCTGGCGGGATTGCGCAGGGTCGCCAGGTCTTTGAGAAAGGAAATCTGCATCGTGGCGCCGTCGAGGAGCATGCCTTCGTGCCAGCTGAACGCCGGCTTGCGCTCGATGAAGCACCCCTGGGGTTGGCGTCCGCACGCCTGCTCGTCCGCGGCGATGGCCAGTGCCAGGTTGGAGGGCCCGAAGCCGATGCCGATATAGTCGTGGACCTGTTCCATGCGAACCTCTCGTCGATAACCGGGTGGGATCGCCAACCGCCCAAAGCACGATTGACAATCATTCTCACCTCATCGACGAATGGCCTGCTCGCTTGTTCAGGCCTTTTTTGCCAATCGATCCCCGGATCGGTACCCGTTCACAACCGCTAGCCAGGGCGGCCGGCGATCTCGCGCAAGGCATCGCGACTGGCCCGCTCGCGCTGTACGCCCACCAGCTCCACCAGGCGACCGCTCTCCATCTTCAATAGGCGATCAGCCTGATCGAAATAGGCGTCGTCATGGGTGATGGCGAATACCGTCAGCCCCGCGGCCTTCATCTGCGGCAACAACTCTCGGTAGAACAGCTGGCGAAACAGCGGATCCTGGTCAGCGGCCCATTCATCCAGCAGGACGATGCTGCGCCCCTCCAGCATCGCCAGCAGCAGGGCCAGCCGCTTGCGCTGTCCCTGGGACAGGCGGGTATCCACCAGCCGCCCTTCCGCCACCCGGACCTTCCGCCCCAGGTGCAGGCGCCGGAGCCATGCCTCTACCTCGGTCCCAGCCGCCGTCGCCCCCGCAGGGCCCAGCAGGCGGTCGAACAGGTGAAAATCGGTGAAGACGGAGGCGAACATCTGCCGGTAGGCGGTCCAATCAGCGGCTTCCACGCTCTTGCCATCGACTGCCAGCGAACCCTGTTGCGGGCGGTACAGACCGGTCAGCAGGCGCGCCAGGGTCGACTTGCCACTGCCGTTGCCGCCCATGAGGAACACCGTTTCCCCCCGTCTGAGTGTGAGATCCAGCGGGCCCACGTCGAAGCCTTGTTCATCATCCTGGGGCGGATAGCGATACTCGACGCCCCGCAACTCCAGGTGCTCCCAGTCCGTGGCGAAGGGCTGCGTCGGCTCGACGGAGCCGGTCGCGACCGGGGCCAGGGTCAGGGCCTCCACCCGCTCCAGCGCCACCCGTCCGGCCATCAGCGGCGGTAGCGCGGCCACGGCCATCACCAGTGGCGTACGCAGAAAGAGGATGGTCAGAGCATAGGTGGCCGCTACCTCACTGCTGGCCCAGCCCAGCCCGTTGGCCAGGTAGAACGCCAGACCGATGGTACCCAGGACCATGGTGTTGGCCCAGTTGCTGGCCATGGCGTTGTACCGATCCGCCAGGGTGACGTGATCGCGGTAGGCACCGGCGTTGGCCTGGAAATCCTCTTCGAAGAAGCGCTGCGCGCGCGCGCGGTTCAACGCCAGTTCCTTGCGCCCCTCGATCAGCGCCTGGTAGTCCTCATAGAGGCGATTCTCGGCATCGCGCAGTAGGTGCAGGTGACGGTTGAGCCGGGACACGAGCAGCCAGCCCAGGCCCAGGGTCACCGTCATCCAGGCGAGCGTCACGAGAAACAGCGACCAGGACAGCCACGCCAGATAGAGGAAAGCCGCCAGGCTCAACACCGCGCCGTAGAGCAGCCCCGGCAGTTGCACGAAGGCCAGGGTCAGGTTGCGCAGGTCACTGGACAGACTGGCCAGGATGGCGGGCCCGCCGACCGTTTCAAGCCGCTCTATGTCGGTATCCAGCACCCGCTTCACCACCTGCCGCCGCAGATCGTAGACAAAGCTGTGGCCCAAGGCGGTAAGCGCCACCTGGGCACCGGCCGCCAGGATCAGCAACAGCAGGAGCAGCCCGAGAAACTGCAGCAGCGCCTCGGTCAAGGCGGCCTGGGGCGTGACCAGTCGCCAGTTGATGAAGGCGATCACCCCGACGCTGAGCAAGGCACCTCCCAGGCTGAGTAATAGCACCAAGATCGTCGCCAGGGGCCGATAGCGCAGGATGAGGCGAATGAGCGTCATGCACGACCTCGCGTGGGACAGTTGCGGGCAGCACAGCTGCCGGTCAGGGAATTGCGACAGTGCAGGGTGGCGTCCTGCAGAAGAAAATTGACCAGCGCGGGTGAGGCACCGATACGCCGGGCGACGTCCCTTTGGGTCAGGCCCTCGACCCGGCAGAGCGTGATCACGTCCTGGGTGCGCGCCGGCAGCTGGCGCAAGGCGCGCACCACCAGCCCGATTTCTTCCCGGGCCTGAACGACTCGCTCGGCGGAGTGATCGCTGGCCACGCCTTCATCCTGCTCGTCGGGGCTGACGAACCAGCGCTCCTCGAGCTTCTTGCGGCGGAGCTGGTCCACGGCCAGATTCTGGACAACCCGATACAGATAGCGTGACGGCTCCACGACAGCTTGGGAGTCTCGGCGCTCCCAGACCTTGAGAAAGGCCTCCTGCACCACGTCCTCGGCCCGCTTTCGACACCCGAGTAATCGCGTTGCCGTATTGAGGAGTCCGTAATGATGATGATCGAATAGCCGTCCCAGAGCTGAAGCACGATCAGCCGCCCTCTCCTCCGCCGGCTTCACCGGGGAGGCCAAGGCGGCCGACTGCGTGAGCGCGTCGAGAGAGGGCCGGGGCTGGCAGGAGGGCTGAGACGGCGCGAGAGGCGATAGCATTTCTGCATCCGGTAGCAAAGGAATGCCGACTCTAATTGATAAGCATTCTCACAACAACGGACAAACTTAACGTTTCTGGAAAGCGCGCAGCCTGGAGAATCGTGCGATGCGAGAATCCCCCAGCAGGTCCGTGCCAGGCAGGTTCAGGAGGCATCCGAGCAGCCCGCCTATGGCTAGGGCTGGTCGCCCAGGCGGCAATACCCGCTCGTCACGGGCCACGGCCAGGGAGCGAGTCACGTCATGATCCACCCGACCACAGCGCCCCCTCCCCGCTCCGCACTAGCCAAAATTGGCACCTTTGCCGCTAAACCCTGCCTTGAGGTACGAAACTTGTAGTCCCTCGCCTACCGGCCCTTTGCTACCCAAAAGGTTTCCTAAATGCACCAAGACGGCTCCGTTGCGTTACCGCCGCACGTCCGGCATCGGTATACCGGTGACATCGACGAGCATGCGCTCTGCGTCGAGGGCTGGCACATGCAATACGATCAGCTGTCGTCGGGTCGTTTTCAAGGCGAGCTCAGCGACCTCTGGCTGGACGACCTCAGCCTGCTGCGGGATCGCTCCAACCAGGCCATGCTCAAGAGCGGCGAGGCCCAGGGGGACACCCTGACCTTCAGCCTGCCCATGCGTGACGCGGGCGCCCTGCACTGCGGCGGCCATACCCTGCACGAGGCCCAGCTGCTGGTGGCGCGTGGCGACAATCTGCCGGAGCTGCGTACTCCGGCCAATCTCGATCTGCTCTGCATCAATCTGCAGGAAGCCGAGATGGCGCGCCTGCTGGCCTGCCAGCACAGCGCGCTCGACGTGCGCGACCTGTCCGGCTGCTATCGCCTCTCTACCGGCTGTGCCCATGGGGAGCTGGCCGCCCTGGCTCATGAACTCTTCGCCCCGGAAGCGGAGATCCAGACCTGGCTGGCCCACCCGCGTGCCCGCGCCGCCCTGCGCGACACCGTGCTGATGCACCTGCTCGATCTGCTCGACACCAGCGAACCCCACGAGCTGGCGCCCAGCGCGCGATTGCGCATGGTGCGGCGGGCGCGGGAATACGCCCTGGCCCATCCTGACCAGCCGCCCAGCATCCTGGAGCTGTGCAATCGCGTTGGTGCCAGCCGCCGCAAGCTGCAGTACTGCTTCCAGGAGACCCTGGGCATCAACCCGGTCGCCTACCTGCGCACCCTGCGCCTCAATGCGGCGCACCGCGCCCTGCGCCGGGGCGAAGGCGAATCGGTGCAGGACGTCGCCGCCCAGTGGGGCTTCTGCCACCTCAGCCGCTTCGCCCGCGACTACCAGGCGCTGTTCGGGCAACTGCCCTCCGCCACCCTCAAGGAAGCAGCCCAGCGCCTGCCGCGCAGAAATGCTGAATCTGGCTAACGGCGGGTAACGGCTTTCCCTCAGGCTCGACTGGCCAATAAGAAGAGGGAACTCCATGAACGTTACCCGTCCGTTTCACGTCCTCGCCGTCGGCCTCGCCGCCCTGGGGATGACCGCAGCAAGCCTTGCCACCGAGAACGGCTCCCCCACCACCGCCTTCGGTGTCTACAACTTCGGCGCCGGCTTCACCCCGCCGCCCACGCCCCACGGCACCCTTGGCCTGCGTGCCAACTACTACCGGGCTACGTCCATCCGCGACAGTCATGGCCGCGACAACGGCAACGACTTTTCCATCGATGTCCTGTCCCTGGGCCTGGCCTACCTGAAAATGACCGATACCCGGGTGCTCGGCGCCCGCTACGGCTTCGGCGGGGTGGCACCCTTCTTCAAGATGGACGCGGACCTCACCATCAAGGCCAACGGCGTCCCGGTGTTTTCCGACAGCGCCGACCTCTTCCGTCAGGCCGATTTCCAGGTGATTCCGCTGATCCTGCAGTGGGAGCCCTCGCGCAACCTGGGGGTGAACTTCTGGTTCCAGGTGCAGGCGCCCACCGGTGACTATGACAAGAATCGGCTGGTCAATCCGGGCACCAACCACTGGACCGTCTCGCCGATGCTCAACCTGAGCTACATCACCGATTCGGGCTTCGAGGTGTCGTCCAGCTTCCAGGCCGATTTCAACAGCCGCAACCACGCCACCGACTACCGCAGCGGCACGGAATACCGCCACGAATTCGCCGTGGGTCAGCACTTCGGCCCCTGGACCGCGGGCCTGGGCGGCTACTACTACCGCCAGCTCACCGACGACGACGCCCCTGGCCTCAGCCGCGGCAATCGTGCCCGGGTACTGGCGCTGGGCCCGGCGCTGAGCTTCTTCAAGCCTGGCCTGCCGCCGGTCTGGGTGCACCTCTACAAGGACATCGACGCCCGCAACCGCGCCGAGGGCTACACCCTCGCCGTGCGGCTCTCCCACAGCTTCTGAGGAATCGCGCATGACACTCACAGCCTCCTCCAGCCCCACGGCCGGCCGGCGCCAGGGCGCCGTGCTCCTGCTCGGCAGTAGCCTGACCATCATGGGTTCGGTGATGGTCGCCCCGATCATTCCCAAGCTGGGCGCCGAATTCGGCCCCATCGAACCCCGCGCCGATCTGCTGATCCCCCTGGCGATGACCGGTCCCGCCCTGGCCATCGCGCTTTTCGCACCCCTGGCCGGCTGGCTGGCCGACCGCCTGGGTCGCAAGCGCCTGCTGATCCTGGCGACGTTCTGCTACGCCCTGCTCGGCATGCTGCCGGCGCTGCTGCAGTCGCTACCGGCCATTACCCTCACCCGCCTGGTCTTCGGCCTGGCCGAGGCGGCGGTGATGACCTGTTGCGTGACCCTGATCGCCGACTACTGGCAGGGCAGCAAGCGCCTGGCCTACGTCAACGGCCAGGTCATTGCCATCAGCCTGGTGGGCTCGCTGTTCTATGTGGTCGGCGGCGCCCTGGGCGAGCACTCCTGGCGCACGCCCTTCTACCTCTATCTGCTGCCGCTGCTGCTGGTGCCCTTCATGCTGAGGCTGCTGTGGGAACCGGTCCGCGCCAAGGTCACCATCGGCGCCGACGAAGGCCCCCAGCACAGTGCGCCGCTGCCCCTGATCGTCAATTACCTGCTGGTCTTCGCCGGCATGGTGCTCAGCGTGGTGGTGCCTATCCAGAGTCCGCTGCTGCTGGTGCAGCTGGGCATCACCTCCAGCACCCTGATCGGCGCCTCGGCGGGCCTGGGGCTGCTGGCGACCCTGGGCGGGCCGTTGCTGTGGCCGCTGCTGCGTCGCTGGTGGGGCTTGGCCGGCTGCAACGCCGTGCTGCTGGCCAGCATGGGCATTGGCCTCTGGCTGCTGGTGAACGCCCGCAGCTATGAAGCCGTGCTGGTTGCGGTGACGGTGCATGGTCTCGGCGTCGGCATGCTGGTGCCCAACACCATGGCACCGGTGATGGGCGCCCTGAGCGCCCGGGCACGGGGTCGCGGCATGGGTGGCTACACCGGCTGCCTCTACCTGGGCCAGTTCGCCAGCCCCCTGGTGGTCGCCGTGATCCTGCCCTTTGCCGGCGATCTGCATCTGGCCATCCGCGCCCTGGCCAGCGCCGCCCTGGTCGCCGCACTCGCCTGGGCCGCCGTCGGCCTGCTGCGGCGCAAGGCCGCCCTGCCGACCCCGTCGCGCTCTTCCTGAATTCTGCTCGAGGATCTTCCATGCATAGCCTGCAACCCCTGCTGGACACCCAAGATGGCCACGGCCTGGCAACGCTGCTGCGACAAAAAGAAATCACTGCCAGCGAATTGCTCGAAGCCGTCATCGACCGCCTGGACACCGTGGAGCCCGGCCTCAATGCCGTGAGCGAACGGCTATACGACCAGGCCCGTGCGGCCGCCAAGGCACCGCTCGACCTGTCGGCACCCTTCGCCGGGGTACCGACCCTGGTCAAGGATCTTTTCACCCCGCTGGCCGGTGCCCGCATGACCAATGGCTCCCTGGCCCTGGGCGAGGCCCGACCGGATTTCGACTGCGAACTGGTGACCCGCCTGCGCCAGGCCGGTTGCCTGTTCGTCGGCACCACCACCTCACCGGAATTCGGCACCTCCTACAGCACCGAGTCCCGCCGCTTCGGCGCCACCGCCAATCCCTGGAATCGCGCCCACAGTGCCGGGGGATCGAGTGGCGGCACGGCAGCCCTGGTCGCCGCGCGGGTGGTGCCCTTCGCCCATGGCAACGACGGCGGTGGCTCGCTGCGGGTGCCGGCGTCCTGCTGCGGCATCTTCGGCCTCAAGCCCAGCCGTGGCCGGATGCCTTCCGGGCCCATGGTCGGTGAGGGCTGGGCCGGTATGGGCACACCCCATGCCATGAGCCTGTCGGTACGCGACAACGCCCTGCTGCTGGATGCCACCGCCGGTGCCGATCTCGGCGCGCCCTATGCCGCACCGGCCCACGACGTCCCCTTCGCCAACCTGCTGGAGCGCGATCCGCGCCCCCTGCGCATCGCCCTGGTCGAGCACCTGGCGCCCTGGCCAAGCGGACCCGACGCCCTGGCCGCGGTGCGCCACACCGCCCGGCTGTGCGAAAGCCTCGGCCACCACGTCGAGCCGGCGACCCTGCCGGTGGATCTGCCAGGCTTTCTCGACCAGGTCTTCGACATCATCGGCCCCAGCACCCGCCACTACCTGCAGGTCCTTGGCGCCCTGCGCGGCGCGCCGGTCAGCGACGAGGAGCTGGATGCCCGCACGCGGGTGATCCTGCGCGAGCGGGGCGACATTCCGGCCCATCGCTATGCCGCCGCGGTGGAGGGCCTGCATGCCCTGGGTCGGACCCTGGCGCGCTTTCTCACCGACTATGATCTGATTCTCACCCCTACCCTGACCCGCGAGCCGCCACGCCTGGGCGAGCTGGACGGCGGGCACGAGGAACGCCCGCTGGCCGAGGCCATCGCCGCCTTCCACAGCTATTCCCCCTTCACCGCCCTGTTCAACGCCAGCGGCCAGCCGGCCATGTCGGTGCCCCTGTGGTGGACCGCCAATGGCCTGCCCCTGGGCAGCCATTTCGCCGCGCGCTTTGGCGAGGAAGGTACCCTGCTGGCCCTGGCCGCCCAGCTGGAGCGCGCCCAGCCCTGGGCCGGACGGCGGCCGCCGCTGTGCGGGATCCTGCGACCGGCTTGAAGTCTGGGAGCGGCAGGACAGACGTACAGCGGAGTGCATAAGAAGCGGGCGATGGGCATCACATTGCAGTGATAATCCTATCGCCCGCTTCGCTTCGCGGGTCGTTATACTGGCCGGGCACGGCGCGCGACGGACGCTTCCAGTGCTCGGCCTGAAGGCGCCCGCCTGTCGCTCGCCATTTTCCCTGCTGTCTGGGCGGGGCAACGTACGAGTGGCCCGATGAGCTCCCTGACCTCGACCCCGATTCCTTCGTACGTCCTCGCCGACGACCTCGATCTCGTCGCCGAGATCGCCGCTGTACCCAGGATTCTGGCAGTGATATGCCAGCTGACCGGCATGGGCTTCTCGGCCGTCGCCCGGGTGACCGATGACCGCTGGATCGCCTGCAGCACCCTCGACCACATCAATTTCGGTCTCGCGCCTGGCGGGGAGCTGGTGGTCAAGTCGACGATCTGCGATGAGATCCGCGACCGCCGCCAGCCCGTGGTGATCGATGACGTACAGCAGGATGCGCTTTACCGCGACCACCACACGCCCCGGCAGTATGGTTTCCGCAGCTACATTTCCGTCCCCATCGTGCTGGACGACGGATCCTTCTTCGGCACCCTGTGCGCCATAGACCCCGAACCCGCCCGACCGAGTCGCCCCGAAGTCCTCACGAGCTTCGAGCTGTTCGCCAGCATGATCGCGCTGGAGATCGCGGCGCAGCGGCGCTTCGTCGCGGCGCGCAACGTGCTGCACAGCGAGGCCTTCTCCCGCAGTCTGCTCAAGGCCAGCCTGGACTGCGTGAAGGTGCTGTCCACCGATGGCCACATCGAATTCGTCAACGCCCAGGGCCTGGAACTCATCCAGCTCCACACCGAGGATCAGGTCCTGGGGCAGGAATATGCCGCGCTATGGCCAGAAGACGAACGTTGGAAGATCCGCCAGGCCGTCGAACAGGCCGGCCAGGGGCAGGCGACCCGGGTCGAGGGCTTCTGCCCGACCTCCCAGGGGGAGCCGCGTTGGTGGGAGGTGTCCTGCTCGCCTTTCGAGGTGGCGGGCACCCGGCACCCCAAGATCGTCTGCATCTCGCGCGACATCAGCAGGCGTGTCCTCGCGGATCAGGCGCTTCAGGCCCGGGCCGAGGCCATCTCCGCCCTCAATGACGACCTGGAACGCCAGGTTTCGGCGCGCACCGCCGAGCGTGACCAGATCTGGAGGTGCTCCAACGATCCCCTCTGCGTGGCGAGCCTCGACGGCTTCTTCCTCAGCCTCAACCCGGCCTGGGTGGTGACCCTGGACTGGACGATCAGCGAACTCAAGGCCCAGCCGCTGATGGCCCTCGTCCACACCGACGACCTGACGGGCACCCGCCAGGCGTTCTGGAAGCTGCAGCAGGGGACGCCGCTGGTCAGCTTCGAGAACCGCTATCGCCGTCGCGACGGCTCCTATCGCTGGCTGTCCTGGAATGCCGTGCGCAGCGATGACCTCATCTATGCCACGGTGCGCGACGTATCCCACCAACGGCAGCAGGCGCTGGACCTGGCAACGGCCGAGGATGCCCTGCGGCAATCGCAGAAGATGGAGGCCATCGGTCAGCTCACCGGCGGGGTGGCCCATGACTTCAACAACCTGCTGACCGTCATCAAGTCGTCCTGCGACCTGCTCAAGCGACCCAACCTGAGCGAGGAGCGACGCGACCGCTACATCGGTGCGATTTCCACCACCATCGACCGCGCGGCGAAGTTGACAGGTCAGCTGCTGGCGTTCGCCCGGCGCCAGGCGCTCACCCCCGAGGTATTTTCGGCAAGCTCGAACGTCCAGGCCCTGAACGACATGCTGGGGACGTTGCTGGGCTCGCGAATCAGCGTCGCGCTCGATCTGCCCGATCATCCCTGCCTGGTCTACGCCGACCCCGGCCAGTTCGATACCGCCCTGGTGAACATGGCGGTCAATGCCCGCGACGCCATGGACGGCGCGGGCCAGCTGACCATAGCCGTCACGACGGTCGAGGCGATTCCGGAGAGCCCCTCACACGCCGCCCTGGCGATTCCGGCGATAGTCATCTCGATCACCGACACCGGCAGCGGCATCGCCCGAGAGCACCTCGCACAGATCTTCGAACCCTTCTTCACCACCAAGCGGGTCGGTCAGGGCACGGGGCTGGGCCTGAGTCAGGTGTTCGGCTTCATCAAGCAATCCGGCGGCGAAATCCGGGTAGCGAGCGAAGTCGGCCGCGGCACCACCTTTCAGCTCTACCTGCCGCGGGCGACCAGTGCCATGCAGCCCCTGGCGACGAACGAAACCCTGGCCGTGGCCGATGGACGAGGCACCTCGGTCCTGGTGGTGGAAGACAATCCCGACGTCGGCACCTTCGCGGCAGACTCGTTGCGGGATCTGGGCTATCACCCCGTCCTGGCCCCCAACGCCGAGGCGGCCCTGATCCTGCTCGCGGAAAGGCCAGAGCACTACGACGTGGTCTTTTCGGATGTGGTCATGCCTGGCATGGGCGGCCTCGCCCTCGCCATCGAAATCAGACGGCTGTATCGCAGCCTGCCCATCCTGCTGACCTCCGGCTACAGCCATGTCCTGGCAACCAACGGCGCCCAGGGGTTCGAGCTGATCCACAAGCCCTATTCGGTGGAAGAGCTGTCGCGCCGCCTGCAGAAGATTCTCGAGGACGCCGCGGCTCACCGTTGACCCGCGCAAGGCAGACCTCGCCGCCGCACCCGGTGTCGTCTGCGGCGGATGCGGCATGGCGGGGTTCCTTGCCTTTCCTGTCCGGTCAGCTCCGGCGACCAGGTAGCGACCGGTGGCGCGACGGCGGCCATCCACCCGGCTCGACCGATCGGGTAACATGCGCCGCCGCGGGCCAATGACCCGCTGTCAATAGGCGAGGAGTTCAGCGTGTTCGATACCCAGGTCATCATCATCGGTGCCGGCGCCGCAGGTTTGATGTGCGCCCTGAGCGCCGCCGCGCGCGGCCGCCGGGTGCTGGTAATCGACCATGCCAACAAGGCCGGCAAGAAGATCCTCATGTCCGGCGGTGGCCGCTGCAACTTCACCAATCTCTATTGCGAGCCCGCCAACTTCCTCTCGCAGAATGCGCACTTCTGCAAATCGGCGCTGGCCCGCTACACCCAGTGGGACTTCATCGCCCTGGTGGCCAAGCATGGCGTGCCGTACCACGAGAAGAAGCTGGGCCAGCTGTTCTGCGACAACAAGGCCAGCGACATCCTCGCCCTGCTGCTGGACGAGTGCGAACAGGGCGGCGTCGACATCCGCCTCGATACCTCAGTGCAGGAGATCGCCCGCCTCGACCCGGGTGGCTACCAGCTGCAGACCAGCCTGGGGACGGTGCGTGGCGAGTCCCTGGTGATCGCCACCGGTGGCCTGTCGATCCCGACCCTGGGCGCCACCGGCTTCGGCTATCAGGTCGCGCGCCAGTTCGGCCATCAGCTCCTGCCCACCCGGGCCGGCCTGGTGCCCTTCACCGTCACCGATCCGCAGCTGAAGGAATTCTGCAGCGCCCTGTCCGGCACGGCGGTGGAAGACTGCCGGATAAGCTGCAACGGCCAGAGCTTCGTCGAGAATCTGCTGTTCACCCATCGCGGCCTCAGCGGTCCGGCGATCCTGCAGATCTCCTCCTACTGGCAACCGGGCGATACGCTCAGCATCGACCTGCTGCCTCATCTCGACCTGGCGCAGTGGCTCGCCGAGCAGCGCCAGGCGCGCCCCAACAGCGAACTCAAGACGCTGCTGGGCGAGCTGTTCACCAAGAAGATGGCCACCCTGCTCGCCGACAGCTGGTTCCAGTCCAGGCCGCTCAAGCAGTACACCCCCGAAGAACTCAAGGCCATCGCCGCGCGGTTGCACGACTGGCGACTGGTCCCGGCGGGCACCGAGGGCTATCGCACCGCCGAGGTCACCCTGGGCGGCGTCGACACCCGCGAGGTCTCGTCCAAGACCCTGGAGTCGCTCAAGTCACCTGGCCTGTACTTCATCGGCGAGGTGCTGGATGTCACCGGCCACCTGGGCGGCTTCAACTTCCAGTGGGCCTGGGCCTCGGGCTACGCCGCGGCGCAATACGTCTAACCCAGGGATCACCACGAAGGTGCTTTGCCTGCGCTGGGCACACCGCCGCGCCGAACGTTCCGCCGTCTACGCAAGGACTCAGGCAGCCGAAGACGGCCAGGTATGACTTGCGATGCGCAGGAAATTACCGCCCAGGATGGCATCGATATCGACGTCGCTGTAACCCCTGCCGGCCAGCTGCTGCCTGAGCTCGGGTAGCGCCTCCGGTTGCAGCTGGGTATGACCGTGAGGCTGTCCATAGTGACGTGCTGGCCACCAGTCTTCAGCGTCGACTCCCGCAGGAAGGTCATGGTCGTCAGGACACAACTCGGTATCGAGCCCGATGCCGATATGACGGGTCCCGACCCGTTCCGCCAGGTAGTCGATCTGGCGGATATAGCTGGTCACTGATGCCTCGGGATCACCCAGAAAGATGCCCAGTCCCGTCAGGCCGATCACGCCATCCTGTTCGGCACAGGCCTGGATCTGCCGGTCGCTCACCGTCCGGGGATGATCGTGGAGCGCCTTGATGTTGGTATGGGAGAAGACCACCGGTTGCGTCGAGACCGCCATGATTTCGAGGCTGGCACGCTCGCTCGCGTGGGCACAGTCGAGGGTGATGCCAGCTGCATTCCCGGCTGCCACCATCGCTCGGCCCAGCGCCGTCAGGCCGCCACCCTCGCCATGGCAACCGCCAGCGCAGGCGTTGTCGCGGTTGTAGGCGAGCAGCATCTGGCGTACCCCAAGAGAGGCGTATAGACCCACCATCGCCGGGTCGTCGAGCAGCATGGTCGAGCCTTCCAGATCGAAGGAAATGGCCAGCTTGCCTTGCTCGCGTGCACGGTGGAGGTCGGCCACCTCGCCGGCGAGGCAGAAGTGCGCGTCATGCCGAGCGAGCCAGGCGCGGAAGCCGGCGAGGGTTTGCAGCACCGTCGTGAACGGCGTCATGTCCATGCCGACGTTGATCGACACGTGATGGAAGCCGGCGTCGCGATAGCGACCCAAGGCAGACATGTCCTGCCCCGGTACGAGGGGCAGGCAGGCATGGGCCTCCCAACGTAGCGGCAGAGGTCGCTCGCGCCTGGGCGCCATCGTCTCCAAGGTCTTCTCCCCTCTCCACGTCTCCGGAGGGGCTCACCATAGCACGCAGACTCAAAGGACGGCCTGGCGACGGAGACCCCGTCGCCAGGTAGGCCCGACTTCGCGTCGGCGGCGGCCTAGCCGAGGCTGACGCCCCGCAGCAGCGCCGGATCCACGCTTCGGGCCCGGTAGCGGACCGAGGCCTGACCATAGGCCTTGGGATCGAGCACCCGGTCCCAGCGGCCGTTGGCTACCTGCTGGACCGGTGCGACTTCGGTTTGCGCGACCTTGGGCTGCGGCACGGCCTGGCTGCGTCTTTCGTTGATCTCGGCGGCCATGGCGGTATAGCTGGCGGTGCTGAGCAGGGCGAGTGCGGCCATCTTGTTGAAGACGTTCATGGGGGATTCTCCTGTCTTGAACATGGGGGCTGGCGTCACCGCGGCAAGCGGTCCGGCGTCAGTCACGGTGCTACCTTGCGCCCTGGCGTCTTAACGCTGTCTTAACCCCTCTGAACCCGACCTGAACGGCTGCGACAACCTGCCCCAGGCGATGGCCACTGGCCAATTGATCTGGATCAGTTTTGCCCAGGGCCAGCAGGCGCATCCTGCATGCAGCCGCCACTCCGCCCTGGAGGGGCGCCACGGCTCGCGAGGTCGCCATGAACGGACGCCTGGTCAAAGAACTCTTGGTCATCCTGCTGATCAAGCTGGCGCTGCTGATGGTGATCAAGAGCCTCTGGTTCAGCGCCCCCACGGTTCCGCCCGACGCCACCCAGGCGGTCAGCGCCCACCTGCTGGACTAGTACCCCTTCCTTTAGCTTGAGGAGATTGCCGGGATGATCTCGGAATCCGTCGTGGACCTGTCACGCCTGCAATTCGGCATGACCGCGCTGTATCACTTCATCTTCGTGCCCCTGACCCTGGGGCTGGTGGTGATCCTGGGAATCATGGAATCGGTCTATGTGATGACCGGCCGCCAGGTCTACAAGGACATGACCAAGTTCTGGGGCAAGCTGTTCGGCATCAACTTCGCCCTGGGCGTCACCACCGGCCTGACCATGGAGTTCCAGTTTGGCACCAACTGGGCCTACTACTCACACTATGTCGGCGACATCTTCGGCGCGCCCCTGGCCATCGAGGGCCTGATGGCCTTCTTCCTCGAATCCACCCTGATCGGGCTGTTCTTCTTTGGCTGGGATCGCCTGTCCAAGGGCCAGCACCTGCTGGTGACCTGGCTGGTGGCGCTGGGCTCGAACCTCTCCGCGCTGTGGATCCTAGTGGCCAACGGCTGGATGCAGAACCCGGTCGGCGCCGAGTTCAACTACGTGACCATGCGCATGGAGCTGGCCGACTTCGGTGCCCTGCTGCTCAACCCCGTGGCCCAGGTGAAGTTCGTCCACACCGTGGCCTCGGGCTACGTCACCGGCGCCATCTTCGTGCTGGCCATCTCCAGCTACTACCTGCTCAAGGGCCGCGACATCGGCTTCGCCCGGCGCTCCTTCGCCGTGGCCGCCGCCTTCGGTACCGCCGCGGTCATCTCGGTGATCGTGCTGGGTGACGAATCCGGCTATCGCGTGGGCGAGGTCCAGAAGGTCAAGCTGGCCGCCATCGAAGCCGAGTGGAACACCGAGGAAGCCCCGGCCTCCTTCACCCTGTTCGGCATCCCCAATCAACAGGAGATGCGCACCGACTACGCGGTGAAGATCCCCTATCTGATGGGCCTGATCGCCACCCGCTCCACCACCGAACAGGTCACCGGCATCAAGGATCTGGTCAGCCAATACGAGGCCCGCGTCCGCAACGGCGCCCAGGCTTACGCCCTGCTGGAGCGACTGCGCGCCGGCGACGACTCCGCCGCCACCCGCGCCGCCTTCGACGCCCACAAGCAGGACCTGGGCTATGGCCTGCTGTTGAAGAAATACGTTAACGATCCCGCCACGGCCACCCCCGAGCAGGTCCGCCAGGCCGCGCGGGACACCATCCCTGGCGTCGCCAGCCTGTTCTGGACCTTCCGCATCATGGTCGCCAGTGGCGTGCTGATGCTGGCGCTGTTCATCTGCGCCTTCTGGGCCTCGACCCGGCGCAACGAGCTCAAGAAGCCCTGGCTGCTGAAGTGGGCCCTGTTCAGCCTGCCGCTGCCCTGGATCGCCACCCAGACCGGTTGGTGGGTGGCCGAGCACGGTCGCCAGCCCTGGACCATCAGCGAGGTCCTGCCCACCCACCTGTCGGCCTCGACCCTGGCTCCGGCCGATCTGTGGGGCTCCATCGGCGCCTTGGTGACCTTCTACACCCTGCTCCTGATCGTGGAGATGTACCTGATGATCCGCTTCGCCCGCCTCGGCCCGAGCAGCCTGCACACCGGCCGCTACTTCCACGAACGGGCTGCCCAGGTCGGCGACGCCCTGCGCCAGGCCGCCACCGCCAAGCCCGTTGCACCGGCCAACGCCTGAGGAGACTGCCATGTTCGACTACGAAGTGCTCAAGCTCACCTGGTGGGTGCTGATCGGCGTCCTGCTGATCGGCTTCGCCCTAACCGACGGCTTCGACATGGGCGCCATGATCCTGATGCCCCTGATCGGCAAGACCGACAAGGAACGCCGCGCCGCCATCAACAGTATCGCGCCGCACTGGGACGGCAACCAGGTCTGGTTCATCACCGCCGGTGGCGCCCTCTTCGCCGCCTGGCCGATGGTCTATGCCACCGCCTTCTCCGGGCTCTATTGGGCCCTGCTGCTGGTGCTCTTCGCCTTGTTCCTGCGTCCGGTGGGTTTCGACTACCGCAGCAAGCTCGACAACACCCGCTGGCGCAACGCCTGGGACTGGGGCCTGTTCACCGGCAGCCTGGTGCCGGCCCTGGTGTTCGGCGTGGCTTTCGGCAATCTTTTCCAGGGCGTGCCCTTCCAACTCGACGACACCCTGAGATCCACCTACAGCGGCAGCTTTTTCGCTCTGCTCAACCCCTTCGCCCTGCTCAGCGGCGCGGTCAGCCTGGCTATGCTCTGCGCCCATGGCGGCAGCTGGCTGATGCTGCGTACCCACCACGCCCTGGGCGAGCGCGCCCGGCGTGCCACCGGCCTGTGCGCCCTGCTCCACCTCGTCACCTTCGGTCTGGCCGGTGTCTGGCTGGCCTACGGCTTCGACGGCTACGTGCTGGTCAGCCAGGGCGATCCGGGCAGCGCCCTGAATCCGCTGCACAAGGTGGTGACCGCCGGCAATCCGGGCTGGCTGGCCAACTACCATACCCAGCCGCTGACCCTGCTCGCCCCGGTGCTGGCCGCACTCGGCAGCGTCCTGGCCCTGCTCGGCAGCAGTTGGCGGCAGGCCGGCCTGGCCTTCACCGGTACGTCCCTGGCCATCGTCGGCACCCTCGCCACCGCCGGCTGCGCGCTGTTTCCCTTCGTGCTGCCGTCGAGCCTGGACCCGGCTTCCAGCCTGACCATCTGGGACGCCGTCTCCAGCCACAAGACGCTGGGCATCATGTTCGTCGCCGCGGCCATTTTCGTGCCGCTCATCCTGGCCTACACCCTGTGGAGCTACGTGCGCATGTGGGGCAAGGTCGACGATCGCTTCATCGACGCCAACCCCCACGGCCTCTACTGATCACCGATCTCAAGGAGACTCCTTCATGTGGTACTTCACTTGGATCCTTGGTGTCCTGCTCGCCGCGAGCTTCGGCATCATCAACGCCCTCTGGCTGGAAAGCACCCGGGAGCTGGACGTCCATGACGATGCCGAGTGCTGAGGCCCTGCCCCGCGTCCACCCACTAGGACGGACGCTGTCCCTGCTGCTGGCGGCGCCCCTGGCGCTGCTGCTGATGATTCACCCGGGCTTGATGCTCGATGCCAGCGGGCATTACAGCCATCCGCTGCTGATGGGAGTGATGCTTGGCGTCTCCGCCGGCCTGGTCCACGGCGTCGGTTTCGTGCCGCGGCTCTGGCTGTGGCGCCTGGTGTTCGGGCCGCTGGTGGGCTGGCCGTTGCTGGGGCTGGGTTACGCCCTGCTCATCAGAGCGCAGCTCGGCTGACGAAGCCTGACAAAAGCGCCCGGACTTCCCGGGCGCTTTTCTGGCTACCCGCGCCCTGCCGGGATCCACTCCTCCCCGCCCGTCGTTCAAGCCTTTAATAAGCTGACTATAAATCTTCACCTCTAGCTGCCGACATAACCGGAATCGACCCCGCCTTCGCTGGCTCATTGCCTTGCCGCTGGCGCGCCAGCTGACCGCATCAGAGAATTCACCCATGCTCAGGAATGCCCCCCTCAGTACCAAACTCCTGCTGATCCTGCTCCTGCCCCTGGCCGGCTTCCTGGTGATCTCGGGTCTCTACACCGCCGATCGCTACGAAACGCTCAAGAACATGGAGCACACCGTGACCGCCAGTGCCACGGCCGAGCGCGTCAGTGCCTTGGTCACCAGCCTGCAGCGCGAGCGCGGTGCCAGCGGCGTGTTCCTCGGCAGTGGCGGCAAGTCGATGCAGGACAAGCTCAAGACCTTCCGCGAAGACAGCGATAAGGCCCAGAAGGACCTAAGTGCGTTGGCCACTGGTAACGACGCCGCCATCCAGACCGCCATGCGCGCCCTGGACAGCCTGCGTGACCTGCGCAGCAAGGTCGATGGCCTGGCGCTCAACAGCACCCAATCCGGCACGGCCTACACCGACCTGATCAAGGCGCTGATCGGCTACACCCATGCCCTCGAAGCGGGTGTCGATGATCCTGAGATCCTGCGCGCCCTGGGCGCCCTCAATCTCTTCGTCGAGATGAAGGAACGCGCCGGCCGCGAGCGCGTACTGCTGGGCCTGGCCTTCAACCAGAATCGCTTCGATGCCGGCCTGCTGTCGCGCTTCGCCCGCAACCTGGGCGAATTCTCCGCCTACGCCGACGCCTTCCAGCGCAAGGCCACGCCTGAATTCATCCGTCAGCTCGACGACACCTTCAAGCAGCCCAGCGCCATGGAAGTCAGCCGCCTGCAACAGCTGGCCTTCACCGTCCCCCTCGGCGATGCCCTGGGCGTCAAGCCGGAGGACTGGTTCAACCTGGCCACCCAGCGTATCGACCTGATGGGCAAGGTGGAGGCGGACCTGGGCGCCAGTGTCGGCGCCCAGGCCGAACAGGCCCGTGCCAAGGCCAGCCGGGATCTCTGGATCACCCTCGGCCTGGTACTGCTGGTTCTGGTAGCCGTCTCGGCGCTGGCCTGGGTAATCATTCGCAACATCAAGCAGGCGGTCGAGCAGGTCAACGGCACCCTCACCCGCCTGGCCACCCGCGACCTCACCGCCCGCTGCGCCTACCAGGGCAAGGACGAGTTCGGCACCATCACCGGCAATCTCAACCTGATGAGCCAGGAGCTGGGTCAGGTGATCCAGGAGATCGGCGCCGCCACCGTGCAGGTCGCCACTGCCGCCGAAGAAGCCTCGGCGGTCGCCATCCAGACCAGCCAGAACGTCGCCCAGCAGCGCCTGGGCACCGATCAGGTCGCCACCGCCATCGCCGAGATGAGCGCCACGGTCAAGGACGTCGCCCGCAGCACCACCGAAGCCGCCGAAGGCTCGCGGCAGGTCGAGGCCAACACCAGCCAGGGTCGTCGTGAATTGCAAGCCACCATCGGTCTGGTGCAGGGACTGTCGGTACAGGCCGAGCGGACCTCGGAGATCATCGCCGAGCTCAAGCAGGAAAGCGACGCCATCTCCTCGGTGCTGGACGTGATCCGCGGCATCGCCGAGCAGACCAACCTGCTGGCCCTCAACGCCGCCATCGAGGCCGCCCGCGCCGGTGAAGCCGGGCGTGGCTTCGCCGTGGTGGCCGATGAAGTACGCTCCCTGGCGCAGAAGACCCAGCAATCCACCGGCAGCATCCAGCAGATGATCAGCCATCTGCAGAGCGGCTCCGACCGTGCCACCCAGGCCATGCAGGAGACCCTCAGCCAGGTGCAGACCGGCGCCAGCAACGTGGTCCGCGCCGGCGAGCTGCTCGGCGAGATCGCCGAGGGCGTCACCCTCATCAACGACCGCAACATCCAGGTCGCTTCGGCCGCCGAACAGCAGAGCCAGGTCGCCGAAGAGATCAGCCGCAACGTCAACGACATCAACGATCTGGTGATCCAGGTCAGCGCTGGCGCCGAGCAGACCGCCGTCACCAGTCGAGAACTGGCGCGCCTGGCCGAGCAGCAGCAAGGCCTGGTGGGGCGCTTCCGGGTGGCGTGATCCACGGGCCGGAAACAGTCGCATGCGGCTTGCCATCCGCCTCTGTACGGTTGGAAAGCCGTCACTCTGGATGGCAACGCCGGCGATCGCTCCACTAGACTAGGGAGGGTTGTCACGTCTCAGGACCTGGCAGCGGGAACCGGCCAACCGAGGACCGGCCGCCAGACTATCTGGGAATGCCATGGACGCCTTCGCCCTCTATCTGCTGCTGAGCAGTCTCACCATCGCCAGTCCCGGTCCGGGCGTCCTGCTGACCATCAACAACGCCTTGCTCCTGCAGCTGCGGGGCGCCCTGCCGGGCATCCTCGGCGTGGTACTGGGCATGCTGGTGCTGGCCAGCCTGGCCAGCACCGCGCTCGGCGCCCTGGTCAGCGCCTCGCCCCGGGCGCTGTTGGGCCTGCAGCTGATCGGTGCGCTCTACCTGGCCTGGCTGGGCGTGAGTCGGCTGCGCGCCCCTTCGCCCCAGGGCCAGGTGCCCGATCATGCTCAGCGAACAGCCAGCGCGGGAAGACGACTCCTGCAAGGGCTGCTGGTGTCCATCACCAATCCCAAGCTGATCGTCTTCTTCATGGCGCTCTTTCCACCGTTCATCCAGACCAGTCGGCCCGTGCTGCCGCAGATGTTGCTGCTGGTGACGACCTTCTGCGTCCTGAGCCTCGTCATTCATTGCAGCTATGCGGGCATCGCGACGGCGCTGAGTACCCGCCTGAGCACAGGCACCAGGCTTGCGCGCCTGAACCAGATCGCTGGCGCGATCTTTCTGTTGTTCGCGATACTGCTGCTGGGCGCGAGCCTGGGCTCACTCCTCAGCGAATACGGCGCGCGGGCCTGAGGGTGACTCGTCCGTCCCTTGCAACTGCCCTCTCCTGAGCGCCGCGAAACGCGCCTGGGACAGCGGCCGCTGCAGGTGAAAGCCCTGGGCCTGATCGCACTTGAGATCGGCGATGCGCGCCAGTTGGCCCGCGGTCTCGATGCCCTCGGCCACCACCGTGAGCGAGAGCGCCCGTCCCATGCTGACGATGGCCTCGACGATGGCCGCGTTGCTTTCACTTACCTCGATGTTGGAGACGAAGCTGCGGTCGATCTTCAGGCAATCGAAGGGATAGGTGCGCAGATAGCTCAGCGAGGAATAGCCGGTGCCGAAGTCGTCCATCGACAGCCGCACGCCCAGATCCTTGAGTTTCTTCATCAACTCCAGCGCGCCGTCGGCATCGTCCAGCAGCACGTTCTCGGTCAGCTCCAGCTCGACCCGCTCGGGTGCTATGCCGGTGCATTCGAGGACCGTGCGGATCCGCGCCACCAGGTCGTCGCGTTGGAACTCCAGCGGCGACAGGTTGATGGACACGATCAAGTCCGGCGCCCAGGCCACCGCCTGGCTGCAAGCTTCCCGCAGGACCCAGTCGCTAAGGCCCAGGATCAGACCGGTCTCCTCCGCCACCCCGATGAACTGCGCCGGTGCCAACCGCCCCCGGGTCGGATGATTCCAGCGCACCAGCGCCTCGGCGCCCAGCAGTCGCTGGCTGCTGGCATCGAAGCGCGGCTGGAAATCCAGCTCGAACTCCAGCCGCTGCAACCCCTGGCGTAATTCGGTTTCCAGCTGGCGCCGTTCCAGGATCCGCTGGTTCATGCTGGGCTCATAGAACCTCATAGTATTGCGCCCCGCCGCCTTGGCTTCGTACAGGGCGATGTCCGCGTAGCGCAGCAGATCCTCGGCGCTGTGGCCGTCCTGGGGTGCCGTGGCGATGCCGATGCTCGCGCCGATGTTGATGTCATGTTCGTCGATGCGGATGGTACGGCCGATGCCGTCCAGGATCCGGCTACAGAGCACGCTGACCTGCTCGGCACTCTGGCAGCCATTCACGGCAACCACGAATTCGTCGCCCCCGATGCGGGCGACCAGATCATCCTCCCGCACACTGGCGCGCAATTCCCGGGAGACCTGGCACAGCACCTTGTCACCGGCCCCGTGGCCGAGGGAATCGTTGACCGGCTTGAAGCGGTCCAGGTCGAGGGTCAGCAGATGCAGCGGCTGGCTGGCGTTGACGCCCTCGGCGAAGCGCTGTGCCAGGTAGCGGTGCAGCTGGTGTCGGTTGGCCAGCCCGGTGAGGGCGTCGTGCTGGCTGATGTGTTCGATGCGCGCCTTGGCCTCGATCTCCTCGGTGACGTCGCACACGGTGCCGCGAAAGCCCGCCAGCAGACCACCGGTGACGATGGCCTGAGCCGAGAGCTGGCAGAATCTCAGCTTGCCCTGGGCGTCATGCATCTCGCACCGCAGGGGCCGACGCACGCGACCGGCCGCCAAGGGGGTCCTGGCTACCTCGTCGACCTGGCTTGGCGAATAGTCGAGCAATTCGTGCAGGGGGCGTCCCAGCCAGTCCTCGCGGCTGAAGCCGGTGACGGCGACGAAACGCTCGGAGAGATAGACCAGCTGCTGCTCGGCGTCGGCCTCCCAGATCCAGTCGGACGAGGCCTCTGAGACCGTCCGAAAGCGTTGCTCGCTGTGCCTCAGGGCATCCTCGGCCAGGTCGGTCTGGCGGGCGGCCAGGGCGATCCGGCGGCGCAGGTACCAGACCAGCAGCAAGGCCAGGCCGCACATCAGCGCCAGCAGCGGCAGGAACTGCGCCAGCAGCCGATGGCCCATGCCATGGACGGTCCAGTTGAAGGTCACCGCGATCCCGGGATCGGACCTCACCACCAGCGTTGGCCGCTGTTCGATGGTGGGCACCTCACCCGGCTGTGCGGTCAGCCCGTGCAATTCGAAGGCCTGCCCGAGTTGCGCGAGCTTGTCCGGCGTCAGGATGTCGACGAACACCATGTAGGATAGCCGCTTGAAGTCCTGGTAGGTGGCATCCGGGCGGATGACCGCGACCATGACACTGGCTGGCTTGCCGTCGACCAGGAAATAGCCCTGGGCATAGCCATCCTTGGACGAGCGCTCGCGGGCCAGTGCCAGCAGCCTGGCCTGATCATCACCCAGCCAGGTCTCCAGCTGCATCTTGCTCCGTCCGCCGCCGACCACCGCATAGCGTGTGATGCCGTTGGGCGCCAGGATGAAGGCGCCATTCACACCATAGTCGCTGTAGAGCGAGGGCCCGACGTTGTCTTCTTCATAGGCCCAGTTCACGTCGACCTTGCTGCTGGTCCGTGCATAGGCCTCCATCCAGAACGAATAGTCAGTCAAGACCCGACCGAGTTTGTCCTGGCGCGTTTCCAGCGCCCGCTGGGCGTCCGCCTCGCTGTGCTCGCGCTGCTGCGCGTCGATGCGCGCGCACAGGTCGAACAGCATCCACCCCGCCAGGGCAAAGATGAGCGTGACCAGCGCGAAGAAACCAAGGGAAGCCTGACGGGCGACACGGTTGAGTTGGGTAGGCAAGGCAGTGACCTGTCGGAGCGGGTTGGTCGAGGGTACCGACGGCTGACGGCCTGGCCGTAATCGTCTGCCTATATATCGGCAACGGCGCCAATGGCTTGAAGCCGTCGCCTAAAGATTCTGCAAAGGGCCGGCTCAGACGGGCTCGTTTTGCACCGTCACTGGGCAGCCGCCTCCCCCGTGCGCCGGGACGGCGCAGCCATACCCTTACCGCTTGCTCAAAAACGACAGGGGTGGTCTGCTTGCCCGGACGATTGTTGACCTAATGGTCAGCTTTACCCACCATCGAATTATCCGAACCCAGGTGGAGAGCGGCCGTGATCAGGTTTCTGCTGGACCAGGAGCTGCGCGTCGAAGAGCAGCTCGACCCCAACCTCACCGTGCTCCAATACCTGCGCGAGCGTTGCGGCAAGACCGGCACCAAGGAAGGCTGCGCCTCGGGCGACTGTGGTGCCTGCACCGTGGTGCTGGCCGAGCCCGACGGCGAGCGGTTGCGCTATCGCACGGTCAACAGTTGCCTGACCTTTGTCGCGGCGCTGGACGGCCGGCAACTGATCAGTGTGGAGGACCTGAAGCATCAGGGTCGCCTGCATCAGGTGCAACAGGCCATGGTCGACTGCCATGGCTCCCAGTGCGGCTACTGCACCCCGGGCTTCGTCATGTCGCTGTTTGCCTTGCAGAAAAACGTGGAATCAGCGGACAGCGCCGCCACCCACGAAGCCCTGGCCGGCAATCTCTGCCGCTGCACCGGCTACCGGCCGATCCTGGCCGCCGCCGAACAGGCCTGCACCCAGCGCCAGCCGGACCAGTTCGATGCCCGGGAGCAGCAGACCCTGGCGCGCCTCAAGGCCCTCGCCCCGGTAGCCGAGACCCGGCTCGACGGTGCCGGGCGGCGCTGCCACAGCCCCACGACCCTGAGCGAACTGGCGCGCCTCTACCAGGCCCATCCCGAGGCACGACTGCTGGCCGGCGGCACCGATCTCGCGCTCGAAGTGACCCAGCAGCATCGCCGCCTGGAGACCCTGATCTACCTGGGCAACATCCCCGAACTGCGCGGCGTGACCGTTCGCGCGGACGGCATCGAGATCGGCGCGGCCACCCCGCTCGCCGATTGCGCCGCCGCCCTGGCCGCCGACTACCCGGACTTCGGCATCCTGCTGCAGCGCTTCGCCTCCTTGCAGATCCGCAACCAGGGCACCCTGGGCGGCAACATCGGCAATGCCTCGCCCATTGGCGACAGCCCGCCGCTGCTGCTGGCACTAGGGGCACGCCTGCTGCTGCGCCAGGGCGAACGGCTGCGCGAATTGCCCCTGGACGATTTCTTTCTGGACTACCGCAAGACCGCCCTGGAGCCGGGCGAATTCATCCAGGCGGTGCGGGTGCCGCGCGCCCATGAGGGGCTGGTCTTCCGCGCCTTCAAGGTGTCCAAGCGCCTGGACGACGACATCTCCGCGGTCTGCGCCGCCTTCGTGCTGGAACTGGAGCAGGATCGCATCGCCGCCGTGCGCATCGCCTATGGCGGCATGGCGGCCACGCCTAAGCGAGCCAGTCACTGTGAGCAGGCCCTGCTGGGCCAGCCGTGGACCCGCGACGGCGTCGAGCGCGCCGTCCAGGCCCTGGCGGAGGACTTCGCGCCGCTGTCTGATTTCCGTGCCAGCCGCGAATACCGCCTGCTGACGGCGCAGAATCTGCTGCGCAAATGTCATCTGGAGACCACCCAGCCTGCGCTCGCTACGAGGGTTACCGCCCATGTCTAGCACCCTCCCCGTCCGTACCCCCGAGGAAATGGCCGCCGCCTTCGCTGCCGGCCTGGCCACCGGCGTCGGCAAGCCGCTCATGCACGAGAGTGCCGACAAGCATGTCAGCGGCGAAGCCGTCTACATCGACGATCGCCTGGAATTCCCCAACCAGCTGCACGTCTATGCGCGGATGAGCGAGCACGCCCACGCGCGCATCCTGCGTATCGATCTCGCGCCCTGTTACCAGATCCCCGGGGTGGCCCTGGCCATCACCGCCGCCGACGTGCCCGGCCAACTGGACATTGGCGCCGTGCTGCCGGGTGATCCGCTGCTGGCCGATGGTGAGGTGCAGTACCTGGGCCAGCCGGTACTGGCGGTGGCCGCTACCAGCCTGGACGCCGCCCGCCGCGCTGCCCAGGCCGCCCTCATCGAATACGAGCCGCTGGAAGCCATCCTCGACGTCAGGGAGGCGCTGAGGCGCGAGCACTTCATCTCGCCCAGCCACAGTCATAAGCTCGGCGATGCCGCAGCCGCGCTCGCCGCCGCGCCCCATCGTCTGCAGGGCGAGCTGGCCATCGGCGGCCAGGAGCACTTCTACCTGGAAACCCAGGTGGCCTCGGTGCTACCCACCGAAGACGGCGGCATGCTGGTCTATTCCTCCACCCAGAATCCCACCGAGGTACAGAAGCAGGTGGCCGAGGTGCTGGGCGTCTCCATGAACAGGATCACCGTCGACATGAGACGCATGGGCGGCGGCTTTGGCGGCAAGGAGAGCCAGGCCGGGATGCCTGCGGCGCTCTGCGCGGTATTTGCCCGTCTTACCGGGCGCCCGGTGAAGATGCGCCTGCCGCGCTTTGAAGACATGCATATGACCGGCAAGCGCCACCCCTTCCATGTCGAATACGACGTTGGCTTCGATGATGACGGGCGCCTGCTGGGCATCCGCTTCGAGCTGGCGGGCAACTGCGGCTACTCGCCGGATCTGTCCAACGCCATCATCGACCGCGCCATGTTCCATGCCGACAATGCCTATTTCCTCGGCAACGCCCAGATCACCGGCCACCGCTGCAAGACCCACCTGGCGTCCAACACCGCCTACCGCGGCTTCGGCGGCCCCCAGGGCATGCTGGCCATCGAGAACGTCATGGACGCCATCGCCCGCCACCGTGGCCTGGATCCGCTGGAGGTGCGGCGGCGCAACTACTACGGCAAGGAGACGCGCCATGTCACCCACTACCACCAGGTGGTGGAAGACAATCTGCTCGAAGAGATGACCGCGGACCTGGCGGCCAGTAGCGACTACCAGGCTCGACGCGAAGCCATCCAGGCCTTCAACCGGGCCAACCCGGTGCTGAAGAAGGGCCTGGCGCTGACCCCGGTCAAGTTCGGCATCTCCTTCACCTCCTCCTTCCTCAACCAGGGCGGTGCCCTGGTCAACGTCTACACCGATGGCAGCATCCACCTGAACCACGGTGGCACCGAGATGGGCCAGGGCCTGAACACCAAGGTCGCCCAGGTGGTGGCCGAGGTCTTCCAGGTCGACATTGGTCGCATCCAGATCACCGCCACCAATACCGACAAGGTACCCAACACCTCGCCCACGGCGGCTTCCAGCGGTACCGACCTCAACGGCAAGGCCGCCCAGAACGCGGCCCAGACCATCAAGGACCGGCTGATCGATTTCGCCAGCCGGCACTTCCACGTCGACTCTGAAGAGGTGGAATTCCGCAACGGCCACGTCAGGGTCCGCGAGCGGCTACTGAGCTTCGAGGAGCTGATCCAACTGGCCTACGTCGGCCAGGTATCGCTTTCCAGTACTGGCTACTACCGCACGCCCAAGATCCACTACGACCGCGACCAGGCCCGTGGCCGGCCCTTCTACTACTATGCGTTCGGCGCCGCCTGCTCCGAGGTGCTGATCGACACCCTCACCGGTGAATACCGGCTGCTGCGCACCGATATCCTCCACGACGTCGGCGCGTCCCTGAATCCGGCCATCGACATTGGCCAGGTGGAAGGCGGTTTCGTCCAGGGCCTGGGCTGGCTGACCATGGAAGAACTGGTGTGGAACGACGCCGGCAAGCTGCTCACTGCCGGCCCCTCCACCTACAAGATCCCGGCGGTGAGTGACGTACCGCCCGACCTGCGGGTGCGGCTGGTGGAGAATCGACAGAATCCCGAGGCCACGGTGTTCCACTCCAAGGCCGTGGGCGAGCCGCCCTTCATGCTCGGCATCTCGGTGTGGTGTGCCCTGCAGGACGCCGTGGCCAGCGTGGCCGACTATCGCTTCCACCCGGCACTGGACGCCCCGGCCACCCCCGAACGGGTACTCTGGGGCGTGGAGCGGATGCGGCGCCTGGCCGCCGAAGCCCAGACAGCCTCGGCCATCACCACGGAGGAACCGGCATGAACACGAGACGTGGCTGGTTGGCCATCCTGGCCGACTTCGAGGCGCGAGGCGAACCCTGCGTACTGGTCACCGTGGCCGATGAGCAGGGCTCCACGCCGCGCGACGCCGGGACCAAGATGCTGGTGGGCCGGGAGGAACAGCACCTGACCATCGGCGGTGGCCACCTGGAATACCGAGCGGTGGAGATCGCCCGGGAGATGCTCGCCGCCGGTACCCGCCAGCCGCACCTGGAGCGGTTCTCCCTGGCCGCCAGCCTCGGCCAGTGCTGCGGTGGCGTCACCACCCTGCTGTTCGAACCCCAGCTGGCCCAGGATGTACCGGTGATCGTCTTTGGTGCCGGCCATGTCGCCCGCGCCCTGGTGCCCCTGCTGGCCGGCCTGCCCTGCGCCGTGCGCTGGGTCGATTCACGGGCCCAGGAATTTCCCGCCGTGCTCCCCGCCGGCGTGGAGAAGATCCTGACCGACGAGCCGCTCGACGAGATCGCGCGGATGCCGGCGGGTGCCTACTACATCGTCATGACCCATAATCACCCCCTGGACCTGGAGTTGACCGACGCCATCCTCGCTCGCGGCGACCATGGCTACTTCGGGCTGATCGGCTCCCGGACCAAGTGGGCCAAGTTCCGCCACCGCCTCGCGGCCCGCGGCCACGGCGCCGAACACCTCGCCACGGTGCGCTGCCCGCTGGGCCTGCCCGAGGTCAAGGGCAAGCTGCCGCTGGAGATCGCCATCGCCGTGGCCGGCGAGGTCATCGCCCACTACGGGCGCCCGACCCAACAGGCAGATCAGCCGCTGCGGCTGGTCACCGCCACCCCAAGCTAGTCGTCTACCTATCCGAGATCGCCATGACTGCCATCGCCCACCGCGCCGCCCTGCTCCACAGCCTCGCCGACCCGGCCGAGGTCGGGCTGGACGCCTCCTACGAATATCACGCCGACGGCCTGCTGCTGGTCGCAGACGGCCGTATCCAGGCCATGGGCCCGGCTGCCGAGCTGCTGCCCACCCTGCCCGCCGGTACCCCGGTGATCGAGCACCCCCACGCCCTCATCACCCCCGGCTTCATCGACACCCATATCCACTATCCGCAGACCGGGATGATCGCCAGCTACGCCGAGCAGCTGCTGGACTGGCTGGACACCTACACCTTCCCCACCGAGGGCGCCTTCGCCGATCCGGCCAAGGCCGCCGAGGTGGCCCAGGTCTTCGTCGGGGAGCTGCTGCGCAATGGCACCACCACCGCCCTGGTGTTCGGCAGCGTCCATCCGCAGTCGGTGGACGCCTTCTTCCAGGTCGCCGAGCGCCTCGATCTGCGCATGATCGCCGGCAAGGTGCTGATGGACCGTAACGCCCCGGACTACCTGCAGGACACGGCCGAGTCCGCCTACAGGGATAGCAAGGCGCTGATCGAGCGCTGGCACGGCAAGGGTCGGCTGCACTATGCGGTTACCCCGCGCTTCGCGCCGACCAGCACCCCGGAACAACTCGAAGCAGCCGGACGCCTGCTGGCCGAGCACCCGGACGTCTACCTGCATACCCATCTCTCCGAGAACCTCAAGGAGATTGAATGGGTGAAGGCGCTGTTTCCGGAGCGCAGCAACTACCTGGACGTTTATGACCACTTCCAGCTGCTCGGCCCGCGCTCGGTGTTCGCCCATGGCATCCACCTCTGCGATGCCGAATGCCAGCGCCTGCACGAGACCGGCTCGGCCGTGGCCCACTGCCCTACCTCCAACCTCTTCCTCGGCAGCGGCCTGTTCGATCTCGAGCGGATGGAAGCCTTCAAGGTCAATGTCGGCCTGGGTACCGACGTCGGCGCCGGCACCAGCTTCTCGCTGCTGCAGACCCTCGGCGAGGCCTACAAGGTGCAACAGCTGCGCGGCCATCGCCTGCACCCCTTCAAGTCGCTGTACCTGGCCACCCTCGGCGGCGCCCGCGCCCTGCGCCTGGACGACCGCATCGGCAGCCTGGCCCCCGGCCACGACGCCGACTTCGTGGTGCTCGATCTCAAGGCCACCCCGCTGCTGGACTACCGCCTGCAGCAGTCCAAGAGCCTGGAGGAAACCCTGTTCGTCCTCACCACCCTTGGCGACGACCGCGTGGTACGGGAAACCCATGCCGCGGGTCGCCGGGTACACAGTCGCGACGCCTGATACCGTCACCCCGTAGCGTGGAAAACCGCGCAGCGTTTTCCACAGTTGGAGCAAAACGGCACTGTTGGGCTTCGGCGATAGAGCTGCCTCAACCCAACCTACCCATTACCGTAGGTTGGGCTGAGCACAGCGAAGCCCAACAAACTGCCCTCATCCGAGACGCACAAAAAAGCCGCCCCGAGGGGCGGCTTTCGCGTTCAGCCTGAGCCGACTCAGCTGGTGCGATAGCGCTCCAGCCAGTGGGCGTAGGGCGCCGGCAGCACCCAGGACGGCTTGTCGACGCCCAGGGCCTTGGCCGCATAGTAGGGCCAGTGCGGATCGGCCAGGTGGGCGCGGCCCACCATGACCAGATCCAGCTGCCCGTCGGCCACTACCTGGTTGGCCAGCACCGGGGTGTCAATGTTCCAGGCCGAGGCCACTTTCAGGCCGGTGGCCTTGCGTACCTGCTCGGTGATGGGCGCCAGCAGACCCGAGCCCCAGGGAATGTTGGCGGTCGGGGTGGAGAAACCGATGCTGACGCTCAGCAGGTCGAGACCTTCGCGCTTGAAGCCCTGGGCCAGCTCGATGGATTCAGCCAGGGTTTCTTCATCGCGGCCGTCGTATTCGATCACGCCGAAACGAGCGGTCAACGGCAGGTGCTCCGGCCAGACCTTGCGCACCTCGGCCAGGGTTTCCAGCAGGAAGCGGCTACGGCCGGCCAGATCGCCACCGTACTGGTCGTCGCGCTGGTTGGAGTGCACCGAGAAGAAGCTCTGCGCCAGGTAGCCGTGGGCGAAGTGCAGCTCCAGCCACTCGAAGCCGGCTTCATAGGCACGCTTGGCGGCGTCGACGAAGTCCTGGCGAACCCGGGCGATGTCCTCGAGGGTCATGGCCTTGGGTACCTTGGGCAGGTTGGCGCCAAAGGCCACCGCCGACGGGGCGATGGTGTCCCAGCCACGGGCATCGTCGGCGGCGATGTGATCGTCACCTTCCCAGGGGCGGTTGGCACTGGCCTTGCGACCGGCATGGGCGATCTGGATACCGGGCACCGAACCGGCGGCCTTGATCGCCTGCACCACCGGCACGAAGGCCTGGGCATGGGCGTCGGACCAGATACCGGCGCAGCCGGGGGTGATGCGGCCTTCCGGCGATACAGCGGTGGCCTCGACGATGACCACGCCGGCACCGCCGCGCGCCAGGCCGGCATAGTGCACCTGGTGCCAGTCGTTGATCACGCCGTCGACGGCGCTGTATTGGCACATGGGCGGGATGGCGATGCGATTACGCAGCGTCACGTCCTTGAGGGTAAAGGGTTGGAACAATGCGGACATCTGAGCGGTCTCCCATGAGGTAGCAGCTGGTTCGTTATTTCGATATTAATCGAACATAACATAATCGCCAACCCCCGGTGTATGATTAGCTCATGCGCCCTTTCAAACATCCCAGTCCTGACGAATTCTCCCTTGAGCGCCTGTTCCATGCGCTCAGCGATCCAGTACGCCTGGATATCGTCCGCTATCTCGCGCGGGTAGCCGAAGCCACCTGCGGCGAACTGGACGGTGGCCGCCCCAAGTCCAGCATGTCGCACCACTTCCGCGTCTTGCGCGACGCCGGGTTGGTGCATACCCGCAATGCCGGCACCACGCACATGAACCAGCTACGCCGTGAGGACCTGGATCAGCGCTTTCCCGGCCTGATGGCAGCCATCCTGGCGCAGTCTTCCGATCCGGTCGGCAAGGCCGACTGAAACGGCGCTATCCCTTGTCTTGAGTCTCTTCGCCTATCACGGGCGGATCATGCGCACCCTCCAGGTTGACCCGCGCAGACTGCGCGGTCGCTCGGTCAGCCACCGTGTCCCCTGATGCTGGTCATCGGCTGCTGACTCGCCCCGCCCGACGCCAGGGAACTCTCCCTCCCCTTCCCGGCTCTTCCGGGTATGAAGGTTGCACAAGACGTTGGCAGCACAGCCGCTGGATGCTGTCGGGAGGTAGGTAATGGGCAGGCATTGGGGATTGGCGACCGCGCTCGCAGGGGTCGCCGCACTGTTCGCACTCGTACCCAGCCCTGAGCCCGTGGCCGAAGCCCGGGGCATCCAGCGCGTCATCGCCTTTGGCGACAGCCTCATGGACTGCGGCACCTTCGGCCACATCTATGCCACCAACCCCGGCCGCACCTATCCCCAGGAAATCGCCGATGCCTATGGCATCGAGCTGAGCCCCAATCGCCAAGTGGAAGGTTACGGCCATGAAGGCCCAACCTATCCCGATGGGCTCTGCTACGCCGAAGGCGGTGCCGTGACCGGCAGCTTCACCGAACCAGGCTTCGACCATAATGAAGCGCCACTGGCCTTCTCCCAGCAGATCCGCAACTTCGAGCTGCAACACGGTCGCTTCGGCCAGCAGGATCTGGTCCTAGTGCAGATCGGCGGCAACGACATCATCGGCCCCTTCTATGACAAGAGACTCAAGGCCGCGCTGATGGCCGATGCCCCCTTACCCCAGGACGTGCGCGAGCAGATCGAGGGCCGGATCCGCCATACCGCGCTGAACGAGGTCAAGCTGCTGCGCTATCTGCTGGGCCTGGGTGCCCAACGCCTGGTGGTACTCAACAACACCGACTATGGCAAGGCGCCCTATCTCGAACCCTGGACACCTGCCCTGGCCGAGCGCAATCACGAGCTGGTGCGACTCTACAACGAGACCCTGCAGGCCAATCTGCCAGCCGGTGACCGGCTACTGCTGGTGGACGCCTATCGGGTGATGGAAGAAGTCTTCGCCCACTACGGCAACTATGGCTTCACCCATGCCGAAGGCGATGCCTGCCTGCCCGGCCGTGAATTCTGCGACCCGGACAGCTACGTCGAGCCCGGCGCCGACCAGGCCTATATCTTTGGCGCTCGCGGTCATTTCGCCAGCCGCACCCATAGCATGCTGGCCCAGGTGGTACTGGAACGCATCGCCCAGACCTGGCCCGACAGCGCCGTGCCGGACAAGCCACTGCTGGCCAACGCCCACCTGCCGAACGCTCCGACCGTCCACTAGCGCAGCGCCCTGTCCTGGTGCCGGCGCTCGCCGAATCGCACCGTGGCAGAGCAGGGAAAACTAGCTGCCGCGATAGGTCGAGTAACCGTAGGGCGAGACCAGCAGAGGCACATGGTAGTGCGAGGCCGCATCGGCGATGCCAAAACGCAGCACCACCGTATCGAGAAAGGCGGGCTCATCGAGCAGCACGCCCCGTTGCCGGTAGTAGTCGCCCACGTCGAATTCCAGCTCATAGCACCCGGCCGTGAAGGCCGCCCCCTGCAATAGCGGCCCGTCGCCACGGCCATCGGCGTTGGTGCACAGCTCGCCCAGGACCTCCCGCATACCGGCCTGCAACCGGTACAGGCGTATGGCGATACCGGCGCCAGGACAGCCGCCGGTAGTGTCCAGGACATGGGTCGTCAGGTATCCAGTAGCGGACGAAGCGGGCATCGGTGGACTCCTGCAAGAGGGATGTTCCAGCCTAGCAGTTTTCCGCCCATCGATTGTATACAGCGCTGGCACCAGAGCTTTGCCAGCGGTATCGCGCCTTTCCAGGGCGTCCGGAGTCTTCAGACCGGTCAGACCAGTTAGGCAGGATTCTTGCTGGGACTCGGCAAAGGCCTCCAAACATTGTATACAAAACATCTCGACTGCCAGGATGCCCCTTCCATGACCTATCCCCGTGATCTGATCGGCTATGGCGCTCAGCCGCCCCACCCCCGCTGGCCAGGTGATGCCCGCATCGCCCTGTCCTTCGTGCTGAACTACGAAGAAGGCGGCGAACGCAACATCCTGCACGGCGACAAGGAATCCGAAGCCTTCCTGTCCGAGATGGTCGCCGCCCAGCCCCTGCCAGGGGTGCGCAACATGTCGATGGAGTCCCTCTACGAATACGGCAGTCGCGCGGGCGTCTGGCGCATCCTGGAGCTGTTCGCCAAGCATCAGGTACCCCTGACCGTCTTTGCCGTGGCCATGGCCGCCGAGCGCCATCCCGAGGTCATCCGCGCCATGGTGCAGGCCGGCCACGAGATCTGCAGCCACGGCTACCGCTGGATCGACTACCAGTACATGGACGAAGCCGAGGAGCGCGCCCATCTGCAGCGCGCCATCGAGATCCTTACCAAGCTCACCGGCGAGCGTCCGCTGGGCTGGTACACCGGGCGCACCGGGCCCAACACCCGACGCCTGGTGATGGAGGAAGGCGGCTTTCTCTACGACAGCGACACCTACGACGACGACCTGCCCTACTGGGAACCCACGGCCCCGGCCGGCAAGCCACACCTGGTGATCCCCTACACCCTGGACACCAACGACATGAGATTCACCCAGGTCCAGGGCTTCCACACCGCCGAGCAATTCTTCCAGTACCTCAAGGACGCCTTCGACACCCTCTACGAAGAAGGCGCCACCGCGCCCAAGATGCTTTCCATCGGCCTGCACTGCCGGCTGATCGGCCGCCCCGGTCGCCTGGTGGGCCTGAAGCGCTTCCTGGAGTACGCCCAGAGCCACGAGCGGGTCTGGTTCGCCCGCCGCGTGGACATCGCCCGTCACTGGCACAAGGAGCATCCACCGGCATGAGCGCCTTCCAGACCGTCACGCCCACCCAGTTGGATCGTGCTGCCTTCGTGGCGGCCTTCGGCGGCGTCTACGAGCACTCCGCCTGGGTCGCCGAGCGTGCCTTCGATGAGGGCACGCCGCTGCCGGACACCATCGAGGCCCTGCACCAGCGCCTCGCCGCGCAGGTCGCCCAGGCCAGCCAGGCCGAGCAACTGGCGCTGATCCAGGCCCACCCTGACCTCGCCGGTCGTGCCGCCCTGGCCGGGGAGCTGACCGCGGCCAGCAGCGGCGAACAGGCCGGCGCTGGCCTGGACCAGTGCAGCCCCGACGAGCTCACGCGCTTCACCCGCTACAACGAGGCCTACCGCGCCAAGTTCAGCTTCCCCTTCATCATGGCGGTGAAGGGCAGCAACCGGCACCTGATCCTGGCGGCCTTCGAAGAACGCCTGCCCAACACCCCGGAGCAGGAATTCCAGCGCGCCCTGGCCGAGATCGACCGCATCGCCCTCTTCCGCTTGCAGACCCTCTGACCCCTTCCGCACAAGAGTCCGCCCATGAAACGCACCTACGCCGCGCCCTTCGAGAAGTACCTCAACCTCGCCGATGCTCGCCTCGGCACCCAGGTCATCAGCGTCACCGATGACTGGTTCGCTGCCGCCGATCGCATGCTCCAGCCCCACGAGCCGGAGTGGAAGGAAGGCGTCTACGACGACAACGGCAAGTGGATGGATGGCTGGGAATCACGGCGCAAGCGTTTCGAAGGCTACGACCACGCGGTGATCCGGTTGGGCGTGCCCGGTTCGATCAAGGGCGTCGACATCGATACCCGCTGGTTCACCGGCAACTATCCGCCCTCCGCCTCCCTGGAAGCCTGCTTCTGTGCCGAGGGCGACCCGGCCGCCGACGCCGCCTGGACCGAGGTGCTGCCGGCCGTGGAACTGCAGGGCAACAGCCATCACTATCACGTCATCGGTGACGACCGCCCCTGGACCCACCTGCGGCTGAACATCTATCCAGACGGTGGCGTCGCCCGCCTGCGGGTCTACGGCATTCCCCATCGCGACTGGTCGGCCCAGGCCGAAGACGAGGTGCTGGACCTGGCCGCCGCCCTCAATGGCGGTCGCGCCCTGGCCTGCAACGACGAACACTATGGCCGCATGAGCAACATCCTCAATCCGGGCCGCGCCGACAGCATGGCCGATGGCTGGGAAACCGCCCGCCGCCGCACCCCCGGCAACGACTGGGTGATCATCGCCCTGGGCCATGCCGGCATCGTCGAAGAGATCCTGGTGGATACCCTGCACTTCAAGGGCAACTACCCGGACAGCTGCCAGATCCAGGGCGCCTACGTACGCGGCGGCACCGATGGCCAGATCGAAACCCAGAGCCTCTACTGGAAGGAACTGCTGCCACCGCAGAAGCTGCAGATGCACCAGGAGCACAGCTTCCGTGAGCAGATCCGTGACCTTGGCCCCATCACCCACGTGCGGCTGAACATCTTCCCGGATGGCGGCGTCAGCCGACTGCGGCTGTTCGGCAAGGTGGCGCGGGGCCAGGCATGAACCGGCAACTGCGCATCGAGCCCTTGACCGCCGAGGGCTTCGCGCCCTTCGGCGAGGTCATCGAGACGGCAGGCCGGGACTGGTTTCCCATCAACAATGGCTCGACCCAGAGATACCACGCCCTGGCGCGGGTCGAGACAGGACCAGCGGACGGTGCGGCGATCATCAGCATCTTTCGCGCCCGGCGCCTGGACTATCCGCTGACCATCGCCATGCTCGAACGCCATCCCCACGGCAGCCAGGCCTTCGTCCCGCTACGCGGCGAACCCTTTCTGGTGGTGGTGGCGCCGCCGGCGGCAGCCCCGGATGCCGGCGCCATTCGCGTCTTTCGCACCGATGGCCGCCAGGGCATCAACTACCACGCCGGGGTCTGGCACCACCCGGTGCTGGCCCTGCGCGACGAGGACGAATTCCTTATCGTCGATCGCGCCGGCACCCTGCCCAACTGCGACGAGTTCTTCTTCGCCGCAGGTGAATGCCCGACCCTGGCGCTCTAGGGCGCAGCCGGTGCGCGCCTGAGTTGCTTGCGCAGCAGGCGCGCACTGTCCAGGCAGACCCAGGCCACCGCCAGCCAGATGGGACCATAGGTCCAGATGGCGCCCTCCGGCAGCTGCTCACCGAGCACATAGAGGGCGACGAAGACCAGCAGCGCCGGCTCCACGTAACTGAGGATACCGAACAGACTCAGCGGCAGCATGCGGCTGGAGGCGAGCATGGCGGCGAAGGCGATGGCGCTGAGCAGGCCCAGCCCCGGCAGCAGTGCCCACAGCCAGGGTGTCTGCTGCAGGATCAGGCTGGGCGAAAACCAGTGCAGCGCGAGCAGCGCGAAGGGCAGCAGGCAGCACATCTCCAGGACGAAGCCGGACAGCGCATCCACCGCCATCCAGCGGCGCAGGACGAAATACGGCGGATAGCCCACCACCGGCAGCAGGCTGACCCAGGACAGCGCGCCGGTCACCCAGACCTCGTTGATCACCCCCAGCAGCGCACAGCCCACCGCCAGGCGCTGCAGCGGTCTCAGGCGCTCGCCGTAGACCACCCGCCCGGTCAGCACGATGGCCAGGGGCAGCAGGAAATAGCCCAGCGACATGGCCATGGCTTCGCCGTTCATGGTCGCCCAGACGAACACCCACCACTGGATGCCCATCAGCAGCGCCGCCGCCGGGATGGCCAGGCACAGCCGGGGCTCGCGCACCAGCCGCTTGAGCGTGGCCAGCAAGGCCTTGCCCTCACGCAGGACCACCACCAGCAGGAGCACCATCGGCAGCGACCAGACCACCCGCAGGGCCACCACCTGCAGGCCGTCCAGCGGCGCCAGCCAGACGAAGTACACCGGCATCAGTGCGAACAGCACCGAAGACAGCACCGAGAGGCCCAGCCCCTTGCCCGACAGCACATTCATGACTGACGCCCCTGACGGTTGATGAACAGCGAGAGCAGGATGATGCCGCCGCCCAGCAACAGCCTAGGCAGATCGGCCGGATGCTGCCAGATCAGCAGGCTGACCAGCAGACCGGCCGGCACATGGGCCTCGTTCATGATCGCCAGGGTGCCGCCATTGACCCGGAGCGAGCCCAGCGTCCACCAGTAGAGGCCAAGTGCCGTGGCGAACACGCCCATCCAGACCAGCACGCCCCATTGCAGACCGGTGCTGGGCAGGCGCGCCGGATTACCGAACAGCAGAAAGGACAGCGCCGCGACCAGCAAGGCACCGAGAAAGAACAGGCCGAAGTAGCGATGCAAGGCGCCCTGCCCGGCATAGGCGTGCCCCAGGTGCTTGCACAGCACCTGGCCGGCGGCGAAGGTCAGGTTGGCCACCTGCAACAGCAGGAAGCCCAGCAGATAGTCGCCAGCCAACGGCTGGAAGCGAATCAGGGCAGCGCCCCCGACCGCTACCACGGCGGCCAGCAGCGACCAGGGGCGCAAGCGGCGTTGCCAGGCATCGTCCAGCAGGGTCACATAGATGGGCGTGAGCACCGTGAACAGCAGGACCTCCGGGACCGTCAGGACGGCGAAGCTGCGATACAGGCACAGATAGGTAATGCCGAACTGCAGGGCACCGGCAGCCATCAGCCCCAGGGCGAAGCGTCCAGGGACCCCGCGCCAGCGGGTGAAGGGCAGGAACAGCACGAAGGCGATGGCAACACGGGCCAGCACGGCGAAGTCGCTGTCGACCCGACCGGCGAGATACTCGCCGATCAGGCTGAAGGAAAACGCCCAGATGAGGGTGACGAGCAGGAGATAAGGCATGGCGACGACGCACGAAAAAGGTGCGCGACCTTAACGTGCCCGCCGCCGGAGGGAAACCCCTCGCTGGCAGCTGCTCAACGCGTGGCGTTCAGGCCCGAGGGATCGCCGCCGGAAAGGCCTGCGACCGACTGGTTGGCCTGCAGCACATTGTCGGCACCGGAGACCAGGGTCTTGGGCTCACCCACGCCCGCGGCCCGGGACCAGTACACCTGCTGGTTGGAACCACCCACGGCGATGTCGGCCTGGCTGAGCAGGGTTAGGCGCGCCTTGGCGCCGTAGCCATAGGCATCGACCTTGGCCAGGCCGTCGCTGCCGCGCACATTGGCCTGCACCTGCTGGTAGCCACCGCCAATGCTCAGGCTGGCCACCGCGCCCTTGACCGTGGTGACGCTGCCCAGCCCATGGATGGCCAGGGCCTGGGCGCTGTCGAGCACCAGCCGATGATGACTGCCGTAGACGGTCACCGTGCCGCACTGGCCTTTCAACGTCAGGGTATTGCCTTCGCCGGACAGAGACACGTCCCGGCCTTCGCAGTCGAGGGTGCGACTGATGTTCATGCCATCGATATCGAGGGGCTCACTGGCCGCGGATACCGGCTCCTCGGCATGGACCAGCAGCGGAGCGACGAGCAGACAGCAACCCAGCAACGCCTTGAATGACGACATGGAGACTCCTTGTCTTGCCTAGAGTGGGAAACTCATCGGCAAGCTTGGAGCGTGACGGCGGCAGGACATTTGCTCTTGCGTCTCGCTTTTTTTCATCCCGTGATGGACACCGCGTTTTCCCATTGCCCCCTCAGGCACTACCATGCGCCCTTTCGTGGCTCCAGAGCGCTCGATGAAGACTCCTCGCGTTTCCCTTGATCAGTGGCGGACCCTGCAGGCGGTGGTGGACCACGGCGGCTATGCCCAGGCCGCCGAGGTGCTGCACCGCTCCCAGTCGTCGATCAGCTATACCGTCGCCCGCATGCAGGAGCAGCTCGGCGTGCCGCTGCTGCGCCTGGAGGGCCGTCGTGCCGTGTTGACCGACGCCGGCGCCGTGCTCTTGCGCCGCTCGCGCCGGCTGGTGCAGCAGGCCAGCCAGCTGGAAGAGCTGGCCTACCACATGGAACAGGGATGGGAGTCCGAGGTGCGCCTGGTGGTGGACGCCGCCTATCCGACTCGCTCGCTGTTGCTGTGCCTGCGCGAATTCATGCCGCAGAGTCGCGGCTGCCGGGTGCGTCTGCGCGAAGAGGTCCTGTCCGGGGTGGAAGAAGCCCTGCTCGATGGCTCGGCGGACCTGGCGATCACCGGCCTGGTGATCGCGGCCCACCTGGGCGCCTCCCTGGGCAATGTCGAGTTCGTCGCGGTCGCCCATCCCGAGCATCCGCTTCATCAATTGCAGCGCACCCTGGTGACCGCTGATCTGGAAGAGCAGCTGCAGATCGTCATTCGTGACAGCGGTCGCGCCCAGCCGCGCGATGCCGGCTGGCTGGCCGCCGAGCAGCGCTGGACGGTAGGCAGCATCAGCACCGCGGCCACCTTCCTGCGTGACGGCCTGGGCTTCGCCTGGCTGCCACGGGATGCCATCCAGACCGACCTCGACGCCGGGCTGCTCAGGCCGCTGCCGCTGGAACAGGGCGCGCACCGCTTCCATCCCTTCCAGCTCTACAAGACCCGCCAGCACGAGCTGGGCCCGGCCTCGCAGATCCTCATGAACCTCCTGCGCAAGCACGCCCTGCCACGCTGACCGTGGCGGGGGGCCAGCCGGGTTGCTATCGTTCGCCAGTCGTCTCCGCCACTCAAGGATCCATCATGTTCAAAGCCCTGCTTGCCGCCTGCGCCCTGTTCGTCGCCTCCACCGCCTGGGCCGCGGACAATCCGCACGTGCTCATCAGCACCAACAAGGGTGACATCGAGGTCGAGCTGGATGCGGCCAAGGCACCGGTCAGTACCGAGAACTTCCTCGCCTATGTCGACAGCGGCTTCTACAAGGGCACCCTGTTTCACCGCGTGATCCCCGGCTTCATGATCCAGGGCGGCGGTTACACCCGCGACATGCAGGAAAAGCGCACCAAGGCACCGATCAAGAACGAAGCCGACAATGGCCTGAAGAACCTGCGCGGCACCCTGGCCATGGCACGTACTTCGGACGTCAACTCCGCCACCAGTCAGTTCTTCATCAACGTCGAGAACAATGCCTTCCTCGACCACGGCTCGCGAGACTTCGGCTACGCGGTATTCGGCAAGGTCGTGCGTGGCATGGAAGTCGTCGACCAGATCGCCGGGGTCCAGACCACCCGCCAGGGCATGCTGCGCGACATTCCCCGTGAACCGGTCATGATTCTCGCTGCCAAACGGCTGTAAGCCGAACCGTCCGACTGGATGATCTGTGCCGATCATCCAGTCCCAACGGCGAGGTCCCCCTTTCGGCGACGCGACACGCTGTCTCCCCTCTACAAGGACCCCGCATGATCTTTCGCCGCTTCGAACGCATCATCGATGCGTTTCGGGATGCTCCCGATGAAATGCCGCCCGCTCGGGTCGGTGCCTTCTACCTGCATTTCCTCAAGCAAGCCTGGCCCGCCTTCGCCCTGCTGCTGGTGGTCGGCCTGATCGGCGCCTTGGTCGAGGTCGCCCTCTTCAACTTCATCGGCCAGATCGTCGACCTGGCGGGCAGCGCGCCCAACAGCACTGTGTTCTTCCAGGAGCATGGTGGCACCCTGATCTGGATGGCCGTGGTCACCCTGGTCATCCGCCCGCTGTTCATCAGCCTGCACGACCTGCTGGTGCACCAGACCATCACCCCCAGCCTCACCACCCTGATCCGCTGGCAGAACCATCGCTATGTGCTCAAGCAGAGCCTGGGCTTCTTCCACAGCGACTTCGCCGGACGTATCTCCAACCGCATCATGCAGACTGGCGTCTCCCTGCGCGATTCGGCGGTGCAGGCGGTGGACGCCATCTGGCACGTGCTGATCTTCGCCGTCACCTCGCTGATCCTGTTCGCCCAGGCCGATGTCTGGCTGATGGTGCCCCTGGTCCTGTGGATCATCGGCTACGTCATCGCCCTCTGGTATTTCGTGCCCCAGACCAAGGAGCGCTCGGCCATCGCCTCGGAATCCCGCTCGCAGCTTTCCGGGCGCATCGTCGACGGCTACACCAACATCTCCACCCTAAAGCTCTTTTCCCATTCGGCCCAGGAGGAGCAATACGCCCGCCAGGCCATGGAAGAGCAGACCGAGAAAGCCGAGAGCGCCGCCCGCCTGATCACCGCCATGGGCGTGACCATCGCCATCCTCAGCGGCTTCCTCATCGCTGGCACCACGGGCCTGGCCCTCTGGCTCTGGCACCAGGGCGTCATCAGCGTCGGCGCCATCGCCCTGGCCACCGGCCTGGTGATCCGCATCAACAGCATGTCCGGCTGGATCATGTGGGTGGTCAACGGCATCTTCGAGAACATCGGCATGGTGCAGGACGGCATGAGCACCATCGCCAAGCCGCGCCAGGTCGGCGACGCCCCGGACGCCAAGCCGCTGCAGGTGACCCATGGCGCGGTGCTGTTCGAGGACATCGCCTTCCACTACGGCAAGGGGGCGGGCATCATCGAAGGCCTGACCCTGGACGTGGCTCCCGGCGAGAAGATCGGTCTGGTCGGCCCCTCCGGGGCGGGCAAGTCGACGCTGATCAACATCCTGCTACGGCTCTATGACCTGGAAGGCGGTCGTATCCTGGTCGATGGCCAGGACGTCGCCCACGTCACCCAGGAAAGCCTGAGATGCCAGATCGGTGTGGTCACCCAGGATACCTCGCTGCTGCATCGCTCGATCCGCGAGAACCTGCTCTACGGTCGCCCCGAGGCCACTGATGAGGAGCTGCACGCCGCACTGCGCAAGGCCAAGGCCGATGACTTCATCGCGCGCATCACCGATGCCCATGGCCGCACCGGGCTGGATGCCCAGGTGGGTGAACGCGGGGTCAAGCTCTCCGGCGGTCAGCGCCAGCGCATCGCCATCGCCCGCACCCTGCTCAAGGACGCACCCATCCTGCTGCTGGACGAAGCCACCTCCGCCCTCGACTCCGAGGTGGAGGCCGCGATCCAGGAGAGCCTGGAAACCCTGATGGAAGGCAAGACGGTGATCGCCATCGCCCACCGGCTGTCGACCATCTCGCGCATGGACCGCCTGGTGGTCATGGAACGCGGCCAGATCGTCGAGATGGGTTCCCATGACGAGCTGATCGCCTACAACGGTCTCTATGCCCGCCTATGGCGCCATCAGACCGGTGGCTTCGTGGGTCACGGCGTACCGGGCAGGCAGCGGGTGCGCAGCAGCTCAAGCTGATGCTCCTGGTCCAGGCCGGGATAGAAGCCCTGGATCTTCTGGAAGCCACCCAGCCAGCTGCGCCGCTCCACCACACACTCGAACACCGGGCAGGCCGCCTGTCCGGCCTGCCCGCAGTCACGGTAGTAGGTCAGCTGCTGGCTCTTCTGTGCCGTACCCTTGAAAGTACCCGGACGATCCTGCAGCAGATAGAAGTCGATTTCCGCGGCGCTGCGATGATTCTCCCACTGGAACGCCAGAGTACTGGGATAGAAAAGCACCAGCAGGGAGGCCAGCAGCACCCAGAGAATGGCCGCGGTCAGCGGCAAGGGCAACCGCGAGCGAAAGCGGCGTCCGCCGCGAATGATCAGCGCGGTGACCACCGTGACCAGGGCCAGGGCGATACACAGCGACGGCAAGCCCGTGATGACCTGGCCGGCCACACCGATATCCAGGCCGCTGGGCGATGGCACCGTCCGATAGCCGATCTCCAGCCGCTCCCAGCCCACCCGATTACCGATCAGACCGGCAAGACCGAAGGCGACGGCCAGGCCCACCAGGGCCCAGAAGGTACGAGGATTGGTACTGCGCATGGGCAATCGTCCAGACAAAGACCGGGAGACTGCCTAAGCCCGCCGGCGAAGGCAAATCAGAATTTTGCCCTGCTCCTGTGCTCTATTGAAGGCATCCGCCTGAGGAACCCGTCCATGTCCATCGATCTTGACCGTGCTACCCACATCGTTGAAAAAGCCTTTTTACCGCTGCGCGGCGACGTCCGCGAAGATCCCAGCGACGCCAGCTTTGCCCTGACCGTGACCGACGGCAGCCAGGTACTAGCCTCTATCGCCCACGTCGCGCGCAGTCAATACAGCCATGCCGGACACCTCGCGGCGCTGATCGAACAGACCCGCCTGGAACTGGCACGCGACGGCCACGCCCTCGAACCCTGGTCGATGCCGGGCTAGCAGCCGATCACCGCCGGTGACCGCGAGGTTCGGCAAGGCCGTGTCGAGCTGATAGACTGCCGCCCCGCAGCCGCCACACACCGTGGCCCAACGCGAGTGGTTATCGTGGAAATTTTCAAAGAATTCGTTTTCGAAGCCGCACACTTCCTGCCCAACGTTCCGCCGGGCCACAAGTGCGGGCGTCTCCATGGGCATTCCTTCAAGGTAGGCCTGCATATCGAGGGCGCCGTCGACCCTCATACCGGCTGGGTACGGGATTTCGCCGATATAAAGGCCGCCTTCAAACCCCTGCACGAACGTCTCGACCACCATTATCTGAATGACATCCCGGGCCTTGAGAACCCGACCAGCGAAGTCCTCGCGCGCTGGATCTGGCAACAGCTCAAGCCGCTCCTGCCCGAGCTCAGCCAGGTTCGCGTCCATGAGACCTGTACCTGTGGCTGCATCTACCGCGGCGACTAATTCGCCTCTCCCATTCAAGGCGGCGATGGTGGCAGTCATTTTTCTGCCATAATTCGCGCCTGCCAACTGTCGACGTATCCCCATGTTCGAACTTTTCAGCGGACTCCACGCCTGGGTCGCCATCAGCCTCGTCTTGGCCCTGGCCTTTGTGCTGGCCTTTGAATTCATCAATGGCTTCCACGACACCGCCAATGCCGTCGCCACGGTGATCTACACCAAGGCGATGCCACCGCACCTCGCAGTGCTCTTCTCCGGCATCTTCAACTTCCTCGGCGTGCTGCTCGGCGGCGTTGGCGTTGCCTATGCCATCGTCCACCTCTTGCCGGTGGAACTGCTGATCAACGTCAACACCGGCCACGGGCTGGCCATGGTGTTCTCCCTGCTCGCCGCGGCCATCACCTGGAACCTGGGCACCTGGTACTTCGGCATCCCCGCCTCCAGTTCCCATACGCTGATCGGTTCCATCCTCGGCGTCGGCGTGACCAACGCCCTGCTGACCGGCATTCCGATGAGCGAAGGCGTCAATTGGCAGAAGGCGATCGACATCGGCCTGTCGCTGATCTTCTCGCCGCTGGCCGGCTTCGCCGTCGCCGGCCTCCTGCTGCTCGCCCTCAAGCGCTGGCGGCCGCTGTCCAAGATGCACAAGACCCCCGAGCAGCGCCGTGAGGTGGACGCCAAGAAGCATCCGCCCTTCTGGAATCGTCTGATGCTGGTTCTCTCGGCCATGGGCATGAGCTTCGTGCATGGCTCCAACGACGGCCAGAAAGGTATTGGCCTGATCATGCTGGTGCTGATCGGCATCGTCCCGGCCAAGTTCGTCCTGGACCTGGACAGCACGACCTACCAGATCGAGCGCACCCGCGACGCCGCCATTCACCTGGGCCAGTTCTACGAGCGCCAGGGCGACAACCTGAAGGACTTCCTCGCCGAAGTGCCCGGCAATCGCGACCTGCCCCAGGAATTCCGTTGCGCCCCGCACATGACCCTGCCCACCCTGCAGGCCCTGCTGGCCGACCTGGAAGGCATCACCGACTACCGCGCCATGAGTGACGATCATCGCCAGCAGGTGCGTCGCTACCTGCTGTGCCTGGACGACACCGCCAAGAAAGTCAGCAAGCTGCCGGTACTGACCGCGCGCGACCGTGACGATCTCAGCCGGCTGCGCAAGGACCTCACCAGCACCACCGAATACGCGCCCTTCTGGGTCATCATCGCCGTCGCCCTGGCCCTGGGCATCGGCACCATGGTCGGCTGGCGTCGCGTGGTTCTCACCGTGGGCGAGAAGATCGGCCGCCAGGGCATGACCTATGCGCAGGGCGTCAGCGCCCAGGTGACGGCCGTGGCCGCCATCGGCATGGCCAACGTCTTCGCCCTGCCCGTCTCCACGACCCACGTGCTGTCTTCGGGCGTAGCGGGCACCATGGTCGCCAACCGCAGCGGCCTGCAAGGCAGTACGGTGCGCAACATCCTCATGGCCTGGGTACTCACCCTGCCCGCCTCCATGGCCCTTTCCGCCGGCCTGTTCTGGCTGGCCCACCTGTTCCTGTAATCCCTGCCACCCGGGCGATGCTCAGACGTCGCCCGGGCAGGCCCCTCGTCGGGAAAGCCTGAACAGGATAGCTATTGACGTGTCTAGTGAAATGTGTCCAGCAGCGACACTTTTTCCGAGACAGCCGTACGGTGAACGTCAATGACTCCTGCGACCTATATCCTTCTTCTTGTACTTGGCTGGCTGGCCCTGTCGCTAGCCATACTCTGGGCAATGCTACGTCTGGCACGCCGCGCTCGCCCTTTGGCGACGCCTTCGCCCAGATTGCTACCCAGGGCGACGCCGACCTCCCCCGTGAGCACGCGCAAACACCTGGCGTGCTGATCGGCCGGACGTGACGAGGCCACCTCGACACTCAGGGAGCGCGCGGAAGAAAAAGGAGAGGATTCTTATCGTTATTTGAAGGGACGTGATTCGAGCGAATCAGGTGAGCAGGGTATTTTCCTGAGCGCTGCGGCTCATCTGCTCGAGGATCTGGTCTTGCTGCTGCGGGGTCAGGGTGTCCCAGCAGTGGTGCTTGATGAACAGCCCGGCGCCAAAGGCGACGTACAGCGACAGGGCGACGATGACGAGCGTTTCCAGCCCGACGATAGCCCAGGACCGACTCTTGGACGCATTGTCCTTGGTTTTCATAACGACCTCGTGAAATTTAGAGGGGCAATAGTTTAGTCCCTTAAGCAAGTCCCGTGCAGGGCCAGTCGTCGATTGGTCAACTCCATTGACCTGACTTCGGTATCCAGGGGCTTCTCATCTAGAGGCCTACCCGGGCCGCCAGCACCGCGCCATCGCCAACCTGCGGCGGCACGAATGCACGCCTGGCGCCGCGCTGGTATACTTCCGCGACTGACGGGTCGCTGCGGACCCTGCCGGTTCCGCTGGCTGTATCGGCCGATCCTGCAATTTCCGCAGCGACGCTTTGTCGCATCGCACGTCCATCGCCGCCGCGCCTGTCGCGCGGCCCGATAACGCCTTCTTGGGGCGTCTATCGACTCAAGGGTCGATCCTCGCTCGCCCGGCTTCGCGCCACAGCTGTGATAAAGAGGAGTTAAAGCAAGACATGTCCACCACGTCGAAGATCATCTACACCCTGACCGACGAAGCGCCCGCCCTGGCGACCTATTCGCTGCTCCCCATCGTCGAGGCCATCACCGCCTCCTCCGGCGTCGCCCTCGAAACCCGTGACATCTCCCTTGCCGGCCGCATCATCGCCCTCTTCCCCGAGTACCTGAAGGAAGAGCAGCGTATCTCCGACCACCTCGCCGAACTCGGCGAACTGGCCACCACTCCCGAAGCCAACATCATCAAGCTGCCCAACATCAGCGCCTCGGTTCCGCAGCTCAAGGCCGCGATCAAGGAACTTCAGGGCCAAGGTTATGCCCTGCCGGACTATCCGGACGAGCCCAAGGACGACAAGGAAAAGGACGTCAAGGCGCGCTACGACAAGGTCAAGGGCAGCGCCGTGAACCCGGTCCTGCGCGAAGGCAACTCCGACCGCCGCGCACCGTTGTCGGTCAAGAACTACGCCCGCAAGCATCCCCATCGCATGGGTGCCTGGAGCGCCGACTCCAAGTCCCACGTCGCCCACATGGACGCCCATGACTTCTATGGCAGCGAGCGCTCGGCCACCGTCGAGAACGCCGGCAGCCTGAAGATCGAACTGATCGGCAAGGACGGCAGCAGCAAGGTCCTGAAAGAGAAGACCGCGGTCAAGGCCGGCGAGATCGTCGATGCCTCGACCATGAGCCGCAAGGCCCTGCAGAGCTTCATCGCCGCCCAGATCGAAGACGCCAAGGCCAAGGGCGTGCTGTTCTCCGTGCACCTGAAGGCCACCATGATGAAGGTCTCCGACCCCATCATGTTCGGCATCATCGTCGGCGAGTTCTACAAGGACGTGCTGGCCAAGCACGAAACCGCCCTGAAGGAAGCCGGCTTCGACCGCAACAACGGCATCGGCGACCTCTATGCCCGCCTGTCCAGCCTGCCGGAAGCCACCCAGGCCGCCATCAAGGCCGACTTCGACGCCCAGTACGCCGAGCGCCCGGCGCTGGCCATGGTCAACTCCGACAAGGGCATCACCAACCTGCATGTGCCGAGCGACGTCATCGTCGACGCCTCCATGCCGGCCATGATCCGTGACTCCGGCAAGATGTGGAACGCCGAAGGCAACCTGCAGGACACCAAGGCCATCATCCCCGACCGCTGCTATGCCGGCGTCTACCAGGTGGTGATCGAGGACTGCAAGAAGAACGGCGCCTTCAATCCCAGCACCATGGGCAGCGTACCCAACGTTGGCCTGATGGCGCAGAAGGCCGAGGAATACGGTTCCCACGACAAGACCTTCCAGATCCCCACCGACGGTACCGTGCGCGTGACCGACGACCAGGGCAAGGTGGTCTTCGAGCACCCGGTCGAGGCCGGTGACATCTGGCGCATGTGCCAGACCAAGGACGCGCCGATCCAGGACTGGGTCAAGCTCGCCGTCAACCGTGCTCGCGCCAGCGGTACCCCGGCGATCTTCTGGCTGGACCAGAACCGCGCCCACGACGCCCAGGTCATCGCCAAGGTCGAGCGCTACCTCAAGGACCACGATACCAACGGCCTGGACATCCGCGTCCTGTCGCCCGAGGAAGCCACTCGCGTGTCCCTGGAGCGCATCCGCAAGGGCGAGGACACCATCTCGGTGACCGGCAACGTCCTGCGCGACTACCTGACCGACCTCTTCCCCATCATGGAACTGGGTACCAGCGCCAAGATGCTGTCCATCGTCCCGCTGATGAACGGCGGCGGCCTGTTCGAAACCGGTGCCGGCGGCTCCGCGCCCAAGCACGTCCAGCAGTTGGTGCAGGAAAACCACCTGCGCTGGGACTCCCTGGGCGAATTCCTGGCCCTGGCCGAATCCCTGAACCACCTGGGCGAGACCACCGGTAACGCCAAGGCCAAGATCCTGGCCAAGACCCTGGACCAGGCCAACGGCAAGTTCCTCGACAGCAACAAGTCGCCGTCGCGCAAGACGGGTGAACTGGACAACCGTGGCAGCCACTTCTACCTGGCACTGTACTGGATCCAGGCCCTGGCCGAGCAGAGCGAAGACGCCCAGCTCAAGGCCCAGTTCGCGCCAGTGGCCAAGTCGCTGACCGCCGACGAAGCCAAGGTGGTCGCCGAGCTGAACGGCGTCCAGGGCCAGGCCGTGGACATCGGTGGCTATTACCACCCCGACCAGGCCAAGACCAGCCAGGCGATGCGTCCGAGCGCTACGCTCAATGCCGCCCTGGCCCAGCTCAAGGGCTGAGATCAGCTCCTGCGTTGACCGCGAACCCCGGCCCCGGCCGGGGTTCGCTGCATTTGGGACCGACAAAGCTTAAGGCGTATACTGCGCGATTACCGATAGCGGAGTCCGAGATGGATTGGCACGCCCACGTCACCGTGGCCACCGTAGTGGAAGACGCCGGCCGCTTCCTGCTGGTCGAGGAAGAGAAACAGGGCCGCCTGGTGCTCAACCAGCCGGCCGGGCACCTCGAGCCGGGCGAGAGCCTGATCGAGGCGGCACGCCGCGAGACCCTGGAAGAAACCGCCTGGCAGGTGGAAATCCAGGGCGTGATCGGCATCGGCCTCTATGTCGCGCCGGGCAATGGCATCACCTACTACCGCACCGCCTTTCATGCCCGGCCCTTGGCCCATGAAAGCGAGCGCGCCCTGGACGCCGACATCACCCGCGCGGTCTGGCTGACGCTCGACGAGATCCGCGCCGAGCAGGCTCGGCTACGCAGCCCCCTGGTACTCGATGCCATCGAAAAGTACCTGGATGGACACCGCTATCCCCTGTCGATGATCGTAGATATGAGAGGTTTTTGAAGTGAACGGCACCCGCGTCATCGTCGGCATGTCCGGCGGAGTGGATTCCTCGGTCTCCGCCCTCTTGCTCAAGGAGCAGGGCTATCATGTCGAGGGCCTGTTCATGAAGAACTGGGACGAGGATGACGGTACCGAGTACTGTACCGCCAAGGAGGACCTGGCCGACGCCCAGGCGGTCTGCGACCGCATCGGCATCACCCTGCACACGGCCAACTTCGCCGCCGAGTACTGGGACCACGTCTTCGAGCACTTCCTCGCCGAATACAAGGCTGGCCGCACGCCCAATCCGGACATCCTCTGCAACCGCGAGATCAAGTTCAAGGCCTTCCTCGACTACGCCCTGGCCCTGGGCGCCGACCTGATCGCCACCGGCCATTATGTGCGCCGTCGCGACGTCGACGGCCAGACCCTGCTGCTCAAGGGCCTGGATGCCAACAAGGACCAGAGCTACTTCCTCCACGCCGTGGGCGGTGAGCAGCTGGCCCGCACCCTCTTCCCGGTGGGCGAACTGGAAAAGCCCGAAGTCCGCGCCATCGCCGAACTGCACGGCCTGGCCACCGCGCGCAAGAAGGACTCCACCGGCATCTGCTTTATCGGCGAACGCCGCTTCAGCGACTTCCTCAAGCAATACCTGCCGGCCCAGCCAGGTGACATCGAAACCACCACCGGCGAGGTCATCGGTCGCCACCACGGCCTGATGTACCACACCATCGGCCAGCGCCAGGGCCTGGGCATTGGCGGCATGAAGGATGCCGGTGACGATCCCTGGTACGTACTGAGCAAGGACCTGACCCGCAATGTCCTGATCGTTGGCCAGGGCAATGCCCACCCCTGGCTGTTCGCCGAGTCCCTGACCGTCAGCGAGATGTTCTGGGTCAACGACCTGGACCTCACCCAGCTGCGCCGTCTCACCGCCAAGGTCCGCTATCGCCAGCAGGATCAGCCCTGCCAGATCGAACGCCAGGGCGCCGGCTACCGGGTGGTCTTCGACGAACCCCAGCGCGCCGTGACCCCGGGTCAGTCGGTGGTCTTCTATGATGGCGACGTCTGCCTGGGCGGCGGCGTGATCGAGCACTACCAACCCGCCTGCGCCGAGGCGCCCGCCGCATGAACCGTACCCAGGAACAACTCATCGCCCTGGGCGGCGTCTTCCAGGCCGCCCTGCTGGTGGACCAGCTGGCGCGTACCGGCCAGGTCGCGGAAGAACCTTTGGCCTGCCTGCTCGGCAGCCTACTGGTGCGCGATCCGGGCAGCACCCTGGAGGTCTATGGCGGCAGCGTCGCGCCGCTGCGCGAGGGCCTTGGCGCCCTGTCCAGCACCCTGGAGCGCAATCCCAACAGCCTGCAGCGCGAACCCCTGCGCTATGCCCTGGCAATGACCGCCCTGGAGCGCAAGCTGGAGAAGCGTGGCGACCTGCTCGACCTCATCGGTCGCCGCCTCACCCAGATCCAGTCCCAGGTCGAGCACTTCGGCGTGGCCCACGAGAACGTCATCGCCGCCTGCGGTGGCCTCTACGAGGACACCCTGAGCACCTTCAAGCAGCGCATCCAGGTGCACGGCGAAATGCGCTACCTGCAGCAGTCCGCCACCGCCTCGCGGGTGCGCGCCCTGCTGCTGGCCGGCATTCGCTCCGCACGCCTCTGGCGGCAACTCGGCGGCCACCGCTGGCAGCTGGTGCTCAATCGTCGCAAGCTGCTCGACAACCTCTACCCCCTGCGCAACGTCTGATCCCAGGCCGGCGGCGGTACTACAGCGCCGGCCTTTGCGTGTAGAATTCCGCCCCTTTCTCCCCCGCTACCAAGAGAATGCCCATGCAGCTCTCCTCGCTCACCGCCGTATCGCCCATCGACGGCCGTTACGCCGGCAAGACCGCCGCCCTGCGCCCCATCTTCAGCGAATTCGGCCTGATCCGTTTCCGCGCCCAGGTCGAGGTCCGCTGGCTGCAGCGCCTGGCCGCCCACGCGGGCATTCCCGAGGTCGCACCCTTCTCCGCCGAGGCCAATGCCCTGCTGGACAAGCTGGCCACCGAGTTCAGCGTCGAGCAGGCCCAGCGGGTCAAGGACATCGAGCGCACCACCAACCACGACGTCAAGGCCATCGAGTACCTGCTCAAGGAAGAGGTCGCCGACCTGCCGGAACTGGCTGCGGTGAGCGAATTCATCCACTTCGCCTGCACTTCCGAGGACATCAACAACCTGTCCCACGCCCTGATGCTGCGCGAAGGCCGTGACCAGGTGCTGCTGCCACTGATGCGCCAGATCGCCGGCGAGATCCGCGTGCTGGCCCATCGCTTCGCCGACGTGCCCATGCTGTCGCGGACCCACGGTCAGCCCGCCTCCCCCACCAGTCTGGGCAAGGAACTGGCCAACGTGGTCTATCGCCTGGAGCGCCAGATCGAGCAGATCGCCGCCATCCGCCCGCTGGGCAAGATCAACGGCGCCGTGGGCAACTACAACGCTCACCTGTCCGCCTACCCGGACGTCGATTGGGAAGCCAATGCGCGTACCTTCATCGAAGACGACCTCGGCCTGACCCTGAATCCCTACACCACCCAGATCGAGCCGCACGACTACATCGCCGAGCTGTTCGATGCCATCGCCCGCTTCAACACCATCCTGATCGACTTCGACCGGGACATCTGGGGCTACATCTCCCTCGGCTACTTCAAGCAGAAGACCGTGGCCGGCGAGATCGGCTCCTCGACCATGCCGCACAAGGTCAACCCCATCGACTTCGAGAACTCCGAAGGCAACCTGGGCATCGCCAACGCCATCCTCCAGCACCTCGCCAGCAAGCTGCCGATCTCCCGCTGGCAGCGCGACCTGACCGACTCCACCGTGCTGCGCAACCTGGGCACCGGCCTGGCCCACGGCGTGATCGCCTACGAAGCCACCCTCAAGGGCATCGGCAAGCTGGAACTCAACGCCGCGCGGATCGCCGAAGACCTGGACGCCTGCTGGGAAGTCCTGGCCGAGCCGGTGCAGACCGTGATGCGCCGCTATGGCGTGGCCAACCCCTACGAGAAGCTCAAGGAGCTGACCCGTGGCAAGGGCATCAGCGCCAGCGCCCTGCAGGATTTCATCGACGGCCTGGAGATCCCCGAGGCCGCCAAGGCCGAACTGCGCCAGCTGACCCCGGCCGGCTATATCGGCAACGCTGCCGAACAGGCCCGTCGGGTCTGAAGATCATCCTTTTTCTACGCCCGGCCTTGCCGGGCGTTTTTCATTGCGCGAGGTGTGCATGAACCCGGATCAACCCCTGCAACTGCTCGGCGGCCTGACCGCCCGTGAATTCCTCCGCGATTACTGGCAGCAGAAACCCCTGCTGATCCGCCAGGCCCTCCCGAACTTCCAGAATCCCCTGGAGCCCGACGAACTGGCCGGCCTGTCTCTGGAAGAGGAAATCGAATCCCGCCTGATCATCGGCCAGGACCAGACCTGGGAGCTGCGCCGCGGCCCGCTCCCGGAAGATACCTTCGCCGGGCTGCCCGAGCGGGACTGGACCCTGCTGGTGCAGTCGGTCGATCAGTTCGTTCCCGAGGTGGCCGAGGTGCTGGAATCCTTCCGTTTCCTGCCCAGCTGGCGCGTCGACGACGTCATGATCAGCTACGCCGCGCCCGGCGGCGGTGTCGGTCCGCACTACGATCACTATGACGTCTTCCTGCTACAGGGCCACGGTCGCCGCCGCTGGCGCATCGGCCAACAGTGCACGGCCGACAGCCCCCTCATCGACGGCCTGGAGCTGAAGATCCTCGCCAATTTCCAGCAGACCGACGAATGGGTGCTGGAGCCGGGCGACATGCTCTATCTACCGCCGGGCCTGGCCCATGACGGCATCGCCGAAGACGAGTGCATGACCTACTCCATCGGCTTCCGCGCCCCCAGTGCCGGCGAGGTGCTTACCCACTTCACCGACTTCCTCGCCCAATTCATCCCCGAGGACGAGCGCTACAGCGATGCCGGCTGCGCGCCGGCCAGCGAGCACCCCGCCGAGATCCCGCCCGAAGCCATCGAGCGCGTGCGCGGGCTGATGGAGCGCCATCTGAGTGACGATCGTCTGCTGCTGGCCTGGTTCGGCCAGCACATGACCGAGCCGCGCTATCCCGAGCGGGTCGCTGGGGAAAACCTCAGCGCCAAGCAGCTGCGCAAGGAACTCGATGAAGGCGCGCTGCTAATGCGCAACCCCAGTGGCCGCATCGCCTGGAGCCGCCTGGAGGACGAGGTGATGGTCTTTGCCAGCGGCCAGAGCCGCCTGCTGCCCATACGGCTGCAACCGCTGCTCGACCTGCTATGCTCGGCGGACGTCTTGCACGAGGCCAATCTCGCGACCTGGCTGCAGGACGACGATGCCATGCGCCTGATCCGCGAACTGCTCCAGCAGGGCAGCCTGATCTTCGCCGGAGAAGACGACGACGAGTGATAGGGAACCGCCGTGGACGAGTCCTTTGCCGATCTTACCCTGGGCGCCCAGCCCGAACCCCAGCTCGGCCAGGACCTCGCCCTGCGCCTCGAAGGCCTGGACGCCCTGCGTGAGCACGGTGTCCGCCTCATCGCTCAAGCCAGCCGCCAGTTGTGTATCCAGACCCCTGACCTGGAAGCGCCCCTCTACGACATTCTGGACGTCGAGGCGGCGATCAAGCGCCTGCTGCTGGGCAATCCGCGACATCAGGTACGTATCCTGATCAACGACAGCGCCCTCGCCGTGCGCCAGGGCCATCGCCTCATCGCCCTGGCGCAGCGCCTGACCAGTAACCTGCTGATCCGGCGACCACCAGCCGACCAGCAACCGGAAGGCGCCTGCCTGATCGTCGACGACCAGGCCCTGCTGCGCCGGTCGGGCAACGCCCCCAATGGCTTCGTCCGTTATGGCGACCGTGCGGCGGTCAAGGTCCAGCAACAGCGTTTCGATCGCCTCTGGGCCATCAGCCAGCCGGATCAGGAACTACGGAGGATGGTGCTGTGAGACGATTGCTTGGGCTGCTGCTACTGCTGACCGCCACCGCCTGGGCCACCCCCAGAACCGAAGTCATCCCGCTGCAGTACCGCACGGCCGAGGACCTCCTGCCCACCCTGCAATCCGTGCTCGGCGGCGAAGGCAAGGTCAACGTCTACGGCAACCAGCTGATCGTCAACGCCGAGCCGGCCAAGCTGACCGAGATCAAGAATCTGCTGACCCAGCTGGATACCCAGCCGCGGCGCCTGCTTATCACCCTGGCGACACGCGCAGGCAGTTCAGGGGCCAGCCAGGATTATTCCGCAGGCGGCAACGTGCGTTCACCCCAGGTGCGCATCATCGAGGACAGCACCGATCGGCACGAGGATGGCGCCCAACGCGTTCAGGTCACCGAGGGCTACCCTGCCTTCATTCGCTTCGGCGAAGACGTGCCCGTGACCACCTACCAGACCTCGCCCTATGGCCAGAGCTATGCCCAGACCGACTATCGCCGCCTCGAACGCGGCTTCCAGGTCACCGCCCGTCTGAGCGGCAATCTGGTGCATCTAGACATAAACAGCGTCGACGACCGCGCGGCTGCCCACCATCCGGGCACGTTACAGACCCAGAGCGCCGCGACCCGGATCAGTGGCCCCCTGGGGCAGTGGCTTGACCTGGGAGGATTTCGTCAACAGATCGAAGGCGACCAGAGTGGTCTCACCCGCTACTACTCAACCGAGGGTCGTGACGACCGTCAGTTGAGCATTCGCGCCGATCTCATCGACTGACCAACCGGCGAACGGGAGAACTCTCGCGGCGCCTGGCAATCTAGGTTTCACCAGACAATGAAAAGTTATTTGAGAATAATTCTTATATTCATTCTCAAATAACTTTGAAGTTCTGTTTAGTTTGATTCAAAGCAGTCCAATAGAATCTTTTTAAGCCAATAAATTTACAGAATGAATCGATAGAGCATAAAATCTGTCTGTCTTGCGACACCGTGTCGCACTGATAGCGCCTGATACCCATAATTAAGGATTCAAAGCATGTCTGAGCCGATCAGCCTACTGACCCACAACTGGAGCTTCGCGGTATTCCTCCTGGGCGTGGTCGGTCTGATCGCCTTCATGCTTGGAGTCTCAAGCCTCCTCGGCAGTAAAGCCGTAGGTCGTAGCAAGAACGATCCCTTCGAGTCCGGCATCGTCCCCACCGGGGGTGCCCGTCTCCGTCTCTCTGCCAAGTTCTACCTGGTCGCGATGCTCTTCGTGATCTTCGATGTCGAAGCCCTCTTTCTCTTCGCCTGGTCGGTCTCCATCCGTGAATCGGGATGGGCCGGCTTCGTGGAAGCCTCCATTTTCATAGCAATTCTGTTGGCGGGTCTTGTCTACCTGTGGCGAATCGGAGCGCTCGATTGGGCGCCTGCGAGCCGTCGTGAGCGACAGGCGAAGTCGAAACAATGAGGCTTTGGCAATGCAATACAATCTCACCCGGATCGATCCCGATGCGGCAGTAGACCGCTATCCGGCCGGCCAACGGGAAACCGTTGCCGACCCTATGGAAAGTCAGGTCAACCGCAGCATCTTCATGGGCAAACTCGAAGATGTCCTGCGGGGCGCAGTCAATTGGGGACGCAAGAATTCTCTCTGGCCGTACAACTTCGGCCTGTCCTGCTGCTACGTGGAAATGACCACTGCCTTCACGGCGCCCCATGACATCGCTCGCTTCGGCGCCGAAGTCATCCGGGCATCGCCGCGTCAGGCGGACTTCATGGTCATCGCCGGCACCCCCTTCATGAAGATGGCTCCGGTCATCCAGCGCCTGTACGAGCAGATGCTGGAACCCAAGTGGGTGATCTCCATGGGTGCCTGCGCCAACTCCGGCGGTATGTACGACATCTACTCGGTCGTTCAGGGCGTGGACAAGTTCCTGCCCGTCGACGTCTATGTGCCCGGCTGCCCGCCTCGCCCTGAAGCCTTCCTGCAGGGTTTGATGCTCCTGCAGGACTCCATCGGTGAAGAGCGCCGCCCCCTTTCCTGGGTGGTGGGCGATCAGGGCATCTACCGCGCCGAAATGCCTTCGCAGCGCGAGCAGAACCGCGAGCGCCGCATCCAGGTCACCAACCTGCGCAGCCCAGACGAAGTGTAAGTCCCCTCCGGGACTTGCATGCTGACGACGATCGATAGCGACGGAACATCATGACCGCAGACACCGCTCTGTCCGCCTCTGCGCTCGCCCCTGCCGGCGATGCGTCGGTGGTTGGCGAACTCCAGGGCCAATTCGGCGCAGACGCCCTGACCCTGCAAGACACCCGTACCGGCATGCCGGTGATCTGGGTGGCGCGCGAAAAAATCATCGAAGTGTTGCGCTTCCTGCGCAACCTGCCCCGCCCCTACGTCATGCTCTATGACCTGCATGGCGTGGACGAGCGCCTGCGGACTCACCGCCGCGGCCTGCCCAACGCGGACTTCACCGTTTTCTACCACCTGCTGTCCATCGACCGTAACAGCGATGTGATGCTCAAGGTGGCGCTTTCGGCGAACGACCTCCGCCTGCCGACCGCGACCGGCATCTTCCCCAATGCCAACTGGTACGAGCGGGAAGTGCTCGACATGTACGGCATCCACTTCGATGGCCACCCGCTGCCCAAGCGCATGCTGATGGCCGACAACTGGCAGGGGCACCCGCTGCGCAAGGACTATCCGGCGCGGGCCACCGAGTTCGATCCCTATGCGCTGAACGCCGCCAAACAGGATCTCGAACAGGAAACCCTGAGATTCAAGCCCGAAGAGTGGGGCATGAAGGAACATGCGGAAAATTCCGACTTCATGTTCCTGAACCTGGGCCCGAACCACCCCTCGGCCCACGGTGCCTTCCGCATCATCCTGCAGCTGGACGGCGAAGAGATCGTCGACTGCGTGCCCGAGATCGGCTATCACCACCGTGGCGCCGAGAAGATGGCCGAGCGCCAGTCCTGGCACAGCTACATCCCCTACACCGACCGGATCGACTACCTCGGTGGGGTGATGAACAACCTGCCCTACGTCCTTTCGGTAGAGAAGCTTGCCGGCATCAAGGTGCCCGCGCGGGTCGACTTCATCCGCGTGATGATGGCCGAGTTCTTCCGCATCAACAGCCACCTGCTGTACCTGGGTACCTACATCCAGGACGTCGGCGCCATGACCCCGGTGTTCTTTACCTTCACCGACCGTCAGCGTGCCTACAAGGTCATCGAGGCCATCACCGGCTTCCGCATGCACCCGGCCTGGTTCCGTATCGGCGGCGTCGCCCACGACCTGCCTCGCGGTTGGGACAAGCTGGTCCGCGAATTCCTCGACTGGATGCCCAAGCGCCTGGACGAGTACGAGAAGGCCGCGATGAAGAACAGCATCCTCATCGGCCGGACCAAGAACGTTGCCGTCTATAACACCAAGGAAGCCCTGGAGTGGGGTGTCACAGGTCCCAACCTGCGCGCCACGGGTCTCGATTTCGACCTGCGCAAGGCTCGCCCCTATTCCGGCTACGAGAACTTCGAATTCGAAGTGCCCATCGCCCACAACGGCGACTGCTACGACCGCGGCATGCTGCGCGTCGAGGAGATGCGCCAGAGCCTGCGCATCATCGAGCAGTGCCTGCAGCACATGCCCGAAGGCCCGTACAAGGCGGATCACCCGCTCACTACGCCGCCGCCCAAGGAGCGCACCCTGCAGCACATCGAGACCCTGATCACCCACTTCCTGCAAGTGTCCTGGGGTCCGGTGATGCCGGCGGGCGAAGCCTTCCAGATGATCGAGGCGACCAAGGGCGCCAATAGCTATTACCTGACGAGCGATGGCAGCACCATGAGCTACCGCACCCGCATCCGGACGCCGAGCTTCCCGCATCTGCAGCAGATCCCGGCCGTCATCCGCGGCAGCATGGTGTCCGACCTGATTGCCTACCTGGGCAGTATCGACTTCGTCATGGCCGACGTGGACCGCTGAGCATGAGCACCGAAACCCTGATCCAAACCGACCGTTTCGTCCTGAGCGACTCCGAGCGCTCGGCCATCGAGCATGAAATGCATCACTACGAGGACCCGCGCGCGGCGTCCATCGAAGCCCTGAAGATCGTCCAGAAGGAACGTGGCTGGGTGCCAGACGGTGCCATCTACGCCATCGGCGAGGTGCTGGGCATCCCGGCCAGCGATGTCGAGGGCGTGGCGACCTTCTACAGCCAGATCTTTCGCGTGCCGGTCGGTCGCCACATCATCCGTGTGTGCGACAGCATGACCTGCTACATCGGCGGCCACGAATCCGTGGTGGGCGAGATCCAGCGGCAGCTGGGCATCGGCCTGGGCCAGACCACCACCGACAGCCGCTTCACCCTGCTGCCGGTCTGCTGCCTGGGCAATTGCGACAAGGCCCCGGCGCTGATGATCGACGACGATACCCATGGCGATGTCCAACCTGCGGGCGTGGCCAAACTGCTGGAGGGATACGCATGAGACTGACCTCCTTCGGGCCTGCCAACAGCATTGCCCGTACCCCCGAGACCCATCCCCTGACCTGGCGCCTGCGTGAAGACGGCGCCCCGGTCTGGCTGGAGGAATACCAGGCGAAGGACGGCTACGCCGCGGCGCGCAAGGCGCTGACCGAGCTGGCGCCGGATGCCATCGTCCAGGAAGTCAAGGACTCCGGCCTCAAGGGCCGCGGCGGTGCGGGCTTCCCCACCGGCGTGAAGTGGGGCCTGATGCCCAAGGACGAATCCCTCGATATCCGCTACCTGCTGTGCAACGCGGACGAGATGGAGCCCAATACCTGGAAGGACCGCCTGCTCATGGAGCAGCTGCCGCACCTGCTGGTGGAAGGCATGCTGATCAGCGCCCGGGCGCTCAAGGCCTATCGCGGTTACATCTTCCTGCGTGGCGAGTACGTCGATGCCGCCGCCAACCTGCGGCGCGCGGTGGAAGAAGCCAAGGCAGCTGGCCTGCTCGGCAAGAACATCCTCGGTAGCGGCTTCGATTTCGAACTGTTCGTCCACACCGGCGCCGGTCGCTACATCTGTGGCGAAGAGACCGCCCTGATCAACTCCCTGGAAGGCCGCCGCGCCAACCCGCGTTCCAAGCCGCCCTTCCCCGCCGCCGTCGGCGTCTGGGGCAAGCCCACCTGCGTCAACAACGTCGAGACCCTGTGCAACGTGCCGGGCATCGTCGCTGGTGGCGTGGACTGGTACAAGAGCCTGGCACGCGCCGGCAGCGAAGACATGGGCACCAAGCTCATGGGCTTCTCCGGCAAGGTGAAGAATCCCGGTGTCTGGGAACTGCCCTTCGGCGTTACCGCCCAGGAACTGTTCGAGGACTATGCCGGCGGCATGCGCGATGGCTTCACGCTCAAGTGCTGGCAGCCTGGTGGCGCCGGTACCGGCTTCCTGCTGCCCGAGCACCTCTCGGCACAGATGTACGCCGGTGGCATCGCCAAGGTCGGCACCCGTATGGGTACCGGTCTGGCCCTCGCGGTCGACGACAGCGTCAACATGGTCTCGCTACTGCGCAACATGGAAGAGTTCTTCGCCCGTGAATCCTGCGGCTGGTGCACGCCCTGCCGCGACGGCCTGCCCTGGAGCGTCAAGCTCCTGCGCAGTCTGGAGAAAGGCGAAGGCCAGCAGGGCGACCTCGATACCCTGCTGCAGCTGGTCAACTTCCTCGGCCCAGGCAAGACCTTCTGCGCCCACGCACCGGGCGCTGTCGAGCCCCTGGGTAGTGCCATCAAGTATTTCCGCGAGGAGTTCGAGGCCGGTGTGCGCAAGACGCCCAGCGAACCTCGTCCGACTACTTCCGCGACCGTGATCTGAAGTTTGGCCCCTCCTGGGGGCCGAACCTATCGCTTTCTGGCCGGGCCCGACCCGGCCGGCGCTGCCACTGGCGACCGCCAGGGCGGCGCGAACGTTTTCCCATTAGCCAGACCCGCCCTGCGCGGGTGAGAAGAAAACCCTATGGCCACTATCCATGTAGACGGCAAGACGTACGAGGTCGACGGGGCGGACAACCTCCTCGAAGCCTGCCTGTCCCTGGGGCTCGACATCCCCTATTTCTGCTGGCATCCGGCGCTGGGCAGCGTCGGCGCCTGCCGCCAGTGCGCGGTGAAGCAGTTCGCCGACGAGAATGACACCCGCGGGCGCCTGGTCATGTCCTGCATGACCCCGTCCAGCGACAAGACCTACATCTCCATCGAAGACGCCGAAGCCAAGGAATTCCGCAGCTCCGTCATCGAATGGCTGATGACCAACCATCCCCACGACTGTCCGGTCTGCGAAGAAGGCGGCCATTGCCACCTGCAGGACATGACGGTGATGACCGGTCACAACAAGCGTCGTTATCGCTTCACCAAGCGTACCCACCAGAATCAGGATCTCGGCCCGTTCGTCGCTCACGAGATGAACCGCTGCATCGCCTGCTATCGCTGCGTGCGCTACTACAAGGACTACGCCGGCGGTACCGACCTGGGCGTCTACGGTGCCCACGACAACGTCTATTTCGGCCGCGTCGAGGACGGTGCCCTGGAGAGCGAATTCTCCGGCAACCTGACCGAGGTCTGCCCCACCGGGGTGTTCACTGACAAGACCCACTCCGAGCGCTACAACCGCAAGTGGGACATGCAGTTCGCCCCGAGCATCTGCCATGGCTGCTCCTCGGGCTGCAACATCAGCCCCGGCGAGCGCTATGGCGAACTGCGCCGCATCGAGAACCGCTTCAACGGTTCGGTGAACCAGTATTTCCTCTGCGACCGTGGCCGCTTCGGCTATGGCTATGTCAATCGCAAGGATCGTCCACGCCAGGCGTTGCTGAAAGACGGCAGCCTGGAGACCGGCATCGACGCCGCCCTGGATCGCGCCGCCCTGCTGCTGCGTGGCAAGAAGGTGATCGGTATCGGTTCCCCACGCGCCAGCCTGGAAGGCAACCACGCCCTGCGCGAGCTGGTCGGCGCCGAGAACTTCTATAGCGGCATGAGTGCCCGTGACCTGGCCAACGTGCGCCTGGTCCTGCAGGTGCTCAAGGACAGCCCGCTGCCCGTCCCGACCCTGCGTGCGATGGAAAAGCACGACGCCGTCTTCGTGCTTGGCGAAGACCTGACCCAGACCGCGGCCCGCCTGGCGCTGTCCCTGCGTCAGTCCGTCAAGGGCAAGCCCGAAGCCATGGCCGCCGCGCAGAAAATCCAGCCCTGGCTGAATGCTGCCGTGCAGAACATCGGCCAGAGCGAACGCAATCCGCTGTTCATCGCCAGCGTCGCCGCCACCCGCCTGGACGACGTCGCCGACGCCCGCCTGCACGGTTCGCCACTGGAACTGGCTCGTTTCGGCCATGCCGTGGCCCATGCCATCGACGCCAGCGCCCCCGCGGTCGAAGGTCTGAGCAGTGAAGTGGCCGAGCAGGCCCGCCTGCTCGCCGAAACCCTGCTGGCCGCCGAACGGCCGCTGGTGGTGTCCGGTACCTCCCTGGGTGAACCGGCGCTGATCGAAGCCGCCGCCAACCTGGCCAAGGCCCTGGCCGCCAAGGGCAAGGCCGGCTCCCTGAGTCTGGTGGTGCCCGAAGCCAACAGCCTGGGCCTGGCGCTCTATGGCGGCGAGTCCGTCGAAGACGCCTTCGCGGCCCTGGAAAACGGTCAGGCCGATGCCCTGGTGGTGCTGGAGAACGACCTCTATCGCCGCGCCCCTGCCCAGCAGGTGGATCAGGCCCTGGCCCGCGCCCAGGTACTGGTGGTGCTGGATCACCAGCGTACCGCCACCGCCCAGCGCGCCGACCTGGTGCTGCCGGCGGCGAGCTTCGCCGAAGGCGACGGTACCCTGGTCAGCCAGGAAGGTCGCGCCCAGCGCTTCTTCCAGGTCTATGAGCCGAGCTACTACGATCCCTCCAGCCTGGTCCGCGAGGGCTGGCGCTGGCTGCACGCCCTGCGCAACACCCTGGACAACCGTCCGGTGGACTGGACCCAGCTGGACCATGTCACCGATGCCGTGGCCACCGCCGCACCGCAGCTGGACGGCATCCGCGACGCCGCGCCCAACGCCAGCTTCCGGGTGAAGGGCCTCAAGCTCGCCCGCGAACCGCATCGCTACAGTGGCCGTACTTCCATGCGCGCCAACCTCAGCGTGCACGAACCCCGCGCGCCCCAGGACGCCGATACCGCCTTCGCCTTCTCCATGGAAGGCTATGCCGGCAGCGCCGAGCCGCGTCAGCAGATTCCCTTCGCCTGGTCCCCGGGCTGGAACTCGCCCCAGGCCTGGAACAAGTTCCAGGACGAGGTCGGTGGTCACCTGCGCGCTGGCGATCCGGGCGTACGCCTGATCGAGACCCAGGGCGATCGCCTGAGCTGGTTCACCGCGCCGGCCGCTGCCATCCGCAGCGCCGAGTCGGGCTTCCAGGCCGTGCCGCTGTACCACCTGTTCGGCAGCGAAGAGACCTCTTCCCGCGCCGAGCCGGTCCGTGAGCGCATCCCGGCCGCCTACGTGGCCCTGGCCAAGGCCGATGCCGATCGCTTGGGCGTCAACGAGGGCGCCCTGCTGCGCCTGCAGGTCGCCGGTCAGGAACTGCGCCTGCCGCTGCAGATCAAGGCCGAGCTGTCGGCGGGCCTGGTCGGTCTGCCCGCCGGCTTCGAAGGGATTCCGGTGGACTTCGCCGGCCTCACCGTGGAAGGACTGCAGGAGGCCGCGGCATGACCTGGCTCACCCCCACCCTCATCGCCATCGTCATCGGCATCGTCAAGGCCATCGTCATCCTGCTGGCGGTGGTCATCTGCGGTGCGCTGCTGAGCTTCGTCGAGCGCCGTCTGCTGGGTCTCTGGCAGGACCGCCACGGTCCCAACCGGGTCGGCCCCTTCGGCGCCTTCCAGCTGGGCGCCGACATGCTGAAGATGTTCTTCAAGGAGGACTGGACGCCCCCGTTCGCCGACAAGATGATCTTCAGCCTGGCGCCGGTGATCGCCATGGGCTCGCTGCTGGTGGCCTTCTCGGTCATCCCGATCACCCCCACCTGGGGCGTGGCGGACCTGAACGTCGGCCTGCTGTTCTTCTTCGCCATGGCGGGCGTCAACGTCTATGCGGTGCTCTTCGCCGGCTGGGCGAGCAACAACAAGTTCTCCCTGCTGGGCGCCATGCGCGCCTCGGCCCAGACCCTCTCCTACGAGGTGTTCATGGGTCTGTCGGTGATGGGCATCGTGGCGGTGACCGGCTCCTTCAACATGAGGGATATCGTCGAGGCGCAGCACCAGGGCTGGTGGTTCATCATTCCCCAGTTCTTCGGCTTCTGCACCTTCTTCATCGCCGGTATCGCGGTGACCCACCGCCATCCCTTCGATCAGCCGGAAGCCGAGCAGGAGCTCGCGGACGGTTACCACATCGAATACGCGGGCATGAAGTGGGGCATGTTCTTCGTCGGCGAGTACATCGGCATCGTGCTGATCTCGGCGCTGCTGGTGACCCTGTTCTTTGGCGGCTGGCATGGTCCCTTCCTGGACACCCTGCCCTGGCTGTCCTTTGTCTGGTTCGCCCTGAAGACCGCCTTCTTCATCATGATCTTCATCCTGCTGCGCGCGTCCATTCCGCGTCCGCGCTACGACCAGGTAATGGCCTTCAGCTGGAAGTTCTGCCTGCCCCTGACCCTGATCAACCTGCTGGTGACCGGCGCCGTGGTGCTTTACACCGCCACGCCGGCCATCGGCCAGTGAGGTATCCGTCATGATCAAGGAAATCCTGCACGTCCTGCATGGCACCTACACCCAGTTGCGCAGCATCGTGATGGTCTTCGGCCACGCCTTCCGCAAGCGCGACACCCTGCAATATCCCGAGGAACCCGTGTACCTGCCGCCGCGCTATCGCGGCCGCATCGTGCTTACCCGTGACCCCGATGGCCAGGAGCGCTGCGTGGCGTGCAACCTGTGCGCCGTGGCCTGTCCGGTCGGCTGCATCTCGCTGCAGAAGACCGAAGCCGAAGACGGTCGCTGGTACCCGGAGTTCTTCCGCATCAACTTCTCGCGCTGCATCTTCTGCGGCATGTGCGAGGAGGCCTGTCCCACCACCGCCATCCAGCTGACCCCGGACTTCGAGATGTCCGAGTTCAAGCGCCAGGAGCTGGTGTATGAGAAGCAGGACCTGCTGATCTCGGGTCCGGGCAAGTATCCGGAGTACAACTTCTACCGCGTGGCCGGCATGGCCATCGCGGGCAAGCCCAAGGGTGCCGCGCAGAGCGAGGCAGAGCCGATCAACGTGAAGAGCCTGCTGCCCTAAGGAGCTGTCGTGGAATTTGCCTTCTATTTCTCTGCCGGGGTGGCCGTCCTGGCCACCTTCCGGGTGATCACCAACACCAATCCGGTGCATGCCCTGCTGTACCTGATCATCTCGCTGCTGGCCGTGTCCATGGTGTTCTTCGCCCTGGGCGCGCCCTTCGCCGGCGCCTTGGAGATCATCGTCTACGCGGGCGCCATCATGGTGCTGTTCGTCTTCGTGGTGATGATGCTCAACCTTGGGCCGGTCATCTCCGACCAGGAACGCAAGTGGCTGACCCCCAAGGTCTGGATCGGTCCTTCGATCCTTGCCGGTGCACTGCTGGTGGAGCTGCTGGTGGTGCTGTCGCGCACCCCGGGCGGCGCCGCCATCGGCCACACCTCGGTAGATGCCAAGGCCGTAGGCGTCAGCCTGTTCGGGCCCTATCTGCTGGCGGTCGAACTGGCCTCCATGCTGCTTTTGGGTGCCCTGGTCGCGGCCTACCACCTGGGTCGCAGCGACGTCAAAGACGGGATCGGCGAGTGAGTCGCCAAGGACTGGAGAACAGCCAATGAACGCCATACCTCTGGAACACGGACTGGCCCTCGCCGGCGCCCTGTTCGCCCTTGGCCTGGTGGGCCTGATGGTCCGCCGCAATATCCTCTTCGTGCTCATGAGTCTGGAAATCATGATGAACGCCGCCGCCCTGGCCTTCGTGGTCGCGGGTAGCCGTTGGGGCGCTCCCGACGGCCAGGTGATGTTCATCCTGGTGCTGAGCCTGGCCGCCGCCGAGGCCAGTATCGGCCTGGCGATCCTGCTGCAGCTCTATCGCCGCTTCCACACCCTCGACGTCGATGCCGCCAGCGAGATGCACGGATGAACCTGCTACCCCTCACCTTCGCCTTTCCCCTGGTCGGCTACTTCCTGCTGGCCTTCTCCCGCGGTCGGCTGTCGGAGAATCTCTCCGCGCTGATCGGCGTGGGTTCGGTGGGCCTGGCGGCGCTGGTCGCCGCCTGGGTCGGCTGGAACTTCCACGTCGCACCGCCCGCCGACGGCCACCTGACCCTCGTCCTCTGGCAGTGGATGAACGTGGAGGGCTTCGCGCCCAACATGGCTCTCTATCTGGACGGCCTGTCGCTGACCATGCTTGGCGTGGTCACCGGCGTCGGCTTCCTGATCCACCTGTTCGCCTCGTGGTACATGCGTGGTGAAGAGGGCTACTCGCGCTTCTTCGCCTACACCAACCTGTTCATCTTCAGCATGTTGCTGCTGGTCCTCGGCGACAACCTGCTGCTGCTGTACTTCGGTTGGGAAGGCGTGGGCCTGTGCAGCTACCTGCTGATCGGCTTCTACTACAGCGAGCGCGCCAACGGCAACGCCGCGCTGAAGGCCTTCATCGTCACCCGCGTCGGCGACGTCTTCATGGCCTTTGGTCTGTTCATCCTGTTCATGACCCTGGGCACCCTGGACATCCAGGAGCTGCTGCAGAAGGCGCCCGACGTCTTCGCCAGCGGTGATCCGCTGATCGTGCTGGCCACCCTGGCCCTGCTCGGCGGCGCCGTCGGCAAGTCGGCCCAGCTGCCGCTGCAGACCTGGCTGGCGGACGCCATGGCCGGTCCCACTCCGGTCTCGGCGCTGATTCACGCCGCGACCATGGTGACCGCGGGCGTCTACCTGATCGCCCGGACCCACGGCCTGTTCCTGCTGGCGCCGGAGATCCTCCACCTGGTCGGTATCGTCGGTGCCGTGACTCTGGTACTGGCGGGCTTCGCCGCCCTGGTGCAGACCGACATCAAGCGCATCCTGGCCTACTCCACCATGAGCCAGATCGGCTACATGTTCCTGGCCCTGGGCGTGGGTGCCTGGCAACCGGCGATCTTCCACCTGATGATCCACGCCTTCTTCAAGGCGCTGCTGTTCCTCGCCTCGGGCTCGGTGATCCTGGCCTGCCACCACGAGCAGAACATCTTCAAGATGGGCGGCCTGTGGAAGAAGATCCCCCTGGCCTATGCCAGCTTCGTGGTGGGTGGCTCGGCGCTGGCGGCACTGCCGCTGGTGACCGCCGGCTTCTACTCCAAGGACGAGATCCTCTGGGAAGCCCTCGCCAGCGGTCATACCTACCTGCTCTATGCAGGCCTGGCCGGTGCCTTCCTGACTTCGATCTACACCTTCCGCCTGATCTTCATCACCTTCCACGGCGAGGCGCATACCGAGGCCCATGCCGGCCACGGCATCGCCCACAACCTGCCGCTGGCGGTACTGCTGGTGCTCTCGACCTTCGTCGGCGCGCTGATCGTGCCACCCCTGGCAGGCGTGCTGCCGGAATCGATCGGGCATGCCGGTGGTGAAGCCAAGCATTCCCTGGAGATCACCTCGGGAGCCATCGCCATCGCCGGTATCCTGCTGGCCGCCCTGCTCTTCCTTGGCAAGCGTTCCTTCGTGACCGCCCTGGCCAAGAGCGCGCCGGGTCGCTTCTTCGGGACCTGGTGGTATCACGCCTGGGGCTTCGACTGGCTGTACGACCTGATTTTCGTCAAGCCGTACCTGCTGCTGGCCCGCCTGCTGCGCCGTGATCCCTTCGACCAGGCCATCGGCCTGATTCCGATGGTGGCTCGCGGTGGCAACCTGGCACTGAGCATCACCGAGAACGGCCGTCTGCGCTGGTACGCGGCTTCCATCGTGGGAGGCGCCGTGCTGTTGCTCGGCGCGCTGCTGCTGGCCTGACCCCCTGACTAAGGATAAGTACACGTCATGCTTCTGCCCTGGCTAATCCTGATCCCCTTCATCGGCGGCCTGCTCTGTTTCCTCACGGAAAAGACCGGCCCGCTGGTGCCCCGCTGGATCGCCCTGTTCACCATGCTGCTGGAGCTGGTACTCGGCCTCTGGCTGTGGGCCCACGGCGACTACAGCCTGGCTCCCGCCCCTGGCGCCGAAACCGCCTGGACCGCGGAATTCCAGATGAGCTGGATTCCGCGCTTCGGCATCAGTCTGCACTTCGGTCTCGATGGCCTGTCGCTGCTGATGATCCTGCTCACCGGTCTGCTCGGTGTGCTGGCGGTAACCTGCTCCTGGCGCGAAGTGCAGCGCCACGTCGGCTTCTTCCACCTCAACCTGCTGTGGATCATCGGCGGCGTGGTGGGAGTGTTCCTGGCGCTGGACCTGTTCCTGTTCTTCTTCTTCTGGGAGATGATGCTGGTGCCGATGTACTTCCTGATCGCGCTGTGGGGCCATAGCTCCGCGGACGGCAAGAAGAGCCGCATCACCGCCGCCACCAAGTTCTTCATCTTCACCCAGGCCAGTGGCCTGATCATGCTGGTGGCGATCGTTGCCCTGGTGCTGGTGAACTACGGTGCCACCGGCGTCCTGACCTTCGACTACGAAGACCTGCTGCAACTGCAGCTGGATCCCAAGCTGGAATACCTGCTGATGCTGGGCTTCTTCATCGCCTTCGCGGTGAAGCTGCCGGTGGTGCCGCTGCACTCCTGGCTGCCCGATGCCCACGCCCAGGCGCCGACCGCCGGTTCCGTCGACCTGGCCGGTATCCTGCTCAAGACCGCCGCCTATGGCCTGCTGCGCTTCGCCATCCCGCTGTTCCCCAACGCCTCGGCGGAATTCGCGCCGATCGCCATGTGGCTGGGCATCATTGGCATCTTCTACGGCGCCATCCTGTCGTTCGCCCAGACCGACATCAAGCGCCTGGTGGCCTACTCCAGCGTCTCGCACATGGGCTTCGTGCTGATCGGCATCTACTCCGGCAGCCCCCAGGCGCTGCAGGGCGTGGTGGTACAGATGATCGCCCACGGCCTCTCCGCCGCCGGTCTGTTCATCCTCTGCGGCCAGCTCTACGAGCGCATGCATACCCGTGACATGCGCGAGATGGGCGGTCTCTGGGCACGCCTGCCCTACCTGCCGGCCCTGAGTCTGTTCTTCGCCTCGGCATCCCTGGGCCTGCCAGGCACCGGCAACTTCGTCGGTGAATTCCTGATCCTGCTGGGCGCCTTCCCGGTCGTGCCGATGATCACCGTCATCGCCACCTTCGGCCTGGTGTTCGCCTCGGTCTATTCGCTGATCATGATCCACCGCGCCTACTTCGGTCCGGCCAAGGCCGAAGGCGCGCTACCGGGTCTGAACGCACGGGAACTGTCGATGCTGCTGTTGCTTGGCGTGCTGCTGGTGCTGCTCGGCGTCTACCCGCAGCCGGTGCTGGATACCTCGGCCGCGAGCATGGCCGGTGTCCAGCAGTGGCTCGGCGAAGCCTTCTCCTCTCTCGTTTCCGCCCGGTAAGAGCGCCATGACCTTTACCTACGAACACTTCATCGCCCTCCTGCCGATCATCATCACCGGCCTCACCGCCGTGGTGGTGATGCTGGGCATCGCCTGGCGGCGGGATCACACCATCATTCCCACCCTGGGCGTGATCGGTCTCAACCTGGCCCTGCTGTCCTGCATCCCGGCCCTCGGCGTCGGCGCCATCGACGTCACCCCGCTGCTGCGCATCGACGGCTTCAGCTGCTTCTACATGGCACTGATCCTGATCGCCACCCTGGCCTGCATGACCCTGTCGCATGCCTACATGGAAGGCTATCCGGGCAACCGTGAAGAGCTATACCTACTGCTGCTGATCTCCGCCACCGGTGGTCTGGTGCTGGTGGCGGCGCAAAACGTCGCTGGCCTGTTCATCGGCCTGGAACTGCTGTCGGTACCGGTCTACGGCCTGGTGGCCTACAGCTACTTCAACCGCCGCTCCCTGGAAGCCGGCATGAAGTACCTGGTGCTGTCCGCTGCCGGCTCGGCCATCCTGCTGTTCGGCATGGCCCTGCTCTATGCCCAATCCGGTAGCCTGAACTTCGCCGACATCGGCATGCAGATGGACGCTCCGGCCAGCACCGGCCTGCTGATGGAAATCGGCCTCGGCATGCTGATCGTCGGCCTCGGCTTCAAGCTGTCCCTGGTGCCCTTCCACCTGTGGACCCCGGACGTGTACGAAGGCTCGCCGGCTCCGGTTGGCGCCTTCCTGGCAACCGCCAGCAAGGTCGCTGTCTTCGCCGTGCTGGTGCGGGTGTTCCAGACCATGCCCATGGCCAGCGATGACGGCTGGCTGCACGATGCCATCGCCTTCATCGCCATCGCCTCCATGCTGGTGGGCAACCTGCTGGCGCTGATGCAGAGCAACCTCAAGCGCCTGCTGGGTTATTCCTCCATCTCCCACTTCGGCTACCTGCTGGTGGCGGTGGCGTCGGGCGAAGGCCTGTCGATGGAAGCCGTGGCGGTCTATCTGGTGACCTATGTCTTCACCAGCCTGGGTGCCTTCGGCGTGATTACCCTGATGTCCAGCCCGAGCAACGGCCAGCGTGATGCCGATGCGCTGTTCGAGTACCGCGGCCTGTTCTGGCGCCGCCCGTACCTGACCGCAGCGCTAACGGTGATGATGCTGTCCCTGGCCGGCATTCCGCTCACCGCCGGTTTCATCGGCAAGTTCTACGTCATCACCGTGGGCGTGGAAGCGGGCATGTGGTGGCAGACCGCGGCCATCGTGCTGGGCAGCGCCATCGGCCTGTTCTACTACCTGCGCGTGATGGTCACCCTGTACCTGACCGAGCAGGGCCTGCAGCGCCATGACGCGCCGATGAACTGGGGGCAACGCGCCGGTGGCGTGATGCTGATCGCCATTTCCATCGCCACCTTCGTCCTGGGCGTCTATCCGCAGCCGCTGCTGCAACTGGCGCAGCTGACGGTGTTCTGATCCCAGACACCGCCCACGATCCCCGCTTCGGCGGGGATCGTCGTTTCTAGCACCTGTGAAACAGCCGCCCTTGGCAGGGTCGCACCGCGACCGCTACCCTCGACCCCTACTCCGCTTTCCTCTGCCCTTTTCTGGAGCCCCCTTTTTCCCATGCCTGCGTTGAAACCCCTCGCCCTGACCATTGGCCTGCTGCTCGGCAGCCAGGCTTTCGCCGCCCCTGTCTTCGACGTCACCGAACTGGGTGACCCGGCCACCGCCTGTAGCGACCTCGACACCTTCGTCAACCAGAAATGGGTCTCGGCTAATCCCATCCCGCCGGACAAGTCGCGCTGGGGTTCCTTCATGGCCCTGGGCGAAAAATCGCTCAACGACCAGCACGCCATCCTGCAGCGCGCAGCCCGCACGGCGGATCGCGCGGAACAGGGTTCGATAGAACAGAAGGTCGGTTGGCTGTATCGCTCGGGCATGGACGAAGCCGCCATCGAGCGCGCCGGCTATCAGCCAATCCAGGCGCAGCTGGCAGCCATCGACCGGCTGCGCACCTCGGCCGATGTGGTGGCCTATCTCCAGAAGAGCTTTGCCCGAGGCGACATGCAGGTGTTCTCCTTCGGCTCCGGTGCCGACTACCAGAACGCCAAGCAGCAGATCGCCTATGCCTACCAGGGTGGCCTGGGCCTGCCGACACCCGATTACTACACCGAGGCCGACTACGCCAAGCTACGCCAGGCCTACCTGGGTCACCTCGCACGGCTGCTGACCCTGACCGGCGTACCCAAAGCCCAGGCGGCCGCCCAGGCCGAGCTGGTGCTGGCCTTCGAAAGTCGCCTGGCACGTGCCTCGGTCAAGCCGGTGGATCTGCGCAATCCGGAAAACCAGTATCACTACCTGAGCTTCGCCGAAGCCAACAAGGTCACGCCGCACTTCGACTGGCAGGCTTTCTTCGCCAGCCAGGGCGTCACCGGCCAGCAGGGCTTTTCCTTGTCCCAGCCCGGCTTCTTCGCCGAGTTCGACCGCATGCTGGCCGAGACGCCCATCGAACAGTGGCAGGCCTATCTGCGCGCCCACGTGATCGATGACGCCGCGCCGCTGCTGTCCAAGCCCTTCCAGCAGGAGAGCTTCGAATTCAACCAGAAGACCCTGAGCGGCCAGCAGCAACAGAGCGAGCGCTGGAAGCGGGTGCTGAGCGCGGTCAATGGCGCCATGGGCGAAGGGCTCGGCCAGCTCTATGTGCAGGAGCACTTCTCGCCCCAGGCCAAGGCGCGGGCCCAGGAACTGGTGGACAACGTGATGCTGGCGCTTCGCGCCCGCATCGAGAAGCTCGACTGGATGAGCCCGGAGACCAAGCAGAAGGCCCTGGCCAAGTGGGACAGCTTCCTGCCCAAGATCGGCTACCCCGAGCGCTGGCGGGACTGGAGCGGCCTGACGCTCAAGCCGCAGGGCTTCTACGCCAACCTGGAAGCCGCCTCGCGCTTCAACTATCGCCATGATCTGGACAAGATCGGCAAGCCCACCGATCGCCAGGAATGGGGCATGTACCCGCAGACGGTGAATGCCTACTACAGCCCCACCGACAACACCATCAACTTCCCGGCCGCCATCCTCCAGCCACCGTTCTTCTATCCAGATGGCGACGATGCCATCAACTATGGCGGCATCGGCGCGGTGATCGGCCACGAGGCCAGCCATGGCTTCGACGACCAGGGCAGCAAGTTCGACGGCGCGGGCAACCAGGTGGACTGGTGGACCCCGGCCGATCGCAAGGCCTTCGAGGCCCGTACCGGCAAGCTGGTGGAGCAGTTCGACAACTACCATCCGCTGCCCGACCATCCTGAGCTGCACGTCAACGGCAAGCTCACCCTGGGCGAGAACATCGGCGACCTCGGCGGCATCAACGCGGCCTATGACGCCCTGCAACTGGCCCTGGCCAAGAAGCCGGAAGAAGCCAACCGGAAGATCGATGGCTACACCCAAGAGCAGCGCTTCTTCCTCAACTGGGCACGGGTCTGGCGGGGCTCGATCCGTGAAGAACAGGCGCGTCTGTTCCTCAACACCGATCCCCATGCCCCCATGAAATTCCGCGCCATCGGGGCGCCCTCCAACATGCCGTCGTTCGCGAAGGCGTTCAGCTGCAAGGCGGGTGATGCCATGGTCCGGCCGGACGAGAAACGCGTGGAAATCTGGTAGTGCTCCAGGGGCGTCAGGCAGTCGGGTATCGCTTTTGCATTGCCCGTCACCTCTCCCCTCCGGCGCTCCGTCCATGCCCCTAGAACTCGCCTTCGCCGAAGCCACTGCGACCGGTCCACGCAAGGAAAACCAAGACGCCTTGCGCAGTGTCCAGCCCAGCGCGGCGCTGGCAGCCACCAAGGGGCACCTGTTCGCCCTGGCCGATGGTGTCAGCGGTTGTCCGGATGGTGGACTCGCCGCGCGTGCCACCCTGCAGGCGCTGGCCCAGGACTATTATTCCACCCCGGAAACCTGGCCGGTGGCCCAGGCCCTGGAGCGGTTGCTGCTGGCGCAGAATCGCTGGCTGCAGGCCGCCGGCAATGGCCAACCGCTGCTGACCACCCTGACGGCCCTGGTGATCCGCGGACGGCGCTTTACCCTGGCCCATGTCGGTGATTGCCGCGCCTATCGCTGGCATCAGGGCCGACTCGGTTGTCTCACCGTCGACCACGTTTGGCAGCAGGCCGGTATGCAGCACGTCCTGACCCGCGCCCTGGGCCTGGAAAGCCATCTGGTAGTGGATTTTCGCGAAGGCGAACTGGAAACCGGCGAGACGCTATTGCTGGTCAGCGACGGCGTCTGGGCGGCGCTGGGCGAAGACAGCATGAGGCGTATTCTCGTCGACGGCGTGACCGATCTGGATGCCACCGCCCAGGCGCTGGTGGCCGGGGCGCTGCACGCCGGCGGCCAGGACAATGCCAGCGCCCTGCTGGTAAGGGTCGACCGCCTACCCGACATCTCCCTGGCCGATACCCTGGCCAACGCCGACACCTGGCCACCGCTGCCCGCCTTGAAGCCCGGCCAGGCCTTCGAAGGCTGGACAGTGGTCGAGCGCTTGGCGGAGTCGCGGCAATCGCTGCTCTATCGCGTCCACGACGAGCGTGGCCGCCCCTGGCTACTCAAGACCCTGCCCGCGGCGCTGCAATTCGACACCCTGGCTGGTCATGCCCTGCTCATGGAGGAATGGTTCCTGCGCCGCGTCGCCGGCCGTGCCTTCGTCGAGGTACACCCCTTGCCCAGGCGGGCGCATCTCTACTTCGTTCAGCGTGAGTACCCAGGGCGGACGCTGGCGCAGCAGCTAACCAGCGAAGGGCCCCTGGCGCTGGCCGACTGGCTGGACGTGGCGTCGCGCCTGTTGCGCGCCCTCGGCCAGCTGCACAGACGCAACATCCTCCATCGCGACATCAAGCCGGACAACCTGCATCGCGGCCTGGACGGCGAATTGCGCCTGCTGGACTTCGGCCTGGCCTATTGCCCGCAGTTGTCCGAGGATCTGCAGGACAGCCCGGGCACCCCCAGCTATCGCGCGCCAGAGTCCTTCGAAGGCGCCGAACCAAGTCCGGCCCAGGATCTCTATGCGGCCGGGGTGACCCTCTACCAGCTGCTGACGGGTGGCTATCCCTACGGAGAGGTGGAACCCTTCCAGCGCCCCCGCTTCGGCGCGCCCGCCAGCGTGCTACGGCGGCGTCCGGATGCGCCGGCCTGGCTCGAAGACTGGCTGCAACGCGCCGTGGCAGTGGATCCCAATGAGCGCTTCGAGACCGCCGAAGAAGCGCTGCTGCTATTGGAACAGGGCGAACGCCAACCCCTGGCCCGGCCCCTGCCGCTGCTGCAGCGCGATCCCCTGCGCACCTGGCAGATCGTGGCGGCCTGTTCGCTGACGCTGAATCTGCTGCTGATACTGCTCTGGCTCTATCAACATTGAACGACCTAAGGCATGCCCTGTTTTGCAGCACGCTGCGCTCAAAAGAGGCAACCAACCGGCTAATTCCAGCCGTCACCCGCCACACAGGACGGATCTGGGCTTGGCATGAAGCCTGCAAACCCACCCATTACATAGGTCTTTCTTCAACGGCGAGGAAAGACCCTCAGGACAAAGGCGTCCCAGCTGCTTGCAGCGGGACGCCTTTTTTTTGCGTTACAGTCGCCACCCTGGATAAGAGAGGTCACTACATGAGCGGGAAAGTCTGGTTGATCGGTGCCGGCCCTGGCGATCCCGAGTTGCTGACGCTCAAGGCCGTGCGCGCCCTGGGCGAGGCCGAGGTGGTGATGATCGACGACCTGGTCAACCCGGCGGTGCTCGACCACTGCCCGACCGCCCGGGTGATCCGCGTTGGCAAGCGCGGTGGTTGTCGCTCCACGCCCCAGGCCTTCATTCATCGGCTGATGCTGCGCTATGCCCGCCAGGGACGTTGCGTGGCCCGGCTCAAGGGCGGCGACCCCTGCATCTTCGGTCGCGCCGGCGAGGAAGCCGAATGGCTGGCCGCCCGCGGCGTCAGCAGCGAGATCGTCAACGGCATCACTGCCGGTCTGGCCGGCGCGACCGCCTGCGGCATCTCCCTGACCTTGAGGGGCGTGGCCCGCGGCGTGACCCTGGTCACCGCCCATACCCAGGACGACACGGCGCCCAACTGGGCCGCCCTGGCAGCTACCGGTACCACCCTGGTGGTCTACATGGGCGTGGCCCGGCTCAGCGAGATTCAGCAAGGCCTGCTGGACGGCGGCCTGCCATTGGCTACGCCGGTCGCCATGATCGAGAACGCCTCCCTGCCCAGCCAGCGCGAATGCCGCTCGACCCTGCAGGAGCTGCAGGTGGACGCCGCGCTCTTCCAGTTGAAGAGCCCGGCGATCCTGGTGATCGGCGAGGTGGTGGGTCAGGCGGCTCTGCAGCAGGCCTTGAGCTACGCCGCCCAGGCCTGAGCGGCGAACTCCAGAGCCCAGCCGCCGTTCCTATGGGTAATCCCCTAGCAGAGCGGCGCCCATGGACCTCGTCATCGCCCGCCCGGACGGTCTCTATTGCCCGCCTGGCGACTTCTACATCGATCCCTGGCATCCGGTGGAGCGCTCGGTCATCACCCATGGCCACGGCGACCACGCCCGGGTGGGCAATGGTCACTACCTGGCCACCTCGGGCAGCGCTGGCATCCTGCGCGCGCGATTGGGCGCCGATATCAACCTCCAGACCCTGGAATACGGCGAGGTCATCGACCACCACGGGGTCAAGCTGAGCTTTCACCCCGCCGGGCATGTACTGGGCTCGGCCCAGGTGCGCCTGGAATACCGGGGCGAGGTCTGGGTGGCCTCGGGCGACTACAAGGTCGAGCCCGACGGTACCTGCACCCCCTTCGAGCCGGTGCGCTGCCATACCTTCATCACCGAATCCACCTTCGGCCTGCCGATCTATCGCTGGCGACCCCAGGCGGAGATCTTCGCCGAGGTCAACGCCTGGTGGCGCGCCAACCAGGCCCAGGGGCTGGCCAGCGTGCTCTACAGCTATGCCTTCGGCAAGGCGCAACGCCTCCTGCACGGGCTCGATCCGGAGATCGGCCCGATCCTCGCCCATGGCGCGGTGGAGCCGCTCAACCGGGTCTATCGCGAAGCCGGCATCCGCATCCCGGAAACCCACTATGCCGGCGACTTCAAGAAGAGCGATCCCTTGCTGCGTCAGGCGCTGATCATCGCCCCGCCCTCGGCTGGCGGCAGTACCTGGATTCGCCGTTTCGGCGAGCACAGCGATGCCTTCGCCAGCGGCTGGATGATGCTGCGCGGCACCCGCCGCCGGCGTGGGGTGGATCGCGGCTTCGTGCTCTCCGACCATGCCGACTGGCCGGGCCTGCTGTGGGCCATCGAGCAGACCGGCGCCGAACGGGTGATGGTCACCCACGGCTCGGTCGCCACCCTGGTGCGCTATCTGCGTGACCAGGGCCTAGACGCCCAGGGCTTCACCACCGAATACGGTGAGGAAGACGATACCCCCGTCGCCACGGAGGCCCAGGCATGAAGGCCTTCGCCGAACTCTATGGTCGTCTCGACGCCACCACCTCCAGCAACGCCAAGCTGGCCGCCCTGGTGGACTACTTCGGCCGCGCCCCGGCCGCCGATGCCGCCTGGGCGGTGTACTTCCTCGCCGGCGGCCGCCCCCGGCGCCTGGTGCCGACCCGGCAGCTGCGTGAGCTGACCATGGCCCTCTCCGGCCTGCCCGAGTGGCTGTTCGAGGAGAGCTACCAGGCGGTAGGCGACCTGGCCGAAACCATGGCGCTGCTGATTCCCACCGCCGATGCCGCCAACGCGGAAGGCCTGGCCTTCTGGCTGGAAGAATACCTGCTGCCCCTGCGCGGCCTGTCGCCAGAGGAGCTGGCCGAGCGTCTGCCGCCGCTCTGGGACCAGCTGGATCGCCAGAGCCTGATGGTCTGCATCAAGCTGATCACCGGTGAATTCCGCGTCGGCGTTTCCAAGCTGCTGGTGACCCGCGCCCTGGCCACCCTGGCGGACCTGGATCCCAAGCGGGTCGCCCAGCGCCTGGTGGGTTATACCGACCTTTCCCACCGCCCCACCGCCGAGGGCTATGCGCGCCTGGTCGTCCCGGAAAGTCCGGACGAACACGCCCAGCGCGGTGGCCAACCCTACCCCTTCTTTCTCGCCCATGCACTGCAACTGCCGGTGGAGCAACTCGAGGGGCAACTGGGTCCAGCCGAAGATTGGCAGGTGGAATGGAAGTGGGACGGCATCCGCGCCCAGCTGGTCAAGCGTGACGGTCGGCTGTGGATCTGGTCGCGGGGCGAGGACCTGGTCACCGATCGCTTTCCCGAACTGCATCCCCTCGCGGAATCGCTGCCCGATGGCACCGTGATCGATGGCGAGATCGTGGTCTGGAAGGAAGACGCCGCCCCCGACACCCTGCTCAGCAGCGAGGAAGTCAGCGAGCACCAGGACGCCCGCGATCCAGCCGCGCCCATCCCCTTCGGCGTGCAGCCCTTCGCCCTGCTCCAGCAGCGCATCGGCCGCAAGACCCTGGGCAAGAAGATCCTGGAGGACGTACCGGTCATCCTGCTCGCCTACGACCTGCTCGAATGGCAAGGTCATGACCTGCGCAGCCAACCGCAACGGCAGCGTCGCGCCGAGCTGGAACGGGTGGTAGCGCACTGTGCCAGTCCGCTGTTGCGTCCCTCACCGCTGCTGCACGGGCGCGACTGGCAGGATCTTGCCCGCCAGCGCGAGGCCTCTCGCACCCTGGGCGTGGAAGGCATGATGCTCAAGGCACAGGACTCGCTCTATGGCGTTGGCCGCACCAAGGACATGGGCACCTGGTGGAAATGGAAGGTCGATCCCTTTTCGGTGGACGCTGTGCTCATCTATGCCCAGCGTGGCCATGGACGCCGCGCCAGTCTCTATTCCGACTACACCTTCGCTGTCTGGGACGGTCCGCCGGAGAGTTCCGAACGCACCCTGGTGCCCTTCGCCAAGGCCTACTCCGGTCTCACGGACGAGGAGATGCGCAAGGTGGATGCCATCGTCCGGCGCACCACGGTGGAGAAGTTCGGGCCGGTACGCAGCGTCGAGCCGACCCTGGTGTTCGAGCTGGGCTTCGAAGGGATTGCCCTGTCCAAGCGCCACAAGAGTGGTGTCGCCGTGCGCTTTCCGCGGATGCTGCGCTGGCGCCATGACAAGCCGGTGGCCGAAGCCGATACCCTCGACATCCTGCAGAATCTCCTGGCCTGAGCCATGGCAGGCCAGTCACCCCCTCCTGTTGCCGATGGCGCCATAGGCGCGCCTCAGGAGCCCCGCTGGGCCCTGGCGCTGGCCTGTCTGCCGGCGCTGGCGGTGATCCTGCTCACCGGATGGTGGACCGGTGCCTGGCTACCCTGCGTGGTGGCCCTCGGTGGCGCCTACACGGTCGGCTTCGGCGCCTACAAGAGCTTTGCCGCCGAACCCCTGGCGCCCATGCTGGTGGCTGCCCTGGGCATGGCCTGTTCGGCGGTGGTCGGCTCGTTGCTCGGTCATCAGCTACCGGCGCTGGTGCTCGTCGGCGCCCTTTGGGCAGCCTGCTGCGCCTGGCTGTTCGCCGTCGGCAACGGCCCCTGGTGGATCACCCAGCAATGGACCGTGGCCCTGCTGGTGGCCGGTGGCTTTCCAGGCGACTTGCAGCAGGCGGTCTGGCGCGGCGGTTTGGTGCTCGCCGGCGGCCTGCTGCAGCTGGCGCTCTTCGCCCTCCTGCAAAAGGCACTCTACCGCTCCCAATGGCGCCTGCGCACCGGCTCGCTCAGGACCCACCTGCGCGAGGTGGTGGTGCTATTCGAGGACAGATTCCGCCTTGGCCGCTATGGCTTCTATGCCGCCGCCGTGGTCGCCCTTTGCCAGATCCTGACCGGCCTCCTCGATTATGGTCATGGCTACTGGGCCCCCATGACCGCCCTGCTGGTGCTCAAGCCACGGCTCGGCGACACCTGGCGCCGTGGGCTGGGCCGACTGGGCGGCACCCTGGCCGGTTGCCTGCTGGCGGGCGCGGTGGTCTGGCTCGACAACACGCCCCTCGTCCTGGCTGGTGCCTGCCTGCTGTGCGCGGCGGGCGCCTATCTGCTGCAGGACGGACGCTATTCATGGCAGACCCTGTTCATCACCGGCACCACGGTGCTGATGGTCGCCTTGGCGGGTGCTCCCGAAGCCAGCATCGCGCTGGAACGCCTGGGCAGTACTCTGCTCGGAGGCGGCGTGGCCCTGCTCTTTCTTGCCCTGGAAGCCGGCGTCGAGCGTGCGCTTGCACGGCTTCAACGTGATCGGCGGGTGCGCCAGGCGAATACCGCCAAGCCGACCAGGGCGCCCAGGTAGCTGCCATCGTGCATCCAGGCCGCCAACAGGAAACCTCGGCTATCCCGCACGCAAGCGGGTACCTGCTGCATACGACCCAGGTCCAGGGCGACCCAGCCCAGGGCCAGGCCCAGCAAGGCGAAGGCCAGGGCGCCAAGCAAGACAGCGCCGATCCCGCGCCAGAGACCTCGATCAGCGGCAGCACGCCGGTGGGTCAGCCAGAGCAGAACCAGCCCCAAGGGCAGTCCTGCGGCCGCCCCGGCCAGCACCCCGACCTGCGCGGCCCGCCAACGTGGCGCCACCTCCGAATCGAGCAGGCCGAACTGGGGGAATTTCAGACAGCTGAAGTATTCCGGACCTATGCCATAGCTGAGCTGGTCATGCAGCGCGCCATAGAGTGCGGCCAAGGCTACCAGGGCCAGCAGGCGCGCCAGTTGCCGGACCAGCCCCGGGGCGGTCATCTAGCCCAGCTCCTTATGGAAGCTGTGCAGCCCGGTCCCCAGAGGTCGCGGCAGATAGCCGCAGTGCCGGTAGCCGCAGCGCTCATAGAAGGCAGCCGCCTGCGCAGTGCGCAGATAGGCCACCCGGGCACCTTGGGCGCGGGCATGGTCTTCCGCCTGTTGCAGCAACCGCCTGCCCAGGCCTCGCTGACGATAGGCCTCGTCCACCCAGAGCACCTCGATCTCCAGGCCCTGCCAGAACACCCGGCCGAGCACGCCCGCTATGACGCGATTGGCCTCTGTGATTACCAGCTGCAGGGGAAGATCGGCTGATTCGTCCGCCAACAGCGGATGCTGGGCGCTGACGAAGGCCTGAAAACCCTGAGCGACCGCCGCGACCTGGACAGCCGTCGCCACCTGGATCGCGCCGGAAGCCACCCCGTTTTGCCCCTTGGTCATCCGGTCTTCCTCCCGTTTCCTTTGCACACAGCCGCAGTGGATGATTGCTACCTAACGGAGACGGCCTCTATTGCAACGGGCTCTTCTGCTACCTTTCTGCCCACCTTTGGCGCAGCCGTGTCTTTTTAGACCCAAAGCAGTGCACTCGTCCGCCCCAGGCAGGAAAGCCGCGCCGTTCCGGTGCATAATGCGCGCCGCTCGATGCGGCTGGCTGCTACAGGATGTAAACAACGCGGCAACCGCGTACAGATTTGGGACGATCTTCGCCGACTGGTAAGCTTATTGCTCCCGCGAGGGCACGGACGTCGTAATGGCGCCATGATTTCATCCACATTCGCTCTAGGATCCGACATGAAAAAAAGCTGGCTGACTCTCTCTGCGCTCGCCCTGTGTCTGGCCGCCGGTTCGGCGATGGCCAAGGAATGGAAAGAGATCCGCTTCGGTGTGGACACCACCTACCCACCGTTCGAATCCCAGGCCGCCGATGGCAGCTTCGTCGGCTTTGACATCGAGCTGGGCAACGCCATCTGCGAAAAGCTGGCGGTGAAGTGCAAGTGGGTGGTGAGTGACTTCGACGGCCTGATCCCTGGCCTGCGCGCGCGCAAGTTCGACGGCATCCTGTCCTCGCTGACCAAGACCCCGGCGCGTGCCGAGCAGATCGACTTCTCCGACCTGCTGTGGTCGGGCCCCTCCTCCATGGTCGTCAAGGAAGGTTCCAACCTGCAGGCCACCGCGGAAAGCCTGAAGGGCAAGACCGTGGGCGTGCAGCAGGGCACCATCCAGGAGACCTTCGCCAAGCAGAAGCTGGCGCCCAATGGCGTCAACGTGCAGAGCTACCAGAACCAGGATCAGGTCTACGCCGACCTGGTGTCGGGCCGTATCGACGTCGCCATGCAGGACATGCTGCAGGCCGAAGGTGGCTTCATGAAGTCGCCCCAGGGCAAGGGCTACGTCAACACCGCCATCCACGACGAGCTGCTGCCGGCCGATACCGCCGTCGGTATCCGCAAAGGCAACGACGAGTTCAAGACCTTCGTCAACAAGGGCATCGCGGCCATCCACGCCGACGGTACCTACGACAAGATCCAGAAGAAGTACTTCGGCGACCTGAACCTCTACGATCCCAAGTAAGGTCGGTTCGGCAGACGCCCCTGGTGCCACCGGGGGCGTTTTACGTATGACCGCCGGCGCTCGCCGCGCCCGCGGACTCACCAGGCGATTCCCCCAAGACGCATGCAGCAGAATTCCTTCGACTCCTTCTTGCAGTCCATCGGACTGGGCACGCTCAGCCTGCATGGCTACGGCCCGCTGATCCTGGAAGGCACCCTGACGACCCTCAAGCTCGCCGGCTTCGCGCTGGTAGTGGCGGTCATCCTCGGCCTGCTCGGCGCCTCGGCCAAGCTGTCGCGCTTCACGCCCCTGCGCTTCATCGCACAGAGCTACACGACCCTGATCCGCGGTGTACCGGACCTGGTGCTGATGCTGCTGATCTTCTACAGCCTGCAGAACTGGCTGGGCGCCCTCACCGACTACATGGGCTGGGACTACATCGACATCGATCCCATGGCCGCCGGTATCGCCACCCTCGGTTTCATCTACGGCGCCTATTTCACCGAGACCTTTCGCGGCGCCATCCTCGCCGTGCCGCGCGGCCAGGGCGAGGCCGCCCTGGCCTACGGCCTGAACCGCTGGCAGACCTTCACCCTGATCACCTTCCCGCAGATGATGAGATTCGCCCTGCCCGGCATCGGCAACAACTGGCAGGTACTGCTCAAGGCCACCGCGCTGGTCTCCATCATCGGCCTGGCGGACCTGGTGCGTGCCTCCCAGGAAGCCGGCAAGGGGACCTTCAAGCTGTTCTACTTCCTGATCGTCGCCGGCGTCATCTACCTGCTCATCACCGCCGTGACCAATGCCATCCTCGGTGCCCTGGAACGGCGCTATCACGTCGGCGTGCGGGAGGCCAAGCGATGATCGAACTCCTGCAGCAATACTGGAAACCCCTGCTGTGGACCGATGGCTACCACATCACCGGACTGGCCATGACCCTCTGGCTGCTGGTGGCCTCGGTGGTGATCGGCTTCCTGGTCTCGGTGCCCTTGTCGGTGGCGCGGGTATCCGAACGGCGCTGGCTGCGCTGGCCCATCGGCTTCTACACCTATGTCTTCCGCGGCACCCCGCTCTATCTGCAGTTGCTGATCTGCTACACCGGCATCTACAGCCTGGGTTTCGTGCGCGACCAGCCACTGCTCGGCAGTTTCTTCCGTGACGGCCTGAACTGCACCATCCTGGCCTTCGCCCTGAACACCTGCGCCTACACCACCGAGATCTTTGCCGGGGCCATCCGCAACACCCCCCACGGCGAAGTCGAGGCGGCCAAGGCCTACGGCCTGGACGGCTGGCGGCTGTACGTGCACGTGATCCTGCCCTCGGCGCTGCGCCGGTCGCTGCCCTTCTACAGCAACGAAGTCATCATGATGCTGCACTCCACCACCCTGGCCTTCACCGCCACGGTGCCGGATCTGCTCAAGATCGCCCGCGACGCCAACACCGCGACCTTCCTGACCTTCCAGGCCTTTGGCCTGGCCGCGTTGATGTACCTGGCGGTGTCCTTCATCCTGATCGGCCTGTTCCGCCTCGCGGAACGCCGCTGGCTGGCCTTCCTCGGCCCGACCCACTGACCCAAGCGGCCGCGTCCTGCGCGGCCCCGGAGTAGTCATGCGCCATCTCACCCATCAGCTGGTCGCCCCGGTTCCGGGCACCGAGCGCAGCATTCACAGCTTCCACTTCGGCCCCACCGACAGTGGCCGCAAGGTCTATATCCAAGCTTCGCTGCATGCCGACGAATTGCCCGGCATGCTGACCGCCTGGCACCTCAAGCAGCGCCTCAAGGCGCTCGACGCCGCGGGCGAACTGCTGGCGGAAGTGGTGCTGGTGCCCGTGGCCAACCCCATCGGCCAGGACCAGCAGGTGGCCGACGTCCACTTGGGTCGCTACGAGCTGGAGACCGGCCAGAACTTCAACCGTCGGTTTCGCGACATGACCGCCCAGGTCGAAGCCGCCGTCGCCGAGCGCCTGGGTGACGACATCGCCACCAACCAGGCCCTGGTGCGCGAGGCCTTCCGCACCGCCCTGGCCGCAGAAACCGCCACCACCCAGCTCGACAGCCAACGCCTGACCCTGCAACGCCTGGCCTGCGACGCCGAGGTGGTGCTCGACCTGCACTGTGACTTCGACGCCGTGGCCCACCTCTACACCACGCCGGAAGCCTGGCCCCAGGTGGAGCCGCTGGCACGCTATTTCGGCTCGCAGGCCAGCCTGCTCGCCACCGACTCGGGCGGCCAGTCCTTCGATGAATGCTTCACCCTGCTCTGGTGGAACCTCAACCAGCGCTTCGGCGAGCGCCTGCCGATGGGCAGCCTGTCGGTGACCCTGGAGCTGCGCGGTCAGCTGGACGTGCGCGATGAGCTCGCCGGTCCGGACGCCGATGCCATCGTCCATTACCTGCGTCATCAGGGCTTCGTGAGCGGCCAGGCGGCTCCCCTGCCGCCGCTGCTGGAGCCTGCCACGCCGCTGGCGGCCGTCGAGCCCGTGGCGACCTCCCAGGGTGGCGTGCTGGTGCTCAAGGCCCAGGTGGGCGAGCGCATCGAGGTGGGCCAGGTGCTGGCGCAGGTCATCGACCCCATCAGTGATCGCGTGGAGGAGGTACGCAGTGCGGTCGCCGGTGTCCTCTATGCGCGCTCCAATCGCCGCATGGCCACGGCCGGCATGGTGATCGCCCACGTGGCGGGCACCGAGGCCTATCGCAGCGGCTACCTGCTCTCGCCGTGACCCCTATTCCTTTTCAGCTGTGGAATTCCTATCCATGTACAAACTGACCGTCGAAGGCCTGCACAAGCGTTACGGCGACCACGAAGTGCTCAAGGGCGTCTCGCTCAAGGCCAAGACCGGCGATGTGGTCAGCCTGATCGGCGCCAGCGGCTCCGGCAAGAGCACCTTCCTGCGCTGCATCAACTTCCTCGAGCAGCCCAACGCCGTGACCATGACCCTGGATGGCGAGACCATCCGCATGGCCGATGACCACGGCGCGGTGCGGGTGGCCGATGCGGCTCAGCTGCAGAATCTGCGCACCCGCCTGGCCATGGTCTTCCAGCACTTCAATCTCTGGAGCCACTTGAGCGTGCTGGACAACATCACCCTGGCGCCACGCAAGGCCCTGGGTGTCGGCAAGGCGGAAGCCGAAGACCGCGCACGCAAGTACCTGGAGAAGGTCGGTCTGGCTGCTAGGGTTGCTGATCAGTACCCGGCGTTCCTGTCCGGTGGCCAGCAGCAACGGGTCGCCATCGCCCGTGCCCTGGCGATGGAGCCGGAGATCATGCTGTTCGACGAGCCCACTTCCGCGCTCGACCCGGAGCTGGTCGGCGAAGTGCTCAAGGTCATCCGCGCTCTCGCGGAAGAAGGTCGCACCATGCTCATGGTGACCCACGAGATGGCCTTTGCACGGGAGGTATCGTCCCAGGTGCTGTTTCTGCACCAGGGTGTGGTGGAAGAAGAAGGTCCGCCGAGCGATGTCTTGGTCAATCCGCGCAGTGAGCGGCTACGACAATTCCTCAGCGGCAATCTCAAGTGACCTCAGGTCCCTGTCGAGGGGCCGCCGCGCGAACCTGACGCCCTTGGGCTTTCAGGTCCGCGCCCGATCACGCTTGAACGCGTCGCTCAGCGACGCTGTTGCTCGTGGCGACGCTGAGCCGCCAACCGCTCGCGCTCCTGGCTGCGAATCGGGATGGCCTTCACCAGGCCGAAACGGGCAAACAGGTCCAGCACCAGGGCTTGTATACGGTCGTTCATGAAAACTCCTCGAGCCAGTGCTCTATCAGGGACAGCCACGTCAGGACGGGCCTTGCTGCCCGTCACCTAAGATATTGAGTCTTCCGCTGCCGATTCAATCCACCAGGCCGCGGTTGTTCGTCGCAATGGCCCTACGCTTTGTCAAAAAGTATGTCCTCAGGCCTGGCAGCCAGGAAGTCATCCGCACCACCCGGCCAGTTGGTTTGCTGATGATTATTGTTGGAACCCATATCAAATTCGCCTGTCTGGTTACTCTTGGCGAGTTCAATGGATGATCTAGAAACTGACGAATGGCGAAAAAACCTCTGCCTCGTTGGTTATCATCCAATGGCAATAACGGGTTAGCCGTGGTTTCTCATCTAATAACAACGATGCCATCAAGGTGGTTGCACCCTGGTGTTCTCCCTGCTTGTTGTTATCCCCATCACATCTCCATCAATTGCGCTATCGGCACGGCAGGAGTGCTTCCATGACCAGATCCCTACCGCTACTCCTCATCCTCGGACTCCTGACGAGCCCGGCGATGGCTGCCAGCTGGGGCATGCAGCGTGAAGTGGGGGATTTCGATCTGAAGATGAGCACGGCGCCGTCACGCAGCATGGCCCAAGGCCTGGTCGCCCCTAACTCCGCCGGCATGGGTGGTGGCTTCGATCTCACCCACGACAGCGGCCTGTACTTCGGCCAGTGGACGACCAACAACGCCTCGTCCGCCGAAGCGGCGCTGCTGGAGATGGACACCTACGCCGGCTACAAGCATCGCTTCGCCCCCGGCTATGGCTACGAACTGGGTGTGATCAACTACAGCAACCTGATCCAGAACGTCGATCCCAGCCGCGAGCTCTATTCCGGCATGACCGTCTACGGCAAGCGCCTGGGCGCGGCCTTCGCCAACGATCCGGGCCGCCACAACGCCTCGGTCTATGCCGACCTGGGTACCCTGCCCCTGATCAAGACCGGCGTATCGCTCAAATACACGAATTACGTGCTGGATGTGCCCTCCACCCTCGACAGCGGTGGCATGGTGCGCAGCTTCAACGACTGGTCGGTGAATCTGAGCCGCAAGTGGGTGAACACCCTGTTCAACCTGACCTATAGCGGTACCAGCCTGAGAGGCGCCGACTGCTCGGTGTATTCGGGCCACAACACCTACTGCGACAGTGCCCTCATGCTCAAGGCCTCGCACCCCTTCTTCTAAACGCCACGGCTGTTCGCTACTGCCGCAACAGACTGCGCCCAAGCCCCACCTGGGGACGCTCCCGCCCCAGTTGCTGCAGGGCCTGACGCGCCCGCACCTGTTCCCCGGCCTCCAGCTCGACCAGCCAATTGACCTTCGTCCCTACCCGGGTGGCGATGGGTACGCCATCGCGGTAGAGCAGGCGATTGCCAGCCACGGCAGGCACCTTGGCGCCCGGCAGCAGGGTGCCGATCAGATTGAGCGGATCCAGCGCCGACACGCATACCCATAGATCCTCCGGCGGGCGCTGGCGCCATTCCCGCAAGGGTGCGATGGCCGCCGGATCGGCGAACTGCTCGCCGGACAGGCCGGCGATGAAGCGACCGCCCCGGATCTCGCCACGGGCTTCCAGACGATGGCAGGCGCGCAAGAGATCGCGCCAAGGGGGCAACACCTCGCTCTCACGCTGCAGCAGCTGCCAGCAGAGCACGCCATAGCGGCGCAGCAACAGCCAGACCAGCCGCTCCAGCAGGGCATTCGGCAACCGCTCCTCGGTAGGGGCCTCGGCCAGTCGCAAGGCCGCCCAGCGCCCGGCGTCGTCCATGCCGCCATAGAGAGGCATTCGCCCGCGGCGCAGACCGGTGCGGCTGCTGCGCTTGGCTGCTGGTAGCAACAGGGCGCGCAGACCGGCGAAGCTGTCGGCGTTGACCGCGCCCATACCAACCAGCTCGCCCAGGGCCGTTTCCAGCTCGCTGCGCAAGAGGCGCGCTTCGCCGAGCAGCTCATCGAAGAAGGAGGCACCGCGGCGCGTGAGCACCTCCAGCACCCGCTGCCCCTTGGGCGACAGGGCCTCGGCCAGCGGGGGCGTGGTGAGGCTGTTCCAGTCGGCCAGATGGCGTCTGGGTAGCAGGACGATGGGTGAGCCCTTGACCGGGCCGCCGCCACCGCGTCCGGGTTGCGGCAGGCGGAGCCAGACGACCCGGCCAGCGCGGCAGAGATCATCGAGGTGGGTAAACTGGTAATCCGGTAGACGACTGGGAAGAACCTCCCCTTCCCAGCCCGCGGCGGCGACCTCGAAGCCCTCCAGCAGGCCGATGACCTGTTCCAGGCCTTCTCCGCCCCTCAGGGTCGCCGGACCGGCCAGATGGTGATGCTCCAGCAGGAACCTCAGGTAGTCGGCCAGCGCCACCGGCTCGATGGCCTTGCGCAGGCGTCCCAGGGTATAGCGATGGATGCGCGCCAGCAGGTGGCGCTCGCACCACTCCACCGCGCCGTCCGCCTCGGTAAAGCGCCCCTGCAAGACGTAGCCTTCGCTCTGCAGCACCAGCAGCGCCGGGGTGAGGCGCTCCGGCGGCAGGCCGAGGCTCGCGGCCAACGGACGCTGGTCCACCGGCCCAAGGGCGGTGAGGCGTGCGCGCAAGAGCTCCACCAGTGCCGTTTCAGGATCCGCAGGCGCCTTGAATCCGGGCGGCGGGCTGAGCGGCGGCTCCGTGGAGGCCTCGGGAAACAGCACCTGAAAGAGCGGCAGGCGCTCGGCCGCGATCCACAGGGTCGCCTCCGGCAGCCGCAGGCAACCGGCTCGGCCGGCCTTGACCAGCTGGCGGACCTGGGACTGGTGCCGCGTCAGCTCGGCCTCGGTGAGAAAGCCCACACCCAGCAGGGCTTCGTGCAGATCATCCGCCGTCTCCAGGCGTGGCCAGGCTTCGTCGCGCACCAGGGCGATGGCGGCGGGATCCAGGGCGCCCAGCTCGTCGGGATCGGCGCCGCCGAAGCGACGATTCTGCACCGCCAGCGTCCGCCGCTCCTCGACCGGGGCGTCGTCCAGATAGGCATAGGGCTTGGCCGTGAGTACTTCGGCAGCCAGCGGCGACGGCCCGGGCAAGTCGCGGGTCAGCAGGGTCAGCTGCCCACCGGTGATACGCGCCAGCAGGGCCAGCCACCCCCGGCTGTCGAGGGATTCGTGCAGGCAGTCATCCAGGGTCTGGCGGACCAGTGGATGGTCTGGCACCTGACGCTCGCCCGCGAGATTTTCCAGGCAGGCAACCTGATCGGGAAAGACCGTGGCCAGGAGGTCTTCGCTACGCATGCGTTGCACCTGGGTGGCTACCTTGCGCCCGGCACTGAAGCGCGGCAGCGCCAGCGCCGTGGTGGCGTTCCAGCGCCAGCGCACGGCGAACAGTGGCGCATCGAGCAGGGCCTGGACCAGCACGGTCTCGGCGGTGGCCGGATGCAGGTAGCGCCAGACCTCGTCGAGCACGAAGCTGTGGCTCGTCGCCAGCGAGAGGATCAAGGCGTTCTCCGTGGCTGCTGCTTGCAGCTCCACATTGAAGTTGCGGCAGAATCTCTTGCGCAGGGCCAGGCCCCAGGCGCGGTTGATGCGGCTGCCAAAGGGGGCATGGATGATCAGCTGCATGCCGCCGGCCTGGTCGAAGAAGCGCTCCATCACTAGCGTCTGCTGCGTCGGTAGCGCACCCAGCGCCTGCCGGGCACGACCCAGATAGTCCACCAACTGGCGGGCGGCGCCCTCTTCCAGCTCATAGGCCGCGCCGATGCGGACGATGGCCGGTTCCGGCGGCTCGTCGGTGCCGGGCAGCAGCGGTTCGAGTTCCGCCCGCAGCCGCGCCAGGCCCGCCGACAACTCGTCGCTGCGCCCCGGCGCCTCACCGTGCCAGAAGGGAATGTTGGGCGGCTGCCCCTTGGCGTCTTCCACCCGCACCTTGCTGCCTTCGATCTTGATGATGCGGTAAGCAGTGTTGCCGAGCTGGAAGACGTCGCCTACCAGGCTTTCGAAGGCGAAATCCTCGTTGACGCTGCCCACCGTATGGCCCTGGGGCTCCAACAGCACGCTGAAATCACCACTCTCGGGGATGGTGCCGCCGCTCATCACCGCCGTGGCCTTGCCGCCGCGCCGACCGCGTAACAGGCCATTGACCGCATCCCGGTGCACATAGGCGGCGCGCGGCCCGCGACGATCCGTATAGCCCTGGCTGAGCATCTCCACGACCGCGGTATAGTCCGCCTCTTCGAGGGCGGCATAGGGTTCGGCCTGGCGCAGCACGGCCAGCAGCGCTGCCTCCGACCATTCCTGGCAGGCCACCTCGGCCACCAGTTGCTGGGCCAAGACATCCAGCGGTGCCTGGGGGATGTGCAGGGTGTCCAGTTCGCCCCGGCGCACGCAATCAAGCAGCGCGACGCATTCCACCAGATCGTCGCGCGAGGTGGGAAACAGTCGTCCCTTGGGCAGGCCGCCGACCTGGTGATTGGCGCGCCCGACCCGCTGCAGAAAGGCGGCGATGGAGCCTGGCGAGCCGATCTGGCAGACCAGGTCGACATCACCGATGTCGATGCCCAGTTCCAGGGAAGCGGTCGCCAGCAGCAGGCGCAATTCGCCGCGCTTGAGGCGCTGCTCCGCATCCAGCCGCTGCTCCTTGGCCAGGCTGCCATGGTGGGCGGCGACCTGGCCATTACCGAGGCGATCCGAGAGCTGACGCGCCATGCGCTCGGCCAGGCGCCGCGTGTTGACGAACACCAGGGTGGTGCGGTGTGCCTCGGCCAGTTCGGCGAGGCGGTCGTAGACCAGCTCCCAGGCCTGGGTGGAGAGCATCGCCTCCAGGGGAACGGGGGGCACCTCCAGGGCCAGATCGCGAGCACGCTGGTGGCCGATGTCGACCACCGTACAGGGTCGTGCCTGCCCCTTGGCATCGCGCCCGACCAGAAAGGCGGCGACGGCGGCCAGGGGTTTCTGGGTAGCGGACAAGCCGATGCGTTGCAGTGGACGCCCCGCCAAGGCCTCCAGTCGCGCCAGGCTCAGCGTCAGGTGACTGCCGCGCTTGCCGTCGGCAATGGCGTGGATCTCGTCGACGATCACACCGCGGACGCTACCCAGCATCCGCCGCCCGGAATCCGAGCCGAGCAGCACATAGAGGGACTCGGGCGTGGTGACCAGGAGGTGCGGCGGCCGCCGACGCATCGCCGCCCGCTCCTTTTGTGGCGTATCCCCGGTCCGCACCGCCGTGCGTAACCCCAAGGGCGGTAAATCCCGCGCCTCCAGCGCTGCACTGATGCCGGCCAGGGGTTCTTCGAGATTGAGACGGATGTCGTTGGACAGAGCCTTGAGCGGTGACACATAGAGCCAGAGGCAGGTCTCGGGCAGGCCGCCTTCACGCAACGCCTCCTGCACCAGGCCATCCAGCACGGCGAAGAAGGCGGTCAGCGTCTTGCCCGAGCCGGTGGGGGCCGCCACCAGCACCGAGGCGCCGGCGCGAATGGCCGGCCAGGCCTGCAGCTGCGCCTCGGTCGGTGCGGGAAAGCGCGTCGTGAACCAGCTGCGCGGCGCGTCGTGAAAGTCCGCCAGGACGGCGGCAGGCGATATCGAGGTCATGAGCCCAATATGGGAGTGGCCATCAGGGGCCACAACCCAAGCCGACCGGCGGAGAATAAGAGCCTGTTTAAAGTCTAGCGAGCTAGAGCCAAACAAGGCGAAGAGACCTGAGGAAGCGGACCGGGCTCGCGTGCGAGTTTACGAGTGGTAAATGAGCATTCCGACCGGGCTGGCGATCCAGGGTGTATTCAACGCCGTTTGGCCGACGCGCAGCAGACTTTTAACAGGCTCTCAGGCGATGCGATTGCGCAACTCGCCCCCCTCCAGCATGGCTTCGAGGTTGGCCAGCATCACCTGTTGCTGGGCCTGTTGGGCCGAAGCCGCATTGGCCGCGACATGGGGGCTGAGCACCAGGTTGGGCTGCTGGCGCAGGCGTTCGGGCACCTCGGGTTCGCGGGCGAAGACATCCAGCGCCGCACCGGCGATGACCTGCTGCTCCAGGGCCGCCGCCAGGGCGTCCTCATCGACCACGCTGCCACGGGAGATGTTGACCAGATGGCCCTCCTCTCCGAGGGCGGCCAGGACTTCGGCGTCTATCGCCCCCACGGTCTCGGCGCTGGCGCGCACCGCCACCACCAGGACATCGCTCCAGCGCGCCAGCTCCAGCAGGCTGCCGTGATAGGCGTAGTCCAGCCCCGTGCGTGGCGAGCGATTGAAGTAGCCGATCTCCATGTCGAAGGCCTCGCCGCGGCGGGCGATGCGCCGACCGATCTCGCCCAGGCCATAGATGCCCAGTCGGCGCCCGGCCAGGCCCGGAACCTGGGGCATGCGCTCGACGGCGTTGCCCTGCCAGCGGCCGCTGCGGACGAAGGCATCGCCCTGCAACAGGCGGCGAGCGCTGGCCAGGATCAGGCCAAAGGTAAATTCCGCCACGGCGGTGGCATTGGCGTCACCGGCGGTGGTCACGGCGATGCCACGCTCGCGACAGGCTGCCAGCTCCACGCCCTCGTAGCCGGTGCCATAGCAAGCTACCAGGCGCAATGCCGGAAGCGCGTCCAGCAAGGCCGCGCGGGTGGGCAGGCCGCCAATGGTCAGCAGGGCCACCGCCTCCTCGGCGCCGGCAGGCAAGGCGGCGGGATCCGCGGAAGGAAAGGGACCCAGTACCCGGTAGCGGGCTTCGAGCTGGGTAACCAGTCCCTGAGGCAATTGCGGGGCCATCAGCAGCGTCGGTTTCATCTTGTAATACTTTACCTGGCCAAAAAACCCAGCGTCGCCAGCGGAGGGCATGGTCGTCAACCATTCTCTTTAGGCCGCCGCTTTCAGCCTGGCCCACCATGGCGTCGACGCTACTCCAAGTCCTTGATAGGAGTAGCTTTTCGCGCAACTTGTCGACCTGACGCCAGGTCCGATCGGCGTTCGCCAACCACAGAGGGATTTTTTGGGATGAGTAGAGTTCTCCGCCAGGCCGGCACCGCCTCCTGCCTCGCCTTGCTTGCCAGCAGCCTGCCGCTGACCGCCATGGCGCTGGAATTCAACGGCTACGGACGGGTAGGCGTCGGTGGCGCCGACACGGGCGGCAAGCAGAGCTGCTTCCAACTGCCCGGCGCACCGGCCAAGTACCGTTTGGGTAACGAATGCGAGACCTACTGGGAACTCGAACTGCACCAGACGCTGTACAAGGGCGTCGATGGCACCGAACTCAAGGTGCACGGCATGGCCAGCCTCTACAACGTCTACGACCAGACGCCCACCTTCAGCGGCGACAACGGCAACGTGCGCCTGCCGCAGATCTGGACCAGCCTCAGCCTGCCGGCGCTCAACGGTGGCGGCGTCTGGGCCGGCCGGCGCTACTACAAGCGCCACGACATCCATATCAACGACTTCTACTACTGGAACCCGAGTGGCACCGGCTTCGGCATCGAGGACTACGGCCTGGGCGACAGCGGTGTGCGGTTGAGCTACGCCTTCAGTCGGGAAGACAACATCAACCAGCCAGACAAGGCCAACCGCCATGACCTCAACCTCGGCGGCATCAAGACCAACCCTGGCGGCGAGATCGAACTGGGGTTGTCCTATATCCAGCGCGCCGGCCAGGTAGAGGGTGCTCACAGCGGCTGGTCAGCCACCGCCGAGCACAAGCAGGCGCAATTCTTCGGTGGGGTCAACGTCTTCACCGTGCAGTATGGTCGTGGCCCGGGAACCGGGCTGGGCGCCACCGGTAGCCTGACCGCGGATCAGGAATATGAAAGCCTGCGTATCCTCGAATCGCCGCGCTGGCAGATCACGCCACGCTTCGGCGGCCAACTGCTGGCGCTCTACCAGCGCGACCGGGCGCCGGGCGACGGTGGCCAGACCTGGTATTCCTTCGGCGTGCGCCCCAGCTATGCCTTCACCCGGCTGTTCAAGCTGCAGGTGGAATTCGGCCATGACCAGATCCATCCGGACAGCGGCGCCACCCGTACCCTGAACAAGGTCACCGTCGCGCCGACGCTGGCCCTGGGCGGCATGGGCCTGATGGACCGCCCGGAGATCCGCCTCTACTGGACCTATGCCAGCTGGAACCGTGGCGCCCAGGACGCTGCGGTAGCCGGCACGGCGCTATCCGACAGCGGCGCCTTCGGCGATGCCCGCCACGGCAACAACTTCGGCGTACAGCTGGAAACCTGGTGGTAGAGACCGGCAAGCGAGACCGCCCGTCATAACCGGGCGAACTAAACTTATGCTGCCCGGTCGGTTTCCTGACCACAGGAAGACCGATCAGGGAGACCGCCATGAATCCTCTCGCCCGCGAACTGCCCGCCGCGAGCCATACCGCTGCCACCCCGCTGGAGCGTTTTCGGCGGGTCCGGGCCGCCAGCGAGGCGCTCTGTGCGCCCCTGACCACCGAAGACTACGTGATCCAGAGCATGGCCGACGTCAGCCCGCCGAAATGGCATCTGGCGCACGTTACCTGGTTCTTCGAGGCCTTCATCCTCAAGCCCTTCCTGAAGGGCTACCAGACGCCCAATCCCGCTTACGACTACCTGTTCAATTCCTACTACGAAACCCACGGCAAGCCCTTTCCCCGGGCGGCCCGTGGGCATCTGTCACGCCCAGGCGTGGATGATGTCTATCGCTTCCGCGCGGCCGTGGACGAGGCCATGGGTGAGCTGCTCAGCGCCCCGCCGGTCGAACACGCCGCCGAGATCGCGCGGCGCCTGGAACTGGGGCTGCACCACGAGCAGCAGCACCAGGAACTGCTGCTCATGGACATCAAGCACATCCTGGCGCAGAACCCGCTGCATCCGGTCTATCGCGCCGACCTGGCCAAGGGCAGCACACGCCAGGTCACGTCCCTGGGGTGGGAGACGCACCCGGGTGGCGTCCGTCATGTCGGCCATGGCGGCGAAGGCTTCGCCTTCGATTGCGAGACCCCGGTCCACCGGCAGTTCGTCGATGACTTCCAGCTGGCCGATCGCCTGGTCACCAATGTCGAATACCTGGCGTTCATCGAAGACAACGGCTATGGCCGCAGCGACCTCTGGCTGTCCGACGGCGCGGCGGCCATCCGCAGCCTCGGCTGGCAGGCGCCGCTGTACTGGCAGAAGCTGGATGGTGTCTGGCACCACTTCACCCTGGGCGGCCTGACCCCCGTCGACCCCGCGGCGCCGGTCTGCCACCTGAGTTTCTACGAAGCCGATGCCTATGCCAGTTGGGCCGGTGCCCGCCTGCCCACCGAGGCGGAGTGGGAAACCGTGGCAGCCCGCCAGCCGATCCTGGGCAATTTCGTCGAGCAGGACCGTCTGCAACCGGTCGCCAGCGAAGGCCAGGGCATGCGCCAACTGTTCGGCGATGTCTGGGAGTGGACCGGCAGCGCCTTCCGCCCCTACCCCGGTTTCAAGCCACTTCCGGGTAGCCTGGGCGAATACAACGGCAAGTTCATGTCCGGTCAGATGGTGCTGCGCGGTGGCTGTTGCGCCACCCCGCAGGACCATGTGCGTGCCACCTACCGCAACTTCTTCTATCCCACCATGCGCTGGCAGTTCTCCGGCCTGCGCCTGGCCAGAGAGGTCTGACCCATGGCCCTTGCCGTGCGCTTCTTCGATCAGCAGCCGGTGGCCAGCGCCGGCACCTCGCTGCGGGACGATGTGCTCCAGGGCTTCGCCCAGACCCCCAAGGCGTTGTCGCCCAAGTACTTCTACGATCAGCGCGGCTCGGAGCTGTTCGAGGCGATCACCCAGCAGCCCGAGTACTACCCTACCCGTACCGAAGAGAAAATCCTCGCAACGGCGGCCGGCGAGATCGCTCGGCTGGCCGGCCGGGACGCCGCGCTGGTCGAGCTGGGCAGTGGCGCCAGTCGCAAGGTGCGCCTGTTGCTGGAAGCCATGCGCCCGGCGGGTTACCTGGGCATCGACATCTCGCGGGAATTCCTGCTCAGCAGCACGCAGCGTCTGGCTGCTGACTATCCCTGGCTGGATGTCAGTGCCGTTTGCGCCGATTTCAGTCGGCCGATGACCCTGCCCGACAGCCTCGACGGCCTGCGGCCCATCGCTTTCTTTCCGGGTTCGAGCATCGGCAATTTCACCCCCGAGGAAGCCGGCGTTTTCCTCGGCAATCTGCACCGGATGCTGCCGGCTACTGGCGGCCTGCTGATCGGGGTGGACCTGATCAAGGACCGGGCCCGACTGGATGCGGCCTACAACGACGCCGCCGGAGTCACCGCGGACTTCAATCTCAACCTGCTGCGGCGCATCCGCCGTGAACTGGATACCGACCTGGATCCGGCACGCTTTCGCCATCTGGCCTTCTTCGAGCCCATCGCCTCGCGCATCGAGATGCATCTGGTCAGTACCCGCGACCAGACCGTGCGTCTGGAAGGCGAGAGCTTCACCTTCCACGAAGGCGAACGGCTCCATACCGAAAACTCCTACAAATACAGCCTGGAAAGCTTTCGCGCCCTCGCCGAAAACGCTGGCTTCAGACAGGTACAGGTATGGACCGACCCGGCCCGGTTGTTCGCCGTTTTCTACTTCGCCGCCTAGGCCGCTGGAGGTGCCGGCGGTCGTGATGCAACCAACAAGGGAACTCTCGATCCGATCACGCTCTAAGTAGCAATCTGCTACTACAGCGCACCGAGACGTTGCTATGGAGCCTGCTCCACTAACTGCGGCCAATGAACGCCAGCGTCTTGCACTGCTGCGTGATCTTGCCTTGATCGATCGTCCCTCCGACCGTGCCTTCCAGGATCTCACCGACCTCTGCGCACGTCTGTTCGACGTCCCCTACGCCATGATCTGCTTTCTCGATGGCCAGCAGGTCCACTGCCGGGCCACGGTGGGCTGCATGCCCTTTACCGTGCCGCGCTCCCAGTCGTTCTGCCAGCACCTGCAGGAAACCTCCCTGCCGCTGCAGGTGGAAGACGCCCGCAGCGATGCGCGCTTCGCCGAGCTGAAAGTGGTCAAGGAGGAGCCGAACATCCGCTTCTATCTGGGCGCACCGCTGCGCACGGCCGAAGGCCTGATGCTGGGCAGCCTGTGCCTGTTCGATTCGGCACCCCGAGCCGCCCTGCCTCAGGACCGCCTGCTGGCACTGCAGCAACTGGCGGCGCTGGCGGCCCAGCACATCGAGCTGCTGCGTACCGAGGCCTTCTGGGACCCGGTCACCCAGCTGCCCAATGGTCAGCGCTTCATCGAGGACGCCGAAGCCCTGACCCGCCAGGGCACCCGGGTGGTCGCGGTGGCGGCCGACCTGTTCGCCCAGAGCTATCTCAACGACTTCATCAAGGCCATGGGCCAGGCGCACTTCGATGGCCTGCAGCGCGCCATCAAGCAGCACCTGCGCCGCTTGCTGCCGTCCGACCAGCCGCTGTATCGGCTGGGCGCCGCGCGCTTCGGCTTTCTCCTGCACGACGCCGACGAGACCGCCCAGCGGGACCTGCTCGAGCGTCTGCAGCACGAGCTGACCGGGGTACTGGATTACAACGGCATTCCTATCCAGAGCCGCCTCGGTCTGGGGGTGATGTCCCTGACCGACGACCATCCTACCGACTGGCTACGCGCCCTGATCGCCACTGCGGATGACGCCCGCGCCGAAATGCGCGGCTGCCGGCACTTCGATCCGCAACACGACGCCAGCTACCGCCGCGCCTTCGCCCTGCTCAGCGCCCTGCCCCAGGCCCTGCGTGCGGATGACCAGTTGAGCCTGGTCTATCAGCCGCGTATCGACCTGTCCACGGGGCGCTGCCAGAGTGTCGAGGCCCTGCTGCGCTGGGAGCATCCGCACCTGGGACCGATCAGCCCGGCGGAATTCATTCCCCTGGCGGAAAAGACCGCGCTGATCACCGCCTTGAGTCGCTGGGTGATGCAGAACGCCATCAGCCAGGCCTATGCCTGGCAGCGCGAGGGTCGCGGCCTGGGTGTGGCGATCAACATCTCCGCCCATGACCTCAACGATCCGGACTTCACCGACCAGACCACCGCGCTGTTGCGGCGCTATCCGGTCAATGCTCGGCGTCTGGAGCTGGAGGTCACCGAGAATGCCCTGCTGGGCGATGCGGCGCTGATCCACCGCCAACTGGCCGCCTTGCGCGAGCTGGGCATAGGGATCGCCATCGATGACTTCGGCACCGGCTACAACAACCTCTCGCACCTGCGTGAACTGCCGGCCGATACCATCAAGATCGACCGCAGCTTCATCCGCGAGCTGACCCATCGCACCAAGGACCGGCTGATCGTGAGTTCCCTGATCGAGCTGTCCCATCAGCTGGGCTTTCGCATCACCGCCGAAGGGATCGAGACCGCCGAAGCGCTGGCCAGCCTGCTGGCCATGGGCTGCGACGAGGGCCAGGGCTTCTGGATCGGCAAACCCATGCCAGAACCGGAGCTACAGGCCTGGCTGCTGGTCCAGCAACCGGATCTGCAGCGGCCGACCCGTCGCGCGACGGTCTTCCAGCTGTTCGACAACGCCGCCAAGCACTAGCCTGCCCTGCCGTGCGTGAGCGGTACCCGCCTCACGCACGGCGCCGGATCACTCCTGGGTGCGCTTGCGCGGCGGCGCGAAGCCGTCGGCCGAGGTCGGCACCAGGGCACCGGGACGACGCTCGGACTTGGGTTTGGCCTTGGTCTTGCCCTTGCCGTCCTTCTTGCCCTCGGTCTTTTTCTTCTTGACGCCAGCGGCCTTGCCCGAGGCCTTGAGCTTTTTCGGACCGTTGTAGCTGGCCTTGAGGCCCGGTAGCTGACGACGCTCGAATCTCAGCTTGAGATAGCGCTCGATGCTGGACATCAGATTCCAGTCGCCATGGGTGACGAAGGAGATCGCCGTACCCGCCTCGCCCGCGCGACCGGTACGGCCGATGCGGTGGACGTATTCGTCGCCACTGCGCGGCAGGTCGTAGTTGATCACCAGGTCCAGGCCTTCGACGTCCAGGCCGCGGGCGGCCACGTCGGTGGCGATTAGCACCTTGACCGCACCGCTCTGCAGCCGCTCGACGGCCAGCTTGCGGTCCTTGGTGTCCTTGTCGCCATGCAGCACGAAGACCTTGAGGCCCTCGGCCACCAGGCGGCCGGTCAGGCGATCGGCCTGCACCTTGGTGTTGGTGAAGACGATGGCCTTGCGATAGGTCTCGTTGGCCAGCAGCCACTGCAGCAGGCGCTCCTTGTGCGGCGGCTCGTCGGCGAGGATCACCTGCTGCACCACGGCTTCGTTCAGTTCGCCGGTACGGTCCAGCATGAGATTCTGCGGCTCGCGCAGGACCTGCTCGACCACCTGGCGCAGGCTGTTGCCGCCGCTGGTAGCGGAGAACAGCAGGGTCTGGCGACCCTCGCGCTCGCAGCTCGCGGCGATCTGCAGCACGTCCTCGGAGAAGCCCATGTCGAGCATGCGGTCGGCTTCGTCGAGCACCAGCATCTCGATGTCTTTCAGGTTCACGTTGCCGGCGTTGCGCTGCTCCAGCAGGCGACCGGGGGTGGCCACCAGGATCTCCGGATTCTTGCGCAGGCCGGCGGCCTGGACGCGGAAGTCCTCGCCGCCGATCACCAGGCCGGCCTTGAGAAAGGTGAACTGGCCGAAGCGTTCGATTTCCTTGGCGGTCTGCTGGGCCAGCTCGCGGGTCGGCAGCAGAATCAGCGCACGGGCCCCCGACCGGGGCTGGGGGTCCTTGAGCAGGCGATCCAGCAGCGGCAACAGAAAGGCCGCGGTCTTGCCGCTGCCGGTCCGGGCGGTGACACGCAGATCGTGACCTTCCAGGGCCGGGCCGACGGCAGCGGCCTGGACCGGAGTGGGCGTCTTGAAGCCCAGGGTATCGAGGGCCTTGAGCAGGCGCTCGTGCAGAGCGAGTTCGGTAAACACGGGTAGACCTCGGTAAAGAAAGGGCGGCCGCCGCGGGGCGACCGCGGGTGATCAGGGGACCAGACGGCTGCGGAACAGCGCCTGGTGCTCGCGGCATTGGGCGGCGGCGAGCAGGAAGACGCCATGGCCGCCGCGCTCGAATTCGAGCCAGGTGAAATCGACTTCCGGATAGAGCGCCTCGACGTGGACCTGGCTGTTGCCCACCTCCACGATCAGGATGCCCTGCTCGGTGAGGTGATCGGCCGCTTCGGCCAGCATGCGTCGCACCAGGTCCAGGCCGTCGTCGCCACAGGCCAGGCCCAGCGCGGGTTCATGCTGGTACTCGGCCGGCATGTCGGCGAAGTCCTCGGCATCCACATAGGGCGGGTTGCTGACGATCAGGTCGAAGCGCTGCCCCGGCAGACCGGCGAAGCCATCGCCCTGCACGGTATAGACGCGCTCCTCCAGTCCGTGCCGCTCGATGTTCTGCCAGGCCACTTCCAGGGCGTCGTAGGACAGATCGCCCAGGGCCACCTCGGCCTCGGGGAAGGCATAGGCGCAGGCGATGCCGATGCAGCCCGAGCCGGTACAGAGATCGAGGATGCGCGCCGGCGCGGCCGGCAGCCAGGGCGCGAATTGCGCTTCGATCAGCTCGCCGATGGGCGAGCGCGGCACCAGCACCCGCTCGTCGACGCTGAACGGCAAGCCGCAGAACCAGGCTTCGCCGAGCAGATAGGCGGTGGGCACCCGCTCCTGGATGCGCTTGTGCAGCAGCACCCCGAGTTCGTAGCGCTCGTCGTCTTCCAGGGCGCAGTCCAGGTAGCGGTCGGCGGTGTCCCAGGGCAGGTGCACGGCGCCCAGCACCAGGGCGCGGGCCTCGTCCCAGGCGTTGTCGTGGCCATGGCCGAAGAACAGCTCTTCGGCATGGAAGCGGCTGACGGCCCAGCGGATGTGGTCGCGCAAGGTGCGCAGGCGGGATTCGCTCATGAAAGGCTCCGGATGATCAGCCGCGCATTCTAACCCGCGCCCGGTCCGGCTGCAGGAACTTAACGTCCGGGCCCTTCTTCCTAAGCCTAGACCTTCAACGAGGAGAACGTCATGAGCAAGACCGTAGCCGACCATCTCTGGGAACGTCTCGGCCAGTGGAACGTCGAGCGCATCTTTGGTTATCCCGGCGATGGCATCAACGGCATCATGGGCGCCCTGGGTCGGGTGGCCGACCAGTTCGACTATGTGCGGGTACGCCATGAAGAGATGGCCGCCTTCATGGCCTGTGCCCATGCCAAGTTCACCGGCGAGGTCGGCGTCTGCCTGGCCACCTCAGGCCCCGGCGCCATCCACCTGCTCAACGGCCTGTACGACGCCAAGATGGACCACATGCCGGTGGTTGCCCTGGTGGGCCAGCAGGCCGCCTCTTCGCTTGGCAGCGACTACCAGCAGGAAGTCGACCTGCATACCCTGTTCAAGGACGTCTCCGCCTACGTGGAGACGGTGGTGCACCCGGCGCAACTGCGCCATGTCATCGACCGCGCCTTCCGCGTGGCCATCGCCGAGCGCCAGGTGGCCACGGTGATCATCCCCAACGACATCCAGCAGCTGCCGGCAGTGGAAAGCCCACCACACCAGCACGCCAATGTACTGTCTGGCGCAGGGGCCATCCCACCCCGGCCCTATGCCCAGGAAGACGATCTGCAGGCCGCCGCCGATATCCTCAATGCCGGCAAGAAGGTCGCCATGCTGGTAGGCGCGGGCGCCCTGCAGGCACGTAGCGAGGTCATGGCGGTAGCGGAAAAGCTCAGCGCCGGGGTAGCCAAGGCACTGCTGGGCAAGGGCGTGGTCTCCGACGAACTGCCCTACGTCACTGGCTCCATCGGCCTGCTCGGCACCGAGGCCAGCGATGTGCTGATGAAGGAATGCGACACCCTGCTGATCGTTGGCTCGACCTTTCCCTATACCGAATTCCTGCCCAAGGAAGGCCAGGCGCGGGCGGTGCAGATCGATCTGCATGCACGCAACATCAGCATGAGGTATCCCATCGAGCAGCCGCTGCTGGGCGATGCCGCGGAAACCCTGCGCCGACTGCTGCCGCTGCTGGAGAGCAAGCTCCACGATGGTTGGCGCACGCGCATCGAAAAGAGCGTCGCGGAATCCTGGCACTCGATCAAGCAGCGCGCCCTGGCGCCGGCAGACCCGATCAATCCGCAGCGGGTGTTCTTCGAACTGTCCAGCCAGTTGCCACGCGACGCCATCCTTTGCGGCGACAGCGGCTCCCACACCAACTGGTACGCCCGCGACATCCGCATGAGCGGCCAGATGATGGGCTCGCTGTCGGGCAAGCTGGCGACCATGGGCTGCGGCATTCCCTACGCCATCGCCGCCAAGTTCGCCCACCCGGATCGCCCGGTGATCGCCCTGGTGGGTGATGGCGCCATGCAGATGAACGGCAACGCCGAGCTGGTTACCCTGCAGCAATACTGGAAGAGATTCAGCAACCCGACCTTCATCATCATGGTGCTCAACAATGGCGACCTCAACCAGGTGACCTGGGAGCAGCGCGCCCTGGCCGGTGATCCCAAGTTCGCGCCGGCCCAGGACGTGCTCGACTTCCCCTATGCGCGCTATGGCGAGCTGCTGGGCTTCAAGGGCCTGCGCATCCATCGACCGGACGAGGTGGCGGATGCCTGGCAGCAGGCCTTCGAGGCGGATCGCCCGGTCGTGCTGGAGTTCGTCACCGATCCCAGCGTGCCGCCGTTGCCGCCGCACATCAGCTTCGAACAGGCGCGGGCCTTCCTTGGCTCCATCGCCAGCGGCGATCCGAACGGCTGGGACATGCTCAAGCAGGGTGCGCGGCAGTTGCTGCGCTAGCCCGGGCTTTTCAGGCTCGCCAAGGCACGTCGAGGCGTATAACCTCGGCGGCCTGATAAAAAGCCTGGGGTATGAGCATGCAGTTGCCCGAGCACGACCATTTCGATCCGCCGCCGCTGCGCTTGCGGCGGCCCTTTCTGACCTCCCTGACCGCTGGCGTGGGGACGCTCTCCGCACTCACTGGCCTCGCCGCGTTGCTTGTCGGCACCGTGGCCTGGTTGCAGTTGCCGCAGGTAACGCCTTACCTACCAATGGCACGCGAGACGGCCCAGGGTTTCCTGGGCGGGGGTATCCTGTCTTTGTTGATCGGGCTCTGGCTCCGCCGACGCAGCCAGCACCGTGGGCGCTATCGCAACGCCCTGAGCCTGGCCCCGGAACTCAAGCGGCGGCTCTGATCAGCGCTGGCGCAGACGCGCCAGCCCACCGCCCAGCAAGCCGGTAAGGCAGCCCAGCACCAGGCCGCCGACATGGGCGCCATTGGCGATGGAGCCGAAGCCGAGCAGGTCGAAGACCCCGGTGAGGCAGATCAACAGCCAGATCAGCATCATGGCCACCACGCCGCGCGGCATGCGGTAGGCCGGATTGGGTGACAGCCACTGGAACAGCCAGCAATGGCCGAGCAGGCCATAGAGCACGCCGGACAGGCCGCCGAACAGCGCCGGCCCGGTCCAGGCGTACTGCACGAGGTTGGAGCCAATGGCGAAGACCAGGGTCAGGAGCAGCAGCATCAGGCCGCCCTGACGGAATTCGATGCGCCGGCCCAGTTCCCAGAACCAGAGGGCGTTCATCGCCAGGTGCAGCAGGCCGAAGTGCAGGAAGATCGGCGTGACCAGGCGCCACCATTGCCCTCGGGACAGGCTGACGTCGAGATCGAGAAAGGCGATGTGCTCGGCATCGATCAGGCGGAATTCCTGCAGCGTCAGGTAGTGGATCAGCGCCAGGTTGTCGCCCAGTTCGGTGACCAGGCCCAGGACCAGGGTGACGATGAGAAAAATTGCGCAAACCGGGCTGGCCTTGAGCTGCGCCAGCAGGCCGAAGCCGCGTGGCCGCCGGGTGATCTGGACTTCGCCCTGGGGATCGCCATCGGGATAGCGCTCATAGAGGCTGCGGGTTTCCTCGACGCGCAGAGGGTCCAGCACCCAGAGCACCTGGCTGTCGCCCTCTTCCACCACGCGATGGCGGATCTGCAGCCGGCGCAGCAGACGGGTGAAGCCCAGCAGATCGCGGCCCAACGGCACGCGTAGCACGGGTTGCGGCTGGTTCATCGGCCCTCCTCGCGCTGCACGTCGATCCAGACGAACTTGTCCGGATCGATCTGACGCTCGTCATCGAGGCGATAGGCGACCAGCTTGCCGTACTTGACCGCGCTGTAGTCCAGGCAGGCCAGGTTGGGCCGCAGGGGTTCGGGATGACCATCGCGCCAATAGTGACCGACGAACAGCAGCGGCTCACCTTCGCCATAGCAGAGCAGCCCGGCCTTTTCCTCGTCGCTCAGACGCTCACAGGCGATTTCCGCCGGCAAGGCATCGGGCTGGAAGACCACGTCGCCGTAGGTCTGGGGATCGCTCTCCCAGAACTTGGTGCGAAAGCGCGCTCGCACATAGCCATCGCTGCCGGTGAGGCGCAGACCATGAGGCAAGGGCAGTGACACGCCGTTGAGCAGTCGCGAAGCCACCCGACTCGGCAGGCTGCCGGCGATGATGGACTGGCGCACGAAATCCTCGTCGATGCAGGCATCGGGATAGTGATGCAGGAATTCGTCGATCAGCGGCTGATCCCAGCAGGCGTGGACAATGCGGAAGTGGCCGAAGTCCTTGCACAGCGGCAGGGTGTACAGCCAGCGCAGGTGGTCCTGCCACTCCTGGGGATGATCGGCGAAGGCGGCCAGGGTCTCCTGGATCAGCTGGCGGTGCCGAGGGGTGTGTTCACGCACCCAGGTCTGGCCGGTACCGGGACTGGCCGGGGTGTGCCAGGCCAGGGCGTTGAGTTCGTGGTTGCCGAGGATGCAGTGGGCATGACCGCCCTCGACCATGGCGCGCACCCGGCGCAGGGAGCCGCGGATGCGCGGCCCGCGGTCGACCAGGTCGCCGAGAAAGATCGCCTGGCGCTTGGGATGCTGCCAGACGCCGTCCACCTGCCGGTAGTCGAGGCGCTCCAGCAGCAGGTCCAGGGTATGGGCGCAGCCATGGATGTCGCCGATCAGATCGTAGCCCAGGGGCATCAGTCGTCTCCCAGCCGACTGCCCCAGCCGAGCTTGGTCCGGCAGATCTCGTAGTAGTTGTGATCCAGCGGATGGATCAGCCTGAGCTTGTGGGGCTTCTTCTGAATGGTCACGGTATCGCCGGGTGCGCAGGTGAAATGATTCTGGCCATCACATGAGACCTGCGGATAGATCGTCATGTTCGGCGACACCAGGATCGACAGGGTGCTGTCGCCGGACACCACGATGGGCCGGCTGGACAGGGTGTGGGGGTACATGGGCACCACCACGATGGCATCCAGCTTGGGATGCATGATGGGGCCGCCGGCCGACAGCGAGTAGGCGGTGGAGCCGGTGGGCGTGGCGACGATCAGGCCATCGGCGCGCTGGCTGCAGACGAATTGCCCATCGATGTACAGCTCGAACTCGATCATCCGGGTGGACTTGCCGGGGTGCAGCACCACGTCGTTGAGCGCATCGCCCTGGCCGATCATCTCGCCGCCGCGCTCGACGAAGGCGTCGAGCAGGAAGCGCGTCTCCATCAGGTACTGGCCGTCGAGCACCTCGGCGACCTTGGTCTCCAGCTCGTCGGGACGGATGTCGGTGAGAAACCCCAGCTTGCCACGGTTGATGCCCAGCACCGGCACGCGTGGACGGACCAGGGCGCGGGCGGCGCCGAGCAGGCTGCCGTCGCCGCCGACCACGATCACCAGGTCGCAGATCTCGCCCATGAGCTTGCGCGACACTGTCTGCAGACCATGCCCGGGCAGCACCTCGGCAATGGTGTTTTCCAGGATGACGTTGCACCCGCGTTGCAGCAAAAAGGTCTTGAGCCGGCGGATGGTATCCAGCACCTGGGTGCTGCCGAGTCGACCGATGATGCCGATGTTACGAAAGGAGTCCATGACGCGCCGGCGGCCCCGTTGACTGGATTGGGCGGAAAGTATGGGCGAAAGCCCGTGGCAGCGGCAAACCGCCTCCATCCGACCACGGGTCGCCCGAGGTGATCCGCAGGGGCCTCGCTTGGCCTATGCTGGCACCATGACGCCCTTCGCCGAGCTGCACGCCCTGCCCCGCCGCCTGAGCCAGCCCCAGGTGCGCGCGCTCGCCTGGACCCTGGTCGCTCCGCCGCTGCTGACGACCACCGATACCCGTCATCCGCTGCGCGCCAGCGACTGGGCGCGAGAGCCGGCACGACTGGCCGACTGGCTGCGGCAACAGGACGCGGCGCCCGCTGAGCTGGCCGCATGGCTCGCCCAGGGCAGCGACCGCCGCCTGGGCCGGCAGTATGAAAGACTCTGGCAATTCGCCCTGGCGCGCGCACCTGGCATACGGCTGCGCGCGGCCAACCTGCCCTTGCGCGAAGGCGAGCGCACCTTGGGTGAACTGGATCTCCTGGTGGAGGATGCCGAGGGGATCCATCACCTGGAACTGGCGGTGAAGTTCTACCTGGGTGAAGGCCCACCGGACGCGCCGCGTTGGCTGGGTCCCGGCGGCGAAGACCAGCTGGCGCGCAAGCTCGCCCATCTGCGCCAGCGCCAGCTGCCGCTCTCGGCCACGCCCCTGGCCCAGGCCAGCCTGGCGGCCCTGGACATAGCGCCGCCACGGGCAGCGCTGTGGATGGGTGGGTATCTGTTCCAGCCGCTCGCCAATCCCCTGCCCTGGCCGACCGGCGCCCTGCCACCCCCGCAACCCCAGCTATGGTGCGAGCGAAGGTTGATGCCTGAGGGGCACTGGGAGGTGCTGCCCAAGGGACATTGGTTGGCGCCAGCGGTGGCCGACACCCCCTGCCTGCCGGTGCCGGAGAACGAACCGATCTGGCCGCAGCTGCTGGTGCGCCGCGACCTCGCGGGTGAGGAGGAAGCCCGCCTGTTCCTGGTGCCCGAAGGTTGGCCGACTCAGTCTGCCGCCAGCCTGGCCAGCTGAGCCTCCAGCGCGCGGCGACCCTGGAGGCCGCCGCTGTGGATCAGCACCAGGCGACTGCCCGCCGCCACCGCGCCGCGCTCGATCTCCTGCCACAGGGCGAGCCAGAGCTTGCCGGTATAGAGCGGATCCAGAGGCATGCCCGTCTGGTCCTCGAACGCCGCCATGGCCCTGGCCAATTCGGCGTCGATCCGACCGAAGCCGCCGCGACTGGCATCCACCAGGCGCCAGTTCGAGGCGGCCTGCCCAGCCAGTAGCGTGTCGAGAGTGGCCTCGACGCCATGCCCGGGTGGCACCGCCAGGCCACCTACCACCTGCCAACCGGGAGCGGCGGCGCGGATCACCCCGGCCAGGGTGGTGCCGGTGCCGGCGGCCAGCCAGAGTTGCTGGCAATCGGGCCAGCCCAGGGCGGCGAGGCCCTGGCGCACGTCCGCGACGATTCCCGTGCAGGCCTGGGCGGCTCGCTCATCGCAACCGCCTTCGGGGATGGGCAGCAGGTGCGGATAGCGCGTCTGCCAGGGCTGCCAGAAGTCGGCGTCGTGGCGACGACGATAGCCGCCATAGCCTAGCCAGTGCAGGGTCATGCCACTGTCCTGGAGATCCTGGACGGTAGGCGTCAGGCAGGCTTCGCCGCGCAAGAGGCCGACGGTCACGAAGCCCTCCTCCCGTCCAGCCGCCGCCAGGGCGTGCAAATGGTTGGAATGGGCGCCGCCCAGGCTGATCAGGCCACGGCCCTCGCCCCGCGCCAGGCATTCGCGCCAGGGCCGCAGCTTGTAACCCTTGTTGCCATTCTGGCCAGCCGGGCGCTGATCCAGGCGCAACACGGCGAGACGCAGGCCACGCGCGGCCAGGGGTGCAAGATGCACCTCCTGAAGCACGGCGGGTGAAGGACAGGTCATCGGAAGAGCCGCAGGGATCAGAGCGCGACCGCGTCGCCACCGCTGTCATCGCCGCGATGCTCGGCGCAACGGGTCGAGCGCAGGGGATCGAACTGGGCGGGATGCTCCACGCGGACCACTGGCCGACCGCAGCGCTCGCCGTCCACCTCGGCCTGGCACACCGGCTGCTGGTGATGCTCCAACCAGCGCTGGTACTGCTCCCGGCTGACCTTGCAGTGGTCGGCGACGAAGCCCAGCGGATCGGCGCTGAAGCGCGGAACGTCCTGGCGGCTGAGGATGAGGTGCCCGGCACCCGGCTGGAAGGTGACGAAGAGGATGCCCTGGCGCGCCAGGCGCTCCAGCTGACCCTCGTTGCTGTCGCCGACCAGTTGGGCGCAGCGTTCGCGCAGCTGGCGGATGTCGTCCTGCAACTGGCCGTCCAGCTCGTCGCGGTACTTGAGCTCTACCTCGCGGATGGTCAGCTGGTTCTTCAGCTCGCCTACCGCGGCGGCTACCCGGGCTTCGCTTTCGGCCTCGGCCTGGATGCGCAGCGCCTCGATCTTGTAGAGGGCGTTTCTTTCCAGGGTGTGCATCTGTTCGTTGAGTTCTTCGCGCTGCTGACGAGCCAGCTCGTGCTGCTGCTCCAGGTGCTGGGCCAGGGCCGCGTAGCGCACCTCCAGCTCGGCCTTGGCGGTGCGCAGCTCGTCGGCGTCGCGTTGCAGGCGCGCCAGGTCTTCCTGGTGCTGACGGGTCAGGGTGAGCAGGCGGGTGCGCTGGCCGGCGATCAGCTTGTCCAGCGCCTCCTGATGCTCCTGGGCGAGGATGCGGCGGACCCGTTCGAGACGGGCCTCGACGTCGATGCCGTCAGCGGCGCTGGGATGGTATTCGCCGGCCAGCTCGACCTCGCCATCGCGGGGCGCGACCAGCCCCAGGCAGTCACGGATCGCCTGCCAGTCGTCGTGTTCGGCATCGCTGCGTGGATCCCAGAGATCGCCCTGGTGCCAGGAAAGGGGACATTGGCTGCGGCTGGCCAGCCGGATCGGCCCGGCGCCCAGATCGGGACCAACGCCGCCGCGCTCGGCCAGCTCCCCCAGCGGCAGATCCCATTCCGGCAGCGGACTGCCCTGGGCATCGAAGGCCAGCAGAAAGAACACCGCGGCCTTGACCCGGCGATGGTCATCCAGCAGCAGATAGACGAAGCGATGGCGCCGTCCGGCACAGTCGAGCAGCCCCTGCTCGCCCTGCCAGAGCGCCTGGAAATCGGGAAACAACAGGGCGCGGTTCACGCCCTGGTCGCCGAACCCCAGCACCACCGGGGTCAGTACCGCCTCTTCGTTCAACGTCTCTGCCATCTGTAGCCGCGTGCTCTGTCGATCCCACATGAATTCCGAGGCTGGCGCCAGGCGCCCGCTTGGGCATGGGCATGCCAGGGTCGAAGCGACCGGACAGGCCCCTACCGCCAACCTCCAGGCGACGACGCGCTCATGCTGCGTCCCGCCCGACGTCTCCGAAACGCCAGGCCCCCACCCAGCGCATCAGGACGGCAGCTTAGCCAATCCTGGTCGACGGGATGGAAGAGAGACCGGACATTGGGACGAGGGTCGGCCCAGAGAAGATGTTATGCGGAGCGCGTCACAGAAATCATCCCTGATTGCAACGAAGAGTTACAGCTGAGCAGCAAGCCGGGTGGCCTGGTCGATAGCGCGCTTGGCATCGAGCTCGGCCGCGACATCCGCGCCGCCAACCCGGTGCACCGCCATGCCAGCGCCGACCAGCTCGTCTTCCAGCTCACGCAGGGATTCCTGACCGGCGCAGAGCACCACGTTATCCACCTCAAGCAGCTGCTCGGTGCCATCGGGCAGGCGCAGGTGCAGGCCGGCATCGTCGATACGTAGATATTCCACGCCACCCACCGCCTGGACGCCGCGCTGCTGTAGCCGCGCGCGATGGATCCAGCCGGTGGTCTTGCCGAGGGTCTTGCCGGGCTTGCCGGGCTTGCGCTGCAACAGCCAGACCTCACGCGCCACGGCCGGCGGCGCGGCCGGGGCCAGTCCACCGCGGCTGCTGAAGCTGGGATCTATGCCCCACTCCTGGTAGAAGGCGGTGATGGGGTCGGCGTCCTGGTGCCCATGGGTGAGGAAATCCGCCACGTCGAAGCCAATGCCGCCAGCACCGATCAGGGCCACCCGCCGCCCTACCGGCTTGCGCTCCAGCAGCACGTCCAGATAGCCCAGTACCTTGGGATGGTCGACGCCGGGGATGGGTGGAACGCGCGGGGTCACCCCGGTGGCCAGCAGCACGGCCTCGAAGTCACCGGCTTGCAGCTCGGCGGCGGTGACCCGGTGATTGAGACGGACCTCGACGCCGAGCCGCTCCAGGCGGCGCTGGAAATACCTCAGGGTCTCGCCGAACTCCTCCTTGCCGGGGATGCGCTTGGCGACATTGAACTGGCCTCCAATGCGCTCGCTGGCCTCGAACAGCACCACGCGATGGCCCCGCTCGGCCAGGGTGCAGGCGGCGGCCAGGCCGGCCGGTCCGGCACCGACCACGGCGAAGGTGCGGGGCTGAGCCGTGGGCAGGATCCGCAATTCGGTTTCGTGGCAGGCACGCGGATTGACCAGGCAGCTGGTCAGCTTGCCGGCGAAGGTATGGTCCAGGCAGGCCTGGTTGCAGGCGATGCAGGTATTGATCTCGTCGGCCCGGCCAGCGGCGGCCTTGGCGACGAACTCGGGATCGGCCAGCAGCGGGCGCGCCATGGACACCAGGTCGGCCTGGCCGGCGGCAAGGATGGCCTCGGCCACCTCCGGGGTATTGATGCGGTTGGTGGCGATCAGCGGCACCCTGACGTGGCCCTTGAGCTGGGCGGTGACCGCAGCGAAGGCACCACGCGGCACCAGGGTCGCGATGGTGGGAATGCGCGCCTCGTGCCAGCCGATGCCGGTATTGATCAGGCTCACCCCGGCGGCCTCCAGCCAGCGCGCCAGCTGCAGGCATTCCTCAGGCGTGCTGCCCTGCTCCACCAGATCCAGCAGCGAGAGGCGGAAGATGATGAGGAAGTCCGGACCGGTGGCCGCACGGATGCCCTCGACGATGGCCAGCGCCAGGCGGCAGCGACTGGCGAAATCGCCACCCCAGCGATCCGTGCGGTGGTTGGTCCGCGCGGCGATGAACTGGTTGATGAAATAGCCTTCGGAGCCCATCACCTCGACGCCATCGTAGCCGGCCTGCTGCGCCAGCTGGGCGCACCGGATGAAGGCGGCGATCTGCGCCTCGACCTCGGCATCCTGCAACTCGCGCGGAGTGAAGGGATTGATCGGCGCCTGCAACGCCGAGGGCGCCACCAGCAGCGGGTTATAGGCATAGCGACCGGCATGCAGGATCTGCAGGCAGATGCGACCACCCGCGGCGTGTACGGCTTCGGTCACCGGGCGGTGGTGCTCGGCTTCCTCGGCGGTGGTCAGCTTGGCCGCGCCCTTGGCCACGGCGCCTTCCTCATTGGGCGCGATGCCACCGGTCACGATCAGGCCCACGCCACCGCGGGCCCGCTCGGCGAAAAAGGCCGCCATTCGTGCGAAACCACCCGGCCGCTCTTCCAGCCCGGTATGCATGGAGCCCATCACCACGCGATTGCGCAACGTGATCGCTCCCACTGGCAGGGGTTCGAGCAGATGCGGATAGCTTTCCATAGGGGTGGTATTACGAGGGGCAAGCTCAATCATGGCGGTCTCCGGTCATTGGCCTTTCTAGGAAAGCCTCGCGCCACGATAGGAGCAGCAGGGCCGGGCCTCAATCACCAGAAATGACAACCTCTTTACCCAAATGCACAGCCACCCCTTGGCAGTGACGGCGCGGTCTCCTACCCTGAGCACCTTTTATTCCGCCCGGCCAAGGGGGCCGGGACCGCTCTGGAGTGCCGATGCGCAAGCTCGTGTTCCTGGTGCTGATCGCCCTGTTCGCCGTGCTGGCGGGCTGGGTAGCCCAGCGGCCAGCCTTCCATTACCTGTCTGATCTGCGCAGCAGCCTGGCGGTGGATCTGACCACCACGCCGGCCGCGGCTACCACCGGCAATCTGCTGGGAATCGAACCCGAGCTGGTGGCCCTGGACTATGGCAATCCCGAGCGGCTGCGTCTCAAGCTCGACGCCTACCTGGCCAATGCCCGCCGGCTGGGCCTGATCGGCGCCCAGACCATCGTGGTGCTGCCCGAGCACCTGGGCACGCCCCTGGCGCTGATGGGCGAAAAGCCCGAGGTCTACGCCGCCGCTCAGAGCAAGGAAGCCATCGAATGGCTGGTCCTGGGCAACCCGCTACGGGTCGCCCGGGCCTGGTTCCAGAGCGAAGGGGATCGCCGCCTGGCCGACAGTTTGCTGCGCATGAAAGCCTGGGACATGGCCAGTGCCTATCAGCAGCTCTTCGCCGGCCTCGCCCGCGAGTACGGCGTCACCCTGGTGGCCGGCTCCATCGTCCTGCCCGGTCCGGCGCTGGTCGACGGCGAATTGCAGGTGGGCAGTGGACCGCTACGCAATGTCACCCTGGTGTTTGGCCCTGATGGCAAACCACTGGGCGAGCCGCTGGTGCGACCGCTGACAGCCAGCGAGGTAGGCGATGACCTGAGTCCGCCGCTGCTGCGGCTGGATACGCCGCTGGGCCGCCTGGGCGTCATCCAGGGTAGTGATACCGGACGCACCGGCGTGCTGGACGCCCCCCAGGTGGATCTGCTGGCCATTCCCGCCCTTGCCTCGGGGGCCACCCCGGCACCTGCGCCCTTCGATCCTCAGCGTCTGCGCGCCGCCGGTATCCGCGCCGCGCTGGAAGTTCACCTGCGGGGACGCCTCTGGGAATGGCAGGCCAGCGGCCCCAGCCAGGCCTTCACGCCGGACGGAGAATCGGCGACCGACCCCGCCCGCAGCGGCAGCAAGCTGCTCAATCTGCGGCTATGAGCGCACCCGCGCTGCGCCTGGGCGACCTCTCCACCGGTTTCGTGCTGGCGCTGGCCGCCGCGGTGGCGACTCGCGGGGCGGACGCCACGGGTCTGCTCGATCGCTTTGGCCTGACGGCGGCGCGGCTGGCCGAACCCGGTGGACGGCTGTCGATCCCCCACTACATGCGTCTTGGTCATGCCGCCCTGGAGCTGACCGGCGATCCGGCGCTGGGTCTGGCGATGGGCCAGGCGATGCGTCCGGCCTTCCTCGGGCTCGCGGGGGTGACGGTGGCCCAGGCACCGGATGTCCGCCATGCCGCGGAAACGCTGCTGGCGCTGGAGCCGCTCTATGGTCGTAACTACCGTGGCCAGTCGCGCTATGCGGCCCAGGGGCGCGACGCCTGGCTGCACTTCTATAGCATCAGCCCCTACAACGCCTACAACAGCTTCGTGGTCGACGTGGTGCTCAGCGCCTGGCTGGCGTTGCTGGGCACCGTGGCCGGTGGTCCCCTGCAGCCCCGCCGTGTGCTCATCGAATACCCGGCGCCGGCGGACCTAGCGCCCTACGAGGCCGCCTTCGGTTGCCCGGTGGAATTCGGCGCCGCCGAGAACGCCCTCTTGCTCGACGCCCGTACCCTCAGCCTGACCAGCCCCGAACACTGCCCCGCCACCTGGCGTCAGTTGCTGGCCCTGAGCGAAGCCGAACGTGCCCGCCTGACGCGTACCCGTGGCCTCAGCGAACGGGTGATCGAGGTCATGGGGCCCTTACTGCGCCATGGCGAGCCGACCCTGGAGCAGATCGCGGTGCGGCTGCGCCTGCCCTCCTGGACCCTCAGGCGCAAGCTCGCCGAGGAAGGTACCCAGTACCGCACCCTGCTCAATCTCACCCGCCGCGACCTGGCGCTGGCCTATATCCGCGATACCGAGGCCAGTTTCGGCGAGATCGCCTATCTCCTGGGTTTTGCCTCGCCGGCTGCCTTCCAGCGCGCGTTCAAGCGCTGGACCGAGCAGACGCCCGGCGACTGGCGCCGCCTGCAGCGGCAGACGATCGCAGGTTGAAGGGAGCATAGGCGGCGATAGAAGGTCCTAACTGGCTGACTCCTGGCCATGACCGCTGCCCTGCCCATGCCGACTCTCCTGCTCTCCCTGTTGCTGCTGTTCCTCGCCCTGCCCCTGCGGGCTGCCGAAACCCCTGCCAACGCCCCTGCCGGACTCGACCCGCAGCAGGCGCGCCAGGTCGCGGCCCTGTTGCAGGATCCGCAACGTCGCCAGGAGCTGATCCTGACGCTTCAGGCCATCGCCAGCCAGCCGGCGAGCGCCAGCGGAACGCCTGCCGCCGCGGCGCCGGCCACGGCGGCTGCCCCAGCCCCCGCTCCGGCAGCCAGCGAGGAAAAGGCGCTGGTACCCCTGGAGGCCAACGGTCTCATCGCCCAGACGCTCAATCGCGTCGGTCGCTGGGCCGACCACCTGGGCACCGAGCTGAATCAGGTGCAGCGGGCGATACGCACCTTGCCGGACTGGTCACGTGCCAGCTTTACCTCCGAAGCGGGCCGCCGCGCCCTGTTGCAGGCCCTGCTGACCCTTGGCACCCTTTTCGCCGCCGGCCTGCTCGGCGAATGGCTGGTGCACCGGCTACTCCAACGCCCGCGGCAAAACCTGCAGCGTCATGCCGATCAGGCCGACAGCCACGCTCGGCACCAGGCCCAGCAGGCGGCCACTCAGCAGCCTTCCCCCGCTGCCACCGCCGCTAATGAAGAAGCCGCTACCAGTCCGGCCGAATCTGCCGTGGCGCTGGTCAAGATCCAGCGCGATGGGGTGGACCAGCTGGAAGAGGTGCCCATCGCGCCAGCCGACAGCGCCGCGCCGCCACAGAGCGAGCCTGTCGCCGAGTCCGCCAGCCCCGACGCCAGCGCTGCCACGCGCGCCCGACCCAGCGCCGAGGAACACTGGACCACCCTGCGTCACCTGCCCTTCGCCCTGGGCCTGCTGCTGCTGGAACTGCTACCGCTGCTGGTGTTCTGGACGGTCGCGGCACTGCTCATCCACTACCTGGTGGGGACGGACGCCAGCCAGCGCGAACTGGTAGGAGGCTTCATCGGTGCCTATCTCACCACCCGCCTCGCGTTGATCGTCGTCCGCCTGTTGATCGATCCCGCCGCCCACGGCATCCGCCTGCTCAAGGTACGGACGGGACTGGCCTGCACGCTGCTGCGCTGGCTGCATGCCTTCGTCGCCCTGGTCACCTTTGGCCTGGCGCTGGCGCAGGCGGCGGACATCCTCGGCGCCAGCGAGGCTGGGCGCGAAGCCATCGTCAAACTGGTTTCGCTGCTCGCGCATCTGCTGGTGGTTGGCCTGATCTTTCACGTCCGCCGACCGGTGGCCATGCGCATCGCCGGGCGCCAGAACGGCAATGGCGCCCTGACCGTGCTGCGCGCCTGGCTGGGTCAGGTGTGGGCCCTGTTCGCCGCGGTCTTCGTGCTGGGCGGCTGGACCATGTGGGCGCTCGACATCGAAGACGGCCTGCCACGGCTGATGAATTTCGTCGCCCTTTCGGCCGGCATCGTCATCCTTGGCCGCCTGGCGGCGGTTTTCCTGCTCGGCCTGCTCGGTCGCCTGTTCCAGCCGGCACCGAGCGAAGGCGCCAGCAGCATCGATCTGCACCTGCAGCGCTACTATCCACTGGCCCGCTGGCTGGTGGGGGTGATCGTCACCCTGGTCACGGTCCTGGCGCTGTTCCAGTCCTGGGGCTGGAGCGTGCTGGACTGGTTCGGTGACGGCAGCATCGGGCGCAGCCTGCTGTCCGCCTTCCTCACCATCCTCATTGCCGCCATCATCGCCGTGGTGGTCTGGGAAGGCGCCAATGTCACGGTGAATCGGCGCCTGAGCAGCTGGACCGAGCGTGGTGACACGGTACGCGCGGCCCGTCTGCGCACCCTGCTGCCCATGTTGCGCACCGGCCTGTTCATCCTGGTCGCACTCATCGTCGGCCTGACCGCCCTGAGCGAACTGGGCATCAACACCACGCCCCTGCTGGCCAGCGCCAGCATCATCGGCGTGGCCCTGGGCTTCGGCTCGCAGAAGCTGGTCCAGGACTTCATCACCGGCATCTTCCTGCTGCTGGAAAATGCCATGCAGGTCGGCGACTGGGTCACCGTGGCCGGGGTCTCGGGCACCGTGGAATACCTGTCGATTCGCACCGTGCGCCTGCGCGCCGGGGACGGCTCCCTGCACATCGTGCCCTTCAGCTCGGTGTCGGCGGTCAACAACATCAACCGCGGCCTGGGCAACGCCGCCTTGCGCATCAGCGTGGGCTACGCCGAAGACATCGAGCGTGCCATCGCCGAACTCAAGGACATCGGTGCCGGCATGCGCGCCGATGACGCCTTCAAGGACCTGATCCTCGCCGATCTGGAAATCTGGGGCGTGGATGCCGTCGATGGCTCCATGGTGACCATCGCCGGCCAGATGAGATGCATCGACAAGGGCCGCTGGGGTGTGCAGCGCGAACTCAACCGCCGCATCCTCGAACGCTTCCGCGAGCGCGGCATCGAGATCGCCAACCCGCGTGCCAGTCTGTTGCTGCCCAGCGAAGCCGGTATCGTACCCTCCACGCCCATTCAGCCACGTCCCGCGGAGTAGACCTCGTGCAGTTTCGCCAAGATGCCTTCAATGGCCTGATCATCGACGCCGCCTCGCTGCCCACCACCCGCGAGGCCTTCGCCCCAGCCCTGGCGGAGCTGCTCGACGGGGCCCGGCGCGAAGGTCGCAACCTGATCTGGCTGACCCTGCCCCTGGCCCTGGGCGAACTGGTCGGCGTGGCGACCGCTGCCGGCTTCGTCTTTCACAACTGTCTCGAACAGGAACTGACCCTGGTCTGGCGCGGCACGCCCACGGCCTTCGCGCCCTTCGTGCCGACCCACAGCCTGGGTGTGGGCGGACTGGTGCTCAATGCCCGCGGTGAGCTGCTGGCGATCCGCGAACGCGGCAGCCAGGGCTACAAGCTACCGGGTGGCCACGTCGAGCTGGGCGAGGACCTGGGCCCTGCGGTGATCCGCGAGGTCTGGGAAGAAACCGGCATCCACAGCGCCTTTCGCAGCATCGTCGGCCTGGTGACCACCCATCCCTATCGTTTCGGCAAGTCCAATCTCTATGTGGTCTGCCGCCTCGACCCGCTGGATGCCGACATCGCCATCCAGGATCCCGAGGAGATCGAGGACGCCCGCTGGCTACCGCTGCCCGACTACCTGGCCGATCCGGGCAACAGCGCCTTCAATCGCGAGCTGGTGCGCAGCCTGGCCCAGGCCGAGGGCCTGCTGCCCAGCGCCCTGAACAGCGAGCGCTATCCCAAGGCAGAAGTCTTTCTGGCTCAGCCGTCGAAGGACTGATCCATGCTCTCGGCCGGATGGGCGTCGCGCGGGCGGCCCACCGGCCGGGCGGGAATGCCCACTACCGTGGTATGGGGCGCCACGGGGCGCAGCACCACGCTGTTGGCACCGATCTTGGCGCCTTCGCCGATCTCCAGATTCCCAAGGATCTTGACCCCGGCGCCGATCATCACGCCGCGACGCACCTTGGGATGACGATCGCCCTGCTCCTTGCCGGTACCGCCCAGGGTCACCTGCTGCAGGATGGACACCTCATCCTCCACCACCGCGGTCTCACCAATGACGATGCCGGTGCCGTGGTCGAGCATGATGCCGCAGCCCAGCCGTGCGGCCGGGTGGATGTCGATGGCCAGCAGGCGATTGCAGCGCGCCTGCAGGTGCAGCGCCAGCAGACGCTCGTCGTGGGCCCAGAGGGCATGTCCCAGGCGATGGGCCTGCAGCGCCAGGAAGCCCTTGGAAAAGAGAAATATCTCCAGCAGGCTGGCATAGGCCGGATCCCGTGCCAGCACCGCTTCCAGGTCCGCGCAGGCGGATGCGACCAGCGCCGGACGCTCGGCATGCAGGGCGGCGAAGCGCTGGGCGAGCCGGTCGGCCTGTTGCGGATCTTCAGCCAGGGCCTCGGCGCAGCGCCGGCCCAGGGCCGCAGCCAGATCCTCCGGTTCGAGCAGCGCACGCGTCAGCCCAGCGGCCAGGGCAGGCGCCTCACGGCACCCGGCCTCGGCCTGGGCGCGCAGGAGTTGCCAGAGTTGGGTAGCGGAGCGAAGGCGCATGGCGAGGGGTGTCTTTCAGCGAGGGGCGCCAAGCTTAGCGGGCCTGGCGGACAGCGTCTTGTACATCAGGGTGGTGCTGTCACGGCGCTCGGGTTGCCGGGCATCCAGGGCGTAGCCAGGAATCCTGCCGACCACCTGATAGCCGAGGGACAGATAGAGCGGCTCGGCATGGTCATCACTGCGAGTATCCAGGGTCAGCAACTCACGCCCCTGGACCTGGGCGGCTGCTTCCACGGCCTGCATCAGCCGACGGGCCAAGCCCTGCCGGCGGTACGCCGGATGCACCAGCAGCTTGACCACCTCCGCGCGGTGCGGCTGATTGGCCGGGGTATCCAGCACCAGTTGCACGCTGCCGACCACACGCCCGGCCTGGAGGGCGGCGAACAGCAGGCGATCGCCGCGGGCCAGGCCCGGCGCGACTCCTTCGGTCCAGAAGCGATGATTCACGGCGTCGGTGAGCGGCAGGATGAAGCCGATGCTCGCCCCCTCCAGCACACAGGCGGCCAGCAGCTGCTGGAATTCGTCCAGGTGCGCCTTGAGGTCGGCGACCTCCAGCCGTTCGATGCGACAAGCAGTGGTCATGGCAGCTCCTCAGATCATGAACAAGAGATAGCGAGCGCCGGCAGCGCCGCTGAGAAAACGACTGCTGCCCCACAGGCGATAGCGCAGGCAATCGCCACTGCTCAGCCGATAGGGCTGCTCCTCGATCCAGAGCTGCAACTCGCCCTCCAGCATCAGCAGATGGTGTTCGAGGCCTGGTCGAGGGGAGGCCTCATAGCGGATATCGACGCCGGGGCCCAACTGACTCTCGATCACCTCACCCGCCAGCGCCTGGGCCGGCGGTGACACGGAGCGGCGGCTAAAGGCCTGCGCGGGATCCGTCCAGACCTGCTGGGCCTGGCGCTGGACCTGTGCCGGAAAAGACTGCTCCACGCTATGCAGCAGGCGCGTCAGGGTCAGGCCGTAGGCCGAACAGAGCTGGCCAAGCACCGCCGTCGTCGGGCTGACCTCGGCATTTTCCAGCCGTGACAGGGTTGCGCGACTCACTCCGCTGAGGGTCGCCAGCTGTTCGAGTGACAGACCACTTTCGAGGCGCAAGGCCTTGAGTCTGAGTGCCAGGCGTTCATCGAGCATCGTCCACCTCCCATTTTCGGGATTTTTTCTCACAAAAGAGAAAATCGAGCAACCCGTTTTTTGGGAAACTTGCTATCCAGTCTATAACTATCGCATTAAACTTTATCGGAAAAACCCTTCAACCCCTGGCTATTATATTAGCGACCCGGCGTCCGTTAATAAGGCAACCAGAGGCTCTGGAAAGAGCGCCTGAACAATTTTGCTTATTGAGAGGCCACTAAACCACCGCGCTAAATACGGAACCTTGGAATGACATCTTCCATGTCCAAAAAGAACGCGACGGCAGAATAGACGTCTCAGTTATTGACCGCGCCGGACACCAGCCTGGGCGCGCCTTTCTGCGATCTATTTCAAAAAATGTCGGCACTCCAGAGTTACTGCCCAGACATTGGCAGTAAAACCGCTGAAATCCTTTACAACCCCTGTACACCTTTCTTTGCAGAGGCTCTAGTGCGGCCAGTAGAAACTCAAGCCTTGTATTCAAATTAAACGTCGTCCAATAAAACGCCCTCCTATCAGCCTGCTCGAACTCGCTCGTTAAACTCCTACTCTCAATAAGCGAACCGCCTGGCCTTTGGGGGGCACGGCGCTCGATTCGTGAGTAACCTGAAGTGGGAGAAGTTCTTATGGCTAACAAGAGCAGCAATCCAGGCAACTTCGCCAACAATCGCGAACGTGCCGCCGATGCCGGACGCAAGGGTGGACGAGCCAGTGGTGGAAACTTCGCCAACAATCCCGCGCGAGCCTCTGAAGCCGGGCGCAAGGGTGGCCAGAACAGCCACGGTACCCGTAAGACCGAGGCTGAAAGCGACGCTGTCTCCTCCTGACAACCGCCCATCGGGCCGGCAGCCGCCTGGTAGTTGCTACCCTTGGCAGGCTGCCCTTGGCGTTGAGCCTGAGCACCCCTCCGCCCCACTTTACTCAGCTGTCCGGAACTGAGCTTCAACTCACATAAATGTATGGCCGTGCTACTTTTAGCGGACAGCCCGAGTGGCCCGCAGGGCTCACTCCCCCAGCCCTCGTCCGCCAGCACCGGTGCCCATGCTCAACAACATTCGCATCCAGAACAAACTCTTCGCCGGCTTCGCCGCCATCATTGCCCTGGTGGTCCTGCTGCTCTGGTTGACCTATGCGTCGTTGCAGAGCCTGGTCGATGCCAATCGCTGGGACCGGCATACCGCCGAGGTACTGCTGTCCGTCACGGCGCTGGACAACAACCTCCTCGAAGCCCGTGCCAAGGTGCGCAACTACTGGTATTCCGGAGCCACCGCCGACGCCGAGGTTGCCCGCCAGGCGCTGCCTCTGCTGATGGCAGCGGTGCGCGTGCCCCAGCAGCTGACCCAGGACAATCCCGAACAACAGCAGCGCCTCGCGCGGCTGACCGCGGATCTCGACAGTTGGCGGCAACAGACTTTCGAACCCCTGCTGCGGCTGCGTGACACCGGCAATCTCTCTCCAGCGCAGTTGGCTAACGAGCCGCTGATCACCGCCTTGATCAGCCAGGTCGCTGCCATGCGCCAGCAGATCCAGAGCATCGCCGATGACGAGCGCCACCTGTCCGCCCAGCGCGCCGACCATACCGAGGAAGTACGCAGCCAGCTGACCTGGACCCTAGTCGCGGGCGGCTCCTTCTGCGTACTGCTGGCCGCGCTCATCGCCTGGTTGCTCTCCCATCACCTGCTGCGCTCGATTCGTGCCCTGACCGACACGGTGGCACGGATCTCCGCGGGCGAAAGCAGCGCCCGGGTGAAGGTGCAGGGCCGGGACGAACTGGGCCAGGTAGGGCTGGCCTTCAATCAGATGGCCCAGCAGATCCAGGACGACCATGCCCGCGAGCAGGCATTGATGCAGCGCCTGCGCGCCGACGTCGACGACCTGCTCGGCGTGGTCAACAAGGCCGCAGCGGGAGACCTCACCGGGCGCACCGCGGTCAGTGGCGACGATGCCATCGGCCAACTGGCCCGCGGCCTGGGCAAGATGATCGAGGACCTGCGCGGCATGATCGCCAAGGTCCAGCGCGCCGGCATCCAGGTGACCTCTTCCACGACGGAAATCGCCGCGTCCTCGCGCCAGCAGGAAGCCACCAGCATCGAACAGGCCCAGACCAGCGTGGAAGTGCTGAGCACCACACGGGAAATCGCCGCCAACGCCAATGCCCTGGTCCGTACCATGGAAGAAGCCGTGCAGGTGGCGGACGAGACCACCAATGGCGCGGTACAGGCGCGCACCAGCCTGACGAGCATGGATGGCACCATGCAGCGCATGGTGGCGGCGACCGACTCCATCAACGCCAAGCTCGCCGCCCTGTCGGAGAAGTCCAGCCACATCAACAAGGTGCTGACTACCATCACCAAGGTGGCCGACCAGACCAATCTGCTGTCGCTCAACGCCGCCATCGAGGCGGAGAAGGCCGGTGAAGCGGGCCGCGGCTTCTCGGTGGTGGCGACCGAGATCCGCCGCCTGTCGGACCAGACCACCGCCGCGACCGATGATATCGAGCAGATGCTCAAGGACATGAATTCCGCGGTCTCGGCCAGCGTCATGGGCATGGACAAGTTCTCCGAGGAAATCCGCCGCAGCGTGCAGGAAGTGGCAAGCGTCAGCGATCAGCTGGCCGAGGTGATCGAAGACGTACAGAAATTGCCGGCGCGCTTCGACATCGTCCTGGAAGGCATGCAGTCACAGGCGATAGGCGCCGGCCAGATCGCCGAGACCATCACCCAGCTCAACGACAGCACCCAGCAGACCACCGAGGCGCTCAAGGCCACCAGTGAGGCCGTCCAGTATCTCCAGCAGGCGGCGCAAGACCTGCAGAGCAGTGTCGCTACCTTCTCGGTCACCCGTTGAGCATGCAGATCCTGGTCTTTCAACTGGCCGATACCGCCGCGGCCCTGCCCACGGCGGTCATTCGCCAGGTGCTGCCCTTTCTCCAGCTCTCCCGGTTTCCCGCCGCGCCGCCCGGGGTCGCCGGCCTGATGAACCTCCATGGTGAGGCGATCCCGGTGGTGGACGTCGCCGCCATGAGCGGTGCCTCGGGCGCCCAAGCGCGGCAGGACACGCGCATCCTGCTGGTGGACTATCCCCTGCCCGCCGGTGGCCATCGGCCGCTCGGCCTGGTGGTGGAAGGCGTCGCGGGCGTACGCCGGATCAGCACCACCCCGCCGCGTCCGGCCGGTATCCGCCTGCCCGACTATCCCTGGCTCGGCGACGTGCTGGAAACACCCGAAGGCCTCTGGCTGTGGCTGGACCTGGACCAGCTGCTCTCGCCGGCCCTGGCCGCCCTGCTGTTCCAGGAGGCCGCGTGACGCTCGATCCCCGTCTTGCCCCCCTGGTGCGGGCGCGCACCGGCCTGGCCATCGCCGACGACATGCTGGCCCGCGCCATCCGCCAGCGGCTGCGCGAGCGCCAGGAAAGCGACGCGGAGTCCTATGTCGCGCGTATCCTCGAAGACGAGGCCGAATTCGCCGATCTGCTGGACCTGCTGGTCATTCCCGAGACCTGGTTCTTTCGCGATCCCCAGGCGATCGCCCACGCCGCCCGCTTTGCCCAGGAGCGCCATGCCCGGACCGGTTTGCCGGTACGCCTGCTCAGCCTGCCCTGCTCCACCGGCGAAGAGCCCTACACCCTGGCGATGGCGCTGTTCGATACCGGGCTGCCAGCCACCGCGTTCCAGGTCACTGCGGTGGATATCAACGAACCCTCGCTTGAGCGTGCCCGCCGTGGGCTCTATGGGCGCAACTCCTTTCGCGCGCGGGATCTCGCCTTTCGCGAGCGCTACTTCGCCCCCGAAGGCGATCGCCACCGCCTGGCCGAGGCGGTGCGCAACCAGGTGCGCTTTCGCCAGGGCAATATCCTTCAGCTGGGCAGCCTGCGCGACGGCGCCGCCTTCGACGTTGTGCTCTGCCGCAATCTGCTGATCTACTTCGATGACCAGACCCAGGGCCGTGCCCTCAGCCACCTGGCGGCGCTGATGCACGACGACGGCCTGCTCTGCGTCGGCAGTTCGGAAATGGTGAGCGCCATGCGCCATGGCTTCGCCAGCCTGGGCGTCGCCCACGCCTCGGCGTTGATCAAGCGGCAGGCGGCCACGCCCGAGCTGGTGCGGTCTCCGGCTACGGCGCCGGCGCCTCGCCGCAAAGCCACCACCCGCTCGACCGGCCCCAGTCATCCGCTGCCTGCGCGCCTGCGGTCCAGAAGCGCGCCAGCGTCCGAGCCGGCCGCGCCCGTCGCCCCCCAACGCTCGGCACTGGAGGAAGCCCAGCGCCTCGCCGATGCGGGGCGCGGCGCCGAAGCCGAAGCCCTGCTGCGCCGCCTGCTGGAGGCAGACCGCGGCCAGGCGGGCGCCCACTTCCTGCTGGCGCTCATCCTGCCCGACGACCGCGCCGCCGAGGCCGAGCGGGCGCTGCGCCAGGCACTCTATCTGGAGCCCGGCCACTATCCGGCGCTCTGTCGCCTGGCGTTGATCTGCGAAAGAGCCGGTCGCCTGGACGAAGCCGGTCGCCTGCGCGAACGCGCCGCCCGCATCCAGACCCGCGGAGGTGAGGACGCATGAGTCTGACGCGCGACCTCACCTCCGCGGAGCGCCTCGACTGGGCCGAACGCTATGCCCAGCCACCGGACGATCGTCAGGCCCGCTCGGCCAGCGCCCTGGTCTTCCGCCTCGGTGCGGAATGGCTGGGTCTGCCCGGCAGTTGTCTGGTCACGGCCAGCGAACCCACCGTGGCGCACCGCATCCCCCACCGACGCTCGCCGCTGCTGCGCGGCATCGTGCCGGTGCGCGGCCAGCTGCATCCCTGTATCGCCCTGGATCTCCTCTTGGCGGTGGCCCCGGCAGGCCAGACCGGCGGCTTTCCACGCCTGTTGCTGCTGCGCGTCGGTCGCCGCGACTGGGCCGTGCAGGTGGACGAGGTCCTGGGCCTGCAGCGCTATGCGCCGAGCGACGTGCAGCTGCCGCCGGCCACCTTGGGCGGCGAACTGCTCAGCTATCTCGGCGGCGTCTATCGCGAAGGTCCGCATCAGGTCGGCCTGATCGATCTGGCGCGGCTGGAGCGGGCCCTGGAAGAGGCGCTGCGATGAGCCAGCCACCGCGCGATGTGCGCGAGATGTCGCTCTATGATCTCTTCGCCAGCGAGGTGCAGAGTCATCTGCAGGCGCTGGATGCCGGCCTGCTGCGGCTGGAGCGTGATCCCACCGATACCTCGGTGATCGAACCCATGATGCGTGCGGCCCATTCCATCAAGGGCGCGGCGCGTATCGTCGACCTGGACGGACTGGTCGAACTCACCCACGCCATGGAGGATTGTCTGGTGGAGGTGCAGACCGGACGCCGTCAGCTCGGCGCCGGGGATCTCGATCAGCTGTTTCGCTGCGTCGATTTCCTCGGCGAGGTCAGCCGCCTGGACGAAGCCGCCAGTCAACGCTGGCAGGTCGAACAGCGCGATGCCCAGCGCGTACTGGCGCAAGCCCTCAGCGCCGGTGACAGCGCCCCGGCCTCGCCCGCCCCTGTGGCCCCGCGTGATCCGCCGCCGGCCCCGGCCGCGCCGGAAGAACCGGCAGCCGACGCCGAACGCACCCGTGACCTTCTGCGGGTCGATAGCGGCCGCTTCAACCAGATTCTCGCCCTGACCAGCGAGGCCCGCGTGATGGGCCTCGGGCTGCACGGCCTGGTCCAGGGTTTCCAGGGTTATCGCGGGGAGCTGCAGGGCCTGTTCGGTCAGGCATCGGCGGCCAGCAGCGAACTGCGCCAGCGCCAGGAGAGCCTGCTCGATCGCTATCAGCAGCAGCTGCAGGCCCTGGAAGCCTATGAACGACGCCTGCTGGGAGTCTGCCAGGGCCTGCTGGACGAGGTGCTCGGGGTACGGATGCGCCCGCTGCGCGACGCGGTCCAGGGTTTTCCCCGCTTGGTACGGGATCTGGCCCGCGGCCTGGACAAGGAAGCGGTGCTGCAGGTGGACGGCGCCGATACCCTGATCGACCGCGAGGTGCTCACGCGCCTGGAGAGTCCGCTCAACCATCTGTTGCGCAATGCCGTGGACCACGGTCTGGAGTTACCTGCCGAACGCCGCGCCCTGGGCAAGCCCGACTGCGGTCAGATCCGTCTCGAGGCCCGCCATGTCGCCGGCCGCCTGCAGGTCAGCCTGCACGACGACGGCCGCGGCCTGGACCTGGAGCGCATTCGCGCCGCGGTCATCGCCCGGCGGCTGAGTCCACCCCAGGTCGCCGCCGAGTTGAGCCCGGCCGAACTGCTGGAATTCCTGCTGCTGCCAGGCTTCAGCCTCAAGGAAACGGTTACCGAGTTGTCCGGGCGCGGCGTGGGGCTCGACGTGGTAGCCGACGCCATCCGCGCCCTGGATGGCGAGGTGCGCCTGGAAACCCGTCCCGGTGAAGGGTTCAGCACCCATCTGCTGGTGCCGGTCAGCCGCTCCATCGTCCGCGCCCTCATCGTCGACATTGCCGGCGAGGCCTATGCCCTGCCGGTCAATCGCATCGAACGGGTGCTGCGCCTGGAAGCGGCCGAGGTCCATTCGCTGGAGGGCAAGGCCTTCTTCCTGCTGGGCGACGATCGCCTGGGCCTGGTCGCCGCCCACCAGCTGCTGGAGCTGGAGGGCGCTCCGCCCAGCGGTGATCTGGCGGTGCTGGTGATCGGCGGCGGCGAGCGGCGTTATGGCCTGGTGGTGGATCGCCTGCGTGGCGAGCAGGGCCTGGCGCTCAAGCCGCTCGACGAGATCTTCGGCAAGCTGCGCTCGGTCACCGCGGGCGCCCTGCTCGACGATGGCAGCCCGGTGCTCCTGCTGGACGTCGCCGACCTGCTGACGGGTATCGAGCGTCTGCTCGGCGAAGGCCGCCTGCGCCAGGTGCAGGGTGGTACCGTCGCCGCCAGTCGCCGAGTCAAGCGAATCCTGGTGGTGGACGATTCCCTTACCGTGCGCGAGATGGAGCGCAAGCTGCTGGAAGGCCAGGGTTACGAGGTAGAGGTTGCGGTCGATGGCATGGACGGCTGGAACGCGGTGCGCGCCGGCGAATTCGACATGCTGCTGTCGGACATCGACATGCCGCGCATGAACGGCATCGAACTGGTGGAGCTGGTACGCCGCGATCCGCGGCTGCATGCCCTGCCGGTCATGATCGTGTCCTACAAGGACCGTCCGGAAGATCGGCTCAAGGGCATGCAGGCTGGTGCCGACTACTATCTGACCAAGGGCAGTTTCCACGACGACGCCCTCATCACCGCCGTGCAGGACCTCATCGGAGCGCCATGAGAATCGCCATCGTCAACGATCTGCTGCTGGCCACCGAAGCCCTGCGCCGCCTGCTGGCGAGCGACGGGCGCCATACGGTCGCCTGGATCGCCCACGACGGCGAGGAAGCCGTGGCACGCTGCGCCGAAGACCGCCCCGACCTCATCCTCATGGATCTGCAGATGCCGCGTCTGGATGGCATCGAGGCGACCCGCCGGATCATGGCCCGATCGCCTTGCGCCATCCTCATGGTGACCGCCACCCCCGACGATTGCGAAGGGGTGTTTCGCGCCATGGGCGCGGGCGCCCTGGACGTGACCGCCACCCCGGCACTGAGCGGCGGCGCCGATGGCGGCGCCCTGCTGCGCAAGATCGCCCGGATCGAGCCGCTGGTGCGCCTGCCAGAGCGCGCCGCCCGCCCCGCGCCCTTCACCGCGCCGGCGCCCGCCGGCACGGTTTCCTCACCCACGGACACCCTGGTCGCCATCGGTGCCTCCACCGGCGGCCCGGCGGCCCTGGTGAGTCTGTTCGACGCCTGGACGCCAACGCCCCAGGCGAGTGTGGTGCTGGTGCAGCACATCGACCGGCGCTTCGCCCCCAGCTTCATTGGCTGGCTCGGTACGCAACTCGCCTGGCCGGTCACGGCGGCCATGCCCGGCGCCCTGCCGCAGCCTGGCCAGGTCTGCGTGGCCCTGGGCGATGACCACCTGCTGCTGGACGAACAGGGACGCTTCGCCTACACCGCCGAACCGCTCGACTATCCCTATCGTCCCTCGGTGGATGTGTTCTTCACCCACCTCGCCAGCCACCCGCTAAGGTCGGGCAAGGCGCTGGGTATCCTGCTGACCGGCATGGGACGCGACGGTGCCAGCGGCCTCTATGCCCTGCGCCAGAGCGGCTCTCCGACGCTGGCCCAGGATGAAGCCAGTTGCGCCGTATACGGCATGCCCGCGGCTGCGGTTAGAATGGGCGCCGCGGAGCGCGTCCTCAGCCCCACCCAGATCGGTGCCTGGCTGCAAAGGCGCTTCGGCGCAGGCTCACGGAGCTCGACATGACAGGTCGCCAACAGGAGCGTTGGACGATGCAGCGGCAGGGACTGGCCAAGATGAGACTCGGGACGCCCGACCCCGCTCGCAGAAGGACTCGCAGTAATGGCCACAGACGAGGGTAACGCCCTGGACAGCCTGACCGCCCCCAAGGTGCGCCTGCTGCTGGTGGATGATCAGCTGATCATCATCGAAGCCCTGCGCCGGATGGTCGCGGATCAGCCCGACATCGAACTGCATTACTGCCTGGATGCCAACCAGGCGGTCAACATGGCCCTGCAACTCAAGCCCACGGTGGTCTTGCAGGACCTGATCATGCCCGAGATCGACGGCCTGGAAACGGTCAAGCGCTTCCGTGCCGAGCCGGCGCTGCGCGATGTCCCCATCGTGGTGCTCTCGTCCAAGGAAGACCCCCAGGTCAAGGCGCAGAGCTTCGCCACGGGCGCCAACGACTATTTGGTCAAGCTGCCCGACAAGCTGGAGCTGCTGGCGCGGGTGCGCTACCACTCCGAGGCCCATGTATTGCGGGCCCAGCGCGACGAAGCGTTCCGCTTCCTGCGCGAAAGCCAACGCCAGCTCGCCGAGGCCAACATCCAGCTGCAAAAGCTGGTGGCCATCGACAGCCTCACCGGCATCAACAACCGTCGTCACTTCGACCAGACCTACGAAGGCGAATGGCTGCGTGCCCGGCGCAATCGCCAGCCGCTGGCCCTGCTGCTGTGCGACGTCGACCACTTCAAGCGCTACAACGACACCTATGGCCATCTCAGCGGCGACCTCTGCCTGAAGAAGGTGGCCGCGGTGCTGACCGAGCAACTCAAGCGCCCGGCGGATCTGGTAGCCCGCTACGGTGGCGAGGAATTCGCCATGGTGCTGCCGGAGACCGACGCCGAAGGCGCGCGCAAGGTCGCCGAAGCCTGCCGCGCGGGCGTGGAGCGACTGCAGGTCGCCCACTCCGGCAGTGACCTGGGCTTCGTCACCATTTCCATCGGCGTTGGCAGCATCCAGCCGCAAAGCGGCGATGACCACGAAGCCTTCATCGAACAGACCGATCAGGCGCTGTATCAGGCCAAGGCCGAAGGCCGCAACCGGGTGCATCTGCTGCCATGCCCCGGTACCGACGCCTAGTCAGCCCTTCGGCAGGACTAGAAGCTGCGACTGACCAGGCGATCACGACCTTCCGCCTTGGCTTGATAGAGCAGGTTGTCGGCGGCCTTGAGCATCTCTTCCGGGGTCTGCTCGGGCGTCGGATTGCAGCACGCGAGGCCCATGCTCATGGTCAGCCAGAGGCGGTCCTCCGCCAGCGGGTGGGCGATGCGCAATTCGGCGATGCCCTGGCGGCAGCGCTCCAGCACCGCTTCGGCTGCGGTACGCGAGGCGCCCGGCAGCAACAGCACGAACTCCTCCCCACCATAACGCGCCAGGCAGTCCCGCTCACGGATGCGCTGTTCCAGCACCTGGGCCACCCGCGCCAGCGCCTGATCGCCCGCACCGTGGCCGTGGGTATCGTTGTACTGCTTGAAGTAGTCGATATCGAGCATGGCGATAGCCAGGGAACCACGGCGGGAGACCGCCAGCTGCCATTCGATCGCCAGTTGCTCATCGAAGCGGCGGCGGTTGCCCACCGCCGTCAGCGGATCCATGTGCGCCAGCTCTTCCAGCAGCCGGCGCTGCCGGGCCAGTTGCAGGTGCAGCCGTACACGCGCCAGCACGGCGAGCGGATTGAAGGGCTTCTGGATGAAATCGCTGGCGCCCAGCTCGAAACACTCGACTTCGCGGTGCAGGTCGTTGGCGGCGGTGATGAAGATCACCGGGATGGCACTGGTCTCGGCGCGGCGCTTGAACAGCTGGATCAGCTGCAGGCCGTCGATGCCGGGCATCACCACGTCCAGCAGGATCAGATCGGGATGCTCGCGGGCCGCCTTGGTCAGCGCCTGGACGCCGCTCTTGGCCAGCATGATGCGCGCCTCGTTGCGCAGCAGATCACCGAGGACACGCAGGTTGCTCTTCTGATCGTCGACGATGAGGATCAACGGCAATTCGGGACGACGCCCCTCCATCCGCCGCTATCCCGACCGTTGTCCGGCCTGACGCACCCGCCGCAGCAGATCCGCGGTGGCATCGGCGGCATGCTCGAACTCGACGTCGTTCACCCACTCCCGGATCCGCGCCACGTCGGCGCCATGGGTGTTACTTACGCAGGCCCGCAGCAGGGTATCGAGCAGCTCTTCAGCGGCGAAGTCCGAGGTCTGCAGAAGCCCGACCAGCCGTTCGAGCAAGACCTCGAAGGCTTCCGTGGAGGCCTCCACATCCTGGTCGACCGGCAGCAGGATCTCGTCGAGCGCCGTCAGGCAGCGCTCGGCCTCTACCTGTAGCCGGCGCACGTCGTCACCGATGGGCTGAGCCAGACGAATCCGCTGGGTGAGACGCTGGGCGGCCTCCTGCAAGGCGCTGGCCCCGACATAGGCCGCCGTGGCCTGCAGACTGTGGGCACACTCGAAGAGGGCGGTGACATCGTCCGCCGCGCGCCAGGCGGCGACCTTCTCGGGCAATTCGGCCTGCTGCAGGCGGAAATCCCGGAGCAGCTGTTCATAGAGCTCGGCACTGCCGCGCAGCAGGTGCAACGCCGGCTCGGGTTCGAGTACCGCACTGGCGCGGGCCCGGGCCAGCACGCCGACGTCCTTGCTCTCCTCGACCTCTTCCACCGCCTTGCGCTCGGCACGCTGCAGTTGTTCGAGGTTGGCCCAGGCGGCGATGATGCGGAACAATTCGGCGGGATCGAGCGGCTTCACCAGGTGATCGTTCATGCCCGCGTCCAGGCAGCGTTCCCGATCCCCTGGGAGGCCATTGGCGGTCATGGCGATGACCGGCAGCCCTGCCAGCGCCGGGCGGGTACGCAGCTCGCGGGTCGCCGACAGGCCATCCAGTCGCGGCATGTGCACATCCATCAGCACCAGGTCGTAGCGCTCGCGCTCCAGCTGATCCAGCGCCGCCTGGCCGTCCTCGGCCACGTCGATGAGAATGCCGCTGCCCTGCAGGAAGCCGATGACCACCTGACGATTGATGGCATTGTCGTCCACCAGCAGCAGGCGGATGCCCTGCAGGTCCACCACGCTCTGGCCCATGGTCGGCGAGGCGACGGGCGCCATGCCCAGGCCGGCCAGCAGGCGCTGCAAGGCCGGCCCGGTGACCGGCTTGTCCAGCAACTCCAGCCCTGGCAGATCCTCGCCCAGGCTGCGCACCTCCTCCGCCTCATAGGGTGAGGCCAGCAGGGTCAGCGCCAGCTGCGGCTGGCATTCGCGCAGACGCCGTGCCAGCACCAGGCCATCCTCGGCGCCGAGACGCCAGTCGACGATGGCCAGTTCGAAGGCCGCGGCGTGATCGATCATCGCCCCCAAGGCCTGCTCGCCGGACTCCGCTTCCACCACCTGCATGCCCAGTTCGCGCAGGCGCTGGCCGAGGGTACGCCGGGCCAGGCCATGATCGTCCACCAGCAGCACCTGACGCGGGGTCTGGCTGGGCAGCCGCTCGGGCTCGCCGACCATTGGCAGCGTCAGGCGCAGGGTGAAGCAGGAGCCCCGTCCCGCCTCGCTGTGAACCTCCAAGGTGCCGCCCATGAGCTCGGTGAGCTGGCGCGAGATTGCCAGGCCCAGGCCGGTGCCACCATAGCGGCGACTGATGGAGCCATCCGCCTGGGTAAAGGGCTGGAAGAGCTGTGCCTGCTGCGCCTCGGTCAGGCCGATACCGGTGTCTTCCACCGCCAGGCTGAAATGCGCGCGACCCTCCTCGCAGACGGCGCCGACGCGAATCAGCACATGGCCCCGCTCGGTGAACTTGACCGCGTTGCTCAGCAGATTGACCAGCACCTGCTGCAGCCGCAGCGGATCCCCTTCCAGCGCCAGGGGAATGTCCGGGCTGCAATCCAGGATCAGTTCGACCCCCTTCTCGTGGGCCTTGAGCGCGCAGAGATTGAGCGTGCGTTCGAGTACCTTGGCCAGGTTGAAGCCCAACCGTTCGAGCTGGGTACCACCAGCTTCGTTACGCGAGTAGTCGAGCACGTCGTTGATCACGCCCAGCAGGGTCTCGCCGGAATCGAGGATCTTGCCGACATGGCCGCGCTGCTCGCCGGACAGCCGGGTACCCAGCGTCAGGCGACTCAGACCGATCACCGCATTGAGTGGCGTGCGGATCTCGTGGCTCATGGTCGCTAGGAACAGCGACTTCGCCGCCGCCGCTTCCTCGGCGCGGATCCGTGCCTGGTCCAGCTCGAGGGTCCGTTCGGCGACGCGATGCTCCAGGGTCTCGTAGATCTGCGCGTGTTCCAGGGAAATGGCCGCCTGCGTGGCCAGGATGCCCAGCACCTGCAGGCGACCCGGGGTAAAGGCCTGGGCCAGCAGGTTGTTTTCCAGATAGAGGATGCCGATCAAGCGCCCCTGGCGCAGCACCGGCAGGCAGCAGATCGAGCGCGGACGGCGAGCGCGGATATAGGCATCGCGGACGAAACGCCCGGCACGGGCGGCATCGTCGAGAATCACCGGCTCCCGATGACGGATGACGTGGGCCACCAGGGTCAGGGGCACCAGCCCTTCGCCGGCGTCCTGCTCGTTCAGCGCCAGGGGCAGGCCCTGCAGCACCCTGGGCTCCGTCGCGCCACTGCTCACCGAGGCCTGGACCAGCCAGCGCCCGCCTTCGGGCAGCAGCAACAGACCCTGCTGAGCCCCGCCCTCCTCCAGGATGATGCGCATCATCCGCGCCAGCAGCTGATCCAGCGCCAGTTCGTTGGAGATGGTCTGTAGCGACTTCAGCACCGACAGCCAGTCCAGGCGCATCATCTCGCTGGTGGACTGGCCCTGGGTACGCTGCATCGTCAGGGCGCTGGTCTCGGCCACGCGCAGCCAGTGTGGGAATTCGTCTTCCAGCGCCTGGGCCTTGGCCGCCGCGCCCCAGTGCAGGTAGCTGCGCTGGGCATCCTGCAGATAGGTCCGGGCCAGACGCGGTCGCTGCCGCTCCAGCCAGAAGCGGCCATAGAGCTCTTCGGCCAGCGCCGCGCCCTGCCGGAAACCGTGCAGGCGAGCGGACTCCAGCGCCTGCTCGTAGAGATCCATGGCAGCCTCGACGCGTCCGTCGCGCCGGGCCAGCTCGGCGTCCACCAGGTCACGCTTGTGCGCGAAGTTCTCCGGGCAGTGCTCCGCCCACCCGGCCAGACGCTCGCGGGCGCTCTGGATCTTCGCCAGGTCCTCGTCCACCAGTTCGCCTTCCGCGAGCAGGATCAGCGCCTGATAGAAGGCATGTTCGGCGATGCTGAACCAGCCGAAGCTCGCCGCCAGCGATGCCTCCATGGCTTCGGCATGGTGCCGCGCCTGGGGTAGCCGGCGGAACAGCAGCGCCGCCTGCATCTTGTTGAAGTCGTAGTAGTTCAGGCAGAGGACATGACCACTGTCCTGCATCTGCTGCACCAGCGCCGCCTCGTCCTGTCCCTCTTCGTCCCAGCGCTCCTGCCCCGGCGTGAGGCCCTGCAGCAGGCGCAGTGACTGACGCAGAATGGTGAAGACCTCGAGGGTGTTGGGATCGCCGATCCCCAGCAGGATCCGCTCGATCTCCTCGGTTTCGGCCAGGATGTCGTCCAGCGGTGCGCCGGCATGCTGCAGGTGCTTGAGGATGTGGAAGGCGCTATAGGCGGTAAAGATGATCTCGCCGGTGCGTTGCCCGGCTGCCAGGGCTTCGCGCAGCAGGGTGACGTTGTCCGCGATGGGGCTCGACCAGGGGCTGTTGGTCACCGCGAACATGGTGTAGACCTTGCACTTGAGCGGCAGATTGCCGGTGCGGTCCACCAGGTCGACGGCCAGTCGGCCGATCTGATAACCCAGTTCGTAGCGGCCATGAAAGGCCGACAGCACGGAGCCGTAGTTGGCGTAGCCGAAAGGCGACAGATCGCCGTTGCCGTACCGGATCGACAGTTTGACGATGCGCATGATCGCCAGCAGGCTCATGGCCAGGTCGACGTTGGTGGCCGGTCCCCAGAGCAGGCCCAGCAAGCGGATCAGCAACTGGGCGCGGGGATCTTCCATGCGCGGTAGGTCGAGCAGTGCCGCCGGGGTGTGCTCGGCCAGCCAGGTCTCGACCTCGGCACTGTCGCTGCCGATGGCCTGGTTGATCGCCTCTGGCGCCTCCGGCCAGGGTTCGTCCAGCGCCTGGATACCGGCCACCGCGACGGCCACGGCCTCGGTGAAGCGACCCAGGCCGCTGTACAGGTCGATCTGCAGGGCCCGGACCCCGGCCTCTTCGAAGGTGGTAAGGGCTCGCGGTAGCAAGAGGTCGCAGATGCGCAACGCTTCGCTGGCATCGCCACAGAGATGGGCCACTTCGGCCCATTCCCGATGCACCTGGAACAGCAGCGCGTGGCGGCTGCCCCAGGCCGCCTCGTCGATCAGCGCGACGGCCGTGCGCAGGAAGTCCAGCGCAGCGGGATAGGCATTGGCCTGACGCGCCTTGCGTGCGGCCTCCAGGTTGAGTTCCAGCAGTTGCAGGCGCTCGGCGGGCGATTCGATCAGCGCCAGCGCCAGATTGAGATGACTCACGGCGTCCAGCCGCTGGCCGCTGCCCTCGGCGAGGTACAGCTGACCGGCGCGCAGATGGACCCGCTCCCGTTCGGCGGGCGCCAGCAGCGAGTAGGCGGCGTGCCGCACCTGATCGTGGGGAAAGCTGTAGCGGGTAGGCGTCGCCTCGCCCGTCTGGCCGCCGTCGGTTTCGGTGAGCAGGCCTTCCTGCACCAGCGATTGGCAAAGCCGGCGGATATCCGCCGGTGATTCGGCCATCAGCGCGGCGAGACGGTCGCTGGAGAAATGCGTGCCCAGGCAGGCCGCCCACTGCAGCAGCTGAGAGGTTGCCGCTGGCAGTTCCTTGAGCTTGCCGACCATGAAGTCGACGACATTGTCATAGACGTCCAGTGCCTGAAGGCGCTGCAGCTCCCAGTGCCATTGCCCGCGTTCACCATCGAATTCCAGCAGGCCATCCTGCTGCAGGCTACGCAGCAGCTGTTCGATGAAGAAGGGATTGCCGAGGGTCTTGTCCAGGCACAGGCCAGCCAGCGCCGCCTGGTCCGCAGCCGGGGCCGGCAGCAGTTCGGCGATCAGCCGCTCGATCTCCACCCGTGACAGCGGGCCCAGCGAGAGGGTGCGGATCAACCCCGCGCTCAGCAGTCTTTCCAGGCTACTACCGGCCAACTGCTCTTCGCGATGGGTGGCCACCAGCAGCAGCGAGCCGTGGTCGCCCCGCGCCAGCAGGCGTTCGATCAGTCGCAACGAGGCGCTGTCGGCCCATTGCAGGTCATCCAGCCAAAGCAACAGCGGGCGGGTGTCCGTGGCAAAGGCCCGCAACAAGGTGATCACGGTTTCGTCGAAGCGCTGTTCGGCCTGCTGCGGCGGTAGCTCGGCAACCGGAGGCTGGGGCCCGAGCCAGGTGGCCAGCTCAGGAGAGACCTCGGTCAGCACACCCGCGTTGCCAGCCAGGGTGCCTACCAGGCGTTCGGCGAACGCCTCGCCCAGGGTCTGGCCGATCTCGACCAGCTCACGCACGGCCTGGCGCAGGGCGCCATAGGGCACGCCACTGCCGAGCGTCTCGAACTTGCCATGGGCCAGGATCACCCGTTCGCCCTGGCGGCGAACGAAGGCCTGTACCAATGCCGACTTGCCCACCCCGGAGCTGCCGCTGACGAAGATCGCCTCGATCCGGCCCAGGGTCGCCCGGGCCAGGGCCTCCTCTAGCATCCGCAAGGGCACGCCGCGCCCCTGCAGGGTACGCACCGGCATCAGCCGGGCCGGCGGATCCTGTTCACCCAGAGTAAAGTCTGACGAATCACCCCCTTGATAGGCTGCCTGGCAACGCGTCAGATCACTCAGGATGCCGAAACAGCCCTGGTAACGTTCCTCGGCGGCCTTGGCCATGAGCTTGTCCACCAGCGCCGCCAGCATGGGCGGTACCGTCGGCACGCGCTCGACCAGCGACGGCGGCCGCATCGCCAGGTGCGCGTGCATCAATTCCAGGGGATCCTGGGCGCGAAAGGGCGGCTCACCGGCGAGCATCTCGTAGAAGGTCACGCCCAAGGCGTAGAAATCGCTGCGATAGTCCTGGTGACGCCCGGTTCGCCCGCTCTGCTCGGGAGCCAGATAGGTGAGGGAGCCTTCCAGACGGACATCGTTGCCATTGACGGCGCCAAAGGCCGTGGCGATTCCCAGGTCGGTGAGGCGTAGCGTGCCGGTGGCGCAGTTGCAGACGATGTTGCGCGGATTGAGGTCGTTGTGGGCGATACGCAGCCGGTGCAGTCGCGCCAGGGCGCGAACGATGGACAGTGCCCAGTCGAAGAAGTCATCCAGGGCCAGAGGGCCCGCCGCGAGCAGCTCGCCCAGATCGGTACCGCCGATGTCTTCGAGTACCAGGACCAGGCTGCCCTCGTGGTCCAGCAGGTCCAGGGCCGCGCTCACAGCGCCACTGGCGCTGGCCCGGCGGGTCAACTCGAACTCCTGGCGCAACGCAGCCTGGGCCTGGGGCGTGGGGTAGTCGGCGGCCAGCAGCTTGAGGATCACCGGCTGACCATCGTCCAGCCGGGTTCCTCGATAGATCAGCGCATGGCGGCTTTCACTCACCCGCGTCGTGCAGCTGTAGCCTGGAATATTCAACAACGCCTTCGCCTCAATCCTCGTCTGACCAGGCGCAATGCCGGGTCAGCACCTCCACTATTTCCGTTGCCTTGCTAAAGCTTCAAGGGAACCTTTCGATAAAGTGATATTACCTTAGCCATCACTTGGCATTCGTCCACTCACGCAACAATTTGCACACTCCGGAGCAATAGGCATGGAAGCGTTACCCTCTGTCCGCAAGATCGCCATTCTGGGTGGAGGAGTGTCCGCCGTAACCGCCGCCTTTCGTCTTACTAGTGAGCCCAACTGGCGTGAGCGTTACCAGATCACCCTGTATCAACAGGGCTGGCGCCTGGGGGGCAAGGGGGCCAGCGGACGCAACGCCGCCGATCACCAGCGGATCGAGGAGCACGGCATCCATGTCTGGTTCGGCTTCTACTACAACGCCTTCCATAACCTGAGGCAGTGCTACGAAGAACTGGCTCGACCGGCGGGAGCGCCCCTGGCCACGCTCGACGAGGCCTTCTTCCCCCACTCCCATACCGCCTTCGCCGACGAATTCCAGGGCCACTGGACCACCTGGCCCATCGATACCCTGGCGTTGCCCGGCAAGCCCGGCGAAGGCTGGAATCCCAAACCCTTCATGGCCGCTCTCGGCGATCTGCTGGAGTGGCTCTTGCGCCTGGGCGAGGTGGACGACACCCCGGTCACTGCCGAGCCGGCCGGCCTGTTCGCCCGGTTGCGCGCCCATTGTCGCGAGGAGTTGCAGGAGCTGGCGCTGGATGAGGCGGAGCGACACCTGCAGCGGGCCCGCACGGCACTGCCCGATGGCGTCGATCATCCGCTACTGCTGTGGCTGCTGCGCGAAGCACGCAGCCTGCTGGGCAAGGTGCTGCACGAGCGCAGCCAGACCCGCCTCAGCGCCCACCGGCTGTGGCTGCTGATGGACTTCGGTCTCACGGTGCTCATCGGCATGCTCGCCGACGAGGTCTACTCCAAGGGCTTCGAGGCGCTCAACGCGGAAACTTTCCTGGCCTGGCTCGAACGCCATGGCGCCAGCACCGCGACCCTGGACGGTGCGGTGCTCAAGTCGTTGCACGGCGGCATCTTCGCCTATCGCGACGGCGATCTCGGCCAACCCGATGTCGAGGCCGGCACCGTGCTGCGCGCCGCCCTGCTGGCCCTGACCACCGCCAAGGGCTCCTTTATCTGGCGCATGCAGGCCGGCATGGGCGACGTGGTCTTTGCGCCCTACTACGAGGTGCTGGCCCGCCGCGGGGTGGAGTTCCGCTTCTTCCACCAGGTCACCGGCATCGAAGCCGCCGACGATGGCCAGGGCCCAAGGGTGACCCGCCTGCAGATTCAGCGCCAGGTGCCCCTCAAGGGTGACGTCTACCAGCCGCTGGTGGACGTCAAGGGCCTGCCCTGCTGGCCTTCGGCGCCGCTATACGAGCAGATCGACGACCAGGTCGCCAAGGACCTGCAAGACGGCCAGATCAACCTGGAATCCAGCTGGAGTGGCTGGCAGGGCGTCGAGCAGCTGGAGTTGCAGGTCGAGCAGGACTTCGACGAGGTGGTGCTGGGCATTTCCGTGGCTGGCCTCGCCGCTCTCTCCCCCAGCCTATGTGCCCTGGACCCGGCCTTCGCCCGGATGACCCAGGCAGTGGCGACCGTTGCCACCCAGGCCGTGCAGCTCTGGCAGAACCGTGATGCCTGGCAACTGGGCTGGACCGGTTCGCCCCAGGGCGGCCAGGCGCCGGAGCTGTTGGGCTTCGCCGCCCAGGCGATGGATTCCTGGGCCGACGTCAGCTATCTGGTGGAGCGTGAAGACTGGTCGCACGGCACGCCGCCGGCGGACATCAGCTATTTCTGCGGCGTACTCGAGGCTCCGCCCGCTCCGCCTATCGGCAAGCGAGACGACTATCCACAAAAACAGGCCGCCCAGGTAAGAGCAGATTTCATCGACCTCATGAACGCCAAGCTGGGTGCCTACTGGCCGGAGGCCGTGACCACGGCGGGCTACCGCTGGGACTGTCTGCTGGCGCCCGACGATGTCCAGGGACCGGCACGCTTCGACTATCAGTACTGGCGCGCCAACGTCGACCCCAGTGAGCGCTATGTACAAAGCGTTGCCGGCAGCAGTCGCTATCGGCTGCCTACCGACGGCACGGTCTGCCGCAACCTCTATCTGACCGGGGATTGGATCCGCAACGGCTTCAACATGGGCTGCGTGGAATCGGCGACCCTATCCGGCCTGCAGACCGCTCGCGCCCTGCTCGGCCACACCGAGGTCCTGCCCGGCGAGGACGCCTTCCAGTAGCGCCACCGTTTCGGCCGCGGCGCGCTCGGCGCAACGGTCCGCGGCGGGCGGATAGGCCGGCTCGTCGCCATTCAGGTACGCCAGCAGTTCGGGAGCCTGGTTCCATTCGGCGGCCTCGGCATAGAGCCGAGGCAGCTCCATGCGGATCCAGCCGTCCATGAGCCGCACGCCCAACTCGCCGATGCCCAGGCCATGCCCCTCGATCACCTCGCGATCCGCCTCGGTGAGCGGATAGTGCGGCGGATAGAAATCGGCCAGGCTGACCAGCAGCTTGACCGAGAAGCCGCGCGGATCGGCCAGCAGCGCGCCCAGCTCGGCGAACAGCGTCGCCTCCTCGACCAGCGCCTGGGCGAACATCAGCCGATACAGGGTGATGTTGAGAAACAGCTGGCCTACGGCGTTTTCCGCGCGGGCATCCTGCTGATAGCGGGCAAAACCGGCAAGGATGGAAGCGTTGTGCGCCCGGTACCAGTGCCGCGGGCTAGGATCGGCGATGAAGGTCAGCCAGCAGCGGGTTGGATACGGCGCCTGGTCATCCGGCAGGCCATGGTGCGCCAGGCACCCGGCCAGCTCGGCCAGATAGATGAAGTGCAGATTGACGTTGCGCCACCAGGGGCTGCCGGTCATCGGCTCCAGGACACCGGCCTGGAGTTCCCAATCGAGAAAGGCCAGCTCCGAATCACCGTAGCTCAGGCCATCGTTATCGGTATCGCCGAAGCGCTGATAGAAGGCTTCACGGACCGCTCGCCGCCGCGTGGGGCAATTCTCGATCTGGCGACAGAGCTCGGTAGTCGCGGCAACCGCCTCTTCGTAGCTGTACATGACTTCCCTGCCTCCGCTGTCGAAATTACGCACCATCATGGCGCAATGCTATCACCAGGCTCCACGCGCAATAGGCTGAACGTACTAGAAGAGAGGTCCAACGGGCCTCCCTCATGGCGCCAGTCACCCTTGAGCGGATCGCCGCCGCGAGCGATGACCACCACGGGCCGCACCTGACGATGAGCGGACAGGCGCCGGCTGGGCAACATGGCGTCGCCATCGTCCAGATGCACCCGCTGTGGCAGATCGGCAGCCCGCAGGCGCCGTACCGCCAGCGGCGGTCCCGGCTCGTCCACCGCCAGCGCCAGCACGAAGACGCTGTCCTCGGGCCTTACCCGTTGCGCCACGGCGGGCGACAGACTGACCTCCACCTCCAGTCCAGGCCGCGCAAGCGCCTGGCCAGCGGCTCGGGCCGCCTTTTCTGCCCGGGCGACCCCGTCGGCAAGGGTGCGACGCAGAGGATCCGCGGGCGGTAGAACGGCGACCAGCCTCTGCCAGTAGTTGGCCGCGCCGGCATAGTCGCCACGCTCGTATGCGGCCATGCCCAGCAGCCCCAGGGTGGTGGGCTCGCCGGCATCCGCCGCCAGGGCCTCATCGGCCAGCGCCTGGGTCTGCGCATCCAGGGTGCGGCCGGCGGCGAAGAAACGTGCCTGAGCCAGTTGCCCCAACACCTCAGGTCGCCGGCCATCGCGCGGCAGGACCTGCTCGAAGGCCGCCACCGCGTCCTGGTAGCGGCCCAGGCCGGCATAGGCGCGGGCAAGCAGGTACCAGTTGTCGGCCGCCTGGGGTTGCAGGCGGGTGGCCGCTTCCAGGTTGGCCAGCAGCGCCTGGGGAGAGCGCGGTGGCGCGGCAAGCTGCTGACTCAGCTGTAGCGCCGGCCAGGCGCCGAGCAGCAGGTAGAGGCCCAGGGCCAAGGCCGGCACCGCCAGGGCAGCGCCAACACCCAGACGCCGGCCACGTAGCAGGGGGGATGCCGCCCGGGCCGGGCTGTCGGCGAGCAGGCTCCGACCTGCCTCCGCTTCAGCCAGCGCCAGTGCCTCGGCATCCAGCTCGCCCCGCTCGGCACGCGCCCGTAGCTCGGTCAGGCGCTCCTGATAGAGGGTGCGGTTGAGGACCGCGCGCTGATCGACGGCTGCCCGTCCCCCGCGCAGCAGCGGAACCAGCAGGATCAGGGCCGCCAGGATCAGCAGCAGTCCGGCTGAGCCCCAGAACGTCAGCATCAGGACTCCTCCTCCGCCTGGAGCGCCGCCAGCCGTTGCCGCTCCGCCTCGCTCAGCCCTGGCGCCGGACGGCGCCGCCGCGTCAGGGCGATGAGCAGTCCGGCTCCACCCAGCAGGCCCAGGCCAGGCAGCAGCCAGAGCAGCAGGGTGCGGCCTTCAAAAGGCGGCCGATAACGGATGAATTCACCGTAGCGCTGTTCCAGGTGGGTGATGATCTCGTCGTCGCTCTGCCCGGCCGCCATCAGCCGCTGGATCTCGTGACGCAGATCGCCGGCGATGGGCGCATTGGAGTCGGCCAGGTCCTGGTTCTGGCACTTGGGACAGCGCAACTCGCGGGTGAGGGCCTGGAAGCGATCACGCTCGGCCTCGTCGTGAAAGCCATAGGGATCGATGGCGGCACCGGCCAGGGCCGACCAGACCAGCAGGACCAGCGCCAGCCACCTCATGGCGCCGCCACCAGGGCGTGATAGCGCGGGCCGAGCTCTTCAGCCCAGACCCGCTGATCGACCACGCCGACATGGCGATAGCGCACCACGCCCTGGGCATCGATCAGGAAGGTTTCCGGCGCGCCATAGACGCCCAGGTCGAGCCCCAGGCGACCGGCGTCGTCGCGGAGATCGAGCTGATAGGGATCGTGGAATTCCGCCAGCCAGCGGCGGGCGCTGGCGTTGTCGTCCTTGTAGTTGATGCCGTGGATCACCACGCCCTGGACCTTGAGCTGATTCAGCACGAGGTGCTCTTCGCGGCAGGCCACGCACCAGGTGCCCCAGACATTGACCAGCGCCGGGCGGCCGAGCAGGTCCTGGCGGCTGAACAGTTGGTCATCCTTCACGCCTGGCAGCGAAAAGGCGGGAAACGGCTGCCCCACCAGCGCCGAGGGCAAGGCTTGGGGATCGCGATGGAGCCCGCGAAAGAGAAAACCGGCCAGGACCAGAAAGGCCAGCAGTGGCAGACAGAGCAATAGGCGACGACGCATCATGGGGACTCCATGGGCAAGGAGGCGCCTGGCCGGCGGCGGCGATAGCGAGGATCGGTCAGCGCCACCAGGCCACCCAGGGCGGTGAGCAGGCCACCCAGCCAGATCAGCCTGACGAAGGGCTTGATCTGCAGGCGCACGGCCCAGGCGCCCTCCCCCAGTGACTCACCGAGCGCCACATAGAGATCGCGGGTCAGGCCGGCGTCGATGGCGGCTTCGGTCATGACCGCGCCGCTGGCCAGGTAGCGGCGTTTTTCCGGCGTCAGCAAGGCGACGACCCGGCCGTCACGCTCGACCTGCAACAAGGCGCGTTCGGCGGTGAAGTTCGGCCCCTCGTAGTGCTGGGTGCCCGCGAAGCCGAAGCGATAGCCGCCAAGCTCGACGTGCTCACCCGGCGCCAGGCGCAGATCGCGCTGCATATCCAGCTGGCTGGCCAGCACCACGCCCAGGGCCAGCACCGCCAGGCCCAGATGCGCCAGCTGCATGCCCCAGTAGCTGCGTGGCTGGCCGCGCAGGCCGCGCCGCCAACCCAGGGCCGCGACCTTGCCCAGCAGATCGCGCAGCGCGGTGAGGACGATCCAGGCGGCCAGCGCCAGCACGGCGAGGATCGCCGCCTTGGGCTGGTCCAGCCAGAAGGCCGCAAGGCCGGCCAGGGCGGCGCAGGCCAGCAGGAGGGGCGCCAGCAAGCGGGCCAGCCAGCGACCCGGACTGTTTTTCCAGCGCACCAGCACCCCGACGCCCAGGGCCAGCATCAGCAGCGCCATCAGCGGCACGAACAGCAGGTCGAAATAGGGCGGGCCGACCGACAGCTTGGCCCCGGTGAGGCTGTCGATGATCAACGGATAGAGGGTACCCAGCAGGACCGTGGCGGCGGCGGTTACCAGGATCAGGTTGTTGACCAGCAGCAGCGCCTCGCGCGAGGCCAGGCTGAAGGATGCCGTACCCGTGAGCGCAGGCGCTCGCCAGGCGAACAGCGTCAGGGAGCCGCCAACCACCAACAGCAGGAAGGCCAGGATGAAGACGCCGCGGGTGGGATCGCTGGCGAAGGCGTGGACCGAGGTCAGCACTCCCGAGCGCACCAGGAAGGTCCCCAGCAGGCTGAGGGAAAAGGCGGCGATCGCCAGGAGCACCGTCCAGCCCTTGAACAGGCCGCGTTTCTCGGTCACTGCCAGGGAGTGCAGCAGGGCCGTCCCTACCAGCCAGGGCATGAAGGAGGCGTTCTCCACCGGATCCCAGAACCACCAGCCCCCCCAGCCCAGTTCGTAGTAGGCCCACCAGGAGCCCAGTACGATGCCGCAACCGAGAAAAGCCCAGGCCAGCAGGGTCCAGGGCCGTGCCCAGCGCGCCCAGGCGGCGTCCAGCCGTCCTTCCAGCAGGGCCGCGAGGGCGAAGGCGAAGGCCACCGAAAAGCCGACATAGCCCATGTAGAGCATGGGCGGATGCAGGATGAGACCGGGGTCCTGCAGCAGCGGATTGAGGTCGTTGCCCTCGCGCGGGAACTGCGGCAGCAGTCGGGCGAAGGGATTGGAGGTGGCGACCGTGAAGGCCAGAAAGCCCGTGGCTACCAATCCGAGAATCCCCAGCACCCGCGCCAGCAGCGCCTCGGGCAGTTGCCGCGAACGGACCGCCACCGCCAGGCTCCAGGCCGAAAGCGTCAACGCCCAGAGCAGCAGGGACCCCTCGTGGGCACCCCAGGTGGCACTGATCTTGTAGTACCAGGGCAGGCGACTGTTGGAATTGGCGGCCACATAGGCCACCGAGAAGTCGTCCTGCAGGAAGGCCCAGGTCAGGGCAGCGAAGGCCAGCACCAAAAACAGGCACTGGCCGAAGGCGGCCGGACGTGCCAGCCGCATCCAGTCGACCTGACCGCGCCAGGCGCCCAGCAGCGGCAAGGTGCCCTGCACCAGGGCCATGACGAGTGCCAGCAGCAGGCAGAGTTGCCCCAGTTCAGGAATCATGGCGCCGGCCTCGCGCCGTCCAGCGGCCGCCCGGCCTGGCGCAGCGCCTGGCTGACCTCCGGTGGCATGTACTTCTCGTCGTGCTTGGCGAGAATCTGGTCGGCGACCAACTGCCCCTGGTCATCCAGCCGACCCAGGGCCACCACGCCCTGCCCTTCTCGGAACAGGTCCGGCAGGATGCCGGCATAGCTCACCCGCACCTCACGCTGGAAGTCGGTGATGACGAAGCTCACCGCCAGCGAATCCGCGGCGCGCACCAGGCTGCCCTTTTCCACCATGCCACCGGCGCGGATACGGGTATCCCGCGGTGCCTCGCCCTGGGCGATCTGGCTGGGGGTATAGAAGAGGTTGATGTTCTGCTGCAGCGCGCTGAGGGCCAGCGCCGCCGCGCCGCCTACGCCAAGCAGCAGCAACAGGATCCACAACAGCCGTCGGCGCCGGATCGGATTCATGGACGCCGCTCCCGGCGCCAGCGCTGGCGCAATTCCCGTTCCAGACGTCGACGCGCCAGCCAACCCTGCAACAGCAGACCGCCGAGGATCGCCAGGGTCAGGCCAAACGCGGGCCAGACATAGAGGCCGTGGCGTCCCATGCTCAGGGCTTGAGTCCAGTCCACCCCGGTCATGCCTGCGCCTCGCCCAGCTCCGCCTGCACCCACCGACTGCGCCACTCGCGCCGCAGCAGCTCCAGACGCATCCGCTGCAACAGCACGCCAGCGAAGAACAGATAGAAACCCAGCACCATCACCAGCAGCGGCAGCCACATGGCTGGCGGCATCGGCGGGCGCTCCACCAGGCTGAAGGTCGCCGGCTGGTGCAGGGTGCTCCACCATTCCACCGAGTACTTGATGATCGGCAGATTCACCGACCCCACCAGCGCCAGGATGGCGCAGGCCCGGGCAGCGCTTTCACGCTGGCCGATGGCCTGCCCGAGGGCGATGACGCCCAGGTAGAGGAACAGCAACACCAGCATCGAGGTGAGGCGGGCATCCCAGATCCACCAGGTGCCCCAGGTGGGGATGCCCCACAGCGACCCCGTGGCCAGGGCGATCACCGTCATCCAGGCGCCCAGGGGCGCGGCTGCGCGCAGGGCCACATCCGCCAGCTTGAGCCGCCAGATCAGGCCGACGGCGCCGGCGATGGCGAGCAGCAGATAGCAGGACTGCGCCAGGAAGGCGGCCGGCACGTGCACATAGATGATGCGAAAGCTGTCGCCCTGCTGGTAGTCCGGCGGCGCCAGGAACAGCCCCCAGACCAGCCCGACCGCCAGCAGCAGGCCGGCCAGTGCCAGGCAGGGTCCCTGCAGGCGGCCGGCCAGCCGGTAGAAGATCGCCGGCGAGCCCAGGCGATGCAGCCAGGTCCAGTTCATGTCGTCCTCGTCATTGGGCGGCGCCGATGCGCAGGCTGGCGGCCACCGCCAGGGGCGCCAGGGTCAGGGCCAGCAGGGTCAGGCAACCCAGCCAGAGCAGTAGCCCTGTCACCGGCAGGCCAAGCCGAGCAGCATCCAGGGTGCTGGCGCCAAGAATGAGCACCGGGATCTGCAACGGCAGGTTGAGCAGCGCCAGCAGCAGGCCACCGCGCGCCAGGCCCACAGTAAGCGCCGCGCCGATGGCACCGATCAGGGTCAGCGCCAGGCTGCCGAGGGTCAAGGCCGCCAGGGTCGCTGGCAGGGCTGCGGCCGGCAGCCCCAGCATCAGCGCCAGCAGCGGAGTCAGGGCCACCAGCGCCAGGCCGGCGAAGCACCAGTGCACCAGCAGTTTGAGCAGCACCAGCAGCGCCAGGGGCTGGGGCGCCAGTAGCCAGTGCTCGAGGGAACCGTCCTGCCACTCGCTGCGAAACAGGGCCTCCTGGCCCAACAACAGGGCCAGCAGCAGCGCGATCCACAAGAGCCCGGGTGCCAACACGGCGAGTTGCCGGCTGTCCGGACCCAGGGCCAGGGGAAACAGGGTCACCACCAGGGCGTGGAACGCCAGCGGCGTAAGCCACAGCGCCGGACGGCGACAGGCCAGACGCCATTCGCGGCGCAGGATGGCCCGGCAGGCGCCGCTCACCGGCCACCGTCCAGTTGCAGACGACGATGACCGACAGGCAGGTCATCCAGCTCGCGATGGCTGGTCAGCGCCACGGCGCCGCCGGTGGCGCAATGCTCGTGCAGGCGCTGCTCCAGATGCTGGCAGGTGCCGGCATCCAGGGCCGTGAAGGGTTCGTCCAGCAGCCAGAGCCGCGGGGGATGGGGCAGATACAGACGTGCCAGGGCGACGCGGCGCCGCTGGCCGGCCGACAGCTGTGCGCAGGGTTCGTCCGCCCACTCGGCCAGACCGACCGCCGCCAAGGCGGTGACGCAGACCTCGGTCGTGGCCGGTCGCCACAGATTCGCCAGGACCTGGAGATTTTCCGCCGCCGTCAGGGCCTCGCTGACACCGGGCGCATGCCCCAGCCAGAGCAGCTCGGCCGCCGGTGGCCGGCGCACGTCACCGCCATCGGCCGGCAGCAGCCCCGCCAGGATGCGCAGCAGGCTGGTCTTGCCGCTGCCATTGACGCCCCCGATCTGCAGCAGCTCACCCGCCTGCACGCTCAGGCTCAGATCGTCGAACAGCAGGCGGCCGCCCCGTTCGCAACGGAGCGCGACGGCGTCGAGCAGGGGCTGATTCAAGACAGGAGATCTCACGGCACTAAAGTCGGTCGGGCAATGGCCGTTAACCCGGCACACGCCTTTGAAGGCGCGCCATTATACACAGGCGACTCTTCCGGACCTGCCCGATGAACTCCATCTCCGCGATCCCACCCAGCGTCGGCGTCACGCCCGCCCTGCCCGTCCGGGCCGCGGCGGCGCAGGCGTCGGATGCCGGCGCGCAGATCCTGCAGGCCCTGCAGTCCCTCGACGACCTGATTCCGCCCGGCAGCACGGCCACTGCCGAGGTGCTCGCCACGCGGCCGGCCGGCCAGAATTTCCAGTTCCTGCTGCAATTGCAGCTCGCCCAGGGTGGCAGCGTCCTGCTCACCACCCAGAGCCCGACCAACAATTTGCCGGTGGGCAGCCAGCTGCTGGTGAGCACCCTGGGGTCCACCCAGCTGGCGGTGCTGCTGCAAAGCCTGGAGGGCGACGCGCCGCCGCCGCCCTTGCAGCAACTGGATCTGCGTCAGTTGCCGGTAGGCACCACGCTGCAACTACGGGTGCTGAGCAACCTGCTGCAACAGCAGCCGGGAACGGCGCCTACCTACGAGGTGATCGCCAAGGCGCTGAGCTCCAACCTCGAAGGCCGCCAGCTCAAGCTGGAATCAGCTCGTCCGGTGCCGGTGGGCAGCCTGCTGACCGTGGTGATCAAGGACAGCCAGGAGGTCACGGTGCTGCCCATGGCGCAGCGCCTCGACCAGCTCGACATCGATCGGCAACTGCAGGGCCAGGGACAGCGGCAGCTGTCGATGAACGCCCTGCTGCAATGGCTGGAGGACGTCCCCGAGGCAGACCTGCCGCCCTCGGTCGGCGCGGCCCTCAAGTCGCTGCTGGCCAACCTGGAACACACCGAGGCCCTCACCACGGCCCAGGGCTGGACCCGCGCCCTGGCCCGCAGCGGACTGCAACTGGAGCAGCAGTTGCTGGATCGCAGCGGTCCCGACCTCCAGGAAGATTTCAAGGCCAATCTCTTGCGCCTGGTGGATCGCCTGCTGGCCAGCGTACCGGGCGATGCGCTGCGCAATCCCCAGGTCGCGGTTCAGACCGCCCAGCAGAATCTGCCCGATGCCCTGCGTCGGGCCCTGGGCGACGCCGCCACCGCCAATCGCCAACCCACCGCCCTGGACTTTCCGCTGGGCGAGCGCGATGGCCGGGGCCTCAGCGCCGCCAATGCCGAACTCGACGAATTGCTGCAACTGGCCACGGGTGTCATCGCCCGGCTGCAGACCCATCAGTTGGCCAGCCTGGCCCAGACCCAGGTACTGCCGGATGGCTACTACCTGTCCACCTGGCAGACCGAGATCCCCTGGCGCGACGGCGAGCGCCTTGGCGCGGTGCAGGTCCGCTTCCAGGAAGAACGGCCTCCGCCGGATAGCCGCGGCGAGGCCCGCGACAGCCTGTGGAAGGTGGAGCTGGCCTTCGACCTAGCGCCGCTCGGCCCGCTGCAGGTCAGGGCCCAACTCGCCAGCGGCCGGCTATCGAGCGAATTCTGGGCGGAAAAAGGTGCCACCGCGACCCTGATCGATACCGAATTGCCCCACCTGCGCGACCGTCTGCTGGCCGCCGGCTTCGTGGTCGGCGACCTCAGCAGCCGCCAGGGCCGCCCCGCACGCAATCCGCGTACCTCCCTCGAACAACGCTGGATCGACGACACCGCATGAGCACGCCCTCCCCCCGCCAGGCCATCGCCCTGTCCTATGACGGCAGCAGCGCTCCGATCCTCTCCGCGAAGGGTGATGCCGAACTGGCCGAGCTCATCCTGGCCACGGCCCGCGAGCACGAGGTGCCCATCTACGAGAACGCCGACCTGGTGCGCATCCTGGCACGCCTGGAATTGGGCTCGGAAATTCCCGAGGCGCTCTATCGCACCCTGGCGGAAATCATCGCCTTCGCCTGGCACCTCAAGGGCAAGTGCCCAGCGCACCTGGCCGACCAACCGGACCTGTCGTACGGCTGGGAGCGGATGCCGTAGGTTGAGGTTGAGCGCAGCGAAGCCCAACAGCCGGGCTTGGACGACACGTCGAAACCCGTCCAGCTCTCGGCAGCGTTGGGCTTCGCTATGCTCAGCACCAACCTACGCCCGATTTCAGCGGCCCTGCAACGAATGCCCGACGACGCCCTTCTCTTCCACCTTGGCGGCGTCCCAGAACGCGTCCATCTCCTCCAGGCTGGCTTCCTGCGGCGTGCGTCCCTGGGCTTTCAGCGCCTCTTCTATATAGCGAAAGCGTCGTTCGAACTTGGCATTGGCCTGGCGCAGGGCGTCTTCGGCATCGACGTGCAGGTGGCGCGCCAGGTTGACCATCACGAACAGCAGATCGCCCACCTCCTCCGCCACCTGGGCGGCCTGGCCGTTGGCCATGGCGTCGCGCACCTCGTCCAGCTCCTCCTGGATCTTGGCCACCACCGGGGTCGCATCGGCCCAGTCGAAGCCCACGTTGGCGGCGCGCTTCTGCAGCTTGGCCGCGCGGCTCAGGGCCGGCAACGCAGCTGGCACGTCGTCCAGCAGCGACAGCTGCTCGGGCGCCATGGCCTTTTCCGCGCGCTCCTCGGCCTTGATCTCCTCCCAGCGCCGCTTGATGGTGGCCTCGTCGAGGCGCGGCAGGTCCAGGGGGCCGTGCAGGTCGCCATCGGGAAAGACATGAGGATGACGGCGCACCAGCTTGCGGGTAATGCCGTCCACCACCTGGGCAAAGTCGAAATGGCCGTCCTCGCGGCCCAGCTGGCTGTAGTAGACGACCTGGAACAGCAAGTCGCCCAGCTCGTCGCGCACCTGGGGGAAGTCCTGCTTGGCAATGGCATCGGCGACCTCATAGGCCTCTTCCAGGGTATGCGGCACGATGCTGGCGTAGTCCTGCCGCAGATCCCAGGGGCAGCCGTGCTGGGGATCGCGCAGCCGGGCCATGATGTGCAGCAGGTCGTCGAGCTGGTACATGGGTAAATCCTGTCACTGGAAAAAGAACGAGGCGCCAGAGGCGCCTCGTGGGGTCGTCACCACACCGCTCAGGCGGCGCGATTACGACGGGCTTCGATGATGTTGGGCAGCTGCGAGATGCGCCCCAGCAAGCGCCCCAGGGCGTCCAGGCCAGGGATCTCGATGGTCAGCAGCATGTTGGCGGTGTTCTCCTCGCGATTGGAGCGGGTGTTCACCGCCAGCACGTTGATCCGCTCGTTGAGCAGGATCTGCGAAACGTCACGCAAGAGGCCGGAGCGGTCGAAGGCCTTGATGAGGATGTCGACCGGATAGGTCTGCACCGGCACCGGTCCCCAGCTCACCTGAATGGTCCGCTCCGGTTCGCGACTGGCCAGCTGCAGGGCATTGGCGCAGTCCTGCCGGTGGATGGTCACGCCGCGCCCCAGGGTGATGTAGCCGACGATGGCATCACCCGGTACCGGCTGGCAGCACCCGGCGATCTGCGTGAGCAGGTTGCCGACGCCCTGGATCTGCACGTCACCGCGCTTGCCCGGCTTGTTGGTGGGCTTGCGTGGAAGCAGATCGAGGGTATCGACGCCCTTGTCCGGCTCCACCAGCTGCTGGGCCGCATGCATCACGTGGGCCAGGCGCAGATCCCCGGCACCCAGGGCCGCGAGCATGTCCTCGGCGCCCTTGTAGTTGACCTTTTCGGCGAGGGTGTTGAAGTCCACCGGCGGCAGTGCCAGGCGCGACAGCTCGCGCTCGACCATGGCCTTGCCGGCGGCGACGTTCTGATCCCGCGCCTGGAACTTGAACCAGTGGACGATCTTGGCCCGCGCCCGCGAGGTGTTGACGTAGCCGAGGTTGGGGTTGAGCCAGTCACGACTGGGCGAGCCCTGCTTGCCGGTGATGATCTCCACCTGCTCGCCGGTCTGCAGCTGGTAGTTCAGCGGCACGATGCGGCCATTGATCTTGGCGCCGCGGCAGTTGTGACCGATCTCGGTGTGTACCCGATAGGCGAAGTCCAGCGGGGTCGCGCCCTTGGGCAGATCGATGGCGTGGCCATCGGGCGTGAAGACATAGACCCGGTCCGGCTCGATGTCGACGCGCAGCTGATCGGCCAGACCGCCGATGTCGCCCAGCTCCTCGTGCCACTCCAGCACCTGGCGCAGCCAGGAGATCTTCTCTTCGTAGTGGTTGGAGGCCGATTTGACGTCGGTGCCCTTGTAGCGCCAATGCGCGCAAACCCCCAGCTCGGCCTCCTCGTGCATGGCGTGGGTGCGGATCTGCACCTCCAGCACCTTGCCTTCCGGGCCGATCACCGCCGTATGCAGGGAACGGTAGCCGTTCTCCTTGGGGTTGGCGATATAGTCGTCGAACTCGCGGGGAATGTGCCGCCAGAGGGTGTGCACGATGCCCAGCGCGGTATAGCAGTCACGCACCTCGGGCACCAGCACGCGCACCGCGCGCACGTCATAGATCTGGCTGAACTCCAGGCCCTTGCGCTGCATCTTCCGCCAGATGGAATAGATGTGCTTGGCCCGGCCACTGAGGTCGGACTTGATCCCGGTGGCAGTGAGTTCGTCGCGCAACTGCCGCATGACGTCGGCGATGTACTGTTCACGATCCAGCCGCCGCTCGTGCAGCAAGGTGGCGATCTGCTTGTACTGCTGCGGCTCCAGGTAGCGGAAGGATAGGTCCTCCAGCTCCCACTTGATATGGCCGATGCCCAGGCGATGGGCCAGCGGCGCATAGATGTCGGCGACCTCACGGGCCACCCGGTTGCGGCGTTCTTCGGTGGCGTTCTTGACCGCGCGGATGGCGCAGGTGCGTTCGGCCAGCTTGATCAGGGCGACGCGAACGTCGTCGACCATGGCCACCAGCATGCGCCGCAGGTTGTCGACCTGGGTCTGGCTACCCAGCACCATGGACTTGCGCGGATTGAGACTCTCGCTGATCGCCGCCATGCGCAGCACGCCTTCGATCAGCTTGGCCACCACCGGCCCGAAATGCTCGGCCGCGGACTCCAGAGTCGCCTTGCCCTCGCGCACCGCCCGATAGACGACGGCGGCGATCAGGCTGTCCTGATCCAGCTTGAGGTCGGCGAGGATCTCGGCCATCTCCAGGCCGGTACGGAAACTGGACGTGCCCTCCGCCCAGGTATGCTCGACCTGCCCGGAGTTCTCTTCCGCCGTGCGGGCGAAGCCGCAGGCATCCAGCAAGGCCTCGCGATCGAGATTTGGATCCACGCTCTGGATATGATCCAGCCAGGCGTGAAGGTTGATGCTGCCATCGACATTGACTGGCTGATGCGCTCTGACCTGTACCATCTACCCCTTCCTCACGGCGCAGCGTTCTCGCCGGATTGGCTCGCATCGGTTGGCGAGCCGTCGTTACCCGGGCATCCCGCCCGCTTCGAACAACACCATGGCTTCCACATGGGCGGTCTGCGGAAACATGTCGAGAATGCCCGCTCGTGTCATGCGATAGCCCTGTCGCACCAGCTCTCCCGCATCCCGTGCCAGGGTGGACGGATTGCAGGACACATAGACCAGCCGCCCTATGCCCAGGCCCCTGAGCTGCCGGACCACCTCCAGCGCACCGTCGCGCGGTGGATCGAGCAGGGCCAGCGAATGGGTACCCAGATCGGCGGGTAGCGGGTTCGACAGGTCCACCTGTAGAAAGTGCGCGTTGCCGATGCCGTTGTCACGTGCATTTTGTATTGCCCGGGATGTCATCGCCGCGACACCTTCGATGCCGGTGACCGCAGCCGCCTGTCGCGCCAGCGGCAAGGCGAAGTTGCCCAGGCCGGAGAACAGGTCGAGCACCCGGTCGTCAGCCGTTGGCGCCAGCCAGTCCAGGGCCTGGGCCACCATGGCCTCGTTGATGGGCGCATTGACCTGGACGAAATCCCCTGGCCGATAGGCAAGGGTCAACGCCCACGGCGCCAGCTGGTAACCCAGAACGGCATCGACCTGGTCCGGCTCGGGCTCACCCTTGCCCTGCCACCAGAGCTGTACCTGCGCAGCGGCGCAGAACTCGCGCAGACGAACCTGATCGCCCGGCAGCAGCGCCTGGGTATGGCGCACCAGCAGCGCCGTCGCCGTGCCCTGGAAAAGTTCCACATGGCCGATGGCCTGGGGCCGTTCCAGGCTCCCCAGCACGCCCGGCAGCGCCCGTAAGAGGACCTGCAGCTCGGGCACCAGCACCAGGCAGTCGTCGGGCGTGACGATGTCCTGACTGGCTTCGGCGCGAAACCCCACTTCCAGCCGATTCTGCCGCTCATCCCAGCGCACCGCGACCCGGGCGCGCCGGCGATAGCCGAATTCGGGACCGACCAGGGGCGGGGCCCAGACCAGCGGCTGGACACCCGCCAGGCGCTGGAACTGCTCTGCCAGCGCCTGCTGCTTGAGGGTCAGCTGATCGGCGTGGGGCAGGTGCTGCAAAGTGCAACCGCCGCAACGATCGGCCACGGTGCAGGGCGGGGTGCGCCGCAACGGGCTGGCGTCCAGCACCTTCAGGGTACGGGCCTCCACCACCTGGCTGCGGGCACCGAGCACCCGTGCCTCGACGCGCTCGCCCGGCAGGGCACCGGCGACGAACCAGGTCCGCCCGCCTTCGTGACCGATGCCACGGCCATCATTGGACAGACGATCGATGCCCAGCACCTGGCGCTTGCCGGTGGGTACCGCGACCGAACGCGCTCCGCCGGCCGGCTGGAAACGCAGGCCGCCACCGCCTCGCTTAGCGCGGGTCATAGACGCCGGTCGACAGGTAGCGATCGCCTCGGTCACAGATGATCGCGACGATCACCGCATTGTCCACTTCCCGGGCGATACGCAGGGCGCCCGCCACCGAACCGCCGGAAGACACGCCGCAGAAGATGCCTTCTTCCCGCGCCAGTCGGCGCATGGTGTCTTCGGCTTCCTGCTGGCCCATGTCGATGATGCGATCCACGCGGCTGGATTCGTAGATCTTGGGCAGATAGGCCTCCGGCCAGCGGCGGATGCCGGGAATGGCCGCACCCTCCTCCGGCTGCAGACCGACGATCTGCACCTTGGGATTCTGCTCTTTGAGGTAGCGCGAGGTGCCCATGATGGTCCCGGTGGTGCCCATGGAGCTGACGAAATGGGTGATGCTGCCATGGGTCTGGCGCCAGATCTCCGGACCGGTACCCAGGTAGTGGGCGACGGGGTTGTCGCCATTACCGAACTGGTCGAGCACCTTGCCGCGGCCTTCGGCCTGCATGCGGGTAGCCAGATCCCGCGCGCCTTCCATGCCGTCTTCCTTGCTGACCAGGATCAGCTCGGCGCCATAGGCGGTCATGGCCGCCTTGCGTTCGGCACTGGAGTTGTCGGGCATGATCAGGATCATGCGATAGCCCATGATGGCGGCGGCCATGGCCAGGGCGATCCCGGTGTTGCCAGAGGTCGCCTCGATGAGGGTATCCCCGGGCTGGATATCGCCGCGGGACTCGGCCTGCCGGATCATCGACAGCGCCGGGCGATCCTTGACCGAGCCGGCAGGGTTGTTGCCTTCCAGCTTGAGCAGCACGGTACTGCGGGTGTCGCCGGCCAGGCGCTGCAGGCGCACCAGCGGCGTGTTACCGATGCAATCGGCGATGGTGGGATAGTGCAGACTCATGAATCAGCTCGTTCCGCCAGGGGGTGAAAGCCTTCCATGATACCCCCAAACCCGCGTCGACCCTACCCACCCGACGCAGGGCTAGGGTCGCGGTGCAGCGGCACCGTCGCTGGCCAGCTCCAGGGCGGCCGGCAGGCTCAGCGACAGGATGGCTTCCGGCCCCAAGTTGGGCCTCAGCTGGGGCGTCACTTCCAGCCCGGGCAGCCCCGCCAGCCGTTCGGCCAGTCGCTTGGCGGCCTCGGGCGCGACCTTGCGGGTCATGTCCTCGGTGCCGGAAAACAGCGAGAGTTGCACGGGACGGGCACCACCCACCCCCTGGAACTCCTGGGCCCGCTTGAGGATGTAGCCCTGCTGCCAGCCATAGGCCACGTCGCTCGCGACATAACGCTGGAAGGCCTGGGGTTGCCTGAAGAGCGTATCGAGCACGAACAGGCCACCATAGCCATGCCCCCAGAGGGTCTGGCGATTGGGATCGAACGGCACGCTCTGGGTCAGCAACGGCTTGATGCGCTGTTCGATCAGATCGAGAAAGGCCCGCGAGCCGCCGGTTGGCCACTCCTTGCGTGCATCGTCACGATTGCGCCCACCATTGACCGCCGGGGTGTAGTCGTAGGTGCGCTCCTGCATGGCATCCGCCGCGTCGGCATAGCCAATGGCGACCAGAACCGGGGGACTCTTCAATTTATGCGGCGACAGCCAGACATCCTGGAGCTGCGCCAGAGCCGTCTCGCCGTCGAGCAGGAACAGCGCGGGATAGCCCATCATGGGTGCCGGTTGCTTGGGGATGCCGATATAGACCCGATAGCGCCGCTTGCCGTCCGCCGACTCGAGCAGGTGCGTCTCGAAGCTGTAGTACATCGACCCCCGCTCCACCAGGGTGGCCTGCTTCGTTTCCTGGGCCTGGGTCGGTGCCATCCAGCCGGCCCCCAGCAACAGGGCGCCCGCCAGCATCAGACTGCAACTCTTCTTCAAAGGATCTCCTCGAACATAACCGTACCGGAACGACCGGCAATCCCTACCAGACCGCCGATGGCGCCAATGGTTGTCCACCCCGGCCAGGGACCGTGGCAGCCTTCGCGCATTTTCGCGGATCAACGTCGCGAGGGGGTGCGACCCCTTTCGCAAAGACTCTCTTTACATTTGGTAAAGAGGTTAGACTCGCCAATTTCCTCGGGGGACGCGTAGTGCTGGACGAATTGGGACTCAAGGGACGCATTCTGCTGTTGAGCGTCCTCCCGACCTGCTGCATGGCGGCCCTGCTCGGGGTCTACTTCAGCTGGGTCCAGCTGTCGGACATGCGCAGCCAACTCATCGAGCACGGCCAGCTGGTCGCCCAGCAGATGGCGCCTCTCATCGCGCCGGCCATGCGCACCGGTGACAACGAGCAGCTCAATCGCATCGCCCAACGGGCCCTCGATCAGGCCGACGTCCGGGCGATCAGCTTCCTCGATGCCGATGGCAACGTCCTCGCCCATGCCGGCCCCTCCATGACCGTGGAGCTGACCGGGCGCGACTTCCAGACCATCAGCATGAGATCCGGCCTCGACATCACCCACTTCAATCTGCCGGTGCAGACCCACGATCTGCGCCTGACCCGCAGCGACGGCAGTCCGGCCTCGCCCCAGACCCTGGGCTGGATCCAGCTCGAACTCTCCCACCACGCCACCCTGCTGCGCGGTTATCGCAATCTGGTCGCCGGCCTGCTGCTGATCCTGCTGGGCCTGGCCTTCACCGCCTTCATCGCGGTGCGCATGGGCCGGCGGATCAATCGTCCGCTGCAGGTGATCGCCCAGGGCGTCAGCCAGCTGCAGGAAGGCCGCCTGGAAACGCGCTTGCCCACCCAGCTCGGCAGCCCCGAATTCGACGAACTGGCGACCGGTATCAATCGCATGGCCGAAGCCATGGAAAACGCCCAGTTCGAGATGCAGAACAACATCGATCAGGCCACCGAAGACGTACGCCAGAATCTGGAAACCATCGAAATCCAGAACATCGAACTGGACCTGGCACGCAAGGCCGCCCTGGAGGCCAGTCGCATCAAGTCGGAATTCCTGGCCAACATGAGCCATGAGATCCGCACCCCGCTCAACGGCATCATCGGCTTCACCAACCTGATGCAGAAAAGCGAGCTGACTCCCCGCCAGCAGGACTACCTGAGCACCATCCAGAACTCCGCGGAAAGCCTGCTGGGCATCATCAACGAGATCCTCGACTTCTCGAAGATCGAGGCCGGCAAGCTCGTGCTGGAAAACCTGCCGTTCAATCTGCGCGACATGATCCAGGACACCCTGACCATCCTCGCGCCCTCGGCCCACGAAAAGCACCTCGAACTGGTCTGCCTGGTGTATCGCGACACCCCGACCCACCTGGTCGGCGATCCGCAGCGCCTGCGCCAGGTGCTCACCAACCTGGTGAGCAACGCCATCAAGTTCACCCACTCCGGCACCATCGCCGTACGGGCCATGGTCGAGGAAGAAACCGACGACCATGCCCAGCTGCGCATCAGCGTGCAGGACACCGGGGTCGGGCTGACCGACGAAGACCGGCAGATGCTGTTCCAGGCCTTTTCCCAGGCCGACAACTCCCTGACCCGCCAGGCGGGCGGCACCGGGCTGGGCCTGGTCATCTCCAAGCGCCTGATCGAGCAGATGGGCGGCGAGATCGGCCTGGAAAGCATTCCCGGCGAAGGCTCGGAATTCTGGATCACCCTTACCCTACCCAAGGCCCATGGCAGCGTCGAAAACCACAAGCGCATCGCCCTGGCCGGCCGTCGCGTTGGCCTGGTGGAACCGCACCCCCTCACCCGCCAGGCGCTGCAGCACCAGCTCGAGGAGTGCGGCCTGAGCGTCGAAGTCTTCGAGACCCTTGAACAGCTGAGTGACGCCGTCGCCCATCCGGCGTCCGGCAAGCTGCCGGTCAGCCTGGCGGTGCTTGGCGTCAGCGCGCGTACCATTCCCCCGGATCTGCTCACCGAGCGCATCTGGGAGCTGGGTCGCCAGGACTGCAACACCCTGGTCTATTGCCCGACCACCGACCAGGCGGTGTTCCACGCCTCCCTGCCGGACGTCCACTGCCAGCTGCACGCCAAGCCGGCCTGCAGCCGCAAGCTGGAGCAGGCCGTGGCCGAACTGCTCAACCAGCGCCCACAGCGCAACGAAAGCGGCGGGATGGGCATCACCGACCGTCCGCCCCGCCTGCTCTGCGTGGATGACAATCCAGCCAACCTGCTGCTGGTAGAAACCCTGCTGACCGATCTTGGTGCCCAGGTCACCGCGGTGGACAGTGGCTATGCCGCGGTGGAGGCAGTCCAGCAGGAGCGCTTCGACCTGGTATTCATGGATGTGCAGATGCCTGGCATGGACGGTCGCCAGGCCACCGAGGCCATTCGCGACTGGGAAGCCAGCGAGGGCGGCACCCCGGTGCCTATCGTCGCGCTTACCGCCCACGCCATGGCCAACGAGAAACGCGCCCTGCTGCAGAGCGGCATGGACGACTACCTGACCAAGCCCATCAGCGATCGGCAACTGGCCCAGGTCATTCTCAAGTGGACGGGCTTGCGCCTGCTGCACAGCTCGGCACCCGAGGTCACCAGCCTCAACAGCGGCGGCCAGGACATTTCCACCCTACCGGTGATGGACGCGGACGAAGGCCTGCGCCTCGCCGCCAACAAGCCCGACCTGGCCAAGGACCTGCTGAGCATGCTGCTCGCCTCCCTGGCGGCGGATCGCCAGGCCATCCGCCAGGCCCGCGAGGACGGTGATCGCATTGCGCTCATCGAGCGCGTCCACCGCCTGCATGGCGCTACCCGCTATTGCGGCGTACCCCAGCTGCGGGCCGCCTGCCAGCACAGCGAAACCTTGCTCAAGCAGGGTGCTCCGACCTCCAGCCCGGCGCTGGAAGAGCTGGACGCCGCCATCGTCAATCTCTCCGCCCAGGCCAAGAGCCCGCTCTAGTGGGCGCTAGTCCTCGAACAGCCTGAGCTGCAGCGCGGCTTCGCGCAGATCCAGCAGGCGCACGCCGACGCCCAGCAGCCGGACCGGCCGATTGCCACGGCGATAGGCCTGCTCCAGCAGGCGCCGATAGCTGTCGAGATCCCGACCGGCGCCCTGCTGCTCCAGGGTGGTCTGGGTGAAGTCGTGGAACTTGACCTTGATGAAGGGCCGTTCCGGGCGATAGCGATCGGCCAGCCGCACCAACCGCTCTTCGAGCTTGGCCAGCAATTCCGGCAACTCCTTCACACAGGCAGCGGCGTCAGGCAGGTCCTGGTCATAGGTGCGCTCCACGCTGGCCGATTGCCGCTGACTGTCCACCTTGACCTGGCGCTCGTCGATACCATGGGCCAACGACCAGAGTCGCTCGCCGAAGCTGCCGAATTCTCGCAACAGATCGAAGCGCGACCAGGTCTGCAGATCGCTGCACAGGACGATGCCGCGCCGCTTGAGCTTGTCCGCGGTGACCTTGCCGACGCCGTGCAGCTTGGCCACCGGCAATGTGGCGACGAAATCATCCACCTCGTGCGGCGCGATGACGAACAGGCCGTTGGGCTTTTTCCAGTCGCTGGCGATCTTGGCAAGAAACTTGTTGGGTGCCACCCCCGCTGACACCGTGATGTTCAGTTCCTGCCACACCCGACGGCGGATGTCGCGCGCGATCAGGGTAGCGCTGCCGTTGAACAGGTCGCACTGGGTGACATCCAGGTAGGCCTCGTCGAGGGACAGCGGCTCGATCAGCTCGGTGTAGTCCTGGAAGATCCCATGGATCTGCCGCGACACTTCCTTATAGACATCGAAGCGCGGCTTGACGAAGACCAGGTCGGGACAGAGCTTCTGCGCCTGATGGGACGACATGGCAGAGCGCACACCGAAGGCGCGGGCCTCGTAATTGCAGGTAGCGACCACCCCACGCCGATCAGGGGTACCGCCTACCGCCAGGGGCTTGCCGCCCAGACGCGGATCGTCGCGCATCTCGATGGACGCATAGAAGCAGTCGCAATCGACATGAATGATCTTGCGCTGACGCTTGGGGGGAAGTTGGGCGGTGGAGTTGTCCGGAGCCATGGAGAGAGATGCCGGGCCGGGCACTGCGGCTGATTATCCGTACAGTAAGCCAAGCCCGCCCGCATTTGTCCATGGCGAACGACGAATCGACCGTTAACCGACGTCCTGCAACAGGCGCTGGCGATGAACGACCTCTTCGCGCAGCTCATCGACCACGGCCTTGAGGTCATGGGCGTGATGCAACTGATCATAATAGAGGTGACGCTCGGCGATTACCCCATCCGGCGTGGTGACCATCAGTCGCGCGAAATGGTCGCTGCGCTCGAAGAACTCGATACGCCCCAGACCCTGAAGATGATGAAGCAAGGTTTCCAGCAGGAGATTCATGGCGGCCCCTTGGACTTTCCTGGTCAAACGGCTCAGTCGCGCTGCCCATCGTCGAAAGGTGCACTCTCGTCGCCGGCGATGACGATCCGATCTTCTAATTGGCCGGATCGAACATGGCGAGACGGGGTATCCAGCAGCGCTTGCGCTGCGGTACGAAGCGTCTTCATGTCGTCGACGAGCAATTCGACTTTCTGCACGACTTGAAGTGCCATCTCGCCAGCGCCGTTGATACTGCTGCCGGTCAGGGCAAGGGAAAGATTGCACAGCTGGGCGACGAGCGTCGCTACATCCTGTTCCATCATGCGCATGATGCGCTGATCCAGACAACTCGAATCCTGGGAAGGGTGCATGGGGTTCTCCGCGAGACACCTCGAGGATAGCATATGGCCACCACCGGCCCTGGTGGTGATGCGGCGTTTTGCTATCACCGTCTCACTTGCTCGCGCGCTCTCATCGGATTCGTGGACCCTTTGCCACGCACACGGGTCGACTGATGACGTGCAACCAGGAGATCCCCCATGAAACGCCCCCTACTGCTTTCTTCCGCCCTGTTGATCACCCTGGCACTCAGCGGCTGCTTCGACCGTGATCAGTCGGATCAGCAAAATCGCTCCAGCGGTGAAAAGGCCTCGGTGCAGATGCAGAAAAGCGATACCGACAAGTGACCTTACCTTGCCTCCTTAAATAAGCCTTTGAAGAATATTAAATTTTTCCTTGACGTTTTTTTTCTTGGCCCTATACTGAGCCACATCGGACGCGGGATGGAGCAGTCTGGTAGCTCGTCGGGCTCATAACCCGAAGGTCGTTGGTTCAAATCCAGCTCCCGCAACCAAATTCGAAAAAACCACTCTTCTGAGTGGTTTTTTTTTGCGCTGAATTTGACCTGGGCCAGATCCCAGCGGTGCGAACTCTGGAGCTACAAGAGCTACAAAGGTTGGTATAGAGCTTTTTTATCTGTACAAGGCTTGGCAAACCGCGCGCGAGCAGTAATCTGACGCGCGTTTCCTGTCTAGAGGAGTTTGCATGACTGCACCTGATCCAGCCAAAGAGGTCTCCTCGAAGCCGGTATCCCCTGCGGATCATCCCGTTTCGCCCCCTCCCGCCCTACCCTGGCGCCTGCTGGAACGGCTGACCGCCTACCGGCAACCCATCGAGCTGGGTCTCACGCTGGTGTTGTTCGCCGTCGCACTGGTGGTGTGCTGGCACCTGCTGAGCAGCATCGATGGCGAAGCCCTGCACGATGCCCTGCATGACATCCCGCACTCGTCACTGATCGGCGCCCTCCTGGCGGCGGCAGCCGGCTTCACCATCCTGTTGGGCTACGAGTGGTCGGCCATGCACTTCGCCGACGTCAAGCTGCCGGCGCGGACCTGGACCCTGGGTGGTTTCACTGCCTTCGCCATCGGCAACGCGGTGGGTCTGTCCATGCTGTCCGGTGGTTCGGTGCGCTATCGCCTCTATGCGCGCAAGGGCCTCAGTGCCCTGGAAGTGGCGCAGATGACGGTATTTTCCAGCCTGGCGCTGGGAACCGCACTGCCACCGCTGGCCGCTATCGCCGCCTTGACCAATCTGCAGGCCTCCACCCAGGCCCTGCGGGTACCGGAGGCGGTGATCATCACCGTGGCCGGGCTGATCCTGGTCGGCTATGCGGTGGGTATCCTGGCATTGCGTCGTTGGCGCGCCCCCGAACAGCCCTCTGCCCATGCCCTGCACTTCCGCATCGGCAAGAGAGCGCTGCGTCTGCCGACCCTGCGCCTGTCCGCCCTGCAGCTGGCGATCACCATCCTCGACGTCGTCGCCGCGTCCATGGTGCTCTACCTGCTGCTGCCGACCGCGCCACCCTTCGGTGCCTTCCTGCTCGTTTATCTGCTGGCGCTGGCCGCCGGGGTACTCAGCCACGTCCCGGGTGGCGTTGGGGTCTTCGAAGCCGTACTGCTGGCAGCCTTCGCCAACGAACTGGGCGCTGCCCAGCTGGCTGCCGCCCTGGTGGTCTATCGGCTGTTCTATGTGCTGCTGCCCTTCGTGCTCGCCTGCCTGGTGCTGCTGTTCAGCGAAGGCCGCCGCCTGCTGTCGAACAGTCCGGCAGTTCGCGTGGCGTCCGGCCTGGCGGCGCCCATCCTGGCTATCCTGGTGTTCTTTTCCGGGGTAGTCCTGCTTTTTTCTGGGGTCACCCCTGAAATAGACACCCGTCTGGAAGGCATGGATTTCCTGCTGCCCCAGCGGTTGATCGACGCCTCCCACCTGGGCGCGAGCCTGATTGGCGTCGTCTGTCTATTGCTGGCGCAGGGATTGCGCCGGCGCCTGTCCGCGGCTTGGGCGGTGACCTTGGTTTTACTGTTGCTGGGCTCTCTGCTGTCCCTGTTGAAAGGTTTCGACTGGGAGGAAGCCTCCATCCTGGCGCTGACGGCTGCGCTGCTCGCCATCTTTCGCAAATCCTTCTATCGCCGTAGCCGGCTGATGGAGCAGCCGTTCTCGCCGCTGTACGTGACCGCCAGCATCTGCGTGGTCGCGGCCTCGGTCTGGCTGCTGCTGTTCGCCTATCAGGACGTTCCCTACGATACGCGCCTGTGGTGGCAATTCGCGCTGGACGCCGATGCCCCCCGCGGTCTGCGCGCGGCCCTGGGCAGTTCGGTACTGCTGCTGATCATTGCCCTGGGCTGGCTGCTGCGCGCCGCGCCGCCACCCATCGAAGCGCCCGATACGGCAGAGCTCGAACGGGCCTTCGGCATCGTGCGCAAATCCAGTCAGCCGGATGGCGGCCTGGTGATGACCGGGGACAAGGCCCTGCTCTTCCACGAGAGTGACGACGCCTTCCTGATGTACGGTCGCCGCGGGCGCAGCCTGATCGCCTTGTTCGACCCCATCGGTCGGGCACAACCCCGCGCCGAGCTGATCTGGAAATTCCGCGACCTGTGCGATCTGCACCATGCGCGACCGGTGTTCTATCAGGTACGCGCCGAGAACCTGCCGTTCTACATGGACATCGGCCTGACAGCCCTGAAGCTGGGTGAGGAGGCGCGGGTCGATCTGCACGCCTTCGATCTCGACAGCAAAGGCAAGAAGGACCTGCGCTATACCTGGAACCGAGGCCAGCGCGATGGCCTGTCCATCGAATTCCATGCACCCGGCGAAGCGCCCTTCGACGAACTCAAGGCCATCTCCGACGTCTGGCTGGAGAGCAAGCAGGTGCGGGAGAAAGGCTTCTCTCTGGGCCGTTTCGATCAGGCTTACCTCAAGCACTTCCGCATCGCCGTGGTGCGCTTCCAGGACCGAGCGGTGGCCTTTGCCAATCTGCTGGAAACCGAACGGCCTGACCTGGCCAGCATCGATCTGATGCGCGTCACCGCCGATGCGCCCAAGCAGACCATGGAATTCCTCATGCTCGGCCTGATCCTGCATTTCAAGGCCGCCGGTTTCGCCCGCTTCTCGCTGGGCATGGTGCCACTGGCAGGACTACACCCCCGTCGCGGCGCACCCATTACCCAGCGCCTGGGCGCCATGGTGTTCAGGCGCGGGGAACAGTTCTATAACTTCCAGGGACTGCGTCGCTTCAAGGACAAGTTCGATCCGGAATGGGAGCCGCGCTACATGGCCGTGCCTGCCGGCCTGGATCCCCTGGTAGCCTTCGCAGACACCGCCGCCCTAATCGCCGGGGGTTATACCGGCCTGGTCAAACGTTGAGAGTCCTATGCTGAAACGTGCACTCGTCGTACTGCTCGTCCTTCTGCTGATCGCCGCGGGCCTGGGCTGGTGGTGGTTTCATCGCTGGCCATCGGCTCCCCAGGTCAAGGTCCTGGCGCAGCCGGACGGCCGTCTGCTGACCATGGCCGCGCCCAAGGGCGAGCCGCATGCCCGCGTCGTGCTGGCGACCCCGCCCGATCTGCAGCTGGCGGATGCCGACCTGCTGAGCCTGGCAACCGACACCGGCGCCGAGATCGTTCAGTACGAAATCAAGGTGCTCAACAGCTGCCAGGCCCAGGGTGACGATTTCGCCACTGCGGCCAAGGAACTGAGCGGTGCTCCAACCTTCGTCGGCGGTATCGGCCCAGGCGCGGCCCGGGCATGGCGCTGGCTGGCCACCCAGGACAACGCCAAGGCTGCGGCCCTGAGCGTCGGCTTCAACGTGGAATCCCTGGATTGCCCGGATGCACTGCCGGCCAAGGCCGCGAACGGCCACTGGCATATCGCCTGGAACGATCATCCCACCGATGACTCCGCCATCTTCGTGCGCCAGCAGAGCAATGCCGATCTGACCATCGCCGACTATGGCACCGCCCTGCCGGTGGTACTGCGCGAGCAGCTCAAGACCCGGCTGCTGGGCGAGCACAACGATATCCCCACCATCGAGATGCCGGCCGATCCGGACGTCAAGCCCGGCCACCCCGACGTAGTGACCATCTTCTACTCCGGTGACGGCGGCTGGCGCGACATCGATCGTCTCTCGGCTCAGGCCATGAACGAAGCAGGTTATCCGGTGATCGGCGTGGATTCGCTGCGCTACTTCTGGCAGCACAAGAGCCCGGAACAGGTGGCCGCCGACCTGGCCAACCTGATGCAGGAGTACCGCGAGAAGTGGAACGCCAAGCACTTCGTGCTGGCAGGCTACTCCTTTGGTGCCGACATCCTGCCGGCGGTCTACAACCGTCTGCCCAAGGCGGATCAGGACCAGGTGTCCTCGCTGCTGCTGCTGGCCTTCAGCCGCAAGAGCAACTTCGAGATCGCCGTGGAAGGCTGGCTGGGCAAACCAGGCGACGAAGCCGACACCCTGCCGGAAACCAGCAAGATTCCCGCTGCCAAGCAATTCTGCGTCTATGGCGAGGAAGAGAAGGACGACAGTGGTTGCACGCAACCCGGTCAGCCGGGCGAGAAGCTGGGGCGCCCGGGCGGTCATCACTTCGACGAGAACTACGACAGGCTGGCTGACTTCATGGTCAAGGCTATCGAGGCCCGTACGCCGCAGTAGCCGCTACGTAGAGCGGGCGTGAAGCCCGCTCTACGTCTCCTGAGTTGGAGACAGGCAGGCCTGCAAGGTCCCGTGAAACCCGCTGAAGACGGTACCGGAGTCGCCCGAATTTAAGACGGGCAAGGGAGCATCCTTCCAGGCCATGTCCAACGCAGCCTGACCAGCGCCTAGCAGAGACTGGGCAGTCACTCGGGGCCCGGACGAACGGCTGGAACAACAGGGCGGTCTCCCGCGGTCTATCGCTCCATCAGCCCCGGAGACCTTCGCCATGACTACACCGCTTTCTGCCGACGCCGCCAGCAAGATCCTGGTCGACGCCTTCCAGCCTCTGGGTTGCGTGGTGTCCTCTGGCGCCGATGGCCATGACCTGGCATTGGGCGTAGTCGATGCGCAAGGTAAGACGCTCTACGCGGAAGAGCAGCTCGGCGAAGCCGACTACAGCGATCCGCTACGCCTGGCCGGCTACATAGGTACCGTGCGCAGCGAACTGGAAGGCCGCGGCCAGACCCTCGATAGCTGGCAGATGCCCTTCATCACCGATCCTGACGCCCTGCCCCCGCCGGTATTCAACTAGACAAAGAAAAGGCCCCTTCCGGGGCCTTTGTTCTTTCTGCGCTCGGTCAGATCTCGACCTGGGTGCCCAGCTCGATCACCCGATTCACCGGCAGCTTGAAGAATCTCAGGTTGCCGTTGGCGTTCTTCATCAGGAAGACGAAGAGATTTTCTCGCCAGGGCGCCATGCCCAGGCGCTTGGAGGCGATCACCGTTTCCCGGCTGAGGAAGTAGGTGGTGCGCATCGGGGTGAAATCCAGACCTGGATAGGGGCAATGGCTGAGCGCCAGGGGGATGTCCGGCTCGTCCATGAAGCCGTAGTGCAGTACCACCCGATAGAAGCCGTCACCAAAGTCCTCGACCTCCATGCGCTCGCCGCGCGATACCCGCGGCCGGTCCTCATAGCGCACCGTGAGCAGCACCACCTGCTCATGCAGCACCTGGTTGTGCAGCAGGTTGTGCAGCATGGCATGGGGGACCACATCGGTCCGCGCCGTGAGGAACACCGCGGTGCCCTTGGCGCGGAATGGCGGCTGGGCGCGGATGCTGCTGATAAAGATCGGCAGCGGCAGCGCCCCGTCGTCCAGGCGCTCCACCACCAGCTGCCGGCCACGCTTCCAGGTGGTCAGCAGGATGAAGATGATGATACCGGCGATCACCGGGAAGGAGCCGCCGGAGAAGATCTTCGGCGCGTTGGCGGAGAAGTAAAGGACATCCACCATCAGGAAGCCGATCAGCAGCGGCACCATGATCCAGCGAGGCCACTTCCACAGCAGCAGGATCACCGCCGACACCAGGCAGCTGGTGATCAGCATGGTACCGGTCACGGCGACGCCATAGGCTTCGGCCAGGTTGGCGGAAGACTGGAAGGTGAGGATCAGGAAGATCACACCCAGCATCAGCGCCCAATTCATCAGCGGGATGTAGATCTGCCCCTGCTCCTGGCTGGAGGTGTGCTGGATCTGCATGCGCGGGATGTAGCCCAGCTGGATGGCCTGGCGAGTCATGGAGAAGGCACCGGTGATCACGGCCTGGGAGGCGATGACGGTGGCCAGGGTCGCCAGGCCGATCATCGGCAACAGCAGCCATTCCGGCGCCAGCAGATAGAAGGGATTGCGCACGGCCGCGGGATCAGCGAGCAACAGCGCACCCTGACCGAAATAATTGAGCACCAGTCCCGGCAACACCAGCATCAGCCAGGCGCGGGCGATGGGCTTGCGGCCGAAGTGGCCCATGTCGGCATAGAGCGCTTCGGCGCCGGTAAGCGCCAGCACGGCGGCGCCCAGGACGATGAAGCCCTTCACCGGGTTGACGGCGAAGAACTCCACCGCCCAGTAGGGATTGAAGGCCTTGAGCACCTCTGGCTGCTGGACGATGCCATAGACACCCAGGGCGCCCAGGGTGGTGAACCAGAGCACCATCACCGGCCCGAAGAACTTGCCGATGGTGGCCGTGCCGCGCTTCTGAATGGCGAAGATGCCGACCAGGATCACCAGGGCGATGGGTACCACCCAGGCTTCCAGCCCATCGAAGGCCAGTTCCAGGCCTTCCACCGCCGACAGCACCGAGACCGCCGGGGTGATCATGCTGTCGCCATAGAAGAGCGCCGCACCGAACAGGCCCAGCAGCACCAGGGTGGTGGCCAGCCGGGGCGAGCCTTGCGCCGCGCGACGGGCCAGCGCGGTCAGGGCCATGATGCCGCCCTCGCCCTGGTTGTCGGCGCGCATGACGAAGGTGATGTACTTGAGGGTGACGACCCAGATGAGCGACCAGAAGATCAGCGACAGGATGCCGAGCACGCTGTCGTGATTCAGCGGCAGGCCGTAGTGCGGGGAAAAGACTTCCTTGAGCGTATAGAGAGGGCTGGTGCCGATGTCGCCGTAGACCACGCCGGTGGCGAGCACGATCATTCCCAAGGCCGAAGGGGCTTTACCACCGTGCTCGTGTTCCGGACGGCTCATGCGGGGCTCCTAGAGTCGAAAATCGGCGCATCCTGCGCCGAAGCGGCGCCGGGATCAAGCTGAAAAGGCCAGGGGCGTGGTGCCGGCAACCTCTCAGCGCCGCGCTTCACGCACCCTAGACTCTCTCGTCGGCAAAAAGCTCCGTGCTGTCGACAGGGCTTGCATGCCCCTTCCAAGCAGTGGCAGAGATGGCTAGAATCGCGCGTTTTTTGATCAAGGCGCCTCCTGAGCGCCCGCCGAGGTTAGCCCATGTCCATCCAAACGTCCGCCCCCAAGGTCGGTTTCGTCAGCCTCGGCTGCCCCAAGGCCACCGTCGATTCCGAACGCATCCTCACCCAGCTGCGCATGGAAGGCTACGAGATCGTACCGACCTATGAAGACGCCGACGTGGTGGTGGTCAACACCTGTGGCTTCATCGACAGTGCCAAGGCCGAGTCCCTGGATGCCATTGGCGAGGCCATCGCCGAGAACGGCAAGGTGATCGTCACCGGGTGCATGGGTGTGGACGAGGGCAATATCCGCGGCGTCCACCCCAGTGTGCTGGCAGTGACCGGTCCGCAGCAGTACGAGCAGGTGGTCAGCGCCGTGCACGAGGTGGTGCCGCCGCAGCTGGAGCACAATCCGCTGATCGATCTGGTGCCGCCCCAGGGCATCAAGCTGACCCCGCGCCACTACGCCTACCTGAAGATTTCCGAAGGCTGCAACCACAGCTGCAGCTTCTGCATCATCCCCTCCATGCGCGGCAAGCTGGTCAGCCGCCCGGTGGGCGATGTGCTGTCCGAGGCCGAGCGGCTGGTCAAGGCGGGCGTGAAGGAGCTGCTGGTGATTTCCCAGGACACCAGCGCCTACGGCGTCGACCTCAAGTACCGGCTGGACTTCTGGAACGGCCAGCCGGTCAAGACGCGCATGCTGGAACTCTGCGAGGCGCTGTCGGGCATGGGGGTCTGGGTGCGCCTGCATTATGTCTACCCCTACCCCAATGTCGACGACGTCATCCCGCTGATGGCCGCCGGCAAGCTGCTGCCCTACCTGGACATCCCCTTCCAGCACGCCAGCCCCAAGGTGCTCAAGTCCATGAAGCGCCCGGCCTTCGAGGACAAGACCCTGGCGCGCATCAAGCGCTGGCGGGAGATCTGCCCGGAGCTGACCATCCGCTCCACCTTCATCGTCGGCTTTCCCGGCGAGACCGAGGAAGACTTCCAGTACCTGCTGGATTGGCTGACCGAAGCCCAGCTGGATCGCGTCGGCTGCTTTCAGTATTCGCCCGTTGAGGGCGCACCGGCCAACGAGCTGGGCCTGGAGCCTATTCCGGACGAGATCAAGCAGGATCGTTGGGAACGCTTCATGGCGCATCAGCAGGCCATTTCCGCGGCGCGGCTACAACTCAAGGTCGGTCGTGAGATTGAGGTGCTGATCGACGAAGTGGATGACCAGGGCGCGATCGGCCGCTCCTATGCCGATGCCCCGGAAATCGACGGCAACGTCTATGTCGACAGCGCGACTCCGCTCAAGCCGGGCGACAAGGTCTGGGTGCGGGTCACCGACGCCGATGAATACGATCTCTGGGCGGAAGTGATCTAATCCTGCAAGCGGTGAGTGCCGGGCACATGGGCATGCCCGGCCGCACTGCAACTGGCGGTGGTCGATGACGGCGCCGCCGGCTGGCCGAGTTCGCGCAGGATCCCGCAGCGATCCCCCTCGCCTTCCCCCTGGCACTGGCGCCTCAGGGTCACCAGTTGCTCGCGTAGCTGATCCAGCTCGCGGATGCGCACCTCGACATGGTGCAGGTGAGCACCGATCAGGGCATCCACCTGGGCACACCCGGGTTCGCTGGTATCGCGCAGAGCCAGCAACGCGCGGATCTCTTCCAGGGTCATGTCAAGGGAGCGGCAATGACGTACGAAGACCAGTCGCTCGACGTGGCGCTCGTCGTAACTACGGTAATTGCTGCTGCTGCGGGCGGCAGGACTCAGCAGCCCCTCACGCTCATAGTATCTGATGGTCTCGACCGCGCAGTCGGTGCGCTTGGCCAATTCGCCGATCTTCATCGCCCCCACCTCAAGACTCTGTCAGCCATACAGACTGCCGCGCCAGAGGCTCTGGAGCAAGGTTTATCGGCGCAGGAAGGAGGTACTGGTTCGGGAGCGTTAGTGGGCGGTGGAGAAAAGCCGACGCCCCGGCGATGAGTGGATCGCCAGGGCGTCGTGACAGCGACCAACCTAGTTGGCGTTGTTCTGGTAGAGCGCGGAGGCGCGCGCCGGATGTTCCGACTGGAACTGGGTCTGGGAATTGGCGCGAATGGACTTGCTGGACACATCACGGCTGGCAGCCGATGCGGTGCCTGACAGTAGACCCAGGAACAGAACGGTAACAATGGCTTGGACACCCAGGACTTTCATAGCGAATACCTCTTGGTTGTGCTGTTTCAATAGGCACAGCGTACCTCCAGTACCAATCCGCTAAAAAGTAGCCTTTTAGAGAGTGATCATTACCTAAAAGGCAAATATCGTAGGAGAACTCTTGCCACTCTCCGGTCGTCCCTTGCCTGATCGTCCAGCGGCTAGCGTAGCTCTACCAGATGCTTTTTCAGCCCCATGGCGTCATCAGCACCCAGACTGGTCATGTGGAAGAAGCCATAGTCCTCCAGATAGCTCCAGTGACTCAGGGGCCCCTTGCTCGCCTTGCCATGCCGACACTCCAGCGTCTTGGCTCGTCCGCTCAAGGACGCCAGTAGCTGGCGGGCCTCGCCCTCGGCTACCACCTTGCAGGACACCTGGATCTCCCGCTGCTCGCGACCCTGCAGATTGCCGGTCAAAGTCTGCTGCGCCTGATAACCGACCTGACTGCCCACGGCCAGCGCCCGCCAGTCACCATTGAACGTCAGGCGTGTCAGGCTGGCCGATTCCTCGACCGGCAACCCACCGTTGTCGACCTCCGTACGCCGCACCAGATCGATCAGGCCACGCCAGCTGAGCGCATCCATCCGTGCTGCCTTGCCCTGTGCAGTGAACCTGAACAGGCCTGGCAAGGGGCCGGCACTGACCTGCAGGGCCTGGCGATAGGGATGAGACTGGCCGGCGTAGCGACTCTCGCCCTCCTCCACCACGGTCTGAATGGCGGCACGGGGCGCGGGTAGCGCCAGCGCCTGGAGGGCCTGCAATGGCTGAGGCTGGGCCACAGGCAACTCGGTCGGAGGGGCCATGGTCGAGGCTGGGACCGCGGCGGCTGGAGTGGTCGCCACCGCAGGCATTCGCGGTGCGGCCAGCAGAGCGTCACGATGATCGCATACGGCTTCCAGCACATGCCGACGTTCGACCGGAGCGGTGGTGAAGGTCTCCTGGGTCAACCTGGCCGGTTCGCTATCGGTGATGCGACCGCTGTCATCGAGGCCATAGCGCGCCAGCAGGAGGTAGCGGCGCGCCGTGCAATCCGCGGCCAGGGATTCACGCCACTGGCGCACGGGGGCGCCGTAGCGCGGCGTCTTGACCGTAACGCCCAGTTGCTGCCCGCCCCAAAAACGACGGATGCCCTGACCGTCCACCAGGCTGTTGCGGTCGATGGCCAGGGTATCGCCACCGGCGGAACTGGCCAGGACGCGCCAATCCGTGTTCGCCGGCTGGGCGCAAAGTGCCGCGATATCGGCACGCTGCCTGAGCGCGCCGCTCTTGGCGGTGCTCAGGGGCAGCGGTGCGGCATAGGCATTCACCTGCCCCGGATAGACTCGCTGGGCGCCATCGAGATAGAGCAGCTCCGCCTGATCGGCGGCGCAGTCCAGAGCGACCAGCGCCGACCCCTCTTCCGGCAAGGCCAGCGCGAATTGGAGCCGAGAGCCGTCTCGTAGCACGCTTTCTGGCATGAGAGGACGAGTGAAGAGGTCTTCGGCCTGGGGAGCAGGCTCGGTCGACTGCTGCTGAAGGGTGCAGCCGGCCAGGATCGATAGCAGGCAGAGGGCGGAAAGACGACTGGGAATCATGGATCCTCTCGGCAGCAAATCGCGATGGATATCGCGAACAACGAACTGGACCTGAACGAAATGCGTCTGGTGCGGATCAATAAGGGAAGCATGTCGTTTGGCATGACCTCCCCCGTTCCCACAACACGAGGTGCATTTATGAATACCGATCAGATCATAGGCAATGCCAAGGACGCTACCGGCAAGGTCCAGGATAGCTTTGGTGCCGCCACCGGCAACACCGACTGGCAAGCCGAAGGCAAGTCCCGTCAGCTGGAGGGCAAACTGCAGGAGCAGTATGGCCAGGCTGTCGATTGCGCACGCAACGTGACTGCCGACAAACCCTTTACCGCACTGGCCGTGGCCGGTGGCATCGGTTTCGTCCTCGGCGTACTGCTGTCGCGCTCCTGATCGGAGACGCGGGGCTGGCCGTGATGCCAGCCCCAAAACAAAAAGGCCTGCTCAGACAGGCCTTTTTGTTTTGGGGCTTTTCACTGATTGAAGGTGAGGAGATGCTTGCGTACCGTCTCCACGATGTCGCCGATATTGAAGGGCTTCTGGAAGACGGCGTCGAACAGCTCGGAACTCTCCTGCGCCAGATGCGCCTGAGCGCCACTCATCAGGATGATGGGAAGGTGCTGCAGGCCCTGACGTTCACGTAGCGCTTCTGCGAGCTCGCGGCCATTCATCACCGGCATCATGAAATCGGTGATGACCAGCGACGGTAGTTCGCGATCGAATACGTCTAGCGCTCGGCGGCCGTTGCTCGCCTTGACCACCATGTAGCCTTCGTCTTCAAGAGCGAAGGCCAGGATGTCCGCTATCAGAAATTCGTCATCGACTACCAGTATCGTCGTCATGTGGAAGCTCTCCCAGCCGACGCGATCATGGTTGTATTGAGGGCATGGCTGAACCTGAAAGCACCTTCACCATGTCTTTGAACGCCTTTTTCAGTTCGATTCCCGAGTCATCTATCACCATCTCGCGTAGCGAGGGGTCATAAAGGCTATCCCGCACCTTGAGGATGGACAGGACCCTTTTGATCTCTGCCTCAGCCTCGACGAATCGCAGCAAAATCAGATTGTCCACCATGCTCGAAAGTTCGGGGGCCGGCGCTGCTATATCCGCGCCAAACACGTCCCGTAATTCCCAAGTGGCTAGAACTGTGACGCCCTGGGTACGCAGCTCGTTCAGTAATGCGCTGAAGTATTCGATGAGCCGCCCCTGGGGCAGGGCGAAGCGGGCGATGGCGCCCAGACTGTCGATCACCAGCCGCTTGATGCCATGCTGCTTGACCAGCGCGAGCAGCTTCAGACCAATTTCATCAAGACGCAATTCGGTCGTGGGCTGCCAGTGCATATGCAGCACGCCCTCGTCGATACGACCGGCCAGATCGAGCGCCAGGGCGTCGGCCTTGAGCTGCAGCCGCTCCGGCGGCTCATAGAAGCTGAACATCAGGCCGGGGGCCTCGGGCGTGCAGGCGGCCAGGAAGTTCAGGCAGATGGACGTCTTGCCGGCCCCCGAAGGCCCCATGAGCAGCGTGGTCGAACTTTCCGGCAACCCGTTTTCGATCATCGCATCCAGCGAGGCCACGCCGCTGGTCACCCGCTGGTGACCGACGCGGTAGGTCGCCCCGGCCGAGGGATCGCGATACAGGGTTTCCAGCCGTGGAAACACCGTGATGCCGGCATTGGAGATGGTGAATTCGTGAAAACCCGACAGGGCTCCGCTACCGCGGGTCTTGCGCAGCGCCATACGGCGGATACTGCGACTGCCGATGTCCTCTTCGTGCAGATCCAGCACGCCATCGACCATGGTGTGTTCCGGACTGCCGTCTTCGAGGCGAGCGCTGGTGAGAAAGATCACCGTGCAGCCGGCGAAGGCCGCGTGCCCCTGTAGTTCGGCGATGAACTTCTTGGTGTCGATGGGCGTTTCCGCGCGCGAGCGGGCATTGAGCAGGCCGTCCACCACCAAAAGACTGGCCTTCTGCCGGCTGATTTCTCGCCGCAAGAGACGCACGACTTCATCCAGCCCCTCGCCTTCCATGGTATCGAAGGCACTCAGGTACTGGACCTGATCCCCGATGCAGGAACGATCGAAGAAATCCAGTGTGGAAAAGAACTGGAACATCCGCTCGTGAGTTTCCGACAGCATGGTCGCGAACAGCACCCGGCCACCGCCACGCACATGATTGAAGGCGATCTGATTGGCCATGATCGATTTGCCGGAACCCGGACGACCCTGGATGACATAGGACGCACCTGCAACCAGGCCTCCCTTCAAGATCTCATCCAGCCCCTGGATACCGGTTACGACGCGCTCGAGTCGATTCAAGAACGATGCCTCAAACTAATGATGTGTCTGGGACGCCTTTGGACAGGCGCCCGGTGCTTCGCAGGCAAGAGGGTATAAGCCTGGTGCGCAAATAGCCAGCTAGAGCGCGCGCGTTCAGCCGCGTTTGCGAATCAGGCCTTCCTGGGCCACCGAGGCCACCAGCTGGCCCGCGCGGTTGTAGATGCTGCCGCGGCACAGGCCACGCGCGCCGCCCGCCCAGGGGCTGTCGATGGCGTAGAGCAGCCAGTCGTCCAGGCGGAAATCGCGATGAAACCAGACCGCGTGGTCGAGACTGGCGATCTGCAGCGAGCGATCCCAGAAACTGGTGCCATGGGGCAGCAGCGAACTGGGCAGCAGATTGAAGTCCGATGCATAGGCCAGCAGGTAGCGGTGCAACGCTGGCTGATCCGGCAGATCGCCGGTGGCGCGGAACCAGACGTGGCGGACCGGCTCGGCGGGTTCCGGGTGGAAGGGGTCGGTAAAGACCACTGGGCGCATCTCGATGGGGCGTGGTCCCAGTAGCTTGTCGCGCAGCGGCGCCGGAATCAGCTCGGCATACTGCTGGGCATGGGCGATCTCCGATTGCAGGGTCTCGGGCGCGGGCACCTCGGGCATGGAGGTCTGATGCTCGAAACCCGGCTCTTCTATATGGAAGGAGGCGCTGCAGAAAAAGATGGGTTGCTCATCCTGAAAGGCGGTGACCCGGCGCGTGGAGAAGCTGCCACCGTCGCGGATGCGATCCACCTGATAGGTCACCGCCTCCACCGCCGAGCCGGCGCGCAGGAAATAGCCATGCAGGGAATGCACGCGGCGCTCCGCCGGGACGGTCTGACTGGCCGCCGACAGGGCCTGCCCCAGTACCTGGCCACCAAAGAGCTGGGGAAAGCCGAGGTCCTGACTGCCGCCGCGATACAGGTCGGGAGCCAGGGAGTCGAGGCTCAGGAGATCGACCAGGTTGTCCAGCACCTTGCTCATGGGTAGGGTTCCTTGACAGAGAGCGGCCATCATACGCAAAACCGGTCAAATCCTGTGCGTTCGCCGTGCATCTGCCCACGTTACTCATCGTATGACGACAATTGGTGGAGCTTGTGGCTGCAATAGCGGTCACAATGACGTATTCGCTGTTCGCTCGCAGGCTTCCTCTCCATGACCGAAACCTCAACCGCTTCGTCTCCTGCACCCTCCGCGTCTCAGATTGCGGAGCTGGGCAAGCGTCTCGGGCACAACGACGTCTTCTTCGCCGCCGTGAAGAAGACGCGTATGCCGATGATCGTGACGGACCCGCATCAGCCGGACAATCCGATCATCTTCGCCAACGAGGCCTTTTTGCGCACCACCGGCTACGAGCTGGATGAAGTGATGGGCCGCAACTGCCGTTTCCTGCAGGGGCCTGATACCCGTCCGGAACACATCGCCGAAATCCGCAACGCCCTGCGCGAACACCGCGATTGCAACGTCGAGTTGCTGAACTACCGCAAGGATGGCACCACCTTCTGGAATGCCCTCTTCATATCGCCGGTCCTTGACGCGGAAGGCACGCTCATCTACTACTTTGCCTCGCAATTGGATGTGTCCCGCCGCCGCGATGCCGAGGACGCCTTGCGCCAGTCGCAGAAGATGGAGGCGCTGGGCCAACTCACAGGCGGTATCGCCCACGATTTCAACAACCTGCTGCAGGTGATGGTCGGCTACCTGGACATCCTGCGAATCAATCTGAATCGTCCCGAATTGGACCGCGACAAGGCCAAGCGGCATGTCGACAACACCCGCGATGCGGTGAATCGAGCCGCGACCCTGACGCAGCAGTTGCTGGCCTTCGCCCGCAAGCAGCGCCTGACCGGGCGTGCGGTGGACCTGAACAAGCTCATCGAAGCCGGACAGGGACGTTTCTCGCAGGCGTTGGGCGGCCCCTTCCGCTTCATCTTCCGTCCCGCCCACAGTCTGTGGAATTGTCGCCTCGATCCAATCCAGCTGGAAACAGCGCTGCTCAACATCATCGACAACGCCCGCCTGGCCATGCTGGAGCGTGGTACTGGCACCCTGACCCTGGAAACCCTCAATGTAGAGGTCAATGGGCAGGATCTGGCCCATGGTGGACTTTCCCAAGGACACTATGTCTGCATCGCCCTCACCGACACCGGATGTGGCATGTCCACCGATGTGCTCGGGCGTGCGCTGGATCCCTTCTTCACCACCCGTGACGAGGGCCAGGGCAGCGGCCTGGGCCTGTCCATGGTCTATGGCTTTCTCAAGCAATCGGGCGGTCTGGTCAGACTCTATTCCGAAGTTGGGATAGGGACTTCGGTACGTCTCTACTTCCCGGTCTCGGAGGAAGAGGCGCGCGAGCATCCGGCACCGCTCCCTAGCCTGCACGAGGATGGCGGTGGCTCCGAAACGATTCTGGTGGTGGACGACCGCCCGGACGTGGCAGCCCTGGCCCAGGCCATCCTGGAAGAAACCGGCTATCAGGTGCTGGTCGCCCACAACGGGCAACAGGCTCTGGATATCCTCGCCCGTGAGCCTTCCATCGATCTGCTGTTCAGTGATCTGATCATGCCCGGCGGTATGAACGGCGTCATGCTGGCCAAGGAGGCGCAAAAGCGGCAACCGCACCTGCGTATCCTGCTCACCACCGGCTATGCCAACAATGCCCTGGACGTCGAAGAAGGCAATGGCGAGCGTTTTCCCATCCTCAACAAGCCCTATGGTCGCCAGGATTTGACCCGTTGGATTCGCCGCATGCTGGACGCCGAGCAGCCATGAGTGACGAAGCCCTGGAGCGCGAGCCAGCCAGCTGTGACGCCGGGCAGGATGGCCCGGTGGATCTCCAGAGCTTCCTGGCCTGTCTCGAACGCGTGGGCAACAGTCCCGAACAGGTGTCGGTCCAGCATCTGATCGATGCCATCGGCAGTCGCTCCTTCGGCCCCATGATCCTCTTGCCAGGCGTGCTGGCGATCTCGCCGCTGACCGGCATTCCCGGCATCGCCACGGCCATTGCCGTCTTCGTGATGCTGGTGAGTGCCCAGTTGCTGCTGGGACGCGACCATTTCTGGCTGCCACGCTGGGTCCTGCAGCGCAATGTCTCGCGCGGCAAGCTGCGCAAATCGCTGCGGCTGCTGCAGAAGCCGGCGCGGTGGGTGGACAAGGTGGTCAGGTCACGCCTGCGGGTGCTCACCTCGCGACCGGCGCACTTCGTCACTGCCCTGCTCTGCATCCTCATCGCCGCGACCATGCCGGTGCTGGATCTGGTGCCCTTCGCCAACACCACGGCCGGGCTGGCCCTGACCTCCTTCGCCCTGTCGCTGATCGCCCGCGACGGGCTGCTATTCCTCCTGGCACTGGGCTTCTGCACCGGGATCGTCTGGTTCATCCTGGAGCTGTTGGTGTTTTGAGCGCCCGCCTGCCGCTGGTCTATCACGAGGACTACAGTCCGCCCTTCCCCGCCAGCCATCGCTTTCCAATGGATAAATTTCGCCTGCTGCACGAGCACCTGAGCGCGACCGGCATACTGGGCGCGGACAATTGGCAGCGCCCCGAGCCATGCCCAGACGCGCTGCTGGCCCTGGCGCACGCGCCCGACTACATCCAGGCCTTCCAGGCCGGCGAACTGGCACCGCCGCTGCAGCGCCAGCTGGGCCTGCCCTGGAGCGAAGCCCTGGTGCGCCGCACCGTCCGCGCGGTGGGCGGCTCCTTGCTCACACTGGAGCTGGCGCTGCGCCATGGCCTAGCCTGCCACCTCGCCGGCGGCACTCACCATGCCCACCATGACTATCCGGCCGGCTTCTGCATCTTCAATGACCTGGCGATCCTGGCGTTGTCACTGCTGGAAAGCGGTCGCGCCGGGCGGGTACTGATCCTGGATTGCGACGTCCACCAGGGCGATGGCACGGCACGCATTCTCGCCGAGGTCCCTGACGCCATCACCGTCTCGCTGCACTGCGCCACCAACTATCCGGCACGCAAGGCGCAAAGCGACTGGGATATCCCGTTGCCACGCGGCCTGGACGACGCTGACTATCTGCGGGTCCTCGACGACGCCCTGGGCTATCTGCTGCCCCTCCACCAGCCCGACGTGGTGCTCTACGACGCCGGGGTGGATGTGCATCGCGACGATGCCCTGGGGTATCTGGCGCTCACCGACGCCGGCCTCGCGGCTCGTGATGGCCTGGTCTTGCGACGCTGCCTGGCCGCGGATATACCGGTGGCAGGGGTGATCGGCGGCGGCTACTCGGCCGATCGCACCGCCCTGGCCCGCCGCCACGGGATCCTGCACCACACGGCGACCCAGGTCTGGCATGAGCTGGGCCTGAACTGAACGGGAGTTTTCATGAGCAAGACCGCCAAGACATCCGAATCCAGCCAGGCACGCCTGGCCGTGCAGATCGATGCTGACAACGCACCCGCCGCCATCGTCGACGGGCTCATGGCCGAGATCGCCCGCTTCGGCGTGGCCAGCGTCAAGCGCATCTATGGCGACTGGACCCAGCCGCAACTGAACAGCTGGAAGAAGGTGCTGCTCGACCATTCCATCCAGCCGGTGCAGCAATTCGGCTACACCAAGGGCAAGAACGCTACCGACAGCGCCCTGATCATCGACGCCATGGACCTGCTCTACACCCGGCGCTTCGATGGTTTCTGCCTGGTCTCCAGCGACAGCGACTTCACCCGCCTGGCCGCGCGACTGCGCGAGGAAGGGCTGACGGTCTATGGCTTCGGCGAGGAGAAGACGCCGGATCCCTTCGTCTCGGCGTGCGACAGATTCATCTACACCGAAATCCTCAGGTCCAAGCCACGCGAGGAAAATCGCGAGACGACGCCTGCCGACAAGCCCGCCAGCAGCAACCGCGGCAAGCCCAAGTTGAGCGCCATCCTCAAGCTCATCGAACAGGCGGTGGAAGATGCCTCCGACGAAGGCGGCTGGGCGAATTTGGGGCTGGTCGGTACCAACCTGGGCAAGGTGCGTCCGGACTTCGATGCCCGCCTCTATGGGCATCGCAAGTTCAGCGGCCTGGTAAAGGCCCATGGCGATCGATTCGAGGTTCAGGAACGGGATCCCGCCGATGGCAGCGCCGGCAAGGCCGTCTACATCCGCAACCGCTGACGCCGTCCCGCTTGCCCGGCTCTGGACCGGGCAATAGCAGCGAAAGCCGGTGATCGGTCGCCATCAAGGTGCCATACCATCGGTCTGACGTTGCGGAACCGCTCGGCTGGCGGCGGCCTCCACCTCTAGGTAAACGCTACCAACGGAGACCGCCATGCGAGCCTTGACCTACCACGGTGCCCACGATGTCCGTGTCGATACCGTACCTGATCCGACCATCCAGGATGCCGACGACATCGTCCTGCGGGTAACCGCCACGGCCATCTGCGGCTCGGACCTGCACCTGTATCGCGGCAAGATTCCCACGGTCGAGCATGGCGATATCTTCGGCCACGAATTCATGGGCGTCGTCGAGGAAACCGGACCAGCCGTCACCGCGGTCCAGAAAGGCGACCGGGTAGTGATTCCCTTCGTCATCGCCTGCGGCAGCTGCTTCTTCTGCAACCAGGATCTCTACGCGGCCTGCGAGACCACCAATACCGGGCGCGGCGCCATTCTCAACAAGAAGCAGATCCCGCCGGGCGCGGCGCTGTTCGGATTCAGCCATCTCTACGGTGGCGTACCGGGCGGCCAGGCCGAATACGTGCGCGTACCCAAGGCCAATACCGGCCCCTTCAAGGTGCCCGGCACCCTCGCTGACGAAAAGGTACTGTTCCTTTCCGATATCCTGCCCACCGCCTGGCAAGCCGTGCTCAACACCGGCATCGGCCAGGGTTCGAGCATCGCCATCTATGGCGCCGGACCGGTCGGCCTGCTGTCGGCCGCCTGCGCGCGGATGCTGGGTGCCGACCGTATCTTCATGGTCGACCACCACCCCTACCGCCTGGCCTATGCCCAGCAGACCTATGGCGTGATCCCGATCAATTTCGACGAGGACGACGATCCAGCGGCCACCATCATCGAGCAGACGCCCGGCAAGCGGGGCGTGGACGGAGTAGTGGATGCCGTGGGCTTCGAGGCCAAGGGCAGCACCACCGAGACCATTCTCGCCAACCTCAAGCTGGAAGGCAGCAGTGGCAAGGCCCTGCGCCAGTGCATCGCGGCCGTACGACGCGGTGGCACCGTGAGTGTCCCCGGGGTCTATGCCGGCTTCATCCATGGCTTCCTGTTCGGCGACGCCTTCGACAAGGGCCTGACCTTCAAGATGGGCCAGACGCATGTCCAGCGCTATCTGCCGGAGCTGCTCGAACACATCGAGCGCGGCGATCTCGCCCCTGAGGCAATCATTACCCACCGGATGTCCCTGGAGCAGGCGGTCGAAGGCTACAAGATCTTCGACAAGAAGCAGGAAGACTGTCGCAAGGTGATCCTCACGCCCGGCCGGACCGAGCCACTGGTGCCCGAGCGCCTGGAAGAGCCCTTGGCAGCGCCACTGGGCCAAGCCGGCGTGGTCTAAGAGCCTAGCACCTCGCGTACAATGGCGGCCTTTCCGTAGTCCCCTGGATGCCGCCATGCCGCTCTCCCCTTCCACCCCTGCCGTCGCTGTCATCGGGGGTGGCCCCGCCGGTCTGATGGCGGCCGAGACCCTGGCCGCAGCCGGCATGCCTGTCGACCTCTTCGATGCCATGCCCTCTGTCGGCCGCAAGTTCCTGCTGGCAGGCGTGGGCGGTATGAACATCACCCATGCTGAAGAACAGGCAGCGTTCCGTCAGCGATACCGTGAGCGCGAAAGCCAGGTAGGCATCTGGCTCGACACCTTCGACGGCGACACCTTGCGCGCCTGGATCCATGAGCTGGGCATCGAGACCTTCGTCGGCACCTCGGGGCGGGTGTTTCCCGCCGACATGAAGGCCGCGCCCCTGCTGCGCGCCTGGCTACATCGCCTGCGTGACCAAGGGGTGCGAATCCATACCCGCAGCCGTTGGCTCGGCTGGGACACTGAAGGCCGGCTACGCCTCGCCACTCCGGAAGGCGAACGGTTGTTGCAACCACAAGCCTGTGTGCTGGCATTGGGCGGCGGCAGCTGGCCACGCCTGGGCTCGGATGGCGCCTGGCAAACCCTGCTGGCCTCGCGCGGCATCGAATTGCGACCCCTGGAGCCGGCCAACTGCGGTTTCGAGGTAACGGGCTGGAGCGATTTTCTCAAGACCCGCCATGCCGGCGCACCGATCAAGCCCGCCGCCCTGGCCTTGCCCGGCCGGCCAGCGCGCCAGGGCGAATTCGTCCTGACCAATACCGGGATCGAAGGCAGCCTGGTCTACGCGCTAGCCGCCGAGATCCGTACGGCCATCGACCGCGACGGCCAGGCGACCCTGAGCCTGGATCTGGCACCCCAGCGCAACCTGGCCGAACTGGACCGGGCCCTTTGCAGACCCCGTGGCAGCCAGTCCCTTGCCAACCATCTGCGGCGCCATGCCGGGATCGACGGTGCCCGGGCCGCCCTGCTTCGGGAGCTGGCTCCGGCCGAGGCCTTCCAGGACATGACCCGGCTGGCCCAGGCCTGCAAGGCTGTGCCCCTCACCGTGGTCCGACCGCGTCCCCTGGCGGAAGCCATCAGCAGCGCTGGCGGCGTGCCCCTGGAGGCGCTGGACGACGGCCTGATGCTCCGGCAATTGCCGGGCGTCTTCTGTGCTGGCGAGATGCTTGATTGGGAAGCTCCCACGGGCGGCTATCTGCTCACCGCCTGCTTCGCCAGTGGTCGGGCAGCGGGCCAGGGCGTGTTGCGCTGGCTGGCCGGCCGCTAGCGTCAGGCCGGGCGCTCGACGAACTCGGTGGCTGGGGAGCCATTGGCATTGTGCTGGCGGATCACCGCCGGGCGCCCTTCCTCATCCAGTAGCACCTGACCGATACCGGCCCCGTTCCACAGGCGCTCGCCAGCCTCGCGGCGGTCCGGCAGACGCGGCTGCAACTCCCAGCGCCGTCGCTTGGTGAAGCCGTTGAGCGGCGACCAGGGCGCATAGAGCCAGCGATTGAGCCTGTCCAGGGTCGCCAGCAGACGCGGCGGAAACTCGTTCTTGATACCGCTACTGGTGATCTGCCACAGCCGTGGCTCGCCGCGCCTATCGCGAATACGGATGTCGTAGGCGAAGGAATAGTGGACATCGCCGGAGAGCACCACATAGTTGCCCGGGGTACGGCGATGGCGAAAGATATTGAGCATGGTCTTGGCGGCACCGGGGTGGGCCATCCAGTTCTCGGCATCCACCATCAGCGGCTGGCCGAACCAGGTGAAGATCCGCTGCACCGCCTCGATCAGCTTGACGCCGAACATGGGCGCGGCCGAGACGATCACCGCCGAGGGATGATCCAGCAGCTCCTGCTGCAGCTCGCACAGGGCCTCCCAGTCCATCAGCCCCGAGGGGTGCCCCAGACGCCGCTCGCTGCGCCAGCGGCGGGTACGGGTGTCCAGCACGATCAGCGGCGGTTCGGTCTTGAGCACATAGTGCCAGCCCTGGAAACGCAAGAGGTCGTCGATGCAGGCATTTTGCGTCTGGCAATCCAGCCAGCCGTCTTCGGCGGCCGTGGCCAGTAGTCGATCGGCCGCCGCCAGGGGTTCGGCCACCGACTCGGGCGCGTTACCCCAGGCCTGGCAGAGAAGATAGGCCAGCAGGGCGTTGCCGATGATCCGACGGGAGAACGGATGACCATAGGCGGTCTCCTCCCAGCGCGCCGATAGATTCCAGTCGTCGGTGACATCGTGATCATCGAAGATCATCAAGGTCGGCACTCCGGCCAGGGCCCGCGCCGCCTGGGGCAGCGTCGCGACGAAAGCCCTTATGCACTCCGATTCGGCCGCGTACCGCTCGCGGTCCTTGTCGTCGAGCACGGGTGGCACGACCTCGATCAGGGTCCAGGGCGTCGGCGACCAGCTGAGCAGGTACAGCGCCAGCACCTCGCTCAGGGTCACCAGATGATTGTGGGCATTGGTGGAGGTGAAGATCGGCTTTTCCACCCCACCGAAGAAGCGCTCGCGCAGCGCCCGATTGGACTTGAAGGCCGGCAGCAGGTCTTCGCGGTGATAGAGGTTGGCGGCATGGGCCATCAGCGCATCGCTGTCCGCCACCACGGCGCCTTCGAGACATTCGCCATAAAGGCCGAGGCGCCGGATCAGCGCCTGTACGGCCAGCAGCATGGGGCCGGCCACGTCGTCGGCATAGACCTGGTCACCGGTGAGCAACAGCGCCGCCGGCCGCTCCTCGGGCGTCGCACAGTCCTGCAGCAGGCGATCGACCGCGACCAAGCCATCGGCCGAGGAGTGATGGGGCTTGCGACAGGAACCGTGGAGCAGATGATCGAAGCGGGTGCGCAGGACCAGGCGTGGCAGGTCGCCGTTGGCCGAAAGCAGATGCGGCGCCCAGTCGCGGATCCCGCCCGCGCTCAATTGCAGGTCGTATTGGATGAAGGTATCCAGCGGCAGCTCGATCTCGGGCCGGACGTCCAGCAACTGCAGATAGGCCTGCTCGCCCAGGCGCAGGCACTGGACCTCGCTCTGTATCCCCCACTCGGCCTCACCCTGCCAAAGCCGCGGCACAGGTGGCTCGGTGGTGGTGGTCACCAGCCAGAGCAGCAACCGGGACGACTCGACCCGGCGCAACAGCGGACCGGCCAGTACCGGGGGCAAGGCAGAGGTATCGCTCATGGGCTCTCCTGTGGACGCAGAACTGACCACTATGCCGCGTCCGGATTCAGCCCGCAGCCGCCGCTTGGCTACAAAGTTTGAGCGCGCATCACAGTCAGCCTAGAATTCGCTCCCTTTTCGTCGCCATCCGGGCCTGTCATGACCTTTGCCGACCTCGGCCTCATCGATCCGCTGCTGCAGGCGCTCGCCGCCCTGGAGCACAGCTCCCCCACTCCCATCCAGCGCCAGGCCATCCCGGCGGCGCTGGCCGGACGCGATCTGCTGGCCGCGGCCCAGACCGGTACCGGCAAGACCGGCGCCTTCGGGCTGCCGCTCTTGCAGCGACTGGTGCAGGAAGGTCCGGCGGTGGCGCCCAACCATATCCGCGCGCTGATCCTCACGCCCACTCGCGAACTGGCCGAGCAGGTCCATGCCAGCCTGCATGACTATGCCCGGCACCTGCCGCTGCGCACCGCGGTGGCCTATGGTGGCGTGAGCATCAATCCGCAGATGATGAAACTGCGCAAGGGTGTCGATGTGCTGGTGGCGACCCCGGGTCGCCTGCTCGACCTGTTCAGCCAGAACGCCGTGCGCTTCGATCAGGTGCAGCTGCTGGTGCTGGATGAAGCCGATCGCATGCTTGACCTCGGCTTTTCCCGCCAACTGGGCGAGCTGTTCGTCATGCTGCCGCGCAAGCGCCAGACCCTGCTGTTCTCGGCGACCTTCTCCGACGCCGTGCGCCAATTGGCCGCCCCGGTGCTGCGCGATCCCCAGACGATCGACGTCAGCCCGCGCAACACGGCTGCCGTGACCGTCAAGCAGTGGGTCGTGCCGGTGGACAAGAAGCGCAAGACCGAACTCTTCCTGCACCTCTATCGCAGCGGTCCTCGCCAGCAGGTGCTGGTGTTCGCCAAGACGCGCAAGGGCGTGGAGCAACTGGTGGAGGTGCTGCAGGCCGAAGGCCTGGCGGCGGAATCCATCCATGGTGACAAGCCCCAGCCGGCGCGGCTGCGCGCCCTCGCTCGCTTCAAGGCTGGCGAGGCGGATATCCTGGTCGCCACCGACGTGGCCGCCCGCGGCCTGGACATCCAGGACCTACCCCTGGTGGTCAACCTGGACCTGCCCATCGTCGCCGAGGATTACGTGCATCGCATTGGCCGGACCGGCCGCGCGGGCAACCAGGGCCAGGCGGTTTCGCTGGTCTGCGCCGATGAAGTGGACCAGCTGGCGGCCATCGAGACCCTCATCGGCCAGGTCCTGCCGCGCCGCGACGAACCGGACTTCATCCCCGATCACCGTGTTCCGGAAACCCGGCCCAACGGGCTGGTGGTGAAAAAGCCCAAGAAGCCGAAGAAGCCCAAGGTTGGCGCATCGGTGTCCGACAAGCCGTTGGGGCGCTGGGTGGAAGATGGCAAGCCCAAGGTCAAGTCGGTGCGCAAGTCACCCGGCTTCGGCAAGGCGCGCAAGAAGCCCTGAGGATTGGGGTGGTGGACAAGGCTGCGCCGTTGTCCACCCTACGACGCTGATGTTTTGCCAATCGCGGCCATGGGCCGCTCCTACGGAAGCGCTGCAGTCCCGTAGCCTGGAAAACCGCGCAGCGTTTTCCGGAGGAGGAGCCGTTCCGGTGCCATAGAGCCCGGTAGCCTGGAAAACCGCGTAGCGTTTTCCAGGAAGGACCTACCCCGGCACCAGGGCAAGGTGACGAGGCTGCGCCGTTGTCCACCCTAAGGGGTTAGCAGTGGAGCGGCGGTAGAGGGTGATCGCGGCCATGGGCCGCTCCTACAAGAGAATCCGTACCGATAGCCTGGAAAACCGCGCAGCGTTTTCCAGGGATGGGATCGAAGTGTATTGAACCGGGTGAAGGAGGCGGAGCCGTCATTCACCCGGCCATGACTCCTACTCCGCCAGGCGCCAGGTGGTGCCGCCCTTGCCGTCTTCCAGCACCACGCCCAGAGCGGTGAGCTGGTCGCGGATACGGTCGGATTCCGCCCAGTTCTTTTCGGCACGCGCGCTCAGGCGCGCCTGGATCAGTGCCTCGACCTCGGCCGCATCCACCCGGCCCGCCGCATCGGCGCGCAGGAAGGCTTCCGGCTCCAGCTGCAGCACACCCAGCACATCAGCCAGCTCGCGCAGACGCCCGGCCAGACCGGCCGCGGCGGCGGGATCGCTCTCGCGCAGGCGATTGATCTCACGCGCCAGTTCGAACAGCACGCCGCAGGCACCGGCGGTGTTGAAGTCGTCGTCCATGCACTGGGCGAAGCGCTCGGCGTAGCTTTCGCCGCCTTGCGCCGGAGCCTGGGGCAAACCCTTGAGCGAGTGGTAGAAGCGCTCCAGGGCGCCCTTGGCTTCGCGCAGGTTGTCTTCCGAGTAATTGATCGGGCTGCGGTAATGGCTGGCGATCAGCAGGTAGCGCACCACTTCCGGGTGATACTTCTCCAGCACCTCGCGCAGGGTGAAGAAGTTGCCCAGGGACTTGGACATCTTCTCGCCATTGATGGTGATCATCCCGCAGTGCAGCCAGGCGTTGGCGTAGGGCTTGCCAGTGGCCGCCTCGCTCTGGGCGATCTCGTTCTCGTGGTGCGGGAATTCCAGGTCGTTGCCGCCACCGTGGATGTCGAAGGTGTCGCCCAGGCAGCAGGTGGACATCACCGAGCACTCGATGTGCCAGCCCGGACGCCCGGCGCCCCAGGGCGACGGCCAGCTCGGCTCACCCGGCTTGGCGGCCTTCCACAGGACGAAGTCGAGCGGATCTTCCTTGGCCTCGCCTGGCTCGATGCGAGCGCCGATGCGCAGGTCCTCGACGCGCCGCCGCGACAGCTTGCCGTAGCCGGCGAAGCGGTTGACCCGGTAGTAGACGTCACCGTTACCCGGGGCATAGGCATAGCCCTTGTCGATCAGGGTCTGGATCATGGCGTGCATGCCATCGATGTGATCGGTGGCGCGTGGCTCCTGGTCCGGCTTCTTGATATTCAGCCGTGCCTCGTCCTCGTGCATCGCCTCGATCATCCGCGCCACCAGGTCGGTGAAGGGCTCATCGTTGGCGTTGGCGCGGTTGATGATCTTGTCGTCGATGTCGGTGATATTGCGCACATAGGTCAGCTCATAGCCGCTATGGCGCAACCAGCGCGTGATAACGTCGAAGGCCACCATGCTGCGACCATGACCCAGGTGGCAGTAGTCGTAGACGGTCATGCCGCAGACGTACATGCGCACCTGCCCCGGTACCAGCGGCGTGAAGGCTTCCTTGGTCTTGGTCAGGGTGTTGTAGAGGTGCAGCGCCATCATTGCCCCCAGGAATCGCGCAGGGTCACGGTACGGTTGAACACCGGCTTGCCCGGCGCCGAATCCTTCAGATCGACGCAGAAGTAGCCTTCGCGCTCGAACTGGAAGCGGTCTTCCGGCTGGGCCTGGGCCAGCGACGGCTCGGCACGGCAGCCCTTGAGCACCACCAGGGAATCAGGATTGATGTTGTCGAGGAAGCTGCCGCCCTCCTCGCTCTTCTCCGGCTGCGCCGAACGGAACAGGCGATCGTAGAGGCGCACCTCGCACTCCACGCTGCCCTCGGTCGGCACCCAGTGGATCACGCCCTTGACCTTGCGCCCTTCCGGGTTCTTGCCCAGGGTGTCCGGATCGTAGCTGCAACGCAGTTCGACCACGTTGCCGTCGGCATCCTTGATGGCCTCGTCGGCGCGGATCACGTAGCTACCGCGCAGGCGCACCTCGCCACCCGGCTCCAGGCGCTTGTAGCCCTTGGGCGGATTCTCTTCGTAGTCACCCTGGTCGATGTACAGCTCGCGGGCAAAGGGCAGCTGACGCAGCCCCAGATCCTGCTTGGGATGCCGCGCCAGTTCCAGGTTTTCCACCTGACCCTCGGGGTAGTTGGTGATCACCACCTTGAGCGGCTTGAGCACGCACATGGCACGCGGCGCGTTCTGGTCCAGGTCCTCGCGAATGGCGAATTCCAGCATGGCCACGTCGACCACGCCATTGGAGCGGGTCACGCCGATCATCTCGCAGAAGTTGCGGATGGCGGCCGGGGTGTAGCCACGACGACGATAGCCCGACAGGGTCGACATGCGCGGATCGTCCCAACCCTGCACATGGGCCTCGTCCACCAGTTGCTTGAGCTTGCGCTTGCTGGTGACGGTGTAGTTCAGGTTGAGGCGGGCGAATTCGTACTGGCGCGGCTGGGCCGGCACCGGCAGCTTGGCCAGGAACCACTCGTACAGCGGACGATGGTCCTCGAACTCCAGGGTGCAGATGGAGTGGGTCACGCCTTCCAGGGCATCGGACTGACCATGGGTGAAGTCATAGCTCGGGTAGATGCACCAGGCGTCACCGGTCTGGTGGTGATGGGCGTGGCGGATGCGATAGAGGATGGGATCGCGCAGGTTCATGTTGGGCGAGGCCATGTCGATCTTGGCGCGCAGCACCTTTTCGCCGTCCTTGAATTCGCCGGCCTTCATGCGGGCGAAGAGGTCCAGGTTCTCGGCCACCGAGCGATCGCGGAAAGGACTGTTGCGACCCGGCTCGGTGAGGCTGCCGCGGTATTCGCGAGCCTGCTCGGGCGTCAGGTCGCAGACATAGGCCAGGCCCTGCTCGATCAGGTTCACCGCCCAGGCATAGAGCTGGTCGAAATAGGCGGAGGCGTAGCGCACCTCGCCGGCCCAGTCGAAGCCCAGCCAGTGCACGTCGCTCTTGATGGCGTCGATGTATTCCTGGTCTTCCTTGGCCGGGTTGGTGTCGTCGAAGCGCAGATGGCAGTCGCCGCCGAATTCCTTGGCCAGGCCGAAGTTCACGCAGATCGACTTGGCGTGGCCGATGTGCAGGTAGCCATTGGGCTCCGGGGGAAAGCGGGTGACGATCTTGGCCTGCTTGCCGGCGTCCAGGTCAGCCTGGACGATCTGCCGCAGGAAATGCGCGGGGGCGGCTTTGGCGGCGGTGGACGAGTCGGAAGTCGGCTTGCTCATGGGATCCTTAACTGGGCAGGCGCACGGCCAGGGTAGGCCGAGCAAAGGTAAACCCGTATCATAGCCCAACCCGTCAAGTCCCGGCGAAACCCTTGAGGCCCTCGCCGGGTCTGGATGCTGTCCCCCTTAGCTACGGATTCGCTGCCATGATCAAGCTGCACACCAACCACGGCGTCATCACCCTGGAACTGTTCGAGGACAAGGCGCCCGAAACCGCGGCCAACTTCAAGGAATACGTCAAGAGCGGTCACTACGACGGCACCATCTTCCACCGTGTGATCAGCAACTTCATGGTCCAGGGCGGTGGTTTCGAGCCGGGCATGAAGCAGAAGCCGACCCGCGCCCCGATCAAGAACGAGGCCAACAACGGCGTTTCCAACGAGATCGGCACCGTCGCCATGGCTCGTACCATGGATCCGCATTCCGCCTCGGCGCAGTTCTTCATCAACGTGTCCGACAACACCTTCCTCAACCACACCGCGCCTACCAGCCAGGGCTGGGGCTATGCAGTGTTCGGCAAGGTCGTCGAGGGCATGGACGTGGTCAACGCCATCAAGGCCGTCGCCACCACCAGCAAGGCCGGTCACCAGGACGTGCCGAGCGAAGACGTGATCATCGAAAAGGCCGAGATCGTCGAGTGATTTTACTGGTCTCCGACCTGCATCTCGAACCGCAACGCCCGGACCTGGTCCGGGCGTTTTTGCATTTCCTCCAGAACCGCGCCCGCGGTGCCGAGGCGCTGTACATCCTTGGAGATCTGTTCGAGGCCTGGATCGGCGATGACGCCATGGGTCCCTTCGAGCAGGAGATCGCCACCGCCCTGCGCCAGCTGGCGGACAGCGGCACGGCCGTCTACCTGATGCATGGCAATCGCGACTTCCTCATCGGCAAGGCCTTCTGCCGCCAGGCCGGCTGCCGCCTGCTGCCGGATCGCCATATCGCCGACTTCCACGGCCGCCGGGTGCTGCTGATGCATGGTGATACCCTCTGCACCCGTGACGAGGGCTACCAGAAGCTGCGCCGCATCCTGCGTAATCCCCTCACCCTCTTCGTGCTGCGCCACCTGCCCCTGGCCAGCCGCCAGAAGCTGGCGCGCAAGCTGCGCAGCGAAAGTCGCCAGCAGACCCGGGCCAAGGCCATGGACATCACCGATGTCACCGAGGCCGAGGTCGAGCGAGAGATGCGCGCTGCCCGGGTGACGGCGCTGATCCACGGCCATACCCACAGGCCCGCTCGCCATGAGCTGCTGCTCAATGGCCAGCCGGCCGAACGTATCGTGCTGGGGGACTGGGACCGCCGAGGCTGGGTGCTGGAAGCCAGCCAAGCGGGCCTGACCCAGGTCGATTTCGCTCTCGACGAACGGTAATGGCGCGGCCAGGCATGCCTGGCTTTCTTGCAGCAATTACCTGATCAGCAAGGCAATTTTGCTTGGCTACCCGGTCGCGGCCACTCCGGCTGCGACCGATCGTCACATGACCGCTACAGAAATCCGCGCAGGCGACCGATGACGAGGGTGTAAGGAGATGTAACCCTTTTCGCGGAGACGCCCATGCAACTCGATACCCTCTTTGCCCAGCTGCACAACCTGCCCAACGTCCCCGAAGTGGCGCAGGTCCTGATCCAGCAGTTCGACGACCCCAACACCAGCATCGAAACCCTGTCGCGCACCGTGGCGCGTGACCCGGTCATTGCCGCCAAGGTACTGCGCCTGGCCAACTCGGCGCGTTTCCGTGGCGCCCGCGAATCTACCAGTATCGAAGACGCTGCCCTGCGCCTGGGCTTCAACACCCTGCGCACCCTGGTGTTGGCCTCGGCCTTCGCCAGCGGCTTCAAGGCCGCGCCTGGCTTCGACCTGCAGGCCTTCTGGTACAACAGTTTTCTGGTCGCCAGCCTGTGCAAGCCACTGGCCAAGCAGGCCGGCCTGGACCAGGAAACCGCCTTCACTTGCGGCATGCTGCATGACATTGGCGAATTGCTGATCCAGAGCGGCGCGCCCGAACTGGCACCGAGCCTGGCCGGTCGCGCGACCGCCAGCAGCCACCGCGCCGCCGACGAGACCCTGCAACTGGGCTTCGGCTATCCGGAAGTCGGTGCGGAACTGGCCCGCCGCTGGCAGCTGCCCCAGGTACTGCGCGACGCCATCGCCTTCCAGGCGCGTCCGCTGCAGGCGCCCGAGGGCAAGGGCTATGCACTGATCGTGGCCCAGGCAGTGGCCGTGGCCGAGGTCCTTCACGAGAACGCCGGTGACAGCAAGGTGCAGGACCTGGGCGGCCCGCTGTTCGCCAGCATCGACCTGGAACAGCTCACCGCCGTACTGCCAAGCGCCCGGGATACCGCGGCAAGCTTCAGTCAGGCCGCCTGAATTCCTGGCGCCTGGCCGAATCGCAGGCAAGAAAAAACCCCTGGAGCTTGGCTCTCAGGGGTTCTCTCAGATCTGGCGGTGAGGGAGGGATTCGAACCCTCGATAAGATTTCTCCTATACACACTTTCCAGGCGTGCTCCTTCAACCGCTCGGACACCTCACCAGATTTGCTCGGCATCTGCATCTGCATCACCGAGGCGCGCAACTATAGGCAAAGACGATTTCGATGGCAAGCTTTTTCTTCAATCTATTCATGCATTTGCACGACGCACTGGCGCGAGGGGGTCGTAAGCACCGTTCACAGGATGACCGGCCGGTCGCTGTTGCTAGCCCGCCCGCCTGTCAGGCGTCCGACCAATGGTAGCGTCGTAACCAATTCACTAATCGCCTGAAAGCAAAGGAGAAATATTGCAAGACGACACTTTTGATAACCAGTTGGTCGTTACCTGCCACAAAACTGAAATTTATGTTCTATAGCTACTGGATAGTGCTTAAGTCCGCGGGAATCAGTAGCTACATGCCGCTGTTGCGCAAGCGCTACGCGCTGAAGACGTAAAGGCTCTAAACAGCTAACAATAAAGGCCCCGAGTCATGTTCAAGAATCCCGTCCCCAAGTGGCGTCAGGCGAGCTTCGTATTTATCGTTACCACCGTGGTGTTGGTCATACCCAACCTCTCGCGGTTCTTTGGCTGATCTCCCAGGACCACCGTTCGCGGGTGCGTCCCTTCGCCCAGCCCTTGCATGAGGCCTGGACGCCGGGTTCATTGCATCCCCGAAGCGCCGGCTACTGGCCTGCATCCGAATGAATCTTGGCTGGACCATCGGTACCAGCGGCAGCCCTAACGGCACGTCGCTGCGGATGACAAGAAGACAGCGCGCCGCGCACGCCATCGCTAGCAGGCAATCGAGCATTGGCTTGTCTTACCTGTTCACACCGATCTGGCGAGCAGACCTATCGTGGACGACACCTGTGCCATTGCCGTGAGACTGCTCTATGGCAGCGCAAAAAAGACGAAGGTGGCCCCTGGCCGCCTCCGCGTTTGTTGCAGGCACCTTGATCACTGCTGTTGCTGCACCTGCTGCAGCGGCTCGACCAGCACCCTGGCTTCCATCTGTTCTACCCCACCACCTCGGCGCATGCCCCGTACCGGACAGGCATCGAGGTAGTCCAGGCCTATGGCCAGGCGCAGGTGGCGCTCCGGCCGGATCAGGCGATTGGTGACGTCATAGCTGTACCAGGCACCTTCATGCCAGGCTTCGGCCCAGGCATGGCTGGAGAGGTGCGCGCTGTCGTCGGTGCATAGATAGCCGGACACGTAGCGCGCCGGAATGCCCAGACTGCGGGCGCAGGCCAGGAAGGCATGGGCATGGTCCTGGCAGACGCCAGCGCCCTTGGCGAAAGCCTGGGCGGCGTTGCCATCCACCTCGGTGGAACCAGGTAGATAGGTCATGCGCTCGTGTAGTCGCTCCATGAGCTGGATCAGCGTGGCGCGATCCCGGCGACCGTCGCAGATGTCACGGGCGAAGGCCGTCAGGGCCTCGTCGGCGTCCGTCAGGCGGGTCTGACGCAGGAAGGGAAAGGGTGAGGCCTGGCAGGGCTCGGATTCGAAGCCCTCGTCGATTTCCACCTGACCACTGGCGGTGATGGTGATGGCGTCATGCGGGGTGTCCAGGGTCAGGACATGCAGGATGTTGCCGAAGGGATCGCGCTGTGCCCGCGCCGGGCGCGGCAACGACAGTTCCCAGCCGAGGATTCGCTGACGCGCGTCATCCTGGGGCGTGAGCCGCAGGTACTGGATGCTGGCGCGAACCTGGTCGGCGTAGCGATACAGCGTTTCGTGATGGATCGCGAGCCTCATACGGCCTCCAGATAAGCGGTGTTGATGGCGCTGGCGAGCTGGCGGACATGGACGATGAAGCCGCCGATCCAGGCATGCAGCCCTTCGTCCAGCACCTCGTCGATGCTGGTATAGCGCAGCCGCGCCTCCAGGCCGGCGGCCAGGCGCTTGGCCTCGCGGCCGTTCTCGCCGGGCAGGCTGGCCAGCACCCGGTGCAGTTCGATCACGCAGGCCAGCAGCGAGCGTGGCAGGTCTTCCTGCAACAACAGCAACTCGGCACCGTTGCGCACATTGAGGGCATCGCGATAGAGCTCGGTGTAGGCCTCGAAGGCGCTCAGGGCGCGCAAGAGCGCACTCCACTGATAGAAGCCGCGGGCGGAGGCGTCGCTGATGGCTTCGGCCTCCTCCTCGCCCAGTACCTGGTAGCGGGCGTCGAGCATGCGCAGCGTGTTGTCGGCGCGCTCGACGAAGGTACCCAGGCGGATGAAACGATAGGCGTCGTTTCTCATGATGGTGCCGACGGTGGCCCCACGGAACAGGTGGGACCGCTCCTTGACCCATTCGCAGAAGCGGCTGATGCCGAAGCGGATCAGGCCGGTGACGGCGATCTCGCGCATCTCCAGCCAGGTGGCGTTGACGTTCTCCCACATGTCGGCGGTGATGCGCCCACGCACCGCGTGGGCATTGCTGCGCGCGGCCTGCAGACAGCAATAGATGCTGCCGGGATTGCGCTCGTCCAGGGCGAAGAAGTGCAGGAGGCGCTCGGGGTGCAGGGCCCCGTGTTTTTCCCGGTAGTCATCCAGGGTGCCGGTGATGAGCAGTGGCATGGCCAGTTCATCCAGGCCTCCGCCCTGCCCGCTCTGCGGCATCATCGACAGCGAATAGCTCACGTCCAGCATCCGCGCGAGATTCTCGGCGCGCTCAAGGTTGCGGGACATCCAGTACAGATCGGCAGCGGTACGACTCAACATGGTGGGGTCGCCTTTCAAAGGTCCTTGCGGGGCCGCCGTGGCGGCCACTGTTCTGTGGCGATCTAGTCCTGGACCACCCAGGTGTCCTTGGTGCCGCCGCCTTGGGAGGAATTCACCACCAGCGAGCCTTCCCGCAGCGCGACCCGGGTCAGGCCGCCGGGCACCAGACGCGTCTTGCGCCCGGACAGCACGAAGGGCCGCAGGTCGATGTGCCGCGGCGCGATGCCGCTTTCGACGAAGGTCGGACAGGTGGACAGCGACAGGGTCGGTTGGGCGATGTAGGCGCTGGGATTGGCCTTGAGCCGCGCGCGAAAGGCTTCGATCTCCATGCTGCTGGCGGTGGGACCGACCAGCATGCCGTAGCCGCCGGAGCCATGGACTTCCTTGACGACCAGCTCGGGCAGATTGGCCAGCACATGGGACAGCTCGTCCGGCTTGCGGCACTGCCAGGTGGGCACGTTGTAGAGGATGGGTTCCTCACTGAGATAGAAGCGAATCATCTCCGGCACATAGGGATAGATCGACTTGTCGTCAGCGACCCCGGTGCCGATGGCATTGGCCAGGATGACGTTACCGGCGCGATAGGCGGCCAGCAGGCCCGGCACGCCAAGCATGGAGTCCGGATTGAAGGCCAGGGGATCGAGGAAGGCATCGTCGAGACGTCGGTAGATGACATCGACCTTTCGGAAGCCCGACGTGGTACGCATGAACACCTGTTCGTCGCGCACCAGCAAGTCGGCCCCCTCCACCAGCTCCACGCCCATCTCACGAGCCAGGAAGGCATGTTCGAAGTAGGCGCTGTTGAAACGGCCTGGTGTGAGGACCACCACCGTGGGGTTATTGACCGGGGTGGAGCTGCGCAAGGTATCGAGCAGGATGTTCGGATAGTGGTCGATGGGCGCGATGCGCTCCAGGGTGAACAGCTCGGGAAACAACCGCATCATCATCTTGCGGTTTTCGAGCATGTAGGACACCCCGCTCGGAGTGCGTAGGTTGTCTTCCAGCACGTAGTAGGCACCATCGCCGTCGCGGACCAGATCGACACCGGCGATATGGGCATAGATGCCGTTGGGCAGATCCAGCCCCTGCATGGCCAGCTGGTACTGGTCGTTGGCCAGCACCTGCTCGGCCGGAATGACCCCGGCCTTGATAATGCGCTGGTCATGATAGAGGTCATGGAGAAACATGTTCAGCGCCTGGACCCGCTGAATGCAGCCGCGCTCGATGATCTGCCATTCGCTGGCGGGAATCGCCCGCGGCAGGGCGTCGAAGGGAATCAGACGTTCCGTGCCCTGCTCGTCCCCATAGAGGGTGAAGGTGATACCCGCGCGATGGAACAGCAGGTCGGCTTCGCGGCGGCGCTGGGCTAGGAGTTCAGGGGGTGTTTCCTTCAGCCACTGGGCATAGCGACCATAGTGCGGTCGGCATTGCGCCTGGACGTCGTACATCTCGTTATACAGTTGGCGGCTCATGCCGATCTCCTTGTCACCCACGGTGCAGCGTCGCAAGCCGCGTGCCACCGTAAGGGCCCTCAAGATCAGGCCCTCGCGTAGCTGCGAGGCGCGCGGTGCACCAAAGCCAGGCACGTAAGCGTGCGCATGCACCGCAACGTTTCCGTCATGAGCCTAAGACGGTGCGCCAGGCGGAAAGTGCGATGATTGAGGGGCGCGACGGTTACCGGAGATGAGACGGGCATCCCGTCCGGGATGCCGCCTCGCAACGCGTGGGATCAGGCGGGGCTGCGGTTGACTTCCTGGGTGACGCCCCAGCCATCGAGCTGCCCGCCGAGAGGTACCACCACGGCCTCGAGATCGCTTTCGAAATCATCGATGGTGGCGTGGGTAGCGAACATCACCTTGCTGACCTGCAGGTGCCAGCCGCCCTCTTCGTGGGGCACCACCTGGGCGTTGAGGGACTCGCCGTGAAACTGGTCCGCAGCGATGCGGGCCTTGCCTTCATCGGCGAAGATGGCGAAGAAGTCGATGGGATGAAAGCGGGCAAAATCGAAGCCGCCCTCTTTCATACGCTGCAGCAGGTTCAAGCTCACATCATCGGCAAACGACAAGGACATAGGACTTCCCTCCTCTGGTTCGGATGATCGTCTCGCTGGCCATCGCTACCGACGCCAGCGAGTCGCGGCTGAGAACTCGAACGGTGCCGCGACCGCCAGGGCTTACGCCTTGCCGATGGCCTCCAGCACGTATCGAGGTAGAGCAAAGGCAGCGGCATGCAGCTCCGGGGTGTAATAACGGGTCTGGATGCCTGTATCACTGTAGCGTTGCGCCAGGGTTTCGGCACTCTGCCGACGCAAGGTCGGGTCCTTGCTACCCCAGGCCAGGGTCATGACGCCCCCTATGTAGGTAGGCACCGCCGACAGATAAAAGTGCCAATCGGCGAACAGCCCGGACAGGCGGCTGGCGGTGGTCTTGACCTCGTCCAGCTGCAGGAACGGGGTACCGTTCTGCGCGACCATCACACCGTTGTCGTTCAGGCAGCGGTGGCAGGCCTCATAGAAATTCTCGGAAAAGAGCACCTCGGCCGGGCCGATGGGGTCGGTGGAATCGGAGATGATGACGTCATAGCGCTCGGTGGTGTTGGCGACGAAATTCATGCCATCGTCGATCACCAGATTCAGGCGCGGATCGTCGAAGGCGCCCGCCGAATGGCCGGGGAAGTATTCCTTGCACATCTCCACCACCGAGCCGTCGATCTCGACCATGGTGATGTGCTCGACGCCCTGATGCTTGGCCACTTCACGCAGGATGCCGCCGTCACCACCGCCGATGATGAGCACCCGCCGCGGGGCCGGATGGGCGAGCAGGGGCACCTGGGTCAGCATCTCGTGATAGATGAATTCATCGGCCTCGGTGGTCTGGATGACGCCATCCAGGGCCATGACCTTGCCCAGCACCGCGTTCTCGAAGATCACCAGGTGCTGATGCTCGGTCCGCACCTCGTGGAGCAGGCGCTGGACGGTGAACCGCTGACCGTAGCCGTCGTAGAGGGTTTCCAGGTAGTCGCTCATGTCGATCTCCGCAGGTAGCTGGCCGAGACAGACAATGCCCGACCAAAAGCCGGGCATTGTAAGAGCTGGATGTGACAGGCTCCAGCGTTGCGCTGACTAGCCTTTATGGGTAGGCGCGGTGGCCGATCGATTGCCGCGCGGACCGGCGGCGGCCCAGGCGATCAGGCCGATCACCGGCAGTACGATGATGAGCACCGTCCAGACGATCTTGGCGTTGCTGGTGCTGTCACTGCGGATCACATTGACGATTGCCCAGATGTCGAGCAGGAAGACGATGAAGCCCAGTACACCGCCGATGGTGGAATTGATCATGTCGCGACTCCCGTTGCGAGGACAAAGGTCTCGTCAATTGGGACTGGCGATGAGGGCGTGGAGTTCGGCCGGCTCGCTTGGCAGCGGCGCCGGCCGTGAGCCTCAACCGAAGGCGGTGAGATCGATGTCGGCGAAGGACGTAACGCAAGGATGATCGCCCAGCTGTCCGCCGGCACGCACCAGGCCACAGGTGGGCAGACCGGCCTGCCGCGCGGCATCCAGCTCTTCCACCACGTCGGACAGGAACAGCAGTTCCGCCGGCACGTGGGTGGTAGCCGAAGCGATGCGCGCATAGGACTCGGCCTCGCGCTTGCCGCCGGTCAGGGTATCGAAATACCCGGAAAACAGCGGAGTGAGATCACCATGCTCGGAGCAGCCGAAGATCAGCTTCTGCGCCTGCACCGAGCCCGAGGAATAGACGTACAGTGGAATACCGGCAGCGTGCCACTGGCGCAGGGCCTGGACGGCGTCGGGATAGACGTGCCCCTGGAGCGTGCCAGCGCGATAGCCCTCCTCCCACACCTGGCCCTGCAGCGCCTTGAGCGGCGTGGCCTTGCGGTCGCTGGCGAGCCACTCCAGCAGGATGACGATCACTCGCTCCACATCGGCATCCAGCTCGCCGGCTTCGGCGCGCACGGCGTCGAGCTGTTCGGCTACTGCCGGCTCCCCGGCATGGGCACGGACATGGGCCGGCAGATGCTCGCGGGCATAGGGAAAGAGCACGTCGAAGACGAAGCTGACGGCGCTGGTCGTGCCTTCTATGTCGGTCAGGATGCCCTTGATGGTCACGCCTCGACCTCCAGGCGCGGGAAGCGCTGGGCGATGTCCACGCCGGTGAAGTGGGCGACCCAGCCGTCGGGATTGTCGAACAGGCGGATGGCGACGAAGGACGGCGACTCGCTCATGTCGAACCAATGCGGCGTGCCGGCCGGCACCGAGATGAGGTCATCCTTCTCGCAGAGTACGGCATAGACCTGGTCGTCGATGTGCAGGGTGAAGAGGCCCTGACCGGCGACGAAGAAGCGCACCTCGTCCTCGTTGTGACGGTGCTCTTCGAGGAACTTGGCACGCAATGCCTCCCTCTGCGGGTGCTCCGGGCTCATGCTGATGACGTCGACGGTCTGGTAGCCGCGCTCCTGGATCAGGCGGTCGATCTCCGGCCGGTAGGCGGCGATCACCTCCTCCTGGCTGGCACCGGGCGCCACCGGTGCGCTGGCCTGCCAGCGCTCGAAACGCACCCCGACCTCGGCCAGGGTGGCGGCGATGTGTTCGCCATCGCTGATCACCTTCAGCGGCTGGCGGGGTTCGGCATCATGGTAGACGGTCAGTCGGCTCATGGGCGCAGGCTCCGGGTCTTGAGTTCGCATTCGAAGAGGAATTCGAAGGCTTCCACGTGGCGCAAGGCATCGGCCATGCGCGGACCCCAAGTATAGAGGCCGTGTCCGCGGATCAGGTACCCCACGCAGTCGGGGTGCACGTCCAGCCAGGTCTGCACCTGGTCGGCCAGGCGCGGGATGTCCTGGTCGTTATCGAACACCGGGATCTCCACCCTGACGTCATGGGTGGTGACGCCGTGCAGGGCTTTTTGCAGCTCATAGCCATCCAGCAGCAGACGATCGCCTTGGAGCTGGCGCGAGAGCACCGTCGAGTTCACCGAATGGGTATGCAGCACCGCGCCGATCTCCGGCTGCCAGCGGTAGAGCTGGGTATGCAGCGCCGTCTCCGCGGAAGGCTTCTTGTCCTCCAGCGGGGTACCGTCGAGATCCGTGGCGAGGATGTCGTCCAGCTCCAGTTGACCCTTGTGCTTGCCGGAGACGGTCAGCAGCAGGCGGCTGTCGGACAGCCGTACCGAGTAGTTGCTACTGGTGGCCGGCGACCAGCCGCGGCCATAGAGGAAGCGACCGGCGTCGATGATTTCCTGGGCCAGTTGCTCACGCTGCTGGATCATGGAGGGTTCTCCTAGGTTCTGTACGAAAAGTCGCCGAGCGACGGTCAGGCGAGGCGCAACGACCAACGGGAGTAACAGCCAACGGCTGGCCCAGAGGGTGAGCGCCAGCGAATCAAAACGCTGAGGAAGCGGAGTTTACGAGAGGTAAATGAGCATTGCGACCGGGCTGGCGATCCAGGTGTTTTTCAACGAAGCATCACCGAGCGCAGGCACTTTTCGTACTGGACCTAACGGACAAGAGGATGAGGAAGGCCCCTGCCAATGCCGCCAAGGAGGCACCGGCAAAGGCGGCAAGGGCGCCGGATACCTGCCAGGCATAGCCAGCATACAGCGCGCCCAGCGCGCCGCCAGCCCCGGAAAGTGCCGCGTAGAGCGATTGGGCCTGGCCCTGGCGGCGGCGGTCGAAATGGGATTGGACGAACTGAATGGCGGCGGCGTGGAAGCAGGCGAAGGTGGCCGCATGCAGGAGCTGGGCGAACAATAGCACTGGCAACTGGTCCGCCAGGGCGCCCAGCAGCAGCCAGCGCCCGGCAGCGATCAGGAAGGCGCCGACCAGCAGGGTGGTCAGGGCGATCCGCGCCAGCAGCTGGGGCATGAACAGGAAGATCAGCACCTCGGTGATCACCCCCAGGGACCAGAGCTGGCCAATGACGCCGCGGCCATAGCCAAGGGCTTCCAGGTGCAGGGTGAAGACCGTGTAGTAGGGCCCGTGGGACAGCTGCATCAGCGCCGCGGCAGCGAAGAAGGCCAGTACCCGTGGTTGCCGCAGGGTGGTCAGGAAGGGCTCGGCCGGCGCCTCTGGGCGCTGGCCGGGATCCACCGCCACCCCGGGCACCGCCAGCGAGGCGAGCAGGATGATCGCCATCACCAGCAGCAGATAGGCCGGATAGAGATCCAGGCTGACGTATTCGAAGGCCCAGCCGAGTCCGGCCACCGCGGCGATGAAACCCACCGAGCCCCAGAGGCGGATACGCGCATAGCGCTGGGGCTGGTCACGCAGATGGGCCAGGGTGATGGCTTCGAACTGGGGCAGCACGGCGTGCCAGAAGAAGGCATGGCCCGCCATGATCAGCGCCAGCCAGGCGAACCCCTGGCCCAGGTAGATGCCGGAGAAACACAGCAGGGTGCAGGCGGCGCCCAGGCGGACGATGCTCAACCGGCGCCCGGTACGATCGGCCAGCCAGCCCCAGAGATTGGGCGCCAGCACCCGCATCAGCATGGGAATGGCCACCAATTGGCCGATGGCGGTGCCGGAAAAGCCCAGGTGGTGGAAGTACAGCCCCAGGTAGGGCGCCGTGGCACCCAGCAAGGCGAAGTAGGCGAAGTAGAAGCCTGACAGTCGCCAATAGGGAACCGGCATCGTCTGCCCGGTGCCTGGCGCGCGTTCAGGATCTCGCGAGCTAGAGGCAAACAAGGCGAAAATGCCTGAGGAAGCGGAGTTTACAAAAGGTAAATGAGCATTCCGAAGGCATTTTCAACGCCGTTTGGCCGACGCGCAGCTGATCATGAACAGGTGCTCAGAGCTGGGGCAGGACGGGCGTGGAGACCCGCACCTCGGCGTTCTGCGCGCGATGGCGCAGGAGGTGATCCATCAACACCAGGGCCATCATGGCTTCGGCGATGGGAGTGGCGCGGATGCCCACACAGGGATCGTGGCGACCCTTGGTGATGAGTTCGACCGGATTGCCGTGGACGTCGATGGAGCGTCCCGAGGTGGTGATACTGGAGGTGGGCTTGAGCGCCAGATGGGCAACGATGGGCTGGCCGGACGAGATGCCGCCCAGCACGCCACCGGCGTTGTTGGACAGGAAGCCTTCCGGGGTCAGCTCGTCACGGTGCTCGGTACCGCGTTGGGCGACGCTGGCGAAGCCGGCGCCGATTTCCACGCCCTTGACCGCGTTGACGCTCATCAGCGCATAGGCCAGTTCGGCGTCGAGGCGGTCGAAGATGGGCTCGCCCAGACCGGGTGGCACGCCGTCGGCGACCACGGTGATGCGCGCACCCACCGAGTCCTGGTCGCGACGCAGCTGATCCATGTAGGCCTCCAGCTCCGGCACCTTGGCGGGGTCGGGGCTGAAGAAAGCGTTCTCTTCCACGCTATCCCAGGTCTTGAAGGGGATCTCGATCGGACCCAGCTGGCTCATGTAGCCGCGCACCCGGATGCCCTGGGTCGCCAGGTACTTCTTGGCGATGGCACCGGCCGCCACACGCATGGCGGTTTCCCGCGCCGAGCTGCGACCGCCGCCGCGGTAGTCGCGCAGGCCATATTTATGGTGGTAGGCGTAATCGGCGTGGGCCGGGCGGAACAGGTCCTTGATCGCCGAGTAGTCCTTGGACTTCTGGTCGGTGTTGCGGATCAGCAGACCAATCGGCGTGCCGGTAGTGACCCCTTCGAAGACCCCGGACAGGATCTCCACCTCGTCCGCTTCCTGGCGCTGGGTGGTGTGGCGGCTGGTGCCGGGCTTGCGCCGATCCAGGTCGCGCTGCAGGTCGGCGGTGTCCAGGGGCAGTCCGGGTGGGCAACCGTCGACGATGGCGACCAGCGCCGGGCCATGGCTTTCGCCGGCGGTGGTGACGGTAAACAGCGTGCCGAGGGTATTGCCGGACATGCGAGGGCTCCGCGCTACGGGTGAAAGGTATAGATTCAAAATGGGAATGGGCGATTTTACACGCGCCGTGGTCTTTTACACGGATTGTGTGCGGGATAGGCCCCCACACCCCAGCCTTCGGTGCCCTCCTCGTCATGCGTCTGCTGTTCTCCCTGCTGCTGTGCCTCGCCCTGCCCGCCCTGGCCAAGGCCGCCGACCCCGTGCTCTTTCGTCCCCTCCAGCTCGACACCGGCAGCGGCGTGCTCAAGGGCAGCCTGATCCTGCCCCGCAGCGAGCGTCCGCAACCGGTGGTGCTCTTCGTTTCCGGCTCGGGCCCCCTCGACCGCAATGGCAACGCCCCCGGCGCCCGCAATGCCGCCCTGCAGCGCCTGGCCGAGGCCCTCGGCAAGCGGCGGATCGCCAGCGTGCGCTTCGACAAGCGCGGCGTGGCGGAGAGCCGCAGCGCCGAGCCGGACGAGAGCCATTTGAGCGTAGAGCGCTATGTCGACGATCTGGTCGGCTGGATCCGGCTGCTGCGCGCCGATCCGCGCTTTTCCGAGGTGATCCTGCTCGGTCACAGCGAAGGCGCCCTGATCGCCAGCTTGGCCGCCGACCGGGTGCCGGTCGCGGGCGTGGTGACCCTGGCCGGCAGCGGCCGCCCGATCGACGTGGTGCTGCGCGAGCAGCTGGCGGGCAAGCTGTCGCCCGCGGCCCTGGCCAGCGCCCAGTGGATCATCGACCAGTTGCTGCGCGGCACGCCGGTACCCGGGGTGCCGAAGGAGCTGCTGGTGCTGTTCCGCCCCAGCGTCCAACCCTATCTGATCTCGCTGTTCCGCCAGGATCCGGCCGAGGCCTTTGCCGGCATCCAGGCACCGGCGCTGATCATCCAGGGCACCCACGATGTCCAGGTGGAGGTCGATGACGCCCGGGCGCTGCACCGGGCCAAGCCGGATGCCGAACTGGCGATCATTCCCGGGATGAACCACGTGCTGCGCATCGCCCCAGCGGACTTCCAGGCGCAACTGCCCACCTACGACAATCCCAACCTGCCCCTGGCCCGCGAGTTGATCGAGCGCGTAGCCGCCTTTGTCCAGCGCTCAGGTTCCCCGCACACCGGCCGATAAGCCGTAAAGGCGCCCAGGAGGCGCGCCAGCTGGAGCCTGCCCGTGGAAACCCCTGACCAAGAATCGCCGGCCGTCGAGGCTGCCCCCCATGAGCCCCATCCCTGGGCCAGCCTGCCGCCCGAGCGTTTCCAGCTGCTGCGGCTGATGCCCCAGCCGGCGGATCGCCGAGTCGGTGCACGCCCTCTGCGCTTCGTGCAACTCGGCCTCGTCGAGCGCCATGGCGAGGAGGAAAGCCTGCTGCGGCTGACGGTGCAGATTCCCGGGCAACTGTTGCACCGGGAGGTCAACGTGCTGGAGGTCTGGGTCGACCATCGCCTCGGCGAAATCCGCCTGGGCCCCGAGCGGGGTCTGCAAGTCGAACCGGAAGAACGCGGCCTGGGACGCTTCCTGCTGGCCCGAGCGGCCGCCTGGGCGCGCCTGCGCTGGAACCACTACCGGGTACAGGACCTGCCCCTGGCGCGCCGCGACGCCCTCGACGAAGACAGCCGCAAGCGCCGCGACCACGTGCTCAGTGCCCAGGGCTTCACCGTCGAGACGGCCGCGGACGACGAGCGCCAGCAGCTCTGCCGGGCGGCACGGGTCAGCCAGCTGCGCGAGGACTGGAATGCCGACAAGGTGCAGCTGCTGTCGCTGCTGGACGGCGCCACCCTGCTGGAACAGTGCGATCGGGTGATCGACGAGCGTGACGCTAGCCTGAGGCAGCTGGAGGACCGCATCGCCCTCTATCGCCGCGATGACATCTCGCTGCGTTTCGCCATCGGCTGCCTGGCGGTGTTCTGCCTGTTCCAGGCCGCGCTGCTGATCTGGATGGCCCTGCGCTAGGTGGCAGGCCCGGACGACCTATCGGCAGCGCCCAGGCGCCACCCCTCGCCAGAGGCTTGCTCCCCCCGTGGACCCTGCTAACGTAGCCACCCGTTCGCATCCATCCGCTCGGAGTGCCCGCTGTTCATGGTCTCGCCTCTTTCCTTTCGCCGGCGCGCGCCTCTGCGCCTCGCTACCCTCGGCCTGTTGACCGCCCTTGCCGGTTGCCAGTACTTCGCCGAGGAGCAGCCGACTCGCAATCAGCCGCAACTCAAGGGCAGCCTGCCCCTGCGCGGCCTGGCGCAGACCGCTTCGGTGCGCCGTAACGCCGATGGCCAACCGTTGATCGAGACCACCACCTTCCACGACGCCCTCTTCGCCCTCGGCTATGTTCACGCCAGCGAACGCCTGGCGCAGATGGTCGAGCTGCGCCTGCTGGCCCAGGGCCGACTGGCCGAAGCCTATGGTGACAGCCGGCTGGATACCGACCGGTTCATGCGCGCGGTCGATCTGCGCAAGGCTGCCCAGGTGGCTTACAGCAACGCCTCGCCGCGTATGAAGACCTTTTTCGAGGTCTATGCCCGGGGCGTCAATGCCTACCTCTATCGCGCCAGCGAGCGAGTCGAGTTGGATGGCCACGAGTACCGCACCGAGTACTGGAAGCCGGAAGACAGTGCCCTGCTCTTCGAACTGCTGAACTTCGCCCAGGCAGTGGACCTGCGCAAGGAGACCGCCGCGCTGGCACTGGCCGCCCAGGTCGGCCCCGAGCGCCTCGCCTGGCTGCTGCCCACCTATCCGGACGAACCCCTTCCCGAGGAGGAGACGGCCAAGCTGCGTGGCTTGAATCTGCGGGGCCAGTTGCCCGGCCTCGACGCCCTGCTGGACGTCCAGCGCCAGCTGGCTCAACTGGCGCCCTTCGGTGGCCCGACCGGTACCGCCTGGGCGGCCACTCCGGGCCACACCCGCAGCGGCCGCAGCCTGCTCGGGGTGGACAAGGTCAGCGCCTTCAATGGCCAGTCGCCCTTCACCCTGGTGACCCTGAGAGCGCCCCGTTTCGAAGCCGTGGGCACCACCCTGCCCGGCCTGCCGCTGCTGCTCGATGGCTACAACGGCAAGCTGGCCTGGGGCGCCGCGACCCTGATGGGCGACAGCCAGGACCTCTACCTCGAGCGCCTGCAACGCCAGGGCGGTCGCCTGCAGGTGCAGAGCGGCGGCCAGTGGCAACCCGCCGGCGAACGGGTGGAAACCTTCTTCGTGCGCGGCGAGAAACCGCGTCGCGAAACCCTTTACACCAGCCCGCGTGGCCCCCTGCTGAATCTGGAGCTGGCGCCGGACGCCAACGGCTATGGCCTGGCCTTGCGTAGCAGCCGTCTGGAAGCCGACAAGAGCCTGGACGCCCTCTTCGACCTGTCCCGCGCCAAGGACGTGGAGCGCGCCTTCGAACTGGCCCGCGAGCTGCGCGCCAGTGACTGGAACCTGGTGTTCGCCGATGCCGAGCACATCGGCTGGCAGGTGACCGGGCGCTACCCCAATCGCCGCAGCGGCCTGGGGCTGCTGCCCTCGCCCGGCTGGGACGAGCGTTACGCCTGGGACGGCTACGCCGATCCCATGCTGCACCCCTATGATCAGGACCCGGCCCAGGGCTGGCTGGGCGCCGCCAACCAGCGTGTGGTGCCGCGCGGCTACGGCATGCAGCTGTCCAGCAACTGGTCGGGCCCCGAGCGCCAGGAGCGCCTGGCGCAACTGGCCGGGCGCTCGGCGCGCCTGGACAGCCGCGACGCCATGGCGCTACAGCAGGACCAGACCACCACCCTCGCCGCCAAGCTGAAGACGCAGCTCGATGCCCCCGGCTTCGCCGCCCCGCTGCGCCAGGCCATCGCGGCGCTACCCGCTGCCCAGCGCCAGGCGGCGGAAGAAGCCCTGCGGCGTCTGCAGGGCTTCGACGGTCGCCTGGCCGCCGGCTCCGCCGATGCGGCGCTCTACGAGGCCTTCTTGCAGGTTTTGGCCGAACAGACCTTCGCCGATGAACTGGGTGGCACCAGGAGCAAGGCCTGGCAGGCCTTCACCACCCTTAGCGACACCGGCTACAACGCCATCGTCGATCACCTCCTGGCCCGCGACGACAGCCCCTATTGGGATGACGTCAGCACGCCCACTCGCGAAGACAAGCCGGCGATCTTCGCCCGCGCCCTGGCCAGAGCCATCGCGACCTGCGAGGCCAAACTGGGCAGCGATCGCGCCGCCTGGCAGTGGGGCCGCCTGCATCGTCTAGACGGCAATGCGAGCGGTGGTGACGGCTCGACCCTGGACCTGACCGCCAGCCATTGGGGCGGTAACGATCAGGTCTGGCTGGCACCCGCACTTCGCCTAGTGGTGGACTTCGGCCTGGCCGAACCCCTGCAGGCGAGTCAGGCCGGCACCCTGGGCAAGGGGTGGGCCCGCGGGCAGTACCAGAGCCTGCCGCTACAGCCGCAGAATCTGGAGCGCGTCTATGGGCGCGACCGCCTGCTGTTGATTCCGCAGAAGTAGACTTCTCCACCGGCAACCCGCGACTTGGCGCGGGTTTTGCCCCTTCCCTGGCAGACCTCAGCCGGCGTCGCTTCCTTCCACCGCGCCGCGGACCGCTGCAGAGGCGCGGTCCCGCAGGTGCCTGGCAATGGAAGCGCCCGGTGATGGTGCCGTGCCTGTCACCACAATGGTGCAGGCCCTAGTCGAGACGTCCATAGCGGTGCACAGAAAGGTGCCCTGGCGTCCGTCAGCTGCCGGAGACACCATGCCTGCCCAGTTTCCTCCTCACGCCGCGCATCTCTGGGTCGCGGGTTCGGATGCCCCGGAAAAGCCCGAGCTCAATCTGGGCTTTCTCCCGCTGAGCGACGCCGCCTCGCTAATCGTGGCGGCGACCCAGGGCTTTGGCGAGCCACACGGCCTGACCCTGAACCTGCACCGCCAGCCATCCTGGTCGGCCCTGCGCGACAACCTGCTCAACGGCCACCTCGACGCCGCCCACTGCCTCTATGGCCTGGTCTATGGTATGCACCTTGGGCTGGGCGGCACTCCCGCCACCAACATGGCGGTGCTGATGGGTCTCGCGCAGAATGGCCAGAGCCTCAACCTGGCGCGCAGCCTGACCCGGGAAGGGGTTCAGGACACGGCCTCGCTGGTCGAGCGGATCCGCCAGCCGGGCACCAGCCCCCTGACCCTGGCGCACACCTTTCCCACCGGAACCCACATTTTCTGGCTCTACTACTGGCTGGCTGCCCAGGGCATTCATCCGCTACGGGACGTGCGCACCGCGTTGGTGCCGCCACCGCAGATGCCCGAGCACCTGGCCGCCGGCCGGGTCGATGGCTTCTGCGTCGGCGAGCCCTGGGGCGCCGCCGCCGTCGCACGCGGCCAGGGTTTCACCTTGACCACCACCCAGGCGATCTGGCCGGACCACCCGGAAAAGGTGCTGGCCTGCACCGGCCGCTTCGCCGAGCGCTATCCCAATACGGCCCGGGCGCTGATCCGCACCCTGCTCGATGCCAGCCGCTTCATCGAGGAAAGTCGTGAGAACCGCCTCGGCACCGCCCAGCTGATCAGCGATGCCGCCTACGTGAACGCCGATCCGGCGTTGCTGGCCGGACGCTTCCTCGGCCACTACGAAGATGGCCTCGACCGCCGCTGGGAGGACGAACATCCCCTGGCCTTCCATCGCCAGGGCGCGGTCAACCCGCCCTATCTCTCCGACGGCCTCTGGTTTCTCACCCAGTTCCGCCGCTGGGGCCTGCTGCGCGAGGACCCGGACTACTTGGCCATCGCCGAGGCCGTGCAATGCACCGAGCTGTACCGCGAGGCTGCCACCGAGTTCGGTCTGGCGGTACCGCCGCCCCGGCGCAGCAGCACCCTGTTCGACGGTCGCACCTGGGACGGCAGCGATCCAGCCGGTTACGCCCGCAGCTTCGCCATCCACGCGCTCAGCGATCACTAGGGAGAACGACCTTGCGCATTCTGCTCATCGACGACACCCCAAAGCAGGTCGGCCGCCTGAAGAGCGCGCTGATCGAAGCCGGTTTCGAGGTCATCGAGGAATCCGGCCTGACCATCGACCTGCCGGCGCGCATCGAGACGCTACGGCCGGACGTCATCCTGTTCGACACCCAGTCACCCGGTCGCGACGTCATGGAACAGGTCTGTCTGGTGACCCGCGACCAGCCGCGCCCCATCGTCATGTTCACCGACGAACACGACCCGGCGGTGATGCGCCGGGCCATCCAGTCCGGGGTAAGCGCCTATATCGTGGAGGGCATCCAGACCAGTCGCCTGCAGGCCATCATCGACGTCGCCCGCGCCCGCTTCGAGACCGACCAGGCGCTGCGCGCCGAACTCCAGGCCCGCGAGCAGCAGTTGCTGGAGCGCAAGAAGGTCGACCAGGCCAAGGGCCTGCTGATGAAGATGCGCGGCTGCAGCGAGGACGAGGCCTATACCCTGATGCGCCGCCAGGCCATGAGCAAGCAGCAGAAGCTGATCCAGGTGGCCGACCAGATCATCGCCATGAGCGAATTGCTGGGCTGAACCGGCGCCAGGGGCAGAACTCTGGAAATAGTCTGGCACCGATTTGTGTGGCAATATCCGCGCCCCCTGGATATCCACGCTCGAAAAGGACTTCTGTCATGAGCTCGCTGCAAGCTGAAATGCTGGTCGAACAAAAGGTCGCCAATGCGCGCAAATCCACCGGCGCCGCCTACCTGATCTGGTTCTTTCTCGGCATGCTCGGCGGTCATCGCTTTTACCTCGGCCGCACCGGCACCGCCGCCATTATGCTGGTGCTCTCGCTGCTCGGCTGGGTTACCTTCTTCATCCCCTGGATCATCCTGGGTATCTGGTGCCTGATCGACGCCTTCCTCATCCCTGGCATGATCCAGCAGCATCAGGACAAGGCACGCCAGCAGGCGCGGCTGGAAGTGGCGGCGCTGCAGACGAGCAACGCGCTCTGAGCCGTTCCGGGGCGCTTCGCCACCCGACAGCACCCCGCTGATTTTTTCCTCGACAAGCGCAGCGGCCTGCGGCTACTGTCCGCTGCAGGTCACCTCCTGTGACCCACGTCGCTCGGACGGTTCCGGGCGCTTACGTACTTCGAGGAACGCATGACTGATTCCAGTCCCGTGCGCCGCTTTGCGCGCATCGATCGCCTGCCCCCCTACGTCTTCAACATCACCGCCGAACTCAAGATGGCCGCGCGCCGTCGGGGTGAGGACATCATCGACCTGTCCATGGGCAATCCCGACGGCCCTACCCCGCCGCACATCGTCGAGAAGCTCTGCCAGGTCGCCCAGCGCGAAGACACCCACGGCTATTCCAGCTCCAAGGGCATTCCCCGCCTGCGCCGCGCCATCTCCCACTGGTACCGCGACCGCTACCAAGTGGAGATAGATGCCGACAGCGAAGCCATCGTCACCATCGGCTCCAAGGAAGGTCTGGCGCACCTGATGCTGGCGACCCTGGATGCCGGCGACACCGTACTGGTGCCCAACCCCAGCTACCCGATCCACATCTATGGCGCGGTGATCGCCGGGGCACAGGTGCGCTCGGTGCCCCTGGTGCAGGGCATGGACTTCTTCGCCGAACTGGAAAGAGCCATTCGCGAGAGCATTCCCAAGCCGAAGATGATGATTCTCGGTTTCCCCTCCAACCCCACCGCCCAATGCGTGGAGCTGGACTTCTTCGAGCGCGTGGTGGAGTTGGCCAAGCGCTACAACGTGCTGGTGGTGCATGACCTGGCCTATGCCGACATCGTCTTCGACGGCTGGCAGGCGCCCTCCATCATGCAGGTGCCCGGGGCCAAGGACATCGCGGTGGAATTCTTCACCTTGTCCAAGAGCTACAACATGGCCGGCTGGCGGATCGGCTTCATGGTCGGCAATCCCGAGCTGGTCGCCGCCCTGGCGCGGATCAAGAGCTACCACGACTATGGCACCTTCACCCCACTGCAGGTGGCGGCCATCGCCGCCCTGGAAGGCGACCAGCAGTGCGTGCGCGACATCGCCCAGCAGTACCAGCAGCGTCGTGACGTGCTGGTGCGTGGCCTGCACGAAGCCGGCTGGATGGTGGAGATCCCTAAGGCCTCCATGTACGTCTGGGCCAAGATTCCCGAGCCCTACGCCCAGCTGGGCTCGCTGGAGTTCGCCAAGAAGCTGCTCGCCGAGGCCAAGGTCTGCGTCTCGCCAGGTCTGGGCTTCGGGGACTACGGCGACGACCACGTGCGCTTCGCGCTGATCGAGAACCAGGACCGCATCCGCCAGGCGGTGCGCGGCATCAAGCAGATGTTCCGCGCCGATGGCCTGCTGCCCAAGGTTGCCTCGCGTAAAACGGGGGTCGAACCGGCCTGAGTCCTCGCCGCGCCGTCGACCGGTGGCGCGGCGAATCCTTGCCGGTTCTGGTGTTCCAAGCTATAAGCGCCTAGTGCACCCTCGGGATATCGTCATGCTGAAAGGCCTGTTCAACCTGCTCAAATCGCCCTCCGCGGACGACCTCAAGCTGGCCGCGAGCATCAACAACTCCTACAAGTCCATGCGCGTGGTCGGCCGCGGCACCCTGCGCATCGACCCAGCGGAGGTCTTCGACTCCCCCGAATTCAAGGAAGACCTGGACCGCGCCCGGCGGCTCATCAACCGCTGATGTTCCTGCTGCTGCTCCTGCCGATCCTGGTCAGCGGTTTTCTCGTCTGCCACAAGCATCCACTGTACTTCTATCGCCTGCATCGCTACGAGGGCCAGTACCTCTATCTGCAGAGCGCCCGCTTCGGTCTGTTCTGCACCCTGCTCGCCGTGAGCCTGCACCTGGGCCTCGCCCAATTGCTGCAGGGGCGCAGCTGGTCATGGGGTGATCGGACCTTTTCCTTCGACTATTTCGCCGGTCTCGCCGAGTTGTTGCGCCGTACCGGTACCCTGGACGATCCGCTGCAGGCCGCCTGGATCCTGCTGGTGACGGTGACCGCCTTGCTGATCCCCACGGCCTGGGCAGCACTGGCTCGCTCGACCATCAAGCGCAAGTACGGCCTGACCGAGGACAATTACCGCACCTTTATCCTGGCCGGCATCCTCAAGGACAGTCCGCTGGACGATCTGCTGATGACCGCCTCGATCAACCGGGAGACGCTGATGCTGACCCTGGAAGAGCGCAAGGTGTACGTCGGTCGCATCACCACCCTGGGCGAGCCGAGCGAAACGGAAGGGGCCGACCAGGACGTCTGCATCAAGCCGATCATGAGCGGCTACCGCGACAAGGACAAACTCTGGGTGACCTTCACCACCCATTATGCGGACAAGGGCAAGGACATCTACCTGACGCTGAAACAGAGCCAGATCGTCTCGGCGACGCGCTTCGATTTCGACGCCTATGAAGCGTTTCGCTCAAGTGTCAGCCGCAATTGATAGGGTTTGACGACGCTTTCGCAGGGAACGTATGACTTTTTGGGCAGGTCCCATTTTGCAGGCGCGTTCACTGCCACGCGGTGACGCCCTTTCCTAACTGCCTAAGAAATCAGGAGCACGTCCATGACGCCCATGCTGAAGAAAGCCTCCAGCCTGTCCCTCGCCATCCTGCTGGCTGCCGGTGCCGGTCTGGCCCAGGCCGCTGACAAGCTGTCTCCGGCCGAATTCGTCGACGACGCCTCGGCCAAGGGCATCGCTGAGATCGAAGCAGGCAAGCTGGCCCTGGAAAAGAGCAAGTCCCAGGACATCAAGACCTTCGCCCAGAGCATGATCGACGACCACACCAAGGCCAACGAGCAGCTCAAGAGCCTGGCCCAGGAGAAGAAGCTGAAAGTCTCCACCGACGCCGAGCTGATGGACAAGGCCAAGGCCATGATCCTGCAGGTGCGTGACGACTCCTTCGACCGCTCCTACGCCAACAACCAGGTCGTCGCCCACGAGCAGACCATCGAGATCTTCCGCAATGAAGCCAAGACCAGCGATGACGCCGCGCTGAAGGCCTTCGCCGAGAAGACCCTGCCGACGCTGGAGCACCACCTGAAGGAAGCCAAGGCGCTGCAGACCAAGTACGCCAAGTAATAGCGTTATCCCGATAGAAAAGGCCGTGGCGAGTGATCGCCACGGCCTTTTTTTCGAGCCTATCGCGGCCATGGCCGCGATGGTGTGCGTGCCTTATGAAGTACACCTCCACAGGGCGCCAATAGAGGGCGACTTCTTGTAGCTACGCCCAATACTTGGGCGCCGGCTTGCCCCGATACCCATTCCGGATCCCGCCAAGGCCCGTGACTACCGGGCTCGCACGACTTGGCGTCGCTCTTGCAAAGACCTGGGCAGCGGTGGCCAACGGCGGTCACCCCAATCGACAAAGGCGTCAGTTCACCTCCCGGCAACGGGTCAGGGTGACTGGCGCCTTTTTCATGCCCGTGACGTGCCCGAGGTGCCTCCATGAGTCCCAGTTTCTGGAAAGCCGGCCATGCGCCGACCCTGTTCGCCGCCTTCCTCTACTTCGATCTGAGCTTCATGGTCTGGTACGTGCTCGGCCCCATGGCCGTGCAGATCGCCACTGACCTGCAATTGACCACCCAGCAGCGCAGCCTGATGGTGGCGACGCCCATCCTCGCCGGTGCGGTCCTGCGCCTGATCCTGGGCTTCGTCGCTGATCGACTGTCGCCGAAGACCGCCGGCATCATCGGCCAGGTGGTGGTGATCCTGGCGCTGCTGGTGGCCTGGCAGCATGGCGTGCACAGCTATGAGCAAACCCTGGTGCTGGGCCTATTCCTCGGCTTCGCCGGGGCCTCCTTCGCCGTAGCCCTGCCGCTGGCCTCCCAGTGGTATCCGCCGCAGCACCAGGGCAAGGCCCTGGGCATCGCCGGCGCCGGCAATTCCGGCACCGTGTTCGCCGCCCTCTTCGCCCCGGCGCTGGCCAAGGCCTTTGGCTGGACCAACGTGTTCGGCTTCGCGCTGATCCCGTTGATCCTGACCCTGGTGGTCTTCGTGCTCTGCGCCCGTAACGCACCGGAACGCCCGGCCCCGAAGAAGCTGGCGGACTACGCCCGTGCCCTGGGCGACCAGGACAGCTGGTGGTTCATGTTCTTCTACAGCGTGACCTTTGGTGGCTTCCTGGGTCTGGCCAGCACCCTGCCCGGCTACTTCCATGACCAGTACGCCCTGGAGCCGGTGATCGCCGGCTACTACACCGCCGCCTGCGTCTTCGCTGGCAGCCTGATGCGGCCTCTGGGCGGCGCCCTGGCCGACCGCATCGGTGGTATCCGTGCGCTGCTCGGCATGTACACCGTGGCGGCCATCTGCATCGCCGCCGTGGGCTTCCACCTGCCCAGCGCCATGGCCGCCCTGGCGCTGTTCGTGGTCGCCATGCTCAGCCTGGGCGCCGGCAACGGCGCGGTGTTCCAGCTGGTACCCCAGCGCTTTCGCAAGGAGATCGGCGTCATGACCGGATTGATCGGCATGGCGGGCGGCATCGGCGGCTTCGCCCTCACCGCGGGCCTGGGCACGATCAAGCAGGCCACCGGTGACTACCAGATCGGTCTCTGGCTGTTCGCCGGCTTGGGCGTGCTCGCCTGGTTCGGCCTGCTGAGCGTCAAGCGCCGCTGGCGCACCACCTGGGGGTCGGCCGCAGTCACGGCGGCACGCGTCTGAGCCAGGACCCGGCGGATCAACCTCGCCGGGTTTCGTCCTTCAAGGGGCGGGACGAACGTAGCTGGTCAGCACATGGTCCCGCCAGACGCCGTCGATTTGCAGATAACGGCGGGCCAGGCCCTCGCGTTCGAAGCCCAGGCTCTGGAGCAGATGAGCGCTGCGCAGGTTGTCCGGCAGATGGTTGGCCATGATGCGATTGAGGCCCAACTCGCCGATGACGAAATCGCGGCCCAACCGTACGGCATTGCGCATCAGGCCGCGCCCCTGCCAGGCCTCGTCCAGGCCATAGCCCAGGAAGCAAGCCTGGAAGCCGCCGCGAAAGATCTGGCTGAAATTCACCGTGCCGATGACCAATGGCCCCGCTCGCAGCACCAGGCGCACTTCGCTCACGCCCGGTCCGCCCGCCCGATAGGCCGCTACCTGCCCTTGCCATTGGGCCTGGGTGTAGAAGGCGTCGGAGCGCCGCGGCATCGACTGCGCCAGATGCTGGCGATTGCGCCGATAGTAGTCGGCCACCGCGGCGGGATCGGCCAGGGTCAGATCGATCAGTTCCACCGCCTCGGTCACGGTGAAGCGGGGTGGATACTGCAGCGGAATGCTCAGAGCGGTCATCGCTTCGTCTCCGGCGGCAATTCGTAGACCCAGGTGGCGCAGCGTCCGCCCTCGGGTCCCTCACGATCGTTCTCCAGCACCCGGATGCGGCGAAAGCCGACCCGCTCGGCCAGCCGCTGGCTGGCGGCATTGGCCGCCGAGGTGGTGAGATAGAGCCCCGCGGCGCCGCGCCCTTCGACGAAGTGGCGCAGCGCCGCGGTCATATGGCCCTGCCCCGCGTGACGGCTGTGCGTCCAGTAGCCGATCTCGTAGCGGCGGCCGCCCTCCAGCGGCGTGAGTCCCAGGCAGCCGAGCACCTCGTCACCGCGCACCAGGAAGTAGCGCTTCTCGCCCTGGGCCAGGGTGAAGGCGCCGCGGGCCGCGAGCAGGCTGTCGCGTGCCTGGGCGACCGTGGTGTGCTCCCGGGCCCAGCCGAGGAAGCGGCGATGCTCGGCATAGCTCCAGTTCAGCGCCTCGGCGAAAGCCTCTGCCAGGCGCGGTTGCGGCCACACCAGATCGAAGTCGGCCAGGGCGATACGGGGCGGAAAGTTCATGGCGTGGGTCCGAAATCCAGTCGTGGCACCGCGGCCAGCAAGCGTTGGGTCATGGCGTGAGCGGGCGCGCGCAGCACCTGCTCGGCGCTGCCCTGTTCGACGATACGGCCGCCGTCCATGACCGCGATGCGATCGGCCAGGTACTCGACCACGCCGAAGTTATGGGTGATGAAGAGATAGGCCAGGCCCATCTCCGCCTGCAGTTCGCGCAAGAGATCGAGGATCTGCGCCTGCACCGAGACGTCCAGCGCCGAGGTGGGTTCGTCGCAGACCAGTACCTGAGGTTCGACGATCAGCGCCCGGGCGATGGCGATGCGCTGGCGCTGGCCGCCGGAAAACTCGTGGGGGAAACGCTGCAGGGTATCGCCGGGCAGGCCGACCCGCTCCACCAGGGCCGCGGCGCGGCGCTGGCGCTCGCTGGCGTCCAGCTCCGGCCGCAGGGCCAGCAGCCCCTGCTCCAGGGTGGCGCCGATGCGCATGCGCGGATCCAGGGAGGCGAAGGGATCCTGGAAGACGATCTGGATCTGCCGGCGCAGCCGTTGCAGGGTACGTCTGTCGGCGGTGAGCAGGTCTGCGCCGCCCAGGCGCGCGCTACCTTGGATGCGTGGGCCGTCGAGCAGCCGCAGCAGGGCCTTGCCGGTGGTGGTCTTGCCGCAGCCGGATTCGCCCAGCAATGCGAGGGTCTCGCCGGCGTGCAGATCGAAGGTCACGCCGTCCACCGCCTTGACCCAGTCGCGGGTCCGGCCCCAGGCACCGCGGCGGATGGGATAGTGCACGGCCAGGTCGCGCACCTCCAGCAGCCGCTCACCTGGGTCGCGCGCGGGCAAGGCCCGAGGTGTGCCCGCCAGGGTCTGACCGCGTTTGGCGAAGGTGGGGATGGCGGCGAACAGCTCGCGGGCATAGGGATGCCGGGGCGCCTGGAAGAAGTCCTCCGCCGGGGCGCTTTCGACGATCTCGCCGTGGCGCATCAGGGCCACGTGATGGGCCACCTGGCGCACCACCGCCAGGTCATGGGTGATGAGCAGGATGGCCATGCCCAGCTCGCGCTGGATGTCGGCCAGCAGGGTCAGGATCTGCGCCTGGACGGTGACGTCCAGCGCCGTGGTGGGCTCGTCGGCGATCAGCAGGTTAGGCTCGGCCGCCAGCGCCAGGGCGATCATGATGCGCTGCTTCTGGCCACCGGAGAATTGGAAGGGATAGTCGTCGATCCGCCGCTCCGGCTCGGGAATGCCGACCCGGCGCAGCCAGTCCACCACCCGGGCTCTCGCGGCAGCGCCGCGCAGCGGGGTATGGGCGCGCAGGGTTTCCTCGATCTGCTCGCCGATGCGCATCACCGGATTCAGGCTGGTGGCGGGTTCCTGGAAGATGGTGCCGATGCGCCCGCCGCGCAATTCGCGCAGGCGGCGCTCCGGGAGGCGATGCAGGTCGGTACCGGCCAGCAGCGCCGCGCCGCGGGTGATACCCAGCGAGGGGGGCAGCAACCGCAGCAGGGAGAGCGCCGTGACGCTCTTGCCGCTGCCGGACTCGCCCACCAGGGCAAAGGTCTGGCCACGGGCGATGGCCAGACCCAGCTGCTTGACCGCCTGGCGCGTGCCCTCCTCGCCTTCGATCAGAATCTCCAGGTCACGAATTTCCAGCACTGGGTTCATGGCTGCACCTCACCCTGGCCAGGCCTTCTTCCGAGCCAGGCGGACCTCAATCGGCGACTGCGCGGATCGAAGGCGTCGCGCACGGCATCGGCGAAGAGATTGGCGGCCAGCACCAGCGTCAGCATGAAGGCGAAGGCGCTCAGCAGATTCCACCAGATCATGGGGCTGCGGGACATCTCGGTGCGGGCGTCATTGATCATGGAGCCGAAGGAATTCATGGTCGGATCGACGCCGATGCCCAGGTAGGACAGCACCGCCTCGTAGAGCACCAGGCTGGAGAACTCCAGGGTCAGAGTGATGAGCACCAGGTAGAAGACATTGGGCAGCAGGTGCCGGCGCAGGATGGTGAAGTGAGAGACGCCAAAGGCGCGCGCCGCCTGGACGTATTCCAGCTCGCGCAGCTTGAGCGCCTCGGCGCGCAGCAGACGGCACAGCCCGGCCCAACCGGTGAGGCCGAGGATCAGGCAGAGCATGAACAACCGCAGGTCGGCGCGCGCCGCGCCGGTGTCGAACAGCTCCGGGTGACGGTCGATGAACACCTGCATCATCAGCACGCAGGCCGCCACCAGCAGCACCCCGGGGATGGAGGTCAGGGTGGTGTAGAGATAGGTGATGATGTCGTCCACCCGGCCCTTGAAGTAGCCAGCGGCCAGGCCGAAACCGATGGCCGGCGGCAGCATGGCCAGGGTGGTCAGACTGCCGATCACGAAGGCGGTGCGGATGCTCTTGAGCGACTGGTAGAGGACATCGTTGCCGGTGCTGTCGGTCCCCAGCACGTGATAGCCGCTGGCCAGGGCGGTCACGCTGCCGGCCACCAGGCAGACGCCCAGCCAGGCCAGCAGGATGGCGCGCCAGGGGGTGGTGGTATGACCGCGAAAGATCAGCAGGCAGCGCGCACCCAGGCCGCCCGCCTCGCGCAACCGCGCCGCCGCCAGCACAGCGGCCACCAAGGCCACTGCCAGACCGCCGAGAAGCCCCACCAGCAACCGCTGGAACACATCGCCGCGCCACTCTCTAGCAGGATCGGCCAAGGTCGTACCGGCATGCTTGAGACGCGGAAAGTCGCGTAGCGGCTGGCCATCGGCGGTGGTGCCCAGGGTCTCCTTGGAGAACTGGTGGGTGGCCAGCGGTGCGGAGTAGGTTTTCTCGCGCTGGGTGAGACTGGTCCCGGCCAGCAGGCCGTCGAGGGCCGAGAGCACCGTGGGTGAATAGATAGGCGCCGTTGCGCCAGGCGCGGCCGGCAGTTGCGGACGGTAGTGCACGGAATCCAGCAGGGCGATGGCGACGAAGCTGGCCAGCACCACGGCCGCGCTCATCGCTGGCGCGTCCTGCAGCACCCGTCGCCAACTGGCGCGCAGGGCCGGGCGACGACGGGCACGCCAGGCGTAAAACAGGCTACCGGCCACCAGCAGGTAGAGGGCGATATCGGTCCAGAGCAAGACGAATTTCGGCATGGCGGCTACCTAAAGCGAACGCGCGGATCAGCGAGGGTGTAGGACAGGTCCGCCAGGATCAGCCCAACGATGTAGAGCACCGAACCCAGGAACACCATGGTGCGGACCACGGCGAAGTCCTGGCCGTTGATGGCATCGATGGTGTAGCTGCCCAGGCCCGGGATGCCAAAGAAGGACTCGGCGATCAGGCTGCCCATGATCAGCAGCGGGATGGCCGAGACCACGCCGGTGAGAATCGGCAGCGCGGCATTGCGCAGCACGTGGCGCAGCAGTACCTGGCGCTCGGCCAGGCCCTTGGCGCGGGCGGTGCGCACATAGTCCTTGCCGATCTCTTCGAGAAACAGCGCGCGGTAGAAGCGCGCCTGGCTGCCAAGGCCGGAGATCACCGCCACCACCACCGGCAGCAGCAGGAAGCGCAGCAGATTCCAGCCTTCCTCGTAGCCCGAATAGGGCACCAGCCGCAGGATCTTCGCGAACAGCCACTGACCGGCGATGATGTAGAACAGCGAGGAGATCGACAGCAGCACCACACAGAGCACCACGCCCCAGAAGTCCAGGCGGGTGGCGCGAAAGAACACCAGCAGCAGGGCGAAGCCCACGCTGGCGACCAGGCCGAGCACGAAAGTCGGCAGCGCCAGCGCCAGGCTGGGCCCGGCGCGCTCGCCGATCTCCCGGGCGATACTGCGACCGCTGTCGGAAGTGCCGAAATCGAAGGCCAGCAGCTTCACCGAGCGCTCGAAGAAGAGCGTATCGGTGAATCGCCCCACCCCTTCACGGGTGGTATTAATAAGCAGCGGCTTGTCGTAGCCGTGCTCCGCCTTCCAGTCTTCGATGGCATCGGCGGTGACGTACTTGCCGCCAACCGCCAGGCGCGCCATGTCGTCCGGGGTGTTGACGGCAAAGAACAGCACGAAGGTGAGCAGGTTCACCCCGATGAGGATGAGCACGCCATAGGCCAGGCGCCGCAGCAGATAGCCGATCATGGCCGCTTCTCCCCTGCCGAATCGCCAAAGGCGGTCTGGCGTTCACGGCGCCGGAGGATGCGCCAGGCCGGCCACACCAGCAGCAGCGCAAGCCCCAGCAGCAGCCACAGTGGCCAGAGCACCGGTTGGTTCCACTCCTGGACCTTGCGCTCACGCAGGGCCGGATCCAGGCGCAGGTAGCGCAGTTGGTCGCGCACCATCTGGGTCGGCTTGGCGTTGTACACCCACTGCTGATAGGCACCCGCCGACAGGGGATTCCAGCCGAACAGCCAGGGCGCATCCTGCTGCACGATGGCGACCATGCGCCGGATCAGCGCCACCTTTTCGGGACCGTCGTCGAGACTCTTCATCTGCTCGAACAGCCGGTCGTACTCGGGATTGCTGTAGTTGCCGGCATTCTCGCCACCATGCTTGGCCTTGCCCTGGGGGCCGTAGAAAAGGAACAGGAAGTTCTCGGCGTCGGGATAGTCGGCATTCCACCCCCAGAAGAAGATCTGCGCCGCGCCCTTGCGCATCTTGTCCTGGAATCGGTTGTAGTCCGAACCGCGCAACTCCAGCTGGATACCCAGCTTGGCGGTCTGCTGGCGCATCCAATCGAACATGGCGCTGTCGCCACTGCTCTGGGCGTCGTACTGCAGGATCAGCGGCCGCCCGCTCTTGGCATCGCGGCCATCGGGATAGCCGGCTTCGGCCAGCAGCTGCCGCGCGTCTTCGATGGGCCGCCGTTCGGGCTTGCCGTCCACCAACCGGTAGACCACCGGGTTGGTACCGGCCGGCGACGCCTCATAGCCCAGCACACCGGGCGGCAGCGGGCCATTGGCGACCAGGCCGTTGCCGTTGAGGAAGACGGTGATGTAGCTCTCCCAGTCGAAGGCGATGGACAGCGCCTGGCGCAGCTTGCGATTACGCACCTGCTGCTCGGGAGTGGCGCCCTGCCCCACCACCGGATCCAGCCAGTTGAAGCCCAGGTACCAGTTGGACGCCTCCACCGCAGTGGGCAACTTGAGGCCGCGCTCGCGATAGAGGTCGGCGGAATCGGCCGAATCGCCGGCCTTGGTGCGCAGCGCCACGCCATATTCGCCGCGCTCGACCTGGGGGGTATCGTAGTAGCCCTGGATGAACTTGCCCATCAGCGGCACCCCTTCCTTTTCCAGGCTGAACACCGCGCGGTCGATCAGCGGCATGGGCTTGCCGCAGTCGTCCAGCCGACCCTCCTCGCGATCACCAGGCTCACCTTCGCAGGGATAGGGATCGGCGCGGTAGTTGGGATTGCGCTCCAGCACATGGCGGCGATTGGGAATGGATTCGGCCAGGCGATAGGGCCCGGTACCCACCGGCCAGCTGTTGAAGCTGAGGTTGTGCTCGGCCATGCCCGGCTGGCTGTAGAAGCGATCCGCCTCCCAGGGCACCGGCGCGGCAAAGGTCGTGGCCAGCCAGTAGCTGAATTGGGGGTATTTGCCGATCACCCGCAACCTCAGGGTGTGGTCATCCAGCACCTCTATCCCGGGCAACTCGCCCTGGCGCAGGTCCAGCCAAGGCAGCAGCGCGCCCTTGGGCAGGCCGGCGCGCAGGGTCTTGTCGGCGGCGCGCAGGCTATCGCCAAACGCCTGCATGCCCACCAGGTGCTCGGCGAAGATGGCGTAGCTGGGCGAGACCAGCCGCGGACTGGCCAGGCGGCGCAGGCCGTAGGCATAGTCGGCGGCGGTCAGGGCGCGGCTGCCGGTCTCGGGGAAGTCGGGGATCTGGTAGCGATCGGCCAGATCGTCCGGCTTGATTGGGAAGTAACGGTAATTGCCCTGGGCATCGCGGGCAAAGGCCGGATGCGGCGCATAGCGGGCATCACGGCGGATGGGAATGTCGTAGACGCTTTCGGCGATCTGCGCCGGCGGCGCATCGTCCGGCAGTCGTCGGCCCTGGGCATCCAGGTAATAGGGTGCGACCACTCGCTCCGCGCCGCGGGCGATCAGCTCATAGGGCCGCTTGAGATAGTGATAGCCATAGAGCGGCTCATAGATGTTGTAGGTGAAGTTGGTCTCGTCGCCGGAATAGGAACTGGCCGGATCCAGGTACTTCGGCGAACGGGTGGTAAAGGCGGTATAGAGGGTATTCTGGCCTTCGGCTCCGGCGCGGTAGGGGCTGTTGATCGGCGTATCGTCGGGTGAACAGCCACCGAGCAGCACCAGGGTCAGCAGTGCGAGGAGTTGTCTGGACAGTCTGGGCATCGCGTTCCTGCACCGAAAGGGACCTGAGGCGGCAGCGCCGGCCTAAACGACTAAGCTTGAGCTATTTTCCCGCGAGGCGCAGCACCCCATGCAATCCCGGAAAGATTTCGACAAGATCGTCCACTGGTCCCAGCTCCAGGCCCCCGATGGCCCCGGTTATCCCGACAGTGACGAGCGCTTTTCCCTGGGCGCCGCCTTCGGCCGCCACTTCGGCTTCGCCCGCCTGGGCATCCACCATGAACTGCTGCCACCTGGCCGGCGTACCTCAAGGCCCCATGCCGAGGCTACCGAAGACGAATTCATCTATGTGATCGCGGGCCACCCCACGGCCTGGATCGACGGCCACGCCCACCGACTCGATCCGGGCGATGGCGTAGGCTTCAAGGCCGGCGACGGCGTCGCCCACACCTTCATCAACGAGACCACGGAGCCGGTGGAGCTGCTGGTGGTGGGCGATACCAGCCGGGCGGACAATCGGCTGCACTATCCGCTGCATCCGGAATACACCGAGAGTCTTGGGGACAAGCAGTGGCGGGAGTGTCCCAAGCGAGAATTGGGGCCGCATTCGGGTGAGGCACTGTCGCCACGAGAGGACGACGAATGCCCGTGAATCCGTTGCGACTCCCCGCCTCCATTCGCGCCAACGCAGGACTTCTCACCCAGCTGCAATTGGCGCCCGATACCTGCCTGACCTACGGTGAGCATGAGGTGGCGATCCGCACACCGGACTGCCCCGACTACTACTTCGGCAACTACCTCATGCTGGACCAGCGCCCGACCGCCCAGCAGGTATTGGCCTGGTCCGCGGACTTCGAGCAGCTGCTCGGCAGCCCACAGCCCCTGGGGCATCGTGCTTTCGTCTGGCCAGAGCAGCAGGCCAAGGCGCCACCCTCGGACGTGCCTTGCGGCTACGATTATCAGCGCCTGGTCTGGATGCGTCTGGCCGCCGATGCCCTGCAACCCGCCCCGGTCTTGCCTGAAGGACTTCACGTCAGAACCTTCCAACAGCCCACCGATTGGCAACAGTGGCGTGAGCTCCAGGCAGAGGTGACTCCGGGCGCGGAACATCCAGAAGCGCACCGGCGCTATCTGGATTACCAGGCGCGACGCTATCGATCACTGAGCGACAGCGGCCTGGGCGACTGGTGGGGTGTATTCGATAGCGAGGAGCGGCTGCTGGCCTATCTTGGCCTCTATCGCCTGGGCCGACTGGGCCGTTTCCAAGCGGTTACCACGCGGGTGGACTGGCGTCGGCGCGGACTCTGCCAGGCCTTGCTCGGCACGGTGCTTCGGCACCAACGACATCGCGTGGACGCCTTCGTGATCGTGGCGGAAAGCGAACATCACGCCCAACGGCTCTATGCCAAGGCGGGGTTCGCCGTAGAGGGCGGCATAGGCACCCTGCTGTGGGCAGGTGCTGGCAGAGGATAGCAATTTGGCTCTCATGTTCAGGAAAACGTGCGCCTCCCTACCCGGATTTATCGCGGCCATGGGCCGCTCCTACAGTGTAGGAGCGACCCATGGCCGCGATAGCCTACGCAAGACTTCTTACCCGGCCGTTGGGCTTCGGCGATGGAGCCGCCTCAACCCAACCTACGAAACCCTACCGTAGGTTGGGTTTAGCGCAGCGAAGCCCAACATGACCTCGGCCAACACCTTTGCGCGTGGAAAACGCTGCGCGGTTTTCCACTCTACACGGGATCTGTGGGAGCACCCCCTCTCCATTTGGGAGAGGGTCGGCGGCTCAGGCTTTACGCGCCTGGGCCGCGCTCACCGCCGCACGCAGCGCCAACAGATAGCTATCCACCCCGAAGCCGGCGATCTGGCCCAGCACGATCTCGGCGAACACCGAGTGATGGCGGAAGCTTTCCCGCGCATGGATGTTGGACATGTGCAGCTCCACCACCGGTACGGTGAGGATCGCCAGGGCGTCGCGGATGCCGTAGCTGTAGTGGGTCCAGGCGCCAGCGTTGATCAGTACCGCGTCGACGCCCTCCTCATAGCCACGATGGATGCGCTCCACCATCGCCCCCTCGTGGTTGCTCTGGAAGCTTTCCACCGCGACGCCCAGTTCCGCGCCGAGGGCCACCAGCCGGGGGTCGATCTCGGCCAGGGTCACGGTGCCGTACTGCAGCGGATCGCGCTTGCCGAACATGTTGTGGTTGATACCGTGCAGCATCAGGATCTTCATGGGTCCGCTCAGGTCAGGGGAAGGGTCAGTTGGTCGATGACCGGCCGGGTCTCAGGGCGCACGCCGCGCCACCAGGCGAAGGCTTCGGCGGCCTGTTCCACCAGCATGCCCACACCGTCCGCCAGCTGCGCCACGCCTTGTTCGCGGGCGAGACGCAGGAAAGGCGTCAGCCCCTTGCCATAGGCCAGCTCGTAGGCCAGCGCGGCCCGGGCGAAGACGCCTGCCGGCACCGGCGGCAATTCGCCGACCAGACTGGCCGAGGTGGCATTGATCACCAGATCGAATGTCTCCCCTTCCAACACCGCGTAGCTCTTTAGGCTGAGCAGCGGATGGTCGACCTCCTGGGCGAGCGCCGTCGCCTTTTGCCCGTCGCGATTGACCAGCACCAGCTCCGTCGGCCCCGCTGCGAGCAAGGGCAACAAGGCGCCGCGCACCGCACCACCGGCACCCAGCAACAGCACCCGCTTGCCAGCCAGGGGCTGGCCGAGGTTGACCTCGAGGTCGCGCAGCAGGCCGATGCCGTCGAAGTTCTCCGCCAGCACCCGCTCGCCCTCGAACTTCAGGGCGTTGGCCGCCCGGGCCAGACGTGCCCTTTCGCTGGACTCGGTGGCCAGCTGGAAGGCCTGCAGCTTGAACGGCGCGGTTACGTTCAGGCCCTGCCCGCCCTGGGCGCGAAAGCGCTGCACGTCGCCGGCGAAGTCCTCCGGCGAGCCCTCGATGGCGCCGTATTCCAGGTCTTGCCCGGTGGTGGCGGCGAACAGGCCATGGATCAGCGGCGACTTGGTGTGGTTGATCGGGCGGCCGATCACCGCGTAGTGGTCGGTCATGCGCAGGGCTCCTGGCTGAAGAGCACGCCCTCGGCCTGCAGCTGGGCAATCTCTTCCGCGCTGTAGCCCAGGCTCTGGGCCACCATGGCATTGTGCTCGCCGAGATCCGGCGCCACCTGCTGGATGGTGGTGTCGCACTCGGAAAAGCGGAATGGCAGATTGGGCATACGCAAGGTGCCGAAGCGTGGGTGCTGTTGCTCCTGGATCATGCCGCGCGCCTTGATCTGGGGATCCTCGATCACCTCGTCGATGCGCTGCACCTTAGCGCAGGGCACGTCGATCTCATCGAGCAGCGCCAACAGCCGCGCCACCGGATTGGCTGCCACCCAGGCCTTGACGATGGGCAGGATGGCTTCGCGATGGGCGTTGCGGCCGGTGGAGGTGTGGAAGCGAACGTCACTGCCAAAACCCGGCTGGCCCGCGTCCTGCTCGACCAAGGCGGCGAAGCGCTTCCAGGAGTCGTCCACCTGGGCGGCGATGACCAGGTCGCCGTCCTGGGCGCGAAACACGCCATAGAGGGTCGAGGTGGGCATGTCATGACCGGTCTGCTGCGGCAGGATCTCGCCGTCGGACAGGGTGTAGCACTGCACCGCGTATTCGTGCATCGATACCAGGGTGTCATACAGCGCCATGTCGATGTGCTGGCCGCGCCCGCTCGTGACCCGTCCCAGCAGCGCCGCATTGATGGCAGCCACCGCGTGGGCGCCGGTGTACATGTCGCCCAGGGAGATGCGCAGCAGCGGCGGCGCCTCGCCCGGCGTGCCGACCATCTGCATGATGCCGCTCTTGGCCTCGGCGATCAGCCCGAAGCCGGCGCGGTGGGCGTCGGGTCCGGTATGGCCGTAGGCCGAGATCGAGCAATACACCAACCGCGGATTGCGCGCCGAAAGCTCCGCGTAACCCAGGCCGAGCCTGTCCAGGGCGCCGGGTCGGTAGTTCTCGATGAAGACGTCGGCGCTGTCGCAGAGCTGCTGCATGAAGGCCTTGCCGCGCGGGTCCTTCATGTTGACGCTGACGCCCTGCTTGCCCATGTTGAGTTGCAGGAAGTAGCCGCTCTGCTGGTCATCGAGGACGAAGGCGTGCTGGCGGCCGGCATCGCCACTGCCCGGGCGCTCCACCTTGATCACCTCGGCGCCCAGCGCCGCCAGGCAGCGCCCCACATAGGGGCCGGCGAGGAAGTGGCTGTAGTCGATGACCCTCAGGCCGTGCAGCGGCAGTGGCTGGCTCATACGACGCCTTCCCGCCGCGGCACCATCAGCCGGTGCTCGCCGCGCTGGACGACCTCACCCTTCTGGTTGATCAGCTCGGACGGCAGCACCACGATGCCCCAGCCCGGCTTGCTCTTGCTCAGGCGCATGGACCCCACGCGCAGCCTGACGTGCAATTCGTCGCCGACGCGGATCGGCAGGAGGAAGTCCCAGGTCCAGCCCAGCGACATCCCTGGCAGGAAGCGGTAGTCGCACTGGGTCTTGAGGCCGTCGGCGATGGACAACCCCATCAGGCCATGGGCGACCAGGCCGCCGAAGTGACTGGCGTTGGCATAGGCCTCGTCGACATGGACCGGGGTATGGTCACCGGTGAGGTCGGCATAGGCCAGGATGCGCTCCCTGGTGACCTGGTAAGTCGGCGTGAGCGCCTCGTCGCCTTCGTGGGCATCCTCGAAGTATTTTTCTTGTACGGTCATGGTCGCTGTCACTCGGCTTGACGGGCGTTGACGGCCAGGGCGTCGTGCACGGCGCGGGCCGGCACGGCCTGGATGAATTCCAGCGCCAGGCCATCGGGCAGGCGCAACCAGTTGGGGCCCTGGGGCAACTGCTCCACCCCCTCGAAGCGCCGGGCGGCGGCCAGGGCGGCGTCGAGGTCCTCGCACATCAGCCCCAGGTGGCCCAGGCGCCCTTCCGGGCCTGCGAAGTCCGGCTTGCTCATGAACTGCATCCCGCCCAGCGTCCAGTACTGACTGGGCTCCTCGACCGTGCCCTGCACCTCGCGCAGGGTCATGCCGAACACCTCGTGGAAGAAGCGGATGTGCCAGTGGATGTCCTTGACCCAGATGGCCACGTGTTCCAGATAGGCCTTGGGAATGCTCATGCTGTCGCGTCCTCTCGTTGTCGGTCGGCCAGGGCGCGCTCGATGCCCTTGATGCAGGCGACCAGGGTGGCGTTGACCGGTGTGGGCACGCGGTACTGCTGGCCGAGCCGCACCACCGCGCCGTTGATGAAGTCGATTTCGGTGATGGAGCCCTTCTGCAAGCTCTGCAGCAGGGACGTCTTGAAGGACGTCGGCAACCCATCGCGCGCCAGCTCCCAGGCAGCCTGCGGCTCCCGCAGGGTCAGCTCGACCCCGGCGATGCGGGCCACGGCGATGGCCTCACCCACCGCCTGCAGCGCCACATCGCGCAGCAGCGGCTCGCTGTAGAGCTGGCCATAGGTGAGCTGGGTGATGCCGGTGAGGGCGCCGGTGGCGACGTTGACCAGCAGCTTGTCCCAGAGGGTGCCGAGGATGTTGCCGCTGACGGTAGTGGCCAGTCCCGCATTGTCGAAGACCTCGGCAACGGCCTGGACGCGCGCCGAGAGCTGACCATCGAGCTCACCGATGATCGTGCGCTTGCCCACGACCCCGCTGCGGATCCGACCGGGCCCCAGCAGCACGCCGCCGACATAGGTCTTGCCGGCGATCACCCGCTCCTGCCCGACGATCTCCGCCAGCAGTTCTTCGTGACCGAGGCCGTTCTGCAGCGACAGCACCAGGGTATGGGGACCGACCAGCGCCCGGGCCTGGGTCATGGCCGCGGTAGTGGCGAAGGACTTGACCAGCACCACCACCAGATCGACCACGCCGACCGCTTCGGCATCCACCGCGGTCCGCACCTGAAGCCGGCGCGTGCCGTCGGCGGTCGTAACCTCAAGGCCGTCGTGCGCTATCGCGTCGAGATGGGCATTGGGCCGGTTGAGCAGCCAGGTGTCATGCCCGGCCTCGCTCAGCCAGGCACCAAAGGTGCTGCCCAGGGCACCGGCTCCGAGGATGCAGATTTTCATGGCAGAGGCTCCTGATTAGCGCCCTACCCTAGGCCTGGGGATTCTATTGAGCTATACAAAGACCTCAATCCGCCTATCAGGAAAGCTGATAATGCTCCCCACGGACGGCCTGCCCGAACCCAAGCTGCTGATGTTGTTCGAGGTGCTCTATCGCACCGGCAGCGTCACCCGCGCCGCCGAGCAACTGGGCCAGAGCCAGCCCACCATCAGCCTCTGGCTCGGCAAGCTGCGCCGCCAGCTGCGCGACCCGCTGTTCGTGCGCACCCCGGGTGGCATGAAGCCCACGCCCCAGGCCGAAGCCCTGATCACGCCCTGTCGCGAAGTCCTCGAATCCCTGCGCCGCCTGGTCGCCTGGGAGGTCGCCTTCGAGCCCGCCACCGCCCAGCGGCTGTTTCGCCTCTGCCTGAGCGATGCCAGCCACATCACCCTGCTGCCACGGATACTGGCGCACCTGCGCGAGGTGGCGCCCGGCGTACGCCTGGAGGTCGCGCGGATCGATGGCAATACCGAACAGGCGCTGGAGATCGGCGAAGCCGACCTGGCAATCGGCTTCATCCCCTGGCTGGGTGGCAGTCTCTATCAGCAGCTGCTCTTTCCCCAGGATTGGGTCTGCCTGGTCAGCGCCAGCCATCCCCGGCTTGGAGCGCGCCTGACGGCGACGGCCTATGCCCGGGAGGGTCATGTACTGGTGAGTGCCGGAACCGGCCAGAAGCTATTGGAAGCCGGCCTGGTCAGAGCCGAGGTGCAGCGCCGGATCGTGCTGGAGTTACCCGGCTTTCTCGGCGTCGGCGCGGTGGTGGGTAGCTCCGATCTCATCGTCACCCTGCCCCGGCATATCGGCACCACCCTCGCGGCCACCTATGGTCTCAAGGTCCATGAGTGCCCGGTGCCGATCGAGGGCTTCGCGGTCAGGCAGCACTGGCATGCGCGCTATCACCAGGATGCCGGCAATCGCTGGCTACGTGGGGTGCTGATGGAGCTCTTCGGCCACGGGCGCTAGCACAGGGCCGGAAACGAAAAAGCCCCAGCTCAGGGCTGGGGCTTTGGGGCAGGACGCCTGGACGATCAGTTGTCCAGGGCCGGGCGCTGGCCGGAGATGGCGATGCGCTTGGGCTTGGCTTCTTCCGGGATCACCCGCACCAGCTCGATGCTCAGCAGGCCATGCTTGAGATCGGCGCCCTGCACCTCGATATGGTCGGCGAGGCGGAAGGACAGCTTGAAGGCGCGTTGGGCGATGCCCTGATGCAGGAAGGTCACGCTCTCGGCGCTGTTTTCGCGCCGGCCGCCCTTGACGGTGAGAACGCCACGCTCGACTTCGATTTCCAGGTCATCTTCCTGGAGACCGGCGGCGGCGATCACGATGCGATACTGGTCGTCACCGTGCTTCTCGACGTTGTAGGGCGGATAGGAGCTGCCAGCGTCGTTGCGCAGGGCGGATTCGAACAGGTCGTTGAACCGGTCGAAGCCAACGGAATGACGGAACAGCGGGGCCAGGGACAGTACGTTGCTCATGGTGAATCTCCTGATAGGTTCAGCAAGTTTCGGTATTGCCTGCGGGACCCGACTTCGGCATCCCGCACGAACCTAGATAGGAATTCCCCAACAAATTTCAAGGGCCAATCCCGACGAACGGTAGTGACGCTATTTCTTCTTCGGCTTGCGCTTTTTCTTCTTGGCTGCGGCCAGCGGCAGCGCCTGCTCGAAGGCCGAGCGCACCTCCTGCAGGCGACGCTCCTTGAGGTCGTGGATGCGCTTGCCGCGCTCGGTAGTGAAGTCGATGAGGTTGCTGTCGTCGCTCATGTGGCTATCCGGCGAAAGGTGAGATTCAGCCGTACTCCGCTGGCTTTGCGGGTCTTGGCGATCTGGTGCTGCCAATGATGCTGGGTCGCGCCGCCCATGACCAGCAGGCTGCCGTGACCGAGTTCCAGGGAATGGCCAATGCGGCTGCTGCCCTTGCGGCGGAAATCGAAACGTCGCGCAGCACCCAGGTTGAGCGAGGCGATCAGCGGATTGGGGCCGAGACTGGCTTCGTCGTCGCTGTGCCAGCCCATGGAGTCCTGGCCGTCGCGATAGCGGTTGAGCAGCACGCCATTGAAGCCGTGGCCACAAGCCGCCTCGACGGCTTCGCGGATCCGCTGCAGCAGTGGCGTCCAGGGCAAGGCGGCATGATCCAGGCCGGCATAGCCGTAGACGACCCCTGCATCGGCGTACCAGGCGACCTGTCGCGGCACCGGATGCCAGCGGCCGAACACCCGCACCTGCGGCTGGCTCCAGGGGGTTTCGTCCTCCAGCTGCTGCAACCAGGCGTCGGCTTGTTCCAGAGGTAGCCACTGCGGGTAGAAGGCCAGCTCGGCGTCTTTCAGCTCCAGGTGCTCGACCATGGGCTAGACCCGCAGATCCACCTGGACGCCCACCTGCTCCGGCTCTTCCAGGGCCTGGGCACGTTCGGCGCCGAGGCCCTGGCGCAGGGCCTCGCGCTGCCGGCGGCGGCGACGCGCCTCGCGATCCAGGGTGGCTTCGTCTTCCAGGGGCGCATGGGCCGTCTCGGCCGCCGGTTCCACGGGCGCCACCGGGGCCACGGGTGGGCGTACCGGGGCCGGGTCCAACTGGTTCGGTGGGGTCACGCCAAGGGGTGGAATGATGGGGATCATGACGGGCACCTCGAATTTAGCGGCCTGCGGCAAACAGCAGGTTGGGCTTATGACTCCGCTTTGGCTAAAATAGCCGGCTTTTTGATAGCAGGGGAGAGGCTTCTACATGGCGTCACATCAACCGGGACAACGCTGGATCAGTGACAGCGAGGCCGAACTGGGCCTGGGAACCATCCTGGCCCTGGACGGCCGCCTGCTCACGGTGCTCTATCCAGCCACCGGTGAGACGCGCCAGTATGCCCAGCGCAATGCGCCCCTGACCCGGGTGCGCTTCGCCCCGGGCGACGAGGTGACGCATTTCGAGGGCTGGAAGCTCACCGTGCGGGAGGTTTCCGAAGAGGATGGCCTGCTGACCTATCACGGCTTCACCGCGGAGCGCGAGGCACGCAGCGTGCCCGAGGCCCAGCTGTCGAACTTCATCCAGTTCCGCCTGGCCAGCGATCGCCTGTTCGCCGGGCAGATCGATCCCCTGCCCTGGTTCGGCCTGCGCTACCACACCCACGAGCACCGCAACCGCCTGCTGCAGTCCAGCCTCTGGGGCCTGGGCGGTGTCCGCGCCCAACCGATCCCGCACCAGCTGCACATCGCCCGCAGCGTGGCCGACCGCGTCGCGCCACGCGTCCTGCTGGCCGATGAAGTAGGCCTGGGCAAGACCATCGAGGCCGGTCTGGTGATCCATCGCCAGCTCCTCAGCGGTCGCGCCAGCCGGGTGCTGATCCTGGTCCCGGAAAATCTCCAGCACCAGTGGCTGGTGGAGATGCGCCGCCGCTTCAATCTGGAAGTCGCGCTGTTCGACGCCGAGCGCTTCATGGCCAGCGAAGACGGCAATCCCTTCGAGGATGCCCAGCTCGCCCTGGTCTCCCTGGACTGGCTGGTGCGCGACGAGAAGGCCCAGGATGCCGCCTTCGCCGCCGGTTGGGGCCTGCTGGTGGTCGACGAAGCCCACCACCTGGTCTGGCACCCCGAGGGCGCCAGCCGCGAATACAGTCTGGTCGAACAACTGGGTGAGGTCATCCCCGGAGTACTGCTGCTCACCGCGACCCCCGAGCAGCTGGGCCAGGACAGCCACTTCGCTCGTCTGCGCCTGCTCGATCCCAGCCGCTTCCATGACTTCGCCGCCTTCCAGCAGGAGTCCCAGCACTACCGCCCGGTCGCCGAAGCCGTGCAGGAATTGCTCGATGCCGGTGCCCTGAGCCCGGCGGCCCAGGATGCCATCGGTGGCTTCCTCGGCCAGGAAGGCGAGACCCTGCTGGCCGCCGCCGCAGCCGGTGATGCCGATGCCCGTGCCCGCCTGGTCCGCGAACTGCTGGATCGCCACGGCACCGGCCGCGTGCTGTTCCGCAACACCCGCGCCGCGGTCAAGGGCTTTCCCGAGCGCGAATTGCATGCCCATGCCCTGCCCTTCCCGGATGCCTATCTGGACGAAGGCGTCATGCCCGGCCAGTCACTGCAACCGGAAACCGAATTCGCGCCGGAAGACGACAACGATCGCTGGTGGCGCCACGACGGCCGCGTCGAGTGGCTGATCGACACCCTCAAGGCGATCAAGCCGCATAAGGTGCTGGTCATCTGCGCGCGCATGGAAACCGCCCTGGATCTGGAAGATGCCCTGCGCCTGAAGTCCGGCATCCCGACCACGGTGTTCCACGAGGGCATGAGCATCCTCGAACGCGACCGCGCCGCCGCCTACTTCGCCGATGAGGAATTCGGCGCACAGGTGCTGATCTGCTCCGAGATCGGCAGTGAAGGCCGCAACTTCCAGTTCGCCCATCACCTGGTGCTGTTCGACCTGCCGGCCCACCCGGACCTGCTGGAGCAGCGCATCGGCCGTCTGGACCGGATCGGCCAGCGCCACACCATCCAGCTGCACGTGCCCTACCTAGAAGGCAGCCGCCAGGAGCGGCAGTTCCAGTGGTACCACCAGGCGCTCAACGCCTTCCTGGCCACCTCGCCCACTGGCAGCGCCCTGCAGGCGCGCTTCGCCAGCGAGCTGGACGAGCAACTGGCCGGTGGCGACGACGCCGCCTGGCAGACCCTTCTGGAACAGGGCGCCGAAGCCCGTGCCACCCTGGAAACCGAGCTGCACAACGGCCGTGACCGCTTGCTGGAACTCAACTCCTCTGGCGCCGGTGCCGGCGAGCAACTGGTCGAGGACATCCTCGAACAGGACGACCAGTTCGCCCTGCCGATGTACATGGAAGAGCTGTTCAATGCCTTTGGCATCGACAGCGAGGACCATTCCGACAACGCCCTGATCCTCAAGCCCAGCGAGAAGATGCTCGACGCCGGCTTCCCCCTCGGCGACGACGAAGGCGTGACCATCACCTACGACCGTAACGTGGCCCTGGTCCGCGAGGACATGCAGTTCCTGACCTGGGAACACCCCATGGCCCAGGGCGGCATGGATCTGGTGATGTCCGGCTCCATGGGCAACACCGCCGTGGCGCTGATCAAGAACAAGGCGCTCAAGCCGGGCACCGTGCTGCTGGAGCTGATCTACATCAGCGAGGCGGTGGCGCCGCGCGCCCTGCAGCTGGGTCGCTACCTGCCGCCGCTGGCGATCCGCTGCCTGCTGGACGCCAACGGCAACGACCTGGCCGCCCGGGTGGCCTTCGAGACCCTCAACGATCAACTGGAAAGCGTGCCGCGCACCAGCGCCAACAAGTTTGTCCAGGCCCAGCGCGACTCCCTGGCCAAGCTGATCGGCGGCGGCGAAGGCAAGGCCCTGCCCCGCCACGAGGAACGCGTCGCCAAGGCGCGCCAGGCGTACCTCTCGGGCATGGACGAGGAGATCGCCCGCCTGGAGGCCCTGCGCGCGGTCAACTCCAGCGTCCGCCAGGACGAGATCGACCGGCTGCGCCAGCAGCGCGAAGAAGGCCTGACCTACCTGGACAAGGCTTCGCTGCGCCTGGAAGCCATTCGGGTGCTGGTGGCGGGTTGAGTGGAAGGGCTTCGTTAACGAAGCCGTTTAGCGATACCTATCGCGGCCATGGGCCGCTCCTACAGTTCTGTAGGAGCGGCCCATGGCCGCGAGTGCTTTAACTGGGAATCAATGCTGGGCTTCGCTGGCGCTCAACCCAACCTACGGAACCGCTCAGCCCCGTAGCGTGGAAAACGGCGTAGCCTTTTCCACTGGGCGTCCTAGCCAAGGGCGCCCTCACCCCAGCCCTCTCCCGAGGGGAGAGGGAGCTGCCTGAGCGAGCGTTCCGCTTCATCAGCTCCGGCAGGCTCGAGCGTTGAGACGGCCTTATCGTCGAAGCCCAACGGACGGACTCGAACACGCCGCGCTAACGCTCGGCCCAGCCTACGAAACGCCTCACGTCGCCAGCCCCCTAGCCAAGAGCCCCCTCACCCCAACCCTCTTCCAAGGGGAGAGGGAGCTATACGAGCAGGCGTTCAGCTGCATCAGCCCCGGCAAACTCGTGATCGGTCGCCGCGCCTAGCCGTAGGTTGGGCTGAGACGGCCCCACCGTCGAAGCCCAACACACCGCGATCGCCGGATAACTCCCGTTGGGCTTCGCTAGCGCTCAACCCAACCTACAGAAATCCCTCACGCCGCCAGGGTCGCGCCGCCGTCCACCACGATGTCCTGCATGGTGATATGGCTGGCCAGGTCCGAGGCGAGGAACAGCACGGTGTTGGCGATCTCGTCGGGCTGGGCGATCTTGCGCAGCGGGATGCCGAGCTTGAAGTCCTCCGGCAGGCCGTCCACCAGGCGCTGATAGCCTTCGGGCGAGCCGAGCATGCCGGCCAGCATGGGGGTCGCCGTGGAGCCGGGCGAAACCACGTTGCAGCGCACGCCCGAGCCCGCCAGTTCCAGGGCCACGCAGTGGCTCAGAGACACCAGCGCCGCCTTGGAGGTGCAATAGCCGGCCATCTGCAGGCGCGGCACATGGGCGGCGTTGGAGGCGATGTTGACGATGGCGCCGCGGCCCTGGGCCTTGAACAGCGGCACCAGCTGGCGGAACAGGTAGAAGGGGCCGGAGACGTTAACGTCCAGCAGCGCCTGCCAGTCGTCCAGGCTCAGGCTGTCGCTGGTGCCCAGGCGCAGCACACCGGCGCCATTGACCAGCACGTCCAGGCGCCGCTCTTCGGCCAGCAGGGCCTGGCAGACGTCCTCGACCTGAGCCGCGTCGGCAACATCCAGCAGCTGGGTGCGAAAGGGATAGCTGCTCTCGGCGAATTGCCGGTCGAGGCCGATCACCTCGGCGCCGGCCGCCTGGAAACGGCGTGCCACCTGCAGGCCGATGCCCTGCCCTGCGCCGGTCACCCAGACGCGCTTGCCGGTGAAATCCAGTTGCGTCATCAAGGGCTCCCTAGGCGCGAGCGCGCAGCAGGTCCAGCCAGCCCTGCAGGGTCGGCTGGGCGGCAAGATCGGCGAAGGTGACCGGCAGGCCGCGCTTCTGCCATTCCCCCACCAGGGTCATGACCTGCACCGAATCCAGACCGAAGTCGGTGAGGTTGTCGTCCAGCGCCGGCTCCTCGTCGTCGGCGTCCAGCAGCGGCTGGACCTGGGCACGCAGCCAGGCTTCGTCGAGCACCGCCGCGCCCGCGCCGGTGACCTGGGCGGTGCTCAGGGTACTGCCGCAGCGGGTAGCCACGTAGCGCAGCGCCATGCGGTGCTCTTCTTCGCTGAAGTCGGCCACGGCGTCGCCGATCAGGAAGGCCTGGATATCCCGCATGAAGGCGTCGGTACAGGTGGTCAGGCAGCCGATGTGGGCATAGACGCCGCAGACGATCAGCTGGTCGCGGCGCCACTCGGTCATCAGGTCCTGCAGGTTGGATCTATGGAAGGCGCTGTAGCGCCACTTGGTCAGGACCACGTCATCGCCCTTGGGGGCCAGCTCCTCTACCACCTGCTGCAGCGCAGGATCGGCCTGGGTCAGGCCAGGGCCCCACATGTCGTTGAGCAGGGCACGGTCGGCTGGCGGCTGGTCCGTGGGCTGGGCGGTGTAGACCACCGGCACGCCCTGGGCATCGGCCCAGGCACGCAGCGCGGCGATGTTGGCCACCACCTGGGCAATCAGCGGGCTGTTGTCGCCATAGAACTCGACGAAATAGCGCTGCATGTCGTGGATCAGCAGCACGGCGCGATCGACCACAGGCGTCCAGGCGACCTTATTGGCGGGAAAGCCGGCAGGCTGGGGCAAGGGATAGGACGCAAGACGGGGAATAGCCATGGGAAACCTTAGAGACGTTCGGTGGAGGGGGGCTGCAGCTGCTCGCGCAGGCGGCGCTTGTCGATCTTGCCGACGGCGGTGAGCGGCAGCTGGTCGAGGAACTGGAAACGGTCGGGCAGCTTGTACTCGGCCACGCCCTGCTCGCGGAGGTAGCGACGCAGGGCCACCGGCTTGAGCGCTGGATCGCTGACCACCAAACAGGCGCAGCTCTTCTCACCCATCAGCTCATCGGCGATGGCCACCAGGGCCGCGTGGGTGATACCGGGATGACGCAGCAGCAGGCCCTCGATCTCGGCCGCGGCGATCTTTTCGCCGCCGCGGTTGATCTGGTCCTTCACCCGGCCGACCACCTTGAGGTAGCCGGCGCCATCGCGCTGGACCACGTCGCCGGAGAAGTAGAAACCCTCGGCGTCGAACACCTGGGCATTATGCTCGGGGCTGCGGTAGTAGCCGCGGAAGGTATAGGGGCCACGGGTGGACAGCAGACCGGGTTGGCCATCGGGCACCGGCTGGCCGTCTTCGTCGGTGATGCGCACCTCGTCATCCGGGCTCATGGGGCAGCCCTGGGTGGTGAAGATGCGCTCGGGTTCGTCGTCCAGGCGGGTGTAGTTAACCAGGCCCTCGGCCATGCCGAATACCTGCTGCAGCTGGCAACCCAGCTCCGCTGGCACCCGTCGGGCCTGGGCCTCGGCGAAGCTGGCACCGCCCACCTGCACCATCCGCAGGCTGGCCAGGCGGGCGCGCTGCTCGGGTGCGGCAGCGGCCTGCAGCCAGAGCGCCACCGCCGGCGGCACCAGGGCCACCCAGTCCACCTGATGGCGCTCGATCAGTTCGAAGCAGCGCAGCGGCTCGGGATCGCGGGCCATGACCACGCAGCCGCCAGCGATGAACACGCCCAGGGCGCCCGGCGAGCTGAGGGTGTAGTTGTGCCCCGCCGGCAGGGCGCAGAGAAAGCGCGTCGCGGGGGTCAGCTGGCAGATTTCGACGCTGCGCCTGAGGCTGTAGTAGTAGTCGTTGTGGGTACGCGGGATCAGCTTGGGCGTACCGGTGCTGCCACCGGAGAGCTGGAAGAAGGCTACCTCGCCACCCGCGGTGGGCGTCAGCTGATAGCCGGCCAGCGGGGTATCCAGGCGTTGCTGCAAGCTGCGCGCGTCGTCCGCGCCATCCAGCAGCACCTCGCCGAGGCCCGGTGCCACGTCACGCAGTTCACCGAGGAAGTTGTCGTCGCGGAACAGGTTGTGCTCGCGGGAAGCGATCACCAACCTGGGCTGGATCTGCTGCGCATAGGCCAGCAGTTCCAGCTTCTGGTGACTGAACAGGGCGTTGACCGGCGCGATGCCGGCCTTGAGCAGGGCGAAGAACACCACATAGAACTCGGCCACGTTGGGCAGCTGCACCAGCGCCGTGTCGTGGCGGCGCAGACCGGCGGCCTGCAGGTGGGCGGCCAGGCGGCTGGAGCGCTCGTCCAGCTCGGCGTAGCTCAATTGCCGCTCGCCGCAGAGGATCGCCGGCGCCTCGGGCAGCGTCGCGCGGCTGCGGGCCAGGATCTCGGTCATGGGCAGGTCGAGCCAGTAGCCGAGGGCGCGATAGCGGGCGGCCAGATCGTCCGGCCAGGGGGTGAATTCCAGACTCACGTAGGGCTCTCCTCGTCGAGCAAACCACAGGCGGCACGCATGGTGCCCAGTTTGGCGGTGACCTCGGCCCATTCCGCTGCGGGGTCGGATGCCTCGACGATGCCGGCGCCGGCGAACAGCCGCAGCCAGTCGTCCTGCACCGTACCGCAGCGGATGGTGACCACCCACTCGCCATTGCCCTGGGCATCGCACCACCCCACCATGCCAGTGAACAGGCCGCGATCGAAGGGCTCGATGCGCTCGATCAGCTGGCGCGCCGCGGCCGTGGGATAGCCGCAGACGGCCGGCGTCGGATGCAGGCGGCAGGCGAGCTGCAGCGCCGAGGTCCGGCTATCGGCCAGCTCGCCGTCGATGGCGGTGGACAGGTGCCACATGGCATTGGTGCTGAGCAGCGACGGCGCTTCGGGGACGTCCAGCCGGCTGCACAACGGTGCCAGCTGCTGGCGGATGTCCTCGATCACCAGGCGGTGCTCGTAGTGGTCCTTGCTGGAATCCAGCAGGTCGCGGGCCACCCGCTGGTCTTCCACCGGATCGGCCTGGCGCTTGGCGGAGCCCGCCAGGGGATTGGTGTATACCCGGGCGCCCTGCTTGCGCACCAGCAACTCGGGGCTGACGCCGACCAGCTCACCACCCTCGGCGGTCGGGATGCGGAATTGATAGCCAGTGGGATTCTGCCGCGCCAGGTTCGCCAGAATGACGTCCACATCGGCGGGTTCGGCCAGACGAATCTCCTGAATCCGCGACAGCACCGCCTTGCTCAGTTCACCGCGACGGAAGGCCTCGATGGCCTCCTCCACCGCCAGGCAGAAGCCGTCCGCGCTGGGCAGGTTGCGCACCTCACGCACCTGCGCCGGTGTGATCGGCGCACGGCTGACCGGCGCCGAGCGGGCCACCCAGGCATGCTCCCGAGGGACATAGAGGCAAGAGGGCCTGGTGGTATCGAAGGGAATGGCGCCCATGATCACCGGCTCGGCGATGCCGGCCTGGCGGGCACGGGCGAAGGCCTCTTCCACGGCGTGCAGGAACAGGCTGTCCCGGTGCGCGCCGCCGCTGGCCGGTGTCTCGACCCGGGCGCAGATGCCCTGTCCCTGCAGGACGCGATCACCCGACTGGAACAGGAACGCGGCCTGTTCCCGACGATCGGCAGCTACCTGCTCGACCCTCTCAGCCCTCTTGCTCGTCATTTCGATGAACCTCTACACGAATGATAATGCTTATCAATAATAGGAAGCTAACTTTTGTCTGACGAAAAGTCAATTCGTTAGGGACCAAACGATTTTCTCGATGGGCATGCAAGCCCTTGATTCAGCTCGTTTATTGCCATCCGGCGGTGACTACATAAGCCAGATCCAGTCCGATGGCGGCTGCCCTCTCGGTACCTGATCACTAGAATGGCTTGCCGGCTCCGGGTGCTTCTTTGAAAATGAGAGTGATTATCTTACAACTGGAAGGCGTTCATGTTCAGCTTGTCGTCATTGTTTCGCATTCTCACCACCCTGGCTGTCGCCACCCTGGCGCTGGGCGGTACCGCCCAGGCGGCGGACTGGCCGCGAGAGCTCAGCGCCGATGGCAGCCAGGTGACCCTGCCCGCCAAGCCACAGCGCATCGTCTCCACCAGCGTCACCCTTACCGGTTCCCTGCTGGCCATCGGCGCCCCGGTGGTAGCCAGTGGCGCCACCTCGCCCAACAACAGATTCGCCGATGACCAGGGCTTCCTCCGCCAATGGGGCGAGGTCGCCAAGGAGCGCGACGTGAAGCGGCTGTACATCGGCGAAGCCAATGCCGAGGCAGTGGCCGCCGAGGCCCCTGATCTGATCCTGGTCAGCGCCGCCGGCAACGACTCGGCCCTGCGTCTGGTCGATCAACTAAAGGCCATCGCTCCGGTGCTGGTGGTGGGTTACGACAATCGCAGCTGGCAACAGGTGGTGGAGCTGCTGGGCCAGGCTACCGGTCGCGAGGACGCCGCCGCCAAGGTGGTCAACGACTTCGCCGGGCGCGTCACCGACCTCAAGGCGCGCCTGCAACTGCCGCCGCAACCGGTATCCGCTTTCGTCTACAGCCCGGCGACGCGCCAGGCCAATCTCTGGACCGCCGCCTCCTCCCAGGGTCAGTTGCTGGAAAGCCTGGGCTTCAAACTCGCCGCGCTGCCAGCCGGTCTCGCCACGGGCCACAGCCAGGGTCAGCGCCATGACATCCTGCAGCTGGCCGGCGAGAACGTCGCCACCGGTCTCAACGGCCAGACCTTCCTGCTGTTCGCCACGGACGCCAAGGAGGCCGAGGCGGTGCGCAGCAATCCACTGCTGGCACACCTGCCGGCGGTCAAGGAGAACCGCGTGGAGGCGCTGGGCGCCGAGACCTTCCGCCTCGATCCCTACAGCGCCAACCTGCTGCTGGATCGACTGGAAAAGCGCTACGCCAAGCCCTGAACCGGGCAATCGCGGAAAACGCTACGCCAGCTCTTGAGCCCTCCGTAGGGTGGACAACGGCGTAGCCTTGTCCGCCACTCCCTGCCGTGAACCCCAGTGGAAAACGCTGTGCGGTTTTCCACGCTACGCCAGGCGCACCGGAGCGGATCAGGCGCCGAGGCTTTCAGCCCGACGCAGACCGCTGGCCAGCGCCCAGCACAGGGCAGCCACCAGCATGGCGACCAGACCAAAGACGAACGCTGCCTGCGCCGGCAACATCAGGCTGGCCAGGCCGCCGAACAGCGCCGCGCCGATGGCCTCGCCACCGATGTTCTGCGCCGTCCACAGGGCATTGATCCGCCCCAGCAGGCGATCCGGGGTCAGGCGCTGGATCAGCGCGTACTGCACCAGCGAATTGAGGGCGCCCAGGTAGCCGAACAGTACCAGGCACAGCGCGGATAGCCAGAAGCCGGGTAACAGCGCGAAGACCGCTACCGCCAGAAAGGTGGCCACCGCGCTCATCAGCAGGGTACGCCCAGGGCGTGGCGCCTGGTTCAGTCGACCACTGGTGAGGGCGCCAAGGGCAGCGCCCAGGGGGGCGGCGGCATAGAGCCAGCCCAGGTGTCCGGTATCCAGCCCCCAGCTCTCCCCCAGCGCGGGATAGAGCACCCGCACCGCATTGGCCATGGTCACCAGGGCGCCGACCAGGGCCACGGCACCCAGTAGCCGGTTCTCGAACAGAAAGGCAATGCCGCCACCCAGGGCCTGCCAGGGCGATTCGCGCGGCTGCTCCGGCGGCGGCAGCGGCGGTAAGCGCAGCAGCACCAGCAGGGTGATCAGGGTACCGAAGGCCGTCAGCCCGTAATTCCAGACGACACCGCTCTGGGCGATCAGCAGCGTTCCCAGTGGCGGCGCGATGATGGCCGCCACCCGCACGCTGAGCATGTTCAAGGCGCCGGCCTGCACCATGGATTCCCGACCGACCAGGATCGGTGTCACCGCCAGCAGCGCGGTGACGCCCAAGGCGCCGAAGAAGCCATCCCACAGCGCCAGCAGGTAGATAGCCGTCAACGATGGCTCGGGCAGGCTGGCGTTGATGGCCAGGCCGATGAAGCCCAGGCCACAAATGGAGCGGGCGGCGAGGATCAGCCGGCGCCGCTCCAGGCGGTCGGCCAGCACCCCGCCCGTGAGCAGGCCAATGAACATGCCGATGCCGGCCATGCTCAGTGCCAGGCCTACCTTGAGCGGCGAGTCGGTCAGGGCCTGGACCTGGATGGGCACCGCCACGGCGAGCAGTCCGAGAGAGAGTACGGACACCAGACGGGCGATGAACAGGGTACGAAAGGCGGCGTGGGACCTGAGCAGGCCGAAGTCGAGCAGGAAGGACGTCTTGGACATGAATCACCGGAAAAACACAGGGGACGCTATCGAGCCGCCGAGGCAAGGCTGTTAGCATGTAATACAGACTATCATGTGTTAATACGCCTTGTTCTCATCCACTCCCTCTCCTGCCTGCCGTCGCGGATGATCATGCGCCGCTTCCTTATCCTCGGCTGTGCGGGTCTGTCGCTGCTCCTGGTGATGGCCGCGAGCCTGGCGCTCGGCTCCACCGCCATACCGCTGGCCGACGTCTGGCAGGCGCTGGGCCACGGCTGCAGCGATCCCGCCTGCCTCATCGTGCGCGAGGCGCGCCTGCCGCGAACGCTTGCGGGCCTGCTCGCCGGCGCGGCGCTGGGCGTGGCCGGCACCCTGATGCAGGCGCTGACGCGCAACCCGCTGGCCGACCCGGGCATCCTCGGCGTCAATGCCGGTGCCAGTTTTGCCGTGGTGCTGGGCATCGCCCTGTTCGGCGCCAGCGGTCCCGAGCATTACCTGGGCTATGCCTTCGGCGGCGCCCTGCTCGCCAGCCTGGTGGTGCTGCTGGCCGGCATCGCCGGTGGCGGCGGCTTCAACCCCATGCGCCTGGTGCTGGTGGGGGTGGCTCTAGGGGCCATGCTCGAAGGCGTCAGCTCCGGTATCGCCCTGCTCGATCCGCTGGTGTACGACCAACTGAGATTCTGGCAATTCGGCTCCCTGGACGTGCGCCAGTTCGAGCTGCTACGCAGTGCCAGCCTGCCGGTACTGGGGGGGGTGGCTATCGCCCTGCTGCTGGCTCCGGCACTGAATGCCCTGAGCTTGGGCACCGATCTGGCCGTAGCCCTCGGCACCCGGGTCCGCCAGACCCAACTGCTCGGCCTGCTGGCCATCACCCTGCTCTGCGGCGCGGCAGCCGCGGCAGTGGGTCCCATCGCCTTCGTTGGCCTGATGGTGCCGCATCTGGGCCGCTGGGCCATCGGCGAAGACCATCGCTGGCTGCTGCCCTTCGTCCTGCTATTCACCCCCAGCCTGCTGCTGACCGCCGACATCGTCGGTCGCCTGCTGGTGACCAATGAGCTGCGCGTCTCGGTGGTAACCGCCTTCCTCGGCGCACCGCTGCTGATCTGGCTGGCGCGCCGCCAGCGCCAGGGAGGTCGGGCATGAACCGCCCTGATCGCCTGCGCCTGCCCGGGGTGCTGCTCGCCCTGCTTGGCGGCGCCCTGCTGCTGGCGACGTTCGCCCTGGGCAGCGGCAGCCTGACCCTGAGTCCTTCCCAGGTACTGGCCGCCTTGTTCGGCGAGGCTCCGCGCGGCATCGAGCTGGTGGTCACCCAGTGGCGCCTGCCGCGGGTGGCCCTGGCGCTGCTGATCGGCGCCGCCCTGGGCCTGAGCGGCGCGCTGTTCCAGTCGCTGCTGCGCAATCCCCTGGGCAGCCCGGACATCATGGGCTTCAACACCGGCGCCTACAGCGGGGTGCTGGTCGCGCTGGTGCTGTTCCAGGCCAGCATCCTCTGGAGCACCACCGCCGCCCTGATCGGTGGCCTGGCCAGCGCCGCCCTGGTCTATGCCCTTACCTGGCGCGGCAGCGGCGTGGATACCCTGAGACTCATCATCGTCGGCATCGGCGTGCGCGCCCTGCTGATGGCGCTCAACACCTGGCTGATCGTGCATGCCTCCCTGGAAGCCGCCTTCAGCGCGGGCCTGTGGAGCGCCGGCTCACTCAACGGGGTGACCTGGGCCAAGGCCTGGCCGGCGGTGATCTTCATCCTGCTGGCAGGTGCGGCCAGCCTGGCGCTGAGTCGCCGGCTGTTCCTGCTGGAGATGGGCGACGACACCGCCTGCGCCCTGGGCGTCCCGGTGGAGCGCACCCGGCTGTCGCTGCTGGGCCTCGGCGTGGTGCTCACCGCTGCCGGCACCGCCGTGGCCGGGCCGATCTCCTTCGTCGCCCTGGCCGCGCCGCAGATCGCCCGCCGCCTGACCGGCACCCAGCGCCTGGCGCTGCCTGCCGCCGCCCTCACCGGCGCGGTCCTGTTGCTGGGCGCGGACCTCGTCGCCCAGCGCCTGTTCCTGCCCTATGTCCTGCCGGTGGGCCTGGTCACGGTGAGCCTGGGTGGGCTCTACCTGATCGGCCTGCTTATCTGGGAGTCCCGCCGCTCATGAACGACGCCCCTTGCTCGCGCCTGCACGCCGAGCGCCTGACCCTGGGCTATGGCCGCAAGCTGATCGCCGAGGACCTCTCACTGAGCATTCCCGATGGCGAACTGACGGTCATCATCGGTCCCAACGGCTGCGGCAAGTCGACCCTGCTGCGCACCCTGAGCCGGCTACTAGCGCCCAGCCAGGGCCAGGTCTGGCTGGACGGCCAGGCGATCCAGAGCTATCGCACCAAGGAGGTCGCGCGCCGCCTGGGCCTCCTGCCACAGAGCTCCCAGGCGCCAGGGGACATCTCGGTGCGCGACCTGGTAGCCCGCGGACGCTATCCGCACCAGACACTGTTCGGTGGCGTGCGCGCCGACGACGAGCGCGCGGTGACCCACGCCATGCAGGCCACCGGCGTCTTCGAACTGGCCGACCGGGCGGTGGACACCCTGTCCGGTGGCCAGCGCCAGCGGGTATGGATCGCCATGGCCCTGGCCCAGGAGACCCCGCTGCTGCTGCTCGACGAGCCCACCACCTGGCTCGACATCACCCACCAGATCGACCTCCTGGAGTTGCTGGAAGACCTCAACCGCCAGCAAGGCCATACCCTGGTGATGGTGCTGCACGACCTCAACCACGCCTGTCGCTACGCCACCCACCTGGTGGCCATGCGCGACGGCAAGGTGCTAGCCACCGGCCGCCCGCGCGACGTGGTCACCCCCGAATTGATCAAAGCGGTCTATGACCTGGACTGCCTGATCATCGACGACCCGGTGGCCGGGACGCCCATGGTAGTACCCCTGGCGCGGCGTTCGGGCGGCTAGAGCCCTTTCAGCGCCCGATTGAGCACCGGACCGATCTGCGCCAGCTGGGCCGGGGCGATGATGTCGACGTGGGCGCAGTCCACCTCGTGGGCCTGCAGGCGGGTGATCCAGGGCGCCCAGGTAGCCTTGACGTCCATTCCCACCGGCAGGGTGCGCCGGGCGACGAACATCAGCGCCTCGCCGTCGAAGCGAGCGCTGTGCGCCGTGGCCAGCAGGCGTACCGAGTCGGCGTAGTTGCCCTCGATGGTGGCGAACAACTCGGCCCCCTCGCCCAGCGCCGGATCGGCCAGCCCCTGCTGGGCGGCGAGGAAGGCCTCGCGCTCGCGGTTCACCTCGGCCAGCACCTCCGGGTCCAGCTCACGCTGGCCCTCGCGCTCCTGCCAGTTCTGGGTTTCCGGCGGGTAGGTGTCGAGCAGGCCCAGGAAGGCGACCTCCTCTCCGGCCGCCTGCAGTCGCGCCGCCAGCCCCTGGGCCAGGGTGCCGCCCAGGGAGTAGCCGAGCAGATGATAAGGCCCCTGCGGCTGCACCTCGCGCAGGGTGTCCAGGTGGCGCTGGATGACGGCGTCCAGATCGTCGCCCTGGGCCAGGGCGCCGTCCGGACGCGGTGATTGGATGCCGAGCAGCGACCAGCGCGGATCCAGATGCCGTTGCAGCACGCTGAATTGCCAGGCGAAGCCCGAGGCCGGATGGAAGCAGAACAAGGTGGGGCCGTCGCCCGGGCGCAGCGGCAGTAGGGTCTCGAAGCCGGCGCGGGTCTCGCGGGCGGCGTCCTGCTCCAGCTGCCGTGCCAGGCGGGCGACGCTGGAGGCCACCATGATCTGGCCGATGGACACCGGTTGCGCCAGGCGTCGCCGCAGGTTGGCCGCCAGGGTCATGGCCAGCAAAGAATGGCCGCCAAGGGCAAAGAAGTCGTCATCCGCGCCCACGATGGCGCAACCGAGCACCTCGGAGAAGGCCGCCGCCAGCTCGCTTTCCAGCCCCGGCGCCAGTGGTCGACTCGCGGCCCAGGCCACGCCCCGGGGCGCCGGCAGCGCCTTGCGATCCAGCTTGCCGGTGGCACCCAGGGGAAATTCCTCCAGCTCCACCAGGGCCACGGGCACCAGATGTGGCGGCAGCTGATCCGCGAGGCGGGCGCGCAGGCGCTCCAGGTCCAGCCGGGCGCCGGTCTGGGCAAGCAGATAGCCCACCAGTTGGCGGGCATCGCCCCCGGCGCCATTGGTCGCCTCGCCCAGCACTCGCGCATGGGTGACGGCCTGGGCGACGCCTGGCAGCGCGAGCAGGGCATGATCGATTTCCGCCAGTTCGATGCGCTGGCCACGGATCTTGACCTGGTCATCGCTACGGCCCAGGTAGTCGACTACGCCTTCGGGCAGCCAGCGGGCCACGTCGCCGGTGCGATAGAGGCGCTCGCCCTGTCCATCGGGCGCGGCGATGAAGCGTGCGGCGGTCAGGTCCGGGCGCCCCAGGTAGCCATCGGCAAGCTGCACCCCGCTCAGATAGAGCTCCCCCGCCACACCTGGCGGTACTGGCCGCAGGCGTTCGTCGAGGATATGCAGCCCGGTGTTCCACACCGGCTTGCCGATGGGCACGCTGCTGCCGGTGACGGCCGCCAGGGCAGCGCCATGGGCCGGATGGTAGGAAACGTCCACCGCCGCCTCGGTGGGGCCATAGAGATTGTGCAGGGGCGCGCCGACCCGGCGCTCCCAGGTGCGGGCCAGCTCGGTGGGCAGGGCCTCGCCGCTGCAGAAGACCTGGCGCAGGCTGGCGCAACGGGCAACGGCCGCGGGCTCGTCCAGGGCGGCGACGAAGGCCGCCAGCATCGAGGGCACGAAGTGCACCGTGGTCACCTGCTCCCGGGCGAACAGCTCCTGCAGCGCCTCGGGATCGCGGTGGGCCTCGGGCGGGGCCAGGTACAGGCGAGCCCCCACCAAGAGCGGCCAGAAGAACTCCCAGACCGAGACATCGAAGCTGCTTGGTGTCTTCTGCAAGACGGTGTCGCCAGCGCCGATCGGATAGCTGTCCTGCATCCACAGCAGGCGATTGACGATGGCGGCATGACCTACCACCACGCCCTTGGGCCGGCCCGTGGAACCGGAGGTGTAGAGCACATAGGCCGGATCGCTGGGCCGCGGCCCCTCGAACACCGGATCTCGATCAAGCACCTCCAGGGGCGCGTCGAGGATCTGCACCTGGCCCTCACCCAGCATCGGGAAGCGCCCGCGCTGGCTGGCATCGGTCACCAGCACCCGTGGTCTGGCGTCGTCGAGCATCAGTTGCAGGCGCTCGTCAGGATAGCCGCTATCGAGTGGCAAATAGGCGGCGCCCAGTTCGACGGTGGCCAGCAGCGCCAGGGACAGGAACACCGAGCGCGGCAGCGCCACCGCGACGATGTCGCCCCGCCCTACCCCGGCCGCGCTCAGGCGCTGGGCCAGGGCCAGCACCTGCTGGCGGGTCTCGGCATAGCTGAAGGCATACTGCAGATCGGCCAACGCCGGTGCCAGGGGGGTTCGCGCGGCCTGGTCGGCCAGCAGGGTCGCCAGGGTGGCCACTGGCAGCGGGCGTTCGGTGGCGTTGATTTCGGCCAGCCAACTGCGGTCCATCGGCGCCAGCAGGTCGGCATCGCCCAGAGGGAGCCCGGGCTTCCCGGCGAATTGCTCCGCCAGCAGCCCGAAGCGGTCGGCGTGGCCCTGCAGCAGGTCGGCGGCGTAGCGCTCGGCGTTGCCGAGCAGCTTGATGTCCAGGGCGCCGCTGGCCTCCAGGTAGAGGGCGATCTCCAGGTCGCGCACCGGCCCCGAGGCCAGTTCGTGGGTGATGCCCGGCACCCCGGCGAAATCCAGGGCGAAATCGAACAGCTTGAGGTTGATGACCGGCCCGGTCAGGGGCTCGGCATCGCCCGGCCGGCCGAGATCGCGGGCGATCTGCTCGGCGTCGTAGCGCTGGTGACGACGTACCTTCTTGAGCTCGGCGGCCAGCACCGCGGCCAGCTCCGGCAGCGTCTGGCCGTTGGCCGTGCGCACGCCCAGGGGCAGGACGTTGAGCGTCGCCCCACCCGACTTGAGCGCTACCGAGCCCATGCGCCGCATGAAGATGAAACCGGCGCTGAAGGCCGGCTGTCCGCTGAGGCGGGCGAACCAGGTGGCGGCCAGGGCCACCGCCAGATCGGCCGGCGTCACCCCTTGGGCCTTGCCATGCTCGGCCAACCTGGCGAATACCTCGGCAGGTACCCGGGCACGGGCTTCCACCACCCGCGGCGTGGGCACCTGCCCGGCCAGCCCCCCGGGCGCCAGGGACGCGGCCGGCGGCAGCGCAGCCCCCCGCTCGCGCCAGAAGGCTTCGTCGCGCTCGCGGACGGCCGACTGCTGATAGTCCTGGTATTCACGCACCACCTCGGCAAAGGAGACGAAGGGCGAGGCCTCGGCCGTCTCGCCCCGTACCGCGGCGCTGTACAGGGCGGCCACCCGCTTGGCCAGGGCGGCGAAGCCATAGCCATCGATCAGCAGATGGTGATAGCGCTGGTACCAGAACAGGTGATCGTCACCCAGCTGGTAAATCCGATTGAGCCACAGCGGACCACCGCTGGTGGCCCTCAGGTCGCCGTCGAGATCGGTGCGAATGGATGCCCGCGCCGTACCTTCCGGATCGGCTGCCCCGCGCAGGTCCAGCCACTCGGGTGTGGGGATGGCAGCGTCGGTATCTATCCACTGCACCAGCTCGCCCTCGCGTTCAGCGAAGTTGAGCCGCAGGCTGTCCAGCTCGCCCAGGCCCTGGACGATGGCCGCCACCAACGCCTCGGCCTTGAGCGGCCCGCGCAGTTCGACCAGATGGGCCACGGCGAAGGCATTGGCATGGGGCGACAGCTGATCGGCCAGCCAGATGCCGGGTTGGGCGGCGACCAGGGGCAGTTCGGAAAAGGCGCAAGGGGGCGTAGAGGACACAGGAACTCCAGTCAGGAAAGCAGAGAGGCGGCCGGGCGGATATCGCGCCAGTGGCTGGCCAGCCAATCGTCACAAGCCGCGCGCAGCGCGGGCCCGAACACCGGCTCCCAGCCGGCGGGAACGGTCATGGTCTCCGGCCAGAGGCTGCACTGGCCCCGGGCATTGCGCAGAATCAGCAGCACCCGCGCGGGATCGTCGAAGGGATTGAGAGCGTCCATCGGACCTCCTGGCATAGGGATTAGCGGTGGGCGTCGGCTGCGACCAGGGGTTGCCAGAGCCGGACCAGGCCATCGAGCAGGCCCCCGCGCCACCAGAGGGCATCATGGCCCCCATCGATCTCGCGATAGTCGAGGTCATGGCCCTGCTCGCGCAGGCGCTCGACCAGGGCACGGGAAGCTTCGAGGATGGCCGGTTCGCGCAGTCCCGCCTCGATGAACAGCCGCAAGGGATGCCTGCTCCCCTGCCCGCTTTCCAGCGCCTCGAACAGCCGTCCCGGCGCGCCGCGCTGCGGCCACCAGAAGGAGCCGGACTGGCTCAGGGCGCAACCGAAGCGCTCCGGCCAGTGCAGCGCCGCATAGAGCGCGGCCAATCCGCCAAAACTTTGCCCGGCGACGACAGTGGAGGCCGCTGACTGGGCATGGGGCGCCCAGTCGCGCACCTGAGGCAGCAACTCTTCCTGCACCGCCCGCCAGAACGCGGGATTGCAGGGCAGCTCGCTGCCGCGTAGGGCACGGTCACTGTTGTCGATCAGCAGATAGACCGCCTCCGGGAGCTGGCCGGCATCGGTGAGCTGCTGCAGCGGCGTGCCTATGGGCATTGCCTCCGCCCAGAACTGACCATCCAGCAGGATGGCCAGCGGTCGCTCCACAGGGGTGGTATTACCAGTCGTGAAGACCCAGACCGGGCGACTGTTACCCAACTGGAGGCTGTCCCACTGATACTGCTGCATTCTTGACGGGGCAGCCGGAGACAGACTGCGGTCATCGAAGGACGCCCAGGCTGGCTGCACTGGTGCGTCTGGCAGATGCACGCCAGATACCGCCAGTCCTCGGCCACCCTGCCAGGCGCGGCGGGGATTGAGCCGATCGGCCTGGGCCAGGGGAAAGACGCTGCGCCACCACAGACGGATACCCTGGAGGTCAGGCTGGGACTCGTCTTCGAAAGCAGCCGGCTCCCCGGTAGGGATGAGGCAGTAGCTGCCACGCCAGCCTCCGTCCAGCTCGGTCTCCCAGGCCCAGACATCGGTGCCTGGCAGACGCCGCAGGCTCTGCGGCAGGCCCGGTTGATGGTGGTCGGTGACCCCGGTGATATTGAGCCAGACCCGCTGGGTACTGGAGCGCTCGGCCAAACCCTCGGGATCGCGCCAGACAAAGGTCAGGCGATAGCGCCCACCCACGGTGGGTTCGATCAGCGGCGTGCCGCGGCAGGCGACGGCCTGCCACCAGGACTCGCTGCCCACATCGTCCCGCTGGAAGAGTGAATCTTTCATCGCATCTCAGTGCATCGTGGAAGAGATCTTCATGGCCTGCATCGCGCCGACCCGACCCGAGCCTGGCCCGGTCGGCTTGGACCTCAGAAGTCGTAACGCGCCCCGACCATCACGCTGCGCGAGGGGCCCTGGAAGTTGAAGGTGGAGACCGAACCTACGCGCGACCAGTATTCCTTGTCGAGGAGGTTGTTCACGTCCAGGGTCGCGGTGAGCTGCTTGGTGACCGGATAGGAGAACTTGGCATCCACCGTGGCATAGCCGGGGGCGGACACGGTGACTCCAGAGGTCTGGTTGGTCTGGGAGAAATCGCTCATCGCGGTCACCCCGCCGCCGATGCTCAGACCGGTCAGCGGGCCACCCGCCAGGGTGTACTTGGTCCACAGCGAGGCCATGTGCTTGGGCATGGCTTCGAACAGGGTATTGCCATCACCGCTGAGGTTTTGGGTATCCATGTAGGTGTAGCCAGCAAGCATTTCCCACTGCTCGGTGAGCTTGCCGCTGACCTCGATCTCGGCACCCTTCACCCGCGTCTTGCCGGAGCTGTCGGAATAGGTGGTGATGGCCACGCCGTTGGCGTCGAAAGGCCGGGCTGCCCGGTTCTCGTCGGTCAGCTGGAAGATCGACAGCCGTGCGTTCATGTCGCCGTTGAAGTAGCTGCCCTTGATCCCGACCTCGTACTGATCACCCTCGCGCGGATCCAACGCCTTGCCCTGGGCGTCCAGCTCGCTCTGCGGCTTGTAGACCTTGGAATAGCTGGCATAGAGGGAGTGATAGTCGTCCAGGTCGTAGACGGTTCCCAGATAGGGGGTAACGAAGCCACTGTGCTTCTGGCTTTCACCCGCCTCGGCGCCGTTGGCCAAGGTGGTGGTGTAGGCCTCGCCCTTGTACCAGGAGACGCGTGCGCCGCCGATCAGCGCCAGGCGCTCGATGGGCCGGAAGGTGACCTTGGAATAAAGACCGAACTCGCGATCCTCGCCACTGAAATCGGTCTGATAGGCACGGGCCGGCTTGGCGAAGCGGGTCGGCGAATAGCTGTTCACATTGACCGTACCCAGGACGCTGTTGCCGTTCTGGTAGTCGGTGTCGTAGTGCTTGTAGTCCGTCCCGACGACGAATTCGCTGACCTGCCCCAGCGCCTCGAACGGCTGGCTGTAGCTGGCGTCGAGGGAGTAGGCATCCTGCTCGAAGTCCCGGGTACTGGCGCGAATGCTCGTGTTGCCGTTGGCCTGCACCGCCCCGCCGGTGAAGGCATAGAGGTAATCCGCCTCCCGGTGCGAGGCCCGGGCGGCGATCCGCCCATAGCCGCCGTTATCGAACCTGTGGGTCAGCTCGAAGATGCCGTCGGTGGTCTTGCCATCGAAGTAGTTCCAATCCGCCCCTAGGAAGCGCGACTGGCTGAAGTCCAGCAGATTGCCCTGGGCGTCGGTGGGATAGCCATTGTGCGGGGTGAGGTTCTTGACCTGATGGATCAGGCCGAAGGAAAGCTGGGTGGCGTCCGACAGATCGATGTCCAGGTCGCCGTAGTAGCTCTGGTCGGTGTTGGCGTTGTAGTCCACCTCGCCATTGCTGTCGGCACGCGAGGCGACGAAACGACCGCGAACGTTCTTGCTCGCGGTGAGCGGGCCGGCCAGGTCGATTTCCTGGTAGTTGGTGTCCCAGGAGCCGTAGCGCCCGGTGATATGGCCCTGAAAATCCTCGGTGCCGCGCTTGCGCACCATGTTGACGATACCGCCCAGCTCGCTGGTGCTGTTGAACAGCCCCGAGGGGCCACGCATGATCTCGACCCGGTCGAAGGGCGACAGGATGGGCACGGTGCCGAAGATGCTGGTCATGGGCGCCGGCAGCCCGTCGACGTTGTATTCGTCGTATTCGTAACCACGCGAATAGATGGAGGAACGCCCGCTGTCGTTGGTGAGCACCCGCAGTCCGGCGGTGGACTTGGCCAGCTCGTCCAGGGTGTTGAAGTTGCGATCCTTGATGTACTCGCTGGTGTAGGAGGTGATCGACTGGGGAATGTCGCGCAGTGCCGCCGGCGTCTTGGTGCCCACGGTCGCCGAATCCACGGTATAGCCACCGGTCTGCTCCGAGGGCGCCATGTCATAGAGGCGATTGCCTTCGATGGTCAGGGTGTCCAGTTCCATGGCGCTCTGCTCCGCGACCGAGGCAGCGAGCACCGTCAGGGGAAAGGGAATCAGGGCGCCGATCAGGAGTAGCTGACGAAGCGCTCCACGTGGTTGGCGGACGGGCTGGCAGAGGGTTCCTTGGGTGTTCATGGTGATCCTTGTGACCGTGGCGTTGCAGCCGACGCCGTGCACTTGAAGGCTGCTCTTCGCGGCATCGCGCGAGGGCCAGCACTTTAAATGATAAAAACTCTCATTATCAAATGTTACGTTAAGCAATAGTCGTTTGCATCGCAGCGCACAGGCAGCCGTGATCCGCGCCCAGAGGCCGGGGCGGAATCAGGAAGAAGACTAGGAACGTATCGAGCGGACCAGATCGGTCCGGCGGGAAGGGGTCAGGCGACGTCCCCAAAGGGCACGCCGCAGCCGACTGGTGGCGCGTTAGAGGCCGGAAACCGCGGGCGTCTTGGCGGCCACCTGGCCAATCACCGGGCTGGGCAGCCGGCAGACGATCTCGCCGATGGCATTCATCCGTGCGAGGCCACCGTCACCCTTGCAGGCGTGGTAGTCGGCAAGGTGTTCGGAAGGCGAATTGCGCAGCCCCTGATCGACCGCGACTACCAGGGCGATGATGCCCAGGCCCAGAGCAACGATTTCGAGCGTGCTGCGGGTACGATACCAATGGATCGGTCGCGAAAGGCTCATGGTGGCTCCAGGAAGGGGGACGAGCGTCGGCTGCAGGGCTTCCTACTCTAATCGCCCTGCCATGAATGTAAACAGCCATTACTCGGTGGAGGCCTGAGCGTCGCGGTTCACCTGCTGGCGCTTACACCGGCGCTTGGTGGAGACAACCCTGCGCCCAATCGCCCTGCCCTATTGGACAAGCTAAAGCGCGGGCTTTCAGACCCGGGCATCCTTGGGCAGAAAGGCGCGATCAAGCTCTGCGCCACGGTCATCCGGCGCCCAGCCGATCTGCCTGCTCGCTACCCAGGAGCTCAGACCGGCAGTCGCCTCTCCTCAGGGATTTTCCTTGGCAGGGGTCTTGATGTAGCCGGGTACCGCGGAATCCGGCGGCGTATGGCGCCCTTCGGTAGCCGCAGCCCCATTGGCCTGGGCGCGATCCTCCGCCGCCTTGGCCTGCTCCTGGGAGGCACGGTCGACCTTGCCCTCGGCGGCCTTTTCCTGGGCATGCTGGGCATGCGTCTGGGCGTCCCGGGCATGGTCTTCGGAGGTCTTGTCACAGGCCGCCAGGGTGACGGAGCGGACCAGTACGAGGGACGACAACAGAGCTTTCGACATTGGGTATTCCTGGCAATGGAGACTTCTCAGAGACCCGGCCGGGTGCACGTTGGTTTCTGGTCGGCCCTGCCCGCCTTGTGACTTGAGGTGTGCCTCTCAGGTCGAGCCTGCCGCACACCGCTGTCTTGGCGTTCAGCCAAGAACTCCATCCAGGCAATTCATCTTCCTGCGCAGTAGGCGCACGTCACACCACAGGTGCACCTTTGAGACGAAGGTGTCCCCTACTGCCACCGCCATCGGCTCCACGCCAAAGGTCAGGAAACCCGCCCGCTCATACAGCGCCTGGGCAGCCTGATTACCCTCGGTCACCGTCAGCTGAACGACCTTGAGCGTGGCAGTATCCTTCGCATACGTCAGCAGCTCGGCCAGCAAGGCTCCGCCTATTCCCAGCCGTCTATGCCGATCAGGCACGTACAGACCAAACAGCGTCGCCTTGTGCCGCACCTTCTCTCGCGTTTCGAGCCGGAGCCCGGCCACGCCTAGCAAGGCCTTTCCTTCCGTCGCTCCCCAGACCAGCTCCCGCACCTGATCGCCGACCTGAAGCCGCCGCTCCCACCAATCGAGTGGCAGTCCTTCTCGCTCCTGCACGCTGGACGTAAAGGCCTCCGGGTACCTGGCATAGGCCTCCAGCATCAGTTGCCTATAGGCCGGCGCGAATTCAGGTCCCAGACGGTGAATCTTCATCGTGCCTCGATCGTGAGGGAAAGTCGGATAAGCATCCATCGATCACCGGCTCAGGTAAGGGATCAAGGCGTTCAGCCCTTCGTCATGCTATCAAAGGATTCCTGGCGCCCTACCCCATTGCAACCGCAGGACCGGCCCGCTCACCGAACGAAACCGATGATTAGGACCGTCTGACACCGCCAGGCTCTCCAACTCAACCGCCGGTCATTCCAGGTGAATCCTGATGCGGCTGGCAGGTCTCTAAGTGCCATTACATTGATACTACAACGTCAGTCGTCAGACGTTGATATCTACCTTGTCAGCAGTCTGGGCCCCCTATGAAAACCTCTCCAGAGCTTGGTCGGCTTGTCGATCAGACGCTTGCCGTGCCCGTGGGGCCCTTTTCCTTCTCACCGGTGCTGGAGCGCCTGTTTCATCAGGACATCCATGAACAGCGCAGCCGCCATCTCACGCGCTGCCTCCTCATCGGGACCTTGAGCTACAACAGCTTCCTGCTCTGGTGGTGGCTACTGATGGAAGATGCCCTGCCGTGGGCAGCCGGCCAGATGCTGGGAATAGCCACTCCCTTCACGCTGCTGGTCATCTGCCTGCTACGGGTGGTCCCCATTCGTTGGCGCGAAGCCCTGGCCCTGCTGCCGTTCTACGTCGGCCTGCTGGTGGTCTACAACCTGGTGATCAATGGCCCGGCCGGCAAGGAAATGAACCAGACGCTGTTCATTTTCACCTGGCCGCTGATGCTCACCTTCGTCAATACCTGCATGAAGAGCGCTCTGCCGCCTGCCCTTGCGTTCAACGGCTTCGCGCTAACAGTCATCTGCATCGCCGTTCACGAGGCCCCCGTGTCGACCATCGTGGGCGGTTTGATGATCACCAATGCCGTCGTGATGGCGTTCTTTTCCCTCCTGGCCAGTTACTGGCTCAATGTCGAGGGTCGTCGCACCTATCTGTACAAATTGCGCGAAGAAGTCCGTCTGGCGTCCTTGAATTCGGCCAACCAGGACCTGCAGATCCTCTCGGAAACGGACTCGCTCACCGGCCTTGCCAATCGCCGTCAGTTGCGTCCGCTGCTCGAAGCCTTCTGGCAATCGCGCCTGGCAGGTGAGCAAGGCGCCGTGCTCCTGATCGACGTGGATCATTTCAAGCGCTACAACGATCACTATGGCCACCTCGCCGGCGATGAATGCCTACGCACCGTGGCTACCACCCTGGCAGTCGGCCTGGGCGCTGGCGACTTGGTTGGCCGTTACGGTGGCGAAGAGTTCGTCGTCATCCTCAGGCACGTCGGTCCGGCCCAGGCACTCGCCGCGGCGGAAACCATCCTGCAACGCATTCGTGACCTGCAGATTCCGCATCAGGGGCGTCAGGACGACAAGACCTATGTCACCGTCAGCATAGGCATCGCGCGCAGCGGCATCGTCGGCCTGAGTACTGCGGACGATCTGCTGGATTGCGCGGATCGAGCCCTCTACCGCGCCAAACGCGATGGCCGTGATCGGGTGTTCGAAGGTGGGGTCGAGGCCGTCCTGGGTGCGCCTCTGGAGCATGCGGATCTACTTACGCCGGACGATGTCCGCAAGGGACTCGCCAGTAATGAATTCCTGTTGCACTACCAACCCATCTATCGCGTTCAGCCGCAGCAGGTGATCGGCTACGAGGCGCTGCTGCGCTGGAAGCACCCTACCCTCGGCATGGTATCGCCGGACATCTTCATTCCGCTGGCCGAACAGGGCAACTTCATCATCGCCCTGGGCGAATGGGTGGTGAAGGAGGCCTGCCTGGCAGCCAGCCAGTGGCCGCCTCACCTGAGCATTTCCATCAATCTTTCACCGTTGCAGTTTGCCGACCCCATGCTGCACGAACGGGTATCCGCGGCGCTCAGACTCTCCCGTCTCGCCCCCAGTCGGCTGGTCCTGGAAGTCACCGAAGGTGTGGAACTGGTCATCGATACCAAGACCCGCCAATCCTTTGCCCTCCTCCAGCTGCTGGGCATCCGTATGGCCCTGGATGATTTCGGCAGTGGCTATGCCGGGCTGGGCCCCATCCTGGAGCTGCCCTTCCAGCTGATCAAGCTTGATCGCCGGATTCTGGCCATCCAGGACGAGGAGCAACGCGGGCAGGTCCTGACCTCGTTGCTGTTATTGGGCCAGGCGATGAAGCTGGAAGTGCTTTGCGAAGGCGTGGAAAACGCGGCGCAGCTGGCGCTGCTGCAACAGCTGGGCGTTCGGCTCGCACAGGGCTACCTGCTCGGCAGACCCGAGGCAGATCCCGTTTCCCAGGAGAGATTGCCCCTGGAAATCGAGAGTTACTAAGGCACTTGCCTTTCGTTCTAGGCACGTCCCGAAAGCGCTCAGATAGGGCCCGGCTAGAGGCCGGCTAGCCCGTCTAGCACCGCCGTGCAGATAGCGGTGCCATAGGTCAGTACGCCCAGCGGTACCCCAACCGCTGCGCCCAGGATCAAGGCGCACCCCAAGACGGCCAAGAGCGGTACCCCGAACACCCGCTGTCCCAGAAAAGAGCCAGATCCGTTGTCCTCGAGCACGTCGCTCCTGGAGGTATTCGAAGGACTCCCGGTGTCGGCCTTGGCGCGTGAGGATTGAATGCCCTGGCCACGCGAGGGGGTGGCCCTGCCTTCCATCTCGATGAGGCCGGCGATGTCGGCGAGAGTGCCGCTGTTGCGGGTGATCTGCTCATGAGCAGCGCGGAGCGAATCGGGCTTGGCCGTGCGGCCTGCGCCGCGAGGAGGTCTTCGTGAGGCAGTCATACGGGGAAGAAGTGCTGAGATGGCGCTAGGATCACTTAGGATAACCCGAAAGTTATGACCATTACCTATCAATATAGCAATTTGCCATCATCTACTTAGTCGCCCGAAGTCACGAGTCCACCAATACAGCTCCGGTCAACCCTGGCTGCCCTCCTCCATGGCATCAATAGGAAATGCACGGTCAGGCGTGGTATTGCTTTTTCTTGCATGTTTTGTAGCACTAGTATGAGGTGTGATACCCCCTACGCGCTGCCTTACTTCGGAGCACCTTCAATGCAACACCTTCAGCTCGCCGCCCAACAGCGCTCGGGGGTGTCGCGTGCTCGAGGACGAGGAAGGCAACTACCTCACCCTGGAGGACTTCCAGCGCGGGGAGCGACGCCGGCAGTGCCCGAAGTGCAAGGCGCCCCTCTGGACGCTGATGCGCCCGGGCAAGGCCGCAGGCGGTGACAGGCGCAGCGTGATCCTCAAGTCAATGTGCCGCATACCGACCATTGGCCCCATCCGGGCCGAGAAGTTGGTGGCGGACTTCGGCGAAGAGTTTCTCGCCACGATGCTGGCTGACAACGTCCATGAGTTCATCAATTTGATAGACGCCAAGGGCAACTTCGTCTTCAGTGACCGCCAGGCCAAGCGCATGGAGCGGGCGATGGCCAACCTGGAATTCGGCTTCGGCGAGGGCGGTTACCAACCGACCGAGCTCATCAAGCGCTACCTCCCGGACGGCTACTTCGACCTGCTGGTGGTGGACGAGGGACACGAGTACAAGAACAGCGGTTCGGCCCAGGGCCAGGCCATGGGAGTGCTGGCATCAAACAGCGCGCAAGACGCTGCTGCTAACGGGCACGCTGATGGGCGGCTACGCTGACGCTGGATTCCGCCACAGACGGCTGCTTATCTGAGCTGGGGAAACGCAAAAACCCTCCATTGCGGAGGGTTTCTGGTGAAGATGGTGGGTCGTGTGGGATTCGAACCTACGACCAATTGGTTAAAAGCCAATTGCTTTTGACCCACCACTGCACCCAGGCGCGACGCGCCTCTCAGTGAAAACAAGCGGCCTCTAATGAACCCATTAGAGGCTGCAAATTTGAAAACCACATCTGCGATTTCGACCAAGGGCGGTACAGGGAAAACCACCAAGACCGCCAATCTAGGCGCGTTCTGTGCCGATGCGGGGCTCCGCACCCTACTGATCGATCTGGATCCTGTCCAGCCTTCCCTCTCGTCCTACTATGACCTCGTCGAGCCTGCTCCCTGCGGCGTCTTCGAGCTGATCGCCAGCAACGAGACACGCCTCGATCGCATCGTCTCCAAGACCAATATCCAGAACTTGTCGCTGATCTATTCCAACGATCCGCACAACCACCTGATCAACCTCCTCCTGCAGGCGCCTGATGGCCGGCTTCGCCTGGCTCATCTCAAGGACATCTTCCAGGACGACTTCGACCTGGTGCTGATCGATACGCAGGGCGCCCGCACCGTGCTCCTCGAGATGGTGATGCTCGCTTCGGACCTTGCCGTCTCCCCCCTCCCCCCTGAAATGCTGTCCGCCCGCGAATTCAACCGCGGCACTCTGCAAATGCTGGACGGACTCCGACCCTATGCCCGCCTTGGGCTACCGGTACCGCCTATCAAGGCCGTAGTGAACGGTCTGGATCTCACCTCAGACGCGCGTCAGCTGGATGCGACGATTCGTGAGACCTTCCGTGGCCATTCCGATATCCAGGTCATAGATACCGTCATCCCTGATGCAGTTGTCTATTGCGAGTCGGCCACTCATGGGGTGCCTGCACACCGCCTGGAGTACAGGCAGCCGAGCAACCGTCAGGCACCCGCTGCCCTGCAGGTCATCCGCAACCTCGCCATCGAACTCTTCCCTGAGTGGGCTGATCGCTTCACGGCCCTAGACGAAGCTGTCGTGCATGCCCTGGTGAAAGAGGGCAAGTGAGATGGACGCCAACAAGCAGAAGATCCTGGAGCGCGTCGCCAAGTGCTTCGCTTTGGCCAAGGACGCCGGCGCCGCGCCGAACGAAGCCGAGACCGCGCTGCGTCAGGCGCGCAAGCTCATGCAACAGCACAACCTCATGGACGTTGACGTCCAGGCAGTGCTGGCCAGCGAAGCAGTCGTTGCCACAGGCACCCGCAAAGCGCCCGCCCATTGGCTTCACCAGCTCGCCCTAGTGTGCGCCCAAGCATTCGATTGCGATCCCCTGGCCTTTCGCGATCAGCGCCTGGGATGGGCGTTCAAGTTCGTTGGTATCGGTGTCGGGCCTGAGATGGCCAGCTACGCCTATTCCGCACTCCACCAGCAACTCCTGGCCGCTCGCAAGGTGTTCGTCCGCAGTCAGACTCGCTGCAAGCTGGCCACCAAACGGCGCCGTGGCCAGGTCTTCGCCGAAGGCTGGATCGAAGCAGTCAGCGTCAAGGTCCACCAGTTCGCCAAGGGCAAACCAGACGAGACCCAGCGTGTCATCGATGCCTACCTGGCCGTTCACCATCCTGACCTGACCACCGTGGAGCTTGAGCATCTCGAGGCCAAAGGCCACGACGTGCGGGCGCGCTACCAAGGCTACGAGCTGGGGACTCAAGCACAGCTCCACCGCGGCGTTGGCCAGCGCCGCGATCAGGTGGCGCTGGGAGGTCGGCCATGAGCGTCGCTCAGCTCCTGGAGGTCCCCGCCCACGATCACACCGTGCATGTCTCAGACGCTGAGCGCGTAGCAGCCGGCTTGATCCCGCCTCACTCTCAAGAAGCCGAGCAGGCCGTCCTGGGCGGGCTGATGCTCGACAACAGCACCTGGGACCTGATCGCTGATGTGCTGCTGGAGGAAGACTTCTTCTTCCGGCACCACCAGCTCATCTTTCGGCGAATCGCCCTGCTCGCCTCCCAGTCGCGGCCCTTCGATGTCGTGACACTCGCAGAGGTGATGCCCGACGTAGATGAGGTGGGCGGCCTGGCCTATCTGGGAACCTTGGCCAAGGACACCCCCTCGGTGGCCAACATCGTCGCGTACGCGGAGATCGTCGCCCAGCGAGCGCACCTACGCCGGCTGATCCTGCTGGGCTTTGCCAGCAGCCGCGCGGCGTCAGCACCAGGTGCCAATGCCGCCGAAGTGCAGGAGCAGACAGAGCAGCGTCTGTTCGCGCTTGGCCAAGACCGCAAGGGCGCCGAGTTCTGCAACGTCACTGCAACGTTGAGCAGGCTGATCGACACCATCGACGAGCGCTTCAATAACCCTATGCCGGTGACGGGCGTTCCCTCGGGCCTGAACGATCTGGATGCCCTCACCTCCGGATGGCAGGACACCGACCTGATCATCGTCGGTGCCCGCCCTGCCATGGGCAAGACCGCCTTCTTGCTCAACTGCATTACCAGGGCGCTCCAGCATGCGCAGAACAAATCGGTGCAGGTCTACAGCCTGGAGATGCCGGCGGAGCAGCTGATGCTCAGACTGGTGGCGATCATCGGCCGTATCGATGCCACCAAGCTCAAGAGCGGGCAACTTGAGGATGAGGACTGGCCGAAGTTGACCATGGCCGTTAACACCATCAACGGCTTTGGCGATCGTCTGGTCATCGACGATGAGGCGGGTCTGTCCCCCACGATGCTGCGCGCCAGAGCCCGTCGTGCCGCGCGCCGTTTCGGTCCGCCTGCCCTGATCCTGGTCGACTACCTGCAGATGATGCGCTGCGATGGCCAGGAGAACCGTGCCAACGAGATCGCTGAGATATCCCGCTCGCTCAAGGCGTTGGCCAAAGAGATGAAGTGCCCTGTGATCGCACTCTCTCAGCTAAATCGGGGACTGGAATCTCGGCCGAACAAGCGGCCTGGCCTTGCCGATCTGCGGGAGTCAGGCGCCATCGAGCAGGATGCGGACGTGATCATGTTCCTGTACCGCGACGAGTACTACAACCCGGAAACCGAGTTCAAGGGCATTGCTGAGTTGATCGTTGGCAAACACCGCAACGGCGAAGTCGGCACGGTCCGCGCCGCCTTTATCGCCAAGCAGACGCGCTTCGAGAACCTAAGCGCGCAGGCCTGGCAGGAGATGAATGCATGAACCTCCTGACCGATGCCCTCGGGCCCGTTACCGATAAGTCGCAACCCTCTTCCCTGCCCTTCCCCTCGATCGTTCGCCGGCGGGAGCCGGCAAGGAGCTGCTCGATGAGCCCGCAAGCCATGTTGTCTGGGGTTACTCACCAGTGCCGCAACTGCGGCCATCACCTCTGCCGCCGCCCCCTCACCGCTGATGAGTTCATAGCCTGCAGCGTCTGCCATTCGCTCGACGTGGAGCCCTTGCAGGTCTTCGATCAGCCAGCACCTGGTCCCTTCCACGACACCACCGTCGTCTTCCGCGTCGCCGGCTCCCGCAACGATGCGGCAGGGCTGATCAAAACCCTGGATCTGCTGTTCAAGGACGATGGTCTGGCCGAGATCGTTGCAATTGAGTCGGGCAACCAGCTCCAGCAACGGGCGGGAGGCCAATGACATGCTCTCCCATCACACCCCTGAACAGGATCTCCCTTCCCATACCGATCGCGAACGTGACCGGCAGAGGCTGGATGCAGCGCTGAACGACTTCCTTGCCAAAGGTGGCCAAGTCGTCGAAGTGAAGCCGACCGAGCGCGCCGTCGGCGGCCCTAGCTTCGTCATCAGCGCGCAGCGCGAGGAGCTGCGCCAGCTCGCCGAGGCCAAGCCGGCAACCGAAGTGCCCGATGAAGACCTGGTGCGGCTCCTTCGAGCCCGCGCCTTGCTCGGGGATACCCTGCGCACTGCGTCCAAGCGCCTGCAGCAGCCCTTGGATCGCTGTCATTCCCTCGCCCGAGCGCATCGCCTGCCTTTCAAAGTGGGGTACGTGAAAGGGGGTAGCCGCACATGACGACGCCCGCCCATGCGCTACGTGGTGCCAACAAGAACCTGTGGGACCTGGTGGCGTTCGCCCTGGACGAGGGCTGGATCGTCGCCCGTACCAAGGGCGGCCACGTCAAGTTCTTGAAAGTTGGCTACTGCCCCATTTTCACGTCTTTCACGCCCAGCGATCGCCGCGCCGGCCTCAATGCCCGCGCCCAGCTGCGACGTGCCCAGCCTATGAACGAATTGGACCAGACCCTATGACTACCGCAACCAAGCGCAAGCCATCCGTACGGAAATCTACAACAGAGGATGAGAAGTTCGTCGTCCGCTTTCCCAAGGGACTGCGTCCCCAGATCGCCGAGGCGGCCAAGCAGGCCCATCGCTCGATGAACGCCGAGATCATCATCCGCATGGGCCGCACGCTCGAGCTCGAGGATGAGGTGTTCCGTCTGCAGCGCGTCATCGACCAGCTGCTGGCCGCGAATGATGAGCCCAGCCGGCCCTCCGCTCGTAGTGCTCAGGAGATCCACGCATGAGCAAGCCCAGCAACGAAGCAGTCACTCAGCGTCTATTGGCCGGCGGCTTTGCCGGATCGAGCACTCCTGTCGCACGCCTGGCGGATCCGATCAAGGAAACGCCCATGGTCCTGACACTGGATGAGTTGGCCCCTTACAACCGCAACCCCCGAACCACTCGAAACCCGCTGCACGATGAAATCAAAGCCTCCATCCAAGCTCGGGGCCTGGACACGCCTCCTCCTGTGACCAGACGGCCTGGTGAAGAGCACTTCATCATTCGAACTGGCGGCAACACCCGCCTGGCTATCCTCAATGAGCTCTGGAAGGAAACCCGGGACGAACGCTATTTCCGTATCAACTGCCTATTCCGCCCCTGGTCTGACCGCGGCGAGATCGTCTCGCTGACCGGCCACCTCGCAGAAAACGATCTGCGGGGCAACCTCATGTTCGTCGAGCGTGCGGTCAGTATCGATGCTGCTCGTGAACTCTATGCCCAGGAAGCCGGCCGAGAGATCTCTCAGCGGGAGCTTGTAAGGAAGCTGGCCGAGGACGGCTATCGCATATCCCAATCCCATATCAGCAAGATGCAAGAGGCATTGAGGACGCTAGTACCAGCCATTCCTGGTTTGCTCTACTCAGGTCTCGGAAAGCATCAGGTCGAAAAACTGCTCACTCTACGTAGCGCTGCTCTGAAAGCTTGGGTGAGCTTCAACGGTGAGGAGACAGACTTCGAGTTGCTGTACCAAGAAGTGCTCAACGGCTTTGATGGTCACACTGACAACTTTGTCTTCGAGTCCATCCAGGACGAACTGATCGGCCAGATCCGCAGAGCGCTGAATGTCAGCTACGAAGAAGTACTAAAGGCGATCCTCGATCATCAGGACAGTAGCCGCCGCTCTCTACTCGTAGGGGTGCAGGTGCCCGATGGCCAGGTTCCTCAGGTCCCTGCTACCGGTGCTATCGCTCACGCGCCTGGCAACACGGTCACACTGGAACAGCAACCAGGAACGCCCAGCAAGCAGAAGCAGGGAGCTGCCTCTCCTTCCACACCACCGCCACTCCCCGAGCGTACCGGTGGCTCCGGTGCAGTCGACACCACTCCGCCGCAGCACACTCCGCCGGATCCCGAGCAGCTCTCCGAAGAAGAACGAGCCGCTCGCCTGAACGGCCACATCGTCACGCCCGATGGCATTGGTCAGAAGGTAAGGGACGTTCAGCGCCGCATCGCGGCCGAGCACGGCGAGACCCTGCCTGACTTCAACAGTGATGCCCTGCGCGCGATCCCTGTCCAGGCCGGCGGCCTGCATGCCATCTCGGACGTCTGGTACATCGAGCGCAACACCGATACCCCTGAGGAGTTGCGTAAGGGCCTGCGAACGCTGGTCTTCGAAATTGCCCAGCTGTGCGACGTTCCTTGTGAGCTGCTCAAGCCCACCGATTTCGCACTCGGCTTCACGCTCTCTACCCCTCAATCAGAGCTGACCGCACGCGGAACAACGTCTTGGCAACTCCTGCAGTCGTTGACGGGCATGTACAGCTACGTGGTGTCGCGTGATCCAGAGACTGCCGAGGAGCTCAAGGCAAGCATTGCGGAAGAGAACGCGACCTTCGCCCTGAACCTCGGCCAGTTGCTCCTTGGCGATCCCCTTTTCGATAGCAAGCCAGCCAGCACCGAAGGACGCATGACCGATGCCGCCGTCGTGAAGCTGTTCCGGGTGATCCGCCTCGCCCGCCGGCTGATCGAACTCGAGGTCGGGCAGTAGCCCGGTCACCTTCTGGACCTGCATTAGGAAGTCGCATATGTCCACGAAGTACAACCCCATGAACCAAGCGCTGATGGATTTGATCCTCCATCACTTGCGCAACGGCCAGGTCCAGCGCTGCCTGGATATTGGCTTGGACGTCGAAGTCTTGAACCTGCTGCGCCAGCCCCAGGCTTATAGCATCCTAAAAAATGCCCCGGCGCGCTGGTGCAAGGTCCAGATCGATCTCGACATGGTCAAGAAGCTCTTGGAGAACTGCGAACGCGATGAGCGCGAGACCCGCCTCGTGCATCGCGCCATCCAGCTGGGTGCCACCAACGGCATGATCCGCGAATTCTTCGGCATGGCCCCCAGCGAGATCAGCGTGGTGCGCCAGCTCCTGAATGTTCCCGGTCGCTCCGGCCGGGTGGCAGGGCTCAACGATACCGCCCAGGTCTGGTATCGCTTCCTCGACCTAATGAGCGCTCATGAGGTGGATCACAATGACGCCATCGCTCTGCTCGACATTTGCATGATGATCACCGAGGAGCTCAACGGACCCTTCGAGTCCGTCAAGGACAGGAACGACCAGATCACCCTCGGCCTCATCTGGAATCTCGTACAGACCTGGTTCAACGAAGGCCTCTACCCGCCCAAGATCGCCCGGGCACCGCTCTTGTTGATTTCCGATGCAAGGAAGCGGCGAGATCGGCAACTCGGTGAGGAGCAAGCCGTCGACAATGCCCTGCCCCAAGCGCAAGAACAGGATCAGTCCGCTGACCTCGGGCAAATGAGCTTGATCGAGCTGGATTCGGTAGAAGGCGACAATAGGTGAAAACCACGGCTCCACGCGGCTCCCATCTCCTCGGTCGCGCCCTGGACGTTGCAGCGTCACACCTGACCGTCCATGTCCAAGCCCAGCGCGACTACAAGCAAAAAACCGGCGAAGACCTACCCAAGGAATTCGCCGGCATCGTTTTCAGCGGTAACCCTCACGAGACCGTTCCTCGCCGACTGCTGCTCGATGACCGTCTCTCGCCACTTGAGCGCAACGCCTGGCAGGTGTTTCGCCTGCTCATGAACGGTGATGGCGTCACTGCGTTCCCGACCTACGATCAGCTGCGCCCCTACCTGGGCAACAACCCAGGCCGTCCCGCTTCGCGTGAGACCGTGGCCAAGGCCCTGACCGTACTGCGCCTGACTCGCTGGCTGAGCCTCGGCCGCCGTGTTCGCGACGCGATTACCGGCCAGGTCCAGGGCAACATCTACATCCTGCACGACGAGCCCGTGGCCTACTCCGAGGCTATACAACTCGATCAAGATTATCTCTCCCTCGTAGCAAACGGCCTCGAGCACTCGAACAGCTCAATCCGCGAGATCGCCGGCCTGACTTTTGACGAGATGCTGGTCAGCGAGACCCAGGACTTACCCACTCGCGTCGAGGTGTTCAGAGAGCGCTTCCGCGCCCAGGGGCTCGAAGATCCGGCGCGTGCAGCGGCGCCACCTGCTGAGTTCGGATTCCGAACTCCGGTCTTGGCAGCTATGAATCACCTGAGTTCGGATTCCGAACTCAGTCAAAAAAGCCCTGTTGATCAGGTCCTGAGCCTCAGTTCGGATTCCGAACTCAGTGCAAATCCGGGGGTTTCACCCTTAGTTCGGAATCCGAACTCATCTAGTACGTATACGAATACAACTACTGATGTATCTAAAAGCTCTGTACTGCGCGAGCAGGCAGACGCGGATGTTGTGTGGCCTAGCGCCTATCAGCGGATGACGTCGGAGCAGCAACAGCGAGCCCAGCTCGTGATCCTGGCTGTTCCCGCAGACATTCGGGTGCTCTTGGTGAAGCAATGGGGCGTCCGCTGCGCCTCGGGCAAGGTAGCAAAGCCCTTTGGCTACCTGATGAAACTCATCCAGAAGGCCCAGACCGGTGACTTCAACGCCGATTGGCAGCCCGCCGCAGTTCAATCCGCAGCTCCAGCCATGCCAAACCTGGCCCCTTCGGTGCCGACAATTCCGCGGTTTGAACCGGCCACTGTCCAGCCAAAGGCAGTCAGTGACGCTCAAACCGGGAATGACGTATTGAAAAGTCTTCGGAAGATGATGGGTCGCGGAGGTAGCGAATGATCTCTGCTCGCCCCTTCCTCATCTGCTCAACTTCAGCGCCCGAGGCTAGGGGTGATTCCCGGGGAATCACCCACCCGGCCGAAGCCAAAGGTGATTCCCGGGGAATCACTCACCCGGCCGAAGCCCAAGGTGATTCCCGGGGAATCACCCACCCGGCCGAAGCCACAGGTGATTCCCGGGGAATCACTCACTCCTCGGAAATCGATACTTCTTCTTTAGGCTTCGCCTTGTTGATAGGCGCCTGGAAAGCCTACCAGCAACCTCCTCGCACCCAAATACGGTTTTCCGCTGCCCTCCAGCGCCAGTCTCGGCACCCTGCCCGAGCGTCATCTCACAACCCGAGGAATCCTTCTCATGGCTGATACCTTCCAGCTCAACCTGGGCTCGCTCAGATCGAAAGTCGATCTCACCCTGCATACCCATCACGCTTCCCGCCTCTGGTTCGGTCGGCAGCGCTCCGATAACAAGCCCGGCATGATCGGCCTGTCCGGCTTCTCCAACATCATCAACCGCATCTCCGCCGGCGCCGCTAAAGACGACCCCTATTCCGATCTCTTCCTCATCATCATCGAGGACAAAATCGAGGAGTCGGAGCAGCAGCTGACAGCTATCGACGAGCGACTGGACCAGGTCATGGCTATGTTGCCCAAGCAGCTAGACGTGGGGGTCAACCTGTCGATCCAGCCGCTCAAGTTCCCGCTCTACCTGAACTCGCCGCTGGCCTTTAAGGGCGTGTACCTGCTCACCCGCTATGACGAGCTGGTGCGCCGGATCCTCCTGGCCGCTCACATCGGCCTGATCGACAACGGCTCCAAGGAGGCCTGGCTGGACGAAGGGGCTGCGGTGCTCCGCCGCCTGTACGGTGTGGGCCAGCGCTACAAGGGCTACAGCGGGGCGTCGCGCGACGACATCGCCGCCAACAATGCCCGCGCCACTAACGCCCAGCAGATGTACAGCTTCCTGGAAATGCCCAAGGACGTCTTGGAGGGGACTCGCCGTAGCAAGTTCGCCCCGGCGATCCAGCGTCCCGGCGATGTCCCGGCTAGCTCCAGTAGTGGCGACGAGGGCTTCGATGGCGACTCTGCCGATGAGGATGAGCATTTGGGCGCCCTGACCAGCTCCCACGCCGCCACCGAGATGAGTGAGGCCTGATCGCCATGGCACTGCAACAGTCCACTCAGGGTGCGAGAACAGCAGGCGTGCAACAGGCAGCCTTCCAACCCCTGCAACAAGAAGTCTTCGCGAACCTGCAACACGCTCCCTTCTACAAAGGGCTTTTAAAACCCTTTAAAGGTAAGGGGGAGCTGGACCAGTTGGCCGAGCAGTGCCGTTCCCTTGAGGCCAATCTGAACACCCTGGCCCAGGAGCGGATTCTCGCTCAGGCCCAGCGCTTTCCCTTCACGCTCTTGCCGATCCGGATGACCCACCAGCACACCTCGGCTGGCCCAGTCTTTCTGCGCTGGCAGCAGAGTGGGACACGAAAGATGGGCGTGGGGCTTTGGGCGGACCTATGCCGCCACGACCTGATCACCGAAACACTGCTCCAGGACCTGCACTCCATGGAGCTGCAGCGCATTGCTTTGAACATGCAGATCAGCCTGGTCCATGCCATCGGCCGGCAGGCCGCCGAGTGCGCCGAGAAGATGGCCCAGGCCGATGCTGTTTACACCGAACAGCTGAAACAGATCATCCAATCCCGCGGCGAAGACGCCGCATCCCAACAGGAGGCCTGACATGGGCACAGCAGTAGTATGGGAAGGCAACATTGGCTCCGCACCCGAGTACAAGCGGTTCCAGAAGGACAATCAGGATCCGCGGCACCTGCTCCGGCTGAACGTCTATTTCGATAACAGCATCCGCCTGCAGGATGGCTCCTACGAGGATCGCGGCGGCTTCTGGGCCAACGTCGAGCTCTGGCACCGCGACGCGGAAAGCTATAGCCGGCTGTACCAGAAAGGAATGCGTGTGTTGATCGACGGCCGGGCGGTCTTGGATACCTGGAAGGATGGCAACGGCGAGGAACAGGCTGCGATCAAGGTCCAGGCCAACCGTATTGCGTTCCTGCCTCAACGTATCGAGTCCATCACGATGGGCCAGGGTACGGGTCAGAGTCAGGCGAGACCGGCCACGAACGGTTCGGCACCTGCTCGCGCGCCGGCCTCAACCGGTGACGACTTTGACGACGATATCCCCTATTAGATAGGGGCCCCTCGAGAATTTCGCCGCCCTCAGCGTGAAGCTGCCGGATGACAGGACTCACTCAGCGCGGGCCTGTCGCCTTGGAGCAAGTAGCAGCGGCTAGACAGGCCCCCACATCGCTAAATAAAGCTGCTGAGATATGTCATTCAGAAATTCTTCTCATGCAGCAATCGGACCTGGTGCCTCGCCATTAACAACCTATTGTCTAGATGTTCTTGCCGGAAGGAGACACGCAGATGTAGGCCGTTTTGAAGCGGCCCCGTAACCAGTGATATCACTAGATAAGCCCGAAAAATGACCGGACCAACCCATTCGCTCCGCCGCTTCAAGAAAACGAGCCACTACCTGTTTAATAGCAGAGGAGCGGACTGCCTGAACGACCAACTGAGCTACTGCGCCCTGCGGCAAACATCAAGAACAGCTAGGTCACAACGTTCTCACCGAAAAAATAATTGTTGTTGGCAGGCCACCCTTTAGGTAGGATTCGAAAACGGGCGCGAATCCGTATCTCAAAAACCTACTAAAAGGGTGACCTGATGCAAATCATACTGGATCTGAACGAAGGCATTGCTCGCGAAATTATGGATTTCGCTGATGAGGAGCTTACTTCTTTTGAAGACGCTCTAGCTCTGCTGGTGAAAAAAGGCCTTGAAAAGACGCTAATGGTGACTCTTGATGCGAGTGACGTAGATGCCCTTGTATCCAAGCTCATCGGTCAGTCTCTCAAGAATGCCCAGGACAAGCCGTTTTTGCTTTCTGCTGTGTATAAGGGGCTTGGGAAGAAGCCGGCTAGCGAATGGGGTAATCTCCATCCAACTACTCGGAAACTAATCGGTAGACGCTTTCGCCAGGCAGCCTTGGAGCATGAAGACCAGGCTCAACGCGGACATCTCATCGTAGAGTTTCTAGAGAAGACAGCTCAGAATTCTGCACTCTATAGAGTGACTCAGAAGAGCTGACAGCTCATAAGCCAAAAGGGCCCGCGATAGCGGGCTTTTTTGCATTTATCCAGCCCCGGTACCTGCGAAGTCTAACCTCCGTAGCTCCGAATGAGGTTATCTGCTGCCTTTGATCACGTGCGCTGGCACCTTGAGCCCCATCACGAATTGGGGCCACGCCGCACATGACCTGGAAGCTCTTTACCCTCCCTCCGCTGGCACTCGCCGCCGCTCTGGCCGGCTGCGTTGCGCACGAATCCGCACCACCGGCTACCGGTCCAGACAGCTCGCGGAATCCGGAGCTGCTACAACCCGATCTCTATCCGAAAGGCGCTGCCTCAGAGCCCCAGGTGCGCTACGGCCGCTACACGTTGGTGAACACGGCGCCGGAGACCGAACAGCGGGACTTGATGGCCCAGATCATCGACGTGAACATCCCGGGCAACATGAAGCCAACCGTTCGCGACGCCATGCAGTACGTGGTTAACCGCTCCGGCTACAGCCTGTGCGGACCCGATCAAGGTCACGTCAACATCCTCTTCACCCGGCCGCTGCCAGCGGCCCAATACAAGCTCGGGCCGATGAGCCTGCGCAACACCCTGCAGGTGCTGGCCGGGCCGGCTTGGCAGGTGAAGGTCGATGAGGTCATGCGGTCGGTGTGCTTCGTACTGCGCCCGGGCTACCAGCTACCCGAGGGCAAGCGCTACGCGGCTGCGCCGGCAGCTACCCCGAGCACAGCAAACAACAAAGCTGCACCGGCCTCCAGCACAGGGGTGACTGTTGCCACTGTGCCCACCGCCAAGCCTCTGGAATCGCACACCGTATCCGCTAAGCCGATACCGAACGTCGATTCCGCTCAGGCAGTCAAACCTACGCCCGCCGGCGCGGCGCTGACATCCGCGCCGGTCAAAGCGCCAGGGGAGTCCTTGCATGTCGGGCAATCTCCAAACGCTTCCCTGGCGAAGGGCACTTCTGCCAAACCTGCAGCTGTAGCGGCTTCGGGTCCCGCCAAGCCTGCTTCTTCCGTCGCCGCCACAGCAGCCAAGCCGTCGCCTACAGTGGGCGCGACGGCGGCCGGCGCCTACACCCTGCCTTCGGTCCGACTCACCGAACCCGCCTCTGCCATTACCCAGACATGGGATGCACCCATTGGCAGCACCCTACGGCAGTCCGTGGAGGCCTGGGCAAAGCGTGCAGGCTGGCAGGTGGTCTGGGAACCCGATGACCTGGACTACCCCATCGAGGCCGCCCTGCACTTCCGCGGCACCTTTGCCGAAGCCGTCGCACAGGTCTTCCCGCTCTACGACGGCGCTCGCCGCTCCTTCATCGTGGATGGCAATTCCAGCCAGCGCATTGTTCATGTTTCCGAGAGGAAGAAGTCATGACCCGCCCCCCTCGCCTGAGCGCCCTGGCCGCGGCGCTCTTGCTCGCCAGCTGCTCGGTGCAGCAGGTGGACGAATCGGCCCAGCGCGCTGAGAACGATGCCGCCATCGCCAGCCAATACGCCGCCCTTCTACGCAATCAGCAGCAACAGCCCAAGCGCGAAACGGTCGTGTTCAGCGACAGACCCTGGGTCTCGACGCAGCCGGTGGTAGCCAAACGTGGCATGCCCTCAGCGTTGGATTGCGAGCTTAGCTATCGCCCGTCGGGTAGCGTCGGTATCACCGAGATCGCTCAGTACATCACCAGCCAGTGCGGTATCGCCGTGCTGGTCTCGCCCGATGCACTGAATCCCAACGCCGGGGCGGCCAGTGCACAGCCGGCCAGCACTGGGCCAGCGCCCATTGGCAATCCAAGTCCGGATAGCCTGGCAGGCCTGCTGCCCGCAGGTGTCATCACCAACCCAGCAACCATGGGCGCCGCCGCGAGCTCGACCGGCTCCGGGTATCGCGCGGCCGACTTCACCAGCTTCGGCGGCGGGAGCCAGGTGAGCGGGCTCAAGTACAGCGGTAAGGCTTCTGGCCTGCTCGATGAGGTGACAGCGCGACTGGGCCTGGGGTGGCGCTACTCGCCCGTCGAGCGCGCCGTGCGGATCAGCTATTTCGAGACGCGGGTCTTCGATGTGTGGTCGTTTGGTGACAAGCAGGTCATCGCCAGCACGGTGAAGTCCGGTATGGCTACGGCCGCAGGTACCAGCGGCAGCAACTCCGGGGGATCCAGCACCAACTCGGGCGTGTCCGGAGACTCTGGCAGTAACCAGAGCACTACGGTGACCCTAGAATCCTCGATCCTGCAGGACATCCAGAACAACGTGAAGGCGATGCTCAGCGTCGCCCCAGCCGGGCGGATGTATCTGGCTCCTTCCACCGGGACCCTAACCGTCACCGATCGCCCAGAGGTCATCTCCCGGGTCGAGGCCTATCTCAACAGCACCAATCGCAGCATCACCCAGCAGGTGCTGTTTAACGTGAAGGTGTTCGAGGTCACGCTCACCGATTCGGACCAGCTCGGCCTCAACTGGGCTGCAGTCTACAAGTCCCTCAACACTAAGTGGGGCCTGTCGCTCTCCAATACTGTCGCCGGCCTCAGTACCAGCGCGACCTCGGCCTCGATCGGCATCGTCGATACTGCCAACTCCGCCTGGGCCGGTTCCAATGCCATCGTCCAGACCCTCGCCGAGCAGGGCCGAGTCTCCAACGTCCGCTCGCCCTCGGTCACTACCCTAAACCTGCAGCCGGCGCCGCTGCAGATTGGCAACGTCCAGGGCTACCTGGCCTCTAGCCAGACAACGACCACAGCGTCAGTCGGTTCGAGCACCTCACTCACACCCGGCACCATCACCAGCGGTTTCAACATGACGCTGCTGCCGCGCGTGCTCGATCACGACGAGATGCTGCTCATGGTGTCGATCAACATGAGCAGCAAACCGACCTTCCAGACCTTCACAAGCAACGGTTCCAGTGTCCAGCTGCCGGACTACGACGCCAAGTCGCTGTCGCCCAAGGTCAAGCTGCGCAGCGGCCAGACGCTGATCTTGTCGGGCTTCGAAGAGCTCAACGAAAACGCGGCCAAGACCGGTGTGGGTGCCCCCAGCTTCTTCGGCCTAGGCGGCAGTCGCACGCGGACCTCTGGTCATAGCGTCCTGGTGGTGCTGATCACGCCGATCGTGACGGGCTGATCGTATGGCCATCTCTGGTACCCCACCGGCAGCCCCCGCGCAGAACGTGCAGATCCTGACCTATCACGGCAAGAGCTTCGTGTCCGGCCTGGACTGGCACCCGCTGGACAGCCCGACCAGCTACATGAAGGAAGCCCGGCAGTACGGCCGCCTGCACAAGATGGACATTATCGCCATCCGCCGGGCTCGTAACGTCATCCAGGCCGGCTTCGTCGCGCGCAGCGCGGGTGCCATGAAGGGCATGTATTCCTTGGCGGCGACTCTTGCCGGGCAACTGGGTGATTCCTGGCTTGCTGCCTGGCAGATATCCCCTGATGAGCCACGCTACGCGCTGGTCGCCGTCTTGGATGGCGCGATCATTCCCAACGCCGACCTGGTTGGCTCCATGGCGGACGTGCAAAAGCGCGTTGCCCAACTGCTGAGTCGGTCCATCACCTTCGACGCGATGTTCCTGCCTGATGAGTTCGGGCTAGGCGGTCAGCCGCTGGACATCGAGGCGCTGCTGCAGCCAGGCAATCTCAAGCGCGAGTACGCCCTGCGTCCGCTAGCCTTCGGCATGAGCAAAGGCGAATGGGTCAAGGTCGCTCTGCTCGGTCTGGTAGTCGTTGGCGCCATCGCAGGCTACGGCCAGTGGAAAGCGCACCAGCATGAGCTGGCGCGGCGCGCGGCCGAGGCTGCAGAGGCAGCGCGCCAAGAGGAACTCAGAGCCCTGAGTCAGCGTTCCGGTGAGCAACTACCCGTGCAGGCCTTGGAACATCCCTGGGTCAGACGCCCCGGGGTGGCGGCCTTTCTTGCCACCTGTAACGGCGCCATCGACCAACTTCCTTTGTCGATCGCCGGTTGGCTCTTCACGTCGGCACAATGCGACGGCGTGCTGCTGTCCACCAACTACAGACGTGATGGTAACAGTACCGCCTCAGGTTTCCTGGCCGCTACCCGCGGGCACTTCGCCGATCAGCCGGCCTTTTTCGATGAAGGTAACGGCGCCGCGCTCAAACTGACTTTCGAGCCGCCGCTGGCCGGCGACGATGAGCTGCTGCAAGAAGCTGCTGCGCTGGCCGACCTGACTTCCTGGCTGCATGGCCAAGGCCTGGCTCCAACGCTCAAGGAAATCCCGGTCGTCGTGCCAGCGCCGGAAGCCTTGCCCGGCCAGCAGGCACCGCCCCCACCGCCGCCGCCGGACTACAAGCACTTCGAGCTGACCTTCAACACGGCGCTGCCGCCGGCGATTGTCCTCAAGGACGTGCCCGACCAGGGCCTGCGGCTGCGCGAGATCAAGACCCTTCTGCAGAGCGATCAGCTGGCCTGGTCGGTGACTGGTGACCTATATGTCAAATGACCTTCCCCTCGCCGTGATCGGCGTCCTCATGTTGACGCTGGCCGGGCCTGTGCTGGCCGCTGAGACGAAGTCGGCTGATCCAGACGGCATCACCGTGGGTGAGCTTTCCCGGGTACAGAGCGAGACGATCCTATTCAAGGCTCAGGGCGAGCGCGCCAAGGCGCTACGCGAAATCAATAACGGGGGCGTTCAGGCGATCTCCGTACCTCAGCCCAGCTACCCGCAACAGCCCCTGCCCATCCCAGGGAATCGTGGAAGTACGACGGCCGATCCAGCGAATGTCGTCGAGCAGTTGCCGGTAGTGAAGCTGGTATACGGCGCCGGTAAGGCACTGCACGCCACCCTGCTCTACAGCGGCGGATTCGAGATCGACGCCTCCCTGGCATCAACCGACCTTCCTGGTGGCTACCGCGTCGCCAGCCTGACGTTGGACAGCGTCGTGCTCAGCCGCGGCCGTAAGCGTTTTCCTCTGGGCTTCTCCAACCGCGCGCCGAGCTATCCGGTAGCCAGCGTGGCAGCAAGTCAGGGGCCTGTGCTGCCGATGACTGTCACGCCGATGAATCCCATGCCTCCCGCACCTATAGCCGCACCTACGCCTATTGCCCTCCCGGGCGCTACGCCTGCTGGTCTCTGACCTGGAGTTCCGCTAATGACCTCGAACGTTTCCATTGAAAGCGCTGCGGATGAACCGGATGACTCAGCCAAGGCGATCGGCCAGCGCCTTGCAGGTGAGCTGGTCAACGAGCTCCTTCCCCTCCAGGCGCGCAACGTGTTGACTGCCGAGGGCGCTCCCTGGGGTTTGCTCAAGCCAGAGCTTCGGCAGCTACTGGCCTTGGTGGAAGGCTCACGCCCAACCGATCGCACCCAGTTGCTGGTCTCGGGTCAGCATTTGCGAGATCCCTTCGTGATGGCATTCATGGGCCAGTTGGACCGGGCGGACCTGGATTACCAGGTCGTACCCAGCACCCTGAGTGACATCCAGGCGCTATACAAGGTCGAGGCATCCTGCAGTGTCGTGGCTATCTCCGTAGATGGAACCTCACGTCAGCAGGAGGTCATTCGACTGCTGGGCGAGGCCCATGCTCGAGGCGCTTCCGACGTCCACTTCGTGGTGGGCCGCGAGATCACCCACATCCTCTTTCGTATCCATGGTCTTCTGACCGAGTACGGTCAGATCCAGAGCCGCATAGGCCGTGAGCTGTGCTCGGCGCTCTATAACTCCATGTGCGACGTGGCCGAAGAGCACTATCAGCCGGAGATCAGCCAGGATGCACGGGTCAAGCACGACTTTGTAGCGCAACTGGGCCTGTTCGGCGCGCGAGTCGCCTCGCGCCCCCTGGTGGGGGGCCCCCTCATGGTCCTGCGACTGCTCTATGACGAGAAAGCCAAGCAGTCCTTGGACGAGCTCGGCTTTCTCTCAGAACAGATCGCCCTGCTCAATCGGCTGCGTCGACTCCCGTACGGCGTCATCCTGATCACTGGACCGACCGGTTCCGGCAAGTCGAAGACCTTGCAGGTCACCCTCAATACGCTGCATAGCGAAACAGAGGGCACTCGCCACATCCTCACAGTCGAGGATCCACCCGAGTACCCACTCAAGGCCAACCAGTCGCCGTTGGGTCATGCCGAGACTTGGGACGGCGCAATCACCAACACCATGCGTCTGGATCCGGACATCCTCATGTATGGGGAAGTACGCGACCTCGCCACCGCCCAGGCGGCGTTTCGCGGCGGCATGACCGGTCACCTGGTCTTCTCGACCCTGCACACCAACAACGCGGTAGCGAGCCTGCAGCGGCTCATCGACATGGGCGCCGACCCGAGCCTGGTGACAGACCCTGCACTCATGTCAGGCCTCATCAACCAGTCGCTGTTGCCGGTGCTGTGCACGCATTGCGCCCAACCACTGGCCTCTCAACGCGAACAGCTGAACCCCGCCCTAATCGAGCGACTGGAACGGGTCATGGATCCCGCGAAGGTCAGGCTGCAAGGTCCTGGATGTGCGCACTGCCGCAACATGGGCGTCTCCTCGCGGACGGTCGTCGCCGAGGTTCTGATCCCCAACCATCGCTTCATGCAGATCTTCCGCGACCAGGGTGCTAGCGCGGCGAAAACCTACTGGGTGCGGGAAATGGGCGGGATCACCAAGATCCAGCACACCATCCGCAAGGTCGCCGCCGGCCTAATCGATCCTCGCATGGCCGAAACCATCGTCGGCCCGCTGGACTTCGATCTCTACGTCCTGGAGCAGCCCCATGCTTAGTAGGGTCCTGGACAGCTTCAGTACCTTCGCCGATACCTTCTACGCCAAGCAGTTCGGCAGTAAGGAGCGGATCCAGTTCTACGAAAGCCTCTGCGCGCTGATCGAGAACGGCGTCGGTATTGACCAGGCCCTGGATGAGGTTCGGGGGATCTACAGCGACAACGGCAAGAAGCCGCGTCACCCAGTAGCGCTGGCCAGCGCCGGCATGGTCCAGGGCGTGCGCAACGGGAAATCCCTGGCCGAGGCCTGCCAGAAATGGATGCGCTACCAGGAAGCCGCCATCATCGGCGCCGGTGAGCGTTCCGGCGCGCTGGTCCAGGCATTCCTCGATTGCGTCCGCATGATTGAAGCGCGCAGCAAGATTGGCTCGTTGGTCGTGAGCACGACGCTGTACCCCTGCTTTATCTGGGCCCTGATGGCGTATCTGCTGCATGTCGTGGCGACCCGCATGGTGCCCGCCATGACGCGAGCATCGAACCCGGACAGCTGGTCGGGCGCCCCGCGTGTGCTCTATCTCCTCGCCACCTTCGTCCAGCAGTGGGGCACGCTCACGCTCATCACGCTGGTAGCCCTGCTGATCATCATCCTCGCAACGCTCCCCTACTTCACCGGACCGTTGCGGGTGAAGCTTGAGGACCTTCCGCCGTGGTCGATCTACAAGGCCCTGCACGGCTCCACGTTCCTGCTCAACATCTCCGTGATGCTCAAGGCCAACATCAACCAGGTCGATGCCCTGGAGTCTCTCTTGCAGGGCGCCAAGCCATGGCTGCGCGAGCGCCTGGTGGCAGCCATCTACGGCGTGCGCATGGGCAAGAATTTCGGTGAAGCGCTGCGCCTGGCCGGTCACGACTTTCCGGACAAGACGGCCGTCCAGTTCCTGTGCGTGCTGGCCACCCGCAAGGGATTCTCCGAGGCTATTCACCGTTTCAGCATCCGTTGGCTGGAGCAGTCACTCAAGATCGTCGGACGCTACAGCAAATCCGTGCTGACCCTGTCGGCCATCGCCATGGGCTCGCTGATGATCCTGGTGCTGCTGGGCACCTACGGCATGCAAGAAGCCGTCACTTCAAACATACACCGCTGATTCACCCCAACCCCCTGCAGTGAGGATGTCGCAGATGCGTACCCAAAGTTTTACCGGCAGTCGCCGTCAACGTGGCTTCTTGGAGCTGAGCACCCTGTTCGTGCTTATCGTCTTAGCCCTGGGCATCGCCGGGGCCGTGTCGGCCGGGCTGGGCCTGCTCGGCAGCTCCGATGTCAGTACCGAGCAGTCCAACGTCGGTACCCTGATCGCCAATACGCGCAAGCTCAAGAGTAGCTCCGGCTACGGCACGTCCGGCACGAACCTGATCTCCCAACTGGTCACCACCAAGGGCTTGCCGAGCATGAGTCAGTCGGGTTCGAACCTTTACAACAGCTGGAACGGCGCCGTCACCGTTGTATCCGGTGGCATGACGTTCACCGTGACCGAAAACGGTCTTCCGGAGGATGCCTGTGCAACGTTGGCCACCAAGATCAGCAGGGGCACCAAGGTGACGACCACGATCAATGGCGGCACCGCCATCACCGGTGAAGTCGACTCCGCCACGGCCTCGAGCGGTTGCAGCAAGGACAGCAACATCGTCGCTTGGACCGCCTACTGAGCCGGTATGAGCCTGATCACGCAAGCCAATTTCGTCGATCTCTTCCTCGGCCCAGACTTCTCGGACGTGAAGGGGCTGGACGGCTCTGGAAGCCGTCGCGACAGCGCACCGGCTTCCTGGAGTGACGAACTTCAGGCGCTGCGCGAGCAGTGCCTGGCCACAATCCTTGATCATGGAGACCCTGAATTCTCGCTGGTTCAGGACGGCATTGTCCTGCGGGTGACGCAGATCAAGGACGCCTTTGCGCAAGATGTCTTCATCATCCGCAAATCCAATGCGCAGATCCGCCCCTTCCACCTGCTCGGTATCCCCGAGCCGTTGGCCAACGCCATGCTTAGCGACCAGGTGCGTGGCCTGGTCGTCTTCTGCGGCGAGATGGGCACTGGCAAGACCAGCAGCGCGGCGTCCCTGATCGCCGCCCGCCTGCAGGAATGTGGGGGTACAGCGCTGGCGATCGAGGACCCCGCCGAAACCAACCTCAATGGCCTGCACGGGCAGGGACGCTGCATCCAGATGCAGGTCTCCCGCCGCACCGGTGGCTATGAAGAGGCGCTGCTGCGCGCGCTGCGCACGGGCGCCGACATGATCCTGATTGGCGAGATCCGCGACACCGCCACCGCCGTTCAGGCGGTCCGCGCAGCAATCAACGGCGTCTTCGTCGTCTGCACCTTTCACGCTGGCAGCCCAACGCAAGCCCTTGATCGCGTCCTGGCGCTGGCCAGCAATGAGATCAAGAACGCTCGCGAGATCCTAGCGCAGGGTCTCGTCGCGGTCGTCGCGCAGACGCTCGAAACCCAGAAGGATCGACGCATCCTCAAGGTCCGCAGCTTGCTGCTGACCGAGGCGGACGGCCCCGCCATCCGCGAGAAGATCCGCAAGAACGAGATTTCGAGCCTGGACCAGGACATCGAGAACCAATCCACCAGGAGTCTGTGGGCATGAGCGTTCAAGACAAAGGAAAGCAGGCCGGCTTCATCGCCGTGGAAGTGCTGTTTGGCCTGATCGTGTTGTCGATCCTTGCGGGGATCGGCATCAACCAGGTGATGAACCGCATGGACTCCCAGAACTACCAGATCGCGGCCGAACAGCAAAAGCAGGTAGCAGATGCCGCGGCCAAGTACCTCAAGGACAACTTCGCCACGGTCTACGCCGCGGCCGGTACCACGACGCCGGCGCAGATCACGCCGGCGATGCTGCGCAACACCAATTACCTCCCGAAGGGCTTCGGCGATGCCAATGCCTTCGGCCAGACCTTCGTGGTGCTGGCCCGGCGGGTGGCTGCCAATCAGCTCGAATCCATTGTGCTGACCACCGGTGGCCAGACCATCGACGAGATGGGTACCCGGGAGATCGCCGAGAATCTCGGCGCCCCGGGCGGCTTCGTGCCGGTGGCCAACACCGGCATCATCCAGGGCGTGCGCGGGGGTTGGTCATTGACTCTGAGCAACTACGGGATGAGCCCCGGTGCAGGCCACACCGCCAGCGCCCTCTTCTTACAGGATGGCACCCTGGCCAACGACTACCTGTATCGCAATGCCATCGCCGGCAAGCCAGAACTGAACCGGATGAACACTGCGCTCAACATGGGCGGCAACGACCTGAACAATGCGGCCAACATCACCGCCTCCGGTACCGCCAGCATCAGCGGCGATGTGAACGCTGGTCGCAACGTCAATGCCAGTGGCAACGTAAACCTCAATGGCACAGTCACCGCCGGCGGCGACCTGCGTGCAGGATCCATGTACCTGCATGGCAATGCTTCGATGAAGGGCAATGCGTCAGTCGGCGGCAACGTTGCCGTGACAGGCGATGTCACCACCGGCTCCATGTACGCCCGCGGCAATGTTCAAGGCGTCACCGCCAGCATGTCCGGAGAAACCTACACCACGGGCTGGTTCAGGACCCGAGGGGATACCGGCTGGTACAGCGAGAAATGGGGCGGCGGCTGGCACATGACCGACAGCGACTGGATCCGCGCCTATGCCGGCAAGAATGTGTATACGCCAGGGCAAATGCGAGGTAACAGCCTATTCTCTGAAGGGCGTACTTACGTGGGTGAGTATCTGCAGCTCAACGGCACTGCGAGTGAGAACGCAGGGTGTGGCTCAAATGGCATGGTCAGCCGCACCGCAGAAGGCTTGCTACTTTCTTGCCAATCGGGTGTGTGGAAGCGTCAAGCAGCAGACACGCACTGGGGAGGCACTTTTTTCGCGGCTTCCTGGGCTGCAGGAGGATGCGGTACAGCCAACCCCTACACTGGGTCATGTAGCTGTCCGGTTGGGTATCGGTCCTACAATCAGTTCTCGATTCAGGTAGGTGGATGCCGGCCTTGCATCTCTTATGGCTGCTACAAGCCTTAAACGCAATGTACCCGCCGCCTAGAACTTGCAGCAAAAAAACCTAGCATAGTCGTTATGCCCAACGACAGGACTGCGGTGGATGCAGATCGCTGCATCTGTCCACCGGTGTTCAACCTGGTTTTGGTGGCCAGCAGGACACGTTCACGTCGTTGCGTCGTTGCGTCGTTGCGTCGTTGCGTCGTTGCGTCGTTGCGTCGTTGCGTCGTTGCGTCGTTGCGTCGTTGCGTCGTTGCGTCGTTGCGTCGTTGCGTCGTTGGATTCGTAGCCGTTTACGGTGTACGCCACACTTGGCAGTCGTCAGACCGGCGGCGACTTTAGAGGGGGACTACTAGGATCGTCAGCTCTGGAGTAACCGTTTCAGGTGCAATAACAGTTGATGCTGACCTCCCGGAGCAAACTTTAGGCCTCATAGGGGTCCATCACCGTGAAGCAACTCCATGCCCATCCTCTGGATCATCCTAATAATTGTGACTGCTACCGTCGGGCTGTTGGCCGATGTTGAACGCTCTTCCAGCAGCCGGGCAAGTGAGGTCGACGTCTCGGCGATCGCCTACAACCTCCTCACCTATCGCAATGCCCTGGCCGAGTACGCGCACGCCAATCCGACCGTCACCGGCGCGCCGGCCGATTCTGTCCTGGCACTGCCTACCTGGTACCGCAAGCTGCCGAACGTCTCCGGCTATGTGAACGCCGGTCAGAGCTTCACCTACTACCCCACGCCGCCCAATGGCCTGGTCAGTAAGATGGTCGACCTCACCCAGTCTCAAGCTATCGGCACGGTAGTAGCCAGCACACTGCAAAGCCCCATCAGCGGCAACATGGGTGTCGTTGTTCCCCAAACCATTCCCAATGGCTCGGCCCTCGCCTACCAGTAGCGACTCCACAAACCGCTCCTGAGCCAGATGCGGCTCCGCGCCCACACCTCATGCTGCTACATAGTGTTACAGCAATGAAACACTCGAAGTGCAGTGGCAGACGAAGCGGACCGGCTGTCCCTTCAAATTAGCGGACGGTCGACTAAAGTCGCATTCCTGAGCGATTCGCAGTCTAGTAGGCGCCCCGTTTGAGATCGCTGATTTGAAACACTTCACCGTCCGCAACCTACTGCTCGTCTTGACCGCTATCACGTTGCTCGTGTGCCTGAATCAAGACGCAGGGATGTCCGTGGTTACGGGTGGATAGCGGCTCTATGGGACATCGCGGTTACCCGCATTTGATGCCAAGCGCCCCTTCGCGCCGTCCGGCCCTGCCGGAAAGCTGACGAAATCCTAGAGGTCGCGGTAACCATCACGCACGAGGCGACGGGCATTGCCCCATCGCTTTACAAGGCTCGCTATCCAGGTAGTCCACATGCAGCAAAATGGCTGGAATTTTCTCAGCAACATCAGCGTTAGGGCCAAGCTTACGCTCGGCTTCTCCCTGCTCATCGGCATGATTTTGCTGGTGGCATACACCGGTTGGACGGCAACCGAAACCCTCCGCGACCGTAGCGCCCGAATGGGTGATATCTCCGGGTTCAGCACCCTGGCCCGAGACATGCGCATCGAGCGCCTGGTGTACTTCAACAAAGCTGATGACGTGCAGGCGGCGAAGTGGCTCGCTGCTCTGGATAAAACCGAGGGCCAGCTGCACAGCATCGCTCCGCACTTCAACACCCCAACTAACAAAGCGCTGCTGAGTGAAGCGGACGCGATCCTGAAACGCTACCGCGAGTTCTATCAGCAGACGGTAGCAGCAACCCGTCAGCGGGAAGCTACGCGAAAGACGGCGGCGACGGCGGTGGAGGGTATGAATACCTACCTTCTCGCGTTGTCCGACGCAGCCAATGCCGAAAGCGGTCACTATGAAGACCGTAAGCAGCTCGCCTCGCTCTATGTCGGCGTCCAACGTATGCGAGTGACTGTCCGCAGCTTTACCGCACAACCCGGTAAAGACACCGAGGAAGCCGCGCGTACCGCCATTTCGAGTGTGCTGGCTCAGATGGAGGCTCTCAAGTCGACAAGCCTGCCGAGAGACGTGGTGCAGACGCTCACCAATGAAGTGAAAGGGTACCAAGAGCGGCTTCTGCAAATGGTTGGGGAACAAGCGAAGGTAGACGCCGCGCAGGGAGGGATCACGACCTCCATCACCGCGCTGCTCGCGACTGCCGACAAGCTGACTGCTATCCAGAACGAATTCCAGGCATCTGATGTGGCCGGCGCTCGGCAGATGCTGCTGATCTGGCTGGCTGTCGCCATCACGTTGGGCCTCCTTGGTGCCTGGCTGATCACTCGCTCTATCGTCCGGCCTCTGAAAGAGACCGTGGCGTTGGTCGAGACTGTTGCCGGTGGTGACTTTACTCAACAGCAGGCGGTTACCCGCAAAGACGAGCTGGGCATGCTCCAGGCCAGCATGCAGCGGATGACCACCAACCTTCGCGGCCTGATCGGTGAAATGAAGGACGGTGTCGTTCAGGTTGCAAGCGCGGCCGAGCAGCTGTCAGCGGTCACTGAGCAGACCAGCGCCGGCGTGCACTCCCAGAAGGTCGAGACCGATCAGATTGCCACCGCTATGCAGGAGATGACCGCGACCACCCATGAAGTCGCGCGTAACGCGGGTGAGGCAGCCAAATCGGCCATGGATGCCAGCCAGCAGGCGCAGCAAGGTGACCAGGCTGTCACCAAGGCGGTCACTCAGATCGAGCTGCTTGCTCACGAGATGGATTCGACCAAAGTAGCCATGGCCGCGCTGCGCGACCAAGCCGATAGCATTGGTGGTGTTCTAGGCGTGATTAAAGCAGTGGCAGAACAGACGAACCTCCTGGCGCTTAACGCCGCTATCGAGGCCGCCCGGGCCGGTGAAGCCGGTCGCGGTTTTGCGGTGGTGGCTGACGAAGTGCGAGGTTTGGCACAGCGCACGCGCGCCTCCACAGACGAGATTGCTCAGTTGATCACCGGCCTGAATCAAAGCACGGACCGAATGGCTTCGGTGCTGGAGCAGAATGTGCAACTCACTGGCAGCAGCGTGAGTCTTTCCCGCGAGGCCGGCGAGATGCTCAAACGCATTACTCAGTCGGTGAAAAGCATCGAGTCGATGAACGAGCAGATTGCCTGTGCGGCCGAACAGCAAAGCTCCGCCGGGGAAGAGATTAGCCGCAGCGTTACCAATGTACGCGACATCTCCGACCAGACCGCTGCAGCGAGTGAGGAAACGGCGTCCTCAAGCATGGAGCTTGCCCGTATTGGTGTCCGCTTGCAGGAAATGACCGCTCGCTTCAAGGTCTGATGGCTACCGGGCCCGGTAACGCACTGGGCCCTACTCATTGAGGTGTAACGCGGTACTGCGGACCTCGTGGACTGAAATCTTTCAATCCGGGACTACATTGGGGTGATAGGCCAATTAGTGGCTTCTCTAATGCCCGTGATGTCTTACGTAATGGCGTAGGGTCATCAATTCGCCACTTTTCTAACGTGGACGAGCTCAATGCCCATTGACCTAGCGAGCGCCTCAAACGTTATCGCTGGGTCAGAGGGCTTATGGCCGAGCAGCAATCGCTCGGCGAAGCAGATCTCCGCATAGGCATCGCTGCGCGAAAGCCGATCAGCTCTCACGGTCAAAGACTTGAGCTCACCAGTCGTGTAAGCAATCTCAAAAACCTGCGTTTCGCCCATAGCCTGTCATTCCGTGACACACATCACATTTTGATGGCATGGTGACACTAGTGTTCAACGATATGAAGCGCGGAAACGCCAGTTGTAGAGCCTCTCGTCGGAAATCATTAGTCAGACAAACATCTTTCACTTCAACTGAATCTGAGCTAGTTGCGGTTCCGCGCTGACGCCTCATGCTGCTCCAGGCACGGTTTCTCTGTAGGCCATTTGGCCATCAACAGGGGAATCCCATGCGTGTGTTTTTGTGCGAGAAGCCCAGCCAGGGCAAGGACATTTCCAGGGTGCTCGGCGCCACTGGGCGCGGTGAGGGCTGCATTCGCGGCCAGGGCGTGGTGGTCACCTGGGGGATCGGCCATCTCCTCGAGCAGGCGCCGCCAGAAGCTTACGATCCGGCGCTGAAGTCCTGGTCCCTGGAAGCGCTGCCGATTCTGCCGGCGAACTGGAAGGTCGAGGTCAAGCCCAAGACCAGCAGCCAATTCAAGGCGGTCAAGGCGGTGCTCAAAGAAGCGACCGAACTGGTCATCGCCACCGATGCCGATCGCGAGGGCGAGATGATCGCCCGCGAGCTGCTGGAGCATTGCGGCTATCGCGGTCCCGTCCAGCGACTGTGGCTCTCGGCGCTCAACGACGCCTCGATCCGCCAGGCCCTGGCGAGCCTCAAGTCCGGGGCCGAAACCTTTTCCATGTACCACTCGGCGCTGGCTCGCTCTCGGGCAGACTGGTTGATCGGCATGAACTTCACGCGGCTGTTCACCCTCCTCGGCCGTCAGGCTGGCTACAGCGGGGTGCTATCGGTAGGGCGAGTGCAGACGCCTACGTTGCGCCTGGTGGTCGACCGCGATCGAGAGATCGCCCACTTCGTCCCGGTGCCGTTCTGGAGCCTGGACGTGCTGCTGGCCGCCAACGGCCAGACCTTCACGGCCCAATGGCGACCTGCCCGCGACATCACCGATGACGAGGGGCGCTGCCTGGACCAGCGCCATGCCCAGGCCGCGCAGGCACGCCTCACTGCGGGATCTACCGCCATTGCGGTGTCGGTCGAGACCGAGCGGGTCAAGGAGGTGGCCCCCCTGTCTTTCGACTTGGGCACGCTGCAGGAGATATGCTCGAAGAAGCTCGGCCTCGGGGCCCAGGAGACCCTGAACGTCGCCCAGGCGCTGTATGAGACGCACAAAGCGACGACCTACCCCAGGACCGACTGCGGCTACCTGCCCACCAGCATGCTGCCGGAGGTGCCGGCCGTGCTCGAGGCGATCCGGCGCACGGATCCGTCCATTGCCCCGGTGCTGGCCAGCATCGATCCGGCGCAGCGCTCGCGTGCCTGGAACGACGCCAAGATCACGGCGCACCACGGCATCATCCCTACCCTTGAGCCCGCCAACCTGTCCGCAATGAGCGAAAAGGAACGGGCGGTCTACAGCCTGATCCGCGCGCACTACCTTGCCCAGTTCATGCCCCACCACGAGTTCGATCGGACGGTGGCGGATTTCGACTGCAACCAGGTCGCTCTACGGGCAGTGGGCAAGCGCATCGTGGTGCCGGGCTGGAAGACCCTGTTTCAGGCAGTAGCATCTGATGACGATGAGGACAGCAAGGAGAAGGACCGAGCGCAGATCCTGCCACCGCTGCAGAACGCCTCTCGCGCCCAGGTGCAGCAGGCCCAGCTCAAGGCGCAGCAGACGCAACCACCCAAGCCCTACACCGAAGGCGATCTCATCAAGGCGATGAAGACCGTGGCCAAGCTGGTGACCGACCCGCGCTTGGCCGCCAAGCTCAAGGAAACCACCGGCATCGGCACCGAGGCCACCCGGGCCAGCATCATCCAGGGCCTGATTGATCGTGGGTTCCTGCTCAAGAAGGGCAAGGCAGTGCGGGCATCCGAGGCCGGCGTCTCGCTGATCGCCGCGGTGCCGCCGGCAGTGGCCGACCCTGGCACTACCGCCATCTGGGAGCAGGCCCTGGACATGATCGAGGCCGGCACCATGCAGCTGGATGACTTCATCGCTAAGCAAGGCGCCTGGATCGGCAAACTGGTCGCCCAGTACCGCCAGACCACGCTCAGCATCAAAGTCCCGGAGGGTCCGTCGTGCCCGCTCTGCCACGGCAAGATGGCTCAGCGAAAGGGCAAGAGCGGCGACTTCTGGTCCTGCCTGCGCTACCCCGACTGCAAAGGCCTAGTGAACATCGAAACGTCAAAAGGGAAAGGCAAAGGCGGCCCAGAAAAGGCACGCGCTTCGACGCGAGCAAGCGGCAGTTCAACGTGACGTCGAAGCTTCAGGATCGTCTGCACCATCATGTGGCCACGCATGAGGCGCACTCAATCTTGCCTCTAGTAGGCCTGCATATTTTCGAGCCTCACTCTCGCTCGCAAAGTACGCATCCGCGCCAGGAATCGAGACACGCCAAGGTTGTGCATTACCTTCAGCAAGATGCTGGATTGTCACCGCTTTCATGAGTTGACCCTTGCCGTAGCAATATCTACGACTACTAGTGAGCACCGTAGGTGTCCTACCAGGGTCCGACTCCGAGAGTAGAGGGTCGTGCGATATTGCTTTACTCAGAATTCCCCCCGCATAATGCAATCGCTCCACCCCGCTCGCGCACTGGCGGTCATCAGTGGCAACCCGGAAGCTTCTCGACCTGGTCTTGAAGTTTCACCCCTAAGAGCACGCTAAGCATCGGGTAGGGCGTGTAGATCTTTGCGTGATGCTCTCCCTGTGTCTCCCTGCTCCGCAGCTGACACGCAGCCGTCTAACTTCGTGATAAGCGGGTTTACAGGCACATAGGGCTCACAGAAGGTTCGGTGCACACTGTACTTCGGGCCAACCTGGTGTGTTGGCCCACACTGTTCCTCCCCTTCAGCTGCATTCGAAGGGTAGCCTGGTCCTCTCGGCATCGCCTGGTGGACGAGGCTACCCGTCGGGTAGCCCTCCTCTCTGCCGGTGCCCGCCGGCGCAAAAATGGGATCCCTTTGTGCGCGGATGCGTGCCTTGCGATTACTGGCCCCAGCCACGATAACGGGTCGGGTGAATGCGACGATCATCAGGACGGTAGGTCAATGCCCAGGGACCACCAGTGCCGGTGCTCACGCTCACAGGTGGCATCTTTCTCTTGAGCTCCACTAGCCCCACCCTCGCCGAGGCGCCCTGCTGCTAGACCCAGCGCTGCGCCTGGCGCGCTTTTCCATTGCAGTGAAAATCGCCGGCTTACAAGTTTCAAAGATAGTACGGCCCCTATGCATCGCCCTGGAAGGCTCTACTTGCCGATCTAAATCTATCCCTAGATCTTGAATTAGACGTTTAATGCGAAGCACCCTTATTCCTCTGACCTAAGGTCAGCAGCAGCCAGACTATAGCGGCGCAATACAAGGAACCGGTCCAGGCGGATGTCTGGGTGCCGTACGAGCTGATCACGCCCGGTAACCTGGCGATTACACCGCTCGTTTCAAGTAGCGACTGGGAGAGCGCCGGCCTGAACGGGGTAGCGTCCCGAATTTATGCGAGTCGCTGCCGAAAAAGAGCGATCGCCCTGCAAGAACGCCCCTCGAAGGCTGAAAACTGACGCCCGGGACAGCTCAATACCGCGTCCAGCGGTAGAAAGGCTTCAGTGCGGTCCCTTGCTCCCCTGGCGCGCCGCTCGCCCACCATCAGGACCAGTCCTTTACCAGCGACCTGAAGTAGAGGGTGAAGATCAGCCGTACATCCATGAGCGGCGCGAAGATGTCTTGGTCACGAAGGATGCCAGCCAGCGTGCCGCAAAACAGGCTATGCAGCTGTAGGCTGGCACTTCTCGGCGTCACCGCGACCTGCAGGCGCTGCCGTTGGCCATCGAAGAGGCGCTCGACGAGCGCCACGAATTCGCGGGTCAAGGCATTTTCCCGCTGTTCGACTTCCTGCAATTCCTGAGTGAACTCGCAACGGTGCATCAGGATGGTCATGACTCGACGCTCCCGTCCCGGCTGAACGAATTTCTCCATGCACTCGACGCACAGTTCGTACAGCCTCATCAGGCAATCGCCCTCCCCATCCGCACTCAACTGCTGGGTGACTTCGTCAAGCGGAATGCGGATGCGATTGAGCATCTCATGGACCAGCTGCGCCTTATCCCTGAAGTGCCAATACACCGCTCCTCGCGTGAGCCCGCACTGTCTGGCGATCATTTCGAGGCTGGTGCGTGAAACACCATTGGTGAGAAACAACGCCTCGGCTGCATCCAGGATGGTCTGGCGGGTCTGCTCAGCGTCTTCTTTTGTACGGCGCATGGCTATCTCGTTTCAAAGGCGTCTGTTTTAGAAGTCTAACGTTTCGCCTGTCTTTTACAAACATTCTTGCATGTATGCTTACCTGGCGCATCTCTTCGGCACTTCTATCGATGCGCGCTCGTCAGTCCTGGGAGCTACTTGGGTGCCGGCTGCCCAGTCAGGTTTTGGACAGCGGCTAGAGAAAAACAGGAAGAGAGCCCTCTCTTCCTGGTGGACTCATTTCTTATCTGAAACGACGCAGGGAAACGCCGTTCCTACCGCTACGCGAGTCCAAAAATTATGTGCACCGCCGCGAGCGTGGCCGGCCGGGCCACCCCTGCAAGCACGTTCAGCAACTATCAGCTCCCCATCCAACGCTTGAACAGCACGCTGGCGTTCACCCCACCGAAACCGAAGCCATTGGACAGGGCGTAGTCGATCGCCACCGGTCGAGCCTGCAGGGCGACAAGATTCAGGCCTTCGGCAGCCGGGTCCGGATCGTGCAGATTCAGCGTTGGCGGCACGACCTGATCACGCAGCGCGAGCACGGTGAAGATCGCCTCGATGCCGCCTGCGGCGCCCAGCAGGTGTCCCGTGCTGGATTTGGTCGAGCTGATGGCCACCGAAGCGTTATCGCCGAAGACCGCGCGGATGGCTGCCAGCTCCCCCTTGTCACCCACCTGAGTAGAGGTGGCGTGGGCATTGATGTGCTGCACCTCGGCAGCGCTGATCCCGGCCTGGCGCAGGGCCTGCTCCATGGCGCGACGAGCACCGCTGCCATCTTCCGGGCCGGCTGTGAGATGGTAGGCATCGGCGCTGGTGCCGTAACCCACCAACTCGGCCAGGGGCGTGGCGCCGCGTGCCAGGGCGTGTTCCAACGTCTCGATCACCAGCAGCCCCGCCCCTTCGGCCATGACGAAGCCGTCGCGATCACTGTCGAAGGGACGCGAGGCCTCCTGCGGACGCTCGTTGAATTCCGTGGACAGGGCCCGGGCGACGGCGAAGCTGCCCAGGCTCACACGATTGATCGCCGCCTCAGCCCCGCCGCAGAGGGCGATGTCGGCCTCGCCGCTGCGGATCAGCCGAGCGGCGTCGCCGATGGCCTGGACACCGGCGGCGCAGGCGGTGATTGGCGCACCCAGCGGACCGCGGAAGCCGTATTGGATGGAGACGTTGCCCGCCGCCATGTTGGCGAGGAACGACGGCGCGGTAAAAGGCGAGAGCCGCCGCGGGCCGCGGGCGTCGGTGGTCCGCACCGCCTCGGCGATGGCGCCGAAGCCGCCCACCCCAGAGGCGATGATGGTCGCCGTACGCTCGCGTTGCGCCTCGGTGGTTGGCTGCCAGCCGGCCTGGCCAAGGGCTTCCTGGGCCGCCACCAGAGCGAACTCGATGAAGCGATCCATCTTCTTCAGATCCTTGGCGGCGATGGCCACCAGGGGATCGTAGCCCGCTTCTGGATCTTCGGCGCGGCCGGGAACCTGACCGGCGATGAGACTGCCCACCCCGTCGCTGACCTCGGGCGGCAGCGGACTTATGCCCGAGCGCCCCGCCAGCAGCCGAGACCAGACCTGGTCGGTGCCACAGCCCAGCGGACTGACCGTGCCCAGGCCGGTCACCACGATGCGTGTTCTGTCATTGCCTTGCATTGCCTTACCTCTTCTCTCGATGGACCAGGCGCCCGCGGGCGGCCTCGTGTCGTGTCCGCGCCCGATCAAGGCGCAATTGGCAGATCGGAGGACAGGGAATCACCACGAGCGGGTGGCCTGATCCTGAACCAAATGGCGTACATGGCCGGCAGGAATACGAGGGTGAGCACGGTGCCCGCGAGGGTGCCGCCGATGAGGGTGTAGGCCAGGGTGCCCCAGAACACCGAATGGGTAAGGGGGATGAAGGCCAGCACCGCCGCCAGCGCCGTGAGGATCACCGGTCTTGCGCGCTGCACGGTCGCCTCGACCACCGCCTGGAAGGGGGGCAGGCCGTCCTGCTCGTTCTGGTGGATCTGCCCGATCAGGATCAGGGTGTTGCGCATCAGGATGCCTGACAGCGCGATCAACCCGACCAGGGCATTGATGCCGAAGGGTTGCTGAAACAGGATCAGGGTCGGTACCACCCCGATCAGCCCCAGGGGACTGGTCATGAAGACCATGATCATCGCGGCCATGGAACGCACTTGCAGGATGATGATGAGCAGCGTCAACGCGATCATCAGCGGGAAGATCGGCAGCATCGCCGCCATTGCCTTGCCCGACTCCTCGATGGCGCCCGCCTGCACGATCCGATAGCCCGCCGGCAAGCGCTCGATGATCGGCTGCAGCTGCTTGAGTACGGCGGTGGAAACGTCTGGCGGCTGTAGCTCTTCGGCGATATCGCCGCGCACGGTGATGGTCGGCACCCTGTCGCGCCGCCGCATGAGGGGCTCTTCCATCTGCACCTCCAGGTCGCCGATCTGCGACAGTGGAATGCGTTGGCCCTGAGCGCCAACTAGCGTGAGATCGCCCAATCGCGCAGGATCGAGGCGAACGTCGCCGGCCGCGCGCGCCACCACCTGGACGGTACGAATGTCTTCGCGGACCGCCGTAACCGGAACGCCGCTGAGCAGGAATTGCAGCTGCTGCGCCACGGAGCTCGAGCTCAGGCCTATTGCCTGCAGGCGATCCTGTTGCAACTTGAAGCGCAAGACCGGCGTACGCGTGCCCCAATCGCTGTTGACGGTGCGCATCAGCGGACTGGCACGCATCACCTGCTCCACCTCCCCCGCCACCCGCCGCAGCACCTGCGGGTCGGGACCGCTCACTCGATAGGCGACCGGGAACGGCGAATAGGGCCCGAACACCAGTTGTGTGACCCGCAGCCGTGCCTCCGGCGCGAGTCCGGCGGCAATGGCGCCACGCAGCCGCATCTTGAGTGCTTCGCGGTCCTCGGGGTTGTCGGTGCGGATGATGATCTTGGCGAAGGACGGATCCGGCAGTTCCGGGCTCATGGCGAGAAAGAAGCGGGGAGCGCCTTGCCCGATGTAAGACGTCACGATCCGGGCGTCATCCTGCTGGGCGAGCCAGGCCTCGACCTTGGCGGTCGCCCGCTCGGTCTCGGTGATCGAGGTGCCATAGGGCATCTGCACCTCCACCATCACCTCGGGGCGATCGGAGATGGGGAAGAACTGTTTCTTGACGACAGCCATGCCCAGGATGGCGGCCACGAACAGGCCGATCACCAGCAGCGCGACCAGCCACTTGCGCGCAATCACCTGGCCGAGAACACGGCGGAAGCGGTGGTAGCGCGGCGTGTCGTAGAGCGCACCATGGCCACCCTCGACCGCCTGGGTCTCCGGCAGCAACTTGACGCCCAGGTAGGGCGTGAAGACCACCGCCACGAGCCAGGAGGTGATCAGCGCGATGCCGACGATCCAGAACATGTTGCTGGTGTATTCACCCGCAGCGGACTGAGCAAAGCCATTCGGCATGAAGCCCACGGCGGACACCAGGGTGCCGGCCAGCATGGGGGCGGCGGTGTGGCTCCAGGCATAGGCCGACGCCTTGACGCGGCTATAGCCCTCCTCCATCTTCACCACCATCATCTCGATGGCGATGATGGCATCGTCCACCAGCAGCCCCAGGGCCAGGATCAATGAGCCCAGGGTAATGCGATCGAAATTCTTGCCGGTGGCGGCCATGACGAGAAACACTGCCGCCAACGTCAGGGGAACCGCGGCCGCCACGACGACGCCCACCCGCCAACCCATGCTGACGAAGCACACCACCATCACCACCAGCAGGGCGACAAAGAACTTGATCATGAATTCGTCGACCGACGAGGCGATGTTGACCGCCTGGTCGGTCACCTTGGTCAGGCTCATGCCCAAAGGCATCTCAGCGTTAATGACGCCAACCTCGCTTTCAAGGGACTTGCCGAGATCCAGGCCATTCCAGCCGTCGCGCATGACGATACCCAGCAGCAGCGCAGGGTCGCCACCGCTGCGGATGACGAAGGTGGCGGGGTCTTCATAGCCACGCTTCACCGTCGCGACGTCTGCCAGTTTGAAGGTGCGGCCTTTGACGATTACCGGGGTGTCGCGGATGGCATCGAGCTGTTCGAAGGCACCATCCAGGCGGACGAAGACCTCGGGGCCGCGGGTTTCGATGGAGCCCGCGGGCGTCAGGACATTCTGGGCATTGAGCGCGGCAAAGATGTCTTGCGGTGCCACGCCCAGGGTCGCCAGGCGATCGTGGGAAAACTCCACATAGATGCGCTCGGTCTGCTCACCCAGGATATTGACCTTCTTGACCCCTGGCACATGCAGCAGACGCTGGCGCAGCGTTTCCGCCTCGCGTGCCAGCAGCCGTTGCGGCTCGCCCCGGGCCTTGAGCGCGAAGAGCGCGAAGGTGACGTCGGCGTACTCGTCGTTGACCATTGGCCCGATCACCCCGGCAGGCAAGGTCTTGGCTTCGTCACTGATCTTCTTGCGCGCCTGGTAGAACTCCTCCGGCACCTCGGCCGGCGGCGTTCTGTCGAGCAGCGTCAAGGTGGTAAAGGCCAGGCCCGGACGGGTATAGGTCTCCGAGCGCTCGTACCAGCGCAATTCCTGTAGGCGCTTTTCCAGCTTCTCGGCGACCTGATCCTGCACCTCCTGCGCCGTGGCACCCGGCCAGGCCGTGATAATGGTCATGACCTTGACCGTGAAGGCCGGATCTTCCGCTCGGCCCAGCTTGAAGAACGACAGTACCCCGCCGACCGAAATCAGCAGGATCAGAAACAGGGTGATGGAGCGCTCGCGGACGGCCAGCGCCGAAAGGTTGAATCGGCTGTCGCTCACGGCTGCTTTCCTTCCAGGGCACTGTTGGCAGCTGTGGCTAAGCGGATCGTCTGGCCTTCGTGGAGCAGATGAACGCCGAGGGCTACGACCCTGTCGCCCCGCTGCAGCGACCCCTCCACCAAAGCAGTGTCATCGGACACCTGACGAACCTGTACGGGTACCCAGGCGACCTGCTCGGGCGAGCCCTGGATACGCCAGACCCCCGCGCCCTTGCCCTCGTCGTACAGCGCACCCAATGGCACCTTCAAGGCGTTCGCTCGCTGCACAGTGTCTTCCGGGATGCGCAGTGTCACCGTTGTGCCCAGAGGAGCACTGGCCAGAGCCCCTTCGAGCACATAGCGCGCCTCAAACGTACGCGTCTCGCGGTCGGTGCTATCCGATAACTGTCGCAGCCGTGCCGGTCCCGGCTGTTGAGTACCACCTAAACGGCTGGCTTGTGCCAGTGAGCCAAGCGCCGGACGCAAGGTTTCCGGTAGCTGGACGACGACCTCGCGGGCGCCCGCGCGGGCCAGACGCACCACGATCTGTCCTGCTGCTACGACCTGCCCAGGCTCGGCCAGGGTGTCGACCACAGTGCCATCCGCATCGGCGACCAAGACGGCATAGCGGCTGGCGTTGAGCGCGACTTCGGCCTGGGCTTCGGAAGCCTTGAGCTGGGCGCTGGCGGTATCCGCAGCGGCCTTGATCTGATCATAGCCAGAGACCGAAATCGCCCCCGTGCCCCGTAGATCCCGGTAGCGCGCCTCATCCTCTGCCGCCTGGCGAGCCCGCGCCTTAGCAGCTGCCACGGCCTCGCGCTGCGCCTGCAAGGCCAGTTGCAGATCGATGGGATCAAGCTTCAGCAGCGGTTGCCCCCGCTTGACGGTTTCACCGATGTCCACCAGCCGTTCGGCAACCTTGCCTGTCACTCGAAAACCCAGATCGCTCTGAATCCGCGCGGCAACGATACCGGTAAAGGTACGACCGACGCTCTCGGCAGGCTCCGCCACCGCAGCTCGCACCAAAGGCGCCTGCGTACGGGGATCGCCTTGGGAAGGGGCGTTGCATCCGCCAAGGGACAGCGAAAGGACGGTAGCCCCCACAGCGGTGGAAAGCAGACGGCGCGCGAACATGGAAGCTCCGAGAGGATGCCAGCAGAGCGCGCAATTTGATACGAGTGACCATTTTAGTCAACAGTCACAGAACAATTTATGGCGAGAGGCTACGCAGTACCAGATTGGCCACCTGAGTGGGAGCGACGTCGAAATGCTCGAAGCTGTGCTGCAGCATCAGTGGATTCAGATAGGGTCGAAGCACGAGATAGGTCGCCGTCGTTACGTCGTCAATCGGCGTCTTGCGCTCGAACTCTCCCTCCCAGCGCCCTTGCACCAGGATTTCCTTGAGCAGCTCCTGCATCCGCGCTTCGTAGCTGATCGTGGCCGGCCAGCGACCCGACGCCGCTGAGATCGCAATTTCGTACAGCTTTCGATCGTCTGAAAACAGCTGCAAGGTGGCCGTTGAAAGGCTCTGAAACAGCCTTCTTAGCTTCTCGTGCGGCTGGCTGGTCGAGGCCACCGCGGCCCTGGCCTCTGCCTCGATTCGGCTCAGGCAATCCGCACAGATGGCCTCGCCAATCGCCTGCTTCGAATCGAAGAATTTGTAGATGTAGGCCTTGGAAAACCCAATGCTCCTGGCGAGTTCGGACACGGTGGTTTTCTCGTAGCCGTAAAGGCTGAAGTGTTCTTTCGCTGCCACCATGATCTGGTGACGGACATCGTGCTCGGCCGGTCCGCGGGCCTGGCCGGGTGAAACGGATTCGGTAGTCATGGAAAGAGGCGTTCCGACAGTTGCAAAATGAAACGGAAGGTGACCAATATACACTTCAGTCACTAAAATCGTTAGGCGTTGCTCAGGATAAAAGCCCATGCGCTCCAGACTCCAGATTATTCTGCTCACCAGCGCTACCCTGGCGAGCGGCTGCACAGCAGGGCCCGACTACCACGTCCCTGTAGTCGCATTACCTGCAGCTTTTCAACAGAAGCCGGTGGCGGCGCCCCTAGCCGATCAGTCCCTTGCTGGCTGGTGGGACCGTTTCAACGATCCGTTCTTGAGTCGCCTGGTAGAACAAGCCCTTGCGCAAAATCTCGATCTGGCCCAGGCCACCGCACGAATTACCCAGGCTCGCGCCGGTGTTACGGCGGCCAAAGCTGCGCTATTGCCAGTAGAGGATCTTGGTGGCCAAGCCGGTCGTGCCTATCAGTCGCTGGAAACACCGCTTGGACGGGTGCTCAATTCATCGCCCGGCTACGACAGGAGCGGTTCTTCTTATGAAGTCAATCTCGACTCAAGCTGGGAGCTAGACGTGTTTGGCGGCCTGCGGCGAAATCGCGAAGCCGCCCAAGCCGATTACCAGGCATCCTTAGCTGGCGCCAGCGCCGTGCGCCTCGCTGTGGCTGCCCAGACGGCAGATCTCTATCTCGATATCCGTGGCCTGCAGACTCGCCTGGCGATCGCTCGGCGTCAGGTCGATACCCAGCAGGGGCTGCTATCGATGGTCACGCTCTTGAATGACAAGGGGTTAGCGACCGAAAGAGAGCGTAACCAAACCGCTGGTGGGCTCGCTGAGGTTCAGGCGACGATACCCGCTCTGCAATATACTCTCGAACAGGCGCTGAACGCCCTCGACGTCATATTGGCCAAGCCGCCTGGCACCTATCGAGCTGAGCTGGCGGCGGTAGCGCCTATTCCCACGGCGCCCCGAATTGAAACAGCTGGTAGTCCCACCGACCTGCTCCGCCGGCGTCCCGATTTAATGGCGGCCGAGCGGCAACTGGCCGCCGCAAATGCACAGATAGGCGTAGCGGTTGCCGAGTATTATCCTAAGTTGTCCCTGAACGCGTTAATCGGCAGCGCGACCACAACTTCCGGCAGTAATCTGTTTAGCCACGATGCCAATCAGGCCTTAGGCGCCCTGGGCGTACGTTGGCGATTGTTCGACTTCGGTCGGATTGATGCCCAAATCCAAGCGGCCAAGGGCCGCGATGCGGAACTACTGGCGGCTTACCGGCTTGCGGTGCTCCATGCTACCGAGGACGTTGAAAACGCCCTTGCTGCCCAGCTCCGCCGTGAAGAACAGGCAGCATTGCTTGCCTCTGCCGAGGCATCCTTAGCTCAAGCCCGCCAGGCCTCATCGCTTGCCTATCAAAAAGGTGTAGTGCCCCTGATCGAGGTCCTGCAGGCTGACGAGCGCTTGTTGCGGACCGCAGACGCACGTGCTCAGGCGCAAACCTCTGCTGCGCAAGCGACGGTCGCGACGTTCAAAGCATTGGGTGGAGGGTGGCGTGCGGAAGAAAAAGGTAGGTTTATAGCGAAGGATTGAGGGTGATCTATAGCTCGGAAAATCGACGTTGCGCGATCACCATTTGTTCTACGTTTGAAGTTTGAGCGAGGGTCTCTCGGTCAGCCAGTGCCCAGTATTTTTCTTCTATATAGCTACGCGAAAACGGTTCATCCACCCGAATCCCCTAACGGCCAAATTGACAATTACGGTGCAGCGGAACATTCTTGCCCCATGTTCCGCTGACGGCGTCAGCAACATGCCCAGGCAGCTCTGGATCTCAAGACTGCAACGTGGCCACCCACGTCGATCCGAACCCATAGTTCGCCAAGCTTCCGGAGGCGCGAACGGTTGACCGGTTCCACCGGTTGATGGAGGCACCTCACACATCTGCTCTACCTACCCAGCGGGGACACACTCCCCCCGCCCGGGATCAGTGTTTCTCCGCATTACTCACCTGCAGGAGAAACACCATGACCACCCCTACCCTGAGCTATCGCTTTGGCGAATCCGTCGGTACTGCCCTGCGTGAAATCATTCGCTCCGTGCGTAATGCTCAAGCCCAGGCACGTGCTGCACGTCCGTCCATAGCACCGGCTGAATGCCGTGTAGTCGAGTTTCCGCAACCGATCGTATCGGCTGCTGTGCTCGAGGAGATGGATCATGTGCCGGCGTTTGTTCGCCGCCATGGGAACAACCTCAACACTTGGTTCCAGGAAAACACCCGCGAAGCCCAGCCTGAAAAGCCCAAGCGCGAGCGCAAGCCGCGCAAACCCAAGGCTGCCGCCTCTGTCACTGAGCCCGTCCAGTCGCCAGCGCCCCGCGTACTGCGTCCGGGCTCCTTGGACCAGCTGATTGCCCCGTTCGACCCTGAGGTCGCGCTGGCCAGCTGATTCACACCGTACCCACCCCTGTCGGGAAACCTCCCGTCAGGGCGGTTTCCTGACTTCACCCTTGAAGAAGGAAGGCTATGAAACCCAAGCGTCAAGCTGCCCTCGCGGAGGATCTCCGTAAGATAGGTACAACCGCTGTAGCAGTTGCTTTTCCTCAGCGACCACAAGTCGTTGACGGCTTGCGCACTGGTAACTGGTGCAGTAATTTGGCTGTATGGCATCTACCTAACCAAGGAGGAATGACATGAGCCAGACCGCCTTCGGGATACTCATGCTGGGAAGCCTGCTGACTCTGTGTACTGGTTTGACGGTCTGGGCTGACTGGCCCAACCTCAAGCAGAAGGCTCAGAAACTGCTAGGCCACCACTGATTGATGCACCCCTCTACCAAAGCCCTCCTCGGAGGGCTTTTTCATTTCCAGGGGATTGACAAGCGATACGGCCCTGAACATTCTGAGGATGTATGCCGCTGACGTTGTCAGCAACATGCCCCAGGCAGTCTCGGATCTCACGACTGCGATGCGCTCCAAGCGCATTGATCCAAACCCAAGTTCGCTAAGCATTCGGTAGCGCGAACGATCGACCGGCACCCCCGGTTGATGAATGCACCTTCCACCCACCCTCGACGGGACTACCCGTCAGGGCCGGTCTCCGTCAAAACCTGGAGACCTTTCATGAAAAGCAGTTTTGCGTTGTACCAGGCATTGATTGCGATCAATGTCCCGGAAGACAAGGCAACAGCTGTTATCGATGCTCTGGAGTCCGATATGCAAACTCAGCTTGTTACCAAGGCTGATCTAGCACAGCACGAGCTCGCTACCAAAAGCGCTCTCATGCAGCTCGAACTCAAGCTCACCATCCGCATGGGCGTCATGATTTCCGCTGCTGTTGGCATCATGCTAACCGCGATGAAATTCATGCACTGACCTGGCACCACCCTTTCTGGCTACACCCACCCACGCGGGGAATACTCTTCCCCTCCCGGGCAAGGTGTTCTCCGCTTTCACCTTTTGAAACTGGAGAGTCACCATGAGCAACCAAGCCAACGAAAGCCAATACTTCGACCTGCACACCACCGGTATCGGTTACCTCAACCGCATCCGCGAAGTGAAGCTCAAGAAAGGCCAGCCATTCTTGGCCGTCACCGTAGCCGCACTCTGTGGCAGCAAAGACGATGTGGAGTACCGCCACATCGACTGCAATGTTGTCGGCGCCGAGGCTGAAAAGCTGGTCCGCCGCTGCATTGACGCCGAAAAAGCGAACAAGAAGGTCCTCGTGTCCTTCCGCATCGGCGATTGCTGGGCTGACTCTTTCACCTACCAATCCGGTCCGAAACAGGGCACCCCAGGCGCCAGCCTGAAAGGTCGTCTCCTGTACATCGGCTGGATCAAGGTGGACGGTGAAACCGTGTACGAAGCCAAACCGCGCGACGCAGCCCCGGCTGAGCAGCAAGGTACGGATCAAGGGAACGAAGGCGACCAATCGGCCGCTTGAGTCACCCTGCTCTTCCAGGCGCCCACCGGGCGCCCCTGCTCTACCCAGGCTTTGCCACCTTTCTCTTCGCACACCCATCCGGGGGCACCATCCCCGGACAGGGGCATGGTGATCTCCATTAGCTAGATTTTGGAGCCCATCGTGCAAGTCATCGCCACCATCAAGTCCGAGCTGCCCGCCCTGCCCATCGTTGCCGAAGTCTCCTATGACGACGTCACCGAAGAGCTACTGAGCAGCGATCTGTTCTGCGACAACGCCTGGTTCCTGTTCGAGATGAACGCCACCAGCGCTGACCGCGTCCAGGCCTGACTGACCACACCCTATAGGCGCCCTCGGGCGCCTTTGTCTTTTGGAGGCCCCATGGCTACCGATACCCCTGCAGGCTTCGGCCGGCTCGCCTTCGAATCGCAAGGCATACACTTTCCCCTTCAAGTACTGCGCAGCAACGCGGGCTATTACATCGGCACTGTCAATGAGGATGGCTTTCCGCTGAGTCGCGAGTCGAAGGAGTACTTCCGCAAGCAGGCCGAGGCTGACCAAGTCCTGGCAGAAGGCACCTGGACCCAGCACGGTTTGTCGTCGCTCGTTCCTGCCTTGCTTGGCTTCTAACCCGCTTCGTCTACCCTTAAGGGATTCATCATCCCTTGAGGGCATGATGAATCTCAGGACGTTGGAGGCATCATGGAATTGATTATTCAACACTTCGAAGGCCAGGCTTTCGTCAGCAACCCGTACGCACCGGGTACATCCCTTCGCCAAGACCTTTTCGAGCGGCAATTCACCGTTACCCTGCACGGGTCGATGGAGCGCTTTGAAGACTCCGGTCGTAGCACCTTCCACATAGATGGCTACGTCCAGCTCGGCCAGTGCGGCCTGCTCGACGACATCCTTCCCATCGCCTTGGAGGCGGTCCGACAAGACCGCTATCCGATACCTATAGCAGCGCTCAACTTCCATCCTAAACGGATCTCCGTTTCCGATCGCCACGGCCACCTGGTCATGGCGGGTAAGGTGGATTGCGAGAGCCGCCGCATCGACTGGATTGACCCCTGCCGTACGGCCGAGGAAGAGAAGGTAGTGCTGGCTCAGATCCAGCTGTTGCGTTCGCGCTCTGCGTTCCAAGATGGCTGGGACAACTTCAGTACCTCACGACTGCTAGACACCGACGCTGACCTACTCAAGGGCCGGCTCGTTCACAAAGCCTGGCGGCCGCACGTCCGTGCACTGCTAAGCGACTGATCTCACCCACACCCATCAGGGGACACCGTCCCCTGGGGGCGGTTGTCCGCCAACGCTTTGGAGACAACCATGACCAACGTCCACCCGCTCGACAGCACTTCAGCCATACGCGCTCGCGAAGACGCCATCATCGCCGAAGCCAAGGTCATCTTGGATCAGCGGCTCTTCACCCGCGGAAGGGGCCTCAATAGCCCGGACGATGTCCGCAGCTACCTGAAACTCAAGCTCGCGCATGAGCCTAACGAAGTCTTCGCCGTCATCTTTTTGGATACCCCATTTCGAGTGATCGCGTTCGAGATTCTGCAGTACGGCACCATCGACCAGGCCTTGATCAGTCCTCGTCACGTTGCCCAACGCTGCCTGAAGCACAACGCTGCTGCGGTCATCGTGGCGCACAATCACCCCTCAGGTAATCCCGAGCCTAGCGAGGGTGATTACAGCCTCACTGAACGCCTGCAGGACGCGCTAGCGCAGCTGGATATCCAGCTGCTGGACCACTTCATCGTGGGCAAAGGCCAGCCTCTCTCGATGGCGGAAGCCGGAGGTTTCACCTTCGCCACCTCGAGTTGATACAGCCCCTAGCACTACACCTTCCATTCACCTACCCAGAGGGGCTGACCCTCTGGGCGGCTCCTCTTCCTGAGGAGAGCACCAATGACCACCCCCAACCCTTTCATTCGCGGCTACCAAGACCTGTTTATCCGCCGCGAGCTGCTGATCACGTACGACGAGCACTTCGAGCCTTGCTACCGACAGATAACGGCCGAGCAGCAGGATGCAACCGACAACCAACTGGTAGGCCACTACAGCGTCTTCAACGAAACTCATGCCCTGGCTATCGAGCCGGAGGAAGTCACTGCTGACCAGCACACGCTCTACCCGTCCAATGGCCAGGTACGGGCGGTTGTCTATGCGCTTCGTGCCATTGAGAATGGCGAAGAGATTCACCTCGGTGACACTGAGACTCTGGCTAGGGCCCAAGGCCTGCTCAAGCGGATCCAGTTCGAAACCGGCTTCTACAGTCGAGCGTTCGAGATCACCTCGTCCCATCTGCCCGATGACGAATGGGATGACCTACAGGACCTGGTGCGGCACGCTGACACCCAGCAACTGATGTTCGAGTGCTTCACCCTGTCAGACAGCGACGCTGTCGGCTTCAAGCTGCACGGTACGCCCTGGACGGACGAGCACCTGAACAATCTAGAAGGGTTCGGGCTGTCGGTCCTGCAGGCCAAGCAACACGAAGAAGGCTTCCTGCCGGAGACCATACGGGTGCTCGGTTTGGCAGGCCAGGCCGACGTCAGGATCCTGATCCTTGATCCCAATGGCTGCCTCCTCGAAGGGCTAACACTGTTCTAACTCCCAACCAGGCGCCTTCGGGCACCATTCGCTTTCTGCCTTAAACGTCTCGGCCATGTGTCAGACTTCAGCCCCAGAAATTTGTTACCACGTGCTCAAATTCCGCTGGACGCGACTTACTACACTCAACATGCCAAGACTTCAGCGGTCATCGGAAGGCCCACCCCCAAATCTACGACTGGGCGATGACTCGAGGAGGTCTGCTATGGCAATCGGAAGACATTACAGAGCTGAAAGAGAATTTCGGGCTGATGACCGCAGAAAGCGCTACGGTATAACTAGTGCAGAGATCGTTGCGAAAATGGCTGAAAAGCTTGAAAAGAACGCTGGTTTTAATGCGATAGCCCAGGCTGCAGGGATGGCGTACCAAGTAGAATGCATGAACGACGGACTCACTCCTTATGCAGATGCCGTTGATGAGGTGCTCGAGGATCGCCGTACTGCAGGGCTTGGGTCTTACGGACTGACTCCGGCAAACTGAGTTCACTTGGGAGCCTCCTTGAAATAGGTTGCTCCCATGTTTGTGGTGAGCGCTGCAACTATTGACCGCATTCAGTCTCAGCTCCACAACCCATTCGACATGCAGCTGACGTCGTCAGCCATGCCCAGGTGGTCAGGATCTCAAGACTACGGCGCCCCGCGCTGATCCAACCCCAAGCTTGCCGAGCATGCGGTAGCGCAAGCGGTCGGCCTCGCCGATGGATGCACCTTTCACCGTTTTCTCCCACAGGGTACCCATCCCCTGCTGGGCATGGCGCGCCCCCCTTATTCACGAGGACCGCCATGATCAAGATCCCCGGCCACCTGGCCATCCGCACCATCCAGGGACGCAACGGTGCTTTCAACGTCGGCCGGCTCTCTACCTCAATCGGCGAATTCGTCATCAAGAACGCTGTGCTTGAGCAACACGTCGAGGGCAAGTACCGCGGCGAGTTCGTCATCACCGAGATCCGTGCATCGTCCTACAGCACCGGCGGCCGTCTGGTCATCGAGATTCGCGCGCGCCCTGGCCGGACTGCTGTTTCCGGCCGGAGGTGGTGAAACACCCTCGGACCCGGGACACCTTGGCCAGGGTTGATGCGATCTTCGACGAAGACCAGGCGAGCCCCAAGGAGGAGGCGCTGATCGAGCTGTGCCGTCAGGAGAAGGCGCTGAGCCGCAAGGTGCTGGCCTACACCGTCTACAGCGGCACCCGGGACACGACTAGCCGACTCAAGCGCTTGCTCGAGCAAGCCGGTCTGAAGGTGGCGGTACTGCGTGCTTCGGTGGACACGGCCCGGCGCGAGGATTGGATCCTCGACCAGGTTGACCGCGGCGTCGACGTGCTGGTCACCAACCCGGAGCTAGTGAAGACCGGTCTAGATCTCTTGGATTTCCCGACAATCGTCTTCCTGCAGACGGGCTACAACGTCTACACCCTGCAACAGGCAGCGCGACGTTCGTGGCGGATCGGGCAGAAGCAGGCGGTACGTGTGCTGTTCTTCGGCTATGCCGGCAGTTCGCAGATCACCTGCCTGCAGCTGATGGCCAAGAAGATCGCGATGGCTCAGAGCTCGTCGGGAGACGTTCTGGAATCAGGGCTCGATGCGTTGAACCAAGATGGTGATTCGGTCGAGATGGCGTTGGCTAGGCAATTGGTCAATGGATGACAACAGCTCCGCTTCGGCGGGGCTTTCTATTTCCGATAGCCCAGGGAAGCACCTGCCAGCATCCCGTTAAATACGCCAGACCAACGCATAAGTCGCGTATAAATTTACGCACAATTTTGTGTATCATGAGCGTGCGCGTGCCATACCTATGACTAAGCTAAATATTTGATCGCACCGGCACGACAATCGAATTGACTTAGACGATCACACCTACCTACCGCTATCTAATGACTTTGAGGCCACAGCGCATGAGTGCACTCCTAGACCGGGCTGAACAGGCAGTGTCCGCTACAGCAATGGTTCGGGGCTTTAGCGCGAAATTGAAAGAGGTCACCAGTGGTGAGGTCACTCACCTAGTTATTTTCAAGGACAACGAGCCGGCTGCAGTGTTAGTAGGCGTAGAGGCCTACCAAGCTCTGCAGGACGAACTCGAAGACCTCCGTGCTGAGCGCCTCGCCATTGAGCGCCTTTCCACCTTGGATAAACAGAAGACAGTGAGCCTTGAGGACATGGAGGCTCGCTTCGAATAGGCGAAGGTTGATGAAATGGAGCGTTCGGTTTCACCTTGATGTCGAGCACGATCTCGCCCAGCTAGGCAAAGCTGAGGCGAAAAGGGTACTCAAAGTTATCCGGGAACGGATCGCTGAAAGTGAACCTGAAAAAATTGGCAAGCCACTCCGCGGCGCCCTCGCAGGGCATCGCGGGATCAGGACGGGCGATGTACGCATCGTTTACAGGATCGAAGGCACGGAAATCATACTGGTCCTATGTGTAGGGGCCAGACGTGATGACGAGGTTTACGAGGCTGCCAATAGAAGAGTCTGACGAGATCCCCCGCTTCGGCGGGGTTTCTTTTGCCTATTGCTCATCGACCACACGCCGCTTGTCACGCAAGACGGCCGCTAGCTGCCAAAATCTTCGAAAGCGACGGTTATCAGCTAGGAGAAACGTCTCGAAAACGACAGCTCTCGACCCAAAGCTGCCGTTGGCGGAGGGCAGCTAACGGCCAGCAGCGCGAAGAAGCTCCACCCGGGCACTGGCAATGGCAATGGCAATGGCAACTCCTAAGAGGTCCTCCAACTGACGGTGTGCGCCGTACCTCACAAACCGCCATCAAGGCCCGACGCTATGTGTGCCAGCAGACAGACGCCGCACATCCAGACTTCCACACTGAATGGGCACCCCCTCAAAGGTGTCGTGCCCGCGGCAATAGCGTGAAAGGCATCTCCGCGTCGTTGTCTACGTATCGCGTTGAATGCTAAGGAAAACATGGATAGGCAGTGGCTTCGAGCAATCCAACGGTTGCGGCATCCCGCGCCGCGCACCTTCCAGTACGAGCCGGCCTTGCGCGCGGAACTGTTCAGTCTGGAGCAGATGGCCGCCCACGGCGCTCATCTCGCCCGACAACATCGGCTGAGCTCCCATACCACCTCGGACGCCCTACTTCATCGCCTTGCTGAGAACGCCGCCGTACTGGCCAGCAGTGGCCAGGCGATGACCATGGCCGCGCTGTCTAATCAACGCGCTACGCCAGCGGCCACCTGGCTACTCGACAATTTCTATCTAGTCGAAGAGCAGATACGCACCGCCCAGAAACACCTGCCCAAAGGCTACTGCCGTGAGCTGCCTGGTCTGGAAGACGGGCCCTCTCGCACCTTTCCACGGGTGTATGACATCGCGCTGGAAACCATCTCCCACGGCGACGGCCGCGTCGACAGCGATAATCTGAGCCGTTTCGTCACCGCTTATCAAGCGGTGACGCCCTTGACCCTGGGCGAGTTGTGGGCCATTCCCATCATGTTGCGCCTGGCGTTGATCGAAAATCTTCGGCGTGTCGCATCACAGGTGATGGCTAGCTGGACCGACCGCAACCTCGCCAACGACTGGGCCGACCGTTTCATTTCCACCGCAGAGCACGACGCCAAGAGCGTAGTGCTGCTAGTGGCCGACCTCGCACGCTCTGCGCCGCCGATGACCAGCGCCTTCGTTGCGGAGCTCTCGCGACGTTTGCAGGGCCAGAGTACCTCACTGGTTCTGCCGATGACCTGGGTCGAACAGGCCCTGGCGGAGTCCGGTCAAAGTGTCGAACGCCTTATTCATCTCGATGGCCAACTGCAGGCCACGGAGCAGGTGTCGATCAGTAACAGCATCAACAGCTTGCGGCTGCTATCGGCAGCGGACTGGCGCGAGTTCGTCGAACGCATGAGCGGCGTTGAACAAGCGCTGGCCAAAGACCCGGCTGACATCTACCGTCGCATGGATTTCGCCACTCGCGATCACTACCGCCACGCCATCGAGCGCCTGGCGCGCAGCTGCTCGCATTCCGAGATCGACATCGCGCAGGCGGCCATCGGGCTCTGCGACGCCGCTGCCGAGCAGGATCCGCTAAAGAGGCACGTCGGTTTCTACCTGGTGGGCGCGGGACTGGCCACACTGGAAATACAGCTGGGTGCCCGGCGCTCCCTGGTGGAGCGCTGCCGCAGGATACTGCGCGGCGCGCCTATGGCGTTCTTCGTCGTGCCCGTCATAGCGCTCAGCGTGCTGTTGGCCTGGCCTTTCTTCACCTGGTCTAGAGCGGACGGATGGGGGCTCTGGACGATAGTGCTGCTTGGCGGGCCGATCATGGTAATGACCAGCCAGCTGGCTATCGCGCTAGTAAACCGCCTGGTGACCCTAACGCTGCTGCCGGACATTCTGCCCCGCATGGATCTCAGCGCCGGCATTCCCCCCGAGGCACGCACACTGGTCGTGGTGCCAACGCTGATCGGTAGCGTTCAGGATGTGGAAGAACTGATCGATGGCATGGAGGTACGCTTTCTCGCCAATCGGGACGCCAACCTGCACTTCGCCTTGCTCACCGATTTCATGGATGCCCAGAGCGAAGTCCTCGAGAGTGACGCGTCGATACTGCACTACGCGAGCCAGGCGGTCGAAGCCCTGAACCTGAAGTATCTGGAAACCGGCCCGGCCCGGTTCTTCCTGCTGCATCGCCCGCGGCGGTGGAATCCCACCGAACAGCGCTGGATAGGCCACGAGCGCAAGCGCGGCAAGATAGCGGACCTCAATGCGCTACTACGCGGGCATGGCGCTGGACGCTTCTCCCTGGTCGTCGGCAACTTTTCTGCTCTGCCGAGGATCAGCTACGTCATCACGCTGGATACCGACACCCAACTGCCGCGCGAGGTGGCGCGGCAGCTTCTGGGTGCGATCTGCCACCCGCTCAACCAACCGCGCTTTGATGGGCGCCAGAAACGCATCACGAGCGGCTACGCGATTCTGCAACCTCGTATCGGCATCAGCCTGCCGAGCATCGCCCGCTCCGCGTACGCTCAGCTGTTCGGCAGCGACGCTGGCGTGGATCCCTATACGCGCTCCGTTTCCGACGTCTACCAGGACTTGTTCGGCAACGGCTCATTCATCGGCAAAGGGATCTATGCCGTGGATGCCTTCGAACATGCCCTGCAGGACCGCTTTCCCGAAAACCGTATTCTCAGCCACGACCTGATCGAGGGCTGTTATGCCCATTCCGGCCTGATCAGTGATGTACAACTCTATGAAGAGCATCCGGCGCGCTACAGCGCCGACGCCAAACGCCGTCATCGCTGGATACGCGGAGACTGGCAGTTATTGCCGTGGCTGATGCCCTGGACACCGAAATCCGACGGTAGCCTGGAGCCGAATCGCCTGACGCACCTGGCCTACTGGAAGATCATCGACAACCTGCGTCGTAGCCTGGAGCCAGCCGCCTTTCTCGGGGTATTGCTATGGGGTTGGTTTGCCAGCTCTCACCCGCTGGCGTGGAGCCTTGGCGTATTGCTGCTGGTGATCACCCACCCCCTGACCAGCGCCTCGCTGGAGCTGCTGCACAAAGCCCCGGACATCCAGCTCGGTCAGCACCTGAAGGTGGTCCTTCGCAGTGCCACCCAGCAGATCACGCGTGCGTTGCTGAGCCTGGTGTGGCTACCCTTCGAAGCCTTCAGCAGCCTGGACGCCATCGGCCGCACGCTGTGGCGCCTAACCATCAGTCGCCGCCATCTACTGCAATGGAATTCGTCGCGCGAAGTGGAGCGCAGCAGCCGCAACGACCTGCCGAGCCTGTATCGGCTGATGTGGGTGGCACCCCTGCTGGCCATCGTCGTGGCCGCCGCCTTGCTGCTGGGTGACGCCCCCTGGGTATCTGCAATCGCCGCGCCTTTCCTGCTGGCCTGGCTGCTGGCACCGGCCGTCGCCTATCGGTTGAGCCAGCCAAGTGGCCCATCGATGTTCACGCCTTCTCCCGCGGAGCAGCAATTTCTGCGCGGCCTGACGCGCAAGACCTGGGCCTTCTTCGACGATCATGTGGGCCCTGGCGATAACTGGCTGCCACCGGACAACATTCAGGAGCAGCCAACGGCGGTGACCGCCCACCGAACCTCGCCAACCAACATGGGCATGGCGCTACTGTCCCACCTGGCGGCCCATGACTTCGCCTACCTGAGCGGGGGCCGCCTGCTCACACGATTGGATAAGACACTGGCCAGCATGTCGCGGCTGGAGCGTCATCGCCGCCACTTCTACAACTGGTACGACACCCAGACCCTGCAACCGCTGCCGCCGCGCTACGTGTCCACGGTGGACAGCGGCAATCTGGCTGGCCTGCTACTGACGCTGCGCTCCGGGCTTTATGAATTGCCGCACGCGCCACTGCTCAGCCCTGACTGGTGCAGTGGCATGGCGGACTGCCTTGCCGTGCTGCGAGGGGCAATACAGGCGAGCGAACTGGATGAGCGCCTGCTCGACGGCGCGCACAGCGAATTGGCGTCCGCCCATACGCTTGAAGGTCTGAAAGAGATCAGTACCGTCCTGCAGCGCCTGATCGTTTGGGCCGAGGCTCTGAAACCCGCGCTAGAAGTGGCTCCCGAAGCCGACTACTGGCGTCTGGCATTGCTCGCTCAATGCGAGGATCTCCACGGCGAGTTGGCCAGCCTGATCCTGCCCGGCTCCCCCCTGGCGTCGGCCAGCTGGCATGAGCTGGCGCAGCTGGAGGTTACGCAGTGGCCTGTGGCCGAGCAGCCTCAGGTACGGGCGGTAATCGCCCAGGCCAAGGAGCGCATCGTCACCGCGCTGCGCCTGGCGGATCTCACTGCCGACCTGGCCGACATGGACTTCACCTTCCTCTACAACTCGCAACGCGAGCTGCTGACCATTGGCTACAACGTCGAGGAACAACGCCTGGACGGCGGCTACTATGATCTCCTGGCGTCGGAAGCACGTCTGACCAGTTTCCTGGCCATCGCGCAGGGACAACTGCCACAGGAAAGTTGGTTCACCCTCGGCCGGCTGTTGACGAGCAACGGCGGCAATCCCGTATTGCTGTCCTGGACCGGCTCGATGTTCGAGTACCTGATGCCGATGCTGGTCATGCCCAACCATGCCGGCACCCTGCTCGACCAGACCTGCCGCGCGGCCGTGGCGAGACAGATCGAATACGGCCAGCAACTGGGCCTGCCATGGGGCGTATCCGAGTCCGGCTACAGCACCCTGGACGCGCATCTCAACTACCAGTACCGGGCCTTCGGCGTACCCGGGCTCGGTCTCAAGCGCGGGCTTGGCGAAGACCTGGTGATGGCACCCTATGCCTCGGTGCTGGCGCTGATGGTAGCGCCAGAAGCCGCGTGCAAGAATCTCCAACGCCTGGCCGGCATGGGCATGGCTGGCCGCTATGGCCTGTATGAAGCGATCGACTTCACCAGCGCCCGCTTGCCTCCAGGGCAGAGCGCCGGACTCATTCAGTCGTTCATGGCGCACCATCAGGGCATGAGCCTGCTGTCATTGACCCATGTCTTGCTCGATCGGCCTATGCAGCGCCGCTTCGAAGCCAATCCGCAGTTCCAGGCCACGTCCCTGCTGCTGCAGGAGCGGGCGCCGAAAAGCGCCGCGCAGTACCTGCACACTGCCAATGCCTCGCTGGAAGGCCAAGTCTCCCGTGCCAATGAGAACAAGCTGCGGGTCTACACCGATCCTTGCCGCCGGCACCCGGCGGTGCAGTTGCTTTCCAACGGCCGATATCATGTGATGATCAGTAATGCCGGCGGCGGCTATAGCCGCCGCGATGATCTTGCCGTCACGCGCTGGCAGGAAGACGTCACTTGCGATAACACCGGCACCTTCTGTTACCTCCGCGATGTGGACAGCGGCGACTTCTGGTCGTCGGCGCACCAGCCGACCTTACGCAAGACGGAGGGCTTCGAGGCGATCTTCACCGATGCCAGGGCCGAATTTCGGGTCCGCGAACGTGATTTCGATGTCCATACCGAAATCGTCGTCTCGCCGGAAGACGACATCGAATTACGGCGCCTGCACATCAGCAATCGCAGTGGACGGCGCCGAACCCTGGAGCTTACCAGCTACGCGGAAGTGGTCCTGGCCCCTGCCTTGAGCGACGCCTTGCACCCAGCATTCAGCAAGCTGTTCGTGCAAAGCGAACTGCTCACACCGCTGCAGGCCATCCTGTGTAGCCGGCGGCCACGCTCCAGTGATGAAAAGGTGCCGTGGTTGTGTCACCTACTGGCGGTCCACGATGCGGACATCGCGGCAATCTCCTACGAAACCGATCGAGCCCGCTTCATCGGACGTGGGCGGAACCTGACGTACCCCGCCGCCATGGATGCTGAGGCACTTTCCGGTACCGCCGGCGCGGTGCTCGATCCCATCGTGGCCATCCGCTGCCGGATCACCTTCGACCCAGGCCAGATCGCCACCATCGACCTGGTGACCGGCGTGAGCGACAACCGTGAGGGTTGCCTCCAGCTGATCAACAAATACCGCGACCGCCGCCTTGCTGACCGCGTCTTCGACCTGAGCTGGACCCACAGCCAGGTGCTTTTGCGCCAGCTCAACACCTCCCACGCCGAGGCGCGGATGTTCGAGCAGATGGCTGCGTCCATCATCTATACCAATCCCTCACTGCGGGCCGCACCGAGTATCCTCGCGGCCAATCAGCGCAATCAAAGCGGCCTCTGGGGCCAGGCGATCTCGGGCGACCGACCCATAGTGCTGCTGCAGATTTCCACGGCTATCCATATCGATCTAGTGCGCAAGCTGGTGCAGGCTCACGCCTACTGGCGACACAAAGGGCTTAGTGTCGATCTGGTGATCTGGAACGAAGACCAAGCGGGCTATCGGCAGGAACTGCAGGACTCGATCATGGAGCTGGTCACCTCGGGCAGCGAGGCGCACTTGATCGATCGGCCAGGTGGCATCTTCGTCCGCCCGGCGCAACAGCTCTCCCATGAGGATCGTGTGCTGATGCTGGCGGTCGCTCACCTGGTGCTCAGCGACGAGCGCGGCAGTCTCGCCGAACAGGTCCACCGGCGCCGCGCGGAACCGAGGCTACCTGCTTTCGATGCCAAGCTATTGCCCAACGTCGTTCCGACCGCTGCGACTCCGCTGGCCGATGCGTCCCTGATCCTCGGCAACCCCCATGGCGGCTTCAGCGCCGATGGCAAGGAATACGTCATTCACTCGCATGGTGGACAGCGCACGCCAGCGCCCTGGGTGAACGTGCTGGCAAACCCCAACTTCGGCAGCGTGATTTCGGAAAGTGGCAACGCCTACACCTGGTATGAAAATGCCCACGAATTCCGCCTGACCCCGTGGCGCAATGATCCGGTCAGTGACCCAGGCGACGAGACCTTCTACCTACGCGACGAGGACAGCGGCCACTACTGGTCGCCCACACCCTTGCCCCGCCCTGGCAAGGGTACTTACGTGACCCGGCACGGCTTCGGCTACAGCGTCTTCGAACACGAGGAAGACGGTATTCGCAGCGAGCTGTGGGTCTATGTATCGCTTCAGGATCCGGTCAAGTTCTCGCACCTGAAAATCCATAACGCTACAGATCGACCTCGGCGGCTATCGATCACCGGCTACGTGGCCTGGGTACTCGGAGATCTTCGCGAGAAATCCTGCATGCACGTGGTCAGCGAGGCCGACCCGAACAGCGGCGCGCTCCTGGCACGCAACAGCTACTCCATCGAGTTCCCAGGCCGCGTGGCCTTCTTCGATGTCGATATGCCAATCGCCAGCAGTACCGCCGGCCGCTGTGATTTCATCGGCCGCAACGGGCATCTCGCGGCGCCGGCAGCGATGGCACAGCCCCACCTGTCCGGACGCAGTGGTCCAGGGCTCGATCCTTGCGCTGCCCTACGGGTGGATATGCAACTGGTGCCTGGCGAGAAGCGCAGCGTCACCTTCCGGCTCGGCGCGGCGCAGGATGCCACCTCGGCATCGCATCTGGTGCTACGCATGCGGGGCAACGTCACCGCAGAAGCGGAATTGCAATGCGTCCGCGAGCACTGGCACGACACGCTCGGCAAGCTGCAGATCAATACGCCAGAGCCGGCCGTGGACGTACTGGTCAATGGCTGGCTGATGTATCAGGTGATCGCCTGCCGCTTCTGGGCCCGCAGTGGCTATTACCAATCCGGCGGGGCGTTCGGTTTCCGCGATCAGTTGCAGGACAGCATGGCCATGCTGCATGCCGATCCGACCGCAGTTCGTCGGCACCTCCTGCTGTGCGCTGCTCATCAATTCATCGAAGGTGATGTGCAGCATTGGTGGCACCCGCCCTTGGATCGCGGTGTGCGTACCCGCTGCTCCGACGACTATCTCTGGCTGGCCTGGGCGACCAGCCGCTACGTCAAGATCACGGGAGATGCCAGCGTACTCTCGGAAACCGTGGGCTACCTGGAAGGACGCGCGCTGAACGCTGGTGAACAGTCCTATTACGACCTGCCGACCCACTCCCCCTTACGAGAGACGCTGTACCAGCATTGCGTGAGGGCCATTGAGCACAGCCTGGCGCGTGGCGCTCACGGCTTGCCGCTGATGGGTGACGGCGACTGGAACGATGGCATGAACCGCGTCGGCGAAGGGGGCAAGGGCGAAAGCGTCTGGCTCGGTTTCTTTGGCTACGACGTGCTCCGCCGCTTCGCCACCACCGCCCTGCTCCATGACGATGCCGCCTTTGCCAAGCGCTGCGAAGAAGAGGCCGAGACCTTGCGCCTCAGCCTCGATGCGCACGCGTGGGACGGAGACTGGTATCGCCGCGCCTACTTCGACGATGGTACGCCCCTGGGTTCGGCTGGCAATGATGAATGCCGCATCGACTCCATCGCTCAGAGCTGGTCGGTGCTGTCGGGCGCAGCGCCGGAGCCGCGCCAACGCGCGGCCATGGCGTCTCTGGAGCAGCACCTCATGCGTCGTGATATCGGCCTGGTGCAGCTGCTTGATCCGCCCTTCGACCAGGGTGTACTTGATCCTGGCTACATCAAGGGCTATGTACCCGGTGTTCGCGAGAACGGTGGGCAGTACACCCATGCGGCGGTGTGGGCGGGCATGGCGTTTGCCGAGTTGGGAGACAGTGCCCGGGCATGGGAGCTACTGCGGATGATCAATCCAGTCGGCCACGGGAACGATGCCACCGCCATCTACAAAGTCGAGCCCTATGTCGTGGCTGCCGATGTCTATGGCATGCCGCCCCACGAAGGACGGGGTGGTTGGAGCTGGTACACCGGCTCCGCCGGCTGGATGTATCAGCTGATCGTCGAGTCGCTCCTCGGCGTGCAACGCAGCGGCAGCCAGTTGCGCATCCGCCCGGTGCTACCGGCAGAGTGGGCGACCTTCAGCCTGGAGTATCGGTTCGGCACCACCCTCTACCACATTGCGCTTTCCCGCGGCGACCTGCCCCAGCCGACCATTCAAATGGACGGCACGATGTTGCAAGGCGACAGCATCGATTTGATCGACGATGGCCTGGAGCATCAGGTCGATGTGCGCTGGCCGGACAACTAGAGCTGCGCAATGCCAGCGCGCTCCGAGCCCTTCGCAGCAGCGCGCGAGACAGAGGGACAGGACTTGACGACGCAGGACCGGCGAAAAGCCGCATCATGCAAGGATATCCCTGATATTCACGACTGGGACAGGGCCATCTGAACGAACTGATGGTCTGGTCTACGAACAAAAGCACAGCGACCTGCCTCGCGAACTCCCAGAAGGGCACTACACAGCAACATCGCTCATACACCCATGAGGAAGCCGTTATGCTTGCTTACTTCGTCGTTTCAAAAAGTTCGGGAAACATCATTCGGGTCACCAGGCGCGACGTCAGGCCAGCGGACTCCGCAACCGTCACCTTCCTCGAGGCGTTGCCCAGCGAACTGGCTAGCTACGAGTCTGCACACGCACGCGGCCAGGACCTGATCAACATCGCCGATACGGTGAGCCATCTCAGCAGCACCTGACACCAAGGGAGCATTCGTGGGTGACGCCAAGCGTATAGAACCGCCACCATTCGATAGACCAGCAGCTGTGTCGTTGGCTGTTATTATCGCTGGATCGTCTGCCTGGCGATCAGCTGAACATGACTCAGGAATTGATCGCCAACATGCTCGGCGTACGTCGCGAAGGGGTCACCGAGGCCGCGGGCAAACTGCAGCGCTAGGGCGTTATCGAATACAGCCGCGGCCACATCACGGTACTCGACCGTAAGCAACTCGAACAATTGAGTTGCGAATGCTATGCCGTAGTGAAAAAGGAAACCGATCACCTGCTGTCATATCTGCCGATACGCAGTTAAGACACGTGCACACGAAGCTAGAGGCGGGTACTAGCTCAGCATGGAAAAAGGCGCCCATCGAGCTGATTAACTCCCTGAAACAAAAAGCCCGGCGCTATAGCCAGGCTAAATTTCATTTCCCACGAATCACCGAGGGGCTGGCTCTTGATCGTCATTCTCACCTGTCACTGGTTCATCGAAAGCGTCTGAATCTTCATTAGGCAGGCTGACCGAATCTATCTCATCAGGACGCAACGGCTCGGCTGGGTCAGGTTCAGCTGCGTGTGCGCTCAGGAATTCGGAGGGCATCACGTATGGTCCGTGCAATGCTCTTGCGAGCAGGGCTGAGGCGTTCGGCGAACTGAATCTTTGCCACCTACTAGTTGGGACAATCATTTACCACCTCACAGGGAGACCGTGAATGGCCTCAATAGATTCGAGGTAGAAAAATATGAGATGTTCAGTAGCCACTACTACCGGCAGTCTTTATTATTGTGGGACTAGCATTTTTCCCTATCCGCTCCTAGAGAGGGGGATAAAAGAAAATGCTGACGAAGTTTTTCGGCTTTTTGCTTGCGTACCTCAGCTTTTCGATACTGCCTCTCTTCTGGAGTAGACGGCAGACAGCCTGAACGCGTGCCACTATCCACTACACCTCTAACATCTTCAGCCATTTTGATTCTCATTTTGCTAAGTTTGCTCGATATTGGAAACGTCCTTGAGCTTTCTGTTCAGTGGCCACTATTACCAGCCATCTGAAGCTTGACCGATCATCCGCACACCACGTCGCGCTAACGGGGGCTAGTATTTATAAAGCGTTTACTTTACCGCTTATGCTTGAGCGAGCCGTATTATAGCGTTTAATTATCCAGTGGTGTCATGGCCCATCGAAGGAAAGAGTAATGAAAGGCGACCCACAGAAGTGGACTCTTTCTTCCTACGCTCGGGGATTTCGCGCGGCTCTTGTTTTAGAGCAGGCATAAAAAAGCCCGACTCAGTGGCCGGGTTTCAAATTCGGCTGCATCTTCTATACGCACAAAATTGGCAAGATAGGGAAATAATTGCTCAAACGCTCGCTACCGTCGAGGGGCAATATGACCCAGTAGCCCTTCTTCTGTTACCACGGTGTTAGTACGACTAAGCGCCTGGGTTACTAGATCCTCGCAGCGCTTACCGATGCCACCGCACCACCGGCGGCACGTCTGCTCGGGGCGTGCATCCGGCTCCCAGCTGTTAATGTAGTAGCATGCTTTGAGCAAGACGACTATGTCTGTGGATCGGCGCCATTCTACCCCGCGTAGCTCAGGGATCGTCCAGGAGGTGGCCGCCTTCCATACAAACAGCCGTGGCGCTGGTGACTCAGGGCGCGGGATCAGGAATCCATGGCATCGACCTTGCGTGCCTTGCCCGTGCTGTACTTGGCCACCAGTCCAGTCCAGTGACGATAGCTGATGGTGTAGCGGAGCGTGCAGCAGGCAGTCCAAGTCGCGCTGCTCCTGCGGGCTAAGGCCGCTGCCAGATTGCACTTCCAGGTGGCCGGCGTCATAGAGCTTCTGTCAGGCCTGCTTGCTGGTGTTGTCGATGATCTGGGCGGACAGGCAGCGGACGACTGCACTAAGGATGTCACGGTAATGCTTATGGTGAGTCTCCGGTGCGATGCGTGCCGTGCGGGCCGCGGCGGTTGCTCGATTCGTCGTGCTGCATCCACTGCAGGGTGGCCAGCAGCTGTTCCAAGTGCAGGAGGCGGTGGCTCAGGGTGAAGACCAGATCCTCTACGGGCAGCGCCTGGCCAGGGGTGTAGTCGACCCAGCTGGTACCAGCACAGGCGTCGCACGCCCTCTCGTAGATGACGCCTTTGGTGACGCCTCCCCTGTGACCTATCACGCAACGCGAAATCAGCTTCACCTTCCGGGTGAGGTCAGGGCCGTGCTACTTGCGCATTAGTCCTTCGGTCGATCTCCTCAATGATCAGGGCCTTCTCGCTCTGGGCGCGTGACATGTCACGCTGGTTTTTTTCCTGCGCCGCTCTGTCGATGGTGCTGCTGTCTTTCCAAGACAGGAACCGATCATCCTGACCTCGACCAGAGCGCAGAACCGGGGCGGTAGATATACGGACGAAGCATTGGCTGCGCTGCTCCTCCAATACGCGGCACCTTCGGCGCAGCTCATCGTCCGTAGCAGTACCCATGCGAAGCGCAGCAATAGCGTGTATTTCGTCGACAAGCTCCTGAGCGTTATCAGGAGCAGCTATGTGTGCCTTGTCGAGGTGGCTTGGCAGAACGACTAGGGACCGCCCCAAGATCTGGGCGGCTATGTCGTGGATTGTGTGCTGCATAGTGATCACTGGATGACCTCGATTCTGGGCAGGCGCAAATAAGCGGTGATGGCTAGGCGCATCCTCAAAGCCAACGCAGACCCGAGACAAGAAAGCTGCTTCGCTCAGATGGTGCAAGGTCTCACGCTGCGCCGGGGAAACAGTGCCCTTGTGCACATGGTTCAGCTTGAACTCAATCCGCGTACCGAAATAGCCGCAGCGCGCTAGATCGATGCAGATGTCCGGGATGCCGACCGTTACGCCCTGCCCCTGTAACTTCTTAGCCGTAGTGGCGTCGCGTTTGCCGCCTTTAGGGACGGGGTAGATCAGTTTCGACTCTTTCGGGTACTGCAGGTCGAGCCAGTCGAACAGTTGCTTTTGCTCAATGGCTTCCCTGTCGTTCCGGCGGGTCTTTGGGCGCGACTAGCGCGGCGGGGCTCAGGGCATGAGGGCGGCGGTCATGCAGCACCCGCCTTGGCCAGCAGCCCATGGCAGCGCTGCAGCAGCTTGTCTTGGGCATCGTAACGGTTCTCGAATCGGCGCTTCCAAGGGTGGATGGCAATCAGGCCGGGCATGCCGGTTCCATCCTGATGGCGGCTAGCGCGCAGCGGTAGCAGGCGCAGGTGGGCGCCGGACCAGGCGCGACCTTCGATGTGGTGGATGCTCACGAGTAGGTTCAGGCGGCCATCCAGCCGACGTGCGATGCAGCCCAGGCTGGACACAGCATTATGGAAGCGCTTTTCTGCGGCGCTAAGTGTCTTACCCTTCATCGCCATCGACCAGGAGGTTGCCGATCGCGCGGCGTGGTGCCGGGGCCGGCGCATTGCGCTCGCGCTCCACCGACTGGGCCAGCTCCTGCTCGCGGAAGTGGATATGGGCCTCGGTCTGCTGGATCTAGGGGTCCGTGACGGAGCCGCGATTGAATCCCTGGTCATAGGCCAGGCGGCGGGCTTCGGTCATCTTTTGCTTGGTGAACATCATGCTACGTCGGCCTCCGGCCAGATGATGCGAGCCGAGGTCAGCGCATCGTCGCGGGTTACTTGGGCGCCGACCATTGCGAACGGCGGTCGGCCAGGGAACAGAACGAACCAGCAGGGCTTCATGCGGCACTTCGACGAGTGCTTTCCCACTCGAACAGGACGAAGCCGCCACCCTCGCGGAGCCGGTCAGCAGTGCGTTCCCCTACGCTCGCCTCGAACTTGGCAGCCGAGAGGGACGGTCGGCTTCATCTCCTCGTAGCGCTTGTACACCACTTCAACGATGCTCATGCGCTCGAAGTCGTTGTCACGACTGGCGCCTAAATCATCGATAACCATTAGGACTGGCCTGGGGCGGCAGGACTTCTACATCGAGGAGCGTGTACTCCCGATCTGGAACTTGCATAAGGCATAGCCAGCGCGAAGACAGCGTCCATAGTTCTCGGTCTGCATCCACGGACGACTTTGCTGCTGACTAGCGTGACTGTCATCTGGCGATGATTGCTAAGCTAGGCGCGAGGCCCACCGGTCGGCCATGGAAGGAAAAAGCGATAATGAGCAGTCTAAGGAAAAGCCGGGAATGAAATCCGTGGAGACGGTGAGTTGTGGCACGGAAAATTTTGAGGTCGAGAAAAAGCGTCGCCTACGTTGGTATCCTGCTGTTCATCGCAGTTGCAGGAACGGTCGTCATTGTAGTTTTGCCGTTCTTCCTATTTGATTATTGGTAGAGCGCACACCCGCGGAGGCGCTGCCCGGACATGCTGAATCCCACAGCTATCACTGGCGCTAGAGCGGTTTCTTGCGGGATACTCACTACCCTATTGGAATAGAAGCACAGGAGGTGCTCATGGTCCTTACGGTACGGTTTCAGCTCAGGCTCACCAACTTGGAAGCGGATTTGGTCAATCGTTTTGCTGAAACGCTTCAAAATCGCTCACGCCGCTGACCTCAAGCTCTAGGTTCAAACCGATCTTGAGCAAGCCCTCACTGACGCAGGCAAACTCAGCAAAGAACAGGAGTTTTGTCTTGCATGGGCTCGTACCAACTGTCCAGACCTATATACCAAGGAGTGAATGAAGATGACGGACTCTCTCGTCGGGCGTGACCCCTACAAAGCGCTTCCTATCGTAGACGGCCCTGTTCAAGGCCAAACCCATGCTTGGCCACACCGCTCATTCCAAGTGGACTCATCTCCAGGAAGCCTTGGATCACTTCCCTCTATCGTTACCTATCACCTAAATCAGCATCAACACCTCGGCTGGGTTTGGTCGCTAGCGCAGCCATCCTGACACCACTTGAACAGGGGCGTACTGGTACAGATATAAATGGCGATTAGGCATCCTTTGAGGCAATCCTCCAGTGGGTCGAGGCCCGAAAAGTGGATTTCCTTGCAGTAGTGCTTAACGGGCCCTGAAAGATGCTGAGCGAAGGCATCGGTCGTATCTCACTTCGCCTTTTGCGAGCCACACAGCAAGATCGCTGATACAGGCACGAGGAAGCCGTTATGCTCGCCTATTTCGTCGTTTCACAAAGTTCGGGCAATATCATCCAGGTCACCAGGCGCGACGTCAGGCCGGCGGACTCCGCAACCGTCACCATCCTTAAGGCGTCGCCCAGCGAGCTGGATCGCTACGAGTCTGCACACGCCCGCGGTCAAAACCTGATCAACATCGCCGATACGAGTCGTCCCAGCAGCACCTGAGGCCAAGGGAGCATGCGTGGGTGACGCCAGGCGTATAGTGACGGCTCAATCCGACCGCACTGCCGAAGAGAAGCTATGCCCGAAGACTCCAAGCCGCAACGCAATAGCTTGTTGGCTGCTCTACCTGACGACGTCCAGCAACGGCTCTCTTCGCACCTGGAGCTCGTCCATCTGGCGCTGGGTCAGGTGCTCTATGAATCTGGTGAGTCCGTACGCTACGTCTACTTCCCCACCGACTCGATCGTTTCGCTGCTCAACGTGATGGAAAACGGCGCCACGGCGGAAATCGCCGTGGTGGGTAATGAAGGCTTGGTGGGTATCTCGCTGTTCATGGGCGGAGAGAGCACACCTAGCCGCGCCGTGGTACAGAGCGGCGGCTATGCGTATCGCCTGCAAGGTCAGCGCCTGACGGAAGAATTCGATCGACATGGTGACATGCTGGTGCTGATGCTGCGATATACCCAGGCACTGATCACCCAGATGTCGCAGACCGCTGTCTGCAACCGCCACCATTCGATAGACCAGCAGCTGTGCCGTTGGCTGTTATTGTCGCTGGATCGTCTACCTGGCGATCAGCTAAACATGACCCAGGAATTGATCGCCAACATGCTTGGCGTACGTCGCGAAGGGGTCACCGAGGCTGCGGGCAAACTGCAGCGCCAGGGCGTTATCGAATACAGCCGCGGCCACATCACGGTACTCGACCGTAAGCAACTCGAACAGCTGAGTTGCGAATGCTATGCCGTAGTGAAAAAGGAAACCGATCGCCTGCTGTCATATCTGCCGATACGCAGTTAAGACACGTACAGCCCTTGCAGCGTGAATGGATCGTCAACATGCCTGTAGGCAAAAAAGCCCATCACACATTCAGTCTGACTGTCCGAGTCGGTGCCACGACCCAGCGCATTATGCCCAGGGCATTTCTGGAGAGATCACGCTGTAGACAAGCGCTGCTGGCTAAGGAAGTAGGACATATCCATGGCCTCCAAGGGTTTACTGAAAAAAAAACCTTGGGCCTGATCGCATCCGCTATTCATAAAAAAATCTGCTTCGGCAGAGGTTTCTATACCTTCAGCTATCACCGTGAGGCCTAGGCTTTTCGCCATTGAGAGCATGGCACCGACCACCGCCTCCCTGCCGCTATCCAATTCGATATCATGAACAAATGACCTGTCTATTTTTAGAAAATCAAAGGGCATACGGGTCAAGTATGAAAAGCTCGAATAACCGGTACCAAAATCATCGAGTGCAAGCAAAACGCCCGCCTCTTTCAGCGCCTCCAACCTTATCAAGCATTCGCTCAAATCCTTTATAAAAATCGTCTCCGTTACTTCTAGCTGCAGTAGACCCGGATCCAGCTTACAATCGCGCAAAACCGTAGAAACGTAGTCTGCGTAGGAGTCGTCTTCCAACTCCAACGCCGACACATTGACGGCGATTTTGATCTCCCCTAAACCCAGCGACTTCCATTGGCCTATTTGGGTACAGGCTTCCTTTATCGCCCACCGACCTAACGCCACCACCAGCCTCGTCGCCTCAGCGACGGGAATAAAACTATTTGGCGCAACTTCTCCCAAAGCGTCATTGCGCCATCTCATCAACGCTTCAACACCTACAACCGCACCGTTCGAAAGATCGATCTTAGGCTGATAGACAAGCCTGATCTCGTTAAGATCGATGCACTGACGTAGACCCTCCTCGATTTTCTGCCGCTCCTGGGCCTGAGCGCCTATTTCATTACTAAAGAAAGTATACCCGTTTCGGCCGTTCTGTTTCGTCCGGTACATGGCAGTGTCAGCTTGCGCAATGAGCGAATCTATATCGACATGCTCATGCGGAGAAAACCCTATACCCATACTGATCGTAATATGAATTTCTTGGTGATCTATCAAATGAGGCTCATTGCAACTAGATATGATTTTTTTCGCGACTTTCTCGGCAGCTTCGCGACTCTTGAGTCCTGCGAGCAATACTAAAAACTCATCGCCTCCCTGTCTGCTTACCGTATCTTCCTCCCGCACACATCCCGACAGTCGAGCAGCAACCGAAACCAGAAGCTTATCGCCCACCGAGTGGCCAAAGGAATCGTTTATCCCTTTGAAGTTATCCAAGTCTAGAAAGAGTATTGCGACGTTTGAATGGTTCCTAACGGCGGATCGCAATGATTGTGCTGCCCTGTCACGGAACAACAGGCGATTGGGCAGATGGGTCAATTGATCATGCTCCGCCAGATAAGTCATCTTCGCCTTCATAGCGCGCTCCATCGAGACATCATGGAATACGATGACGGCCCCCGTTACAGCCCCCTTGTCATCGATCATTGGCGCGGTGGAGTCCTCGATGTCTATTGATCCACCGTTACGCCTCAGGAGGACAGCGCCTGCACTCAATCCTGTAGGTGCTAGCTTACTCAGCGCCAGTTCTACCGGATGAGGTATATCGCCAAATGCCCCATCAAGCTTGACTTTCATGACGTCGCTGACAGGCTTCCCTTTTGCCAACTCTTTCGGCCATCCCGTCAGCTTCTCAGCGGCGGGATTGATATATTCAACCTTTCCTTCACCGTCAGTGCCTATGACTCCGTCACTGATGGAATCCAGGGTGATCTTTGCTCTTGACAGAGCGCTATTGCGTAGGCGGTATCCTTCAGAACCTGTCCAAACGTCTTGTAACACCTGTATCAGGAGGCGAGGATGGGATAACTCATCACCTATATAGATATGCGCGCCTTCTTGAAGGGCGAAATCTACACGTGCGCGGAATGACTCCGACCCTAAAAGCAGAACAGGAATAGGAGAGCTTTTTTTGGCGGCGGCGCTCAAGAGCTCTAGGATTTTAACGGGCTTCAGGACGCTCTTTGTCAGTACCAGGACGATAACATCTGGCTTCTCCTCACCCTTGAGCGCCTCGAGCGCAGAACCAACACTATTAAATTGGGAAACACCAAAGACAGTAGACGTAGAACCAAGGCTTTTTATGAATCCAGTGGCTCGTGCCTTCGTAGAAACAACCATCAGATTGACGTCCATCACCACCTCTACCTGGCCAGGCTTTTTTAATATATCCACCAAACAATGACGCCATGAATCACGTAGCGCGTTCGACTGGATCCATCTATAAAATAACGATCATCAAATTATATTAAACCAAACAAATCCCTGATAATCTGCAATACATCCTGGACCTCACGCGCATCCTGGCACGGAGTCAAGAGCTCCATTGCGTGGAGCACCCACTAAAACCCTGCAGTCTACTTGTTTAAAAATCGGATTTTTTAAAACAATCAAAGACACTACCACCAGGAGGCCGTCGAAACGAAATAATAACCTAAGCATCCCCTTCACAATCCAAAGCCGCTCAGAACCCTTAAGGGCCTTCGATTATCGCCAACAGCAGGGAGAGCTAATCTCCTATTATCAGAGAGATACTCAGGTCATCCAAAACGGTCCTCTACCAAAAATCGAAAATAAGACTGGACAACAGTACCAGCAAGACCACGCCGATCAGCAAAAAATACAATACACCTTCTATAGACGCTGAATCTTTTTGCATATCTTCCCTACTAACCCATACGCGTGCCACACGCAACGCGTGAAGTCACAAAACAACCAAATGCAAAAAAAATACTGCAACTATTGAAATTCGCATTTAATTCATAGCGGCGCAAATACCCAGCCACGAATACGGCTAGAAAATCGCATCTACAGCAATGCTGTCGACCACTACCATTGGCAGGAACAGCTAAATCTTGCAGACAGGACCAGCCCTGCATCCAATCATATTCTTACGAAAGCACACCAAGCATTCCAAGTGAAGGAGACTTGGCTGCCACACGCCTTCATGGGCCATTTTTAATTATTGATCCGCCCTATACATCAAGAGCGGAATGCCTATGAGCGCCCTATCCATTACGCCGCGCCGATAAAACTAGGCAATAAGAGGGAATCCCTTCCCACCCTTGACAGCGCCATCTAATTCCAGCCAACGAACCCATTCACCGACGCCTTGGACCTGTTATGCCCAAGCCTTCGTGCCAATTACAGACTCGCTATAATCAAATTCTGCAACCAAGGGCATGCGTTCAGTACTCACGGTATATCTTGAGCTGCATTATAAGTGCAAAAAAGGGAATTTTCCGCTACTCATATTTCCTGCTATCAGTGACGCAAGCGGCAAACTTGAATGCAGCGTTCGGCATCTGGATCTTGGATATTTGACCCACCAGACCCTGGTCATTACGACAGCTATGAGAATGATGCGCCCCACGGCAAGGCTTGTCGGTGAACAGCTGAGAGTCAGGCAGCCGTAGCCCGCCCGACTCGCTATCCGTGGTAGTGCTTGAGCTCGAGGAGTCGACGTCCTTTGAGGGGATTCAGGGAGATCAAAGCTTCGGAAAGAGCGAGATGCCATTACCGAATAGGTCAATCGCCTGGCACGCCTACCAAAGCCTATCGGTAAAACGCCACTCCCCAAAAATCAACCAGCGCATCGACAGGATGAGCAGTAAAGAAAAGCGGCTCTTTATTACCAAAAAAAGTGACTGATTCAGTTCGCCACGCTAGGGAACCAACTTGTCGTTCCTGTCAGCTGTTATCGAACGGTCCGACAGTTCTCGTTGGCGCCGCTTCGCCATTTTCTCTAAACGTAATTCAGCATTCCTGGCTTGCGTTTCTTCCAGGGTAGGTCGTAAATCTTCCGGTCGCGCTCCGGCGTTTGTCCGAGTGTTGGATTTATCATCCATCTATGTTCTCCTGTAAGCGGCATTCGCCTACATCAGAAGTGTTACGATGCTCGCCGTTCAGTGGCCACTATTACCAGCGGTCTAAAGCCACACAGTGACTGGGGACCGGATGCCTTTCGGCACACGCTCTCGCGTCCGGATCCCGCGGGTCAGCGAGCCCTGGCAAGAGCCAGGCATTACCTAGACGGCCGAGGGGATACACAGCTTGCAGTACCCCTGCAGATCGACTGCCCACAACGACCTCCCCACTCCAGATCTGCCTTAACGGTATCGATCACATCAGCAATTGGGCCAAGCACGCCATTAGGCCAGTCAGAGCAATGCCGCCGATCACGGGTAAGAGGATCCAGAACGGGTTCTTCTGTTGCCTACGAAATCGCATCGACTTGGCGAGTACGGCACTCACCTTGGCCTGGGAGGCATCGATGCGACGGCGCGACTCAGCGCGGGCTTGAGCATGAGTATTCACGATCGACTCCTTTAGCGGCAGCGGCCTCCGCAGTCTTTTTGAAGAACGGAGACCGGTTGATAGTGCCTCCCGCCAAAATTGACTATTAGCCGGGAGATCCAACGCTTACGCCGGTGTCGACTTGACGATCTCTATCGGAGAACTGACCGCCTACTCGCGGTCTGCTAGCCAACAAGCTGGCACTTGAGCACATCCTGTTCCGGTGCCATGCGACACATTATCCAATCGCGGGTGGCGGCGCGCGGGCTACACTACGTGTAGACCCGCCAGTTCCACGGTTTCAGCACTGAACGCTGTCGGATGGCGATTTACGATAGCTTCGAAGATACTCCGCATCACCGCATCGGACTCGAAATCGGTGCGACACCGAAGCAGACCGGAATGGGAGACGCTGCGCTGCACTGCGGCAATTAGCCCACCAGCGCAGAGGCTCTTGATGATGTTATGCGGTAAACGCCCCGAGCGGCGCAACGTCGTTACGGCCTCGGCGAGGACATCGAGAATCTCCTCCTCCGCGGCTGAGAAGGGTCCCGTACCAAGCCTGCCTTTTTTCAGCAAGTAGCGGCGGGCCAGATTAAGCGCATGATGATCCAACTCGGCCTGGACCCTTGTGTTCATAACGCCACGCGCTTTAAGGCTGCTTTCCAGTGCGATGAGATAATCCCAGTTGAGAGACTGAGAAATCTGTGCGACGACACGATCCATAGTGACTGTCCATGCAAGAGCTAGCCTCAATGGCAGTCTGATAGCATCCGATAAGTATCGTTCCCGACCGTCCGTCTCGACACACGGAGGCCGTCATAACCCTGGAGCGTACTGACCTCTCGCTCCGCCTCCGAGCCAGATCTTTCGATCTCTCCGCTCCCAACACGGATCAGTTTAGCGAAGCACCGGGATTGAAGCGGGCGGACCTACGTCGTAGTAATGTCATGAACCGCCATCTCGGATTGCACAAGGACGAAGCTTAAAGATGCGTTTATAGAAAATTATGGAATGAAGATGTGTCTAGCTCATACGCGGTTGCCAAAAACTATTTATTAGCAATTGGCTGGAATGCCAGAGTTTAAGGCGAGTACGCAAATCATTCCAGGTAATGGCCATAGAAGATCGTATCAGCTTAGAGCACATTGGTAGACGTTCGGACGTCGGGGGTTCGACACGCTGATCAGGACAGCGATCCATCGCACCAAACTATACTTAATCTATCGAAGCCTACCGCTGATCAGCAACACCGCCATCTATTAAAACACGGGAAAAATTATTTCATCTTCGCTATAGCCATTTACAGATGAAAAAAGCTATAACGGCAGCTACTGACTAATCTGGAGGAGATCACAATGTCCTTGATCCAAGAGTACCGTCAAACCGAAGCTGCCATTGAAGAATTGAAGCAACGCTTGGAACAGTTGAACACTGATGAGCGTCTGCAGAAAGAGCTCGAGTTCGAAAAACAGCTACGTGCCCTGCTAGGCGAACACAACAAGTCGCTTCGCGACGTCATTGCCGCTCTGGACACAGAAGCCGGCATCAAAAGCACCGATCGCAGGAGTAACTCTGCCGCTGCAGCACAGCAGCGGCGGCCCCGCTCGTTGAAACGCTATAAGCACCCAGAAACTGGCGAAGTCATCGAAACTAAGGGTGGCAACCACAAGATACTGAAAGCCTGGAAAGCTGAGCACGGCGCCGACGTAGTCGAAGGCTGGCTTCAGAGCGAGTAATCACCTCCCAGCGCCGCATCAAGCATGCGACTCATACCAAGGTTGAGTCGCTGCACTATCAGTACTTCTGATGTTCCCGTAGGGAAAGCTCAACGCATCAGTAGTCGCCGCTTCGCTTCTACCGTTCGTCGGTGTCAAGCTTGCTGGGAACCCTTTCGCTGATTACTGTCTATCCATACAGTATCCTGAAAGGAGGTTTTCCCATGTCCATTTCGCGCCCTATCCCTCGTCTCTGCCACGGTTGTCCCGGTCGTTCTGTCGAGTACCAGAAGGTCATGGCGTCAGGGATTGAGCAGGTGGGCCGCTATGGACATGCTTGGTGATGAGCAGGACACCTTCGAACAGCAGCAGTCCCTCTTCCGTCCTACGGAGCTGATGTACTGCCGCAACCTTGTTGATCTGCTGACTGAAGAACTGGACCAGGTGCGTCAGTGCTTGGGGCAAGCCCAGCGCGCCAATCGGATTTTGGTCGCTGAGCGGGATGTCCTGACGGCGGAGGTACAGCGCCACCGACTGCGCTACGTCCAGTTCGTACAGGAAGAGAACCAATGCCACGTGCCACGGGGTGACCGGCTCATTCCGGACGACCGCGGCGACCCACTCTCGCGTGCCCAGCGTCATATCCTGCGGCTGGAGTCGATGAACTCCATCCTGCACGCAGACCTCTTCAAGGTACGCGCGCAGCTGCAGATCCTGCTTACCGAACGAGACAGCACGCCGTCGGCGCCGACGGGGGTGCAGCATGGATAACGCCGCCACCAATGTCGTTGCGCTTGACTCCCTGCTAGACAGTCGCCGCGTATGGCGCGGGCAGAGTCCTCACGTCGACGATGCCAGCACCCAGCCAACCGGGCACGCCTCGCTCGACGCCCAACTGCCCCTTGGTGGTTGGCCTGATGCAGCGCTCACCGAAATCCTGAGCGAGCGACCGGGCCTGGGTGAGCTGACCCTCGTGTGGCCAACACTGGCGCGCCTTACTGCCGCCGGCGAACGCGTCGTGCTGATCGCCCCTCCCTACCTGCTCTACCCGCATGCGTGGCTGCAGGCCGGCGTTGATCTTAGCCGGCTGAGCGTCATTCAGGTCCAGGGCAAGGACGTGCTGTGGGCGGCAGAGCAGTGCCTGCGCTCCGGTAGCTGCGGAGCAGTGCTCTGCTGGCCAAGCCGGGCGGACGATCGCGCGCTGCGCCGACTGCAGGTTGCTGCAGAGACGGGACAGACCCTTGCCTTTGCGTTCCGCCACCAGCGGGAAGCCGTCAATGCCTCACCTGCAGCGCTTCGCCTGGTGCTCGAGGGTTCGCCTCAGCAGCTGCGGGTGCTCAAGTGCCGCGGCGGCAACCCACCGGCGACTGCGCTGGCGTATCAGGTCTGGCATTGAGGGACGACCGCCATGAAATGGGCCTGCATTTTTTTCCCGCAGTTCGCGTTGGACGGTGTGCTGCGCAACTGTCCTGACCCAGACGAACCCCTGGTACTGCTCCACGGGCCTATCCAGCGCAGGATCATCAAGGCGGCGAACCCGGCGGCGTTGGCGCTGGGGGTCCGGCTGGATATGACCTACACCGCTGCCCAAGCAATCTGCCCGCAGTTTGCTACGGTGGAGTACGACGAGGCGGCGTTGCGGCGCCAGCACGAGCTGCTCGCAGCCTGGGCCTATGGCTTCAGCTCCCAGGTCAGCCTGCACTTCGCCGACGCCTTGGTGCTTGAGGTGCAGTCGAGCCTGCCGCTCTTCGGCCCATGGCCCAGGTTTGAATCGCGCCTGCGCCAGGAACTCACGGCGCTCGGCTTCGGCCATCGGATCACCCTGGCACCCAACCCGGTCGCTGCCCGGGTGTTGGCCAACGCCGGCGACAGCCTGGCAGTTCGGGACGACGCAGGCCTAGCCAGCGCGATGCGGACGCTGCCGGTGGCGCTCTTGGGCTTCGAGCCGGAGATCGTGCAGACCCTGAGTCGCATGGGGCTACGTCAGCTCAGCCAGGTGCTGGCGCTGCCCCGGGCGCAGCTTGCCCGACGCTTCCCCCTGAGCCTGCTCAACCACCTCGATCAGATGCTCGGCAGCAAGGTCCTGCCCATGGAGTTTTTTCTGCCACCGACCACCTTCACGCTCCGGATCGAGCTCAACTTCGATGTCGAGTCGACCCAGGCGCTGCTGTTCCCGCTGCGTAGCCTGACCTCGGATCTGGCCACATACCTCGCCGGCCGGGATATGGGGGCGCAACGCTTCACCCTGCGCCTAGAACATCGCGAGGCGCCGACAACCGAGATCGTTGTGGGTCTGCTGGCACCCGAGCGTGACCCGGCGCTGCTGTTCGAATTTGCCCGGGGCCGTCTGGAGCCCACCCAGGTGGTTGAGCCAGTGCTTGCCATCGGCCTGGTCGCCGACGAGCTACCCTCGTTCGTCCCTCAGCACCGCGGCCTCTTCGATGAGCGTCCGCAACAGACCATGAGCTGGGAGCAGCTGCGCGAGCGACTTCGGTCGCGCCTGGGCGACGACGCGGTCTATGCGATCGGCGCCCAGGGCGATCACCGGCCGGAGCGGGCCTGGCGGCGCGATACGCCTTCGCTTGCACTCCAAGCATTAGGACCGAATCGGCGGCCTGGCTGGCTGCTGCCGGCGCCGGAGCCTCTGGATGTCGATCAGCCACGCGTCCTAAGCGGGCCGGAGCGTATCGAGAGTGGCTGGTGGGACGGTGAGGATGCCCGTCGGGACTACTACGTGTTGGAGCTCGCCGACGGACGCACGGCCTGGGCCTTCCAAGCGCCAGCCGAAGGGCCGGGCTGGTGGGTGCAGGGGTGGTTTGCGTGACACCCGGCTATGCGGAGCTGCACTGCCTGTCGAACTTCAGCTTCCAGCGCGGTGCCTCCAGCGTCGATCAGCTGTTCGAACGGGCCAAAGCCATGGGCTATGAGGCGCTGGCCATCACAGACGAGTGCACCCTCGCCGGCATCGTGCGCGCCTGGCAGGCGTCGGAGAAGCACGACGTCCGGCTGATCCTGGGCGCGGAGTTTCAAGTGGCCCAGGGCCCCAAGCTGGTACTGCTGGTAGAAGACCTGCAGGGGTACCAGCAGCTGTGCCGGCTGATTACCCTCGCCCGCCGGCGTGCGGATAAGGGCAGCTACCGGCTGCTGCGCGAGGACCTCGGCCAGGTCGCCGGCCTCGTCGCGCTTTGGGTACCGGAGCGGGGAGCGGAGGCGGAGGCAACGCGCTGGCTCTTGGAGGTGTTTCCCGACCGGCTATGGATCGCTACGGGGCTGCACTTCGATCAGGACGACCAGGTGCGGCTGCAGCAGCTTCAAGGGCTGGGGGCGGCCTTGGGCCTACCGCTGGTAGCCGCTGGCGACGTGCACATGCACTGCCGCGGGCGCCGGGCCCTGCAGGACACCATCACCGCGATCCGCCATCACGTCCCGGTAGCTGAAGCCGGCCAGCTGCTCTTTCCGAACGGGGAGCGTCACCTGCGCACTCGTGAAGCCTTGGCGAGGTGCTATCCGCCCGAGCTACTGGCGGAGACCCTGCGCGTCGCCGAGCGCTGCACCTTCAGTCTGGCCGAGCTGCGCTATCAATACCCCAGCGAGGTGGTACCGGAGGGTCATACGGCCACCAGCTGGCTGCGTGTGCTCACTGAGGAGGGCTGTGCATGGCGCTGGCCCGAGGGCGTCTCGGATCGACTGCGCGCCCAGATTGAGAAAGAGCTGCAGCTGATCGCCGTCAAGGCATACGAGAGTTACTTCCTGACGGTGCACGACATCGTACGCTTCGCACGGCAGAAGGGAATCCTCTGCCAGGGTCGGGGCTCGGCCGCCAACTCGGCGGTTTGCTTTGCACTGGGCATTACCGAACTAGATCCAACCCGGATCAATCTCCTGTTCGAGCGTTTCATCAGCCATGAACGCGATGAGCCGCCGGACATCGACGTGGACTTCGAGCATGACCGGCGGGAAGAGGTCATCCAGTACATCTTCCGCCGTTACGGCCGGCAGCGCGCCGCGCTCACCGCAGTGGTATCCACCTATCACGCTGCCGGCGCCGTCCGAGACGTGGCCAAAGCCCTGGGTCTTCCCCCGGATCAGATCACAGCGCTTGCAGACTGCTGTGGCCGCTGGACCGACAATCTGCCGCCACCGGCGCGCCTGCGTGAGTCGGGGTTCGATCCTGATAGTCCCCTCATTCACCGGATCCTAGTGCTCACCGGTGAATTGATCGGATTCCCGCGCCACCTCTCCCAACACCCGGGCGGTTTCGTCATCGCCGACCAGACGATGGATACCCTGGTGCCGGTCGAGAACGCGGCCATGGAGGGTAGGACGGTCATCCAATGGGACAAGGACGATCTCGATGCGATGGGCCTGCTCAAGGTCGACATCCTCGCCCTGGGCATGCTCAGCGCCCTGCGCCGGTGCTTCGACCTGGTCAAGGGCTACCGGGGCAATGAGCTGACGCTGGCCACCGTCCCCCAGGAGGACAAGCCGACCTACGCCATGATCAGCCGGGCCGATACGCTTGGGGTGTTCCAGATCGAGTCGCGCGCCCAGATGGCCATGCTGCCGCGGCTGAAGCCGCAGACCTTTTACGACCTGGTGATCGAGGTGGCCATCGTACGGCCGGGCCCCATCCAGGGAGGTATGGTCCACCCGTACCTGCGCCGGCGGACGGGTCAGGAAGAGATCAGCTACCCGCCGGCGCTGGAGCGCGTCTTCGGCCGGACGCTGGGTGTGCCCCTGTTCCAGGAACAAGTGATGGAGCTTGCCATCCTTGCCGCCGACTACACCCCGGGGGAAGCCGATCAGCTGCGGCGCAGCATGGCGGCGTGGAAGCGTCATGGCGGACTGGAGCCACACCGGGAGCGGCTCACCTCACGCATGCGCGCTAACGGCTACACCGCCGAGTACGCCGCGGACATCTTCCGGCAAATCGAGGGGTTCGGCAGCTACGGTTTTCCCGAATCCCATGCGGCCAGCTTCGCCCTGCTGACCTACGCGAGCTGCTGGCTCAAATGCCACGAACCGGCAGCTTTTGCTGCGGCGCTGATTAACTCCTACCCCATGGGTTTCTACAGCCCAGACCAGATCCTGCAGGACGCCCGGCGCCACCGGTTGCAAACCCTGCCGGTGGACGTGACCTGCAGCGACTGGGACTGCAGCCTCGAGGCTGTCGCGGATAGCCGGCAACCCGCCATCAGGATGGGGCTGCGCATGGTGCGAGGCCTGGCCGAGAAACACGGCCGCGCGGTCGAACAGGCTCGCAGGCAGCAACCGTTTCGAGATATCACAGATCTGTGCCTACGTGCCGGTCTTGATGCCAAAGCACGCGAGCACCTCGCCGATGCAGGAGCGCTTAAGGGGTTGGCTGGTCATCGCTTCCAAGCACGATGGGCAATGGCCGCAATCGAGCCACAGCTTCCGCTTTTCGCTGAGGGCGCAGTCGTTGTAGAGGAGATCCAGGAACTGGTCGCTCCCACCACGGGTGAAGACCTCCATTCCGACTATGCCTCGTTGGGTACTACCCTAGGCCCCCATCCTCTTACCCTGCTCCGCCCCGAACTCATGGCTCAGCGTCTTATGAGCTCTCGTGACCTCAAGGAGCGACGCCACGGTCAGCCAGCGCGGATCGCCGGACTGGTTGTCGGTCGGCAACGCCCAGGCACTGCCAGCGGTGTGACCTTCGTAACGCTGGAAGATGAATTCGGGATGGTGAATGTGGTGGTCTGGCGCACCCTGGCGGAGCGTCAGCGACGGGAGCTGGTCGCGTCTCAGCTGATGCGTGTGGATGGCACCATTGAGACGCGAGATGGGGTGCTGCATGTAGTGGCGGGTAGGCTGCAGGACATTAGTGAGCTATTACAGGGGCTGGATACACGCAGCCGCGATTTCCACTAGGGACTTTACCCTTGTTATAACCAGGCCAAGTGACGGTGCTGGCTATTTCTTACGTGCCAGCCTATCAGCAGCTTGGTCTAAACATCCGCTTTCCCCACCCAATGCTCTCGTGGCCTTTGCAGATGCCCGGAGCAACAATTCGCTTGCATGGACCACTTGCTTATCTGCGAGGCGATCAACAGGCCCCGACAGGGTCAGAGCACCTTGCAAAAGTTGGCCGGGCCCAAAGACAGGGACGGATACCGCGGCGATTTCCGGGTCTCGCTCGCCCGAGGAGGATGCCCAATAGCACTCAGCAACGTCAGGCAGGTCACTAGCGGCCTTGTGCCCAAACACTCTAAGCACCTTTCCGGATGCACCTACGGCTAACGGAAAGCGATCGCCCTCGTGTACCGATACCTTGATGGCGCGCTTGGGCTCAACGCGAAAAAGCACGACTCTGCTCTCTCCTTCCTCGACGTAGAAGGAGGAGGTTTCTCCTGTTTCGTCCGAGAGATCCTGCAACAGAGGATAGAGGATGTCGCGTAGACGAAAGGACGTCTGGTAAAGGTTGGCCAACCGTGACGGCTCATGACCGATGGTGAACTGTCCATCTGCCAATCGCCGGATAAATCCTGCTTTTTCGATGGAGCTAATCAGGCGCAGGATCGTGCTCTTGTACAGCCCCGTGCGCCGGGCAAGCTCCGCCAGCGTTAGGACAGGATGATCGGCGTCGAACGCGCCCAGTATCGCGAAAGCGCGGTCGACGGCAGCGACGCCTTCGGAACTGCTACGGGCAAAGGAATCGGTTTGTTCGAGATCGGCAGGAGTCATAGGCTCTATCGGGAGCAATCGTTCAAGGGCCCGGAGCAATGCTCCAGATTCGCTCCAGTGTAGCCGCTGGAGCGAATCGGCAGCCAGAACGACGTTCTACCCTCAATCTTCGCGAAGGAATAATTTCAGTGACCCCGCCAACAGGGCCGCAGCGAAAAGAATGCAGCCCATGACCATCAAGCCTGCGGTAAAGGATTGAGTTTGCTCCTTCAGGTAGCCCATAAGGTAGGGGCCAACAAATCCACCAAATGCACCGATCGAGTTAATGAGTGCGATACCGCCCGCAGCTGCCTGACCAGTTAGGAATTTGGCAGGCAAGGTATAGAAGATCGTCTTGGCTGAGATGGTGCCGACCATCGCCAGGGTGATGCCGATAAGCGCCGGTACCAAGGCATTCATGTTCAGCGCGAAGATCAGCGCCAGGCCGCCGAGTACGAGTGCTACGACAAGGTTGAAAATCCCCTTGCCGGTACGATCAACGTGTTTGGCCCAAATCAACAGCCCCAAGGTAGAGAAGAAATAGGGGATGGCTGCGATCCAACCAATCATTCCGAACTCGACCCCCTGGCTCTTGAGCATCTGTGGCAACCAGATACCAATACCGTAAGTGCCAAGGGTGAAGCTGAAGGTGATCAGACTGAGAATCCAGACCCGAGGATCTTTCAGCGCATCGCGAAAACCGTGGTTCTTCTCAGACTTGGTTCCTTCGCTAGCAACCATTTCCTTCAAGGCTTCCCGCTCTTCAGTCGACAGCCATTTTGCCTCGTCTGGACGATTGGCGAGTAGACGCAAGGTGATGAAGCCGAGCACGCAGGCTGGTAGCCCTTCAATGATGAACATCCATTGCCATCCTTCCAGGCCCCAAACGCCGTGCATCTGCAACAACCAAATGGAAAGCGGCCCGCCTACCAAGAAGGAAATAGGCGTGGCTACGGTGAACCAAGCGAGCACCCGCGTGCGATAGCGGGCAGGAAACCACAGAGTGAGGAAGAAGATCACGCCAGGGAAGAAGCCAGCTTCGGCCACGCCCAATAGGAATCGCACCACATAAAAGCTGTAGGGGCCGACCACAAAAGCAGTAGCCGCAGCGGCCACCCCCCAGGTGATCATGATGCGCGCCATCCACAGTCGGGCGCCGAAGCGATACATCGCAAGGTTGCTGGGTACTTCACAGAGGCAGTAGCCGACGAACATGATGCCTGCCCCGAGTCCGAACTGGGCAGCCGTAAGGCCCAATGAACCCGTCATTTGCAAGGCGGCATAACCCACGCTGGTGCGATCTAGGTAGTTGAAGAAGTAAGCAAGCGCCAGCAGTGGAATCAGACGCCACGCAGCCTTGCGCATGGCACGACTCTGTAACTCTGTAGAAGCCTCTACCTGAACTGTAGAAGTCAGGTGGGCCGGTGCGGTGGTATTCACCATGACGATACCTCGTTGTTGTTCTTATAGGGTCTGTGGCTCATGAAGGGAGAGCGACGACAGACCGCGTTGCTGCCCCAGAGCTCACTCAGTCACCCCGGATAGTGCCGCCCCGCTCCAATCTTTCGATGTCTGCGGCGGTATACCCCAACTGCTCTAAAAGGCTTCTCGAATGGCTACCTAGCTCAGGAACGTCCAATCGGGTCCCGAAGCGTTCCCCATTCATTTCAATGGGCAGCATCGGCACTTTCACGGCCTCCCCACTAGGTAGCGAAACGTCAGCCATGCCTCCCGAGGCCAAGAGATGAGGATCGTCGACCAGATCCTGCGGTCGTTGAATGGGAGAGAACGGCAGACCAGCCTTTTCGCAAAGGGTCATGACGGTCTGCTTGTCGAGGCCATTGAGTCGCTCACGGATCCTGGGCAACAAAACATCACGCGCTTGAACACGCTGATTGTTGCGAGCCAATTCGGGATCCTGAGCCCACTCTGGGAAGTCGAAAGCCTCGCAGAAGGCCTGCCACTGGGTGTCACTCACAACACCCATGAATACTTGGGCATCCTCTTCACTGGTTTCGAACACGTCGTAAACTGCCCACGCGGAGATACGACTGGGCATTGGTGCTGCCGCTTTGCCGGTAACGGCCTTCTGCATCATGTGCTGGGCAACGAGGAACGCTGAGTTCTCAAACAGGCCCGTCTGAACAAACTGACCACGGCCGGTAGTACCGCGCTGTAGTAACGCTGCCAAAATGGAAATGGCGCTAAACATACCGCCCATGACGTCGTTGACCGAAGCGCCCGCACGCAATGGGCGACCTACCGGCCCCGTCATGTAGGCCAGGCCCGTCATCATCTGCACCACCTCGTCGAGCGCGGTACGGTTCTGGTAAGGGCCAGGGAGGAAGCCTTTCATCGAGCTGTAGATAATGTCCGGCTTGATCGCCTTTACCTGCTCGTAGCCAAGGCCCAGCTTTTCCATGGCGCCTGCCCGGAAGTTCTCCGTCACGACGTCAGCAGTAGCAATGAGCTTCTTCACCGCCTCCAGGCCTTCTGGAGACTTCATATCAACCGCAAAGCTCTTTTTGTTGCGGTTGTAGGTCATCCAGTAGCCGGCGCCAGACCCCATCAGCCGACGGGTGTTATCGCCCTCAGGTACGGGTTCGACCTTGATGACTTCTGCGCCCAAGTCCGCCAGAACCAAACCGCAGGTGGGGCCCATCACCATGTGAACAAACTCGATGACCCGAATGCCGGCGAGCGGCAGCGCTTTTTCCTCAAAATTGTTCATACAGCCTCCTGCGCATAGGTGAAGTTCTTACCCACACCTGCGTCAGGGATGAAACCGTAAAGCGCCTCGCCAGGCAGTCCTTTAACCAACCATTCGCGCGCCGCTACCAGACGATCGATGTCGATGCCTGTGCGCAGCCCCATGGCTTCCAGGAGATACACCAGATCCTCGGTCACGATGTTGCCCGATGCGCCGGGAGCGTAAGGGCAACCACCCAGACCGCCTTGAGACCCGTCGAAGGTAGTCACTCCGGCTTCCAGCGCCGCCACGACGTTCGCCAGTCCCTGACCTCGGGTGTTGTGGAAATGAGCGCTGCCGGCGCGTTGGCCGACTTCAATCCGAAGCTGATTGAACAACCGACGAACCTGGACGGGGGTGGCATACCCGACGGTGTCCGATAGGCCGATCTCGTCGACTCCGAGTTCGGCCATACGCGTGGCCATGCGCAGGCATTCGTCATCCGTGACCACGCCTTGGATCGTGCAACCGAAGGCCGTGGATAGACCGGCCTCGATCTGAATGTCGGGGTAATGCTCATCACGCAATGCAACAACGTCGCGAACCTCATCGAAGACCTGAGCGTGGGTCTTCCGAATATTGGCCAGGGAATGCGGCTCGCTCACGGAAATGGGGAGCGTGACTTTGTGTACGCCGGCAGAGAAGGCTGCTTGAGCGCCTTTGAGATTCGGAACGAGAGCCGTGACATAAAGGCCCGGCAGAGTCAGGGCATGGGCAACCACGTCAGCACAGTCCGCCATTTGCGGCAGCAGTTTCGGAGAAACGAAGGAACCTACTTCGATCTCTCTGATACCCGAAGCCGCAAGTGCGCGGATCCACTCACACTTGAGGTGGGTCGGCATCGTCGCCTTTACGCTCTGCAAGCCGTCCCGAGGGCCGACTTCGCTCACGAGAATGTCATTTGGGTACAGATCGCTCACGGTGATTCTCCCTTGCGGTTGGGGAGCCCGAAGAACAGGACAGCAATCGAAACGACTCGAATTTTTATGCTTGTTCTGTCAGGCAGAATGTCGTTCTGTTTAAAGTATCTTCACTTTTGATCTGCCCTGTCAACGGCACAAAAGGTCATTCAGCGGTAGATGTCGGGTCTATCCGGCGGGGGTTGACAGCAGAGACGAATAGCGCATCATTGTTCTGGCTAGAGAAATACCGTTCTATCAGACAGAACAATAAATTTGACTAGATCCAGTGATTGATCCGCTCGGGTACTACGAGTTGGAGACAAGCACGCTGGTCAGGAGAGCTGTTATGAGCCTGTTTGCGCCGCCCCAAGAACGCTCTACCGAAGTGTTCACCCGTATGCCCGAAGAGTTTTGGCGTGACGGTGACTCCGACTGGGTCAGAGCCAACAAACCGGGCCAGCGGGTAGCAAACTTCCTGGAAGGGCCATCCTTTGATCGAGATGGCAATCTCTATGTGACCGACATTCCCTATGGCCGGATCTTCCGCATCTCTGCCAGCGGAGAGTGGGCATTGATCGTCGAATACGATGGCTGGCCTAACGGCTTGAAGATCCACCAGGACGGTCGGCTGTTCGTGGCGGACTACCGGAAAGGCATCTTGGTCGTGGATCCTGTGAATGGTCGGATTGAGCCCTTTCTCACCCATAGGCGAAGTGAGAGTTTCAAAGGCGTCAATGACCTCTTCTTCGATGCTGATGGGTGCCTCTACTTCACCGACCAGGGTCAGACCGGTATGCACGACGCTAGTGGCAGAGTGTTTCGGTACGATCCCACCAGCACACGTCTCGATTGCCTGCTGGACAACGGCCCTAGTCCAAACGGGCTGGTTCTAGATCTCGAACAGAAGGCACTGCTCGTGGCCATGACACGCGGTAATGCCATTTGGCGGCTGCCGTTACAGGGCGATGGCCAGACATCGAAGGTCGGTGTGTTCGCCGCCATGGCGGGCGGCGTGAGTGGGGCAGACGGTCTAGCACTAGATACGGCTGGCAGCCTTTATGTCTGCGACGCGGGCCACGGCTGCGTCTGGAGCTTCGACCGATTCGGTGTACCCCTCTACCGCTATCGCACGTGCACGAACGGTCGCACGCTGACCAATCTGGCCTTTGGCGGGACTGACGGGCGCGAACTCTACATAACGGATTCGTCCACCGGCACCGTGCTCAGAACGGTCACAGAGCAAGCCGGCAAACCCTTGTTCTCCCACCGCGAAATCTAACTAGCCATCGCATCCGACGCTAGACCCTCCTGCCGTCCGCGATCTGCAGGCCGCTGGGTATCACCCCACAAATAAGAACTAACAAGAAGAGGGATCCATGCTGACCATCCTCAGTTACACCATGATCGTCTGTTTCATGTACCTGATCATGAGCAAACGACTATCGCCCCTGGTCGCCCTGATTTTGGTGCCCATCGTGTTCGCCTGCCTGGGCGGTTTCGCCAATGGGCTTGGCCCCATGATGCTCAATGGCGTGAAGATGCTGGCACCCACCGGCATCATGCTGACCTTCGCCATTCTCTACTTCTGCATGATGACTGACGCTGGGCTGTTCAATCCTCTCATCAAGGTCATCCTGAAAATCGTGAAGGGCGATCCGCAACGGATCGTGCTCGGCACTGCGGTCTTGGGTACCTGCGTCGGCCTGGATGGCGATGGCGCGACTACCTACATCATCACCACCGCAGCGCTACTCCCGCTGTACCGGCGTACCGGTATCAGTCTGCAAGTCATGGCGACGGTGTTGCTGCTTACGATCGGGGTGATGAACATCCTGCCGTGGGCCGGTCCCTTCTCCCGGGCAGCAAGCGCCATGCATGTGGACATCACCGATCTCTTCGTCGAGATGATTCCTATCATGGTGGCCGGGCTGGCGTGGGTATGGTTCGTGGCCTTTTATCTGGGTCGCGCCGAGCGTAATCGCCTAGGCATCATTAGTCTCGAAGACGGGGAAGGCCTAGAAAAGTTTACCGAGCAACGACTGGGCGACTGGCGCTTCCTATTCAACGCCGCGTTAACTATCACTCTGATTACCTTGATGATGCTCAACGTGATGCCGTTGCCCATCCTCTTCATGGTCGCCTTTGCGCTTGGTCTGGTGGTCAACTTTCCAAGCATGAAGGCCCAGAAGGACGTCATCGGTACGCATGCGGCCAATGTGCTGGCAGTGACACTGCTTATCTTTGCAGCTGGAATCTTCGTTGGGATCATGTCGGGTACCGGTATGGTGCAGGCGATCTCTGAAAGCTTGGTTGCCGTCATACCCGAAGCAGCCGGCCGCTACATGTCGACCTTCACCGCCTTCATCAGCATGCCTTTTACCTATGTACTGACCAACGACGCCTTCTACTTCGGCATCCTGCCCATCCTTGCTGAAACCGCGAACCACTATGGGCTCACTCATCAGGAGATGGCCATCGCATCGCTCATCGGTCAACCGGTGCACCTGCTTAGCCCGCTAGTGGCTTCGACCTACCTGCTCTGCGGCCTTCTGAACATAGACTACGGCGATAATCAGCGAGCTTCGATTGGCTGGAGCGTTGGGACATGTCTAATCATGTTCGTTGTTGCCGTAGCGCTGGGTAAGATCAGCCTTATCTACTGAAAATTCGTAACCTATTCAGAGCTTAGATGGCGATGCTGCGAAGGCTGCGTCCTCAGACCTTTTGCGATCTGGTGATCGAGGTGGTCGTCGTCCGGCCCGGCCCAGGGGGTATGGTGCATCCCTACCTCCGGCGCCGAAACGGTCAGGAGGAGATCAACTATCGACCCGAATTGGAGCGCGTCTTTGGCCGGACATTGGGTGTGCCCCTGTCCCAGGAGCAGGTAATGGAGCTTGCCATTCTGGCTGCCACCTACACCTCAAGCGAAGCCGATTAGTTGCGCCGCAGTATGCCGGCGTGGAAGCGCCATGAGGGCTTGGAGCCGCATCGAGAGCAGCTCACCTCGCGCATGCTCGCCAATGGTTACACCGTCGAGTATGCCGCGGACATCTTCCGGCAGATCGAGGGGTTCGGCAGCTACGGTTTCCGGAGTCCCACGCGGCCAGCTTCGCCTGCTTACCTACGCCAGCTGCTGGTTAAAATGCCATGAGCCGGCGGCCTTCGCCGCAGCGCTGATCAACTCCTACCCCATGGGCTTCTACAGCCCCCGACCAGTTCCTGCAGGACACCCGGCGCCATAGGCTGCAGACCCTTCCGGTGGACGTGACCCGCAGCGATTGGGAATGCAGCCTCGAGCCAGTCGCTGACAGCTCGCAGCCGGCTATCAGGATGGGACTGCGGATGGTGCGAGGCCTGGCCGAGAAAGCAGGGCGCGCTGCTGAGCAGGCCCGCTGGCAGCGGCCATTCCGCGATGTCACAGATCTGTGCCTGCGCGCAGGCCGCGATGCCAAGGCACGGGAGAGCATGGCGGATGAGGAAGCCTTAAAGGGCCTGGCAGGGCACCGGTTCCAGGCGCGCTGGGCGATGGCCGCGATCGAGCCGCAGCTGCCCTTCTTTACTGAGGGCGTTGTGGTGGAAGAGGAGATCCAGGAGCTGGTCGCATCGACCGTGGGTGAGGACCTCTATTCGGACTATGCCTCCTTGGGTACCACTCTGGGGCCGCACCCACTCACCTTGCTGCGGCCGGAGGTGTCGGCCCGGCGGCTGATGAGCTCGGAGGAGCTGAAAGAGCGGCGCCATGGGCAGCCTGCCCGGGTCGCCGGTCTGGTGGTTGGCCGACAGCGGCCAGGTACCGCCAGCGGTGTGACCTTCGTGACGCTCGAGGACGAGTATGGGATGGTGAACGTGGTGGTGTGGCGGACCTTAGCGGAGCGCCAGCGGCGGCAGCTGGTGGCGTCTCAGTTGCTGCGAGTGGATGGGACCTTTGAGACGCGGGACGGGGTTCTGCACGTGGTAGCCGGCAGGTTGGAGAACCTTAGCGAGCTACTGCAGGGCCTTGATACGCGAAGTCGGGATTTCCACTAGGCAGTCAGTTACGCTGGTCCTCAGTATTCAAAGGGCGATCAGCTACCGGCCTGACCGCTCTTCCATCATGTCGCGATAACGAGTGAGCGCGGTCCCCCCGTCGCCCCTGATAGCAGCAACCTACGAACTTTTAATAGTTGGATTGTTTTACTTTAGGTTTGACTAATGAGTGTCCGAGGTGACAGACAGCGGCAATGCCGACGAACAGGAAGATGAGAGGAGCGAAATCCATCGCCAGACCTTGCTGGTCAAGCGGATGACCGCTGAGCTCTGCAATAAAGACCAGTGTGATCATTGAACAGATGATTGCGAAGGCACACCCCCGAGAGATTTTGTAACCCTTCCACAAGTGCGCGGCGCGCTTTGACCATACGTCGTTTTTCATAGTCCTCTCCGAAACAAATCCAGCGCCATTAGAACAGCAGCAAAATCACATGCCGTCAAAGCTGGCGACTCCGATCCGGAATGGCTTCCACTCATTTTCTGGAGTACCGGGGAGGCAGATCGCCACACTCACCTGCTGCCCAGCCTGTGGATCGGCCGGCTTTATCGCCACGTGACGATAAACGGTGAAGTCGGGCCTGTACATCGTTGAGCTCTGGCTCCGGTGGTACTCCCAGATGCCGTACCCATTCGAGGTACTGACCTGGCGCTCGAGGTTGATCACCCCACCTTTTTCCAGCCGAATCACTAGCGCCCTGGTAGCCCTCTCAGCCAAAGCAAGCATCATAGCCTGCCTGCTTTCAGGCGACGGCCAAAGGGCGATCTATGGCCTGTTCAACCCCGAAACCTAACCTCCTGAGACCTGGATAAGGTTTCCTGCTGACCCCCTTCAAAGCTTCTGCGACCGTGCACGGCATCCTGTGCGAGGTCCCCTATGAAGTGCCCTTCCCTGTCACAAACGCTCGTCGCAACCGGCTTTGCAGCCTTGTCTGGGGCCTGCCTGTATCTCTACGTTGAGCTGTCCCATGTCAATCGCGACCTGAACGCCGCGGCTGATCAGAACACCGTCCACGCCATTACTCAGCGTCTGGACAAGATGCAGGACGAGATGGATGGCTTCGCCGGCGGCAAGCCGGTCCAGGATGCGGACTTCCGGGCGAGCCAGCAGGCGCTGTCCCAGCGTATCGATACCGCCCAGGCCATGCTGGTGGAGATCCAGCGCGCCAACCAGGCCGCGCTGCAAGGCATGGCCCAGTCTGGCGACCTGGTTGTGCTCGAGGCCAAGCTGGAAGGCCTGCAAAACGACCTGGGGGACCTGCGCAGAAAAGCAGTGGAGCCTGCCAAGACATCGCCGCCGCTGATCGTTCCTAAGCAGCGCAGCGCGCCGACAACCGCCCGCAAATCCGAGCCGCCCAAGCCGATCGAGACGCCTCCTCCCTTCACCGTGGTCGGCATCGAGTACCGCGGCGGTGAGCGCTTCCTCTCCGTCGCTCCGCCCGGTAGCACCCAGCTCAGCGAGCTCTACCTGGTGCGCCCAGGAGACAACGTCGGCGGCACCCGCTGGCGGCTGGCCAACCTCGACGACCGCCAGGCGCAGTTCAGCGTCGACGGTTCGACCCGCACCCTTTCCGTCAAGTAGTAGAGGCAACTCATGCGCCCCCAGTCCCCTCTCTTCCCCGCGAGCCTTGCGATCGCCCTCATCCTGCTCTCACCATCCGCGCCGGCACTCACCGCAGACCTTGTCGCCCCCCAAGTCTTCTCCGGCGAAACGGGTAGCGCTGAGCGCCAAAGCGCGGTCCAGCGTAACGACAGCGCCATCGCCCAAGAGTGGGGCCTGAGCAGTCAGGAATTCCAGCGCTACCGGACCCTGATGCAGGGCAGTCGTGGCGTCTACTCGCCCGGTCTGGATCCGCTCACCGCTCTGGGCATCGAAGCCCAGTCCGATGCCGAGCGGCGCCGCTACGCAGAGCTGCAGGTTCGCGCCGAGGCGCAGCGGGTGCAGAAGGAGCTGGCCTATGACCAGGCCTACCGTGACGCCTGGAATCGCCTCTACCCGAACCTGCAGCCGGTGCAGGCCGGCGGCCAATCAGCGCCTCAGGCCAGCCCGGCCGTGCGCGGCAATGGGCGGCTCGCCGTGTTCGTGACCGATAACTGCGCCGCCTGCACCGAGCGGGTCCAGGCGCTGCAGAGCGCTGGCCAGGGCTTCGACCTCTACCTGATCGGCAGTCAGAACGACGATGCCCGGATCCGCCGCTGGGCCGTGCTCGCCGGCGTCGATCCGGCCAAAGTGCGCGGACGGCAGATCACCCTCAACCACGACGCCGGCCGCTGGGTCCAGCTGGGCCTGGGCGGCGAGTTACCGGCCGTTGTCCGCGAGGTGAATGGGCAATGGCTACGGCAATGATCAAGGCGCTCGGCGCCGGCGTGATCCTGCAGGCGCTTGCGATTGGCGCCCAGGGGTCCGAGACACCGCCGCCCGCCTATCAACTGGCGGCCTATCAGGCGGGCATCCCCTCCGAGGTGCTGTACTCGGTGGCTCTGCAGGAGAGTGGTACCCGCCTGCGCGGCAGAGGCCCACAGCTGGTCCCCTGGCCCTGGACGCTCAATGTCGCCGGCGCGGGCTATCGCTTCGCCACCCGCGCTGATGCCTGCACGGCCCTTTTGGTAGCGCTGCAAACAGTAGGCCCTAAGCGCGTCGACGCCGGACTGATGCAGATAAATATGGGTTGGAATGGCCATCGCTTCGGCGCAGGCGCACCGCCTTGCTCTGCGCTCGCCCCATACAAGAACCTCAAGGTGGGTACCGACATCCTGGCCGAGCTACGCGCCCAGGGCGGCGACTGGATCAATGTCGCCGGCCGCTATCACCGTCCCGCTGGCGGCGCCCCCGCTGCCAAGTACCGCGAGCTCTTCGCCAAACACCTGAGCCGGGTCACCGGCGTGACCTTGCTGGCCTCGAACCCATGAAGCAGATCCTCTCGCTCCTCATCCTAACTATGACGCTGCCGCTGGCCGCCCAGGCCGCCAGTCTTACCGTGGTCGAAGACCGCGGCGGCGTCTCTGCCCTGCCCTACTACCAGAGCCTGAACCCGGAGCCGGTACAGGCACAGCGGCAAGCACCGCTGCCTCAGCCTGCCCAAGCCCTGGGCTTCCCCGTGCGATCGCAACGGCTCACCCCCGGCAAAGTCCAGGGGCGCGCACTGAACGCACCGGGCCTGCAGCCCTTTTTCCTGATCGGCGATGACGACCTGTCTCGCCAGTGGCTGGCCAGCCGTGGCGAGACTCTGCAGCGCCTCGGCGCCGCTGGCCTGGCGGTCAATGTGGCCAGCGCCCAGCGCCTGGCCGCGATCCGCAGCTGGGCCCCCGGGCTGGCCATCAGCCCCATGGTCGGCGATGACCTGGCCGCCCGCCTCGGGCTCAACCACTACCCCGTGCTCATCACCCCCACCGCTCTGGAGCAATAGGAGTCCCTCATGCCCAGCCCCCTATCCCCGTATTTGACGCTGGTGATCCGCATGCCCGCCGGAGCCGCCGCTCGTGAAGCGCTCGCAGGCGACCTCGGCGTCTTGATCGACCTCCATGGCGGGGAGATTGAGGGACGCTCGCTGGATGATGAGCTGACCCTCTGTGAGCGCTTCGAGGCAGCGCTGCCGCGTGGCGAAGCCGAGGCTATCCGCAAAGAGCACGCCGCGGCCCTGCCGCTGCCAGACGCTGACGAGCTGGAGCGCTAGCCATGGCCCGCAACCATGCACTGGACACGCTGTTGCGCCCTGCCGTTGAGCTCTACACGGTCCAGGTGTGCCTGGCGATGGCCTTCCTGTGCGTCTTCGCGCCCTGGGCGGTTGCCCTGACCCCGCTGTTCGGCCTGGTCACAGCAGTGGCCTTCCTCGGCTTCGGGATCTACCGCTTGCGCCAGGCGCTGCGCGTGCTGCGCTACCGACGGAATATCCGGCGCCTGTCGTTCTACAGCATGACCAGCAAGGAGATCCCGGTCAGCCATGAGCGGCTGTTCGTGGGCAAGGGCTTTCGCTGGGAACAGAAACACACCCAGCGCCTGGTCGACACCTACCTGCCGCAGTACGCGCCCTATGTCGAGCCGTCCGAGTGGACCAACAAGGCGCGGCGCCTCGAGTTCGCGCCCTTTCCGCTCACCCTGCTGGCCAAGGCCACCGCCTGGGACAACGCGGCGAATCCGTTCCGACCGCTGCCTCCGGTGGGCGGTCTGCCGCGCCTGCACGGCATTGAGCCCGAGGAGCACGATGTCACCCTGCCGCTGGGCGAGCGAGTGGGTCACTCCATCGTCCTGGGCACAACGCGCGTGGGCAAGACGCGCCTGGCCGAGCTCTTCATCACCCAGGACATCCGCCGCAAGCGGCGCGGCCAGCATGAGGTGGTGATCGTCTTCGATCCCAAGGGCGATGCCGACTTGCTCAAGCGCATGTACGTCGAGTGCGAACGCGCCGGCCGGGCCAATGAGTTCTACGTCTTCCACCTGGGCTGGCCGGACCAGTCCGCCCGCTACAACGCAGTGGGCCGCTTCGGCCGGATCTCGGAGGTGGCCACCCGCGTCGCCGGCCAGCTATCCAGCGAGGGCAACTCGGCGGCATTCAAGGAATTCGCCTGGCGGTTCGTCAACATCATCGCTCGGGCACTGGTCGCCCTTGGCCGGCGGCCGGACTACCTGCAGATCCAGCAACACGTGATCAACATCGAAGGGCTGTTCCTGGAATACGCGCAGAAATACTTCGATGAGCACGACCCGAAGGCCTGGGAAAAGATCATCTTCATCGAGAGCAAGCTCAACGATAAGAACGTCCCCTTCAACATGAAGGGCCGACCGCTGCGGGTCATCGCCATCGACCAGTACCTGAACCAGACCCGCGTGATGGATCCGGTCATGGACGGTCTGCGAAGTGCGGTGCGCTACGACAAGACCTACTTCGACAAGATCGTTGCCTCGCTGCTGCCGCTGCTGGAGAAACTCACCACCGGCCGCATGGCCGAGCTGATCGCCCCGGACTACCACGACGTCAACGACCCGCGGCCGATCTTCGACTGGATGCAGGTGGTGCGTAAACGCGCTGTGGTCTACGTCGGCCTGGACGCCCTCTCCGACACCGAGGTCGCGGCGGCGGTCGGCAACTCCATGTTCTCGGACCTGGTCTCGGTTGCCGGCCACATCTACAAGTACGGCATCGATGACGGCTTGCCCGGGGAGGCCAGCGGCAAGGTGGCCATCAACCTGCACGCCGATGAGTTCAATGAGCTGATCGGCGATGAATTCATTCCCATGATCAACAAGGGCGGCGGTGCCGGTCTGCAGGTGACGGCCTACACCCAGACCCTGTCCGACATCGAGGCCAAGATCGGCAACCGCGCCAAGGCCGGGCAGATCATCGGCAACTTCAACAACCTCTTCATGCTGCGGGTCCGCGAAACGGCGACGGCTGAGCTACTGACCAATCAGCTGCCCAAGGTACAGGTCTTCACCGCCACGCCGGCAAGCAGCGCGAGCGACGCCGTCAACGGCAAGACCGCCTTCACCTCCAACACCCATGACCAGCTGAGCGCCACCAGCGTGCCCATGCTGGAGCCTGCTCATGTGGTCGGGCTACCCAAGGGCCAGTGCTACGCGCTGATCGAGGGCGGCAACCTGTGGAAGGTGCGGATGCCGCTGCCGGCGGTGGATCCGGATGAAGCGATGCCCAAGGACCTGCAGGAGCTCGCGGAGAAGATGCGCAAGGCCTACCAGGTGGGTCAGGCCACCGGCAGCGAGTGGTGGGAGGCTCCTGGCCAGCGCCGGGTCGCAGACGAACTGCCGGCTGACCTGCAGGACGACTTCCGGCAGATGGCCCAAGGCGCCGCTGACGAAGGAGACGCGGCATGACCACAGGCCTTGATCACGACCACCCCAGAGGAGGCCGCTAATGGCCGACGTCGCCCAGCGCGCCCAGCAGCAACAGGTCAAGGAGCAAACCTTCATCGGGTCGGTGCTCAGCCTCCCCTTCCACTTCATCGGCGTGATGCTCCTGTCCTTGGGCGGCGCCATCCTGGTGGACTGGCTCTGCCTCTACTTCCTCTGGCCAGAAGCCGGCTGGCACCACGCCAAGGGCATGCTCGACCACGAGCTGGCTTGGCTGTCGCAGGGGTTTCTATCGAGCGTTGTGGTGCAGGAGCCCGGGCACACCGCAACCTGGTTGGTAGGGCTGCTCTACGAATGGCTGTTCGTGAAGACCGGGTTGGTCCACTGGCTGACCGGGATGCAGCAGCTGGCCGCTGCCGGCCCGCGGGGCGAGCTGGATCTGCGCTACATGGCTGCGCAAGGGATCACTACGGTGCAGACCTACGGCCTGTCGGCCCTATTCACCATCCTGGTGTTCTGTGTGCGCCTGGTGATCTTGGTGCTCGCCGTGCCGCTCTTCGCCATGGCCGCCCTGGTTGGCTTCATCGACGGCCTGGTGCGGCGGGATATCCGCAAGTTTAGCGCAGGCCGCGAGTCGAGTTACTTCTACCACAAGGCCCGCAGCACAATGCTGCCGCTGGCCCTGCTGCCCTGGTCGCTGTACCTCGCCTTGCCGTTCAGCGTGAGCCCACTCCTGGTGCTGCTGCCGTGTGCCGCCCTGCTGGCTCTGTCAGTGAACCTCACGACCGCCTCATTCAAGAAGTACCTGTAGTCGCCGGCCTGCTCCGCGGCCGCACCCCTAACTACAGAGAGCACTCAATCCGCGACCATATTGCAGGGGTGGTATTGGAAAACCGTCCGAACCAATGTGGAGATGTCCATGCGGTGGCCCCTGAGCGATGTAGAAGTGTCCATCCCGACTGACTGTTGATACCCAATACGACTTTAAACGCTCATTTTCACGACCACTCTTCCACGGACCTTCCCACTCAACAAATCGTCAGCGACGGACACGGTGTCCTGCAGGGAGATCTCTCGGCTGATAGTGAGCAACAGGTCGCTGTCGAGCTCTTCGCCGAGTCGCCGCCAGGCTTCCACTCGCCGCTCGTAGGGCTGGGTCACGCTGTTCACGCCGAGCAGACTTACCCCGCGCAAGATGAAGGGCGCGACAGTCATGGGTAAGTCCATTCCTTGCGCCAAGCCACAGGCGGCGACCGCCCCCTCAGCTGCGGTTCCTGCGCAGACATTGGCCAGGGTATGGCTGCCGACGGAATCGATGGCCGCCGCCCAGCGCTCCTTGCCAAGCGGTCGACCTGGCGCACTGAGCTCTGCCCGATCCATCACGGATTCGGCGCCCAAACGTTTGAGGTATTCACTTTCCTGTTGCTTGCCAGTGACGGCGAGCACCGAGTAACCGCGGCGGGCCAACAGGGAAATGGCGAAGCTACCCACGCCGCCCGTGGCCCCGGTGACCAGTACCTTGCCGCTTTGCGGAGTGAGTCCGTGGCGCTCCAAGGCCATCAGGCAGAGCATCGCGGTGTAGCCGGCAGTCCCCACGGCCATTGCCTGAAACTCCGACAGCGCGAACGGCAGGGGAATCAGCCATTCGCCCTTCACCCTCGCCTTCTCCGCCAAGCCACCCCAGTGGCTCTCACCGACGCCCCAGCCATTGAGCAGGACTCGATCGCCAGGTTGGTACTGTGGATTCGAACTCACCTCGACCACGCCCGCGAAATCGATTCCGGGGACCATTGGGAACTGACGAACGACCGGGCCGCGTCCCGTGATGGCCAGCGCGTCCTTGTAGTTGAGAGTGCTGTAGAGAACCCTGACCGTCACATCACCTTCCGGCAACTGCGTTTCGGCCATTTCGGTGATGTCGACGCGAGGCGCCTCATCGTGCTTCTCGATGAGCAGAGCTTTAAACATGAACCCTCCTATTTAGACCGATCGTCTAAAAATGAACCGAAAAAATCATCGCGTGATTCCGGCGAGGTAGCCGGCGATGAAGATGTCTAGCGGCGCGGCATTCTGCGCCAGTCGCGCGCGGAGCACCGCACCCTCCCAGCCAATCCAGAAAAACGCTGCCTGAGCGTCACAGTCCGTGTCCGCGTGGAGTGTCCCGTTTTCAGCTGCCTCCGTCAGACACCGTGCCAGACGCGCCTGCCAATCCAGTAGGACGGCCTCCAGCTGGGCACGGAAACTCTCTGGAAGCACCAGGATCTCCTGACCGAGGTTGCCCACCAGACAACCGCGCCGGAATCCATACTTCGTCATGCCCGCCTTGGCGTCTTGGACGAAATTCCACAGCCGCTCGAGCGGAGGGACGTCACTCGCCAGCAACCACAGATCGAGTTTTTTGGCGAAATAGGCGGCGTAGTTCTGCAGAACCTCCTGGCCAAAAGCTTCCTTGCTAGCGAAGTAGTGATAGAACGAGCCTTTGGGAACCTGGACCTGCTTGAGCACAGCGTCGATGCCCGTCGCGGAAAAGCCCTGCTCGGTGAAAATCGCCATGCCAACGCGAAGCAAGGCTTCGCGGGTATCGGGATGAGTTCGCGCCACCTTGGGAGGGCGGCCACGACGAGGTAGTGAGCTGAGGGCGGTCATGGCTCTAGTATTTAGACCGATCGTCTCTAATGTCAAAGCTTTCTGTCGGACGATGTGCAACTGGGCGGCGCCGTCCTGGTGGACTGGCTCTGCCTCTACTTCCTCTGGCCAGAGGCCGGCTGGCACCACGCCAAGGGCATGCTCGATCACGAGCTGGCCTGGCTGTATCAGGGCTTCCTGTCCAGCGTTGTGGTGAAGGAGCCCGGGCACACTGCGACCTGGCTGGTGAGCCTGCTCTATGACTGGCTGTTTGTTAAGACCGGGTTGATCCACTGGCTGACCGGGATGCAGCAGCTGGCCACTGCCGGCCCGCGGGGCGAACTGGATCTGCGCTACATGGCAGCGCAGAGCATTACCACCGTGCAGACCTACGGCCTGTCTGCCCTCTTCACTGTGTTGGTGTTCTGCGTGCGCCTGGTGATCCTGATCCTGGCGGTACCGCTCTTTGCCATGGCCGCTCTGGTTGGCTTCATCGACGGTCTGGTGCGGCGGGACATCCGCAAGTTCAACGTGAGCCGCGAGTCGAGCTACTTCTACCACAAGGCCCACAGAACCATGCTGCCGCTGGCCCTGCTGCCCCGGGTCGCTGTACCTCGCCTTGCCGTTCAGCGTGAGCCCGCTCCTGGTGCTGCTGCCCTGTGCCGCCCTGCTGGCCCTATCGGTGAACCTCACGACCGCCTTATTCAGGAAGTACCTGTAGATTTTGCCTCAGCACTATGGCTATCTGTTTGGCCAAGAGGTCGCAAGGATGCTGAAACTGATATTAGAGTCACATCACCAGATCTCATACTCGGCTCGATTCGCATAGCGAAGGCGAGAGGGCTAATTATCAATTAATAAATATGAGCCTGCTCTAAAAAAAAGGATCGAAGGCCGTATCACCGGAAGATGAATAGAACCAATTAAAATACAGATAGCTCCACACCAAACTAAAACATGAGAAAAACAAGATAGCGACCACTGAACAAGGAAAACTAGGCGAGTATGGAAAACTAACATGCCAATAACCTTTAGCCAGGCCTCTTCTCCTGAGTGTGAATTTTCAGAATGGAAGATAATTAATAGAAACCGAGCCAAGTTAGTTGAGATAGTCGCCTACTTATACTTGCGTCAAGAGGAGAATGCCCAGCGAATAATTGAAGCATTAGAACCTAAGATGCGTGCTTCAAAAGGCAAGGTCGCAGAAAATGTCGTGAGAAAACTTACTGCCCCACGCACTAGAGACATCGAGCAGCTCCAATCGGGAACTGATGAACAAAAGAAAGCAGCGAAAAATCGGATTGAAACATCCATCATCCACCGCGATGGACTTCTATTTCAGCATATCTCTTGGATTGCTGCACGACTAGCCCTCCCAAACTGCTATATGAACTCTCCCCATGTCCGACAAGCAGATAAAGGCTTTGACGGCTTTATCATCGAACTAAGTGGTAGCATGCAAGAAGTCAAGCGGATTGTCTTATGCGAGGACAAAGCTTCGATAGCACCGCGCAACTTAATTACTTCTAGCGTATGGACTGAAATCGCAGAAATCCGTAATGGTATGCGTGACGATGAGATACTTGCTGACCTCGTAACGCTACTAAAGACCATTCCAAACATTGATGTTGAACAGGCGGTGGACGCAGTTTTTTGGGAAAATTCACGCGAATTTAGAGTTGCTGTAGCGACGAGTGTTAACCAGAAAAAGAATGGAAGTTATTTGCACATCATAGCTGGCTTTGAAGCGACCGCTGGTGGTGAACTTGAGACACGCACCGCGGGAGTGATGGGCTTTGAAGATGTACGAAAAGGCTTGGGACTCCTTGCTGATGAGGTAGCTGCCAAGGTAAAGGAGATTGCCGGTGTTTGACCTAAGTTCTCGCTCACTACTGCGACAGGCACCTGATTTGGTTGGCCTAGATCCAGAAACTTTGGACGAGTTACTGACGGCTGCTCACATTGAGCTAGCTGCGATACGCCTCCTATCACACGAAAATGAACATAAATCCACGAGCGATGTACTAGACCGGGTACGACGCCTTGCATCGACCTTCGAAGCCTATGTTGCACTCAATCTCCGGCCCGATCAAACTCGCGCTGCTGCTTTTGTCGCCGCAAGTGCCTATCAGATATTGAGCAGTGCCCGAGACGTATCATGGGACCGCCCAACCGTTGTATCGAGTGATGCAATCGGATCATCGATTTCTGCAACACTTCTGTTTTTGATTGCTGACCGGGCGGCAGACGCAACAGAGGCCGCGAGTCGACTTAAGGCCAAGGGTGAACCAAGAGCAGTCCGGCGCACTTTAATTCTGAGCCTTCGGGAACTGGCGAGCGGCAATCTAAGAAACCTTGTAGAGCGTGACCTAGATGAAGATAAGATAGCATCGAGAGACAGCCGAGAAATAGCTGCCGACCTTCTTTTTAGGGAATGTGCTTACGTAGCTCAAGGACTTGCACAGAGCGCGCGTGGCATCGCTGCAATCCCGGACATTCGCGAAAGACTTGAACGTGTTATACGATTATCAGAGGCCTCGGAGGTAGAGATCCAATTGCCTTTTGATGTAGAGGCTGCTACGCATAATCAGTTTGCCGGCCCTCATCATCTCGCAACCTTATTGGCCAGGCTTATAGATGGTATGGAGGAGGCGATGCTGGTTAAACTTCCAGCACCATCTAAAGCCAAAACCCAAGCATGGAATGAGTGGCTCATTTCGCAAGCGGAATCGAGGCCGTTCTTATGGATCAATCACATTAAAGCAATTAAAACTGGCTACCTCAACCGTGGTAGATCCATGGTGATGACATCTCCTACAGGTTCGGGGAAAACGACATTATCTGTCTTGAAAATCGCAGCAACCCTGTGTTCAGGTGAAAGCGTTGTTTATCTCGCGCCAACTCATGCTCTGGTCGATCAAGTGGAAGCCGACTTTTCCCCACAGGTTGGGGGCCTAGAGGAGGTAAGCGTCGTAGAAGATGTGTCACTTGATGAGCTCGGCGATAGACTGCCGCCGTTTTCCGTCATGACCCCAGAGCGTTGCCTCGCCCTGCTAGGCTTCGCGCCGAAGCTATTCGATAAGGTCGGACTCCTGGTGTTCGACGAATTCCATCTTATTAGTGCAGATGATCCAGCTACGTCGCCGAAGGTCAGCACGCGCGCCATAGATGCGATGTTGGCGCTACTGACGTTTCTACGATATCGCAAAAATGCAGACGTGTTACTACTATCTGCGATGGTTGCTAATGGACACGAGATAGCGCGTTGGCTACGTGCTGTCACAGGAAGAGAAGTTGATGCTTTTAACGATCCTTGGAAACCCACTCGCCAACTTCGATCCTGTATTATCTATGACATATCCGAGGTGCATGAGGCTAAGCGAGCGGCGTTAAACGCAACCACTAAAACAGCGCGCAATAGAGTTAACGCACAACCTTTAGGACTTTTTTCCTTAATATCCGGATGGCATCCCAAAAGACCGGAAAAGCTTATAATACAAGCAATCACCGATCGGCGACCGGCGCTTTTAAAAAATTCTAGAGGAAAATTAACATCTAACAGAAACGAAGTAGCCGCGCAAATTGCAGCGGACTATGCTTCTATTGGGAAGCGTGTAATCGTGTTCTGCAATGATACAAAAGCATGCAGCAGTGTCGCAACTCACATAAACAAAACTCTGACCGCGGCGACAGTTGCACTGGACGAAACGCAAGAACAGATGCGTCAGTCAATTCTTGAGGATGTCGGATCGATCGAAGCGGCATTCGATCCCACTGGGTGTAGGGCAGCGGTGCATCATGGCGATCTGCTCCCCATGGAGCGCCGGTTGACCGAGAACGTATTTCGAACTCGTAGAAATGTCGAAAGCGAGAACTTGGGGCTAGATGTAATCGCTGCGACCTCCACCATTGCGCAAGGATTGAATCTTCCGTGTGATGTTGTAATTCTTGCAGGTACCGATAGGAGCGCTGTTGACGATCCAAACGGCAATCCCCGTAAAGATTTGCGTCCTCATGAAATACTCAATGCGCTTGGAAGAGCGGGACGCGCAGCATACGCAGCAACCGGCTTGGCAATTGTCGTACCTGCAAATCCAATATTTGTATACAGAGATAGTCTTTCACTTCCTCAGAATGGGGTTTTAGAGACTGTTTTTTCTGAGCAAGACGCTTGTGAAGAAATTTACGACCCAATCGAATTATTGCTGGATCGGATTGAAGTATCTGCTGATCTTGACCCAAAGGTACAATCGGTAATACGTCGGTTATCTGCCGTCACTACTACCGGCGAGAGCGGCTTCGACGATATAGTTCAACGAACCCTAGGCTTTTTCCGGCGCAAAGAGATTAATCCTATAGCGGCAGATAAATGGCTCAAACATCGACGAGCTGCACTAAAAGCTGCTGAATTGCAATTAAAAGACCCGACCATTCTTGAATGGCAACGGGAAATCGCTGTCCGCAACGGGATGCCGCCAAGACTAGTTGCGCGACTAGTTGAGTCTCTTGAAGAGGCACCGCTTGATAAGACAGCCACCCAAGATTGGATTAGCTGGCTACTTGATATTGTAGCAGAAAACCCTATGGACTTAACCATTTTCGTTAGAGAGTCGGCTTTAGAGTCTGTATTCGGTCGTTCCTACACAAATACAAAAAACCTTAAGACTACTGCAAAACGTACAATTAAAGCTCTCAAAATACTGATTACAATGTGGTGCACGGGGAAAACACTAATCGAGATTGAAACCTGGCTACTCACTTTCATTCGGAAGCACGAAGGAGATGTCAAGCAGAGAGCAAGTCAATCAACGACAGCTCAAAGGGCCCGGCGATTTGCGATACGTATAACTCCCGACATCGGATTTTTATTCAATGTGGTCGGACAAATCTTTGCCTACAAGAACATCGAAGAAAATACAACACCTTACCCAATAATTGAGCTACTTCCGCAAATGGTGAAAGCAGGAGACTATGATCGTCATCATATGGCTTTAAGGCAAATAGCTATACTCCCCTCACGAGTTGGAACCTTTAAAATGCACACTGAAATGACCATCTACTTTAAAGCTGACGCCCTGGCAGAAATGGACGTTATTCGAGATGAAATCAATCTGGCGATTTTACAACAAACATTCTCTTCTTCCAGTGAAGACAACTAGGACTGGCAGCGGGTCTATGCTTCTTACCAAGACCTAAAAACTTATTTCTTAACGCCTTCGGCTGAGGCGCAATGTTGATCACACGCACCCCAATGATATTCCTGATCACAGCATAGCCAAGCGGATCGTTCGACGCCCTGATCGTAACCTCTTGAGACCCAGATACGGTTTCGCCTGGTGAGGTTGCAGTGGGCCACAGGACGATGGCCACCCCATCGAACTGGAGCCGTCCATGTCCCCCGCCCGCTTCGAATACCACACTGATTTCTCCCCCCTCACCTACCGCGTCCAAGAACGCGGCTGGCTGATGTTCAAGCACGAACAGCAGACCGGCACCCCTGACGTCGCCGCTTTCCTAGCCGATCCAGAACGACAGGCTCGCCTGCAGGCCCTGGGCGCGGACGGCTGGGAATTGGTCAGCGCGCAGCCAGTGCTGGAAGGCCGCGCCCAGATTGGTCAGCAGACCGCCCAGGGCAACCAGGGGTGGGGCGTGGGCTACGCGGTGGCCACAGGCTTTCTGCTGTTTTTCAAACGCCTCATCGTCCCTGCGTAAAGTCAGTAACCAAGCGGGTTTGTAACCTATTTGGGCGCAGTAATGGTTTCCCGCTGACCTCCTTGGTGGCCCTCTGCATCCTGTGCGGCATCAACCCGCTGCCCAGGGCCCCGCTGTGAAACTGTCCTCTCCTCAACGCAAGCCTTCCGTCCACTTCGGACTAGTCAGCGGCCTGGTCGTCGCGCTCGGATTCATGGCGGGTCCCGCACTCGCCGCCGGTACGGCCAGCGAGCAGGCCAACGTCGACGTGATGATCCGCCAGCTCAACGCCGTCGAGGCGGTCGCCAGGCGCAGCGCCGAGCTGCCGAGCGATGGCAGCTCCCGCTACCACCTGGATTACAACCGTCTCGCCGCCGACATCGCCCGGATCCGCCAGGGCCTGCAGGACTACCTAGCACCGAGCCGTGCCCAGCCGCGCGATGCAGCCGAGCTCTCCGGCCAGTATCAGCGCGAAGGCGCCCAGCCATGAGCATGACTGCCGCTCAGACCGCCGCCTTTCAGGCGGCAAGTGGCCTTACGCCGGCGGCCAGCAACACCTTCTGGCTATCGCTGGCCATGGCCGTCGTCACCCTCTGGTTCGCCTGGCTTTCCATCAGCCTCTACAAGGGCTGGGCGAACCAAAACCTCAACGCCGCCGCCGCCAAGGGCGCCCTAGTCCGTGGGCTACTCCTCTACTGCGCGTTGTCCTGGCTCATTTTGCATTAACCCCTCGAGGAGAAATCCATGCTGTCCCTCAAACGTCTGTCCACCCTCGGCGCCCGCGCCAGAACACAAGCCGTTCTGGCAAGCGCCGCCCTGCTTCCGTCGATCAGCCAAGCCGCTCTTCCCCAAGCACAAGCTCCGTCGCGAGGCGAAGGGTCTACCTGGCTGGAAACGATCAAGAACTACGGTTTCGACCTCGTCTCGCTGTTTGCGCTGGCCTTGTGCGCCTTCTGCCTGATCGTCGTCGCCGCTCACGGCATCACCGTCTACCACGAGATTCACGTGGGCAAGAAAACCTGGAAGGACCTGGGTGTGACGGTGACCATCGGTGTCGTGCTCATCGGACTGGTGATCTTCATCGTCACCAAAGCCACCGGCATCATGTAAGGCAGGAAGGCGCCGATGGACATCACTCAAGATCTGCATGAGGACGGCACCCTTCGCTTCTTGCCGAATCGCCTCAACACTCAACCCGTCGTCGTCGGCGGCCTGACCACGGACGAGATGTTCGCCACGGTCGGCATCTGTGCTGCTTTTGGAATCGCAGTCGGCATCCCATTTGCGTTTTTCATCACACCGGCCATGCCGATTTTCGCCGCGCTGGCGTGTGGCGCCCTCGGCCTGGTATCCGCTGGGCGAATCCTGCGTCGCTGGAAGCGCGGCCGCCCGGAAACCTGGCTCTGGCGGCAAGCCGAGTGGCGCCTCGCGCATTGGGGGCTGGCGGGTCGCCGACTGGTCATCCGTAGCGGTGCCTGGACCTGCAAGCGGATGGTGGGGCTATGAGCCGGGCCTGGAAGCTGTCCGAGTCGCAGCGCGCTCACATCACCACCCTGCGCCTTGCCCTGGGCCTGGTCAGTGGCATCGCGATCTGGAATGGCTACGGCTGGTACAGCGCGCCCAAGGACCTGACCATACACGTGCCGCCGGACCTGCGCTCCGGCAGCACACGCCCCTGGTGGGAGATTCCTCCGGAGTCGGTCTATTCCTACGCCTTCTACATCTTCCAGCAGATGAACAGCTGGCCCTCCGATGGCGAGAAGAACTACAGCGACAACATCGCTCGCTTGACCCCTTTCATTACCCCTTCGTGCAAGGCCTATCTGGAGGGGGACGAAGCGCTCAAACGCAACAGCGGTGAGCTGCGCAAACGCGTGCGCAACGTCGCGGAGATCCCAGGATCAGGCTACGGCGACGACCCCGCCCGCCGCGTCCAGGTGCTCGGCAATAGCGAGTGGACGGTCATGCTCGATGTCGTTGCCAACGAGTACCTGGGTGGCGAGAAGGTCAAGACGGCACTCACGCGCTACCCGCTCCACATCGTCAGGTCCGACGTCGATCCCGAGAAGAACCCCTGGGGCATGAAGTGGGACTGCTACAGCGGTCAGCCGCAGCGGATCGAGGCCGGCGTCGAAGTCAAAGCTCGAGGTACACCATGAGATCCCGCCACTCCCTCGCCCTGATGCTGGGCGGCCTGCTGCTGAGCAGCCTTGCCCAGGCCATCGAGATCCGCAAGTGGGAGCGTGTCCCCCTGGCCATCCCGCTCGTGGTGGGCCAGGAGCGAATCCTATTCGTTGATGCCAACGTTCGGGTCGGCGTCCCTTTCGCCATCGCTGACAAGCTCAGGGTGCAAAGCACCGGCGGGGCGATCTATCTCCGGGCCAAAGACCCGATCGAGCCCAGCCGGCTGCAGCTGCAGAATGCGGCCACCGGCGAGATCATGCTGGTCGACATCGCCGCAACGCCGGCGCAGGAAGGCCAGGCTGCGCTTGAGCCGATCAAGATCGTTCCAGGTGACACGACCCCGGCCCGCTATGGTCAGGCCGTAGCGGCCGCTCCCAAGTCGTCGGCCAAGGCTAGCCACCAAGCCGATGAGGAAGAGGACGAGCCGGCGCCGCCCAAGCGCGAAACACCGATCCCCGTCGTGCTCACCCGCTACGCCGCCCAGATGCTCTATGCGCCGCTGCGCACCGTGGAGCCGGTCGACGGCGTCGCCCAGGTCAGGATCGATAAGCGCCTGGACCTGTCGACGCTGCTGCCGGCGCTGCCGGTTGAGGCCAGTCAGCTGGGCGCCTGGCGCCTGGACGATCACTGGGTAACTGCCGTGAAGCTGCGCAACCAGACCGGCCAGCGCCTGGTCCTGGATCCGCGTGAGCTCATGGGTGACTTCGCCACCGCGACCTTCCAGCACCCCTACCTTGGCGCCCGGGGCGATGCCAGCGACACCACCGTGCTCTACCTGGTCACCCAGGATCATGGCCTAGGCCAGTCACTGCTGCCCAGCCTGGGCGCCGCAGATCCTCGCGTCACCGCGGAGGCCCGTCATGCAGCTCAGAAGTAATCCGCTGCTCAAGTATGCGCTGCTGGGGGTTCTGATCCTGGTGGTCTATGTCGGCGTGACCCTACTCGGTAAGGGCAAGCCGCAAACGCCCGAGCAGCCACAATCCGCCCAGCTCACGCCTGAACAGGCCAAAACGCTGGGGATCGAGGGCGATACGGCCAACGACACTCTGCGCACCATCGTCGTCGAAAGTCGCCAGCTGAAAGAGCAGTTGAACAAGGTCCTGAGAGACAACGAAGAGGCCAAGCGGGAGAACGATGGTCTCAGGGCCCAGCTGAGCAACATCAACACCACGGTCGATAGTCGCGTTCAGGCAGGCATCAACCAGGGCCTGGAGAGCCAGCAGAAGCAGACGCAGGGTCTATTTGATGGCCTGCAGAAGCAGCTCAACACCCTGTCCCAGATGGGTAACCAGGTAGGCGGCAACGGGAGCTCGGGTACGGACATGCCCATCGGGCTCGGCATTGCTCCCGGCGAAGGCAATCAGTTCAAGAAGGGTAGCGGCAGCTCGGACCTGGTCTGGATCGAGCCGCAGGATGGCACCGCCGTCGACGCCAATGGCAAGCGCCTTGCTGCCGGCAGCAGCCAGGCCGCCAGCGGTTTCGCCTTCCCGACCGCCTTCGGAGCCGCCGGCCAGAAGACGTTGGATGCTGCCTCAGGTGGCGCTCAGCGCGCAGCCGATGGCATGGGGGGTGATGAGCAGTCCCGCAAGAAGGTCCGCAAAGTTTACACCCTGCCGCAGAACTCGACGCTGATGGGTTCGGTGTCCATGACCGCCCTGGTGGGCCGCGTGCCGGTCGATGGCACGGTCAACGACCCCTACCCCTTCAAGGTCCTGATCGGCCCCGACAACCTGACCGCCAACGGCATCGACCTGCCCGACGTCGCCGGCGCCGTCGTGAGCGGGACGGCCTCGGGTGACTGGACGCTGTCTTGCGTGCGCGGCCAGATCCGCAGCATGACCTTCGTCTTCACCGACGGCACCGTGCGTACCCTGCCGGCGCCCCAGGAAAACGCTGGTCAGCAGAACAACGGACAGAATAGCCAGAACGCCTCCACCAACGGCCAGCCCGCTGCGGTTCAGGGTGGCATGGGCTGGATCAGCGACCCCTACGGCATCCCATGCATCGCCGGCGAGCGCCGTAGCAACGCCTCCCAGTACATCGGCTCCCAGGCCCTCATCACCGCTGCCGGCGCCGGCGCCGCCTCGCTCATCAAGAACGACGGCACCAGCTCCAGCTACGTCCAGACCCCGAACGGCACCATCGGCACGACCGGCATGTCCGGCAATGAGGCCATGGGGAAGATCCTGAACCAGGGTGTCAGCGACATCTCCACCTGGGTGAACAAGCTCTACGGCCAGGCCTTTGCCGCCGTCTACGTGCAGCCCGGGGCGAAGGTGGCCATCCACCTCGACCAGGAGCTGGCCATCGACTACGAACTCAAGGGCCGCAAGGTCGACTATCGGACAGGAGCTCGCCATGCCTCGGCTGCCCTCGATTAATCGCACACGACTTCAGATAGCGGCTGTACTGGCCTTGTCCCTGCTGGCCAGCGGCTGCGCGGTCGACAAGGAGAAGATGCTCCCCCATGGCGACAAGACCATGATGGACGTCTGGAACGCCGGTACCACCGGTTCGGCCGGCAGCAGCCAGGGTCGCCAACTCGTCGATGCCCGGGCAGAGCTGCGCCGTCCTGTGGACACGGCCCAGGCTCGGCCGCTGGCTGACAACGCGGGCTATTCGCGCACCGCGCAGAACGAGATCTATAGCCAGTTCAAGCGCCTGCCTAATCCGGACTTGGTCATGTACGTCTTCCCGCACCTGGCCGGCTCCGACCCGGCACCCATCCCCGGCTATACCACCGTTTTCCCGCTCTACCAGCGTGTGCAGTACGCCATGCCCGGTGAGCGGGTGGAGAACTACTGATGGGCATTTTCGAACGCCTGCGTGGCAAGAAGACCCCCAATACTTCGACTGCTGAGCCAGCGCTGGTGGAAAGCCAGCAAGCCCTTGATGAGCCAGCTGATAACACTGAGCCAGTCATTCATCCTGAATCCATCCGGGCCACCCGCGCCCTCGAGGTCGACGAGGAAGCCGCCTACCAGCGCTACCTGGATCGCCTGAGAGCGCACGGTATCCCTGAGCCAGGTGCCTGGATGACGGGCAAGGAGAAGCCCGCGACGGTCGCTGACATTGCCAACATGCACCAGGTCAATCCCAGCTTCACCAACCTGCTGCCCTGGATCGAATACCTGCCCGAGCATCAGGCGATGCTGCTGGAAGACGGCAAGTCGCTGGCCGCCTTCTTCGACCTGGTGCCGATCAGTACCGAGGGCCGCGAAGCCAATTGGCTTCGCCAGGCCCGCGACGCCCTGGAGAACGCCCTGCAGGACGCCTTCGATGAGCTGGAGCAGAGTCCCTGGGTCATCCAGTTTTATGCCCGCGACGAGACCCAGTTCGACGGCTATCTCACGGGGCTGACCAACTACATCCAGCCGCGCGCACGCGGCTCCGAATTCACCAAGCTCTATCAGAGCCTGATGAAGCACCACCTGCATGCTATCGCCAAGCCTGGCGGTCTATTTAACGACACGGCCGTATCCCACCTGCCCTGGCGTGGTCAGCATCGGCGCGTCCGGATGGTCGTTTCCCGCCGGAGCATCGGCGACGGTCTGGTCAGGGGGCAGGCGCCCGCTGCCTACCTGGCGAACATCTGCAGCCGGCTGACCGGCGCGCTGCGTAATGCCGGCGTGACGGCTCACCGGATGGACGAGCGCGCCATTCGCTACTGGCTGCTGCAGTGGTTCAATCCGTGCCCGGATCACCTGGGCACCTCGGCCAAGGACCAGCAGCGGTTCTTCGAGGTGGTCAACAGCACCCTCGACCAGGACGAGTTGCTGGCCGAAGGCACTATTCCCTTCCTGGCCAGCGGGACCGATTTTTCCCAGTGCTTAATGTACCGCGAGCCTCGCTCGGATGCGCAGAAGGGCCTGTGGTTCTTCGATGGCCAACCCCATCGTGTGGTGACGCTGGATCGGCTGCGCACCGCGCCGAGGACCGGTCACATGACCGGCGAGCGCAACTTTGGTGATGCCCTGCACGCCCTGTTCGACGAGATGCCCGAGGACACCGTGCTGGCCATCACGCTGGTGGCCACGCCCCAGGATACGCTCGAAGCCCACCTCAACAACCTGCACAAGAAGGCCGTCGGCGACAACCAGGCCTCTGCCCTCACCCGGGAGGCCATCAAGGACGCCCGTCAGCTGATCGGGCGCAAGCACAAGCTCTACCAGGGCAGCGTGGCCTTCTATGTCCGGGGTAAGGACGAGCAGGAGCTGGAGCAGCGCTGCAACGACCTCACCAACACCCTGACCAGCGCCGGCATCGAGCCTGTGCGGCCTGAGGATGAGGTGGCTGCACTGAACAGCTACCTGCGCTGGCTGCCCGGCAACTTCGATCCCAACCAGCCGCGGGCGCTGCAGTGGTACACCCAACTTATGCTGGTTCAGCATGTCGCCAACCTGGCGCCCATCTGGGGCCGCTCAACCGGAACGGGACATCCGGGCATCACTCAATTCAACCGCGGTGGCAGTCCGCTGACCTTCGATCCACTCAGTAAGCTCGATCGGCAGATGAATGCGCATGGCTTCGTCTTCGGTCCTACCGGTGCCGGCAAATCGGCGACCCTCAACAACCTCTTGATCCAGTGGCTGGCCATCTACCGGCCGCGCATCTTCGTGGCCGAAGCCGGTAACAGCTTCGGGCTGCTGGCGGACTTCGCCCAGCGTCTCGGCCTGACCGTCCATAAGGTCCGCCTGGTTCCCGGCGCTGGCGTTAGCCTGGCGCCCTTCGCCGACGCCATCCGCCTGGCTGAGGATCCGGCTCACGTGGCCGTACTCGATGCCGAGGACCTCGACGCCTCAGACGAAGCCAGCAGCCCGAAGCCCGACCTGGAGGACGATCAACGCGACGTGCTCGGCGAGATGGAGATCGTGGCTCGCCTGATGATCACCGGCGGCGAAGAGAAGGAAGACGCCCGCATGACACGCGCCGACCGGGCTGCCATCCGGCACGCCATCATCAATGCCGCCAAGGCCTGCTCCAAGGCAGAGAAGACGGTCCTCACCCAAGATGTGCGCGACGCACTGAGCGAAGCTTCATGTGACGAACGCCTGCCAGCGCCACGACGGGAGCGCCTGCAGGAGATGGCCGAAGCCATGGAGATGTTCTGCATGGGCGCCGACGGCGAGATGTTCAACCGCCCCGGCACGCCCTGGCCAGAGGCTGACCTGACTGTCGTGGACTTTGCCACCTACGCCCGAGAGGGCTATCAGGCGCAGCTCGGCATCGCCTACATCTCGCTGCTGAACTCGATCAACAACATCGCTGAGCGTGACCAGTACAAGGGCCGGCCGCTGATCAAGCTGACCGACGAAGGCCACATCATCACCAAGCACCCGCTGCTGCTGCCCTATGCGATGAAGATCACCAAGATGTGGCGAAAGCTCGGCGCCTGGTTCTGGTTAGCGACCCAGAACATTGATGACATCCCGATTTCCGGCGCGCCAATGCTCAACATGATCGAGTGGTGGATCTGCCTGAACATGCCGCCGGATGAAGTCGAAAAGATCTCCAAATTCCGCAACCTGAGTACCGCGCAGAAGGAACTGATGCTGTCGGCACGCAAGCAGAGCGGCGCCTATACCGAAGGCGTGGTGCTCTCCAAGTCCATGGAGACGCTTTTCCGCGCGGTACCGCCCAGTCTCTATCTAGCCCTGGCTATGACGGAGCCTGAGGAGAAGGCGGAGCGCGCCCAGCTGATGGAAGAGCTCGGCACCGACGAGCTGGGCGCCGCGCTGGCCGTCGCCGCCCGTTTGGACCGGCTACGAGGGATCGAACCCTACCCCTTCAAGCTGCCACCGGCTCGAGGAGCCCGGCGATGAGAGTGATGGACCAATTCACCCAGGACCTCATCGACAGCCTGACCGGCTTGCTTCGGCAGCCGCACCTGCCCGAGACGCTCACGGCCCTGCAGATCTGCGCACCGGTCTTGATCAGCAACCTGCAGGCAGTGAAATCACGCGCGGTGGATCGCCGTGAAATTGAGGCCCAGCTCGATACGGCGCTCAAAGACTGGTTGGCCAAGCACCCTCAGCCGGATGAGGCCCAGCAGGCGCTGCTCGATGTCCTGCACAGGGAAGTGCTGGGCCGGCAGGTCGAGGAGCCCGATGCACGAGAGGCTTCGGCATGATTAGGGGAGCTATATCTCGGCAACCAGCGGCAATGGCTCTCATACTGCTGGCCGTGTTGCTCTATGTCCTATGGCACCTCTTTGGATGGCTCGCAGCAGTAGAGCCACGAGTTACTCCTGAGCCACCGACGTTCATCTATGGGGCTGCCAAAACCCGCTTCACGCTGATCGAGTACGGCGACCTGGAATGCCCTTACTGCAAGGAAGCCTACCCCCGGGTCAAGCAGCTGATTGATCGACACGGAGTGCTGAATTGGCAGTGGCATCACCTGCCGCTGCCCATGCACGGCGAAGCAGCGCAGCGGGAAGCACGCCTGGTTACGTGTGCCGGTTGGCTGGGCGGCAATCCGGTGTTCTGGCAGGCGGTCGAAGCGGTTCACCAGCACAGCCGCGGCAACGGCGCCGGCCTGGCAGTCCCGATCGATCAACTGGGACTGCAACCAGCCGTATCGCTGCAGCACCTGCAGGCGTGCATCCAGGACAATACGACAGTGCGGAGGGTAGTCGCTGAGCAGACCGCAACCGCAGCGCAGAAGCGGATCGATGCCACCCCGACCTTCGAGCTCCGTGATAATCGGTCTGGTCGTACGATCCGGCTTTCGGCTCTGCTGGACGATGCCGGCATGCTATCGGCCATGGATTGGTTGGCGCGCAAATAAATGAAAACGGAATCACTATTTTCCGATATTTCCTCTTGGCTTAGGACCTTGCCAGATCGCGCATTAGAACGATTTAATAGTCGACTAAACTATCTTGCTAGAATGATTGACGCTGAACTCCATCGACGCGAGCGCATTAAGAAATCGAACGCCCCGACCAATACCAAACATCATTTAAATAGCGACCCTTGACAACGCTAAAAGATACCAAAACAGCAAATCCCATCACAACATAAACCACAAACTAATCGATGAGCCCTAAAACCTTAAAAAAGATCTTTAGATAGTTATAAAATCACTTGGCAGACGAAAAACAAAAGAAGAAGAGCGCCAAGCAGAACAATAACAACACTCACCTTACGACCTAACGATCTCATTTGTTTTTGCAGTCTGATTAGCTCCATTTTAGAGCCAGAGTCTTCATACACAGGTGATCGATCTTGATCTGAGGCAAATGTATCAGCATATGCTGCAATCAGGCTGCCTCCTGCTCCACCACACGCGATTACCAAAAGCTGAACCATCATGTCTATCGTGTTGACCCAAACCCAATCATTCTCGTCTGCAAACTTAAACTCGCATGCTGGGCTCCTGATAGATTCAAGCAAGCATGCCACATCGCCTCTAACTAAAAAATTGTAAAACACAGTAATGGTCAGGCCAACCAAGATAATGGACATTCCCTTGTGAAATCGAGGAATCTTTGCCCGAATAAAAATCACAAACAGGATAGATGCAGAACTCACTAGTGCTCCACCAATGACAAGCGAAGAAAATCTACCCACTAATAAAATTATAAATAGCAACCAAGCCAAATATCCAAACATCAGGCCTAAAAGCCGAAACAAGCGATCATTCATTACACCCCCTTAAAGGTAAAAAAAGATACCTATATCATTATTCAATATTTAGACCTAAAAACTGTCACGACACATTAAATCGTGTCCTGCAGAATTTCGGATCTTAAGTTTCGACATCTTTAGAAACCGGCAAAACATTTATCGAATGTTAAAGGAGCGCATCAAGGACGCGTACATAGGTCATCGTAACCCATTAGATTTTTGGGCGAAAACCTGTCCCATCCTGACGATGGGATCCTTCTGCCCCCCTTATCGACATCGTCGATAAAGGCATCAATATCTCGCTTATCGGAAACTGACAAAATAACCTTCATACGATCAAAGTATTTTTTAGAGCTAGATCGTGCAAACAATTCAAAAGGCGAATATTGGTGGCCAGCATAAACTAGAGTTATCGGCCACCAGCCATCCTTTTGAAACTCAGCCCGCAAATATAAAATGAAATCTGCTTGCATTATAGAGGTAAAATCTATGCAGGAATGCTTTGACCTATCCTTTATCATCTCAGCGCGTAACGACGCCTTGCCTAGGCCCAGCCGCTTATTACGATAATCAAGTGATTCAATGCTATTTAAAAAAAGCCTAAACGTTCCAACCGCACCACCATACCTATGGCTTCTATTGCTAGAGTAATAGGGCGTTTCTAACAATAAGTTAATTTCCAAAAATTTTTCATGCTTGCAAAGAATTGCGATGACCCCTAAAAAAATTTCGTGCAGAAGAAATCTATAATTATCGAAATCTACGCTACGATAGCTACCGACAGTCCGAGGCGCATCCGTGTAATCAATTAGCCTTTCAAAAAACCTATGAATTCTATGAATAAAACCTTCTGACATATGATATTGACTAGCAATTAGTACCAAACCAAGAAGTTCGTTCTTGGCTTCGTTCAGCTCACTTATGTTTTCGACAACCTTATCATCGAACTCAATCGAGCTTGAGCTTTCAATTCTAAAACGCTCAAGATTTTCGGTAAAAACAGTCAGATATTCGTCTAATGCGCCATCAGCATGAATCTTGCCATTACGAATAGCATCACTTGCTCTTTTAAAAGAGGTAGCTGTTCCTAGGGATACGGAATCGTTAGACTCAAGAAAAGAGGGACGCTTGCCTATATCTGGTTTGACGAAGAGGGGCTTGTCAAATATCCAGCGCAAGAGTTTCTCGAACTCACCACTATAACGATCTGCATCACTAAGATCTATATAGATCCTACTATTATAGTAAGTAGGCAGATAGGCCTTTCCGTTTTCATCCCGACAAGGAAGAATCGCAACAAATTTATCCTGAGACTGGTTTTCATAAATCTTTCGGGAAATTATCTGCGTCTCGACCCCGACGCCGCCATTTCTGCCGTCCGCTTTTTCAGCGTAGACCCTATCAGATACGATGAGCACTTTCTTGATAGTTGAGTCTGTAACCATCTGCTCCATGAACGCCACTGAGTCATGACCTTCACGTAGGTCCCATTTATCGAGCTTTACATCTACGCCAGACTCTACCAGCTCTGTAGCAAGATCAAGCACCCACTGCTCATGTTCAGGCGTCGACCAACTGTAGGAAATGAAAAGTTTGGGAGCAACAATTTCCATTTGAATTTACCGCCTCTTGGATGGCTTCGCACTGATAATAGCGGAGAGTTAGAACCAATGCCTCAGAAAGCATGCGCTATGCCAAGACGCTCTAGGGCCTACCTATAAGCATCGCGCACCAAGATGACCTGTACTAAGAAATACACCACCCCGTTTTTAACCTCCAGCGACCTGGATATGGTTTCGCGCTGACCCAGCCCTCCTGATCGCGTTTCCTGTACCAGCCACCTCTCTGCCTGGTACCGCGTATGTCCATCTTTCCCTCTACCGTCCCAGCAGGCCTGAAAGCCCGCATGTTGGGCTTTGTCCTAGCGACCTGCTGCATCTCCTCCGCCACAGCGGATGTGCTGGCCATCTCCGACGCCGCTCATCCCCTAATCAACAGCACCGGCGCACGGGTTGTGCTCTTGGATGCCCCGGAGCGCTTTGAGCAGCAGCTTTCCGAAGGCCTGCCGGCGGATCCGCGACAGGCCGTAGCCATCATGCAGCAGCGGATGCGTTCGGCCTCCGCCCAGCAGCTGGGACGTGACCTCGCCAAGGCGCACCAGGACGTAGCCGATGCCTGGAGCCTGGGCGTGGCCAAGCTGCCAGCAGTCGTGGTGGATCGTCGGTATGTGGTCTATGGCCAGCCTGATGTGGCGGCCGCCGTGGCCAGCATCGAGCGCTACCGGAGCAGCGGACGATGAGCCGCCCCTCTTCACGCGGATCTGTGCAACGTCTACGGCGCCTTGCCCTGGCGATCCCGCTGGCTACCAGCCTGCAGGCCACCGCGGCGGTCACCACCGCAACCATCGTGTCGTCCTCGCTCTCGCCCGACTGCCTCGAATACAAGGTGGTCGGCATCTGCTACTGGCTGTTCTGCACCCCATACGGATGCAAGGTGAAGACCTCGGCCAAGGTACGCCACTTCGTGCCCGATGCCGTGGTGTCCAGCTATGCCAATACCGGCGAGAACCCATGGACGGAGATGGCCTCTTTCAGCCCCGTCAGCAGTGTCGCCGCCGGCGGCAATGACCCGGGCGACAGCGCGACCCAGGCCAACACCACCATCAGCGCGCGCTTCAAGAACACGGATGTCATCGGCCACCCGGGCGGCTACGCGTTCAGCCAGTTCGCCAGCGGCTCTGGCTATGTCTGCAAGGGCGCCGGTACCGCCTACATGCCGTATCTGCTGAGCAACTACGACTACCTGGCTTGGCGGTACGGCATCCCCGAGGTCGTCTATCCGGAGGCCCTTATCCCGGGCAAGCGCGAAGTGGGCGGCACCTTGTCCGGCGACCTGTGGGGCAGCGTCTATCCGCGCAGTGGATTCCTGCATCAGCCCGATGACTACAAGGCCGCGGCGGTAATGGCGCAGCGCGCCGGCGATGTGGTCACGCGCTCCGGCCAGGTCCACGTCTACCAGTCGCTGCTGGCCCAGGCCGAGGACGGCTACTGGCCTGCAGGCGAGCTGCTTGAGGGCGATGCCACCACAGGCAAGTGGCAGGAGCTCACGCCCACGCTGAGCCAGAGCTGCGCAGCCTTCCCCAACCCGGGCCCACACGTCCAGGACGCCGTGGGCGCCTATGCCTGGGCGCTGTGGCGCCCCTACAGCTGCTGCAAGCGTGAAGGCCAGGTCTTCCTGGGCAGCACCGACTTTCAATGATCAGGAAGCCGTCGATCATGAACACTACTCGCCTTACCCTGCTGGCCAGCACCTGCCTGGCTGGCCTTCTCCTCGGCAACGCTGTCCAGGCAGCCGAACCCTACCGTGTGCAGTCCCAGGGCAGCGTCATCGGTGACGACGTGCTCTACAGCATCGGCGGCGGCAATGCCGTGTCGATGGGCAGCGTCGGCAACATGGACAGCATCCAGATTGGGGGTGGCTGGAACACCAACCTGATCTGCGGAAACATGAGCCTCACCAACACCCTGCAGAACCAGCTCAACGGGGCCACTCAGGGCTTCCAGACCATCATGAGTTCGGTGATACAGAACGCCACCGCCGCGGTAGGCTCCCTTCCCGGCCTGATCCTGCAGCGCGCCAACCCGGGGCTGTACAACCTCATCACCAACGGCATTGGCCAGGCACGCCTGGACTTTGATCGCTCGAAGGGCACCTGCCGCGCGATCGGCGACAAGATGCTCGATGTCGCCGGCGGCCAGGTCGGCTGGAACAAGCTCGCCGAGGGTGAAGCGATGAAGTCGGCCGCTGCCGGCACCACTGATGCGGTGGCCGCAATCAACCAGGTCGAGCAGAAGAGCGGGAATGAGGGCGTCACCTGGGTCGGCGGGAGCAAAGCCGGGGGCAGCGGCCAGCAGCCTATCAAGGTGGTCGGCGACGTCACCAAGGCCGGCTACAACATGCTCAGTGGCCGCTCACCCACCGCTACCGGCTCGATCCCGGCCAGCAGTTGCAACGGCGGTCTCGTCTGCAGCACCTGGTCGTCGCCGCAGGAGGCCGCGACCTTCGCCACCCGCGTCTTGGGCGAGCAACAGCAGCAGACCTGCGACAACTGCCAGAAGACCGTGACCCAGGCCGGGGTCGGGCTCACCCCGCTGATTCAGGAAACCTACGACACCAAGCTCAAGGCGGTGAATGCGCTGATCGCCGGCACCCAGCCGATGACAGCTGAGAACCTGGCCGCGGCCGGTAGCAACTCCATCCCGATTACCCGCGGCATCATCGAATCGCTGCGCACCGAGCAGGACCAGGACGTACTGGCCAAGCGGCTTGTGTCCGAGGTGTCCCTGGCAGATGTCATCGAGAAGGCGCTGTCGCTGGTTCGTACCTTGGCCGCTGGCCGTCAGGAGCCCAACGTCGCCGCCAACCAGGTCGCCCAGACGCAGGTCGACCAGAACGCCGCCAACCTGCAGGCCGAGATCCAGAACCTCAAGACCGAGCTGGACATGCGCCGGGAGCTGGCCGGCAATTCGCCCACCACCATCCTGCAGCGCGCTGCGCTGCGCAAGGATGCTTCCAAGACCATCTTCCAGGGCGACCCCATGCCGAACCGGCTGGATCGCGTCGAAAACCCCGTCAAGAAGGGCGAGTGATCATGAGCAATGTTTCTTCGGATAGTCGTTCGCAGATCAACCGTGAGCGGAAGCAGAGCCCGGTATTACGACTCGCCAAGGGCGGCTTGAAGCGCTCCGCATGGGTGGCGGTGATCTTGCTCACCACGGTGCTGCTGGCGCTGGCCAGCAGTCTGCTGATCCAACAGCTGTTTGGCGACGTTGCGGGTTACCGGCAGTGGGCAGAGGCCCACCGTAGCGGTCTGCAGGTCTGGAGATTGATCGTGTATGCAGCCTTGGCAGCCGGCTGGTGGCCCGTTCGCCAGCGGTTGCGAACGCTGCCAGAGGGTGCCGGGCGCCTGGCCCGTTGTGAGTGGTTGGCGATAGCCGTCATTGCGCTCTACGAACTGCAACTCCACCTGTAGCGCCACGCAGAGAAAGACACCCATGGTTCTCTACACCAACGACTACCTCGAGTATTACCTGACCCTGGTGGGCTGGCTGATCAATAGCGCTATCTGGGATCTGATAGGAAGCACCGGCCTATTCGCTGCGCCCTTTGCTGCCATCGTCATTCAGGAGTGGTTGCGCGCCCGCGGCGAAGGCCAAGACGAGGGCAACAAGGGGGCGCTGAGCCTGGCGCGGATCGAAAACCGATTCTATGTCGCCATCTTCGTCATCATGCTCGGGCTCATGCCCTTGCCGAACTCGGTGCTGAGTTTCTCCACCCTTGAGTACGATAAGACACGCTCCAAGCAGTGTCAGGTCGACGTGCTGAAGCCATCCGAGACGGGGTGGGGCACCAGCTTCAGCACCCTCAATGCCAAGAGCGCCCGGATTCCCATCTGGTGGGCAGTGGTACATGCTCTTTCGAAGGGCTTTACTGCAGGTGCGGTCGCCGGCATTCCATGCGGACTGGATCTGCAACAGCTACGCATGGAGGTGAACGCCACCAGGATCGGCAATCCGCTGCTGGCCCAGGAGGTCGCGGACTTCACAAATGACTGCTACGCCCAGGCCCGAGCCAAGCTGTTCATGACGCAGCCGAACCTGTCCGCCTCGCAGTTCGAAGATGTCAGCTGGATTGGCTCGAAATTCTTTCTGAGCACCAGCGGCTACTACAGCGATGGTGCTTCAGGGTTTCGCTCACACACACCGCGCAAGGCCTGGCCCTATGACAAAACGCGTGATGCGGGACTGGCCGAGACCACCGGGGGCGGCGGCTACCCAACGTGCTCGCAGTGGTGGTCTGACGGCACAATCGGATTGCGTGCACGGCTGTTGGCGGCGGTGGAGCCCAGCCTGATCACTCAGCTGGCCCAGTGGGCGAAACTGATGAACCAGCAAGAGGTAGAAGACCAGGTGATCCGCGACCTGGTATCGCCCCGCAAGCAGGTACTGACCCAAGGGCAGGTCTATGGAGACTACGGTGGCCAGGTAGGCGGCAGCATCGGCAGCAGCATTTCGCGCGTCGCAGCCACTGCAGGTCAGGCAGTGGGATCGCTAGCGATGTACCCGGCCATCGACAGTGTTCGTCAGGCTGCGCCGATGGTCCTGGCCTTCCTGAAGATGGCCTTCATCATCTGCATCCCCATCGTGCTGGTGCTGGGCACCTATGATTTGAAGGTTGCCATGACGCTGACCTTCGCCCAGTTCGCACTGATCTTTGTCGACTTCTGGCTGCAGCTGGCCCGCTGGGTCGACAGCACGATTCTCGACGCACTGTACGGCAACATCATGGGTGCCTCACCCCATCTGAACTTCAACATCATGATGGGCATGAACAACGCCCAGGGCGACCTGCTGCTGGACTTCGTGATGGGCACGATGTTCTTGGTGCTGCCGGCGTTTTGGATCACAGCGATGAGCTGGACTGGCGCGAAGATAGGATCTTTGGCGGATGGGTTGGTTACAGGTACTAAGCCTGCTCATGAGGCAGGCGCTAAAGGTGTAAACACTCTCACCAAAAGCATTTTGTAACTATCACAGCAAGTACCTCTACGACATTAGAGGTACTTGCTATCGTCCTCGAACCAGCCCTTCGTTTGCCCGAAAACATTCCGCTCTACGCCGTAGGCAGGCTCATCATCATGGCGAACTTTGTCGTATCTCCCGCTCGATTGAGCGAACAGCCACAAAGCTAGGCAGATGAGGATGAGGGGGACGAACAAATACAAGGAGTAGACGGCTGCAGCAGCCAGGACGAAGGCACGCACCGTCCATTTCAACACCTTGATGATGCCGGCCGGAACACCCACCGCAGCCAAACCGGTCCAAATGGCGCCTTCAGCCCGTACGAGCAAACGGCTCGTATCCAGCTTTCCAAGGTGAGTCCAGTCTTCGGTAGATCCCGGTTTGCGAGTGGTCATGGCTACTGCCTCATTCCATGGAGCGCGATGGCTCTATGGTGGCACTTATACGTCGCAATTGATGACGCCGCAAGTGCCATGGCATAAGATGCCAATCACCTTCACCTCCACCTGGAGTTGTCATGCCGACCCGAAATATCGTCATCCCAGACCCCCTCTCTTACGAGATCGATCGCTTGGTCGCGAGCGGCCGCTACCAAAACGCTAGCGAGGTGGTACGCAATGGGCTCCGCCTACTGATTCAGCAAGAGGCTATGGTCTCGGCCAAGGTCGAGGCCTTGCGCAACGCCACGGGCTCAGCCCTCGAGCAGCTGGAGCAGGGAAGATTCGACGAGGTGAACGGGGGGGACCTGGAGCAGTACCTGGAAGGCTTGTCGGTTGAAGACAGCCGCATAGGCCACTGAACCGATGAAGTACCGTATCTCCGTCGAGGCCCGACAGGACCTGGCCGACATCCTGGTGTATTCCGCTCAGCAATTCGGCTCAGCGGCCCGGAAGCGCTACCAGAGCTTGCTAGTAGGCAGCTTCAATCTGATTGCAACCGATCCCTATGGGCCTGTGAGTCGCGCCCGCGATGAGCTGCACGAGGGCCTGCGCAGCCTCCACCTGGCCCATGCCCAAAGGGGTATCCCGTCCGAGCAGCGCGTCGGCCAGCCTCGTCATGTGGTGTTCTACCGGATCGCGGCTGACGACGTCATCGAGATAGTGCGGCTGCTGCACGACCTAATGGAGCCCAAGGAACATCTGGCCAGCCCCCGGTAACCGAAAGGGCCAAATGGGCCGGAGCAAAGGGGGGGGGAATGGAAGGGGGCTCTAAGGGTAAAAGCCCTACCAGAAAGGGCTCCGCCGCTGGTGAAATGACCCCCGAAAGTTGGACGCTGCCTTGAAGGCGTACCATGCCCAAGTACTCTCTAGCGTTCAAATTGAAGATCGTCGCTCAGTACCAAAAGGGCGATTGCAGCTACGGCCACCTCGCTAGGGTGCATGACGTCAGCGTGGTGCAGGTAAAAGGATGGATTGGCGCCTATGCCAATCACGGAAAAGCGGCTCTACAAAAGCGTTATCGTTATCACAGCATCGATTTCAAGATCGAGGTGGTGCGACAGATCGTCGAAGGCCTATCAATCCGACGGGCTAGTGAGCGATTTAGTCTCAATCGCTCCCAAATGCAGCGCTGGGTCGATGCGTGGCAGAGGTATGGTATCGAGGGGTTGGCCAGCAAACGCAGAGGTGACTCCTTGCCCCTTCTTCCCGTTCCAGATCCATCCGCTTTCAAGCCCCACATCGCAAACCCAGTCCGAGAGCTGGAAAAGCAGGTTGCCTATCTGCAGGTCAAAAACGCCTTTCTGCGCAAAGCCATGAGCTTGGGTCTCAAGGACAGTGACCTGGACAATCAGCAGAAAGCACTTATCGTGCAGGAGTTGCGGTCACGATATCCACTTGATGCGCTTCTTCAGGGAGCATGTCTTCCTCGAAGCAGCTTCTACTACCACCTCAAGGTCACTCGCCAACCAGACAAACAAGGTGCCCGCAAAGAGAGCATCCGGACGATGTTCGCGCATCATCGGGGTCGCTATGGCTATCGCCGCATCACGCAGGCGCTACGCAATCAGGGGCAGCAGATCAATCACAAGGCAGTACAGCGGCTGATGGGCGAAATGTCGTTAAAGTGCACGCTGCGACGCCGTCGCTATCGTCCATTCACAGGGCCGGAGTCCTGCGTGGCGCCTAACCTGCTGGAACGCCGCTTTACCGCACCGCAGCCCAATCAGCGGTGGGCGACTGACATAACGGAGTTTCGTGTCAATCAAAACCGGCTATACCTGTCACCGATTCTTGACCTCTTCAATAAGGAAATTGTGGCTTTCGAGATAAGTGAGCGCCCATCGTTCGAGATGGTCTTACGTATGTTGAAAGACGGATTGAAGACCCTTCGGCCTCATGAGAAACCGCTCATCCATTCCGATCAAGGCTGGCACTATCAATACCCTGCCTACCAACAGCTGATCCGTCAGCATGGACTGACTCAGAGTATGTCAAGGCGAGCCAATTGCCTCGACAATGCGGCAATGGAAAGCTTTTTTGCAGTACTAAAATCTGAGCTTTTCCACTGCAACAGGTTCTCAAGCGTAGAGGAGCTGGCAGTAGCAATTCGGGCCTATATCGACTACTACAATAAGGAGCGAATCAAATTGGCACTGGGTGGGCGCAGTCCAGCTGAATATCGTCTGGCAATAGCGAAAGCTGTGAATACCTGTGACGAATAGGACGTTTGCCTCATAGCTACCGCAGAGTCGATCGGTTTCTAGACCCTCGGCGTTTGAGGAGTGCAGGCATGCTCCGGGTCTCAATAAGCAGTGGCAGGCATGTCGGCTTCAAGAACGAGCCATCTTCAAAGTCATCTGCTGCGCTGCTATGATCCGCTAAGGAGATGGCATTCCTCCTCAAACCGCCTCGTGCTGATGATGCCTACGTAACCCCTTGGCAGGGTGCGTAGGTGCGCCCTGTCTTTTTCGAGGACAGCGCTATGCACCGACCATATCCCTCCCCGGCCCCTAGTCTTCCATTCCCCTTGGGAGACGTTCCATGCTGAAGCCGCTCATAGCCATCGCACTCGGTGCGACCTTGGGTGCCTGGCTCCGTTGGATACTGGGCTTGAAGCTAAATGCCTGGTTCCCGTCGCTCCCGCCTGGGACGGTCGTTGCGAATCTTGTAGGTGGCTACATCATCGGAATGGCCGTAGCCATCTTCGCTGCTTGGCCCGGGATTGCGCCTGAATGGCGGCTGTTTCTGATCACCGGATTTTGCGGCGGCTTAACCACCTTCTCGACGTTTTCTGCTGAGACACTGATGCTAATCCAGCAAGGAAGGCTGCTCATGGCGCTGACTGCAATCAGCGTTCATGTCGTGGGGTCCCTGTGCATGACAGCCCTGGGTATCTTGACCATCAACCTGCTGCACCCACGCTAAAGGCAATAGCATGAACGACTATCTCGTTACGTTCTATACCGAACAAAATCGTCGCCATGAACATCAGCAGATTGGAGATTGGCTTCTGGATCTTGCTAAAGAGCTTCACCTAAGTGGCGCAACGTTGTCAGTGGCGGCTGAAGGCTTTGGCCAAGATGGAAAACGCCACTCCGCTCATTTTTTTGAGCTTGCCGATCAGCCCATCCAGGTAACGATGGCGCTGACTCAAATTCAACACGACATGCTGTTTCAACGCCTCGAATCGGAAGACTTGGCACTGTTCTACATCAAGACGCCTGCCGAGATTGGCACGGTAGGACGCCACCGCCCTTCCCAAGAGACAGAGTCATCCTCGTCCTGAGCTGACGCACCTTTGAATCGGTTAAGGCGGCCGCGGTAACCAACGGCATCAAGGGATGGCTTTCACTGAGCCCCATTTGCGGACTCATCAGCTCACTCGTCGTAGAGAGTGGGCTGATGGTCCTAGCTTGGTAGCGTTGCTCAGCGAGGCGCCACCTAATCGACCTCATTTGCGTGGTTGCAGATGAGCAATGCAAGGCGAGACGAACAGCGTCCCGCGGTAGGCACCGGCTAGGGTGCGTCCCGCGACCACCGCCCACAGAGCAGTCAAGGCGACGACCAAAAAGGCACCGAAGACGGTAAGGAAACCTGACCCAAGCGTGCTTCCCAAACGTAGCGTCGTGACGGCATAGACGCCCAGTGGAAAAGTAAAACCCCACCATCCCAGGTTGAAAGGGATGCCGTGGCGCGCGTACTTCAGCGTGATCAGTATGGCAAGGCTCATCCACCACAAGCCGAGTCCCCATAGTAGGATCCCGCCAATTACGCCTAGCCCCTGCGCGACGGCGCCAATTCCGGCCATACCGTGAGCAGCGAAGATGACCGGCGCGTCGCTGCCCATCACGAGCAGACCCAACGCACCTGTACCAATGGGGCCAAGCGATAACCAGCTCGATGCAGCCATGTTCTCGTGAGGCAGCTTGTGCAGTGCCATCCGCAATAGCAGGATCACGAGGACACTTAGGGCGACAGGTACCGAATAGGCCCAAAGCACATAGCTGGTCACCAGCACGGTGAATTGGTGCCCGCCATCGGCTAGGTGCGGTGCCAACAGCCCGCCACTGGCAGCGGCCACTTCGGCGGCTACCACAGGTAGCAACCATACCGCCGTCATTTGATCGATGCTGTGCTGCTGACGAGTAAACATCAGGTACGGAATCGCTACTCCGCAAACCAGTGCCATGGCCGCATCGACCCACCAAAGTCCGGTGGCAATCGTGACAGCCACCTCACCCCATCGTGGCAGCCCAAAGATCAGCATCCCGTTGATGATTGTTGCCAACCCCATCGGAATGGTGCCGAAGAACATCGATACGGTGGAGTGGGCAAAAATTTGCTTGGCTTCGTTGTAGAACAAGATCCAGCGAGCGGCATACAAGCCGCTGAATAGAACGAAAAGCAAAATGTTGAACAGCCACAGTCCTTCGGCGATCAGACGCAAGCCGGGTACCGACGCGGGAAAACTCGCTAAGGCGATTGCCAAAATACCGGTGCCCATCGTTGCCGCAAACCAGTTGGGGGTGAACTGGCGAACGACTTCGAGCGGCTGCTTGAGCTGGCTGAGCGGCTTGCCGCCGGTGCGCAGGGCTATAGCATCCTTTAATGTCATGAGGTGAGCTCCGCTGAAGAATGCAAACAGTCTAGCCCGGCTCGATTATCTGAAAAATTGAATATGATATAAAAAGTAATCTACTAAATAGATAAGCAGTCCCCGCTGTCCGCAGGGACTGCTCCACGATCAAGGCTTCGCGACGTGCCAGACTTGATTGACACCTTCACCGGTCGTTTCACCGGGCTTGCTGTCCTTTACCCAGGTATAGAGTGGCTGCCCCTTATAGGCCCATTGCTGGCTACCATCCTCACGCTGTACTACGGTATAGCCGTCACCGCTCTTGGCCCCTGCCGGTGCCATCAGCGGCGGCCAGTTCTTGGCGCACGGGCCGTTGCAGGCGGACTTACCCTCGCTGTCCTTGGTGAAGGTGTAAAGCGTCATACCCTTTTCATCCACAAGCACCTTACCCAAGGTGGTGTCGCCAACCTTGGCGGGCGTGGCCGCCACGGCCAGCCCTGTCATGGAGAAAATGGCAGTGGCAATCAACACTTGTCTGAGCATGCTGGACCTCGATGGTTATTGGTTATTGGTTATTAGTATTTCGATTGGAGCACTTGCACTTGCACGGGAGCACCTGGCGCATCGGCTGCACCAGGTGCGATGACGAGGTAGCGCTGTTCATCCGCCTGGGATTGCTGAACCAGTTGGCGTATCGGTCCTACCGCATTCACGATAGCTGCGCCGGCGGGATTGGTTTGAAAAGCGGCGAGAGACTCAAGAGCGCCGCTACCGTCTGCATGACGAGCCAACGCTAGTACATAGGGCTGCTTGGCCACCAGGCCCGTAACCGAGGCCTGCAGGACCTGAGTCAAGCCCTGGTCGAAAAGTGTCACCTGAGTGGTATGACGTTCGTGTTGACCCGGCGGAGCCAGGGCGATCTGAATACTCTTGGCGGCGCTCCCTAACGGCTTAAGATTTGCCAGCCCAGCGCCCTGGGTAGCGGCGCGGGGAACGTAGACCAAAGCCTGGGGCGCCTGCCCCACGGGTACAGTGGTTTCAACGCTATTGGTCAGCGTATTGATGACGGCCACACTGTCAGCATTCTCTAGTCCCACGTACAACCGCGTGCCATCTCCTGACGGCCAGAGACCGTGGGGCAAAGCGCCAACAGGAATGCTGGCGACTTGGCTGAAATCATCGGTTCGGAAGACCTTGACTCGATTTTCTCCGCCTACCGTTACATAGGCGAAGCTTCCGCGGGCATTGCGAACCAAGTTGACGTGATTAGTGATCGCGCCAGTATCAAGCGTCTTAATCAAGCTGAACGGCGGTTTGGCTGCGAACACCTGGGTCTTACCGACATCTTTTAGGGTGAGCCAGACCTGTTGGCCATCTGCAGACGCAGCGATGTTGGGGCAGAAGGGACTCGCCTGAGCGACGCGGCCAACAATTCGATGCTCGGCAACCGAAACCACTACGGTTTCCGGAGTGAACGAGGAGCAGACGTAGCCATAGCGGCCATCAGGGGAGAAGATCTGCATGCCAGGGCCTGGCGGTACGCCAATTCGCGTCTTCTCTTTGAAAGTCACCGGGTCGATCACGGCGATATAGTCCTCGCCCCGTACCGTGACCCAGAGCTCTTTGCCGTCAGGGGTGAAAAAGGCTTCATGAGGCGCGCGACCCAGATAGGTTTTACCCTTCACCTGGTTGTTGGCGGTGTCGATGAAGGACACGGAGTTCGAGCCTATCGCTACGACGGCCAAGGTTCGCCCATCTGGCGAAAATCCCAAGCCATGCACCAGTAGCTCGCCCTTGTACAAAGGACTCAAGTTCTTGGGTTGGCTGTCGCCTAGGGTGATGACGCCGAGCAATTTTTCCGTGCTGGGATCAATCACCGATACCGTGTTGGAGAACTGCTCCGCCGTATACACACGGTCTTGGGAACTAATCGTGATGTCCGGTTGTGCAGCAGCACGCGGAACTTGACCGGCTGAAGCGGTGCAGGAGATTACTAACAACACAGCGGCGAGCGGGGTGAGCGACAATCGAGGCATGAGGATTACCGAGTTGGAGAGGCGGGCAATTCAGAAAGCGCCTGCTGCATGACGGCGATTTCCTGTTGTTGGGTGACAATGATCTCTTGGGCCAGACGGCGTAGGCGTTCGTTATGGCCATACCGCAATTGGATCCGTGCCATTTCGATCGCACCCTGGTGATGTGCCGTCATCTGGGTCACAAAGTCGCGGTCTACGTTGCCACTGCTGGGCTTGTGCATCGCGGCCATCATCTGATCCATGGCCTGACGGTTGTCGGCCTGCGCCGTGGCGGCGCTGCTATCAGGTTCGGCCCAGGCAATGGGAAGCACGAGCACCAGAAGGGTGACTGCCAACAACGGGTGTTTGACTGAAAACACGTGGCGCTCCAGCAGACTGGTGAGTTTCCAATGCAGACGTTTGTACGGTCTGGGTTATTCCATACCTACAAAAATAAAAATTGTGGGGAATAAAAGGTCAGCTCAAGCGTCTGTCAGCGATACCAGGGGAATGTCCATGCTTGATGACGCCATGCTTTCTCAGCTACTACCGTCTCTGCGTCGCTTCGCAAGATCGCTTACTCGTCACGAAGCCAGCGCCGATGACTTGGTCCAGAGTTGTCTAGAACGGGCGCTTACGCATGGGAACACGCGCTGTCCCGCCGGTGATGTGCGAGCCTGGCTGTTCACCATCCTGTACCGCCAATTCGTTGATGGCCGACGTCGTGAGCGCCGCTATGGTCGTCTGTTGGAGTGGCTGGGATTCCAAGAGGTCCCGGTTGAGCCTTCGGCTGAGACGATCTATCTGGATCAAGAAGCGTTGACGAATCTTGAGAGACTCAATGACGAACAGCGTGCCCTGCTGCTGTTGGTCGCGGTGGAAGGCATGAGCTATCGCGATGTATCACAGGCGCTTGGCATTCCACTGGGAACCGTCATGTCTCGTTTGGCGCGGGCACGCGCGGCCTTGAGACAGATCCACGAAAGTCCTTTGGCTACCGCCGCTTTGCGAGTATTGAAATGATGTATCGACCTCCTACTCCTGAAGAGTTGATGGCTTATGCCGACAATCAGTTGGATGCGCTGCGGCACGAGGAGGTGATGCGCTATCTTGCAACCCATCCGGAAGATGCCGCACGGGTAGCTGATATCCGCGAGCAGAATCGTCGGCTACGGCTGATTTTTTCTCCCGTGCTTGAGCCTTTACCGACACACCTTATGCCAGCAGTCGTGCGACACCGGATAGTCGCCAGACGTAAAAGACGTATGACTTATCTCGCTTCGCTAGTGCTGACGTTAGGCCTGGGTAGCGGCTTAGGGTGGCAGGCACGGGAATCGATGCTGCGGCGGGCGCACGTTCCAATGGCGGATGCCGTGGAGGCTTATCGACTATTTGCGAGCGCCGAGGGGCGGCCGCCAGTCGATGTAACCGGCCAGGACGGTGCGATTCAGCATTGGCTTGAAAGGACATTTGTGCAGGCGCCCGCCCTCCCTAACCTGGAGCGCTTCGGCTTGATCTCAGTGGGTGGTCGTCTCATGGCCACGGACACCGGCGCCGCCGCGATGGTGCTCTACCGGGATACGAAAGGGCGCCAAGTGATCTTCTATGTGCGGCATCCCAACAGCCAGCGCGACGTTGGCCACGGATCTCGTAGGGAAAGCGATGTTACGGCTGACTATTGGTCAGGACAGGGCTACAACTTTGCGTTGGTGAGTCCTAGCGAAGCATCGTTTGATACCTTGCGTGAGGCGATCTCGCAGAGGCCACCTCTCTAGTTCCCGTTCAGACCAGTGCTCGTTGCTTGAAACCAACCCTGTCCAACATTTGGGGGTCATTTCATGGCTGCGAAGAGCAAAGGGTACCCAGGCTTCCGGCCATAGTAGCCATATGCCGCCCCAACCTTCCGAGTAGTGATAGCGGTTTACCATTGTTCGCTTACCGCTGCTGATCGACAACGCAGGCCCAAGAATTACCAAGGGCATGCCATGTTCGATCTCTTTTTCAGGAAGAAAGCCCCACCCTCTGCGCCTGCAGGGTCCAGCAAACAGGGCTTCACCCAGCCGTCTGCAGGCCAGGATCTCCTGGCGCTCCCCCGCCGGCAGAAGCTCATGGAGAACATCTGGCAGCGGACGTCGCTGTCCAGCGAGCAGTTCGCCTCACTCTATCGGGATCCTCTCGGGCGCTACGCTGACTTGGTCCAGCAGCTTCCCGCTTCGGAGAACCACCACCACGCCTATCCCGGGGGCCTGCTCGATCACGGGCTGGAAATCGTCGCCTACGCACTGAAGATCAGGCAGAACTACCTCCTACCCATCGGCGCACCGCCCGAATCCCAAGCAGCCCAGGCGGAGGCGTGGTCAGCAGCGGTAGCTTACGGCGCCCTCCTCCACGACTTGGGCAAGATCGCCGTCGACATCGAGGTCGTCCTCGAGGACGGCAAGCCATGGCATCCCTGGCACGGTCGCATTGAGAAGCCCTACCGCTTCAGGTACGTCAAAGGTCGCGACTATCAGCTTCATGGCGCTGCCTCAGCACTCGTCTATTTCCAGGTGCTGCCTCCCCACGTGCTGGACTGGCTCAGTGGCTACCGTGAGCTATGGTCATCGCTGATCTTCGTGTTGGCCGGGCAATGCCAGCACGCTGGCGTACTGGGCGAGATGATCGTCCAGGCCGACCAGGCGAGTGTCGCCCAGGAGCTCGGTGCCAACCCGCAACGTGCGATGGAGGCCCCCAGGAACTCGATCCAGCGGCAGCTGGCCGATGGGTTGCGGACCCTGGTCATTGAGAAGTTCAAGCTGAACCAGCCAGAAGGGCCCTCGGACGGGTGGCTGACCCAGGATGCGCTATGGCTCGTCAGCAAGCCTGCCTCAGACCAGCTGCGGGCACTGATGCTCTCCCAAGGCGTAGAAGGTATCCCCACATCGAACGCCCCGTTCTTCAACCTAATCCAGGACCAGGCCATCATCCAGGTCAATGCTCAGGACAAGGCTATCTGGAAGGCAACGATCGACACGGGCCACGGCTGGAAGAACACCTTCACCTTACTCAAGGTTTCTCCTGCACTGATCTGGCCAGATCCTGCAGATCGACCAGCTCCCTTTACCGGCACACTTACACTCGAGCAGCCAGACGGCGCAGAGCCAGATCAGCAGCGGCCTGAACAAGTGAGTGGTAGCGTTGGGCCAGCATTTCCGCTAACACAAAATGTGACACATGTCACATCTTCACAAGAGATGCCTTCATCCGAAACACTGCCGCCGCCCGCATTCCAGACCGGTTTAGACTCCATGGACGAGACCCTTGCGCTAGCAGATGAACTCTTTGGTGAGGCGGCTCCATCTGCCGCAATTCCAACCCATCGGCCACTTCCTGACGCTGTCGAAGACGGCTTTACTGACCACATCACCGAGCACTTAGCTAAGGCACCTATTTCGTCTACGAACGCAGCTGATCTCGGTCAGGCTTTTGTAGCATGGACAAGGCAAGGCGTGCTTTCACACAAGCTGGTGATTAACGATGCCAAGGCACTGATTCACACAGTGGATGGCACCGCATTTCTTGTTAGCCCGGGATTATTCAAGCGCTATGTCCTGGAGCATCCTCACATACATGCGGATGCCAAGGCGCGTGGAATTGAAGCCTGGCAATTGGTCCAACGAGCTTTTGAAAAGCTCAAAACTAATCGTAAGACAGCGGACAATCTGAATATCTGGATATGCGAGGTCATCGGCCCGCGAAAATCTAAAACGCTTAAAGGCTATCTGCTGGAGGACCCTACTGCGATCTTTACGCATCCGCCCTTCGATAATGTAAGTCTGCGATTGCAGGTCACAGGAGCTAGCGAAAGTTGAATATCATTGATATCGCTAGCGAATACAACGAAACTCACGACCTCAGACCAGCGACTAGAGTTATATATCTAGCAGCGGCCCGAGCACTAAATCGCAGATTCGGTGACGACGTCGAACTGGAGAAGTTACATCATCGCGACATTCTGATCTGGCGCAAAGAGGCTCTAGATTCCGGACTGGCCAAACGCAGTTGGAATACGTACGCAAGCCATCTCAGAACACTCTTTAGTTATGCCATTTCTCAGGACTTATTGAGCATCCGGAAAAACCCCTTTACCGACACCTCTGTAGTTCCGCCTAGGAAGCGGAAGAAGACCGTACCTCACGAGGCCATTACCCAGGGTCGCAACCAGCTGATCAGACTTCAAGAGATAGAACGGGTGTCAGGCGAACGCAGCAGCATAACCCCTGCTTGGTTCTGGCTAGCCGTGTACGAGACCTTTCACTACACCGGGATACGTCTAAACTCTTTATTGAGCATACAGAGGCGAGACATCTGCTTAAGACGCAGAACCATTTATATTAGAAGCGAAGGAGATAAGACTCACAAAGAATTTCTCCTACCAATTCCTGGCCCTCTTTATGAGCACATAGACCGCATTGCAGCATGGGCAGATTCTTTGCACTTCAAAGCCACGGACCAACTATTTAATGTCAATAGGTTCTCCTCACATTACAGACGAGAAACTATGGATATCAATCAGATTGAAGCAATGTATAGAAAGCTCACGGCCATGGTAGGGACTCGGATGACTCCCCACCGGTTCAGGCACACCTTGGCGTCTGACTTGATGCGACAAGCTGATCGTAATATCCACGTAGCTAAGGCCCTACTGAACCACTCCAGTATCGCTACCACGATGGAATACATCGAGACGGATCCACACCAGATGCGTCATGTGCTGGAAGAACGTGCCGATAAGGTACCGAAGAACATGATCGTTCGAGTTGATTACAGCGCCCGGCAGCACCAGGAGCAACGACTAGATCCACCCAAGCCTTCCTCCCTGCCCTTTCAGCAACCGGCGAGCATCACAGGACCTGCCACACTAGAAGCGTTCGATCAGCTCGCAGAATGGATCAGCAACGGGGCACGACCGCTTACAGCGGTAGTAAGACGTGGATAGCTGAGCAGCGGAATACAAAGCGAAATGGCGCCCAGACCAGTTTGTGCCAGGCTCCGGGCGCCAGTTGATTCAGTTTGACATCATCAAACCACGAGGCTAGATTCCGCCACAGACGGCTGCTTGTCTGAGCTGAGGAAACGCAAAAACCCTCCATTGCGGAGGGTTTCTGGTGAAGATGGTGGGTCGTGTGGGATTCGAACCTACGACCAATTGGTTAAAAGCCAACTGCTCTACCGACTGAGCTAACGACCCGTTAGTGGCCGCCATTCTAGCGATTTTCTCTGGATAATCAACACCCTAGATAAAATTTTTTTACTGGTAGCGGGTGGGGTCGGAAATTCCGGCTGCCTTGAAGCCGTCGGCACGCAGGCGGCAGCTGTCGCAACGGCCGCAGGCCTCCCCTCCGCTGTTGGCCTGATAGCAGGACACGGTCAGCCCGTAGTCCACACCCAGGTCGGTGCCGGCCTGGACGATCTGCGCCTTGGACAGGAACTGCAACGGGGCTTCTATCTTGAAGGTATCCCCTTCCACGCCGGCCTTGGTGGCAAGATTGGCCAGGCGCTCGAAGGCCTCGACGAACTCCGGTCGGCAATCCGGATAGCCGGAATAGTCCACCGCGTTCACCCCAATGAAGAGATGACGAGCACCAAGCACCTCGGCCCACCCCAGGGCCAGCGACAGGAACACGGTGTTGCGCGCCGGTACATAGGTAACGGGAATGCCCTCGCCAGGCGTTTCCGGCACGGCGATATCCGGATCGGTGAGCGCTGAGCCGCCGATGCCATTGAGGTCCAGGCCGATCACCTTGTGTTCGACCACGCCAAGCTGGCGAGCTACGCGCTCGGCCGCCTGCAGTTCGGCTCTGTGCCGCTGGCCGTAGTCGAAGCTCATGGTGTAGCAGGCGAAGCCTTGAGCCTTTGCCATGGCGACGATGGTGGCGGAATCGAGGCCGCCGGAGAGAAGGATGACCGCTTTAGGCTGACTCATGCTTAGTGTCCCGGCTCGTCGTTCCAGAGAATCTTGTGCAGTTGCAATTGAAAACGCACGGGAAGGTTATCCGCCACGATCCACTCCGCCAGTTCGCGGGGCACCACCTGGCCGTGGCTGGGCGAAAACCACACTTCCCCCACTCGCTGGTCCAGGCGGTACTCGATCAGCTTGGAAACGGCCCAGTCGTAGTCTTCACGCGAGCAGATGACGAATTTCACCTGATCGTTCGGTGTGAGCTGAGCGATGTTGGCGTAAAGGTTGCGCCCCATTTCGCCCGATGCCGGGGTCTTGAGGTCCATCACCTTGCTGACGCGAACGTCCACCCCGCTGACATCCAGGGCACCGCTGGTTTCCAGGGACACCTCGTAGCCTGCATCGCAGAGTTGCTCAAGTAGTTTGAGGCAATTGGGCTGGGCCAGTGGCTCGCCGCCCGTTACGCAGATATGTCGCGGGCGGTAGCTGGCGACCTGCTCGAGGATGGCATCGAGGTGATGGATCTCGCCACCGGTGAACGCATAGGCCGTGTCGCAGTACTGACAGCGCAGTGGGCAGCCGGTGAGGCGGACGAAGACCGTGGGAAGGCCGGCAGTGCGGGCTTCACCCTGGAGCGAATAGAAGATTTCGGTAAGACGTAAGGTATCTTTTTGCATAGAAGCCACGGGCGTGACGGCTACACAGGCCATCCGCCTCCGTTGCGGTAGATAGAAGAAAAAAGCCTGCGCTAGGGCAGGCTTTTCAGGTCCCGCTGCGCCAGCTGCGCAGCGGAGGTTCCGGGATATTGGCTGATGACCTGCTGGTACATGCCCTTGGCCCGGTCGGTGCGGCCGAGCTTCTGCTCGACGCCACCCAGTTTGTACAGCGAATCCGGCACCTTGTTACTGGTGGGATAGGCCTGGCTGACCTTGGCGAAGGCCTGACCCGCAGCCTGCAGATCACCCTTGGCCAGATTCACCTCACCCAGCCAGTACTGAGCGTTGCCCGCGTACTGGCTGTTGGGATACTTGCGCAGAAACGCATTGAACGCCTGGCTGGCCTTGTCGAAATCCTTGGCTTTGATCAGATCGAAGGCAGCGTCGTAGTACAGCTTTTCCTTCGCCGGATCGCCCGGTTCGCTACTGGCAGCCGGTGCACCTGCGGAGGCAGGCGGAGTCGGCGTGTTGTTGGCCGCGATGGCACCACCCTGGGCGGCACCTCCAGCGGCTCCAGCACCTGCGTTGGCAGGGGCGGAAGAAAGCTGGGAAATTCGGCCATCCAGATCCTGGTAACGATCCAATCCTTCCTGCTTGAGCTGGCGGATCTCGTTTTCCTGAACCTCGACCTGGCCACGCAGGCGAGCGATATCGTCCTGCATCTGTTGCAACTGCATGAACAGTTGACCCATACCGGAAACGGGAGCCCCGTTTCCGGCACTGGTCGCGCCTGCACCGCCATAAGCCTGCCCAGCGGACTGGGCAGTGCCATAGCTACCATCCTGTACGGGAACCTGAGCCCCGGCGACAACCGGTACACCGAGGGTCAGGGCGATCAAGAACTGCAGGCGCTTGGACATCGTTTATTACTTCTTCAGCTCAACGCGACGGTTCTGAGCCCAGGAAGCTTCGTCGTGACCGACGGCAACCGGACGCTCTTTACCGTAGGAAACCAGTTCCAGCTGAGCCGGGGACACGCCCTGCAGTACCAGGTAGCGCTGAACGGCCTTGGCACGACGCTCGCCCAGTGCCAGGTTGTACTCGCGGGTACCGCGCTCGTCGGTGTGACCTTCCAGAACGACGCGCTGGCCGCTGGCCTTCAGGTCGCGAGCGTGAACGTCCAGAGCGCGCATGGCTTCCGGCTTCAGGTCGGAGCTGTCGTACTCGAAGTAGAAGGTGGTGATGGCGCGCAGAGCGGCTTCGTCGCCCATGCTGCCGTCAACGGCACCGGCGTTGGCGCCGTAGCCAGCGTTCGGGTCGACAGCACCGGCGCCAGCGCCAGCACCAGCGCCTTCACCGGAGGCGTCGCCGCCCTTGGAGGAACAGCCCACGGCGACGGCCATGGCCAGAGCCAGTGCAGCGAACTTGCCGAATTTCAGCATTTCCATCATGTAACTCCTAAAAGAACCGCAATGTTGGTGTATCTAAGGACTTTTCTAATTAGCCGTCAGTTCAGGTAAGGAGACCAGGAAGGCTCGCGCACATCACCCTGGGCGGTGGGAAGAGGAATCCGGACGCGACCATTGATGGATACAAGCATCAGTACGCCTCGGTCCTGCTGGCGGGTGGCGTAGATTAGCATGGTGCCATTGGGCGCAACAGTGGGCGAGTCGTTCAGGCTGGTGTTGGAAAGTACCCGAACAGAGCCGCGTTGAAGGTCCTGAGCAGCGATCTGGAAGTTGGTGAAACCTTCCTGACGATGCACCATGACCAGGGTCTTTTCGTCCGCCGAAAGTTTCGGGTTGGCGTTGTAGTTGCCGACGAAAGTCACGCGCTCAGCGCCTCCGCCATTAACGCCGGTTTTGTAGATCTGCGGCTTGCCGGAGCGGTCGGAGGTGAAGTAGATGGTCTGGCCATCCTTGCCCCAGAACGGCTCGGTATCAATGGAGGAGTCATTCGTCACACGACGGATGGCACGGGATCCCAGGTCCATCACGTAGATCTCGGGGTTGCCGTCCTTGGACAGCACGAATGCCAGGCGATTGCCATCAGGCGAAAACGCCGGGGCACCGTTGAGGCCTTCGAAGTTGGTCAGCTGCTCGCGACGACCCGTATCGATGTATTGCATGAAGATGCGCGGGCGTTGCTGCTCGAAGGAGACATAGGCGATGCGCTTGCCATCCGGCGCGAAGCGCGGCGACAGGATCGGCTCGCGAGACTGCAGCAGGGTTACCGAGCGAGCACCGTCGTAGTCGGCGCGCTGCAGGGTGTAGCGGGTATTGGTCGCGGAGAAGCGCTCGGCGGTGACATAGAGGATGCGCGTCGAGAAGGCGCCCTTCACGCCGGTCAGCTTTTCATAGGCCTGGTCGGAGATGAAATGCGCCATGTCGCGCAGCTGATCGGTGCTGCCGCCGACATTGCCGGTGAGGACCTGCTGCTCGGTGGAGACGTTGAACAGCGCGTACTGGATCTGCAGCCGACCACCATTGGGTACGACGCTGCCGACCAGCACGTAGTTGGCGCCCAGGGCTTTCCAGTCACGGAAGATGACTTCGCTGGCCTGGGTCGGTTGACTCAGCATGTTCTGGCGCGGAATCGGCGAGAACACGCCCGAATTGCGCATGTCATCGCTGACGATGTTGGCCAGGTCCTCGGGCAGCGGCTGACCACCCTGCCACCCGAAGGGCACGACGGCGATCGGGATGGCGCGATCACTACCGCTGGAAATCACCAGCGGATCGGCCGCCTGGGCGGAGCCCACCACCAGGACCAGGCCCAGCAGAATGTAACGGATCAGGGTGTTCACAGACTCAGGTCCTCCGGTTTGAAGATCATGCGGCGCTGGCGGTACAGCTGGTCGAAGGTCTTGCGATCCAGCTGCTGCAGCTCACGGATACGACCGACGTTACGCACGGCCGACACCGCTGAATTATCGAATTCCTTGTTGCCACTGGAGCGGGTCACCGTCGCGCTGGTAATGGTGCCATCCGGCAGCATGTTGATCTGCACCTCGACGCTCATGCCATTGCGCGCCGACTGCGGACGCGTCCACTGCTCGCTGACCAGACGCACGATCAGATCATCGAAGCTCGATGCCACTTCGTCGCCCTGCTCTTCGGCCAGTGCCTGCTGCCGCTGGGTATCATCGGACAACAGCTCGGCCAGTGCCTGCGCCTTCTTGTCTTCCGCTGCCTTGCGAGCAGCCGCCTGGGCGGCCTTCTTCTTGGCGTCGTCAGCCGCTTTCTTCTTCGCCGCTTCCGCTGCCGCTTCCTTCTTGGCAGCTTCGGCCGCAGCTTTCTGTTTGGCTTCTTCCGCCGACTTCTGCTTGGCCGCTTCTGCTGCGGCTTTCTTCGCCGCCTCCTCGGCTGCCTTCTGTTTGGCAGCTTCGTCGGCCTTCTTCTTGGCGATGTCCGCCTGCTTCTTCTGCTCGGCGGCCTGCTTGGCCTCTGCGGCCGCCTTGGCGGCTTCGGACTGTTTCTCAGCCTCAGCCTTGGCTTCGGCGGCCTTGGCCGCCGCTTCCGCTTGCTGCGCCTTTCGAGCGTCGTCGGCTTTCTTTTGTTCCGCGGCCTGTTGCTGGGCTTCCTTCTGTTGCTGAGCCGCCTTGGCCGCCGCCGCTTCACGCTGGGCTTCCTGTTGCTGGCGACGCTGCTCCAGTTGTTCCTGCTCGTACTGTTTGGCCGCGGTCTTCTTCGCCTCACCGGCCAGCTTCTGCTCCGTCTGGACCTGGGCCGAGCTCTTGGATTTGAGCTGGACCAGGGTCGCCTGGACGACCGGGCGCGACTGGGGCAATTCAGGCGTGAAGGCGAAGCTGACGAACAGCAGGCCGAAAATCAGCACATGCAGGGCGACTGCCCAGATGGCCGGCCAGAAATAACTTTCGGACGACGAACGCTCGCGGTGTCGCATCAAGGCGCCTCGGTAATCAACCCGACGTTGGGCACGCCGGCCTGCTGCAAGGCACCCATGGCGCCAGCGACGACGCCATAGTTGGCGGCCTTGTCACCCCGGATGAACACCTGGGTGTCCGCACGCTGACGCATGATGGCACCGACCTGCTGACTCAGTTGTGGGAGGGACACCGCCGTAGAGGACTTGGCCTTCTGATCGGTATCCACCTCGGAACCGACGTTCCAGTAGTAGGTGCCGTCGGCCTTCACCGAGACGGTGAGGATCTGCTTGTCGTTGTCCTGCGGCAGGGCTTGGCTGTCGACCTTGGGCAGGTCGACCTTGACGCCCTGGTTGAGCATGGGCGCCGTCACCATGAAGATGACGAGGAGCACCAACATCACGTCGATGTAGGGCACCACGTTCATCTCGGCGACGGGCTTGCGTTTCTTGCGGCGAGGGACCATGGGATACCTCTTTATTCGTCGCTGGTGTGGACTTTGCGGTGCAGGATGGCCTGGAATTCGTCCGCAAAGGTGTAGTAGCGGTTGATCAGCATTTCCGAACGGGCGGCGAAGCGGTTGTAGGCCACGACGGCGGGAATGGCGGCGAACAGACCGATGGCGGTGGCGATCAGGGCTTCGGCGATGCCGGGCGCTACGGTGGCCAGGGTCGCCTGCTGCGCCGTGGACAGGCCGCGGAAGGAGTTCATGATGCCCCAGACGGTACCGAACAGACCGACATAGGGGCTGGTGGAACCGACGGTGGCCAGGAACGGCAGGGCTTGCTCGAGCTTCTCTTCCTCACGGGAGATAGCCACGCGCATGGCGCGCGAGACGCCTTCCATCACGGCATCGGGATCCACACCGGGCTGCTGACGCAGACGGGAGAACTCCTTGAAACCGGCGCGGAAGATCTGCTCGACGCCGGAATCCGGATCGGGGTTGCTGCCGGCCTGGCGGTACAGCTTGGACAGATCGATGCCCGACCAGAATTTCTCTTCGAAGGTATCCAGGGAACGCTTGGCGGCGCGCATGGCATTGCTACGCTGGATGATCATGATCCAGGACGTGACAGAGGCTGCGACCAGGATGAGCATCACCAATTGCACCACCAGACTGGCGTTGGCGATGAGGCTCCACATGGACGTATGGTCGACGTTGGGTTGCACGCTTAATCTCCTGATTGAATTGACGCCGGATTTCCGGCAAGAACCGTTCGCATGGCCTCGGGCATGGCCCTGGGCCTGAAACTGTCGGCACGCACACAGGCGACCGTCACCCACCCTTCACAGAGCAGGACATCATCCTTAGCTCGCCGAACCTCCTGGTGAAACCTGAGGCTGGCACGCTTCGCTTCGACCACCTCGGCACCGATCAACAATTCGTCATCCAGGCGCGCGGGCGCATGGTAGCGCGCTTCGCTGCTGTGGACGACGAAGAGCAGATTGTCCCGAGCGAGTTCGGACTGGGCATAGCCCAGCGCGCGCAGTCGCTCGGTGCGGGCGCGTTCCATGAACTTGAGGTAGTTGACGTAGTAGACGATGCCGCCGGCATCGGTATCTTCGTAGTAGACACGACACCTGAGGACGGACGGCGACGGGCTCCGCGATTGCGCGTGCATACTCTAGAACCTAGCCTCGCCGTTGCCAATCAGAAATGTTCGCAACTGCATTTAGTTACCATTGACCTCGAACAGATCGGGCGTACCACCCTGGACCAGACGAGAGGGCAGATTGAGCCCGAAATGCAGATAGGCATGTCGGGTCACCACCCGCCCGCGCGGCGTGCGCATGATATAGCCTTGCTGGATCAGATAGGGTTCCAACACGTCTTCGATGGTGTGACGCTCTTCGCTGATGGCAGCGGCAAGGCTGTCGACCCCGACCGGACCGCCATCGAACTTGTCGATCATGGTCAGCAACAGGCGGCGATCCTGGTGATCGAAGCCTTGGGCATCGACATCCAGCAAGTCGAGGGCGCGACTGGCGATGTCGTGGCTGATATGGCCCTGCCCGCGTACTTCGGCGAAGTCCCGCACCCGGCGCAGCAGACGGTTGGCGATCCGTGGCGTACCACGCGCGCGGCGGGCGATTTCCAGGGCGCCTTCGGCTTCGATGGCGAGACCGAGGATGCCGGCCGAACGGGTAACGATGGTAGCCAGGTCCGCCGTGCCGTAGAACTCCAGGCGCTGGACGATCCCGAAGCGGTCACGCAGGGGGTTGGTCAGCATCCCGGCGCGGGTGGTCGCGCCCACCAGGGTGAAGGGCGGCAGATCCAGCTTGATGGAGCGCGCGGCCGGGCCCTCGCCGATCATGATGTCGAGCTGGTAGTCCTCCATCGCCGGATAGAGTACCTCCTCGACGATGGGCGACAGCCGATGGATCTCGTCGATGAACAGCACGTCGCCCGCTTCCAGATTGGTCAGCAAGGCGGCGAGATCGCCTGGGCGCTCCAGCACGGGACCAGAGGTACTTTTCAGGGAAACGCCCATTTCCTGGGCGATGATATTGGCCAGGGTGGTCTTGCCCAGACCGGGCGGACCAAAGATCAGGGTGTGGTCGAGTGCCTCTCCCCTGCCCTTCGCCGCCTGGATGAACAGGCCCATCTGGTCGCGCACCACGGGCTGGCCGATATAGTCCGCCAGGCGCACCGGGCGAATGGCGCGATCCTGGACCTCCTCGCGGTCGCGGCCGCCGGCCGAGATGATTCGATCGGTTTCTATCATGGGATCAGACCATGCCCTTCAGGGCGCGACGGATGAGTTCCTCGCTGGAAAGGTCTTCCCCTTCCACGGCGGCGACGGCGCGACTGGCCTCCTGGGGCTTGAAGCCCAGGGAGACCAGGGCGCTGACCGCATCGGCCTCGGCACTGGCCGCGACGGAGGCCTGGTTCGGTAGCACCAGGGGAGCGATCGCGGGCAGATTTTCCCAGGCCTTGAAACGGTCCTTCAGCTCGACCAGCAGGCGCTCGGCGGTCTTCTTGCCCACCCCGGGCACCTTGACCAGGGCGGCCGTGTCCTGGGCTTGCACACAGCGAACCAATTCATCCACCTCGAGACTGGACATCAACGCCAGGGCCAGCTTGGGACCGACACCGTTGAGCCGGATCAGCTCGCGAAACAGCTCACGCTCGCGTTTTTCACCGAACCCGTACAGCAGGTGCGCATCTTCCCGTACCACGAGGTGGGTATGCAATGTGACGACCTCGCCCTGGGCCGGCAGCCGATAAAGGGTCGTCATGGGCACTTCGACCTCGTAGCCGACTCCGCCCACGTCGAGCAGGAGATGGGGCGGCTGCTTTTCCGCCAGGGTGCCACGTAGACGACCGATCACAGGGATACCTTCCTACTTCTGGAGCGAGATGTTCGAACGGATGAAGCTAGAGACGCAGCCGGCCGCCACGTCGACGGGTCGCCAACAGGCCATGAGGCACCAGGCTCTGCCGGGTATGGGCATGGCACAGGGCGATGGCCAGGGCGTCGGAGGCGTCGATCTGCGGCTTTTCGGTCAGCCGCAGCAGGTGCATGACCATCAGCATCACCTGCTGCTTGTCCGCCCCGCCGTTGCCAACCACGGCCTGCTTGACCTGGCTCGCGGTGTACTCGGAGATCTCCAGGCCACCCTCGGCACCGGCTACGATGGCCGCGCCGCGGGCCTGACCCAGCTTGAGCGCCGAATCGGCGTTGCGTGCCATGAACACCTGCTCGATGCCCATGGTGACCGGCCCGTACTGGGCGATGACGTCGCGCACCCCGCGATAGACGATCTGCAACCGTTCCGGCAACGGACCGTTACCGGTTCGGATGCAGCCCGAGGCCACGTATTCGCAGCCGCGCCCGGTGTCGCGCACCACGCCAAAGCCGGTCAGCCGGGAGCCCGGATCGATACCCAGGACCAGGGTGCCCGGAGCATCTGGCGGCAGGCGCTCGTAGAGGGACATCAGCCGAGCTGCGCCATGACGTCGTCGGGGATTTCGGCGTTGGAATAGACGTTCTGCACGTCGTCCAGGTCTTCGAGCATGTCGATCAGCTTGAGCACCTTTTGCGCGGTGTCCAGGTCCAGGGTCGCGGAAGTCGAGGGGATCATGGTCACCTCGGCTTCGTCGGCCTTGTAGCCGGCAGCGGTCAGGGCTTCGTTGACGGCGATGAAGTCGGCGAAGCTGGTGAAGACGTCGATGGAGCCATCATCGTTGGCCACCACGTCATCGGCACCCGCTTCTAAAGCGGCTTCCATCAGGGCGTCTTCGTCCAGGCCGGGGGCGTAGCTGATCTGGCCCTTGCGCTCGAACAGATAGGCGACCGAACCATCGGTGCCCAGGTTGCCACCGCACTTGTTGAAGGCATGCCGGACTTCGGCCGCGGTGCGGTTGCGGTTGTCGGTCATGGCTTCGACGATGATGGCGACGCCGCTCGGAGCGTAACCCTCATAGGTCAGTTCCTCGACGTTCTCGCCTTCACCGGCGCCCACACCACGGGCGATGGCCCGGTCGATGGTGTCGCGGGTCATGTTGGCAGTGAGCGCCTTGTCCACCGCCAGACGCAGGCGAGGGTTGTCGGCCGGAATGCCACCGCCCTGGCGCGCGGCCACGGTCAGCTCACGGATGATCTTGGTGAAGATCTTGCCTTTCTTGGCATCCTGGCGTTCTTTGCGATGCTTGATGTTGGCCCATTTGGAATGACCGGCCATAAGCTACTCCAATGTCTTGACGAAGACTGCGCCGGCCGCGATGGCCGCGACGCAATGAAAAAGGGAAACGGAGGGCGCCGACTTGGGCACCCTCCTCCGGTAAGGCTTATTCCGCCTTGGGCTGCTCGCGCAGGCGGATGTGCAGCTCGCGCAGGGCCTTGGCGTCGACGGCGCCGGGCGCCTGGGTCATGACGTCGGCCGCGCTCTGGGTCTTCGGGAAGGCGATGACTTCACGAATCGACGAGGCGCCGGTCATCAGCATCACCAGGCGATCCAGGCCGAAGGCCAGGCCACCATGGGGCGGCGCGCCAAACTTCAGGGCGTCCAGCAGGAAGCCGAACTTCTCTTCCTGTTCCTCTTCGCTGATACCCAATACCTCGAAGACGGCTTGCTGCATCTTCTTGTCATGGATACGAATGGAGCCGCCGCCCAGTTCGGTGCCGTTAAGCACCATGTCGTAGGCACGCGACAGCGCGGCACCGGGGTTGGCCTGGAGCTCCTGGGGGCTGCACTTGGGCGACGTGAAGGGGTGGTGCATGGCGGTCAGGCTGCCGTCGTCGTTTTCCTCGAACATCGGGAAGTCGACCACCCACAGCGGCGCCCACTGACAGGTCAGCAGGTTCAGGTCGTGACCGAGCTTAATGCGCAGGGCACCCAGGGCTTCGGACACGATCTTGGCCTTGTCCGCACCAAAGAACACGATGTCGCCATCCACCGCGCCGACGCGGTCCAGGATGACATTGATGTTGTCCAGCGGGATGTTCTTGACGATGGGCGACTGCAGGCCTTCGACGCCAGCGGCGCGCTCGTTGACCTTGATGTAGGCCAGACCCTTGGCGCCGTAGATGCCGACGAACTTGGTGTAGTCGTCGATCTGCTTGCGCGGCATGCTCGCCCCGCCCGGTACGCGCAGGGCAGTGACGCGGCACTTGGGATCGTTGGCCGGGCCGGCGAAGACCTTGAAGTCGACGGCCTTGAGCTGGTCTTCCACGTCCACCAGTTCCAGCGGAATGCGCAGGTCCGGCTTGTCCGAACCGAAGCGACGCATGGCTTCGGCCAGGGTCATGTGTGGAAGCGTACCGAATTCGACGTCCAGCACTTCCTTGAACAGGTTGCGCACCATGGTCTCGGTGATGTCCATGATATCTTTTTCATCGAGGAAGCTGGTCTCGATGTCGATCTGGGTGAATTCCGGCTGGCGGTCGGCGCGCAGGTCTTCGTCACGGAAGCACTTGGCGATCTGGTAGTAGCGGTCGAAGCCGGCGACCATCAGCAGCTGCTTGAACAGCTGGGGCGACTGCGGCAAGGCGAAGAAGCTGCCGGGATGGGTGCGGCTGGGCACCAGATAGTCGCGAGCACCCTCGGGGGTGGCCCGGGTCAGGATCGGGGTTTCCACATCGAGAAAACCGTTCTCGTCCAGGTAGCGGCGGATGCTGGAGGTGATGCGCGAACGCAGCTTCAGCTTCTCGGCCATCTCCGGACGACGCAGGTCGATGAACCGATAGCGCAGACGAGTCTCTTCACCCACATCGGTGTACTCGTTGAGCGGGAACGGCGGGGTTTCCGCTTCGTTGAGCACTTCCAGCTCATAGCCCAGCACCTCGATGGCACCGGAGGCCATGTTGGCATTGCGGGCGCCTTCAGGACGCAGGCGCACCTTGCCGGTGAGCTTGACCACGTATTCGCTGCGCACGCGGTCGGCCTTGGCGAAGGTTTCGGCGCGATCCGGATCGAACACCACCTGGGCCAGGCCTTCGCGATCGCGGATGTCGAGGAAGATGACCCCGCCGTGGTCACGGCGGCGGTGGACCCAACCGCAGAGGGTGATTTCCTGGCCGTCCAGGCTCTCGTTCAACTGGCCGCAATAGTGGCTGCGCATCATGGTCGTGTTTTCGCTTCTCTAGAACAGGCTGAATGCGTGGAGGCGCCGGGCCAGCAGGACCGGGCGCTCGACTGAACGGGAGATTCTATATCATCCGTCACGATTTTACCGTAGCCGGGCACGCAGCTCGACATGCCGACACTGGCTAAACGGCCAGCGGTTCTGTGATAGCCTCGAAGCCCTTCGCAACCGACGCACAGGAGCCGTCAGCATGGAAATCAACATCGGAATCGCCGAACAGGATCGCGCCGAGATCGCCGAGGGCCTGTCGCGCCTCCTGGCCGACACCTACACCCTCTATCTGAAGACCCACAACTTCCACTGGAACGTCACCGGGCCGATGTTCAACACCCTGCACCTGATGTTCGAGACCCAGTACACCGAGCTGGCGGTCGCGGTGGACGACATCGCCGAGCGTATCCGCGCCCTGGGCTTCCCGGCACCGGGCACCTACGCTGCCTATGCGCGCCTGTCGAGCATCAAGGAGGAAGCAGGAGTACCGGACGCGCAGGAGATGATCCGCCTGCTGGTGCAGGGTCAGGAAGCCGTGGTGCGTACTGCCCGGGGCATCTTCCCGCTGCTGGACAAGGTCAATGACGAGCCCACCGCCGATCTGCTGACCCAGCGCATGCAGACCCACGAGAAGACCGCCTGGATGCTGCGCAGCCTGCTCGCCGCCTGAGTCAGAGCACCGTCGCCGGCCACGACCGGCGACGGTGCCACGATTGAGCAGCCCTCACCTTTTGGGTTTAATAAGGATGCGCGTTTTGCGCCGGGTCACTCCGCTGTCGGGCAACGTACCGGCAGTTTCGGCAGACCCGTGTTCTTGAACCCAAGGTGATTTCACATTGAACACGTTATCTACTGTCCATGTCGTGGTGGGCGCTGCCGCGCTCCTGTTATCGGCTATTCCCGGACTGCAGTCCGACACCTCGTCCTTCGATCAACCCGAGTCCATCCATCTGGCCCTGCTGGGTCTTGCCACCCTTCTATTCACGCCCTTCTCCCGCAGCCGCAGCAGTGGCACCCAGAAACTCGCCAGCGCCCTGCTGGTGATCGCCGTCGTGGCCCAGACCTTCATCCTGCTGGCGCCCCTCGAGCAGATCGGCGGCCTGCCGGCTGAACTGCTGCCGCTGGGGCTGACCCTGGTCGCCGCCCTGGCCAGCCTGCCGGAAAAGTTTCGTGGGCCGGCCGGCAGCGCTCCCACGGCCGATGCCGAGGCGCGTCCACGCCCGGTGGCACGCGCGGCTGCAGCCCCTGCCCCGGCACGTCCGCTGGCCGATGACCGCGAGCGTGGCACGGTGAAGTGGTTCAACACCTCCAAGGGCTTCGGCTTCATCTCCCGCGATACCGGCGACGACATCTTCGTGCACTTCCGCGCGATCCGTGGCGAAGGTCATCGGGTGCTGATGGAAGGCCAGCGCGTGGAGTTCTCGGTGATCCAGCGGGACAAGGGCCTGCAAGCCGAGGACGTGGTCATCGCGGCCTGATCTCTGTCAGCAAAAAGAAAGGCCGCCCTCGGGCGGCCTTTCTTTTTAGACGAGCGTCACTGCCGCTGGGCGGCGGCGGCCTTGCTGTCGTTCATGCCGGTGGTGTTGCCGAGCAGGCTGGCCGTGGCGGTCTGGATGAAGGCTTCCAGGCGCTTCTGCAACTCGGGCATATTGGTGTCACCCTTGATCACTTCGCCACCGGCCTGGGTACCCAGGTGATAGCGATAGAGCACGGCGTCCCGGTCACGCGGCTTGACCAGGATGTGATCGCCGGTCACCAGGGCCACGGTCTGGTCGCTGCCCGACGGCTTGATCACGGCCACGCCCTGATCGCCCTGGGGCAGGCCCAGCAGGTCACGGCCCCAGCACTGGTGCTGAGTCGGCTTGCCGAAGCGCGCCAGCACGGTAGGCACCACGTCGATCTGGCTGCCCACGGTATCGCGACGGGCGCCAAAGGTTTCCTGCACGCCCGGACCGATCAACAGCAGCGGCACGTTGAAGCGCGACAGGTCCATCTCGGTGATCTGCTCGTTGTTGCCGAAGCCGTGGTCGCCGAGGATCACGAACAGGGTGTCCTGGTACCAGGGCTCGTGCTTGACCTTGGCGAAGAACTGGCCCAGCGACCAGTCGGCGTAGCGCATGGCGGTGAGGTGTTCGTCGAGCGAGCCATGGCCGGTGACCGGCGCGACCGGCAGGTCCTTGGGTAGCGCATAGGGGGTGTGGTTGGACAGGGTCTGCAAGAGCGCATAGAAAGGCTTGCCGTCCGGCGCCTTGGCCAGTTTGTCCAGTTCCTGCACCGAGCGGTCGAACATGTCCTGGTCGGACACGCCCCAGGTCGGATCCATGAACACCGGATTCACGAAGTCCTCACGCCCGACGAAGCTGGTCATGCCCTGGTTGCTGAAGAAGCCGGACTGGTTGTCCCACTGGAAGTTGCCGTTGTAGACATAGACGTCGTCGAAGCCACGGGTGCTGAGCAGCTGCGGCAGGCCGGAGAACTGGTGGGCACCCTCGGGCATGCGCATCAGGTACTCGAAGGCCGGCAGATTGGGGAAGCAGGCCATGGTGGCGAACATGCCCTGGTGGGTATGGGTGCCGTTGGAGAAGAAGCGGGTGAACAGGGTGCCCTGCTTGGCCAGGGCGTCGAAGTTCGGGGTGATGCCGTCTTCGTTGCCCAGGGCGCCGATGTACCGCCCGGCCATGCTTTCCATGAGGATGACCACCACGTTGCGCACCTTGGGCAACTGGCCGTCGGCAGGCGGGGTATAGATCCGGCGAATGGCGGCCTTGTCGGCGTCGATCAGCTCATCGCGCGGGGTCAGCAGCATCTGCCGGGTGACCGCCAGCGCATCGGCGGCGGGCATGGTCGCCTTCCAGCTGTTGTCGCGGTGATCGGAGAAGCTGTTCTCGGCCGCGTCGATCAGCGTCAGGGTGCCGTTCAGGCCGAGGTGGTTGGCGAACATGGAATCCGTGGTATAGGCATCGCCCCAGCGCAGCGGCGGACCGGATCTCAGGGTGCCACGCGCGGCGATGACGGCCACCACCAGGCAGAGCATGAATACCGCACCCCGGCGATACCAGGCCGCAGGCTTTGGCGCGGCATGGCGGCGGGTAGCCCGCTCGATACCAAAGAACACCAGTCCCAGCAACAGGGTCGCCACGGCCCAGGCCAGCAGCAGGCGTACCACCGGGAAGCCGTTCCAGATCATGCTGGTGACGGTGTGCAGGTCTTCCTGCAGGTACTGGAAGACCAGGCTGTTCAACCGCTGGTGGAATTCCCGATAGAAATTCAGCTCGCCGACGCCCAGCAACAGACAGAGGCTGGCGGCCAGGGTGAACCAGCTGGCCTGCAGCCGGCGTGCGGCCATGGCTCTCAGGCTGAACAGGCAGAACAGCGAGGGCGCGCAGATATAGACCACCAGGCGCAGGTCGAAGCGGGCGCCGTTGAAGAAGGCTTCGGCAAAGGTCGCGAAGGGCGACTCACCGATCAGATCGGTGTTGTAGCCCAGCATCGCCAGGCGCAGCAGGGTGAACATGACCATCAGCGCCAGGCCGCAGCCCAAGACGAAACTCAGGTGGCTGCCCAGCGTCGGCACCGGCCGGACGCCAGCGGCGCGTGGGGATTGGGGGACTTCCGTTTGCGACATGAAAACACCTTGTCAAAAGCAGCAGGGATTCGCGGCGAATGGCCAGCGGCACGAGATCGGCCACGCAGAGGCCTCGAGCGCGGTCGGCAGGCGTGGGAGTTTAACCCTCCGGCGCGATCACGCCAGTCTTGGCACGCACTGGTTGAGCGAAGCGAGACCTTGGCCGCGTCGACAGCCGCCCAGCCTGACCAGACCCGCGTCAAAATTTCGTCAAAAACTGCTCTGAATGCGACGCCAGCGCAGGCATGGGCGGCAGCCGCCGCTTGCAGTAAAATTGCGCACCTTTGACCGCTCCAGCGCCGTATTCAGGATGCCCCATGGCTCACCGTGACGCTCTGCAGGTGCTTCGCACCTACCTGACCAGCCAGATCCTTGGCCAGGAAACCCTGGTGGAGCGCCTGCTCATCGCCGTGCTGGCGGATGGTCACCTGCTGGTGGAAGGCGCCCCGGGGCTGGCCAAGACCAAGGCCATCAAGGACCTGGCCGAAGGCCTGGAGGCAGACTTCCACCGCATCCAGTTCACCCCCGACCTGCTGCCCGCCGACATCACCGGCACCGAGATCTATCGCCCGGACACGGCGACCTTCTCCTTCCAGCAAGGGCCGATCTTCCACAACCTGGTCCTGGCCGACGAGATCAACCGGGCACCGGCCAAGGTGCAGTCCGCGCTACTGGAGGCCATGGCCGAGCGCCAGGTGAGCATCGGCCGCACCTCCTATCCCCTGCCCGACCTCTTCCTGGTGATGGCCACCCAGAATCCCATTGAGCAGGAAGGCACCTATCCCCTGCCCGAGGCTCAGCTCGACCGTTTCCTGATGCACGTCAAGATCGGCTATCCGGACGCCTCGGTGGAGCGCCGCATCCTGGCGCAGGCCCGTGGCGAAGCCCTGGACGGCGAGACCCTGCCGACCGAGCGCGTCACCCAGGCGGCCATCAACGCCGCGCGCCGTGAGGTGCTCGGGCTGTATATGGCCGACGCCGTGGAGGAGTACCTGGTCCAGCTGATCATGGCGACCCGTACCCCGGGCCGTTTCGACCAGGACCTGGCGCACTGGATCACCTATGGTGCCAGTCCGCGCGGCTCCATCGCCCTGGATCGCTGCGCTCGCGCCCATGCCTGGCTGGCGGGGCGGGACTTCGTCAGCCCGGAAGACATCCAGGCGGTGGTCTTCGACGTCCTCCGTCATCGCGTCATCCTGTCCTTCGAGGCGGAGGCCGCCGGTATCGACCATGACCGGGTGGTGCAGCGCATCCTCGATCTGGTGGCCGTGGCCTGAGATGGCCGAGCGCGACGGCGTGACCCTGGGCCTGGCCGAGCTCATCGAGATGCGCCACCGGGTGGTCGAGGTGCAGCTGTTTTCCGCCGCCGGACGGCGCAGCCCGCTGATCGGCCTGCACCATTCGCGCCTGCGCGGTCGCGGCGTGGACTTCGACCAGGTACGGGCCTATCAGCCCGGTGACGACGTACGGGCCATCGACTGGCGCGTCACTGCCCGCACCCGTGAGCCCCACACCAAGCTGTTCCACGAAGAACGCGAGCGGCCGGTCTATCTGCTGCTGGAGCAGAGTCCGCGCACCTTCTTCGGCACCTGCCAGCAATTCAAGTCGGTGCTGGCCGGACGCCTGGCCGCGCTGATCGGCTGGGCGGTGCTGGAGCACAACGACCGCATCGGCGGCATGATCTTTGGTGGCGAGCGCCTGCACGAGGTGCGGCCGCGGCGCAGCAAGCAGAATCTGCTGCGCTTCTTCGATCACCTGGTCAATGCCAACCGGGCGCTGCGGGATCCGGCATTGGCCCAGGTGCCGCGTATCAGCTTCAACCAGGTATTGCGCCGCGCCCGCGAAGTGCTGCGTCCGGGCAGCCTGGCGCTGGTGATCTGCGACGAGCGCAGTCTGGACGTGGCCACCGAACAGCACCTCACGCTGCTCTCGCGGCACAGCGACCTGGTCCTGCTACCGCTTTCCGATCCGCTCGATCACGAATTGCCCCAGGCCGGCCTGTTGCGCTTCACCAGCGGCCAGGCCGAAGTGGAACTGGATACCGACCGCAGCGACGTGCGTCAGGGCTATGCCGAGCAGGCCGCGCAGCGCCGCGAGCGCTGGACGGAGCTCAGCCTGCGCCTGGGCATTCCACTGCTGCCGCTGTCCACGGCGGACGACCTGGTCGAGCAGTTGCGGCATCTCTTGCGGCAACATCGCCCGGGGTATGCCTCGTGAGCCCCGGCGCACCCAACCTGGAGCCGCTGCGGCTGCCCCCGGAACCCGTCTGGTGGCCGCCGGCGCCGGGCTGGTGGCTGCTGGCGCTGATCCTGGTGGCGCTGGCCTTCTTTCTCCGTCATCGCCGCGGCCGGCGACCGCTGACCCGCATCACCGTGGCGGAACCGACCACCGAAGAGGATCTGCGCACCACCGCGCTGGCCGAACTGGCTCAGCTGCCCCGCCCCTACGGCGGCCCGGCCGGTCCCTGGCTGCAGGCGCTGAACGCCTTGCTCAAGCGGCTCAGCCGCGCCAGCTATCCGGATCAGCTCAGCCAGACCCTGAGCGGGCGGGACTGGCTGGCCTTTCTCGATTCCCGCTGCCCTGCCGCCGGCCTGACGCGCTACATGATCCTGGTCGACGGCGGCTATCGCCCGGACTGTCGGCTGGACGACCGCACCATCGACGGCCTGCAGGATGCCGTCGCCACCTGGATCCGCAAGCATGTTTGAATTCGCCTGGCCCTGGCTGTGGCTGCTGGCGCCCCTGCCCTGGCTGCTGCGCCTGCTGCTGCCGGCCGCCGACAGCGGCCAGGCAGCCCTGCGGGTCGACTTCCTCAGCGAACTCGAACACCTGGGCGGACGCACCAGTCGCGCCGGCGGTCTGGTCGGGGCCCGACGCCTGCTGCCCTATTTGCTGGGTTGGTTGCTGCTGCTGGCCGCCGCCGCCCGCCCGCAGTGGGTGGGGCCGCCCCAGCCATTGGACGTGAGCGGGCGCGATCTGCTGCTGGCGGTGGACGTCTCCGGTTCGATGGATACCCAGGACATGCAGCTGGGCGACGAAAGCGTCAGCCGCCTGACCCTGGTCAAGCAGCTGCTGGGGCGCTTCATCGACAGCCGCCAGGGTGATCGCGTCGGGCTAATCCTGTTCGGCTCCCAGGCCTATCTCCAGGCGCCCCTGACCGCCGATCGGCGTACCGTGCATGCCCTGCTGGAGGAAGCCCAGATCGGCCTGGCCGGGCGTAATACGGCGGTGGGTGACGCGGTGGGCCTGGCGGTCAAGCACCTGCGCAAGCGCCCGGACAACAGTCGGACCCTGATCCTGGTCACCGATGGCGCCAGCAATGGCGGCGTGGTGACACCCGAGGTCGCGGCGACCCTGGCCGCCAGTGAGCGGGTGCGCGTCTATACCTTGGGGATCGGCGCCGAACCGGATGCCCTGGGCGTTGGCGCAACGCCCAGCGATCTCGATGAACCCATGCTGCGGCATCTCGCCGACCTCACCAACGGCGCCTACTTCCGGGTGAGATCCAGCGCCGAACTGGCGGCCGTGTCGCGGCAACTCGACCGCCTCGAACCCATCCGTCAGCAACCCGACCAGGCCCGTCCCACTCGCGAGCTCTATGCCTGGCCCCTGGCCGCGGCGCTGCTGCTCGGCCTGACCCTGGCGCTCGGGCGCCTGCCGTGGCCCCGCCGCTGGCGTCGCGGAGGCAAGGCCACATGAGCGATTGGCTACCGCTGTTCCTGCGTCCCTACTGGCTGCTGGCCCTGCTGCCAGTCGCCCTGGTGATCTGGTCGTTGCGCCAGCGTCGCCATCGTCACGGGCGCTGGGAGGCGCTGCTGCCGCCAGCGCTGCATCCCTGGCTGCTCGCCGACAGCGAGCGCCAGCGCTCCCCCCTCGGACTGATCCTGCTGGGCCTGGCGGGCTTGCTGGCCTGCCTGGCCCTGGCCGGCCCCAGCTGGCAGCAGGGCGAACCCCAGAACTTCCGGCGCAACGATCCCCTGGTGGTGGTCCTGGCCCTGACGCCGGACCTGCTCGCCACCGATGTCGTCCCCAACCGCCTGCTGGCCGTGCAGCGCAAGCTGCAGGACCTGCTCAAGGCGCGCCAGGACGGTGAGACCGCCATCGTCGTCTATGCCGGTAGCGCCCATACCCTGGTGCCCCTGACCGACGACCTGCCGACCATGGACAACCTGCTCAAGGCGCTGCGCCCCTCGATCATGCCGGTGCCCGGCCAGCGCGCCGATCTGGGGATCGCCAAGGCGCTGGAGCTGCTCGGGCCTGCGCCCAGTGCCAGCGCCCGGCTGCTGCTCATCACCAGCGAGCTGGACGACCGTGAGCGCCTGGGTATCGAACGCCAGCTGGAAGGCCGTCTGCGTCAACTGGCCATCCTCGGACCAGGTACGCCCCAGGGTGCCCCGGTAGCCGCCGAGACAGGCAATTATCTGAGCGATGCCGCAGGCGGCATCCGCATCGCGCGACTGGACGAGGGTCGCCTGCAAGGCATCGCCCGCGAACTGGGCGGACGCTATCAGCGTCTGCAGCGCGATGACGGCGATCTGCGCCGGCTCGGACTGCTGGAGCGGCCCGATGATGTCCGCGCCAGCGCTGGCCAGGGGCCTTCCGACTGGCGCGACCAGGGTTACCTGCTGCTCCTGCCCCTGTTGGTGCTGGTGGCCTGCGGCGCACGCCGCGGCTGGCTGCTGTGCCTGCCCTTCTGCCTGCTGTTGACGCCACCTCCGGTCCACGCGGGTAGCTGGGACGATCTCTGGCTACGCCGTGACCAGCAGGGCTTGCAGCTGCTCAGCGACGACCAGGCCGGTGCGGCCGCCGAGCGGTTTACCGACGAGCGCTGGCGCGGTGTGGCGCTCTACCGGGCCGGTGACTTCACTGGCGCCGCCGCGGCTTTCGCCCGGGATCCCTCGGCGGACGGCCACTACAATCGTGGTAATGCGCTGGCCATGGCCGGTCGCCTGGAAGAAGCCCTGCTCGCCTATCGTGCGGCATTGGTGCTGCGTCCGGATCTGACCGCGGCGCTGCGCAATCGCAACCGCCTCGAGCGTCTGCTTGCCCAGCGCGCCGCCGCGGCGCAGGCCGACGCCGCCGCGCGTAGCCGCAAGGCCCAAGCCGCCAACCAGAGCAGCGCCCAAGCCGACGAACCTGCCAGCGCCAGCACCGCTACCCCGGACGCCACTGCTGCGGCCAACCCGCAGCAGCAGGCCCAGCCCGGTGCGGACTGGCTCGTCAGCCCGTCCGTGCCTGACGACTCCCTGGCGGAAGAACAGCACCAGGCCGCCGAACAGTGGCTGCGGGAAATCCCCGACAACCCGGCCGAGCTACTGCGCCGCAAGTTCTGGTATCAGCAGCAACAACGCGAGGAGAACGCGCTGCAATGAAGCCCTATCCATTGCTGCTGCCCCTGGCGCTGCTCGCGCCCCTCGTCCAGGCGGCGGATCTCAGCGCTCGCCTGGAACGCAGTCAGCTCAGCCAGAACGAGACCCTGGAACTCATTCTCGAGACCACCGATCCCGCCCAGTTCGGCAAACCCGATCTCGCCCCGCTGGAGCAGGACTTCAAGGTGCTCGGGGTGCGCCAAAACAGCCTGCCGCCGGGCGAGCAGGTAACCACCCGCTGGAACGTGACCCTGCAACCCAAGGCCAGCGGCGCCCTCATCATTCCCGCACTCAGCCTGGGCGGTGCCCACAGTCAGCCGCTGACCGTCACCGTGGCGGCCCCAGCCGCCAAGCGCCAGACGCGGGAGCCAGTCTATCTGGAAGCCGCGGTGGATCGCCCCAGGCTCTATGTGCAGGCGGAAACCATCCTGACCATCCGCCTCTACCACGCGGTAGCGCTCTACGACGACCATGTGCTCACCCCACCCAATCCCAGCGACGCGCGGGTCGACCTGCTGGGTACGCCAAACGTCTATGAGCGCGACCTCGACGGCGTCCGTCATGGCGTGATCGAATGGCGCTACGCCATCCATCCGTTGCAGAGCGGCACCCTGGTACTGCCGCCCCAGACCTTCAGCGCCACCCTCGCCGGTGGCCTCGACGACAGCTCGCGCGCTGGCCAGCCGATCCAGCTGCGCACTCCGGCGCTGACCCTGGAGGTTCTGCCACAACCGGCCAGTTATCCGCCACAGACCCCCTGGGTCCCGGCGCGCAGCCTGACCCTGACGCAGCAGTGGAATCCTGCCCCGGAAAATGCCCGGGAAGGCAGCGCCCTGACCCGTACCCTGCAGGTACGTGCCGAAGGCCTGGCACCGGGTCAGCTGCCGCCGCTGGTATTGCCCGAGATAGAAGGCGTGAAACGCTATGCCGAGCAGCCGCGGCTATCCCTGCAGACCCAGGCACGTGGCCTGGTCGGGCAACGCGAAGAACGCGTCGCCCTGATTCCCAGCAGCAGCGGCGACAAGTTGCTACCACCGGTGGAAGTGGTCTGGTGGAACACCGAAACTGATACCCTGGAGCGCGCTACCCTGCCCGCCCAGCCCCTAGTGGTGGCCGAAGATCCGACGCTGCAGCCGACCGCCACGCCGACGGTGGTCAAGATCACCACGGGCGACCGCGGACTCTGGCGCTGGCAGCTGGCGACCGCCTTCTTCGCGCTCACCACGCTGCTTGGCTTCGGCCTCTGGTGGCGCGCCCGGCGTCAACCGGCGGTACTCCCGGCCGTGCCGGACGTGGACAGCCGCGTGCAGCGCGAAGAGCTGCGCCGCGCCTGCCAGAGCAATGATCCCCATGCGACGCGCCACGCCCTGGATGCCTGGGCCCGGCAACAACCGGAAACCCTGGCAGCCATGGGCGCCCGCTTCGAACCCCTGGCGGCCGCCCTCGACGACCTCAACGGCGCCCTGTACAGCGAAGCCGGTCAGCGCTGGCAGGGCGAGACCCTGTGGCAGGCGATCAACGCCCTGCCGCCGCTGACACCGGCGGCGGTACACGACACCCTGCCGCCGCTCTATCCGCGCTGAGCACTCTCTTCCAAGCGCGCCAGGCGCTCTTCGAGGGCGGCGATCCGGGCTTCCAGGACCTCCAGCCGGCCTTCGCGTCCGCCCACGGACGGACTGCCATCGGAGGTACTGCCGAGTTGCGCGACCTGGGCATCGCGTTCAGCCGCGTTGCCGAACAGATGCAGGTAGCGTTCTTCCCGCTGACCCGGCTGGCGCCCAAGCCCGGTGGCCAGGCCGCGAGCGATCAGCCGCTCCAGGTGATGGCGCACCTGCTCGGTATCGTCGAAGGCATGCATCCGGGTACTGCGCGCGAGCAATTCGCCCAGGGTCTGGGGACCGCGCAGGAACAGCAGGGCGCAGAGGACCCACTGCGGCGGCGGCAGCTCCAGTGCCTTTTCGAGGCGCTGTTCCCAGCGGTCCGCACGACTGCCCATGACCAGACGCGCCAGGCCACGCTCCTCCAACCGTCGCAGCCCCTGCCCCACTTCGCCTGGGGTGAGGTTCAGTACCGGTTCGCGACTGGTCTTCTGGTTGCAGGCCAGCACCAGCGCGTTGAGGGTCAGGGGATAGCTTTCCGGCGTGGTCAGCTGCTTTTCGATCAGACTGCCGAGGACACGGATCTCGGTGGCTTCGAGCGGCTCTTCGGCGAAGGCGGGGGTGACTGCTTGGCTCATGGCGAACTCCGCTTGGATGACGCGCCAGCCTAGCCTGCCGTCAGCGACGTCGCCACTGCGGCAAGCCGATCAGCACCACGGCGCCCACGATGACCAGCATGGCCAGCATTTCCGCCGGACCGATCCGTTCACCCACGAACAGGGTACCCAGCAGCACCGCCACCACCGGATTCACATAGGCATAGCTGGTAGCCGCCGCCGGCCGTACTCGGCCCAGCAGGTAGAGATAAGCACTGAAGGCGATCAGGGAGCCGAACACCACCAGATAGCCCAGCGCCAACCAACCGCCCAGGGCTGGCCAATGCTGCAGCCGCTCGCCACTGAGGTAGCTGGCGCTAAGCAGGACAGCGCCAGCTACCAACATTTCCACCGCACTGGCCATAGCCCCGCGTGGCAACGGCAGGTAGCGACTCCAGATCGAGCCGAAAGCCCAGGCCGCTGCGGCGAGCAGGATCACCGCAGCCCCGAGCGGCGTGGCGCTCATGGTGTCGCCCAGATTGAGCAAGGCGATCCCCACCAGCCCCAAGGCGATACCGGCCCATTCCAGCAGGGTATTGCGCTGCCCCCAGAGCAAGCCGAACAACAGGGTGAACAGCGGGACCGTGGCGATCGACAAGGCCGCGATGCCGGAGGTCACACCCCAATGCTCGGCCAGGGTCACGCCGCCATTGCCGACGCCCAGCAACAGAATGCCGATCACCGCGGCAGCCGCGGTCTCGCGCGCCGTCGGCCAGGGCGCTCCCCGCAGGCGCAGCCAGCCGAGCAGCAGACTCCCGGCGATGAGGAATCGCAGCCCCGCCATCAGCAGCGGTGGCCAATGAGCCACGCCGATACGGATCACCAGATAGGTGGAACCCCAGACCACATAGAGGGCGAAAAAGGCCGCTAACAGTGGCAGCCAACTGGGTAGGCGCGGCGCGATGCAGGGCGAGGCGGAGGTGTCCATGCGCGAGAGTTTCCTGGTAGGTCAGGCTGACATTGTAGGAGCGAGTGCCAGGACGGCTAAGATACAGTCAGGAGAGAAAGGGCCTGATCAGGCTTTGATTCGGCAGATTTTAGGGACAACAGCCTTCGATTCGAAGGCGGGGAGCAGGACATGGACCATATCGATCGACGCCTCATCGATCTGCTGCTGGTGGAGGGCCGCGCCAGCTACGCCGAACTGGGCCGCCGCCTGGGCCTCTCCGCGCCGGCCATCGCCGAGCGCATCGCCAAGCTTGAGGACGCCGGCGTCATCACCGGCTATGGCGCCCGTATCGACCGCCGCGCCCTGGGCTACGGCACCGAATGCCTGATCTCGCTGCGCTTGCACAGTACCAGCCAGGGGCCGTTGCTGAAGAAGCTGGAAGCCCTGCCCCAGCTCCTCGCCTGTCACCGGGTCACGGGCGAGGACTGCCTGATGCTGCGCGCCGCCGTGCGCGACATGGCCGAGCTGGAAGCCCTCATCGACACCCTTACCACATTCGGCATGAGCCGTACCGTGGTGGTGCTATCGACGCCCTTCGAGCGGCCGCTGCCGCTCATCTCCACCTAAAGCCGCGCACAAAAAAGCCCTGGAGCCTTGCGGCGCCAGGGCTGGCTGGGCGCGACGACCTAGATGAAAGAGTCGTCGTCGCCACCGTCGTCGAAGAAGCCACCACCGCTGGTATCGCCATAGTCGGCGGCATCCTGGAAGCCTCCGTTATCCTGATAGCCCCCGGCGTCCTGGAAACCGCCGCCATTGTCGTAGCTGGCGTTATCCGCCCAGCCACCCTGGGAGCCGGCATCGGCCAGGCCCTGGTCGGTCGCTGGTGTCTCATTGATGACGTTGACGATCTCCTCGGGCTGCGAATGATGGAACAACCCCGAGATCGCCTGGGCGGCGAGCATCCCCCCGGCTACCCCGGCGGCAGTCTGCAAGGCGCCGCCCATGAAACCACCCATGCGCGACGGTGCGGCCTGAGGCGCACCATAGCCCGGTGCAGGCTGGGCGTAGCCCGGATTGGGCTGACCGTAGCCCTGACGCGGTGCCGCCGGACCGGGATCGTTCCAGCCGCGAGAAGGCGCCGCATTGGCAGGTGCCGGGCCACTGGCTGGTGGCTGGTTGCTGCTGCCGCCGAACAGGCTGGAGAGAAAGCCGCCACTGCCAGGGCGATTCTGCTGAACCTGGGCCATCTGGCTTTCCAGCTCCTTGACGCGCTGGTCCAGCCGCTTGATGGCGGCTTCCTGGATCAACATCGCCTGAGCCATGTAATAGGGCGCCGCGGGCTGGTCGCGCAGACGCTGCTGGATCAGCGCCTCGGCTTCCCGGTCGCGGGGCGCGGTTTGCGCTTCGGTGGTCTTGAGACGGTCGAACAGACCCTCGATCAGCTGGCTTTCTTCGCGTTGCATGATGACCCTCCCGCAGACGGTCTACTGACGGCGTTCCCCCGGGAACGGCCTGGATACTGAAAGGCGCAAGCGATGCGCTACTAGCCAGATAATGACGAAGGGTCGCCATTTCAAGATGGATCCGCACGGCGTTCAGCATGGATTCAGCCAGACACCGCACGTCATCCCTCCCTATCTGAAGAGACGTCTCGCCATCGAGTTCCGAACCGCTGCCCGCAACTGGACAATCGGCGGGTGCTACGGGAGTCTGGTCGTTTTTCAAAGAGACTCGGTCATGATTCCACTGCTCATTTTGATCGACCAGCAACAGGGCATCCGCGCCCCGCACCTGGGGCCACGCAACCATCCCGATGCCGAGCGGCGGATCGCTGAACTGCTGGCGGCCTGGCGCCAGGCCCGGGCCCCGTTGTTACATGTCCGCCATCTGTCGCGCGATCCGCGCTCGGTGTTCTGGCCAGGGCAGCCCGGGGTGGAGTTCCAGCCGGCCCTGGCGCCGCTGCACGGCGAGCCGGTGTTCGACAAGCAGGTCCCGGACGCCTTCGCCAACAGTGGCCTGGAACGCTGGCTGCACCAGCGCGGTATCCACTCACTGCTGATCTGTGGCGTGGCCAGTGAGAATTCGGTGGAAGCCACGGCGCGCAGCGCCGGCAATCTGGATTTCACCACTTGGGTCGCCGAAGACGCCTGCTACACCTTCGCCAAGACCGACTTCTCCGGTCGGCCGCGCAGCGCCGAGGAGGTCCATGCGATGGCTATGGCCAATCTGCACGGCGAATACGCCACCGTCACCTCCAGCGCAGCCATGCTCGAACGTCTGCGGACGAACGGGTCGCCCTGCTAGACTGCCCTCCTGCCCGCCTGGAAGAGCTGCATGAACCCTGTCGATATCCTGCGCGACTCGCTGTCTTTCTTTGCCCGCAATCTGCGGCCCCTGGCCGTCCTCACCCTGCCCTGGCTGCTGCTCGAAGCCCTGCTGCGCTATCAGGTGCTGGAGCGGTTCGGCGTGACCAATGGGCTGTGGGACATGCTGGTCAGCCTGCTCTGCTATCCGCTGTACACCGCCGCCTTGCTGATCTTTCTGGAGGCACGTACGCAGGGCACCACACCGCGCCTGAGCGGTGCCTGGGGCGCGGCGCTGCTGCTCTGGCCTCGCTTCGCCCTCCTCGCGGCCTTGACCTCGGGGCTGGTGATGCTGGGCTTTTCGCTGCTGATCGTGCCGGGCTTCCTGATCATGGCCAAGCTGGCCTTCGCCGAGAACCTGCTGGTGCTGGAGGGACGGGCGCCGCTGGATGCGCTGCGTGGCAGCCTGCGCCTGAGCCGTGGGCACTTCTTCACCCTGCTGGCATGCATCCTGGCCACGGTGCTGCCGGCCTGGCTACTCGATGCCTGGATCACCCGACATTTCGCCGAGGACGCAGCGCTGGAGATCGTACTGCAGACCCTTTCAGGCTTCCTGCAGCTGATCCCCAGCATCGCCGTCTATCGCATCTACATGCTGGTCAGGCAGGACGCCTGACCCGGCACTTCACCACATCAGGTCGTCCGGCACCTGGTAGGCGGCATAGGGATCGTCCGGATCCGGCTCGCCGCTCTGCACGTTGAGCAGTACCACCCGCTTGGGATCGCGCTCCTGGATACGTTCGGCGGTGGCGCGCGGCACCACCTCGTAGCGACCCTCGTAGCGCACGATGGCCAGACTGCCCTTGCTGAGCTTGTCTCTCATCATGACGTTGACCGACAGGCGCTTGACCTTCTTGTCGTCGACGAAGTTGTAGTAGTCCTCGGTGGTCAGCTTGGGCAGGCGGCTCGTTTCGATCAGCTGCTTGATCTGCGCCTGCTCGGCCTTGCGCCGCTTCTTGTCTTCCTGAGCACGATTGAGCTCCTGGTCCTTGGCCAGTTTTTCCGCCTGGGCCTGCTGGACGGCCAGCTCCTGGGAGCGGTCCTTTTCCGTCTGCCCGCGATGCTCCATGCGGCTCTGTTTCTGCTTCTGCTTGACGGCCTGCTTGGCCTGCTTTTCATTGACCAATCCGGCTTTCAGCAGCTGGTCGCGTAGGGACATGCTCATCGATACGACTCGTCTAGATCATCCAAGGGGGCACGGCTCGGGAGCGGCCGCGCGCCAGGGTGTTCATCCTGCGCAGCCGACGAAGCGAGTGCAAGCCTTTCCCGGGGGTGAAATAATGCAGTCATGACCTATCCGCCCCTGGTTCGGGCGCTGCCGATCAGAATTTGTCCATGATTACCTTCGCGATCGTCCTGCTCTTCGTCGCCAGCGTGCTCTTCGTCCACCTTCGCGGACGCGCTCGCCTGCCCTTCCTGCGCCAACTGGTCAACCACTCGGCGGTGTTCGCCCCCTACAACGCCCTGATGTACCTGTTCTCCAGCGTCCCGTCCAAGCCCTACCTCGATCGCAGCCGCTTTCCGGAGCTGGACGTACTCAAGGACAATTGGCAGGAGATTCGCGTCGAAGCCTTGCGGCTGTTCGACGAGGGCTACATTCGCGCCGCGGAAAAGGACAACGACGCCGGCTTCGGTTCCTTCTTCAAGAAGGGCTGGAAGCGCTTCTACCTGACCTGGTACGGCGAACCGCTGCCCTCCGCCCAGACCCTTTGCCCGCGCACCGTCGAACTGGTGCGGCAGATCCCCAACGTCAAGGGCGCCATGTTCGCCCTGCTACCAGGCGGCAGCCATCTGAATCCGCATCGCGATCCCTTCGGCGGCTCGCTGCGCTATCACCTGGGTCTGGCCACGCCCAACTCGGATGCCTGCCGCATCTATGTCGACGGCCAGCCCTATGCCTGGCGCGATGGCGAGGATGTGATGTTCGACGAAACCTATGTGCACTGGGTGAAGAACGAGACCGACCAGACCCGGGTCATCCTGTTCTGCGATGTGGAACGGCCATTGCGCAACCGTCTGCTGACGCGCATCAACCAGGCAGTCAGCCGCTTCCTGGGTAGTGCCACAGCGCCGCAGAACGTCGAAGGCGAACGCGTAGGCGGCATCAACCAGGCCTATGCCTTCAGCAAGAGATTCGGTGATCGTATCGGTGGCGGCGTGAAGAAATTCAAGCGGCGCCATCCCAAGGCCTATCGCATCGCCAAACCGGTGCTGGCCGTGCTGGTAGTGATCGCGCTCTACCACTGGATCGTCAGCTAAGGCGGCGATCCTGCGCAGGCGGCGTCAAAGGCAGATTAGCCGGAGCGCTGCTGGCGCTGCCGATGCAGCCGGGCCACCAGCTCGGCTTCGGCCTGGGAGAGGCCACAGGCCTGGGTGAGATCGTCGGCGCTGGCGCCCAATCCCACCAGGCGCGCAGCCTGGGAAAAGGACAGACTGGTAGGGTCGCTCTGCTCGATCTGGGTCAACCGATCAGGCAAGGGCGCCACCACCTTGGCCAGTCCCTGCACCTGCTCACCCATGCGCACCTGCCCGGCCTGGTAGGTTTCCAGGCGCTTGAGCAGAATCTGCATACGCTTGTCGACAAGGGCGTCCCGCTCAACCTGTTTCGCTACCTGCTGCTGCTGGCGTTGCCAGAGCAGCCAGCAGCAACCACCGAGGCCGGCACAGGCCAGCCCCAGCGCGACGCTGAGCAGGATCAGCCCGACGAGCATCAGATGCTTTCCAGCTCCGACCACTCTTCTTCGGTCATCAGCTTGTCGAGCTCGACCAGGATGAGCAGCTCGCCGTTCTTGTTGCACACGCCCTGGATGAACTTGGCGGATTCGTCATTGCCGACGTTCGGCGCGGTCTCGATCTCCGACTGCCGCAGGTAGACCACCTCGGCCACGCTGTCGACCAGGATACCGACGACCTGCTTGTCGGCCTCGATGATGACGATACGGGTGTTGTCGGTGACCTCGGTGGGCAGCAGTCCGAAGCGTTGACGGGTGTCGATCACCGTCACCACGTTGCCGCGCAGGTTGATGATACCCAGCACATAGCTCGGCGCACCGGGGACCGGAGCGATTTCGGTATAGCGCAGGACTTCCTGGACCTGCATCACGTTGATGCCGTAGGTCTCGTTATCCAGGCGGAAGGTAACCCATTGCAGGACCGGATCTTCGGAACCCTGTGCGGACGTTTTTTTCATGTTCCCTAGCCTCGTCAAATACCGCACGTGCGGCGAAGCGGGCGAACCCGCTGGTTAGTTGCGGCGGGCAGCCCTAGCGACGGCCACCCACCACCTGTTCAGCGAGCGCCGCCACATCCAGCAGCGCACACATCTGATCGATCACCGTACCGGCCAGCCAGGGCCGGGTAGCGCGCTGATTCCGCCATTTGACCTCGGCGGGATCCAGTCGTACCGAATGGCTGACGCCATGCACGGCCAGGCCCCAGTCCAGACCTTGCAGCGATATCACGAATTTCAGGCCCTCACGGTAGTCGTCACGGTAACGTTCGGGCATCACCCAGCGCGCCGCATCGAGAACGCGCAGGTTACCTGCCTGGCAGGGTAGCAGGCCCAGGAACCAGTCTGGCTGACCGAACAGCGGCGTCAACTCTTCGTCGGCGAGTGGGTAGATGGAGCCCAGGCAGACCAAAGGCGCGGCCAGGGTCAAGCCGGCGACGTCGAACAACAGGCATTCGAAGGGTTCCTCGCCCCATTCGGGCCGACCCTCCAGCGCTACGCCACCGGGCGGCGCGCCGCCGACCAGCAGCGATGGCGAAGGCACATTGCCCACGGCGATGCCTTCCACGATGGGACGCGGCGGCTCGGCGACCGGGGCCAATTCAGGGACGCGCCAATCCAGCTCGATATCGGTGTCCGGCGCCGCCACGGGCAGGGTCACTGGCAACAGGACCTCGGCCGGGGAGCGCTCGGCCAGCGCAACGCCTGCGCGGCGCGCGGTCAACGGCACGACCCGGGGCTGTCGCGCGGCGTCGCGCTCGAGCTCTTCGCGCACGGCGGCGGCGAACTCGTCCTCGCTGACGCTGGCGATCGGCTCTGCGGGCACGACCACGGGCGCCACGGCAGGCGCGACTTCAGCGGTCGGCAGCTCCAGGAACGCATCCAGCAGCAGGGCATCGAGATAGCCCTGAAGAACACGCTGCGGACGATTGTCGAGGGACGTCGGTTGGCTCATGGCGATCTACGTGGGTGGGTTGTCCAGCCTATCGGCTGGAAGGATGGAAAACTTGAATCAGGCGACCTGGCTACTGGGCGCCCCTTCGAGCAGATGCCGTAGCAGCGCCCGGTAAGCGATGACACCGCGGCTGTTGAGTTCATAGCGCGACGGCACCTGCCCGGAGCGACTGGCATCGCGCAGCCGGGTATCGATGGGAATGAAGGCCTGCCACAACTGCGCGGGATAGGTATTGCGCAATACCTTCAACGTCCCGATGGAGGCCTGGGTACGGCGATCGAACAGGGTCGGCACTATGGTGTAGGGCAGCGCCTGCTTGCGCGAGCGGTTGATCATGGTCAGGGTGTTGACCATGCGCTCCAACCCCTTGAGTGCCAGGAATTCGGTCTGGGTGGGAATCACCAGATGCTGACTGGCCGCCAGAGCATTGACCATCAACACCCCAAGCAGCGGTGGGCTGTCGATCAGCACGTGATCGAAGTCGTTCCACAGTTGCGCCAGGCTCTTGGAAATCACCAGGCCCAATCCGCTCTGCCCAGGCGACTGGCGTTCCAAGGTAGCCAGGGCGGTACTGGACGGCAGCATCGACAACTGCGGATGGCTGGTCGGCAGCAGCAGACGCTTCGGCAGGCCTTCCGGGACCTGACCACCGTGTTGGAACAGGTCGAACACGCTGTGCTCGAGACTGTCCGGATCCTGACCGAAATAGCTGGTCAGGGAACCATGGGGATCCAGGTCCACCAGCAAGACGCGCTTGCCTTCATCGCCTAGCAACCCGGCGAGGGCAACGGTGGTGGTGGTCTTGCCCACCCCACCCTTCTGATTGGCGACAGCCCAGACTCTCATGTGCAGACTTCCTCCCGACGACATGACCGACCGGGTCAAGGGGCCGGCACAGAGGCCGGCGACGAAGATTTGACAGGCGCCCCCTTGGGCGTCAGCTCTCCAGGCGATGCTGCAGATTGTGTGCCAGTCGACGAATTTTGCAAGGTGCTCTGTGGCCGGAACAAGTCTAGATTGCGCGAGATCAGCAGAACCACCCGCCGATTGCGGGCTCGGTTGACGTCATTGGTGTTGTCGACCACCGGCTGATAGGCGCCATAGCCGACCACAGCCAAGCGCTGCGGGGCGATGCCATTGCCGATCAGCAGCCGCACGATACTGGCGGCCCGGGCCGCTGATAGCTCCCAGTTGGTGGGATACAGCGCCGTGCTGATGGGACGGTCGTCCGTGTAGCCCTGTACCTGGATCGGATTTTTGAACGGCGCCAGAATCTTGGCCACTTTTTCCATGAGGCCAAAGGCGGGATTGCTCGGCAGAGAGTCACCGCTGGCAAAGAGCAGGTTGGAGCTGAGCTCGATTTCCAGCCACATCTCACTGGCCTTGATGTTCAGTTGGTCGCCGGCAATGAGATCGCCGAAGGTGGATCGCACGCTGTCGGCGATCTGCTGCAGCGGATCGCTAGGCGTGCCCTTGGCGCTCTGGGCGGCGCTGGTGTCCATTACCGCAGGCGTCGTTCCCGCCGGACGCTGATCGCCGAGGATGATAGGTTTGAGCGACCGCTCTGGCTGGCTGAAGATGCCTGACAGGCTGTCCGAGAGCACCTTGTACTTGCTCTCGTTCAACGAGGAAATGGAATACATGACCACGAAGAAGGCGAACAACAGGGTGATGAAATCCGCGTAGGAGACCAGCCAGCGTTCGTGGTTCTCGTGCTCTTCGGGACGGCGGCGGCGAGGCATGCGGCGCTCTCCTAGTCCAGGAAACCTTGCAGCTTCATTTCGATGGACCGCGGATTCTCGCCTTCGCCGATGGACATCAGCCCTTCCAGCAGCATTTCCCGGTAGCGGGACTGCTGCTGGGCCAACGCCTTGAGCTTGTTGCCGATGGGCAATAGCAGCAGGTTGGCAAAGGCGACGCCATAGATGGTGGCGACGAAGGCCACCGCGATGCCGCTACCCAGCTGTGAGGGATCGGCGAGATTCTGCATGACGTGGATCAGGCCCATCACCGCACCGATGATGCCGACCGTGGGCGCATAGCCGCCCATGGCTTCATAGACCTTGGCGGCGGCGATGTCACGATCTTCCTGGCCGTAGAGGTCCACTTCCAGAATGCTGCGCAGGGTCTCGGGCTCAGTGCCGTCCACCAGCAGCTGCAGCCCCTTGGCGGCATAGGGATCGGCCTCGCGGGCGACCAGGGGCTCGAGACCCAACAGGCCTTCCTTGCGCGCCACGTTGCTCCAGTTGACCACCTTGCGAATGCCACCGGTGAGGTCCAGCGTTGGCGGCACGAACACCCACCCCAGCATGGTCAGGGCGCGGCGCAGCACCGGTAGCCGGGTCTGCAACAGCACGGCACCGAGGGTCCCACCCACCACGATGAGCGCCGCCGGGCCATTGGCCAGGGCGGCGAAGGAGCCGCCCTCCAGCAGATTGCCGCCCATGATGGCGGTGAAGGCCAGCAGGATGCCGATAAGGCTGAGGACGTCCACGCTCAATGCCCTTCTGGCGAATGAACGCCTGCCGTCACGAACAGGCCTCGGCCAGGTGCCTGCCGATGTCTTCCAGGCCGTAGATGGCGTCGGCCAGGTTGGCCTTGGCGATGGCCATCGGCATCCCATAGATGACGCAACTGGCTTCGTCCTGGGCCCACACCTGGCTACCGACCTGCTTGAGCATCCGCGCGCCTTCGCGACCGTCGGCGCCCATGCCGGTCAGGACCACCGCCAGCACCTTGTCGGCGTAGGCCTTGGCGGCGGAGCCAAAGGTCACGTCGACACAAGGCTTGTAGTTGAGGCGTTCATCACCGGGCAGGATCTTCACCATGCCGCGGCCGTCCACCATCATCTGCTTGCCCCCAGGCGCCAGCAGCGCCAACCCCGGACGCAGCTGATCGCCGTCCTCGGCTTCCTTGACGCTGATACGGCAGAGCTTGTCCAGACGCTCGGCGAAGGCCTTGGTGAAGGCGGCGGGCATGTGCTGGATCAGCACCAGCGGCGCCGGGAAATTGGCTGGCAGTTGGGTCAGCACGCGCTGCAGGGCCACTGGGCCGCCGGTGGACGTACCGATGGCCACCAGGCGGTAGTGCTTGCGCTTGGGCGGCGGTGACGCCGGGGTACTGGGCGCGTGGCCAGCCTGGGTCGCACTGGGCGCCGCCGGCCGGGTTACCGGCCGGGCACTTGCCGATGCAGCCGCCGGACTCGCGGACGCTGCCGGCGCGACACTGGGCGCCACCGCGAAGCGGCGATTGGAACGGGCGATATGGTGGATCTTCTCGCACAGCAGCTTCTGCACACTCGCCGGATTGCGCGAGATGTCCTCGAAATTCTTCGGCAAGTAGTCGACCGCGCCAGCATCCAGGGCATCCAGGGTGACCCGGGCGCCTTCATGGGTGAGCGAGGAGAACATCAGTACCGGAGTCGGGCACTTCTGCATGATATGGCGGACGGCAGTGATGCCGTCCATCATCGGCATCTCGTAATCCATGGTGATGACATCGGGCCGCAGTGCCAGGGCCTGATCGACCCCCTCACGCCCGTTGCTGGCCGTGCCCACCACCGAGATGTTGGGGTCGGCCGCCAGGATTTCCTTGAGCCGACGCCGGAAGAAGCCGGAATCGTCTACCACCAGTACTTTTACCGGCATACCTTGAAACTCCTAACCTGGGGCGGCTCAGGCCACCCGATGGCGCCGGGCACAGGACCCGACGCCGCTCGTACCTGGCCGACTCAGAGCCCGCGACGGGCGTAGCGCTTGAGCATGCTGGGTACATCGAGGATGAGCGCGATGCGGCCGTCGCCAGTGATGGTCGCCCCCGACATGCCGGGCGTGCCCTGCAGCATCTTGCCGAGTGGCTTGATGACCACCTCTTCCTGGCCCACCAGCTGATCGACCACGAAGCCGATACGCTGGGTGCCGACCGAGAGGATCACCACGTGCCCCTCGCCCTGCTCCACGTGGGCTGCACCAGGTACCAGCCAACGCTTGAGGTAGAAGAGCGGCAGTGCCTTGTCGCGCACCACCACCACTTCCTGGCCATCCACCACGTTGGTGCGGGACAGGTCGAGGTGGAAGATCTCGTTGACGTTGACCAGCGGGAAGGCGAAGGCCTGGTTGCCCAGCATCACCATCAGCGTCGGCATGATCGCCAGGGTCAGGGGCACCTTGATGACGATCTTGGAGCCCTGGCCCTTGGTCGAGAAGACGTTGAGGGTACCGTTGAGCTGGCTGATCTTGGTCTTGACCACGTCCATGCCCACGCCGCGGCCGGAGATGTCGGAGATCTCGGCCTTGGTGGAGAAACCCGGGGCAAAGATCAGGTTGAAGCACTCGGTCTCGGTCAGGCGATCGGCCGCGTCGCGGTCGAGCAGGCCCTTTTCCACCGCCTTGTTACGCAGCAGATCCGCGTCCATGCCCTTGCCGTCGTCGGAAATCGACAGCAGGATATGGTCGCCTTCCTGCTCGGCGGAAAGCACCACGCGTCCGGCGCGGGACTTGCCGTTGCCTTCACGCTCGGCCGGCCCCTCGATGCCATGGTCGACCGCATTGCGCACCAAGTGCACCAGCGGATCGGCCAGGGCCTCGACCAGGTTCTTGTCCAGGTCGGTTTCTTCACCGACCAGCTCCAGGTTGATCTCTTTCTTCAGGCTGCGCGCCAGATCGCGGACCAGGCGCGGGAAGCGGCCGAAGACTTTCTTGATCGGCTGCATTCGGGTCTTCATGACCGAGGTCTGCAGATCCGCGGTGACCACGTCGAGGTTGGACACGGCCTTGGCCATGGCCTCGTCGCCGCTGTTCAGGCCCAGGCGTACCAGGCGGTTACGCACCAGCACCAGTTCGCCGACCATGTTCATGATCTCGTCCAGCCGCGCGGTATCGACCCGCACGGTGGTCTCCGCCTCGCTGGTGGGACGCTCGCCTGCCGCGGCAGGTGCCGCCGGCTTGGGCGCAGCGACCTCGACGGCCGATTTCGGTGCCGGTGCTGGGGCCGGGGCCGGGGCCGGGGCCGGGGCCGGGGCCGGGGCCGGGGCCGGAACAGGCTGAGGCGCGGCGACCGGTGTCGGCGCAGCGGCAACCGGTGCAGCTACGGGCTCGGCGGGGCCACTGAACTTGCCCTTGCCATGGAGCTCATCGAGCAGGGATTCGAACTCGTCATCGGTGATCTCATCACCACTCGCCGCCGCCGGAGCAGCCGTGACGGGTGCCGATGCGGCCGGCGCAGGAGCCTCGTTCGCGACGAACTTGCCCTTGCCGTGCAGCTCGTCGAGCAGGGCTTCGAATTCGTCATCGGTGATCTCGTCGCCACCCGTGGCGGCTGGCGCAGGTGCCGTGGCAGCCACCGGAGCCGCCGCTGGCGCCTCGTTGAACTTGCCTTTGCCATGCAGCTGATCGAGCAAGGCCTCGAATTCGTCGTCGGTGATGTCCTCGCCACCGGCGGCACTGGCGGTTTCCGCAGTGGCCCCCTGGTCGGCACCCGGCTCGCTGCCCAGGGCATCGAGCAGGTTCTGGAAATCGGCATCGCTCAGTTCCGGCTCGGCAGCCGCCGCGGCGGTCGGAGCGGGCTCTGCGGCAGCGACCGGGGCAGCAGCCACGGGCGCAACCGGAACCGGCGCCGGCTCACTGCCGGCGGGTTCGGCCAGGCGGGCCAGGGCCGCCAGTAATTCAGGCGAGGCCGGGGTCGGCTCTTCGCGTTCACGGACCTGACCGAACATTTCGTTGACGGAATCCAGTGCCTGCAGCACTACATCCATCAGCTCGGCATCCACGCGGCGTTCGCCTTTGCGCAGGATGTCGAACACGTTTTCCGCGATATGGCAGCACTCGACCAGGGTATGGAGCTGCAGGAAACCGGCACCGCCCTTTACGGTATGGAAGCCACGAAAAATGGCATTCAGCAGATCCATGTCATCCGGGCGGCTTTCCAGCTCGACCAATTGTTCGGACAACTGTTCGAGAATCTCGCCGGCCTCTACCAGGAAATCCTGGAGGATTTCTTCATCGGCGTCGAAGCTCATTCCTGCACTCCCCAAGAGGGTCTGGGTCAAAAGCCCAGACTGGATAGAAGATCGTCGACGTCGACCTGAGCGGCCACGACGTCTTCACGCTTATCGGCATGAATCTGCGGACCTTCACCCTTCATCGTCTTTTCTTTTCGATTCTGTTCGATCAGCGCGGTGTGATCGTGACTGAAGCCGGTATAGCGATCGACCTGACTGGCCATCATCACCAGCTTGACGAGGTCTTTCTCGATCTGCCCGACGAGATTGACGACCCGCTTGATCACCTGACCGGTGAGATCCTGATAGTCCTGCGCGAGGAGAATGTCGTTGAGCTTGGCCGACAGCTGTTCGGCACTGCTCTCGCTGTGGCTGAGGAAGGCGTCGACGCGCTTGGCCAGTTCGCGGAATTCGTCCGCGCCCATTTCCCGGCGCATGAATTTCTTCCAGTCGGCATGCACGGCACGGGCCTCGTCGCCGAAGTTGCCTACCAGCGGCGCGCTCTCCTCCACCAGATCCATGGTCCGGTTGGCGGCGTTCTCGGTCATCTTCACCACGTAGGAGAGACGATCGGTGGCATCGCTGATCTGGGAGACCTCTTCGCCGGCCATGCCGCGCGGATCGATCTCGAAGTTGACGATGGCATTGTGCAGCTCGCGGGTCAGCTTGCCGACTTCCTGGTAAAGACCCCGGTCACGCAGTTGATTGAGCTCATTGATAACATGCACGGCCTGGGTGAAATCGCCGCTTTCCAGGCATTTCACCAGCTCTTGGGCGTGCTGTTTTAGATTCGACTCGAAGTCGCTGAAGCTGTTGGTGCCAAGCTGATCCATAACGTCCCCGCGGCTTTCTTCAGCCGTTCACCCGCTCGAAGATCTTGTCGATCTTTTCTTTCAGCACCTGGGCGGTGAAAGGCTTGACCACATAGCCATTCACGCCGGCCTGAGCGGCTTCGATGATCTGCTCACGCTTGGCCTCGGCGGTCACCATCAGCACCGGCAGGGTCTTCAGGCGCGCGTCGGCGCGGACCTGGCGCAGCAGATCGATGCCGGTCATGCCAGGCATGTTCCAGTCGGTGACGAGAAAATCGAAGTTGCCGCTCTGCAGCATCGGCAGTGCGGTATTACCGTCGTCTGCTTCGGCGGTATTGGTGAATCCCAGATCGCGCAGCAAATTCTTGATGATGCGTCTCATCGTGGAAAAATCGTCCACGATGAGGATTTTCATGTTCTTGTCCAAGTCGACCTCCGTCCTAATCCGCACACACGCCACAAGGCGCGTCTAAGCAATCGTAGTAGCCTGAGTACCAGCCGGTTAACGCGAACGCCATTCCGCCAGCCGCGCCCGCAGGCGTGCCGCGCATTGACTGTGAAGTTGGCAGACACGTGACTCGCTCACACCCAGCACCTCGCCGATTTCCTTGAGGTTGAGTTCCTCGTCGTAATACAGCGAGAGCACCAGACGTTCACGCTCCGGAAGATTGGCGATGGCCTCGGCCAGGGCCTTGCGGAAGCGCTCGTCTTCCAGACCGCGACCGGGCTCGAGTTCATGCGAACCGCTCTCCTCAAGCCCATGCTCACCACCCTCCATGAGGTCGTCGAAGCTGAACAGGCGACTCCCCATGGTGTCGCCAAGGATGCCGTAGTACTCATCCAGACTCAATTTAAGTTCGGCCGCGACTTCGGAATCTTTAGCGTCACGACCAGTGCGCGCTTCCACTGCCCGAATGGCGTCGGTGACCATGCGCGTGTTGCGGTGCACCGAGCGCGGCGCCCAGTCGCCCTTGCGGACCTCATCGAGCATGGCACCGCGGATGCGGATGCCAGCGTAGGTCTCGAAGCTGGCGCCCTTGCCAGCGTCGTATTTGCGCGAGGCCTCCAGCAGACCGATCATGCCGGCCTGCATCAGGTCTTCGACCTGTACGCTCGCCGGCAGGCGCGCCAGGAGATGGTAGGCGATGCGTTTCACCAACGGCGCGTAGCGGTTGATGAGCTGCTCCTGCTGGGTACGTTCCGAGGTTTTGCTGTACATGCGAAGCCCGCTGGATGCTGTCATGCGTGGGTACCGATGGCTGGTTGCACAAGGCGCTCGACAAAGAACTCGAGATGGCCGCGCGGATTGGCGGGCAGCGGCCAGCCATCGACTTTCTGAGCCACCGCACGAAAGGCCAGTGAGGCCTTGGCACGCGGAAAGGCTTCGTACACGGGGCGCTGTTTCTGTACCGCTTTGCGCACCGCTTCATCGAACGGAATGGCGCCCACGTATTGCAAGGCGACATCCAGGAATCTGTCGGTCACCTTGGTCAGCTTAGCAAAGAGATTGCGGCCTTCCTGGGGTGTCAGCGCCATATTCGCCAACACCCGGAAACGGGTGACGCCATGGTCGCGATTGAGCAGCTTGATCAGGGCGTAGGCATCGGTGATGGAGGTGGGCTCGTCGCACACCACGACCAGGACTTCCTGGGCGGCGCGGACGAAGCTGACCACCTGGTCGCCGATGCCGGCAGCGGTATCGACGATGAGCACGTCGAGGTTCTCGCTGATGTCGCTGAAGGCCTGGATCAGACCGGCATGCTGGGCCGGCGTCAGATTGACCATCGCCTGGGTGCCCGAGGCTGCCGGGACGATGCGGATGCCGCCCGGCCCGTGCAGCAGCACGTCGCGCAGCTCACACTCGCCGGAAATGACGTCGGCCAGGGTGCGCTTAGGCGACAGCCCGAGCAGAACGTCGATGTTGGCAAGGCCCAGGTCGGCGTCGAGCAGCATGACGCGCCGCCCGATATCGGCCAGGGCCAAGGCCAGGTTGACCGACACATTGGTCTTGCCGACACCGCCTTTACCGCCCGTGACCGCTATGACTTGGACGGGATGCATGCTACCCATTGCCTGATACCTTTGATTGAAATCCGTCACACTTTAGACCAAGTGCATTTGGCGTGCCCAGGCATGCGATGCACCACTACCGTTCGTCGGCGCTAACCGGCGCGGCGGGCATTGCTCTGATACAGGCCGGCGAACATGCCGGCCATGGTTTCTTCGCTCGGCTCTTCGGACGCCTGCAGGCTCACGGCGCGGCTCACCAGCTGGTGGCTGCGAGCCTGATGCAGATCGTCCGGGATGCGCGGACCGTCGGCGATGTAGGCCACCGGCAGGCGCTGGCTGATGGCCAGGCCCAGGGCTTCGCCGAGGCTGGCGGCCTCGTCCAGCTTGGTCAGCACGCAGCCGCTCAGGCCGCAGCGCCGATAGCTGTGATAGGCCGCCTTGAGCACCTGGCTCTGGCTGGTGACACCCAGCACCAGGTAATTGCGAATCTTCAGCTGGCGGTTCGCCAGGGCTTCGAGCTGCGCCTTGAGCGCCGGATCGTTGGCGGGCATGCCCGCGGTATCAATCAGCACCAGACGCTTGCGTGCCAGGGGCGCCAGGGCCTGCGCCAGGGACTGGCCCGGATCGACCAGGGTCACTGGTACGTCGAGGATGCGGCCCAGGGTCTTGATCTGCTCCTGGGCACCGATGCGGAAGCTGTCCATGCTGACCAGCGCCAGACTCTGGGGACCGTACTTGAGCACGTAGTTGGCGGCGAGCTTGGCCAGGGTGGTGGTCTTGCCCATGCCGGCCGGACCGACGAAGGCGACGATGCCGCCCTCCTCCAAAATCTTGGCGTCAGTGGTCTTGGCCAGCTGGGCGAAGTTGGCCAGCAGCATGCGCCAGGCATGGCGCGGGTCCTGGATCTTGGCCACGCTGTCGAGCAGGTGGCGGGCCAGGTCGGCCGGCAGCCCCATGCGTTGCAGGCGGCGCCAGAGGCCGGCCTGCTCCGGACGGGTGGACTGCACCTGAGTCCAGGCCATGGAGCCCAGCTGGACTTCCAGCAGTTCACGCAGGCCACTGAGTTCGCTGCGCATAGCTTCCAGGGCGCGGCGGTCTTCCGGCGCGGCGCTGGCGGCAGCTGCCGCAGCAGCCGGTTGGGGGGCACGCGGCGGGGCGATCACCGGCTCGCGACGACTGTCGGCGGCACTGATGGCGCCGAGCAGCTGCTTGTCCTTGGGCGCGGCCGAGGGCACGCCCGGCGCGCGGATGCTGAGGTCGGCATGGGCCTGGGCGATCTTCGCATGGGTCTTGCGCAACTCCGCCTGCAGCTCCGCGTTGGGCGCAGCCGGTGCCGGAGCCTGGTAGTCCAGCGCCGCGGTCAGCTCGACCCCGCCGGCGACCCGGCGGTTGCTGAGGATGGCGGCATCCGGGCCCAGCTCGTCGCGTACCAGCTTCATGGCTTGACGCATATCGGCAGCGAAGAAACGTTTGACTTGCATGATCTAGACCTCAGCCATTCTGGCCAACGGTAGCGACGATGGTGACCTGCTTGTTGTCCGGAATTTCCTGGTAGGCCAGTACACTCATGTTCGGCGCTGCCATCCGGGCGAAGCGGGACATCATCCCGCGGATCGCACCAGCTACCAGCAGCACCACTGGCTTACCCATCATTTCCTGACGCTGCGCTGCCTCGATAAGGGAACGCTGCAGTTTTTCAGCCATGCCAGGCTCAAGGAACATACCGTCCTCGGCGCCCTGACCGGCCTTCTGCATACTACTTAGCAACATCTGTTCCAACCTTGGCTCAAGGGTGATAACAGGCAGCTCAGGCTCCATTCCTACGATGTTCTGGACGATTGCGCGGGACAACGCGACCCGTACGGCACCGGCGATGGCGGCGGGATCTTGACTCCGCGGACCGACGTTGGCGATGGCTTCGGCGATGGTGCGGATGTCGCGGACGGGTACCTGCTCCTGCAGCAGCTGCTGGAGGATCTTGAGCAGGGTCGACAGGGAGACGATGCCGGGCACCAGTTCTTCGGCCAGCTTGGGCGAACTCTTGGCCAGCACCTGCAGCAATTGCTGGACTTCTTCGTGACCAATCAGCTCGTGGGCATGCTTGAAGAGGATCTGGTTGAGGTGGGTGGCGACCACGGTACTGGCGTCCACCACGGTGTAACCCAGGGATTGGGCCTGGTCACGCTGGGTGACGTCGATCCATACCGCTTCCAGACCGAATGCCGGATCCTTGGCGGCGACGCCATTGAGGGAGCCATAGACCTGACCGGGGTTGATCGCCAGTTCGCGGTCGGGATAGATCTCGGCCTCGGCCACACTCACCCCCATCAACGTCAGACGATAGGCATTGGGCAGCAGGTCTAGGTTGTCGCGAATATGAACTGACGGCATAAGAAAGCCGAGGTCCTGGGACAGCTTCTTGCGCACGCCCTTGATCCGTGCCAGCAGTTGACCACCCTGGTTGCGATCGACCATGGGGATCAGCCGGTAGCCGACTTCTAGACCCACCATGTCCACCGGGGTCACGTCGTCCCAACCCAGCTCCTTGGCCTCGGCCGGGCGCTGCACCGGGGCCAGGTCCTGCTGCTTCTTGGCTTCGACTTCGGCGGTCTGCTTGGCCTGGCGCTGACGCTTGTAGATCAGCCAGGCACCGGCGGCGGCACCACCGCCCAGACCAAGGAACGGCAGGTGCGGCATGCCCGGCACCAGGCCCATGGCGATGATGATGAAGGCCGATACCGCCAGCGCCTTGGGCGAGGCAAACATCTGACGATTGACTTGCTGACCCATGTCCTCGGCGGAAGAGACGCGGGTCACCATGATGGCCGCGGCGACCGACAGCAGCAGCGACGGGACCTGGGCCACCAGGCCGTCACCGATGGTCAGCAGGGCGTAGATGCGGGCAGCGTCGCCGAACGACAGACTGTGCTGGGCCATGCCGATGGCCATGCCGCCGATGAGGTTGATGAAGAGGATCAGCAAGCCGGCGACGGCGTCACCGCGCACGAACTTGCTGGCACCGTCCATGGAGCCGTAGAAATCGGCTTCCTGGCCCACTTCGGTCCGGCGCTTCTTGGCTTCGTTCTGGTCGATGATGCCGGCGTTGAGGTCGGCGTCGATCGCCATCTGCTTGCCGGGCATGGCATCCAGGGTGAAGCGCGCCGACACCTCGGAGATACGGCCGGCACCCTTGGTCACCACCACGAAGTTGATGATCATGAGGATGGCGAACACCACCGCACCGACCACGTAGTTGCCGCCGACCACCACCTCACCGAAGGCCTGGATGACCTTGCCCGCGGCGTCGTGGCCATCCTGGCCGTGCAGCAATACCACGCGGCTCGAGGCCACGTTCAGCGCCAGGCGCAACAGGGTCGACACCAGCAGGATGGTCGGGAAGACGGCGAAGTCCAGCGGCCGCAAGGCGTAGACGCTGACCAGCAGGACCACGATCGACAGGGCGATGTTGAAGGTGAACAGCACGTCCAGCAGGAACGGCGGCATCGGCAGGGTCATCATGGCGAGCATCGCCAGGACGGCCAGCGGCACGCCCAGGTTGCCGCGAGCCAGACCGCGCATGTTGCCCATCATCAGGGATTTATCGACTTTCACACCCATTCCTCGCTTGCCGGTGCCGTCGTCACGGAAAGTTGACGCAGCGCACTGTTCGCAGAGGCCTGAGCAAGCTCCGGGCCAACTGCCCAACAGCTTGAATCCGCAAGGTTTTCCGGAGGCGATACAGGACTGGTTACGGATCGGTGGAGCGGCGGGCTGAACCCCAGGTGAAAGACGCGAGTCTGTCTAGGGACCTGCGCTAGCGCGCCTATCCGAGGAGCATCATGATGAAAATCTGGACCGCGACGCTGTTGGCCACCTGCCTGGCCGGCACTGCCCAGGCGGCTGAATCCCTGACGATTCCCGTGAACAAGGTCACGACCGACGGTGTGGGTGAAAGCGTCGGCAGCGTGCAGGTGACCCGCTCGAAATATGGCCTGGTCTTCACCCCCGACCTCAAGGGCCTGGAGCCAGGGATCCATGGTTTCCACGTCCATACCAAGCCCAACTGCGGCCCGGCCGAGGTGAATGGCACCCTGACCGCTGGCGGAGCCGCGGGTGGTCATCTTGATCCGCGCAACACCGGCAAGCACAGCGCGCCCTGGTCGGACGATGGCCACCTGGGCGAACTGCCGGCGCTCTATGTGACCGCCGACGGCCAGGCCACTCAGCCGGTACTGGCGCCACGCATCAAGCGTCTCGAAGAGATCAAGGGCCATGCCCTGATGGTACATGCCGGAGGCGACAACTACTCCGATCAGCCCAAGCCCCTGGGCGGTGGCGGCGCCCGCGTCGCCTGCGGCGTCATCAAGTAGGCGCCTTCCCCTCCTCGTCCCGCCGCAGATCCGGCGGGATGGGCAGGTCTGACAGCTTGGGCTTGCGGCCACGTCCGGCGCGGAATTGCCTGAGCTGATAGACATAGGCCAGGACCTGAGCCACGGCCACATAGAGCCCGGCCGGAATCTCCTGATCCACATCGGTTGAGTAATACACCGCCCGCGCCAGGCCGGGTGACTCCAGCAGCGAGACCTGGTGTTCCTGGGCGATCTCGCGAATCTTCAGCGCGGTGAAATCGCTGCCCTTGGCCACCAGCACCGGCGCCCCGCCCTTGGCCGCATCGTACTTGAGGGCCACGGCGAAGTGGGTCGGGTTGGTAATGACTACATCGGCATTGGGCACCTCGGCCATCATCCGCTGCTGCGCCATCTGCCGCTGCATCTGGCGAATCTTGCCCTTGACCTCCGGCTTGCCCTCGCTGTCCTTGTATTCGTCCTTGATCTCCTGCTTGGTCATCATCAGTTTCTTGCGATTGCTGAAGATCTGGAAGGGCACGTCCACGGCCGCGATGATCAACAATCCCAGCGCCAGCAGCAGCGTGGCATGCCCCACCACCTGCATGCTGTGCAGCAGCGCCTGCTCCAGCGGCAGCTTGGCGATCTGCAGCAACGCCGTGCGCTCGCTCATCAGCACCAGCACCGACACGCCGAGGATGATGAAGAACTTGCCCAGCGCCTTGAGCAGCTCCACCAGGGAGTTCTTGGAGAACATGCGTGTGATGCCGGACAGCGGATTCATCCGACTCGGCTTGGGCGCCAGCACCTTGCCGGAAAACAGGAAGCCGCCCAGGGCGATATGGCCGACGATGGCGGCGATCACCACCAAGACAATCATTGGCACCATCCCCAGCATCGCCGCCTTGCCCGAGGCCAGCAAGAAGGTGCCCATGAAGCGTTCGTCCATGACCTCTTCGCGTCGCAACGAGAAGTTGCTGCGCATCACCTCCAGCAGCTTGCCACCGAGGAAGGCGCCGTACATCAGCAGGCCGCCAACACCCGACAGCATGACTGCCACCGTACCGAGTTCGCGTGATCGCGGGAGCTGCCCCTCCTCCCGAGAATCACGCTTGCGTTTCTCGGTGGGGTCTTCTGTGCGGTCTTCGCCATCGGATTCAGCCATGCGGCATACCTCCTAGCGTTCGCGGGCGAGTTCGCGCAGCCATTGCAGCGCCTCGCTGGCGAGACTTTCGTAGTGGGACAGGATATCGGCGGTGCCGAGCCAGACGATCACCATGCCCAGCACCACGATCAGCGGCATGCCGACGGAAAAGATGTTCAGCTGCGGCGCGGCGCGGGTCATGATGCCGAAGGCGATGTTGACCACCAGCAGCGCGGTGATGGCCGGCAGGACCAACAGGATGCCGGCACCCAGTACCCAGCCCAGCCGGCCCGCGATCTGCCAGAAATGCTCGACGCTCAGGGTATCCCCTACCGGCAGGGTGACGAAGCTCTCGGCAAGGATCTCGAACACCACCAGATGACCGTTCATGGCCAGGAACAGCAGCGTCACCAGCATGGTGAAGAACTGCCCCATGACCGGTGCCGAGGCGCCGTTGACCGGATCGATCATGGACGCGAAGCTCAGACCCGCCTGGGTCGAGATGATCTGCCCGGCCACCACGAAGACATGGAAGAACAGCTGCAGGCTGAAGCCCATCACCGCGCCGATGAGGATCTGCTCGACGATCAGCGGCAAGGCCTGGACGCTGATGGCATCCACCTGTGGCATCGGGGGCAAGGTGGGTACCAGCACCAGGCTCAACGCCAGGGCCAGGTACATCCGCACCCGCACCGGGACCAGGGTAGTACCGATGATCGGCATGGTCATGAGCAGCGCGGCGATGCGAAACAGCGGAAACAAAAAGCTGCCGACCCAGCCGCCGATCTGGGCGTCGCTGAGCGCGAGCATGGGCTAGCCGATCAGCCGCGGAATATTGGCGACCGAGGTCTGGATGAACTCCATCAACTGCCTGACCATCCAGGGTCCCAACACGATCAGCGTCAACAAGGTGACGATCAGGCGCGGCAGGAAGCTCAGGGTCTGTTCGTTGATCTGGGTCGCCGCCTGGAACACCGCCACGATCAGGCCAACGATGAGGCTGGGTACCACGAGCACGGCCACCAGCAGCGCAGTAAGCCAGAGGCCCTGGCGGAACAGGTCGACGGCGACTTCAGGGGTCATTTCGCTTCTCCACGCAAAGGGGCACCGCTAGACGGTACCGAAACTGCTCGCCAGGGTGCCCATGATCAGCGCCCAGCCATCCACCAGCACGAACAGCATCAGCTTGAACGGCAGCGAGATGATCATGGGTGACAGCATCATCATGCCCATGGCCATCAGTACGCTGGCGATCACCAGGTCGATGACCAGGAAGGGAATGAAGATCATGAAGCCTATCTGGAAGGCGGTCTTGAGTTCGGAGGTGACGAAGGCCGGCACCAGGATCGACAGCGGTGCCTGATCGGGGCTGGCGATGTCGGTGCGCTTGGACAGGCGCATGAACAGGTCCAGGTCCGATTGCCGGGTCTGACCCAGCATGAAGTCCTTCATCGGCACCTGTGCCCGATCGATGGCATCCTGGGCGCTGAGCTGCTCCTTCAGGTAAGGCTGTACGGCGGTAGTGTTGATGCGGTCGAACACCGGCGCCATGATGAACAGCGAGAGAAACAGCGCCATGCCCACCAGCACCTGGTTGGAGGGCGTGGTCTGCAGCCCCAGCGCCTGGCGCAGGATGGCGAAGACGATGACGATGCGGGTAAAGCTGGTCATCAGCATGACGAACGCCGGGATGAAGCTCAGCGCCGTCATGATCAGCAGGATCTGCAGGCTGACCGAATACTCCTGCTGCCCCTGACCGTTGGTACTCAAGGTGATGGCGGGTATCGACAACGGGTTGGCCTGCCCGGCCTGCTGTGCCAGCGCCAGGGGCGCGAACAGCAGCACGGCCAGTCCCAGCAGCCAGCCCAGGGTACGCCCCAGGCCGGCCGGTAGACGCAAAGGGGTCATGGTTTCGCCTTGGGATCGCGGCTGATGAGTTCCAGCAGGCGCTGGGCGAATTCTGGCGGCGGCGCCTCCGTCTCGCCCAGGCGAACCGGTTCGCGCAGGCTGTGCAACGGCGTGATGCGCCCTCCGGCGACGCCGATCAGCAGCTGCTCCTGACCGACCTGTACCAGCACCAGCCGCTCGCGCGGTCCGAGGTGCTGGGTCGAGATCACCTTGATCGCCTGCTGGCCGCGCGGGCCCTGTTGCTGCACGCGACGCACCAGCCAGGCCAGGCCGAGGATCAGGCCGATCACCAGCAGCAGGCCCAACAGCAACTGGCCGAGCTGAGCCCCCACGTTCAGCCCGGGACTGGTGGCTTCGGCGGCACGCGCGGTCAGGGGAAGCAGACCCAGCGGCAGGAGCAGACTCTTCATGGATCACCGCAGCTTCTTGATACGTTCCGTGGGACTGATGACGTCGGTCAGGCGGATCCCGAACTTCTCGTTCACCACCACCACTTCACCATGGGCGATCAGCGTACCATTCACCAGCACGTCCAGTGGCTCGCCAGCCAGACGGTCGAGCTCGATGACCGAGCCCTGGTTGAGTTGCAGCAGGTTGCGGATGGAGATGTCGGTGTGGCCGACCTCCATGGAGATGGTCACGGGGATGTCCAGGATCACATCCAGGTTGGGACCTTCCATACCGCTCACCGCCAGACCTCCACTGCTTTGTCCGAATTCTTCGACCGGTGCCTTGGGCGGCTTGGGCGGTTCTACCTGGGTACCCTGGGCCATCAGGGCATCGATATCGTCCTGACTGGCATCGCCGGCTTCGGCCAGGGCCGCGGCCCATTCGTCCGCCAGGGCTTGTTCTTCGGGGTTCTCTTCCATCGTCTAGGTCTCGTGCTACGCCGGGCCGCGGCCCGGACGGGAAAACATTGCCGCTCAGCGGCCGCGGCTGACCGGTTCGAGAATCTGTAGGGCCAAATTGCCCTTGCGCGCGCCCATCTTGACCTTGAAGGTGGGCATGCCGTTGGCTCTCATGAGCATCTCTTCCGGCATCTCCACCGGAATCACGTCGCCAGGCTGCATGTTGAGGATATCGCGGAGTTTGAGTTGCCGCCGGACAACCGTCGCTTCCAGGGGAACCCGGACATCGAGCAGATCCTCGCGCAGGGCCTTGACCCAGCGTTCGTCCTGGTCGTCCACGTCCGACTGGAAACCGGCGTCGAGCATTTCGCGAATCGGCTCGATCATCGAATAAGGCATGGTCACGTGCAGCTCACCGCCACCGCCATCCAGTTCGATGTTGAAGGTGCTCACCACCACCACTTCGCTGGGGCTGACGATGTTGGCCAGCGCCGGGTTGACCTCGGAATTCATGTACTCGAACTGGCAGTCGAGCATGGCGCCCCAGGCTTCCTTGAGGTCGATGAAGCACTGGTCGAGCACCATGCGCACCACCCGCAATTCGGTGGGGGTGAATTCGCGACCTTCGATCTTGGCGTGACGGCCGTCACCGCCAAAGAAGTTGTCTACCAGCTTGAACACCAGCCGGGCGTCGAGGATGAACAGCGCGGTTCCGCGCAATGGCTTCATCTTGACCATGTTGAGGCTGGTGGGCACATACAGCGAGTGGATGTATTCGCCGAACTTGGTGACCTGCACCCCGCCCACGGACACATCCGCCGAGCGCCGCAAAAGGTTGAACATGCTGACCCGGGTATAGCGGGCGAAACGCTCGTTGATCATCTCCAGGGTCGGCATCCGCCCACGGACGATACGATCCTGACTGGTAAGGTCGTAGCCCTTGATGGTGCCCGGCTCGGCATCGGTCTCGGTCTCGACGATGCCATCGTCGACCCCGTGCAGCAGGGCATCGATTTCATCCTGGGAGAGCAGATCTTGCACGGCCATGGTGTTACCTATTGCAGGACGAGATTGGTGAACAGTACCTGTTCGATGGTGGTCTGGCCGGTCAGTTTCTTCGCCAGCTCCTGAACCTTGCTGGTGGCCTGCTGACGCAACATTTCCTTGCCCACTGGCGTGAGCAGGCTATTGAAGTCCTGCCCGGAAAATTGCATGACCAGCAGATTCCGCACCTGGGGCAGCTGCGCCTTGAGCGCGTCCATCTGCGCCTGGTCGCGCCCCATCAGGGTCACCGTGACCTGCATGTAACGCTGCCGACCATCGGCGTTGTAGTTGACCACGAACGCCGGCACCAACGGCTGATAGACCGCAGCCAGGTGCACCGGTGCCGCCGGAGTAGCGGGCGCAGCGTGCTCGGGCTCGGCGCTCTTCTTGCCCAGCAGGAACCAGGTCGCTCCCACGGAGGCGCCGATGACCAGCAGCAGGGCCACGACGATGATGATGATGAGCTTGAGCTTGCCTTTGCCCTTGCCTTCCGCGGCTGCACCCTCTGCCGCGGGCGCCTGCTTCTTCGCCATAAGTGCTCGACCGAATCCTGTGCTGCGCGTCACCCTTGTCGAGTGACGCAGCTAACCTATTGATACGAAGGGGATATAGCAGGTGCGGCCCAGGCTGTCACCTGGGAGCCGGTGGCCTGTCACGCGTAGTAGTCGACCAGACTGCGCGCCGCGAGCGTCGCCGAGCCGCGGGTTTCGGCGACGTTCGCCACCGCTTCATCCTCGCCGCCGCTCGCGGCACCACCGCGACCTCGGCGTGATCCCTCGTTCTGAGCGCCCTGCTGCGACTGCTGCCAGGCCTGGCCCGACGACTGGTCGGAGACGTTGACATTGGCCAGGTTCATGCCCTGCTGGGCGAAGAGCTCACGCAAGCGCTGGCTGCCGTTTTCCAGCGCCTCGCGCACATCGGCGTGGGGACTGGCGAAGGTGACCTGGGTCTGGTCCTGGGTCATGTCGATCCGTACTTCCAGTTTGCCCAATTGCGCCGGTTCCATCTGGATGTCGGCGGTCTTGAGGTTCTGGCTGGACATCCACATGACCTTGTCCACCACGGCCTCACTGAAGTTGCCGGCCTGTGGGCTGAGCGGCTGACCAGGCACCGTAGCGGTAACCGGACGGGCGGTTTGCGCCGGCGTGCTCATGGCTTGCGACAGGGCAGTGAGCTTGTCGGCGAAGGCGTCGGTCTTGGTCGGCATCGCCGCGTCCTGATCGCCCCCCTGATCCAGCGTCGAGGCCAGGGCGGCACTGGCCGCCTGATCGGCCGCCGGAACCGCCGCGCTGGCGTCCGGCATCATGCCCTGCAACTGCGTCGCCGCCAGGTTGTTGGCAGTGGTGGCTGCCTTGCTGGCATCTGTCTGAGCCTGAGGCACCTGGCCCAGCATTTGCGCCAGACCATCGTCCGAGACCTGCTCACCAGCTTTGGCTGGGGTCGCCGCTGCACCCGTGCCTGCACCCGTAGCGGTCGCCGGCATGGCGGTGGCCACGGCGCCGCCCAGCAAGGCCGCCGGATCCAAGGCCTGAGTGGTGGCAGTGGTAGCGGCGGTAGCCGCCTCTGCCGCCGTTCCGGTCGGGACCTGGGGTGTTGGCGCCGGCATGGCTACCGGTTGCGGGAGCTGACCGGTCATGCCGAACATGAACAGCGGATCCAGCACCGCGTCGACCGGCGCCTTGGTCTCTTCGCCCTGGGCCACCGGCAAGGTTTTGCCGCTGTCGTCGGTCGCGGCTGCCGACTGCTCACCGCTCTTGGCAGTGGTGTTGGCCTGGGGCTTGGCGTCCGCCGTGCGGTCGTCATCGCCAGCGCGTTTCACCCGGTCATCGCCATCCCGGGCACGCGTGGGTTCGTTCCTACGCGCCTGACTGGACGCCTTGCTATCGCTGGAGTCCCGCGGCTTTTCGCTGCGTACCGCTTCCCGCGGTTGTTCCTGGGCAAAGACGTCGGCAAATCGTTCCTGAGTCGGAGAGCGATCCTGGGGAGAGGGGGTCTTGACCGCAGTCCTGCCAGGCGTGGCCGGAGAGCTTGCGGCGTTGAGAAGAAAATCGGGCACGACGGCCATGGAAGGCTCCAAGCGACGGGTTTTCCAGAAACTTGCAAGTTGCGCGCCAGCCACAAACGCCAGCACTTTGACGAGACTCAGGTCGTGTAGCGTTGCCGCTCGACCTTGAACAAGATGCGCACGATGGCGAACTCACGCTCCATCGCGGAGACGCCCATGGCCAGCTCGGCGGTGGAGGCCCGGCGCCGGGCGCCCTCCTCCACGTCCCGGCACAGTTGCGCCAAAGGCGCGGCACCCATGTTGCCGGCGCTACCCTTGAAGCTGTGCGCCAGCTGGCGAACCTGCTCGGCATCGCCACCAATCAGGCTACGCTTGAGTTCCGCGATGCGTTCTTCACAGTCCACGAGAAAGGTATCGATGAGGTCGACGTACTCCTCCTCCATGCAGTCGCGCAGGGCGGCGAGCGTTTCCGAATCAAGATGGGTGGAAAACATCGATACTCTCACTGACAAGGGCACTGGTACTGACGAGGCAACAAACACCCCGCAGGTCTGCGGGACCTATAGATAGGTCGAACGCGCCCGCTGCGCATATTCGTCCATCTGCTTCTGCTCGCGCTTGTCCTCGACCAGGCGCTGCTCCTGCTTGTAGCGCTCGACCAGCTTGCGCAGGCCTTCGAGCCGGGCATAGCGCTCCTGCCACTGCGCGCGCGCCTTGGCGACCACGTCGCGGTGCCACTGAGCATTACGCTCCTGCTGGCCGATCGCCTCTTCCAGCTGACTGAGAAAACGCTGATAGCCGATCAGCCATTGCCCGGTGACACCCTGACTGCCGTTGGCCACCAGCCGCTGCTGGTAGTCCTCGCGATAGCGCTGCAATTCGCCCAACTTGAACTCGGCCTGGGCCAGTTGCTGCTGGCACTGCCCCAGGCGCTGGGCGGCGTCGCGCTCGTCGCGCTCACTCATCTCCACCACGGGGCCCAGACGTTCGGCTCTGCCTTTCATGATCTATCAGCCTCCCAAGACAGCCTGGAGATTGGCGGCGCTTTGCTCCAGCGACTCGCTTTCGCGCAACCCCTGGCGCAGGAACTGCTGCATCGGGGCGTAACGGGCGATCGCCAGATCGGTTTCGGCATTCCCGCCAGGCACATAGGCGCCAACGCTGAGCAGGTCCTTGGCCTGCTGGTAGAGCGACCAGAGCTGCTTGACGCGCTGGGCGTTGCGCAGATGCTCCGGACTGACTACCTGGGGCATCACCCGGCTGATGGACGCCTCGATGTCGATCGCCGGATAGTGGCCTTCCTCGGCCAGGCGCCGCGACAGCACGAAGTGACCATCCAGCACCCCCCGCGCCGAGTCGGCGATGGGATCCTGCTGATCGTCGCCCTCCGAGAGCACAGTATAAAACGCCGTGATCGAACCCCCACCCTTTTCTGCATTGCCGGCGCGCTCCACCAGCCGCGGCAGCTTGGCGAACACCGACGGCGGATAACCCTTGGTGGCGGGCGGCTCGCCGATGGCCAGGGCGATTTCCCGTTGCGCCTGGGCATAACGGGTCAGGGAATCCATCAGCAGCAGGACGTTCTTGCCCTTGTCGCGAAAGTATTCGGCGATGCGGGTGCAATACATGGCCGCTCGCAGGCGCAGCAGGGGCGCATCGTCCGCTGGCGAGGCCACGACCACCGCTCGCTTGATGCCCTCCTCGCCAAGGATATGCTCGATGAATTCCTTCACCTCGCGGCCCCGCTCGCCGATCAGCCCGACCACGATGATCTCGGCCTTGGTCAGCCGGGTCATCATGCCGAGCAGCACGCTCTTGCCCACCCCGGTGCCGGCGAACAGGCCCAGACGCTGGCCTCGCCCCACCGTCAACAAACCGTTGATGCTGCGGATACCCACGTCCAGGGGCTCGCTGATGGGTTCGCGCTTGAGCGGGTTGATGGTAGGGCCGTCCATGGGCACCCAGTCTTCGGCGCGCATGCGGCCCTTGCCGTCCAGGGCATTGCCCAGGCCATCCAGCACGCGACCGAGCATGGACATGCCCATGGGCAGGCGGCCGGTATCCGGCACGGGCACTACCCGGGCGCCGGGAGCGATGCCGGCCAGGCTGCCCACCGGCATGAGAAAGGTCTTGTTGCCATTGAAGCCCATCACCTCGGCTTCGACTTCCACGGGCTGGTAGCCACCGCCATTGATCAGGCGGCAACGGCTGCCAACGGCCGCGCGCAGGCCTTCAGCCTCCAGCGTCAACCCGACCATGCGCAGCAGGCGACCTTCGATCACCGGCTGCTGCTCGACCCGGATGGCTTCATCGTAACCGCCAAGACGGCGTTCGAAACTCAGGCGCTCAAGACGCATGGGAGGCATCCTCGATGTCGATGTGCAGGTCGGCTTCCTGGGGCTGGGTCGCCTGGTGGCGTTGCTGTTCGGCCAGTTGCGTCAGTGCCTGGGTCAGGCGAGTCTCGATGCTGGCATCGATGACACTGCTCTCGGTCTCGATCCGGCACCCGCCAGGCATCAGCGTCTCGTCTTCGAGGATACGCCAACTCTCTTCATGCCGGTCACGCAGGGCCTTCATCAGTTCGAAATCCTGGGGACTGACCTGGATGCGGATGTTCTCGGCGCCCATGGGCAACAGCTTCAGCGCCGTGCGCACCACTTGCCCCAACTGACTGGAATCCATCTGCAGTTCGCGCTGGATGACCTCGCGGGTGATGTGGCGGATCAGCTGTACCATACCGGCTTCCAGCGCCTGGTCCTGATCGCCGATCGGATCGAGCAGATGAGTCATCAGGGTTTCCAGGCTGGCCAGCCGCGCGGTCAAGGCTGCTTCGGCCTCCTGGCGGGCCTTGAGTTGACCGGCGTGATAGCCATCGCGCTCGCCGGTCACGAAGCCCTCGTTGTAGGCCTCCTGACGAATCGCCTCGAGTTCTTCGAGGGTGATCGGCTGGACCTCTTCGACCGGCACCTCCTCAATCAGGGTCTCAGGCTGAGGCTCCGGCTCGGGTGCTGCGGGCACAGGGATCTCCTCGGGCTCGTCGAAGCTGTCGAAGGCCGGCAACCGCCAGACATCGAACACTTCCAAGTCCCGCGCCCTGATCAGTTCGCTCGCCGATTCTTTGCTCATTACCTGTCCGTCAGAAAACCGCTACTGACAGGACATTAGCAAAGCCCAGGCCAACCCCTGCAACCTGTCAGACCATTTCCTCGCCACCCTTGCCACCCAGGACGATCTCCCCGGCATCGGCCATGCGCCGGGCGACGCTGAGCACCTCTTTCTGCGCCCCCTCCACCTCGGACAGCCGCACCGGCCCCTTGGCTTCCAGGTCGTCGCGCAGCAGTTCGGCCGCGCGCTTGGACATGTTGCGGAAGAACTTCTCCTTGATGCCCTCGTCGGCGCCCTTGAGCGCCAGCACCAAGACGTCGGACGACACCTCGCGCAGCAAGGCCTGGATACCGCGGTCGTCGACATCGGCCAGGTTGTCGAAGACGAACATCAGGTCTTCGATCTGCCCCGACAGATCCTGATCCGCGTCGCGGATCGCCTCCATCAGCGGGCCTTCCACCGAGCTGTCCAGGTAGTTCATGATGTCAGCGGCGCGCTTCACACCACCCAGGGCGGTACGGGTGGTACTCGCGCTGCCGGAGAACTGCTTCTCCAGGATCAGGTTCAGTTCCTTGAGCGCCGCCGGTTGTACGGTGTTGAGCGAGGAGACACGCAGGACGATGTCCAGGCGCACCTTGTGGTCGAAGTGCCCAAGCACCTCGGCCGCCTGATCGGGATCCAGATAGGCCACCACGATCGCCTGGATCTGCGGGTGCTCGTAGCGGATGACATCCGCCACCGCCCGCGGCTCCATCCACTTCAGGCTGTCCAGCCCGCTGGTGTTGCCGCCCAGCAGGATACGGTCGATCAGGCCACTGGCCTTGTCCTCGCCCAGCGCCTGGGTCAGCATCTTGCGGATGTAGCCATCGGCGCCTACGCCCAGGCTGGTCTGGTCACCCACCACCTCGATGAAGTCGCCCAGCACCCGCTCGACCTGCTCGCGGTTGACGTTGCGCATCTGGGCCATGGCGGTGCCGACCTTCTGTACTTCCTTGGGTCCCATGTGACGCAGGATCTGCGCGGCATCGGCCTCACCCAGCGACAGGAGGAAGATGGCGGCCTTCTCGACCTTGGAAAGTTGCGCGTCATTCGTCGCCATTGATCCAATCCTTCACTACCTGGGCGACACGGCCCGGATCATCGTTGACCAACTGCTTGATGGCCGTCAGCTGAGCATCATAGCCCTCGCTGGGGCTCGGCAGCAGCAGCGGCGCCGGACCTGCCAGACTCACCTTGTCGTCGGCCAGATCATCCCCCAAGCCATCCAGACCACCGACCCCCAGGGCACCGGCGCCACCGGCGGCGGCCAGAGCGGCGGCGTCCTTGGTGTTGCCGCCGGACAGATTCTTCAGCACTGGACGCAGCACCCCAAAGACTAGCACCAGGATGAACAGCACACCGAGCGCCTGCTTGACCACACCCCAGAACCAGGGCTGCTGGTAGAAGGGAATGCTTTCGATCTCTTCCTGCTGCACCGGCGCGAAGGGCGCGTTGATCACGCTCACGCTGTCGCCACGGCTGGCGTCGAAGCCCACGGCATCCTGCACCAGGCGGGTAAAGCGAGCCAGGTCTTCGGTGGTCCAGGGCTGGTGAGTGACCTTGCCGGCCGCATCGACCTTGACCTGGTCATCCAGTACCACCGCGACGGAAAGTCGACGCAGGCGGCCCTGTTGCTGACGGGTGTAGCTGATGCTGCGGTCCAGCTCGTAGTTGCGGGTATTCTGCTCACGCTTGTCGGTCGGGTACGGCAGGGTCGCCGGCAGGCTGGTCTTGCTGTCATAGATGTACTGGTCGTTGGCGTCGCGCAGCGGCTGGCCCGGAGCGATGTAGTTCGCGCCGCCACCCTGGGCACCGGCCTTCTCGGGGGTCGAGGACGGACCGGGCGGCTGGTTGGACAGTGCACCGGGCACACCCTGGGCGCCGCCGCCGGAAGTCTGACGTTGCTCGCTGTTCTGCTGCTCGCTACGTAGGGCAGGTTGATCCGGGTTGAACTGCTCCGACGTCGACTCCACGGCGTTGAAGTCCACGTCGGCGGCCACCTCGGCCTTGAAGCGGCCGTTGCCGAGCACCGGCTGCATGATGTTCTGCACGCGCTGGGTCAGGGAGCCTTCCATCTTGCGGGTATAGTCCAGCTGCTTGCCAGCGATCGACAGCTCGGACAGGTTCTGCTGATCGGATAGCAGCTGGCCTTTCTGATCGACGATGGTGACCTGGGACTTGTCCAGCTCAGGCACGCTGGTGGCGACCAGATTGATGATCGCCATGACCTGACCGGCATCCAGGGTACGGCCAGCATACATCTCGACCAACACCGAGGCGCTCGGCTTGCGCTCGTCACGGACGAACACCGAACTCTTCGGAATCGCCAGGTGCACCCGGGCACCCTTGATGTTGTTGAGGCTGGAGATGGTGCGGGCCAGTTCGCCCTCCAGGCTACGACGATAGTTCGCCGCCTCCATGAACTGGCTGGTGCCCAACGGCTGCTCCTTGTCCAGCAATTCGAAGCCTACGTTGCCGTCGGTGGGGGTAATGCCGGCGGCGGCCATCTTCATGCGCGCACGACCGAGATCGTCGGACTTGACCAGCAGAGCGCCGGAATTGGGATCGACCTTGTAGCCGATATCGGCTGCGCCGAGGGCCTGCAGGACCTGATTCGCGTCCAAACCACTCATGCTGGTGTACAGCGGCCGATAGTCGGGCTGCTGGGTCCAGAGCACCACCGCGAAACCCAGGGCGACACTGGCCGCCAGGCCGATCAGCAGACCCAGCTGACGCAGCAGTGGCATATCTGACAGGTTGTCGAGAAAGCTGAGGCCCAGCAGCGACTTCTTCGGCTTGTCTTCAGCCTCCGGCTTGGTCGTGGGGACGGGTGCGTTGGTAAGAGCGTCAGCCATTTTCTAGCCCGTCCTCAAATCGACATTTGCATGATGTCTTGGTACGCCTGGACAAACTTGTTGCGTACCTGGGTCAAGGCCTGTACGGAGATGCTGGCCTTCTGCGAAGCGATCATGACTTGAGTGAGGTCGACGCCACCCTGCCCCAGCTCGAAGGCCTTGGCCATCTCGCCAGCAGTCTGCTGGGTTTCATTGACGGAGCCCACGGCCTTGCTGAGCATGTCGGCGAAGCTCGGACCTTGGACCTGCTCGGCGCCAGCAGCAGGGGCTGCTACGGCTTTCGGCCGGGCCATGGCCTCGGTCTGCATGGAACGCATTTCCAGCATCAACCGATTGAACTCGACACCTTGAACCATTTGCTCTGCTCCTCTGGCACGGGAAATTGACGCCGTACCCACTCGTGTCAGAGATAGAGCAATGCCTGTGCCAGATCCTGAAAATCAAGCTAAAACAATAGCTTGGAGATAGGCACAGAGAGATGATTAAAGTTTGTCGACAATCAGTCGACGGTGAGCAAGGTGCGATTGCGTTGCAGCAGGGCCTTTCCGATACCCTTGACCTCGAGCAGCTCGTCCACCGAGGCAAAGGCGCCATGAGTCTGGCGATGCTCGACGATGGCCTGGGCCTTGACGGCCCCGATTCCCCGCAGCCGTTGCAGCGCGGTGACGTCGGCGACATTGATGTTCAGCGGCGCCTGCTCAAGGCTAGAAATGACTTTGGCGGCGCTGACGCGGTCGGTTTCGCAGGCGCTGGCCCAGGGGCTGAGCAGGACCAACAACGTCACTATCCAGATGAATCTCATAGAGGAACCTCCGTGTTCCACTGTGTCATCCGGGAAGCTTAAACCGCTCCGTCAAAAGGTCAACTCACCAGCGACCCCGCCTGGGCGTGCTCGGTCTTGAGCGCCAGGAGGGTCTGGCGGACGCCTTGACGCCAATCGCTGGGCGCTATGCCGAACTGCTGCTCCAGCACGCTGGAATCCAGCATGGAATAGGCGGGCCGCTTGGCCAGCGTCGGAAATTCGGAGGTCGCGATCCCGGTAATGAGAGGGGTTCGCTGCAGCATGCCGAGTTCCTCTCCGGCATCGACGATATAGCGCGCGAAATCGCACCAGCTCAGGCCGCTGTCACCACCGAAATGGTAGAGCCCATAGGCCGCCTGATTTGGCTGGGCCTGGACCTTGGCCGCGATCTGCAGCAGCGCATCGGCGATATGACCCGCATAGGTCGGGCAGCCGACCTGATCCCTCACCACCCGCAACTCATCGCGATCAGCCGCCAGGCGCAGCATGGTCTTGAGGAAGTTGTTGCAGTGTTCGCTAAACACCCAGGCCGTTCTCAGCACCACCGACCGGGGGCAGGCGGAGAGCACGCGATTCTCCCCTTCCAGCTTGGTCATGCCGTACACGCCGGAGGGACTGACGGGATCCTCGACCTGATAGGGCTCGGTGGCCGTACCGTCGAATACATAGTCGGTGGACAGGTGCAGCAGCGCGATACCGGCCGCCCCACAGGCCTGAGCCAGTACCGCAGGGCCTTCGATATTGCCGCGCGCGGCGATCTCCGGCTCCTGCTCGGCCTTGTCGACCGCCGTATAGGCGGCCGCATTGATCACCACGTCCGGCGCGAACCGCTGGAGATGGCTGGTTACCGAGCCTTCGTCAGCAATATCCAGAGTGGCACGTCCATGGGCCTCCCATGCCAGTTCTGAACGCTGAAGCCGGTCGGTCAGACAACGTCCGACCTGACCGTTCGCTCCGGTAACCAGTATCTTCATCTATACAGCTCCGCCAATCGAAGTCCTTGTGCATCTTTGGCGGACAGGATGGGATCCTTGACCCGCCAGTCGATATTCAGATCCGGATCATTCCAGATCAAAGACCCTTCATCAGAGGGATCGTAATAATCTGTGCACTTGTATTCAAAATCAGCGGTTTCCGACAGCACCACGAAGCCGTGGGCGAGGCCCGGCGGTATCCACAGCTGGCGCTTGTTGTCCTCGGAGAGGATTTCGGCCACGACATTGCCAAAGGTGGGCGAACCGCGACGAATGTCGACGGCCACGTCCAGTACCTCGCCACGCACGACCCGCACCAGCTTGCCTTGCGGCTTGCTGCGCTGGAAATGCAGACCACGCAGGACGTTTCTAGCTGAACGCGAGTGGTTGTCCTGCACGAATGGCAGGGTGATTCCTGCCTGCTGGGCATAGCGATCGGCCTGGAAGGACTCCAGGAAGAACCCGCGGTCATCACCGAAGACCTTGGGCTCGATCAGCTTCACATCGGGAATCGCGGTGTCGAAGACCTGCATCAGTCCTGCTCCTTGCACAGCCGCGCCAGGTACTGACCGTAGCCGGTCTTGCTCAGGGCTTCGGCCTGCAGGGCCATCTGCTCGCAGGTGATCCAGCCTTTCTGGAAGGCGATCTCTTCAAGGCAGGCGACCTTCAGACCCTGACGCTTCTCGATGGTCTGCACGAAATGGCCAGCTTCCAGCAGGGCGTCGTGGGTACCGGTATCCAGCCAGGCGAAACCACGGCCCAGCAGGGACACGTTCAGCGAACCACGGCGCAGGTACTCGTTGTTGACGTCGGTGATTTCCAGCTCGCCGCGAGGCGACGGCTTGATATTGGCGGCGATGTCCAGCACGTCGTTGTCGTAGAAATACAGACCGGTGACGGCGTAGTTGGATTTCGGCTTCTTGGGCTTTTCTTCGATGCTCAGGGCCTTGCCCTGCTCATCGAATTCGACGACGCCGAAACGCTCGGGGTCAGCGACGTAGTAACCGAAGACAGTGGCGCCCTTTTCCAGGCTCGCCGCCTTGAGCAGCGTCTCGCTGAAACGCTGGCCGTAGAAGATGTTGTCGCCCAGGACCAGGCAGACATTGTCATCGCCGACGAATTCGCGACCAATGATGAAAGCCTGGGCCAAGCCGTCCGGACTGGGCTGCTCGGCATAGCTCAGCTGCATGCCGAAATGACTGCCGTCGCCAAGCATGCGCTGGAAGCCAGGCAGGTCGTCTGGCGTCGAGATGATCAGCACTTCCTGGATACCGGCCAGCATCAGCACGGACAGCGGATAGTAGATCATGGGCTTGTCGTAGATCGGCAGCGACTGCTTGGACACGCCCAGGGTAATGGGGTGCAAACGGGTACCGGATCCACCGGCCAGCAGAATTCCCTTGTATTTGCTCATGGCAATCGTCCTCTGAAAATTGACTGTTGCTGTCGGTCGGACACGCCCAGGGACGTGTCCGCGATAGGATCGTTAAACGGCTTCGCCGAGACGCTCGAGGCGATAGGCGCCAGACAGTACCCGCTGCCACCACTCACGATTGTTCAGGTACCAGGTTACGGTCTTGCGCATGCCGGTCTCGAAGGTCTCCTCCGGCGTCCAGCCCAGCTCGCGGCCAATCTTGCTGGCATCGATCGCGTATCTCATGTCGTGACCGGGACGATCCTTGACGAAGGTGATCAGGTCGCGATAACGCTCCACGCCTTCGGGCTTCTCCGGCGCCAGCTCTTCGAGCAGGTCGCAGATGGTCTCGACGACCTGCAGGTTGCGCTTCTCGTTGTGACCGCCGATGTTGTAGGTCTCGCCGATCTCGCCCTGGGTCACTACGGTGTAGAGAGCCCGGGCATGGTCTTCGACGAACAGCCAGTCACGCACCTGGGAGCCGTCGCCATAGACCGGCAGCGGCTTGCCATGGATGGCATTGAGAATGACGTGGGGAATCAGCTTCTCGGGGAAGTGATAGGGGCCGTAGTTGTTCGAGCAATTGGTCACCAGCACCGGCAGCCCGTAGGTCCGACCCCAGGCGCGCACCAGATGGTCGCTGCCGGCCTTGCTGGCCGAATAGGGCGAACTCGGCGAATAGGGTGTGGTTTCGGTAAAGAGGTCGTCGGTGCCATGCAGGTCGCCGTACACCTCGTCGGTGGAGATATGGTGGAAACGGAAGGCTGCCTTGGCTTCCGGCTCCAGCTCGTTCCAGTAGGCACGAGTCACTTCCAGTATGACACCGGTGCCGACCACGTTGGTCTGGATGAAGGCGGCAGGGCCCTCGATGGAACGGTCCACGTGGGACTCGGCCGCCAGGTGCATGACTACATCGGGCTGGAAGGACGCGAAGACCTGCTGCAGAGCGGCGAAGTCGCAGATGTCCACCTGGTGGAACTCGTAGCGGTCGGAGTCGGCGACTTCGGCCAGGGAATCCACGTTACCGGCGTACGTCAGCTTGTCGACGTTGGCAACCTTGCATTGGGTCTCGTTGATAAGAAAACGTACTACGGCGGAACCAATGAAACCCGCGCCACCTGTTACCAGTACCTTCATCCTGAATCCTGCCTATATCGATTTGTACATCATCGCGCCCAGCGCCGCGGGCGAGACATCGGAGGACGGCGCAGCCATCCCTGGCTCGGGTCACAGCCACAGCTATGTACCCAAAGACCTGAGTTAAACAGTGGCAGGAAAAGAAAGTTCAGCCTAGCGGTGGGAGGCTGCCGCTTCTGTGCTCGGCTTCAAATCCAGGCTGAAAGAAAGCGTGGACGGGATCACTCGATGGATCTCTTGCCGTGCAGCCAGTCGACGATATCGCCCTCGGGAGAATAGCCGGCGACGGTATCGCGCAGCAGCTGGCGGACACGCAGGTAATCGCCTGCGTCGATCGCTCGACTCAGCTCGATGATAGCGGCCTGGAAGGCTTCCCAGGCGAGGAAGTCTTCGCTGGCGCGCATGATCTTGGGATGAGAGGTCGGGCTTACGTCATCACCGATGAGCAGCTCTTCATAGAGTTTCTCACCTGGACGCAGCCCGGTGAACTCGATGGCCACGTCGCCATGGGGATTGGTCGGGGAGCGCACGCTCAGACCTGACAGCTTGATCATCTGCTCGGCCAGCTCGACGATCCGGACCGGCTCGCCCATGTCCAGCACGAAGACGTCACCGCCCTCCCCCATGGCGCCCGCCTGGATGACCAACTGGGCAGCCTCGGTGATGGTCATGAAGAAACGCGTGATCTTGGGATGGGTAACGGTCACCGGCCCACCCTTGCGGATCTGGGTACGGAACAGCGGGATGACCGAGCCGGACGAGCCCAGCACGTTGCCGAATCGCACCATGGTGAAACGGGTGCGATTGACCTGATGGATGCCGTCCGCCTGGCCGTGCAGCACGGGCGCGGCCTCGCGGCTCAGCGCCTGGAGGATCATCTCGGCCAGCCGCTTGGTACTGCCCATGATATTGGTGGGGCGAACCGCCTTATCGGTTGAGATCAGCACGAAGCTGGTCACGCCGGCCTGAATGGCTGCCTGGGCGGCGTTGAGGGTTCCCAGCACATTGTTGCCGAATCCCTCGGCGATGTTGTGCTCGACCATGGGCACATGCTTGTAGGCCGCGGCGTGGTAGAGGGTAGCGACCTTCCAGTGCCGCATCACCTGCAACAGCAAGGGTGCATTGCGGATGGAGCCAAGCACGGGTACCAGGGTGACCGGCAGAGCTTCGCGCTGGATATAGGCGTCCAGCTCACGATGGATGCTGTAGAGATTGAATTCGGCGTGGTCGAGCAGGATCAAGGTGCGCGGCTTCTGCCCGATGATCTGGCGACAGAGCTCGGAACCGATGGAGCCCCCTGCCCCGGTGACCATTACCACCTGGGCGGTAATGCAGCGGGCGAACAGCTCGGGGCGGGGCGTGACGGGATCGCGCCCCAGCAGATCGGCGATATCGACTTCCTGAAGATCGTCCACCTGCACCTTGCCACAGGCCAGGTCACTGATGCGCGGCACGGTTCTGACGTGCAGTGGATAGGGTTCCAGCAGCCCAAGCACTTCGCGCCGGCGTGCGCGCGTGGCGGACGGTATCGCCAGGAGGATCTCTTCGGCGCCCGACTCGTCGATCATCTGCTGGATGTGCTTTGGCGTGTAGACCTTGAGCCCGGCGATGATGCGGTTGGCGATGCTCTTGTCATCGTCGATGAAGGCCACCGGGCGCATGGCCCGGCCCATGCGCAGGGCCGCGACCAGCTGGTTGCCGGCCGAGCCGGCGCCATAGATGGCAACCCGCGGCAATTCGTCGGGCTGCTTGATGAAGGGCACCGTGATGGCGCGATACCAGTCACCGAGGAAGTACTGACGCAGCGCGAGGCGCAACCCCCCGATCAGGATCAGGCTGACGATCCAGTAATTGAAGATCATCGAGCGTGGGACGATCTCCGGCAGATCGCGATACCAGTAGATGACTACGGACAATAGCAGGGTCGACAGGGTCACCGCCTTGGCGATGGCGATCAGCGCATCGTTGCCCAGATAGCGCATGACCGCCCGGTACATGCCGAAGCGAATGAATAGCGGGATGGCAATGGCCGGGGCGGTAATGAACAGCCAGGCATGACCACTGAAGGGCTCGATCATCTGCACGGAGCCCAGGCGCAGATAGAAGGCCAACCATAGCGAGAGCCAGATCAGCAGCAGGTCGACCGCGACCTGGATGACTCTCTTCGTACGCCGGTTCAGCTTGACCAGATGGTCACGCAACATGTCAGTGCCCCTAATCCCTGATTCCGGTGGACTGCGCAGCCGCGGCTACCTCATCGGTCCCAGCATGGTATCGAAGGGCCAGGCAAAGCAAAGGCCCATAGGCAAGCAAGAGGCCCAGTATGGCACTTAAACGCCCGGCACCCACCAGCAAAGCGATAGGCAGCAACCCGCACAGATTGATCACCAGCACGGCCAGGGTCACCGGCCGGTGCGCGCCATGCCTCCGCGACGCCCACTGATAGGCATGGGTGCGATGGGCTTCGTAGGGTTTCTTGCCGCGACTCAGCCGGCGCAGCAGCGTCCAGGTCGCATCCACCACGAAGACACCAAGCAGGATCAGCCAGGCCCAGAACAGCGATAGATCGGTCAGCGCCGCCTGCAGCGAAAGAATGCCGAGGACCAGGCCTAGGAAGCCGCTACCCGCATCGCCCATGAAGATTCGGGCAGGCGGAAAATTCCACAACAGGAACCCGCTGACCGCTGCCGCCAACAGCAGCGGCGCCGCCACCAACTGGCTCTGACCGACGAATACATACACCAGCGCCATACCCAGACAGACAGTCAGGGCTTCCACGGCGGCGATACCATCGATACCGTCCATGAAGTTGTAGAGGTTCAGCAGCCAGACCAGATATAGAACGCCAAGGGTAATTATCAGCCAACCGGGCAACCCGAGCGACCCGGCCAGAGTATCAGGCAGGACGCCATAGCCACCCAGCCACAGCAGGGTGCCCAGGGCGGCAAGAAAATGGCCGAGCAACCGCCAGCCAGCACCGACATGACGATGATCGTCAACGAAGCCCAGTACCGCCACCAGCAACCCTGCCCCTGTCAGCACACCACAGAACGAAGGTTCTAGCCGTCCCAGCAGCAGCAGGACTGCGCAGCCGAGCAGAAATACCACGACGATCGCCAGGCCGCCGCCACGAGGTGTCGCCACCTGATGCGAACTACGGGCATTGGGTTCATCGAGCAAACCGCCGGACAAGGCATAGCGCCTGAGTGCTGCGGTACCCAGCCAGCTGCAGCCAACGGCTGCTATCAACAACAGCAGCAGCATCACCTGCCCTCCGGGTGTGCTTGCTGCGCTCCCAGCGCCCGAAGCGCAATGCGCGCCGACAGCGGAGGCTGCCAGCCGAGCAAGGCCCTGGTAGGCTGAATATCGACTTGCAGTGAACCACAGAGTCTTTGCGCCACATCGCCGCGACCCAGCAGCCGAGCGCCCCATTCGAGCCAGGCAGGTGGAATCGACATCAACCGGGCATTGCGCCCCAAGCCTTCGGCCAGTAGCTGCAGCAATTCGGCAGTAGACACGTCCTCGTCGTCACTGGCCAGCAGGATGGTGCCTGCAGCCTCGGGCGCCTCGATGCACAGGATCAACAGATCGACCAGGTTCTCCAGGGCCAGCAGGCTGCGCCTGTTATGGCGGACACCGCCCAAGGGCAGAGGTACACCACGAGCCAGGGTGTCCAGCAGGCGAGCCACATTGGCTTTTACTCCAGGCCCATAGATCAGCGGCGGTCGCACGATGACCACTTCCAGCCCGGTCTCGGCCATCAGCGCCAGCAGCTGCTGTTCGGCGGCCGCCTTCGAACGTGCATAGGCGTCAGTAGGCGCAGGAGGATCGTCAGCGCGAAAGGGCCGACCGGGCTGAGTCCAGTCGCCGTTGACCTTGATACTGCTGACAAAGATGAAGCGGCGAACGCCGACGGCAGAGGCGTCCCGTGCCAGCTTCAGCGTGGCAGCTCGATTCACTTCGTCGTAGCGCCTTTCGCTCTCCGCGCCCGGCTGTTCGCCCAACTGGTGGACGCGCGCCGCGAGGTGAATGACCGTGTCCACCCCTGCCAGCGCTGCACACCAATCGCTATCGCTGGACAGCTCCTGGATCACCGTCGTGATGCCACCCACGGCAGAAGCCGCCGACGCCTGGCGTTGCGCTGCGATCACCGGATACCCCTTGGTCTGCAGCTGCCTAACCAGGGCGGCACCCACGAAGCCTCTCGCCCCCGTCACCAGAATCTTGCGTTCCATCAATGCGTTGCGCCGTGCCAGTCAGCCAGGAAAGGGGGCTTATGGTAAGACATTGCCCCGCGAGGGCCTAGCCGCGCAAAACGCGGGCATAAAAAAGCCCGCCAAGCATGAGCTTGGCGGGCCGTAAAACGGTAAAGCTTTAGAACGTCTTGGCAGTCGCCCGCACTTCAACGGCCTGGAAACGAGCGGCCGGAGGAGCAACGTAGTGACGGGAGAAGCTCTCGACGCGCTGAGCGGGCTGCAGGAACAGAGCTACCATCCAGCTGCCAGCCAGAGCAGCGACGGCCAGGAAGGGATGCCCAAGTTGCATGCTGGTAAAGCAGGCGGCGATACCAATCCAGATGAAAAGATAGTGGCGCATGACAACTTCCTCACTCGGCGTGGACTACGAGGTCACCCAAGACCTTATGTGAAGGAAGTCTCATACAAAAATCGGAACTCGTCTACAAAAATATCAAAACGCCTTGACTTTTTTTGTAAACGTCAAAATACCGATGAAAAATGAGTAAACAACGCTTTTTTGACGATTCTAGCTCAGATTAAAAATGCAGCAGAATCAATAGCTTAGAGAGAAATCGAGCAGACAGAAGAGTTGGGCGACGGCTTTATGGCTCTAACTCGTTGACCCTGTCTCTCAACTCCTTGCCCGGTTTGAAGTGCGGCACGAACTTTCCGTCCAGCAATACCGACTCGCCTGTCTTGGGATTGCGACCGGTCCGAGGCGCCCGATAATGCAGAGAAAAGCTGCCGAAGCCCCTGATTTCGATGCGATCACCTGTGGAAAGCGCCTGGGCCATCTGCTCCAGCATGGTCTTGATAGCCAGCTCGACGTCCCTGGACGAAAGTTGCCCTTGGTAGGACACGATGCGCTCGATCAACTCCGACTTGGTCATGGATTTTTTCCTTCGTTATCAAGCGGCTAGATCACCTTCAAGGACTTTTAGCACGCTGGCCGATTTTTGAAAAGTCAAGCAGGTCGCTTTCGCCTCGGTAACTTTTACGTCTCATGACCACCCTGCTTCCTTTTCTGCAGAGCAAAAAAAAGCGACCCCGAAGGGTCGCCTTTTCATTCAAGCTCGAACTTAGTTCTGGCTTTCCATCTGCGCCTTGATCAGGTCGCCGATGGTGGTGGGGCCAGCAGCAGGCTCTTGCTTGCTACGCAGGGAGCTCATGGCTTCCTTCTCATCGTCGACGTCCTTGGACTTGACGGAGAGGCTGATCACGCGGCTCTTGCGATCGATGCTGATGATCTTGGCTTCGACTTCGTCGCCTTCCTTCAGCACGTTACGGGCGTCTTCGACGCGATCACGGCTGATTTCGGACGCCTTCAGGACGCCTTCGATCTCGTTGCCCAGGGTGATGACAGCGCCCTTGGCATCGACTTCCTTGACGGTACCGCGCACGATGGTGCCTTTCTCGTTCAGGGAGGCGTAGTTGGAGAACGGATCGTCTTCCAGCTGCTTGATGCCCAGGGAGATGCGCTCACGCTCCGGGTCAACGGACAGGATCACGGTGTCCAGCTCGTCACCCTTCTTGAAGCGACGCACGGCTTCTTCGCCGGTTTCGTTCCAGGAGATGTCGGACAGGTGTACCAGGCCGTCGATGCCGCCTTCCAGACCAATGAAGATACCGAAATCGGTGATCGACTTGATGGTGCCGGAGATGCGGTCGCCCTTGTTGAACTGACCCGAGAACTCTTCCCACGGGTTAGCGCGGCACTGCTTGATGCCCAGGGAGATACGACGACGCTCTTCGTCGATATCCAGGACCATGACTTCCACTTCGTCGCCGACCTGAACGACCTTGGACGGGTGGATGTTCTTGTTGGTCCAATCCATTTCGGACACGTGTACCAGGCCTTCCACGCCCTCTTCCAGCTCGGCGAAGCAGCCGTAGTCGGTGAGGTTGGTGACGCGCGCCTGAACGCGGGTGCCTTCCGGGTAACGAGCCTTGATGGCGACCCACGGATCTTCGCCCAGCTGCTTCAGACCCAGGGAGACGCGGTTGCGCTCGCGGTCGAACTTCAGCACCTTGACGTCGATCTCGTCGCCGACATTGACGATTTCCGACGGATGCTTGATGCGCTTCCAGGCCATGTCGGTAATGTGCAGCAGGCCATCCACGCCGCCCAGGTCGACGAACGCACCGTAGTCGGTGAGGTTCTTGACGATACCCTTGACCTGCTGACCTTCCTGCAGGGATTCCAGCAGAGCTTCACGCTCGGCGCTGTTCTCGGCTTCCAGGACGCTACGACGGGAAACGACAACGTTGTTGCGCTTCTGGTCCAGCTTGATGACCTTGAACTCGAGTTCCTTGCCTTCCAGGTGAGTGGTGTCACGCACCGGACGGACGTCGACCAGGGAGCCCGGCAGGAACGCGCGGATACCGCTGACGTCGACGGTGAAACCGCCCTTGACCTTGCCGTTGATGACACCCTTGACCACTTCGTCGGCGCTGAACGCGGCTTCCAGGACCAGCCAGGACTCGGCGCGCTTGGCCTTTTCGCGAGACACTTTGGTTTCGCCGAAACCGTCTTCGACGGCATCCAGGGCTACGTGGACTTCGTCACCCACGTTGATGGTCAGCTCGCCTTGTTCGTTGTAGAACTGCTCGAGCGGAACCAGGCCTTCGGATTTCAGGCCGGTATCGACCACAACCCAGTCGCCATCGATCGACACCACGGTGCCGACGATGATGGCGCCCGGCTGCATGTCGAGGGATTTCAGACTTTCTTCAAAGAGTTCTGCGAAGCTTTCGCTCATGTTTATACCTGTTGTATGGATACCCGATGTATCCGGCTACCGCATGACCAGCCCATGCGGGGTGAGTGGTAACCATCCGGCTACCGGGATGTGACTGGTTCCCGGCAGCTTTCACCGACGACTCGAATGAGCCTCGGCCTTCATCCTGCCAGGTCGCGCTCGGCGGCCAGGGTCAGGATGCGTTCCAATACCTGTTGTATGGAGAGATGCGTGGAATCCAGCTCGACGGCGTCGTCGGCAGGCTTGAGCGGAGCAACGCTACGCTGACTATCGCGGGCGTCCCGCTCACGGATCTCTTCCAGGAGGGCAGGCAAACTAACATTTTCGCCCTTTTGCTTCAACTGAAGATAACGCCTCTGTGCCCGTTCCTCGGCACCGGCGGTCAGAAAGATCTTCAGCTCGGCATCCGGGAAAACCACGGTGCCCATGTCACGACCATCGGCCACCAGGCCGGGCGCTTCGCGGAAGGCCTGCTGGCGCTGCAGCAGGGCATCACGAACGGCAGGCAGCGTGGCGACCTGGGAGGCGCCGGCACCGACTTCCTCGGTACGGATGACGTCAGTGACGTCCTCGCCTTCGAGGATGATGCGCTGGCCGTGCTCGTGCCCCGCGAGGAACTGGACGTCCAGATGGGCCGCCAGCAGCTTGAGCGACTCCTCGTTGGTGTAGTCGACGCCATGGTTACGCGCGGCGAAGGCCAGCAGCCGATAGAGCGCGCCGGAATCCAGCAGGTTCCAGCCGAGCTGGCGGGCGACCAGCGCCGCGAGGGTGCCCTTCCCCGAACCGCCGGGGCCGTCGAGGGTGATGACGGGTGCGGTACTGCTCATGAGTGCCCCTCCGTAAGGGAATGATGGCTGGCGGCCTGAGCGCCGGCCTGGGTACGACTGGCGAGGATGCGCCCGAAATATTCGCGCGCGCCCCGCGCATGGGTCAGCACCTCCATGAGGAACTGACCGTCGCCGGCCTGGATGGCACCGCGCAGTTCGTCGAGATCGGTGCGGTAGGTGTCCAGCGCCTGCAGCACGGCTTCGCGATTGGCAATGAAGATATCGTGCCACATGGTCGGATCGCTGCCGGCGATACGGGTGAAGTCGCGGAAACCGCCCGCGGCATAGTGGAAGATCTCGCGGTTCTCGCTGCGCTTGGCCAGGGAGTCCACCAGATTGAAGGCCAACAGGTGCGGCAGATGACTGGTGGCGGCGAGAACCTGATCGTGATGCTCGACGGTCATGTGCTCGACGTCGGCGCCGATGGCGCGCCAGAGGCGATCGATCTTGTCCAGGTCGGCCGGCAGGGTTTCTTCGAGTGGCGTGAGGATGACCTTGTGACGATTGAACAGGGCCGCATTGGCCGCGGTGACGCCACTGCGCTCGGAACCGGCGATGGGATGCCCCGGGACGAAACGCAGCGACTGGCCGGCAAAGGCACGGCGGGCGGCGCGCACCACGTTGCCCTTGGCACTGCCGACATCGGTGAGAATGGCGCCCTGCAGCGGTAGTGCCGCCAGGTCGGCCAGCACGCGCTCCATGGCCAGGATGGGCACGGCGAGCTGAATGACATCGGCGCCGGGACAGGCCTCGGCAAGTTCGGCGACGCAACGGTCGACCACGCCCAGCTCCACCGCCTGGCGCCGGGTATCCGGATCCCGGTCGATCCCGACCACTTCACGGCAAAGACCACTGGCGCGAGCACCCTTGGCGAAGGAGCCGCCGATCAGCCCCAGGCCGACAACGACAAGACGGTCGATCACGGGGGCGGCCATGTCAGCCACGCCCCAGCACCTTGCCCAGTGCTACCAGGAAGCGGGCGTTTTCCGCCTCGGTACCGATGGAGACGCGCAGGAAGGTCGGCATGCCGTAACCGGCAACGGGGCGGACGATGACGCCTTCCTGCAGCAGGCCCTGGTTGATCGGCCCGGCATCACGACCCAGGTCGACGGCGATGAAATTGCCGCGTGAAGGAATCCATGCCAGGCCGAGGTCGCGAAAACCCGCTTCCAGCTGGGCCATGCCGGCGTCGTTCAGGGCGCGGCTGCGGGCCAGGTAGTCGCTGTCGGCCAAGGCTGCACAGGCCGCGGCCTGGGCCAGGCTGTTGACGTTGAACGGCTGGCGTACCCGGTTGAGGACATCGGCCACGGTCGGCGAGGAGAAGGCATAGCCCACGCGCAAGGCGGCCAGGCCATAGGCCTTGGAGAAGGTCCGCGACACCACGAGGTTGGGATACTGCGCGAGGAAGGCCAGGCCGTCCGGCAGCTCGTCGCCTTCGGCGTATTCGATGTAGGCCTCGTCCAGCACTACCAGGACGTGTTCGGGCACGCGGGCGAGGAAGCGTGCCAGGGCTTCGCTGTCGAACCAGGTGCCGGTGGGGTTGTTCGGGTTGGCGACAAAGACCACCCGGGTGTCGGCATCGATGGCGGCCAGCATGGCGTCGAGGTCATGACCGTAGTCCCTGGCCGGGACGCTGCGACCTTCCGCACCGATAGCCAGGGTCACCAGCGGATAGACGGCGAAGGCATGCTCGCTGAACACGGCGTTGTAGCCGGGTGCCAGGTAGGCTCGGGCGACCAGTTCGAGAATGTCGTTGGAGCCGTTGCCCAGGGTGATGCCATTGGCGGCCACGCCGAAGCGCTCGCTCAGGGCCTGCTTGAGGTCGAAGCCGCCGCCATCGGGATAGCGGGTCAGGTCGGCCAGCTCGGCGCGGATGGCTTCGATGGCCTTGGCACTCGGGCCGAGGGGATTCTCGTTGCTGGCGAGCTTGACGATGCTGGCGGGCGCCATACCCAGCTCGCGGGCCAGTTCATCGACAGGCTTGCCGGGCACGTAGGGCGAAAGTTTCTGTACGCCTGGAAGGGCTTGTGCCAGGAAATCGCAGCTCATGGAGACCTCTTCAACTTGCGATGACGACGGCCGGGCCGCCGAAAATGGGCGCCATCTTAAAGCCAAGGCGGGTCGCGGACCAATCGAAGTTGCGATCGCGCGACGGAAAGCCCGTAGTCGATCCCACTGTAACGACCTGGGCAAGGATCGATCGCCGGGTCAGATAAGGATCGCGGCGGCCAGGAGGGAAATGAGAGTGGCGCCGGACTCGACAACGAACCGGGCCAGGTGAACGCTCAGGCAAGCGATACCCTTCCGCACCTTGCCCACCCACCAACCGTAGCGCTGCTGCAAAGAGTGCACAACGATGTTGATACCACCAAGACTGGCATGATGACGAAGGCGAATCAGCACCGGCATGCCTTGAGGACCGCGGCCTCGCGCGGCCGGGATTGGTCCGGCGAGCAGGCATACGGGCGTCGCGGTCGCGGGAATGAAGGTCCAGCCTAGGCGTAGTACCGCCAGCCAATCTGGCTTCCAGGCCAGTGTGGTGCGGAGGAGTCTTGGAGGTCATGTGGCCATCCTGGCGCGAGAAAGAAGCCGACCCCAACGACGGGGTCGGCCGGAGGGCTGTCAGCCGAGTTCGGCCAGCAGCTTCTCCCACTCCTTGGTTTCTTTCTTGGAGGGTGCGCCCAGCAGCTCGACCGCCTGCCGCAGGCGGAAGCGCGTGAGGTCCGGACCCAAGATTTCCATGGCGTCCAGCACCGAGACCGAGCTGGCCTGGCCGGTAATGGCGGCGAACAGCAGCGGCATCACGTCACGCAGCTTGAGCTGCTGGTGCTCGGCGACGGCCTGGATCACTGCGGTGATGCGCTCCTTGTCCCACTGGCGCAGGGCTTCGAGCTTCCACAGCAGCAGTTGCATGACCAGGCGGACCTGGTCGGCGGACAGCTTCTTGTGCTGGAACAGCGCCGGATCCAGATTGAGCGCACCGCTGAAGAAGAAGCCGGCCAGCGGGGCGATCTGGCTGAAGGTCTCGACGCGCTGCTGCACCAGGGGTGCGATCTTGAGCAGGTAGTCGGGATTGAGCGCCCACTGCTGCACCTCGGCGGCGAAGCGCTCGGGGCTCAGTTCGCGCAGCCACTGGCCGTTGAGCCAGGAGAGCTTCTCGACGTCGAAGATCGGACCACCCAGGGACACACGCTGGAGGTCGAAATGCTCGACCATCTCGTCCAGGGTGAATTTCTCGCGCTCGTCGGGCATCGACCAGCCCATGCGTCCGAGGTAGTTGAGCATGGCTTCGGGCAGGTAGCCCATGCGCTGGTAGAATGTCACCGAGGTGGGATTCTTGCGCTTGGAAAGCTTGCTCTTGTCCGGATTGCGCAGCAGCGGCATGTAGCACAGCTGCGGCTGCTCCCAGCCGAAGTATTCGTAGAGCTTGATCAGCTTGGGTGCCGAAGGCAGCCATTCTTCGCCGCGCAGGACGTGGGTGATGCCCATCAGGTGGTCGTCGACCACGTTGGCGAGGAAATACGTGGGCAGGCCGTCGGCCTTCATCAGCACCTGCATGTCCATGCGATCCCAGGGGATCTCGACATCACCGCGCAGCAGGTCGGGGACGACGCAGACGCCCTCCTCCGGCACCTTCATGCGGATCACATAGGGCTGACCCGCGTCCAGGCGCTGTTGCACCTCGTCCTGGCTCAGGCGCAGGCCGCGACCGTCGTAGCGCGGGGTTTCACCACGCGCCTGCTGTTCGGCACGCATCTGGTCGAGTTCTTCCGGAGTAGCGAAGCAGTAGAAGGCGTGGCCTTTCTCCACCAGCTCCCGGGCGTACTTCCAGTAGATCTCGCCGCGCTCGCTCTGCCGATAGGGGCCATGGGGACCGCCAACATCCGGGCCCTCGTCCCACTCGATGCCCAGCCAGCGCAGGGCATCATAGATCTGCTGTTCGGACTCGCGGGTCGAGCGAACCTGGTCGGTATCCTCGATACGCAGGATGAACTGACCGCCATGCTGACGAGCGAAGCAGAGGTTGAACAGGGCGATATAGGCGGTACCGACATGCGGGTCGCCGGTGGGCGACGGCGCGATGCGCGTGCGAACGGTGGTCATCGGCTTTCTCGAAAAACGCGAAGGGACAAAGGCGGAATGGTAGCAGCGCCAGGGTCAGCGCTGCCAGTTGAGCCCATCACCTTAAACCTGGACCAGGCGCTCGCGGAGCGCCTGTATCTCGTCGCGCAGCTGGGCTGCGGACTCGAACTGCAGGTCGCGCGCCAGCTGCAGCATCTTCTCTTCGAGCTGACGGATGCGCTTGCCGATCTCGCTGGGCGAGCGCAGTTCGGCGGCATATTCGCCCTTGTCCTCGGCAGCCTTGGCCACGCGACGCTTGCCCTTACCACCCGGCGCGGCGGCGCCTTCCATGATGTCGCGGATGTCCTTCTTGATGCCCTGGGGCACGATGCCGTGCTCTTCGTTGAACGCCAGCTGCCGATTGCGGCGGCGCTCGGTCTCGTCGATGGCGCGCTGCATGGAGCCGGTCATGTTGTCGGCATAGAGGATGGCCTTGCCGTTGAGGTTACGCGCCGCCCGGCCGATGGTCTGGATCAGCGAGCGTTCGGAACGCAGGAAACCCTCCTTGTCGGCATCGAGCACCGCCACCAGGGAGACCTCGGGCATGTCCAGGCCTTCGCGCAAGAGGTTGATGCCCACCAGCACGTCGAAGGTGCCCAGGCGCAGGTCGCGGATGATCTCCACCCGCTCCACGGTGTCGATGTCCGAGTGCAGATAGCGCACCCGCACATCGTGATCGGCCAGGTAGTCGGTGAGGTCCTCGGCCATGCGCTTGGTCAGGGTGGTACAGAGCACCCGCTCCTCCTGGGCTACGCGCAGGCGGATCTCGGAGAGCAGATCGTCCACCTGGGTGGTGGCCGGACGGATCTCGATGATGGGGTCGACCAGGCCGGTGGGCCGCACCACCTGCTCGATCACGCGGCCGGCATGTTCTTCCTCGTAAGGACCTGGGGTGGCCGAGACGAAGATGGTCTGGGGCGCGCCGGCCTCCCACTCCTCGAACTTGAGCGGTCGGTTGTCCAGCGCCGAGGGCAGGCGAAAGCCGTATTCCACCAGGGTTTCCTTGCGCGAGCGGTCACCCTTGAACATGGCGCCGATCTGCGGAACGGTGACGTGGGATTCGTCTATCACCAGCAGGGCATTGCTCGGTAGGTAGTCGTAGAGGGTGGGCGGCGGCTCGCCCGGACCACGCCCCGACAGGTAGCGGCTGTAGTTCTCGATGCCGTTGCAGTACCCCAGTTCGAGGATCATCTCCAGGTCGAAGCGGGTACGCTGCTCCAGACGCTGGGCTTCGAGCAGGCGATTCTGGCTGCGCAGCCATTCGAGACGATCGGCGAGCTCCAGCTTGATGTTCTCGATGGCTCCAAGCAGGGTTTCGCGCGGCGTGGCGTAGTGGGTCTTGGGATAGAAGGTGAAGCGCGGCAGTTTGCGGATGACCTCACCAGTGAGCGGATCGAAAGCCGACAGACTCTCCACCTCGTCGTCGAACAGTTCGATGCGCACCGCTTCCAGGTCGGATTCCGCCGGGAAGATGTCGATGACGTCGCCGCGCACGCGAAAGGTGGCGCGGGCGAATTCCATGTCGTTACGGCTGTACTGCAACTCGGCCAGCCGGCGCAGGATGGTGCGCTGGTCGATGCGATCGCCGCGATCCAGGTGCAGGACCATCTTCAGGTAGGCCTCGGGACTGCCCAGGCCATAGATGGAGGACACCGAGGCGACGATGATGGCGTCCTTGCGTTCCAGCAGCGCCTTGGTAGCAGAGAGGCGCATCTGCTCGATGTGGTCGTTGATGGACGAGTCCTTCTCGATGAAGGTGTCCGACGACGGCACATAGGCTTCCGGCTGGTAGTAGTCGTAGTAGGAGACGAAGTATTCCACCGAGTTGTTCGGGAAGAAGGCCTTGAATTCGCCATAGAGCTGGGCGGCCAGGGTCTTGTTCGGCGCCAGCACCATGGTCGGGCGCTGCACCTGGGCGATGACGTTGGCGATGCTGAAGGTCTTGCCCGAGCCGGTCACGCCGAGCAGGGTCTGGTGCGACAGGCCCGCCTCCAGGCCTTCCACCATCTGGCGAATGGCTTCGGGCTGGTCGCCGGCCGGGGTGTAGCGGGTGGAAAGCTGGAATGCGGACATGGCTGCCTCAGTAGCGCGGAAATGCACGGACACCACCACGCTGACGCAAGGTCAGGGCGGTGTGGACGAGGAAAAGGCTGGAAGCCCCTAGATGAGGTCGCATGCGCCCCTTTGCAATCCGCCTGCGGCGCCGCACGTCAGGAAATCTCCTACTGAGGTCGGGTCGCGATGGTGCCTGCAGGGGGCTATACTCCTGGTTCCTAAGCGTTCCGCCCTTCCCTTCACCCCTCATTCGAGCCCCTGCCCCATGAGTTTGTTCTCCGCCGTCGAAATGGCACCCCGCGACCCCATCCTTGGCCTGAACGAGGCCTATAACGCCGACGCCCGTCCGCACAAGGTCAATCTGGGCGTGGGGGTCTACTACGACGAGCAGGGCCGCATTCCGTTGCTGCGCGCCGTGGCCGAGGCCGAGAAGCAGCGCGTGGCCGCCCAGGCGCCGCGTGGCTACCTGCCCATCGAGGGCATCGCCGCCTACGACCAGGCCGTGCAGCACCTGCTGTTCGGTGCCGAATCGAGTCTGGTGCGCGAAGGTCGCGCCATCACCGTGCAGGCGGTCGGCGGTACCGGCGCCCTGAAGATCGGTGCCGACTTCCTCAAGCGCCTGCTACCGGACGCCGTGGTCGCCATCAGCGATCCGAGCTGGGAAAACCACCGCGCCCTGTTCGAGAGCGCCGGCTTTCCCGTGCAGAACTATCGCTATTACGACGCCGCCAGCAATGGCCTGAATCGCGAAGGCTTCCTGGCCGATCTCAAGGCATTGCCAGAGCGCTCGGTGGTGGTGTTGCACGCCTGCTGCCACAACCCCACTGGCGTGGATCTGCAGCCGGCCGACTGGCAAGCGGTGCTGGACGTGGTCAAGGCGCGCAACCTGGTGCCCTTCCTCGACATCGCCTACCAGGGCTTTGGCGACGGCATCGAGGAAGACGCCCAGGCCGTACGCCTGTTCGCCGATTCCGGCCTGACCTTCCTGGTCTCCAGCTCCTTCTCCAAATCCTTCTCGCTGTACGGCGAGCGGGTTGGCGCCCTGACCCTGGTCAGCGAGAGCCGCGAGGAAAGCGCTCGGGTGCTGTCGCAGGTCAAGCGGGTGATCCGCACCAATTATTCCAACCCACCGACCCATGGCGCCACCATCGTCGCCACCGTGCTGAGCAATCCCGAGCTGCGCGCCCTGTGGGAAGCCGAACTGGGAGAAATGCGCCAGCGCATCCGCACCATGCGTAACGCCCTGGTGGGAGGCCTGGCCGCTGCCGGCGCCACCCGCGACTTCGCCTTCGTCAACGCCCAGCGCGGCATGTTCTCCTACTCCGGCCTGACCGCCGAGCAGGTCGAGCGGCTGAAGAGCGAATTCGGCATCTATGCGGTCAGTACCGGACGCATCTGCGTGGCCGCGTTGAACGAGCGCAATCTGCAGCCCACCATCCAGGCCATCGCCGCGGTATTGAAGGGCTGACGAAGGGCTTTCGGCGGCCCGTTTTTCTGGTGCCGCCGAGGCTTGACTTCCCGTTATCTATCAGTAAGATACGCCCCGTTGTTCCGCGATAGCTCAGTCGGTAGAGCAAATGACTGTTAATCATTGGGTCCCTGGTTCGAGTCCAGGTCGCGGAGCCAAAATCTGAAAAAGCCCGTAGCGGGTAACCGCTACGGGCTTTTTGTTTGGGTGCGATTTTCATCGTGTAGACGCTATACCACCTCGGCTGTCAGGGAAGATCCGCGACTATCCTTCGCTGTTTCGCGAAGACCTTGGGGCCCCAGCGATTCGCCATGTGGCTCAGGATCAACGCGACTGCAGTCACCCAGACAACGAGCTACTGCGTAACGGGCTGGGGACAACTACGGTGCAGCATCTCCAGATCCCAGGGCTTGGGCAGAAAGGTGGCACGAGCGGCAGAAGCCGGATTTTCGTCGCAATAGCCCGAGGTGATGACGATGGGCAGGCCCGCCTGGCGGCCACGTGCCTGAAGTGCCAGATCGACACCGCTCAGCAGGCCCGGCATCCGCACATCGGTAAAGAGCAGATCCAGCGTGGGCTGCGCTTCTTGCAGGAAGGCACAGGCCGCGTCGGCACTGCCGAAGGCGTCCACCTGATAACCCCAGCCTTCGAAAAGCTCCTGCAATAGCTCCCGCAGAACAGGCTCATCCTCGGCGACTAGCACACGCTGGCGATTCATGAGCGGATCCTGTGATTGAAAGATATGCAATGGTTTGACCATAGCAATTCGCTAGCGTCCTGAGCTATACGACCAAGGGCACTGTTGTACAAGAAAGGTACCCGCCTGGTCCGCGAGTCGACGAAACGGCTGAAGCGGTCCAAGTCTTGTACAGGATGCCGCCGTCGGACCAGGCAAAGGCGCCTTTGATGCGCCCGCCCCCCCCTAAGCGAGACGGCTTTGCGTTAAGCTTGCGCCGCCGTTATCTACACCACAGGTTAGAGCCTTGGATCCGTCGTCTCGTCGTCATTGGATCAGCGATCTCAGCAGTACGATCCGAGCTCGCCCGGCGCTGGCCTACGGCCTCGCTCTACTGGCCTTCGCCCTGGCCTTGGGCGCACGTTTCGCCCTGGCCGATATCCTGATGCAGGGCTTTCCTTACCTGACCTTCTTTCCGGCGGTGATCCTGACCGCCTTCTTCTGCGGCACGCGTGCCGGCGTCCTCTGTGCAGTGCTTTCCGGTCTCGCGGCCTGGTACTTCTTCATTCCTCCGGGCTGGACCTTCGATGTCGGTGCCCAGGGCTTTCTGGCCCTGGCCTTCTACGTCGTCATCGTCGGGGTGGACATCGCGCTGATCCACTACATGCACAGGGCAAGCGCCCGACTGCGCGCCGAGCAGCAGGTGATCCACGACCTCTACAACGTCCAGACGACGATGTTCCAGGAATTGCAGCACCGGGTGGCCAACAACATCCAGTTCATCGCCTCGCTGCTCATGCTGCAGCAGCTCAAGCTGCCCGGTGACAGCCAGGCCTCCCTGGCCCTGGAAGAGGCGCGCTCGCGACTGGAAAGCATCTCGCGCATTCATCGGCGCCTGCACGACCCCGCCGATGCCGACCAGCCAGTGGCTCACCACCTGCAGCTGCTCACCAGCGATCTGCTGGCCGCGGCAGGACAGTCCAACGTGTCCTGCGCCATCAACGCCGAACCGCTGAATTTCGATCTCTCGCGCCTGACCACCCTGTCGATGCTGGTGGCGGAAGTGGTCACCAATTCCCTCAAGCATGCCTTCGAGGACAGCCAGCGCGGCCTGATCAGTATCAGCCTGCAACGTGAAGAAGATCAGCGCCTGCTGCTGCGTATCGCCGACAACGGTCGGGGCATGCCGCAGCAGTTCAATCCGCGCACCAGCCAGCGCCTGGGCTTCAAGATCATCAACAGCCTGGCCGAGCAGCTCGGCGGCGAGGCGCGCTATCGAAATGACAATGGCACCGTTGTCGAGGTGCAGCTCGTAGCCTAGAGGCGGAGGCGTACCCAGGCACCAGACAGGGCAAAAACCCTATACAATGCGCGGCTTTTCCAGCCAGGTGCCCCCGCCATGACCGCTCTACCGCCCTGCCCCCTCTGCGCATCCGAATACACCTATGCCGACGGTGATCAACTGATCTGCCCGGAATGCGCCCATGAATGGACGCCCGGTGAGGCCGGCGCCGACGACGAAACCAAGGTGATCCGCGATGCCGTCGGCAACCCTCTGCAGGACGGCGACACCGTCAGCGTGATCAAGGACCTCAAGGTCAAGGGCTCGTCCCTGGTGGTCAAGGTCGGCACCAAGGTCAAGAACATCCGCCTGGTCGATGGCGATCACGACATCGACTGCAAGATCGATGGCATCGGTGCGATGAAGCTCAAATCCGAGTTCGTCAAAAAGGTCTGATCGTCGTACCGGGGTGTTCGCTGGCGGAGCGATGGCCTACCCTTGAGGCTCTTTTTCCCTGCCAAGGACTCTCCATGTCTTATCGCTTCCTCCGCCCGGCCCTGTTCCTTGCGCCTCTGCTGCTCGCCGGCCAGGCCTTCGCCCAGTCGGCGCCCAACAACGCCCAGGAACCGCAGCCGTCGGTCACGGAGAAGTATGGCGACTGGCAGGTGATCTGCCGCATCGCCCGCAACGCGGAGCGCTCCGCGCAGCTCTGCGCCCTGACCCAGCAGAAGGACAGCGCCAAGGGCCAGCGCATGCTGGTCACTGAACTGCGCCCCAATCGCGAAGGCGTGGACGGTATCCTGGTGCTGCCGTTCGGCGTGGCGGTGACCAAGCCGATTTCGCTGCAGATCGACAAGCGCAGCCTGGAGAATCGCCCCTTCCATACCTGCATTCCCCAGGGTTGCGTGGTGCCGGTGGAGTTCGTCGGCGATGTCTTCAAGCAGCTGCAGCGCGGCGGTCGCCTGACCGTGACCACGCCGGTCGCCAATGGCGAGACCGCCAGCGAAAGCCTGTCGCTCAAGGGGTTCTCCAAGGCCTACGACCGGGCCAAGGAACTGACGAAGCCGCTGTAACCGCTACTGCACCGGCAGGAAATTGAGGAACAGCAGACTCTGGGCGTAGTTGACGCCGATGCGCCGGTAGCGCTCGTCCAGCAACTGGGCGAGCAGGTCTAGCCGGGCGACGATCTTGCCGAACTCGGTGGCGAAGCTGAGGTTGCTGCCCTCCTCCGAGATCTCGTTGGCGAACAGCAGGGGTTCGCCGTCGGCATTCTTGCGCTGGCCCAGCAGCCAGGTGGCCTTCTCGATGTTGCGGGCGGCGTTGTTGACGAAGCGCGCATTCACCACATCGGTGATGTAGAACTCGGTGCGATTGCCATGGGCCGCGATGATCATGCTGCCAATGGCGTAGATGAAGGCGCCGACACGGTCGCCGTGATAGTCGTCGTCCAGCACGTAGCTCAAGGCCGCCACATCGCGTCGACCGCCCAGGGCCGGCAGGCTGCGGCGCTGCTCGATGGCCGTGCGGATCTCCCGCTCGGCGCTGGCGGCATCGGGCAGGCCGGTCTTCTTCCACTCGGCCGGATTGCGCAGATAGAGCTTGTTCATCAGCAGGTACAGGCTCTGCAGGTTGGCCTGCATGGCGAGGGTAGCCATGCGATCGGAGCTGGTCTGCAGGAATTCGCTGGGGCGGGTCTTGCCGAATTGCTGGGCGATATCCTGGGCGGCCTGGCGGCTGCAGCCGGTCAGACTCGCGAGCAAGAGGCCAATCACACACCCGAGACGGGCGACGGCTGTGAAGGTAGGGGCAGGCATGGAAGCTTCGGCAATGGAGGGCAGCCGAAGGGTAAAGCCTTCCTTGGCCGGCCTGCTGTGCGGCAGGCCAAGGAATGGGGTTTTCCAACCTTCAGTCGTTGCTACGGAAAACGAATAGCCGTGCCGCCTCACTGCCACGGGTGAAGATGCAGGCCTCGTTATCGGATATAGCTCCCACCATTGATATCAAGAGTGGCGCCGTTCAATGAGCGCTGCGAAGTCCGTAGAACAAAGGCTACCAACTCGGCAAGTTCTTCAAGTGCAACAGCCCGGCCTATCGGAATATCCCGCGTCACAGCTTGCTGACCATGAATAGCCATGAAGCTTTCTGCCATTTCGGTACCCACCCAGCCAGGCGCTATAGCCACAGCAGTGATCCCGTCAGCGCCGAATGAGGTAGCAATAGATTTGGTCAGATTGATGAGTGCCGCTTTCGACGCCCCATACTGCATGGCATCAGCGGAATAGCCCCGCTGCCCGGCCCGGCTTGCCATATTGACGATGCGGCCACCTCCGTTCGACCTGAAATGGATTATGGCCTCCTTGCATAGGTCCGCTGCAGCAAAGAAATTGATCTGAAACTCTCTCCGCCAAGTCCTCTGCCATTCCGCAGGGGCAGCCTCCACCGAAACCTCGTTGCGGACACCGGCATTATTCACCAAGGCATCTATACGACCCGTGATCGCCATAGCTTGGTGCCACAACTCAAGAGGCCCACCCTCGGTTCCTAGGTCGCCACAAACGAGATGCCCAGCGCCACCGATACTGGCGAGCAGATGCTCGGCACGTCCTTTATCTCTACTGTAATGGATGATGACCTCGCCCCCTTGGCCAGCTATCTGCCGAACGATGGCCCCTCCAATGTCGCCAGATGCGCCAGTGACCAATACCGTCTGACCAAGCAAGGGTTTGTTCATCTTTTTCTCAGGCAATAAGCGTCTGAACAGAAAGCATGCACTGGGTGGCACGCTGCTCCACCAGCCAAGACAGGGAGCGTCCAGCCTTGACTGGAGCCATAGCCGTCGAGGAAGTCCATGCGCGAGAGAAGCTTCAATTCGCCTCAAATCAACTGCACGCAGGACGTTGGATAGTGCTGACGCCGCAAAGCTGGCGCCTGTGACGCCAGCTTTGCCATCACCCGCTTGACTCAGCCGTTGCTGGGGAAGGCGAACTGCGAGGCCTCATGGGTCTCACGTTGCGGCCAGCGCTGGGTGATGGTCTTGCGACGGGTGTAGAAGCGCACGCCGTCGGGGCCATAGGCGTGAAGGTCGCCAAACAGCGATCTCTTCCAGCCACCGAAGCTGTGGTAGGCCACCGGCACCGGCAGGGGCACGTTGATGCCGACCATGCCTACTTCGATCTGGTCGGCGAACAGCCGGGCCGCTTCGCCATCGCGGGTGAAGATGCAGGTGCCGTTACCGTATTCGTGGGCGTTGATCAGGGCGATGCCCTCTTCCAGGCTCTTGACCCGTACCACGCAGAGTACCGGCCCAAAGATCTCCTCCTTGTAGATGCGCATCTCTGGGGTGACCTGATCGAACAGGCAGCCGCCGAGGAAGAAGCCGTCCTCGTGATCGGCGACCTTGAGGCTGCGGCCGTCCACCACCAGCTTGGCACCCGTGGCCACGCCATCGGCGACGTAGCCGGTGACCTTGTCCAGGTGCGCGCCGGTCACCAGCGGGCCCATGTCCAGGCCACATTGGGTGCCCGGACCGACCTTGAGTTTCTCGATCTCCGGTACCAGGCGGGCAATCAGCGCATCGGCGACCTGATCACCGACGCAGACCGCCACCGAGATGGCCATGCAGCGCTCGCCGCAAGAGCCGTAGGCGGCACCCATCAGGGCATTGACGGTGTTGCCCAGGTCGGCGTCCGGCATGACCACCGCGTGGTTCTTGGCGCCGCCCAGGGCCTGGACGCGCTTGCCCTTGGCCGTGCCGCGGGCATAGATGTACTCGGCGATGGGGGTGGAGCCAACGAAGCTCAGCGCCTTGACCTCGGGGGCGTCGATCAGGCCGTCCACGGCTTCCTTGTCGCCATGCACCACGTTCAATACCCCCTTGGGCAGACCAGCTTCTTCGAACAGCTGGGCGATGGCCAGGGTGGAACTGGGGTCGCGCTCGCTGGGCTTGAGGATGAAGGTATTGCCGCAGGCGATGGCCAGCGGATACATCCACAGCGGCACCATGGCCGGGAAGTTGAAGGGGGTAATGCCGGCCACCACGCCCAGAGGCTGGAAGTCGGACCAGGTGTCGATGCTGGGACCAGCATTGCGGTTGTACTCGCCTTTGAGCAGCTCGGGGGCGGCAGTGGCGTATTCGACGTTCTCGATGCCGCGACGCAATTCGCCGGCGGCGTCTTCCAGGGTCTTGCCGTGCTCCTCGCTGATCAACTGGACCAGGCGCTCTTCGTTGCTCTCCAGCAGTTGCTTGAAGCGGAACAGCACCTGGGCGCGCTTGGCCGGCGGGGTGTTGCGCCAGGCCGGAAAGGCGGCCTGGGCGGCATCGATGGCCTGTTGCAGGGTGGCGGCATCGGCCAGGGGCACTTCGCGGATCACCGCGCCGGTGGAAGGGTTATAGACCGGCGCGCGGCGGCTGCCACCGTCGACCAGCTGGCCGCCGATGAGATGCTTGAGACTCATGAAGGGACTCCTTGTACGAGAGGTTGGCGCTCCCCAGGGGAGCGCCAGAAAAGGGAAATCAGTCGAGGCGGTTGAGGACGTCGCCGACGGCGGCGAAGACGCGGTCCAGGTCCTCCGGCTTGGCATTGAAGGTAGGCCCGAATTGCAGGGTGTCGCCCCCGAAGCGGACGTAGAAGCCGGCCTTCCACAGAGCGATACCGGCCTCATAGGGACGGATCACCGCATCGCCATCGCGCGGCGCCAGCTGCAGGGCACCAGCCAGGCCGCAGTTGCGGATGTCCACCACGTGCTTGGCACCCTTGAGGTCATGCAGCGAGGCTTCGAACGTCGGCGCCAGCTCGGCGGCCTGTTGTACGAGGTTCTCCCGCTCCATGAGCTCCAGCGCCGCCAGTCCCGCGGCGCAAGCCACCGGGTGGGCCGAATAGGTGTAGCCGTGGGGAAACTCCACCATGTGCTCCGGCGTGGCCTGATTCATGAAGGTGTCATAGATGGCGCTGCTAGCGATCACCGCGCCCAAGGGTACCGCGCCATTGGTGACCTGCTTGGCGACGTTCATCAGGTCTGGCGTCACGCCGAAGTATTCGGCGCCGGTATGGCGACCCATGCGGCCAAAGGCGGTGATGACCTCGTCGAAGATCAGCAGGATGTCGTGCTGGGTGCAGATCTCGCGCAGGCGTTGCAGATAGCCCACCGGCGGCACGATCACCCCGGCCGAACCGGACATGGGCTCGACGATGACGGCGGCGATGTTGGAGGCATCGTGCAGTTCGATCAGCTTGAGCAGTTCATTGGCCAGCTCGACGCCACCGGTCTCGGCCATGCCCTTGGTGAAGGCCATGCCGGGTTGCAGGGTATGGGGCAGGTGGTCGACGTCCATGAAGGAGCCGTACATCTTCCGGTTGCCGCCGATGCCGCCCAGGCTGGTACCGGCGATGTTGACGCCATGGTAGCCACGGGCACGACCGATCAGCTTGGTCTTGGCCGGCTGACCCTTGATGCGCCAGTAGGCCCGCGCCAGCTTGACCGAGGTATCGGCGCTTTCGGAACCCGAGCCGGTGAAGAAGACGTGGTCCAGACCCGCCGGGGTCAGCTCGGCCATCTTCTCGGCCAGCTGGAAGGACAGCGGATGGCCGTACTGGAAGCCTGGCGAGTAGTCGAGGGTGCCCAGCTGACGCGCCACGGCCTCCTGGATTTCCTTGCGCGAATGCCCGGCGCCGCAGGTCCAGAGACCGGACAGGCTGTCATAGATGCGCCGCCCCTGATCGTCCGTCAGCCAACTGCCCTCGGCGGCCACCACGATGCGTGGATCCTTCTGGAAGGCGCGATTGGCGGTGAAGGGCATCCAGTGGGCACGCAGATTGAGCTGGGCGGAGACGGGCGGGGAAACGGTCAGCGGCTGGTTCATGACAGGGCCTCGGGCGGGACGATGAGACTGCAGAATGCGCCGCACCTTGCGTGAGTTAAATGGCTTTTTTCTTGCGCTTGAATTTATAAAAACTCACGCAATTCAGGTATCGGGCGTCTGCAAAATTTTTTTCCTTCACCTCTCACCATCGTTTTATATCGAGAAAACAACGCCTTACCTCGTCTTTGCAGCCGAGGCCCGCTTTGGCAGTCCGCTCCTTCGATGACGAAGGTCGTTGACAGCCCGATTTCGCCACTCCTAATCTGCATGCAGCGCTGAATACAACGACACACACAAAAAAGCTTTTTTGCCTCCTGCCTATAACAATCGTCCAAATGGAGTAGCAGCTATGGCTCGGCGTCTATCGCGTTCGCAATCCCTTCGTGCAGTCCTGGGTAGTCTGGCAATCGCCGGTGCCCTGCTCTGGCAGCCGGCCGCTCAGGCCGAGCAGGCCGGCGTGTGGCAGCAGGTCCAGAAAGCCGGCGTCTTGAAATGCGGGGCCGCAGTTGCCGCGCCCTATGTGATGCGCGATGCCGCCTCGGCTAAATACAGCGGCTACTTCGTCGATCTGTGCCGCGACTTCGGCGAGCGGGTGCTCAAGGTCAAGGTGGAGTTCGTCGACACCAACTGGGACAACCTGGTCGCCGGCCTGCAGGGCGGCAAGTGGGATCTGGCCATGGCACTCAACCAGACACCCGAGCGGGCCCTGGCCGTGGCCTTCAGCACGGCCGCCACCGACTATCAGATCTCGCTGTTGCTGAACAAGGACAACCCCAAGCTGGCCCAGGCCGGCGAGACCTTGGCGGACTACGACAAACCCGGCGTGACCTTCGCGGTGATGTCCGGTACGGCCGCGGACAAGGCGATTTCCGCCGTCATCAGGCAAGGGACCGTGATGCGTCTGCCCGGTATGGACGAGACACGTCTGGCGGTGATGTCGCGCCGCGCCGACGTGCTGGTCGATGCCAGCGACACCAATCACCTCTTCGCCATCGCCAACCCCAACTGGGCCAAAGAAGTGATGCCCAAGCCGGCGCTGGCCAAGCAGGGCGTGGCCTTCGGCGTGCGCCGCGACATCTCCTGGGCCGACATGCAGGTGTTGAACATCTATCTCACCCAGCGTCGCGAGACGGGTGAGATCGCCGCCCTCGTGGACAAGGCCTCCGAGCAGGTCAACGCCCAGAAAGCCCCGTAACCCGCCGCTGAGACAAAGGACTCGTCCTGACGAGTCCTTACCGGAGTTCGCCCCTATGAAAGCCGTTTCCATCATGCCGACGCCCCTTGCCACCGCCACGCCGGAGGCCCGCCCGGGTCCCGATGGCTTCGTCCAGTTCCAGCACGTGTGCAAGAGCTATGGCCCGGATCTCAAGGTCATGGACGACTTCTGCCTGGACATGCGTGCCGACGACCGTCTGGTGATCATCGGCCCGAGTGGCAGCGGCAAGAGTTCGCTGCTGCGCGTGATGATGGGGCTGGAAAGCATCCAGGACGGCCGCATCCACTTCCAGGGCCAGCCCTATATAGAAGGTCGCAACGGACGCAGTCAGGTGCTGGATCGAGAACTGCACCGGCAGATCGGCATGGTCTTCCAGCACTACACCCTGTTTCCCCACCTGTCGGTGCTGGGCAATCTGGTCCTGGCGCCCATGAAGGTGCGCGGGCTGTCCCGCGCGGAAGCCACCGAAAAGGCCCGGCTGTACCTCGCCCGCCTGGGCCTGGAAAACAAGCTGCACGCCTACCCCAGCCAGCTCTCGGGTGGCCAGAAGCAGCGGGTCGCCATCGCCCGCGCGCTGATGCTGGAACCGGCGCTGATGCTCTTCGACGAGGTCACCTCCGCCCTCGACCCGGAAATGGTGATCGAGGTGCAGAACGTGATGCTGCAGCTGGCCGAGCAGCGCATGGCGATGATCATCGTCACCCACGACATGCACTTCGCCAAGCACATCGCGACCCGCGTGGTGTTCTGCGCCAACGGCCGGCCGGTCGAGGAAGGCCCGCCCGAGGAACTGTTCCGCCGTCCACGCGAGCCCCGTACCCGGGAATTCCTGGAAAAGGTCCTGCACCTGGATTGAGGACGGCGCCATGAACTACCAATTCGACTTCCATTTCCTCAACGGCACCCTGGGCCCGCTCTGGCAGGGCCTCAAGGTGACCCTGCAACTCGCCCTGGCCGCCAATCTCATGGGCCTGGTGCTAGGTTTCCTGCTGTGCCTGCTGACCCTGAATCGCTGGCGCCTGGTAAGGCTGCCCGCCCAGCTGTTCATCGAGTTCTTCCGCTGCACCCCGGTACTGCTGCAGATCGTCTGGTTCTTTTATTGCGTGCCCATGCTGTTCAACGTCTTTGTCGACCCCATCACCATGGGCGTGCTGGCGCTGGGCTTGAACCTCACCGCCTTCAATGCCGAGGCCTACCGCGCCGGCGTACAGGCCGTGCCGCGTGAGCATCTGGATGCCAGCGTCGCTCTCGGCCTGGGACCACTGAACCGTACCCTCTATGTAGTGCTGCCGCAGGCGCTGCGCAGTGCCCTGCCGGTACTGATGACCAATGGCATCGGCATCCTCCAGCAGAGCGCCCTGGTCGCCATCGTGGCCGTGGCAGACCTGATGTACATCGGCAAGTCCATCGCCACCGAAGCCTATCGCCCGCTGGAAACCTACTCGCTGATCGCTCTGATCTACTTCGCCCTGTCCCTGCCGATCGCCCAGCTGGTGCGGTTCGTCGAACGCCGCCAAGACGCGGCCCTGGAGCGCTGAGATGGATATGCACCTCGACTTCTCCGTCGTCCTCGGCTACTGGCAGGTGCTGCTCAAGGGGCTGGGGCTGACCTTGACTATCACCCTCGGCTGCGCCCTGGTGGGCAGCCTGCTGGGCTTCGGGCTGAGCCTGGTCCAGTTGGCACCCAGTCGCCTGCTGCGGGCGCCGGTCCGGCTCTATGTGGAGTTCTTTCGCGGCACGCCATTACTGATCCAGCTGTTCTGGGTGTTCTTCTGCTTTCCCGTGGTGTTCGGCCTGTCTATCTCGCCCTATGTGTCGGTGGTGATCTCCCTGACCCTGTTCATGGCAGCCATTACCAGCGAGACCTTTCGCGGCGCCCTCAAGTCCATCGCCGGCGAACAGCACGATGCCTGCGTGGCCCTCGGCCTGACGCCCGGGGTGAAGGTGCTCTATGTGATCTTTCCCCAGGCGCTGCTACGCGCCATACCGCCGCTGCTCTCGAACGTCATCAGCCTGTTCAAGGAAAGCGCCCTGATCTCCTCGGTCGGGGTGGCGGACCTGATGTTCGTCGGCCAGAACCTTTCCAACAGCACGGCGCGACCGGTCGAGTTCCTCTCGGCGGTCGCCGTCATCTACTTCTGCATCGCCTTTCCCCTGACCCGTCTGGTCGGTCTCGTCGAGGCCCGGCTGCTGAGACGCTTCGCCTACTGAACCCCCATCCCGAAGAGGTAACTCCATGAACATGCACGGCATCCTTCCCGCTCTCGTCACCCCGTTCGACAAGGCCGGCAAGGTCGATTGCGCGACGCTCGCCTCCATCGTCGACTACCAACTCAAGGCCGGGGTGTCCGGCTTCGTGGCCCTGGGCTCCACCGGCGAGTACTACGCCCTCGACAACGCCGAACGCCGCCTGGTCCTGCAGACGGTCAAGGAGGTAGCCGAAGGCAAGGGCACCCTGATCGCCAACTGCAACGGTGCCAGCACCCGTGAGGTGATCGAGCAGATTCGCCAGGCCATCGAATGCGGCTTCAGCAACATCCTGCTGGCCCCACCCTTCTATGCCCTGCCGACCCAGGAAGAGCTGATCAACCATTATCAGGTCGTGCTGGATACCTTCGCCGACATCAACGTCATCCTCTACAACTACCCCATCCGCACCAACGTCGAAGTCGGCACGTCGGTGCTGGAAGCCTTTCGCGATCACCCGCGCGTCATCGGCATCAAGGAAAGCTCCGGCAACCTGCTGCGCGCCATCGAGATCACCGAGACCTTCAAAGGCGGCTACCAGCTGTCCTGCGGCTCGGACGACCAGGCGCTGGACTTCTTCCTGTGGGGTGCCACCAGCTGGATCTGCGGGCCGGCCAACTGTTTCCCGGATCAGATCGTCGCCTTCCACAAGGCCTTCACCGCCGGCGACATCCAGGGGGCTCAGGCGGTCATGCGCTCGCTGTTCCCGGTGATGGCGAGCATGGAGCAGGGCAAGTTCATCCAGAAGGTGAAGTACGGTTGCGAGCTGGCCGGGTTCAACTCGGGTAACGCGCGCCTGCCGCTGTTGCCGCTGAGCGACGCCGAGAAGGCCGACTTCCGCGCCGTCTTCGAAGCCTCGCAACGCTGATGGGATAGCCCACCCCGGCGCCAAGGGGGGTGGGTGGAGGATTTTTTCCATGAACCCCAGCTTCGGTGGCTTCACAGGCCAGGCGCCGGAGAGGCCAGAGCCATACCACGCGGGTACCGTGGAGGCGCCTTTGCCCGCCCGGCGGGATGAGTCGCCATCCGATCCGCATGACAGGTCGTCATCCAGCGAGAGAGCACTATGAACCAGGAGTCAGGCGTTCCCCGGACCGCGATAGTGGTCGGGGGCGGTATCGTCGGGGTGTGCTGCGCCCTCTGGCTGCAACGGGATGGTCTGGCGGTGACGCTGGTTGACCCTGCCGCACCAGGCGACAGCACGGCCAAGTGGAGCTGTGGCCAGATGGCCGTCAGCGAGGTGGTGCCCCTGTCCAAGCCGGGCATCCTGAAGAAGCTGCCCGGCTGGTTGCTGGACCAGCGGGGTCCGCTGGCGCTAAGGCCCAGCGCCCTGCCTGGCATCCTGCCGTGGTTCCTGAGATTCCTGGCCTGCGCCCGCCCAACGCGCATCCAGGAAATCGCCGCGGAACTGGCGACCCTGACCCGCGACGTCTACCGCGACTACGGGGTACTGCTGGAGGCCTGTCCCGACCGAAGCCTGCTCGGCGAGCGGCCCATCCTCGAAGTGTTCGACACGCCTCAGGGGCTGGCCCAGGAGCGTCACCACTTCGAGTTACGCGAGCGCCTGGGTTTCCAGGTGGAAGAACTGGATGCCGCCGCCATCGCCGATCTGGAGCCAGCCTTCGCCGGTCGGTTCAAACACGGCCTGCTGTTTCCCGATTGGCGAGCGGTCAGCGATACCGAAGGCTTCATCGCCGCCCTTACCGCCAGCTTCGAACAGGCGGGCGGCCGCCGGATTCGCGAGCGGGTGACGCGGATCGACGAACACCAGGGACAGGCCACCGGGGTGACGCTGGCCGACGGGCGCCGTCTGCCGGCCGAGCGGGTAGTCATCGCCGCGGGCAATGGCTCGCGAGCCTTTTTCAGTCAGCTCGGACTTTCGATACCCCTGGCAGGCATCGCCGGCTACCAGGTGGTGCTGCCAGAGCCCGAAGTCGAAATCCGCCACTCCACCATCTATGCCGATGGCGGCTTCTGCTTCGCGCCCATGACCCGCGGCCTGCAGATCGGCGGCACCATCGAATTCGCCGGCGAGGGCGCCAAACCGAACTTCGCCCGGGCCGACATCATTCTGGAAAAGGCCCGGCGCGTGCTGCCGCAGCTGCGGACCACGGATCTCGAATATGGCGTGGGCTATCGGCCCTTCCTACCCGATACCAAGCCGATCATCGACCGCAGCCAGCGCCTGACCAATGTATTGCTCGCCTTCGGTCACGGCCAGCTCGGCCTGACCCTGGGCGCTACCACGGGACGGCTGATCGCCGATCTCGCCGGGGGACGCACGAGCACCCTCGATCTCCACCCTTTCCGCGCTTCGCGCTTCTGACAGGACTTCGCTGATGGTTCGCTACGACCACCTGTACATCGATGGCCACTGGGTTCGCCCATCGCGCGGCGGCACCTTCGAGACCCTCGATCCGGCCCTTGAGACTCCCCTTGCCCAGGTCGCCGCGGCGACCGCCGAGGATATCGACCTGGCTGTCCACGCGGCCCGTCGCGCCTTCGACGAAGGCCCCTGGCCGCGGCAGAGCGGCGCCGAACGGGCGACCGTGCTGCGCCGCATCGCCGCGATGATCCGCGAGCGCCAGCAGTCACTCGCCGAGCTGGAGGTGCGCGACAATGGCAAGCCACTCCCCGAAGCCCTGTGGGACATCGGTGACGCCGCCGGCTGCTTCGATTTCTACGCCGACCAGGCCGAACGCCTGGACCGGGACCGCGAGCGAACCATCGCCTTGAGCGATGCGCGCTTCAGCGCCGTCGCCCGGCAAGAGCCCATCGGGGTGGCCGGCGCCATCATCCCCTGGAATTTCCCACTGCTGATGGCGGCCTGGAAGGTCGCTCCAGCCCTGGCCGCCGGCTGCACCCTGGTGCTCAAGCCGTCGGAGCTGACTCCGCTGACCGCCCTGGAACTGGCCGGCATCTGCGACCAGGCCGGATTGCCACCCGGGGTCCTCAACGTGGTCACCGGCCTGGGCGCGGACGCGGGCGCCCCGTTGGCCGAGCATCCGGCCGTCGACAAGCTGGCCTTCACCGGCAGCGTGCCCACCGGCAGCCGGATCATGCAGGCTGCCGCGCGCGACATCAAAAACATCAGCCTGGAGCTGGGTGGCAAGTCGCCCTTCGTCATCTTCGCCGACGCCGAGCTCGACGCCGCCGTCGAATGGATCCTGTTCGGCATCTTCTGGAATCAGGGCGAAGTCTGCTCGGCCACCTCGCGTGTGCTGGTGCAGCGCGACCTCTATGAACCGCTGCTGGAACGCCTGGCGCAAGAGGCCCAGCGCATCACCGTGGGGCAGGGTCTGGAGGCGGGCGTGCTGCTCGGTCCGCTGGTGAGTCGCGGTCAGCACGAAAAGGTGCTCGCCGCCATCGCCCGCGGCCGCGAAGAAGGCGCTCGCCTGGTCACCGGCGGCGAGCGCCCGGCGCACCTGACCACCGGGTACTACGTGCAACCCACGGTCTTCGCCGACGTCGCCGAGGACAGCTGGATCTGGCGCGAGGAGATCTTCGGTCCGGTGGTCTGCGTGCGGCCCTTCGACGATGAAGCCGAGGCGGTACAAAGCGCCAACGACTCCCGCTTCGGTCTGGCCGCCGCCGTGATGTCGCGCGACCTGGCCCGCTGCGAGCGGGTAGCCCGGGCCCTGCGCGCCGGTATTGTCTGGATCAATTGCTCGCAGCCAACCTTTACCGAGGCCCCCTGGGGCGGCTACAAACAGAGCGGCATCGGCCGCGAACTGGGGGAATGGGGCTTGCAGAACTACCTGGAAACCAAGCAGATCACCCGCTACGACAGCGACCAGCCCTGGGGCTGGTACATCAAGTAGGACAGCTACCATGCGCTGGAAGAAAACGTTGCAGCTGGCCGACGTCCACTGCGAAGGCGAGATCGGCAAGGTCATCACCGGAGGCGTGTTGGACGTGCCCGGCCGGACCATGCTCGACAAGATGAATTACCTCAACGAGGTGGACGATAGCCTGAGGCGCCTGGTGACCCTGGAACCGCGCGGCTGCCTGCAGATGTCGGTCAACCTGCTGCTGCCGCCGACCCGCCCGGAGGCCCAGGCAGGGTTCATCGTGCTGCAGGCGGACAAGGCTCATCCCATGTCGGGCAGCAATTGCATCTGCGTGGTCACCGCGCTGCTGGAACTGGGCATCCTGCCAATGCAGGAGCCACTGACCACGGTCACGCTGGATACCCCGGCCGGGCTGGTGGTGGCCCAGGCCGAGTGTCGCGATGGCCGCTGCCTGAATGTCTCCCTGGACATGGTACCGGCCTTCGTCGAAGCCCTGGATCTGCAGGTGCCTACCGCTCAACATGGCACCCTGACAGTGGACATCGCCTTTGGCGGCGTCTATTACGCGCTGATCGATGTCGATCAAGTCGGGCTGAGCATCGCACCGGAGCATGCCCGAGCCCTGGCCGAACTGGGCGTGGCGCTCAAAAGCGAGATTGGGCGGCAGGTCCGCGTCCAGCATCCGCTGCTGCCCAGCGTCAACGAGATCGCCTACGTGATGTTCCGCCACCGGCTGGACGCTCGCACCTACCAGACCTGCACCACCCTGCCACCCGGGCGGGTGGATCGCTCGCCGTGCGGCACCGGCAGCTCCGCGAATCTGGCCACCCTCGCGGCGCGCGGACTGGTCAAGATAGGCGATCAGCTCACCTCACGCTCGACCATTGGTGGCGAATTCACCCTTGGTCTGCGCGGACTGACCGAGGTGGCCGGCCGGCCCGCGGTCCTGCCGCGGGTCACGGGGCGCGCCTGGCTGTATGGCCTGCAACAGCTGGGTATAGATCCCGATGACCCTCTTGCCGCCGGCTTCATGCTCAGTGACACCTGGGGCGCGGGCTTCGGTTAGCGCAGCAGGTGCGATGCTAGACTGGCCCTCCCCCACCTTTGAGCGTGAAGACCTTCTCGATGGCCCCCAAAGACGCCGACCCCGCCGTTGCCGCCCGCCGTCACGGTGGCCGCTATATCTATGAGGAACTGCGCCGGCAGATCCTCACCCTGCAGCTCAAGCCGGGCATGCCGCTGGACGAGACCTCGCTGGCGACCCAGTTCGGGCTGTCACGCTCACCGGTACGCGACGCCCTGGCACGGCTGGCCAGCGAAGGACTGGTCACCATCCTGCCCAACCGTACCCTGCTGGTGACGCCTTTCGAGATCGAGGAATTTCCCAACTACGTGTCCGCGCTGGACCTGCTGCAGCGCGCCGTCACGCGTCTGGCCGCCATTCGCCGTACGCCGGGCGAGCTGGAAGCGATCAAGCAGGCCGACGTACGTTACCTGGACGCGGTAGCCAGCGGTGACTTCCAGGCCATGTCCGAACTGAACAAGGCCTTCCACCTGGAGATCGCCCGTGCCGGCAAGAACGCCTACCTCACCGCCAGCTACGATCGCCTGCTGGGCGAGGGGCAACGGCTGCTGCACCTGCACTTTGACTACATCATGAACAGCGCAGGTTCCACCCGGCTCGGTCGCGACCATGACCGCATCGTCGCCGCCATCGAACGCCAGGATGGCGACGAGGCCGAAGCGGCAGCCCACGAGCACACCATGTTGTTTCGCCAACGCTTCGTCAGCTTCCTCGAGCAGAATCTCCTGCGCAACATGGCGGTCGGCTAGCAACGATGCGCTGGGGTCCGAACCTTGCCAGGCAGGTCAGGCGGTTCATGACGGGATCATGCAAAGTCCTGCCCTAGAGCGGTTCGAGCATGCAGATTTCATCCTCCGAAATATTCTGCAAAAAGAAATTCTGATTAGCGATCAATAATTTATTTGAAATACTTTAAGCTGGCCGCCCGCCGCTGTAGTCCCGTGGCGCCGAGGCTTGCTCGCCTCACCTCTCTTCCCGGCCTGTAGTTTTGCCGGGCGCGGTAGCCTGTCCGCCGTCTCTACCGCGTGCCCAATCTGTCCGCTTCTCAGACCCGTGCCCCTCTCCGAGGCTGAGCGCGTGGTTTGCCTATTCCTCAAGGAAACCCTCCAATGCTGATTCAGCTCAACTGGATCCGCGGCCTGGCGGCCGTTCTCATCGTTTTTCACCACATGACCGTGGGCAGCTACCAGACCACCGAACATCAGCAGATCGCCCTGAACCTGCTGTCGCTGGAAACCACCTGCATCTTCGTCGCCCTCTCCGGCTTCTTCTTTCGCTACAACCTGGGCAAGTACAGCTATCAGGTCTATCTGGGCAAGAAGCTGCAGAACGTCATCCTGCCCTATCTGCTGATCTCCATCCCCGCCGTGCTGCTCTACGTTTCCGGACTCAAGCAGGACCACGAGTGGATCGACATGAATGCCTTCCACGACTGGCCGCCCTTCGCCCAGACCGCCCTGCTGCTGGCTACCGGCGCCCATCTGGGGCCACTGTGGTTCATTCCGGCCCTGACGCTGATTTTCCTGCTCGCGCCCGCGCTTGAATGGATCGTCAACCGCGGCCTCTTGCCCGCGGCGACCATGGTTGGCCTGGTCTATTTCCTCATTTCCGAACGCCCGGCCAATGACGCCGATCCGCTGCTGGCGGCACTGCACTTCCTGCCGATCTATCTGTGCGGCATGCTGGCCTGCGAACAACGCGAGCGCCTGCAGCGGCCCCAGGCGCGCTACTGGCTACTGGCGGCCCTGCTACTGTTGAGCGGCGCCGCGGTGTTGAACAGCGCCTTCTATGGCCTGCAGAAACTGGCGCTGTGCTTCCTGCTCTTCGCCGTTTTCAGCCAGCAGATCCGGGTCCCGGGTCGGACCGAGAGCCGGATGGCCAAGGGCATGGCCCTGCTTGGTGCCTACAGCTTCGCCATCTACTTCCTGCATGGCTATCTCGCGGGTGCCTATCGCATGCTTGGACGGCTGCTGGGTGAGCAGAACTTCGCCCAGTACCTGGGCACGCGCCTGTGCCTGACGCTGATCACCCTGCTTTGCTGTATCGCGGCGGTCTGGGTGGTCAAGTACCTGACCCGGGAGCGCAGTCGCGCCCTGATCGGCGCCTGAGGCCGGTCGCTGGCGCCCGTCACCGAGGCGCCTTATGCTGTCCCGCATTTGCGGTGGCAGTCATGAAGACGACGCGCAAGGCCCTGCTCGCCCAGGTCGGCGATTTCGAGATCCGCCTGTTGCGGCTGTTCAAGACGGTGGTGGAATGCGGCAGTTTCACTGCCGCCGAAGGCCGGCTGGGCATCACCCGCTCGGCCATCAGCCTGCACATGAACGATCTGGAAAAGCGCCTGGGCATGCGCCTCTGTCAGCGCGGTCGCGCCGGTTTCTCGCTGACCGACGAAGGCCGCGAGGTGCTCAAGGCCAGCCAGTCGCTGTTCGCCGCCCTGGAAGGCTTTCGCAGCGAGGTCAACCAGCTGCACCAGCACCTGCGTGGCGAGCTGAACCTCGGCATCATCAACAACCTGGTCACCCAGCCGCGCATGCGCATCACCCATGCCCTGGCCGCTCTCAAGCGCGCTGCGCCCGACGTGGTGGTCAACATCGGCATGACCCTGCCCAGCGAGATCGAGACCGGCGTGCTCGATGGCCATCTCCACCTGGGCGTGCTGCCGCTGATCAATGCCCTGGCCGGCCTGGAGTACCTGCCGCTCTACGAAGAGCGCGCCCTGCTCTACTGCAGCCGCAGCCATCCGCTGTTCGAGATGGCCGACGCGGCGCTGGACGAGGGCATCCTGGCGACCCAGGACGCGGTTGGCCCCAATCATCTACTCAATCAGGAAGGGCATGAGCGCCATGCCGCCCTGAATTGCACGGCGCGCGCCTCGGATCGCGAAGGCGTGGCCTTTCTCATCCTCACCGGTTGCTATATCGGCTACCTGCCCGATCACGTCGCCCAGCCCTGGGTGACTCAGGGTCAATTGCGCGCCCTCGACCCCGACCGCTTCCACTTCGACACCACCCTGGCCGCCGTCACCCGCAAGGGACGGCGGCCCAACCTGGTGTTGGAGCGCTTTCTCGAAGCCCTGGCGGAAACCGTCTAGTTGGCGCTGCGGGTCGGACGGACGACGATCTCGTTGACGTCGACGTCGTCCGGCTGCTCGATGGCATAACGCACCGCTCGGCCAATGGCCGCGGGTTGCAGCGCGATGGCACGATAGTCCTCCATCATCGCCCGTGCCGCGGGATCGGTGATGGTGGACGCCAGCTCGCTTTCCACCACGCCCGGATGGATGCAGGTGACCCGCAGATCCTCACGTTCCTGCCGCAGTCCTTCGGAGATCGCCCGTACCGCATGCTTGGTAGCACAGTAGACCGCTGCCGTGGGCACCACCGACAGGGCACCAATGGAGCCCAGGTTGATCACGTGGCCGGCCCCGCGGGTGGTGAATTCCGGCAGCACCGCGGCGATGCCGTTGAGCACGCCCTTGATGTTGACGTCGACCATCTGCATCCATTCCTCCGTCTTGAGGGACGCCATGGGCGACAGCGGCATGATCCCGGCATTGTTGACGATGACGTCCACCCGCCCCCAGCGCTCCCGGGCCGCCTGCACGAAGGCAACCATGTCGGCGCCATCGGTGACGTCCAGCCGGCGGCAGGCGACCTCCCCGCCAGCCGCGTTGAGCTCGGCCGCCAGCGCCTCCAGCCTGTCGATACGGCGGGCGCCGAGCAGCAGCTTGCAGCCGGCAGCGCCCAGTTCGCGAGCGATGCCCGCCCCTATGCCACTGGAAGCGCCGGTGATGAGTACGACCTTGTCGATAGCCATGAATGAGTCCTCTTGGATGACTTCAGGGTTTCACTGGTATAGCCACGCCCCGCTCGATCCCGGGTTACGGACGCGGGGCGTCCAGGCTTGCCAACACCTTAGCGACCGCGCATTGTCGTGATAAGCCGCCGCCCCCTGACTGCCTTGGTTAGCCGGACTTACCAATGGAAACGGACCTGAATCTCCTTAAGGTTTTTATCGCCGTGGCAACGGCGGACAACTTTCGCGTGGCGGCAGACCGCCTGGGCGTCAGTCGCTCAGCAGTAAGCCAGGCCATCCGCCGTCTGGAAGACGAACTGGGCAGCTCCCTGGTGCAACGCACCACTCGCAGCGTGCGCCTGACCGAAGCCGGCGAACGCCTGCAGCGCCAGATCGCGGGGCCTCTGGCGGGTCTGCTCGGCGCCTTGGAAGACGCCAGCCACGCGGGGCCACCGCGCGGATTGTTGCGGGTTGCGGTTACGTCCATCGCCGAACGCTTTCTCGACGGTCCCCTGCTGGCCGACTTCGTCGCGGCCTATCCCGAGGTGACGCTGGATATCACGGTTACCGACGAGGAATTCGATATCGTCGCCCGTGGCTTCGATGCCGGCGTGCGCCTGGGCGAGGTGATCGAACAGGACATGATCGCCATCCCGGTAACCGGCGCGCAGCGTGAGGTGGCGGTGGCGACACCGGCCTATTTCGCCCGCCACGGCCGCCCTCGGCATCCGCGTGAGCTGTCGGACCACCGCTGCATCGGTTGGCGCCCGGCGCCGGAGATGGCGCCCTGGCGCTGGGAGTTCAGCGAGAACGGTAGAGCCTTCGACGTGGCCGTTTCGCCCCGGATCACCACCAATGACATGCTGCTGATGGTGCGCACGGCCCTGGCCGGTGGCGGCATCACCTTCGGCATGGAGGACACCTTTAGGCCCTATCTGGACCGTGGCGAACTGGAGCGGGTGCTGGAGGATTACCTACCGCCCTTCGCCGGCTTCTATCTCTACTACCCGAGTCGCCACAACCTGGCGCCCAAGTTGCGGGCGCTGGTGGAGCATGTGCGGGGGTATCGGGAGAAGAACGAGGGTTAGCGTGGGTCTAGGCGGCCCTCACCCCGGCCTTCTCCCGGAGGGAGAGGGAGCGCCCGCCTGACCCTGCGTAGGGTGGAAAACGGCGCAGCCTTTTCCACCTAGTACGAAGGCAGGCCCTGTTGGGCTTCGGCGATGGAGCCGCCTCCCCCAACCTACAGGACGCGTAGGTTGGGTTGAGCGCAGCGAAGCCCAACATCACCTACCAGCCATCAGCTTCCCAGGATCCACCGATCGATGGCCTGGGCCAGGCCGTCTTCCTGGTTGCTGGCAGTGACCTGATCGGCCTCCTCCCGCACCGCAGCCGCGGCCTGACCCATGGCGATGGCCAGGCCCGCCTGGCGGAACATGGGCACATCGTTGCTGCCATCACCGATGGCCGCTGTCCGCGCCACGGGTACGCCCGCGGCCTGCGCCAGCTCGATGAGGGCGTCGCCCTTGTTGGCCTTGGGGTGGGTGATGTCCAGGTAGTAGAGCTGGGAACGCAGCACCGTGGCGCCCTCCCCCAGCCGCTCGCCTAGCTCACCCTCCAGGGCTTCGAGGCCCGCATGGTCGCTACCAGCGGCGACGATCTTGTCGACCCGATCCAAGTAGGGTTCGAAGGAGTCCACCACGGTCGGCCCATATCCCAGCGCCCGGATCTCACGCGGGACGTAGGCGCCCTGCCCGTCACGCGTCAGCCAGAGGTCATCGGCGAACAGCCAGACCTCGAAGGCTTCGCGGTCCAGGCGCTCCAGTACCTGACGGGTCACGGCTTCGGCCAGGCGATGGGCACGGATCAGGGTGCCGTCCGCCTCCACCAGATTGCCGCCGTTGAAGCCGGCTACCGCCTGCTGGATTCCCAACTGCCGTACCAGCGGCAGCAGTGCTCGCGGCGGACGACTGCTGACCAGGGTAATGGCCTTGCCAGCCGCCTGCAGTCGCTTGACGGCAGCCATCACCGCGTCGCTCAGGCTCTTGTCGTCACGCACCAGGGTGCCGTCGATATCCGACACCAGCAGATCAATGGGGATCAGGTCAGCGGATGCCATGAGCGGCCATCCTTCTTCAGGAGTTCATCGGCACCGGCGGGGCCGGCACTGCCTGCGGCATAGCTCTCTACTTCGCCGCCCTGCTTCCAGGCGTCGAGGAAAGGTTGCACGGCGCGCCAGCCGTTCTCGATGTTGTCGGCGCGCTGGAACAACGTCTGGTCACCGATCAAGGAATCGTAGATCAGGGTTTCGTAGCCGGTAGACGGCTGCATCTCGAAGAAATCGGTATAGGCGAAGCCCATGCGGATGTTTTCCAGCTCCACCAGCGGGCCCGGGCGCTTGGCGTGGAAATCGAACCACATGCCTTCGTCGGGCTGGATCTGGATGATCAGGTAATTGGGCCGCATCCGGTCGATCTTGGTATCGCGGAACTGCGCATAGGGCGCGTGCTTGAAGCAGATGGCGATCTCGGTATCGCGCGCGGTCAGGCGCTTGCCGGTGCGCAGGTAGAAGGGCACCCCGGCCCAGCGCCAGTTATCGACGAACAACTTGAGCGCCACATAGGTCTCGGTCTGGCTGTCCGGATCAACGCGTTCTTCTTCGCGATAGCCCCGCACCGGCTTGTCGTTCATCGTCCCGGCGGCGTACTGGCCACGTACCGAATTGGCCAGGGCCTCTTCGGTGGTCTGGGGGCGGATGGCGCCGACCACCTTGGCCTTTTCATCGCGCACCGAGGTGGCGTTGAAGGACGCCGGCGGCTCCATGGCGACCATGGCCAGCAGCTGGAACAGGTGGTTGGGCACCATGTCCCTCAGGGTGCCGGTCTTCTCGTAGAAGTCACCACGCGACTCCACGCCCACGGTTTCCGCCGCGGTGATCTGCACGTGATCGATGTAGTGGTTGTTCCAGAACGACTCGAACAGCGCGTTGGAAAAGCGGCTGACCAAGATGTTCTGTACCGTCTCCTTGCCCAGGTAGTGGTCGATCCGATAGATCTGCTCCTCTTCCATGTTCGCCAGCAGGCGCTGGTTCAGCGCCTGGGCACTGGCCAGGTCGGCGCCGAAGGGCTTCTCCACCACCAGCCGGCGATAGGCGTCCCCGCTCTCCTTCAACAGTCCCGCCTTGCCCAGGCGCTCGGCCACGTCACCAAAGAAGCGCGCGGCAGTGGCCAGGTAAAAGACGGCATTGTCGGTATCGGCCTGGGCAATGCGCTCGCCCACTGCTGCATAGGTGGAGTCCTCGAGGAAGTCACCCTGCAGATAGCGGATGCGGCTGCGCAGCCGGCCCCAGAGGTCAGGATCCAGCGCCTCGTCACGGGACTTGCCCTTGGCCTCGGCCTGATCGCGGATAAAGGCTTCCAGGCGGTCAGCGAAGCCCTCGTCGGTATTGGGATTGTGGTCGACGCCGATGATCTGGGTACGGTCGTCGAGCAACCCGTCGCGCAAGAGGTTGTACAGCGAAGGAATCAGCAAGCGCTTGACCAGGTCACCATTGGCGCCGAAAAGGAACAACGTGGCTGGCGGTGCAGTGGGGGCTTTGGTGCAGGAGCGCCGTTCCTGGGAAGCGGTGCTGGGGGAGACGGCAGGAGAATCGGTCATGACAGGGCCTTATCCACGAGGGCGGCTGGTGCCGTCCCCCGGGACGCGGCCCGTGGCCGCTCCACAGGGGAACGGCCAGGGTTTTACTGCGGGATTTCGACGTGGCCGCCGAAGCCGAAGCGCATGGCCGACAAGAGCTTGTCGGCGTAGGTGGCCTGCTGGCGGGAACGGAAGCGCGCATAGAGGGCAGCGGAGAGGACGTTGACCGGTACCGCTTCCTCGATGGCGGCCTCGATGGTCCAGCGACCTTCGCCGCTGTCAGCTACCGAGCCGGAGAACTTCTCCAGTTCGACGTCGCCGGCCAGGGCCTGGGCGGTCAGGTCCAGCAGCCAGGAGGACACCACACTGCCGCGACGCCAGACTTCGGCGATGTCGGCCAGGTCCAGGTCGAAGCGCTCGTCTTCCGGCAGCTTGTCGCTGTTCTTCATCTTGAGGATGTCGAAGCCCTCGGCGTAGGCCTGCATCAGGCCGTATTCGATGCCGTTGTGCACCATCTTGACGAAGTGACCCGAACCCGCCGGACCGGTGAAGATGAAGCCACGCTCGGCACGTTCGTCCGGGGCGTTGCGACCACGGGTGCGCTCGATGCTGCCGTAGCCAGGGGCCAGAGCTTCGAAGATGGGCTCCAGGCGCTCGACGGCTTCGGACTTGCCGCCGATCATCATGCAGTAGCCGCGCTCCAGGCCCCAGACACCACCGGAGGTACCGACGTCGACATAGTCGATGCCCTTCTCGGCCAGGCTCTTGGCGCGACGGATGTCGTCCTTGTAGTAGGTGTTGCCGCCATCGATGATGACGTCACCGGGAGCCAGGCGGTCGGCCAGCTCGGCGATGGTCTGCTCGGTCGGCTCGCCGGCAGGCAGCATGACCCAGATGGCACGGGGCTGCGCCAGGGCAGCGATGACGCCATCGAGACCGTCGGTGGCGATGGCGCCTTCCTTGCCGAGGTCGGCCACGGTATCGGCACTGCGGTCGTAGACCGCGACTTCATGTCCATGCTTCATCAAGCGCCGTGCGATGTTGCCGCCCATGCGGCCCAGTCCGATGATTCCCAATTGCATGCTGATGACTCCTTGAGGTCAGGCGACCGCCGCCTCGACCAGTTCGACTATTTGTTGCAGACCGGCGTCGATGTCGCCGCCCTTGATATGCACGCGCAGGTAGCGCCGTCCCCGTTCGGCCAGTACCTCGAGGTCGCCCTTGGCCTGGGCGGCCTCGACGACGCCAAAGCTCAGACCCCGCCCTGGAATCTCCAGGTCGTTCTGGGCATCGGCGGTAATCTGGATGAACACACCCGAGTTGGGACCGCCCTTGTAGGCCTGTCCCGTGGAGTGCAAAAAGCGGGGGCCGAAGCCGCCGACGGTCGCTACGCGCTTGCTGTCGCGAATGCTATCACGCATGGCGCCCAAGGCCTCCTCGTGCACGGCATTGCGCTCGAGATAGGCCAGCACGGCCAGGTAGTCGCCGGGCTGCAGGCGTGCCAGGTGCGCCTTGATGGCCGCCCGGGCGGTGTCCTGCCCTTGCAGATCGGCGTCGCCGAACAGGGCCAACGCGCCTTCCTCCAGCAGCGGCTCGTCACCGGCCAGGCGACCGTCGCGCTCATAGCCATCGGTGAGGGCGCGGGTCTTGATCTTGCTGGCCTCCACGTCGGGCTGATCGAACGGGTTGATGCCGATGACCGCACCGGCCACCTCGGTGGCTACTTCCCAACGGAAGAATTCCTGCCCGATCAGCTCAGGGCGAGCGAGCCGGATATCCACCACCGGATGCCCTGCCGCGGCCAGCGCCTGCAGGCGGCTATCGCGCTCGGCATCCTCCTCACCGTCCAGCACCAGACTGACGAATACCCGATCCGTGCCATAGACATCCGGTGCGCCAAGCGGCTCCAGGTCGACCGGGATGATGCCCTTGCCCTGCTTGCCGGTACTTTCGGCGAGCAGTTGTTCCAGCCAGGCACCCAGGCTGGCCACTCCTGGCGAGGCGATCAGAGTGACCTTGTCACGGCCGGCGCGCACCGCTTCGCCCAGCACCACGCCGAGGCGGATGCCCGGGTTGATGGCAGGAGGCGCACTGGGGCTGCAGGCCAGTACCATGGGTTGGGTCACTTGGAAGAAGTCGGCCACCGAATGGCCGAGCAGCGCCAGGGGCACCATGCCGAACACCGATAGCACCGAATAGCGCCCGCCGATATGGGGGTCGCCCTGGAAGATGGCGCGGTAGCCTTCCGCCGTGGCGCTGGCCTCGAGTTTGGAGCCGGGGTCGGTAATGGCGACGAAGCGGCGTTGCACCTCGTCCGCGCCCAGCGTCCGCTCGACAGCCTGGTGAAAATAGGCACGCAGGATTTCCGGCTCCAGGGTCGAGCCGGACTTGCTGGATACCAGGAACAGCGTCTTGTGCAAATCCAGTTGCTCTTCCAAGGCAGCGATCTGCGCCGGATCGGTGGAATCGAGCACCTTGAGGTTGAGTCCGCCGGTGGCGGTACCCAGGGTATTGGCCAGCACTTCCGGGCCCAGACTCGAACCGCCCATGCCCAGCAGTACCACGGTATCCAGACCTTCCTCGCGTACGGCGTCGGCCAGGGCGCTGAGCGCGACCGGATCGGCCTGGCGACCCTGGGCAGCAGCCAGCCAACCCACCCACTGATCCTCGTCGCGACCGGTCCAGAGCGAGGCATCGCCCTGCCACAGCCGGCGCGACCAGCCTTCACGTCGCGCCTCGTCAAGGCGGGCCTCGACGGCTTCATGCAGATCGTGCGGCAGACGATAGGCAGCGGCATTCAGGCGCTCGCCGAGAAACTCGAGGCGCTTCTGCCCTACCGCGCCCAACAGGGCATCGGCGGCGTCCTCGAATTGCCGGGCGCCGTCCTTGACCAACCGCTTGGCCACGCCATCGAGATCCAGCTCGAAACGGGCAGTCGCATCCACCACCCGTTGTGCCGCTTCGATGTCGGTGCTCAGCATGGGCGCTGCCGTGCCATGATCACGGAAGGCATCCATGGTCTTGGGTGGCATAGTGTTGACGGTATCCGGACCGATCAGCTGATCCACATAGAGGGTATCGGGATAGGCCGGATCCTTGGATCCGGTGGAAGCCCACAACAGGCGTTGCGGATGAGCACCCTTGGCTTCCAGCACCTTCCACCGTGGCGACTGGATCAGGCGCAGGTAATCCTGATAGGCCAGCTTGGCATTGGCGATAGCGATCTTGCCACGCAACTCGGCCAGCTCGCCGTCACTGTCTTTGCGCTCGTCGATCAGCTTGTCCAGCACACCATCGACCCGACTGATGAAGAAGCTGGCGACGCTGGCGAGACGACTGATGTCCTTGCCTTGGTGCAGCCGCGCTTCCAGACCTGCGATATAGGCTTCCGCTACCGCCATGTAGGCATTGCGATCGAACAGCAGGGTCACATTGACGTTGATCCCCTCCTCGATCAATTTGCGGATGGCCACCGCCCCCTCGGGCGTACCAGGCACCTTGACCATCAGGTTGGGCCGATCCACCGCCTGCCAGAGGCGCCGGGCCTCCTCCAGGGTGGCACGGGTATCCAGCGCCAGATAGGGCGAGACTTCCAGGCTCACATAGCCATCACGCCCTTCGAGGCGGTCATAGACCGGCCGCAGGATGTCCGCCGCCTGCTGGATGTCCTCGATGGCCAGATGCTCGTAGACGTCCACCGGCTCGGCATCGGCCTTTTCCAGAAAGGCCTCGAGGCTGGCATCGTAGTCACTGCCGTGCCCCATGGCTTTCTCGAAGATCGAGGGATTGGAGGTGACGCCAGTAAGGCCGTCACGCTCGATCAGTTTCTGTAGCTCACCCTTGCCAAGAAATTCACGGCTGACGAAATCGAGCCAGACCGCCTGGCCCTGCTCCGTCAGCTGTTTGAGTGGATTGCTCATGCGGCGCTCCCTTTACGTTGCGCCTGTTCCTTGGCCAGCTTGACCACGTTTTCCACGGTGTAGCCATATTTCGCCTGCAGCTTGCCGATGGGCGCGGAGGCACCGAAGGTGCTCATGGTGACCGAGGCACCCTTGCGACCGATGTAGCGCTCCCAACCCAGGGGACCGGCCTGCTCGATGGCAACGCGGCCCAGGACCGCGTCGGGCAGCACCGATTGCTTGTAGGACTCGTCCTGTTCCTCGAACAGCTCCCAGCAGGGCATAGACACGACCCGTGCCTTCACGCCCTCGCCCTTGAGCTGCTCGTAGGCCTGCATCGCCAGACCCAGCTCGCTGCCAGTGGCCATGAGGATTACCTGGGGCGTGCCGCCCTCGGCATCGGCTACCACATAGGCGCCCTGGGCCACGCCTTCGGCGCTGGCGTATTTGCTGCGGTCCAGGGTCGGCAGTGGCTGGCGCGACAGCACCATGCACGAAGGCCGATTGGTCTGCTGCAGGGCGATCTTCCAGGCCTGCACCGCTTCATTGGCATCCCCGGGACGCATGGTCAACAAACCCGGGGTGGCACGGAGTTGCGCCAAGTGCTCGATCGGCTGGTGGGTCGGGCCATCTTCGCCGACGCCGATGGAATCGTGGGTGAAGACGAACACCACCGGCAGCTCCATGATGGAAGCCAGGCGGATCGGCGGCTTCATGTAGTCGCTGAACACCAGGAAGGTAGCGGTGAAGCTGCGCAGGTAGCAGAGCGCCATGCCATTGGCGATGGAGCCCATGGCATGCTCGCGGATACCGAAGTGCATGTTGCGCCCGGACGGCTCACGTGCGGAGAAGCTGCCCGCGCCATCGAACTTGAGATTGGTCTTGGTGGACGGCGCCAAGTCCGCTGCCCCGCCAACCAGCCAGGGAATGTTCTGGGCAAAGGCATTGAGCGCCTTGCCACCGGACTCGCGGGAGGCCACGCCCTTGGCATCGGGCTCGAAGCTGGGCAGCTTGGCGTCCCAGCCTTCCGGCATTTCACCGGCGCGCATGCGCTGGAGTTCATCGGCGCGGGTCGGATCGTCCTGGCGCAGGCGATCGAAGGCACGGTTCCAGTCTTCGTAGAGACCGCTGGCACGCTCCAGCAGGGCGTCGCGCAGGTGGTGACGGGCGTCGTCGGGTACCAGGAAGTCAGCGTCCTCCGGCCAGCCATAGGCCTTCTTCGCCAGCTTGATCTCGTCGGCGCCCAGGGGCTCGCCATGAGCAGCCGCGGTGTTCTGCTTGTTCGGCGCGCCGTAGCCGATGAGGCTGTCGACCACGATCAGGGTCGGCTTGCCAGTATTGCCCTTGAAGCGATGCAGGGCGGCGGCCAGGGCCTCGGCATCATTGGCGTCCTTGACGTGCAGGGTATGCCAGCCATAACCACGGAAGCGCTCGGCCACGTCTTCGCTGAAGGCCAGCTCGGTGTGGCCCTCGATGCTGATGGTGTTGTTGTCATAGATCCAGCAGAGGTTGTCCAGGCCCAGGTGGCCGGCCATGGACGCCGCCTCGCCGGTGACGCCTTCCATCATGTCGCCGTCGCCACAGAGCACATAGACGTCATAGTCGAACAGGGTCACGCCTGGCTGGTTGAACCGCGCGGCCAGCCACTTCTGTGCCAGCGCCATGCCAACGCTGTTGCCGCAGCCCTGACCCAGGGGACCGGTAGTGGTCTCGATCCCGGTGGTCATGCGGTATTCGGGGTGACCTGGCGTCTTGGAGTCCAGCTGGCGGAATTGCTTGATGTCGTCGAGGCTGACCGCTTCCTTGCCGGTAGCGGTGCCGTGCTCGTCGATTTCCTTCACGCCCGCCAGGTGCAGCAGCGAGTAGAGCAGCATGGAGGCATGGCCGACCGACAGCACGAAGCGGTCACGGTTAGGCCAGTCCGGGTGCTCAGGGTGATAGCGGAGGAAGCGGCTCCACAGCGTATGGCCAACTGGAGCCAGAGCCATCGGGGTACCGGGGTGGCCGGAGTTGGCCTTCTGTACCGCGTCCATGGACAGGGTACGGATGGTGTCGATGGTCAGTTGGTCGGCGTTGGGGCTGGAAGGTGCGGTGGAACCCATGGCAAGCGTCCTCGTGCTGGCAGGCACGCCACCCGCGACGAAAACGGTCTATGCGGTCCGTGAAACCGTTTTCAGCAGAGGCAGCGCCTAAGAGAAAAAGCAAAGCGTCCGGACGAGGTCCGGGAGGGCGGGGGCAAGCATCCTATGCGACCCCACGCCGCAGTCGCGATCCTTTCTCTAGAACAGCGCTCTGGACGGTTGGTTCCGCGCATTTCGATAGCCGGCTATCGACTTCTCCGCTCAGCAGCCTGCGAGCTGGGACAGCTCAACGTCCAACCCGGCATCGCGCATCTGCGCAAGCTTGTACCTGAGCGTGCGCGCGCTGATGCCCAGGCGCTCGGCAGTCTCCTTGCGGCGGCCACGTTCAGTTTTGAGGGTATCGAGGATCACCTGGAATTCCCTGTCGCGCAGATCGGCATCCAGCGGCCGCACGGCCTCATTGGTGATGGCCTCCGCCGAGGGCGTGGTGGCAGACGCCAGGGTTACGCCGGTCGACAACCAGTGCAGCCCGAAATCCTCGGCCTGCACCTGCTCACCCGGCTGCAGGATAAGCGCACGCTGCACGGCATTATCCAGCTCGCGCACATTGCCCGGCCAACTATGCTCGGCCAGGGCCTGACGCGCGGCGGCGCTCAGCGTCGGCACCGAGCGATTCATCCGCGCGGCTTGCACCATCAATAGACGCTTGGTCAGCGGCACGATGTCGGCCGGCCGGTCGCGCAGCGGCAACCAGGCCAGCGGAAACACCGATAGCCGATAGAAGAGGTCTTCGCGAAAACGCCCGGCGGCGGCCTCCTCCGCGAGCTTGCGATTGCTGGTGGCCACCACACGGATATCCAGCGCCAACGGCTTGCGTGCCCCGACCCGCTCCACCTCACGCTCCTGCAGCACCCGCAGCAGCTTGGCCTGCAGGCCTAGGGGCATCTCGGAGATCTCGTCCAGCAACAGGGTACCGCCTTGGGCCAGCTCGAACTTGCCAGGTTGGGCGGCGATGGCACCGGTGAAGGCGCCCTTTTCATGCCCGAAGAGAATGGCCTCGAGCAGATGATCGGGAATGGCCGCGCAATTGACCGCCACGAAGGGGCCTTCCGCCCGCGCCGAGTGATCATGGATGAAGCGCGCCAGCACCTCCTTGCCGGTGCCGGATTCACCAATGATCAACACCGTGGCATCGCTCTGGGCCACCCGGCGGGCCAGCTCCAGCAGTTGCCGACTCTGGGGATCGACCGCCACCGGCTGCCGATCACCGGGCGCTCGCCGGCCCTGAGGACAACAACGCGCCAGGGTCTCCAGCAGCAGCCGTGGTTCGAAGGGCTTGACTAGATAATCCGCCGCACCGCCGCGCATGGCCTCGACGGCACGTTCGATGCTGCCGAAGGCGGTCATCAGCAGCACCGGCAGCGCCGGATCGCGCAGCCGGATGCTGGCCAGCAACTGATGGCCGTCAATGCCCGGCATGTTGACGTCACTGATCACCAGCCCGAAGGATTCCTCGGCCAGCGCCAGCAGCGCCGCCTCGCCACTGTCCACGGCCCGGTAGCGATAGCCGCCGAGTTCCAGGGTATCGGCCAGGGCTTCGCGCAGGGCGCGGTCGTCTTCCACCAACAGGATGGATAGAGTCATGCTACAGCCTCCTCGCTTGCCAGCAGGGGCAGGACGAAGGTCACCAGGGTGCCGCGGCCCAGTTGCGAGCGCACAATGAGCCGCCCGCCATGGGCCTTGGCCATCGCCAGGGCAACAGGCAATCCGAGACCGGTACCGGTGGTCTTGGTACTGAGAAAAGGCTCACCCAGACGCTGCCGGACCGCCGAAGGAATACCTGGCCCGGTATCGCTGATCGCCAGGCGTAACTCGGCATCGCGGCGATAGAGGTGCACCTTGAGCCGCGCCGGCCGGCCACTGCCAGCCATGGCCTGCACGGCGTTGTGAATGAGATTGAGGGCTGCACCCACCAGCATGTCGCGATTGCAGGCGAGCAGACCGCTGCCCGCATCGAGTTGCCAGCGCACCGGGCAATTGCCGAGATGGGGCGCGGCCGCGTCACGCAAGGCCGTGAACAGCGCCTGGGGCGCCAGTCGATCTGCCAGGGGCAACTCACCCCGGGCGAACACCAACATGTCGCGGACCTGATTTTCCAGTTCGTGCAGCCGTTCCTTGAGCCGGCCGGCGAAGCGCTGCTGCTGCTCCGCTGCCAGACCGCCCTCCTCCAGATGACTGGCATAGAGCAGTGCCGCGGTGAGCGGCGTACGGATCTGATGGGCCAGCGAGGCCATGGTCCGGCCTAGCGCCGAGAGACGCTCGTGGCGGGCCAGCTCGCCCTGCAGATGACGCGTTTCGGTCAGGTCGTTGAGCAGCACCAGTTGCCCGGGTTCGCCATCCAGCGAGCGGATGGCAATGGACAGGCGCCTACCGTCGCGCAGGGAAACCTCATGGCCATCGTCATGGCGCGGGGCAAACGCCCGGGCGATCACCGTACGCCATAGCTCTCCCACCAGCGGCTCGCCGAGCAGGGCCACGGCGACCGGATTCCCATCCCGCACCCGTCCGGCGCCATCCAACACCACGATGCCGGCGGGCAGCACATCGAGCAGGTTCTGCAGGCGACTGGCCAGGCGCTCCTTTTCCGCCAACTCCTGCAAACGTTGGGCGGATACCCACTCCAGTTCACCCTGCAGCGAATTCATCCGGGCTTCGAGCAACTGGAAGGATTCGCTCAGCTGGCGCGACATCTGTCCCAGGGCCTCGCGGGCCTGCGCCGAGGCGGAGGCCTCCGCGAGGGTATCGGCAGCGACGGAGGAAGGGAGGGCTTGCGCAGGCATTGGTTTAGGCTCGCGACGGACAATTGACATTGTCCAGGCTGGAGCAAGACCCATGCCGCCCTGACGTCAAGGCGCCGTAGCGTGGAAAACGGCGCAGCCTTTCCCACTTGCCACGCTGGGAAAAGAAGGTGGATGAGGCTGCGCCGTCATCCGTGCGGTGAGGACGTGCCAGGCGTAGGTTGGGCTGAGACGGTTCTATCGTCGAAGCCCAACACAGGAGGTTGGGGTGGAACCGTTGGGCTTCGCCCCGTGCAACCCAACCTACAGCTTAGATCTCTTCGTCGAACTCGTCGTCGCGGCGACCCATACCGTATTTGCGCATCTTCTCGACCAGGGTGGTCCGGCGGATCCGTAGCCGTTCCGCAGCGCGTGCCACGACGCCACCGGCATCGTCCAGCGCCTGCTGGATAAAGCTCTTTTCCAGGTTGGCCAGGTAGTCCTTGAGATCCAGGCCTTCGCTGGGCAGCAGCGCCGACGATGACACCTCGACGGTCCCGATTCCGGCCATGGCCTCGCGCTCCTGCAGCTCCTCACGCAGCGACTCCACCATCGGATCGGCTTCGTCCTCCACATAGCGGAACTTGAGTGGTAACTCGGCCACCCCGATGACGCCGTAGGGATGCATGATCGCCATGCGTTCCACCAGGTTGGCCAGTTCGCGTACGTTGCCCGGCCACTCGTGGCGGCACAGCGACATGATGGCCGCCGAGTTGAAGCGGATGGAGCCGCGCTTCTCGTGCTCCATGCGCGCGATCAGTTCGTTGATCAGCAGCGGGATGTCTTCACCCCGTTCGCGCAGCGGCGCCATGTCAATGGGGAAGACATTGAGGCGGTAGTAGAGGTCTTCACGGAAGGTGCCCGCGGCGATCATCTGCTCCAGATTCTTGTGGGTTGCGGCGATGATGCGCACGTCCACGCTCTGGGTCTTGTTACTGCCTACCCGCTCGTAGGTCCGCTCCTGCAGCACCCTTAGCAGCTTGACCTGCATGGGCAGCGGCATGTCGCCGATCTCGTCGAGGAACAGGGTGCCGGTGTTGGCCAGTTCGAAGCGACCGGCGCGGCTGGTGATGGCGCCGGTGAAGGCACCCTTCTCATGACCGAACAGTTCGCTTTCCAGCAGCTCCGCCGGAATGGCACCGCAGTTGACCGGCACGAAGGGCGCCTCGCGACGCTTGGAGTGGAAGTGCAGGTTGCGCGCCACCACCTCCTTGCCAGTGCCGGACTCACCGAGGATAAGCACTGTGGCCTCGGTATCGGCCACCTGCTGCATCATCTTGCGCACGCCCTGGATGGCGCGACTGGTACCTACCAGACTACGGAACAGCTCGGGCTCGCGCTGCCGGCCTCGGTCCCGGGCCTGGTCGTACATCTCCCGATAGACCTGGGCGCGATGCAGGGAATCCAGCAGCTTGTTGTAGGCCAGCGGATACTGAAGAGAAACCAGTACCCGCCGACGTACGTCGTCCGGCCACTCCGGCTGCGCCGATTCACCCAAGAGCAGCAATGGGACCATTTCGTCCCAGGCCACGATCTGCTTGAGCAGTTCGACGCTGTTGCCGCGGCTATCGACGCGCCCGACCAGCACGCAACTGATCTGCCGACTGCTGTCGAGCGCTTCGAGGGAGGTTTGCCAATCGGAACTGGTGCAGGCGAGATGAGCCTCGCCAAGAAAATCGAGAATGACCGATACCGCCTTGCGCCGCTCGGCTTCATCGTCGATCAGAAGGATCTTGGTTTCACGCCACATGTCCCTGCCCCAATTCGGCTTGTCGGTTCGCTACGCGCAGGTGTCGCCTGCATCCAAGTGCCAACTGGTCGGCATCTTGCGCAAGTTAAGACAAATTGTGATGCGGGGTCAATTTTATGGCGGCGAAATATCGAAACTTCGAATTACCGTCCAACAGATGACAGTCAACCGAACAGTTGATAGACCTTGGCCGCCTGATTCGACTTATTGAGCTTGGTCAGCTCCTGGGCGGTGGCATCCCGCTCTGCCTTGCAGCTCTGCAGCATGGAGGCATAGAGCGCCAGCAAGCGTTCGAGACTGGCGCGCAGGGCTACGGCTTCATCGCCTGTGGCATAAACCGCTTCGTCGACGAACAGCCGGCAATCCAGATCCAGCTCGGCGATCCGCGTCCAGTCTCCGGCCTTGAGCGCAGCGGCCATCTGCTCGTAGACGAGCTCGACGCGTTCCACCGGGGTCTTTTGCATGGCGACGTTCATCGGTCGACTCCAGATCAGGGGGCAATGGCATCCCAGCCGGATTTGATCTCGCGGATCAGGCCGGATACTTCTTCCAGGATAACGGGATCATTGTTGCGGTTGGCTTCGCTGAGCCGGCGGATCATATAGTCGTACAGCCGATCCAGGTTGGTGGCGAGCTCGCCACCCTGCTCGAAATCCAGGACGTCCTTCAGACCCGCGATGATGGATACCGCCTTGCCGATCAGCTCGCCTTTCTCAGGCAGCCAACCACGCTCCAGCGCACCTTGCGCCTTGGCCAGACGGTCCAGAGCGCCTTGCATGAGCATCTGGATCAGCTGATGGGGACTGGCTTCGAACACCTGCGCCTGCAGGCCGACCTGCTGGTACTGGCGCATGGCTGTCATTGCGTTCATGTCATGACCTCTGTGTGTTTCCGATACTTCCTTTATCGGTCAGGACGCGAAAAACTTGACCCCTTTATCGACCGGATTGGCCGAATCCGCCTACTTAACTCTTGTTGGCAAAGGGCATGGCCGCCAGCTGCTGGGAGAGCGAGGACGCGGTACTCGACAACGACGAGTACAGCTGGTCCATGGTGTTGTACTGCTTGTAGAGGCGATCCGAGAGGGCCGTCATTCGGGTGTTGAGCGTGGCGGTCTGCGCATCGACGCTTTTCAGGGTACTACTCAAAGAAGTAGAACGCTGCTCCAGGATACCGTTGGCCATGGTGTAGGGATCAAGTTTGCCCTTGAGGCGCGCCGCCAGGCCCTGGTCGCCGGTAAAGAAGCCGGGCAGGTCGCTGAAGTTGGAGCTGACCATCTTGCTAAGCTTGGTGTCGTCGATGGCCAGGGTGCCGTCTTTCTGAGTCGTAATGCCCAGATCGGCCAGCGCCTTGACTGCGCCCGTCCCCTGCATGGTGCTCAGCTCACTGCGGATGGTGGTCGTGAGGCCGCGGGCAGTGGCATCCCCTACCAATGCAGCCGTGATGGGTGCACTGTTGTCCCCGACCGTCGTGACCGAGGTTTGGGTCTTGATCACGCCCATGAGCTTGTTGTAGGAATCGACGAACTTCTGGATATTACCCTTGACGCCTGACTCGTCCTGGCTGACGCCGACGGTCATCGGACTATCCGCTGGGGTCGTGGCCTTGAGCGTAAAACTCAGACCATCGACCGCACCGCTCACGGTGTTCGAGGCGCTGGTGATCTTCAGACCATCGATGGTCATCTGGGCGCTTTGGGCCTTGGTGAGCGAATGGGCGGCAGCGGGATCGCTGGACTCGCTGTCGCTTGGGTTATAGGCCAACTTGGTCAGGCTCTGATTGCCCGAACCGTCGTCACCGCTCACCGATACCGAAATGTTATTACCGTCTCCGGTCTTGGTGCTGCTCAGCACCAGCCGTGCCCCCGAGTTGTCGTTGACAATGTTGGCGCTGAGCCCCTGGCTCTGCCCAGCCTTGTTGATGGCATCGCGGATGCCACTCAGGGTGTTGTTGGTGGCGTCGACCTGGATATCCGACAACTTGGTATCGCCGATCTTGATGCTCAGCGTGCCCTTGCCGAAGGTGGTGGGAGAGCTAGAGGCGGTCCCGTCGCTTGCAGTCGTGGCAGAGGTGGCTGGCACGGACGCCAGGGCCACCTTACTGCTGCTCGCCAGCCTGCTGACCTCGATCTGGTAGCTGCCGACACTGGCACTGGTACTGGCCGTTGCCGTGAGGTAGTCGCTCTTCGATAGGGTAACGGCCCGCGCCTGAAAACTCGTGGGGCTATTGAGCGTGGTCAGCGCGGTTTGGAATTCGCTGATGGCACCCTTCAGAGAGCCAATAGCAGTGAGCTGGGCGGTCGCCTTGCTCTGGGTCTTGGTGAGCTGATCTTGCTTAGGTGCCCTTTCAGCCGCCACCATCTTTTCAACGATGCCCTGGATATCCAGGCCCGAGCCACCAATTCCGCTAATACCTGCCATTTCACTACCCCCTGCCAACGTTACGTCGTCGCCCCTGCTTTCAGTTAGCTAGATACAAGTTCCGCGCCAACTAGGCTTCAGCCTTGAACATCAGGCTGCGCATATCATCCAGCTGCTTGGCTAGCTTGAGCACTTCCTCGCTGGGCATCTGCCGGATGAGCTTGCCGGATTCACCATCCAGCACCTTGACCACCACCTCGCCGGTGGAGTCGTCGATGCTGAAGTCGAGGTTGCGGTGATCCTCTTGAAACTTCGATTTCAGCTTCGACAGGGCGCCATCCACATTGCCGTCTTTCGGCTTTTCGGCCTTGTCCCCGTCCACCTTGCTGGCCTGGGAAACCGGCTTGACCGAGGAATCCGCCGTGGGCGCCGCAGCGCTGAAGGACGTCGCGGCCGCAGGGCTCGATTGAGCGCTATAGGGCCTTACCGCTGAAAAACCCGTTGTCTTGACGATGTCCATTGTAATGTCCTCACAACGCATGAAAGGGAGAAGGGGCGTCCCCCTTCTCCCTGCCTAGACCGATCTCTGCCCTTACTGGAGCAGGCTGAGAACCGACTGCGGCAGCTGCTTGGCCTGAGCCAGGATCGCAGTACCAGCCTGTTGCAGCACCTGATTCTTCGACAGGTTCGCGGTTTCCGCGGCGTAGTCGGTGTCCTTGATGCGGCTACGGGCGGAGGTGGCGTTCTCCGAGATGTTGGTCAGGTTGCTGATGGTGTTGTCGAAGCGGTTCTGCACCGCACCGAGGTCAGCGCGCTGGGAGTCGATGTTGGCCAGGGCCTGGTCGATCACGGACAGGGCCTTCTGAGCGCCGTCAGCGGTAGAGATGTCGACGTCGGAGACCTTGCTCAGCGAGGACTTGGTGTCGCCGAAGATCTTGGCGGTGTCACCGGTCATGGCGAAGGTGGTAGGCGAATCGAGCTTGACGTAGCCCATGCCCTGGCCGCCGTTGGCCCGGATATCAACCGCAGCGCTGGTGCTACCGTCCGACTTCTGCGAAGCAACCTTGATAGCGCCAGCTGCGTTACCAGTATCTTTGCCGAAGGTGACGTTCTCACCGGTCGCCGAAGTGATGGTCAGTGTCTTGGATTGACTATCGTAGTTGGCGGTGACGCCCAACTTGGCAGCGTTAGCGTTGAGCTGGTCAGCCATGTCCTTGGTGCTGGTCACACCGACCAGGTTCAGGGAGTTGCCGCCCACGGTCACCTTCATGTTGGCCGAACCACTGCTGATGCTGTCGGTCACGGTCAGGACGGTACGCGCCGAGGCGGCGAGACCGGGGATCTGGCCGTTCATGGCGCCAGCGATGGTCTTGGCGGAATCGCCAGCCTTGTAGTTGACGTCCTGGCTCTTGCCGCCGCCCACCAGAGTGATCTTGCCGCTGGTGGTCAGAGCACCACCGCTACCGGCAACCACGCTGCCTGCGCTGGTGCTGGCACCGCTACCAATCTGGTTGGAACCCAGGGCGGTAGCCGAGGTGTCCTTCAGGGTGACGTCGATGGTTTCGTAGGCGTTGGCGCCGATCTGGAAGCTGGTGGTGCCGAAGGAGCCGTCCAGCAGCTTGCGACCGCCGAAGGTGGTGGTCTGGGCGATCCGGGTCAGTTCGTTCTGCTGCGCGGTCACTTCCTTTTGCAGGGCGGAGCGGTCGGCGTCGCTATTGGAGCCGTTGGCGGACTGCACGGCCAGATCACGGATACGCTGCAGGATGTTGGTGGACTGCTGCATGGCGCCTTCAGCGGTCTGCGACAGGGAGATACCGTCGTTGGCGTTGCGAGTCGCCTGGTTCAAACCGTTGATCTGGTTGGTCAGACGGTTGGAGATCTGCAGACCGGCGGCATCGTCCTTGGCGCTGTTGATACGGCTACCGGTGGACAGGCGCTGCATGGAGGTAGCCAGCGAGCTGGACGCGTTCTGCAGGTTACGCTGGGTGTTCAGGGAAGGGATGTTGGTATTGACGGTAAGTGCCATGGTGGCGTCTCCAGTTGAACCTTGTGTGCCTGAGCATGCGAATGGGACCTGCTTGCTCAGACGCCCCTGTATTTCGCATTCATCTTGTTTATCGGCGCCTGTCGCTAGAACTTTAAGGGTGTTTGGCGATTTTCTTCGCCAGACACTTGACAGTGATCAAACGCCGGAGAGTGACATCCAAGTTATCGACGGGAGAGCCGTTTTATTTAATGGCGAACCGCACTTTTCATCTCGGTGTTCAACCGGGGAGCCACGCAGCCTGCCAGACATCCAGATTCTGGCCTTCCAGCATCCAACGCCCGAGTACCTGCTCACGCAGCAGATCGCCCTGCCCCGCGGTGGCATCCAGATCGGCTAGCTGACCGCGGATGGCATCGCACCAGTCCTTGAATCGGTTGCGTACCCGGATGACCGTCAGGTCGCCCTGATAGGGCTCTATATCCGAGCACACCACCGGGAAACCGCAGGCGCCGTATTCGAGCAGCCGCAGATTGGTCTTGCAGCGATTGAACAGGTTGTCTTCAAGTGGGGCGATGGCCAGATCAAGATTCAGGCTGGCCAACTTGGCCGGGTAGTCATCGATGAAGACCCCCGGATGGAACTCATGCACATAAGGCCTGAGCCGGTCGGGGCACATGCCGAAAAAGACCCACTCCACCTCATCGGCAAGCGCCTGGATAACATCCACCACCAACTCCAGATCGCCGGTATGGCTGCTGCCCCCCGCCCAGCCCACCCGCGGCTTGCGTCCCTGTCTACGCTGGGGCTGCCGCCCCGCCCACCAACGTGGAGGCAGGAAGTTCGGTACGACGCGTATATCGGCATTCATACCCGTCAGGGCCACGCCCAGCGCTGGCGTGGAGACCACCAGCCGATCGCAGGTCGCCACAGCCTGACGCAGCGCCTTGAGGATGTCCTTGGGTATCGAAGCGCGGTGCACGCTCTTGAGCGGCAGGTTGGGCAGATAGTCGTCCAGTTCGAACACCGTGAAAGTGCGCGACAGCTTGTGCAGGCGGCGCAGGCTGTCCCGCTGGTCATCTGTGATCTGCCGCTGCAGGACCAGGGTATCGACCGAGAAGCGCTCCAATTCCACGGGTGTCGGATGCTGGGCGCAGATCAGTCCTTCCACCCGGCCGGCATCGCGCAACGCCATCAGCGGCTGGCGTACCCGGTAATGGCCGCAGCCTGCCTCGTCAGCGGGACAGACCAGAATCTGCGGCAGCACGGCCTGCTGCAGGCGTCGGGTGCCGTATTCGAAGGTGAAGCCGCTGCCAGCCAGGGACAGTTGAGGGTTATAGGCCGGATCACGCGCCAGCACAGATAGCCAGCGCTCTTGCAGCGCTTCGCGCTCGACTGCGCGCTGTTGATCGACGGCGGCAGCATCCAGACCATCCTGAACGACGGTCACCTGAGGGGTCCAGACGTTGAGATAACCCGCCTGCCGCAGCCGCAAACAGAAATCCACCTGGCCATAGGCCAGTGGAAAGCGCTCCCCATCCCAGCCATCCAGCGCCAGGACCAGTTCGCGCCTGAGCAACAGGCAGGTCGCACCGAGAGCGCTGTAATCCTGGACCAGCTGCAGCCGGCTCAGATACCCCGGAGCCTGCAGGTCTTCTCCGGCGAAGGCGGCACTGGCCGCATCGTCCAGGCCCAGCAACATGCCTGCTTCGAGAATTTGTCCCTGGGCGTCGCAGACCCGTGGCCCGACGGCGCCGACCTCCGGCCGCTGCCCTTGATCGAGCAGGATCTCCAGCCAATCCGGCTGCACAACCACACAGGTGGGTTCGAGCAGCAGCAGGAAATCGGCTGAACTGGCTTGGGCCACGGCGTTGACCAGCGCCGAGCGATTTGGCTCACCGTCAAAGCGCCAGACCTTGACCTGTTCTGCATCCAAGGCTTCCAGGTCATCCAGCCAGCGACGGGTCGCCGCCTGACGGCTGCCGCAGTCGACCAGCAGGACCTCGAAATGAGGGTAGCGCGTCTGCTCCAGCAGACTGTCCAGGCAGCGCTGGACGTATTCCAACTCATCCTGCACCGGGATGATGACCGACACGCCCGGTGTCGCCTGGTGGCCATAAACGATGTGATAGCGCCGCGGCAGGAAGGCCTCGACCCGGGCGGCCGGATAGCCACGCGCTTGAAGGTGTTGCTCCAGCGCGACCTGTTCTCCCGGTTCCACGGTCAAGGCGGGGGCATCCGCGACCAGCAGGACCTCAGGCAGATGCTCGATACCGGCACCGGCATGGCGCTGGATCAAACGCAATACTAGGTCCAGCGGCGCGGCTATCCCATAAGCCGGTTCCAGACCACCAATCGCCAGCAGACTCTGCTGGCGTACCGCCCAGTGGCGTCCGAACAGCGCCGGAAAGCTCAGCAGTAGGTCCAGGTTGAAATCGGGGCGGAAGCAGGCGCCAATGGCACCTTCGACCGAGCGCTGTAGTTCATCGGCGAAACAGGCGTGGCTGAATGCACCTTCGGGATCCTGCAGTTGCAGACGCGCCAGCGTCGACGTGAACAGCAGCGGACCGCTACGGGTGAATTCGCTGCCGGCCAAGACGGTCAGCCACCAGTCGCAGCGGGTCGGGCCCTGCTCCAGCATCCGGGCCGCAGCGGCCATCATGATCTCCCCTGCCCCTACCGAAAGCCATTCCATACCGGCCTCCAGGGTAGCGGGTGGGGGCGTGGTACTAATAACCACCGGTGTCCAGGCCGCACCCAGCGCCTGCTGCAGGCTGCTCAGGGTCCGCTGTACCGCGGCATCGTCCTGGTCATCATCGAGAATCAGGATACCCAGCAGCTGCCGACCGCGACCCAACTCGGTCAGCGGACGCTCCAACACCTCGCGTTCCGCTGCGATGGGTAGCCGGGCATCCAGCCAGGCCAGCAGCCGGGGGACCAGACCGACGGCCATCTCGCCCATCAGTTGCGCTACGCGTCGAGCGGCATCGCCCTCTTGGGCGACGTTGTAGTAGGGGGCATGGAGCGCGCTGGAGGCGACCTGGCATGCCCGGGCGGCCGGGTCACGCAGCAAGTGGCCCAGTGCCTCGGGCAATTCCGCTGCAACGACGTCGGCGATACCGGCCTCGGCTGCGTAACAGGGTCCGAAGGGCATATTGCCGGGATGCCGCAGATTGATGGCGGCGGTACCGCACAGCAGGGCTTCCACGCAGTAATTGGAATCCACGGCGATCAGCACATCGGCGACCACCGGCCACAGCGGACCATCCTCGACCAGATAGAAATAGCGGCCCGGATCGGCCTTGCGTTCGCGTAACAGCTCCCCTACTCGCGTCTCGCCGAACTGGAAGTTAGGTGGCCGATCCTTGATCACCGGATTGAAGGTCAGTCCCGCACTGAACAACGTCTCGCAGGCGTCGATGAAGGCCGCCACGGTCCTTTCGAAGATGGCCTGATCACCATGGGCGCTATGGCGGCTCGCCCAGGTGGTGCCGAATACCACGATGGGCTCACCAGCGCGTAGTCCGTGCCTGGCGCGCAGGGTTTCGGCGTGCTCGGCTCGTGCGGCGCGACGGGCCGGGATGCCATCCCAGGCCGGGTTACCGGTAACCCTCAGGCGCTCCGGCGGCACACCATAATCCAGATAGCCTTCCAAACCCCGCTGGCCGTAGACGGCGGTGATGTCGGCTACTTGCCGACTGTGCACCGTATAGGGATCGTTCAAGGCCAGGGCGTGGGACAGATGCAGCGATGGAATCCCTTGACGGCGTGCCCACAGCATCGCCACTTTGGCGATGAGCATCACGTCTTCGTTGCCCAGTACCAGGCTCAGCCGATAGTCGCGCTGAGCACGCGCCAGCCCCTCCAGCAGCGTCACGACGGTAGGTAGCTCAGCCTCCAAGCCGGCGTCGATCAGGGTCCGCAGGGCTGTCCAGTCTTCATTGTCGAGCCGCCCTGGAGGGCCTTGGTCGAGCCAGAGCTGCAACCGGGCCTGCCAGTGGTAGGTATCACGCTGAACAGCAAAGACGCCGGCATCGTCCAGCTCCTGATCCAGTACGAAGACTTTGCTGCCGGCCTCGTCCACCACGTCCAGCAGGCCTTGGGACACATAAGGCGACAGGGTGAGGAGAGTCAGGGGACCGTGCCGGCTGAAGAACTCTCGCAGCACCGGCAATTGGTTATCCCAGAGGAAGGCAACGATGGCAGGGGCTTTCACGAGGGCGTTCTCCGTGCCGGAAAATACTGCCGCAGTAGCGGCGTCATCAGGGAATAGTCGAGGCCACGCAACAGTTCCTCCTGCTCGCCAGAGCCATGTGCCCAGGCTTCCAGGATCATCATGGCCTGCTGATCGATCGCTTCGGCGGCCTGCCACTCCTGCAATTGTCGCACCGCTGGCGTAGGCAGCAGGGCCAGCCAGTCCAGCTGCGGATAATGCCGCTGCAATACCTCACCGAGCATGAGCAACACCTGCTGGGCACGAAGAGAGGCGGTGACTTCGGCCTGACTCGCTGCCAGCACCTGTGTACCTGGCACCAGGCTCAGGTGATCGCGCAAGGCTTGGTCGCGCTGGGCTAGCTGCTGCAATACCGCGCCGGGATCTACCGGCACGGCGCATTTTTCCGCAGCGATTAGGCAGCGCCCGCTGGCCCGCGGTGCCAGCCTGGCGAAGACCTCCTGCTCCAGACGCAACGCCCAGGCCAACAGTGGCTCATCGCTGGCGAGCCAGGACAGTAGACGGCGCCACTTGTGTCTGTGATTCACACCGCGATAGAGCCAGGCGTTGTCCCAGAGCCCGGCATAGGGTTCGACGGCAATGACCGCAAGGCCCTGCGCGCTCAACTGGCTGATCAGTTCGCTGACACTGCAGTACGGCGTTCGCGGATCCTTAGCTGCCAGTCGCCGTCCGAAACTCTGCCAGTGCTCTGCAGGACGTACATCTAGGACCAGTCGACCGCCCTCTTCCAGGGCCGCGGCATACTCACGCCAGCGCTGCTCGGCCGGCACTTCGACCGGCAGCGCGGCATAGGCTTGCAGGTTATGGGTTGTGGGTATGGATAACTGCTCGGCGCTCAGCCGCCAGGGTTCGCTACCGGGATGCAGGTAGCGCAGAGCGAAGGCATCTTCCACCTGTTGCCGCAGCCGATCGATACCCGCATTACCAAATAGCCAGGGACCGTCGGAAAGTGGAAGGTCGGTCGTGGTCCAGTCCTGGAGTGACTGGCTGGGTACGTGTTGGAGGGTCATGGTTGACACCGTCTCCCAAAGAAAAAGGTTTCAGCCTCAGCCAGGCCGACGCCGGTATAGCGCCAGATCACTGCGCACCTTCACAGAATGGACGTCACCAGCAGGTCCTGGCGTAAACACAGGCACTACTGATCGCGCTCCTGGAGGTGATGCCAGTCCAGGGCCTGGCCCCGCTTGAGCGGTCCTCGAGCGACGCTATTCAGGACCCGCTCGAGGTGCCTGGGCGCCAGGCCCAGGCCGGGACGAATGGCACGGACATTGGCCTCGCTGAAGGACTCGCCGGCTGCCATGTCGCGTACCACATAGAGCGAGCGGCGGAAAACCAACGACTTGCGTTCGTCGGGCGTAGGTCCGTAGTGCACTTGCCCCAATGCCTGCCAGGCACGCTCGGTCTCCGCCACAAGGGCCTTGAGCTCGTCAGGCTCCAGCGAAAAACTCGCATCCACGCCGCCTTCCGCCCGGGACAGGGTGAAGTGTTTCTCGACCACGCTCGCGCCTAGCGCTACGGCGGCTACTGCCGCGCCTACGCCTGGCGTGTGATCGCTGAGTCCGATCTCGCAGCCGAACAACTCGCGCATGTGCGGAATGGTACGAAGGTGAGTATTGGCCGGACTGGCGGGATAGGTGCTGGTGCATTTAAGCAGGATCAGGTCACGACACCCGGCCGAACGGGCGGCCTCCACACATTCCTGCAGCTCGGCGAGGCTGGCCATGCCAGTGGAGATGATCAGCGGCTTGCCGGTTGCGGCGACGCGCCGAATCAGCGGTAGATCGACGTTCTCGAAGCTGGCGATCTTGTAGGCCGGGACGCCAAGGGACTCGAGGAAGTCCACAGAGGACGCATCGAAGGGTGTCGAGAACACCTCAAGGCCACGCTCGCGGGCGCGCCGGAAGATGGGCTCGTGCCATTCCCAGGGCGTATGGGCTTCACCGTAGAGCCGATAGAGCGAGGTCCCGGCCCAAAGGCTGGCCGGATCACCGATATGGAATTCGCCCTCGTCCAGATCCAGGGTCATGGTATCGGGTGTATAGGTCTGCAGCTTAAGGGCATGGGCCCCCGCGTCGGCTGCGGCGTCCACCAGAGCCAGTGCCCGGTCCAGGGACTGGTTATGGTTACCGCTCATTTCGGCTATGACGAAAGGCGGGGCGTCGCGCCCTACCGGCCGGTTACCAATACGCAAGGCAGTCATGATGAGATTCTCGGCAGAGAAAGCTGAAGTTGATGATCACGCAGCAGGAAACCTGCGCGCTGGAAAAGCTGAAGAGAGGCTAGGTTGCCTGGACGCACCTGTGCCTCTATGGATTCCAGATCGGTCCAATGACGCTGAACAGCCTGCTCGCCGCACCGCAGCAGGTGCTCTCCCCAACCCTGACCAAGGCGTTCGGGCAGTAGGTAGATAGAGACCTCGGCCCCCTGCCCCCGTTGACGGTCGTAGCGCAGTACGCCAACAGGCCCATCGAGCGTCTCGGCAATCAGCAGCAACCGCCGCTCAGGCTGGGCCAGCACCTGTCGCAGCCAGTCCTGATGCTGCTCCCAGCCGATAGGATCGGTATTGACGGAGGCCTGTCGCACCCGCTCGGCGTTGCGGCCACGAAAAAGCAACCGTGTATCCTCGAACGTCGCCGGACGCAGATGCAACTCCATACCCAACAGCGCCGTCGCTACACGGGTGGCGCCCCGGCCATCCACCAGCGTCCTGCCTCGGGCCGCTAGGCTCTGTCGGAGGCCTGGACTCGCCTGTAGCGTCTGCACGGCCGCACGATAGGCCGCGCCACTGACCTGCGCTGCATCGCCTAGGTACAGATGGGCCCCGGCAACCGCCAGGGCCTCGGCATTGGCGCGTTGATTGGGCGCCAGAGAGACGCAGAGACTGGGAATACCCAGGCAGGCCCGCTCCCAAGCCGTGCCGCCGCCGGCACCTATGCTCAGATCAGCTTTCCGTAGCAGGCCAGCGAAGTCTTCAACATGCTGCCAGAGCCGCCAGGTCGGACGTCCCCTGCAGCGTTCGACGAGTTCGGTCCAATGGGGATTGGCTGGCCCGGCGACGACATCCACCTGAAGCTCGGACAGGTCGGCAAGGGCAGTCAGAACCTTGAGGGTCTCCCCGGCCGCATCCACACCACCGAAGCTGACCAGGACACGCTTGATCGGGCCCTGGCACTCCGGACGTGGATTGGCGAAGGCCGGTCGCAAGAGGGCGAAACGAGGCCCCGCCAGAACATGTGCCACTTCCGGCAAGGCAATAGTCCGCATCTGCGCCGAGAGATTCTGGTCCAAAAACAGATCGACGGCATGGCGACGAGTATCCAGGTCATCAATGGCCATGACTCGCCGAGCTCGCAGACGTACGGCGGTCTCCCATTCGTGACCGAGCCCATAGTGATCCACCACGCACCAGGCAAAATCCAGCTCCGCTGGTAATGCCTTCCAGAGTGCCTCGATATCTTCCTGCCAGGGCAACGCTGCTTCAAAGTCGCTGCGTCGGTCCGGGACCGATAGCGCATGAGCTTCATAACCGCGGCTGGCGACCAGCGCCAGCAGGTCCCCCGGGCCGGAGCGACAGGCGAAATGTACCTTGCAACCCACCGCAGCCAGAGCGTCGGCCAGGGTGAGACAGCGCATAACATGGCCTGAGCCAAGCGACAGCGAGGCATCGCATCTGATCAGGATGTGCATGAGCGTTCCACGTCGGTCAGCAGAGCCTCATACAGCAGCTCAGCTCGCTGCCAATCATCGAGCGTATCGATGTCCTGCACCCGATGGCGCGGCAGGCGTACCGGCAACGAGTGCGGCGCATGCAGGGGCGCGCCCTGCTCCCAGGCTTCAGTGCGTCCCCAATAGAACTGGCCGGCATCGTGGAAGGCGGGTTCCAGATCCTGGGAACGGGTTTCATAGAATTCCGGATAGAGGGATTCGACACCACCATCCGCACGCAGGCGCAGGGCCCGCTGCACCGGCGAGGCAAAGTCGGTCACGGTGAAGGCATAGGCCTTGTCAGGATGCTCTTCGAGCAACTCCAGACCCCGCGCTAGATCCTCCGGGGTGACGAAGGGCGCGGTGGCGTACAGGCAGCAGGCGTAGGTAAAGACCTCGCCCTGCTCGCATAGAAAACCCACCGCATGCTGGATCACCTCGACGGTACCGGCATGGTCATCGGCCAAGGCGGCGGGACGCATGAAGGGTACTTCGGCGCCATACGCTCGTGCCACCTCGGCGATTTCGGCATCGTCGGTGCTGACGATCACCCGGGCGAACAGTCCGCTGTCCAGAGCGGCCCGGATGGAGTAAGCGATCATGGGCCGCCCATGGAACGTCTTGATGTTCTTGCGGGGGATGCGCTTGCTGCCACCGCGGGCCGGAATGATGGCGATGGCGGTCACGCCTGTTTCTCCAGCAGGAACCAGGAGATGTCATCGGCCGGGAACAGCGGGTCGCGGTGATAGGCGAAGCCATAGTCCAGCAGCCGCAGGTCGGCATGGCGGTCGAGCAGCTCACCGGCGAAGTCGCGCTTGAACAGTCGCTCGGCGTGGCCGCGATAGCTCACCTCCACCGGCGTCGGATTGTAGTACTCGGCAACCAGGATGAAGCGCTTGCTGGCCTGGTACAGCTTGTCGTAAGCGGCAGGCAGCAGATCCGGTGGCAAATGGATCAGCACACCCTTGGTGAAGGCCAGGTCGACGCTCGCAGTCACGGCATAGTCGAACAGCGAACCTTCCCAGATCTCGGCTACTTCCAGTGCCCGCGCCAGGGTACAGGCCTTGCCATTGAGCTCCACACCCTGCAGCTGGGCATGGGGCAACAGGGCCCGCAAGGCTTGCAGATTGAGGCCACGGTTGCTGCCCAGCTCGAGGACGCTGTCCAGGATGCCGGCACGGGCCAGGGCGCGGCCGAAGAAGGCCAGGCTGCTGGCCACGGCCGCAGCGCCGGCGTTGCGATCGACATAGGCGTCACCGAATTCACCCTGCCAGAAGCGCTCCTGGGCGGTCATCTCTCGCATTACTCTCTCCTCTAGTTCAACAGGGTGGCCAATGTTTGAACCACCCTATCCTGCTGCGCCTCGCTCAGGTCGGCGTACAGCGGCAGGCTCAGGGCCTGGGCGTAGTAACGCTCGGCCTCTGGAAAATCACCGGGCGCGAAACCCAGGGCGTGGTAATAGGGCTGCAGATGCACGGGAATGTAGTGCAGGTTGACGCCGATACCGGCGGCTCTCATCCCGGCGAAAACGTGAGCACGCTGGCCCCCATCCACCCGGATAGGAAAGAGGTGCCAGGCCGACTCGGCTCCGGCCTGGTCGCCGATGAGGCCGACCGGCACTTCTGCCAACAGCTCGCGATAGCGCTGAACCAGCGCGCGCCGGCGCGTGATGAAGGGCACCAGGCGCTCCAGTTGCGAGAGCCCCAGAGCGGCCTGGATATCGGTCATGCGATAGTTGAAACCCAGCTCCAGCTGCTCGTAGTACCAGCCACCCTGTGCCTGGTCCTGCAGCAGCCCCGGGTCGCGGGTGATGCCGTGGCTGCGCAGTCGCCGCAGGCGTTCTGCCAACGCGGCATCCTTGGTGGTGAGCAGCCCGCCTTCGCCAGTGGTGACGATCTTTACCGGGTGGAAGCTGAACACGGTGATGTCGGCCTGGGCACCGGAGCCCACGGGCTGGCCGGCATAACGTGCGCCTATGGCGTGAGAAGCGTCTTCGATCACCTTGAAGCCGTAGCGCCGCGCCAGGACCTGGATCGCGGCCATGTCGCAGCTCTGGCCGGCGAAGGCCACTGGAACCAGGATCTTCGGCAGGCGCCCTGCCCGCTCGGCAATGTCCAGCTTGGTAGCCAGCGCCGGGACGCTGAGATTGAGGGTGTGCGGATCGATATCGACGAAGTCGACATCGGCGCCGCAATAGCGCGCGCAGTTGGCGCTGGCGACAAAGGTATTGGGCGAGGTCCAGAGCAGATCGCCAGGGCCCAGATCCAGCGCCAGGCAGGCGATATGCAGGGCGGCCGTGGCATTGCATACGGCCACGCCATGCATCGCCTCACAACGCTGTGCCACCGCCTGCTCGAAGCGCTCGATCATCGGCCCCTGGGTCAGCCAGTCGGAGCGCAATACCGCAGTAACGGCCGCAATGTCCTCTTCGCTGATGGATTGCCGCCCGTAGGGGATGGCACTCATGGGCAGCGCTCGACCAGTTGGCGCAGCGCCACGACGTCCAGGTAGTCGGGATTGCTGTCGGACAGGTATTCGAAGCCTGGCTCGACCGGACGACCCTGCTCGCCCAGGCCATCACGGGAATAATCACAGGGCTGACTAAAACTCATCGCCGGGGTGATGACGTAGTGGCGCGCGAATTCCAGGGTATGGGGACTGTCATCCCGCGAGATCATCATCTCGTGCAGCTTTTCGCCTGGTCGGATGCCCACCTGGCGTTGCGGTAATTCCGGCGCCAGGGCAGTGGCCAGATCGACGATGCGCGCGGAAGGAATCTTGGGTACGAACAGCTCGCCGCCCTGCATGCGCTCGAAGCTGCGCATGACGAAGTCCACGCCCTCGTCGAGGGTGATCCAGAAGCGCGTCATGCGCGCGTCGGTGATCGGCAGATCCTCGGCACCCTTGGCGATCAGCTTACGAAACAGCGGCAGCACCGATCCGCGGGAGCCAACCACGTTGCCGTAGCGGACCACGGCGAAGGAGGTGTCGCGACTGCCAGCGATGTTGTTGGCGGCAACGAACAGCTTGTCCGACAGCAGCTTGGTGGCGCCGTAGAGATTGATCGGACTGGCCGCCTTGTCGGTGGACAGGGCGATGACCTTTTTCACACCGTTCTGCAACGCCGCGGCGATGATATTTTCCGCACCATTGACGTTGGTGCGGATGCATTCGGTGGGGTTGTATTCGGCGGCCGGCACCTGCTTGAGGGCGGCGGCGTGCACCACCAGATCGATGCCACGCATGGCCTGTTGCAGGCGCTGCTCATCGCGTACGTCGCCCAGGAAGTAGCGCATGCAAGGCGCGTCGAACTCCTGACTCATTTCGTACTGTTTGAGCTCGTCGCGGGAGAACACCACCACCCGCTTGGGTTGGTAGTCGCTCAACAGCCGCTTGACGAAGGCGCGACCGAAGGAACCGGTACCACCCGAGATGAAGATCGACAGGCCATCAAACATGTTGCTATTCCTTCGCGATGAGTCGAGCGGCCACCGCGGCGGAAAACCGTCGCGACCAGCCTATCGGAAGAGTAGCAGCAAAAAATCGGCCAATCTCGGTTGCGAGTCGGTAGGTTGTCTTACAGGTATTTGAACAGACTCAACTGCGCGATCTTCACGAAACTCTGCTGCGACGCCTGCAGCACCGTGTTCTGCAGGGCGTAGCGAGACAGGGCCTCAGGATAATCGAGATCCTGGAGATCGGACTGTACCGACTTGTTGACCAGGCTGACGTTGGCGATGAAATCACTGGTTGAGTCGATGACGTTGAGGCGCGCGCCGACCTTGCCACGTACCCCGTCGACCTGGGTGTAGGCCGTGTCCAGGTTGCTCAGGGCCACGGCGGCACTGTCACGGATCTGGTAAACCCCCTCGGTGCTGCTGTCGCCATTTTCCAATGCCTTGCGCAGGTCGGACACCACGTTGAGCAGGCTGCGCTTCTCGTTGGAGGTGTCGCGGGTGATCTTGAATTCGTCACCCGCAGCCGGGGCACCATTCATCTGCACCTTGACCCCACCGTAGCGGATGAACTTGCTGGCCTCCTGGGTGCTGTTCAGGCTGTCCGCCTTGAGCTGGCCGGCTGGCGGATTGGCCGGATCGTAGGCTGCCCATTCAGCCGCCGTGGGGGTCTTGGCCAGATCGTAGACGACATATTTCTTGTCATCGAGGAAGTGAATACCAATGCCATCACTGGCGACCGGCGGCGCGCTGGCCGGAAAGGTCGAGTCATAGGCACCCTTGTCCTCCACCAAGCCAAGCGAGATCCGTCCGGTACCCGTATTGGTCGCCACCTTGGTGGTATCCACCCGATTGGCGTTGAAATTGTTCTCGAAGGCGTCCTTGCCGCTGTCGCTGATGGGCACGAAGGTGGAGCTGGCGATCTGCACGCTGCGCTGGCCTTCGTCGCCGTTATAGCTGTAGGTGCCGTCGGCATTGCGCACATAGGGCTGGGTGTCGCCCATGGAGCCGGAGAACAGGTACTTGCCGCTGGCGTCCTTGCTGTTCATCAGGTTCATCAGCTCGTCTTCGCGCTGACCAACCTCCTTGGCCAGGGACGCGCGGTCGGTTGGGTCGAGGGCTCCGTTGCCAGCCTGGACCGCGATTTCGCGGATACGCGTCAGTACCGTCTCCACGGAGGTCAACATGGATTCCTGGGTGGTGAGGCTGTTCTTGGCCGCGGTCATGCCGGTGTTGTACTGACCGTTGAGCGCCTCTTCCTGGCTCAGTTGCAACAGCTTGATCGACGCTACCGGATCGTCCGCCGGAGTGAGGATCTTCTTGCCGGTGCTGATCTGCTCCTGGGAGCGACTGACATCGCCATAGTTGTTCTGCAGGCCGCTGATGCCGTTGTTGAACGCCTGGACGGTAGAGATGCGCATGGGCGGGTTCCTTATCTGAAGGCGCCGATCAAGGTGTCGAACAGCGACTGGGCGATCTTGATGACCTGCGCCGAGGCGCCGTAGTACTGCTGGAACTGGACGAGCTTGGCAGCCTCTTCATCCAGGTTCACCGCGGACAGGGAATCGCGATTGTCTTCCGACTGCTTGAGCACGGTCTCGCTGGCGGCCGAATCCACCCGCACCTGGGCAGTCAGGGTACCGACCCGCTCCACCAGGCCGCCGTAGGCATTGTTGTAGGTGGTACCGGTGGTGCCATAGCCGCCCATGGTGGTCTTGGTCTGCAAGGCCACCAGGTTCAGGGCATTGCGGTTGTCCGAGACAGCGCCACTGTTGGCGCCCAGGGTGAAGCTGTCACCATCCTGCGGGACGCCGCTGACGTTGAAGTCGTAGCTGTAGCTGTTGTTCGTGTTCGGGTCGGTGTATTGCAGCCGTAGCGTATTGGTCTGGCCCGAGGTCAGGCCGGTAGTGGACGGCGAGACGTAACTCAGGCTCGCACCGGTAGGCAGGGTCCCGGTCAGGTTGCCGGCGGCAGCACTGAAATTCAGCTTGATGCCGCCATTACCAAACAGCCGTCCCAGGTCAGCGGTACTGACCGGCGAAGGCGCATTCTTGAGATCGGGCTGGGTAATGGCCCCCGTACCGCGGTTGTTGGTGGTGCTGGCGGCCTTGGCGGTTCCGGCGAAGCCCAGTTGGCTGGACTGGCTCAGATCCACGCTCATCTGCGCCGCGCCGCGGCGAGTGGGTTGGAGGCTGAAGACGTCGCCCGCCTGGGCCTTGTTCAACTCGGACGCGGTGAACTGCACCTTGAAGCCCTGATCGGTGCCCTTGGCATCGGCGAAGGTCAGGGTGACCGGATCGGTCCCGCTCCGGGTTACGGAAATGCTGGTGCTGTCGCTGATGCGCAGCGCCTTGAAATTGGTGCCGTCGAAATCCAGCCGGTAGTCGCTTGGATTGAGCTTGGCGGTATCGGTGATGTTGAGTGTTGCGGTAGCCGAGCCGAAGTTGGTCGACCGCCCCATGACCCGCAGGCCGGTGCTCTGGCCACCGTTGACGTCGCTGAACAGCGCCGAACCGGCATTGCCCGCCAGGTCCAGGCCTTGCCCCAGCTGCTTGTTCAGGGTATCGGTCAGGGTCAGCGCCAATTGACCCAGGCTGTTGAAGGCATGGTCCAGCGCCGTGTCCCGGTAGGACAGCAGGCCCCCCATCTCACCGCCCCTGACCTGCGAAGTGATGATCTGCGAGGTACTGCCCGCCGTCAGGGTGACCTGATAGCGCGACGGATCGTCGTTGCCCGGCTGTGCGGCCAGGGTCGAGACGTTGCTGCCGACCACCAGTGGCTGACCGGTCCCCACGAAGAGATTCAGCGAGCCATCGTCCTGACTGATCACCTGCAGACCGACCATGCCGGACAGCTGCTTGATGGCCTGGTCGCGAGAATCGATCAGATCGTTGGGCGCTGCGCCCGCCGCCTTGGAGCGGGCAATGGCATCGTTCAGGCTGCCGACGCTCTTTGCCAGGGAATTGATCTGGCCGGTGAGTGCCGACAGCTGATCGTTGATCTGGCTATTCTGCTTGTCGATCTGGTCGTACAGGGTATTGAAGGACTTGCTCAGGCCCTGCGCCTGGGCGAGCACGGCCTCCCGCGCCGGGACCGAGGACGGATCCTGGGAGGCGGTCTGCAGGGTGGCGAAGAATTTCTGCATCGCCGGCGTGATACCGGTCGTGTTGTCGGACAGCAGGCCGTCGAGCTGGGAAATCTGGCTTTTGAAAGCCTGCAACTCGCTGTTCTGGCTGTTGGCCGTGCGGACCTGACTGGTGAGGAAATCGCTGGCGAGACGGCGCACATCCACCGTCTGGGAGCCGGAGCCCACATAGCCCGCTCCATTGAACTGGGCGATGTTGGTCTGCTGGATGGCCTCCTGCCGCGAATAGCCAGGCGTGTTGACGTTGGCGATGTTGTGGCCGGTAGTGGTCAGGGCGTTCTGCGTGGATCTCAGGCCCGACAGACCAATGGAAAGTAGATCAGCCATGGCTCACCTCAACCGCGGGACGGACTGGTGCCCAGGGAGGCGACCGTCTGATAGGTGTTCATGTTGCGGGCGATCTGGATCACCTTGCGTGCGTATTGCGGATCGGTGGCATAACCGGCCTGCTGCAACCCCTGCATGAAGCGCTCGGAATTGCCGTTGGTGGACAGCGCCTTGTCGTAGCGATCATTGCTCTGCAGGAAGTTCACGTAGTCGTGAAAGCTGTCGGCGAAGGAATCGTAGGTGCGAAACTTCGCGGTCTCGGTCACCGCCTTGCCGTTGACGAACTCCTGGGTCACCGCGGGAGCGCTGCCGCCATCCCAGCCGTGGGACTTGATGCCGAACAGGTTGTTGCTGTTGCTGCCATCGGCCTGCTTGACCATGTGCTTGCCCCAACCAGTTTCCAGCGCCGCCTGGGCGACCAGGTACTTGGGATCCACGCCCAGGCGCTTTGCCGCGGCCTCGGCCATGGGCATCATGGTGTCGACGAACTCCTGACGGGTACGGAAACGGGTCTTGCCGGTAGCGGCAGTGCTGTCCACGCTGGCGACGGCCTCGGTCGAAGCGGCCGGCTTGCCGGTTGGCGGCGTAGCCTGCTGGCGCCAGGCGCTCTGAGCGGCCGCGACTTCCTGGAAGCTCTGCTTGAGGGCAGCGCCCTGCTCAGCCGCGCCGGAAATGTTGGCGGCGGTACGCTCGGCCAGTCGCCCGGGCAAGGCAAGCCGGCGCGAATTGAGCGCGCTGGAATCGTCGCGCCCGGCGGCGACGGCATTCGCCGGCTTGAGGCCATGGCTCGCCACGTCGTTGAGCTTGGCATTGCGGCCAGCGGCCAGCTGGCCGTCGGTGGGCGCCGCCTGGCCAACCTGAGCGAAGGGATTGGGGCGGGCCGACGGCTGGGCGGTCTTGCTCAGCTGACGCTCCAGGACATTGGCCAGGCCGATACCGCCGCCATCCCGGGACAGGGAGACGGCCAACTGCTGGTCGTACATGTCCTGGTACTGCTTGGTGGTCTCGCTGGAAAAGGGGCTGTCCTTGTCCGCCAGCGCCTGGTTGGCGCTGCGCATGGACTTGAGCATCTGGTTCAGGAACAGCGACTCGAATTCGCCCGCGACTTTCTTGACGTTTTCCGCGCTGTCACGATCCTTACCCTTCATCTGGGCCAACCGATTCAGGTCGGTGAAGGCCCCCGAATCCTTGACGTTGCCGTAGTTGCCACCCAGACGAGATTCCATCGCCCGCTCTCCTTAGATTACGATCAGATCGGCCTGCAAGGCGCCGGCCTGTTTCAACGCTTCGAGAATGGCCACCAGGTCGCTGGGCGCCGCGCCCACCTGATTCACCGCTCTCACGATTTCGTCCAACGTGGTGCCCGGACCGAACTTGAACATCGGCTTGGCCTCCTGCTTGGCCTTGACGGTCGACTGGGGCGTCACCACCGTCTGCCCACCCGACAAGGGATTGGGCTGGCTTACCTGCGGGTCCTCGCTGATGGTCACGGTCAGGCTGCCCTGGGTCACCGCCGCTGGCGAGACCTTGACGTTCTGGCCGATGACGATGGTCCCGGTGCGGGAGTTGACGATGACCTTGGCCACCGCCTGCCCCGGATCCACCTCCATGTTCTCCAGGATCGAGATGTAGTCGACGCGCTGGCTGGGATCCACCGGCGCCGTGACGCGAATCGATCCGGCATCAACAGCTGATGCAACACCCGCGCCAAGTGTTTCGTTGATCTTGTCAACGATGCGTTTGGCGGTGGTGAAGTCGCTGCGATTCAGGTCCAGCGTGATGCTGTTGCCCTGGTCGAAGCCACTCGGCACCGGTCGCTCGACAGTGGCCCCATTGGGAATGCGCCCGGACGACGGAACGTTGACGGTGATCTTCGAACCGTCGCGGCCTTCGGCGTCAAAACCCCCGACCACCAGGTTGCCCTGGGCGATGGCGTAGATCTGGCCATCGATACCCTTGAGCGGCGAGAGAAGCAGGCTGCCGCCTCTCAGGCTCTTGGAGTTGCCGATGGAAGACACCGTGATGTCGATGGTCTGGCCGGGCTTGGAAAAGGCCGGCAGATCAGCATGGATAGATACCGCCGCGACGTTCTTCAGCTGCGCCGTGGTGCCCGGCGGCACCTTGATGCCGAACTGCGCCAGCATGTTGTTGAAGGTCTGCACGGTGAAGGGCGTCTGGGTGGTCTGGTCACCGGTACCGGGCAGCCCCACTACCAGGCCGTAGCCGATCAGCTGGTTGGTCCGCACGCCCTGGATGCTGGCGATGTCCTTCAGACGATCCGCCTGGGCCAGGGGCATGACCAGGGCCAGGGCGGCAGCGGCGATGAGGCTCTTGAACATGGCGCTTATCCTCAGAAGGGCATCAAGGGGCTGCCGAAGAGCTGGCTCAGCCAGCCCGGCTGACTGGCATCGGCGAAGGCGCCGGTGCCCGAATAGGTGATACGTGCATCGGCTACGCGGGTAGAGGACACGGTGTTGTCGGTGGCGATGTCGTCGGCGCGGACCATGCCCTGGATGCGCATGAGTTCGTTGCCGGTGTTGAGGGTCAACCACTTCTCGCCACGCACTACCAGGATGCCATTGGGCAGCACTTCGGCGATGGTCACGGTCAGCGAACCGGACAGGCTGTTGCCCTGGGCCGCCGTGGACTTGCCGGTGTTGGAGCGGTTACCGGAGAAACCGGCATCCAGACTCAAGTCGCCATCGGCCAGCGGATTGGGAATCTTCGGCTTGGCGCCAAACAGCGAAGTCAGCCCAAGGGTCGCCTTGGTGTTCTTCGCGATGTCGGAACTGGCGTTCTTGCTGGCCTGGGTCCGCTCCTGCAAGGTAATGGTGATGATGTCGCCGATGCGGAAAGCCTTGCGGTCGGTATAGAGATTCTGCTCGAACCCCGACTGGAAGATGGCGCCGTTGTTCTGTGCGGCTGGCACCGGGGTACGCGGCAGCACCGGGGCGTAGTAGGGATCGTCCGGCTTGGCGGCCGGGGCTACGCATCCTGCGAGTACGAGCGCTCCCAGGAGCGGGGCGACGGCGAATAGAGGTTTCATGGAGCGCGTCCTCACAGGGGATTAGAGCTGCTGGGTAACGAAGCCGAGCATCTGATCGGCGGTGGAAATGACCTTGGAGTTCATCTCGTAGGCGCGCTGGGTGGTGATCATGTTCACCAGCTCCTCGACCGTGCTCACGTTGGAGTTTTCCAGGGTGCTCTGCAGCACGGTGCCAAGGCCGTTCAAGCCTGGGGTACCGACCTGAGGCGCGCCGCTGGACGCGGTCTCGCTGAACAGGTTCTGGCCCACGGCCTGGAGGCCGCCCGGGTTGACGAACTGGGCGATCTGCAGGTTGCCTATGACCTGCGGCGCGGCCTGGCCGGCGGTGGTGACCGACACGGTGCCGTCTTCGCCGACGGTGAAGGTCTTGGTATCGGCAGGCAGCACGATGGCAGGCTGCAGGGCGAAGCCATTGGCGGTGACCAACTGGCCATCGGCATTGAGGTGAAAGGTGCCGTCACGGGTGTAGTTGATGGTCCCGTCGGGCATGGTCACCTGGAAGAAGCCATCGCCGTTGACAGCCATGTCCAGCGGCTGGTCGGTGGTCTGCAGCGAACCCTCGGTGAAGTTCTTCTGGGTGCCGACGATGCGCACACCGGTACCCAGCTGCAGACCGGAGGGAAGCTGGTTGTCCTGGGTGGACTGGGCACCGGGCTGACGGCGGATCTGGTACAGCAGGTCCTGGAATTCGGCGCGGTCGCGCTTGAAGCCCGTGGTGGACACGTTGGCCAGGTTGTTGGAGATGGTGGTGAGGTTCATGTCCTGGGCGGACAGACCGGTCTTGGCGACCCACAGTGACGACATCATGCTGGTATTCCTCGAAGTGCCGGTTTTACGTCGGCGCTAGCCGTTATCAGGAGAATTGCAAAACCTTTGCCATCGCCGCGTCGTTGTCTTCCGCGCTGCGCATCATCTTTACCTGCAGCTCGAACTGGCGGGACAGCGACAGGATCGAGGTCATCTCCTCCGCCGCATTGACGTTGCTTGACTCAACGAAGCCGGAGACCAGGGAGACGTTGGCATCCATGGGCGGCGCCGCCTGCCCCTGCTTCATGTGCAGCAGGCCATCGAGCCCCTTTTCCATCTGCTTGGTATCGGGGTTGACCAGCTTGATGCGATCGACCTGGGCCAGGGCGTTGGCCGCCTGACCGGAGCCGCGCACGGTGATGCTGCCGTCCTGACCGATTTCCACTTTGGAAGCGGGCGGCACGGCGATGGGACCGCCATTGCCGAGCACCGGCAAACCGCTGCCGGTCCGCAGCATGCCAAGGGGGTCGATCTGCAGGCTGGAGGTGCGCACATAGGCCTCCTTGCCGGAGGGATCCTGGACCGCGACGAAGCCCGGCCCCTGGATGGCCACGTCCAGGTCACGGCCCGTCTCCTGCAGCGCGCCAGGGGTGAAGTCCGTCGCCGGCCGCTCACTCATGGAGTAGACGCGCGACGGCATGGTCTCGCCGAACACCTGCATCGAGCGCGCCTGTTCGAGATCCTTGCGGAATCCCGAAGTCGAGACGTTGGCCAGGTTGTTGGCGTGGGCGCGCTGGGCCATCTCGTTCTGGCTGGCGCCGGTCATGGCGACGTACAGCAGCTTGTCCATCTGATCCTCCGACGGCGGCAGATTGCCGCCAAGCTTGCGTTCGGAGGTTCTTTAGCAAGCCCCGTTCCAAAAACTTAAAACCCTTTAAAATCAGTAGCCTGAAAATAGAAAAGCCTCCCGAGGGAGGCTTTTCCTGACGCCGAAGCGGCAAGCCGTCAGAGAAACGACATCAACGCAGGTTGATGATGGTCTGGGTAATGGCGTTCTCGGTCTCGATGGTCTTGGCGTTGGCCTGGTAGTTGCGCTGCGCCACGATCATGTCGACCAGCTCGGTGGAGATATCCACGTTGGACGCCTCCAGGGCACCGGACTGCAGCGAACCGAGGGTCCCGGCTCGGGGCGTTCCCACTACCGGCTGACCGGACTCCGCAGACTCGGTCCAGGAGGTCTTGCCCATGGGCGTCAAACCCTGGACGTTGGCGAAGTTGGCCAGGATCACCTGTCCCTGCACCTTGGACTGACCATTGGTGTAGCGAGCGAAGATCTGGCCGGTATCGTCGATTTCCAGGCCGGATAGCTGGCCAGTGGTGTAACCGTCCTGATTGACGCTGTTCACCGCGAAGGCAGTGGAGAATTGCGTCGAGCCCCGCGGATCGAAGGTGAAACCGCCAGTATTGCCCAGGGCACCGTTCCAGCTGTAGTTGGCCGGGTTGCCGCCATCGGAGATCGCCGGGATCCAGCCACTGCCGCTCGAACCGGTGGGATCGGCGGCGAAGGTGATGATGTTGGTCTTCGGATCGACCGAGACTCCCGACGAAGACGAGGTCACGCTGCTCAGCTTGCCAGCAGCATCGAAGGTCACGCCAAAGCTCTGCGGCTGGGTACCGTAGGCGGCCACGGCCGCAGCTACCGACGCCGGTGTCGCGCCAGCCGCCGCGGCAGCGTTGTTGGCGATGTTCTTCACCTGGGGCGTTGCCCCGGACATGTTGTTGACCGCATTGGCGACACTGTTGGCCGTGGCACCGGCAACCCCGGCTGCGGTGTTGGCGGTCTTGGTGGCAATACCGGGATCCAGCGGGTTGCGCCCGTCGATCAGCACCTGCATGGACCACTGGTTGGTCGCCGGCGCCGGCGCCTTGACGAAGTATTGCGACATGACGTGCGAGTTGCCCTGGCTGTCATAGATGTTCAGCGAGGTCGAGGAGTTGTAGGTCTTCGGATCCGAGGGATCGAAAGGCGTCAGCGTCGGCGGCGTACTGGTCGAGTTCAGGTTGAACTGCTGAGCGATCTGGGTAGTGGACTTGGGTGCCTGGCTGGCAGTCTCGACACGCAGGTCGCTGCGCACGCCGGGCTGCAGCAGCCCCTGCGCATTGGTGGTGTAGCCCTGCAGCTTGTAGCCATTGTTATCGACGATGAAACCGTTCTTGTCGGTACCGAAGTAACCTGCCCGGGTGTACTGGACGGCGCCGTTGTTGCTGGTCATGAAGAAGCCGTTGCCATTGATGCCCATGTCCAGGGCATTCTGGGTGGAGTCGATGGTGCCCTGGTTGAACAGTTGCCCAACGTTGCCCAGCAGCACACCGCTACCTTGGGCATTCTTGCCAGTGCCCAGTACGGAGGCCGCATAGAGATCCTGGAACTCCGCCCGTGACTGCTTGAAGCCGACGGTGCTGGCGTTGGCGATGTTGTTGCCGGTGATGTTGAGGTCACTGGACGCGGCCTTGATGCCGCTCAAACCGATATTGAAAGACATGCTGGATTCCTCTTGTGTGCCGCGCCTTACTGGCCGACCGCCTGGACTTTGGAGATACCGATGCTGCCGACGCCGGCAAGGTTGAGTGTCATTTCGCCGCCGTTCTGCCCCAGCGTCACGCTGTCGACATTGGCCGGCAAACTGGTTTTCATGGCCTCGGTCTTGCCATCCACACTGGCCTGGGCCTCGAAGCGATAAGTACCGGCATCCAGCTTCTTGCCGCTGGCATCGGTACCGTCCCAGGTGAAGTTCACCAGACCACTGGTTTGCTGCCCCAGATTCAAGCGGTTCACCTGGTTGCCAGTGGTGTCATAGACGTTGACCCAGACGTTCGGGCTGGACGCCGTCAGGTTGAGCGCGCCCTTGAAGTCCTCGCTGGTATCCACCTTGACCTTGTCGCTATCGACGATCACCTTGCGGCCGACCAGGGTAGAAGCCTGCAGTGCTTGGGAGGACTGACTACCGGAGAGGATCGAGCCGACGCTGGTGTTGAGGTTGGTGATGCCCTCGACGGTACTGAACTGCGCCAGCTGGGCGATGAATTCGCCGTTGCCCTGGGGCTCCAGCGGATTCTGGTTGTTCATCTGGGCGACCATCAGCTTGAGGAACTCGTCCTTGCCGAGCTTGCCGCCCTTCTTGCCGTCGCTGGCAGTCGTCTCAGCGGTAGTGCCTGTCTTGTTGATCGAGTACTTGTCGAGTACCGATTGAGCGGTGGAGTTGGTCGTACTGATGGCCATGGCGCCGATTCCTTACTGACCGAGGGTCAGTACCTTCTGCATCATCTGTTTAGCGGTATTCATCATTTCCGCGTTGGTCTGGAAGGCGCGACTGGCCGAAATCATGTCGGCCATCTCCTCCACTACGTTCACATTGGGGTAATAGACGTAGCCTTCCTTGTCCGCCATGGGATGATTGGGCTCGTAGCGCTTCTGCACCTCGCTCGGATCCTCGACGATACCCTTGACCTCTACCCCGACACCGGCCTGGCCCTGGTCGTCGAACAGCGAAGCACCGCCCTGGGCCGCGTTGAACTGGGCAGCGAACACCGGATGCCGCGCCTTGTAGGTCTGGTCGACGCTGGAGGAGACGGAGTCGGCGTTGGCCATGTTGCTGGCCACGGTGTTGAGGCGAACGTTCTGGGCGCTCATCCCGCTACCGGCGATGTTGAACAGCGAACTCAGGGACATGGCTATTCTCCGCGCAGGGCCGACATCAGCCCCTTGAACTTGCTATTGAGCAGGGTGAAGCTGGCCTGGAAATTCATCGCGTTCTCGGCGTAGTTGGCCTGCTCGACCTGGGCATCCACGGTGTTCTGGTCCACCGACGGCTGGGTAGGGATACGATATTTCAGCGCGGCATCACCCATGCCCATGTCGAAACCCTCGGCGGCGATATGGCGGCTGTTGGTGGTTTCCAGCTGATAGTGTCCGGAAGCCCCGGAGGCATTCTTGGCCGCCTGCTCCGCCAGCACAGCACTGAAGTCCAGATCCCGCGCCTTGTAGCCTGGGGTATCGGCATTGGCGATGTTGTTGCCCAACACCTCGGCGCGCTGAGAACGGAAGTTCAGCGCCTGCTCGTGCAACCCGAGTGCTTTGTCGAAACTGATGCTCATGTCGAGAGACCTTTGACGTGGCTTGCAAGCGATTTAGCAAGGCCCGTGCCAGTCTCTAAAACCCTTCTAAATCAAGGGTTCCATTCAGAGCGGCAGTCAGAATGGCCGCAAGCGGCAAGGTTTTTCCGCCGCCGTTGCCGGCTACGGGAGCCAGGGCGGCAAAACTTTGGCGCAAAAAGAAAGGGCAGACCTGGGTCTGCCCTTGGGGATGTCCATACAATGGCCTACTTGGCCTTGTAGATGATGCCCGGATTGCACTGCACCATCTGATAGAGATCCGGCAAGCCGTTGAGGGCTTCGGACGCACCCAGGAACAGATAGCCGCCCGGCTTGAGGGTGGCATGGATGCGGGTGAGGATGTCCTTCTTCACGTCAGCGGAGAAGTAGATCAGCACGTTGCGGCAGAACACCATGTCGAACTTGCCGAGGCTGGCGTAGCTGTCCAATAGATTCAGAGCGCGAAATTCGATCCGACTGCGAATCGCCGGCTTGACCGCCCAACGATTTGGCTGCAACACGTCGAAGTAGCGCTGCAGGCGTTCCTGGGACAGACCGCGACCAATCGCCAGCGAATCGTATTCACCGGACTTCGCCGCAGTGAGAATGGCGCCCGAGAGATCGGTCGCCACGATCTGCATACCGCCACGCCCCTGCCCTGCCGCGCTGCGCTCGAATTCGTCCATGGTCATGGACAGCGAATAGGGCTCCTGCCCCGAGGAGCAGGCCGCCGACCAGACCCGCAGGCGCTGGCCGAAGGTATTCTTCGTCAACTCCGGCAAGAGGCGGTTCTTGAGTACCTCGAAGGGATAGGTGTCGCGAAACCAGAGGGTTTCGTTGGTCGTCATCGCATCGATGACCTTTTCCCGCAAGCCGCCACGGGGCTGCATCTGGATGCGCTGCACCAACTCCGACAACGTCTTGATCCCCTCGGTCTCCATCAGCTTGTTGAGCCGACTGGAGACAAGGTACTGCTTGTTGTCACCGAGCAGGATCCCGCTGGATTTCTCGAGGAAATCACGAAAAAGCACAAAATCCGCGTTGACTGCTGACACTGCCGCTCCGCCTTCTGGATACCGGGATAGAGACGCCTTCACCTAGTGACTGTCGACCGCATTGATGCGCTCGGCTACCCGGGAGGCAAGATCATCGGGACGGAACTTGGCCAGGAAGTCGTCCGCGCCGACCTTCTTGACCATCGCCTGGTTGAAGACGCCGGACAAGGAGGTATGCAGCAGTATATGCACTTTCTGCATTCGCGGATCATGACGGATTTCCGCCGTGAGGGTGTAGCCATCCATTTCCGGCATCTCGATGTCGGAAATGATCATCAGCAGCTCCTCTTCCGGACGCTTGCCTTCGTCGACCATACCCTGCAGGTAATTCAGCGCCTGACGACCGTCATTGAGCGAGATCACCTCTACCCCGACGGTTTCCAGGCAGCGACTCACCTGCTTGCGCGCCACCGAGGAGTCGTCGACGATCAATACCCGCTTGGTGATGGCCTTGGCCTGTACCACGTCGCTAATCACGCCGGCCGATACGGTCTCGACGGACGGTGCCACCTCGGAAAGGATCTTTTCCACGTCGATGATCTCGACGAGCTGATTGTCGACCCGGGTGACGGCGGTCAGGTAGTGATCACGGCCGGTGCCCTTGGGCGGCGGATTGATGCCTTCCCAGTTCATGTTGACGATCCGCTCCACCGAACGCACCAGGAAGCCCTGCACCTTGGTGTTGTACTCGGTGATGATCACGAAGCAGTTGTTGATGTCTTCCAGGCCACGACGACCGGTGGCCATGGCCAGGTCGATGATGGGGAAGGTGCCGCCACGGATGCTGGCCACGCCGCGCACCACCGGGCTCGATTTCGGCATCACGGTGAGCTTGGGGCACTGCAGCACCTCCTTCACCTTGAAGACGTTGATACCGTAGAGCTGCGAGCCGTCCAGGCGGAACAGCAGTAGCTCCAGACGGTTCTGGCCCACCAGTTGGGTACGTTGGTTGACTGCGTCCAATACACCAGCCATTTGGCGACTCCTCTCGTTGCCTCGGACCGGTTGGAAAACTCGGCACAGGGCTTGCTTAGATGTGACTCATGAAGATCGAAGCGACGTGTTTCCGACCTATGAAAACCTCTTGCCGCTGGGCTGCGAATCTCATGTTGATCCTGGCATGCCTGGGCGGAAAGGCCTATGCAGAAGGCGACTACACCTCATCTGACGAACTTATCGGCGCTGTCGAAAGTTTTCTTGAGGAGCGCGTGCAGGAATATTTACTGGACACCCATTCCGACGCCCGCCATGAAACCCAGATCAACTCCCTTGATCCCCGCCTGCGCCTCGCCGCCTGCGACAAACCTCTGACGCTGTCGCAACAGGGCACTCCTGCGCCGGTGGGCCGGATCAACGTCAAGGTACGGTGTGAAGGCAGCAGCCCCTGGACGGTGTTCGTGCCAGCCCAGATCAAGCTCTATCGCCCCGTAGTCGTCACCTTGCAGCCCCTTCTACGCGGCACGGTGCTGGACACGAGCAACGTAGCCCTGGTCGAACGGGACGTCGGGACGCTGACACAGGGCTACCTCACCAGCCTGGAACAGGTAATCGGGACCCAGCTGAAACGTCAGGTGGTCAGCGAGCAGGTGCTGGCGCCCTCCTTTATCGAGCAGGCCGAACTCATTCGCAAGGGCGAACAGGTGGTCATCAATGCCCGCAGCGCCTCCTTCAGTATTCGCATGCAGGGTGAAGCCCTGTCCAATGGCGCCAAGGACGAAGAGATTCGGGTACGGAATCTGAGCTCCAACCGGGTGATTCGCGGTCGGGTGGTCGATCAGGGACAGGTGGAGGTAGCGCTTTAGCGGAGGAGTCAAAAGGAGTACCTTGAGCGTCAGCATCCTGAACCTCTGCGCCCCATCCTGTCGAAGGATGTGAACCGGCGCACAGGTCTACGGCTAAAGTTTCGGCGGGGTACGCCGATAAGCCGGGTATGCGAACGAGACGACACGAGGATCTCCACTCATGGCTCTAGATATCAATCGCCTGAATTCGTCCTCTACTGCGGGCATAGGCAATACCAAGGCCGCGTCCACCAAGGATGTGTCCACGGCTCAAACCAGCGACGTCAAGGCTACCAAGAGCACCGCCTCCGGCGAGTCGGTCAGCTTGAGCGCCGAAGCCAAGCAACTGAGCTCCCTGACGGCTGGGCTCAAGGATCTGCCGGTGGTCGACAGCGACAAGGTCAGCCGCCTGAAACAGGCCATCGCCGATGGCTCCTACAAGGTCGACAGCCAGAAGGTGGCCGACAAGCTGATGGCGTTCGAGTCCTGACGCCCGGTTCGGCATGGCCTTCCTGACGATCGCAACTAAGGTTCGAACGGAAAACGCGCCATGCCCAATGCTACCTTGCTCGACATCACTCGCCACGACATCGACCTGAGCGAGCAACTGCTGGCTTTGATCGAGCAGGAATTCCAGGCCCTGAGCGAGCGTCAGCTCGAACGGCTGGAGTCGCTGCTGGACACCAAGCAGATCCTGCTCAAGCAGCTCGATCAGCATGCCCAGCAGCGTACCGCCCTGCTCCAGGCCCATGGCCTGCAGGTCGATCTGCAGGGGCTGCAGGCCTATGCGTCCAGACAGCCCGATGGGGAAGAGCTACTGGCGGCTTCCAACCAGCTCGCGCAGCTCATGGAGCAGTGCAAGATCCGCAACGTGCGTAATGGCCAGATCATCCAGGCCAATCGCTTCGTGGTCGGCAAACTGCTCAACGTGCTGCAGGGCACTTCGGCTCCCACTTTGTACAATCGGCGCGGCAGCCAGACCGGTGGCGGTTATCAGCGCCCGCTGAGTTCGGCTTGATCACCGTCGTTTTTCCCGCACTGGCGTTTTCCGCTGTACAGATGGCCGTTAGCCATTATGCTTGCTGACCGCTGTCTACAGGAGTTCTCAGGTGCAAGGTGCCTCTGCTAGCCAAAACGCCCCCCAGCCACCCCAGGTGTACCGTTCCAAAGGAGAAATCCTGGCGTGCTTGCGGCCTGCGCAACAGCAGCACATCCCGCTGCGGATCACGTTCAGCCGACAGGATCAGCAATTCCAGAGTTTCGTCGTCGAGATCGACGAGACCAAGGGCCTGATCGCCTTGGACGAATTCATTCCGCGCGAGGCGGAGCGACTGCTCGAGCAAGGTAGGCCCTTTCGCGTGGACAGCTTTCATGAAGGCATTCGGGTGACCTGGCAGATCGATCGCCCCGTGCAATTCAGCGAGCTCGACGGCAACCGCTGCTACTGGGTCGAGCTGCCCAGCGAACTGACCTACCACCAGCGGCGCAATGCCTATCGGGTCAAGCTGCTCCTGACCCAGCCGGCCACGGCAGAACTGAGTCAGATAAACAGCCAAGTACAGCTACGTGGCCAGTTGATCGACCTGTCAGCTACCGGCTGCAAGCTGCGTTTTCCTGGCAACGTCACCCACCTGCTGCAACCGGGGCAACTGGTACAGAGCTTTACCGCCGAACTGCCAATCGGAGCCATCAACACCCCGATAAATATTCGCCATGTGGCCTGCACGGAGCGCATGGAACACAGCGAGGTCGGCGTCAGCTTCCACAATCTGGGCGGCGCCGCTCAACGCCAGATCGAACGCCTCGTCTACCAGCTGCAGCGAGAGAACCGCCGGTTCGAATGACCAGCCGGGCGCCCAGGACTGCTGGACGCCCCCCACCTCTCAGGTCGCCTTGGATTCAGGCGGGTTCTCCGGGAACTCGATCTCTTCCTGCAAAGGCGCCCCCTCCTCGGCAGGCTCCTCCTCTACGACCGGCTCAGTGTGCATCTGGTCATGCACCACCTGGCTATCGACCCGTGGATCCAGCGCGGCCACCAGGGGCGAGCTGGTCGATCCCTCGGGCATGGGCACGTGGCTCAGCGGCGCCTCCTCGACCAGATGCTTACCGGTAACTGCATTCGGACGGATCCGCCAGATCAAAATCCCGCCGCAGAGTACGACGAAGGCATAGAGCATGTTGGGTCCGACCAGATTCATCAAGCCGCCCACCAAAAGTGGCCCGATACAGGCACCGACGCCGAAGGTCACCAGCAGCATGGCGCTCAGTGAAACCCGCCGCTCACCTTCGATGTGATCGTTGGAGAGCGCTACCGCCAGGGGATAGAGCACGAATTGCAGCAGACTGACGATAAGGCCCAGAGGTAGCAACACTATCGGCGGCACCTTAGGCAGTACGGCCAATGGCAAGGCCGCGATGGTCAGGGCGATAGCGATACCTCGAATCAGCCAGCTGCGATCATGACGATCCGACAGCCAACCGATCGGCCACTGAGCGATCAGACCGGCGAAGATGCAGCACGCCATGAACAGACCGATGCGTTCGGTGGGCAGTCCCTGGGCGCTGGCATAGAGCGGGGCCAGGCCATAGAAGGAGCCGATCACCAATCCGGCTACCAGGGTGGTGGTCAAGGACTGCGGAATTCGCTGGATGAAGAAGGTCGGTTCCAGTGGCGCCGGCTTGAGCGGCGCCGGGTGGATCTTGCCGGTGACCGCCACCGGCACCAGACAGAGCGCATAGCAGATGGCGACCAGCATCAGCTTGTCGACGCCGAGATCGGGCGAGACCACCAGTACCACCTGCCCCAGCGCCAAGCCGAGATAGGAAGCTGTCATGTAGCCGGAAAAAACCTTGCCCCGCTCGCCGGGCCCGGCCTGCTCATTGAGCCAGCTCTCCAGCACCATGTACTGGCACATCATGCCCATGCCGATGAGCACCCTCAGCGCCAGCCACACGGGCAGCCAGGGCAACAGCCCTATGCCCAGCACCGCGGCGCCGACAACACCTGCGCAGGTCACATAGGCCCGGATATGGCCGACCTTGGCGATCAGCCGGTGCCCGAGCTTGCCGCCTATCACCAGCCCCGCGTAATAGGCGGCGGTCAAAGCGCCTACCCAAAGCCCTTGGACCTGATCGGCAGCCAGCCGCAGCCCCAGATAGGTACTCAGCAGACCCGTTCCGATCAACATCAACAGCGTCGCGAAATAGAGCCCGCGAAACGCCGACAGCACACGCACCATTGCCTACTCCATCGTCTCTTGCACATCAGGCAAGCGCGACGGGATCAGCTTCGTCGTTGCGCTGCCAGCTGGGCATCCGCGCCCAGGCGTGGGTTGTAGTGGCCTGCACAGGCCTTCATCAGTACCTGCAGCACCGACAGATTACCTCTGACGCTGCTGATCTTGGTGGGTACCTCGCCCTTCGGATAGCGCCGCACGGTAGGGAGTTCCACGCAGCGATAACCCAATTTGGGTACCCGATAGGAAAGATAGGCCAACAACTCGTAGGTGCTGAACTCATCGCGGAACGGCGCGACACGCGGATCCAGCAGCATGGCCCGGCTGTAGGCGCGGAATCCCTGGGTGGTATCGGTCCAGTGGAAGCCGGACGCCAGGCTCAGCATGGGCGCGTGGATGAAGCGGATGGCGAAGTCGCGGGACTTGGGCGTGTTCTCGGCCACGCCACCGGCCAGAAAGCGCGAGGCCTGGACGAAGTCGTAGCCCTGCTCGATGGCCTCGATGAAGCGCGGGATGGCATCGGGATCATCCTTGTCGTTGCCGTCGATGGTCACGATGCCGGTATAACCCTCATCGAGCACGAAGGCATAGGCGCAGCGCAGCTGGGCGCTGAGCTTGCCTGGCGCGGTCTTGACCAGCAGCCCGCGGACGCCCAGTTCCTGCAACCGTTGCGGCTCCAGCGAGCCATCGGTGCTGCCACCGTCGACGATGATGACATCGGCGATGTCGGCGATCTTCACCGCCGCCATGCGCCGCAGGAGATTGAGGATCCGCTCGCCTTCGTTGATGACCGGAATCACCACGCAATGCGGACGGCTGCGACCATTCCAGAAGGTCGTCGAATAGCTGGGTACCTGCCAGAGGGCACGCTCGGTGGCGGGAATTGCAGTAGTCATAGGTCCTCCAGATTCAACCGACACGGGCCGTGATGAGGGCGACACCGGCGATGATCAGGACGATGCCTGCCGCCGTGGTCCAGGGAAAGGCTTCGCGAAAGATCACCACCGACAGCAGGGCGACGCTGGCGATGGCCCCGGCGGTGAGTACCGGGTGCGCCACGTTCAGCGGCAGCTTGGCCAGCGCGGCGGCGTAAAGCAGGAAAGCCAGCCCATACATGAAAAGGCCAAGCCAGAACGGCCAGTTGGCCAGGGCACCCATGGGATCGCTCAGGCTGGGAAAACGCCGCGGCGGCAGCATGGCGAGCTTTACCAGCACGCTTGCCGAAGCATTGGAGGCGATGCCCAGGATCAGGATCAGCCACTTCATGCCGCGACCTCCGGCAGATCACGATAGGCCCGGATCGCGGTCTGGACGCCACGTTCCAGCGCCGCCAGGTTGGAGCCCTGCTTCGCCGGCAGCATCTCGATGCTGACCACCTGCTCCGGCAGACGCCGGGTCAGGGCGAAGGCGATACCTTCGTGGTTGGTGCCACCCTCCCCCAGGGTCACCAGATCCGGCTCGCTCGCGTGGACGTGGCCGATCAGCTCGGCATGCTCTTCGAGCACGCGCGCGGCATCTTCCTCGTTGATGGTCAGGGCACCGGTATCGAGTTGCATGAGGATCGCCGGGTGGTCCACCGCCCGCACCACGGCGGCCGTGGAATCGCTGTCGATCATGAAATTGGCGCCATAGCGCGGCGGATTCGGCTCCAGGCAGATCTGGACGCTACGGGCCGCAGCCACATCGCCCAGACGTCGGAAGAAGTCACGCGCCTGTGCCAGAGCCTCCTCGTCGCTCAGTCCGGTGCGATCCCGATTGCGCGGCGAACCGAACACCAGACGCGTCGCCCCCAGGCCTTCGGCGACCCGGCAGACCCCCTCCAGCTGGGCCAGCAGCGCACGCTGGACGTCGTCGCTACCAAAGACGTTGAGTCCCGTGGTGCCGAACAACAGCGCCTGCATGCCGGTGATCTCGATACCCCGGGCCTGCCATTCCTGGCGTACCCGCTGGATGTCCTGCGCGGTCGCCGTCTTGGGATCGGCGAAATACTTTCCGGGGGCGATATCGATGGCGTCCACCCGGTGCTGCTGCAAGATCTCGGCGACCATGGCGTCGTCGGCAGGATCCCAGGCGATATTAGAAATGGCGATGCGCATCACTGACCCTCCGCCTTGATGACCGGAGGTTCCGATTGCGCATAGGCTCGTACCGCGAGCAAGGTGTCGCGCGCGCTGTACTGATAGCCATCCCGGCCGCCGAAGACTTCGGCGTGCACACTGCGGAAATCGTAGCGCGCGGGCGTGCCCTCCAGCGTATTGCCGAAGTCGCGGCCGAAGCCCTGGCTGGCGATGTCCGCCACGCTGATGGGCTCGGCGGTCAGGTGCACCAGCTCCAGGCCGGCTGCCTGGGCGGTCTGGATGTCATAACCGAGATTGACCATCGGATAGAACTGGAAGACCCCACGGCTTTCCACCGCGTGCAGGTTGTTGTCGTTGAGCAGGTCGTAGATCACGTTCTTGCGCAGCCCCGGGCCGACCAGGCCGGGCAGGCGGACGATCAGCGCCTTGGGAAAATGCTCGCGGACGAATTGCTCCAGGCGATAGCGATTGGCGCCATAGGCGTGAAGTCCTTCTTCGTCCACCACGGTGGTTTCATCCACCCCGAGCGGCTGCTTGAAGACATCCACGGTGCTGATCAGCACGAAGGAATCACACTGGATCCGTGAAAGATGACCGATCAGTCCCTCGATCTTCTGCCGATCCGCCTCGGGATCGCGATTGGCGATCCACTTCTGCGCCGGGGCACCGGCACAGATCACTTGCCCATAGGGCTGATCGCCAATCTGCTCGATGTTGGTCGAGCGAAACAGCGCACCGAAGGCCTTCTGCTTGAGCAGTGTCGACCCCACGAAGCCGCTGTACCCTATCAATGCATCGGTCTTCATGTTGCTCACCCCTTGGTCTTGAATCTCAGGCAATAATCCGGCTGGCACTCCTCGACGGGATAACGCTCGTCTAGGTAGGCCTTGAGCCGTGGAAACTTATCGTGCATGGAAAGGTTGTTCAGGTTGAACGACCAGAAGGTCGTGGAATACACCACGGCTGGCGGATCGGCGTGTTGCAGGTCGCTGATCAGGTCCGCTTCGTAGGGCGGCGTGGCATAGACGGGATAGATGTACTTGGTGCAGGCCGGCAGGTCGGTAACGCCATTGATGACCCCGTTGTTGGCCAGGTCGAAGACGCAGTGGGCGCCGCTTTCCAGCAGACGGCGCGAAGCCCATTGCACCCCGGGCGTCGCCAGCGCGGCGTCATCCGGCAAGGCAGCCAGTTCCGGCACCCAGGCAAGCCCCTGGGCCCACACCCGCTCGACCGGCGACTTGTAGAGGTTGAACCCGGCCAGCAGCACCAGCAGCGCTGCCAGCGCCGGCAGCAGCAGCCGACGGCTGAACGCCAGCAGCGCACCCGCCAGCAGCACCGCGAAGAACGGCGAGGGATTGAGCCCGACCAGGCCGAGCAATACGGCGGCGGCAATAGCGACCGCTGCTGCCCGGGGATGCGCTGAGAGATCCCAGCCGCCGTTGCGGGCCAGGCGGTGACGCCGGGCGGCATATAGCAGGCTCAGCAAGGGCACCCAGAAACCCATCTGGATGTGCTGGAAGTCCGCCCGGTTGACCCCGATCTTGAAAAAGATGGCGAGCAGCACGGCCAGGGCCCCGATCAGCGGCAGATCCTCGCTCCAGCGCCACGGCCAGGGCAGGCAGCGGATCAACGCAAAGCCTGCCAAGGCCGTAGGCACCGCCAGCAGCAGACTCAGGGCAAGGGGCCTCGCAGTAAGGCCATAGCCCCATTGGGACGAGGTTTCCAGCAGGAAGGTCAGGTTCTTGACGTAGTCGGTCAGCGCGAAGAAATCGGTACCAAAGCCCAGCCAGGCAACGGTCCCCGCGAAAATCAGGATCGATAGTAGATGCCGCCGTTGCAGCAACAAGGCGAGTACTACCGCTGAGCCGATCGCCAGGACGCCGGCGATGCCACGGTCATAGGACCAGAACACATTGAAGCCTGCCGCCAGCCCCAACAGCACCTCGCAGATCAGGCGCTGCGGTGTGCTCGTCACCTTGCGGTGCAGGCAGAACAGGAACAGCGACAGCAGCAGGAAGAGATCGCGATAGCCCACGACCTGGGTCGCCAGGGCGCCGACGGCGACCAGCAGGATCAGCCGGGCACGGCCCCTGGGTAGCGGGCACAGCAGCACCGCCGTTCCCCACAGCAGCAGCGCCGCTCCGGTATTGCACAGCCCATAGAGGATCTGGGTCACCAGGAAAGTGTGCTGGGCACCGAACCAGCTTTGCGCCAGCCATACCGGGATGAAGTCCAGGCCACCGTGGATGGTGAAGGCGTGGGCGCCCGGCTGGCTGTGCAGCAGGGTCGGCAGGGTGGCGAAATACTCCCCCTGGTGGAAGGGATCGAGAATGACGCCCTTGCCGAACAGAAAGAAGTTGATGACGGAAAAGATCAGAACGCTGATGAAGCCGGCGACGCCGGACACCCCCCTGGGTGACGCTTCAGTGGAAGGGTTCAGCATCGAGGCGCTCCAGGGCATCGAAAATGTTGTCGATCTTGCCACCCAGCATCGAATAGCAACCGGGCAATTGGGAATGTTGCTCGAACAGGATGGGACGACCGTCGTCCCCTTCGTTCTTCATCAGGATGGTCTTTACCTCGAACAGCGAGTCCCGGTATTCCACGCGCGCCGCAGCCGACATGTAGCGGGCCACATCACGCACCATCCAGTCCGCGCGCGAGGCACGGTCATAGTCGTCGAGCAGCGCATAGGGATCGGTGCCGTTGGCGTCTTCCCAGTTCAGGTGCGGCGTATAGCGCACGTGGGACAGGGTATGCAGTCCGCGAGCGGGAAAGGGCATCATGGAAAAGAACGGACCGTCCATGACCGTCACGCCGAGATCGCGCAGCTCGGGCGGCATTTCCACCAGGGCCATCTCGGTGATCTCGTGGCGCAGGCGTGTGGTGGTACCCGGGAAATCGCCGCCGTATTGATTGAGGCCACTGTAGGTGCAGTTGAAGAGATAGCGGCAGTGCAGGTCTTCCTGCCCGCCAGCGTCGTTCACCACCTCGACACCTAGGCCACCCGTGTCGGCACGGATCGCCGTCACACGGCTCTTGAAGCGCAACTCGACCCCAGCGGCATCGAGTTCACGACTCACTTCGTCCGCCAATACCGCGGAATTGAAGGCGTATTCCTCGGTGAGATACACCGACTCGATCAACCTGTCGTCGAACAGCCGGGTCAACTCCTTGGGCGCCGGCTCGAGGGAGGCTTCGATGCCCTGACAAAAGCGCTCAAACTGCTTTGCCGTGACCTTGGAGTTGTTGCGGGCGATGGCATACAACTTGGTGAAATCTCGCACCACCACATCAGGGTAGTCGCGCAGGAAGCGCGGCAGATTGACCCGACTGCGAAAGGCCGTGACGAAACTACGGGGATAGTGGTAACCGTTATGAACACGCGCCTGATTGTTGTAAGAGGCACGTTTTAACAGCCCCTCCTCTCGCTCGATCAGAGTGACTTTCGCAAAGCCTCGCGTGCGCATCAGATACAGGGCGGTCATGGCCCCATAAAAACCACCGCCAATGACGATCGCATCTCTCATGATCGTCAGGCCATGCCGGATTGAGTTGCCGGTCTTGCGGCATTGCCGCCCTGCACCACTTCGACATTGAGCTTGTCACGCCGGGTCATCACTGCACTCGTGAACTCTTGAGCGACGTGATAGAGCGGGCCTTCATTGACTCGATGGGTCAACTGCAGGACATATTCGCCAAGCACCAGCAGTACCAGCGATATGAGAAAGAACATGCCGGACTGCTGTAATGAAATCGTCACCCAACCAGGCGCTACATCATCCTTGAACAAGCCGATCGCTATCACATAGAGGGAATAGAGCAGATTGGACAGTGCGCCCATGATGGACAGGAAACTGACCATGCGCATGGGTTTGCGGGTGGAGGACACCAGCAACCGTGCCCCGCGATCGAAACTACCGGACAGTCGCTTGGGCTTGGTACTGCGCGGCGGCATGCTGTATTCGAGATTGATGCGCGAGAAGCCTGCCGTGGCTGGCAGATGGCGATAGGTCAGCGCCGGCGCCGGATGCCGCAGGATATAGTTGATGACCTTCTTGCTGAGCATCCGGTATTGGGGAGCGTCCTTGGCCAGGTCGACTCCATTGAATTGCTTGTAAAGACTGTTGAAGCCCCGGGAGCAGAGACTGTAGGAGAGTGTCTGCCGAACTTTCTGCTGGTTGTTGGCAAATACCACGTCGACCCCATCTGCGGCCTGCTGCAACATATCGGGCAGGAAGGCGATGTCGTCGGTCTCCGGATCTATGACGACCGCGAAGTCTCCCAAGGCGTTTTCCAGGCCCACCCAGGCAGCAGTGTCGGAGTCCACTTCCTTCGTCAGGGCATATACCTGGAGGTTGGGCAGTCCACTGACACTGGTCAGTTGCTTTAATCGAGCTACGCTGTCATCAGAGGAGGCGTTGTCGACGATGATAAGTTCGTAGTCACTCACCAAGGGACCGATGACAGTGGCAGCGCGCTCCAAGGCGTCCTGCAACTCGGTCGCCTGGTTACGAACGACGAACACGACTGAAAGTAGGACGGGATAAAAGGCCATGACGAACCTCCAGAGGCGTTCCAGATTCTTGCAATGCAGACGGTTAGCCATCGGAGAGTACAGATAAATTCAGCGGGTTTTGTTCCGCTGCGCTAGGCTGTGATCACAGCCACAAATCGCTATCTGGAGAGCCTGGAAGTCGAACAAGGTCGCTGTTTTTGCCCTATCCTCCGAAACTGCTGTAACGGTTCGGCAAGGGCACTTGGAGAGTCGGACAGCGAGGAAAGGACTAGAAAGGAATCTGGTGTCCCAGAGTGGGGTCGAACCACCAACCTTCCCCTTAGGAGGGGGATGCTCTATCCAATTGAGCTACTGGGACAGGAAAGGGCGCTTATGGTAACGAGCAGCAGAAGGTTTGTCATGTTTCGGTTCGCATCGGCCAGAACGATGGGTTGGGACCGGCGGGCACAGGAAGTTCTTCAGCGGCTTTGCAATTTAGGTGGTACGTCGGTAAATTGACGTCAATAAAAATTGATACCTAGGGACAGGTCGTTACAGAGTCCAAGGTGCCGTGAGTGCTAGCGGAACGAGACGAGGGCTTATGCCTTCACTGATATTTGACTCCAGATGAAGTACCTCAATGACCCAGGCCATTAGATCCTACTCAAGCCGTACCGCTGATAAATTCGTCGTGCGTCTGCCCGAGGGCATGCGAGAGCGCATTGCAGATGTGGCCCGCAACCATCATCGCAGCATGAACTCCGAAATCATCGCGCGCCTAGAGCAGAGCCTGCAGCAAGAGGGCGCCCTTGGCGACGAACCTGGTTTACGCCTGGACAGCCCGGAGATCACCGCCAGCGAGCGGGAATTGCTGCAGCGTTTTCGTCAACTGTCAGGCCGACAGCAAAACGCCTTGATCTCGCTGATCGCCCACGACATCGACGCCGCTTCCTGACGGCGTCCAGGCTGCCCTGCGTCCGAGCAGCCTGTTGCAGCCCGCCCTGCCCTACATCAGGAACAGGGTGGCAAGCCCCAAGAAGATGAAGAAGCCGCCACTATCGGTCACGGCGGTGATCAGTACGCTCGACCCCATCGCAGGGTCGCGACCGAAACGCTGCAAGGTCATGGGAATGAGCACGCCCATGAAAGCAGCCAGCAGTAGATTAAGGGTCATGGCGCCCATCATCACCAGGCCCAGCGACCAGCTGCTGTAGAGATAGAAGGCTACCAACCCTATCACCCCACCCCAGATGACGCCGTTGCACAGGGCGACGCCCATTTCCTTGCGCAACAACCGGGTAGTACTGGTGACGCTGATCTGTCCCAGGGCCATGGCCCTCACGATCATGGTGATGGCCTGATTGCCGGAGTTGCCACCGATACCTGCCACGATGGGCATGAGCGCGGCCAGTGCCACCAGCTTTTCGATCGAGTCCTCGAACAGGCCGATGACACGCGAGGCGATGAAGGCAGTGATGAGGTTGGTGGCCAGCCAAGTCCAGCGGTTGCCTACCGATTTCCACACCGAGGCGAAGACGTCTTCGTCTTCACGCAGACCGGCCATGTTGAGGACTTCGCTTTCGCTTTCCTCACGAATCAGGTCGACCATTTCATCGATGGTGAGACGCCCGATCAGCCTGCCGCTCTTGTCCACCACGGGCGCGGAAACCAGGTTGTAACGCTCGAACGCCTGGGCGGCGTCATAGGCATCGCCGTCCGGATGAAAGGCCACCGCCTCCTTGGCCATGACCTCGACCACGAGCTTTTCCGGATCGTTGACCAGCAGCCGCTTGATCGGCAACACGCCCTTGAGGATGCTGTCGTTATCGACGACGAACAGCTTGTCGGTATGGTCGGGAAGCTCTTTGAGGCGGCGCAGGTAGCGCAACACCACTTCCAGAGCGACATCATCGCGGATGGTCACCATCTCGAAGTCCATCAGCGCGCCGACCTGGTCCTCTTCATAGGACAGGGCGGAACGCACCCGCTCGCGCTGCTGGGCGTCGAGGGCGTCCATGAGCTCGTGAACGACGTCGCGCGGCAGATCCGGTGCGAGATCGGCGAGCTCGTCAGCATCGAGCTGACCGGCGACCGCGAGAATTTCCTGATCATCCATGTCGGCGATCAGTGTCTCTCGGACAGCGTCCGAGACCTCGAGCAGGATTTCACCGTCGCGCTCGGTCTTGACCAGACCCCAGACGGTCAGACGATCTTCTTGCGGCAGGGCTTCCAGGATGAAGGCCACGTCGGCCGGGTGCAGCTCGTCCAGCCGGGCACGCAGCTCTTCGAGGCCTTCTTGGGGGATATCGGCGGGGGAAACGGGGCCGCGGTCCTGACCTTCACGGGCCTCGACAGCAAGGTCGTAGCGCTCCAGCAACTCGACGACCTGGGCGAGCCGCTCTTGCAGCGTCTCGTGGGGCTTTCTGATTTCTGCTTCGTTCACTACGGTCATAGCGCACTCCGGCCCGCCGGCGGAGCGCACCGACGAACCCTATCTCAACAACGGGACGAAAAAGGCGATTGAGTGTTGACTGGGTAAGTCCATAAGGGGGATGACCACTGCCCCGGCGGGGCTGACGGCGGGGATGATACACCGGACCGGTTGCAGGTGCGAACGCAAAAGGTTTTCAAAACAGCTATTTGCAAGGGCTTTGGCAGGGCATCAGGGCCACCCTTTCGGCCCTCGTCCGCCGACCCTTACTTCGCTAAGCTTGAGTGCCTACGTCAAGGAGGACGTCTCATGAAGAAGCTGCTCGCGCTCGGTCTGCTGCTGGGCTGCACCACCGCGCAATCGGCCACGGTATATCGCTGCGAAGATGCCACTGGCCACCTCACCTTTTCCGCCAGCGGGTGCCCCTCGGGCAGCGATAGCAGCCTGCAGCGCGCCGACAATGCTCGTCCGGGCGGCGCCAAACCCAAGCTGATGGCGAAGCCGAAAGCCTCCCAACCCAAAGCTGCCGTGCGTGAGCCGACGGTGGTGGCGGCCAAAACGGATGGTTGCGGCGACTTGCTCACTAGTAGCGAAAAGCGCCAGGCGATCATCCGGGGGCAGGTGAAGATCGGCATGAGCCGGGCGGACGTGGAGAACGCCCTGGGGCAGCCGCAGCGGATTTCCCAACTGGATACCCTGACCCGCTATCACTACGAGGCGCGCCGAGGCAAGGAACGCTCGCGCCTGGTGACCTTCGACGAGCACGGCTGCGTGCGTCGACGCTGACGCACGCAGCTGGCCAGGGCGCGTCAGAGCACGGCGCGGGGGTAGGAGCCGAGGACCTTGAGTGCCACGGCGCCCGTGGACAGCCGCTCCAGGACGTCGCGGATCAGCGGATCGGCCTGGTGACCGAGGAAGTCGATGAAGAAGACGTAGGTCCACTTGCCGCTGCGCGACGGCCGCGTCTCGATCCGGCTGAGATCGATGTTGTTGGCATGGAACGGCAGCAGCAACTCGTGCAGGGCACCGGGCTTGTTCTGCATGGAGACGATGATGGAGGTCTTGTCGTCGCCACTGGGCGGCACGTCCTGGTTGCCGATGATGAGGAAGCGCGTGGAGTTGTCCGGGCGGTCCTCGATCTTTTGCTGCACGGGGGTCAGGCCATAGAGCGAGGCCGCCATGTCACCGGCGATGGCCGCGCTGTTCCACTCCCCCTTCACCCGCCGCGCCGCCTCGGCGTTGCTGGCCACCGCCACCCGCTCGACGCTCGGGTAGTAGGAGTCCAGCCACTTGCGGCACTGGGCCAGGGATTGGGCGTGGGAATAGATGCGGGTGATGCTGTCGGGCTTGGTGTTCTCGCCAATCAGCAGGTGGTGGTGGATGCGCAACTCCACCTCGCCGCAGATGGACAGGTTGTGCTCGAGAAAACTGTCCAGGGTGTGGTTGACCGCACCCTCGGTGGAGTTTTCCACCGGCACCACGCCGAAGTTGGAGGCACCGGCGGCGACCTCGCGGAAGACTTCGTCGATGGCCGCCATGGGCCGTGTCACTACGGCCTTGCCGAAGTGCTTGAGCGCCGCGGCCTGGGAGAAGGTACCCTCCGGGCCAAGGTAGGCCACGTGCAGCGGCTCTTCCAGAGCCAGGCAGCAGGACATGATCTCGCGAAACAACCGCGCCATGTCCTCGTCACGGACCGGACCGCCGTTACGCTCCATCACCCGCTTGAGGACCTGGGCCTCGCGCTCGGGCCGATAGAACACGGGCTTCTCGCCCTCCGCCAGCGTCTTCATCTTGACCCGCGCCACGTCCTGGGCGCAGCGGGCGCGTTCGCTGATCAGCTCCTGGATGCGTTCGTCCAGACTGTCGATGCGCAGGCGCAGGGCCTTGAGCTCGTGTTCCGACATGATCAGCCGTGCTCCTTCTCGAATTCGGCCAGATAGGTCACCAGCGCCTGGACGGCTTCCAGGGTGACGGCATTGTAGATGGAGGCGCGCATGCCACCCACCGAACGGTGCCCCTGCAGATACAGCAGGCCGCGTTCTTCGGCGCCCGTGAGGAAGGCCTTGTCCAGACGCTCGTCAGCCAGGCGGAAGGGCACGTTCATCCAGGAACGGTCGTTCTTGGCGATGGGATTGCTATAGAAATCGCTGTTGTCGATGAAGCCGTACAACAGGTCCTTCTTCTCGCGATTCAGGCGCTCCATGGCGGGCAGGCCGCCCTGCTCCTTGAGCCACTTGAACACCAGCCCGGACAGGTACCAGGAGAAGGTGGCCGGGGTGTTGTACATGGAGCCGTTGTCGGCCTCGACCTTGTAGTCGAGCAGCGTCGGGCAGGCGGCGCGGGCGCGACCGAGCAGGTCTTCGCGAACGATGACGACCACCAGGCCGCTGGGCCCGATGTTCTTCTGGGCGCCGGCGTAGATCAGGCCGAAGCGCGAGACGTCCAGCGGACGCGAGAGGATATCGGAAGAGGCATCCGCTACCAGGGGCACGTCACCGACCTCCGGAATCCAGTCGAACTCCAGGCCGCCGATGGTCTCGTTGGGCGTGTAGTGGACGTAGGCCGCGTCCTTGGACAGCTGCCATTCGTGCTGCCCGGGAATGGCGAAGTAGTCGTAGCCCTTGGCACTGGCGGCGACGTTGACGGTGCCGTAGTGCTGCGCCTGCTCGATGGCCTTGCGCGACCAGATGCCGGTGTCGATGTAGTCGGCGGTGCCGCCTTCTGGCATCAGGTTCATCGCCAGCTGGGCGAATTGCAGACTGGCTCCGCCCTGCAGGAACAGCACCTTGTAGTTGCTGGGCACGCCCAGCAACTCGCGCAGGTCGGCCTCGGCCTGGCTCGAGATGGCGGTGAAGTCCTCACCGCGGTGACTCATCTCCATGACCGACAGGCCACGGCCCTGCCAATCCAGCAGATCGGCCTGGGCCTGGCGCAACACAGCTTCAGGCAGGGCCGCCGGGCCGGCGCAGAAGTTGTAGGCACGCTTGCTCATCACTCGTCATCCTCGTTGGGAAGGTCATCGCTCGGCACGTCGCTGGCACCGGGCAGTACATCGTCCTGATCAGGCTCGTGACTGTCGACCGGCAGCTCCTTATCGAGCAGCTCGTCGTCCAGTTCGGCTTCGTGATCCAGCAGCTCGTCGTCCACCGAAGGCTCCTGCACCCGCTCCAGGCCTACCAGCTTCTCGCCTTTGCCGAGCTTGATCAGGGTAACGCCCTGGGTGTTCCGGCCGGTCCGGGAGATGCCCTCCACCGGGGTCCGTACCAGGGTGCCCTGGTCGGAGATCAGCATGATCTCCTCGCCGTCCAGCACCTGGATGGCACCGATCAGGGGACCGTTGCGCTCGTTGATGACCATGGCGATCACGCCCTGGCCACCTCGACCGCGCTGCGGGTACTCGGCCATGGCGGTACGCTTGCCGAAGCCGTTGAGGCTGGCGGTGAGGATCTCGGCGCCCGGCTCGGGGATCAGCATGGAAATCAGGCGCTGGCTCTCGGCCAGGCGCATGCCGCGTACACCGCGGGCGGTACGGCCCATGGTGCGCACATGGCGCTCCTTGAAGCGGATGACCTTGCCACCGTCGGAGAACAGCATGACTTCGCGGGCACCATCGGTGATGGCGGCGGCGATCAGGCTGTCGCCCTCCTCCAGCTTCAGCGCGATCAGACCATTGCTGCGCGGACGGCTGAACTGCACCAGCGGGGTCTTCTTCACGGTACCGTTGCGGGTGGCCATGAAGATGTAGGCACCGGTGGCTTCGTCTTCGCCGGCATCGATGACCTCGCCCTCTTCGCCTTCGCTCTCGACGTCGTCCTCCACCAGCACCGCGTCTTCTATGTCGAGGTTGTCGTCCTGCTCGCCCAGGTCCTCGTCACCGGCGGGCGCCTGCTGGCGCACGGCTTCCAGATCGACCGGCAGCATGGCGGTGATGCGCTCACCTTCGGCCAGCGGCAGGAGGTTGACCAGCGGACGACCCCGGGCGGCGCGGGAGGCTTCCGGAATCTCGTAGGTACGCTTCCAGTAGACCTTGCCCAGGCTGGAGAACAGCAGCAGGGTGGTATGGCTGTTGGCGACCAGCAGGTGTTCGATGTAGTCCTCGTCCTTGACCGCCGAGGCCGAGCGGCCACGACCACCACGGCGCTGGGCCTGATAGGCGTGCAGCGGCTGGGACTTGGCGTAGCCGCCATGGGAAATGGTGACGACGCGGTCTTCCTCGGTGATGAGGTCGGCGATGGTCAGGTCCACATGGGAGGCGACGATTTCGGTGCGACGCTTGTCGCCGAACTCCGCCTTGACCTTTTCCAGCTCTTCGCGGATGACTTCCATCAGCCGCTCGGGATTGGTCAGGATGCGGATCAGCTCGCCGATCTGCAGCAGGATCTCCTGGTACTCGGCGATGAGCTTTTCGTGCTCCAGGCCGGTCAGGCGGTGCAGACGCAGGTCGAGGATCGCCTGGGCCTGTTCGGGCGAGAGGTGATACTTGCCCTCGTGCAGACCGTACTGCTCGGGCAGCTCGTCCGGGCGGCAGGAATCAGCACCGGCGCGCTCGACCATCTCGCGTACCGCACTGGATTCCCAGGGCGTGGCGATCAGGCGCTCCTTGGCTTCCGCCGGGGTCGGCGAGCTCTTGATCAGCTCGATGACCGGATCGATGTTGGACAGGGCGACCGCCTGGCCTTCGAGAATATGGCCACGCTCACGCGCCTTGCGCAGTTCGTAGACGGTCCGCCGGGTCACCACTTCGCGACGATGGCGGATGAAGGCTTCCAGCAGTTCCTTGAGATTCAGGGTGCGTGGCTGGCCGTCGAGCAGGGCCACCACGTTGATGCCGAACACCGTCTGCAGCTGGGTCTGGGCATAGAGGTTGTTGAGCACCACCTCGGGGGTTTCACCACGACGCAGCTCGATGACCACGCGCATGCCGTCCTTGTCGGACTCGTCGCGCAGCTCGGTGATGCCTTCGATCTTCTTGTCCTTCACCAGCTCAGCGATCTTCTCGATCAGCCGCGCCTTGTTGAGCTGGTAAGGCAGCTCGGTGATGACGATCTGCTGGCGATTGGCGCTCTTGTCGATGTCCTCGACTTCGGCGCGGGCCCGCACATAGATGCGGCCCCGACCGGTACGGTAGGCCTCGATGATGCCGGCACGACCATTGATGATGCCCGCGGTCGGGAAGTCCGGACCGGGGATGTACTGCATCAGGTCATCGACGGTCAGCTCACTGTTCTCGATCAGCGCCAGGCAGCCATCGATCACCTCGCCCAGGTTGTGCGGCGGGATGTTGGTGGCCATGCCGACCGCGATACCGCTGGAACCGTTGACCAGCAGGTTGGGGATGCGCGTGGGCATCACCGCGGGGATCTGCTCGGTGCCGTCGTAGTTGGGCACCCAGTCGACGGTTTCCTTGTCCAGGTCGGCCAAGAGCTCGTGGGCCAGCTTGGACATCCGCACTTCGGTGTAGCGCATGGCCGCGGCGTTGTCGCCGTCCACCGAACCGAAGTTGCCCTGACCGTCCACCAGCATGTAGCGCAGCGAGAACGGCTGCGCCATCCGCACGATGGTGTCGTAGACGGCCGTGTCGCCGTGGGGGTGGTATTTACCGATGACGTCACCCACCACACGGGCGGACTTCTTGTACGGCTTGTTCCAGTCGTTGCCCAGTTCGCTCATGGCGTAGAGCACGCGCCGGTGCACCGGCTTGAGACCGTCGCGCACATCCGGCAGGGCCCGGCCGACGATGACGCTCATCGCGTAGTCGAGATACGACTGCCGCAGTTCGTCTTCGATATTGACCGGGAGGATTTCTTTGGCCAGTTCACCCATGAGAAGCCTGGTTCCTTCTGATCTGAAAAGCGCTAGGGCTCGTCCGCACGTCGGCCGAGCCTGATATAGGAGAGGCGAAAGCCCGTCTGGCGGCGTCTGTCACCGGCGGCGCAAAAGGCGCTCCAACCGGTTTTCAGCACTGCATCACCGCCTGCCGAGGGCTTTCGAACAAAGCCTGTGCAAAGAGCGAAATTCTAACACATTCAGGGATGTATCCGCCCCTCACGATCGCCTCAATGCAGGCGCCGCCGATTCATCAGCTCGGCCATCTTCTTGGCGTCCGGCCGCTCCACCACGCCCCGCTCGGTGACGATGGCATCGATGAGGTCGGCCGGGGTCACGTCGAACACCGGATTGAAGGCGTCGACGTCGGCGGCGATCCGTTGGCCACCGGCTTCCAACAACTCGTGACCGGCGCGCTCCTCGATGGGGATGTCGTCGCCCGAGGCCAGATTCATGTCGATGGTGGAGCTGGGCGCCACCACCATGAAGCGCACCCCGTGGTGCATGGCGATCACCGCCAGGTTGTAAGTGCCGATCTTGTTGGCCACGTCGCCGTTGGCGGTGATGCGATCGGCGCCGACGATCACCCAGGCGACGTTGCGCGTCTTCATCAGGTGCGCAGCGGCAGCATCGACATTGAGGCTGACCGGGATCCCCTCCCCGGCCAACTCCCAGGCGGTCAGTCGCGAGCCCTGCAGCCAGGGTCGGGTTTCGTCGGCATGCACGCACTCCACCAGGCCGTCCAGGTGCGCCGCGCGCAGCACGCCCAGGGCGGTGCCGAAGCCGCCGGTGGCCAGGGCACCAGTGTTGCAGTGGGTCAGGAAGGTCTGCTTGCTGGCGTCATGCTTGCGAATCAGCTCGACACCCAGTTGGGCCATGGTCAGGTTGGCTTCGCGATCGCTCAGGTGGATGGCCACCGCCTCGGCTTCCAGCGCCGCCAGGGCCCCCTCGCCGGCCGTACGGGTCAGGCGCTCGCGCATCCGGTTGAGCGCCCAGAACAGATTGACCGCGGTGGGCCGCGACGCCGCCAGCAGCTCGAAGTCGGCCGTGAGGGTCTCTTGCCAGTCCTCACCCGCCGCGGCGCGCTGACGGGCGCCCAGCACCACCCCGTAGGCGGCACTGATACCGATGGCCGGCGCGCCGCGCACCAGCATGTCACGGATGGCCTGGGCCACCTCGGCGGCGCTGTAACAGGCGACCCAGTGTTCGCGCAGCGGCAACAGGCGCTGGTCGAGCAGGTGCAGGGCACCGTCCCGCCATTCGATCGCCTTGATCTTTTCCGCCGCCAGCAGACGCTCTCGCATGATCTCTCCTCGACCTGAATCTGTAGCCCGCCAGTATACCGGCATCCGCGCGCGGATTTAGCGGTAGCCCCGCAAGGACCGCTATACTGCCGGCTCGCCTCTCTTGGAACCGCCGCAGATGCCGACCCCCGCACCCCTGGACCTCTTGTTGCTCCCCAGCTGGATCGTGCCGGTGGAGCCGGCCGGGGTGGTCCTGCGCGATTACGCCCTGGGCGTGCGCAACGGTTGCATCGCCCTGCTCGCCCCGCGCGTCGAGGCCCTGCGCCAGCCGGCGAAGGAGACCCTGGAGCTGCCGGGCAAGGTACTGATCCCTGGCCTGATCAATGCCCACGGCCACGCCGCCATGACGCTGTTTCGCGGCATGGCCGACGACCTGCCGCTGCAGACCTGGCTGCAGGATCACATCTGGCCCGCCGAAGGCCGCTGGGTCGACGAGGACTTCGTCCGCGACGGCACCACCCTGGCCATCGCCGAGCAGATCCGGGGCGGCATCACCTGCTTCTCGGACATGTACTTCTATCCCCAGGTGGCCTGCGAGGCGATCCATCGCACCGGGGTACGCGCCCAGGTCTGCCTGCCGATCCTCGACTTCCCGATTCCCGGCGCCCGCACGGCGGACGACATGATCCGTCGTGGCCTGGAGCTGTTCGACGACATGAAGCTGCACGAGCGCATCAGCGTGGCCTTCGGTCCCCATGCGCCCTATACCGTCGCCGACGCCAAGCTCGAAGAGATCCTGGTGCTGGCCGAGCAGTTGCAGGCACCGATCCAGATGCACGTCCACGAGACCGCCTTGGAGGTGGAGCAAGCCCTGGAGCAGACCGGCGAGCGGCCGCTCAGCCGGCTGCGGCGCCTAGGCTTGCTCGGTCCGCGTTTCCAGGCCGTGCACATGACCCAGGTGGACGACGAGGATCTGGAAAACCTGGTCGAAACCAACAGCCACGTCATCCACAGCCCCGAGTCCAACCTCAAGCTGGCCAGCGGCTTCTGCCCGGTGGAGCGCCTGTGGCAGGCCGGCGTCAACGTGGCCATCGGCACCGATGGCGCGGCCAGCAACAACGATCTCGACCTGCTTGGCGAGACCCGCACCGCGGCCCTGCTGGCCAAGGCTGTCGCCGGCTCGGCCACGGCCCTGGACGCCCATCGCGCCCTGCGCATGGCCACCCTGAACGGCGCCCGCGCCCTGGGTCTCGATCGCTGCCTGGGTTCGCTGGAAGTCGGCAAGGCCGCCGATCTGACCGCCGTCGACCTCAGCGGCCTTGCCCAGCAGCCGCTCTACGACCCCGTTTCCCAACTCATCTATGCCACCGGCCGGGACCGCGTCAGCGACGTCTGGGTCGGCGGCGTGCCGCTGCTGCGCCAGAGCGAACTCGTGCGCCTGGACGAGGCCGAACTCATAGCCAATGCGCAGCAGTGGGCCACCCGTATCCAGCAGGGCGCCTGATGCGCCCCGCCTCCCTTGCCTCTGGAGAACACCATGTCCAATGTCGATAACGCCGAGATCGCCAAGTTCGAGGCCCTCGCCTACCGCTGGTGGGATCGCGAAAGCGAATTCAAGCCGCTGCACGACATCAACCCGCTGCGCGTCAACTGGATCGATCAGCACGCCGGCCTGGCCGGTAAGAAGGTGCTGGACGTGGGTTGCGGTGGCGGCATCCTCAGCGAGGCCATGGCCCAGCGCGGCGCCCAGGTGACCGGCATCGACATGGCCGAGGCGCCCCTGGCGGTGGCGCGCCTGCACCAGCTGGAGTCCGGCGTGCCGGTGGAATACATCCAGGAGACCACCGAGGACCACGCGCGCAAGCATGCGGGCACCTATGACATCGTGACCTGCCTGGAAATGCTCGAACACGTGCCGGATCCCTCCTCGGTGATCAAGGCCTGCCACGACCTGGTCAAGCCGGGCGGCCAGGTGTTCTTCTCCACCATAAACCGCAATCCCAAGGCCTATCTCTTCGCCATCGTCGGCGCCGAGTACGTGCTGCGCCTGCTGCCACGCGGTACCCACGATTTCCGCAAGTTCATCCGCCCCTCGGAACTGGGTGCCTGGGCGCGCGCCGCCGGCCTCAACCTGCGCGATGTCATCGGCCTCACCTACAACCCGCTGACCAAGAGATACAAACTGGAAGGCGATGTGACGGTGAACTACATGGTGCGCACCCAGCGCGAGGACTAGGCCATGCGTCTGCAAGCGGTCCTCTTCGACATGGACGGTACCCTGCTGGACACGGCGCCGGACTTCATCGCCATCCTCCAGGCCATGCGCCAGGACAGAGGCCTTGCGCCCGCTGACGAGCCCCGCCTGCGTGGCGTCATCTCCGGTGGCGCCAAGGCCATGATCCTGGCCGGCTTCGAGGTCGACCCCCTGGGCGCCGAGCTCGAGCCCCTGCGCCTGGAGTTTCTCGAACGCTACCAGGAGCATTGTGCGGACCACACCCGGCTGTTCGAGGGCATGGACGAGATCCTGCGCGACCTGGACGCCGCCCGACTGCGCTGGGGCGTGGTGACCAACAAGCCGGTGCGCTTCGCCGAACCCATCATGCAGCGCCTGGGCCTGGCCGACCGTTCGGCCTGCCTGATCTGCCCCGATCACGTCGCGCGTAGCAAGCCGGACCCGGAGATGGTTCTGCTGGCCTGCCGGCAACTGGATATCGATCCCCAGACCGCCCTGTTCATCGGTGACGATCTGCGCGATATCGAGTCCGGTCGTGCGGCCGGCAGCAAGACAGTGGCGGCCCGCTACGGCTACATCCACCCGGACGACCACCCCGAGCACTGGGGCGCCGACGCCATCATCGACCACCCGCTGGAACTGCGCGCCCTGCTCGACCGCGCGCTGTGCGGCTGCTAGAGGTTCAGATGTTCGACTACCAGGCTCCCGCCGAGCTATTGAAAGACCGCGTCATCCTGATCACCGGCGCCAATCGCGGCATAGGCGCCGCCCTGGCCCGCGGCTGTGCCGCCCTGGGCGCCCGGGTGATTCTCCAAGGCCGCGATACGGCAGCGCTGGATCAGGTGCGTGACGAGATCCAGGCCAGTGGTGGCCAGGCGGCCGAGACGCTGGTGCTGGATCTCGAGCAAGCCGATGCAGCCGCCTATGCCGCGTTGGCAGCACGACTGCAGCAGCGCCATGGGCGCCTGGATGGCCTGGTCCACAACGCCGGACTGCTGGGCCCGCGAGTCTTGCTGGAAGAGACGCCTGCGCCAGCCCTGGCCCAGGTGCTGCAGGTCAACGTCCAGGCCGGCTTCGCCCTGACCCAGGCACTGCTACCGCTGCTCAAGGCTGCGGACCAGGCCTCGGTGATCTTCACGTCCAGCAGTGTCGGTCGCAAGGGGCGTGCCGGCTGGGGAGCCTATTCGGTGTCCAAGTTTGCCACCGAAGGCCTGATGCAGGTCTGGGCCGAGGAGCTCGCGGACGCTGGTATCCGGGTCAACAGCGTCAATCCCGGCGGTACCCGTACCGCCATGCGCGCGGCGGCCTATCCGGACGAGGACCCTGCCCGGGTGCCCGCGCCGGAAGACATCCTGCCGGTCTACCTCTATCTGCTCGGCCCGGCCAGCCAGGGCACCACCGGCCAGGCGCTCAACGCCCAATAGCGGATTCGGTCAGACGTGGAAGCGCTGCACCAGCCGTGAGAGTTCATCGCCCAGCTCGGCCAGCTCCCGGCTGGCCGAAGCCGTCGCCGCCATCGCCTGGCTGGACTGATCGGCGCCGTCGCGAATGCGCGTCACATTGACCGCCACCTCTTCGGCCACCCCGCTCTGCTGCACCGCTGCCGCGGCGATCTGCTGATTCTTCTGCTGGATGCTGGCCACCGCCGTGGCGATACCGACAAAGGCGCGCCGGGTCTCACCCGCACTGTCCAGCGTCCCGGCCAGCAAGGTCTCGCTCTGCTGCATCCGCTCGACGGCTTCGCCACTGCCCTTCTGCAACACCACGATAAGCTGCTCGATCTCGATGCTCGACTGCTGGGTACGGCGCGCCAGCGCCCGGACCTCGTCGGCCACCACGGCGAAACCGCGCCCCTGGTCGCCCGCCCGGGCCGCTTCGATGGCGGCGTTGAGCGCCAGGAGGTTGGTCTGCTCGGCCACTGCCTTGATCACGTCGAGCACACTGCTGATCGCCTGGCTGTCACGGGAGACGTTGTGCAGTCGTTCCGCCGCGGCCTGGACGTCCACCCCGAGGGTCTCGATGCCAGCCAGGCTGCGACCTATCACCGCCTGGCCATCGTTGACCTGGCGCTCGGCCTGGTCGCCAGCGCCAGCGGCGGCTTCGGCATCCGCGGCGACCCCCTGGGCCGTCGCCGCCAGTTCGGCCATGGCGGCCGCCACCTGGTCGGTTTCCTCCCGCTGGCGCGTCACCCCCTGCTGAGCGTCGCGGGCCTGCTCGGCCAGGGCCGCAGCGGACTGCCCCAGACGGCCAATGCCGTTCTGCAATTGCAGCACCATGCCGCGCAACGCCGCCACCATGCTCGCGCTGGAGCGTTGCAACTGGCCGATCTCGTCGCCGCGATCCACGATCAATTCGACATCCAGCTGGCCCTGGGCAATGCGCTCGGCGGCGGCGATCACCTTGCGCAACGGCCGGACGATGGCCAGGGTGATGATCAACGCGGCCAGGGCGCCCACCACCAGCGCCAGCAGGGCGACGCCGCCAATGGTCAGCAGGCGCTTGGTCATCATCGCCTGCAGTTCGGCTTCCTGTTGCCCATAGAGCGCATCGACCCGCTGCACGGCGGTCTCGGCCAGGCTGGTCATCCGCGCGCCCGCGGTCTGCTCCTGGGCCAGGGCGGCGGCATAGTCACCCAGGCGACGGATGAATTCCTTGATATTGGTGGAGACGTCCTGGATGACCGAGGAATAGGCTGGATCGCTCAGCTGTGGCTCCACCTTGGCCAGCAGGTCAAGCGCGGCGCTGGCCGAGGGCAAGGGCTGATCGTCCACCGTGGTCTTGCTCGCCCGTGCCTGGGCTTCGTCGAGGCTCTTGAGCATCAGGCGATAGAGTTCGCCCACTTGCTGCGACAGGTTCAGGAGTTCCGCGCCCTGCTTGCCCTCGGATTCCTTCAGTGCGTAGGCGCCGTCATCCAGCAGGCCGGATTGAAGAATATCCAGGCTGTTGGCGGCACCCTCCACCAGAAAGGCGGCACCTTCCATGGCCAGACGGCGCGAGGTGTTGAGGCGCTCGAAGTCGGCGAAGGCTGTGCCATAGGCCTTGGTGGCCTCACGGGCAGCATCGAGGTCCGCCGCGTGGGCAGTGCCCAGCTCAGTAGCGAGCTGACCCAGCCTGTCGAGCACAGCCGGCAAGGCCTGCCGCAGGTGTTCGGCCTGGGCCGCCTCGCCAGTCAGGCGAAAGCCCTGCTCCAGGGCGCGAACCTGCATGACCTGCCGATTGATCGCGGCCATGTCGCGTAGCGAGCCGAAGCGATGCTCCACATCCTTGAGCGCGAGGCCGCCCTGGAGGGCCACCACCAGGGTCAGCAGCAGTACCAGGCCGAAGCCCACGGCAAGCTTGGTGGCGGTTCGCCAATTGGCCAGGCGGTAGCGCGCAATCCCTTTCATACGATACCCCAACAAGATGACAGCTACCGACGCTGTCGTCCGCAAAAGCCGACTCTTGAGGGGGTGAAAGACAAAACGCCGCTATTCGTCGTGCCCGGCTACGTGCACGTCGCTTTGGATCAGGACGCACACCTGGCCGGGTGATCGATCAACGACCGGCGCGGGACTCGCGAATATAGAAGCGCGCCTTTTCGGCGTTCTTCACACAACCGGTGTAGGCCTCGACCTGCTGCTGGGTCTTGGCGGTGGACAGCAGGGCCAGCGCCTTGGAATAACTCACCGTGCCGGAAAAGCCTTCGGCCTTGGCCAGGTCGAGTTCCTGCCAGGCAGACCGGGTCTGGGCCGCGCAGCTGTCGCGATTGACTACCTTGCCCGAGCACCCTGCGAGCACCACGGCGGCCAGGGTGGCGGCCAGGACCGGAACCAGTTTCGCTTTCATCTCTCTTTCTCCTTGCGACCTGCAACCAGCCGAAACGGCCGGATAACCGCAGCGTAGACCGCCAGCGGCCGGCGCTGTTCAGCGCCGAGCGCGTAAAAACTCCACCACCTCGGCCTGGTCGCCGCTGAAGATCACCCGGGACGCCTTGCTCTCGCGCTGATAGGCGTACATGGGGTCGTAGTATTCCGCCAGCAGCCCCTCGATCCAGCCCCGGTGCGCGGCAACGTCGCCCGAACGCTCCTGTTCGGCCAGAGCGGCCTCGAGAATAGCCGACAGGCGCTGGAAGCGTTCGCCGCCCAGGCGCTTGGCGATGCCGGAGAGGCTCTTGCGCAGCTGCTCGGCGAACAGTGCGAAGCCCTGCTCCGGCCCGTGCAGGCCAATGAATTCCGCCGCCAGATCGATGACATAGTCGCGCAAGATGCGTTCGATACGGTTTTCTCGGCTGTCTTCCAGCCAGACCAGCGGAAACTGCTGCATGCCCTGGTGCAACTCCAGCGGTAGCGAGCAGCGGCCGACCAGGCGCGACTCGTCTTCCAACACGAAGTGCGGCTGCCCGGCGTGGCGTCGCCGCAGCAGGTCGATGGCCAGGCGATTCTCGAAATCGATCTGGCCCGGCTGCGGCGTGGCGCGTTTGCCAAAGCTCGACCCCCGGTGGTTGGCATGGCCTTCGAGATCGACGGCATTGTCGAGCTGAGTCACCACTTCCGTCTTGCCCGTGCCGGTCATGCCACCGACCACTACGAAGCCGCATTCGGCCAGGGCCTGCTGCAGCGTCTCGATGAGCAAGGTCCGCATGGCCTTGTAGCCACCCACCACGCGGGGATAGGCGATACCGCCTTCGCTGCGCAGCCATTCCTGACTGATCTGCGAGCGCAGGCCGCCGCGGAAGCAATAGAGGTAGCCCTCCGGATGCGCCTGGGCGAAATCGGCCCAGGCCTGGATGCGTTCCTCCTTCACCGCACCGGACACCAGCTGATGCCCCAGCTGCAGCGCCGCCTGCTGGCCCTGCTGCTTGTAGCGGGTACCGACGCGCTGGCGTTCCAGGTCATTCATCAGCGGCAGGTTGATCGCCTGGGGAAAGGCGCCCTTGGCAAATTCCACGGGGGCGCGGACATCGATCAGGGGGACATCGCTCAGGAACAGCGCCCGCAGATCGCGGGCATCCTCACGCTGGCTCATCAGGCCACCTCGACCGCATGGGCACGACGATCCACCAGCCGGCCTATGGGTTGCAGCACCAGGCCCAGCTCCATGGCCACGGCGAGAAATTCCGCCTCCCCTTCGGGGGCCACGGCCACCAGCAACCCGCCACTGGTCTGGGGATCGCACAGCAGCTGGCGACGCGCCTCGTCCAGCGGGGCGATGCGGCTGCCGTAGCTGTCGAAGTTACGCTCGGTTCCACCGGGCACGCAGCCCTGCTGGAGGTAGAAGTCCACCCCGTCGAGACGGGGAATGGCGGCGAAGTCGAGTTCGGCGGTCAGGCCGCTGCCATCGGCCATCTCCACCAGGTGGCCAAGCAGGCCGAAACCGGTGACGTCGGTCATCGCCGTCACCCCGGCCAGGCGCCCGAAGCGGCTGCCGGGACGATTGAGCTGGCACATGGTATCCCGCGCCAGATGGCGATCCTCGGGCCGCAGCAGGGCGCGCTTCTCGGCCGTGGTGAGGATGCCGATGCCCAGCGGCTTGGTCAGATAGAGGCGACTGCCCAGGGTCGCGGTGTCATTGCGCTTGAGGTGACGCTTTTCCACGATCCCGGTCACCGCCAGGCCGAAGATCGGCTCGGGCGCATCGATGGAATGGCCACCAGCCAGGGGAATGCCGGCCTCGTCGCACACTCGCCGTCCCCCGGCGATGACCTCTCGCGCCACTTCCGGCGGCAGCACATTGACCGGCCAACCGAGGATGGCGATGGCCAGCAGCGGATCGCCACCCATGGCATAGATGTCACTGATGGCATTGGTGGCCGCGATCCGGCCGAAATCGAAGGGATCATCGACGATGGGCATGAAGAAGTCGGTGGTGGACACCACCCCGCGCTCTTCATCTAGACCATAGACCGCGGCGTCGTCGCGCGAGGCATTGCCCACCCACAGCCGCGGGTCCAGATGCTGGGCGCCACTGCCGGCCAGGATGGTTTCCAGGGTCTTGGGGGCGATCTTGCAACCACAACCGGCGCCGTGGCTGTATTGGGTGAGGCGAATGGGGTCGGTCATCGTTACTCCGGTTCAGCGGTGGCGCTCGTTCGACAGGCAGCGCGAAGGGGCGTAATAGTAGCAAATGCCCGTCCGCTGGCGGGGATGGCCTCGCCTAACAGATCGCCCGCCAAAGCAAAAGGGCTGTTTTTTGAGGGTAATCCACAGTTGCTGTGGATAACCTCGTGGAAAACCTTCCGCTGACGCCGGACAAGTGAGCGGCGGTGCGGCAATGGACAAACTGGCGATTTTTTAGCCGGTCCACCCAACTATTTTTTCCCGGCAGAGGGTAGCGAACAGAAGCGCCATGCGTTATGGCCAGAGTGCGCTAGGATTGCCGGTTTCCCCAGTCATAGCAGCACTCATGTCTTCTCCAGCGATTTCACCCTCTACCGCCTGGCAGCGCGGCTTGTTGCTCGCCAGTCTCATGCTCATCGCCCTCAACTTGCGGCCAGCGCTATCCAGCCTGTCGCCCCTGCTGCGGCAGATCGAAAGCAGCACGGGCCTGTCCAGCAGTGCCATCGGCCTGCTCACTACCCTACCGGTACTCTGCCTGGGGCTGTTCGCGCCCCTGGCGCCACGCCTGGCCCGTCGCTGGGGCAGCGAGCGCACCCTGGGCGCCATTCTCGCCCTGCTCGCCGTGGGCATCGTCCTGCGCAGTCTCCTGCCGCCCGCCGGCCTGTTTCTCGGCAGCCTGATTGCCGGCGCCTGCATCGGTATCCTGGGCGTGCTCCTGCCGTCCCTGGTCAAGCGCGACTTCCCGGCCCAGGCCGGTCAGCTGATGGGGCTCTACACCATGATGCTGTGCATCGGCGCCGCCCTGGCCGCTGGCGCGACCGCGCCTCTGGCGGAGGCCTTCGACGGCCACTGGCAACCTGCCCTGGCCATTTGGGCACTGGTCGCCGTGGTGGCCCTGCTGGTCTGGCTGCCGCAGCTGCGTCAGCCGCCCCTGGCAGCCGCGCATCGAAGCCAGGGCAGCTCCCTGTGGCGCAATCGCCTGGCCTGGCAGATCACCCTCTATATGGGTCTGCAATCGTCGCTGGCCTACATCGTCTTCGGTTGGCTGCCCACCCTGCTGATGGACCGGGGCCTGGGCATGGTGCAGGCCGGCTTGATGCTGTCCGGCTCGGTGATGACTCAACTGGTCAGCGCCCTCACCGCGCCCTGGCTGGCAACGCGTGGCAACGACCAGCGCCTGGCCATCGTGGTGGCCATGACCCTGACCCTCGCGGGCCTGCTGGGCTGCCTCTATGCTCCCCTGGGCAGTCTCTGGCTGTGGGCGGTAGTGCTCGGCCTTGGCCAGGGGGCCACCTTCAGCCTGGCGCTCGCCCTCCTGGTACTGCGCTCCCGCGATGCGGAAACCGCTGGCCGACTGTCCGGCATGGCTCAGGGCGCAGGATACAGCCTGGCTTCCCTGGGCCCGTTGCTGGTGGGCATCATCCACGACGCTACCCACGGCTGGGCGCCCATGGGCGTGTTGTTTACCGTGATCGCCGTGCTGGCAACGCTGTTCGGCCTGGGCGCGGGTCGCACCCGCTACGTCAACGACGTCTAGCGGCGATAGAGACCTGCCGCCCGGCCATCATCGGTCTGTAGTCGCGGCGCGCGAATGCCCGCGTCGCGCAAGGCGTTCTGCCAGGCCACGGCCTGGTCGCCGCCGAGGGTCACGGCCACATCGCCATTGAGTGCCAGGGCCGCGGCGAATCGCGCGATCCAGGGCTGCGCCGGCTCCTTGGCCAGGGCAGGCAACAGCAACTGGCCGTCGCGCTGCAATTCCTTGAGCAGGGTGGCGGCGGTCGGCAACAGCTCCGGTAATGGCTGGCTCGCCTGCAACCGCTCTGCGTGCAGATAGCTGCGGCGATTGCCGCGGGTGATGCCATAGAGCGTCAGTACCGTCCGAGGCTCCGCGAGTTGCAGCACCAGCAGGCCCTGCTGATCGTCAGGTCCATAGAGCATGGCTTCGCCCAGCAGGCTGTTGGCGATGACGCTGCTGGCGCCACAATCACGCCCCTCGCACCAGTAGAGCAGCGTCGCGCCTTGTTGCTGCAGGCGCTGGCGTTCGCTGTCGAGTCGTGCCAGCGGCGGATGCCCACTGGCCAGCTCGAAGGTCTGGGTCTGGAGTTCGCCCTCTACCTGCAGCGAATCTTCCAGCCGCAGGCGGCCACCGATGCGGCTGGCCGGCCCCAGCGGATAGAGGCGTTCAGTGGTCGCCGGCCCCGTCTCCCGAACGAGCTGGGCGTGATCCATGGGGGCGATTTCAGGTAGCACCGCTGCCTGCGCGGCGCCAACGGACAGTAGCAGGCCAATCAGCAGGGATCGCTGGACGAAAGTGGCGCGAGGGTAAAACGGATGGCTAGGCATCCCGCATTATTCGCCGGGCCCGATGCTGGCGGCAAAGAAGGCATTGAAACAATCTGCGACGGCCTGGGCGCCCTGGGCGTCATCCAGATGCAGATGGTGCCCGCCTGGCAGCTCGTGGAGGCGAAAGCACGGCTGCTCGCGTGCCAGTCTCATGGCCTCGGCATGAGGCGCCACGAGACCGCCTGCGGCCACCACCAGCGCCGTCGGGCAACGCACGGCGCTCAGGCAGGCCGCGGCCTGCTCCGGGGTGAATCGGATTCGACTGGGTAGCCGCAGCCGGGGATCGGAGCGCCAGGTGTAGCCACCGGGCACGGCCATCAGCCCGCGCTCGGCGAGGAGTTCGGCAGCTTCGCGACTGACCGTCAGAGCCCCCTTCAAGCGCGCTGCCACGGCCTCTTCCACCGTGGCATAGACCGGCTTGCGGCGATTGGGCAGCTCAAGCTCGGCGAGCAATGCCTTGCCCAGCTTCTCCGGCACCTCCGCCGCTGGCGTGGTGTAGGGCAGCAGGCCATCGATCAGCGCCAACCGTTCGATGTGATCCGGCAGGGCCGCAGCGGCGATGACGCCCACAATGGCACCCATGGAGTGCCCGAGCAGGCCGAAGCGGGTCCAGCCCAGTTGCCGCGCTGCGGCGAGCACATCCAGCACATAGTCCTGGATCGCGTAACCGACCCCGGCCGGCCGATGCGCCGACAGGCCATGCCCCGGCAGGTCCAGGGCGACGATACGCAGGCCGTGCAGCCGAGGCGCGAGCTGGGCGAAAGTCATGGCGTTGTCCAGCCAGCCATGCAGCGCCAGCACCGGATAGCCATCCTCCGGACCGAACACCCGCGCGCTCAGCTCCACATGGGCGAGTTCCAGGCGCAATTCCTGTACCTGGGCCGTCATGGCCGCACCTCCGCCGACCGCACGCCGTTCATGTCGAAGGGTGGTCCCGCTGCAGCGGGACCACGGCCACGGTCAGCCGCGACACGCAGGTCAGACGGCCCTCTTCGTCGTTCAGGCGGATGTCCCAGACATGGCTACTGCGCCCCAGATGCAGGGGGCGAGCGACTGCCGTCACCCGGCCGGCACGTACGCCGCGCAGGTGATTGGCGTTGATTTCCTGACCCACGCAGTAATAGCGCGAGCGATCCACGCAGAGCATGCTGGCGATGGAGCCCACCGTCTCGGCCAGAGCCACCGAGGCGCCCCCGTGCAACAGTCCCATGGGCTGATGGGTACGCCTGTCCACCACCATGCTGGCCGTCAGGCTGCTGTCGTCCCAGGCCTCGATGCGCATGTCCAGGTGTTCGCCGAGGGTGTTCTCGAGCTGACGCCCGAGTTCCGCAGGATCCGGGAGGGTCTGCCAGATGCTCATGTTCTTTCCTTGAAAGGGCGTCAGCCGTCGAAGCGACTGACCAGATCGAAGCCGCCGGCCAACGGCAGCGGCGCTTCCAGACACAGCAGAGAGGCAGTGCCCATGGGCACCGGCGCCTGCCGGTGACCGTGCAGCAGCCAGCCGGCCAGCTCACCGACGAAGGGATTGTGCGTGACCAGCAGCAGCTCTTCCACGCCCAGTCGCTCCAGCTCCGCCAGGGCCCGCTCGGGTTCGCCGTCGGGCGTCGCCCACTTACAGACAGACACATCACCCGCCCAGGCCAGTTGCTGTTGCACCAGGGCGGCCGTCTGCCGCGCCCGCACATAGGGACTGGTAAGAAGGCGTTGCAGCCCACTGCAATGCAACTGTTCCGCGCTACGCAGGACCGCCGCGCGGCCTGCAGCCGTCAGCTCGCGCTGTTCATCGCTGGACGCGCGTGCCTCGGCTTCGCCATGCCGCAGCAGCCAGAGCTTCATGGCGCGGTGGCGGAGCGGTCGTCGGGCTGCTCCGCGGCTGGCCAATCGGCGAAGGGCCAGGGTTTGACCTCGCTGGCGAAGGTGCCGAAGCGCACGATCTGCGCCAGATAGGCGCCCAAGGCGGCCCCGAACGCGGTCAAGCCGGGATTGGCCTCGCCCTTGATCAGGCGCACCACCAGCTGTACCAGCACCACCACCGCCAGCACGTACTGCGCACCCAGCCAGACGAACAGGAACAGCAGCATCCAGATCAGGCGCAGGCCTAGCAGCTCGCGGGAATGCACGGGTTGGGACATGGAAATTCCTCTTTTCAGACAGTGTAGCGGCTCAGAGCCTGCTCGGGATCTCGGCGGCGTCCGCCACATCGACATCGGTCTTGGGCTCACCGCCCATCAGGGCCTCGATCACTTGCCCCAGGCTGCGGCCCTGGAACAGGATCGCATAGAGGCCATTGACCAGGGGCATGTAGACGCCCAGCTCGTCCGCTTTTTCCTTGAGCACACGCAGGGTGTTGACGCCCTCGGCGGTCTCGCCGATCTGCGCCACGGCTTCCTCCAGACTGAGCCCACGACCCAAGGCGTGCCCCACCCGGTAATTGCGGCTCTTCTCCGAGGAGCAGGTCACGATCAGATCCCCTACCCCGGCCAGGCCCAGGTAGGTGATGGGATTGGCGCCACGCTGTACGGCGAAGCGGGTCATCTCGGCCAGGGCACGGGTGATCAGCATGCTGCGGGTGTTCTCGCCCATCGCCAGAGCCGCGGCCATGCCGGCGATGATGGCATAGACGTTCTTCAGGGCGCCGGCCAACTCCACGCCAAGGCGGTCGGCGCTGGCGTAGACGCGGAAGGTGCGCCCGTGCAACGCCGCCTGGACCCGACGACAGACCTCTTCATCCTCGCTGGCCACCACGGTGGCGGTGAGCTGGTGCTCGGCGATCTCACGGGCCAGGTTGGGGCCGGAGATGATGCCGATGCGCGCCCGCGGCACGATCTCCGCAAGGATTTCGCTCATCAGCATGAAGGAGTGTGCCTCGATACCCTTGGTGGTGCTGACCAGGAAACGCCCCTCCAGTTGCTGGGCGATGGGCGCCAGCGCCTGGCGCAGCGCGCTCGACGGCAGCGCTACCAGGATCAGCTCGCAGTCGGCGATGGCGCCCTGCAGGTCGCTGGTGGCCTCGACCGCAGCATGTACCTTGATACCCTTCAGATAGCGCGGATTCTCGCGTTCGCGGCGGATGGTCTCGGCCTGGTGCGGATCACGCATCCACAGGCGTACCGGCAGACCGTTCTCGGCGACCAGGTTGGCCAGGGCGGTACCGAAGCTGCCGCCGCCCAGAACGGCGATGGGGGATTGGACTGTCATCGAAACTCTCGTCTTCACCGCGGTCGTGCGGCCTCGTCGGCAGTATACGGTAGCCGCGCGAACGCCTTAGCGCCTGTTCACGATCTGCTTCGTTTCGGCCGAACGGTGTTGAAAACGGCTGAGAAATACCTATTTAGCACCGGTAAACCTCTCTTTCACAGCCCTGCTCGCTTCGCTGGCCCAAGACCCGCGACACCCTGAACGGCCTCCCAGGATGGAGAATTGACTGCGGAAAGTGCACAATGGCCCGTTAACGAGCGGGGTGCTGGCCTGTGACTTTACCGATGCCCCGACAGTCTATTGCTACACGAAGCCATACCCAGAGCGACCATTGGAGTCGCCAGAGCCTGGATCTAGGCCAGCTACAGGAGCTTGCATGACCAAACAACACGCCTTTACCTACGAAGACTTGCTGCGCTGCAGCCGTGGCGAGCTCTTCGGGCCGGGCAATGCCCAATTGCCCGCACCGAATATGCTGATGATCGATCGGATCACGCATATCAGTGAGGTAGGCGGGAAATACGGCAAGGGCGAACTGGTGGCGGAACTCGATATCCGTCCCGACCTCTGGTTCTTCGGTTGTCATTTCGAGGGTGATCCGGTAATGCCGGGCTGCCTGGGCCTGGATGCCATGTGGCAACTGGTCGGTTTCTACCTTGGCTGGCAGGGTAATCCGGGTCGCGGTCGTGCCCTGGGCTCGGGTGAAGTGAAGTTCTTCGGCCAGGTACTGCCGACCGCCAAGAAGGTCACCTACAATATCCATATCAAACGCACCATCAACAGGTCGCTGATTCTGGCCATCGCCGATGGCACCGTCAGCGTGGACGGGCGCGAGATCTACTCCGCCGAAGGTCTGCGTGTCGGCCTGTTCACTTCCACCGATAGCTTCTAAGGGCTTTTCGCATGCGTCGCGTCGTCATTACCGGTCTGGGTATCGTTTCGTGCCTGGGCAATGATAAAGACACCGTTTCCGCCAACCTGCGCGCAGGCCGTGCCGGCATCCGTCACAATCCGGAATATGCCGAAATGGGTCTGCGCAGTCAGGTTTCCGGTTCCATCGACCTGAACCTCGAAGAACTGATCGACCGCAAGGTCAAGCGCTTCGTCGGCGATGCCGCCGCCTACGCCTACCTGGCCATGGATCAGGCGATCAAGGATTCCGGCCTGTCCGAAGACCAGGTTTCCAACCCCCGCACCGGCCTGATCGCCGGTTCCGGTGGCGCTTCCACCTTCAACCAGATGGAAGCCCTGGACATCCTGCGCGAGAAGGGCGTCAAGCGCGTCGGTCCCTACCGAGTGACCCGGACCATGAGCAGCACGGTCTCCGCCTGCCTGGCCACCCCCTTCAAGATCAAGGGCCTGAACTACTCCGTGGCCTCGGCCTGCGCCACCAGTGCCCACTGCATCGGCCTGGCGATGGAGCAGATCCAGCTCGGCAAGCAGGACGTGGTTTTCGCCGGTGGTGGCGAGGAAGAGCACTGGACCCAGAGCATGCTGTTCGATGCCATGGGCGCGCTCTCCAGCGACTACAACGAGACCCCGGAAAAGGCGTCCCGTGCCTACGACAGCAAGCGTGACGGTTTCGTCATCGCAGGCGGCGGCGGCATGGTAGTGGTCGAGGAACTCGAACACGCCCTGGCCCGTGGCGCCAAGATCTATGCCGAGATCGTCGGCTATGGCGCGACCTCCGACGGCTACGACATGGTCGCCCCGAGCGGCGAAGGCGCGATCCGCTGCATGCAGCAGGCGCTGTCCACCGTCGACGGCGAGATCGACTACCTGAACACCCACGGTACCTCCACTCCGGTGGGCGACGTGGCCGAGATTAAGGGTGTGCGCGCCGTGTTCGGCGACAAGGCACCGGCTATCAGCTCTACCAAGAGCCTGTCCGGTCACTCCCTGGGTGCCGCTGGTGTGCACGAGGCCATCTACTGCATGCTGATGATGGAAGGTAATTTCATCGCCGGCTCGGCCAACATCGACGAACTGGATCCGGAGGTCGCTGACCTGCCGATCCTGCGCGAGACCAAGGAAAACACCAAGCTGGACCTCATCATGAGCAACAGCTTCGGTTTCGGCGGCACCAACGCCACCCTGGTCCTCAAGCGCTGGCAGGGCTGATAGCCCTCGCTTGTGTGATCCAAACGGCGCCTTTGGCGCCGTTTTTCATTTCCGCTCCCTGCCCGGCTGAACCGGTCATGGGCCCCGCGGTCGAAGGCGCCGGCACTTCGCCTGCGAACCTCCAGGAAGAATGGATTCAGCAGCGCGAATAGCTTAATCTCGCGCCGCTTCGCTGTGTCTGCGCAGCCGCCATAGACAGCGCTGTCCGAACATCGCGGGCAGAGACAAGAAACTGTTGTACCCATGGAGCCCCAATGCACAATCAAAACCAGAGCTACCGCGGACCCTTGATCGTCCTCACCATGCTGTTCTTCATGTGGGGTCTGATCACCTCACTGAACGACATCCTCATCCCCCACCTCAAGGCGGTCTTCACCCTCAGCTACCTGCAGGCGTCGCTGATCCAGTTCTGCTTTTTCACCGCCTACTTCATCGTCTCCTTCCCCGCCGGTCGCCTGGTGGAAAGCCTGGGCTACAAGAAGGGCATCATCGTCGGCCTGCTCACCGCTGGCGTTGGTTGCGTGCTGTTCTACCCGGCAGCCGGTGCCCAGTCCTACGGCTTCTTCCTCACCGCCCTCTTCGTCCTGGCAGCCGGCATCACCGTGCTGCAGGTAGCGGCCAACCCCTATGTCACCATCCTCGGCAAGCCGGAAACCGCGGCCTCGCGCCTCAACCTGACCCAGGCCTTCAACTCCCTGGGCACCACCGTCGGCCCGCTGGTGGGCGCCGTGACCATCCTGGCCCTGGTCGGTGAGGACTCCGCCGCTCATTCGGTGCAGCTGCCCTACCTGATCCTGGCCGGCATGCTGGTCGCCCTGGCGGTGATCATCGGCCTCTTCCGCCTGCCGCAAATCAAGGACACCGAGCAGGACAACGCCACCGACGAGAACGCCCTGACTGCCAGCAGCGTCTGGGCCTATCGTCACCTGCTACTCGGCGTGGTCGGCATCTTCATGTACGTGGGCGCGGAAGTGTCCATCGGCAGCTACCTGGTGAGCCTGATGGAAAGCCCGGACGTGGCCGGCCTGAACGCCGCCACCGCCGCCAAGTACCTGTCCCTGTACTGGGGTGGCGCCATGGTCGGTCGCTTCATCGGCGGCGTGATCATGACCAAGGTACGACCGAACCTGGTGCTGACCTTCAACGCCATCGCCATCGGTGTGCTGCTGGCCGTAGCCGTTCTGCAAGGTGGCAAGGTCGCCATGTGGGCCCTGCTGGCCATCGGCTTCTTCAACTCCATCATGTTCCCGACCATCTTCTCCCTGGCACTCAAGGGCTTGGGCAAGTTCACCTCCAAGGGCTCGGGCCTGCTGTGCATGGGTATCGTCGGTGGCGCGCTGGTGCCGGCCATCCAGGGCTTCTTCGCCGATACCATCGGTCTGCTGCCCTCCTTCGTGGTCCCGCTGGTCTGCTACGTGTACATCCTGTTCTACGGCGTCATGGGCTACCGCCCCACCCTGCGTCGCTGATCTACCCGCGAAGCGCTGGCGGCCTGCCAGCGCTTCAACCCCTCCCGCCGATACCCCCGCCTCTCCCTCGCGCCATAACCCTCCCCTGCGACAGGTCTGCGACGACGATGAATAGCGCGCTGCGCTCCACTGTCGCGCGTTATCGACCACCTCTTCCCGCCACCCTATCGTTCACCGAGAAAGAGCCAGAAGGCTCGCTCCTGGCGCCCTGCGCTTGATTCCGCCTACTAGCCGATGCAAGGCCCGGTAGCGCTGTGTGGCAGAGGTGCGAACCCGCATGCGCTTGCCCTGGCATAGCTCCCTGCCCTGGGCGAATCGCACACAAAAGAAAACGCCCGCATCTCTCGATACGGGCGTTTCGGTAGTGCTGGAGGACCGCTCGGGAGCGGCCCTCGCACCAGGGTCAGGCAGTCTGACGAGCTTCCTCGACCTCGACCGCGTTCGGGCCGCGAGCGAGTTCGGTCTGCAGGGTTTTCTCGTCCAGCTGACCGCACCACTTGGCGACCACGATGGAGGCCACACCGTTGCCGACCAGGTTGGTCAGGGCGCGGGCTTCGGACATGAAACGGTCGATACCCAGGATCAGCGCCAGGCCAGCGACCGGTACGTGACCGACGGCGGACAGGGTGGCGGCCAGCACGATGAAGCCGCTACCAGTGACGCCTGCAGCGCCCTTGGAGGAGATCAGCAGCACCAGCAGCAGGGTGATCTGGTGAGTGATGTCCATCTGGGTATTGGTGGCCTGGGCGATGAACACGGCGGCCATGGTCAGGTAGATGGCAGTACCGTCGAGGTTGAAGGAGTAGCCGGTGGGGATCACCAGGCCAACCACCGACTTCTCGGCACCCAGCTTCTGCATCTTGGTCAGCATGCGCGGTAGGGCGGACTCGGAAGACGAGGTACCCAGCACGATCAGCAGTTCTTCGCGGATGTACTTGATGAACTTGAGGATGCTGAAGCCATGCATACGCGCCACGGTGCCCAGGACCAGCAGCACGAACAACACGCAGGTGATGTAGAAGCAGGCCATCAGGTAACCCAGCTGCACCAGGGTGCCGACGCCGTACTTGCCGATGGTGAACGCCATGGCACCGAAGGCACCGATGGGGGCCAGCTTCATGATGACGTTGATGATGTTGAAGAAGACGTGGGAGATACGGTCGATGAAGTTGAACACCAGTTGACCGGTCTCGCCCAGGCGATGCAGGGCGTAGCCGAACAGCACGGCGAAGAACAGGACCTGCAGAATCTCACCAGTGGCGAAGGCGTTGACGACCGTCGACGGAATGATGTTCAGCAGGAAGTCGATGGTGCTCTGCTTCTCGGCGGCAGCGGCGTAGGCAGCGATGCCCTTGGTGTCCAGGGTGCTGACGTCGACGTTCATGCCGGCGCCCGGCTGGACGACGTTGACCACGATCAGGCCGATCAGCAGCGCGATGGTGGAGAAGATCTCGAAATACAGCAGCGCCATACCACCGGTCTTGCCCACGGCCTTCATGTTCTGCATGCCGGCGATACCGGTCACCACGGTGCAGAAGATGATGGGTGCGATCACCATCTTGATCAGCTTGATGAAGCCGTCACCCAGCGGCTTCATGGCGGCGCCGGTCTGGGGATAGAAGTGGCCGAGCAGGATACCCAGGACGATTGCCAGAATCACCTGGAAATAGAGGCTCTTGTAGAGAGGCTGCTTGACGGGTCGCTTGGGCGCGGGAGCGGTAGTAGTTGTTGTGTCGACGGTTGCTGTCATGGCTCTTTCCCTTGTGACCACTACCTGACGTCCTGTCCGAGTGGGCACCTGACTGATGTTGGCTCTCTCATCCTGAGAGCTTTTTGTTGTGGATCTGGCGGCCGCACGACGGTGACACCAGCATCTTGCTAGACATAAGCAATCGCCGTTCCACTTTCCGACGCGCAATCAAAGCGCCAGCTTTCATGCACCTTTCAGTCGAAAGTCTAGTTGTCGCGTAGCGGCGGAACCCCGCCATCCGATGAAAACGGGCGGAAATCCCCCCTCATCCGGGGCGGTTTTCCGCCAGCGCCGGCCGGTAGTCGGCTATCCTTTGTGCGCCTTTTTGTCGGAGCCTGCCGTGAATTTTTCGCTGCCTTCCACCTCTGGCCCAGATAGCCGGCTGTGATGAGCACCTTGCCGCTCGCGCACCTGCCAGGTTGCTGTACGACGCCCGAACCGCTTCCGCCGTTGAGCCCGGAGCTGGCCTCGCTGGAGCTGATCCATTGCCGTTTCGATCCCGCTCTGGTGAGCTTCGAGCGTGACGCCCTGCGCCTGGGCGCCCTGCCCCCGGACAATATCCGGCGCGCCGTGGCCAAGCGTCAGGCCGAATACCTGGCTGGTCGCCTCTGCGCCCGGGAGGCGCTGCGACGCCTGAGCGGCACCGACGCCGTTCCGGGGCATCGCGCCGAGGATCGTGGCCCCGTCTGGCCGGCTGGCCACGTGGGCGCCATCACCCATGGCCATGGCTGGGCCGCGGCCGCGGTGGGAAGCGCCCAGGAGTACCTGGGCGTTGGCCTGGACGTCGAAACCCTGCTCGAACCGGCCAAGGCACTACGCCTGGCCGACCAGATCCTTACCCCGGCCGAACAGGAGCGCCTGCAACCGCTGGATGAAGAACGGCAGGCCTTCGCCATCACTCTGGCGTTTTCCGCCAAGGAGAGTCTGTTCAAGGCGCTCCATCCGCAGGTACGGCAGATGTTTTTCTTCCAGGATGCCGAGATCCTCGCCACGGACAGCCGTGGGACCTTCGTCATCCGGCTGCTGATCGAGTTGTCGTCGCGATGGACGGCGGGTACACAGCTGGAGGGCCGTTTCCGCCTGGACGAAGCGGGCCGCCTGCTGACCCTGCTGGCACCCCGTACCTGAGTGCAGCCTTCTGTATATAAGGAAGCGATGCCGATCACCGGCGGGGTGTCCGGTCCTTCACCGGGGCAGAACGTCGCAGTGGCTATCGAACGTTTTCTTCTGGTGAAGAAAGTACTCATAGCGAACCGGTATATCCCCTGCCGCTTTCGGTACGGTTCGACTGTGAAGTTGTACGTTATTTGACCACCTAGCTCTGATCCCAGCGTCTACGCGGACTAGCCTGTCGCCGCCCCCAGGATACCCCCCAGTCCCGAACAGCTTATCCACGTCTTATCCACAGCCAGAAACGTGACAAACGCGACATCTAGTGGCCCTTGCACCCCCACACCACCATATATAGCAGTTCGTCGGTATGACCCGGGACGGCGAAACACCCCTCTGTCAAGACTGTCTTCCCTAGCGAGGAGGGCTTATCCTGTCGCCCTAATCGCGAATTTCCAGGGTCTGTGGACCCCGCCCGCCGGTTCCTTCGAGAGTCGGCGTCGGTACGGTTTTTCGTTGGAATTCTGGTAAAGCGCGACCCGCTGTCGTCGCGCAAGCGTTAGCCACATCGTCTTTTGGATCGTCGGATTTCCGGCGATCTCCTCTTTCCGATCAAGGGAGTTCCGCATGCACACCGACCTGACCCGCGAGCAAGCCCAGCAGGGCCGCCCGGCGCAAGATGACAGCCAGGACCTGGGCGCCACCGCCCCCGGTCAACTGCGCGTCATCAAGCGCAACGGTACCGTCGTCCCCTACACCGACGACAAGATCACCGTGGCCATCAGCAAGGCTTTCCTCGCCGTGGAAGGCGGTAACGCCGCGGCCTCCTCGCGCATCCACACCACCGTCAAGCAGCTCACCGACCAGGTCAGCAGCACCTTCAAGCGCCGCATGCCCTCCGGTGGCACCATCCACATCGAAGAGATCCAGGACCAGGTCGAACTGGCCCTGATGCGCGCCGGCGAGCAGAAGGTCGCCCGCAGCTACGTGATCTACCGTGAAGCCCGCAGCCAGGAGCGCAAGCAGGGCGCCGTCAGCGACATCGCCGAGCCGCACCCGAGCATTCGCGTCACCAAGGCCGACGGCACCACCCAGCCGCTGGACATGGGCCGCCTGAACACCATCATCACCGAAGCCTGCGAAGGCCTCGAAGAGGTGAACGGCGAGCTGATCCAGAAGGAGACGCTGAAGAACCTGTACGACGGCGTGGCCGAGAAGGACGTCAACACCGCCCTGGTGATGACCTCTCGTACCCTGGTCGAGCGTGAGCCCAACTACTCCTACGTCACCGCCCGTCTGCTGCTGGACAGCCTGCGCGCCGAAGGCCTGAGCTTCCTCGGCGTCGCCGAGTCCGCTACCCACCACGAGATGGCCGAGCTGTACGCCAAGGCCCTGCCCGCCTACGTTGCCAAGGGCGTGGAGCTGGAGCTGCTGGACCCGAAACTGGCCAGCTTCGACCTGGAGCGCCTGGGCGCCGCCATCGATCACGAGCGCGACCAGCAGTTCACCTACCTGGGTCTGCAGACCCTGTACGACCGCTACTTCCTGCACAGCCACGGCACCCGCTTCGAGCTGCCGCAGCTGTTCTTCATGCGCGTGGCCATGGGCCTGGCGCACATGGAGAAAGACAAGGAAGCCCGCGCCATCGAGTTCTACAACCTGCTGGCCAGCTTCGACTACATGGCGTCCACCCCGACGCTGTTCAACGCCGGCACCCTGCGTCCGCAGCTGTCCAGCTGCTACCTGACCACCGTGCCCGACGACCTGTCCGGCATCTATGGCGCCATCCACGATAACGCCATGCTGTCGAAGTTCGCCGGCGGCCTGGGCAACGACTGGACCCCGGTACGCGCCCTGGGCTCCTACATCAAGGGCACCAACGGCAAGAGCCAGGGCGTCGTGCCCTTCCTCAAGGTGGTCAACGACACCGCCGTGGCGGTCAACCAGGGCGGCAAGCGCAAGGGCGCGGTCTGCGCCTACCTGGAAACCTGGCACCTGGACATCGAGGAATTCCTCGAACTGCGCAAGAACACCGGTGATGACCGTCGTCGTACCCACGACATGAACACCGCCAACTGGATCCCCGACCTGTTCATGAAGCGTGTCTTCGAGGACGGCAACTGGACCCTGTTCTCCCCCGCCGACGTACCGGACCTGCACGACCTCTACGGCAAGGCCTTCGAAGAGCGCTACGAGTACTACGAAGCCCTGACCGAGTACGGCAAGCTCAAGCTGCACAAGACCATCAAGGCCAAGGACCTCTGGCGCAAGATGCTGTCCATGCTGTTCGAGACCGGCCACCCGTGGCTGACCTTCAAGGACCCGTGCAACCTGCGCAGCCCGCAGCAGCACGTGGGCGTGGTGCACAGCTCCAACCTTTGCACCGAGATCACCCTGAACACCAACAAGGACGAGATCGCCGTGTGCAACCTGGGTTCGGTGAACCTGGTGAACCACATCGTCGACGGCAAGCTGGACGTGGCCAAGGTCGCCCGTACCGTCAAGACTGCCGTGCGCATGCTCGACAACGTCATCGACATCAACTACTACTCGGTGCCCCAGGCGGAGAACTCCAACCTCAAGCACCGTCCGGTTGGCATGGGCATCATGGGCTTCCAGGATGCGCTGTACCTGCAGCACATCGCCTACGGCTCCGATGCCGCCGTGCAGTTCGCCGACACTTCCATGGAAGTGATCAGCTACTACGCCATCCAGGCCTCCTGTGACCTGGCCGAAGAGCGTGGCAGCTACTCCAGCTTCCAGGGTTCGCTGTGGTCCCAGGGCATCCTGCCGATCGACTCCGAGAAGCGCCTGATCGAAGAGCGCGGCGCCAAGTACATCGAGGTCGACCTGTCCGAGACCCTGGACTGGGCCCCGCTGCGCGAGCGTGCCAAGAAGGGCATCCGCAACTCCAACATCATGGCCATCGCACCGACCGCGACCATCGCCAACATCACCGGCGTGTCCCAGTCGATCGAGCCGACCTACCAGAACCTCTATGTGAAGTCGAACCTCTCGGGCGAATTCACCGTCATCAACCCCTACCTGGTACGCGACCTGAAGGCGCGCGGCCTGTGGGACTCGGTGATGGTCAACGACCTCAAGTACTACGACGGCTCCGTGCAGCAGATCGAGCGCATCCCGCAGGATCTGAAGGACCTCTACGCCACCGCCTTCGAAGTGGAGACCAAGTGGATCGTCGAGGCCGCCAGCCGTCGCCAGAAGTGGATCGACCAGGCCCAGTCGCTGAACCTGTACATCGCCGGCGCCTCGGGCAAGAAGCTCGACGTGACCTACCGCATGGCCTGGTTCCGCGGTCTGAAGACCACCTACTACCTCCGTGCCCTGGCTGCCACCAGCACCGAGAAGTCGACCATCAACACCGGCAAGCTGAACGCCGTGAGCGCCGACCCCATCACCGGCGTCCAGGCCAGCGCGGCCCCCGCCCCGGCGCAGAAGTTCGAAGCGGCGCCCGCCGCGGCACCGGCTCCGGTGCCCAAGGCCTGCAGCCTCGACGATCCCGAGTGCGAAGCCTGCCAGTAACACCCCAAGCCCTCTCCCAGTAGAGGGCTGCTCTTTATCCCCTCTCCCCCGGGAGAGGGCCAGGGTGAGGGCCGAATCCCCCACCCGCGCACCGCTCTTATCCCCTCTCCCTCCGGGAGAGGGCTAGGGTGAGGGCCTGCCGCCCCGCCCCCACCGCACAGCCACCCAGGAGACACCCCATGCTGAACTGGGAAGAATTCGACAAAGACGACGACACCGCCCCCGCCAAGCCCGCGCAGGCCGCTGGCCAGCAGGCGCCCGCCCAGACCGAGCGCCTGGACTCCGAGGGCGACGCCCTGGTCCATGACGCCCGCGCCCTGTCCGCCGACGACTCCGACGCCGTGGCCCGCGCCAAGGCCGCGCTGAACGAGCTGGACATCCAGGAAGGCCTGGACGACCTGGAAGGTTCCTCCGCCCGCGTGCACGTCGGCGACAAGCAGATGATCAACGCCCGCGCCGACCTCAACCAGCTCGTACCCTTCAAGTACGACTGGGCCTGGCAGAAGTATCTGGATGGTTGCGCCAACCACTGGATGCCCCAGGAAGTGAACATGAACGCCGACATCGCGACCTGGAAGAGCGCGGACGGCCTCACCGAGGATGAGCGCCGCATCGTCAAGCGCAACCTCGGCTTCTTCTCCACCGCCGATTCCCTGGTCGCCAACAACCTGGTGCTGGCCGTCTACCGCCTGATCACCAACCCCGAGTGCCGCCAGTACATCCTGCGCCAGGCCTTCGAAGAGGCGATCCACACCCACGCCTACCAGTACTGCATCGAATCGCTGGGCATGGATGAAGGCGAGATCTTCAACATGTACCATGAGATCCCGAGCGTCGCGAAAAAGGCGAGCTGGGGCCTGAAGTACACCCGCTCCATCTCCGACCCCGAGTTCAAGACCGGCACCCCGGAGACCGATCGCCAGTTCCTCAAGAACCTGATCGCCTACTACTGCGTGCTGGAAGGCATCTTCTTCTATTGCGGCTTCACCCAGATCCTCTCCATGGGTCGCCGCAACAAGATGACTGGCACAGCCGAGCAGTTCCAGTACATCCTGCGTGACGAGTCCATGCACCTGAACTTCGGCATCGACATGATCAACCAGATCAAGATCGAGAACCCGCAGCTGTGGGATGCCCAGATGAAGGACGAAGCCACCCAGATGATCCTCCAGGGCACCCAGCTGGAGATCGAATACGCCCGCGACACCATGCCCCGCGGCGTGCTGGGCATGAACGCGGCGATGATGGAGGACTACCTCAAGTTCATCGCCAACCGCCGCCTGACGCAGATCGGCCTCAAGGAAGAATACCCGGGCGCCACCAACCCCTTCCCCTGGATGAGCGAGATCATGGACCTCAAGAAGGAGAAGAACTTCTTCGAGACGCGGGTGATCGAGTATCAAACCGGTGGGGCGTTAAGCTGGGATTGATGTGATGCTCATCACGGAGTAAATTTACCCAACACCTGCCATGGATGTTGGGGTAATAGCTTGAATTAAGCCCCGCCTAGTGCGGGGCTTTTTTATGGAAGAAATTATGATAGCGGGACTTTTTTTACAAAACTACAAAAGCTATAGCAACATAAATTTTATACCTTTTATTCAAAACCCACTAGACCGGTTAAATATATTTATCGGTGCCAATGGCGTTGGAAAATCAGCAATTCTTGAAAGCCTAAACTGCTTAATGAATGGCGTACCCACAAAAGACTGGGAAACTACAGCAGGAAAGAAAAAAGATCGCACAAGTATATGCCCAGTATTCTTAATACCAAAAGCAAAACTTGCTAACAACGACAAGGTTCTAGCAGTTTCGGAATGCTACTGGAATTACGACTTCTCAAAATCAGGAAACAATGAATACACGAGCAAGTTTTTAGCATTCCGAGAAAAGCTCAAAGAGACTGAACTTAGAGAATCTCACTACCTCATAGCCATCGGAAAGGACTACGATGGCAACATCCTTTTAACTACAACTTTTCACAAAACAATCCTAGACCAAACAAGACGAATAGGTACATCAAAGCAGTTTGTACAGGAGCTATATAGGCACATCATAGATCTGTATAGCTACGTATACATACCAGTAGAAAGTAAAGTCAGTGATATATTGAACTTACAAGCAAAAGAAATGCAAAGCTTGATGGATAAAAGCGTTATCGACGAAATACGAGCCTTACTGGATAAGAAAAATTATCAGTTCAATGACGAGAGAAAAGAAAAAAGCCTATTAGATATAGTTAACCACGAACTAGATTCTTATATTCAAGAAATCAATAGGAAACTTCGTGATAGTTATGAGTTCTCGGCAAAAGGGACTTACAAAAAGACAATAAAATCCAGCGACATCATAGATACGATATTCAAAGAGTTCTTCCACATAAGACCTTTAACAAAAGATGGGAAACATATTAAGAGCTTGAGCTCTGGACAACAACGCTTAGCACTTATAGATGTAGCTACCACACTGCTTTCAACTGAAAATAGAAAAAGCAAGACGGTAGTACTCGCAATCGACGAACCAGAAAATTCTTTAGAGCCAGCAAATTGTTTTGAACAGTTCAGCAGATTGACAACCATCTCAACAAGATTCAAGAGACAACTGCTTGTCACCACACATTGGTACGGATTATTACTTCGCCCCACCAATGGTCTTTTAAGTTACATTGAAGAAAACAGCAATAAATCTCCTGAGCATCACATGTTCTCCCTCAGAAGTGTTTACGATCAGCGGAGATCATTTCCAGACTCCGTAGAAATGAAAAGCTATTTTGACCTAATGAGCTCAATGCTTTCTCTTCTGAAGAAAACTAACTACACTTGGATTATATGTGAAGGCACAGAGGACGCTAAGTACATTAGCTCCCACGCTGGAAAATTCAACGACAAACTCATCATCCTCCCATTCAATGGTTCCGGCAATGTAAAAAAACTTTACGAGTTTTTAAAAGTGCCGTTCTCAGACGACAAAGAAAACTCCAATATTAGTGGAAAGGTAATCTGCCTTATAGATACAGATGAAAAATCTGTAATGACGGTCAAAGACTACAGCACCGGGCAAACCAACAAGAAGCTACTGTTTTTCAGATTGAGCCTTGATCGTAGCAGTGACACTTCAAGCGTAATTTCAATAGCAAATCCGAACGGCGTAAATACGGTAATTGAAGACGTAATAGACCCGGAAATCCTATGGGAAGCGCTAACAAATATATCAGAAAACGACGCCACACTTAGAGACCTTCTAAAAAACTACTCATATAATAACGGCATAAAAAATCCTGACATAAGTCGCAATCTTGGTTTTCTAGAAAAAAATACCAAGGAATCTTACGAAATAATGGATCAACTAAAATCATATCTTTTTTCAGAAAAAATGAAAGCTGTCATTTGCCAAGAATATTGCAAACTAAACACAAACCCAATAAATTTAAAATGGCTAGATGAGCTTTTGTCCTACGTATCATCACAATAGAAAACATTTCAACCACACCCATTAATAAATTCGCACAAGTTTAGTAGGTAGTTTGGATGTACGTAGCGCAGCGCGAAGCTTGTCGATGGATTAATTCGATCGTAAGTTTATTCCATCCATAAGCTTTAGCCTCTGCTCTTACGTGGGAAAGACTGCGCCGTTTTCCACCCTTCGAAGGCCTGATGCCTCGCAAAACAGCACCGCTGTACTCAAGGACGACCCCATGCCTCGCTGGACCGACCAACCCGCCACAGACACGGATGCCGTCTTCGACTTCATCCTTGAGTTCTCCGGTACCGCGCTGCGGCGCCATGCCTCGCTACTGGCCAAGGTACTACCGCCGACCTTGGGCTTCGGGATGTTCCTGGCCTATTTCGCCCGTAATCACTTCTATCCCAGCTTCGATCTCTTCCAGTTTTCTTCGCTGTTGCTGGCGGCCGCCTGCCTGGGCTTTCTGACCATAGGCGCCTTCGTTGCCGCGCTCTTTTTGCCAGGTGCTTGGGTCTATTACCGCTTCATCAATACGGCGGCGATCAAGGAAGACATCACCTTCGCCCTGCCCTATCGCGGCGAGGGGCGCTTTCGCAAGATCATGCTGTTGATGACGCTGGTGTTCTTCGTGCCCTATCTGCTGGCGGGGTTTAGCGATGCGGCCATTCTCCTAGTCGATCCTGAGCTGTTCCTCAGCGTTGCCTTGCTTGCACCCATCCCCATCACGCTGCTGGCGGGCATGGCCGTACAGGGGCTATTCGACTTGCGCCGCTTCAGTTTCCTGAAGTTCGTCTGGGAGGCTTACCTGCCGACAATGGTCGTCGGCATGTTCATTGTCTGGATGCTGGCGCAGGCCTATCCGCTGGTGAGCGATTGGCAGCCGCTGCTCAAGTGGGGCGCTCTGGCCATCGCCCCCTTCATCATTGCCTTCGTCACGACCATGACTTCCATGCTGTTTATCGCCGGCTGGAAGGCGGCGATGATGTTTTCGCTGTTCTTCGCCCTCTTTCTGGCTGGCTATAGCGGTGTGCTCACCACCCTACCCGAGACCATGGTCAGGACGCTGGGCCTGGGTAACTACCAGGCCAAGGCGATCGTGCTCGATACCTCCTACTGCGCCAAGGAACAGGCCAGGGTGCTGCCTACCGATGAGCAGTGCGTGCTCAAGGACGTCCAGGTGGTCTGGTCGCTGGGCGAGGCCTTCGTGCTGCGGTTGGCGGATGGCAGCATGGCGCGGTTGCCGGCATCGGCGATTCGGACGCTGGTGAAACCCCAGTAGCGGGCGGGCCACCTGCCCCAGCCAGAGGTCAGGTTTGAACTGGGGTTATCTGCCCGTCATCATGGCGCGCAATCCTCTGCCTCAAGCCCGCGCCTGCCGTGTCGATAAGACTGAGGTGCGGCTCCGCTTTGGCGGGCGCTCCCCCAAGGCAGGGAGCGCCCTTTTCGTATCCAGACAGGTCCGATTCGCCCATGGCACTCGATGCCCCCACCATGCTCACCCTCACCATCGCCCTGGCGGCTGCCGCGGCGGGCTATCTGGCCATCGAGTGGCGGTCGGTGCGCGAGTCGGCGCTGCTGTACTGGAGCACGGGTTTCGCCCTGATTTGCGTGGGTAGCACCCTGGCGCTGTTGCGCAGTCAGGGGCTGCTGCTGGTGGGCATCTGGTTCGCCAATGGGCTGCTGATCTTCGTGCATGGCCTCTTTCTGCTCGGCGTGGCGCGCTTCACCGGGCGCCGCCTGAGTCTGGGCTGGTGGGCCTTCGCTGCGATCTGGCTAGGGATGTTGCTGCTGCCCAATGAGCCCTGGTGGTCCAAGGTACTGCTGGTGGTGCAGTCGCTCATGATCGGCATCCTGGCGATACGGGCGAGCCTGCTGCTGCGCCGGCGCAATGCCGGAGAGCGGCAGCTGCGCGCGGTGCTGCTGATCCATGGACTCTTCTATCTGATCAAGATGATTCCGCCGCTCACCCCCGGTACCCTGATCGATCTGGCGGTCTATCGCGGCGTCATCATCCAGATCTCGCTGGTAGAGGGGGTGATGGCGGTGATGCTGATCGCCCTGTCGATGACCGGCACGGTGCGTTATCGCCGCGAGCAGCATATCGAGCGCCTGGCCGGCAGCGATCCCCTGACCGGTCTGCATAATCGCCGCGCCCTCGAAGCCGAGGCGCCACGACTGTTCAGCCAGGCGACCCCGGCTCGACCCGGCGCCCTGCTGCTGATCGATCTGGACAACTTCAAGCTGGTGAATGACCTCCATGGCCATGCGGCCGGTGACGGCCTGCTGATCGCCCTGAGCGACCTGCTGCGCACCTCCCTGCCCCGCCACGCCCTGGCAGCGCGGTTGGGGGGCGATGAATTCGTGGTGCTGCTGGGTGAGGCGGCAGATGCGGATGTCGTGCGGCTGGGGGAGACCCTGAGACTACGCTTCAACCAGCTGGCGGCGCAGCGCCTGCGGACGCCCGAGCCCGTCACCCTGAGTATCGGCGCCGTACTGTTCGATCAGCCACCGGAAAGCCTAGCGGATCTGTTGGAACGCGGAGACGGTGCGCTCTATGAGGCTAAGCGCGGCGGTAGGGATGGACTGCGGATTAGCGTGGGGTAAGAGGCGTAGTGTCCGGATCAACCCTGTCCTAACGCCAACGAAAGCAATTCTCTGAGTCGCCATCGGCTTACAACGCGCAAAGGGATTTACGCTCCTTCCATCTCGAAATTGGTACCGCTATTCCTGAGAAAGATTGCGACAGTCGCCGCTAGTTGGCTACAAACCGACGGCGCTCAAGCGCTCTTTGTCCACAGCTCAGGAAGAGTTCAATGTTCAAGAAGACGATGCTTTGTGCAGCTGCGGTAACCCTTACGCTGCTGACTGGTTGTGCATCCGTTCCTATGGAATCCGCTGAAAAAGATCAGGCGCTGAAATCCTTCACGGCACCAGCAAGCGACAAGGCTGGCATCTATATCTTTCGCGATTCCTCCCTCGGCCCAGCGCTGAAGAAAACGGTCAAGATAGATGGCGAAACCATCGGTGAGACAGCGACACACACCTATTTTTATCGTTTGGTGAATCCTGGTCGTCATGTGTTGGCAACCGAGTCGGAGTTTGGTGACAACACCCTGGAGCTCGTGACCCAAGGCGGTCATAACTACTACGTGCGCCAATCAATCAAGCTGGGCGTCTTTGTCGGCGGAGCCAAGCTAACGCTGGTTCCCGAAGCTGAGGGCAAGCAAGGCGTGCGTGATTCCAAACTCGCGCAGTAGCCCTTTCCAAAGGAGATTCTGCTCCCTGCAGAATCTCCTACTAACGATCGAGCTCTAGACTCAGCTTCTTGGTTCGTACGGCGAACGCTCCCTTAGCTCTTAGCAATCCACTACTGTCAGTGACCTGTAGGGTGGACAACGCGAAGCTTGTCCACGCGGGAGCTTTGGGGGCCTGCATTGGTGGCGCCGGTGGAAAAGGCTGCGCCGTTTTCCACGCTACGGGTTGAGCTATAGTTTCTGTCTCTGCTCAAGGAAGAGCTGCCATATCTCGATTTCGTCGTGCCCGTGTTCCGGGGGCTTCCTATTTCTTCACCGTTGTCCTGGCGGATCGGCGTAGCGATCTGCTGACGCGGCATGTCGACCTGCTCCGCGAGACGGTGCGTGCAACGCGACTGCGCCATCCCTTTCATATCGATGCCTGGGTCACCCTGCACGATCATCTGCATTGCGTCTGGACACTGCCGGAGGGCGATGCGCATTTCGCCTTGCGCTGGAAGGTGATCAAGTTCGGTTTCTCCAAGCGCCTGCCGGTCGGTGAAGGGCGTACGGCGACGCAAAGGGCCCGGGGTGAACGCGGGATATGGCAGCGGCGTTACTGGGAACATCTGCTAAGGGACGAGCAGGATTACCAGCGTCATGTGGAGTACATCCACTTCAATCCGGTCAAGCATGGCCACGTCGGCGCGGTGAAGGACTGGCCTTATTCGAGTTTTCATCGAGCGGTGCGGGAGGGTCAGTATTCGCCTGACTGGGGTGGAGACTACACGGTAGAGATAGGGCGCTGGGGGGAGTAGCCACGCGGGGTCACGATTTGGCGGCATTAGTGGAAAAGGCTGCGCCGTTTTCCACGCTACGGGTGCACTCCGCCAATAGGAGCTTCACGGTCACCGAATGCCATCTCGTTTGGGGTTGGACCTCCGTCACTGCCGTAGAGTGGACAACGCGAAGCTTGTCCACGCGGGGTCAGGTGTTGGTGACATCAGTGGACAAGGCTGCGCCGTTTTCCACGCTACGGGGTGAACTCCGTCAACAGGAATTCTACGAAGCTTCTCACCGTCACCGAGCGCCATCTCGTCTGGGGATAGAGCGCTGTTAGAGGGCGGGTGAGTTCCTGGCCCTGGAAGAGGCGAACCAGATTGCCGGCGGCGACGTCGTCCTGCAGCAGGAAGGCCGGCTGCAGGATGATGCCGAGGCCCTGCAGGGCGGCCAGGCGCAGGGCGGGGCCGTTGCTGAGGTGCAGGCGACCGGGTGGCAGCGGGCCGAAGGCGGTGCCGGTCTGGGTGCGCCATTGGTGCAGGGCGCGAGGGTCCATGCCGAGGCAGTCGTGGGCTTCCAGATCGGCCAGATGCTTGGGCATGCCGCGCTGGGCGAGATAGCCGGGCGCGGCGCAGCACCACATCACATAGGGCGCCAGGGGTCGCGCCACCAGGGAGGAATCGGCCAGTTCGCCGATGCGGATGGCGATGTCGATGCCCTCCTCCACCAGGTCCTGGACCCGGTCGCTCAGCACCAGATCGAGGGTGACCTGGGGATGCTGCGCCAGATAGTCACCCAGCCGTGGCGTGAGGCCGTAGGTGCCGAAGGACACCGGCGCCGAGACGCGCAGGATGCCGGCGGGTGCCAGGCGTTGGGTTTCGGCCTGGCGGTCGGTGTCGGCGACCAAGGCGAGGATCTCGCGGCAGCGCGCGTAGTAGCCCTCGCCGAAGGCGGTCAGGCGCTGGCGCCGGGTGGTGCGTACCAGCAATTGCAGGCCCAGGCGCTTCTCCAGACCACGCAGGTGATTGCCGGCCATGGTCGGCGAGATGCCCTGGGCCTGGGCCGCAGCGGCCAGGCTGCCGCGCTCCACCACGGCAACGAACACCTGCATGCTGTCGAGCAGATCCATTCAACACTCCTGTTAAGGAATCCTTACACCTAGGTGGCGTTTATCTCATTTGGGTAATGGGTGAGGCTAGTGGTGTGGGTGAGGTCGCGAAGTGTTGGGCTTCGCTGCGCTCAGCCCAACCTACGAAAATCCTCACCCCTGGAGAATCGATCATGGATCTGCAACTGCACGACCGTACTGCCTTGGTTACTGGTGCCAGCATGGGCATAGGCACGGGCATCGCCCGCGTCCTGGCTGCCGAAGGCGTTCGGCTGGCGATCACCGCGCGGCGGCGGGACGCCCTGGAGACTCTGGCCGAGGAGATCGTGGCGGCGGGTCATGCCCGGCCACTGGTGATCGTCGCGGATATCACCGATGCCGAAGACGTCCAGCGCCTGGCGCGGGAAGCGGAGGAAGGGCTGGGCCAGGTGGACATCCTGATCAATAACGCCGGCGGCACACGACCGCTTTCAGTGACGGCGGACGATGCGGCCTGGGACGAAGCCTGGAATCTCAATTTCACCGCCACGCGCCGCCTGACCCAGGCGCTGCTGGGTGGAATGCGCGAAAGACGTTGGGGACGCATCGTCAATTTCAGCGGCAGCATGGAGCCACGGGACGTGAACGGCGCCGGGACGGCCAAGGCGGCGATCCAGTTCTGGTCCAAAGGGCTGGCGAGTCAGCTGGCGGCCGAAGGCATCACGGTCAACACCATCGCGCCAGGGCGGATCAATTCCGAGCAGATCCTGCAGCGGCTGCATCCGACGCCCGAGGCGCGCCAGGCCTTTATCGCCCGGCACATTCCCATCGGCTATTTCGGCGAGCCGGAAGACGTGGGCCAGGTGGTGGCCTTTCTCGCCTCACCGCTGGCGCGCTACCTCACTGGCGATGTGATCGCGGTGGATGGCGGGATGCATGCCCATGCCCACTAAGACTCTGTACAAAGTCTGCTGCGCGTCGGCCAAACTGCGTTGAAAAGGCCTTCGGAATGCTCATTTACCACTCGTAAACTCCGCTTCCTCAGGCATTTTCGCCTTGTTTGGCTCTAGCTCGCGAGACTTTGAACAGACTCTAGCGCCTGACGCAGACAAACAGCGCATTACCCGCCTCGCCGGCCCAGGGCTCGATGCGCTGGTAGTCGTGCTCCAGCACCTGCACCTCGAACTGTGGCTCCAGCAGGGCCAGCAGTTCGGGGAAGTCCACCGCCACCATGGGATGTTCGTCCTGCCAGGTCTGCTGCTCGCCGGCGTGGCGGCGTTCGATGCGCAGGCGGAGCTGCTGGTGTTCGCCCTCGCCTGGGTAGTGCCAGGCGGAGGCGAAGCTGAAGTGGCCATCGGCCCGCGCGACGCTGTGGCCGACGCTGGAGGCATTGTCGATGCGGCGCTTGTCCACGGCGTTGAAGCAGAACAGGCCGCCGGGGGTCAGGGCCGCCTGGACCTGCGCCAGGCAGGCCTGGAGGCGTGCGAGGCTGCCGCTGTAGTGCAGGGAGTAGAGAAAGCAGGTGATCAGATCGACCGGCTGGTCCAGCGTGAAGCTGCACATGTCCTGGCAGGAAAACTCCGCCTCCGGGCAACGCAGCGCGGCCTGGGCCAGCATCGGCGGATTGAGGTCCAGCCCGCTGCTCTGGAAGCCGGCATCGAGGAAATGCCGCACATGGGGGCCGGTGCCGCAGGCGAGATCCAGATGACAGCTGCCGCCGTTGCCGAACAGCCGTTGTAGGCGCAGCACCGCCTGGCTCTGGGCCCGGTAGTCGATGTCGGCGCAAAGCAGGTCGTAGTAGGCCGACAGGTCGGTGTAGAGGGCAGTGGCGGACATCACAGGGGCTCGGGGCTGAAGACGCGGGCGCGCATCTTAGTCGGTTTCTGCAACCTTCGACGCCTTATACTGGCGGTTTTCCCGAGAGTCCTCCTGACGTGAGCAACAAGAGATACGCCTGCATCGGCCTGAGCAACCCCAAGTCGCCATCCAACGTCGGGTCCATCATGAGGGCGGCAGGTTGCTACGGGGTGGCCTCGGTGTTCTATACCGGCACCCGCTACGACCGGGCCAAGGACTTCGTCACCGACACCAAGAAGGTCCACCAGGATATCCCGCTGATCAACATCGACGACCTGCGCCGCATCTTGCCGCTGGGGTGCGTGCCGGTGGCGGTGGAGCTGGTCGACGGCGCCCGGCCGCTGCCCGAGTACACCCATCCCGATCGCGCCCTCTATCTGTTTGGCTCAGAGGACGGGTCCCTGAGCCAGGAACTGCGCGACTGGTGCGAAGACGTGGTGTACATCCCCACCCAAGGCTGCATGAATCTGGCGGCCACGGTCAATGTGGTGCTCTATGACCGACTGGCGAAGGGCAATAACACCCGCTCGGGTCCGTTGTTTTAACCAAACCCCTGGGTCGGCCGGCGCAAGACCGGATCGAAGGGGTTGATACGTGCGGCGATCACCCCAGCTTCGCGCCTGAGCAGTTCGATCACCGTGGGCAGGCGCTGGGGGTTGAGGCGTTCGCTCAGGGTGCCCACGCTCAGAGCCGCCACCGCCCGGCCATTGCGGTCGAGGATGGGGACGGCGAGGCCTGCCATGCCGGCCAGCACTCCGGTGTTGCGCGCGGCATAGCCCTGCTGGCGGACGTTGTCGATCTCGGCGCGCAACAGCACCTCGTCGTAATGATGGGCGTCGCGCAGCCGCGGCAGGTTGTAGCGGATCACCTCTTCGCGCTCTTCCTCGGGCAGGAAGGCCAGGATCGCCAGGGCGCCCTGGCCGCCACCCAGGGGCACACGGCCACCGATGTCGCCGGTGAAGGTGCGGATCGGATAGGGCCCTTCGCTGCGGTCCAGGCACATGGCGTCGAAGCCGCTGCGCGCCAGCAGGAACAGCGAATCCCCCAGGGACGCCGACAGTCGCAGCAGACTCGGTCGCGCCAGGTCGCGCAGGTTGCCGACCTGCCCGGCGCGGGCCGCCAGGGCGAAGAAGTCCAGGCTCAGCCGGTATCTCTTGCTGCGGGCGCACTGTTCCACCATGCCCTCCTCCACCAGGCCGCGCAGCAGCCGGTGAGTGGTGGGCTGCGAAAGCCCCACGCGCTCGGCCAGGCGGGTGACCTTCTCGCCTTCGGGATCGCCCTCACCCAGGGCACGCACCACGGCGAATACCCGGCTAATGGCACCGACGCCTACCTCGCCTGCAGCTGCCTTTCTTTCAATGGAATCTTCCATCTGCACCGCTCCAAAATATTCCACTGAGTGAATAAATCTGAAAAAAGAGTTCATTCAGTGAAAAACCTGCTTGTCCCGCATCCTAGGTCGCCCTTACCTTCAGGTCCATAGGGCGATACTCACAATCACCGGACGCCGCCAATCGAGCGAGCGCCAACGTCCCAGATCCAGGCTGTCTTTCGCCCTGCCACAACCCTGCCCGCCATCCGTGTGGGCGTGACTGGAGGAGCATTGCGGCCATGGCTTTCCTGACTCTCGACAACCTTAGCAAGCGCTACGGCGACAGCTACGCGGTGGCCGGTTCGACCCTGGCCATCGAGCGCGGCGAATTCGTTTCCCTGCTCGGTCCCTCCGGCTGCGGCAAGACCACCACCCTGCAGATGATCGCCGGCTTCGTCGACGTCAGCAGCGGGCGCATCCTTCTTGATGGCCAGGACATCACCCAGGCCAAGCCGGCCAGCCGGGGTCTCGGGGTGGTATTCCAGAGCTATGCGCTGTTTCCGCATATGACGGTGCGCGACAACGTCGCCTTCGGACTGCGCATGCGCAAGGTCGCGGGCGCCGAGCTGGCGCGGCGGGTCGAGGAGGCCCTGGCGCTGGTGCATCTGGGACCGCATGCCGAGCGTTATCCGCGCGAACTCTCCGGCGGTCAGCGCCAGCGGGTGGCCCTGGCGCGGGCGCTGGTGATAGCACCACCGGTGCTCTTGCTCGACGAGCCGCTGTCCAACCTGGACGCCCATCTGCGCGAGGAGATGCAGTTCGAGATCCGCCGCATCCAGCGCGAGGTGGGCATCACCACCCTAATGGTCACCCACGACCAGTCCGAGGCGCTGTCCATCAGCGACCGGGTGGTGGTGATGGAGGCCGGGCGTATCACCCAGGTGGATGCGCCCTATCGCCTCTACGAACACCCGCGCAACAGATTCATCTCCGACTTCGTCGGCAAGGCCAACCTGCTGCCCGGCACCCTGGACGCCCAGGGCCAGCCGCAGATCGCCGCCGGTGGCGCCCTGGCGATCTCACTGCGCCCGGAAAAGATCGAGCTGCGTCCCGCCGGTGAAGGTCGCCTGCAAGGTCGGGTGCTGACCCGCTTCTTTCTCGGCAGCCAGTGGCTGTATCGCCTGGAAACCGTACTCGGTGAGCTGTCGGTATTGCGCAGCAACGATGGGCAACCGCCGCTGGATGAAGGCCAGAACGTTGGCCTGCATTGGGACGACAGGCTGCTGCGCCGGCTGGAAACCGCGGAGGCGGCGGCATGAGCACCCTGCTGCGCGGCACCGGTCGCGCCTATCTGCTCAGTGCCCCGGCCCTGGTGCTGTTCGCCGGGCTGCTGCTGGCGCCCCTGGCGCTGACCCTGGTGCTCTCCTTCAACGTCTTCGACTACGAAACCGGGGTCAAGGAAGGCAGCTACACCCTCGCCCACTACCTCAATCTGCTGGGCGATCCCTATTTCTACGAGATCTTCCTGCGCACCTTCTGGATCAGCGCCCTGGTCACCCTGCTCTGCGTGCTGATCGGAGTGCCCGAGGCCATCGTCCTCAGTCGCATGGGCGCGCCCTGGCGCTCGATCTTCCTGATCCTGGTGCTGACACCGCTCTTGATCTCGGTGGTGGTGCGCGCCTTCGGCTGGAGTCTGCTACTGGGCGCCGACGGACTGGTCAACCAGGCCATTGTGGCCCTGGGCGGGCGTCCGCTGAAGCTGCTCTACACCCCCTTCGCGGTGATCGTCGGCCTGGTCCACGTGATGCTGCCCTTCATGATCATCCCGGTCTGGACCTCGCTGCAGAAGCTCGACCCTGCCGCCGAGCAGGCCGCGCTGTCCCTGGGCGCCAGTCACCTGACGGTGCTGCGGCGCATCGTGCTGCCCCAGGTGATGCCCGGGGTGCTGTCCGGAACGCTGATCGTCTTCGGCCTGGCCGCCAGCTCCTTCGCCATTCCCGGCCTGCTCGGCGGACGCCGCTTGAAGATGGTCGCCACCCTGATCTACGACCAGTACCTGGCGGAACTCAACTGGCCGATGGGCGCCACCCTCGCGGTGGCCCTGCTGCTGCTCAACCTCCTGGTGATGCTGAGCTGGAATCGCCTGGTGGAACGCCGCTACAAACGTGCCCTGGGAGTCTGACCTCATGACCCGCAACGGCCCGCTCGGGCTCGCCTTCCATACCCTGGTGATGGTCTTCATGCTGGCGCCCCTGGTGGTGGTCTGCCTGGTGGCCTTCACCCCGGAAAACACCCTCAGCCTGCCCACCTCCGGCTTCTCGCTGCGCTGGTTCGCCGCCGTGTTCGAGCGGGCGGATTTCCTTACCGCCTTCTACAACAGCCTGCAGCTGGCCGCCCTCTCGGCGACCCTGGCAACGCTGATCGCGGTGCCGGCGGGGCTAGCCATCACCCGCTACCGCTTTCCCGGCCAGGGCTTTCTCAACGGCCTGTTCCTCTCGCCGATCATCATCCCGCACCTGGTGCTGGGCGTGGCCATGCTGCGGCTGTTCGCCCTGCTGGGGGTGAACGGCAGCTTCAGCTGGCTGGTGCTGGCCCACGTGGTGGTGATCACCCCCTATGTGCTGCGCCTGGTGATCGCCGCCGCCATCGGCATCGACCGCAGCGCCGAGCAGGCCGCCGAGAGCCTGGGCGCCAGTCGCACCACGCTGTTCTGCCGCATCACCCTGCCGATGATCCTGCCCGGCGTCGCCGGCGGCTGGCTGCTGGCCTTCATCAACAGCTTCGACGAGGTGACCCTGTCGATCTTCGTCACCTCGCCGGCGACCCAAACCCTGCCGGTGCGGATGTACGTCTACGCCACCGAATCCATCGACCCGATGATGGCGGCGGTGTCGGCCCTGGTGATTGCCCTGACCGCGGCCACCATGATCCTGCTCGACCGCATCTACGGCCTGGATCGCGTACTGGTGGGCAAACAATGAACAGCCGAGACCCCTCCATGGCACTGCTCACGCGGGTGGCCGAAGGCGACCGCCCAACCCTGGCCTTCACCCTCGACGGCCAGCCGGCCGAGGGCCTGGAGGGCGACACCCTGCTGACCGCCATCCTCACCCAGAGCGACCACCTGCGCGGCAGTGACTTCGGCGGCGAACCTCGTGCCGGCTTCTGCCTGATGGGTGCCTGCCAGGATTGCTGGGTGCGCCTGGCCGACGGCCGCCGGGTGCGCGCCTGCGCCACCTTTCTTGAAGCGGGCCAGGCGGTCAGTCGCGACCCGGGGCGGCCGCTGTGAGCGCCGTCGTGGTGGTGGGCGCAGGACCAGCGGGCATACGTGCGGCCCAGACCCTGGTCGCCCATGGCCTGAGACCGGTGCTGATGGATGAGAGCGCCCGTGGCGGCGGCCAGATCTATCGCCAGCAACCGGGCAATTTCCGGCGCCCGCTAAAGGCGCTCTATGGCTTCGAAGCCGGCAAGGCCCAGGCGCTGCACGGTGCTTTGACCGAGGTGCAGACGGCGCTGGACTATCGCCCCGACACCCTGGTGTGGAATGCCGAGCAAAGCGCCCTGGATACCCTGAGCCAGGGCCGCTACGTCGATCGCCTGACGTTCGACCAGGTCATCGTTGCCACCGGTGCCACCGACCGCATCCTGCCGGTGCCGGGTTGGACCCTGCCGGGCGTCTACAGCCTCGGCGCGGCTCAGGTGGCACTCAAGTTCCAGGGCTGCGCCATCGGTAGCCGTCCAGTGCTGGCCGGGACGGGCCCGCTGCTCTACCTGGTGGCCTATCAATACGCCAAGGCCGGGGCCAAGCCGCTGGCCGTGCTGGACAGCGCCCCCTTTCGCGACCAGGCCGCAGCCACCCCGGCGCTGCTCGGCCAGCCGGCCACCTTCGCCAAGGGGCTCTATTACCGCAGCTGGCTGGCGCTGCACGGCGTGCCCGTGCACCAAGGCGCCGAACTCCTTGCCGTCGAAGGCGAACGCCGCGTGGGTGCCGTCCGCTGGCGCGCTGCCGATGGCGAAGCGCATCGGCTGGAATGTGATGCTCTCGGCTTCGGCCAGACACTGCGCAGCGAGACCCAACTGGCCGATCTGCTGGGCTGCGAGTTCGCCTGGGATCCGCTCAATCGCGCCTGGCTGCCGGTGCGGGACAACGGCGGCCGCAGTAGCCAGGCCGGGGTCTACCTGGCCGGCGACGGCGCTGGCATCCAGGGCGCCGATGCCGCCGAACTGGCCGGCGAGCTGGCCGCCTTGAGCCTGCTGGCTGATCGCGGCCTGACGGTGGACGCGACGCGGGTCGACGCCTTGCAAGCACGCCTGACCCGCTTCGAGGTCTTTCGCCAGGGCCTGGAGCGCGCCTTCCCCTTCCCCGCGGATTGGGCCGCCAAGGCGCCGGATGACTTGATGGTGTGCCGCTGCGAGCAGGTCAGCGCCGGCGAGATCCGCGCCGCGGTGGATCAGGGGCACTGGGAGATCAACAGGGTCAAGGCCACCTGCCGGGTCGGCATGGGCCGCTGCCAGGGCCGCCTCTGTGGCGCCGCGGCGGCCGAGCTGATTGCCTGCGCCAGTGGCCGGCCGCTGGACCAGATCGGTCGGTTGCGCGCCCAGGCGCCGATCAAGCCGCTGCCCTTTGGCGTGGAGCTGGCGCCATGAGCCGGCTGGAGCTGGATGTCCTGGTCATCGGTGGCGGCATCGTCGGCAGCAGCGCGGCGCTGTTCCTCGCCCAGGGCGGCCAGCGCGTCGCCCTGCTGGAGCGCAACTTCTGCGGCGCCCAGGCCAGTGGCGTCAACTACGGCGGGGTGCGCCGCCAGGGGCGGCCACTGGTGCAGTTGCCGCTGTCCAGCCGTGCCCATGAGATCTGGGGTGGTCTGCAGGACCTGCTGGGCACCGATGGCGAATACCTGAGGTCCGGCCACCTCAAGCTGGCCCGCAGCGAGACCGACTTCGCCTCCCTGCAGGCCTATGCCCGGGCCAGCCAGGGCTTCGACCTCGATCTGCAACTGCTCGACCGCGGCGAATTGCGTCGCCGCTTTCCCTGGGTCGGCGACATCGCCGTGGGTGCCTCTTTCTGCCCGGAGGATGGCCACGCCAATCCACGGCTGGTCTCGCCGGCCTTTGCGCGGGCGGCTGCCCGCGCGGGCGCCCGAATCCTCGAACGGACCGCCGTGACCGTAGTCGAGCACGACGGCCAGCGCTTCCAGCTCCGCACTGACAGCGGCCTGACCTTGAGCGCGCCCTGGCTGCTGAATTGCGCGGGCGCCTGGGCAGCGGATCTGGCCGCCCGCTTCGGCGAGCCGGTGCCCCTCACCGCGGCCCATCCGGCCATGCTGGTGACCGAACCGCTGCCGCCCTTCATGACTGCCAGCACCGGCGTGGAAGGCGGCGGCATCTATGCCCGCCAGGTGGCCCGGGGCAATTGCGTGCTGGGCGGTGGGCGTGGCTTCGCCCTCGACGCCGACCGCGCCCGCCCCGGCCAGTTGGCCATCCTCGACATCCTGAGAAACGCCGCCGAACTCTATCCGGCGCTCACTGGCGCCCAGGCCATCCGCACCTGGAGCGGCGTCGAGGGTTATCTGCCCGATCACCAGCCGGTGCTCGGCCCCAGTCTTACCACCCCCGGCCTGCTGCACGGCTTCGGCTTTGCCGGCGCGGGCTTCCAGATCGGGCCGGCGGCTGGCGAAGCCCTGGCCGAGTGCATCCTGCACGGCGCGCCCCGGCACAGCCTGCAGGCCTTTTCCATCGCCCGTTTCCCTTCCCAGCCCAGGAGTTCCCAATCATGCGCCTGACCCCTGCCCTGCTCGTGGCCCTCGCCGGCCTGCCCCTGGCCGCAGTGGCCGAACCGACGCTCTACCTCGGCATGAACGGCGGCACCATGGAGCGCCTCTATGCCGACAGCGTGCTGCCCGCCTTCGAGAAGGCGCACAACGTCAAGGTGGTGATCGTGCCCGGTACCTCGGCGGACATCCTCGCCAAGGTCCAGGCCAGTCCGCAGAAGCCGCCGATCCATGTGATGTTTCTCGACGACGGCATCATGTACCGCGCCATCGGCATGAATCTGTGCAGTCCGCTCAAGCCCAGCGCGAGCCTGGCGCAGATCCCCGACAAGGCCAGGATCAAGGACCAGGCGGCCGCCGTCAGCCTGGGCGTGACAGGGCTTGCTTACAACAGCCGGCTGTTCAAGGAAAAGGGCTGGGCGGCGCCGACCTCCTGGGCGGACCTCGCCGATCCCAAGTACAAGGGCAAGGTAGTGTTCCAGTCGCTGTCGTCATCCACCTTCGGCCTGCACGGCTTCCTGATGTTCAACCGCCTCAAGGGTGGCACCGAGCAGGACGTCGATCCCGGCTTCAAGGCCTGGCCCACCACCGTCGGCCCCAATGTGCTGGAGTACATCCCCAGCTCGGCCAAGCTCTCGGAGATGGTGCAGACCGACGAGGCGGCGCTGTTCCCGCTGACGCCCACCCAGGTCACCGCGCTCAAGCTCAAGGGTATCCCGGTGGAATACGCGCCGCCCAAGGAAGGCGCCGTGGTACTCAACGTCGCCGAATGCGTGACCGCCAACAACGACCAGCCGGAGCTGGCCCAGCAATTGGCGGAATACCTGCTGACCCCAGAAGCCCAGGCGCCGGCGCTGGAACTGGGTGACCAGATCCCGTCCAACCCCAATACCCCCACCACCGACAAGACCCGCGGCCAGGTGGATGCCATGCAGAACTACCTGAAGACCGCCGTGACCATCGACTGGGACGAGGTCAACAAGGTACGGCCGCAGTGGAACGCCCGCTGGAACCGGCAGGTGGAGCGCTAGTCAGTCGGATAGCGCAAACGCACCGCTAGAGGTCGACCCTGGACAACTCCGGTCCGGGGCGACCCCTCACCCTTGGCGGCTTCCATCACCAGGAGAGCCGCCATGGCCAACCCGCCCATCACCGTTCTGCGCGACACCCAACCCATGCCCGTGGTCGATGCCTGCAAATGGGAGCGCATCGAAGGCGATCCCCATACCGTCAACCTCAATGCCTACACCTCCGATGACGGCAGCAAGATCATGGGCACCTGGATCTGCACCCCCGGCAAGTGGCGCGTCGACTACGTGAAGTGGGAGTACTGCCACTTCCAGGAGGGCTACTGCATCATCACCCCCGATGGCCAGGAACCCATCCACCTGAAAGCCGGCGACATCTTCGTCGTCGAGCCCGGCATGAAGGGCACCTGGGAAGTGGTCGAGACGGTACGCAAGTACTTCGTCTTCGCCTGATCCTGCCAGCCCCCGGCGCCGCTGCCGGGGGCCAGGCTTCAGCGACCGTCGAAGCCGCGGAAGAAGCGCTCGGCGTTGTCGCTCAGGGTTTCCAGGTCGTAACCACCCTCCTGCACGATCACCGTGGGCAGCCCCAGGGCCTTGATCCTTTCCCCCAGCCGGCCGAAGCCTGCCTGACTCACCGCCACCTTGGATTGCGGGTCCTTCTCGTAGATGTCGAAACCCAGGGACAGCACCAGCACGTCCGGCGCCCACCGACGCAGCGCCGCCTCGGCCTCATCCAGCCGGGCGAAGAAGTCGGCCTCGGAGGCGCCATGAGGCATCGGCAGATTGAGGTTGCAGCCTTCGCCCTGCCCACTGCCATGCTCGTCGGCGAAGCCGGCCACCACCGGATAGAAGTTAGTCGGATCGCCGTGGATCGACAGATAGAAGACGTCGTCGCGCTCGTAGAAGATTTCCTGAATGCCCTGACCGTGGTGCATGTCGGTATCCAGGATGGCGACCCGGGCAAAGCGCGTCCGTAGCTCCTGGGCGGCGATGGCCGCTCCGTTCAGGTAGCAGAAACCACCGGCCGCCTCGGCCCGGGCATGGTGGCCTGGCGGGCGACACAGTGCATAGGCGGCCGGCTCGCCGTCACGCACGCAGCGCGCCGCCGCCACCGCGCTCTGGGCGGAGCCATAGACGGCAGCCCAGGTCTGGGCGCCGATCGGACAACTGCCATCGGCCAGGTAGCGGGCAGTCTGGCCGAGGATGCCGCGCAACGGATTGCCTTCGCGAATGTAGATGTTCGACATCACCTCGTCACCCCAGTCCTCGGGCACCTGATGCCAGTCGTGGTAGGCGTTTTCCAGGTAGGTCACATAGGCTTCGCCGTGCACCGCATGCAGCGGCTCGCGCCCATGATCCACCGGCTGTTCGAGGGGATAGCCCAGGCGCTCCACCGCCGCGAGCAGGGCATCGAGGCGGGCCGGCACCTCCTGGGGCGTGCGCATCTGGCCGCGGGACAAGTAGCTGCGTGGGTGATGCAGACGCTGGTCGGGATGGAAGAAGGTCTTCACGTCATCTCTCCTGGTGGCCGGCGCGAGCCAGCACCGCATTGAACAGGACGTCGGCGCCACGGCGGACGTCCTCGAAGGTGGCCGACTCGGCCTCGTTGTGACTCAGACCGCCGGCGCAGGGGATGAAAATCATCGCGGTGGGGCAGTGCCTGGCCAGGTGGATGGCGTCGTGACCGGCGCCGCTGATGATGTCGCGATAGGGATAGCCCAATGCCTGGACTGCATTGCGCACAGCGGCGACGCAATCGGCGGCGAAGGGGGTAGCAGGACTCAGCCAATGCCGCTGGACGTCCAGCGACAAGCCGCGCTCGTCGGCCACGACGGCCAGGCATTCGCGCGCGGCCGCTTCCATGGCCGCCAGCGTCTGGTCCTGGGGATGCCGCAGGTCCAGGGTGAAATGCACGTCGCCGGCAATGGTGTTGCGCGAGGAGCGCGCGACCTCCAGCTGCCCCACGGTGACCAGTCCGTCGCCGAAGCGAGAAGCGAGATCCTCCAGCGCAGCCAGCATCCGGCCGACACCGAACAGGGCATCCCGGCGCCTGGCCATTGGCGTGGTGCCGGCATGAGCGGCGGTCCCCTGAACACGGATGTCGAGCCAGCAGATCGCCTGGCCGCCGGTCACCACACCGACAGGGACACCCGCGTCCTCCAGCACCGGGCCCTGCTCGATGTGCGCCTCGAAGTAGGCGTCGAAAGGCCGACCCAGGGGCAAGTCACCGGCATAACCGATGCGCTCCAGGCTGGCGGCCACGGAGATGCCGTCGCGGTCGCAGGTCGCCAGGGCCTCGGCCAGGGGCAGTTGCCCGGTGAAGACCGCGGACCCCAGCATGGCGGGGGTGAAGCGAGCACCCTCCTCGTTGGTCCAGACGGCGAGTTCCAGTGGCCGGTCGGTCTGGATATCCGCATCGTTCAGGCTGCGCATCACCTCGAGCCCGGCGAGCACGCCATAGACGCCATCGAAGCGGCCGCCCTTGGGCTGGGTGTCCAGATGGCTGCCCATGACCACCGGTGCGGCCTGGGCATCGCGACCCGGCCGGCGGGCGAACAGGTTGCCGATGCGATCCACCGCCAGGCTCAGGCCGGCAGCCTCGCACCATTGGCCGAACAGGGCCCGTCCCTGGCGATCCTCCTCGCTCAGCGCCAAGCGGCTGCTGCCACCGGCCTCACCGGGGCCTACCTCGGCCATGGCGGCCAGGCTCTGCCAGAGGCGTTCACCGTCGATTCGATACATGCTGTGTTCCTCGTGATCAGGCGGGAGTGACATGGGCGGTAGCCTCCCGGCGGCGGGCCAGGGCCGCCACACACAGGAACGAGAGGCCCGCCAGCAGGGAGTAGAAGACCGCCAGCGGCCACCACTCGCCCGTGAAGCGGTGCGCCAGCAGGGTGCCGACCATGGGGGTCAGGCCACCGGCGATGGCGCCACAGATCTGGTAGGCCAGGGAAATCGCCGTATAGCGCACCCGGGTGGCGAAGACGCCGCTGACGAAGCCGGCGATCACCGCATAGAAAGACGCCATGCAGGCCGCCGCCAGGGCGATCCCCAGCACGATCAGCGGCGCCGAGCCGGTCTTGACCAGCACGAACATCGGATAGGGCGAGGCCATGGCCAGGGCGGAGATCAGCAGCAGGAAACGCGCGCTGCCCAGGCGCTCGGCGAGCAGCGCGGCCAGCGGCTGGACCAGGAACTGGATGAGCGCGACGAACAGCAGGCAGTCGAGGATCAGCGAGCGCGACAGCTCCAGCACCTGGGTGGTGTAGCTGAGCATGAAGGTGTTGGTGAAATAGACCCCGGCGATGCCCAGGGTATTGGCGCCGATGCACAGCAGCAGCGGCCGCCAGGCGGTGCGCAACACCTCTGCCGCCGGTGCCTTGACCGTCTCCTGGCGCCCCTTCATCTCCGCGAACTCGGGGGACTCGTCCACGCCCAGGCGAATGGCCAGGCCGACCACCAGGAGCAGCGCGCTGGCCAGGAACGGCAGGCGCCAGCCCCAACTGAGCAGGTCCTCTTCCGGCAGGCTAGTGACACTGCGAAAGGCCAGGATCGACAGGATCAACCCAGCCGGGCTGCCCCACTGGGCGAAGGACGCGAAGAAGGTGCGCCGCCCCTTGGGTGCGTGTTCGCCGGCCATCAGGACGGCACCACCCCATTCGCCGCCCACGGCGATGCCCTGCACCACCCGCAGCAGGATCAGCAGGATCGGCGCCCAGACCCCGGCCTGGCTGTAGGTCGGCAGCACCCCGATGAGTATCGTCACCACGCCCATCATCAGCAGGGTGACGATGAGGGATTTCTTGCGGCCGATGCGGTCGCCGATGTGGCCGAAGACCAGGCCACCCAGAGGCCGGGCGAAGAAACCGACGGCAAAGGTACCGAAGGCGGCCAGGGTGCTCAGCAGGCGATCATCGGAAGGAAAGAACAGCTGGCCGAAGACCAGCGCGGCGGCGGTGGCGAAGATGTAGTAGTCGTACCACTCGATGGTGGTACCGACGAAGGCTGCCGCGGCAGCGCGCCGGGGTTGGCGACGAGGCGAAGTGGACGGCATGCAGGGGTGCTCCTATCGACTACCGAAAAGAGGGGCGCCGAGGGGCGCGGACGAAGCGGACTGGACGGTCGAACGCCCAGAGGGCGATGGGCCGGAGCGGTCAGGGAGACATGGACGCAGCACTCCTGGGATGTCGTTCTTGTTGGGCAGGAGGGGAAAAGGGATGCAGGAGCGTTCTGGGACGCCTTGACGTCGTTATCCCTTGGCGGGCTAAGATTAGTCAATTTTCTAATTCTTATACTTATCTATAAGCATGGCTAATAATCAGGACAGGCCGCTCTCCCCCGCGCCTACGCAGGAGGGTCGGCGCTTTCTCAACGATCGGCTGGACTGGAATCTCCTGCGCACCTATCTGGTAATCGTCCAGGAAGGCAGCGTGAGTCGTGCCGCCGCGCGGCTGCACCTGACCCAGCCGGCGGTGAGCCAGGCGCTCAAGCGGCTGGAGGAGCAACTCGACCGCGCGCTGATTATCCGTCGCGGACCGCGCTTCGCCCTCACCGAGGCCGGGGAAGAGGTAGCCCGGATCGCCAGCGATCTCTATGGCAACGTCTCCCGTCTTGGCGCCGCCCTGGAGCAATCCACGGAAACCGTGGTGGGCAAGGTGCGGATGCTCACCATCAGCCGCATCCAGTCACGCTGCTACGACGACTTCCTCGCTGACTTCCATCGGCGCTTTCCGCGGGTGGAGCTGGAGATCGACGTGATGCGCAGTTCGGACATCATCAGCTCCCTGTTGCAGAAGACCGCGACCCTGGGCCTCGCCCTGTGCCGGCTGCCCCAACCCAAGCTGGAACAGCGGGTGCTGTTGCAGCAGCGCTATGCCTTCTTCTGCGGACGGCGCCATCCCCTGTTCGGCCGTAACGGGCTGTCGCTGGCCGATCTGCAGGGCGAGAACTTCGTCAGCTTCACCAGCGACCAGATCGGCGGCAGCCTCTCACCGCTCACCATCTTTCGCGACCAGCAGGGCTTCACCGGCCGCATCGTGGCCTCCTCGCCCAGTCTCGAAGAGATCCGCCGCCTGGTCGGGGCCGGCTACGGCATCGGCTGCCTGCCCCAGCACGTGGTGGCCGACGACGTGGCCGCTGGCGAACTCTGGCGCCTGCCGCCCAGCGAGGGGGTGGCCGACGTGGACGTGCATCTGCTCTGGCACCGCGAGCAGCGCATGACCCAGGCGGAAACGGCGTTGCTGGAAGGCTTCCAGCATCTGCTGGCGACCACCGAGGTGGCGGCGCGGCTCTAACGCGCATTCCACCCGCCAGCGAGGGGCGCCTTGCTATCCTTGTGCACCGGACACCCTCGCCAAGGAGCTTCCATGGATCCCTACCCTCGCCCAGGTACCTGGCGCGAGCGCCTGTACATCATCATCTTCCATACCTATACCCCGGCTGGAAAACTCTTCGACACCCTGCTGCTGGCGGTCATCATGGCCAGCCTTGGCGTGGTGATGCTCGACAGTATCCAGTCCATCCATTTGCGCTACGGCAGCTGGCTCTATGGGCTGGAATGGATCTTCACCGGCCTCTTCGCGATCGAGTACCTGCTGCGGGTGATCTGCGCGCCTCGGCCGCGGCAGTACGTCACCAGCTTCTATGGCCTCATCGACCTGCTGGCCGTGCTTCCCGCCTTCATCGCGCTGGTGACGCCCGACGCCCAGTACTTCCTGGTCATCCGGGTGCTGCGGATGATGCGGGTGTTCCGGGTGCTCAAGCTCACGCCCTACCTGAGCCAGGCGGATTTTCTCATGGTGGCGCTGAGCAGCAGTCGCCAGAAGATCACCGTCTTCCTGCTGGCCATCTGCACCCTGGTGACCATGTTCGGTACCTTCATGTACGTCATCGAAGGACCGGCCAATGGCTTCACCAGTATCCCGCGCAGCATCTACTGGGCGGTGGTGACCCTCACCACCGTGGGCTTCGGCGACATGGTGCCCAAGACGGCCCTGGGCCAGACCCTGGCGAGCATGATCATGATCACCGGTTATTCGATCATCGCCGTGCCCACCGGGATCTTTACCGCGGAGCTGGCCAATGCCATGCGCAGCGCCACCCTGCAGCGCGACTGCCCGCACTGCCAGAAGCCCACCCACGAGCCCGACTCCTCCTTTTGCAACCGTTGCGGCAGCCCGCTGTTTCCCCGCCCCGAGGCGGGTCAGCAGGATAGGTCGGCGTCCTAGAGCGGAAGTCGCCTAAGGCGTGGCGTCGCTGGCATGGCATGCCCAGGCGGGCCGGGTGGCCAGGCGGCCGAGATAGGCTTCGATCGCCGGCGCCGCGATCCGCTTGATCGGAGTGCGCCGCCAGCGATGCAGCGACAGGCCCAGGACGATGTCGGCCAGGCTGAAGTGCTCGCCGGCCACATAGGGGCCGTGTTGCGCCAGGTGCACCTCCAGGATGGCGACGCGTCCATTCCAGGCGGCGATGCCTTCCTGCAGACGCTGCGGATCTGGCACTGGCGGCTGGTGCTTGACCAGTGCCAGATAGGGATAGCTCCAGGCCGGGTTGAGCTCGCTGGCCTGCCAGTCCAGCCACTGATCGACCTGTGCCCTGTCCCGTGGCGCCAACGGATAGAGCGCCTCGCCACCATGGGCATTGGCCAGATAGCGCAGGATGCTGTTGGACTCCCAGAGCACGAAATCGCCATCCAGCAGTACCGGAATCTGGCCATTGGGATTCCACTGCAGGTACTCGGCGGACTGCGCCGAGCGAAAGCCGGCGCCCCAGTCCTCGCGCTCGTAGCCCAGGCCCAGTTCATCCAGGCACCAGAGCACCTTGCGCACATTGATCGAGGAGATGCGACCAAGGATCTTCAACATGCTGAAGCGACCTCCAGAGGTTGACGGCTGAGATAGGGCTCGATGTTGCCGAGCGCCCGCTCGACATAGTCCTCCTTCTCGCCCACCGGTGCGACATAGTGCAGCGCCTCGACCGCCGCCTCGCGGCCCAGCAGCCGGGCGATGGCCCAGGCGGCCAGGTAACTGGACGCCAGGCAGCCTCCGGCCGTGGCCAGGTTGCCACGGGCGAAGAACGGCTGTTCCAGTACCTTGATGCCAGCGTCCTGCACCCAGGGCTTGGTGGTGAGATCGGTGCAGCCGGGCACGCCGTCCAGCAGGCCAAGTCGCGCCAGCAGCAGGGTGCCGGAACACTGGGCACCGATCAGCTGGCGAGCGGGATCGAGCACGGCCAGCTGCTCCAGCAGCGCCGCATCGCGGGCAAGTTCGCGGGTGCGGATGCCACTGCCCACCAGCACGGCGGCGCAGCCGGCCAGCTCCTCGAAGCCCGCCTGCCGCTCCAGGCGGACGCCATTCATGGAGGTCACCCAGGGCGAGGGCGCCATCAGCGAGACGCGCCAGTCCGGGCGCTTGATGCGATTGAGAATCCCCAGGGCGATCAGGGAGTCCAGCTCGTTGAAACCGTCGAAGGTGAGGATGGCGAGGTGCATGGGGCTACCGGATGAATGGGAGAAGTCCGGATTCTCGTCCCGTTTCGGGCCGACCGGCCAGATACAGTGCCGCGCCAAGCCATGCATACAGCCAGGCCGTGGCCCTTAACGGTTCTGGGTCGACGCATTGATCCGTCACCGCTCAGCGGATAGTGGCCCCTGGCCATTAAAGTAGTCAGCCTGTCGGCCGATAGGCTGACGCCACCCGACCTCCCACTTGCAGCCCTCCTCAGCACCCCCTCCGAGAACCAGATGGACGATGAAAACCGTTACGAGCTGCACGTCAGGCGAGTGCTGCGCACGCCTCTGCTGGTGCTGCAGCCGTTGATGCTGGTGATGTGGCCGCTGAGCCTGTTGAGCAATCCCCTGATCGGCAGCCCATACAAGCCACGCTATTTCGCGGTGATGTTGCTGCTACTGGGCGTCAGCGCCCTGCTCAGCGTGGTGCGCAGCGCTCGGTTGATGAGTCTGGCCTTCACCGGCAACATCTGGGTGCTCGCCTTCGCCTTTCGGATCCAGATCAACGATGCGGGTGACGCGGGTCTCTACTGGAATCTGCCCGTCGCCCTGGTCTTCGGCCTGGGTACCTGTGGCCTGACCTATCGCCTCTCCCACTACCTGCTCACCCTGCTGGGCACGCTATTCATCCTCTTCGTCGGCCAGGACCAACTGGTGCCAGCCGCCATGCCCGGTCCTCTGGTCGGGTTGCTGCTGGCGGTGGCCCTGGCCATCGGCATTGCCTACAACCATGCCAGCAGCCAGGGAATGCGCCGGACCTTCAGCCTCAAGGAGCGCTATCGCCTGCTGGCGGAAACGGACGAGCTGACCAGGATCGCCAATCGGCGCAAGCTCCTGCAGGAGGTGGATGCCGCCCTTGCCGCGAGCCAAGACGCACCCGGCCATTTCGTCATGCTGGACATCGACAATTTCAAAGAGATCAACGACAGATACGGCCACCAGATCGGGGATGAGGTCCTGGTGACCATGGCGCGCGCGATAGAGCGACTCGACCCAGCCGTACAGGGCGGGCGCCTGGGCGGCGAGGAATTCGGCCTCCTGATCACTGGGCTGGATGACGATCAGGTGCAAGGCCTGCTGGACGATCTGCGAATCCAGCTGGCCGAGGCCAAGCCCCAGGGCATCACCTTCAGCGCCGGGGTAATGAGCCTGCAGCCGACCACGTCGCTAGGCGATCTGTTGCGCCAGGCGGACGAAGGCCTCTATCGGGCCAAGCGACAGGGCAAGGATCAGGCAGTCTGGGCTGCCTGAGGCGCCCTACTCCAGCTTTTCCACCTTCACCGCCGTGGTGCCATCCTCGACCATATCCACTCGCCGGGCAGCGGCACGCGAGAGGTCGATGATGCGTCCACGGATATAGGGCCCACGGTCGTTGATGCGTACGACGACGGCGCGATCGTTTTCCAGGTTGGTCACCTTGACCCGGGTGCCAAGCGGCAGGGTCTTGTGGGCGGCAACCAGTTCGTTGTTGTTGAAGGTCTCGCCACTGGCGGTTTCCTTGCCATGGAATTTGCGCGCATAGAAGGAGGCCTTGCCGCGCTGTTCGAAGCTGGCTTCCTTCTTGATCGGCGCGGCGACGGTCTTGGCATCCTTTTCCTGGCAGGCCGTGCAGGCGAGCAACAGGAGCAATACAAGAAATCTGGGACGGCTGAACACGTTTCACCTTCCTCTTCTTCTTCGTTTTGGGGAAAGCAACGCACTGGGAATGGGTTCAGCTATCTGAGAACCAAACAGCCACCCAAGGGTTCGCCACCGATGGCCATAGGCCGCCATATCTGTGACGAGCCCCTCAAGACTAGGCTAGGGCGTCGGTAGCACGTACCTGAGGATGGCGACGAAGTGCAGCGCGCTGCCGGCCATGACGAAGCCATGCCAGATGCCGTGCCAGTGACGAAAGCGATCATCGAAGACGAAGAACAGGATGCCGACGGTATAGAGCACGCCGCCGGCTGCCAGCCAGGCGAAGCCTTCGCCGCCCAGGCGATCCAGCAGCGGCCCCACTGCCACCAGCACGATCCAGCCCATGACGGCGTAGATCACCAGCGACAGGATGCGCGCTTCCGAGCGGGGCTTGAGCTCCTGCGCCATCCCGAACAGGGCCAGGCCCCAGACGATGCCGAACAGCGTCCAGCCCCAGGGCCCGCGCAAGGTCACCAGGCAGAACGGCGTGTAGCTGCCGGCGATGAGCAGGTAGATCGACAGGTGATCGAGCTTTTGCAACAGGCGTTTCGCCCGCCCCTTCACGCTGTGGTAGAGGGTCGAAATGCTGTAGAGGATCACCAGCGCGACCCCATAGATGGCCACGCTGACGATGCGCCAGGGATCGCCTTGCAGGCTGGCCAGCACCACCAGGGTAATGGCCCCGACCAGCGCCAGCAGCGCACCGACCAGGTGGGTCCAGGCATTGAGACGTTCGCCGTGATACATGCGTCCTCCAGGTCAGGGTCGCACCGTGACTCAGGCTCAGCCTGAGCCCTCGCGACGGGCGGTGAGGCGCTCATAACGGTCGAGCAGTGGCTGGATGGAAACCCCATGTACCGCGATGCTCAGGGCTACCACCGACAGCGTCAGGTCGACGATGGTCCCGGCCCAGTCGGCCGTGACATGATGCGTGAGCGCGTAGCACAGATAATACAGGCTACCGATTCCACGAATGCCGAACCAGCCGATCAGCGCCCCCTGATGCCGCTCGATGCGGGTAAAGGGCAGCATGGTCGCTACCCCCAGCGGCCGGATCACGGCGAACAGCAAGACACCCAGCAGCAGGGCGCGGCTGTCCCAGTGGGTGATGAGCACCACGCCGAGCAGGGTGACCAGCAGCACTTCGAAGGAGCGCTCCACCAGGCTGCCAAAGGCGAGCATGTCGCCCATCATCACGCCGGCCGCCATCTTGGGCTCTTCGAGATCGTCCGCCTTGGCCACCGTGGCGTGCTCCGGTGCGCCGGTGAGATGCCCGATCACCGGCTGCGCCAGTTGTTCGGAAGGGATTTCCGCATTGCCGGAGGTCTGCACCTCGGCCTGGCGCAGGCCCAGCCCGGCGGCGAACACCGCGAGAAAACCGTAGCCGCCGATCTCGTCGGCCAGCACATAGGACAGGGCGATCAGCGCCAGGGCGAGGAAGTCGTTGGGCGAAATGGTGCTGTCACCGTGCCGGGTACGCAGGTAGATCATCAACCGGCCCACGCCCTTGCCCATGGTGTAGCCCAGCAACAGGCCCGCCGGTACCGCCCAGAGCACGCTTTTCAGGAACCACTCCAGGGTCCAGCCCCACTGGGGCTCGCCATGTTGCAACAGCAGCAGACCGAGCAGCACGAAGGGAAAGGCCGTGCCGTCGTTGAGGCCGGCCTCACCGGAAAGGCCGAAGCGCACCCGGTCGAAATCCTGGGCGTGGTTGACCTGTACCAGGCCGGCCAGCACCGGATCGGTAGGCGCGAGGATGGCACCGATCAGCAGGGCCACGCCCCAGGGCAGGCCGAGCAGATAGTGAGCGACCAGGCAGACCCCGGCGATGCTGAGGACCATCACCGGCCCGGCCAGGAGGTAGGCACCGTGCCAGGAGGAGCGACGGAACGACAGCCGCAGCTTGAGGCCGCTGACGAACAGCGAGAAGAGCACCGCCACCTCGGTGAGGTGGCCGATCCAGTTCGCCGACTGCTGGAAGTCGACCTCGGCCAGGCCCAGGCCGATGGGACTGATGAGCATGCCAAAGGCCAGGCAGACCACCGAAGTGGTCACCGGCAGCCAACGGAGATAAGCGGAGGTCAGGGCCAGGATCATCAATAGCGATCCCAATACCCCAACCCAGACGAGAAAAGTCATGTGGGTAGCGTGATCCAGAACAGGAGAGGAAGAGCCAGTGGCGGGCGCCACCTTCCTGATGGAGACTGCGCCAAGGCCGTCACAGTGCCGCCTATCTGCCGAATGGCGTGCCCTGCAGTGACCCCAAGGCCCTGACCGGGGTCCCATGCCTTACAGTCCCTCCACGGAAAGCCTCTTCCCGCATGAGCGATCACCGCCTCCGCAAGCAACGCCGTCTCGACCGCCTGCAGCTATTCCTCGACTGGGCCAGCCGCACCCACGCGACCTTCACTGCCAAGCAGCAGCACCAGGAACTCTGGTTCAAGCCGTATGCGGGCTATCCCCTGCCGCACCTGGGACGCATCGCCAAGGCCTTCTGGCTGGGTCTGGACGAAGCTGCCGCGGTAGCGGCCGGCAGCACGCCCGATCCCGATACCTTGCTGGGCCAGGCCCTGCTCAGTGCCGGCAAGACCTTTGGCTATCCGGTGGATGTCTTCGGCAGCGAAAAACTCTTCACGGGCGGCGCGGCGAGCGAGTTGCTCGAACCTCACTGGGCGCTGCAGTTGGTGGAAAGCGATTCCGCGACCACCTTCGAGGCCGCGGTACGGCAACGCCTGGGTGCGAGCGTGCGCGAGCGGCTTGGCGTGATGGCAGCGCCCTTCGCCGAGATGGCCGAGGAAGATCGCCAGCGTGTGCTGGAGCGGGTGCCCCAGGCCCTGATCCGCCTGGACGACTTCCTGCCGCGCGCGGTGGAGGTGCTCAACGAGACGCGCCACGAACTGAGGTTCAACGTGGTGCTGACCCACGAGGACATCCGTCTGGAGATCCCCCGGCGCCTGGCGGCCAATCAGGGGCGCCTGCTCGGCGACGCCGATGTCGCCGCGCTCAAGGCGGAGGCCGAGCGGGAACTGCGCGAGCGCTTCGCCGTGCTGGTGAGCGAAGCCGATGCCCTGGACTTCGATCTGCACCAGCTCGGCACGCCGCGCCTGCAGGAACTGATGCGCCTGGAGGCCGACAAGTTGCGTCGGGCCCTGCGCCATGCCGTGGCGCAGCAGCGCGAGAAGATGGCCTTCGCCGTACTGCTGGAAAACAACCCGCGCTTCGGCCAGTACCACCAGAACTATCCGGCCCGGCGCCTGACCCGTACCTGGACCGCCCTGCTCGGCCCCACCAACAGCGGTAAGACCCACAGGTCCATCGAGGCCATGGCGGCGGTGACCCACGCCATCTACCTGTCACCCCTGCGGCTGATGGCCCTGGAGAACCAGGAGCGCCTGGAATCCCTCGGCGTGCCCTGCTCCCTGGTGACTGGTGAGGAAGAGATCATTCGTCCGGGCGCCACCCACTTCTGCTGCACCGTCGAGGAATTCGCCCGCTTCCGGCGCCAGCAATGGGAGGTGGTGGTGGTCGACGAGGTGCAGATGCTGGCCGATCCGCAACGCGGCTGGGCCTGGGTCGATGCCCTGGTCAGTGCCCATACCAAGCGCCTGCTGATGACCGGTCCGGCGCTGATCGAACCTTCGCTGCGCACCCTCTGCGAGCTGTGCGAGGACCGCCTGGAGATCAAGCCCACCAAGCGCCTGTCGCCGGTCACGGTGGCGCGCCATGCCACCGCCCTGGAGCGCCTGGAACCCGGGTCGCTGCTGGTGGCCTTCAGCCGGCGGGCGGTGCTGGAACTCAAGGGCCTGCTGGAGATGGCCGGCCGCCGGGTCTCGGTGGTCTATGGCGCCCTCTCCCCGGAGGTGCGCCGCGAACAGGCGCGGCGCTTCCGCGAAGGCGAGACCGAGATCATGGTCGCCACCGATGCGGTGGGCATGGGCCTCAACCTACCCGCCCATACCCTGTGCTTCTACACCGACGAGAAATTCGACGGGGTGCAGAATCGCCCGCTGCGGGTGCAGGAGGTCAAGCAGATCGGCGGTCGCGCCGGACGTTTTGGCCATCATGCCGAGGGCGAGATCACCGCGCTGGAACCCCATGTGCTGCGCAACATCAAGCGGCTGTTCCACAGCCCGGACGATCCGGTGGACCTGCATCAGTTCCAGGTGCGGCCGAGCCTGGAGCACCTGCGCGCCCTGTCCGACTTCATGGAGGAGCCCAGCCTGCTGCGCACCTGGCTGACCTTCAACCGCAACATCAACTACGGCGATGCCTTCGTCTCGGTGCTACCCGATGAGCTGGCCGAGTGGATCAAGCTGATCGACCTGCCCGGCATCGATTTCCAGCTACGCTGGATCTTCGCCTGCACACCGATCCGCGGCGGTCTGGAGGGCCCGGCCAGTGGCCAGGCCCAGCGCTGGCTGCGCATGGTCGCCCGCGGCGAGCCGGTGGATTTGCCGCGCATTCCCATGGGTACCGATCTCGCCGGACTGGAAAGCGCCCTGCACGTGGTGGAGACCTATCTGCACCTGGCGCGCAGCCTGCCTGAACTGTTTCCCGCACTGGAACGCGGCCAGGATCATCGCGACCTGCTCAACGACGCCATCACCCGCGAGCTGTCGCGCCGCCGCCGGCCGCGTGGCCAGGAGAAAGGCCAGGGCAAGGGTGGCAGGCGCCAGGGGCGTGGCGAACGCCGAGGTGGACGCTTCGGGCGCTAGGCCGCCGGCGTCCGCGCCTTGAAGCTCCAGGTAAAGAAGAACTCGGCCACCTGCTCGCCGCTTTCATCGGTGCCGACGCTACGCAACTGGACGGCCTGCGGCTCGCCTGTCTCCCGTGCCTGGGCCAGGGCCGCGGCGATGACCGCACCCTGGTCGCAGCGAAAAACGATGGTGCCCACCGCCTTCTTGGTGAAGCTGGCGCTCATCGCCACCACCAGCATGGCGAAGCCCTGGCCAGAGCGGCGGATATGCAGGTCGGCGAGCAAGCCGGTGGAAAATTCCGCGGCCATGCCTTCCACCGCCCAGAACATGCTCTTGAAGGGATTCTGGTTCAGCCAGCCATGGGTGACCTGCATCTGGCAGCCGGTGGCGTCCAGCTGACGCAGGCGCAAGCCGGCGATCTTGGCGATGGGTATCTTGGTCCAGGCGAAGAGATTGAACAGCAGTCGATTCATGGCAGGCGCATCCGGCAGCCTGGCTGAAGCGCCAGGTGCCCCGCAGCTTAGCGCGTCACCTCGGGTCGCTCCATCGCGGGCGGGCACGGCCCGGCAGACAGTTCGCGACTCGCTAGTCGCGCGGTCCGGGGCGCCTCGAAACAGCCGAGGCGCCCTGGCCCATCACAGCGGATTGGCGTTGAGCTGCTCGGCATAGCGACGGGTCATGAACACCGCGAACAGCAGGCCAGCCACCGCCAGGCTGCCGCCCACCAGGCCGATATAGGGCATGCCGACCTGCGAACCCACCACGCTACCCAGCAGGGCGCCCCCGCCGATACCGACGTTGTAGATGCCGGAGAACAGCGCCATGGCCACGTCGGTGGCGTCCTTGGCCAGGGCCAGTACCTTGGATTGCAGCGCCAGGCCGAAACTCATGATGGCGACACCCCAGATCACGCTCAGCCCCTCCAGCATGAAGTCCTTCCAGGCGAAGGGCAGCAGCAACAGCAGCGACAGGGCGATACCGCCGATGGCGATGATCAGGAAACCATTGGGGAATCTCAGGCTGTAGCGACTGAACAGCAGCGAGCCAATCACCCCGGAGCCACCAAACAGCAGCAGCAAGGCGGTGATCTGCATGCCGCCCATCCCCGCCACTTCCACGGCAAAGGGCTCGATGTAGCTGTAGCCGGTGAAGTGGGCGGTCACCACCAGCACCGTGAGCAGGTAGATGCACAGCAGCGCCGGCCGCTTGAACAACACCGGCAGGCTGGCCAGGGAGCCGGAGTTCTCGCTGGGCAGCAACGGCAGGTTGCGCGCCAGCCAGAGCACCGTGCCCACCGCTAGGGCGGCGATGGCGACGAAGGTGTAGCGCCAACCCAGCAGCTCACCCAACACCCGGCCCAGCGGGATGCCCAGCACCATGGCCAGACAGGTGCCGGTGGCCAGCAGGCCGAGGGCCTGGGTCTGCTTGCCGGCCGGTGCGATGCGCACGGCGAGCGAGGCGGTGATCGACCAGAACACCGCATGGGCGAAGGCAATGCCGATGCGACTGGCCACCAGCACCTCGAAGCTCCAGGCCACACCGGAGAGGCCATGGCAGAGGATGAACACCGCGAAGACGAACATCAGCAGACGCCGGCGCTCGATGGCGCGGGTGGCGAGCATCATCGGCAGCGACATCAGAGCGACCACCCAAGCATAGATGGTCAGCATCAGCCCGACCTGAGACGGGCGCATGTCGAAGCTGCGACCGATGTCGCTGAGCAGCGCCACCGGCACGAATTCCGTGGTGTTGAAGATGAAGGCGGCCAGGGCCAGGGCGATGACACCGGACCAGCTGGATTTCCGGGCTTCGGCGGTAGCATCCATGGAAGGTCTTCTACTCCAGAGCGAAAGGGTGGACCGTGACTCCCGGTCAGGGAGCCGACGACAGAAACCCACAAGCAAAGGCATTGCCCGCCAGCGACGATGGGGTCGCGAGCGAGAAGTCTGCTGTAGGGAAGATTGGAATTGGATGTAGTAAAAATTCTACGCTGTCGTTTCGGACCACCACAACCGTCCGCAGTTGCGCGCAGGTCAGGCCGTAGCGCCAGGCAGCGGCTTCAACTCCCTGAGCGGCGGCGTTTTTGCTGCCGTGGCGCCGCACGCAACCGACCTGGCGGTGCGACAAAACATCGCGAAACCTTTTCCTGCGACGGGGCTCCCAGCGAGACAGGTCCGGCGATTGACCTTGCCCCAGGGGCAAGCTCTAGCCTCGGCAACGTCAGCCAGTTCAGGAGCCCTCCCCATGCGTATTGCCCTTCCCACCACCCTGCTCGCCCTCACCCTCCTGGCCAGTGGTTTCGCCAGTGCCGCCCAGGACGACCACCAGGCCCACCAGGACATGCAGAAGAGCATGGAAGCCATGCATCAGGGCATGGAAGAAGGCCTCAAGGCCAAGGATCCGGACCTGGCCTTCGCCAAGGGCATGCTGGCCCACCACGAAGGCGCCGTCGACATGGCCCGCTACCAGCTCCAGCATGGCAAGGACCCGGAGATGCGCACGCTGGCCGAAAACATCATTCAGGCCCAGCAAACGGAAATTGATCAGCTCAATCGCTGGATCAAGGCCCACGGCAAGTAATGGTGCACCGCGTGCGGGACTGGCACAGTGAAAGGCCAGTCCTGTCGCGGAGACTCCCATGCTGATCGATCACCTGGATCATCTAGTCCTGACCACGGTGGACCTCGCCGCCTGCGAGGATTTCTATACCCGGGTGCTGGGCATGCGCCTGGAGGTATTCGGTACGGGGCGCAAGGCCCTGCGCTATGGCAACCAGAAGATCAATCTGCACGAGCGGGGCCATGAATTCGAACCCAAGGCGCACCTGCCGGTGCCGGGTGCGCTCGACCTCTGCTTTATCGCCCGCCAGCCGCTGGACGCCGTGATCGCCCACCTCCAGCGCGAAGGCTGGCCGATCCTGGAAGGCCCGGTAGCACGAACCGGCGCGACCGGACCGATCCGCTCGGTCTATGTGCGCGATCCCGATCTCAACCTCATCGAGATCGCCGAATACCAGACCTAGCGCGGCCGGCCGAACACCTGGGTCCAGTAGAGGCTGTGGGTGCTGCGCGGATTCAGGGCGTAGGCCGCGCCCATCTCAGTGAACTCCGGATTCATCAGATTGGCGCAGTGCCCCGGGCTGGCCAACCAGCCCTGCATGGCCTGGGTGACCGAACCCGCGCCAGCGGCGATGTTCTCGCCGATACGGGTCCAGCCATAGCCCTGCTTGGCCACCCGCTCGGCCACGGTGCCGCCGCCGGGCGCCGTGTGGGAAAAGTAGTCGCGGCCGGCCATGTCCTGGCTGTGGGCCAGGGCAGCGTTGGCCAAGGCCGGATTCCAGCGTAGCGGCGTGGTGGCGGCGAAGCGCCGGGTGCCGCAGGTGCGGGCCTGGGCACGGGCGCGATTGACCTCGGCCAGGACGGCCTTGCCAGCTGCCTGCCAGTCGCCCAATCCGGCGCTCACCACCGGACGCGCCAGCACCAGCTGCCAGCGTGGCCCCTGCTGACTGACACCGATCTGGGCATAGTCGCTGCTGGCGAGCGGCCGGCAATACTGCTGGCGCAGCCCGGCCATGGCCGCCTGAGCCGTGGGCGCGCCCGCCAGCATGATCACCTGCACCGCGGACGCCTGGTAACCCGCGGCGCGCAGATCGCTCTGCAGGCGATCCCGTCCGGTCAGCCGTACGGCGGCCAGGCGATTGTCGGCGGCAAGGGGCGCGGCCGCGCGCATGCCAGCGCAGCCCTGGGGCGCAGCGCGATAGGCGTTGATCAGGCTGACCAGCCGTGCCTCCTCGGGCGTCGCCGCCAGCGCGGCATCGGTCAGCAGGCTCGTGGTCAGCAGCAGGGAAAAGGCAAGAAAGCGAGGCATGCGCGGGCCGATCCGAAAAGAGGGAAGCGCTATTTACCCGCCCTGAACCCGAGGCGCAACCCAAACGGCCCGTCAGCCGAGGAACGGATGGCAGTTTGCTTGCAAAGGTGATTGGAGTAGGCTCGCCCGCTCATTCAACAGGAGTCTCTCCCATGGCCAAAGCCTCTGCCCGCCACATCCTGGTTTCCAGCGAAGACAAGTGCAACGAACTCAAAGCCGCCATCGAAGGGGGCGCCGACTTCGCCCAGGTGGCCAAGGACAACTCCAGCTGCCCCTCCAGCCGTCAGGGCGGCGACCTGGGCACCTTCCGCCCGGGCCAGATGGTCAAGGAATTCGACACCGTGGTGTTCAGCGCGCCGCTGAACCAGGTCCAGGGTCCGGTAAAGACCCAGTTCGGCTATCACCTGGTGGAAGTCACCAGCCGCGAGGATTGATCTCGCCAGCGCTCTCGTTCGTAGCGAGAGCGCCATCCCTGCGTTTCCTGCCTGACCGACTATCCTGCAGAGCTACCATCTCGCGAGGATAGCCCCATGCCCCTTTCGCTCTCCCGTCATGGCCAGTGCCTGTGTGGCGCGGTCCAGTTCGACTGCCGTATCGCTACCCCCGAGGTCTCGGCCTGCCATTGCCGTACCTGTCGCCGTTGGGGCGGCGGTCCGCTGCTGGCGGTGGAATGCGCCGAGCCGCCCCTGATCAGCGGTGGCGACGCCCTGGCCGTCCATGCCTCGTCCGACTGGGCAGAGCGCGGCTTTTGCCGCCACTGTGGCACCCACCTGTTCTACCGCCTCAAGGCCGAGCCACACTACGCCATTCCGGTGGGCCTGCTCGACGGCGAGGACTGGTTGCTGGACAGCGAGATCTTCATCGAGGAACAGCCGGCCTGGTACTGCTTCGCCCATTCGCGCCGCCGGCTGACCGGCGCCGAGGCCCTCGCCGAGCACGATCGGTAGCGCAAGCCTAGCGCTACCGCCACCTGGCGGCGTCAACTGCGACCACTGGTCGCCTCGACCGGGGCTCCTTGAAGGCGCCCGGCACGTCCCTTAGCGCGCCAAGGCTTGTGCCAGAGCCTCGGCTTCGTCGCCACCTCCGCCGCAGCGCAGCCGCACGCCTGCGGCCTGGGCGCACACCCCTATCAAGCCACCGCCAAAGGCGCCGATGCCTCTGTGAGCTCCTTTCCCAGTCTGCCCACAAGAGGAACAATCATGGGGTTTCTACAACGCTTAGGCGCCCGCACGAGCAGCAGCGGCGTGTTCAGCCTGACCTGCGCCGCACGTGAACTGAGCGACCGCCTTGGCGGCGTCGCCCTCAAGCCCACCTTCATCACCGGCTTCGTCTCGCCGCACCTGGACCTGGACGCCATCGCCCGGCAGCTGGTGGCCCGCTATCCCGAAGCCTCCATCAGCCTGTGTACCACCTCCGGCGAACTCTGCGGCAGCGAACAGCGGCTGTACTGCGCCGCCGATGGCGCCTGGGACCGGCTGGTGCTGCAATTCTTCGACGCCTCGGTGATCGCCTCGGCCGAGGTCGTGCACGTTCCGCTGGACAGCGAGGACATCCGCCGTGGCGGACCGCGGCGCAGCATGAAGGAGCGCCTCGCCCGCCTGACCGAATCGCTCAAGCGCCTGCAGGTACGCACGCCCATCGATCACCGCGATACCCTGGCCTTCGTGCTGTTCGACGGCCTGTCCGCCTCGGAATCCTTTTTCATGGAGGCGCTGTACGAGTCCGGCCGTTTCCCCTGCCTGTTCGTCGGCGGCTCCGCCGGCGGCAAGGGCGATTTTCGCCAGACGCTGTTGCACGACGGTCGCAAGGCCTATGAAAACCACGCCCAGCTGGTCTTTCTGAAAATGGCCAAGAACGCCCGCTTCGGGGTGTTCAAGAGCCAGAATTTCAGCGCCACCCCGCTCAGCCTCAACGTTCTCACCGCGTCCCTGGAAGAGCGCTACATCAGCCAGGTGATCGACAGTCGCGGCCAGATCAAGAGCATGGTGGCCGCCCTCTGCGAGGCCCTGAGCTGCCGCGCGGACCAGCTGGAGCAGCGCCTGGCGGACTACTCCTTCGCCATCCGCGTCGGCGAGGAGCTGTTCGTCCGCTCCATCGCCCGCATCGACTACGAGCGCGAACGCATCCACCTGTTCTGCGACGTGGCGCCCGGTGAAGAGCTGGTGATGGTCAAGCGCACCTCCCTGGTGGACACCACCCGCCAGGACTTCGCGCGCTTCCTGCAGGGCAAGAGCGGCACCCCGCTGGTGGGGGTACTCAACGATTGCATCCTGCGCCGCGCCAACAATGGCGCCGAGTTGCCGCGCATGGGCGAGGTGTTCGGCCAGACGCCGGTGGTGGGCTTTTCCACCTTTGGCGAGATCCTCGGCCTGAACCTCAACCAGACCCTCACCGCGGTGTTCTTTTTCCGCACGCCCGAAGGCGCGCCCTTCCGCGACGACTACGTCGACAACTTCGCCGCCCACTATGGCGAATTCAAGGCCTTCTTCCTGCGTCGACAGATCAAGAAGCTGGCGGGCCTGAGCCAGGTGGTGGTCAACCAGATCGACGAATTCAAGCGGCAGAACTTCACCGGTATCGTGGATGCCCAAGGCCTCGACGACTCCATTCAGGCCGTATTCGGCGGCCTCGCCGATCTGGGCCAGGTCCTGCGCCAGGCGCACCAGAGCCGCCAGGAGATCGGCGAACAGTTGCGGCACTACTCCGGCGAGCTGCACAGCAGCATGGACGACCTGACGGGCAACATCCTGCAGCAGGGCGAAGTTACCCGGCAGGCCGACAGCACCGTGCAGAACCTCACCGACCAGGCCGAGGACGTGGTCCGCAGCGCCAACGAGCTGAGCCAGTCGAGCCTGCGCATCCAGTCCATCGTCCAGGTGATCCAGCAGATCGCCGGCCAGACCAACCTGCTGGCGCTCAACGCGGCCATCGAGGCGGCGCGCGCCGGCGAGAGCGGCCGGGGCTTCGCGGTGGTGGCCGACGAGGTGCGCAACCTCGCGGCCATCACCCACAAGAACGCGGCCGAGATCGGAGCCGACATCGACCAGCTGTCCCGCGCCATCAGCGAGGTCGGCGCCCATATCGCCGGCCAGGCCAAGGACGTGGGCTCGCTGCAGGATCTGCTCGCCGCCCTGCGCGAGTCCGGCCGCCTCACCGCACAGACCTCCCACCGCACCAAGGACATCGCCGACACCCTGACCGGCCTCACCGCCGCCACGGCACCTTGAGCCCAAGGGACTTACCGTTCGTCGGTACTGACCGGTAAGTCCCGCCGCCTTTGCCTGCCTCTGCCTCTCGCCAGAGGCAGATACCGGAACCCCCCGGATCACCTTCCGAGTGACCGCAAGGTCACGGCCAGTGCCGTGGCTTGCGGCCCTGTTTTGCTCAATCCGGCGACCAATGGGTCAGCAATAGACGCCCCAAACCCGCTCCTGGCCGCCTCTACGACTTTTGTAGTGCTTATACGAAAGCACTACAAAACACGGTTGACGACGTGCCTATCTCCTGCAAATCTCTAGCTGCACCGGACGCGAACCCCCTATCCATGCGGGTCGCGCCTGGGCTCCGGGTGACCCTCGGGCCGTCTTGCGTAGTGATGCTCAAGAGGCACTACAAGAGAAGACGACTGAAATGCCGCGCTGCTCGAGGCAGCGTCGCCAGAGGTGACGTCCGGATCCATGCAGGTACGTACGGCGACATGACTCGACAGCTGGGCTGACCTTTCGCCTTCGCGACTGGCATCCGGGTGGCAACCGCCACCCCGCTGCCAGACGTTGGGAAAAGACTGGTACCCAAGCCAACCTCATCGAGAAGGATCGACTCATGTCCGCTTACGAGAACGACGTTCAGGCCATCGCCGCCCTCAAGACCACTGCCGGCAAACACTGGAGCGCCATCAATCCGGAATATGCCGCGCGGATGCGTCTGCAGAATCGCTTCAAGACCGGTCTCGACATCGCCCGCCACTGCGCGGCCATCATGCGCCGGGACATGGCCGCCTACGACGCCGACAGCAGCGCCTACACCCAGTCGCTGGGGTGCTGGCACGGCTTCATCGGGCAGCAGAAGCTGATCGCCATCAAGAAGCACCTGGGCAGCACCCAGGGTCGTTACCTCTACCTGTCCGGCTGGATGATCGCCGCGCTGCGCTCGGAATTCGGCCCGCTGCCCGATCAGTCCATGCACGAGAAGACCAGCGTCCCGGCGCTGATCGAAGAGCTCTACACCTTCCTGCGCCAGGCCGACGCCCGCGAGCTGGCCATGCTGTTCCGCGAGCTGGATGCCGCCCGCGGCGCCGACGAGAACGCCAAGGCCGCCGCCATCCAGGCCAAGATCGACAACTACGAGACCCACGTGGTACCGATCATCGCCGACATCGACGCCGGCTTTGGCAACGCCGAGGCCACCTACCTGCTGGCCAAGAAGATGATCGAAGCCGGTGCCTGCTGCATCCAGCTGGAAAACCAGGTCTCCGACGAGAAGCAGTGCGGCCACCAGGACGGCAAGGTCACGGTGCCCCACGAGGACTTCCTAGCCAAGATCAACGCGGTGCGCTACGCCTTCCTCGAACTGGGCGTGGACGAGGGCGTCATCGTCGCCCGCACCGACTCCCTGGGCGCCGGCCTGACCAAGCAGATCGCCGTGAGCAAGCAGCCGGGCGACCTGGGTGACCAGTACAACAGCTTTCTCGACTGCGACGAGGTGGACGCCAGCCAGCTGGGCAACGGCGAGGTGCTGATCAGCCGCGACGGCAAGCTGCTGCGGCCCAAGCGCCTGGCCAGTGGCCTGTTCCAGTTCCGCGCCGGCAGCGGCGTGGACCGGGTGGTGCTGGACTGCATCACCTCGCTGCAGAACGGTGCCGACCTGCTGTGGATCGAGACCGAGAAGCCCCACGTGGGCCAGATCAAGGTCATGGTCGATCGTATCCGCGAGGTCGTGCCCAACGCCAAGCTGGTCTACAACAACAGCCCGTCGTTCAACTGGACGCTGAGCTTCCGCCAGCAGGTGTTCGACGCCCTGCAGGCCGAGGGCAAGGACGTCTCCGCCTACGACCGCGCCAAGCTGATGAGCGTGGACTACGACGACACCGAGCTGGGTCGCCTGGCCGATGCACGTATCCAGAGCTTCCAGCGCGATGCGGCTCGAGAGGCGGGCATCTTCCACCACCTGATCACCCTGCCCACCTACCACACCGCGGCCCTGTCCACCGACAACCTGGCCAAGGGCTACTTCGCCGAGGAGGGCATGCTGGCCTACGTCAAGGGCGTGCAGCGCCAGGAGATCCGCCAGGGCATCGCCTGCGTCAAGCACCAGAACATGGCCGGCTCGGACATGGGCGACGATCACAAGGAATACTTTGCCGGAGAGGCTGCGCTCAAGGCGGCGGGCAAGGACAACACCATGAACCAGTTCCATTGATCATGGCCACTGTGGAGGACACGCTCATGAACCTGAACGACAACCCCAGCCTGGACGATCTCAAGCAACTCTTCGCCGGGCTCAAGGACAAGAACCACAACCACATCCTCTGGGTCTGCGAGAGCGGCGCGGTGCATGTCGACCGCCTGCCCGGCGGCGAGACGCCCGACCAGTTCGAGCAGCGCCATCCCAGCCTGCGCATCCGCTTCAAGACCTACAACAGAGGCGGCGGCTACGTCGGCAAGTCGGCGGCAGCGGACGAGCACTTCATCAGGAGCGTCCACGCTGCCCTGCAGGAACACTGGCGCCTGGCCGGTCGGCAGCAACGCCCGGCCTATGTGGACCGTTACTACTAAAAGAAAAGGGCGCGACGGGTAGTTGACCACCCGCCACGCCCTGCCCCACCCATGAGGCGACTCGCCTGATCCTGCATGGCCCTGCAGGCTCGGTCGAGTCGCCTCCTTTATTTAAAGAACGAACAGATCCACGAAGCGATGCACCGGAGTCGCTTCCAGCCCTGCCTGGTCCTTGCACAGGTCGAAGATCTGGGCGCAGCGACCGGCCGGGAAGCGCGTCGCCAGGTTGTTCTGGAATTTGCGCTCCAGCAGCGGAATGCCCTCTTCACGACGACGGCGATGACCTACCGGGTACTCGATGGCGATCTTCTCGGTGCTGCTGCCATCGGTGAAGAACACCTGCAGGGCGTTGGCGATGGAACGCTTGTCGGCTTCCAGGTATTCGCTGCTGTAGCGCTCGTCCTCGACGATCTCCATCTTCTCGCGCAACTGGTCGATGCGCGGATGGGCCTGGTGGAAGGCATCCTCGTAGTGTTCGGCGACCAGATCGCCAAACAGCAGCGGCACGGCGATCATGTACTGCAGGCAGTGGTCACGGTCGGCGGCGTTGGCCATGGGGCCCTGCTTGGAGATGATGCGGATGGCCGATTCGTGGGTGGTCACCACGATCTTCTCGATCTGGTCCACCCGGTCGCAGACCTGGGGATGCAGGATCACCGCGGCCTCGGCGGCGGTCTGGGCGTGGAATTCCGCCGGGAAGCTGATCTTGAACAGCACGTGCTCCATCACGTAGCTGCCGAAGCCCTGGGGGAAGCGGAACTGGCGCTGGTCGACGGGCTTGGTGGCCAAGTCCTTGTTGGTGTGGCTGAACAGCACGTCGTAGAAGCCCCACTGGGGCGCGCTGAGTACGCCAGGGATGCCCATCTCGCCACGCAGGGCGATGTCGGCCAGGCGCACGCCGCGGCTGGAGGCGTCGCCGGCGGCCCAGGACTTGCGGCTGCCGGCATTGGGCGCATGGCGATAGGTGCGCAGCGCCTGGCCATCGACGAACGCATGGGACAGGGCTGACAGCAGTTGCTCGCGGTTGGCGCCCATCAGCTTGGCGCTGACCGCGGTGGACGCCAGCTTGACCAGGAAGACGTGGTCCAGGCCGACGCGGTTGAAGGAGTTCTCCAGGGCGAACACCCCCTGGATCTCGTGGGCCATGATCATGGCCTCCAGCACCTGGCGCATGGTCAGGGGTGCTTCGCCCTGGGCGACGCGGCGCTGGGAGAGGTGGTCGGCCACCGCCAGGATGGCGCCGAGGTTATCGGAAGGATGGCCCCATTCGGCCGCCAGCCAGGTGTCGTTGTAGTCCAGCCAGCGAATGATGCAGCCGATGTCCCAGGCCGCCTTGACCGGATCCAGGCGATAGCTGGTGCCGGGCACCCGCGCGCCCTGGGGCACCACGGTGCCTTCCACCTGGGGGCCGAGCAGCTTGGTGCACTCAGGGAAGCGCAGGGACAGCAGGCCGCAGCCGAGGGTGTCCATCAGGCAATTGCGGGCGGTGTCCAGGGCTTCCTGGGATTCCACCTGGTAGTTCAGCACGTAGTCGGCCAGGTCCTGGATGACCTGGTCGTAGTCGGGCCGGTTGTTGAGATCGACGTTGGCGCTCATGGGTTTTGGTTCCTTATCGCGGCCTTGGGCCGCTCCTACAAGTTTGGTCATGAATCGCTCCCGTAGGAGCGGCCCATGGCCGCGATCAAACGATCAACGGTTAGCAATCGGCGTGAAGGGTCGCTGCTCGACACCGATGTAATCGGCGCTGGGGCGGATGATGCGGTTGTCGGCGCGCTGCTCGAAGACGTGGGCACACCAGCCAGCCGTGCGCGAGCAGACGAAGATCGGGGTGAACAGCGGCGTCGGGATGCCGAGGAAGTGGTAGGCCGAGGCGTGATAGAAGTCGGCGTTGGGAAACAGCCCCTTCTCTTCCTTCATGGTGCGGTCGACGGCCTCCGACACCGGGAACAGCACCCTGTCGCCCACCTCTGCCGCCAGCTGCCGGGCATAGTCCTTGATCACCTCGTTGCGCGGATCGCTGTCGCGGTAGATGGCGTGGCCGAAGCCCATCACCTTTTCCTTGCGTTCGAGCATCTGCTTGAGGCCAGTGACCGCTTCCTCGGGCGAGGCGAAGCGCTCGATCAGCGCCATGGCTGCTTCGTTGGCCCCACCGTGCAGCGGCCCGCGCAGGGAGCCGATGGCACCGGTGACGCAGGAATAGAGGTCGGACAGCGTCGAGGCGCAGACCCGGGCGGTAAAGGTGGAAGCGTTGAATTCGTGCTCGGCATAGAGGATCAGCGAGACGTTCATGACCCGCGCGTGCAACTCGCTGGGAACCTTGCCATGCAGCAGGGTGAGGAAGTGGCTGGCGATATCCGGGGCGTCACTGCTGCAGTCGATACGGGTGCCGCTCTGGCTGAAGTGATGCCAGTAGAGCAGGATCGCCGGGAAGGCGCCGAGCAAGCGATCGGCGACCTGCTGCTGGTCGGCGAAGCTGTGCTCCGGCTCCAGGGTGCCCAGCAAGGATGCGCCGGTGCGCATCACGTCCATGGGGTGGGCACTGGCGGGAATGCGCTCCAGGCCTTCCTTGAGTGGCTGCGGCAGGTCGCGCAGAGCAGCCAGGCGCTGGCGATAGGCGTCCAGTTGCGCCTGGGTGGGTAGCTCGCCATAGAGCAACAGGTGGGCCACCTCCTCGAAGTCGGCCCCGGCGGCCAGTTCGCGGATGTCGTAGCCCCGGTAGGTGAGCCCGGCGCCGGTCTTGCCGACGGTGCATAGCGCGGTGCGGCCGGCGACCTGGCCACGCAGGCCGGCGCCGCCGAGGGTTTTGCTGTCTGCCATCGTCTCGCTCCTCTTGGAGTTGTTGTGCGAAAAAGCGGGCGTTCAGGGTGGAGCGTCAGGATTTGCCTTGCTGGAACAGGCGATCCAGCTGGTCCTCATAACGGTGGTAATCGATGCGGTCGTAGAGTTCGGCGCGGGTCTGCATGGTGTCGACCACCGCCTGCTGGCTGCCGTCGCGACGGATCGCGGTGTAGACGTTTTCGGCGGCGCGATTGGCGGCACGGAAGGCCGACAGCGGATAGAGCACCAGGCCGACGTCGGCGCCGGCCAGCTCCTCGGTGGTGAACAGCGGCGTGGCGCCGAACTCGGTGATGTTGGCCAGGATCGGCACCCCTACCGCCTGGGCGAACTGGCGGTACATGGGCAGTTCGGTCATGGCCTCGGGAAAGATCATGTCGGCGCCGGCCTCGACACAGGCGCAGGCGCGGTCGATGGCAGCCTGCAGGCCTTCCACGGCCAGGGCATCGGTGCGCGCCATGATGACGAAGTCCGCGTCGGTGCGGGCATCCACCGCCGCCTTGATGCGGTCGACCATCTCCTGCTGGCTGACGATCTCCTTGCCCGGCCGATGACCGCAGCGCTTGGCGCCGACCTGGTCCTCGATGTGCATGGCCGCCGCGCCCGCCTTGATCAGGGCGCGGGTGGTACGGGCCACGTTGAAGGCCGAGGCGCCGAAGCCGGTGTCGACATCGACCAGCAACGGCAGATCGCAGACATCGGTGATGCGACGGACGTCGATGAGCACATCTTCCAGACCGCTGATGCCCAGGTCCGGCAGCCCCAGAGAGCCAGCTGCGACGCCGCCGCCGGACAGGTAGATGGCCTGGAAGCCGGCGCGCTTGGCCAGCAGCGCATGATTGGCATTGAGGGTGCCGACCACCTGCAGCGGGCGTTCGGCGGCGACGGCGGCGCGGAATTTCTGGCCAGAGCTGACAGCGGGCATGGCGTTACCTCGTGGAGTCGGTGACTAGGGGATGGTGCTGCAGATTGCGCTTGGAGGCGGCGATGTGGCGGCGCATCAGCAGCTCGGCCAGTTCGCCATCGCCCTCGGCCAGGGCATCGAGGATGCGATGGTGCTCGGCGAAGGCCTGGCGCGGACGATTTGGGGTGGCGGAGACCTTGAGCCGGTACATGCGCACCAGGTGATAGAGCTCGCCGCACAGCAGCCGCACCAGCATGCCGTTGCCGCTGGCCTGAATGATGCGGTAATGGAAGTCGTGGTCGCCTTCCTGCAGGTAGTAGCCGGTGCCGGCCTGGAATGCCGGGTCCCGCTCGTGGGTATCCAGCAGTTGGCGCAGTTCGCTGATGCCCTGCGGCGTGAGGCGTGCGGCCGCCAGGCGACAGGCCATGCCTTCGAGGGATTCGCGGATCTCGTAGAGTTCGACCAGCTCGGCCAGGCTCAGGGCGACGACCCGGGCACCGGCATGGGGTACCCGCACCACCAGGCGCTGGCCCTCCAAACGGTGGATGGCCTCCCGCAGCGGGCCCCGACTGATGCCATAGGTGCGAGCCAGCTCCGGCTCGGAAATCTTGCTGCCCGGCGCCACGTCGCCACGAACAATGGCCTCGCGGATCCGGCGGAACACCTGCTCGGAGAGGGTCCCGCTGTCGGTCTCGGGTACTTCGACCTGGAAGGGGCTATCGATCATTGTCGACACCTTTTGTGTTTATGGGCTGAATAACTACGCCTGAACGTCTTATCAGTCAACATTTGTCGACAATCCAGCTGTGACAGCCTGTATCTCGCCCAGCCCTGCAACGGTTCGCTACACTAGCGCGCCGCCCACCCCAGCCGACCGCGCCATGCCTCTCTGCCAGTTGCATCCCCTGCCCTACCACGCCGATCCCACGGTGCGTTTCGCCCTGCTGCACGGCGAGCCAGGTGCGGTATTGCTCGACTCGGGGCGGCCGGTGGCCGAACGGGGTCGCTACGACCTGATGGCGGCCTGGCCACTGCAGGTGCTGCAACCCGACTCCGGCGAGACGGGGCGTGCCTTTTTCACCCGGACGCGTACCGCACTGGCCAGCCTGGGCCACGCGGACCTGCCGGAGGGTGCCGAATTGCCCTTCGCCGGCGGTCTGCTGGGTTTTCTCGGCTATGACTTCGGTCGCCGCCTGGAGCGCCTACCGGACGGCGCCCGCGCTGACCTGCAGCTGCCCGATGCCCGCCTGGGCCTCTATGCCTGGGCGCTGATCAGCGATCATCAGGCGCGGACCAGCCAACTGGTCTTTCATCCCAGGCTGGACGAGACGGAAAGGCAACGCCTGATCGCGTTGTTCGCTGCCGATGCACGCCCCGAGGCCGACGGCTTCCACCTGACCGCGCCCTTCGCCGCCGACATCGACCGCGCCACCTATCGTCAGCGCATCGAGGCCATCCAGGCCTATATCGCCGCCGGCGACTGCTACCAGGTCAACTTCGCCCAGCGCTTTCGCGCGCCCTTCCAGGGTTCGCCCTGGATCGCCTACCAGGCCCTGCGCACGGCTTGCCCGACGCCCTTCTCCGGCTATCTGGCACTGGACCGTGGCGCCCTGCTCAGCCATTCGCCGGAGCGTTTCCTGCGGGTGAGCCGCGGGCAGGTGGAAACCCGCCCGATCAAGGGCACCCGGCCACGCCAGGCAGATGCTGAGGCTGACGCCGCCGAAGCCCGCGCCCTGCTGGCCAGCCCCAAGGACCGCGCCGAGAACCTGATGATCGTCGACCTGCTGCGCAACGACCTGGGGCGCAGTTGCCGCATCGGCTCGGTGCGGGTGCCCGAGTTGTTCGCCCTGGAGAGTTATCCCAACGTCCACCACCTGGTCAGCGCCGTCACCGGTGAAATGGCCGAGGGGCTGGACGCCCTGGACCTGCTGGCCGGCAGTTTCCCTGGTGGCTCCATCACCGGCGCGCCGAAGATCCGCGCCATGCAGATCATCGACGAGCTCGAAGAAACCCGCCGTGGCCCCTACTGCGGCTCGCTGCTCTATCTGGACGTACGCGGCGAGAGCGACAGCTCCATCCTGATCCGCAGCCTGCTGGCCGAAGACGGGGTACTCAGCTGCTGGGGCGGCGGCGGCATCGTCATGGACTCCCACTGGGAAGACGAATACGCCGAATCTCTGGCCAAGGTGCGGGTGCTGCTGGAGACGCTGGAAGCCCACAGCTGATCCGGCTTTGCTACCATGGGGTCATCCTCTCGCCGGCTGGAGCCCGCCATGTCTCTCGATCTCGCCCGCATCAACGCCGACCTTGGCCGCGATCCCGAAAAGCTCGTCGCCTGGGCCCTGGGGCTGGGTAAAAGCGCCATCGTCACCACCAACTTCCGCCCCTTCGAGGCGGTGATCCTGCACCTGGTCAGCCAGGTCAAGCCGGACATCCCGGTGGTCTGGATGGACAGCGGCTACAACACCCCCGCGACCTACCGTTGCGCCGACGAGATCGTGCGCAAGCTCGATCTCAACCTGGTGACCTACCTGCCCAGGCGCTCGCGTGCCCACCGCGAGGCCATCGACGGCTCGGTGCCGGGGCTGGACGATCCGCGCCACGCCGCCTTCACCGAAGAGGTCAAGCTGGAACCCTTCGCCCGCGCCCTGCGCGAGACGGCGCCCGAGGTCTGGTTCACCGCCCTGCGCGCCACCGACACCGCCGTGCGTGCCCAGATGGATCCGGTCAGCGTGAATCCGGACGGCCTGATCAAGGTCGCGCCCCTGCTGCACTGGACCTCCAAGGACCTCTACCAGTACCTGACCGCCCACGACCTGCCCAACGAATTCGACTATTTCGACCCCACCAAGGGTGACGAAAACCGCGAGTGCGGCCTGCACCTCGCCCACTGAGTCGACACCTCCCGCGCGCTCGGTTCCGGGCGCGCGCCCTGCTCCTGCTGAAACATCGCCCATGACCGCTTCCCGCCCTATCCACTCCCGCAAGGGCGTCTTTGCCGTGGTGCTTGGCAACGCCGTGGAGTTTTTCGACTTCGGCGTCTACGCCACCTTTGCCGTGCTCATCGGCCAGGTGTTCTTTCCCTCGCAGAACGCCTTCGCCAGCCTGATGGCCAGCGTCATCACCTTTGGTGTCGGCTTTATCGTCCGGCCCTTGGGTGCCGTCCTCATCGGCGCCTGGGCCGACCGCGTCGGGCGCAAGCCGGCGATGCTGCTGACCATGGTGCTCATGGCCCTCGGCACTGGCGGCATCGCCGTGCTGCCCGGCTACGAGCAGATCGGCATCGCCGCGCCCATCCTGCTGGTGCTGACGCGCCTGTTGCAGGGCCTGGCCTGGGGCGGCGAAGCCGGGCCCGCCACCACCTACATCCTGGAAGCGGCGCCATTGCACAAGCGCGGCACCTACGCCTGCTGGCAGGTGGTGGCCCAGGGGCTGGCCGCGGTAGCGGCCGGGTTGATCGGCTATGGCCTGACCCTCTGGCTGACGCCGGAACAACTGCTGGCCTGGGGCTGGCGTCTGCCCTTCCTGCTGGGCCTGGCGATCCTGCCCATCGGCCTCTATATCCGGCGCGGCCTGGTGGATACCCATGTGGGGGAGACACGAGGTACCGGGGCGGTCCTGGGCGAGGTGCTAGCCACCCAACGGCGGCCGCTGCTGCTAGGGCTGCTGATTCTCTCCGGCAGCACCATCACCCAGTATTTCCTCAACTACATGACCACCTTCGCCCTGGTGGAGCTCAAGCTGCCCACCAGCATCGCCATGCTCGCCACCCTGGTGATGGGCGCGGCCATGGCGGTCTGCTCGATCCTGGGCGGCGTCCTCAGTGACCGCTACGGCCGGCGTATCGTTCTGATCCTGCCGCGCCTGCTGTTGCTGGTGCTGCTCTACCCGGCACTGCAACTCATCACCCAAGCGCCCGGTGCGGGTACCTTTCTCGTCACCCTGGCGGTCCTTTCCGGTCTGCACGGGATGAGCGGTGCGGCCCTGATCGTGCTGCTGGTGGAGAGCTTTCCGCAGCGCGTCAGGGCCACCGGTTTTTCACTGGTCTATGCGGTGGGGGTGGCGGCCTTTGGCGGCACCGCCCAGATCGTGGTGACTTGGCTGATTGGTGCCACGGGCGATCGCATGGCGCCGGCCGCCTACCTGCTGGCGGCCAATCTGGTCTGTCTCGGCGCCGCCTGGTTCGCCGCCGAGACCTGTCCTGGGCGTCAGCCGGCGGAGCGCTCCCCGGCATAATCTGCTTCGCGACGGTTCTTGCGCTCCAGGCGGTTGTAGACCACCCCGGTCAGCAGCAGGCCGAACAGCAGTACCGCGGCCAGTAGATAAAGCCCCGAAGCCAGGGTGCCGGTCGCCGCCTTGAGCGCGCCGATGCCATAGGGGCCTAGATAGCCGCCGAGGTTACCCACCGAGTTGATCAGGGCAATGCCGGCGGCAGCGCTGGCCCCGGCGAAGAAGCGTCCGGGCAGGGTCCAGAACAGCGCGGTGAGGGAAAACAGACAGAAGGCCACCACTGACAGCGCCGCCAGTTGCAGCACGGCAGTACCGAACCAGGCACTGCCAGCCATGGCCAGGGCGCCCACGGCATAGAGCACCGCCAGGTGACCGTAGCGATCCCCGAGGCGATCCGAACTGCGCGGCACGATGAGCAGGCCGAGGATGCCGAAGGCATAGGGAATGGCGGAGATGAAGCCGGTGGTCAGATCGCTGCCACCGAACTGGTGGATCAAGGTCGGCAGCCACAACCCGAGACCATAGATGCTCAGGGTCACCGGCAGGTAGTAGAGGGCCAGCAGCAGTACCCGACGATCCTTGAGCGCATGCAGCGGATTGCCATGGCGGGTCTGATCGAAGAGGTGCAGGTCCTTTTCCAGCTCCGTGGCCAGCCAGCGCTTTTCGTCGGCATCCAGCCAGGCGACCTGGGCGGGCCCATCCGGCAGCCGGGTCAGGGTCGGCCAGGCCAGCAGCACCGCCGGCGCACCGATGCACAGGAACAGCCACTGCCAGCCGTGCAGGCCGAGGGCGCCATCCAGTTGCAGCAGCATGCCTGACAGAGGCCCCGTTACCAGCATCGCGATGGGCTGGGAGAGGATGAACAGGCCCATGATCTTGCCGCGGTGACGCACCGGGAACCACTGGGTGAGGTAGTAGAGCACCCCGGGAAAGAAGCCGGCCTCGGCCACCCCGAGCAGGAAGCGCATGGCATAGAAGCTGTTCGGCCCCTGGACGAAGGCCATGCCCATGGTGATGGCACCCCAGGTCACCAGGATCCGGGCGAACCAGCGGCGCGCCCCGAAGCGCTCCAGCAACAGGTTGCTGGGCACTTCGAAGAGGAAGTAACCGATGAAGAACAGCCCCGCACCGAGGCCATAGGCAGCATCGCCGATGCCCACGTCGGCCCCCATGTGCAGCTTGGCGAAGCCCACGGCAGAGCGGTCGATGTAGGCGACGAGGTAGAGCAATACGAGAAAGGGGACCAGCTTGCGCGTGATCCGGCGGATGAGGGCGGATTCAGAGTGCATGGCGTTCTCCGACTTGTTGTTGTTGTGCGGTTCGAGCGCAGATCAGCTGAAAGTCTAACGTAATATCATTGAAGCGTTAAATAGCCAAAAATGGCCATTAGTCGCCATTCAAAGACATTTTGGTACTATTAAAATAAAGTTACGAAGTAGGAAATCTTACCACTTGCTTTCCGCTGATCCCTGTTCCAGAGCCGTCGAGCCCGTGGCTGAGTCGGTTATCGCGCTGACAGTGTTATAGTGATGGCACGACGACTCGGATGCCTTTCGATGAATTACAAGACACCGCTGCCGCGCAAAAGCAGACATGCACGCATCGTCCACGAACTCGGAACCCAGATCGTGTCTGGCCACTTTTTGCCAGAACAACGCCTGCCGCCCGAGTCGCAACTGTGCGAAGACTATGAGGTGAGCCGACCCGTCCTGCGGGAGGCCACGCGAGTGCTGGTAGCCAAGGGCCTGGTGCGGTCCAAACCCAAGGTCGGGACCGTAGTGAAGCCACGCAACGAGTGGCACCTGCTGGATCCCGATGTCCTGCATTGGCTGCTGGAAAGCGATTCGCGACACAACTTCTATGAGACGCTGGTCAAGGTACGCAACATCATCGAGCCGGAAGTAGCGGCTCTGGCTGCTGCCAATGCCCAGCCCGAAGACGTGACGGCCATTGCCGACGCCTATGAGCGGATGGAGAAGGCAGACGATATCGGTGGCATGGCAGAGCCGGACATGGCCTTCCACCTGGCCATCGCCAATGCGACTCACAACGAGCTGCTGATCCACCTTTACAGCATCATGCTGATACCGGTGCGCGACTATCTGGAGCGCTCCTCGGCGCTCTTCGCCGGCGAGGGCCTGGCCCTGCTGGTCTCCCGCCACAAGGCGATCCTGACCGCGATCCAGCACCGCGATCCGCTCAGTGCCCGGCATGCCTCCATCGCCCAGCTGGCTGGTGTCGATGACCTGGTGGCCGAAGCCTTCCGGACGGAACCCTTGTCTGCCAAGGAAGTTTCGTATGATCATTAAGGGCAATAACCCACTCGCGGTATGCCCTCATGTCCAGCAGCTACCACGCTTCCACCGTCGAACAGCTCGGCCAGCGTCTGGCGGCCGGGCAATTCCCACCCGGTAGCTCGCTCAAGGTAGAGGCGGACCTCTGCCAGGAACTCGGCGTCAGCCGTACCATCCTGCGCGAGGCGATCAAGACCCTGGCGGCCAAGGGCATGCTGGAAGTCGGCCCCAAGGTCGGTACCCGGGTCCTGCCGCTCAGCCGCTGGAATCTGTTCGACACCCAGGTGGTGGGCTGGCTGGCAACGGGCGGCCTGCCCGCGCATTTCGTCAAGGACCTGCTGGACCTGCGCCACGCCATCGAGCCGGCCGCGGTACGCTGGGCGTGCGAAAGAGCCACCCCGGATCAGGTCCAGGCGATCCAGGTCGCGTACCACCATCTGGAAGCCTCCCTCGACGGCGGAGACTACAACACCGCCGACCAGCGTTTCCACGAATGCGTGCTGGCGGCCAGTCACAATCAGTTCATCGAGCAGATGGTGCCTGCCCTGGGCGCCCTGCTGGCAGCCTCCTTCACCCTGTCGTCGGCCGACCCTGACGAGCTGCGACGCACCCTCCCCCTGCACAAGACCCTCGCCGACGGCATCGCCTCGCGCGATGCCGCGCGCGCCGTCTGGGCCTGCATGATGCTGATCGACAGCGCCGCAGTGACCCTGGCGCGCTATACCGATTGACGGCGCGCCAGCGCAACCTGCGCGTCTCCACGGGTTCCTATGCCTGGATTTCCCGTCCTGCCACAACAAGAGAGGTGAACGATGGATTGGCAGCCGCTGCTTCCCCAGCGCTTCAAGCTGGCCGAGGGCCCCTTCTGGGACCAGCAGACCCAGGCGCTCTACTGGGTAGACATCGCCGGCTTCAAGGCCTGCCGCCTGCACGGCGAGCGCTACCAGGAATGGCAGTTGGATCGTCCCTGCTCCGCCTTCGTGCCCACGGCTCGCGGCGATGCCCTGGTCACGCTGCCGGACGGCGTCTTCCGCCTGGACCTGGATTCCCCGGAAAGCCGTCCCGCCCTGGAACTCTTCTGCGTGGCCGATCCCGACCCCGGCAATCGTGGCAACGAAGCACGCTGCGACGCCCAGGGCCGTCTCTGGCTCGGCACCATGCAGAACAATCTCGATGCCGAGGGCGGTGACGTGCCCATCGACAGGCATTCGGGCGGCCTGTTCCGCATCGACCCCGACGGTAGCGTGAGCCGCCATGCCAGCGACCTCGGCATCGCCAATACCCTGGTCTGGAGCGCAGCGGACAATCACGTCATCAGCGCCGACACCCTGAAGGACACCCTCTATCGCTATCCGCTGGATGCCAGCGGCAACCTGGGCGAACCCACCGTCTGGGCCGGTCCCCACGAGCGCGGCTCGCCGGATGGCTCGGCCATCGACAGCGAAGGCTGTGTGTGGAACGCGCGCTGGGACGGCAACTGCCTACTGCGCTTCTCGCCCGAGGGCGAGTTGCTGGAGATCGTCGAGCTGCCGGTCCAGCGCCCCACCAGTTGCGTCTTTGGCGGACCGGATCTGCGCACCCTGTACGTCACCAGCGCCGCGGCCGATGGTGCTCTCGACGGCGCCCTGCTGCGGGCGACCGCTCCGGTGGCTGGCATGCCCTGTCACAGGTTCGCCGGCTGATTCATCCTACCGGCCCTGAGGCCCGCCAGAGGCACCTCGTGCCCTCTGGCCCTTTGTAACAGCCTGGTGACAGAGGTGACGAAAAATCTCGTCACCTTTTTCTTGCACCGGCATCCATCCAATCATAATATCAATACAGAGCGGTGTCGTCTGACCTCCAAGACGACAGGCCGCCGCCTCGCATTGCCTGGCCACACCAATAAAAACAAGGAGTTCCAGCTATGTTCCGTGTTCCGGGAGTTCGTTCTCTGCTGCGTGCCGCCCTCGCCGCTGGCGCTGTCAGTCTGTCCCTTTCCGCCTTCGCCGCCGATCCGGTCAAGATCGGCTTCCTGGTCAAGCAGCCCGAAGAACCCTGGTTCCAGACCGAATGGGCCTTCGCTGAAAAAGCCGCCAAGGACAAGGGCTTCACCCTGCTCAAGATCGCCGTACCGGATGGCGAGAAGACCCTCGCCGCCATCGACAGCCTGGCCGCCAACGGCGCCAAGGGCTTCGTGATCTGCCCGCCCGACGTGGCCCTCGGCCCGGCCATCGTGGCCAAGGCCAAGCTCAACGACCTCAAGGTGATGGCCGTGGACGACCGTTTCGTCGACGCCAAGGGCAAGTTCATGGAAGACGTGCCCTACCTGGGCATGGCCGCCTTCGAGGTCGGTCAGCAGCAGGGCGCGGCCATGGCGGCCGAAGCCGAGAAGCGTGGCTGGAAGTGGGATGACACCTATGCGGTGATCAACACCTACAACGAGCTGGATACCGGCAAGAAGCGCACCGACGGTTCGGTGGAAGCCCTGAAGAAGGCCGGCCTGCCCACCGACCACATCATCTTCGCCCCGCAGAAGACCCTGGACGTGCCCGGCAGCATGGACTCCACCACTTCGGCCCTGGTCAAGCTGCCCTCGAACGCCAAGCACCTGATCATCGGTGGCATGAACGACAACACCGTGCTGGGCGGCGTCCGCGCCACCGAAAGCGCCGGCTTCAAGGCCGAGCAGGTGATCGGCATCGGCATCAACGGCACCGACGCCATCGGCGAACTGAAGAAAGCCAACAGTGGCTTCTTCGGCTCCATGCTGCCCAGCCCCCACGAAGAGGGCTACCAGACCGCCAGCATGATGTACGAGTGGGTGACTACCGGTAAGGAGCCGCCCAAGTACACCGCGATGGACAAGGTCACCCTCATCACCCGCGCCAATTTCCAGCAAGAGCTGGAAAAGATCGGCCTCTGGAAGTGATGACCCCGGCGGCGCCGGTCCTGGCGCCGCCCTCCTCTTTCGTCTGACAGGAGTGCTCCATGGCAGCCCTGGAACACACTACCGCCCAGAGCGCCGACAGCCTCGGTTTCGTCGGCATCGGCAAGACCTTTCCTGGCGTAAAGGCGCTCGCCGACATCTCCTTCAACGTACGTCCCGGTTCGGTGCATGCCCTCATGGGCGAGAACGGCGCGGGCAAGTCGACCCTGCTGAAGATCCTCAGCGGCTACCACGCTCCCACCACCGGTCACCTCAACGTCGACGGCCAGGAGCTGGTGTTCAAGAGCACCGCCGAAGCCATCCGCGCCGGCGTCGCGGTGATCCAGCAGGAACTGCAGCTGGTGCCGGAGATGACCGTCGCCGAGAATCTCTTTCTCGGGCACCTGCCGGCACGCTACGGCATCGTCAATCGCGGCCACCTGCGCCATCAGGCGCTGGAGCTGCTCAAGGGCCTGGCCGAAGAGATCGACCCCAACACCAAGGTCGGGCGCCTGTCGCTCGGTCAGCGCCAGCTGGTGGAGATCGCCAAGGCACTCTCCCGTGGCGCTCGCGTCATCGCCTTCGACGAGCCCACCAGCTCCCTGTCCGCCCGCGAGACCGACCGCCTGATGACCATCATCGCCCGCCTTCGCGACGAAGGTCGGGTGGTGCTCTATGTCTCCCATCGCATGGAAGAGGTCTTCCGCATCTGCGACGCGGTAACGGTGTTCAAGGACGGCCGCCACGTGCGTACCGTCGAACGCCTGGCCGACATCACCCCTGACCAGCTCATCACCCTGATGGTCGGCCGTGATCTCGCCGACATCTACGACTACCGGCCGCGCGAGATCGGTGGCGGCTGCCTCAAGGTCGAGGGCCTGCTCGGCCAGGGCCTGCAGCAGCCGGTGGGCTTCGAGGTCTGCCAGGGCGAGATTCTTGGCCTGTTCGGCCTGGTCGGCGCTGGCCGCACCGAGCTTCTGCGCCTGCTGGCCGGTCTGGAAAAGCACAAGGCTGGCAGCCTGAGCCTCAAGGGTGCGCCGGTCAATCTGAGGTCCCCGCGCGACGCCATCGCCGCTGGCATCCTGCTCTGCCCGGAAGATCGCAAGAAGGAAGGCATCGTGCCCCTGGCCAGCGTGGCCGAGAACATCAACATCAGCGCCCGCGCTCACCACGCCAGCCTCGGCTGCCTGATCCAGGGTCGCTGGGAAAAGGCCAACGCGGAAAAGCAGATTCGCGCCCTCAACGTGAAGACCCCGCACGCCGGGCAGAGGATCAAGAATCTCTCCGGTGGCAATCAGCAGAAGGCCATCCTCGGACGCTGGCTGTCGATGCCCATGCAGGTGCTGCTGCTCGATGAGCCCACCCGTGGCATCGACGTGGGTGCCAAGTCGGAGATCTACGCCATCATCCACGACCTCGCCGCGCGCGGCATCGCCGTGGTGGTGGTCTCGAGCGACCTGATGGAAGTCATGGGCGTGGCCGACCGCATCCTGGTGATGAGCGAAGGCGCCATCACCGGCGAGGTGGCGCGCGCCGATTTCAACGACGAGCGGCTGCTGCAGCTCGCCCTGCCCCGTACCCGCGCCTGAGGGCGCGCCTTGCTGGTCGAGATAACAATAAAGAGGTCCTATCCATGTCCGCCCAACCCCACAGCCTGACCCCGCCGCGCCGCGGCTTCGACATGCGTCGCTTCCTCGACGACTGGGCCATGATGCTGGCCGCGCTGGTCATCTTCGCCCTCTGCGCGCTGTTCGTGCAGAACTTCCTCTCGCCGCTGAACATGCGCGGCCTGGGCCTGGCGATCTCCACCGTGGGCATCGCCGCCTGCACCATGCTGTTCTGCCTGGCCTCTGGCCACTTCGACCTCTCGGTAGGCTCGGTAATCGCCTGCGCCGGCGTGGTCGCGGCTGTGGTGATGCGCGACTTCGACAGCGTCTTCCTCGGCGTCGCCGCCGCCCTGGCCATGGGCCTGGTGGTGGGCCTGATCAACGGACTGGTGATCGCCAAGCTCAAGATCAACGCCCTGATCACGACCTTGGCGACCATGCAGATCGTGCGCGGCCTGGGCTACATCTTTTCCGATGGCAAGGCCGTCGGCGTCTCCCAGGAGCAGTTCTTCGTGTTCGGTAACGGCCAGCTGTTCGGGCTGCCGGTCCCCATCGTCATCACCCTGCTGTGCATCCTGTTCTTTGGCTGGCTGCTCAACTACACCACCTTCGGCCGCAACACCATGGCCATCGGCGGCAACGAGGAAGCCGCGCTGTTGGCCGGTGTTCACGTCGACCGCACCAAGATCATCATCTTCGCCATGCACGGGGTGATCGGTGCCCTGGCCGGCGTGGTGCTGGCCTCGCGCATGACCTCCGGCCAGCCGATGATCGGCCAGGGCTTCGAACTCACGGTGATCTCCGCCTGCGTGCTGGGCGGGGTCTCCCTGGCCGGCGGCATCGGCATGATCCGCCACGTGATCGCCGGGGTGCTGATCCTGGCGATCATCGAGAACGCCATGAACCTGAAGAACATCGACACCTTCTATCAGTACGTCATCCGCGGAACCATCCTGCTGCTGGCGGTGGTCATCGACCGCTTCAAGCAGCGCTAAACCCAGACTCTGCCCTCCCCCGCGGCGCCACGGGCGCCGTGCCGGGGACCGCTTTGCCCGTGAAATGCCCGAGGACACCATCATGACCACGCCCAAACGCCCGCTCCGCTCCGCCCAGTGGTTTGGCAGCAACGACAAGAACGGCTTCATGTACCGGAGCTGGATGAAGAACCAGGGCATCCCGGACCACGAATTCCAGGGCAAGCCCGTCATCGGCATCTGCAACACCTGGTCCGAGCTGACCCCCTGCAACGCCCACTTCCGCAAGATCGCCGAGCACGTCAAGCGCGGCATCTATGAAGCCGGTGGTTTTCCGGTGGAATTCCCGGTGTTTTCCAATGGCGAGTCCAACCTCAGACCGACCGCCATGCTGACCCGCAACCTGGCCAGCATGGACGTCGAAGAAGCCATCCGCGGCAATCCGGTGGACGCCGTGGTGCTGCTCACCGGCTGCGACAAGACCACGCCGGCGCTGTTGATGGGCGCGGCCAGCTGCGATGTGCCGGCCATCGTCGTCACCGGCGGCCCCATGCTCAACGGCAAGCACCAGGGCCGCGACATCGGCGCCGGCACCATCGTCTGGCAATTGCACGAAGCCTATAAGGCCGGGACGATCGACCTCAACGAATTCCTCTCCGCCGAAGCCGGGATGTCCCGCTCGGCCGGCACCTGCAACACCATGGGCACCGCCTCCACCATGGCCTGCATGGCCGAAGCCCTGGGTACCTCGCTGCCGCACAATGCCGCGATCCCGGCAGTGGATTCGCGTCGCTACGTGCTGGCGCACCTCTCCGGCATGCGCATCGTCGACATGGTGGCGGAGGATCTGCGGCTGTCGAAGATCCTCACCAAGGAAGCCTTCGAGAACGCCATCCGCGTCAATGCCGCCATTGGCGGTTCCACCAACGCGGTGATCCACCTCAAGGCCATCGCCGGCCGCATCGGCGTGGACCTGGAGCTGGACGACTGGACCCGCGTCGGCCGCGGCACCCCCACCATCGTCGACCTGCAGCCCTCCGGCCGCTTCCTGATGGAGGAGTTCTACTACTCTGGCGGTCTGCCGGCAGTGATCCGCCGCATGGGCGAAGCCAACCTGCTGCCCCACCCCGAGGCCCTGACCGCCAACGGCAAGAGCATCTGGGCCAACTGCGCCGAGGCGCCCATCTACGGTGACGACGAGGTCATCCGCGCCCTGGACAACCCCCTGCGCGCCGACGGCGGCATCTGCGTGCTGCGTGGCAACCTGGCGCCCAAGGGCGCGGTACTCAAGCCGTCGGCCGCCACTCCGGAGCTGATGCAGCACCGCGGTCGCGCCGTGGTGTTCGAGAACCTGGAAGACTACAAGGCGCGCATCGTCGATCCGGACCTGGATATCGACGAGACCTGCGTGATGGTGCTGAAGAACTGCGGACCCAAGGGGTACCCGGGCATGGCCGAGGTGGGCAACATGGGCCTGCCGCCCAAGTTGCTGGCCAAGGGCATCACCGACATGGTGCGCATCTCCGATGCCCGCATGAGCGGCACCGCCTACGGCACCGTGGTGCTGCACGTGGCGCCAGAGGCCTCGGCCGGCGGTCCGCTGGCGGTGGTCCGCGAAGGCGACATGATCGAGCTGGACTGCGCCTCCGGCCGCCTGCACCTGGACATCCCGGACGCGGAACTGGCCGCGCGCCTGGCCGACTGGCAACCGCCGGCGGACCAGCTGCTGGCCGGCGGCTACCGGCGCCTCTACGTCAACCACGTGCTGCAGGCCGACGAAGGCTGCGACTTCGACTTCCTGGTCGGCTGCCGCGGTTCCGAAGTGCCCCGCCACTCCCATTGACCGGCTCTACCCCCTCTCCCACCGGGAGAGGGTCGGGGTGAGGGGCTGGCGCAGCCTCTCTTTCCGGAACTCGGGGCCCTCTGCCCCACTCTTGCACAACAACAAACCGAAAAGGTGGTCGAGATGAAACGCACGTTAGCCCTTACCGGACTTGGACTGTCACTCATGATCAGTACCCTCACCGCCCAGGCGGCCGGCCTCACCAGCCAGCAGTCGAGCTTTGGCAAGCTGCCCGACGGCACGCCCATCGAGAAGTTCGTCCTCAGCAACAGCCACGGCATGCAGGCCACCGTCATCACCTACGGTGGCGTATTGCAGGCGCTCAAGGTGCCCGACCGCAAGGGCCATAGCGAAGACGTGGTGCTGGGTTTCGATGACGTCCAGGGCTATCTCGACAACCCCACCGTGTTCTTTGGCGCCACCATCGGCCGCTTCGGCAACCGCATCGCCGAGGGCCGTTTCAGTCTCGACGGCAAGAGCTACCAGATCCCCCAGAACGACAAGACCAACGCCCTGCACGGCGGCCCCCAGGGCTTCAATACCAAGGTATGGAAGGCCGAGCCGGCCAAGGGTGACGGCTGGGTCGGCGTGACCCTGAGCTATGTCTCCCCCGATGGCGAGATGGGCTTTCCCGGCACCCTCACCACCCAGGTGACCTATCAGCTGGACGAGCACAACCAGCTGACCCTCAAATATCGCGCGACCACCGACAAGCCGACGGTGCTCAACCTGACCAACCACAGCTACTTCAACCTGGCCGGCGCCGGCAGTGGCACCGTGCTCAAGCAGGTGGCGATGCTCAACGCCGATACCTACACCCCGGTCACCGCCAAGCTGATCCCCACCGGCGAACTGCCACCGGTGGCCGGCACGCCGATGGACTTCCGCAAGCCGACCGCCATCGGCAAGCACATCGCCGACAACAACCAGCAACTGAAATACGCCGAACCCAAGCAGGGTGGCTATGACTTCAACTGGGTGCTCAACACCGGTGGCGATCTGCAGAAGGCCGCCGCCGTGGTGACCGATCCAGGCTCCGGCCGCACCCTGACCCTCTACACCACCGAACCGGGCGTGCAGTTCTATACCGGCAACTTCCTGGAGGGGAACATCAAGGGCAAGGCCGGCAAGACCTACGGCCATTGGGGCGCCTTCACCCTGGAAACCCAGCACTATCCAGACGCGCCCAACCAGCCCGACTTCCCCACCACCCGCCTGGACCCCGGCCAGACCTACACCCAGACGACGATCTTCAAGTTCGCCACCAAGTAAGGCTGCCTCGGGTGCAAGAAAGGCCGCTCTCACGAGCGGCCTTTTGCGTTTCGGTGCCGTGTCGTGACCCCCTCACCCCAGCCCTCTCCCAGAGGGAGAGGGGGCCGCCCCGGCGCTACCCGTAGCCTCGTGCTCCGTCGCGTGGAAAACGGAAGCCTTTCCACTTGCACCGCCCTCCACCACCCCACACCCAACCACCCCGTAGCGTGGAAAACGGCGCAGCCTTTTCCACTTGCACCGCCTCCACCGCCCCACACCCAACCGCCCCGTAGCATGGAAAACGGCGCAGCCTTTTCCACTTGCACCGCCCTCCACCACCCCACACCCAACCACCCCGTAGCGTGGAAAACGGCACAGCCTTTTCCACTGTTTTGTCACCTCCCCTTTCCGCCGCCCAATAAAAAACCCGGCGTCTCTCGACGCCGGGTTCTCTACCTACTCAAGGCCTTGCGATCAGATCGCGTCCTTGGTGTTCTCGCCGTTCACCAGGCGCTGGATGCCCAGTGGGTTGGCGTTCTGCAGGGCTTCCGGCAGGAAGGCGTCCGGGTAGTTCTGGTAGCACACCGGGCGCAGGAAGCGATCGATGGCCAGGGTACCCACGGAGGTGCCGCGGGCGTCGGAGGTCGCCGGGTAGGGACCGCCGTGGACCATGGCGTCGCAGACTTCCACGCCAGTGGGATAGCCGTTGAGCAGCAGGCGACCGGCTTTCTGCTCCAGCAGGCCGATGATGGCCTCGAAGCGCTGCAGATCGGCCGGCTCGGCCAGCAGGGTCGCGGTCAGCTGACCGTGCAGGCCTTGCAGCGCCTGCTGCAGCTGCGTTTCGTCGGCCACCTCGACCACCACGGTGGTGGGGCCGAAGACTTCTTCCTGCAGTAGCTCATCGCTTTCCAGCAACAGGCTGACGTCAGCCTTGAACAGCTGCGGACGGGCCTGGTTGCCTTCCTGGCTGGCACCAGCCAGATGCTCTACGCCGGAATGGGCCAACAGCGCCGCGACGCCTTTCTCGTAGCTCTTCAGGGTGCCCGGGTTGAGCATGGTCTGGGGCGCCTGCTCGTTCATCGCACCGGCCAGACGCTCCAGGAAGGCGCTGAATTCAGGCGAACGCACACCGATGACCAGGCCCGGATTGGTGCAGAACTGACCGCAACCCAGCACCACCGAGGCACTGAGTTCGGTGGCGATGGCATCACCGCGGGCCTTGAGCGCCTCGGGCAGCACGACCACCGGGTTGATGCTGGACATCTCGGCAAAGACCGGGATGGGCTGCGGACGCGCCGCGGCCATGTCGCACAGGGCACGACCACCACGCAGGGAACCGGTGAAGCCCACGGCCTGGATGGCCGGATGCTTGACCAGCTGCTCGCCCACGCCACCGCCGTAGATCATGTTGAACACGCCCTTGGGCATGCCGGTCTTCTCGGCGGCGCGGATCACCGCGTCAGCGACGTGCTCGGCGGTCACCATGTGGCCACTGTGAGCCTTGAACACTACCGGGCAACCGGCGGCCAGGGCCGCAGCGGTGTCGCCACCGGCAGTGGAGAAAGCCAGCGGGAAGTTGCTGGCGCCGAAGACGGCCACCGGACCCAGACCGATGCGGTACTGACGCAGATCGGGACGCGGCAGCGGCTTGCGGTCGGGCAAGGCGGTGTCGATACGGGCCCCGTGGAAGTCACCACGACGCAGCACCTTGGCGAACAGGCGCATCTGGCCGCTGGTACGGCCACGCTCGCCCTGGATACGGCCAGCCGGCAGCGCGGTTTCCTGGCAGACCAGCTGGACGAAATCATCGCCCAGGGCATCCAGTTCGTCGGCGATGGCGTCGAGGAAGGCCGCGCGCTTCTCGGCGCTCAGCTTGCGGTACAGGGGTGCGGCCTGCTCGGCGGCACGGGCGGCGGCATCGACCTCGGCCGTGGACGCCTGGAAGAATTCGTAGGGCAGTTTTTCGCCGGTGCTGGCGTCGATGCTGTAGACCCGCACCTCGCCCTCGCCGCTGCGAGCGCCACCGATGTAGTTTTTGCCTTGGATCTGCATTGTTCTCGACTCCTTATACCTAGGGGTTCAGGGAAGACCGCCCGCCTGGGGGTCTTCGAAAGGGTGGCACGCTCAGCATCTGAGCGTCCGGACCAGCCTGTGCGATACCCACTCTAGCATTCGCATAGTCAGCAGTCATCATACAACTATCAGAGTTGCTGGACCTGCCCTGGCTGGAAGGCAGCCGCATGCGCCTTGACGCCATTGCTCAGCGGCTCGCCGAATTCGGGCACCGCGATCTCGAATCTATCGCCCGGTTCGACGCGGACGCCATCGGCGAAGGACAGGGTCGCCGTGCCGAAGAAATGGATATGGACATCGCCCGGGCGCAGGAACTGCGCGTACTTGAAATGGTGATATTCCAGGTTCTCCAGGCTATGGCACATGTTGTCCTCGCCGGAGAGAAACTCCTTCTCCCACAGCACCTGGTCGCCACGACGGATACGGCTCGTTCCGGCCAGATGACGCGGCAGCTCACCCGTGCGTAGGGCTGGCCCAAAGCTGCAGTAGCGTAGTTTGGAATGAGCCAGGTAGAGATAGTTCTTGCGTTCCATCACGTGGTCGGAGAATTCATTGCCTACCGCGTAACCTAGGCGATAGGGCTTGCCGTCATCGCCAATCACATAGAGGCCAGTCAACTCGGGCTCTTCGCCGGCATCCTCGGCGAACTCCGGCAGCGGAATGTCGGCACCGGGACGAACCAGGATGCCGCCGTCGCCCTTGTAGAACCACTCCGGCTGGGCCCCGGCGGTCCCAGCGGCGGGCCGACCGCCCTCCACACCCCATTTGAACATGCGCATGGAGTCGGTCAGCTTGGCCTCCTCCTGGCTATTCTGCTGGTGCATCTTGTCGCGGGTCGCGGCGCTGCCCAGGTGGGTCAGGCCGGTCCCGGTGACCAGGCAGTGCGCCGGATCCTCATGGTCCAGCGGCGGCAACAGGCAGCCGGCGTCGAGCAGATCGGCATAGGCCGGTCCGGGCTCCAGGCCCAGGGCCTGCACCTGAGACTCCAGCGAAACGCCGGCGCGGATGGCTTCCAGCGCCAGGGTCCGGGTGCTGGTGGCGCCGCGGACCTGCTGGACTTCGCCGCGCTCGACCACGCCGACGCGGCGCTGGCCCTGTTGGTCTTCGAACTGAATCAGGTGCATGGCATTCTCCTTGTTGGTTATCGCCTGAAAGAGACTTTACTAGGCGCTACAGGGCCTGCCTAATGAGAGCTCCCTATCCCGTGATAACCAACGGTTATTCCCATGCTGCCATCCCTGGGCTCCATCGCTTCCCGCCTGCGCCTGCGCCAGCTGCGCCTGCTGATCGCCCTCGACGAGGAAGGCTCGCTGCACAAGGCCGCCGAACGTATCGCCATTTCCCAGCCCGGCGCCACCAAGGCGCTGCACGAGATTGAAAGTACCCTGGGCGCCACCCTCTTCCTGCGCACCCACCAGGGCCTGCAACCGAATGACTTGGGCCGCTGTGTAATCCGCTATGCGCGGCTGATCGAGAGCGACCTGGCTCATCTACGCGAGGAGATGCTCGGCATCCTGCAGGGTGAAGGCGGCCGCCTGGCGGTGGGCGTGATCATGGGCGCGGTGCCCCGGCTGATCGCAGCGGTATCCCGTCTGGGCGCAGCGCAGCCACAGCTCGGGATCGAGATCATCGAGGACACCAGTGTGCGTCTGCTCGATCTGCTCGACGCCGGGCGCATCGAGGTGGCGATCTGCCGCAGCAGCGTCAGCCGCCGCCCGGATGCCTACGACTGCCTGGAGGTGCGCGAGGAGCGCCTGGAGATCGTCTGCCATCCCCGCCATCCGCTGGCCGAGGCAACAGAGCTAGGCCTGGCCGAGCTGGTCGACAGCCGCTGGATCGTCTACCCGGCCAACCTGCCGATGCGGCTGACCCTGGAACGGGAGTTTCGCGCTGCGGAGCTGGAGTTTCCCCGTTATCCCGTGGAAACCGCCTCGACCTTCACCCTGCTCGGCCTGCTTCAGGAAGACCCCAACCAGGTGGCCATGCTGCCCAGCGACATCGCTCAGTTCAGCGAACGCCATGGCCTGCTGCGTCGCCTGCCGGTCGTCCAGCGCACGCGCAACGAACCCTATTCGATCCTGGTGCGCCAGGGCGCGGGGCTGTCAGCGGCGGCGCAGCTGCTGTTGGAGCAGTGGCGGCTTGAAGGGTAGATCGTAGGTTGGGCTGAGACGGCTCCATCGTCGAAGCCCAACATTACCGCGTTCCCAGGCAGAGCCTGTTGGGCTTCGCTGCGCTCAACCCAACCTACGACGGTCCGCAGCCAACCTCAATACGTCGGCAACGTCACCCCATGGAACAGCGTCTCCAGCTCCTGGCGGGTCGGCGTCTGCATGGCCTCGGTGAGGACGTCCCGGGTCAGGTGCGGCGCGAAGCGACCGATGAAGTCGCACATGAAGCCGCGCAGGAAGGTGCCGCGGCGCAGGCCGATCTTGGTCACGCTGGCTTCGAAGAGGTGGCTGGCGTCCAGGCAGACCAGGTCGGCATCGGCTTTGTGATCCACCGCCATGTCGGCCACGATGCCCACGCCCAGGCCAAGGCGTACATAGGTCTTGATGACGTCGGCGTCCGCCGCGGTCAGCACCACGTTGGGCTCCAGGCCTTGGCGGGCAAAGGCCTCGTCGAGCTTGGAGCGCCCGGTGAAGCCGAAGACGTAGGTCACCAGTGGCTGGTCCGCCAGCTGCTCCAGGGTCAGATTCTCGACCTTGGCCAGCGGATGATTCTGCGGAACGATGACGCACCGGTTCCAGCGATAGCAGGGCATCATCACCAGGTCGTTGAAGCGCTCCAGGCCCTCGGTGGCGATGGCGAAGTCGACGGTGCCGTCGGCGGCCATCTCGGCGATCTGGGTCGGCGAGCCCTGGTGCATGTGCAGCGCCACATCGGGGTATTGCTTGATGAATTCGCTGATCACATCCGGCAGCGCATAGCGCGCCTGGGTGTGGGTGGTGGCGATGGACAGGGTGCCCTTGCGCTCGTTGGAGAACTCCTGGGCGATCTGCTTGATGCTTTCGCACTTGCGCAGGATCTCGCCAGCGGTCTGGATGATCCGCTCGCCGGCGGGGGTCACGCGGGTCAGATGCTTGCCACTACGGGCAAAGACCTCGACCCCCAGTTCGTCTTCGAGCAGGCGGATCTGCTTGCTGATGCCAGGCTGCGACGTATAGAGGCTCTGGGCAGTGGCGGATACGTTCAGGTCGTGATGGGCGACTTCCCAGATATATCTCAACTGTTGCAGCTTCATGCCGGCTCCTCGCTGACCCCATGCGCAAGCATATAACTTTAAAGCAGCCCTTAAGCTTTTTCTAGACCGAAATCGAATTAAGTCGCAGAAGGGCACGCGCTGACGCTTACGGATCAGCCTTGGCGCAAGGGCACCAGATAGACGGGGATATGGGCCGTCTGCAGGAGGCGACTGGCGGTACGGCCCAGCGGCGCTACCTGGGCATCGCCCTGGCTGCGGCTGCCGATCACCAGCAGATCCGCAGCGAAGTCCTGGGCCTGCTTGAGGATCACCGCTGGCGGATCGCCCTGCACCACCCGGACGGCCCGTACCAGCCCCACGGTAGCCGGGGTTTCCAGCAGGTCCTCACGCAAGGACTCGAACACCTGCTGCTCGATGGTCTCCATGACCAGATCCAGTCCGCCGTTACGCAGCCGATCCATGGATTCGCCGTCCAGATACTGCTGCAGCAGGGTGGAGGCCAGCAATCCCAGCGGCTCCACCACATGGACGACATACAACCGCGCCTGATGGATGCGGGCGAGCGTCAAGGCGTGCTGGAACACATAGGACGAACACAAGCCCAGGTCCGTGGCGTAAAGCAGGGAGCGGATCACGATTCCTCCTGGCCAGATCAGCCGATCGGGCCGGTACGACGCGGGATAGCCTCACCAGCGTAGCAGGGGATCGCCGATTGCGCTGCAACCCGCGCCTTAGAGCCTGCTCAGGACGCTCAGGGCAGCTCTTCGGACTCCCGCCCGTCCGCCGCCTGGATCGCTGCCACCAGGGCCGGCTCGCGTAGCGGCGCCTGTACCGGACCAAGAAACTCGCCGTCACGGACCAGGAACAGCGCCGGCAGATGAAAGACGCCATAGCGCTGCACCAGGCCGCCGCTGCGCTCGGCGTCGACCCAGTACAGCCGGTCGACCGGCAGCACCGCTGCAGGCAGTACCTGGCGGGCCAGCCGGCAGGTCGCACAGCCGACGCTGGTAAAGATCAGCAGAGAGCGCCCGGGCGCCTCCAGCAGGACGGCATCCGCCGTGCCATCGTCCAATTCCATCGATTCCTCGCCGCGATCATCGCCAAGGCGCGCCCTCAGGCTCGCCAATAGCGTCGTAACCATTGTGACCGGGCGGGACACGCGTTAAGGTGCCCCACCCTCCCCACCGTATTTTGCCTGCACGGGTCCCGTCCTGTCGCAGCGCCGTGACCGACGAGTAGCACCATGGCCGCACAGCCCCGCCTTAACGACCTCAACATCGAAGCCAACGAGCCGCTCATCACGCCCGAGCAGCTCAAGCAGGAGATCCCGCTGAGCGATCTCGCCGCCGACACCGTCGCCCAGGGCCGCCAGGTCATCCGCGACATCCTCGACGGCAAGGACCATCGCCTGTTCGTGGTGATCGGCCCCTGCTCGATCCATGACATCAAGGCCGCCCACGAATACGCCGAGCGGCTCAAGGCACTGGCCGCCCAGGTCAGCGACAGCCTCTATCTGGTCATGCGCGTCTACTTCGAGAAGCCCCGGACTACCGTGGGCTGGAAGGGCCTGATCAACGATCCCTACCTGGACGACTCCTTCAAGATCCAGGACGGCCTGCACATCGGTCGTCAGCTGCTGCTGGACCTGGCGGAAAAGGGCCTGCCCACTGCCACCGAGGCGCTCGACCCCATTTCCCCGCAGTACCTGCAGGACCTGATCAGCTGGTCGGCCATCGGCGCGCGCACCACCGAGTCCCAGACCCACCGCGAAATGGCCTCGGGCCTCTCCTCCGCGGTCGGTTTCAAGAACGGCACCGATGGCAGCCTGACCGTGGCCATCAACGCCCTGCAGTCGGTTTCCAGCCCGCACCGCTTCCTGGGCATCGACCAGCGCGGCCAGGTCTCGGTGGTGATGACCAAGGGCAATCCCTATGGCCACGTGGTACTGCGCGGCGGCAACGGCAAGCCCAACTACGATTCGGTCAGCGTCACCCTGTGCGAGCAGGCGCTGGTCAAGGCCAAGGTCAAGCCCAACATCATGGTCGACTGCAGCCATGCCAATTCCAACAAGGACGCCGCCCTGCAGCCGCTGGTGATGGACAACGTCGCCAACCAGATCGTCGAGGGCAACAACTCCATCGTCGGCCTGATGGTGGAAAGCCACCTGGGCTTCGGCAATCAGCCGATCCCGGCGGACCTGGCGCAGCTGGAATACGGCGTCTCGGTGACCGATGCCTGCATCGACTGGGCCATGACCGAAAAGAGCATTCTCGACATGCACCGCAAGCTCAAGGATGTGCTGCCGCGTCGCGCCCGCGACTGAGGGATCAGCGCACACGAAAACGCCGGGCTCAGCCCGGCGTTTTTCATGCAGCGGCCATTCAGGCCAGCGGCGTCACCTGGCCACGTCGCTCCAGGTAGTGCTCCACATAGGAGCAGGAGGGAATGACGCTGTAGCCGCGACTCTCGGCGTAGTTCAGCGCGTGCTCGGTCAGCCGCGCCGCCAGGCCGCGCCCACGCAGGGCATCGGGTACGAAGGTGCGATAGAAATCCATCGTCTGCTTGCCCAGATCCATATAGGCGAGATAGGCGCGCTGGCCGTCGACGGAAAGCTGGAACTGATGATTGGCTTCATCGTGTTCCACGTGCAGGGACTCGTTCATGACTACTCCTTGGCGGTTTGGCTCCGCCTTATCCATTGTTATCGGTGATACCCGAAGACGAGAACGCACTCTTCCTGTGCGGGACTGAGCCACAGCGCGTCAGACCCCTACGGAAGAAACAGGTTCTGACCAGCCGTCGCACCGTAATGTCGCACTATATCAGGGCCTTCGACGCGGGAGCAGCCACGGCGTCCTTCTTGACAACTTCCGCTCATCCTCTAACGTTTTGAAACGTTCGTGGCTTTCAGCCATCCAAGCAGTTGCTGATACCGGCTGCACGCATTCTGGGACGAACTCGGGGAGCGAAGGAGGATTTCCGCAAAAAATCTTTCTTCAACGGGTTTAGCTCAGTTTACTTACGACCGGTAATGAGTAGTATGTAGCCGCAATTTTCCACCTGGAAAATTGATCTTAAAACAGGATGTCTACCTCAAGGGGTTTACGATGAACAATGCTCTGAAATTCGCCGCCCTGGCTCTGGCCGCTGCTATGGCCACTGGTTGCAGCACCGCTAACAAGGAAAGCGAAGCTCGCCTGACCGCTACCGAAGACGCCGCTGCCCGCGCCCAGGCTCGTGCTGACGAAGCCTACCGTCACGCTGACGAGGCTCTGGCCGCCGCTCAGAAAGCTCAGCAGACCGCTGACGAAGCCAACGAGCGCGCCCTGCGTATGCTGGAAAAAGCCAGCCGCAAGTAAGGCGCCCCGGCTGGAAAGGCGAATGGCAACAGTCGCCTTTCTCGGAGCAAACAAAAAGCCCGCCATCTCAGATGGCGGGCTTTTTGTTTGTCGGACCGGCCGAGCGCGCTCGACCGGTTGGACTTACAGCGACTTGGCGGGCGCCTTGGCCACCGCACCGGGAACCACGCCGGCGGGCAGATCGGCGATTTCCACTGGCAGGCCGTCCTGGCCCTGCACCACGTCACGCACCGTGGCCCAATTTACCGCGCTGTTGGCTTGCAGCAGGTCGTCACGCTTGATCAGCGCATTGACCACCGCGGCCTGACGGTCGATGTCGGTCGGATCGCCCTTGAGGTTGACCGGTTGATGGGCTTCCAGGTAGAGCTTGCCCTGGCTGACCCCGAACTTGTAGGGCTCGTCGATGATCCGCACCGGGGTACCGACTGGCAGCATGCTCACCAGTTCGGTGACGTTGAAGTTGTACATGCGGAAGCAGCCGTGGCTGACCTGCATGCCGATGCCGAACTTCTTGTCCGAGCCGTGGATGAGATAGCCTGGCAGGGTCAGGCGGATCTTGTAGGGGCCCAGGGGATTGTCCGGGCCGGGCGGCACCACCTTGGGCAGCGGATCGCCTTCGGCGGCATGCTCGGCACGAATGGACTCCGGCGGATACCAGGCCGGATCCTTGATCTTGTCCACCACCTTGGCCACCCCGACCGGCGAGCCCCAGCCATCACGGCCAATACCCAGCGGGTAGGTGAACACCGAATGACCACCCTTGGGGTAGTAGTACATGCGGTATTCGGCGATGTTGATGACGATGCCTTCGCGCGGCCCGGGCGGCAGGATGAAGCGCGTCGGCAGGACGATCTCGGTACCGGCGCCGGGCAGCCAGGCGTCGACGCCTGGATTGGCCGCCACCATCTCGGTGTAGCCCAGGTCGTACTTCTGGCCGAGGTCGGCGAAGGTGTCTTCGTAGGCGGCCTTGATGACCTGAACCTCGCCGACCACGTCTTCACCGGGTGGCGGCAGCGGCAACTCCAATGCCTGCGCCGTACCCGCGCTCAACAGACCAAACAGCGAGAGGGAACCGACCAGGGTCGAAACGCGCGCGGGCATGGGATGAATCCTTGCAAGGAGCAATAAGGTGACGGCGCGAATTGTACACGGCTCGCCCCGCGTCCGGCAGAGCCTCAAAAAGCCTGTAACGGATTGGGCAGCCCCCGTTTGGCACCTTGCAACCGCTGCAGGCAGGCCGGGCAAAGGGTCTTGAGCGCCAGCCCACGGCGATCCAGCGGGTACAGTCGCGGCCGCGCCGGCAACAGGGTGCCGCACAGGGTCCGGTCGGTGGGCGAGCCCAGCTCCAGCTGCCGGGCGACGATATGGACCCGGCCCTCGCGGCAGGCGAACAGGTCGAGCTGGGCATCGGGCTGGATCAGCTGATAGCCGTGCATGGACCGGGAAAGGCGGGACATCGGGATACTCCAGGGGCGGTTCCGCCGGGCGGTCGATCGGCCGGACCGGCGGGGCGCGCAACCTTAGCGGAAAGCCCCTTCGGGGAAAAGTCCGACGTTCAGTCGCGCAGCAGCGGCTGCAGGTGCGGCCAGGCGTTTTCCAGCAGCCGCTGCTGGGCATTGGCCTGGGGATGAATGCCGTCCGGCTGCATGAAGGCCGGATCGCCCCCTACCCCTTCGAGCAGGAAGGGCACCAGGGCCACTTGCTGGGCCTTGGCCACGTCCGTGTAGACCTGGGCGAAGCCGTCGGTATAGCGCGGCCCATAGTTGGGTGGCAGGCGCATGCCCAGGAGCAGGACACGGGCGCCCTTGGCCTTGGCCTGCTCCACCAGGGCGGTGAGGTTGCGCTCGATCTGGGCCAGCGGCTGGCCGCGCAGGCCGTCGTTGCCACCCAGCTCGATGGCCACCACCTCAGGCCGATGGTCGGCCAGCAGGGGTGGCAGCCGTGCCAGGCCTCCAGCCGTGGTATCACCGCTGATGGAGGCGTTCACTACCTGGTAATCGATCTTCTGCTCCTGCAGGCGCTGCTCCAGCAGCCGTACCCACCCCTGGCCGTCGGCCAGGCCGTAGCCAGCGCTGATGCTGTCACCCACCACCAGCAGGGTGCGCGCCATGGCCAGCGGCGTCAGGGTCAGGCACAGCAGGGCCAGTAGCCAGGCAATGCCTTGGCGCAAAGGCGCTCTGGACTTCGCACGGCTTTTTGACTCTAACTCGCCACAGCCGCCCGTTTGCGGGCCCCTCGAATACGGCATCGGATACCTCATGAGCGAAGTCATTTTGCTGGCACGAGACCTTAGCAAGGTCGTCACGGGCGCGGAAGGTGCGCTGCCGATCCTCCAGGCGCTGGATCTGGAACTGGAAGCCGGCGACAGTTTGGCCATCGTCGGCAGCTCGGGTTCCGGCAAGTCCACCCTGCTCGGGCTGCTGGCCGGTCTCGACCTGCCCAGCAGCGGGGAGGTCCATCTCGCCGGCCAGCGCCTGGACACCCTCGACGAAGATGCCCGAGCCCGCCTGCGCGCGGAACGGGTGGGCTTCGTCTTCCAGTCCTTCCAGTTGCTGGACAGCCTCACCGCCCTGGAAAACGTCATGCTGCCCCTGGAGCTGGAGGGCGCGCGCCAGGCCCGTGAGCAGGCAATGGCCCTGCTGGAGCGGGTCGGCCTGGGTGAGCGCCTGCGTCACTATCCCCGCCAGCTCTCCGGCGGCGAGCAGCAGCGGGTTGCCCTGGCACGAGCCTTCGCCCCGCGGCCGAGCATTCTCTTCGCCGACGAACCCACCGGCAATCTCGACAGCCGCACCGGCGGCCACATCAGTGACCTGCTGTTCGAGCTCAACCGGGAACAGGGTACGACGCTGGTGCTGGTGACCCATGACGAGCGCCTGGCCGCCCGTTGCGCCCGCCAGTTGCGCCTGGAAGGCGGTCGGCAGGTCGCGGCATGAACAGGACCGGTCTGCCGCTGGCGCGGCTGTTCCTCCTGGCCTGGCGCCAGAGTCTGCGCGAGATTCGTGCCGGCGAGATCCGCATGCTCTGCCTGGCCCTGGTGGTGGCCGTCGCGTCCAGTGTCGCCATCGGCTACTTCACCGCCCGCCTGGGCGCCGGCATGGAGAATCGTGCCAGCGAATTCCTCGCCGCCGACCTGGTGCTGCTGGGCAGCGAACCGGCGCGGCCGGAGCAGGTGGACGCTGGCCTGCAACTGGGCCTCGAACACAGTCGCACGCTCAATTTCAGCACCATGGCCGCGGGTGCCGAAGCCTTGCAACTGGCCAGCGTCAAGGCGGTCCAGGCGAATTTCCCGCTACGCGGGGAGATGCGCAGCGCTGCGGTACCGGACGCTCCCGACCAGCCGGGTGGCGCCCCGGCTCCTGGGGAAGCCTGGGTCGAACCACGCCTGCTGCTGGCCCTCGACGCCAAGGTCGGCGACCGTCTCGACATCGGGCGCAAGCCCCTCACCATCTCCCGGGTACTCACCTATGAACCGGACCGCGCCGGTGACTTCTACAGCCTGACGCCACGGGTGCTGATCAATCTCGACGACGTCGCCGCTACTGGCGTCATCCAGCCCGGCAGCCGGGTGCGCTACCGCGAACTCTGGCGGGGCGAGCCTCAGGCCCTCGCCGCCTACCGCCAGGCCCTCACGCCGGACCTGGCCGCCAACCAGCGTTTCGAGGGACCCGGCGACGGCAATCGGCAACTGGGCAACGCCCTGGAGCGCGCCCAGCGCTATCTCGGCCTGGCCAGCCTGGTGGCGGTGGTGCTGGCCGGTGTGGCCGTGGCGCTGTCGGCCAATCGCTTCGCCACCCGGCGCTTCGACGCCAGCGCCCTGCTGCGCTGCCTGGGCCTGACCCGGCGCGACGCCCTGTTGCTCTATGGCCTGCAACTGGGACTGCTGGGCCTGGCCGCGAGCCTACTCGGCGCCCTGCTGGGCTGGCTGGCGCAGCTGGTGCTATTCCAGCTCCTCCACGGTCTCCTGCCAGCACGGCTGCCGCCGGCCGGCATCGGTCCGGCGCTCGCGGGCATGGGCACCGGACTGGTCGCCCTGGCTGGCTTCGCCCTGCCACCCCTGGCGGCCCTCGGCCGGGTACCGCCCTTGCGGGTACTGCGCAGCGATCTGCAACCGGTGCCCCTGCGGACCTGGCTGGTCTATGGCTGCGCCCTGCTCGCCCTGGGGCTGATCATGTGGCGGCTGTCGCTGGACCTGCGCCTGACCCTGGCGCTGCTGGTGGGCGGCCTGGTGGCCGGCCTGCTGTTCGGCAGCCTGCTCTACCTGGCGTTGCGCCTGCTGCGGCGAGGATTGCAGGGTGCGCCCCTGGCCTGGCGCCTGGGCCTGGGTCAACTGCTGCGACATCCGTTGGCGGCCGTGGGCCAGACCCTGGCCTTCGGCCTGATTCTGCTGGCCATGAGCCTGGTGGTGCTGCTGCGTGGCGAGCTGCTGGAGCGCTGGCAGGCGCAACTGCCGGTCGAAGCACCCAATCACTTCGCCCTCAATGTGCTGCCGGACGAACGCCAGGCCTTCGCTACGGCGGTGGCCGGCCTATCGCCCCATGCCAGTCCGCTCTACCCCATCGTCCAGGGCCGTCTGGTCAGCGTGAAGGGGCATCCGGCCCAGGAAGGCCTGGAGGACGACTCCCGCGGTGGGCGCGCCACCCGACGCGATCTCAACCTGACCTGGTCGGCGCAGTTGCCGGACGGCAACCGCCTGGAAGCCGGCCAGTGGTGGGATACCCTGCCCGCCGGCGATCTGCCCGGCGTCTCGCTGGAAAGCGAGCTGGCGCGCAGCCTGGGCGTCGGCCTGGGTGACACCCTGGGCTTCGTCATCGGTGATCGCCAGATCGAGGCACGCGTCACTAGCCTGCGGCAGGTGGGCTGGGACAATTTCCAGCCCAACTTTTTCGTCATCTTCGCCCCGGGTGCCCTGGAAGGCGTGCCTTTCACCTACCTGGGCAGCTTCTACCTGCCGCCGGGCCATGACCGCGAGTTGCTGGCCCTGGCCCGACAGTTCCCGGCGGTGACCCTGCTGCCCATCGACGCCCTGCTGGACCAGCTGCGCAGTATCCTGCGCCAGGTCAGCGTGGCGGTGGAGTTCGTGCTGCTCTTCGTGCTGGCTGCCGGCATTGCCGTGCTGCTGGCCGGCTTGCAGGCCACCCTGGACGAGCGCATCCGCCAGGGCGCCCTCCTGCGTGCGCTAGGTGCGCGACGAGAGCTGCTGCAACGGGCGCGGCGGACCGAATTCATCCTGCTCGGTGGCACCAGCGGCTTGCTCGCGGCGCTTGGTTGCGAGATCGTCAGCGCCCTGCTCTACCGGCTGGCCTTCGACCTGGACTGGCAACCCCACCCCTGGCTGCTGCTCCTGCCGGTGCTGGGCGCCTTGCTGGTCGGCGCGGCCGGACTGCTGGGCACGCGGCGGTCCATCACCGCCAGTCCGTTACTGATCCTGAGAGAAAGCTGATCCATGAGTCGTTACCGTCCGCCGCGCACCGCCGGCACGCCCCTGATCACCGCCGCTGGCGAGGCACGCCTGCGCGCCGAACTCCACGAGTTGTGGAACGTGCGCCGGCCCCAGGTCACCCAGGCGGTGAGCGAGGCGGCCGCGCTGGGCGACCGTTCGGAAAACGCCGAGTACATCTACGGCAAGAAGATGCTGCGCGAGATCGACAGCCGGGTGCGCTTCCTGCGCAAGCGCCTGGAGAATCTCAAGGTGATCCGTGAGCGCCCGGCCGATCCGACCAAGGTCTATTTCGGCGCCTGGGTCACCCTGGAAGACGATGAGGGCGCCGAGAAGCGCTACCGCATCGTCGGCCCGGACGAACTGGACCTCAGGCAGAACCTCATCAGCATCGACTCGCCCTTGGCGCGCGCGCTGGTGGGCAAGGCGCTGGACGCGGAAGTCCGGCTGGAGACGCCAGCCGGTGACCAGCGCTGGTATATCGTCGAGATCACCTACCCCGACGACTGACGACTCAACGGCGTCGGGTAATCACGCCCTGCCGCGCTACCCGGGTCAGTTCCCGCACCAAGGGTTCGAGACCGGCCTGGCCTGGTGACTGCACCACGGCGAAGTCGAAGCTGTCATCGCCGAAGAGACGCAACTGCTCGGCCTGGTTGGCGAAGCGAATCTGCAGGGTGCGGCTGTGGGGCCAGCGCTTGGGCCAGCCTTCGAGATAGCGCAGCAGCGTAGGCTGGTCGGGACCGCCGAGCAGAATGGTGGGATGACAGGCGAGCCTGCCCTGGGTGAGCGGGGTAAGGCGTAGCGGGAGAGGAAGCATGGACGAAATTCCGCCTCGTAGATCCAGCTGGGCGGTAGTACGAGGCCTGTTCCGTCCAGCGCTTTAGCGGTATTTGGGAGCGCCCCGCAAGTTGCTGTTTAAATCGGCGCAGGATCATCCTAGGGAGGCCTCGGCTGCCCTGTCAAGCGGGTCTCAACCGTCCTTATGCCCAGTCTCTTCAGGGCTTGCCGCCGCCACGGCCGGCGCCTCGAGACGCGCCCGTTCACGACTGAAAGCCACCCGGTACTTGTTGACGCTGGCAACATAGTTGACCACCCCGATGCCCACTTCCTCGGCGGCGATGCGTTCGACCTGGAAGAACCAGCGATCACCATCCAGCCCCTGCTTGCGCGCCTTGGCCCGCAGTGCCTGGACGCGCTCCGGCCCCAGGTTGTAGGCCGCCAGGGTAAAGGCACGGCGCTCGCGCTCGGTCAGCCTGGGACTGGAGAAGAATTCCCGGCGCAGACGTGCCAGATAGCGAGTGGCGGCCTTGACGTTGTCTTCGGCGGAATGAAGGCTGCGCACCCCGACACTGCGCGCCGCTCGCGGGGTGATCTGCAGCAGTCCGGCAGCGCGTCCGGCGCCGCGGGCGTGGGGATCCAGGCCGGATTCCTTGTAGGCCATGGCGGCCAGGGTCAGCCAGTCGAAGTCGTAGGCCTTGGCATAGCGTTGCAGCAATGGCCGGACCCTGGCCAGCCGCTTGCGGTCATGGGCCTGCAGCGGATCGCGCACCTGATAGCGGCGTGCATAGGCCTGGCGAAAGGCCTTGTCGTCATCCCGTGCCACGGGTTGCCGAGCGAAGGACCGGACCCGTTCGGCGAGCTGGTGCGCCGGGGCGCGTAGATACCAGAGCTGGGCCTGGTCATGCGCCACCACCAGGCGGTCGGCCACCCGCAGCCGCGACAGCACTCGCGCCCAACGATGAGCCAGGCCGGACTCGACGACGGTGAGCGGGTAGATACCAGCCTGGGTCAGCTCCAGGACATCTTCCACCGCCAGGGTCGGATCGGCCCACTCGACCTGTACCGGCCGCAGCCTACGCTTTTCCAGCTGGGCGTTGAGCCGCGCCAGGGCCGGCCCGGCGGCACTGCCCTGGGGCAGCACGATTCGACGGCCCGCCAGCTGTTCCAGATGGCGTGGCAGACGCTGGCCACGCCCACTCACCACCACTAGGCTGGTGGGTGCTGCCACCGACGCGGCGATCAGCGCCGAATGCGGTGGTGGCAGCAGGGTTTCGCCCGGCGCCACCAGATCGCCCTCGCCTCTTTGCAGCGCTGGCAGCAGATCGTCCTTGGCCTTGGGGACGAAGACCAGCCGTAGCGGCCGGCCACCAGGCTGGTGCTGCAAATAACGAGCGAAGGCCTCCAGCCGCCGATACTCGACGCCCAGCGCCTGGCCGTTCCATTCGCCGGAGCTGTGCCGGCTCTGGTTGACCAGGACGCGCAATTCACCGGCGCGCTCGATGGCGACCAGGTCGCGCGCCGCGACATGGCGCGGCGCTTCCGGTGGCAAGGCGCCCAACCGGGCCTGGACGGAGCAGGCGAGCAGGCAGCCGAGGACGGCAAGGGCGAATCGAAACGGCATCCAGGACTCCTGACCTGGCCGGGACAGCGCCGATAGCACCCGGACTACGGATAGAATGAAGAAACAAAGTCTGTAGAAGGCCCGCACCATGCAATTGATCGACATCGGCGTCAACCTCACCCATCCCAGTCTGCTCAAGGAGGTGGATGCGGTGATCGAGCGAGCCCAGGCCGCCGGGGTGATGCAGCTGGTGCTCACCGGCACCACGCTGGAGGACAGCGAGAACGCCCTCAACCTCTGCCTGCGCCTGGACGCGGGCGAAGCCCTGTTCAGCACTGCGGGCGTCCATCCCCACGAAGCCTCGACCTGGAACGCCAGCGCCGCCAAGACCCTGCGTGACCTGGCCAGCCAGCCCAAGGTGCGTGCCCTGGGCGAATGCGGATTGGACTTCAATCGCGATTTCACCCCGCGACCGCAGCAGGAGCGCTGCTTCGAGGAACAGCTGGCGCTAGCCGCCGAATTGCGCCGGCCCGTGTTTCTCCACGAGCGCGACGCCAGCGAGCGGATGCTGGCCATCCTGCGCGACTATCGCGACCACCTGCCGGCGGCGGTGGTCCACTGCTTCACCGGCGAACGCAAGGCGCTCTACGGCTATTTGGATCTCGACCTGCACCTGGGTATCACCGGCTGGATCTGCGACGAACGCCGCGGCCTGCACCTGCACGAGCTGGTCGGACAGATCCCGGTCGGCCGACTGATGCTGGAAACCGATGCGCCCTACCTGTTGCCACGCACCCTCAGACCCAAGCCGCGCCATGGCCACAACGAACCGGCTTTCCTGCCGGAAATCCTGCGCACCGTGGCCCGTCTGCGCCAGGAAACACCTGAACAGACTGCCCTGCACACCACCGCTACCGCCCGGGCCTTCTTCGAGCTGCCGGAGATCATCGTGCCAGAGCGGGATGAGGAATTCAGATAGGTACGGGGTGCCGCTGCGCTAAAGTCGGGGCCGCGCGGGCCGTTAAACTCAGGGCTTGTTCCACGGCGTCGCCTTCCTCTGGCAGGACGTTGACGCCAGTCAAGATCCGGGTTGTGCCAGCCTGCCAGGCTGTGCGGCCCCGCCGACTGGATGCCCCCTATGTTTGCCTGGCTGCGTGATATCTCCCTCAAGTACAAGTTCTGGGCGGTCAATGCCGTCGCCTTCGTCACCAGCCTGCTGCTGGTGCTGTTCGCCATGCAGCTGGAAGTCTCCGGTCGCGCTGAACAGCTCAAGGCGGTCAAGACCGCCGTGGGTGACGCGGCCGCCCACCTGAGCGCCCCGACCTTCGGTGAAGTCTTCCTCGCCCGCGCCCCGGAATACGCCTTGGCCGTGGGCGTGCTGATGCTGGTACTGCTGGTGGCCTCGCAGCTCTTGATCCGCTTCATCCTCGGCAATCTGCAGCGCCTCAAGGACACCATGCTGCGGGTGGAGCGCAATGGCGATCTCACCGCGCGGGTCGAGGTGCGCGGGCGCGACGAGGTCGGGCAGATGACCCAGGCCTTCAACGCCATGCAGGACAGCTACACCCGCGTCGTCGGTACCGTGGCTGCCAGCGCCTCGCGCCTGGACGAAGGCGCCGGGCGCCTGGCCAGCGGCATGCAGGGCGTCCGCGGCGGCATGCAGGATCAACAGCACGAGACCGATCAGGCCGCCACTGCCATCAACGAGATGAGCGCCACCGTGCAGCAGATCGCCGAACACGCCGCCGGTACTCGCGACCAATCCCAGGAAGCCGATCGCCTGGCCGGGGCGGGTCAGCAGGCAGTGGAGCGTGTCAGCCATTCCATCGCCGGCCTCTCCCAGGGCGTGCAGCAGACCGCGGTGATGATCCAGGAGCTGGCCGAGAACAGCGAACGCATCACCAGCGTGGTCAATGTCATTCACGGTATCGCCGAGCAGACCAACCTGCTGGCGCTCAACGCCGCCATCGAAGCCGCTCGCGCCGGCGAGGCCGGCCGTGGCTTCGCCGTGGTGGCCGACGAGGTGCGCAACCTGGCCAAGCGCGTCCAGGGTTCCACCGACGAGATCACCCGCATGGTCGACGGTCTTCAGGCCGGTACCCGCGATGCCGTGGAATTCATGCGCGAGAGTTCGCTCAAGGCCGACGACTGCGTGGTGCAGGCCGGCGCCGCTGGGCAGGCCCTGGCCGACATCACCGCCGCCGTGACCCTGATGCGCGACAGCAACACCCAGATCGCCGTTGCCGCGGAACAGCAAGCCCAGGTGGCGGAAGAGATGAGCAGGTCGGTTGTAGGCATCCGCGATGTCACGGAAAGGACCATGCTGCTGACGCAGGAGTCGGCCAGCACCAGCACGGAACTGGCCGCCCTCGCAGGAACCCTGAATCAGGCGATCCGCCAGTTGCGCCTATAGCCTCCATAGCGAGAGCGCATTCGCACGGTTGCCCGACAGGCGGCAAGATGCCCGCACGTTTTCGGAGAACCGTCATGCGCTCGGTCACTACCCTCACTTCCGCCGTTCTGCTCTTGCTTGGCCTGGGCTGCATCGCCCAGGCCCTGGGCAACTCCCATCCGCAACCGCTGATCCTGGCGGCCGTCGTCTGCCTGGTGGCCTTCGCGCTGCAAGAGCCTGACGCCCTCCCCGCACCTCAGTCACTGCGCGCCTGACGGCCACGCAGCTGACGCTTCAGCTGCTTCAGGGCTTTCGCCAGCGCGACCGGATCGCTTGGCCGGTTGGCATAGCGCTGCGCCTGGAATTCCTGGGAAAAAGCCGCAATCCCCTCTCGGGCCGCCGGCAGCTCCGTCATCGCCCGGCCGGCGAAGGAACCGGCCGGTTCACCACTGCGCCGTCTCACCCCCTGGCGCGCCAGTAGGCGCTCGAACTGGCCGAAGCGCGCCAGCAGCGGATCTCGCGTCCGCTGCCAGGGCTTGAGCACCAGGAGCGCCATCACCCCGAGTACGCCCAGCACCAGCAGTGCCAACAGCAGCCCCAGGCGTTGCAGCGAACCCTCACCGAGCAGGCGCTTGAACAACTCGCCCTGGGTATCTTCCTGGTAGTTGAGCACCCAGCGCTGCCAGCCGTAGTTGATGCGATCCCAGCCGAGCCGCAGGCCGTTGAGCCAGGCCAGGTCGCGGTAGCGATTGGCGGCGAAGGGATCGTCGGCGAGAAATTCGTTGGCCGCACCCTGGGCCGCCAGGGCTTCCTGCAGGCCGCGTTCGATCCGCTCGGGCGCCACCTGGGCGGTGGGATCGACACTGATCCAGCCGCGCGCCGGTAGCCAGTATTCCACCCAAGCGTGGGCATCGAATTGCTGCACCAGCAGATAGCCGCCCGCGGTGTTGAATTCACCACCCTGATAGCCGGCCACCACTCGCGCTGGAATGCCGGCAACCCGCAGGGCGAAGGTCATGGCGCCGGCATAGTGGGCGCAGAAGCCGCGACGATTGTCGAAGAGGAAGGCATCGATGGCATCCACGCTCGCCGTGGGTGGTTGCAGGGTATAGACGAAGGGCTGCTGGCGAAAATAGGCCAGGATCGCCTGGGCCAGGGCGTCGGGCGTCGGCTCGCGCGCCTTGAGCTGGGCCACCCAGGCTCGGGTGCGCGGCTCGCCCCCGCTGGGCACCTGCAGGGCCCGGCGCTGGCTGGAGGCTGAGAGCCGGTCCGGCTCACGGCGGGCCTGGGGCCAGCTGCTCGCGCGATAGAGCAGCGCCTGGTCCACCGGACGGCGGCGCTGCAGATGGAAGTCGCTGGCCAGGCGTACGTCGCGCTGATCGCTGCGCGCCACGTCCAGGCCATAGAGCCAGGGCCGACCGCTCGGCTCCATCACCACCTGATAGTCCAGCCGGGGTCCGACGGGCGTCCAGGCCGGTTCCGGACTCCAGGCCGTGTCCGGGTCGACCGACCAGCGCGTGCCATCGAAGCGTTCATAGGTGGTGGCGCGCCAGTAGAGGTCACGCTGGGCCGGCCGCTCGCCGTCAAAGCTTACCCTGAACACCCGCTCGGCGGACTGCGACAGCTGGGCGATCTCGCCGGGCGCCATGCTGTCGCCCAGTCCGGTGCGCGCCTGGTCACCCGGTTGCGGCAGTGACCACAGCGGGCCGATGCGGGGAAACACCAGGAACAGCAGCAGCATCAGGGGTACCGCCTGGAGCAACAGCATGCCGGCGACCTTGAGGGTCGCCAGCGGACGGCTGGCCAGGGCACTCTGCTGCAGGCCGATCAGCGCCGCCACCAGGGCGGTCACCGGCAGCAGGCTGTAGAGCGCGGCGAGCAGGCCGTCTTCGAACAGGTAGGCGATCACCACGGCGAAAAAGCCCAGGTAGATGACCACCAGGGCATCGCGACGGCTGTGCATCTCGATCAGCTTGAGGGCGAAGGTCACCAGCAGCAGGACGGCACCCGCGTCCAGACCGATGAAGGATCCGCGCGACAGCCAGATACCGCCCATGGTCAGCAGCAGCAGGCCGCCCTTTTCCAGACGGCTAGGCGCGCGAACCTTCATGCGGAACAGCAGCACCCGCCAACCGGCGCAAAAACCCCAGAGCAGCCCGACCCAAGGCGGCAGATGGGTGAGATGCGGCAGGATCACCAGGGCCTGGGCCACCAGTAGCCAGACCAGGGCGATGCGCGGAATGGGTTGCGGCACGGCGGTGCTCATGCCGGCCGTCCGAACAGGGCCAGGGCCTGCAGGGCCGCATCGCGGTGAGGCTCACCGGTGGCCGGACTCAGCTCCACGCCGGGCAGGCGCAGGCCGAAGCGCAGCTGACGGCTACTGCAGTCCAGCACCGCCTGGCACAGCCAGGACAGCCGCGTCTCGGTATCGCCATCGAGTACGGTGAAATCCAGCCAGAGTTCGCTGCCGGCCAGGGCGGTGAAGTCTTTCACCAGCAGCCCCTGCCCGCGAGAAAAGGCCTTCCAGTCCAACCGCCGCCGTGAATCGCCGGGCTGATAGGGCCGCAGCCCCTGGAAGTCGTCGGCGCCCTGCCCCGTCTGGCGCTGGCCTTCCTCGCTACCGGCATCCTGGCCACTGCGCAGCGGCGTCGTGGTCGCCAGCGGCTGCGGATAGACCAGGGCGCGCACGTCCAGGTCGAGCCAGCTCCAGGCGACGAACAGGCCGAGCGGGAAACGGCTCTCCACCCGCAGCCGCGCGGGCCTGAGCCAGCCGCGCGTCGGCGCCGGATGGAACACCTGCAGGGCGACGCTCTCCCGGGCCGGCACATCGCTAAGGATCAGGGGCTCGCCGTGCCAGCCCAGGCCGATGCCCTGGTGTGCCCGACGGTCGCTTTCCAGGCGCAGGCGAAACCCGGCCGCCTCTCCGGCGAACACCGGGCCGGCCCCGCCACCGGCCAGTTGCAAGCCGGCCAGGTTGCGATAGGTATGCAACATGGCCACTAGCGCCAGGGAAAACAGCAGGAAGGTCAGGCCATAGGCCAGGCTGTTCTGGTAATTGATGCCAGCCAGCAGCATCAGCAGCAGGGCAATGGCGAAGGCGCCACCCTGGCGGGTAGGCAGAATGAAGATGCGTCGCTGATCGAGGGTGATGCGATTGGCCGGCGGAATCCGTCGGGCCAGCCAACCGTCTCGATAGCGCTGCCAGGCGCCGCCGGTCACAGCGCCGGGACTTCGCGCAGCAGCCACTGCACCAGGGCGCCGCCGCCATGCCCGGCGGGATCGGCGATATCGCGCAGGCGATGCCCGGCCACCGCCGGCAGCACCGTCTGGACATCCTCGGGCAGCACGTGGTCACGGCCCGCCAGCAAGGCCCAGGCTCGGGCTGCGGCCAGCAAGGCCAGGCTGCCGCGGGGTGACAGGCCGAGCGCGAAGGAGGTCTGGGTGCGGGTGGCCTCCACCAGGCGTAGCACATAGTCCACCACCGCCTCGCTGGCATGGATGCGCGGCACCTCGGTCTGGATCAGCCGCAGCTGGGCATGATCCAGCAGTGGCTCCAGGCGCGGCAGCTGCTCGCGCCCGGAACCGCCGAGCAGCAGGGCGCGTTCCGCGGCGCGGCCGGGATAACCGAGCGACAGCCGCATCAGGAAGCGGTCGAGCTGGGATTCCGGCAGGGCGAAGGTGCCGCCCTGGGAAACCGGGTTCTGGGTAGCAATGACGAAGAAGGGCTCGGGCAAGGGCCGGGTGGCGCCCTCGATGGTCACCTGCCCCTCCTCCATGGCTTCGAGCAGTGCGCTCTGGCTCTTGGGCGTGGCCCGGTTGATCTCGTCGGCCAGTAGCAGCTCGGCAAACACCGGGCCGGGATGGAAGACGAACTGACCGCTGTCGCGATCGAACACCGAGGTGCCGAGGATATCGCCGGGCAAGAGGTCCGAGGTGAACTGGATACGCTGGAAGGACAGCCCCAGCACCTTGGCCAGGGCATGGCTGAGGGTGGTCTTGCCCATGCCGGGCAGGTCCTCGATCAGCAGATGCCCCCGCGCCAGCAGGCAGGCCAATGCCAGCCTGACCTGGGTTTCCTTGCCCAACAAAACGCCGTCTACCGCCTTGAGACAGGCGTTCAACCTATCGTGCATGCCCTGAGGTCTCTCGCCTTGCGCCGACGCGGGAAGGCGTCGGCCTGCAGAACGAGAATAGCAGCACCTTTTGCCGGTAGCCGCGCCCGGGAGATTTAACGCTTATTTCAGGGTGGCGAGGATCTCTTCCACGGCGCGTGCCGGATCGGCAGCCCGGGCGATGGGACGGCCGATCACCAGGTAGTCGGAGCCGGCATCCAGCGCCTCGCGCGGGGTAAGGATGCGGCGCTGATCGTCCAGGGCGCTGCCGGCCGGGCGAATACCAGGGGTGACCAGTTGCAGCGCCGGTTGCGCGGCCTTGAGCGCCGAGGCCTCCTGGGCCGAACAGACCAGGCCGTCCATTCCCGCGCGGGCGGCGAGGCCGGCCAGGCGCAGGACCTGTTCCTGGGGATCCACGTCCAGACCGATGTCGGCCAGGTCCTCACGCTCCATGCTGGTCAGCACGGTGACACCGATCAGCAGCGGCTTGGGTCCGCTGAAGGCCTCCAGGGTCTCGCGACAGGCGGTCATCATGCGCAGGCCACCCGAGCAGTGGACGTTGACCATCCAGACGCCCATCTCCGCGGCAGCCTTGACCGCCATGGCGGTGGTGTTGGGAATGTCGTGGAATTTCAGGTCGAGAAACACCTCGAAACCGCGTGTGCGCAAGGCCTCCACCACACCGGCGGCGCTGGCGGTGAACAGCTCCTTGCCAACCTTGACCCGGCAGGTGGCGGGGTCGAGCCGGTCGGCCAGCGCCAGGGCGGCGGACGACGAGGGGAAATCCAGGGCGACGATGATGGGAGACTGGCAGGCGGACATGGGGGCTCTCGGCAAAACGGCAAAGGCCGGCATTTTCGCAGAAAAGCGCCGCGCGGGCACTTGGCAGCTGCCCGACGTGGCCTTGGTCAGTCAACTGGGCCTGAGCAACCGCTCGCGCAGCCAGTTGCCCGCCGGCCCCAGTGCTCGTCGCCGTGACCAGACCACATCCACCGCCACCCGCTGCGGCCAGCCTGGCACGGCCAGTTCCACCAAGCGGTCCTGGCCAAAGGTCTTCACCAACCAGAGCGGCAGCTCGGCCCAGCCGAAGCCTTGCACCGCCATGTCCAGCAGCAGCAGGTAGTCCGGCGCCGACCAGCAGCGCCCCCGGGTGTCCGGCAGACGGCAGACCTGCTGGGAGGATTCGGTCACGGTGCTCAGGCGCAACAGGCGATAGGGCGCGAGGTCGGCCGTGGTGACCCGCGGCAGCGCCGCCAGCGGGTGATCGGCAGCCACGTACAGGCCAAAGGTCACCAGGCCATCCAGGGTCGCGGCCTCGATATCCGCCGGGTACGGCGGCTGACCCGCCAGCAGGCCCAGGTCCGCCCGCCCCTGCACCAGGTTGAGCACATCGGCGTCCTCGGCGATCAGGCATTCGAATTCGAGATCCGGATAACGCTGGTCCAGCTCGGTCAGGAGCGCCTCATAGCGGGTGGGCTGGTAGGTATCGGAAATCACCAGCGTCAGGCGTGGCTCCACGCCGGCCGCGAGCTGGGTGGCGCGATTGGCCAGGCGGTCGTGGGCGGAAAGCACGGCGCGCGCCTGATCGAGGAGCTGCTCACCCGCCGCCGTAAGCAGGGGATAACGGCCCTGCCGGTCGAACAGCACCACTCCCAATTCATCTTCCAGCCGGGCAATGCTCTCGCTGATGCTGGACTGGCGCTTGCCCAGGACGCGTCCGGCCGCGCTGAAAGAGCCCGAGGCAGCAGCTTCGACGAAGGCCTCCAGGGCCTCGGCATTGGGATACATATCGGCTCCGCCTATGGACACCACTTTGATCCCCCTAGCTTAGCCGATGAGACTGAAGGCCTGTCCATTGCGGAGTCGTCTCATGTCCATCCAGCTCACCCAGCGTCCCGCCAGTGCCCGCGTACTGCACGCCTTGCTCTTCGAAGGGATGGCCGTGCTGCTCGCCACTCCGACCCTGGCCTGGCTGCTGGATCGCCCCCTCGGGCACATGGGCCTGCTTACCGCTGCCTTTTCCGCCATCGCCATGATCTGGAACCTGGTCTTCAACCTGGGCTTCGATCGACTGCAGCAACGCCTGGGCTTCACCCGGGGGCTGGGTGTGCGCCTGCTGCATGCCCTGGGCTTCGAGGGCGGACTGATCGTGGTGCTGGTGCCGCTGGCCGCCTGGTGGCTGTCCATCAGCCTGTGGCAGGCCCTGCTGCTGGACCTGGGACTGATCCTGTTCTTCCTGCCCTATACCCTGGCGTTCAACTGGCTCTACGACCTGGGTTATGCCGCCTGGCTCAGACGCACGGGCGCGGCTTGCCGGGCGCACTGATAAGCTCTCCTGTGGTCGAAGCTTTACAGCCACTCAAGGAGAAGACAGATGCCCTGGTATGCCTGGTTGATCCTGCTGGTCGCCGTCGGCTCGGTGGTCGGCAGCCTGCTCATGCTCAAGGACACGGCGCGCAAGGTGCCCCTGACCGACGAACAGAAAGACAAGATTCGGCAGCGCAATGCCGAGATGGATGCCAAGGAGGCCCAGGACCGCTGAAGGCAACCCTGGCTCCCGGACAAGGCCCTGCCGCATCAGCGTGCCGCAGGGCCTTGCTTCGTCAGGACTCCAGTGGCGCCTTGGTGTTGACGTACTCTGGCACCTGCGCCAGCGGCAGGCTGCGTACCTGCTCGGCGGTAGGTCCCTGGCGCTTGGGTAGCGGCTCCAGGCGCTGCGGCTGACCGCTTTCCAGGGCGCGTTCGATGGCCGCCAGCACGCGGACATCGCGCCAGCCCTCCTCCCCGTCCATTTCTGGCTGGCGATCCTGCAGGATGCAATCGGAGAAGTAGGCCGTCTCGCCGCCGAAGTGATCCACCACCGGTGCCTTGTGCTCCTGGGTTTCGCCGTCCACGGTCAGGCGATAGCCAATCGCGACGCCTTCACCGAAACCAAAGCACGGCGAGGCTTCGATCTCACCTTTGCGGCCCACCAGCTGGAAACGCTCGGTATTGGGCCCACTGAAGCTGACGGTAAAGCTCGCCAGCCGCTCCTCGGGGAAGCGCAGGGTCACGGCCACGGCATCCCAGGTCGTGACGTCGCGTCCTGGTGTTTGCGCACCCACCGCACTGACTTCGATAGGCTCGTCACCAAAGAGCGCCCGCACGGCATTGAGCGGATAGGGCCCCATGTCGGTGACCGGGCCAGCCCAGAAGCCACTCTGCGCCCGGTGATTGGTCGTATCGACCGGTTGGGTGAAGGTCGCGGTGAACAGGCGCGGATCACCGATCTCGCCCTTGCGTACCCGCTCGATCATCTCCACCGTACCCGGCTCGCAGTGCAGCCGATAGGCGATCATCAGCTTGGCCCCGGAGCGCTTCGCTGCCGCGTTGATCGCCTGGCATTCTTCCTCACTGATCGCCATGGGCTTTTCCAGCAGGACGTGGATACCGGCATCCAGCGCCGGCACCGCGAATTCCAGATGACGGAAATTGGGCGTGGCCAGGTAGATCGCATCGATCTCACCCGACGCCAGCAGGGCCGGAAATTCTTCGTAGGCATAGCTCTTGAGGCCGTACTTGGCGGCCAGATCCCGCGCCTTGATGGGATCGCCGGTGACCAGGGCGGTCATCTCGGAATTATCTGTCTGACCAATCCCGGGCATGAAGGCGCCCTGGGAAATCCAACCACCGCCTACTACCGCATAACGAATCTTGCCTGTCGCACTGGGCATGGAGCGCTCCCTAATCCAGGCAGACGACGTGTCCGCCACCTGAACTGTCGGCAAGCATCCAGGCGACTAAGTTCCGGACGGGTGTTCAACAATGGCAAGCCAGCTGCAGCGGGTTAGCGTCGAAAGCGCAACTCGACCTCGGCCCCTTCGAAATCGTCGCTGCGATCCCGGCTGATGACCCGCCCGCCCAGCTCGAAACGGCCAGGGTCATCCTTGCCGCGAAACAGCTGTGGCAGCAAGTTGGCTTCGGCAACGGTGTTCTCGGCCTTCTTGGGCGCGACGCGGCGTGACGTCAGCGCCTGGGGCGCCTCGACTTCACCCGGCATGCTGAGGTCGAGAGGATGGGCTGCGGCCGGTGGCGCCTTGGGCGCGGCAGGCTTCTTGAGCTGACCGTTCTTGGCCAGGTCCCGCTTTTTCAGTGACGGTGCGGGCAGCACGAAGGCCTTGGCTGGCAAGGGGTCCAGACGCAGGGCACGCAGGTCCGCCGCACTGCCTTGCGCCGCACTTGCCACGGGTGGCGCGGCAGGTGCGGGTGCCGGAGCGGCAGCCGGCGCGGCTGGGGCCTTAGCGGTCTTTGGTGGCGCGTCGTTGTCGCAGCCGAGCAGTGAAAGAGCCACCGCCGTCACCATCATCGCCAGGTATGCACGCATAGGTCCACCATCAACAAGCCAAGGCGCCTCGACCGGAGCGGCGGGCGCGACAGGAGTCAGCTACTACAACCGACCCGCTGGCCTCGAACCGGGTTCCAGAGACGCCGCTAGGCGGCCAGGGTTTCCTGGCAGAGCTGACGAGCGAGCAGGCCGAGGGTCATCAGCGCCCGCTGGGCATCGCGCCCCCAGGGCAGACCGCAATTGAGGCGGATGCAGTGGTTGAACTGATCGGTGTTGCTGAAGATCATGCCCGGGGCAATGCTCACCCCCTGATCCAGGGCCCGTTGGTGCAGCAGGCGGGTATCCACCCGCACCGGCAGGCTGACCCAGAGGATGAAGCCACCCTTGGGCCGACTCATCTGGGTGCCCTCGGGGAAATGCTCCTGGATCGCCAGCTGGAAAGCGGTCATGTTGCGCCGGTACTCCTGGCGGATGGCGCGCAGGTGGCGGTCGTAGCCACCATTCTCCAGATAGGCGGAAACGCCCATCTGGGTCACGCTGCAGGCCGAATGGGTGGTGAAGGTCTGCAGTCGGCAGATGTCTTCCTGATAGGGCCCGGCCACCACCCAGCCGATACGGACGCCGGGCGACAGGGTCTTGGAAAAGCTCGAGCAGTAGATGACGCGTCCCTGCTTGTCGAGGGCCTTGAGCGCCTTGGAGCCGCTTTCGTAGGTCAGCTCCCCGTAGATGTCGTCTTCGACGATGGCGATGTTGCGCTCCGCCGCCAGCCTGAGCAGCTGCTTCTGCCGCGCTTCGGGCATGCTGCCACCCAGGGGATTGCTCAGTCGCGGGGTCACCACCAGGGCCTTGACCGGCCACTGGCTCGCCGCCAGCTGTAGCGCCTCGACGCTGAGACCGGTTTCGGGATCGCAGGGAATTTCGATCACCTTGAGGCCCAGCACCTCGGCCAGCTGCAGGAGGCCATAGTAGGACGGCGACTCGGTGGCGATCAGATCGCCTGGCTTGGTCAGCACCCGCAGCGACATCTGCAGGGCATCCACGCAGCCGTGGGTGATCACCACCTCCTCCGGACCCACCACCACCCCGGCATCGCGCAGGCGGATCGCCACCTGACGGCGCAGGGGCTCGAAGCCCGGACTGTGCAGGTAGGAGAAAGCCGCGCGGGCCTGGAAGCGGGTGACCTTGGACAGTTGCTGGTGCAGCGCCCGCAGCGGCAGGTAATCGGTCTGGGGCACGGCCATGCCCAGGGGCACCACGCCTTCGCGACGCGATTCGGCCAGGACCTGGCTGATGATGCCCGCGCGGGTCACCAGACTGGGCCGCTCCACCGTGGCGATGTCCGGCGTCGGCGCGGTCAGCGCCGGAGTCTGGTGCACATAGAATCCCGACTGCGGTCGGGCACGGATCAGCCCCTGGTCTTCCAGGGTGGCATAGGCCTGCAGGACACTGGCATGGCTCACGCCCAGCTGCTGACTCAACTTGCGCACCGACGGCACCCGCTCGCCGGGCTTGTAGACCCCCGTGCGGATATCGTTCGCCAATTGCTGGGCGATGCGCTGATAGAGCAACAGGTTGGTCATGGCGTCTTCCTGGACGAGAGCGGAACAGTAGCAGGCTATTCTGGAGGTATACCGGTACAGCTAGCCTCGACCTTACCGCTTCCCTTCCCGGGGCGGCAATGTCCAAAAACGACAAGGAACCGGCGCACCTCTCTTTGACGCCAAGGGCTCTACCGAGAGGCCGGCCGCGCCCATGAAAAAGCCCGCCAAAGGGCGGGCTCTTGGCTGGCGAAAAACCTCAGATGGCCTTTTCCAGCTCCGGGATCAGCTCGAACAGATCACCCACCAGGCCATAGTCGGCCACCTGGAAGATCGGCGCCTCCTCGTCCTTGTTGATGGCGACGATCACCTTGGAATCCTTCATGCCCGCCAGGTGCTGGATGGCACCGGAGATGCCGACGGCGATGTACAGCTGGGGCGCGACGATCTTGCCAGTCTGACCGACCTGCATGTCGTTGGGCACGAAACCGGCGTCCACCGCGGCGCGCGAGGCACCTACCGCCGCGCCCAGCTTGTCGGCCAGGGCGTAGAGGATCTTGAAGTTGTCGCCGTTCTGCAGCCCACGACCACCGGAGACCACCACCTTGGCGGCGCCCAGCTCGGGACGATCGGACTTGGCCAGCTCTTCGCCGACGAAGCTGGAAACCCCAGCGTCCTTGACCAGGCTCACGGCTTCGATGGCGGCGGAACCACCCTCGGCGGCGACCGGATCGAAACCGGTGGCGCGCACGGTGATCACCTTGACCGGCGCCGTGGAGCGCACGGTGGCGATGGCGTTGCCGGCATAGATCGGCCGCTTGAAGGTGTCGGCGGATTCGACGGCGATGATCTCGGAGATCTGGTCGACGTCCAGCAGCGCGGCCACGCGCGGCAGGAAGTTCTTGCCATTGGTGCTGGCGGCGGCCAGGACATGGCTGTAGTTGGCGGCCAGCTCGACCACCAGCGGCGCGACGTTTTCCGGCAACTGGTGGGCATAGGCGGCGTTGTCGGCCAGGAGCACCTTGCTGACGCCAGCGATCTTGGCGGCGGCCTCGGCGACCGGCTGGGCATTCTGGCCGGCGACCAGCACATGGATGTCGCCGCCGATGGCCTGGGCCGCGGCCACGGTATTCAGAGTGGCGCCAAAGAGGTTGGCGTTGTCGTGGTCGGCAATGACGAGAATGGCCATCAGATCACCTTCGCTTCGTTCTTGAGTTTTTCGACCAGTTCGGCCACGGACTTGACCTTGATGCCCGCCTGACGGCCTGCCGGGGCTTCTACCTTGACCACCTCGTAGGAGGCGTTCACCGCCACGCCCAGGGCGTCCGGGGTCAGGGTTTCCAGTGGCTTCTTCTTGGCCTTCATGATGTTGGGCAGCGAGGCGTAGCGCGGCTCATTGAGACGCAGGTCGGTGGTGACCACCGCCGGCAGCGTGAGCGATACCGTCTGCAGACCGCCATCGATCTCGCGGGTCACGTTGAGGCCGTCACCCGCCTGCTCCACCTTGGAGGCGAAGGTACCCTGGGCGAAGCCGGTCAGGGCGGCCAGCATCTGGCCGGTCTGGTTGTTGTCGCTGTCGATGGCCTGCTTGCCAAGGATCACCAGCTGCGGCTGTTCCTTGTCCACCACCGCCTTGAGCAGCTTGGCGGTGGTCAGCGACGACAGCTCGGCAGTGCCGGTGTCGATCAGCACGGCGCGATCGGCGCCCAGTGCCAGGGCGGTACGCAGTTGCTCCTGCGCCTGGGCCGGACCCGCGGTCACGACCACGATCTCGCTGGCGATACCCTTTTCCTTCAGGCGCACCGCTTCTTCCACGGCGATCTCGCAGAAGGGGTTCATGGACATCTTGACGTTGGCCAGGTCGACACCGCTCTGGTCGGCCTTGACGCGGACCTTGACGTTGTAGTCCACCACGCGTTTGACAGCTACGAGAACCTTCATGAATCCCTCGATTTATTCTGGTGAATAAACAGGACGCCAAGGCGGCCTTGCGTTGGACACGACCCCTGCCGATCCAACCTTGTTGCAAATCTTTCCTATGTTGACCTCCACGGCAGCAGGGGTCAACGCGACAGTCCGTCAGGGGCCAGTAACTCCCGAGTCTAACAGGCTTGCAGAAAATTTAAACAAACGTTTGAATGGGTGTCAGGGAGCACGCCGGATATAATGAAGTCTTTTGTTGCATCCCTACATAAATAACCAGATCGTGAGTTTTGCCTGAGGAGAGTGAGCCGTGGAACGCGAATACATGGAATTCGACGTGGTGATCGTCGGGGCCGGCCCCGCGGGCCTGTCCGCGGCCTGTCGCCTCAAGCAGCAGGCCGCCGAAAACGGCCAGGAAATCAGTGTGTGCGTGGTCGAGAAAGGCTCCGAGGTCGGTGCCCACATTCTCTCCGGCGCCGTCTTCGAACCCCGTGCCCTGGACGAGCTCTTTCCCAACTGGAAGGAACTGGGTGCGCCGCTTAACACTCCGGTCAAGCGCGACGACATCTACCTGCTCAAGGACGATCGCCAGGCCACCAAGGTTCCCAACTTCTTCGTGCCCAAGCCCATGCACAACGAGGGCAACTACATCATCTCCCTGGGCAATTTCTGCCGCTGGCTGGGTCAGCAGGCCGAGGCCCTGGGCGTGGAGATCTATCCGGGCTTCGCCGCCCAGGAACCGCTGATCGATGATCAGGGCGTGGTACGCGGCATCATTACCGGCGATCTGGGCGTGGATCGCGAAGGCCAGCCCAAGGACGGCGTCTACACCCCCGGCATGGAGCTGCGCGGCAAGTACACCCTGTTCGCCGAAGGCTGCCGTGGCCATCTGGGCAAGCAGCTCGGCCAGAGATTCAAGCTTGGCGAAGGCGCCGATCCGCAGCACTACGGCATCGGCATCAAGGAGCTGTGGGAGATCGATCCGGCCAAGCACGAGCAGGGCCTGGTGATCCATACCTCCGGCTGGCCGCTGGACAAGGAAAATCCGGGTGGCTCCTTCCTCTATCACCTGGAAGACAACCAGGTAGTGGTCGGTCTGATCGTCGACCTTGCCTACAGCAACCCGCACCTCTCACCCTACGACGAATTCCAGCGCTACAAGCACCACCCGGTGGTGGCCCAGTACCTGGAAGGCGGCAAGCGCGTCTCCTATGGCGCCCGCGCCTTGGTCAAGGGCGGCCTGAATTCCCTGCCAAAGATGGTCTTCCCGGGCGGCGCCCTGATCGGCTGCGACCTTGGCACCCTGAACCCGGCCAAGATCAAGGGCAGCCATACCGCCATGAAGTCCGGCATGCTCGCCGCCGACGCCATCGTCGCCGCCCTGGCTGCCGGTCGCGAGGGTGACGAACTCCAGGGTTACGTGGATGGCTTCAAGGGCAGCTGGGTACAGGAAGAACTCCATGCCAGCCGCAACTTCGGTCCGGCCATGCACAAGTTCGGCCCGCTGCTGGGCCCGGCCTTCGCCTTCGTCGAACACAACCTGCTGGGTGGCGCCCTGCCCTTCACCCTGCACGATCGGCGCATGGACCATACCTGCCTGAAGAAGGCCGACGAGGCGCCGCGCATCAGCTATCCCAAGCCGGATGGCAAGCTGAGCTTCGACAAGCTGTCCTCGGTATTCCTCTCCAACACCAACCACGAAGAAGACCAGCCGGTCCATCTGAAGCTGAAGGACCCGTCGATCCCCATCGCGCAGAACCTGCCGCTGTATGACGAGCCGGCGCAGCGCTACTGCCCCGCCGGGGTCTACGAGGTGGTCCGGGATGGCGGCGAGCCGCGCTTCCAGATCAATGCCCAGAACTGCGTCCACTGCAAGACGTGCGACATCAAGGATCCCGCGCAGAACATCACCTGGGTGGCGCCGGAAGGCAGCGGCGGCCCCAACTACCCCAACATGTGAACCATGCAAAAGGGCCCCTCGGGGCCCTTTTGCTATCCGGCAGCCGCAACGGGAAAGAACACCCCGCGGCTCCAGAGCCCAAGCCAAGCCTTACCCTCGTGGGTGCCCTCCTCGACCCTGTCCATCAGTCGGTAGAAGACCGCCCGATTGAGCCGTGCCTCCAGTCCGCCGCGCACCCGTACATAGGGTGCCGGCTGGTCATCCTGCTCGGTGAAACGCAGCGGATGCTCGGCGCCAGCGGCGACCCGATCCCCGACGTTGGTGAGGAAATCCAGGACCTGGTCCCGGCCGCTGCCGCTCCACTCGACATCCACGGCCAGAAAGGGCACATCCTCGACCTGGATGCCCACGCACTCCACCGGCGTGACCAGCACATAGCGTTCGGGATCGCGCCTCAGGATGGTGGAGAACAGGCGAACCATCGCTGGTCGGGTGATGGGCGTACCCTGGTGGTACCAGGTCCCATCGCGGGCGATGCGCATGTCGATATCGCCACAGAAGGGCGGATGCCAGAGGTCCACGGGCGGCAGCTTGCCGTCCTCGGCGACTGGCAGCTGCGCCAGCAGATTCCGCGTCACGTCAATCTGGGTCACGCCCTTCTCCTCTACCGGGTGCCCAAGCCGAGTAGACGTTGGGCATATTCATTGAGCGCCGGACCGAGCAGGTCTTCCGGACGCTCATCATAGAACGTCAAGAACCCGCCACGACTGCGGATCCGCGCCGTGTCCACCAGGCGGAAGGTAGCGGTCTCCACCAGCATCATCTGGACGACGCTGCGGTCGCGGCCTACCCGTCCGATGTCATCCTGATCTTCCCATTCCTCCCAGGTACCGATGCGGTCATCCGCCCCGGCGAAGCGGGTATAGAGTACATAGTGCGCGCCCAGTTGCCGGGCCTTGGCCATGGCTTCGTCGAAACCTTCGGGCTTGTCCGCGCGCCTTACCCGCGGGAAAAACTCCACGAAGCCCTTGAAGGCCTCTTCGGCTACCACATTGGGTCGAGCATAAGGATGGCCCACGGGCACGAAGGCGCCCTGGGCTATGTAGATATAGGAGTCGGCCTGCAGGCGAAAGTTGTTCAGCCGCTGGGTCTTGCTGTAATCGAGCAGCCCTGCATCACGCAGGTGATATTCGACGCCGGACGCCATGTCACTGACGTTCATGCAGCCGCCCAGGCAGCTCAGCAAAACCGAAATGACCAGAAAACGCAGATTAATCATGGAACAGAGCCCCTGTCCGGCGCCAAGATGCCGTCGATACAGGGGCCTTAGCAGCTTTCGCGCCAGTTGCTAGCCGCCGATGATCTTCATCACCGTCACGCCACCGGAGAAGGCTACGTCCTGCTTGTCCCCCAGCGCCTTGACCAGCAGCCGCTGCAGGGCCGGCAGGGCCAGATGCCTGGGCTTGTCCAGCAGATCGCCGACATAGTGGCGGTTGCTCGACGACAGGCAGCCGTGCAGCCAGCCGGTGGACGACAGCCGTAGCCGCGAGCAGGTCCGGCAGAAGGGGACGCTTTCGTTGGCGATGATGCCGAAGTGACCACCCGACTCGACGCGATAGCGCAAGGCGGTGGAGTCCACCGGTGCATCGGCCTGCACATAGGCATGGCGCGAACCGATGATCTCCAGCAATTCCGCCAGCGGCACCAGCTGGTTGTTGAAGTGCACGGAATCCTTGGCCAGATGGCCCATGCGCATCAGCTCGATGAATCTGAGTTCGAAACCGCGCTCCAGGCAGTACTCCAGCAGCGGCAGCACCTGATCGAGGTTCTGGCCCCGCAGCGGTACCATGTTGAGCTTGATCTTGAGGCCCGCGGCACGCGCCGCTTCGAGCCCGGCCAATACCGTGGCCAGGTCACCACCGCGCGCCAGGCGCGGAAAGGCCTCGGCATCGAGGGTATCGAGCGAAACGTTCAGACGGCGGATGCCGTGGTCGATGAGGAAATCGAGCTTGCGCGGCAGCAGCTGGCCATTGGTGGTCAGGCTGATGTCCTTGAGGCCGAGCTGGGCGACGCGGGCAAGAAAGGGCTCCAGCCGCGGCGTGACCAGGGGTTCGCCCCCCGTGATGCGCAGACGCTCGATCCCCGCGGCATCGATGAGGTATTCCACCCCGCGAGCCATGGTGTCGGCACTGAGCTCGTCCTGCGCAGCCACGAGTCGCTTGCCGTTGGGCACGCAATACGTACAGGCATAGTTGCAGGCCGCCGTGAGGCTGATCCGCAAGTTGCGAAACGCCCTACCCTGGCGGTCAACGATCATCTTGGGAACTCCAATAAGACAAGAGAAAAGGGATGGCACGGCATCCCTTGCCTCTATCGGACCCTAGGATCGGACAGGCGTTTCGACATCTCGCTTGCGGCGGTTGCCCATGCGAACGCCGATCTCCATGAGGAACTGGAAGAAACCCTCCTGATCCTCCAGCACGTCGCGCCAGAAGGGCGAATGGTAAAGGGCCACGGCCCCGTGCACCAGCGCCCAGGCGGCGCAGTAGTGGAAATAGGGAGGCACGTCCTCGAGCTTGCCTTCGTCGATCCGGCCCTCGATCAGGCTGGTCAGCCGCTGGAAGTTGGAGGTGCGGATGCTGTGCAGCTGCTCGACCAGTTCGGGCACCTGCCGCGTCTTGACCACCTTTTCCTCGAGCCGATCGAACAGCCGATAGCGCTGTGGATCGCTCATGCGGAATTCGAAATAGGCGCGGGAGAGCGCTTCGCGGTCCCGGGCGACGTTGTCCGACTGGAACAGCTCGGCCAGGTCCCGTTCGTAATCCAGCATCAACCGCAGATAGATCTCGGCTTTGGAATTGAAATGCTTGTAGATGGTGCCTTTGCCGATACCGACCGCCTCGGCGATCATCTCGACGGTGACGCTGTCTTCTCCTTCGGAGAGAAAGAGTTGCAGTGCGGTGTCGAGGATTTCCTGTTCGCGGCGACGGAACTCGCGGACTTTGCGGGATTCTTTCTGCATGGCAGCCCACTTGTTGTTTTGAAAAGGGATAGGGCCTTCGAATCGTCGGTTGCCCCTCGGCATACCGGCACTTCGTCACACCTTGGGCGAGCTCCACCGAGAGTATCGGTGAACCGCGCGGGCGCGCCCCTTATTATGCCCCATCACACCCAGATTGTACGGATCGAGTCAATGTCTTCCTGGAAGCACGAATTCCCTCAGGCCTACGCCATGCGGTACCTCAACCACGCGGCCGTGGCCCCCTGGCCCAAGCGCGCCGCGCAGGCCGTCACCGAATTCGCCGCCGAGAACTGCCAATACGGCGCGCGCAACTATCCGACCTGGCTCGTCCTGGAACAGCGCCTGCGTGACCGCCTGACCCGCCTGCTCAATGCGCCGGCCAGCAGCGACATCGCCCTGGTGAAGAACACCTCCGAGGCACTCTCCTTTGTCGCCTTCGGCCTGGACTGGCAGAGCGGTGACCAGGTGGTGATCAGCGACGAGGAATTCCCCTCCAATCGGGTCGTCTGGGAAGCCCTGGCACGCTTTGGCGTCGAGGTGGTGGAAGTCAGTCTGGGCGAGACGCCAGAAGCCAATCTGCTGGCCGCCTGCGGCCCCCGGACCCGGCTGATGGCCATCAGCGCCGTGCAATACGCCAGCGGTCTGCGCCTGGACTTGCCCGCGCTGGGCCAGGGCTGCGAGGCCAAGGGCGTACTGCTCTGCGTCGATGCCATCCAGCAGCTGGGCGCCCTGCCCTTCGATGTCCAGGCCTGCAACTGCGCCTTCGCCATGGCCGACGGCCACAAGTGGATGCTGGGTCCGGAAGGCCTGGGGGTCTTCTACTGCCGCGCCGATCTGCGCGAGCAGCTGAAGCTGCACGAATACGGCTGGCACATGCTGGACAACGCCGGCGACTACAGCCAGCGCGAATGGCAACCGGCGAAGACGGCGATGCGCTTCGAGTGCGGCAGCCCCAACATGCTCGGGGCGGTGGCGCTGGAGGCCAGCCTATCGCTGCTGGAAGATGCCGGCATGCAGCAGGTGGGTCAGGATCTGCTGGCGCGGATCGAACTGCTGGACAGCCACATTCGCCGCCTGCCCGGCGCCATCCTGCATTCGCCGGCCGACCCACAGCGGCGTTCCGGAATCCTCACCTTCTCCCTCGAAGGCTGGGACAATCGCCAGCTGTTCGAGCGCCTCAAGACCGCCGATGTGGTCTGCGCCCAACGTGGTCCGGGCATCAGGCTGTCGCCGCACTTCTACACCAGCGAGCACGTGCTGGAGCAGACGCTGGACCTGGTCGGTGCGCTGGCACGCTTCTGAAGCGCCCTGAAAGGTCTGAGACCGGCAGTACCAGGGCAGTGCTATTCCAAAACTGTTTAAAAAATGTCCAGCCCAGGCTGGACCTTTCCCCGCGCTGACCAATACTCAAGTGACTGGCCGTGTCGACCCCCGCGACGCGGGCCAGGCAGGCGGTCCTCCGTCTAGGCGAACCGCTGGTCCGGCCCGGGTATCCCAGGATACCCGGGCCATTTTTTTGCCTAGAGGGTGGCGCAGGGAAACAGCCGGCGGAAGTTGTCCGTGGTCTGCTCGGCCAGGGTCTCCAGGCTGACGCCACGCACATCGGCCAGGCACTGGGCGACCTCGACCACGAATTGCGGCAGGTTCGCCTTGCCTCTGTGGGGTACCGGGGCCAGATAGGGCGAGTCGGTTTCCACCAGCAGTCGATCGGCCGGCACCTGACGGGCCACTTCGCGCAGCTCGGCCGCATTGCGAAAGGTCAGAATGCCGGAAAAGGAGATGTAGAAACCCAGATCCAGGGCGGCCTTGGCCGTCGCCCAATCCTCGGTGAAGCAGTGCAGCACCCCGGCGCCTGGCAGATCGGCGGCGCCAAGCATCGCCAGGGTGTCGGCGCGCGCTTCCCGGGTATGGATCACCAGGGGCAGTGCCGTACGGCGGGCTGCCTCCAGGTGCAGGGCGAAGGACCGCTGCTGGATCTCGGCGGTATCCGGCTGATAGTGGTAGTCCAGCCCGGTCTCGCCGATAGCGGCAACGCGGGGATGGGCCAGCCGTTCCAGCAACCAGTCGAGATCGATGGCGCTGCCCTGGGCGGCATCCAGTGGGTGAATGCCCACCGCGCAGTGGACGTCGGCATAGCGCTCGGCCAGGGCCTGCACCGTGGGTGCATTGCCGGCATCGACGCCAATGCAGAGGAACTGGCTGACGCCACGGGCGCGCGCGGCATCCAGCGCTGCATCCAGGGAGCCGTCATGAAGGGAAAGATCGAGTCGATCCAGGTGACAGTGGGAGTCGACGAAGTGCACGAGAAATAGCCTTGAATCGGAAGACGCCCCGCCCCGAGCGGGACGGCGACGGCCTCACATGGTATGGGTGGGACGGTCCGACTTCAGGGAGCCGGCCAGATAGGTTTCGATCTTGTTGCGCGCGGTATTGTCGCCTTCGTTGAACTGCACGCCGACCCCGGCGGCACGATTGCCCTGGGCCCCCTTGGGGGTGATCCAGACCACCTTGCCGGCGACCGGGATCTTGTCCGGTTCGTCCATCAGGTTCAGCAACATGAAAACCTCGTCACCCAGCTTGTAGGTCTTGCCCGTCGGAATGAACAGGCCACCGTTGCGGATGAAGGGCATGTAGGCGGCATAAAGCACCGACTTGTCCTTGATGGTGAGGGACAGGATGCCATTACGGGGGCCCAGGTTCTGCGGCAAACTCATGAGATTCTCTCGAGACAGGCAATACGGACGCGCGGATCGCTAGCGTCCGGGCACCAGGCCGGCCCAGCGGATCAACAGCGATTCCAGCAACAATACGCGGTTGAGGTTGGCTTTGCCCAGCACCTTCTGCCGCTCGGCATGCAGCCATTCCTGCAGCGCCAGGACCGCGGGCGGCGCGCTCTTCTCGGCCAGATAACCCAGCACCTTGGCCATGTCCGGCGCGGCCTCGTCGTCGACGCCACCCCACTGTTGGCGCAGCACGCCATGGGTCCATTCGCAGAACCAGTCGAGCAGCAGCGGCAGGGGCACGGCGTTCCAGCTCTCGGCCAGTTGGCTGGGTGCTGCCTGGCGCTTGAGCAGGCGCTTCACCCCCTCCACCACCAGCGCTCGCCGGGCGAGCACGTCTTCGCCATGCAGGCGCAGGGCGGCCAGCGGCGAGCCACCGGCCAGCACCAGCAACTGGGTGCGGATCTCCGGTTCGAGATCTGGCAGGCGCTCACCCAACCAGGCGAGACTTTCGGCGCGCGAAGGCACCGGGCAGGCCTGCTGCACGCAACGGCTACGCACGGTAGGCAGCAGGCGACTCGGCTGGTGACTCACCAGCAGCAGCACCGTCGCGCCCGAGGGCTCTTCCAGACTCTTGAGCAAGGCATTGGCGGCATTGAGGTTCATCGCCTCGACCGGCTCCAGGAGAATCAGCTTGCGTCCACCCAACTGCGCGGTCTGGGTGACGAAATCCACCAGGGCGCGAATCTGATCGACGCGGATGGGCTTTTCGGCCTCTTCCGGCTGGATCACGCAATAATCGGGATGAGTCCCTGCCTTCAGGAGCGAGCACGCCTTGCACTGGCCGCAGGCGGCATCACCCTGGGGCGCCTGGCACAGCAGCAGCGCGGCCAGGCGCTCGGCCAGGTCACGCTTGCCGATACCACGCGGACCATGCAGCAGATAGGCGTGGGGATGCTGCCGCCGGGGCCAGATCCGCGCCCATAGCGCCTGCTGCCAGGGATAGACGTCAGCCACCTAGCGTCGGCTCCAGGGTGGCGACCAGGGCGCGCAGATCCGCCTGCACCTCGGCCAGGCTGCGCGAGGCGTCGATGAGGCGATAGCGTGCAGGCACGGCCTGGGCGCGGTCCAGATAGGTCTGGCGCACCGCTTCGAAGAAGGCGCGTTGCTCCTGCTCGAATCTGTCCAGGGCACCGCGGCGGGCCGCCCTGGCCAGGCCAATCTCCACCGGCAGATCGAACACCAGGGTCAGGTCGGGTTGCAGGTCGCCCAGCACGAAGGCCTCTAGGGTGGCGATGCGCTCCACGGGGACACCGCGGCCACCGCCCTGGTAGGCATAGGTCGCATCGACGAAACGATCACACAGCACCAGGGCACCCCGTGCCAGGGCAGGCCGGATGACCTGGGCCAGATGCTGGGCGCGCGCGGCGAACATCAGCAGCAACTCGGTATCCACGGCCATGGGTTCGGCCGCTGGCGCCAGCAGGATCTCGCGGATGCGCTCGGCCAGCGGCGTGCCGCCCGGCTCGCGGGTCAGCACCACTTCACGGCCGGTGGCGCCAAGGAGTTCGGCGAGATAATCGCGGTTGGTGCTCTTGCCCGCGCCCTCCGGGCCTTCGAGGGTAATGAACAGGCCGTTTGCGGTCATGGGGTTTCCTTGCTGTCAGGCGTCTGCGGGGCGGGGCTCGATCGATAGTCGGAGCGACGCTTGAGCTGGAATTCCCGGACCGCCTGGTTGTGCGCGTCCAGATCCTTGGAGAAGACGTGGCTGCCATCACCACGAGCGACAAAGTACAGGCTGTCGCCGTCCTTGGGATGCAGGGCCGCATGGATGGCCTCGCGTCCCGGCATGGCGATCGGCGTCGGCGGCAATCCCGCATTGAGATAGGTGTTGTAGGGCGAAGGCTCGCGCAGATCCGCGCGAGTGATGCGCCCGTTGTAGCGCTCGCCCATGCCGTAGATCACCGTGGGATCGGTTTGCAGCAGCATGCCGGCCGCCAGGCGCCGGACGAAGACCCCGGCGATCTCGTCGCGCTCTTCGGGCACGCCGGTTTCTTTCTCCACCAGCGACGCCATGATCAGTGCCTGGTAGGCGTCCTTGTAGGGCACCGCGGGATCGCGCTCCTGCCATTCCTGGTCGAGCACGGCCTGCAGGCGCTGATTGGCCTGGCGCAACAGATCCGACTCGCGCTGGCCTTTCACATAGCGATAGGTATCGGGAAAGAAGCGGCCTTCGGGATGCTCGTCGTCCAGACCCAGCCGCTTCATCAGGGCGGCATCGTCCAGTTCGGCGGTGTCGTGCTCGAGCTTGGGCTGGCGGGCCAGAGCGGCGCGAACCTGGCGGAAATTCCAGCCTTCCACCAGGGTGAGGCCATACTGCACTACCTCGCCCTTGCGCCAGAGGCCGAACAACTGCTCCACCGTCATGCCGGGGGTCAGACGGTATTCGCCGCTGTGTAGCGTCTGCCCGGCTAGATTGAAGCGCCAGTACAGGCGCAGCCAGAAGGCGCCATCGAGCACGCCCTCCTCTTCCAGGCGCAACAGGGTACCGCCGGGCGTCGCACCCTTGGCGATCTCCACCAGTTGCTCACCATCGACCTTCAGCGGCTGAGTCAGCGCCTGGTGCTGGCGCCAACCGGCCATGACCAGCAGCAGGCCGCTAGCGGCCAAGACCGCCGTAAGCAGAGCTCTCGCCTTGCGCATCGGCTATTCCAGAATCTCGTTTATCGAACCTTGCAGTTTACGGGTCACCGGCCCCACGGACCAGTTCGCCGCTGCGTACCGGCGCACGGGCCAGATACCGTACTGGCTGTTGCAGAGAAAAACTTCGTCGGCCTGGAACAGCGCGTCCAGGGACAGTGGCATGACTGCGGTCTGCATGCCCTCCTGGGCGGCGAGGTCCATCAGCAGACCGCGCATCACGCCGGCCACGCCACAATGATCGAGCGCGGGGGTCAGCAGTCGGCCTTCGCGAACCAGGAACAGATTGCTGAACACGCCTTCGATCGGTCTGCCGTCCTGATCCAGCATCAGGCCTTCGGCATATTCGGTGGTGGTCCACTCCCCGCGAGCCAAGACCTGTTCGAGACGATTCAGATGCTTGAGCCCGGCCAGCAGCGGCTGGCTGGCCAGACGTGTGGTGCAGGAAAAGAGGGCGATCCCCTCGGCAGCATGGGCCGCCGGATAGGCCGGTGCGGGTGAAGCCAGCAACAGTCGCCGGACCTCGGGCTCGGCTGGCGGCGCATAACCGCGCAGGCCATCGCCCCGGGTGAGCAGCAGCTTGGCGACACCCTCCCCCAGCAGCGCCGCATAGGCCTGGATCTCGGCACCCACCTGAGCGAGGTCGCAGGGAATGCGCAATCGCTGGCAGCCCGTGGCAAGTCGCTGCAGATGACGCTCCAGCAAGCGGGGCTGGCCCCGGCGTACGGCAATGGTCTCGAACAGCCCATCGCCGTAGGCTAGGCCCCGGTCGCGCTGCAGACCAGGGGTTAGCGGTTGGCCGTTGAGCCAGTCCTGGATCAAGCGTCGAAGCGCCGGAACACCAGGCTGCCATTGGTGCCACCAAAGCCGAACGAATTGGACAGCGCCACTTCGATGGGCCGCTGACGCGCCTCGTGGGGCACGAAGTCCAGATCGCAGCCGTCGCTGGGATTGTCCAGGTTGATGGTGGGCGGGGCCACCTGATCGCGCAGGGCAAGCACCGTGAAGATGGCTTCCACCGCCCCAGCGGCGCCCAGCAGGTGACCGGTCATGGACTTGGTGGAACTCACGCTCAGGCGCTTGGCCTGCTCGCCGAACACCTGCTTGAGGGCCGCCACTTCGGCCAGGTCACCGGCCGGCGTGGAGGTGCCGTGGGCATTGACGTAGTCGACCGCTTCCGGCGCGATGCCGGCGTCCTTGAGCGTCGCCCGCATGCAACGGGCAGCGCCCGCGCCGTCTTCCGGCGGGGCCGTCATGTGGAAGGCATCCGCGCTCATGCCGAAGCCGATCAGCTCGGCATAGATACGAGCGCCTCGCGCCTTGGCGTGCTCGTAGTCTTCCAGCACCAGAGCGCCAGCACCGTCGGACAGCACGAAGCCGTCACGATCGCGGTCCCAGGGACGGCTGGCGCGGGTCGGATCGTCGTTACGGGTCGACAGGGCACGAGCCGCGCCGAAACCACCAAGACCCAGACCCGAGGTCGCCATCTCCGAACCGCCGGCGACCATGACATCGGCCTCACCGTAGGCGATGTTGCGCGCCGCCATGCCGATGCAGTGCGTCGCCGTGGTACAGGCGGTGGCGATGGCATAGTTGGGACCCTGCAGACCCAGGTGGATCGACAGGAAACCGGACACCATGTTGATGATGGAGCCCGGTACGAAAAAGGGAGAAATACGGCGCGGACCCTGTTCGAGCAGCGACTGGCAATTCGCCTCGATATTGGTCAGCCCGCCGATGCCGGAACCCATGGCGACACCCATGCGCTCGCGATTGCCATCGTTGACTTCGATACCGCTGTCACGCATGGCCTGGAAGCTGGCAGCGAGACCGTATTGGATGAATAGATCCAGCTTGCGGGCTTCTTTCGCGGACAGATACTGCTCCACGTCGAATCCCTTGACCGATCCACCGATCCGCGTGCTGAAGGCAGAGACGTCCATATGCTCGATCGGCGCAATACCGCTGCGACCGGCCAGGATGCCCTCCCAGCTGCTCGCGACGTCGGCGCCAAGCGGCGATACCATGCCCATACCCGTGATCACGACACGTCTACGCGACACACCCAACTCCTCTTGTCCTTCCGGGGCGGCCACCCCACTTTAAAAAAGCCGATTCCATCGATCTTGATCATCGACCTAAAGAAAAGCCGCACGCCCTACAGGACGTGCGGCTTCTTGTGTCCGAAACTAGCGGCTACTTATTGCTGGTGAGCAACGATGTAGTCGATAGCTTCCTGGACGGTGGTGATCTTCTCAGCCTGCTCGTCCGGGATTTCGGTCTCGAATTCCTCTTCCAGAGCCATCACCAGTTCGACGGTGTCAAGGGAGTCGGCGCCCAGATCCTCGACGAAGGAAGCGCTGTTGGTAACTTCCTCTTCCTTCACGCCGAGCTGCTCAGCGACGATCTTCTTAACGCGTTCTTCGATGGTGCTCATACCGTGTTCTCACTCCTAAAGGAAAAATCCGCACAACGGATTGCGCGTAAGTGTATAGAAAGGGATTTCCGAATTTCAAGCTGACGCGACATCAAGACGTATGCGCGGCCATTGCTGGTCCGACAGTTTACCAGCTTAGCGCAATAGCCGCGCGGGGGTAACGCCGGTCAGCTCATGTACATTCCGCCGTTCACGGGGATCGTGGCCCCGGTCACATAGGCAGCGCCCTCACCGGCCAGGAAGCCGACCACCTTGGCGATTTCGTCGGCCTGGCCGAGGCGACCGGCAGGAATCTGGGTCAGCAGCGCGGTGCGCTGGGCTTCCGGCAGCTCACGAGTCATGTCGGTGTCGATGAAACCCGGTGCCACGGCATTGACGGTGATGTTGCGCGAACCTACCTCACGAGCCAGCGCCCGGGTGAAGCCCTCGAGGCCGGCCTTGGCGGCAGCATAGTTCGCCTGACCGGCGTTGCCCATGGCCCCGACCACCGAACCGATGCTGACGATACGACCCCAGCGACCCTTGGTCATCCCCTTGAGCACGGCCTTGGAGAGACGGAACAGGCTGTTGAGGTTGGTATCGATCACGTCGTACCACTCATCGTCCTTCATCCGCAGCATCAGGTTATCGCGGGTGATGCCGGCGTTGTTGATCAGGATCGACGGGGCACCGAATTGCGCCTGGACCTGCTCGAGGGCGGTCGCGACGGAGGCGTTGTCGGACACATTGAGCACCAGGCCGGTGCCCTCGATGCCATTGGCCTTGAGCGACTCGGCGATGCGCTGGGCGCCCGCCTCGCTGGTCGCGGTGCCGATCACGGTGGCGCCGAGCCGACCCAGTTCCAGGGCGATGGCTTGACCGATGCCACGCGTGGCGCCCGTGACCAGAGCGACCTTACCTTGCAGACTCATCTCGTTTTCCTCGATTCAAAAAGCCGCACGAGCGGCGGCGAAGGCATCAGGGGTGTCCAGGGCCAGCGTTTCCACGCCCTTGACGCATCTCTTGTTCAGACCGGCCAGCACCTTGCCGGGGCCACACTCCACCAGATGGGTGACGCCCTGGGCAGCCAGGTACTGCACGGATTCGACCCAGCGTACCGGGCTGTACAGCTGAGCCAGCAGATCCTGCTGGAGGCTGGCCAGATCGGTATTGACGCCGGCATTGACGTTTTGCACCACCGGAATCTCCGGCTGGCTCCAGCTGCAGCCGCGCACGTCCTCGGCGAAACGCTCCGCCGCCGGACGCATCAGCTCGCAGTGAGAGGGCACGCTGACCGGCAGGGCCACGGCGCGCTTGGCACCCAGCCCCTTGCACGCCTCGATGGCGCGCTCCACCGCAGCGGCGGAACCGGCGATCACCACCTGGCCCGGGGCATTGAAATTGACCGCACTCACGACGTCGCCCTGGGCGGCTTCGGCGCAAGCTGCCAGCACCTGAGCGTCTTCCAGGCCCAGGATGGCGGCCATACCGCCCTGCCCGGCCGGGACGGCCTGCTGCATCAGCTCACCACGACGCGCCACCAGGCGCACCGCTTCGGCGAACGGCAGGCTGCCGGCGGCGACCAGTGCCGAATACTCACCCAGGCTGTGACCGGCAACGTAGGCGGGCTTGGCGCCTCCTTCAGCCAACCACAGCCGCCAGAGCGCGATGGAGGCGGTCAGGATGGCGGGTTGGGTACGGTCGGTCTGGTTGAGCGACTCCTGGGGGCCCTGCTGGGTCAGCGCCCAGAGGTCATAGCCGAGGACGGCGGATGCTTCCGCGAAGGTTTCACCGATCAGCGCGTGGTGCGTGGCCAGCTCACCCAGCATGCCCAGGGCCTGGGAACCCTGACCGGGAAAGACGAAAGCGAGAGAGGCAGACATAGGCAGGTCTCTTGTAGGTCCATTGCCGGCGAAACCGCGGTTCCGCCACTGACAGACTGAGATGTCGGTGTCGACCGGTCGGTCACACCGCTTTCAGAGCCGCCAAGTTTAACCGGATACGCTCGGGGAGATCAGTCTCCACATCGCGCAGCGCGCGCTCGATGGCCTGAACGAGACCGACTTCGCCTGCCGCGCCATGACTCTTCACCACTACCGCATTCAAGCCGAGAAAGCTCGCGCCGTTGCGCAGCTCCGGATCCCAGTGACGAAAACGCCGGGCCAGCCAGGGCTGCAGCAGCCGACGTTCGAGCCAGGAGGCCGTGCCGCTGCGCTCCACCAGCAGGCGCAGCAAGGCCTCGCCGGACTTGAGCACGGCGTTGCCGGTGAAGCCGTCACAGACCACCACATCCGCGACGGCGGCATAGAGATCGCTACCCTCGACGAAGCCGATGAAATCGAACGCCGGACTCTGGGCGAGGCGGCGCGCCGCCTCTTGAATCACCGGCGTGCCCTTGCCCGGCTCCCGCCCGACATTGAGCAGCGCCACCCTGGGCCGGGCCAGGCCGCGCGCCTGGGCCGCACCCGCGCCCAGACAGGCGAACTGCACCAGCTGCTCGGCTGTGGTGTCCAGGTTCGCACCGAGATCGAGCAGCAGCGTCTGATGGTCTCCCCGCCCCGGCAGCGCCGACATCATGGCGGGCCGGTCGATCTCCGGCAGCGTCCCGAGCAACAGTCGCGCGAGCGCCATCCAGGCCCCGGTATTGCCCGCACTCAGACAGCCATGGGCACGCCCGTGCTGAACCGCTTCGAGGGCGGCATGCATGGAGGTACGGGCGCGACTGCGCACCACCGTGGCGGGTCTTTCGTCAGGCCCGACGAGGGAGTCGACGTATTCGAAGTCCAGGCGAGCGGCAAGGGAAGCAGGCGGTGACCAGGCCGACAGGGCATCGCGCTGACCACAGAGGAGAAGACGTAAGGCGGGGAAACGCTCGAGAGCGCTGAGTGAAGCAGGAACAATGCAGCGGGGACCGAAGTCCCCGCCCATTGCATCGATCGCGATGACGATTTCGATCGAGGATTACTCGTCGGAACCCTTGTCGATCACTTTGCGACCGCGGTAGAAACCGTCGGGCGACACGTGGTGGCGCAGGTGAACTTCACCGGTGCTCTTTTCCACGGACAGAGCGTTCGGTTCGAGAGCGTCGTGCGAACGACGCATGTCACGAGCGGAACGGGATTTTTTGTTCTGCTGAACAGCCATGATTTAACTCCTAAACGTTTGGGTCACGCTTCAACTGCGCAAGTACACTGAACGGGTTGGGTCGCTTTTCCTCGTCCGCCGGCTCTTCGGGCGCCTCGAAACCTTCAGGATGCTGGCAAGCCCCTTCTGGATGCGCGGGGATGATCGGCAGAGCGAGCAGCAGCTCCTCTTCGACCAAGCCATGCAGATCCAGCGGATCTTCACCAACCTCCAGGGCATCGTATCCCTGTGGCAAGGCATCGGCCGACTGCCCCTCCCAGAGCACGGCGAAATCGAATTCGCTGTGGATGGGAAGCACTGCCGGCTCCAGACAACGCTGGCAGATCATCTCGACCTCGGTATCGAGGACACCGTGGATGACGTACTGCCGCTGTTGATCACGCCCGAAGTCGAGGACGACGGCTACCGCGCCTTCGGACTTCACGAGCTGCTCGCCGACACGCCGCATGTTCGCGAGAGGCAGCTCACCCTTGAGGGTTACGCCGCGATCCGCCAATTTGCGAGGATCGACCTGAGGTGGAATTGGCCCATTCAACATAAGCGCGCCATTATAGGGACGGCCTTACGGCTGTCAAAGGAAATTAACCCCGAAGCGACTCCGACCGACCTTTGGTCGACCTCGCCCGAGAACAAACTGATGCCCCGTATTCTACTCGCTTCCAGCTCGCCTTACCGCCGCCAATTGCTGGAAAGGCTCTGCTTGCCCTTCGCTCACCAGTCGCCCGATATCGATGAGACGCCTCTACCAGGCGAGCACCCTCGCGATCTGGTGGAGCGGCTGGCCAGACTCAAGGCCGCCGCCCTGGGCGACCAGTCAGACCACACGCTCGTCATCGGCTCGGACCAGGCGACTGCCATCGAGGGCGAGATTCTTGGCAAGCCCCTGAGCCACGACGGTGCCCACCAGCAACTGGCCCGAGCCAGTGGCCGGACGCTGGTGTTCCATACCGGCCTCGCGGTGCTGGACAGCCGGACTGGTGAATGCCGGAGCGAGGTGGTGGATTTCCAGGTCCGCTTTCGGCCGCTGGATGCTGCGACAATCGACCGCTACCTGCTAGTGGAGCAACCCTACGATTGCGCAGGCAGTTTCAAGGCCGAAGGCCTCGGCATTGCCCTTTTCGAAGCCATGCAGGGGGACGATCCGACCAGCCTGATCGGCCTCCCCCTCATTCGCCTGACCGCATTGCTGCGCGAAGCGGGTCTGCAGGTGCCTTAGGCCACCCACAGACCATGCCGGCTAACGCAGCATCGGACCCTGCCAGCCCATATAGAGAGCAAGACGCTCGGCGACGCTGGCGCCCAGGCGCTTGGCAAAGCGATCGAAGGGAGAGTCTTCCTGGGTGAAGTCCACCAGGCGCTCCTCCTTGACCACGTCCCGCGCCACATAGCTGGTGCTGCCGAGGCCATCGATCAGCCCGAGGGACAACGCCTGCTCGCCGGACCAGACCAGACCGGAGAACAGCTCCGGATGACCCTCGACCTTGAGGCGATCGCCGCGACCTTTCTTGACGCTGTCGATGAACTGCTGGTGGGTGGTATCCAGCACCTGCTGCCAGAAGCGGGTTTCTTCGGGCTTCTGCGGCTGGAAGGGATCCAGGAAGGCCTTGTGCTCGCCGGAGGTATAGACCCGCCGCTCCACGCCCAGCTTTTCCATGGTGCCGACGAAGCCAAAGGAAGCCGCCGTCACGCCGATGGAGCCGACCAGGCTGGCCTTGTCGGCATAGATGGCATCGGCCGCACTGGCCACATAGTAGGCGCCCGAGGCCCCAAGATCGGTGATCACCGCGTACAGCTTGATGTCCGGATGCAGGCCACGCAGCCGCTTGATCTCGTCATAGATGTAGCCGGATTGCACCGGACTGCCACCCGGGCTGTTGATACGCAGCACCACACCGCGGGTGTTGCTGTCGTCAAAGGCCTTGCGCAGCGCCGTCACAACATTGTCGGCACTGGCCTTCTCGTCATCAGCGATCACGCCCTTGAGTTCGATGAGCGCGGTATGGGCGCCGGACTCGGTCACCCCGCCCTTCTTGCCCAGGGACAGCAGGGGCGTGAACAGCACCAGCATGACGATCAGATAGGCGAAGGTCAGCAGCTTGAAAAAGATGCCCCAACGCCGTGCCCGCCGCTGCTCGCGCACACTGGCGAGCATGGTCTTCTCGATCAGGGCCCAAGTCTTGTCGTCCGTCGGACGCGCACGCCCGCTGTCTTCTTTCCACTCGTCAGCCATGCCCACTCTCACTCCTGACCACAACATTGTCACCCAGCCATAGCGCCAGGTCCGCGAAAGCTTCGATCACCAGGCGCGGCCCGAAATCCCTCAGGACCTCGACCGGCTGGGCACCATAGGCGACCCCGACCGCATCGACCCCGGCGCGCCGGGCCATCTCCAGGTCGAACACCGCATCACCCACCAGCAAGGCACGTTCCGGCGCCGCGCCGCAATGGGCGAGGATCTCCTGCACCATCTGCGGATCGGGTTTGCCGGCCGCCTCGTCGGCGCAGCGGGTAATGTCGAAGAAGTCACTTAGGCCATGCTGCTGCAGCGAGCGGGCCAGGCCACGACGGCTCTTCCCGGTCGCCACGGCCAGTTGATAACCCTGGGCGCGAAAGCGCTGCAGACCACTCATCACCTCAGGAAACAGTGGCGACGCCTCCTGCTCGCGACGGACGAATTCGGCACTGTAGGCATCGCGAAAGCCCTCGATCTGCGCCTGGGTCACCAGGTGTGGATAGAGGGTCTGGATCGCCGCTACCAGCTCCAGGCCGATGATGCCCTTGATGGCCACATCGCTGCGAGGCGGCAGCCCAAGCGTCTCGGCCGCCACGTGCATCACTTCGACGATCCGGCCGATGGAGTCAGCCAGGGTGCCGTCCCAGTCGAAGATCAGCAGCTGATAATCAGGCATCCAGACGCTCCAGCGTCTGACTCCAGGTGCTATCGACCGGCGCTTCCAGTCGCAGCTGGCCACCTTCCGGTAACGGAATCACCAGGCTCGCCGAATGCAGGAACAGCCGCTTGCCACCCAGGTCGCGGATCTCCTGGGAAAAGGCCTCGTCGCCGTACTTGGGATCGCCGGCGATGGCATGTCCGGCATGACGGGCATGGACACGGATCTGGTGGGTACGGCCGGTCACCGGCCGCGCCTCGACCAGGGTGGCGAATTCGCCATAGCGGCGCAGGACGCGAAATTCGGTGAGCGCCTCCTTGCCCTCGTCGTTGACTTCGACCATGCGCTCGCCGGATCTGAGGGTGTTCTTCAGCAGCGGCGCATTGATCTTCTTCTTGGCCGCCGGCCAGTGGCCGCGCACCAGGGCGTGATAGCGCTTGTCCACGCCGTCGCCGCGCAGTTGCTCATGCAGGAAACGCAGCATGCTGCGCTTCTTGGCGATCATCAGCAGTCCCGAGGTATCCCGGTCGAGGCGATGGACCAGCTCGATGTCGCGGGCATCGGGACGCAACTGGCGAAAGACTTCGATGACGCCGCCAGACAGGCCACTGCCACCGTGCACAGCGATGCCGGCCGGCTTGTTGATGACGATGAGGGCCTTGTCCTCGTGAACGATGGAGTCTTCCAGGCGCTCGAGCAGCCCCCTGGCCAGAGGTGCCGGCTCATCAGGCTCGGACAGCCGCAGGGGCGGCACCCGGATCTGGTCACCGGCCTGCAGGCGGTAGTCAGGCTTGATACGGCCCTTGTTCACCCGCACTTCACCCTTGCGCAGGATGCGATAGATGAGGGTCTTGGGCGCGCCCTTGAGCTGGGTACGCAGGAAGTTGTCGATACGCTGGCCGGCATAGTCGGCGGGCACATCGAGCAGTTGAACGCCGGTGCTGGGAGAGGGAGGCTTAGTCATGGGCGAATGATAGCAATTTTCCCTTATTTGAAGCACTTAAAGCTTGCTGCTATAGTCCGGAGGCGGTTATCAGTCCTGTCTGGATGACGCCGCTCGCGAGGCCGTCGATTCCGCCCGCGAATATAGGCTGCAAATGCAATAGTCACTGGACGTCTGGCCGTCCAGCAGACCGCCGACTCTGCCCAAGGGGGTGAGTGGCGATCTGCGATCCGCCTGGTAACCAAGGCAGCGGCACCCAGGGTGCCAGCTGTAAAACGACAACCGCTCCGGACCTTGCGGGCGGCACCTGATTCCTGAAGATTGTGTGCAGGATGGAGATGCACAACCAGCGTATCGCGTAGCCTGACAGTACGCCTGCAGCCCGCTTCGCGCCCAGCTTCGGCCAAGGTGACGATCGCAGGTGGAAGCCTCAAGGCCAACGGCCGATGCTCCAACCGAGCGACACCTGACACGAATCCCGCGACGACCCGGCTGCCTGAGCCTTTCGGCTGTCACGCCCGCACCATGCCTGGTTGATTCCTCCTCCTGTGGAGCTGCAACGGCAGTCGCTCAAGCGCCTGCAGGAGACGTAGTCGCGGCACGCCCCCGGGCCTGCTGCTGGACACGAAGACCGGATCTACACCGGTTTCGATACGACCCCGTGCACCCTTCTTTCGAATCCTGTTGCCACCCTGCGGGCCGAGAGCCTGGAACGTAGTGGTATTACATGAAGAGAATGCTCATCAACGCGACCCAGCCCGAGGAATTACGGGTTGCCCTGGTCGACGGTCAACGGCTGTTTGATCTGGACATCGAGTCCGGAGCCCGCGAACAGAAAAAGGCCAATATCTACAAAGGCCGCATTACCCGCATCGAACCCAGTCTGGAAGCCGCCTTTGTCGACTTCGGCGCTGATCGCCATGGCTTCCTTCCGCTGAAAGAGATCTCCCGGGAGTACTTCAAGAAGAACCCGGAAGGCCGCGTCAACATCAAGGAAGTGCTCTCCGAAGGCCAGGAAGTAGTCGTCCAGGTCGAAAAGGAAGAGCGTGGCAACAAGGGTGCCGCCCTAACCACCTTCATCAGCCTCGCCGGTCGCTACCTGGTACTGATGCCCAACAATCCCCGCGCCGGCGGCATCTCCCGTCGCATCGAGGGTGAAGAGCGCAACGAACTGCGCGAAGCCCTGAACGGCCTCAACGCCCCGGGCGACATGGGCCTGATCGTGCGCACCGCCGGCCTGGGCCGCAGCACCGAAGAACTGCAGTGGGACCTCGATTACCTGCTGCAACTCTGGTCCGCCATCACCGAAGCCTCGGGTGATCGCAAGGGCCCCTTCCTGATCTACCAGGAAAGCAACGTCATCATTCGCGCCATCCGCGACTACCTGCGTCAGGACATCGGTGAAGTCCTGGTCGACAGCGTCGAAGCCCAGGAAGAAGCCCTGAGCTTCATCCGCCAGGTGATGCCGCAGTACGCCAGCAAGATCAAGCTGTATCAGGACAGCGTCCCGCTGTTCAATCGTTTCCAGATCGAAAGCCAGATCGAGACCGCCTTCCAGCGCGAAGTGAAGCTGCCGTCGGGCGGCTCCATCGTCATCGACCCAACCGAGGCCCTGGTGTCCATCGACATCAACTCGGCGCGCGCCACCAAGGGTGGCGACATCGAGGAAACCGCACTACAGACCAACCTGGAAGCGGCTGAAGAAATCGCCCGCCAGCTGCGTCTGCGCGACATCGGCGGCCTGATCGTCATCGACTTCATCGACATGACCCCGGTCAAGAACCAGCGCGCCGTCGAGGATCGTGTTCGCGAAGCTCTGGAAGCCGACCGCGCCCGCGTGCAGATCGGTCGCATCTCCCGTTTCGGCCTGCTGGAAATGTCCCGCCAGCGCCTGCGCCCCTCGCTGCGCGAAACCAGCGGCATCGTCTGCCCGCGCTGCAACGGCCAAGGCATCATCCGCGACGTGGAATCGCTGTCGCTGGCTATCCTGCGCCTGATCGAAGAGGAGGCGCTCAAGGATCGCACCGCCGAGGTACGCGCCCATGTACCCATCCAGGTGGCGTCCTTCCTGCTCAATGAAAAGCGCAACAGCATCACCAAGATCGAGCTGCGTACCCGCGTGCGCATCATCATCCTGCCCGACGATCACATCGAGACCCCACACTTCGAGGTGCAGCGTCTGCGTGACGACAATCCCGAGCTGCTGAACAGCCAGTCCAGCTACGAGATGACCAACACCGAAGCCGAAGAGGTGTTGCCGGTCAGCTCCACTCGCACCCTGGTACGCCAGGAAGCGGCCGTGAAGGTCGCACCCGAGCGCGCCCCGGCACCCACCCCGGTCGCCGCCGAGGCCGTGGCGCCCGCCGCCCCTGCCGCCAAGGCCACCGCCGAACCCAATCTGTTCAAGGGCCTGGTCAAATCCCTGGTCAGCCTGTTCGCCGGCAAGACCGAAGAGCAACCGATGGTCGACAAGACCGCCGCCGCTCCGGAAGTCGCCAAGAGCAGCGACGAGCAGCGCCGTCAGGACGAGCGCCGCAACGGTCGCCAGCAGAATCGCCGTCGCGAAGGCCGTCGTGATGACGAGCGCAAACCACGCGAAGAGCGCCAGCCGCGCGCCGACCGTGGCGAACGCAGCGATCGTCCGGCCCGCGAAGAACGCAAGCCGCGTGAAGAGCGCCAGCCTCGCGAAGAGCGTCAGGCCCGCGAAGACCGCCCGGCTCGCGAGGAGCGTCAGCCGCGCGAAGAGCGCGCCAACCGCGAAGAACGTCAACCCCGTGAAGAGCGCCAGCCTCGCGAGGAGCGCCAACCGCGCGAAGAGCGTCAGCCCCGTGAGGAGCGCGCCAACCGCGAAGAGCGTCAGCCCCGTGAAGAGCGCCAACCCCGCGAGGAGCGCCAGCCACGCGAGGAGCGCCTGAGCACCGAAGAGCGTCCCGCTCGCGAGGAGCGTCAGCCCCGTGAGGAGCGTGCCAGTCGCGAAGAGCGTCAGCCTCGTGAAGAGCGCAAACCGCGTGAAGAGCGCCAGCCGCGCGAAGAGCGCAAGGCGCGCGAAGAACGCCAGGAAGCGGCCAGTGCCGAAGAGCTGAACGAAGAAGAAGTACTGGAAGGCAACGAGGAGCTGGAAGAAGGCGAAGAGCGTCCGCGTCGCCGTTCCCGCGGCCAGCGCCGTCGCAGTAACCGCCGTGAGCGTCAGCGTGATGCCAATGGCAACTTCATCGAAGACGAAGAGCAGAGCGCAGCAGCCACGGACACCAACGTCGCACCGGTTGCCGCTGCCTTGGGCACCGCCGTCGTGGTCAGCGAGAGCGTGACCGCCATCGCCACCCAGGAACAGGTACGCGAAACGCGCCAGCAAGAGCCGGCAGCTCCTGCCGACACCTCCGCTGCCGCCGAAGCGACGCAGGAAACCGCAGCGCAACAGCCTGCCGCCGACGCCCCTGCCCAGCCGGAGATCCTCACCCCCAACGTGAGCCAGCTGCAGGACGAACGCGCGCCGCATCAGGAAGTGGAAATCGCCGCACCAGCTGCCGAGCAGACCGCTCCGGTGACCGCCACCGCACCCACTCCTGCGGCATCTGCCGAAACCGAAGCTGCCGAATCGGCCGCCGGTCGCGCCTCCAACGATCCGCGTGAGCGCCGTCGTCGTGAGCGCCTGGCTCGCGAAGCTGAAGCCGCACGCGCCAAGCAGGCCGAGCAGGACGCTCAAGCCCCTGCACTGGGCGCCATTGCCGAAACCGAGGAAACCTTCGCCACGGCAGCGGTAGGCACCGTAGAGCCGCAACAGGCTCCCGAGGTTCAGCCCGCGCAAGTCGTCGAAGAGCTGCCTGCAGCTGAAGCCGAGTCCGCCCCGATCGTGGTGGAAGAACCCGTCGAGGTCGTGCCTAGCCCTGCCCAGGAGGAAGCGGCTACCGTCGCCCTGACCGGCGAGGACGACACCCCTGCAGAGGTCCCCAAGGCCGATGCGGTGAAAGAGGACGAAGCCACCCAGGCCGAACTCGACCGCAAGCTCAAGGAGTCTCGGGAAAATCATCCCGGCTGATCTCCGCCAGCCATGAAAAGGGGCGCCTAGGCGCCCCTTTTTTATGCCCCAGATTCGAGCGGGCACGAAGTACCGAGGGTGAGAAGTCGGCCCCATGCAGATGAGCCGGCGGATCGACGCAGGCCGATCCCTTATGCATCAGGGCCCTACCCCAGGGAGGGGCTGCCTGTTGGACTACGGTAATGGAGTTGCCTCAACCCAACCTACGATGCTTGGGAATCGACGTAGGTTGGCGCTCAGCATAGCGAAGCCCAACTTCAGCGAGGATGCACTGCTTGTTGGGCTTCGGCGATAGGGCTGCCTCAACCCAACCTACGGCACTCACCAGACCGACGTAGGTTGGTGCTGAGCACAGCGAAGCCCAACGCCTGGGGACGCGGCCTGAGTGTTGGGCTTCGGCGATAGAGCTGCCTCAACCCAACCTAAGGCACTCACCAGACCGACGTAGGTTGGTGCTGAGCGCAGCGAAGCTCAACGCCTGGAGACGCGGCCCGAACGTTGGGTTTCGGCGATAGAGCTGCCTCAACCCAACCTACGGCGCCCACCAAACCAACGCAGGTTGGCGCTGAGCGCAGCGAAGCCCAACGCCTGAGGACGCAGCCTGAATGTTGGGCTTCGGCAATAGAGCTGCCTCAACCCAACCTACGGCGCCTAAGCACAAAATCTCAGGCATAAAAAAACCCAGCCGCTTGGCTGGGTTTTTTCGAGCGAATCCCGAAGGATTAACGCTTGGAGTACTGCGGACGCTTACGCGCTTTGCGCAGACCGACTTTCTTACGCTCGACTTCACGGGCGTCACGAGTGACGTAACCGGCTTTGCGCAGGGAGCTGCGGTAGCCTTCGTCGTACTCGATCAGGGCGCGGGTGATGCCGTGACGGATGGCACCGGCCTGGCCGCTTACACCACCGCCAGCGACGGTAACGTAGACGTCGAACTTCTCCAGGGTCTCGGTCAGCTCGAGAGGCTGACGCACGACCATGCGCGCGGTTTCGCGGCCGAAGAAGGTGTCCAGAGCGCGATCGTTGATGGAGATCTTGCCAGTGCCCGGACGGAGGAAGACACGAGCGGTGGCAGTCTTACGACGGCCGGTACCGTAATTTTGAGTTGCCGACATGTTGTACTATCCCGATTAAAACTTGAGTTCTTGGGGCTGCTGAGCGGTGTGCGGATGGTTCGCACCCTTGTACACCTTGAGCTTGCGATACATGTCGCGGCCCAGCGGGTTCTTCGGCAGCATACCCTTGACGGCGGTCTCGATGACGCGCTCGGGAGCACGGGCGATCAGCTTTTCGAAGTTGATCGACTTGATGCCACCCGGGAAACCGGAGTGATGGTAGTACATCTTGTCGGTAGTCTTGGCACCGGTCACACGAACCTGCTCGGCGTTGATGACGACGATGTAGTCGCCGGTGTCAACGTGAGGGGTGTATTCGGGCTTGTGCTTGCCACGCAGGCGAGTGGCGATTTCAGTAGCCAGACGACCCAGAGTCTGGCCAGCAGCGTCGACGACGTACCAGTCGCGCTTAACGGTTTCCGGTTTTGCGGTGAAAGTTTTCATTCTCTATGGCCTCAGAGGCCGCCCTGGTAAAAAGACGGCAAATTCTACACAACAGTGCAACCCCGGACAAGTCAGGGGCAGCCGGAAACAGACGCTCTTCGGGGGCTCGGGTCGGCGTCCGCTACGGCGATCTCGGCAGGCTTAGGCATCCCCCGCCAAGAAAGCTGCGGCATGATACCCGCTCACGATAAAAAAGCAAGCAGAAATCAGAAGGAAAACAGCGCCTGGGTAGCCGCCGAGCCCTGACGCCGTGAGGCCAGGTGGTCCGCCAGTCGTGTGGGTTCCGGCAGGCGATGGCGCCTGACGCAGGCCATGACCAGTGCCGGTGCGGTGGCCAGGCTGACCCGATGCCCAGGGGAGACGATCAGCGGCTTGACCCTGTCCTTGCTGCGCAATACCGAGCCTATCGTCGAACCATCTCGATCCAGCAGCTCGACCTGGCTGCCGCGGGTCTCGGCGAGTTCGGCGTGATGACCGGTAAGGATCTTCTTGGCCACACCGATCGTCGGCAGACCGGTGACCACGCCCAGATGAGCGGCGATGCCCAGCCGGCGCGGGTGGGCGATGCCGTGGCCGTCGCAGAACACCAACTCGGGGGTCTCGGGCAGTTCCGCCAGCGCCTGGAGCAGTGCGGGGAGCTCCCGAAAGGACAGCAGGCCCGGCACATAGGGCATCACGGTGGGGATGCGGGCGACGGCATGGGCCAGGGGCTGCAGGGTCTCGGCATCCAGCAGGACAGCCACCGCGCGGGTGATCTCGCCACCCTCCTCGAAGCCCACGTCGACGCCGGCATAACGCCGCGGCGAGCCGAAGTCGTCATGCAACAGGACCTGCTTGGCCAGTTGCTTTTGCAGGATGCGCGCCTGGGTAGGCGAGCCATCCCAATCGGCGAAGGGATCAGAATTCACACGTACCTCCCGAAAGCTGGATCAAAGGATTGATCCTTCAACCCAGCCAGGGTTCAGGGCTTGTGCGGTCGAGCGAGGTACTCGTGAGACTGCATTTCCAGCAGACGGCTGAGGGTGCGCTGGAATTCGAACTCCAGGCGACCACCGGAATAGAGGTCCTTGAGTTCGACTTCAGCGGACAGGATCAACTTGACCTGGCGGTCGTAGAATTCGTCGACCAGGTTGATGAAGCGCCGTGCCATGTCGTCCTTGAGCGCATCCATCTGCTCGACGTTGCTGACCAGCACCGTCTGGAATATCTTGCCCAGCTCGATGTAGTCGTTCTGGCTGCGCGGACCGTCGCAGAGGGCGCGGAAGTCGAACCAGGCGACGTCTTCGCAGGTGCGGCGGGCGCGGATCTCGCGATTCTCGATCATCAGCGGCACATCTTCGCAGAGGTCATTGCACTCGACGGTGAGCGAACGGAAGCTCTTGGCCATCGCGGCCTCGACCTCGTCGCTCAGCGGATAGTGAAAGAGCTGCGCCTGCTCCAGGGCGCGCAGGCGATAGTCCACGCCGCTGTCGACGTTGACGATCTCGGTGTGCTCCTTGAGCAACGCGATGGCTGGCAGGAAGCGCGCGCGCTGCAGGCCGTCCTTGTAGAGACCGTCAGGCACGATGTTCGAGGTGGCGACCAGACTTACGCCGTTCTTGAACAGCTCTTCGAGCAGGGTCGCCAGGATCATGGCGTCGGTGATGTCGGAGACGAAGAATTCGTCGAAACAGATCACCCGGGCTTCGTCGGCGAAGCGCCGAGCGATGATGGTCAGGGGATTCTTCTCGCCCTTGAGGGTGCGCAGCTCTTCATGCACGCGCTTCATGAAGCGGTGGAAGTGGGTGCGCATCTTCTGCTTGAACGGCAGGGCGTCGTAGAAGGTATCGACCAGATAGGTCTTGCCACGCCCTACCCCACCCCAGAAATACAGCCCCTTGACCGGCGTAACCGTCTTGCGCCCGAGCAGCTTGCCGAACAGGCCGCCCTTGGACGCGGGCTCGGCGAGCAATTCGTCATAGAGGCGCTGCAGATGGCGAACGGCCTCTTCCTGGGCAGCATCGTAGAAAAACTCCGGGCGCTTGAGGTCGGCCTGGTAACGCTCGAGGGGGGTCATGGCGGCTTCTGGTCGGGTGGGAAAAAAGGGTGGTCACTGTAATGGCGGTCCCTGGCGTTGACAACGCCGGGGACCGCGGGTGCCCTTTAGGCTTCGGCCAATTGCGCCAGGGCGGCGCGGGTGCGCTCGACAAGGGCGTCACGGGCGGCGGGGGAATCGCTGGCGACGCCTTCGGCCACTACCTGATCGTCCAGCAGCAGCTGGAAGCCATTGCCGTCCCCCACCACGACACTGGCCGGCACACTGACCAGCTGCTTGCTGGTGATGCCGGCAGTCTTGGCCTCGGCGAAGGGGATCGACAGCGCCAGTTCGGTGCCGTCGGCGTCGAGCAGGCGGAAGCGGAAGCTCTCCCCTTCACGGAAGCTGACGAAGCGAGCGGTCTTGCTGGCCTTCTTCTTGGTGCCACCCGTGGCGACCTGGGTCTTGAGCGAGCGCAAGCCCACGGCTTCACGCAGTTCGCCAAGGAAGGGCGTGGCATAGCGGCGGGCCTTGGCGGCACCGGCCAGCAGGATGTCTTCCAGGTCGTCGGGACGGGCGATCAGCGCGGCATAGCGCTCGCGGGCTTCGCCCAGCTCGGCATCCAGCACCTCGAACAGCCGGCCCTTGGCTTCGCCCCAGGCCAGGCCGCCTTGCAGGGCCTCGCGGAAGGCCGCGCTCTGCTCGGCAGTGGCGAAGGCCTGGTAAAGCGTGAAGAGGTGGGCGCTGTCGGGATCCTTGGGCTCACCGGGCAGGCGCGAGTCGGTGACGATGCGGGCGATGGCGTCCTTGAGCTGCTTGGCGCTGCCGAACAACGGGATGGTGTTGTCGTAGCTCTTGGACATCTTGCGACCGTCGAGGCCGGGCAAGGTGGACACGCTTTCCTCGATGACCGCCTCGGGCAGGGCGAAGTAGTCACGGCCATTGCCGAACAGGTGGTTGAAGCGCTGGCCGATGTCGCGGGCCATTTCCACGTGCTGGATCTGGTCACGACCGACCGGCACGCGCCGGGCGTTGAACATCAGGATGTCCGCCGCCATCAGCACCGGGTAGCTGTAGAGCCCCATGGTCACCCCGGCATCGGGATCCTCGCCCTGCTCCAGGTTGCGATCGACCGCGGCCTTGTAGGCATGGGCGCGGTTGAGCAGGCCCTTGCCGGCGACGCAGGTGAGCAGCCAGGTCAGCTCGGGAATCTCGGGAATGTCGGACTGGCGATAGAAAGTCACCCGCTCCGGATCCAGGCCGCTGGCCAGCCAGGTGGCAGCGATCTCCAGACGCGAACGCTGGATGCGCGCCGGGTCATCGCACTTGATCAGGGCGTGGTAGTCGGCGAGGAAATAGAAGGAATCGGCATCGGCGGCCAGGCTGGCGCGGATGGCAGGGCGGATGGCACCGGCGTAGTTGCCCAGGTGCGGGGTACCGGTGGTGGTGATGCCAGTGAGGATGCGAGTGGTCATGGAGGGGCTGGGAATCCGAGAGACTAGGGCTTATCTGAAGAGGTCAGGCCTGCAAACGCGGCAGGACCAGGTCCTTGAGCTCGACGAGCTTGCCATGGAAGAAATGGCTGCACTCGGCGACGCGGAGCAATTCGTGGGGCAGTTCGAGCGCGGCGGACCAGGCATAGACGCGCGCCGGAGTCACCACCTCGTCGGCTTCGGGCTGGATGACGGTGAGGCGCGCCCGGGTGGGCAGGCGGCCATCGACCGAAAAGCGCTCCACGGGCGGCGCCAGCATGAACAGCTTGGCCACCGCCACACCCTCGCCTTCCAGGCGACCACCCAGGCAGGCGGCGACACAGGAACCGAAGGAGAAGCCGCAGAGGGTCAGCGGCAGGTCGGGATGACGTTCGCGCAACCAGGCCACGGCGGCCGCGGCATCGTCGATCTCGCCTTCGCCGCCGGCATGCACGCCGGTACTGGCGCCAACGCCGCGAAAGTTGAATCTCAGGGTAGCCTGGCCAGCGTCCCGGGCGATGCGCTGCAGGGTGGCGACCACCTTGTTCTGCATGGCGCCGCCGTGGAGCGGATGGGGATGACAGAGCAGGACCGCACCGGTGGGGGTATCCGGGGCCTGGTACAGCGCTTCCAGAGTGCCCGCGGGGCCCTCCAGGAGCAGGGATTGTTCACGGGCTGACACGCTTGACTCCGTGCCCTCGGACGAACAGTGGTCATCCAAGGAGTTGATTTTGATAGGGTCGATCCTGCGCGATGCCTGAGTGCGGGGTATGATGACGCCCAGCGAATGGCAGATGACGCAACCCAGTGTACAGGCTCGCCGGTCTGCCGTTACCGTAAAGCAAAGCCGCTCATAGAGGAAGTTTCGTGGAACAGTCGCTCACTACCTGGTTGTTGCCCCTGGTCGCGCTGCTGATCGGGGTCGGGATAGGTTTTCTGCTGGCACGCCTGGTGCCGGGTGCCGCGCCGAGCCGGGTGCAGCGCCAGCTGGATGACCTGCAGAAGAAGTTCGACGACTACCAGCACGAGGTCACCAGCCACTTCAGCACCACCGCCGGCCTGGTCCGCAAGCTGACCCAGACCTACCAGGACATGCAGTCGCACCTGTCCGAAGGCGCCGAGCGCCTGGCCCAGGACGAGCTGACCCGTCAGCACCTGCTGGCGTCGCTGCACAGCGCCGAGCAACGCTATCCCTCCAGCCGCGAGCGCATCGACGGCCCGACCGAAGCGCCTCGGGACTATGCCCCCAAGGGTGACGGCACCCCCGGCACCCTCGATGAGACCTACGGCGTGAAAAGCCGCGGTTGATCGCCAAGGCCGGGGACTCCCCCGGCCTTTTGCTTTTCCGGCTCCCGCCCTCTTCGCCCGGGGCGTGACACCCGGCCCTTTTCCGGCCCGTCATGGCATAATCTGCGGTTGCAGTCTTTCGCAGGAGAACGCCATGCCCGTAGCGGCCGATGGCCTGAGCCTCTACGGCATCAAGGCCTGTGACACCATGAAGAAGGCCCGCCTATGGCTCGACGAGCACGGCCAGGCCTATCGCTTCCATGACTACAAGCAGAGCGGCATCGACCGCGAGCGGCTGGCGGCCTGGTGCGCGGAGCATGGCTGGGACAAGGTGCTCAATCGCGCCGGTACCACCTTCCGCAAGCTCGACGACGCCCAGAAGGCCGACCTCGATACCGTCAAGGCCATCGACCTGATGCTGGCGCAACCCTCGATGATCAAGCGACCCGTGCTCGATCTCGGCGACCGTACCCTGCTGGGCTTCAAGCCTGAGCTCTATGCCGCGGCCCTGACCTGAGCCCTGCGGCAACCGCCCCCACTACCGCACATCTCGCACCGACCGGATCGGTGCCTTTGCAAAGGAACAGTCACATGTCGAATGCCCTCTTCAGTATCGCCTTCGGTGTCGGCACCCAGAATCGCCAGGACGCCTGGCTGGAAGTCTTCTATGCCCAGCCCCTGCTGAATCCGCCAGCAGCGCTGGTGGAGGCGGTCGCGCCCCTGCTCGGCTACGAGGGTGGCAACCAGGCCATCGCCTTCGCCCCGGCCCAGGCGCGCGGCCTGGCCGAGGCCCTCAAGGGCATCGATGCGGTGCAGTCGGCCCTGCTGACCCGCCTAGCCGAAAGCACCAAGCCGCTGGTGGCCACCCTGCTGGCCGAAGACGCCGCGCCTGCTTCCACGCCAGAGGCCTACCTGAAGCTGCATTTGCTGTCGCATCGCCTGGTGAAGCCCCATGGCCTCAACCTGACCGGCATCTTCGCCCTGCTGCCCAACGTGGCCTGGACCAACCAGGGCGCCGTGGACCTGGTCGAGCTGCCGGCCGAGCAGCTGGAAGCCCGCCTGCGCGGCAAGCTGCTGGAAGTCTTCTCGGTGGACAAATTCCCCAAGATGACCGACTACGTGGTACCGGCCGGGGTGCGCATCGCCGATACCGCGCGCGTACGCCTGGGCGCCTACGTGGGTGAAGGCACTACGGTGATGCACGAAGGCTTCGTCAACTTCAATGCCGGTACCGCCGGCCCGGGCATGATCGAAGGCCGCGTTTCCGCGGGTGTCTTTGTCGGCAAGGGGTCGGATCTGGGTGGTGGCTGCTCCACCATGGGCACCCTGTCGGGCGGCGGCAACATCATCATCAGCGTTGGCGAAGGCTGCCTGATCGGCGCCAATGCCGGCATCGGCATTCCGCTGGGCGATCGCTGCACCGTGGAATCGGGTCTCTATGTGACCGCCGGCACCAAGGTGGCGGTACTGGACGACCAGAACCAGCTGGTGCGGGTGGTCAAGGCACGCGAGCTGGCCGGTCAGAGCGACCTGCTGCTACGCCGCAACTCGGAAACCGGCGCGGTCGAATGCAAGACCAACAAGACCGCCATCGAACTCAACGAAGCGCTGCACGCGCACAACTGAGTCCATAACCGGGCAGCCCGCCGCGCGCGGGCTACCCCGGAGCTGTCGCCATGTCGCTACCCTCCCCCTGGAGAGCCGAATTTCCGGCTTTCACCGCTTTCGCCGCCGACGGCATCACCTACCTCGACAGCGCCGCCACGGCCCAGAAGCCCCAGGTGGTGCTGGACGCCCTGCTGGCCAGCTACAGCCTGGGCGCGGCCAATGTGCACCGGGCCCAGCACTGGGCGGCCGAGCGCGCCACCGCGGCCTACGAAGGCGCCCGGGGGCGGATCGCCGCCTGGCTGGGCGCTGCCTCGCCGCAGGAGGTAGTGCTGACCCGAGGGGCGACCGAGGCGCTCAATCTATTGGCCTACGGCCTGGAAGACAGCTTCGCCGCAGGTGATGAGATCCTCATCAGCGCCCTGGAGCACCACGCCAACCTGCTGCCCTGGCAGCAGCTGGCCCGGCGCAAGGGGCTGCAGCTCAGGCTGATCCCCCTGACGCCGAGCGGTCATCTGGATCTGGAGGCCGCCAGGGCGCTGCTGGGACCCAGAACCCGGCTGGTCGCGGTCAGCCAGTTGTCCAATGTGCTGGGAACCTGGCAGCCGCTGGTGGAGCTCGCTGCCCTCGTACGAGCACTCTCACCGGCTTGGCTGGTGGTGGACGGCGCCCAGGGCGCCGTCCATGGCCGCCACCGTCCGGGTGACTTCGATGCCGACTTCTATGTCTTTTCCGGCCACAAGCTCTATGCCCCCGAGGCCATCGGCGTGCTCTGGGGCAAGGCCGACTGCCTTGCGCAGCTCAAGCCCTGGCAATTCGGTGGCGAGATGGTGCAGCACACCAGCTTCACTGAGGCCCGGTTTCACACCGCCCCCATGGGCTTCGAGGCGGGTACGCCGCCCATAGGCGCGGCCATCGCCCTGGGCGCGGCGGTCGACTGGCTGCAGGGACAGGATGAAAGTCTCATCCGCGGCCACGAGCAGGCGCTGAGTCTGAAGCTGTTGGCTGGCCTTGCCGCCCGTGACGGCATCCGCATCCTGGGCGAGCCCCAGATCGCCCTGGCCTGCTTCCAGGTCCAAGGCGTGGATGTTGGCGACCTTTCCCACCTGCTGGGGGAGCAAGGCATCGCGGTGCGCGCCGGTCAGCACTGCGCCATGCCGCTGTTCCAGACCCTGAATGCACCCGGCGCACTGCGGGTATCCCTGGGCCTGTACAACGATGCCGACGACCTGCAGCGTTTCTTTACCGCGCTGGACAACGCCCTGGAGCTCTTGCGATGAATCTGCTTCCCGATGCGGCGGAAGCCCGCCGTGCCTTTGTCATCGCCAAGGGCTGGGAAGCGCGCTCGCGCCTCCTGCTGCAATGGGCCGAGCGCCTGCCGGCGGTACTGGAAGACCGCGACGAGGATCTGGTGCAGGGCTGCGAAAGCCGGGTGCGCCTGACCCATGAAGCCCAGGGCGAGCGGCACTTCTTTCGCGCCAGCAGCGAATCCCGGGTACTCAAGGGCTTGCTCGCCGTGGTGCTGGTGCGCGCCAACGGTCTCACCCGCGAGGAGCTGGGCCGCCTCGACATCCATGGCTGGCTGGGTGAACTCGGCCTGGAGCGACAACTGTCGCAGTCGCGCAGCAATGGTTTGAACGCGGTGCTGACGCGGATGCGCGAACTGGCCGCCTAACCCTCGCCAGGTACCGAATTGCGCCGCGCCCGGAAGAACTCGGTCAGCACCTGGCCACAGGCCTCGGCCAGCACCCCACCCTCCACCAGCACCCGGTGGTTGAGAAAATCCTGCTCGAAGAAGCGACCGCGGCTCTGCGCCATGCCGGCCCTGGGTTCGCTGGCACCAAAGACCAGGCGCTGGATACGGCTGTGGACGATCAGGCCGGCGCACATGCCGCAGGGTTCCAGGGTGACATAGAGGGTGGCTCCCGGCAGACGATAGTTGGCCTGACGAGCAGCGGCGTCACGGATGGCCTGCATCTCCGCATGAGCGCTGGGGTCGTGAGCGCCTATGGGGCGATTGAAGCCACGACCTATGATCTCGCCGTCGAGGACTACCACTGCCCCCACCGGGACCTCGCCTTGCGCCGCTCCCTGCTGCGCCAGCGCGAGGGCTTCCCGCATGAAGAGGTCATCCTGACTGCGGTCGATGATGGGCAAGGGGCGAAAGCGGGCCATGACGGGACTCTGGTAAAAGGCATCATGATACCGCTGCCAGCGGAGCCGGTCAGGCCGTCGATGATGCAGGCGCGATCACCCATTAGAAAGTGATCGCACCAATGGTTATCGAACAATACAGATGAAATAATGAGGTGAAATGACGTCTGGCAAGATGTGATCTATATCACATAGACGGCTATTAACCGACCTGACGCTAACAGGTGCGTCGGCACAAGGTCCTATTCAAGAGTTCATTTGAGACAGTCGCATGATTGCTGCACCTTCCGGTCAGTCGCTGCAAAGCTGCGAAAGCGAGCCGATCCGCATTCCAGGCGCTATCCAGGCGCACGGTTGTCTCCTCGCGTTCGACGAAAGAGAACAGCTGATCAAGCACATCAGTCGCAACCTGACCGACCTGCTGGGCAAAGCGGAAAGCGAATTGTTGACTCAGCCTCTGGCGCAGACCCTGCCGCCCGAGCTGTTCGAACAGGTGCAGCACGCCCTGACCCTGGAGCATCTGGAAGAGGTCAACCCGCTGGCCTGGACGCGCCCGACCCGCGACATGGATGTGATCCTGCATCGCAGCCATGGCCTGGTCTTCATGGAGTTCGAGCCGGACGACCATGGTGGCGTCGAACCGGCCGGCCTGGCCCGCGCCCTGGCGCGCCTGCAGCAGGCGCGTACCTTGCCGGAACTGTGCGAAGGCGCCGTGCGTGAAGTGCGGGCCTTGACCGGCTTCGACCGGGTGGTGGTCTATCGCTTCGACGACGGTGGCGATGGTCAGGTGGTGGCCGAGAGCCGCGTCGAGGACATCGACAGCTATCTGGGCATGCACTTCCCCGCTGCCGACATTCCCGCTCAGGCACGCGCCCTCTATCACGAGAACTGGATTCGCAACATTCCAGACGCCAATTACGAGGCGGTGCCGCTGATACCGGCCTTCCTGCATGGCACCACCAAGGATCCCATCGACCTGACCCATGCCGTGCTGCGCAGCGTATCGCCCATCCATTGCCAGTACGTGCGCAATCAGGGCCTGCGCGCGTCCATGAGCGTATCACTGATCAGCGATGACAAGCTCTGGGGCCTGATCAGCTGTGGCCACCGCGATCCCCTGTACCTTCCCTATCGCACGCGCATGGCCTGCCGCTCGGTAGGGGTGCTGGTCTCGCTGATGATCCGTGCGCTGGAGAATCGTCAGGTCCAGCGCGAGATCGACGCCCGTGAAGCGCAATTGGCCGCGCTGATCCAGGGCATGTGCGACAGCAAGGGCGAGGTGCTCAGCGGTCTCTGCGAACGGGCGACGGATCTGCTGGAACTGGTGGATGCCACCGGTGCCGCGGTCCTGGTGGAGGAAGAACTCTGCACCCTGGGTGAATGCCCGAGTGCGGAAGACATCCGCATGCTCGCGGCCTGGGTCACGGCGGAAATGGATGCCTCGGGCATCTATGCGACCCGCTGCCTGACCGACGAACTGCCGGACGCACGGCGCTACAGTGACCGGGCCAGTGGTGTGCTGGCGCTGTCACTGCCCAAGCCGGTGCGTAATCTGGTGCTCTGGTTCCGCCCCGAGATCGTGACCACCGTAGTCTGGAGCGGTAATCCTGCCAAGCTGGAACCCACGACGTCCGCCTCGGGCTCAGGCCTCAACTATCCCCATCCACGGCGCTCCTTCGATGCCTGGAAGGAACTGGTACGGCTGCGCTCCGAGCGCTGGCGGCCTTCCGATCTGTTCGCCGCCAAGGATTTGCGCCGCTCGGCGGTCGAGCTGGATCTGGCGCGTCAGGTGGAGCGTGAACGCCAGGCGGTGCGGCTGCGCGACGAGATCGTCGCGGCCGTCTCCCATGACCTGCGCAGCCCCATTACCATCATCCTGATGAAGGTGGGAATGATCCACCGCATGCTGGAAAAGCTGGCGCTGGGCGATGATCGTCTGCCCAGTTCGCTGGAGGTGATCGAGACGGCCGCCAATCGCATGAACGCCCTGATCAACGATCTGCTGGACCTGTCGAAGATCGAATCGGATCGACTCGCCCTGGACCTGAAACCCGCGCGTCTGGCAGACGTCTGCGCTCAGCCCATCCTGCTGTCGCGTCCGCTGGCGGAGATCAAGAACATCAGCCTGGAGTATGCAGTCGACCCGGATCTCCAGGTGCTGGTGGAGGCCGAGCGCATTTTCCAGGTACTGATGAATCTGCTGGGCAATGCCATCAAGTTCACCGCGCCGGGTGGCCTGGTGCAGCTCAGCATGCAGCGCATCGGCACCCTGGCCGAGATCAGCGTGACCGACAATGGCCGCGGCATGAATCAGGCGCAGCAGGCGCGGGTCTTCGAGCGGTTCTGGCACGTTCAGGAAGACAATCCCACCGGCCACGGCCTGGGCCTGTACATCGCCAAGGGCATCGTCGAGGCCCATGGGGGCGAACTGAGCGTCGTCAGTGCCCTGGGCGAGGGCAGCACCTTCAGGTTCACCCTGCCCGTCGCGCCCTAGCGAGGCAGGACACAGAAAGGGAAAGCCCCGGTGGCCGACAGCGACGTTGAAACCACCGGGGGAGCCAAGGCTCGCTGTAATGGACGTCAGCGAAACGCCTTGAATTCCCACCTTTCGTCGGCATCGAAGGTCATTTTCTTCAATACGGCAGGCGGTCACGCTCGCTAGGGTCAGGTCTCCTCAATCGACGAGACCTCAAGATGACCCTGATCCTCTCCATGGCCGCCTTTGCCCTGGTCGCCTCTCTCTCGCCCGGCCCGGTCAACCTGGTCGGCTTCAATACCGGCCTTACCCATGGTTGGCGTCCAGCCTTGTGGCACGTTGCGGGTGCCACCCTGGGCTTCGTGGTGTTGCTGGTGGCGGTCGGCCTTGGCCTGCATGAGGTGCTGGAAACCTGGCCGATGCTGCTCTGGGTCTTGCGCGTGGCCGGCGCGCTCTTCCTGCTGTACCTGGCCTGGAAGCTGGCGCGGGCCTCCGGCGACTTGGGCGTTGGACAGACGCGGCAGTGCCCGGGCTTTCGCGACGGCGTCCTGCTGCAGTGGCTCAATCCCAAGGCCTGGCTGGCCGCGGCCGCCGGCGTGGCACTGTTCGTTGGCGAGGATCGCGGACGCCTGGCGCTGTTCGCCGGCCTCTATCTGGTGATCTGCTTCGCCTCGCTCGCCTGCTGGGCGGTGGCGGGCGAATGGCTGCGAGGGCGATCCCTGACGGCCGCGCGGCTGCGGCTGCTCAATCGTGTCCTTGCGGCGCTGCTGGTGCTATGCGCCGCCTCCCTGCTGTGGGAGGGTTGAAGCGGCGCGGTACTGACCAGGGGTGGCCGCCACCAGGCGCTTGAAGGTGCGCTGCAGGTGGGCCTGGTCGGCGAAACCAGTGGCCAGGGCGACCTCGGCCAGCTCCTCGCCCTGGCGCAGCCGTTGTCGCGCCAGGCGGATGCGGCGATCGATCAGATAGGCATGGGGGGTCAGGCCAAAGCGCCGGCGGAAGCTGCGAATCAGCTGGGTGGGCGAGAGATCCGCGACCTGGCTCAGCTGGTCCAGGCTGACGCCCTCACCGCAGTGGGCATCGAGAAACTCGGCCGCGCGGCGCAAGCGGCGATCCTCGCGCTCCAGCGCGGCGGAGATGGGCGTGCGCCCCAGTCGGGCCAGCACGGATTCGAAATACAGCAGCGCCTGGCTCTGGCGCTGCAGGGCAAGGCTATCGGGATCGACCAGGCAGGCATGCAGTGCCTCCAATCCGGCGTACAGCCGGTCGTCCTGGGACAGCTGCACGGCCAGCGGCTGGAAGTCCTCGGCGCCCGGGCGCTGTAGCTCGGCCAGCCAGCCAGCGTCCACATGCAGCATGCGATAGCGCCAGGCGTCCTCGCCCTGGGGATTGCAGGCATGGACGTCGCCGGGATTCATCAGCACCAGGGTACCCGCCCCTACCAGTTCGCGAGTCGGTCCATTGTGATAGCGGCTGCGCCCACCCAGCACGGTGCCGATGGAAAAGGTCTCGTGGGAATGAGGGGCATAGCAGAGCGCGCGACCGTCCTGGATGGAACGGGCTTCGAGAAAGGGCAGCGCAGGATCACGCCAGAAGTGGGGTACGGCGGTGCCGGTAGCGGTCATGCGGCGGGAATTCCGGGACGACGGACCGGATCAGTCTAGACGTCGTCCCGGAAGGGCGAAAGCCAGGCGTCAGCGCGTGGCGGCGTCCTCGGCCTCTTCCAGCAGGACATCGGCCGTGATGACGTAGTCGGCGTCGGGATGCAGCTCGGCACCCAGCGCCAGTTGCTGCGCCGCGGCGGCCAGGGTCGGTGCGCCCTGGAAGGTGGCATTGAGTTCGGCCAGCAGGAGGCCCATGTCCTTGTGCATCAGGGCGGCGGGGAATTGCGGCGCGAAGTCGCCCTCGCGCAGGGCCGCCAGCTTGCGCTGGTGGTGGGGCGAGAGCACTGCCAGATCACCGAACACCTCGAACAGCACCTCGGCATCGAGACCGGCGCGGGTGGCATAGGCCAGGGCTTCGGCCAGGGCGGCGAGACCCGCGCCCATCAGGCCGTTGATGGCCAGCTTGATGGCCGCGCCCTGCCCGGTCGGACCGACGTGATGCACGGTCTTGCCCAGGGTTTCGAGGATCGGCCGAGCACGCTCCACGGCCTCGGGTTCGCCGCCGGCCAGGACCACCAGTTGCGCCTGTTCCGCCTCGGGCGTGCTGCCGGACACCGGCGCCTCGACCACGGCGATGCCACGGGCACGACCAGCGGCTTCCAGGCGCAGCGACAGTGCGGGCGAATTGGTGCTGGTGTTGATCAGCAGGCGACCGCTTTCCAGACGGGCGAGGACGCCGTCGGTGCCGAGCAGGACCTGTTCGAGAACGGCGTCGTTGGGCAGGGAGACGATCACCACTTCCGCTTGAGGCAGCAGCGTTGCTAGCGGCTCCATGGGCGTGCCGTGGCGCTCGCCGTCCTGCTGGTGCTCGGCGTAGGCGCGGACCGGATAGCCGGCCTCGCGCAGGTTGGCGCCCATGCGCTGGGCCATGGCGCCAAAGCCGATGAAACCGATCGAGGGATGCGCGGACATGAGGGGGAGCTCCCAGTAGAGGATGGTGGTATCTCGACTCTACCTCCGGGCCGGGGTTCCGCTCCTGGAGACCAGTCTGCACCGTCGCTGGACGAGGGACTCTTCTAGATCCCGCTGAACCAGTTGTAGCCCTGATCTTCCCAGTACCCGCCAGGATAGTCGTTGGTCACGAACAGCGCCTGGATGTGCTTGGGATTCTTGAAACCGAGCTTGGTGGGCACTCGCAGGCGCAGCGGATAGCCGTAGTCCGGCGGCAGCGCTACCTGGCCGAAGTCCAGCGCCAGCAGGGTCTGGGGGTGCAGCGCCGAAGCCATGTCGATGCTGGAGTAGTAGCGGTCGGCACACTTGAAGCCGACGTACTTGGCCGTGGTGTCGGCGCCGATGCGTTCGAGGAAGGTACGCAGGGGCACCCCACCCCACTGGCCGATGGCGCTCCAGCCCTCGATGCAGATGAAGCGGGTGATGTCGGCGCGCTGCGGCAGGCGGCGCAGGTCTTCGAGGGTCCAGGCCTGTTTGTTGGCGACCAGGCCGGAGACCTCCAGGCGGTAATCGCTCAGGTCGACTTCCGGAACGTTGTATTCGGGATAGAAGGCGTTGAAGGGAAAGGGATCGGTGATCTGGCTGGCGGCATAGGTCGGCGCCAGGCGTTCGCGACCGAACAGCCAGGCCTGCACCCGGTCGTTGAAGCGCGACATGGACCAGAGCACCTTGTCGACGCTGTCGCCGTCCTGCAGGTTGCAGCCGCTGAGCATGGCCAGGGCGCCCACCGTCAGGCCCTGCTTGAGCAGCAGGCGTCGTTGCAGATTCTCCACCTGCCGCTGTTGCGCCGGTTCCAGGCGCAGGCGTTCACGCCGACTCATCGTTAACCTCCTCGTGCGCCCGACCGGTGATCATCGGCGGCAGGGTGCGGGGGACCAGGATGACCAGGGCCAGGTGTACGACGACAAAGGCGCCGATGCCGGCCATGGCGAAGAAATGCACGTAGCGGGCAGTGTCGAAGCCGCCGAGCAGGGCCGCCAGCCCCTGCAATTGCACCGGTTTCCAGATCGCCAGGCCGGAGAGCACCACTAGCACCCCGAGGGCCAGTACTCCCCAGTAGAGCAGTCGCTGCACGGCGTTGTAGGTGCCGAGGTGATGCCCCAGACGCAGGCGCACGGCCGCGGCGAAATCACGGCCAATGGCGCGCGGTGACAGCGGCAGGAAATCCCGCCGGAAGTGGCCGCTGAACAGGCCATAGAGCAGATAGATCAGGCCGTTCGCCAGCAGTAGCCAGAAGACCGCCAGGTGCCAGGCGATGGCGCCGCCTAGCCAACCACCCAGGGTCGCCCAGGCGGGAAAGGTGAAAGGGAACAGCGGCGAAGCGTTGTAGATCGCCCAGCCGCTCATGAACATGCAGGGCATCGCCAGGGCATTGAGCCAGTGGGTGAGGCGTACCGGCCAGCGGTGCACCAGTCGCCGTCGCGAGGTGGTCATGGCATTTCCCTCTTCACCACGAGATGGAGGCGGTCGCCGTCAAACCAGGCGACCGCGGGGGGCTTACATGGGCGGGGTGAAACCGTCCTTGCCGACAGCCACGCCCTTGGCGTGCTTGCCGTCTTCGGCGGGGAACAGCACCACCTTGGCGCCGGGCTTGAGCAGGCTGCGGTCGCCCTTCTCGACATAGGCGATGGGCACGTCTTCCGGCACCACCAGCTGCTTCTCGCCGCCCTTGTACTGCACGGTCAGGGTGCGGCCGTTGGCCTTCTTGAGTTCGCCCACGGTGCCGTTGGTCATGGTGCCGGTGCTGCCATCGGCGTTTTCCCAGCCGTAGTGGCCTTCGCCGGAGCCGCGCAGGCTGGCCTCGAACACGGTCACCTCCAGCGCCTTGAGGGTGCCATCGGGTTGGGGGGTGGCGGCGGAGCCGATGAAACTGTTGGCTTCGATGCGATCCAGGTTGGCCTTGGACACGGCGCGGTAGCTGGTCTTGTCATCCAGCATCAGGGTCTGGTGGGCACCGTTGCGGGTGGTGTAGGCCAGGGTGTCGCCCTGGACGCTGTCCACGGTGCCACGCATGGGCTTGACGGTGGGCATGGGCGCGGCCTGGGCCAGCAGGGCGCTGCTGGCGAGCAGCAGGGCAAGGGAACCGCGGAGCAGAGTCTGGGTACGCATGAAACCTCCTGGGATAGGGAATCGCCCCGCCACAGTGCGACGCGTGGGGGGTCAGCAAGATGACCGGCGAATGACAAAAATGTCACCCAGCGAAGCGACCGAAGGCCCTACCATGACGTCATGCACATTCTCCTCATCGAAGACGACCAGAAGACCGGCGAGTACCTGAAAAAGGGCCTCGGCGAATCCGGCTACGCGGTCGACTGGACCCAGCACGGCGCCGACGGCCTGCACCTGGCGCTGGACGGCCGCTACGACCTGGTCATCCTCGACGTCATGCTGCCCGGCATCGACGGTTGGCAGATCATGGAAGTGCTGCGCAAGAAGCACGATGTGCCGGTGCTTTTCCTTACCGCCCGCGACGGCCTGCAGGATCGCATCCGCGGCCTGGAGCTCGGCGCCGACGACTACCTGGTCAAGCCTTTCTCCTTCGTCGAGCTGCTGCTGCGCATCCGCACCCTGCTGCGCCGCGGCGTGGTGCGCGAGCCCGAGCACTTCCACCTGGCCGATCTGCAGCTGGATCTGCTGCGGCGGCGGGTGACCCGTGGCGACGACCTCATCGTCCTGACCAACAAGGAGTTCGCCCTGCTGCATTTGCTGCTGCGGCGCGAGGGCGAGGTGTTGTCGCGCACCCTGATCGCCGCCGAGGTCTGGGACATGAACTTCGACAGCGACACCAACGTGGTGGACGTAGCCATCAAGCGGCTGCGCGCCAAGGTCGACAACCACTATCCGGTCAAGCTGATCCATACCGTGCGCGGTATTGGCTACGTCTGCGAGGTCCGCCCTTGAGCGCCCGCTCACCCTCGCTGATTCTGCGCGCCACCCTCGGCTTCGCCCTGGTGGCGTTGCTCGCCGTGGGCGGCGCGGGCATTTTTCTCTACCACAGCCTGGAACGTACCGTGCTGGAGCGCGCCGACTACGCCCTGCTCGGTCGCCTGGCGCACTTTCGCAGCCTGCTCAGTGCCGACCTGTCCCTGGAGACCCTGGGCCGCAGTCCGCAGCTGTTCGCCAACATGCTGGGCAACGAGCAGGATGTCTTTCTCATCGGCACGCCGGGCGCGAGGCCCGTGATCGCCTCCAACCCGCTGCAGATCGCCCTCCCTGACCTTCCTGTCATCCCCCAGACCCGGCGGCCGACCCGCGCCGATCTGCGCGAAGGGCGGCTGACCGACGGTACTCGCTGGCGTGCGGCACGGGTCGCGGTGAACACCCCCGAAGGTCCGGTGGAACTGACCGCCGCCCATGTGCTGCGCAACGAGGACACCACCCTGGCCGATTTCCGTCTGGGGCTGCTCGGTGCCGTGACCCTGGCCTTCCTGGCTACCGCCGGGCTCGGCTATCTGCTGCTGCGCCGGGGCCTGGCCCCCTTGCGGCGCATCGCCCGCCATGCCGGTGGCATCACTCCGACCCGGTTGGCCGCCCCCCTGGAACTGGCCGATGCCCCGCGCGAGCTGCAACCGCTGGTGGAAAACTACAACGCCATGCTGGCGCGGCTGGCCGACGGCTATGGTCGGCTGGTGCAGTTTTCCGCTGACCTCGCCCACGAGATCCGCACCCCGATCAATGCCCTCATGGGCCATACCGAGGTCGCCCTGCGCCAGGTGCGTGGCACCGAGGAATACCAGACGCTGCTGGCCTCCAACCTGGAAGAGCTGGAGCGCATCTCGCGGCTGGTGGAAAGCATCCTCTTCCTTGCCCGCGCCGATGACGCCCAGGCGGTACTGACGCCGCAACCGCTGCAGCTGGCCGAGGAGCTGACGCGCATCGCCGATTATTTCGAAGGCCCGGCCGACGAGCGCGGCCTGCGCCTCGTCGTGGCAGGCGGCGGTGAGGTGATCGCCGATCCGCTCATGCTCCGCCGCGCCCTGAGCAACCTGGTGGCCAATGCCATCCGCTACGCCGAGCCGGATGGCGAGATCCGGCTGCAGGCGGACGGCGGGCGCATCCGCGTCAGCAATGCGGGACCTGCCCTGGCGCCGGAACACCTGCAACGGTTGTTCGATCGCTTCTACCGCGCCGACCCGTCCCGCCATCAGCCCCATGATTCCAACGGCCTGGGCCTGGCCATCGTCGCCGCGATCATGCGTCTGCATGGTGGGCGCGCCGAGGTCGAGCAGGATGCGCGGGGTATTCATTTCAGCCTGGTCTTCCCGACCCCGGCCGCCTGAACCGCGACCTGCCGCTCAAACCACGCAACCGCCCGTCACCAAAGGACTTTTTCCGCTTGCCCAGGACGGCTATGGGCTGCATCGACCCGCCCACTACTGTACATTCATCTACCTTAGGCAATAAGCAAGGGTGGTAGGCGATGAGCGTGGATGTCGAACTGGTGCTGGCCGGCAAGATCGGCTTCGCGGCGCACCAGAACGCGGTGCCCGTGCTGCGTGAATTGCGCCTCACCCACAGCGGCCCCGAACCCCTGGCCGACCTTAGCCTCACGGTGACCGCCGAGCCGGCTTTCGTGGTGCCGCGCACCTGGCACCTGGAGCGCCTCGATCCCCAGGGCACCCTCTATCTCGATGATCGCGACCTCGAATTCGACGCCGCTCTGCTCGGCAGCCTCCAGGAAAGCCTGGTCGCCCAGCTGACCTTCACGGTGCGCCAAGGTGACGAGATCCTGCAGACGCGGCGCTATCCGGTCGAGCTGCTGGCCCGCAACCAGTGGGGCGGCGTGGACAGCATGCCGGAACTGGCGGCGGCCTTCGTCATGCCCAACGATCCGGCGGTGGATCGCCTGCTGGGCGCTGCCGCCGAGGTCCTGCGTCGCGCCGGCAAGTCCACGGCGCTGGATGGTTACGAGGGGGAGTCGCGCCGCCGGGTCTGGGAGCTCAGTTCGGCGCTCTGGTCGGCCCTGTGCGGCTTGCAGCTGACCTACGCAGTGCCGCCGGCCAGCTTCGAGCGCCAGGGCCAGAAGATCCGCACGCCCGGCGCCATCCTCGACGGTGGCCTGGCCACCTGCCTGGATCTCGCCCTGCTCGCCTGCGCGGCCCTGGAACAGGCGGGCCTCAACCCGCTGCTGGTGATCACCCACGGTCATGCCTTCGCCGGGGTCTGGCTGCAGCCCCAGGAATTCGCCCAGCTGCTCACCGACGACGCCGAGCCGGTGCGCAAGCGGGTGGCGCTCAAGGACCTGCTGGTATTCGAGACCACCCAGGCCACCGCCTCCCCGCCGCCGTCCTTCAGCCAGGCGGTGCAACTGGCCGAGCGCCAGCTGGACGACGACAGTTTCGTGCTGGCCCTGGACATCCGTCGCGCCCGCCTGCAACGCATCCGCCCACTGGCGGTGCCCGGACAACTCGCCACCCCCTTGGACGGCCTGCTGCTGCCGGGCGAAGCCCTGGAAGAGGCCCCGCCGCTGCCAGCCTTCGACGTGGACGTCGAGGCCGCACCCACCACCCCGGTCGGTCGCCTGGCGCTCTGGCAGCGCAAGCTGCTCGACCTCACCACCCGCAACCGCCTGCTGCACGTGCCGGAAAACGCCCGCAGCGTGCCCTTGCTCTGCCCCGAGCCGGCGGCGCTGGAAGATCGCCTGGCCGAGGGCCGGGCGCTGCGCCTGGTGCCGTTGCCGGACCTGGCGGTAAGCGGTCGCGACGCGGTGCTGCACGAGGCGCGTGAACACGAGAATCTGCAAGACGAGTACGCCCGTGGTGCCCTGGCCCGCGGCGAGGTGGTCGCCCCCCTGGATGCGACCAAGCTGGACGCGGGCCTGGTAGAGCTCTATCGGCGCGCCCGCAGCGACCTCGACGAGGGCGGTGCCAATACCCTCTACCTGGCGCTAGGTTTCCTGCGCTGGAAAAAGGCCGCCGATGATCCCAAGCATTACCGTGCCCCGCTGATCCTGCTGCCGGTGCGCCTGGAACGGCAGAGCGCCGCCAGCGGCATCACCTTGCACCTGTTCGAGGACGAGCCGCGCTTCAATCTCACCCTGCTGGAACTGCTGCGCCACGATTTCGACCTGGATATTCCCGGGCTCGATGGCCCCCTGCCCGGGGATGGCAACGGCATCGACGTGGACGGGATCTGGACCAAGGTCCGCCGCGCGGTGCGCGACCTGCCCGGCTTCGAGGTGAGCAGCGAGCTGCTGCTCGGTCAGTTCTCCTTCGCCAAGTACCTGATGTGGAAGGACCTCACCGAGCGTAGCGACCAGCTGATGGAAAGCCCGCTGGTGCGGCACCTGCTGGAGCGCACCACCGAATCCGGCGCCTACCTCAGCGGCGGCAGCTTTCCCCGCGAGCGCGAGCTGGATCGCCAAGTGACCCCGGCCGAACTCTTCACCCCGCTGCCGGCGGATTCTTCGCAACTGGCGGCGGTACTGGCCTCGGCCAGCGGCCAGGATTTCGTCCTCGACGGCCCGCCCGGCACTGGCAAGTCCCAGACCATCGCCAACATGATCGCCCACAATCTGGCGCTCGGCCGGCGGGTCTTGTTCGTCGCCGAGAAGCGTGCGGCCCTGGACGTGGTGTATCGCCGCCTGGAGGCCCAGGGGCTCGGCGAATTCTGCCTGGAACTGCATTCGAGCAAGGCCTCCAAAGCCGAGGTGCTCAAGCAGCTGGAGCGCGCCTGGGACACCCGCGACGGCCTCGATGAAGAGGAATGGCTGGTCGAGGCCGCCGAGGTGGAGCGCCTGCGGGATCGTCTCAACGCCGTGGTGGAGCGCCTGCACCGCCGCTGGCCCAATGGCCTGACCCTGCAGCAGAGCATTGGCCGCGTCCTGCGCGACGCTGCCCCCGATACCCCACGCCTGGCATGGTCCCAGGCCGACGCCCACGACGCCGAGGCCCTGGCCGAACTACGCACCGCGGTACGCCGCCTGGCCCTGCATGCCGAGACCGGGCGCAGCCTGGCGGCGGATTTCGCCCTCTTGCCGGCGCATCCCTGGTCCAACGCCTGGCAGGACGCCCTGGTCACCGCTGCCGAACGCCTGCGCGACACCCAACACGACCTCCAGCAGGCGCGGCAACGCCTGCGTGACGTCCTCGGCCTGCCGCTGGCCGACCAGGTGGCGCCCCGCCGCCTGCTGGACTTCGCTGAACTGCTGCGAAGCGCCGCCGGCCAGGACCTGGCCTTCGCCTTCGGCCCTGGCGCCGCCGAGCGCCAGCGTCACCTGGGACGCGCCCTGGAATTGCTGGCGGACTACCAGGCGCTGGAGCGCGAGCTGTCGGTACCCTATGCCGCCGAAGCCTGTCGCCGCGTCGCCCTGACCCAGCTGGAAACCGCCTGGGACGCCGCCGGCCGCCGCTTCTGGATCTTCGCCAGCCGCGCCCAGCGGCAGGTTACCCAGGACCTCGCCCGCCAGGGCGAAACCCAGGGCCAACCCGATGTGGCTGCCGACCTGCCGCGGCTGCGCCGTCAGCGTACCCTGCTCACCGAGCTGGACGATCTGGCGCCCACCCTTGACAGCATCAGCGGCTGGCAGGGCGTCACCAGCGACCTCGATGCCCTGCTCGCCCGTCGTGCCCTGGCCGAGCGGCTCGGCACCGCGCTGCCAACCCTGGCGGAAACACCCGAGCAGCTGCTGGCCCTGCGCCAGGCGGCAGCGCGCCGGTTGCAGCATCCCGAGGATCAGCCGGAGGACACCACCCTGGCCCCGGCCAGCAGTGCCTTCGCCGAGGCCCTGGATGCGGCCGAAGCCGCTCGCCAGGCATTCGCCGCGCAGGCGGGACTGGCCGGTGATACCGCCGCCGCCGAGCTGGTGCGCACCGCCGCCGCGCTGCTGCGTCAGCCGGGCCGGCTCAAGGCCTGGTGCGATTGGCAACGCGTTCGCGAGGAAGCCGAGGCGCTGGGCCTGACGGCGCTGATCGCCCGTGCCACGACCGCCGCGGCCGACGACCTTCCGGCCCTGTTCGAGACTGCCTATGCCCGCTGGTTCGCCGCCACCGCCCTGGACGCCGAGCCGCTGCTGCGCGATTTCGTCCCGGCCGAGCACGAGAGCGATATCCAGGCCTATCGCCGGTTGGACGACCGGCTGCAGAATCTGGCTGTGCGCCATATCCGCGCCCTGCTCTGCCATGGGCTGCCGCCGAAGAACGACGCGGCGCGCCAGGGCGGCGGCTTCGCCGTGCTCAAGCACGAACTGCAGAAGCAGCGCCGGCACAAGCCGCTGCGCCAGCTGGCCCTGGAAATGGGCGACGCCCTGGCGCGGCTGGCGCCCTGCATGCTCATGAGCCCGCTGTCCATCGCCCAGTACCTGCCTCCGGATGGCGGCCTGTTCGACTTGGTGATCTTCGACGAAGCCTCGCAGATCGCTCCCTGGGACGCCGTGGGCGCCATCGCCCGTGGCGTGCAGGTGGTGATCGCCGGCGACCCCCGGCAGATGCCACCAACGCGCTTCTTCGACCGCGCTGCTGGCGAGGACGACACCGCCGAGGACCTGGAAAGCATCCTCGACGAATGCCTGGGCGCCGGCATCTACAGCCACAGTCTCAACTGGCACTACCGCAGTCGCCACGAGAGCCTGATCGCCTTTTCCAACCACCACTATTACGACGGCAAGCTCATCACCTTTCCCGCACCGGAGATCCGCCCGAGCGCGGTGGAATGGCGACGGGTCGACGGCGTCTACGCCAAAGGCAAGGGCCGCCACAATGCCATCGAGGCCCAGGCCATGGTCGCCGAGGCGGTCAAGCGCCTGCTCGATCCGGCCTTCGCCGGCCTCAGCCTGGGCATCATCACCCTCAACAGCGAACAGCAGCGGCTGGTCACCGACCTGCTCGACCGCGCGCGCCAGCAGCACCCGGAGATCGAGGCGCACTTCGCCGAAGACCTGGCCGAGCCGGTGGTGGTGAAGAACCTGGAAACGGTCCAGGGCGACGAGCGCGATCTGATCATGCTCGGCATCGGCTTCGGCCCCACCGAGCCGGGCGCCAATACGATGTCGATGAACTTCGGTCCGCTGAACAAGGACGGCGGCTGGCGTCGCCTCAACGTGGCCGTGACCCGGGCGCGACGGGAGATGCTGGTGTTCTCCTCCTTCGATCCGGGGCTGATCGACCTCAACCGCACCAACGCCCGCGCGGTACGGGATCTCAAGCTGTTCCTGGAATTCGCGCAGCGGGGGCCCCAGGCCCTGGCGGCTGCGGTCAAGGGTTCCCTGGGTGGGCACGACTCGCCCTTCGAGGAAGCCGTGGCCCAGGCGCTGGAAGCCAAGGGCTGGCAGGTGGTGCCACAGATCGGCGTTTCGCGCTTCCGTATCGACCTGGGCATCGTCCATCCCGACCGGCCGGGCGACTATCTCGTCGGCATCGAATGCGACGGCGCCACCTATCACAGTGCCGCCACCGCCCGCGACCGCGACAAGACCCGCAGCGCCATCCTCGAAGGCCTGGGCTGGACGCTGCTGCGCGTCTGGTCCACCGAGTGGTGGATCGACCGCGCCGGTGCCACCGAGCGCCTGCATGGCGAGATCGAGCGGCTGCTGGAAGAGTCGCGGGCGAAGGATTGAGGGGCTGTTGGGCTTCGCTGCGCTCAGCGCCAACCTACGGCGGTTTACCTCATGCCGTAGGTTGGGCTGAGGCGGCTCCATCGCCGAAGCCCAACAATCCGGGCATGACCTTGGCACCGTTGGGCTTCGCTGCGCTCAGCGCCAACCTACGAGACACCTGCTCACACCGAATCACCCCCTCTCCCTCTGGGAGAGGGCCGGGGTGAGGGCTGCCGATGGCCAAAGGTGGCAATGGGTTGAGGTTGTGGGAGTGTTGAGCTTAGCTGGTTTGAGATGGCTCCATGGCCGAAGTCCAACGTTCCGCGCTCTACCCTGGCGCCGTTGATGGGGGCGACCCTCACCCCAACCCTCTCCCCGAGGGAGAGGGGGCGGATGGCGGCTTGTCCCCTGGTATCGCGCTGCCAGGGCGTCCGTAGCGTGGAAAACCGCGCCGCGTTTTCCACTGTTCCCCCCCTGCACCTGGACGCGAGCAAGACGCCGCCGTTATCCACCCCAGGCGGCATCCCTGCTGCGTAAGTTGGCCTGAGGCAGCTCCATCGCCGAAGTCCAACAAACCGAGCTCGACCTCGGCACCGTTGGGCTTCGCTGCGCTCAGCGCCAACCTACGGCGGTTTGCCCAACACTCAGCGGTATCAGAGAATATTCAGCGGATACTCGGTGATCAGCCGGGTCTCGGCCACGGTGCCGCCGGTGCTCTGGCTGCCGGAATGCCAGGCCTGGCGCAGGCGGAAGCTCAGGTCCTTGGCCGGGCCGTCCTGTAGGACGTACTTGGCCTCCAGATCCGTCTCGTGCTCCTTGTCGCCATCACTATAGAGCCCGGCATAGGCCGAGTCCGCTGCCATCCGGGTGCCGTCGATGCCACTGCCGCGGGTATGCCGCACCATCAGGTTCAGCCCCGGTACGCCGTAGCTCTCCATGTCCAGGTCGTAGCGTACCTGCCAGCTGCGCTCGCCCGGACCATTGAAGTCGGAGAACTGCATCGAGTTGCCGAGCAGGATGGAATCACCGAAGGAACCCGGCAGCGGCGCCCCGAAGACTGCGTAGTCGAAGGGTTGGTCACCGTGGATGCGCTGGTGGATCAGGGTGAAGGTATGGGCGCCGGTCTGGAAGGCGGCAGCCAGCGAGCCGGCGGTGTTGGCGATGCTGCCGGCCTTGGCGCTGCCGGCGTCCAGGGTGCGATAGAGGTTGGCGTCGAGGGTCAGACTCCGCCCGGCGGCCAGCGGCAGTACATAGTTGAGGTTGCCGTAGTACTGGTCCCAGACGTCCTCAAAGTGCCCGGCGTAGAGCGAGGCACTGAAATGATCGCTGAACTTGTAGACGCCCCCGGCGTAGCTGGCCGAGGCTGCCTCGACCCCCGCGTAGCCGGCGAAGATGCCGCCGTCCGAGCCGGTGGTGCGCGGCGCCGTGGCGGCGGTGAAGTGGCCGCCTTCCAGCACCAGGTGATCGACCTCCTGGCTCACCAGGCTCCAGCCACGTGCGGTCTGGGGAAACAGCCAGTTGCCACCCGCCGCCAGTACCGGCGCCGTGGGCTGCTGGTCGCCGTACTTGAGCACGGTGTTGGAAACGCGCAGCTTGACCGCCGCGCCGCCTTTGCTGAATTCGCTGCGCTGGCTGCCGTCGCCGTCCACCGGCATATTCGGGGTGTTGGCATGGCCATCGCCGCCATCCAGCTTGAGGCCCAGGTAGCCGTAGGCGTCCACCCCGACCCCCACGGTGCCCTGGGTGAAGCCCGAGGTGTAGTTGAGCAGGAACGCCTGGGTCCAGCTGCGCGGGTCGCGGCTGTTGCGGGCCTCGGCGCCATGGCCGTCGCCTTCGTTCTGGCGCACGTAGTAGTAGTTGCGCAGGAGCAGGGTCAGGTCACCGTCTTCGACGAAGCCCTTGGCATCGGACTGCTGACTGGCCAGGGCGGCACCGGTGAGGAGCAGACCGGGCACGCCGAGCAGCCAGACGCTCTGACGGGCAAAGGGGGAAAACAGCGATAGCGTCATGGGCGGTTCACTCACAAGATCTTAAAGGGGAATCGTTAGGTCACGAACGAGTTTGCCAGCTAGCGCCTGTGCATACCACTTCGCTGACCGCCGTCATCGTCCGGTAACCTGACCGTGCTGCGCTGGTGGTTCGCCCCTCGCCGCCCGTGGTTTCCCATGTCCAGCCAGTCCCCTGCCGTCGATCTCGCCTATCGTCCTCGTCTCGCCGATCTGCGTCCCTTGCTGCCGGAGCCCCTGCCCGGCCTGCGTGCCGAACCCCGCATCACGCCCGCCGTCAGCCTGACGGATCGCATGGGCTACCAGGCCGATTTTCTCGGCGGCTTCCTGGTCCCCTGGCCGCACCCGGGCGCGGCCCTGGCCAGCGATGTCTATCCCCTGCCCGCCTCCGCTGACCGCCTGGACTACACCCACTTTTCCGTGACCCTCTCGCGCAGCCGGCGAATGGCGCTCTGGGTCGGCGTCAATATCGATGGCGGTCAGCATGTGGAGGTCAAGCGCGGCCGCGATGCCTGGGCCTATGACGGTCGGGTGCCGCTGGAGGCCCAGCTCGGCGAGACGCTCTATGTCGACAACCTGCTCGACCGGGGTCATCTGGTGCGCCGCCAGGATCCCAACTGGGGCCCCGCGGCCGTCCAGGCCAACCAAGACACCTTCCACTTCACCAACTGCGCCCCGCAGATGGCCGCCTTCAACCAACAGACCTGGCTGGAGCTGGAAGACTATCTGCTCGACAACACCCAGCGCTGGCAGGCACGCATCACCATCTTCAGCGGCCCGGTGCTGCGCCCGGATGACCGGGTCTATCGCGACGCCCGGATTCCCGAGGCCTTCTGGAAGGTGGTGGCCTATCTCGGTGACGACGGCAAGCCCTCCGCCAGTGCCTACCTCATCGACCAGCGCCGGGAGCTGGACGCGCTATCCATCGCCTTTGGCCGCCTGCGCACCTACCAGTGCAGCGTCTTGCGCATCAAGCAGCTGACCGGCATCGACTTCGGCCCCCTGGCCGACCATGACGGCTTTTCCAACGAAGAGCGCGCCACCGGCAGGCCCGTCGAGCGGGCCATCCAGGGACCGGCCGACATCCGGCTTTAGTTTGGCTGGACGCGGGCGCGCGGCAGGCTGTTGCGCACCCCCAGCGACGCCAGCAGGATCAGCCCCGCCAGGTAGAGCTGAGCGGACCCGCTGAGGCCCAGCCAGGGCACCAGGGTGCTGACCGCCAGGGCCGGCAGGCAGAAGGCCAGGTAGCTCAAGACATAGAAGGCCGCCAGCAGGCCGGCTCGCTGGGCCGGTTCGGCCAGGGGCAACAGACTGCGGGTGGCGCCGAGAAAGCCGCTGCCGAAGCCAATCCCGGTGACCAGGGTGCCCAGGGCGAAGAGCCCCAGCTGACCACTGGCCACCGCCAGCCAGAGCAGCACCGGGCCGGCCACCAGGGTGCCCGCGCCCAGGCGCAGCAGCCGCGCGGCAGGCCAGTGGCGCAGGCCATGCAGGCTGGCGGCGCCGGTCAGGGTCAGGCCGGCCACCACTACCCCGCCCACCAGGATCGAGGAGGTGCCGGTGGCCGTCTTGATCAGCCCCGGCATCAGCGAGAGATAGAAACCACCCACCGCCCAGACCGCCAACTCCAGCGGCAAGATCCGCCACAGCATGGCACGTGCCTGGGGCGGTATCGCCAGCTGAGGCCGGAGCGCGGCGAGCAGTCCGGGCCGGCGCGCCAGGGGGTCGGGCAGGCGCAACAGCAACAGGCCCTGCACCAGGAAGAGCGCCAGGAACAGCCGATAGACCAGCTGCAGCGGAGCGGGCGCGAACTCCACCAGCAGGCCGCACCCCAGGGCGCCGCCGGCCATGCCCAGCAAGGGCGCCAGGCTGTTCAGCCAGGGGCCGCGTCCGGCATCCACGTCGAGCAAAGCCGCGCCCAGGGCGCTGGTGGCGATACCGGTCGCCAGCCCCTGCAGGGCGCGGGCGAGCACCAGATCCGCCAGGCCCTGTGCCTGATGGAACAGCAGCATGGCGCCCATCTCCAGTACCAGCGCCGCCAGGATCACCGGGCGGCGCCCCAGGTGATCGGACAGCCGCCCACCCACCAGCAAGGCGGCGAGCAGGATGAAGGCATAGACGGCGAATACCCAGGTCAGCCAGAAGGTGGAGAAGCCCCAGGCCTGCTGGTAGCTGGCATAGAGCGGCGTCGGCGCACTGGAAGCCGCCAGGAAGGTAAAGAGCACCCCGCCCAGCAGGATCAGGCGGGCGGTGGAAGAGCCATTCGCGGAGACCATGCCTATCCCTTAACGCTAATTAATTGCTTTAAAGCCTGAGCCCTTTCTGCGCCAAAAGCAATGCGTTTGCGTTAAGGGACGGGTATCCTGTCGCCATGACCACCAAGCAAGCTCGTCCCGGCGGCCGCAGTGCCCGCGTCCAGCAAGCCATTCACGAGGCCGTCCTGGCGCTGCTGCGAGAGCAGCCACGAGACGCTCTGACGGTGCCCCTGATCGCCGCCCGCGCTGGCGTCACCCCTTCCACGCTCTATCGACGCTGGGGCAACCTGCCTAGTCTGCTGGCCGATGTCGACCTGCAGCGCCTGCGCCCCGACCAGCCGCCGGAAGACACCGGCAGCCTGAGAGGCGACCTCGAACGCTGGCTGGAACACTATGTGGACGACCTCGCCTCGACGCCTGGCCAGGCCATGCTCAGGGATGCCCTGGCCGCCACCGATCCGGGCTGCGCGGTGCGCTGCACCGAACCGACCCGGGAACGCCTGGAGCTGATGCTCGAACGCGCCCGGTTGCGCGGCGAACCGGCGCCAGGTCTGGACGCCCTGCTCGACGGCCTGGTCGCCCCGCTGATCTATCGCACCCTGTTTGGTGCCGAGCGCCCGGCCATGCCGCTGTGCCTCGACCTGCTCGCCCGGGTGTTGCGGCCAGACCGGTAGCGAAAACCGCCCGCCCGGAAACGACGATGCCCGAACCTTTTCAGGTCCGGGCATCTCGTCCAGCGGCAGGACCCGAAGGGGTCCGCTAGCGGTCGCGTTTAGCCAGCGACTACTTTGTTGACGGGCTGCGTACGACGACCCAGGGCACCACCGATGGCCGCGACGATACCGCCCACCACCAGGCTGATCAGCAGCACCCAGCTGGCCTGGGAAACCTTGCGTGCGGCCACGTCAGCGGCTTCGCGGGCCTTCTGCTCGGCCTCGGCCTTGAGCTCCTGGTACTTGGCATAGGCCTGCTGGTAGGTCTGCTGGGCCTTGTCGACGATGGCGTTGGCCTCGGCGTCGCTCTTGCCGGTACGGGCCTTGATCAGATTGACCAGAGCCTGACGGTCAGCGGCGTTCCAGGCCTGGTCGCCACGCTGCTGCAGACGATCCAGCAAGGCATTGAGCTGGTCATCGGTCTGCTGCGGGTTGTTGGCGCTGTTCTGGGCAGTGTTCTTGGCATCCTGCTTCGCACCCTGGGCCTGCTGCTGGAGATTCTGCGGCTGCAGGGCGGGCTTGCCGGTCTGACGCAGCGCGGTTTCCAGCTCGTTCTGCAGATCACCCAGGTCGAGTTGGATACCCTGCTGACGCAGTTGATCCTGAACCTGGTTGGTCAGGGCCGGGGCCGCCTGGGACAGGCCGCTGCCAATCATCGACAGGCCACTGCCCGCCACGTTGACGCCGGTGCGCACCACGCCACTCACGGCGCTGGACACCAGATAGACGCTAACCAGGGTCACGGTGGCCCAGACCAGGATGCCGTGCAGCGCGCCTTCGCGTTGCGCCAGGCGACCGGCGATCCAGGCGCCGATGAAGACCGAGACCACGGCGCTGACACCGACCCAGATGCCGGTGCCCTTGCCCAGGCCATCCAGCGGATTGGCTTCCTGTTGCGGATCGATGGAGGCGGTGCCGATGGCCGTGCCCAATAGGCTGAGCAGCAAGGAGACGGTCAGGGCGATGACCACGCCCGCGATGATCGAGCTCCAGGAAATGCGCTTGAGCAGGGGGGCGGTGGCCCGGGTGGCCGGGTAGGCAGGTGTCTGGTGGGCGTCGTAGGACATGGCAGGTGCTCCGGAAGGATCATGGGAAGAACTTATTGTGGTAACGGATGGATACCCTCGCGCTTTCACAAGTTCCCAAACCAGCATTCCAGAGCCACCAAAGGTCGTCTGACCTCAGATGTCTGCTAGCCCATCAGGATATCGGCCAGCAGCTTCACGTTGAGCACCACGATCAGCCCGGCCACCGCCCAGGCCAGCACCGCCGTGAAGCGCTTGATCACGAAGGAGCCCATCAGCTGGCGATCCGAGACGAAGCGCACCAGCGGGATCACCGCGAACGGCAGCTGCATGGACAGCACCACCTGGCTCAGCACCAGCAGCTTGGCCGTGCCACTCTCGCCATAGAGACCGGTCACCACCACCACCGGGATGACGGCGATACCGCGGGTGATCAGGCGCCGCGCCCAGTCGGGGATGCGCAGCGAAAGAAAGCCTTCCATGACGATCTGGCCAGCCAGGGTCGCGGTGACGGTGGAGTTGATGCCCGACGCCAGCAGGGCGACCGCGAACAGCAGCGAGGCGATCCCCACGCCCAGCATCGGCGACAGCAGGTGATAGGCGTCCTGGATCTCGGCCACGTCGGTGCGACCGGCACTGTGGAACACGGCCGCGGCGGTGATGAGGATGGCCGCGTTGACGAACAGCGCCAGCATCAGCGCCAGGGTGCTGTCGGCCACCGCCCAGCGCAGCCCCATGCGCCGCCCCTCCTCGGTTCGCGGATAGGCGCGGGTCTGGACGATGGACGAATGCAGATAGAGGTTATGGGGCATCACCGTGGCACCGATGATGCCGATGGCCAGGTACAGCGCGGCCGGGTTGGTGACGATCTCCGCCTTGGGCAGAAAGCCGTCGAACACCGCGGCCAGGGACGGCTGGGCCAGCACCATCTGCACGCCGAAACAGACGAAGATCAGTGTCAGCAGGGCGATGACGAAGGCTTCCAGCCAGCGAAAGCCGCGGTTCATCAACAACAGGATGAGAAAGACGTCGAGCGCCGTGAGGATCGCACCCCACATCAGGGGAATGCCGAACAGCAGATTGAGGGCGATGGCCGTGCCTATCACCTCGGCCAGGTCGCAGGCGATGATGGCGATCTCGCAGGCGAGCCACAGCAGCAGGCTGACCGGACGCGAATAACGGGCGCGGCAGGCCTGGGCCAAATCCAGCCCGGTGGCGATGCCCAGGCGCGCGGCCAGGGCCTGCAACAGGATGGCCATCAGATTGGACAGCAGGATCACCGACAGCAGCAGGTAGCCGAATTGCGAGCCACCCGCGAGGTCCGTGGCCCAGTTGCCCGGGTCCATGTAGCCCACCGAAACCATGTAGCCCGGGCCGACGAAGGCCAACAGCCGGCGAAACCAGCTGCCGCCTTCGGGCACCGGAATACTGGCATTCATCCGCCCCAGGCTGGGCCGGGCGGACGACGAAGGCTCCTGCCAGGCAGGTTCGACGTAGCTGGCGGATTCTTTCATGGCTGACTCGTTCGGCAAGGTAGGACTACCCTTTGGAGAATTTAGCCTAGGCTAAAATTCACACATCCAGCAATAAAAAATCTCTATCTCATCCGTCGATAACGCCCACTGGCGAAGGAATCTTTGGTATTCGCCGGCAACTCGGTCAAAATGGCGCCCGAGCGCTTCCCTCCGAAGCGCCTTGGCTCTTGCGGAGAAGGTCATTCAGGTGGGCAACATGACAAAGGACGACGAACTGCTGAATCGGTTGGTCGATCCATCCATTCATATGGAAGGTTTTCAACAGGTCCGCGAGGCGCATCGTCAGGAGCTGATCGAAGACTATGTCGAGCTCATTTCCGATCTCATCCGGGACGGAGGTGAAGCGCGCCAGGTGGACATCGCCGCGCGCATCGGCGTCGCCCAGCCCACCGTGGCCAAGATGCTCAAGCGCCTGGCCGCCGCCGGCTTGATCGTGCAGCGCCCCTATCGCGGGGTCTTCCTGACGCCCGAGGGCGAAGCCCTGGCCGAAGCCAGCCGCGCGCGCCACCATGTGGTCGAGACCTTCCTGCTGACCCTTGGGGTAGACGCCGACACCGCCCGCCGCGATGCCGAGGGCATGGAGCACCACGTCAGCGAAGCCACCCTGGAAGTCTTCCGGCGCTTCATCGCCAGCCGCCAGTCCTGAGGGCTACGGCTTTAGTCGAAAGTCGCGGCCTTCCCCTTCAGAAAATCCAGGCACCGTCGAAGTAGTAGAAGTCATACTTTCACTTCTGTCGGTGTCCTGCCATGTTCAATCGCCATCTGAAGACCGAGCTCGCCCAACTACGGGCCGAGGTCGCCGAACTGCGTCAACTGCACGCTGGCTTCGAAAGCCAGGCACTCAGTCTTACTGTCGATGACCGTGGCAACATCGAGCGCGTCAACGAGCGCTTCTGCCGCGAGATGGGTTACCGCCCCGAAAATGTGGTCGGTCGTCCGCTGGACGCCTTCATTCCCGAATACGTCAAACAATTGCCCTGCTACCGCGACCTCAAGAGCGCCCTCAGTCAAGGCACCCAGACCAGTGGCATGTATCGCCTGCTGCGCTCCAATGGCCAGGAGGCCTGGCTCTATTCGACCTGGCAGCCGCTGCGCGACACCCAGGGCCGGATCCACAAGACCATCTGCTTCGCCAACGATCGTACCGAGCAGGTGGAGACCTCCACCGAGCACTCCGGCCTGATCAACGCCCTGCTGCGCTCCACCGCCGTCATCGAATTCAACCTGGCCGGCGAGGTGCTCACCGCCAACGACCGCTTCCTGCAGGGCATGGGCTATTCGCTCAAGCAGATCCAGGGCAAGCACCACCGGTTGTTCTGCACCAGCGAGGAAGCCAACTCCGCCGATTACCAGGCGTTCTGGGCGCGACTGAACCGTGGCGAATTCATCGCCAGTCGCTTCAAGCGGATCGACAGCCACGGCCGCACGGTCTGGCTGGAAGCCTCCTACAACCCGGTGCTCAACACCCGTGGCCAGCTGTACAAGGTGGTGAAATTCGCCACCGTCATCACCGAGCAGGTGGAGCAGGAACAGGCAGTGGCCGAAGCGGCCAAGGTGGCCTTCGACATCTCCCAGCAGACCGACGAGAGCGCCCGTCAGGGAGCCGAGGTGGTGCAGGACACCGTCTCGGTGATGCGCAAGATCGCCGAGGAGCTGCAGGTGGCCTCCAATGGCATCGAGGCCCTGGGCGAGCAGTCGCTGGTCATCAGCACCATCGTCAAGACCATCAGCGGCATCGCCGAGCAGACCAACCTGCTGGCCCTCAACGCGGCCATCGAGGCTGCCCGGGCCGGTGAACAGGGTCGTGGCTTCGCCGTGGTGGCCGACGAGGTCCGCCAACTGGCCGGTCGTACCAGCAAGGCCACCGAGGAGATCGTCGGGGTGGTGCAGCAGAACCAGCAGCTGGCGCAGACCGCCGTGGCCAACATGGCCGCCAGCAAGCACCAGGCGGAACAGGGCCTGCAGCTGGCCAACGCCGCCGGCACCCGCATCACCGAGATCCAGGACGGTGCCCAGCGCGTGGTGGGTGCGGTGGGTCAGTTCGCTCGTCGACTGAACTGAGCCCTGCCCCGGCTCCCGTCTCAGGCCGGAGCCGGTCGCCGTCGCCCCAGCAGCCCCACGGCGGCCAGGGTCACCCCCAGGCTGACCAGCAGGCACAGGCCGAGCAGGCCACGGTCACCCCAGCTCTCCCGCGCCAGGGCATAGCACCAGGGGGCGGCCGCCGAGAGCAGGAAGCTCGGCGCCAGCAGCTTGCCGGTCAGGCGCGCATAGAGCGCCCGGTCGAACAGCTCCAGTGGCAGGCTGGCGCGCAGCACCGCCACCAGGCCATTGAGCGCGCCATAGAGAAAGACGAAGCCAGCGGTCAATAGAAGATGACCGTCGCTCGCCAGGGCAAGGGCGAAACTCAGCGGCAGCCCCAGACCCAGGAGCAGATTGAGCTGGCGCGCCGACAGCCGCTGTCCGGAGGCCAGTTCCGCCAGCCGTGCGCAAACCTGGCCGATGCCCCAGAGCGCGGCCACGCCGACCGGTACGCCCCGCTCGGCCAGCAGCGCCGGCAGATGGGCCGAGAGCCCCGCCGAAAGAAAGCCGATCAACGCCATCCCGGTGGCGAACAGCACCCCAGCCAGGCGTGGCGAACCCCCCGCCACCGCGGGCGGCAACTCGGCACTGGGCAAACGTCCGCGGACATTGGGCAGCGGCACGAGCAACAGCAGGCCGGCCAGGGCGATGCCGGCATAGACCACCAGGCCCAGGCGCCAGCCCAGCACCTCCAGCAGCCAGTGGCCCAGGGGCCAGAACACCGCCGAGGCCAGGCCGCCGAGCAGGGTGATGCGCACCATCACTGCCCGCGAGCGCTCCCCTGCCAGCCGCGCCAGGGTGGCGAAGGCGGCGTCGTACAGTGACAACCGCATGCCCACGCCCAAGGTGACCCAGGCCAGGTAGAACAGTGGCGCCGATTGAGCGGCCGCGAGACCCAGACAGCCCAGGGCATCGAGCACCAGGCCGAGCTGCAGCGTGCGGCAGCCACCCAGGCGTTCGATCACCGCGCCACTAAAAGGCGACACCAGCCCCATTGTCAGCATCGCCAGCGAAAAGCCGCCATAGACCCAGCGCGCGTCCCAGCCGAGCCCCGCCGCCATGGCCGGACCATAGACCCCGGGCAGATAGAAGGCCAGGCCCCAGGCCAGCAGCTGCATCAGCCCCAGCTGCCAGATGGCGCGGTCGCTCGGCATCGGCGTCATCAACGCGTACCCGGGGTGCGATCGCCTTCGCCCAAGCTGAGCTGCATCAGTACCGTGTCCACCCAGCGGCCGTGCTTGAAGCCCACCGCCTCGAAGGTACCGACCGTGCGAAAGCCCTGGCGCTGGTGCAGGGCGATGGAGCCCTGGTTGGCACTGTCGCCGATCACCGCCACCAGCTGGCGAAAGCCCGCCGCCGTGCAGGCCGCGACCACCTCTTCCAGCAACCGCCGACCGATGCCCTGGCCGCCGAAACCTTCACGCACGTACACCGAGTCTTCCGCGGTATGGCGATAGGCGGGTCTTGGACGGTAGAGCACCGCGTAGGCGTAGCCCACCACTTGGCCGTCCCGTTCGGCGACCCGGTAGGGCAGACCAGCCTGGCGCACGGCGGCGAGCCGACGTTCCAGCTCCAGAACATCCGGCGGTTCCAGCTCGAAGCTGGCGCAGCTATGCAGCACATGCTGGGCATAGATGGCCTGGATGGCAGGTAGATCGGCGAGGGTGGCGTCGCGCAGCTGCAGATCGGTGTTCACGGAGGCTGTCCATCCAGGGGGTCGAGGAAGCGATCATGCCGGGAGGACCGGGCAAAGACAAAGCTGTGCTCGACTAACCCTGGCCTAAGCAAAACCTCGGCATGCCCGGGCTCGATGTCATCCAGTTGCACCAGGTGCTGAACGCGCTGCGCCACCTGCACCGCTGACCAGCGGCACCGACTCACACTCAGCACCAACTGTTCAATCATTCAACGATCATTGTATTATTGAATCATGAATGAAGATCTCGCCGTATCCGCCCTTGCCGCTCTTGCCCATGCCCAGCGCCTGCGGGTCTTTCGTGCCCTGGTAGTCGCGGGGGCCGAAGGGCTAACCCCCAGCCTGCTGGCCGACCAACTCGACGTGGCGCGCAGCAATCTCTCCTTCCACCTCAAGGAGCTGGCCAATGCCGGCCTGGTCACGGTGGAACAGCAGGGCCGCAACCTCATCTATCGCGCCGCCTATGGGCAGATGAACGCCCTGCTCGGCTATCTCACCGAGCACTGTTGCGCCGGTGTCGACTGCGCGGTCACCGACACCGCCCGCTGCCTCTGCTGACCCACCCGGGCAAAGCCCCTACCCCTGACCTTTCACCGACCTCCACCACCAGGCCCGCCATGAACAGTCCACCCTCCTGCCCGTCGACAGTCCCCCGCATGAACACCTTCGAACGCTACCTCAGCCTGTGGGTCGCGCTGTGCATCCTGGCTGGCATCGCCCTGGGCCAGGTGGCGCCCGGTCTCTTCCGCTTCATCGGTCGGATCGAGGTGGCTCAGGTCAATCTGCCGGTCGGCCTGCTGATCTGGGTGATGATCGTGCCGATGCTGCTCAAGGTGGATTTCAGCGCCCTGGGCCAGGTACGTCATCACTGGCGCGGGATCGGCGTCACCCTGTTCGTCAACTGGGCGATCAAGCCCTTCTCCATGGCCCTGCTCGCCTGGCTGTTCATTCGCCAGCTCTTCGCCCCCTGGCTACCGACCGAGCAGCTGGACAGCTACATCGCCGGCCTGATCCTGCTGGCGGCGGCGCCCTGCACCGCCATGGTCTTCGTCTGGAGTCGGCTCACCCAGGGCGATCCGCTGTTCACCCTGTCCCAGGTCGCGCTGAACGACACCCTCATGGTGTTCGCCTTCGCCCCCATCGTCGGCCTGTTGCTGGGGCTGTCGTCGATCGCGGTGCCCTGGGCCACCCTGCTGATTTCGGTGGTCCTCTACATCGTGCTGCCGGTGATCCTTGCCCAGCTCTGGCGGCGCGCGCTGCTGCGCCAGGGCCAGGCGGCCTTCGACCGCGCCCTGGCTCGCCTGGGGCCGCTCTCGATCGCGGCGCTGCTGGCCACCCTGGTGCTGCTGTTCGCCTTTCAGGGCGAGGCCATCCTGGCGCAGCCGCTGGTGATCGCCCTGCTGGCTGTGCCCATCCTGATCCAGGTGCTGTTCAATTCGGCGCTGGCCTACTGGCTGAATCGCCTGGTGGGCGAAAGCCACAGCGTCGCCTGTCCGTCGGCGCTGATCGGCGCCAGCAACTTCTTCGAACTGGCCGTGGCCGCCGCCATCAGCCTGTTCGGTTTCCACTCGGGAGCCGCCCTGGCTACCGTGGTGGGTGTCCTCATCGAGGTACCTCTGATGCTGCTGGTCGTCCGCCTGGTGAACGGTTCACGCGGCTGGTACGAACGTGGCGCCCTCTCCTCCCGTCGAGACCTCCCATGAGCAGCGACATCACCATCTATCACAACCCCGCCTGCGGCACGTCGCGCAACGTGCTGGGCCTGATTCGCAACAGCGGCGTCGAGCCGACGGTCATCCACTACCTGGAGACACCGCCCGATCGGGCGCAGCTGGAACGGCTGATCGCGGACCTGCGCATGCCCGTGCGCGACCTGCTGCGCCAGAAAGGCACGCCCTATGCCGAGCTGGGGCTGGACGATCCGCAACTGGACGATGCGGCGCTGATCGCCGCCATGCTGCGCCATCCCATCCTGATCAACAGACCCATCGTCGTGACGACCCTGGGCACCCGGCTCTGCAGGCCCTCGGAGCAGGTGCTGGAGATCCTGCCCGAGCCGCAGCGCGGGCCTTTCGTCAAGGAAGACGGCGAGGTGGTGGTACCGCCTGCCGCGCCGCTCGGCTGATCGGGGCCGCCATGCGCGACATTGCCCGCGATAAGGACAGCGCCTGGCAGGTCTTCCTGATCTTTCTGCGCCTGGGCTGCACAAGCTTTGGCGGCCCCATCGCCCACCTGGGCTATTTCCGCCAGGCCTTCGTCGTTCGCCGGCGCTGGCTGGACGAGCCCGCCTACGCCGAACTGGTCGCCCTTTGCCAGCTCTTGCCCGGCCCCACCAGCAGCCAGGTCGGCATGGCCCTGGGTCTGGGCCGTGCCGGGGGCGGGGGCCTGCTGGCGGCCTGGCTAGGCTTCACCCTGCCCTCCGCGCTATTGCTGATCCTCTTCGCCCTCGGTCTCGCCCGCTATCCAGAGCTGGCCGACTCGGCGGCGGTGCATGGCCTCAAGGTTTTCGCCGTGGCGGTAGTGGCCCAGGCGGTCTGGAGCATGGGCCGCACGCTGTGCCCGGATACCCGGCGCCGCGTCGTCGCCCTGATCGTTGCCGGTCTCACCCTCTGGCTGCCTGGCTCAACCGGTCAGCTACTGGGGCTGGGGCTTGCCGCCCTGGTCGGTCGCCTGGCACTGGCGCCGACTGCCACGCCGCCGGCCCTGGTCCTACAAATGGGACCCTCCCGGCGCCTGGGTGTCGTCGCCCTGCTGCTGTTCCTGTTGCCGCTTCTGCTGTTGCCCGCCTGGGGTAGCCTAGGCGAGGGCGTCTACCGCGCCGGCGCCCTGGTGTTCGGCGGCGGCCATGTCGTGCTACCGCTGCTGCAGGCGGTGGTGGTCCCCACTGGCCTGGTCAGCGATGGCCAGGTGCTGGCCGGCTATGGCCTCGCCCAGGCCGTACCCGGACCGCTGTTTACCTTTGCCGCCTACCTTGGCGCCCTGGTGCCCTCGGCGCTCCCCGCCTGGTTCAACGGCCTGCTCTGGACCCTGCTGATCTTTCTGCCCGGCACCCTCGTCCTGCTCGCCGCCCTGCCCTTCTGGCAGAGCCTGCGCCAGCACCCCGGCTGGCAACGCGCCCTGACCGGTCTCAACGCCGGCGTAGTCGGCCTGCTGCTGGCGGCGCTCTACGATCCGGTCTGGACGGGTGCCATCCACGGCCTGCTGGACGTCGCCCTGGCCGCGCTGGCCCTGGCGCTGCTCTTGCGTACCCACTGGTCCCCGGTACTGATCGCGCTACTGGTCGTCCTATTCGTCAGTCTATTGAACTTTTAGCGCACTACCGTTTGGCGGCGTGCCACTAGTGGCCCGATGAAATTGCGGCGTGGTTCGCTGTAGCTCCGTGAAAAGCTAGGCACTGTCGGCGTGACGTTCAGCTGTCAGAAACGTCTTGCCCTACGCGAGAACGTGTCCAGCGAGCGCTCGGCCTGACATGCATTAAGGATGACCGCCATGACCTACAAGAATCCCCTGGACACCGCCGCTCCCCTCTTCACCTCTGCCTTCGCCAAGGCGCCCCTGGCCGCCGCGCCCGCCAAGCCGGCCGGCACCGCTGATGGAGTCACCTACTACGCCTTCCACAGCCAGCCGCGCCTTACCCTGGATATCAATGCCGCGCCCGAATACGTCGGCTTCGCCAAGACCTTCGACGCCAAGGGCCCGCACTATGCGGCCGGCTCGACCCTGAGCGAACTGACCCTGACCGGTCATTGGGAAGACCAGGTCACCCGCCTCGACGGCCATACCCGCGGCGCCACCGCCAGCGACAGCACCCTGGATTCGAGCATCGCCAAGCTCACCGTCAGCCTCACCGACACCGCTGACAACCAGTTCTACGAAGGCGACAGCATCACCCTGCACAACTTCGACGGCCTGCAGACCTTCGATGGCTCCAGGTCCACAGCCGGCCTCTCGATCGACTTCCTGCATGACTACACCGAAGGCCATGACTACACCTATTCCAGCCAGAGCGCCTTTCTCAAAAACGTGATCACCGGCAGCGGCGGCGATCTGCTCCAGGTCAGCACCCGCACCGCTCCGGAACTTGAAAACGTGGCGGCTTTGAGCAACTCGCGGGTCAAGGCCATCACCGTCGACAGCGGCGCGGGCGGCGACCAGATCGGTGCCCATATCCAGCAAGCGGACATGGTCATCAATGCCGGTGCCGGCAGTGATTTTGTGGACCTGCTGTTCAAAGAAGGCATAGCCGCCCACAACGCCACCCTACGCGGCAACTACGGCCATGGCGCCACCGTGACCTTGGGTGAAGGCCGTGACCATCTCACCCTGGAATCGAGTCTGGTCAACTTCGATGGCAGCAGCGCCGCCGCCGCCAATCGCTCCCTGACGGCCAACCATGTAACGGTCACCGACTTCAACGCGAGTGAAGACAACATCCTCTTCGGTTCCGCATTTACCGACCCGTCAGCCGTGGTGACCGTCCAGGATTCTGCCCTGACCAATGCCCATAGCCTTTACGCAGCGCTCAATGTCGTCACTCAATCGACCACTGGGCTGGTCAACGCCGCGGTCTTCCACTACGGCCAGGACACCTATGTCTTCCGTGACGCCGGCTACGAAGGGCAGGTCGATAACTTGGACTCCCTGGTCCAGCTGATTGGCGTCCACAACCTCGATGACGTCGCCAGCACCGTGGCGGCCCGTGAGCGCTATGAACCCGGTGGCACGCTCGGCTGGGCCTGATAGCCCCTGAGCCGAACGGCTGGCTGCCCAAAGCGATCGACTGGGCAGCAAGCCGGCTGCTTCTGTGCGGTATTCGTGGCTTGCCGAAGAAATCGGGCACTCACAGCGCGGACCCAGGGTCTGTCTAGCGATACCCTTTCGAACACGAGGAACGCGCGATGAAGATCCTGATGGTCCTGACCTCCCACGACCAGCTCGGCGACACCGGCAAGAAAACCGGCTTCTGGCTGGAAGAATTCGCCGCCCCCTACTACGTCTTCAAGGACGCCGGCGCCCAGATCACCCTGGCCTCCCCGGCTGGCGGCCAACCCCCGCTGGACCCCAAGAGCGACGCCCCCGACGCCCAGACCGAGTCCACCGAGCGCTTCAAGAACGACCCCGAAGCGCAGCAGGCCCTGGCCAATACCGTCAAGCTGGCTGAAGTGCAGGCCGACGATTACGACGGCCTCTTCTACCCCGGCGGCCACGGCCCGCTCTGGGACCTCGCCGAATCCCGCGACTCCATCGCCCTGCTCGAAGCCTTCGCGCACGCAAACAAGCCCTTCGGCCTGGTCTGCCACGCCCCGGGTGTACTGCGCCACGTCAAGGCCGGCGACGGCACCCCGCTGGTCAAGGGCCGCACCGTCACCGGCTTCACCAACAGCGAAGAAGCCGGCGTGCAACTCACCGACGTGGTGCCCTTCCTGGTGGAAGACGAGCTGAAAAAACTCGGCGCCCGCTACGAGAAGGGTGCGGACTGGGGCGAGTTCGTGGTGGAAGACGGCAACCTGGTCACCGGCCAGAATCCGGCCAGCTCGGAAGCGGCGGCGGATGCCTTGTTGACCAAGCTGGGCTGAGCGTCCCGGACATGAAAAAGCCCGCCTAATGGCGGGCTTTTTCATGGTGGCCTATCACCGCCTATTCAGCGGCGCGCGCGCCAGAGACCTGACCGCAAGGCTGCGGATCAGCATCGTCCACCTCCTACCGACACCTTGGACGCTCTGGTTCGCGGGCCTGTAACCTCAGCTCTCGCACCTTTCACCGCTAGCGCTTGCCGGCGGTTGATCGTCAAGGCTGTCCGAGAGCGCTCGCCCCGCCTACCCCTATTACGATTGACTAATCGAATGAGATCAAAGTGCCATTGGTCGTAAAGGGTGTGGAAATCCAAGGGGCGGCCGACACCCTCTCATAAGCGAAGCGTTTAGCCCTGCTTCGCCCAGACTGGAAAGGACATTCCGTGCGGCTATCTAACTGGTCGTATTTTTCAGAGCATTGCCTGATGAAGAAGACACTGCTTGGCATGCGAGCCTTGATGTCCGTACCTAAGGACAATCCTGGCCTGGTCAAGGCGCAATACCTTGCGCTGTCTCGCCAGCTGCCGATGATGTACTTCATCCTGCTGATCAACACCCTGATGCTGGCGGGCACCCACTATGCCGTCGCGCCACGCTGGCTGGTGGTGTATTGCCCGTTGCTCATGACGCTGTTCGGCGTGATCCGTGCGACGGAATGGATCCGCACGCGCAACCAACCGCGCAGCCCAGCGCAGATGCTGACGGCGTTGAAACGTACCAATGGGCTCGCGCCCGTCGTGGCCCTGGCGTTCACCGCCTGGCCACTGGCGCTGTTTCCCTATGGCGACAGTTACACCCAGGCGCATGTCGCCTTCTATATGGCGATCACCGTCATCGGCTGCATCTTCTGCATGATGCACCTGCTGCCCGCTGCCCTCGCCACCACCGCCGTGGTCAACACGGCCTTCGTGGTGTTCTTCGCGTCCACCGGCATCAGCACCTTCGTGGCCACGGCGATCGACGTCCTGCTGGTGTCCATCGCCATGCTGATCATTCTCAGGGCGCAGTACGCCGACTTCACCCGACTGGTGAACATGCAGGCGCAAACAGCCAAGCTCAGCGAGGAAAACCTCAAGCTGGCCAATCAGGACAGCCTGACCGGCCTCGCCAATCGGCGGCAGTTCTTTGCCCGCCTCGATACCCTGCTGGCCGATGCGCGCGCGCAGGGAACCCGTCTGGCCGTGGGCCTGATGGATCTGGACGGCTTCAAACCGGTCAACGATATCTATGGCCATAGCGTGGGCGACCGGCTGCTCTATCAGGTCGGCCAGCGCCTGAGCGGACTGCTCGACGAGGACGTCCACCTGGCCCGCCTGGGCGGCGACGAATTCAGCCTGATCATCACCCGGGTCTTGAACGACGAGCAACTGCGGACGTTTGGCGAAAAGGTCTGCGCCAGCCTGCGCGAGCCGTTTCTGCTAGTGGACATGCCCATCCAGATCAGTGGCTCGCTGGGCATCGCGACCTTTCCCGACCAGGCCTTTACCGCCACGGACGTCTATGAACACGCCGACTACGCCCTGTACCAGAGCAAGCGCCACCGCCCCGGTACGGCCTGCCTGTTCAGCACCGCCCATCGCCAGCAACTCAATCGCGAAGGCCTGACCGAACAGGCCCTGCGCCGCGCCGACCTGGAGCGCGAGTTCTACATGGTGTTCCAGCCCGTCGTGGATATTCACAGCAAGCAGACCGTGGCGTTCGAAGCACTGGCACGCTGGGAAAGCCCGGAGCTGGGCAACGTGCCGCCCGGTGACTTCATCCCGACCGCCGAGCGCGTCGGCATGGTCAATCGCCTCACCCTGCCCTTGCTAGGCAAGGCACTGGAGGCGGCCGCGCAATGGCCTGCCGGTATCCGCCTGGCCTTCAATCTCTCCGCCCACGACTGTGGCTCGGAGGACGCCGCCCAGCAGATCGTCGAGCTGATCAAGCGCAGCGGTTTCGACCCGGCCTGTCTCGACCTGGAAATCACCGAAACCGCCGCCATCCAGGACCTGCCCCAGACCCAGCGCGCCATCAGCCGCTTTCGTGAGCTGGGCTGCGGCATTTCCCTCGACGATTTCGGCACCGGCTACTCCAGCCTGAGCCAGATCCATGCACTGTCGCTGACCAAGCTGAAGGTGGACCGCACCTTCGTCACCGACCTCCACCTCGACCCGGCCAGCTTCAAGATCGTCAAATCCCTGATCGCCCTGTGCCAGGACATGCAGCTGGAGTGCATCGTGGAAGGGGTGGAGACGGCTGCGGAACTGGGTGCGTTGAAGAATCTTGGGTGTACTCGGGCGCAGGGCTATCTGTTCGCCAAGCCTATGCGTGCGAGTGATATTGGGGGTTGGTTGGAGGGGGAGCATCTGGCTGAGGTGTTGGCGGTTTGACTCGTAGGGGGTATCAGGTGCGACGCGAGCTCCTGCCCAAGTAGCGAACCATGATTCAGCCACGTCTGCTCACAACTGTAGTCCCGCAACACCGTGCCCGCTTTTGTTTACTGAGGCACTCATGCCATTTCATTCAGAGTGTTCAAGAAGTTTAGGTCAGGCCGATGAGTGGGGGCTTGACCCTGCAATTCTGAAGCCCGCGGAAAGCCGACAGAGACATACTCGTTTGCAGGACACGCTCGGCCCGTCGGTCTTGGAACATGAATACCGTGATGCGATCATTCCGTGGCTGCTGGCGGTCAGAAGCGGATGTCGACAAGCGACCGCAAAGCTGTCATTGGCGTAGGGCAGCCAGCGGCCAAAAGCGGACTGTTTGTGGACGCCCTCCAGAGTGAGGCTCGTGATTGTCTAGGAACCTGGGGCATATTCACGCAAGCGGTACGAGTGATCGATATCGGCCACACGATTCGGCGGAACTCCTTCGGTCGTGAGCAAATTGACTGTGCGTAATGCATATTAGAAATATTATCGAAAGTCGCCGAATAGCGGTAATGCATGAGAAATAGTTAATGAAGCGGGTTCACTATTTTCAAATAACCGCGAACCTGCGCAGAAACAGCACGAACACCGTACGGGCATTTTTCTTAAATTATAACGGTGGCAGAGCAATGAAGAGCATCGACATTCATTACCACGAGCACGCCCTCGAAAAAAATTACATCCTGATACTCACATCCAACGACAAAGAAAAGGATGCGCTCAACAGCATTCTAAAGCACAAGGCAGAGCTGAGGCTTCAGATGCCCAACAGAGGCTGCACCATCGGTACCTTGGATAAAAGGCTAATTGTGCATTTGAGCGGCGCGAGTGGCGCATCGAAAGAGGGTTCTATCGCCAACGCGGCAGTCCGATTTATCGAAGCTTACTCGACGCCGCGCCTAATAATTTTGGCCGGCATCTGCTGGGGTGATCCCAATTTTACGTTCATTGGTCAGACATTGGTATGCACCCATATCTTGTCACTGAATGATATGGAAGTCACGCCTACTGGCACTCGTTACAGAAAGAGATCCTTCAAGAGCAATACGGTGTTGGACGAAGACCAACTCGCCAGCGTGCCTTGTACCACCGCGACTATGGCGAGCCTGGAAACTCTATATAAAAGCGATGCGGCCCGCGACGACTTGCTGGCACAGTACCCGGAGGTGAAAGCAGGAGAAATGGAAGCCTTCGGTTTTGTGCAAAGCGTCGGCCAGGTGCCGTGGGTCGTTGTCAAGACTGTGTCGGATTACGGTGGCGATAGCTTCTCGGATATCGCGCAGAAAGAAATTGCTGCTACGACAGCCCAGCGTCTACCTATCATTATCGACTCGTTGTGCCAGTCGAATGGCTACAGCTTTGAAACTGTGTCTTCCGCTTACCTTCATCTGTTCGACGCGATGATTGGCGACACCATTTCTTTACACGAACGAGATGTGAAAAAAATAGGGCTAAATGACATACTCAATAACGAGTATGGCCCTCTACTGCTACGTAAGTTGCGTAACTACTGTTCTGAAACCGAATATGACGCTGAATTCCCTTTTCTGATATGTGACGTTCTTCTCGAACTTTCCCAAAATGCCTTCAAACACAACGGCTCTAAGACGTTAAGCATCTGCCTGAATGCCACATCGATTACGGTGATGACCGACAACGACGTGTTCGATATGAACCAGCTAACTACAGGACGCGGGGGGGCAGAGGCTTGGAAGGATTTTTCGGAACGCTACATGGACAATGGAAATATCTCTTATCGGGCCAAGAAAAATCACCACAGATTCTCGCTCCACCGAGTTAATAAGAACCTTCGAAGAGCTAAGGAAAACTGCGCTGCCACCATCAGACCCGACACGATTGGCAGCGGATTCAGCGCACCCAATGGCATTCTGGTGTTTGAAACCACCTGCTCATCCGTCTTCATCAGTACCGACGGTATCTTAATGCGATCACGTGCATTGTCGATCATCGAAGACATCAAAAGACGCCTTTCACAAGGTCTGGTTATCTACCTGTGCTGCCGTAATTCGGATGAAGCCCAGCGCTACAAGAGCGCAATAGGAGATGACACGGAAAAACTAAGAGTATTTACCGTCTAGATGATGGCAGTGGCTATTTCTCCAAACACGGGCTGCACGACCATGTCGTGGTAGCTAAGAGTCCGCTTTCGGCCAATTGCAGCAGGTGGCAATGGGCCGCGATTTGCTACAAACGGCTTATGTCGTGCATCTACTCTCCACCTAAAGCTGATCGTGAGCAAAGACAGAAGCCAGACAGCACCATCATCCAGTGGTATGTATGAGGCCAACACTTATCAATGGCAGCTTACAAACCCCTTGTCAGTCAAGCTCGCGAGACAAGTGATGACCATCCTAATTAAATGGCTATCATTTATTTACATAATTATCTACGTTGGTATGTGGCTCATAGATAGCGATCTCTTGCTCTTTTGCAACGCTGCAAAGACTTTCATAAAGCTTAAACCTGGAATATTGATCCAAGATCTCTGGTGCAATTTTCCGTGCTAAGGTTGGACAGCAATCTTTATTCGACTTTACCCTGAAATGCAAGTAGCTCTTTCGAATCATTTTCAAAGCATCTATGGGGTTGTCTTTCAGCTTTCTCAGTATCGAGAGACCGAAGGTTTGGTCTGCATTCACGCTCTTTTCAAGCAATTCGTCTACAGTAGGAGTTCCCTTGATGTTCGCAATCGTGTAATGGATGAGCGCTTGCATGATATGCTTTACTTTATTTATTTGGATTTCAGGATCTAAGGTATAGGATCTAATGCGAGCTTGATGAATGACATCCTTCTCGATGTCTTCTAATCTCCGGCCGCGGTACTGAATACCGAATTGCCCCGCAAATATATGAAGATCTTTAGGGCCGCCACTCCAGTCGCTCGGATTGAAGTTCCAGCTTCTCACTCGCTGCGTAAAGCGAGTGAGGATTTTCTTCCCGCCATACTTGCTTGAGAGGTGAACGTATTTTTGAATAGATCCAAAAAGCTCGACATAACAGTAAAGCTCACTCCTATCTGAAAACAATGTAATCTGATGGTTTGGATGCCAGTCTTCGTGCTCATATTTTTTGACCTCATATATTTTTTCCTCGTCTGTTGTCGGATAGTATTGTATGACTAAATTTTGGTTTCCTTCAGAATTAGATGCGTCTAACAAGTGAGCAATGAAATCCTCAAGAAAACGACTTTCAATACCAGAGTAAATAGCAAACTCCAGGGCTATTTTTGATATGCCACGAATAATAGCTATCGAGTTTGGGTTAAAATTGTATATGCATTTTTCTGCATAGATCCCCACGTCATCTTCTTTCTGTATCTTATATCCGTCACCGGCCAGCCTCTGTATTGGCTTACTCTTAGAAAAATCTGTAGCTTGCTTGGTGGTAGATGCAATAATCGTAATGGTTTTTTCTGTTTCGTTACGGAAAAATATTGGGCGATTTGGCAGAACCCGATAATCTTCACATAGCCGGTAACTTGTAGATCCTGAGAGAGATTCAGGCTTAACCTTAGTCAGCACATCGATTTTTACGCCGTTTGTTCTGGAGTCTCTATCTCGGCTAGTGCCATGCAAAATATTGAACAGCGCCAACTCATCGGAAAATGGTGTATCAATAAGGTCTGCAAGCCTCCCCCCGCAGTCTTCACACAAAATACGGTCAGAAGTTAATTTTCCACCAATTGCGTTTTGAATTATGTGTTCTTCGTGCCTCCGAGTCGCAATTTCGTCATAAAATTTACGACATACGTAGCACCTGTCATTTGAAGTGGAATAACAGTCGATGGCTGGGAATTCTAGCCCTATATTCATGAGATTTAAATTTCCTAAATTTACGACTGGTTAATGATGTTCTTTAATTTATTAATTTGCTGTATTTTTCTAGCCGTTGTGTCTGGCGGGAGCTTGATAATTATTAACCCACCAACAGCAAACATCAATTGCGGCGAGTGGTTGCGCACAGAATTCGCTTTTGGGCAGCAACCAAATACAGAGGTAGAGTGCAGAGTCCTCTGTAATGGTTTTCCACAGCTTTTTTAGATTCGTAATCCAACTGCTTTGGGTGGGATAGCAACAGCCCCGCAGCCGTCGCCAAGTCAGGCGGCTAAACCTCTATCTGCTCGGCCATCTCCAGAGCATCGTCTACCTCGATCCCAAGGTACCTGACAGTGCTTTCCAGCTTCGTATGGCCTAGTAAGAGCTGTACGGCCCTGAGGTTCTCTGTCCTGTGGTAGATCAGCGACGCCTTTGTTCGCCGCAGGGTATGGGTTCCGTACAAGGCTAGATCCAAACCAATCGCTGTCACCCAGGCTTTTACGATCCGTGCGTACTGGTGGGTGGAAATATGCTCGGACTGGGCAAGCCTACTTGGGAACAGGAAGTTTTCGCTTCGAAGCTCGGCATGGCGTATCCAAGCCTCTACAGCTGAGCGTGTCTGCTCTGTGATCTCAAACTGCACCGGACGATGAGTTTTTAGCTGCATCACGATAGCTCTCGGTGAGACGTGCTCCCCGTGGGCTATGTCCCGCACGCGCAGCCTGGTGAGGTCACAGGCGCGCAGCTTGCTATCGATTGCCAGGTCAAAGAGAGCCAAGTCCCTGGTTTTCTGCGCAAGCTGGAGTCTGACGCGAATAGCCCAGATATCCCTAATCCGTAGCGGGGCTTTCTGACCAACGAGCTTTCCCTTGTTCCAAGGCTCGTGGCTGAAGACTGATATCGCTTTCATGGCTTGTTCTCCTCAGTGAGGGGAGTACAAGCATGGGCCCCACCATGGGACGGAGCTATCCGACCCATCAGCCGGTCGCCGAGGCGGAAACGGCCAGAAGCGGACGTCAATAAGCGACCGCTACCGACCCAAAGCGGACGGTCTCGGTAGGCTGTTTACGGCCAGGAGCGGCCGGCCGCAACGCTGGGTCAGGCTGACAGCAGCCGTTCACCCGAGACTGCTCTGTAAGTCCGAAGTCGGATAAGTCAGGCTGGAAGATAGCGACGCCTATCCCAGCCCGGAAAAGATTGGCTGCATCAAGTTGGCAAAGGGTGCCATAGATGGTTCAGCCTCAGCGCCAAGCACTTGTGTGCGTACAACAATCAGCCTTGAGGAAAAGTCGTACAAATTTCAGGATGTACGTGACCATCAAGGTATCCACCCGGTCAGCTCGCCATCCTCGAACTTAATTAGTCCACCAGCCCCTAAGTGACCAACAAGACAATCAATATTCTGTTTTTCGCCATCCTGATCTAACTTTCTCAGGAGCTCTAGGTGCGGCGACGTTGACCGTTTCGCTGGATCGCCGAACCTTTCTTCTTAGTCCCCCGACTCCTCTGTATCTTGCGGAAGCATCTCCCTCATCCCGCAAGATAGAGATAAAGCTACTTTCGCAAAACTCTCTAGCCGATCAGCTCGATCGAGCATGGCCTGTCTATTTTCCTCTTTTTGACTCTCTAGCAGGCCTTCTGTGACAAATCTTGAGACCCGCAATTCTACGGTTGCCTCCAAGCTACCCTTTACGACCTCCTCTAGCCATGGTTTGACCACGTTGACTGATCGTTCGGCGGCAACGCTGAGTGCGTAACGGATCAGCTCCCTGGCTGCCTGATCAATACCGATCGCAAACTCGAAGAGCTTCTTCTCGTCCTCTGTGGCGCCTTCAAGCTCTTCGGCGCTAGGCGGGCGCGCGAAAAACCTGAATTCATCTGCCTCATTCACACCTAAGGAATTAAGCGTGCACAGCAGCGGGTCTAGCTCCCTCAAAGGTCGCATGTACGGAGGCAATGTGTACCGGTGTCCCCAAAGTTTCAGGATGACATCCATGCACTCTGCCAGCGCTGAATCTCGCAGAGTTTCCGACGCATTCTCAGCAGCGGAGATTTTCTCGGCTACTAGGTGTGCCATCCATTGAGCAGTGACATCGTCGCCAAGCATCAAGCCAGCAACGATCCGCTTGCCGAGCTCGATGACAGCCTTAGAGCGATCTAGTGATTCCATCGTGTCCGATCATGTAGTAGCAATTGTAGGGATAGTTGTAGGAGGAGTAGTCATCGCTGGCTGTCTCGTCTCTCGGTGGCTTGCGGCGGACCTTGACGCAGATGATCAGAGATGTGTTTGGATGCCCATCCAACAGTGTACGAATGAACTTGTCGTCGGCGCTGAGCCGAGTGCCGGTCAGCACATCGCGCTTCTCACCGTAGCCCGTGCTGCGCGACCACGATTCGCTTCTAGCCCTGCCACCGTCTGGTAGCGTCCACGTTCGCGCGTCTGGATCTGTCATCGGATTCAGGGCATTGAGGATTTCTTGACAAGGCTGCAGGCCCGGGTTGGCCACCTTGCCAGCCCATGGGTCATATTCATCAAGGCTCAACGAGTCGCTTCCCGACTTGACCCAGCCGAACAGCCTCAGCTCTGGATCATCAACCTGCTCTCGATGGTCGATGTGATCCGCGTCTGGAAGATAAATGTCTCCTGGGCAAGGGCTCGTCTGCATGGCGGTTAGAAGAGCAGCCGCATGGCACGAAGGAACGAGTACAGACCTGACCGACACCGTTTCACCATTGACCGCATCGGTGGTCGTCCAATGCCCCCAGAGGACCGTCATGCCGTCGTCTGTTCTCAGTTGGTCATCCAAGTACTGTCTATCGACTTGCCAGCACCATGAGGTATCAGATCGATCGCTACCCGACGATGCGACCTTCAGTATCTCGGGATCGCGCCGGTCTGCAAGCCACCGGTCATCACTGCGAGTGAGCAACTGTCCTCTCAACCAATCGTCGAACGGATCTTCTTCCTCATCAGCGCGACGGCGTACCGGCTTTGTCTCCAAAAGCTGGCCAGCGACGAACATCATGGCGTGATAGGACTGATAGACGACGCAATCTTCCACTCTGGGCATACTTCCATGCGAGTGGCTTGTCTCTCTATCACGGAAGAGCCCACGCTCATAACGTTGATCATCGACGCGACGGCGAGGCCCTGGCGACATGCGACCACGCAAGACTGCCCGTGCTTGTTGCTCGATCGATTGCTGATTCAAACCGAAGACGCGGCCCAACGGAGCCAACCAATAGGGGCCGATGTCGATGCCGAAAAAGTACCTCTCGTCGCCCACGGCTTCGTCATCCGAGGCATTGTCATCAACGATCACGTACTCGCGATGGTCGTAAACGTCCCTGGGCAGCGCAGTACGGTTTGCGCCGTTCGCAATGGCGAGCAAATCCGACGACAACGTATGGACTTCATGCAGGCGTTTCAACGCATCCGAGGCGAAGTGCCGGATAACGACGTGCGGCTCCCTTGCGCAAGAGTCTAAGAACGCGAGAAAAGGAGCAACGGAGCGAGGTACGTCCATGGCGCCCCGTGCAAGGGCAATACAGAGCCATTGGCGTGCATGCCACTCATAAAAAACCAGGCCGCGGTCGGCAAATGGCTGCGGGTCAGCTCCTAATGCGCGAGTGGCCAGCGCGGACAACAAGGATTGCCAGTCGAGCTCAAGACAGTTGCGGACGCAGTGGGCATGTTCCCAGCGTTCCGCAGTGGAGGGACGCGCTAAACCCGCCCATAAGTAGCCAGCCAAGGCTTCCACGCAAGAGGATGACGGTGCGAGAGAGTCGTTCCACGGGCCATCACCATCTTCACTTTCGAGAATCTCTTCGAGCAAGTCAAAGCCGAAGTTCAACACTTCATCGGCCTCGTCGCTGGTCAAATGCCGTGCGAGCGGCTCCACCAGATGGAACATGTCGTTCGCATCAAGTGTGTCTAGCTGCGACAGGTATCCCTTGATCCGAGCTGACGCTACATCCTTCTCTGCGATGGCGCCCTCTGCATAGAGCCCATCAAATGGGCCCTCATAACCCCAACCGCGGCGCCCCACTCGGTTGGGTTCGCTTGTAGCCAGCAAAAGGGCTGCCTTTTTTAGTTCGTTGCGGACGGACAGGGGCCTCTTGCTCGCCTCGGGGAGCTGCCTGATGACTTCCATGAAGCTGAACACACTGAACTCGTCATCCGACTGGAGCGCACGAAGGTATCCGTCGAGCTCCGACAGTTTCGCGCGCCTACAGCCTTGCTCATAGAACTCACTAGCGTATGAACGACCATCAACCTTCTTGAGCGATCGCCGTGCCGCGACAACCGCAGCTGAGTCGCAGAGATCAACGCCGTTGAAGATGGCATCCCAGTCGGGCTTCTGCACCTCTCTACGAGGATCCGACCGGGACGTGCGAGCAGCAGTCACCGACTCACCGTCTCCTTTGGCCACAGATGCCTGAAGCAGCCTCTCCAAATCTGGAAGCGGCATCGCCACGTAGTCGGCCAGAACCTTGAGTTCGCGCCAAGTGGGCGTTTCGTGGGTCTGGATGCGGAGGAATCGGTAGGCGATCTGCAGGATTGACCTTTTCCGATCGCTGTCTGATTCCGCCTCCATGGCCGCTTTGATGTCGCTGACGCGATTCCATCCCGCCTCGGTGCCACTCAGCGCCACCGCTGCCTTTTTTGGGAAGAGCCCTTGGTTGATCAGGCTGTAGATTGCAACGGGAAAAAGCTCGCCAGCAGAGCCGAACTCTCGGTCTCGCCAGCGACTCAGAATTGCCAGGCTGGATGAAGGGCAAAGACCGACCAAGCCCTCGACCAAGCGATCCCAGTCCATGTATTTGTCTCGGGCCATATGGTCGTAGCTGAGCTCGGCAATCCTTGCTAAACGATAGGCGGTCCGAGATCTTGTCCTACCCGAGCAATGTGCAGCATCCGCCAATTCTAGGAACGTTGTCCATCGAGAGAGGTGTTCTTCTCCGATCTTGCTGGCGATGTCGATCGCCTTGTCGAAATAAGCAGCCGCTTCCGACTTGCTCACGCAAAAGATCGCGCGCGCTAGCTCCTGAAGATCCTCAACCTGTGCCTCCGCATCGCTGCGCGACGCGGTGATCTGATCGAACGCCTTAGAGCTGAGTCGCAGTGAGAAATCGCCCATCCCCGCTGTTCGCGCAGCGATGTGGCACATCCTCGTGAGAGTGCTCGAGTAGACGCGGTCGCTATTGTCGCCCCACTTAAATAGCGCGTCGATCTGAGCGGGCTTAATGGAGCCCGCATCGCGAAGGATCCGTACCCACTCGATGGCAACAGCTTTCTCCCAATTGAAGCTCCGCTGATAGTCACGTGATGACGCAGACTTCGTATGTTTCAGCGCAAGCTCAACTTCGTGATCAAGGTTGGGAGACTGGCGGCCACAGGCGATCTCAGCGGCCAAGACGAACCAAGGTATAAGGCCCCCTGTCACTTGCTGCAACTGGGACGCTTGTTGGCTCTTAACGGGAGATTCCTTCGTCTCTAATTCAAGACGGATATCCTTGGGCGCCAGATCAATCAACTCAATGCGTTTTCCGCGTAGCGCGGCTTCCAGAGCATAGGCCCGAAGGAGGTCTGCTCGCTCGTCATCGAAGTCATAGCGTTGGTGAGGCGGATCTTCTGGCAAATACCGGCGCAACATTTCGGCCCAAGTCGCATCGTCGCGCGGGAGACATCGGAGCGCCAGCGTGATTGCAGACCGGACTCCTTCCAGTACGCTGCTCCCAGACCTCCATGAGAGATGTTCCTCGGGTAACTTGACCTTAGGATCTACCAAGATGCCCATCAGGTGCCGCAGCGGCTCCACCGGCAACAGATGGGCGACCCGGGCTGCTTCGGTAGCCAGGCCCAGCATCATCCAGGCATCCCCGTCGGCGTGCTCGGCGAGTTCATCGATTCGCTTGAAGTCGCCGGCGTCCGCAAGTCGGGCGGTAACGAGCTTCGTGGTTCTCAGTACGGTGGATCTAGGACTCCATCCTTTCAAGAAGCGCGCGGCCTCGGCAGGGCCTCGCAATCTCAGCAAACCGATAGCAATCTCAGCGACATCGGCGTCGTCGATCTTGTCCTCCTTGCGGCGCTTGGGTGGCAGCTTGCTCCAAGCGATCAATGACTCCCAGGCCATGCGCAACCTGCTTCTCGCCTCAGGGATGAGGTCATCGTTTCCGGCAAGCAGAACCGCCTCGTACGCGTGATACGAGCCAAGGAATCCGCCGCCGAACGTGCGCCTGGAGACCATTTCTTCGATGCGATCTGGCGCAAGCAGAACGCTGGCAATGTCAGTGTTCTGCTGGATGAGCATGTTCTGTCGAGCCTCGCCAGCTACCTCGCCACCGACCTTCAGCGCGAGCTTAGCGGCGGCAACATGCCGCCCCTGCTGCAAGCACGCTCTTAGCGCGAACATCAGCCGTTGCAGCTCGACGTCTCGTCGCTCTAGAGGGTTGAGCTCTGGCAAGCTCTCATTCGAAAGCGCCAGCGCAATCAGCTCGTCCATCCGGCCGGCAGACAGTAGCAATTGCGGCAGCGCCGCCGCCACATATGAACTGGTCGACGCAAGCGGCTTCAGTTTTGCAAGAAACGCATCAAGCGAAGCCGCATCGGGCTTGAATGTCTCGTTGAACCAGGTCTCTGCCGGTTCGTCCATGAAGTGCAGACCTGAGTCCTTGACGAACAGCGGTCGCCCAAACTCAGTAGCAAACGTACGGACGGCGCTCTCGGGAACGCCGGCGATCTGCGCCAAAATGGAAATGGGTACCAAGGGCCGGAGCACCGCGAGGCCTTTGCAGATGAGGTCTATCTGCTTCGCTTCTGTCGGGCCCCATTCGGCTTTCAGCCTATCGATAGCTTTGGTCAGAAGGCCTCCGATCGCGAGTTGAACCGTCGTCGGCGTTGGCCCCAGAGCCCTCAGCATGTTGCCGATGGAAGGGGTTCCCTCCATCGCCAGCGCTTGAACGCGCGGGTTATCGCTACTTAGAAAAGCGAATTCCGCAGCCTCCGCGTCCGTTGCCTCAGGATAGTTCAGCCGTAGGTGCGTGGCAGTCTCAGTTTTGGAGAATGGCTCTAGCTTGATCACTATGGCGTCCAGCGGAGCTCCCAGGTGGCCCCGTCGGTGTGATCGGCATGTGAATGCCAACCGCACCCCGTCGGGCATGTCCGTGTTGATAAAGTCATGGACAAAGGCACGCTCATTGATCTCATGTGCCGCCATATACGCGTTGTCGGCCGCGTCGACGATGACGCAAAGGCTCGCCTGAGGCGTGCGGGCTCTAAGAAGATCAATGGCCTGCTTGAGACGAGATACAAAGGCTCGCATGAACTGCTTGGAGTCAGTGCCGCTGGACGGAATCAACGGCAGGCAAAGCTGCTGTCCTGAGAGCTCGTTCGCGATCTGAACGAGGGCATCGCGGTACCGATGGCGATACTTCAACGCTTGGCGATAGGTCCCATCACCGAAGCAGTCGTACAGAACCGCCACCGATCCAGCCGGCATGGCACGGGCCAGGTGAGCAGAAAGAGTCGACTTGCCTACCCCACCGTCGGCATGGATGACCACCGGGCGTTGGGCGGTGAGCAGCGTCGTCAGGATGCCTACCTGCTGCTCCCGTGGAAGCGCCTGCTTCGGTTCTGAGATCAAAGAGGGCGCCGGCAGCAGGTCGATTTCGGTCACCCGCAGTGCGCGGAGTACGTCGTAGAGGCGGATGGAGCGGTCCTTCGCTCCCTCATCGGTTGCCCGGCGGGTGACCAGTTCCTTCAGTTGGAGTGCAGCCTCGGTGTCCGGTTCGGACAAGTATGCGCTTAGGTCCTTACTCAGGAGGTTGCGCTGTTCCCATAGATCCGGCTCACCAGCTTCAACCGAGAAGGCGGCGAAGAAGCTCTGTACGTTGCTGCTAGCTGACGCCGCATAGCGTTTCAGCAACTCGTCAATTTCGCGATGCCGCGGCGCTGTCGCCCCCGCAGCGAGATCAGTCAACGCTTCAAGAACAGCTCCATCCATAGGCCTGTTCGTCAGAAAGACAAACCGAACTTTATTAGCTAGGACGTCCAGACCAAGCGACGCCTCTAGCCAACTGAAACGCCCAGCGAAGCCTTCGATGGTTCCTTTGAGGCCACTTGCCGTCCAGGGGATGTGCGCTCGCGTAGACGAGTGTTTTAGCTGCACATAGCGGATGGACGTTGCCGCTGTAACTTCCTCACTCCCGTAATACAGGCCGACGTCAATGACCTCGTCGCCGACGCTCGTAGATGCATCCCCCTCGTCCAGTGACGCTCCTTCGATCGCCACCGCCACCAGGCCATTTTCTCCGGTAAGGAGCCCGAGGCACTGCCGGGCAGCCCATTGATAGTGGAACTGATCGCCGCTTCTGGAAGGACCTACAGAACCTTGCTTCGCCATATCTTCTGCACTCCTTGCGTCCGTCATTAACGGAGTTTACAGGCACGATATATCCTCTGAGGACCTGTCTATAGCTTCGACTGTTGTAGAGCCATTTTCAGGTGTTGAGTTTGGCAGAATGAAAGGAAGCACCCGCCACATAGCAAGCGGTTACCACGCGGGCTTGAACCACTGAAATTGCTGATTTCTGCCGGTGGCGAACGGCAGCTATGGGTCGACTCCTGCCGGTCAAGACCTACCCGAGCGCTGGTTACATCCAATGCGAATGGCTGGTCACGTCAGATGCAAACGGCTAGTCAGCATCCATACAAATTGTTCCGGTAGAGGGCAATTTCCCATCAAGCGACCAGTTGTAATGAACGGCAACCACGCAACCTACCCAATAGTTCTCCCAGGTTCCCTGAGCGTCCATTCATCAATCACATCAGCCTAGTCCTGCCCCAGCGCACGACGCTGATCCCGCCACGACCCTGTTGTAAACGGCGCCCACACCTCTCCCTCTGCTGGTGCACTGGGCACTTCTCGATCCAGTCGGAGTTGTAACCCACCGCGTGCAAAAGCTGCTGACCGTGCGGCGCAAGTCGTGGAGACTGCCAGGATTCACCGTCATCAAAAAACCAAAAGCCCGCAATTACGCGGGCTTTGGCTTTTCCTGCTAGACGTACCGGTCTATGCCGGACGCGGGATCACTCCCACTCAATCGTCGCCGGCGGCTTGCTCGAGACGTCGTAGGTGACGCGGGAGATGCCGTCGATTTCGTTGATGATGCGGTTGGAGACCTTTTCCAGCAGCTCGTAGGGCAGATGGGCCCAGCGGGCGGTCATGAAGTCGATGGTTTCCACCGCGCGCAGGGCGACGACCCAGGCGTAGCGGCGGCCGTCGCCGACCACACCGACGGATTTCACCGGCTGGAAGACGACGAAGGCCTGGCTGACCTTGTGGTACCAGTCGGCCTTGCGCAGCTCGGCGATGAAGATGTCGTCGGCGCGACGCAGCAGGTCGGCGTATTCCTTCTTCACTTCGCCGAGGATGCGCACGCCCAGGCCCGGGCCCGGGAAGGGGTGGCGGTAGACCATGTCGTAGGGCAGGCCCAGTTCCAGGCCGATCTTGCGCACCTCGTCCTTGAACAGTTCGCGCAGCGGCTCGACCAGCTTGAGGTTCATCTCCTCGGGCAGACCGCCGACGTTGTGGTGGGACTTGATGACGTGGGCCTTGCCGGTCTTGGCGCCGGCCGACTCGATGACGTCGGGGTAGATGGTGCCCTGGGCCAGGAACTTGATGTTGTCGAGCTTGCTGGCTTCGGCGTCGAAGACGTCGATGAAGGTGCGGCCGATGATCTTGCGCTTCTTCTCCGGGTCGGCTTCGCCTTCCAGGTTGGTCAGGAAGCGCTGCTCGGAGTTGGAGCGGATCACCTTGACGCCCATGTTCTCAGCGAACATGGCCATCACCTGGTCACCCTCGTGCAGGCGCAAGAGGCCGTTGTCGACGAAGACGCAGGTCAGCTGTTCGCCAATGGCCTTGTGCAGCAGGGCCGCGACCACCGAGGAGTCGACGCCGCCGGAGAGGCCCAGCAGCACGTTGGCGCTGCCGACCTGGGCGCGCACCTGGGCGATGGCGTCCTCGACGATGTTGGCCGGGGTCCAGAGGGCTTCGCAGCCGCAGATGTCCTTCAGGAAGCGCGAGAGGATGCGACCGCCCTGCTTGGTGTGGGTCACCTCGGGGTGGAACTGCACGCCGTACCAGCCGCGCTCGTCGTCACCCATGGCGGCGATGGCGCAGCTGGGGGTGCTGGCGACGACGTGGAAGCCTTCCGGCAGCTTGCCGACCTTGTCGCCATGGCTCATCCAGACGTCCAGGCCGAGCACGCCGTCGTCGTCGAGGTGGTCCTGGATGCCTTCGAGCAGGCGGCTCTTGCCGACCACGTCGACCTTGGCATAGCCGAATTCACGGATGTTGGAGCCTTCGACCTTGCCGCCGAGCTGCTCGGCCATGGTCTGCATGCCGTAGCAGATGCCGAACAGGGGTACGCCCAGGTCGAACACCGCCTTGGGCGCGCGCGGGCTGCCGGCCTCATGGACCGACTCGGGACCACCGGCCAGGATGATGCCGCGCGGAGCGAAGGCACGGATGTCGGCGTCGTCCATGTCGAAGGGGTGCAGCTCGCAATAGACGCCCAGTTCGCGCACGCGGCGGGCGATGAGCTGGGTGTACTGGGAGCCGAAGTCGAGGATGAGGATGCGGTGGGCGTGGATGTCTTGGGACATGGCCAGGTCTCGATAGCACTAGGTTCAGACGATTCGGGGCTGTCTAGACAGCCCCGAATCGCAACGATAAGAACAACAGATTAGGAATCAGCTAACGCGGTAGTTAGGCGCTTCCTTGGTGATCTGCACGTCGTGGACGTGGGATTCGGCCATGCCGGCGCCGGTGATGCGCACGAACTGCGGCTTGGTACGCATCTGCTCGACGGTGGCGCAACCGGTGTAGCCCATGGAGGCACGCAGGCCGCCCATCAGCTGGTGGATGATCGCCGCCAGCGGGCCCTTGTAGGGAACGCGGCCTTCGATGCCCTCGGGTACCAGCTTCTCCGCACCGGAGGCGGAATCCTGGAAGTAGCGGTCGCTGGAGCCCTGGGTCTGGGACATGGCGCCCAGGGAGCCCATGCCGCGGTAGGACTTGTAGGAGCGGCCCTGGAACAGCTCGACCTCGCCCGGGGCCTCTTCGGTACCGGCGAACATGGAGCCCATCATCACGCAGTAGCCACCGGCGACGATGGCCTTGGACAGGTCGCCGGAGAAGCGGATGCCGCCGTCGGCGATCAGCGGGACGCCAGTGCCTTCGAGGGCAGCGGCGACGTTGGCGATGGCGGAGATCTGCGGCACGCCGACACCGGCGACGATGCGGGTGGTGCAGATGGAGCCCGGGCCGATGCCGACCTTGACCGCGTCGGCGCCGGCATCAGCCAGGGCCTTGGCGGCTTCGGCGGTGGCGATGTTGCCGCCGATCACTTGCACTTGCGGGTAGGTTTCCTTGACCCAGCGCACGCGCTCGATCACGCCCTTGGAGTGACCGTGGGCGGTGTCGACCACGATGACGTCGACGCCGGCGGCGACCAGCGCGGCCACGCGCTCGGGGGTCTCGGAGCCGGTACCGACGGCGGCACCGACGCGCAAGCTACCGGCGTCGTCCTTGCTGGCGTTGGGGTAGGCCTTGGCCTTCTCGATGTCCTTGACGGTCATCATGCCCTTGAGGGCGAAGGCTTCGTCGACGATCAGCACCTTCTCGATGCGGTGCTTGTGCAGCAGCTCGCGGACTTCCTGCTTGTCGGCGCCTTCGCGCACGGTGACCAGGCGATCCTTGGGGGTCATGACTTCGCGCACCGGTACGTCGAGACGGGTCTCGAAGCGCACGTCGCGGGAGGTGACGATACCCACCAGGTCACGGCCGGAGATCACCGGGACGCCGGAGATGTTGTGCAGGCGGGTCAGGTCGAACAGATCGCGCACGCTGGCGTCGGCGTCGATGGTGATGGGGTCCTTCACCACGCCAGCCTCGAAGCGCTTGACCTTGCGGACTTCCGCGGCCTGCTGCTCGACGGTCATGTTCTTGTGGATGATGCCGATGCCGCCTTCCTGGGCCATGGCGATGGCCAGACGGGACTCGGTCACGGTGTCCATGGCGGCGGACACCAGGGGAATGTTCAGCTCGATGCCACGGGTCAGGCGGGTCTTGAGACTGACGTCTTTCGGCAGGACATCCGAATAGCCGGGGATGAGGAGAACATCGTCGAACGTCAGGGCTTCTTGGCTGATGCGCAGCATGGCGGGCGCTCCCGGGCGGGAAAATTTAGGAGCGCGACATTATACCTGCGCTTGGGGATGGGCAGCAACGCGCCTGACACCAACGGTCGGAGGATTCGATTTACTTGAGAATGACTATCACTTTAGAATCGCCGCCACCTTTCCCGCCCGCCCCGAGAACGCCCTTGAACACGCCGCCCAGAGCCCTTCGCCGTTTCGCTCCCTTCGCTTTCAGTACCCTGGCCCTGGCGACCAGTTCGGATCTGCTGGCGGCGGCTGACACCGCCCTCGCCCCCATGGACATCTCCGCCACGGCCAGCGAGGCCGACCAGGGCTATCGTGCGACCCGCGCCTCGACCGCGAGCAAGAGCGACGTGCCGATCAAGGAAGAGGCGCAGTCGGTGCAGACCGTGACCCCGCAACTGATCCAGGACTACGAGGTGCGGACCCTGGGCGATGCCTCCAAATTCGTCAGCGGCGTGACCCAGAGCAATACCCTGGCCGGGACCAAGGATGCCTTCGTCAAACGCGGCTTCGGTACCAACGCCGATGGCTCCATCCTGAGAGACGGGGTACGTTCCAGCCTGTCGCACAACTTCGACGCCACCGCCGAGCGCGTGGAGGTCCTGAAAGGCCCCGCCTCTCTTCTCTATGGTGCCCTCGAACCCGGTGGCCTGATCAATGTGGTCAGCAAGCAGCCGCAGTACCAGCCGCTTACCACCCTGAGCGGCTCGGCCTACAGCGAGGGTGGCGGCAACCTGGGCCTGGATACCACCGGACCGATTGGCGACACCGGCCTGGCCTATCGCCTGATCGCCGAACGCCAGAGCGAGGACTATTGGCGCAACTATGGTGTCAGCCAGCACAGCCTGGTGGCGCCGTCGCTGTCCTGGACCGGCGAGCGTGCCAGCCTGACCCTGGCCTATTCCTACAATGACTACTCCGGCCCGGTGGATCGCGGCACGGTATTCGTCAACGGGCATCCGGCCAACGTCGACTACAACAAGCGGCTGGACGAGAAATGGGCCAAGGGCGATGGCATCACCGAGACCGCCAGTGCTCGCTTCGAGTACCAGCTCAGCGAAGACTGGAAGACCCGGCTGATCTACGCCTGGAACAATGACAGGTACAGCCTGAACTTCGCCCAGCCCATTTCCCTGGCCGCCAATGGCAACCTGCTGCGCGCCGGCAACGGCGCCGACTACGACTACGAGACCCAGTACACCAGTTGGGACTTCATCGGCAGCCAGGAGCTGTTCGGCCAGCGCCACGAGCTGCTGGTCGGCATCGATCACGAAGAAAGCAGCCAGTACCGCGGCAAGACCTATCGCAACAACACGGCGTCCCGCCGCAACATCAATATCTTCGCGCCGGTGTACGGCAACCTGGCGGCGCCCAGCCTGCTCAGCGCCGCCCAGAGCGATCAGGACAGCGACCTGGACTCGACTTCCCTGTACTTCAAGGACAACTGGCACCTGAACGACCGCTGGATCCTGGTGCTGGGTGGGCGCTATCAGCAATTCGACCAGTATGCCGCCCAGGGCCTGGGTAGCACCCATGTGGTCAACCTGGACAAGCGCGATCATGCCCTCGTGCCGCTGGCCGGCCTGGTGTTCAAGGCGACCGATGAACTGTCGCTGTATGGCAATTACAGCCGCTCCTTCGTCCCCAACACCACGGTCGACGACCGCGGCACCACCTTCGAGCCCGAAGAGGGCCGCAGCGTGGAGGTGGGCGCCAAGTACGACCTGACGCCGGGTCTGAACCTCAATGTCGCGCTCTATGACATCGAGAAAAAGAATGTGGTGACCACCCGCACCGTGGGAGGCCTGAGTATCAGCGAAGCCGCCGGCAAAGTGGGTTCGCGTGGGGTGGAAGTGGATCTCACCGGTCGCCTGGCCGAGCGCTGGGACATGATCGCCACCTATGCCTACGATCACACCGAGGTGCTCGACGATCCCAGCAACGAGGGCAATCGCCTGCCCCAGGCGCCCAAGCACAGCGGCAGCCTCTACCTGACCCACCACCTGCAGGTGCCGTCCAACCTCGGTGGCTGGCACCTCGGCGGTGGGGCGCGCTACGTTGGCGAACGGGCCGGCGATGCGGCCAATAGCTTCTACCTGAGCAGCTACACCGTGGCCGACGCTTTCCTGCGCTGGGACTTGCCGGTAACCGGCTACCAGGCGCGGCTGCAGCTGAACGTCGACAACCTGTTCGACAAAGAGTACTACCCGTCGAGCGCCAACAGCCCGCTGCAGGTGGCGGTGGGTGAGCCGCGAACAGCGCGGTTGAGTGCCACGGTGAGTTTCTGATCGGGGCGTTCCCTCACCCCAGCCCTCTCCCAGGGGGAGAGGGGGCGACAAGGCGTAGAGTAGGAGCACTGCCCCTAGGGTGGCTGCCGGCGCAGCCCCGGCCACTGATCGCCACGTGCAATCCCGTGGAAAACGCTTCGCGGTTTTCCACGCTACGAACAAGGATGCATCGCCTGTAGGAGCGGCCCATGGCCGCGATCCGCTAGAAGCCTACCGTCACCCCAACCCTCTTCCATGTAGAGAGGGGCGGAGGGTGGCCGGTTGAAGCGGCCTGGCTTCCGTAGCGAGTGCCAGCCCCGAGGTGATGCTCTATCCTAGCCGCCCCGTCACGGGGCCTCGGCCCGCCTGGCGGGCCTCTTTCGGTCTTCAGCCAGTCCCCGTCATGCTCGATCGTCGCGCCTTTCTCCAGCTCGCCACCGGTACCGCCTTGCTCGCCGGCCTGCCCGGTCGGGTGTTCGCGCGTGCGGCGGTCGCCGATGGCGAGTTTCCACGACAGGTAGAGCATGTGGTGGGCAGCACCACCCTCCTCCGCGCGCCCCAGCGGGTAGCGGTGATTTCCACCGGCCAGCTGGACGCCGCCCTGAGCCTGGGCGTGATCCCGGCCGGCACCACCCGGGTGGACAATCGCGACCTGGCGCCGGGCTATCTGCGCACCGCCTTTGCCAGCCGCGCCAACGAGCTGGAGGCCATGGTCGATCTGGGCAGTCGCCAGGCGCCGGACCTGGAGGCCCTGGCACGACTGGCGCCGGATCTGATCGTGCTCAATCGCAGCGTGCTCGCGGCCGGCGGCCTGGAGCTGTTCTCGCGGATCGCCCCCACAGTGGTGGCGCGCGGCACCGGTGGCAACTGGCGGCCGGACTTCCTTTTGCTGGCCGATGCCTTGGGGCGGCGGCAACAAGCGGAGCGCCTATTGGCGGACCTGGACCGGGATCTCGCCGGCATGACGCAGCGCCTGGGAACGCAGCCGCCCTCCGCCTCCCTGCTGTTTTCCAGTGGCGCCCGGCTGCGCCTGATGGGGGCGGACTCCTTCGCCGGTGGGCTGCTGCAGGCCATGGGCGTGACGCGCCCGGCGGCCCAGCGCTTCAAGGGTACCTCGCGGGATGTCAGCACCGAGTTGCTGGATCTCGCCGACGCCGACTGGCTGTTCTATGCCGAACAGGGCACCGCCCTGGCCAGCCTGGCGCGGCAGCCGCTGTGGCCCCGGCTGGAAGCGGTGCGCGAGGCCAGGGCCATTCGCGTGGATACCGACGCCTTCTACCTCAATGCCGGCCCCCTGGCCGCGCGCCAGGTGGTAACGACGGTCGCTACCGCTCTGGGGGTGGCATGACCCAGCCGGCCCGAGTCACGCGCGCTACCCAGGGTGCCTCCTCTGCCCGAGGCGCCCTGGTGCTGCTCCTGCTGCTGATCGTCCTGGCGCTGGCGGTGGTGGCGAGCCTGGGCATAGGCGCTCGGCCGCTGTCGGCGGCGCACCTCCTGCACCTGCTCTTCGCGCCCGATGGTTCCACCGATGCCGTGGTGCTCTGGGAACTGCGGCTGCCGCGCACCCTGCTCGGGCTGTTGGTGGGCGCCGCCCTGGGCCTGGCCGGTGCCCTGATGCAGGCGCTAACGCGCAATCCCCTGGCCGATCCCGGGCTGTTGGGCATCAACGCCGGGGCGGCCTTCGCGGTGGTGGCCGGGCTGTCGCTGGTGGGGCTGGACGATGCCCCGACGCGCCTGGCCTGTGCCCTGCTGGGGGCGGCCCTGGCTGCTGGCCTGGTCTATCTGCTCGGCGGCAGCGCGCCGGCTCGCGGCCAGCCGCTGCGGCTGATCCTCGCCGGCATCGCCCTGAGCGCCAGCCTCAACGCCTGCACCGGCATCATCACCCTGTTCGACAGCGCGGTGTTCGACAGCTATCGCTTCTGGGCGGTAGGCGCCCTGAGCGGCCAGACACCGGGCGGCGCCCTCACTATCCTGCCCTTGCTGCTGATTGGCCTGCTGCTGAGCCTCCCCCTGGGCGGCCGCCTCAATGCCCTGGCCCTGGGCGATGACCTGGGTCGCGCCCTCGGCGCCCGGCCGGGGCAGCTACGCCTGCTGGCCTTCGTCGCCATCGTGCTGCTGTGCGGTGCCGCCACCGCGGTGGCCGGCCCCATCGGCTTCCTGGGGCTGGTGGTGCCCCACGCCCTGCGCCTGCTGGTGGGCGCCGACTGGCGCTGGATCCTGGCGCTGGCGCCCCTGGCCGGTGCCAATCTGCTGTTGCTGGCCGATACCCTGGGCCGCCGCGTGGCCCTGCCGGGCGAACTGGAGGCCGGAATCGTCTGTGCCCTGCTCGGCACCCCAGTGTTGCTCGCCTTGATCATCCGCTCCGCCCGCCGGGTGCGCCCTTGAGTCGCCATCGTTTCGCGCCACGGCGCTCGGCACGCTTCAAGGCCTGCCTGTTGCTGCTCATGCTGGCAGCCATTGGCATCTGCACCCTGACCCTCAGCGGCGGCGCCTTCGCGCCGACGCCGCACCGGGTGGTCGCCACCCTCATGGGCCAGGGTGATGCCCTGGCCCGCCTGATCCTGCTGGACCTGCGCCTGCCACGGCTGCTGGCGGCCTTTGGCGTCGGTGCGGCCCTCGGCGCGAGTGGCGCCATCTTCCAGCGGCTGGCGCGCAATCCGCTGGCTAGTCCGGACCTGGTGGGCTTTACCGTCGGCTCGGCCAGCGGCGCCCTCATCACCCTGCTCTGGCTGCAACTGGGCGGCGCGGCACTGATGCTGGGCGCCCTCACCGGCGGTCTGCTGGCGGCGGTGCTGGTGGCCGGGCTCGCCGGTCTGGCCGGCATCCGTGGCGAGCGGATGATCCTGCTCGGTATCGCCGTCAGCGCCCTGCTCGCCTCGCTCAACGAATACCTGCTGACCCGCGCCGAGCTGGACGAAGCCCAGGAAGCCCGGCTCTGGCTGTTCGGCAGCCTGGACATGATGACCTGGAGCCGCACCCTGACCCTGCTCGCCGGCTGCCTGTTGCTGCTGCCGCTGGCCGCCTGGCTGGCGCGCCGGCTGCGCCTGCTGGAGCTGGGCGACGACCTGGCCCGAGCCCTGGGCCTGGCCGTACTGCCCAGCCAGAATCTGCTGCTGGCCGTCGCGGTGGCCCTGGCCGCCCTGGCCATCGCCACCGCCGGCCCCATCGGCTTCGTCGCCCTGGCAGCGCCCCAGCTGGCCCGGCGCCTGACCCGCAGCGCCGATCTGGGCATCCTCGCCCCCGCCCTGCTCGGCGCCTGCCTCACGGCGCTCGCCGATCTGCTGGCCCAGCGGCTGCTGGCACCCTTCCAGATTCCGGTCGGGCTGCTCACCGGCGCCCTGGGCGGCCTCTATCTGATCTTTCTGCTGAGCCGCGAATGGCGGCGGACCTCATGAGCCAAGACGCTTCCCCCAGCCGCCTCGCCGCCCACCGTCTGACCGTGGGCTATGGCGGCCAGCCGATCTGCGCCGATCTCGACGTGCGGCTGCCCGATGGCCGTTTCACCGTCATCATCGGCCCCAACGGCTGCGGCAAGTCGACCCTGCTGCGCAGCCTGGCGCGACTGATCCGCCCCAGCGCCGGCGAGGTGCGCCTGGACGGCCGGCTGATTCAGGACCTGCCCACCCGCGAGGTGGCGCGGCGCATCGGCCTGCTGCCGCAGAGCGCCGTGGCCCCGGACGACATCCTGGTCAGCGACCTGGTCGCCCGCGGGCGCCATCCCCATCGGCAGGCCTTCGCCGGCTGGACGGATGCCGACGAGGCGGCGGTGCAGCACGCCCTGGAAGCCACCAATACCCTGGAACTGGCCGAGCGCGCGGTGGACAGCCTTTCCGGCGGCCAGCGCCAACGGGTATGGATCGCCCTGGCCTTGGCCCAGGAGACGCCGCTGCTGCTGCTCGACGAGCCCACGACCTTCCTGGACATCGCCCACCAGGTGGAGCTGATGGAGTTGCTCTGCCGCCTCAATCGCGCGGGTGGCCGCACCCTGGTGGCGGTGCTGCACGACCTCAACCAGGCCTGTCGCTACGCCGACCACATCATCGCCCTGCGCGCCGGGCGCATCCTCGCCGAGGGGCCGCCGGCGCAGATCGTCACCCCCGAGCTGATCGAGGCGCTGTACGGCCTCAAATGCGCGGTGATCGAAAATCCCCTGGCGGGTACGCCGCTGGTGATTCCCTATTAAAAGCAGGTCCCGGAAAACGCTGCGCGGTTTCCAGGCTACCGGTAGGGTGGACAACGGCGCAGCCTTGTCCACCGTCGCGCTACCATCTTGTCGGACGACCTTGCAGGTGCTCCACTGGCGGTCCAGAACAACAACGGAGCCCGCCATGCATATCGTCATCCCGGACGACTACCAGCACGTCGTCGAAACCCTGGATTGCTACCCCCTGCTCCAGCGCGCCGGGCATCAGGTGACGCTCTATCACGACGCCGAGCGTGATCCCAAGGTGCTGGTGGAGCGCTTCCGCGATGCCGATGCCCTGGTGCTGACCCGTGAGCGCACCCGCGTCGACGCCGAGCTGCTGGCGCACCTGCCCCGGCTCAAGCTGATCAGCCAGACCGGCAAGGCCACCGCCCACCTCGACGTGGCCGCCTGCACTCGCCAGGGCGTGGCGGTGTGCGAAGGCAGCGGCTCGCCGGTCTCCACCGCCGAGCTGACCTGGACCCTGATCCTCATGGCCCGCCGCAAGCTCAAGCCGGCCATCGACGCTCTCTATGCCGGGCGTTGGCAGGTCAACCTGGGCGAGCGGCTGGATGGGCAGATCCTTGGCATCTGGGGCTACGGCAGGATCGGCCAGCGCCTGGCGCGCTACGGCCAGGCCTTCGGCATGCCGGTGCTGGTCTGGGGCAGCGAGGCCTCGCGTGCCCGCGCCGAAGCCGACGGCCATCGCGCAGCGACCAGCCAGGAGTCTTTCTTCGCCGAGGCCGATGTCATCAGCCTGCACCTGCGATATAGCGAGCGCAGCCGCGGCTGCGTGCGCGCCGAGGACCTGGCACGGATGAAGAAGACTGCCCTGCTGGTCAACACCGCCCGCGCCGGCCTGGTCGAACCAGGTGCCCTGCTCACCGCACTGGAGCTGGGGCATCCCGGCCAGGCGGCGCTGGATGTGTTCGAGCAGGAACCCGTGGCGCCGGACGATCCCCTGCTCGCCCATCCCCAGGTGCTCTGCACGCCGCACCTGGGCTATGTGGAAAAGCACAGCTACGAACTCTATTTCGGCGAAGCCTTCGCCAATCTGGTGGGCTTCTTCGCCGGCGAACCGACCGGCCTGGCGAATCCGGAGGTGTTGGGACGGTAGGGCCGGGTGCGAGTGGATAAGGCTGCGCCGTTGTCCACCCTACGCTCGAATCTCCGTAGGGTGGAAAACCGCGCGGCGTTTTCCACGGCTCTGGCTTTACCGCACCTGTTGGGCTTCGACGATGGAGCCTTCTTAGCCCAACCTACGAATTGGGTGCCTTTCAGCGTAGGTTGGCGTTGGGCGCAGCGAAGCCCAACAGTCCACGGCGCGGTCTGGCGTTGGGCTTCGACGATGGAGCCGTCTCAGCCCAACCTACGGCCGCCGCTCCCTTACCGCGGCGGCGAAGGCAGCGGGCGCTTCCTGGGGAATGTTGTGGCCGCACCCGGGCACCACCTCGTAGCGGAAAGGCCCACGGAAATGCCGGGCTACAACGGTTTCGCCTTGTACCTTCGTCACGCCGTCGTCGGCGCCGGCCAATACCGTGGTGGGCACGCTGATGGGCGGCTGCGTGGCGAGCCGGCGCTCGGTCTCGGCATAGGCCGGATCATCCGGCGCGAGGCCATAGCGGTGGCGATAGGAGTGGATCACGGTGTCGACGAAATCGGGATTGTCGAAGGCTGCGGCGGTAAGCGCATAGGTGGTGTCGCTGAAGTGCCAGCTGGGCGACCACAGTGACCAGAGCAGTCGACAGAAGTCGCGGCGATGGGCCGCCAGGCCTGCACGGCCCCGCTCACCGTGGAAGTAGTACTGGTACCAATAGCGCAATTCCGCCTCCGGGGCGCCAGGCTGGGTAGCGGCAGTGGCGATGTCCTGGATCGGATAGCCGTCGCCCAGCACCAGCCCCGCGACCCGTTCCGGCCAGAGCGCGGCCACGATACCGGCGGCGCGACCGCCCCAGTCATAGCCGGCCAGGGTCGCCCGCTCAAGCCCCAGGGCATCGAGCAGCGAAAGGACGTCGTGGGCCAGGGCGGCCTGCTGGCCGGAGCGTGGGGTGTCGGCGCTCAGATAGCGCGTCGCGCCATAGCCACGCAGGTAGGGCACATAGACCCGGCAGTCCTCGGCGGCCAGTTCGTCGGCCACCTCATCGTAGGCGTGGATGTCGTAGGGAAAGCCGTGCAGCAGCAGGACCAGCGGGCCATTTTCCGGTCCTTGGACCTGATAGGTCACGTCCAATACGCCTGCCTGGATGGAGGTGAGCATGGGAGTTCTCCGCAAAGGGGCTCTAGAGCGGAGACTCAGGTGGGCTTGGGAGTTCCCGACGTCGAGGCGTCGTGGAAAACGCCAGGCGGTTTTCCATCCTATGGCGATCCAAGAGCATCGCGGCCATGGGCCGCTCCTACAGGAGTATCCGTTTCCCGTAGGAGCGGTCGCTACGGCGTACCGGCATGGCCGCGATCAGCGACGTAGCTTGGGTTGAGCGCAGCGAAGCCCAACGCGGGGATCCGGCCTCGTTGGGCTTCGACGATGAAGCCGTCTCGACCCAACCTACGGGTCCCCTGCCCAGGATGACCTGACTACCCCGCCCGATACCGTCCGATCAGGGTCGCCAGCGACGTAGGTTGGCGCTGAGCGCAGCGAAGCCCAACATTCCACTGTGCGGCCTGGCGCTGGGCTTCGACGATGGAGCGGTCTCAACCCAACCTACGGGTCCTCCACCCAGGATGACCTGGCTACCCCGCCAGATACCGTCCGATCAGGGTCACGCCCGAGACCAGCACCAGCCAGGTCACCAGCCGGGTGAAGCGCTCGCGGGACAGGCGCCGTTGCAGGTGGCGACCGATCCAGCCGCCGAGCAACATGGCCGGCAGCAGGCAGACGGCGAGCAGCAGCAGGCTGCCGTCGCTGTAGGCGCCGGCGATCAGCAGCAGGACGATGCGAATGGAGGCGCTGCAGCCGATGAGAAAGCTCTGGGTGCCGCGGATGGCGTTCTTGTCTTCCAGGCGGCCGTTGAGATAGAGCGCATAGAGAAAGCCGCCGCTGCCGAACAGGGCGCCGCACAGGCCTCCGACGCCACCTGCTGGGATCGACCAGGCCGGCGCCAGCTGGCGAAAACCCTTGGGCGTGAGCAGGCTGTAGGTGGAATAGGCGACCACGAAGAGGCCCAGCCAGAGCATCAGCAGCCGGGCATCGGTGCGCATCAGCAGGTAGGTGCCCAGGGCGGCGCCGAGCAGCAGCATGGGCAGCAATCGCCTGAGTTCGCGCCCGGCAATGGCGCGGCGATCCGGCAGCCAGTTATGAAAGGAGGCGAGGAAATCCAGCATCACTAGCAGCGGCACGATGCGCGACAGCGGCATCCAGCTGGTGAGCAAGGGACCTGCGACCAGGGCGCTGCCGAAACCGGCCACGCCGAAGATCAGGTAGGCCAGGACCACGATGGCTTCGATGAACAGCCAGTCGAGCGGGCTAAAGGCGGGAACGAGGGCAGCGAGGGTTTCGAGCATGGGAGCGCATCCTGCGACAGGAAATCGCATTCTGCGCCCCCGGAACGGCTCGTGAAAACCGCCGGCTGCCCGCGTTCACGGGAACCGGCGATCCAGAGCGGCTCAGGGAATCAGGCGCTGGGCTCTGAGGCGGGTGAAGAGGTCGAGAAAGCTCGCCCGGGTGTCGCGATAGCCGAAGAAGCCCAGGTCACGACTCTTGGTCATGTCGTTGAGGCATTCGAGCTCGCGACCCAGGTCGGCGTCGCTGTGCCACCAGGAAGCGAGCTTGTCGACATCGGCTTCCACCAGGTCGTGCTCCTCGGCCAGCTTGCGCCACTGCGCCGGGGCCGTGTCCTTCATCCGCGCTTCCAGCGGCATGGGCTGCTCGGGATAGGGTGCCGGCTCCAGGTCGAAGAAGGCGGCGATTTCGCTCCACAGCCAGCGCCAGCGGAAGACATCGCCATTGACGGTGTTGAACGCCTGGTTGCGCGCCGCCGGTGCCAGGGCCGCCCACTCCAGCTGCTCGGCCAACAGGCCGGCATCGGTGACGTCGGTCAGGCTGTCCCACTGGGTACGGGAGCCGGGAAAGACGAAGGGCTGGCCGGTGGCCTTGCACAGGGAGGCGTAGACCGCCAGGGTCAGGCCCATGTTCATGGCGTTGGTGCCCTTGGCCTGGCCGATCATGCTGTGGGAGCGGTGCACGCTCCAGCCGAAGCCATGCTGCTCGGCGGCGGCGAAGAGAATGTCTTCCAGGGTGTAGTAGAAGTTGGCGCCGGGCTGGCGCGGTTCGCTTTCGCGGAAGGGCGTCTCGGCCTTGCCGCTGCCGTATTCCTCGAAGGAACCCAGGTAGTGCTTGGTGCCGGTGACCAGCGCCAGGTGCTGCAGCGGCGCGCCGGCCAGGGCCTGGCAGAGGTTGTTCATCATGGCGCCATTGGCCTCGACGTTTTCCTTCTCGGTGTCACGGCGGGTCCAGGTGCAGAAGAACACGTGGCTGATCGGCAGGCCGGCCAGGGCCTGGCGGGTGGACTCGGCATCCAGCAGGTCGGCGGCGACCGGGATGACGCCTTCCTGGGCCACGGGTTTACGGGCCAGGCCATAGACCGTCCAGCCCGACGCCACCAGGGTGTGGGCCAGGTTGTAGCCGGAAATGCCGGTAACGCCAACGATAAGAGCAGTGCCCTTGCGCATGAAACCTCCAATAGGGTTGAGAGAGAGCCTGCGGCAGTCGCAGGCGCTGTAGATAAGGGAGTGCCTTGTCTCAGGGTTGATTCCAGCCTATTGGAGAATTAACGGCGTATCCTGGGTATAAATTCCTCTTTCAACGGAATCAGATTCCGCAATAAGGAACCTGCCTTGTATTCTTCCGAACGCCTCAAGGGGCTCGACGTCTTTGTCACCGTGGCCGATCTCGGCAGCTTCACCGCCGCCGGCGAGCGGCTCAATCTGACCGGTTCGGCCGTCGGCAAGAGCGTGGCGCGATTGGAAAGCCGGCTGGGCGTGCGGCTGTTCCAGCGCACCACCCGCCGCCTGAGCCTGACCGAGGCCGGCGCCAGTTTCTATCGCACCTGCACCGGGGTGCTGGCCGAGCTGGAACAGGCCGAGCTAGGGCTGACCGCTCAGGACGGCGAGCCCCATGGCCGGGTGCGCATCGACCTGCCCGCTTCCTATGGCCGCCTGCACGTACTGCCGCTGATCCTGGAGCTGCTGCACCGCTATCCCCTGCTGCAACCGGATCTGTCGTTCGCCGATCGCTTCGTCGATCCGGTGCACGAGGGCATCGACATCCTGGTGCGCATCGGCGGCTCCGATGCCTGGCCGGCCAGCCTGGGGCATCGTTTCCTCGGTACCCAGCGCCAGGTCTTCTGCGCCGCTCCGGCCTATCTTGCCCAGCATGGCCGCCCCCAGACCCCGACCGACCTGGTCGATCATCAGTGCATCGGCTTTCGCCAGGCCGACGGCCTGGTCAGCCCCTGGCAGCTGCGCGGCGAGCAGCCGGGCGATAGCGAACGCTGGGTGTTCCAGCCGCGGCTGGTAGTGGGCGATGGCGAAGGCGAGGTGCTGGCGGCGCTGGCTGGCCATGGCATCGCCCAGCTGCCGACCTGGCTGATCGCCGAGCACCTGGCCACTGGCGCCCTGGTCGATGTGCTGCCCGAGCATGCCGTCGACGGCTCGCCGATCAACCTGGTATGGCCGCGCAGTCGCGAGACCCTGCCCCGGGTCCGGCTGCTGCTCGACCACCTGGCCACGCGCCTGTTGCCTACCGTGGCGCCGCGGATGTCCCGCTAGGCACGACCGGTCGACGGCTGCGTCGTACCAGGCCGTGCGCCACGGGAACATCGTCCCAGACACCCCGGTCGTAAAACGTCGTACCCCTGCCTGACCCGAGTTCCATCGATGGGCGGCATGACGATTATCGAGACGATCGATTGGCGCCGCCGTGCCTGGCTGCGCAGGATCGATGGTTTGCTAGCTGGCCAGGCCCGCCTGGCCGCCCCTGTTCCACCATCTAGATGAGGTATCTCATGAGCCAAGCCCAAGGCTACGCTGCCCAGTCCGCCGACCAGCCCCTGGCGCCCTTCTCCTTCGAGCGCCGCGAGCCGGGCGCCCACGACGTGCAGATCGACATCCTCTTCTGCGGCGTCTGCCATTCCGACCTGCACACCGCACGCAACGAGTGGAACAACACCCTCTTCCCGTCCGTGCCCGGCCACGAGATCGTTGGCACCGTTACCGCGGTCGGTGCCCACGTGAAGAACTTCAAGGTCGGCGACAGCGTCGGCGTCGGCTGCATGGTCGACAGCTGCCAGCACTGCGCGCCCTGTGATGCCGGCGAAGAGTCCTATTGCGAGAACGGCTTCACCGGCACCTACAACGGCAACCTCTACGGTGGCAGCGAAAACACCCAGGGCGGCTACTCCGACCACATCGTGGTGAACGAGAAGTTCGTGCTCAAGGTGAGTCACACCGAGAACCTGGCCGCCGTGGCACCGCTGCTGTGCGCCGGCATCACCACCTACTCGCCGCTGGCCCACTGGAAGGTCGGTCCGGGCAAGAAGGTCGGCATTGTCGGTCTGGGTGGCCTGGGCCACATGGGCGTGAAGATCGCCCACGCCATGGGTGCCCATGTGGTGCTCTTCACCACCAGCGCCAACAAGAAGGACGACGCCCTGCGTCTGGGCGCCGACGAAGTGGTGGTCTCGAAGAACGAAGACGAGATGGCCGCGCACGCCAACAGCTTCGACTTCATCCTCAACACCGTGGCCGCGCCGCATAACCTGGACGCCTTCCTCACCCTGCTCAAGTGGGACGGCACCATGACCCTGGTCGGCGTACCCGCCGAGCCGCACCCGGCGCCCAGCGTGTTCAACCTGGTGATGAAGCGCCGCCAGCTGGCCGGTTCGCTCATCGGTGGTATCCGCGAGACCCAGGAGATGCTGGATTTCTGCGCCAAGCACGGCATCGTCTCGGACATCGAGCAGATCGCCATCCAGGACATCAACGAAGCCTATGAGCGCATGCTCAAGAGCGATGTGAAGTATCGCTTCGTGATCGACATGCAAAGCCTCAAGCAGGGCCAGACCGCGGCCTGATCCCGCGCTCCGTTCCGCCGACAACGCCCGCGCCCGTCGCGGGCGTTGTCATTTCCGGTAACGCATTTTTGGCGCGCCCTGCGGTCCTAGCGATGACGACAATAACGAGGCGGCCGCCATGCAGTGGGACAAGGGACAACGTAGCGACAATGTAGAACAGGCCAGCGGTGGACGCGGCATGAAAATCGGCGGCGGCCTGGGCCTGGGCGGCGTGGCCCTGGTGGTGGTGTTCGGCCTGCTCAGCGGCCAGAGCCCGACGCAGATCCTGGGCAACCTGATCAGCCTCAGCGGCCAGAGCGCGCCGAGCCAGCAGCAGACCACCGCCCCGGCGGACAATCGCCAGGTGGATTTCGTCCGCGTGGTGCTGGGCGAGACCGAAAATACCTGGACGCGCATCTTCCAGGCCCATGGCGAGCAGTATCAGCCGCCCAAGCTGGTGCTGTTCAACGGCCAGGTGCAATCCGGTTGCGGTGGCGCCACGGCGGCCAGTGGCCCCTTCTATTGCCCGGCGGACAGCAAGGTCTACCTGGACCTCACCTTCTTCCAGGAACTGCAGCAGCGCTTCGGCGCCGATGGCGACTTCGCCCGTGCCTATGTCATCGCCCACGAGGTCGGGCACCATGTGCAGAACCTCACCGGCACCACCAGCAAGATGGAAGCGGCCCGTCGCCGTGGCATCCCCACCGAAGGTGCCACCGGGTTGTCGGTGCGGCTGGAACTGCAGGCCGACTGCTATGCCGGGGTCTGGGCCAACGACGCCCAGAAACGCTTGAACTGGCTGGAGCCGGGCGACCTGGAAAAAGCCCTGAACGCCGCCAACGCCATTGGCGACGACCGCCTGCAACGCCAGTCCCAGGGTCGCGTGGTGCCGGACTCCTTTACCCATGGCAGCTCGGCGCAACGGGTCAAGTGGTTCCGCGCGGGCTTCGACAGTGGCAAGGTGGAGAGCTGCGACACCTTCGCCGCCAAGGCGCTCTGATCCCCCGGGAGATCCTCGATGCATCGGCTGCTCGCGCTGTGCCTGGCGCTGGCCTGGGGCTCCGTCCTGGCGGCGCCTCACGAAGGCGTTGCCCGTATCGTCGACGACCGCTTGCCGATCGGTCAGGCGCAGGCCGCATTGCAGCTGTCCACCGACTGGAATCAGCCGCACCCGGAAATTCGCCGCGCCCTGGTGATCGTCCATGGCCGCCTGCGCAATGCCGCGACCTATTTCCGCTCCGGCGAGACAACCACGGCGGCGGCGGGAGCAGGCGCGGATACCCTGGTGATCGCCCCGCAGTTTCTCAACGAAACGGATATCCAGCGTCATCGATTGCCTGACGACCTGCTGCGCTGGCAAGGGAACGCCTGGATGGGCGGCGAGCCCGCCCTGGGCCCGCGACCCTTGAGCAGTTTCGCGGTGTTCGACGCCCTCCTCGCTCGCCTGGCGGACCGCCAGCACCTGCCCAATCTGCAGGAGGTGGTGATCGCCGGCCATTCCGGCGGTGGCCAGGTGGTGCAGCGCTACGCCGTCCTGGGCCAGGGTGAGCGCCAACTGGCCAGCAGCGGCATCCGCCTGAGATTCGTGGTGGCCAACCCGTCGTCCTATGCCTATTTCGATGGCCAGCGACCCGATGCCCAGGGCCGGCTTGTGCCCTTCGCCAGCGCGGCCGCCTGCGCGGATTTCGACACCTGGAAATATGGGATGCAGGGCTTGCCGACCTATGCCGAAGGGCGCTCTGCGGCGAGTCTGGAGCAGCACTATGTGGGCCTGGACATCACCTACCTGCTTGGCGCCCGTGATACCAATCCGCAGCATCCGGCGTTGGACAAGAGCTGCGCCGCCGAAGCCCAGGGCCCCTATCGTCTGGCACGCGGGCTGAATTACTACCGTTACCTGCAAGACCGTCATCCTGGGCTGCGCCAGCAACTGGTGGAGGTGCCCGGCGTCGGTCACAACGGCGATGCCATCTTCACCTCCGCTGCAGGCCGCCGGGCGCTGTTCGGCGTTGGCGGCTAGCCCTCGAAACCCAGTCGTTCAGTGGTACTGAGGATGTCCTGCACTCTGGCGACGAAGGCATCCAGGGTGAAGGGCTTGGCCAATACGACCATCCGCTCACCGATCAGGGGCACGGGCGGCTCGCTGCCCGCCGCATACCCCGTGATGAAGAGGACCGGCAGGTGCGGGCGCAGGGTACGGGCCGCGTTGGCCAGCAGCCGGCCGTTCAGCCCCGGCAACCCGACGTCGGTGATCAGCAGGTCGAAGCCCTCGCCTTCGCGCAGCGCCTCCAGCGCCGCGTCGGCATCGACCGCATCGCGATAACGCCAGCCCTGGTCGACGAACAGCTGCACCAGCAACTCGCGAATGACTGCATCGTCCTCCACCAGCAGCACCCGGACGCTAGGCAGCGCGCGGGCCACCTTAGCGCTGGAGGCGGCCAGGGGCACGCGGATCGGCGGGGTCGGATGACGCGGCAGGAGCAGGCTCACCCGACAGCCCTGCCCCGGCGTACTGGTCACGTTCACCTGGCCACGGGACTGCCGCACGAAACCATAGATCATGGACAGTCCCAGCCCGGACCCCTGGCCCACGGGCTTGGTGGTAAAGAAGGGTTCGAACACCCGCTCCAGCACCTCCGGAGACATGCCCACGCCGTCGTCAGCGACCTCGATCAGCAGGTAATCACCCGCTGGCAACGCCGGGTCGGCATCATGCTGTACCCAGTTGCGCGCGCTGATGGTCAGGGTACCGCCCGCGGGCATGGCATCGCGGCTGTTGATGGCCAGGTTGAGCAGGGCATTTTCCAGCTGGTGGGGATCGGCCTCGACCGGCCAGAGCCTGGCATCCAGATCGAGTTGGCAGCGAATCTGCGGCCCCAGGCTGTGCAGCAGCAACTCCTGGAAGTCGCCGATCAGTCGGGCCACGTCGACCGCCTGGGGATTGAGCGTCTGCCGGCGGGAAAAGGCCAGCAGGCGATGGGTGAGACTGGCGCCTCGCCCCACCGATTGGGTCGCGGTATCGAGCAGCCCACCGACGCCAGCCAGGGCCTCCGCCGGCAACCGGCGGCGCAACAGATCCAGGCTGGCCTGGATGCCGGCCAGGAGATTGTTGAAATCATGGGCGATGCCGCCAGTGAGCTGGCCCACAGCCTCCATCTTCTGCGCCTGGCGCAGCAGCTCCTCGGCCTGGGCGCGACTGTGCATCTCCTCGTGCAGCTGGCGGTTGCGCTCCTCCAGCTCGGCGGTACGCGCCTGCACCTGGACCTCCAGAGTGGCGCGCTCGCGGCGCAATGCTTCCTCGGCCTCGCGACGGTCGTCGATGTCCTCGCTGGTACCATACCAGCGGATCACCCGCCCGGCCTCGTCGCGGCGCGGATAGGCGCGGGTGCGCATCCAGCAATGGCTGCCATCCGCCAGCCGCACCCGATGCTCCTGATCGTAGGCATGGCCGGCGCGGCACGCCGCGTCCCAGGCTCGCCGGGTCACCAGGCGGTCATCCGGATGCAGCAGCGTCCAGAAGTCCTCGGCCTGCAAGTCACTCTGGCCGGTCAGCAGCTGCCAGCGTGGCGAGAAGACCATGAGGCGGCCGCTGGGGTCACAGGTCCAGGTGTATTGCGGATTGAGCTCCACCAGGTGCCGATAGTGGTCTTCGCTCTCGCGCAGCTGCAGATCCGCCTGATGACGCTCGATGGCCAAGGCCGCGGTCTCGGTAACCAGGCGAAAGGCGTCGCGCTCGGCGGCCAGAGGGCGCCGCGGCTCCAGGAAATAGTTGGCGAAGGTGCCCAGCAGCCGGCCATCCAGGGCCAGCAGCGGCATCGACCAACAGGCGCGCAGGCCGTAACGTAGTGCCAGGTCCCGAGCGCCGGCCCACAGCGGATCGCGGGCAATGTCCTCGACATAGACGGCTTCGCGCCGGTAGGCGGCGGTGCCGCAGGAACCCGCCTGCGGACCTATTTCCAGCCGACCGAGATCGCGGCTGTAGGCGTCCGGCAGGCTCGGCGCGATCCCGTCCTGCAAGAAACGACCGTCATCGCTGAGCAGCAGGATGCAGGCATGCAGGCGCACCTGCGCCAGATGCTCCACCCGTTGCATCAAGGCATGCAGCACGTTGGCCAACGGCAACCCGGTGGCAAGGCTTTCCAGCGTCTGGCGCTCGTACTGGCGCAGGTCACCGGCAGGCTGCTGATCGCTGGAAGATCGCTGAAGGCTCATACGACTGGCCTGGCATGAATCCAAAGTCAGCATCTTAGCCATCCCCCAGGCAACCGACAGACTATTTGCGCCTAGTGGACGTTTTAACAGCGTCAAAGCGCCGCCAGGATTTCCGTGCAGTCCTCGAAACGCTGGTCGCGCGATGCCGGCCAGGGATCGCCAGGCTGGTTGACCTGCAGCGTACGGCAGCCCGCCGCTCGCCCACATTCCAGGTCATAGCGGTGATCGCCGATCATCACCAGGCTGGCGGGCGCCACCTGCCAGCGCTCGGCGAGATGCAGCAGGCCACCCGGATGGGGCTTGGGCGGGGCCTCGTCGCGGCCGAGCACGGCGGCAGGCTCGAAGCAGTCTTCCAAGCCGATGGCCGCCAGGGTCAGCAACGCCAGGTCGCGCGCGTTGCGGGTCAGGATGCCCAGGTGGCAGCCGCGTTCATGCAGCGCGCGCACCAGGTCCACGGCGCCCGGCGCCGGGCGGGCGGCGACGGCCAGTTCCCGCTCGTGCTCGAACAGCCAGGCGTGCTTGGCCTCGCGCTCGGTGGCCGGCAGGTCGGCCAGGTGATGCAGGATGTCGGCCTGCTCGGGAATACCCAGGTGGCGGCGAATGGCGGCGAAGTCGTGTACCGCCAGGGTGAGGGTGCCGTCCAGGTCGAACACCCAGTGGCTGAGGTGACGCAGCGTCATGCGGAGATCCTTTGGCAGGGGTGACCTTCGGGCACTCGGGGGGAACCCTGGTCACGGGTGTTCCGTCTGGTGGAGACAACCTTCTGCAGGAGTCTACCCATGACGACGACCGTTCGGGCGCTACTTTTCGATGTCTTCGGCACCGTGGTGGACTGGCGCGGCAGCCTGGTCAACGGCCTGCAGGGGCTGTCCGCCAAGCATGGCGTCCAGGGCGACTGGGAGCGGCTGGCCGATGCCTGGCGCGCCGAAGCCTACGAGGCCATCCTGCCGCAGATCGAGGCACGCAGCCTGCCCTGGCTGCCCCTCGACGACGTTCATCGCCTGGCACTGGACGAACTGCTGCCACGCCACGGCCTGGTCGGCCTGACCGATGCCGAGGTGGCCTGGGTCAATCGCCTCTGGCATCGCCTCGATCCCTGGCCCGATGCCGTGCCGGGCCTGCAGCGGCTGCGCCAGGGCTACCCCGTCTGCGCCCTGTCCAATGGCAACGTCAGCCTCCTGCTGGACATGGCGCGCCATGCCGGACTGCCCTGGGACATGCTGTTCGGCGCCGATCTGTTCCGGCACTACAAGCCGGCCGCGGAGGTGTACCTGGGCGCCTGCGCCCTGCTCGATCTGCAACCCGGGCAGGTGATGCTCTGCGCCGCCCACAACGGCGACCTGCAGGCAGCCAAGGAGCTGGGCCTGGCCACCGCCTTCATCCAGCGCCCGCGTGAAAAGGGCTCTGCCGGCGGCGAGATCTCGGCCGGCGGCTGGGATATCGACGCGAGCGATCTGCAGGACCTGGCCGACCAGCTGGGATTGCCAGCGACCGGCATGGTCCCCGACCAGGACAGCAGTCAGCGCTGAACCCAGCGATTGAGCGACGCCTGAATTCTCCCTAGGGCCTTTGGCAGGCTAGACGAGCAAGGTATCTTCAGGCCTTGCTCGACATCGCCTGGTGGGACTGGCCGGAGGCGGACATCCTCGCCGCTGGCGAACGGCTGTGCAGCCCGGACATCGAGGGTTTCATCGCCTACGCCCAGGCGCGCCATCCGGCGCCCTGATCCCCCTGCCCGGAACTCGGGACGGCTCCAGAGGCTCACCTTCATTAGTCACTCTTTTGAAGGTCATCCATGGAAATGCTCGATCTGCTGCAATGGCCGGCCATGGCCATCACCCTGCTCGCCGCCTGGCTGGTGGCCTCCCAGCGCCAGGGCCGGCGCAACCTGGGCTTCTGGGTGTTTCTCCTGAGCAACGGCCTGTGGATCGCCTGGGGCCTGCAGGCCGAAGCCTATGCGCTGATCATGCTCCAGCTGGGCCTGGCGGCGATGAACCTGCGCGGCGTGCGGCGCAACGCGCACGATGCCCAGGCCGCCACGCTACCGGAGGGCTCGAGCAGGGCATAATGGTCGACCCCGCATCAGACGGCCCAGTCCCATGCAGCACAGCGTCACCCCCATCGGCCACGTCCGTTCCTGCTTCAAGGAGAAGTTCGCCATTCCCCGGCAGCCGGCCCTGGCGCCAGCCGCCCGCGGCGTGTTGGAACTGCTGCCGCCTTTCGACCGTCCCGAGGCGGTGGAGGGCCTGGAAGGCGTCAGCCACGTCTGGCTGCTGTTCCTCTTCCATCAGGCCCTAGAAAGCCAGCCGCGCCTGCGGGTGCGACCGCCGCGCCTGGGGGGCAATCGCTACCTGGGCGTCTTCGCTACCCGCGCCACCCACAGACCCAACGGCATCGGCCAGTCGGTAGTTCGCCTCGACGGCCTCGAACCAGGACGGCTGCTGCTCTCGGGCCTCGATCTGCTCGATGGCACCCCGGTGCTCGACATCAAGCCCTATGTGCCCTATGCCGACAGCCCTCCGGGCGCCCACAACGCCATCGCCGAGGCGCCACCGCCCGCACTGGCGGTCAGTTGGGCGGCGGCCGCGCGCGCCCAGGCCGAGGCCCATGGCCAGCGCCTGGGCGAACCCCTCGCCGAGCTGATCGAGCAGTGCCTGGCCCAGGATCCGCGACCGGCCTACCAGACGCCGACGCCCGAGCGGCGCTACGGAGTGCGGCTGTGGGATGTGGAGGTGCACTGGCACTATCCAACCGCGGCCTCCATCCAGGTGCTGGACGTGACCGCCGCGGTCTGACACGGCCCCGTTTGCATTCCGGCGCCCGCGCCCCCAACAATGACAGTGCCGGATCGCATGAAGCGGTCCGCATCCGGCTACGGTCGCCGTTCGGCCGTATCACCGATAGGGAAGCATCTATGGCTCCAAGCAGACAGGTCATCAACGCTCAGGTCAGCCCCAAGGGCAGTCTGGAGACCCTTTCCCAGCGCGAGGTCCAGCAGCTCAGCGCCGCCGGCTCGGGCACGCTTTACCAGCTCTTTCGCCAGTGCGCCCTGGCCATCCTCAACACCGGCGCCCACAGCGACAACGCCAAGACCATCCTCGAGGCCTACCAGGATTTCGAGATCCGTATCCACCAGCAGGACCGCGGCGTCCGCCTGGAACTGGTCAACGCTCCGGCCGATGCCTTCGTCGACGGCGAGATGATCGCCAGCACCCGCGAGATGCTGTTCAGCGCCCTGCGTGACATCGTCTACACCGAGAGCGAGCAGAGCAGTCTGCGCATCGACCTGGAGAGCTCCGAGGGCATCACCGACTACGTCTTCCACCTGCTGCGCAACGCCCGCACCCTGCGTGCAGGGGTCGAACCCAAGATGGTGGTCTGCTGGGGTGGTCACTCCATCAGCACCGAGGAATACAAGTACACCAAGAAGGTCGGTCACGAACTCGGCCTGCGCAGCCTGGACATCTGCACCGGCTGCGGCCCGGGCGTGATGAAGGGGCCGATGAAGGGCGCCACCATCGCCCACGCCAAGCAGCGCATCCAAGGTGGTCGCTACCTGGGCCTTACCGAGCCAGGCATCATCGCCGCCGAGGCGCCCAACCCCATCGTCAACGAACTGGTGATCCTGCCGGACATCGAGAAACGCCTGGAGGCCTTCGTCCGCGCGGGCCACGGCATCATCATCTTTCCCGGCGGCGCCGGCACGGCGGAGGAGTTCCTCTACCTGCTGGGCATCCTCATGCACCCGGACAACAGAGACATCCCCTTCCCCGTTGTACTCACCGGTCCGCAGAGCGCCGCGCCCTATCTGGAGCAACTGCACGCCTTCATCGGCGCCACCCTGGGCGAAGCCGCCCAGCGCCACTACCAGATCGTGGTCAATGATCCGGTCGAGGTGGCGCGGCAGATGGCCCAGGGCCTCAAGGCGGTCAAGCAGTTCCGCCGCGAGCGTCACGATGCCTTCCACTTCAACTGGTTGCTGCGCATCGAGGAAGGCTTCCAGCGTCCTTTCGATCCCACTCACGAGAACATGGCGGCTCTGCAGCTGACCCATGCCGTGCCGCCCCACGAACTGGCGGCCAACCTGCGGCGCGCCTTTTCCGGCATCGTTGCGGGCAACGTCAAGGCCAAGGGCATCCAGCTGATCGAGGAACGCGGGCCTTACGAGATCCATGGCGATCCCGACATCATGCGCCCGCTGGACCGGCTGCTGCAGGCCTTCGTCGAGCAGCACCGCATGAAGCTACCGGGCGGCGCGGCCTACGAGCCCTGCTACCGCGTGGTCAGCTGAATCCTTTCACGCCGGTCTTTTCGGCCGGTTTTTCCCGCACTCGACCGTTCGTCATCACCCCGCTCGACGAACGGTCGATTTGCCGGCCAAGTGCCATCAAAAAGTCGCTAGCTAGCTATCTAGAGCGCTCCGCCTTGCTCGACCGGCGCGTTTCCAACGCCCTCTGCCTGCTTGGAAAAAAACCTCGCGCGCTAACTGCCTGGGTGTGCGTTAAAGCCCCTCTTCACCGCGCCGATAGGGCAAGGCAAGCTAAACCCAAAGCGGCGACTGCCGTGGTGAAGACTGCCCGGATCGACGAGCTCCGATCGGGCAGCCTTCGTTCAGTCGCGCTGGATTTCCTGCCGAGGCAACGGAATGAACAACTGGTTGGGACTCGACTTTCTGGTCGCCCCTCTCACCCAAGACCAGGTGCACCTGCACGGCCAGCATGATGCCTGGTTGGTGGCGCTCGCCTACCTGGTCGCGGTCAGCGCCTGCTATGTCACCCTGGTGTTCGCCGAGCGCATCGGCCAGACCCGTACCATGGCCCGGCGACGTGCCTGGAGCCTGATGGGCGCCCTGAGTTTCGGCTTCGGCGTCTGGGGCATGCACTTCATCGCCATGCTGGCCTTCACCGTGCCTACCCGGGTGCATTACGACCTCTTCGTCACCCTGGCCTCGCTGCTGATCGTGGTGCTGGCCGGCCTCATGGCCATGCCCGCCCTCAGCCAGCCCGACCTTACCCTTGGCCAGCGGCTCAAGGCCGGTCTGGTGCTGAGCGTGGGCATCGTGTTCATGCACTACACCGGCATGGCCGCCGCCCATACCGAAGCGGTGGTGCTCTATCGTCCGGCGCCCTTCCTGCTGTCGATCGCCATCGCCGTGGGCGCCAGCTTCGCCGCTCTGCAACTGATCCAGATCTTTCGTCGCCACTACACCGGCATCTATCGCTGGCTGCGCATGGCCACCGCCCTGGTGATGGGCCTGGCCATCGCCGCCATGCACTTCACCGGCATGTGGTCCATGGTGCTGATCGCGCCCGCCCAGGCCGAGGGGCCGCTACAAGGGGCCAGCAATTCCTGGCAGCTCGGCGTGGGCATCGCCATCATCGCCCTGCTGCTGGTGATAGGTGGCCTGGGCGCAGCCTGGGCGGATCGCCAGCTACAGCGCAAGGAAAACGACCTGGAGCGGGTCAACTCCCTGGTCGGCCAGCTCGACGAAGCCCGGGCCTCACTGCAGCAGGCCGCGCACTACGACCCTCTCACCGACCTGCACAATCGGCGCTCCTTCAACCAGGCCTTCGCCGAGATTCTCGACCGCCATGCCCAGCAGAATCGCAGCCTGGCGGTGATGTTTCTCGACATCGATCACTTCAAGCGCATCAATGACAGCCTCGGTCACGACGCTGGCGACCAGTTGCTGGTGGCCATGGCCAAGATCATCCGCGACGCGGTCCGCGACGGTGATCTGGTAGCCCGCTTCGGTGGTGACGAATTCTGCATCCTGGCCAGCCTCGCCGGGCCGGACGAGGCACGCCATCTCGCCCAGCGCATCCTGGAGCGACTGCGCAATCCGATCACCATCGGTAGCCGCCCGCTGGTGATGACCACCAGCATCGGCATCAGCCTCTATCCCCGCGATGGTGGCTGTTGCGAAGAGCTGCTCAAGAGCGCGGACCTGGCGCTCTATCTGTCCAAGGGTAACGGGCGCAACACCTACAGCTTCTTTGACGAGACCCTGCGCGAGAAGATCTCGCTGCAACTGGAGCTGGAGGCCGAACTGCGTGAGGCACTGGTCGAGGAGCGCGGTCTGCAGCTCTACTACCAGCCGATCCTCGACGTCGCCAGCGGCCACCTGGACAAGGCCGAAGCCCTGATTCGCTGGGATCATCCCCGCCTTGGCCTACTGGCGCCCAACTTCTTTCTTGGCGTCGCCGAGGCCAATGGCTTCATCGAGGAGCTGGATGCCTGGGTACTCAAGCGTGCCTGCCGGGACCTTGCCGACCTGACCGCCGCGGGTCTCACCGACCTGCGCATCGCGGTCAACTGCTCGGCCCTGAGCCTGAGCAACGACGCCCTGCCCGGCCAGATCGCCTGGCGCCTGGACGATCACCGGTTGTCACCACGGCGACTGGAGCTGGAGGTGACCGAGAACGCCCTGGTGAAGAATGTCCAGCCCACCGCCGAGTTGCTGCAACGCATCCGCGACCTGGGCGTGACGGTATCCATCGACGATTTCGGCACCGGTTATTCGTCGTTGGCCTATCTCAAGCGCCTGCCCATCGACACCGTGAAGATCGACCGTTCCTTCATCACCGGGCTGGTCGAGGGCAATGCCGACCACCAGATCGTCCAGGCCATCATCGGCATGGCTCGGCCACTCAAGCTCAAGGTCACCGCCGAGGGTGTCGAACACCTGGAGCAACTGCGCCTGCTGTGCGCCCTGGGCTGCGATTTCATCCAGGGCTATCACATCAGCCGGCCGGTACCCTTGGCCCAGGTACCCGAGGTGATCGCGCGCTATGCCAGCGGGATCTGTCCGCTAGAGGCCGGGGCGGACGCCCTGGCCCTGGCAAAGGCGCTCGGCTAGGCGCGACGATAACGCAGCCAGACGCTGCCATCGTCCTGGGCCTCGGCGGAATCCAGACTTAGGTACAGCGGCTGCTGCCAGACCTGCTCGGCGATTTCAAAGGACGCCGGGTGCGCGCCGCGACCATCCACCAGTGGGATGATCAGCACGCTGATCTCGTCCACCAGGCCGGCGGCGACAAAGGAGCCGCTGACGTGGGGACCGCCCTCCACCACCAGCCGCTCGATGCCCAGCTCGGTGTTGAGCAGTTCCAGCACCGCAGCCAGGTCCAGCTCCTGCTTGCCGCCGAAGACATAGGAGGCACCGATGCTCTGCAGATGCGCCAGGTAATCGTCGCTCACCGCTTCGGAGAGCACCGCCACCACGTGGGAATCCAGCGCCTCGTTCTTTTTCCAGGCCACCTTGCCCTGGGGATCGATGGCGATGGCGTACTTGCTGGCATCGCGCTTGGCAAAGTGGTGGGTGCGCGGGATGGGCGCCTGGGCGACGCCCGTGGGATAACCCTCGCCGTGGGCGATCTCTTCCATGGTCACCCGGCCGCAGGCCCAGGCATCGAAGTCGAAGCGCTCGGCCAGGCGCTCGTAGGTCGTATCGGCCTGTTTCTTGAGGGTACGGTCCCAGCCGTCGGTGAGGGCGTGACCGTCGACCGACGACATCATATGGCAGATCACATAGGGCTTCATGGGGGCTCCCAGCAGTGGCGTGTCGCCATGACACGCCCTGCAGAAACCGACCGGCCCGACGCCGGGGGAGTTCAGCCCAACTGGCTGCGCACATGAAAAACCCGCCGGAGGGCGGGTTTTCGTGGAGCTTGTGGCGTTACTTCTCGACGAAGGCGCGTTCGATCAGGTAGTCGCCCGGATCGCCCATGCGCGGCGAGATGGTCAGGCCGAATTCGTTCAGCACGGCGCTGGTCTCGTCCAGCATGCTCGGGCTGCCGCAGATCATGGCGCGGTCGTCCTGCGGATTGATCGGCGGCAGGCCGATGTCCGCGAACAGCTTGCCGCTGCGCATCAGGTCGGTCTGACGACCCTGGTTGCGGAATTCCTCACGGGTGACCAGAGGGTAGTAGATCAGCTTCTCGCGGACCAGGTCGCCGATGAATTCGTGCTCCGGCAGGGTCTTGGTGATGAAGTCGGCATAGGCCAGCTCGTTCACGTAGCGCACGCCGTGGACCAGGATCACCTTTTCGAAGCGCTCGTAGGTTTCCGGATCCTGGATGGTGCTCAGGAAGGGCGCCATGCCGGTGCCGGTGCTCAGCAGATAGAGGTGCTTGGCGGGCTTGAGGTCACTGAGGATCAGGGTGCCGGTGGGCTTGCGGCTGACCATCAGGTTGTCGCCTTCCTTGAGGTGCTGCAGGCGCGAGGTCAGGGGGCCGTCCGGCACCTTGATGCTGAAGAACTCCAGGTGCTCTTCGTAGTTGGGGCTGGCGATGCTGTAGGCACGCATCAGCGGACGACCACCTTCGGTCTCCAGGCCGATCATCACGAACTGACCGTTCTCGAAACGCAGGCCCGCATTGCGGGTGGTCTTGAAGCTGAACAGGGTGTCGTTCCAGTGATGAACGCTCAGGACGCGCTCGGTGTACAGGTTGCTCATCGATGACTCCAGGAAAAATCGGTACAGCCCGGGGCTGGATAGAAATTGCGCGACAGTTTATAGAGGGGGAAAATATCCGTGAAATGAATAATTCGAATATAGGTTATCCAAAAGGCAGATATGAGATTCACGTTGCGTCAACTCGAGGTCTTCGTCGCCGTGGCCCGCCAGGAAAGCGTTTCCCGCGCGGCCGAGGCGCTCAGTTTGTCGCAGTCGGCTACCAGTACCGCCCTGGGCGAACTGGAACGGCAATTCGACTGCCGGGTGTTCGACCGCGCCGGCAAGCGTTTGACACTCAACGCCCTGGGTCGTCAGCTGCTACCCAAGGCGGTGGCCCTGCTGGACCGCAGCGCCGAGGTGGAGAATCTGCTGCGCGGCAAGACCGGCTTCGGCTCCCTGGAGGTCGGCGCCACCCTCACCATCGGCAACTACCTGGCCACCCTGCTGTTGGGTGACTTCATGCAGCGGCATCCCGATTGCCGGGTCCGCCTGCATGTGCACAACACCGCCAGCGTGGTGCAGCGGATCGCCAACCATGACATCGACCTCGGCCTGATCGAGGGCGATTGCCAGCACCCGGACCTGGAGGTGCAGCCCTGGATCGAGGATGAACTGGTGGTGTTCTGCGCGCCCGGACACACCCTGGCGGGTACCCAGGCCGCGCAGGCCGAGTTGGAAGCCCAGGCCTGGATCCTGCGCGAACAGGGCTCCGGTACCCGGCTGACCTTCGACCAGGCCATGCGCCATCATGCCCAGCCGCTGGACGTACGCCTGGAGCTGGAGCACACCGAGGCCATCTTGCGGGCGGTGGAATCGGGGCTGGGTATCGGTTGCCTGTCACGGCTGGCGCTGCGCGACGCCTTCGCCCGCGGCACCCTGGTACCCATCGAGACCCCGACGCTGGATCTGCGCCGGCAATTCTGTTTCATCTGGCACAAGCAGAAGTACCAGACCGGGGCCATGGTCGAATTCCTCGACCTCTGCCGGCAGCTGACCCTGGGCCTGAGCCGCAGCGATCAGATCGACACCGCGCGGCCCCGGCCAGGGCGCTAGTTACTGGCCCTGGTAGATCCGGCGATTCTCCAGCTCCCGCTGCTCGTGGCGGCGGTGGGCGCGCAGCGCCAGCAGGGCGAGGATGCCGATGACCAGGCGATAGCCCTGGGAATAGAGATCCAGCTCGGCGGTGGCCGACTCGCCCAGCACGCCGCTGATCAGGCGTACCACGAACAGCGTCAGCTGCACGAAGGCCACCAGCAACAGCCCGGCCGACAGCCACTCCGCCCGGCGAAAGGCCAGCACGGCGAACAGCGCCAGGGCGAACTGCATGCCGCCATACCAGACCCGCGCCTCGGCCACCGACGCCGAATCCATCAGCACCATGCCGCGGGCATTGGCCATCTCGTAGGGATAGAACCAGTGCGCCAGGGCGAGTCCAAACCAGACCAGGGCCTGCAGACCCAACACCAGACGTGCGAAGCTAAGCTCGGACATTCCCCGTTTCTCCTTGGGGCCAGAGGTGGATGACAGTCGCTCCAGTGTAGCCAGTGTGGTGTTCCAGAGGTTAACTGCACACTTTTGGCGGCGCCTTTTCGGCCGCAGCGGCGGACCGTCCTGGCGGCGTTGCCACTCCTCGCCATAGCCCTGCCATGACTCGTCGGGGCGCCTCGCCAATGCAAAATCACTCGCCAATTCTTGCGCGAACCTCTGAAACACCACACTAGCCAAGGCGCCCCGCGCAGGGAGCGATCCGCACTGCCGATGCAGACCGCCACATCCGGGTTAGGGTTCGCTCGAAGGGCTGGGGTAAGCTGCAGAGACTCTTCGTTTTCGGCTCGGATCGCGAGCCCGCTGCCCAGGTGACCGCCATGCCCGCCGCCTTGCCCGCCCAGCCGCCGCTGGTGCTGTCCATCCAGTCCCATGTCGCCTATGGCCACGTCGGCAACGCCGCCGCCACCCTGCCGCTGCAATTGCTCGGCCTGCAGCCGGTGGTGGTCAACACGGTGCAGTTCTCCAATCACACCGGCTACGGCGAATTCAAGGGTCAGGTCTTTCCGCCCGAACATATCCACGACGTACTCGACGGCCTGCGCGCCCGTGGCGTCCTGGAGCGCTGCGTGGCGGTGCTCTCCGGCTACCTGGGCGACGCCGCCATCGGCGAGGTGATCCTCGGGGTGGTCCAGGAAATCCGCCGCCAGCGCAGCGACCTGCACTATCTCTGCGATCCGGTGATGGGCGACGTCGGCCGTGGCATCTTCGTCCGCCCCGGCATCCCTGACTTCCTGCGCCGTCGCGCCATCGAACAGGCCAGCCTGATCACCCCCAACCACTACGAATTCGAGCTGCTGCATGGCCAGCCGCTGGCGGATACCGCCGACGCCGTGGGCGCCGCCCGCCTGCTGCTGGGGCGCCCGGGCCAACCGGGTCCGGCGACCATCGTCATCACCAGCCTGCGCACCCCGGACCTGCCCGCCGACGTCCTCAGTACCCTGGTGGTGGAGAGCCAGGATGCCTGGCTGGTGCAGACGCCCTACCTGGACCTGCAGCCGCTGCCCAACGGCATGGGTGACGTCTTCTCGGCGGTGCTGCTCGGCCAGTTGCTGAACGGCCAATCGACGCCCGTGGCAGCCTCCCACGCGGTCAGCGCCCTCTACGCCCTGGTCGCCCGCACCGCTCCCGGCAGCCGCGACCTGCCCCTGATCGCCGCCCGCGACCAGATCGTGCGTCCAAGCGAGCTGTTCGAGGCGCAACGGCTTTCGTAGGTTGGGTTGAGCGTTAGCGAAGCCCAACGGTGCCACGTTCGAGCCTGCCTGTCGGGCTTCGACGACGGAACCGTCTCAACCCAACCTACGGCCAGTGGTTCGAGGCGCAATGTCGTGCGTAGGTTGGGCTGAGCGTCAGCGAAGCCCAACGGTGCCAGGCTCGACCTTGCTCTGTTGGGCTTCGACGATGGAGCCGTCTCAGCCCAACCTACGGGCGACCCTTCCTGCGCCATACCGCCCCCTCTCCCCTCGGGAGAGGGCTGGAGTGAGGGAAAGCCCAGTGCGTAGGTTGGGGTGAGCGTTAGCGAAGCCCAAAGGCATCACGTTCGAGCCTGCCTGTTGGGCTTCGACGATGGAGTCGTCTCAGCCCAACCTACGGGCGACCCTTCCTGCGCCATACCGCCCCCTCTCTCCTCGGGAGAGGGCTGGGGTGAGGGAAAGCCCAGTCACCGCACCCTCACGACGACTGCATATGCCGCTCGCGCTGCTCCTGGCGTTCCTTGGCTTCGACGCCAAGGGTGGCGGTGGGTCTCAGCAGCAGCCGTGCGAGGCCAATGGGTTCGCCGGTCTCCTCGCACCACCCATACTCATCACGGGCCAGGCGCTCCAGCGCCTCGTCGATCTTGTCCAGCAGCTTCTTCTCCCGCTCCAGCTGGCGCAGTTGCCATTGCCGCTGCTGCTCGGCGTTACCGACATCGGCCGGATCGCCGTGGGCGTCCATGCCACGCAGGTCTTCCACCTGCTCGTCGATCAGCCGCTGCAGATCGCCACGCTGATCGAGCAGCAGCCGGCGAAAGAAATCACGCTGGGCCTCGTTCATGTAGGCCGACTCGGGTTGGGCCAAGAGTTCTTCAGGGGTCATACGGCAGCGCTCCTCGATACAAATGTTATATTATAACACTTCACGAGAGCTCTAGCCTGGGCCTCGTACCTCACGACGCCATCACAAAAATTCCGTAGTGCCTCAGCCAAAACCACTACACAAAGCCAAAAGGCTATGAGAAAGTAGCTTCACAACCTGTATGACAACCTTACAACCACAACAGCAGGTCTCCATGTTCGCCAAGGTCCCCGCCAATGTGCTGAGCGATAACGTCGCTCAACAGCTGCTGGACAAGATCGAAGCCGGTGTCTTCGCCCCCGGTAGCAAGATCCCCAGCGAAGCCCTGCTCTCCGAAGCCTTCGGCGTCAGCCGTACCGTGGTGCGCGAAGCCATCTCGCGGCTGAAGAACGAAGGCGTGCTGCAGCCCCAGCAGGGGCGCGGCATCTTCGTCACCACCCACGCCAGCATCCGCCCGCTGCGTATCGACGCCGAAGAAGCCAGCCTGCCCGGTAGCGTCTTCCACCTGCTGGCCCTGCGCCGCGCCGTCGAGGCAGAGATCGCCTCCGAGGCCGCCATCAACCGCAGCGAAGCCGACCTGGTGGCCATCGACGAGGCCCTGGCCGCCATCGACGAAGACGTCGCCGACGGCCACGACGGGGTACGCGCCGATGTGGCCTTCCACCGCACCATCGCCCAGGCCGCCGGCAACCCCTACTTCATCAAGACCCTGGAATTCGTCAGCCAGTACCTGGAGACGGCCACGCGCATCACCCGTACCAACGAGGCGCGGCGCGAGGACTTTTCCCGCCAGGTGCACGAAGAACACCAGGCCATCGTTGCCGCCATCCGCCTCGGTGACCCCCTGGCCGCCGCCAACGCCGCCCGCCAGCACATCTACAACGCCGCCCGCCGCCTGCGGCAGGCCGGCTTCGCCTGACCACCTTTCTGGAGAACAACAAGATGCAAGACAACGTCGGTGTCATCGGCCTTGGGGCCATGGGTCTGGGCGTCGCCCGTTCGCTGCTGCGCGCGGGTTTTGCCGTGCACGCCTGCGATGTGCGTGCCAGCGTGCTGGAAAGCTTCGCCAGTGAAGGTGGTGTCGCCTGCACCTCGCCTGCCGCCTTGGCCGACAGCTGCGACATCCTGATCACCGTGGTGGTCAACGCCGAGCAGACCGAAGCCGTGCTGTTCGGTGAAGGCGGCGCGGTGGCGGCCCTGCGGCCGGGCAGCCTGGTGATCGCCTGCGCTACCGTGGCCCCGGCCTACGCCGTGGAGTTGGGCGAGCGCCTGGCAGAGCGGGGCATCCTGCTCTTGGACGCCCCGCTCTCCGGCGGCGCCGCCAAGGCCGCCAGTGGCGAGATGACCATGATGACCTCCGGCACCGCCGAGGCCTACGCCAAGGGCGAGGCGGTCCTGGCTGCCATGGCCGGCAAGGTCTATCGCCTGGGCGATGCGCCCGGCCAGGGTTCCAAGGTCAAGATCATCAACCAGCTCCTGGCCGGGGTGCACATCGCCGCCTCCGCCGAGGCCATGGCCCTGGGCCTGCGCGAAGGAGTGGACCCGGAAGCCCTCTACGAGGTCATCACACACAGCGCCGGCAACTCCTGGATGTTCGAGAATCGCGTGCCGCACATCCTCAAGGCCGACTACACCCCGCTGTCCGCCGTGGACATCTTCGTCAAGGACCTGGGCCTGGTGCTGGATACCGCGCGCACCTCGAAATTCCCGCTGCCGCTGTCGGCCACCGCCCACCAGATGTTCATGCAGGCGTCCACCGCCGGCCATGGTCGTGAAGACGACTCGGCGGTGATCAAGATCTTCCCGGGCATCGAGCTGCCCAAGGCCGCGGAGTGAAACCCATGAGCCAGACCGAGACCCGCCCGCTGCTGGGCTGCATCGCCGACGACTTCACCGGCGCCACCGATCTCGCCAACATGCTGGTGCGTGGCGGCATGCGCACCGTGCAGGTGATCGGCGTGCCCGCGGCCGACGCCGAACTCGAAGCGGCCGATGCCGTGGTGGTGGCGTTGAAATCCCGCACCACGCCGACCGCCGAGGCGGTGAGCGAATCCCTGGCCGCCCTCGCCTGGCTGCGCCAGCGCGGCTGCCGGCAGTTCTTCTTCAAGTACTGCTCGACCTTCGATTCCACCGCCGAAGGCAACATCGGCCCGGTGGCCGAGGCGCTGCAGGAGGCGCTGGACTGCGACTTTACCCTGGCCTGCCCGGCCTTCCCGGAAACCGGGCGCACCCTGTTCCGCGGCCATCTGTTCGTGCAGGACCAGCTGCTCAGCGAATCCGGCATGCAGCATCACCCGCTGACGCCCATGGGCGACGCCAACCTGGTGCGGGTGCTGCAGGCGCAGAGCCGTGGCACCGTCGGGCTGCTGCGCTATGACCAGGTCGCCAAAGGCCCGGAGGCCGTGCGCGCAGCTATCGACGAGTTGCGTCGCTCGGGTCATCGCCTGGCCATCGCCGATGCCCTGTCCGACGCCGACCTGCATACCCTGGGCGCGGCCTGTGCCGAGCTGCCCCTGGTCACCGGCGGCTCGGGCATCGCCCAGGGCCTGCCGGAGAATTTCCGCCGCGCCGGCCTGCTCCAGGCCCATGATGCCGCCGCCCTCGACCTGCCCGCCGGTGGCGACGCGGTACTGGCCGGCAGCGCCTCCCAGGCCACCAATGGCCAGGTCGCCGCCTGGCTGGAAGCCGGTCGTCCCGCGCTACGCCTGGACCCGCTGGCCCTGGCCCGGGGTGACGACTCCATCGACGCCGCCCTCGCCTGGGCGCGCGAGCAGGGCCAGGCCGTGCTCATCTATGCCACCAGTCCCGCCGACGAGGTCAAGGCCATCCAGCGCGAGCTGGGCGTGGCGCGCGCCGGTGAACTGGTGGAACGTGCCCTCGGCCTGATCGCCCGCGGCCTGTTCGATCAGGGCGTGCGCCGCCTGGTGGTGGCTGGCGGCGAAACCTCCGGCGCCGTGGTCCAGGCCCTGGGCGTGCAAAGCCTGCGCATCGGTGCCCAGATCGATCCGGGCGTGCCGGCCACCCTCGGCCAGGTCGCGGGCGAACCCCTGGCCCTGGCGCTCAAGTCCGGCAATTTCGGCAGCCGCGACTTCTTCGCCAAGGCGCTGCGTCAGCTGGCAGGAGAGCAGTCATGAGCGTCGAAGCCCGTCTACGCGAAGAGATCTGCACGGTCGGCGCCAGCCTCTATGCCCGCGGCTACACCGTGGGCAGCGCCGGCAACATCAGCGCCCGCCTGGAAGACGGCTGGCTGATCACCCCCACCGACGCCTGCCTGGGTCGCCTGGATCCGGCCGCCATCGCCAAGGTCGGCCTGAATGGCGACTGGGTCTCCGGCGACAAGCCGTCCAAGACCCTGGCCCTGCATCGTCAGGTCTATGACCGCAACCCAGGCGTGGGCGGCGTGGTGCACACCCACTCCACCCACCTGGTGGCCCTGACCCTGGCCGGCGTCTGGCGCCCCGACGACATCCTACCGCCGATCACCCCCTACCAGGTGATGAAGGTCGGCCATATCCCGCTGATCCCCTATGCCCGTCCCGGCGCCGCCAGCGTCGCCGAGCAGGTGGCGCAACTGGCCAACCGGGTAAGGGGCGTGATGCTCGAACGCCTCGGCCCGGTGGTCTGGGAGAGCAGCGTGAGCAAGGCCAGCTTCGCCCTGGAGGAGCTGGAAGAAACCGCGCGGCTGTGGCTGCTGACCGAGCCGCGACCGGCGCCGCTCGATGCTGCCGCCCTGGCCGAACTGGCGGAGACCTTCGGCGCCGTCTGGTGACCTGAAGCCCGCGCTACCGCAATACCCCCACGATGGCCCTTGCCGGCCGTCGCGGGATCGGCTTGCCCTGGAAAAACAACAATAGCGAGGAAAGTGCCATGTCTTACGTCGTCAGCCCTACCCGCCTGGAGTCCCGTTCATGAGTCCGTTGCTCCTGGTCCTCATCGCCGCGGCGGGCATCGCCCTGCTGCTGTTCCTGGTCCTCAAGTACAAGTTCCAGCCCTTCGTGGCGCTGATGCTGGTGAGCATCCTGGTGGCCCTGGCCGCTGGCGTGGAACCGTCCAAGCTGGTGGCCACCATCGAAGGCGGCATGGGCAAGATCCTTGGCCACATCGCCATCATCATCGCCCTGGGCGCCATGATCGGCCGCATCATCGAACTCTCCGGCGGCGCCGAGGCCCTGGCCAAGACGCTGATCGAGCGCTTCGGCAACCGGCGCACGCCACTGGCCCTGACCCTGGCCGGCTTCCTGGTCGGCATCCCGGTGTTCTTCGAGGTCGGGGTGATCGTGCTGATGCCGCTGGCCTATGGCATCGCCCGCACCGCGCGCAAACCGCTGATCGTCTTTGCCCTGCCAATGTGCGCCACCATGCTCACCGTGCACGCCATGCTGCCGCCCCATCCGGGCGCCGTGGCCGCCGCCGGCCAGTTGGGCGCCGACCTGGGTCGGGTGCTGCTGTTCGGCCTGCCGATCACCGCCGTGCTGGCCCTGATCGGCTGGTGGGTGGCCGGGCGCATGACCCGTCGTCACTACCCCATGACCGACGACATCCGCAGCGACGTCTATGGTCCGCAGATCACCGACACCCATCTGCAGCAGTGGGGCCGCGGCCAGGACATGGCCCCCGGCCTGCCCAGCCTCGGCGCCGCCGCGGTCAAGGTCGACGAGACCCCGGCCGGCCTCGCCGCCGGCCTGCCGCCCGCCCCGGCCCCCGGCTTCGGCCTGGTGGTGACCCTGATCCTGCTGCCCATCGTGCTGATCCTGCTGGGCACCCTGGCCACCAGCTGGCTACCGGCCGGCAACCTGCTGCGCGACATCTTCACCGTGATTGGCGCGCCCCTGGTGGCGCTGCTGATCGACACCCTGCTGTGCGCCTATGTGCTGGGTTTCCGCCGCGGCTGGTCGCGCGAGCAGGTCTCGGACGTCATCGGCTCGGCGCTGCCCGGCGTGGCCATGGTCATCCTCATCGCCGGTGCCGGCGGCGTCTTCGGCAAGGTCTTGGTGGACACCGGTATCGGCGCGGTGGTCTCGGAGCTGCTGCGCGCCACCGGCCTGCCGGTGCTGGCGCTGGGCTTCGTGCTGACCCTGCTGCTGCGCGCGGTGCAGGGTTCCACCACCGTGGCCCTGGTCACCACCGCCGGCATCCTCGGCCCGCTGATCGCCACCCTGGATCTCTCGGCCAACCACATGGCCCTGCTCTGCCTGGCCATGGGCGCCGGTGGTCTGGCCGTGTCGCACATCAACGACGCCGGCTACTGGATCTTCACCAAGCTGGTCGGCCTGAGCGTCGCCGACGGCTTGCGTACCTGGACCGTCCTGACCACCCTGCTGGGGTGCCTGGGCTTCACCATCACCCTGCTGCTCTGGCCCTTCGTCTGACCTGGGAGACCCTCATGCCTCGTTTTGCCGCCAACCTCAGCATGCTCTACCCCGAGCATGCCTTTCTCGACCGCTTCGCCGCCGCCGCCGCGGACGGCTTCGAGGCCGTGGAATACCTCTTCCCCTACGACCACAGCGCCGCCGAGATCAAGACGCGTCTGGACGCCGCCGGCCTGACCCAGGTGCTGTTCAACGCCCCGCCCGGTGACTGGGCGGCCGGCGAACGCGGCCTGGCTGCCCTGCCCGGTCGCGAAGCCGAATGCCGCGTCGGCATCGACCGCGCCCTGGAATACGCCGCCGTGCTGGGCAATCGCCTGGTACACGTGATGGCCGGGCTGCTGCCCGCCGAGGTCGACCGGGCCCGCGCCCGCGACACCTACCTGGGCAACCTGACCTATGCCGCCGAACAGGCGGCCAAGGCTGGAGTGACGATCCTCATCGAGCCCATCAACGGGCGCGACATGCCCGGCTACTTCCTCAATCGCCAGGATGACGCCCAGGCCATCCGCCAGGCCATAGGCGCCAGCAATCTCAAGGTGCAGTTCGACTGCTACCACTGCCAGATCGTCGAGGGCGACGTCAGCAAGACCTTCGAACGCGACTTCGCCGGCATCGGCCATGTGCAGATCGCCGGCGTGCCCGATCGCCACGAACCGGACCTGGGCGAGTTGCACTATCCCTACCTGTTCGAGCGCTTCGACGCCCTCGGCTACGACGGCTGGATCGGCTGCGAGTATCGCCCCCGCGGCGACACCTCGGCCGGGCTGGAGTGGTTGCGTAAGCTCAAAGCTTGAGAGACGTAGGTTGGGCTGAGCACAGCGAAGCCCAACACCCCGGCTGCCCTATGTGCGCCCCTGTTGGGCTTCGACGAAAGAGCCGTCTCAACCCAACCTACAATCTCCCGTAGGTTGGGTTGGGCAACACGAAGCCCAACACCGCGCCCTTCCAGCTTGTAGCGTGGACAACGGCGCAGCCTTGTCCACCGTCAGGCACCTAGGCCCAGTGGAAAACGCTGGGCGGTTTTCCACGCTACGGATCTATGGCTCCATCGCGGCCATGCCAGTGCGCCGTAGCGACCGCTCCTACAGAACTGATGTTCCTGTAGGAGCGGCCCATGGCCGCGATAGACCCACCCGCCCTTACACCTCCACCACCGCCAACGGCTGTCCTAGCCGCCTCCGGAATTCCTCCAGGAAGGCCGGGGCGAAGGCCCGGGCCGGCCAGTGGTTGAAGATGAAGCCCAGGTCGGAAAAGGCGCACGGCTGGGGGAAGTCGAAGCCGTTGATGTCGTCTTCGTGGTCGCATTCCGGGCAGGCGAAGTTATCGCTTTCCGCCGGCATCCAGACTTCCAGGTGTTCGAACAGCGCCTCGCCGATCTCGCGGCGGCAGGCGGGGCAGCGCGCCCGACCTTCGAAGCCGTCCAGCGGAGTGAAGATGCAGCGTTCGGTGACGATTTCCAGGCCGCCGTCGGCGAAGTCGCGCGGATCGTCCATGCCTGGCGTCAGGCGCAGCACCTCGGTCAGTCGCGGACCCGGCGCATGGCCACGCCGGCCGCGACTGGGCAGACAGGGCGAGGCCTCGGCCCTGACCACACCGCTGGCGGCGAGCCAGCCAAGGATCTCCACGGCGGTACGCTCCACCCGCGGATGGCTGGAAATGCGGGGAGCGAGGATGGTCTGGCGCAGGGTCATGGAACGCGGGTCTCGAAGGAAGGGGCGCGCAGCTTAATGGGCTGCTCGCCCCGCGCCCAGAGCTGCTAAGGTGAGGCCGACGAAAGCCACAGATAGCGCCCCATGTTCAAGGATCCCTTCGCCCGCCTCGGTCTCGACCGCGAGGTGCTCAGCGTCAGCCAGCTCAACAGCCGCGCCCGGGTGCTGCTGGAAGATGTCTTCGCCCAGGTCTGGGTCGAAGGCGAGATCTCCAACCTGGCCAAGCCGGCCTCGGGCCACCTGTATTTCACGTTGAAGGATGGCCAGGCACAGGTACGCTGCGCGCTGTTCCGCCAGCACGCCGGCCGGGTACGGCAAGCCCTGCGCGACGGCCTGGCGGTCAAGGTACGCGGCAAGGTCTCGCTGTTCGAAGGCCGCGGCGACTACCAGCTGATCCTCGACAGCGTCGAGCCGGCCGGCGACGGCGCCCTGCGCCTGGCCTTCGAGGCCCTCAAGGAGCGCCTGGCCGCCGAAGGCCTATTCGCCGCCGAACGCAAGCGCCCGCTGCCCGCCCATCCCCAGCGCATCGGCATCGTTTCCTCGCCTACTGGCGCGGTAATCCGCGACATCGTCAGCGTCTTCAAACGGCGCGCGCCCCAGGTCGAGCTGACGCTGATTCCTACCGCGGTGCAGGGCCGCGAGGCCACTGCCCAGATCGTCCGCGCCTTGCAACTGGCCGACCGCCAGGGCTTCGACGCCCTGATCCTGGCCCGCGGCGGCGGTTCGCTGGAAGACCTCTGGTGCTTCAACGAAGAACCCGTGGCCCGCGCTCTGGCGGCCTGCCAGACCCCGGTGGTGAGCGCCGTGGGCCACGAGACCGATGTCTCCATCGCCGACTTCGTCGCCGATGTCCGCGCACCCACCCCTTCGGCCGCGGCGGAATTGCTCGCCCCCCATAGCGCCGACCTGCGCCAGCGCCTGGACGGTCTGCACCGCCAGTTGCTCCTGCGCATGCGCGAGCGCCTGGCCCGCGAGCGACTGCGCCTGGACGCCTGCAGCCGGCGCCTGCGTCATCCTGGCGAGCGCCTGCGTCAGCAGGCCCAACGCCTGGATGATCTGGATCTGCGTCTGCGGCGCGCCTATGTCATCGCCCAGAATCGTCGACGCGATCGCCTGGCCCACCTGGATACCCGCCTGGCCGGCCAGCATCCCGGGCGCCAACTGGCCTTGCTGCGCCAGCGCCTGGAGCAGCTCGCCGAACAACTACCCCGGGTCATGCAACGACAGCTGAAGGAACGTCAGCAACGCCTGGCTGGCGTGGTCCAGACCCTACAGATCGTCAGCCCGCTGGCCACCCTGGGCCGCGGCTACAGCATCCTCCTCGACGAACGCGGCCAGGCCGTGCGTGCGGCCGGCCAGGTACAGCCCGGTCAGAGGCTCCATGCCCGCCTGGCCGAAGGCGAACTGGAGGTACGGGTGCTGGACAATCACCAGGCACCGGTCACCCTGTCGTTGCTGGACTGACGCTGGCGCCTCAGGGCGCCTTGGTCCCCGGATTGCCATGCTCCACGGTGCGCTCGGGCGACTGAGTGGCCGGATCGCTGCCGGGCGCGCTTTTCTGTACCACTTCGCTGCGCTGGGGCGGCGGGGTCTCCGGTGATTTGTCGCAACCGGCGAGTACCGCACTCAGGGTAAGCAGGGCCAGGCTGCTGGCGATGGGACGGAACATGGTCTTCTCCTCTGGGGTTTCAGGGAGGACCCCGGGATTTCCACGGACGTTCCCGCGCGGGCCAACGGCCAGCCGGCTGTCGGCCCTGGCGATCTTCCAGGCGGGCGGCGCAGTCGTACCTGCAGGACCGGTCCCTCCGGTCGCCCACCAGGATCCCACCATGTCCAGACCCACCCTCAGCCGCCTCGCCTTGGCCACGCTATTGACCGCCCTGCCCCTGGCACCTGCCGCCTTTGCCGCCGAGTCCAGCGCCAAGCTGGAAAAGGTCGCCAGCTTCGACCATCAGGTCACTGGCGTTACCGTCAGCGAGAACGGTCGGATCTTCGTCAACTTCCCGCGCTGGACCGAGGACAGCGAAGTCTCGGTAGCTGAACTCAAACCCGACGGTAGTTTGGTGCCCTATCCGGATCCGGCCTGGAACGGCTGGCGCAATGCCAAGCGCGATGATCTGACCCCAGGCAATCACTGGGTGTGCGTGCAATCCGTGGTGGCCGACGGCCGTGGCAATCTCTGGGTCATCGACCCGGGCGCCCCAGCCCAGGCTCTGGTGGTGCCAGGGGCACCCAAGCTGGTGAAGATCGACTTGGCCAGCAACCAGGTGAGCAAGGTCTACGCGCTGGACGAGAGCGTGGCGCCCCAGGGCAGCTACCTCAACGACGTCCGTCTCAGCCCGGATGGCCGCCATGCCTACATCACCGATTCCGGCGCACGCGGGGCCCTGGTGGTGCTGGACCTGGACAGCGGCAAGGCGCGCCGCGCCCTGGATGGCGATCCCAGCACCCAGGCCGAGAAGGGCGTCAAGGTCAAGGCCGACGGCAAGCCGCTGGTGCGTCCGGATGGCCGTGGCGTGGAATTCTCCGCCGATGGCATCGCCCTCTCCCCGGCCGGTGACTATCTCTACTGGCAGGCAGTCAAGGGCAACACCCTCTATCGCATCGCCACCGCCAGCCTGCAGGGCGATGAGCTCGCCAGCCTGCCAGCCAAGGTGGAAAAGGTCGGCGAGAACGGCCCGGCCGATGGCCTGCTGATGGATCCGCAAGGGCGTCTCTATGTCAGCGCGGTGGAAGAGCATGCGGTGAAGGTCCGCGAGAACGGTCAGCTCACTACCCTGGTACAGGACAAGCAGCTGATCTGGCCGGACACCTTTGGCCGCGGCCCGGATGGCACCGTCTATGTCACGGATTCGCGCATCCCCGAGATGAATTTCTTCGATCCAAAACAGAAGCCGGCGCTGGAAACCGTGCTCTACAAGATCGTCCCCAACTGATGAAGAATGCCGCGGGCGCCTTGCCCGCGGCCCTTGCCTGCCCCAGCATGGGTGTTTTCGTCGCTGGAAATTCCCATGTCCCGCCTGCTGCCGCTGCTCTGCTGCCTGTTCCTCGCCCTGCCCGCCCATGCCGGTACCTACCTGCAACGCCTGCTGGACAAACCCGTGCCGGGCGGCGTCGCCGTGGTCCCTATCCCGGGTGACGCCGCGCCGCGGGTGCGCTACCAGGGCAAGCCGGTGCTGGTGGTCAAGGACGGCAACGGCTGGGTAGCCATCGTCGGTATCCCCCTGGGCACCGCAGCAGGCCGCCAGCCATTGGAAGTCATCGGCGCCACGCCCCTGGCGTTCACGGTCGGTAGCCGGCACTACGCCGAGCAGCGCATCACCCTGAAGAACCAGCGCCAAGTCACGCCCAATCCCGAAGACCTGAAGCGTTTCGAGCGCGAACTGGCCGAACAGCAGGCCGCCTACCGATTGTTCTCGTCCAACCAGCCCAGCAACCTGCTGCTGGACAAGCCCGTGGACGGTCCGCTCTCCAGTCCCTTCGGCCTGCGCCGCTTCTTCAACGGCCAGGAGCGTAACCCGCACTCGGGCCTGGACTTCGCCGTGCCTGCCGGCACCCCGGTCAAGGCCCCGGCCGCCGGCAAGGTGGTACTGGTGGGTGACTACTTCTTCAACGGCAAGACGGTGTTCGTCGATCACGGGCAGGGCCTGATCAGCATGTTCTGCCACCTCTCGCGCATCGATGTGCAGGTCGGCCAGGAGGTCCCGCGTGGCGGCGTGGTCGGTCGCGTCGGCAGCACCGGCCGCGCCACGGGTCCGCACCTGCACTGGAACGTCAGTCTCAATGACGTGCGGGTCGACCCGAGCATCTTCATTGGCGCCTTCAAGCCCTGACCGGCAGCAAACAATTGGTTGCAGTCGGAGGCATTGCCAGGCGTCCGGCGCTGGCTTAAAAGGGACGCCCTTTTCCGCCTCGACCTGGAACCGCCGCCATGACCCCAAGACCTCGCTTCGGCAGCGCCCTCGGCAGCATCCTGCTGGTCACCGCGGCCTGCTACCTGCTCGTGGGCTTCTCCCAGGGCTTCGTGCTGTCGGCCTGGTCCTGGCGCACCTGGCTGGTCTTCGCCGTCATGGTGACGATCTATCCGGTCGGCCTCTTCGCCGGCTGGTGGAAAAAGCGCGAGCCAGTGGAGCCTTAGGTTCCTAGCCCCAGCCGTGGCGGGCATAGGCCCGCTGGAGCCGTTCCTCTCGCGAACTGAACAGATCACCGTCCGCCAGGCCGCTCGTGGCCAATAGCCGGTCCTCCAGCTCGGCCTGGCTTTCCAGCCGACCGTCCGGATGGATATGAGTGACAGCCAGGCCCCGCTGCATCAGACAGGGCGCTACCAGCAATCCACGGTGACAGGTCAGGGGATCGCGCTCCGCGCACAGCAGGGCGATCCGCCAGCGCGCCTGGCCTTGCTCCAGGCGCAGCAGTCCCCGCTGAAACAGCGCACTGGCGGCCAGGCGGTCATAGCGCACCTGCCCATCCTCGTAGTGCGCCGGATCCGGGCTGCGTGCGCCCAGCTCCTGGCCCAGGAACACATAGGCGATCCCGGCGGCCGCCAGCCCTTCGCGCAAGGCCTCTCGGCGATACTGGGGCACGTGTCGGCTATAGGGCTGCGAGCGCACATCGGCCACGGCCGTCGCCTCCTGCGCCTGCAGCAGTTCGATATAGCGCGCCAGTGGGTGATTGGAATGCCCGAGGGTCAGGATCATCGCGTTTCAGCGTAAGGGATCGAGGCGATACAGGCCGCCGATGGGGCACTCCATCCGACTGCCCCGGGCATCGGTGGACACCAGGAAGTCGCCCGGACGCAGGCCAGCGGCCCGCGAGCGATAGCCCAGCCGATTGCCGGCGGCCAGGTTGCGGCAGGGTACGGCAAAGTCCACCAGATAAGCACGGCCAAGCCCGGTCCCCAGCGCCAGATGCCCGGCATCCAGGTAATGCCAGCCGGAGAGATCGAACCCCAGGATGGTGTCCAGGGCAGCGCCCTGCCGATAGCCCAGGTCGGCCAGGCGATCATCCAGAGTCGGCGGACCGAAGGGACGCCCGGCGCAACCGGCGAGCAGCAGTGTCGCGGCGACGGTAAGAACAGCAGCTAAGGGACGCATGGATATCTTCCTGAAAGGGCTGAACCTATGACCGACCGCAGATGACGAATACGGCAAGCAGGGCCCAGCTTTGCTAACGTGGCGTCCGTAGTATCCCGTCAAGAGACCCCCTATGCCCACGGCCCTGACCCGACTGATCGACGACCTCGAAAAACACCCCCAACTACTTACCCTGGTAGCCTGCCTCGGCCTCCTGCTGGCCGCCTGGGTCCTCAACTGGATCGTCAAGCGCATCCTGGTGCGCGGCTTCTATCGCCTGCTGCGCAGCACCTCCTTCGGCCAGGATCACGAACTCAATCACCACAGGGTCATCGGCCGGCTGGCCAACATCGTCCCGGCCCTGGTGCTCTCGATCGGCGTCGAGCTGGTGCCGGGTCGCCCCGACGCTCTGGTCACCGTGGTGCAGAACGTCTGCAGCGCCTTCATCGTGCTGACCATCGCCCTGGCCCTGGGCAGCGCCCTGAACATGGTCAACGTGCTCTATTCGCGGCGCCCTTCGGCGCGGCTCAAGCCGATCAAGGGCTACGTCCAGGTCAGCAAGATCGTCATCTACGCCATCGCGGTCATCCTGATGATCGCCACCCTGATCGACCGCTCGCCGCTGATCCTGCTCTCCGGCCTTGGTGCCATGGCAGCGGTGCTGCTGTTGATCTTCCAGGACACCCTGCTCTCCCTGGTGGCCAGCGTGCAGATCTCCAGCAACGACATCATCCGCGTCGGCGACTGGATCGAAATGCCCCAGCTCAACGCCGATGGCGACGTCATCGACATCGCCCTGCACACGGTCAAGGTGCAGAACTTCGACAAGACCATCACCACCATCCCCACCAAGAGATTCATCACCGACTCCTTCCGCAACTACCGCGGCATGCAGGAGGCCGGTGGCCGGCGCATCAAGCGGGCGCTCAACATCGACCAGAACAGCGTGCACTTCCTTAGCGATGCCGAGCGCGAGCACCTGCACCGCTTCAACCTGCTGGATGACTACCTCACCGCCAAGGAAGAGGAACTGGCGGAGTGGAACCGCAAGCTGGAAAAACGCGGCCAGGAACCGGTCAACACCCGCCGGGTGACCAACCTGGGTACCTTTCGCGCCTATGTGGAGCGCTACCTGCGTGCCCATCCCGGGGTCCACCAGGGTATGACCCTGCTGGTACGCCAGATGCCGCTCTCCGGCGAGGGTCTGCCGGTGGAGATCTACTGCTTCACCAACACCACGGTGTGGGCGCAATATGAGGGCATCCAGGGGGACATCTTCGATCACCTGCTCTCCATCCTCCCGGAATTCGGCCTGCATGTGTTCCAGCACCCGAGCGGACGCGACTTCCGCGGGCGCCTGGTACCGCGCGAGGCCATGACCTCCCTTGGCGAACCGGGTACTCCGGCGCCCTGATCGTCCGTCCCCGGCCTAAGGAAAGACCATGATCATCGTCCACCACCTGAACAACTCCCGCTCCCAGCGGGTGCTCTGGCTGCTCGAAGAGATTGGCATCGATTATCAGGTACAGCGCTACGAACGCGCCGCCGGCGGGCTGTTCGCGCCGCCGGAATTGCGCAAGGTGCATCCCCTGGGCAAGTCGCCGATAATCGTCGACGGCGACCTGACCCTGGCCGAATCCGGCGCCATCGTCGACTACCTGGCACGGCGCTACGGGCCGCAACTGCTGCCGGCCCAGGACAGTCCCGAGTTCGTGCGCTACACCTACTGGCTGCACTACGCCGAGGGCTCGGCCATGACACCGCTGCTGCTCAAGCTGGTGTTCGACCGTATCGCCACCTCGCCCATGCCCTTCTTCGCCAGGCCCATCGCCAAGGGCATCGCTGCCAAGGCCACCGCGAGTTTCATCCAGCCCCAGCTGGACCTGCACCTGGACTACCTGGAAAGCCAACTGGGCGCCAGCGGCTGGTTCGTCGGCGACAGCTTCACCGCGGCCGACATCCAGCTCAGCTTCCCCCTGGAAGCCGCCGCCAGCCGCGCCGGCCTGGACAACGGCAAGCGCCCCAAACTGGTGGACTTTCTCAAGCGCATCCACGCCCGCCCGGCCTATCAGCGCGCGCTGGAGCAGGGTGGGCCCTACGTCTACGCCTGAGGCTGGGCTTGTTGGGCTTCGCTAAACGCTCAACCCAACCTACGGTCCTGCGCTTCCTCTCCCTCGGGGAAAGGCTGGGGTAAGGGTAAACTCCAGCCCCGTAGCGTGGAAAACCGCGCCAGCGTTTTCCACTGAGGGCCCGGTACCTTAGCCGCGTGGACAAGGCTGCGCCGTTGTCCACCCTACACTGCGTCCGGCTGGTCTCGGAGTACCCCCTCTCCCCCTGGGAGAGGGCCGGGGTGAGGGCCACGCCCTACCGCCGCATCGGCATCCGGTCGACCGTGCCGAACAATGCCTTGAGCGACCACCCCTGCTCTTCGCGCACCTTGATCCCACCGTCCTTGCCTACCAGATAAAGCGTCGCCGGTTGCCCCACGCGGGCATCCAGCGCCTTGAGCAGCGCCCGGGTCTGCTCCGGACGCAATGGCTGTTCATTGCGACTGCCCGCCTCGCCCACCACCGTGTAGAGCACCATCTCCCGCTCAGCGAAGGCTTCGCGATTGGCCGGTTGCGCCAGCTCCTCGCGTAGCTTCACGACCTGGGGATCGTTCGCCGTCGGCGCGACCAGGATCAGCGGACGCGTCTTCCAGCGTTCCGCCTCCAGAGGATTGTCCGCAGCCTGAGCTGCCGCCAAGCCAGAGATCAGGGTGGTCACCAGCCCTGCCAGCGCGAGAGTCTTCATGGACGCCCTCCTTCCGTTCGTTGCCAAGAGTCGTCCAGCATTGACCACGGACCGGCGCCAGGAATCGCCTCTGCGATTCCGGGTTACACAAAATCGCTACGAGCATTATTCAGAAACCACCAATATCAGCGTCTTTCCAGCAATAAATCTTCAATAGAAATAACCAAGCAAACATTCCTGCCAATTTTAAAAAGAACATTGCGAGCACTACCCCGAGCGGACTAACGTTAGCCCCATGCACAACGCCCATACCCTCATCCTCCTCCGGCAGCACCGCTGCCTGCGACTGGTCAGTCCACGACTGCGAAGCTCGACCGCGCTCGCTTCGTAAGTCCCGACCACGCCCAAGGAAAGAATCGCCATGACCATGCTCCAAGATCCCTCGCAGAAGTACCGTCCCTTCACGCCCATCGCCCTGCCCGACCGTACCTGGCCGGACAAGGTCATCGACAAGGCGCCGATCTGGCTGTCCACCGACCTGCGCGACGGCAACCAGTCGCTGATCGAGCCGATGGACGCCGAGAAGAAGATGGCCTTCTTCAAGTGCCTGATCGCCGTGGGCCTGAAGGAGATCGAGGTGGGTTTCCCCTCCGCCTCCCAGACCGACTTCGATTTCGTCCGCGAGCTGATCGAGGGTGGCCACATCCCTGACGACGTCACCATCCAGGTGCTGACCCAGGCCCGTGACGACCTCATCGAGCGCACCTTCGAGTCGCTCAAGGGGGCCAAGCGCGCCATCGTCCACTACTACAACGCCTGTGCACCGAGCTTCCGCCGCATCGTCTTCAACCAGGACCAGGCGGGCGTCAAGGCCATCGCCGTGGCCGCTGGCCAGACCATCGTGCGCCTGGCCGCCGAGCGTCCGGAAACCCAGTGGGGCTTCGAGTATTCCCCCGAGGTGTTCAGCTCCACCGAGACCGACTTCGCCGTCGAGGTGTGCAACGCGGTGATCGCGGTGTTCGCACCGACCCCGGCCAACAAGCTGATTCTCAACCTGCCGGCCACCATCGAGTGCGCCACGCCCAACAACTACGCCGACCAGATCGAGTGGTTCGGCCGCCACATCGACCGCCGCGACAGCGTGTTGATCAGCGTCCACACCCACAACGACCGTGGCACCGGTGTCGCCGCCTCGGAACTGGCGGTGATGGCCGGTGCCGATCGCGTCGAAGGCTGCCTGTTCGGCAACGGCGAACGCACCGGCAACGTCTGCCTGGTGACCCTTGCGCTCAACCTCTACACCCAGGGCGTCAACCCCGAGCTGGACTTCTCCGACATCGACGCCGTGCGCAAGACCGTCGAGGAGTGCAACCAGCTGCCGGTGCACCCGCGCCATCCCTATGTCGGCGATCTGGTCCACACCGCCTTCTCCGGCTCCCACCAGGACGCCATCCGCAAGGGCTTCGCCCAGCAGAAGCCGGATGCGCTCTGGGAGGTGCCCTACCTGCCCATCGACCCGGCCGACATCGGTCGCGACTACGAGGCGGTCATCCGCGTCAACAGCCAGTCGGGCAAGGGCGGCATCGCCTTCCTGCTGGAACAGGAATACGGCATCAGCCTGCCGCGCCGCATGCAGATCGAATTCAGCCAGGTGGTGCAGCGCGAGACTGATCGCCTGGGCCTTGAGATGACCGCGGCCCAGATCCATGGCCTGCTCGAACAGGAATACCTGCAGGCCAAGAGCCCCTATGCGCTGGTCAGCCACAAGCTGCGCGAGGAAGACGGCACCTCCACCGTCGACATCAAGGTCGCCGTCGACGGTCGTACCGAACACTGGCACGGCACCGCCAAGGGCCCGCTGGAAGCCCTGGTCGCCAGCCTGCCCCAGGCAGTGGAGATCATGGACTACCACGAGCACTCCATTGGCGCCGGCGCCAACGCCAAGGCCGCCTCCTACATCGAGGTCCGCCTGGAAGGCCAGCGTCCCCTGCATGGCATCGGTATCGACGAGAACATCACCACGGCCAGCTTCCGTGCCCTGCTCAGCGCCCTGAATCGCGCGGTTACCCAGGCGCAGGCCAAGGCGGCCTAATACTGACATTCGTCAAACTTAAGGGAATGCCCGTCGGCGTTCCCTTTTTTTATGGCGCCTCTGCATCGATACTGGCCGCTTCGAGGAATTTCCGCTCCCGCCGTGCAGCGCCACGCCGAAAGCGGTCCGTTACGGACGGTCGATGAACGTATCTTCGCTTCGGGTTCACCCCGCCCTGGGTAGCGCCTTGGCACTCTGCGGCGTGTTCCTGATCGCTTCTCTGCTGTGCATAACGCTTGCCCGTCAAGATGCCAGTTTGGTGCCCACCCTGTGGTTACCCAACGGTCTGGCCCTGGCATGGCTGCTGCGCCGTCAGCCGCGAGAGTGGCCGCTACTGTCCATTGCGGTGGTAGCCGCCGCCGTACTGGCGGATCTGCTGAGTGGTGGAACGACACTGCATGGCCTGGGGTACGGCCTGAGCAGCCTGGCCGAGATCCTGCTGGGCGCCATGCTGTTACAGCGGCAACGTCTGGCGTTCGATCGCAACATCGCCGCCATGGGCCGCCTGCTTATCCATGGCGTTCTCCTGCCGCCCCTCCTGGGCGCGGCCCTGGGCACCCTGGTCATGCATCTGACAGGGGAGAACGAGTGGCTGACCGTGGCCGTCCACTGGTACATCGGTGACGCGCTGGGCCTGCTAGTAGTACTACCACTGGCCTTTCTACAGTGGCCGCTGACCTTGACGGTCTTCACCCGGCACGGCCTCGGGGAGTTTGTCGCGCTCCTCGTGCTGAGTCCGTTGCTGGCCATCTGTATCCTGAGTTACCTGCCCTATCCCTTCGTCTATCTGGCAATGCTGCTGTTGATGCTGACCATGCGCCTCACGGTAGAGGGTACGGCGCTCATCGGTGGGCTCAACATCTTCCTGCTGGGCAATCTCATTGCCTACGACCATGTCATCGATCTGACGGGCGCATCCCTGGTTACCCAGGCGCTCACCTATATCCCGGTGGCGCTGATGCAGATCCCCCCGCTGCTGCTGGCGTCCGCGGTGCAACAGAGTCGCCATCAGCATCAACGACTGCTGCGCAATCAGGCACGCTATCGGCACGCCATGCAGACGGCGCCCTATGGGATGGCGCTGGTGTCCACCCAGGGCCTGTTATCGGACGTCAATCCGGCTCTGGAAAGCATGCTGGGTTACTCACGCCATGCCCTCGAAGGCCAGCCACTGGGCGACCTGCTGGCCGAGCCCCATGCCGAACCCGACCTTGGCGAGCACGAGCAGACGTTGCAACTCCGCCACCATGACGGCCACGCCCTATGGGTGATGATGGCCTGTTCGCCCGACCACGACGACCAGGATCTGCTGACGGGTTATCTGCTGCAGGTTCGTGATATCGATGCCGAGCGGCGCGCCGATGAGATCAATGCGCACCTGCGCGAACGCTTGCAACTGGCGATTCGCGCCAGCAACGTCGGCATCTGGGAGTGGGACAGCCGCAGTCGTCAGTTCATCGCCGACACCAAGGTCCATCAGCTCTACGGATTGCCGCTGATCGATGGCTATCACGAACTGACGACCTGGATCGGGGCCTTGCATCCTGAGGATCGCGAGGCCTCCATGACCCTCTTCCGCGAGTCGATCCGTAACCTTTCCTCCTACGAACACGAATTCCGCATCGTCCGTCCGGACGGTGTCGAGCGCCGGATCCTCTCCGAAGTGATCGCCATCGAAAGCAGCGAGGGCCACTGCCGCATGGTCGGCAGCAACCGCGACGTCACCGAGCACCACCGGTTGACCACGGCGCTCTACGAAGAAAAGGAACGACTGCAGGTCACCCTCGCCTCCATCGCCGACGCCGTCCTGACCACCGACGTGGACGGTCGCGTCCTCTTTCTCAATCCGGTCGCCGAGCAGCTGACCGGCTGGTCGCTGGCGGACGCCCAGGGGCGGCCCCACGAGGAGGTGTTTCTCATCCACGACAGCCAGAGCGATGCGATCCTGCCCAGCCCGGTGGCCCGCTGCCTGCGCGACCAGACCATCACCTCGCTGGACGAAGGCGCCGTGCTGCTCAGCCGGCACGGTGAGCGACACGAGGTACAGGATTCCGCAGCGCCGGTGCGCACGGTGGATGGCCGCATCATTGGCGCGGTGCTGGTATTCCAGAACGTCACCCATGCGCGCAACCTGCAGCGCGAACTGAGCTACAACGCCTCCCACGACACCCTCACCGGCCTCTTCAACCGCCTGAAGTTCGAGCAGGAACTGGACGCCGCCTGGCAACAGGCCCAGGCCGGCACCACCCAGCACGCGCTGTGCTTCATCGACCTGGATCGCTTCAAGGTGGTCAACGACTCCGCTGGCCATGCCGCCGGTGACCTGCTGCTGCGCGAGCTGGGCACCCTGCTGCGCGACTCCCTGCGCGGCTCCGATGCCGTGGCGCGCATCGGCGGCGACGAATTCGCCCTCTTGCTGCGTGACTGCGATCTGGTGCAGGCCGAGGCCGTTGCTGAAAAGCTCATCGCCAGCATCGGCGCCGTGCGCTTCAACTGGCAGAACCGGGTCTACGACGTCGGCGCCAGCGCCGGCATCGTCGCCATCACCGCCGAGACCCGCAGCCCCGCCGAGCTGATGAGTCAGGCCGATGTGGCCTGCTACACCGCCAAGCACGCCGGGCGCAATCGCGCCGCGCTCTATCGGGCCGGCAGCGAAGATGTGGAACGCCAGCACCGCGAGATCCTCATGGCCAGCGGTCTGCGCGAGGCCCTGGAACAGCATCGCTTCGAACTGCACGCGCAGCCTATCGTCGCCACGCGCGACAGTGGCCGCAACGAGCAGCATGTCGAACTGCTGCTGCGCCTACGCGACGTCCAGGGCCAGCTGATTTCCCCGGCCACCTTCATCCCGGCCGCCGAACGCTTCGGCCTGATGAGCAACATCGACCGCTGGGTGGTGCGCCAGGTATTGATCGAACTGGTGCCCTGGCTGCAGGCGCGTCCCCAGCTGCACGTGGGCATCAATCTCTCGGGCAACAGCCTGAGCGACCCGGGCTTCCTGCCCGAACTGCTGGAGCTGATCGCCGCCTCGCCGCTGGATCCACAGCGCCTGCTGTTCGAGCTGACCGAGACAGCGGTCATCAACAAGCTGTCGGTGGCCTCCGCACTCATCAGCCAGGTGCGCGAACGCGGCTGCCGCATCGCCCTGGACGACTTTGGCGCCGGGCTCAGCTCCTTCACCTACCTGAAGCACTTCCGCGTCGACTACGTGAAGATCGACGGCAGCTTCATCCGCAATCTCGATCAGGATCCCCTGGATCGCGCCATCGTCGAGTCCATCAATCAGGTCGCCCATCACCTGGGGGCCGAGACCATCGCCGAGTTCGTCGAATCCCGGGCCACCTTCGAGCTGCTGGGTACCATCGGCGTCGACTACGCCCAGGGCTATGCGCTCGGCAAACCCATCCCCCTGCTGGAGTGGTCAGGGCCGCCGCGTCTCGAACCTTGAGCCGCGGCCATCGGTCGTAACCTGCATGTCTTCCCTATCCAGATGAGGATCCCATGCAAAAACGTACCCTCGGCCACTCCGACCTGCAGGTCCCGCCCCTCTGCTTCGGTGGCAACGTCTTTGGCTGGACGCTGGACGAAGCCCAGTCCTTTCGTATGCTGGACGCGCTGCTCGACGCCGGCCTGGATTTCATCGACACCGCCGACGTCTATTCGCGCTGGGCGCCAGGCAACCGTGGCGGCGAGTCCGAGACCCTGCTCGGCAAGTGGTTCGCCCGGAGCGGCAAGCGCGATCAGGTGATCCTGGCCACCAAGCTGGGCATGGACATGGGCGAGGGTCGCAAGGGCCTTGGCGCCAACTATGTACAGCAGGCGGTGGAGGCCTCGCTCAAGCGCCTGCAGACCGATCGCATCGACCTCTACCAGGCGCATTGCGATGATCAGGACACCCCTCTGGAAGAGACCTTGGGGGCCTTCGCCCGCCTGGTGGAACAGGGCAAGGTGCGGGTGATCGGCGCCTCCAACCATGGTGGCCAGCGCCTGCGCGAAGCGGCCCAGGTCGCCGAGCGCCTGGGCGTGCCGGCCTACCAGAGCCTGCAGCCGCACTACAATCTGCACGCGCGCAAGGACTACGAGACCGATCTGGAACCGGTAGTCCAGGAGCTCGGCCTGGGCGTGATCAGCTACTTCTCCCTGGCCAGTGGCTTTCTTACCGGCAAGTACCGCACCAAGGATGATCTCCAGGGCGCGCGGGCAGAGATGGTCAAAGGCTATCTGGACGAACGCGGCATGGCCATTCTCGCCGGTCTCGACGAGATCGCCGAAAAGCACGACGCCACCCCGGCCCAGGTCGCACTGGCCTGGCTGATCGCCCGTCCCAGCATCACCGCCCCCATCGCCAGCGCCACCTCCCAGGCCCAGCTCGACGACCTGATCGCCGCCACTCGGCTGCAGCTGCCCGCCGATGACATCACCCTGCTGGATCAGGTCAGCGCCTATCGCGAATGACGCGCCCAGGCCCCGCTGCAGACTCCTATCGCGGCCATGCCGGTGCACCATGACGGCCACTCCTACCATTCAAGTTCCATGTAGGAGCGGCCCATGGCCGCGATGACTGCAGCCGGAGATATGAAGTCAAGACGTCAGTCTTGACCTTGCGAGCTCACGGATAGGAGCACCTGCGCGGATAACCCCCTCTCCCTGCGGGAGAGGGCTGGGGTGAGGGCAACATCTCTCACCCAGCACCAGTGGAAAAGGCTACGCCGTTTTCCACGCTACGTATCAGCTGGAGGCTGCCGAAGCCAAACGCCTGCTCGGATAACCCCTCTTCCTCCGGGAGAAGGCTGGGGTGAGCGCAACATCTCTCAGCCAGCGCCAGTGGAAAAGACTGCGCCGTTTTCCACGCTACGTATCAGCTGGAGGCTGCCGAAGCCAAACGCTAGCTTGGATAACCCCCTCTCCCTCCGGGAGAGGGTTGGGGTGAGGGCAACATCTCTCAGCCAGCGCCAGTGTAAAACGCTACGCCGTTTTCCACGCTACGTATCAGCTAGAAGCTGCCGAAGCCAAACGCCTGCTCGGATAACACCCCCCTCTCCCTCCGGGAGAGGGCTGGGGTGAGGGCATCGCGATCCGCTACCGCACATAATCCAACGGCAACGCCGTGCTGTACTTGATCTGCTCCATGGCGAAGCTGGAGCTGACGTCCAGCAGGCCGGGTACCTGAATCAGGCGCTTGTAGACACCGTCGTAGGCGGCGATGTCCGGCACCACGATGCGCATCAGGTAGTCGGTATCGCCGGCCATGCGATAGAGCTCCACCACCTCCGGAATGGCCGCCACCGCCGCATGGAAGCGCTGCAGCCAGTCCATGGCGTGCTGGTTGGTGCGCACCGAGACGAATACGGTCACACCCACGTTGAGCTGCCGTGGATCGAGCAGCGCCACCCGGGCACGAATGACGCCCTGCTCCTCCAGCCTCTGGATACGCCGCCAGCAGGCGGTGGTACCCAGGCCGATACGCTCGGCGATATCGGCCACTGGCCGGGTGCTGTCCTGCTGTAACACCTCAAGAATGGCGCGATCGAAGCGATCCATGGAATAGTTTTCTCTAAAGCGGCCTTATCCTGGAATTATATTCTCACCCGACAACCAACGAGCAGCCAGAAAGCAAATTTCTTCGAGACCCGTGGCGTTAGCCTAGACGCATTCAAACGCCCGAGGCCGCCATGGACGCTTACCCCCTGTATTTCGATTACGCCGCCACCACCCCGGTCGACGAGACCGTCATCGAAGCCATGCTCGGCTGCATGGGTCGCCAAGGCATCTTCGGCAACCCTGCCTCGCGTGGTCACGCCTTCGGTAGCGACGCCCAGCGCGCCGTGGACAATGCCCGCCAGCAGGTAGCCGAACTGGTCGGCGCCCGGCCCGAGCAGCTGATCTGGACCTCCGGCGCCACCGAATCCAACAATCTCGCTCTGCTTGGCGTGGCCCGTCGCCGTGGCCATGGCCATCTCATCACCAGTTGCCTGGAACACCGGGCGGTCCTGGACACCGCAGCTCAACTGGAAGCCGAGGGGTTCGCCGTTACCTACCTGACCCCGGACGCAGCAGGTCTCATCACCCCCGACGCCGTCGCACAGGCTTGGAGGGAGGACACCTGCCTGGTTTCGCTGATGTTGGTGAACAACGAGCTCGGCACCCTGACCGACATCAACCATATCGGCCAGCAGGTCCGTGCCCGGGGTGCCCTCTTCCACGTGGACGCCGCCCAGGCCACCGGCAAGGTCGCCATCGATCTGGCCAGCCTGGCGGTCGATCTGATGTCCTTTTCCGCACACAAGACCTATGGTCCCAAGGGCATCGGCGCCCTCTACGTCGGCCCGCGGGCGGAGGGTGCCCTGCAGGCGCAGATCCACGGCGGCGGCCATGAGCGCGGGCTGCGCTCGGGGACCCTGGCCACTCACCAGATCGTGGGCATGGGGACCGCCTTCGCCCTCGCCGGCCAGGCCATGGCGCGGGAGAACGAGCGTCTCGGCCAGTTGCGCGCGCGGTTCCTGGCCGGCGTCCAGACCTTGCCCGGCATGCAGCTGAACGGCTGCGCCCGGCAGCGCATCCCCCATACCCTCAATCTGACCTTCGCTACGCCGCTCGACACCGCGGCGCTGCAGCGTCAGCTAGCCTTTTCCACTACGTCGGCCTGTAGTTCGGCCAAGGCGGCGCCCTCCCATGTGCTGCTGGGTCTGGGCCTGAGCGCCGAGCAGGCCGCGCGCAGCTACAGATTCAGCCTGGGCCGCTACACCAGCGAGGCGGACGTGGACCGGGCCGTCGCCCTGATCCACCAGCACGCCGCCCAGCCAGCGCCCTTCTGGGCCTGATCAGCCCAGGCGGAAGGCATCAGCGTCGCGCTGCGCCGGAAAGCGCTCGCGATAGCCGGCCAGGGCCGCGGCTGACAGGGTCGTATGGAAGATGCCGGCGGCTGCGCCGGCCTCGACTAGGGGTTCACCCTGGAAGTCCAGCACCTGGCTGTCACCGGCATAGGGATGGCCATTGCCGTCACTGCCGATGCGGTTCACCGCCGCGACATAGCAGAGATTCTCGATGGCCCGCGCCGGCAGCAGCTGATTCCAATGCCCACGCCGAGGCGCTGGCCAGTTGGCCACGTAGAGCAGCAGGTCGGTATCGTCCTGAGCGCGACTCCAGACCGGGAATCTCAGGTCGTAGCAGATCAGCGGCCGGATCCGCCACCCCTTGAGGGTCAGCACCAGGCGCTGCTCGCCAGGCGCGTAATGCTCGTGCTCACCGGCCATGCGAAAGAGATGACGCTTGTCGTAGTGCAGCAACTCGCCTTCGGGCGTCGCCCACAGCAGCCGGTTGCGATGCCGTCCATCTTCGTCCTGCACGATCAGGCTGCCCGTCACCACGGCGCCGATCCGCCGGGCCTGTTCGCGCAGCCAGACGGCGGTCGGCCCATCGGCGGGTTCGGCGAGGGCCGCCGACTCCATGGAAAAGCCGGTGGTAAACATCTCCGGCAGGATGACCAGGTCGGTCTCTCCTACCCGTGCCAGCAGTTGCTCGAAGTGGGCACGGTTGGCGGCCGGATCGTGCCAGACCAGTTCAGTCTGCAGCAGCGCCAGGCGCAGGTCCTGGCCGGGGGTCAGATCGCGCATAGCCGCTCCGCTGCCTGCCGCAGGGTGTCTTCGCGCTTGGCGAAGCAGAAGCGCACCAGGCGCAGGTCCGTGGGCGGCGCCTGGTAGAACACCGACAGCGGAATGGCGGCGACGCCGTGCTCGCGGGTCAGCCATTCGGCCATGGCCACATCGTCCAGATCCGGGCGAATGGCGGAATAGTCGACCACCTGAAAATAGGTGCCGGCGGCGCGCTGGAAGCTGAAGCGCGAATGACCCAGCAGATCGCAGAAGAGATCCCGCTTGGCCTGGTAGAAGCCCGGAAGTTCGCTCAGGTGCTCGGGATGAGCAGCCATGAAGTCGGCCAGGGCACCCTGGATCGGCGTAACCCCACAGAAGCTCACGTACTGGTGGACCTTGCGCAACTCGGCCGACAGCGCTGGCGGCGCCACCACATAGCCGGTCTTCCAGCCGGTGACGTGATAGGTCTTGCCAAAGGAACTCACCACGAAGGCGCGGGCATAGAGCTCGTCATGGGCGATGACGCTGGCATGGCGCTCGCCGTCATAGACCAGATGCTCGTAGACCTCGTCGCTGACCAGATAGAGATCACGACCGCGAATCAGGTCGGCCAGGCGGTCCAGTTCCGCCGCGCTGACCAGGGCCCCGCTGGGATTGTGCGGGGTATTGAGCACGATGGCGCGGGTGCGGGGGCTCAGGGCCGCCTCCAGCGCCGCCCAATCGATGCCGAAGCCCGGCAGCGCCAGGGGCACGTGCACACAGCGCCCACCCGCCAGCTGCACCGAAGGCTCGTAGCTGTCATAGCAGGGATCGAAGACGATGACCTCGTCACCTGGCCGCACCAGCGTCTGCAAGGCGCAGAACAGCCCCTGGGTGGCCCCCGGCACGATGGTGACCTCGGCGTCGGCATCCACCTCACGGCCATAGAAGTGGGCGACCTTGGCGGCCACCTGCTGGCGTAGCGCCGGCAACCCGGTCATGGGTGCGTACTGGTTGTGCCCGGCCGCCACATGGCGACCGACCGCGGCCAGCAGTTCGGCGGGTCCGTCGAAGTCGGGAAAGCCCTGGGACAGATTCAGCGCACCGGTCTGGGCGGCGAGCTGGGACATGCGGGTAAAGATGGTGACGGCGAGGTCGGGAAGCTTGCTCTGGATCATCGCGCGGGCACGGGTCTGGTTGAAAAGACCAGCAGCCTGCGATTTTTTCCCGGCGAGGGCAAGAGAGGCAGCTTGGAAAGGGAGCGGTTCGGTTCGCGCGCCCAGCTAGACGCTCGACCAACGCTCATCGCGGCCATGGGCCGCTCCTACAGAAGCTCGAATCCTGTAGGAGCGGCCCATGGCCGCGATCAACAGAACCTCGGGTTCCGTAGGAGCCGGACCGCCATACCCTAAATAGGGCAAATCACCTAGCGTGGAAAACGGCGCAGCCTTTTCCACGGGTGAAGCCGCGGGGACGCCCTCACCCCAACCCTCTCCCCAGGGAGAGGAGGTAGCTCAGTGCATCCGGTCGCATCAGCGCACCGCCATAGCCGCGATGAGGATGTCCACCGAGATGGGCTCAGGTAAAGGCTCTCATCCAGACATCCCCTCTCCCTCTGGGAGAGGGCCAGGGTGAGGGTCACTGCACAGCCCTTTCCACTGGAGCATCACTACGGGAATGCTGACAGAGCGCCCAAAAGAAAAAGGGGGCTATCAAGCCCCCTTCCTTTCGCAGCGTCCTACGGTCTAGCGCCGCTTGTCCTTGCGCTTCTTCTCGGACTTCTTGTGGTGGCTCATCAACCGGCGCTTCTTGTTGACCTGGCGCTCGGTGAGGGTGTTCTTCTTGCCCTCGAAGGGGTTCTCGCCACCGCGGTATTCGATGCGAATCGGCGTCCCCACCAGCTTGAGCACCCGGCGATAGGTCTTTTCCAGGTAGCGGGTATAGGACTTGGGCACCGCATCGGTCTGGTTACCATGGATGACGATCAGCGGCGGGTTGGCACCACCCAGGTGGGCGTAGCGCAGCTTGATGCGCCGGCCACTGACCATCGGCGGCTGGTGCTCCTGCACCGCATCCTCGAGGATCTGGGTCAGGCGGCTGGTGGGCCAGCGGGTGGTGGCCGAGGCGAAGGATTGCTGCACCGACTTGTACAGGTGACCCACCCCAGTGCCATGCAGCGCCGAGATGAAGTGGATGTCGGCGAAGTCGACGAACAGCAGGCGACGTTCCAGTTCGGTCTTGACGTAGTCGCGCTCGCCGGACTCCATGCCGTCCCACTTGTTCAGGGCGATCACCAGCGCGCGGCCGGTTTCCAGCACGAAGCCGAGCAGGTTGAGGTCGTGCTCGACCACCCCCTCGCGGGCGTCCATGACGAAGATCACTACGTTGGCGTCCTGGATCGCCTGCAGCGTCTTGACCACCGAGAACTTCTCGACCGCCTCGAAGACCTTGCCGCGGCGGCGCACGCCAGCGGTGTCGATCAGGGTGTAGCGTTCTTCGTTGCGCTCGAAGGGGATGTAGATACTGTCGCGGGTGGTGCCGGCCTGGTCATAGACGATCACCCGCTCTTCGCCGAGCATGCGGTTGACCAGGGTCGACTTGCCCACGTTGGGACGGCCGATGACGGCAATCTTGATGCCGGTGGTCTCGTCGATGCCCTGGACGCGGCGGAAGACGTCACCGCCCTCTTCCGCGGCGGCACGGACCTGCTCCTCGGAGAGCTCCTCGACTTCGACCTCGTCCTTGGGAAAGACACCCAGGGCGGCTTCCAGCAGGTTGTTCACGCCACGGCCATGGGCCGCTGCGATGGGATAGGCATCGCCGATGGCCAGGGGGCTGAATTCCGCCCGGGCGATATCCGGGTCGACGGTGTCGACCTTGTTGGCCACCAGGAAGGTGCGCTTGTTTCGCTTGCGCAGGTGCTCGGCGATCATCTGATCGGCGACGGTCATCCCTTCGCGGGAGTCCACCAGGAACAGCACCGCATCGGATTCTTCGATGGCTTGCAGCGATTGCTCGGCCATTTTCAGGTCGATGCCTTCCTCGTCACCGGAGATGCCGCCAGTGTCGACCACGATGTAGGTACGCCCCTGCCACTTGGCTTCGCCGTACTTGCGATCACGGGTCAGGCCGGCGAAGTCGGCGACGATGGCATCGCGAGTCTTGGTCAGGCGGTTGAAAAGCGTGGATTTGCCGACGTTCGGCCGCCCCACCAGGGCAATTACGGGAACCATGCGGCTCTCCCAGAGCAGAAAACACGATGGCCGCTACCGAACTTCACGGTAGCGGCCATCGGTTGAGGATAATAATTTCTAGCGCAGACGATAGGCGACGAGTTTACCGCCATTGCCGTAAACGTAGAGCATGTCGCCGACGACCAGTGGCCGTACCCGGACGCCGTCACCATCGACCTTGGTCCGGCCAACGAAACGACCATCGACCTGGCTCAGCAGATGGATGTAGCCGGCATAGTCGCCCACCACCACATTGCTCGACCAGACCACCGGGCCGGTGAGCTGGCGACGGGCCAGATCGGCGTTGGTCCACAGGGCGGAGGTCGAGGATTCCTCGACCGCTTCGACGGTACCGTTGTCCAGGCTCAGGTAGACGTTGCCGAAGCCTTCGGCCACGCCGTCGTAGCTGGAGGCATCGCGCTGCCAAAGGATCTGGCCGTTGGCCGGATTGAGCGCGGCCACGCGGCCGTTGTAGCTGACCACATAGAGGGTATCGCCCGACAGCGACAGGCCACCGTCGACGTCGACGATCCGCTCCAGTTCGGAACGGCCCTTGGGCACGGCGATCTGCTGTTCCCACAGCGGCAAGCCGCGCTGCACGTCCAAGGCGACGACCTTGCCGCTGGCGAAACCGGCCATGACCACTTGGTTGGCGATCAGGGGGGCACCGGTGCCACGCAGACTCAGCACCGGCTGGGTGTCTTCGTAGATCCAGCGACGAGTACCACTGCCCAGCTCGAAGGCCTGCAGTTTGTCGTCCTGGGACTGCACCACCACCACGTCATCGTTGACGACCGGCGCCGATAACACTTCGCTGGACGCCTGGGCACGCCACTTCTCGTCGCCACTGCTGGCGTCGAGGGCGATCACCTGGCCCCGCAGGGTGCCGACCAGCACCAGACCGGAGCCCACGCCGACACCGCCGGACACAGGCAGGTCGAGATCCTTCTTCCACAACACCTGGCCGGTCTCGCGATTCATCGCCATGACCCGGCCATCGGCATCGGCGGCAAAGATGGTTTGGCCGTCGACGGCAGGGACCAGGCGGTTGTATTCCTTGCCCTGGCCGTCGCCCACCGAGCGACTCCAGACTTCATCCAGGCGGACTTCCGCCTTGATATCCTTGAGCTCGGCGGGGGGCAGTTCCTTTTTACCGGTGCTGCTGCACCCGACGACCGCAAGGGCGAGACCCAGTACCGCGATAGGCTTCCAGCGCAACATCAGGCGTCTCCTTTGGCGAGATCATCGAGTTTCATCTGCAGCACGCCTTCGGCTGCATCGTTGGGCAACGCGGCGCGGGCTTTTTCATAGGCGGCACGCGCTTCGGCGGGCTTCTTCAGCGCCACCAGGAGATCACCGCGCAATTCTTCGCGATTGGCGACATAGGCCTTGGGCGCCTCGCCATCCAGCAGCTTGAGACCCTCTTCGGCCTTGCCCTGGGCAGCCAGCACCCGAGCCAGGCGCTGGCGCGCCAGCTCGCCGAGTTCGGCGTCATGGGGCTTGTCCACCACGGCCTTGAGCTCGGCGGCCGCGTCGTCCAGGCGATTGTTCTCCACCGCCACCTTGGCGACGAAGAGACTACCGTACTGGGCGTAGGCAGTACCGGAATAATCCTGCTTGAGCTTGCCGTAGGTATCCGTCACCCGGGCGGTGTCGACCTTGCCACCGGGAGCCAGCGCGGCTTCCACCAGTTGCTGATAGAGCACCGAAGCGCCTTGCGCCTGGCTGTTCTGGTAACGCTGCCAGCCCTGCCAGCCGAGCACCGCCACCAGGGCGATGACGCCACCCGCCACCAGCGGCTTGCCGTTACGCTGCCACCAGGCCTTGGCGACCACCAGATTGTCGTCGTCGATGGAACTCAAATCCGTTCTCCTCAATTCCCGCGACCGGAACCGGCCAGGGGCAAAATCTCGTCCAGACGGGCGGCCAGGGCCGCGAAATCGACCTTTTCCTGGGGCGCATCGCCACGCAGCGGCTTGAGTGCCACCTGTTGCGCGGCCAGTTCGTCTTCACCCAGGATCATGGCCCAGAGCGCGCCGCTCTTGTCGGCCTTCTTGAACTGGCTCTTGAAGCTGCCGGCACCGGCATTGACCAGCAGACGCAGGTCCGGACGGGCATCGCGCAACTGTTCTGCCAACTTCAGGCCGGCCAGCTCGGCCGCCTCGCCAAAGGCGCACAGGTAGAGATCGGCGGGTCGCTGCAGATCGCCAGGCAGGCATTCCAGGGTTTCCAGCAGCAGCACCAGGCGCTCGACCCCCATGGCGAAGCCGACACCCGGGGTGGGCTTGCCGCCGAACTGGGTGATCAGGCCGTCGTAGCGGCCACCGGCACAGACGGTGCCCTGGGCGCCCAGCTTGTCGGTGACCCACTCGAAGACCGTACGGCCGTAGTAGTCCAGGCCACGCACCAGCTTGGGGTTGATCTGGTAGCGGATCCCGGCGGCGTCCAGACGGGCCTTGAGGCCGTCGAAGTGCGCGCGGGACTCGTCGTCCAGGTAGTCGGCCAGGGTCGGGGCGTCCTGCAGCAGCGCCTGGGTCTGGGCGTTCTTGCTGTCGAGGATGCGCAGCGGATTGGTGGTCAGGCGGCGCTGGCTGTCTTCGTCGAGCTGCTCGAAGCGTTCCTGTAGATAGGCCACCAGGGCTTCGCGATAGCGGGCGCGATCGGCGCTGGAACCCAGGCTGTTGAGCTGCAGGGTCACGGCGTCGGTCAGGCCCAGGCGTTGCCAGAGGCGCGCGGTGAGCACGATCAGTTCGGCATCGATGTCCGGACCGGGCAGGTTGAACACCTCCACGCCGATCTGGTGGAACTGGCGATAGCGACCCTTTTGCGGCTTCTCATAACGGAACATGGGCCCGGCGTACCAGAGCTTCTGCACCTGGCCACCACCGGTCATGCCGTGTTCGAGCACGGCCCGCACGCAACCCGCGGTGCCTTCCGGACGCAGGGTCAGGGACTCCTCGTTGCGGTCGAGGAAGGTGTACATCTCCTTGTCCACCACGTCGGTGCCCTCGCCAATGCCACGGGCGAAGAGTTCGGTGAACTCCATGATGGGCAGACGGATCTCGTGGTAGCCATAGCCGTCGAGCAGCGTCGCGAAGGTACGTTCCAGGTAACGCCAGGCCGGAGTCTGCTCCGGCAGGATATCGTTCATGCCACGGATGGCTTGCAGGGACTTGCTCACGAAAGGGCCTTATTCCTTGATCTTTCAGCTGCGCGCGATGAGCGCGGCATCCGCTTCGGCCTTTTCGGCCGCCTTGCGGCGGATGAGCCCTTCCAGCTCGTCCACCAGATTGTCGTTGTTCAGCTTGGACGCCGGCTTGCCATCGATGTACACCAGGTTGTTCGGCGTACCTCCGGTCAGGCCGACATGGGCTTCCTTGGCTTCGCCGGGACCGTTGACCACGCAGCCGATCACGGCGACGTCCAGGGGCACCAGCAGGTCTTCCAGGCGCCCTTCCAGCTCGTTCATGGTCTTGACCACATCGAAGTTCTGCCGCGAGCAGCTCGGGCAGGCGATGAAGTTGATGCCCCGCGAGCGCAGGCGCAGGGACTTGAGGATGTCGAAACCGACCTTGATCTCCTCGACCGGATCGGCCGCCAGGGAGATGCGGATGGTGTCGCCGATGCCTTCGGCCAGCAGCATGCCCAACCCCACGGCGGACTTCACCGTGCCCGAGCGCAGGCCGCCGGCTTCGGTGATACCCAGGTGCAGTGGCTGCTCGATACGGGTGGCCAGCTGGCGGTAGGCCGCCACGGCCATGAAGACGTCACTGGCCTTCACGCTGACCTTGAAGTCGGGATAGTCCAGCTTCTCCAGATGGTCGACGTGGCGCATGGCCGACTCCACCAGGGCTTCCGGAGTGGGCTCGCCATACTTTTTCTGCAGATCCTTTTCCAGCGAACCGGCATTGACGCCGATGCGGATCGGGATACCGCGCTCGCGGGCTGCATCGACCACCGCCTTGACCCGGTCTTCGCGACCGATGTTACCGGGGTTGATACGCAGGCAATCCACACCCAGCTCGGCCACGCGCAGGGCGATCTTGTAGTCGAAGTGGATGTCGGCCACCAGCGGCAGGCTGACCCGCTGCTTGATGCGACCAAAGGCTTCGGCGGCGTCCATGTCGGGGACGGAGACACGTACGATGTCGGCACCGGCGTCCTGCAGACGCTGGATCTGGGCCACGGTGGCGTCGACGTCGCAGGTTTCGGTGTTGGTCATGCTCTGCACGGCGATGGGAGCATCGCCGCCGACCGGCACCGAGCCGACCCAGATCTTGCGGGACAGCCGACGTTTGATGGGCGATTCGCTATGCATGCTGGTTTCCCATGAGGTCGCCGGACGTCATTGTCCGGCCTGACCGAGTTTGATGCGGGCGGTCTCGCCCTTGGTGAAGGGCGCAAGGTCGACGACCTGACCGTTGTAGGTGATCTGGGCACCGCGCGCGAAGCCGAGACGGATGTTCACGGGCGGTTTGATCGAGGCGTAGTCGAGGCTCTCGCCACCCTTTTTCACACCGCTGAAGAGAATCTTGCCCGTGCTGTCGCTGACCTGCGTCCAGCAGTTGGCCGTGAAGCGGATGCTCAGGCTGTCGCTACCCGTGGTAGGCGAGGCAGCCGCCGCAGTCGTCGGGCTGGCCGACGGCGTGGTGGCTGGTGCAGTGGTGGCTGGCGCGCTCGTCCCCGTCGTCGGCGTCGGTGCCGGCATCTCGCTCGGCGTAGTCATGGCGGCGATGGCATTGGTATCGGGCGTGGGCGTACCCACCGGTGACGGCACGCCCGGCGCCGGTGGCTGGGTGGCGACCGGGGGCTGCTCTTCCGGCTCGTCGATGGGATGGATCTCGGTCTTGCCATCGGCGCCCTCGACCTCGACATGCTCCATGCTCACGGCACTGCTGCTGGAGGCCTGACGGCTGCGCTCTTGCCACCAGAACAGACCCATGGCGATGAACAGCACCACCAGGATGAAACTGACGAACCTGAGGACATTGCGCGACAGCCGCACCGGCTCGTCGAGGCGTCCCAGGCTGTGGACCGTACTGCCCTTGGCATCGGTGCCGGTATAGCCATCGAAGGTACGCACCAGTTCGACCTGGTCCAGGCCAAGCAACTTGCCATAGGCCTTGGTGTAGCCGCGGGCGAAGGTGTGCCCCGGCATCTGCTGATAGTTACCGGTTTCGAGCTGCTCGATGATGCGCTCGCTAAGATTGAGATTCTGGGCGACCTGAGCCTGGCTCCAGCCAAGCGCCAGGCGCTTTTGACGCAAGATCTCACCGGGATTACCCCGTCCGGCGTGTACCGCTTCGGATTGCACTGCGGTCATTTCTGCTCCGACTGAAGTTGACGATATTCAGGTGAGTTCGGGTACAGGCGCTTCAGCTGCAGGGCATAACTCGCGGCGGTGTTGCGGTCGTTGAACACTTCGGCGAGGCGGATCCCGAGCAACAGGCTGCGGGCATCCTGGGGACTGAGCTGGCTGAAGGCCTGGTAATAGTTCCGGGACGGCACATAGTCGCGCGTCTGGTAGGCCAGTTGAGCCAATTCGAACAGAGCCCTGGGCTGATTGCGATCCAGTCGCAGGGATTTTTCCAGATTTTCCTTGCCCAAGTCGACCTGATTGAGTCGCAGGGCGGTCAGGCCGAGATTCTCGAACACCCGGGCGCGCTCGGGGTACAGGCTGTCCTCGGCGGCCTGGGTAAAGCGCTCATAGGCATCCTTGTAGCGCCCCTGCTCATAGAGGAAGCTGCCGTAGTTGTTGAGGATGCGTGCATCGTGGGGCCGCTCGCGCAGAGCCAGGCGATACTCCTGATCCGACAGTTCCGTCTCGCCCTGGGCCTGGAAAACCAGCCCCAGCGCGGCATGGGCGTCGGCGCTGGAGGAATCCAGCTCCAGGGCCTTTTTCAGCGGCACCTTGGCCTGTTCGGTATTGCCCTGCTGGACATAGCCGAGGCCGAGCTGGATATAGGCATCACGCGCCTGCATCCGCCCCTGGCGGGTATCCATGGGATTGCGATCACCCTCGGTCACGCAGCCGGCGAGGCCGCCGACCACCAGGGCGAGCGCGACAGCCGCAAAGCGCGTGATCGCCATGGTCGCGCCCTCAGCCCTGGAGTGGCGTTACGGTTTCGGCACCGTCGAGCTGGCGGACGGCGATGTAACGCTGGCTACGGCGGGTACGGTCCATGACCTGCCCCACCAGCTGACCACAGGCGGCGTCGATATCGTCGCCACGGGTGGTACGCACCGTGACGTTGAAACCGGCCTGCTGCAGCAGCTCCTGGAAACGACGGGTGGCGTTCTTGCTCGGCCGCTCGTATCCGGAGTGCGGGAAGGGATTGAAGGGAATCAGGTTGATCTTGCAGGGCACGTTGCGCAGCAGCTCGATCATCTGCAGCGCGTGCTCGGGCAGGTCGTTGACGTCCTTGAGCAGGGTGTACTCGATGGTCAGGACACGCTTCTCGCCCAGTTGCCCGATGTATCTCTGGCAGGCATCGAGCAGCATGGCCAACGGATACTTGCGGTTGATCGGCACCAGCTCATTGCGCAGCTCGTCGTTGGGCGCGTGCAGCGACAGCGCCAGGGAGACGTCGATGTGCTTGGCCAGCTCCTCGATCATCGGCACCACGCCCGAGGTGGACAAGGTGACCTTGCGCTTGGAGATGCCGTAGCCGAGGTCGTCCATCATGATGCGCATGGCGGAGACGACGTTGTCGAAGTTCAGCAACGGCTCGCCCATGCCCATCATCACCACGTTGGTGATGGCGCGGTCGATCTTGGCCGGTACGCTGCCAAAGGACTTGTTGGCGATCCACACCTGGCCGATCACTTCAGCGGCGGTGAGGTTGCTGTTGAAACCCTGCTTGCCAGTGGAGCAGAAGCTGCAGTCCAAGGCGCAACCGGCCTGGGACGACACGCACAGGGTGCCACGGCCGTTCTGCGGAATGTAGACGGTCTCGACGCAGCTGCCGGAGGCGACGCGGATCACCCACTTGCGGGTGCCGTCGCGGGAGATATCTTCGCTGACGATCTCGGGCCCACGGATTTCCGCGGCGGCCTTGAGCTTTTCCTTGAGTGCCTTGCCCAGGTTGCTCATGGCGTCGAAATCGTCGATGCCGAAGTGATGGATCCACTTCATGACCTGGCCGGCGCGGAAGCGCTTCTCCCCGATGGACTCGAAGAACGACTCGAGTTGCGGCTGGGTCAGGCCCAGCAGATTGACCTTATCGGTGGCTGTGGTCATGGGATCACCTCGACGAAATCTGTTTGAAGCCCGCGCGAGGCGCGGGCGGTGCCAGGAAGGCGGGCTGGCCGCTTCCCTGGCCGGCGCTCATCCTTAGCGGATGCGCTCGCAGACTTCGGTAGCTGCGAAGAAGTAGGAGATCTCGCGAGCGGCGGACGCTTCGGAATCCGAACCATGGACGGCATTTTCGTCGATGGAGACGGCGAAGTCGGCACGGATGGTACCGGCGTCGGCTTTCTTGGGATCGGTAGCGCCCATCAGCTCACGGTTCTTGGCGATGGCGTTGTCGCCTTCCAGCACCTGAACCACGACCGGACCCGAGGTCATGAAGGAGACCAGATCCTTGAAGAAGGGACGCTCTTTGTGTTCGGCGTAGAAGCCACCGGCCTCGCGCTCGGACAGCTGGACCATCTTGGCAGCGACGACGCGCAGGCCAGCCTTCTCGAAGCGGGTGACGATCTCACCGACGACATTCTTGGATACGGCATCGGGCTTGATGATCGACAGGGTACGTTGAACAGACATGTGAACTCCGAATGTGGGAATAGAGCAAAAACGAAACCCGCGGATTATACGCGGGTCCCGGTGAAAAGCGTAGCGCGGTACGGGCGATGCGTCAGGCGGACTCGTCGATCCAGGCGGCCTGGATGGCCTCCAGCACCTTCTCTCCACCGCGCTGGGGATCGTCGTCGAACTCCGGCAGGTCCACGACCCAGTTACGCAGCTTGACGAAGTTCACGTAGCGCGGATCAACGTCGGGATGGGCGTCGTTGAGTTCGATGGCGATATCCAGCACATCGGTCCATTTCAGTGCCATGACAGCTGTCCTCAGTGACCTTCGGAAACCTGGTTGATGGTGTAGCGCGGAATCTCCACCACCAGGTCTTCGCTGCCAACTACCGCCTGGCAGGACAGGCGCGAACGCATTTCCAGACCCCAGGCCTTGTCCAGCATGTCGTCTTCGAGTTCATCGGAAGGTTCGAGGGAGTCGAAGCCTTCCTGGACGACCACGTGACAGGTGGTGCAGGCACAGGACATCTCGCAGGCGTGCTCGATGTCGATGCCGTTGCGCATGGCCGCGGCGATGATGGTTTCGCCTTCGCTGGCTTCGAAGACCGCGCCCTCGGGGCAGTGCTCGGCGTGGGGCAGCAGGGTGATCTGCGGCATGATGGAACTACTCCTCGATATCGTTGAGACGGCGACCCGCCAGGGCCGCCTTGACCGAGGCGTTCATCCGCCGGGCGGCGAAGGCATCGGTCACCTGAGAAAGACGCTTGGTCTGCTCTTCGAGCGCCTGGACGTCAGTGGCTTCCAGCAGCTCGGCCAGCCGGCCAATTTCCAGCTCGATCACCTGACGCTCCTCGGCGTCCAGCAACCGCTCGCCATCAGTGGCGACCGCGGCGGTGACCGCCTCGATCAACCGCCGCGCCTCGACCTGCTGCTCACGCAGCGCGCGGGCCTGCATGTCGTCGCCGGCGTGACGGAAGGAATCCTGCAGCATATTGGCGATCTCGCCATCGGTCAGACCGTAGGACGGCTTGACCTGGACACTGGCTTCCACCCCACTGGACAACTCACGCGCACTGACGCCGAGCAGGCCGTCGGCGTCGACCTGGAAGGTGACGCGGATCTTGGCCGCACCGGCGACCATGGGTGGGAAGCCGCGCAGCTCGAAGCGGGCCAGCGAGCGGGCGTCCTTGACCAGTTCGCGCTCGCCTTGCAGCACATGCACCAGCATGGCGGTCTGGCCGTCGCGATAGGTGGTGAAGTCCTGCCCCCGCGCCACCGGGATGGTGGTGTTGCGCGGAATGATCTTCTCCATCAGGCCGCCCATGGTTTCTAGACCCAGGGACAGCGGGATGACGTCCAGCAACAGCAGTTCTTCGCCGGCACGATTGCCGGCCAGGGAATCGGCCTGCAGGGCAGCGCCGATGGCGACCACGCGATCCGGATCGATATCGGTGAGCGGGGTGCACTCGAACAGTTCGCCCACGGCTTCGCGCACATAGGGCACGCGGGTGGAACCACCGACCATGACCACGGCGGAGATCTCCACCGGCTCCACTTCCGCATCACGCAGGGCACGGCGGCAGGCCTTGAGGCTGCGCGCGACCAGCGGGGCGATGAGCTCCTGGAAGGTGCTGCGCTCCAGCACGCCCGACCAGTCGCCATGGCTGACCTCGACGCGCTCGGCGGCCGACAGGGCTTCCTTGGCGGCGCAGGCGCTCTGCAGCAGACGCCGCTGGGTACCCGGATCCAGATCGCTGGACAGGCCGGCCTGCTGGACGATCCAGCCGGCGATGGCATGATCGAAATCGTCGCCACCCAGGGCGCTGTCGCCGCCGGTGGCCATGACCTCGAAGACACCACGGGTCAGGCGCAGAATGGAGATATCGAAGGTACCGCCACCCAGGTCATAGATGGCGACCACGCCCTCCTCGCCTCGATCCAGGCCATAGGCCACGGCCGCGGCGGTGGGTTCGTTGAGCAGGCGCAGCACGTTCAGCCCGGCGAAGCGGGCGGCGTCCTTGGTGGCCTGACGCTGGGCGTCGTCGAAATAGGCCGGCACGGTGATGACGGCGCCGACCAGTTCGCCGCCAAGGCTGGCTTCGGCCCGCTCGCGCAGCACCCGCAGGATGTCCGCGGACACCTCGACCGGACTCTTGCGTCCGGCGGCGGTATCAATGAACGGCATTTCCGATTCACCAGCGACGAAGCGATAGGGCAACTGCTCACCCAGCTGCTTGACGTCGGCGATACCACGCCCCATGAGGCGCTTGACGGAAAGAATGGTATTGAAGGGATCCTGGGCGGCAGCGGCCTTGGCGCCCGCCCCCACTTCCACACCGTCGACGGCGTAGCGCACGGCGGACGGCAGGATCACCTCGCCCTGCAGATCGGGCAGGGTCTCGGCCACGCCACTGCGGACGGCGGCCACGAGGGAATTGGTAGTGCCCAGATCGATGCCCACCGCCAGCTTGCGCTGGTGCGGCTTGGGCGCCATTCCGGGTTCGGCTATCTGCAATAGAGCCATTGGCTAGTCGGCTTATGGTTGTCGGTGCCTGAGCGACACCTGTGATTAATCGTCCAGACGCTCTTCGAGCTGGCGGATCTCGCTGGCCAGCTTGTCGAGAAACTGCATGCGACGGACCAGGCGTTCGGCAGGCTCGCGCTGGGCGGGATCCTGCCAGATCGCGGCAAAGGCCTGCTCGATGTCGCGCTGCGCGTCCTTGAGACGCTGGCGGAAGGCGGGAATGCTCGCGCTGTCGCCGGCGTCCTGCAGGTCTTCCAACTCCTCGCGCCACTGCAATTGCTGCATGAGGAAATCGGTATCCTGGATGGTCGCTTCGAGCGGCATCTCATGCCCTTCGAGCTCCAGCAGATAACGCGCACGACGCGACGGCGCGCGCAGCACGTGATAGGCCTCGTTGAGCTCCGCCGACCGCTCTAGCGCCTGGCGACGTTCGCGCTCGGGCGCATCGGCGAAACGATCCGGATGGATCGTGCGGGCCAGGTCGCGATAACGCGAGGCCAGACCCGCTTGATCGATCTCGAAGGCAGGCACGAGCTCGAACAGCGCAAAGTGACAGGGCTTACCCATGGAAGGCCTCAGATGTTGAAGCTTTCGCCGCAGCCACACTCGCCACGCACGTTGGGATTGTTGAACTTGAAGCCCTCGTTGAGGCCTTCACGCACGAAATCCAGCTCGGTGCCGTCCAGGTAGACCAGGCTCTTGGGGTCGATGATGACCTTGACGCCATGGCTTTCGAACACCTGATCCTCGGCCGCGAATTCGTCGACGAACTCGAGTACGTAGGCCAGTCCCGAGCAACCCGTGGTACGAACGCCCAGGCGGATGCCCTCACCCTTGCCGCGCCCATCGAGGGACCGCTGCACGTGACGGGCGGCGGACTCGGTCATGCTGATCGCCATGGATCCTCCTTAGAGCAGGCCTTTCTTCTGCTTGTAGTCGCTTACCGCCGCCTTGATGGCGTCTTCGGCAAGCACCGAGCAGTGGATCTTCACCGGCGGCAAGGCCAGTTCTTCGGCGATCATGCTGTTCTTGATCGACGCCGCTTCCTCGATGCTCTTGCCCTTCATCCACTCGGTGGCCAGGGAGCTGGAAGCGATGGCGGAGCCACAGCCGTAGGTCTTGAACTTGGCATCTTCGATGATGCCCTGCTCGTTGACCTTGATCTGCAGACGCATCACGTCGCCGCAGGCCGGAGCGCCGACCATGCCGGTACCGACATCGGGATCAGCCGCGTCGAACTTGCCGACGTTGCGCGGGTTTTCGTAGTGGTCGATGACCTTTTCACTGTATGCCATGGTTCAATCCTCGCTTATCAGGGTGGGTCAGTGGGCTTGCCACTCGACCTGACTCAGGTCTACGCCTTCTTTGAACATGTCCCACAGCGGAGACAATTCGCGCAACTTGTTGACGGCTTCGGTGACCTTGCTCGCGGCATAGTCAACGTCTTCTTCGGTGGTGAAGCGACCGAAGGTGAAGCGGATGGAGCTGTGCGCCAGCTCGTCATTGCGGCCCAGGGCACGCAGGACGTAGGACGGCTCCAGGGACGCCGAGGTACAGGCCGAACCGGACGACACCGCCAGATCCTTGAGCGCCATGATCAGCGACTCGCCTTCGACGTAGTTGAAGCTCAGGTTCAGGTTATGCGGCACACGATGGATCAGGCTGCCGTTCAGGTAGACCTCTTCCAGGCCTTCGAACTGACGGTAGAAACGATCGCTCAGGGCCTTGATACGGACATTTTCCTGCGCCATCTCTTCCTTGGCGATGCGGAAGGCTTCGCCCATGCCGACGATCTGGTGGGTCGCCAGGGTGCCGGAACGCATACCGCGCTCGTGACCGCCACCGTGGGTCTGGGCCTCGATACGAACGCGCGGCTTGCGGCTGACGTAGAGCGCGCCAATGCCCTTGGGACCATAGGTCTTGTGCGCCGAGAAGGACATCATGTCGACCTTGAGCTTTTGCAGATCGATGTCGACCTTGCCGGTGGACTGAGCGGCATCGACGTGGAAGAGCACACCCCGGGAGCGGGTCAGTTCGCCGATGGCAGCGATGTCGTTGACGGTGCCGATCTCGTTGTTGACGTGCATGATGGACACCAGGGTGGTGTCGTCACGCAGGGCCGCCTCGACCATGTCGGGGGTGATCAGGCCATCTTCGCCCGGCTCGAGGTAGGTCACCTCGAAGCCTTCGCGCTCGAGCTGACGGGTGGTGTCCAACACCGCCTTGTGCTCGATCTTGGAGGTGATCAGGTGCTTGCCCTTGTTCTGGTAGAAGTGCGCGGCGCCCTTGATGGCCAGGTTGTCGGACTCGGTGGCACCGGAGGTCCAGACGATCTCGCGCGGGTCGGCGTTGACCAGTTCGGCCACCTGACGACGGGCGTTTTCCACCGACTCCTCGGCCTTCCAGCCGAACAGGTGGGAGCGCGATGCGGGGTTGCCAAAGTTGCCGTCCACCAGCAGGCACTCGCTCATCTTCTGAGCGACGCGCGGATCGACGGGCGTGGTGGCGGAATAGTCTAGGTAGATCGGCAATTTCATCGGTTACTCCTAATCAGACGGGCGTCTCTGCTCAGTCGATGGTGGACGCTTCGATTTTTTCGACCGCTAACGGCGATTGCTTGCTGGCACAGACCTTGTTGTCCTGACGCTTGGCAACCTGCTGGATCTCGTTGCGGGCGACCAGGTCAGCCAGGGTGATGCCACTGAGAAAGGTGTGGATCTGATCGCTCAGATCGCACCAGAGGTGGTGGGTCAGGCAGGTATCGCCCTGATGGCAGCCACCGCCGCCCTGGCAACGGGTGGCATCCACGGATTCATTGACGGCATCGATCACCTGCGCCACATGGATACCACCCATGTCGCGCGCCAGCTGATAACCCCCGCCCGGACCGCGCACGCTGTTGACCAGCGAACCACGACGCAGACGTGCGAACAGCTGTTCCAGGTAGGACAGCGAGATGCCCTGCCGCTCGGAAATGTCGGCCAGCGACACCGGGCCGCGCTGGGCGTGCAGCGCCAGGTCGAGCATGGCGGTTACGGCATAGCGGCCTTTGGTAGTCAGTCTCATGACGAACTCGAGCGGGTTGCATCGGATGAGCTCGATTATCGGATTCCCGACAAAAAAGGTCAACTATAAAACCAACCAAATCACTCAGGCATTATCTATCGGAGGGATAGTCCGCGGGTGGGATTCGCCACGGGCGGCCTTCTGGGTTTCGGTCAGGATGCCGCGCAGGATGTTCATCTCCAGCTTGCTGATGCCGGACCGCCCATAGAGGCGTCGCAAGCGACTCATCAGGTGGCGCGGCTTGGCCGGATCGAGGAAGCCGATCTCCACCAGGGTCTGCTCCAGGTGCTCGTAGTAGAGCTCCAGCTCCTCCACCGTCACCGGCTGGGTGTTGAGCATGGCGGTGGCTTCGACCTTGTTCATCTTGGTCGGCTGGTTCTGCGCGGCGAGCCAGGCCATGCGCACTTCGTACACCAGCACCTGGACCGCTGCGGCGAGGTTGAGCGAGCCGAAGGCCGGGTCCGAGGGGATGTGCACATGATAATGGCAGCGCTGCAGCTCTTCGTTGGTGAGGCCGGCGTATTCACGCCCGAACACCAGGGCCACTTCGCCGCCCTGCTCCACCTGGGCCAGGGAAGTGGTGGCGCATTCGCGTGGATCCAGCAGCGGCCAGGGGATACGACGATCCCGGGCGCTGGTGCCCAGCACCAGACTGCAGCCGGTCAGGGCCTCTTCCAGGGTGTCGACGACGATGGCGGCGTCGAGCACGTCGTTGGCCCCGGAGGCACGGGCATTGGCTTCGCCGCTGGGAAAATCCTCGGGATCGACCAGATAGAGGCGCGACAGGCCCATGTTCTTCATAGCCCGGGCGGCACCGCCGATATTGCCGGGATGGCTGGTGTTGACCAGAACGACGCGGATGTTATTCAGCACGTGGCTATCCTCGAGCGGACGCGGGAAATCGGCGCCGTATACTACGCCCACACGCGCCCGCTTGCCACGAATACCCCTTCCAGCGCCGCGAAGTCTGCTATCATTGCCGGCTTTCCTTATACAACCCAGGTGATTTATCCATGCAGCCCATGCTGAACATCGCACTGCGCGCGGCCCGCAGCGCCGGTGAATTGATTTTCCGTTCGATTGAGCGCCTGGACGTTATCGCCGTCGACGAAAAAGGCGCCAATGACTTCGTTTCCGAAGTCGATCGCGCTGCCGAGCAGACCATTCTCGCCATCCTGCGCAAGGCCTACCCCACCCACGGCTTCTACGGTGAGGAATCCGGCTACCTGGCAGGCGAAGGCGAAGGCGCCGACTACGTCTGGATCGTCGACCCGCTGGATGGCACCACCAACTTCATTCGTGGCGTTCCGCACTTCTCGGTGAGCATCGCCTGCAAGTACAAGGGCCGCCTGGAACACGCCGTGGTCCTCGATCCGGTACGCCAGGAAGAATTCACCGCCAGCCGTGGCCGCGGTGCCGCCCTGAACGGTCGTCGCATCCGCGTCACCAACCGCCGCAGCCTGGAAGGCGCCCTGCTGGGCACCGGCTTTCCCTTCCGTGCCAATGACGTCGACCACCTGGACAACTACCTGGGCATGTTCCGCAGCCTGATCGGCCAGACCGCGGGCATCCGCCGCGCCGGTTCCGCCGCGCTGGACCTGGCCTATGTCGCCGCCGGTCGTTTCGATGCGTTCTGGGAAATGGGCCTGTCGGAGTGGGACATGGCTGCGGGCGCCCTGCTGGTGCAGGAAGCCGGTGGCCTGATCGGCGACTTCAACGGTGGCCACGACTTCCTCGAGAAGGGTCACATCGTCGCCGGCAATCCCAAGTGCTTCCGCGGTCTGCTGACTCAGATTCAGCCGCACCTGCCGGCGTCGCTCAAACGCTGAGCAGGTACCGGTCATGAAAAAGCCCCTGTCGGCCTAGCCGACAGGGGCTTTTTCATGACTGCCGCAGAGAGGCTCCGCGGCAGGCTGGCCCGGGTTATTTGACCACTTTCAGACTCGGCCGCGCGGGAGCCGGTTTCGGCGCCTCGGGTTTGCCGCTGCCGTTATCCGGGCCCTGGTCATCCGGCGGGCTGGGCTCGTTGTCGAAGACCATGCCCTGGCCGTTCTCCCGAGCGTAAATGGCGAGGATGGCGCCCACCGGAACGTAGAGGTTGTAGGCCACACCGCCGAAGCGGCCGTTGAAGCTCACGGCTTCGTTGTCCATGTGCAGGTCACGCACGGCACTGGGCGAAGCGTTCAGCACGATCTGGCCGTCGTTGGCATAGCCCGGCGGCACGCGCACCTCGGCGTAGTCGGCGTTGACCAGCAGGTGAGGCGTGCAGTCGTTGTCCACGATCCACTCATAGAGCGCGCGGACCAGGTAGGGGCGACTGGAATTCATGGGGTTCTCCTCTAGCGCATCTCACGCTCGGTGACCGAAAGACTGGATCGGAAACTGTCGCGCGCGAACATACGATCCATGTAGTCCTGCAGCGGCTTGGCCGCTCGGGGCAATTCGATGCCCAGGCGCGGCAGTCGCCACAGGATGGGGAGCAGGCAACAGTCCACCAGGGAAAAGTCGTCGCTCAGAAAAAAGGGTTTTTCCGCGAAGATCGGCGCCACGCCGGTCAGGCTTTCCCGCAGTTCCTTGCGCGCGACAGCGAGATCGGCGCCCGGCGCGGCCTGCAGGATGGCGTCTACCAGGGTGCACCAGTCGCGCCCGATGCGGTGCATCAGCAGCCGCGACTGACCGCGGGTGACCGGATAGGCCGGCAGCAGCGGCGGATGCGGGTAGCGTTCTTCGAGGTACTCCATGAGCACCTCGGTCCCGTAGAGCACCAGGTCGCGATCCATCAGCGTCGGCACGGTGCCATAGGGATTGTGCTCCGCCAGCTGCCGGGGACACTCGCCGCGACGCACGGCGATGAACTCGCACTCGACGTTCTTTTCCGCCAGGATCAGACGGATCCGGTGGCTGTAGTGATCCTCGGGATCATGGAAACAGGTCAGGCGGGTTATGGCGCCCATGGGTCCCTCCCCCGTCAGGGGCGAAGCTGCAAAGGGGGGGATTATCTCGCACCTTGCCGCCTGCCACCTAGTCTCATCGCTCACTGTCGGGCAATCGCCGCCAGAATTCGCGCTTGAGCCAGAAGGCCAGGACGGCGAACAGCAGCAGATAACCCAGCACCCAGGGCGCGAGACGCCAGGCCAGGCTGCGCTCGGGCGCCGCCGAATAGCTCAGGTAGGCGACCAGGTCCTCGACGGTGCGGGCGAACTGCTCGGGCGTCTGGGCGCCGCTGCCCGGCTCGAGGCGCAGCACGCAGCGTCCTTCGCTGCAGTCGCGCAGCTGACGCCCGCGCAGGGCGGCCAGGACGTCCGGCATGCGGGTGCCGGGCGCCGTGAGGTTATCGACGCCGAGCGGACGTCCGGGCGCCACATAGAACTCCTGCAGGAAGGCACGCAACCAGGCATCGCCACGCACGGCGGCGATGAGGGTGAGATCCGGCGGCACGCTGCCAAAGGCGCGGCGGGCGTCCTCGGGCTTGAGCAGGCCTAGCATGGGCGCGCTGGCGGTACGCCCGGGCGCCCAGCTAGCGAGATCGAGGTGGAGATCGGCGGCGACGCGGTCGAAGCGCTGGTACTCCTGGCCGTGGCAGGCCAGGCAATAGCGACCGAAGGTGATGGCCCCCGCCCGGGGATCGCCTTCGGCGCCGAAGGCCAGACCGCTGCAAAGCAGCAGCAGACCCAGCAGCAGGCCACGCATCATGACCTGAACTCCGGCGGCGTTCGCGGACGACCCAGGCGGCTGTACCAGGGCATGCCCAGCAGACTGGCGAAGTAGAGCCCGGCAGCCAGACGCGCCAGCAGCAGGCGCTCGTCGGTGAGGGCTGCCACGCCCAGCACCCCCAGAGTGGCAAAGGCCAGGCACGCCACATACAGCCCCAGCCGCGCCGGCCAGGCCTTGCGGCGTACCGAGCGGACCGCGCTGCGATCCAGCCAGGGCAGCACGAACAGCAGGGCGATGGCCAAGGCGGCCAGGCCAAGGCCGCCGGCTTTGCTCGGTACCGCCCGCAACAGCGCATAGAAGGCGGCCAGGTACCAGGGTGGGGCGATGTGCGCGGGCGTCACCAGCGGATCGGCGGGTTGCTGATTGGCCGGCTCCAGCACCAGCCCGCCCAGGTCCGGCGCCAGGAGCACCACGCCCAGGAACACCAGCAGGAAGACCGCCAGGCCGCAGAGGTCCTTGAGGGTCAGGTAGGGGTGGAAAGGCACCCCTGCCGCGCCACGCAGGTCGCGATCATCGCCCTCGGGATTGTTCGATCCGGTCTGGCGCAGGGCGACGATGTGCAGCGTCACCAGCATGACAATCAGCAGCGGCAGCCCTACCACATGCAGGGCCTGGAAGCGGCGCAGGGTGGCATCGGACAGCACCACCCCGCCCCGCAGCAGATCGGCCAGGGGCGGGCCAACCACCGGCAGCGCCTCGACCGCGCTGAGGGACACCTGGGCGCCCCAGTAGGAGAGCTGCCCCCAGGGCAGCAGATAGCCGAAGAAGGCCTGGGCCAGCAGCAGTACATAGAGCAGCACGCCAAAGGTCCAGACCAGTTCGCGCGGCGCGCAATAGGAGCCATAGAGCAGGCCCCGCAGCATGTGCAGATAGAGGCAGACGAACAGCGCCGAGGCACCCACCGCATGCAGATAGCGGATCAGCCAGCCGAAGGGCACCTCGCGCATGAACAGCTGGACCGAGGCGAAGGCGCCCTTCACCGTCGGCTCGTAGCCGAACAGCAGCCAGAGCCCCGTCAGCACCTGCAGCGCCAGGATGAAGACCAGCAGCGAACCGAACAGATAGAAGACGTTGAGGTTGCGAGGTACCCGGTATTCGCTGATATGGCGTCGCCAGAAGGCTCCGATCGGCAGCCGTCGCTCCAGCCACCCGGGCTCATCGTCGCTCATGTCGCCCCCTCCCCATCGCTGCCGATCACCAGCAGGTTGTCGCCCCGGAAATAATAGGGCGGCACGGCGAGATTCAAGGGCGCGGGCTGGTCACGAAAGACCCGGCCGGCGAGATCGAAGTGGGAGCCATGGCAGGGGCACAGATACCCCCCCTCCCGGTCCGTCCCGGACGGCGCCAGGGAGGGAATGCAGCCGAGGTGGGTGCAGATGGCGGTGACGACGAAAATGTCCGGCCGCCGCGATCTCAGACGCGGATCGACATAGGGTGGCTGGCTGGATTCTCGGGAATCCGGGTCGGCCAGCCCTGCCTGGTCCGCCAGCAGCCGGGCCTGGTCCGCGGCGCTGCGACGCAGGACGCAGACCGGCTGGCCGCGCCACTGCAGCGTGAGCTGTTCGCCTTCGCGCAACGCTTTGAGATCCACCTCGACCGGCGCCGCCGCCACCTCCGCCGAACGACTGGGCCGCAGGGCGCAGACGAAGGGCACACTGCCCGCCACCAGTCCCAGGCCGCCCACGGCAGAGGTGGTGGCGATCAGCAGACGGCGGCGTTGGGCATCGGGCGAGTCATCGGTCACGTCAGGCTTCCCGGCTCCATGTCCAGCGTCACCCCGAAGCGCTCCCGCACCGAGACGCGAATGCGCTCCGCCAGGGCCAGGACGTCACGGCTGCTGGCGCCGCCGAAGTTGACCAGCACCAGCGCCTGGGCGGCATGCACCCCCACTGGGCCCTCGCGATGCCCCCGCCAGCCAGCCTGGTCGATCAGCCAGCCGGCGGCCAGCTTGACCGTGCCGTCGGCCTGGGGATAGGTCGGCAGGGACGGATAGCGTTGCTGCAGCGCGGCGGCTTCGGCGGCCGTCACCACGGGATTCTTGAAGAAGCTGCCGGCATTGCCCAGCACCGCGGGGTCGGGCAGCTTGCTCTGGCGGATGCTGCAGATGGCCGCACTCACGGTCTCAGGCGTCGGCTGCGTGACGCCGGCCTCGGCCAGGGCCTGGCGCACCGGACCATAGTCGAGCACCAGCCGCGGCTGGCGACTGAGATGGAAACGCACCCGCAGCACGATCCAGCGGCCGGCCTCGGCCTTGAAGCGGCTCTCGCGATAGGCGAAGGCGCAGTCGTCCGCGGTCAGGTCGTGAAGTTCGCCACTGTGGCGATCGAGCGCCGTCACCCCGGCGCATCTGTCCTTGAGCTCGACGCCATAGGCGCCGATGTTCTGGATCGGTGAGGCACCGACGGTGCCGGGGATCAGGCTGAGATTTTCCAGGCCGTACCAGCCGTTGGCCAGGGTGGTCATGACGAAGGGATGCCAGGGTTCACCGGCTTCGGCCTCGACCAGCAGGGCATCGCCCTCCTCCGCCAGCAGGCGAATACCGCGGGACGTCAGCCGCAGCACCAGACCCTCGACCCGTTCGGGCAGGACCAGATTGCTGCCACCGCCCAGCACCCGTAGCGGCACGCCAAGCTGCTGCGCCAAGGCCAGGGCCTCGTGGACCTCGGCATCGCTCGCGGCTTCCAGATAGCGATCGGCTTCCGCCACCACGCCGAAGGTGTTGAGCCCCTGCAAGGGGACCTGCTGTTGCACCTCAGCGACCATGACGGGCAGCCACCTCGGCGACCAGGCCATCGCAGGCACTTTCCAGCAGGTCCAGGACGCGCTCGAAGCCGGCCGCGCCGCCGTAGTAGGGATCCGGCACCTCATCCACCGCCAATCCCTGACGCGCCAGGAACAGCTCGGGTACCGCACCCTGGTCGGGGCGCAGCTGTTCCAGCCAGGCGAGATTGTCCTGGTCCATGGCCAGGATCAGGTCGAAGCGCTGGAAATCGTCCGCGGTTACCTGGCGCGCGCGCAGGCCGCTGATGTCATAGCCGCGCCCCGCAGCGGCCTGGATGGCGCGGGAATCCGGGGCCTTGCCGACATGCCAGTCACCGGTACCGGCCGAGTCCAGCGTCACCGCCTCGGCCAGGCCCGCGGCGTCCAGTTTGGTCCTCAGGATGCCCTCAGCCGTGGGTGAGCGACAGATGTTGCCCATGCAGACGAACAGGATACGCAGGGTCATCTAGGCTCCCAGCAGGCGTCTTACGCGCTCGAGGTCTTCCGCGGTATCCACGCCCGCCTGGGGCGCTTCCAGGGCATCGGCGACATGGATGCGCACGCCGTGCCAGAGGGCACGCAGCTGCTCCAGGGCTTCGGTTTCTTCCAGGGCGCAGGGGCCCCAGCTGACGAAGTCGGCGAGAAAGCCGGCGCGATAGGCATAGATGCCGATATGACGGCGATAGGGAAAATCCTGGGGCATCTGCGAACGATCAGCGGCGAAGGCATTGCGGGCCCAGGGCAGCGGCGCCCGGCTGAAGGTCAGCGCCAGGCCGTTCACGTCGGTGGCCACCTTGACCACGTTGGGATTGAACAGGCTGCCGACCTCCTGGATCGGCTCGGCCAGGGTCGCCACGCCGGCCTCGGGATGGGCGGCGAGATTGGTGGCCACCTGATCGATCACCGCGGGCGGAATCAGCGGCTCATCGCCCTGGACATTGACCACCAGCGCATCGTCGGCCAGGCCGAGCAGCTCGGCCACCTCGGCCAGGCGATCGGTACCGGAAGCGTGGTCGGCCCGGGTCAGCAGCACCCGGGCACCAAAGCCTTCGCAGGCGCGCAGGATGTCGTCGTGGTCGGTCGCCACCACCACCTGCTCGGCGCCGCTGCGCCGGGCCTGTTCCCAGACGTGCTGGATCATCGGCTTGCCGGCGATGTCGAGCAGCGGCTTGTTGGGCAGCCGCGTGCTGGCGAGGCGCGCCGGGATGACGACGGTGAAGGCGGTGCTCATTTATCCAGGCGCTCGTCCGTAGTGATGACGCGTGCCTCGCTTTCCAGCATCACCGGGATGCCGTCGCGAATCGGGAAGGCCAGGCCCGCGGCCTTGCTGATGAGCTCGGTCTTGTCGTCGCTCAAGATCAGCGGGCTCTTGGTCAGGGGGCAGGCGAGGATGTCCAGCAGCTTGAGATCCATGGGCGATTGTTCCGTCAGTGAGAGTGTTCGGGCAGGAGTCGAGCGAGACGCCCATCCAGCCAGGCGACGAAAGCGGCCGAGGGCTGGGCGTCCACCGCCAGGTACCACCAGTCGGCGGCGGCGAAGGGCCGACACTTGACCGCGTCCTTCTCGGTCATCACCAGCGGCAGCTCGGGCGTGAAGGCCAGGTCCGCAGCGCTGTAGCTGGCGTGATCGGCGAAGGCATGGGGCAACGGCTGCCAGTGTAGTCCTTCGAGGGTAGCGAAGAAACGTCCGGGGTTGCCGATGCCGGCCAGGGCATGCAGGCGCTGCCCTGGCGGAAAGAAGTCCAGCGGCCGGGTCTCGCCGCTACGCAGATTGACCAGGGCGCTGGGCTGCAGGGTCAGGCCGAAGCCGGCGGCAGGATCGGTCGCGGCGCCGTTGTGGATCACGGCATCCACCTCGGCCAGGCGCTCCAGGGGTTCGCGCAAGGGGCCGGCCGGCAGGCAGCGCCCGTTGCCGAAGCCCCGCGCCGCATCGACCATGACCAGCTCCAGATCCCGGGCCAGGCGATAGTGCTGCAGACCGTCGTCGCTGAGGATGACATCGAGCGCTTCCTCAGCGAGCAATCGCTCGACCGCGCGACCGCGGTCGGGATCCGTCACCAGCGGCACCCCGGTGCGCTGCACGATGAGCAGCGGCTCGTCGCCGGCGATGGCGGCGGTGTCGGTGACCCGTACCCGCCAGGGCAGGCTCGGCGGCGTGGCGCCATAGCCCCGGCTGACCACCCCGACCCTCAGACCGCGGGCGCGCAGATGGCCGATCAGCCAGAGGATCATGGGCGTCTTGCCGGTCCCGCCAACGGTGAGATTGCCCACCACGATGACCGGGACGGGCGCCCGATGGATGCTGCCCTGCCCCGCCAGGAAGCGCTGGCGCTTGCGCCGGGCGATCTGCCGATAGAGGGCTTCGAACGGCGTCAGCAGCCCCAGGGCCGGATGCCCTGCATACCAGGCCCGAACCAGACGTTCGCCCAGGCTCACGGGCGTTTCGCCTGGGCCTCGAGGGTGGTGATGCGCAGCTGGCTGAAGCCCAGCTTGCCGGCGGCATCCATGGCCATGACCACCGCCTGGTGGGTGGCGCGGCCATCGGCGGTGATCACCAGCGGCAGGCTGTTGTCGCCGCCGGATTCCCGCTGCAGCGCGGTGGTCAGGCCGGTCAGGTCATTGCGGGCCAGGGTCTGGCCATTCAGTGCCATCTGGCCTTCGGCGGTAATGCTGATTTCCAGGATCTTGCCCTGGTTGGCGGCCGCCGCGGCGCTATCGGCCTCGGGCAGTTCGATCTTCAGCTGACTGGGCTTGTTGAAGGTCGCGGTCACCACGAAGAACAACAGCAGGACGAAGATGACGTCGATGAAGGAGGCCAGGTTGATATAGACCTCTTCGCGAGCGGCGCCTCCGGCGCGGCGACGGAATTTCACGCCGGGGCTCCTTCGCGCACGTCCACCTCGCGATCGCCATGGAGGATGTCCACCAGCTTGACCGCTTCCTGTTCCATGCCCACCACCAGCTCGTCGACGCGACGCAGCAGATAGCGATGGAAGAACACCGCGGGAATCGCCACCAGCAGACCGGTGGCGGTGGTGACCAGCGCCTTGGAGATACCGCCGGCGAGAATGGGCGCATTGGCCATGCCGTCGTTCATGAAGGCGCTGAAGATGTCGATCATGCCGAACACCGTGCCCAGCAGACCCATCAGCGGCGCCAGCGCGGCGATGCTGCCGAGGGTATTGAGATAGCGCTCTAGGTCATGCACCACGCGGCTGCCGGCTTCCTCGATGGCCTCCTTCATGATGTCGCGACCATGGCGGGAATTGGTCAGGCCCGCAGCGAGGATGTCGCCCAGGGGCGATCCGGCGCGCAGTTCGCGCAGCCGTTCGGCGTTGAGCTGCTTGTCCTGGATCCAGCGCCAGACCTGGGCGAGCAGTGTGGGTGGTGCGACCCGGCTGCGCCTGAGGGTCCACAGCCGCTCGGCGATGATGGCCGTGGCCAGGATGGAACTGAGGATGATCGGCAGCATCATCCAGCCGCCAGCTTTGACCATTTCGAACACGAGACCGTTACCCCTGCCGCAAAATGCGGCCACTCTAGCACGAACGCCTTAGGGTGTCGGCGGGGGGATCCGCCACCAGTGACGCTCCAGGCGCTGACCGTGCGGCGCCTCCCAGCGCCCCAGCGTCCAGCTCAGGGCACCCAGCTCGGCCGTGTCATAGGGAATCACGCCACGTTCGCGATAGCGCTGCATCACCTGCGGATGCGGATGGCCATAGCGATTGTTCAGCCCGCGGGAGATCAGCACACCGCGCGGCTGGACGGCATCGATGAAGGCGGCGCTGGAACCGCTGCGACTGCCATGGTGCGGGGCGACGAGCCATTCCGCCGCCAAAGGCACGCCACTGGCTACCAGCTCGCCTTCGCGGCGGGTATCGATGTCGCCGGTCAACAGCAGGCGCTCGCCCCTGGCTTCGACGCTGAGTACACAGGAGGAGGCGTTGGAATCCGCATCAGGACGCCACCAGGTGGTGAAGGCGACCTCGTTCCATTGCCAATGGGCACCGTCTGCGCAGTCCTGGGCATGCAATTCCGGTTTCAGCCTACCTGCCTCACCGCTGAGCACCCGGCCTGCTGGCAGGCCCCGGGCCACGGCCGGCGCACCGCCAGCGTGATCGGCATCGGCATGGCTGAGCAACATGATATCCAGGGCGCCGATGCCAGCAGCCGTCACGTTGGGCAGGACGACCCGAGCGCCGCTGTCATAGCGGCCCTGGCGCGGGCCGGCATCGTAGAGCAGCGCATGCTGCCGGGTACGCACCAGCACGGCCAGGCCCTGACCGACGTCCAGCAAGGTGATCCGCGCCAGCCCCTCCGCTGGTACGGGCGCCAGAGGAAACAGCCCGGGCAACATCAGCAGTGCGCCGAAGCCGCGCAGCGGCACGCCCGCCGGCAGCAGGGCCAGCAACGCCCCGAGTCCCGCCAGCCACAGCGCCCAGGCCGGCGCGAGTACAGGCTGCCAGGCCGCGGCAAGGTGCGCCAATCCGCTCAATAGCCAGAGCAGTCCCTGCAGCAAGCCACCGGCCAGCAGCAGCACCGGATCGCCCAGCGGCGACCACAGCAGGGACAGCAGCGTCCCCGCCAGCGCCAGCGGCACGACCGCCATGTCCATCAGCGGCACGGCGACGGCGTTGGCCAGGGGACCGCTCAGGCTCAGTGGCAGGCCCAGCGCCAGCAGCAGCGGTGCCAGGCCCAGGGCCATGCACCACTGGGCCCGCCCCAGGGTCACCCACCAGGGCAGCTGTCCCAGACGGCCCGCGAAGCTCCACAGCAGCAACAGCACGGCGCCAAAGGACAACCAGAAGCCAGGCAGCAGGCTGACCAGGGGATTGGCCGCCAGGACCAGCACCAGGGCCAGCAGTACGGCATCAGCCAGCCGGACCTGCTGGCGCCCCAGCTGCCAAAGCAAGCCCAGGGTAACCATGACGCAGGCGCGCTGCACCGGCACCTCGAAACCGGCCAGCAGTCCGTAACCCAGCGTGGTGGCCACGGTCAGCACGGCGGCGGATAGCCGCCAGGGGAGTCGACTCGGCCAGTAGCCACGGCGCGCCAGGATGACCACCCCGGCATAGACGCCCAGGGCGATCAGGCCGATGTGCTGCCCGGAAATCACCATGAGGTGCACCGTGCCGGTGTCCTGGAACAGCTGCCATTGGCGGTCGCTGATCCCCGAGCCGTCGCCTACCACCAACGCGGCGAGCAATCCGCCCTGCCCGGCCGGATCCCGGGTCTGCAGGTATTGGCGGATACCATCGCGCCAGGTTGCCAGGCCACTGGCGGACTGCAGCCGCTGGCCAGCCTTCACGCTACCGGTAGCCCCTATGCCCTGGGCCAGCAGCCAGGCCTCGCGGTCCTGGCCCAGGGCGTTGACCAGACCTGCCGGTCCGCGTAGCTCCGCCGCCAGGCGCCAGCGCTCGCCGGTCAGCGGGCGAGGACCGCCGTGCCAGTTCAGGCGGATGTGCGCGGGCAGTTTGACGTCGCGGCGACTGGTCGCGCCACTGAGCACGAAGCCCACCGAGTCGGCATCCACCGCGGGCAGCCCGCTCACCTGGCCCTCGATCCACAATACCCGCTGCTCCAGCGCCGGATCCAGGCGATCCGCCAGGGCCCCGTGCGCAGCGAGCAGCGCCCAGGCCAGGCCGAGCCCGCAGGCGCCGAGCACGAAGAAACGGGTGCCCAGCAGCACGATGGCGACCGAGGCGAGAGCCGCCAGCAGGGGCAGTGACGGTAGCGCGGCAAAGACGCGCAGGAGCAGCACACCCAAGGCGAAGGCAAGCAGAGCGGCACGCATCAGGACTCCATCCGTGGAGAACCAGCAGGGCTTCAGATGCGCGGATTAGAGCAGTTGGAATGCAGAAGCGCCAGGGCCAGGGGCGTAAGGTCCGTCTGGCCCGGCAGGGGATCAGTCGTAGCGCAGGGCTTCGGCCGGCGAGGTGCGCGAGGCGCGCCAGGCGGGATAGAGGGTCGCCAGGAAACTCATGCTCAGGGCCGCCACGGCGATGAGTACCACGTCTTCCACTTCCAGCCGCGAGGGCAGGTTGCTGATGAAGTACATGTCGCCGCCGAACAGCTTGTGGCCGACCAGACGCTCCAGGGCGGCGATCCAGCTGCTGACGTTGAGCGCCGCGATGACGCCCAGCACGCCGCCGATCAGGGTGCCGACCAGACCGATCACCGTACCCTGGACCATGAACACCGCCATGATCTGCCCAGGCGTGGCGCCCAGGGTACGCAGGATGGCGATGTCGGCCTTCTTGTCGGCCACCACCATGATCAGGGTGGCGATGATGTTGAAGGCGGCCACCGCCACGATCAGCAGGAGCAGCAGGCCGATCATGGTCTTTTCCATCTGCATGGCCTGGAACAGGCTGCCCTGGGAGATCGTCCAGTCGCGTGCCTGGTAGCCCTCGCCCAGGGCCTTGGCCACGTCACGGGAGATACGGGGCGCCTGGAAGAGATCGTCCAGCGCCAGGCGGATGCTCTCCACCTGGCCCGGCTGCCAGCCTTTGAGCGGTGCGGCGTCGGCCACGTTGATCAGCGCCAGGGAGGCGTCCAGCTCGGCGCCGACCTTGAAGGTGCCGACCACGGTGAAGCGGCGCAGGCGCGGGGTGATGCTGCCGGTGGCGCCGACCTCGGGGATGATCACCGTGACCTGGCTGCCCACTTCCAGCTGGAAGCGCCGGGCGGCGATCTCGCCCAGGACGATGCCGAATTCGCCCGGCTTGAGGGCGTCGAGGCTGCCCTGGGTCATGCGCTCGCCAACGATGGAAACGCGTTTCTCCTGGGCGGGATCGATACCGTCCACCAGCAGCGGTTGCATGCGACCGCGCACCGACAGCATGCCTTGCAACTGGGTGTAGGGCACCGCAGCCAGCACATGGGGTTGCTGCTCGGCCTTGGCCGCCAGCGGGCGCCAGTCGTCCAGCGGCTGGGCACCGCTGATGAAGGCATGGGGCACCATGCCGAGAATGCGGCCACGCATTTCCTCCTGGAAGCCGTTCATCACCGACAGCACCAGGATCATGGCCAGCACGCCCAGGGCCAGGCCGAACATGGAGACCAGCGAGAAGAAGGAGATGAACGACTTGCGCCGCTTGGCGCGGGTGTATCTCAGGCCGATGAACAGGGAGAGCGGTCTGAACATAACGACCTCAGACCTGCCGGGCCGGCGTGGCGTCGACCAGATGGCCTTCGTCCAGGCGCAGCATCCGGTCCATCTGGCCGGCCAGCACCTGGTCGTGGGTTACCACCAGGAAGGCCGTGCGCAGCGAGGTGGACAGTTCCAGCATCAGGTCCTGGATACCGTGGGCGGTGTGCTGGTCGAGGTTGCCGGTGGGCTCGTCGAGCAACACCAGCTTGGGCTGGTTGACCAGGGCCCGGGCGATGGCCACGCGCTGGCGCTCGCCGCCGGACAACTCGGCCGGCTTGTGCCCCAGGCGATGGCCGAGGCCGACCCGTTCCAGCAACTTGGCCGCGCGCTCACGGGCTTCGCCAATGGAGGCCTTGCCGATCAGCAAGGGCATGCAGACGTTTTCCAGGGCACTGAATTCGGGCAGCAGGTGGTGGAACTGGTAGACGAAGCCCATGGCGCGATTGCGCAGCAGACCGCGGGCCTTCTCGTTCAGCGCTGACAGCTCTTCGCCATCGAGCCAGACGCTGCCGCTGCTGGGGGTATCGAGGCCACCGAGCAGGTTCAGCAAGGTGGTCTTGCCCGATCCCGAGCTGCCGACGATGGAGACGCGCTCGCCCGGTTGCAGGGTCAGCTGGACGTTGCTCAGCACCTCGACGGTCTGGGGGCCTTCCTCGTAGCGCTTGCCCAGGTCCTGGCAACGCAAAACGGCTCGATCATTCATAACGCAGGGCCTCGGCGGGTTGGGTACGGGCGGCGCTCCAGGAGGGATAGAGCGTGGCCAGGAAGCTCAGGGCAAAGGACGCGCCGCAGATCAGCAGGACGTCGTGCAGCTGGAGCTGGGCCGGCAGGTAGTCGATGAAATAGACCTCGGCGTTGAGGAACTGATGGCCGGTGACCTGCTGCACCCAGGCCAGCGCCGCACTGACGTTGAGCGCGGCCAGCACCCCCAGCAGGCAACCGATGGCGGTGCCAATGATGCCGATGAAGGTTCCCTGGACCATGAACACCGCCATGATCTGCCGGGGCGTGGCGCCCAGGGTACGCAGGATGGCGATGTCGGATTTCTTGTCGGTCACCACCATCACCAGGGTGGAAACGATGTTGAAGGCGGCCACGGCCACGATCAGCAGGAGCAACAGGCCGATCATGGTCTTTTCCATGCCGATGGCCTGGTAGAGGTTGCCATGGGTGCGGGTCCAGTCGCGGGCGTACCAATCGTTGCCGGGCAACTGGCGGGCGATGTTCCAGGACACGTCCGGCGCCTGGAACAGGTCATGCAGCTTGAGCCGCACACCCTGAACCGCATTCGCCGGCCAGCGTTGCAGCCGTGCGGCATCCTCGATGTCGATCAGGCCCACCGAGCCATCCAGTTCGCCAGCGCCGACGCTGAAGATGCCCACCACGGTGAATCTCTTCATGCGCGGAAACATGCCGGCGGGGGTCACGGCCACTTCCGGAGCGATATAGGTGAGCTTGTCGCCAACCTTGACGCCCAGTTTCTCGGCGGCCAGGGAGCCGATGATGATGCCGAACTCGCCTGGCCTGAGGTCGTCGAGCCTACCCTCGCGCATGAAGCTGGCGATGATCGAGACCTTGGACTCCTCGGCCGGATCTATGGCGTTGAGCAAAACGGTCTGCACCGCCTTGTCGTGGGCCAGCATGCCCTGCAACTGGGTGAAGGGCGCCACCGCCGCCACCTGACTGTTTTGCAGTGCCAGCTCGCGCACGCTGCGCCAGTCGGTAACCGGCTGATAGGACTCCACCGTCGCATGGGGAATCATGCCGAGGACGCGATCGCGCATCTCGCGGTCGAAGCCGTTCATGACCGACAGCACCACGATCATGACGACGACGCCGAGGGCCAGGCCGATCATGGAGGTGAGCGAGATGAAGGAGACGAAATGATTGCGGCGCTTGGCGCGGACATAACGCAGGCCAAGGTAGATCGGCAGGGGTCTGAACATAGGCTCGCTTGCACGGCGGAAAGACGTAGGCGCCCTGCGGGTTGGACGGCGACACCGTGCCGGCTCGCCGGCTACACTCGGGGCCATCACCCACGGAGCGGCCCAACATGACCACCCCAGACGCGCGTGAACGGCGGGAATACTATCGCATCACCGACCGTATCGCACTGCAAATCAGCCCTGCAGACGGGGCCCCAGGCGAGACCGCGCCGCTGTTCGCACTCCTGAGCGAACTGCATCAGCTGGAATTCGAATCCCGTCACCTGCTGCGCAATCTGGACGAACGCGACCGCGCCGTCACCGCCTGCCTGCGCCTGGTGAACAAGCGCCTCGACCTGCTCGGCCAGGCCTTCACCTGGAATCTGCTGCACGACAGCGGCGCTACCCGTGACGTGGTGCTCTCCGAAGGTGGCCTGGCCTTCGTCGACGCCGAGCCCTATGCCCTGGGCACGCGACTCGACCTGCGCATGGCGCTGCCACCCCAGGGCCTGGGCCTGCAGGTGCTGGCCGAGGTGACCAGTTGCCAGGCAGTGGTCGGCGGTCACGAGATCGGCACCAGCTTCATCGACCTGGAAGATGCCCAGCGCCAGCTGCTGGCCCGTCATGTGCTGCGCCAGCAGGCCCGGGTGCGCCGCGCTGATCGCGGAGACGAGGCGTGAAACGCCCCTGGCTGGCCGTCCTGCTGCTCGGCATCGCCCTGCCCGGCTGGGCCGATACCTTGCAGATCCCGCTGGGTAGGCAAGGCGATGTCGGCACGCCGCTGCCCCAGCGGGGCGACAGCCGCTCCCAGGTACTGGAACGCTTCGGCCTGCCCGATCAGGAGCATCCCCCTGTCGGCCACCCGACGATCCGCCGCTGGGACTATCGGGATTTCAGCGTCTATTTTGAAAACGATCGGGTCCTGGATGCGGTCCGCGAACCGCGCCGCCCGCCCCCCTCACCCTAGCGCCAAGGAGCCCTCATGACTCTTATTTACGGACACCGCGGCGCCCGCGGCGAAGCCCCGGAAAACACGCTCGCCGGTTTCGAGCTGTGCCTGGAGCTGGGCGTCCAGCGCTGCGAGCTGGACCTGCACCTCTCCCGCGATGGCGAGCTGGTGGTGATCCACGACCCGACCCTGAAGCGCACCACCGGGCGCGGCGGCAAGGTCAGCGAAAAGACCGTCGCCGATCTGCTCGCCCTGGATGCCCGCCAGGGTGGACCGTCCTGGCCACGCCCCTGCCCCATCCCGACCCTGCGCCAGCTGTTCGAGAAGTGCCGCTTCGAACACTGGCAACTGGAAGTGAAGAGCGCTTCGCGGGTGCGAGCGGCGCAGACCGTCAAGGCCATCGCCCAGCTGGTCGAGGAATTCGGCCTGCAGGACAGGATCACCGTCACCAGTGCCTCGCGGGAGGTCCTGCGCTCCCTGCAACGCGACACGCCCCACCTGGCGCGCGGACTGGTCGCCGAATATGCCTGGCTGGATCCGCTGAAGGTGGCGGCCCACTACGACTGCCATCTGCTGGCACTGAACTGGACGCTGTGTACGCCGGAACGGCTGCTCAAGGCCCAACGCCAGGGTCTGCACGTCTCGGTCTGGACGGTGAACGATGCCAGCCTGATGCGTCGCCTGGCCGATTTCGGCGCGGACAGCGTCATCACCGACTTCCCGAGCCTGGCACGGCGCACCTTGGGGTAGTAGGACCGTCCTCCAAAAGACATCGCGGCCATGGGCCGCTCCTACAGGCACGGACGTCACCGTAGGAGCGGCCGCATCGGCGGACCACCATGGCCGCGATGCGAACCGATTCAGCGTCGTAGGTTGGGCTGAGACAGCTTCATCGTCGAAGCCCAACAGCCCAGGTTGAACCTAAGCATTGTTGGGCTTCGCTGCGCTTAGCCCAACCTACGGGTGCTGCTTGGCGTAGTAGGTTGGGTTGAGACAGCTCTATCGTCGAAGCCCAACAGCCCAAGTTGAGCCTAGGCATTGCTGGGCTTCGCTACGCTCAACCCAACCTACGGGTTATCGCGAAGAGAACCGGCCCGCTCAAAACAACCGATTCAAGCCATCGAACGCCGCCACCCGGTAGGCCTCGGCCATGGTCGGGTAGTTGAAGGTGGTGTTGACGAAGTAGCGGATGCTGTTCGCCTCGCCTTCCTGGTTCATGATCGCCTGGCCGATGTGCAGGATCTCTGACGCCTGGTCGCCGAAGCAGTGCACACCCAGCACCTGCAGGGTCTCGCGGTGGAAGAGAATCTTCAGCATGCCCACGGGTTCGCCGGAGATCTGCGCCCGCGCCATGCTCTTGAAGAAGGCCTTGCCGACCTCGTAGGGCACCTTTTCCTGGGTCAGTTCACGCTCGGTCTTACCCAGTGAGCTGATCTCGGGAATGGTGTAGATGCCGGTGGGGATGTCGTTGACCACCCGCCCGTTGTTGTCGTGCAGGATGTTGTCCGACGCCGAGCGGCCCTGGTCGTAAGCGGCACTGGCCAGGCTCGGCCAGCCGATGACATCGCCCGCGGCATAGATGTTGGCGACCGAGGTCCGGTAGTTTTCGTCCACGGTGACCTGGCCACGGCTGTTCACCGAGATGCCGACGTTCTGCAGCCCGAGCTGGTCGGTGTTGCCGGTCCGGCCGTTACACCACAGCAAGGCATCAGCGCGCAGCTTCTTGCCAGACTTCAGGTGCAGGATGACGCCGTTCTCCTGGCCCTCGATGCGCTCGTATTCCTCGTTGTGACGGATGAGCACATTGTTGTTCTGCAGGTGGTAGCTCAGGGCGTCGGAGATCTCGTCATCGAGGAAGCTGAGCAACTGATCGCGGTTGTCGATCAGGTCCACCAGCACGCCGAGGCCGCTGAAGATGGAGGCGTATTCGCTGCCGATGACACCAGCTCCGTAGATGATCAGCCGGCGCGGGGTGTGGGTCAGCGACAGGATGGTGTCGCTGTCGTAGATGCGCGGATGGCTGAAGTCGACATCCACCGGGCGGTAGGGACGCGAACCGGTGGCGATGACGACCTGCTTGGCCACCAGGCGCTCGAGGTCGCCGCGCTGGTTGACGATCTCGATGGTGTTCTCGTCGGCGAAGCTGGCGGTACCGAAGAACAGGTCGACCCGGTTGCGTGCGTAGTAGCCGGTACGGGAGGACACCTGGCGGGCAATCACCCGCTCGGCACTGCGCAGGACATCGGGAAAGGAGAACCAGCGCGGCTCGCCGATGGAGCGGAACATCTCGTTGGTGTTGAACTGGATGATCTGCTTGACCGAATGGCGCAGCGCCTTGGAGGGAATGGTGCCCAGGTGGGTGCAGTTGCCGCCGACCACCTGGCGATTGTCCACCACCGCCACGCGGCGGCCGTTCTTGGCGGCGTTCATCGCCGCGCCCTCGCCTGCCGGTCCCGAACCCAGTACCACCACGTCGTAGCTATAGACCGCCATGCTTTCTCCTCAGAAGGTTAGCCGTCCGCAGGCGACGGCTGGAGCCGGACCGCCTCGTGAGAGGTCGCGTCCGGCGTGAGATCGCCCCAGGGGGCTGCGACCTCTTGTCACGGGCCGCTATTGTGGCGCAAAACCCGACCAAAACGAAAACGGGAGCCATCTGGGCTCCCGTTTTTTCTTGCAAGTCAGCCTTGCCTAGAACGCAAGACTCAGGCCGGGAAGGCCGGCGGATTAACGCCCGCCATCTCTTCCAGCACCCGCACGACCTGGCAGCTGTAGCCGAACTCGTTGTCGTACCAGACATAGAGTACGACGCGGTTGTCGCTGACGATGGTGGCACCGGCATCGACCACGCCCGCATGGCGGGAGCCAACGAAGTCGCTGGATACCACTTCCGGCGAGTTCACGAAGTCGATCTGCTTGTGCAGCGGCGAGTGCAGCGCCATTTCACGCAGGTACTCGTTGATCTCGTCCTTGCTGGTGCCGTTCTCCAGGTTCAGGTTGAGGATCGCCATGGAGACGTTGGGCGTCGGCACGCGGATGGCGTTGCCAGTCAGCTTGCCAGCCAGTTCCGGCAGTGCCTTGGCCACGGCCTTGGCGGCCCCGGTCTCGGTGATCACCATGTTCAGCGCAGCGCTGCGGCCACGGCGATCGCCCTTGTGGAAGTTGTCGATCAGGTTCTGGTCGTTGGTGTACGAGTGCACGGTCTCGACGTGACCGTTGACGATGCCGTACTTGTCGTTGACCGCCTTCAGGATCGGCACGATGGCGTTGGTAGTACAGGATGCCGCGGTGACGATGGTGTCTTCGGCGGTGATGGTGTCATGGTTGATGCCATGCACGATGTTCTTCAGGCTGCCCTTGCCCGGTGCGGTCAGCACCACGCGGGAGACGCCCTTGCACTTGAGGTGCTGGCCCAGGCCTTCGGCATCGCGCCATCTGCCGGTGTTGTCGACCACGATGGCATCCTGGATGCCGTACGCGGTGTAGTCGACGGTGGTGGGATCGTTGGAGTAGATCACCTTAATCAGGGTGCCGTTGGCACACAGGGTGCTGTTGGCCTCGTCGACGGTGATGGTGCCGTCGAAGGAACCGTGCACGGAATCGCGACGCAGCAGGCTGGCGCGCTTGACCAGGTCGTTGTCGGCGCCCTTGCGCACGACGATGGCGCGCAGACGCAGGCCGTCGCCGCTACCCTGGTGCTCGATGAGGATGCGGGCCAGCAGGCGGCCGATACGACCGAAGCCGTAGAGCACCACGTCCTTGCCTTTGCGCTGCTCGACGCCCTGCTTGCCGACCACTGCGGACAGCTCGCTGCGCAGGAAATCCTTGAGGTCGCGGCCAGCGCCCTCGGCCTTGAACTTGAGGCTCAGGCGGGCCAGGTCGATGGACGCGGCGCCCAGTTCCAGCTCGCTCAGGGCCTTCACCAGCGGGTAGGTGTCCTGCACGGACAGCTCGACATTGTCGATCTGGCGGGCGAAACGATGGGCCTTGAGAATGGAGATCACCGAACGGTTGACCAAACCGCGACCGTAAATGGAGGTCACAACATTGTTATTACGGTACAGCTGACCAATCAGGGGAATCATGGCCTCGGCGAGCGCTTCGCGATCGATCCATTCTTCAAGGCACTGCTCAGGCTTCTGACTCACGACAAATCCTTCCCTATGTAGGAGCTGAAAAAAGGAACTACATTATGACCGCGCTGCCTGTCCCAGGCAATCGACGCGCGTCGCTGCACTGACAGCGCGAAAGCCCGGTCGTTACAATCCCAACCCTCCCAAAATCCACCGGAGTTCCGCCCGCGTGTCAGTTTTGCGTACCCCGTCAATTCCTGAAACCGCCGGTCGCCAGCAGTGGGGCAACCTGCCCGGCGCCGCGCTAGCCCTCGCCATCGCTGAAGCCGCCAAGGCCGCGACACGCCGCTTCACCCTGCTGATCACCCAGGACAGCCAGACCGCTGATCGCCTGGAGCAGGAACTGCGCTTCTTCGCCCCCGAATTGCCGGTGCTGAATTTCCCCGATTGGGAGACGCTGCCCTACGATGTCTTCTCGCCGCACCAGGACATCATCTCCCAGCGCGTCGCTACCCTTTATCGGCTGCCGGAGCTCTCCCACGGTATTTTGGTAGTCCCTCTGTCGACTGCCCTACACCGCCTGGCACCCACGCGGTTCCTGCTCGGCAGCAGCCTGGTGCTCGACGTCGGCCAGCGGCTGGACGTGGAAGTCACCCGCGCGCGCCTGGAAGCAGCTGGCTATAGATATGTGGATACGGTGTACGAGCACGGCGAGTTCGCCGTGCGCGGCGCCCTGATCGATCTCTTTCCCATGGGCAGCAGGCTGCCCTACCGGATCGACCTGTTCGACGACGAGATCGAGACGCTGCGCACCTTCGACCCGGAGACGCAGCGTTCCATCGACAAGGTCGACAGCATCCGCCTCCTGCCGGCACGGGAGTTCCCGCTGCACAAGGAAGCCGTAACCGGCTTTCGCGCGCGCTTCCGCGAACGCTTCGACGTCGACTATCGCCGCTGCCCCATCTATCAGGATCTGGCCAGCGGCATCACTCCGGCGGGTATCGAGTACTACCTGCCGCTGTTCTTCGACGAGACTTCCACCCTCTTCGACTATCTGCCGGCCAACACCCAGGTGTTTTCCCTGCCGGGCATCGAGCAGGCCGCCGAACAGTTCTGGACCGATGTGCGCACCCGTTACGAGGACCGCCGGGTCGATCCGGAGCGACCGCTGCTGCCGCCGGCCGATGTCTTCCTGCAGGTGGAAGACTGCTTCGCCCGTCTGAAGAACTGGCCGCGGGTGGTCATAGGCGCAGATGATCTGGAGTCCGGCGTGGGCCGCGAGCGCTTCACGGCGCGGGCGCTGCCGGATCTGGCCATCGATGCCAAGGCCAGCCAGCCCCTGGCGGCGCTGGAGCACTTCATCACCGACTTCCCCGGTCGCGTGCTGTTCACCGCGGAAAGCGCCGGCCGCCGCGAGGTGTTGCTGGATCTCCTGGCCCGGCTGAACCTGCGGCCCGGTCAGGTCGAAGGCTGGGCAGCCTTTCAGGCCAGCGCCGAACGTATCGCCATCGCCCTGGCACCGCTGGACGAAGGCCTGGTACTGGATGAGGCCGGCGTCGCCCTGATCCCGGAAAACCCGCTGTTCGGCCAGCGCATCATGCAGCGCCGCCGCCGCGAGAAGGGTCGTGACGCCGGCGAGAACGTCATCAAGAACCTCACCGAGCTGCGCGAAGGCGCGCCGGTGGTGCATATCGACCACGGCGTGGGCCGCTACATGGGTTTGATCACCCTGGAGCTGGACGATCAGCCCCAGGAATTCCTGCTGCTCGAATATGCCGACGACGCCAAGCTGTACGTGCCGGTGGCCAACCTGCACCTGATCGCCCGCTACTCGGGCACCGACGACGCCCTGGCGCCCTTGCACAAGCTGGGCTCCGAAACCTGGCAGAAGGCCAAGCGCAAGGCCGCCGAACAGGTACGGGACGTGGCCGCCGAGCTGCTCGACATCTATGCCCGCCGCGCCGCGCGCAAGGGCTATGCCTTCAAGGACCCGGCAGCCGACTACGCCACCTTCTCCGCCGGCTTCCCCTTCGAGGAGACCCCGGACCAGCAGGCTGCCATCGAGGCGGTGCACAAGGACATGCTGGCGGGCACGCCCATGGATCGCCTGGTCTGCGGCGACGTGGGCTTCGGCAAGACCGAAGTGGCCATGCGGGCGGCCTTCATCGCCGTGCATGGCGGGCGCCAGGTGGCGGTGCTGGTCCCCACCACCCTGCTCGCCCAACAGCACTACAACAGCTTCCGCGACCGCTTCGCCGACTGGCCGGTGCGGGTCGAGGTGATGAGCCGCTTCAAGTCGACCCAGGAGGTCGCCGCCGCCGCGCGCGAGCTGGCCGACGGCAAGATCGACATCATCATCGGCACCCACAAGCTCCTGCAGGGCGATGTGAAGTTCAAGGACCTGGGCCTGGCCATCATCGACGAAGAACACCGTTTCGGAGTGCGACAGAAGGAGCAGCTCAAGTCGCTACGCAGCGAAGTGGACATCCTCACCCTCACCGCCACGCCCATTCCGCGCACCCTGAACATGGCCGTGGCGGGCATGCGCGACCTGTCCATCATCGCCACCCCGCCCGCGCGGCGTCTCTCGGTGCGCACCTTCGTCATGGAGGAGCAGAACGCGGTGATCAAGGAAGCCCTGCTGCGCGAACTCCTGCGTGGCGGCCAGGTGTACTTCCTGCACAACGAGGTCAAGACCATCGAGAAGCGCGCCCGCGAACTGGCCGAACTGGTGCCCGAGGCCCGCGTGGGCATCGGCCACGGGCAGATGCGCGAACGCGATCTCGAACAGGTGATGAGCGACTTCTACCACAAGAGATTCAACGTGCTGGTGGCCTCGACCATCATCGAGACCGGCATCGACGTGCCCAACGCCAACACCATCATCATCGAACGCGCCGACAAGTTCGGTCTGGCCCAGCTGCACCAGCTGCGTGGCCGGGTCGGCCGCAGCCACCACCAGGCCTACGCCTACCTGCTCACGCCGCCACGCAAGGGCATGACCCCGGACGCCGAGAAGCGCCTGGAGGCCATCGCTGGCGCCCAGGACCTGGGGGCCGGCTTCATCCTGGCGACCCACGACTTGGAGATCCGCGGCGCCGGCGAACTGCTCGGCGAAGGCCAGAGCGGCCAGATCCAGGCAGTGGGTTTCACCCTCTACATGGAAATGCTGGAGCGTGCGGTCAAGGCCATTCGCAAGGGCGAGCAACCCAACCTCGAGAAACCCCTGGGGGGCGGTCCGGACATCAACATGCGTATCCCCGCCCTGATCCCGGAGGACTACCTGCCCGACGTCCATGCGCGGCTGATCCTCTACAAGCGCATCGCCTCGGCGCCGGACGAAGACGCCCTCAAGGAATTGCAGGTGGAGATGATCGACCGCTTCGGGCTCCTGCCGGAACCGACCAAGAACCTGGTGCGCCTGACACTGCTCAAGCTACGTGCGGAAGGCCTGGGCATCGTCAAGGTGGATGCGGGGCCCCAGGGCGGACGCCTGGAGTTCGCTGCCGACACCCAGGTGGATCCGCTGGTGCTGGTGAAGATGATCCAGGCGCAGCCGAAGAAGTACCGGCTGGAGGGCGCGACCCTGTTCAAGTTCCAGGTACCGATGGAACGCGCCGAAGAACGCTTCAACGTGCTCGAAGCGCTCTTCGATCGCCTGACGCCGGCCGCCAGCTGACCAACAGGCCGCCTCCGGGACCTCCCGGAAGCGGCCTGGAGCTATCAGCCCGCCAGCACCTCGGCCAGCACCTGGCGAACCTCGTCGATACCGCTGGCCAAGACGGCTTCGATCTCGGCCATGGTGATCTCTCGCTGCACCTTGCCGGCCGCCGGGTTCACCACCAGCGCCAAGCAGGCATAGGGCAAGCCCAGTTCGCGGGCCAGGGCCGCTTCCGGCATGCCGGTCATGCCGACGATGTCGCAGCCGTCGCGTTCCAGCCGGACGATCTCCCCTGCCGTTTCCAGGCGTGGCCCCTGGGTCGCGGCATAGACGCCGTGGTCGCTATGCGGCAGTTGCAGCTTGCGCAGTGCACCCAGCAGACGCTGACGCAAGGGCTCGTCGTAGGGAAAGCTGAAGTCGATGTGGGTGACATGGTCGAGGTCCGCGCCTTCGAAGAAGGTATGGCCACGCCCCCAGGTGTAGTCCACCAGCTGATGGGGCACGCACAGATGGCCGCTGCCCATGGCGGCGTGAATGCCGCCCACGGCATTCACCGCGAGGATGGCCTCGGCACCGGCCTCCTTGAGCGCCCAGAGGTTGGCGCGGTAGTTGACCTGATGCGGCGGGATACGATGGGGATGGCCATGGCGGGCCAGGAACAGCACCGGTCGCCCGGCAAAGCGGCCGCGCTGCACGGGTGCCGAGGGCTCGCCCCAGGGGGTATCGAACGTCTGGGCCTCGTCCAGCTCCAGGCCGGCGAGCGCGGTGAGGCCGGTGCCTCCGATGATGGCGTAGGTGGTCATGGATACGTCCTCTAGATGAGTTCAGCCTGGCGCAACCGCCGCAGCACGTGGCTCCACTGCGGCTGCTGCCGATAATCGAGATCCACGTGGCGACGGGCTCTCATGCTGGCCAGGCGTGGCGAGGGCGAGACGCCCAGCTGCTGCACGCGGCTCAGGGCCAGTTCGGCCGCGGCGCGATCGTTGCAGACCAGCCCCATGTCGCAACCGGCCTCCAGGGCTGCCGCGACGCGCTGTCCGGCATCGCCAGCGACGTGGGCACCGGCCATCGACAGGTCGTCGCTGAAGATGACGCCCTGGTAGCCCAGCTCACCGCGCAGGATGTCCTGCAGCCAGCGCCGGGAAAAACCGGCCGGCTGGGCATCGACCGCAGGATAGATGACGTGGGCGGGCATGACGCCGTCCAACCTCGGCAGCAGGGCCCGGAACGGCCGCAGGTCGGTGCGCTGCAGGGTGTCCAGGTCACGCTCATCGGTGGGGATGGCGACGTGGGAATCGGCTTCCGCCCAGCCGTGTCCGGGAAAATGCTTGCCGGTGGCGGCCATGCCGGCCTCACCCATGCCGGCGATGAAGGCGCCGCCCAGTTCGATCACCTGTTCCGCGTTACCAAAGGACCGCGCGCCTATGACCTGGCTGCGTTGGTAGTCGACATCCAGCACCGGAGCGAAGCTGAAGTCCAGGCCCACTGCCAGGACCTCGGTCGCCATCAGCCAGCCACAGAGCCGACTCAATTCGACGCTGTCCGCTCGGCCGCTCAATTGACCCATGGCCGGCAGGCGCACCACGTCGCGGCGCAGGCGCTGCACACGGCCACCTTCCTGGTCCACGGCCAACAGCAGCTCGGGCCGCACCGCGCGAATGGCGCGGCACAGCTCCCGTACCTGGCCGGGCGTTTCGATGTTGCGGGCGAACAGAATCAGTCCGCCCACCTCCGGTTGGCGCAGCAACTGGCGATCCTCGGCGGTAAGCCAGGTGCCAGCGATATCGACCATCAGGGAGCCTTGCATGGGTACCTCGTCCGAATGCTCCGGCGCATGGCGCCGTGAAAGGGACGCAAGCTTACCCCAGGCGCCCTTGGCGCCGCAGCCTAGTAGGTCTCGGCCGTCTCCACCGCGACTGGACGTCGCGGCCGATACTGCGCCTGGGCCAGTTCGGGCTCCTGCATCGCCGTGGGTGCGCGCATGCCGGTGGCCAGGAAGGGCACCATCAGCCGCAGCACCCGGTCGGTGTGGGTATCGACGCCGAAGTCGTTTTCACCAATTGCCCGCAGCGCCTTGATGCCGGACATGCTGAACACCGCCGCGCCCAGCATGAAGTGGGCACGCCAGAACAGCTCCAGCGGCGGAATCTCGGGCACGGCTCTATTCACCAGTAGCAGGAAGCGGCGGAAGGCCCGGCCATAGGTCTGCTCGAGGTATTTGCGCAAATGGCCCTGGCTCTGACTGAACGCCAGGCCCAGCAGGCGCATGAACACCGAGAGGTCGTTGCCGTGCCGAGGCTTGATGGCCAGGGAATGATCCACCAGCAGATTGAGCAACGCCTCCAGGCTCACCTCTTCCCCGTTCTTTGGCTGCCACTGATCCAGATCCCGCTCCAGGTTGAAGCAGAAGGGATCGAGAAAGCGCGAGAACACCGCCTGGATCAGGGCCTTCTTGGAGCCGAAGTGATAGTTGACGGCTGCCAGGTTGACCCCGGCTCGCGTGGTGATGAGTCGCAACGAGGTTTCGGCGAAGCCGCGCTCGGCGAACAACTGTTCGGCGGCATCCAGAATGCGTTCAACGGTATCCGACTGCGCCATGACCTTCCTCGATAGATGAATTTCCGTTTGAAACATATGTTTCAAACGCTACCTAAGTCAATCGCAGGCTGGTCTGCGAACAGCCATGCGAAGCCCTGGAAGGCACGTCATTCCGTCATTTGAACGCTATTTGCCGTGAATCCGGCCTGTCGTCCGAAGCCAGGGGCAGCGGCCTTGCCTAGCACCCGGAGTTACTGTATATAATCACAGCATCATTAGACGACGCGACGTGCATCATGCTGAAACTGACACCGCGACAAGCCGAGATTCTGGCCTTCATCAAGCGTTGCCTCGAAGCCAATGGCTTTCCGCCTACCCGCGCGGAGATCGCGCAGGAGCTTGGTTTCAAATCGCCGAATGCGGCTGAGGAGCATCTCAAGGCCCTGGCCCGTAAGGGCGCCATCGAGATGACGCCGGGTGCCTCCCGGGGCATCCGCATTCCGGGTCTGGATACGACGCGCAAAGCCGATGAAAGCCTGCCGGTCATCGGTCGGGTGGCTGCTGGCGCGCCCATTCTGGCCGAGCAGAACGTCGAGGAAAACTGTGCCATCAATCCGGCCTTCTTCCAGCCGCGTGCCGACTACCTGCTGAAGGTCAAGGGCATGAGCATGAGAGACGTCGGCATCCTCGATGGCGACCTCCTCGCGGTCCATGTGACCCGTGAGGTGCACAACGGTCAGATCGTCGTGGCTCGGGTGGGCGATGAAGTCACCGTGAAGAGATTCAAGCGCTCGGGCAACCAGGTCACCCTGCTGGCGGAAAATCCCGAGTTCGCCCCTATCGAAGTCGATCTTTCCAGCCAGGAATTCGCCATCGAAGGGTTAAGCGTTGGCGTCATCCGCCGCTAACGTCTAGGGCTGGCCTGCGGGCCAGCCTCTTGTCACCGCCTTTTGCCTTACGCCGAAGTCTTGATCGGGGGTATCTGTTCGCGCTCCGGAAAGCGCTCAAGACCAGGCTGAGCACAGTGACGTCATGTATCCGTGGTACATGACCTCAAGTGGATTTGATCGAGTCGCCTCCAGGAGGTCGCCATGCAATTTCCCCTGATGTTCGATGCACCGCGCTCGTCCGTTCAAGAGCTGGACCTGGCACCTGAGTTCCTGCTGCAGGAACTCACCGCCTTTCTGCCCAAGTCCGGCAAGCCGGCACGGGAGCTGCCAGCCGCTCCGCTGCCGGATACCTTCAGCGAGATGTCCCTGCATGGCAGCCAGGAACAGTGCCTGCAACTGCTGGCCCCCATCCTGCGCCAACTGAGCGACAAGGACGATGCCCGCTGGCTGACCCTGGTCACCCCGCCATCGCTGCTCAGCAATGCCTGGTTGCGCAGCACCCATCTGAATCCGGAACGGGTGCTTCTGCTGCAGACGCCGAGTGCTGCCAAGACGCTGCAACTGGCCTGCGAAGTGCTCCGCAAGGGGCAGAGCCACACGGTGATCAGCTGGCTGCACGACCTGAGCGATGCGGGCAAGCAGCAATTGGCGCGCGCCGCGGCACAAGGCCACAGCCAGAGTCTGAACGTCAGATTCGCGTAGGGAGCAGGCGGCGGTACGTGATGTAGCGGCGGCATTCCAGGGCGGAATGCCGGATCGAGAAAAGAATCAGTGCAGGACGCGCGGTTGATCGTCGCGCTGGAGGCTATCGCCTTCGGCCAGTCGACCGGCCATCTGCACACCCAGGTTGAACATGGCCTTGGCCACCTCTATCTGCTGTCCATGCAGGAAATCCTTGGCATCGCTGGAAAACTCCAGGGTAACGAGGGCTTCCTCGTCGTCCGCACGGCGCAACACGATGCGACCATCGGAGAGTTCAACGATTTCCAGGTAGGCAGTAGTCATTCAGTATCTCCACAGCTAAGCGGATAGTGTAACAGCGTGGGGTCTGAGAGGCTGACTTGCCTGAGCCTTTTTCGACGGTCTGCAAGGCCAGCATCCTGGCAGCCTTGGATGAGTTGCTGGTGGAACGGGCCTACCACTCGGTCATGGCACCGCGGAATCTGAGCGCCGTCTGCTTGAGGCTTTCGCGCCAGGCTTCCACTTCTTCAAGACCCAGTTCCGGCTCGGCCGGTTCCAGACTGACCGCCTCGATCAGGGCCAGCGTCGGGTCCTGCTTGGGCCGTCGTGGCGCCTGGGGCGGTTGCAGCAGTCGCTGGTATTCGGTGATCAGCCGTGCCAGCCAGGTCTCCGAATTGCCAGCCAACTCGACCAGCTCGCCCATTTCCGGACTGGGCGCCTCGTTCAGTGCCTCGGGGCCGAGTAGAACGGCGAGCGACGTGGCCTCCATGGTCGGGTGGCGATAGAAGCCCGCTACCTCCTGACAGAGGCCCAGCAGGGCGCCATGCAGGTGGAACAGACAGGCCTCGCGTTCGGCCATGATGCGGCCCTGGCTTTGCGCGGAAGGCGCCGCCTGAGCCGAGCGCCAGCTTTCCAGGGCCAGACCGGCAAAATAGAGCTTCTGGTTGGTGCGGGTGTAACGCTCGTTGGCCATGCCCTTCTCCTGGAGCCGACTCACGCCGGCCGCCTGTCTCCTGCCAGAACCCAGGGCTCTAGCGCTTTTCTTCCACCTGCCACTTCTTGCCGTCGTAGAAGGCCTTCCAGCCGGTGGGCTTGCCCTCGACCTCGGTCTGCACGTACTGCTCCTTGGTCTTGCGGCTGAAGCGGATCACCGCCGGGCGACCTTCGGAATCCTTCACCGGAGCACTCAGCAGATAATGGTACTTGGGATCGATCTCGTCGCGATGGGGCAGCAGTTCGCTGACCAAAGGCGCACGGGTTTCACGATTCTTCGGAAAGCCGCTGGCAGCCAGGAACAGCCCCGAAGCACCGTCACGTAACACATAGGTGTCGTCGACCTTTTCGCAACGCAGCTCCGGCATGGGCACGGCGTCCATCTTCGGTGGTGCGGGCTCGCCATTCTTGAGCAATTTGCGGGTGTTCTTGCAGGCTGGATTGGTACAGCCGAAGAACTTGCCGAAGCGGCCCGTCTTGAGCTGCATCTCGCTGCCGCACTTGTCGCACTCGAGCGATGGACCTTCGTAGCCCTTGATGCGATAGCTGCCTTCTTCGATTTCGTAGCCCGGGCAGTCCGGATTGTTGCCGCAGACGTGCAGCTTGCGATGCTCGTCGATCAGATAGGCGTCCATCGCGGTGCTGCAGATGGGGCAGCGATGCTTGCCGCGCAGAACCAGGGACTCGGACTCGCCCTCGTCGTCATCGGCGATCTCGTCGCCCGGAACCAGGTTGATGGTGGCCTTGCAGCGTTCCTTGGGCGGCAGGGCGTAGCCGGAGCAGCCCAGGAAGACGCCGGTGGAGGCGGTACGGATCATCATCGGCCGGCCGCAGAGCTGGCAGGGAATGTCCGTCAGGGTCGGCTGATTGGCTCGCATGCCCTTCTCGCCCGCTTCGGCGTATTCCAGCTTCTGCTTGAAATCCCCATAGAATTCGTCGAGCAGATTCTTCCAGTCCCGTTCGCCCTGGGCGACGTTGTCCAGATTGCCTTCCATGTTGGCGGTGAAGCTGAAGTCCATCAGGTTGGCGAAGCTTTCGTTCAACCGGTCGGTGACGATGTCGCCCATCTTCTCGGCATAGAACCGGCGATTGTGCACCGTTACGTAGCCGCGATCCTGGATGGTGGAAATGATGGCGGCATAGGTCGACGGCCGGCCGATACCGCGCTTCTCCAGCTCCTTGACCAGACTGGCTTCGGAGAAGCGGGCCGGCGGCTTGGTGAAGTGCTGGCTGGGATCGAGCTTGACCAGGCCGAGGTCTTCGCCCTGCTTCATCTCGGGCAGGACGTCGTCGTCGCCCGGCTTGCCCTGCTGGGGCAGGACACGGGTGTAGCCGTCGAACTTGAGGATGCGGCCACGGGCACGCAGCTCGAAGTCTCCCGCCGCGGCGGTCACCGTGGTGGACAGGTACTCGGCCGGGGGCATCTGGCAGGCCAGGAACTGGCGCCAGATCAGCTCGTACAGGCGCTCGGCGTCCCGCTCCATGCCCGACAGGCTGTTGGGCTTGACGTTGACGTCGGACGGGCGGATGGCCTCGTGCGCTTCCTGGGCGCCTTCGCGGCTGCCGTAGACGTTGGCTTTTTCCGGCAGGTACTGCTTGCCGAATTCGCTCTCGATATAGCCGCGAGCCATGGCGATGGCATCACCGGACAGGTTGGTCGAGTCGGTACGCATATAGGTGATGTAGCCAGCCTCATAGAGACGCTGGGCCATCATCATGGTCTTCTTCACCCCGAAGCCCAGGCGATTGCTCGCCGCCTGCTGCAGGGTGGAGGTGATGAAGGGGGCGGAGGGCCTGCTGCTGGTCGGCTTGTCTTCGCGCTTGGAGATGCGATAGCCGGCCTTCTCCAGCTTGGCCAGCGCGGCCTTGGCCTGCGCCTCGTTCAACGGCTTGAAGGCTTCACCCTTCTCGCGCACCACCTCGAAGCGAACCTGGTCCTTTTTCGGGGTGGCGAGGTCGGCGTGAATTTCCCAGTATTCCTCGGGGACGAAGGCGCGGATCTCACGTTCGCGCTCCACGACCAGCTTGACCGCAACGGATTGCACCCGACCAGCGGACAGGCCACGGGCGATCTTCGACCACAGCAGCGGCGAGACCATGTAGCCGACCACGCGATCCAGGAAGCGACGGGCCTGCTGGGCGTTGACGCGGTTGATATCCAGCTCGCCGGGCTGGGAGAAGGCCTCCTGGATGGCCTTCTTGGTAATCTCGTTGAAGACCACGCGCTTGTAGCGCGAGTCGTCACCACCGATGGCCTCCCGCAGGTGCCAGGCGATGGCCTCCCCTTCGCGGTCCAAGTCGGTTGCGAGATAGACGGTGTCGGCGTCCTTGGCCAGGCGGCGCAGTTCCTCGATCACCTTTTCCTTGCCAGGCAGGATCTCGTAGTGCGCCTTCCAGCCGTGTTCGGGGTCGACGCCCATGCGGGTGAAGAGCTGGCGCCGGGCCTTTTCCTTGGGTGACAGCGCGGGCGCCTCGGCGGCGGTCTTGCGCGTCTTGGCGGCGGGCTCCTTGGCGGTGCCGGCGCCGCTGGTGGGAAGGTCGCGGATATGGCCGATGCTCGACTTCACCACGTACTGGTTACCCAGATACTTGTTGATGGTCTTGGCCTTGGCCGGGGATTCCACGATGACCAGCGATTTACCCATGGGAGAGTCAGATTCCTGCTTGAAAGCGGTGAGCGAGCGAAAGGCGAGCGCCGGGACGGCGGATGGAGGACCAGAACGACTTCAGTCTGGTGCGCCGGGGGCGGTCGGCCAACGCGGCACCGCTATATATAGTGGCGATGTCGGCAAGGTCAAGGCTGGGGCGTGGTATCCAGACCCAGGGGATCGGCTTCGACGCTGATCAGCGCGAAGCGCGGCACCTGCTCGCCATCCACCTGGACGCTCTCCCGAAACATGCTCAAGGGCCGCGCCCAGAGACCGTATTCGCCGTACAGCGCCTGATAGATGACCAGCTCTTCCTCGGTCTCCGAATGCCGGGCCACGCCCAGTACTCGATATTGCTGACCCTTGTAGTGCCGGTAGAGTCCCGTCTGCAATGCCATGTTCCACCTCGAAAAAAGAAAACCGGGACAGCCCTGGGGGCGCCCCGGTCGGATGACGCACGCCGCGGATCAGCGCAGGCGTTCGAACACCGTGGTGATGCCCTGGCCGAGACCCACACACATGGTGGCCAGGCCGAAGGTGCCGTCATTCTGTTTCATGACATTTAACAGCGTGCCTGAAATTCTGGCGCCAGAGCAACCGAAGGGGTGACCCAGGGCGATGGCGCCCCCGTGCAGATTGACCTTTTCCTCCATCTTGTCGAGCACCTTGAGGTCCTTGAGCACCGGCAGGGCCTGGGCCGCAAAGGCTTCGTTGAGCTCGATGAAATCGATGTCGGCGATGGTCAGGCCAGCGCGCTTGAGGGCCTTCTGCGAAGCCGGGACCGGACCGTAGCCCATGATCGCCGGATCCACGCCGGCCACGGCCATGGAGCGGATCTTGGCCAGCGGCTGCAGGCCCAGGTCCTGGGCGCGCTGGGCGGACATGACCAGCATGCAGGAGGCGCCGTCGGTGATCTGCGAGGAGGTGCCGGCGGTCACGGTACCGCCCTTGGGGTTGAACGCCGGCTTCAAAGCAGCCAGGCCTTCGAGGGTGGTTTCCGGACGGATGGTCTCGTCATGGCTGAAGACCTTGAGGAAGCCGTTCTCGTCGTGACCTTCCAGGGGAATGATCTCGTCCTTGAACTTGCCTTCCTGGGTCGCCTTCCACGCCAGCTGATGAGAGCGGTAGCCGAACTGGTCCTGGGCTTCGCGGGTGATGCCGTGCATCTTGCCCAGCATCTCGGCGGTCAGGCCCATCATGCCGGAGGCCTTGGCGGCGTGCAGCGACAGCTGGGGGTTCGGATCGACGCCGTGCATCATGCCGACATGGCCCATGTGCTCCACGCCGCCGACGACGAAGACGTCGCCGTTGCCGGTCTGGATCGCCTGGGCGGCGGTGTGCAGGGCGCTCATGGAGGAGCCGCACAGCCGGCTCACCGTCTGGGCACCGCTGGTATGGGGGATGCGGGTCAGCAGCGAGGCCATGCGGGCGATGTTCCAGCCCTGCTCCAGGGTCTGGTTGACGCACCCCCAGATCACGTCTTCCACCTCGGCCGGGTTGACCTGGGGATTGCGGTCAAGGACTGCGTCGATCAGCCGCGCCGACAGGGTCTCGGCGCGGGTGTTGCGGTGCATGCCGCCCTTGGAACGGCCCATGGGCGTGCGGGCGAAGTCGACGATGACGACGTCTCTCGGATTCAGACTCATTTCTTTACTCCAGGCTCAACCGAAGAAGCGTTGGCCAGCGGCGGCCATTTCGCGGAGTTTGGGGGTCGGGTGGTACAGCGGCCCGAGGTCGGCGTACTTGTCGGCCATGGCGACGAATTCGGCCACGCCCAGGCTATCGATGTAGCGCAGCGCACCGCCACGGAAGGGTGGGAAGCCAATGCCGTAGATCAGGCCCATGTCGGCCTCGGCGGCGCTGTCGACGATGCCGTCTTCCAGGCAGCGCACGGCTTCCAGGCACAGCGGTACCATCATCCGCTCGACGATTTCCTCGTCGGTGAATTCACGCTGTTCGTAGGTGACCGGTGCCAGCACCTCGGCCACGGCCGGATCGGCGACCTTCTTCGGCTTGCCCTTCTTGTCGGTCTCGTAGACATAGAAGCCCTTGCCGTTCTTCTGGCCGAAGCGCTGGGCTTCGTAGAGGGCGTCCACCGCGGTCTTGCGACTTTCCTTCATGCGCTCGGGGAAGCCCTCGGCCATGACGTCGCGGGCGTGGTGGGCGGTGTCCATGCCGACCACGTCCATCAGGTAGGCCGGACCCATGGGCCAGCCGAATTTTTCCATCAACTTGTCGACGCGCTGGAAATCGGCACCCTGGGCCAGCAGCGCGGCGAAGCCGCCGAAGTACGGGAAGAGGATGCGGTTGACCAGGAAGCCGGGGCAGTCGTTGACCACGATGGGGTTCTTACCCATCTGGCGGGCGTAGGCCACGGTGGTGGCGATGGCCCTTTCGCTGGTCTTCTCGCCGCGGATCACCTCCACCAGGGGCATCATGTGCACGGGGTTGAAAAAGTGCATCCCGCAGAAGTTTTCCGGACGCTTGAGCGCCTGGGCCAGGAGGCTGATGGAAATGGTGGAGGTGTTGGAGGTGAGGATGGCGTCCTCGCGTACCTGGCCTTCCACTTCGGCCAGCACGGCCTGCTTGACCTTGGGATTCTCGACCACCGCCTCGACCACCAGGTCGACGCTCTTGAAGTCGCCATAGGACAGGGTCGGCCGGATGCGATTGAGCGCCTCGGCCATCTTCACCGGCTCCAGGCGGCCCTTCTCGACACGCTTGTTGAGCAGCTTGCTGGCTTCGCTCAGGCCCAGCTCCAGGGCCTCATCGCGAATGTCCTTCATCAGGATCGGCGTGCCCTTGAGCGCGGACTGGTAGGCGATGCCACCGCCCATGATGCCGGCGCCCAGGACGCTGGTCAGCTTGACCGGAGCGGCCTGCTTTTCCAGCACCTTGGCCTTGCGCTTGAGCGCCTGGTCATTGAGGAACAGCCCGACCAGGCTGGCGGAGACCGAAGTCTGGGCCATCTTGGCGAAGCCGGCGCCTTCGACCTCCAGGGCCTTGTCGCGACCGTAGTTGGCGGACTTCTGGATCGCCTTGATGGCTTCCAGCGGCGCCGGATAGTGCGGCCCGGCCTGGCTGGCGACGAAACCCTTGGCCGACTCGAAGGCCATCATGGCTTCGATGGCATTGAGCTGCAGCTTCTCCAGCTTCGGCTTGCGCTTGGCGCGGTAGTCCAGCTCACCGGCGGCGGCGCGGCGGACCAGGTCCAGCGCCGCGTCGAACAGGTGCTCGGGCGCGACCACGGCATCGGCCACACCGACCTTGAGCGCGGTGGCGGCGTCGTTTTCCTTGCCGGAGGCGATCCACTCGATGGCGTTGTCGCTGCCGATCAGGCGCGGCAGGCGGACGGTGCCGCCCCAGCCCGGATAGATGCCCAGCTTGACTTCGGGCAGGCCGATGCGCGCGGCGGTGCTCAGCACCCGGTAGTCGGCGGCCAGGGTCATCTCGCAGCCGCCACCCAGGGCGATACCGCCCACGGCGGCCACGGTAGGTACCGGCAGGTCCTCGAAGTCGTTGAAGATGCGATTGATCTCGGCGATGCCGGCCTGCAGCTCTTCGGTCGGCCGGCCGAACATCTCGACGAATTCGGTGATGTCGGCGCCGACGATGAAGACGTCCTTGCCGCTGGTGACGATGACGCCGCGCAGTCCGGCATGGGCTTTCAGGGCGTCCACGGCCTGGCGGAATTCACGCAGGGTGATGGCGCTGAACTTGTTGACCGATTCGCCTTGGAGGTCGAAGCGAAGTTCGGCGATGCCGTCCTCCACGTCGCGCACCGAAAGGGCTTTGCCTTCGAAAATCATCAGCGGGTCTCCCTTGAGTCCTGGTCGCAAGGCGGGCGACAGCTTCGGATGGAAGCCGAAAGTCGCCAGCCCCGATATTGTTCTGTGGAGGGCACCGGCCGGGCCGGGGCGAAAATTCATACAACCGTTTGAACGGCTCGCACAACCTTCTGGCAAAAGCGCGCTCTTGTCAATTGGGACACAAGGGAAAGCGGCGGGTATTCGAACGACGGGTGCTTGAGCTTGCCGCGCTTCTGTGCAAGATAGCCGTGGAGCTATCCCCGACTCCTGGAGTCGAAACTACAAGTGGGCGAGCGTCTGCCTGAGCAGTTGTCGAGCGGAAGCCGATTCTGTTCAGCCAGAACCTGAAGCCCGCGAATCGAGCGCCAGCCATGGTATGGCCTGGCGCCCCATCATGAAGGAGAGATGTGTATGGCCTACCAACACATATTGGTTGCTGTCGACCTGACCGATGATTGCCAGCCGGTAATCCGTCGCGCCGTGGCCCTGGGTCAGTGCTGTGGCAGCAAGGTGTCCCTGGTGCACGTGGTCGAGCCCATGGCCATGGCCTTTGGCGGTGATGTGCCCATGGATCTGTCGTCGCTGCAGCAGCAGCAGATCGAGCAAGCCCGCGAGCGGCTGGATGGTTTCACTACCCAGTATGCCGAGCTGGCGGGCAACTGTGTGCTGGCCTACGGGCAACCGCGTCAGGAGATTCACCGCATGGCCAAGGAGCAGGGCTGCGACCTGATCGTGGTCGGCAGCCATGGTCGTCATGGTCTGGCCCTGCTGCTGGGCTCAACGTCCAACGACCTGCTGCACGGCGCGCCCTGCGATACCCTCGCGGTGGCCCTGAACAAAGACAAGGCCTAAAAGCCTGCTCAAAGTCTGCTGCGCGTCGGCCAAACTGCGTTGAAAATGGCCTGGGTCGCCAGCCCGGTCGGAATGCTCATTTACCACTCGTAAACTCGAGCGCGAGCCCGGTCCGCTTCTTCAGCCATTTTCGTGGGGCCGCCTAGGCCTTGTTTGTCTCTAGCTCGCGAGACTTTGAACGGACTCCAAGCCCGTGGCCGGGTTGGATCACTCCAACTCGGCCCAGCGCTCGATGAGGCGATCCAGTTCCGCTTGCAACGCCTCCATGCGGGCAAGCTTGCCGCGGCTGACCTCGGCAGGTAGCTGATAGAAACCCGGATCGGCGATGGCCGTCTGCAAGGCCTCCAGCTCGATCTCCGCGGTCTCGATGGCACCTGGCAGAGCGTCCAGCTCGCGCTGCTCCTTGTAACTGAGCTTGCGCTTGGCTGGCGCGGCTGTAGCAGCCACGGGAGTGGCGACCGGCGCAGGTTCACTCTTGCTAGCCGGTTGTGCCGACTTGCCGTCTTCACGGGTCTGCACACCCAGCAGACGTGGCGAGCCGCCCTGGCGCAGCCAGTCGTGATAGCCGCCGACGTATTCCTGTACCCGCCCTGCCCCTTCGAACACCAGGGTGCTGGTCACCACGTTATCGAGGAAGGCCCGGTCGTGGCTGACCATCAGCACGGTGCCCTCGAAACTCAGCAACACCTCTTCGAGCAGCTCCAGGGTCTCGACGTCGAGATCATTGGTCGGTTCGTCCAGCACCAGCAGGTTGGCGGGCTTGCTGAACAGCTTGGCCAGCAACAGCCGAGCCCGCTCACCACCGGACAGCGCCTTGACCGGCGTACGGGCACGCTGCGGACTGAACAGGAAGTCCCCCAGGTAGCTCAGTACGTGGCGATCCTGGCCATTGATGGTGATGAACTCGCGACCCTCGGCGAGGTTGTCGATCACCGTCTTTTCCGGCTCCAGTTGCAGGCGCAGCTGGTCGAAGTAGGCGATCTCCAGCTTGGTGCCGTACTGGATCTTGCCGGCGGTGGGCTGCAGGTCACCCAGCAGCAGCTTGAGCAGGGTGGTCTTGCCCGAGCCGTTGGGGCCGAGCAGACCGATACGATCGCCACGCTGGATCATCAGGGTCAGGTCGCGGATCAATGGCTCGCCGCCAGGATGGGCATAGCTCATATGCTCGGCGAGGATGACCTGCTTGCCTGACTTGTCGGCCGTTTCCAGCAGGAGATTGGCCTTGCCCTGGCGTTCGCGTCTCTCGCTACGCTCGTTGCGCATGGCCTTGAGGGCTCGGACGCGGCCTTCGTTGCGGGTACGTCGGGCCTTGATGCCCTGGCGGATCCAGACCTCTTCCTGGGCCAGGCGCTTGTCGAACAGGGCATTGGCGGTCTCTTCCGCAGCCAGCTGCTGCTCCTTGTGCACCAGGAAGCTGGCGTAGTCGCCCTGCCAGTCGATCAGGTTGCCACGATCCAGTTCGAGGATGCGGGTGGCCAGGGCCTGGAGGAAGGCACGGTCGTGGGTGATGAACAGCACGGCGCCGGGATAGCCGCGCAGGGCGTCTTCCAGCCAGGCGATAGCGCCGATGTCCAGGTGGTTGGTGGGTTCGTCGAGCAGCAGCAGATCGGGCTCGGCCACCAGGGCCTGGGCCAGCAGCACGCGCCGCCGCCAGCCACCGGAGAGTTCGGCGAGGGTCTTTTCCGCCGGCAGCTGCAGCCGGCTCAGGGTGCTTTCCACCAGTTGCTGCAGGCGCCAGCCATCACGGGCCTCCAGCTCCTGCTGGACGTGCATGAGGCGCTCCATGTCCAGTTCACCGCTGGTGTCCTGGGTGAGGTGGTGATACTCGGCGAGCAACTCGCCGACGCCCGCGAGGCCAGCGGCCACCACGTCGAACACCGAGCGGTCGTCGGCGCGTGGCAATTCCTGCGGCAGTTCGCCGATCTTCAGCGCCGGGGCGCGCCAGACCTCGCCATCGTCGGCCTGCTGCTCACCCTTGACGATGCGCAGCAGGCTGGATTTGCCGGTGCCGTTGCGGCCGATGATGCATACCCGCTCGCCCCGTTCGATCTGCCAGGACACCCCGTCCAGCAAGGGGGTGACGCCAAAGGCCAGGGATACGTTGGTGAACTTGAGCAGCGCCATGGGTTTCTCCGCGAAAAAGGCCAACCAGTCTAGCAGAGACGCCTACCCCGGCGCCGGTCGACGCGAGCCGGCGAAACGTCCGGACCGCCCGACGGCAGGCCATGGCCAACGCTTTCGCCGCCTGGCGCCGGCACGTAAGCTAGACTGCCCCGTGACGGTCGGCCGCCTGCCCTGCGTAGCGCGCGCCACCCCCTCCGCATCCAGCTTTTACGGAATTCCCATGCGCGGTCGCCTGTTCGTCATCCTGCCCCTGCTCCTCGCTCCCCTGATCGGCTCCACCACCTCGCAAGCCGCTCCCCTGGAGCAGCAGCGGCAACTCTACGACCAGGCCAAGGCGGCGCTGGACCGGGGCGACGCCAGTGTCTACCTGGCCAATCGCGGCGAATTGCGCACCTATCCGCTGGAGCCTTACCTGGCTTACGACGAGCTGATCAAGCGCGTTCCTGGCGCCAGCGACGCCGAGATCGAGACCTTTCTCGCCGAGCACGGCGATCTGCCGCAATCCAACTGGCTGCGGCTGCGCTGGCTGCGCAGCCTGGCCGATCGCGGCGACTGGAATCGCTTCGAGAAATACTATTCGCCCGACTACAACTTCACCGAGCTGGACTGCCTGCACGGCCAGTACCTGATCGCCCAGGGCAATGCCAGCGAGGGCTTCAAGCTGGCGGAAAAGTACTGGCTGGTGGGCAAGGCTCAACCGACCAGCTGCGATGGCCTGTTCCAGGCCTGGGCGGCGCGCGGCCAGCTCACCGAGGAGCGGGTCTGGGAACGCGCCAAACTGGCCGCCGACAAAGGCGAGTACGGCCTGGTGCGCACCCTCTCCGCCCAGTTGCCGACCCTGTCCGGCCAGGCCCAGCGGCTGATCGACGTGGCCCAGAAGCCCCAGCAGATCGCCAATGTCCAGGCCTTCGCCCCGGCCAGCGAAAGCCTCGCCGACGTGGTCGGCCTGGGACTGCGCAAACTGGCCCGCCAGGACCCGGAACAGGCCATGGGCCTGCTCGAGGTCTACAGCCAGCGCATGCCCTTCACCCGCGACGAGAAGGTGGCCATCGCCCGCCAGATCGGCCTGACCCTGGCCAAGAACTTCGATCCGCGCGCCCTGCCGCTGATGGAGCGCTACGATCCCGAGCTGCGTGACGACGACGTCAGCGAATGGCGCGCCCGACTGCTCCTGCGCCTGGGCCGCTGGAGCGATGCCCATGCCCTGATCGAGCGCTTCCCACCGAGCCTGGCCAAGGCCAATCGCTGGGAATACTGGCGCGCCCGCACCCTGGAGCTGATGCAGCCGCAGAGTCCGCAGGTGCTGCGCGAATACGCCGAGGTCAGCCGTGAGCGTGACTACTACGGCTTCCTCGCCGCCGACCGCAGCAAGGCGCCCTATCAGCTTAACAACAAGCCACTGATGCTCAGCGACGCGCTCAAGCGCAAGGTGCGCAACACGCCTGGCGTGCAGCGTGCCCTTGAGTTCATCGCCCGCGGCGAGCCGATCAATGCCCGCCGCGAGTGGTTCTATGTCAGCCGGCACTTCAACCGTGACGAACTGGTCGCCCAGGCCCGCATGGCCTACGACATGCAGTGGTACTTCCCGGCAATCCGCACCATCAGCCTCGCCAAGTACTGGGACGACCTGGACATCCGCTTCCCCATCGCCTATCGGGAAAGCTTCGTGCGCGAGGCCCAGACCCGCGGCCTGCACAGCAGCTGGGTGTTCGCCATCACCCGCCAGGAGAGCGGCTTCATGGCCGATGCGCGCTCCGGCGTGGGCGCCATAGGATTGATGCAGTTGATGCCGGCCACCGCCAGCCATACCGCCAGCAAGTTCGCCATTCCCCTGGCCTCGCCGCAGCAGGCGCTGACCCCGGAAAAGAACATCCAGCTGGGCACCGCCTATCTGTCCATGGTCCATGCCCAGTTCAACGGCAACCGCGTGCTGGCCTCGGCCGCCTACAACGCCGGGCCGGGCCGGGTGAAGCGCTGGCTGAGCGGCGCCCGCCACCTGGCCTTCGATGTCTGGGTGGAGACCATTCCCTTCGACGAGACGCGGCAATATGTGCAGAACGTGCTGGCCTATGCGGTGATCTACGGGCAGAAGCTCAATTCGCCGCAACCCCTGGTGGACTGGAACGAGCGCTTCTTCGACGAGACCTGAGCGCCCGCCGGCTAGTCCGGCCATCAACATAGCGGACTCGAACGCCTGGCGAGTCCGCTGCACAACCGCTCTCCAGAGCGCTTCTGCCGTCCCGCCATGGCTTCCGGCACCGTTCAGGGGTAGGCGACGGCTGCGCAAACGAGCGCCACCCCCTATACTGCAGCCCCTTTTTTTCCGCTATTGAACCGGAGAAACCCATGCTCAAGCGTTCGCTGGCCCTGGCAGCAGGCCTGGCCCTGTCCCTGACGTCCCTGCTCTCCCACGCCGCCGACGAATTGCGCGTCTCGGCCATTCCCGACGAGGCACCCACCGAGCTGATCCGCAAGTTCAAGCCGCTGGGTGAATACCTGCAGCAGCGTCTGGGCATGCCGGTCAAGTTCGTGCCGGTATCCGACTATGCCGGCGTGGTGGAAGCCATGGCGTCGGATCGGCTGGACATGGCTTGGTTCGGTGGCTTCACCTTCGTCCAGGCGCAGCGCAAGGCGCCGATGAATCCCCTGGTGCAACGCGAAGAAGATCAGCAGTTCACCAGCAAATTCATCACCGCCGACCCGGCCGTGAAGAGCCTGCAGGACCTCAAGGGCAAGACCTTCGCCTTTGGTTCGGTCTCCTCCACCTCGGGCAGCCTGATGCCACGCTACTTCATGCAAAAGGACGGCATCGTCCCTGAGCAGTTCTTCTCGCGGGTAGCCTATTCCGGCGCCCATGATGCCACCGTTGCCTGGGTTGCCGCGGGCAAGGCCGATGCCGGGGTGCTCAACGCCTCGGTGTGGAAGAAGCTGGTCGACGCCGGCAAGGTCGACACCAGCAAGGTGCGGGTGATCGCCACCACCCCGACCTACTACGACTACAACTGGACGGTGCGGGGCAATCTGGATCCGCAACTGGCGGCGAAGATCAAGCAGGCCTTCCTCGACCTGGACCCGGCCAAGCCGGCGGACAAGGCAATCCTCGACCTGCAGGCGGCCAGCCGCTTCGTGCCGACTTCGCCGGACAACTACAAGAGCATCGAGGCTTCCGCCCTGGCAGCCGGCCTGCTCAAGTGAGTCTCGCCCTCAGGGGCGTGACGCTGGTACACGCCGACGGCTCGCCTGCCCTGGCCGATCTCGACCTGCACCTGGAACAGGGTGAACAGGTCGCCCTGATCGGCCCGTCCGGTGCCGGCAAGACCAGCCTGCTGCGGCTGCTGGCCACCGGTCTGCGGCCGGTGGCGGGTCAGCTGGAGCTACTCGGGGAAGATCCCTGGACGCTGGGCAACCGCGCACGGCGCCAGCTGCGCGCCCGCATCGGCCTCATTCACCAGGCCCCGCCGCTGCCCGCACGCCAGAGAGTCATCACCGCGGTGCTGGCCGGACGTCTCGGCCAGTGGTCGCTGGCGCGCAGCCTGATCAGCCTGGTGCATCCCCTGGATCGCGACGGCGCCGCCGCCGCCCTGGCGCCGCTGGACCTGGCCGACCGTCTCTACGCCTCCTGCGATCAGCTGTCCGGTGGCCAGTTGCAGCGCATCGGTATCGCCCGGGCGCTCTACCAGCGGCCGCAGCTGCTGCTTGCCGACGAACCCGTGTCGGCCATGGACCCGGTGTTGGCCGGTCACACCCTGGAGGTACTGCGCGACACCGCCGGGCGCCAGGGCACCACCCTGGTCACCAGCCTGCACAATGTGGAGCTGGCGCTGCAGCGCTTTCCGCGCATCCTCGGCCTGCGCGCCGGCAGGCTGCTGTGGGACAAGCCCGCCAGCGCGGTGAGCGAGGCCGATCTCGCGGCGCTCTATGCCAATGACGGCCTGAGCACCACCCTATCGCCCGCCGCGCCGACTCCGGCCGAGACGCCGCTCGATCTGCCACGATGCTGAATCCGCCTCGTCGGGACCCCGCTGCCCGGCCCCGCCTGTTGCTTACCCTGCTGGCCCTGGTGCTGGCCTGGCCGACGCTGCGCCTGGCGGAATTCGATCTCTTCGGACTCTTCACCGGCGACAACGCCCGCACCATGGGCAACTTTCTCGCCGGCTTCTGGCCACCGGCCCATGACGCCGACTTTCTCGCCGTGCTGGGGCGCGCCACCCTGGAAACCCTGGCCATCGCCACCCTGGGCATGGCCCTGGCGGCACTGATCGCCCTGCCCGCCGCCCTGCTGGCCACCCGCGCGCTGTCGATCTCCGCCTTGCCCCGCGCCGGTCGCCCCGGTCGGTTGCCGCGCCTGCTCCGCGGGCTGGTCCGCGGGGTACTGATCGTCCTGCGCAGCGTGCCGGAGATCGTCTGGGCGCTGCTATTCGTCCGCGCCGTTGGCCTAGGCCCCACGGCGGGGGTGCTGGCCATCGCCATCACCTACGGCGGCATGCTGGGCAAGGTCTATGCGGAGATCTTCGAATCGGTCGATCCACGCCCGGCGCGGGCCCTGCTGCTGCAGGGCGCCGGTCGCCTGCAGGCCTTTGTCTATGGCGTGCTGCCCAATGCTGCCGGCGAGATGATTTCCTACAGTGTCTACCGCTGGGAGTGCGCCATCCGCGCCTCGGTGGTGATGGGCTTCGTCGGCGCTGGCGGCCTCGGCCAGCAGGTGGACCTGTCGCTGCGCATGTTTGCCGGTGGCGAGGTGGCCAGCCTGCTGCTGACCTTCCTGGTACTGGTGCTGCTGGCCGATGTGCTGAGCCGGCTGCTGCGCCAGGTGGAACGCGGCCGGGCCGGCGGCCGCGGGCTGTTGACGGTGGTGGCGATGGGCACCGCCCTGCTGGCTTCCATCAGCTACCTGGGCACGGCCTTCGGCGAATTGCTGAGCGCCCGCGCCCTGGGTCAGATGGGTAGCTTCCTGGCCGATTTCCTCAAGCCGGATTTCTCCGTCGTCCAGCTGTCGGCCGTGGTCCGGGGCGCTGTGGAAACCCTCGCGATGTCGGCCCTGGGTACCCTGCTCGCCGGACTGCTGGGGCTGCTGCTGGCCTTGCCGGCGGCCGGCCGCTTCGGCTTGGCCGCCCTGGCGCTGGCGCGACTGCTGCTCAACGCTCTGCGTGCCGTTCCTGAACTGGTCTGGGCGGCACTGATGGTGCTGGCCGCCGGACTCGGCCCCAACGCCGGCACCCTGGCTCTGGCCCTGCACACCGCCGGGGTACTTGGCCGATTGTTCGCCGAAGCCCTGGAAAACACCCCCAAGGCACCGGCCGAGGCCATCCGCCTGGCCGGCGGCGGCGCGCTGACGGCCTTTCTCTACGGCACCCTGCCGGCGGTCTGGCCGCAGTTGCTGGCCTATCTGCTCTATCGCTGGGAAAACAACATCCGCATGGCCAGCATCCTTGGCTTCGTCGGCGCTGGCGGCCTGGGGCAGCAGCTGTACTTCAGCCTGAGCCTGTTCCAGCAGGCCCAGGCCGCCACCGTGATCCTCGGCATGCTGGTGCTGGTGCTGGGCGTGGATCTGCTGAGCAACTGGGCAAGGCAGCGCTGGGTGGTGCGCTGAGCCAAGCCCTAGCGGATTTCCGGTAGCAGCAACGCTGGCAACTGGGCCAGGAAGGCGGCCTCGTCGTCGAGCTGGCGCAGGTCCAGCCAGAGGGCATCGGCGTCGATGCGTCCCACCACCGGGATGGACAGTTGACGCAAGGCTTCTTCCAGCTGCCGCAGGGCGCGGCCGCGCAAGCGCTTGCTGACCTGAGGGCGGCAGCACAGCGCCGCGCCGGGTAGCCGTGCCACTGGCTGGGCGCCGCTGCCGATCATGCCCAATGCCGGTTCCACGCTTACCGCATAGGTCGCGCCCAGGACGGCGGCGAAGGCTGGCAGCAGGCGCTCGGCCTGGGCGGTGATGTCAGCCGCCGGGCGAGATAGCAGACGCAGGCTGGGCAGCCGCTCGGCCAAGCGATCCGGATCGCGATAGAGCGCCAGGGTCGCTTCCAGGGCGGCCAGGGTCAGCTTGTCTACCCGCAGGGCGCGCTTGAGCGGATTCTTCTTGATGCGTTCGATGAGGTCGCGCCGGCCGACGATGAGGCCGCACTGGGGTCCGCCAAGCAGCTTGTCGCCACTGAAGGTCACCAGGTCCGCGCCATCGCGCAGGGCCTGCTGCACCGTGGGTTCGGCGGGCAGGCCCCAGCGGGTCAGGTCCACCAGGGTGCCGCTACCCAGGTCTTCCAGCAGCGGAACCTCATGGGCGCGGGCGATGGCGGCCAGCTCGGGGGTGGCGACGCTGGCGGTGAACCCCTGGACGCTGTAGTTGCTGGTGTGCACGCGCATCAGCAGTGCGGTACGCGGCCCGATGGCCGCCTCGTAGTCGCGCGCATGGGTGCGATTGGTGGTGCCCACTTCCACCAGCTTGACCCCGGCGCGGGCCATGATGTCGGGAATGCGGAAGGCGCCACCGATCTCGATCAGCTCGCCACGGGACAGCACCCCTTCCTTGCGTGCGCCTATGGCATGCAGGGCCAGCAGGACCGCCGCGGCGTTATTGTTGACCACGGTCACCGCCTCGGCGCCGGTCAGTTCGCGTACCAGGTCGGCCACCAGGTCGTCGCGATCGCCGCGCTTGCCGGTGGCCAGGTCGAATTCCAGATTCATCGGCTGACGCGCGGCCTCGGTCACCGCGGCGATGGCCTCTTCCGCCAGCAGGGCCCGCCCCAGGTTGGTGTGCAACACCGTGCCGGTGAGGTTGAACACCCGCCGCACCCGCGGCTGACTGCTCAGCGCCAGGCGCTCGCCCAGGCGTCCGGCCAGGACGCCCTCCTCCACCTCCACGGCGGCCAGGGTGCCCGCTCTCAAGGCCTCGCGCAGATCGTCCAGCAGGGACCGGTAGCCGCCAAGCACCTGCTCGCGACCGTGCCGCTCCTCCAGCGGACGCGAAGCAGGATGGCGCAGCAGGCGGTCGATGGATGGCAGGCGGATGGCGGTCATGAAAGCCTCTTGGGTCGAGTCGACCCCCAGTGTAGCCCGAACCCACGACGGGTCGACCAGGGTACTGGCAGACCCAAGGAGCTGCCGCAGGCGCCGCCAGCCATGACCGCAGGCGGCTGGGCCCAGACCTCGGCCGTCTGGAAATGACCCCCGGGTTCCCGGTTTGCCGCGTGCCAGAGCCCGTCCTAGGATGGAAATCGAGTGCTTGCCCGACCGTCCGCCCACGACGCCGACGGCAGCGCCCTGGCCACCACGTCCACCGCCTTCGACAACAACAAAGGTGCCGTCATGTCCAAGAAAACCTCCCTCTGGGCCAGCGATGGCCTGTTCGACCACAGCGACATCGTCAGCCTCGGCAACTTCACCTATGTGCACACGCTGAAGAGTGCCGAGGTCGCGCCGCCGCAGCAGACCGCCTCGTCCAGCACCCCCACCGTCAGCGAATTTCTCAACGGCGCCATCAGCGAGTACGTGCTGGGTGGCACGCCCGACGGCATGCGGCCCTTCCTGGTCGATGGCCATCAGCTGACGCTGCACAACTCGCTCAACGGCGCGACGGCCCACACCTGGATCACCGCCGAGAACCAGGTACTCATCACCTATGCCGGCACCACCCGCGGCGAGAACCTGCTGATCGATCCCCTCTCCACCGCCGGTGGCCTTCTGAGCGATCTGCAGATCCTCGGCCAGCAGGTGTCCAGCGCCCAGCACCAGTCGCTGGACTTCGCCCACCAGGTGATCGAGGCGGCGGCCAAACAGGGCTATGGCACCCAGGACATCTTCGTCACCGGTCACTCCCTGGGTGGCATCTCGGCGGAATACGTTGCCCAGCAGACCGGTCTGGGCGGCATCAGCTTCGAGGCCTCGGGGATTCCGCGTGACCTGCACGCGGTGGGCCAGGGAGGCAACTTCGTCAACGTGGTCACCCTCGGTGATCCAGTGGCCAACTACAGTTCCGACATCCGTGGCGAGCAACCCTTCGCACCCAGCTTCGTCAGCCAGGCCGAGGGCGGTGGCAGCCTGCCGCACTATGGCTCGCTGTTCCTGATCGGCGCTCAGGCGGATCAGCAGGACCTGGCCGAGGCGGCGGCCAAGGTGGGCCACCTGTTCAGCGGCGACAACGGCGGCCAGGTCACGCCGGTGGATGCCGCCCTGCATCCGGTCAGCGTCACTGCCGGACTGGCCGAGGCAGTACGGCTGATCGCCGAATTCCACCTGCCGGCCGCCGAGTACACCAACCTGGGCGTGACACCTACCGGCGGCTTTCTCGATACCCTGCCGGCCCATATAGGCACCGCCCACGGCCCGGTGCTGATGGTCGGCAACTACAGCGTGGCGGAGCTGCAGGCCTTTGCCGAGACCCACGCGACCTTCGGCTGAGAGCCCTCGCGGTGGCTTCTTTCGCCGCCGCGAGAGAACTCCCCCTTACCGTTCGGGTCTGCCCTCCTATCGCCCGGGACCCTCGGGGTCCCGCCCGCCGTAGCCCAGGAGAGAACCATGACCGAAGACGGTCCCCAGCGCATGACCGATGAAGAAGCCCAGGAATTCGCCACCGAGGTGTTCAACCTCGCCCGCACCGGCAATGCCGAGGTGCTGGCTCTGGTGCTGGAAAAGGGGCTGACGCCCAACCTGCGCAACCACAAGGGCGACAGCCTGCTGATGCTGGCCAGCTACCACGGCCACCTGGAGGCCAGTCGCGTGCTGCTGGAACACCAGGCCGACCCGAATCTGGCCAACGACATGGGCCAGTCACCACTGGCCGGCGCCGCCTTCAAGAACAACCTGCCCATGGCCGAACTGCTGCTGGACCAGGGCGCCGCCGTGGAAGGCGCCATGCCCGATGGCAAGACCGCGCTAATGATGGCGGCGATGTTCAATCACGTGCAGATGGTGGAGCTGCTCATCGCCCGCGGCGCCGATCCCAAGGCGCGCGACGCCGCCGGCAACACAGCGCTGAGCGTGGCCCGCGCCATGGGCGCCCAGGATACCCCCGCCGTGCTGGAGCGCCTTGGCGGCGTCTGATCAGCGCTTCTGGTAGCGATAGAACAGGTTAGGCTCGCTGACCACATAGAGGTTGCCGGCCCCATCCAGGGTGACCCCTTCCGGCTGGCGGATGCGCCGTGACAGGCCGCCGAAGGGTGCCACCAGGGAGCGGGTGTCCAGGGTTCGCCCCTGGTCGTCGAGTTCGATCAGCATCCGCGATTCGTCGCTGAGCAACAGCAGGTGACCGGTACGGCGATCGACATGGACCGCGGACAGATCGCCGGTGCTCGGCGCCTGGTCCAGCCAGGCCTGGCGGTCGATGATGCGCAGGGCGAACTCGCCGTCGAAGCTCTTGAGCAGGCCGCGGATTTCATAGAGCCTGCGCGGTGAGTGCTCCTTGACCACGAACAACCGATCGCGGACGGCGTCGTAGTCCAGGCCTTCGAAACCCTGGTTGGCGCGGGGGAAGAGATCCAGGGTCAGACTGCGGTAGTCGCTACGGCGCAGGACGTCATCTCCCTCGGGAATATCTACCAGGGTCAGGGCATTGGCGCCCTCTTCCGCCAGCAGCAGGCGATCGTTGCCCAGATAGGTTACGCCCTCTACATCGTCGAAGCCTTCCAGGCGATGCCGCTGCAGCAGGTCGCCGTCGCGACTCAGGGCCAGGAGCTCCGGCGGATTGTTGACCACTGCCCAGAGTCGATCGCGCACCGGGTCGTAGCTGAGATCGGAGAGATTCTCGGTGACGCCGGCCACCGGCTTGGCTTCCACCGCGACGCGATAACGCCCTAGCTCCAGGGAAGTCCGGGGTTCGCTCTGCCACTGTTGGCCGAGCCAGAACAGCAGCTGGCTATCCAGGTGGCTGCTGCGCAGGCCCTGGGTGAGCCCCAGCGCCAGCAGCAGGGCCAGGCCCAGCCGCCAACCGTTCCGCCCCACCCTGATCCGTCGTACCCACGCCGTCATCGCCTTGCCCCGTCATCGTTGTACGGGGCGGAGTATCCAGGGCTGTCTTTATGGTTGTATGACAGTCCTAACGACGGGGCTGAACGGGGTTACCTTCCCAACGCGAGTGATTTGGCAGGGTTTCGCCCTTCATCACCAGCGACAGGGGCCCCAGTTCCACGTTGTCGCCGACCCGGGCGCCATAGAGCACAACGCTGCGCGGCCCCAGGTTGATGCCGGCACCCAGCTCCACCTCGCCGACCTTCATCACCCGGTCTTCGAACAGGTGGGTCTGGGGACCGGCCAGGGCGTTGAGTTCGCCGTGATCGCCCAGTCGCACGCAGTCGAACTCGGTGAGGTCGGTGGTATCCAGGTAGGTGCCCCGGCCCAGTCGGGCGCCGAGCAGGCGCAGTGCCAGGGGCAGCCAGGGCGTACCGCGCAGGGTGCCGAGCAGATTGGGCACGGCCAGGGTCTCGTAGAGGCTGGTGATGGCTTCGCTGCGCCAGACGAAAAAGGTCCACATGGGCGCCGAGCGCGGGCGATAACGACCGATCACCAGCCACTTGAGGCCCAGCACCACCAGGAAACTGGCCAGGGCGAAAGCGCTGCCGGCCAGCAGGGTCTCGCCAAGCAGTTGCAGCCAGGCTCCGGCCTGCCACAGCGGTACCAGGGCTTCGGCGATGGCGCAGCCGGCGGCGACGGTGAAGCCGGTAGGCAGCACGATGCGGAGGGCCTCGATCAGACCACGCGCCACCCGGCGCCAGGGTGCCGGGCGGAACGTCAGGCTTTCCGGGTAGCCGGTGAGGGTTTCCCGCGCCGGCAACCGCACCGCCGGCGAGCCTAGCCAGGTTTCGCCCTGGCGCAGGGGCACGCCTTCGTCGAGCCGACCGAGGACACCGATCAGGACGTCCTCGGGGATATGGCAGCCGTCGGCGACATAGGCGCCGTTGCCGACGAAACTGCGGCGGGCGATGGAGGTGCGCCTGAGGGTCATCCAGCCTTGGGCCACCTGTTCGTCGCCGAGCATCACGGCATCGGCGATAAAGGTCTCGGCGCCCAGTTCCAGCAACGAGGAGACCGGGCCCTGGGCGGTGGATATCTCCGCATCACGGCCGACCCGGGCACCCAGCAGGCGATACCAGAGGGCCGAGTACACCGTGGCATAGAGGCCCTGCAGGCTTTGCAGCGCCGACTCCTGGATCAGGTTGACCAGCCACTTGCGCCAGTAGAAGAGGCTGTCGACCGACCACTGGCCTTCGTCCAGGCGCGGCAGGATCAACCGGCGCGCCAGGGCGCAGCCGAGCAGGGTCAGGGCGACGCTGACCACGCCCAGTGGCAGCGCCAGCACCCCATACTGCAGGGCGTCGAGCAGCAGCGAAGAGGTGTGCCACCAGGGCAGTCCACCGAAACTTTCCAGTTCGTCGATCAGCAGCGCCAGAGGGAACAGCGGCATGAAGAACAGCACCGAGACCACCAGGCCGCTGAGGGCATAGAGCCCTTTGAGCAAGGTACGTTGAATGCGGGACACCGGGGTCGGCGGCAGGACGCGGGCACCGGCGGCACCCTGGTCGTGGGCCGGCGCGCCGCCCCAGTTGCGTCCGGCCGGGACGCGCTGACCGCTGCGCAGGGCGGACTGGGCCTGCAGGCGAGCGCCGTCACCAAGGGCGGTATCACCTTCGAGGATGGCATAGGAGCCGACCTGGGCCTCCTGGCCGAGGGTCACGGGGCCAAGCAGCAACTCGCCGCGCAGCACCCGGGCGTTCTCGAAGTTGACGCCGTTGCCCAGGCTGGCGCCCTGCCCCAGGGTCAGCAGCTCGGGGACGCGCAAGGTCAGGGTGCCGACGAAGGCCTCGGCGCCGACCTGGGCGCCCAGCAGCCGGAGCCAGCCACGGGCCAATGGCGAGCCGCTGAGCAGGTAGGCCGGCGCCAGGGCGAGAAAGCGTTCGCCCAGCCACCAGCGGTAGTAGGTCAGGCCCCACAGCGGATAACGACCGGGCTGCAGGCGCCCGGTCAGGCGCTTGCCTACCAGGGCCACGGCGAACTCCAGGCCGATGGCCAGGACGAACAGACTCAGGGCGGTCAGCATGGCCAGGGGCAGCGTGGTGCCGGAATGGATCAGCAGCGGGAAGGCCAGGAAAGGTGCCAACCAGCGTCCCAGGCGCAGGGTCAGGAGTGGCGGCAGAGCCGCCGCCTGGGCCAGGCCGCAACGCCAGCGGCGCCAGCGGCTGGGTGGGGCCCAGGCCTCGGTGGCCGTGGCCTGGCCAGCCTCGGCGGCATCCGCCTCCAGGGCGTCGGCAATGGCGCCCAGGGTGCGACCGGAATAGACCGCCTTGACCGTGGCGCTGGCATAGCGCGAGTCCTGACGCAGGCGCGAAACCAGGCGGGCGGCAAACAGCGAGTGACCGCCCAAGTCATCGAAGAAATCCATCTCGGCGTGCAGCGCCTGGCCGGGAAACAGTTCGGCGGTGGCCGCGAGAACGGCGCCCAGGGCGCCGCTGGCCGGAGCGACCGGCGCCACCACGGCAATGGCCAGCGGCCGGGTGCGCAACTGCTTGCGGTCGATCTTGCCGGAATTCAGTCGCGGCATCTCGCCGAGCCACTCGAAACGGCTGGGCACCATGTACAGCGGCAGGCAGCCGGCCAGCTCGGTCCGCAACAGGTCGCTGCGCGGCACCGGGCCGCCATCACCGACCAGGAAGGCCACCAGTTGCTCGACGCCGGCCTCTTCGCGCAGCACCACTGCCACGGTCCCGACGCCGGGCTGCCTCGCCAGGGTGGCTTCGATCTCGCCCAGCTCGACCCGATAGCCGCGGATCTTCACCTGGTCGTCGACCCGCCCCAGGCAATGCACCTGGCCGTGTTCGTCGACCCGCGCCAGGTCGCCGGTGCGATAGAGCTTGAGGTCGTGGCTGCCGGTGCTCCAGGGATTGGGCAGGAATTTCTCGGCGGTCAGTTCGGGACGCCCCAGATAGCCATCGGCGACACCCGGACCGGTGATGCAGAGTTCGCCCACCTGGTCGCGCGGCAGCAAGGCCAGCGGCTGGCTGGCATCGGCCGGCACCACCAGCAGGCTGTAGTTGGGCAGCGGGCGGCCGATGGTCACGGGTTCGCCCGCGTGCAGCTGCGCCAGACTGGCCGAGACGGTGCCCTCACTCGGACCATAGGTATTGAATAGTTGCCGCTGCGGCCGACTCCAGCGCGCCACCAGGGGCTCGGGGCACATCTCGCCGCCGAGGTTGATCAGCCGCAGGCTAGGGACGTCTTCCGGCAACAGCGCCAGCAGGGTCGGCACCACGTGCAACACGCTGATGCGATTGGCGGTCAGGGCGCGGGCCAGGGCCTCGGGGTCGGCGGTGATCTCCCGCGGCGCCAGCCAGAGGGTGGCGCCCACCAGGTAGCTGATCCAGATCTCCTCGAAGGACATGTCGAAGGCTACCGAGAAGCCCTGGTAGACCCGGTCGCCGGCCTCGATGCCGAGCAGCGAATTCTCACTGCGCAAGAAGTGGCAGATGCTGTCCTGGCGGATGCCGATGCCCTTGGGTTTGCCAGTGGAGCCGGAGGTATAGATCAGGTAGGCCAGGTTGTCCGGGGAGACCTGGCCACGCCGGCGCAGGGTCTCGCCCTGGGCCAGGGCGACGCTCAGCTCGTCGGGGGTCCAGCAGCCAAGCCCGGGACGCGCCAGCAGATCGGCAAAGGGCGCTCCAGTGATGACACCGACCGCCTGGGCGTCCTCCAGGCAGAGGGCCACGCGGTCGGCCGGGGTATCGGCATCGCAGGGCAGCCAGGCGGCGCCGGTCTTGGCGATGGCCAGTTGCATCACCAGCAACTCGATGCCGCGCGGCAGCCAGAGGCCGACCACGCGGCCAGGCCCGGCGCCAGCCGCCAGCAGCCGCGAGGCGGCGCGATCGGCCCAGGCGTCCAGCTCGCCGTAGCTCAGGCTGCGCTCGCCTTCGAGCAGGGCGGGCCGCTCCGGCGCCCGCGTCGCGGTGGCCTCGAACAGATCGGCGAGGACTTCATCGCGGCACAGGTCGGGGCGGATGGGGCCTTCGACCAGACTGAGGGAGAGTTCGGCAAGCGCTTCCATGGGGACAGCCTCTGGGTGTTTAGCGCAGTCTGTATTCCCTCGGTTATGCGCTCCTTAAGGGGCGCTTAGGGTTTGCTTAAGGCGGGTCGGACGTGGCGTATCACACGCAAGGAAGGCTCTGTAATGCGCCTTCAAGGCGACTTTCCATTGATCGGCGATGAGTGGCGGGTCGGTTGCGCGGACAAAAAAACGCCTCCCGGAGGAGGCGTTTCTGGTTACCACGTGGCGATCAACGCAGATCGAAACGGTCCAGCTCCATCACCTTGGTCCATACCTTGACGAAGTCCTTGACGAACTTCTCCTGGGCGTCGGCACTGCCATAGACCTCGCTCAGGGCACGCAACTGGGCATGGGAACCGAACACCAGGTCGACCCGGGTACCGGTCCACTTCAGCTCGCCGCTCTGGCGATCACGACCTTCGAAGGTGGCCTTGTCCGGACCGGTGGCCTTCCATTCGGTGGCCATGTCCAGCAGGTTGACGAAGAAGTCGTTGGTCAGGGTCTGCGGCCGCTGGGTGAAGACGCCATGCTTGGCACCGTTCACGTTGATGTCCAGCACGCGCAGGCCGCCCAGCAGTACCGTCAGTTCGGGCGCGGTCAGGTTCAGCAGGTGCGCCTTGTCCACCAGCAGGAATTCCGGCTTGACCTTGAACTCCCCACCCACATAGTTGCGGAAGCCATCGGCCCAGGGCTCCAGGTGCCCGAAGGAATGGACGTCGGTCTGCTCCTGGGAGGCATCCACGCGACCCGGGGTGAAGGGCACGCTGATCGAATGACCCGCCGCCTGGGCGGCCTTTTCCACCCCGACGCTACCGGCCAGCACGATCAGGTCGGCGATGGAGACCTGCTTGCCCTCCCCGTGGAAATCACGCTGGATGCCTTCCAGCACTCCCAGCACCTTGGCCAGTTGCGCCGGCTGGTTGACCTCCCAGTCCTTTTGCGGCGCCAGGCGCAGACGGCCACCGTTGGCCCCACCGCGCTTGTCGGAACCGCGGAAGGTGGAGGCAGCCGCCCAGGCGGTGCCGACCAGTTCGGACACGCTCAGGCCGGACGCGGCCAGCTTATCCTTGAGCGCCTTGACCTCGGCCTCGCCCAGGGGCGCGCCTTCGGCCTTGGGCAGCGGGTCTTGCCAGAGCAATTCTTCGCTCGGGGTTTCCGGGCCCAGGTAGCGGGCCAGGGGCCCCATGTCCCTGTGGGTCAGCTTGAACCAGGCACGGGCGAAGGCGTCGGCCAGTTGGTCCGGGTTTTCCAGGAAGCGGCGGGAGATCTTTTCGTAGGCCGGATCGAAGCGCAGCGCCAGGTCCGAAGTGAGCATGGTCGGCTGGTGACGCTTGTTGGGATCATGGGCATCGGGCACGGCATTGGCACCAGCGCCGTCCTTCGGTCGCCACTGGTGGGCACCGGCGGGACTCTTGAACAGCTCCCACTCGAACTTGAACATGTTCTCGAAGTACTCGTTGCTCCAGCGGGTGGGCGTGGAGGTCCAGGTCACTTCGAGGCCGCTGGTGATGGTATCGGCGCCCTTGCCGGTGCCATAGCTGTTCTTCCAGCCAAGGCCCTGCTGCTCCAGATCAGCCGCTTCCGGCTCGGCACCGACGCTGGTGGCGGGACCTGCGCCGTGAGTCTTGCCGAAGGCGTGACCGCCAGCGATGAGGGCGACGGTTTCCTCGTCGTTCATGGCCATGCGGCCAAAGGTCTCGCGGATGTCATGGGCCGAAGCCACCGGGTCGGGGTTGCCCTCCGGGCCTTCCGGGTTCACGTAGATCAGGCCCATCTGCACCGCGCCCAGGGGATTTTCCAGGGTGCGCTGTGGGTTATCGTTGCGACTGTGCTCCATCGGATGCTGCTCGGGCTGTGCGGTCAGCACACCGTCGCCGGGCTGCTCCATCTTCTTGTGGGCGCCATAGCGCACGTCACCACCCAGCCAGACGGTTTCCGAACCCCAGAACACCGCATCGTCCGGTTCCCAGACGTCCTGGCGACCGCCGGAGAAGCCGAAGGTCTTGAAGCCCATGGATTCCAGGGCGACGTTGCCGGTGAGGACGATGAGGTCGGCCCAGGAGATCTTGCGCCCGTACTTCTGCTTGACCGGCCAGATCAGCCGGCGTGCCTTGTCCAGGCTGACGTTGTCCGGCCAGCTGTTCAGGGGCGCGAAGCGCTGCTGGCCCTGACCGGCGCCGCCGCGGCCGTCACCGACCCGATAGGTACCGGCGCTGTGCCAGGCCATGCGCACGAACAGCGGACCATAGTGACCGAAGTCGGCCGGCCACCAGTCCTGGGAATCGGTCATCACGGCGCGCAGGTCAGCCTTCACCGCTTCCAGATCGAGGCTCTTGAATTCGGTGGCGTAGTCGAAGTCCTCTCCCATGGGATCGGACAGGGACGAGTGCTGGTGCAGGAAGTTGAGATTGAGCTGATTCGGCCACCAATCCTTGTTGGTGGTACCACCGCCGGCGGCATGATTGAACGGGCACTTGGATTCGGTCGACATCTTCTTGGCACCTCAGGGTCTTGTTCATCCGGTTGTCAGCCGCGACGAGATCGCGGCCTGTCACAGTGGTAGTTCCGGCCAGAGTGGCCTAGCGGCCCGACGGCCAGGCTGGCGTCGGCTGTGGCAGGAGCCCTACCACGGGCAAAACGGACGTTGCGGTCATTGTTATCCCCTCATCAGATGGGCACGCCGACGAAGCGGCGCAATCTCCATACTAGACGCCTTCCCTGCGCCGCGTGATAGAAGGTTTTGTGCTCGTCGATAGACTGGCTCTGCAAGATGACCTGCGGGTGACAGCGGCGTGATAGCCCGTTCCCAGCGATGGGAGCGGCGTGCAATGGCCCTGCAAAGACTCGCGGCCTGGCATCAAAAGCGCCGGGCCGCCGCGGTTGCCGGAGGAGCGTGCCTGGTAGCCGCCGCTACCGGTAGAAGAAGGTTCGCCAGGACGACCGCCCTGCCCCGGGCGGTCGTGGCGCTCGGCCTAGCCGGGGGCGAACAGCAGGTTGGGCGCGTGGCGTTCGTAGCCCTCTTCCGCCAGGCGTACGTCCAGCGCCAGGCTGGCAAGGTCGGCGGACAGGGGTTCGCTGCGAGCGTCGTAGTCGCGGTAGAGGTGCTTGAGGTAGGTCTTGCAGTGGGCGCAGGTCTCGGCGCGTAGCGGCGCCTTCTGGGCGTTGGCGTCGTCGGTGCTCAGGGAGTAGTAGCCCAGGCCCTTGCCAGTCTCGCAGTGGCTGCACTTGACCCGTACGAAGTGCCACTCGCAGGCGCACAGCGAGCAGGTGAGATACCTCAGGCCATTGGCCTTGCCCAGGTGATGGATGATGCCGGCCATGGGCGGCGCGCCGCAGCAGGGGCAGAGGGTCTGGCTGCCCTGTTCGCGCAGGGCACTGAAGTCACTGCGCTGCAGCCAGTGGGTCCAGGCTACCTGCAGGGCGGCGCCGAGGAAGGGCACCACGCCGGCGGGCACCAGCTCATAGCTGCCGGCCAGCAGGGCGATGGCCCAGGCCTTGCGCTGGCCGGCATCGGCCTGGCGCAAGGCGTCGAGGGCGGCCCGTACCGGCGCCTGCTCGACCGTGCAGGCCTCCAGTAGCGCATCCAGCGCGGGCAACCAGTCACCTTCGCGGACCAGGGTGTCGTAACCCAGGGGTGGCAGACCGTGCGCCAGGCTCTGGGCGCTGCGGGCCTCGTCCAATGGCAGGGGCGCGAGCTGGTCGAAGACCCCTTGCTGGGCCTCGCACAGGTCGGCCATCAGCAGCAGGTAGTCACTTAGCGCATTGCCGGTGGCCAGCAGTCGCAGGCGGTCGGCGCGATAGCCGAACAGCTCGCCACCAGGCAGGAGGATGAAATCGGGGTTGACGGCCGCGGCTTCGATTTCGCCGGGCTCGAGGATCTGGCCCGCCATGGCAGGGCTCCTTAGCAAAACGGTGGAAGATAGAGGATTCAGGATAGCGGGCGGGTCGGGATGTTGGGCTCTGCTGCCCTCACCCCAACCCTCTCCCGGAGGGAGAGGGGGTCAGATCGGTGCGCAGGAGAAATCCCGCGCTCCTAATCCGTAGGTTGGGTTGAGCGCAGCGAAGCCCAACAACAGGCTCATTTCTTCTCGCGGGTGACCTTCTCGTACCACAGCGAATGGTGCTTCTTGGCCCAGGCGCGACTGACCCAACCGGTCATCATCGCGGTCACCGAGCCCTTGATCCATATCCCCGCATAGATGTGCACGATGATCGACAGCACCAGCACGAAGGCGGCGACGGCGTGGGCCAGGGCGCCCAGGCGGATCACCGGGATGGGGAACAGGTGGGCGAAGTACTGCCGCCAGATGACCACGCCGCTGACCAGCAGGATCAGCATGCAGGCCAGTAGCACCCAGAACAGGATCTTCTGCCCGGGGTTGTACTTGTCGATCGGCGGCAGCTTCTCCTCGCGGTTGTTCAGCACGTCGTTGATCTGCTTGAGCCACTGGGCGTCTTCGCGGCCGATCTTGTTGTGCCGCCAGAAGCGGATCACCAGAAAGGCGAAGAACAGGAACATCGCCACACCCATGAAGGGATGCAGGATGCGCGTCCAGGTGCCGCCGCCGAACAGGCTCGACAACGGAAACAGCGCGGGGTGGAACAGCGCCAGTCCCGACAGCCCGGCCATGAAGAACAGGATCGCCACGATCCAGTGGTTGGTCCGCTCGTTGGCGTTGTAACGCTGGATTTCAGGTTTCATCTCGATCTCCCAGGACGCCCCCGGCTAACCGGGGGCGTACACCTGCTAGGGCTGCTTGTCGTGCGGATCGAAGATCTGCACGGACGGACTCAGCTGCTTGACCTCGCCCTTGGGCGCATCGCCCTCGTGACGGGGCGGCGCCTCGACCACTTCGTCGTCGTCATCGGTCCGGTTGGGACCGACGCGCACGTAGTGGAAGAAACCGGCCAGCACCGCCGCGCCCATGGCGAACAGCGCCAGGGGTTTGGTGAAGCCCTTCCACAGCCCCACGGTGGGGCTGATGGTCGGATCCTTGGGCAGGTGGTTGTACAGCTGCGGCTGGTCGGCATGGTGCAGCACGTACATGACGTGGGTGCCCCCTACCCCAACCGGGTCGTACAGACCGGCGTTCTCGTAGCCGCGGCTCTTGAGATCGACGATGCGCTCGGCGGCATGCTCCTTCATCTCGTCCTTGGTGCCGAACACGATGGCGCCGGTCGGGCAGGTCTTGACGCAGGCGGGCTCCAGGCCGACCCCGACCCGGTCCGAGCAGAGGGAACACTTGTAGGCCTTGTTGTCCTTCTTCGAGATCCGCGGGATGTCGAAGGGGCAACCGGCGATGCAGTAGCCGCACCCGATGCAGTGGTCCTGGTTGAAGTCGACGATGCCGTTGGCGTACTTCACGATGGCCCCCGGACTCGGACAGGCCTTCAGGCAGCCCGGCTCGGCGCAGTGCATGCAGCCGTCCTTGCGGATCAGCCACTCCAGCTTGCCGGCCTCGTCCTCGTGCTCGGTGAAACGCATCAGCGTCCAGGAGTCCGCGGTGAGGTCCGCCGGGTTGTCATAGGTGCCGTGGGTATGGCCCACCTCGTCGCGCAGCTCGTTCCATTCCGAACAGGCGACCTGGCAGGCCTTGCAGCCGATGCACTTGGACACATCGATCAGCTTGGCCACTTCCGCCTGATTGCGCACGGACGGATAAGCCGTAGTCGTCGCGGAGCGGGCGTAGATATCTTGGCTTGCCATCACGCTTTCTCCACGTTGACCAGGAACGACTTGAACTCGGGCGTCTGGGTGTTCCCGTCACCCACGAAGGGAGTCAGGGTGTTGGCCAGGTAACCCATCCGCGCCACGCCGGAGAAGCCCCAGTGGATGGGGATGCCGATATGGTGCACCGTTTCGCCATTGACCTGCAGCGGACGGATCCGCTTGGTCACCACCGCCTTGCAGACGATATGGCCGCGCTTGGAGCTGACGCGTACGAGATCACCCGCGGCGATGCCCTTCTGCTTGGCCAGCACCTCGCCGATCTCGACGAACTGCTCGGGCTGGATGATGGCGTTGAGGCGGCAGTGCTTGCTCCAGTAGTGGAAGTGCTCGGTCAGGCGGTAGGTGGTGGCCGCATAGGGGAAGTCCTTGCGATCGCCGAAGTCCGCCCAGTCGTCCTTGAACACCCGCGCCGCCGGGCTGTTCAGCGCCTTGCGGTTGTTGGGGTGCAGCGGGTTGACGCCGATGGGCGTTTCGAACGGCTCGTAGTGCTCCGGGAAGGGCCCCTCGGCCATCTTGTCCAGCGAGAAGAAGCGCGCTACCCCTTCCGGGTTCATGATGAACGGACTCATCCCGTCGCCAGGCTTGCCGTCGATCTTGAAGTCTGGCACGTCGGTACCGCCCCATTTCTGCGCCTTGTCGTTCCACCACACCAGCTTTTTGCTCGGGTCCCACGGCTTGCCGCTAAGATCCGAGGAGGCACGGTTGTAGAGGATGCGGCGGTTGTTCGGCCACGACCAGGCCCAGCCCAGGGTCTGCCCCATATGGAACGGATCGCTGTTGTCGCGCCGCGCCATCTGGTTGCCCTGCTCGGTCCAGGCGCCGCAATAGATCCAGCAGCCCGAGGCGGTACTGCCGTCGTCCATCAACTGGCCGAAACCGGCAAGTTGCTGGCCAGCCTTGGCCGAAACGGCGCCCTTGGCATCGAGCACGTCGGTCACAGCGTAGCCGTTGAACTCCTTGGCCAACTCCTCCGCCGAAGGCTCTCCTGGTTTGGCATAGGGCCAGGAAAGGCCCAGGATTGGATCAGGAAAGGCACCGCCGTCCTGGCGATAGGCCTCGCGCAATCTGAGGAACAGTTCGGACATGATGACGATGTCGCTTCGGCCCTCGGCAGGCGCTTCGGCACCCTTGAAGTGCCACTGCAGCCAGCGGCTGGAGTTCACCAGGGAGCCGTCTTCCTCGGCGAAGCAGGTGGTGGGCAGGCGGAACACCTCGGTCTGGATTTCCGCGGTATTCACATCGTTGTGATCGCCGTGGTTGCGCCAGAACTCGGAGGTCTCGGTGGCCAGCGGATCCATGATCACCAGCCACTTGAGCTTGGACAGCCCGCGCATCACCTTGGCCTTGTTGGGGAAGGCGGCGATGGGGTTGAAACCCTGGCAGAAATAGCCGTTGACCTGACCCTTGCCCATCATGTCGAAGTAGCGCAGCACATCGTAGCCGGCACCCGTGACATCGACCTTGGGCAACCAGTGGTAGCACCAGTCGTTATCCTTGGTGGCATTGTCGCCGTACCAGGCCTTCATCAGGCTGACGTGAAACTTGCCGTAGTTCTGCCAGTAGCTCATCTGTCCCGGGCGCAGCGGCTTGCTGGCGCGTCGGTCGATGAAGGCGTGGTAGTCCTGCTCGCCGTCGGCGCCGATGGTCAGGTAGCCCGGCAGCTGGATCGACAAGAGACCCAGGTCGGTAAGGCCTTGGATGTTGGAGTGACCGCGCAGGGCGTTCATCCCGCCACCGGGCATACCGATGTTGCCAAGCAGCAGCTGCACCATGGCGCCGGCACGAATGATCTGGGCGCCAATGGAGTGCTGAGTCCAACCTAGGGCATAGAGGATGGTCATCGTGCGACCGGGCGCCGAAGTCTCAGCAATCTCGGCCCAGACCTTCTGGATCGCCTCAACGGGCGTACCACATACCTGACTGGCCACTTCCAGGGTGTAGCGGCTGTAGTGCTGCTTCATCAACTGGAAGACGCAACGCGGGTGCTCAAGCGTTGCATCGATCTTGACGAAGCCGTCGTCGCCGATCTCGTAGCCCCATTGAGTCTTGTCGGTATAGGTACGTTTTTCAGCGTCGTAGCCGGTATACAGGCCGTCTTCGAAGGAGAAGCCTTCCTTCACGATAAAGCCTACGTCGGTGTAGTTACGGACGTATTCGTGCTGGATCTTGTCGTGAGTGATCAGGTAATTGATCAACCCGCCCAGGAAGGCAATGTCGCTGCCGGTCCGGATGGGGGCGTAGTAGTCCGCAACCGAGGCAGAACGGGTATAGCGCGGATCGACCACGATCAGCCGGGCGTTGTTGTGCGCCTTGGCCTCGGTGACCCACTTGAAACCACACGGGTGCGCTTCAGCGGCATTGCCGCCCATGATCAAGACGAGGTTAGCGTTCTTGATGTCGCTCCAGTGATTTGTCATGGCGCCACGGCCAAACGTCGGGGCAAGACCTGCCACCGTCGGGCCGTGTCAGACGCGCGCTTGGTTATCGAAGGCCAACAGGCCCAGATTCCGCGCGATCTTGTGCGTCAAATAACCGGTTTCATTGGAGGACGCCGAGGCGGCCAGGAAGCCCGTGGTCAGCCAGCGATTGACCGTCTGGCCCTTGTCGTTGGTGGCGATGAAGTTGGCATCGCGGTCTTCCTTCATCAGGGTAGCGATGCGGTCAAGCGCCTCGTCCCAGCTGATGCGGGTCCACTCATTGCTGCCAGGCTTGCGCACCTCGGGATACTTGAGGCGATTGGGGCTGTGGATGAAATCCAGCAGGCCGGCGCCTTTCGGGCAGAGGGTGCCACGGTTGACCGGATGGTCGGCGTCGCCCTCGATGTGAATGATGTTCTGGGCCACGTTCTTGGCCCGGTCACCCATGCTGTACATGATCAGGCCGCAGCCGACCGAGCAGTAGGGACAGGTATTGCGGGTTTCCACGGTGTGCGCCAGTTTGAAATGGCGCACCTGGTCGGCAAAGGCGGCTGTGGGAGCCATGCCTAACGCCGCCAGGCTGGATCCCGCAAGGCCGACTCCAGCGACCTTGAAGAATTGCCGACGGTTCATATCCACGTTTTCTTGTCCTCGTTCAGGCTAGGCCTGGTGCATAGCCAGGCCCTGAGGCAAGAGTAACTCAATCGTTTGGCTTATTGAGCGCTTCGCCCTTGTCGCCGATCAATGGAAGTCATCCTTTTGTCCCCTAACCCGACGCTGCCTGACGAATGGCCTTGGCCTCCCGTTCAGCCGGCGCGCTGTCTGCCTGCAGGGGATTGTCGCCCCGTTCCAGCAGCCGTTCGCCAACCAGTCGCGAGCCGCTGACCTTGAGGTGGTTGCCGTCCTGATACAGCGGCGTTCCGTCCAGCGCGGAATGGCGGCGCTGGGCATCGCAGGTGATCGCCTCGGGATCCAGGGTCACCCGTTACGGATAGCGCTGCTTGAGGTCGTCGAGCATCAGGAGGAAAGGCCCCTGGCGCCGCACCACGTCTTCCCGCTCGATGGAGCAGTCGTTGGCGGTATGGAACAGCCTGTTCTTGACCAGGCAGGTGTCGCGTTCGGCGCCGATCTCGGGGATGCCGGCAAGATCACTGGCGTGGCGCCACTCTGGATGAGCGGGGCGCGCCAGGAATGCCGAGACAGCCCTGGCAAGCAGGCGGCACGGTCACCGCTGCAAGGTTGGCTGCGCATCCGGTCGCACAACGCGTCTTCAAGCCCTGGATCGAACAGCGGTTACAGGAACAATATACTTATAATTCAATAGCTTGAAAGATCTGACTGATGGCGATTTGCTGCCAACGAAACGGTCACCAATGTCGCTGATTCGGCAGTATCGGCAAGTCATGCTAAGCTCGCTAACTTTCCTCGCGATACCTACGGACCCTCCGCCATGTCCAATCGCCTGCCGACGCCGCCATAGTCGAGCGCGCTACCATCCTTCCTGGTAGCCGCGCCTGCGGCGCGTGACCTTTCCGTACCGCCCTATGGTTTCTCCGCGACCGTACCCCTCGTGCCGTCGCCTGTTCTGGATACGCCATGAAAAGTGTTTCTCCCCGCGCCGACATCCTGGCCGGTCTCACCACGTCCTTCGCGCTGGTGCCCGAGTGCATCGCGTTCGCCCTGGTTGCCCATCTCAATCCGCTGATGGGGCTCTATGGCGCCTTCTTCATCTGTACCCTGACGGCCCTCTTTGGTGGACGGCCCGGCATGATCTCCGGCGCGGCCGGCTCCATGGCGGTGGTGATCGTCGCCCTGGTGGTCCAGCACGGCGTGCAGTACCTGCTGGCCACAGTGGTGCTGGGCGGCCTGCTGATGATTGCCTTCGGCCTGCTGCGCCTGGGCAAGCTGATCCGCATGGTGCCGCACCCCGTCATGCTGGGCTTCGTCAACGGCCTGGCCATCGTCATCGCCCTGGCCCAGCTGGAACACTTCAAGCAGGGCGACACCTGGCTCAGCGGCGCCCCGCTGTATCTGATGATCGGCCTGACCCTGGCGACCATGGCCATCATCTGGCTCCTGCCCCGCCTGACCCGTGCCGTACCGCCAGCGCTGGCGGCCATCCTTGGCGTGGGGCTGGCGGTGTATTTCCTCGACCTGCCGACCCGCACCCTGGGCGACATGGCTCACATCGCCGGCGGATTGCCGCAGCTGGCCCTGCCCGACATCCCCTGGACGCTCGAAACGCTGCAGATCATCCTGCCCTATGCGGTGCTGATGGCCCTGGTCGGCCTCCTGGAAACCCTGCTGACGCTGAATCTCACCGACGAGATCACCGAGAGCCGCGGCCTGCCCAATCGTGAGTGCGTAGCCCTCGGCGCGGCCAATATGGCGTCCGGCCTGTTCGGCGGCATGGGCGGCTGCGCCATGATCGGCCAGACCATGATCAACCTGAGTTCGGGCGGCCGCGGCAGGCTATCGGGTCTGGTCGCGGGGATCCTGATGCTGCTCTTCGTGTTGTTCCTGTCGCCGCTGATCGAGCGCATTCCGCTGGCGGCGCTGGTCGGCACCATGTTCGTGGTCGCCCAGCAGACCTTTGCCTGGGCCTCGCTGCGCGTGCTGCACCGGGTGCCGCGCAGCGACACCCTGATGATCATCGCCGTCACCGTGATCACGGTGTTCGCCGACCTCGCCACCGCGGTGCTCTGCGGCATCGTCCTGGCTGCGCTCAACTTCGCCTGGCAGCACGCCCGGCGCCTCTATGCCGACAGCCACCTGGAAACCGATGGCAGCAAGAGGTACCAGGTGCACGGGACCTTGTTCTTCGCCTCCACCGCCACCTTTCTCAACCAGTTCGATCCGGCCGGCGATCCGCCCAAGGTGGTGGTGGACTGCAGCCACCTGAGCTTCGTCGACTACTCCGCCGTGGCGGCACTGCGCACCCTACACGAACGCTATGCCAAGGCCGGCAAGCGGGTGCGCGTATTGCACCTGTCCGCCCGCTGCAAGCAACTGCTGCGTCGTGGCGGCGTGACGGACGACCTCGCCCTCGGCGATTGAACCCCTGACGGCGCCTTCGGGTCTCTCCCAGCAATGTCCTGCTTTCGGAGACCCGCGGCCATGTCCAAGATCCTCGCCTGCCTCGACGGCTCCGCCGTGAGCGCCGCCGTCTGCGACTTCGCCGCCTGGGCCGGCACCGCCCTGGACGTCCCGATCACGCTGCTCCACGTCCTGGATCAGCGCCGCTTTCCCCGCCCCGGCAACGGCGTTCCGGCGCCCCTGCTGGGCAATCGCGAGCAACTGCTCACCGACCTTGCGGCCCTCGACGTCCGGCGCGGCGATCTGGCGGAAGATCAAGGTCGTCTATTGCTCGACGCCGCCCAGTTGCGGGTGGAAGAGCAGCGGGCGCGTTGCGCTGGCGCCGTATTGCAGCATGGCGATCTGATGACTTCACTGGAGAGCCTGCAGGAAGACTTCGACCTCATCGTGCTGGGTCGCCAGGGCGAGGACAGTCCACCCAAGCGACTGATCGGCCGCCATCTGGAAAGCGCCATCCGCCTCCTGCATCGTCCCCTGCTGGTGGCTGGCCACCTGTTCGTCAAACCCAGCGGCGTACTGCTGGCCTATGACGACAGCAGCAGCGCTCGCAAGGCAGTGACCTGGGTGGCCCACTGCCGCTTGTTCGATGGCCTCGTCTGCCACCTGGTAACCGTCGGCCGCGACCGCGAAGAGCGCCGTGCCGCCCTCACCCGCGCCGCCGACGAACTCCAGGCCCAGGGCCGCCAGGTCATCACCGCCATCACCGATGGCGACGTGGAACTGGGCCTGGAGCGCTATCGCAAGCAGCACGGCCTGGAGCTGGTGGTGATGGGCGCCTTCGGCCACTCCCGCCTGCGCCACTTCTTCATGGGCAGCAACACCCGCAACATGCTGGAGACCGCTGGCAGCGCGCTGATCGTGGTGCGTTAAAGCCGGATCGACCACACCCTAGAAATCCACCCGCCCGCGATTGGCCTTGACGCCGCTGCGGCGGGACTTGCCCTCCAGGCGGCGCTGCTTGGAGCCATAGGTGGGCTTCGTCGGGCGACGTGGCTTTTCCGGAACGTTGGCCGCAGCGATCAGCGCAGCCAGGCGTTCCAGGGCGTCGGCCCGGTTCTGTTCCTGGGTGCGATATTGCTGTGCCTTGATCACCACCACGCCCTCGCGACTGATGCGCTGGTCGCGCAGACCCAGCAGGCGCTCCTTGAGCGACTCCGGCAGCGAAGAGGCCTGGATGTCGAATCTCAGGTGAACGGCGCTGGAGACCTTGTTGACGTTCTGGCCGCCCGCGCCCTGGGCACGTACCGCCACGAGCTGGACTTCCTGCTCCGGCAGCGTCAGTCGCTCATCGATGACCAGGCTCACGCTGGGTGCGCGCCGCGGATCAGCCAGGCGTCCAGCAACGGCTCCAGCTCTTCCAGCGGCTGGTAGCCGTTGGTGATCAGAGCCAGTTGGCCCGCACGCTCGGCCAGCAGGGTCGGGAAGCCGGCGATACCCAGATTCAGGGCCCAGTCGAAATCCGCCTGAGTGGCCTGGTGCGCGGGTTCGCCATCGAACAACGGAGCGAACTCGATGCGCGGCAGGCCACAGGCCTCGGCCAGCTCCACCAACAGCGCCGGCTGGGTGACGTCGCGAGCCTCGACATAGAAGGCCTGCTGGATGCGTTTGGCCAGCGGCCAGACCGCGTCTTCATCAAGCTGGCGGGCGGCGACCAGAGCGCGGCACGCCGGCTCGGTGTCGTACACCAGGCCTTCCGGCGGGCCCTGGTCCAGGGCGAAGGGCTGGCCGGTGGTCTCCTGTACCGCCTGCCAGTAGGCCAGGGTGCGCACCCGGCTGGCGGTGTCCTGGGCCGCCCGCTCGCGACGCAGACCGCCGACCACCAGGCGCAGGGAGATGCCCTGGGCGGCCGCCCGCTCGGCCAGGCGCTCCACCACCGGGGCGAAGCCCCAGCACCAGGAGCACATGGGGTCCATCACATAGAGCAGGCGACCGGGCATCCTAGACCTCCTCTAAGCTGGGCGTGGCGTTCAACCGCGGATCGCGGCCGATGGGATGGGGTTCGTTACGCAGGCGGGCCAGTTCGATCTGCTTCTGCCGCTCGCGGGCACCGGCACGGGTCTTTTCCGAAAGCGAATCCCAGCAGTGCGGGCAACTGATGCCAGGGCTGTAGTGCGGCGACTGCATGTCCTCGGGCGAAACCGGATGGCGACAGGCGTGGCACTGGTCGTAGACCCCTTCGGCCAGCTCGTGGGTCACGGTCACGCGGTTGTCGAAGACGAAGCACTCGCCCTCCCAGCGCGACTCGGCCGCCGGGACTTCTTCGAGGTACTTGAGGATGCCACCCTTGAGGTGGAAGACCTCGGGAAAGCCCTCCTGCAGCATGAAGCTGGAGGCCTTCTCGCAGCGGATGCCACCGGTGCAGAACATGGCGACCTTCTTGTGCCGGGCCGGGTCGAAATGCTCGCGGATATAGGCCGGGAAATCGCGGAAACTCTTGGTCTTGGGGTCGATGGCGCCCCTGAAGCTGCCGATGTCCACCTCGTAGTCGTTGCGGGTGTCGATCACCAGCACCTCGGGGTCGTCGACCAGGGCGTTCCAGTCCTGGGGTTCGACATAGGTGCCCACGCGCTGGTTGGGATCGACGCCGGGCACGCCCAGGGTGACGATCTCCTTTTTCAGCTTGACCTTGGTGCGATAGAAGGGCTGCTCGGCGCAGTAGGATTCCTTGTGGTCGATGTCGACCAGACGCGGATCGGCGCGCAGCCAGGCGAGCACGGCATCGATGCCTTCGCGGCTGCCGGAAACCGTGCCATTGATACCTTCCTCGGCCAGCAGCAGGGTGCCCTTGACGTCATTGGCCAACAGGGTCTGCAGCAGGGGTTCACGCAATTGGACGTAGTCGTCCAGGGTGACGAACTTGTACAAGGCCGCCACGACAATCTTGTCGGTCATCTTCGGGTTCCCAGGGGTCGCCCTCGCAAAGGGCGGACCGGTTAGACGAAAACGCCGGCAAGGATGCCGGCGCCGGTCAAATTTTAACCAATTAGCAGGGCACCGAACAATGGCGCCCTGAACTCAACCCGCCAGGTCGTGCTTACTGCCGCCACGGCAGGTGGGCGAATCCGGCGCCTGACCCCGGGCCGCCCACTCCTCCGGGGTATAGGTGTGCAGCGCCAGCGCATGGAACTGGCCCATGAGCTCGCCCAGGGTGCCGTAGACCTTCTGGTGGCGCTTCACCGAGTTGAGGCCGGCGAAGTGTTCGCTGACCACCACCGCCTTGTAGTGGGTCTCCTGGCCGCGACTGTGCATGTGGCTTTCGTCCTGCACCTCCAGGTACTCGGGTTGCAACAGGCCCAGGCTGGACTGGATACGTTCGCGCATGCTCATGGGGATACCTCGACTGTGAGAACCGTCATTCTAGCGAGCCTGGGCACCGCCCGGAAACGACAAAGCCCGGAACGGGTCCGGGCTTTGCGGCATGGCTGAATCAGCGCTTGGCGGGCGGGGTGGCGTTGCCGGCCCCGGCCGGCGGCTTGACGCCCAGCTCCTTGTCCATCTCGGCGAGGATGCCATTGACCTTGGGCACCGCCTGCTCCAGCTTGGCCTGGGTCATCTGCGCGGACTGGGCCGACAGGCGCGGCAGCGTGGCGATCATCTTCTTGCCCAGATCCGACTGGTAGAACTTGATCAGGCCTTCCAGCTCGTCTTCGGTGAAGTTGTCGGTGTACAGCTTGACCATCTCGGGCTTGATCTTTTCCCAGCCGATGGTGCTGTCCAGCGCCTGATTGGCGCGGGCGGTATAGCTTTCCAGCACGGCCTTCTTGGCCGGCGCCTTGGCCTGCTCGAAGTGCTGGGCGAAGAGCTGCTGTACCTGGGCGTAGACCGGCGTGGTCAGCTTGTCGGCGTTGGCCAGCTTGAGAAAGCGCTCTGCGTCGGCTGCGTGGCTTTTGGCGTCGGCCAGGGCCAGACCACTCGCGCTGGACAGCAGGACGAGGGCACCGAGCGTACGGAGAGTCTTTTTCATGGGCGTCCTTGGGGATGCGAAAAATGGACGGGAAGTCTGGCAGAGATGGGCTGAATGCCAGCTGAACTGCCCACGACACCTCGCACAATTGAGAATATTTCCCATTTGGGAACCCTGGCGCTAAGCTGCTGCCCAACTTAGCTGGACCCACCCATTCCTAAGCGGAGACCGCCATGAGCCGTACCGAAACCGATAGCATCGGCCCCATCGAAGTGGCCGACGACGTCTACTGGGGCGCCCAGACCCAAAGGTCGCTGGAGAACTTCGCCATCGGCAACCAGCAGATGCCGCTGGCGGTGGTGCATGCCCTGGCGACGGTGAAGAAGGCCGCCGCCCGGGTCAATCTGCGCCTCGGCGAATTGCCGGAAGATGTCGCCACCCTCATCGAAAAGGCCAGCAGCGAGATCCTCGACGGCTTCCATGACGACCAGTTTCCCCTGGTGGTCTGGCAGACCGGCAGCGGCACCCAGAGCAACATGAACGTCAACGAGGTCATCGCCGGCCGCAGCAACGAACTGGCCGGCAATGGCATGGGCGGCAAGCAGCCGGTCCATCCCAACGACCACGTCAACCGCGGCCAGAGCTCCAACGACTGCTTCCCCACCGCCATGCACATCGCCACTGCCCTGGCGGTGCAGAACGACCTGCTGCCGGCCATCGCCGAGCTGTCCGGCGGATTGGCGCTGCAGTCGGCACGCTACCAGAACCTGGTCAAGACCGGTCGCACCCACATGATGGATGCCACCCCGGTGACCTTCGGCCAGGAACTGTCGGCCTTCGTCGCCCAGCTGGACCTGGCCGAGCGCGCCATCCGCAACGCCCTGCCGGCGGTCATGGAACTGGCCCAGGGGGGTACCGCGGTCGGCACCGGCCTGAATGCGCCCAAGGGCTTCGACGAAGCCATCGCCAAGGAAATCGCCGAACTCACCGGCCTCCCCTTCGTCACCGCACCGAACAAGTTCGCCGCCCTCGCCGGCCATGAACCGCTGGTAGCCCTGCACGGCGGCCTCAAGACCCTGGCCGTGGCGCTGATGAAGATCGCCAACGACCTGCGCCTGCTGGGCTCCGGTCCGCGCGCGGGCTTCGCCGAGGTCAGGTTGCCGGCCAACGAACCGGGCAGTTCCATCATGCCGGGCAAGGTCAACCCGACCCAGTGCGAGGCGCTGTCGATGCTGGCCTGCCAGGTGATCGGCAACGACGTCACCGTCGGTTTCGCCGCCAGCCAGGGTCATCTGCAGCTCAATGTCTACAAGCCGGTGATCGCCCATAATGTCCTGGAATCCATCCGCCTGCTGGCCGATGGCAGCCGCAATTTCAACACCCATTGCGTCACCGGCATGGAGCCGGATGAGCACAAGATGGCCGAGCACCTGGAGCAGGGGTTGATGCTGGTGACGGCGCTCAATCCGCACATTGGCTACGACAAGGCCGCCGAGATCGCCAAGAAGGCCTATGCCGAGAACAAGACCCTGCGCGCTGCCGCGCTGGAGCTTGGCTACCTGACCGACGAGCAGTTCGATCAGTGGGTACGCCCGGAGACCATGCTGGAAGCCGGTGGCCGTGGCTGAGGCTCGCGGCGCCACGCCGCTGGAAGGGGATGGCCGGCGCCTGCTGGTCATCCAGGGCAATCCCAAGAGCACCAGCTTCTGCCAGTCGCTGGCCGACGCCTATGTCCAGGGCGCCCAGGCCAGCGGCCAGGTGGTGCGTCAGCTCAAGCTGGCCGACGCCCAGTTCGACCCGGTGCTGCGCGAGGGCTATGACCTCTCCCAGACCCTGGAGCCGGATCTGCTGGAGGCTCAGCGGCAGATCCATTGGGCCGAGCACCTGGTGTTCATCTACCCGGTGTGGTGGAACGGCCTGCCAGCGGTACTGGCGGGCTTTCTCGAACGGGTGCTGCAGCCGGGCTTCGCCTTCGCCCAGCGCGACCAGACCTGGGGCGGCGAACCCCTGCTGACCGGGCGCAGCGCCGAACTGCTGGTCACCTCCGATACCCCGCCCTCCCCCTGGCAGCGCCTGCGCAACCAGGCGCCCCATCGCCAGGTCATCCAGGAAGGCCTCGAAGCCTGCGGCATCCAGGTGCTGCAGGTGCACGAGTATTCGCCGGTGCGGGCGGCCGACGAGGAGCAGCGGCTGCGCTGGCTGCAGGAAGTGGAACGGCTGGGGCGGAACGAGTAGTCCACCCAACGGCCTTGGTAGGTTGGGTTGAGCGCCAGCGAAGCCCAACGGAGCGGAGGCCTTGATACCGGCAGTGTTGGGCTTCGACGGTAGAGCCGTCTCAGCCCAACCTACGGTTTTTCGCGGCCATGGCGGTCCATCGATACAGCCACTCCTACGCGGTGCTACCAGTAGGAGCGGCCCATGGCCGCGATCACCCCCAATCCATCGGCATAACCAAAGCGCCTTTTATTCTTTCTCATCCAGATCATCCGCCGTCACTATCGGCTCTCCCCTTTTGTCCGCGGAGATCCGCCATGACCCGCTATCTCATCCTGCCCGGCTGGCAGGGCTCCGGTCCCGACCATTGGCAGACCCACTGGCAGCGACTGCTGCCTGACGCCCGCCGCGTCGAGCAGGACGACTGGCAGCGTCCCGACCCACAGCGCTGGGTAGCGGCGCTCGACCGGGCCATTGGGCAAGCCAGCACCCCGGTAGTGGTGATAGCCCATAGCCTGGGCTGCGTGACCGTCGCGCGTTGGGCCGCCAGCGCCCCGGTGGCCCGACGGCAGCGGGTACTCGCCGCCTTGCTGGTCGCTCCGGCCGATGTGGAGCGACCCGGCTGCCCGGTGGAACTGGTGGGGTTCGCGCCGCTGCCGCGCCAACCGCTGCCCTTCCCGACACGGATGGTGACCTCGGACAACGACCACGCCATCAGCCTCGCCCGGGCCGAAGCCCTGGCACGCGACTGGGGCAGCGACCTGGACATCCTGCCAGGCGCGGGCCATATCAATACCCGCTCCGGGCATCGGCAGTGGGAAGAAGGTCTGCTGCACCTGGCCAAGTTGGGGGCCGCCCAGGGCCTCCGGGTTGCCTGAGCGGCGCTCGGAGGTCAGAAACGTCCCATGACCTGGGTCTGGCCGGCCTTGAGCCAGCCGATGCTCTGCAGCGCCGGGGCGATCTCGCTGCCGGGCTGCGCCGTACCCTGCACCTGCCCCCGCCAGTTGGCCAGGCTCAAGCGGATCTCCAGATGATGCTGGGCCCCGCGTTCGAAGACGCCCTGCAGCCAGGGCGCCGTCTGGCAATCCACCTGTAACCGGGCCTCACCCAGGGCCAGGCGGCGGGGCACCAGGACCTGCAAGGCATCGCCTTGCCAGCTGCCACTGGCGGCCTGGCACCGGCGCCAGCTGCCTGCCAGCCGTACCTCGCCCGTCAGCCGGCCGGCCAGCAGGGCGCTGCCCGGGGCCTGCAGCCAGCGCAGATCGCCGCCGGCGAGATCGGCCTGCCACTGCCAGGGCCAGCCACTCAGGTTCATTCCCCAGGGCGCGCCCTCGGGCTCGCCTACCGTGACCTGCAGCTTGCCTGGCCAGCGCAGGTGCCACTGCCAGGGCCCGGCACCACCACCCGGCCAGGCGAGGCGCTGCATGCCGCCGCCGAGCAAGGAGCCCTGCAAGCCGACCGACGTGACCTGGGTCGGCAGCAGGCGCGGCAGCCAGTCCGCGGCCGGCCAGTAGAGCAGGCAGCCCAGGGCGAAGATCAGGCAGGCGAACAGGGTGAACGCCAGGCGCACGAGCCAGCGAGTCATGGCGCGCGCTCCACCAGTACCGCCAGGACTTCCAGTTCGAAGGCCACGCCCGTCGGCTGGCTGCGAATTCTCAGGGTCCGGGGTAGCCAACCCCGCGCCCGCGCCCAGGCCTGCAACCGTTCCACGGCGCCCACGTCGACCGCCTCGCCACGCACCTGCCAGACCGGCTCGGCCAGGGTCAGGACGCTGAAGGTCACGCCGTCGACCGCCCCGCGCCAGTCCGCCTCCTGCAGCGGCTGGGCGACGGGCAGCGCCCGGGCCTCTTCGGCGAGGCGCACCCAATCGGTGGTGGCTGGGCGGCTACCCGGGGTGGCGCGCAACAGCAGGATGGCGGCCAGCACCAGGATGACCAGCCCGCCAAGGGCCAGCCGCTGGCGCTCGGCGGGCAGGCGCTGCCAGTGCTGAAGGATGGTGCTCATGGTCGCTTCTCCACGGGGCTAGCCAGGCGCAGGGTCAGGTGCCCGGCCTGACGCTGCCACTGCAGGGTATCGAATTCCTGGCCGAGTCGGGTGCGCAGGGCCTTGTCCAGGCTGGCGGGGCCGTCCAGCACCACGCGGATGCCCTGCTCGTCCAGCGCCCATTCCACCAGCCGCCAGCCGGGCTGGGCGCCGAGCGCAGCGCCCAGCGGACCGCTGAAGCGCTGCCAGAGGCGCCACTGCCCTTCCAGCTGCCGCTGGGCCCGGCTGGCCAGCTGGAGTTCGCGCTCGGCGCGACCGGCATCGAGGCGGTCACTGGCCAGGCCCAGGCGCTGGGCGACAACGTCCCGGTCGAGCCGCGCCAGGCGCCCGTGCTGGACCTGTTGCACGCCCAGATGCAGCAGCGCCAGCCCGGCCGCCGCGGCCATGCCCAGCAGCAGGGGTCGGGGCAGCCCCAGGGACGGCCGGCGACGGTGCTGGCCCTGTCGCGGCCAGAGGTCCTGGGGCGCCGAGCCGGCGACCGCATCGGGCCAGAGCCGCTCAGCGGACGCCGCGGGTCCCGCGTCGATCAGGGCCGCCAGGGCCGGCGGCAGATTGCCTTCGAGCGCGGCTGGCCAGGTCAGCCAGACCTCGCGGTCATCGGTGCGGGTCTTGAATCTCAGGCTGTCGCCCAGACGCAGGCCGATCCCACCCCCGGCCGATGGCTCAGGCAGCAACTGGAAGTCGACCCAGCAGGCGGCCACTGACCAGCCAACGGCGGCGCAGTGTTCGCGCCAGGCGTCCAGCAGCGCCTGGTCCAGGGCCAGCAGGCGCAGCCGCCCGGGCGCGCGACCCAGGCAGACCAGGTGCTGGCCGCTGGCATCCCCCAGCAACTGATCTTCCAGCAGCAGCCCCCACTCGTGCGGGCGCAGTCCCTTGGGCGCGGCCACATCGAATAGGCTGCACTCTTCGCCGTGCAGCAGCAGGGTGACCGGCTGGGCCGCCGCGGGTAGCACGGTCATGGCCTGGAGGTGGTCATCCTGCAGATGCGCGGTCATTACCGGATTATCCGGGCCGGGCGGGCCGGGATGGCGCGTGCGCAGCAGCAGGCGGTCGCCGGTACGAGCCGGGCTGAAGTCGCGGCGGATCAGGGGCAGGAGGCGTCCGAGCGTCGAGGAGGCGTGCATGGCGTCAACCGGTCTGAGGCAGGGCGAAGGTGCAGACATAGCCGGCGCCCTGGAGGGTAAAGGTCAGCCGCACCCCGTTGGCGGGTTCGGCCAGCGGCGGATAGGCGAGCCAGCGCCCGCCGCCATGGAATTCCAAATTCAGGCGCTCGACGCCTGGCTGATCGAGGACCTGCTGCCAGGCGGGAGCATCCACCGCGTCCAGCTCGGCGCTACGGCTCAGCCGCAAGCGGTCGGTGCTGGCGTTCCACTCCAGACGCTGGCGGCGCAAGCGCCCGCCCCCCTGGTCCGCGCCCACCGGCAAGGCATCCAAGGCGACCCAGTCCAGCCGGTTCTCGGCGGGGTGCCAGTCCAGCACGGCGTTGTGCAGCGGCCGGCGCTGTTCCTGCAGCGGTCGCCAGACCAGTCCGGCCAGGCGCCGATCCAGCAGGCCGCAGATGTCCAGCACCCGCGCATTGGTCGACTCCCGGGCGGCCAGCCGGCCACGCGCATCGAGCCAGAGATTGACCAGGCTACCGAGCAGCACGGCGAGCAGCGCCGTGAGCGCCATGGCCAGGAGCACCTCGATCAGGGTCATGCCCTGCTGGCGGCTCATGGGCGGGCTCCGGCATAGAGCGGCCAGTCGCCCAGCGCGCGACTAAAGGCGGCATCGGCATAGAGCGAGAGCCGCTGCGCGCCCAGGGCTCCGCCGGCGGCTTCAAGACGCCAGTAGCAGCGGTCGCCGCCCTGGCTCAATTCGCCCTGCCCCGCGGCCAGGCCTTCCACCTGCCAGCGGGCATTGAGCTCGCGGGCGCAGAGCTGGGCCAGTTCGCGGGATTGGGCGACGCCGGCGATGTCCAGCCGCTGACCGATCACCTGGCTGACACCCACGGCCATGAAGGCGACGATGGCCAGGGCCACCAGCACCTCCAGCAGGGTGAATCCGGTCTGCCTCATGGCCGTTCCACCGAGGCGCGGCCGTGCGCGTCCACCACCAGCAGCCACTGCCGTTCCTCTTCGGCGAAGGCGAGGCGCTGAGCACGGGTATCGCCGTTCGGCCACCAGATCAGGCGCGGCTGAGCGCTGGCCGGTTCGGCCAGGTGCAGTCCCGCCGGCCAGTGCCCGTCAGGCAGATCGGCGCTGGCCAGGGGCTGCCAGCGTGGGCCACGGGCGTCACCCACCAGCTGCAGATAGCGAAAGCCGGCGGCGTCGGCCTGCCAGCCGAGGATGCGTCCGCTGCGGCGGGCGGTGTCCCGTGCCAGTTGGAAGTCGCTCGCCAGGCTTTCCAACCGCCACTGTCCGGCCGGACTGCCACCGCCAAGGCGCGCCACGCCCACCGCGGTCAGCAGGCCGACGATCAGCAGCACGACCATCAGCTCCAGCAGGGTGAAACCGCCCTGGCGCCCCGGCATGGGAATTCAGAGCGTCCAGTTGCCGATGTCGGCATCGCTGCCCTCGCCGCCTTCGCGGCCGTCGGCGCCGAGGGTATAGAGGTCCACCCGGCCGTGTTCGCCCGGAATGCGATAGCGGTAGGCGGCGCCCCAAGGGTCCTCCGGCAGGCGGCGGATATAGCCGTCGGCGCGATAGTTGCGCGGCTCGGGGGCCTGGGTCGGCTTGCTCACCAGGGCGGCGAGGCCCTGCTCGGCGGTGGGATAGCGCAGGTTATCCAGGCGGTACATGTCCAGCGCCTGCTCCAGGCTGGCGAGATCGGCGCGGGCCTTCTGCTGCATGGCCTTGTCCTGGTTGTCCAGTACATTGGGCGCGACGATGGCCACCAGCAGGCCGATGATGAAGATCACCACCATGATCTCGATGAGGGTGAAACCGGCCTGGCGGGCGGCTACGGCATGGGAACGCATCGCGAAAGTCTCCTTGGGGCGTATTAGAGGTTGAGCGCCTGGTTGAGCTGCATGATGGGCAGCAGGATGGCGAGCACGATGGCCAGTACCACCCCGCCGAGCACGAGGATCAGCACCGGCTCGAACAGCGCCAGGGCCAGGTCCACCTGCTGGTTGAAATCCCGCTCCTGGGCCTCGGCGACCCGCTCGAGCATGGCGTCGAGGGTGCCGCTGGCCTCGCCGCTGGCAACCATGTTCACCAGCAAGGGGGGAAAGACGCCGCTACGGTCCAAGGCCCGGCCGAGGCCGGTACCGGAGGTGACCTGTTCGATGGCCGCCTCCAGGGCATCGCGCAGGACCTGATTGCCCAGGGTGGCGCGGCTGACCTGCAGACCTTCGAGCACCGGGATGCCGCTGCCGACCAGGATCGCCAGGCTGCGGGTCAGGCGGGCGCTGTCGAGGGTACGCAGCAACTCGCCCAGGCGCGGCAGGCGCAGCAGCTGGCGATGCCAGCGTCGCCGCCACTCGAGTTGGCGCAACAGGCGCTGTAGACCTAAGCCGGCCAGCAATAGCAGGCCCAGCAACCAGGGCCCGAAGACCAGCAGGCCGTCACTGACGGCCACCAGGGCGCGGGTGATCCAGGGCAGTTGCAGGCCGCTGTGGATGAATTGCTCGGTGAGCTTGGGCACCACGAAGGTCATCAGCCCCGCCACCACGGCGACCGACACCAGGGCCAACGCCAGCGGATAGATGAGCGCGGTGCGCGCCTTGTGGCGCTGGCGCTGCACCCGTTCGAGATAGTCGGCCAGGCGTTCCAGCACCGGACCCAGGCGTCCGGCCCGTTCGCCAGCGGCCACCAGGGTCAGGTACAGCGGGTCGAAGGTGCCCGGATGGCGCCCCAGGCTGTCGGCCAGGGTATAGCCCTCGCGCACCTGGCCCAGCAGATCCAGCAGCAGCGCCTTGAGCGCCGCCTGGCGACTCTGGCGCTCCAGCATCTGCAGGGCGTCGGCCAGGGGAATGGCGGCGCCCACCAGGGTCGCCAGCTGGCGGGTGAAGTCGGTGCGGCTGTTGGCATCCAGCCGTCCGGCGCGGCTGCGCGCGCCCCGCGCCGGACCCGCCGCCTGCAAGGTGCGGGGAAAGAGGCCGCGCTCGCGCAGCAACTGGCGGGCATGGCGTTCGCTCTCGGCCTGGATGACATCGCGCTGGCGACGCCCCTCGCCGTCCAGCGCCAGGTAGCGGTAGGCCGGCATCAGCGCAGCGCCCCGCCAAGGGCGTTACTGGTGCACCGCACGCAGCACCTCCGCGAGGCTGGTCTCGCCCGCCGCCAGGCGCTCCAGGGCGCTCTCGGCCAGGCTGGCGCGGCGGCCCTCCAGCAACCGCGTCATCTCGCCCTCCCCGGCGCCGCGATAGATGAGCTCGGCCAGTTCGGCGTCCAGGGCGACGAATTCGTAGAGACCCAGGCGACCGCGATAGCCACTGCCATTGCAGCTTGGGCACCCCTGGGGCTCGCGCAGCCGTTCGAGCCCGGCCAGCCCTGGCAGCAGCGTCTGTTCGGCCGCCCGCACCGGACGCCAGGCCGCGCAGCTGCACAGCCGTCGTACCAGCCGTTGGGCCAGCACGCCCTTGAGGCTCGACGCCAGCAGGAAGGGCTCCACGCCCATGTCGCGCAGCCGGGTGATGGCCCCCAGGGCGCTGTTGGTATGCAGGGTGGAGAGCACCAGGTGGCCGGTGAGACTGGCCTGCACGGCGATGCCGGCGGTCTCCACGTCGCGGATCTCGCCGATCATGATGACGTCCGGATCCTGGCGCAGGATGGCCCTCAGGCCACTGGCGAAGGTCAGGCCGGCGCGCGGGTTGACCGGCGTCTGGCCGATGCCGGGCAAGGCGTACTCCACCGGATCTTCCACGGTGAGGATGCTGCGGCTGCCCTCGTTGAGCAGCCCGAGGCTGGCATAGAGGGTGGTGGTCTTGCCCGACCCGGTGGGGCCGGTAACTAGGAGGATGCCATTGGGCTGGGCCAGGGCACCGCGCAAGCCGGCATCGATGGCCGGTGGCAGGCCGAGGCGCGAGAGCTCCAGCAGGCTGGCCTGCTTGTCGAGGATGCGCATGACCACCCGCTCGCCATGGACGCCAGGCAGGGTCGAGACGCGGATGTCGACATCGCGCCCGCTGGCTCTCAGGGTGATGCGGCCGTCCTGGGGCTGGCGCTTCTCGGCGATGTCCAGCCGCGCCATGACCTTGATCCGCGACACCAGCATGGCCGACAGCGCCCGCGGCGGGCGCAGCAGCTCACGCAGCACCCCATCCACCCTTACCCGCACCACCAGCGCCTGCTCGAAGGTCTCCACGTGCAGGTCGGAGGCGTCCAGGCGCAGCGCCTCGGCGAACAGGGCGTTGATCAGCCGGATCACCGGGGCCTCGCCAGCGCTGTCGAGCAGGTCCTCGACCCGGGGCAATTCCTCCATCAGCCCAGCCAGGTCGACGGTCTCGCCGAGGCCTTCCACCAGCGCCTCGGTGCTGGCCTGCCCGGCTTCATAGAGCGGCCCCAGACGCTGCTCGAAGACCTCGCGCGGGAGCCATTCGCAGCCTTGCGGGGGACCGTGGCGACGCTGCACCTCCTGCAGCAACGCCAGGTCCGCATCCAGGCGGCACAGCAGCCGATAGCCGTCGGGCACGGTGGCCAGGGCGATGCCGGCCTGGCGGGCCAGGCGATAGGGCAGCGTCGGCGTCATCAGAGGCCGTCCAGGCGCGCCCGCGCCGAGGGATAGAGACTCTGCAGGGTGGGCGCGCCGCGCGTACCCGGCGGCGTGGCCGGCAAGGCCGCGGCTGGGGCGGCGGCACGCATGCCGCGGTACTTGTCCTCGCTGATCTGCTGCACCAGCGCCGGATCCCGGAGGATGCGCGGGCGGATGAACACCACCAGATTCTGCTTGGTGCTGGAGCGGGTACGCGACTTGAAGAGATTGCCCAGCACCGGCACGTCGCCCAGCAGCGGTACGCGCTGGTCGCTGTCGTTGCCCTCGTTGCTGATCAGGCCGCCGAGGACGATGAGGCCATTGTCCTCCACCATCACCGTGGTCTTGATCTCGCGCTTGTTGGTGACCACGTCGCTGGCACGCACGTTGTCGGCCAGCGACGAGACCTCCTGGACAATCTCCATGCGCACCGTGTCGCCCTCGTTGATCTGCGGCTTGAGCCGCAGCTTCACCCCCACTTCGCGGCGCTCGATGGTCTGGTAGGGATTGGCGTTGTTGCTGGTGACCGAGCCGGTGACGAAGGGCACTTCCTGGCCGACCATGATGGAGGCCTCGGCGTTGTCCAGGGTCAGCAAGGTCGGTGTCGACAGCAGGTTGAAGCCGCTCTCGCTGCGCATGGCCTGCAACAGGGTGACGAAGTTCAGCCCGCTGCCACCGATGCGCCCGACCCCGGCGGAGATGCCCTGCATGCCCGAGAGCAGACTGCCCAGGGCACTGGTGTCCTGGTTGGCCGCGGCGGCGGCGATACCGTTGATGGGCGTGCCGTTGGTGAAGTTGACGCTGCCCGTCGGCAGGTTGCCGTTGCGATCGAGGAACAGCCACTGGACGCCGAGCTGGTTGGCCTTGGTGTCGGTGATCTCGGCGATGATCGCCTCCACCACCACCTGGGCACGGCGGATGTCCAACTGGCTGATGATGCGCTTGTAGGCGGCCAGCTCTCGCGGCGGGCCGATCAGCACGATGGAGTTGGTACCCATGTCCGCTTCCAGGCGAATGCCAGGCGCGCCGGGCGCCAACGTCCCACCACCGCCCTTGGCAGGAGGAGCCTCCCCCTCCCCACCACCTTCTACAGGGGTGGTATTAATCATGGGCGGTGCCGTCACGGGAATCTCCACCCGCGCGTCCTGGGTGACCTCGCCGCTGAGCCCGCGCAGCACCTTGACCACCTCGCCGGCCTTGGCGTGGTGCAGATAGACCACCTCGGTGTCGCTGGCCGCGTCGCGGGAGACGTCCAGCTCGGCCACCAGTCGGCGCACCTGGCGACGCACGGCTTCGTCGCCGCGCACCATGAGGGCATTGCTGCGGGCGTCGGCCAGCACCTGGACCCCGCCGCCGGCCTGGCCGCGGCTGGCCAGCAGGCGCTCCACCAGGGGCGCGGTGTCGCGCGCCTGGGCATGGCGCAGGGTGATCATTTCCACCGGTTCGTCGCGACCACGATCCAACCGCGCCAGCAGCTGGCCGATGCGGCTGAGGTTGCTGCGCCAGTCGGTCACTACCAGCAGGTTGCTGGCGGGATAGGGCGTGGCCACCCCGACCCGGGCGTCCATCAGTGGGCGGACGATGCCCAGCAGCTGTTCGAGATTGCCGCCGCGCACGGCGAACACCCGGGTCGCCACGGTATCCCCGGCACCGGGCTTGGCCGGGGCGCCATCGTCCACCTCCACCGGCAGGGGTTCGGTCCGGGCCGCTTGGTCCGGCAGGATCTTCACGCTGCCATCGTCCAGCTCCACCGCGGCATAGCCATTGGCGCGCAACTGGGCCAGGGCCAGGGCATAGACGTCGTCGGCGGCCAGGGGCTGGGCGCTGCGCACCGTCAGGGTACCGCGCACTCGCGGGTCGATGACGAAGTTGGTGCCGGTGATGCGTCCCACGCTCTCGATGAACAGATCGATCTCGGTGTTCTCGAAATTGACCTCGAAGCGTTGTTCGGCCTGGGCACCGAGCAGCCAGAAGGCGAGGAGCAGGCCGCAATAGCTGCGTTTCTTCACAGGGACAGTCTCACGGGTAGGGCCAGGGCGTGGCCCTGACGTTCCAGTTCCAGGGTCAGGGCGCCGGTGGCGCGCCAGTGCGGCAGGCGTTGCAGCAGCGCCCGGGTATCGGCCACGGGGACGGCATCCACCCGGCGCAGCACGTCCCCGGGCTCAAGTCCGAGGCCGCTGAAGAAGGCCGGCTCGGCCCCGGGTTGCAGCCGGTAGCCGGTCAGTTCGCCATGCTCGCGGACCGGGGTGGCGCGAATGCGGCGCAGCAGGCTGGCGAGATCGCCCTCCTCCGCCACCGGCGTGGGCGGCGCCTTGACGGCTGTCGGCTTGGCCGTACCGCTGGCCGCGAGGCCCACCAGCTCACGCGGCGCCGGCCAGGGCAACCGCTCTTCGCGGCCGGCGCGGCTGAAGACCAGGCCCTGGGCGTCGATGGCGGTCAGCACCAGGCCGGGCGCCAGGCTGTCGCCCAGGACTAGGGACCGCTGGCGATCGCCATGGCGCAGGACCACCACGGAGCCGTCGATGGGCACCGCCTTGATCGCCCCGACCCACTGAATCGGCAGGGTGCTGGGCGCCGCCTGGCTGGCGGTGCGCCAGTGGCTGGCCAGCAGATCCGTGGCGGATGACGGCTCGCTTTGGACGCTGGGCGCGGGCGTCGGCAGCCACAACAGGCGCAGATCGCAGACCACCCGCGCCGCCAGCCAGGCGGCGATGCCCAGCCAGAGCAGAGTCAGCAGGCGCAATGCCAGGGGATGGATGAGCAGCCGCGCCATCAGGCCAGCCGCTCCAGCTGCCGGCGCAAGGCGGCCAGCGGATGCCAGCCCGGATGGCCTTCGACGAACTCCAGTCGGGGCACCGGCAACGGCGCCAGTCCCCAGTCGGCGGGCCGGGCGCGCAGATAGGCTTCCAGGCGTTGCCAGAGCGCCTCGCCAGTGCCGAGGTCAGGCCCCAGGGCAAAGGTGCGACAGGTGAAGGCGGCGCCCAGGGGCACCTGCAGGGGCGGGATACGCTGGCCACGGGGGGCGCCATAGCGACAGCTCCACGAAGCACCTACCAACCGCGGCAGGTCCTGGCTGTTGTCCAGTAGCAGAGGCTCGCCGAAGCGGTTGTCGGCAGCCTCTTCCAGGAGCGTGCGCAGGCCATCGGCCGTGGTAGGCAACTCCAGCACCGTGGCGTCATGGCCACCACAGAGGGCGATCAGGTGTTCACGGGTGATCCAGTCGCCCCGCCGCAGCGGCAGGTCGTATCTCAGGCCAGGCAGCAGCACCGGCTGAGCCTCGCTGTCCCCCAGGGCCGCAGCGATCAGGGCGTCCCAGCTGCCGCCGAGCAGATCACGGCGCCAGAGATCCACCGGCGCGCGCGCCAGGCGCTGGTCGAGCCAGCCCGCGTGGGGAGCCCGGGCCACCGCCAGCTGCCGTTGGTAGTTTTCCAGCAGGGTGCGGTCGAGCACGCGCTCGGCCTGCACCGGATGAAAGACGGCGTCCAGGCGCCAGCCATCGCGGCCGCCCCGGCAGCGGATCTCGAAGATACCGACGCCTCGGGTGCCCGGCAGGCAAACCGGCAGCGGACGACCACTGCCACGCATCACCGGAATCAGCTCCGGCCAGAGATCCTGGCCGCGGGCGCACAGCAGCAGGTCGGCCTCCTCCAGGCGCTCGGCCAGCCACAGCCCCGGGCCAGTGCCGACATCGGCCAGCACCACCAGCAGATCGGCCTGACCGCGTGCCTCGGCCAGCACCGGGCGCAGCCGGGCATACCAGTCGGCCAGGGGCGCCTGCTGGTCGCTGGCATAGGGATCGGTCACCCCGACCAGGGCGATACGCACGCCGTCGCGCTCGATCAGGGTGAAAGGAGCGACGCCCAGGGCGCTGCGCTGTTCCTCGGTGAGGGTGGCGCCCAGTACCGGACGACCGTAGCGGCGATAGAGGGCGGCGCTGCGCTTGGGCCAGAGCAGACGCTCGTCACTGCTGACCCGGGCCTCGCTGCCCAGCAACTGGCTGCCATCGACTCCAGCCTCACCGCGGGTCAGTTGGGTCAGGCCGCTGCCGTTCCAGCACTGGCCGTTCTCCAGGGTCAGGCTGCGGGTCGCGCCCTGGCGAGCACGCAGGTGGGCCAACTGGGCGGCCAGGGCGGCATAGCCACCGTAGCGCTGGCCGTCGCCACGACTGGCATCGAGCAGGGGCGCGAGCCCGCGCGCAAGACGCGCCGCATCGGCACCGGTGCGCCAGGGCGCGGCACCAATGCGGCTGGCAGGTCCCAGGCGGACCCGGGGCACCACCGGCCAGCCGGGCTCGCGGGCATCCAGGGTATCGGCGACATAGAGCAGTTGCAGATCGGCATCCATCGGGCGGCTGGAAAAGCCCTGGGCACAGCCGCCCAGCAGCGGCGCCGTGGCGCCAGCTGCGAGCCAACCCAAGACCTGGCGTCGTGCCCAGTTGCCCATCCGATGTCCGCCTTGCGCGCTAAAGAGGGCGGCATCCTAGGCGGTGAAAAGCTACAAATTCATGACAAAACAGCTGGTTACAAAATGTTACATGTCGACGAGCGGTAAATAACGACCTGTAACTTTTCGGTCACCAGACCATCACAGAGGCTTCCTAAAGTCGCCGGCTCCCGTGATCAACCAAGGAAGCTTTGCGCATGAGCACTTTCACGAGCGACGACCGTAACCGCAACGAAAGCGGCAACGAACCGCTGGACGCCGTCATCGAGCGTTACCTGTCGCGCCGCAGTGTCGTGAAGGGCGGCCTGGGCGCCGCCATCGCCATGATCGCCGGGGGTGGCCTGACCGCGTGCTTCGACGGCGGTGGCGGCTCCCATGACGAGCCGGCCCCCAGCCAACCCTCACCGACGCCGCAGCTCAAGCTTGGTTTCGAATCCATCCGTGGCGCCCATCTCGACGCCGTGGTCCTGGCCGCCGGTTACAGCGCCCGCACCCTGGCCCCCTGGGGTACCCCGCTGAACAACCTGGCCAACGCCTGGCGCAGCGATGGCAGCAATACCTCCACCGATCAGGCCAACTCGGCCGGCATGCACCACGATGGCCTGCACTTTTTCCCGCTGAACAATTCCAGCAGCGAAGGCCTGCTGGCCATCAACTACGAATACATCGACCAGAAGGCGCTGCACCCCAACGGCCCGACCACCACCAACGGCAAGCGTCCTGCCGAGGAGGTGCGCAAGGAGATCAACGCCCATGGCGCGGGGGTGATCCACATCCGCAAGGTCAACGGCATCTGGCAGGTCGTCGCCAACGATGCGCTCAACCGTCGCTTCACCAGCGCCACCCCCATGGAGATCGCCGGTCCGCTGCGCGGCAACGCCAATCTGATCACCCCCTACTCCCCCGACGGCACCCGCACCCGCGGCACCAACAACAATTGCGGCAACGGCTTCACCCCCTGGGGCACCTACCTCACCTGCGAGGAAAACTGGCCAAACAACTTCGTGAACAAGGGCACCCTGCCGGCCGATCAGAAACGCCTCGGCATCGGCAACAAGAGCAGATACGGCTGGGAGACGGCAGCGGGTGACGCCAGCGAAGTGGACAACGAATTCCGCCGCTTCGACCTGACCCCCACCGGCGCCAGCGCCAGCCAGGACTTCCGCAACGAAGCCAGCGGCTATGGCTACATCGTCGAGATCGATCCCTACGACAGTGCCACCCCGGCCACCAAGCGCACCGCCATGGGTCGCTTCCGCCACGAAGGCTCGGCCTACAGCATTCCGGTTGCCGGCCAGCCGCTGGCGTTCTACATGGGCGACGATTCGCAAAACGAGTACATCTACAAGTTCGTCTCCGCTGCTACCTGGGATCCGGCCGACGCCAACCCTGCCAACCGCCTGGCCACCGGTGCCAAGTACCTGGACAACGGTACCCTCTACGTGGCCCGTTTCGACGACGGCGGCAACGGCAAGTGGCTGCCGCTGACGGTCAATGCACCGACCAAGGACGGCCGCACCCTGGGCGCCCTCTACGGTGATCTGGCCGGCATCATCCTCAACACCCGTGGCGCTGCCGATGCGGTGGGCGCGACCCCCATGGACCGCCCGGAGTGGACCACGGTCAACCCCTTCACCGGTGAGGCCTACGTCTCTCTCACCAACAATACCAAGCGCACCTCGGCCAACGCCGCCAACCCGCGGGTGCCCAATGTCAACGGCCACATCCTGCGCTGGAAGGACAACAGCAACCAGACCGACTTCACCTGGGACATCTTCGTCTTCGGTGCGGACGCCGGCGCTGCACCCGACATCAACCGCTCCGGCCTGACCGAACTCAACCAGTTCGCCAGCCCCGACGGCCTGGCCTTCGACAGCCGCGGCATTCTCTGGATCGAAACCGACAATGACGGCAACGCGGTGGCCGAGTACACCAACGACCAGTTGCTGGCGGTCATCCCGGCCCAGGTGGTGGACAGCAGCGGCAAGCAGGTCGCCATCTCGGCCAACAATCAGACCGCGTTGCGTCGCTTCCTGGTCGGCCCCAATGGCTGCGAGCTTACCGGCATCACCTGGACCCCGGACCTGACAACCATGTTCATCAACGTCCAGCACCCGGACAACTGGCCCTACAGCGAGGTCGCCACCGAGGCCACCCCGTCCGGGACCAAGGTCCGCCCCCGCGCCTCTACCATAGCGATCCAGAAACTCGACGGCGGCCCCATCGGCGTCTGATCGAGTCGGCGATAGCCAGGCTCCCCGGTCGGCGACGACCGCGGGAGCCTTTTACTTTGTAGCGGATTCGAAATCCGCCCTGTGGCGTTTTCACCTCCTGCCGCCAGATTGACCGTAGGTTGGGCTGAGACTGCTCCATCGTCGAAGCCCAACATTGCCGGCACCCAAGCCCCGCTACGTTGGGCTTCGCTACGCTCAACCCAACCTACGACGAGCTGAGAGAACGGCCGCTTCGGCACGCGCTGGCCGCGATCAGCTACTGCAACACCTCCGCCGCGCCCGGTCCAGGGACCCAGAGCGTAGTGTCCCGCGTCGCCAGCCAGCGCACCCGTTGCGCCGGTACCGCCGCGTGCCAGCGACTCACACCCTGGGCCGCCAGCTGCCGTACCTGGCGAAAGACCTGACCATCGCGTCGCACCTCCACCCCGAGCAGAAAATCCCCACTGTTGAGCATCAGGCGCGGGGTCAACAAGGTGAAGGTCTCCTCCCCTACTCCGGGCAGGGCCTCACGCAAGGCTTCGACGTTGGCGTACCCCTGCGCAGGCCGCGCGGTGATCAGCAGCTGCAGCGTCTCCCGCGGCACCTCGCCGAGAAACAGCGCCTCCAGCAGCGGCAGTTGACCCATCCCCAGGGCATTGGCATTGAGTCGCCAGCCACCGGTGTCGGGCAGCGCACAGAGTTCGCGCAGCTGCAGATGCCGTCCGGGCCGCGCCGGCACGATCAGATCCAGCTCGCCAATCTCGGCCAGCGGCAGATTGGGCACCAGCACCGGCGGCGCCAGCCGCAGAGCCTCAGCGGTCTCCAGACCGAATTCGTGGGCTTCGCCATCGGCATCGACCCAATCAGCGAGTCGCTCGGCAAAGGCCTGGGCCGTCAGCCCCGGCTCGCCCAATCCCCCAGGACGTTGCTCCAGCAACCATTTCAGCTGCCGCAACGCCAGATCGCGTTCCGGACCGGCCAGGGCGTTGATGTTGAAGCAGCCATGCAGATCGCGTAGCTGGGCGCGGACCGTAGCGCCCTCCACCTCATAGGCCAGCACCTCGCCTCTCAGGCTCTGCCAGAACTCCGGTCGCTGCCGCGCCCCGGCCTGCACCAGCCCCTGCGTGACCACCTGCTCGGCGCTCGCCGCCAGCGCCCGCGCCAGGGTCTCGTGCTCCAGTAACCGCGCTCGCTGCAATTCGGCTCGCCCTTCGGCCAGCAGCACCGGCAACAAGGCCGCCACCAGCGCCAGCGCCCAGAGCGCCATCAGCAGCGCCACGCCCCTTTGTCGCCGCACCCCTGTTCCTCCAGGCAAAAGCGGCATTGGAACCGACGCAGGTTGCAGATTCGTGGCAATACGTGGATCAGCCTCCCCGTTGGGCTTCGCTGCGCTCAACCCAACCCACAACTGCTGCCGTCATGTGGAGGCGCGTATGGTTACCCAAAGCAACAGGACGCCAATCAGAAGCGCAAACATCAGGAGTATCGCCAGGCATCCCACACCCTCTGGTAAATCCGATAGCCAAGCGTTCTTCTCTGGAAAGCGACCGCGGGTCAGTTTACGGAGCAGCCATGAGCCGAGGTTGGCGCATAGATAACTCCAGAGAAAGCTCAGTATCCATTCCATAGGTCACACCTGAAGCCGATCCTTCGGTTCCTTTTTCGGCCAGAAGATATCCAGCCCTCACACCTATCCTCGCTCATACCCTTGGCTCTTGGCGAAGGCAAAAGATGTACAACGAAAAAAACCCGCCACCATGGCGGGTTTCGTCACGGCCAGACCGCCCCTACAACTTGGCGATGGACACCTCGGTGGATTTGACGAAGGCGATCACCTCGCTACCCACCACCAGCTCCAGCTCCTTGACCGAGCGGGTGGTGATGACCGAGGTGACGATGCCGGCGGCGGTCTGGACGTCGATCTCGGAGAGCACCGAGCCTTCGATGATTTCCTTGATGGTGCCCTTGAACTGGTTGCGAACGTTGATGGCCTTGATGGTCATGGCAGAACTCCTCGGATGGACGATCAGTAGGCCCAGCGCAGTTGCGTGGGCAGGGGTTGCACGATTTCCGGTAGATCGGGATTGAGCGGGTGCTGCAGCACCCGGGCCAGCACCTCGGCTTCCAGGCGCGCCAGTTGGGCGTCACCGGCGGCTCGGGGGCGCGCCAGGGTGACGTCGAGATCCAGGCCGACATGGCCGTCTTCGATCAGGACCACACGGTCGGCCAGGGCCACCGCCTCGCCCACGTCATGGGTCACCAGCAGCACGGTGAAGCCGTGGCGCTGCCAGAGGCCTTCGATGAGTTGCTGCATCTCGATGCGGGTCAGGGCATCCAGGGCGCCCAGCGGCTCGTCCAGCAGGAGCAGGCGCGGCTGGTGGATCAAGGCGCGGGCCAGGGCCACGCGCTGCTTCTGGCCACCGGACAGCGCCGAGGGCCACTCCTGGGCGCGGTCGGCCAGGCCGACCGCCTTCAGGGCTTCCAGGGCGCGGGGTTTCCAATCGCCCTTGAGGCCCAGGCCGACGTTGTCGATGATGCGTTTCCAGGGCAGCAGGCGCGCGTCCTGGAACATCAGCCGGGTATCCTCGCGGTGCTCCGCCAGGGGTTCGTCCTGCCCCAGCAGGGTGCCGCCGCTGGCGCGGTCGAGACCGGCCACCAGGCGCAGCAGGGTGCTCTTGCCGCAACCACTGCGCCCCACTACGGCGACGAACTGGCCAGCCGGGATGTCCAGGTCGATCCCATGGAGCACGGTGCGCTCGCCAAAGGTCTTCACCACCTGTTGCAGCTTCAGGGCGATGCCGCGGGAGAGCGGCGGAACGGCTTGCAGACTGGTCATGCGTGGGCTCCCTTCTGATAGGCCGGGTGCCAGCGCAACCAGGCGCGCTCCAGGCCGCGGGCGGCGAGATCAGCCAGCTTGCCGAGGATGGCGTAGAGCAGGATGGCCAGCACCACGATGTCGGTTTGCAGGAATTCCCGAGCGTTCATCGCCAGGTAGCCGATGCCGGAGCTGGCGGAAATGGTCTCGGCGACGATCAGCGTCAGCCACATCAGGCCGAGGGCGAAGCGCACCCCTACCAGGATGGCCGGCAGGGCACCTGGCAATACCACGTGCCAGAACAGCCGCGCGCCGGACAGGCCGTAGCTGCGGGCCATCTCCACCAGCGCCGGATCGACGTTGCGGATGCCGTGGTAGGTATTGAGGTAGATGGGAAAGAACACCCCCAGGGCCACCAGGAACAGCTTGGCCGACTCGTCGATGCCAAACCAGAGGATCACCAGCGGGATCAGCGCCAGGTGCGGCACGTTGCGCACCATCTGCAGGGTGCTGTCGAGGAGGCGCTCGCCCCACTTCGAAAGCCCGGTGAGGAAACCCAGCGCCAGGCCGATGCCTCCGCCGATGGCGAAGCCAATGCCGGCGCGCCAACCGCTGATGGCCAGGTGTTGCCAGAGCTCACCGCTCTTGACCAGGCTCCAGCCGGCTTCCAGCACCGCCGCCGGTGACGGCAGGATGCGGCTCGACAGCAGGCCGCTGCTGACCGACAGCTGCCAGGCAACGAGCAGGGCCACGGGTACCAGCCAGGGTGCCAGCCGCTGCAAGAGGCGTTCGGTGGTGCTGCTCATGCCGGCCTCCCTCAGCTCTGCGCCGCTTTCTGCGGCAGGATGTCGTTGGCCACCATCTCGCCGAAGGGGCTCACGTAGTTGGCGCCTTCCACTCGGGTCGGGCGCTTGACCGGCAGGTGCGGGAACAGCAGTTCGGCCACCCGGTAGGATTCCTCCAGATGCGGGTAGCCGGAGAAGATGAAGGTGTCGATGCCCAGGGCGGCGTATTCCTTGACCCGCGCGGCCACGGTGGGACCGTCACCGACCAGCGCCGTCCCGGCACCACCACGCACCAGGCCGACACCGGCCCAGAGGTTGGGCGCGATCTCCAGCTTGTCACGCCGGCCCCCGTGCAGGGCCGCCATGCGCTGCTGGCCGACGGAATCGAAGCGGGCGAAGGCGGCCTGGGCCTTTTCGATGGTGGCGTCGTCCAGGTTGGCGATCAGCCGGTCGGCGGCCCGCCAGGCTTCCTCATTGGTCTCGCGGACGATCACGTGCAGGCGGATGCCGAAGCGCACCGTGCGGCCCTGGGCGGCGGCCTTGGCCCTGACCGCCTCGATCTTCTCGCGCACCGCATCCAGGGGCTCGCCCCAGGTCAGGTAGAGCTCCACCTGCTCGGCGGCCAGGTCCTGGGCGGCATCGGAGGAACCGCCGAAGTACAGCGGCGGGCGCGGTTGCTGCAGCGGCGGATAGAGCAACTTCGCGCCCTTCACCTGGATGTGCTTGCCGTCGTAGTCCACCGTCTCGCCTTCCAGCACGCGACGCCAGATGCGAGTGAATTCCACCGAGGCTTCGTATCTTTCGCTGTGGGACAGGTGCAGGCCGTCACCGGCCAGTTCGTCCGGATCGCCGCCGGTGACCAGGTTGAACAGCGCCCGGCCGCCGGAGAGGCGATCCAGGGTGGCCGCCTGCCGCGCTGCCACGGTGGGCGAGATGATCCCGGGGCGCAGGGCTACCAGGAACTTGAGTTTCTGGGTGACCGGGATCAGCGAGGCGGCCACCAGCCAGGAATCCTCGCAACTGCGGCCGGTGGGGATCAGCACCCCGCCAAAGCCCAGGCGGTCGGCGGCCTGGGCGACCTGGGTCAGGTAGCCGTGGTCGACGGCGCGGGCGCCTTCGGCGGTACCCAGGTAATGGCCATCGCCGTGGGTCGGCAGGAACCAGAAGATGTCGAGACTCATGGGGCGTTCTCCAGGAAGCGGGATCAGGGTTGGGCAGTGGCGGTCTGCAGGCTGGCGGGTGGCGTCCACACCACGTCGCGGATCGTCAGCGGCTTGGGAATCAACTTGAGGGCGGTGAAGGCATCGGCGATCTTCTGCTGCTGCGCGGCCACCTCGGGGCTGATGAACTGGGCGCCATAGCCCTGTCGCTTGACCACTCGTTCGGCGGTGTCCAGCGGCAGGTTCAGCAGCGGTGCCACCTGGGCGGCGACCTCATCCGGGTGGGCCTTGGCCCATTCGCCCACCGAACGCACCTCGTCGACGATGGCGCCGACCTGCTCGGGATGGGCCTTGGCGAAGCTGCGGGTGGCCAGATAGAACTGGTGGTTGTCGGCCAGCCCGGTGGCATCCGTCAGGGTGCGTGCCTGCAACTGGGTCTCGGCGGCGGCCTGGTAGGGATCCCAGATCACCCAGGCGTCCACCGCTCCGCGTTCGAAGGCGGCGCGGGCATCGGCCGGCGGCAGGTACACCGGCTGGATGTCACGGTAGGGAATGCCGGCCTTGGCCAGTGCCTGTACCAGCAGGTAGTGGACGTTGGAGCCCTTGTTCAGGGCGATCTTCTTGCCCTTGAGATCGGCCAGCGTGCGGATCGGCGAATCCTTGGGCACCAGGATGGCTTCGCTGGTGGGCGCCGGTGGCTCATGGGCCACATAGACCAGATCGGCACCGGCTGCCTGGGCGAACACCGGTGGCGTCTCGCCGGTCACGCCGAAGTCGATGCTGCCGACGTTGAGGCCTTCCAGCAGCTGGGGGCCGCCGGGGAATTCGGTCCATTGCACCTTGACGCCGTCCTTGGCCAGCCGCTGTTCCAGGGTGCCGCGGGCCTTGAGAGTGATGAGGGTGCCGTACTTCTGGTAACCGATACGGACCGTCTCCTGCGCCTGCGCCAGGCCGGTGGCCAGGGTCAGCAGGGAAACGGCGAGCAGCGAACGCTTGAAGGAGAACTGCATGGTTGAGGCTCCGGGTCAGATGCCCCAGCGTGCCTGGCCGATACGATCGGCCAGGAGCTCGGGGGTCAGGGGCTGGGGACGCCGCGCCAGGGCCGCGTGAAATTGTTCGAGGGATTCGTAGAGACGCTGCTCCAGCGCCGGGGTCAGGACGACGCCGGTCTCGGTGTAGCTGACCTGGCTGTCGTCGGCGAAGACGCCGTTGAGGATTTCCTGGGCCTTGAGCGCCGAGAGCACCGGCTTCAGCGCATAGTCAATGGCCAGGAGATGACCGCTGGAGCCGGCGGTGGCGAGGGGCAGCACCACCTTGTGGCTCAGGGCGCGCTCGGGCAGCAGGTCCAGCAGGGTCTTGAGGGCGCCGGCCAGGGAGGCCTTGTAGACAGGAGTGGCGATCACCAGGCCATCGGCGGCCTGCAGCTGGGCGATCAGCTCCACCACCGGTGGGCTGTCGAAGCGGGCACCGATGAGGTCGGCAGCGGGAAAGTCCTGGATACGCCAGCGCGACAACTCCACGCCGCGTGCTTGTAGCCAGTTCGCCGCCAGATCCAGCACGCCGGTGGAGCGCGACCGCGCTCCCGGACTGCCCGCCAAAGTCACCACCTGCATCGCCGCCTCCAGGATAAAAGGAGCGGTGTCGCGCCGCTCGAAAAGGATTGAGCGGACCTTAGCAAGGGCTACTTATTCCCTAAAAATATCCTTTAGGCACTTGGTTATAACCAGAAAAACAAAACCCCAGCCTGAGCCGGGGTTTTCTTGTCACCCGAGATGTCAGCGATTGGGCTGGGGGGTCAGGCGGAGATAAGGTTTGACCGCGGTATAGCCCTTGGGAAAGCGCCGCTTGAGTTCTTCCTCGTCCTTGAGCGACGGCACGATGACCACGTCATCGCCATCCTTCCAGTTGCCCGGGGTCGCAACCTTGTGATTGTCGGTGAGCTGCAGGGAATCGATCACCCGCAGGATCTCGTCGAAGTTGCGACCGGTGCTGGCCGGATAGGTGATCGACAGCCGCACCTTCTTCTGCGGATCGATGATGAACAGCGAACGCACCGTCAGGGTGTCGTTGGCATTGGGATGGATCATGTCGTAGAGGGTCGACACGCTGCGGTCGGCGTCGGCCAGGATCGGAAAGCCTACGGCGGTGACCTGGGTTTCCTCGATGTCCTTGATCCAGCCCTGGTGCGATTCCAGGCCGTCCACCGAGAGGGCGATCACCTTGACGTCGCGCTTGGCGAATTCGTCCTTGAGCTTGGCGGTGAGGCCCAGCTCGGTGGTGCACACCGGGGTGAAGTCGGCGGGATGGGAGAAGAGCACGCCCCAGCTGTCGCCCAGCCACTCATGGAAGCGGATGCGGCCCAGGCTGGAATCCTGTTCGAAATCGGGGGCGATATCGCCCAGACGGATGGTCATTGGCAGTTCTCCTGATGCAGGTAGGGATAGCGGCACTATGCCGCTCGCCAGAGCGAGCGGGAAAGATCGGATCACGCTGTGGTTATAACGCGAAAGCCACCTGGTTCAGGGCTATCTCCACCCGGCGAGGTCCTGTGCCGCGTGACCACTCTCACAATTTCGGCGGGCTTTTTCCACCCAAGCGCAGCGGCCGCTAGGGTGCTACACCTAAGGAAGACCAACGGACAGGAAATCGGCCGAGCGGGGCAACCCGCAGCGCTCGGCATGGTCTGTTGGCAAGACGAGGAGGAGATTCTCATGTTCGGCAAACGCAATGACGACCCCGGTGCCAGCACCCATTTCCGTAGCGAGCGCGTCAGCGTGGTCAACGGTCAATTCTTCTTCACCACCCGCGAGGGCACCCTGGAAGGCCCCTTCTTCAGCCGCGAAGAAGCCCTCAACCAGATCGACCGCTATGTCGAGCGGCTGCAAACCGCACAGGGGCTCATGCGCCAATCCGTCAGCAACGTCTGACCGGCTGTCTCTGATCCATTAGACTGCGCGCCCTGAATTCCAGGCCGCGCCGCTCATGACCGATTTCCAGCACGCCCAGCTCGACTGGGATGCCTCCGGGCAACCCCTCTCCCGCGCCTATGGCGATGTCTATTTCTCCCGCGCCAGCGGCCTGGAAGAGACCCGCTACGTCTTCCTGCAACAGAATCGGCTGCCCGAGCGCTTCGCGGCGCTGTCGGCGGGCGACGTTTTCACCATCGGCGAGACGGGCTTCGGCACCGGCCTCAACTTTCTATGCGCCTGGCAGCTGTTCGAGGCCCTGCCCCCCCAGGGTGCGCGCCTGCATTTCGTCAGTGTCGAGCGCTTTCCGCTGACCGCCGCCGATCTCGCCCAAGCCCTGACCCTCTGGCCGGAACTGGCGGCCTACAGCACGGCGCTGCAGCAACAGTACCAGGCGATCCACCCAGGCTTTCAGCGACTGATTCTGGGCAACGGCCGTATCACCCTCACCCTGCTGATCGGCGATGTACTGGAGCGCCTGCCCGAACTGGATGCCCGTTGTGACGCCTGGTTCCTGGATGGCTTCGCTCCAGCGAAAAATCCCGAAATGTGGACACCTGCGCTGTTCGCCGAGCTGGCGCGGCTGTCCCACGCCGGCACCACCCTGGCCACCTTCACCTGCGCCGGTTTCGTCCGCCGAGGCCTCAACGAAGCGGGCTTCGCCATGGCCAAGGTGCCGGGTTTCGGCCACAAGCGGGAGATGCTGGCCGGCGCGCTGGAGCGTCCTGCCGTCGGCGCGAGCGTTCCCTGGTATGGACGTCCGCCGCGGTGCCAGGGTCCGCGAACGGCAATCGTGATAGGCGCGGGACTCGCCGGGTGCGCCACCGCGGCCAGCCTTGCCCGCCGCGGTTGGCAGGTCAGGGTCATCGAGCGCCACGGGGCACCCGCGCAGGAGGCCTCCGGCAATCCCCAGGGCGTGCTCTACCTCAAGCTGTCGGCCCATGACACCCCGCTCAGCCGGCTGATCCTGGACGGGTTCGGCCTGACCCTGCGCGAGCTGCAGGCCCTGCCGCCGGGAGCGGCCTGGTCGCCCTGTGGGGTGTTGCAACTGGCGCTGACCGCCAAAGATGCCCAGCGCCAGGCCCAGTTGGCGGCGCACTTTCCCAGCGATCTGCTGCAACCGCTGGACCGCGACGCCGCCAGCGCCCGTGCAGGGATCGGCCTGACCGCAGGCGGCCTGTTCTTTCCAGAAGGCGGCTGGGTCCATCCACCGGCGCTGTGCGCGCACTGGCTGGCGCATCCCAACATCGAGCTGATCACCGGGACCGTCGTGACCGCGTTGCAGCAAACCGCGACCGGTTGGCAGGTAGTCACTGATCGTGCGGACCTGCAGGCGACGGTCGTCGTGGTGGCCAGTGCCGCCCAGGCCAGAACACTGCTACCCGAGCTGCCGCTCAAGGCGATTCGCGGACAGTTGTCCAATCTGCCAGAAACCCCAGCCAGTCAAGCGCTGGCAACCGTAGTGTGTGGCGAAGGCTATCTTGCCCCGGCGCGTGAAGGCCGCCACTGTCTGGGCGCCAGCTTCGTTTTCGATCGCGACGACACCGAGCCCAGTCAGGCGGAGCACCTCAGCAACCTGCAACTGCTCGCCGAGCTGTCGCCAGAACTGGCGGCCAGTCACGAGGCGCACGCCCTGGAAGGCCGCGTCGCTTTCCGCTGCACGTCGCCGGACTACCTACCCCTGGTGGGCCCGGTCGTGGACGAAGCGCTTTTCGCCCAGCGATACCAGGCGCTGGCCTACGATGCCCGCCAGGTACCCGAGCAGGCGGCTCCCTGGCACGCGGGCCTCTATCTCAATCTGGCCCACGGCTCGCGCGGTCTGGTCACCACTCCACTGGCGGCCGAACTGCTGGCGGCCTGGCTGGACGACGAACCCCTGCCCGTGGCACGGCGGGTGGCCGAAGCCTGCCACCCCAACCGCTTTCCCCTGCGTCGGTTGATCCGCGGCGGCTAGATGATCGCCAGCGGCGTCTTGCTCTGAGGTGGCGGGAAGGCACCATCGAGCAGCGCCAGATCGTCATCGGTCAGACGCAGATCCAGGGCGCGGGCGTTTTCCTCGAGGTGACCGGCATCGCCCGCCTTGGGAATGGCGATCACCCCCGGTTGGCGCAACACCCAGGCCAGGGCGATCTGCGCAGGCGTGGCCTGGTGTCGCTCCGCCAGGGTGGCCAACGTAGGATGGCGCAGGAGGTCACCGCCCTGCCCCAGCGGACAATAGGCCATCACCGGCATCTGCTGACGTTGGCACCAGGGCAGCAGGTCATGCTCGATGCCACGCTGCTCCAGGTTGTAGAGCACCTGGTTGGCGCTGCAACGGTCGTCGCCCAGCTCCAGCATGTCGCTGGTATCGAGATTGGAAACACCCCAGTGGCGGATCTTGCCTTCGTCGCGCAGCTTCTCCAGCGCCATCACCGTCTCGATCAGCGGCACCTGACCACGCCAGTGCAGCAGATAGAGATCGATGACATCGGTGCCCAGCCGCTTGAGGCTACGCTCGCAGGCCAGCGGCACCCCTGCCTCGGTGGCGTTCTTGGGATAGAACTTGCTGACCAGGAAGACCTCGTCACGCCGCCCGGCAATGGCCTCGCCGACCAGTTCTTCGGCGCGGCCTTCGCCGTACATTTCAGCGGTGTCGATCAGGGTGAGCCCCAGGTCCAGGCCCTGACGCAGGGCGCTGACCTCCTGACGATGCAGGTCGGCGTTCTCGCCCATGCGCCAGGTACCCTGTCCCAGCGCCGGAACGGTAGTGCCATCGGGCAAACGAACGGTTTGAGCGGTATTCATGGACGCATCCTTCTTATGGGTGTGCCTTGTTGGAACGTCAGCGCGCCGCCGATTCTCCCGGTCATCCGCCAAACGGCAGCCAGAGGCTTCCCACAGGCCCTGCGACCTGACGTCGCACTGGTAAAGTACGCTCCGACAAGGAATCCAAAACAGCCTCCAGGAGCTCTCATGAAGTCGTCTATCCTGGGCCTCTGCGCCCTGCTGTCCGTTGCCCTGCCCCTGACGGCCGCTCAGGCCGACGTCATCACCCTGAGGTTTTCCCATGTGGTAGCGCCGGACACGCCCAAGGGCAAGGGCGCCCTGCTGTTCCAGCAGCTGGTGGCGCAGCGCCTCGCCGGTCAGGTACAGCTGGAGGTGATGCCCAGCGGCACCGCTTTCACCGATGCCAACGAACTGCAGGCCCTGCAGGACGGCAAGGTGGACATCCTGGCACCGGCGATCAGCAAGCTCACTGACCTCAGCCCCAAGCTCAAGCTGTTCGACCTGCCCTTCCTCTTCGAGAGCCGTGCCGCCCTCGACCACTTCCAGTCCCGGCCCAGCGGCCGGCAACTGCTGCTGAGCCTGGAACCAAGCGGCATCATTGGCCTGGCCTATTGGCCCAACGGCCTCAAGCAGTTGTCGGCGCGCAAGCCACTGCGTGAACCCGGTGATGCCAAGGGCCTGGTGTTCCGCATCCAGAATTCCGATGTGCTGCAGAGCCAGTTCGAGGCGCTCGGCGCCACGGCGGTCAAGCTGCCTTTCAACCAGACCCCGAAGGCAATGGCCAGCGGCACCGTCAACGCTACCGAGAACACCTGGTCCAACTACTGGAGCCAGCGCCTCGATCAGCAGCAGCGCTACTTCACCGAAAGCAACCATGGTGCTCTGGACTACATGCTGATCGTCAAGGCCGACCGCTGGCGTACCCTGCCCTTCGCCGTGCGCAGCGCCCTGGAAGAAATCATCGACCAGGTGACCTTCGAAGTGAAGAAGCAATCCGAGGCGGAAAACCAGCGTGATCGCGCGCGCCTGGTCGCCGCCGGCAGCAGCGAGATCCTGACCCTCACCCCCGAGCAGCGGGCGCGCTGGCGCGAGGCCATGCGTCCGGTCTGGCAGCACTACGAAGGTGAGATCGGCGCCTCGCTGATCAAGGCAGCGGAAAGCTCGAACTAGAATCGCTGTTGCGGTGGCTCCGTCCAACGGCGCAGCGACACGCTACCCGGTTCACGGCATTGCAGGTCGCGAAAGGGCCCCGCCACCTTTATCCACCCCGGACCCGGCGGGGTCTGGGTGCAGAATTCCTGATTGTCCGTGGTGCTGCGCCAGCGCCAGTAGGCAGCCGGCCCGGCCAGGACGTCCGTCGCCAGCAGTCCCAGCAGCGCGATGGCCAGCGTCTTGCCAGCATTCCGCCGGAACCTCTCGCGCGCTAACCCTGTCGGTTTAGAGGTAAGCCTCTCGAATTCGCACAGGATTTCCGCCATGCCGCTTTCCGTCTTGCGTAGCAAACCTACCCTCCTCGCCCTGGCCCTGGTGGGCGCCGGCATCGCCCTGGCCGGCTGCGCCCGTGATCCGGATAAACGTTCGCTGGGTGCCGAGGCGGTCAGCAATGCCAAGAGCATGGCACGTACCGATGCCGACATGCAGAAGGTACTGAACAAGTACGCCAGCTTCGATCCCAAGGCGATCGAAAAGCTGACCGCCCAGCAGGCCCGGCAACAGCCTACCATCGCCGATGCCGTCAAAGGCGTCCTGCAGGACGAAGGCCGACCCACCCAGGCCGAGGCACTAGTGCCTGGCGTGACCAGCGTCGACCGCGCCGTGGACGGCGCTGCTGGCGTGCTGCCCGCTCGCATCTATACCCCTGAAGGTCAGGGCCCCTTCCCGGTCATCCTCTATTTCCACGGTGGCGGCTGGGTCTTCGCTGACCGTAACGTCTACGATGCTGGCGCCCGCGGCCTGGCCAAGCAGGCCAATGCCATCGTGGTCTCGGTGGACTATCGCCAGGCCCCGGAATACAAGTTTCCTGCCGCTCACGATGATGCCCTGGCCGCCTATCGCTGGGTGACCACCCACGCCGGCTCGCTCAATGGCGATCCCCAGCGCCTGGCGCTGGCGGGCGAAAGCGCTGGCGGCAACCTGGCGGTGGCGACCGCTGTCGTCGCACGCAAAGCCGGTCTCACCGCGCCCAAGCACGTGCTGTCGGTCTATCCGGTGGCCCAGACCAACACCCATACCCAATCCTACGAGCAGTACGACGACGGCAAGCCGCTCAATCGCCCCATGATGCTGTGGTTCATCGATAAGGTGACCCGGTCGTCCGATGACCTCAAGGACCCGCGCCTGGACCTGACCAAGGCCGATCTCAACGGGCTGCCGCCGGTCACCATCGTCAACGCCGAGATCGACCCCCTGCGTGATGACGGTGGCTTCCTGGAAACCGCCCTGCGCCAGGCCGGAGTCCAGGTGGAGCGCAAGGTCTATCCAGGCGTCACCCACGAGTTCTTTGGTACCGCTGCGGTCGTGCAGAAGGCCAAGGACGCCCAGGCCTATGCCGGCAGCCGACTCAAGGCCGACCTGGATAAGAAATAGCGCTGACCTGCTCGTCTCGACCACCGCCGGCCCTGTGCCGGCGGTGTACCTTCAGCCGGGAAACAGCAAGTGTCCCACCTCGCGCATGAAGATCTCGCAGGTCTTGGGGCCTACGCCCTTCAGTGTCTGCAGGCGCCGCTCGAAATCTGTCCGGTCAGCACTGGCATCACGCAGCCGAGCGAAGCTGCCGCCATGTTCCTCCTGCAACCAATGGCAGGCGTCCAGCAAGCGCGTCGCGGTGCTCTCGTCATAACGCCGGTAGTGACCTTCCCCCAGATAGTTGACCAGTTGCTGCCAGCTCAGGTTGAGCAGCTTGCGCGGTGTATCGCGGCCGTATTTGCGATAGAGCACTGACCACGCCTGGGCGGCGATGCTCTGGGAAATGCGCTTGCCGAACAGATAGCTCGCCAGAAACCAGCCGAAGAACGCCTGTTCATCGTCAGCGGTGAGGGTCAGGCCGAGGTCGGCCGCCGAAGTCGTCTTGCTCAAGAAGCATCTCTCCCGAGGGTGTATAGCCTAGGGAGGACTCCGAGCAGGCCTGGTTCGAAACCGGCGACGACTGGCAGGCTACTGGCGAATCACCTGGCCGCGCTGCGGCGCGAGTCGCGCCAGCAGGGCATTCTGCGCCCACTCCGCAATACCCTCGTGCTGCATGGCCAGCTGCAGGTCTTCCACCAGCGCATTGAAGTCGGCTGGTTGCAGATTTAGCCCCTTATGACTTTCCTCCATGCTTGCCCCGGTATAGCGACAGGGACCGCCAGCGTCAGCGCAGAATTTCTGGATCAACTGACCACGCAGCCGGGCGATGTCGACTCGGACGAAGTAGTGCCGGATTCGGTCATCACGAGCCACATTGAGCAGCATCCCCTCGACGATCCGAGTGATGCCCGGTTGGCCGCCCAGCTCCTGATAGAGCCGATCACCTGAGGGTTGCTGGGGCGTGCACCCCAGCAGCGTCAGCAGCAGGGCCAGCAGTGCCAAGGGGCTCGCCTTCATCAGTAGCTCCCCTGCAGCGACAGATAGAGGCCCTGCTGACGGTCGAGGGTGGCGATCTCGCCCAACCAGGCGTAGGCCAGCACCACCGATAGATGCTTGTTGGGGAAGTAACCGACGAAGGTATCCACCCAGTCGCTCTCCCCGGTGAAAGACAGATTGTGCGGCTTCTGGCGATATTCCGCCCCAGCCGCCCAGCGCGGATTGAAGAACACCGCGGCCGAGCCTTCCTTGAGCCACTGACGATGATCGCTGCGATCGCCACCGAAGCCCAGCAGGCCCATCTCGTTGGCGCGGCTGTATCTGAGTCCGGCATTGACCAGCAGGTTGTAGCCGAAGGCACCGCCCAGAAACAGCCGGCTGGCGCCCAGGTAGCCTTCGACGTCGCTGTCGCGGCGGGCACCCACCGCGGCAGGAATGGCGAAATCGCGCTGGTGCTTGTACTGGATCCCCAGCGCCAGCTGTGGCAACCGGTCATAGATCAGGTCACCGGCGAGACGCACCTTGGCGCCGACAACGTCCTGGCTGAGGCTGTCCTCGGCAAGGTTCAGGCGCCGGCGCAGGGTCGGCATCTCCAGTCGCTGCCGCGCGTAGGACAGTTCCACCCGATTGTCGTAGGCCACCGCTGCGCCCGCCACATCCAGGCGGTAGTCACCGGTCCAGACCCGCGTGGCGAAGGCCGTCGCGCCGGGCTGACCGCTTTCCCCATAGCCACCAATCACCGCCCAGGGGGTAATGCCACCGCCTGCCGCGCCTTCCAGACTGCTGGCCCCGCCGGTGGCCAGCAACTTGCCGCCATCGGCCTGCGCCCCCGCGGCGAGCAGCAACAAGCCAACGCCCCAGGCACGGGTCACGAGAGCAGCTCCGCCACCGGTACGCTTTGCCGCTCCATCCAGGCTTCGAACTCCGCAGCCGGCACCGGGCGGCTGATGTAGTAGCCCTGAATCACATCGCACCCCCAGTTGCGCAACAGGGCCAGCGCCTGCGCCTCTTCGACGCCCTCGGCGACCACCTCCAGGCCCAGGTTATGGCCCATCTCGATGGTCGAGCGGACGATGACGGCATCGTCGTTGTCCGGCGCCAATTCCTTCACGAAGGACTGGTCGATCTTCAATTCGTCCACCGGCAGTCGCTTGAGGTGGGCCAGGGATGCCTGGCCGGTTCCGTAGTCGTCCACCGACAGCCTTATGCCCAGAACGGACAGCCGGGTGAGCAAGGCGATGGCGGCCTCGGGATCGGCCATGATGGCGCTCTCGGTGATCTCGAAGGTCAGTTGCCGCGCCGAGACGCCGGCGTCATCGAGCCAGCCGATCACCCGCTCGGGCAGGCGGTTATCGGCCAGGTCGACGGCGGACACGTTCAACGACACCTTTACCTCGCGTCCCTGGGTCTGCCAAAGCGCCAGCTGCCGGATCGCCGCCTGGATCACCCAGCGGGTGAGACCGGCCATGCTGCCGCTCCGCTCGGCCAGGGGAATGAACTCGCCCGGCGAGACCATGCCCAGTTCGGCGTGGCGCCAGCGCAGCAGGACCTCGGCTTGATAGGGGCCGCTGCCATGCAGGGCAATCTTGGGCTGGAACACCAGCATCAATTCGCCCCGCTCGCCCGCCAGCGGCAGATCGTGTACCAGCTGGAGCCGTCGCTGCTGGGCCGCATCCCGACCTTCATCATAGACCCGCAGGCGATCCGGCATCTGGCCGGCATCGAGCATGGCGCTACGCGCCCGCTCGATCAGCTGGGTCGGGTCGTCACTGTGGCGCGGATACTCGGCGAGGCCGATGCGGCAACTGAGGCGGAACAGCTGCCCTTCCCACTCGATCGGCTCCGCCAGCGATAGCCGCAGCTGCTCAGCGAGCCCCACCGCGCCCTCCAGCCCCATACGGCAGACCTGAACGAGAAACTCGTCGCCCACCGGGCGCGACACGCAGCCACGACCGGCCAGCAGGACCTGTGCCCGTTCGGCTACCATCCTGAGGATCCGGTCGCCACCGGCCACCCCGGCGGACTCGTTGATCGCCTGGAAACCGTCCAGCCCCAGGTACAGCAGCGACACCTGGGACTGGCTAGCGATGAAGACCCGCAGTCGTTCCTCGGCCAGGATGCGATTGGGCAGCCCGGTCAGGGGATCGTGCAGGGCGTTGTGCTTGAGTCGCTGCTCACGCTCGGCGATCCCCTGGCGCATGTCCTCGAGCACCTGCGCCAGCCGCCCGAACTCGTCCTGCCGCTGTACATCCACCTTGACCCCATAGTCGCCCTGGCCGATCCGCCAGGACACCACGGAAAGCTGACGCAGCGGCTGGACCAGATTGCGAGCCAGCCACAGCGCGCCCAGCAAGGCCGCCAGCAGCGCCCCGCAGGCGATCAGCGCAAGCTGCCTGAGCAGGGGTTCGAATTCGGCCAGGGCCACGTCGAGGGAACGTAACAGATAGACGTAGACCGGGCTGTCGCTGGTACCCAGGGTCAGGCGCTTGACCTGATAGAGCCGACCGCCCAGCGTCATCTGCCAGGTGTCGCCTGCCTGGGTTGAACTCGTCAGCTCCTTCACCAGCAACCGCCCTTGCTCGTCCGGCAGCGTGCTGGCCATGATCGTAGCTTCGCCAAGAAAGACCACGTCCAGGTTGATCAGCGAGCGAAATTCCCGGGCCATGGCCTGATCCATGACGAAACTCATCACCACCTGGGCGATGGGCAGCGGCGCCCGCACCGGAACGGTGACCCGCAATTGGGGCAAGCCGGTACCTGCCAGCACGCAGCTGCCGTCATTGGCCGCCGGTACCGACGCGGGCAAACGCTCGCCCTCGCTATGGGCCGCAACGGTGCTGGCGATCAGTCGACCGTCCATATCCAGCAGATAGGTATCGCCCGCGCCGACCCGCGCGCCATGGTTGGCCAGCACCGACCTCAGGGTTGGCACATCGCCATTGGCCACCGCATCGCGAAAGCCGAAGTCGGCGGCGAGCACGCGCACGGCATCGTTCAGCCGGCGGCAACGACCGTCCAGCACCTGGCGGAACACCCGGGCGCCGGTGTCGAGCTGATCGTAGGACTGACGGATCGCACTGGCCTCGGTGGCGGCCTTGACCGTCAGATAGACCAGGGTGATCACCACCAGCATCAGCAGGAAGAGGCTGCCGGCGATGCGGGTCTGGAAACTATGGATGAGCTTCATCGTGCGCCGCCTTGTGGAAGGCGTCCTCGAATGCCGTGTTTGCCGGTTCCGCGGACTGAGGCTTCGGCTGGACCGCCAGCTGGAGTGCCAGGGTCACGGGCTGGCCCTTCACGTCCAGGTCGGGCTGGGCTACTTCCTGCTTGTCACTGAGGTCGGGATGCCAGAGCGCCAGCCGATAATGACCCTCCGGCGCCTCCAGCCGCGCCTGACCCTGACTGTCGGTCACGGCAGAACGTCCCGCAGCGGTCACATAGATATAGCCCACCATCCAGTCGTGGATGTTGCAGCCGACCACCACCACGCCGGGCTGGTCGAATACCACCGGCGCGCTGGGAATGCCGTGATACAGCGGCAGCTCGAAGTGCTTGGGCGAGGAAAAGGAATAGACCTGGTGACGGATATCGTCGGAATTGGGAAAGCTCACCGCCGTCCCGGCAGACACGGCCAGGACATGGGGCACGAAGCGACGATTCTGCTGGTCGATGGCCGCCGGCTGTCGCTCGGGTACCAGGCCCTGCCCTGACAGCATCACCACTGCATCGACCAGGGGCGCGCCCTGGCTATCAGTTACCTGGACCTTGATCTCTGCCGCCTGCGCGGTCCCCAGCCCCAAGGCCAACAATCCCGCCACTACCCGTTGCTTGTTCACCCACTGCTCTCCACCGCGTGACCTTCGGATCTCTCGCCGGCTTCGCGGCGTGACTTCAGCTTTAGCGGCAGTCACGAACGAATCTTTATCGTGGCAGAGCCTTCTCGTTTGCCCGGTCGTCGCACTTCGAGTGGTACCTGGCGGTCAAGAAGGACAGGTCCATGCCTGCGTTGAAAAAGCGGCGCCCTCGCCCCATGTTGGCTTCACATCCAAGCCCAAGGTACGCCAATGAGCGATCAGGACAATCAAGCGGACATCCTCAGCGAAGAAGCCGGCCAGACCGGTCTGGTGCTGCCTGGCCAGAATCTTCCCGACAAGCTCTACGTCATCCCTATCCACAACCGGCCCTTCTTCCCGGCACAGGTCCTGCCGGTCATCGTCAACGAAGAGCCCTGGGCCGAAACTCTGGAGCTGGTGGCCAAGACCGATCACCACTGCCTGGCGCTGTTCTACATGGATCAGCCGCCCGAGGATCCCGAAGGCTTCGATCCCGACCAGCTCCCTCAGCATGGAACCCTGGTACGTATCCACCATGCCACTCGTCAGGACGGCAAGCTGCAGTTCGTCGCCCAGGGGCTGTCGCGGGTACGCATCCGCGGCTGGCTCCGTCGCCAGCGCCCGCCCTATCTGGTGGAAGTCGAACACCTGCGCCCCAACCCCGATCCCAGCGACGAGGTAAAGGCCTACGGCATGGCGCTGATCAACGCCATCAAGGAGCTCTTGCCGCTCAATCCGCTCTACAGCGAAGAGCTGAAGAACTATCTCAACCGCTTCAGTCCCAACGATCCCTCGCCGCTGACCGACTTCGCCGCCGCCCTCACCACCGCCCCAGGCGATGAACTGCAGCAGGTGCTCGATACCGTGCCCATGCTGCAACGCATGGAAAAGGTCCTGCCGCTGCTGCGCAAGGAAGTCGAGGTCGCTCGCCTGCAGAAGGAGCTCTCCGCCGAGGTCAATCGCAAGATCAACGAACGCCAGCGCGAATTCTTCCTCAAGGAACAGCTCAAGCTGATCCAGCAGGAGCTGGGCATCACCAAGGACGATCGCAGCAGCGATATCGAAAGCTTCCGTCAACGGTTGGAACGCAAGCTTCTGCCCGAAGCAGCGCAGAAGCGTATCGACGACGAGCTGAACAAGCTGTCCATCCTCGAAACCGGCTCGCCGGAATACGGTGTTACCCGCAACTACCTGGACTGGGCCACCGACCTCCCCTGGGGCGTCCATGGTCAGGACAAGCTCGATCTCAAGCACGCACGCAAGGTGCTGGATCGCCACCATGCCGGGCTAGACGACATCAAGAACCGCATCCTCGAATTTCTCGCCGTGGGTGCCTTCAAGGGTGAAGTAGCCGGCTCCATCGTGCTGCTGGTGGGCCCGCCCGGCGTGGGCAAGACCAGCATTGGCAAATCCATTGCCGAATCCCTCGGCCGCCCCTTCTATCGCTTCAGTGTCGGCGGCATGCGCGACGAGGCGGAGATCAAGGGTCACCGACGCACCTACATTGGCGCCATGCCCGGCAAGCTCGTCCAGGCCCTGCGCGACGTCAAGGTCATGAACCCGGTCATCATGCTCGACGAGATCGACAAGATGGGCCAGAGTTACCAGGGCGATCCGGCCTCAGCGCTATTGGAGACCCTGGATCCGGAACAGAACGTCGACTTCCTCGACCACTACCTGGATCTGCGCCTGGATCTGTCCAAGGTGCTGTTCGTCTGCACCGCCAACACCCTGGACTCCATCCCCGGCCCCCTGCTGGATCGCATGGAGATCATCCGCCTTTCCGGCTACATCGCCGAAGAGAAGCAGGCCATCACCAAGCGCCATCTCTGGCCCAAGCAGCTGGACAAGGCCGGGGTACCCAAGGACCGCCTGACCCTGACCGACAGCGCCCTCAAGGCGCTGGTGGAAGGCTATGCCCGCGAGGCCGGCGTGCGCCAGCTGGAGAAGCAACTGGGCAAGCTGGTGCGCAAGGCGGTGGTCAAGCTCATCGAGGAACCCAAGCTCAAGATCAAGATCGGCGCGTCGGACCTCGAGGACTATCTGGGCAAGCCGCCCTTCCGCAAGGAGCAGCTGCTGTCCGGGGTCGGTGTCATTACCGGGCTGGCCTGGACCAGCATGGGCGGGGCTACCCTACCAATCGAGGCGACGCGCATCCATACGCTGAATCGGGGCTTCAAGCTCACCGGCAAGCTGGGTGATGTCATGAAGGAGTCCGCCGAGATCGCCTATAGCTACGTTACCGCGCATCTCAAGGACTTCAAGGGCGATCCGAACTTCTTCGACCAGGCCTTCGTTCATCTGCATGTCCCTGAAGGCGCTACCCCGAAGGACGGGCCCAGTGCCGGTATCACCATGGCCTCCGCCCTGCTGTCACTGGCCCGCAACCAGGCCCCGAAGAAGAACGTGGCCATGACCGGTGAGCTGACCCTGACCGGCCAGGTGCTGCCCATCGGCGGGGTACGGGAAAAGGTCATCGCGGCACGGCGGCAGAAGATCAGCGAGCTGATCCTGCCAGAGCCTAACCGTGGTGACTTCGAGGAGTTGCCGGCCTATCTCAGAGAGGGCCTGACCGTGCACTTCGCTCGCCGCTTCGCCGACGTGGCCAAGGTGCTCTTCTAGTCTGACCGTTCGACCTCTTGGGGTATGCTCTGCGTTTTGCCGTCATACCCTGGAGGTTCCCATGTCCCCGCGTCTTCTGTTCTGCAGCTGCCTGTTGCTGGCCGGTTGCAGCAGTACCCAGCCGAGCGGCAACCTGGTTCTCGGAGATGACAGCGACTGCACGCCGCTGGCCATGCATACCGGCCAGGAACTGACCCTGACCCTGCCCAGCGACCCTACCAGCGGCTACCGCTGGGCCATCCTCCAGCGCAGCGACAACCTCAGGCAGCTCGGCCCGGAAGTCTTCCGCGAAAGACGCCAGGACCAGGGCGGCATCGGTAGCGCCGGCCAGTCCCTCTGGCGTTTCCGCGCCGAGAGCGCCGGCAGCGCCCACCTCGAACTCCAGGCCCGCCAACCCTGGGATGCCGAGGCCGAGCCCCAGGCGCGCTTCGACTGCCGCATCGAAATCCGCTAAAGCCGCGTCCCGCACTACCTGCCGGGGGTACAATGCCCCCTTTCGATTTTCCAGGTACCGCCCATGAGCGAAGCCGACCGCCTGTTCGCGTCGCCGCAGCCTCCTGCCGACTTCACTTTCAACGAAGATGTAGTGCGTGTCTTTCCCGACATGATCAAGAGATCCGTGCCGGGCTACCCCACCATCGTCGAAAACCTCGGCGTCATCGCCGCGCGCTTCGCCCAGCCCAACAGCCGTCTCTACGATCTTGGCTGTTCCCTTGGCGCCGTCACCCAGGCACTGCGCCGCCATGTCCGCGTCGAAGGCACCCGCGTGGTAGCCATCGATAATTCCTCCGCCATGGTCACCCGCTGCCGCGAATACCTGAGCGCCCAGGATTCCATGCATGAGGAGTTGCTACCGGTTGAGGTGGTGGAAGCCGACATCCTTGAGGCTCCGCTCGAAGCGGCTTCGGTGATCGCGCTCAACTTCACCCTGCAGTTCATCCCACCGGAACAACGGCTGGACCTGCTCAGCCGCCTGCGTGCCAGCCTGCTGCCCGGTGGCGCCCTGCTGCTGTCGGAAAAGATCCGTTTCCCGGAAGCGACCAACCAGGAGCTGCTCAATGGCCTGCACCTGGATTTCAAGCGTGCCAATGGCTACAGCGAACTGGAAATCGCCCAGAAACGTACCGCGCTGGAAAACGTCATGCTGACCGACACCCTGGACGAACACCGGGCGCGCCTGCAGGCCGCCGGCTTCGCCACCGTCGTCCCCTGGTTCCAATGCCTCAACTTCACCTCCCTGATCGTCCTGCCATGACCCAACCGGCCTATCTCGCAACACTGCAACAGGCGCTGGCAGATACGCCACTGGCCCCCTGGTCTCGAGACCTCGAAGGCGTCCTTGCCGCCAAATACGCGCGCGGCCATGGCGACCTCCAGCGCTGGCAAGCCGGTGTCGATGCCCTGCCCGACATCAAGGTGGAAGGCGTCGCGCTGCATGAGGCCGTGCGCCTCGATGGCACTCCATCGATGGAGCAACAGCAGGCGCTGCGCGAAGCGCTGCTGCAGCTGCGGCCCTGGCGCAAGGGCCCCTTCAAGTTGTTCGACGTGCACCTGGACACCGAATGGCGTTCGGACTGGAAATGGGATCGGGTCGCCCCCCACCTGGATCTGCAGGGTAAACGTGTCCTGGACGTCGGCAGCGGCAACGGCTACTACCAGTGGCGCATGCTCGGCGCCGGAGCTGATGTAGTGATAGGTGTCGATCCCAACTGGCTCTTCCACTGCCAATTCCAGGCCCTGCGCCGCTATCTACCCCAGCTGCCCACCTGGCACTTGCCGCTGACTCTGGAAGAGCTGCCACCACTGGAAGGTGGCTTCGATACGGTCTTTTCCATGGGCGTGCTCTATCACCGTCGCTCGCCCATCGACCATCTCCTGGACCTGAAGAACTGCCTCGACAGCGGTGGCGAGCTGGTCCTGGAAACCCTGGTCGTCGACGGCGATGCCACTACCGTCCTGGTGCCCGAGGACCGTTACGCTCAGATGCGCAATGTCTGGTTCCTGCCCTCCGCTGCCGCCCTACAACTCTGGCTGCAACGCGCTGGCTATCGTGATATCCGTCTGGTGGACCTTACCCCGACGACCGTGGACGAACAGCGCTCCACCGAGTGGATGGGCTTTCAGTCACTACCCGACTTCCTCCATCCCGAGGATCCCAGCCGCACCGTCGAAGGCCTTCCCGCCCCCTTGCGCGCGACCCTTATAGCTCGCAAACCCTGAACGCAAAAAGCCCGGCACATGCCGGGCTTTTTATTGCTCTGTTATTTGATCTCGTAACGCTGCCGTAGATTGGGCTGAGCACAGCGAGGCCCAACATCCAGCTATATGATCAGGGCCATGGCGGTCCGCCGATGCGGCCGCTCCTACGGTATGACTTCCTGTAGGAGCGGCCCATGGCCGCGAGGGCCACAACAGCCCGGCGTAGCCGGGCTGTTTTTGCTTTTGCTCTTGCAGACCTCAAGCCGCACCTGATCCAGCAAGCGACACTTAAGCCTCAGCTGCACGGCTTCTAGGCCCCTCCCCCCTGGGAGAGGGTTAGGATGAGGGCAGCCTCAACCGCATGGCTTACCAGCTTTCCAGCTTCCGCCTGCAGGCCCCTCCGCCCAAGTCCCTTGGCACTCCCGCCAAAACGTTTCCCGCCCCAAAGACAACACCCCCGCCAGAGTGATCTGAGCGGGGGTGCTGGGTGTTAGGCGCTTGACGATGACCTACTCTCACATGGGGAAACCCCACACTACCATCGGCGATGCATCGTTTCACTTCTGAGTTCGGGAAGGGATCAGGTGGTTCCAATGCTCTATGTTCGTCAAGCAATTCGGTTGGCTGGCCAGGCAATAAGACTGCCTGGCTGGCCCAATTGGGTCTGTGATCGAAGTAGACAATTCGTCTTGGGTCTTGCGAACCCACGCGCCCGTTTTCGGCGTCGTCTTCCTCACGCTCTGACCTGCGGTCAGATTGTTTGGGTGTTATATGGTCAAGCCTCACGGGCAATTAGTATCGGTTAGCTCAACGCCTCACAGCGCTTACACACCCGACCTATCAACGTCGTAGTCTTCGACGGCCCTTCAGGAAGCTCAAGGCTCCAGTGAGATCTCATCTTGAGGCAAGTTTCCCGCTTAGATGCTTTCAGCGGTTATCTCTTCCGAACATAGCTACCCGGCGATGCCACTGGCGTGACAACCGGAACACCAGAGGTTCGTCCACTCCGGTCCTCTCGTACTAGGAGCAGCCCCTCTCAAATCTCAAACGTCCACGGCAGATAGGGACCGAACTGTCTCACGACGTTCTAAACCCAGCTCGCGTACCACTTTAAATGGCGAACAGCCATACCCTTGGGACCGGCTTCAGCCCCAGGATGTGATGAGCCGACATCGAGGTGCCAAACACCGCCGTCGATATGAACTCTTGGGCGGTATCAGCCTGTTATCCCCGGAGTACCTTTTATCCGTTGAGCGATGGCCCTTCCATACAGAACCACCGGATCACTAAGACCTACTTTCGTACCTGCTCGACGTGTCTGTCTCGCAGTCAAGCGCGCTTTTGCCTTTATACTCTACGACCGATTTCCGACCGGTCTGAGCGCACCTTCGTACTCCTCCGTTACTCTTTAGGAGGAGACCGCCCCAGTCAAACTGCCCACCATACACTGTCCTCGATCCGGATAACGGACCAGAGTTAGAACCTCAAGGTTGCCAGGGTGGTATTTCAAGGATGGCTCCACGCAGACTGGCGTCCACGCTTCAAAGCCTCCCACCTATCCTACACAAGCAAGCTCAAAGTCCAGTGCAAAGCTACAGTAAAGGTTCACGGGGTCTTTCCGTCTAGCCGCGGATACACTGCATCTTCACAGCGATTTCAATTTCACTGAGTCTCGGGTGGAGACAGCGCCGCCATCGTTACGCCATTCGTGCAGGTCGGAACTTACCCGACAAGGAATTTCGCTACCTTAGGACCGTTATAGTTACGGCCGCCGTTTACCGGGGCTTCGATCAAGAGCTTCGCTTGCGCTAACCCCATCAATTAACCTTCCGGCACCGGGCAGGCGTCACACCCTATACGTCCACTTTCGTGTTTGCAGAGTGCTGTGTTTTTAATAAACAGTCGCAGCGGCCTGGTATCTTCGACCGGCATGAGCTTACGGGGTAAACCCTTCACCCTCACCGGCGCACCTTCTCCCGAAGTTACGGTGCCATTTTGCCTAGTTCCTTCACCCGAGTTCTCTCAAGCGCCTTGGTATTCTCTACCCGACCACCTGTGTCGGTTTGGGGTACGGTTCCTAGTTACCTGAAGCTTAGAGGCTTTTCCTGGAAGCATGGCATCAACCACTTCTCCTTCTAAAAGAAGGATCGTCATCAGTTCTCGGCCTTAACTGTCCGGATTTACCTAAACAATCAGCCTACCACCTTAAACTTGGACAACCATCGCCAAGCTGGCCTAGCCTTCTCCGTCCCCCCATCGCAGTAACTAGAAGTACGGGAATATTAACCCGTTTCCCATCGACTACGCCTTTCAGCCTCGCCTTAGGGACCGACTCACCCTGCGTCGATTAACGTTGCGCAGGAACCCTTGGTCTTTCGGCGTGCGAGTTTTTCACTCGCATTGTCGTTACTCATGTCAGCATTCGCACTTCTGATACCTCCAGCAAGCTTCTCAACTCACCTTCACAGGCTTACAGAACGCTCCTCTACCGCATCACCAAAGGTGATACCCGTAGCTTCGGTGCCTGGTTTGAGCCCCGTTACATCTTCCGCGCAGGCCGACTCGACTAGTGAGCTATTACGCTTTCTTTAAAGGGTGGCTGCTTCTAAGCCAACCTCCTAGCTGTCTAAGCCTTCCCACATCGTTTACCACTTAACCAGGACTTTGGGACCTTAGCTGACGGTCTGGGTTGTTTCCCTTTTCACGACGGACGTTAGCACCCGCCGTGTGTCTCCCATGCTCGGCACTTCTGGGTATTCGGAGTTTGCATCGGTTTGGTAAGTCGGGATGACCCCCTAGCCGAAACAGTGCTCTACCCCCCAGAGTGATACATGAGGCGCTACCTAAATAGCTTTCGAGGAGAACCAGCTATCTCCGAGCTTGATTAGCCTTTCACTCCGATCCACAAGTCATCCCCTGCCTTTTCAACGGAAGTGGGTTCGGTCCTCCAGTCAGTGTTACCTAACCTTCAACCTGCTCATGGATAGATCGCCCGGTTTCGGGTCTATTCCCAGCGACTAGACGCCCTATTAAGACTCGCTTTCGCTACGCCTCCCCTATTCGGTTAAGCTCGCCACTGAAAATAAGTCGCTGACCCATTATACAAAAGGTACGCAGTCACCCAACAAAGTGGGCTCCCACTGCTTGTACGCATACGGTTTCAGGTTCTATTTCACTCCCCTCTCCGGGGTTCTTTTCGCCTTTCCCTCACGGTACTGGTTCACTATCGGTCAGTCAGGAGTATTTAGCCTTGGAGGATGGTCCCCCCATATTCAGACAGGGTTTCTCGTGCCCCGTCCTACTCGATTTCATTGATAAGAGCGTTTCGCGTACAGGGCTATCACCCACTATGGCCGCACTTTCCAGAGCGTTCCGCTACTCTCAAATCAACTTAAGGGCTGGTCCCCGTTCGCTCGCCACTACTAAGGGAATCTCGGTTGATTTCTTTTCCTCAGGGTACTTAGATGTTTCAGTTCCCCTGGTTCGCCTCTTAACCCTATGGATTCAGGTTAAGATACCTAGCTTATGCTAGGTGGGTTCCCCCATTCAGAGATCTCCGGGTCACAGGTCATTTGCCACCTCACCGAAGCTTATCGCAGGCTATCACGTCTTTCATCGCCTCTGACTGCCAAGGCATCCACCGTATGCGCTTCTTCACTTGACCATATAACCCCAAGCAATCTCGCTGACGTCCAAGGACGTTACCGATCTGCAAAGCGTTAGATGAGTGAAGACGACATTTCGCCGAAAACTTGCGCTTGAGTTCGCAAGATTTTACCTTGACGACACTAACTGCCAGTGAAAACAGTTAATGCAGTCTACTTCTATCACTTTCCCAATTTTTTAAAGAACAGTTCTGATCAAAGACCAGAAGTCAGGATTCGCTTTAGCGAACACTCACTTCTGAGCTTTTCAAGCAATTGCGTTAGCGGTAGGTGGAGATGGTGGAGCCAAGGAGGATCGAACTCCTGACCTCCTGCGTGCAAGGCAGGCGCTCTCCCAGCTGAGCTATGGCCCCATCGATTGGTGGGTCTGGGCAGATTCGAACTGCCGACCTCACCCTTATCAGGGGTGCGCTCTAACCAACTGAGCTACAGACCCAATCGTCTTACCTTGAGTCTAACTAACTCAATTGCTCTTCTATCAGTGAATCAAGCAATTCGTGTGGGTGCTTGCCAGCAAGCTGACATCTTTCGATTAAGGAGGTGATCCAGCCGCAGGTTCCCCTACGGCTACCTTGTTACGACTTCACCCCAGTCATGAATCACTCCGTGGTAACCGTCCTCCCGAAGGTTAGACTAGCTACTTCTGGAGCAACCCACTCCCATGGTGTGACGGGCGGTGTGTACAAGGCCCGGGAACGTATTCACCGTGACGTTCTGATTCACGATTACTAGCGATTCCGACTTCACGCAGTCGAGTTGCAGACTGCGATCCGGACTACGATCGGTTTTATGGGATTAGCTCCACCTCGCGGCTTGGCAACCCTTTGTACCGACCATTGTAGCACGTGTGTAGCCCTGGCCGTAAGGGCCATGATGACTTGACGTCATCCCCACCTTCCTCCGGTTTGTCACCGGCAGTCTCCTTAGAGTGCCCACCATAACGTGCTGGTAACTAAGGACAAGGGTTGCGCTCGTTACGGGACTTAACCCAACATCTCACGACACGAGCTGACGACAGCCATGCAGCACCTGTGTCTGAGTTCCCGAAGGCACCAATCCATCTCTGGAAAGTTCTCAGCATGTCAAGGCCAGGTAAGGTTCTTCGCGTTGCTTCGAATTAAACCACATGCTCCACCGCTTGTGCGGGCCCCCGTCAATTCATTTGAGTTTTAACCTTGCGGCCGTACTCCCCAGGCGGTCAACTTAATGCGTTAGCTGCGCCACTAAGATCTCAAGGATCCCAACGGCTAGTTGACATCGTTTACGGCGTGGACTACCAGGGTATCTAATCCTGTTTGCTCCCCACGCTTTCGCACCTCAGTGTCAGTGTTAGTCCAGGTAGTCGCCTTCGCCACTGGTGTTCCTTCCAATATCTACGCATTTCACCGCTACACTGGAAATTCCACTACCCTCTACCACACTCTAGCCAGACAGTTTTGGATGCAGTTCCCAGGTTGAGCCCGGGGATTTCACATCCAACTTATCAAGCCACCTACGCGCGCTTTACGCCCAGTAATTCCGATTAACGCTTGCACCCTTCGTATTACCGCGGCTGCTGGCACGAAGTTAGCCGGTGCTTATTCTGTTGGTAACGTCAAAACTCACAGGTATTCGCTATGAGCCCTTCCTCCCAACTTAAAGTGCTTTACGACCCGAGGGCCTTCTTCACACACGCGGCATGGCTGGATCAGGCTTTCGCCCATTGTCCAATATTCCCCACTGCTGCCTCCCGTAGGAGTCTGGACCGTGTCTCAGTTCCAGTGTGACTGATCATCCTCTCAGACCAGTTACGGATCGTCGCCTTGGTAGGCCGTTACCCTACCAACTAGCTAATCCGACCTAGGCTCATCTAATAGCGTGAGGTCCGAAGATCCCCCACTTTCTCCCGTAGGACGTATGCGGTATTAGCGTTCCTTTCGAAACGTTGTCCCCCACTACTAGGCAGATTCCTAGGCATTACTCACCCGTCCGCCGCTGAATCAGAGAGCAAGCTCCCTTCATCCGCTCGACTTGCATGTGTTAGGCCTGCCGCCAGCGTTCAATCTGAGCCATGATCAAACTCTTCAGTTAAGTAGACTGATCGGGTTTTGAGAAAACCCTAAACTTGGCTCAGCAATCGCAAAAAACTCATGAATTCACGAGTTACTTGTGTTGCTGATAATCTTGCGACATCAGACTTATCTCACAAGCACCCACACGAATTGCTTGATTCAACTTGTTAAAGAGCAGTGGTTGCGACCGTGTCGCTAACCGAGGCGCGCATTCTACGCTAGCCTCACATCCTGTCAAGCGTTGATTTGAACTTTTTCGTTTCAACTCAACCACTTGCGCTTGCCTGACTGGTTCAACCAATCTCGGCAGCGGGAGGCGAATCCTACAGCATCCTGAGACGCTGTCAACCCCTCCGTTTCACTCTGTTATCGCCCGGAGGCGTTAACCTAGCGGCGAGGACTCCGTAGACCCCTCGCCCGACTCAGACCTAAGTGCTTGATTTTCAAGCCGCTTCAGCATCTGCGCCGGAAGTGGGGCGCATTATAGGCGAGTTTCAGAGGGCGTCAACAGCTAATTTCAAACTATTTCAATACAGGGGCATGGGTGCCAGGTAATAGCCACCCTCGGTGGCCACGATGCGGTACTGCTTGATCTCACCAGGCGCCAGCAAGATGGACTGGGAAGGAGTGGTCGCCATGGGCGCAGCGCAGTAGCCCTGCCCTGCCGACGTCAGACTGACGACGACCTCTCCCGGTGGCAGATTGTAGGAGGCGCTTTGCCCGGGCATCAGCGTTCCCATGAGTCGACCCTGCACTCTCACCCCGACATCACATCCGGAGGCGGAATAGGTATCGCCGCGCGTGATCATGAGGATACCGGGCGCGGCACCACTGGTGGCGGGTGGTACCTGCGCCTGCACCTCAGCCATGCCGAAGAGAAAACCGAGCAGACAACCTGCAACTCGCTTCATATCGTATTCCTGCTGATGAAGCCCAACCTTAACACTCCTGCAGCGCCCTGCTAGCCAGGCGCACCTGGCCAATCCTCTGTCCTTATCGATAAGAGGTCTAGCCAGGACAGGGAAAACTCCTAGAATGCGCGCCCCTGTACGAATCGGTAGCGGATATCGGGATTCGTGTGTGCGCTTTCAGGAGAACGAATGAACAAGAGCTTCACGGCTGCAGCCCTGGCAGGCAGCGTCATCATGAGCAGTCAGGCGATTGCGGCGGATAGTCCATTGCTGTGGCACGGCGAAAGCCTCACCTATCTATATGGCAAGGACTTCAAGGTCGATCCGCGCATCCAGCAGACGGTGACCTTCGAACATGCCAGCGCCTGGACCTGGGGGGACCTTTTCCTGTTCGTCGACAGCATCTGGTTCAACGGGGCCACCAATGCCAATGATGGCCACCACGGCTTCTATGGCGAACTCAGTCCGCGTCTGTCCTTTGGCAAGCTATCGGGCCGGGACCTGTCGCTGGGGCCGATCAGCGATGTGCTGCTGGCCACCACCCTGGAATACGACCAAAACGACGGCTCAGGCGCTGGACGGGATCAGCGCAACTATCTCGTGGGCCCAGGCTTCGACCTGAAGGTACCCGGCTTCGACTATTTTCAGCTGAACTTCTACTACCGCAAGCCCGATGGCGGCAGCGCGCCTTCCGGTGCCTGGCAGGTGACGCCGGTGTGGGCCTATACCCTTCCCGTTGGAAACTCGGATGTGCTCATCGACGGCTATGTGGACTGGGTGATCAACAACAAAGGCAGTTATCACGCCAACCTGCACGTCAATCCGCAGATCAAGTATGACCTGGGCAAGGCGCTGGGCTATGGCGCCAAGCACCTCTATGTGGGTACCGAATACGATTACTGGTCGGACAAGTACGGCATCAAGGACAGCCAGGCCTTCCATACCGACCAGAGCGTCTTCAGTTTTCTGGTCAAATACCAGTTCTGATCCAGGCGGGATGGCGGATCCGCCCAGGACGCCCCGCACGCTCTGACCCGGGACGACTTGTGTCGCGGGTCGGGGGTGCGCTATTGATGCCCGTCCGTGCCTTCAGACCTTGCAGTGGCCAATGACCCTACTCGTACCCGCGCACCATGCTGGCCAGGACAAGCCGGCCGGACGCATCCGGCAGAAGAATGAGGAGGCGATCCTGAGCGCGGCGGAGGAGGAATTCGCCCGCCATGGCTTCAGGGGCACCAGCATGAACACCATCGCGCAACGTGTCGGGCTGCCCAAGGCCAATCTCCATTACTACTTCACCAACAAGCTCGGCCTCTATATGGCGGTGCTGGGCAATATCCTCGAGCTCTGGGACAGCACCTTCAACCACCTGACCGTCGATGACGATCCGGCCGAGGCCCTGAGCCGTTATATTCGCGCCAAGCTGGAATTCTCGCGACGCCAACCGCTGGCCTCGCGGATCTTCGCCATGGAGATCATCGGCGGTGGCCACTGCCTGTACGAGTATTTCGATCAGGACTACCAGACCTGGTTTCGCAGCCGGGCGGCAGTGTTCGAGGCCTGGATCGCCGCCGGCAAGCTAGATCCGGTGGATCCGGTCCATCTGATCTTTATGCTGTGGAGTAGCACCCAGCACTATGCCGACTTCGCCAGTCAGATCTGTCAGGTGACGGGGCACGCGCGCCTGACCCGACGGGATTTCGACGAGGCGGCCCAGACCCTCACCCATATCATCCTCAAGGGACTGGGTCTCAAGGCACCATGACTTTTACCCTGACTCAGGACGCCTCTTTCGAAGAAGAGGTACGCAAGAGCCGTTTCCTCGCCCTCGCCGCCCCAGTCGCGACTGCGGAAGCGGCCATGGCCTTCATCGAGCGCGTGAGCGTGCCGACCGCGACCCACAACTGCTGGGCCTGGAGGCTCGGCAATCAATACCGTTTCAATGACGATGGCGAACCCGGAGGTACGGCTGGCCGGCCCATTCTGGCCGCCATCGAAGGGCAGGATTGCGACCAGGTGGTAGTGGTGGTCATCCGCTGGTACGGCGGCATCAAGCTGGGTACCGGCGGCCTGGTACGGGCCTATGGCGGTTGCGCCGCCCGCTGTCTACAGCAGGCGGACAAGCAGCCGCTAGTGGTGCGGCAGGACTATGGCTTTGCCTGCACCTATGCGGAATGGCCGCTGATCAAGGCGCGCCTGGCGGGCCTGGCGGTGCTGGTGCTCGAAGAGGATTACCAGGCGCTGGAGATCGCCCTGCGGATTGCGGTGGAGCCACAGCGTCGGGATGAAGTGGCGACGCTGCTGACCAATCTGAGCAGCGGTCGTATCGTCCTGCGCTCGCTCTAGCGGCACGACCTTTGCTGTCTGCTGGTGCACGCCCTTCCGTTTCGCACCGCCCCGGCGCATCCCTGCGCCAAATCCACGTTGCGTTTCGCCTGGCGGCAAGACTGAACCTGCCGAGAGCTGCCACGCGCCCCAAAAGCGCGCACCAAGCAGCCGCCAGGCATGTTTTTGGTGCAACCCTTTCAGACGACTGCCCTGATGAACGAATTGCCTTCTGCCGTGGCGACCCTGGTCCACAGTGCCAATACCCTCTTCCTCCTGCTCGGCGCCGTGATGGTGCTGGCCATGCACGCCGGCTTCGCCTTTCTCGAAGCCGGTACCGTGCGGCACAAGAACCAGGTGAATGCCCTGTCCAAGATCCTCGCCGACTTCGCCATTTCCACCCTGGTGTACTTCTTCGTCGGCTACTGGATCGCCTATGGCGTGACCTTCTTCGCTCCGGCCCAGGTGCTGACCGCCGACAGTGGCTATGGACTGGTGAAGTTCTTTTTCCTGGCGACCTTCGCCGCGGCCATTCCGGCGATCATCTCCGGCGGCATCGCCGAGCGGGCGCGCTTCGTGCCACAGCTGTGCGCCACCGCGCTGATCGTGGCCTTCGTCTATCCCTGCTTCGAGGGCCTGATGTGGAACAACAACCTGAGGCTGCAAGACCACTTCGAGAGGCTGTTCGGCGCACGTTTCCATGACTTCGCCGGCTCCGTGGTGGTGCATGCGGTGGGTGGCTGGCTGGCGCTGGCCGCGGTGATGTTGCTGGGCCCGCGCCAGGGCCGCTATCGCGAAGGCCGACTGGTGGCCTTTCCGCCTTCGAACATTCCCTTCCTGGCGCTGGGTTCCTGGATCCTGATCGTCGGCTGGTTCGGCTTCAACGTGATGAGCGCCCAGAGCCTGGCGGGCGTCAGCGGTCTGGTGGCGCTGAACTCGCTGATGGCCATGGTCGGCGGGACGGCTGCCGCCCTGCTGCTGGGACGCAATGACCCTGGCTTCCTGCACAACGGCCCTCTGGCCGGGCTGGTCGCCATCTGTGCCGGTTCCGATCTGATGCACCCCATCGCCGCGCTGGGGACCGGCCTGGTCGCGGGAGCCCTGTTCGTCTGGGCCTTTACCGCAGTGCAGACACGCTGGAAGCTGGACGACGTCCTGGGGGTCTGGCCGCTGCACGGCCTCTGCGGTGCCTGGGGCGGCATCGCCTGCGGCCTGTTCGGCCAGACCGCGCTTGGAGGTCTGGGCGGTGTGAGCCTGCTGGCGCAGCTGGCCGGCACCGCGCTGGGTATTACCGTTGCCCTGCTTGGTGGCCTGGCGGTGTACGGGCTGCTCAAGGCCGTGCTGGGACTGCGCCTGAGTCAGGAAGAGGAATACCAGGGCGCCGACCTGTCGATCCATCGGATCGCCGCCAACAGCCACGACGGCTAGTCGCTCAGGTTACCCACAGGGACCGTGTACAGTGATGTGGATAACCCGTGCATGAAGTCACGAGAACGCCACAGAGACCGGGCTGGCGGCGACTGGTGAAGAAATGAACACGCTACCGATGTCGTGGGGGCAACCGGAGACGGCGGGACTCAGGTAGCCCACTGGCAACCGGAATCGGTAGAGTGGGCGACCCTTATCCCAGGAGCGCTCCATGCCCGCCCTTTCGACCCTGCTGCCCTGGCTCCGTGAGGTGGACCGCACCACCCTGAAGGCGGATCTGGGTGCGGGTCTGCTGGGGGCGGTCCTGGCACTGCCCCAGGGCGTCGCCTTTGCCACCCTGGCCGGACTGCCACCGCAATATGGCGTCTATGGCGCTGTGGTGCCCTGCATCGTTGCTGCCCTGGCGGGCTCCAGTCGCCATGTGGTGACCGGGCCAACCAATGCCAACTCCCTGGCCCTGCTGGCGGCGCTGTCGCCACTGGCGCTAGCCGGCTCTGGCCCCTATATCGATCTCGCCCTCGCGGTGACCCTGCTGGTCGGTCTCCTGCAATTGACCGTGGGCGCCCTGCGGCTCGGCGCGGTGGCCAACTTCATCTCACCCTCGGTGCTGCTTGGCTTCATGAGTGGTGCCGCCGTGCTTATCGGGCTCTATTCGCTCAAGGACCTGTTCGGGCTGTCGCCGCCGCTGGGCACCTCGGCTTTCGGCGTGCTCGGTTACGTGCTCGCTCATCCCCTGGCGATCCATTGGCCCTCACTGATGATCGGTGTGGTGACCCTGGTCGCCACCCTGCTGCTGCGCCGGCTGCGCCCGCGCTGGCCGACCATGCTGCTGGGCCTGCTGGCCGGCTGCCTGAGCGCCTGGGTGCTGGAGCGCAGCGTGCCGGGTGCGGCCCAGGGGATCGCCACGGTCGGCCGCATTCCTTCGGCGCTGCCGCCCTTTCATCTGCCCAACGTCACCCTGCAGGACCTGGGCAATCTTTCCGGGATCGCCGTGGCCCTGACGCTGGTGGCACTGGGGCAGTCGCTGTCGATCGCCAAAGCGGTGGCCCAGCGCTCCGGGCAGCGGCTGGACGTCAATCGTGAATTCCGTGGCCAGGGCCTGGCCAACCTGGTGGGCGGCTGCTTTTCGGCCTATGTCTCCTGCGGCTCGCTGAACCGCTCCATGCCCAATTTCGAAGCCGGCGCCCGCACCCCACTGGCGGCGGTGTTCGCTGCCCTGCTGGTGGTGGCCCTGGTGGCCTTCGGGGGTGCCTTGATCGCCGCCATTCCCCTGGCAGCCATCGCCGCTACCCTGCTACTGGTGGCGCGCGGCCTGCTGGATCTGGGGCGCTGGCGCGAGGTCCTGAGGGTCAGCCGCACCGAGGCCCTGGTCGCGGGAGTGACCTTTCTGGCGACCCTGACCATTGCCCTGGACCGGGCCGTGCTGCTGGGCACCCTGGTCTCCCTGGTGGCCTATCTCTATCGCACTTCGCATCCGGCCATTCGTCCTCTGGTACCGGATCCGCGCACGCCCGAGCGCCGTTTCACCCCGCTGGACGAACTGGGCCAGCCGGCGCAGGAGTGTCCGCAACTCAAGCTGGTGCGGGTGGAGGGCTCGGTATTCTTTGGCGCCGTACCCCATGTCGGGGATCAGTTGGACGGTTTTCGCAGTGCCCAACCCGGCCAGAAGCATGCGTTGTTCATGACCAAGAGCATGAACTTCATCGACCTGGCCGGTAACGACCTGTGGCGCCGCGAGTGGCGCGAGCGCCGGGCCCTGGGCGGCGATCTCTATTTCCACCGTCCTCGTACCCCAGTGCTGCAGCTGTTCGCCAAGACCGGCTTTCTCAAGGAGCTGGGCGAAGGCCATGTCTTCTCGTCCAAGGATCAGGCCTTGCGCAGCATCTATCCACGTCTGGATCCGGAGGTCTGCCGGACCTGCACCGCCCGGACCTTCGTCGAGTGCGCGGCGCGTGCCGCGGAACAGGCTCCAGGCGCGGACGCCGCCCGGACGGACTGCTAAGCTGGCGGTTTCCTTCTGCCGCTGGAGATCTCCATGACCGCTGTCATGCGTCACGCTCGTCGCCTCGCTCTGACCTGCCTGCTGTTGCCGGGGCTGGCCCTGGCCCATGGTCATCTCAAGACCGCCGAGCCTGCACCCGACAGCACCAGCCAAGCGCCGAAACAGTTGAGCCTGAGCTTTTCCGAAGGCATCGAGGCGTCCCTGAGCCAGGTGCAGCTGCAACGTCTGGATGGTCAGGCCAGCACGGCCATCACCACGGGCAAGGTCATTTCCGGCCGCGACGAACGCACCCTGGACGTTCCGCTGGAGGCGCCGCTGGCGCCGGGCCGCTATCAGGTGAAATGGCGCGTACTGGCCAAGGATGGGCACAAGACCCAGGGCGACTACCGCTTCACCGTCCAGTAACGATGGATGGCGGACTGGCAACGCCCGACGCCTGGCGTCCGCTCGCCCGTGCCCTCTTCCTGTTGCCGCTGCTGCTGGCCTGGGGCTATCTGGCGCTAGCGCTCTGGCTCGGTCGCCCTAGACTGCGCACCTGGCTGTTGGAACGCGCGCGAGCCAGCGCCCGTCTGCTGGGGGCGCTGTTGCTCCTCGGGGTACTGAGTCAGCTGCCCTTGCAGGCGGCGCTGGTGGGTGATGGCTGGGGAGATGCCTTCAACCTGCCCTTGTGGCAACTCTACCTGGGCACGGCGGCCGGCCACAGCTGGCGCTGGCAACTGCCTCTGGGCTTGTTGCTGTCTCTGTGGCTGCTAGTGGGGCCATGGGTCCGCGGCAGCCGCTGGCTGTGGGGATTCAATGGCCTGCTGCTGGCCAGTCTGGCCCTGGGTGGCCATGCCGCCGCGACGGCCGGCTGGCTTGGCGGAGTGCATCAGCTGAATCAGGCGCTGCATCTGCTGACCACGGGTCTCTGGTTAGGCAGTCTGCCCGGGGTGCTGCTGTGTCTGCAGCGACCGCCGAGCGCCCTGCGCGATGACGTTCAGCAGCTGCTGCGCAGCTACTCCCTGCCCGGTCAGATCAGCGTGGCGCTGGCGCTGCTCAGCGGTGCCTTCAACAGCCTGTTGATCCTGGGCCCGGATGGCCTGCTGCAGCTGACGCCCTACTCCGGCCTGCTGCTTGGCAAGGTGCTGGTGGTGGCGGCGATGGTTGCCCTGGCCCTGGCCAATCGTTATCTGCTGGTACCCCGCCTGAGGCGGCAGGCGCCTGCCTTGACGCTGTTGCGCCGGGCCACCGCCGCGGAGATCGTTCTGGGCGTGGTCGCCGTGGCGCTGGTGGCAATTTTCTCGGGCCTGGACCCCTACGGCTGAAGAAGACCGGGACGACCGCTGTCGCCCCGGCGGCGCTTTAGAAATAGACGTTCATACCCACATAGATTTCCTTGCTGCTGTCGAGCCGGCTGGAACCGAGCTTGGCGCCGTCCTGGTCGATGTCCGGCTTGGCGTTGCTGCGCAGATAGCGGTAGCCGGCTTCCAGGGAGGTGCGCTCATTGACCTGCTGCAGAATGCCCGCCTGGACGCCGGCCACATAGCCGGTGTCGCTCTCGTGTCCAAAACTGGAGCCGTCCTGGGTGACCCGGGCGATGCCCAGGGTGCCACCGCCGAACAGCTTGGTACTGCTGCCCAGGGGGTAGAAGGCATCGTAGCTCCCCGTGAGATCCTGCTGCTTCAGCCTTAGGCCATCGCTGCTGCCGCTCGCCTGGTCGAGGGTGGCGTAGTAGCGACCGGCAGCGTTCTGCTGACCGACGCGCAGCCCCCAGGTGTTGCTGCCATCGATGGCGCCATCGGTGTCAGGGCTGTTCAGGTTGCCATCGAGGGCGTGGCTGTTGCTGAAGTTGTCGTAGCTCTTGCCATAGGTGAGGCCGGCGAAATTCTGGGTATCGGCGGCAAAAACCTGGTGGCTGGCCAGGGCCAGCAGGCCGAAGAGGAAAACACGGGATTTCAGGGCGTTCATGGTGAAAATATCCTCACGCGATTCGAATACAGCCCGACCGGCTGCGCGGCCATCTTTGGCGGACGCGGATTAGCAGCGGATTAAGGGGACTGAATCGGAGCTGAACGGGTGAGGCGACAAGCGAACCGGACCGCCCATTGCAGGCGGCCCGGCAGGAGGGATCAACGCTGACGGTGGTACTCGGTCACGCGCTGGACTTCTTCCTTGGAGCCCATGAACACGGCCACGCGCTGGTGCAGGCCGTCGGGCTGGACGTCGAGGATGCGCTGGTGACCGTTGGTGGCGGCACCACCGGCCTGCTCGACCAGCATGGACATGGGGTTGGCCTCGTACATCAGGCGCAGCTTGCCGGGCTTCTCCGGCTCACGGGCATCGCGGGGGTACATGAAGATGCCGCCGCGGGTAAGGATGCGATGGACGTCGGCCACCATGGAGGCGATCCAGCGCATGTTGTAGTTCTTGCCCAGGGGGCCTTCCTTGCCAGCCAGCAGCTCGTCCACGTAGCGCTTGACCGGGGCTTCCCAGTGACGCTGGTTGGACATGTTGATGGCGAATTCGGCGGTGGACTCGGGAATGGTGATGTCTTCGTGGGTCAGGACGAAGCTGCCCAGCTCGCGATCCAGGGTGAAGCCCTTGACGCCGTCGCCCAGGGTCAGCACCAGCATGGTCTGGGGACCGTAGATGGCGTAGCCGGCAGCGACCTGCTCGGTACCCTTTTGCATGAAGGCTTCTTCGGTCACATCACCGGTGGTGCTGCTGACGAAGTCCTTGCGCAGGATGGAGAAGATGGTGCCGACGGAAACGTTGACGTCGATGTTGGACGAGCCGTCCAGCGGGTCGAACATCAGCAGGTAGGCGCCCTTGGGGTAGTGACCGGGGATCTGGTGAACCTGGTCCATTTCCTCGGAGGCCATGCCGGCCAGGGTGCCGCCCCACTCGTTGGCTTCCAGCAGAATCTCGTTGGACAGCACGTCCAGCTTCTTCTGCACCTCGCCCTGGACGTTCTCGGTGCCCATGCTGCCGAGCACGCCACCCAGCGCCCCCTTGGACACCTCGTAGCTGATGCGCTTGCACGCCCGTGCCACGACTTCGATGAGGAAGCGCAGGTCGGCCGGGGTCTTGTGGCTGCGGGTCTGCTCGATGAGGTAACGACTGAGGGATATCCGGGACATCGCGGTGCTCCTTGTAATGATGGGCGCGAGTGTAGCGCCAAAGCTCAAGCTCCGTCTCAAGCAGAGCGGACCGACAGGCCGGGTCTGCCAGCCAGTGCCGATTTGCTGCTTCCTCGACCAGGTGAGAAAGCGATCAGCGCTGACGACCGACCGGGAACGGGCGCCTAGGGCGCGTCCGGGGTCTCCACGGCCAGCAGTACGCCTCGGCCAACACGGAGGTTTTCGGCGCTGGGATAGACTGCCGAGTCCGGTTCCAGTTCAGGCCGACGGCTGTCCAGCTGTATCACCCAGTGATGTCCGTCACGTGACGGGGGCAGACGCAGCTCGATCTCCTCCTGGCGCGGCTGGAAGGCCAGCCAGATTCGCGCCGACTCGGGCTGATCCTCGCCATCGAGGGATTCCAGGGTGAGCGCAAGCGGCAAGCGGCCCCCGGCTTGCCAGCGACCGTCATCCATCGACACGCCATCGGCATCGAGCCATTCGATCCTCACCCAACCACGGGAATCAGGGCGGCCCAGCAGCCGCTGTGCCTGCAAGGCCGGCAATTCCTGGCGTAGCGCCATGAGGCGGCCGACGAAGGCGCTCTGCCGTTGCCCGGCGGGGCTGGCGGCCTGCCGCCAATCCAGCCAGGACAGTTCGTTGTCCTGCACGTAGGCGTTGTTGTTGCCCTGCTGGGTACGACCGAATTCGTCGCCAGCGGTGAGCATGGGTTCACCCCCGGCGAGGATCAGGGTCGCCAGCAGGGCGCGCTGATCGGCGGCACGGGCCTCTTGGATGGCGGGATCGTCGCTCGGGCCCTCCGCGCCGTTGTTCCAGCTCTTGTTGTCGGTGGTGCCGTCGCGATTGTCTTCGCCGTTGGCGTCGTTGTGCTTTTCGGCGTAGCTGACCAGGTCGGCCAGGGTGAAGCCGTCGTGGGCGGTGATGAAGTTGACGCTGGTGCGCAGTGGGCGATCGCCCGTGCCGAACAGATCGGCACTGCCGGCCAGACGGGTCGCCAGGGCACCGCGCAGGCCTTCGTCGCCGCGCCAGAAACGGCGGACGTCATCACGAAAGGCGTCGTTCCACTCCTGCCAGGGCGCGCGGAAGGCACCGACCTGATGACCACCGGGGCCGATGTCCCAGGGCTCGGCCACCAGTCGCACCTGGCGCAGGACCGGATCCTGGGCCAGCGCCTGGAGCAGTGGTGCGTCACGATCGAAACCGCTTTCCAGGCGACCCAGCGCCGGTGCCAGGTCGAAGCGGAAGCCGTCAACGCCGGCGGCGGTGACCCAGTGGCGCAGGCTGTCCAGGGTCAGGCGCAGCGCCGGCGGGCTGTAGAGTGCCAGGCAGTTGCCGCAACCCATGTCGTTGATATAGCGGGCCGGATCGTCTGGCTGCAGGCGGTAGTAGCCGGCGTTGTCCAGGCCACGGAGGTTGAAGGTCGGGCCCAGTTCATCCCCTTCGCCGGTATGGTTGAAGACCACGTCGAGCAGCACCTCGAAGCCGGCCGCCTGCAGGGTGGCCACGGTCTCGCGCAATTCGCCCAGGGCATCGCGCCCGGCCAGGCGAGGATCGACGGCGGCCATGACCACCGGGTTGTAGCCCCAGTAATTGGCCAGCCCAAGGGCCGGCAGGTGACGGTCGTCGGCCCAGGCGGCGATGGGCAGCAGTTCCAGGGTGGTGACGCCGAGACGCTGCCAATGCTCGATCAGCGCAGGATGCCGCAACGCCGCCAGGGTCCCACGCTGACGGGTCGGAACCTTGGGATGCAGCCGGGTCTGACCGCGGACGTGCAGCTCGTAGATCAGCCCGGCGTCGCGACGCTTGGGTGCGGGCGTCAGGGCGTCGAGCGAAGGCAGGACGATGGCCTTGGGGACATGGGCGCCGCTGTCGCGCTCGTCCGGGCGGTTGGGGTCTTCGGGGTGGAAGCCATAGGTACTGGGGTGCAGCTGGAACGGCCGGTCCACCGCCAGGGCCCAGGGATCCACCAGCAATTTTTGGGCATTGAATCTGAGCCCATCCTGGGGCCGATAGGCGCCCTGGGCGCGCAAGCCGTACCTCAGGCCTGGCTTGGCGCCAGGTAGAAAACCATGCCAGACGCCGCCCTCATGTTCGCGAAAGGCCAGGCGCTGGGTCTCGGCCTCACCCTTGGCATCGTAGAGGCAGAGTTCGACGGCTTCGGCGGCAGGGGACCAGACGGCGAAGTTGATCCCGCCGTCGACGACGGTGGCACCGTAATGGGCGGGATTGCCCGCTTCGAGGCGGGTGAAGGTACGGGGCATGGGGGCTCCAGATGAACGCTTGCGAGGCGGAGGCTGCAAGGATGTAGACGTCGTGGAAGGCGGGGGTTCTCAACCGGGGGTAGTTGATCGCGGCCATGGCCGGCCCCCGTAGGTTGGGTTGAGCGTAGCGAAGCCCAACGTCGCCTCGGGGAGCGGCAATGTTGGGCTTCGACGATGGAGCCGTCTCAACCCAACCTACGGTCTATCGCCGCCATGGCCGCGAAACGTACTCGGCTACAACGCCCTCCAGATCTCCGTGGCGTATTCGCGGATGGTACGGTCCGACGAGAACCAGCCCATGCTGGCGGTGTTGATCACCGCCGATTGCCACCACTTGTCCGGCTGCTGCCAGCGGGTTTCGACCTGGCGTTGGGCATCCCAGTAGGCGTCGAAGTCGGCGCAGACCAGGAAGCGGTCGTGCCAGGTCAGGACGTCCAGCAGGCTGTTGTAGCGCGCCGGCTCCTCGGGCGAGAACTGCCCGGCGCGCAGCCCTGCCAGTACCTGGGCAAGCCGGGGCGAATTCTCGATGATGTCCGAGGAGATGCCACCACTGCGTTGGCGCTCCTCCACCTCGGCTGCCTTGAGGCCGAAGATGAACATGTGCTCCTCACCGATCAGCTCGCACATCTCCACGTTGGCGCCGTCCAGGGTGCCGATGGTGAGGGCGCCATTGAGGCCGAACTTCATGTTGCTGGTGCCGGAGGCTTCCATGCCGGCAGTGGAAATCTGCTCGGACAGATCCGCCGCCGGGATGATGACCTCGGCGAGGCTGACGTTGTAGTTGGGCAGGAAGACCACCTTGAGCAGGTCGCGGGTCAGGGGATCGTTGTTGACCACCTTGGCCACGTCGTTGGCCAGCTTGATGATCAGCTTGGCCTGGTGATAGCTGGCCGCAGCCTTGCCAGCGAAGATCTTCACCCGCGGCGTCCAGTCGCCATTGGGGTTGTCGCGGATTGCCTGGTAGAGGGCAATGGTCTGCAGCAGATTCATCAGCTGCCGCTTGTACTCGTGGATACGCTTGATCTGGACGTCGAACAGCGCGCCGGGATCGAGATCGATCTCCATCCGCTGCTTCACCAGACCGACGAAGGTGTCCTTGTTGCGCTGGCGCTGCAGGGCGAAACGCTCGCGGAAGTTGCTGTCGTTGGCATAGGGCTTGAGGTGCGGCAGGGTCTTTTCGGGGTCGTGCAGCACGCCCTGACCGAGGGTATCCACCAGGAGGTCGGTGAGCGCCGGATTGGCCTGGTGCAGCCAGCGGCGGAAGGTGATGCCGTTGGTCTTGTTGTTGATGCGATCCGGATAGAGCCGGTGCAAGGAGCGGAAAACCGTCTTGCGCATCAGGTCGGTATGCAGCCCGGACACGCCGTTGATGCTGTGGGAGCCGAGGAAGGCCAGATTGCCCATGCGTATCCGGCGGCCCTGGCTTTCGTCGATCAGGGAGACATAGGAGATCATGGCGCCATCCGTCTCGCCGCGGGCGCGCAGGGAGTCAAGGAACTGGGCGTTGATCAGGTAGATGATCTGCATGTGCCGCGGCAGCAGACGCTCCATCAGCTGCACCGGCCAGGTCTCCAGCGCCTCGGGCAGGAGGGTATGGTTGGTGTAGCTGAGGGTGCCGACGGTGGTGCTCCAGGCGGCGTCCCAGGGAATGCCGTGGACGTCCACCAGCAGCCGCATCAGCTCAGCCACGGCGATGGCCGGGTGCGTGTCGTTGAGCTGGATGGACACGTGCTCGGGCAGGCTGAGCAGGTCGTTGTGCTGCTTGAGATGGCGGCGGGTCAGGTCGGCGAGGGAGGCGGCGACGAAGAAGTACTCCTGGCGCAGGCGCAGCTCCTGGCCGGCTTCGCTGCTGTCAGCCGGATAGAGCACCCGCGAGATGCTCTCGGCGCGGGCCTCGTTGGCCACGGCACCGACGTGGTCGCCAGCGTTGAAGGTTTCCAGGTGGAGGATCTCCAGCGGCCGCGCACGCCAGAGTCTCAGGGTATTTGCGCCCTCCCCGCCCCAGCCGATCACCGGGGTGTCATAGGCCACCGCACGGATGCGCTCGCCGGGCGTCCACACCTGGCGCCGCGGATCGCCTTCGCCATAGGGGGCGACATGGCCGCCAAAGCCGATCTCGTACACCACCTCGGCGCGTTCGAATTCCCAGGGGTTGCCGAAATCCAGCCAGTTTTCCGGTTGCTCCAGCTGGAAGCCATCGGCGATCACCTGGCGGAACAGGCCGTGCTCGTAGCGAATGCCGTAGCCATGGCTGGCGATGCCCAGGGTGGCCATGCTCTCCATGAAGCAGGCGGCCAGGCGACCCAGGCCGCCGTTGCCCAGGGCGGCGTCCGGCTCCAGCCCGCGGATACGCTCCAGGTCGACACCCAGGTCGGCCAGGGCGCGGCGGGTCTCTTCGAGGATGCCGAGGTTGGACAGGCTGTCGATCAGCAACCGACCGATGAGGAATTCTAGGGAGAGGTAGTAGACCCGCTTCTGGCCGGTGCGATAGGCGTCGCGGGTGCGACTCATCCAGCGATCGACGATGTAGTCGCGGGCCGCCAGGGCGGTGGCCTGGAACCAGTCGTGGTCGAGGGCGTTGTCGGGGTCCTTGCCGACGGCATAGGTGAGCTTGGAGAGGATGTTGGTACGGAGCGCGGAAACTTCGTTGGGCGAGATGAAGCGGGGTCTTGTCATCAGGATTGACCTCTGCAAGCGCTTGAGCTTTGTCTGAAAAGTACCTGCGCATCGGTGACGCTGCGTTAAAAATCAACTCAGAATGCTCATTTACCGCTCGTAAACTGCGCTTCTTCGCTGATTTTTGCCTTGCCTCACCTTCACTCGGTGACTTTTCAGACAAGCCTGGGAATCAGATCTCGAAGTGGCCGCGGATAATGCGGCGCGTGCCGTTCGCCTTACTTTTAGGCGAAACGAAGGGGACGTCCAAGCTTTTTTCGACCCATCAGACGGTTAGACGTTACCCCTCTCCTCTCTCTAGACCGAGGTTTCCATCATGCGCAAGACCCTGCTCATCACCGGTGCGAGTCGCGGTATCGGCCGTGCCACGGCCATTGGCGCCGCCGCTCGCGGCTGGAATGTCGCCTTCAACTATCGTCAGGATGAGGCCGCGGCCCAGGCCACCCTGGCCGAGATCGAAGCCCAGGGTGCGGAAGGGTTGGCCTTGCGTGCCGACGTCGCCGATGAAGCCGAGGTGGTGGCACTGTTCGAGCACACGGTGGCGCGCTTTGGCGGGCTGGACGGCTTCGTCAACAACGCCGGTATCGTCGACCGCTCGCAGCCGCTGGTGGAGATGAGCGCCGAGCGGTTGCGGCGGATGTTCGAGGTCAACGTCTATGGCGCCTTTCTCTGCGCCCGCGAGGCGGCCCGCCACCTATCCCGCGAACGGGGCGGTCGCGGTGGCGCCATCGTCAACGTCTCGTCCATCGCCGCGCGCCTGGGCTCGCCCAACGAATATGTCGACTACGCCGCCAGCAAGGCGGCGCTGGATACCCTGACCCTTGGCCTGGCCAAGGAGCTCGGGCCGCACGGGGTGCGCGTCAATGCCGTGCGACCGGGCGTCACCCTCACCGACATCCACGCCAGTGGCGGCCAGCCGGGACGCGCCGAGCGCCTGGGCGTGACTACTCCGCTAGGCCGCGCGGGTGAGGCCGAAGAGATCGCGGCCGGCATCCTCTGGCTGCTGACGGATGAAGCCTCCTACACCACCGGCGCGCTGCTGGACATCGGTGGTGGGCGCTAGGGCCTAGTTCCGCCGGGGCGTGAGGGCATTGAGCACCTGCTGCGACAGCGCATGGTAAAGCGGCACCGGCATCAGCCAGCCGGAAACGGCAGCGGCCAGCAGGCAGGCCGCCAGCACCGGCAACGCCATGTCCGGGCTATGGGCCAGCTCCAGGGTGATGACGGTGGCGGTCAGCGGCGTGCGGGTGACGCCGGCGAGATAGGCGGCCACCCCCAGCAGGGCGCATTGCGCCAGGCTGATACCGGGCAGCCAGTCGACCAGCCAGGGCCCCAGGGCCGCACCGACCGCTAGCGAGGGCGAGAACAGGCCACCCGGCACCCCGGCCAGATAGGAAACGACGTTGGCGAGGAATTTCCATAGCAGGAAGTCGCCCCCGGTCACGGGTTCGCCGGCCAGGATGGCATGGGTCTCGGCATAGCCGGTACCGAACACATGCTGACCGGAGATCAGCCCCAGGGCCGCCAACACCAGCCCGCAGCCTGCGGCGAAGGCGACCGGGCGTCGACCACGCAGGGCGTTGAGGCGACCGAGCCAGCCCTGGTCGGTGGGCAGCACCAGGCGACCGTAGCAGCCACCCAGCAGTCCACCGACGACCCCGATGACGGCTACCCCGATCCAGCCCAGGCCCCAGGTCAGGCGCAGATCCAGGGCGCCGAGGTAGCTGTAGGGGCCGACGATACCCAGGGTGACGATGCCGCCGAGCAGTACGGCGGTGAGCACCAGGCCGCTGAAACGCTGCTCGAAGGTGTGAGTCAGCTCCTCGATGGCGAAGACCACCCCGCCCAGGGGCGTGTTGAAGGCCGCGGCGATTCCGGCGGCGCCGCCGGCGAGGATCAGTCCGGACAGGGTTCTGCGCCCGTGCAACCCGAGGCGCTTGCCGAAGCCATAGAGCAGGGCCGCGCCGACATGCACGGTGGGCCCTTCACGCCCCACCGAGCCGCCCACCAGCAGGGCACCGGCGGTAAGCAGCAGCTTGGCGAGGGCGATGGGCGGCGCCAGCAGGCGCGCACGCAGGTCCGCTTCGGGTCGTTCGAGGGTGGCGATGACCTGGGGAATGCCGCTGCCGCGGGCATCGCGCAGCGCGCCTTGCGTCAGCCAGACCAGCAGCGCAAAACCCAGGGGTGTCACCAACCAGGGCCAGATCGCACTGTGCTGCAACATCTTCTGAAAGAGGCCGAAGGAGGCATCGGCCAGCCAGGCGAAGGCCAGACCGGCCAGACCCACCAGCACCGCGCCGACCCAGAAGGCGATGCGCTGGCGCCACTGGCGCAGCCGACGCCGTCGGCGATGGCGCAGCAGATGCAACCGACGCCGGGCGGCGACTTCGGGATCGGTATCGGGAAAGACGGGATCGGACATGGAAACGAGGGCACCAGGAGGCGGAAGCCTCCCAGTGTAACCTCTTGTTACCGCGGTATTACCAGCGCCTGGATCAGGCGGCGGGCACCAGCTCCGTTGCCGCTTCGTTGCGCTTGAGCACCGCGTAGATGACGCCGGTCACCAGACTGCCGGCGGCGATGGCGCCCAGGTACAGCCAGGCATGGCTGATGGCATTGGGGATCAGCAGCACGAAGAGGCCGCCGTGCGGCGCCATCAGCTTGCAGTTGAACAGCATCACCAGGGCACCGGTAAGGGCCCCGCCGATCACGCTGGCCGGGATCACCCGCAGTGGGTCCTTGGCGGCGAAAGGAATCGCGCCTTCGGAGATGAAGCACAGGCCCAGCACCGAGGCCGCCTTGCCCGCCTCGCGCTCGCTCTGGGCGAACTTGTGCCGCGCCAGCAGGGTGGCGATACCCATGCCGATGGGCGGCACCATGCCGGCGGCCATGGTGGCGGCCATCGGCCCGTAGGTCTTGGACGCCAGCAGGCCGACAGTGAAGGCATAGGCCGCCTTGTTGATCGGGCCACCGAAGTCGATGCACATCATGGCGCCGAGGATCAGGCCGAGCAGCACGGCGTTGCTGGTGCCCAGGTTGTTGAGGAAGTCGGTGAGACGACTCAGGGCGCCGGCCACCGGGGTGCCGACCAGATAGATCATCACCAGGCCGACGATGAGGCTGGCGAACAGCGGGATGATCAGGATCGGCTTGAGCGCCTCGACGCTGGCGGGCAGGCGAACGTGCTGGGCGATGGCCTTGGCCACGTAGCCGGCCAGGAAGCCGGCGATGATGCCGCCAATGAAGCCGCTGCCCAGACTGGCCGCCAGCCAGCCGCCGATCATGCCGGGTGCAAGCCCCGGGCGGTCGGCGATGGAATAGGCGATGTAGCCGGCCAGTACCGGCACCATCAGCTTGAAGGCCGAGTCACCACCGATCTGCATCAGGGCCGCCGCCAGGGTGCCCTGCTCCTTGAAGGCCTCGATACCGAAGACGAAGGACAGCGCGATCAGCAGACCGCCCGCCACCACCATCGGCAACATGTAGGACACCCCGGTGAGCAGGTGCTTGTAGACACCCGCACTCTCTTTCTTCGCGGGCTTGGCGCCCTCGCCCGCTGCCGTCGCGGCGCTGCCGGCCAGGGTCTCGCCTTCGGCCAGGGCCTTCTTGATGGTCGCCTCGGGTTGCTTGAGCGCCACACCAGTCCCACAGCGATAGACGCGCTTGCCGGCGAAGCGCTCGACGTTGACCTCGATGTCGGTGGCCAGCAGCACCACGTCGGCCTCGCGGATGGCCTCGGCCGGCAGCGGATTGCGCGCCCCCACCGAGCCCTGGGTTTCCAGATGCAGGCGATAACCAAGCTTCTTGGCCGCGTTCTGCAGCGCCTCGGCGGCCATGAAGGTATGGGCGACCCCGGTCGGGCAGGCGGTGATGGCCACCAGCCGTGGCGTCTCGCTGGCAGTGGCCGACGCGCTCGGCGCAGCGCCAGTGGCGGCCGGTGCCTGCTCCAGCACCTTGGCTTCGCTGGTGGCACGTTGCAGGAAGGCATCGACGTCGCGCAGGGCCTCTGCCGGGGCGGCGCGGTAGACACGCTTGCCGACGAAGCGCGACAGATCGACTGCGCCGGTGTGGACCACCACCACCAGTTCGGCGCGGGCCACCTGGTCGTCGGTCAGCAGGGTGGCCTCGGGGCCGTCATGGATCTCGACACTGGTGGTCCAGCCGCGGCGCTGGGCGGCGGCGTCCAGCAGACGTGCGCTGAGCACGCTGGTGACCATGCCGGTCGGGCAGGTCGTGACGATAGCGATGTTCATGGGGTTACCCCTGATTCTTGTTCTAACGGAAAGTCGGGAAGGACACGCACCTGCACCTGCTCTTCAAAGATGGCGAGTTGCGCGGGATCGTTAATGCCGAAGCCGATCTGGGTGACCGCCAGGGCCGCGATGGCGGTGGCCGTGGTCAGGGTGCGTTCGGGCGACTGGCCGGTGAGCAGGCCGTGCAGCATGCCGGCCAGCAGGGAATCCCCTGCGCCAACGGTGCTGGCCACGGTGACGGTGGGCGGCTGCGCCTCCAGGGTCTGGGCGCCATACCAGCGCACGCCGTCGGCACCCTGGGAGATCACCAGGTGCTCGATGCCCAGGGCGCGCAGCTGTTCGACCAGCAGCGCCTGCTCGGTAGCGGTCTCGGCCGGGGCACCACAGGCTTCGGCCAGCTCTTCGGTATTAGGCTTGATCAGCCAGGGGCCGGCGGCCAGGGCGGCACGCAAGGCGGCGCCACTGGTATCCAGCGCCACCGGCAGGCCCAGCGACTTGAGGCGCCCGACCAGGGCGGCCAGCCACTCGGGGGTCACCCCGCGCGGCAGGCTGCCCGCCAGCACCACGGCGTCATGGCCGGGGGCCAGGCGATCCAGGGTTTCCAGCAATTCCTGCTGGGCGGCAGCGGACACCTCCGGGCCAGGCCCGTTGATGTCGGTGATGCGGCCAGCCGCCTCGGCCAGCTTGAGGTTGCTGCGGGTCTCGCCGGGCACCCGGACAAAGGCGTCGGTGAAGCCGCGACGGGCGAACAGGGCCTCGAAGGCCGACGCGTTGTCGGCGCCGAGAAAGCCGCTCACCGTCAGTTCGTGGCCAAGATCGGCCAGCACCTGGGCGACATTGATGCCCTTGCCGGCGGCATGGACGATCACCGCCTCGCTGCGATTCACCGCGCCAGGCTTGAGCGCCGGCAACTGCACGGTGAGGTCCAGCGCCGGGTTGAGGGTCAGGGTGAGGATGCGGCTCATCGCAGGGCCTCCACGCTTTGCCGGACTTCGTCGGCGGTGGCCAGCTCCAGGGCTCGCGCAGCGCAGGACTGCACCAGGCGCAGTTCCAGTTCGCGCACCCGGGCCTTGACCAGCGGCACACTACGCGCCGAGACCGACAGCTCGTCCACGCCCAGGCCGACCAGGACCGGCACCGCCAGAGGATCGGCCGCCAGCTCGCCACAGACACCCACCCACTTGCCATGGGCATGGGCGGCGCGCACCGTCATGTCGATCAGGCGCAGTACGCTGGGGTGCAGGCCATCGGCCTCGCCGGACAGCAGCGGATGGCCACGGTCGATGGCCAGGGTGTACTGGGTGAGGTCGTTGGTGCCGACGCTGAAGAAGTCCACTTCCGGGGCCAAGACCGGCGCCAGCAGCGCGGCCGAGGGCACCTCGATCATGATGCCGACCTGCAGATCGGTGGTGGGGATCTCCTGGCGCAGGCGGTCGAGCACGTCGCGCGCCTGGCGCCACTCCTCCACCCGCCCGATCATGGGGAACATGATCCGCAGCGGCCGACCATCGGCGGCCTTGAGCAGGGCGCGCAGCTGGGTTTCCAGCAGTTCCGGGCGGCGCAGGGTCAGGCGGATGCCGCGAATGCCGAGGAAGGGATTCTCTTCCGGCGGCAACGGCAGATAGGGCAGCGGCTTGTCGCCGCCGACGTCCAGGGTACGGACCACCAGCGGCTTGCCGGCGAGACCATCCAGCGCGCGGCGGTATTCCTGCTCCTGGGTCGCCTCATCGGGCGCAGCGTCATGGCTCATGAACACCAGCTCGGTACGCAGCAGGCCGACGGCTTCGGCGCCCTGCTCCACTGCGGCGGCGGCCTGGGCGGTGTCGCCCAGGTTCACGGCGATCTCGACCTGATGGCCGTCGCGGGTGGTGGCGCTTTCGAAACGGCGGGCCTCGGCGGCGCGACGGCGCTCGGCCTGGACCTCGCGCTCACGCTGCACGGCCTCGATACGACTGGCATCCGGAGCGATTTCCAGGGTGCCCTTGTCGCCATCCAGCAGCAGCACGCTGCGTGGCGCCAGATCCAGCACGCGGCGCCCAGCGCCGACGATGGCCGGAATGCCCAGGGCGCGGGCGACGATGGCGCTGTGGGAGCTGGCGCCGCCGCGGGCGGTGAGGATGCCGCAGACGCGCTCGCGATCCAGTCGGGCGACATCACCAGGGCCAACCTCGTCCATCACCAGCACATAGGGTTCTTCGGGTTCGCGGGCGGATTCGACGCCACACAGCTGGGCCAGCACCCGGCGACCAACGTCGCGCAGATCGGCGGCGCGTTCGGCGAGCAGCCGATCGTGCAAAGCCTCCTGCTGGCTGGCCGCCGCTTCGATCTGGGCATCCCAGGCAGCCGCGGCGCTGGCGTTGGCCTTGAGCCGGGCCGTGATGCCCTGCTGCAGGTCCGGGTCTTCCAGCATCTCCAGGTGGGTCAGGAAGATCTCGCGCAGGGCACTGGCCTCGCTGCGTGCGATAAGCGCTTCAATATCGGTGCGCACCACGGCCAGGGCGGTATCCAGCCGCTGCCGTTCGGCGGCGGCGCCTTCCCCGGTGGTGGGATAGTCGAATTGCTGGGGCGCCACCACATGGGCTGGCCCCACGGCCAGGCCCGGTGCGGCGGCCACCGCCTGGGCGTGATCGCCCGGGGCCAGCGGCAGTTGTTCGGAGGGGTCCACCAGGCTGATGGCGGTGACCCGGGAGGCAGCGGCCGTTGCCGGGGCGCTGGCGGTGACCGGCTCGACCTCTTCGCCAAGACCAGCCTGCACCGCGCCGATCAGATCGTTGAGCGCGGCTTCGGCCGGGGTACCGGGTTCGACCAGGAATTCCAGGGTCTGGCCGCGCCGAGCGCCCAGGGCCAGCAGGCGCGACAGGCTCTTGGCCGAAACCGGGGCGCCCGCGTCGACGCGCACGCGGATCTCGCCGTCATAGGCCTTGGCCAGCCGCGCCAGCTCCTTGGCCGGACGGGCATGCAGGCCATGGGCGTTGGCCAGCACCACCTGGGCGCTGGGCCAGTCGGGGGCCACTTCGCCCCCCAGAGCCTGGAGCACGGCACGACGCGAGGTGGCCTGGGCCAGTTCCTGACCACGGCCGGCGACGAGCAGATCGCAGAGACGTTCGAGCAGTGCGCGATGGCCCTCGCCGAGGCTGGCCAGGCAGAACAGGCCACGCACCGGCTGGTCCTCGAGTTGCAGGGTCTGGAGCGGGGTGACGAACGCCAGACCGGGACGCTTCACGGCGGTTTCGCTGTTCAGCCACCAGAGGCCATCGCCCAGGGGCAGCGGCTGGCTGGCCTGCAACGCACCGGCAAAACCGGCGCCCACGCATTCCATGTGCTTGAGCATGCGCGCACCCTGCCAGGCCAGGTCTTCCAGGTCCTCGGCGTCGATGGCCAGCTGGACCAGTTCTTCGTCCAGCGCCAGCGCCTGAGGCGCGCCCTGCAGCAGATCGAGGATCTGCTGGGGCTCGCGGGCATCGCGCAAGGCCTGTTGCAGGTCGCTTTCGCCCAGGGCGCGGGTCAGCAGCTGCAGGATGCGCAGGTGTTCGTCGGATTTGGCGGCGATGGCGATGGCGAGGTAGGTCAATTGACCGTCGCCCCAGTCCACCCCGTGCGGAAACTGCATCATCCGTACGCCGGTGACATGCACCTGGTCGCGGGTCTGAGGCGTACCGTGGGGAATGGCGATACCCTGGCCGAGGTAGGTGGAGCCCTGGGCCTCGCGGGCCTTGAGCCCCTCGAGATAACCCGGGGCGACCAGGCCATCGGCCACCAGGGACTCGGCGAGCATGGCCAGGGCGGTCGCCTTGTCCGGCGCCTGCTGGGCCATGCGGATATGCTGGGCATTGAGTTCGAACATGGAAGGATACCTCCGGCGCCGCGCGCCCGATCCTGGCGCCGTGCCTTTCTTGTAATAGATGCTTGCCGGCTCGCTCAGCCCTGCAATCGCGTCGGGAGAGGCGTGGCAGGGCCCTTGGCAGATTCGTGCCAGCCCTCGGACAACAGAAAGCTGAAACGTTTCACCCAATGGGACTGGAACGTTACTCGATAATCGCCGATCCTTGAAGCACAACACACAATAAAGACCGTCTCGTTCATGGCGTACAGCACAGGCGATTCAGGTCCGATGAGGAACAGGCGTGAAACTTAGCGACATCGCCCAATTGGCCGGCGTATCCCTTACCACCGCCAGCTATGTCATCAATGGCAAGGCAGCGCAAAGGCGCATCAGTGCCGCGACCGTGGCGCGAGTCATGGCCGTGGTCGAGGCCCACGGCTATCAGCCTGATCAACGCGCTGCCGGCCTGCGCCGCGGGGCGACCCACACCCTGGGCTTTCTGCTGCCCGACCTGGAAAACCCAAGCTACGCCCGTCTGGCCAAACAGCTGGAGCGACGTGCGCGAGCGCGTGGCTATCAGTTGCTGATCGCCTGCACCGACGACAATCCCGACAGCGAACGCCAGCTCATCGCGCTGTTTCGCGCCCGTCGCTGCGATGGCCTGTTCACCGCCAGTAGCCTGGCCGAGGACGACGCGCCCTACCGACAGCTGCAGGAACACAACATCCCGATCATCGCCATCGATCGCCAGCTCGATCCCGCGCAGTTCTGCTCGGTGGTCAGCGACGACCACACCGCCGGCCGCCAGCTGGCGGCCACCCTGCTGACCCCGGACACCCACAGCATCGCCCTGATCGGCGCCCGCCCGGACCTGGTCATCAGCCGCGAGCGCGCCGCCGGTTTCGCCGCCGCCCTTGCCGATCACCCGGCGCGCCACTGGGAGCGTCATGCCCCTCACTACAGTCGCGACGGCGGCCGCGCTCAGGCCCAGGCGATGATCGAGGAACTCGGCCACTGGCCCGACGCCCTGCTGGCCACCTCCTATGTGCTGCTGCAAGGCGTGCTGGACGTGCTGCGCGATCATCCGCTGGCCGAGGGCAACACCTTGCGCCTGGCGACCTTTGGCGACACCCAGTTGCTCGACTACCTGCCGTTCAAGGTCAACGCCATTTCCCAGCAACACGAGGTCATCACCGAGCGGGCCTTGGAGCTGATGCTGGACGCCCTGGAAAACGACCACTACCTGCCCGGTGTCCAAGCCATTCCAAGGGTTCTCAAACGCCGCCTGTCATGAGCCTGCTGATCGACACCCACAACCACCTGGACTACCCGGGCTTCGACGCCGAGCGGCCCGCGCTGCTGGCCGAATGCGCGCGAATCGGCGTGGTGCGCCAGGTACTGATCGGTGTCGAGCGTAGCCAGTGGCCGCAACTCTGGAGGGTTGCAACAGCCCATGACGGCCTCTATGCGGCCCCAGGCCTGCATCCGCTATACCTGCACCGCCATCAGGAGGCCGATATCGAGGCGCTCAGGACCTTCTGCCTGGACCATCGGCCAGATCCCCGCCTCTGCGCAATCGGCGAGATCGGTCTGGACTATTTCATCGAGACACCGGACAAGCCGCGCCAGGCCTGGTTCTTCGAGCAGCAGGTGCGCCTGGCCATGGAGCTGGAGTTGCCGGTGCTGCTGCACGTGCGCCGCGCCCATGCCGATGTGGTCAAGATTCTGAAACGCCTCAAGCCGCCACGCGCCGGCATTGCCCATGCCTTTTCCGGCAGCTACGAAGAAGCCCGTGAATACCTGCGCCTGGGTTTCAAGATCGGTCTGGGTGGCGCCCCCACCTGGCCCCAGGCCAGACGGCTGCAGCGCGTGCTACCGCAGCTGCCACTGGATGGCATCGTGCTGGAAACGGACGCGCCCGATATGCCGCCGGCCATGCACCCGGACGTGCGCAACAGTCCAACCCATCTGCCAGCCATCTGCGCCGCCCTGGCGCCGCTGTGGCAGGTCTCTGCCGAGACCCTGGCCGCCGCCACCACGCGCAATGCCTGCGCGGTGTTCGGCTGGGAGGCAGACCCGCCGGCCTAATCCTCGCCAGGCTGCAACTCGGCCTCCAGGCGCTGCCAGTCGAAGGCTGGCCCCGGATCGGTCTTGCGCCCCGGCGCAATGTCGCTGTGGCCCTGGATACGCTCGGCGGTGATCGCCGGATAGGTCCGCTGCAACGCCCTCGTCAACCGCCCCAGGGCACGGTACTGAGCATCGGTGTAGGCCAGCTCATCGGTGCCTTCCAGTTCGATGCCGAGGGAAAAGTCATTGCAATTCTCACGACCGTCGAAGCAGGACACCCCGGCGTGCCAGGCCCGCTGTTCGCAGGACACGAACTGGGTCACCACCCCGTCGCGCTCGATGAGAAAGTGAGCAGCCACCTTCAGCTCGGCGATTTCCGCAAAGAAGGGATGGGCCGAGTGATCCAGGCAGTTCTGGAAGAAGGCCTGGACGCAACCGGTGCCGAACTGCCCAGGCGGCAAGCTGATGTTGTGGATCACCAGCAGGGACATCTCCGTCCCGGGCGGTCGTTCGTTATGGTTGGGCGAAGGGCAGAGTCGCGCCTCGCGATACCAGCCATCGACGAACACCCTGTCCATCAGCGCGCCTTGGCCTTGAGCGCGTCGCGCAGGGCATTGGCGTCGCTGAATTCGCGCTGGCTGACGAAGCGGCCATGGTCGAGGGTCACCCAGAGCACCTTGTCGGCATCCCCCGGGAAGCGTGGCACGACGCGCGATTCGCGATCGAGCAGCACCCGGTAGCCGTACTTGCGCATGGCCGGCACGGCGAACATCCGGGTAATGGCAGCCGGCATGCTGCTGATGTCGGCGATATAAGCCACCCGGGTGCCGTCGATATAGTTCGCGGGCTGGTCGCGCATGGCTTCCTTTACCAGCCCGGAGCCACTCATGCTGCGGGCGACCAGCAACACCTGCAGCTGATCGTCGAAGGTATAGGGCTGATCCCGCTGGTCGAGCAGGGTGAAGGGCGAGACACGTTCGCCCGGCTCGAGCGCCAGGGCGGACAGCGGCAGCAGCAGACACGACAGCAACAACGCCAGAACTCTTGCGCGCATGGCATCCTCTCTTGAGCGATCTATCAGGGCCGCTATCCTGCCCTACCGCTCAGGCTGGCACCACCCATCGCATCGAGGAACCCATGATTCCGCTCAAAGAACTGCTCGCCCAGGTTCCCCAGTCCGGCGAGGTGCGCTGGATCGGTGTGCGACCCGCCTCGCGCGCGCCCATGGTCGAGATCGAGGCGGTGGAAGCGCGCCGGGATGCGGGTCTTACCGGCGATCATGCCCGCCCTACCCCACGCAACCAGCGCCAGGTCACCCTCATTCAATGGGAGCATCTGCCAGTGGTCGCGGCCCTGATCGGCACACCCGTGGCGCCGGCCGATCTCAGACGCAACCTGGCCATCGCCGGAATCAATCTCTTCAGCCTGAAGAATCGCCGCTTCCGCATCGGCCAGGCGGTGCTGGAAACCACCGGCTGGTGCCAGCCCTGCGCACGTCTGGAAGAACGCCTGGGCGCAGGTACCTTCCAGGCCATGCGGGGTCATGGCGGACTCACCGCCCGGGTGCTGGAGAGCGGCATCATCCGCCTGGGTGATCGAGTACAGGTGCTGGATTGACCCCAGTTTCCCTAGGGTCGAATGGCCGGGCCAGCCCGGTTAAACTAGCGCCACCTCTCGTCGCCGCGGACATCGCCACCTGGGTAGATGCAGGCTGTTTCCCTTGAAAACCACCAGTTCTCGCCCATCTTCCTCTTCAGATACCGCGATCCCCATACGGCGCGACGACCCCTGATTTCGTCCGGCCCGGGGCTGCGCCCGCTTGCGGCGACGCGCCCGGACCGGCCAAGGCTTTCCTTCTCCAAGAGTGCTCTCCATGACCCATCGCATCGTTATCGTCGGCGGCGGCGCCGGCGGCCTGGAACTGGCTACCCGCCTGGGCCGTAGCCTGGGCAAGCGCGACCAGGCGCAGATCGTGCTGATCGACGCCAACGCCACCCACCTGTGGAAACCCCTGCTGCATGAGGTGGCCGCCGGCTCGCTCAACTCCACCGAGGACGAGCTGAGCTACGTCGCCCAGGCCAAGTGGAACCACTTCGACTTCCAGCTCGGGCGCATGACCGGCCTGGATCGCGAGCGTCGCAAGGTGCAGCTGGCGGCGATCGAGGACGACGGCGCCATCCTGGTCCCGGAGCGGGAGATCGGCTATGACTCCCTGGTGCTGGCCATCGGCAGTACCACCAACGATTTCGGCACCCCGGGCGCTGCGGAAAATTGCATCTTCCTCGACACCCGTGCCCAGGCCGAACGCTTCCACCGCAAGCTCCTGACTCACTACCTGCGCGCCCACGTCAGCGAGCAGCCGGGTGAATTCATCGAGGTGGCCATCGTCGGTGCCGGCGCCACCGGCGTGGAGCTGGCCGCCGAGCTGCGCAATGCCGCCGAAGAGCTGCAGGCCTATGGCATGGACCGCATCCGCCCCGAAGACCTGCGCATCACCCTGGTCGAGGCTGGTCCGCGCATCCTGCCGGCCCTGCCGGAGCGCCTCGCCGGCCAGGCGCAGCGGACCCTGGAAAAGCTCGGTGTCCGGGTGCTGACCAGCTCAGCGGTCAAGGAAGTCCGGGCCGACGGCCTGCAGACCGCTGGCGAATTCGTCCCGGCCAGTCTCAAGGTCTGGGCCGCCGGTATCCGCGCACCGGCCTTTCTCAAGGACCTGGCTGGCCTCGAGACCAATCGCATCAACCAGCTGGTGGTGAATTCGACGCTGCAGACCACCCGCGATCCCGATGTCTTCGCCCTCGGCGACTGCGCGGCCTGCCCCCTCACCCCGGGCGACACTCGTACCGTACCGCCCCGCGCCCAGTCCGCCCACCAGCAGGCCTCGCTGCTGGTCAAGACCTTCAAGGCGCGCCTGGAAGGCAAGCCGTTGCCCGACTATGTCTACAAGGACTACGGCTCGCTGATCTCGCTGTCGCGCTTCAGCGCGGTGGGCAATCTCATGGGTGGCGCCCTCGGCAGCCTGACCCTGGAAGGCTGGCTGGCGCGGACCTTCTATGTCTCGCTCTACCGGATGCACCAGGTCGCCCTCTATGGCCCACTGCGGGCCCTGGCGCTGTTTGCCGGCGATCACCTGAGACGCAAGACCGAGCCACGCCTGAAGCTGCACTGAGCCCTTGACTCAGGCATAAAAAAAGCCGTCCTTGGGACGGCTTTTTTCATTCCACAACCGCTTCAGGACGGCGACTGACCACGCAGGTTGCCGATCACCGAGGTCATGGCGCGATCGAACAGCAGGGCATCGTCGAGCAGCCGTACCCGGCCTTCCTGGTAATCCAGCGCCAGTTCCTCGCGAGTGCGATCCAGGACCTTCATGCCGGTGCGATTGACGAACACCAGCCGCCCCATGGGGCGAATGACCGCGGCCAGCTTGCAGCGCAACTTCTGCTCGACGTCGAGGATTTCCAGCCAGGCGCCAACCGACAGGTTATCCACCCACTCCAGGGACTCGGCGGTCAGGCCTGCGATCCGTTCGCCTGCCCGCGGCAGCTCGAAGGGTTCGTCGGCAGGGACCGGCGTCGGCGCGGCCGCCACCACATCCGGAGTCGCCGACGCTTCCGCCAGCTCGGGGCGCGTCTGCTGAAAGGTCTGTACGTGCAGGGACTCGAGCTCGGTGAAGAATTCAGAGGTGGAGAAGGGATCGAAGGCCGCGCTGGCCAGGCCTTCGCGCAAGGCCTTGAGCAGACCGGGCACCATTTCCAGCAGCCGCTGCCGTGAGGCCACGTCGTGGTGCGGCTGGATGCTCCAGATCAGATCGTCCATGGTCTTCAGGGCCGCGCGCCATTCGCTGGAGTCGTAGCCCTGCTTCAGGCAGGTCAGTAACAGCACCTGGCTCCAGGCCTCGCGCAACACGCGCTGCACGGCGCCTGGCAACTGATGCTCCTGCAGGCGCTGACTCAGCACGTGCTCCACCTGCAACCGGGCGATCTCGGCACGGGCCCGGCCTTCCTCGGCGTCACGGGTGCGCTGTTCCAGCAGCTCGCTACGGCGCTGTTCATCGCTGACATAGGCCATGAAGTCGGCCAGCAATTCGGCAAAGATTTCTGGATCGTCGACGAAGTCGCTCAACAGGCGCTGCACGATCTGCTCGATCTTCTGATAGAGACCGTCGCGCTGCAGATCGCTTTGTTCACCCCAGCCCAGGGAGGCCGCGGCGATCTCGTTGAGCAGGCGGCGCGCCGGATGGCTGCCACGGCTGAAAAAGGTCTTGTCGAGGACCGCCACCTTGAGCATGGGAATCTGCAGACGGGCGATCAGGGCCTTGAGCGAGTCCGGCAGGGTGAGGTCATCGAGAATGAATTCGAACAGCATCGCCACCAGATTGATGACGTCTTCGTCGACCTGCCCCACCACGCGCTTTCGACCCGAGCGCTCGCTGATGCGGCCCAGCGCCACGCCCAACTGCGCCTTCAGGTCGTAACCGTCCAGGGACTGACTGGATATCTGCTGTTGCAGGTGCGACAGCAGACGCATGAGGTCGTAGCTGGTGATGACCTGGCCATCGCCGGTCGCGGCGCCCTCGTCGCTGGCTCTTCCGCCCCCCAGGGTGGCACTGCCCGGGGATCGCAATTGGGCCAGCAGGCCCTGCAGGGTGCCGAAGAGCTCCTGACCATCGTCTTCGCTGTTGACGTGGGCCGACGTGCGCCCGCTGTACCCCTTGGACGAGCGGCCCGGTACCTGCTGCGGAATGGCCTTGAGCTGGGGCAGTACCCCGGCATCGACCAGTTGCCGATTGGATTCCGCGTACAGCTGACCAAGGCCATTGAGCACGAAGCGCTCGAACAGCTTGTAGATGATCAACTTGACCTTGATGTCGGTGTCGAGATCGCGGCAGGCCTCGACGAAGGCCTCGCACAGGCGGCGCGGTCCCAGGGGATGAGTCGCGTCATCCAGCTTGCTGGACAGCTGGGTGTTGAATCTGATGGTCAGGTGGCTGATGGCCATGGCGTTGTTGCTGAGCGCCTTGGCCACCATGGTGTCCACCGCCACGCTCTCTTCCAGGGCGTCGTTCTGCACCAGACTCAGGTCTTCGTAGGAGACGCTGTCCAGGCGCATCTCTGGCTTGCTGCCAACGAGATTGTTCAGCGCGGCGAAGCGTTCGAAATATTGCTGGAGAAAGCTGCGCTCGATGCTCTTGCGTCTCAGGCGCAGATCACGCATCGCTTCGAAGTAGAGGCTTTGTTCCTGGTTGCTGCCGGCCCGATCGGCCATTTCGAAGAGGGCATCGTCGGCATTGTCGAACAGCTGCTGCAAAGAGGTGTTGAGTCGCTGAGCGGCGCGATCCCTGACCGGTAAAAGCACAGCAGGCAATCGGGAAGAAGATTCCCCGAGCGCCTTGAAATGAACCACATTTACGTCGTTCTGCACCACCGCCTCCCACAACCGTCCTTGCGTTCGGCTGAATCGCGTTCCACTACAGGAGCATTGAACAACGTTGGCCGCCCTGGCCGCGAGGTGAAACGTTGTCGATGTGCCATTATTTGCTCTGCAACGGCATCGACCAATCGGCATCTGCGCAGTACATGACCGGGTTCACAAGGCACCTGTCAGCCAGCGCCTGCCCTTCGAATGATTCAACGTTGTCTATCTCAGATCGTCAACCTCCCCTAAAGTTGCCCGTCCGCTTCCTGCAGCCCCCTATCGGAGTCCCTCAATGTCCAGCGCTACCCTGTCCGATCTTGCCCAGGTCATCACTGAAAACGTCGCCGCAGCCCTGCGCGAAGACGTTGGCAGCGGCGATCTCACGGCGGGCCTGATTCCTGCCCAGCAGCACGCCCGGGCGCGCGTCATCACCCGAGAAGCGGCGGTCGTGGCAGGCAGCGCCTGGGTCGACGAGGTGTTCCGCGTCCTGGATCCGCAGGTGACCGTCAGCTGGCAGGTGGCGGATGGTGACCGGGTCGCCCCTGACCAGGTGCTGTTCGAACTCCAGGGGCCGGCGCGGGCCCTGCTCACCGGCGAGCGCAGCGCCCTCAACTTCCTGCAGCTGCTGTCCGGCACCGCCACCCGCTGCCGGCACTATGCCGACCTGGTACAGGACACGGCCGTGCGCCTGCTGGACACTCGCAAGACCCTGCCTGGCCTACGCCGCGCCCAGAAATACGCGGTCACCTGCGGCGGCTGCTACAACCACCGGATCGGGCTGTTCGACGCCTTCCTGATCAAGGAAAACCACATCGCCGCCTGTGGCGGCATCGCCCAGGCCGTGGATGCCGCTCGCCACTTGGCACCGGGGCGCCCGGTGGAGGTCGAGGTGGAGGATCTGCAGGAACTGGAACAGGCCCTGGCCGCGGGTGCGGACATCGTCATGCTGGACGAACTGAGCCTGGCCGACATGCGCACGGCGGTGGCCCTGACCGCCGGCCGGGCCAAGCTGGAGGCCTCCGGGGGCGTCAACGAAGACACCCTGCTCGGCATCGCCCAGACCGGCGTCGACTACATTTCCATCGGCACCCTGACCAAGGACGTCAAGGCGATCGATCTGTCGATGCGGATCCTCGCGTGAGCGGGATAGGCAAAGGGCGTCGCGGCGGCTAGACTCCGCAGCCGCGCCAAGCGCGCACCGGCTTCGAGCGGTCCCCGCGACCGCTCGCCCCTCGCGATACTCGAACAAGATCGAACCCGTGACCAAAGATCAACTGCGCGCTGAACTGGAACGCCAGGCCCAGCGCTATCAAGATGTCTACGGTGGCGAAATCGTCACCTACGCCGCTCAGCCCAAACCCGATCGCAAACCCTGGAAGAAGCGTCCTACCGTGCAGGACGAAGTATTCGCCTCGGAAGTGCGCAAGATCGCCGACCACAAGGCCAAGACCGCTGCCGAGGCGACCGCTCAGGACGACTGAGCGGAGCCTTTGGAATGCGCGTCATCTGGCGCTGCATCCGCGTGGCCTGCCGACGCCTGTAGCTGACGCCAGAGCGCGGCCGCTGCGCTGAAGTCCGCGCCGTCCTCGTCCGTCATGGCCTGCAGGTCATAGCGGGCGAGGCAGCCTTCGCCCAGGCGCGGCGGCGGCTCCGCAGTGCCGGGCGCCGCCTGGAGATCGCGGTCAGTCGAAGATGACGGTCTTGTTGCCATGAACCATGACCCGCTCTTGCAGGTGGTATCTCAGCCCGCGCGACAGCACCATCTTCTCGACGTCCTTGCCCAGCCGCACCATGTCCTCGACATTGTCTCTATGGCTGACACGTTCCACGTCCTGCTCGATGATCGGACCGGCATCCAACTCTTCGGTCACATAGTGGCAGGTGGCGCCGATCAGCTTCACGCCCCGCAGCGCGGCCTGGTGATAGGGCTTGGCGCCGACGAAGGACGGCAGGAAGCTGTGGTGGATGTTGATCACCTGATGGGCGTAGCGGGCGCAGAGATCGGGCGGCAGGATCTGCATGTAGCGCGCCAGCACCACGGTATCCGCCTGGTGCAGATCGATCAGCCGCGAGACCTCGTCGAAGGCCGGCTGCTTGTTGGCGGGATCGACCGGCACATGGAAAAAGGGAATACCGTGCCATTCGACCATGCTACGCAGGGTGTCGTGGTTGGAGATGACACAGGGAATCTCGCAATCCAACTCGCCGCTGTGCCAGCGGTGCAGCAGGTCCGCCAGGCAGTGGGATTCGCGGCTGGCCATGAGCACCACGCGCTTGCGCTGGGCCGAGTCGGTGATCCGCCACTGCATGGAGAACTCTCGCGCGATGGGCGAGAAGGCCTGGCGAAAACCTGCCAGATCGAAGGGCAGTGAATCGGCGCGGATCTCATGGCGCATGAAGAACCAGCCACTCTCCGTATCCGAATGATGACTCGCTTCGGTAATCCAGCCGTTATAGGTCGCCAGGAAGTTGCTGACCTTGGCCACGATACCTACCCCGTCCGGACAGGCGATCACCAGACGAAACGTTTGCATAGCACAACCTCGAGCGAAAAGGGGCTGCATTCTAGGCGCAGTCGCTGGCAGCGTCGAGCGGCGCCGGGCTCCGCACACAGGCCCCAGGAGACCAGTGGATAATCGAAAGCGGCCAGTCGTCACCTGACAAGTTCCATGGATATTCCGTTTAAAGTTGCAGGCGACTTGGCAAATCCATTAATGCCGCACTCAAATGACTAATGAACGCCTATATCCAAGACCGTTTACTTATCCCGATAGCCAATCTATGATTGCTGCAGACTTTCACCTCTGCATCATTTCAGAACAAAGGCCGTTTATGTCACTCATCAATGAATACCGCCAGACCGAAGAAGCCATCAAGGAACTGCAGGAGCGCCTGAAGTCGCTGCAACAGGATGACAAACTGCAGCGCGAACTGGAGTTCGAAAAGAAACTGCGTTCGCTGATGGGTGAGTATCAGAAGTCCCTGCGCGACATCATCGGCATTCTCGACACCGAAGCCAAACCCGCGCGTCAGGCTCGCACCAACAAGGCCAGCAACACTGCCACCCCCAAGCGTGCGCGCAAAGTTAAGCAGTATAAGAATCCGCACAATGGCGAAGTGATCGAAACCAAGGGCGGCAATCACAAGACCTTGAAAGAGTGGAAGGCCAAGTGGGGCTCCGACGACGTCGAGTCCTGGGCTACCCTGCTGGATTGATCGGAGAACGCCGGCTTGCCGGCGTTTTTCTTGCCTTCTTACCAGCGCTACGGCCAGTGCAGGGCCTCAGGCGCCAGCAATACCTGCTCCTACCCTGCGCACGTTCAGCAACCTGCTCAAACCTCCACCTACTCGTGCCCATTCCCTAGTCTGCCAGGGTGGCGAGCAGGATTAGGCAGATCACCTCATCGGTTTGCCGATCCAAGCCCTTTCTTTATCCGTGCTTCTCTTGATCGGTGACAAAGCGCCGCGACTTTAGGTCGCAGTGGTAACGTCGCTATCCAGTTGCTGAATCAGGCTGCGCACATGAGCGGACCAGGCATCGAGAATGGGTAGCACATCGACGGACACTTCAAGACGCAATTGTTCGCTCAAGGCAAGGAATTGACTACAGGTCATATGTCCTTGTCCGGCTTCGCTCAGCAATCGCTGCCGACAGAATTGCCGCCAGCGTATCCCCTCTTCCGCCGTCAGCAATTCAGGAAAGTTACGTGCGCGGTAGCGAAAGAACAGTTCCGGATGACGCTCATCCTGAAAGGCCCAGGTTCGAGTACCAAGTTGCTCGGCGGAACAATGACGAACTTGATCGCAGAGTTGCCGTTCCTCAGCCGCGATGAAACCGTCATACAGTCTTAGCTCGGCGTCCTGTTCCTGCTCGGAAAAACCGGATGGTTCGCTATAGATCGCCTGCACCTTGGGCTGCCAATTCGCACGCTGATCGAGAATCCGGCGAACGGTGCGCCAGACGGCGGCCAGATCGAACTGCAGGCGTTCCGTGTCCGCAGGACGCAGGACGCTGAAGGGCGCCAGGATCGGGCACTTGTTGATCTGCACCAGCTTGAGGGGGACCGGCAGTTCGCCTTCGGCGAGGGCATCGCGCCGAGTGTAGAGGCGCTGGCGCAGATTATCGGCATCGAGGTCGAACAGCGGATCCGGCGCTGCGCCGAGATCACAGACGATCAACGCGTTGCGGTTGACCGGATGCCAGGCCAGCGGCAGGACGGGAGCAAGAAAGTGACGCTCGGCGCTGAAGCGACCGGAGACATGCAGCAAGGGCTCGAGCAGACGAATGCGTGCGAGTGCCGCCTTCTTCTGACGCTGCGTCCAGAGATAGTCGTAGAGCCGCGGCTGGCGCTGCCTGACCAGCCGTGCCAGGGCGAGGGTCGCACGGACATCGGCCAGGGCGTCGTGCGCCTGGCTGTGCTCGATGCCGTTGGCCAGGGTCAACCGGTCGAGGCGCAGGGACAGCCGCTGGTTTTCCTCGGGCCAGGTGAGGCCCTCCGGGCGAAAGGCATAGACTGCCCGGATCAGGCCCAGCACATCCCAGCGACTGTTACCCTGCTGCCACTCACGGGCATAGGGATCGTGGAAGTTGCGGTACAGGCTGTGCCGCACCATTTCGTCATCGAAGCGCAGGTTGTTGTAGCCAACGGTGCAGGTGCGCGGGCGGCTGACTTCGTCATGGAGACGCTGCACGAAATCTCGCTCGCGCAGCCCCAGGCGCTGCAGGGTAGCCGGCAGGATACCGGTGACCAGGCAGGCCGAGGGATGCGGGAGGACATCCGGGCTCAGCTGGCAATGCAGATTGAGCGGTTCGCCAATTTCATTGAGTTCAAGGTCGGTACGAACCCCTGCAACCTGCAACGGACGATCCCGCCGCGGATCGATCCCCGTGGTCTCGAAGTCGTACCAGAAGATACTGTCAGTCACACCGCCCTCCTCTGGAATGGCCGCAGTCTAGCATCGCCAAGCGTCTTGCTCCCGATCGCCCGCACCCGCTAGGCTCTGGACTTATCCCCCTGTATTGCCACCACCCATGCGTTCAGTCGATCGGCTCTCCCTTCGCGCCAGATGCCGATTCATCGGTAGCCGCCTGAGCGTCGCGTTGTGGGCGCTGACGCTGTCCGCTGCCTGCCTCGCCCAACAGCCGCCCCTGTCCTGCCCGCTACCGCCACAGGCCGACAGCGGACCGGCCAGCCTGCGACTCATCCATCAGGCAGTCGACAGCCGCACCGCCCGCCAACTCGCCACCCAGCTCGCCGCAGCGAACGCGACCGATGCCGACCCGCTGTCCCTGGCGGCGGCCTATCTAAGCCACTTCGGTAGCCTGGTCCGGCGCAGCCGTCCCGAGCAGCTCGCCGAACTCCCAATGAGCGGGGGCGTGCGACTCTGGCTGGCCGGCAATCCACCGCTGTCGGAACAGGATGCCGAAAGGCTGCTGGACTGGGTCGCGTCGGGAGGGCGGCTGGTGGCCATTGCCGATGACAGCACCCTTGCCCTGACGGCGACCCTGGGCGTGCGCCCCATGCCGACCCGGGAGCTGAGTGGCGCCGCCCAGCCGATCATGGCGCTGCCACTCTGGCCCAATCTGACCCAGCTCTACCTGGCCGAGGACGATGCCCCTGCCTACCTGGGCTTCGACGACAGTCGTCATCTGTTCGATGTCGGCGATCAGGCGGTGGCCTGGGCGAGCAGCGCCAGCGCCACCCATCTGCTGCTGCTGCCCTGGGGCGACGGCAGCGTCACCCTGCTGTCGGATACCGAGCTCTGGAGCAACGCCCGGCTCCCTCAGTACGACAATGCCTGGTTGCTGTGGTACCTGACCCAAGGCGCGCCGGTGACCCTCGTTGCCCCGGCACCGCCCGTCCCCCTCTGGCTCGAAGTCCTGCAACGCGGCGGCCTGGCAGTCGTGCTACTGGGTCTGGCGCTGGCCTTCTGGTGGCGACAGCGGGAGACCCACCCTGCAGGGCGCGGGGCGGAGCTGATCAGCGTCCTGCAACGCGATATCCAGCGCGAGGTACAACGCCGCCGCCCGGAACTCGCCGACCAGGGGGTGGCCGAGCGCTGGCAATATCTCGCCCGCCTGAGCGGCCTGAGCACCCGGGTAGTGGGCGAAGCGATGCGTCCCAGCCCTGCGCGCCTATCCGGTCGAGACTTCACCCGCCGTGTCGCTCAGTTGCGCCACCTGCGCCTGGCCGTGCGTCCCACCGTTCTTGAGGAATCCCGATGACCGACACCTCCCCTTCCGACGCTGCCCCGGCGGACGCTGGCGAAACGGGCGTCAAGGCCCGCGCCCTGACCCGCCTGCAGGCCCTGCGCCAGGCCCTGCTCAAGGTGCTGCCGCAGCAGGATGCCGCCGTGGACGGATTGCTCGCCACCCTGCTGGCCGGCGGTCATCTGCTGCTGGAAGGCCCGACCGGGGCCGGCAAGACCCTCCTGGCCCGGACCCTGGCTGCCAGCCTGGAGGCCGGCTTCGCCCGATTGCATTGTCATCCCGCACAGAATCCGGCCGACGTGGCGGGCGAAATCGTCATGGACAGTGGCAGCGACAGCGCCCGTCTGCGCCGCGGACCGCTGTTCAACTCCCTGGTGCTGATCGAGGACCTGCACCGCGCGCCGGCCCCGGTCCTCACTCTGCTGGACGATGCCCTGCAGGGCCGCCAGCTGAGCCTGGAAGGCCGCCAGGTGCCTCTGCCCACGCCCTTCATGGTGATTGCCACCCGCGCGCCGGGCAGCGACCTGCCCCTGGCAATACGCGATCGCTTCCTGGTGCAACTGCGCCTGGAGTGGCCGGCCGAGCCTCAGGAGCTCGCCGCCTTGCGCCAGGCCGTACAACTGGGCCACGCCGATCCCTTGGAGGCGGCGGCCCTGCGCCCTCTGCTGCAAGCGCGGGACTTGCCAGCCCTGCAGCGCCTGGTAGCAGCCCTGCCGATAGCGGAGCCGGTGCTGGAGCATGCCTTGCGTCTGGTGCGCCTCACCCGGGAATGGCCAGCTTTCGAGCAGGGCGCCGGACCGCGGGCGGCGCAAGCACTGCTGCGTCTCGCCCAGGCCCAGGCCTTCCTGCGGGGCGGCGACAGCGTCGCCGCCGAGGATGTACGTACGCTGCTGCCCGCCGTGCTGCGGCCACGCCTGCGGCTGACGCCGGAGCGGGAATTCGAGGGTGACAGCCTCGACGGCCAGATCCTCAAATTGCTGGGACAGTGTCCGGCGCCGCGTCCATGATCGCGCGTCGCCACCTCCCGCTGGCGCTGGCCAGCCTGGCCCTGATCAGCCTGATCCTCGGTCTGGCCGCGCCACCGTCGTGGCAGGGACTGCCCGCGGCAGGCGCGGGACTGCTCCTGGCCGTTGCCTTGCTGGAGCGCCTGCGCCCACGCTGGCGAGGGCTAGGCCTCTGGCAACGTCCGCCGGCATGTCCTAGCCTGACCCAGGCACGGCGCCGCTCTAACACCACCCTGCACCTGCTGATCGCGAATCAGGCCCCGCACGGACAGACCGCCTGGCAAAGCGACCGCGACCAGGCCCTGGGCTTCTGGCAGAGTCTCGCGGCCAGTGGCAACGAGGTGCGCCTCTACGGCTTCGATCCCGAATTGCGCCTCGTCGCGGCGGCTACGCCAACCCGCGCACTGGACTCATCGGTCACCCTCGACCCTGCCTCGGGCCCGGCGGGCGATCTCAAGGCAGCACTGGCACGACTCTGCAGCCAGGCGCGAGCCGGCAGTATCCTGGTGGTGGTGGCACCACTGGAAGAAAGCACGGTGGACTGGCTTGCCCGGCTGGATCTGCAGCGACGCGGCCTGGCGCTCTGGCTGGTCGGCACCTCGCTGCGGCAAGTGGCGGAGCCCGGCGAGATTCGCGATTGGCGTAGCGCCTGGCGCTATGCCGAGGCCTGGCAGGCGCAGATCCGCAGTGAGCGACTGGCCGCGCGGCTAGGTAGACGGGGGATCCGCTGGCTAGCGGCCAGCGAAACGGCGGATCTGCACATCCGCCTGCTGCGACTCTGGGAAGACGACGGCCTTCAGATCGCCGACTGAGACAGGCGGCCGAAGGTGAAATAGTGCTGCAGCACGCCGATCAGTTCGGCGAATTCGGCCGGCGGCTCGGCGACGCTGAAGCCGGAATCGTAGTTGCCCGGGGTCACGTCTTCGTTGCTCCACTGGCAGCGAGCGTCGAAATCGACGAAGTGCAGCTGCCCATCCTGGCCTGGAATCTTCAGCCGAAGTTCGAAACTCGCGTTCACCAGCATGGGCAGCTGACTGATCATCAGGAGCCCTTCCCGGGAGATGTTGCCGATATAGCCCATGGGCTTGTCGGTGAAACGGTTGAACACCTTCAGGTAGTAGGGCAACTGATGGCGTTCGATACGACGATTCTGAGTCATGGTGCGATTCATCCTGCACACGGTAAAGCCACTTTACCGACAACGTCCTGGAAAGCTCAGCGCTGCGGTAGGTTTCGCACCGGTTGGGGCGTCGCAACGGCCGTTCCGCCATCTAGCCCCATTTGGCGCAGGGTGTCCAGTCGGGCCTGGGCCCGAAAGGCGTATTCACTGGCCGGATAGCGGGCCTGGATGAAACGATAGGTCTGGGCGGCGTCGCCGTACAGCTGCTGCTGCTCCAGGCACTGACCACGCAGCATGGACATCTCCGGCTGCAGCCAGGGCCGCGCCCGCCCCTTGCGCTCGGCCTGGGAGATCTGCAGCAGAGCGTTGGTGCAGTCGCCTTCGGCATAGGATTTGTAGGCGGCATCGAGATAGGAATTCATCGAAACGCTGGTACAGCCGGTGAGGCCGAGCAGCAGGAACAGGCAGAGATAAGGGCGCATGGAAAGTCCTCCTGTTCGCTAGATCGGCGCCGAGGCCAGCTTCTTGAGGCCAAACGACCATTGGTGTGACGAACCTGTAAAAAGCCGTCATGTGCTGGCCACTCGACGGCGCTACAATGAAGCGCGCTCCGTGTTCTACGTCGACTCGTCGCCGAGGACCTGTTCACCATCTCGCGAGCTAGAGGCAAACAAAGTGAAAATGCTTGAGGAAGCGAGTTTACGAAGGGTAAATGAGCACTCCGAGGGCATTTTCAACGTCGTTTGGCCGACGCGCAGCAGATCGTGAACAGCTTCTGAGGTGTCGACTCATGATTGCAATCCGCTAAAGGAAAGACTGCATGATTTATCGCCGTACCAAGATCGTCGCCACCCTAGGCCCGGCCAGCAATTCTCCGGAAGTCCTCGAGCAGCTCATCATCGCCGGCATCGACGTCGCCCGCCTGAACTTCTCGCATGGAACGCCCGACGAGCACCGTGCCCGTGGTCAGCTGGTACGGGATCTCGCCGCCAAGCACGGTCGTCACGTCGCCCTGCTCGGCGATCTCCAGGGTCCGAAGATCCGTATCGCCAAGTTCGTCAACAAGCGCATCGAACTCAAGGTCGGCGATCCCTTCCGCCTGTCCATCGCCCATCCCCGCACCGAAGGCACCGAAGAAGTGGTCGGCATCGACTACCCGGGCCTGGTCACCGACTGCCGCGTGGGTGACGAACTGCTGCTGGACGATGGCCGTGTGGTCCTGCGCGTAGAAGGCATGACCGCTACCGAACTGCACTGCACCACCTTGATCGGCGGCCCACTGTCCGATCACAAAGGCATCAACCGACGCGGTGGTGGCCTCACGGCGCCGGCACTGACCGACAAGGACCGCGAAGACATCAAGCTGGCTGCCTCCATGGAGGTCGACTACCTGGCCGTGTCCTTCCCGCGTGACGCCGAAGACATGAACGAAGCCCGGCGCCTGATGGAAGCCGCCGGCGGCAAGTCCTGGCTGGTGGCCAAGATCGAACGCGCCGAAGCCGTGGCCTGCGACGAAGCCCTGGACGGCCTCATCCATGCCAGCGACGCCGTGATGGTGGCCCGGGGTGATCTAGGTGTGGAAATCGGCGACGCCGAGCTGGTCGGCATCCAGAAGCGCATCATTTCCCACGCCCGTCGCCTCAACAAGGCAGTGATCACCGCGACCCAGATGATGGAATCGATGATCAGCAGCCCGATGCCGACCCGTGCGGAAGTCTCCGACGTAGCCAACGCCGTGCTGGATAACACCGACGCCGTGATGCTGTCCGCCGAGAGCGCCGCCGGCCAATACCCGGTGGAAGCGGTCAAGGCCATGGCGCGCGTCTGCGTCGGCGCCGAGAAGCAGCCCACCAGCAAGCTGTCCAGCCACCGCCTGGGCCAGACCTTCACCCGTTGGGACGAGAGTATCGCGCTGGCCTCCATCTACGTGGCCAACCACTTCCCCGGCGTGAAGGCCATCATCAGCCTGACCGACACCGGCTACACCCCGCTGATCATGTCGCGCCTGCGCTCCTCGGTGCCGATCTTCTCCTTCGCGTCCAGCCGCGCCACCCAGGCCCGCACCGCGCTGTTCCGCAACGTGCACACCATCCCCTTCGACCCGACCACCATGCCGGCGAACAAGGTGAGCCAGGCGGCGGTGGACGAGCTGCTCAAGCGCGGTATCGTCGAGCACGGCGACTGGGTGATCCTGACCAAGGGCGACAGCTACACCAAGCGTGACGGCACCAACACCATGAAGATGTACCGCGTGGGCGACCTGCTGGTCTGATCCCGCCACCGGTACTCGACCGGTGCCAACGACGAAAGCCCCGAACAGGTGACTGCTCGGGGCTTTTTCATGGGTAGGGCTAAAGGTCGCCTGGGATCGGCAAGAGCTGGCAGGCCTAGAAACCGCCAAAGGCGAGGTAGGCAAGGTGCAGGGCGGCTGCGCCCAGCACGCCCAGGCTGCAGACGATAAGGATGCAGCGCTGCAACGAGCGCAATCGCCCTTCTCGCCGGGCCTGCAGGCGGCTGGCCGTGATCAGGGCTACGCTGGCTAACGGTTGTTCACGCATCGTCCCACTCCTCACCCCATTAAATGCACTATATTCTCATTCTCACATAGATCAAGGGAGTCCGACGAGCGTCCGGCCGACTGTGGCAGAATAGCCGGTTTGGTGCGAACAGCCTGGGTGAACGATGGCGTTACGTTTCGAACGGCTCAAGTGGCAGGACTGGAAAGGCGCCTTCACGGAGCGCAACTACGAGCGCGGCCGGCGGCTGGCGCTGGATGGGCTGGTGCACCTGCGCTCGGCGGTCAAGGGCCAGCTCTATGCGGAGTGCAGCAGCCCAGCGGGGCCTGCCTATCGCCAGGCGATCAGCCTGCGCCCGGGTGAGACCGCCTGGCGCGTCGACGCTCGCTGTACCTGTCCGGTCGGCCGCAATTGCAAGCACGCGGCTGCCGCCCTCATCGAACTCGAACGGCTGCAGCGCAGCGAGGCCGAACTGCCGGCCACGCCGGTGGCCAATCCGGAGTTACCGCAACCGGTACTGACCCTCGGCAGCCATACCCAGATCGATTACGACCGCCATATCGGCAAGATGCGGCCCACGGTGCGCCATCGCGCCGCCCTGGCGTTCGCCTATGGCCCGCGGCGGCTGTTCGGCCCCCTGCCCCGCACCCCTGATTCCAGCTACCCCGCGCGCCAGCTGCAGGCGGAACAACGCTGGCGGCAGACGCTGCTTGACCATGGCCTGCGCCTGGCGACCCGGCGCAGCGCCGCGCTGCCAGACGACAGCGGCGAGATGTTCGAACTGCCCGACGACCCCGCCTGGCTCAGATTCGTGCAGCAGGTCATCCCCCGCCTGCGCGAGGCCGGCTGGCAGATCGAGGCTCACCCGGAATTCACCTTCGACCTGACGCCGGTAGAAGGCTGGTACGGCCATCTCCAAGAGGTGGAAGATCAGACCACCACCAGCGGTCTGTTCGACGTCGAACTGGGCATCCGCCTGGGCCAGCGCCGCGTCAGCCTGATTCCGTTGCTGATCGACGCCATTCGCCGCGAGCCTTCCCAATACGAGCCGGCGATGCTGGCCAAACGCGCCGACGACGAACCCGTCCTGCTGCGTATCGATCCACCACGCCTGGCGGGCCAGCAGGGCCGGGTGCAGCGGGTCGCCGTGCCCCTGGGCCGGCTCAAGCCAATCCTGCAGATCCTTGGCGAGCTCTATGCCACGGATCGCCTCACCAGCGAGCGGGCCCTGCGCCTGCCGCGCCTCGACGCCGCCCGCCTGGCGGAGCTGGATGAGCGCCTGCCGCTGGAATGGGAAGGCGGCGAACGCCTGAGAAGCTTTGCCGAGCGCCTGCGCAGCTATGCAGCCGAGCCGGTGGTCCTGCCCGACACCCTGCATGCCGAATTACGCCCCTATCAGCGCGAGGGCGTGGCCTGGCTGCAGGCGCTGCGGGAACTGGAAGTCGGCGGCATCCTGGCCGACGACATGGGCCTGGGCAAGACGTTGCAAACCCTGGCGCACATCCTCGTCGAACAGGCGGCAGGACGGCTGACCGCGCCGGCACTGATCGTCATGCCCACCAGCCTGATTCCCAACTGGCAGGACGAGATCGCCCGCTTCGCGCCTGGTCTGCGCGTACTGACCCTGCAAGGCAGCGCCCGCAGCAGTCGCTTCGACCGCATACCCGAACATGACGTGGTGCTTACCACCTACGCCCTGCTCCCCCGTGATGCCGAGCGCCTGGCCGACTATGACTTTCACCTGCAGGTACTGGACGAAGCCCAGTCGATCAAGAATGCCGCCACCAAGGCCGCTCAGGCGGCGCGACACCTGCGGGCCCGCCATCGCCTCTGCCTGACCGGTACGCCGCTGGAAAACCACCTGGGCGAACTCTGGTCGCAATTCCACTTCCTGATGCCCGGCTGGCTGGGGGACGAGAAAGGCTTCAAGCAGGCCTATCGCATCCCGGTGGAGCGCGAAGGTGATGTGCAGCGCCTGGCAGCGCTCAAGGCCCGGGTGCGGCCCTTCATGTTGCGCCGCACCAAGCAGCGGGTCGCCAGCGAATTGCCGCCCAAGACCGAGATCGTCCAGCTGGTCGAACTGAGCACGGCGCAACGCGAGCGCTACGAAGACCTACGGCTGCTGCTGGACGAACGCGTCCGCGCCGAGATCGCCCGTCAGGGGATCGGCCGCAGCCAGCTGCTGATCCTCGATGCCCTGCTGCGCCTGCGCCAGGTCTGCTGCGATCTGCGGCTGGTGCCCAACGAAGACGACAGCGTGGCCAAGCCCTCGGCGAAGCTGGCAGCCCTGAACGAAAGGCTCGACGCCCTGCTTCCGGGGGGCAGCCGCGTGCTGGTGTTCTCCCAATTCACCAGCATGCTCGACCTCATCGCTGCTGATCTCGACCAGCGCGGCATCGAGTACGTCACCCTGACCGGCGAGACCCGCGATCGGCGCACCCCGGTGCAGCGTTTCCAGAATGGCGAGGTACCGGTGTTCCTGCTCAGTCTCAAGGCGGGTGGCAGCGGTCTCAACCTGACCGCTGCCGACACGGTGATCCACTTCGATCCCTGGTGGAATCCGGCGGCCGAGCAGCAGGCCAGCGACCGTGCCTATCGGATCGGTCAGGATCGCCCGGTGTTCGTCTACAAGCTGATCGCCCGTGGCACCCTGGAAGAACGCATCCAGCAGCTACAGCAGGAAAAGGCGCGTCTCAGCGCCGGCATCCTCAGCGAGAACAGCGGCGACTGGCGCCTGACCGAAAGCGATCTGGCCCAGCTGCTGGCGCCGCTGGACCGCTAGGCTTCAGCCGGTTGGTCGTTCTGACGGCGCGGTACCTGGCTTGGCCAGCCGCGTCGCCAACGGCGAAGCGGATAGGTGCTGCGCACGCTACTTGTCGCCCTCGCCCACCACATCGCCCGTCGCATCGAGCACCTTGCTGGAAGGAAACTTGTTCGAAGCGACCCTGACCGCCAGCACCGAAAGCGACAGCAGAAAGATCCCACCGCAGAGATACAGCAGGCCGATATCAGGCGGCCGATGGTGCGACACATCGCCGATCAGATAGCGGGTCAGGGCGGTGATGGCGATGTAGAGCAGAAACCGGATGGGCAGGTGATTGGTCTTGAAGTAGATGCCCACCATGGCACCCAGCTCCAGATAGATGAAGAGCAGGAGAATGTCATCGATGCTGGCCTGCCCCTTGTCGACCATACCCATGAAGGCCATCACCGAGGCCCAGGCCGTGGCTGCCCCGATGGCGAACAGACCAAAGTAGTGGAAACCTTCCACCATCAGGTTGCCGAGCGAATTCGCCCCGTCATGCATGCGTTTGCGGCTGCTATCGGCCCATTTCATATACGCTTACTCCATTCAGGCACTGGGACTACCAGGCCTGCTAGCCAGCAGATCGCGGAAAGGTGTGAACTGGCAACGTCAGGTCGCTCTTGAAGAGAATGCCGACCCGGACGACCCGGCGATGACGCGTCCAATGGCTTAGCCATTCGCTCAGGGATTCGCCCATGCTGGAATTCCCGTTCTCAAGGCTGCTCTGGCACCAGCTCGCTCTTATAGCGAGAAGCCGGACGGTCGACCAGTGCGCGACTGTCGCAGACTGGACGGCCAGGCGCCGGCAGGCTAAAACCTGAGAGAAAGCCCAAAGGGCCTGGAGTCTATCTTGGAACCGCGTCTTTCTTGCCTCGCCTGCCTGGACCGGCCCGACCCTCGGCTGCTGGAAGCCGCGCTCTGGATCGCGGCTGAGCACCATCAGGAGGTCGATCCTCACGCCCTGCTGCATTCACTGGACGATCTGGCCCTGCACCTGCTCGCCACCCTGGATGGCGATGCCAGTCACTCCGAGCTTGCCCAAGAATTGTTACGACATTTGTGCGACGCCGGCTTTCGCGCGGCCGATTGGCCATTGAATCCGACCGCCGCCCTGCTCGACGAAGTCCTGACGCGCCGCCGCGGGCAGCCCCTATCGATCGCCCTGGTGGCACTGGAGCTGGCCCGGCGCTTGGAAATCGATCTGCAGGGCATCGGCTTTCCCGGCCATTTCCTGTTGCGCGTCCCGGGAGCGGATCACCTGCTCGAACCCTTCGGTGGGCGGCGCCTGTACATGAACGACTGCCGGCAGCTGCTGGTGGAGCAATTCGGCCCCGCCGCGCAACTGCAGGCGAGCTACCTGGCGCCACTGGGTCCGCGGCAGATGATGCAGCGGCTTTCGCGCAATCTGCGCGAATTGCATCGCCAGGGCGAGCAACCGTTGGCAGCGCTCAAGGATGCCCAGCGGGTCATTGAACTGGGGGCGGTAGGTGTCATCGATCACCTGGCGCGCGCCGATCTATATCGGCAACTAGAGTGCCCCCAGGCCGAGCGCTACGACCTGCAGCACGCCCTGCTGATCAGCGAAGACGAAACCGAAAGGGAGCAGGTGCGGCGGCGCCTGGAACAGCTCGGCGCGCCTTCCGCCACGCTGCACTAGGTTCCGCACGAAACGTCATCGACATCCGACCTAACCGCGCAGCAACCAGAGCACCAGCTGGGCCCCCAGCAGATTGCTCAGACCCGCCAGCACCATGACCAGCCCGGCCACGGTGCCCTCTTCCAGACCAACCTCGTAGGCCTTGCTGGTGCCCACGCCATGGGCGCCCATGCCGAACAGGGCGCCGCGGGCCAGCGCCGACTTGAGTGGCAACAGCTTGATCAGCAGGCTACCGAGGATGGCGCCACCCAGCCCGGTGATCATCACGAAGGCCGCGGTCAATTCGGGGACGCCGCCCACGGTGGCGGACATCGGCATGGCGAAGGGGGTGCTGATGGAGCGCGGCAGCATGGACAGCAGCACCCGGTCGTCCAGCAGCAGCAGCCGGGCCAGCAACCAGGAGCTGCCGATGGCCACGCCACTACCCACGCAGAGTCCGGCCAGCAGCGCCTGCCAGTAACGCGCCAGGAGCCGGCGCTGTTGCCAGATCGGCACCGCGAAGGCCACCGTCGCCGGTCCCAGCAGGGTGATCAGCCAACGGCTGTAGTGGGCATACTCGGCATAGCTCACCTGCTGCCAGAGCGTGGCGGCATAGAGCAGCACCGTGACGAAGATGATCGGACTGACCACATACCAGCGCAGACGCGCATAGAGCAGGCGGCTCACCACGTACCCGGCCACCGTCAGCAACAGCCAGAAGAGCCCGGGCAGATCAAGCATCGCGACGCCCCCGACGGCGGAACATCCAGTCCACGGTATAGGCGGTGGCGACCATGGTCAGTACGGTACTGAGCAGAATCGCCAGCAGAATGCGCACGCCCTCCTGCCGGAGCAGGGGGCCGTAATCGAGCAGACTCAGCAAGGCGGGAATGAAGAACAGCAGCATTTCGCCCAGCAGCAGGCGCACCCCATTCTGCAACCACTCGGGCTCGACGATGCGCGCGGCCAACAGCAACAGCAGCATGGCCAGACCTACTACACCGCCCGGTACCGGCAAGGCGAAGGAGGTCGCCAGCCAAGTACCGACGCCCCACAGCGCGCCCAATCCGCACAGCTCCAGAGCCAGGCGCAGATATCTATTCACCCAGGGCTCCATCTCAAATCATCATCAGGCGCTCAAGGATACCGAGGCTGAGGTGACGAGGACAGCCGACCGGGCCCAGCGGCGGGATCAGGGCGAGTAAAGCAGCTTTGCTCACTGGGCAAGATCAGCCCAGCGCGGCGATGACCTCGGCGATCCAGCCCTCGGCGTCTTCGTCCGGCGTCACCGTCTCGCTGGCATCGATGCGCAGCATGGGCAGCAACTCATGCAGTCCCAGCTCGGCGAACAGCTCCTGCATCAGCTCGCCACCGCCGCAATAGGTGTCGCCATAGCTGGAATCACCCAGCGCCAGCACGGCACCTGGCCGTCCCTGCCAGGGCGGCAGGCGATCGCGCAGCTGGAAGTACAGTGACTCCAGGTTGGCGGGCAGCTCGCCCATGCCCGTGGTGGAAGTGATGGCCAGCAGGGCCTCGGGCGCGAAGGCCTCCAGACTGGCGAGATCGGCATTCGGCTGGTGCCAGACCTCATGGCCCGCCGTGGCCAGACGCGCCTTCACCTGGCGCGCGATATCTTCCGCGGTGCCGTATACCGAGCCATTCAACAATGCGACTTTCATACAAACCTCTTGCGTGGAATCCCACCCAGTATGCCTGGCGCGACTGTCGTTGGCGCTCCGTCTGCGCCGCTGCTCCGCTGGCAACCACCGCTGCTGCCAAGGGTCTGAAGGCTTGTTATGCTAGCGCCGCCTGCTACCCCAGGCGTTTTCGCCACCTGCCCGCCTACCCGGCGGCGTGACGGCATCTGGCCTATCCGGCCTGATCGCCCGGAGTTAGAGCATGAATCAGCCTGTTACCCTCATGGTCGCGCGGCGCGTGGCGGCCGGCCAATACGACGCCTTTCTGGTCTGGTTGCGCGAAGGCGAAGCCCTGGCCACTGCCTATCCCGGCTATCTCGGTTCGGGTGTCCTGACCCCGCCACCGGGCGATAACCTGGTACAGATCATCTTTCGTTTCGCCTGCCCCCAGACCCTCGACGAGTGGGAACACTCGGACACGCGGCGCCTCTGGCTGGAGCGGGGCCAGGGACTGTTCGAAGCCCCCCAGGCACGCCGCGCCCAGGGCATGGACGACTGGTTCGGTGCCGGTATCCAGCCGCCACCGCGCTGGAAGCAGAGCATCGCCGTCTGGCTGGCGTTCTTTCCCATCTCGCTGCTGTTCAATGCCGCCTTCGGCGATCACCTCGCCCATCTGCCGTTGCTGCCGCGTATCCTGCTGAGCACCCTGATCCTCACCCCGGTCATGGTCTGCGTCTTCATTCCGCTGATTACCCGGGCGCTCAAGGGCTGGCTGCACAACGCCTCCTCGCGGACCAACGACTGGCGCAGCAGCGCCCGCTAGATCGCAAGGGATCGGCCTGCATCCTGACGAGCCGAATGCGTACAATGGCGGCCAGCCCTCTGGCCGCTTCGCTCATCAGGATCGGGTACCCTCATGTCCGCAACCCTTCCCCTTCTGGTCACCGGTGCCAATCGCCGCGTCGGTCTCGCCTTGACCCGCCGGCTACTGGCAGAAGGTCAGCCCGTCATCGCGGTCTACCGCGACGATCCGGGGCCCCTGCGCGACCTCGAAATCGAAGCCTATCAGGTCGATCTGGCGGAAGAGTCGCAGCGCGATCTCCTGCTGCAGCAGTTGCATGAACGCCACCGGGCATTGCGCGGTATCGTGCACAACGCCTCGGTCTGGGCCGAAGACAGCCTGGACAATCTACGCCTGCTCTATCGCCTGCACCTGGAAGCGCCCTACCACCTCAACCTGGGCCTGCAGGAGTTGCTGCTGGCTGCGCCGCGCGCCGACATCATACATATCGGTGACGACAGCGCGACCCGGGGCAGTCGCAATCACATCGGCTACGCCGCCACCAAGGCCGCCCTGCACAACCTGACCCTGTCCTTCGCCGAAGCCCTGGCGCCCACCGTTCGGGTCAACACCATCGCCCCAGGCCTGCTGATTTTCAAGGAAGGCGCAGACGAGGCCTATCGCCAGGCGACCCTGGACAAGGCGCTGCTGGATTTCGAACCCGGCGCCGAGCCTATCGTGGATACCGTGCTCTATCTGCTGTCGACCCAGTACGCGACCGGCAGCACCTTTACCGTCAACGGCGGGCGCCACCTGCGCCACGGCCGACGCTAGCAAGAGGAATCAGCCATGACCGAACAAGACCGCCTGGAACTGGAAGCCGCCGCCTTCCGTACCCTGGTCCAGCACCTGCGCAAGCGCACCGATGTCCAGAACATCGACCTGATGAACCTGTCCGGTTTCTGCCGCAACTGCCTGTCCAAATGGTACAAGGCCGCCGCGGATGACAAGGGCCTGGAGCTGAGTCTCGATGACGCCCGCGAAGCCGTCTATGGCATGCCCTATGCCGACTGGAAAGCCCAGCACCAGACCGAAGCCACGCCAGCTCAGGCAGCCGCCTTCCAGGAGCAGCAGAGCAAATGACCGACCTGTCCAGCTTTCGCGCCAGCCTGGCCAGTGGCGATCATACCTTCGCCGACACCCTGGCCTTTGTCACCGAGCACTACCACTACCAGCCTACCGCCTTTCGCAACGGTGACGTCGACAATGCCGCCGGCCAGAACGAAGGCTCCTGCAAGACCCTGGGGTTGGCCACACTCGAAGGCCTGAGCGATCAGGAAGCCCTGTTGGCCTTTGGCGAGCACTATCGCAGTGTGCTGCAGACGCCCGAGGGCAGCGACCACGCCAACATTCGCGCACTTCTCGCCAACGGCTTGGCCAAGGTGCACTTCCAGGGCGAACCCCTGAGTCGTCGCTAGGGTTTCTCGCGGCCATAAAAAAAGCCCTGCGGATGCAGGGCTTTTTTGTAGAACCGTGCTCAGACGGCAGCCGCGGGTCTCATATAGGAAATGGGTGCCAGACCGGAATCTTCGAAGGTGACCACTTCCCAGGCATCACGGTCGGCCAGCAGCGCACGCAGCAGACGATTGTTCATGGCGTGGCCGGACTTGTAGCCGCGGAACTCGCCGATGAGGCTCTTGCCGAGCAGATACAGGTCACCGATGGCATCGAGGATCTTGTGCTTCACGAACTCGTCTTCATAGCGAAGACCGTCTTCGTTCATCACACCCTTCTCGTCCACCACGATGGCGTTGTCCACGCTACCGCCCAGGGCCAGGTTGTGCGAGCGCAGGAATTCCAGATCGCGCATGAAGCCAAAGGTACGGGCACGACTGACTTCCTTGAGGAAGGAGGTGCTCGAAAAGTCCACCGAAGCTTTCTGGGTACGGTTGTTGACCACCGGGTGATCGAAATCTATTTCGAAGGTCACCTTGAAGCCATCGAAAGGCACAAAGGTGGCGCGCTTGTCACCGTCGACGACGGTCACTTCCCGCTTGATGCGAATGAACTGCTTGGGCGCTTCCTGTTCCTGCAGACCCGCGGACTGGATCAGGAACACGAAGGGGCCGGCGCTGCCGTCCATGATCGGTACTTCGACCGCGGACAGCTCGACGTAGGCATTGTCGATACCCAGACCGGCCATGGCCGACAGCAGGTGCTCAACGGTACCCACCTTGACACCGCTGTCACTGAACAGGTTGGTCGACATGGTGGTTTCACCCACGTTCTCGGCCCAGGCCGGGATTTCCACGACCGGATCGAGATCGGTGCGACGGAACACGATTCCCGTATCGACCGGAGCCGGCTTCAGGGTCAGGTAAACCTTCTCCCCCGAGTGCAGGCCTACGCCAGTGGCGCGAATGGTGTTCTTGAGGGTGCGTTGTCTAATCATGCCAGGGCCGCTCGGTCGCAGGGTGCGAATGGTGTTCAACGAAGTCGCGATGATAGCAGATGCGAAAATCGATGCCCACTAATCACACCCTGGCTTGTGATATACCCGATCAATCAGCCTGACGACGCAGGAAGGCCGGGATGTCCAGGTAATCCAGGTCGTCGTTGGGATTGACCTTGGTCGCCGCTGCCGAGCCGCCATGATTCTGGCTGCCACGACCGGAGCGCATCGAGGTCGGGTACTTGAGGTCGTCGTAGTTGACCGGACTCGCTTCCTGACGTGCAGCGGCCAAGGTCTGAGCGGTGTTGTCCACCACCTTGACCGGCTTCTCGATGCGCGCACCCAGGCCGGTGGCGACCACGGTGACATGCAGCTCGTCGCGCATTTCCGGATCGATCACCGCGCCGACCTTGACGGTGGCGTGCTCGGACGCGAAGTCCTCGATGATCTCACCCACGGCGGCGTATTCACCCAGGGACAGGTCTAGGCCGGCAGTGATGTTGACCAGGATGCCACGGGCGCCGTGGAGGTTGACGTCTTCCAGCAGCGGGTTGCGGATGGCCGCTTCGGTGGCTTCACGTGCACGGTTCGGACCGCTGGCGTGACCGGTACCCATCATGGCCATGCCCATCTCGCCCATCACGGTCTTGACGTCGGCGAAGTCGACGTTCATCAGGCCGGGACGCTGCATGATGTCGGAGATACCACGGACGGCGCCGGCGAGAACGTCGTCAGCCTTGGCGAAGGCAGCCAGCAGGCTGGCGTCCTTGCCCAGAATGGTCAGCAGCTTCTCGTTGGGGATGGTGATCAGCGAGTCGACGCATTCGGACAGGGAACGGATACCTTCGTCGGCGACCTGCATGCGCTTGCGGCCTTCGAAGGGGAAAGGACGGGTGACCACGGCAACGGTCAAGATACCCATTTCCTTGGCCACCTCGGCAATGATCGGCGCAGCACCGGTACCGGTGCCACCGCCCATGCCGGTGGTGATGAAGACCATGTCGGCGCCTTCGAGGACTTCGGCGATGCGCTCACGATCTTCCATGGCCGCCTGGCGGCCGATTTCCGGGTTGGTGCCAGCACCAAGACCCTTGGTGACACCCGGGCCGAGTTGCAGCACGGTACGGGATGTGACGTTCTTCAGGGCCTGGGCGTCGGTATTTGCACAGATGAATTCGACGCCTTCAACACCGCTTTTGACCATGTGGTTAACGGCGTTGCCACCGCCACCGCCCACGCCGATGACTTTGATCACGGCGCTTTGTGGAATGTTGTCTACGAGTTCGAACATGGTCCCCTCTCTTTCCTTTCGGATCTTCGCCTACTGCCGCGGTTTAATTGTGAATTACAAGTTGCCCTGGACCCAACGCTTCATGCGTTCCAGGACTGTGGATTTGGTTTCGCTGCTATATCCGCCAGAAACAACCGGCAGGGGATCGGTCTGCTTTTGCAAACCATAGAGCAACAGGCCGACGCCTGTGGAATAGATCGGGTTGCTGATTACATCAGTCAGACCCTTGACCGTCTGGGGCACCCCCAGGCGTACCGGCATATGGAAAATCTCTTCCGCCAGTTCGACCGCGCCTTCCATCTTCGCGGTACCACCGGTGAGTACGATCCCTGCGGGGATCAGATCCTCGTAACCACTGCGGCGCAGTTCCGCTTGCACCAGTGTGAATAGCTCATCGTAACGGGGCTCGACCACTTCCGCGAGGGCCTGACGCGACAATTCTCGCGGCGGACGATCACCCACGCTGGGGACCTTGATGGTTTCACCCGGGCCAGCCAGCTTTGCCAGGGCACAAGCATACCGAATCTTGATTTCTTCGGCATATTGCGTCGGGGTTCTCAAGGCCATGGCGATGTCATTTGTGACTTGGTCGCCAGCAATAGGTATCACCGCCGTATGGCGGATGGCGCCTTCGGTAAAGATGGCAATATCGGTAGTGCCGCCACCGATGTCCACCAGGCAAACGCCCAATTCCTTTTCATCATCTGTCAGCACCGAATAAGCCGAAGCCAGCTGCTCCAGAATGATGTCGTCAACTTCCAGTCCGCAGCGCCGTACGCACTTCTCGATGTTCTGCGCGGCATTGACGGCGCAGGTCACCACATGGACCTTGGCTTCCAGTCGGACGCCAGACATCCCCAGGGGCTCACGCACGCCTTCCTGGTTGTCGATCACATAGTCCTGGGCCAGGGTGTGCAACACGCGCTGATCGGCAGGAATGGCCACCGCCTGGGCGGCATCGAGTACCCGCTCGATGTCGGCGGGGCTCACTTCACGGTCGCGGATCGCCACGATGCCGTGGGAATTCAGACTGCGGATGTGATTGCCGGCAATGCCGACGAAGGCCGAATGGATTCGGCAACCGGCCATCAGCTGGGCTTCTTCGATGGCCCGCTGGATGGAGGCAACGGTGGATTCGATGTTGACCACCACGCCTTTCTTGAGCCCGCGCGACGGATGGGTGCCGATCCCGACGATCTCGATCTGACCATCGGAAGACACCTCGCCGACCAGAGCCACGACCTTGGAAGTGCCGATGTCGAGGCCGACGATCATCTTGCCGCTTTGCACGCTTGCCATAGTAAAAAACTTCTCCTCAATGCTTGGCCGGTTCGGTCACGGGGGTGGCAGCGATAGCGGGATCACGCCAGGCCACGGCCAGACCGTTCGGATAACGCAGATCGATCCGCGCGATATTGTCCATCTGTGCCTTGAGCACCTGATCGTACAGGCGCATGAAGCGCCGCATCTTTTCCACCAGCTGGTCGCGGCCGAACACCAGTTCCAGGCCCTGACCGGTGGTGAGGTACCAGCTGCCGCGCTCCTGCATTTCCAGGCGCGCCACGGTGTAACCGAGCGGCCGAAGCATTTGGCTGAACATCTGGTACTGCTGCATCACTTGCTGCTGGGCCCGCTTGGGGCCGTACAGTCGCGGTAGATTGTCATAGTTGGCCAGATCCTGTGGGGCAAAAGCCTCACCCTGGTTATTCAGCAGCGCCTCGTCACCCCAACGGGCGATGGGCATCTGCTCTTCCAGGCGGATGCTGATCTCGTCAGGCCAGACCCGACGCACCTCGGCATGGGCGATCCAGGGCATGGTTTCCAGTTCGTGGCGCATGTCGGCCAGGTCGACCTGGAAGAAGGTGGTACCCACGAAGGGAGCGATGCGCTGCTGCACCGCCCCCTGACTGATATAGGACAGATCGCCCTTGACGCTGACCTTGGCGATTGGCCGGTCGGCATAGGGCAACAGCTTCTGGGCCCCTTCGTAGGTGCCAAAGCCCAATCCCAGCAGCAGGAACGGCCAGAGGATGCGCTTGAGCAGGCCCAGGCTTGGGCGCGGCAGGCGCGTCGACAGCGGCTCTTCGGCGACCAGGCGACTGGCGCCCCGCTGCTCGACATTGCGCGAACGGCCGAAGCCGGGCTGGTTGTGACGTAGGGTGGCGACCAAGGTTCAGCCCTCCACGTGCGCGCCGGCAGCAGGAACTGCCAGCAATAGGTTGGATGGATGACGGCTCATGCCGAACTCCCGGCGGTCGCGGCGGTGGCGAACAGCGGGTGGTTGAGCAGTTGTGGCGCCAGCGCACCGATGTCGCCCGCGCCCTGGCACAGCAGGATGTCGCCTGGGCGCAGCAGCGGCTTGACCAGCGGGGCGATGTTGCTGCCACGCTCCACATAGATCGGATCGAGCTGGCCGCGCTGGCGAATGCTGTGGCAGAGCTGACGGCTGTCCGCCCCGGGGATCGGCTCTTCGCCGGCCGGATAGACTTCCATCAGCAGCAGGACGTTGGCATCGGCCAGGACCTGGACGAAGTCCTCGTAGAGATCTCGGGTGCGGCTGAAACGGTGGGGCTGATAGACCATCACCAGCCGGCGCTCGGGCCAGCCACCGCGTACGGCCTTGATCACCGCGGCGACTTCGCGCGGGTGGTGACCGTAGTCGTCGACCAGCATGACGCTGCCGCCAGCGACCGGCAGTTCGCCGTAGACCTGGAAGCGCCGCCCTACCCCTTGGAAGCCGGACAGACCATTGAGAATGGCCTCGTCGCTGACGCCTTCATCGGTGGCGATGGCGATGGTGGCCAGGGCGTTGAGCACATTGTGCACGCCCGGCATGTTGACCGAGACCGCCAGCGGCGCACGCCCCTCACGCAGGACGGTGAAATAGGTGCGCATGCCTTCCTGGCGGATATCCACGGCGCGTACGTCGGCGTCTTCGGCGGTGCCGTAGGTGACGGTGGGACGAGCGACCTGGGGAATGATCTCGCGCACCACCGGGTCGTCGACGCAGAGCACGGCCAGGCCATAGAACGGCAGGTTGTGCAGGAAATCGACGAAGGTGCGCTTGAGCCGATTGAAGTCACCTTCGTAGGTGCTCATGTGGTCGGCGTCGATGTTGGTGACCACGGCGACCATGGGCTGCAGGTGCAGGAAGCTGGCGTCGCTCTCATCGGCCTCGGCGACCAGATAACGGCTGGTGCCGAGCTGGGCGTTGGTGCCGGCGGCGTTCAGACGTCCCCCGATGACGAAGGTGGGATCCAGACCCTCAGCGGCGAACACCGAGGCGATCAGGCTGGTGGTGGTGGTCTTGCCATGGGTGCCGGCGACGGCGATGCCATGGCGATAGCGCATCAGCTCGGCGAGCATCTCGGCGCGAGGCACCACGGGAATGCGCTGTTCGAGGGCAGCGGACACCTCGGGATTGGATCTATTGATGGCGCTGGACACCACCAGCACATCGACCTGATCCAGGTTTTCCGCGCGATGGCCGATATAGATGCGCGCACCGAACTGCTGCAGACGTGCGGTGACCGCGGACTCCTTGAGGTCAGAGCCCGAGACTTCGTAACCCAGATTCAGCAGCACCTCGGCGATACCGCACATGCCGACGCCACCGATACCGACGAAATGGATGCGCCGAATGCTGCGCATGCGCCGAACCTCGGCCTGAATGGCACTTTGCGACTTAACCACGGGCAACCTCCAGACAGGCGTCGACGACGGCACGGGTCGCATCGGGTTTGGCCAGGGCACGGCTGCTAGCGGCCATGTCGGCAAGACGTTCGGGATGCATCAGGACCTCGGTAAGCTGCGCGGCGAGATCCGCCGGGCGGGTGGAATGTTGGGGCAGCACCACACCGGCACCGGCACGTTCCAGGAAGCGGGCGTTGCTGGTCTGGTGGTCGTCGATGGCGTGAGGCAGCGGAATCAGCAGCGCCGGCAGGCCGGTGGCCGTCAGCTCGGCGACGGTCAGGGCGCCGGCCCGGCAGATCACCAGATCGGCCCAGGCATAGGCAGCGGCCATGTCGGCGATGAAGGGCTGGACATCGGCCTCCACCGCGGCATTGGCATAACGCTCGGCGGTCACCTCGGCATGCTGGCGGCCGGCCTGGTGGCGCACATTGGGCCACAGACCAGCAGGCAACTGGGCCAGGGCCTCGGGCAACAGCTTGTTGAGCGGCTCGGCGCCCAGGCTGCCGCCCAGCACCAGCAGGTTGGCGGCGCGCTCTTCCAGTGGTGCGCGGGTCACCGGGGCGAAGAGCTCGGCGCGCACCGGATTGCCGGTAGACAGGCGCTTGGCGGAGGCCGGGAAGGTATCGGTGAAGCCTTCGCACACGCGCGCGGCTAAGGGCACCAGCAGGCGATTGGCGGTGCCGGCATGGGCGTTCTGTTCGTGAATCACCAGCGGAATATTGCACAGCTTGGCTGCCAGGCCACCGGGACCGGTGACAAAGCCGCCCAGGCCCAGTACGCAGATCGGCTTGAGCCGGCGCATGAGACCTATGGCCTGCATCAGGGCGCCGCTGAGTTGCAGAGGCGCCTTCACCAAGGAGCGCATGCCCTTGCCGCGCAGACCGGTGACTGGAATGTGGTGCAAGGTAATGCCGGCCTTGGGCACCACATCGTTTTCGATACCGCGCGGGGTACCCAGCCAGTGGACAGTATAGCCGCGGGCTTCGAACTCGCGGGCGCAGGCCAGCGCCGGGAAGACGTGCCCGCCGGTGCCACCCGCCATGATGAGGACATTAGCGGACATCAGCGAAATCCTCCTCGGTGAATTCCACATCCTCGGTATCCGCGAGCGTTCGCCGTTCCCACTCGATGCGCAGCAACAGCCCCATGCTCACGCAGCAGATCACCAGGGAACTGCCGCCATAGCTGAGGAAAGGCAATGTCAGGCCCTTGGTCGGCAGCAGGCCGACGTTCACCCCGATGTTGATCAGAAACTGACCGATCCAGAGCATCGACAGACCATAGGCCACATAGGCCGAGAAGAACTGCTTGGACTGCTCGGCCCAGTGGCCGATGAACAGGCCACGGACGCAGACGAAGAGGAACAGGCCGACGGTGGCCATGGCGCCGATCAGCCCCAGCTCTTCGGCCAGCACGGCGAAGAGGAAGTCGGTGTGGGCTTCGGGCAGATAGAACTGCTTCTGGATGCTGTTGCCCAGGCCCAGACCGGTCCAGCCGCCGCGACCGAAGGCGATCAGCGCTTGGGTCAGCTGGTAGCCGGAACCGAACTGGTCGGCCCAGGGATCGGTAAAGGTGATCAGGCGCTGCATCCGGTAGGACTGGGTCTGCACCAGGACGAACACCGCCAGTACCGCCAGGGCGACCATCAGCATGAAGCGGAACAGGCCGACACCGCCGAGGAACAGCATGGCGCCGGCGGCACCCATCATCACCACGGTAGCGCCGAAGTCGGGCTCGCGCAGCAGCAGCATGGCCATCGGCAGGAGCACGATGAAGGGCTTGAAGAAGCCGGCCCAGGTATGGCGCACCTCGTGCTGACGGCGCACCAGGTAACCCGATAGATAGAGCACCACGAAGACCTTGGCGATCTCCGAGGGCTGCACGTTGAAGATGCCGAAGCCGATCCAGCGCAACGAGCCGTTCACCTCGCGACCGATGCCGGGCACCAGAACCGCAACCAGCAGCAGGAAGGCGATGATCAGCAGCGGAAAGCCGAAGCGCTGCCAGGTGGCCATGGGGATCAGCATCACCACGCCGCAGGCAACGAAGCCGATGGCCAGGTAGACCAGGTGGCGATACATGAAATACAGCGGATTGCCGGATTGAGCCGCGGCGACCTCGGACGAAGCCGAGGTCACCATCACCAGGCCAAGGCCGAGCAGTAGCAGGCAGCCAGCCAGCAGCGGGAAGTCCAGGTCGATGCCGTGGCGGCTGGCCAGCGGCGAGGGATAGGGACGCAGCAGGCTGAGAATCATGACAAGCCCTCCACGGCCTGGGCGAACAGCCGTCCGCGTTCCTCGAAGTTGCGGAACATGTCGAGACTGGCACAGGCCGGCGACAGCAGCACGGCATCGCCTGGCTGGGCCAGGCTGCGGCTTTCGCGTACGGCTTCCTCCAGCGTAGCGACGTGCACCTGCTTGACCGCTGGCGGCAGTATCTCGGCGATCCGCGCGGCATCGCGTCCCAGCAGTACCACGGCGCGGCAATGGCGACCGATGGGTTCGCGCAGGGCGCTGAAGTCGGCGCCCTTGCCATCGCCACCGGCGATCAGTACCAGTTGGCCGGCGATGTCGTCGCCCAGGCCTTCGACGGCCGCCAGGGCAGCGCCGACATTGGTCGCCTTGGAATCGTTGTAGTAGCTGACGCCTGCGACCTCACCCACCCACTGGCAGCGGTGCTCCAGACCAGGGAAGGCACGCAGCGCCTCCAGCATGGGCGCCAGCGGCAAGCCGGCGGCCTGACCGAGCGCCAGCGCGGCCAGCGCATTGCTGTGATTGTGAGTGCCACGGATCTTGAGCTCCTCGACATCCAGCAGGTTGTCGAAGGCCAGCGCCAGATAGCGGCGCCCCTCCTCCTCGCGAATGCCGAAGGCACGAAAATCCGGACGCCCCAGGCCAAAGGTCAGGCAGGGCACGCCCTCGCCGATCAGTGGCCGCGACAGCGCATCGTCGCGATTGACCACCACCTGGCGGGCGCCCCGGAAGATGCGGTGCTTGGCCTGGTGATAGGCCGGCATGCCGGTGTAGCGATCCATGTGGTCTTCGCTGAGGTTGAGCACCGTGGCCACCTCGGCGTCCAGCCGCTCGCAGGTCTCCAGCTGGAAGCTCGACAGTTCCAGCACATAGAGCTCGACGTCATCGGCCAGCAGATCCAGTGCCGGAGTGCCCAGGTTGCCACCCACGGCAACGCGCTTGCCGGCGCGCCGGGCCATGTCACCGACCAGGGTGGTGACAGTGCTTTTGGCGTTGGAACCGGTGATGGCAACGAGGGGCGCGCGGGCATGGCGCACGAAGAGATCGATGTCGCCGGACAGCCGCACACCACGGGCAGCGGCCTGTTGCAGGGCAGGCGTTTCCAGCGCCAGGCCTGGACTCACATAGAGCTCGGCAGCCCGGGCGAGGAAGTCGACGTCCAGCTCACCGCAGCGCACCTCGATCCCGGGGTACTGGGTTCTCAGGGTCTCCAGTTCCGGCGGCTGTTCCCGCGTGTCGGCCACGGCAAAGGGCACGCCCCGGCGCGCGAGAAAGCGCACCAGCGACATGCCACTCTTGCCGAGGCCGACGACGATACGGAACTGGTCGGAAGCGATGAGCACTGCGGTTACCTCAGTTTCAGGGTGGCGAGACCGAACAGCACCAGGATCACGGTGATGATCCAGAAGCGCACGATGACCCGCGGTTCGGGCCAGCCCTTCAATTCGAAATGGTGGTGGATCGGCGCCATGCGGAAGACGCGCTTGCCGGTCAGCTTGAAGGAGGCGACCTGGATGACCACGGAGAGGGTCTCCATGACGAAGACGCCGCCCATGATGAACAGCACCACTTCCTGACGGACAATCACGGCGATGGTGCCGAGGGCAGCGCCCAGTGCCAGGGCACCGACGTCACCCATGAAGACCATGGCCGGATAGGTGTTGAACCAGAGAAAGCCCAGGCCCGCCCCGATCAGGGCGCCGCAGAAGACGATCAACTCGCCGGAGCCTTCCACATAGGGAATCAGCAGGTAGTCGGCGAATTTCACGTTCCCCGACAGGTAGCAAAAGATACCCAGGGCGCCGCCGACCATTACGGTGGGCATGATCGCCAGGCCATCGAGACCGTCGGTGAGGTTGACCGCGTTGCTGGAGCCGACGATGACGAAGTAGGTCAGCACAACGAAGAAAATCCCCAGCGGGATTTCGATGTTCTTCAGCAGGGGCAGGATCAGCGTGGTTTCGATGGGCGCCTTGGCCGTGACATAGAGGAAGATTGCCGCCCCCAGGCCGAACACCGATTGCCAGAAGTACTTCCAGCGGCTTGGCAGACCCCGGGAGTTCTTTTCGATCACCTTGCGATAGTCATCGACCCAGCCAATGGCGCCGAACAGGAAGGTCACGGCCAGCACGGTCCAGACATAACGATTGTGCAGGTCGGCCCACAGCAGGGTGCTGATGCCGATGGTGGTCAGGATCAGGGCACCGCCCATGGTGGGGGTGCCGGATTTGGACAGGTGCGACTGGGGGCCATCGTTGCGTACGGCCTGGCCGATTTGACGGATCTGCAGGGTGCGGATCATCCAGGGGCCGAGCCACAACGACAGCATCAGGGCGGTCAGGACGCCCAGAATGCCGCGCAGGCTGAGGTATTGGAAGACAGCGAAGCCCTTGTAGAATTGTTGCAGGAACTCCGCCAACAGCAGCAGCATCAGTGTTTCTCCTCGGTGTTGATAGCGCAGAGCGCGGCGACGACCTTGTCCATCGCGGCGCTGCGGGATCCCTTGATCAGCAGGGTGGTTCCGGCCCGGTCCTCGTCCGCCAGGGCCTCGATCAATTGTTCGCGATCGGCGAAATGCCGGGCCTCGACGCCATAGGCGCGGGCCGCATGGGCCATCGAAGGACCGACGCTATAGAAGGTGTCCACCTTGCCGCGGGCATGCTCGCCCACCTCGCGATGGCCCTGTTCGGTCCATTCGCCCAACTCGGCGATATCGCCCAGGACCACCACGCGACGACCCGGCAAGGCCGCCAGCAAGTCGATCCCGGCTTTCACCGAAGCGGGGTTGGCGTTGTAGCTGTCGTCGATGACCTGTGCGCCGCGCTGGCTGGTGCGGGTCAGGGTGCGTCCCTGGACCGGTGCCGCAGCGGCAAGGCCACGGGCAACGATGGTCAGGTCCAGGCCGAGGCTGAGCGCTGCAGCGGCAGCGGCCAGCGCATTGCCGACGTTGTGGGCACCCAGCATCTGCAGGGTGATGCGCGCGTCGTCTTGCGCAGTGTGCAGGATGAAGCTCGGACGACCCTGGCTATCCAGGCTCACCTCGGTGGCGCGGACGTCGGCGCGGGCATCCAGGCCGAAGGAAAGGATCTTGCGACCGGCCGCGCGGCGCTGCCAGGTTTCGAACGCCGCGTCGTCACGGTTGAGCACCACGGTGCCCGCCTCGCCCACGCCTTCGATGATCTCGCCCTTGGCTTCGACGATGCGGTCGACACCGCCGAATTCGCCCACATGGGCCTGGCCGGCGTTGGTAATGATAACGACATCCGGGCGTGTCAGGCTCACGGTATAGGCAATGTCCCCCACATGGGAGGCGCCCAATTCGATGACGCCAAAGGCGTGCTCGGCAGCGAGTTGCAGCAAGGTCAGGGGCGCGCCCAGATCGTTGTTCAGATTGCCCTGGGTAGCCAGGGTGGCACCTTGCTGACGCAGGATGGCGGCGAGCAGTTCCTTGACCGTGGTCTTGCCACTGGAGCCCGTCACGGCGGCAACCTGACCCTGGAACAGGTCGCGATTGAAGGCACCCAGGCGACCCAGCGCCAAGCGGGTATCGGCCACCACCAACTGGGGTAGATGGACCTCGGGCACGGCCCGCTCCACCAGGGCTGCCGCAGCGCCCTGGGCGGCCACGTCGGCCAGATAGGCATGACCATCGAAGCGTGGCCCGGCCAGGGCGACGAACAGCTGCCCGGCCACGGCCTTGCGACTGTCGGTGCCAACGCCGTCGAACAGGGCATCGGCGCCCAGCAGATTGCCGGTCAAGGCCTCGGCCACTTCGGTAAGGGTGAAGGATCTAAGCATGCTGTCGCTCCCAGGCGGTCAGGGCCCGCTCGGCCTGGTCGAGATCGGAAAAGGGATGCCGGACCCCAGCGATTTCCTGGTAGGGCTCATGGCCCTTGCCGGCCAGCAGGACGATGTCGTGCGGATTCGCCTCGGCGATCGCCTGGGCGATGGCCGCCTCGCGACGCCCGGCGAAGCGCACCTGATGGGGCTGCTGGAAGCCCGCACGGATGTCGGCGACGATGGCGGTGGGATCTTCAGTACGCGGATTGTCGTCGGTCACTACCACCTGATCGGCCAGCCGCTCAGCCAGCGCGGCCATTTCCGGTCGCTTGCCACGATCGCGGTCGCCGCCGCAGCCGAACACGCAGATCAGTCGGCCCGAGCTACTGACATGGGGCCGCAGCGCGGTGAGTACCTTGTCCAAGGCATCGGGAGTGTGGGCGTAGTCCACCACCACCAACGGCCGCCCAGCGCCACCCAGGCGCTGCATGCGCCCGGCAGGCCCCTGCAGCTGCGGCAGGATGGCGAGGATATCGGCCAGTGGATGACCCAGGCCCAGCAAGCCACCGATGGCGGCCAGCAGGTTGCTCAGGTTGAAGCGCCCGATCAACTGACTGCGCAATTCGCCCGTGCCCTGGGCGGTGACCAGACGTGCCCGTACACCGTGATCGTCGAATCGTGGATCCTGGCAATAGAGGCTGGCAGCCGGATCACTCAGGCTGTAGGTCAGGGTCGTGGCCGAGCTGGCGCGACTCGCCAGCTCGCGCCCGAAGGCGTCGTCCAGATTGAGGACGCGGGTGCCAAGCGCCGGCCAGGCGAACAACTGGGCCTTGGCTTCGCCATAGGCTTCCATGGTGCCGTGGAAATCGAGGTGGTCGCGGGTCAGATTGGTGAAGACCGCGACCTTGAAGGCCAGGGCGGCCACGCGCCCTTGAGCCAGGCCATGGGACGAGACTTCCATGGCGACGGTGGAAGCGCCCCCCTCGGCCAGCTCGGCCAGGGTCGCCTGCAACTTGAGGGCATCCGGGGTGGTGTGGCGGCCTTCAGCGAGAGCGCCATAGAAGCCGTTGCCCAGGGTACCGACGATACCGCAGCGCTGACCGAGCAGGTCACAGGCCTGGGCGATCAGCTGGCTGACACTGGTCTTGCCATTGGTGCCGGTCACGCCAACCAGGGCCAGGCGCTGACTGGGTTCACCATGGAAGCGCCCGGCGATGGCGGACAGCTGCTCGGCAAGGCCCTCGATGGCTATCATCGGGATATCCAGGGCCGGGAGCGCCGGAGCGTCTTTCGCCTCATAGGCGATGGCGGCAGCCCCCTGCTCGCCGGCGGCCGCGACATGAGCGCGGCCATCGCTATGGGCACCGGGAATGGCCAGGAACAGAACGCCTGGGCGGACTTCACGGCTGTCCAGGGCCAATCCAGCGATCTCGACGACGGGACAGCTGACGGCCAGCAACTCGGGCAGTAGGCGGCTCATCGGTCACGCTCCCCTACCAGCAGGGGCTTGGCCGCGGCCTGGGCCTGCTGTACCGGCAGCGGCTGGAGGTTGTCCGGCTGGATGTTCATCAGGCGCAGGGCACCGGACATCACGCGACTGAATACCGGAGCCGAGACCACGCCACCGTAGTAGCCACCCTTGCTCGGGCGATCTATCACCACCACTGCTGCCAGGCGCGGATTGCTGGTGGGGCCGAAACCGGCGAACAGCGAGCGATAGGAATTCTCGGCATAGCCGCGGGTACCGGTGCTGGTCTTGCGCGCGGTACCGCTCTTGCCGGCGACGTGATAGCCAGGCACCTGGGCACGGAAGGCCCCACCGGGCGCTTCCACGACCTGTTGCAGCATGCCTTGCAGGGTCTTGGCAACGCGCGCGTCCACTGCCTGATCGCTGTCCGGCGCCTTGTCCAGACGCACCATGGACAGGGGCACCGAGCGACCGTCGTTGGCCAGCACCGAATAGGCATGGGCCAGCTGCACAGCGGTCACCGCCAGGCCGTAACCATAGGACAGGGTCGCCGTCTCGGCCGGACGCCAGGTGCGATGGTTGGGCAGGTTGCCGACCCGCTCGCCGGGGAAGCCCAGACCGGTGTCCTGGCCCAGCCCCACGGCGCGCATGGCGTTGTAGATGTTCTCACCGCCGACGTCGAAGGCGATCTTGCTCATGCCGACGTTGCTGGACTTGATGAGGATGCCGGTCAGGTCCAGGGCGCCATCGCTGTGGGAGACGTCCTTGATGGTGTAGCGACCGATCTGCAGCGAGCCGGGATAGACATTGACCTTGTCACTAGGCTTCCAGCGACCGCTGGCCAGCGCCGCGGTCATGGAGATCGGCTTCATCACCGAGCCGGGTTCCATGACGTCGATCATCGCCCGGTTGCGCATGGCAGCCGGTTCGAGCGTGCGTCTGTTGTTGGGGTTGTAGGTGGGCATGTTGACCATGGCCAGGACCTCACCGGTCTTGACGTCGACGATGGTCAGGCTGCCCGCCTCGGCTTCGAACTGGGTCAAGGCATTGCGCAGCTCGCGGGCGGCGAGATACTGCAGGCGCAGGTCGATGGACAACGCCAAGGTGTTGCCCGGCTTCGCGTTCTTGGCCACCTGCACGTCCCGAATCAGGCGACCACGGCGATCCTTGACCACCTGCCGACGGCCCGGCACGCCCGACAGCCATTCGTTGAAGGCCAGCTCGATGCCTTCACGTCCGTGATCGTCTATGTCGGTGAAGCCGACCACGTGGGCTGCCACCTCGCCAGCCGGATAGAAACGGCGAAATTCCTCGATGTCGTAGACCCCAGGAATCTTGTGCGCCTTGACCTGCGTCATCACCGCCTCGCCCTGCTCGGGCGTCAGGCCTCGGGCCAGGTAGAGGAATTCCTTGCTGGCGTTCTGCTCTATGCGCTTGGCCAGATCCGCACGGGGCTGGCCAACGGCGTCGGCCAGGATCGCCCAGCGATCTTCAGCGCCGAGCAACTCCTTGGGATTGATCCACAGGGTGGTGACCGGCGTGCTGACCGCCAGAGGTTCACCATTGCGATCGGTGATCAGGCCGCGATGCGCTGGAATGGGAATGGTGCGGACACTGCGTGCGTCGCCCTGGCCCTTGAGGAAGGCCCGGTCGATCACGTGCAGATCGACGATGCGCCAGATGATGGTGCCGACCATGACCAGCAACAGCCCGATAATGAGGCTGAAGCGCCAGGGCAGGCGCGCGACCAGGCCTTTCACGGATTGACCATCCGGATTTCGGTCGGGTCGGGGATACGCATTTGCAGTTGGCCGCTGGCCAGGGCCTCGACCCGGCTGTGGGCGGTCCAGGTGCTCTGCTCCAGCAGCAGCCGACCGTACTCGGCCTGGGCCTTGTCGCGGATGGCCATCTCGCCATAGAGGGTGTTGAGCAGCTGGCGATTCCAGTGGGCACTGTAGGCCACGGCCACCGCCGAGAGCAGCACGCCCACGAAAAGCACCAGCATGACGCTGCTGCCCAGGGGCAGCTTCTTCACGAAGAGGCGGCTCATTTCAGTTTCTCGGCGACGCGCATCACGGCGCTGCGGGCCCGGGGGTTCGCCGCCAGCTCGCCTTCGCCGGCATAGACCGGCTTGCCGAGCAGGCGCAGCGAGGGCTCGAACACGGTTGCCCGGATGGGCAGGTCGCGCGGCAACTGGTCGGCCTCGCCCTTGGCCAGCCGGCGCATGAACTGTTTGACGATACGGTCTTCGAGGGAGTGGAAGCTGATCACCACCAGCCGACCACCTACGGCCAGTTGCTCGTAGGCCGCCTGCAGCCCCTGCTCCAGGTCGCTCAGTTCGCGATTGATGTAGATGCGCAGCCCCTGGAAGGCACGGGTGGCGGGATGTTTGCCCTTTTCCCAGGCCGGATTGGCCTCGGTGAGCACCTTGGCCAGATCGCCGGTGCGCTCGAAGGGCTGGACTTCGCGACGCTGCACCACGGCGCGCGCCATGCGCTTGGCGAAGCGCTCTTCGCCGAATTCCTTGAACACCTGGGCGATGTCGGCCTCGGAGGCGCTGGCGATCCAGGCTGCGGCGCTCTGGCCCCGACTCGGGTCCATGCGCATGTCCAGCGGACCGTCCTGCATGAAGCTGAAGCCGCGCTCGGGATCGTCGAGCTGTGGCGAGGACACGCCCAGATCCAGCAGCACACCATCGACCTGGCCGGACCAGCCACGACTGACGAGTTCATCGCCCAGTTCGGCGAAGCTGCGCTGGACGATCTCGAAGCGCGAATCCTCGACAGCCAGGGCCTGGCCGGCAGCGATCGCCTGCGGGTCCTTGTCGAACCCCAGCAACCGCCCTTCCTCACCCAGCAGGCGCAGCACGGCCCGGCTGTGTCCGCCGCGGCCAAAGGTGCCGTCCAGATAACGACCGGCAGGCTGGATCGCCAATGCCTGTACGGCCTCGTCCAGGAGAACGGAGACGTGGTGGAAGACTGGGTTCATGGTCACAGGATCAAATCGCGCATTTCATCCGGCATACCGCCGGGTTCCTTAATTGCCTGCAGATCCGCGTCGCACACGGCACTCCAGGCATCCTCATCCCATAACTGGAACTTGTTCAGCTGCCCGACCAGCATCACGCGCCGGTCGAGCTTGGCGTATTCACGCAGGCGCGGCGGTACCAGGAAGCGGCCACTGCCGTCGAGTTCCAGATCCACCGCATTGCCGATCAGCAAGCGCTGTAGGCGACGAGTCTCCTCCCGTAGCGAGGGCAACTGCCGCAGCTTGCTTTCGATGATTTCCCATTCAGGTAGCGGATAGACGCAAAGGCAGGGGTCGACAGCATCGATCGTCACGATGAGCTGGCCGGCACAACGCTCCAGCAGCTCGTCACGATACCGACTCGGCATCGCGGCGCGCCCCTTGGCGTCGAGACTGATGGCGTTCGCTCCCCGGAACAATTTCGCGTCCTCTAATAGGCTGTCCTTGCCATTAAATCCCACTTCGCCCCACTTCGTACCACCGGCCGCCACTATATTGAGGAGGGCCGCTTTCAGTCAAGGTAAGCGAGGGGGTTCCCAGGCCGTGTGGGACGCGGATTTCAAGCAAATTGCACCTGGTCACGACCAGGACGGACGACATTGATTTCCGACAAACGGAAATCAAGTCAATTGATTGGCTCAATTGATTAAAGTGATTTGTGAAGAAGGGGTCACAGACCCGGGCGCAGCGGCCCGAGAGGGAGGGGGTGCGAGAGCCGACCTGTAAGCCGGGTTCTGTCGAGAACAGTCATTCCTCTGGGACAACCATCGCTGATTGCCTCTAGCGACCTACCCGAATCCAGCGCGGGCCACGCCTATGGATTCCTATTTGGTCTTGCTCCAGGTGGGGTTTACCTAGCCACGAACTGTTGCCAGCCGTGCGGTGCGCTCTTACCGCACCTTTTCACCCTTACCGGCGCTTGCGCGCTTAGGCGGTTATTTTCTGTGGCACTTTCCGTAGGCTCACGCCTCCCAGGCGTTACCTGGCACCTCGCCCTATGGAGCCCGGACTTTCCTCCCTCGCAACCCTTGCGGGTCACGACAGCGACTGCCCGGTCGGCTCTCGCGGCGCAAGGGTATAGAGACTGGTGCCGGATAACAAGGAAAGATGCCCACAAAATCCCGCTTACTCGGCCTTGCGTTCCAGCGCCAGCTGATAGAGCAGGTTCTTGCGCGCACCGGTGATTTGCGCTGCCAGGGCGGCAGCGCGCTTGACCGGTAGCTCGGCCAACAACAGATCCAGGATGCGCAGGGTCTCGGCATCGACTTCGGCGTCTTCCGGCGCCGTCCAGCCAGCCACCAGCAGCACGCACTCGCCACGCTGTTGATCCAGATCCGCGCGGATCCAGGCCTGCAGCTCCCCGGCGGGCAGGCCGCGCAAGGTCTCGAACGTCTTGGTCAGTTCGCGTCCGAGCACGACGTGGCGATCAGGTCCGAAGATGGTCACCAGGTCGGCCACGCAATCGTCGAGGCGATGGGGCGCCTCGTAGAAGATGAGCGTTCGCGGGTCCTCGCGCAACGCCGCCAGCCGCCCCTGACGACCCACCGCCTTGGCTGGCAGGAAGCCTTCGAAGCTGAAGCGATCCGAGGGCAGACCGGCCGCCGAGAGCGCGGCGATCAGGGCGCAGGCCCCGGGAATCGGCGAGACCCTGATCCCCTGGGCGCGCGCCGCCCGCACCAGGTGAAAGCCCGGGTCGGAGATCAGCGGCGTGCCCGCATCGGAAATCAGGGCGACGTCCTCCCCCGCCAGCAGCCGGGTGATGAAGCGCCCCCCCGCATCCCTTTCATTGTGATCGTGGCAGGCCGCAAGAGGCGTCTCGATGCCGAAATGGCGCAGCAGGCGCGCCGAATGACGGGTGTCTTCGGCGGCGATCAGGGCCACATCGCGCAGGACCTTGAGGGCGCGGGCGGTGATGTCGTCCAGGTTGCCGATGGGCGTGGCAACCACATAAAGAGTACCCGGCGAAATCATGATGAAACCTGACAGACTGGAAATAGCCCAACAGTGTACGCCGCTCTCGCCCTCGGCGTTCGCAGCGCCTGGGTGCTGTGAGACAATCGCCCCCTTTCCAGACAATTGCTCAGGAACCACCGCATGAAGTTCCGCCTGCGTCCGCTGCTCTGCGCCACCGCCTTCGCCCTGCTCGCCGCCTGTAGCAGCACGCCCACCACGAGCAGTCTCGGGGCGCTGCCTGAGCCCAGCCAGGCCAGCATCGAACAACTGCTGAACCAGGCTGGCGCCAGCCAGTCCGAGCAGGCGAACCTGTTGCGCCTGACCGCGGCCGACAAGGCCTATGCCCAGCAGAACACCCGCGAAGCGCGCCAGATTCTGGGCTCCATCAATCTGGAAGGGCTCAAGCCGGCGCAGCAGATGTTCGCCCAGACCCTGCTGGCCCAACTTGACCTGCTCGACAAGCAGCCGGCCCAGGCGCTCAAGCGCTTCGACCACCCGAGCTTCGCGCAACTGGGCGAGCTGCCGGCGCAGCAGCAGATCCGCAGCGGCCTGACCAAGGCCGATGCCCAGGCCGCCAATGGCCAGCCGCTCGCCGCCGCCCAGGAACGCATTTTCATTGGCCCGCTGCTCGAAGGCGACGCGGCCCATGACAACCGCGAGCAGATCTGGCAACTGGTGACCAGCCTGCCGGATGCGCAACTGCGCCAGAGCGTCAAGGATGCCGACCTCAATGGCTGGTTGGCCCTAGCTGCCATTACCCGTGGCAACCTGGCGCTGGATCAGCAGCTCGCCGCCATCGAGGAATGGCAGAAACAGCATCCGAGCCATCCCGCCGCGCGACAGCTGCCTGACGACTTGGAGCGCCTGAAAACCCTGGCGCGCGAGCCGCTCAATCGTGTCGCCCTGCTGCTGCCCCTGCAGGGCCAACTCGCGGGTGTCTCTCGTGCGCTGCAGGACGGCTTTATGGCCGCCCGCTACGAAGCCTTGGCCGCCGGCCAGGCCGCGCCGGCCGTGACCGTCTATGACAGCACCCAGATGGGCTCGCTGGACGCCTTCTACCGCCAGGCCCAGGCTGCCGGTATCCAGCTGGTGGTCGGTCCGCTGGAAAAGAATCTGGTCAAGCAGCTGAGCGACCGGCCGCAACTGCCGCTCAACACCCTGGCACTGAATTATGGTGACAGCCAGGGCGCCCAGCCGCCGCAACTCTTCCAGTTCGGCCTGGCCGCCGAGGACGAGGCTCGCGAAGCCGCGCGCCGTGCCTGGGCCGACGGCAAGCGCAGTGCCGGCGCCATGGTGCCCCAGGGCGAATGGGGTGCCCGCGTGCTGGCCGCCTTCCAGAACGAGTGGCAGCAACTCGGGGGTCGCCTGGTCGCCGCCGAACGTATCGGCCAGCCCGTGGAAATCGCCAATCGCATCACCAGCCTCCTGCAGATGCGCCAGGGCATGGATTTCATCTTCCTCGCCTCGACGCCGGCCCAGGCTCGCCAGATCAAGCCGATCCTGGTCTACCAGAACGCCCGCGATCTGCCGGTGTATGCCACCTCCAATCTCAACAGCGGGGTCAACGAGCCCGGCGTCAACCAGGACCTGAACGGCATCCTGTTCTGCGAAACCCCCTGGCTGCTCGATCCGAGCAACCCGCTGCGCGCCAAGATCACTGCCCAGTGGCCCCAGGCCGGCAGCAGCATTGGTCGGCTCTATGCCATGGGCGCCGACGCCTACCTGCTGGCCCTGCATCTGCAGCAGCTCAAGGCGCTGCCCAACTCCGAATTGCCCGGCCTGTCCGGCAACCTGAGCGTGGCGGCTGATCAGCGCGTGGTGCGCCACCTGCCCTGGGCGGAATTCCGCAACGGCGTGGCCCAGCCGCTGCCGGCCAACAATGCGCCGCTGCCGGCCACCAGCGTACCGCCGTCGCTCAGCACGCCGTGAAGCAGGCCCCGCACCTCCAGCGCGGTCAGCAAGGCGAAGACCGCGCCCTGCAGTTCCTGCAGACGCGCGGATTGCGCCTGATCGCCCGCAACTGGCGCTGGCGCGGTGGTGAGCTCGATCTGGTCATGCTTGACGGCGATACAGTAGTATTCGTCGAGGTACGCGCCCGTCGGCACACCGCCTGGGGCGGCGCCGCGGAAAGCATAGATGCCCGCAAGCGGCAGCGACTGGTCAACAGCGCTGCCCTCTTTCTGCAATCCGAAGCGCGCTGGGCCAAGCGGCCCTGCCGTTTCGACGTGATCGCGATCGGCCCCGGGGCCGACGCATCCCCTCAGGCACTCGAATGGATCACCCAAGCCTTCGAGGCCTGAGGCCCTCCACTGCATAGGTCAAAGATATCGCGATGGACACCCACGCCCGCATCCAGAAACTCTTCCGGGACAGCATCGAAACCAAGCGTCAGGCCATGGAAGTCCTGATTCCTCATATCGATCTGGCCAGCCAAGTCATGGTTGCGGCCCTGCTCAACGAAGGCAAGATCCTCACCTGTGGCAACGGCGGATCCGCCGGCGATGCCCAGCATTTCTCCTCGGAACTGCTGAATCGCTTCGAGCGCGAGCGCCCCAGCCTGCCGGCCCTGGCCCTGACCACCGACAGCTCGACGCTGACGTCCATCGCCAACGACTACAGCTACAACGAGGTGTTCTCCAAGCAAATCCGCGCCCTGGGTCAGCCTGGCGACATCCTCCTCGCCATCTCCACCAGCGGCAACTCGGCCAACGTGATCCAGGCGATCCAGGCCGCCCACGACCGCGAGATGACCGTGGTCGCCCTCACCGGCCGCGACGGCGGTGGCATGGCCTCCCTGCTGCTGCCCGAGGACGTCGAGATCCGCGTGCCCGCCAAGGTCACCGCCCGCATCCAGGAAGTGCACCTGCTGGTGATCCACTGCCTGTGCGACCAGATCGATCAGCAACTGTTTGGAAGCGAAGAATGAAAAAAGCTCCTCTGCTCGCCATCCTGGCGCTGTCCTTTGCCGTGGTCGGCTGCAGCAACGTGGTCACTGCCAGCCGCGACAAGCCCATCGACGACAACCGCGGCACCCGCACCCTGGGCAGCACAGTGGATGACGCCCTGATCGAGACCAAGGCCGCGGTCAACATCTCCAAGGCCAACTCCGACCTGGCCAGTTCGCACATCGTGGTGGTGAGCTACAACGGCGTGGTGCTGATCGCTGGCCAGACGCCGCGAGCCGACCTCAAGGCCCAGGCCGAACAGGCCGTACGCAGTGTGCAGCGGGTCAAGACGGTCCATAACGAGCTTCAGGTGACGGGCAACTCCTCGCTGCTGGCACGCAGCAACGACTCCTGGTTGACCACCCGCATCAAGGCCCAGATGTTCGCCGACGAGGACATCCCAGGCTCGCGCATCAAGGTGGTCACGGAAAACGGCATCGTCTATCTGCTGGGCCTGGTGACCCAGCAGGAAGCCAATCACGCCGTACAGCTGATCCAGAGCGTTTCGGGTGTCCAGCGCATCGTGAAGCTGTTCGAGTACATCAACTGATCGTATTCGCCGCCCAACAAAAAGCCCCGCCAATGCGGGGCTTTTTGTTGGGCGGTGGCTGGCGTCAGGCGGCCTGCCACTCACGCTCGGCTTCGTCGCGGGTCTTGCTCAGGCGTACCTGGCTGCCTTCCACGGACTGGACCCAGCTCAACGGAATGTAGTGATGCTTGCCATCGGCATCCTGATCGCGCTTGGTCAGCTTGATGCGATCGGCGCCTTCCATATGATCGACGGTGCCCACGTGCTGGCCGTCCGAACCGACAACTTCCGCATGCTCTTTGATCTGGGTTGCATCTACCATGGTGGTTCTCCGGCAGGTTAAGAAAAAGGAGGCCGCTCTTTCAGCGCCTGCAGGATAGGAGGCATGAAGCGCCGTCTGGGTTCGCCCTCTGCCGACGAAAGGCCATCATCATGGTCACAGCCCCATGACCATCGAGAGGATTCGCCAATGAGCGATGAGCCAAGCAAGCTGACCCGCTCCAAGGAGCGCTGGGCACAGGAGGGGCGCTTCCTGACCGGGCAGAGCGCACGTCCGGAAAGCGAACGCCTGCCCCCCGGCCAGCATCGCGTCAGCAACTGGCCGGTTCTGGATCTGGGTGTACGGCCGGAGGTCAGCCACGAGCGCTGGCAACTGGCGGTCACCGGGGCGGTCCGCAGGACGCTGCGCTGGAACTGGGATACCTTCGCGGCCCGAGCGACCACCCAGGCGGTCAGCGACATGCATTGCGTCACCACCTGGTCGCGTTACGACAATCGCTGGATCGGCCTGCCGGTCAGCGAGCTGCTGGAAGAAGTGCAGCCACGGGAAGACGCCACCCATGTGCTGTTGCACAGCTACGACGGCTACATCACCAATCTGCCCCTGGCCGACTTCGCCGCGCCCGGCGCCATGCTGGTACACAGCTGGGAGGGCCAGCCCCTGACGGCCGAGCACGGCGGCCCGGTGCGGGCATTGATCCCGCACCTCTATCTGTGGAAAAGCGCCAAATGGCTCAGACGCATCGATTTCCGCGTGGGCGATACGCCCGGCTTCTGGGAAATGCGCGGCTACCATGACCGTGGCGACCCCTGGCAGGAGCAGCGCTACTCGGACGACAGCTGATGGCACCAGAGCCTTTGACTAGGTTCCTAGGGTGCCGCCGGGGCCAGTTGCAGCTCTACGGGCTCGCCGGGATTGAGGCTGCGGATCCGGAACTCGTCACGCTTGAGACTGAGGATTTCCGTGGGATAGGTGATGCCTTCCTCGATGAGGTTCAGGCCCTTCTCGGTCCGCGTCCAGCGCCCCAGGGAGGGCTGGCTGCTCGGTGAGGCCATCACCAGGGTGCCATCGCTGAGGAAGACGTACAGCATGCCGGGTTCGATGCTGTTGCTGGTCTTGATCTGCCAGACCTTGTTGACGAAGCTTTCCTGGGTGCTGCCCGTCTTGTCGCCACCGCCCTGGACATAGCCGATCAAGCCGGCCACCACGCACAGCGCTCCTATCACCAGCACCACTGCGCGCCAGTAACGACGCGCCTTGTCTTGCAAACTCATGTCACTCCTTGGGTGTTCTTGAGACTGGCCAGGTAGGTACCCAGCGGTGGGCGCTCCTGGAAGTAGCCATGCAGACCAGCAAAGATCGAATCGGCCAGCTGCTTCTGGTGACGGCTGTCGAGCAGCCGCCGGCAGTCGCGGTCATTGGAAATGAAGCCCGTCTCGACCAGGATCGAGGGGATGTCCGGTGATTTGAGCACGGCGAAGCCAGCCTGCTCCACCCGTTTCTGGTGCAGATTGGTGATGCTCGACAATTGCCCCAGCACCTTCTGGCCCAGGTCCAGACTCGACGAGATGGTGGCATTCATCGACATGTCCAGCAGCACCCCCGCGAGCATGGGGTCACGGCCCTTGAGGATCTCGTTGGCACCGATCAGGTCGACGTTGTTCTCGCTATCGGCCAGGAAGCGCGCCGTGGTCGAGGTCGCGCCACGCTCGGACAGGGCATAGACCGAGGCGCCATAGGCGGTACGCCGCGGTGCGGCATCGGCATGCACCGATACGAACATGTCGGCGTTGTAGCTGCGCGCCACCTCGACACGCTTGCGCAACGGCACGAAGAAGTCGTCGTTGCGCACCAGTTTGGCCTTGAAGCCCTTCTGCAGATTGATCCGGCGCGCGAGATTCTGCGCCACGATCAGGGCGATGTCCTTTTCCCGATCACCGCGCGCACTCAGGGCGCCAGGGTCCTTGCCACCGTGTCCGGCATCGACCACGACCATGATGTCGCGCCCCGAGGCCAGGCCCCTGCCCCGCTTGACCTCCAGCGGCGGCTCGGCATCGACCGGCTTGCGCGCTGCCACGACCGGTGCCCCGGCACGCTTGAGATCGAGCACCAGGCGATTGGCCGCGCCCTCGCCGGGGCCGAGGACGAAGCTTTCCATCTCCACCGGATGGGCCAGCTCCAGCACCACGCGAGTGTCCTGGGGACCATATTGAGCACTGCGGACGGCCCGCACGGGCGAACCTTTCAGCGCCAGGTGATTGAGTACCGCAGGCGCCTGGGTGTCGGCGAGATCGAGAATGATGCGATCCGGCGCAACCAGGGTGAAGGTCTTGTAACGCACCGGCCCGGTGAGATCGAAGACCAGGCGGAGCTTGTCGGCGTCCTGCCAGGCCCGGGCACCCTTGAGTTGCTGACGGGCGGCAAATGCCGGCAACCCGACAGGCAAGGTCATGCCAGCCAGGATCAGATTGAGCAGACGACGGCGATTCATGGAGTCCTCGCGAGAAACGAGAAACGGCTGGGAAGTTACAACATAACGCTAAAGATCGCCTGCCACCTGACGCCTGTCAACTGCCGTTTAGACAAAATATTCCTTTGAAAACCGTGGCATAGCGTTCGTTTGCAGAATCAGCTTTAGATACAGTCACTTGCCGTCGCCAAAGGGGCCGGCGTCAGAAAGGCAAAGCGCAAGAAGTGCGACGGAAAGCGAATTTATCGGCGCCGTCATCGTCGAAGTGTCAGGCACTTCCGCCTTTGAAGGGATCACACCATGAACAAGAAGATTGCAGTCGCGGCCGCCCTGCTGGCCGGCACCGTCCTGGCGGGCTGCTCCTCGGTAAAGAACACGGCCGACTACACCGTGGGTCGCGTCGAATTTCGCGAGCAGCCCCTGGTGAAACAGATTGAAAAGGGTATGCCCAAGGCTGACGTCCTGCGTATCGGTGGCACCCCGTCGAGCACCTACACCCGCAAGTATCGTCCGGGTACCTGCAACAACTATGTCCTCAACAAGGACGGCAAGGAGCAGGTCTATTCGATCGGCTTCGACAGCATGAACCGTGTTGACAGCAAGGACTTCGAGACCTGCGAAAGCGCAGACCGCGCCTGAGTGAGGGAGCTGACCGGCCAACCAGGCCGGGTGTCCTGAAGGGCGCTGGCGGCGTCTGATGGACAGGATGGGCGAGTGGCAGCACCATTGGCCCTCGCCATCCCCGACCGTTGCGCCGACGTCATGCACTGCGGATCGACGCATGCTCGGCCAGCGCCGCCAGGCTCTACCCATCGTTCCAAGGAATTCAGGCATGTCCAGACGTCACCTCATACTCACAGCTGCGGTGCTTTCCCTGACTGGCTGCGGTGGCTATGACTACAGCTGCGATGCGGCCAAGACCGCCGAAATGGTTCGTCAGCAATACGCCCAGACCATCAACGAAATCTACGCGGACGACATCACCGCCGGGCAGCCCGCGCTGGAAGCCGGTCAGGTCTCGCTGGTCGACATCAAGACCCAGGAAGAGCCATCGGACAGTGGCGACGCAGGCTTCTACACCTGCAACGCGACCGTCGAAGCCACCTGGCCCAAGGCCGCCCTGGAGCGCCTGGCACCTGCCGCCGCCCAGTTGGCCAGCGTCGGTGCCATCCTCGAAAATGGTCATCTGCGCCACGCGCTCAGCTATGAGTCTTCCCTGGAAGGCAGCGAGAAGCAGCGCGTCGACATCACCCTGCCCGAGGCCGTGGAGTTGAGCCTGAAGACCCTGGCGGGCCAGGAGCCCATGGACGAATACCTGGAAGACGCCCCCGACGGCGAACAGGAAGCGCCCTGAGCCACCGGCGCCCGCGCTGCTGTGCAGCCCTGGCGCCCGCGTGTATGATCGACTTTCCCCTCGCCAGCATCCTCCGGCGGGTTCGTGAGCCCTGGTGCCCCTGTGGTGATCCCGCACGGCGTCGCCGCCCTCCGGCCCGGCATTCGTCACTCCGCGTTTGCACCGTGCCCCGCCTGCGCTCACGATGATCAGAACCGTGACCTAAAAGCCGCCTCGGAGAGACGCTTCATGCCTGACTATCGTTCGAAAACCTCTACCCAGGGCCGCAACATGGCTGGCGCCCGGGCGCTCTGGCGCGCCACCGGGATGAAGGATGAAGACTTCAAGAAGCCGATCATCGCCATCGCCAACTCCTTTACCCAGTTCGTACCCGGCCACGTGCACCTCAAGGACCTCGGTCAGCTGGTCGCTCGCGAGATCGAAAGGGCCGGCGGCGTGGCCAAGGAATTCAACACCATCGCCGTGGACGACGGCATCGCCATGGGCCACGACGGCATGCTCTATTCGCTGCCGAGCCGCGAGATCATCGCCGACGCCGTGGAATACATGGTCAACGCCCATTGCGCCGATGCGCTGGTATGCATCTCCAACTGCGACAAGATCACCCCCGGCATGCTGATGGCCGCCTTGCGCCTGAACATCCCGGTGGTGTTCGTCTCCGGCGGCCCCATGGAAGCCGGCAAGACCAAGCTGGCCAGCCACGGCCTGGACCTGGTGGATGCCATGGTCATCGCCGCCGACAGCTCGGCCAGCGACGAGAAGGTCGCCGAATACGAACGTAGCGCCTGCCCCACCTGTGGCAGCTGCTCGGGCATGTTCACTGCCAACTCCATGAACTGCCTGACCGAGGCCCTGGGCCTGGCCCTGCCGGGCAACGGCTCGACCCTGGCCACCCACGCCGATCGCAAGGAGCTGTTCCTCCAGGCTGGCCGCACCGTCGTCGAGCTGTGCCGCCGCTACTATCAGGAGAACGACGAGTCCGCCCTGCCGCGCAACATCGCCTCCTATGCGGCCTTCGAGAATGCCATGACCCTGGATATCGCCATGGGCGGCTCGACCAACACCATCCTGCACCTGCTGGCCGCTGCCCAGGAAGCCGAGGTGGACTTCGACCTGCGCAATATCGATGCCCTGTCGCGCAAGGTGCCGCAGCTGTGCAAGGTGGCGCCGAACATCCAGAAGTACCACATGGAAGACGTGCACCGTGCCGGTGGCATCTTCAGCATCCTGGGTGAACTGGCCCGTGGCGGCCTGCTCCACACCGACCTGCCCACGGTACACAGTCGCACGCTGGGCGAAGCCATCGAGAAGTGGGACATCACTCTGACCCAGGACGAGGCGGTGAAGACCTTTTTCCTTGCCGGTCCGGCGGGTATCCCGACCCAGGAAGCCTTCAGCCAGGCCACCCGCTGGGACAGCCTGGACGATGACCGCGCCGAAGGCTGCATCCGCAGCGTCGAGCACGCCTACTCCCAGGAAGGCGGTCTGGCCGTGCTCTACGGCAACATCGCCCTGGATGGCTGTGTGGTGAAGACCGCCGGCGTGGACGAATCCATCCATGTGTTCGAAGGCAACGCCAAGGTGTTCGAGAGCCAGGACGCGGCGGTACGCGGCATCCTGGCCGACGAGGTCAAGGCGGGCGACATCGTCATCATCCGCTACGAGGGTCCCAAGGGCGGTCCGGGCATGCAGGAGATGCTCTACCCCACCAGCTACCTGAAGTCCAAAGGGCTGGGCAAGCAGTGCGCCCTGCTCACCGATGGCCGCTTCTCCGGTGGCACCTCGGGCCTGTCCATCGGCCATGCCTCGCCGGAAGCGGCTGCGGGCGGCGCCATCGGCCTGGTGCGCGACGGCGACAAGGTACTCATCGACATCCCCCAGCGCAGCATCAACCTGCTGGTGAGTGACGAAGAGCTCTCTCATCGCCGCATCGAGCAGGACAAGCAGGGCTGGAAACCGGTCCACCCCCGTACCCGCCGCGTCACCACGGCGCTCAAGGCCTATGCGCTGCTGGCCACCAGCGCCGACAAGGGCGGCGTGCGCGACAAGGCGCTGCTGGGCTGACCGCTGTACCCGGGCGACGGCGCCTGCCGTCGCCCTTCCCTACTGATCCGCTCCTGTCTCTTTCTTTCCGGCCCCCGCCCTAGCTCCGCCTTCTCGCTGCACCTCCTGACCTTACCGCAGCCATCTGCCACGACGCCCATTCCAGAGGGATTCACCGTTGCTTGGCTTGCTAATTTTGTAGAAGCGCAACCTGTGATTCAGCTCACACCTAGCGATTCGCGAGCCGCTAGGCCGTTGAGTGATCAAAGGCTACCCTCCGTCTGCCGCTGAATTGATTCAGCGATAAGTTTGTAGTCAGGTTGAGCCCCAATGGTCACACCTATGCTGATCTTCCGCTGGAGCACGGCGGGTCAGGTGTAGGCCAGGCACGCGTCACACAACAACAATAAACAGGGAACATAAATGAATAAGAAAAAGGCTATGCCCTTGGCTAGGGTTTCGGTCGCCTCCTTGATGAGCACCCTTCTGCTGATTCCTTCGGCACACGCCCTGGAAACCATCGGGTACTTCCGTACCGGGCTCGGCGATTCCTCCGGTTCTGACTCCATGCGCTGCTTCAAGCTGCAGGGCGCGCAGTCCAAGTACCGCCTGGGCAACGAGTGCGAACAGTACGGCGAACTGGCACTCAAGCAGGACGTCCTGACCCTCAACGACGGCTCGGCAGTCGGCGTATACGGAATGGGCAGCTTCTTCAACCGCTACGACCGCACCCCGACCTTCAACGGGGACAATGGCGAGATCCGTGCCGTCCAGGCCTATGCCTACTGGAACAACATCGCCGCGCTGAACGGCGGTAATCTCTGGGCCGGCCGCCGTTACTACAAGCGGAACGACATCCACATCTCCGACTTCTTCTACTGGAACCAGAGCGCCACCGGCGGCGGTATCGAGGACGTCAACATCGGCGGTCTCAAGTACAGCCTGGCCTTCTCGCGCAAGGACAACCAGAACCAGAAGGACTTCCAGAACCGCCTCGACTTCAACGTCGCCGGCTTCAACACCAATCCGAATGGCTCGCTGGAAATCGGCGTCAGCTATCTGGACAAGCCCACCAATCAGCCCAATGCCAACAGCGGTGTAGCGGTCACGCTGCAACACAAGCAGGCCAACTTCATGGGTTGGGGTGGTGTGAACACCTTTGCCGTGCAGCGCGGCCAGGGCCCGGGCACCGCCTTGGGCAGCACCGGCGATCCGACCCTGAGCAGCGCCGACGTCTCCTATCGCGTCGTCGACTTCTTCGACTGGCAGATCAGCCGCTACTGGGGTGGCCAGATCGCCGCGGTCTACCAGAAGGACGAACGTCCCAACGGCAATGACCTGCGCTGGACCTCGCTGGGTGGCCGCCTGGTGTACGGCATCACCGACCAGTTCAAGTTCTCCACCGAGCTGGGCCATGATCAGGTGCAGGCTCCCGGCGGCACCCGCAAGCTGACCAAGCTGACCCTGGCGCCCACCTGGTCGCCCAAGGGCCCGGAATTCAAGACCCGTCCGGAGTTCCGCCTGTTCTATACCTATGCGGCCTGGAACCGGGCAGCGCAGCAGGCAGCCGATGATTTCGACGCCGGCTCCGCGCTGTCGAGCACCGGTACCTTCGGCAACGACCTGCACGGCTCCAACATCGGCTTCCAGATCGAGCAGTGGTGGTAGCCATCCTCCGCCGCGACCGGCGTGCTGCCGGTCGCGTTCTCGTCCGCGAACCTGAGCGCACAACAATGAAAAGAACCGTCTCCCTTTCCGCCTTCACCGGCTGCCTGCTGGCCGCCGCCCTGGCCAGCGCCACCGCCCAGGCGGCCCCCGTGTCCGCCTGCCTCATCACCAAGACCGATACCAACCCCTTCTTCGTCAAGATGAAGGAAGGTGCCAGCGCCAAGGCCAAGGAGCTGGGCATGACGCTCAAGGCCTATGCCGGCAAGATCGATGGCGACAGCGAAAGCCAGGTGGCGGCCATCGAGACCTGCATCGCCGATGGCGCCAAGGGCATTCTCATCACCGCCTCGGATACCAAGGGTATCGTCCCCAATCTGCAAAAGGCCCGCGAGGCCGGTCTGCTGGTGATCGCCCTGGATACCCCCCTGGACCCGGTGGGCGCCGCCGACATGACCTTCGCCACCGACAACCTGCTGGCCGGCAAGCTGATCGGCCAGTGGGCTCGGGAGACCCTGGGCGACAAGGCCAAGGACGCCCGGGTGGCCTTTCTCGACCTGAACGCCTCCCAGCCCTCGGTGGACGTCCTGCGCGACCAGGGCTTCATGCTCGGCTTCGGCATAGATCCCAAGGATCAGAACCGCATCGGCGACGAGACCGACTCGCGCATCGTCGGCCACGACGTGACCAACGGCAACGAGGAAGGTGGGCGTGCAGCGATGGAAAATCTGCTGCAGAAGGACCCGACCATCAACGTGGTGCACACCATCAACGAACCGGCTGCGGCCGGTGCCTACGAGGCGCTCAAGGCCGTGGGTCGCGAGAAGGACGTGTTGATCGTCTCCATCGACGGCGGCTGCCCGGGCGTGCACAACGTGGCGGACGGCGTCATCGGCGCCACCTCTCAGCAATACCCGCTGCAGATGGCCGCGCTGGGCATCGAGGCGATCAAGACCTTTGCCGACACGGGCAAGAAGCCTACCGCCACCGAAGGCAAGAGCTTTGTCGACACCGGCGTGAAGCTGGTGACGGACAAGCCGGTACCCGGCATCCAGTCCATCGACAGCAAGACCGCCCTGCAGAAATGCTGGGGCTGATGCCAGTCGTCTAGCCTGAGCAGACCGGTCGCCCCGCCTGAGCGTTTTCGCCTCGGCGCGGGCGACCGACTCTCGGCTGCTTTCCCGCTATCAGGAGATTGCCATGAGCGATCCGACCTCGCCCTCCTCGTCCGGCCAGCCCTTCGAACAGGTGCTCAAGCACAGCGCCACGGAAGTCGCCTCCTTCGCCCGTGACGAGCGCAGCCCACTCGTCAAATTCCGCCACTTCCTGCATTCGCGTCCTTCGGCGGTCTCGCTGCTGGTGCTGCTGTTGTCACTGGGCATCTTTGGCGCCCTGCTGGGTGGCAAATTCTTTTCCGCCTTCGCCCTCACCCTGATCCTGCAACAGGTCGCCATCACCGGGATCGTGGGCGCGGCCCAGACCCTGGTGGTGATCACCGCCGGCATCGACCTTTCGGTGGGCGCCATCATGGTGCTGTCCTCGGTGGTCATGGGCCAGTTCACCTTTCGCTACGGCCTGCCGGTGGAGCTGTCGATCCTCTGCGGCCTGGTGGTGGGCACCCTGTGCGGCATGGCCAACGGCTGGCTGATCGCCCGCATCAAGCTGCCACCCTTCATCGTCACCCTGGGCATGTGGCAGATCGTGCTCGCGGCCAACTTCCTCTATTCGCGCAACGAGACCATCCGCGCCCAGGAAATCGGTGCGACGGCGCCCCTGCTGCAGGTGTTCGGTGACAACTTCCGCCTGGGCGGTGCCGTCTTCACCTATGGCGTGATCGCCCTGGTGGTGCTGGTCGCCCTGCTCTGGTACGTGCTCAATCACACCGCCTGGGGCCGACATCTCTATGCGGTAGGCGACGATCCCGAGGCCGCGGCGCTGGCCGGGGTCAACGTCAGGCGCATGCTGATCACCGTGTACGGGCTGTCCGGACTCATCTGCGCCTTCGCCGGCTGGGTCCTGATCGGCCGCATCGGCTCGGTCTCGCCCACCGCCGGCCAGTTCGCCAACATCGAGTCCATCACCGCCGTGGTGATCGGCGGCATCTCGCTGTTCGGCGGGCGCGGCTCGATCCTCGGCATGCTGTTCGGCGCTCTCATCGTCGGCGTCTTCGCCCTGGGCCTGCGCCTGCTGGGTACCGACGTGCAATGGACCTATCTGCTGATCGGCACGCTCATCATCGCGGCCGTGGCTATCGACCAATGGATCAGAAAGGCGGCCAGCTGATGACTACCGAACCCCTGCTGATGGCACGCGGCCTGGTGAAGCGCTATGGCCGCGTCACCGCCCTCGACCATGCCGACTTCGACCTGCTGCCCGGCGAGATCCTGGCGGTGATCGGTGACAACGGCGCCGGCAAGTCCTCGCTGATCAAGGCCATCTCCGGTGCCCTGCGCCCGGACGAGGGCGAGATCCGCTTCGAGGGCCAGCCAGTGCAGTTCGCCTCGCCCATCGCCGCGCGGCGTGCCGGCATCGAGACGGTCTACCAGAACCTGGCGCTGTCGCCGGCGCTGTCCATCGCCGACAACCTCTTTCTTGGACGCGAACTGCGCAAGCCGGGGCTGCTGGGCACCCTCTGCCGGACCCTGGACCGCAAGGAAATGGAGCGCATCGCCCGGGAAAAACTCTCCGAACTGGGATTGATGACCATCCAGAACATCAACCAGGCGGTGGAAACCCTTTCCGGTGGCCAGCGCCAGGGCGTGGCCGTGGCCCGGGCGGCGGCCTTCGGCTCCAAGGTCATCATCCTCGACGAGCCCACGGCAGCGCTGGGGGTGAAGGAATCGCGCAAGGTGCTGGAGCTGATCCTCGATGTGCGGGCCCGCGGCATCGCCATCGTGCTGATCTCGCACAACATGCCCCATGTGTTCGAGATCGCCGATCGCATCCACATCCATCGACTGGGTCGCCGGCTGACGGTGATCGACCCGCGCGAGCACTCCATGGCCGATGCGGTGGCACTCATGACCGGTGCCCAGACGGTGGCCGCCTAGTCGACTTCGACTGACCAGGCATCCTCCCGGGTCTTCCAGCCGGCAGTCGCCTTGGAAGACCTGGGAGGGGCCGCCTACCCAGACGCGGATCGTCGCTTCTGCGACGAAAATCTGACCGAACGCTCAAGTTATCGCGTACCGGCACCGATAAAGCCTGAATAATTATTTCGGAGCTATACGCCGTGCCTGCCTTGTCGTTGAAACAGAAACTCTCGTTGTCTGCCACCGCGGCCGTGCTGGTGGTGGGTGTAGGTCTGACGACCATCAATTTCTTCAACACCCGTGCGGCCCTCGAAGCCTCCACGGTCGAACAGCTGAAGACCGTCAGCTTCGTCTTCAATGGCGGTGTCCGTCAGTGGTTCGACGGCAAGGCCGCCGCGTTGCGCGCCCTGGCGGCGGACACCCAGGAGACGAACCTTCCGGCCGGTCTCAATCAGGTCAAGCGTTCCGGCGGTTTCGACAACGTCTTCTACGCCCGCGGCGATGGCAGCCAGGTCAATGCCAACGGCGCCCAGTTGCCGCCGGACAACAACGACCCGCGCAAATGGCTGTGGTACCAGCAGGCGATGCAGAATCCCGGCAAGGTGTTCTTCTCCATACCCACGGTGGCGGCGGCGACCAAGCAGAACGTGCTGTCCCTGGGCTGGGCGTTGCAATCCGGTGGCAACACCAGCGCCATCCTCGGCGCCGACGTCAGCATCAGCGACATCCTCGATCAGCTCAAGCGGGTGCAGCTGCCGGGTGCCGGCAGCGCCGTACTGGTCAACGGTCAGAACATCGTGCTGGGGCATGAAAACACCGCCCTGCTGGCCAAGCCGCTCACCGAGCTCTATCCCCAGCTCACCGCGGACACCCTCCAGCGGCTGGCCCAGGCGCCCGGTGAGCGCTATATCGAGACCAACGCCGGCCAGCGGCTCTATGCCGCGCCCATGAATCGCGACGGCGAGACCCTGGTGATGATCGTCGATAGCGGCGTCCTGCTGGCACCGCTACAGCGGCAACTCTGGATCAGCATCGCCATCCTGGCCGTGGTGCTGGGTGGCTCGCTGGTGCTCATCAACCTGCTGTGCAGCTATCTGCTGCGGCCGCTGGGCGTGGTCTCGAACGGTCTGCAGGTGATCGCCGATGGCCAGGGCGACCTGACCCGGCGCATCGCCGTACAGAGCAACGATGAAGTCGGCGGCCTCGCCGGCCACTTCAACCAGTTCGTGGCCAGTCTGCACGGCTTGATCGGCGGCGTGCGCCAGCATGCCCAGAGCGTGGACGCCGAATCGCAAAAGGTCCTGCAGCGCAGCGCCGCGGCCACCCAGGAACTGGGGCGTCTGCAGCAGGAGATCACCCTGGTCGCCACCGCCGTGACCGAGATGTCTTCCGCGACCCAGGAGATCGCCCGCAACGCCGAGCAGACCGCCGAGGCCATCCGGCAGTCCTCCGACAGCACCACCCAGGGCCTGACCCTGGTGCAGACCAGCAAGCAGTCCATCAACAGCCTGGCCCAGGAAGTGGATGACGCCACCCGGGTGATCGGCGAGCTGGATCATCACTCGCAGGCCATCGCCAAGGTCCTCGACAGCATCCAGAGCATCGCCGAGCAGACCAACCTGCTGGCACTGAACGCGGCCATCGAAGCAGCCCGGGCCGGCGAGCATGGCCGTGGCTTCGCGGTGGTCGCCGACGAGGTGCGGACGTTGTCGCAGCGCACCCAGGCGTCGACGCGGGAGATCAACGAGACCATCGGCACCCTCCAGCAGATGACCCGCCAGGCGGTGCAGCGCATGGACAGCAGCATGGCCATCGCCGAACGCAGCGTCGCCGACGTGGAACGCGCCTCCAGCGCCCTGGAAGAGATCGCCCAGAGCGCCGGCATCATCGCCGAGATGTCTCTGCAGATCGCCACGGCGGCCGAGGAACAGACCTCGGTCACCGAGGAGATCACCCGCAACGTGATCACCATCAAGGGGCTTGGCGATACCCTGGCCAGCGGCGCCGAGGATTCGGAGCGGCAATCGCGCTCCCTGCAGCATCACGCCGCCGACCTCAACCGCGACGTGGCGCGCTTCATCCTGTAAGGCACCCGGGACACCTGCGGGCGACCAGCCAACAGGTGTCCCCTGGCCGAAGATCCTGCGCTCCGGGGCGGGCATCCGGTAAGATCGGCGCTTTTTCCGCGACGACCCGCCCATGTCCCAGTCTCCTCGCTCCGAACTGCTCTATGGTCCCCAGGACCGACCTCGTCCGCTGCCCGCCTTGCTGGCCGCCATCCAGCACCTGCTGGCGATCATCGTGCCCATCGTCACCCCGGGACTGCTGATCTGTCAGGCCCTGGGCGTCTCGCCGCGCGACACCAACCTGATCGTTTCCATGTCGCTGGTGATCTCCGGCATCGCCACCTTCGTCCAGTGTCGGCGCTTCGGGCCATTCGGCGCCGGCCTGCTGATCGTCCAGGGCACCAGCTTCAACTTCGTCGGCCCACTGATCGCCGGTGGCGCCCTGATGGTCAAGAACGGTACCCCGGTGGAAGCCGTGATGGCGGCCATCTTCGGCGTGGTCATGGCGGGCTCCTTCGTCGAGATGGGCGTGTCGCGGGTGCTGCCCTTCGTCAAGCGCCTCATTACCCCGCTGGTGACCGGCATCGTGGTGCTGATGATCGGCCTGACCCTGATCAAGGTCGGCCTGATCAGCATGGGCGGCGGCTTCGCGGCCCTGGGCAACGGCACCTTCGCCAATGGCGAGAACCTGCTGCTGTCGGGCACCGTGCTGGCCACCATCGTGGTGCTCAATCGCATCCCGCTGCGCGGCCTGCGCAGCAGCGCCATCGTCGTCGCCCTGTTGCTGGGCTATGCCCTGGCGGCCTGGCTGGGACGCCTGAATTTCACCGGCATGCATGACGCCGCCTGGGTGCAGATCCCCCTGCCACTGCACTTCGGCCTGGGCTTTTCCTGGTCGCTGTTCGTGCCGCTGCTGGTGATCTACCTGGTGACCTCGCTGGAGGCCATCGGCGACATCACCGCCACCAGCAAGGTCTCGCGCGAACCGGTGGAAGGCCCGCTGTGGATGAGCCGGATCAAGGGCGGGGTGCTGGTCAACGGCGCCAACTCGCTGCTGGCCGGACTCTTCAACACCTTTCCCAGCTCGGTGTTCGCCCAGAACAACGGGGTGATCCAGCTGACCGGTATCGCCAGTCGCCATGTCGGGCTGTGGATCGCCGCCATCCTGGTGCTGCTGGGCCTGTTCCCGGCGGTGGCCGGGGTGATCCAGGCGGTGCCCGAGCCAGTGCTCGGGGGCGCGGCCATGGTGATGTTCGGCGCGGTCGCCGCCTCGGGGATCAACATCCTTGCCGGCGTCGAACTGGACCGCCGCGCGCTGCTGATCATCGCCGTATCCCTGGCGCTGGGCCTGGGCATCTCCCAGGTGCCGGAATTCCTCGCCCATATGCCCGCCGGCCTGCGCGCGGTGCTGGAATCCGGCGTCGCCACCGGCGGCCTGTGCGCCCTGCTGATGAACTGGTTCCTGCCAGAAACGCCCAAGGCCGCCGACTAGACGGCCTTTTTCATCCGGGGGCTGAAGTTCCACGCAGGGGTGCCGATAGCCTGGGCAAGTCACCTGTGGACTCGCCGCGATCGTCGTTTCGACCGTGGGCGACCCACCCAGCAGAGCGCCCATGATCAGCCCGGATGTTCCTGTCGTTAAGGTACCGCTGCGCGAATATGCCGCCTTGGCGCGTGCCATGGGCGCCACCGTCTTTGCCCAGAACCTCGAGAAGCAGCCGGGCGAACTGGTCGGCTGGCGCTTTCCCAAGGGCTGCTTCGTGCAGAAGGCGCACTTCCAGATACTGCTGGGCCGCCAGCCGGAGACGCTCTAGCGAGGGTCTTCCTGGGCGGCCAGAAAACGCTGGGCCGCCGCCAGCTCGGTCTCGTTGAATACGGCGACACCCGCGCGTTTCAAGGCGGCTGCCGTGACGCCCTCACCTGCCACCCGGGTGCCGCTGAAGGTACCATCGTAATTTTCCAGATTGCCACAGGAAGGGCTGCGCGCCTTGAGCACGGCCAGGCGGATGCCATGACGCGCGACCAGTTCGAGCGCGGCCTCGGCGCCGGCAACGAACGCCGCGGTCACCTCCTCTCCCGTTTCGGTCACGACCGGCAGCCGGCCATCCAGCACGGCGCCACCCTGGCCGCCGGGGATCTCGGCGGGCGGACGCGGGGTGGGCAGGCCACCCGCCACTTCCGGACAGAGCGGCACGATGCGTCCCTCCTCCTGCCAGACGCCAAGCAGATCGAAGGGGCCATGGGCGCCACCGTCGTAGCGCACCCGATGCCCCAGCAGGCAACGACTCACCAGTATCTTTTCCATGCGTCCCTCCTGGTCAGACGCCAGTCCACTGTCTAAGCCTGCAGCGGATTCTCGCCGCGGCGGCGGAACCAGCCAGTGAGCGACAGCCGTTCGCGGGTGGCCGGCAGGACCTCGTGGGGCAACTGGCCGGAAAGAAAGCAGACCAGACTGCCGCCCAGGGGCAGGACGTCCTGCTGACGCTCCTGGTCGAGATAGAGGCGCAGCTCACCGCCCTGCTCCGGCAGCCAGGCATCGTTGAGATAGAGCACCAGGGAGACCATGCGCCGGTCATCGTCGCGGAAGCGATCCAGATGCCGGGCATAGAAGGCGCCAGGCGGATAGAGAGCGAAGTGGCTCTCGTAGTCTTCCAGGCCCAGGAACAGGGTGCGATTGAAGGCCTCGCGCAGGGTGTCCATCAGGTGCAGATAGCGCTGCACGCCCGGATGGGCATCGTCCGGCTCCAGCCAGGCGATGTGATCGCCACGGACCCCTTCGCGGATCAGCGGGCTGTCGCCGCGACCGATGCCGGCGCGCTCCAGTTCGCCGCGGGCATGGCGCAACCGGCACTCGGCCGCCAGCTCGGCGGTGAGATCCAGGGGCAGGAAGATGCTCTGCCGCGACCAGCCATGCTCGGCGAGATCGTCGACGATACGTTGCAGCAGGGGATGCTCGGGATGCAGAGCCATCACGAAAACCAGGCTAACCGGGCCAAGCCGGCGGGATGCCGAGTGTAAGAGAAGTCGGCCGCGCCTGCGCGCCTCCCTCGACCAGGCGACGAATGCCCGGGGTGAGCGCCTCGACAGCCAGCCTGGGGTTGCCGACAATGGCGGACTTTTCGGCTCCGCGCCGCTGCCCGAGGTGTCCATGCGCGTTCTGTTCGCTTCCCTGCTTTTCGCCATCAGCCTGCCCGCCCTGGCCGACGATACGGTCAGTCTCTATCAGGCCGCGGGTTGGCCCGAGCAGCGCGGACACTTCCGCGATGCCCTGCAGGCCGCCCAGCAGCGCTATCAGAACAGTCTGCCGCCGGCGCTCTACCAGAGCTTGGTCGACAACAGCAACAAGCGCTATACCGCCGCGGCCATCGACCAGCGTGCCCTGGCCGCGCTGCGCCAGAGTCTGCCTGCCGACGGCCCCGCGCTGCAGTTCTTCCAGTCGCCGGTGGGGCGCAAGGTGGTCGCCGCGGAAATCGCCGCCACGCGCAGCGATCAGCTGGCGAAGAATGCCAACGGCGTGCCCCAGGTGCAGGCCAGTCCTGCCCGTCGCGCCCAGGCCAAGCGCCTGGCCAGCGCCCTGCCCGTGCGTGAAGCCGGCGCCGAGGTCAGCGTGGCCCTGGCTGGCCTTGCGGCCGACAGCCTGAGCTCGATGCTGCCTGGGCTGATGGGGCAGCAGCAGTCGGGTGGGATGATCGAGCAGCAGCGGCAGCGATTCATCCAGCAGATGAATGCCGGTGATTTGGAAAACACCCTGCTCTATGTCTACCGTACCCTGAACGACAACGAACTCGGCCAGTTCGCCGACTTCGCCAGCTCGCCCAACGGCAGCGCCTACTACCGGGCCGCCGTGGCCGCGCTACGCGCCGGCCTGGGTAGCGGCGGTCAGTAAGGCTATTCAGGCGAGACGCTCGTCCAGCCAGCGGAAGTAGCGCTGGCGCAGGCTTGGCGTCTCGTTGACCAGATGGTGTCGCGCCTCCGGCAGGCGCAGCACCTCGGGCCGGGCGAACTTGGCCTCCAGCACCCCCAGGTTATGCCGCCAGTCGACGGTGAAGTCCTGCTCGCCCTGGATCACCAGGGGGCTACGGGTGCTGGCCGGCGCGCCTTCCAGTTGTGGAATCCAGCGCGCCAGGGCACCTACCCACTGAGCCGGCAGTTCCCGCGGTTGCAAGGTGTCCTGCTGCAAGAAGTCAAGGAAGGCTGGATCGCCGGAATTCACCGAGAAGCGTCGTGGCAGGGCACGCACGAAGGGCTTCACCAGCCGATAGGTCCACAGCCCCTGGCGCCAGGCATGGGGCCTGATCAGTGGTGCCAGCAGCACCGTCTCGCCCAGCTCGGGCGCGGGATCGCCCCTCAGCAGATAGTCCAGCAGGATGGCGCCACCGGTGCTCTGGCCCAGCAGGTGCCAGGGTTGCGGCAACGCTAGACGCCGCGCCTCGGCGATCAGCGCGGCCAGGGCGACCTGGTATTCGGCGAAGTCGTTGATGCTGGCGCGGGCGCCGCTCGACAATCCATGCCCGGGCAAGTCGCAGGCCAGCACCGCCAGCTGCCGTGACAGGGCCCAGTCCACCACATGGCCATAGAGACCCATGTGATCGTAGTAGCCGTGCAGCATCAGCAGGCTGCCGCGTGGCTCAGGCGGCCACCAACCCTGAACCGCGAGCTGGTAGCTGCCCGCTGGTAGGGCGCCCAGCGCCACCGTGACTCCGGGGTGCACCAGGCTGTCCGCCAAGCGGTAATGGGCGCGATAGCCCTGGTGGTCGGCATCCGCCGGCAGGTCGCGGCGCAGGGGCACCAGGGCTTGGCGCAGGCGGTCTAGATCGAAGTCAGGCGTCATAGGTCGGTTCAAACTAAAGTTACCCCCATGATCGGCGTCCGGGCCGCTACAGGACAAGGGTTCGCCAAAGGACTTTTCCAATTGTTTCAAAATGCGCAACGCTCCCCTGCGCAAAGGTGTCTGAATATTTCACTGCCTAGGCAGTATTCTGGATGCGCTTGATTGCCTGGGCAGATACTGCAATGTCACATTTCGACCGAAGCAACTTTCCACTGCGCAACTCCGTAGGCCATTTGATCCACCTCGCGAACCAGTACAAGGATCGCGTGCTGGACAGCCACCTCGCGCCTTACGACATTACTGCTGCCCAGTTCAAGGTGCTGCTGCTGCTGGCCCGCGACCAGACCGACACCCCGGCCGAACTCAGCCGTTGCCTGTCGCTCGACAGCGGCGCCATGACCCGCATGCTCGATCGCCTGGAAGCCAAGGGCCTGCTGCGCCGGGTGCGCAGCCTGAGCGATCGTCGCCAGGTGCGGCTGGAGCTGACCGAACAGGGCCAAGCCCTGAGCAGTGAACTCATGCAGATCGGCGTGGATGCTCTCAATGACCTCACCCACTGCCTGGACCGCCAGGAGCTGGATGACCTCGAACGCCTGCTACGCCGACTGCTCGGCCCCTCCGGCCTGTTGCCGGCGCCCTCTGGAGACCTCTGATCCATGACCTTTCGCCTGCCATTGACCGCCCTCTGCGCCGCCCTGCTGCTGGCCGGCTGCGTGTCGTCCGAAGGGCTGAACACCCAGGGGCACGCCGTGGATCCGACCACCCTCAAGGGCGACGCCACCTTTGCCGGCGATCGCCTCTCCCCTGTCCAGTGGCCGAGCGCCGACTGGTGGACGCGGCTGGGCGATCCGCAGCTCGACAACCTGATCCGCGAGGCCCTGCGCGACAGCCCTTCGCTGCAGGAAGCCGATGCGCGCAGCCGCCAGGCCGATGCCGCGGTGCTCGCCGCCGATGCCAATCGCTATCCACAGATCGACGCCAATGCGGGCGTGACCCGCTCGCGTCTGGCGCGGCCAGACGATCCGGTCGGCCAGGGTGACCGTTACAGCACCTTGCGCCAACTCAATGTGAGCGGCAGCTACAGCTTCGACCTCTGGGGTGGTCAGCGCGCCGCCTGGGAAGCCGCGCTCGGCCGCGCCCGAGCCGGTGAGGTGGATCGCCAGGCCGCACGCCTGACGCTGGCCGCCGACGTCAGCCGCGCCTACAACCAGCTAGGTCTGGCCTATGCCAATATGGACGTAGCCCAGCAGGACCTGGAGCGTACCCGTGGCATGCTCGACCTGGCCCAGCGCCGGGTGGATGCCGGCCTCGACAGCGACTACCAGCTGCAGCAGACCCAGAGCCTGGAAGCCAGCGCGGCGGCGTCCCATACCGCGGCTGAACAGCAGGTGCGCACGGCCCAGATCCGTCTCGCCGTGCTGTTGGGCAAGGGGCCAGACCGTGGCACCGAGATTCCACGGCCCAAGCTGATCGCCCCCGCCGCGGTGAACCTGCCTGCCCAGTTGCCGGTCGAGCTGGCCGGGCGTCGTCCGGACCTGATCGCCGCCCGCTGGCGGGTGGAGGCCGCGAGCAAGGACATCGTCGCCAGCAAGACCAACTTCTATCCCAACCTGGACCTGACAGTGGCCGCCGGCAGCAAGGCCATCCTCGGCGACGCCTTGCTCGGCGGTCCGGCGCGCTTTTTCAACGTCGGCCCGGCGCTGTCGCTGCCGATCTTCGATGCCGGTCGTCGCCGCGCCGATCTCGCCAGCCGTGATGCCGACTATGACCTGGCGGTGGCCCAGTACAACCGGACCCTGGTGCAGGCACTGGGCGACATCGCCGACGCCATCACCCGCCAGCGCTCGCTGGACCAGCAGATCGTCGAACAGCAACGGGCACGGGACATCGCCAAGAGCTCCTTCGACATCGCCATGCAGCGCTATGGCGCCGGCATCGGCAACTACCTCGATGCCCTGACCGTGGAGCAGCAACTGCTGCAGACCGAACGTCAGCTGGCCAGCCTCCAGGCCGACCGCGTCGACAGCGGCGTGCTGCTGATGCAGGCCCTGGGTGGCGGCTTCCAACCGTCCAAACTGCCGCCGGCGCCCGCCGCCGCGGCCACACACTGATACCGAGAGCCCGACCATGGCCGATTCCGCCGCAACCCCCAACGACAATGCCCAGGAGCAGAAGCCGCAGCGCTCCGGCAAACGCAAATTCCTCCTGCTGCTCCTGCTGCTGGTGGTGATCCTGGCCGGCGTGGGTGTCTACTGCTACCACCTGTTCTATGGCCGCTTCCATGCCGATACCGACGATGCCTACGTCAACGGCAACCTGGTGCAGATCACGCCCCAGGTCGTTGGCACCGTGACCCGCATCGCCGTGGATGATGGCGACTACGTCCGCCAAGGCCAGCCGCTGGTGGAATTCGATCCCAGCGACACCGCCGTCGCCCAGCAGAGCGCCGAGGCCAACCTGGCCAAGACCGTACGCCAGGTGCGCGGCCTGTACAGCAACGTCGACAGCTACAAGGCCCAGGTGGCCGCCCGGCGCGTCGAGGTCGAACGGGCCCGCGCCGACTACGCCCGCCGCCAGCAACTGGCCAAGGGCGGCGCCATCTCCAAGGAAGAACTGGCCCATGCCCGCGACACCCTGGTGTCGGCGCAGAGCTCCCTGACCTCCGCCCAGCAGCAACTGGACACCAACCAGGCACTGGTGGACGACACCGAGATCGCCTCGCACCCGGACGTCAAGGCCGCCGCCGCCCAGCTGCGCCAGGCCTACCTCAACCATGCCCGCAGCACCCTGGTGGCGCCGGTCAGCGGCTATGTCGCCAAGCGCTCGGTACAGGTCGGCAGCCGCGTGCAACCCGGCGCGGCCTTGATGGCCGTGGTGCCGCTGGACCAGATCTGGATCGACGCCAACTTCAAGGAAACCCAGCTCGCCGAGATGCGCATCGGCCAGCCGGTGGAGATCCACTCCGACCTCTATGGCGACGACGTGCGCTATCGCGGCGTGGTGGAAAGCCTGGGCGTGGGCACTGGCAGCGCCTTCTCGCTGCTGCCGGCGCAAAACGCCACCGGTAACTGGATCAAGATCGTCCAGCGACTGCCCGTGCGTATCCGCCTGGAAGGCGACAACCTGGACAAGCATCCGCTGCGCATCGGCCTGTCGACCGTGGTCGATGTCGACCTGCACGACCAGGACGGCGCTCGCCTGCCTACCACCACGCCAAAGCAGCCGCGCTACAGCACCGACGTCTACGATCACCAGTTGGCCGATGCCGACCAGCTGATCCAGCAAATCGTCCACAACAACGGTCCGGCGGCACGCGCCGCGGGCGTCGCCAAGCGCTGAGGCCCTGGAGGCTCGGTCATGAGCCCCCCCGCCCCCTTCTGGTAATCCGTCATGAGCGATAACGCCTTTCGCCCGGCGAGCCTGGTCCTCGCCACGGTAGGTCTTTCCCTGGCCACCTTCATGCAGGTGCTCGACACCACCATCGCCAACGTCGCCCTGACAACCATCTCCGGCAACCTCGGGGTAAGTTCGGAACAGGGCACCTGGGTCATCACCGCCTTCGCCGTGAGCAACGCCATCGCCCTGCCGCTGACCGGCTGGATGGCGCGCCGCTTCGGCGAGGTCAAGCTGTTCATGGCCGCCGTGGTGCTTTTCGTCATCACCTCCTTTCTCTGCGGCATCGCCACCTCGATGCCCGAGCTGGTGATCTTCCGCGCCATGCAGGGTTTCGTCGCCGGCCCGCTCTACCCCATGGCCCAGACCCTGCTACTGGCGATCTTTCCGGCGGCCAAGCGGGGCATGGCCCTGGCGCTCCTGGCCATGGTGACGGTGGTGGCGCCCATCATCGGGCCCATCGCCGGCGGCTGGATCACCGACAACTACAGCTGGCCGTGGATCTTCTTCATCAACATCCCCATCGGCATCTTCGCCACCCTGGTGGTCTGGAGCCAGCTGGGCAAGAAACCGGAAAAACTGGTGCACCAGCCCATCGACTACGTCGGGCTGATCCTCCTGGTGCTAGGCGTGGGCGTGTTGCAGGTGGTGCTGGACAAGGGCAACGACCTGGACTGGTTCGAATCCAACCTGATCTGCCTGGGCGCGGCCTTTTCCGCCGTGGCGCTGACCGCCCTGGTGATCTGGGAGCTGACCGACAAGCATCCCATCGTCAACCTGCGGCTGTTCCGCTATCGCAACTTCAGCTTCGGCACCCTGGCGCTGGTGCTGGGCTATTCGGGCTTCTTCGGCATCAACCTGCTGCTGCCCCAGTGGTTGCAGACCCAGCTCGGCTACACCCCGGTGTGGGCGGGCCTGGCGGCAGCGCCCATCGGCATCCTGCCGGTGATCCTCTCACCGCTGGTGGGCAAGTTCGCGCACAAGACCGACCTGCGGCTGCTGGCCGGGGGCTCCTTCCTGGTGATCGGGGCGTCGTGCTTCATGCGCGCCACCTTCAACAACGAGGTGGACTATCGCCACATCGCCGAGGTACAGACCTTCATGGGCCTGGGCGTGGCGCTGTTCTTCATGCCCACCACCAGCATCCTGCTGTCCAGCCTCAAGCCGTCGGAGCTGGCGGACGGCGGCGGCCTGGCGACCTTCCTGCGGGTCCTGGGCGGCAGCTTCGCCTCCTCCCTGACCACCTGGCTCTGGCAGCGCCGCGCCATCCATCACCATGCCCAGCTGACCGAGGACGTCACCGCCTACAGCCCGGCCACCCAGCATTACCTGGACGCCCTCGGCGGTCCGTCGCAGCAGGCCTATGCCCAGCTGGACAAGGTGGTGGAGAGCCAGGCCTACATGCTCTCCACGGTGGACTACTTCACCCTGCTTGGCTGGATCTTCATGGGCCTGTTCTTGATCATCTGGCTGGCCAAGCCGCCGTTCGCGGCCAAGCCGGGCGCCGGTGGCGGCGATCACTGAGCAGGGGCCCTACGCAGTTTGCTCACCACCCAGCCGGTCGCCAGCCCGCTGACGATCAGGGTGCGCTGTGTTGGGTCTGCAGGTAGTCGGCGATATCGCGCAGATCCTCGGCATCGCCGATGCCCCAGAACCTCATCTTGGTGCCCGGCACCTTCTGCTCGGGATCACGCAAGAAGGCCGCCAGGGCCTCGCGATCCCAGGCGAAGCCGGCCTGGCGCATGGCCTCGGAGTAGTGGTAGCCCGGGAGGCTACCGGCCTGGCGACCGAAGAGGTCGTTGAGCTGGGGACCGAAACCGGATTGAGCGTTCGGCCCTACCGAATGGCAGTTATGGCAGCGCCGCTGGAAGAGATTGCGGCCATTATCGGCGTCGGCCCAGGCCAGTTCACTGCCGAGCAATGCCAGCACGGCCAGCCCAGCCAGGCCCTTCATCGCTGGCATTTCCGGCAATAGACGCTGGCGCGCTGGCCCAGGCGGATCTCCTGCAGGCCCGTCCCACAGACCTTGCAGAATTCGCCCTTGCGCCCATAGACGAACAGCTCCTGCTTGAAATAGCCCGGCGCCCCGTCGCCCCCGATGAAGTCACGCAGGGTGGTGCCGCCGCTCTCGATGGAACGCGCCAGTACCTTCTTGATCTCGACGGCCAGGCGATCGTAGCGCGCTCGGGAAACGCTGCCGGCCGCCCGGCGGGGGTCGATGCCGGCGGCGAACAGCGCCTCGGCGGCGTAGATATTGCCTACCCCCACCACCACGGCGTTGTCCATGATGAAGGGCTTGACCGCCATGCTGCGCCCACGTGACAGCTCGAACAGTCGACCGCCGTCGAAGGCATCGGTCAGGGGCTCGGGCCCCAGCTTGCTGAGCAGCACATGAGCATGGGGATCCTGGGTCCAGAGCAGCGCACCGAAACGGCGCGGATCGGTGTAGCGCAATGACAGCCCGGACTCCAACTCGATGTCGACATGCTCGTGCTTGGCCGGTGGCTGATCCGCCGGCACCAGGCGCAGGCTGCCGGACATGCCCAGGTGGCCGATCAGGGTGCCGCTCTCGGCGCGAATCAGCAGGTACTTGGCACGCCGCTCCACGGCCTCGATGCGCTGACCGGAGAGGCGCACGTCCAGGTCTTCGGGGACGGGCCAGCGTAGCCGACCATCGCGGACGATGACTCGGCGCACGCGCTGACCGACGACATGGGGCTCGATGCCCCGGCGAGTGGTTTCGACTTCAGGTAATTCGGGCATGGAGATCCAGGACTATTGCAGGTGCCTTAGTAATTGATCCGGCCACTGCCCATTTCAAGGATCGTCTCCTTGAGCGACTCGAAGTCGTACTCGGACAGGCCGACGTGATCCAGCACCCGCGGCGCGATGGCCTGCCACTCGTGATCCTCGTCCTGGCCGCCCAGGGCGCGATAGCAGCGGCAGATGTGCTCGGCCATCTTCAGCAGCGCCAGCAGATTCTTGATCTGGATGTCGGTGGTCGAGTCCTCGTCGAAGACGGACTGGGCATTGTGATGGTTGGCGATGGCCTGGCCCACGTGCTCCGGCAGGCGCCAGGACCGCGAGATGAAATACCCCACCACGGCGTGGTTGGTGTTGAACATGCGGTTCTCCACGTCCACCACCCGTACCTGCTCGTTGACGCTGGCATAGGCCTCCTCCAGCACCGCCATGTAGCTGGGGAAACGCTTGAGCATCAACGGGATGCCGCAGTTGTGGAACAGACCCAGGGCATAGGCTTCGTCGGGGGTCGGATAGCCGGTCTTCTTGGCCAGGCTCAGGCAGGTCTCGGCTACATCCTGGGCGGTATCCCAGAAGCGGTTGAGAATGACGATGGTCTCGTCGGTGAGCTCCCCCTTGATCGACTGGGCGTTGATCAGGTTGATGACCGACTGGCTGCCCAGCAGATTGACCGCCCGCTGGATCGAGGTGATGCGATTGCTCAGGCCGAAGTACGGCGAGTTCACCAACTTGAGCAAGGCGCCCGACAGCCCCGGGTCCTGGCCGATCAGACGGGAAATGACCTTGAGATCCGGGCTGGGCATGAGCTGTTCGAGCTGCAAATCCACCATGATCTGCGGCTGCGGAGGAATGCTGATGCCTTGCAGAGCCTGACGGATCTGCTCCTCGGTCAGCTGAGGGGACGCTTGGGACATGGAGGCTACTCTGCGATGGATGTCGCAAATTTACTCTGCGCCGTCCGCCGATGCCATCGGGCGCGACGAAGGAACTTCAGGGGGGTAAAGCGAGACGGATTTAGGAGCGCTGGCAAAAGGCTAGCCCGACCGAATTCCAATCGAGGTATCCGCAACCATGGCTACATCCCTGAACGGCAAGAAAATCGCCATCCTGGTCACCGACGGCTTCGAGCAGGCCGAGCTCACCGGCCCAAAAGAGGCCTTGGAACAGGCAGGTGCCCAGACCCACATCATCTCCGCCGAGAGCGGCCAGGTGCAGGGCTGGGACGGCACCGAGCCGGCCGACAGCTTTCCGGTGGACCTTACCTTCGCTGAGGCCAATGCCGGTGACTATGACGCCGTGCTGTTGCCCGGGGGCGTGGTCAACGCCGACACCATCCGCATCGACACCCAGGCTCAGCAGCTGACCAAGCAGATCGCCGATGCCGGCAAGCCGGTGGCCGTCATCTGCCATGGTGCCTGGCTGCTGATCTCCGCCGGCCTGGTGCAGGGCAAGACCATGACCAGCTGGCCCTCGCTGACCGACGACCTCAAGAACGCTGGCGCCACCTGGCAGGACCAGGAGGTCATCGTCGACGGTCAACTGGTGAGCAGCCGCAAGCCAGACGACATTCCGGCCTTCAATCGCGAGTTCATCAAGCTGCTCGCAGGCTGATACCCGGGGAATGGCACTTTGATCTCATAAGACGGAACTATGGCAAAGTGCCAGAGTCTTATCGAGTGCCCCCAAAGCACTTTTAGCCCGCCCTGCCCGGCGGGCTTTCTTTTGCCCGCCGTTTGGCCTGGAAGCCTGAGTCGGGCTTGCGAGCCAGGTTTAGACCGCCCTACAAAACGCTAAAGAAACGAAGGGGACTCGCGCCCGCGTTTACATCAGGTAACTGAGCAGTGTCCTGGGGCGACCCAGGCTATTGAGCCAGGGCGTTTTCAACAGCGCCGCGGATCATGGACAGGCTTTCTCAGGCCTGGAAATCGTCCTGCAGATCCACCAGATGGCGTTCAATAGCGGCCAGGCGCTGGCCCTGATCGCTCATGCCCAGCCAATCCAGCTTGAGATGGGCCTCGAACGGCAGCAGGTAGGCCAGCTGGCAGCCCAGCGCCTGACGGTCGGCGACCTGGCCGCCCATGTCCAGACTGGCCACCAGGGGATGCTGGGCCAAGGCCGCCAGCAGCGCCATCAGATCGGCGTCGGCATCGCGCAGCGGCTGGGGATCGGTTTCAGCCAGCCACTCCACCTCGCCCACCACCAGGTGATCGGCCTGTTCTTCCTGGCTCAACAGGCGAAAGCGCCGACCGCCTTCGATGCGAATGCCCAGGAGACCATTGCTCTGTTGCTGCCAGTCGCGGATCAGCGCCTCGCAGCCAAAGGCACCCAGCCGGTTCGGCGCGGCACCGGTCTCGCGGCCTTCGAGGATGGTTACCACGCCAAAGCTGCTGCCCTGCTTGAGGCAGCGGCCGAGCATGTCCAGATAGCGGGCTTCGAACAGTTGCAGATCGAGACGGCAACCGGGAAACAGGGTGGTGTTCAGCGGAAACAGGGGCAGCGTCATGAAACCTCCGAGGCCTGATGGTCCTGCTGGATAGAGCGTCGAGCGCCGTCGGCTGCTCCCGCGCGGCGACGCGCGGGGCCTTGCCGGCTCAGAAGCGGTAGACCTCGGCGCCGGTGCGAATCGGCACCACGGCTGGCAACGTTGGCCGGGCCTGGGCCTCTTCCACGAGTTTCTTCGGTTCCTTGCGTGCGACCTCGCTGTCGCGCCGACCACGCTGGGCGACCTTGGTGAGATCCGTGGCGAGACGCGCGGCCAGTTGCTGCAGCAACTCGCCTTGCGCCCGCACCTGGGCGGCACGATCACCGCCCTGACGCCCTTGCAGGTGTACCACCTCGGTGTCCAGCAGGCGCCCCTGGCCGTCACGCAATTGCCAGCTGGCGTCCAGGGCAGCGGGAGCCTGGTCCCCGGCGTCGAGGCGGGTCACTACCAGCTCCACCCGGTATTGCGGATCGAAGCCCTCGGGCTGCTCGCCCACCACGACCCGACCGCTGTTCAAGCGGCTGGCGAGCTGGCGTTGCAGCAACTGGCGTACGTTGGCGTCGAGCGGACCGGCCCAGTGATCGCGGGTGGTCTTGAGGCTGCCGTCAGGCTGGCGCTCCAGCAGCACGTCACGCTGCAGGTAGTCGGCCAGTTGCAGGTTTTCGATCCACACCGCAAGGCCACGCGCGCTGCTCGCAGGCGCACGCGCGTTACCGCCGTCGAGTTGATAGTAGTGGCTGGGGCCAAGGCTGGCACAGCCGCCGAGGCCGGCCAGCAGGCCAACGAGCGCCAGCCTGGCGAGACACATCCGTTTCATCGAGGCTCTCTCTCGACGGGCGCCATGGCCCGGCGAGTCCTGGTCGAAAAAATCCGGCCTATGCTAGCGGCTGACCGCAGGCGGCTCAAGTTTCCACCTGCAGCGAGTCCACCCGCTGGAAGCCACGCGGCAGCTTGTTGCCTCGCCGCCCGCGCTCGGCACGGTAATGTTCCAGGTCGCTGCCCTTGAGGGTATAGGGCCGCTTGCCCGCCTGCAGGGTGAGGGACGCGCCGGCCGGGACCACGGCCAGATCGACTACGTATTCCTCACGCTTGGCCACCCGCTCGCCAGGAATGGAAATCAGCTTGTTGCCCTTGCCCTTGGCCAGCTGTGGCAGCTCGGTGATGGCAAATACCAGCAGGCGCCCCTCGTTGGTGACCACCGCGATGGAGGTGTCCTCCAGGGAGGCCACCGGCTTCGGAGACAGCACCTTGGCGCCGTTGGGCAGGCTGATCAGCGCCTTGCCGGCCTTGTTCTTGGCCTGCAGGTCCTCGCCCTTGACCACGAAGCCGTAGCCGGCATCCGAGGCCAGTACATAGAGGCTGCTGTCGTCCGGCAGGAGCAGACACTCGAAGCTGGCCCCTGGCGGCGGCGTCAGGCGTCCGGTCAGGGGTTCACCCTGGCCACGCGCCGACGGCAGGGAGTGAGCCGCGACCGAATAGCTGCGTCCGGTGGAGTCGATGAAGACGGCGAACTGATTGGAGCGCCCCAGGGCTGCCGCCTTGAAGCCGTCGCCGGCCTTGTAGGACAGCCCGGTCGGATCGACATCATGGCCCTTGGCCTGGCGCACCCAGCCCTTCTCGGACAGCACCACGGTCACCGGCTCGGTGGGCATGAGTTCGGTTTCGGACAGGGCCTTGGCCTCGGCACGCACGACGATGGGCGAGCGACGAGCGTCGCCGTAGGTCTCGGCGTCCTTGATCAATTCGTCGCGGACCAGATTGCGCAGCTTCTTGTCGCTGCCCAGCAGGGTCTGCAGGCGCTTCTGCTCCTTGAGCAGCTCGGCCTGTTCGCCACGGATCTTCATTTCCTCCAACCGCGCCAGCTGGCGCAGGCGGGTTTCGAGGATGTAGTCGGCCTGGTCCTCGGAGAGCTCGAAGCGGGCCATCAATGCCTGCCTGGGATGCTCTTCGGTACGGATGATGTGGATCACCTCGTCCAGGTTGAGAAAGGCGATCAACAGGCCGTCCAGCAGGTGCAGGCGGCGGTTGACCTTGTCCAGGCGGAACTGCAGGCGGCGGCGCACCGTGCCGATGCGATAGATCAGCCACTCCTGGAGGATCTGCCGCAGGTCCTTGACCTGGGGCTTGCCGTCCAGGCCGATGACGTTGAGGTTGACCCGGTAGCTGGATTCGAGATCGGTGGTGGCGAACAGGTGCTGCATCAGTTCGTCGGCATCGATGCGGTTGGAGCGCGGCACGATGACGATGCGGGTCGGGTTCTCGTGGTCCGACTCGTCACGCAGGTCGGCCACCATGGGCAGCTTCTTGGCCTGCATCTGGGCGGCGATCTGCTCCAGCACCTTAGAACCGGAGACCTGGTGCGGCAGTGCGGTGATGACCACGTCGCCGTCTTCACGGCGGTAGACGGCACGCATGCGCACCGAGCCGCGCCCGGTCTCGTAGATTTTGCGCAGGTCGGCGGGTGGCGTGATGATCTCGGCTTCGGTGGGGAAGTCCGGACCCGGCACATGCTCAAGGAGTTCGGGAATCCCGGCGATGGGATCGTCCAGCAGGCGCACGCAGGCAGCCGCCACCTCACGCAGGTTGTGCGGCGGGATATCGGTGGCCATGCCCACGGCGATGCCGGTGGTGCCGTTGAGCAGCAGGTTGGGCAGGCGTGCCGGCAGCACCGCCGGTTCGTTCAGGGTGCCATCAAAGTTGGGCACCCAGTCCACGGTGCCCTGCCCCAGTTCATTGAGCAGCACCTCGGAATAGCGCGACAGCCGCGCCTCGGTATAGCGCATGGCGGCAAAGGACTTGGGATCGTCCGGCGCGCCCCAGTTGCCCTGGCCGTCCACCAGCGGATAGCGATAGGAGAACGGCTGGGCCATGAGCACCATGGCTTCGTAGCAGGCCGAGTCGCCATGGGGGTGGTACTTACCGAGCACGTCACCCACGGTACGGGCGGATTTCTTGTGCTTGGCGTCGGCGTCCAGGCCCAGTTCGCTCATGGCATAGATGATGCGGCGCTGGACCGGCTTGAGACCGTCGCCGATGTGCGGCAGGGCACGGTCCATGATGACGTACATGGAGTAGTTCAGGTACGCCTGCTCGGTGAAGTCGGCCAGCGAACGGCGTTCGACGCCATCCAGGCTCAGGTCGAGGGGTGCACTCATGGGAATCCTTTGGTGTTACGTCTTTGATCGGGGGGCCCGGTCCATCGCGGTCATGGACCGCTCCTACAGGTGCTCGATACACCTGTAGGAGCGGTCGCTGCGGCGAACCGCCATGACCGTGATAAGCGCAGCCAACATATTTAGAGCAGCACTTCGGCGCGATCGCCCTTGGATTCCAGCCAGCTCTTGCGGTCGCTGGACCTCTTCTTGGCCAGCAGCATGTCCATCATCTCGAGGGTGCCGGGCACGTCCTCGAGGGTCAGCTGCACCAGGCGGCGGGTGTTGGGATCCATGGTGGTCTCGCGCAGCTGCAGCGGATTCATCTCACCGAGGCCCTTGAAGCGGGTGACCTGGGGCTTGCCGCGCTTCTTCTCCGCCGCCAGGCGATCGAGGACGCCGTCACGCTCGGCCTCGTCGAGGGCGTAATGGACCTCCTTGCCCAGGTCGATGCGGTACAGCGGCGGCATGGCTACATAGACATGGCCGGCGTCCACCAACGGGCGGAAGTGCTGCACGAACAGGGCGCACAGCAGGGTAGCGATGTGCAGGCCGTCGGAGTCGGCATCGGCGAGGATGCAGATCTTGCCGTATCTCAGCCCGCTCAGGTCGGCGCTGCCGGGGTCGATGCCGATGGCCACGGCGATGTCGTGCACCTCCTGGCTGCCCAGCACCTCGCTGCCGTCCACTTCCCAGGTGTTCAGGATCTTGCCGCGCAACGGCATGATGGCCTGGAATTCCTTGCTGCGCGCCTGCTTGGCGCTGCCGCCGGCGGAGTCGCCCTCCACCAGGAACAGCTCGGATCTCATCGGATCCTGGCCGGCGCAGTCGGCCAGCTTGCCGGGCAGCGCCGGCCCTTGCGTGATCTTCTTGCGCTCGACCTTCTTGCCCGCCTTGAGGCGGCGGCCGGCGTTGTTGATGGCCAGTTCGGCGATCTGCTGACCCAGCTCGGGATGGGCATTGAGCCAGAGGCTGAACGCGTCCTTGACCACCCCGGCGACAAAGGCAGCCGCCTCGCGGGAGGACAGCCGCTCCTTGGTCTGGCCGGAGAATTGCGGCTCCTGCATCTTCATCGAGAGGACGAAGGCGATGCGCTCCCAGACGTCTTCCGGAGCCAGCTTGAGGCCGCGCGGCAGCAGGTTGCGGAATTCGCAGAACTCCCGGATGGCATCCAGCAAACCCTGGCGCAGGCCATTCACATGGGTGCCGCCCTGGGCGGTGGGAATCAGGTTGACGTAGCTTTCCTGTACCGACTCGCCACCCTCGGGCAGCCAGAACAGCGCCCAGTCCACCGCTTCCCGGGCCGAGGCCAGGCTGCCGTGGAAGGGGGCCTCGGGCAGCCGCAGGGCATCGCCCACGGTGTCGATCAGATAGGATCTCAGGCCGTCCTCATAATGCCACTCGGTGCGTTCGCCGCTGGCTTCGTCGTGGAAGCTCACGGCCAGGCCCGGGCAGAGTACTGCCTTGGCCTTGAGCACGTGCTTCAGGCGGCTGACGGAAAACTTGGGGGCATCGAAGTACTTGGGGTCCGGCCAGAAGTGCACGCTGGTACCGGTGTTTCTCTTGCCAACGCTACCGACCACGGCCAGTTCGCTGGCCTTGAAGCCGTCGGCGAAGGCCATGGCGTATTCGTTGCCCTCACGCTTGACGCGTACTTCGACACGGGTCGACAGAGCGTTCACCACGGAAATGCCCACACCGTGCAGGCCGCCGGAGAACTGGTAGTTCTTGTTGGAGAACTTGCCCCCGGCGTGCAGCTTGGTGAGGATCAGCTCGACACCGGAAACGCCCTCTTCCGGGTGAATGTCCACCGGCATGCCGCGACCGTCGTCGATCACTTCGAGGGAGTTGTCGCCGTGCAGGATCACCTGCACCTGGCGCGCGTGACCAGCCAGGGCCTCGTCCACGCTGTTGTCGATGACTTCCTGGGCCAGGTGGTTGGGCCGGGAGGTGTCGGTGTACATGCCAGGGCGCTTGCGCACCGGATCGAGTCCGGAGAGGACTTCGATGGCGTCGGCGTTATAGGCGTTCTGCGTGGCCATGGGGTCTCTATTCGAAGGTGTTGAAATCCAGCTCGCGCCAGAGCGCCGGGTCGAAGCCGGCCAGCTCGAGTAGCAGCGGCAGCTGGCGGTGGAAGCCCTGGAAGCCGTGGTCGCCACCCTGTTCGATGCGCAGGGTGCAGGCGCCGTAGTAGCGTTCGGCATCCCGGTAGTCGAGGGTCTCGTCACCGGTTTGCAGCCAGACGTGAAAGCGCTCGGGATCTGCCGGCGCTGCGACTTCCTGCGCGCTCAGGGCTTCGACGTGGGCCTCGGTGAGGGTCCAGGTCTCGCCGGTATGGTGATTGCGTTGGGGGCCGAGATAATGCTCCATGAAGCGCCAGGGCCGGACTGCCGGGTTGATCAGCACGGCCTTGAGCCCATGGCGCTCGGCCAGGACGGTGGCATAGTAGCCGCCCAGGGAGCTGCCGACCAGCAAGGGGGCGTCCAGCTCGGCCAGCTCGCGCTCCAACAGCGCGAAGGCTGCACCGGCATCGTTGGGCAGCGCCGGGGCGCGCAGGTGGTCCGCCAGGCCAAGGTGGGTCATGTAGGCGGTCAGCTGCCGGGCCTTCAAGGACGCGGGCGAGCTGTTGAAACCATGGATATAGAGGATCGACGGCATCAGGCCGCTCCTACTGGATAAAAATACAGGCAAAGAGTACCCGGTTTCGACCTCCGCGACCAAGGCAGCCGACCGGCGTCAGACCTAGTAGCCTGCCGCGCTGTGATCCACGGTGAAGGCATGCTGTTGCAGACGCGAGACACCGGTCTCCAGCTCGCCGTCGGGCAGCAGGCGCAACCAGCGATAGCCAGGGGCCTGGTCGCCCGCCTTGAACTCCTGGCTGCCCGGTTCGAATTGCAGGCCGGTGGACGGCGAGGCCAGCAGCCGCACGCCATTGCGCAGCTGATCGAATTCCTGGTGGATATGCCCCCAGAGCACCACCTTGACCTGTGGGTGACGATCCAGCACGGCAAACAGCTCGTCCGGCCGGTTCAGGCCCAGAGGTTCCATCCAGCCACAGCCTACCGGCACCGGGTGATGGTGCAGGCAGATCAGCGCCGGACGCTCGGGCGCCGCGCTCAAAGCCTCGTCCAGGGTAGCCAGCTGTGCCTGCTCCAGCTCGCCGAAGACGCAACCGCGCACGGTGCTGTCGAGCAGGATGAGGCGCCAGGCACCGAGATCGGTGACGGTGTCCAGAAAATCGCGGTCGCCACAGGCCTTGGCCATGGGCGCGTTTTCGTCGTGATTGCCGGCCAGCCAGCGCATCGGCGCAGCGAGGGGTTTGGTCAGTTCGCAGAACCGCTGATAGGAGGCTACCGAGCCGTCCTGGGAGAGGTCACCGCTAGCCAGCAACAGATCGATGCGTGGCTGCTCCTGCACCACCTGAGCGACCACCTGTTGCAGGCTGGCTGCCGTGTCGATACCCAGCAACCGTCCATTGGCACGGGCAAACAGATGACTATCGGTCAGCTGGACAACGAGAGGAGCGTTGACACTATCCGGCAAACTCACCAAAGCCTCCTAGGCATAAGGGGACAACGAGCGCAGGCAGGGTGCAGAAAAGTTCCCGAGAACTTGCGTGCATGCTTCACATTTTCGCAGCTTGAACGGCGCGAGGGAAGCCGCAGCTGTCAGCGTTGCGCTCTGGTGCTCATCGCTGCAGGATCGGTTCAGCTTCATGGCCACAGGCCAGGCAGTGACTCAGCCATTCGCCGAGAAACAGATTGAGCTGGTTCTTCTCGTCAGGCTGATGCATAGCCTGGTTGGGATAGGGATAGCGCCCGAGCAGGTGCCGGGAGGCACCCGCCGACACCACTTCCGCCATCCGCGCATCGTGATAGACCCGCACTTCCAGTTCAGGAACCGGCAGCCAGGGCAGCCCCAGCTCCTGGCGGACCCGCAGGGCCGTCGTGTAGGGACAGGCCTCGGTGACCTCCAGCGCGAGCACCCCCAGCGGGCGCTCGCCTTGTGACAGCATGACGCGACGCGAAACCATGGCTTCGCGCATCTTGGGCAGAAGCCGCATCAGCCGCACGTAGTTGGCCTCGCACGTGGCCTGCAGGCCCGGCAGGTCAACTCGATAGCGATCTCGCAGTTTCAGCCCCATAACCCCCGTACCTCGGCGCGATTGAGCGCCAACCATTGCAGGGCGATGATTGCCGCTGCGTTATTGATTCGACCGTCGCGAACCCCGGCCAGTGCCTCGTCCAGCGACCAGACATGGACGCGAATGTCCTCGCCCTCCTCCTCCAGACCATGGACGCCACCGGCGTCCGCGGTGCTGCAGCGACCCAGGTAGAGATAGACCTGTTCGTCACTGCCGCCGGGCGAGGGGAAGTAGGTGGAGATGGGCCAGAGCGATTGCAAGGTCAGCCCGGCTTCTTCCTCGGCTTCCCGATGAGCGACCGCCTCGACGGCCTCGCCCTGCTTGTCCACCAAGCCCGCCACCGGCTCAAGCAGCCAGGGATGAGCGGTCTTTTCCATGACGCCGACGCGAAACTGTTCGATCAGCACCACCTCGTCGCGCACCGCATCGTAGGGCAGCACGCAGACGGCATCCGGGCGCACGAAGACCTCGCGCTCCAGTTCAGGGCCGAGGTCACCGGAGAACTGCCGGTGGCGCAGCCGGAAACGGGCCATGCGGTAGAAGCCCTGGAAGCAGATCTCGCGACTCAGGATCTCAACGGCAGGCACCTGGGATTCGTTGGCTTCGTTCATGGGCGCTCCAGCGCTGGTAAAAGGTCATCAGATCATCCTAGCGTGCCGCCTGCGCTCGTGCAGCCCCTGACGAGACAAGTCGCGAAACGGGCAACAAGCCAGGAAACCTCTGCCCGGGCCTGGCAAACTTATGGGTCCAGACGGGTTCGAAAGCCGTCGCACTCCGCTTCAACGAAGGTTTCAACGACAAGGAATCCCATGCGTATCCGCCCGCTCCTCCTGCTCGCCGGTCTGCTACTTGGTGGTTGCCAAAGCGTCTTCGGCCCCAACCTGGACAAACCGCTCACGCCCCGCCACCAGGCCTGGGAGCATCGCCCCGCCGGTTGCCAGGGCGAAGAATGCCCGCTGATCAACATCGACTACGTGGAATTCGGCGAACCGGCGCTGGACGCCCTGGTGCAGCGTCACCTGCTGGGCCTGGCACGGGCCGAGCCGGGGGCACCCATTCCCACTTCGCTCGCGAATTATGAGCGGGACTTCCTCAGCCAGGCCCAGCCACGCTGGAGCAGCTATCTGCAGGCCAAGGTGCGCGAACAGCATGACGGCCTGGTGATCATCGAGTTCTCCAGCTATCTGGCCAATGGCGGCGCCCATGGCCTGGCCGGGCGCGACTTCGTCACCTGGGATCGCCACCTCGATCGGCAGATCACCTTGGGCGACATGCTGGTTCCCGGGCAGGAAGGCGAATTCTGGCGACTGGCGCAGCTGTCACGCGAGGCCTGGATGGTCAGCAACGGCGTCGGCGATGCCGAGTTCCGCCAGCAATGGCCCTTCCTCAAGACCAACAACGTGGCCCTGGACTTCGGCGCCCTGACGCTCAAGTACGACATCGGCAGCATCGCGCCCTACGCCATGGGCCATCCGGAGCTGAAGATTCCCTATCCCAAGCTCAACGGCATCCTCAAGGGTGAGTATTTTCCGGGGCGCGGGAAGAGTCGCCAGCCGTAGTCCGCCTTGTTGGGCTTCGACGGTGGAGCCGTCTCAGCCCAATCTACGGAGTCACCTCGGACCGCAACCGACGTAGGTTGGGCTGAGCGCAGCGAAGCCCAACAGGCCCTATTCAGCAGGGCACTGTTGGGCTTCGACGATGGAACCGTCTCAGCCCAACCTACGAGAGCCATGCGCGCCTGACGGGTATGCAATGGGCGTAGGTTGGGTTGAGCGCAGCGAAGCCCAACGGCCGGACCCTAAACTCGCTTCAACCCCAACAGCGCCTGTGCGGTACCGGCCACCACGATGGCCGGCAGGGTCGCGCCCCAGGCCGGGAGCAGCGTTGGCAACAGGTGGTAGACGGCCACACCGAGGGCCCAGGCGACCAGGGACTCCAGGCGCAGTGCCCGTACCTGCTGCGGAGCCTTGCGGCGGCGCAGCAGGAAATGATCTACCAGCACCACGCCGAACAGCGGCGCGAACACCGAGCCGATCAGCAGCAGGAAGTGCTCGTACTGCGCCAGGGGGACCAGCAGCGCCAGCAGGGTGCAGAGGATGCCGATGGCCAGGGTCAGCTGCCAGATCTTCACCTGAGCCAGGAACCCCGTCGCCACAGCTGCCGAATGATAGGCGGCGAAGGCGTTCTCAGATTCGTCCAAGAGGATCAGCAGCAGTGGCAGCCCCAGGCCGGCCACGGCCAGGGCGCGCAGCAGGGCGTCGGCTTCACCGCCGCTGGCGAAGGCCAGGGTGTAGGCGAAGCCCAGGCCCATCAGCCAGAGGTTGCCGCAGAAATAACCCAGCATGACGCCCCGCCCGGCGCTGCGTCCGGTGCGGGCGAAACGGGTGTAGTCGGCGATCACCGGCAGCCAGGACAGCGGCATGGCCACCACCAGATCGAAGCCGAGGGCCTGGGTCAGGGAGCCATCGCCCGTGCGCTGCCAGAGCGCGGCCAGGTCGGCGCGCAGGAACAGGTCCAGGGTCAGCCACCCGCAGGCGCCCAGCAGCAGCCAGATACCCCAGCGGCTGAGGAAACGGCGCACGAAGGTCAGCGGACCGGCCACCGCCAGCGCCGTGGCCAGGGCGCCGAAGACCAGGGTCCAGAGCACCGGCGAGGCCCAGTCCTGCAGGCCCCAGCTGCCCAGCAGCACGCTGGCCGCCTCACGCATCACCACCAGTTCGAAGGCGCCCCAGCCGATCAGTTGGGTGATGTTGAGCACCGCCGGCAGCAGGGCACCGCGCTGGCCGAGGCTCTGGCCCAGGGCGGACATGCCGGCCAGGCCGGTATCGCTGCCCACCAGGCCGGCGGCCGCCAACAGCAGCACCCCGACCCCGGTGCCCAGCACCAACACCAGCAGGCCGTCGGCCAGGCCGAGACCGGGTGCCAGCAGCGCGCCGGCCTGGGCCACCATGAGGCCGATACCGAGGGAGAACCAGAGGGTGAAGAGATCGCGTCCGCCAAGGATGCGGCGGTCGGCCGGAACGGGGATGGTGGGGGTGTAGAGGCCGGGGGCCTGGGCCATGATAGGTCTCGTGAGCAAGGGGTTGAGGACGCCCAACGTCGTTGGGTGACGCTGGGCATTGTTGGGCTTCGCTGCGCTCAGCGCCAACCTATGGAAACGGCGTGCTGGCCTGGCGGACGCAGGTTGGGCTGAGACAGCTTTATCGTCGAAGCCCAACGTTGCAGGGTGACCTGGGCATCGTTGGGCTTCGCTACGCTCAGCGCCAACCTACGGTGGTTTGTCTGGAACCGTAGGTTGGGTTGAGACGGCTCTATCGTCGAAGCCCAACGGTACGAGGTCGACCTGGACAACGTTGGGCTTCGCTACGCTCAGCGCCAACCTACGGTGGTTTGTCTGGAACCGTAGGTTGGGTTGAGACGGCTCTATCGTCGAAGCCCAACGTTGCGGGGTCGATCTGGACAACGTTGGGCTTCGCTGCGCTCAACCCAACCTACGCAAGCCCTAGACCTGCTTGTAGATCACCCCTCCTTCGTCCTTGAAGCGCGCGGCCTGTTCCTGGAAGCCGGCCTCGATGGCCTTCTGCTCGTCGGTCAGGCCGTTCTCCTTGGCGTAGTCGCGGACTTCCTGGGTGATCTTCATGGAGCAGAACTTGGGGCCGCACATGGAGCAGAAGTGCGCCACCTTGGCCGAGTCCTTGGGCAGGGTCTCGTCATGGAAGGCACGCGCCGTGTCCGGGTCCAGGCCCAGGTTGAATTGGTCTTCCCAGCGGAATTCGAAGCGCGCCTTGCTTAGTGCGTTGTCGCGGATCTGGGCGCCGGGATGCCCCTTGGCCAGGTCGGCGGCATGGGCGGCGATCTTGTAGGTGATGATGCCGGTCTTGACGTCGTCCTTGTTGGGCAGGCCGAGGTGCTCCTTGGGCGTCACGTAGCAGAGCATGGCGCAGCCGAACCAGCCGATCATGGCGGCGCCGATGCCGCTGGTGATGTGGTCGTAGCCAGGGGCGATATCGGTGGTCAGGGGGCCGAGGGTATAGAACGGCGCCTCGTCGCAGCACTCCAGCTGCTTGTCCATGTTTTCCTTGATCAGCTGCATGGGCACGTGGCCCGGGCCTTCGATCATGGTCTGGACGTCGTGCTTCCAGGCAATCTTGGTCAGCTCGCCGAGGGTTTCCAGCTCGCCGAACTGGGCGGCGTCGTTGGCATCGGCGATGGAGCCCGGACGCAGGCCGTCACCCAGGGAGAAGCTCACGTCGTAGGCCTGCATGATCTCGCAGATGTCTTCGAAGTGGGTGTAGAGGAAGTTTTCCTTGTGATGCGCCAGGCACCACTTGGCCATGATGGAGCCGCCGCGGGAGACGATGCCGGTGACGCGCTTGGCGGTCAGGGGCACGTAGTGCAGGCGCACCCCGGCATGGATGGTGAAGTAGTCCACGCCCTGCTCCGCCTGCTCGATGAGGGTGTCGCGGAACAGCTCCCAGGTCAGTTCTTCGGCGACGCCATCGACCTTTTCCAGAGCCTGGTAGATGGGCACGGTACCGATGGGGACCGGCGAGTTGCGGATGATCCACTCGCGGGTCTCGTGGATGTGCCTGCCGGTGGACAGGTCCATCACGGTGTCGGCGCCCCAGCGGATGCCCCAGGTCAGCTTCTCGACCTCTTCCTCGATGGAAGAGCCCAGGGCGCTGTTGCCGATGTTGCCGTTGATCTTCACCAGGAAGTTGCGGCCGATGATCATCGGCTCCAGCTCCAGGTGGTTGATGTTGGCCGGGATGATGGCGCGGCCGCGGGCCACCTCGTCGCGGACGAACTCGGGCGTGATCTCCTGGGGAATGCTGGCACCGAAGCTCTGGCCGCGGTGCTGGTTGCCGAGTAGGCCGGCGGCACGGGCCTCCTGTAGCTTCATGTTCTCGCGGATGGCGATGTATTCCATCTCCGGGGTAACGATGCCCTGGCGGGCATAGTGCATCTGGGAGACGTTGCGCCCGGCCTTGGCTCGACGCGGCTGGCGCGCCAGGTCGAATCTCAGGGCGGCGAGGCTTGGATCGGCGAGCCGCGCCTGGCCGAATTCGGAGGAGAGGCCGGCCAGCAGTTCGGTGTCACCGCGCTCTTCGATCCAGCGTGAACGCACGTCCGGCAGGCCCTTGCGCAGGTCGATGCGGGCGGCCGGGTCGGTGTAGGGACCGGAGGTGTCATAGACGAACACCGGGGCGTTCTTTTCACCGCCGAACGCGGTGGGGGTATCGGCGAGGGAGATTTCCCGCACCGGCACGCGAATGTCGGGACGCGAGCCAGTCAGATAGACCTTGCGCGAATTGGGCAACGGCTGGGTGGACTGGCGGTCGACGCGGGTAAAGTCGGTGACGTTGTTCTGCTTGTTCATCGAGGCTCTCCTGGTGGGCGCGTTGCCGAGGGAAGAACCTGGACGAAGGGGTGGGCACGCAGGAAGACGCAAGCCCGGACGGATGGCGACCATGGAGACGAATGCGGACGCCCTCTTGTTCCCTACGCAGGTTGACGCACCGCCATGCGGCGCGCCTAGCCTGATCAGGTTCAACGGGATCCGGGACTACCCGATCTCAGCGCCTCGTAGCGCACCCCGACAAGAACGCGGCCAGTGTAAACCCAGACTGGCAGAAACTTCGACCGCTATTTCCTCTCCTATGGCGGATTCGGACGAAGTCACTACACTGGCCCGGTCCCTCAAGGAAGGCTCCAAGAATGCGAAGATTCCTGCTGCTCGCGGCGCTCTGCACCACGGCCGGTCTGGCCCAGGCCCAGGTGGCCGGCAATGGCCTGCTCGACGTCTACCGCGAGGCGCTGGACAACAACGCCGACCTGGCCGCCGAGCGCGCCGGTCTCGGCGCCCAGCGCGAAGCGGTGCCCCAGGCACGGGCCGGCTTGCTGCCGCAACTCGGCCTTGGCGCCCAGTTCAACGACACCCACACCAGCCTGGAGCTGAAGGACAATCCCGCGCTGGGCGTCCAGGGTGGCCGCTACAGCAGCGATCGCAGCAGCCAGCTGATCCAGGCCACCCTCAGCCAGCCACTGTTCCGTGCCGACCGCTGGTTCCAGCTCAAGGCCGCCCAGGCCGCCACCGAGCAGGCCGAGCTGCAGTTTTCCGCCGCCCAGCAGCAACTGATCCTGCAGACCGCCGAGGGCTATTTCAGCGCCCTGCGCGCCCAGGACGCCCTGGCCACCGCCCGTGCCGAGGAAAAGGCCTTGTACCGCCAGCTGGACCAGTCCCGCGAGCGCTACAAGGTCGGCCTGACCGACGACACCGACGTGCTCCAGGCCCAGGCCAGCTTCGACAATGCCCAGGCCAACCGCTCGCAGAGCGAGCAGCAGGTGGCGGACGCCTTCCAGGCCCTGACCCGTCTGACCGATCGTGACTACGGCAGCATCGCCGGCATTCGCCACGACCTGCCGATCCTGCCGCCGCAGCCCAACGATGCTCGCCAGTGGGTGGACACCGCCATGCGCCAGAATCTGCAGCTGCTGGCCGCCGGCCAGGGCGTGAACGCGGCGCAGGAAACCCTGCGCCAGCGTCGCGCCGGACACCTGCCGACGGTGGATGCGGTGGCGCGCTACAGCCACAGCGACAACGATGCGGTGAATCTGCCCAACGCCGAGCAGCTGGCGCTGTTCGGCAGCCCGGTCAACAGCCGCAGCATCGGTATCCAGGTGGAGCTACCGCTGTACAGCGGCGGCGCCACCAGCTCCCAGGCGCGTCAGGCCTACCAGCAGCTGGACCGGAGCGAACAGCAGCAGGAAAGCCTGCGCCGCCAGGTGGTGCAGAACACCCGCAATGCCCATCGGGCGATCAACACCGACATCGAGCAGGTGCGGGCCCGACGGCTGTCCATCGCCTCCAGCCAGCGCGCCCTGCGCGCCACCGAGATCGCCTACCAGGTGGGCAGCCGCACCATCGTCGACGTGCTCGACGCCCAGCGGCTGCTGTACAACGCCGTGCGCCAGTACAACGATGCCCGCTACAACTACATCCTGGATACCCTGAGACTCAAGCAGGCGGCCGGCACCCTGGCGCCCAACGACCTGCTGGCGCTGTCGGGCTATCTCGACCCCCACTACGACCCGGATCGCGACTTCCTGCCGCCGGACCTGGCCAAGACCCGCGCCGACGTCCTGCCGGCGCGCTCGGCTCAGGGCGTGAGCAATTTATCCAGTCCGGAGAGCAGGCGCTCCAGCGCGCCCTGATTGGCGGCCAACACCGCCAGACCCGCCTGCCGGCGCCGCTCGGCTTCCGCCGGTTCGGCCCACAGTCGGGCCACGGCGGCGGCGATGGCCGAGGCTTCCGCTACTGTTTCCAAAGCGCCGGCGTCGCGCAACTGGGCGACGATGTCGAGGAAGTTGAATACGTGCGGACCGCTGAGCACCGGCACCCCCAGGGCCGCCGGCTCCAGCGGATTGTGGCCGCCACGCTCGATCAGGCTGCCACCGACGAAGGCCACGTCGGCCAGGGCGTAGAGAAACAGCAGCTCGCCCATGGTGTCGCCTAGCAGGACCTGGGTCTGCGGTTGCACCGCCTCCCCCGTCGAGCGCTGGATCACGCTGAAATCTTCGCGGCGCACCTCGGCCAGTACCTCGGGAAAGCGCTCGGGATGACGCGGCACCAGGATCAGCAGGGCATCGGGGCATGCGGCCAGCAGTTGGTGATGGGCCTGGAGCAGGATCTCGTCTTCACCGGCATGGGTGCTGGCGGCGATCCACACCGGGCGATGGCCCCAATCCTGGCGCAGGTCAGCCGCGCGGGCCGGCAGCTCGGGATCGATGCGCAGGTCGAACTTGATGGAACCGGTCACCGTGACCCGCTCGGCACGGGCACCGAGGGCCCGGAAGCGCTCGGCTTCCACCGGCGTCTGCACCGCCAGCCACGCCAGCTCCGCCAGCATCGGCGCAGTCACTCCGCCCAGTTTTCCGTAGCCACGGGCGGAACGCTCGGACAGCCGGCCATTGGCCAGGGCGATGGGAACGTCGCGGCGCGCCGCCTGGTGGATGAGGTTGGGCCAGAGTTCGGTTTCCATCACCACGCCCAGGCTGGGCCGCAGCCGGTCGAGGAAACGCCCGGCCAGCCCCGGCAGGTCGTAGGGCAGATAGCAGTGGTGGACATCGCTACCGAACAGGGCGCGAATGCGCTCCGAGCCGGTGGGCGTCATGCAGGTCACGGTGATCGGCAGCTGCGGATGGCGCTGGCGCAGGGCGCGGATCACCGGCGCGGCGGCAATGCTCTCCCCCACCGACACCGCATGCACCCAGATGCCGCCGGGAGGTACCTCTGGCAAGCCCAGCGCCAGGCGTTCGCCGATGCGTTGCCGATAGGCGGGGGCCTTGCGCCCGCGCCAGAGCAGGCGCAGCAGGATGAAGGGCAAGGCCAGGGTAAAGATCAGGCTATAGAGGGTACGGTTCATGGCGGCAGAGCTTAATGAAGCAAGGCCGCCAGCGCGAGCCCGATCCTAATGCGAATGCCGTGGCGTCCCGCCTTCGCGGGCGATCACCTTGAGGTGCAGGGTGGCCGGTTCCAGGCAGCCGCCGGTGGAAAGCTGCCCCACCAGTTGCCGATAGAGCTCCTGCCAGGGGGTCTGGGCCGGCGGCAGGTTGGGCGTCCATTCGGCGCGGCGGCGCGCCAGCTCGGCATCATCGAGCAGCACATCGACGCTGCGGGCATTGAGGTCCACGCGCAGCCGGTCGTTGGTCTTGAGCAGGGCCAGGCCGCCACCCACCGCCGCCTCCGGCGACATGTTGAGGATCGAGGGGCTGGCCGAGGTGCCGCTCTGGCGCCCGTCACCCAGGCACGGCAAGGAGTCGATGCCCTTCTTGATCAGGGCCGCTGGCGGCGCCATGTTGACCACCTCGGCGCTGCCCGGATAGCCCACCGGACCGGCGCCGCGGATCACCAGGATGCAACGCTCGTCGATGTCCAGGGCCGGGTCGTCGATGCGCGCGTGATAGTCCTCGGGGCCCTCGAAGACGATGGCTCGTGCCTCGAAGCTGTTTTCCTTGCCAGGTTCGGCCAGGTAGGTCTGGCGAAAGGCCTCGCCCACCACCGACATCTTCATGATGGCGCTATCGAAGAAATTGCCACTGAGCACGATGAAGCCGGCGCGGTACTTGAGCGGCGCCTCATAGGGCTGGATCACGGCGGGATCCGAGCTGGCGGCCCCCTCGGCGATGGCACCGATGGTCTTGCCGGAAACGGTCAGGCATTCGCCGTGCAGGCGACCGGCCTTGAGCAGTTCATGGAGCACCGCCGGCACGCCGCCGGCGCGGTGGAAGCCCTCGCCCAGGTACTTGCCGGCCGGCATGCAGTTGGCCAGCAGCGGGATGTCCTCGCCCAGGCGCTGCCAGTCGTCCAGCGACAGTTCCACGCCCATGTGGCGGGCGATGGCGATCAGGTGCGGCGGGCAGTTGCTGGAAGCACCCAGGGCCGAAGCCACCACGATGGCGTTCTCGAAGGCCTCGCGAGTCATGATCTGCGAGGGGCGGACGTCGTCCAGCACCAGCTGGCAGATACGCGTGCCGGTGGCATAGGCCATCTGGCCACGTTCGCGATAGGGCGCCGGGATACTGGCGCAGCCCGGCAGCGACATGCCCAGCGTCTCGGCCAGGGCATTCATCGACAGGGCCGTGCCCATGGTGTTGCAGTGGCCCACGGAGGGTGAGGCGGCGGTGGTCAGGGCCATGAAGCCCTCGTAGTCGATCTCGCCGGTTGCCAGCAGGTTGCGCGCGTGCCAGAGCACCGTGCCGGAGCCGATCAGCTCGCCCTTGAAATGGCCGTCCAGCATGGGGCCGCCGGACAGCACGATGGCCGGCAGGTCGGTGGTGGCCGCAGCCATCAGGCAGGCCGGGGTGGTCTTGTCGCAACCGGTGGTGAGCACCACGCCGTCCAAGGGAAAGCCGTGCAGGATCTCCACCAGGCCAAGGTAGGCCAGGTTGCGATCCAGGGCCGCGGTGGGGCGCCGACTCTGCTCGGCGATGGGGTGCACCGGGAACTCCATGGGGATGCCGCCCGCGTCGCGGATACCGGCCTTGACCCGCTGGGCCAGTTCCAGGTGATGACGATTGCAGGGCGTGAGGTCGCTGCCGGTCTGGGCGATGCCGATGATCGGCCGGCCGGACTGGAGTTCGTCACGGGTCAGGCCGTAGTTCATGTAGCGCTCGACATAGAGCGCGGTCATGTCGGCGTGGGCAGGATCATCGAACCATTGCTGGCTGCGCAGCGGGCGTTTGGCGGAAGTCATGATGGTCTCTAGTTGTTATTAGGAAAGAGCGGTTAGCGGCCCAGCAGGCCGCGGGCGGCCAGGTTGTGCATCAGGGCACCGAGGCCGAAGCGCCAGGCCGGGGCCTGGTCGCTGGTGGTCACCCTATTGTGCAGGGTTCCCAGCAGCGGGCTGGCGATGCTCACCACGTCACCCACCTTGTGGGTGAAGCCGCCGCCCGGGGCGTCACGGTCCTGGGTCGGGGCGAACAGGGTGCCGAGAAACAGCACGAAACCGTCGGGATACTGGTGGTTGGCATTGAGGGTCTGGGCGGCGAGATCGGTGGGATCACGACTGATCTGCGCCATGGAGCTGCTGCCATTGAGGTGAAAGCCGTCTTCGCCCTGGACTTCCAGGGTCACCACGCACTGGCGGACCTGGTCGAGATCGAAGGTCTCGTCGAACAGGCGGATGAAGGGCCCCAGGGCGCAGGAGGCGTTGTTGTCCTTGGCCTTGCTCAGCAGCAGGGCGCTGCGGCCCTCGATGTCGCGCAGATTGACGTCGTTGCCCAGGGTGGCGCCATGCAGGCGACCGCGGCTGTCCGCCACCAGCACCACCTCGGGCTCGGGATTGTTCCACTGGGACACGGGGTGAATGCCGATGAGGCTGCCACTACCGACCGCGGCCAGCACCGGCGCCTTGGTGAAGATCTCGGCGTCCGGCCCGATGCCCACCTCCAGGTACTGCGACCACATGCCCTTCTCGATCAGCAGTGCCTTGAGCGCCTGGGCGCGTGGACTGCCCGGCTCCAGGCCCTGCAGATCCGCGCCGATCACCGCCTGCACCTGCTCGCGGATGGCCACGGCGCGCCCGGCATCGCCGCCGGCCTGCTCTTCGATCACCCGTTCCAGCATGCTGGCGGCAAAGGTCACCCCGGCGGCCTTGATCACCTGCAGATCGGCCGGCGGCAGCAGGTGCAGGCGGCCCGGATCGGCCTGTTCGCCGCTGTTGGCCAGCAGGTCATCGAGGCTGCCGAGGTAGCGCCCGGGGGTATCGCGCAGGGTCTGCAGCGGCGCCTCTTCCTCGAACAGGGCGCTCAGCGTGGCGAAGCGTGCCGAGACATCGAAGACGCCGTCTTCGCGCAGCACCACGGGCGAGGGACCGGCCAGCGGACCGGGCACCCAGGCACGGCCCACCAGGGTGCCGGCCAGGCCATCGGCGGGAAGGGTATTGGCAGGCGAAAGACGAAGGGGCATGGGCAGGACTCCAGGGTTGATGGGTCCACGCTAGGCAGCCAGACTGATAAACTCAAATGGGCTTATCTCATCATTCGATAACCAATGCTTATCGCCCAGGAGGCGTCCTTGTCCGAGCCGTCGTTCAGCCAGATCTGCCACTGGCTCAAGTTTCGCCACCTGCTGCTGATCGACACCCTGGGCCGCACCCGCAACATGCACCTGGCCGCGCAGCAGATGAACCTCAGCCAGCCGGCCATCAGCAAGATGCTCAAGGAGATCGAGCACCTGCTCGGCTTCGCCCTGTTCGAGCGCCAGCCGCGCAGCATGCCGCCCACCGCCCTGGGCGAGCACGTGCTGCGTTACGCTCGAGTGGCGCTCAACGATGCCCGCGACTTCGCCGAGCAGATCGACAGCCTGAGACGCGGCGGTCACGGCCAGCTCAAGGTCGGTGGCATCTTCGCTGCCACGGCGGTGGCCCTGCCGCAGGCCATCGTCGAGATCAAGCAGCGCTGGCCGCTGCTGGCCATCGAGGTGGTGGAGCAGACCAGCGATCACCTGATGGAGATGCTCGACGACAAACTGCTGCACCTGGCGGTGGCGCGTTTCACCGACGAAGCCCAGGCCCAGCGTTTCGACTTCCAGCCCCTGGCGCCGGAGCCCTTCCGTTTCGTGGTCAACGCCGATCATCCGCTGGTGGGCAGCGGCCCCGTCGGCCTCGACCAGGTGCTGGCCTGGCCCTGGATCCTCTATCCCAAGGGCACGCCGATTCGCGGGCGCATGGAGCGGGCCTTCGCTGCCGCCGGCCTGCCGGTACCGAGCAACACCATCGACACCATCTCCATGCAGACCTTTCTCCAGGTGCTGCGCGCCGGCCCCATGATCGGCATGCTGCCCGAGGCCATGGTCGAGCCCTATCTCGCCAGCGGCGCGCTCAGTGCCCTGGAGCTGCCCCTGCACCTGCCGGCGCAGGACTACGGCATCCTCACCCGCAAGGGCGAACCCCTCGGCGAGGCGGCCCGGGAATTCGCCGCCATCCTGCTGAGCCACGCCGGTCGCGAGGAGTCCGCAACCTAGACAGCTCGATAACGCGCCGTTATCGAATGATCCGCAAATGCCATTGGGAAAGAATCGCTCCCGCTCCTAGAGTGGCCAGGCGATTCAGACGGCCATCCTGCACCCCCGGCCGCCTTCGACCTCTTCAATAACAACAACGGGCCCCAAGGCCCCGAAGGTCATTCCCATGTTCGAAACCACCGCTCCCCAGGGCGCCGCTGGCGACGCCTTCGAAGAACGTACCTACCGCAAGGTGGTGCTGCGTATCCTGCCGATCCTGCTGCTGTGCTACATCGCCGCCTACCTGGACCGGGTCAACGTCGGCTTCGCCAAGCTGGACATGCTCGACGATCTGGGCTTCAGCAACACCGTCTACGCCCTCGGCGCCAGCATGTTCTTCTGGGGCTATTTCCTCTTCGAGGTTCCCAGCAACCTGCTGCTGCACCGCTACGGCGCGCGCTTCTGGATCGCCCGCATCATGCTGACCTGGGCCATCGTGTCCATGGCGGTGGCCTTCACCCAGCCGCTGGCGCACGCGCTGGGCATGCAGTCGAGCACGCTGTTCTATACCCTGCGCTTCCTGCTCGGCATCTGCGAGGCAGGCTTCTTTCCCGGCGTGGTGCTCTATCTCAACTACTGGTTCCCGACCCAGCGCCAGAGTCGGGTGATGTCCGGTTTCCTGGTTGCCCTGCCCTTCAGCCTGAGCTTTGGCGGCGTGCTCTCCGGCTGGCTGATGAGCAGCCTGCACGACTGGCACGGCCTGGCCGGCTGGCAGTGGATGCTGTTGGTGGAAGGGGTGCCCTCGATCATCATGGCGGTGGTGGTGTTCTGCTGCCTGAGCGACAACATCGACAAGGCGCCCTGGCTGGACGCCCGGGAAAAGGCCCTGCTCAAGCGCAACCTGGACCAGCACAACGCCGGCAAGGCTTCACGGCTGAGCGAGGTCTTTCTCAATCCGCGGGTCTGGCTGCTGGTGTTCATCCTGCTGACCTTCAACACCGGCTTCTATGGCCTGGCCTTCTGGATGCCCTCGATCATCAAGAACGCCGGGGTCAGCGGCAGCCTGCAGATCGGCCTGCTCACCGCCATCCCCTACAGCGTCGCCCTGGTGGTCATGCTGCTCAACGCCCGTCATTCGGCGCGCACCGGTGAGCAGCGCATGCATGCGGCGGTACCGGCCTTCGTCGGCGCCCTGGGGCTGGTGCTGAGCGCCTGGTTCATCCACAACATCGTGCTGTCGATCTTCTTCCTCACCGTGGCCGCCTCGGGGCTGCTGGCGCTGATGCCGATCTTCTGGTCGCTGCCCGGCACCCTGCTCTCCGGCGTCGCCGCGGCGGCGGGCATCGGCATGATCAACGCCATCGGCAACCTCTCCGGCTTCACCGGGTCCATGATCACCGCGACCATGGAAACCCTCACCGGCGACATCAACAACGGCACCTATGTGCTCGGCGCCTGCCTGTTCGTCAGCGGCCTGCTGATCCTGGCGATCCCGGCGTCGATGCTGCACCGGGCGCCGACCGCCGTGCCGCTCGACCTCAAGACCGCCTAGCCGGCCTCGGGCACGGCCGAGCGCCCGGCTCCCGCGGCGCTCGGTCGCCCGATCCCCAGCGCCATCACCGCCGCGACGATACCGGTCAACCCAGCCAATACCAGGGCCTCCTGGTAGGAACCGAAGTGCTCGCGCAAGGCCCCGGCGAGAAAGGCCGCGCAGGCGGCGCCGAGCATGTGGCCGCAGAACACCCAGCCGAATACCACCGGCGCGCTCTTTTCGCCAAAGCTCTGGTTGGTCAGCTTGACCGTGGGCGGCACGGTGGCGATCCAGTCCAGGCCGTAGAAGATGCCGAACAGCAGCAGTTGCTCGGGAGCGAAGCCGGAGAACGGCAGGTAGATCAGCGAGAGCCCGCGCAGGCTGTAGTAGACGAACAGCAGGCGACGCGGATCGTAGCGGTCGGTCAGCCAGCCGGAGGCGGTGGTGCCCACCAGGTCGAAGATGCCCATCAGCGCGAGGATGCCGGCGGCCTGCACCTGGGACAGGCCGTGGTCGTGGCCCATGGCGATGAAGTGGGTGCCGATCAGGCCATTGGTGGTGAAGCCGCAGACGAAGAAGGTCAGGAACAGCAGCCAGAAATCGCGCCGGCGGCTGGCCATGACCAGGGTGCCAAGGGTCACGCGAAACAGGTTGCCCGGTGCGGAGGCCGCTGGCGCCTGGTAGTCCGTTGGGGCGCCATGGGGCCGCAGGCCGACGTCCGCCGGACGCTCCGGCAGCAGCCAGGCCACCAGCGGGATCAGGGCGGCGCTGGCCACCGCCACGGTCAGCACCACGGTCTGCCAGCCTTCCTGACTGGCGAGATGGGCCAGCAGCGGCAGGAACACTAGGTTGCCGGTGGCGGTGCTGGCGGCCAGCAGGCCCATCATCAGGCCCCGGCGGGCGACGAACCAGCGATTGACGATGGCGGCCCCCAGCACCATGGCCACGCAACCGGTACCCAGGCCGCTGAGCACGCCCCAGGTGGCGACCAGGTGCCAGGGCTCGCGCATCAGGGTGCTCAGGGCGGTGGCCAGGCTGATCAGGGTCAGGCCGCCGAGCAGGGTGCGACGGATGCCCAGGGTCTGCATCAGGGCGGCGGCGAAGGGCCCGATCAGGCCATAGAGAAAGATGCCGATGGCGGCGGAAAGCGAGACCGTCTCGCGACTCCAGCCAAAGGTCTCCTGCAACGGCAGCAGCAGTACGCCAGGCGTGGACCTCACCCCGGCCGAAACCAGCAGGGCGAGAAAGATCAGCGCCAGGACGATGAAGACGTAGTGTTGGCCGAGGGCGGGGGTTGTGGTCATGGCGATCATCCCGGATCAAGGAGGAATGACCCGAGTATCGCAGCGCTCGCCCCTTGGCGCTGGTCAAGCTGCCCCACGGATTCGGCCAGAATATGGCTTTCATGGGAAGAGGCCATGGGCGAGCGCTGAGGCTTCGTCATGTTGGGCTTCGCTTTCGCTCAGCGCCAACCTACGGGCGCTCCGCGTAGGTTAGGTTGAGCGAAAGCGAAGCCCAACACATCGATTTCAACCAATCGCCCGCAACTCCTCCGCCAGCCGCTGGGCCAGCCAGCGCGCCGCCGGCCCCGGCGCGGCATTGCGGCGCCAGGCCAGCTCCACCACCAGCGCCGGCGGCACCCAGTCGCAATCCAGCTCGGCCAGCAACCCCTGGTAGGAGGGATAGCGCGCCACGTGCCGCGGCAGCCAGCCCCAGCCCAGGCCGCGCATCAGCAGTTCGGCGAGCAGATAGAAGCTGTCGGCGCGCCAGACCTGGGGCGCGATCTGCTCGCCACCGGGATAGGGATTCTCCAGCGGCGCGATGAGCAGCTGACGATGGCGGGCCAGTTCGCGTCGCCCTACCCCACGCTGGCTGGCCAGGGAATGCTGGGCGCCGCAGGCGGTGACCTGGGCGACATCACCCAGGGCCTGGCGCTCCAGGGCCTGGGGCATGTGCTCATGGCGAAACAGCAGGCCGAGGTCGGCCTGGTCGGTCAGCAGCTTGCGCGCCACATCGCCCTGGGCGCCGCTGGTGAGCTGGACTTCCAGATGCGGGAAGGCCGCGGCCAGGGCGTCCAGCGCATCGAGCACCGGCTGGTAGGGCATGGCTTCGTCCAGCGCCAGGCGCAACAAGGGCTCCTGACCGGCGCAGAGGGCCTGGGCACGGCTGTCCAGCCGCTGGCATTGACGCAAGACCTCCCTCGCCTCCTCCAGCAAGGCCAGACCGGCCGCGGTGATGACCGGTGTGCGGCCATTGCTGCGCTCGAACAGCGCGACGCCCAGATCGCTCTCCAGCAGAGCGATGGCGGTGCTCACCGCCGACTGCGCGCGTCCCAGACGGCGCGCCATGGCGGAGAAGCTCGCGCCCTCGGCGACGCCGACGAAGATCTCCAATTGCTCCAGATTCCATTGCACGACCCATCTCCTCGACGGATAGGTATCAACTTTTACCTATCGCAGATTAAGCGAAGAATGGGCGCATTCGACAGGAGGAATCATCATGAGCGGATACATCTACCTGGCCATCGCCATCGCCGCCGAAGTCGTCGCCACCACCTCAATGAAGGCCATCAGTGGCTTCAGCAAGCCACTGCCACTGTTTCTGGTCATCACTGGCTACGGCCTGGCCTTCTGGATGCTGACCCTGGTGGTACGCAGCATTCCCGTGGGCATCGCCTACGCCATCTGGGCCGGCCTGGGCATCGTGCTGGTCAGCATCGCCGCGGCGGTGCTCTACGATCAGAAGCTGGACCTGCCGGCCATGCTGGGCATGGGGCTGATCGTCGCCGGGGTGGTAGTGATCCAGCTGTTTTCCGGCAGCACCGGGCATTGAGACCAGCGGCGGCGAGGAGCGTGTAAAATCACTCTTTTGCCGATTACCCAGCAGGCCGTTCATGTCCCAACCCTGGTCCACCGATATCCTCATCGTCGGCGGCGGCGTCGCCGGCCTCTGGCTCAACGCCCGTCTGCGGCGCGCCGGCTACGCCACCGTGCTGGTGGAGACCGGCGCCCTGGGCGGCGGCCAGAGCGGCAAGTCCCAGGGCATCATCCACGGCGGCACCAAATATGCCCTGACCGGCATGCTCACCGGTGCCTCCGAGGCCATCGCCGACATGCCGCGACGCTGGCGCGAGAGCTTGGCCGGCAGCGGCGAGCTGGATCTTTCCAGCGTGCGCCTGCTCTCCGAAGCCCACTACCTCTGGTCGCCTGGCAGCCTGGCCGGCAACCTCACCAGCTTCTTCGCCAGCAAGGCGGTGCGCGGCCGGGTGGATGCGGTCAAGGGCGACGAACTGCCCCCGGCCCTGCGCGACCGCGCCTTCAAGGGCAAGGTCTATCGCCTGGCCGAGCTGGTGCTGGATGTGCCCAGCCTGGTCGCGCGCCTGGCCGAACTGGCCGGCGACAGCCTGCTGGCCGGGCATGACCTCCAGCCCCTGCGCGAAGAGGGCGAACTGACCGGTCTGGTAGTAGACGGCCAGGCCATCCGCGCCCGCCGTATCGTGCTCACCGCCGGCGCCGGCATGGCCGACCTGCTCCAGGCGCTCCACCTCGAACAGCCGGCCATGCAGCGCCGACCGCTGCACATGGTGGTGGTCAAGGGGGCCATGCTCAAACCCCTCTATGCCCACTGCCTGGGCGGCGGTCCCAAGCCGCGCCTGACCATCACCAGCCACCCCACCGCCGACGGCCAGTGGCTGTGGTACCTGGGCGGCGACCTGGCCGAGGCCGAGGGCGTGGCCCGTGAGCCAGCGGCGCAGATCGCCACGGCGCGGGAAGAACTGCAACGCCTGCTGCCCTGGATCGATTTCGCGGGCGCCCAGTGGGCGACCCTCCGGGTGGACCGTGCCGAGCCGGCGCAATCCGGGCTGGTGCGGCCCGACAACGCCTTCCTCGCCGAGGAAGGCCGCCTGCTGGTGGGCTGGCCGACCAAGCTGGCGCTGTCGCCGGACCTGGCCGACCGGGTCCTGGCCCATCTCGACCGTGACGGTATCCGGCCGGGACAGCATCCCACCCTGCCCGCCCACCCGCAGCCGCCAGTGGCCGCGCCCTTCTGGGAGGAATTGCTGCCATGAGCCTGCGCGATCTGCACGGCCTGCACCGCGCCCTGGGTAGCACCGGTCTCCAGATTTCCCCTCTAGGTCTGGGTACGGTCAAGTTCGGCCGCGACCAGGGCGTGAAGTACCCCAATGGCTTCACCATCCCCGACGACCGCACCGCCGCCGACCTGCTGAGCCTGGCCCGCGAGCTGGGCATCAATCTGCTGGACACCGCTCCCGCCTATGGTCGCAGCGAAGAACGCCTGGGCCCGCTGCTGCGCGGCCAGCGCCAGCACTGGGTGATCGCCAGCAAGGTCGGCGAGGAGTTCGAAGGCGGGCTGTCCAGCTTCGACTTCAGTCCGGCGCACACCCGTCGCTCGGTGGAACGCAGCCTGAAGCGCCTGGAAACCGATTGGCTGGACCTGGTACTGGTGCACTCCGACGGCAACGATCTGAGCATTCTCCAAGACAGTGGCTGCTACGAGACCCTGGCCGAGCTCAAGCGCGAAGGCCTGATCCGCGCCTTCGGCTTTTCCGGCAAGACCGTCGCCGGCGGCCTCAAGGCGTTGGAGACCGGCGATTGCGCCATGGTCACCTTCAATCTCAACGAAGACGCCGAGATCCCGGTGATCCAGGCCGCTGCCACTTTGGGCAAGGGCATCCTGATCAAGAAGGCCCTGGCCAGCGGCCATGCGGTGCTGGGCGCCGGCCAGGATCCAGTGCGGGCAAGCTTCGCCCGGGTCTTTGGTGAGCCAGGGGTGACCAGTGCGATAGTCGGCACTATCGATCCCCTGCACCTGTCACATAATGTCCGTACCCTGGCCGAAGTGATCACCGCTCGGCCCTGATCCAGAGCCCTTCGCTGAACCCTTGCTTCCGTTCGCTGGACGCCCCATCCGGTCGCCCCGGGTCGCGCGTCCGCGGCACACAACAACAGGAGTCGGCCATGCCCCAGCTCATCGCCCGCCACAACCCCAAGGCGTTCAAGACCCTATCGCTCGCGGTGGAGGCCAATCACGACGGCCTCAGCTACCAGGCCCTCGGCCAGCCGCTGAATTTCAGCGAGATGCTGGAGCGGCGCCAACCGATCGAGATCGCCGACGCCCAGCAGTTCAGTGCCAAGCTCGCCAACCTGGGCGTCTCGGTCCGCCTCACCCTCAACTGGCAGGGCCAGGACCACTGGCTGCTGGTGCGCCAGCGCCGGCCCGATCGCGGCGACGTGGTGCTCAAGCTGATCTCCGGTTATATCCCGACCCACGAACTGGCCCTGCCGCTGCTCACCGCCGTGCAGGAGGTGGCCGAGGAATGCCTGATCGAGACGCCGCGCGGCTGGCTGGCCGGACGCTTCGCCGACACCTGGCTGCCGACGCCCTATGCCCCCGCCCTGCCCTATCGCGAGGACGTGGCCTTCCGCCTGACCCCGCGCTCGGGGGCGGCACGGCCAGTGCGCTGCGGCAGCCTGGCGCTGCTGGAGCGTCCGCGCGCCTATGTGCATACCCCCACCGCCTCGCTCCAGCTGGTCTATGACCTGTTGCTGGAGCTGCCCAAGGAGTGCAAGGCGCCAAGCCTGTTCCACGTCGACGAGAAGATCGAGAACGGCCAGTTGCTCGCACGTCTCGCCCGCCAGCGCCCGGATCTCTATCTGGTCGCCCTGGACGACGGCAAGCCCACCGGTGAGCTCTATACCCTGTCCGCCGGCCAGCGCCTCCCAGTGTCGACCCGCGGCCTCTGGCTGTCGGAAAGCTTCGCCCGCCAGGACGGCTGGCTGGTCCATGACAGCCGGGTGCGCTGGCGCGACTGGCTGGAGCGCATGGCACCGCAGAGCGCCCTGCAGCGGGCCTAGGACACGAGAGGAATCAGTCGCCCCCCGCGCGGCGTTCACCGGTGACGCCGCCGGCCGCGGCCTGGACCCGGCCGGCTAGCCGCGAAAAGGGCAGCGTCTGGATCCAGACCGTGCCATGGCCGCTCAGGGTCGCCAGCACCAGACCCTCGCCGCCGAACAGCATGCTGCGCAGCCCCCCGGCCAGCTTGATGTTGTAGTCGATGCCACTGGTGAAACCCACCAGGCAGCCGGTATCCAGGCGCAGCGTTTCGCCCCTTAGCTCCTTGCGGATCACCGTGCCCCCGGCATGCACGAAGGCCATGCCATCGCCTTCCAGCCGCTGCAGGATGAAGCCCTCGCCACCGAAGAAGCCGGCGCCCAGGCGGCGGGTGAAGGCCACGCCGATGCGAGTACCCCTGGCGGCACAGAGAAAGGAATCGCGCTGGCAGAACAGGGTGCCGCCCAGGGCCGCCAGATCCAGCGGGACCACCTGGCCCGGATAGGGCGCGGCAAAGGCGACGTGGCGCTTCTCCCGGCCCTCATTGGTGAAATGGGTCATGAACAGCGACTCCCCGCCAAGCATCCGCTTGCCGGCGCCCCAGAGCTTGCCGAGCAGCCCGGCAGAGCCATCGCCCATACGCGCGGTGAAATCGATGTCGGCCTCCATGTAGGTCATGGCACCGGCCTCGGCGATAACCGTCTCGCCGGGATCGAGACCGATCTCCACGGCCTGCAGGGATTCGCCGAGGATGCGATGGTCGAGGATATGGCTGGCCATTATGGGCTTTCTCGGTAGCTGCGGAAGCGTCCAGCCTAGCAGTCACCGGCCGCCTTGGCGCGCCTCTTCAGGTCACTGAACGGCGCTTCGCTGTCGGCTCGCACTCGTCGGCCCGGCAGCCAGACGGTGGAACGCCAGTCCGCTTCCAGGGTTCCCCTCTAGGTACCCGCCGGCTTCCTGTCCGGCTCAGTTCCAGAGGTGAACATGACCAAGCAATCCGCCCACTCCCCCGCTCAACCCCTGCACGGCACCCAGGAGCACGGCAGCGCCGGGGGCTGGGGTGCGCTCAATGCCGTGACCCAGCACCTGAGCCGCCAGAAGGTGTTGATGCGCGGCAACAAGGCATTGCTGACCATGAACAAGCCGGGTGGCTTCGACTGCCCGAGCTGCGCCTGGCCTGATCCGAAGACCCCGCATACCTTCGAATATTGCGAGAACGGCGCCAAGGCAGTGGCCTGGGAGGCCACCCGCAAACGCACCACCCCGGAATTCTTCGCGGCCCATACCCTGACCGAACTGCGTACCTGGACCGACCATGACCTGGAAGACCAGGGCCGCCTTACCCACCCCATGCGCTACGACGCCGCCAGCGACACCTACCGCCCGGTGAGCTGGGCGGACGCCTTCGCCCAGATCGGTGCCGAACTGCGCGCCCTGGACGATCCCTGGAAGCTGGAGCTTTACACCTCGGGCCGTTCCTCCAACGAGGCCGCCTTTCTCTACCAGCTGTTCGGCCGGCTCTACGGGATGAACAACTTTCCCGACTGTTCCAACATGTGCCACGAGACCACCACCACCGCCATGCCGGAGAGCATCGGCGTCGGCAAGGGCACCCTGGACCTGGAGGATTTCGCCCAGGCCGACGCCATCTTCATCATCGGCCAGAATCCCGGCACCAACAGCCCGCGAATGATGAGCGAGCTGCACGACGCCGTGCACCGCGGCGTGCCCATCCTCACCTTCAATCCGCTGCGGGAAAAGGCCCTGGTGCGCTTCGCCTCGCCACAGGCCGTGCGCGACATGGCCTTGCCGGGTGGGGGCGTGGCCATCAGCTCCCAGTACCACCAGGTGCGTATCGGCGGCGATATGGCGGCCATGCAGGGGCTGTGCAAGGTCGTCATCGAGGCTGACGACGAGGCGCGCCGCAGTGGTGCCCCCCGCATCCTCGACGTGGCGTTCATCGAACAGCATTGCGTCGGCCTGGAAGCCTTCGCCGAACACTGCCGAGGGCTGAGCTGGGAGCGCCTGGAACGCTATTCCGGCCTGACCCAGGCGGCCATGAGGGAAGCGGCCAAGGTCTACATGAAGGCCGACCGGGTGATCGCCTGCTGGGGCATGGGCGTGACCCAACACCGCCGCGGTGGCGATGTCCTGCAGCAGATCATCAATCTGTTGCTGCTGCGTGGCAACGTCGGTAAGCCTGGCGCGGGGCCCTGCCCGATCCGAGGTCATTCCAACGTCCAGGGCGACCGCACCGTGGGCATCTACCAGAAACCCAAGGAGCCCTTCCTGGCCCGCCTCGACCAGGCCTTCGCCTTCCGCGCGCCGCGCGAGGGCGGTCATGACGTGGTGGAATGCTGCGAGGCCCTGCTGCGCGACGAGCCCCAGGCCTTCATCGGCCTGGGCGGCAACTTCTTCCGCGCCATTCCTGACATCGAGCGGGTAGCACCCCATGTCACCAACCTGCGCCTGACGGTACAGATCGCCACCAAGCTCAACTGGAGCCATACCCTACACGGCCGCAGCACCTTCCTGTTGCCCTGCCTGGGCCGCACCGAACGCGATGTGCAGGCCAGCGGCGTGCAGACCATTACCGTGGAGGACTCCATGTCCATGGTGCATGGCTCCACCGGCAGCCTGGAGCCGGCCTCGCCGGAGTTGCTGTCGGAGATCGCCATCGTCGCCGGCATCGCCAAGGCGACCCTGGGCGAACGCCATCCCCATATCGATTGGGACGCCCTGGTCGGCGACTACGCGCTCATCCGCGACAAGATCGAAGCGGTGCTGCCCGAACAATTCGCCGACTACAACGCCCGCATCGAACAGCCCGGAGGTTTCCGCCTGCCCAATGCTGCCCGTGAGCGACAGTGGGATACACCCAACGGCAAGGCCAACTTCCTCTTTCCCGGCGACGTGCTGGACGAGGACGACAGCCCGCCGGATGCCGAACACCTGCAGCTGATGACGATCCGCAGTCACGACCAGTTCAACACCACCATCTACTCCAATCGCGACCGCTACCGCGACATCGACGAACGCATGGTGGCCATGCTCAGCCCAGAGGACATGCGCCGCCATGAGGTGCAGGAGGGTGATTTCATCGACTTCATCGGCGCCGCCCTGGACGGCATCTCACGCCGCGCCGGCCCCTTCAAGGTCATCGCCTACGACGTACCGGCCGGTTGCTGCGCGGCCTACTACCCCGAAACCAACGGCCTGGCACCCCTGGCCAACCACGACACCCGCAGCCATACCCCGGCGTCGAAGTCTCTGCCGGTGCGGATCGAGCGGCTCAGTCAGGAACAGGCGATGCAGCGACGCGGGTTGATTGCGGCGGGATAGTTTCATTAGGTGTTAGTGCGAAGGACATCGCGGCCATGGGCCGCTCCTACATAGGCCGATGCTCCTGTAGGAGCGGTCTCTACGGCGTCCCGGCATGGCCGTGATTAGATAGAAACCTTACGCTGGAAACCGCTATCCGGCTCCCTTACCCCAACCCTCTCCCAGAGGGAGAGGGGGCGCTTCGGTGCAGACGGGAGTTCCGTAGGTTGAGTTGAGCGCAGCGAAGCCCAACAACCAGACACGCCTCCACTGTTGGGCTTCGCCGATGGAATCGTCTCAACCCAACCTGCGCAGGCCGGTCAGACGTCTCGCAGTTCTCCGGCGAAGCGCTCCAGCCGTCTACGCAGGCGCTGGTTCTCGCGGCGCAGCTCTTCTACCTCATCCAAAAGGTGCAGGGCCAGGGCGGTCGCGGACCAGTCCAGGTCCAGCTCGTGACGCAGGCGTACAGCGCGGCGGGCGCGGTGCAGGGCGCCGGTGTCGAAATGCCACTCGGCCGGGCGCTTGCCGCGCTGGGGCGCCAGGATGCCGTGCTCGACGATCTCCACCACCACGGGCTCGCTCACCTCGCAGAGCACGCAGAATTCCTGCAGGACGATCAGACTGCTCATCAGACTTTCCTCCAGTCTTGGCGGGGATCGAAGGCCGCCCGCTCGGCCAGTTGGCGCCACAGCGCCTGGGTTTCTTCATCGCCCTTCGGTGGCATCACGACCTTGAGCAGGGCATGGAGATCGCCCTGCCCTGCCTTTCCAGCCAGGCCCTTGCCTCGTACCCGCAGGCGGGCGCCGCTCTGGCTGCCAGGCGGAATGCTCAGCATGATCTGGCCATCCAGGGTAGGCACCTGCACCTTGGCGCCCAAGGCGGCTTCCCAGGGGGCAAGGGGTACGCTGACCACCAAGTCCTGACCGTCGACGTCGAACAGCGGATGAGGCACCAGCCGGATGACCAGGTACAGATCGCCTGCCTCCGCGCCCCCCATGCCCGGCTCGCCCTGCCCTTTCAGGCGGATACGCTCGCCGTCGGTGCTGCCGGCGGGAATCTTGACGTTGAGGGTCTTGGTGGTCTCGCCGACGCGCCGGCCCAGCTCGTCGCGCTGCGGCAACGAAAAGCTCAGCGGCTTGGTACTGCCGGCCTGGCTCTCTTCGAGAAACAGTGGCAGTTCAAGCTCGATGTCGCGGCCACGGCGAGCGAAGCCACCTTGCTGCGAGCGTCCGGCAGCGCCGAACAGCGACTCGAAGAAATCGGAATAGTCCTGGCCAAAGCCGGCGTGGGGATCGCTGTAGTCGGCGCCCGACCCCGGCTGCCAGTCTGGCGGCACCTGGAAGCGCTCGCCTTGCTGCTGATAGCGGCGAACCTGATCGTATTCGGCGCGCTTGTGTGGATCGCGCAGGACGTCATAGGCCTCGGCCACCTCCTTGAAGCGAGCCTCGGCATCGGCCTCCTTGCTCACGTCCGGGTGGTACTTGCGCGCCAGCTTGCGATAGGTGGTCTTGAGGGTCTTGTCGTCGACGTCGGGGGCGACGCCGAGCACCTCGTAGTAGTCCTTGAAGTCCATCGCGGTCTCCAGTGGGGGTTCCCCTACAGACCGCGCGGCGCCTGCAACGGTTGCATGACGCCGGTCAGTCGCCGCGCTTGCGAAAGGCCAGGCTGCCGGCCAGCACCGTGAAGGTCGCCACCAGCGCCACCAGGATCCAGAAGCCGTGGGGCGAATCGGAGAGCGGGATACCGCCGACATTCATGCCGAAGAAGCCGGCGATGATGTTGATCGGCAGGGCCAGCACCGTGACCAGGGTCAGGGTGAACAGGGTGCGGTTGGTCTGCTCGGCGGAGGCGGCGGCGATCTCCTCCTGCAACAGCTTGAGACGCTCCACCAGGGCGGCGAGGTCGTCCAGCACCCGGTCGAATTCCTCGGTGGCCTCGCGCAGGGTCTGGATGTCGTCGCGGCGCAACCAGGCGGGCGGCCGGTTGAGCAACCGCAGCAGCGAGCCTGGTTCCAGCGCCAGCAGGCGCTGCAGGCGTACCAGGGCGCGTCTCAGGCTGCCGAGTTCGGCGCGACTGGCGGACAGCCGCTGGGACAGCAGCCGATCCTCGATGGCGTCCACCTTGACCGTGGTATCGCGGATGATGCCGGTCAGCACATCGGCCTGGTCGCGCAGCAGATGAACCAGCAGTTCCAGGGTCGAGCCGAAGCCCTCACCACGACGCACCGCATGGCGCAGGCGATCCACCGAGCGCAGTGGCTGGGCCCGGGCGGTCACCAGCAGTCCCGGGCGGGCGCAGGCCCAGAGGGTGGCGACGTCCACCGAGACCTGACCGTAGGCCAGGGTTACATCGTTCACTACCCCCAGCAGGGTGTCGTCGGCCGGCTCCAGGCGGGTCGAGTGGGAACCGGCGTGCAGGGATTCGAAGAACTCCTCCGGCAGCCCCAGGTGCTCGCGCATCCAGCGCTCGGCGGCGGCGTGGGCCAGGTTGAAGTGCAGCCAGCGAAAGCCACCCTCTTCCGCGTCCCAGGGATCTTCCGGCGCCATGGTCAGCGCCCGCCCCGGCTGACCGGAGGTGAAATGGTAGGCGTAGAGCAGCCCCAGCCGTTCGGCGGCCGGATGCAGGGGGATCAACGTATTGGTCATGACTACCTGCGGAGGAACGCGACATCAGGGCTCTGTTAGCAGGTCCGGATGAACCTTTGATGACAGAGCCCCGAGTCAGCAGGTGCCAGCGGCGCCCCCGGAAAGGAGGCGCGGCGCTTATTGCGGACGCATGTGCGGGAAGAGGATGACGTCGCGGATCGACGGCGAGTTGGTCAGCAGCATCACCAGGCGGTCGATGCCGATGCCCTCGCCAGCGGTGGGCGGCATGCCGTATTCCAGGGCGTTGATGAAGTCGGCGTCATAGTGCATGGCCTCGTCGTCACCGGCGTCCTTTTCCTGGACCTGCAGCATGAAGCGCTCGGCCTGGTCTTCGGCGTCGTTGAGCTCGGAGTAGGCGTTGGCGATCTCGCGGCCGCCGATGAACAGCTCGAAGCGATCGGTGACGCTGGGATTATCGTCGTTGCGGCGCGCCAGCGGCGAGACCTCGAAGGGGTACTCGGTGATGAAGTGCGGCTGCTCCAGCTTGCTCTCCACCAGCTCCTCGAAAATCATCACCTGCAGCTTGCCCAGGCCTTCGTGGCCGAGGACCTTGGCGCCGGCCTTCTTGGCGATGGCGCGGGCCTTCTCGACGTCCTGCAGGTCTTCCGCGGTGATGTCCGGGTTGTACTTGAGGATGGAGTCGTACACCGACAGGCGCACGAAGGGCTCGCCGAAGTGGAACACCTTGTCGCCATAGGGCACGTCGGTGGTGCCGAGCACGGCCATGGCCAGTTCGCGGAACAGTTCCTCGGTGAGGTCCATGTTGTCGCGGTAATCCGCATAGGCCTGGTAGAACTCGAGCATGGTGAACTCGGGATTGTGCCGGGTCGAGACGCCTTCGTTACGGAAGTTGCGGTTGATCTCGAAGACCTTCTCGAAGCCACCGACCACCAGCCGCTTGAGGTACAGCTCCGGCGCGATACGCAGGAACATGGCCATGTCCAGGGCGTTGTGGTGGGTCTCGAAGGGCTTGGCCGCCGCGCCGCCGGGAATGGTCTGCAGCATGGGCGTTTCCACTTCGAGGAAACCCCGCTCCATGAGGAAGCGGCGGATGTGGGCGATGACCTGGGAGCGCACGCGGAAGGTCTGGCGGACCTCCTCGTTGACGATCAGGTCGACATAGCGCTGGCGATAGCGCAGCTCGGTGTCGGTCAGGCCGTGGTGCTTGTCGGGCAGCGGGCGCAGCGACTTGGTCAGCAGGCGCACGTCGCTCATGTTGACGTAGAGATCGCCCTTGCCGGAGCGGGCCAGGGTACCTTCGGTGGCGATGATGTCGCCCAGGTCCCAGGTCTTGACCGCTTCCAGGGTCTCGGCCGGCAAGGTCTTGCGGTCGACATAGACCTGGATGCGCCCGCTGGTGTCCTGCAGCACCATGAAGGCACCGCGGTTGAGCATGATGCGGCCGGCTACCTTGACCTTGATGCCTGCGGCTTCCAGCTCTTCCTTGGTCTTGTCGGCGTACTGCTGCTGCAGGTCACCGGCCAGGCTGTCGCGACGGAAGTCGTTGGGGAAGGGAATGGCCTGCTGGTCGCGCAGCGTGGAAAGCTTTTCCTTGCGCTGGGCGATCAGCTTGTTGTCTTCCTGTTCCTGGGCTTGGGGGTCTAGGGGTTGTTCGCTCATGTCTGCTGTTTACCTGGGGAGTGCTTGCCATAGGAGCGGCCATGGCCGCTCCTACAGGAAATGATGGATTAAACGCCCTGCTTGAGGCTGGCTTCGAGGTATTCGTCCAGATCGCCGTCGAGCACCTTGTCGCAATCGCTGCGTTCCACGCCGGTGCGCAGATCCTTGATCCGCGAGGCGTCGAGCACATAGGAACGGATCTGGTGGCCCCAGCCGATATCGGACTTGGAGTCTTCCAGGGCCTGGGACGCGGCATTGCGCTTCTGCATTTCCAGCTCGTACAACTTGGCCCGCAGCATCTTCATGGCGGTGTCCCTGTTGGCATGCTGGGAGCGCTCGTTCTGGCACGCCACCACGGTATTGGTGGGCACGTGGGTGATCCGCACCGCGGAGTCGGTGGTGTTCACGTGCTGGCCACCCGCGCCCGAGGAGCGGTAGGTGTCGACGCGCAGATCGGACGGGTTGATCTCGATGTCGATGTTGTCGTCGATCTCGGGAGAGACGAACACCGCGGTAAAGGAGGTGTGGCGACGGTTGCCCGAGTCGAAGGGACTCTTGCGCACCAGGCGGTGCACGCCGATCTCGGTGCGCAGCCAACCGAAGGCGTACTCGCCCTTGATGTGCACGGTAGCGCCCTTGATGCCGGCGACTTCACCTTCGGACAGCTCGACGATCTCGGCGCTGAAGCCATGCTGGTCGGCCCAGCGCAAGTACATGCGCAGGAGCATGTTGGCCCAGTCCTGGGCCTCGGTGCCGCCGGAGCCGGCCTGGATGTCCAGGTAGCAGTTGTTGGGGTCCATCTCGCCGCTGAACATGCGGCGGAATTCCAGCTTCTCGAGGATGCCACGCAGGCGCTCCACCTCGGCCGCCACGTCATCGACCGCGCTCTGGTCTTCCTCTTCGGCCGCCATTTCCAGCAGGTCGCTGGCATCGGCCAGGCCGCCGGTCAGCTCGTCCAGGGTGCCGACCACCTGCGCCAGCTGGGCGCGCTCGCGGCCGAGATTCTGGGCGTACTCGGGCTTGTTCCAGACGTTGGGGTCTTCGAGCTCACGCTCCACTTCGACCAGACGATCCTGCTTCAGATCGTAGTCAAAGATACCCCCGAATGGTCTGGGTGCGGCTGGTGAGGTCCTTGATGCTGGTGACGATCGGGTTGATTTCCATGGGGGAAACACTCGCGAGAAAAGCTGTGGAAAAGCTCGCGAGTATACCCCAATCGGCGGCGAAACTCAGCGGGCGGCGGGGTACGCCGCCCGCTGCGTCTCAATCGGCGTCGAGGTCGCGGTGGCGGGTTTCCGGCAGGCACAGCAGGCCCACTATCAGGCTGACGCCGGTGATCAGCACCGGGTACCAGAGGCCGTAGAAGATGTCGCCGGTATAGACCACCAGGGCAAAGGACACCGTCGGCAGGAAGCCGCCGAACCAGCCGTTGCCGATGTGGTACGGCAGCGACATCGAGGTGTAGCGGATGCGGGTGGGAAACAGCTCCACCATCAACGCCGCCAGCGGTCCATAGCAGAGGGTGGCGATGAGGATGAGGGCGAAGATCACCGCCACCACCATGGGCTTGTTGACCTGCGCCGAGTCGGCCTTGGCCGGATACCCGGCGGCCTGTACTGCGGCGCGCAGGGCCGGCTCGTCGTAGCCGACGATGACCTTGTCACCGACGTTGACCTGCACCGCGTCCCCTGGTGCCGCGGCCACGCTGCTGTAGGGCAGGCCACTCTTGGCCAGCAGTGTCTTGACCCGGTCGCAGGGACTGTCGAAGCGCGCCTTGCCCACCGGGTCGAACTGGAAGGTGCAGGTGGCCGGATCGGCGGTGACCACGATGGGGGCCTGCTGGCTGGCCTGGTAGATCTGCGGGTTGGCGTAGTGGGTCAGGGCCTTGAACAGCGGGAAGTAGAGCACCGTGGCCAGCAGCAGGCCGAGCATGAGGATCGGCTTGCGCCCGACCTTGTCCGACAGCCAGCCGGCGATGACGAAGAAAGGCGCGCCGAGGATGACGCTGACGATCAGCAGGTTGTTGGCCAGCACCGGGTCCAGTTTGAGGGTCTGGGTGAGAAAGAACATCACATAGAACTGCGACAGGTAGAAGGTCACCGCCTGGCCGCCATTGATGCTGAACAGGGCGATCAGCACCACCTTGAGGTTGCTCCAGTTGGTGAAGGAATCACGGATCGGCGCCTTGCTCTGCTTGCCCTCGGCCTTCATGCGCAGAAAGGCTGGCGACTCGTGCATCGACAGGCGGATCCAGGTGGAGATCGCCAGCAGGAAGATCGACAGCAGGAACGGCAGGCGCCAGCCCCAGACCTCGAACTGGTCACCGGTCAGGTAGCGGCAGACCAGGATCACCACCAGCGACAGCAACAGGCCCAGGGTCGCGGTCGATTGCAGCCAGCTGGTGTGGGCGCCGCGCTTGCCGGGCGGCGCGTGCTCGGCGATGTAGGTGGCGGCCCCGCCGTATTCGCCACCCAGGGCCAGGCCCTGCAGGAGGCGCAGCAACACCAGGATGATGGGCGCGGCCACGCCGATGCTGGCATAGGTAGGCAGCAGGCCGACACCGAAGGTGGCGATGCCCATGAGGATGATGGTGGCGAGGAAGGTGTACTTGCGCCCGACCATGTCGCCCAGGCGCCCGAACACCAGGGCGCCGAAGGGCCGCACCACGAAACCGGCGGCGAAGGCCAGCAGGGCGAAGATGAAGGCGGTGGTGTCATTGACGCCGGCGAAGAACTGCTTGCTGATCACCGCTGCCAGGGCACCATAGAGAAAAAAGTCGTACCACTCGAAGACGGTCCCCAGGGACGAGGCGAAGATCACCTTGCGTTCTTCGCGGCGACTGCTGGCCGCGCTGGGTTGTACCCGGGGTTGGGCATAGTCGGACATCGCACGTTCTCCTGACCCGGGATCGCCGGGCTGATTGTTGTTATGGGCGACAGCTACTACGGTGGAAACGGCGGGAGGCCCCGCCGTCGGTGAAACCAGCTAATAGAAACTAGGCAGCCGAGACCCGCTCGGGTCGGGCCAGCGCCGCGGGCAGCTCGGTCACGCCCTGCTCGCGGGCCTCGGCCAGCATGAAGGTCGCCGCCTGCTCGGCGATCATCAGCGTCGGCGAACAGCTGTTGCCCGAGACCAGGGTCGGCATGATGGAAGCATCGGCCACCCGCAGCCCAGGAATGCCATGCACCCGCAGGCGCGCATCGACCACGGCGTAGGCGTCCTGCCCCATGCGGCAGGTGCCGGAAGGGTGAAAGATGGTGGTGCCTATGGCGCCGGCGGCCTGCTGCAACTCCTCTTCGCTCTGGTAGGCCGGGCCCGGCAGATACTCCTCGGGTCGATAGGCCGCCAGTGCCGGCGCGGCGGCGATGCGCCGGGTCAGGCGGATGGCGTCGGCGGCCACCTTGAGATCCTCCGGCGCGCTGAGGTAGCGCGGCTGGATCAGCGGCGCGGCCTGGGGGTCGGCGCTGCGGATGGCCACCTGGCCACGGCTGGCCGGTCGCAGGTTGCACACCGAGGCGGTAAAGGCGGGAAAGCCGTGCAGCGGCTCGCCGAAGCGCTCCAGCGACAGCGGCTGCACGTGATACTGCAGATTGGCCGAAGGCTGCTCCGGATCGGAACGGGCGAAGGCGCCCAGTTGGCTTGGCGCCATGGCCAGGGGACCACTGCGGCTCCAGAGATACTCCAGGCCCATGCCCAGCTTGCCCCAGAGACTGCCGGCCAGGGCATTGAGGGTCGGCACGCCATGCACCCGATAGATCAGGCGCAGTTGCAGATGATCTTGCAGATTGCCGCCGACCCCTTCCAGCCGATGCTGGACACCGATGCCCAGCCCTTCGAGCAGGCCGCGCGGACCGATGCCGGAACGCTGCAACAGGGTCGGCGAGCCGATGGCGCCGGCGCAGAGCACGATCTCCCGGCGCGCCACCAGGCGCTGGGGCTCGGCCTGGCCCGGCAGGCGCGCCAGCACCGCCCGCGCCCTGCCCTCCTCCAGCAGTACCCGCTCCACCTGGACACCCGTCAGCACCTGCAGATTGGCGCGCTGGCGGATCGGCTTGAGAAAGGCCTTGGCCGCATTCCAGCGCACCCCATTGCGCTGATTGACCTGGAAATAGCCGCAGCCTTCATTGTCGCCGGTGTTGAAGTCCTCTACCGGCTCGATGCCAGTCTGGTCGGCCGCACTGCGAAAGGCGTCGAGCAGCGTCCAGTGCAGGCGCTGGCGCTCCACCCGCCACTCGCCCCCTGCGCCATGAAAGGCCGAGGCGCCATCGCAGTGATCCTCCATCCGCTTGAACAGCGGCAGCACGTCCTGCCAGCCCCACCCCGGATTACCGGCGGCGGCCCAGCCGTCATAGTCACGGGCCTGGCCACGCATGTAGATCATGCCGTTGATGGAGGAGCAACCGCCCAGCACCCGACCGCGCGGATAATTGAGCGTCCGGCCGCCCAGGCCAGCTTCCACCTCGGTCTTGAAGCACCAGTCGGTGCGCGGATTGCCGATGCAGAACAGGTAGCCGACCGGAATGTGGATCCAGGGATGGTTGTCGCGCCCGCCCGCTTCAAGCAGCAGTACGCGATGGGCCGGATCGGCGGACAGTCGATTGGCCAACAGGCAGCCGGCCGGACCGGCACCGACGATGATGAAGTCATATTCCGCAGCAGGACCGGGCATGACGTTCCCTCGCTTTTTTGTTGTTGTGGTCCCTATCCTAGTGTCGTCATCCGCGAACAACAGTCGCAGAAAACGGGCAACGGCTGTGCATTTCTGAACAGCGCCCAGCAAGCGGCCGGTCAGACAGGCACCGACGAGGAAACAGGATGTTCGATTGGAACGATCTGCGGGTTTTTCTGGAGGTCCAGCGCCATGGCCGCCTGCTCACCGCCGCTCGCAGCCTGGGCGTCAGCCATGCCACCGTCGCCCGTCACCTGGAGGCGCTGGAACGCGCCCTGGGCAGCCAGTTGCTGGTGCAGCAGGCCAGCGGCTATCAGCTCACCCCCGCCGGCCAGGCCCTGCTGGCGCATGCCCAGGCGATGGAAGAAGCCGCGCTGCTGGCCCAGGAGGCCGTGACCCAGAGGCTCAATCCGCTGGGCCAGGTACGGGTCGGGGTGACCGAAGGCCTGGGCACTGGCTTTCTCGCCCAGCGCCTGGGGGCGCTGCTGCGCGATTATCCGGGTCTGGAAGTGGAGCTGGTCTCGGTGCCGCGCTTCGTCAGCGTCACCAACCGCGAAGCGGACATCGCCATCACCCTGGAAAGGCCCACCGCCGAAGGCCTGATCGGCCGGCGACTGACACCCTATCGCCTGAGGTTCTATGCCAGTCGCGCCTACCTGGATCGAGCACCAGCGCTGGATGCCGAAGCCGACCTCGGCGAACAGGCCTTCATCGGTTACGTCGACGACCTGCTGTACACCCGTGAACTGCAATTCATCCAGGGACTCTGCCCCGAACCGCGCATCGTCTTTCGCAGCACCAGCGTCATCGCCCAGCGCGAGGCCGCTTGTGCCGGCATCGGCATCGCGGTGCTGCCCTGCTACCTGGTGGCTCAGAACACCCCCTTGGAAGGCGTGCTCCCGGAGCGGTCCTTCACCCGCGAGTACTGGATCTCGACCCACCGGGAGTTGCACCGCTCAGCGCGCCTGCGCGTGGTCTGGGATTTCCTGTTGCACCTCTGCGCGGCGGAGCGAAGCGTCCTGCTGGGCGATGAACGCCCGCTCCCCTAGCCGTCAGACCGCCGCGGCCTCACGCTCCAGTTCGGCCCGCAGGCCCGGTTCCAGGCGCAGCTGGCGCGCCAGTTCGTCCAGGTAAGCCTTTTCCATGTACTGCTGATCGTCGATCAGCATCAGGCTGGCCAGGTACATCTCGGCAGCCATCTCCGGTGTTTCGGCTGCCGCGGCGACCTTGGCCGGATCCAGCGGTTGTTCCAGTTCCCGCTGCAACCAGCTGCGCAACTCGGGATCGTCATCCACCTTGGCCATCTCGGCCTCGATGGCCTGGCGCTCCTGGTCATCGACATGACCATCGGCCTTGGCTGCCGCGATCAGGGCGATCAGTACCGCTCGGCCATGGGCCTCGGCTTCGTGCTCGGGCACCCGATCCACGGTGCGAGGCTCGGCGGTCTGCGTACCCTGCGCCTGATTGGCTTGCCAGGACTGATAGGCCTTGTAGGCAGCCATGCCAAGTGCCGCCAGCCCGCCGTAGCCAATGGCCTTGCCGCCCAGGCCACGGCCGCGCTTGCTGCCCAGCAGGGCCGTCAGGGCGCCGGCGGCCAACCCGCTGCTACCCAGGCCCGAGAGCAGGCCGCCCAAGGGGTCCTTGCCCGCCGACGGCGTACCGGCACCCGGCCGCGTGGTCGACTGGCCGGTCTTCTTGGCCAGGGCCTGCTGGCCGGCCCTGAGCAACTGATCGAGCAAACCGCGGGTATTCATGGACAACCTCCACAAGAGACAGGGTTCAGGCTGTTGTGACCGCTCCCCTTGCCCTCCGGCTCCCGGCACCTGCTTACCGGATGTTGCAATCCCGAGGCCCGCATCGACCTGGTCGATACAAAATATTTCTGACTGACAGTTGCACTGGGCGCTACTCTTGCGTCTTCCCCTTGCAGTTGCCGGAGACACCCCATGCGTTCGCGTCTGGCTGTGCTGTTCGCGCTTTCGCTCGCCCTTACCGCCGGCCAGGTTCAGGCCGCCGCCGAGGACGCCCGCCTCATCGCCAATCGCTATCTCGATGCCTGGAACGATCACGACGCCGAGGCCGCCAGCGCGCTGCTCGATCCCAAGGTGCAGTATTTCGACAGTGGTGCTGCCACCACCGAGACCAGCCGCACCCAGGCCCGTGACCGCATCGTCAAGGTCACGCTCAAGGCCGTGCCCGATCTGCAGGTAAAGATGGTGCACAAGCCGGTGATCGGTCCGCGCAGCATCGCCTTCGAATGGGAACTGACCGGCAACCGCGTTACCGCCACCGGCAAGCAGCCGGTGAAGATCCGCGGCGCCAGCATCATGAAGATCCGCGACGGCCGCATCTGGTACCTGGGCGACTACTACGACAGCGACGCGCTGGAAGCCCTGCTGCGACCGGTCAAGCCCTGAGGCAGGCAGCCATCCGAATGGGTGGCCGCCTTTCGGTCTACTCCGCGCCGAACGGCTTGCGCAGTGGCGTATCCCGGTGCGCGGCACGCACGTACTGGGGTGGCCAGGAAACCTTTTCGCGCAGGGACTCGGCAGCGTTGAGCGGCCAGTAGGGATCGCGCAGCAGTTCGCGGGCTAGCAGCACCAGATCGGCCTGCCCGGTACGCAGCACGTGCTCGGCCTGGGCCGCATCGGTGATCATGCCTACCGCGCCACTGGGGATGTCGGCTTCCTTGCGCACCCGCTCGGCGAACTGGGTCTGGTAGCCGGGCCCGGTAGGAATGTCCGCCTGGGCTGCGGTGCCACCGGAGGAGACGTCGATCAGGTCGACGCCTAGCGTCTTCAGCCGGCGTGCCAGCTCCACCGTCTCGTCGACATCCCAGCCGTCTTCTACCCAGTCAGTGGCGGAAACCCGCACGAACAACGGCAACTCTTCCGGCCAGACCGCGCGTACATCGGCGGTGACTTCCAGCAACAGGCGAATGCGATTCTCGAAATTGCCGCCGTAATCGTCCTCACGGCGATTGGAGAGCGGCGAGAGGAACTGGTGCAGCAGATAACCGTGGGCGGCATGGACCTCGGCAACCTTGAAGCCGGCCGCCAGGGCGCGCTCGGCGGTCTCCACGAAGGCCCGGCGGACGCTGGCGATATCATCGCGATCCATGGCCGTGGGCCGGGTGTGCTGCGGATCGAAGGCGATGGCCGAGGGCGCCACCGGCACCCAGCCGCCCTCGGCGATGGGCACGCTGCCGTGCTTGCCGAGCCAGGGCTGCCAGGTACTGGCCTTGCGCCCGGCGTGGGCCAGCTGGATGCCGGCGACGCTGCCCTGGCCTTCGATGAACTGGGTGATGCGCCGCAGGGGCTCGATCTGCTCATCCTTCCACAGGCCCAGGTCCTGGGGCGTGATGCGCCCGTCGGCGGTGACCGCGGTGGCTTCGAAGATCACCAGACCGGCGCCACCGGTGGCGCGGCTGCCGAGGTGGACCAGATGCCAGTCGTTGGCGAAGCCGTCTTCGCTGGAGTACTGGCACATCGGGGAGACCACCACGCGATTGGGCAGGGTCAGCTGACGCAGGGTCAGGGGCTGGAACAGGAGACTCATGGCGGACCTCGTCTAGTCGGGATTCACGGCATTGGAGTACGCCCGACCAGAATAGATCGCCGATCCGACAGGGCTCGTCTGAAAAGTAGCCGAGCCAAGGTCAGGCAAGGCGCAACGACCAACGGGAGTAACGGCCAACGGCTGGCCCGGAGGGTGAGCGCCAGCGAATCAAATCAGCGAGGAAGCGGATCGGACTCGCGCTCGAGTTTACGAGTGGTAAATGAGCATTCCGATCGGACTGGCGAACCAGCTGATTTTTAACGCAGCATCACCGAGCGCAGGCACCTTTCAAACGAGACCTAACGCGGCGCCAGGTGCACCACCAGCAGTTGCACGCTCTCGTTGCCGCGAAACTCGTTCACGTCCAGCCGATAGGCCAGCTCGGCCCAGCGGATGTTGGGATCGGGCCAGGTGTCGCGATCGATGTTGAAGGCGATGCCGTCCAGCTCCGGGCCACCCTCCTCGCTGCGCAGGGTCAGCTTGAGATGCCGCTCCTTGAGCAGTCGCTGGGAGAGGATCTCGAAGGTGCCATGGAACAGCGGTTCAGGAAACTGCTGGCCCCAGGGACCGGCCTGACGCAGGGCCTGGGCCAGGTTGAGCTGGAACTCGGCAGGCGCGAGGCAGCCGTCGGTCTGCAGTCGCCCGCTGAGGTCGTCGGCTTGCAGGTGGCGCCGCACCTCGGCGTCGAAGGCGGCGGCAAAGGTCTCGTAGTGCGCCTGGGGCAGGCTGAGGCCGGCGGCCATGGCGTGACCACCGAACTTGGTGATCAGTCCCGGATGGCGGGTCGCCACAGCGTCCAGGGCATCGCGGATGTGCAACCCGGCCACCGAACGCGCCGAACCCTTGAGCATGCCGGTGCCGCTGCCGTCATCGGCAAAGGCGAGCGCGGGGCGGTGATACTTTTCCTTGAGGCGCGAGGCGAGGATGCCGATCACGCCTTGGTGCCATTCCGGATCGAACAGGCAGAGACCGAAGGGCAGATTGTCTTCCGGCAATTCCTTGAGCTGCTTGAGCGCTTCGCGCTGCATGCCCTGCTCGATGCTCTTGCGGTCCTTGTTGAAGTCGTCCAGTTGCTGGGCGTATTCCTGCGCCAGCTGCGGGTCTTCGCAGAGTAGCAACTCGATGCCGATGGACATGTCGTCCAGGCGCCCGGCCGCATTGAGGCGCGGCCCGAGGATGAAACCGAGGTCGCTGGAGGCCACCTTGCCCGGCTGACGCCCGGCCACTTCCAGCAGTGCCTTGAGCCCTGGCCGTGCCCGGCCGGCGCGGATCCGCATCAGCCCCTGGTGCACCAGGATGCGGTTGTTGGCATCCAGCGGCACCACGTCGGCGACGCTACCCAGGGCCACCAGATCCAGCAACTCGGCCAGATTGGGCTCGGCCAGGCCCTGACGGGCGAACCAGCCGCTCTCGCGCAGGCGGCTGCGCAGCGCCAGCATCACATAGAAGATCACCCCGACCCCGGCGATGCACTTGCTGGGAAAGGCGCAGGCCGGCTGGTTGGGATTGACGATGGCGTCAGCGGCGGGCAATTCGGCGCCCGGCAGGTGGTGGTCGGTGATGACCACCTGCAGCCCGGCCGCCTTGGCCACGGCCACCCCATCCAGGCTGGAGATGCCGTTGTCGACGGTGAGCAGCACCTCGGGTTCGCGCTGCAGGGCCACGGCGACGATCTCGGGCGTCAGGCCATAGCCGTACTCGAAACGATTGGGTACCAGGTAGTCGACCCAGGCGGCGCCCAGCCGGCGCAGGGCCAGCACGCCCACGGCGCTGGCGGTGGCGCCATCGGCGTCGAAATCGCCGACGATGAGGATGCGGCGGCGCTCTTCCAGGGCGCGGGCCAGCAGCTCCACCGCCGCCTCGATGCCCTTGAGCTGGTGATAGGGCACCAGCCGCGCCAGGCCCTTGTCCAGTTCTTCCGGCTGGGTCACGCCGCGCGCGGCATAGAGCCGGGTGAGCAGCGGTGGCAGGTCGCCCAGGTCGGGCAAAACCGCCGGCAGCGGGCGAGGCTCCAGGCGCATCAACGCTCGCCCAGCAGCCATTCCAGCTGCAGTTCGTGCTGGCCACGGTCGTCGGTGACGAACAGGGTGCCTTCGCTGATCATCACCTGCCAGGCGATGCTGCGCGGCAGATCGCGGGCCAGCTCGGCCAGGGGCTCGGCGGGCACGGCGGCGATGTGCAGGTTCTTCAGCGTCTTGACCGCATCCACCACCTTGTTCTGCCAGACACGCAGGTTGCCGTAGGCCAGCAGGCTGGTACGTTCGGTGCGACGGCTGCACCAGGTCAGGCGCTCGGCATCGGGCTGCCCGACCTCGATCCAGTGCAGTACCCGGCCATCGAGACTCTTTTCCCACAGCGCCGGCTCGTCGACATCGGACAGGCCGCGCCCAAAGGCCAGCTGCTCGTTGTACCAGAGCGCAAAGGCCAACAACCGTACCACCAGCCGCTCCTCGGTCTCGGAGGGATGCCGCGCCACGGTCAGGCGCAGATTCTCATAGACCCCACGATCCAGATCGGTGAGGTTGAGTTCGACTTTATAGGGCGTGGCTTGCAGAGCCATGGGCGGGTCACCGGCAGGGAAAGCCGGGCATTGTACCGGAAAAGGCCGAGGGACTTGGGACCTTGGATCCGTAGGTTGAGCTGAGCGCAGCGAAGCCCAACAAAGACGATTCGCGTCCGACTTTGTTGGGCTTCGACGATGGAGCCGTCTCTGCCCAACCTACGGTCGTAGGTTGGGCAAACTACCCTACAGCGGCTGACCACGCTTGCCGTGGCGGGCGACGAAGGCCTGGACGGCGGCGAGGTCGTTGGGCAGCACGGTGCAGCGCTCTTCGCGTTGCAGCAGGTCGGCCAGGTGGGTCGGCAGGCTCAGCGTTGCGCCGATGCCGGCCTTTTCCACCGCTTCGGGGAATTTCACCGGGTGGGCGGTACCCAGCACCACCATGGGGGTGGCCAGGCTGCGGCGGCATTCGCGAGCGGCGCGCACGCCAATGGCGGTGTGCGGATCCAGCACTTCGCCAGTAGCCGCATAGACCTCGGCGATGGTGGCGCAGGTCTCTTCGTCGCTCACGGCCAGGGAGTCGAACAGCTTGCGTGCCTCGGTCCAGCGATCATCCGCCACAGACAGGGTGCCGCTGCTACGGAAATTCGCCATCAGCTCGGCCAGGGCCAGGCCGTCGCGACCGTGCAGGTCGAACAGCAGTCGCTCGAAGTTGGACGACACCATGATGTCCATGGACGGCGACAGCGAGGCCTCCAGTTGCTGCTTGTCATAGCGGTTGCCCGACATGAAGCGGTGCAGGATGTCGTTGCGGTTGGTCGCCACCACCAGCTGGCTCACCGGCAGGCCCATGTTGCGCGCCAGGTAGCCGGCGAAGATGTCGCCGAAGTTGCCGGTGGGCACGGAGAAGGCGATGGAACGCGCCGGGCCGCCCAGCTGCAGGGCCGCATGGAAGTAGTAGACGATCTGGGCCATGATCCGCGCCCAGTTGATCGAGTTGACCGCCACCAGCGGTGCGCCCTTGAGGAAGCCTTGGTCGGCGAAGCTGGCCTTGACCATCTCCTGGCAGTCGTCGAAGTTGCCTTCGATGGCGATGTTGTGGATGTTGTCGCCCAGCAGCGTGGTCATCTGCCGACGCTGCACCTCCGACACCCGCTGGTGCGGATGCAGGATGAAGATGTCCACGTTCTCGCAGCGCTTGCAGCCTTCGATGGCCGCCGAGCCGGTGTCGCCGGAGGTAGCGCCCATGATCACCACGCGCTCGCCGCGCTTGGCCAGTACATGGTCGAGCAACCGGCCGAGCAGCTGCAAGGCGAAGTCCTTGAAGGCCAGGGTCGGGCCATGGAACAGCTCCAGCACCCACTCGTTGGCGTCCAGCTGGCGCAGCGGCGCGATCGAACTGTGGGCGAAACCCGCGTAGGTCTCTTCCAGGATGGCCTTGAATTCGGCATCGGCGATGGAGCCGGCGACGAAGGGCTTCATCACCCGGAAGGCCAGCTCGTGATAGGGCAGACCGGCCCAGGAGGCGATCTCCTCCAGGGAAAACCGCGGCAGGTTCTCCGGTACGTAGAGACCACCATCACTGGCGAGACCCGCCAGCAGCACTTCTTCGAAATTCAGCGCGGGCGCCTGGCCGCGGGTACTGATGTAACGCATGACTCGACCTCGGGAAAGACGGCGGCGCCGGGCGCCGCCAGGCTGCTCAGTTCAGGTGCTCGACACGGATGCGGACCACGTCGCCGACGACGTCGTCCAGGGCTTCCAGGGCGGCGATGGCCTCGACCATGTGACGCTCGATCACGCGATGGGTGATGAGGATCATGGGCACCAGGCCGTCATGCTCCTCGGCTTCCTTCTGCATGATGGACTCTATGTTGATGCCGCGTGCCGACAGGATGCTCGCCACCTGGGCCAGCACGCCCGGGTGATCCTTGGCCTGGATGCGCAGATAGTAGGCGCTCTCGCAGGACTCGATCGGCAACACCGGATGGTCGGACAGCGCATCGGGCTGGAAGGCCAGGTGCGGCACGCGGTTTTCCGGGTCGGACGTCATGGCGCGGACCACGTCCACCAGGTCGGCCACCACCGCCGAGGCGGTAGGCTCCTGGCCGGCTCCAGCGCCGTAGAACAGCGTCGAGCCGACGGCGTCGCCATTGACCATCACCGCGTTCATCACGCCGTTGACGTTGGCGATCAGCCGATCGGCCGGGATCAGCGTCGGGTGTACCCGCAGCTCGATGCCCTGGTCGGTGCTGCGCGCCACGCCCAGGTGCTTGATGCGATAGCCCAGCGCCTCGGCGTAGCCGACATCGGCGGTGGTCAGCCGGGTGATGCCCTCGGTGTAGGCCTTGTCGAATTGCAGCGGGATGCCGAAGGCGATGGACGCCAGGATGGTCAGCTTGTGGGCGGCATCGATGCCTTCCACATCGAAGGTCGGATCGGCTTCGGCATAACCCAGCGCCTGGGCCTCGGCCAGGACGTCGGGGAAGGTGCGACCCTTCTCGCGCATCTCGGAGAGGATGAAGTTGCCGGTGCCGTTGATGATGCCGGCCACCCAGTTGATGCGGTTGGCCGCCAGGCCTTCGCGCAGCGCCTTGATCACCGGGATGCCACCGGCCACCGAGGCCTCGAAGGCGACTATCACGCCCTGCTCGCGCGCCTTGGCGAAGATCTCGTTGCCGTGGACCGCGATCAGCGCCTTGTTGGCGGTGACCACGTGCTTGCCATTGGCGATGGCGCGCAGCACCAGCTCGCGCGCCAGGGTGTAGCCGCCGATCAGCTCCACCACCACGTCGATCTCGGGATTGTCGACCACGGCCAGGACATCGGCGGTGATTGGCGTGTTGCCGGTATCGCAGTGAGGATTCGGCCGGCGCTGGGCGATCTGCGCCACCTCGATACCCCGTCCGGCACGCCGGGCGATTTCCTCGGCGTTGCGCTTGAGTACGTTGAAGGTCCCGCTGCCCACGGTACCCAGACCACAGATGCCTACTTTGACCGGCTTCACACCCTTATCCCCATGTCGTGTGGCGCCGCTCCGCAGCGCCGTTGAAATCTCTGTCGCCGCGCCAGGCCCTGTACGAAAGTGCCCGCGCTTGATGCGTCGTGCAGAACCTAGCGGGCGCTGATTGCCGCCTCCGCCAACTGGTCTGCCGGCTGATAACCCGGAATCATCTGGCCGTCGGCCAGAATGATCGCCGGGGTGCCCTGGATGCCCATGTTCTGCCCCAGCGCGAATTGCTGAGCGACCGGATTCTGGCAGCTTTCGGACTTGACCTCATGCCCGGTGAACATCTGGTTCAGCGCGGTAGGCTTGTCCTTGGCGCACCATACCGCTTCCAGCTGCTTGGACCCCGGCGAGCCCATGCCCTGCCGCGGGAAGGCCAGGTAACGCACCTCGATGCCGCGCTTGTTCAGCTCGGGCACCTCGGCGTGCAGCTTCTGGCAATAGGGGCAGGTGGTGTCGGTGAAGACGGTGATGTGCGCCTTGGTCTCGCCCTTGGCGGGATAGACGATCATCTGGTTGCGATCGAGGCCGTTGATCTGCCGCGCCACGGCGACGTTCTCGGCCTTCTCGGTCAGGTTGGAGGCCTTGCCGTCCTTGACCTGGTAGAGATAGCCCTGCATGACGAACTGGCCGTCGCCGCTGGCATAGAGCACCCGACCGCCCTTGAGCTGGACCTGGTAGAGGCCTTCCAGCGGGCTCTTGGCGATGGACTCGATGGCGAGATTGGGTTGCAGCGCGGTCAGGCTCTGGCGAATGGCCTGCTCAGGTTCGGCCTGAGCCAGTTGCACGCCGAGCCCCAGGCAAGCGGCGAGCAACAGTTGGGAAATACGCATGGTTGACTCCTGTTGAGACGCCGGCAAGCCTACCACAGACCTGCCGGCTACGGCGGTCCCGCCCCAGGGCGGGGCTTCAGAAGTATCTACGCAATTTTGGCGGCGCTTTTGATCCCTGAGCGGCGTTGCCGCTCCTCGCCATAGCCCTGCTATGACTCGTCCCGGCGCCTGGCTCAGAAACCAAAATCACTCGCCAATTCTTGCGCGAACTTCTGAAACACCGCCCTAGCCGCGCGGATGGTGCTGGGCGTGCAGTTGCTGCAGCCGCACCCGGGCGACATGGGTATAGATCTGGGTGGTGGACAGACTGGTATGGCCGAGCAGCATCTGCACCGTGCGCAGGTCGGCGCCGTGGTTGAGCAGGTGGGTGGCGAAGGCGTGCCTGAGGGTATGCGGCGACAGCGAGGTGCGGATGCCGGCCACCTGGGCATGCAGCTTGATGCGGTGCCAGAAGGTCTGCCGGGTCATGGGCGTACCTCTCTGGCTGGGGAAAAGGATGTCACCGGGCTGGCCGCCCAGCAGTAGTGGTCGCGCGGTCTTGAGATAGTCCTCCAACCAGGCGATGGCCTCTTCACCCAGGGGAATCAGCCGTTCCTTGCTGCCCTTGCCGAACACCCGCAGTGAGCCCTCGCGCAGGTTGATCTCGTCCAGGGTCAGGCTGATCAGCTCGGTCACCCGCAGTCCGGTGGCATAGAGCACCTCGAGCATGGTGCGATCGCGCAGGCCCAGGGTGTCCTCGGTATCCGGCGCGGCCAGCAGGGCTTCCACGTCCGCCTCGGACAGGCTCTTGGGCAGCGGCGCGCCCAGCTGCGGCATGCTCACCAGCAGCGTCGGGTCCTCGGCGACCCGCCCCACGCGCACGGCATACTTGTAGAAGCTGCGCAGGCCGGAGAGGAAACGCGCGGTGGAACGCGCCTGGTAGCCTTCGCTCAGCCGCCAGCCGAGGTGATCGAGCACGGCGTCGCGCCCCAGACTCTCCAGGGTCAGCCCCCTGCCCTCCAGCCAGCGGGCGAAGGCCAGCAGATCGGTGCGGTAGGCGCTGCGGGTATGGGGCGACAGCCCCTTCTCCAGCCACAGGGCGTCGAGGAATTCCTCGATCAGCCGCTCGGCGCTCACGCGGCGAATCCGGGCAGCACCGGCGTCGGCTTGCCCTCGTCGTCGACCGCGACAAAGCTGAAAGCACCGTTGATGGCGCGCTCGCGCCCTTCCGCCAACATGCCCTCGACGAAGACCTCGACCTGCACCTTGATGCTGGTATTACCGACCTTCACCACCCGCCCGATCAGTTCGACGATGGAGCCGGCGGGAATCGGATGATTGAAGTCGATGCGATCGGTGGAGACCGTCACCAGCGGCTTGCGGCAGAAGCGCGTCGCGGTGATGAAGGACACCTCATCCATCCAGGCCAGGGCAGTGCCGCCGAACAGGGTGTGGTGATGATTGGTGGTGGGCGGGAACACCGCCTTGGCCACCCGGGTTTCCGATAGCGCGGTGCGCCGCTGGATTTCCGCTTCGCGGGTCGTCATGTCTTACCTCGAACCTCAGAAACGAAAAAAAGCAGCCGAAGCTGCTTTTTTCTGGTCACGCCGCGATCAGGAAAGCTTTTCCTTGATGCGGGCAGCCTTGCCGGACAGTTCGCGCAGGTAGTACAGCTTGGCCTTGCGCACGTCACCGCGACGCTTGACGCTCAGGCTGTCGACCAGCGGGCTGTAGGTCTGGAAGGTACGCTCGACGCCAACGCCGTTGGAGATCTTGCGTACGGTGAAGGCGCTGTTCAGGCCGCGGTTACGCTTGCCGATCACCACGCCTTCGAAGGCCTGCAGACGCTGACGGTCGCCTTCCTTCACCTTAACCTGGACGATCACGGTGTCGCCGGGGGCGAACGCCGGGATTTCCTTGTTCATCTGCTCAGCTTCGATCTGGGCAATGATTTTGTTGGTCATGTCACTCTGCTCCTAAGACGGGCCGCGGCCCGCCATCGATACCTAACTATCGTTCCGCTGACGAAGGTATTCCGCCAACAGGTTCTGCTCTTCTCCAGAAAGCGAGCGGCCATCCAGAAGATCGGCGCGTCGCTCCGCAGTGCGTCCCAGGGACTGCTGCAGGCGCCAGCGCCGGATATGCTCGTGGTTACCACTGAGCAACACGTCGGGTACGCGACGGCCCTCGTACACCTCGGGTCGGGTGTAGTGCGGGCAATCGAGCAGGCCGTCGGTAAACGAGTCCTGCTCGGCGGAATCCACATGCCCCAAGGCTCCGGGCAGCAGTCGCGTAACCCCATCGATCAGCACCATGGCCGGCAATTCACCGCCGGACAGCACATAGTCGCCAATCGACCATTCTTCATCCACGTGCGTCTCGATGAAACGCTCGTCGATGCCTTCGTAACGCCCGGCGATGAGGATCAGATGCTCCTCCTGCGCCAGTTCCCGTACCGCCGCCTGGTCGAGCTTGCGACCCTGGGGGGACAGGTAGATCACCTTCGCCGCCGAATCACCCTTGGCATCGGCCAGGGCGCGCTCCAGCGGCTGGATCTTCATGACCATCCCGGGACCGCCGCCAAAGGGCCGGTCGTCCACGGTCTGGTGGCGATCCTCGGTATAGCTGCGCGGGTTGTAGCAGGTCAGTTCCAGGAGCCCCTGCTTCATCGCGCGACCGCTCACGCCATAGGCGCTCACGGCCTCGAACATCTCGGGAAAGAGGCTGATGACATCGATACGCATGGATTAGAAATCCGCGTCCCAGTCGACCTGCATCTCGCCCTTGGCCAGATCCACCGCCAGCACGTACTGGTCAGGCAGATAGGGCAGTAGACGCTCACGATCGTCGAGGCTGCCAGCACTGGGCTTGACCACCATGACGTCGTTGGCCCCGGTCTCCAGCAGATGATCCACCACACCCAGCCACTGGCCTTCGCGATTGATCACCTTGAGACCTTCCAACTGATGCCAGTAATAGTCGCCGGCGCCCAGCTGGGGCAATTCACTACGCGGCACGCAGATCTCGAAACCGGCCATGAGACGGGCCTCTTCGCGATCATCCAGGCCCTGCAGACGTACCGTCAGAACCTTGCCGTGCAGCCGACCGCCGAGCACCTTGACCTGCCGGATCTCGCCTTCGCGCCGCAGCGTCCAGGTCCGATAGTCCAGCAGATTGTCGAGCGGATCGGTAAAGGAGTAGATCTTGAGCTCACCGCGTACGCCGAAGACCGAAACTATCTTGCCCAGGACCACCAGGTCGGGGGCGGAGGTCGGCGTACTCATGGTCTTCAGGCGGTAGCCTGAGCGCTCTTGAGCAGCTGAGCAACGCGCTCGGACGGCTGGGCGCCCTGCGACAGCCAGTAGCTGGCACGCTCTTGATCCACCGACAGACGGATTTCGGCGCCGCTGGCGATCGGGTTGAAGAAACCGATGCGCTCGACGAAGCGACCATCACGCGCATTGCGGCTGTTGGTCACGGTCAGGTGGTAGAAGGGGCGCTTCTTGGAGCCGCCACGGGCTAGACGGATGGTTACCATTGAACTTCGTTCCTGTAGTCGGTGCTTGAAACAGTGGGCACGCTGGGCCACATGGCCCGAAAGGCCGCATATTCTAAGGGCTGCCACCCTTTTTGCCAATGGCTTTTGACGGCACTTCCGGCATCGGGGCGGACTGAAGGCTCGGACAACGGCGCCGAGCCACTCGCGAAGGCGCATCAATACTGGTGCCACTGCCCTTCGCAGAGTTCTTTCCAGGGCCGACCGTCTGGCGACGGGCGGCACCGGGGATCACATCTTGGGCATGCCACCGCCGGGCAACATGCTGCCCATGCCGCGCATCATCTTGGCCATGCCGCCCTTGGCGGTGACCTTTTTCATCATCTTCTGCATCTGCTTGTGCTGCTTGATGAGACGACCGACGTCCTGCACCTGGGTACCCGAACCCAACGCGATGCGTTTCTTGCGCGAGCCGCTGATCATCTCCGGATCACGGCGCTCGGCCGGGGTCATGGAGTCGATGATGGCTTCCATCTGCTTGAAGTGCTTTTCCGCCGCGCCCTGGGCATTGCCCATCTGCTGGATGTTCATGCCACCCATCATGGTCGGCAGCTTGTCCATCAGCGAACCCAGGCCGCCCATGTTTTTCATCTGGCGCAGCTGGTCGCGGAAATCCTCGAGATCGAAGCCCTTGCCCTTCTTGAGCTTCTTGGCCAGCTTGTCGGCCTTTTCCCGATCCAGCGTCTGCTCGGCCTGCTCGATCAGCGAGAGGACGTCACCCATGCCAAGGATGCGCGAGGCGACACGGTCAGGGTGGAAAGGATCGAGGGCTTCGCTCTTCTCGCCCATGCCGATGAACTTGATCGGCTTGCCGGTGATGTGGCGAACCGACAGGGCGGCACCACCACGGGCGTCACCGTCGACCTTGGTCAGGATCACGCCGGTGAGCGGCAGGGCATCGTTGAAGGCTTTGGCGGTGTTGGCGGCGTCCTGGCCGGTCATGGCATCGACCACGAACAGGGTCTCGGCCGGCTTGGTGGCGGCGTGGACCTGCTGGATCTCCGCCATCATCTCGCTATCGATGTGCAGACGACCGGCGGTATCGACGATGACCACGTCGATGAACTTCAGCTTGGCTTCGCGGATGGCGGCCTGGGCGATATCCACCGGCTTCTGACTGATGTCGGAGGGGAAGAAGGTGACCCCCACCTCCCCGGCCAGGGTTTCCAGCTGCTTGATCGCGGCCGGACGATAGACGTCGGCGGAAACGACCATGACGGTCTTCTTCTTGCGCTCCTTGAGGAAGCGCGCCAGCTTGCCCGCGGTGGTGGTCTTGCCCGCACCCTGCAGACCAGCCATGAGGATGACTGCCGGTGGCGCCACGTTGAGCGCCAGGTCTTCGTTGGCCGCGCCCATGATGGCTTCCAGCTCGGCGCGAACGATCTTCACGAAGGCCTGGCCCGGGGTCAGGCTCTTGGATACCTCGGTACCGACCGCCCGCTCCTTGACCCGGTTGACGAACTCCTTGACCACCGGCAAGGCGACGTCCGCCTCGAGCAGCGCCATGCGCACCTCGCGCAAGGTGTCCTTGATGTTGTCTTCGGTGAGCTTGGCCTTGCCGGTAATGTGGCGCAGGCTTTGGGACAGGCGGTCTGTGAGATTCTCGAACATGCGGACATCCAGGGCAGAAACGGCGGCTGACCGACAAGTATAACGAAAGAGCGCCGCGCCAGGGATAGCCGCTGGGGCCTGTACCGCGTGAATCCGTCAGCAGTGCCCGCGTCGGCGAGAAGCCGAGGAAAGGAAGACAGGCACCGGCGCCAAGGCCGGTACCCGAGGGATGGGGTCAGAAAATCAGCGAGAAGATGCCGATGACCACCACCAGGCCGATCAGGAAAATGATGCCCATGGTACCGCCGAGAAATTTAAGCATGGTCGCGACCTCTTCAAGATATGTACCTCATGGGACCATCCATTGGCGGCCAGGGTTCGGCCGGGTTGTCCGGCAGGCGCCAGGGCGTGCCTCAGACTTTCTGTGCCGCCCTGTCTGTGCCACACTCGCCTGCTTTCCGCCCTGCTGAAACCGGACCATGCACGCCCTGCTGCCCACCCTTTTGGCCGCCGCCCTCTATCTGCTCGCGACCCTCTACCAGGGCAGTTGCCTGCTGCGCAAACAGCCGTCGAGCAAGCCCCTGGTCCTGGGCGCCGGCATCCTGGCCCTGCTGCCTCACGCCCTGGCTGTCTACCTGCAGCTGATCCTCGAACCGACCCTGAGCCTGGACTTCTTCGACGCCTCCAGCCTCATTTCGGCGACTGCCATCGCGCTGATGCTGATCGGCTGCCTACGCATGCCGCTGCAACCGCTGCTGGTGCTGATCTATCCCCTGGGTGCGGTGACCGCGCTGCTGGCCGAGTTCGTGCCGCCCGGCACGGTCACGCCGCTGGACGTATCGCCCAAGATCGTCGTGCACGTACTGCTGTCGATCATCGCCTATGGGCTCTTCACCCTGGCGGTGCTGCAGTCCTGCCTGGTGCTGTTGCAGAACCATCAACTCAAGAACAAGCACCCCTCGGGACTGATCCGCAGCTTTCCGCCGCTACAGACCATGGAAAGCCTGCTGTTCGGCTTTCTCTGGGCTGGCTGGGTGGTGCTGTCACTGGCGCTGATCTCCGGCTGGTTCTTTGTCGAGGATATGTTCGCCCAGCACCTGATCCACAAGACGGTGCTCTCCTGCATCGCCTGGGTGGTGTTCGGCATCCTGCTGTGGGGCCGCCATCGCCTGGGCTGGCGCGGCCATACGGCGATCCGCTGGACGCTGCTGGGCTTCATCCTGCTGATGCTGGCCTACTTCGGTAGCAAGCTGGTGCGGGAATTCATCCTGCATCGTTGACAGTCGTCATTCCGCTACCTGCATAATCAGGCGACCGAACCACGTTCGGCGCGACCCGGCCAACAGCCAGGTCGCGCCCGGCACGTCATAACAGGTCGTCACGCCCGTCCCCACCCTCGGACAGCCGCTGCCCCATCGGGCCGCTCCGGCAGACGCCTCCTACAAGAACGACTGCCCGGTAACCCTGCATGTCCACGACCGCTGCCGCCTTCGACGCGCCCACCTCCGTGCCGCGCAACTCCCCCACCCGCGTGGCCACCGCCAGCTTCATCGGCACCGCCATCGAGTTCTACGATTTCTATGTCTATGCCACGGCCGCGGCCCTGGTGATCGGCCCGGTATTCTTTCCCCAGGGCGCGGGCATGGCCCAGACCCTCAGCGCCTTCATCACCTTTGGCATCGCCTTCCTGGCGCGCCCCCTGGGTTCGCTGCTGTTCGGCCACTTCGGCGACCGCATCGGCCGCAAATCCACCCTGGTGGCCTCGCTGCTGCTGATGGGCATTTCCACCACCCTGATCGGCCTCCTGCCCGGCTACGCCAGCATCGGCGTCTGGGCGCCCATACTGCTGTGTCTGCTGAGATTCGGCCAGGGCCTGGGACTGGGTGGCGAATGGGGCGGGGCGGCGCTGCTGGCCACCGAGAACGCCCCGCCCGGCAAGCGCGCCTGGTTCGGCATGTTCCCCCAGCTCGGCCCCTCCATCGGCTTCCTCATGGCCAACGGCCTGTTCCTGGCCCTGGCGCTGCTGCTGGACGACGAGCAGTTCCGCGCCTGGGGCTGGCGCATTCCCTTCCTGCTCAGCGCGCTGCTGGTGGTGGTCGGCCTCTATGTGCGGCTGTCGCTGCACGAGACGCCGGTGTTCGCCGAGGCCATGGCCCGCCGCGAGAAACTGCGCCTACCCATGGTCGAGACCTTCGGCAAGCACGGCAAGGCGGTGCTGCTGGGCGCCCTGAGCATGGTCGTGTGCTACGCCCTCTTCTACATCTCCACGGTGTTCTCGCTGAGCTATGGGGTGAAGAATCTCGGCTACAGCCGGCAGGAATTCCTCGGCCTGCTGTGCATCGCGGTGCTGTTCATGGCCCTGGCCACGCCACTGTCTGCCTGGCTGGCCGATCGCTTCGGGCGCAAGCCGGTGCTGGCGGTGAGCGCCATCGCCGCGCTGCTGTCCGGCTTTGCCATGGAGCCGCTGCTGACCCACGGCTCCAGCCAGGCGGTGGGCCTGTTCCTGGCGCTGGAGCTGTTCCTGATGGGCATGACCTTCGGCCCCATGGGTGCCCTGCTGCCGGAAATCTTCCCGACCCAGGTGCGCTATACCGGTGCCTCGGCCGCCTACAACCTGGGCGGTATCCTTGGCGCGTCGCTGGCGCCCTATGCCGCGCAGCAACTGGTGGAAGCCGGCGGCCTGAGCTGGGTGGGCGGCTACGTTTCGGCAGCGGCGGCCATTAGTCTGCTGGCGGTGCTCTGCATGCGCGAGACGCGCGACCAGTCGCTGTAGAACGGTTTTCAGCGCATGAAAAAGGGCCCTGCGGGGCCCTTTTTTTGTGGCGCGAGGACGGCGTTACAGCTCGACCTTTACCGCCTGGGAAGCACGTACGGCCTTGGCCCGCGCAGCTTCGATGCTTTCGTCCCGAGCCAGTGCCACCCCCATGCGACGCTGGCCCTTGACCTCAGGCTTGCCAAACAGCCGCAGTGCGGTATCGGGCTCGGTCAGAGCCGCGCCCAGATTAGCGAAGGCGGTCTGGCGCGACTCGCCATCCACCAGGATCACCGCCGAGGCCGAAGGGCCGAACTGGCGGATGGTGGGGATCGGTAGGCCGAGAATGGCGCGGGCATGCAGGGCGAATTCGGACAGGTCCTGGGAGATCAGGGTCACCAGGCCGGTGTCGTGGGGGCGCGGCGAGACCTCGCTGAACCAGACCTGGTCGCCCTTGACGAACAGCTCCACGCCGAACAGGCCGCGACCACCCAGGGCCTCGGTAACGGAGCGGGCGACCCGCTCGGATTCGGCCAGGGCCTTGTCGCTCATGGCTTGGGGCTGCCAGGACTCGTGGTAGTCGCCCTTGACCTGGCGATGGCCCACCGGCGCGCAGAAGGCGGTACCACCAACATGACGCACGGTCAGCAGGGTGATCTCGTAGTCGAAGTCGACGAAGCCCTCGACGATCACCCGGCCCTTGCCCGCCCGTCCGCCTTCCTGGGCGTATTGCCAGGCGGCCTGCAGCTCATCGGCGCTGCGCAGCAGGCTCTGACCCTTGCCGGAAGAGCTCATGATCGGCTTGACCACGCAGGGATAGCCCAGCGCCTCGGCGGCGGCGGCGTAGTCTTCGTAGGTATCGGCGAAATGATAGGGCGAGGTGGGCAGGCCGAGTTCCTCGGCGGCCAGACGACGGATGCCTTCGCGATTCATGGTCAGCTGGGCCGCGCGGGCGGTGGGCACCACGGTATAGCCCTCGCCTTCCAGCTCCACCAGGGTGGCGGTGGCGATGGCCTCGATCTCAGGCACGATGAAGTGTGGCTGCTCGCGCTCGATCACCGCACGCAGGGCGGCGCCGTCGAGCATGTCGATGACGTGGCTGCGGTGGGCGACCTGCATGGCCGGGGCATCGGCATAGCGATCCACGGCGATGACTTCGACGCCCAGGCGCTGCAGCTCGATGACGACTTCCTTGCCCAGTTCGCCGGAGCCGCAGAGCAGCACGCGGGTGGCGCTGGGGGACAGGGGGGTACCGATACGGGGCATGACAGATCTCTCCGGCTGATATCAGGTCAGGAAGGCCGCACCGCCCGCCCGCGCACGCTCGTCGCAGCGCAGCAGCACCTCGCGGCGCTCGGCATCGCTCATGGACATCCAGCGGGTGATCTCGGCGGCGCTGCGTTGGCAGCCGATGCAGATGTCCTGTTCGTCCAAAGCACAGACATGGACGCAGGGCGAACGCACGGGTGAGTCGGCGGTGGTCATGCGGCTTCCCTCGAATGGCCGCGCATTGTGCCCGTTAATGCCCGACTTGGCATGTGCCTTTACCTTGTCGATGCCGCTCAATCCCGCTTGGGCGGTGCCTTGAGCTTGATCCCGGCGTCGTACAGCAGGTTGACCAGTTCGACGATGATCACCGCCGTCAGCCCCCAGATGCGGTGCTCGCCATACTGATAGCTGGGCACCTGCCAGCGCAGGCCATCGTGGTCGACCCTGAGGGTGTAGTCCGGCGGCACCTCGCAAAAGAACTGCAGGGGCACGGTGAAGATCGCGGCGATCTCGGCTTCGCTGGGAATGTATTCGAGCTGATCGGGAATCAGGGCGACGATGGGCGTCACCGCCAGCCCATAGCGTGACACCAGCGGGCTCAGCGGGGCGATCACCTCTACCAGACCGGGCGGCAGGCCGACCTCTTCCTGGGCCTCGCGCAGCGCGGTGGCGACCAGGTCGGCGTCCTCGGGATCGCGGCGACCACCGGGCAGGGCCACCTCTCCGCCATGGGTGGACAGGTTGCTGGCCCTCAGGGTGAGCAGCAACTCGGGATGCTCGCCGCGGATGATGGGCACCAGCACCGCCGCTTCCCGATACTTCTCGGTGCCGCTCAGGGTGCGCGGCTGATAGTGACGCAGGCGCTGGAGCAACTCATCCACGCCGGAACTCTCCCTTGGTCATCGTATCCTCCGGATCATGGCACGCCCGCCGGGCAATCCCAAGCCCAGCCATCGCTTGCGGCTCCCGGGATCACCCCGGCACACTGCAGCAAAACGAGGATAAGCCATGAAGCATTGCAACCACTGCGGCGGACTGCTGGAAGAGCGCATTCCTGCGGGCGACAACCGGATGCGCCTGGTCTGCAGCCAGTGCGGCGCGGTGCATTACCAGAATCCGCGGGTGGTGGCCGGCTGCCTGGCGACCTGGGAAGGCCGGGTGCTGCTCTGCCAGCGCGCCATCGAACCGCGACGCGGCTACTGGACGCTGCCGGCGGGTTTCATGGAGAACGGCGAGACCACGCTTGAGGCCGCGGCCCGCGAAACCTTCGAGGAAGCCGGCGCCCAGGTGCGAGGCCTGGAGCTCTATACGCTCTTCGATCTGCCGCACATCGATCAGATCTACATGCTGTTCCGCGCCGAACTGGTCGACGGACGCTTCGGCGTCGGCGAGGAGAGCCTGGACGTACGCCTTCTGGACGAAGCCGACATCCCCTGGTCGTCTCTGGCTTTTCCGACCATCAAGCGAACACTAGAATGCTTTTTCGCTGACCGCCGTCAGGGCGACTTTCCGCTGCGCCATGAGGGCATGGCACCCATGGTGGTCGAGCGCAAGCCTGCCTGAGCCTTTCCGAGGATCTTCCCGACATGCGTCCGTTGCACCTGTTGTTGGCGCTCTGCTATGTGCTGTGCGGTTCGTTGCTTCCCCAGTTGGCTCAAGCCAGCACCAGCGTCACGGTGATCCGCCAGCCGGCCGCGCCGTTGATCGACAAGGTGCTGGTGATCAAGTCGCGCAATCAGTTGCAGCTGCTCAGCGGCAATACCGTGATGAAGTCCTATCGCGTCTCGCTGGGCAAGAATCCCCGTGGCCCCAAGCTGCGCGAGGGCGACCAGCGCACGCCGGAAGGCTTCTACTGGATCGACTGGCGCAAGACCAGCGACAAGTTCAACCTGGCCATGCACATCTCCTATCCCAACCGGGAGGATCTGGCCCGTGCACGCCAGGCTGGCGTGCCCCCCGGCAGCATGATCATGCTGCATGGCACGCCCATCGACGAGGAATACCCCGAGTGGTATTTCAACTCGCTGAACTGGACCAATGGCTGCGTCGCGCTGACCAACCACGATATGCGCGAGGTCTGGGGGCTGGTCAAGGATGGCACCATGATCGAGATCCGCCCCTGAGAGCCTATCCAAAGGCTGCTACGCGTCGGCCAAACCGCGTTGAAGAGGCCCTGGGTCGCCAGCCCGACCTGGGCGGCCCCGTCGCAATACTCATTTACCCTTCGTAAACTCGCGCGCGAGCCCGGTCGAGCGCGAGTCCGACCTGCTTCCTCAGGTGTCTTCGCGGGGCCGCCCAGGCCTTGTTTGGCTCTAGCTCGCGAGCCTTTGAGCAGACTCCGCGCCGATAGGCTTCCCTGCCCTACCCCGCCACCTGCTCCGCGGGCGAGACGATGCTGGTCTTGCCCCGCGACCGGCCGCTGCTCAGGTAGTCCGCGATGGATTCCTGGGTGACTTCGCCGAGGAAGTCGTTGTCGGCGCTGAGTACCGGCAGCCAGGAAGTGTTGAACTGGTACATGCGTGACAGCAGGATGCGCAGGTGCTCGTCAAAAGCCGCGGTCGCCTTGAACGGGGTGACGAAGGGCGCGACCGGACCGCTCTGACCGCGCAGGTCACGGCGCCGCACATAGCCCAGCCCCTTGTTGGCCGCATCGGTCACCACCAGGTAGCGGCGGTCGTGCTCTTCCATCAACTCCACGGCGTCGCCGATCAGGGTCTCGGCCTGGATGGCGGGTGCATTGTCGGCGGCGTCTTCGGCGCGGATCAGCAGCAGACGCTTGAGGGTGCTGTCCTGACCGACGAAGTTGCTGACGAAGTCATCCTTGGGATGCGCCAGCAGGGTGTCCGGATGATCGAACTGCACCAGGCGCCCGCCGCGGAAAACGGCGATCTTGTCGCCCAGGCGGATGGCCTCGTCGATGTCGTGGCTGACCATGATCACCGTCTTGTTCAGCGCCCGCTGCATCTGGAAGAACTCGTTCTGGATGGCGTCGCGATTGATCGGGTCCACCGCGCCGAAGGGTTCGTCCATCAACAACAGCGGCGCCTCGGCTGCCAGGGCGCGAATCACGCCGATGCGCTGCTGCTGGCCGCCGGACAGCTCGCGTGGATAGCGCGAGAGATACTGCTTGGGTTCGAGCTGCACCATGCTCATCAGCTCGGTGGCGCGCTCGCGGCACTTCTTCTTGTCCCAGCCAAGCAGCTTGGGCACCACGGTGATGTTTTCCTCGATGGTCATGTTGGGAAACAGGCCGATCTGCTGGATCACGTAGCCGATATGCCGCCGCAGGGTTACCTCGTCGATGCCGGTGGTGTCCTCGCCATTGATCAGCACCCGCCCCGAGGTGGGCTCGATGAGGCGATTGATCATCTTCAGGGTGGTGGTCTTGCCGCAGCCGGAGGGGCCCAGGAAGACGCAGATCTGGCCTTCTTCGACGGTGAGGCTTACGGCATCCACCGCGGTCACGTCCTTGCCATGCTGCTTGAAGGTCTTGGTCAGGCGGTCGAGTTCGATCATCTGGGATTCCTTAATGAGCGCTGCGCAGGCCGCGCGGAGTGAGGCGACGTTGCAGCCACTGCAGGACGAGGTCGGCGACGATGGCCAGCAGGCTGACCAGCACGGCGCCGACGATGAGCGTGGCCATGTCACTGCGGCTGATGGAGGTAAGGATGAGCACCCCCAGGCCACCGGCGCCGATGGTGGCGGCGATGGTCATGACGCCGATGTTCATGACCACGGCGGTGCGCACTCCGGCGAGGATCACCGGCAGGGCAATGGGCAGTTCGACCATGCGCAGGCGCTGCCAGAAGGTCATGCCGATGCCAGCACCCGCCTCGCGAATGCCCGGCTCGACGCTGGTCAGCGCCAGGTAGGTATTCCTCAGGATCGGCAGCAGCGAGTAGAGAAAGACTGCGGTGATGGCGGGCAGCGGACCGAGTCCCTGGCCGAACTTGGAATAGAACGGCAGCAAGAGGCCGAACAGGGCGATGGACGGCACCGTCATGACCACCGTGGCCAGCGCCTGCAGGGGACCGGCCAGCCAGGGATAGCGGGTCATGAGGATGCCCAGGGGTACCCCCACCAGGATCGCCAGGGTCACGGCGACGCCTACCAGGGTGATGTGCTGGCGGGTCAGCTCGAGTACCTGCAGCCAGTCGATATGATTGAAGGAGGTGACGAAATCCATGGGTCATTGCCCTCCGCTTAGGGGGTGCTGGGCGAGGAAATCGCGGGCCACCTGGGCTGGCGTCTGTCGCTCGATGTCCACCTTGGCGTTGAGCTGGCGCATGGTGGCCTGGTCCAGGCTTTCGGCCAGGGGCTTGAGCAATGCGGCGAGATCGGGATGCTTAGCCAGGTACCGGGCGTTGACCACCGGCGCTGCGGTGTAGTCGGGGAAATAGCCCTTGTCATCCTCCAGCACCTTGAGCTTGAAGGCATCCAGGCGGCCGTCGGTGGTGTAGACGAGGCCCGTGAATACCTGGCCATTGCGCAGGGCGGTGTAAACCAGCCCTGGATCCATCTGACGGATGTCGTCGCGGGTGTACTTCAGCCCATAGGCCTTCACCAGCCCGGCGAGGCCGTCGGAGCGATTGGCGAATTCGATGTCCAGGGCCGTCAGGTGCTGCTTGCCGGCTTCGGCTTCGAGCAGCCGGGCCAGGTCACTGATACTGTTCAGCTCGGGATGCTGCTGGGCGACCTTTTCCGGCAACGCCAGCGCATAGGTGTTGTTGAAGCGGGTGGGAGCGAGCCAGGCCAGGCCGACCTTGGCGTCCAGCTGCTTGACTCGCTGGTAGGAGGCGTCCTTGTCCAGGCGCTCGGTGATGTGGTTATAGGCGACCAGCGAGGTACCGGTGTATTCCCAGGTGAGGTCGAGCTGGGCGTTCTTCACACCGTTCCAGGCGATGGTGCTGCCCAGACCGCCGACGATTTCCGGCTGATAGCCGTGCTGGGCCAGATACTGGCCGGTGAGTTCGCCAAGGATGGCCTGCTCGGTAAAGACCTTGGCACCGATGCGGATCGGGTCGGCCTGGGCAGCACTGGCCAGGATGAGACCGAACCAGGCCGCGCCGAGGGCGATAAGCAACTTTTTCATCTCGTCTCCTTAGCGGGCCAGGCCGCGTTCCAGCCAAAGGCGGCTGGCGAGCAGCACCAGACCGTCGAGCAGCAGCGCCAGCAGCGCGGTGGCAGCGGCACCCAGCAGCAGCTGGGGCTGGTTCTCCAGGGCAATGGCGGGAAAGATCAGGCTGCCCAGGCTGTTGGCGCCGATCAGGAATACCAGTGGCGTGGTACCGACGTTGATCGCTAGGGCAACCCGCACCCCGCCGATGATGATGGGTACCGCATTGGGCAGCTCCACCTTGGTCAGCACCTGGGTAGGCGTCATGCCGATGCCGGTGGCGGCCTCCTTGAGCGAGCCCGGTACGTTCTTCAGGCCCTCGTAGGTGTTACGCACGATGGGCAGCAGCGAGGCGAGAAACAGTGCCAGGACCGCGGGACCGTCACCGATGCCGACGATGCCCAGGGCAATGGCCAGCACCGCCAGCGGCGGCACGGTATTGCCGATGTTGAACACCTGCATGAAGCGTTCGGCACTACGGGCGAAGCGGGGCCGACTGAGCATTACCCCGGCCGGTATGCCCACCAGCAGGGCAAGAACCATGGAGACGGCCACCAGGTAGAGGTGAGCCTGGAGATAGAACAGCAGATCCGCGCGATAGGTACCGAGGGTATCCCTACCGATCCAATGCACCAGCAGTGCCAGGATCACCACTCCCACGGCCGTGCCGAGCAGGAGGGTCTTGAACTTCGCCATGTCAGGCTCCTTCAACGGGCGGACAGGCCGCATGCCTTCCGATTGCGGACCTCGCGACAGGAGCGAGGCGCAGGACGGCTGTCCGGGTTCAGGGTCGAGACACAGCAGGGCATGGCGGGTATGCCGGCTGGACCAACGGGGCACTGCGGATCTCGGATCTGCCTAGCCCTTGGGTGTCGCTCCCTGGGGAACGACATGGCGCCTTGCCTCGACCGAAGAGATTGACGCCCATCGCAGTCGATAGTTCGCCAGCTCCTTTTCAGGCTAACCCAATAGACTCACTCAATGTCAACCCGTTGGCGATAACCGCTTCGCTTGAGCTCCAAAAACGCCTGAATGAAGGGCTTCGCGTGATCCCGGCAACAGGAGCCCGATCTAGAGCGGCCGGCCAGTTTGTGACAATAAATTTAATGCTCTGACTGTTAGCCAGCTGGCAAGACACGCAAGACATCCATCACAACTTCCCGGGCAACCCGCTTCGGTTTCGTGGAAGAGCACACAGGCAAGGTGACGTATGGTCATCCCTGAAACATCTTTCTGTGAGCCAGTGCGGCGCCGAGCGTTTGACAGCCCTTTATCATTCTGACGAGTGGCTGACGCTTTGAGGGAACATTCAGCCCAACCAAGGTCCATAGGTGGCCCAGTGATAGCACCAAGTGTCGTTTCTGGTACCGCTATAAAAACAGACTATTCATCGAGCTAACTTCAAAGGGAACGTTATGAATGACATGACGGCTTGTGCATCGTTGGACTCCGCTACTCTGTCTTCTGCCCCCGTCCTGCTGCTGCAACCCAAAGTGGAAAATTGGGTGGTGGTGTATGCGCACGGTGGCCTGATCGCCGACTTCGATGACGAGGCTTCAGCCCGCCGCGAAGCCGAGCAGTGGGCTGGAATCTGCCTGCGTCGCTAAAGACCGCTATCGGATGACCTGCCTGCGCCGTCAACGGACGGAAAAGCAGTCACAGGCAGCTCATCACTCGCCACAGCGCTCTCTCCCCCTCTTCAGTAGTACTTGCCCGCTAGGCGACCCACCGCCGGGGTCCATGCTGCCCAGGCTTTACCCAGCTCGCATTTCCAACGCTTTCGCCCGGCCGTAACGTTGTCTGGCGCACCTTCTGAGCGTTGCGCTGCAACTTCCCTGCGACTCTTCAGGCCTCATGGCGGATCGGGCATTCGCTGCCCGTCATTCCTACCGTCTGCCGTCACTGTCCGGGACCTTGCCGATGACGTTACGCCTGAAACTCGCCTGCACCGCCTTATTCGTCCTTCTCTCCTGCCTGGTGACCGCGCCGGCCGCCCAGGCCGAGCCTCGCGATTTCCCCACCGACCTGGTCGGACTGAATTTTTCCGGAGCCGGCTTCGCTCCCCACGTGTTGCCGGGCAAACCCGGGACCAACTACTTCTTCCCCGATGCCGGTCATTACCGGCGCTGGTCGGCCAAGGGCATCCGGGTGATCCGCTTCCCGGTCATCTGGGAACGTCTCCAGCCTCGCCTGGGGCAACCGCTGGATCCTGTCTATGCCAAGCTGATCGACCAGACCCTGGATCACGCCAAGCGCTATCGCATGAGCGTGATCCTGGATCTGCACAACTACATGAGATACCGCGGCCAGGTCATTGGCAGCGCGGCCGTGCCCTACCCGGCCTATGCCGATGTCCTGCGACGAATCGCCCAGCGCTGGCACGCCCATCCCGCCCTCGCTGCCTACGACATCATGAACGAGCCCCACGATGCCGTTGAGCAGTGGCCGATCGCCGCGCAGCACGGCATCGATGCAGTACGGGACGTGGATCGCGCGCGGCCGATCCTGATCGAGGGCAATGGTTGGTCCAGCAGCTATCTCTGGCCGCGCTACAACGCCAAGCTGCTCGGGCTCAAGGATCCGGCGGACAACCTGATCTATTCGGCGCACGTCTATTTCGACAATGACGGCGGTGGCAAATACCTCAGGAAGGACATGACCGACTTCGATCCGGACGTCGGCATCCGCCGGGTCGAGCCGTTCATCACCTGGCTCAAACAGCATGGCAAGCGCGGCCATATCGGCGAATTCGGCGCCCCAGACAACGACCCGCGCTGGCTGGCGGCAATGGACCGGCTGCTGGCCCGTCTGCGCAAGGAATGCATTCCGGCCATGTACTGGGCAGCCGGCCCCAACTGGGGCGACTACCCCCTGGCGATCGAGCCGGTCAAAGGCAAACCCCGCCCGCAATGGGCGGTACTGCAGAAGTACGTGAAACCTGCCAACTGCGCCGACGTAGGTCCTCGCTAAGGCGGGGCGCCCTTGGCCAAGCCAGACGGCGCCTGCTGCCACTCATCAGCGACTTGCCTAGAAATAGGTGACTCAAGTCACAAAAGTCATGGCCATGGACGGCCTGCACAGAACTTGCTGGCTCTCTGCGATCAAATTGTTACAGCAAGTAATAGTTCGACTATTAAGACGCTTGCACGATCAAGAGCTAGGATGCCATGTCACCGTTAACTTCTCCGCTCCCTCCTCTTTCCCTTTCCCCTTAGCGGCAGCGCTGCCTCCGTTCGCCTCTTCCGGCTCTACCGTCAGGGAATTCCCATGGAAAGATTCGTCGCTTTGGATAGCTTTCGCGGTCTATTGGCCGTCGCCGTTGTCCTCTTCCACACCTATGTCGCTCAGGCTGCCTCGGAAAATCCGCTGATAGCCAACGCCTACCTGTTCGTCGAATTCTTCTTCGTGCTCAGTGGCTTCGTGCTGATGCACACCTACGAGACCCGCCTGCGCACCCTGGACGACTATCGCGACTTCACCATCAGTCGCTCGGCGCGCATCCTGCCGCTGCATCTGGCCATGCTCGGCCTCTATGTCCTGCTGGAAACCGGGCGACTGCTGGCGGAAAAGCTGGGCATCAGCTTCAACGATCCGGCCTTCAGCGGGGCCACCGGGCCCGAGCAATTCCTGCCCAACCTGCTGCTGCTGCAATCCTGGCTGGGGGAAGCCATCACCGGCTCCTTCAACTACCCCTCTTGGAGCATCAGCATCGAGTACTACCTCTATCTGCTGTTCGGCCTGCTGGTCCTCAAAGGCCAGGGGCACCAGCGCCAGTGGTTTCTGGTGATCGCGCTGCTGGCCTTCGTGCAGCTGCTGTTTCCCGTCCTGCCACTGAAGACCGAGATCTTTCGCGGCCTGTCGTGCTTTTTCGCCGGCACCTGCACCTATCGCCTCTATGCCTGGATGAAGACGCACAACCAGGGGCAATTCGGCGGCACCCTGCTGGAGGTAGCCTGCCTGGTCGCCGCCGCGGCGGTGATGACCTCCGACCTGCCGGTGGCCAAGAAGGGGGTGCTGGCCAGCCTGGTGTTCTGCCTGACTATCCTCACCTTCGCCTTCGAGCGTGGCCTGGTCTCCAGTGTGCTGCATCAGCGTTTCTTCGTGCGCCTGGGCGTGCTGTCCTACTCCATCTACCTCTGCCACGCCGCCGTGATCTTCGTGTTCAAGAGTGCCTTCATCGTGCTGGGCAAGCTGCTGCACCAGGATCTCACGGTGGTGGCGCCCTCCCATGACGTGCCGGTGCCCTTCATGATCCGCTACATCGCCACTGGCAGCCCCGTACTGGACAATCTGGTGGTGCTGCTGGAGCTGGGCGTGGTCTTCGCCCTGGCCTGCCTCACCCACAGATACATCGAGATCCCGGGAATCGCACTGGGCAAGCGGCTGGTACGCAAGAGACGCAACACCTCGTTCTGCGACGGCAAGATCCAGCCGCAGCCCTAATGGGCAACGCAGGCAGCCCCCGCCGACACCGAGCCGGCGGAGGCTGCCTTCTGCTATACTCCGCCCCCACTTTTTCGTTCCCGCCCAGGTTCATCCATGACCACCCAGGCCGCCGAAGTCGCCAAGCGCCGTACCTTCGCCATCATCTCCCACCCCGACGCGGGCAAGACCACCATCACCGAGAAGTTGCTGCTGATGGGCCAGGCCATCGCCGTCGCGGGCACGGTGAAGTCGCGTAAATCCGACCGCCATGCGACCTCCGACTGGATGGAGATGGAAAAGCAGCGCGGCATCTCCATCACCACCTCGGTGATGCAGTTCCCCTACCGCGAGCACATGATCAACCTGCTCGACACCCCCGGCCACGAAGACTTCTCCGAAGATACCTACCGCACCCTGACCGCGGTGGACTCGGCGCTGATGGTGCTCGATGGCGGTAAAGGCGTAGAGCCCCGGACCATCGCGCTGATGGACGTCTGCCGCCTGCGCGATACTCCCATCGTCAGCTTCATCAACAAGCTCGACCGCGATATCCGCGATCCCATCGAGCTGCTCGACGAGATCGAGGCGGTGCTCAAGATCAAGGCCGCACCCATCACCTGGCCGATCGGCAGCTATCGCGATTTCAAGGGCGTCTATCACCTCTCGGACGACCGCATCTACGTCTACACCCCCGGCCATGGCCACGAGCGCATCGCTACCAAGACCATCGACAAGCTGGATTCCGACGAAGCCCGCGCCCACCTAGGCGATCTCTACGACCGCTTCGTCGAGGAACTGGAGCTGGTGCAGGGCGCCTGCCACGAATTCGACGGCGAGGCCTTTCAGCGCGGCGAGATGACCCCGGTGTTCTTTGGTACCGCCCTAGGCAACTTCGGCGTCGACCAGGTGCTCGACGCCGTGGTCGACTGGGCACCACGCCCGCTGTCGCGCGCCGCCCACGAGCGTGTGGTGGAACCGGTGGAAGAGAAATTCTCCGGCTTCGTGTTCAAGATCCAGGCGAACATGGATCCCAAGCACCGTGACCGTATCGCTTTCATGCGCATCTGCTCGGGCAAGTACGAGAAGGGCATGAAGCTGCGCCACGTGCGCATCAAGAAGGACCTGAAGATCGCCGACGCCCTGACCTTCTTCTCCAGCGAGCGCGAGCACCTGGAAGAAGCCTTCGCCGGCGACATCATCGGTCTGCACAACCACGGCACCATCCAGATCGGCGACACCTTCACCGAAGGCGAGCTGCTGGGTTTCACCGGCATCCCGCACTTCGCCCCGGAACTGTTCCGCCGGGTGCGCCTCAAGGACCCGCTGAAATCCAAGCAGCTGCGCCAGGGTCTGCAGGAGCTGGCCGAGGAAGGCGCCACCCAGGTGTTCTTCCCCGAGCGCAACAACGACATCGTGCTGGGCGCGGTGGGCGTGCTGCAGTTCGATGTGGTCGCCAGCCGCTTGAAGGAAGAGTACAAGGTGGAGTGCGCCTATGAGGCCATCAACGTCTGGTCGGCGCGCTGGATCGAGTGCGACGACAAGAAGAAGCTCGAAGACTTCAAGACCAAGGCCTACGAGAACCTGGCCGTGGACGGCGGCGGGCACCTCACCTATCTGGCGCCGACCCGCGTCAACCTGGCGCTGATGGAAGAGCGCTGGCCGGAGATCAGATTCCGCGCCACCCGCGAGCACCACTAAGGGCTACCTCCCTGGCCGGCGTTCCTCTTGCCGGCCAGCGGCCCATACCCTTCCTCACCGGGCGCTCTGCCCCACCGCCGTCAGCTACGGTCCTCCAGCTCCACTACATTGAGCTCCAACTCCGCCCGCTCGGTCCACTGGCCATCCAGCTCGGTGCGGACCGCCACGCCCAACTCCTTGAAGTCGGCCACCTGCTTGACCAGGTTGCCCGGGCCGCCCACCAGCTGACCGCAGGCCTTGCGATAGGCTTCGCCGGCCTTGTCCAGACTCTTGCCGATGCCGTCCATGCTGCCGAGAAAGGTGCGCAGCTTGTCGTAGACCTTGGCCGCGCGCTCGGCCAGTTCGGCGGTGTGGCGGTTCTGGTCCTCGAAGCGCCAAAGCTGGCGGACGATGTTGAGGCTGGTCAGCAGGGTGGTCGGCGTGGCCACCAGCACGTTCTGCTCGATGGCGCGCTGGAACAGGCTCTCGTCGGCCTTGAGCGCCTCGACGAAGGCCGATTCGATGGGGATGAAGAGAAAGACCATCTCCGGCGAATTCAACCCCGGCAGGCTGAAGTATTCACGATCGGCCAGCTCACGGATGCGGTCGCCCACCGCGCGCACGTGCTCGCCAAGGGCCAGGCGGCGCTCACCCTCGTCCTCGCTGTTGACGTAGCGGGTATAGGCGTTGAGCGACACCTTGGCGTCCACCACCAGATGCTTCTTCTGCGGCAGATGGACCAGGACGTCCGGGCGGCGGCGACCGGTCTCGGTGGTGAAGCTGCGTTCGCGGACGAAATCGCGACCCTCGCGCAGGCCCGAGCGCTCCAGCACGTTTTCCAGGATGAGTTCACCCCAGTTGCCCTGGGCCTTCTTCTGACCGCGCAGGGCGGTGGCCAGGTCATGGGCCTCCTGGGTGATCTGGCGGTTGAGCTCCTTGAGGTCGAGCAGTTGCTGGCCGAGCGCGGCCTGCTGCTGCACATCCTTGTGGTGGATGTCCTCGACCTTGGCACGAAAGCCCTCGATCTGCTCACGGAACGGTCGCAACAGGGCGTCCAGCGACTGCTGACTGTGCTGGGCGAAGGCCTGGCCCTTGGCGTCGAAGATGCGCCCGGCCAATTGCTCGAATTCCAGCTTGAGCTGCTCGCGACTTTCGCGCAGCAGCTGGTGCTGTGCCTGGAAATGTTCTTCTTTCTGCTCCAGCGTGGTCTTCAGGGTGGCGTGTTCTTCGGCCAGGCGTGCATGGCGCTCCTGCACCTCGGCGTACAGTTCCTGCTCGCGGTGCTGGCGCTCGCGTAATTCAGCGAGCTGCTCCTGGCTCCCCTGCAGCTGGGCGCGGGTGGCCTCGGCCAGGGCGTGTTGTTCGGCGGTCTGCAGCTGGGCCTGGCGGGTCTGCTGGCGCAACTCGGCCTCCAGTTGCCGATTGGCCTCCAGCTGGCGCTGCAGGGTGGCGTTGCGTTCGCGCTCGGCGCCCAGCTCCACCACCTGGCGCCCGTTGGCCAGTTCGGCGCGCTGCAGGTCGTCGCGCAGCATGTCGTAGCGCTCGGCGGCGCTGTCGATCTGCTGCTGCAGATAGCGCTGGCGCCCGGTCAGCCAGACGGCCGAACCCGCCCAACCGGCGAGCAGCAAAAGAGGAAGCACAAGGGAAACGAAAGGCAGGGAAGTCATGGCGCTCTCATTGCGGACGGCTCCCCTCACCTTAGGCAGGCACAGGAGGAGCGTCCAGCGTTTATCTGTACATTTACACAGTATTTCGCAAATCCAGGTCCAGGCCACTGACGCGGCGGACCCGGCGTGCCACCGCCTCGGCGAAGATGCCGCCGCGGGCCTCGATCAGGGTGAAATCATCGCGCGCCCGGGTGATGCCGGTATAGACCAGCTCCTTGGTCAGCACCGGGCTGAGCTGCTCAGGCAGCAGCAGCGCGGTATGGGCGAATTCCGAGCCCTGGGACTTGTGCACGGTCATGGCGAACACCGTCTCCACTGCCGATAGCCGGCTGGGCAAGACAAATCTCAGGCCGCCGCTACCATCGCCCCGGGGGAAGGCGACCCTCAGCACCTTGCGCCCGGGATGGGTGGCATCGGGCAGACAGAGGGTGATGCCGATGTCGCCGTTCATCAACCCCAGGCTGTAGTCGTTGCGTGTCACCAGCACCGGGCGGCCTTCGTACCAGCCGTGCTCACTCGAGAGCAGGCCGGCCTCCAGCAGGGCACTGGCGATGCGCAGGTTGAGACCTTCGACGCCCCAGGGGCCCTTGCGCACGGCGCAGAGCAGCTGGAAGTCGTCGAAGGCGGCCAGCACCTGGCCGGCCCAGCGTGTCCAGGCCGGGTCCTCCAGCACGGTGTCGAGCTGGGGCCGGGTCTCCTGCAGGACCTGCAGATAATGACGATAGCCGCGGGCGCGCCCGCGCCCTTCCAGCACCAGGCGTTCCAGGGCACGATCCTCCGGGCCCTTGAGCAGCACGCGATGAAGATCGGCGTAGCCGCCGTCGACCAGCACCTGCTGCGCACCCGGGCCGTCCTGGGCGTTGACCCGACGGGCCAGTTGACCGATGCCGCTGCCGGCACCGAAGCGCCGCGAGCGCCTGAGCATCACCACCTGCTGCGCCAGGGCGTCACCCTGGTCGTCGCCGACCGTCAGCGACGTCTGGGCCAGCGACTGGCCACTCACGGCTTCCAGCCAGGCGCGGGTAGCCGGACTGTAGCGTCCGGCCTCGGCATCCCGACAGAGATCGCCCAGCACCGCGCCCGCCTCCACCGAGGCCAGCTGATCCTTGTCACCCAGCAGGACCAGGCGTGCCCTGGGCGGCAAGGCCGCCAGCAGGCTGGCCATCATTTCCAGATCGATCATCGAGGCTTCGTCCACCACCAGCACATCCAGCGGCAAGGGCTGCCCGCGGTGATGACGGAAGTGCCGGGTGTTGGGGCGACTGCCCAGCAGCCGGTGCACCGTGGTCACCCCGGTGGGGATGTGCCGACGCAACTCGTCGTCCACCGGCAGGCGACTGACCTGGCCGCCGATGGATTCGGTGAGGCGCGCAGCCGCCTTGCCGGTCGGTGCGGCCAGGCGAATGCGCAGGGGGCGACCGGCCGCCACCGCGGGCGCCTGGAGCAGCGCCAGCAGCCGCACCACCGTGGTGGTCTTGCCGGTGCCGGGGCCGCCGGTGATGATGCTGAAGGCGCCGCGCACCGCCAGGGCGCAGGCCAGTTTCTGCCAGTCGGGTTCGCCACCCGCATCGGGATCCGGCGGAAACAGCCGGTCGAGGCGCTCCGCTAGATCCGCCGGCAGCGGCTCGGGAGTGGCCAGGCGCTGGCGCAGGCTGGCAGCCACCTCGCGCTCATAATTCCAGTAGCGGCGCAGATAGAGGCGATCGCCCCCCAGTACCAGTGGCCGCTCCGGCGCGCTGCCGTCGCCATCGACCAGCACGCTGGCCAGCAGCGCCTGGCGCCAGGCCTCCAGGCTCTGGCCCTGGAGCAGTTGCGAGGGCAGCAGCGAGCTGCGCGTCTCGTCACCCTCGGGCGGCAGCGACAGGGCGGCATCGGGATTGCGCAGGGCGGCAGCCAGATCCAGGCAGACATGCCCATGGCCGAGCTGATGGCTGGCCAGTGCCGCGGCCAGGAGCACCGCCGCCTCGCCGTCCGCTTCGAGCTCACCGAGAAAGGTGGTGAAGGCACGATCGACCTGGCGCAGCCAACCGCGCTGCACCCAGAGTTCCAGCAGGCGGAAGAGGTCGTCGCGCTGACGTAGCGGCGCCAGCTCGCCTTCCGGCACCAGGGAGGCCAAACGCAAAAGACGTTGGGTAGCCGTGCTGAAATCAGACATTGGGGTTCTCCGCACCGCTGAACAGCAGATCCAGGGTTTCGATCAGAGCCGCGGAGGGACGCTCGACGAAGACGCCGTGCCCAGCCGGATCGCACCCGCGCAGGAAGAGGTAGACGGCACCACCGAAGTGACGCTCGTAGCTGTAGTCGGGCAGCCGCGCCTTGAGCAGCCGATGCACCGCCAGGCTGTAGAGCACGTATTGCAGGTCGTAGCGCTTGGCCAGGACGGCGGCCTCCATGGCCGCGCGGGTATAGGCACCGGCCTCGGCGCCCAGCCAGTTGGACTTGTAGTCCACCACGAAATAGCGCCCCTCGTGTTCGAAGACCAGGTCGATGAAGCCCTTGAACAGGCCGTTGAGCTGGCCCGGCTCGAGCACCGGACGGGCCTGGCCGCCCTGGGTACCGCGGCGAACCAGGTCATCCAGGCGCTCCAGGTCGACACCGTGGGTGGCGAACCAGAATTCCATCTCCACCTGGTAGCGCGTCAACTCGCCCAGGCGCTGGGTGCCGCCCGGCAAGGGGAGCGGCAGGGCCAGCAGCTGACGTAGCCAGCTCTGCAGGATGGGAATCCAGTGATTCCAGCCGCGCCGCTGGCAGCGCCGGGCGATCAGGTCGTCCAGCCGCTCGGGCGCCACCTGGATGGCGGCGAAGCCTTCTTCGCCGACCCACTCCAGCAGGCTGTGCAAGAAGGTGCCCGGGCCGGGACCACGAGGAAAGCGATGCAGATCCTCGCCGCCGGCCGGCTGACGGGCTTCGTCCGGGGCGAGCCGATCATCGTCGAACAGCTTTTGGGCCGCGGGGGTATCCAGGTCCAGCTCCAGGTTGAGCTGGCCCTCCTCCCGCGCCTCACCCAGGCGCGTGCCGATGCGCAAGGCGCTGTAAGAGGCGATCCACCAGTCCTCGCGGGCCGCGCGACGGGCCGTCAGCGCCTTGAGGGTCACGGGCGCCTCGCGCGCCTCCGGCAGCCGCACGGGACTGGCCTCGGGCAGCGGCAGGATGAGGGTGTCGGGTTGCGCACCGATCAGCGTCGTCAGGGCGGCGCCCAAGGACGCCGAACTCGCCAGGGGCTCGCCACCGGTAGCCAGATAACCCAGGGCGCTGCGAGCGAAGCCGGAGTCCTTGCTGCGGCCGCGCTTGAGATCGGCCACCCCGACCCAGCAGGCATGCCGGGCACGGGTCAGGGCGACATAGAGCAGCCGCAGGTCCTCGGCCAGACGCTCGTCGTCGGCGCGGGCCAGTTCCTCGGCGGAGGGTTTGAAGGTGCGGCGCACCTGCCCCAGGTCGTCGTGATAGCGCAGCGGCAGGGTAGCGCCCTCCTCGGCGCGATAGGCGCAGGCGAAGGGCAGGAACACCAGCGGGTATTCCAGTCCCTTGGACTTGTGCACCGTCACCACCTTGACCAGCTCGGCGTCGCTTTCCAACCGCAGGATCTGCTCGTCGGCAGCGCCCTGGGCGGCCAGCTGCTCGGCCAGGTGGCGGATCAGCGCCTGTTCGCCGTCCAGTTCGCCAGCGGCGCGCTGCAGCAGTTCGGCAAGGTGCAGCAGGTTGGTCAGTACCCGTTCGCCATCGGCACGGGCCATCAGCCGCTGCGGCAGCCGGAAGTCCTGCAGCAGGCGGCGCAGCATAGGTAGCACCCCCTGGCCACGCCAGAGCTGGCGATATCCGCGGAATTGCAGCACCCGCGACTCCCAGGCCTGCTCGTCGTGGTTGAGGGCGTCCAGTTCGGCCAGCGGCAGGTACAGGGTCAGGCTGCCCAGGGCCGCGCGCAGGCGACGATCCACATCGGGCTCGGCACAGGCCTTGAGCCAGTCCAGCAGGCAGCGGGCTTCCTGGGCGGTGAACACCGAATCCTTGTCCGACAGATAGACGCTGCGCACCCCACGGCGCACCAGCGCCTGGCGTACTGCCTGGGCCTCGCTGCCGGCGCGCACCAGGATGGCGATGTCGGCCGGCCGCAGGGGCACCAGCTCGGCGTCTTCACGGCGAAAGCCGGCCTTGCCCTCGGCCGCCAGGCTCAGCAGTCGGACGATCTCGCTGGCGGTGCTCTCGGCCAGGGTGGCGCGATAGGCGGTACCGGCCAGGGGCTCGTCGCCCGCCAGCTGCCAGAAGGTCAGGGCCGCGGCAGGTACGCCGTCGATCTCCAGCGCCTCGCGCCGTCCCTGGGCACGGACCGGCTCGAAGGGTACTGGATTGTCCTCGCCCTGGCGGAACAGAAAAGCCGCCCGGGGCGCCGTGGCCTCGCCATGCTGGAATACCTGGTTGACCGCCGCGACCATGGCGGCGGTGGAGCGGAAGTTGGTGTCCAGCGAATGCAGGTGGCCGGCGTTGGCGCGGCGGGCTTGCAGATAGGTATGGATATCGGCGCCGCGGAAGGCGTAGATGGCCTGCTTGGGATCGCCGATAAGAAACAGCCCGGCGCCCTCTCCCCTCCCGTAGACGGTGCTGAAGATGCGGTACTGCACCGGATCGGTGTCTTGGAACTCGTCGATCAGCGCCACCGGGAACTGCTCGCGGATCAGCGCCGCCAGCCGCGCCCCGGCGCTATCGGCCTGCAGTGCCCGATCCAGACGGGTGAGGATGTCGTCGAAGCCCAGCTCGGCGCGGCGCAGCTTTTCGCGCTCGAATTTCTGCTGCACCCAGGCGGCAGCATGCTCCAGCAAGGGCACCTCGGGGCTGGGCAGCTCGGCCAGTTGCATGGGCAAGCGCGCCATGGCCGCCAGCGCCGGATGATCCGGCGGGCTGGCCTTGGTCCAGGCCTCGGCGAAGCCCTCCTCGGTCAGCCGGATGAAGCCGGTGCCGATATCGAGGTCTTCACTGGCAGGGTCCTCCGCCCAGGCACTCAGCTTGTCGCACCAGGGACCGAAGAATCGCTTCTGCAGCTTGCGCCCATCGACCACCTTGGCGTCGCAACCGGCCTGGCAGAGATCGCGCAGTTCTTCCGCCCACCGGGCCCAAGGCGCCTTGAGCCTGGCCAACCGCACCTGGTGTTCGGCCAGGGCAGTGGTCAGCAGCGTGGCAGGCTCGCCCTGGGGTGCGCCCAAGGCCTCGCTCAACAGGGGCCGCAGGCGCGCGGCCAGGGCGCGGGGTTCACCCCAATGCTCGATCACCCAGTCCAGCGCTTCCCCTTTGAGGGGATAGCAGAAGCGCCGCCAGTAGTCGCGCACCACCTGGGCCAGCAATTCGCTCTGGTCCTGCTCCAGGTTCTGCACGAAGAGACTGCCGCTGTCGAAGGCGTGCTCGCGCAGCATGCGCTGGCACCAGCTGTGGATGGTGGAGACGGCCGCCTCGTCCATCCACTGGGCGGCGATGTCCAGGCGCCGAGCGCAGTCCGCCCAGGCCTCGGCGGGAAAGTCCTCGCGCAACTCGGCGAGCAAGGGATCGGGCGCCGCGATCTCGTCGCGAAAGAAGCGCGCCGCCTCGGCCAGGCGATGGCGAATACGATCGCGCAACTCCTGAGTGGCGGCCTCGGTAAAGGTCACCACCAGGATCTGCGGCGGCAACAGGTCGCGGCCAAAGGCCGTCTCGGAGGTGCCGTGGCCGAGCACCAGGCGCACATAGAGCGCAGAAATGGTGAAGGTCTTGCCGGTGCCGGCACTGGCTTCGATGAGCTGATTGCCCTGCAGCGGAAAGCGCAAGGCGAGCGGACGCTGACTCATGCCTGCCCCTCCCCGCTCACGACCTGCCAGCCGGCCGTATGGACCGGCGCATAGAGGGTCTGGCACCACCCATCGAATTCCTCGTCGGCGAGCAGCGCGGCGAAGTCCGCATATTGTCGGCGCAGCGCCGGATGGGTCGCCACCTCGCCCTGATAGGCCTGCTCGGCCGCGGCCAGGGCCTTGTCCGGGTCATTGGCTAGCCAGGCGAAGGCGGTGCGCGGTGCCACCGGCAGCGGACGCCGCTGCCCCAGGGCCCAGGCGTCCAGTAATTCGTTCAACTGACGGCGGGCCAGCTCGACGTCCAGCGGCGCCAGCAGCAGGGTCAGATCGGTCGCCACCACCGCCGTGGTCAATTGCAGGCCACCCGCCGCGGCAACCAGGTGTTGCACCCAGGGTCGCAGCAGCCGATGCCATTTGCGGGTACGGGTGCTGCCCAGGCCATTGGCCTGAGCGGTCAGCGCCAGTAGTCCCGCGGGCCCTCGGCGCAGGCGTTCGAGGTTGGCCACCAATTGCAGCTCGCGATGTTCGATATCCAGGGTCACGGCCTCTTCCAGGGATTCGGGCCAACGCATTATCAAGGCCTCAACCTGGGCGACCACGGCGGGCAGCGGCTCGCGCAACGCCTGTCCGGCTCGTTCGCCAAAGCCGGCCAGTGGCAGGCGACCACTGCCGCGCAAGCGCTCCGCGGCGGCCATGAGCGCCTGGTCGGCCTCAGCCGGCGCAGCCAGTGCCGCCTCCAGCAGCCCTTCTCCCAACTGGTAGCGGGTCAGGGCGTCCAGGCCAAAGGGTTCCTCGTCTTCCGCCGGCGCATCGGGCGCCTCGAAATGCACCTTGAGTCGATTGGCGAAGAACAGGTCCACCGGCCCCCGCAGAAAGCGCGCCAGGTCGTCGAGGCCCAGGGGCTCTTCAGGTACCAACGGTGGCAGCAGGGCGTCCTCATTACGCGTGGTGCGGTCATGCACGCCCAGCCATTCGGTGGCAAAGCTGAAATACCCACGCTCGCCGCGAAAATAGCGGGCGCTGAAGGGTTGCAGCGGATGTTCCTGAGTCAGGGCCGCCAGCAGGCGCTCCGGCTCCTCCTCATGCCCTGCCAGCCGCCAACCGGCCTGGAGATGGTCACGCAACTGGGCGACCAGCACCGACGGCGGGCGCTCGCTGTTGTCGCGAATGCTGCGCCCCACCCAGCTGACATAGAACTGATCGCGTGCCGAGAGCAGCGCCTCCAGCAGCAGATAGCGATCATCCTCGCGCCGCGAGCGGTCACCGGGGCGATAGTCCTGGGCCATGAGATCGAAATCCAGCGGCGACTGGATGCGCGGATAGGCGCCATCGTGCATGCCCAGCAGACAGACCACCCGGAAGGGAATGGCGCGCATGGGCATCAGGGTGCAGAAATTGACCGCCCCGGCGAGAAAGCGCTGGGCCAGGCCCCCACTGTCCAGTCCGGCCAGCCAGGCCTCGCGGACCACGGTGAGTGGCAGCTCTTCGTCCAGAGCCACGTCCTCGCACAGTTCGAGCCAGCGCTCGCGCAGATTTTCCAGCTGTTCCAGCAGGTACTCGTCATGCTCGTCCTGGGCGCTGAAGAACAGCGCCAGCAACGCCTGCAGGCGGGCGCCCCACTCCGCCGGTCGAGCCGGCTGGGCCAGCGCCGCCTGGGCCGCGTCCAGCGCATCGAGCAGATCCACCAGCGGCCCGACCAGCGCGGCATCCAGACCGCCCACCTCGTCGAAGGGTTCGATATCGCCCAGGGCCGCGCCACTACCCACGGCATAGCCCAGCAGCATGCGCCTCAGGCCAAAGCGCCAGGTGTTCTGCGTCAGGCCTTCAGGCAGGTCGAGACGACTGCGTTGCTCGGCATCCAGCCCCCAGCGCACGCCGGCGCCCTCCAGCCAGAGATGCAGGGTCGGCAGATCGCCCTCACGCAGGCCGAAGCGAGCACGCACCGCCGGCACGTCCAGCAGGTCGAGGATCTCGCTCAGGGCGAAGCGGCTGTCGGGCAATTGCAGCAGATGCTCCAAAGCGATCAGCAACGGCTGGAAGCCACGCTGGTGCTGGTCGGCCAGGCTGAAGGGGATGAAGCGCGGATCCTGGCGGTCGAGCTGACCGAACACCGCACGGATGTGCGGCGCATAGGCATCGATGTCCGGCACCATGACGATGACGTCGCGCGGCCTCAGGCTGCCATCGCTATTGAAGCGCGCCAGGAGCTGATCGTGGAGGATCTCCACCTCACGCTGCGGGCTATGAGCCACATGGAAACGCATGGACCTGTCCCGCGCCGGATCAACTGCCGGCCAGCGTTCGCGGGTCTCGGTCAGCGGACGCAGCTCGAGAATATCGTCCTGCAACTGGCCGAGCAGATGCTGGGGTTCGGTCTCGGCGAAGAGATCGATACGGCCGCCGTTGAGGTCTTCGAACAGCCGACGATAGCCGTCAGGCTCGTCGAATTCGTCCAGCAGGTGGATGTAGTCGCGGCCCTGCTTGCCCCAGCTCGCCAGCAGCGGCTGACCGTGCTGATGCAGCGCCTCGGCATCCAGGGTCTGGGGCATGCCCGGCTTGCGCTGCTGGCGCCGATAGTTCTGCCGCAGCAGATCCTGGTCAGCGACGATGTCGGACCAGTGATGGCGACAGGGATTGTGCACGCAGAGCAGCACCTGGCTGAAGCGCGCCAGCGCGGCCAGGGCTTCGAGGGTCTGCGCCGGGATCGCCGACAAACCAAAGATCACCACCCGCCGCGGCAGACCGGCCGGCGCTTCGGTGGCCGCCCGCATCACCTCCAGAAAGCGCCGGTGCACTCCGGCCCGGCTGCGGGCCAGGCCGCCGTCGCCCACATCGGCCAACAGCGCCCGCCACAGCTGCGCCTGCCAGCGACAGCTCTCGGGCAGGGGGCGCCGACTGTCACGCAGGCTGGCCAGCAGATCGCGGCCCGCTGCCCAGTCGTTGAGCCAGTCGGCGCGGTAGACCTGGTAGCCGTCATAGAGATCGGCCAGACGCTCGGCCAACTGGTATCTCTTGCGCAGATCGCCGTCATCGTCGAGAAAACGCCGCAGTGCGGCGAAGTCGGGCTGCATGAGCAGGGTCGGCAAGAGCCGCATCAGGCGCCAGGTCAGGGGCGCGCGATCCAGCGGCGAGGATGGCGGTACCTGGTCACGGCCCAGCACCTGGCGATAGGTGCGCCAGAGAAAGGCCGCCGGCAGTTGCACTTCCAGCGCCGCGGCCACCCCGCAGCCGCCCTCGTCGTCGCCACGCGGATCTTCGGCCAACGCCAGCTTGAGCCACTGGGCGATGCCATTGCTCTGCACCAATACCTGTTCGTTTTCCAACGGCGCCAGGGGATACCGCCGCATCCAGCCGACCGCCAGGCCGCGCAGCTCTTCGAGCCGATTGCCGTGTACCACCATGAATCCGGGAGTGAGCGCCTCGGACATCCTACGCCTCGCTGTTCGCTGTCTGCGGCCAGGGTAAGGATCACCCGCGCCGGATACCAGTCCGCAATGTGCCTACCGACGCATGACGCAGCGCACAGCCGCTCCTGTCTCCCTGCCTGAAACGAGGTTCCAGCCGGTAGACTCAGCCTCTATCGGCCGCCGGCCATCGACAGGATGTTTTCATGCGTTTCCTCGTTGCCCTTCCCCTGCTCCTGGGCGCTGTCCTCGCCCATGCCGATAACGGCGAACCCGTCGACTGCTCCAGCCTGCAGGCCCAGCTGCCCCTACCCCTGCTCCAGCAGACCTCCGGCCTGCCCCTGGCCTATGCCCGCCAGATCGCCGGCGGCTGCGCCTTCACCGACCGCGACACCGGCCAACCGGCCAACTACCTGCTAGGCCTGTCGGCGGGCTACGAAAATGGTGGCAGGGCGCTGCCCAAATTACGCCGGCAGGTGCAATCGCTCAGTGAGCAACTGGAGTGCAAGGCCATCGACGGCCTCGGCGAAGGCGCGAGTGCCTGCAGCAAACCGCTGCTGGGCACCCAGGTGTTCTTCATCAAGCGCGACCGCATCCATACGGTAACGGCGTCGAGTCCGCTGGAATACGAGAAACCCGAACTGGCGACCAAACTGCGCCAGGCAGCCCAGGCCACAGCCCAGGCGTGGGCGCAACGGCTATGAGGGAAGGCGCGTCCTAGTGGCCGCGCCGATTGAGGTCTTCCGAGTAGAGATCGTCTTCCAGCTCATTGCCCGGGATGGCATGTTCTTCCGCCGCCCAGGCACCCAGGTCGATCAGTTTGCAGCGGTCGGAACAGAAGGGCCGATTGGCGCTCTTCTCGCTCCATTCCACGGGTGCGCCACAGGTGGGGCAGTCCACGGTGAGAGTGCTCATGCTTGGCCTCCGTCAAGGGTCAGATAAAAGGAATGCAGGCGCTCCACTTCGGTGTGGAGCGTGGCGAGATCGCCGTCGTTGCAGATGACGTCATCCGCCTTGGCCAGGCGCTCGGCCCGCGGCAGCTGCGCCGCCAGGATGGCCCGCACCTGGGCTTCGTCCACTCCGTCACGGCGCATGGCTCGCTCAAGCTGCAGCGCTTCCGGCGCGTCTATCACCAGCCCGCGCCGGACCAGCGCCCGTTGCCCGGATTCGAACAGCAACGGCGACACCAGGATGGCGTAGGGCGACTCGGCCCGAGCCAGGGCCGCCAGGATCTCCTGGCGAATGAGGGGATGCAGCAGGGCTTCGAGCCAGCGCCGCTCGGCCGGATCGGCAAAGATCGCGGCCCGAAGCGCCGCCCGGTCCAGGCTGCCATCCGGCTGCAAGACAGCCGATGAAAAATGCCCGGCGATCTCGGCCAGCGCCGGTCGTCCTGGCTCGACCACCCAACGGGCGGCCTGATCGGCGTCGACACAGGTGATGCCCAACTGGGCGAAATGCTCGGCAGCGGCGCTCTTGCCACTGCCGATGCCCCCGGTCAGGCCGAGGGTCCAGGCAGAAGTCATCGGAATCCGGCGAAGTTCAGGTACAAGCTGGTTATTTGATCACCCCAGAGCAAGGCAATCCACCCCGCCACGGCCAGATAGGGACCAAAGGGCAAGGGCGTGCTGGTTTCCGCCCGCCGTAGGCGCAAGGTGATGACACCCAGGACGGCACCCACCAGCGACGACAGCAGGATGGTCAGTGGCAGGATCTGCCAACCGCCCCAGGCGCCGAGCAGCGCCAGTAACTTGAAGTCGCCATAGCCCATGCCCTCCTTGCCGGTCACCAGGCGGAACAGCTGGAACACCAGCCACAGACTCAGATAGCCCGCCACTGCACCCCAGATGGCATCGCCGAGGCTGGTGAACAGCCCGAATTGATTGGCGATCAACCCCAGCCACAACAACGGCAGCACGATGACATCCGGCAACAGCTGGTGATCGGCGTCGATCAGACTGGCCGCCAGCAGGCCCCAGGTCAGCAGCAGAAAGGCCCCGCCCTGCCAGGTCACGCCCAGATGCCAGATGACCCAGGCGGACAACAGTCCACAGGCGAGCTCAACCAACGGATAACGCGGGCTGATGGAGGCTTCACAACCCTTGCAGCGACCGCGCAGAAGCAGATAACTCACCACCGGCACGTTTTCCCAGGGCCGCACGGCGCGCTGGCAATGGGGGCAACGGGAAGCGGGTCGCGCCAGATTGAAAGGCGCTCCCGCCGGCTCGGGCGGCAATTCCAGCACCTCACGCGCCTCCGCCTGCCAATCCCGCCTCAGCATCACCGGCAACCGATAGACCACTACATTGAGAAAGCTGCCTACCAGCAACCCCAGGATCAGCGCGCACAGCGCCGCGGCCAGCGGCGCGCTAGCCAAAAACTCCAGCAGCGCCATCAGACCACCGAGCCGAGCTGGAAGATGGGCAGGTACATGGCGATGATCAGACCACCCACCAGAACCCCGAGGACCGCCATGATCATTGGCTCCATCAGGGTGGTGAGATTGTCGACCATGTTGTCGACCTCGTCCTCATAGAAGGTCGCGACCTTGGACAGCATCTCGTCCAGGGAACCCGACTCTTCACCGATGGCCGTCATCTGGATGGCCATGGACGAGAACACCCCGGTAGTCCGCATGGAAAAGTTGAGCTGCATACCGGTGGAAACATCGCCCTTGATCTTCTCCACGGCATTGCGGAATACCACATTGCCGGTCGCACCAGCCACTGAGTCCAGGGCATCCACCAGCGGCACACCTGCCGCGAAGGTGGTAGCCAACGTGCGGGCATAACGGGCGATGGCTGACTTGTAGAGAATCGAGCCGACAAGAGGAATTTTTAGCAAACCACGATCCGTCGCGTCGCGGAATTTTTCCGACTTCTTGTAGAAGTGGCGCAGGACGAAAGCGAGTACGAAGAGTCCGCCAAGTACTAGCAACCACCATTCCTGCAACGCTTCAGAAATGGCGATAACAAACAGCGTGAAGGCTGGCAACTGAGCGCCAAAGCCTTCGAACACAGACTGGAATTGCGGCACTACCTTGATCAGCAGAATAGCCGACACGATCACCGCGACCACGATGACTGCCGCCGGGTAGGTCATAGCCTTCTTGATCTTCTTTTTCAGCGCTTCGGTCTTTTCCTTGTAGGTCGCTACCCGATCCAGCAAGGTCTCCAAGGCACCGGATTGCTCACCGGCATCCACCAGATTGCAATAGAGGTCGTCGAAATACTGCGGCTGCTTGCGCAAGGAGTTGGCCAGGCTGTTACCCGCAGCGACATCCTGCTTGATGTCGTCGACCATCTTGCGCATGTTGGGATTATCGAAGCCCTCGCCGATGATGTCGAAGGCCTGCAGCAGAGGTACCCCTGCGGTCAGCATGGTCGCCAGCTGTCGAGTGAACAAGGCGATATCCATGGGCTTGATCTTCTTGCCCTTGCCGAACAGCGACACCGACTTCTTGCGCACCCGGGTCGGATTGATGCCCTGCTTGCGCAACTGCGCCTTGATCAAGGCAGGATTCAAGCCCGTCATTTCGCCCTTCACCTTGGTCCCTTTGCGATCGGTCCCCTCCCAGGTGAAGCTGCCCATCTTGATAGCTTTATCGGCCATAGCCTCGACTCGTCAACGCTTGGCCCGCCTCGGCGGACCCGTCAAAAGAATGCTCTAAAGAGAGCCGGTTGCGGCTTTAAAGGCAAGCCTCACGCCAAATGCCAGCGCACTAGGCAATCCGTGATGCCAAAGCCTTATGCACGGCCACCAGCCTACGCTCCTATCAAGTCCCCTCTCCCTCTGGGAGAGGGCTAGGATGAGGGAAAGCCCCTAGTCCTTGGTCACCCGATTGATCTCTTCCAGACTGGTAATCCCCTGCATAGCCTTCACCAGTCCCGACCGCCGCAGATCATTGAAACCTTCCATCCGCATCCGCGCCGCGATCTCGATGGAGTTGCCCTCCTCCATGATCATCTGCTGTAGCGCCGGGGTGACCTTCACCACCTCATAGATACCCACGCGTCCACGATAACCCGCATTGCAGTCCTCGCAGCCGATAGGCTGATAAAGGGTAAAACTGCCGATCTCTTCCTCGCGGAAGCCTTCAGCCAGCAATGCCTCACGCGGCACCTCATGGATTCTCTTGCACTTGTTGCACAGCTTGCGCGCCAAGCGCTGGGCGATGATGAGGTTGACCGAAGTCGCCAGATTGAAGGCGGGCACCCCCATGTTCCGCAGACGGGTCAGGGTTTCCGCCGCGCTGTTGGTGTGCAAGGTCGACATCACCATGTGGCCGGTCTGGGCCGCCTTGATGGCGATCTCCGCCGTTTCCAGGTCACGAATCTCACCGACCATGATCACGTCGGGATCTTGACGCAGAAAGGCCCGTAGCGCTTGGGAGAAATCGAGCCCTTGACGCGGATTGACGTTGACCTGGTTGATGCCTTCCAGGTTGATCTCCACCGGATCCTCAGCAGTGGAAATATTGATGTCCTCGGTATTGAGAATATTTAGGCCGGTATAAAGAGAGACCGTCTTGCCCGAACCGGTCGGCCCGGTCACCAGGATCATCCCCTGCGGCTGCTTGAGCGCCTGCAGGTAAAGTTCCTTCTGCATATCCTCGTAGCCCAGGGCATCGATCCCCATCTGAGCGCTGGAGGAATCCAGAATCCGCATCACGATCTTCTCACCCCAAAGGGTGGGCAAGGTATTGACCCGGAAGTCGATGGACTTAGTCTTGGATACCTTGAGCTTGACCCGGCCATCCTGGGGCTTGCGTCGCTCGGAGATATCCATATTGGACATCACCTTGAGCCGCGCCGAGATCCGCGACACCAGTTGCACCGGCGGTCGCGCCGCCTCGTGCAGAACGCCATCGGTACGAAAACGGACCCGGTACATCTTTTCATAGGGCTCGAAGTGCAGGTCGGACGAGCCCTTCTTGATGGCGTCGAGCAGCATCTTGTTGACGAACTTCACCACGGGCGCATCGTCAGCGTCAGTACCAGCTACCGCCTCCTGCGGTCGCTCTCCTCCTTCGGTTTCCAGATCAAGGTCAAGATCGGACAACTCCAAACCGCCGGTTCCCGTATCCAGATACCGCTCGATGGCTTGGTGCAGCTTGTCGTCCTCGACCAGCACCACCTCAACCGCCAATTTGCTGCCAAAGGATACATCGTTGATGGCTTGCTGATTGGTCGGGTCAGAGAGTGCAATGAAGAGCTTATTACCTCTTCTGCTCAGAGGCAGGAAGTGATGCTGTTGCATCAGCTTCTCGTTGACGATGTCCTTGGGTAACTGCTCTTTGTCAATGGCCGACAGATCGAGAAAGGGCACGCCAAATTCTTGGGCTGCTAGCTCAGCCAAAGGTCGGCTCTGCACCAGCCGCTGCTGAACGAGATAGGTCACCAGCGGAACCTTGCTCTGCTTGGCCTTGATCACTGCTTGCTGGGCCGCTATCTCCGCTAGTAACTGCGCATCCACCAGTTGCCGCGCAAGCCCCGACAGCATTACCGTCTCGCTCATCGTCATTCCTACCTTTGGCTACAACAGGGTTTATAGCACCCCTAAGACCGCCCGCAAAATGGCGCCAGGTAGCTGACATTTTTTGTCACCACCTGCCCCTTTATTGATGCTCATTGCGAAGAAAACGTGCTGCAGTCGCCATTTTCCGTTGGCACGGCCTATGCTTAAGCCCTGACAGGCACGTTGGCCTGATCCAACCTCGGAGATTTGGAATGAAAGCTCAAAAAGGCTTTACCTTGATCGAACTGATGATCGTAGTGGCGATCATTGGTATTTTGGCGGCGATTGCGATTCCGGCTTATCAGGATTATGTCGCGAAAAGCCAGGTGACTAGTGGTTTAGCAGAAATTACAGGCGCTAAAACCGCCTATGAAACTGCCGTAAATGAAGGACAGGCCACCGGGTACTATACCAATGCAAATATGGGCCTAGCAGGCTCTACCAATCGCTGCGGCACCATTGCGGTAAATGCTCCGACTGCAGGGGCATCCGCTACGGCGCTGACCTGTACTCTCACAGGTAATCCTGTTGTAAATGGAGCAGTCATTCAGCTCGGGCGTACAACCGCTGGCGCTTGGACTTGTAATATAGCTTCTCGACCTACCGGCTGGAAGGCCTCGTTCCTGCCCAGCGCCTGCACCGCCAGCTAATAAGATATCTAACCAATGCCCCAGTAATGGGGCATTTTCATTATGAAAAAATACATAAAAAAAATACTCTTAAAAAAACATCAAATAATATCAATATTTTTCCTTGCAGCATTCACCTCTTCAGCACTGATAATTTACACCCCGAAATACAACTGGCACAACCAACAAAGAGTAATGCAACTTTTTTTTGTCGCTACTTGCTCAATCTACTACCTATTAAAAATCAAAAAAATCGAGTTCAACGGACTCAGTTCGATTGCATTTATTTTCTCACTGGGACTAGTATCCTGCGTACTATCCAGCCAGACGGCCTGGGCACTGAAAGAGTGGGCGCTATATTTAGGACTTTTTTTGACAATCCTAGCGACCTATCATCTATCCAAAAAACATAAAGCTCTATATGAGAGTGTGTTTTACATTGCACTAATTACAGGCTTTTTGCTTGCCTCTCAATTCATTATATATTACACAAGCGCCTTCATTAGCGGCGTCAAAAACCTGGATCCCGGCTTGTTATTTCCCGGCTTTGACAATCCGCGCTTCCTTGCACAATTCCAAATCATACTGATACCACTACTGGCCTCCTTACACCCCCATTTAAAAACCCAAAGCCAAACTTTGGGGAATGCGATCCTAGCAACGCTAACAGTCCACTGGTGTATTGCCTACACTCTCGGAGGCAGAGGGTTTTTCGCAGGGATATTTTTTGCAAATCTTATAGCATGCCTTATCATAAGATCCGAAAAAAAAGTAATAATAACACAGCTAAAAACCGCAATAATCGGCTTTCTATTGTACGCATGCTTATTAAAAATCATACCGTGGATATTAGGGGTTTCAAACACTGAGAATTGGGGTTACAGCCCTCTTCGAGCCGATCTCACCGGCCGGGGAACTCTATGGAAATCCGCCTGGGAAAGCGCACTATCACATCCATTTTTTGGATTGGGGCCCATGGGCTTGGCAAGCAATCCCAATACAATTGCAGCACATCCCCATCAAGCGCTTTTGCAATGGTTAGCAGAATGGGGCGCACCTGCAACAATGGCGACCTGCATTCTAACTATAAGCGCAGGCTATCATTACATTGCCGCCTTAAAAAAAAGAACACCGGGCAATTTAGAGAAAGGAGCAATTGTAGCCCTATTAGGAGCAGTAGCATTATCACAAGTAGATGGCGTGGTCGTCATGCCTTACATACAAACCTGGCTAGCGCTCCTCGTAGGAATTCTAATGGCAAAGCATCCCCAAGAACCAAAACCCCCACCAAGAAAAAATTTAATCAGAATAATAAAAGCCTACGCTCTTTTTTCAGTAATTATAATTACAAAAATAATAATTTTAGAGGCACCTACAGTCCCGGAATCAGAAGAACATTATTATAAAATTCATATAGACGGACCAAAGCCACGCTTCTGGTCTCAAGGATGGACAACCGAACCCCATCAAACTCAACAAAGCGAAGCCAATCATGGATATAAAAACACACAAGATTAACAAATAATACCATGCCATTAGGAGGGAGCAGAGGTACGATAATCCAACCACAACCAAGCCCTTCAACGTATTACGCGACAACTACAGCAGCCAGTTCACGCACAAATCCAGCAGAATGTGAGGATTTATTACTATTACCTCCAGCGCCTGTTGAATAACTGCCATCCTACCGCCTGCGCCCATCTCATAGAGCCTTACTTAAACAAGCTTTCTAATTAATTAGAAAGCCGGAGCATTACCACGCTTAGGCACTACCAGCCTCAAAGAGGCATTATTACTTCCCCATAAGCTACTAACTGAATGCTCCCAGACAACATCTACGGCATCCCCTTTCCCCCAAATGCCCCCACCACCGTCCCCGTACTAAAACTCGCATCCTCCTCCGCCAGCGCCACATAGAGCCCCGCCAACTCCGCCGGCTGCCCTGCCCTTCCTAGCGGCGTGTCCTGACCGAACTCCTTCATCTGCCCTTCCAATTGCCCACCAGCTACCTGTAGCGGCGTCCATACCGGACCCGGCGCCACGGCGTTGACGCGGATGCCCTTCTTGGCCAATTGCTTGGCCATGCCCTTAGTGAGGTTGAGAATGGCGGCCTTGGTTGAGGCATAGTCGATCAGTTCTTCGCCAGGATCGTAGGAATTCACCGAGACGGTATTGATAATGCTGGCGCCTGGCGGCAGGTGTGGGATGGCGGCCTTGCTGAAGCGGAAGACGTGATAGACGTTGGTCTTGAAGGTCCGGTCGAATTGCTCGTCGGTGATCTCGAGGATGTCCGCCTTGCTCTGCTGATAGGCCGCGTTGTTTACCAAGAGATCCAGACCGCCGAGTTGCTGAATGGCCTTGTTCACGACGTCTTCGCAGGCCTCCTGGGTACGGATGTCAGCCGGCAGGGTGATGGCCTTGCGGCCGGCCTCGGTGATCAGCTTGACCACCTCCTGGGCGTCGGATTCTTCGGAAGGGTGATAGTTGATGGCCACATCCGCCCCCTCGCGGGCGAAGGCGATGGCCACGGCGCGACCGATGCCGCTGTCGCCACCGGTGATGAGGGCCTTGCGCCCGGCCAGACGGCCCGAGCCGTGATAGCTGGTCTCGCCATGGTCGGGACGCGGTTCCATCTTGCTGGTCAGCGCCGGCCACTCCTGGCGCTGTTCCTTGAAGGGCTCACGGATGTACTTGGTGCGCGGGTCCTGCAGCGGCCTAGCAGGGCGAGGCGCGCTGGTGCCTTCCTGGGCGACGGCAGCGCCTGAAGCAGCGGCGGCAAGCCCTACGGCGGAGCCGACAAGGACATTACGACGAGTGAGGGAGTAATCGGTCATCGTGGCTCTCCGCATTGGCAGCTATCGGCTGGCAGGATCATTGGGGTAAAGCTGTGGCAAGGCTGGCTCCGCGAAGGATTAGGTATGACGACTCCCGCAAAGGTTTCCCGAATGGACTTCGCTCCTGACCGCTGACCTCTCCTCTCAACAATTGCGTAAGGCCGAGAGGCATTGGCGAATTGCGAAATCCGGAGCAGGCAGCAGTGCGACACATCGCCACAGGCCTTCATGCACACTCAATAACCAGGCTTGCACAGCAGATAACCGAAGACTTATCATTGAAAGCTTCGTGCCGGTGTAGCTCAGTTGGTAGAGCGGCGCATTCGTAATGCGAAGGTCGTAGGTTCGACTCCTATCTCCGGCACCATCCTTCTGCTTCTTCCTCGCCCTGTCTTTTCAAAGCCTTCAAGGCCTTAGCCGCCTTGGGCCGCGCTTTTTTGCGCCCTTCCCCAACCTGAACCTTGCCTGCTGGCCAACCGGACAAGCCCGATCAAACTGGCGACTCCCTGCTGCTCAGCTACTCTTACCCAGTGCATGACAGTGCCTTACACCGCCTGATTTCGGCTTTCTTGACGGTCGGCAATAGCTGAACAGCGGCTGACCAAAGGGTCGAATATCCAGCCCCTCTGTGGCACCATACCGCGCTGCGAAATCCCGCAATTTCTGCAATCCATCAGCCTGCCGCACGGATGCCTGTCCGTTGCGGAGCATGAGGCTGGCGACAGGCACGTTGAGAGAATAACCACGATGAGCCGCTCTACTGAGGTCGTGAGATGAAACTAACGAAGTATCTAAAACCAACCGGTTGGCTTCTGGCCGGTGCCGCCGCGCTGCTGCTCAGCGGGTGCGACGCCGTGCTGCTGGATCCGAAAGGCTCCATCGGCGTGCAAGAACGCAACCTCATCTACACAGCGTTCGGCCTCATGCTGATCGTGGTGATCCCGGTCATCGTGATGACCTTCCTGTTTGCCTGGAAGTACCGCGCGACCAACAAGGACGCCAAGTACACCCCGAACTGGGCTCACTCCTACAAGATCGAAGCCGTGGTCTGGCTGGTCCCCCTGGCGATCGTGGTGTTCCTGAGCATCCTGTCCTGGAAGACCTCCCACGAACTGGATCCCTTCAAGCCCCTCGACCATCCCGAGCAGCCGCTGGTGATCGAAGCGGTCTCGATGGACTGGAAATGGCTGTTCATCTACCCGGAGCAGGGCATCGCTTCGGTGAATGAAATCGCCATCCCGGTCAATCGTCCGGTGCAGTTCAAGATCACCTCCGAGTCGGTCATGAACACCCTGTCCATCCCGGCCCTGGGCGGCATGATCTACGCCATGTCCGGCATGCAGAGCCAGCTGCACCTGATCGCCGATCATCCCGGCGAGTTCGAAGGCCGCTCGGCCAACTACAGTGGCGCTGGCTTCTCCGACATGATCTTTGCCGTGCACGCGGTACCCACCGCCGGTGATTTCGACGCCTGGGTAAACAAGGTCAAGCAGTCGGGTGGCAAGACCCTGGATCAGGCGAGCTACACCGAGCTGGCCAAGCCCAGCGAGAAGCAGCCGGTCGTTTACTACTCGACGGTCGAGCCGGATCTGTTCAGAACGGTCATCAAGAAGTTCATGAAGTCCGACTTCAGCAAGCAGACTGATCACGTGATGGACATGAGCCAGCACGGCGGTCAACACGGTACCGAGGAATAAGTCATGTTCGGTAAATTAACTCTCGCGGATATTCCGTATCACGAGCCGATCATTCTCGTAACCTTCCTTGCGGTCGCCCTGGGCGGCCTGGGATTGGTGGGAGCGATCAGTTACTTCGGCAAGTGGGGCTACCTCTGGAAAGAGTGGCTGACCACCGTCGACCACAAGAAGATTGGCGTGATGTACTTCATCGTCGCCCTGATCATGCTGCTGCGCGGCTTCTCCGACGCCATCCTCATGCGTAGCCAGCAGGCCATCGCCTCTGGCGGGGCCGAGGGCTACCTACCACCTCATCACTACGACCAGATCTTCACCGCCCACGGCGTGATCATGATCTTCTTCGTGGCGATGCCCTTCGTGGCCGGCCTGATGAACGTGGTGACACCGCTGCAGATCGGTGCCCGCGACGTGGCCTTCCCCTTCCTGAACTCGCTGAGCTTCTGGCTGTTCGTGGCCGGCGCCGTGCTGATCATGATGTCGCTGTTCGTGGGCGAATTCGCCGCGACCGGCTGGGTGGCCTATCCGCCGCTGTCAGGCATCAAGTACAGTCCAGGCGTAGGGATGGACTACTACATCTGGGCCCTTCAGCTTTCCGGTATCGGGACGACCCTGACCGGCGTCAACTTCTTCGTGACCGTGCTGAAGATGCGTACCAAGGGCATGACCCTGATGCGCATGCCGATCTTCACCTGGACCTCCTGGTGTACTGCCATCCTGATCATGGCAGCCTTCCCGATCCTGACCGTTACCCTGGCACTGCTGACCCTGGACCGTTACCTGGGCTTCCACTTCTTCACCGCGGAAGCCGGCGGCAACCAGATGATGTACACCAACCTGATCTGGGCCTGGGGCCATCCCGAGGTATACATCCTGATCCTGCCGGCCTTCGGCGTGTTCTCGGAAGTGACCTCCACCTTCAGCAAGAAGCGTCTGTTCGGCTATGTGTCGATGGTCTGGGCAACGGTAGCCATTACCGTGCTGTCCTTCATCGTCTGGCTGCACCACTTCTTCACCATGGGCTCGGGCGGTAACGTCAACGCCTTCTTCGGCATCGCGACCATGATCATTGCGATCCCGACGGGTGTGAAGATCTTCACCTGGCTGTTCACCATGTACCAGGGCCGCATCCAGTTCACCTCGCCGATGCTCTGGACCCTGGGCTTCATCGTGACCTTCAGCATCGGCGGCATGACCGGCGTTCTGCTGGCGGTACCGGGTGCCGACTTCGTGCTGCACAACAGCCTGTTCCTGATCGCCCACTTCCACAACGTGATCATCGGCGGCGCCGTGTTCGGCTACTTCGCCGGCATGATCTACTGGTTCCCGAAGGTCTTCGGCTTCAAGTTGAACGAGAAGCTGAACAAGCAGGCCTTCTGGTGCTGGCTGATCGGCTTCTATGTCGCCTTCATGCCGCTGTACATGCTGGGCTTCATGGGCATGACCCGTCGTCTGAACCACTATGACAACCCCGACTGGCACCCCTTCCTGGTGACCGCCGCCATCGGCGCCGGCATCATCGCCCTGGGGATCCTGAGCCAGCTGTGGATGTTCTACGTCAGTATCCGCGATCGTAATCTGCCGGAGAACATGGACGTGACGGGCGATCCGTGGGATGGCCGTACCCTGGAATGGTCCACCTCTTCCCCGCCGCCCTTCTATAACTTCGCTGAAGTGCCGGAAGTGCACGACATCGATGCCTACTGGGGCATGAAGGAAAAAGGCATCACCGAGAAGAAGGATGCGGACTACAAGCAGATCCACATGCCGCGCAATACCGGCGCCGGCATCGTGATCAGCCTCTTCGCCCTGATCCTTGGCTTCGCCCTGATCTGGCACATCTGGTGGCTGGCCATCGCCAGCTTCGTGGGCTGCATCGTCACTGCGGTCGTCCGCAGCTACGACGAAGATGTCGACTACTACGTACCAGCGGAAGAAGTGGCACGCATCGAAAACGCGCGCATTCAGTCCCTGGCGAAATTGAAGCAGGCCTAACCAATGGCGAATCAAGTTATGCATAACGAAGTCGCCCATGCCGAGGAGCATGGGCACCACGACGCCGGATCGATGAAGACGTTCGGCTTCTGGTCCTACCTGATGACCGACTGCATTCTGTTCGGGACGCTGTTCGCGACCTATGCAGTACTGAGCGGGGCCCATGCTGATGGCCCCTCCCAGAAGGACATCTTCGAACTGTCGTTCGTCCTGGTCGAAACCTTCCTGCTGCTGTTCTCCAGTATCACCTATGGCTTCGCCATGATTGCCCAGCACCATGGCAGCAAGGGTGGCGTCTTGGGCTGGCTGGCGGTCACCTGGCTGTTCGGTGCCGGCTTCATCGGCATGGAAGTCTATGAGTTCCACCATCTGATCGAAGAAGGCTACGGTCCGGATCGCAGTGCCTTCCTGTCGTCGTTCTTCGCGCTGGTCGGCACCCACGGCCTGCACGTGAGCTCGGGTCTGATCTGGATGATCGTGTTGATGCTGCAGGTCGCTTCCAAGGGCCTGACCACCACCAATGCCACCCGCCTGTCGTGCCTGAGCCTGTTCTGGCACTTCCTGGACATCATCTGGATCTTCGTCTTCACCATCGTCTATCTGATGGGGGTGCTGTAATGGCGCACGACCATAACGCCCACGGGCATACCGCCGAAAGCCATGGCACTTTCAAGAGCTACATGGTCGGCTTCATCCTGTCGGTCATCCTGACGGTCATTCCCTTCGGCCTGGTGATGTTCCCCACCTTCTCCAAGGGCGCGACCCTGGCGATCGTGGTGATCATGGCGGTGGTACAGCTGCTGGTGCACCTGTACTTCTTCCTGCACCTGAACACGTCCGAAGAGCAGCGTTGGAACGTGATCTCCTTTGGTTTCACCGTGGTCATCGTCGGTATCGTGGTCGTGGGATCCCTGTGGATCATGTACCACATGCACCACAACATGATGATCCACTGAACCGGGCCGACGTAATGATCAAGAAGTACCTTCTCGTGACCAAGCCGGGCATCATCTTCGGCAACCTGATCTCGGTTGCCGGCGGGTTCTTCCTGGCTTCCAAAGGAAGCATCGACCCGCTGTTGCTGCTGGCGACGGCTATCGGGGTGTCGTTGGTCATTGCTTCTGGCTGTGTGTTCAACAACGTGATCGATATGGACATCGATCAGAAGATGGAAAGGACCCGCAATCGTGCCCTGGTCCAGGGCACGATCTCCTCGAAGGTGGCGCTGGCCTATGCCACCCTCCTCGGCCTGGCCGGGGTGGGGCTGCTCTACGTGGCGACCAACCTGGTCGCCACCGCCTTCGCGGTGATGGGGTTCGTGGTATACGTGGGGCTCTACAGCCTCTGGCTCAAGCGCGCCTCGGTCCACGGTACCCTGGTCGGCAGCCTGTCCGGTGCCGCTCCGCCGGTGATCGGTTATTGCGCCGCCAGCGGCCAGTTCGACAGCGGCGCTGCGGTGCTGCTGCTGATCTTCTGCCTCTGGCAGATGCCGCACTCCTACGCCATCGCCATATTCCGTCTCAAGGACTACACCGCGGCCTCGATTCCAGTGCTGCCGGTGGCCAAGGGCATCTCGGTGACCAAGCGTCACATCGTCTGGTACACCGTAGCCTTCCTGGCCGCCACCCTGCTGTTGACCGTGCTTGGTTATGCCGGCTACGTCTACCTGGCAGTGGCCGCCGTGATCGGCGCCTGGTGGCTGCGCCTGGCCTTCATGGGCTATCAGGCCGAAAATGACGTGCAGTGGGCCCGCAAGCTGTTCGGGTTCTCCATCATCGCCATCACCGCGCTGTCCGTGATGATGTCGGTGGATTTCCAGATCCCGGGTGACGTGCTGGTAACCTACGCGCGTTGAGACGCCCCGCTCCATGAAAAAGCCCGGCCTAGTGCCGGGCTTTTTCATGCCTTTGTAAAAACTGTGGTTGCTAGTCTTGGTTGGTAATGACGCGCCAAGTCTGGCGGCGACTGGGCGGCGACTTTCCAGGCAGACCGCCTTCCTGGGCTCTGCCATCACTACCATACATGGCCGTATCAGCCAGGGTACCTTCTAGGCTGAACCGACCGTCACCGTAGAGGAAAGGCACTATGCCACCAAGCAGACCGTCCAATTGAATACGTCCATAGACCGTGTCGAGTCCAAGATTGAATAGGCCACTGTTATTACCGCCGGTATAGGGGTTCAGGGCATAGAGGTAGGTGGTAACTCCAGCGGTACAGGCATCGGTACTAGGTATCAAGGAGCTCATTAACAGGGTGCTGTTGAATAGCTGGGGCTTGTTGATTACCAATTCGCCATTCAGAGGTAGATTAAGGTACCAACCTTGTTTGCCGTTGGCAGCCGTGGTGGAGTCATAGCTCACCACTGTCGTGGAAACAGTGTTCGCAGTACTGCTTACACTGGAACCGGCAGATCCGGTGTAGCTGATGCGTTGGTCGGTGCCCAAGGTCTGCTGCTGCAAGTTGGCGATCGTCAGCACCGGGGTACTGCCGGCTGCCGAACCATCGGTCTGGCGGTCCCAGATGCCATAGAGCGTCATGGCCTTGCTGGTGTTGGCGAGGGCGTCGCTGGCCTCGAGATATTTGCCGGTACCAAAGAGCACCAGATGTCCCGTTCCACTGGGGTGAGCCACCACTGAAGGACTGGCGGTGATGGGCTGGACGAAGTTGGTGGTGCCGGGCGCCACGCTGCTGGCCTGGGCGGTATAGAGTGGCCGCCCCCCGAAGGCGACACGGAAGTTGTCCGCTGCGGCCGTTGCGGTTAGGGAGGTGCCGATCAGATCGAAGCGCCAGAGATTGCCGTGGAGGTCACCGGCATAGGCGTAATCGGCAATCAGGTCGCCATCGACATCGGCCACGAAGGGCGAACTCAGGCCGTTGGGTGTGGCGATATTATCGCTGGCCGGCAAGGCCTTGATCAGGCTGCCGTCGGCCACGTTCATTACATAGAGCACGGCGTTGTCCTGGGCACTGTTGTAGCCATTGCTGACCACCACGCCCCAGCCGCCGGTATGCAGCCGGGTAATGACGGGCTGGGCGTAGGTGAAGCCCAGGTCCTTGTAGCTGGCGTCGGCGTCAGACTTTTCCCAAAGCAGCACCGGAGCATTTGGATTGGTGATGTCCAGCGCAAAGATGCCCCGCCCTCCCCCGCGCAGCGTGCCGATCAGTACCGTGCGCCAGGCCCCGTTGAAATAGACGTCCCCCACCACCGGCGTATTGTCGACATAGGACTGATGCCCGCCGCCGTTGTAGCTGCGCTCGGTCAGCCGGTTGAGAGTGCCGATGACGGCGCTGGGAACGAAGGCATAGACCTCCTGCCCCTGGTCGTTGAAGGCATGCAGCATGCCGTCGTTGGCACCCACATAGATACGTCGCTCACGGGCTGCATTGGTAGTGCGGAACGTGGCGTAGGAATTGTCGCCGACAGTCGCGTTCATCAGGGCGATGGGACTATTGGGACTGTCCACTACCACCGGTGAAGCATTCACGATGTCACCGAGGATATGGCTGCGCGGCCGGAACGCCGGCGTAGCCCCGGGAGCTTCCTGACCGCGATCTCCGCGAAGATAGTCCACCCGGCGACTGCCATAGGTGTCGGTGGCACCACCGGAGGTCCGGTTTAGGCTGGTCTGCTGGCTCGCGCTCAGATTCGCCCACGCGAAATCGGTCAAGGTACCACCCTTGGCCATATAGATTTTGCGCGTGGCAAAGGTGCTATTGCCGGTCGCGAAGCGGGTATCGAGATCTTGAGCTGCACTCCAGATTCGCGTACGGGTCGTGGCGGTACGCTGGTACTTTATGACATCTCCGCTCCAGTCCGCGCTGGAAAAGGAAGGCGCATAGGTAAAGAGCGCAGTGGTGTCACCTACCTGAGTAGGGGATACCGTCTGGCTGGCACCGACACTGGTGGACTGGGTGATCCGCGTAACGACCTTACCAAGGGAGGTAATCAGATCGCTGGCGTTTTCCGCGCTGAAGAACTCCCCCCGCGAGTTGATTGCAGCGTGCCAGAGATCGTAGACATTGTTCTGATTGACCGAATTATCCGCGCCGGCCACCGGCCAGGACGTGGTACCCGCTGCTAGTCCGGAATAACCTCCGGAAAAGGTATCTCCGCCCCAGGCCGGATTGACCAGGGCGCTGCTCAGCCCGATACCGACATAGAAGCCGGTCAGGTGCTGCCAGATCGCCGGATCGTTGCGCGGATTCCAGTAAGGGGAGAGCGTTCGGGTGCCCTGGGCCTCGTTAGTGCTGACTGTATTGTAGGGGGGCACCTTGTTGTCCAGGCCAGGCTGGGCATCAGTACGCCAATAGAGAAAGGCAAGATCCGCCAGGGTACTGGCCGTACCGTCTTGAAACGGTGCCTGAGGGGAGTATTGCTGCCCGTCTGGAAGGGTTGCAGCAGTGCCATCGACGTTGCCGGAATTCAGCGCGGAATTCCAGATGCCATCGGTGACCACCAAACTATAACTGGCGCGACATCCGTAGACCGGCGCTTCGCTGGTGCCAGGCTGAAAGGCATAGGGACTCTCATTGCCCGTAGTCTTGAGCAATTCCCCGACACGAGCAACGGCCTGCAGCAAGGGTGTGCTCTGGTTGTAGTAGACGTCGCCCAACCAAGTAAAGAAGGCAGCCCGATGCGCCCCGGTGAAGGGCCGTAAGCGATTGTCGTAAGCCGTCGAACTCGTGTTGCTGATACCACGGCAGTTGGCATTGGCCGTCACCAGAATGCAGCTATCACTGGTCCCCAGAGCCTGCCAACCAAGGCGGAGATTTTCCGAAGCATCCGCCAATGCCAGGTTTGTCGACGTCTGAGCCGCCAACGCTCGACTGCGATAGAAGGAATACCAATTGGCGAAGTTCTGCCGTTCGTCCGTGCCGTTGGGGCCGGAAGTGGCGCCGACCAGTACTCGCCGATAGCAGCCTTCGGTCTGCAGGGTAGCAGGAAGACAGGTACTGAGCGTCGTATCGTAGAGATAGTAATAGGCCTGTACGCCGGTGATAGCAGCAGAAATATTGGTATTGGCCGTGACCGTGTAGTTGACCGAGGAAATCAGCCCAAGGAAATCATAGTTCACATTACGAGCGCAGGTGACATTGCTGTAGGTAACGGCTGACGTGTTGGCGATGCTCGCCAAGCAGCCACCATTGAGCGCCCTCCCCGTGAGCAATCGCTCGAGCAAGGAGGCATCGCTAATGCTGACCTGGGCGCCGTTGATGTTCTCAGTGAAGCCGGTACCCAACAAAATGTTGAGCAGTGTGAGGGTGCCATAGGTCGAGCTGGTTCCATGGTAGGTGCCGCTACTGAAAAAATCCTGGGAAGGATTCTCTGCCAACATGCTCGGACTATTGTTCTGCAGCCCCGGATTTCCGTAAGAACTGCCCCGCGCCACATTGGGATCGGTAGTGACCAGATTGGGGTTGTAGCTCCAGCTCACGCGATAGTCGCTGGCCAAATTAACGCTACCCAGACTGGAGCGGTAGCCATTGACATAGGCGCTGGTGAAGCTGGTGCTCAGCCGCGTACGGGTCAGGCCACCAGCAGTGCTATAAGTAACCGCATAGGGTGCCGGATAGGTGATCGACGGGTTGTAATAGAGGCTGTTGAAGGCCGCGGACTTAGCTCGACGAGTCGGTCGGATGGCGTCGGTATTGGAGGCATCGGGCACTACCGCCATTTGCATACTGGTGGAATTATCCAAAGTAACGAACAGATTGGCGCCAACACTGTTAGCCAGGAATAGTGGCTGCTGACTGAGATTCAAGGCCGCGGCCTGAGCAATCGGCGCGGTCAGGGTCACCAGCAGGGTTAGGGACCCAGCACCTGACACGGCTCGCCTCATGGTACCTCCAGCAAGACGACACTCTGCAGAATGACCGGGAAGCGTCCGCCCCTGTCTTGAGCGACAGCAGTGACCCGAAACAGGTTGGTGGCCGGCGCGGAGACGTCGACCGAGTTGCTGCCGATAGCCGTTACCACCCAGCGCGGCGTCTGCACAAAAGAAGCACTGCCGTCGGAACCCCGATACGCCACGGTACGCGGCGTGGGTGCCAGAGGATCGCTTTGATTTGCCTGCAGCGCCGCGGCGGCCCAGGCCTGGGTCAAGGCACTGGTATTAAGGTCGCTGACCTTGGTCAGGATACAGAGGTCACCGCTAGGGGTTTTGGCGAACGCCTTGCTCAAGGTGGGCACGCTGTCGAGGCAGCTGGCGAAACCTGCACTGAACGCCGTGAAGGATGGCTGCTGACTGAGCGCCACCAATCGCCGCTCACCTTCGCGCAACGCCGCCTCCGCAGCATTGAAGGCCTGGGTGTTTTCCAGGGCAGCGCCGCCACTGCGGGCCTGCAGCAAGGTCTGACGCATGCTGGAGGCAGCCAGCAGCGACAGCAGCAATAACATCACCAGAGCGATCAGCAAGGTCGCACCGCGTTGCCTGACGCTGACTCGACTCATAGCGCAAGATTCCTCAGGGTGACGGTACTCTGCAGTATCTGCATGGGTCGACTGGTGTCAGCGATCTGTAGCCCTGTCAGGGTTTGCCAGTTGGCAGCCGCGTTGCTGGCCACGTCACTGGGTAGCGCCTCACGGGTGTTGAGTAGCGCCGCATAACGCACCGCGGGCGCATCCGCCTTGGGTGGAATGGACCAGCGGAAGTCCTGCAACCCCTGCACCAGCACCTCGCTACCTTTGAAGGTTAGAATGCCCTCTCGTTCGCTCCAGACCGTGCATCTCAGCGTGCCATTGCCTGGGATATCGCTTGCCGTGTATCGCAGCTTTATCAAGATATTACCGCCGGTGTTGAGATTCACCCGAGGAATGACATTACCCAGGCAATCCAGGTCCTTGCCGTCCAGCGCCCCCTGATAGCGAATGCAGACCCCGGTAGGCACCTCTACGCTGTCCGTAGTCGCGCCAATGGTAACGCCAGGGTCAAAGACAGGGCATTTGATGCCATCGACTAGATCTTCCTTGGAGTCAATCCTGGGAAAGGCCGCCTCCAAATTGCCCTGATAGCGGATGTCGGCGCGGAAGCCGGTGCGCGCGAGTTGCCGATCAAGTACCTGCAAGGTCAACTGGGCATTGTTGCGATTGCCGGTCTGGCCTTGCTGGAAGAGAAAACTGCGCTTGTTGTTGATATAGATCTGCGAGACGCCCAGCACCAGGAAGGTACCCACGGTCAGGGCGATCATCATCTCGATGAGTGAAAAACCCTTCTGTCCACGCGATATGATGAGCATGGCCTACAACTCCGAGCGCAAGGCGTAGTAGCAGACGCCCTTGGGACAATTCAGCGAATCGCTGCTGACGTCCTGCCAGGCCACCACCACCATTACCGGTGCCACCGCCGTGGTCTCGCAGGCCTTGAGCGGTGTGGTATTGCCGGAGGGATCGGTGGACGGTAGCGGCGGTATGCCGGACGCCGGACAGACTGCAAAACTGCTGGCGATCAGAGCGTCCGTGACCGGCAACAAGGCTTTCACCTGATTCAGCCAGCAGCCCAGATCCTGCCCCGCCACCGTTTCGCCTCCCGCGGATCGATCCCGGTTTAGGCAGGTCTTGCCGGCATCCAGCGCCCTGGTGCGGAAATTAGTCCCGGGCTGCTTGATATAGGCCCCGTCGATCTTGACCTTGTCACTGGCCACTAGCTGATCGCGATTGCTGCGCATGAGTTCAAGCAAGTCATTGGCCAGTACCATGGCGTTACTGCGCTGCACCGAATCCTGAGACAGTGCCACGCTGCGCGTCTGCAGGGCCACCATGCCAAGTACGCCGATGCAGATGATCACCAGGCTGACCAGCACCTCGATCATGCTGAATCCACACTGCTGGCGCCTCATCTAGCTGCACCCCACGGTACTGGGACGATTAGGCACGTAGTCGATCACGCTCAGCACTCCACCCTGGCTGAGCGTGAATTGCTTGCCCTGGGTGAGTGCATTGGTAGCGCAGACGCGAATGGTGGCCTCGCCAGTCAATTTCAAACTGCCGTTGGGCTGGAAGGTCAGACTGGCGAGCGGAGTGCCGCCCACGGCTCCGGTCCCATTGACGCCGTTGCCCAATCCGCCACTGTACTGGCGCAAGACCTCCGCAGTCGGTAGCACGACCGTCTTGGCCGTAGTGATCTTCAGTGCACCCATCCAACCATTGGCATCTTCTGGATCGGTGGTGACGATGACATTCACACCCCGACTCATGGCCTCACTGCGCGCGTAATAAAGGGCACGCTGCAATTCCCCAGCCGCCGCCTGGACTCGATTACTCTGCACCAGATTGGCAAAGCCAGGTGCCGCCAGCGCCGTGACGATGCCCAGCAGCGCTACGACCACCAGTACTTCGATGAGAGTGAAACCCAAGAGGCGTTTTGACTGCATCCCCGCCGCCTAGAAACCCGTTGTCTCACCTGAGCGTAGCCAGCCTACAAAGCGTCGTTACTACCGAATATCGGCTCGATAGGCGTGAGATGTCGCTTGAATCAAGGGGTTCGATGGAGATGGCCGGGTTAGAGCGCTGCGCGAAAGGAAAAGGGATTTTCAGCAAGAGAACAGGAAAGCTTTACTCGCTTGTCCCGGCACGAAAGCCATTGCTGAGTGATGACGAATCGGCGGCGAATGGCCTGCCCCGCCGCTTCATTCGAACGTGGCGCAGGTGAACAACATACAGAAAAGGCTGCCCCAGAAACGCAAAAACCCTCCTTGCGGAGGGTTCCTGGTAGAAATGGTGGGTCGTGTAGGATTCGAACCTACGACCAATTGGTTAAAAGCCAACTGCTCTACCAACTGAGCTAACGACCCAAATATGGTCGGGGTAGGGGGATTCGAACTCCCGACATCCTGCTCCCAAAGCAGGCGCGCTACCGGGCTGCGCTATACCCCGAAACTGGAAGTGGCTCCGCGACCTGGACTCGAACCAGGGACCCAATGATTAACAGTCATTTGCTCTACCGACTGAGCTATCGCGGAACTTCGGTCTTCCAACCCCGCTTACCGTAAAGCCCTTCAGGCTTTGCCGTAAGTGAGGTGCGCCATTTTACGGAAGTAGAAACAGACGTCAACACCTAGCCTGCTGTTTTTTCACAAATTTATGTAGAAAGCCGGGCGACCTTGAAGTCGCCCGGTGTTTTCCTAGGCAAAGACGATCTCGTCATCCTCCACACTGCCCTGAATCCGGCTGCCCGGCGCGAAAGCGCCAGACAGGATGCGCTGGGCCAGCGGGTTCTCGATCCAGCGCTGGATAGCCCGCTTCAGCGGACGCGCGCCGTAGACCGGGTCGTAGCCCACCGCGACCAGCTTGTCCAAGGCCTCGGGCGTCAGTTCCAGCTGCAGATCGCGCTCGGCCAGTCGCTGCCGCAGGTGCTGCAACTGGATCTCGGCGATGCCGGCGATCTGCTCGCGGCCCAAGGGCTCGAACACCACCACCTCGTCGATCCGGTTGATGAACTCGGGGCGGAAATGGCTCGCTACCGCATCCATCACCGCCGCGCGCTGGGCGTCGGGGTCGCCGACCAGTTCCTGAATCTGCGCCGAGCCCAGGTTCGAAGTCATGACGATCACCGCGTTACGGAAATCCACCGTCCGGCCCTGGCTGTCGGTCAGACGGCCGTCGTCCAACACCTGCAGGAGGATATTGAAGACGTCCGGATGGGCCTTCTCCACTTCGTCCAGCAGGACCACCGAATAAGGTTTGCGCCGTACGGCCTCGGTCAGGTAACCGCCCTCCTCATAACCGACATAGCCGGGCGGCGCACCGATCAGCCGAGCCACGGAGTGCTTCTCCATGAACTCGGACATGTCGATGCGCACCATGGCGTCTTCGGTATCGAAGAGAAACTCCGCCAGCGACTTGCATAGCTCGGTCTTGCCCACCCCGGTCGGGCCGAGGAAGAGGAAGGAGCCGCTGGGGCGATTCGGATCGGACAGCCCCGCCCGCGACCGGCGCACGGCATTGGCCACCGCGGTGACCGCCTCGTCCTGGCCGATCACCCTGTTGTGCAGGGCGTCTTCCATGCGCAAGAGCTTGTCGCGCTCACCTTCGAGCATCTTGCTGACCGGGATGCCGGTCCACTTGGAGACCACCTCGGCGATCTCGTCTTCGGTGACCTTGTTGCGCAGGAGCTGGTTGGCCGGCTTCTCGTGCTGGTCGACCATCTGCAGGCTGCGCTCCAGATCGGGGATGGTGCCGTACTGCAGCTCGGCCATACGGTTGAGGTCACCCTTGCGACGGGCTGCCTCCAGCTCGATGCGTGCCTGTTCGATGCGCTGCTGCAGCTGGGCAGAGTCCTGCACCTCGGCTTTCTCGGCCTTCCAGATCTCTTCCAGGTCGGCGTATTCCTGCTCGAGGCGGGCGATGTCTTCGTCGAGCTTTTCCAGACGCTTGCGCGCGGCCTCGTCCTCTTCCTTCTTCAATGCCTGGCGCTCCACCTTGAGCTGGATCAGCCGGCGGTCCAGACGATCCAGCGCCTCGGGCTTGGAATCGATCTCCATGCGGATGCGGCTGGCGGCTTCGTCGATCAGGTCGATGGCCTTGTCCGGCAGCTGGCGATCGGTGATGTAGCGATGGGACAGCTTGGCCGCGGCGATGATGGCGCCGTCGGTGATGGCTACCTTATGGTGCACCTCGTAGCGCTCCTTGAGGCCACGCAGGATGGCAATGGTGTCTTCTTCACTCGGCTCATCCACCAGCACCTTCTGGAAGCGCCGCTCAAGGGCCGCGTCCTTCTCGATGAACTGGCGATACTCGTCGAGGGTAGTGGCACCGACACAATGCAGCTCGCCACGGGCCAGGGCCGGCTTGAGCATGTTGCCGGCATCCATGGCGCCCTCGGCCTTGCCGGCGCCGACCATGGTATGCAGTTCGTCAATGAACAGGATGATGCGGCCTTCCTGCTTGCCCAGTTCGTTGAGCACACCTTTCAGACGCTCCTCGAACTCGCCGCGGAACTTGGCACCAGCGATCAGGGCACCCATGTCCAGCGCCAGCAGGCGCTTGTCCTTGAGGCCGTCAGGCACCTCGCCGTTGATGATGCGCTGGGCCAGGCCTTCGGCGATGGCGGTCTTGCCGACGCCAGGCTCGCCGATCAGCACCGGGTTGTTCTTGGTCCGGCGCTGCAGGACCTGGATGGTGCGGCGGATCTCGTCGTCACGGCCGATCACCGGATCGAGCTTGCCGTCCTCGGCGCGCTTGGTGAGGTCGACGGTGAACTTGTCCAGGGCCTTGCGGCTGTCCTCGGCATTGGGGTCGTTGACCGCTTCGCCACCGCGCAGGTTGTTGATGGCGTTCTCCAGCGCCTTGCGCGAAACGCCCTGCCCCAGCAGCAACTTGCCGAGACGGGTGTTCTCGTCCATGGCGGCGAGCAGGACCAGTTCACTGGAGATGAACTGGTCACCCTTCTGCTGGGCCAGGCGATCGGCCTGGTTGAGCAGACGCGCCAGGTCCTGGGAGAGATTCACGTCGCCCGTGGGCGTCTGGATCTTGGGCAGCTTGTCCAGCTCTTCGGCCAGGGTCTTGCGCAAGCTGGCGAGATCGAAGCCGACCTGGCGCAGCAGCGGGGAAATGGAACCACCCTGCTGTTCGAGCAGAGCGGAGAACAGGTGTAGCGGCTCGATGGCCGGATGGTCATGGCCGACGGCCAAGGACTGGGCATCCGCTAGGGCGAGCTGCAGTTTGCTGGTAAAACGGTCTATACGCATGGGCAAGGTCCTATCTGAAACGCGGGACAGCGCGGCAGACGGCGCTTTCGATTACCCGCGGGAATGACCTTTAGATAGGGGCGATGCGTAACGATTCAAGCCAAAGAGGCTTGACATCCCGAAAAAAGACCTAGGGATTGATCCAGATCAGGCTAGCGAAGCGACCCGTGCGAGAGGCATGCCGATAGGAAAAGAAGCGCTGGTGATCAGCGAAGGTATCGAAGCCGCCGCCATATACCGCAGTGATGCCCTGGGCAGCGAGCCGCAGGCGAGCCAGGGCGTAGAGATCACCCAGGTACTTGTCTCCGCCTCGCGCCATGAAGCAGCGTTCCGCCTCGGCGTGCTGGGCGATGAAAGCCTCGCGTACCTCGGCGCCCACTTCGAAGCTGGCCGGCCCAATGGCCGGGCCCAACCAGACCAGCACCTCGGCGGGCGCTACCTCCAGGCTGGCGGCGGCAGCTTCCAGTACGCCACCGGCCAGACCGCGCCAGCCGGCATGAGCCGCCGCGACGCGCGAACCATCGCGGCGACAGAACAACGCCGGCAGGCAATCCGCGGTCATCATGGTCACGGCAACGCCGGGCGTCTCAGTCCACGCGGCATCGGCGCACAGCACCCGAGCCGGATCGGCCTCGACCACGTCGGTGCCGTGCACCTGTTCGAGCCAGGCCGGCTGGCAGCCAAGCGCCTCGCCCAGGCGCCGACGATTTTCCGCGACTGCCGCCGGATCGTCGCCGACGTGGTTACCGAGGTTGAAGCTAGCGAAAGGCGGCTGGCTGACACCACCGGCACGGGTGGTGACGCAGGCCTGGACGCCGACCGGCGCCGGCCAGTCCGGCCGCAGCCAGTCAGCGCCTGTCACTCGAAGGACTCCCGGTCCTGGCGCAACAGATCGAGCAGCCAGACCAGATCTTCCGGCAGCGGCGATTCCCAGCGCAGACGCTCACCAGTCACCGGATGATCCAGTTCGAGAAAGCGGGCATGCAGCGCTTGGCGCGGAAACTCGCGCAGGGTCTTGATCAGGGTCGGATTGGTCGCTGGCGGAATCTTGAAGCGACCACCGTAGACCGGATCGCCTACCAGGGGGAAACCGACGTGGGTCATGTGCACGCGGATCTGGTGGGTCCGGCCGGTCTCCAGCTTGACCCGGGTATGGGTATAGGCGCGGAAGCGCTCCAGCACCCGGTAGTGACTGACGGCGGGCTTGCCACCGGCGATCACCGCCATCTGCTGACGCCGCTGCGAATGCCGACCAATGGGGGCATTGACCGTGCTCCCGGCGACGATCACCCCGGCGACGATGGCTTCGTAGATGCGGCTCACCGACCGCGCCTGCAGCTGGGCGACCAGGTGGGTATGGGCCTCCAGGGTCTTGGCCACCACCATGAGACCGGTGGTGTCCTTGTCCAGGCGATGGACGATACCGGCGCGCGGCACGCTTTCCAGTCCCGGCACATGGTGCAGCAAGGCATTGAGCAGGGTGCCATCGGCGTGGCCAGCGGCCGGATGCACCACCAGCCCGGCCGGCTTGTCGAGCACCAGCAGGTGATCGTCTTCGTAGACGATGTCCAGCTCGATGTCCTGGGCAACCCACTCGCCCTGGGCTTCGCGCTCGGCACGCAGTGCCAGCTGGGCCCCGCCGTGCACGGTGTCACGTGGGCGCAGCACGGCGCCATCGACGGTCAGGCTGCCATCCTTGATCCAGGTGGCGAGACGCGAGCGGGAGTGTTCGGCGAACAACTGGGCAGCGACCTGATCGAGGCGCTGGCCACCAAGTTCGTAGGGGACTTCGGCATTGAGAACGATGGATTCGGACATGGATCTGCGCGGGCAATGGCGGGGCTTTTGGAATCGGCCCGACCCTGTGGTTAAATACGGCGACTTTTTTGCCCCGGCATTCCGGGTCGATCATCATAACAGGACGGTTCCGGCCCCGTCACAGGCTAGGTGAGTGCCTTCCGCCCTCATCCCTGCACCGCCGACCGTTTCGGGGAATCCAAGCCGCCATGCAATTGAAGCACCTGCTGCTGGTCACCAGCCTAGTCCTCACCGCCGCCTGCTCCTCGAAAGCGCCCGAGGTTCCGGAAAACATGCCGGAAGGCGAGCTCTATACTCAGGCTCAGCGCGATATCTCCAACAGCAGCTACACGGACGCCATTAGCAAGCTGAAGGCCCTGGAGTCGCGCTATCCCTTCGGTCGCTATGCCGAACAGGCCCAGCTGGAGCTGATCTACGCCAACTACAAGAATGGCGAGCCCGAGGCAGCGCGCACGGCGGCGGATCGCTTCATCCGCCTGCACCCGCAGCACCCTAATGTCGACTACGCCTATTACATGAAGGGCGTGTCTTCCTTCGAACAGGACCGCGGCCTGCTGGCGCGCTTCCTGCCGCTGGACATGACCAAGCGTGATCCGGGCGCGGCGCGTGACTCCTTCAATGACTTCGCCCAGTTCGCCAGCCGCTTCCCCAACAGCCGCTACGCGCCGGACGCCAAGGCGCGCATGGTCTACCTGCGCAACCTGCTGGCGGCCTACGACGTGCATGTCGGCCACTACTACCTGACCCGCAAGGCCTATGTGGCCGCCGCCAACCGCGGCCGCTACGTGGTCGAGAACTTCCAGGGCACGCCGTCCGTGGGTGACGGCCTGGCGATCATGACCGAAGCCTACAAGCACCTGGGCCTCAACGACCTGGCGGCCACCAGCCTGGAAACCCTCAAGCTCAACTACCCGGACAACGTCAGCCTCAAGGATGGCGAATTCCAGCTGCGCGAGCCGGACGACAAGGATCAGCAGCGCTCTTGGCTGACCCGCGCGACCCTGGGCCTGATCGATCGCCCGAGCGATCCGCTGCCGCCCGGTGAGACCCGTGCCAGCCAGGACATCCAGCGCAAGTACCAGGAAGAGCGTGACAACCTGGCGCCCGAGCTGCGCATCGTCGACCCGGCCGAAGCCGAAAAGGCCGGTGGCGCGACGCCGGCTCCGGCCAAGCGTTCCTGGTTCAGCCGCCTGACCTTTGGTCTGTTCGACTGATCCAGCACCAGACGTGAAAAAGGGGAAGCCAGTGGCTTCCCCTTTTTATTGCGTCAGCTTCTGATCGTGAAGACTGACGCCGGATCAGAAATCCGGCGCCACGTATCCTAGTCGCCTATCCGCCAGCCCGAGGTGATGGGATAGCGCCGGTCACGACCGAAGCCGCGTTCGGTCACGCGCGCCCCGACTGCCGCCTGTCGTCGCTTGTACTCGTTGAGATCTACCAGGCGAAGCACCTTGCACACCATTTCCTCATCGAAACCGGCGGCGACGATATCCGCCGCCGACAGATCCTGCTCGACATACAGCCGCAGGATCTCGTCGAGCACCGGATAGGGCGGTAGCGAATCCTCGTCCTTCTGATCCGGCGACAGCTCCGCCGACGGTGGCCGGTCGATCACCCGCTGGGGAATCACCTCGCCATGGCGATTACGGTACTTACAGAGACGGAACACCAGGGTCTTGGGCACGTCCTTGAGCACATCGAAGCCACCGGCCATATCGCCATAGAGAGTGGCATAGCCCACCGCCATCTCACTCTTGTTACCGGTAGTGAGCACCAGATAGCCCTTCTTGTTGGAAATGGCCATCAGCAGGGTGCCACGACAGCGCGCCTGCAGATTCTCTTCGGTGGTGTCCCGACCGAGCCCGGCGAATTCGCCGGCGAGGGTCTGCTGGAAGGCTTCGACCATGGGTGCGATGGGCAGGACGCTGTAGCGCACCCCCAGCGTCTTGGCCTCGGCCTCGGCGTCTTCCAGGCTGATCTGGGCGGTATAGTGGTAGGGCATCATCACCGCCTCTACCTGCTCCGCGCCCAGGGCATCCGCAGCGACCGCCAGTACCAGGGCCGAGTCGATGCCGCCGGACAGGCCCAGCAGCACCCCCTTGAAGCCGTTCTTGCGCACGTAGTCGCGCACGCCAAGCACCAGGGCGTCATAGACGCTGGCCTCCAACGAAGCCAACGGTGCGAGCTCCGCAGGCTGCGTCTTCAGGTCCCTATCGAAGACCACCGGATAGAGTCCCTCGACGAAGGCGGGTGCCCGCTGGCTGACCTGGCCCTGGGCATCCACCACGAAGGAGTGGCCATCGAACACCAGCTCGTCCTGCCCCCCTACCTGATTGACGTAGACCACCGGCATGCCGCCTTCGCGGGCACGTTCGCCTACCACGGCTTCACGCTCCAGCTGTTTGCCGCCATGGAAGGGCGAGGCGTTGAGGTTGAGCATCAGCCGCGCCCCGGCCGCTCGCGCCTTGGCCATGGGCTCGGCGAACCAGATGTCTTCGCAGATGGTGACGCCAATGGGCACGCCCTGATAGTCGAATACCGCGGCACTGTCGCCTGGCTCGAAATAGCGCTTTTCATCGAACACCTGATAGTTGGGCAGTTGCTGCTTGCGATAGAAGGTCAACTCGGCGCCGTCACAATAGACCGCACAGGCGTTGAAACGGCGCCCCTCCTCCAGCCAGGGAAAGCCCACCAGCACATGGATGCCGGCGATCTCCTGACGAATTCGCTGCAGACCCTGCTCGATCCGGCGCTGCATGCTCGATCGCAGCAGCAGATCTTCCGGCGGATAGCCACACAGCGACAATTCCGGGAAAACGATGAGCTCGCCCTGCCACCGATCACGGGCCTCATGGGCCGCGGCGATGATCCTTTCCACGTTGCCGTGGATGTCGCCGACCTTGAGGTTCAATTGCGCCATCACGACCTTCAGCAGCTGACTCATGCACTCTTCCTTGCCCGATTTATCCCCACATTTTCCCGCATGCAGCGAAGCGGGACAATCGATGCCATAGGGGGCTCACCCGCTGCGGCGGCCCTGCTAAACTTCCCGTTCCTTCACGCTGCGAGATCGCCATGGGTCTGCTTCGCCTGCTGTTGTGGCTCGTCCTCCTGGGCGCGCTGTTCTGGATGATCAGGCGCTGGTGGCGCGGCAAGACGCAGACGCCGGCTGGCAAGTCGCGTCAGCTGCCGCCCCAGGCCATGGTGCGCTGCGCCCATTGCGGGGTCCATGTGCCCCAGGAAAGAGCCCTGGCCGATGGCGAAGGCCAGCGCTGGTATTGCAGCGCCGAACATCGCCGGTTGCAGCATGAGCAACGCAGCTGATCCAGGCATCCTGAGAGCCGACGCGGTCCTGCGGCTCTACCATCTCTACCGCATCGTCATCGGCCTGGCACTGGTGGTGCTGATCTCCAACGACCTGGATCAACACTGGCTGCGCACCGTTGATGGCCACCTGTTCCGCCAGGCCAGCTGGGCCTATCTCGCCACCAACGCCGTGCTCGCGGTCGGCCATCGACTACTGCGCGGTCGCGCCTTCACCCTGGCGTTGATCGATATTCTCGCCCTCGGCGGGCTGTTCTTCCTCGCTGGCGGCATCGCCAGCGGCATGGGCAGCCTGCTGGTGGTGACCGTCGGGGTGTCCAATGTCCTGATCCGCGGTCGACGCGGCCTACTGATCGCCGCCCTGGCCGCCATCGCCCTGCTGCTGGCGACCGGCTATCTCGACCTGCGCCGCGGCGACAGCGGCAGCGGTTACGTCCAGGCGGCTGGCCTGGGCACCCTCTGCTTCGCCACGGCGCTGCTGGTACAGGGACTGGTCCGGCGCTTGCTGGACAGCCAGGCCCTGGCCGAAACCCGGGCCACCGCCGTAGCCGAGCTGGAGGCCCTCAACGCCCTCATCCTCGAGCGCATGCGCACCGGCATCCTGGTCTTCGATGCCGAATACCAGGTGCTGCTGGCCAATCCAGCAGCCCGTCGCCTGCTGGGCGTGGACGACGAAGACACCATCACGCCGCTGACCCTAGGGCTGGCCCAGCGGCTGGAAGAATGGGAGCGCAATCCCAGCATCCGCCCCGCACCCTGGCGCGCCTATGCCAACGGCCCGCTGCTGCAGCCCAGCTTCGCACACCTGCAGCAGGGCGAAGGCGAGCGGGTCCTGACCTTTCTCGAAGACGTCTCGCGCATCGCCCAGCAGGCCCAGCAACTCAAGCTCGCCTCCCTTGGCCGCCTCACCGCCGGCATCGCCCACGAGATCCGCAATCCGCTGGGCGCCATCAGTCATGCAGCGCAATTGCTGCAGGAGTCCGAAGAGCTGACCACGCCGGATCGGCGCCTGGCGCAGATCATCCAGGACCAGTCGCGGCGGATGAATCGCGTGGTGGAAAACGTCCTGCAGTTGTCCCGCCGCCGGCAGTCGGCGCCGCAGCTGATCGACCTGCGCTACTGGGCACACCGCTTCGCCGGTGAGCTGCGCCCTACCCTGCCCGCCGGCCAGACCCTGCACGTCAAGACCGAGCCCGGCACCCTGCAGACGCACATGGACCCCCACCAGCTGGGCCAGATCCTGACCAACCTGGTGCAGAACGGCCTGCGCTACAGCTGCCAGAAGCACGGCATCGGCCAGGTCTGGCTAAGCACCTACCGCGACCCGGAAAGCGATCTCCCCATCCTCGAAGTGGTCGACGATGGGCCGGGGGTTGCCGCCGAACAGCTCGATCACCTGTTCGAGCCCTTCTTCACCACCGAGAACAAGGGGACCGGACTTGGCCTGTACATCTCCCGCGAGCTTTGCGAGAGCAACCAGGCCAGACTTGGCTATCATCCCTTGGCGAATGGCAGCTGTTTTCGCATCACCTTCGCCCATCCCCGCACAATGAGCTGAGCATGGCCCGACAGAAAGTCCTGATCGTCGACGATGAACCCGATATCCGCGAACTCCTGGAAATCACCCTGGGGCGGATGAAGCTCGACACCGCCAGCGCCAAGAACATCACCGACGCGCGAGCCATTCTCGAACGGGAAAGCTTCGACCTCTGCCTGACCGACATGCGCCTGCCGGATGGCTCGGGCCTTGAGCTGATCAATTTCATCCAGCAGCGGATGCCGCAATTGCCGGTGGCCATGATCACCGCCTTCGGCAGCCTGGAAACCGCCGTTCAGGCCCTCAAGGCCGGCGCCTTCGACTACCTCACCAAGCCGGTGGACCTGCCGCGTCTGCGCGAGCTGGTGGGCACGGCGCTGCGCCTGTCCGGCCCTACCCCGCCAGCACCCGGTGCCAGTGAAACCCAGCTGCTGGGCGAATCCCCGCCCATGCGCGCCTTGCGTGGGCAGATCGCCAAGCTCGCCCGCAGTCAGGCGCCGGTCTACATCAGTGGCGAATCGGGCAGCGGCAAGGAGCGCGTGGCACGCCTGATCCACGAGCAGGGTCCGCGCGCGGGTCGGCCCTTCGTGCCGGTCAACTGTGGCGCCATTCCTTCCGAGTTGGTGGAAAGCGAATTCTTCGGACATCGCAGGGGCAGCTTCACCGGCGCCATCGAGGACAAGCAGGGCTTGTTCCAGGCCGCCCAGGGCGGCACCCTGTTTCTCGACGAGGTGGCCGATCTACCGCTGCCGATGCAGGTCAAGCTGTTGCGCGCCATCCAGGAAAAGGCCGTGCGCCCAGTTGGCAGCCAGCAGGAAATCAGCCTGGACGTGCGCATTCTCAGTGCTACCCACAGGGACCTCGCCGCCGAAGTCGCCGCCGGCACCTTTCGCCAGGATCTCTACTACCGCCTCAACGTCATCGAGCTGCAGGTGCCTGCCCTGCGCGAACGTCGCGAGGATATCGGCGCCCTGGCCACCCACATGCTCGAACGCCTGGCACGGGATGCGGGGCTCGCCCCGGCCACCCTCGGCGACGATGCCCTGGCCAGACTCAAGAGCTATAGATTCCCCGGCAACGTGCGCGAACTGGAAAACATGCTGGAACGGGCCTACACCCTGTGTGAAGGCGATGTCATCCGGCCGGCCGATCTGCGCCTGGCCGATGCGCCAGCGGCCACCGCTACCGGCGAAGCCAGCCTGGCCAACATCGCCAATCTCGAAGACCACCTGGAATCCATCGAGCGCCAGCTGATCATGCAGGCACTCGAAGAGACCCGCTGGAATCGCACCGCCGCCGCGGAGCGCCTGGGCCTCTCCTTCCGTTCGATGCGCTACCGCCTGAAAAAGCTTGGCATCGACTGATCAGCCCGCCGCCAGCCGCGTGCCTGGCGCATAGGGTGCCGGATCGATGATTGGCGTGCGTTCGGTGAGCAGATCGGTCAGCAACTGACAGGAGGCCGGCGCCAGCACCAGGCCGTTGCGATAGTGCCCGCAGTTGAGCCACAACCCGGGCAGCTCCGGCACCGGCCCAATGAAGGGCACGCCATCCGGCGACCCTGGCCGCAGTCCTGCCCAGTGCCCCACCGGCGCCTGGCCGGCCAGCGCCGGCAGCAACTCGGCGGCCGAAGCCTGCAGGCTGGCCAAGGCCTCGGCGGTTGGCGTCTTGTCGAATTCGGCGTGTTCCAGGGTGCTGCCGATCAGGATATGACCATCGCGCCGCGGTATAGCGTAGCGGCCCTTGGCCAACACCATGCTGGTCAGAAAGCCCACTGACTGGCGATACAGCAGCATCTGTCCCTTCACCGGCCGTACCGGCACCGCCAGCCCCAGGGTCTGCAGCAGCTCACCACTCCAGGCGCCCGCACAGACGACGACCGACTCGGCATGGATGGCCTCGCGCGCCGTCTGCACCCCTGTTACGCGCTCGCCCTGGCGCAGGAACCCGGTCACCGGCGACTCGCTCACCAGCGTCACATTCGGCACGCGCCGGAGGGCTTCGTGCAGGGAGCGCACCAGCCGGGGATTGCGCACATTGGCCACTCCCGCCATGAAGACCGCTCGCTCATAACCCGGCCCCAGCACCGGCACCCGCCGCCGTACCTCCTCGACCGATACCAATGCCAACGGCCGCACATTGCGCCGCGCCCAGTCCAGCGCCTCGGCCTCGTCGTCCAGGTCGAGCCAGTACAGCCCGGTGACCTCGACCTCGGGATCCACGCCCGTCTCCTGCCGCAACCGCTCACCCAGCACCGGATAGAAATCCTGCGACCAGTGCGCCAGCGCCGTCACCGCCGGCTGATAGCGCCAGGGATACAGCGGCGAAACGATCCCGCCGCCCGCCCAGGACGCCTCCCGCCCCGGCTCGCCCCGCTCGACCACCACCACCCGCCGACCGCTCAAGGACAGGTGATAGGCCGACATCAGCCCTATCGCGCCGGCTCCAATCACAGCTACATCAAAGATCACGTCACACCCCAGCCATTGCGCTTTGACGATCCCCCGCAAAATTGCCAAAACTTGCGAATGCCAGGACGGCAATTCAAGGAGATCAGGAATGACATCCATCGTCGCATATCGTCATCAATTCGGTTTGACGCTCATCGAACTCTGCTTCGTTATCCTGCTGCTGGTGATCGGAGCCTGCATTGCCATGCCTGCGCTCCAGGCGCAGGTCGATCGACACCGTCATACAAGCACGCTACTTACCCTGAGCACTCAACTCGACTACGCGCGCCAGCAAGGTGTGCAACGCGGTCAGCGCATACGTGTCTGTCCATTCGGCAACACCGGACACTGTGGTACGGATTGGAGTCTGGGCTGGCAGATTCTGGATGAGAAGGACCAGTTACTTCTCAGCACCTCTCTCTCCCACAGGCGCCAGCGCCTGCTGCTGTCTTCACCCAGCGGGACAGCCATCGTTTATCAAGGCAATGGCACCACGCAAATGGGTAACGGTACCTTTGTGCTTTGCAGCACCAAGGGCCAACCACTCTGGGCGCTGGTGATCAATCGCCAGGGGCGACTGCGGCAACGCAGCCCCGAAGCTTATGATCGTGCGCGCTGCAATGAACTGTCAGGCCAGACGTGACCGATCGTCAGAGGTAGACTTCCGGCAGTCCAGAGGGGGTGTTCCGTCCTGTATCGACTTTGACACACTGTTCTGCTAAGGCTGTCGTCAAGGAAGATCCGATGCACTATCGAGCGTCTCGTGGCATCACCCTGGTGGAGTTGCTGGTGGTGATCGCTCTGGTCGCGATAGTCGCCAGCTTCGCCGCGCCAAGCTTCACTGGATCGCTGCGCAGCAACCGAGTGAACGCAGCGCTTTCCGAATTCAACGGACTCTTCCAGTACGCCCGTACCGAAGCCCTGACCCGCGCGGCTTCTGTCGAGCTAGCGCGCAACGGTGATACCTGGAGTGTGACCACTGGTAGCCAAACCCTACGCCAGGTGACCTTGAGCCGTGTCACCGTAGCGACCAGTGCAGCGACCATCACCATTCGCGCCAATGGCACCTTGAACACCAGTCTCGTGGCTTTGTTTTGTGCAGATGATCAAGCCGCTAGGGCGCAAAAACTGTTGATTGACCGGACCGGTCGCTCGCGAACCCTGGCCCAAGGAAAGGACGAGGATGGCAAAGCGCTCACCCAATGCACGCTGTAGACGCGCTAAAGGCTTCAGCATGATCGAAGTGCTGATTGCCATGGTAGTGATCTGCATTGGTGTCCTCGGCATGGCAGCCTTGCAGGGCAAAACCCTGCGCTATACCAATGAGGCGGGTAACCGTAACGCCGCGGCGATGCTTGCCGCCGATCTCATAGAGATGATGCGTAGCAATCGAGGGCAGCTAATCGGCAGTGATGGAAAGCTCGCCACCGACTCCGCTTATTTGAAAGCGGCTGGCAACGATTTCCCTACCACACGCACCAGTAATTGTCGTAATGCGAACGGCTGTACGCCGAGCCAGCTGGCCGAGGATCAGCTGGCTGGCTGGGTGCAACAGGTACGCCACACCCTGCCTATAGGCGACGACGATGAGCTGTTGAAAAATCAGTACGTCATCTGCGCGACCCAAAACCCCACTGCCGCCACGCCCTGTTCGCAGACCGGTTCGGCCATCCTTATTCAACTCGCCTGGCTGGGCAAGGATGCCTGCCCGTCCGGACAAACCTGCCTCTCACTGGACGCTGACCACCGTGAATACTACCGCATCAGCTTCCAGCCCTGAGATTCGCAGCGGCGCGACGATCCCACGACGCTATCGAGGCATCTCGCTGATCGAATTGCTCATCGCCCTGGCGCTGGGCAGTTTTCTGATCATTGGCGTGACTCAAGCCTTCCTTAACGGCCGCCTGCACGCGCTCAGCCAAAGCAATCAGCTCGGCAATCAGGAAAACAGTCGCTTCGCTCTGATGCTGCTCGAACAGCATTTGCTCAAGGCGGGTTATCGCGCCAAAGCTCAGGATTCGCGCGAGCTGGTCTTTCCCCCTCTGGCGGCGGCCAACGGCTGTCCGGCGTTCGAGAGTCGCCAGAGCATCGTACCCACAGCAGACGGTCTGGGCGTTTGCCTGCGCTATCAGCGACGCAGCAAAACGGAGCTGGATTGCCTCGGCAATCAGATCGACGTGGCCACCGCCATCGTTACTCGCATTGGACGCGATGCCAGCAGCAATGCGCTGGTGTGTGCCGCCCAAGGTCAGCCGGCGCAAGCATTTGTCACCGGCATCAGCGATATCCAACTCGTCTACGGCGTCGACAAGAATGCCGATCGCCTGGCCGATACCTTCATCGCCAAGCCTGCTGCCGGTAGCGATCTGGTAGCTGTCAGGGTCGCGATCCTGCAGCGCAGTGACAGCGCCCAGGTAGCACTCGGCAAGCAGGAATACTTCTTTCCGCTCGATGCCACTGAGGCCACCACAGCTCCCGACAATAGCCTCTATCGCTCCGTGCAAAGCACCGTCACGCTAAGGAATCTCACACCATGAAGCGTTCTACCGCTACACGGCAGAAGGGCGCGGTCCTGCTGATCGCCATGATCATGCTGTTGCTTGTCACCCTGCTGGCCATCACCGGTATGCGCAATACCGTGGTGGAGGAGAAGCTCGTTGGCTATTCCCGCGATCGTCTTGCCGCAGTCAATGGCGTCGACTCGGCCCTACGCGAAGCTGAGACACGGCTGGCTCTCAATCTAGGACCACCTAGCACCACCTCCAATTGCAGCGACAAGACCAAGATTTGCTTAATGGCCTCGCTACCCAAGGACCTCAAGGTCAATGACTGGGATTGGTGGCGCAAGGATGAGAATGCCCTGGCCTACCAAGGCAACGGCAGTGAGGCCACCGAGCTCTATCGGCTCAATGAACAACCGCGCTGGCAGGCGGCCGTCATAGGTTTCGATCCACCCAATTCCAATGGCCTCGTCGAGGTCACTGATGTCATTGAGCGCAGACGTGGTATCGGTCCGTACTACTACCAGATCAATGCCACTTCTCCTGGCTATTCCTCGCGCCTGACGGCAACTGGGCAGTCCACCGATGTGCAGCGCTACTAGGAGTTGAAGATGTTTGACGCACGGCTCATTCGGTATGCCTTTCTGTCTCTACTAGGCACGCTACCTGTCCAAGCCGCACAACTGGTGCCCAGCAGCCAACCACTGTTTCTTAACCAGTCGGTGGCCCCCAATATCTTCGTGACGCTGGATGACTCGGGCAGTATGACCTGGGGCTTTGCGCCTGACTCGCGTAATGCCTATGACCGGCGATACTTCAAATCAAAAAGTTATAATGCCATTTACTACGATCCTGCGGTGGACTATCAGGTACCTAAACAGGTTACCTTTCAGAATGGAGCATCGCAGGTAACCGACTACCCTACTCCAGACTTCAACGCGGCTTGGCGCAACGGCTTCATTGGCCAAAACTCAGGAACAGTCAACCTGTCCTGGAATTATAGAGCGACTATCGAATACGACTATTATCGCCAGACCAACCGCGAGGCCGCCTATACGGCAGGAAACTTCTACAACTTCAACAGCTCCCGCTGCAACCCCAGCAATGATAGTCACATTCGCACGGAAAGCTGTTATGACGCCGGCACGCTCGACACCGAAGAGAAGAGGACCAACTTCGCCATCTGGTACTCCTACTATCGAACGCGCGAGCTTGCCACTCAGTCATCTGCAAGCTTGGCTTTCTACAGGTTACCAGAAAACATTCGCCTGACTTGGCAGACGCTCAACTCAGACTGCAACTCGCTGGGCGAAGGTACGAAAACCCAGAGATGCTACGAAAATTTCCTGCGCCAGTTTTCAGGGAAGCATCGCGAGAACTTCTATAGCTTCCTGAAGAACTTCAGCAGCAACGGCGGTACGCCGCTCAAATCAGCCATGGTGCGCGCCGGAAACTTCCTTTACGACGACACAGTGAACGGCCCTTATGCGGAAAAGCCTGGAGAGTCCATAGGAAACAAGTATTCCTGCCGTGCCAGTTACCACCTATTAATGACCGATGGCATCTGGAACGATGGCAGCATCAACGGTGAGCAGGACTTCGACAGTCAAAACAAAGCTCTTCCAGATCGTCGAACCTACACGCCCCGCCTGCCCTTCAGTGACAAGAGCGCTGGAAACTACAACAACAGGACCCTGGCCGACTTGGCATTTTACTATTGGTCTAACGATGCAAGAGATGATATTGGCAATAACGTAAAGCCCTACATTCCTTTCGCATCCAAGAAAGATGTCAAGGACTTGACCGACGCCGAGTATTTCGATGCTCGCAATAACCCAGCCACGTGGCAACACCTGGTCAACTACACCATCGGCCTGGGCTTGAGTGGCAGCCTTACCAAGGATCCCAGATGGGAAGGATCGACCTACGCTGGCGGCTATGGAAAGCTGATAGCGGGCACGGCAAATTGGCCAAACGCGACGTCCAACGATGCGGACAACAATGTCTACGATCTTTGGCACGCAGCCATCAACTCGCGCGGTGAATTCTTTGCAGCGGACACGCCAGACAGTTTGGCTAATGCCTTTCAGACGGTCCTGAGTCGTATCAACGACCGCCAGACCTCTGCAGCCGCCGTAGGTGCGCTTTCGGGACGCCTTACCAAAGACAACGAACTGTATTACGTACGCTTCGACAGCAATGATTGGAGCGGGCAACTACTCAAGTACAAGATCGATAATGCTACCCAGGATCCGGTAGTGGATTGGGATGCTCGCGAACTGCTGAATGGCGCCAGCTCCCGCAATATAAAATTCGCCAGTAAAAAAGCGCTTGCTCAACTCAAGTGGACCAGCCTCACCGCTGAGCAACAACGCTTGCTAAGTCTGGACGACAACGGCACAGTCGATAATCTGGGGGAGGCCCGCCTCAACTATGTGCTTGGCGACCGTAGCCAGGAATCCGGCGGAAAATTTCGTGAACGTAAATATCTGCTGGGCGATATCATTGGCTCTTCTCCTGTCGTGGTCGGAGAAGCCGAGAGCCCTGACCTGCTGATAAATGATCTAAACCGTGTGGGCGGCGTCAATAACTACAGCGACTTCATTACTGCGCAGCAATCCCGTAAGAAGCGTATCTATGTGGGCGCGAATGACGGGATGCTGCATGGCTTCGACAAGGACGGCAAGGAGGCCTTCGCCTTTGTACCCTCTGCTGTCTTTGGCAATCTGCGCTGGCTATCCTCGCCCCGTTACAAGGGCAATATGCATCGCTACTTTGTGGATGGAACACCGGTAACAGCTGAAATAGTAGTAGACGGCCAGTGGCGCACCATTCTTATCGGTACGCTGAGAGCCGGCGGCACCGCCTTGTTCGCGCTCGATGTAACCAAGCCAGGGGAGGAAAAACTGCTCTGGGAGTTCAGCGCAGCCGATGACGCTGATCTCGGCTACACCTTTGGCGAACCTACCGTCAGCAAACTCCACGATGGCAGTTGGGGCGTGATTCTAGGCAATGGTTACGGAAGTCAGAACGACAAGGCAGCGCTACTGGTCTTGGATGCGGCGACCGGTAAGCTACTGAAAAAACTTACGCCTAATACCGGCAGTAGCGTCAATGGCCTGTCCATGCCGCGTGTTATTGACATCAACGGCGACCTGGTCGCCGACTACGTATATGCCGGAGATCTACAAGGTAACCTGTGGCGGTTCGACCTCTTCGGCACGGGCACGGATTCGCTGAAAGCCTTCAATGCCGACGGCACGATCAAAAACGGTGCTATCGGCGATTGGCGGATCGCCTTCGGCGGAAAGCCGCTGTACAGGGCCGTGGTCAAGGATGATCAGGGCATTGACGTGGCTCAACCTATCACCGCACCGCCTTCGCTGGTCCTGCATCCTTTGCAAAGGGGCTACGTCGTTGTCTTTGGTACTGGCCGCTATGTCACTAACGACGATGCGACTCCCAAGACCAACACCAGCATGAGCCTCTATGGCATCTGGGATAACCGGATGAATCCCGAGACCGATGATGCCTCTACTACGACTACCTTGAGCAGAAATGATCTGGTGGCCCAGACCCTCACGGCGGCTGCAACCGCAACCTTCAGCGATCCTGACGAAACGGGCTCCAATCGAGAATACCGCCGTCTCAGCAGCAATACGGTTCAGTGGTATGGGACAGATGGCACTATCGCCAAGCGCGGTTGGTATATCGATCTGAAGGACGGTAACACTCGCGAAGGCGAGATGCTGATTCACGAGATGCGCGTGCGCGCCCGGGTGATACTTGCCAATACCGTGATTCCAGAGAGTGACCCTTGCAAGCCAGGTGTCAGTAGCTGGTTGATGGCTTTCGATGGCGCTACCGGCGGCGCGACTCGCTTCAATGTGCTGGATCTGACGCGGAATCGAAGGGTCAATGACCGGGACAGTTTCACGGGCCAGATAATTTCGGTGGTTCGCAATGCTGGCTTCGGCTCACCTACGGTTATCGGTGATCGTATTTACGGTAACAGCCCGGATGGGCTGCAGAGTCCCGAAATGTTCACTACTGGCCCAGATAGCCGAGGGCGCCAGACCTGGCGTCTCCTCGACGAGGAGGACGATCAACAATGAAGCTGCGCTATCTTCCCCTTGCAGGCTTGCTATGTGCAGTGGGAACTGCAAGCGCTGCGTCCTTTGAGGCGGCTGGGGTAATCCAGCGTGTCGATGTCGAACACAACCTGATCGAAGTCGACGACCAGCTTTATGAGCTATCCAATCAGGTTACCGAGAGCAGCAACCCAGGTGCAGGCCCCGCACTATTCCAGCTTCGTGCCGGGATGAGCCTGAGCTTTTCCGGCGACACCGGCGTCCGGCCAGTCATAAAGTCACTCTACATTCATGATCCGCGCGAATACATCGACTCGCAAAGGCCATGAAGCGTGGAAAAGGCTTTACGTTGATCGAACTGCTGATTGCCGTGGCGATAGTCGCCATCCTGGCGGCTATCGCCTATCCCGGCTATCAGGAATACATTCGCCGCGCTAACCGGGCAGAAGGTCAAAGCCTGCTGCTAGATGCAGCTGCGCGGCAGGAGCGCTTCTTCGCGCAAAACAACACCTATGTAACCAGCCAGACCAATCTTGCCCAATTACAGCTCAAGAACACGACCACTTCGGGCACTGGAGCCGGGAAAAGCACGGTGGCAAGTTCGGAAACCGGCAAATATCAACTGGCAGTCAGTAGATTGGATGGCGATGGCGGTTACACCCTGACGGCCACCCAGCAATTTGGAGACGAAGCGCGCTGCGGCAATCTCACCCTCAATGCCATAGGCATCAAGGGGCGGAACATAACGGCCACAAGTAGCGCAGGATTAGCGAAAAGCGTGCAGGACTGCTGGCGCTGAAATAGCCAGCGCCAGCGATGTCCTATACCGCCTTCACCCTGAGCTCCCGCGGCAGGGTGAAGGTGATGTTCTCCGGCTCGCCTTCCAGCTCCACTTCGCCAGTGGCACCCCAGCTCTGCAGCCGGTCGATGACGCCGCGCACCAGGACTTCGGGAGCCGAGGCGCCAGCGGTAACGCCGATACGCTGCACGCCTTCGAACCAGCCCTGTTGCATATCCTCGGCGCCATCGATGAGATAGGCCGGGGTGCCCAGGCGTTCGGCGAGTTCGCGCAGACGGTTGGAGTTGGAGCTGGTGGGGCTGCCCACTACTAACACCACGTCGCTCTCCAGCGCCAGGGTCTTTACCGCGTCCTGGCGGTTGGTGGTGGCGTAGCAGATGTCGTTCTTGCGCGGGCCGTTGATGTGCGGAAACTTGGCACGCAGGGCATCGATCACAATGCGGGTGTCGTCCATCGACAGGGTGGTCTGGGAGACGTAGAACAGGGCTTCGGGATTGCGCACCTCTAGCTTTTCCACGTCCTCTTCGTCTTCCACCAGGTAGATGGCACCGCCAGCGCGGTCGTCGTACTGGCCCATGGTGCCCTCCACCTCCGGATGCCCGGCGTGGCCGATGAGGATGCATTCCTGGCCGTCGCGGCTATAGCGCGCGACTTCCATGTGCACCTTGGTTACCAGCGGGCAGGTGGCATCAAACACCTTGAGGCCACGCTCGGCGGCCTCGCGGCGCACGGCCTGGGAGACACCGTGGGCACTGAAGATGAGAATGACGTCGTCCGGCACATCGGCCACGTCTTCGACGAAGATGGCGCCGCGGGCGCGCAGGTTGTCGACCACGAACTTGTTGTGCACCACTTCATGACGCACATAGATGGGCGGACCGAAAACATCCAGCGCCCGGTCGACGATGTCGATGGCGCGGTCCACGCCGGCGCAGAAGCCGCGGGGATTGGCGAGCTTGATCTGCATAGGCTCCTCTGCCCGCTTCACGGGCGGCGGTAGATCAGTGGGAGACGGCAGGTTCGATGGCCAGGATTTCCACGTCGAAGGTCAGCACACGGCCGGCCAGCGGGTGGTTGAAGTCGATGACCACCTGCTCGTCGTCGTAGCTCTTGACCACGCCAGGCATCTCGCCACCGGCGGCATCGCTGAAAATGATCAGCAGACCGGGCGACAGCTCCATGTCACTGAAGTCGTCGCGTGCCATGGTCTGCAGGTTGCCGTCGTTGGGCTGTCCAAAGCCGCGCTCCGGCGGGACGGTCAGACTGGTTTTGGCACCGGCTTCAAGGCCGAACAGCGCTTGCTCGAAACCTGGCAACAGGTTGCCGTCCCCAACGGTGAAGGTGGCCGGCGCCTTATCGAAGGTGCTGTCCACCACGTCGCCATTCTGCAGCTTGATGGCGAAATGCAGGGTGACCCGGGTGTCCGGGCCGATGGTGATCTCAGCCATGGGCTTCCTCGGGCGTTTTCTTGCGGAACATATCCAGGGCCAACATGATGGCGCCAACGGTAATGGCGCTATCGGCCAGGTTGAAGGCCGGGAAGCGCCACTCCTGACGCCAGTGCACCAGGATGAAGTCGACGACGTGGCCTAGGACCATGCGGTCATAGAGATTGCCCAGGGCACCGCCGAGGATCAGGGCCAAGGCGATCGCGGTCCAGGTATCGTTGCGCAGGCGCTTGAGCCAGACCACCAGCACCACGCTCACTACCAGCGCGATGCCGGCAAAGAACCAGCGCTGCCAGCCTGAATGGTCGGCCAGGAAGCTAAAAGCCGCACCGGTGTTGTAGGCCAGGGTCCAGCTGAACAGGTCGGTGATGACCGGCACCTGCTGGTAGAGCGACAGGTTGTTCTGGAAATAGGCCTTGCTTAGCTGATCCAGCAGGATCACCACCACGCTCAAGACCAACCAGGGCAAGGCGCCGAAACGCTGCGTGTCACGCATGCTCGCGCACCTCGCCCGCTCCATAGACGTTGGTCACACAACGCTCGCAGATCTCTGGATGCGCGGCGTCCTGGCCGACGCTGTGGCTGTGATGCCAGCAGCGGGCGCATTTGGGTGCCTCGGACTTGCGGACGACCAGCTTGAGGCCGCTCAGCTCGCTGGCGACGGCGCCTTCCGGAGCCTTTTCCAGCGGCTGGACAGCTGCCTGGGAAGAGATCAGCACGAACCTGAGCTCGTTGCCCAGGGCCTCCAGTACGGTCTGCAGGGCGCTGTCGGCATAGAGGGTGATCTCCGCCTGCAGGCTACCGCCCAGGGTCTTGGCCGCGCGCTGGTTCTCCAGCTCCTTGTTGACCGCGGCCTTGACCGCCATGACCTGATCCCAATAGGCGCGATCAAGGGACGCACCTTCGGGCAGGGCGAAGAGGCCGTCATACCAGGTGGTCAGCATCACCGACTCTTCCCGCTGGCCTGGCAGGTACTGCCAGATCTCGTCGGCGGTAAAGGACAGGATGGGCGCGATCCAGCGCACCAGGGCCTCGGCGATGAGGTACAGCGCGGTCTGGCAGGAGCGCCGCGGCAGGCTGTCGGCCCCAGTGGTGTACTGGCGGTCCTTGATGATGTCCAGGTAGAAACCGCCCAGTTCCTGTACGCAGAAGTTGTGCACCTTCTGGTAGACGTTGAGGAAGCGGTACTCGGCGTAGGCCTGTTCGATTTCCTGCTGCAGCAGCAGGGCGCGATCCACCGCCCAGCGGTCCAGGTCGATCATGTCCTCGGGGGCGACCTGGTTGACCGCCGGATCGAAGCCGGACAGGTTGGAGAGCAGGAAGCGCGCGGTATTACGGATGCGGCGATAGGAGTCGGCGCTGCGCTGCAGGATCTGGTCGGAGACCGCCATCTCGCCGGTGTAGTCGGTCGAAGCGACCCAGAGGCGCAGGATGTCGGCGCCCAGGCTGTCGATGACCTTTTGCGGAGCGACCACGTTGCCCAGCGACTTGGACTGCTTACGGCCCTGCTCGTCCACGGTGAAGCCGTGGGTCAGCAATTCCTTGTAGGGGGCATGGCCGTCGATGGCGCAACCGGTCAGCAGCGAGGAGTGGAACCAGCCACGGTGCTGGTCCGAGCCCTCAAGGTAGAGATCGGCCGCCGGACCCTGCTGGTGCGCCAGTTCGGCATGGGAGCCGCGCAGCACGTGCCAGTGGGTGGTACCCGAGTCGAACCAGACGTCGAGGGTGTCGCGGCTCTTGTCGTACTGGCTGGCTTCTTCGCCAAGCAGTTCGACCGGATCGAGCTTGAACCAGGCTTCGATGCCTTCACGCTCGACGCGCTGGGCGACCTCCTCCATCAGCTCGACGGTGCGCGGGTGCAGCTCGCCGCTTTCCTTGTGGGTGAAGAAAGGAATCGGCACACCCCAGTTGCGCTGACGCGAGATGCACCAGTCGGGACGACCGGCAATCATGCCGTGCAGGCGCGCCTGGCCCCAAGCGGGGACGAACTGGGTCTGCTCGATGGCTGCCAGAGAACGCTCGCGCAGGGTAGCGCCTTCGTTGGGCTGCTTGTCCATGCCGACGAACCACTGGGCGGTAGCGCGATAGATCAGCGGGGTCTTGTGGCGCCAGCAGTGCATGTAGCTGTGATTGATCGCCTCGTGCTTGAGCAGGGCACCTGCCTCCTCCAGCGCGGCGACGATGGCCGGATTGGCCTTCCAGATGAACTGGCCACCAAACAGCGGCAGCGACTCGACATAGACACCGTTGCTCTGTACCGGATTGAGGATGTCGTCGTTGCTCAAGCCGTACTGCTTGCAGATGCGGAAGTCGTCCTCGCCATAGGCGGGCGAGCAATGTACGACACCCGTGCCCGCGCCCAGCTCGACATACTCGGCCAGGTAGATGGGTGACAGCCGCTCATACAGCGGATGGCGGAAGTTGATCAGCTCCAGGGCGGTACCCGGCGCGGTGGCGATCACTTCCCCCTGCAGGCCATAGCGTGCCAGGCAGCTTTCCACCAATTCCTCGGCCAGCAGCAGCTGGCGATCGCCCACATCCACCAGCGCATAGGTGAATTCCGGGTGCACGTTGAGCGCCTGGTTGGCCGGGATGGTCCAGGGGGTGGTGGTCCAGATGACGATGGCGGTGGGCTTGGCTAGCGCGTCGAGGCCGAAGGCGGCCGCCAGCTTGTCGGCATCGGCGACCGGGAAGGCCACGTCGATGGCGTCGGAACGCTTGTCCTGGTACTCCACCTCGGCCTCGGCCAGGGCCGAGCCGCAGTCGAAGCAGAAGTTGACCGGCTTGAGGCCCTTGAAGACGAAGCCCTTCTTGACCAGTTCGCTCAGGGCGCGGATCTCGCCAGCCTCGTTGGCGAAGTTCATGGTCAGGTAGGGATTGCTCCAGTCACCCAGCACGCCCAGGCGGACGAAGCCGGCCTTCTGCTCTTCGATCTGCTCGCTGGCATAGGCGCGGCAACGCTCGCGGGTCAGGTCCGCCGGCTGATTCTTGCCAAAGGTAGTCTCCACCTTGTGCTCAATGGGCAGGCCATGGCAGTCCCAGCCCGGCACATAGGGGGCGTCATAGCCGGCCAGGGTCTTGGAACGGGTGATGATGTCCTTGAGGATCTTGTTCAGCGCATGACCGATGTGAATGCTGCCGTTGGCATAGGGCGGACCGTCATGCAGGATGAAGGTCGGCCGGCCCTTGCCGATGGCGCGCAGCTTCCCGTACAGGTCGATGTCCTGCCAGCGCTTGAGCGCTTCCGGCTCGCGCTGCGGCAGGCCGGCTTTCATCGGGAATGCCGTTTCCGGCAGGTTGAGCGTCGCTTTGTAATCGGTCATGTCAGTCCAGGCTCGTTGACGGTTGCCCCTGCCAGTAGGCGCGGGCCGTGGCGACGTCCGCTTCGATCGCCGCCTTGAGGGCCTCCAGAGAGGCGAATTTCTGTTCGTCGCGGACCTTCTGCACGAAGGTCACGCTGAGGTGGCGACCATAGAGGTCGCCGGAAAAGTCCAGCAGATGGATCTCCAGGTGCGGACGGCCATCGCCCTGCACCGTCGGTCGCTGGCCGATGTTGGCCACGCCCGGTACCACCCGCCCATCGATCAGGCTGCTGACCAGATAGACGCCGCGCAACGGCGGCCGGCGCCGCTTGAGTTGGACGTTGGCGGTGGGCCAACCCAGCTGGCGTGCCAGCTTCTGGCCGTGCAATACCCGGCCCGAGAGGCTGTAGGGTCGCCCCAGCATACGCGCGGCCAGGTCCAGATCACCGTCGTCCAGCGCCTGACGAATCAGGGTGCTGCTCACCCGCAGACCATCGAGCTCGACGGTAGTGGCGGCTTCCAGGGTGAACCCATGGTCGCGGGCGGCCAGATTCAGAAAGGTGAAGTCGCCTGCGCGATCACAGCCGAAGCGGAAATCGTCGCCGATCTCCAGATGCTTCACCCCTAGCCCCTCCACCAGCACCTGCTGGACGAAGGCCTCCGCGGACAACTCGCGCAGCCGCCGGTTGAAGTTCAGGCAGAGCACGTTGTCGACGCCATGGCGCGCAAAGCATTCCAGCTTCTCGCGCAGGCGGGTCAGGCGCACCGGCGCGATGTCGGGCAGGAAGAATTCACGCGGCTGAGGCTCGAAGATCACCACGCAACTGGGCACTCCAAGCTCCGCCGCCCGCTCACGCAGCCGCGCGAGGATGGCCTGGTGCCCCAGGTGAACCCCGTCGAAGTTGCCGATGGTGGCAACGCAGCCCTTGGGAAAGGCGTCGAGATGATGGAGACCGCGAAACAGCTGCATGGGTAGGTATTGCTCAGAAATTAATCGATTATATCCGGATGCCCGCCTTGAGGACAGGCGCACACCCGGTCTCGTGCAATCCTCTGACCGTTACAGCAAGGCCCGTCGATTGAAGTCGCGTACACGGAAACCAAGCAGGAAGAGACTGGCGAAATAAGCCAGCACGCCTGCCGCGACCAGACCGCCCAGCCGCAGCAGCCGCTGCCACATCAATCCCTCGCTCCAGCTCGGCAAAATCTGCATCAGACCGAACAGCACCGCGCTCATGATCGCCACGGCAATCAGCAACCGTAGCAGGAAGCCCGTCCAACCCGGCTGGGGCGTAAACAGGTTATGGCGGCGCAACTGCCAGAATAAAAGGCCTGCGTTGAGACAGGCCGCAAGACCAATGGCCAGCGCCAGACCGACATGCTGCAGCGGTCCGATCAGGATCAGGTTGAGCACCTGGGTCACGGCCAGGGTGAAGAGCGCGATCTTCACCGGCGTCTTGATGTTCTGCTGGGCATAGAAGCCCGGCGCCAGCACCTTGACCAGGATGATGCCAAGCAGGCCCACGGCATAGGCGACCAGTGCCCGTTGGGTCATCAGGGCGTCATGGGCATCGAAGCGACCGTACTGGAACAGGGAAACGGTCAGCGGCTCGGACAGCAGCGCCAGGGCCGCGGAACAGGGCATCACCAGCAGGAAACACAGCCGCAGCCCCCAGTCGAGCAGCCGCGAATACTCCTGGCGGTCGGCCTTGGCATAGGTACGCGACAGGGCTGGCAGCAGGATAGTCCCCAGGGCCACGCCAAGCACCCCCGAGGGTAGCTCCATGAGACGGTCGGCGTAGTACATCCAGGACACGGAACCGGCGACCAGGAAGGAAGCGAAGATGGTGTTGATGATCAGCGAGATCTGGCTGACCGAGACCCCGAGGATCGCCGGCCCCATCTGCCTAAGCACACGCCAGACACCGGTATCACGCAGATTCAGGCGCGGCAGCACCAGCATGCCGATGCGCTTGAGGTGCGGCAGCTGATAGAGGAACTGCGCCAGACCGCCCGCCAGCGTCGCCCAGGCCAGGGCCATGATCGGCGGGTTGAAATAGGGTGTCAGGAACAGCGCGAAGATGATCATGCTGATGTTGAGCAGGGTCGGCACGAAGGCCGGCACGCTGAATCTGTTCCAGGTGTTGAGCACGGCGCCGGCCAGCGAGGCCAGGGAGATCAGCAGGATGTAGGGAAAGGTCACCCGCAGCAGGTTGGAGGTGAGAGCGAATTTTTCCGGGGTGTCGGCGAAACCGGGCGCGGTGATCCAGATCACCAGGGGTGCCGCCAGCATGCCGAGCACCGTGACCACGGCCAGCACCAGGGTCAGCAGGCCGCTGACGTAGGCCAGAAAGGTCCGCGTGGCCTCCTCGCCCTGCTGGGCCTTGTATTCGGCCAGGATGGGCACGAAGGCCTGGGAGAAAGCGCCTTCGGCGAAGATGCGGCGCAGGAGGTTGGGCAGCTTGAAGGCGACGAAGAAGGCATCGGTGGCCATGCCGGCGCCAAAGGTTCGGGCGACGATGGTGTCACGCACGAAACCCAGCACGCGGGACAGCATGGTCATGGAGCTGACGGCGGCCAGGGACTTGAGCAGATTCATGGCTTGGGAAGGACTCGGTGAACGCAGCGGGACGTGACGAAGAAGGCCCCTGGGCGCAGTCGCGCAATGGGCACAAGCGATCGAGTGTAACGACGCACTTCATCGGCGACCAGCCGGATATCCATCCAGACAGCCTTGACAGGCGGCGCCAGGGGCGTCAAGATTCGCGACCTTAATTTAGCTCTGTACTCGCTACAGAGTTCGCTCTGTACCCAATACAGTCTTTTTCGAAGGAGCTCCACGGTGGCTAACTCCCCCTCCGCCAAAAAACGCGCCAAACAGGCTGAGAAGCGTCGCAGCCACAATGCGAGCCTGCGCTCCATGGTGCGCACCTACATCAAGAACGTCGTCAAGGCGATCGACGCCAAGGACCTGGAAAAAGCCAAGTCCGCTTATGTTGCTGCCGTTCCGGTCATCGACCGCATGGCCGACAAGGGCATCATCGACAAGAACAAGGCCGCTCGTCACAAGAGCCGCCTGAACGCCCACATCAAGGCCCTGGCTACCCCAGCCGCTGCCTGATAGGCGTTCGAATAAAAAACCGGCCTAGGCCGGTTTTTTATTGCCTGCGATTCGTCAAACCTGACACCTCCGGGGAGGCGCCAGGACCTTCAAGCCTCAGACCAGGACCAGATTATCCCTGTGGATCAGCTCGGGCTCATAGACATAGCCCAGCTCGACGACGATGGCATCCGAAGGCCGACCCAGGATGCGCCGTGCTTCGGTCGCACTGTAGTTGACCAGACCGCGCGCCACTTCGCGCCCGTCCGGGCCGACGCAGGCGACCATCTCGCCACGACGGAAACTGCCTTCCAGCTCTTGCACGCCTACGGGCAGCAGACTGCGATGCCCGCCCACCAGCGCCTGAACCGCACCCGCATCCAGGCGCAGGGTGCCACGTACCTGCAGGTGGCCAGCCAGCCACTGCTTGCGCGCCGCTACCAAGCCGCGCTCGGGCGACAGCAGCGTTCCCAGCTGCTCGCCCTGCTGCAGGCGACTGAGCACCTGCTGGATACGCCCGCCGACGATAACGGTATAGGCACCGGAACGCGCCGCCAGACGGGCAGCGCGCAGCTTGGTCTGCATGCCGCCACGACCCAGGGCACCCCCGGTACCGCCGGCAACCAGATCCAGGGCAGGATCGTCGGCCCGCGCCTCGCTGATGAGACTGGCGTCAGGGTTGTTGCGCGGATCGGCGTCGAACATGCCATCGCGATCGGTGAGGATAACCAGTAGATCGGCCTCGACCAGATTGGCCACCAGCGCGGCCAGGGTATCGTTGTCGCCGAAGCGGATCTCGTCGGTGACGACGGTATCGTTCTCGTTGATCACCGGCACCACGCCCAGGCTCACCAGGGTGCGCAGGGTGCTGCGGGCATTGAGATAGCGCTTGCGATCGGACAGGTCGTCATGGGTCAGCAGGATCTGCGCGGTCTGCACCTGGTGCTCGGCAAAGCTGGATTCCCAGGCCTGCACCAGCCCCATCTGCCCCACCGCCGCCGCCGCCTGCAACTCATTGATGGCAGTTGGGCGCTGCGCCCAGCCGAGTCGACTCATGCCGGCCGCCACCGCACCAGAGGACACCAGCACCAGCTCGATACCCGCCTGGTGCAGGGCCACCATCTGCTCGACCCAACCGGCCATGGCCCCACCATCCAGACAACGACCGTCGTCGGTCAGCAGGGCACTGCCGATCTTCACTACCCAGCGCTGGGCGCCAGACACCTGATCACGCATGGGCAAGCTCCTTTCTTACCGTACGTAGAAGATTTCCGGACCGTCACCGTCGTCTTCGTCATCGAAGTCGTCATCGGCATCGTCCACCGCCTTGACGCCGGAGCGTCGCAGGGCACGCTGATCATCCAGCGCTTGCAACCGCGAGCGCGCCTCGTCCTCGATCCGCTGATCGAGCTCCTGCAGCGCCTCGGCATAGGCCGGATCCTCGGCGATGCGCAGGGAGCGCTCGTCCAGGTACTGCATGATCGCCTGGCAAAGCTTCTCGGTCCCCTCACGCTCCAGCGCGGAGATGACGAATACCGGCCCCTTCCAGTCCAGGTGCTCGACGACCGCCTGCAGGCGCTCCTCGCGCTCGTCGTCGAGCAGCTGATCGGCTTTGTTCAACACCAGCCAGCGATCGCGTTCGCCCAGCGCCGGACTGAACTTGGTCAGCTCGTTGATGATGGTCTCGGCGGCTTCAGCCGGATCGCTTTCATCTAGCGGCGCCATGTCGACGAGATGCAGCAGCAGCCGGGTCCGCGCCAGGTGCTTGAGGAAGCGGATCCCCAGACCGGCGCCCTCGGAGGCCCCCTCGATCAACCCCGGAATGTCGGCAACCACGAAACTCTTGAAACGACCCACGCTGACCACACCCAGATTCGGCACCAGGGTGGTGAAGGGATAGTCCGCCACCTTGGGCTTGGCGGCCGACACCGCACGAATGAAGGTGCTCTTGCCGGCATTGGGCAGGCCGAGCAGACCGATGTCCGCCAGCACCTTGAGCTCCAGCTTGAGATCGCGCTCTTCGCCAGGCTTGCCCGGCGTGGTCTGCCGTGGCGCACGGTTGGTACTGGACTTGAACCGGGTATTACCCAGACCGTGCCAGCCACCCTGGACCACGCGGATGCGCTGGCCGGGCTGAGTCAGGTCGCCAATGATTTCCTGGGTGGCTGCATCGATCACCGTGGTACCGACGGGCACCGGCAGCACCAGGTCTTCACCCTTGGCACCGGTGCACTCGGTGCTGCCGCCCTTCTCACCGTTCTGCGCGGTGAAACGGCGGGTATAACGGTAGTCGACCAGGGTGTTGAGGTTGATGTCGGCTTCGAGCCAGATCGACCCGCCGTCGCCACCGTCACCGCCATTGGGGCCACCCTTCTCGATGAATTTCTCCCGGCGGAAACTCATCATGCCGTTGCCGCCGTCACCCGCTTTTACGTGTATGGATACTTCATCGACGAATTTCATCTGGACCTCCCGCGCTCGCGGGCCGCTGCAAACAAGGAACTAGTGTGGTGTTTCAGAAGTTCGCGCAAGAATTGGCGAGTGATTTTTTGACCTGGGCTAGGCGCCGCGACGAGTCATAGCAGGGCTATGGCGAGGAGTGGCAACAACACCCAGGCCGAAAAAGCGCCGCCAAAATTGTGCAGGTAATTTCTGAAACACCACACTAGCTTAACTACAAACGAAAAAGCCCCGTCGGGTAGACAGGGCTTTTCTTTCGTCACGAGCCTTAGGCGGCGGCGACGATGCTCACGTAACGACGACCAAAGGCGCCCTTCACGTCGAACTTGATCACGCCGTCCACTTTCGCGAACAGGGTGTGATCCTTGCCGAGGCCCACGCCGTAACCAGCATGGAACTGGGTGCCGCGCTGACGCACGATGATGTTGCCGGCCTTGACGACCTGGCCGCCGTACAGCTTCACGCCAAGGCGTTTGCTTTCGGAATCGCGACCGTTACGAGTAGAACCACCCGCTTTTTTGTGTGCCATGAGTCAATTCTCCGGTAAAGGCGAGATCAGGCCTGAATGCCAGTGATCTTGATTTCAGTGAACCACTGACGGTGGCCCTGACGCTTCATGTGGTGCTTACGACGACGGAATTTGATGATGGTGACCTTGTCGTGACGGCCCTGGGCAGTCACTTCGGCGGTCACTTTGGCACCATCAACGACCGGCAGACCGATCTTGACGTCGTCACCGTTGCCAACCAGCAGAACCTGGTCGAAGGTGACGGTTTCACCGGTGGCGATGTCGAGCTTCTCGACCTTCAGGTATTCGCCTTCGGCGACCTTGTATTGCTTGCCACCAGTAACGATAACTGCGTAGGACATGGTAAATCTCCGTTAAACCTGCTCACCCGGTGCTTTATAAGAGGAATCGTCGACCGGCATGGCTGCACGGGACCGGAAGGAGCGCCGCGCAATTGCGTAAGACAGGGGGTTAACCCTAGGAATGTTCAGGGCCCGCGATTCTACGCAAGCAATGACCAAGAGGCAAGAGCCGCCAGGCCGTGCCTTGACACGCCCCCACCCCACCCCTAGCATGCCGCGCAACCTCGTTCAGCGGCCATGCCGGGTCGGTGCCCATCCGAATCGGCAGGAGCGGCGAGCCGCGGGAGCGCGATGGCATTCCCTGGGATGGCACTTTGGCCGGTCCCTAGGGCATAGTCTGGCGGTCATGCGCCATCCGGCCGCCTGAATATTGCCCGGACCTCCAGTGGACACCTCTCAATGACGCAGCAATCCCAGTCCTTCTATCGCGTGGTGACGGACGATTTCGCCGCCGTAGACGGCATCATCCGCCAGCAGCTGACCTCGCGCGTGCCGCTGGTCGAGAAGATTGGCGACTACATCGTCTCCGCTGGCGGCAAACGCCTGCGTCCGCTCCTGGTGCTGCTGGCCGGCAAGGCGCTGGGGCGCGCCGATCATGACCTCCAGCTGCTGGCGGCCACCATCGAATTCCTGCACACCTCCACCCTGCTGCACGACGATGTCGTCGATGCCTCGGGGATGCGCCGCGGCCGCTCCACCGCCAATGCCCTCTGGGGCAACGCCCCCAGCGTCCTGGTCGGCGACTTTCTCTATGCCCGCTCCTTCGAGATGATGGTGGCGCTGGGCTCCATGGAGGTGATGCGCATCATTTCCCAGGCGACCCGCGTCATCGCCGAAGGCGAGGTGCTGCAGCTGTCGAAGATCCGCGACGCCAGCACCACTGAAGAAATCTACATGGAGGTCATTCGCGGCAAGACCGCCATGCTCTTCGAAGCCTCCACCCACAGCGCAGCGATCCTGGCCGGCGCGAGCGCGGAACAGGCCGAAGCCCTACGCCGTTATGGCGATCACCTGGGCGTGGCCTTCCAGCTGGTAGATGACCTGCTCGACTACCAGGGTGATGCCGTGGCCCTGGGCAAGAACGTGGGCGACGACCTGGCCGAGGGCAAACCGACCCTACCGCTGATCGTGACCATGCGCGAAGGCAATGCCGAACAGGCTGCCTTGGTGCGCCAGGCGATTCGCCAGGGCGGCAGCCAGGACCTGGAAAGCGTGCGCGCCGCCGTCGAAGCCGCTGGCGCTCTGGACTATACCGCTCGCAAGGCGCAGGAATTCGCCGAGCGTGCCATTGCCTGCCTGGACGCCCTCCCCGCCAGCCCCTACCGCGACGCCCTGGCCGACCTGGGTCGTTTTTCGGTGGCCCGCACCCACTGAGGTTCGTCACCGACAGAGCAAGCCCGCCGTCGTCAGACTGCGGGCTTTTTCATGTCAGACCAAAAAAGGCAAGCAATGGCTTGCTATTTATTGAATAAGAATTATTCTCATAAATAGCCCTCAGGAGCCCTTGCCATGACCTATCTCATCGACGCCTGGCTGGACCGGCCTCAGCCCTATCTACGCATTCTCAATCGGGAAACCGGCAAAGTCTGCGCGGAGCTGGACGAAACCGCCTTGGAAGAACTCAAGGATCTCGGCGAACTGGATCTGCACAGCCTTACCTCCAGCGAACCGCGGGTGGTGAAGGAGCAGATCCGCCAGGTCTTCCTGTTCAGCTACGCCCTGGCGCTGCGCCCGGAAAACGACGGGCTGCGCCTGGACTGCTGAAAATCTAGAGGACGTCGAGAAGCTCGACGTCGAACACCAGCACGCTATGTGGCGGGATACCGCCGACGCCCTGGGTGCCATAGGCCAGCTCGCTGGGCACATGCAGGCGCCACTTGCTGCCAGCCGGCATCAGCTGCAGGGCTTCGGTCCAACCGGCGATCACGCCACCGACCGGAAACTCGGCTGGCTGGCCGCGCTGGTAGGAGCTGTCGAACACGCTGCCGTCGATGAGGGTGCCGTGGTAGTGGGTACGCACCTGGTCTTCACGGGTAGGCGTGGCGCCCTCGCCCTGGGTGAGCACCTCGTACTGCAGACCGGACGGCAGCACCACGACACCGGGGCGCTCGGCGTTGGCCTTCAGGTAGTCGACGCCTTCCTGGGCCGCGGCCGCTGCCTTGGCTTGGGCTTCCGCCTGCATACGCTCGCGAATGACGCGGAAGCTGGCGTTCAGCGCCTCTACATCCACCCGGGAGTCCTGGCCGTCGAAGGCCTCGTTGAGACCGGCGAGCACGGCCGCCAGCTGCATGCCGGGGACCGGATTCTGACGCAGCTGATCGCCCAGCTGGCGGCCGATGCCATAGCTGACGCGGGCTTCGTCGGTATCGAGCAGGATGTCGTTCATAGCAGTTTTCCATCATGAAAAAGGAGCCGAGCCTAGCACATCAGCGGCTCGGCTCGCCGCCGCCCTGGGTGCCGCGCTGCCGTCGACAGCGCTCGGAGCAATAGCGCACCTCGGCCCAGTTACGCTCCCACTTCTTGCGCCAGGTGAAGGGGCGCTGGCAGACCGGACAGAACTTGGTGGGCAGATCGCCCTTCTTCATAGGGATTCCCCTGCGTCGAGACGCACCAGCAAGTCATCGGCTGACCGCCTCAGTGCCTACCGTCGCTGCAGTGCCGGGCGGCGCCCTCGCTCAAGAAGCGTTCCGGTAATTCAACGGGATCTTCAGCGGCTCGGCCGAACGTGGCGCCATACCGACCATCTCGTCGTAGGCGCTGTGCTGGATGAGAAAGCACGGCAGCGCCGGCAGATCAGCCAGCAGGCGTCGCGCCTGGGCGGCCGAGCCCAGGCGATAGAAGTGGCCATCACGCCCGGTCAGCCGTGTACGACCGGCCTGGGTGTGCACTTCGAGTACATAGAAGCCGCCCTCGATGGACAACAGATTGAGTTCACGAACCTCACCGGCCTGGGCGCGCTGGGTCAATTCCGGCAATTGCATGGAAACCTCCGGGTCGAGATCGGCAACCGGGATGGTGCCGAACGGCTGCTGTGAGCATTCGACAACCTAGGACAGGCAAGCGCAGCGGCGCAATCCACAAAGCGTAAGCGGAGATGCCCGGAACGGACGAGCGGCTGCCCTACCCTAGTGCTTGGTCAGACGATCCAGGTAGCCCATGGCAAAGGCCGACACCACGAACACCAGATGGATGATCACGTACCACTTGAGGTATTCGGGATTGGTGTTCTGAGCGTCCATGAAGATGCGCAGGAGATGGATCGAGGAGATGGCGACGATGGAGGCGGCCACCTTGTTCTTGAGCGAACCCGAATCCATCTTGCCCAGCCAGCTGAGCTTTTCCGAACCTTCGTCGATATCCAGCTGGGACACGAAGTTCTCATAGCCGGAGATCATCACCATGACCAGCAGACCACCCACCAACGCCATGTCGATGAGCGACAGCACCAGCAGGATCAGCTCGGCCTCGGTGGACTCGAAGATATGCGGCAGGACGTGGAAGACTTCCTGAAAGAACTTCAGCGCCAACAGGACCAGCGCCAAGGACAGCCCCAGATAGATGGGAGCCAGCAGCCAGCGGGAGGCGTAAAGGGCTTTTTCGATCAAACGTTCCATGCAGACTCGCTCGGATTACCAGGGCCGGGCGAGTATACCGGGGCGTTGCAGGCGGACCAATGCGGCAGGTTGTACCTGACTCAGGCGTCGGGGCCGACCTGAAAACGCACCTGCTGATGGGCGCGCTCGCCGTTCATCTTGCGCAGCTCGCTTTGCATGTGCAGGCGCCAGATCTGGGTCTCTTCGACCTGGATGTAGCCCTGCTCGACCAGATTCTCGGCAATGGCGGTCATGACGCCTTCAGCGGCCTTGGGACCATGGAAGGGGCCCTGCGCCTTGATGGCGGTAGGCTGCTGACCGTTGAGGCCAGCGGCGCACAGCAGGGTCCAAAGGCCCTGCTCCTGACCGAGCGGCTTGATTTCGCATTCGATACGGGTGACGAGGCCCAGGCAGGGGCGGATCAGGGTAATGGTGCGGGACATGGCGTCATCCTCTCGAAGCGCTCGATGCTCGCCGGTCCTAGGGCCAGAGGTATCCACAGAGGCTGTGGACAACCCTGTTGGTCAACAGGGGGCAAGCGGGTCTGGGCGCCGTGCTACTTGGGCTACGACGCCTTGTACAAAATCCGACCCGCCCCCTGGACCTCAGTTCTCCTCCGCTTCGTTGTTTTTCCCTTTTGCCTGGGAGTTATCACTGAGTTTGTCGGCCAGTTCATCTTCCAGCTCGAGCTCGGCGATTTCCTTGAGACGCTGCACCACACGGGCATTCACGCTGCCATCGGGGAAGCGGCCCTTGGCATCGGGCGCACCGGCAGGCTCACCCACCAGCAGCGACAGGGCCTCGTCCGCCTGACGTACGGCATAGACATGGAACAGCCCCTCGCGGACCGCTTCCAGCACCGTTTCGTCGAGCATCAGATTGGTCACGTTGGCGCGTGGGATGATCACGCCCTGCTCGCCGGTCAGGCCACGGGCCTTGCAGAGGCGGAAGAAGCCTTCGATCTTCTCGTTCACACCACCGACTGGCTGCACTTCCCCGAACTGGTTGATGGAGCCGGTGATGGCGAAGCACTGCTTGAGCGGTGTGCGCGACAGCGCGGAGATCAGGGTGCAGGCCTCGCCAAGGGAGGCACTGTCGCCATCGACATAGCCATAGGACTGCTCCAGGGCGATGCTGGCCGAGATCGACAGCGGAAATTCCTGGGCATAGCGACTCCCCAGGTAACCGGTCAGGATCATCACGCCCTTGGAGTGGATGGGCTGGCCCAGGCTGACCTCGCGCTCAATGTCGAGAATGCCGCTGGCGCCCGGGTAGACGGTGGCGGAGATGCGCGCCGGCATGCCAAAGGCGGAGTCGGCCACTTCCAGCACCGTCAGACCGTTGCACTTGCCCACCGCGGCGCCCTGGGTGTCAATGAGGATAAGCCCGGTGAGCATGTCGTCCAGCACCCGGGCGCAGACGCGTCCGGTGCGGGTTTCCTTGGCCTTGAGGGCGCGCTCCACATGGCCCTTGTCGGTGCGCTCGTCACCGGCCAGATGGCGGATGAAATCGGCTTCGCTGACCAGCTGGAAGAGATCGCCAATGCGCGCCGACAGCCGCCCCTGGTGTTCGGCCAGCCGGGCGCTGTAGGTGGCCAGACGCGCCACCGCGGCCGAAGTCAGAGGCGCCATGCCCTCTTCCGAGGTGCGCGTCTTGAGCAACTGGGCGAACTGCTCCAGGCTCTCGTCGCGCAGCGGCAGCTCTTCATCGAAGTCCACCAGCACCCGGAACATCTCCTGGAAGTCCGAATCCAGCTCTTGCAGGGTGTAGTAGATGTTGCGCGAGCCGATGATGATGACCTTGAGCTGCAGCGGAATCTGCTGCGGCGCCAGGCTCATGGCGGTGAGTCGCCCCAGCTCGGCCAGCGGCGACTCCATCTTCAGCTGGCGTGAATGCAGGGCACGCTTGAGCGCGTCCCAGACGAAGGGCTCGGTCAGCAGCTTGTCCGCCTCGACGATCAGGAAACCGCCATTGGCGCGATGCAACGCACCCGGGCGCAGCTGGCGATAGTTGGTGTAGAGCGCCCCCTGGTCGGACTGGTATTCGATGCGGCCGAAGAGGTTGTCGTAGGTCGGATGGGGCTCGAACACCACCGGGGCGCCCCCGGTGACATGGTGGCCGATGATGAGATTGGGCTCGTACTGCTCGCGCAGTTCCTTGCGCCGCTGCATGTCGGGCTTGGCGTCGTCGGCCAGCTGCTCGACCACCGTCTTGAGCAGATCCACCTGCATGGCCTGCAGATAGGCACAGACGCCGGGGTTGTCGTTGTACTTCTCCGACAGCGGCGCCAGGAGCGGCTGCAGGGCCTGGATGATGGTGTCCTCGTTCAGCGCCCGCAGCTGGTTGCTCGACTCGCGCCGCCATTGCGGCAGGCTGGACAGCTCTTCGTTGAGACGTTCTTCGAGACTGGAGATATCGGCGTGAAAGCGTTCGCGCTCGGCCTCGGGCAGCTGGGCGAATTCGGCTTCATCCAGCGCCTTGCCCTCCTTCATCGGCGTGAAGGCGACATTGTTGGCATCGCGATAGAGGGCGATCTCCTTTTCCAGCGCGAGCTTTTCCACCACGTCCAGGGCCTGGTCGTAGCGCTGATTGAACGCGCGCTCGATGGCGTTCTTCTTCTGTTGGAATGCCGGATGCTCGAACACCGCCGGAAAGGTGGCCAGCAGGTTGTCGATGAACTGCGCCATGTCGGCCACGAAGGCCTCGCCTTCACCAGGTGGCAGTTCCAGGGCGCCGGGAGCGCGCGGCTCTTCGAAATGATTCAGGTACACCCAGTCGTTCGGCGTGGGCTGGCGTTTGGCTTCGGCCTTGAGGTAGCGCTGAACGAAGGAGAAGCGGCCGGTGCCCGGCTCGCCCATGACGAAGACGTTGTAGCCGGGCCGGGGCATGGCCACCCCGAACTGCAGCGCCTCTACCGCACGCTCCTGGCCCAGGATGCCGCGGAAGGGTTCGAGCTGATCGGTATCGGCGAAGGAGAATTGTTCGGGAGCGAAAGGGCGGGTCAGCTCATCGGGAGCGAGCCGGAGACCGGCCGCGACGGGATCGTGCATCGTAAGTCCTTGTCAGGCATGCAGGCAGTGTCCGCATTCTGCGACCGGGATGACAACCGAGGCAAGGCAAGTAGCGCGCCGCGGTCGCTTTCGGCAGCGCGTCTCGAACACACGACTGCAACGTCCGTCGGTATTTTTCAGTGGCAGCGTTTTTTGACGAATTTCTCACCAGCCGCCAACTAAGCTCTGTTCATGGGGATCAGTCGTAGGATCCCGTGAGGAGGCCCGATGGCTGTCTCTCGTCGTTTCATACCGTTGTTCGCCCTGCTGTCCGCGCTCGCGGCCTGTACCAGCTATCACGACCAATTGATCGCCAAAGGCTATCCGCCGGCCTATGCCGACGGCTTCAGCGACGGCTGCCAGACCGGCAAGCAGGCGGTCAACGGCATAGGGTACGAGCACAAGGATGCGCGCCGCTTCGCCGCGGAGAAGCCCTATCAACAGGGCTGGGACGCAGGCTACGCACAGTGCGTGCAGGTGGCCCAGCGCGAAGAACAACAACGCTTCATGGACCAGGTTCGGGAAAACCGCGAAGGCGCCGAGCAACTGCACCTGCGCTCCAAAACACGTTGAGGTCACAGCCAACCTTGCAGCGTGGATAGGATGACCTATGCTGGCGGGCCCGCTTGTCGAGCCCTGCTGATGTCTGCCCGTTCGCCGCTGTTCGCCGTCGCCCTGCTGCTGGTCGCCATGACCTCCATCCAGACCAGTGCGAGTCTGGCCAAGACCCTGTTCCTGCGCCTCGACCCGGTCGGCGTTACCACCCTCCGCCTGATCTTCGCCGCCCTGGTGCTGCTGATCGTGTTGCGGCCCTGGCGCAACTTTCGTCGCGAGGCCCTGGGCAGCCTGCTGGGCTATGGTGTCGCCATGGGTGTGATGAACCTGACCATCTACATGGCCATGCAGCGGCTGCCGATCGGCATCGCCGTCGGCCTGGAATTCGTCGGCCCTCTGGTGGTGGCCTTGTGTGCGCTGCGCCGCTGGCTGGACCTGTTATGGATCGTCCTGGTGGTCGCCGGCCTGGCCGTGCTGTTGCCGTTCGGCCACAGCGCCTCGGCGTTGGACCCTCTGGGTACCGCCCTGGCCCTGGGCGCCGGTGCCTGCTGGGCCCTGTACATCGTGCTGGGCAAGCGCGCGGGCGCGGTCCATGGCACTGCCACGGTAGCCTTTGGCGCCACCATCGCCGCCCTGGTCATCCTGCCCATCGGCATCCTGCACAGCGGCAGCAACCTCTTGATACCGGAAATCTGGCCGTTGGCACTGGCCCTGGCGCTGATGTCCACGGCCATCCCCTACGCCCTGGAAATGGTCGTATTGACCCGCCTGCCCGCCTCTACCTTTGGCACCCTGATGAGTCTGGAGCCCGCGCTGGGCGCGCTCTCCGGCTGGGTATTCCTCGGCGAGATCCTCGGCGTCGCCCAGTGGTTCGCCCTCGCCTGCATCATCGTGGCATCGATCGGCGCCACCTGGAGCAGCCGCCTGACTCCGGAGCAAACGCCGCTCTAGGGACTCTATAACGAGGCGAACCCTCAAGCGGAGTGCCGACGATGATCTATCTGATAATGGGCGTTTCGGGTAGTGGCAAGACTACCCTGGGCGAACTCCTGGCCAGCCGGCTGGGCTGTCGTTTCGACGATGCCGACACCTTTCACAGCCAGGCCAACAAGGACAAGATGGCCAAAGGCATCGCCCTCACCGACGAGGATCGCTGGCCTTGGCTGGATGCCATCCACGATGCCATGCAGCAGGCGCGAGCCGAGGGCACCACCCGGGTGTTCGCCTGCTCGGCGTTGAAGAAGGTCTATCGCGATCGCCTGCTGAACGGTCTCGAAGGCGTGCGCCTGCTGTTTCTCAAGGGCTCCCCGGAGCTGCTCGCCGAGCGTATCGGCAGCCGCCGTGGGCACTTCTTCGATCCCAAGCTGTTGCAGAGCCAACTCGATACCCTGGAAGCACCCGACCACCTGGAGGCCCAGGTACTGGACGTACGCAAGCCGCCTGAGCAACTGGTGGACGAGGTGCTGGAGCACGACCGCAGCGCCTGAGCGCAGCGGTTACGGCGTCAGACCGCGACCGGTGCCTTGATGTGCGGATGGGCCTGGTAGCCTTCCAGCTCGAAATCCTCGAAGCGGAAGGCAAACAGGTCCTGGACCGCCGGATTGAGCTTCATGGTCGGCAGCGGCAGCGGTTCGCGGGTCAGCTGCAGATCGGTCTGCTCCAGGTGATTGGCATAGAGATGGCAATCACCTCCGGTCCAGATGAATTCGCCAGGCTGCAAACCGGTCACCTGGGCGACCATCAGGGTCAGGAGCGCATAGCTGGCGATGTTGAAGGGTACGCCGAGGAAAATGTCGGCGGATCTCTGATAGAGCTGGCAGCTCAGGCGGCCGTCGGCGACATAGAACTGGAACAGTGCATGGCACGGCGGCAACGCCATCTCGTCCACCAGCGCCGGGTTCCAGGCCGAGACGATCAGCCGGCGTGAATCGGGCTTGGCGCGGATCATGTCCACCACCCCGGCGATCTGGTCGATATGGCGACCATCCGGTGCCGGCCAGCTGCGCCACTGGTAGCCGTAGACCGGTCCCAGCTCACCGTTCTCGTCGGCCCATTCGTCCCAGATGGAGACGCCGTTGTCCTTCAGGTAGCGGATATTGGTCTCGCCCTGCAGGAACCACAGCAGCTCATGGATGATGGATCGCAGATGACATTTCTTGGTGGTGACCAGGGGAAAGCCCTCGGCCAGGTCGAATCTCATCTGGTAGCCGAAGACGCTGTAGGTCCCGGTGCCAGTGCGGTCGCTCTTGAAGGTGCCGTGTTCACGCACGTGGCGCATCAGGTCGAGGTACTGTTTCATGGCGGGAGCGCTACCTGGCAAAAGCCAAATGGTATCAAATCGCGCCCTGCGGGAGCGGTCGCGCTTGTCGCAGCCAGCAGCGGGGCACAAAAAAGCGGCCCGAAGGCCGCTTCTCGTCGCTTAGCTGTTAGCTGTTGGCCGGCGGCGCCGTGAGGGTCGCTGTCTCGCGTTCGCGCTGGGTGATCTCCGAGGCCGTGGCGTCCATGGCCTCCTGCAGCCCCTGCAGGCGCTTCTTCTCGGCACGCCGGGTGAAATACCAGGCGAAGAAGGTGAACAGCGAGACCGCCAGCAGGATTAGGCTGGCAATGGCATTGATCTCCGGCTTCACGCCCAGGCGCACCGCGGAGAACACCTCCATGGGCAGCGTAGTGGAGCCGGGACCGGACACGAAGCTCGCCAGCACCAGGTCGTCCAGCGACAGGGCGAAGGACATCATGCCACCCGCCGCCAGCGACGGCGCGATCATGGGAATGGTGATCAGCAGGAACACCTTCCAGGGGCGTGCGCCCAGGTCCATGGCCGCCTCTTCGATGGACAGGTCCAGTTCGCGTAGGCGCGAAGACACCACCACCGCCACATAGGAGGCACAGAAGCTGGTGTGGGCGATCCAGATGGTGGTCACGCCGCGGTCCTGCGGCCAGCCGATCAGCTGCGCCATGGAGACGAACAGCAGCAGCAGCGACAGACCGGTGATCACCTCGGGCATTACCAGCGGCGCCGTGACCATGCCGCCGAACACGGTGCGGCCACGGAAGCGTGGGATGCGGGTCAGCACGAAGGCCGCCAGGGTCCCGAGGATCACCGAGGAGATGGCCGTGTAGAAGGCGATTTCCAGGGAGCGGAACACCGCACTCATCAGCTGGGTGTTGTCCAACAGGCCGACATACCACTTCACCGACCAGCCACCCCAGACGGTCACCAGGCGTGACTCGTTGAAGGAGTAGATGACCAGGATGACCATCGGCAGGTAGATGAACAGCAGCCCGAGCACCAGCATCAGGTTGGTGAACTTGAGGCCTCTCATAGCTTGCCCTCCAGTTCCTTGGCTTGGTTCCTGTTGAACAGCACGATGGGCACGATCAGGATCAGCAGCATCACCACGGCCAGCGCCGAGGCCACCGGCCAGTCACGGTTGTTGAAGAACTCCTGCCAGAGCACGCGGCCGATCATCAGGGTCTCCGGGCCACCCAGCAGCTCGGGAATGACGAATTCTCCCACCGCCGGAATGAACACCAGCATGCAGCCGGCGATGATGCCATTCTTGGACAGCGGCACGGTGATCTTCCAGAAGCTGGTGAAACGGCTGGCTCCCAGGTCGCCAGCGGCTTCCAGCAGGGTCAGGTCGTGCTTCACTAGGTTGGCGAACAACGGCAGGATCATGAACGGCAGGTAGGAATAGACGATCCCCAGGTACACCGCGAAGTTGGTGTTGAGCATCTGCAGTGGACTGCTGATGATCCCCAGATTCATCAGGAAGCTGTTGATCAGGCCGTTGGTGGAGAGCAGGCCCATCCAGGCATAGACGCGGATGAGGATGGCGGTCCAGGTCGGCATCATGATCAGCAGCAGCAGCACCGTCTGCTTCTCGCGACTGGCGCGGGCGATGGAATAGGCCATGGGATAGCCGATCAGCAGGCAGATCAGGGTGCTGATACCGGCCATCTTCAGCGAGCCGAGATAGGCATCCAGATACAGCGGATCGTCGGCGAACATCATGTAGTTGCCGAAGTTGAGCGCGATATCCAGTTGCTGATCGGCGTAGCTGAACAGCTCGGTATAGGGAGGAATGGCCACGTCCGCTACCGAGAAGCTGATCTTGAGCACGATCAGGAAGGGCAGCAGGAAGAACAGGAACAGCCAGACGAAGGGCACGCCAATGGTCAGGCGGCGGCCATCCAGCAGGCGCTTGAGCAAGGGAGGTCTGGTCATGCTTGCAGTACCACGCCGCTGTCGTCTTCCCAGTACACCACCACGGCGTCATCCCAGGTGGGTCGCTTGCCGAGCCGCTCGGCGTTGGCGATGAAGCACTGCACGATGGGCCCGGTCCCCAGCTTGACGTGATAGACCGAGTGCCCGCCCAGGTAGGCGATGTCGTGCACGGTACCGCTGCACCAGTTGTAGTTGGGATGCTCGTGATCGGCCGGCAGGCTGGTGCCCATCAGCAGTTTCTCGGGACGCAGGGCGAAGGTGACCTGCTTTTCCTGGGCCCGGGTGCTGATGCCGTGACCGATGTAGATCGGCCGTTCCAGCTGCGGGCTGTGGATGATGGCGTGGTCGGCGCCATCGTCGGTCAGCTCGCCGTCGAAGATGTTGACGCTACCGATGAACTCGCAGACCAGCCGGCTCGCCGGGGTCTCGTAGATGTCCATGGGGCTGCCCACCTGGGCGATCCAACCCAGGTGCATGATGGCGATGCGCTCGGCCATGGTCATGGCCTCTTCCTGGTCGTGGGTCACCATGACGCAGGTCACGCCCACGCGCTCGATGATCTCCACCAGTTCCAGCTGCATCTGCGAACGCAGCTTCTTGTCCAGGGCGCCCATGGGTTCGTCGAGCAGCAAGAGCTTGGGCCGCTTGGCCAGGGAGCGTGCCAGGGCTACCCGCTGGCGTTGGCCACCGGAGAGCTGGTGCGGTTTGCGCTTGGCGTACTGGGTCATGTGCACCAGCTTGAGCATCTCGGCCACGCGTGCGTCGATCTCGGCCCTGGGCAGCTTGTCCTGCTTGAGACCAAAGGCGATGTTCTGCTCCACGCTCATGTGCGGGAACAGCGCATAGGACTGGAACATCATGTTGATCGGCCGCTCGTAGGGCGGCATGTCGGTGATGTCCACGCCATCGAGGAAGATGCGCCCTTCGCTGGGTCGCTCGAAGCCGGCCAGCATGCGCAGCAGGGTCGACTTGCCCGAGCCCGAGCCGCCGAGCAGAGCAAAGATCTCGCCCTTGTTGATGGTCAGGGAGACGTCGTCGACAGCGACGGTTTCGTCGAACTTCTTGGTGACCCGGTCGATCTTGACCAGGACTTCCTTGGCTTTCTTGTCGCCGGTGGCGGCTTTCTTGAAGGCACTGGTGGCGGTCGCCATGTACATCTCCCCAGGAAAATCGGGGACCGGCCTGGCCGGTCCGCTTAGCGTTGGTTATTTGCCGGACTTGACCCGCGTCCAGCTACGGGTTTCCAGGCGCAGGAGTTGCGGGGGCAGCTCCTTCATGACGTAAAGCTTGTCCATCACCGCTTGTGGCGGATAGACGGTCTCGTCCTGCCGCAATTCGGCATTCATCAACTCGCCTGCCTTGGGATTGGGGTTGGCATAGCCGACATAGTCACTGACCTTGGCAATCACCTCGGGCTGCAGCAGATAGTTGATGAAGGCATGGGCCTCCTTCACGTTCTTCGCATCCTTGGGGATGGCCAAGAGGTCGAACCAGAGGTTCGCACCCTCCTTGGGAATCGCGTAGCCGATGTTGACGCCCTTCTTCGCTTCCTCGGCACGCGAGCGCGCCTGAAAGACATCACCGGAATAACCGAAGGCCACACAGATGTTGCCGTTGGCCAGATCCGAGATGTACTTGGAGGAATGGAAATAGGTGATGTACGGCCGCACCTTGAGCAGCTGTGCCTCGGCCTTCTTGTAGTCGTCAGGGTTGGTGCTGTTGGGGTCGAGTCCCAGGTATTGCAGTACTGCCGGATAGACCTCATCGGGCGAATCCATGAAGGAGACACCGCACTTGCTCAGCTTCTTGAGGTTCTCGGGTTCGAACAGGATGGCCCAGGAATCCAGCTTGTCGGTTCCCAGCGCAGCCTTGACCTTGTCGACATTGTACCCGATGCCGTTGGTGCCCCACAGGTAGGGAACGCCGTATTGATTGCCCGGATCACTCTTTTCCAGTTGCTTGAGCAACGCCGGATCGAGGTTCTGCCAATTCGGCAGCTGGCTCTTGTCCAGCTTCTGGAAGGCGCCCGCCTTGATCTGCTTGGCCAGGAAGTTGCTCGAAGGCACCACCACGTCGTAGCCGGTATGGCCGGCCAGCAGCTTGCCTTCGAGGGTTTCGTTGGAATCGAAGACGTCATAGACCGGGGTGATACCGGTGGCCTTCTGGAAATCCTCGAGCGTGGTCTCGCCGACGTAATCGCTCCAGTTGTAGACGCGTACCGTCGGCTCGGCGACAGCAGTTCCCATGACGGTCAGGGTGGTCATGGCCAGCAGGGTTTTACGCAACGAAAGCACGGGCGGCTCCTTTCATGGTGGGCATCGGGGCGACACCCTTTCAGCGGTCCATACAGACGTACGGCACGCCGGAGCAACCCCGGCGTGCCGTCCTTTTATCCGCACATGGCGGCAGACATCACTTACCGGACTTGATGGTGGTCCAGGTGCGGGTCATCAGACGCTGGGTCTTGGCCGGAAGATCCGGGAAGGCGTACAGCTTGCTCATGGTTTCCTGGGTCGGGTAGATGCCCGGGTTGGTGCGGATCTCTTCGGCTACAAGCGGAGTCGCCTCTTTGTTGCCGTTGGGATACTGCACATAGTCGCTGACCGCAGCGATCACCTTGGGCTCCATCAGGTAGTTGATGAACTTGAGCGCGCCCTCGGGATTCTCGGCATCCTTGGGAATGGCCATGGTATCGAAGAAGGTACCAGCGCCTTCCTTGGGAATGTTGTAGGCCACGGTCACACCGTTCTTGGCATCGGCCGCGCGGGCCTTGGCCTGGGCGATGTCGCCGGAATAACCGACGGCCACGCAGACGTTGCCGTTGGCCAGGTCCGAGATGTACTTGGAGCTGTGGAAATAGGTGATGTACGGACGGACCTTGAGGAACAGCTCCTCGGCCGCCTTGATCTCCTTGGGATCCTGGCTATCCGGCTTGTAGCCGAGATAGTGCAGGCCGGCGGGAATGATCTCGGTGGGCGAATCCAGTACCGCCACGCCGCAGCCCTTGAGCTTGGAGAGGTTCTCCGGCTTGAAGATCAGGTCCCAGGAATCCACCGGCGCATTATCGCCCAGGGCCGCCTTGACCTTGGCCGGGTTGTAGCCGATGCCGATGGTGCCCCACAGGTAGGGGATGGCGTACTGGTTGCCCGGGTCGCTGACTTCCAGGGTCTTCATTAGCTGCGGATCGAGATTCTGATAGTTGGGCAGCTTGGATCGGTCCAGCGGCTGGTAGACGCCGGCCTTGATCTGCTTGGCCAGGAAGGAGTTGGACGGCACCACCACGTCGTAGCCGGAACGGCCGGCCAGCAGCTTGGCCTCGAGGGTTTCGTTGCTGTCGTAGACGTCATAGACCACCTTGATCCCCGACTCCTTCTCGAAGTTGGCGATGGTGTCTTCGGCAATGTAGTCGTTCCAGTTGTAGACGTGCAGGACCTTGGGGTCCGCCGAGGCGTTGCCGGCGAAGAGACCGGCCAGGCTCAGCGCTAGAAGAGTCTTGCCAAAAACATTCATGCGGTGGTGCTCCTCAAGTCATCGTTGGTCTTTTGATTCGGTGCGCGGCCAGCGCCCGCGCGCAGTCTGGCAAGGTCCGCCGCTAGGCTCAAGCCTTGCCGGCCATTAGCCACGTTGACGCAGCACCGCATGGGTCTGATCGAGACTCAGGCGCGCCAGGGTGACGAGCTCGTCGATGGACTCCGGCGTGATGACCAAGGGCGGGGCGATGATCATCGTATCGCCCACCGCACGCATGACCAGACCATTGCGGAAGCAATGCTCGCGGCAGAGCATCCCCGCCCCACCCTCGTACCTGGTTCGCGTCTTCTTGTCGCGCACCAGCTCCAGCGCCGCCACCATCCCGACGCCGCGGGTCTCGCCCACCAGCGGGTGGTCCGCCAGCTCCGCCCAGCGTTTCTGCAAATAGGGTGCCGTGGCGCTGCGAACCCGGTCGACGATGCCCTCGTCACGCAGGATGCGGATGTTTTCCAGGGCCACGGCAGCCGCCACCGGATGCCCTGAATAGGTAAAGCCGTGATAGAACTCGCCGCCCTCGTCCAGCACCTTGACCACCTCGTCGCGCACTACCACGCCACCCATGGGCACGTAGCCCGAGGTGAGACCCTTGGCGATGGGCATCAGGTCCGGGGCGTTGCCGTAATACTGGCTGCCGAACCATTCGCCGGTACGGCCGAAGCCGCAGATGACCTCGTCGGCGATGAAGAGGATGTCGTACTTATCCAGGATCTGGCGCACTCGCGGCCAGTAGCTTTCGGGCGGGACGATCACCCCGCCGGCACCCTGGATGGGCTCGGCGATAAAGGCGGCGACACGTTCTTCGCCGACCTCGAGGATCTTCCGCTCCAGCTGATCGGCCGCCCAGACGCCGAATTCCTCCGGACTCATCTCGCCGCCTTCACCGAACCAGTAGGGCTGCGGGATATGCACGATGTCGGGCAGCAGACCGCCCTGCTCGTGCATCGCCGCCATGCCGCCCAGGCTGGCGCCGGCCATGGTCGAGCCGTGGTAGCCATTCCAGCGGCCGATGACCACCCGCTTCTCCGGCTGGCCCTTGGTTGCCCAGTAATGGCGCACCAGACGCAGCACCGTATCGTTGGCCTCCGAGCCCGAACCGGTGAAGAACACGTGATTCATGCCTTCCGGTGCCAGCTCGGCGATGGCCTTGGCCAGCTCCAGCACCGGCGGGTGGGCGGTCTGGAAGAACAGATTGTAGTAGGGCAGCTCACGCATCTGGCGACTGGCCGCCTCGACCAGCTCTTCACGCCCGTAGCCGACGTTCACGCACCAGAGCCCGGCCATGCCGTCGAGGATGCGCTGACCCTCGCTGTCCCAGAGGTGCACGCCCTCGGCACGGGTAATGATGCGTGCGCCCTTCTCGTTGAGCTGGCGATAATCGGTGAAGGGCGCCAGCAGGTGCCGGCGACTCAGGTCCTGCCAATGGGCGGTGGTAAAGGTAGTCACGAAGCCTCTCCTTGAATCGCGGTCAGACGCTGAGCAGCAGGAATTCCCGCTCCCACGAACTGATCACGCGCTTGTAATTCTCATGTTCGGCGCGCTTCACCGCGACGTAGCCACGGGTGAAACGACTCCCCAGATAACGCTCCAGGGTGGCCGACTGCTCCATGCGCTCCAGGGCGGCTTCCAGGGTCAGCGGCAGGCGCAGGTTGCGGCGCTCATAGCCGCGGCCTTGTACCGGAGCACTGGGCGAGACGTTCTCGACCATGCCCAGGTAGCCACACAGCAGGCTGGCCGCCAGGGCCAGATAGGGGTTGGCATCGGCCCCGGCCAGGCGGTTTTCCACCCGACGATTCTGCGGATCGGAATCCGGTACCCGCAGGCCCACGGTGCGGTTCTCTTCACCCCACTCCACGTTGACCGGCGCCGAGGTATCGGGCAGGAAGCGGCGGAAGGAGTTCACGTTGGGCGCGAACAGCGGCAGCGCCTCGGGAATGTATTTCTGCAGACCGCCGATGTGGTGCAGGAAGAGCTCGCTCATGCTGCCATCGGGGTTGGAAAACACCGTCTTGCCGGTCTTGAGATCCACCACGCTCTGGTGCAGGTGCATGGCGCTGCCGGGCTCGCCGGTCATGGGTTTGGCCATGAAGGTGGCGGTGACGTTGTGCTTGAGCGCGGCCTCGCGCAGGGTGCGCTTGAAGACGAAGATCTGGTCGGCCAGGTGCAGCGGATCACCGTGACGGAAGTTGATCTCCATCTGGGCGGTGCCTTCTTCGTGGATCAGGGTATCCAGATCCAGCTCCTGGGCCTCGCACCAGTCGTACATGTCTTCGAACAGCGGATCGAATTCGTTGGCCGCATCGATGGAAAAGGATTGGCGCCCCGTTTCCTGGCGGCCTGAGCGGCCCACCGGAGGCTGCAGCGGATAATCGGGGTCGTCGCTGCGCTTGGTCAGGTAGAACTCCATTTCCGGCGCGACGATGGGCTGCCAGCCGTGCTCGGCATAGAGCTTGAGCACCTTTTTCAGCAGATTGCGCGGCGACAGCTCGATGGGGATGCCGCGCTTGTCGTAGGTATCGTGGATCACCAGGGCCGTGGGCTCCAGCGCCCAGGGCACCAGGAACACCGCGCGATCGTCCGGGCGACAGTGCATGTCGATGTCGGCCGGGTCGAGCAATTCGTAGTAGATGTCGTCGTCGACATAGTCCCCGGTCACGCTCTGCAGGAGCACACTCTCCGGCAGGCGCATGCCCTTTTCATTGAGGAACTTGGCGGTGGGGGAAATCTTGCCGCGGGCAATGCCGGTCAGGTCGGCTACCAGGCATTCCACTTCAGTGATCTTGCGTTCTTTCAACCAGGCGGTCAGCCGGTCAAGCGGGGTGCTCATAAAGACCTCGAAGGTTCGAGCGGGGGATAGAGAACATCAGCGATGGGCAGCGCGCTCCTTGCAGGCACTCCCGAACGCCTGGAACAGGGCAAGGTACACGGGATGACTGCGCACCTGCCATTCCGGGTGCCACTGCACGCCACAGGCGAAGGCCTGGGCCTCATGGACCGAGACGGCCTCGACGAGGCCATCGGGAGCCAGCGCCTCGGCACGCAACCCCGGTGCCAGGCGCTCGATGCCCTGGCCATGAATGGAATTCACCTCGAAGCGCGCCGGCAGGTCCAGGGCCTCGAACAGGCCACCCGGCTGAACCTCGACCGGGTGGTGCAGGCCATAGTGCTCCTCCAGGGTTTCGCCGCGCTCGCGGTGATCCATGAAGGGCCCTGCCTCGTGCACCTTCTGGTGCAGGCTGCCGCCAAAGGCCACGTTCATTTCCTGGAAGCCCCGGCAGATGCCCAACACCGGCACACCGGCCGCCACGGCCGCACGCAGCAGTGGCAGGGTCACGGCATCACGAGCCGCATCGTGCAGGGTACCGGACTCGCTGGGTGCGCCCTGGTAGTGTTGCGGCTCCACGTTGGACGGCGAACCGGTGAACAGCAGACCGTCCAGGCGCTGGACCAACGCCTCGGTTGCGATCAGATCGGCTAGCGCGGGAATCACCAGCGGCATGCCTTCGGCCCCCTCCACCACCGCACGCAGATACTTGTCGCCCGCGATATGGAAAGGATGCAGACCTAGTTGTCGGGTACAGGCTGTGACACCAATGAGCGGCAGCGCAGACATGGGACACCGGGGTGATCAGGATCACCCGAGCCTAGTCTTGTTCGTTATTTTTCACAACCACCGCCAAAAAGTTTCGAGATTCTGCACAGAAGCAGCGAAACAGAGGTCCTCGACTGCCCGTGAGTGCGCCAAAAACAGGCACCTCCGCACCACCCTTGAGCGCCGCTGCCGCCAGTTGACTTTGGTCCGCCTTTCGGATTGACTCCAGGGTGGTAACTCCGCTGATTGATATTTTTAACAGGGGCGCTGGCAAAGCGTCGGAGCGCAGGCGAGACCGTACTCTCAGGTCGCTGTCGGATCGACAGCGGGCACTCGTGCCCTCACTGCGGTTGGCCCACTGGGCAAACAGGCGCGTCAGGCGCTAACCGTTTTGTCGAGCGCAGCCAAAAGCAAAGGTGTTTCATCATGTCGGTACCCCCGCGTGCCGTTCGTTTGGATGAAGCGACCGACTTCCTCAGGGAACATCCTGAGGTTCAGTTCGTCGATCTTCTGATTGCGGATATGAATGGCGTGGTGCGTGGCAAACGCATCGAGCGCAACAATCTGCCCAAAGTCTTCGAGAAAGGAATCAACCTCCCCGCTTCGCTGTTTGCCCTCGACATCACCGGCTCCACCGTCGAAAGCACCGGTCTCGGTCTCGACATCGGCGATGCCGACCGCGTCTGTTTCCCCATCACCGACACCCTCTCCATGGAGCCCTGGCAGAAGCGCCCCACTGCGCAACTGCTGATGACCATGCACGAGATGGAAGGCGAGCCCTTTTTCGCCGATCCCCGCGAGGTCCTGCGCCAGGTCGTGCAGCGCTTCGACGAACTCGGACTCACCGTCTGTGCCGCCTTCGAGCTGGAGTTCTATCTGATCGATCAGGAGAACATCAACGGCCGTCCGCAGCCACCGCGCTCACCCATCTCCGGCAAGCGTCCCCAGTCGGTCCAGGTCTACTCCATGGACGATCTGGACGAATACGCCGACTGCCTGCAGGACATCATCGACGGCGCCCGCGCCCAGGGCATTCCGGCCGACGCCATCGTCGCCGAATCAGCGCCAGCGCAATTCGAGGTCAACCTCAATCACGTCGCCGATCCGATCAAGGCCTGCGACTACGCCGTGCTGCTCAAGCGTCTGATCAAGAACGTCGCCTACGACCATGAAATGGATACCACCTTCATGGCCAAGCCCTACCCGGGCCAGGCGGGCAACGGCTTGCACGTGCATATTTCCCTGCTGGACAAGGAAGGCCGCAACATCTTTGCCGGCGAGGATCCCGAGCAGAACGCCGCATTGCGTCACGCCATCGGCGGTGTGCTCGAGACCCTGCCCGCCTGCATGGCCTTCCTCTGCCCCAACGTGAACAGCTATCGCCGCTTCGGCTCGCAGTTCTTCGTGCCCAATGCACCGAGCTGGGGCCTGGACAACCGTACCACCGCCCTGCGCGTGCCTACCGGTACACCGGAAGCGCACCGCATCGAGCATCGGGTAGCCGGCGCCGACGCCAACCCCTACCTGCTGCTGGCCGGTGTCCTGGCTGGCGTGCACCACGGTTTGACACGACAGATCGAGCCCGGTCCGGTGACTGAGGGCAACTCCTACGAGCAGCACGAGCAGAGCCTGCCGAACAACCTGCGCGATGCCTTGCGCTACCTGGACGACAGCTCGGTGATGGCGGAGTACATCGATCCGAAGTACATCGACATCTTCGTCGCCTGCAAGGAGCACGAGCTGGAGGAGTTCGAACACTCCATCTCCGACCTCGAGTACAACTGGTACCTGCACACCGTGTAGGCGCATGCCTGTCGACCGGCCCCGCGCCGGTCGGCAGGCACCTGCGCTGCGTACCGCCCGCCCCGAGCCTGGTCGATCGCCCCATCGCTCGCCGCAACACCCTCGCCGACGCTCCTACCGTTACAGGAGATAAACTGCGGACCTCGAACGTTTCCCGCCGTACTGCGCCAGCCCGCCCGCGCCTTTGCGCCTGAGGCGATCTGCCGGCACTTTTCCCTTTCAGCCCCCCGAAGACTCTGGATGGAGAGCCTCGCCATGACTACCCTCACCACGCCGCGTGCCGACGGCTTCCACATGCCGGCCGAATGGGCCGACCAGCGCCAGATCTGGATGGTCTGGCCCGAGCGCCCCGACAACTGGCGCCTCGGCGGCAAGCCCGCCCAGGCGGCCTTCACCGCGGTCGCCCAGGCCATCGCCCGCTTCGAGCCGGTCACCATCGGTGCCTCGGCGCAGCAGTACGAAAACGCCCGCGCCCGCCTGCAGCATCCCAATATCCGGGTGGTGGAAATCAGCAATGACGACGCCTGGTGCCGCGATACCGGCCCGACCTTCGTCAGCGATGGCCAGGGTGGTGTGCGCGGAGTGGACTGGAGTTTCAATGCCTGGGGCGGCCTGGACGGTGGCCTCTACTTCCCCTGGCAGCGCGACGACCAGGTAGCGGGCAAGATCCTGGCAATCGAGAATCTTTCGGGCTACCGCACCCCGGATTTCGTTCTCGAAGGCGGCTCCATCCATGTCGACGGCGAAGGCACCCTGATCACCACCGAGGAATGCCTGCTCAACGCCAACCGCAATCCACACCTGGATCGCGCGCAGATCGAGCGTTATCTGAGCGACTACCTGGCGGTGGACAAGGTCATCTGGCTGCCCCACGGTCTCTACAACGATGAAACCAACGGCCACGTGGACAATTTCTGCTGCTACGTGCGCCCGGGCGAGGTGCTGCTGAGCTGGTGCGACGACCAGGCCGACCCCAACTACAGCCGCTGTCGCGAGGCGCTGGCCGTGCTGGAGCGCGAGACCGATGCCCGTGGCCGCACCTTCAAGGTGCACCGCATCGTCACCCCGGGTCCGCTGTTCGCCAGCGAGGACGAATGCCGCGACGTGGACGCCTGCCTCGGCACCCAGCCACGTCGTGCCGGCGAGCGCCTGGCGGCCTCCTACGTCAACTTCCTGATCGTCAACGGCGGCATCATCGCACCGACCTTTGGCGTTCCCGAAGATGCCGAGGCGCTGCGTACACTGCAGGCCTGCTTCCCGGAGCACGAGGTGGTGCAGGTGCCTGGCCGCGAGATCCTGCTGGGCGGCGGCAACATCCATTGCATCACCCAGCAGCAGCCAACCGGGCGCTGATTGCCGACGGAAATGAAAAAGCCCGTCTTGCGACGGGCTTTTTCTTGACCTGGACGCGGCTTAGAGCAGCGGCAGGGTGTAGCTGAGGATCAGACGGTTTTCGTCGACATCGCGCTGGCTGGCGGCCGCCAGATCGGTACGGTACATCGCGTTACGCCAGGTGAGGCCCAGACCTTTCAGCTGACCTTCCGGAATGACGTAGCTGACAGTCAGGTCGCGTTCCCATTCCTTGGCGTCACCCGCGGCAGTGCGGATGTTGTCGCCACGCTGATAGATGACGCCAGCAGTCAGGCCTTTGGCGCCCAGCTGAGCGAAGTCATAGGAGTAGCGAGCTTGCCAGGTGTCTTCGCCCGCGCGGGTGAAGTTGTTGACCTGGATGTCGGTGATGGTATAGGTCGAAGCACCACCCGCCTCGTTCAGATACGGGAAGTTGCTGTCGCCGCTGGTGCTCTGGTAGCCCAGGCCCAGGGTGTGACCATAGATGGAGTAGGTGAACAGGCCGCTGTAGAGACGGTTGTCCACTTCACCACGGGTACGGGTGCCGCCATAGTAGCCAGTGGAACCATACAGGGCGCCTTGGGTATCGGCGTCCTTGTTGTTGCCATCGCCCTTGCTATTGAAATAGCGCAGATCGGTCTTGAAGGTGCCATCGCCCAGTTTGGTGCTGTGGACAAGGCCCAGGAAATGCTGGTTGTAGAAGTCTTCCAACTGACCGAAGTAGTACTGCAGGGTCAGGTCTTTGGTGACCTTGTAATCAGCCCCGATGAAGTTGAACTTGTTGCTGTCACGCGCCGTGGCACCGCTGTTGGAGCCAGCGATGGACAGTTGGTCCTGATCGGTGGAGTTACGGTTCTTCGCACTCTGCAACTGGCCGCCGGTCAGGGTCAGGTTCTTGATGTCCTTGGACGTCACCTGAGCGCCTTGATAGGTCTGCGGCAGCAGACGACCATCGTTGGAGACCACCACCGGCAGCTTCGGCATCAGGGTGCCGTAACGGAATTCGGTTTCGGAGATCTTCATCTTGGCGGTAGCGCCCAGGCTGCTGAACTCGTCGACGGCGCTGTTATCGGTATCGCGCGGGAACATGCTCCCGTTCTGCACACTACCACCATTGGCGCCGGTAGCCTTGCCACCGCTGTCCAGGCGCAGACCCAGCATGCCGACCGCATCGACGCCGAAGCCGACGGTGCCTTGGGTGAAACCCGACTGGTAGTTCAGCATGAAGCCCTGACCCCAATCCATCACGCGAGAAGGATTGGCGGTACCGTTACGGTTGTCTGTGTTGATGTAGAAGTTACGCAGACTAAGCGTTGCTTTGCTGTCTTCGACGAAGCCGGCAGCTTGAGTGGCGGCAATGAGGGACAGGTTCAGACAGGCCGCGGAGACCGCGACCACCAGTGGCTTCTTGACCATGAGTGCTCCAGGGGTGAATCGTTGTTATGCAGCCACCAGCGGTGTCAGCGCCTGCTGGTGGTATGCCCGACGGGCCGTGCGGAAGGGAAAGCTAGAGGGCTTTTGTTTCATTTTCGAGAATTTTCCCAAGCCTGGTCGACTTTTGAGTTGCGACCTCCAGCACAGGACCTCTGCTACCGTCTTCCACGTTGCGAAAGCTAATTGCAAAAAAGCATTTCGTCTAGCAATACGTGGTCGAAAAACCGCCCTAAGGTCTTCCCCTGTAACCGGTCGGTCATGAACAAGGGGAACCTGTTCTTCCGCACCTGTGGTAAAGACGAATCTTTTCCCTGATATCTTCGACCCCTTCCCTTCCCGGACGCTCTGGGACGGTAGTTTCGCGCTCTATCTCAGCGCTTCAGAAAGCACACGTCCTGATCTACCACACTCTAAATCGATTAGAGTTCTGTATATATTTCAATGGCTTGCAGCTGTTTTCCATCGACTATCAGGCTGATCCCTACAACCGAAGGCATTCTTGCCTTACCTGCCGGTAAGAGTGTCCGCGTGGAACCACGCTCGTCTGGTTACGAAAAGGTCCGAAAGTCTATTCATGACGTTGGTCAATTCATGCCGAGCGCCGGCCTATGAAGCAAAGGCGTCGATACTGACGGCAGGCGAGGAAGGCGCCAGCTAACGGGCGATGTCGCTCTTGAGACGCGTCAAGATCGAGCGCGGGAGTAGAACGTAGAAAGGCCTGCCAGGCTGCAGGCCCTTTACCGGGCAACCGCCCTGCTAGAGCGGTCGGGAGAGCTGGTCAGCGCAGCGAAGCCAAGGACAGCAGTGCCTGGCAACGGCGTGCTAGCCCTGAACCACCTGGTCCTTACCCTGGCGCTTGGCTCGGTACATGGCCTCGTCAGCGCGAACATAGAGGGTATCCAGCGACTCATCCTCTTCGCGCAGGACGGTGACCCCCTGACTGATGGTAACCTTCAGTGGACCTTCAGCAGTGGGCACCGCCAGTTGCCGGACGGCACGCTGCAGGCGGCTGCCTATTTGCAGCGCGAGGTCGCTGTCACACCCCGGCAGCAACAGGGCGAATTCTTCACCACCGATGCGGCCGAAAAGATCACCGCGACGGGTAGTTTGAGCCCCACATTCGGCAACACGCTGTAACACTTGATCGCCCATCTGGTGGCCGAAGCGATCGTTGATCTTCTTGAAGTCATCGATATCGAGCAGCAGGAAAGCGAGCGGCTCCCCTTCGCTGCGGGCAAATTCGAAGGCACGTTGCGCGCTTTCGAAGAAATGGCGGCGGTTGCTGCTACGCGTCAAGACATCGGTGGTGGCGAGCCGCTGCAGCTCTTCCTCCATACGCTTCTTCTCAGTGATGTCTTCGGCGATTCCCACCACCAGGAGCGGCATACCGGCTTCGCTGCGCTGACTGACAAAGCATTTGTCACTGAGCCAGCGAATCTCGCCGTCGGCACGGATGATGCGGTACTCACGCGATTCGATAGCGCCCTGCTCTATCACCTGTTCCAGGGTTCGTTGCGCGTATTCGAGGTCATCGGGATAGATGTTGTTGAGCCAGGTACTGTAATCGCTCAACACCTGCGATTGGGAGCGACCGAAGATCTGCTGGTAGGCGGGGCTGACGTAGATGATCTGACGAGTGCGCCAGTCCAGCGCCCACAGCACGGCGTTGACGCTTTCCAGGAGCGCGCTGAACAGCTGTTCACGATCACGCAGGCGATCTGCTTCGGCCCGCGAGTGCAGGAGCGCCAGAAGATTCTCTTCCGGGGTAGGAAGAGCAGACAGCGGGGGTTGTTCATCCATATACACATGCGCCTACGCGGGGTCCTGAGGGAATTAGAGACAGCTGAAAGCAAGCTGGTTCAATCCCCGCGCAGCGCAGCCCACCGCTTCGATGGGCTTTTGTGAAGCCTTTCTCAGGCGGTCCCAGCCGGTCGCAGCGAATAGGTCTTCAGCTGTTCGGCGAACTCGCGCAGCGACTGGATACCGCTGGCTTCGGCCTCGCCGATCCACTGCCGGGTCGCGGCCAGCATGTCGTGGCCATTGGCACTGGTGCGGGCCCAGATCTGCTGCAGCGCCAGGCGCTTTTCGTAGATCAGCTTCAGCGCCTGGCTGTGCTCGAGCAACTCATCGATGCGTACCTGGTGGCGCGCCTTGAGCAGACTGGTCTCTCGCGCCAGCAGACCACGCGCCCGACGAAACAGCGGACGCTGGGAGGGCGCGGCGCTGACGCGCTCCTGCCGGAGCAGCGGACCTATTACCTGCTTGCGGTACTGGGCCATGATCTGGAAACGGTTGTTGAGGATGGCCATGGCGGTATCCATGTCCAACTGTCCCTTGCCCTCGATACGGTGGGCGATGGGCGCGACGCGATTGACCTTGGCCAGGCGCAGCCAGGTGAACAGCTTGATCCAGGCCCAGCCCATGTCGAATTCCCAGCGCTTGACCGACAGCTTGGCCGAGTTGGGATAGGTGTGGTGGTTGTTGTGCAGCTCTTCACCCCCGATGACGATGCCCCAGGGAACGAGGTTGGTGGCGGCGTCGCGGCATTCGAAGTTGCGATAGCCCACCGCGTGCCCCAGGCCATTGACCACACCGGCGGCCCAGAAGGGAATCCAGACCATCTGCACTGCCCAGACGGTGAGACCCAGGGCGCCGAACAGAGCCACGTCGATCAGCAGCAGCAACACGACCCCCAAGTTGCGGGTACGCGGATTGGAATAAAGCTTGCGCTCGATCCAGTCGTCCGGGCAGTTCTTGCCATAGATGCGCAGGGTGTCGGCGTTGTTCGCCTCGGCCTTGTACAACTCGGCGCCGCGTCGAACCACGGTGGCGAGCCCCTTGTGCACCGGGCTGTGCGGGTCGTCTTCGGTTTCGCACTTGGCGTGGTGCTTGCGGTGGATAGCGGTCCACTCGCGGGTGTTCATCGCCGTGGTCAGCCACAGCCAGAAGCGGAAGGCGTGCTTGAGCGCCGGATGCAGCTCCAGCGAGCGGTGGGCGGAGTAACGATGCAGGTAGACGGTGACACTGACAATGGTCAGGTGAGTCAACACCAGGGTGACCACCACCAATTGCCAGACCGTCAGGTCGAGCAGGCCGTTGTAGCTCATGACGCAGAGGACCTCGCGCGGATGTTGTAGTGCAACTGTCACTGAAAGTTCAGTGAACAGGCGTTCGCGCATTATTGCCGGGGTTGGCGATAAATCCAGCCCTACCTTTTGCTACACAACGTGTCCTTCACAAACCGCTAATTCTAAAAGCGCATAAACAAAGCATTATTAGCAATTTTAAGAAATAACAAACCTCCTTCTAAGATGGCGTCACCTCTTCACTTACCCCTCCTTCTAGGACGCCATCCCATGAGCTCCGCTCCGTTCCGCAGCCTGGAAAACCAGGACGAAACCGCACTGCTCCGCGACATCCAGCAGGCCTTGCGTGGCCTCAGGTTCGGCGCCATCGAGATCACCGTGCACAACGGCCAGGTGGTGCAGATCGAGCGCAAGGAAAAATTCCGGCCTCAGACCGGTCCGTCAAACAAGCATTGAGTTCGCGAGATTAGTGGACGAGCGGGCAAGGTGCCCGCCAGACGGTGTCCGCCTTTCCACGTCAAGGAGCCTTCCCATGTCCCTTCGCCGCTTCGCCATGGCCGCACTTGCCGGCGCCTTGCTCACCAGTCAGGTCCAGGCCGTCGAGTTGCTCAACGTGTCCTACGATCCGACCCGTGAGCTCTACCAGCAGTACAACGCCGCCTTCGCCAAGCACTGGAAGGCCGAGACCGGCGAAGACGTGAGCATCAAGAATTCCCATGGTGGCTCCGGCAAGCAGGCCCGCTCGGTGATCGATGGCCTGCAGGCCGATGTCGTCACCTTGGCACTGTCTGGTGACATTGATGCCCTCAACCTGCACCAGCAGCTGGTCGACCCTAGCTGGCAACAGCGTCTGCCGGACAACAGCACGCCCTATACCTCGACCATCGTCTTCCTGGTGCGCAAGGGCAATCCCAAGGGCATCAAGGACTGGGACGACCTGGTGAAGAAAGACGTCCAGGTCATCACCCCCAATCCCAAGACCTCCGGCGGCGCACGCTGGAACTTCCTTGCCGCCTGGGCCTATGCCAAGGCCACCTACGGCAGCGATGCCGAGGCACTGAAATTCGTCACCGAGCTCTATCGCCATGCGCCGGTGCTGGATACCGGCGCGCGCGGCGCCACCATCAGCTTCGTACAGCGCCAGCTCGGCGACGTGCTGATCGCCTGGGAGAACGAAGCCTATCTGTCGCTCAAGGAAGAAGGTGGCGACCAGCTGGAGATCGTCACGCCGTCGCTGTCGATCCTGGCCGAGCCGCCGGTGGCCGTGGTGGACAAGGTGGTAGACAGGAAGGGCACCCGCAAAGAGGCAGAGGCCTACCTCAAGTACCTCTACAGCCCCGAGGGCCAACGCATCGCCGCAGAGAATTTCTATCGGCCCCGCGACCCCAAGGTGGCGGCGGAATTCAAGGATCAGTTCAAGCCGGTCAAGCTGGTGGCCATCGACCAGGCATTCGGCGGCTGGAAAGCGGCGCAGCCGAAGTACTTCGCCGACGGCGGCGTGTTCGACAAGATCTTCGCCGACATCAACAAATAGCACCCCGGCCGGGACGGCTCACGCCGACCAGCCCGGAACAGGTATCGTTCCACCCCTCTGCGCCCTGGCGAAGGCATCGCCGGGGCGCCTTGCAGAAGGACGTCTCATGTCTCGCCGCCTCTCTCCGGTCATACCCGGCTTCGGGTTGACCCTGGGCTTTTCCCTGACCTACCTGGCGCTGATCGTGCTGATCCCGCTGGGCGCCATGTTCCTCCATGCCAGCCAGCTGACCCTCGGCCAGTTCTGGTCGCTGATCACCGGGCGCCAGGTGCTGGCCGCGCTGCAGCTGTCCTTTGGCACGGCCCTGCTCGCCGCCCTGGTCAACGGCATCCTCGGCACCCTGCTGGCCTGGGTGCTGGTGCGCTACGAGTTTCCCGGGCGCAAGCTGATCGATGCCATGGTCGACCTGCCCTTCGCCCTGCCCACCGCGGTGGCCGGCATCGCCCTGACCGCGCTCTATGCGCCCAACGGCATGATAGGTTCGCTGTTTCCCTTCAAGATCGCCTATACCCCGATCGGTATCACCCTGGCGCTGATCTTCGTCACCCTGCCCTTCGTGGTGCGCACCCTGCAGCCGGTGCTGGCGGACATTCCCAAGGAAATCGAGGAAGCCGCCACCTGCCTGGGCGCGCGCCCCTGGCAGGTGTTCCGCTACGTGCTGGTGCCGACCCTGCTGCCGGCCTGGCTGACCGGCTTCGCCCTGGCCTTCGCCCGCGGCGTGGGCGAGTACGGCTCGGTGGTGTTCATCGCCGGCAACATCCCGTTCAAGACCGAGATCCTGCCGCTGCTCATCGTCTCCAAGCTGGACCAGTACGACTACACGGGTGCCACCGGCATCGGCGTGTTCATGCTGCTGGTGTCCTTCGTCATGCTGCTGCTGATCAACATCCTGCAGCGCCGCATCCAGCCCAACATCTAAGGACGACCGCATGAGCCTCATGACTTCGACCAAGGCCGATGCGCGCGCCAGCAAGCAGCGCACCCCGGTGGCCATCGCTCTGATCGCCAGCGCCTGGCTGATCTTCCTGCTGATTCTGGTGCTGCCGCTGTACATGGTGCTGAGCCAGGGCCTGGCCAACGGCATCGGCGCCTTCTGGAACGCCATCAGCGAACCGGATGCGATCTCGGCGCTCAAGCTGACGCTGTTCGCCACCGCCATCTCGGTCCCCCTGAACCTGGCCTTCGGCCTGGCAGCGGCCTGGTGCGTCACCAAGTTCGAGTTCACCGGCAAGAGCCTGCTGATCACCCTGATCGATCTGCCCTTCTCGGTCTCGCCGGTGATCGCCGGTCTCATCTATGTGCTGCTGTTCGGCGCCCAGGGGCTGATGGGCCCCTATCTGCAGAGCGTGAACGTGCAGATCGTCTTCGCCGTGCCCGGCATCGTACTGGCGACGATCTTCGTCACCTTTCCCTATGTCGCCCGCGAACTGATCCCGCTGATGCAGGAACAGGGCACCCAGGAGGAAGAGGCGGCGCGGTTGCTGGGCGCCAGTGGCTGGCAGCTGTTCTGGCACGTGACCCTGCCCAACGTGAAGTGGGCGCTGATCTATGGCGTGGTGCTGTGCACCGCGCGGGCCATGGGCGAGTTCGGCGCGGTGTCGGTGGTCTCCGGCCACATCCGCGGCCTGACCAACACCCTGCCGCTGCACATCGAGATTCTCTACAACGAATACAACATCGTCGCCGCCTTCAGCGTGGCGATCCTGCTGCTGATGATGGCCCTGGTGATCCTGCTGCTGCGGCAGTGGAGCGAGAGTCGCCTGAGCCGCCAACTGCAGCACCGTGACGAGGAATAAGGCGCCATGAGCATCGAGATCCAAGGCATCAACAAGAGGTTCGGCGCCTTCCAGGCGCTCAAGGACATCAATCTGCACATCGAGAGCGGCGAGCTGGTCGCCCTGCTCGGCCCCTCCGGCTGCGGCAAGACCACCCTGCTGCGCATCATCGCCGGCCTGGAAGCGCCGGACACCGGCAACATCGGCTTCCATGGCGAAGACGTCTCCGGACGCGACGTGCGTGATCGCAACGTCGGCTTCGTCTTCCAGCACTACGCGCTGTTCCGCCACATGACGGTGTTCGACAACGTGGCCTTCGGCCTGCGCATGAAGCCGCGCCGCGAGCGACCGGGCGAGGCGCAAATCGCCAGCAAGGTGCATGAATTGCTGAACATGGTGCAGCTCGACTGGCTGGCCGACCGCTATCCCGAGCAGCTCTCCGGCGGCCAGCGCCAGCGCATCGCCCTGGCCCGTGCCCTGGCGGTGGAACCCAAGATCCTGCTGCTCGACGAACCCTTCGGCGCGCTGGATGCCAAGGTGCGCAAGGAATTGCGGCGCTGGCTGGCGCGCCTGCACGAGGAGATCCACCTGACCTCGGTATTCGTCACCCACGACCAGGAAGAAGCCATGGAGGTGGCCGACCGCATCGTGGTGATGAACAAGGGCCAGATCGAGCAGGTGGGCTCGCCCGCCGAGGTCTACGAGCAGCCGGCGAGCGACTTCGTCTATCACTTCCTCGGCGACTCCAACCGCCTGGCGCTGGGCGAACAGGAGGTTCTGTTTCGACCCCACGAGGTGGAGCTGGAGCGCGAGCCGCGGCCGGGTTATCACGCGGCAGAGGTGCGCGACATCCGCCCGCTCGGGGCCATCACCCGGGTGACCCTGCGAGTACCGGCGCAAACCGAGGTGATCGAGGTGGAGCTGGTCAAGGACCACCCGGTGCTGAGCGGGCTGCAACGGGGCACGCCCCTGCATTTCCTGCCGCGCACCCCCTGAATCCGGGGCGGGCGGCTACGACGAAAGTCGTAGCCGCCAAGGTCAGACAACGGTTGCAACCTCCGGAAAGCTGGCTCCATGATCGATAAAAGCTGACAGCCATCACGCTTTGACATCGATCCGAGCAGAATAACAAGGAGGTCCCATGCCCAGGCGCTGGCTGATCGTGTTGTCGCTTCACCTGGCCACCCTGGTCGGGGCCCTGCTGGCGTGGCAACTCCTGGCGCTGCCCAGCGTCCTTGGCCTCGGCCTGACCGCTGTCGCCGCCCTGTGGCCCTGGCTGCTGGTGCGCTCCCCCGCGCCACCGCCTGCCCCTCCCCTGGCGCTCGACGACCTCACCAGCGACCTGTCGCGCAGTACCGCGCGCAATGCGGTGGCCATCGCCGGCGTGGCCTTTGCTGCCCAGCAGCTGGCAGCCCGGGTGCAATCTCAGGCCAGCACGGCTGCGCAAATTTCCAGCAGTGCCACTGCCCTCTCCCGGACCGAGCAGGACAGCGCCGGCAGCGCCCGCCAGGCTCTGGAAGTGGCGCAACAGGTCCATGCGCGCAGCGAGATCGGTCGCGAAGCGCTGAGTTCGGCGATCGCCGCCATTCGCGCACTGAGCGATCACGCCCGCCAGAGCCGCGAACTGATCGCCGGCCTGAGTGCCCGCACCGACAAGATCCAGCAGGTCACCGAAGTCATCCAGGCCATCGCCAGCCAGACCAATCTGCTGGCGCTCAATGCTGCCATCGAAGCGGCGCGGGCCGGCGAGCACGGTCGCGGCTTCGCTGTGGTGGCCGACGAAGTCCGTGGCCTGGCGGCGCGGACCTCCACCGCCACCGGTGAGGTGGGGGTGATCGTCGCCGACATCAGCCAGCAGACCGAGGCCGTGGTCGCCCAGATTCAGGAACTGGCCCAGGCGCTGGAAGACGGTGTCCGCCAGGTGGAGCGCACCGGCGAAGGCCTACAGGAGATCGCCCAGCTGGCGCAGACCGCCGAGCGCCAGGCTGAAGACATCGCCCAGGGCACCTCGGCCAATCTTGCGCAGCTGGAAAGCCTGGCCCAGGCAGTGGAACAGGTGCATAGCGATCTGGCCGACAGCGAACGCCAGACCAGCCGCCTCAGCAGCGCTGCCGACGAGCTGGTGGACATGGCCGAAGCCAGCAGCGAGCGCCTGGCCGAGGTCGGGCTGGACAGCTATCACCAGCGTATCTTCGAACTGGCGCGCCAGGGGGCGGATGCCATCGGCAGGCGCTTCGAAGAGGATCTGGCCGCCGGGCGCATTACCCAGGACGCCCTCTTCGACCGTCAGTACCAGCCCGTTCAGGGCAGCCAGCCTGCCAAGTACCGCACCCGCTTCGACAGCTATACCGATGGCGTGCTACCGGCGATCCAGGAGCCGCTGCTGGAGCAGCATCCCGGCCTGGTGTTCGCCATCGCCTGTACGCCGGAGGGTTATGTGCCCACCCACAACCGCGCCTTCGCTCATCCGCCCACCGGGGATCTGGCAGTGGACACGGCGCGCAGCCGCAGCAAGCGCCTGTTCAGCGATCGCACCGGCAAGCGCTGCGGTAGCCATCAGCGCCGCCTGTTGCTGCAGACCTACATGAGGGACACGGGCGAGGTGATGCACGACCTCTCGGTACCCATCCTGGTGAACGGTCGCCACTGGGGCGGACTGCGCCTGGGCTATCGCCCTGACACCGCGCGCTAGGTCACCTGCAGCTGGGTGACGGCCAACTTCCACACCGGCGCCTCGAGGCCCAGCATGCGCCCGGCCTTGTGTTCGAGCAGATCGTCGAGGGCTTCGCCAGGCGCCAGATTCGCTGCCTGAGCGGCCAGATGCAGGATCAGCGACGGCTTGGGCAGTACACCATGCAGGCTGTGCACGGCAGCCACCAGCTCGCGCAACTCCAGCGGCAGACGCCAGTGCCGCTGCAACTCCGCAGAGAATTCCAGACTGTAGCTCAGCAGGGCACGCTCCAGCGCAGCCTCATCGATAGCACCGCCCTCCTCGCACCAGCGCTGCACGCCTTGCAGTACGGCCAACTCACCCAGCCGGTGCAGCAGGCCCGCGGTATAGCAGCGCTCGGCGTCCTCACGGGCATAGCGCAGCGCCAGCAAGCGAGCACAGTCGGCGGCGCGCTGGGCCAGGTGCAGATAGCCTTCGGCACGCCCGGCCAGCAGCGGCTCGGCCAGGCGTGTCGCGCGCCTCAGACTCAGACCCAGGACCAGGTTCAGGGTAAAGCCGACGCCCAGGCGCGGCAGGGCCTGGCCAAGCGTCTGGCAGGACTGCCCGACGCGCTGAGAGGCACTGTTGGCCGCGGCGATCAGGGTCGCCGTGACCAGTGGATCCTGGCCGAACTCGGTTTCCAGCTCGCCCAGGCTGCAATTGGCGCTATCGCGACAGCGCTGAATGATGGCGGGCAGGTCGGCGAACAGCGGCACCGCATCGATCTCGGCTGCCATGCGCTGTAGATGGTCACCCAGCGTACCCAGCGCCGTGGCATTGGTCGTCTGCGTCTCGTCACCCGCAGGCGGCAACAGGCTGCGCAGGCGACGCAGCACCTCTTCGGCGGCATAGGGTTTGACCAGATAGGCCGTGGGTGCCAGGCGCAGGGCAGCGCGCACATAGGCGGCATCCGCCTGATCGGATAGCAGAATCACCGGCTGCAGGGGCTGGGCGCCACGCTGGCGGATCCGCCGCAGCAGATCGAGTCCATCGCAATCAGCGGGGCGCTCGACGATGACCAGGGCGCATCTCTTGCACTGATCCAGTTCGGCGAGGGCCTGGTAGCCATGGCCGTATTCATGGACGGCGGCATCGGCACGCACGGCCAGGACGAGTGACTTGAGCAAATCACGGGTCCAAGGATTGGCATCGACGATGAGTATCAGGGGCGGCATCCCAACCCACTCCTGCGTGAGGCAAGCGAAGCGGCGGATGATGCGGCAAAGCGAGCATTATGCCAAGCAGGTCACACAAAACGTCTGTAATGGGGTTTTGCACCCGCTTGGTTAGCGCCGGAAGGGTGGCCGACAGGGATGACCAGGCGAAAAAAACCGCCCTGTTGCAGGGCGGTTTGGTCAGGACTCAGGCCAGTTCGGCAAAACACTCGCCGATGATGGCGAGGCCGCGATCCAGCTCTTCATCGCTGGCGGTCAGGGGGACCAGGATGCGCAGCACGTTGCCGTAGCTACCGCAGCTGAGCAGGATCAGGCCCTTCTGGCGCGCCCGGACCACGATCTGGCTGGTCAGCTCGGCATCGGGCTGCTCGATGTCGCCCCCCTTGCCCAGCTCCATGGCGATCATGGCGCCCAGGCCGCGGACGTCGCAGATCTGCGTGTGCTTGGCGGCCAGTTCGCGCAGGCCGGCGGTAAGGCGTTCGCCTACGGCCTTGGACCGGTCCAGCAGCTTCTCTTCCTCGAAGGTCTCGATCACCGCCAGGGCTGCGGCGCAGGCGATGGGGCTACCGGCGTAGGTCCCACCCAGGCCACCCGGGGTGACGGCATCCATCACCGTGGCCCGGCCGGTCACGCCCGACAGCGGGAAGCCGCCGGCGATGGACTTGGCGAAGGTCAGCAGATCGGCATCGACGCCCATCTGCTCCATGGCGAAGAAGGTGCCGGTACGACCGGCGCCGGACTGGACTTCGTCAGCGATCAGCAGGATGCCGTGGGTGTCGCACAGCTTACGCAGGCGCTGCATGAACTCCTTGGGCGCGGCATAGAAACCGCCTTCGCCCTGCACCGGCTCGAGGATGATGGCGGCGATGTCGCCAGGCGCGGCATCGTTCTTGAAGATGCGCTCGACACTGGCGATGGCGTCATCGACGCTGATGCCGTGCAGTTCGCAGGGATAGAGTGCGCGATAGACGCCACCGGGCATCAGGCCCATGCCGGCCGAATAGGGCGCGACCTTGCCGGTCAGCGACAGGGTCATCATGGTGCGGCCGTGGTAGGCGCTGGAGAAGGCGATGACACCGGCGCGCTGGGTGGCGGCACGGGCGATCTTGACGGCGTTCTCCACGGCCTCGGAGCCGGAGTTGAACAGCGCGGTCTTCTTCGGGAAGTTGCCTGGTACCAGCTCGTTGAGCTTTTCGCAGACCTCGACGTAGGGCTCGTAGGCCAGCACCTGGAAGCAGGTGTGGGAGACCTTGGTCAGCTGCTCCTGCACGGCCGCTACCACGCGCGGATGCAGGTGGCCGGTGTTGAGCACGGCGATGCCGCCGGCGAAGTCCAGGAATTCGTTGCCCTCGACGTCCCAGACCTTGGCGTTCTCCGCACGGGCGACGAAGATCGGGTGGGTCTGGCCGACGCCACGGGCGACGGCGGCGCTGCGACGGTGCATCAGGGAATCATTGGTGTGGCTCATTGCAGTCCTCGATGGCCGCTCATCGTGGCGGCCGGCTACGGGAAAGGCGCGGACCGGATTCCGGGCAGCATACGATGATCGACTGCCAACGGCCCGGCGTCCGCGCCGGGAGAAATCTTTGGATCGGGCGGGCCCCGTTGGGCTTCGACGAGGGAGCTGTCTCAGCCCAACCTACGGTAGAGGTAGGTTGGGCTGAGCGTAGCGAAGCCCAACGAACGGGATCAGACGCCCAGGCAGAGGTACTTGATCTCGAGGTATTCCTCGATGCCGTACTTGGAGCCCTCGCGGCCCAGGCCCGAGGCCTTGACGCCACCAAAGGGTGCGACTTCGTTGGAGATCAGGCCGGTGTTGATGCCGACCATGCCGTACTCCAGCGCCTCGGCCACGCGGAACACGCGGGACAGGTCACGGGCATAGAAGTAGGAGGCCAGGCCGAATTCGGTGTCGTTGGCCAGCTCGATGACCTCGGCCTCGTCCTTGAAGCGGAACAGCGGCGCCAGCGGGCCGAAGGTCTCTTCCTTGGACACCTTGGCACTCTTGGGCACGTCGGCCAGGATGGTCGGCTCGAAGTAGCTGCCCCCGTTGGCGTGGGCCTTGCCGCCGGCGATGACCTTGGCGCCTTGGGTCACGGCGTCGTCGATGTGCTCCTTGACCTTGGCCGCCGCCTTGGCGTCGATCAGCGGGCCAATGGTGACGCCCTCCTCCAGGCCATTGCCGACCTTGAGCTTGGCCACGGCGGCCTTGAATTTCTCGGCGAAGGCGTCGTAGACACCGTCCTGAATATAGAGACGATTGACGCAGACGCAGGTCTGGCCGGCGTTGCGGTACTTGGAGGCGATGGCGCCTTCCACGGCCTTGTCCAGGTCGGCGTCGTCGAAGACGATGAAGGGCGCGTTGCCGCCCAGCTCCAGTGACAGCTTCTTGATGGTGGGGGCGCTCTGCTCCATCAGCTTGGCACCGATCTCGGTGGAGCCGGTAAAGGAGATCTTGCGCACGATGGGGCTTTCGGTCAGCTCGGCGCCGATCTCGGCGGCGGAGCCGGTGACCACGCTCAGCACGCCCTTGGGAATGCCGGCGCGCTCGGCCAGCTCGACCAGGGCCAGGGCCGAGTACGGGGTCTGGCTGGCGGGCTTGATGACCATGGTGCAACCGGCGGCCAGGGCCGGACCGGCCTTGCGGGTGATCATCGCTGTGGGGAAGTTCCACGGCGTGATGGCGGCGGTGACGCCAATGGGCTGCTTGATCACCAGGATGCGCTTGTCGGCCTGGTGGCCGGGGATGGTGTCGCCATAGATGCGCTTGGCTTCTTCGGCGAACCACTCGATGAAGGAGGCAGCGTAGGCGATCTCGCCCTTGGCCTCGGCCAGTGGCTTGCCTTGCTCCAGGGTCATCAGCCGGCCCAGGTCATCCTGGTTCTCGATCATCAGCTCGTACCAGCGCCGCAGCTTGGCCGAACGCTCCTTGGCGGTCAGCGCACGCCAGGCCGGCAGCGCACGGTTGGCGGCGTCGATGGCACGCTTGGTCTCGGCGCGGCCGAGCTTGGGAATGGTGCCCAGGGTTTCGCCGGTGGCCGGGTTGTCCACCTTGACGGTGGCACCGCTGTCGGCGTCGATCCAGGCGCCGTCGACATAGGCTTGCTGGCGAAACAGGGAAGCGTCTTTGAGCTGCATTACGGTCTCCTTGGTGCAAAGGGCCGGAAGCAAGGGCATGACACCCCTGCGCCTGCGATAGGGTCAGGCTTGGAAACGCTGGCGTCGCCACCGTTCAGTGCCTGCGAGAGGAACGTCCGAAGCGCCACAGGCGTTCGAAATATTGAACGCATCCTAGGAGAATCCTGAACCCCTGCGCAAGAGCGCTGGCGAGGTTTTCGCGCTGCCCTCCTCCTTGTTTATGCAGCCCTTGCCACGCCCCGCGAAACAGTCGTTCAAAATCAACAACATCGTGCATCCGGGCATGGACGGTCCGATGCAAGATGAGTATGATGGCGACCGATTCAGCGTCATCGAATCGTTGCACTCGTAGCTCAGCTGGATAGAGTACTGCCCTCCGAAGGCAGGGGTCGTGGGTTCGAATCCCGCCGAGTGCGCCATCTTCCGTTCACCGTCGTGTGAACCTCAACAAAGCCCGCCATTGAGCGGGCTTTGTTGTTTCTGGTGGTCCCTTCCCGATATACCCATGCGTGACGCCTGCTCGCCTTTACCTGAAGAGGCCTTAGCGAAATGGAATTCGCCAGACCATTGGCCTGATTTATCTGATCATCACCATCGTCGTCAGTGTGATCCTGGGCTAAGCTCTGCCGAGTTGAACCCGTTGAAGCCAGCCGGCCGGATGCCGATACCCTGGTGCTCACCTCGCAAGGAAGCCTGCATGAGATATCTCCTGACCAGCTCGGTCACCCTCTTTCTCGCCGCCCCGATCTTTACCGAAGACACTGCCCTCGCCCAGGCTGGCCACGCCATCCGGCCAGGGCTAGCGGCCGCGGCTCACTGTCTGCACGAATCGCTACTGGAAACCAGCGCCGCCAACAGAGGCCCGGTGGCGGACGGCGCCCGTCTGCAGCTGGCCGGGCTGGAGAGGCGCGACCAGATTGCCCATTAGGGCTGGATCGGCGACCGGTGCGCCTCAGTTTCTCTGCCTTGGAGCCTTTTCAAAGTCCCTTTCCAGAGCGCTTTCGTGAACGAAGCCGCTGCCACTGGCTCTCAAGGTTTCCACCATGGACTCCCGAGGAGACCCGCATGAAAGCTCTGATTCCCCTGTTGCTGCTGCCCCTGGCCCTCGGTGCCTGCACCGGTCAGCAGGCGCGGCATGACGATCTTGGCCTGCCGAGCTGCAATCTGGCCGAGCAGCGCGCCGTGCCGGGAGAGCTGGGCGGATCGATCACGGATCCGCGGCAGGCGCATGTCTCGATGCGGGCCAATGTGCTGCTGGCGGATGTGAGCACGGCGCGCAAGGCGCGGCGGATCAGTCAGGAACAGGCGACGACCTTCAGCGAACGCATCGCCGCCGTGCGCAGCCAGACCAATGCCTTCGTACAGCAGCAAGGCTTTCTCAGCGCGGCCGAGCGGGCCAGTTTCGATCGGGAATTCGACGGGATCGCCGCGCAGATCTGCCAGCCACGTCCGGCGCAGTGATCTCTGCCTAGCCTGGACGGGTCGAAAGACCGCCGCTCGAACGGCTAGGATAGCGGGGCCGATCAGGCGGTGAGGACCCTTGCCGCCCTTCTCTTCCAGCCCAGGGGACGACCCCTGTGATCGGTGGGCAGCGTTCCGGGACGGCCCGGTGTCACAGGAGGCCGTCCTTGGCTTGGTTCTATCTGATCTGCGCAGGGCTGCTCGAGGTAGTCTGGGCGTTCTACATGAAGCAGTCCGCGGGTTTCACCCGCCTCACGCCGACGATCATCACCGGGGTCGCCATGGTGGCCAGCGTGGCGCTGTTGTCGATCTCCATGCGCAGCCTGCCGCTGGGTACCGCCTATACCATCTGGACCGGCATCGGCGCGGTGGGCGCCTTCATGGTCGGTATCCTGCTGCTGGGCGAGGCGGCGAGTCCGCTGCGTATCCTGGCTGCGGCGCTGATCGTCAGCGGTCTGGTGCTGATGAAGCTGACGTCGTCCTGAGCGCCCTCCTCTAGCGCTGAATCCTCGGGCGCGCCAGCCAGCTGAACAGCAGCCCGCCAAGCAGGCCGCCCATGGCCATCGCCAGCAAACCCTCCAGGGTGCGGGTGGCGTAAATGAGCACCGGCATGGGAGCGAAGGCATCGATCAGGCGGATGGCGACGATCACGCTGACGCTACTGGCTAGCGGCAGCAGCCAGGCGCGATAAGCGCCGCTGCGGCGCCCGAACCAGAAGGCCACGGCAAAGGCTGGTAACCAAGCGGCGAGCACGATGGCGGCGTAGACGGGTCCGAAGCCGAGCAGGTCCTGTACGGAGGTCCGCCAGCGAGTGGCACTGTCTATCGGTTGCCCAAGCCCCTGGAGCGCAGCCAGGTTGTACTGGGTCTGCACCAGGCTGCCCCAGGCGGTGGCCAGCAGCAGGGCTGCAGCGAATGCCAGCAGGGTGCGGGGTCTCGACAGGGCGCGCCAGAGCGGTTGGGACATGACTGAAAGATCTCCTGGAGAGATGCTGATGCTAGCGAAGGCAGGTGCGTGGAGTAGCTCTCAAGCGTTACCTAAAGCTTCCGGACGCTGGGCCTGGGTGGCGCTGCTGCTGGGACTGCTGGCGAGTTCGATGGCCCTGGCGACACCGGCCTATCGCGTCGAGACAGTGGCGACCGGCCTCAAGAGACCCTGGTCGCTGGCCTTCCTGCCCAATGGCCGAGCGCTCCTGACCGAAGGTGCCGGGCGTTTGCGACTGCTGGTGTCGGACGGCACAGGCCGGCTCAGGCTACAGCCGGAAGCCATAACCGGATTACCGGAACTCTATACCGAGGGCCAGGCTGGGCTGTTCGAGGTGCTGCCGGATCCGGATTTCGCCCGCAGCCAGCTGATCTATCTCTCCTATGCGATAGGCACGCGGCAGGCCAATCACCTCCGGGTGGTGCGGGCGCGGCTGGACGACAGACGCCTGCAGGACGTCCAGCCACTGTTCACCAGCCAGCCGGCCAAGGCTTACGGTCAGCACTTCGGGGCGCGGATGGCCCTGCTCGGCGACGGAACCCTGGCCATCGCCCTGGGCGACGGCAACGTCGAGCGCACCAACGCCCAGCGACTGGATACCCATCTGGGCAAGATCGTGCGCATCACTCGCGACGGCCAGGTGCCGACGGACAACCCCTTCATCAAGCGACCCGGCGCCCTGCCGGAGATCTACAGCCTCGGCCATCGCAATCCCCAAGGCCTGGTCTGGGTGGCCGAGCGTCAGGCGCTGTACGAGCACGAGCATGGCTCCAAGGGCGGCGACGAACTCAACCTGATCCGCGCCGGCGCCAACTATGGCTGGCCGCTGACCACCGGCGGCGTGGACTACACCGGTGCGCGCATCTCGCCCTTTCGCGAATTGCCGGGCATCACTCCACCGTTGCTGGAGTGGACGCCGTCGATCGCGCCCGCGGGCATGACCTGGTACGACGGCCAGGGCTTTCCCCCCTGGCGCGGCAGCCTGTTCGTGGCGGCGCTGCGAGAGAAGTCGGTGCGGCGGATACCGCTGGTTGAGGGTATGCCTGGTTCGCAGGAGCTTTTGTTCCAGGAATTGAACCAGCGTCTGCGCGACGTGCGCAGCGGCCCGGACGGCAATCTCTGGCTGCTCACCGATGGTGAGGACGGTCAGCTGTTGCGGGTGGTGCCGGGGTAGGTAGCGAAAGAGCCGTGATGCCGATCCGGTACAGCACCAGTCGCGGCCATGCCGATGCGGTAGGTGGGGTTGAGCACAGCGAAGCCCAACGTCGGCTCGGGGCTCACCATGTTGGGCTTCGACGATAGGGCCGTCTCAACCCAACCTACGGAGACATCGATAGCCTGTTTGGGCGGCAACTCGGGTAAGCCGCGAGAAGCCTCGTCGAAACGACGAATACTCCGCCGTTTCGTCAAATAAAGCACGACGATTCGACGCTCTGACGCTCACATCTGGCAGTGCCCCTTTTTAAGCTGGAGCCTCTAACCACGGAGGATCCCGCCATGAACGTCACCCTGCTCGGCGCCGGCCACATCGGCTACACCATTTCGCAATTACTGCACGCCAGTGGCGACTACCGGGTGACGGTGGCGGATCGTGACGAGCGTGCCCTAGAGGCAATCGCGGCCCTGGGCGTGCAGACCCGCACCCTGGACACGTCCGACGCCAGCGCCCTGGCCGCGGCCCTGGACGATCAGGACGTGGTACTCAACGCCCTGCCCTATCACCTGGCGATTCCCGTCGCCCAGGCGGCCAAGGCCACCAACACCCACTATTTCGACCTCACCGAAGACGTCAAGGCGACCAAGACCATCCGCCAGCTGGCCGAGGGCGCGAGCAATGCCTTCATGCCCCAGTGCGGTCTGGCGCCTGGCTTCATCGGTATCGCCGCCCATTCCCTGGCCAAGCGTTTCGACAGTGTGCGCGAGGTGAAGATGCGTGTCGGCGCCCTGCCGGAATTTCCCACCAACGCCCTGAAGTACAACCTGACCTGGAGCGTCGACGGCCTGGTCAACGAGTACTGCCACCCTTGCGAAGCCGTGCGCAACGGCGAGCTGCAACTGGTGCAGCCGCTGGAAGGCCTGGAGCATTTTTCCCTGGATGGCGTGGAATACGAGGCCTTCAACACCTCGGGCGGCCTGGGTACCCTCTGCGAGACCCTGCAGGGCCAGGTGGAAACCCTGGACTACAAGACCGTGCGCTATCCGGGTCACCGCGACCTGATGAAGTTCCTGCTGGAAGACCTGCGCCTGGCCGGCGACCAGGAGCAGCTCAAGAACATCCTGCGCGGTGCCGTGCCCACCACCATGCAGGACGTGGTGCTGGTGTTCGTGACCGTCAGCGGTATGCGCGGCGGAAAGCTGGTGCAGGAGGTGTTCAGCCGCAAGATCTTTGCCGCCGAGCGCGACGGTCGCCTGACCAGCGCCATCCAGATCACCACCGCCGCCGGCATCTGCACCGCCCTGGATCTGTTCCGCGAAGGCAAGCTGCCGCAGCGCGGCTTCATCGCCCAGGAACAGGTGGACATGGACGCCTTCCTGGCCAACCGCTTCGGCAAGGCCTACCAGCCGGCCTGATCGGGAAGCTTAGCGGCCGATGTGGGGTCCATAACAGAACAGTTTCCGTTGGAGGACCCCTCGTCATGCTCAGCGTCGCCATCGTCGGTTGCGAACAGATCCACGCCCAGGACTACCTGGACACCAGCCTGGCCGATCCGCGCGTGCGGGTAGTGGCCGTGGCCAGCGAACGCGATCCTGCCCGCGCCCAGCGTCTCGCCGCGCCCCATGGCCTGCCGGTGCTGGACGATTTCGCCCAGTTGCCCGAGGTGGATCTGGCCTTCGTCACCACGGCCATCGAGGATCACGAAACAGCGGTGGCCGCGCTACTCCCCCGCGCCCGTCATCTGTTCGTGGAAAAGCCCCTGGCCGTCTCGGCTGCACGCGCGACGGTGCTGGCCGCGCAACTCGCCGGGCGCTCCTGCTTCAGCGGCTTCTATCTACGCACCGACCCTGCCCTGCAGCAATTACGCCAGCGGGCCCGCGCTGGCGCCATCGGTACCCTTTCCCACCTGTCGCTCACGGCTGGCCACCCAGGTCTGCTGGAAGGCTGGCTAAGCGACTGGCCGGCGCATCTGGACGAGACGCGCATGGGCTATGGCGCCTTTGGCGACCTGGCCGTGCACCTGCTGGACTTCAGCGCCTGGCTGACCGGTGAATCCCTGACGGTCGAACACTGCCGCCTGGAACGCGATGCCCGCTGGCCACTGGATCATGGCGGCGAGGCGTTGCTCCGGGCCGGCGACCTGCCGATCCAGCTGCGGGCCAGCGCCACCCTGCGCGGTCCGCGATTGGCCATCCGGCTGGATGGCAGCACGGGCACCCTGGAGCTCACCGCTGGGCGTCTGCTGCTGCACGAGGCCAGTGGTGAGAGCCAGGTGCTGGCCGAGGCGATCGCACCCGGTGTTCCCCAGGGCGCCCAGGCGGTATTCGATCAGTTGCTCGGTCAACCGCGTCCCGAATTGGCCAACCTGGAGGATGCCCTCGCGGCCAACGGCCTGCTGGATCGCCTCTATGGACGCGACTAGAACGTCAGGCCAGGCCGTGTTGGCCACCGTTACCGAGAGACCGGAGGGGTTAAAGGTCAGTCTGATGGTGCCGATAGCGAGGCATCCGGCGCAGTTCGGCTGGCATCCCCGTCGCTGAAAGGAATTCCCAATGGTCTGGTTCAACAATCTGGCGCTGGCGAAAAAACTCGCCGTGGCCTTTGGTCTTTGTACGCTCATTACCCTAGGCATAGGCGCAGCGGGCATGAGTGGACTCAACAGCCTCAATGCGCTGCTGAGCACCTTGCTGAATGACAATCTGCGCTCCATCGTTCAACTCAACGATGCCAAGAGCAACGTGATCGGTCATAACCGCGACATCTTCCGCCTGATGTCCATGGCCTATGCCAATGCGCCCCAGGCCGAGCAGGATCGCATCATCGCGTCTCTGCGCTCCAACCAGGCCGATGCCGAAAAACCCTTCGCCGCCTATCGCGCCACGCCCTTGGAGCCTGATGAAAAGGCCGCGGGTGATGCCTACGAGGGTGATTGGAAAACCTATCTGGCCGGCATCGACGCCGTACTGGCCCGGCTGGCCGCCAAAGACGTAGCCGGTGCCAACCAGTTGCTCAACGAGCAGGTGCAACCCAGCTATCGCAAGACCATGGCTTCTTTCAAGATCATGGTGGAATCCAACAAGCGGCAGAGTGCCGAAGCCGGCGTCGAGGCGCAGACCACGTACGATAAGGCGTTCTGGACGCTCACCGGTGGTCTGCTGTTGGCCACACTCTGCGCCCTGGCGCTGGGCATCGTCATTACCCGCCTAATCGTGGCACCGATTCGCGAGGCCGTCTCCAGCGCCGAGCGTGTCGCCCAGGGCGATCTGACCTTGCCGATCCAGAGCGGTCGGCGTGACGAAGCGGGCCAGCTGCTGCAGGCCCTGGGCGGCATGCAGCGCAGCCTGAAGGACACCGTGCAGCAGATGGCCGGGGCCGCCAGCCAGCTTGCCGCGGCGGCCGAGGAGCTACACGCCGTGACCGAGGAGACCTCCCGGGGCCAGGTTCGTCAGCACGATGAGGTGCAGCAGGCTGCCACGGCGGTTAACGAGATGACCGCCGCCGTTGAAGAGGTGGCGCGCAACGCCGCGTCCACCTCGACCGCTTCCCAGGACACCAGTCGCGAGGCCCAGCAGGGTCGCGAGCAGGTGCAGCAGGCGGCCCAGGCCATGGCGGTGATGACCAGCGAGATCACCGATTCCACCCAGAAGGTGCAGACCCTGGAAGGCCAGGTGCGCGAGATCGGCAAGGTGCTGGAAGTGATTCGTGGCATCGCCGAGCAGACCAACCTGCTGGCGCTCAACGCCGCCATCGAAGCCGCCCGCGCCGGCGAGCAGGGTCGCGGTTTCGCCGTGGTGGCGGACGAGGTCCGCGCCCTGGCCCATCGCACCCAGGGCTCCACAGGCGAGATCGAGCGCATGATGAGCGCCGTGCGCGACAGCGCCGAAGAGGCGGTGAGCGCCATGCACAAGAGCCAGTCCCTGGCCGGCGATACCCAGGAGCGCGCCAACCGTGCCGGTGAAGCCCTGGACCGCATCACCAACGGGATCGCCAGCATCGAGGAGCGCAACCTGGTGATCGCCAGCGCCGCCGAAGAGCAGGCCCAGGTGGCTCGCGAAGTGGACCGCAATCTGGTCAACATCCAGGACCTGTCTACCCAGACCGCCACCGGTGCCCAGCAGACCGCGGCGTCCAGTCAGGAGCTGTCGCGCCTGGCGACGTCCTTCCAAGGTCTGGTCGCGCAATTCCGTTATTGATCGATCGTTCAGCAAACTTCCGACCAGTGGTCGACCCGCCCTCATCTCGGTGAGTGGCGGGCTTGCTGCGCTCCAGAGGGGCTGACGAGCCTTGCCCAGGTCGGCCCCAGGGGAACATTGGGCGCCAGAGCCGTTCTGAGCTGAAATACCTGAATGGATGCTCCCATGCGCTTTACCTACGATGCCCGCCGAAGTTACCGCCTGATCGGCCTCGACGACGGGCGTCTGGCCGGGCAGTTGCTGCGTGGTCAGCTCTACATCATGGTCGCCGGCGACGGTAAGCAGCCGCAGTCGTACGCTCAGCTGGAGGACGATCAGCTGCGTACCGCCGAAGGTCGCCTGATCGGCTGTCGCGAAGCAGACATCCTCACCCTGCAGCGCACCGGTGTCGCCTTACGCCTGGAGCCGCTCGACGCCTGAAGCGTTTGGCAATGGCCAAGGCAGTCCGGCGTGAGCGAGGCCACCACCAGACTCCGTTGGGTCCCGTGCTGAGAGCCAGCTCCAGACCGTGACCGCCATCCGGTCAGCGAGGCCACTCGGCGTTCTTCGTGCAGTTGGGATTTCCCATACGCGAAAGGACCCTCCTTTCTCCACGCCCTTGGACGTCAGATCGCGTCGGAAGCGTATCGGGGTAAGGCCAAGCATCAAATCTGCCTGCATCGACACATCCTCTGCTGATCGCGGGAACCTCGTCGGGTCTTTGCCCCTCCATTTCCTTGAACGTCATCGAAAAGATGCCAAACGGGCGCCTTCTTGGCCCCTTCAGGAGATGTCATGTCCAGCGACAACCAATACAGCATGCAAAACCCCCTTACCCAGTATCCCCAGCCGGAATTTCCCAAGCAGCCTCAGGAAGCACCGGGCCTGGCGCAGGTGATGCAGCCGCGCCCCGACCATGGCGAGACCAGCTACAAGGGCTTCGGTCGTCTGGCTGGCCGCAAGGCGCTGATCACGGGTGCGGATTCGGGAATTGGCCGGGCGACTGCCATTGCCTATGCCCGTGAAGGGGCGGATCTGGTGCTCAACTACCTGCCCGAGGAAGAGACTGACGCCCAGGAAGTGGTGAAGCTGGTGGAAGCCGAAGGGCGCAAGGTGGTCTGCGTGCCCGGTGACCTGAAGGACGAAGCCTTCTGTACCCAGTTGGTGAGCAAGGCCAAGGAGGCCCTCGGCGGTCTCGACATCCTAGTCAACGTGGCCGGCAAGCAGACTGCGGTGCAAGACATCGCCGAACTGACCACCGAGCAGTTCGATGCCACCTACAAGACCAACGTCTACGCCCTGTTCTGGCTGTGCAAGGCCGCGCTGCCGCACCTGCCAGCTGGCGCCGCCATCATCAACACCACCTCGATCCAGGCCACCCAGCCCTCGGAGTTCCTGCTGGACTACGCTTCCACCAAGGCGGCCATCACCAACTTCACCAAGGGCCTGGCCAAGCAGGTCGCCGCCAAGGGCATTCGCGTCAACGCCGTAGCGCCCGGCCCCTTCTGGACGCCGCTGCAGCCCAGCGGTGGCCAGCCCCAGGAGAAGATCCCCACCTTTGGTGGCGAGACGGTGTTCAAGCGTCCTGGCCAACCAGCGGAACTGGCACCCATCTATGTGCTGCTGGCCTCCCAGGAGTCGAGCTATGTGACAGGCGAGGTCTATGGCGCTACCGGAGGCATGGGCTGACGGCCATGGCGGTCTTCGATCCGGCTCGCCAGGACGGCTACGCGCCCCTGGCAGGCTACGCTGCCCTTTCCGACGGTCGTTCGGTCGCCCTGGTGGCGCCGGACGGCTCGCTGGACTGGTGGTGCGTGCCCAACATGGACTCCGCCCCACTGTTCGACCGCCTGCTGGACGCCCCCGCTGGCGGCTTCTTCACGATCACCCCGGTTGCCGACTACCGCGTCGAGCGGGCCTATCGCCAGGACAGCAATGTGCTGGAAACCTGCTTCCATACCGCCGATGGCACCGTGCGCCTGACCGAGTCGCTCAACAGCGGTTCGGCCGGCCGCCTGCCCTGGTGCGAATTGGGTCGCCGGGTCGAGGGCCTGTCCGGACGGGTCGAGCTGCGTATCGAACTGATACCCGGCACCCAGGGCCAGACCGTGTCACCCTGGATGCGCAGCACGCCCAATGGCGAAGTCATGCACGTCGACGGCGTCATGGCGACCCTGCGTTATTGCGAGCGGCTGGAAATCCTCGAATGCGATGACCGCCGACTGGTGGCGCGGCTGGTATTGGAAGCGGGCCAGCGCAGTGTCCTGGCATTGACCGCGACCGAGAACGAGCCACTCGTTGTACCTACGCTGGAGGAAGTCGACCAGCGTATCGACCGCAGCGACCAGGCCTGGCGCGAGTGGGCCCAGGGTTTCGCCTACCAGGGCGAGTTCCTCAGCGAGGTGAAGCGCTCGGCGTTGGCCCTCAAGTTGCTGCTCTACTCGCCCACTGGCGCCATCGTCGCCGCGGCTACCACCTCGTTGCCCGAGCGCATCGGCGGCGACAAGAATTACGAGTATCGCTATGCCTGGGTGCGCGATGCGGTCTTTACCATCAAGGCCTTCTTGCGCCTGGGTGCCCTCGGAGAGGCCCAGGCGGCCCTGGCCTGGATTCAGAACGTCATCCGCCGCCACGGCAATCGCCTGCACACCTGCTTCACCCTGGAAGGCGAACTGGCCCCCGAGGAACGCATCATTCCGGTTCCTGGCTATCGCGACTCCCAGCCAGTGCGAGTGGGCAATCGTGCCAGCGCCCAGTGTCAGCTGAGTCTCTATGGCGATCTGCTGGAGACCTTTCGCCTCTATGCGAGCAAGGGTCATGTGCTGGACTTCGCCACCGCCAGCCTGCTCACCGACCTGGCCAATCTCTGCGCCGATGGCTGGCGGCAACCGGACGCCGGCATGTGGGAGTTGCCCGAGGAGCGCCACTACACCCTGTCCAAGCTGGGCTGCTGGTTCGCCCTGGACCGCGCCGTGACCCTGGCCCGCGATGGCCATATCCCCGACGCCATGTGCGGTCGCTGGGCGCGCGAGCGTGACCGCATCCGCGACTGGGTCAACGAACACTGCTGGAGCGAACGCAAGCAGGCCTACACCTTCTATGCCGGTACCGAGCGGCTGGATGCCGGGCTGCTGCTGGGTATCCGCTTCGGTTTCGACGGCGGCGAACGTTCGGTCAGTACCCTGGCGGCCATCCGCCGCGAGTTGGCCCATGGACCTCTGGTCTATCGCTACAGCGGTGCCGAGCAGGAGGAAGGTGCTTTCCTAGCCTGTTCCTACTGGATGGTCGAGGCCTATGCCGTGCTGGGCGAGGTGGATCAGGCGCGTATCCTGATGCGCGAGGTCCTGGCCGCCAGTCTCAATGGTGTCGGCCTGATGACCGAGATGCGTGATCCCCGTGACGGCGCGGCCCTGGGCAACTTCCCCCAGGGCCTGAGTCACCTGGCCATGGTGCATGCGGCGCTGATCCTGGAAGCACCGGAGCCCGAGGCATGACGACCCTGGACTTCGATCGACCGGTGGAGGACGTCGCTCGGCAACTGATCGGTGCGACGCTCAGGGTCGAAGGCGTGGGCGGCCTCATCGTCGAGACCGAGGCCTATGACGGCGAAGATCCGGCCTCCCACAGCTTTTCCGGTCCCACGCCGCGCAACAAGGCCATGTTCGGTCCGCCCGGGCATGCCTATGTCTATCGCTCCTATGGCATCCATTGGTGCTTCAATCTGGTCTGCCGTGAGGCAGGCCATGGTGCCGGCGTCCTGATCCGCGCGCTGGAGCCGTTGTGGGGTTTGGACGTGATGCGGGAACGTCGGGGCGGGCTGGCCGATCGTCTGCTCTGCGCCGGTCCCGGTCGTCTCTGCCAGGCACTGGGCATCGATGGCAGTCACGACGGCTTGCCGCTGGACGCACCGCCCTTCCAACTGGAGTCAGCTACCGCAGACGTGGTGGTAGTCGAAGGCCCGCGCATTGGCATCACCCGAGCCCGCGAAGTCCCCTGGCGTTTCGGCCTGGCTGGCTCACGCTATCTGAGTCGTGGTTTCGCCACTGCAGTATCGGTACGAAACAGCGGCTAGGCTCAAGACAACGGCCACTGCTGTGTTGCTCGCCTGGAGGTCTGATGCGCCCTCGCTACCTGCTGCTTGCCCTGCTACTGCCGTCCCTTACCCAGGCCAGCCTGCGCTGTGGGCAGAACCTCGTCGAAGAAGGCGACAGCGTCGAGCAGGTCCTGGCCGCCTGCGGGGCCCCGGCCGAGCGCAAGGTCAATCCCCCTGCCCTGCGCAACAACCAGGTACCCAAATTCAATGCAGCCGAGACCCAGTTCTGGACCTATGGCCCGGAAAACGGCGCCTCGCGCCACCTCAGGTTCATCGATGGCAAGCTGGTAGAGATCAGGGTCGAGCGGTAGTAGGCGGGAGCTTCCCTCACCCCAACCCTCTCCCAGAGGGAGAGGGGCAGATTGGCTCCGGCGTAGGTTGGGTTGAGCGCAGCGAAGCCCAACAGCCTTTTCCTTTCACGGCTGGCAAAAAAAGAACCGCCCGAGGGCGGTTCAAGCGGAGCACGACCTAGGGCCGTGGTTAGAACTTGGCTTCCAGGTCCAGCTGCAGGGTCTTCACGTCCGCATCGTTGCGGAAGCGGCTGGCGGTGTCGGACTCGGCGAGGAAGTAGGTCAGGCCAACGCCGAAATTCTTGTCAATCTCGTAGCCGAGCTTGAGCTTGTGCCCACGCGCACCGGTCGAGCCATTGCCGAAGTCGGAGTCGGTGAAGGCGCCCACCACGGCGTTGCGCTGGACATCGCGGTAGTTGTATTCCAGCCCGACCCGCTGCATCAGCTTGGTTTTGGCGCCCACCAGCCAGGCAGTGTCCTCGCCGTCGTCGGCCTTGTCGTTGACCACGTACTGGCCATAGAAGGACAGCGGCACCCACAGCTTGGTCAGGTCCAGCTGGGCGAAGCCCTCGTAGAGCTGGAAGCGGTCGGTGGTGTTGCCATTGACCGCCAGGGCGCAGGGCGCGGTGACCGAACCGGTGGTCGGGCAGGCGCTGTCCTGTTCCTTGTCGTAAGCATAGACACTGCCGCCCACCATCAGCTTGGCGGCATCGCCCAGGTTGAAGCGGCTGCCCAGCTGGCCGGCGTAGAGGCGCAGGTCATGCTTGAATTCATAGCCTTCGCCGTCGACGTTATCCTTGAGCACGTAATAGCCGGTGCTGCCGAACAGTTCGGCGCCACCGCCTAGGTCGTACTTGTAGGTGCCGGCCAGGCCTTCGGGGTTGATGTCGGCGTCCCAGATGACGTCGCCGGTGCTGACCCACTGCTGGCCCATCTTGCCGCCCACCAGATGCAGATTCGGCACTGCCGTGGGGTGGTAGTCGATATAGGCCTGATCCAGCCAGAGCTGCTTCTTGTTGAAGTAGTTGTTCAGGTCCTGGTTGGTGGAGCGGGCGTCGTCGCCACCGCCGGTGGCGATGCGGATGCCAGTGTTCACCTGCGGATTGATCTCGCTGTAGGCACCCAGCCGCGCGCGGATACGCTGGCGGTCACGGTCGCGGCCGTTGTCCGGCTCGCCGCTGATGTCGATGCTCTCGTGGCGCACCCGCACGTCGCCCTTGATCTGGGTCTTGGTGGCCCAGGCCAGCTTCTTCTCGAAGTCGGAGGTCTTCTGCTGCTGGGCGACCTGGGCGGCACGCGCCTGCTGCTCCTGCTGCAGGTCGCCGCGCAATTCGCTGTATTGGGCCGGGGTGATGGAGCCATTGGCCCTGAGCATGTCGAGCAGCTTCTCATCGACAGCGGCACTCGCGGCGGCCGAGCAGGTAGCCAGGAGCACGCCCGAGAACAGCGCCGTGAATCGATAAGGGTTAACAGACATCGGCAGATCTCCTTTCAAGACAATCCAGGCGGTAGTGGCTGGCGGTGCAGCCCGTCACAAAGCTGGGTCAGTCTCGGCAGAAGAGATGTCGTTTTGCTTGCAGGAACATAAAGGTTTTAATTCAAGTCACTGAATTTAAAGCAAAATTTAACCAAAGATTCATCCGTTCGGACGGCTCCGCTGCGGACCGGGAAGGATGAGGACGACCAGAAGCCCTGGCTCGCCGCTTTTCAGCCGCCATGAAAAAGGCCACTCCAGGGAGTGGCCTTTTTCGAAACGACGCCGTATCAGCCGAAGCGACCGGTGATGTAGTCCTCGGTCTGCTTCTTGTCCGGCTTGGTGAAGATCTTGTCGGTCTTGTCCACCTCGATCAGCTCGCCCAGGTACATGAAGGCAGTGACGTCGGAGCAGCGCGCCGCCTGCTGCATGTTGTGGGTGACGATGACCACGGTGAAGTCCTGCTTGAGCTCGGCCAGCAGCTGCTCGATACGCGCGGTGGAGATGGGATCCAGCGCCGAAGTGGGTTCGTCCAGCAGCAACACCCGCGGACGCAGGGCGATGGTACGAGCGATGCACAGGCGTTGCTGTTGACCACCGGAGAGCCCCAGGGCGCTCTGATTCAGCTTGTCCTTGACCTCATCCCACAGCGCAGCACCGCGCAGGGCCTGCTCGACGCGATCCTGCAACTCGACGCGGGAGAGCCGCTCGTGGTGGCGGATACCGTAGGCGACGTTGTCGGCGATGGACATGGGAAAAGGCACCGGCTTCTGGAACACCATGCCGATGGTGCTGCGCAGGCGGCTCAGCGAGTACTTGGGATCGAGGATGTTCTCCCCGTCCATGAGGATCTCGCCGGTCGCTTCCAGCCCCGGGTACTCCGAGTAGATGCGGTTGAAGATGCGCAGCAGCGTGGACTTGCCGCATCCGGAGGGGCCGATGATGGCGGTGATCTGCTTGGCCGCGATGTCCAGGTTGATCGACTTGAGCGCCTGATGGCCCTTGTAACGGAAGCCGACGTCGCGCGCCTGCAGTTCCGGTATCTGCGTCTGCATGGTGGTCACTTGGAATCCCGGTTGCGAAAGAAGAAGCGAGAGGAAAGGTTCAGGAACAGCACGAACAGGGTCAGCAGCAAGGCGCCGGCCCAGGCCAGTTGCTGCCAGTTCTCGAACGGACTCATGGCGAACTGGAAGATGGTCACGGGCACGCTGGCCATCGGCTTGAGCAGGTCGGCGCTCCAGTACTGGTTGCCAAAGGCGGTGAACAGCAGCGGCGCGGTCTCGCCGGTGATGCGGGCGATGGACAGCAGCACCCCGGTCACCACGCCGGCGCGAGAGGCGCGCAACAGGACCTGCAGGGTGACCTTCCACTGGGGAATGCCCAGCGCCAAAGCCGCTTCACGCATGGCCGCGGGCTGCAGCTGCATCATCTCGTCGGTGGTACGGGTCACCACCGGCACCACCAGCATGGCCAGTGCCAGGGCCCCGGCGAAGCCGGAGAAGCCCACGCTGCCGCCAGTGGCCTGATTGAGCGGCACCACCACGGCGGTGTAGATGAACAGACCGATGACGATGGACGGTGCCGACAGCAGGATGTCGTTGACGAAGCGTACCACCAGGCCGAGCTTGGAATGGCGGGCGTACTCGGCCAGCCAGAGTCCGGCCAGGATGCCGATGGGGGCGCCGATGGCGGTGGCCAGCAGGGTGATCAGCACGCTGCCGAACAGGGCGTTGGCCAGACCACCGTCGGTGGCGCCGGGTGGCGGCGTCATCTCGATAAAGATGGTCGGGCTGAGGGCGGAGAGTCCCTTGAGCAGGGTGGTGCCGAGGATCCAGGTGAGGAAACCCAGGCCGACCACGGCAGCGGCGCTGCCGAAGATCAGCGCGATACCGTTCTTGATCCGGCGCTTGCGATAGAGATAGGCGTCGATATGCATCAGTTACCTGCCTTGCGCGACAGCTGCGCCAACATCAGACGCGCCGCCAGCAGCACGAAGAAGGTCACCACGAACAACAGGAAGCCCAGGGCGATCAGCGAGGAGCGGTGCAGATCGGTGTAGGCCTCGTTGAATTCGTTGGCGATCACCGAGGCGATGGAGCTGCTCGGCATCATCAGCGACGCGGAGAATTGGTGGGCGTTGCCCAGCACGAAGGTCACCGCCATGGTTTCGCCCAGGGCTCGCCCCAGACCGAGGAAGGCGCCACCAACCACCGCCGAGCGGGTATAGGGCAGCACGATGTCCCAGCAGACCTCCCAGGTCGTTGAACCCAGGGCATAGGCCGACTCCTTGAGCTGGGGCGGCACGCTGCGGAACACCTCGTACATCACCGAGGTGATGAAGGGCAGGATCATGATCGCCAGGATGATGCCGGCGGTGAGCATGCCGATGCCCAGCGGCGGACCCTGGAACAGGATGCCGATGATCGGGATGGCGCCCAGGTAGTCGTTGATGAAGGGCGAGATGTACGCGGCCATGAAGGGGCCGAAGACGAACAGGCCCCACATGCCGTAGATGATCGAGGGGATACCTGCCAGCAGCTCCACCGCCGTGGCCACCGGACCGCGCAGCCAGGTGGGGGCGATTTCCGACAGGAACAGGGCGATGCCGAAGGCGGTGGGCACGGCCAGCAGCAGGGCGATCAGCGACGTCATCAGGGTGCCGTAGATGGGCACCAGGGCGCCGAATTTCTCGGCACCGACGTCCCATTCGGCGGACGTCAGGAAATCCAGGCCAAAGGTCATGAAGGCCAGGCGGCCACCCCAGAGGGTGGACAGGGCTGCCCCGACCAGCACCGCGAGTACCAGCAGGGCCGCAGAGAACAGCAGGCGCCGGAACCAGGTGTCCGCGCGGGTATCCCGGCGGATGCGCTCTTCCTGAGCGGCCGAAAGGGGAAGGGTTTGATCGGTCATGGCGATTTCCGGTCAGCAGATCGGGATGCGCGAAGCCGCCCGGACCCCTCGCGGGATCCCGGACGGCAGGCGGTCTTGCTTACTTCTTGAAGTCGGAAGCCCAGTAGCCTTCGATCTGCTTGACCAGCGCGTCGGGAACCGGGACGTAGTCCAGTGCCGCGGCGTCCTTCTGGCCGTTTTCCAGGGACCACTTGAAGAAGTCGAAGGCGACCTTGCTGCGCTCTTCGTTCTTCGGCTCCTTGTACATCACGATCCAGGTGGTGGCGGTGATCGGCCAGGCATCGGCGCCCGGGGCGTTGGTCATCAACAGGTTGAAGTCCTTGGCGCTCTTCCAATCGGCGGTAGCGGCAGCGGCCTGGAAGCTCTTGGCGTCAGGCTGCACGAAGTTGCCGGCGGCGTTCTTCAGCTGCACATGGGACATCTTGTTGGTCAGCGCATAGGCGTACTCGACGTAGCCGATGGAGCCCTTGATCTGCTTGACGTAGGCAGCGATACCCTCGTTACCCTTGCCACCCACACCGACCGGCCAGTTGACGGTGGTGCCGAAGTTGAACTTCTCCTTCCACTCCGGGCTGACCTTGGCCAGGTAGTTGGTGAAGTTGTAGGAGGTACCCGAACCGTCCGAACGGCGCACTACGGTGATGGCGCTGGCGGGCAGCTTCATGCCGGGGTTCAGGGCAGCGATGGCCGGATCGTTCCAGGTCTTGACCTCACCCATGAAGATCTTGGCCAGCAGCGGGCCGTCGAGCTTCAGCTTGCCGGGCTCGATGCCTTCCACGTTCACCACCGGCACGATGCCACCGATGATGGTCGGGAACTGGCCCAGGCCGCCTTTCTGCAGATCCTCGGTGCTCATCGGGGCGTCGGTGGCACCGAAGTCCACGGTGGCCGCCTTGATCTGGGCGATACCGCCGCCAGAACCGATGGATTGGTAGTTGACGCGGTTACCGGTCTTCTCGCTGAAGGTCTGCGACCACTTCGACAGAACGGGATACACGAAGCTCGAACCTGCGCCCGTGACATCCACGGCATGAGCGGCAGTGCTCAGGCAAAAGGCCGACAACAACAGGGAGAGGCTGAACGTGCGTTTCATGGTTGCTCCATTACCTAGTGAGGGCTGGCGCTAGGCTATTGCCGAAATGTGACAATTAAGTGTCAGCGCCATGACGAAACGAGGAAGGCAGAGCGCCAGTATCAGCCCGCTCTGACCGGCTCATGGCTGCTGCCAGGGACACCTCAGGTCGTGTGCTCCTATGCTCATTCGGCTGCTCGCAGGCGACCTTCAGCGATCCTCTGGCGACGCCCTGCCCACGCGTAGAAGGCCGCCGTCGGCTATCGCCGGCATCCTGTGCTGCGGCTAAAGCCCTGTCGCCAAGCGCTATCCAGCTGCCTCGGCCGATTTCAAGCTATCCAGGACGGCAGAAGATTTAGCCAAGGCTATATATATTAGAACTATCTACAAGATAGACTTTCTCTATTCGGCTAGGTAAGGTGGCGGCCTCTTTGGGGAGTAGCCTGCTTCCACCACGGTGGAAAGCGTCCTGATCAACATACTCGGCAACCGCCGTGGTCAGGACAGCCAGTCAGGGTTGGCGAGACCAGGGGCATCACCGCGCCGTGCCGGGCGTGCGGGGATGTCTTGTGGATCCGAGCCCGGCCGGCGCTGTCACGATGAACCCCGCTTCCCTGATGTTCCTGGCGTTTGCCATGTCCACCGATGCCTTTGCCGCCGCCGTCGGCAAGGGTGCCAGCCTGCACAAGCCCTGCCTGCGCGAAGCCCTGCGCACCGGTGCCATCTTTGGCGTCATCGAAGCCATCACCCCGGTGATCGGCTGGGCCGTCGGCCTGACCGCCGCCCAGTACGTCCAGCCCTGGGATCACTGGATCGCCTTTACCCTGCTCACCGTGCTGGGCCTGCGCATGATCTGGGCCGGCTTCGGCGCGCCCGACGCGGAAGAAGAAAAACCCCGCCAGCATTCCTTCATGCTGCTCGCGCTCACGGCCGTGGCCACCAGCATCGACGCCCTCGCCGTAGGCGTCGGCCTTGCCTTCATCGACGTCAACATCATCACTGCCGCCCTGGCCATCGGCCTCGCCACCATGGTCATGGTGACCACCGGGGTAATGCTGGGGCGGGTGATGGGCAACCTGGTCGGCAAGCGAGCGGAAATGCTCGGTGGCGTGGTGCTGATCGTGATCGGCGCCGTCATCCTCCACGAGCACCTGACCTCCGTCGCCACCTGATGGCCCGGCTCTGGCGCGGCGCCCTCATCACCCTGGCCGCGAGCCTGCTGGCCGCAGTCGGCTTTCTCGCCTGGCAACGCTTCTGGCCAGCCCAGGCCGCCACGGGCTGGCACTACGAAGTGGCCTATCCTGACATCGCCAAGGCCAGCGCCCTGGCCTGGCAGGGCGACGCCCTGCTCGCCGCGGAAGAACTCAAGGATGGCAAGGGCCGCCTGCTGCGCATCGATGCCCAGGGCCGACGCAGCGTGCTTAGCGCGGGCCTGTACAAGCCCGATGGCCTGACGCCCTATCGCAACGGTTTCGCCTATAGCCAGGAAGGCGGCACTCATCCGATCCGCTGGTTCGATGCCGCGGGCAGTCGCGATCTCTTCATGGGTATCAACGCCCAGGGCCTCTGGGTCGAAGGCGAGCACCTCTATGCCGTGGAAGACCGCAAGGGTGAGGGACGCCTGCTGCGCTACGACGCCGCCGACGGCAGCCTGACGGTGCTGCGCGACCACCTGGACGAGGCGGAGTCCTTTACCCGCTGCCCGGACGGCACGGCCTTCTATACCGAGAAATCCCGTGGCCTGGTGCGTCAGCTCAGCGACGATGGCCGCGATCCACCGGCGCTGAGCGAGCTGCGCGAACCGAGCTTTCTGCTCTGCGACCACCGCGGCCTGTGGATCAGCGAAGACTCCACCCACCGCGCCCGGCTGCTGCTCTGGGATCGCCAGTCAGCGCCACGCGCCATCCTGACCTTTCTACGTGCCCCCCAGGCCCTGCTGCCCAAGGGCGACGGCTATCTGCTGGCCGAGGGTGGGCGCGACCGAATCATCGCGCTCTATCCACGCCAGGTTCCGTACTAAAGCCACCTGCGCGCGGTGCCACTTCGTCCTGCTCCTAGAGCATGCGCCTGAGGGTATCGTCCCGGCGTACCAGGTGATGCCAGAGCGCGGCCAGCACATGCAGCCCGATCACCCAATAGAAGGCCTTGCCCAGCCAGAGGTGCACGCCCTTGAGCGACTGCGCCAGCTCGCGATCCACGGCGAAGGGCGACGGTAGCGCCAGGGTGCTGGAGGGGATTTTCACCTCGCCGATGGTCAGCCAGACGGTGAAGAGGCCCAGTAGCGGCTGGGCCAGCAGGAAGGCATAGAGGGCGTAGTGGGTGAGCCGGCTGATCCGCTGCAGGCCTGTGGCCAGCGGCGGCGTGATGGGTGGCGCCGGATGGCGCTGGCGTACCCAGAGGCGCGGCACCACCAGGAGCAACACCAGCAATCCCACCCAGAAGTGGCCGAGGGTCACCCACTGGCGCTCCAGGGAGCCACGTTCGAACTGACCGCGGTTGGTGATCAGCACATAGGCCAGCAGCACCAGCAGGGCCATGAGCCAGTGCAGCAGGCGTGCGCTGTGGGCATAGCGAGAAAGGGATGAAGCCGAAGGCATGACGAGGTCCTGATGACGAGATGAAAAAGCGCCGGCAGTGTAGCGGCGCCCCGGAGCCAAGGGTAAGACGGCTGCAGCCTCAACCGCAGGGTGCTGCCGAGCTGTCCAGCAGTAGCTTGCTCAGTTGCTGCGGCGGCTGGTGCACCAGCCCGGTGGGCGATTCGCAGACGCGCTGCACGAAATTATCGCTGAACAGCAGCTTGCCATGGACGAAGTGTTCCTCCGGGCGGCGATTGGGATTGTCGATGCGGGTACCCAGGCGCTCCGCCAGCCAGCTGCCAGCTTCGTAATGGCTGATCCAGCGCTCGCCCTGCAGACCGGCCAGGGCATTGGCCGGTGCGTCCCGCGCCACCACGATCACTGGCACATCGCTGACCTCGGGGACCAGGTCGTTGTGCCCCCAGTGACCGCCCTCCCCCAGCCGCTGGCCGTGATCGCCCGTGATGATCAGGTAGCGCTCACCCTGCAGGCGATCGAAGTCGGCGAGTATCTCGGCGAGCAGGCCATCCAGGTAATGCAGCGAATTGTCGTAGGCATTGGCCTGGCCCTCGATACCGGTGTCCGGCCAGGGGGCTGGCGTAGCCTCGTGCCGGTAGTTCTGCGCATAGGGCAGGTGCGCGGTACGCAGATTGAGTACCACGAAGTTGCGCGGCGCCCAGCGCTGTTCGTCGAGGATAGCCAGCAGGGCACGATCCTGGCGTTGCAGGAAACGCAGCGGATGGTCCTCTCGGGTGATGGACACGTCCAGATAGCGACTGCCCAGGTGCGCCAGCAACTTGGATTCCTGGGACGACAGCCAGTGGGTGCGAAAGCCGGCGGCCTGGGCGAAGCGGAACAGGTTGATCTCGCCGGTGCGCAATCGCTGGTCCTGGCCCGGCTCGCGGATGGGATTCAATAGATAGGGCAGGCTGACGTCGGTGGCCACCCCTGCCGCTACCCCGGGCCGGATCAGGGCCTGGGGATTGCCCGCCAGATAGGCCGATAGCTTCGGGGTGGTATTGCGATGGTAGCCGAAGGCGCCCAGGCGATCGCTGCGCAGGGAATCGGCCACCACCAGCCAGACATGTCGCGCGGTGCTGGGCACCTGGACGAGGTCATAGGGCGCATAGGCCGTGGGCGGCAGGGTCACCTCGCTACGCCCGGCCAGACGCACCGCCCAGGCGGAAAAGGCATTGAGGCTGTTGTGCAGGCCGCTGCGACTGGGGCTGGGCACGAAGGCGTCGAGATTGCGGTAGGTGGCGCGATAGGGCTTGGACAGCAGCACCGCGGCGATCAGGACCAGCGCCCAGCGACTGGCGGGCAGCGGCACCTGGCTCGGCAGGTACAGATGCAGGGCGATCAGCAGGCCATAGGGCAGCCCCACGCACAGCAGCACCGGCCAGTGCTCGGGCAGGCTGACCCAGAGTGTCTGCGGGACCTCGGCGGTATCGCCCAGCAGCGCCTGGATATCGATGGCACTGAGTGGCTCGCCGAAAAAGCTCAGGTTGCCCAGCTGCAGCAGCTGCATCAGGGCGAACAGCAGCAGGAGGGCAGCCGCCAGGCGCGGCAGGTTGCACAGCCACAGCGCCAGGCTGAACACCCAGAGCGCCGCGACATAGCCCGCTTCCAGTTCGGCGCGGTTGTTCGGAGTGAAGAGCTGCTGGAGGTAGTCGTCGGCCAGCAACAGCAGGCCACTCAGGCTGCTCAAGGCCAACAGGTTGCACCAGGGTCGCCAACCTCGGGCCTGGGGACGAGTGCGCACAGCGAGCAGCATCAGGGCACCCTGCGCGAGGGCATGGAGAGGCAGCGGTGAACGAACATGGTGGGCTCCGGCGACAGGAAGCTGCCACCCTGGAGGGCGAACCTTAATGGAGTCTTAGTGGCTCATCCGCGGTTACAGATGACCGCTCGGTCATCCGGCAGGTGAGGCTGGCTTGACCCTGAAGTCACTTCAGGCTTCAGGATGGTCAGATAGAGAGGCGCTTGCACGCCTTGCCTTCTTTTCAGCCGGAGACCTAGAGATGAGTGGCTCCATCCGTCACCACGATCACGATCACGATCATCAGCATGGCCACGAGCACGGCCATGGTCACTCCCATGCCCCGCGAGTGACCGCCGACAACGAGCGCAAGCTCAAGCTGGTCTTCTGTCTGACCTTCGGCTACGCCATCGTCCAGGCCGTGGGTGGCTGGTGGTCCGGCTCCCTGGCGCTGATCGCCGACTCGGGGCACATGGTCTCGGATGCCGCCGCCCTGCTGCTGGCGCTGGTGGCCTACCGGGTGGCGGCCAAGGCCGCCAATGCCCGCTTCACCTATGGCTTCCACCGGGTGCGCATCCTCGCGGCCCTGACCAATGGCGTTGCCCTGCTGCTGCTGGTCCTGTGGATCGGCTGGGAAGCGGTCATGCGATTGCGCGAGCCCACCGAGGTCTTGTCCGGCCCCATGCTGGTGGTGGCGGTGATCGGCCTGGTGGTCAACATTGTCGGCTTCCTGGTGCTGAACGGCGGGCACAAGGACGACAGCAATCTACGTGGTGCCCTGCTGCACGTGGCCGGCGACCTGCTGGGGTCGGTAGGCGCCATCGTCGCCGCCCTGGGCATCCTCTGGACTGGCTGGACCTGGCTGGATCCGGCGCTGTCGATCCTGGTTGCCCTGCTCATCGTCAAATCGGCCTGGACCCTGGTGCGTGACGCTGGTGCCGTCCTGCTGCAGGCAGCGCCACGGGAATTCGACACCGCTGGCGCCACGGCAGAGGTACGTGCCCTGCCGGAGGTGGCCGAGGTGGGCCACCTGCACGTCTGGACCCTGACCGACGAAACCCGCATCGCCACCCTGCACATCACCCCGGCACCGGGCAGCGATCCGCTGCGGTTGCCGACCCTGGTGGGTGAGCTGCTGCGCAGTCGTCATGGCCTGCAGCACGTGACGGTGCAGGTGGATCCGCCGGGTACCCTCGACGGGCACTGCGCCTAGTCGCGTGGGGAGGCCTCATCCAGCGGGCGGCGGCGACCGGTCAGCATCGACAGCGGCAGGTTGTCGCGAATCCTCAGGCTTTCCACCACCGCCGCCAGGGCGTGCAGGCAGACCAGGGCCAGCAGGCCATTGGCAAAGAGCGCGTGCAGGTCTTCGGGCCAGTCGGCGCCCCAGAGCGCATCGACCTCGTGCATGAGGAAACCGGTCACGCCGAGCGTGCCAATGGCGACCATCATCAGCAGCATCACCAGGGCGCCCAGGGGGGAATGGCCGAGGCGATGATGGGGCCGCCCCTGCCAGAGATCACGCAGATGGGCGCTCAGCCGCGCACGGGTCGGCCAGCAGTCGCTCCAGCGCGCGCTGCGCGGGCCGACGAAGCCCCAGACCAGCCGCACCAGCAGCCAGGCACTGGCGTAGTAGCCGATCCAGCGATGCCAGAAGGCGCCCTTCTCGTTGAAAAAATAGTTGGCGAAAAAGGCCGCGGCGACCGACAGGTGGAACAGCCGTACCAGGGGATCCCAGAGCCGCACGGTCGCCGTTTTCATCAGCCGCCTACCTCGCTCTTGACCGCCTTGCCGCTCACCGGGTCGTGATAGATCTCGACCTTGCGCCGGTCCTTGTCGAAGCCGTAGATCTCGTAGCAGTTGCCCTTGGTGATCTTGAATTTCTTGATCTCGTAGCCCTGGTTTCGCAGCTGCGCCTGAAACTTCGTGGCGTCTTGCCAGGTGGACTTGTCCGCCTGGGTGCACTGGGGTTCGGCGGCAAGGGCCAGGGGACTTGCGAACAGCAACGGCAGCAACAGGCGGCGCATGGCGACACTCCTCGTGGTTGGAGTGGCCAGACTCGACGCCGAAGCTTAATGCAATCTTAGGATGCAACGCCCGGTAACAGATGCGCCTGCCGCTTCGCCAGGACGCCGGCGATGATGGCGGGCTAGAGGCATAGCGGAGAGGAACGCGGCCGTGCGAGTACTGCTGGTGGAAGACGATGCGGCCCTGGCCCAAGGCATCCGCATGGCCCTGCGCGGCGAGGGCTATACCCTGGACTGGGTGGCCGACGGCCTGGCCGCCGAGCACGCCCTGGCGCTCGAGCGTTTCGATCTGGTGCTATTGGACCTGGGCCTGCCGCGCCTGGACGGCCTCGACCTGCTGCGCCGTCTGCGCAGCCAGCCTGACAGTCAGGTCCCGGTACTGGTGCTCACCTCCCGCGACGCCAAGGCCGATCGCATCCAGGGCCTGGATGCCGGCGCCGACGACTACCTGGTCAAGCCGTGCGACCTGGACGAACTCAAGGCGCGTATCCGCGCCCTGATCCGTCGCAGCTGCGGCCGGGCGCACCCCTTGCTGGAGCACGCCGGCATCAGCCTCGACCCGGCCAGCCAGACGGTGCACTATCGCGGCGCCGAGGTGGTGATGACGCCCATGGAGTATCGACTGCTGCATCTGCTGCTGTTGCGGCCGGGCGCCGTCATCACCCGCGAGCGGCTGAGCAACGCCCTCTATGGCTGGCAGGAAGCGGCCTCGGGCAATACTCTTGAAGTGCTCATCCACAACCTGCGCAAGAAGCTCGACAGCGGGTTGATCCGCACCGTACGCGGTGTGGGCTATCTGCTGGAGCGCCAGCCGTGATCGCCATCCGCACCCGCATCCTCGCCCCTACCCTGGCCCTGGTGCTGGCCGGCAGTCTGGTCCTCGCCCTCTTGGCCCTGCGCGACAGTCACCGCGAGATCGAGGGCATCTACGACGCCCAGCTGGTACAGGGCGCGCGGCTATTGGAAGGGTTACTGCAGGCCGGCCTTCCAGCGGCGGATACCGGGCCCGAACTGGTCAGGGTGTTCGACCGGGCCATGCAACCCCGTCCCGGCAACGTGCCGGCGCACCCCTACGAGAACCAGCTGACCTTTCAGGTCTGGACCGCCGACGGCCAGTTGCTGGTTCGTTCCGGCAACGCGCCGCGGCTGGCCGAGGTGCCGCCCGAGGGGCTGCACGAGGTGTTCGAGAACGGTCGCGAGTGGTGCGGGATGCTGGTGCGGACCGCCGACAACGGCCTGCGCATCTGGGTCGGTGAGCGCGAGGATCTGCGGCAGGACCTGATCCAGCGCATCGTCAGCCATACCCTCTGGCCGACCCTGGTGGGCCTGCCGCTGCTGGTCGGGGTGCTCTGGCTGCTGCTGGGTTGGGGCCTGCGACCGCTGCAGGATTTCGCCCGCGGCCTGCGCGAACGCGATCCGCACAGCCTGGCGCCACTGCCCGAGGCGACGCTACCCCCGGAACTGCAGCCCATGCGAGGCGCCCTGGATCATCTGCTCGCCCAGCTGCGCACCCTGCTCGATCGCGAGCGCCGCTTCATCGCCGATGCCGCTCACGAATTGCGCACGCCGCTGGCGATCCTCGATTTGCACGCGCAGAACGCCCAACGCGCCGAGACGCCCGAGGAGCGCGAGGAAGCCCTGGGCTATCTGCGCCAGGGCGTCAGCCGGGCCACCCGCCTGGCCAGCCAGCTGCTGACCCTGGCGCGGCTGGAGCCGGGCGCCGCCCAGGTCCAGCCGCTGGCCCTGGAACCCCTGGTGCGCGAAGAACTGGCGGAATTGACGCCGCTGGCGCTGGAGCGGCAGGTGGAGCTGGTGCTGGCGGCCCAGGCCGGGCCAGCGGTGCTCGGTGATCCGGACGCCATCGCCATCGCCCTGCAGAACCTGGTGACCAACGCCCTGGCCTTCGCACCAGCCGGCAGCACGGTGGAGGTGGGCATCGAAGCCAGCCAGGACGACGGGGTCCTGCTGCGGGTGGAGGATCGCGGCCCCGGGGTGGACGAGTCCGACCTGGCGCGGCTGTGCGATCGCTTCTACAGCGCCGGCAATCCCCAGGGCGCCGGGCTGGGGCTGGCCATCGTCGAGACCATCACCCGCCGCCTGGGCGGCATCCTGAGGTTCAGCAACCGAGCACGGGGCGGCTTCTGCGTGGAGCTGCACCTGCCATGCGCGGTCTAGGCCTGTTGGTAGCCAGCCACCTTGGCCGGCTGCGCGGGCCGGGTCAGGCGCAGGCCAAGACCCATCAGCAGCACCACACCCGCCGCCATCAGCAGCCAGGCGTTGGCCAGGCTGTCCAGGTAGTCGCGCAGGATGCCGGCGGCCAGGGGCGCCAGGCTGGCGATGAGATAGCCGCCGCCCTGGACGAAACCGAGCAGTGCACCGGCCTCGGCCGGGTCGCGGACCTTGTCCATCGCCAGGATCAGCGACAGCGGAAACAGCGCGCCGATGCCCAGGCCGAGCAGGATGGCGGTGGGCACCGCCAGTTGCAGCGGCGCCAGGGCCAGGCACAGCAAGCCGATCAGCACCACGCCGAGTACGCCCAGCACCAGCGGACGGCGATTGCGCAGCCGGGCGATGGTGGCCGACAGCAGGAGACCGGCGCTGACCTCGGCCAGACTCACGCCGCCCAGCAGCAGACCGCTGTCGGCCGGTTGCCAGCCGAGACCGGTGTAGTACGGCGGCAGCCAGGCCAGCACCAGGGTGTAGGCCGCAGTGCCGATGCCAAAGAAGGCCAGTAGCAGCCAACCCTGGCGCTGACGCCAGGGTTGGGCGCGGGGGGTGATGGTCTGCGCCGGCGCATCGGGGCGCGCCAGGGCCAGCCAGGTGCCGAGGGCGAGCAGCACCGGCAGGGTCCAGAGCGCCAGGCCCTGGGCCCAGCCCCAGTGCTCGGCCAGGGGCGCCGCACTGGCCGCCGCCACCGCGGCACCGCCCATGATGCCGGTGGTGTAGAGGCCCATCAGGGTGCTGGTACGTTGCGGATAGCAGCGGCGGATATAGGCCGGGATCAGCGCCTGTACCAGGGCGATGCCAACGCCACCCAGGCCGGCGGTGAGGATCAGCCCCAGGCCGCTCGGCTCCTCCCAGCGCAAGGCATTGGCCAGGGCCAGCAGCAACAGGCCCAGGGCGATGCCACGGCGCTCACCGAGCCAGGCCTGCAAGCGGGCACCGCCCAGGGCGCAGAGCCCCATGGCGGCGATGGGCAGCGTGGTGAGGGCCCCAGCGCCGCTGCCTTCCAGACCGGTCGCGGCCTGGATGCCATCCAGCAGCGGACCGATGGCGGCCAGGATCGGCCGCAGGTTGAGGCCGACCAGCAGCACGAGCAGTACGGCGAGGAAGGCATCCTGGCGCGGCGCGGGCGTAGTCGGGGATGATGATGACGCGGAAAGCATGGACAATCTCCAGAGTGACGCGATATTTCTCTTGATGAGAAGTATCTTAACATCAAGATATATTCGCGAGGTAATCCGATGGCCGATCGCGCCGAATTCGCCGTGGACCAGTGGCACCGGGAACGCCCCGACCTGGACGCCCTGCCCATGCGCCTGGTCGGTCGTCTCGGCGAAGTCGCCCAGGTGCTCAATCGCGATGTCCTGCAGCCCTTCTTCGACGAGCATCGGCTGCACTACGGCGAGTTCGATGTGCTGGCCACCCTGAGGCGCGCTGGCGAGCCCTATGCCCTGAGCCCGACGGTGCTCTATGAGTCGGCCATGATCTCCTCGGGCGGCATGACCAATCGCCTCGACCGCCTGGAGCGCGCAGGCCTGATCGAGCGCCGCAAGAATCCCGAGGACCGCCGCAGCACCCTGGTGGCGCTCACCGCCGCGGGCTTCGCCCTGATCGACGGCCTGATGGCCGCCCATGTCGACAACGAACGCCGCGCCCTGGCTACCCTCAGCGAGGCCGAGCAGCAGCAGCTGGATGCCTTGCTGGGCAAATGGCTGGCCGGCCGCGCGCCGTCCTGACGGCCATGTTCATCGACTTCAGCTCATGCAACGGGTTGCATGCCGTGGCCCAGGACTACGCCCATGGCGACCGGGTGCCGCCCCACCGCCATCGCCAGGCGCAGCTGATCCATGCGCTGTGCGGCGTGGTGATCGTCAACACCGCCCAGGGGCGCTGGGTGGTGCCGCCGGAGCGTGGCGTCTGGGTACCCGCTGGCGAAGAGCACGACCTGCACCTGCTGGGGCGCGTCGAGGTACGCACCCTGTTCGTCGACCCCCAGGTGCGCGCCGATCTGCCGACGCGCTGCCAGCTGATCGCCGTCTCACCGCTCTTGCGGGAACTCATCCTGGCCGCCCTGCCCCTGCCGGTCGACCGACCGGCCGAGGGCCGCGCCCGGTACATCCTGCAGCTGATGCTCGACGAACTGCAGGGTTCGCCCACCGCCGGGCTGCACCTGCCCTGGCCGAACGATGCTCTGCTCGCCGAGCTCTGCCGCCACCTGCGCCAGCATCCCGGCGAGCGCTGGACCCTGACCCGGGCTGCCGCCCGGCTGGCGGTCAGCGAACGCACCCTGAGCCGGCTGTTTCTCCGCGAGACCGGCCTGAGTTTCGGCCAGTGGCTGCAGCGGGCGCGACTGGATTCGAGCCTGACCTCGCTGGCCGCCGGCCACACCATCGTCGACGTGGCCCTGGATCACGGCTACGCCAGCCCGAGCGCCTTCGCCACTCGCTTCCGCCAGGTGCTGGGCGTGTCGCCTTCGGCCTATCGCGGCCAGGCGGGACTGCCCGACGCCCCTAGCCCAGACGCGCTTCCAGGCCCACGTCCGCCGGATCGATGAGGCCCAGGGCCGCGCCCCGCTCCGGGTGAGCGGCCAGCGCCAGGCGACCGCCATAGGGATGACGCGGATGGATCGCCAGCTGATTGCAGGCCTCCACCACGCTGGCCACCTCCTCCAGCCGGGAAAAGTCGATGCCCGGCGCTATGCCCTGGCTGTAGAGATTCAGCGCCAGGGTCACCAGATCCACGTTGCCGGTACGTTCGCCGTTGCCGAACAGGCAGCCTTCCACCCGCGTCGCGCCGGCCAGCTGGGCCAGCTCGGCACAGGCGACACCGGTGCCGCGATCATTGTGCGGATGGACGCTGATGGTCACATGGGGAGCCGGGCCCAGGCCGCGGATGAAGCCTTCGATCTGATCGGCATAGACGTTGGGTGTCGCCACCTCCACCGTCGCCGGCAGATTGAGGATCAGCGGTCGCTCGGCCGAGGGCTGCCAGGCCTCGAGCACTGCCTGGCAGATCTCCAGGGCGAAGTCCGCTTCGGTAAAGCAGAAGGTCTCGGGCGAATACTGATAGGTCCAGGCCGTATCTGGCTGGGCATCGCACCGGGCGCGTACCCGCTGGGTACCGGCCACCGCCATGGCCTGGGTCGCGGCGCGATCCTGATCGAACACCACCCGGCGAAACAGCGGCGCGGTGGCGTTGTAGAGGTGCACGATGGCGCGCGGCGCGCCGACCAGAGACTCGAAGGTACGGTCGATCAGTTCGACGCGGGCTGGCGTCATCACCTGCAGCCAGAGATCCTGGGGCAGCCCGTCCGCCGTGACCAGCTCGCGCACGAAGGCGAAATCGGTCTGCGAGGCCGCCGGAAAGGCCACCTCGATTTCCCGGTAGCCCACCGCCACCAGCAGGGCGAAGAAGCGCCGCTTGCGCTCCAACCCCATGGGTTCAATGAGGGCCTGGTTGCCATCGCGCAGGTCGGTGGAGCACCAGCGCGGCGCCTGGGTCAGCTGGCGACCCGGCCATTGGCGATCGGGCAGGTGAGGCGCGGCGAAGGCTTGGTACTTGGTCTGAGGTTGCTTGAGCATGGGGGACTCCAGGGCTGGGCCCTTGAGTCTGACCGGCGCCGCCCCCCGCTGCGCTTGCGAGCAGGACAGCCCCCTGCGCGATCCGGACAGCCACCGGATGAAAAAAGCCGCCGGGGAGCACCCGGCGGCTTTCTTGACCTCAACAGCAGGGCGATCAGTCTACCGAGATGCGCTCCAGCGGTACCGGCTTGAGCCGCGGCGTGAGCACATGGATGACCACGATGGCCACCAGGTAGGCGCTGCCGGCCACGATGAAGATCGGCTGGTAGGACTTGAAGATCTGCAGGATGTAACCGTTGTAGGTGGTCATCAGCATGCCGCCGATGGCACCCGCGGTACCGCCGATGCCGATCACCGAGGCCACGGCTTCCTTGGGGAAGAGGTCCGACGGCAGGGTCATCAGGTTGGCCGACCAGGCCTGGTGCGCCGCGGCGGCGAGACCGATGATGCCCACCACCAGCCACAGGCTGGAGACGAACTGGGCGGTGACGATCGGGACGACCGCCAGGGCGCAGAGCAGCATGGTGGTCTTGCGTGCCAGGTTGGCGCTACGGCCGAGCTTCATCTGCTTGGAAGAACCCCAGCCGCCCATCACCGAACCGATGTCGGCCAGGATATAGATGGCGATCAGCGGCGGACCGAAGGATTTCAGATTCAGGCCATAGGTCTTGCCCAGGAAGTCCGGCAGCCAGAACAGGTAGAGCCACCAGATCGGATCGGTAAGGAACTTGCCCGCGGCGTAGGCCCAGGTCTCGCGGAAGGTCAGCAGCTTGAACCAGGAGATCTTGGTCTGGGTGGCCGGCGTCGCCGCCACCGGGGAGCCATCGTCTGCCTGGATGTAGGCCAGCTCTTCACGACTCACCTTGGGGTGTTCGTGAGGGCGACGATAGATCAGCAACCAGGCGATCAGCCACAGCGCGGTGACGAGGCCGATGGAGATGAAGGCCGCACGCCAGCCCCAGGCCAAAGTGATGGCCGGCACTAGCAAAGGTGTGATGATTGGCCCCATGGCGGTGCCGGCGTTGAACAGCCCGGTAGCCTGGGCGCGTTCCTTTTGCGGAAACCATTCCGACACCGCCTTGAGGCTGGCCGGAAAGCTGCCGGACTCGCCGAAGCCGAGGGTGAAGCGCACTAGCACGAAGTGCGTGACGGTATGGGCGATGCCATGGCCGATGCTGGCGATGGTCCAGATAGTGAAGGCAAGGGCGTAGCCGATGCGTACCCCGACCTTGTCGATGATGCGGCCAAAGGTCAGGAAGCCGATGGCATAGGCGCACTGGAACCAGAACACGATCGTGGCGTAGTCGGTCTCCGTCCAGCCCAGGTCCGCCTGCAGCGTGGGCTTGAGGATGCCGATCATCTGGCGGTCGATGTAGTTGATACCGATGGCGACGAACAGCAGGGCGCAGATCAGCCAGCGATAGCGCGTGAAGCGGGAGGTTTGCTGGGTAGCGGCGACGGGCGGGACCTGCGGCCGCGAGACGGACTCCGTCTCGGGAGTGACCTGGATAGTCATCGAATAGGCTTCCTGACTTGTTGTTATTGACCGGGGTGAACCGGGGTCGTTGGAAAGCTGTTACTAGATATTCATATGACATCGTATGAGTGACTTCCCTAGGTGTCAATGCGCCCAAAGCAGAGTGGTCAGACATCTTTGTTAGGGCTAGGAGATCCGTAACGGCGAGCCCCAGGCAGCCAGCGCCGGGCGCGATATCAGCAGGGCGGCAATCCGTGACGTAGGTGACACTTTTCCGCCTAAAGACATCTAATACGGACTTTGAAGCGAAGCCGTCGCCTCATCCTGGCCTGACGAGTCCACTGTGCCCCTCGCCGATATCCCTTCCCTGCTGGCGCGCATCGCCGAGCTGGAGCAGCACAATCAACAGCTGCGCCATCAGCTCGACGACCAGGCCATGCCGTCGGAGGGCGCCGCCACCCTGGCCAGCGAGCGTTATCAGTTCCTCTTCAACGCCATGGACGAAGGCTTCTGCATCATCGAGTTCCTCGATGGTCCCCATGGCCCCCTGAGCGATTACCTTCATGTCGAGGCCAATCCGGCCTATGCCGCCCATGCCGGCATTCCCAACGTGGTGGGCCAGAAGTTGCGCGACATGGTCGGCGACGAGGCCCAGGCCTGGCTCGACCGCTACGGCCATGTACTGCGGACGGGCGAATCCATCCGCTTCGAACAGGAGCTGGTGGCCACCGGGCGCTACCTGGACGTCACCGCCTTTCGCGTGGAGCCGGCCAGCCGCCGTCAGGTCGCGGTGCTGTTCCAGGACATCACCCCACGCAAGCGCGCCGAAGCCGCCCTGCGCCAACTCAACGAGACCCTCGAAGAACGGGTGCAGGCCGCCCTGGCCGCCAACCGTATCCTGGCCAACGTGGTGGACGGCGCCGCCGCCCTGATTCAGGTACTGGATTTCAATTTCCGCTGGCTGGCGATCAACGGCTCCGGCGCCGATGTCTTCGAACAGGTGATCGGAGTCCGCCCCCGTATCGGCGCCTCCTTCAGTGAAAGCCTCAGGCACCGTCCCGAACTGCGCGACGGCATCCTCGCCCACTGGCGCCGCGCCTTCGCCGGCGAGACCTTCAGCGAGATCATCTCGGTGCGCGAGGAGCCAGGCCTGCGCCATTACGAGCTGCAGTTCAGCCCCTTGCACGATGCCGAAGGCCGCACCATCGGCGCCTACCAGTTCGCCTATGATGTGACCGAGCGGCTCAACGAGCAAGAGCGCATCCGCCTCATGGAAGAAGCCCTGCGCCAGTCGCAGAAGATGGAGGCGGTCGGCCAGCTCACCGGCGGCATCGCCCATGACTTCAACAACCTGCTGACCGGCATCCTGGGTTCGCTGGAGATGCTCGACGTGCGCCTGCGGCAAGGCCGCCTGCAGAATCTGGATCGCTACACCGGCACCGCCCGCAGCGCCGCCCAGCGCGCCGCCGCCCTGACCCATCGCCTGCTGGCCTTTTCTCGTCGCCAGACCCTGGACCCCCAGCCGGTACCCCTGGACCAGTTGGTGATCGGCCTCGAAGACCTCATCCAGCGCAGCATAGGTCCGCAGATCGCCCTGGAGCGCGAGGCCGATCCAGGCCTCTGGCTGACCCATATCGACGGCTTGCAACTGGAAAACGCCCTGCTCAATCTCTGCCTCAATGCCCGCGACGCCATGCCCGAGGGCGGTCGCATCCGCATCGTCCTGAGCAACGAGCGTCTCGACGAGGCGCGTGCCCAGCGTTGCGCCCTGCCCCAGGGCGACTACGTGCGCCTGAGCGTGGGCGATACCGGCAGCGGCATGAGCGACGAGGTGCGCGCCCGGGTCTTCGATCCCTTCTTCACCACCAAGCCGCTGGGCCAGGGCACCGGCCTGGGCCTGTCCATGGTGCATGGCTTCGTGCTGCAGTCGGGTGGCGAGATCCAGATCGAATCCGCGCCCGCGGCGGGTACCTGGGTCCACCTCTATCTGCCGCGCCATCATCGGATGCCGATCGCTGACACCACAGCCCATGTCGAACCCGAGCCCAACCTTCCCGGCCAGGGCGAGACCATCCTGGTGGTCGACGACGAACCCACCATCCGCGCCCTGCTGGTCGACGTCATGACGGCCCAGGACTACCAGGTACTGGAAGCGGCCGATGCCGCCACGGCACTGGCACTGCTGCTGCCCGACACCCCTTTGGACCTGCTGGTCACCGATGTCGGCCTACCCGGGACATTCAATGGTCGCCAGCTGGCCGACGCCCTGCGCGGCCTGCGTCCGGGCCTGCCGGTGCTGTTCATCACCGGCTACGCTGAAAGCCACATCATCGGGGACGGCGATCTCGAAGCCGGCATGCGGGTGCTGACCAAGCCCTTCACCTTGGATGCCCTGGAACGGCGCATCCAGTTGATGCTAACCCCACCCTGATCCAGGTCCGGCAGCGAAATAGATAGCCTTTTGCTATCATCGGCGAATCGAATCCCTCCCCGCGCCCTTTCCGCCGAGACGCCCATGGACAAGCGATCCTTGGTCCACCTGCTGCTGATCTTCGCCATGATCGCCTTCATGGCCCTGCTGGCGTCGCTCATCCGCTAGCGACGTTAAGCCAGCCATAAGCCTGGTGGTGGCACGCTCTATCCCGTGCCGAAGAGGCATCGTAGAAGCTGACATCTGCGCTTTTGAGCCCGGGAGGATCCGGGCTCTTTTTTGTGCGGAGAAAATGCGCAGCAGTCCACGAGTCGAGGTGTTGCCCCTGCGGTGGGCCACGAGGGCCCGGCATGATGGGGTTCTTGTCCAGGAGGGACACGCCATGGTCACCAGGATGCCGTCCGTTATCGCTCCGTCGCTCGCCTTCGATGTCTGCCCCCTGGGTGCGGAAGCCTCTTCGCTGTCCCTCGATATCCTCCGCCAAGGGTTCCTGGCCCTGGATCATCACGGCCAGCTCGACACGAGTCGCGCCATCAAGCGCCAGCTGCGGGCGCGCCTGGTCGACGCCGTCGATGCCCAACTGCCCAGGGTGGTGGCCGACACCCTGGAACGCGCCCTTCCTCAGCAGTTGCCCAGACAGCAGCGCCGCACGCACGGCGGCTGAGCGCCTGCTTCAGTCCTGATAGTCCGGCTCCAGCCGCAGCAACTGACGCTTCACGCTCTCCAGATGCAGCCGCGCGCTGTCGGCATTGCCCTGCAGCATCTGCTGGCAGGCGGCGTGGGCGATCACCGGGTCTACCGGTTTGAGCGGCCGGCCGCTGGCCATGGCCTTGAGCTGCACCTCGGCGGCGCGCTCCAGGTAGTAGAGATCGTCCCAGGCTTCGGCGATGCTCGGCCCCAGCACCAGCGGCCCATGATTCTTCAGCATCACCACCGCTGCCTCGCCGGCCGCCCGGGCAATGCGCTCGCCTTCGGCAGCGTCCAGCGCCAGGCCGTTGTAGTCCTCGTCCACGCTCAGGCGATCATAGAATTTCAGCGCGGTCTGGCCGGCCCAGACGAAGGGCTCGCCTTCCAGCAGGCAGAGCGCCGTGGCATGGGGCATATGGGTATGGAAGGCCGCCCGCGCCTGGGGATTGAGCCGGTGCAGCTGAGCGTGGATGTGGAAGGCGGTGGCCTCGGGTGCGCCTTCGCCCATGACCACGCCACCGTCGAAGTCGCAGATCAGCAGGGAAGAGGCCGTCACCTCGGCAAAGGCCAGGCCATAGGGATTGACCAGAAAGAGATCGTCGTGACCCGGCACCACGAAGGAGAAGTGGTTGCAGATCCCCTCGCCCAGCCCGAGGCGCGCGGCCATGCGGAAGCAGGCGGCCAGATCGAGGCGGGCCTGGCGGATGGCCGGGGTATCGAGGGTGCAAGGGCTGGTCGCGATGGAGGCGGCAGGTTCGAAGGCGTGGGCCATGAGCGGCTCCTTGGACGGGAAGCCTAGTCGCTGCACAAAGGATGCCGAGGGTTGTCACCCCGCTGTCATCATCAAATTGCAGCAATACCTTGTTACATCTAGTGGCCTCCTCCCCTGCTGAGATCCTTTCATGGCGTTCATCCCCACCCTTCTCGCCCGTGCCTGCAGCCTCGCCCTCCTTGCCAGCTCGGCGGTCATGGCCGCCGAACCGGCGCGCAACGTCATCCTCTTCATCCCCGATGGCCTGCGGGCGGGCATCGTCGATGCGCAGACCGCGCCGAACCTGGCGCAACTGCGGCGCGAAGGGGTGAACTTCCAGAACAGCCATTCGCTCTTTCCCACTTTCACCACCCCCAACGCCTCGGCCATGGCCACCGGGCACTACCTGGGCGACACCGGGGATTTCGGTAACACGATCTACACCGGCTTTCCGGTTCCGGGTGCCAGCAACAGCGTCACGCCCTTCCTGGAAAACGACGAGGTGCTGGGCGACGTCGACGAGCACTTCGCTGGCAACTACCTGGATGAAGAAACCCTGCTGGCCGCTGCACGCCATGCCGGGCTGTCCACCGCCGCCGTCGGCAAGCTCGGCCCCGTCGCCATCCAGGACGTGACCGCCCGCGATGGGGAAAAGACAGTGATCGTCGACGACTCTACCGGCCACCCCACCGGCATCCCCCTGAGCGCGGCCATGCAGGACGCCCTGAAACAGGCCGGCCTGCCGCTGGAAGCCCCGAGCCGGGGCGCCAATGGCAAGGCCGGCAACGCCACCACGCCGGGCACCCTGAGCGCCAACATCGAGCAGCAGCGCTACTTCCTCGATGTCACCAACCAGGTGCTGCTGCCGCGCTTCAAGGAGAACGGCAAGCCCTTCGTACTGGTGTTCTGGTCGCGCGATCCCGACGGCACCCAGCACAACCAGGGCGACAGCCTGGGCAAGGTCACTCCGGGCATCAACGGCCCCACCAGCCTGGCCGCCATCCGCAACGTCGACACCAACCTCGGCGCCCTGCGCGCCCGACTGAAAGAGCTGGGCCTGGATGGCAATACCGACATCTTCGTCAGCGCCGACCACGGCTTCTCCACCATCTCCAAGGAGAGCAAGACCAGTCCGGCGGCCAAGGCCAGCTACCCCGACGTGCCCAAGGGGCTGTTGCCGCCCGGCTTCCTCGCGCTGGATCTCGCCACCGCGCTGGAATTGCCGCTGCTCGACCCGGACGCCAAGGGCGCCGCGGTGGAGATGGACAAGGGCCAGCACCCGAGCAAGGCCAACGGCCTGATCGGTCCCGATCCGGCCAAGCCGGAGGTGGTGGTGGCGGCCAACGGCGGCTCGGACCTGGTCTATCTGCCCCAAGGCGATGCCAAGGCCCTGGCGCCCAAGGTGGTCGCGGCACTGCTCAAGCAGGACTATGTCAGCGGCCTGTTCGTCGACGACGACCTGGGCAAGATCCCCGGCACCCTGCCCCTGTCGGCGATCAATCTCAAGGGTTCGGCGCTCACCCCCTACCCGGCCATCGTGGTCAACTTCCGCTCCTATGACAGCGGTTGCGGTAAACCCGACATCTGCGCCGTGGAAGTGGCCGATACCGGCCTGCAGCAGGGCCAGGGCATGCACGGCAGCTTCAGCCGGGGCGATACCCACAACTTCATGGCGGCTATCGGCCCGGACTTCCGCAAGGGCTTCGTCGACCTGAGCCCGGTCAGCAACGCCGACGTCGGCCAGACCCTGGCCCACCTGCTGCACCTGGAGATCCCGGCCAAGGGGCAACTGGTCGGCCGAGTGATCGGCGAGAGCCTGGAAGGCGGCAAGCCGGTCAAGGACAGCCACCAGGTGCAGCGTTCCGCACCGGCGGCGGGCGGCCTGGTCACCGAACTCAAGACCCAGAATGTCGGCAGCACCCGCTACTTCGATGCCGCCGGCTTCAAGGGACGCTCGGTCGGGCTTTGATCCGCGGTCAAAGGGTAAGGGTGCCGCGGATGCAGTCCTGCACCGCGCCACCCACCCAGATACCGTCGGCGATGCGTGCCACCCGCACCCGGCCGCGGCGGCCCATGGCCGTGCCCTGGCTGGCCAGGTAGCGCTCCGGGGCCAGGCCCGCCGGGATCAGCCACTGTGCCAGGCTGGCGTTGAGGCTGCCGGTGACCGGGTCTTCGGCGAACTCCTCGCCCATCAGGGCACGTACCTCGAACTGCGCCTCGGCAGCGCTGCCTGTCCAGGGTGCGATCAGGCCGACGTTGAGGCCTTCCAGCGCCGTGTAGTCCGGTCGGATCGCCAGCAGTTCCTCGCGACTTTCCAACAGCACGGCGACCCAGCCGGGGCCATTGTCGGCCCATTGGCTGGCCTGGAAACGCTCGGGCGAAAGACCTGTGCCACGGGCGATGCACGCCAGCACCTCGGGCGCCACCGGCCCGCCCCGCAGCAGCGGTGGCGCGGCAAAAGCCAGCTCCTCGCCGGCCGCGCGGATCGGCACCAGGCCGGCGCCGCATTCCTGGATCACCTCGCCGCCGCGCGGCTGGCCGCCTTCGCGCAACCAGACATGGCAGCTGCCCAGGGTCGGATGGCCCGCGAAGGGCAGCTCGCGAACCGGGGTGAAGATGCGCACCCGGTAGTCCGCGGCCGGATCGGTAGGTTCGAGGAGAAAGGTGGTCTCCGACAGATTGGTCCAGCGCGCCAGGGCGGCCATCTGTTCGGTGGAAAGCTGATCGGCACCGCAGACCACTGCCAGGGCATTGCCCTCCAGGGGGCGCTGGGCGAAGACATCGACCTGATGGAAAACGAGGGACATGGCGGCGGACTCCTGGGCAAAGAGCCGATTGTCCGCGGTCGGCAGGCGCTAGGAACAGCCACAGCCAGGTGGCTAAGGGGCCGTACAGAAGGGTGTTGCGCGTGGGATTCGCGTGGAAAACGCTGCGCGGCTTTCCACCCTACGGTGTCGCCCTACGTCATCGACGCGGGGCTTGCCCTCACCCCAGCCCTCTCCCCGAGGGAGAGGGGGCGGTTCCGAGCGCAGGGCGGCGCCGCGAACGAATCACCGGTCACCCGTAGGTTGGCGCTGAGCGCAGCGAAGCCCAACAGGGGCGTCCGCCCTCACCCCGAAGGAAAGGGCAGTCCCTCATTCCACCGCTGGTCGCCCGAAAATTCGGGTCACCGCATCCAGGTGCTCGGCCATGGCCTGGCGGGCGGCGTCGGGGTCGTGGGCTTCCAGGGCGTCGAGGATGGCGAGGTGCTCCTGCTGGGAGCGGTCGGGCATGTCTTCCGGGGTGTAGCGGCGCTGCAGGAGCTGGAACATGCTGCCGTAGCGATGGCCGAGCAGATGGCGCAGCAGCAGGGCATAGGCCGGGTTGCCGCTGGCCTGGGCGATGCGGATATGGAACAGCCGGTCACCCGGATGGGTAGTGGAGCCCAAGCGATTGTCCTCGACGTTGCGAACATAGGCGGCGCGGATACCGGCCAGATCACTGTCGCTGGCGTGCCGGGCGGCCAGGGCGGCAGCTTCCGGTTCCACCAGGCAGCGCGCCTGCAGCAGGGCGAAGGGCGGGATCTCGGCGTCCAGATCCAGCGCCAGGCTAAGTTCCGGATCCATCTCCGCCCACTGACCACGCCCGGCCAGCTCCAGCACCGGGGTATCCGGTGGTGGCGGAGCACTGGGCGCGCAGACCCGTACGCCGTCGCCGACGCGCACATCCACCAGGCCAATCACCTCCAGGGCGATCAGGGCTTCGCGCACCGAAGCCCGACTCACGCCCAGCTGCTTGGCCAATTCGCGCTCAGCGGGCAGGCAACTGCCCGGCGGGTATTCGCCGCCGTCGATAAGGGCGCGCAACTGGTCGGCGATCTGCCGGTAAAGCCGCGGCTTTTCAATTACCTGAAGGGGCATGGCGGTCTCGTCTCATGCAGGTCGCGCAGTTTGCCGCGAAAAAATCCTTGCCTGAGAGCCTAGCAGGGTCTAAACAATAGGACCAATGGCCTGACCATTGACCGCTGGCGGTCAGGCGACTCACAACAATAAACAGCCAAGAGGTCTCTCGCATGAGTCATGCAGGCAAACGCGTTCTGGTCACCGCCGCCGGCCAGGGGATCGGTCGGGCCACCGCCCTCGCCTTCCATCGCGCCGGTGCCGAAGTCATCGCCACCGACATCAATGCCGCCGCCCTGGACAGCCTGGAGGGGCTACAGACCCGGGTGCTCGACGTCACCGATGCCGCGGCCGTCTCGGCCCTGGTCGCCGAGCTGGGCAGCTTCGACGTCTTGTTCAACTGCGCCGGCTACGTCCACGCCGGCAGCATCCTAGATTGCGACGAAGAGGCCTGGCGCTTCTCCTTCGAACTCAATGCCACCGCCATGTACCGGATGATCCGCGCCGTGCTGCCCGGCATGCTGGCCCAGGGTGGCGGCTGCATCATCAACATGGCCTCGATCGCCTCCAGCCTCAAGGGCGTCCCCAATCGTTGCGCCTATGGCGCCAGCAAGGCGGCGGTGATCGGCCTGACCAAGTCGGTGGCCGCCGACTATGTCGGCCAGGGCATCCGCTGCAACGCCATCTGCCCCGGCACCGTGGATTCCCCTTCGCTGCACCAGCGCATCGCCGACCAGGCCGCCCGCGAAGGCCGCAGCGAGGCCGAGGTGCAGGCCGCCTTCGCCGCCCGCCAGCCGATGGGTCGCGTGGGCCGCCCGGAAGAGATCGCCGCCCTCGCCCTGTATCTTGCGTCCGACGCCGCCGCCTTCGTCACCGGGACCGCCCAGGTGATCGATGGTGGCTGGAGCGTCTGACGCCGCTTTTCGTCTGTACCCTTTCGCCCCTCATAGGAGCTCCGATGAAACTCTTGCGCTACGGCCCCCAGGGCCAGGAAAAACCCGGTCTGCTGGATGCCCAGGGCCGGCTTCGCGACCTCTCCGGCCAAGTGGCCGATCTTGCCGGCGAGGTGCTCGGCGCCGATTCCCTGGCCCGCTTGCGCCAGCTGGACCCGAACAGTCTGCCGCTGGTGGACGGCTCACCGCGCCTGGGCCCCTGCGTCGGTCGGGTCGGCAAGTTCATCTGCATCGGCCTCAACTACGCCGATCACGCCGCCGAATCCGGGCTGGACGTGCCCAAGGAGCCGGTGGTGTTCAACAAGTGGACCAGCGCCATCTGCGGTCCCAACGACGCCGTGCAGATCCCCCGCGACTCGACCAAGACCGACTGGGAAGTGGAGTTGGGCGTGGTGATCGGCAAGGCCGGACGCTACATCGACGAGGCCAATGCCCTGGACCACGTGGCCGGCTATTGCGTGGTCAACGACGTCTCCGAGCGCGAGTGGCAGATCGAGCGCGGCGGTACCTGGGACAAGGGCAAGGGCTTCGACACCTTTGGCCCGCTCGGCCCCTGGCTGGTCACCGCCGACGAAGTGGCCGACCCGCAGAACCTCGACCTCTGGCTGGAGGTGGACGGCCACCGCTACCAGAACGGCAACACCCGCACCATGATCTTCACGGTGGCCCAGATCATCGCCTACCTCAGCCGCTGCATGAGCCTGCAGCCGGGTGACGTCATCTCCACCGGCACCCCGCCGGGCGTGGGCATGGGCGTCAAGCCGCAGTCGGTGTACCTCAAGCCCGGCCAGGAAATGCGCCTGGGCATCCAGGGCCTGGGCGAGCAGCTCCAGCACACCGTCGCCGCAGACTAAGCCCCTCCCCTCCACCCTTTTTCCAGCAACCCCCCGTGCCCGCTTTCATCCAGCGGGCACGGGCCGGGTTCGCTCACCCCGCGAAAACCCTCGAGGACAGCGCCATGCCAACAACAATTACCGGCCTGCAGATCGAAGACATCCGTTTCCCCACCAGCCAGGCGCTGGATGGCTCCGATGCCATGAACCCCGATCCGGACTACTCCGCCGCCTACGTCATCCTGCAGACCGACCAGCCGGGTCTGGAAGGCCACGGCCTCACCTTCACCATCGGCCGCGGCAACGAGATCTGCTGCGCCGCGCTGCGCGCCCTGGAACCACGGGTGCGCGGCCTGACCCTGGAATGGATCCAGGAAGACCCAGGGCGTTTCTGGCGGCACATCACGGGTGATAGCCAGCTGCGCTGGATCGGCCCGGACAAGGGCGCCATCCACCTGGCCACCGGCGCGGTGGTCAACGCCGCCTGGGACCTCTGGGCGCGCGCCGTGGGCAAGCCGGTGTGGCGCCTGGTGGCGGACATGAGTCCCGAGGAGCTGGTGCGCTGCATCGACTTCCGCTATCTCACCGACTGCATCACCCCCGAGGAGGCCCTGGCCCTGCTGCGCCAGCGCGCCGAGGGCAAGGCCGAGCGCCTACAGCGCCTCGAAGCCGAGGGCTATCCCTGCTACACCACCTCGGCCGGCTGGCTCGGCTATCCCGACGACAAGCTGCGCCGCCTCTGCCAGGAGGCCATCGACGCCGGCTTCTCCCACATCAAGCTCAAGGTCGGTCGCGACCTCGCCGACGACATCCGCCGGGTGCGCATCGCCCGCGAGGTGATCGGCCCCGAGCGCCAGCTGATGATCGACGCCAACCAGGTATGGGAAGTCGGCGAGGCCATCGACTGGGTGCGCGAACTGGCCTTCGCCAAGCCCTGGTTCATCGAGGAGCCCACCAGCCCCGATGACGTGGAAGGCCATCGCGCCATCCGCGAGGCGGTAGCGCCGGTCAAGGTGGCCACCGGCGAGATGTGCCAGAACCGCATCCTCTTCAAGCAATTCATCATGCGCGGCGGCCTGGACGTGGTGCAGCTCGACGCCTGCCGCCTGGGCGGCCTCAACGAGGTGCTGGCGGTGCAGCTGATGGCCGCCAAGTACGACCTGCCGGTCTGCCCCCATGCCGGCGGCGTGGGCCTGTGTGAATACGTGCAGCACCTGGCGATGATCGACTACCTCTGCGTCGCCGGCACCCACGAGGGCCGGGTGGTGGAATACGTCGACCACCTCCACGATCACTTCGAGGACCCTTGCCGGGTGCGCGGCGCGGCCTACCTGGCACCCCAGGCGCCGGGTTTCTCCATTGCCATCAAGGCGGCCTCCCGCGCGCGTTATCGCCACGCCGGGGAGCAGCCGTCATGAGCCTGCGCCTGGATGCCCACCAGCATTTCTGGCGCTACCGCCCGGCCGAATTCGGCTGGATCGACGGGCGCATGCCAGGGCTGCAACGCGACCACCTGCCGGCCGATCTGCAACCGCACCTGCAGCGCGCCGGCTTCGACGGCTGCGTCGCCGTTCAGGCGCGCACCCAGGAAGAGGAGACGGATTTTCTGCTCGACCTGGCCGCCCAGACGCCCTGGGTGCAGGCGGTGATCGGCTGGACCGATCTGCGCGCCGCCGACCTGGTGGCGCGCCTGGAGCGCCGCAAGGGCAGTCGTCATCTACGCGGCTTTCGCCATCCGGTGCAGGACGAGGCCGATCCCGGCGCCTGGCTGGTCGATGCCGCCGCCAACCAGGGCGTCGCCACCCTGCAACGCCATGGCTATCTCTACGAACTGCTGATCCATGCCGAGACGCTGCCCGCCGCCACCGCCTTCGCTGCGCGTCACGACCACGGCGTGCTGGTACTAGACCACCTGGGCAAGCCGCCGGGACGGGTCGCTCCCGCCGACTACGCTCGCCTACTGGCGCCCCTGGCGCGGCTGCCCCACGTCCATTGCAAGCTCTCCGGGCTGGTCACCGAGGCCGACTGGCACGGCTGGCAGGCAGAGCAGTTGCTGCCCTATGCGCGCATCGCCCTGGAGGCCTTCGGGCCGGAGCGGTTGCTGTTCGGCTCCGACTGGCCGGTCTGCACCCTGGCCGCCAGCTACGCCGAGGTGGTCGACCTGGCCGAACAGGCCCTGCTGGACCTCACGGCCAATGAGCGCGCGGCGGTCTTTGGCGGCAACGCGGCCCGCCTCTATGGCCTGGGCACCCAGCCGCGGGAGGCCGTGGCATGAACCTGCAGCTGACCGACAAGGTGATCCTGGTCACCGGCGGTGGCTCCGGCATCGGCGCCGCCATCTCCCTGGCCCTGGCCGCCGAGGGCGCCATCCCGGTGATCCTCGCCCGCGAACCGCTGGAGGCCGACTTTGCCGAACGTCTGGCCGAACAACAGCCAAAAGCTCGGGCCTTCACCGTGGAACTGTGCGACGAAGCCGCCTGCGAGCGGACCGTGGCCGCCGTGCAGGAGGCCTACGGCCGTATCGATGGACTGGTCAACAACGCCGGGGTCAATGATGGCGTGAGCCTGGCTGCCGGTCGCGCCGCCTTCGTTGCCTCCCTGGAACGCAATCTGGTGCACTACTACCACCTGGCGCACCTCTGCCTGCCGGCGCTGCGCGCCAGCACCGGCGCCATCGTCAACATCGCCTCCAAGACCGCCCTCTCCGGGCAGGGCGACACCAGCGGCTACACCGCGGCCAAGGGCGGGGTACTGGCCCTGACCCGCGAATGGGCCGCCTCGCTGCTGGACGACGGCATCCGCGTCAACGCGGTGATCCCCGCCGAGGTGATGACGCCGCTCTATGAGCGCTGGCTGCAGGGCTTCCCCGACCCGACGGCCAAGCTCGCCGCCATCACCGCGCGCATCCCCCTGGGCCGGCGCATGACCACGCCGGAGGAAATCGCCGATACCGTGGCCTTCCTGCTCTCGTCACGATCCAGTCACACCACTGGCCAGTGGCTGAGCGTCGACGGCGGCTACCTGCATCTGGATCGGGCGCTGACGTGAAGACGGGGACGTAGGTTGGCGCTGAGTGCAACGAAGCCCAACAAGACACGGGCGCCCTCACCCCAACCCTCTCCCAGAGGGAGAGGGAGCGGTTCAGTGGATAGCCTTTAGGTTTGGCGCTAGCCGAGCGCAGCAACGCGTGGAAAACGCCCTGCGGTTTTCCACCCTACGCCAGACTAAACGTAGGTTGGCGCTGAGCGCAGCGAAGCCCAACAAGACACAGGCTCCCTCACCCCAACCCTCTCCCAGAGGGAGAGGAGGCGGCTCCGTGGATAGCCTTTAGGTTTGGCGTTAGCCGAGCGCAGCGATACGTGGAAAACGCCCTGCGGTTTTCCACCCTACGCCAGGCTCGACGTAGGTTGGCGCTGAGCGCAGCGAAGCTCAACAAAACACGGGTGCCCTCACCCCAACCCTCTCCCAGAGGGAGAGGGGGCGGCTCCGTGGATAGCGGTCAGGTTTGGCGTTAGCCGAGAACAACGACGCATGGAAAACGCCATACGGTTTTCCACCCTACGCCAGGCTCGACGTAGGTTGGTGCTGAGCGCAGCGAAGCCCAACAAGGGGCCGGCATCGTGGCACCCCGTAGGGTGGACAACGGCGCAGCCTTGTCCACGCGCCAAATACCGAATCCGCTATCGCTTGGGACTCAAGGGGCTGTCGTCCTGGTCCTCGCGCTCTTCGGTGGTGGTGGTGTTCGCCGAATCCGGCACGTCGCCGTATTCGTCGTAGTCGTGGGGGGTCTGCTTGTCGTCCGCGGGTTCGGGATTCATGAGGTACTCCAATAAAAGAAGTGCCTTCGGTGGAGTCCGCCAGCCCCTGCGGCGTTCCCGCTAGACCAGCGCCACCAGACGTTCGGCGACCCGGTCGAAGGGTTCGATGCTGCGCTGGGCGCGACACAGCGGGATCACTCCCTGCACCGCCGCTACCAGCAGCGTGGCCAGCCCCGTGGCCGCTTGCTCTGTATGGCCGTGCTCGACCAGCGCCACCTGCAAGCGCGCCTCCCAACGGCGATAGATGCCCGCCGCCGCGTCCAGCTCGCGCTGGGCGATTTCGTCCACCGGCTCTTCCACCGCCACCGCCATCACCGGGCAGCCGACGCGAAAGTCCGAGTCCAGCAGGATGTCGCGCCACAGCTGCAAAAAGCCCTGAATCCCAGCCAGCGCCCCGGCCTGCAGCTGCCGCTCCAGATCGCGACTGACCTGGGCGCCCGCCAGCTCCACCGCCTCCACCACCAGCTGGTGCTTGCCGCCGGGAAAGTGATGATAGGTGGACCCCAGCGGCGCCTCAGCGCGCTTGATGGTCTCGCGGATGCTGGTGGCGTTGAGGCCGTGCTGCGCCAGCATGGCCGACGCGGCCACCACCACCCGTTCCCGCACCGTCGACTGCTCGGTCATTCATTCTCCTTGCTATGACAGTCGTCATAATCTACCGTCCAGGCATTATAACAACTGTCATAGGGACCATCCCATGCCCAGCGACGCCCTCGTCGAGGACTTGATCACCGCGGATGGTTATCGCCTCAGCACCAGTCGCTTTCCCGCCGAGGGCACGTTGCAGGGACGGCTGATCGTCGCCGGTGCCACCGCCGTGCCCCAGGGCTTCTACCGGCGCTTCGCCCAACACGCCGCAGCCCGCGGTTTCGAGACCCTGACCCTGGACTATCGCGGCGTCGGCCGCTCGGCACCGGCCTCGCTCAAGGGCTTTCGGATGGACCTGCTGGACTGGGCGCGCCAGGATCTCGCCGCCGCCGTGGATACCATGGCCCAGGGCGACGTCCCGCTCTACCTGGTCGGCCACTCCTATGGCGGCCACGCCTTCGGCCTCCTGCCCAATCACGCCAAGGTCGCCGGCTTCTATGTCTTCGGCACCAGCGCCGGCTGGCACGGCTACATGCCGCCGCTCGAACGCCTCAAGGTGCTGGCCATGTGGAAGCTGGTGCTGCCGGTGCTGACCTGGTGGAAAGGCTACTGCCCCTGGAGCGCCCTGGGCCTGGGCGAAGACCTGCCGCGCGACGTCTATCGCCAGTGGCGGCACTGGTGCAGCTATCCCCACTACTTCTTCGACGACCCGGCCATGCGGGGCATCGAAGCCGGCTATGCCGAGGTGCGCACGCCCATTGTCGCGGTCAATGCGCTGGACGACCTCTGGGCCACGCCGCGCTCGCGTGATGCCTTCATGCAGGCCTATCGCAACGTCGACCTGCAGCGCGAAGACCTCGACCCTCGCCAGCACGGCGGCGCCATTGGCCACATGGGTTACTTCCGCGCCAGCGCCCAGCCCCTGTGGGACCGCGCCCTGGACTGGTTCGCCGCCCTGCCCCGCTCACCGGGGCTGAGCTGAGTCCCAAACAGGCCGCCCCAGCGGCGCGCCTGTCGCTTTTTCAAAAGCTACCCGTCGTTTCCGGACAGCCACTCCGCTGCCCCAGGTCCCATTGTGGCGGCACGAATAACAAGGAGTGACACCCGTGCTGATCGGCGTCCCGTTGGAATCCGGTGCAGGGGAAACGCGCGTGGCCGCGACCCCCGAAACCCTCAAGAAACTGATCGGCCAGGGCCACCAGGTGGTGGTGCAACAGGGTGCTGGCGAACGCGCCAGCGTGCCCGACGCGGCCTATGCCGCCATTGGCGCCCAGCTCGGCGATGCCGCCGCGGCCCTGGGCGCCGACCTGGTGCTCAAGGTCGCGGCGCCCGATGCGGCAGAGCTGGCGCTGATGAAGCCTGGCGCCGTGCTGATCGGCATGCTCAACCCCTTTTCTCAGGAGACTCTCGACCAGCTCAACGCCCGTGGCCTCACCGCCTTCGCCCTGGAAGCGGCGCCGCGTACTTCCCGCGCCCAGAGCCTGGACGTGCTCTCCTCCCAGGCCAACATCGCCGGCTACAAGGCAGTGATGCTGGCGGCCGACCACTATCCGCGCTTCATGCCCATGCTGATGACCGCCGCCGGCACGGTGAAGGCCGCGCGGGTGCTGATCCTTGGCGCCGGGGTGGCCGGGCTGCAGGCCATCGCCACCGCCAAGCGCCTCGGCGCAGTGATCGAAGCCTCGGACGTGCGCCCGGCGGTGAAGGAGCAGATCGAATCCCTCGGTGCCAAGTTCGTCGACGTGCCCTTCGAGACCGAGGAAGAACGCCAGTGCGCCGAGGGCGTCGGCGGCTATGCCCGGCCCATGCCGGCCACCTGGATGGGGCGCCAGGCCAAGGCCGTGCACGAACGCGCCAAGCAGGCCGACATCGTCATCACTACCGCGCTGATCCCCGGTCGCCGCGCGCCCACCCTGCTGCACGAAGCCACCGTGGCCGAAATGAAGCCCGGCTCCGTGGTCATCGACCTGGCCGCCAGCCAGGGTGGCAACTGCCCGCTGACCGAACTGGACCGGGTGGTGGTCAAGCACGGCGTCACCCTGGTGGGCTACGGCAACCTGGCCGCCCGGGTGCCGGCGGACGCCTCGGCGCTCTATGCCCGCAACCTGCTGGACTTCCTCAAGCTGGTGCTCAAGGACGGGGCCTTCCACCTCGACCTGGAGGACGACATCGTCGCCGCCTGCCTGATGTGCCACGGCGGCGAATTGCGCCGCAAGAACGCCTGAGCCCCAGCCCGGCCCCTCTGCCTTTAAAGGACTGCCCCCATGGATCTGATTTCCGACGGCATCTACAACCTGATCATCTTCGTGCTGGCCATCTATGTCGGCTACCACGTGGTCTGGAACGTCACCCCCGCGCTGCACACCCCGCTGATGGCCGTGACCAACGCCATCTCCGCCATCGTCATCGTCGGCGCCATGCTCGCCGCCGCCCTCACCGTCACCCCGCTGGGCAAGATCATGGGCACCTTGGCCGTGGCCCTGGCGGCGGTCAACGTCTTCGGTGGCTTCCTGGTCACCCGCCGCATGCTGGAAATGTTCAAGAAGAAGGCTCCCAAGGCCCAGGCGGAGAAGCCCTGACATGAGCATGAACCTCATCACCCTGCTCTACCTCGTCGCCTCGGTGTGCTTCATCCAGGCGCTCAAGGGCCTTTCCCACCCCACCACCTCGCGCCGCGGCAACGCCTTCGGCATGGCTGGCATGACCCTCGCCGTACTCACCACCCTGGCGCTGATCCACAAGCTCGGCAGCGAGCTGGCGGTGCAGGGCATCGGCTATGTCATCGTCGGCCTGCTGGTGGGCGGTAGTGCCGGCGCGATCATGGCCAAGCGCGTGGAAATGACCAAGATGCCCGAGCTGGTCGCCTTCATGCACAGCATGATCGGCCTGGCCGCGGTGTTCATTGCCATCGCCGCGGTGGTCGAGCCGCAGTCCCTGGGCATCGTCGCCACCTTTGGCCAGCCGATCCCCAGCGGCAACCGCCTGGAGCTGTTCCTCGGCGCGGCCATCGGCGCCATCACCTTCTCCGGTTCGGTGATCGCCTTCGGCAAGCTCTCGGGCAAATACAAGTTCCGCCTGTTCCAGGGCGCCCCGGTGCAGTTCGCCGGCCAGCACATCCTCAATCTGGTCATCGGTGTGGCCATCCTCGCCCTGGGCCTGATGTTCACCTTCAGTGGCAACCTCGGCGCCTTCGCCGTGCTGGTGGCCCTGGCCTTCGTCATCGGCGTGCTGATCATCATCCCCATCGGCGGCGCCGACATGCCGGTGGTGGTCTCCATGCTCAACAGCTACTCCGGCTGGGCCGCCGCCGGCATCGGCTTCTCGCTCAACAACTCCATGCTGATCATCGCCGGTTCGCTGGTGGGATCGAGCGGCGCCATCCTCTCCTACATCATGTGCAAGGCGATGAACCGCTCCTTCTTCAACGTCATCCTCGGCGGCTTCGGCGGGGCGACGGAAGCCGCGGCCGGTGGTGGGAGCCAGGAACAGCGTCCGGTCAAATCCGGCTCGGCGGACGACGCCGCCTTCCTGCTGGGCAACGCCGATAGCGTCATCATCGTCCCCGGATACGGCCTGGCCGTGGCCCGCGCCCAGCACGCGCTCAAGGAACTGACCGAGAAGCTGGTGCACAACGGCGTGACGGTGAAATACGCCATCCACCCGGTGGCCGGCCGCATGCCCGGCCATATGAACGTGCTGCTGGCCGAGGCCGAGGTGCCCTACGACCAGGTGTTCGAGATGGACGACATCAACTCCGAATTCGGCCAGGCCGACGTGGTGCTGGTACTCGGCGCCAACGATGTGGTCAACCCGGCCGCCAAGAACGACCCCACCTCGCCCATCGCCGGCATGCCCATCCTCGAAGCCTTCAAGGCCAAGACGATCATCGTCAACAAGAGATCCATGGCCAGCGGCTACGCGGGCCTGGACAACGAACTCTTCTACCTGGACAAGACCCTGATGGTCTTTGGCGATGCCAAGAAGGTCATCGAGGAGATGGTCAAGGCGGTGGATTAAGCCCTGCCCCTCGCGACCGCTCGGGTGGTCGTGGGGGCAGTTCGTCGGCGCTGATTGTTGCGGCGCCGACACTCGCCAAGCTCTCCTGCAGCCCAAACTTGCTTTAGCGCGGGGCTCCAACAGTCTTCCTCACTGAATCGTCGGACCTCTATAAAAGAGACTTCTTATCGCGGCCTTCTGCCAGCCTTGACGTGTCTAAGCCTGCCACCTAACGTGAATTCCATCACAAGAAAGCAGCCATCATGATCCCTAGTCCTGGCCCTGGCCAGGATGCCACATGCCCTTCAAAGGCCGTAAAGGCAAGACTGCTAAGGACTATAACTTCACGCTCGCAGCCAAACTTACCGCTCTTGACTACACAAGGTGAGGTGGCATTTGAAGGATCCATTACAGCAATCTATAGAAAATAAACAGCAGCTTGACTTTAAAATCAACGCTTATAGCAAGAAAGCAAATTGATAAATAACTCTACGGAAAGCCAATAAAATAAAGACAAAACCCAGTCTGCTCGACAAATTCTAAGTAGCTAATCGATAGAGAGATCAAATGAAATTAAATCCGCTTCACCTAAAGGTATCCAAATTAATTGAGGGAAGACTTTTCCGTATTCCTGACTACCAGAGAGCTTACTCATGGCAATCTCGTCAAAGGTCCGATTTATTTAGCGATATTAAAGAAGCATACCAATCAGGCAGAGAACACTTTATGGCTACGCTAGTAGCGTTAGCCAAGGAAACGAGAGAGATAAATGCAGATGAATTTCAGACAGTCGAGCTTGTTGATGGCCAGCAGCGAATCACCACGCTTATAATCCTACTAAAAGCGATCGAAAAAAATCTTAGTTTAAAAACACCCGATGAGGCCGAAATAAAAAAAGGACTGGGAAAGCTTTTAATTAAAGGAGATGAGCACTCGCTAATCCTGCTCCAAACAAACCACGACAGCAGTAAAGTATTTACAAGATATATACGAAGCGGAAAGATTGAAGAGCTCACAAACCCCACTACCGCAGATAAAAACCTAATAGACGCTGCCAACGAATGCGAAGCCTTTGTAAGTAATTGGAAAGCATCGGAAGGGACAATTATCAGCCTGATATCTACTGTTAGAAATAAACTATCAGTCATTTATCACGAAATCCAAGATCAAGCCACTGTCTATAGGGTCTTTGAAGTCCTAAACAGCCGAGGACTGGATGTAAAGTGGATTGACAAACTTAAAAGCCAGCTAATGGCACTTATATTTGAAAATATTGAAGACGAGAAAACTAAAGACGAAGCCTTCAATGAGATGAAGACAGTCTGGAAAAACATTTATCAAGCACTAGGAAGTGAGTCAAAAATTGGCGACGAGGCTCTAAGATTTGCAGGAACCTGGGCTACCAACCCGAGACCAAATCGAATCGTGAGTGAACAAGATGCCACGGCTGAGCTTACTAAAGAGGCAGGTAATACTCTTAAGAGCATCGCGAAAATAGGTCAAAATCTTGAAGATGTTGTACTTGCAAATCTAAAGCTATCTCGTGACAACCGTCTGAGAGCTGTAACACGAATTGCGCACGCAAGGTTTGTTGCTGCTGCCATAATACTTAGAAAGTTTTCACCCAAAGAAGAAAAACATTACTTGAGAAGTGGGAGCGCGTGACATTCCGAATTTTTGAGCTTGGAGGGGCGGACACCCGGCATAAAGTAGGGGAATACGTCAGACTTGGTCATGATATATATAGAACCTCAATACCCCCACAAGAAATACAAGAGCGACTTGACGAGATATCTAAAAAATTCTCCATAAATGATGTACTAAAATCTATCGACTGGAATGACCGCTATACTAACTGGGGTGAACAACTTCGTTATCTACTGTATCGCTACGACGAATATCTAGCTAAGGAAGCGGGCGAAAAAATCAACCAATCCGCTTGGAATAAAATCTGGCACTCTGAGCCGTCGTCTTCGATTGAACATATCCAACCGCAAAGCTCTGGCGCGAAGTACGCTCATCAACTAGGCAATCTTACAATGCTCCCTCCCGGTATAAATTCATCATTGAATAAGCGACCTCCTAAAGAAAAATTTGACACCTACATCAGTTGCGGGCTTCGCGCGACAGTACAAGCAGGCCTAGATATAAAAGAAAGAAACAGCTGGACTGAGGCAATGATAAAAAGACGAACCAAACAGATTGAAGATTTTATCAGGAGTGAATGGGCTGATTAGATCCAGCTTCACCAAAACACCTGAAGCCGCCACTCGCAATCAATTTCTACTTTTCAATAAAACAAAAATTGTGATTGGCGACTTCAAAAAAATAGCGAAAGAATTGCCATGCACTACAGGAACAAAATTACTTACCACTGATGATATCCGATTATTAAAAACCAAAATCCCGCACACCATACTTTACCAACAAAAAAAACTATGCACCACTCTCACACAAACTTCACCCCAGCTTTTAACATGCAAACCAAGTAACCTCCAAAGCACAATCCTACAATACTGTCCAAACCGGAACTATATAATTATAAATTTATATAAAGCTTTTAGCTGAAGATAATTTACGTCCAATAAGAAAAATTCGCGGCAACAACCGCCAAACGAAAAAGATGCTCCAATACACCGTTCGACTGATTGCTTTTGCAGATTTATCTTCTACCTTAGCTGTAATAGAAATACAGCAGCAACAGAGCCCACAAGGACCGTCCCCATGCAAACCTCCCGCTCCCTCATGGTCGTGTTATTGCTGGCCAACACCGGCGGCGCCTGGGCCGAGTCCAATACCGCCAACGTCCAGCAGGACGGTGGCTTCAACAGGGTGAACCTGAACCAGGGCAGCGAGCTGTCGGCGCGTAACAAGGCCGATATCCAGCAGAGCGGCATTTTTCTCACTACCCAGGTCACCCAGCAGGACGATGCTGATGACAGCGTGCGGGTGGTGCAGGACAGTGCCAGGAGCTATGCCGAGGTCAACCAGACCTTGGGTTCGCAGCGGCGGGTGGATATCGAGCAGCTCAATGCGGGCTACGGGCGGGTTCAGGTCGATCAGGGACCGGGCAGTGGCAACGAGACGGTGGTGCGGCAGAGCGGTCTGCGGCTGGACACCTATGTGCAGCAGGATGGTGGCTTTCACCGCATTGACATCGACCAGACCAGCGACCGGGCAGGTGGTAATACCCTGACGGCACGGCAGGACGGCCTCAACGGCACCCTGGAGCTTGGCCAGCATGGCGATGCGCTGGACCTGCAGGTGGTCAGCTTCGGACTGCGCAATAGCGCCTGGGTGAGCCAGAACGGCAACGACTCGACCACCCTCATCGAACAGCGCGGCAACGACAACTACATCGGCCTCAAGCAGGCCGGCGAGCGAACCGATTCCACCGTGGTGCAACAGGGTAATGGCAACGACGCCCGGGTCCGGCATTCCAGCGCCTATTCGCGGCCCAGTAACGTCGATATCGCCCAGCGCGGCGATCTCAACCGCGCCGACATCAATGTCTATGGCGCCGGCAACCAGCTGACGTTGGCGCAGACTGGTAATGGCAATAACGCCGACGTTATCGCCTCGGGCGAGGGCAATCAGCTGGATCTGGTATCTAACGGCGAGAGCAACGGCGTCTCGGCCTACTACCTGGGTAACGACGGCCAGCTGAAGGTCGATCAACAGGGCGACAATCTCGGGGTGACGGCTTATGTCACAGGTAATGCCTCCAGCATCACCGTCGCCCAGACCGGCAGCCAGCACACCGCCGACCTGACCCAGAACACGGCGGGCAATGCCATCAACATCACCCAGAGCGGCTTCTCCAACCACGCCGTCATTACCCAGTAACTGGTGATCAGCGGGGCCGGGCACCGTGCGCGCTGGCAACGTATGTGGGTTCCCTCTGCCCCGCCCGCTCTCAATCTTTGCCCCACGCGGCCGTTATCCTTGAGATGTACCTTTCAAGGAGTCCGCGATGTCCAGCACGCTGTCGGTGAATGGCATTGGCCACGGCATCTTGCGCGCGCCCACGCTCAGGCTGGGTGGCGCGACTGCCAAGCCCACCGCCGAAGACCAGGCGGCCGCCCAGGCCGAGCAAGCCAAGAAGCCCAAGGGCATCGGCAAGCCCAACCCACTGAACCAGATCAAGGACCAGGCCGAAGCCGACGCCGCCCCTGCCAGCGAGAAAGGCAGCACCGGTAACAAGACCCTGGATACCCTGCAGAAGGCCATCGACATGGCCAAGCGGCAACTGGAGCTGGCGCAGAAGCAGTTGCGCGCGGTAGAGGCTCAGAGCAAGGGCGAGGGCAAGGCTGACGAGGCCAGCCAGGCCGCGCGCGAAGCCGCCCAGGCCAATGTGGCCGCCGCCAGCGAGGCGTTGACGACTGCCTACGCCGCCTATACCGAAGCCCTGAAGAAGGCTGGCGACAGCACCGGTGGTGTCAGCGCCCGGGCGTGATGCTGGCCCCCTGACTGGACGGCCTGGGCTACTCTCTGATGCTATTCAAGATCTGGAGGGCGTACTCGCATGGCAGCCAAACTCAGCGGCAAGACCGCGCTGGTCACCGGCGCGGCCCAGGGCATAGGCGCCGCCATCGCCCGGACTTTCGTGGCGGAGGGTGCCTTCGTCTATATCACCGACCTCAACGATGACCTCGGCCGCGCCGTCGCCGCCGAGCTGGGGGACGGTGCCTGCTACCTACCCCTGGACGTGCGCCTGGAGGCCGACTGGCAGCAGGTCACACGGCAGATCCTCGCGGAGCGCGGTGGGCTGGACGTGCTGGTGAACAACGCCGGGATCACCGGCTTCGAGCAGGGGGTGGTGGCTCATGATCCGGAGCACGCCAGGCTCGAAGACTGGCACGCGGTGCATCGCACCAACCTTGATGGCGTCTTTCTCGGCTGCAAATACGGCATCCGTGCCATGCGCCCGGTTGGGACCGGGTCCATCATCAATATCTCGTCGCGCTCCGGGCTGGTGGGCATCCCCGGCGCGGCGGCCTATGCCTCGTCCAAGGCCGCCGTGCGCAACCACAGCAAGACGGTGGCCCTCTATTGCGCGGAGCAAGGCCTCGCGATCCGCTGCAATTCCATCCACCCCGCCGCCATCCTTACGCCGATGTGGGAGCCCATGCTGGGCGACGGACCGGACCGCGAGGCCCGCATGGCCGCGCTGGTGCGGGATACGCCGCTGCGGCGCTTTGGCCGGCCCGAGGAAGTCGCCGCCGTGGCATTGCTGCTGGCCTCCGACGAGGCCGGCTACATGACCGGCAGCGAGCTGAATCTGGACGGCGGTCTGCTGGCCGGTTCGGCGGTGACGCCCGCGACGGCGGAAGCGCCCTAGTCGTTGAGTAGGCGATGGAAGACTGCGCTCTGGTGTTCAGCGGGTGAGCGGCTACAACGGCGTCTCAGAGCGGGGTGTCTTCCTGCCGGTAGAGCCGCAGCCCACGCGCCTGGTAGTTGGCCAGGGCGGCCGGGTGATCCAGGGTGCAGGTATGCACCCAGACGCGCTCCGTCCCAGGCCAGTCCCAAGCGGAACGGATGGCATGGCTGAGCAGCGGGCCGCCGAAGCCGAGCCCCATGAAGGCGCCGGCCAGGCCGAAGTAGCGGATCTCGGCGTTGCGGCCATCCGGGCGGTACAGCTCGTAGTAACCGGCGATGGCGCCGCGGTGATAGGCGACCCAGGTACGGTGGCCTTCCTGCTCCACCAGTTCGCGCCATTGGGCGTCGCTCCAGCTGTCGAGATCGCTCCAGTCCCAGGCTTGGCCAACCAGGGCATAGAGGAAGCGATTGAGTTCGGGTTGCGGCACCTCGCACTCGACGATCTGCAGGTCAGGCCTTTGTGGCTTCTCGCGCAGCTCGGTAGGCGCGGTCATCTCCAGGTAGAAGGTGGTGTAGCTCTGCGTCATCGGCTGGCTCCTTGGTAACGTCAGGCCTGATTGTGACCAGAGCCAGAGGGATGCCGCCAGCCTGATTGCGACGTCTAACTAGGTTGCTTGAGCGCGATACGGAGACTTGCCCTAGGGACAGGCGGTGGTATTGGATGAACCCCTACCTGTATCGAGGATGACCATCATGCCCCTCTCATCGCGCCTGACGCCCCTGTCCGAACAGAACACGACGGCAGAACAGCAGCGCGTATTGGCCGAGATCCAGAGCGGTCCGCGGGGCAATCTCGATGGGCCCTTCCTCGCCTGGATCCACAGTCCGGCGCTGGCCGATCATGCCCAGCGGCTGGGGGCCTTCTGCCGCTATGGCACCCGGCTGGAATTGCGGCTCACCGAACTGGCGATCCTGACTACCGCCGCCTGGTGGCGCGCCCAGGCGGAATGGCAGATCCATGAGCCCATCGCCCGTCAGGCGGGGCTGGCGGATCAGGTGATAGAGGCACTCCGGCAAGGCGCCGTGCCGTCCTTCGAGACGCCCGAGGACGCCTGCGTCCATGCCATCGGGGTGGCGCTCTACGACACCCGGCGCATCCCCGATGACCTCTACCAGCAGGGTGTGGCGCTGTTCGGCGAAGCCGGGATGGTCGAGCTGATGGGTGTCTATGGCTATTACAGCCTGGTCGCCATGACCCTCAACGCCTTCGCGGTGGACCGGGCGGCGACACGCCCCTCCCCTTCGCCGAGTAAGGCTGACCTGCTCGTGGCTACCCTGCCACTGCTGTACCGGTCGCCCGACCGCGCCAGGCCAGGGCCAGCACCATCAGCAGCCCCAGGGCCGCCATGCCGGCGCCGGCCAGGGAAATCGCCGGATAGCCAAGACCGGCGCTGATCACCGCGCCACCCAGGGCCGCGCCGAGGGCGTTACCCAGGTTGAAGGCACCGATGTTGACCGCCGAGGCCAGGTTGGGGGCGTCCTTGGCGGCGTCCATCACCCGCATCTGCAGCGGCGGGACCAGGGCGAAGCTGGCGATACCCCAGAGCAGGATGGCCACGGCGGCCGGCAGCGGCCAGCGCATCAGCACGGTAAAGGCCAGCAGCACCAGGATCAGCAGGCTCAGGGAGGCGATCAGGGTGCGGTCGATGGATTTGTCCGCGGCCTTGCCGCCCCAGAGATTGCCCAGGGTCAGGCCGACGCCGAACAGCACCAGCATGGCGGTGATGAAGGCGGTGGAGCCATGGGTCTCGCTGGCGAGGATGGGCGCGATATAGGTGAAGACGGTAAACATGGCGCCCGAGCCGACCACGGTCAGGCCCAGAGCGGCCAACACCGGCGGGCGGCCCAGCACGCGGATCTCGGCCAGCACGCCGTCGCTGGGTGGCAGGGCCACGTTGGGCAGGGCAAACCAGAGCGCGGCCATGGTCAGCAGGCCGAGTCCGGCGATGCCCCAGAAGGCCTGGCGCCAGCCGAGCAGTTCACCGAACCAGGTAGCCAGGGGCACCCCGCCGATGGTCGCCAGAGTCAGGCCCATGAACATGGCGGCGACCGCCCCGGCGCGCCGATCCGGAGCGACCACGCTAGCCGCCACCAGGGCGCCGACGCCAAAGAAGGCGCCATGGTTGAGCGAGGTCACCACCCGGGCGATCAGCAGGCTGGTGTAGTCCGTGGCCAGTGCCGACATCAGGTTGCCCAGGGTAAAGATGGCCATCAGGCCGATCAGCAGCTGGCGACGTGGAATGCGGCCGGTGGTCAGGGTCATCAGCGGTGCGCCGATCAGCACGCCCAGGGCATAGGCGCTGACCAGCAGACCCGCCGCCGGGATGGAGACGCCGAGGTCGGCGGCGATGCCGGGCAGCATGCCCATGGGGGCGAACTCGGTGACACCGATGCCGAAGGCACCCGTGGCCAGGGCCAGCAGAGGGGGATTGATACGCATGGGAAAGGCTCCTTATCTATGCCTTGAATGCTAAGCTCCTGCTCGATGAGCCGGTAGACGGCGGTTTTGGCATACACCTTTGCCCTGGAGGCACAAGTGGATCTGGCAGGTCGCTCGGGAGAGATGGCGGTGTTCGCGCAGGTGGTCGAGGCTGGCAGCCTCTCGGCAGCGGCCAGAGCCCTGCGCCTGACGCCTTCGGCGGTGAGTCGCTCCATCGCTCGCACCGAGCAGCGCCTGGGTACGCGGCTGCTGCTGCGCACCACCCGGGCCATCACCCTCACCGCCGAGGGCGAGGCCTATCTGCGCGCCGCGCGGCGCATCCTGGCGGATCTGGCCGAGGTGGAAGAGGCCATCGCCGACCAGGGCGTGCCCCAGGGACGGCTGCGGGTCAGCGCCGCCCTCGGCCACGGCCGCATGACCATCGTGCCGTTGGTGGCGGCCTTCAGCGCCCGCTATCCCGACATCCTGGTGGACCTGGCGCTGGGTGACGAGGTGGTGGACATCCTCGCCGGCCAGGCCGATGTGGCGATCCGCTTCGGCCAGCTCGCCGACAGCCCTCTCACCGCCCGCCCCATCGGCGTCACCGGCCAGGTGGTGGTAGCTTCGCCCGCCTACCTCGCCCGCCACGGCACGCCCCTGGTGCCGGAAGACCTGCTCGGCCACAACTGCCTGAGATTCAACTTTCGCCGCGCCGCGCCGGACTGGCCTTTCGTGCGCGATGGTCGCGAATTCACCCTGAAGATCGCCGGCAACATCGAATGCAACAGCGGCGAGGCCCTGGCACTGCTGGCCCGCGAAGGCGCCGGTATCGCCCGCATCGGTGAATTCAGCGTGGCCGACGACCTGCGCAGCGGTGCCCTGGTGCCGCTGCTGGAGGCCTGGAATCCGGGCGATCTGGAGCCGATCCACGCCGTTTTCGTCGGAGGCACCACCATGCCGGCGCGGGTGCGGGTATTCGTGGATTTCTTGGTGGAACGCCTGGGCCGCTGAGGAGCCATCCGGCCGGCGTCCGAGCGCTACGGGCAGGCGCTCCGCCGCCCGCGTCATTCGCCAAGCCGGTCCGCTTGTAATAGTCTGAGCAATCAACATGCTTAGGTCGCGGCCCTCCTGCCTGTCGCTGTCGCTGCTGAAGGCGGTACGTCCCAGGCCCCTCTTTCCTTGTCCCGCAGGAGCCCTCTTGTCCAACCTTCCCTCGCAGCTGGCCTTTCTGGACGTCCCAGGTGAAATGGCCGCGCTGATGCGCCAGAAGGACTGGTCCCAGACGCCCTTCGGCCCCCTGGAAACCTGGTCGACCGCCCTGCGTTCGGCGGTCAGCATCTGCCTCGGCTCGCGTTTCCCCATCGTGCTCTACTGGGGCGAGACCCGCGCCCTGATCTACAACGATGCCTGGAGCGCGGTGCCGGGGCGCAAGCATCCCTGGGCGCTGGGACGTGCCGGCTGGGAAGTGTGGGCGGAAATCTGGGACATCATCGGCCCCATGTTCGACCACGTGATGACCACCGGCGAGGCCACCTGGTCCGAGGACCAGCTGTTGCCGCTGAACAGATTCGGCTACGTGGAGGAGTGCTACTTCTACTACAGCTACAGCCCGGTACGCGGTGATACCGGCGAGGTGGAGGGCATCTTCACCGCGGTGACCGAAACCACGCACCGGGTGCTCACGGAACGCCGTGAGCGCCTGCTGCGCAATGTCTCCGAGGCCACTTCGGCGACGCGCGTCGCCGAAGACGCCTGCCGCGAAGGGGTGCGCTGCCTGCACGAGGTGCCGGAGGAATCACCCTTCTGCCTGGCCTATCTGCGCGACGCCGCGACCGGCACCTTGCAGCGCGTGGCCCTGGCCGGACTGGCGCCGGACGATGTCCTTGCCCCGTTGGACGTCACCCCAGAGGCCGCCGGCTTGCCCTGGACCTTCACCGCGGCGCGCAGCGCGCCGACCCTGGTGACCAGTCTCAACGAGCGCCATGGCGGCCGGCTCGCCGGGACCCCTTGGCCGGAGCCCCTGGAAGAGGCGCTGGTGGTGCCGATTCCCGGACCGCTGGGTGAGGAACCCTATGGCTATCTGGTCTCGGGCATCAGCCCGCGGCGGCGAGTGGATGCCGACTACCAGAGCCTGTTCGTCCGCGCTGCCGGGCACCTCAGCACCGCCATCGCCAATGCCCGGCGCTACGAGGAAGAACGCCGCCGTGCCGAGCAGCTGGCCGAGCTAGACCGGGCCAAGACCGCCTTCTTTTCCAACGCCAGCCATGAGTTCCGCACGCCGCTGACGCTGATGCTCGGCCCCCTGGAAGACATGCTGGCGCGGCCGGACCGCGCCGACGGCGAGCCCGCGGTGAGTCGCCAGGAGCTGGAACTCATCCAGCGCAACGGCCAGCGCCTGCTGCGGCTGGTCAATTCGCTGCTGGATTTCTCGCGCATGGAAGCGGGCCGGATGCGCGCGAGCTTCGCGCCCCTGGACCTGGCGGTCTATACCGCGGAGCTGGCCAGCAGTTTTCGTTCGGCCATGGCCCGCGCCGGCCTGACCTTCACCCTCGACTGCGCCCGCCTGGACGAGCCGGTGTGGGTGGATCGCGACCTCTGGGAAAAGATCGTCCTGAACCTGGTCTCCAACGCCTTCAAGTACACCCTGGAAGGTGAGGTGCGGGTCAGCCTGCGCCGCCAGGACGCGCATGTCGTGCTGGCAGTGAGAGACACGGGGGTGGGCATCCCGCAGAGCGAACTGGGCAAGGTATTCGACCGCTTTCACCGCATCGAGGGTCAGATCGGCCGGACCCACGAGGGCACCGGCATCGGCCTGGCGCTGGTCAAGGACCTCACCGAGCTGCACGGCGGCGAGGTGCGGGTCACCAGCCAGATCGGCGTGGGTACCACCTTCGAGGTGCGGCTGCCCTTTGGCCATGCCCATCTGCCCGAGGCCAACCGAGTGGGCGCCACGAACCAGGTGTCCACCGCCACCCGCGCCGACACCTTTGTCGCCGAGGCCCTGCGCTGGCTGCCGGACGAGCCGACCCCCTCCGCCCCCACGGGGCTCGACGAGCATGCCGGTGGTGGCCAGGGGCGCGGCGAGCGCATCGTCCTGGCCGACGACAATGCCGACATGCGCGGCTATGTCGAGCGGCTGCTGCAGGAGTCCGGCTACCAAGTGGACGCCGTGGCCGATGGCCGCGCCGCGGTCGAGGCGGTGCAGCGGCAATTGCCCGCGTTGGTGCTCTCCGACGTGATGATGCCGGTGCTGGATGGCTTCGGCGTGCTGCGCGCCCTGCGCAGCGACGAGCGCACCGGCCAGGTGCCCATCATCCTGCTGTCGGCGCGAGCGGGCGAAGAGGCTTCCATCGAGGGCATCGCCGCCGGTGCCGACGACTATCTGGTCAAACCCTTCAGCGCCCGGGAGCTCATCGCCCGGGTGGAAGGCGCCATGCGCCTGGCGCGACTCAGGCGCGAGACCGCCGATGCCCTGCGGCAGGCCAACGAGGTGCTGGAGATCCGCGTCCGCGAACGCACCCGCGAGCGCGACCAGCTCTGGGCCTACAGCCACGATCTCATCGGCATCGCCGACAGCCGGGGCATCTGGGTCAGCGTCAACCCGGCCTGGACCCGCACCCTGGGCTGGGCGGTGGACGAGATCATCGGCAAGACCTCGGAATGGCTGGAGCATCCCGAAGACCGGCAGCGCACCCGCCAGGAGATCGCCCAACTGGCCGCCGGCGCCGCTACCTTCAACTTCGAGAATCGCTTTCGCACCCGTGGCGGCACCCATCGTCACCTGTCCTGGACCGCCGTGCCCGAGGGCGGGCTGCTCTACTGCGTGGCCCGTGACGTCACCGTCGAGCGCGAACGGGCGCTGGAGCTGGAGCAGGCGCGGGACGCCCTGCGCCAGAGCCAGAAGATGGAAGCCATCGGCCAGCTTACCGGCGGCATCGCCCATGACTTCAACAACCTGCTCACGGCCATCACCGGCTCGCTGGAATTGCTGCAGCGCCATCTGAACGGCGAACAGCCCCGCGCCGAACGCTACATCGGCATCGCCATCGCCTCGGCGCAGCGGGCCGCCGCCCTCACCCAGCGCCTGCTCAGCTTTGGCCGGCGCCAGGCCCTGGATCTGCAACCCCTGGACGTGAATCGGCTGGTCACCGGCATGGAGACCCTGATTCAGCGCACCCTCAACGAGAACATCCGGCTGCACCTGCGGCTCGACGCGGCCACCTGGCCCACCTGCAGCGATGCCAACCAGCTGGAAAATGCCCTGCTCAACCTCTGCATCAATGCCCGGGATGCCATGGCCCAGGGCGGCCAGCTGGCGATCGGTACCCGCAACCTGCGCGATCCGCAGCTGCTGATGCTGCCCGAGCAACTGAGCGGCGACTATGTCGAACTGGCCGTGAGCGATACCGGCAGCGGCATCCCGGCCGCCGTGCTGGAAAAGGTCTTCGAGCCCTTCTTCACCACCAAGCCGCAAGGCAAGGGCACGGGGCTGGGTCTGTCGATGGTCTATGGCTTCATCAAGCAGAGCGGCGGCTACATCGACATCCACAGCGAGGAAGGCCGGGGTACCCGGGTCAGCCTGCTGTTCCCGCGCCACCAGGGCGTCGCCAGCGAAGGGGTTCCGGAGGAAGTGGCGCTGCAACCGGGTCGCGGCGAGCGGGTGCTGGTGGTGGAAGACGAACCCGGGGTACGCCTGCTGATCGTCGAGGTACTCCGTGACCTGGGCTATACCGCCCTGGAGGCCGAAGACGCCCCCACCGCCCTGGCGCTGCTGGAGCGCGAGCCGCAACTGGACCTGGTGGTGTCCGACGTGGGGCTGCCGGGCCTGACCGGTCGCGAGCTGGTGGAAGAGATCCGTCGCCAGCGCCCCGGTATCGCCGTGCTGCTGGTGACCGGCTACGCCGAAGAGGCCATGGACGTGCAGCGCTTCCTCGGCCAGGGCATGCAGCTGCTGCAGAAGCCCTTCGCCATCGAGGTGCTCAGCGAGCGTATCCAGGGCCTGTTGCAGGACCGTCGCGAGCGTCCCTGACCACGGTTTGCGCCCCTGGCGGGAAATCCTGGGGCTGACGCCTGTCCTATCCAGCCAGGTCGGACCGACCGCCCTCTGTCGCCAGAGGCGCGGGGCGGTGCGACCTCGCCTACCCCTCAGGTTTTCAGGATACCCGCGTTCCCTATGTCTTCCTCCCGCTCCACCGCTCCCGCCGCCGACCCTGACCAGAAGGCCTCGGCCCGGCGATTGATCTTCATCACCGTGCTGGTCGCCACCATGGGCGCCCTGGCCTTCGGTTACGACACCGGCATCATCGCCGGCGCCCTGCCCTTCATGACCCTGCCCGCCGACCAGGGTGGCCTGGGGCTCAACGCCTACACCGAGGGCCTGGTCACTGCCTCCCTGATCGTCGGCGCGGCCTTCGGCTCCCTGGCGGCGGGCTATCTCGCCGACCGCTATGGCCGGCGCACCACCCTGCGCCTGCTGTCGATCCTCTTCGTCCTGGGCGCCCTGGGCACCGCGGTAGCGCCCTCGGTGGAGCTGATGGTGGCCGCGCGCTTCGTGCTCGGCCTGGCCGTGGGCGGTGGCTCGGCCACGGTGCCGGTGTTCATCGCCGAGATCGCCGGACCCAAGCGCCGTGGCCGCCTGGTGAGCCGCAACGAGCTGATGATCGTCAGCGGCCAGCTGCTGGCCTATGTGCTCAGCGCCCTGCTCGCCTGGCTGGTGCACGACAACGGTATCTGGCGCTACATGCTGGCCATCGCCATGGTGCCGGGTATCCTGCTGTTCGCCGGCACCTTCCTGCTGCCCACCTCCCCGCGCTGGCTGGCGGCCAAGGGGCGACTCCAAGAAGCCGAAGCGGTGCTGGAACGCCTGCGCGACACCCCCGAGGAGGTGAAGCGGGAGGTCGAGGAGATGCGCGAGAGCGAGGAGCAGGCCAAACATCGACCACCCCTGCGCGAGCTGCTGAGTCAGGGCTGGGTGGTCAAGTTGCTGCTGCTGGGCATCGGCCTGGGCTTCGTCGCCCAGTTCACCGGGGTCAACGCCTTCATGTACTACACCCCGATCATCCTCAAGAGCACCGGCATGGGCACCAGCGCGGCCCTCACCGCCACCATCGGCAACGGCGTGGTCTCGGTGATCGCCACCCTGCTGGGCATCTGGGCCATCGGCCGCGCCGGCCGCCGCACCCTGCTGCTGACCGGACTGGTGATCGTGGTGCTGGCGCAACTGGCGCTGGGCAGCGTGTTGCTATGGCTGCCGCAGAACCTCACCCAGAGCTACCTGGCGCTGGCCTGCATCCTGGTGTTCCTGCTGTTCATGCAGATGTGCATCGCCCCGGTGTACTGGCTGCTGATGTCCGAGCTGTTTCCCAATCAGGTCCGTGGCCTGCTGACCGGGGTGGCGGTGGCCGTGCAGTGGCTGTGCAACGCCACCGTAGCCTTCAGTTTTCCGGTCGCGCTGGAGTGGATCGGCAACTACACCTTCTATGGCTTCGCCGCGATCAACCTGGGGTCGCTTTTGTTCGTCTATTTCTGCCTACCGGAAACCCGTGGCAAGTCATTGGAAGAAATCGAACGCCATTTGAAGAAAGAGTTATAGCGGGTCGTTAGCTGACTGATCGGCGATTTTCCGGCCTGCTGCGGACCAAATGGAATAATTTTTCATTCCGTATCAAGTCGGACTTATCCGGGCCGATGCAGAGTGAAGGCATGTTGCCGTCACTCTTCGCGCAGCGCGCGACCGGGGCATTCGATGAACATCAAACAAAAACTCACGTCGCTTTTCGCGGTAACCGCCTGCCTTCCGGTGATCCTGGTGGCAGGCGTGGTCATCATGAACGTTAGCAGCCAGGCTACCGGGGATTTCCTCGACGGCAGCGGGCGCGAAATCCGTCAGATCGATCGCAACATCCAGCAGTTCTTTGCCGGCATCCAGCAGAACGTCGACTACCTGGCCAAGGAGCCGAGCATCCTGGCTCTGGATGGCCTGAAGAATTACCAGGGCGCCGATGCCGCCCAGCAGCCGCAGACCGAAACCGGCCAGCAGGCGCTGAGCTATTTCACCCGCTTCGCCAAGACCCACCCCACCACCGCCTACCTGTCGGTTGGCCTGGCCGATGGCGGCTACATCAGCTGGCCGGACGACGCCAAGCTGGCCAACTACGATCCCCGCGTGCGCCCCTGGTACCAGACCGCCATGGCCAATCCGGGCAAGGTGGTCCGTACCCCGGCCTACTACTGGGCGCAGGACGATGTCGCCCTGATGGGCATCGTCCGGACCATGGAAGACGCCACCGGCAAGGTGCGTGGCGTGGTCGGCCTGGACATCTCGCTGAAGCAGCTCACCGACCTGGTCAAGAGCATCACCCTCGGCCAGAGCGGCTACCTGATGCTGGTGGAAGACAACGGCAACGTACTGGTCGACCCTCGCGATCCCAAGCACAACTTCAAGCAGCTCAAGGAGCTGGGCGACGCCTACCAGACGCTCAGCGGCATCCAGAACGGGCTGGGCGAGGTCAATCTCAATGGCACCGACTACATGGTCAACGTCTACCCCGCCAAGGAGCTGGGCTGGAAATTCATCGGCCTGATCGAGCGCAACGAGGTGATGGGCAAGGCCACCACCCTGACCTGGCAGATCGCCGGCATCACCGCCGTGCTGGCGCTCCTGTTCGCCGTACTCGGTGCGGCCTTCGCCGGCATGATCGTGCGGCCGATCCGCGGCGTCTCCGCGGGCCTCGAATCCATCGCTCAAGGCGAAGGCGATCTGACCAAGAGCCTGAACGTCCAGGGTAAAGATGAAACCGCCACCCTGGCCGGCTGGTTCAACCAGTTCCTCGCCAGCATCCGCCAGCTGGTGCAGCGCATTGGCCAGGCTTCCAATGACCTGCAGCAGGCCTCGCAGGCGACCACCCAGGCTGCCGCCAGCATGAACGAAGTGGCTGGCCGCCAGCGCGAAGCCGTGGAGATGGTCTCCACCGCCTTCAACGAGATGGTGGCTACTTCCAACGAAGTGGCGCGCTCCTGCAGCCACGCCGCGGCCTCCGCCGATGCCGGCCACCACAGGGTGCAAGAGGGCTACGGCCAGATCGAAAAAGCTACCAGCAACGTCAACCAGCTCAGCGGTAGCCTCACCCAGTCGGCTCAGGCCATGGCGGTGCTGGAGCAGGACAGCCACAACATCAACACCATCCTTGACACCATCCGCGGTATCGCCGAGCAGACCAACCTGCTGGCGCTCAACGCCGCCATCGAAGCGGCCCGCGCCGGTGAGCAAGGCCGCGGCTTCGCCGTGGTGGCCGACGAGGTCCGGGCCCTGGCCAAGCGCACCGCCGATTCCACCGGCGAGATCGACGGCCTGCTCGGCAACCTGGCGCGCAAGACCCAGGAGGTCACCCGGCAGATCGAGACCAGCCTGGAGCTGTCGCAGACCAGCGTGACGTCCATCAGCGAGGCACGTGGCAGCTTCGAGGGCATCCGCCAGTCGGTGGACGAGATCCGCGACCAGGCCCTGCAGATCGCCGCGGCGGCCGAGGAGCAGCATCAGGTGGCCGAGGACATCAACCGCCACATCGCCCAGATCCAGGACGACGCCCAGCAGGTGGAAGGCCTGGCCCAGTCCACCACCCGCGACTCCTCGCGCCTGTCGCAGCTGTCGGGTGAGCTGGATGGACTGGTGAGACGCTTCAAGGCCTGATGGCTGGTTGAGATAGCGAAAGCCCCGCCGGTAATCCCGGCGGGGCTTTTTGTTGGGCGGCGTTGGGAAGTCCAGGTCGCGTGGATAAGGCTGCGCCGTTATCCACACTACGAGGTCGGCTCTTCACGCTGAATGTCTCCGCCGCACCGTATGGCTCTCCTTCCCGCTTAGAACGGCAGGTGCAAGAGAGGGCCGTAGCGTGGAAAACGGCGCAGCCTTTGCCACTCCTGGCATCAGGTGAGACTTTGTTGGGCTGATCGCGTTGCCTGACACGAAAGGCCTGGGGCTTTTTTGTTGGGTAGCGTTGGAGGTCTGGGTCGCGTGGATAAGGCTGCGCCGTTATCCACACTACGAGGTCGGCTCTTCACGCTGAATGTCCCCGCTGCACCGTATGGCTCTCTTTCCCGCTTAGGACGGCAGGTGCAAGAGAGGGCCGTAGCGTGGAAAACGGCGCAGCCTTTGCCACTCCTGGCATCAGGTGAGCCCTTGTTGGGCTTCGCTGCGCTCAGCGCCAACCTACGACCGTGCACTCCGTAGGTTGGGCTGAGACGGCTCTATCGTCGAAGCCCAACAGAACCCTGCACTCGAACTACGGCTTGTCCGGCAGCATCTTGCCGCCCTTGGCTTCGGCGCGTTGGCAGCCCGGCAGCTGGCGCAGGCCCTCGAAATAGGCCTTGAACACCGGATAGTCGTCCAGTACCCCGGCCATGGCGACCATGGCGCCCAAGTAGGAGAGCTGGATGTCGGCCAGGGTCAGGCGGTCGTCGACGATATAGGTCTTGCCGCGCAGGTGGTCGCTCAAATAGCCAAGCACCCTGTCCAGCTCCGGCTTGCCACGAGATTCGAGCACACCGACATCGCCCCGTTTGCCAAAGATCAGGATCAGCACCGGCGGCCAGGCCGAGGCTTCGACGAAGTCCAGCCATTCCTCGTGATGGGCCCAGGTGGCGGTGCCTGGCTCCGGCGCGAAACGCCCCTGGCCATAGCGCTGATTGAGATAACGCAGGATCGCCGAGGACTCGGACAGTTGCAGCTCGCCATCTTCCAGCACCGGCGACTTGCCCAGCGGGTGAACGCGCTTGAGTGCCTCAGGTGCCTGGAAAGTCTCGGTACGCGGATAGCGGACCAGCTCATAGGGCAGGCCCAGTTCTTCGAGCAGCCAGAGCACGCGGTGCGAACGGGAATAATCGAGGTGATGCAGCTTGATCATGGGATCTCCTGGGATGTCAGGCGCCAGAAGGCGAGCCCTGGTCACGGTCGCCGCGCAGGTTGCTGTGGGCCCCCTGGCAGATCTCGCGCAGACCGGACTTCAGACCTTCTTCGAGGGTGGGGTGGTAGAAGGGCATGTCGAGCAGCGAACTGGCGGTCTCGCCATGGATCAGCGCCAGTACCAGCAGGTGGCCGATATGGTCCATGCCCGGCCCGACCATGGCCGCGCCAGTGAGCTTGCCCGTACCTGGCTCGGCATAGAAACGAGCGACGCCCTGGTTGCGGGCCTCGGCCCGGGCACGGCCCTGATCCTGATAGGAAGAGGTGCCGATCAGACTGCCCGCGTCTGGTGGGCTACCCAGCACGGCCACCGGCGGATCGGTAAAGATCAGCGAAAACAGCGGCGAGCGCGGCGTGGGTCGAATCTCGGGATAACAGGCGGCGTTGTGGCCGGCGATGGCGCCCTCGTCGGACGCCTCATGGAGGATGGGGCGGTCGTGGTCGGCATCGCCGGCGATGAAGATCGACGAGGAGCCGCATTGCAGGGTCTGGGGGTCGTAGACCGGAGTGCCATGGTCGTCCAGCTCGATGCCGGTAGTTTCCAGGCCCAGGCCCTTCAGCCGCGGCGGTCGCCCGGCCGCCACCAGCACGTAATCGAAATCGCCCTCGCCGCTCGTGTCACCGGACCAGGACAGCCGGACGCCCTCGCCTTCACGCCGGGCATCCACCTCGACATTCAGGTACAGGGTCAGATCCTGCTCCAGGATCCTGCGCAGCTCGGCCTTGACCTCGGTGTCCTGGAGCGCACCCAGGCCATCGTCCTGACCGAACAGGGTGACGACCACCCCCAGGCGAGCCATGGCCTGGGCCAGTTCCAGGCCTACAGGACCGGTGCCTATCACCGCCAGCGAACGTGGCAGGTCGGGCAGCTCGAAGATCGTTTCGTTGGTCAGGGCGCGGTCGCCCAAGGCGTCGAAGGGCGCGGGCACCAGCGGATAGGAGCCCGTGGCGATGATGATACTTTTGGCCTGAATAGTTTTACCATTACTCAGTTGCAGTCGATCTGGCGCGATGAAGCGGGCGGTGGCGCACTGAGCCACACCCTCGGGTAATTTCTCGAAACCCTGCTTGGTCGCCGCAACAAAGTGATCGCGTTCGCGGCGCACCCGCGCCATGACGGCGGCGCCATCGACGTGGACCTCGCCTACCTCGATGCCAAAGGTCGCGGCGCGCTGGACGGCATGATGGGCCTCCCCCGCGATGATGAGCAGTTTGGACGGCATGCAACCCACCGAGGCACAGGTGGTGCCGGCCCAGTGGTCGTCGATCAGCAGGGTGCGGGCACCCTGGCGCCGGGCGGCGCGTTCGGCAGCGAGGCCAGCAGTTCCGGCACCGATCACGGCGACGTCGCAATGGAGATCCGGGGGAGTCGAACGCTGTGCGGGGTCACTCATCACATCACCTGACGTTGCGAAGGGTTAACCCGACTCACGCCAGGCTCTAGTTAGGGACCCCAAGCGCAGCGTTGAGGTTGCATCTCCAACTCGTGACCCACTTCGACAAAAAACCGACAATTCTTGTCAGGAGCGTCAATTTTCATGCCATTCGTCACCTTATACTGGCGAACTGGAACCATTGAGGCGTCTCATCCTCAATTAGCCAACTTATATGGACGCAGGCATTCACATGGAACGTGACATCAGCAAGATCCCGCTCATCAACGATTGGTCCTACCTGATCGCTCTGGAAACCGGCCTGTTCACCCGTGGTGAACTCAGCGGCGTGGTGCTCAAGGCACTCAACGACCAGGCCCGCCTGCTCTCCCGTCGCTATCTGGTGCAGAAGTCCAAGCTGGATGTGCGCAAGCTGACGCCTGCCGAGACCGAGATCCTCGATACCTTGAGCGAGACCGCCGCCAACCTGCGTCGCCGTCACCGCCTGCCGCACAACATCGTCAAGAGCCTCCGCGCTGGTGGCCTGATCGCCGCCGTCGAGCGCAGCGTCTGCGCCTCGGGCATCCTGCAGTGCCATAACGGCTTCTATGAAGACGGCCTGGAGCCTGGTGCCTTCGAGCGTATCGTCATGCGTCATCCCCAGGAATTCGGCGACCACGCCCGCCAGAGCGCCGCGCTCTATTTCGCCCAGGAACATCCGCAGGAAGACCTGCAAGACCAGCCGCTGCAGGCCAGCGCCTGATGCGCGTGACGTGCGCAGGGAAAGGGGCGGCCGGGAGGCCCCAGTCCCCTTTCGCCTGCGCGCGTCACCCGTCCCTGCTCGTCCCCGCGGTAGTGCTTTTCCGGAGTCCTGGCGCATGACGCCCGCTTTCGCCCCGCTCAGCCCCCCATAGCTCCTGCCCTCGCTGGCCGGCCGGACGATCCTGTGGATCGCGCTGGCTGCCGCCCCTTCGTTGCCGGTAGATCCGGCAGCGGCCTTTGCCTGCGTCCGTCTCGCTGACGGGCGTTCCTGCCAATGCCGTCCGCGTCACCGCCTGCCTGGCGTTCGTCCAGGGTGGTGGCCGCGGCATGGGCCACGGCTGCGAGGAGCAGACATGACCACCGCTCACGTCCCCCATGGACGCAACAACTTCGATTTCCTGAGATTCGCCGCGGCCTCCACCGTGGTGATCGGCCACGGCTTCTGGCTCTCGGGGCACATCGGCGCCGAACCCATCCTCAACTTCACCGGCTTCACCGACGCGGCCAACATCGCCGTCTATGTGTTCTTCGTGATCAGCGGCTTTTTGATCACGGCGTCCTTCCAGCGCAGTCGCAATCCGCTGGACTTTCTCGCCAAGCGCGCCCTGCGGATCTTTCCGGCCCTGATCGTTTCGGTACTCTTCTCCGTGCTGGTGGTGGGCTGGCTCGCCACCAGTCGCGAGACCGGCGCCTATTTCAGCGACCGTCAGACCCTGGGCTTCTTCAAGAACATCTTCCTGATGACGCGCTTCGAACTGCCCGGCGTCTTTACCGGCAATCCCTATCCCGACACGGTGAACGGCAGCTACTGGACCCTGCCCTACGAGGTGTTCATGTACCTGTCGCTACTGATCATCGGGGTGCTGGGGCTGCTGACCCGCTCGGTGGTCATGGCCACCCTGGTGGTGCTGGTGCTGGGCAACTTCCTGCTGCTGCCGCAGATGGGCGTCGCCAGCTTCGTGCTGCACAAGGTGTTCAGCCTGGGCATGTTCTTTTTTGCCGGCGCCCTGCTGCAGCTGGCGGGGCCGCGCATCCCCTGGCGGCTGGATCTGGCCCTGGCGCTGTGCCTGCTGTCGCTATCGGCGATCGTCTGGAAGATCGCGCCGGTGATCCACCTGGTGTCGCTGTCCTACGTGATCATCTACCTGGCCCAGGTGCAGGTGCCGGTGCTGCATGGCTTTGGCCGCTTCGGCGACTATTCCTACGGCCTCTACCTGTTCAACTTCCCGGTCCAGCAGCTGCTCATGCACTGGTTTCCCGACCGCTTCTCGCTGGGTGGCTTCCTGGTGGTGAGCTATGTGCTCACCCTGGGCATCGCGATACTGTCGTGGCACCTGATCGAGGCGCCCGCGCTCAAGTTCAAGCCGCGGCGCAAGGTTCCGACCGCCCCCGTGGCACCGGCCTGACGCTGGCGGCCGGTCGACTCAGCCGAGTCGGCCGGCCAGGGCGAAACCGGCCAGGGTCAGCAGCAACGACCCCAGCACATGGATGGTGATGGTCAGTGCCGCCCAGCCCAGGCGACCGCTCTGCAGCAACGTCACCACCTCGGCGGAAAAGGTCGAGAAGGTGGTGAAACCGCCGCAGAAGCCGGTCACCAGGAGCAGTTTCCAGTGCGCGTCCAGCCCCGGATAGCGGGCGAACAGCCCCAGCGCCAGACCGATGACGAAGCCGCCGACCAGGTTCACCAGCAAGGTGCCCAGAGGGATATGGGCGAACAGCGCATTGAGGCGCAGGCCGATCCACCAGCGGCAGGCGCTGCCTATGGCGCCTCCGAACATCACCGCAAACAGCGCAAGGGGCATGACAGGTCCTTGTTAACGACGACGGGCAGCCAGGAGCAGCACGGCGACGCCGGCCAGGGCTGACAGCAGCGAACCCAGCAGCACACCGATCTTGACCTCGTCGACCAGGAAGGGCGCGCCGGGAAAGGCCAGGGCGCCAATGAACAGGCTCATGGTAAAGCCAATCCCGCAAAGCAGGGCAACGCCATAGAGCTGCATCCAGTTGGCGCCCTCCGGCAGGCGCGCCAGGCCACTGCGGATGGCCAGCACCGCCATCAGCGAAATGCCGACCTGCTTGCCGAGGAACAGCCCCAGGGCGACACCCAGTGGAACCGGGTCTAGCAGATTGCCAGGCGACATGCCGGCCAGGGAAACCCCGGCATTGGCGAAACCGAACACGGGCACGATGAGGAAGGCCACCCAGGGGTGCAGCGCGGACTCCAGCTTGAGCAGCGGCGAGGCGTCGTCTGCCTCGGTATCGCCCAAGGGAATGAACAGCGCCAGGATCACCCCGGCCAGGGTCGCATGGATGCCCGAGCGCAGCATGCAGAACCACAGCAGCGCCCCGACCAGCAGATAGGGCAGCAAGGCGGTGACCTTGAGGCGGTTGAGCACGAACAGCACCGCCACCAGCCCAGCCGCGGCCAGCAGCATGTTGGTGGAGAGATCGCTGGTATAGAACAGGGCGATGATCAGCACGGCGCCGAGGTCGTCGAGGATCGCCAGGGCCGAAAGGAAGACCTTGAGCGATACCGGGACCCGCGAACCCAGCAGCGACAGCACGCCGAGGGCGAAAGCGATGTCGGTAGCGGCGGGAATCGCCCAGCCCGACAGGGTCTGGGGATCGTGGCGATTGACCAGGACATAGAGCAGCGCCGGCACCAGCATGCCGCCCAGGGCCGCGAGGCCCGGCAGGGCGCGATCACCCCAACTGGAGAGTTGGCCGACCGCCATCTCGCGCTTGATCTCCAGGCCGACCAGCAGAAAGAAGATGGCCATCAGGCCGTCGTTGATCCAGTGACCGAGCGACAGACCACCGATGTACCAGTGCAGGCTGGCGAAGTAGCCTTCGGCCAGCGGTGAGTTGGCGACGATGATGGCGATGGCCGCGGCGATCATCAGCACCACGCCACTGGCCGCTTCGGCGGCGACGAAGCGATTGAGATAGGCCAGGGCCTTGGCAGGGGAAACCGGGGTTGGCATGGGCAGCAGCACTCCGCGCGGCGGCCCGACCTGCGCTCTGTTCAACCTGTCCTACCGCGCTATTGCGGCGACACCCAGCCCTCGATGTTACTACGGCCTCCCGGCCCGTCGCAGCAGAAAATGCCAGCCCGCCCACTCACTCGCAGGGCCACGCCCGATCTGCTCCGGTCTTGCCAGTGACTTGCGCACGGAGGACCATCACTCCTCCGTTCTGCCCAGCAGCTGCCTTTCGCATGTCCCAGGAACCCGTCACGCCCCCCTCCTCCAGCCCCCTTACCCGCCTCGGCCAGGGCCTGCGTGCCTTCTGGCCGGCCCCCTTGCCCATCGACGCCCGCGAGCGGCTGCGTGCCAGCCTGGGTGCCGGGATCGGCATCCTGCTCGCCGCCCTGCTGGCGGCCTGGTGGCTGGAGGGCCAGCCGGTGCATCAGCACGGTGCCCTGGCGCTGGCGCTGGTGGCCCCGCTGGGCGCCAGTGCGGTGCTGGTGTTCGCCCTGCCGTCCAGCCCCCTGGCGCAACCCTGGTCGGTGGTGGGCGGCAACACCCTGTCGGCGCTGATCGGCATCGCCTGCTCGCTATGGATTCCCGAAGCCAACCTGGCCGCCGCCGCAGCGGTCGCCCTGGCCATCGCCGCCATGTTCACCCTGCGCTGCCTGCACCCCCCGGGCGGCGCCTCGGCACTGCTGATGGTGCTCATCGGCGCCCAGGATTTCAGCTATGCCTGGAGTCCGGTGGCGGTGGATTCACTGCTGCTGGTCGCCGCCGGCTTGATCTACAACAACCTGACCCGCCGCCCCTGGCCCCATGTGCCGCGCCCCGCCGAACCAGGCGGCGAGACCCTTCTGCAGCGGGCCGACCTGGATGCCGTGCTGGCGCGCTACAACCAGGTGCTGGACATCAGCCGCGACGACCTGGCCGAACTGCTCGAACAGGTGGAAGCCCTGGCCTACCAGCGCAAGATGGGCGAGTTGCGCTGCGCCGACGTCATGAGCCAGGAGCCGGTGACGGCCCGCGCCGAGATGCCGCTGCAGGAAGCCTGGGCACTGATGCGCGCCCGCCGCATCAAGGCGCTGCCCGTGATCGATCGCCAGGGCTACCTGCTGGGTATCGTCACCGTGGCCGACTTCATGCGGCAGATCGACCTGGACGTTCATGAAGGCCTCGGCTGGCGCCTGCGCACCCTGGTCCGGCCGAAGGCACGCCAGGACGACCATACCGTCGGCCACATCATGACCCGCACCGTGCGGGTGGCCAGCGCCGATCGCCTGCTGATCGACCTGGTGCCGGTGTTTTCCGAGAATGGCCACCGCCACATCCCCATCATCGACGGCTCGCGCCGCCTGGTGGGCATCATCACCCAGTCGGATCTGATCCGGGCGCTGTACCAGGCGGTGCGCGTCTAGGGCTCAGACCTGGAAGCGGTTCACCAGCCCCTGCAGATCCACGGCCAGCCGTGACAATTCCTGGCTGGCGGCACTGGTCTGGTGGGCACCGTCGGCGGACTGGGTGGAAAGATCGCGAATGTTGACCAGGTTGCGATCCACCTCGCGGGCCACCTGGGCCTGCTCCTCGGCCGCGCTGGCAATCACCAGGTTGCGCTCGTACATCTCGCCAATGCGGGTATTGATCTCTTCCAGCGCCACCCCGGCGGTTTCTGCCAGGGCGCGCGTGGCCTGGGCGCGTTCACTGCTGCTGTGCATGGAGCCCAGGGCCTGGCTGGCACCGCTGCGCATGCCCGAGACCATCTGCTCGATCTCGTGGGTGGACTGCTGGGTGCGGCTGGCCAGAGCACGCACCTCGTCGGCCACCACGGCGAAACCACGCCCGGCCTCGCCCGCCCGCGCCGCCTCGATGGCGGCATTGAGCGCCAGCAGGTTGGTCTGCTCGGCGATGGCGCGAATGACGTCGAGCACCTTGCCGATGTCCTGGGACTGCTCGGCCAGGCGCTGGACCACCGTCCCGGTGGCCGCCACCTCGTCGGACAACGCCTCGATGGCGCCCAGGGTCTCGGCGACACGGGTCTGGCCCTGCTGCGCCGCCTGGCTGGAGGCACGCGAGGCCTCTGAGGTGGAGACGGCGTTGCGCGCCACCTCGTCCACCGCGGTGCTCATCTCGGTGACGGCGGTGGCAGCCTGTTCAATCTCGTCGTTCTGGCGCTGCAAGCCCTGTCCGGCGGCCTCGGTGACCGCATTGAGTTCTTCGGCGGCGGTGGCCAGTTGGGTGGAGGATCCAGCGATGCGCGAGAGGGTCTCGCGCAGCTGCCCCTGCATCTGCTGCAAGGCGCGCTGCAACTCGCTCACCTCGTCGCGCCCCTGCACCGCCAGGGTCTGGGTCAGGTCACCTTGGGCGACCCGGCGGGCGGCCAGTAGCGCTTCACGCAACGGTCCGACGATGCTGCGGGTCAGGAGCCAAGCCATGAGCACCGTGGCCAGGGCGGCCAGGGCGATCACCGCGATGACAATCAGCCGCGACGCCTCGTAGCGGTCCGCGGAGACCTTTCCATCCCGCTCGATACCTTCGGCATAGAAGTCGCCCAGCTCGCCGAGCTGCTTGCCGGTGCCGTCGACCACCGGCTTCATGTCCACCAGGGTCAGCTTGTTGAGCGCAGCCGTGTCACCCTGGCGCGCCAGGGCGAAGGAAGAGGTCATGCCCTGCTGATAGGTGGCGAAGTCACGCTTGAACAGGTCCCAGCGCTGGTGCTCCTCGGGGGTGTCGACGAAGGCCTCATAGGCCTTGATGCCCTCCATGAGCACCTTGTTGCGCGCCTCGTACTGGCCGACATAGGTGTCGATATTGCGCGGATCCGGGTCCAGCGCCAGGCGCAGGGAGATGGTACGCACCCGCAGCATGTTTTCGCGGATGGCATCCACCGCACGGATGCTCGGCACCCAGTCGCGCTCCACCAGCACCTGACGTTCGCGGATGCCGGCCATCTGCGCCAGGGAAAACAAGCCAAGAAAGGCCACCATTAGGGCGATCAGGCCGAAGCCCAAGGCCGCGCGGGGCGCGATGTTGCAGTTGCGTAACAGCATGGAAATCTCCGTGGCCGCTGGCCCTGTTGTTGTCTGACAACGTATATCGGCCAGGACACCCTGCCCTTTAGCGCAGCGGTTGCAGCGAACCTCGCCGCGTTTTCGCCGTCTCACAGGCACTGTCGCCCATTCCGGGCGACCTGCCAGGAATGTACGGATGAAAACCGGTCCCTCTCGCGCCTCCCCGTTCTCCGCGCCCCGTGCGCTGCTCGCCAGCCTGGTCCTGGGTGGCGGTCTGCTGCTCGCAGGCTGCGCCGGCAATCCGCCGACCGAGCAGATGGCCGTGACCCAGTCCGCCGTCGACGAAGCCGTGAGCAGCGGCGGCAACCAGTTCGCCCCGGTCGAGACCAAGTCCGCCCAGGACAAGTGGACCCAGGCCCAGGCGGCACTGTCCAACGAGAAATACGACGACGCCAAGCGTCTGGCCGAACAAGCCGAGTGGGACGCCCGCCTGGCGACCCGCAAGACCCAGGCCGCCAAGGCCGGTGCGGCACTCCAGGATGCGCAAAACAGCATCCAGCAGATTCGTGAGGAAGGTCAGATCAACCTCCAGCTGCAACAGAATCTCCAGAAAAAGGTGCAGCAGTAAGGCTGCCCCGCTCTCTTGAAGGACGAAACCCATGCGTAAACGTTTTCTGCTACCGGTACTGTCGGCGCTGACCCTTACCCTGGCCGCCTGCGCCACCCCGCCCAACCCCAACCTGGAAAAGGCGCGCAACGACTACGCCGCCCTGGAATCCCAGCCGCAGGCCACCCAGCTGGCGGCTCTGGAAACCAAGGACGCCGGCACCTGGCTGGCCAAGACCGACAAGGCCTACAAGGACGGTGAGAACGAACGTACCGTCGACCAGCTGGCCTACCTGACCCAGCAACGCATCCAGACCGCCATGCAGACCATCAAGCTGCGCATGGCCGAGGCCGAACTGAAGAAGGTCGACGCCCAGCGCGGCGAAACCCGCCTGAACACCCGCACCGAGCAGCTGCAGCAACTGCAGAAGGCCATCAAGTAAGGCCAGAGGTCGCGGGGCCCGAGGCTCCGCGACCACGCGCCTCAGCCGTCCTGGCGGCGAATGCGACCGGCCGGTTCGGCCTGCCCCGCCGGCGTCCCCTGCCGATCCTGCTGCACCAGATAGCGCTCCAGGGCTTCCAGGTCGGTGATACCCGTCTCCAGCCGATTCCTGCCCTCCTTGAGCAGCGCCGCGCCATCACCGCCGTCGGCGAGGAAGTTGTTTGCCACCACCCGGTAACGGTGGCGGTCGTCCAGCGCCACGCCACTCAGCCGAATACTGCCCGGCACCACGCGTTGCCCTACCGGGCGGCGAGCATCCCAAACGTAGGCGAAGCCTGCGGACACCTGCAGAGGCCTGGCGTCGGGGTCGCGACGCCACTGCTGCTCCAGGAGTTCGCGCAGCTGGGCGCCGGTCAGGTCGACCAGGGTCAGGGTGTTGGCGAACGGCTGACAACTGGCGAGCTGGGCATAGGTCAAGCGCGACTGACCAGGCGCCAGGGCCAGTTCGTTGCGAATGCCACCACTGTTCATCAGGGCGATCTGGGCGCCCTGATCGCGTACCGCCGCCAGCTGGGCATCGGCGATCAGATCGCCCAGGGCGCTCTCACCGGCCGCGTCGTACCGCGGCTCCAGGCGTGGCACGCCCAGGCGCGCGACCGGACGCTCCAGTACCGTCTTGCTACGGGCCGCGACCTGGGCCACCCAGGCCGCGAGTTGCGGGTTCGGCGGATATTGCCCGGGAATCACCGGCAGGTTTTCCATCCGCACCCGGGTGACCTGGTGCTGGCGCGGATCGATCTGCAAGCTCACATGGCTGACCAGTTGGCCGTAGGAACCGCCCTGAAAGACCGGCATCCGCCCCACATGGCAGGTATAGGCCTTGTGACTGTGGGCGCTGGCGACCAGGTCGATGGCAGGGTCCAGGCGCTTCACCACCTCGACGATCGGTCCCTGGAGGTCCTGACAATCACGACCTCCCGCCGGGCTGGTACCGCCCTGGTGAATGATGGCGACGATGGCGTCCACCTTTCGAGCCTTCAGCTCGGGGATCACCGCATTGATGCTATCCGCCTCGTCCGTCACCTTGAGGCCGGCCAGCCCCTTCGGCGAGACCACCTGGTCCAGCTCCTTGAGCACGGCACCGACGAAGGCGATCCTCTGCCCGTGGGCCTGGAGGATGCGATAGGCCGGGAAGAGCGGCTGGTTGGTGCGCGCGTCCAGCAGGTTGGCCGCCAGATAGGGAAAGCGTGTGCCCTGCCAGAGCGACTCGAACTGGCAGGCCTTGGCTGGACGACTGGAATCGCAGCCGCCCCGGACCTGGCGCAGCAGCTCGGCCTGGCCATTGTCCAGTTCGTGATTGCCCACCGCCGAGAGTTGCAGGCCAAGCAGGTTCATGGCCTGCAGGGTAGGCTCGTCGGCCCACAGCGCCGAGACCGCAGGGCTCGCGCCGATCAGATCGCCACTGCCGATCACCAGGGTCTGGGGATCCTCCTGGCGCAGGTGATCGATGAGCCCGCCGACATTGGCGATACCGCCCACGAGCTGCCCCTTGCGTCCCTGGTCGAACAGCGCCGGATTGGGCTCCAGGTAGCCGTGGAAGTCGTTGATCAGGGCCAGGTTGACCGTGACCGGTTGGGGCGACGGACTGGCACAACCGGCTAGCAGCAGCACCAAGGCCAAAGACGCTGGAAAACGCGAACGCATGGATGAGCTCCGGACAAGCACTTCAGGTCAGAGCGATCTGCTCCAACGAAGCGGGGCAGCATGCCCAGCCTTTATGACAGTCACTTGGCGCCTAGAGAGTGATATCAAAATGTAATCACAGCGCAAGAAAACAGTCGCCGAAGCGTCAAGGACGGTTGTTAGGGTCTCGGGCTTCCGATAAATCGTAGGCCTCACCATGAAAGCCTGGGACGAACCCAAGAAGCGCAAAGCCCATATCGAACTCATCCCGATGATCGACGTGATGATGTTCCTGCTGGTGTTTTTCGTACTCATCAGCCTCAACGTGATTCCCGCCCTGGGCATCAAGACCCAACTGCCGGGCGCCAGTAGCGCGGTGCAACTCAAGCCGCAGAACAAGGCCATCGTCACCCTGACCGCCAGTGGCGACCTCCAGCTCGATGGCGAGCCCCTGACCCTGGCCGAATTGCCCGAGCGGCTCAAGGCGCAGGCCAAGCCCGACAGCCAGACCACCATCATCATCAACGGCGACAAGGAGGTTGCCATCGCGCGATTGGTGGAGGTGATGGACAGCCTGCGCCAGGGTGGCTTCAACGCCATCTCCATCGCCACCCGCAAGCCCTGACCATGTACGCCCTTTATCGCTCCCGCCATGTCCTCGGCTGGTTGCCGGCGGCGCTGGCAGCCGTGCTCATCGCCTGCACCCTGCAGCGGGTGCCGCTGAAGATCCAGCCCAGCTACGACGAGCCGCCGGTGCAGCTCGCCCTGGCCGAACCCGAGCCCGAAACCGAAGCGACGCCGCCGGTGCCGGAGGTGGAGACGCCGCCACCGCCGGTACTGGAGCCCGAATCCGAGCCCATGCCGGACGTGCCGCCAGTCGTGACGGAGCAATCGGTCGCCCCGCCGCCACCGCCCAAGCCGCGCGTGGAGCCCACGCCCCAGCCGAAACCGAAGCCCAAGCCCAAGCCCAAGCCGCGGGTGGAGCACCACCCCAAACCCGTGGCCAAGCCACAGCCCGTCACGGCCCCCGTCGCAACACCGCCCAAGGCCGTGGAAGCTGCGCCGCACCCTGCACCGCCTGCTCCACCGCCACCCAAACCGCGGGTGGATACCCAGGCCCTGGAGGGCGGCTACCTGCACGGCGTACGCGGTGATCTGGAGCGCTACAAGCAATACCCCACTGGCCGCCAGGCGTCCCTGGAACGCCCCAGCGGCAAGGTGGTGGTCTGGCTGCTCATAGACCGCAACGGCAAGGTCCTCGACCGCGGCCTGGAAGAACGCGCCAGCAGCATCCTGCTCAATCGCGCCGCCACCAGCAGCCTGGCGCGCATCGAGCAGGTCAAGCCCTTCCCACCGGAGGCCTTCGCCGGGCGCAGCCAGCTGCGCATCACCGCCACCTTCGACTATTCGCCCCGTTAACCGCACCCCTTCGAGGACTCGAGATGAAACGCAGTAGACTCTGTCTCGCCATCATGGCCGCGAGCCTAGGCCCCGGCCTGGCCTGGGCCGACGGCACCGCCGAACGCGACGTGGGCACCATCGGTGTCCAGGGCAACACCACCCTGGGCGGCGGCTACCTGGCCCCGGAACAGAGCGCCAAGTCGCGCTCCACCCTGACCCGCGAGGCGATGGACAAGCAGACCGCCACGGCCAACGCCATCGACCGCCTCCAGTACACCCCTGGTCTGCACGTCAGCAGCAATGACGCCAGCGGCATCTCCGGCTTCAACTTCACCATGCGCGGCCTCAACGCCAGCGAGATCGGGGTATCGGTGGATGGCATGCCGCTCAACGACTCGGGCAGCTACAAGGTCTACGCCAACCTGCTGGGCGATCCGGAAAACCTGGACCAGATCTTCGTCACCCAGGGCGCCTCGGAACTGGATGGCCCGCACATCGGCTCCAGCGGCGGCAACATAGGTTTCACCACCGTCCGTCCAACCAAGGACAGCGACGTCTTCGTCAAGCAAGCGGTAGGCAACAATGGCCTGACCAAGACCTTCGCCCGGCTCAACACCGGCGAATTCAACGGCTTCAGCAACTGGCTGTCGGCCTCTCATACCGAGGGCGAACTCTGGCGCGGCAAGGGGGCGGTGCGTGCCGACCGGGTCGAATTCAACAGTTTCTTCGACCAGGGCAACGGCAATACCGGCAACCTGATCCTCAAGTACTACCGGCAGGACAACGACAGCTACACCAAGCTGACCAAGGCCCAGTTCCAGCAGAATGGCCGCAGCTACACGCCGGCGCCAGACAACCCGGTACTTGGCAGCAACGGCAAGATCGCCCGCTACTACGAGTTCAGCAAGAACCCCTTCGAGAACTTCAGCGCCATCTTCAACGGCCACCTGCAGTTGCAGGACAATCTGGCGCTCAGCCTCAACCCCTATTTCTACTGGGGCGACGGCAGCGGCAATGGCTACTTCAGCAGCGCGCTGAATCGCAATTCCAGCCGCAGTGGCGTCTATGACCTGAGCAACCTGAACAGCGCCGCCGGTTATGCCGCCGATGGCACACCCAACTCCGGTGTCTACTACCGGCCCTCGCGCACCCAGACCTGGCGCCCGGGCGTGACCACCAAGCTGACCTGGGACGTGAATGACGCCCACAGCCTGCAATTCGGCTACTGGTTTGAATATGCCCGGCAATCGCAGACCCAGCCCTATATCCCGATCGACGCGGCGGGCAAGGCAGGTGACAACTTCTGGCCGGATGCCCGCAGCGTGGTGGACGCCCGCGGCAACCGGATCCAGGGTCGCGACCGTTACACCGAAACCCCGGCGCACAAACTCTGGGTGCAGGACACCTGGACCCTGAGCCCTGACTGGACGTTGAACGTCGGCACCGCCTACCAGAAGGTGGAGCGCAAGGCCGACAACCATGGCGATCTTGGCAGCCTGCCCTTCGAGCGCTCGCGCAGTTACGACGCCTTCCTGCCCAGCGCCGGCCTGAGCTACCAGCTCGACGCCCAGAACCAGCTGTTCTACAACGTCAACCGCAACATGCGGGTTCCGGCCAACTACGTGCTGTACGACGCCAGCCCGGATTCCCTCAACCTGCGGCCGGAAACCAGCTGGAACCAGGAACTGGGCTGGCGCCAGCAGCGCGAGACCATGGCCTTCTCGGCCAGTCTGTTCTACCTCAAGTTCAAGGATCGCCAGGTCTCAAGCAAGGACATCAACGGCGACAGCCTCAGCTTCAATGGCGGCGACGTCGACAACGCCGGCCTGGAGCTGGCCTGGAGCGGCCTGCTGCCCCACCACTTCAACTACTACACCTCCTACACCTACACCCGCGCCATCCAGCAGGACGACCTGCCGGCCTACAGCAAAGGCCAGCGCGTCGAGCTGCCTACCAAGGGCAAGCAGTTCCCCAACGTGCCGCGCACCATGCTGGCCGCCAACCTCGGTTACGACGATGGCCGCTACTACGGCACCTTCGGCGGCAAGTACAGCAGCAAGCTCTATGGCGACCAGACCAACGACGAAAGCGTACCGGGCGCCACGGTGTTCAACCTGGGCGCCGGCATCTACCTGCCCACCGACAAGCGCTTTCTGAAGGACGCCACCCTGCGTCTGAACGTCGACAACCTGTTCGACAAGAGGTACCTGGACGACGTCGACAGCGTGCAGACCAACGCCGTCGCCTACCAGGGCTATGCCGGTACCAGTCCGACCTACAACGTCGCCATGGAGCGGACCGTCACCCTCTCCCTGGAAGGCCATTTCTGAACCCGGAGCCCCTCATGAACACTCAACTCCTGCATGACGCCACCTTCTACATTCTCTACGGCTGCATCGCCCTGGCGCTGTTCATCGCCATCGAACGCGGGCTGTTCTTCGCCTACACCCGCCGCCAGGCCGGACGCCTGGCCGTGGCCCTGACCCAGCGCGAGGTCCAGCAGAGCGGTCGGCTGCCCGCCGCGCTGGCGGAACGGCCCGGTCTGCCGGTGACCATGATCGAGCCGATCCTTGCCCAGCGGGGCCGGCTCGATCAGCAGGCACTGGAAGATCTGGTCGATACCCAGTACCTGGCCACCCGAGCGCCCCTGGCGCGCAGCCTGTGGATCATCGAGACCATCACCACCGCCGCGCCGCTGCTGGGCCTGCTCGGCACCATCCTGGGTATCATCGACACCTTCAAGGCACTGGCGTCGGCTGGGGTGTCCGACCCTGGGCAGATCTCCGGCGGCATCGGTACGGCCCTGTTCGCCACCGGCCTGGGCATCGCCGTGGCGCTGGTCTGCGTGGTCTTCCACAACTTCTTCCAGGACCGCCAGGAGCGCATCAACGAGCAACTCAAGATCGTACTGATCCGCGCGCGTGGCGCTGCCGGCGCCCGTGAACAGCCCGAGCAACCGGCCGAAGGCCTGTCCCCGGCACGCCTGCGCCAGGCCTGAACGAAGGTCCGTGCGGTATGCCGCGCGGACCTCACCTCTGTAGCGGGAGCCTTGGCATGCAGCAACCCTACCTGACCACCGCGCGCCTGGTGCTGCGGCCCCACCACGAAGGCGATATCCCCGCCCTGGTAACCCTGGCCGGCGACTCCCGCATCGCCGCCACCACCGGCACCGTCCCCCACCCCTACACCGCAGACACCGCTCGCTGCTGGCTGGCCACCCATGCGCCAGCCTGGAACGACGGCAGCCAGGTGCACTACGCGATCATCGAGCGCGAGGGCAAAGCGCTGCGCGGCACCCTCTCGCTGCGCCGCGACGGCGTGGGCACCGCCAACCTCGGCTACTGGATCGGCGTGCCCTACTGGGGCCAGGGTTTCGCCACGGAAGCCTGTGCCGCGCTGATCGCCTTTGGCTTCGACCACTGGTCTCTGACCGCCATCAACGGCCGCCATCTGCTGGAAAACCCGGCCTCGGGTCGAGTGCTGCGCAAGAACGGCTTCGTGCCCCAGGGGCAGACCCGTATGCTCTTCCCGACTCGCGAACGTGAAGAAACGCTGGCCACCTACCAGCTGACTCGCGAGTGCTGGTCTGTCGGTCCTCGGGTACCTGCGCTGGATTGAATTCCCAGGCGCCACCCGGGGTCACTTTTGGATAGGCAGGTCGACCCCGGCCTGCAGCCTCTGGAGGATCTCACCTGATGCACGCCATACGCCTACGCAAACCCGGCGGTCTGGACCAGCTGGAACACTGCGAACTGCCCGATCCCGGTCAGCCCGGAGCCGGCGAGATCCGTGTGCGGATCAAGGCCAGTTCACTGAATTTCCATGACCTGGGCGTGGTGCTGGGCAAGATGCCCGCTGCCGACGGTCGCATTCCCATGTCCGATGGCGCCGGTGTCGTCGAGGCGGTGGGCGCCGACGTCAGCGAGTTCGCCGTGGGCGATCACGTGGTCTCGACCTTCTTTCCGCACTGGCTGGACGGCGAGCCGCCCACCGACGACTTTTCCACCACCCCCGGCGATGGCGTCGACGGCTTCGCCTGCGAGGTAGTGGTGCGACCGGCCACCGCCTTCACCCGAGCGCCCAAGGGCTACAGCCATGCCGAGGCGGCGACCCTGACCACCGCCGGTCTCACCGCCTGGCGCGCCCTGGTGGTGGACGGCAATCTCAAGGCCGGCGACAGCGTGCTGGTGATGGGTACCGGCGGCGTCTCCATCTTCGCCCTGCAGATCGCCAAGGCCATGGGCGCCACGGTGATCGCGACCTCCTCCTCGGACGAGAAGCTGCAGCGCGCCTATGCGCTGGGCGCCGATCACCTGATCAACTATCGCAGCGAACCCGAGTGGGGCGCCAAGGTCCAGGCCATCACCGGCGGACGCGGCGTCGACATCGTGGTGGAAGTCGGCGGTCCGGCGACCCTGGCGCAATCCATCCAGGCCGCGCGCATCCATGGTCACCTGGCGCTGATCGGCGTGTTGACCGGCGTCGAGGGGCAGGTGCCCACCGCCAACCTGATGCGCCGTCACCAGCGACTGCAAGGCCTGATCGTCGGCAGCCGCCGTCACCAGCAGGACATGATCCGCGCGCTGGAAAGCACCGCAATCAAGCCGGTCATCGATCGCAGCTACCCGCTGGAGGAGATCGCCCAGGCCTTCGCCTTCCAGAAGGATGGCAGCCATTTCGGCAAGATCGTCCTGGAGTTCTAAAAATCGTCAGACGAATGCAGGGCGGAAGGTGAAACAGCTCTGCTAGACTTCCGGAACCGCCGCATCGCGTGTTCCGGAAGTCCCGATGACCCTGCCCTCCTCCCCGCCCTACGTCGTCGTCATCGAAGACAACGGGATGCTCGCCGAACTGCTGGGCAGCCATCTCGAAGAACGACTGCAGTGGGCCTGCACGCGCTTCGACAATGCCGACGATGCCCTGGTGCATCTACTGCAGCAGCAGGACGCTCCTGCCCTGGTGATCACCGATCACCTGATGCCCGGTCAATTGCGCGGCGGCGAACTGGCGCAGATGCTGTTGCAGCGCTGGCCCGAATTGCCGATGGTGATCACGTCCGGCTATGGCTACGAAATCACCACGGCGTTGCCACCCCAGGTGATCTTCCTGCAGAAGCCCTGGACGCTGGATGAGGTGGATTCGGCGGTACGCCTCGCACGAGCGCGTCAGGCGGCAGATTAGACGCCCAACTGGCCGCAGGCCTTCAGCAACTGGTCGATGGTCCAGGGCTTGGGCAGGAACAGCGCCCGGTCTTCACGTTCGGCATATTGCTGGCCCGTGTACCCGGAGGACACCAGGATGGGCAACTGCGGAAACCGTTGGCGGACCTGTTTGGCCAAGGCGAGCCCGTCCAGCTGACCGGGCATGCGCACGTCGGTGAACAGCAGATCAGGTGGCAGCGGGTCGGCTTCGAACCAGCACCAGGCGGCATCGGCGGTGTCGAACGACTGGACGGCATAACCTTCCATTTCGAACACCTCCGTCGCCAGCGATCGCAGTACGGGATCGTCTTCGACGACCAGCACAGTGGTAACGGCTGCGGAAGAAACTACATCGGTCATGGCAACGCTACTTCATTAGTACGACTAATTAGACCGAATTTACTCGAATTGGATCACAACACTCGGATAGGCGGCTGGTCGCTTTCCGCTAGCACTTGTCTGATGCCCGCGCGACGACTTAATTCCCAGTCGCTCGAAAAAAGAGTCAGTGAATCCCTGGCCGTCCTCGGACTCTTTAACTCTAAGGCTCTCGCTGGACGCTGTTGGCGTCCTCCCTCTGCTGCTAACGCGTTCGAACGACCTCATGGCTGAATCCGATCTGTCCTACGCTGAACTCCAGGCGGAAGTCCGCCGCCTCCGTGCCGCGCTCGACCAGTGCACCGCGTTGCCCGCCCAGGACGCCCAGCGGCGCCTGGCGATCTTCGACGGCGCCATCGACTTCGCCATGGTCGTGCTCGACCCCAGCGGAATAATCAGCGACTGGAACAGCGGTGCCGAACGCCTGCTGGGCTGGACGGCGGAGGAGATCCGCGGCGCCCCGGCCGAGCGCTTCTTCACCCCGGAAGACAACCAGATCGGCCGGGCGACGCTGGAAATGCAACTGGCCCTGCGGGATGGCCGCGCCGAGGACGAACGCTGGCATCTGCGGCGCGACGGCAGCCGCTTCTGGGCCAGCGGCGAAATGCATCCGCTGCACGATGACGCCGGGCGCCATACCGGCTACGTCAAGATTCTGCGGGACCGCACCCCCCAGCACCTGGCGGGCCAGGCCAAGCACGACGAAGAAGGCTATCGGCGGGCGCTCGCCGAACTGGCTGAAGGTTTCAGCCACCTGAACGACACCGACGCCGTCACCGAGCTCGCCTGTGCCACCCTGGGCACTACCCTGGATGCCCATCTGGTGGGCTATGGGCTGGTGGATGACGACGCTGAAACCATCCGGGTGGAACGCGACTGGACGGCGCCGGGCACCCGCAGCCTGATCGGCACCCTGAATTTCCGCGACTACGGCAGCTGCATCGAGGATTTCAAGCGCGGCGAAACCGTGGTGATCGAAGAGGTCCGCGAAGATCCGCGCACCCGGGCCAATCTTGCGGCCCTGGAGCAGCTGGACACCCGTGCCTTCGTCAACACCCCGCTGTTCGAACATGGGCATTTCGTCGCCCTGCTCTATGTCAGCTCCCGCCATCCACGGCGCTGGACGGCGGCCGAATTGCGCTTCATCGGCGAGGTGGCCAATCGCACTCGCTCGGCAACGGCACGGCTGACCGCCGAGCATGCCCTGCACGACAGTGAGCTCAACCTGCGCCTGGTGGCCGACACCCTGCCCTGCCTGATCGCCTTCGTCGACCGCGCGCTGGTGTATCGCTTCGCCAACGCCGAGGCGCCCAAGTGGTTCAAGAACGCCCCGGACAGCATCCTTGGCCGCAGCATGGCGGAGGTCTTCGCGCCAGAGCTGTTCGCCGCCCGCCGCCCGGCCATCCAGGCCGCGCTGGACGGCACCCCGGCACGGCTCGACCTGCCCTGGGCCTGGCCGGACGGCCGCCGGCGCATCGCCGATATCCACTACCGCCCACGGCGCGACGCCCGGGGCGCGGTAGATGGCTTCTATGTCTTCGCCCAGGACGTCACTGTCCAGCGCGACGCCCAGGCGCTTATCCAGGCGCAGAATTTCAGCCTCAGCCAGGAGGTCCAGGCACGTACCGCCGAGCGTGACCGCCTCTGGGCGCTCAGCGAGGACCTGCTGCTCACCGCCGACTTCACCGGGCAACTGCTCCGGGTGAGTCCGTCCTGGTCACGCGGGCTGGGTTATTCCGAGGCAGATCTGCTGAGCCGTCCCTATCCCGAACTCATCCATCCTGACGATCTTCCCGGGGTCCTGGCAGCGTTGGATGAACTGCGCCGCAGCGGGCTGCCGACCCGGGTGGAGAATCGGGTCCAGGCAGCGAATGGCAGCTGGCGCTGGCTGGCCTGGACCCTGTCGCTGGACCTCGATCAGGAGCACCTCACCGGGGCCGGCCGCGACATAACCCGGGAAAAGGAGGCCATGGAGACGCAGGCCGTGCTGGAAGAGCAGCTGCGGCAGTCGCAGAAGATGGAAGCGGTCGGCCAGCTCACCGGTGGCCTGGCCCACGATTTCAACAACCTGCTCGCCGGCATCGTCGGCAGCCTGGATCTGCTCACGCTGCGCATCGGCCAGGGTCGGCTGAACAATCTCGAGCGCTACACCACGGCGGCCCAGGGCGCCGCCATCCGCGCCGCCGCCCTGACCCACCGCCTGCTGGCCTTTTCCCGCCGGCAGACGCTGGATCCCAAGCCCACCGACGTCAATCGCCTGGTGGCCGGCATGGAAGACCTGATCCGCCGCACGGTGGGTCCGGCGATCCAGATCGAGGTGGTGGCCAGCAGCGATCTCTGGTCGACCCTGGTCGATCCGCCGCAGCTGGAAAACGCCCTGCTCAACCTCTGCATCAATGCCCGCGACGCCATGCCCGAAGGCGGGCGCATCTTCATCGAAACCGCCAACCGGGTGCTGGATTCCCGCATGGCCCGGGTGCGCGATCTGGAGCCGGGCGAATACATCGCCCTGAGCGTGACCGACAACGGCTGCGGCATGCCACCCGAGGTGATCGCCAAGGCCTTCGATCCCTTCTTCACCACCAAGCCGATCGGCGTGGGCACCGGCCTGGGCCTGTCGATGATCTATGGCTTCGTCCGCCAGTCCGGTGGCCAGGCACGCATCCATTCCCAGGTCGACCAGGGCACCAGCGTCACCCTGTTCCTGCCACGGCATCGCGAAGCCGCAGCCAGCGCCGACTCCGCCATCGCCCAGCCGGCCCTGCCCCGAGTCGGTCATGGCGAAACGGTGCTGGTGGTGGATGACGAGCCCACGGTGCGGATGTTGGTCGTCGAGGTACTGGAAGAACTGGGCTACGCGGCCCTGGAGGCGGCGGATGCCAGCTCCGGGCTGCGACTGCTGGAGTCCGACGTGCGCATCGACCTGCTGATCAGCGATGTCGGCCTGCCTGGCGGGATGAACGGCCGGCAGATGGCCGATGCCGCCCGCCAGCGCCGCCCCGGACTCAAGGTGCTGTTCATCACCGGCTACGCCGAAAACGCCGTGGTCGGCAACGGCCACCTGGAACCGGGCATGCACGTGATGACCAAGCCCTTCGCCATGGACGCCCTGGCGGTGCGCATTCGCGATCTGATCGAAGGGACCTGACGTCCGCTTTCGAGTGGGTCCCCCCTCACCCCAGCCCTCTCCCAGAAGGAGAGGGGGCGGTTGGGATGCCCTGGGTGGATAAGGGTGCGGCCTTGTCCACGAACGGGATCAGGGCTTGCCCAGTGGAAAACGCTGCGCGGTTTTCCACGCTACGGTGACGCGGCCAAGGTGCACGAGCCACAACCCCGCACCCGGCTTAATCGCCCCCTCTCCCCTTGGGAGAGGGCTGGGGTGAGGGCGCTCCAGCACAGAGGCCTCCCCCTCGTTGGGCTTCGCTGCGCTCAACCCAACCTACGCGGCCGATCTCGGCCGTAGGGTGGATAACGGCGCCGCCTTATCCGCGAATGGAGTCAGGCTTGCGCAGTGGAAAACGCTGCGCGGTTTTCCACGCTACCGTGACGCTGCCGGAGTGCACGAACCACAACTCCGCACCAGGCTTGACCGCCCCCTCTCCCTTTGGGAGAGGGCTGGGGTGAGGGCTGAGGTGCGCCAGGGCATCCCCTCGTTGGGCTTCGCTGCGCTCAACCCAACCTACGCGGCCGATCTCGGCGGTAGGGTGGATAACGGCGCAGTCTTATCCACGGATGACGTGAGCTGCCTAGTGGAAAACGCTGCGCGGTTTTCCACGCTACGGTGACACGACCAAGGTGCACGAGCAACAGGCTCAATCGCCCCCTCTCCCTCCGGGAGAGCGCTGGGGTGAGAGGCCAGGATGCGCTAGGCTCAGCCCAACATCCGTCCTACTCAACCGCCGCCGGAACCCGTACCCAGCCTTCCATCAGCCGTCGGGCACTGCGACTCATGCTGGCTTTTTCCACCTGCCAGCTGCCGTCGATCTCGCGCGCCTGGGCACCGACAGCCACGGTGCCCGCGGTATGTCCCATGTGCACCTGACGGCCGCCCAGGTTACCCGTCAGCCGATTGACCAGGGTCCCCGGCAGCGCAGCGGCCACCGCCACGGCGACCGCGCCGGTACCGGGGATGGCATGGTGCAGCTTGCCCATGGAGATCATCCGCGCGATGACGTCGATAGCCTCGGCCGGCACCTGCTTGCCACCCGCCACTTGGTAGGTCTGGGGCGGCGCGATCAGGCACAGCTTGGGTGTATGCGGACGTTCCACGGTGGCCTGAACCGCGGTCCTGGCCAGGCCCATGGCCACTGCGCCAGTGGCGCGGACGGCTTCCAGGCGCTCCAGCAGCGCCGCATCGCCATTGACCTGCGCCTGGGTCTCGGTGCCGCTGAGGCCGAACGACTCGGCATAGGCGAAAACGGTAGGGTTGCCGGCGTTGAGCAGGGTCACCGGCAGCCGGCCCAGCCCGGGGATATCCAGCTCGTCGACCAGCTGCCCGCTAGGTAAGACGCTGCCATCGGTGCCGGCGGGATCGAGGAAGTCGAGCACCACCTCGGCGGCCGGAAAGGCCACGCCGTCGAAGCGGAAATCGCCCTCCTCCTGCACCTCGCCATTGACCATGGGAACGTGGGCGAGGATGCGCTTGCCGAGATTGGCCTGCCAGATGCGCACCGTGGCCAGGCCGTCGCGGGGCGCCTCGACCAAGCCCTCGCTGATCGCGAAGGGACCGACGGCGGCGCTGAGATTGCCGCAGTTGCCCGACCAGTCGATTACCGGCGCCTCGATGGCCGGAGCGCCGAAGAGGTAGTCGACATCGCAGTCCGGCCGACAGGAGGGCGTGATTACCACCACCTTGCTGGTGCTGGAGGTGGCGCCACCCATGCCATCGATCTGCTTGCCATAGGGATCGGGACTGCCGACCACCCGCAGCAGCAGGGCATCACGCGCTGGACCGGCGGGCGGCAGGTCACGGGCATGAAAGAACACGCCCTTGCTGGAACCGCCACGCATGTAGACGGCGGGAATACGCAGTTGCGGCATCGGTTTCTCCGGTGAGGGAATCAGGCGAGATAGCGGCCGAACCAGTCCAGGGTGCGCTGCCAGGCCAGTTGGGCGGCCGCCTCGTCGTAGCGCGGGGTGGAGTCGTTATGGAAGCCGTGGTTGGTGCCGGGATAGCGGTGCACCTCGTAGGTCCTGCCCGCGGTCTTGAGCGCCTCTTCGTAGGCGGCGGCGCCTTCGTTGATGCGCGGATCGTTCTCGGCGTAGTGGATCAGCAATGGGGCCTTGATGCGCGCGACCTCCTCCGCCCGCGCCTGGCGGCCGTAGAAGGGCACCGCAGCGGCCAGCTCGGGATAGGCGACAGCGGCCGCGTTGGCCACGCCGCCGCCATAGCAGAAGCCGGTGATGCCGACCTTGCCGGTGCTGAATTCATGGCTCATCAGGGTTTCCACGGCGGCGAAGAAGTCGTTCATCAGCTTTTCGGGGTCGACCTGCTGCTGCAACTCGCGCCCCTTGTCGTCGTTGCCGGGATAGCCGCCCATGGACGTCAGGCCATCCGGCGCCAGGGCCAGGTAGCCAGCCTTGGCCAGACGCCGCGCCACGTCTTCGATATAGGGATTGAGGCCGCGGTTCTCGTGCACCACCACCACGGCCGGTACCTTGCCGCTGGCCTTGGCCGGGCGCACCAGGTAGCCGCGCACTCGGCCATGGCCCTGGGGCGAAGGGTAGTAGACGTATTCGGCGACGATATCCGGATCGGTGAATTCCACCTGGCTGGCCAGGGCATAGTTGGGGCTCAGTGCCGCCAGCACCCCGGTGGCCGACAGCCCCAGCACCGCGGCGCAGGCCCCGGCGCGGTCGAGGAAGTCGCGCCGGCTAATGCGACCGTGGACATAGAAGTCATAGAGTTCGAGCAGTTCGGGCGAGAAATCCTTGGCGGTGAGACGGGTCATCGCGGCGCTCCTCTGGCGGGAAACGGAGCGCTCGACCCAGCTGGGTAGGCGCCCCGGTGGCTCCCGAGTGTGCCGCGAATCGTCTGACTATGCCACCGCATCTCCCTGACGCCACAAGGCGTGCAGCACGACGATCAGCGCCTCGAATTGACCAACCTGGCGCTTATGGAAGCCTCACGGCCGCAGAAGAAAATGGTCACGCCAACGAGCCTGTTCTTCTGCGCCGTCATCCCCCTGGGTTACCCCTGCCGAAGCTGGCGTTCGAACCAGAGCAGGACGGCGCCCAGCTGCTGCGCGAACTCGACCGCTGCCGCCTGTGGCTGCCGGGCTTCGGCATAGAAGAAATCCAACGCGGTGCGCTGCTCGGGATGCAGCCGCCGGGCTCGGCTGTAATGGTCTTCCAGCGTCCAGGGCCAGCCCGTCTCGTCTGGACGGCGCAGCACCTGTATCGCCCGGAGCAGCCGCCGCGCCGCCTCGCGCTGTATGCCCAGGCGCTCGACCGGCCTCGCACAGCTGGCGTGGGCCAGGAGGTAGCGCTGCATCACGGGCAGCACGTCGCCATTCACCGCCTGGGCGATGCCGACCTCCGGTTTGAAGGGCGCGTAGCGCCGCGCCAGGTCTTCGCCCCACAGCCAGCGGCAGTGATGTCTGAGCCAGAAGCCCCAGCTGAGACGGTTACCGGGGGCCAGGGCTTCGGCCCGGCGGCCGATATCGAAGTCGATCTTACTGACCTCGCCATGGCAGCGTTCCAGCAGACGGCGACGCCGCTCCAGTTGCACCAGCAGCCCTGCGGGGCAGGCATCGCTCAGGACCAGGGTGAGATCCAGGTCCGATTGCCCCGGTCGGGCGCGGCCTTCGGCCACGCTGCCATAGACATAGAGGGCTATCAGATGGCGGCCCAGAAGGGCTGGCAACTGGCACCGCACGGTAGCCAGCAGTGCCCGATACTCCGCCTGGAATGGCACCCTGGGCACCTGTCGGATAAAACCTTCGGCATCCACTCCATCGTTGGCTTCCCGCATCAGAACAACCCCATTTGCCGATCCAGCAGTCGGTCGAAGCGGTCGCCGACGAAGGGCAGGATGGCGTCGGCCACCGGCGCCAGCTGGCGCTGTACATAGTGGTCATAGTCGGGCGGCGCATGGGGCAGCTCGACCGGTTCGGCGCCGGCGGTGGTGATCAGGTAGCTGATCCAGCCGCCACGGCGAAAGCGGCTGCGGCGTCCTAGCCGGGCGTTTTCCGCCTCCAGCAGCCGCGCCGCGCGGACCTGCGGCGAGAGGTTGCTCTGGTACTCCTCCAGCGGCCGGCGCAGGCGCTTGCGATAGACCAACAGGTCGTCGAAGTCGCCGGCGCGGGTCTGGGCGACGAAGTCACGCACATAGTCCTCGTGGGGCTCGCCGGTGAAGATGCGCAGGTAGAGCTCACGCTGGAAGCGCTGGGCCAGCGGTGACCAGTCGCTGCGTACCGTTTCCAGGCCCTTGAACACCAGCTCGGGCTGGCCATCGGCTCCGGGTCTGAGCCCGGCGTATCTCTTCTTGCTGCCCTCTTCCGCGCCGCGGATGGTAGGCATGAGAAAGCGGCTGAAGTGGGTCTCGTACTGCAGCTCCAGATGACTTTCCAGCCCCAGCTCCGCCTGTAGCCGCTCGCGCCAGTGGGCGTTGACCGCCGCCACCAGCTCGCGACCGATGCGCTCGGCCTCGGCTTCGGCATGGGCAGCCCCGAGCCAGACGAAGGTGGAGTCGGTGTCGCCATAGATCACTCGATGACCGCGCGCCTCGATCAGCTCGCGGGTCTGATGCATCACCGCGTGGCCGCGCAGGGTGATGGACGAGGCCAGGCGGTGATCGAAGAAGCGGCAGTGCGGCGTGCCCAGCACCCCGTAGAAGCTGTTCATGATGATCTTCAGCGCCTGGGCCAGGGGCGCGTTGCCGGCACGCTTGGCGGCGTCACGGCCCTCCCAGACCCGCGCTACCATCTCCGGCAGGCAATGCCGGGTGCGATGGAAGCGCGCGCCGCGAAAGCCCGGCACGGTCTCGTCCTCGGGTAGCGCCAGCCCCTCCACCAGGCCCACCGGATCGATGAGAAAGGTGCGGATCAGCGAGGGATAGAGGCTCTTGTAGTCCAGCACCAGCACCGAGTCGTAGAGCCCGGGCCGGGAATCCATGACGAAGCCGCCCGGGCTGGCCTCGGGCGGCTGGGCACCGAGACTGGGGGCGACGAAGCCCTGGCGGTGCATCAGCGGCAGATAGAGGTGGTAGAAGGCGGCGATGGAGGCGCCGTGGCGCTCCAGCGGCAGGCCGGTGACGCTGGCCCGTTCCAGCAGAAAGCGCAGCAGCTCGGTCTTGGCGAAGATGCGGGTGACCAGTTCGCAGTCCACCAGGTTGTAGCGCGCCAGAGCGCTCTTCTCGCCCGCGAACATGCGGTTGATGGAGGCCATGCGGTCGTGGGGATTGTCGATGGCCTTGCCTTCGCCCAGGAGGCTGCGGCTGACGTTCTCCAGGCTGTAGGAAGGAAACACCCAGGTCGCCGACTTGAGCGCCTCCACCCCGTCGATGATCGGCCGTCCGGCCAGCAGCGCCTGGAATTGCCGGCCCTGGCCGCCGGGTTCGTAGCGATCGTCCTCCAGTGCACCACGCCCCAGGTGCAGGGACACGCCCAGTTTGCGCGCGTGTTCGTGGAGCACGCGGATGTCGAACTGCAGCACGCTCCAACCGATGATGACGTCGGGATCATGGCGCGCCATCCAGGCGTTGAGACGCTGGAGCAGGGTGGCGCGGTCGTCGACGTACTCCAGGTCGAAGTCCACGGCCGCGTCCTCGCCAGTGGGCGGGCCGAGCATGTACACCTGGCGCTGGCCGCAGCCGTGCAGGCCGATGCTGTAGAGCTCGCCGCGCTCGCTGGTCTCGATGTCCAGCGACAGGGTGCGCAGCGTGGGGCGATAGTCGGAATCGGGCCGCAGTGGCCCGCCGTCTGCCGTGGGCAGTGTCACCGGCGCGGTGATGAAGCGCTCCATGAGGAAGCGATCCGCCGGGGTGATGTCGGCTTCGTAGAGGTCGATGCCGGCGGCGGGGAGGCGCTGCTCCAGTTCGCGCAGGGTGCGATAGCGCGGCGCATAGAGCCCCAGGACGGGGCGCCGCTGGAAGTCCTGCAGCGCCAGCTCGCGGATCTCCACCCCGGCCGGCAGCAGGCGCTCGATGTCCGCCCGTCGCGCGGCTGGCGCAAAGGCCACGGCCTGTTGCGCCGGCACCCGCAGCTGGCGCGGACCGCTGTCGGTGGCGAACCAGAACACCAGCTCCATCCCGGTGGACGTCTCGCGCCAGAGGCGTGTCAGCAAGAAACCCTGGGCGGCGACCAAAGCGGCAGCGCTCCTCGACATGAATGAAGAGCTCATTCTCGCAAGACCGGCTACGACCGGCGACCCCGGCGCGCCAGATGGTCCGCTCGTCGCCACCGCCGAACGGCCTGTGTCCTGTGGCGATGATCTTGCATCGAATGCCCACACCCGTCGTAGAGCCGACCCTGTTGGCTTCTGGGCGCCTCCTTGGTTTCACCTGTCAGGCCGTGTCATGAACCTGTTGTCGTCGTCTTTTTCTGCCACTGCCGTCCCCGGCTACAACGCCCAGCAAGTACGGACGCGCGAACAGGCGCGCCGCTGGCTGGAGCAGGATGTGCTGGTGCTGGATACCGAGGCGACCGGTCTGGGCGAGGACGCCCAGCTGATCGAGGTGGCGGTGATGACCCTCAGCGGCCGGGTGCTGCTCGATACCTTGGTCCGCCCCAGCATCGCCGTACCGCGCGAGGCGACCCTGATCCACGGCCTGACCGATGCCCACCTGGGCCAGGCGCCCGCCTTTCCCGAGGTGTTCGCCCAGCTCTGGCCGCTGCTGCAGGGCCGCACCGTGCTGGCCTATGGCATGGCCTTCGACTATCGCCTGCTGGCCCATAACGCGGGCTTGCATGGCCAGGCACTGCCGCCGGAACTGGAGCGGGAGACGCCGCCGGTGCAACTGGTGGATGGCACCCGCCTGCACTGCCTGATGCAGCTCTATGCCCAGTTCTGGCAGGAGCCGAGCCTGGACAGCCGGAGCCAGGACGGCTGGCGGCGCAAGTCCCTGGCCGCGGCTGCGCGCCAGCAAGGCGTCGCCGTGCAGGAGACTCACCGCGCCCTCCCCGATTGTCGCCTCAAGGCTGCCCTGGTCCAGGCCCTGGCCGACGAAGCGCCGGCCACCTGGCATGGCGTGCAGGCCCTGGCCGGCTAACCGAGCAGGTAATCCACCGGCAGTTGGCGGTCGAGCTTCATCTCCCGCAGGCAGAGGTTGGAGCGGATGTTGAACACCCCCGGCAGCTTGCGCAGCACCTGCTCGACGAAGCGGCTGTAGTCGTCCAGATCTCGCGCCACCACGTGCAGCAGGAAGTCCGCTTCCCCGGTAACGTTGTAGCAGGCCAGTACATGGGTCGAGGCACCGATGATGGCCTCGAATTGCGCCGTGACCTCTTCACTGTGCTGGGTGCAGCCGATCTGCACGAAGGCCATGACGCCGATGCCCAGCCGCCTGCGGTTGAGCACCGCCTGATAGCCCTCGATCACCCCGGCCTCCTCCAGGCGCTTCTGCCGCCGCCAGCAGGAGGCCTCGCTCATCGACAGCTGCTCGGCCAGCCGTGCATTGGACAGCCGGCCATCGCGCTGCAGGCGCTCGACGATGGCGACATCCTGACGATCGAAGTGAGGCATGTAAGGATCCTTTCTGATTAGGTTGCTGGCACGAAAGACTATTTCAACCTGGCGGCTTCCGAGAAGCCATTCAGACAGGCTAATTCCGCGCGGCTCGCCATACTGGAGGTCTCATCCCACCCGAGGCCCCGCCATGAAAGCCGTCGTCTACGAAGCCTTTTCCGCGCCACCCCGCCTGTGCACCGTGCCGGACCCTACCCCCGAGCCGCACGGCGTGGTGCTCAAGGTCATGGCCACCGGCGTCTGCCGTAGCGACTGGCACGGCTGGGTCGGCCATGACACCGACATCGAACTGCCCCATGTGCCGGGCCACGAACTGGCCGGGGTGGTCGAGGCGGTAGGCAAGGACGTGACCCGCTGGAGCATCGGCGACCGGGTAACGGTGCCCTTCGTCGGTGGCTGCGGCGCCTGCCCGCAGTGCCATGCCGGCCACCAGCAGGTCTGCGACCATCAGTTCCAGCCCGGCTTCACCCACTGGGGCTCCTTCGCCCAGTACGTCGGCATCCACCAGGCCGATCTCAACCTGGTCGGGCTACCCGAGCAGCTGGACTTCGCCACGGCGGCGAGCCTGGGTTGTCGCTTCGTGACGTCCTTTCGCGCCGTGGTCGACCAGGGCAAGGTCAGCGCCGGCCAATGGGTGGCGGTGCACGGCTGCGGTGGCGTCGGGCTCTCGGCGATCATGATCGCCAGCGCCCTGGGCGCCCAGGTGGTGGCCATCGACATCACCGCCGACAAGCTGGCCCTGGCCCGCAGCCTTGGGGCCGTGGCCACCCTCGATGCCACCCAGGTAGCCAGCGTGCCCGAGGCGGTGCAGGAGATCACCGGCGGCGGTGCCCATGTCTCCCTCGACGCCCTGGGGCATCCCACCACCTGCTTCAATTCCATCGCCAGCCTGCGCAAGCGCGGCAAGCACGTTCAGGTCGGGTTGCTGCTGGGCGACCAGGCGGCGCCGGCGCTGCCGATGAACCTGGTGATCGCCAAGGAGCTGGAGATCCTCGGCAGCCACGGCATGCAGGCCCATCGCTACGACGTGCTGATGGCCATGCTGCGCAACGGCACCCTGGCACCGGCGCGATTGATCGGTCGCGAGATCAGCCTGGCCGAGTCCAGCGAGGCCCTGATGCACATGGACAGGTTCGAAGGTACCGGCGTGACCGTCATCACCCGCTTCGACTAGGGCGCTAGCCGGACTCCGCCGCCTGCAACACCCAGCGCAGCCCCTGCAGGTCCTCGGCGGACAGGGTTGCGCGCAGGCGGCAGAGGCGATAATTGACCCGGGTATTCATCGCCACCCATTCCAGGTCCTGGCGGCTGGGCTGGCCGATGAAGTACTCGCCGTAGCGCTCATCCAGCCCGGCCATGCGGTACTGGCCCTTGAGCGGCAGGTAGAGCTGACCGTTCATTTCCCAGCGACTGGCGCTGCAACCATGGAAGCGCACCTTGTCGCCAAAGGTGGACAGCTGGGTGCGGAAATCGGTGGTGGCGTTGCCAGCACTGGTCTTGAACTGGCTGGCGATCACGCTGAAGACGATCCCGTCGGGCGAGGGCGCCCCACGCCATTCGATGACCCGACGATTGAGCGCCGTGTCGAACTTGTCGGTGAAGATGCCGGCGGCCTGCGCCGTGAGCGTTGGCAGGGTCAGGGCACCCAGCAACGCCATCATTGTTTTCAAAACAGACTCCTGGTGGCGACCCGCACACCCAGCCTGAAGCAACAGGCAGAGGCGGCAAAGGGCCAGCTTCAGTCTTTGGAGACCCGATTGGCTGAAAGGTGCCCCCAGCGGTCCGGATAAGCGGTATCTTTCACAGTCTAGCGACGAGCCAGGCTCGTCCATCCCTTGAACCGTCGCCAGCGAGGCGTACGGCCCGACCACGAAACGACCGGCCAAACCGCCGGAGAGCACTGCGAGGATCTATGAGCGCTGCGGACATCGATTGGAAGACCCTCGGTTTCGACTACATCAAGACCGACTTCCGCTATATCGCCACCTATCGCAACGGCAGCTGGGGACCCGGCGAGCTGACTCGCGACAACCAGCTGCACATCAGCGAAGGCTCCACGGCCATCCACTACGGCCAGCAGTGCTTCGAGGGCCTCAAGGCCTATCGCTGCCAGGACGGCTCCATCAACCTGTTCCGTCCCGACCGCAACGCCGCGCGCATGCACAAGAGCTGCGCCCGCCTGCTGATGCCGCCGGTCCCCACCGAGATGTTCATCGAGGCCTGCCAGCAGGTGGTCAAGGCCAACGAGGCCTGGATTCCGCCCCACGGCACCGGCGGCGCCTTCTACCTGAGACCCTTCGTCATCGGCGTGGGCGACAACATCGGCGTGCGCACCGCCCCCGAATTCCACTTCGTGGTATTTGGCATCCCGGTCGGCGCCTACTTCAAGGGCGGCATGACCCCGCACAATTTCGTCATCTCCGGCTACGACCGCGCTGCGCCCCAGGGCACCGGTGCCGCCAAGGTCGGCGGCAACTACGCCGCCAGTCTGATGCCCGGCGCCCAGGCCAAGGCCGAAGGCTTCGCCGACTGCATCTACCTGGATCCCCTGACCCATCGCAAGATCGAGGAAGTCGGCTCGGCCAATTTCTTCGCCATCACGGGCGACGGCAAGTTCGTCACCCCGCGCTCCGAATCCGTGCTGCCAGGCGTGACCCGCATGTCGCTGATGGAGCTGGCCCGCGAGCGGCTGAACCTGGAAGTGGTCGAGGGCGACGTCTATATCGACCAGCTCGACCAGTTCGTCGAGGCCGGCGCCTGCGGCACCGCGGCGGTCATCACCCCCATCGGTGGTATCCAGTACGGCGAGAAGCTGCACGTCTTCCACAGCCTGACCGACGTCGGCCCGGTGACGCGCAAGCTGTACGAGGAACTGACCGGCATCCAGACCGGCGACAAACCGGCTCCGGAGGGTTGGATCGTCAAGGTCTGACTTGAGGTTGGTTTAGTGTGAAGAAGGCGCCTCAGGGCGCCTTTTTTGTTGGAGAAGGGGTTGGCGGTAGGTTGGGTCGAGCGGAGCGAAGTCCAACACCAAAGGCACGGCGTAGGTTGGCGCTGAGCGCAAGCGAAGCCCAACGGATTGCGGTTAGGGTTATAGGTGCCCTAGCTGTTTATCGCAGTCTGTTCGTGGCTCTTGTTTCGCCCACCCGGGCGAGTCACTTTTGCCAGTCACGGCTGCGCGCCCCGGACAAAAGTAACCAAAAACGCTTGCCCCGATCATCCGGCCCTCCGCTGAGCTCCGGGTGACTCGCGTTGCTCGCCCTTCGGGCCAGCCTGCGACTGTTACTTCGCTGCGCTTCGTTTCGCTCACGCCAGCGCCGTTCCGGGATCGGCCTACACGGGCCGTCCATGGCCCGTTAGGCATCTCGCCGCATCCATGCGGCTCGACCCACTCCAGGACACTGGCGTTCGCCCTCCTGAACGGGGCGATTCGCGCGCCTGATGCCTTGGGTGCAAACCGGTAGGGTGGACAACGGCGCAGCCTTGTCCACGCGTTAAGCGTTACTCCCTCAGTGGAAAACGCTACGCGGTTTTCCACGCTACAACATGTGAACACCTAAGTATCAGGCTTGCGCCCCGTCCCCGTCAGTGAGGCCGAGTGCAGGCGTTGCGCAGGGGGATGCGAGGTAGGACGCCGAGCAAGGCGCGAGGGGCAGGAGGCCCCTTCGTGCCGTGCCCCCGGAGCGGCGCCGGGGCGCGGGGACCCGGAGCGCAGCGAAGGGCCGAAACGTGGGGACAAGCGTTTTTGGTTACTTTTTTGGCGTTTGAAAAAAGTAACTCGCCCAGGTGGGCGAAACCAAAACCATCAAGGCACTCGATAACGAGCCGGGGCACACACGAGCACACAGGAGCGTTGGGCTTCGCTTGCGCTCAACCCAACCTACGCAGCCCTCCCCTACGCCCCCTCTCGCCGCCGCAGGATGGCGCGGGCGCCGATAAAGAGCACCACCACGCAGATCGCCGCCGCGACCAGCCAGCGCTTCGACACATGATGCTCGGCGAAGAAATCTCGCAGGATCTCCCCTACCGCATAACCGATGCCGGTCATGACGAAGCCCCACAGCAGGGCGCCGATGATGTTGAAGAACAGGAACCGCCGCGGCCGCACGCCGCTGGCACCGATCAGCAGCGGGCCGATCAGGCGGAAGCCATAGGCGAAACGGATGCCGATGATCCACAACGCCTCGTGGCGATGGATGCGGCTGCGCAGCCAGTCGATGCGCGCTTGCTGGCGCTTGAAGCGGCTGAGGATGCTGTCGCCATAGCGACGGCCGAGATAGAACAGCGTCTGATCGCCGATGAAGCCGCCCAGGGCCACGCACAGCGCCGTGAGCGGAAACAGCAGGTAGCCATGTCGCGCGGCGATGCCGGCCAGGATGGCGACGCCGTCGCCCTCCACCAGCGCACCCAGGACGGCGGCGCCGTAGCCGTAGTTGCTGATCACCTCGCTGTCGATCATGGGGCCGTCCTAGAGACCGAGGATGGTCAGCATGATGAAGGTGCCGAACAGCACGAAATGGGTCATGCCCTCGATGGCGTTGGTCTCGCCGTCGTTCAGGTTGATGGCGGCGACGATCAGGGTCACGGCCATCATCACCGTCTGCACCGGCGTCATGGCCATCTGGATCGGCTGGCCGTTGTACAGGGCGATGGCCTCCACCACCGGTACGGTGAGGATCACGGTGGACAGGCTGGCGCCCAGGGCGATGTTGATCACCGACTGCATGCGATTGGCCATGGCCGCGCGCAGGGCGGTGAGGATCTCGGGGCTGGCGGAGATCACCGCCACCACCAGCGCCGGGACCAGGGCGGGAACAGCCAGACCTTCCAGCCCGGTATCCAGCGACTTGGACATCACCTCGGCCAGGGCCCCGGTGGCGACGATGCCGACGATCAGCATGGCGATGGACAGGGTGGCGCTGCTTTCACCATGGCCGGCGGTGGCGGCTTCGCCCTCGGCAGCCGGGCGCTTGCGCTTCTTGTCCGGGTAGTTGTAGCTGAAGAAATAGCTGTGCGGACCGGTCTGCATGCGCAGGAACAGGGCATAGAGCAGCGCCATGGCACCGATGGTGAAGAAGGAATAGACGTGCCACTGGGCCGAGGGAATGAATTCCGGCACCAGCATGGAGATGCTCACCGCGGTGATGATCATCACCCCGTAGCTGCGGCTGGAGTCATCGTTGTAGGCCTGCTCGCCGTGCTTGAGGCCCCCGAGCAGCGCGGCCAGGCCGATGATGCCGTTCATGTCCAGCATGACCGCGGCATAGATGGTGTCGCGGGCCAGGGTCGGCGAGTGGTCGTGGCTCATCATGATCGCTAGGATGATCACCTCCACCAGCACGGCGGAGAGCGTCAGGATCATGGTGCCATAGGGATCGCCGACCTTTTCCGCCAGCAGTTCGGCGTGGTGGGCCACACGCATGGCCGCACAGATGATGGCGGCGATCAGACCGCCAGCCGCGATCAGCGCCAGGGTCTGGCCACCGCCGAGCAGCGCGTGTTCGAACACATAGGCCAGCACCGTGGTGCCAATGGCGACCAGCAGCAGGGTTTCGTCTTTGAGAGCGGCGAGCATGGAAAAGGGCGTCCTTGGTTGAGCAATGCCTTGTTACGACCGCCGTAGACGGCAAAACGCTCGCAGGCACCTGCATCCCGCCGGAGATCGCCGCCCCAGCCGGGCTCAACCCACGCGAGCAGGCGGCATCAGCCGCTTCCACACCGCCTTGGTGCCGGTCGCGCAGGCCTGGCGATAGCCCAGGGCATGGCGTTCCACCAGGAACCAGGACACCACCGCCAGCGGCAGGGTAATGCCGATGGAGAGCACCACCATGGTCCAGGCCTCGATGCCGGGAATCACCGCCGCCAGGGTCTGCTGCACCGGGAAGGAATAGATGTAGAGGCCGTAGGAGTAGTCGCCTACCTCATTGAAGGCGCGGATGCGCCCGGCCGGTACGAAGGCGAGATAGAGCAGCACATAACCTAGCGTCAGGTTGTAGACCAGGTAGAAGCTGTCGCGGTCGGGCATCGCCACCGCCAGCAGCGCCACGGCGGCGACGAAGGCCGCCCGCGACAGGGGGATGTAGCCACGCAGCACATAGAAGGCGCCCCCTAGAAAGAACATCTGGAACAGCCGCAGCAGGTGCGATTCGCTGGCGAAGAAGTAATAGGCGAACAGCTTGAACAGCACGGCACCGGCGGCGAACAGCAGGATGGCGCGCTGGAAGTGGCGACTGTCCAGCCGCAGCCAGAGCACGAACAACCAGAGCAGCGCCAGGGCGCCGTACATGCCCACCTCGAAGGGCAGCGTCCACAGCGAACCATTGACGATGGCCTGCAGCGGATTGCCCTCGAACAGTCCGGGCAGATCGAATTCGGCGCCAGCGATCAGGCCGGTGTTCTTGAACAGATAGAACCAGGTCTGGGGATCGCTCAGATAGTCGTGCAACGGTGCCCGGGTCAGCCAGGCGCCCAGACCCAGCACGGTCAGCACCAGCATCACCAGCAGCCCTGGCACCACGCGCAGGGCACGGCCCCAGACGAAGTCGATGATATCGGCGCGGCTGAGCAGACTCTTGGTGACCAGAAAGCCACTGGTGATGAAGAAGATGTCGACCGCGATGTCGCCCAGGGTCATGCCCAGGCTCTCGCGTCCGGGTTCCGCCGTGGCGGTACCGCTGGAAATGGCGAAGCTGTGGCTGAAGACCACGGCGAGCGCCGCGATCATGCGAATCAAATTGAGATTGTTGTTCTTGCCGCCAACGTAATCCTGAACGGTCTGCACGGATACCTCACGTCTGGTGTTTGGAGCCATGCGTCCCGATTGTAGTCAGATCCAGACCCAATGCAGGCCTTATGGCCCTTTGCTGGCCCAAAGCGTGGAATGCTGGGAATTTCTGACCGCCCAAACCACCGTACATCGGTCAGCGGGAACCCGGATGCCTGCGGAAACCGGTGCAAAGCGTGCGACAATCGTCCATCTTTTTCCGATTCAAGCTATCCCGAGGATCCCATGTACGACTGGCTCAATGCCCTGCCCAAGGCCGAACTGCACCTGCACCTGGAAGGCACCCTGGAGCCCGAGTTGCTGTTCAAGCTGGCCGAGCGCCATGGCGTCGCCCTGGCCTGGCCGGACGTCGAGGCCCTGCGCGCCGCCTACAACTTCGGCAACCTGCAGGAATTCCTCGACCTCTACTACGCCGGCGCCGACGTGCTGCGTACCGAGCAGGACTTCTATGACCTGACCTGGGCCTATCTGCTCAAGTGCAAGGAGCAGAACGTCATCCACACCGAGCCCTTCTTCGATCCCCAGACCCACACCGATCGCGGCATTCCCTTCGAGGTGGTGGTACGCGGCATCACCCAGGCGCTGACCGACGGCGAGAAGCAGCTGGGCGTGACCAGCGGGCTGATCCTGAGCTTCCTGCGTCACCTCTCCGAAGACGCCGCCCAGGCCACCCTGGACCAGGCGCTGCCATTCCGCGACCACTTCGTCGCCGTCGGCCTGGACAGCTCCGAGAAAGGGCATCCGCCAAGCAAGTTCAAGCGCGTCTTCGCCCGAGCCCGCGCCGAGGGTTTCCCGGCCGTGGCCCATGCGGGCGAGGAAGGCCCGCCGGAGTACATCTGGGAAGCCCTGGACCAGCTCGGCGTGGTGCGGATCGACCATGGCGTGCGCGCCTTCGAGGACGAGCGCCTGATGGATCGCCTGGTCGACCAGCAGATTCCGCTCACCGTGTGCCCGCTGTCCAACACCAAGCTCTGCGTGTTCGACGACATGAGCCAGCACACCATCCTCAAGATGCTCGACCGCGGCCTCAAGGTCACCGTCAACTCGGACGATCCGGCCTACTTCGGCGGCTACGTCACCGAGAACTTCATGGCCCTGCACGAAGGCCTGGGCATGACCCAGGCGCAGGCCCAGCGTCTGGCGCAGAACAGCCTCGACGCCCGCCTGGTGAAATGAGCATGAGCCTGACCGCTGCCGAGATCTCCTACTACGAACGCTTCGCCGAGCGCCTCGCCGATGCCGCCGCCGTGGCCATCCAGCCCTACTTCCGCGCCCAGCTGGCAGTGGACGACAAGGGCGACGCCGCCATCGCCGGCCGCCGCTACGACCCAGTGACCATCGCCGACAAGGCCGCCGAACGGGCCATGCGTGAACTCATCCAGGCCGAGCACCCGGATCACGGCATCCTCGGCGAGGAAGAAGAGAACGTCGCCGGCAGCAGTCCCCTGAACTGGGTGCTGGATCCCATCGACGGCACCCGTGCCTTCATCACCGGCCTGCCGCTGTGGGGCACCCTGGTGGCGCTCAACGACGGCAGCCGCCCGGTGATCGGGGTGATGAACCAGCCCTTCACCGGCGAGCGCTACCTGGGCACCCCGGCCGGCGCCTGGCGCAACGGCGCGGCCCTGCGCACCCGGGCTTGCGCCAACCTGGCCCAGGCCCGGCTGATGTGCACCAGCCGCGACATCTTCGACACCCCCGAGCGTCTGGCGGCCTTCGACGCCGTGGCCGCCGAAGTGCAGCTGGCCCGCTTCGGCGGTGACTGCTACGCCTACTGCATGCTCGCCTCGGGTTTCGTCGACGTCATCATCGAGGCGGGCCTGCAGCCCTACGACGTCCAGGCGCTGATCCCCATCATCGAAGGCGCCGGCGGCCGCATGACCGCCTGGGACGACGGCGACGCCCAGCAGGGTGGTGCCATCCTCGCCTGCGGTGATCCGGCGCTGCATGCGCAGTTGGTGGAGCGGCTCAAGCACCTGGCCTAGGACGCCCACTCTCGTAGGTTGGCGCCGAGCGCAGCGAAGCCCAACATTACAGTGCGTCCAGCCTGGCTTATGGGCGCTCTGGCTGCTTATCGAGGTTTGGGGAAGATGCTAGAACCACCGGCAGCCCCTATAACCCACCAGGGCCCTATAGCTAATCCTCAGCAATCGCGGCCATGGGCCGCTCCTACAAGTTTGGATCAACCCTGTAGGAGCGGCCCATGGCCGCGATTGGCGATGCTCCATTTTCCGTAGGAATGGCGATATCGGCGGACAATCCGTCAGCCCCGTCGTGCCCATGCACGTCGCCTCGGGCAACCTCCTTAAGCCCCCTCTAAGCCAAACCCCGTATACCGGCAGGATTCCGCCAAGAGTCATTGCCTTGCTCCCCTCCTCCTCCCCTGCCTCGCCACGCACCGCGCGTCTAGAGCGGGTACTGCTGCTCTGCTGCCTGGTTGCCTACCTGCTCGCCGGTCTATTCGGCCGTGGCCTGTGGAAGGCCGACGAGCCCTACTCCTTCGGCATGGTGTGGAATTTCCTCACCACGCCGGACTGGCTGATCCCGCGGGTCGGTACCGCGCCCTTCATGGAAAAGCCGCCGCTGATGTACTGGACCGGCGCCCTGGCCGTGCGGCTGTCTTCGCCCTGGTTGAGCGCACCGGACGGTGCCCGGCTGGCGGTGCTGGCCTGGATGCTGGTGACCCTGGCCGCCCTGGCCTGGCTTACCCAGAGGGTGCTGCCCGGGCGTAGGCGCCAGGCCGTACTCGCCCTGCTGGGCATGCTCGGCATCGTGCAGCACAGCCATCTGCTGATCGCCGACGTGCCCCAGCTGGCCGGTGCCACCCTCGGCCTGGCCGGCCTCGCCGCGCAGCTGCACGACCGGCGCCACCCCTGGCGTCATGGCCTGCTGTTTGGCAGCGGTCTCGGCATCGCCTTCATGAGCAAGGGCCTGCTGGTGCCGGGGGTACTGGGGCTCACGGGAGGACTCTGCGCGCTCTGCTGGCCCAGGCGCCTGGTCGAGCCGGAAGGTCGCCGCTGGCTGCTCGCCGCCAGCCTAGGCGCCCTGCCCTGGCTGCTGATCTGGCCTCTGCTGCTCTGGCACCGGGCCCCGGAGCTGCTCCATACCTGGTTGTGGACCAACAATATCGGCCGCTTCTTCGGCCTGGAGGCACGCAACAGCGACAGCGACGGCCTGGTCTCCAGCCTGGCGGACCTGGTGGCGCTGTCCTTTCCCACCGGACCGATCCTGCTCGGCGCCACGCTCTGGCAACTGCACCACCGCGGCGGCAGCCCCTTGCGACGGCTGGGCCGCCATCCCGGCCTGGCCACCGTGGTGCTCTACACGATCGTCTGCCTGGCGGTCCTGCTCAAATCAGCGGTGTTTCGCAGTCTCTATCTACTGCCGCTGTTTCCGGCCCTGGCGCTGCTGGCGGCGCGCCTGCAGCCGCCGCTCCCTCTCGCCCGGTTCGGGCGCGTTCTTGGCCTGGGCGTCTGGACGCCTCTCATCGCCCTGCTGGCCCTGGGTGGCCTCGGCCTGGCGCGGGGCTGGCCGCTGCCCTGGCCAGCCTTGATCCGCGATCACCTGCCGATAGGAGAACGCCTGCCGGTGAGTCTTCTGGCCTGGACCCTGGCCCTGCTGGCCCTGGTCGCCTGGGGACTGGTGCTGGGTGTGTGCCGTCGACTGACGCCGGCCAGTGTCTGGTTCGTCGGCCTGACCGTCAGCTGGAGCCTGGCCAACAGCCTCTGGCTACCCTGGGTCGATCTGGGCAACAGCTATGCGCGGCCCTTCACCGAGCTGCAGCAGGTACTCCCGCCCACGGCTTGCCTGGCCAGCTATGGCCTGGGCGAGTCGGAACGCGCCATGGTGCATGTCTATACCGGCTATCCGCCGCAGGAGATATCCGACCTCGCCCAGGTGCCCTGTCGAATCCTGGTGGTCCAGGACGAAAGACACGAAGCGGTGGCCATGCCCACGGGCTGGCAGGAGCTCTGGCAGGGCGCCCGCCCCGGCAATCGCAAAGAGCGCTTTCGCGCCTTTCGGCTCAGCCCCTAGTCTCGGCTCGCTGTCCGGGCAGGCGGTCGAGGACGTGAAGGGCCCGCTCGAACATGAAAAACCCGTAGCCCTGGACAGGCGAGCTGAATCGTTTAACCTTGCCACGATAAGCTCTAGCCTGCGGATTTCAGGCGAAACGACTTTGCGCTGCCAGACGGCCGTGCCCGGGCCATGGCTGTGCCCTTGACGTGCTAGAGTGAAAAAACGGATCGACGCTGCAACGCTCGACCGAAGGTTCGTCGACCAGGACGGTGCGAACCCGAGCGACCGTGCTGCCGGAGCCGCTCGCGTTCCGGCGCAGTCGGCACGGATCAGACGCTGAAAAGGCCCAAGGAGCAGTTCGTGAATCAGGCCAGCGATTCCCCGCCACGCAAACCTCGTCAACCCAGTCCCGCCGCCCAGCTGCGACGACAGCGCCAGATCGAGGCCAAGCGTACCCAGATCCTCAGCGCCGCCCTCGACATCTTTTCCCGCTTCGGCCTGCATGGCGCCAGCCTGGATCAGGTGGCGCTGCAGGCGGACGTCTCCAAGACCAACCTGCTCTACTATTTCAGCAACAAGGAAGAACTCTATCTCGCGGTGCTGCGCCAGCTGCTCGCCACCTGGCTGCGGCCCCTGCGCATCTTCAGCGAAGACCAGGAGCCCCTCGACGCCCTACGCGGCTATTTGCGACAGAAGCTGGAGATGTCCCGCGACCACCCCGCCGAATCCCGGTTGTTCTGCCTGGAGATGGTCCAGGGCGCACCCTTGCTGCTGCCCGAATTGCAGAGCAGCAGCCTGCATGCCCTGATGGACGAGAAGGTCCGGGTGATCCGCGCCTGGATCGACGCCGGCCGCCTGGCACCGGTGGATCCGCATCAGCTGATGTTCAGTATCTGGGCCACCACCCAGCACTATGCGGACTTCCGGGTACAGGTACAGGCCCTGTGCGGCCGCACGCTGAAGGATCCGGTCTTCTTCGACGAGGTCCTGCGCGGCCTGGAAACCCTGATCATCGACGGCCTGCGTCCACGTCCGGCCGCCTGAGCACGCCTCAGGGTGTCAGGAAGAAGTCGGCGAACAACTCGCTCAGCAAGGGCCAGAGCGGTGCCGGCAGATCGTGAGCCATCTCGGCAATGAGCTCGAAGCGGGCACCGGGAATGGCCCTGGCCACGGCGCGCCCACAGGCTGGGCGCAGGAGCGGATCCCGCGCGCCATGTACTACCAGAGCCGGCGCCTGGATGCGCCGGGCGAAGGGGCGCAGGTCGCCACTGCCCAGCAGGGCGAACAGCTGCCGCTGCACCCCGTCCACGTCCACCCCGCGCGCCAGGATACGCTGCACCAGGCGTTCGAGATCAGCGTCGCTCTGGCGGTAGCTGGGGCTCTCGATACCGCGCAGCAGGTTCTTCTGTCGGGCGAGCGCCGCATCGGCCGGCAGGTCGGTCGGCGGCCGCAGCAGCAGGCTGCCAAGCAGCTTGAACGAGGGCGGCGGCAACAGCGGCTGATTCGTGGACGAGAACAGGATACCCAGGCGCGCGACCCGCTGCGGCCAGTCGGCGGCGAGGATCTGGGCGATCATGCCCCCCATGGAGCCGCCCAGCACATGGGCGCGCTCCAGCCCCAGGTGATCGAGCAGCCCGACCGCATCGGCGGCCATGGCTTCCAGGCGATAGGGCACCGCGCTGGGCTTGCCCAGCTGCGCCCGCCCCAGCACCGGCCACAACGACGGCGGTCGCCCACCGGGCCAGCTCAGCCGCGAGGACTGGCCGACGTCGCGATTGTCGAAGCGGATCACCCGCAGTCCACGCCGGACCAGGGCTTCGCAGAAGCCTTCCGGCCAGAGCAGTAGCTGGGCGCCAAAGCCCATGATCAGCAGCAGCGCCGGATCGGCGGGATCGCCCCAATCCTCGTAAGCCAGTTCGAGGGCGCCAATCCGGGCGCGACCTTCACGTATGTCCATGGCTCCCCCGCGAAATCGGTAAAGGTTCATGCTACCCCAAGGCCAGCGTGAGCAAAGCGGTAGAACCCGACGGTCACGCAGCAGCGGTGCGCTATGCTCAGGCGACCCTCTACCTGAGACCATGGCCATGCCTGCAGCGCCCCTGGAATACCACCTTACCGACGAAGCCCGGGAGGACCTGCGCCAGGCCATCGCTGCGCCGCTGCGACAGTACAACGAAGCCCAGGCCGGCCCGAGCGGTTATCGGGCTTTGGTCATCAGCCTGAGCCGCGACGGCCAGCCCCTGGGCGGACTCTGGGGCTACACCAGCTATGGCTGGCTCTATGTGCAGTTGCTGGCGGTGGACGAAGCCGCCCGCGGCCAGGGTGCCGGCCGCGGGCTAATGTTGCGCGCCGAGGCCGAAGCGGTAGCCCGCGGTTGCCACGGTGCCTGGCTCGACACCCACGAATTCCAGGCCCGCGGTTTCTACGAGCGCCTGGGTTATGAGCTGTTCGGCGAACTGGCGGACTATCCACCGGGCTTTGCGCGGTATTTCCTGCGCAAGGCGCTGGTCTGAGCGGCCGGCTACCGAGGGACCATGCGAGCCTTATCCTTTCGAGCAATGGGTCTGATAGCGCTGCTGGCGCTGGCTGGCAGCAGTCAGGCCGAACCTGGCGTCAGGGTCATCGACGGGCGCGGCTGCCTGCTAGGCCTCACAACGGGTGAGCAGACCCAGACTCAGCCGACGCTGGCCTTCGTCGGCGCCCTGTACGATGAGCCAGGAATTCGCCGGGAGGTGCTCTTGCAGATGGCGCAGACCGCCCTGGCCACCGGCTGCCCGGCCGACGAACCTGTCGACGCCGGAGGCCTGACGCCGCTCAACGCCGCCATCCTGTTCAATCGGCCGGACCTGGTCGCCCTGCTGTTGCGCTACGGCGCCGACCCGGAGCGACGTATCGCGCGCCCTGGCAAGGCATCGGATGGCTGGAATGCCTACCAGCTCCAGGCCTTCCTGAAGCAGAAGCGGCCCCTTGATCGCAGTGCCATCGACCGTTTGCTGGACGAGCATCGCCAGCGCGCCGCGCGCCCCTGAAGTCGCTAGAACGCGGTCAGGAAATTCCCCACCCGGGCGTTCTCTTCCCCACCCTCCAGCAGGGGCACCTCGGCTTCGTCCTTTAGCTGAACCCCGGAGAGCTTACGGCGATCGGCCTCGCGCATCAGGTAAAGCAGCTTGTGCGCCGCCAGGCCATAGGCGAGGCCCTCCAGGCGCACGTTGGAGATGCAGTTGCGACCGGCATCGTTGAGGCCCGGGCGCGGACCATAGGTGAAATAGAGGCCGAGGCTGTCGGGTGAGCTGAGACCGGGGCGCTCGCCGATCAGCATCACCAGCAGCCGCGCCTTGAGCAAACCGCCGATCTCGTCACCCACCGCCACCCGGCCCTGTTCCACCAGGGTGACCGGCGCCCAGCGCCAACCGTCGGCCTTGGCCTGGTCGGCCAGCCGCTCCAGGAACGGCAGGGCATGGCGATGCACTGCCAGGGCCGAGAGGCCGTCGGCGATGACCACGGCGACGTCGAAGCCATCCGGATGCTCGGCGGCATAGGCCTGGAGTTCGCGGGCGGATTCCTCCGACAGCTTGCGTCCCAGGTCGGGGCGCTGCAGATAGGTGTGTCGATCCGGCGCGGCGCTCTTGAGCACCAGGGTCTCGCGGCCCTGGGCGGTCAGGCCTTCACGCAGCGCCTGGTGATCGAAGGTCAGGTGCACGGCATCGCGGGCCTGGGCATGGGCGGCCTGGAAGTCCAGCTGGGCGGCAGTGGGCAGGCTGGTGCCGGCGCGGCCCAGGGCGATACGCGCCGGGGTCAGGCGACGCAATTCGGCCCAGGGATCGGGGCGGGCGGTGTCGTTGGGGTTCATGGGCAAGACTCCTGAGCGATTCGGTGTCTGTCTGGAAAGGCTATCGCGGCCATGGGCCGCTCCTACAGGGATGGACGCTCTTGTAGGAGCGGCCCATGGCCGCGATAGTCGCGATCCTCCCTAAATCTGCGCCAACACCCGCTGGAACGGCGCGGGCAGGCCCTCGCCGAGGCGGAAGCGGCCGTCCTCCAGGCGCAGGATGCCCAGGCGGTCGAGCCAGGCGGCGAATTCCGGTGCCGGCTGCAGGCCCAGCACCTGGCGGGCGTAGAGGGCGTCGTGGAAGGAGGTGGTCTGGTAGTTGAGCATCACGTCGTCCGAGCCCGGGATGCCCATGATGAAATTGATGCCCGCCGCGCCCAGCAGGGTCAGCAGCATGTCCATGTCGTCCTGGTCCGCTTCGGCATGGTTGGTGTAGCAGATGTCGCAGCCCATGGGCACGCCGAGCAGCTTGCCGCAGAAGTGATCCTCCAGGCCGGCGCGGATGATCTGCTTGCCGTTGTAGAGGTACTCCGGGCCGATGAAGCCGACCACGGTGTTTACCAGCAGCGGCTGGAATTTGCGCGCCACGGCGTAGGCGCGCACCTCGCAGGTCTGCTGATCGACGCCATGGTGAGCGCCGGCCGACAGGGCACTGCCCTGCCCCGTCTCGAAATACATGAGGTTGTCGCCTAGGGTGCCGCGGCGCTGCGACAGGCCCGCTTCGTAGCCTTCCTGCAGCAGCGCCAGGCTGATGCCAAAGCTCTCGTTGGCGCCCTGGGTCCCGGCGATGGACTGGAACACCAGATCCACGGGCGCGCCGCGTTCGATGGCGGCGATGCTGGTGGTGACGTGGGTCAGCACGCAGGCCTGGGTCGGGATCTCATAGCGCTGGATCACCGCATCGAGCATCTTCAGCAGCTCGCAGATGCCGCCCGTGCTGTCGGTGGCCGGGTTGATGCCGATCACCGCATCGCCGTTGCCGTAGAGCAGGCCGTCGAGGACGCTGGCGGCAATGCCGGCCGGATCGTCTGTGGGGTGATTAGGCTGCAGCCGGGTCGACAGCCGCCCACGCAAGCCAATGGTGTTGCGGAAACGGGTCACCACGCGGACCTTCTGGGCTACCAGGATCAGGTCCTGGATGCGCATGATCTTGGACACCGCGGCGACCATCTCCGGGGTCAGTCCCGGGGCCAGCGCAGCGAGACTGGTCTCGTCCGCCGCCGGGCCGAGCAGCCAGTCGCGAAAGCCGCCCACGGTGAGATGGGCGACCGGCGCGAAGGCCTGGGCATCGTGGCTGTCGACGATCAGCCGGGTGACTTCGTCGGCCTCGTAGGGAATCACCGCCTCGGTGAGGAAATGCCTGAGCGGTAGCTCGGCCAGGGCCATCTGCGCCGCCACCCGCTCCACGTCGCTATTCGCGGCGACTCCGGCCAGGACATCTCCCGACCGCGCCGGAGTGGCCTTGGCCATGAGCGCCTTGAGATCGGCGAAACGCCAGGTCTGGCCGCCTACACTGTGCTGGAAACCGCTCATGCTACCTCCCGGGTTGCGCTGCTCAGGCCTCGCCAAAGGCAGCATCGGGTGCAATGTCGCCCTGTCTACGGCTGAGACCGCAGACCAGCGCGCCTATCACCATCAGTACCACGAAGACGCTGGCGATCACCGGGTTGTACCAGACCATGGCGATCAGGCAGACCACCGCCAGCACCAGGGCGATGGCTGGCACCACCGGATAGCCAGGGGCGCGGAAGGTGCGCTCCAGATGGGGCTCGCTGCGGCGCAGCTTGAACAGGCTGAGCATGCTCATGATGTACATGACGATGGCGCCGAACACGCTCATGGTGATCATGGCGGCGGTCAGGGTCATGCCCTGCAGGCTGATCACCCCGTCGCTGAAAATGGCGGCGATGCCCACCACGCCGCCGGCCAGCACCGCCCGGTGCGGCGTCTGGAAGCGCGACAGCTTGGCCAGGCCGTGGGGCAAAAAGCCGGCGCGGGCCAGGGCGAAGAATTGCCGCGAATAGCCAAGGATGATGCCGTGGAAGCTGGCCACCAGCCCGAACAGGCCGATGCCCACCAGCAGGTGCAGCCACACGGAGCCTTCGCCCACCACCCCCTTCATGGCCTGGGGCAGCGGATCGTTGATGTTGGACAGCGCCCGCCAGTCGCCCACGCCGCCAGCGAAGATCATCACGCCGATGGCCAGGGTCACCAGGGTGAGGATGCCGGCGATATAGGCCTTGGGAATGGTGCGCTTGGGGTCCTTGGCTTCCTCGGCCGCCATGGCCGCGCCCTCGATGGCGAGAAAGAACCAGATGGCGAAGGGGATGGCGGCGAACATGCCACCCACCGCGGCCAGGGAGAACTGGTCCTGGCCAGCCCAGCCACCGCTGGTGAAGTTGGCCACACTGAAGCCCGGCGCTACCACACCCATGAAGATCAGCAGCTCGATCACCGCCAGCACCGTGACCACCAGCTCGAAGGTGGCGGCGATGCTTACCCCGAGGATGTTCAGGGTCATGAAGATGAAATAGGCCGCTACCGCGCAGAGCTTGGGATCGAAGGTGGGAAACTGCACATTGAGGTAGGCGCCGATGGCCATGGCGATGGCCGGTGGCGCGAAGACGAACTCGATCAGCGTCGCGATCCCGGCGATGGTACCGCCCCGGGGACCGAAGGCGCGGCGGCTGTAGGCGAAGGGGCCGCCGGCATGGGGAATGGCGGTGGTCAGCTCGGTGAAGCTGAAGATGAAGCAGGTGTACATCACCGCCACCACCAGCGCGGTGACCAGAAAGCCCAGGGTCCCGGCGACGCCCCAGCCATAGCTCCAGCCGAAGTACTCCCCGGAGATCACCAGACCCACGGCGATACCCCAGAGGTGCAGGGTGCCGAGGGTCGGCTTGAGTTTTTCGTTGGTCATGACAGGCCACTCCCCTTGTAGCGACGTGATCCGAATGGACGACCGCGATCCCGCGATGCCCGGCTTTTTCGAGCTTAAACAGGCCAGGACCGCGCCGACTTGACCGCTCAGCACGGCCGGTGCGACCCAGGGTCAAGTCGGCGTTACCCCTCTTCCCAGGCTGCTACCCGCGACCGCACCAGCACGGTGCGACACCCACCCTCGCGCCCCGCAATGAGGCATACCAAGGGCCGAATACCGTGAAGCCCTCGACGTTACGGCACCTGTACCGGGTCGACGTCTGGCCCGGGGCACAGCCTTTGCTTCATTCATGCCGATCCCCTCCCTGGACCCGCCCCATGCCCCTGGCCGCTTCCGGCTTAGCCGCCCTGACCTCACCGTCGCGCAACCTCGGCGTGCTCTCTGCCGCCGCCAGCGGGCTGGATACCGTCATCACCAGCCACGGCGGCGATGTCGATCGCATCTTCGGCACCGCCGGCATCGATCCGGAACAGTTGCAGCACCCCACCCTGAGCCTGGGGCTGGGCAACTACTGCCGGGTCCTGGAAGAAGCGGCGGCCCAGTCCGGCTGCGACAATTTCGGGCTGCACTACGGGCAGCAATTCAAGCCGCAGATGCTCGGCCTGCTGGGTTACGTGGGGCTCTGCTCGCCCACCGCCGAGGCGGCGCTGCAGAACTTCGCCGCCGCCTTTCCCTTCCACCAGCACAGCACCCTGATCCAGCTGGTGGACGCCGGTGACTGCTGGCGCTTCGACTACCAGGTGCGCCACGGCGCCATCGTTGCCCGCCGCCAGGACGCCGAGCTGACCCTGGGCATGCTGCTCAACCTCTTGCGCCATGTGCTCGGCCCGACCTGGGCGCCGCGGGCGGTGCAGTTCGAACATCCCCGGCCCGAGGGCTGGCACGAGCATCGCCGGCTGTTCGATGCCGCGGTCAGCTTCGGTCACCCTTGCAACGCCATGCTGGTGCCCAAGGCCGACCTGCGCGACCGCACCATGCCCGACCACGACCCATTGCTCCTGCTGGTGGTGCAGGACGCCATTCGCCAACTCGGCCAGCGCCTGCCGCAGCTGGAACTGCTCGAAGAGGTCCGCGCCTCGGTACGCCTGGCCCTGCCCCTGGGCGAACCCAGCCTGGAGACCATCGCCCAGCGTCTGGACCTGTCCACCAGCCAGCTGCAACGCCGCCTGCGCGACCAGGGAGCGAGTTTCTCGGCGCTGGTCGAAGGCGTCCGCCGCGACCTGGCTCAGCACTACCTGCGGCAGCGGCTGCCGATCACCGACCTGGCGCCGCTGCTGGGCTACTCGGAGACGAGTGCCTTTTCGCGGGCGTTTCGGCGGTGGTTTCAGGTGAGTCCGCGGCAATGGCGGGGCCTTTCGTAGAGGTTGGATCCTTTAGCGCCAGCGAAGCCCTACGTCGAGCGGCCATCCAGGCACCGCCGTCGGTAGGTTGGTGCTGAGCGTAGCGAAGCCCAACGGCAACTCCTGCTCACCCGGTCAGATTCTTGCAAGGCCTTGTCCCAAACAGCCCCAACCAGAACAACGACCACCCGATGACCTCTGCCCTGCCCCCTGCCCTCTTCACCCCGGCCTGGCCGGCGCGCCTGGAGCTGGCCTATGCCCGCCAGGGCGACTGGACCCGGCCCACCACCCGCCGCCACCTCGGTCCCTTGCGCGTCCAGAAGCACCTGCACGCCGAAGGCCCCGAGGTCTGCCAGCACATCCTGGTGCATCCACCGGGCGGCATCGCCGGCGGGGATCGGCTGGACATCGACGTCAGCGTCGGCGAAAACGCCTGGGCTCAGCTCACCAGCCCTGGGGCAGCCAAGTGGTATCGCGCTGACAGCGCGGCCCACCAGCAGATCGACCTGCGCGTGGCCGCTGGCGCCACCCTGGAATGGTTGCCCCAGGAGACCATCGTCTTCTCCGGCGCCCAGGCCCATCTCGCCACCCGCATCGAACTGGAAGGCAATGCCCGCCTCTGCTACTGGGACATCGTCGCCCTGGGCCGCCCGGCCAGTGCCGAGCGCTTCACCGAAGGCCTGTTCCAGGCACACCTGGACATCCGCCGCGATGGCACTCCGCTGTGGCATGAGCGCCAACGCCTGGTCGGCGCGGATCGGTTGCTGGACTCGCCCATCGGCCTGGCCGGCCAGCCGGTGTTCGCTACCCTGCTGATCACCGGCACCCTGGACGCCGACACCCTGGCGCGCTGCCGCGACCTCGCCCTGCCGGTACGCGGCGACCTGACCCAGCTGCCCGGCCTGGTGGTCGCCCGCTGCCTGGCCGCCGAATCCCTGCAGGCCCGCGCCTGGCTGATCGACCTCTGGCGCCTGCTGCGCCCGGCCCTGCTCGGCCGCGTGGCCATGCCGCCGCGGATCTGGAGTACCTGAGGCAGCGCCGCCCTTGTAGGAGCGGCCCATGGCCGCGATGATCGACCGACATCCCTTGACCGCATCTGCCAACCGGAACACCCATGGACCTGACGCCCCGCGAAAAAGACAAACTGCTCATCTTCACTGCCGGCCTGGTGGCCGAACGCCGCCTGGCGCGTGGGGTGAAGCTCAACTATCCGGAAGCCATGGCGCTGATCTCCGCCGCCCTGCTCGAAGGCGCCCGTGACGGTCGCACCGTGGCCGACCTGATGCACTACGGCACCACCCTGCTAACCCGCGACCAGGTGATGGAAGGCGTTCCGGAGATGATCCCGGAGATCCAGGTGGAAGCCACCTTCCCCGACGGGACCAAGCTGGTCACCGTCCACCAGCCGATCGCCTAGGGAGACCATCATGAGTCTGATCGTCCGCGACGCCACCCCTGCCGACCTGCCGGCGGTGCTGCACATCTACAACGACGCCGTCAGCAACACCACGGCGATCTGGAACGAAACCCCGGTGGACCTGGCCAACCGCCAGGCCTGGTTCGACCTGCGCGCTACCCAGAGCTATCCGATCCTGGTCGCCGAGAACGCCGAAGGGACGGTGGTGGGCTACGCCTCCTTCGGTGACTGGCGGCCCTTCGAGGGCTTTCGCCACACCGTCGAGCACTCGGTCTATATCCATCCTGACCAGCGCGGCCAGGGCATCGGCCCGCAGCTGATGATGCCGCTCATCGAACGCGCCCGCGCCTGTGACAAGCACGTGATGGTGGCCGCCATCGAGAGTGGCAACCAGGCCTCGATCCGCCTGCACGAGCGCCTGGGCTTCATCACCACCGGGCAGATGCCCCAGGTTGGCACCAAGTTCGGACGCTGGCTGGACCTCACCTTCATGCAACTGATGCTGGAGCAGCGCCCATGATCCCCGGCGAATATCAGATCCAGGACGGCGACATCGAACTCAATGCCGGCCGCCGTACCTTGAGCCTGACCGTCGCCAACAGCGGCGACCGGCCGATCCAGGTGGGCTCGCACTACCACTTCCACGAAACCAACGACGCCCTGGTGTTCGACCGCGCCCTGGCCCGTGGCATGCGCCTCAACATCGCCGCCGGCACCGCCGTGCGCTTCGAGCCGGGCCAGAGCCGCGAGGTGGAGCTGGTCGAGCTGGCCGGCGCCCGCACCGTCTACGGCTTCGCCGGGCGGGTGATGGGCAGGTTGTAGGGACAGCCCCCTCAGGGAGAGGGGGCTATAAGCAGACACCGCGCCTTTCGCCCTTCCCTTTTCTGCCTGAGAAATGGCGGGCGTGAAGGCCCAAACAGAACACCCGCTCTTCCCCCTCTCCCTCCGGGAGAGGGCCGGGGTGAGGGCAAACCGAACCACCTTTATTCGGGATTCACGCCTATGAAAATCTCCCGCCAAGCCTATGCCGACATGTTCGGCCCCACCACCGGCGACCGGGTGCGCCTGGCCGATACCGAGCTCTGGATCGAGGTCGAAGAGGACCACACCGTCTACGGCGAAGAAGTGAAATTCGGTGGCGGCAAGGTCATCCGCGACGGCATGGGTCAGAGCCAGCTGCTGGCAGCCGAGGTGGTCGACACCGTCATCACCAACGCCCTGATCGTCGATCACTGGGGCATCGTCAAGGCCGATGTCGGCCTCAAGCACGGGCGCATCCAGGCCATCGGCAAGGCCGGCAACCCGGACATCCAGCCCGGCGTCAGCGTGCCCATCGGCGCGGCCACAGAGGTCATCGCCGGCGAAGGCATGATCCTCACCGCGGGCGGCATCGACTCCCACATCCACTTCATCTGCCCGCAGCAGATCGAAGAGGCGCTCATGAGCGGCACCACCACCATGATCGGCGGCGGCACCGGCCCAGCCACCGGCACCTATGCCACCACCGTGACCCCCGGTCCCTGGCACATGGCGCAGATGCTCAAGGCCGCCGATGCCTTCCCGATGAACATCGGCTTCACCGGCAAGGGCAACGCCAGCCTGCCCGGCCCACTGGAAGAGCAGGTCCGCGCCGGCGCCATCGGCCTAAAGCTGCACGAAGACTGGGGCACCACCCCCGCCGCCATCGACAACTGCCTGGCGGTGGCCGATCGCTTCGACATCCAGGTGGCCATCCACACCGATACCCTCAACGAATCCGGCTTCGTCGAGACCACCCTGGGCGCCTTCAAGGGTCGCACCATCCACACCTATCACACCGAGGGCGCCGGCGGCGGCCACGCGCCGGACATCATCAAGGCCTGCGGCTTCCCCAACGTGCTGCCCAGCTCCACCAACCCGACGCGGCCCTTCACTCGCAACACCATCGACGAGCATCTGGACATGCTCATGGTCTGCCACCACCTGGACCCGAGCATCGCCGAGGACGTGGCCTTTGCCGAGAGCCGCATCCGCCGCGAAACCATTGCCGCCGAGGACATCCTCCACGATCTCGGCGCCTTCGCCATGATCAGCTCCGACAGCCAGGCCATGGGCCGCGTCGGCGAGGTCATCACCCGCACCTGGCAGACCGCCGACAAGATGAAGAAGCAGCGCGGCCCGCTGCCCGAGGATGGCGCTGGCAACGATAACTTCCGGGTCAAGCGCTACATCGCCAAGTACACCATCAACCCGGCGATCACCCATGGCATCAGCCACGAGGTGGGCTCCATCGAGGTGGGCAAGTTCGCCGACCTGGTGCTCTGGCGCCCGGCCTTCTTTGGCGTCAAGCCGACCCTGATCCTCAAGGGCGGCGCTATCGCCGCGAGCCTGATGGGCGACGCCAACGCCTCCATCCCCACCCCGCAACCGGTGCACTACCGCCCCATGTTCGGCAGCTACGCCGGCATGCTCCACGACACCAGCCTGACCTTCATCAGCCAGGCCGCCTTCGAGGCGGGGGTGCCCGAGCAACTGGGGCTGAAGAAGCGCATCGGCGTGGTCAGGGGCTGCCGCACCGCGCAGAAGAGCGACCTCATCCATAACGACTATCTGCCGACCATCGAGGTCGATCCGCAGAACTACCAGGTCAGGGCCGACGGCCAGCTGCTCTGGTGCGAACCGGCCGAGGTCCTGCCGATGGCGCAGCGGTATTTTCTTTTCTAGATGGGCCTATTCTACGACGCACAGGGAATGTTGGGCTTCGCTACGCTCAGCGCCAACCTACATTGCGCGCACCGTAGGTTGGCGCTGAGGCAGCTTCATCGCCGAAGCCCAACGATACAAAGCATGGTTCTGCACCCGTAGGTTGGGCTGAGGCAGCTCCATCGCCGAAGCCCAACGATGCGCATGGCTATGCCAGGCGTAGCCAAAGCCTCTAAACTGCGACTTTCCATTCACCAAGGACGGTGATCTTGGACTATCGACGCAGCCGTGCCGCGGGTGGTACGTTCTTCTTCACGGTCAACCTCAACGACCGCTCCTCTACTCTACTCGTCGATCACATCGGCGCGCTGCGGCAGGCGATACGCCAGGTGAAAGCCCAGCATCCCTTCGACATTCTTGCCATGGTGGTCCTGCCCGATCACTTGCACGCGCTCTGGTGCCTGCCGGAGGGCGACTGGAACTATCCCCTGCGCTGGAGCCTGATCAAGGCAGGCTTCTCCCGTCAGTTACCGCCGCTTGAGACGGTAAACCTGTCGCGACGGCTAAAACGCGAACGCGGCGTCTGGCAAAGACGCTATTGGGAGCACCAGATCCGGGATGAGCAGGATCTGCAGCGGCATCTCGACTATATCCATTTCAATCCAGTGAAGCATGGTCATGCGCGAAGCGCGGTGGAGTGGCCCTATTCGTCCATCCATCGCTATGTGCGAGCAGGCGTCCTGCCAGCGGAGTGGGCAGGACAGCGCGATGAGGAATGGGCGGTGGGCGAGCGGTGAGAGTTGGTCGTGTTGGGCTTCGCTGCGCTCAGCGCCAACCTACGCGGTTCAACCATCCACGTTGTACCCAATCAACATTGGGCACCCGTAGGTTGGGCTGAGGCGGCTCTATCGCCGAAGCCCAACATGCCGTAGCAGGCATGGGCACCGTTGGGGTTGGTCGTGGTGGGCTTCGCTGCGCTCAGCGCCAACCTACGCGGTTCAACCATCCACGTTGTACCCAATCAACATTGGGCACCCGTAGGTTGGGCTGAGGCGGCTCTATCGCCGAAGCCCAACACACCACGGCAAGCATGGGCACCGTTGGGGTTGGTCGTGGTGGGCTTCGCTGCGCTCAGCGCCAACCTGCGCGGCTCGACCATCCACGTTGTACCCAATCAACATGGGGCGCCCGTAGGTTGGGCTGAGGCAGCTCCATCGCCGAAGCCCAACACACCACGGCAAGCATGGGCACCGTTGGGCTTCGCTTTCGCTCAACCCAACCTACACGAAACCCGCCGGCGCTCAGCCGCGACTGACTGGCGCCGCCGGGGCTTCCGCGCGGTCGTCGCGGTCGTAGGCGGCCTTGTCCAGCTGGCCCATCCAGCGCGCGGTCAGGGTGCCGGCGGTCATGGAGCCGTTGACGTTGAGCGCGGTGCGGCCCATGTCGATCAGGGGCTCGATGGACACCAGCAGCGCCACCAGAGTGACCGGCAGGCCCAGGGCTGGCAGCACGATCAGGGCGGCGAAGGTAGCGCCGCCACCTACGCCTGCTACACCCGCCGAACTCAGGGTAACGATGCCCACGAGCGTGGCGATCCACAGCGGATCGAACGGATTGATGCCCATGGTGGGCGCGATCATCACCGCCAGCATGGCCGGATAGAGACCGGCGCAGCCGTTCTGGCCGATGGTGGCGCCAAAGGACGCGGCGAAACTGGCGATGGCCGGCGGTACGCCGAGGCGCTCGGTCTGGGCCTCGATGTTCAGCGGGATGGTCGCCGCGCTGGAGCGGCTGGTGAAGGCGAAGCTCAGCACCGGCCAGACCTTGGGAAAGAACCGCGCTGGCGACAAACCGCTCAGGGTCAGCAGCAGCGCATGCACGCCGAAGAGGATGGCCAGGCCCAGGTAGGAGGCGATCAGGAAGGTGCCCAGCTTGAGCACGTCCTGGGGGCTGGCGGTAGCGACCATCTTGGTCATCAGCGCCAGCACGCCATAGGGGGTCAGTTGCAGCAGCAGGCGTACCAGCTTCATCACCCAGGCCTGGAGCACGTCGATGCCGGCCAGCACCTTCTCGCCACGGACTGGATCGTCGCGCTGCAGGCGCAAGGCGGCGACGCCGAGGAAGGCGGCGAAGATCACCACGCTGATGATGGAGGTGGGACTGGCGCCCGTGAGGTCGGCGAAGGGATTCTTCGGAATGAAGGACAGCAGCAGCTGGGGTACCGACAGGTCCGCCACCTTGCCGACATAGCTGTTCTGCAGGGTGGTCAGGCGCGCGGTCTCCTGGGCGCCCTGCACCAGGCCTTCGGCGCTCAGGCCGAACAGCCAGGTCACCAGCACCCCGACCAGGGCGGCGATGGCGGTGGTGAACAGCAGCGTGCCCAGGGTCAGCAGGCTGATGCGGCCCATGGACGAGGCCTCGCGCAACCGCGCCACGGCCGCCAGGATGGAGGCGAACACCAGTGGCATGATGCTCATCTGCAGCAGCTGCACATAGCCGTTGCCGACCAGGTTGAACCAGCTGATGGAGGTCTTGAGCACCGGGGCGTCGTGACCATAGACGAGTTGCAGCACCAGGCCGAAGGCGACGCCTAGGGCGAGGCCGATGAAGACGCGCACGGCCAGGCTCCAGCCGGTATTGCGGGTACGCGCCAGCAGGCCGAGCAGCACGACGAAGGCGACGAGGTTGAGGACGAGAGGCAGATTCACACGAGGTCTCCGAAACGGCGCCCGGCGCGGCCGCCGGACGAGAGGCGGGCGATGGTATCAGTTCAGGCCGCCCGGGCTTAGATCGAGGCGCTATCACCTGATAACCCCGGGACCTTGGGCGGAGCGGTTCTATCGCCGGAGCGAACGGTATTTCCGCGGTGCTCTGCACTGCTAGAGTGCGCCGCGTCGGGAAACGAAGCCCGACCCTGCCAACCAGAAAAGGAGTCACCTCATGCAACGTTTCGCCAAGCTCGCCGCCTCTTTCGCCCTCGCCGCCGCCGTCGCTGGCTGCACCGGCACCGCGATGAAGACGCAGAACCTGGATCCGTCGCAGTACACCGTCGTCGGTCATGGCGAAGGCAAGGCTACCGGTATCATGCTGTTCCAGATCATCCCGATCCAGCAGAACGACCGCTTCGTGCGCGCCCAGCAGGCCGCCATCAAATCCCGCGGCGGCGATGCCCTGATCAACACCCAGGTGCAGGAAAACTGGTTCTGGGCCTGGGTCCTGAATGGCTACACCACCACCGTTTCCGGCGACGTGGTCAAGCTCAAGCGCTGAGCCTTCCGCGACCGACAGGCGCCGCCCACCCGGGCGGCGTTTTTGCGCTAGGCTGGCAACTTCTCCCCGAGGAAGCCGACCATGACCGCGACCCTGATGAAACTCCCGCTGCAATCCATCGACGGCGAAACCCTGACCCTGGAACGCTACCTGGGCAAGGTGCTGCTGGTGGTGAATGTCGCCTCCAAGTGCGGCCTCACCAGCCAGTACGAAGGCCTGGAACGCCTTTACGAGACCCAGCGCGAGCGCGGCCTGGAGGTGCTCGGCTTTCCCGCCAACGACTTCAAGCAGCAGGAGCCCGGCAGCGATGCCGAGATCAAGGAGTTCTGCACCCTCACCTACGGCGTGCAATTCCCCCTGTTCGCCAAGCTCAGCGTGGTGGGTGAGGACCAGCATCCGCTCTATGCGGAGCTGACCCAGGCGCAGCCCGAGACGACTGGCGACGGCCCCTTCCGCGAGCGCATGCTGAGCCGTGGGGGCACTCCCAATCCCAAGCCCGAGGTGCTGTGGAATTTCGAGAAATTCCTGATTGGGCGCAATGGCGAGGTGGTGGGTCGTTTCGCGCCCGACGTGACGGCGGATGATCCACGGTTGGTGGAGGCCATCGAGAAGGAATTGGCGAAGGGCTGAAGCTGCCCTGCCGTTAAATGGCGAGGCGTGACCTGATTCGTAGGTTGGGTTGAGCGCCAGCGAAGCCCAACACTGCCAGGGTCAACCTTCAATATTGGTGCCCTGGCTGATTATCGAGTTTTGCTCGCACTTCTTGTTTCGCTCTCCCGAGCGACTCACTTTTTTCAATCGTGAAAAAAGTAAGCAAAAACGCTTGCCCCGGACATCCGGCCCTACGCTGCGCTGCGGGGCCACTCACGCCAGCGCCGTTCCGGGGTCGGCCTACACGGGCCGTCCATGGCCCGTTAGGCCTCTCGCCGCATCCATGCGGCTCCACCCACTCCACGACACTGGCTGTTCGCCCTGCTGAACGGGGCGATTCGCCAGCCTGAAAATTTTGGTTAAAGAGCCGGTAGGGTGGACAACGGCGCAGCCTTGTCCACGCGTTAAGCGTTGCTCCTTAAGTGGAAAACGCTGCGCGGTTTTCCACACTACACCTGAACACCCAAGCATCAGGCTTGCGCCCCGTCCCGTCAGTGAGGCCGAGTGCAGGTGTCGCGCAGGGGGATGCGAGGCAGGACGCCGAGCAAGGCGCGAGGGGCAGGAGGCCCCTTCGTGCCGTGCCCTCGGAGCGGCGCTGGAGCGAGGGAGACGTAGCGAAGCGAAGTAACAGCCGCAAGCTGGCCCGAAGGGTGAGCGAAGCGAATCACCCGGAGCGTAGCGGAGGGCCGAAACGTGGGGACAAGCGTTTTTGGTTACTTTTTTCGGGGCGCGCAGCCTCGTTTGAAAAAAGTGACTCGCCCGGGTGGGCGAAACAAAAGCCATCAGGACACTCGATAACCCGCTAAGGCGCCTGATATCCAAAATGTTGGGCTTCGCTGACGCTCAGCCCAACCTACGGTAAGTGCCTGGAGCTCCTGCGCGATCAGGCTATGACAGCAGGTCTACCCCCGCTGCAACACGCCGCGCATGGACCCGAAATGCCCCGGGAAGGAGCAGAAGAAGGTGTATTCCTTGCCTGCTTCCAGAACCCCGGTGTCGAAGGTCACCGAATCCTTCTCGCCACCACCCAGCATGCGGGTGTGGGCGATGATGCGTTCGTCGCCCTCGGGCAGGTAGCCCTTGTCTTCGCCTGCGTTCATGCCAGCGGCGTCGACGGCCGAGGCGTCGGTGGAGCGGGTCAGCACCCAGTTATGGCCCATGACGTTCTTGGGCAGGCTGCCGCTGTGGATCAGCTCGACGGTAAAGGTCTTGCACGAGGCCGGGACCTGGATCGAGGCGCGGCTGTAGGTCATCTGGTCGCCGGCTTCGATCTGGGTGGTGCAACTGTCGGCGGCCCAGGCGCCGGTACTTCCCAGGGCGAACAGCGCGGCGGCAAAAAGCTTGGATTTCATGAACCCTCCGGATGCGTGAAAGTCGCCAGTCAGACCGATGCGAGGGTGGCGGGTTCCGAGCGCGCTGGCAAGCAGGCCGCTGCGCTTCGCTCTATCGCCCCCATCGAAACCTTTGCCAGGTGGCCGTGCCCAATCTCTGCGTACCATGCTCCCATCATCCGCCAGCCAAGGACGCCCGCCATGACCCTTACCGCCCTGCTGCACGAGTTGTTCGCCAGCTATGCCCAGGCCGCCAGTGGCAATGCGCCGGAGGAGGCCTTCCTCGCGCGATGACGAAGCTTTGATCCGGCGGAACGGACGGCTAGGCTAGGCGTTTTGCCTGCCTAGGAGTCCTTATGTCGCTGAAAGCCGTCTGTGTCTTCTGTGGCGCCAAGTCCGGCGCCTCGCCTGTCTTCGAGCAAGCCGCTGCGCAACTCGGCCGCGCCCTCGCCGAACGGGGTCTCACCCTGGTCTACGGCGGTGGCAAGGTCGGCCTGATGGGCGTGGTCGCCGATGCCGCCCTGGCCGCCGGTGGCGAGGTGATCGGCATCATTCCCCAGAGTCTCAAGACCGCCGAGCTGGGCCATATCGGCTGCACCCGCCTGGAAGTGGTCGACGGCATGCATGCGCGCAAGGCGCGCATGGCCGAGCTGGCCGATGCCTTCATCGCCCTTCCCGGTGGCCTGGGCACCCTGGAAGAACTCTTCGAGGTCTGGACCTGGGGCCAGCTCGGCTACCATGCCAAGCCCATGGGCCTCCTGGAGGTCGACGGCTTCTATGCCCAACTGGAGGGCTTCCTCGATCACCTGGTCGCCCAGGGCTTCGTCGCCGCGCCGCATCGCGCCATGCTGCAGGTGGAAGACTCGCCGACCACCCTGCTGGACGCCCTCGCCGCCTGGCAACCCACGGTGCCGCCGCGCTGGGCCGAATCGGCACCGCGCTAGTTCGACTACACCGCCCGTCCCGGATCTAGAACCCTCGCCGCTTGTGGCCTGTCGGTACTGACAGGCACGCAAACGTTTCAAGAGCGACGAGGATTCTCCCATGACCGATTTCCCCAAATCCCCCATGCCGGAACAGCAGCAAGAGGTTCCCGGCCTGCAATCGCGCATGAATCCGGTCCCGGATTGCGGTGAACAGAGCTACAAGGGCTCCGGCCGCCTGACCGGCAAGAAGGCCCTGATCACCGGTGGCGACAGTGGTATCGGCCGCGCCGTGGCCATCGCCTTCGCCCGCGAGGGCGCCGATGTCGCCATCAGCTACCTGAACGAACACGAAGACGCCGAGGACACCGCCCGCCTGGTGCGCGAAGCCGGCCGCGAGGCCCTCCTGCTGCCGGGCTGCCTGTCCAAGCGCGAGCAGTGCCTGGCGGTGGTGGACGAGACCGTGGCCGCCTTTGGCCGCATCGATGTGCTGGTCAACAACGCCGCCTTCCAGATGACCCACGAGACCCTCGAAGAGATTCCCGACGACGAGTGGGTCTACACCTTCGATGTGAACATCACCGCCATGTTTCGCATCACCCAGGCCGCGCTAAAGCACATGGGCCAGGGTGGCTCCATCATCAACACCACCTCGGTGAACTCGGACATGCCGCGGCCGACACTGCTGGCCTATGCCACCACCAAGGGCGCCATCGCCAACTTCACCGCGGGCCTGGCCCAGTTGCTCGGCGAGAAAGGCATCCGCGCCAACAGCGTGGCCCCCGGCCCCATCTGGACCCCGCTGATTCCCGCCACCATGCCGCCTGAGCAGGTCAAGGAATTCGGTGGCAACACCCCGCTGGGCCGCCCCGGCCAGCCGGTGGAGCTGGCGCCGGTCTATGTGATGCTGGCCTCGGACGAATCCAGCTACACCTCGGGTGCGCGTATCGCCGTCACCGGTGGCAAGCCGATCCTCTAAGCGCCCGCGAAGTACCTGCACCCTGGCGCGAGCCGGGGTCGCCTTTCCCCTTTCCTGCATCGGAGCCCTCCGTGAGCGAGCATCCCAAGCCCCCATTGAAACCCCAACCCCAGACCTTTCCCGGCTCCGAAGCGCGCATGGATCCTCAGCCCGACAGCGGCGCTGTGACCTACCGCGGTTCGGGTCGCCTGGCAGGCAAGAAGACCCTGATCACCGGTGCCGACAGTGGTATCGGCCGCGCTGTGGCCATCGCCTACGCCCGAGAGGGCGCCGATGTCGCCATCGCCTACCTGGACGAGCACGAGGATGCCCAGGAAACCGCCCGCCTGGTCACCGAGGCGGGTCGCCAGGCCGTGCTCTTGCCCGGCGATCTGGCCGAGCGCCAGACCTGCCTGGACGTGGTGCAGAAGACCGTCGAGGCCTTTGGCCGCATCGACGTACTGGTCAACAACGCTGCCTTCCAGCAGGTACGTGACAGCCTCGACGAGATTCCCGACGAGGAATGGGTGCATACCTTCAACGTGAACATCCATGGGATGTTTCGGATTACCCAGGCGGCGCTGAAGCACATGCCGCGTGGCGGCTCCATCATCAACACCGCCTCGATCAACGCAGACATCGCGCCCCCGACCCTGCTGGCCTACTCGGCCACCAAGGGCGCCATCGCCAACTTCACTGCAGGTCTGGCGCAGCTGCTCGGCGAGAAAGGTATCCGTGCCAACAGCGTCGCCCCCGGCCCGATCTGGACGCCGCTGATCGTCAGCACCATGAAGCCGGACGAGCCGGAGCAATTCGGTAGCAGCACGCCACTGGGTCGGCCCGGCCAGCCGGTGGAGCTGGCGCCGGCCTATGTGCTGCTGGCGTCGGATGAAGCGAGCTACATTTCCGGCGCCATGCTGCCGGTGACGGGCGGGATGCCGGTGCTTTAAGGGTTTGCTGGGGTGCCCGGGTTTGCCCTCACCCCAGCCCTCTCCCAAAGGGAGAGGGGGTTGGCAGGTCTGTAGGTTGGGTTGAGCGCAGTGAAGCCCAACGCGGGATAGCCAGCAGCGTCGGGCTTCGACGATGAGGCCCGCTCAGGCACCGCGTGGAAAACGCTGCGCGGTTTTCCACCCTACGAATCTGAGTTTCTCCTCACCCCAGCCCTCTCCCAGAGGGAGAGGGGGTTGGCGGGTCCGTAGGTTGGGTTGAACGTAGCGAAGCCCAACCCAGGATAGCCAGCAGCGTTGGGCTTCGACGATGAGGCCGTCTCAACCCAACCTACGGGATTTCCACCCTGCGAATCCATGTTGGAGACTAGAAGCCTCGGTCAAACGCCCCCTCTCCCTTCGGGAGAGGGTTGGGGTGAGGGCCGCATGGACGCTCTACGGCTGCAGGTAGCGCACCATCGCATCGCCGATCATGTTCTTGTGCCGCCGCAACACCGCCGGTGCCTCCATGTCGATGTCGTGGATACGCCCGAAGGTGTGGCGGTTGGAGACGCGGTAGAAGCAGAACGAACACATCAGCAGGTGCACATCCACGGCGTCGAGACCGCTGCGGATGTCACCGCTCGCCTCGCCGCGCGCCAGGATGCGGCGCAGAGCCTCCAGGGCCGAGGAGTTGAGGCTGGAGATGGTCTCGGACTGCGCCAGGTGGCGGCCGCGATGGATGTTCTCGATGCTTACCACGCGGATGAAGTCGTCGTGGCTGCGGTGGTGCTCGAAGAGGAACTCGGCCAGGGTGCGAATCGCTTCCAGCGGTGGTAGCCGGTCAAGTGGCAGCTCGGCTTCGTCGCCGCGCACATCGCTGTAGAGCTTTTCCAGCACCGTCAGGTAGAGCTGCTCCTTGCTGCCGAAGTAGTAGTAGATCATCCGTTTGGAGGTGTGGGTGCGCTCGGCGATGGCGTCCACCCGCGCACCGCTCAGGCCCAGGTCGGCGAACTCGGCCACGGCGGCGGCCAGGATGGCCTGGCGGGTCTTTTCGGGATTGTTCTTGCGCGGCGTACGGAGCGCGGGCGCGAGCGCCGGGGTGTCCTGCATCGGGTCTGACTCTTAGCTGGGGAGAGACGCGGGTACCTGCAGGTACCCGCCTGGCTCAGAATTCCAGGGGCGCCGGGCGACCCTGGCGGGCTTGCAGCATGGCGGCCAGGCGCACCGGACTGTTGGCGGCGCCGTAGCCACTGTAATCCTTGCGCTCCAGGATTTCGAAGAAGAATCGGTCGGCGAAGGACTCGGTGTAGACGTGGAACAGCTCGCCACCCTGGGCATCGCGGTCGTAGAGCACGTTGTAGTAGGCCAGGCGACTGAGGAAGTCGTCGTCGAAATCGAAGCGCGCCCCCAGGTCGTCGTAGTAGTTCATCGGGATCTCCAGCAAGGGCACCCCGGCGGCCTTGGCCTGCTCCACGGCCTGGAAGATGTCCCGACAGGCGAAGGCGATGTGATGTACCCCGGAGCCCCGGTAGCTGGACAGCGCCCGGGCGATGGCGGTGTTGCGGTTCTCGGAGATGTTCAGCGCCAGGCGCACGTTGCTCTCGCGATTCTTCAGCGCACGGCTTTTCACCAGGCCATAGGGGTCGGGGACCACCACCTCGTCATCGGCGCTGAAGTCGAACAGACTCTTGTAGAACAGCACCCAGCTGTCCAGCGCATCGGCCGGCAGGGCGATGGCGACGTGGTCGACGTGGGTCAGGCCGAGGCCACCGCTGGCGCCGGCGCTGACATCGAAGTCGGTGTCATAGAGGCTGCGCCCGTCGGCGCCGCGATCGGCGAGATAGATCAGACTGCCGTCCGGCGCCCGCATCGCGGGGATCTCCCGTTCGTTCGGCCCGACCAGGCCGCGATAGGGCTGCGCCCGGTACTGCTGGGCGCGTTCCAGCGCCGCGTGACTGTCGGGCACCCGTAGCGCCATGGCGCACAGCGAGGGGCCGTGGGCCTCGAAGAAGTTGTGGCCGAAAGAATAGGGTTCGGCGTTGAGCACCAGGTTGATCTCGCCCTGGCGCAACAGGGTGACGTTCTTGGAGCGGTGCCGCCCGGCCTGGGCGAAGCCCAGCTTGCCCAGCCAACGGGCCAGTTCGGCACCGTGGGCGTCGTCCACGGCGAATTCGAGGAATTCGGTGCCTTCCAGACGCGGCGCCTCGGGCGGGGCGAACAGGGGCGCCGCCACCGGCGTTTCCTCACGCTGCAGGCGAGCCGCGGTCTGCTCTTCCAGGTACAGCAGGGATCTCAGGCCATCGGCGGCGGTGGCACGGGTCTGGGCGGCGCGGAAGCCGTCGTTGAAGATCTCCAGCGACAGCGGCCCCTGGTAACCGGTCTGCAGGATGGGCGCGAGAAAGCCGGCCAGGTCGAACTCACCCTGCCCCGGGAAGCAGCGGAAATGCCGGCTCCACTCCAGCACGTCCATCTGCAGCAGCGGTGCATCGGCCATCTGCACGAAAAAGATCTTGTCCCCGGGAATCTGGGCGATGCCCGCCGGATCGCCACCGATGGACAGGGTGTGGAAGCTGTCGAGCAAGACGCCGAGATTGGGGTGGTCGACCGCCTTCACCAGGCGCCAGACCTGCTGCCAGCTGTTGACGTGGCGACCCCAGGCCAGGGCTTCGTAGCCGATGCGCAGGTCGCGCCGGGCGGCGCGTTCGGCCAGCAACTGCAGGTCGTCGGCGATCAGACGCTCATCGCCCAGGCTGTCGGCGGCGGTGTTGCTGCACACCAGGATGAGATCGGTGCCCAACTCCTGCATGAGGTCGAACTTGCGCTCGGCGCGGTCGAGATTGCGCTGCAGCCGCTCGCGGCGTCCGCCCTCGAAGTCGCGGAACGGCTGGAACAGGGTGATGGCCAGCCCCAGGTCTTGGGTACGCTGGCGGATCTCGCGCGGGCTGGCACCGGAATACAGCAGGTCGTTCTCGAAGATCTCCACACCGTCGAAGCCCGCCGCGGCGATCGCTTCGAGCTTCTCGGTCAGGGTGCCACTGATGGATACGGTCGCGATGGAACGCTGCATGCCGGTGCTCCTGTGTTGAACGGCTGTCTCCACTGGCTGACTGTAGCGGAGCGGCTCTGGTTCGTCGGGTCTGGAGACGATTATTCTTGGCGCCGACCAGGCCAACAACGGATTATGTACGAACTGGTTAGTTTCTGTTCGCTGATCGAACAAATGGGTCTCTGGCGAATTGACCCACCGCCGTGGCGCCTCGCACTATGGATTGCAGAGCCCTCGTGCTTGCTTCCACCGCGTCGACCATAACAAGACAAACAAGAGTGTGCGTCCATGCCTCTGCTATCCACGCTATCCTCCGCCCCCCGTCTCGTCTGTAGCCCCCTGGCGCTCAGTCGGCGACGGTCAGGCTAGGTCATCCACCCCCTCGCACCTTCGGCCCACGGCAGCCCGCACGGACCTGCACGCCATGCCGAAGCTTCCCCTGGCCTGACAATAATTACGGAGACAACCATGGCCAATACCGCCTCCCACACGTCCAGCTCCCAAGCCAAGAAGGCCACTGCCAGCGGCTGGATCGGCTCGGCGCTGGAATACTACGATTTCTTCATCTACGCCCAGGCGGCGGCGCTGATTTTCCCGCAGATCTTCTTCCCCTCCACCGATCCCAAGATGGCCATCGTCGCCTCCCTCGCCACCTATGGCGTGGGCTATCTGGCCCGCCCGGTCGGCGCCTTCGTGCTCGGTCACTGGGGCGATACCCGCGGCCGCAAGAACGTCCTGCTGCTGTGCATGTTCCTCATGGGCATCGCCACCATGGCCGTGGGCCTGCTGCCCACCTATCACCAGATCGGCATTCTCGCCCCCATCCTGCTGGTGGTACTGCGGCTGATCCAGGGCTTCGCCGTGGCCGGGGAGATCTCCGGCGCCAGTTCCATGGTGCTCGAACACGCGCCCTTCGGCCGACGTGGCTACTATGCGAGCTTTACCCTGCAGGGGGTGCAGGCCGGCCAGGTGATGGCCGCCGCGGTGTTCCTGCCGCTGGCCTACTTCATGCCCGCCGATGCCTTCAACAGCTGGGGCTGGCGGATTCCCTTCCTGCTCAGCGCCTTCGTGCTGCTGGCCGGCTTCATCATCCGCCGCGAAGTCCAGGAGACGCCCGCCTTCGTCAAGGAAGAAGCCAAGACCGAGACCGTGGCCAGACGCTCGCCCATCGGTGAAGCCCTGACCACCAGCTGGAAGGCCATGATCCTGGTCGGCCTGATGGCGCTGATGAACGTGATCCCCGTGGTGGCGACCATCTTTGGCGCGGCCTATGCGGTGCAGCCGGCCTATGGCATCGGCTTCGACAAGAGCGTCTACCTGTGGATACCGGTGGTGGGCAACATCGTCGCCGTGCTGGTGATTCCCCTGGTCGGCAACCTTTCCGATCGCATCGGCCGGCGGCCGACCATGATCGGCGGTGCCCTGGGTTCGGGGCTGCTGGCCTTCGGCTATCTCTACGCCATCAGCATCCACAGCATGCCGCTGGCCTTCCTGATGTCGCTGCTGATGTGGGGTGTGGTCTACCAGGGCTACAACGCGGTGTTCCCCAGCTTCTACCCGGAGCAGTTCCAGACCCGCTATCGCGTCTCGGCCATGGCCATCGCCCAGAACATCGGCACCATGCTCACCGCCCTGCTGCCGGCGCTATTCGCCCTGGTCGCCCCGCCCGGTACCGACAACATCTGGATCGTGGTCGGTGGCCTGGCCTTCGCCGTGACCTGCCTGTCGGCCCTGGCCGCCTACCTGTCGCCGGAAACCTACCGGGTGCCCATGAGCGACCTGGGCAAGCCAGGCGCCCAGCAGATGGACAAGCACGCCTACGACACGGCCCGTCAGGACAGCTTCAAAGCCAGCGCCTGATCCGCTTGGAGCCCTCGCCAGCCGAGGGCTCCGGCCTGCTACCTTGGTAGTCTTGCCCCAAGACATACGTTGTCATATAACTACTCAGCCGCTCGTATCGGCCACTGCTTTCCAATAATTCAAATAAGAAAGGAATCCGTCATGTCGCCTGCCCCTTCCTAGCGCCACCTCGCCTCGTCCCGCTCTCCCGCCCTCGTCAGATGCCGCCCCTGTGCCGGCAGGGCACCCCTTACCCACAATAACAAGGAACCTCATGAGCACTCGACTCGCTTCCGGCCGGCTCGGCCGTGCCTGCGCCGCCTTCGCCGCCCTGGCCAGCACCACGCCGCTGTGGGCCGCCGACAACGGTTTCATCGAAGGCACCAAGGCCAACCTCAACCTGCGCAATTACTACATCAATCGCAACTTCGTCGATCCGGCCTACACAGCGCAGGACAAGGCCGAGGAATGGACCCAGAGCTTCATCTTCGGCCTGACCTCCGGCTACACCCAGGGGCCGGTGGGCTTCGGCATCGATGCCCTGGGTCTTTATTCGGTCAAGCTCGATGGCGGTGCCGGTACCTACGGCACCGGGTTGCTGCCGACCCACGCCGGCAACGAACCCGCCAAGGACTTCGGGCGCCTGGCGGTGGCGGCCAAGGCCAAGGTTTCCAAGACCGATATCAAGGTCGGCGAATGGTTCGCCGTGCTGCCGATCCTCAGATCCGACGATGGTCGCTCGCTGCCGCAGACCTTCCAGGGTGCCCAGCTCCACTCCACCGAGATCCAGAATCTGGAACTCTGGGGTGGCCAGATGCGCCAGAACAGCCCGCGCAACGATGCCAGCATGGAAGACATGTTCATGCAGGGCCGCGCCAATGCCACGTCCGACCGCTTCAACTACGTCGGTGGCGAATACAGGTTCAACGAGAAGCGCACCCAGATCGGCCTCTGGTACGCCCAACTCGAAGACATCTACAGCCAGAAGTTCATCAACCTGGTCCACTACCAGCCGGTGGGCAGCTGGACCCTGGGCGCCAACCTCGGCTACTTCATTGGCGACGACGACGGCTCGGCCCGCGCGGGCGCCCTGGACAACCGCACCGCCTATGCCCTGCTCTCCGCCAAGCAGGGCGGCGGCACCTTCTATGTCGGCCTGCAGCGCGTCAGCGGCGACAGCCCCTGGATGAGGGTCAACGGCACCAGCGGTGGCACCCTGGGCAACGACAGCTACAACTCCAGCTACGACAACGCCCGGGAACGCTCCTGGCAGGTGCGCTACGACCACAACTTCGCCGCCTTTGGCGTGCCGGGCCTGACCCTGATGAACCGCTATATCAGCGGCGACAACGTGCACACCGGCACCATTACCGACGGCAAGGAATGGGGTCGCGAGTCCGAGGTGCAATACGAGGTGCAGAGCGGTCCGCTGAAGAAGCTGCTGATTCGCTGGCGCAACTCCAGCATGAGACGCGACTACAGCGCCAGCGGCTCCTTCGACGAGAACCGCATCATCCTCAACTATCCGATCTCGGTGTTGTAGGGCGCAGTTTCGGCGGCGGCCGGGGTGGCCGCCGCTCGCGCCGACTGGACTCGTTGATAGCCGTTCCTACAGTCCAGCCGACCGCCGCACCCTTGCCCCGATCCCTCAGGCCTTATACTGTACAAAGATACAGCTTTCGAGGCCTCCACATGACCCAGCATCAGCGCCCGCCACGGGGTCGTGGCACCGCCAGCAATCCGCACAATCGCTTCGCCGCGACCCGCAGCGAGGCCGAGCATGACGGCTGGTACGAAGAGGCCACCCCGCTGACCTTCACCACCAGCGTCCGCCAGGAAACGGCGAAGACCGTGATCAGCCGCAACCAGTCCCCGGATGTCGGCTTCGATCGCTCGGTGAATCCCTATCGTGGCTGCGAGCACGGCTGCATCTACTGCTTCGCCCGGCCCTCCCACGCCTACTGGGATCTCTCGCCAGGCATCGACTTCGAGACCCGGCTGATCGCCAAGACCAATCTGGCCGAGCGGCTGGAGGCGGAATTGAGCAAGCCGGGCTACCAGCCGCAACCCATCGCCCTGGGTATCAACACCGACGGCTACCAGCCCATCGAGCGCCAGTACCAGCTGACCCGCCAGGCACTGGAGATCCTGCTGCGCTATCGCCATCCGGTGACGATCATCACCAAGAGCGCGCTGATCCTGCGCGATTTGGATCTCTTCGTGCAGCTCGCCGAGCGCAATCTGGTCCGCGTCGCCTTCAGCCTCACCACGCTGGACGATGACCTCAAGCGCGTCCTCGAACCCCGCACCGCGGCGCCCCAGGCCCGCTTGCGCGCCATGCGTACCCTGCACGAGCACGGGGTGCCGGTGAGTGCCCTGCTGGCGCCGATGATTCCCATGATCAACGACCATGAACTGGAGGCCCTGCTGGAAGCGGCCCGCGACCACGGCGCTCGCTCGGCCGGCTATGCGCTCCTGCGACTGCCGCTGGAGATCGCCGACCTGTTCGAGGAGTGGCTGCAGACGCACTTCCCCGAACGCGCCGCCCATGTGATGAGCCTGATCCGGCAGTCGCGTGGCGGCAAGAACTACGACAGTCGCTTCGGCATCCGCATGAAGGGTGAAGGCCAGTTCGCCGAACTCCTGGCCCAGCGCTTTCGCCTGGCACGCCGGCGTTTCGGCCTGGAGCGCCGCGAGGGCGAGGGCCTGGATTGCAGCCAGTTCGCCCCGCCGGGGGAGCAATTGGGATTGTTCTAGGACAGGCGCCGCACGGGCTGCTCCCTCACCCCAACCCTCTCCCAGCGGGAGAGGGGGAAAAGCAGTTCACGCTTCGTAGGTTGGGTTGAGCACAGCGAAGCCCAACAATCCTGCCCCTCACCCCAGCCCTCTCCCAAAGGGAGAGGGGAAAAGCGGCGCGCCCATAGGTTGGGTTGAGCGCAGCGAAGCCCAACGATCCTGTCCCTCACCCCAGCCCTCTCCCAGCGGGAGAGGGGGAAAAGCAGTTCACGCTTCGTAGGTTGGGTTGAGCACAGCGAAGCCCAACGATCCGCCCCCTCACCCCAGCCCGCTCCCAGCGGGAGAGGGGAAAAAGCGGCGCACCCGTAGGTTGGGTTGAGCACAGCGAAGCCCAACGATCCGCCCCCTCACCCCAACCCTCCCTCAGCGGGAGAGGGGGAAAAGCGGCGCACCCGTAGGTTGGGTTGAGCACAGCGAAGCCCAACGGGCCGGCACGCCCCCCAGACCGTTCCACACAGCTGCTAGGCTAACGGCTGTTCCTACTTCTGGAGTCGCCATGACCGCCCCTACCTCGCTCACGCCGGCCCAGGCCGTTGCCGCCGGCATCGACTTCGCCGAACTCAAGGTCGACGCCAGTGGCCTCTACTGGAGCCAGTACGACCCTACCGATGGCGCCACCCGGCTGTGGCTGCGCGCATCCGGCGCTGCACCGCAGTGCCTCACGCCGGCGGGGTTCAGCCTGCGCAGCAAGGTCTACGAATACGGTGGCGGCGCTCTCTGCCTGGCCGACCAGGGACCGCTGTTCGTCAATGAAGCCGATCAGGCGATCTATCGCCAACCGCGGGACGGCAGCGCCCCCGAACGCCTGGCGGGCGGCGAACGCTGGCGCTACGGCGACCTGCACTGGGATGGCGTCCGGCAGCGGGTGCTGGCGGTCGAGGAAGACCGCAGCGAACAGCCGCCGCGGCATCGCCTGGTCGCCCTGAGCTCGGGCGGCGAGCGCCAGGTGCTGGCCGAGGGCGCGGATTTCTATGCGGCGCCGCGCACCAGCGCCGACGGCCACCGGCTGGCCTGGATCGAGTGGGGCAGGCCGCACCAGCCCTGGACGCGGACTCGTCTGCTGGCCGCGGTACTGGACGCTCAAGGACGCCCTGGCGCACCTACGGTCATTTCGGCCGATCCCGACGAATCGCTGCAACAGCCGCTCTTCGATAGCGAGCACCGGCTCTGGGCACTGAGCGATCGTCAGGGCTGGTGGCAACCCTGGTGCGAGACCCCGGAAGGCTTCGCCCCCCAGGAGGCACCGGCGGCGGATCATGCCGCGGCGCCCTGGCAATTGGGCGGCTCCAGCTGGCTGCCGACGGTGCAAGGCTGGCTGGCGACCTGGCAGGAGGCCGGCTTCGGCCTCCTCGGCGAGCGGCAGGCGAATGGCGAGATCCGGCGTCTGGCCGAGGATTTCAGCCGTTTCCGCGGCCTGGCCCTGGACGAGGATCACTGCTACTGCATCGCCGCTGCGCCGACCCGGCCGTCGGCCGTGCTGGCCATCGACCGCCAGACCGGTGCGGTGGAGATCGTCACCGGTGGCGTGGCGCCCCTGGCGGAGGCCACCATCGTCACGCCGCAGCCGCTGAGCTACCCCAGCGGCGATGGCCAGGCCCAGGGCTTTCTCTATCTGCCCGACATCCAGGCCGAGGGCCCACCCCCGCTGCTGGTCAGCATCCATGGCGGCCCCACCTCCTGCACCTATCCGGTTTTCGATGCGCGTATCCAGTTCTGGGTCCGCCAGGGCTTCGCCGTGGCCGATCTCAACTATCGCGGCAGCAGCGGCCATGGCCGGGCCTATCGCCAGGCGCTGCACCTGCGCTGGGGCGAGGTGGACGTCGAGGATGCCTGCGCGGTGGTCGAGCACCTCGGCGCCCAGGGGCTGGCGGATCCAGCGCGCGCCTTTATCCGCGGTGGCAGCGCCGGTGGCTACACGGTGCTCTGCGCCCTGGCCTTCCGCGACGTCTTCCGCGCCGGCGCCAGCCTCTATGGCGTCAGCGATCCCCTGGCGCTGGCCAAGGCCACCCACAAGTTCGAGGCGGACTACCTGGACTGGTTGATTGGCGATCCCGAAGCCGACCGGGACCGCTACGAGGCGCGGACCCCGCTGCTGCATGCCGATGGCATCCAGGCGCCGGTGATCTTCCTGCAGGGCCTCAAGGACGCCGTGGTGGTCCCGGCCCAGACCGACGCCATGGCTGCCGCCCTGGAAGCGCGCGGCATACCGGTAGTGGTCAGGCGCTATCCCGACGAGGGCCATGGCTTTCGCCAGGCAGCCAACCAGGCCGATGCCCTGGAACAGGAAGCGGCCTTCTATCGCCGCTGGCTGTGATCGAGACGCGCTCAGAAAGTCGGTCCGGGCCGACGCTGAGCGCACCCAGGCCGTATAGAATGGCGCTTTAGCCGTCGAGTTCTTGCATGCCCTTCGTTCGCCGCAGTATCGAAAGCGTCGTATCCACCTGGCTGGCCGGCCTGCTGCTGCTCCTGCCGCTGGTGCTGACCCTGGCGCTGATCGGCTGGATCGTCAGTTTCCTCAATGGCCTGATCGGCCCCAACACCACCCTGGGTCGGCTGTTCGTGGCGGTCGGTCACCCCTTCGTCGGCAACTCCCTGGCGGCCTACGGCCTCGGTACCCTGCTGCTGCTGGTGCTGCTCTATCCATTGGGACTGGCGGTCAAGCTGGGGCTGCGCCGGCCGCTGGGCTGGTTCGCCGACGTGACCTTCCGCCGCATTCCGGTGGTGGGCAAGCTCTATGGCCTGGCCGAACGCTTCGTCGAGTTGCTCGACCGCAAGGAAGGCGGGGCGGATATCCGCGCCATGAGTCCGGTGTGGTGCTTCTTCGGGGGCCAGGGCGTGGCCGTGCTGGCGCTGCTGCCCAACCCAGCGGTGATCGACATCGACGGACGCCACTACAATGCCGTGCTGGTGCCCTCGGCGCCGGTACCGGTGGGCGGCGGGCTGCTCTATGTGCCGGTGGATTGGGTGAAGCCGGCGGACATGGGCATCGACATGTTCACCAGCATCTATGTCTCCATGGGCATCACCCTGCCACCGGTGGTCAAGGATCGCCAGGTGGAGTTCATTCCCCTGGAAGAGGCGGTGCGCCGCCAGCAGGGGCAGGAAGACGGGACGACCGAGGAGCCGCCCCGCTCGTCCTAGTTCTGCACGGCCTGGACCGAGCCACCGTCGACGCGCAGATTGCTGCCATTGATGAAGGAGGCACGCTCCGACACCAGCAGGGCGATGGCCGCGGCCACCTCTTCCACCTTGCCGCGACGCTTCTGCACGATGCCGGGCCGCTCTTCGTCGAGAAAGCTTTCGATGGCTTCCTCGACGGATACGCCCAGTTCCTTGGCCCGCTTTTCCATCATGCCGTCGGTCATGCCGGTCTCGATGAAGGCCGGCGAGACGGTATTGCACAGCACGCCGTGGGCCGCCTCCTGGTAGGACAGATTCTTGATGAAGGCGGCCAGGGCGGCCTTGGCCACGTTGTAGACGGCCTCTTCCCAGTAGGGCTGGACGGCGTTTTCCGAGGTGATGCAGACGAAGCGACCCCAGCCCCGCGTGCGCATGCGCGGAATGGCGGCGCGGCCGACACGCACGGCGGAAAAGAAGTCGGTGGCCCAGGCTTCCTGGTAGTCGGCGTCGCTCAGCTCTAGGGGATCGCCCTTGGCACCGGTAACACCCGCAGTGTGGACCACGATGTCGATCTGGCCGAAACGGGCCTCACCCTGCTCCACCAGCTTGTCCACCGCGGCCTGGTCGGTCATGTCGGCGGCGATCAGCAGCGGCTCGCCCGGCAGGCCTTTGGCCGCTTCCTCCAGCTTGCCCTGCTCCAGGTCGGACAGCACCAGCTTGACGCCTTCTTCGGCCAACAGCGTCGCCGTGGCCAGACCTATGCCACCACTGGCACCCGTGATGAGGGCGACGCGCCCCTTGATTCCCAGATCCATACCGACCTCGCTCATTGATTGCGTACAGTGCCGTCATCCGGCGTCTCTGATTCCGACTCGCCACAGGGCGCCGTTGCGCTTACCGTTCGGCGGAAAGCGCAACGGCTGCCCCGCCTGCCGGTCCAGATAGGCAAGACCACTGGGAAGACCACGATGCAAGCACCCCGCCTGCCCCTGACCCTGTTTCACGATGGCGCCTGCCCGCTCTGCGCTCGCGAGATCGCCTGGCTGCGCCGCCATGCCGATCCGAGTCGCCTGCATCTGGTCGACCTGGCCGCGCCGGACTACCAGACGCAGGCACCCGCCGATGCCCCGCCGCGCCAGGCTATGCTCGATCTGCTCCACGCCCGGGATGCCGACGGCCGCTGGTTCAAGGGCCTGGACGCCACCTACTGGAGCTGGCGCACCGCGGGACTGGGCCGCTGGGCCCGGCCGCTGGGCTGGCGGTCGCTGCGACCCGTTCTGGAACTGGGCTATCGGCTCTTCCTGAAGCTACGCCCGGGCCTGACCTGGCTGCCGCATCCGGAGGGCAGCCGGCGCTGCCAGGATGACGTCTGTACCCTGGACGAGCCGCGCGAGCCGCCGCGCAAGGGCTAGCGCCGCTGCTCTCCCGCCATCGCCAGAGTCCTGAAGAGGCGCTGGTTGACCCTGCTGGCATCCGGCCAGGGTTCGCCTGCTCGCGCGTCTCGGCTAAACTGCGCGGCTGCTCGCGTTACGGATCCTGACATGTCTGCTGCTCTACCCGCCCGCGCCCTGGGCCTCGACTTCGGTACCTCCAACTCCACCGCCGGCTGGCTCAGGCCTTCGGGCGAGGTCCTGCTGGCCCTCGAAGAAGGCAAGGCCACCCTGCCCTCGGTGATCTTCTTCAACGCCGAGGAACGCCGCCCGGCCTATGGCCGCCAGGCGCTGCACGAATACTTGGAAGGGTACGAGGGCCGCCTGCTGCGCTCGCTCAAGAGCCTGCTCGGCTCCAACCTGCTCAAGGGCGAGACCAGCATCCTTGGCAGCGCCCTGCCCTTCACCGAGGTGCTCGGCCTCTTCCTCGGCACCCTCAAGCAACGCGCCGAACAGCAGGCCGATCGCCCCTTCGACGCCGTGGTGCTGGGCCGTCCGGTACATTTCGTCGATGACGATCCGGTGGCTGACCAGGAGGCCGAGGACACCCTGGCCACCGTGGCGCGCCAGGTAGGCTTCAGCGACATCTCCTTCCAGTTCGAACCCCTTGCCGCCGCCTTCGACTACGAGCGCAGCATCGAGCGTGAAGAACTGGTGCTGATCGTCGACATCGGCGGCGGTACCTCGGACTTCTCCCTGGTGCGCCTGGCGCCGGAGCGCCGCAACCTGGCCGACCGCGCCGGCGACATCCTCGCCACGGGCGGCGTGCACGTCGGCGGTACCGACTTCGACCGCCAGCTGAGCCTGGAAGGGGTGATGCCGCTGCTGGGCTACGGCAGCGCCATGAAGAGTGGCGCCACCATGCCCACCAGCCACTACATTAACCTGGCGACCTGGCACACCATCAATGCCGTCTACGCCAAGAAGAGCGTGCTGGGCTTGCGCGACATGAGATACGACGCCCAGGACACCCGCTGCATGGACCGCCTGTTCAAGCTCATCGAGCAGCGCGCCGGCCATTGGCTGGCGATTCAGGTGGAAGACGCCAAGATCGCCCTGACCGACGACTGGCGCCGTACCCTGCGCCTGGATCGCATCGAGACCGGCCTGGCGGCGGATCTGGAGCGCCCGCTGTTCGACGCCGCCATCGCCCTGCAGCTGGAGCGCCTGAGCCGCGGCGTGGACGACCTGCTGGCCCGTGCCGAGCTCGATCCGGCACGGGTCGACAGCCTGTTCTTCACTGGCGGCTCCAGCGGCATCCCGGCCCTGCGCCAGGCCCTGGCCAGGCGCTTCCCGGGCGCCCGCCTGGTGGATGGCGACCGCTTCGGCAACATCGGCAACGGCCTGGCCATCGAGGCGTTCAAGCGCTACGGCTAGGGCTTTTGCAGCGACAGGTTCCTGGCGAGCGGATACCGTCTGGGTTCAACCTCTCAGACGGTGACTCGCCCGGGGACAATCAGGCGCCGAAGGCGCCGTCGATGGTGTGCATGGCGCCGGTGACGAAGCCAGCCTCGGGGCCGGCCAGCCAGGCCACCATGCCGGCCACTTCCTCGGCGCTGCCGTGGCGCTTGATCGCCATGAAGCTGTGCATCAGCTCCTTCATGGGGCCATCGGCCGGGTTCATCTCGGTATCGATGGGGCCCGGCTGCACCACGTTGACGGTGATGCCGCGCGGCCCGAAATCCCGTGCCAGACCGCGAGCCAGCCCCTGCAGGGCGGATTTGCTCACGGCATAGGCCGCCAGGCCGGGGACCGGCATGCGATCGCCGTTCACCGAGCCGATGACGATGATCCGCCCGCCCGCCGGCATCTGCCGCGCGGCTTCCACCGCCGCGTGATAGGGCGCCTGCACGTTGATGCTGAACAGGCGATCGACGGCGTCCGGGTCCTGCTCCAGGGCATCGCCGAAGAGCGCCACGCCGGAATTCACCACCAGCACATCCAGGGGGCCGCTGTCGCGGACCCGGGCGATCACGGCATCACGATTGGCACTGTCGGTCGCCTCGGCGATGCTGCCCGTTTCCGCGGCCAGCGCCTGGGCGGCGTCCTTCGAGCTGGAATAGGTGAAGATCACTCGGGCACCCTCGGCGGCGAAGCGTCGCACGATGGCCGCGCCTATGCCGCGACTGCCGCCTAGTACCAGCACCTTCTTGCCTGCGAAATTCGCCATGAGCCTGCCTCCTGATTAATGTAGTGAATGCTACAATAAACGTCCCCCGCCCTCTGTCAAAGCATTTTTGTAATGAGCACTACAATTAAATCCATCGCTCGCGGCCGGCCGCGTCGCTTCGATCCGGACGAGGCGGTCGCCAAGGCGCAGCGGCTGTTCCATGAAAGAGGCTATGACGGCGTGAGCGTCGCCGATCTGACCCAGGCACTCGGGATCAATCCACCCAGCTTCTATGCGGCCTTCGGCAGCAAGGGCGAGTTGTATCTCAAGGTGCTGGAGCGCTATGTCTCGAACGGCGCCCTGCGGCTGCAGCAGATCTTGGAAGCCGACCAGCCGTTGGTCGTCGCCCTGACCCAGGTCCTGGAAGAGGCGGCGCGCAGCTATGCGGCCGATCCGCAGGCCGCCGGCTGCCTGGTGCTGGAGGGAACCCACTGCGACGATCCCCAGGCACGCGCGGCGGCGAACGGCTACCACCAGGCCGCGCAGGAGCTCATCCGCGCCAGCATTGCCGCACGCCAGCCGCAGCAGGCGCAGGAGCTGGCCGATTTCGTCGCCACCACCATGGCCGGACTCTCCGCCAGTGCACGGCACGGCCAGAGCCTGGAGCGCTTGCTGGCCAGCGCGCGCCTGGCTGGTGTTGCCCTGGCTCAAACGCTTCCCGCCTAGAGCTGAACCGCTGCCGGGCGCCTGGGCATCGCAGCCGTTGCCCTGACTGAGTTCCAGGTCAAGGCGACTGGCATGCCCAGGATGGACGGGGACGGCAGCTCGGCTAGGCTGCGACCATTGGCCCAGCCAGGTTATGCCCTGCCCTGGCTGACCGCGAGGCGCCGCTGGAGTAAGGTGGCGGCCTTCATTGCATCTTCGAGAGAGTCTCATGTCGCTGGAAATCGTCGACCATCCCGCCCTGGAAGTGACCGGCCTGCTGTTCGAGCCTGGCCAGGGCGAAGACATCGCCGCCCTCTGGCGGCGCTTCGCCGACCGTGCCGGGGAAATCACCGGACGTGAAGGCGAGGCCGAGTGGTATGGCCTGAGCTGGCGTCAGGCCGGCGCCATGCATTACCTGGCCGCCGTGGCCACGGCGCCGGGTACGCCGCTGCCCACCGGCATGGTGCGTCAGGAACTGCCGGAAGGCCGCTATGCCCGCTATGTGCACCTGGGCACCGCGCCCAGCGTGGCCAAGAGCCTGGGCCGGCTGTTCGCCGAACTGCTCCCCGCCCGCGGCCTGCAACCGCGCCCGGGTGCCTGCTTCGAGCACTACACCGAGGCCTTCACGGGCGTGGATGCCCAGGACTCGCAGATCTACATCTACGTCCCGGTGTTCTAGCAAGGCTGCCTTCGGGCGGAGCGCCGCACGCCGGACAGGACGTTCGTCAGCTGCGGCTTGCCTCCCGGCATAACCCTTTCCAAGCTGGGGATATCGCCCGCAACCCCAGGTGCCCGATGTCCCTGCCCGAGCTTCAGTCCTTTATCGCCCGGCACGAGCGGATCTTCCTGCTCACCGGTGCCGGTTGCAGCACCGATTCCGGCATTCCCGACTACCGCGACCGCGACGGCGCCTGGAAGCGCCCGCAACCGGTCACCCTGCAGGCCTTCGTCGGCGACGAGCTGCTGCGCCGCCGCTACTGGGCGCGCAGCCTGATCGGCTGGCCGCGCTTCTGCCAGGCGCGGCCCAATGCCACCCACCAGGCCCTGGCGGCACTGGAGCGGCGCGGCCAGGTGGAGATGCTGCTGACGCAGAACGTCGATCGGCTGCACCAGGCCGCCGGCAGCGAGGCGGTGATCGACCTGCACGGCCGCCTCGACCAGATCCGTTGCCTGGGTTGCGAGATGCGCCTGCCGCGCCAGGAATTCCAGCAATGGCTGGGTGAACTCAATGGCGACTGGCTGCAGCTGGACGCGGCTACCGCGCCGGATGGCGATGCCGATCTGGAAGGCGTGGACTTCATGAGTTTCCAGGTGCCCGATTGCCCGCGCTGCGGTGCTCTGCTCAAACCGGACGTGGTGTTCTTTGGCGAACACGTGCCCGGCGCGCGGGTGGAGCGCGCCTTCGCCCACCTGGGCCGCGCCGATGCGCTGCTGGTGGTGGGCTCGTCACTGATGGTCTATTCGGGCTTTCGCTTCGCCCAGGCCGCGGCCCGCGCCGGGCTGCCCATCGCCGCCCTGGGCTATGGCCGGACCCGGGCGGACGAGTTGCTGACCCTCAAGGTGGAAGACTCCTGCGCCAAGGCCCTGGCCTTCTTGCTGGAGCATCCCGGCGCGCCATCGACCTCGCTCAAGCCGGCACTTCGCGACGCTGCGGGGCTCGTCCCAGGTGCATCAGCGGACGTTCGATCCAGCAGTAGCTGAGCATCGACAGCAGGCAGGCGAGTACCAGCACCGGCGGCAGCAGCGCCATGAAGCCGATCGTGCCCAGGGTCTCGACCGAACCCAGGTCGAGCAGGGTGAAGAGCCCATAGAGCAGCAGGCCATGGGTGAGATAGAGGCTGTAGCTGATCTCGCCGAGGACCTTGAGGCCACGACTGCGCAAGAGGCCGAAGAGGTCGTTGCCGGCGGCCATGGCGGCGAAGGGCAAGGCCAGCGCCAGCATCTGCTTGAGGCTGTAGTCCGGCTGCAGCATGGCGTAGCCCACCAGCGCCAGCACCAGCACCGCCACCAGGGGCGTGCGCAGCCGCGCCAGCAGCGCCGGCCGATGGACCTTGACGAACACCGGCAGGAACCCCAGCAGGAACAGCAGGCCGAAGCGGGCGCCCAGCACGTGATAGTGATAGCCGGCGGCGACCAGGCCGCCCACCAGCAGCACCGAGACCAGCAGCGGCAGCCCGAAGCCGCGACGATTGAACAGCGCGGCGATGATCGGCAGGGCCAGATAGAACAGTGCCTCGTAGCGCAGCGTCCAGTGAGCACCGGCGGTCATCCAGCCGCTCTCCTCCAGGCCGTTGAGACTGAAACCGGAAAACAGCTCCCAGCTGAGCAGTTCGAGCATGAAGTGCTGGCCGTCGGCGATGACGAAGTGGGTGCGGATCAGGGTGAAGAGCACCACCACGGCCACCACGCAGAGATACAGCGGCATGACCCGCAGCACCCGTGAACGGAACAACTCGCCCCAATTCGGCGTGCGCCGGTAGACCTTCCCGAAGAACAGATAGCCGGTGATCATGAAGAACAGCGAGACCGGTACCACGCCCATGTTGTAGAGCAGGTCGCTGTCGGGTTCGCGCCACTGGCCCTCGGCCTTGAGGTGATAGGTCAGCACGAAATGCAGGCAGACCACGGCAGTGGCGAGGATGCCGCGCAGGGCATCCAGCGGTGAGGAACGCGCCAGGGTCTCCTGGGTAAGCAGCGGGCTGCGGCGCAGGGCGAAGGCCAGCAGCACCAGGGTACCCAGGTAGAGGGCGATGGGTAGAGCGACGTCAGTCATATCCGTGACCTTTGTTGGCGGAGCCAGAAGAGGCCTGCCCCCTGAGCGGACGGGCGCTCGCCGGGACAGGCACGCAGGAACAGCGACAGCCGGGCACGCTACCGCGCGGTACGCGACCGTGGGCAGGAAGACCGGAAGAAGGAAAGGAACCGTGCGAGCGGAAAGATCCGCCCGCCTCAGGAAAGCCTGAGAACGCCCATCAGACAAGTCTTGTTACAGGCGTTCCCTGGACAATGCCGTTTCGTTGCAGCGGATCAGCAGCCCTGGCACGCGGCCTGACGGTCGCGCGCCGTTCGTCGGATCCTTTGCTCAGGGCGTCATTGCTCGCGCCACCACCGGGTAGTGATCCCATACCTGGCCATCCGCCATGGAGCGCAGCAGCTTCACGTATTCGGCGTGGGACCAGGCCAGGGGGGTGGCGGAATCGGTGCCCTGCCCCATCTGGTAGCCATGGCGCCGGTTGTCGCCCACACCATCCCAGACCTGCTCGGGCAGCATCAGGCCGGCGTTGGCGAACAGCTCCAGGCCGCGGACGTAGGTGTCACGCAGCTTGCCCAGCGCCGCCGGGTCCGGCTTGCCCTGCAGGGCCAGGCGCGCCAGCTCGTAATGGCCGCGCTCGCCGGTGAAGATCGGCCAGACCCGGCCACGCAGCCCCGAGTTGGGCACCGGCTGCTCGGTGGCGGGGAAATTGATGCCGGAGCTTTCGCTCTCGCCATAGCCATCGTTGCCGTAGCGCCGCCAGCCGGGGAAGGTGCCAGTGACGCCGGGATACTGGAAGCTGTACTTGACCCGCAGATTCTCCGGCAGGCCTTCGTCGTCCAGCACCGCCAGGCTTTTCTGTACCAGGGGATCGCTGGCCGGCCGCACGCCGTAGCGCACCAGTTCGAGGAAGCCGGCGTCCAGCACCTGGTCCTCCGGCAGGCCCGGGCGGCTGTTGTTGTCCACCAGCTTGCCCTTGTCGTTGGGATCGTCGTTTTGGGTGATGCGCAGGTAGTAGTTGCCAGCGCCCAGGCTGCCCTGGGTGGTGGCCATGGTCTTTTCCACTTGGCCCGAATAGCGCCGGGCGGTCTCGCGGTAACGGCTGGCATTGGCCTCGTCGCCGGCATGGCGCGCCAGCTCGCTGGCGGTGGCGAGACCGGCGATCACCGCCGCGGTGGTGGATGGCGAATAGCCCCACTGCTCTTCCCAGCGCTCCTGCTGGGTCTGCGGCGGCTTGACCTGCCAGGTGTTCCAGCCCAGGTTGACCTGGCTGTCACGGGCGAGGAAATCCGCCGCGGGCCTGAGCATGTCGCGGTACCAGCGGTCGATTTCGGCATCGCCGAGCAGGCCACCCTGCCAGAGGCGATAGCCGAGCATGATGGGCATGGCGGTCTGGTCGAGTTGCACGCCGACCCACTCGATGGTGCCGTCGACGTGGGTCTTCTGTAGGAACCAGCCGGTGGCGCCCGGTGCCCGTACCTCGTCGCCCTGTTTCTGCTGATGGATGAAGGCGGAGCTGTCGGCCGGCTTGTGCGCGGTATTGGCATCCACCTGCACCTGCTTGAGGTAACTGAAGGCGACCTTGGGCGTCTGCCGGTCACCCAGCGCCAGCAGGGCCATGGCGCACTGGTAGAAGTCCCGTGGCCAGACCGCCTTGTAGCCGGTGGTGCCCTTGCCAGCAGGCACCGTTTCACCCCAGGGATTGGACAGCGAGGCGATCAGGGCGCCGGCGTGGGTCTTGTCCTCCTGGGCCTTGAGCACCAGGGCGCTGGCATTGAGCAGCTTGCCGCCGTCGCCGGCCTGGGCCTGCAGGCGCGGCAGCTGGTCGAGGCCGGCCAGGTAGTCCTGCCAGCCGATGGCGTCGCCCTCGCCGTTGTAGTGGGCCAGCACCTTTTGATAACCGCGGGCCAGGGTGGCATCCGCCGCCGCCTCGGCCTGGCGCGGATTGGCGCCGAAGCCCACCACCACGTCCAGGGTGGTCTCGGCGCCCTTGAGCGGCAGCTTGGCCAGCATGGCGACGTTGCCGGCCTGGTCGCCGGTGCTGCTGTAGATCTGGGTCAGTTTGCCGTTGCGGCGCAGGTCGTCGAGGCCATCGGAGCTGCCGACGAAACCTACGGTAGGCGTCTGCAGCGGCTGGCTGGCCTTCACCACCAGCGCGTGCTCGCCTTCGCTGGCGTAGAGCACCCCACCCTTCACCGCGGCGCGGTCATGGCTGCCGCTGTTGGCCAGCGCCGGATCGACATAGAGATAGGGCTGGATGCGTGGGTCCTGGCTGCGAAAGATGACGCGCATGACCAGGGTGTCCTGGTCGGGGTCGGTGAAGACGTGCTTCTCGATCTCGTAGCGGCCCTGGCGGTCGCGGTTGACGATCTTGTAGGCCAGCGAGGTGGGCCGGCCGGCGGCATCGGTGTCCAGGTATTCGATACGGCTGTCGGTGTCGTCGCGCTCCAGGTGGGTGAAGTCGGGCCCGCGGATCACCAGCTGCATCTCGCGCAGCTGCGCCTCATGGATGAGACCCTGCATGGTCTCGGTGACCACGCCCTGGGCCAGGGAGAACCACACCCGCGAGACGCGGCCGGTGCTGGCCTGGTCGCTGTAGGCGCCGTCGCGATAGGCCTCGTAGCTGGTGCCGATGCCGGTCTTGCCGGAATAGGACCAGAAGGGCGTGGCACCGGGGGCACCTGGGGCTTCCAGGGCGGACGCCAGGGGCGTCAGGAGAAAACTGGCGGAACAGAGCAGCGGACGGACGAAGCGGACGGGCATGGGCAGGCGGGCCTTGTTCTGGTTGTGCCGAAAGTCGCATGGCAGAGGGCCTGACGGCCCTCCCCGTTCGTAAGCCTAGCCAATATTTCCAGAAGCGCTGCTCAGCCTTCGTCCCGCGCCGGTGGCCGGGCCGGCGGCAGGTACCCGGCCAGGGGCGAATCCGGCGCCAGCAGCGAGGTGCGGATGAAATGCAGGTAGCTGGCGATACGGCGCAGCGGTGAGCGATCGAAGTCGCCCGGATTGGGCTCCAGGTGGCGCTGGGCCTGGTGCGCCAGGGTGATGGCGTGGTCCACAGCGGCCAGGGCGCGGGCCAGGTTGGCGGCGTCGGGCTTGCGGAACAGTCGCACCAGGGCCCGTCCCAGGGCGCGAATGGCCAGGCGCCAGGCACGTTCTTGGCGATACCAGGGCAAGGGTGGCAGCGCGGCCTGCTCCAGGCGCAACTCGATGATGGCGTGGCCCAGCTCCAGACTGAGAAAGGTCCAGCGCAGCAGCCGGCGCTGCACCTCCGGCTGGCCGACGGTAAGCACCTGCACCTGGTTGAGCAGATCGCGCAGGCCGGAATCGAAGCGGCCACTCAGACCGGCCAGGGGTGCCCCGATGGCATGGACCAGTCGCTCGCGCAGGGCATCTTCCAGCCGGCGCCAGACCCAGGGCTGGCTGGGCGGCAGGAGCACGCTGACGGCTACCACCGCAACCGCGCAGGCCACCCCGTAGGCCAGGTAGGTGTTGCAGAAGACATCGGCGTCGTAGCGCGGCAGATTGCCCGGCAGCGCCGCAGAGCAGAACCAGACCATCAGCCCGGTGCCATAGCCCGCCAGCCGCGGTCGAGTGATCAGCCAGGCACCGGCGGCGAACACTGGCATCAGGACCAGCAGCAACAGGGCGAAGCCGTCGATCCAGGGCAACACCTGGAATTGCAGCAGCCCACCGGCCAGGGCGCCGACCAGGGTCCCGCCGGCCAGTTGCAGGCAATAGCGGCGCGGATCGGCCGAGGTGGAGGCCAGCGCCGAGATCAGCGCCACTGCCAGGGTGCAGGCCGCGCCACTCGGCCAGGCGGTCTCGATCCAGAACAGCCCCACGCCCAGTACCACCAGGGCGCTGCGCAGCCCGGCCATCCAGGCCACCGCGCGACTGGCCAGGGGCGTGAAGGTCTCCCGGGGTGTGGGTGTCGTACTCGCCGGCGCCTCAAGTGCCAGCTGGGCGCCAAGCAGCAGGTGCAGATCTTCGGCGAAGCGATAGAGCAGTTCGGCGGCGGTGTCGTAGTCGAGCCGGTCGGCCTGGGTGGCGGGCGCGGTCCGGATCAGCTGCTGGCGGCCACTGCGGATCGCGGCCATCAGCGTCTCGCGCTCCGTGGCCAGGCGTTCACTGAGGCGGCGCAGGTCACGCTCTTCCGGCAGGCGACCCAGGGCCGGCGCCAGGGCGGCGACGATCAGCCCCAGGGCGGGCGCAAGCGCCTGGCGTACGGCCGGGGGCCGATCACTCAGGCGATCGAGCAGTTGGTAGAGCGCGTGGAAGCGGGTGTTGAGCAGCATGAGGCGATTGCCCAGGGCGGCCAGGCGTCCGCTGCGTCGGCGCAGATAGGGCTCCTCGAAGACACTGGCGCTGCGCAGGCTTTCGAAGCCCACGGAGTCGGCAGCGAAACGCGCACTGAGCCCGGCGAAGCGTTCGGCATCAAGGCGGCCCAGCAGACCGTCATGGGCCATGGCCAGGAAATCGCGCAGGCGCTGGGCCAGGGTCCGGCGCAGGACGCCACGAGTGGTCTGCGGCAGGATCGCGACACTCACCACCCCGGCGCAGCAGATGCCCAGGGCAATCTCCAGCAGACGCCATACCGCCTGCAGAAAGGCGCCCTGTGGCTGGGCCACCGCCGGCAGGCCCACCAGGCAGGCGGTGTAGCCGGCCAGCAGGAAGCCATAGCTGCGAAAGTCGCGATAGCGCGCCGCGCCCCGGGTGCAGTAGCCGATCCACAGCACCAGGGCGCCGAGCAAGAGCACCCGCTCCTGGGCGAACAGGACGATGGCGGCGACGGTGAAGGTGAGCCCGGCGAGACTGCCCAGGATCCGGTAGAAACTCTTGGCGAGCACCTGGCCGCTCTGCGGCTGCAAGACGATGAACACGGTGACCAGCACGGTGCTCGGTTGCGGCAGTTCCAGGCGATAGGCCAGCCACAGGGCCAGGGTGGCAGCCAACAGCGCCTTGGCGATGAACGCCCAGGTCTGCCCATCGGTACGGGCCCATTCGCGACCGGCGCGGCGCCAGGCGTTCAGGCTGGGCCAGCGTCTAGGAGGGGAAGCAGTGGGGTGCCGCGCGAAGAGCGGCGAAGCGAAGGGCATGGTGGGCAACGACGGGAGCGACCGGAAGGGGGGAGGCGCAGCGCCTCGGTGGCTATTCTAGAAAGCCCGCCCCACGGCGATTAAGTCGGGTGTGACGGCAAAGAGCGTTAACCAACGGGCGGGTAATGGCCCACAATGCCTCTTTCCGCCGCCCTGCACCGCCCATGGATCATCTCTTCAATCTGCGCGCCTTCGCCTGCGTGGCCCAGACCGGCAGTTTCACCGCCGCCGCCCGCCAGCTGGAACTCACTACCGCCTATGTCTCCCGGGCGGTCAGTCAGCTGGAGCAGCACCTGCAGACCCGGCTGCTGCATCGCACCACCCGCCAGTTGCGCCTGACCGACGCCGGCGAACGCTACCTCACGCGCTGCCAGCGCATCCTCGCCGACCTCGACGAAGCCGATGCCGAGGCCCGTCACGCCCTGGCCGTGCCGCGTGGCCGGCTGCGCATCCACACCATGACCGGCCTCGGCCAGCACTATCTGATCCAGAGCCTGGCCGGCTATGCCGAGCGCTATCCCGAGGTGGATCTGGACCTGCAACTGACCAACACCTTTACCGACATCCTCAAGGAAGGCTACGACCTGTCGCTGATCCTGGCCGCCGGCCTGCCGGATTCGGCCTTCCATTCGGCGCATCTGGGCAGTACCCATAGCGTGCTCTGCGCGGCGCCTGCCTATCTGGACCACCAGGGGCACCCGGCCATGCCCGCCGACCTTACCGGGCATCGCTGCCTGCGCCTGGTCAATCGGGCCATGGCGCCGGATCGCTGGCTGCTGGAGGGGCCTGAAGGGATAGCTGAGGTGGCGGTGGATCGGCCACCCTTCCAGGTCAACACCGCCGATGCCCTGGCCGAAGCCGTGGCCAGCGGCCTGGGTATCGGCGCCCTGCCGCTGTACGCCGCGGTCGCCGGCCTGGCCAGTGGCCGCCTGCAACGCGTACTGCCCGGGCACCGGCTCTATGCCCTGGACATCCATGCGCTCTATCCGTCGCGGCGCTTTCTCGACGCCAAGATCCGCACCCTGGTCGACCACCTGCGCGAGACCCTGCCCGCCCTGCTGGAGCGCGATCGACTGCTGGTGGAAGGGGCCTGACGCTTAAGGCCGCTGCTCGGGCAGCATCCGCTCCAGGATGCCATCGCGGCGGATCGCCACATGCCAGACCACCGCCGCCACGTGCAGGATCACCAGACCATAGACAGCGAACTGGCCAGCCACATGGATGCGATTGGCGAGGATGCCGAGGGCTTCATGGCGAGGAAAGCCGGGCAGGGAAAACAGTCCGAACACCGGCACCGGCTGTCCCTGCCCGGCCATCAGGTAGCCGGTCACCGGCATCATCAGCAGCACGGCGTAGAGCAGGCCGTGATTGAGCCCGGCGAGCAGCTTCAGCAGGCGACCGTCACGGGGGTTGGCCGGCGGCGCCGGATGCCGCCAGCGCCAGGTCAGGCGGATCAGGATCAGCAGGAACACCGAGATCCCGGTGGATTCGTGCAGCAGATACCAGAGGGTCCGCACCGGCCCGGGCGGAAAGTTTTCCGCCACCCAGACGAAGGGCAGCAGCAGGCACAGCAGCGCGACGGTCAGCCAGTGCAGCGCCTGGGTGAATCCGGTATAGCGGGCGACGGCCATGGGCAGCTCTCTCCAGCAGAGGTATCCCGATAGTGCCCTAAGCGCAGCGACAATGCCGCTACGCCGGGGGACCACCGGTCAGCGCCTTAGAGATGGATCAGCGCGGCCAGCGCCAACACCAGCGCCGGGATCATCACCACGGCGCCCAGCCTGAGGAATTGCCAGAAGCTCACCGACAGCCCCTCGCGGCGCAGCGCGGCCAGCCACAGCAGGGTCGCCAGCGAGCCGGTGATGGACAGGTTGGGGCCGAGGTCGATGCCGATCAGCACGGCGCCGGCGATCTTCTCCGAGACCTGGGCGGTCTGCACCGCCGCCCCGGCCAGCAGGCCGGCCGGCAGGTTGTTGACCAGGTTGCTGCCAAAGGCCACCAGCAGGCCGGCGCCCCAGGCAGCCCGTTCCGGCGTCGCCTGGGCGGCGGCCTGCAACTGATTGGCCAGCGCCTGCAATACCCCGGTGGTCTCCAGAGCCTCCACCAGCACGAACAGCCCGGCCACCAGTGGCAGCACGCTCCAGGAGATGTGCTTGAGCAGCTCCAGACCGCCGCCGCGCTTGCAGGCCACCACCACCAGGAAGGTGGCGAAGCCGGCAAGAAAGGTCGGCAGACCCAGCTCCAGATCCAGTGCCGAGGCGCCGAGCAGGACCAGGATGGTCAGGATCAGACCACAGCCGGCGATGCGTCCGGTGGCGGGCAGGGCTTCCACAGCGCCCCCCTCGGACAGGCGCTCGGCGCGCAGGACCTTGGCCTGGGTCGCCCAGAGGGTCAGGAAGGTCACCACGATGGCCAGGATCGACGGCAGGGTGAACAGCGCCAGCCAGCGGCTCAGCTCGGGCATGTGCTCGGCGAACACCACCAGGTTGGCCGGGTTGGAGATCGGCAGCACGAAGCTCGCCGCGTTGGCGATGAAGGCGCAGGAGAACAGATAGGGCAGCGGATTCTTCACCTTCGCCGCGCGGGTGGCGTAGTAGACCGCCGGCGTCAGCACCACGGCGCAGGCGTCGTTGGAAAGGAACACCGTGACCAAGATGCCGACGCCATAGACCAGCGCGAACAGCCGCAACGCCGAACCCTTGGCCGCGCGCACCGCATGGCCGGCGACCCAGTCGAACAGCCCTTCCTTCCGGGCGATCTCGGCCAGCAGCATCATGCCGATCAGGAACAGATAGACGTCGGTGCCCTTGGCGATCCCGTGCCAGACGCCATCCAGTGGCAACAGACCGAAGACGGCCAGTAACGCCGCGCCGGCGACGGCGAACAGCGCCTCCGGCAAGCCGAAGGGCCGGGAGACCACCCCAAGGGTGGCTAACCCGGCAATGATCCAGGTCAGCAGGTGAGGAGAGAGCGCGAGTGACCCCATGAACGCCTAGTGCCTTCTGTCGAGCGGGAAAGCGGCAGACATTAGCCTAGTCCGGCCGATTGCGGAGGCCCCATGGAGCCGGATTGGGCATCGGAAGCCCCGCGGTGATCCCGGGTTTCCGGCATCAGCAGCAGATAGAGCACAAAGCCCACGCCCGCGATGGCGGCCAGGGTGGTGAAGGCCGCCGCATAGCCGAAGCGGACGATGATGATCCCGGCGATGGTGGCGCTGATCGCGGCGCCCAGGCCCTGGGCGGTGGCGATGGCCCCCTGGCTGACGTTGAAGCGGCCGCTGCCCCGGGTCAGGTCGGCGACGATGACCGGCATCAGGGCGCCATAGATGCCGGCACCGACACCGTCGAGCAGCTGCACCGCCACCAGGTAGTAGGGGCTGTCGGAGAAGGTATAGAGCACCCCGCGGAGCGCCAGCACGGCAAAGGCGAACAGGAAGATCGGCTTGCGCCCGAAGACGTCGGCCTTGCGCCCTACCAGGATGGCCACCGGCACCATCACGCACTGGGCGGCGACGATGCAGACGGCGACCAGCGAGGTGGCGCTGTCCTTGCCGACGATGTGGGTCAGCTGCTGACCGACCGAGGTCAGCATGGCGGCATTGGCCAAGTGGAAGATGGCGGCCAGCAGCGCCAGCAGTTGCAGCTTGCGATTGGCCAGCAGCGCCTGCCAGGCCGACACCGGCTTGGCGTCGCGGGCACCCTCTGCTTCGCTCAGGCCCTGGGCCAGGTCATCGTCGATCTCGTCCTGGGGAACGCGAACAATGGCGACGATGGAGGCCGCCGCCAGCAGCGCCATCAGCCAGAACACTACGGTGGGGCCGAAGAAATAGGCCAGGCCACCCGCCAGGGCTGCCGAGACGGCATTGCCGGCGTGGTTGAAGCCTTCGTTGCGGCCGATGTGCCTGGTGAAGGCCTTGGGCCCGACGATACCCAGGGTGATGGCCGCCAGCGCCGGGGCGAAAAGGGCTGCCGCGGCATGGGCCAGCGACTGGGTGGCAGCCACCACATAGAAGTTGGAGACGAAGGGCAGCATCACGCTGGAGACGGTCACCACCAGGGCGGCGATGCCGACCATCAGGCGCTTGTGCCGGGTACGGTCAATCAGGGCGCCGGCCGGAGTCTGGGCGATCAGCCCGGCGATACCGGCCAGGGTCATGATGAGACCGGCGGTGGCCTCGTTCCAGCCCTCGCCCGGGCCGCGCACGGCGATCAGGTAGATGGCCAGATAGGGGCCCAGGCCGTCGCGGACGTCGGCCAGGGTGAAGTTGAGGGCATCCAGGGCATGGCGCGCGCGGCGCGAGGGTTCGGCGCTGGCCGCGGTGGCCGGGGCACGGGTTTCGGACATGAGCGGGCATCCGTAGCGAGATGAAGAGTCGCAGGACAACACGCCCCACGGCACCTCTCGCCCTAGCCCACCAGAGGCCGTCGGTATGATTCGACGGATCCCAGCCAACCACCGCTGCCAGGGGAGATTACAAAATGTGACCGGAGCGAAGCGGCGCTAGTGCCGTACCGATAGCAAAGAAATCCCTCTGGCACGGCAGTTTCCGCACGTCTTCACACTTTTGGGTGGCGGCCGTCGCAGGTCGCGCCTCAGGCCACCTGACGTGCCAGGGGCAGCTCGGCCTCGGTCTGGGCCAGCGCCACCGCACTGCCCTCTTCGCTGCGCGGCCGCAGCATCGACAGCAGGTTGGCCTCGATGGTGGCGCACAGCTTGTCCATGGTGATCTGGTGCTGGCTGTCGGCGAAGGGCGCCTGCAGATCGCTGCCGATGCGCTCCAGCGCCAGCAGCATGAAGCCGACCACGGTGGACACCAGCGGCGTGAACCAGCCCAGGGTCGACACCAGCCCCAGCGGCATGGCGATGCAGAACAGGAAGCTGAACAGCTGCGGAAAGCAGACGTAGGGATAGGGCAAGGGCGTGTTGGCGATACGCTCCATGCCGCCCTGCCAGTTGGACATGTCCACCAGGGTCTCTTCCAGTCGCGCCAGGCGGATGCTGTCCAGGCGGCCCTGGCGGTATTCGCTGGCGATCAGCTCGGCGGTGCCGGCGAGGATGTCGTTGGCGAAGTTGAGGCTGCCTTCGGCCAGCGTCAGTTCGTGACGGGCCAGATAGGGGGCCGCGGCCTGGGCCGGGTCCTGGCGCTTGAGCTGGGCGCGCAGGGCATGCAGGTAGCCCATGTGCCGGCGCAGCAGCACTGCCTTGACCCTGTTCTGCGCCTTGCCGTTATCGTCGATCAGGGTCAGCACCTGGCGGCCGAAACTGCGCGAGCTGTTGACCATGGCGCCCCAGAGGGTGCGCGCCTCCCACCAGCGGGCGTAGGCGCTGCTGTTGCGAAAGCTGATCAGCACCACCAGCGCCGAGCACAGCAGGGTCAGGGGCGTGAGCGGCAGGTCGAAGCGATCCTCGACGAACAGCATGGCGTCCACCGTGACCGCTACGTCCCACAGCAGCAGGCCGAACAGCGACCAGCCGACATAGCTGAAGCTGGTACGCAGGAACTGGATCTTCTTCTGGATCGAACAAAGCTGGATCGGACTGGACATCTGGTACTCCCGGCGGCGGCGCGGATTCTCGATTCGCGGTTGCCGATACCCTCCTGTCGTCCTGCCACGGATCCTTCGACCCATCGCCGCGCCTCCTCCTGAGAATGCAACCTGTTCGCGAGACTAGTCGGCGGGCCTTAAGTCAAACTTAATCCGGACCGACCAGCGGATCATGGCAAAGTGCCGTGTTAGAGCCTTCGGCAAGGGTCTTAACGGCTCTACCGGAAGCCTTCCCGCCCACCTGACCACCGATCGGTCGTGCGCCCGCGCCGCTCGTCCGGGTTGGCGAAAATGTGATCGATCCTGCAGCCGCTCCCGTCCCCCTGTGGCTGAGGACGCGCGTAGCCAGCGCTTTTGGGACGGGCACCGCCCTCGTCACCAGGAGTGGCGTGCCATAATCCCGCCACCTTCGCCGTCCTAGATGCCTGCATGCCCAGAATTGTGAAAGCGAGCCTCGTGCTGCTCGCGCTCTTGGCCCTCTACAGTCTGCTCGGTTTCCTGGTCGGGCCGCGCCTCGCCCTGCACTACCTCAACCAGACGCTGGCCGAGCGCCTCACCCAGCCGGCCAGCCTGCAGGCCCTGAGCTTCAACCCCTTCACCCTGGAGCTGCACGCCGAAAAGCTGCTGATCGGTCCCGCCGAGCATCCCACGGTGGCAGCCGAGGGCCTCTATGCCGATCTGCAATGGGACAGTATCTGGCGCCGCACCCTGCACCTGACCGAAGTACGCCTCGACCAGCCCCAGGTCGATCTGCGCATCGCCAAGGGTGGCCAGGTCAATCTGGCCCAGCTCTGGCGCAGCGAACCCACCACCACCGCCTCGCCGACGCCAGCGGATACGGAGCCGGGCCAGCCCTTCCCGGTGCATATCGAGCGCATCGCCCTGGTCGGCGGCCGACTGCATTTTCTCGATGCCCGGGGTGCCCAGTCGGTAGAAGCCACCTTCACGCCCCTGGATGCCCAGCTGCATGATTTCCGCACCCGCAGCGGCGACACCCCGGGTCAGCTGGCGCTGACCGCCACCACCGCCCAGGGCGGCCAGCTCACCTGGAAGGGCAGCCTGGACCTCCTGCCGCTACGCAGCGAAGGCGACCTGACCCTCAAGGGCGTCACCCTGGCGCCCTGGTGGCCCTATGTGCGCAACCAGCTGCCTCTGGCGCTGGGCAAGGGGCGCCTGGAAGCCAGCACCCATTACCGCCTGGACCTGGCCAAGACCCTGCAGCTGCAGCTCAGCCAGGGCCGTCTGGCGCTGGACGACGTAGCCGTGCAGGCGGTGAATGCCGAACCCAAGGCCAGCTTCAAGCGCCTGGCCGCCGAGGGCATCGGTCTGGACCTGCAGAAGCGCGAAGTCAGCATCGCCCGCCTGCGCGGCAACGGCCTGGATGCCTGGGGTAACCGCGAGCAGGACGGCACGTTCGACTGGCAGAAGCTCTTCCCCACCAGCGATGCCCCCAGCAGTGGCCCGGCCTGGCGCGTGAAGCTCGACGACGTCCAGCTCAGCGACAACCAGCTGCACCTGGTGGACCGGGTTCCCCAGGACCCGGCCAGTCTCTATTTCAGCGGCCTGGACCTGGCGCTCAAAGGCTTCGATACCGCCGGCGATAAACCCTTCGACCTGGCGCTCAAGACCACCTTGGGCGATCGCGGTCGCATCACCGCCAGCGGCCAGCTGGCGCTCAGCCCCCTGCAGGGCAACTTCGACGTCGGCATCGACGAACTCAACCTGCGCCAGGCCCAGCCCTATCTCAGCCCCTATGTGCGCCTGGAGATCCGCAGCGGCCAGCTGGCCAGTCGGCTCAAGGTGGCCCTGAAACCCGGCGAGCCGCTGGGGCTCACCGTCAGCGGCGCGGCCCAGGTCACCCAGGTTCATGTGCTCGATACCCTGCACCAGCAGGACTTCATGCGCTGGCAGCTGCTGGACCTGCAAGGCATCGCCTTCACCCTTGGCAAACAGCTGGTCATCGACAAGATCGACCTGGAACAGCCCTATGGCACTCTGGTGATCAACGAGGACCTGAGCAACAACTTCAGCGCCCTGCTGGTGCCCCAGCCCAAGCGCGAGACCAAGGACACCTCCCCGCCGCTGCAGATTCGCATCGGCGGGGTAACCATCAAGGACGGCAGCGCCGACTTCGCCGACAACAGCTTGAAGCCCGGTTTCGCCACTAACATCCAGTCGCTGGAAGGCGGCATCGGCACCCTGGACACCGCCGCCTCGAAACCGGCCGACATCCACCTCGCCGGCAAGGTCGATCGCTTCGCGCCGGTGGAGATCAAGGGACGCCTCGACCCTCTCGATCCGCTGCAGCAGCTGGACGTGACCGCCTATTTCCGCCAAGTCGAACTCACCACCCTGTCGCCCTATACCGGCAAGTTCGCCGGCTATGCGGTGCGCAAGGGGCGTCTTGACCTGGATCTGCAATACCGCATCGACGACGGCAAGCTGCAGGCGCAGAACCACGTGGTGCTCGACCAGCTGGAACTGGGCGAGCGGGTGGACAGCAAGGACGCCGTGGACCTGCCGGTACGCCTGGCCGTGGCCCTGCTCAAGGACAGCCATGGTCGCATCGACCTGCGCCTGCCGGTGGCCGGCAATCTCGACGACCCCAACTTCAGCGTCATGCCGGTGGTCTGGCAGACCCTGCGCAACGTGCTCAGCCGTGCCGTCCAGGCCCCCTTCCGTATGCTGGCGGGGCTGGCTGGCAGCCACGAAGCCGACCTCAGCGCCATCGACTTCGCGCCGGGCAGCACCACCCTCTCCGCCCAGGCCCGTGGTGACCTGGACAAGCTGGCCACGGCCCTGCGCCAGCGGCCGCAACTCACGGTGGAGGTGAAGGGGCATGCCAGCGCCGCCAGTGACGGTCGCGCCCTGGCCGCCAGCCAGCTGGAAAAGGACTTCCAGACCCAGTACTTCAACCTGCTGCAACGCCGCGGCGACAAGGTCCCGGCCGATCCGAGCCAGCTGCAGGTCCCCGCCGACATGCGTGCTCCGCTGCTGGAAGGCCTGTACCGGCTGCGTCTGCAGGCGCAACCGCCGCAGGAATGGGATAATCTTGACGATGCCACCCGCACGGCGCGCCTGCGCCAGGCGGTCCTCGAAGCCTGGAGCGGCAACGACGGTCTCCTGCGCAGCCTGGCGCAGCAACGCGCGGGCGCCATCAAGACCTACCTGGTGGACACGGCGAAACTCGATGCCCAGCGGGTCTATCTGCTGGACGTCAGCACTAAAACCCCATCCGGCGAGTCGCCCACGGCCGCGCAGTTGCAGCTCGGGGTGCTCTGACCGGTCAGGAGACCTGGACATGCGTTGCCTGCTCGCCGCCTTCACCCTGCTGGTCGCCACCGGCGCCGCCGCTGATTCCATGAGATGCGGCAACGCCCTGGTCAGTCGGGGTGATCGTACCTTCGAAGTGCTGCAGAAATGCGGCGAACCGGTCCACCGCGACCTGGTGGGCTACGAGCTGGGCCGCAACGAACGCCGCGAGGCGGTGATCGAGGAATGGGTCTACGGCCCCAAGAACGGCGCCAACTACATCCTCACCTTCGAAGCCAACCGCCTCACTCGCATCGAGTTCCAGCGCCAATGAATCAGCGCGTTCTGCTTCTGCTGCTTCTGCTCGCCACAGGTACCAGCCAGGCCGCCTCCCTGCGCTGCGGCAGCGCCCTGGTCTCCACCGGCTCCACCACCCACGAAGTACGCGGCAAATGTGGCGAGCCGCTGAGCGTCACGCCCCTGGGCGAGCGCCAGGTCACCGACGGCTATGGCTATCGCCAGGTGGAGTTCGTCGAGGAATGGGCCTACGGCCCCTGGAACGGCATGCTCTATTTCCTCACCTTCCGCGGCGGCCGCCTGGACCAGGTGGACAGCAATAGAGCCAATTGAGGCGTTCACAAGTTGGCACTGCACCCGTAGGTTGGGTTGAGCGCCAGCGAAGCCCAACATTGCCCAAGGCCCAACCCCGCTGTTGGGCTTCGCTACGCTCAGCGCCAACCTACGGCGCGGGGCATGGCTCTCGTAGGTTGGGTTGAGCGCCAGCGAAGCCCAACATTGCCCAAAATCCCAGCCCTGCTGTTGGGCTTCGCTACGCTCAGCGCCAGCCCTCACTCCTCCCGCAGGTGAATCCCCAGATCGGTCCTCCCCGGCGCCTGCTCGGGCTTCAGGGTTAGTGCCGGAATCTCGTAATCCCCACCATTCTGCCGCCGGAACGCCAGGGGCGTATCCGTGGCCAGTCCATCCAGCCGTGCCCCATAGGCCTGGCACAGTCGCTCGAAGCCGGCGGCGTCCACCTTGCTCGTACGATAGATTGGAAACGGCGGTAGTACGCTGAAACCGGGATAGAAGAGGATGCCGTGCTGGATAGGAAAGAGGATGTCATCCAGCGCGCCATTGATGCCGCGCTCGCTGTAATGCGACGCCCAGCCGCCACAGGTCACCACCAGCATGGCGCGCTTGCCGGCTAGGGTACCTTCGCCATAGCGGTCACCCCAGTGAGTGTCGCTGTGCTCGCCGACGCCATAGGCGAAGCCGCAGGCATAGACGCGTTCCACCCAGCCCTTGAGGATGGCCGGCAAGGAAAACCACCACAGCGGAAATTGCAGGATCAGCACATCGGCCCACAGCAATTTGGCCTGCTCGGCGGCGATATCCGCCGGTTGCTGGCCGGCGGCATAGGCCTGCTGGGAATCCAGGACCGCATCGAAGCGCTCCCCAGGCGCCAAGTGTGGCGCGTCCGCCGCATCCAGGGTGGCCTTCCAGTGCAGGGCATAGAGATCGGAGACCTCGACCTCATGGCCGGCCGCCTGCAGATGGGCCACGGCGAAGTCGCGCAGCGCACCGTTGAGCGATCGGGGTTCGGGATGGGCGTAGACCAGCAGGACCTTCATGGCACGTACCTCTTGGGTGAAAGGTGGCCAGGCTAGGTGACGGCGGAGTTATGCTGGAAATGAATTACCGAAACAGTAGCCATTGCCATGCACAATAGCTTGCGCCGCCTCGATCTCAATCTGCTGGTGACTCTCGACGCCCTCCTGGTGGAACTCAACGTCACCCGCGCCGCGCGCCGCCTGAATCTGGCGCAGCCCACCGTCAGCCTGCAGCTGGGCCGGCTGCGCAAACTGCTGGACGATCCCCTCCTGCTACCTGGGCCGCGCGGCATGCGACCCACGGCGCGCGCGGCGGCGCTGCGTGAACCCTTGCGCCAGGCGCTGGCCGCCCTGGACGAGGCCCTGGCACCGGCCGCCCCCTTCGAACCGGCCCGCGCCGAGCGAACCTGGCGCATCGCTGCCAGCGACCACAGTGCCACCACCCTGCTCACCCCGCTGCTGGCTGACCTGCGCCAGCAGGCGCCCGGTATCCGCCTGGCGCTGCTGGACAAGAGGCCGGCGTTGCTCGCCGAACAACTGGAGGGGGATCGCCTGGACCTGGCGCTGGATGTGGCCGATACCGCCGCAGCCGGTCTGCGTCAGCGGCTGCTGTTCACCGAACACTATCTGCTGGCGGGCCGGCGCGGCCATCCGGCGCTGCAGCAACCTGTGTCCCTGGAAACCTTCTGCCAACTGGATCAGGCGCTGGTCTCGCCGAGCGGTGGCGGCTTCGACAGCGTCACTGACCGGTTGCTGGCGGAACAGGACCGCGAACGGCGAGTGGTGCTGTCGGTGCCCCACTTCGCCACCCTGGCCAGTGTCCTCCTGGTCAGCGATCTGGTGGCCCTGCTGCCCGCCCAGATCGCCCTTAACCATCCCGGCCTCCAGGTCCAGCCGCCCCCCCTGGCCATCCCGGGCTTCGACAGGGTGCTACTTTGGCCCGAACGCCTGCACCGCGACCCAGCCCATGCCTGGCTGCGCGAACGGATCGTTGCCAGCCTCTTGAGCCAAACACCAGCCTGACCAATCGACTCTCTGCATGGAGGGCATACAGCGGCTTGGCTGTTCGCCCCTGCCCTCGCCAAGCATCATTGGTCGCCTTGTACGAACGCGGTCAGACTGCCCGCAGTCGCATGCTTCGTCTCTTCCCTTTCCGGAGTCCGCCATGGCCACGCTACGCCTCTTCACCTCGCCGTCCGCCTTTCCCAATCCGCAACGCCTGCGGCTGTTCATCCATGAAAAGGGCATTGCCGATCAGTTCGAGGAGGTCATCCTGAAGATGGCGCCCGAGGGCGAGCAGCGCCAGTGGCAGCACCTCAAGCGCAACCCCTGGGGCGAAACGCCCACCCTGGAGCTCGCCGAAGGCGGTTACCTGGCCGAGAGCGCGGCCATCGCCCGCTATCTGGACAACAGCTATCCCGGCCGCAAGGTAATGGGCGAAACGCCGCTGGAGCAGGGCCAGGACGCCATGTGGAACGACCGCATCTTCGTCCATGTGCTCTATCGCATCGTGACCATGTTCCATGTGCAGCACGAAGGCCTCGGCCACAAGCTGGAGCTGACCCACAACCCGCAGTGGGGCGAGCATTGCCGCAAGGAAGCCCTGATGCACGCGGCCCTGGTGGATCGGCACCTGGCCGATGGTCGCGAGTGGCTGCTGGGTGGCGCAGCGCCGACCTTCGCCGACATCACCCTGTGCACCGCCATCGCCTTCTCCAAGTTCCCCACCAACCAGACCCCGCTGGACGAGCGCTTCGAGCACTTGGCGGCCTTCTGGGCCCGTTGGCAGCAGCGCGACAGCTTCCGCGCGGCCTATGCCGACGGCCACAGCGGGCTGGACGAGCTGGCGTCCCTGGCACGCGGCTGACCTCGCTCCAACCACCCCCTCTCCCCCCGGGAGAGGGCCGGGGTAGGGGTCGTACCCACCTGACTCGCTAGTCGAGCCGTTCGCGCAATACCGCCAGGGCCACCTCCGGACCACCGACGACGATGCTGACCGGTACCGCCAGCATCAGGTTGAGCGGCAAGCCAAATTCCTCCAGCGTCCAGCCATCGCGGTCCAGCAGCCCGGTCCCCACCCACTCGGGATGCCGCGCGCGAATCCGCTCGGCCAGGCTGCCCGTGTCCGGGACATAGCCCACCACCGGCTTGCCCAGCGCCACCGCATAGCCCACCTCGAAGCAGGTGCCGCTGTCGGGCTCGGCGCCGCGAAAGAAATCCAGACTGGCCAGCACCCCATCGGCCTGCTCGATCAGCGCCAGATTTGCCCGATAGATCCAGGCGGCCTGCTCGCGCGGCTCGGTCAGCTCCGGGGGAATGGCGTTGTCCAGCGGAAACAGGCCCGTGCAGCCGTGACGGGCGCACAGCGCCTTGAGGGCCTCGCCATGGGCGACGGCGTCGGGGCGAAACACCTCGGGACCGGCAAGATAGAGACGGGGTGGCATAGGGAGTCCTCGCTCAAAACGGCCAGTGTAGAGGGCGGGCGAAACCTCGTCTCGTGGCGAGGACTTCGCGCTGTACGCCAGGGTCGGCTAGACCAGCGCCGCCACCGACCGCGGCAGCGCCTCATCGAGCAGCCGACACGCCGCTTCACCGACGCGCCGCACCCCCTCCTCCACGCCCGGGCGCTGGGCCTGGGCATAGTTCAGGCGCAGGCAGTTGCGGTACTTGCCCGAGGCGGAAAAGATGCTGCCACAGGCGATCTGCACGCTCTGGGCGAGCAACTCGCGATTCAGTCTGTGGCTATCGCAGGCCTCGGGCAATTCCACCCAGAGCAGGAAACTGCCCTGGGGCTGGCTGACCCGGGTGCCAGCCGGAAAGTAGCGCTGCACCCAGGCGCTCATCAGGTCGCGATTGCGCTGGTACTGGGCGCGCATGCGCCGGACGTGGACGGTGTAGTGCCCGGCGGCGATGAATTCGGCGATGGCCAGCTGCGGTTGGGGGGCGGTGCAGCCGGTGCCTATGTACTTGAGGTGCAGGATGCGCTCGGCATAGCGCCCGGGTGCCACCCAACCGACCCTGAGCCCGGGGGCCAGGGTCTTAGAGAAGGAACTGCAGAGGATCACCCGGTCGTCTTCGTCAAAGGCCTTGAGCGCCCGCGCCCGCGGATAGCCATAGAGCAGATCGCCGTAGACGTCGTCCTCGATCACCGCCAGGTCGTGCTTGCGCGCCAGGGCCACCAGCTGGCGCTTGTTGGCCTCGGGCATGCAGTAGCCCAGGGGATTGTTGCAGCTGGGGGTGAGCTGGATGGCGCGCACCGGCCACTGCTCCAGGGCCAGTTCCAGCGCCGGCAGGCTGATGCCGGTACGCGGATCGGTGGGGATCTCCAGCGCCTTGAGGCCCTGGCCCTTGAGCGTCTGCATCACTCCGTGGAAGGTCGGCGAATCCACCGCGACGATGTCGCCCTCCTGGCAGGTGGCCCGCAGCGCCGTGGCCAGCGCCTCGTGGGCACCGCTGGTGATGACGATGTCATCGGCCGTGAGCACGCAGCCGGCATCCAGTTGCAGTCGTGCGACCTGTTCACGCAGCGCCGCCACACCCTGGATGCTGTCGTAGGACAGTCCGGCATTGCCTGGTCGCCGCGCCAGGCGTGCCATGCCGGCGAGCAAGGGGGCCAGGGTCGGCGCCTCGGTATCCGGCAGGCCGCGGCCAAGTTGCACTCGCACCGAGTCGGGGGTGCTGGTCATCAGCTCGCGCACCGGCTCCCAGCCGGACACCTCCACCGGCCAGCGCGCCGGACGGGTCACCCGGGGCAACTCGATGGCGCGTCTTTCCAGGCGGACGAAATAGCCGGACTTGGGCCGTGGCTCGACCAGGCCGCGATCCTCCAGCAGCCGATAGGCCTGTTGCACCGTAGCCAGGCTCACCCCGTGCTCCTGAGCCAGGGCCCGTACCGACGGCAGGCGTTCGCCCGGTCGATAGAGGCCCTGTTCAATACGGCGGCCGAGCGCGTCGGCCAACAGCTGATAGCGATTCATGTCCGGACTATAGCGGTGCCGGACCGCATCGCGCCCCATACAGATGGCCACGCCACCTACCATACAGCTGCCTGCTGTAAGGCGGCTGTATGGCGGACAACCGATCGGCCTGGACCTGCCCCTGGACAGGCTGGCGGCGGAGCATGGAGACAGCACAGGAGAGACGCCATGCCCAGAGACGCCCGCCTTCATGATCGGACCCACACCAGCGGCTGCTGGCTGCTGTTCCAGCGCCAGCTGAGCACCCGCCGCACCCTGCTGGAGCTGTCGGACGAAGAACTGGCCGACATCGGCCTGGATCGCCTGATGGCGTTGCACGAAGCCCACCGCCCCTGGTGGCGGGTGCTACTGGACGCCTGGCGTCAGTCCGGCAGCCGCGACAACCGTGCGGCCCACTCCGCCACCGGCGCCGGTAGCTCCGGATGCCAGAGTCTGCGCCAGACCACCGCCAGCTGCTCGCGACCGCCCCGCTCGCGCGGCCACAACGAGGGCTCGGCCACCAGCCGCCAGCCGCTCGTGTCGCGCTGAGCCAGCACGAAGCGAAAGCTGTGGTAGCCGGTGGCACCCAGGCGCAGATCGGTCACCACCAGGTCGTTACCGAGGCGGTCGTACCTCAGCCAGTCGTCGGTGAACCAGCGCAGGCGCTGTTCGGCCGGGGAATCGGCGAGGATGGGTGCCAGTTCGCCGCCCCGCGGCAGTGGCACCAGTTGCGGCGGATGGTCGTCGAACAATCCGACCCAGGTTTCCCGGTAGCGCTCCGGACCATCGTCCACCATGACTCGCCAGAGCAGACTGGTGAAAGGCAGGGGCGCGCTGAACAGGCGGGCGTCCGCTTGCCCCTGGGTCGCCAGCACCTCGCGCACCTGACGTTCGGCGGAATACTTGGCCACCAGCGTCCAGCCCAGATAACCCGTGGACAGCGCCAACGCCGCCACGGCCAGCCGTGGCGAGCGTCCACGCGGGCCAGCCACCAGCCCGGCGAGCACCGCCAGCAACAGTGGCAAGGTATAGAGCGGATCGATGATGAAGACGCTGGACCAGGCCACCGGGGTGCTCGGCAAAGGCCAGAACAGCTGGGTGCCGTAGGTGGTGAAGGCATCCAGCAGGGGATGAGTGATGAGCACCAGCCAGAGAGTCAGGAACAACCGGCGCTGGCTGTAACCCGGATCGCGCCAACGCCCGCACAGCCAGGTCAGCAGCAGGGCCACCCCGGTCAGCACGAACAGCGAATGGCTGAAGCTGCGGTGGTAGGTCATCTCGTTCACGGCGTTACCGTAGTCGATGACCACATCGAGATCCGGCAGGGTGCCCAGAGCCGCGCCATAGAGAAGGGCGCGGCGGCCCTGCCAGCGCCCCAGCAGCGCAGTCTGGAGGGTGGCGCCGAGCACGGCCTGGGTCAGCGAATCCACCGGTCAGAGGTCCCGGGCGAAATCGAGCATCAGCCGCGCCAGGGCCTGGGGCGTCTGCAGCGGCATCAGGTGACCGGCACCGGGGATCACCTCCAGCCGGCTATTGGGAAAGGCCGCCAGGGTGGTCCGGCGTTGTTCGTCCGGTCCCGGCACCTGCTGGTCATCGGCGCCACAAACCAGCAGCACCGGATAATCCAGGGTCTCGATCCGGTCGCTCCAGTCTTCACGGCTGCCGTGATCGACCCAGGCACGCCAGGCCTCAAGATTCAGTCGCTGGGCGTCGGCGATCACCACTTCACGGATGGCATCGGGCAGGCGATGGGCGCTGGATTCGTCGACGAAAGCCTCGGCTTCCGTCCGGCTCTTGCCATAGGCGCGCTGAGCATCGCGATCCGCGTCGCTCATCGGCTGCGGCCCGGGCGGCGAAGGCGCCACCAGGATCAAGCCGACCAGATACTCCGGCCGCCGCGCCGCCAGTACCACGGCGACCTTGCCAGTCATCGAGTGGCCGACCAGGATGCAGCGTTCCAGGCCCAGGGCGCGGATGCTGGCATCCACCTGATCGGCCATCTCGGCCACGCTGTAACCGTCGACCTCGGCGGCATCGCCAAAGCCCGGGGTATCGAGCGCCACGCAGCGGTGTTCGCCATCCAGGTAGGGGGCGGTGGGAAACCAGGTGCGGTGGGAACCGCCGAGAAAGTGCATGAGCACGAAGGTGGGCGAACCACTGCCCTGCTGACTATGGGGAAGCATCGGAAGTCCTCGGTGCGGGGCTGAAGGCAGGCACTTCTCAGATGGAGAGACGGGCAGCACGCTAAGTTCCGCCTCGCCAAGACCTGGCAACCCGGACCGCGCGGGTCGGTCTCATCCAGGGCCCCCTTCTTCCAGGAGTCCACCATGACCGATCTGTCGCGCTTTCCCATCACCCAGCGCTGGCCCGCCCGGCATCCCGAGCGCCTGCAGCTCTATTCGCTGCCTACGCCCAATGGCGTCAAGGTCGCTATCCTGCTGGAGGAGCTCGGCCTGCCCTACGAGGTGCATCGCATCGACTTCGGCCAGGACGACCAGCACACCGCGGAATTTCTCTCGCTGAGCCCCAACAACAAGATCCCCGCCATCCTCGACCCCGACGGTCCCGGCGGCGAACCCCTGGGCTTGTTCGAATCCGGCGCCATCCTGCTCTATCTCGCGGAAAAGACCGGACGCCTGCTACCCCAGGAGCCGGCCCGGCGGTATCAGGCCATCCAGTGGCTGATGTTCCAGATGGGGGGCATCGGTCCCATGTTCGGTCAGCTCGGCTTCTTCACCACCTTCGCCGGCAAGGACATCGAAGACCCGCGGCCTCGCGAGCGCTATGTGGCAGAAGCCCGGCGACTGCTCGGCGTCCTGGACGGCCAGCTCAGGGGCCGCACCTGGATCCTGGGCGAGGACTACAGCCTCGTCGACATCGCCACCTTCCCCTGGATCCGCGCCCTGCTGGAGGTCTACCAGGTGGCTGACCTGGTCGGCTTCCAGGACTTCCCCGACGTCCGCCGCGCGCTCGACGCCTTCCTCGCCCGCCCGGCGGTGCAACGCGGCCTGCGGATACCGGCCTCGTCCTGATGCTCGCCGACGCTGAACTGCAGTTGCGCCAGTGGCAAGCGGAGGACGGCCCGGCGTTCGCCAAGCTGAATGCCGATCCCGAAGTGATGCGCCACTTTCCCGCCTGCCTGGATCGGGCCGCCAGCGATGCGCTGCTCGAACGCTGCCGCCAGGGCATCGCCGAGCGTGGCTGGGGCTTCTGGGCGCTGGAGCGCTACACCGATGGCGCACTGCTCGGTTTGCTGGGCATCAGCCCGGCACCGGCCGATCTGCCCTTCACTCCCGCCGTCGAAATCGGCTGGCGCCTGGCACGTCCCTATTGGGGCCAGGGCTATGCCACCGCCGGTGCCCAACTGGCCCTGGCCTGTGCCTTCGACACTCTCGCACTCGAAGAGGTGGTCGCCTTCACTGCCGCCTCCAATCAGCCCTCGCTGGCCGTGATGCGTCGCCTGGCGATGACTGACGCCGGTCACTTCGAACATCCGCGCCTGCCCCCAGGCCATCCGCTGCGGCCGCATCGGTTGTTTCGGCTGAGCCGAGCACGCTGTACTACCGCGCGCATTGCAGCCGAGTAGACTGACTGCTACTTCCAGGCAGAGCAGCATCGATGACCGCAGGGCTGGATGGGAAGGACACGACCGCGATAGTCGAGAACGCCCATTGGCGCCTCGGTTATCGGCAGGATGCTCGGTATCCCGGTTGCTTGATCCTGAGTAGTCAAAGATGCGCTAGCGACCTTAACGAACTCGACGCAGCCAGCCTGGCTGACCTTGGCGGGCAACTGAGCTTCGCCGAGAGACTTCTAAAGCACTGCTATGCGCCGCACAGAGTGGTGTTCTACAAGCTGGGTTTTTCCGCGGGATTCTCCTTTCATTTTCACATTGCGCCGATCACGCGCGCACTGTTGGGCGAAATTGCGGCCCATCCCCGCTACAGCGACGCCCCAGACGGCAACGATGCCATCCTCTTTCTGAGCCGCGAATATGGCGAGCGAGCCCTCACGCCCGAGGAACGACAGGCACAAGAAATCGAGATCGCGCGCCTCAGGGAGACGGCCAACGAGCTCTTGAGCCCATCACCTCACGCCCCTAGCCAGCCAACGTAGTCACAACGCCATAACCCACCCGACTGCTGCTAGAGCATCGCCATCCGCAGGATTAAACTGCGCGGATGTCCCGCTCAGAACGCTTGTTCGATCTGCTCCAAGCCTTGCGCCGGCACCGCCGCGCCGTGAGTGGCCGTGCCTTGGCCGCGGAAACGGGGGTCAGTCTGCGCACCCTGTACCGCGACATCGCCAGCCTGCAATCGCTGGGTGCGGCCATCGAGGGCGAACCGGGTGTCGGCTATATCCTCAAGCCGGGTTTTCTGCTGCCACCGCTGATGTTCACGCCCGAAGAACTGGAGGCCCTGGTCCTCGGCTCGCGCTGGGTAGCAGAACGCACCGATGGCAGCCTGGCAGCGGCGGCCGGCAATGCCCTGGCGCGGATCTCCGCGGTCCTGCCGAGTGAGCTGCAAAATGAGTTGGCCATGACCACCCTGCTCATCGGACCGAGTCGGGAAACACCTCGCAACCAGGTCGATCCGGCGATCCTGCGTCACGCCATACGCCAGGAAACCAAGCTCATCCTGGTCTATCGCGATGCCGCTGACAGCGAATCCCAGCGCACCATCTGGCCCTTCGCACTGGCCTACTTCGACGCCGCACGGGTGCTGCTCGGCTGGTGTGAGTTGCGTAAGGACTTCCGCAGCTTTCGTGCCGATCGCATCGTCTCGGTACAGCCCTGCGAAGAACGCTATCCACAGCGCCGTCAGAGCCTGCTCAGGGACTGGCGAAGGCAGATGGAACGCCAGGGTTCCGTCCCTGCCTGACTGCTGCCAGAAACTGGCAGCAGGGGGTCCTAGACTGGGCGGCATCACCACAGAGGAGATGCGCCATGCACTACAGCACCAGTCTGATGTTCTACGTTACCGACGTCCGTACCAGCCGGAATTTCTACGTCGAATTGCTCGATCTCACCCCAGTCGAGGACGGCCCTGGCTTCGCCCTCTTCGTGCTCCCGTCCGGTCTCGCCCTGGGCTTGTGGGCAAGGGACGCCGTGGTTCCCGCGGTTGGCGCGGGCAGTGCGACGGGTGAACTGGGCTTCAAGGTGGCCAGCATGCCGGCGGTGGATGAGCTGTATGACCGCTGGCGCACGCGGGGCGCCGAGGAACTCTTACCGCCAACCAACCTGCCGTTCGGCCGCAGCTTCGTCGTACTCGATCCTGACGGTAACCGGCTGCGGGGCTATGCGGTGCATCCCGACTGACTCCTGCTAGCGGCCTCGCTCAGCAGCCGGCACACCTCATGCCAGCTGCTGACGCAAGACCCGTATGGTACAAACCCTTAGCAGCCTCGATCCTGCGAGACGTCCAGCCCTGTCCAGGTCGCCGCACCATGACACTAGCCAATCCAGCACTAGCGCAACTGACTGTCCTTGCTCGCACGGCGGTTGTAGCCGCCGGCGCGCTGGTCTTCCGCGTCCTGCTCGGATTGGCAGCGGATGCACAGGTGTACACCCGGGACCGCCTGGCGGCGCGCCTCGGGGATGGCGTCGCCGCACTCCTCGCAATGGGTGAGGCTCGCGCCTCGGTGCAGACGGCTGCGAGCGCGTTGCACCGCATCGTCCACCGTGCTGTCGATCTGTTCCTGAACCGCGCCGTCTCCGGCCCACCCGTTGGCCATGGCTGATCTCCCACTGCGTTGCCTTGATACCCATTGGAAGCGAAGCTCGCGCAGATGTTCGCTGCCGTCCAGCGTCCGCCCGTCGTGCTGGCGGTGGCTGTCGCTGCTGGTGTTGGCCATGACGCTGTCAGGTTGCTCCAGCCGCCTGCTGCTGCGCCAGGTCACGGTTGGTCTGTGCGAGCCCAATGCCCGGCTGACCGGCCTGCCCGCCCCCTGCCGCCAGGTGGTCAGGGATCCCGGCTTCGCCGTGCTGCGTGCACCCGGCGAGCGCCAGCATTTCATCCTGGTACCCCTGCGCCCCCTGCGCGGGCTGGAGAGCCCGGCCCTGTGGCAGCCCGGCCAACCCAACTGGTTCGGCTGGGCCTGGCGCCAGCGCTGGTATCTGAGCGCCTGGGGCAAGGCGCCGGTGACGGACGCCCAGATCGCCCTCGCCCTCAATGCTCCCAGCGGTCGCAGCCAGGATCAGTTGCACGTGCACCTCGCCTGCCTGCGTCCCGCGCTGCGCCAGCAGCTGTGGCAACTCGCGCCAGACATCGATGAACACTGGCGCGCCCTGCCCGTGGACCTGGCCGGGAGTCGCTATCAGGCGCGCCGTCTGAGCGAGACGCAGCTGCTGGCGGCGGACTTCTTCCCGGCCCTGGCCAGGCAGCCGCCCTATCCGCTGCCGGATCCACGCCTGTCGCTGGCCGTGGTGGCGCTGCCAAGCCAGGATGCCAGCCGTCAGTTCCTGCTGCTGGCCGGACGTGCGGGCAGTCAGCCTGACGACCAGGGCTCGGCGGAACGACTGCTGGCCGCGGACTGCCGGGGAACGTCCCTGCCGTTGGCGACTCAATAGCGCCAGCGCGCCAGGAGGCCCCATGCCGCACGAATTTCAAGAACTCTTCGACTTCATCGACCAGTTGCTCGCCTGGTCTGACTTCTATCTCAAATCCGCGCTGCTGCTCTGCGGCCTGGGCATGGTCGCAGGCGCGATCACCTGGAAGCGCTGGTGGGGCAAGGCATTGGCCTTTGGTTGCGCAGGCCTGGGCGCACTGGCAGCCGTCAGCCTGGATCTGCTCCGCCGGCTTTGAACACTCTTGAAAGCTATTGGGCTGGCTGCGCGCCTTCCGTCACCGAAGGTATGGCGGCAAGATGACACTAATCGTCGCTTTCCACCGCCAAAGCTTGAACTGTTTCACCGTCTCGAACAGAGGGCGCTACGGGTTGGCGGATAGATCGCGGCAGCTTGCTAGGGTACTGCCCCACAATAATCCGGCCTGGTCATCACGGCCTTCATCTTTTCAGCTCACGCATACAGACCCGATCATGCCCATGTCCCCATCTCGCCTGCTGTCCCGCCTTCCCCATCTCGGCTTCTGCCTGGCCGCCTCCCTCGCCTCCTTCGTCGGTACCGCTGTCGCTCAGGAAGGCAATGCCCGTTGGGTCAGTGACAGCCTGACTACCTACGTCCGCAGCGGCCCCACCGATGGCTATCGCATCGTCGGCACGCTCAAGTCCGGGCAGAAGGTCGAGCTGATCAGCACCCAGGGCGACTACAGCCAGGTGCGCGGCGAAGGCGGCAGCACCGTCTGGATTCCCAACAGCGACCTGCAGGACAAGCCCGGCCAGGCCGAGCGCCTGCCGCAGCTGGAGCAGCAGGTAGCCGAACTGAGCGGCCAGCTCAAGACCATCGATGACAGCTGGAAGAATCGCGTCCAGGGCATGCAGGAGACCCTGGATTCGCGCAAGCAGCAGATCGACGAACTGGAGAGCCGCCGCAAGGACCTCGACGCCCAGCTCACCCAGGCCCAGTCGGAACTGCGCAGCACCCAGGCCAAACTTGGCAACGAGAACAAGCAGGCGCTGATGCAATACATGGTCTATGGCGGCAGCATTGCCGGCGCGGGCCTGCTGGCCGGCTTGATCCTGCCCTCCATGACCCGCGGCAGGAAGAAGAACGACCGCTGGTTCTAGTGGATAGCGGTCGATAGCGGTTCCGTCCTGGCGGCTGGGCGGAACCCGGGGTCACGGCCCGGGCGTCAAAGAGGCAGCACTTCTGCTAACGTGGCCCGACGCCTTCCGCCCAGACGAGCCCCCATGCCCGACACCCCCCGCTTTCGCATCCAGCAGGTCGAGACCCTTTCCGATGACTGGGGCCTGCTCAAGAAGACCACCTTCGACTACCTGCGCCGCGACGGCAGCTGGCAACGCCAGACCCGGGAGACCTACGACCGTGGCAATGGCGCCACCATCCTGCTCTACGACCGTGCAAGACGCACTGTCCTGCTGATCCGTCAGTTCCGCCTGCCCACCCTGGGCAACGGCCTGGACGACGGCCTGCTGGTGGAGACCCCCGCCGGCCTGCTCGACGCGGCCGCGCCCGAAGCGCGCATCAAGGCCGAGGTCGAGGAAGAGACCGGTTACCGCCTGGACAACGTCCAGCACCTGTTCGACGCCTTCATGAGCCCCGGCTCGGTGACCGAGCTGCTGCATTTCTTCGCCGGTGAATACCAGGCCGACCAGCGCATCGCCGAGGGCGGTGGCCTGCACGAGGAAGGCGAGGACATCGAGCTGCTGGAGTTACCCTTCGACGAAGCCCTGGCCATGGCGCGCGACGGTCGGCTGCTGGATGGCAAGACCATCATGCTGCTGCAGTACGCCGCCCTCTACCTGCTGCCGCGCTAGCCCATGGAGCTGATCCGCAGCCGCATCGAGCGGCAGGTGATGAGCCTCACCGGCCTATCCCTGGGTGAGGTCGACTACGAACAGCCGGTGGGCGATCCCGGGTTGTTCGGGCCGGCCAGCGTCCCCTGGCGGGTGCACAGCGACTTCACCTGCATGCTGATCGGCGGCATCGCCGCCCTGCTCATGCAGACCCTGCATCCGCTGGCCCTGGCGGGCGTCTGGGATCACTCGAAATTTCGCGAAGACATGCTCGGCCGCCTGCGGCGTACCGGCCAGTTCATTGCCGCCACCACCTTTGGCAGCCGCGGCGACGCCGAGCGGCTGATCGCCCGGGCCCAGGCCATCCACCGCCACATTCGAGGCCAAGCCGCCGATGGCCGTCCCTACAGCGCCGAAGACCCGGCGCTGCTGACCTGGGTGCACGTGGCCGAGGTCAGTCATTTCCTGGCGGCCTACCTGCGCTACTACGATCCGCACCTTTCAGGGACGGAACAGGATCGCTACTACGCCGAGATCGCCCTGGTGGCCGAGCGCCTGGGTGCGACCGAGGTCCCTCGTTCGCGGGCGGAGATCGCCGCCTACTACCAGGCGATTCGTCCGCAGCTGGTCTGCGATGACCGCAGCCGAGAGGTCTGCCGGGTGCTGCTGCAGGCACCCGCGCCCAGCGCCCTGGCCAAGCCCTTCGGTGCCCTGATGATGCAGGCCGGCATCGACCTCTTGCCCGACTGGGCCAGCGAGGAGCTGGGTTTCCAGCAGGGCCCGCTGCAACGGCGGCTGATTCGCACGGGCATCGGCGCGACCGCCCCGGTGCTGCGCTGGGCGGTGCGCAACGGCTCCTCGCATCGGGCCAGACGGCGGATGGGGATTGAGACGTGAGCTGATCGCGGCCATGGGCCGCTCCTACAGGTTTCAGGGTTTATAGGAGCGGCCGCATCGGCGGACCACCATGGCCGCGATTAAGCCCATCGAAGGATGTGACCAGCCGTAGGTTGGGCTGAGACGGCACCATCGTCGAAGCCCAACAGCCTGAGGTACGCCGAGGCACCGTTGGGCTTCACTTCGCTCAACCCAACCTACGCCACCGGTTAGCACCGTAGGTTGGGCTGAGACGGCACCATCGTCGAAGCCCAACAGCCCGAGGTACGCCGAGGCACCGTTGGGCTTCACTTCGCTCAACCCAACCTACGCCACCGGTTAGCACCGTAGGTTGGGCTGAGACGGCTCCATCGTCGAAGCCCAACAGCCCGAGGTACGCCGAGGCACCGTTGGGCTTCACTTCGCTCAACCCAACCTACGCCACCGGTTAGCACCGTAGGTTGGGCTGAGACGGCTCCATCATCGAAGCCCAACAGCCTGAGGTACGCCAAGTCACCTTTGGGCTTCGCTGCGCTCAACCCAACCTACGGCCTTTCCTGCCTACAACATCCGCACCTTGATCGACCGCCCCTTGATCTTGCCCTCGCTCAGGCGCTGCAGCGCCTGGCGGGCGATGTCGCGCTCCACGGCGACGAAGGCCTGGTTGTCGAACAGGGTGATCTTGCCGATCTTGGCACCGGGCAGGCCAGCGTCGCCGGTCAGGGCGCCGAGGATGTCGCCCGGGCGCAGCTTGTCCTTCTTGCCCGCCGCCAGGGCCAGGGTGTGCATGGTCGGCACCAGCGGTTCCGGGGTATCACGCAGGGCGCCGAGCGGCTGCCAGTCCAACGGCGAACCCTGCTGTACCTCGATGGCCTGGGCGCGGCTGGCCTCGGCCGGGGCCACCAGCGACAGCGCCAGGCCCTGTTCCCCGGCACGACCACTGCGGCCGATGCGGTGCACATGCACCGCCGGATCACGGGACAGCTCCACGTTGATCACGGCTTCCAGGCCGGCCACGTCGATGCCGCGCGCGGCCACGTCGGTGGCCACCAGCACACAGAGGCTGCGATTGGCGAACATCGCCAGCACCTGGTCCCGTTCGCGCTGTTCCAGATCACCATGCAGGGCAGCGGCGGAGATGCGCTGGGCATGCAGCGCCTCGACCACCTCCTGGCACTGCTGGCGGGTCTGGCAGAAGGCCACGGCGCTGGCCGGGCGATGGTGCCGCAGGAGGCGCACCACGGCGGCCAGGCGGTCCTGGGCGGCGATCTCATAGAAGCGCTGGCGGATCTGGGTCTCGCTGTGCTGGCTCTCGACGCTGATGCGCAGCGGCGCGCGCAGATAATCCTCGGCGAGGCGTTCGATACCCTCCGGGTAGGTGGCGGAAAACAGCAGCGTCTGCCGTCGCGCCGGGGTCTGCCGGAGGATATCGGCGATGGCCTCGATGAAGCCCATGTCGAGCATGCGGTCAGCCTCGTCGAGCACCGCGACATTGAGCCCGTCCAGCACCAGGGTGCCCTTGCGCAAGTGCTCCTGCACCCGGCCCGGGGTGCCGACGATCACCTGGGCGCCGTGCTCCAGCGAAGCGATCTGCGGCCCCAGCGGCATGCCGCCGCAGAGGGTCAGGATCTTGAGATTGGGCGTGGTCCGCGCCAGGCGGCGCAACTCGCGGGCGACCTGGTCCGCCAGCTCGCGCGTCGGGCACAGCACCAGGGCCTGGCAACCGAAATAGCGCGGATTGAGCCCTGTCAGCAGGCCGATGCCGAAGGCGGCCGTCTTGCCCGAACCGGTCTTGGCCTGGGCGATGAGGTCCTGGCCCTTGAGGATGATCGGCAGGCTGGCCGCCTGGATAGGCGTCATGCTCAGGTAGCCGAGTTCGGCCAGGTTGGCCTGCATGGCCTCGGCCAGCGGCAGGGATTCGAAGGATGCGGGCACGGGAGTCCTGGAAACGGCTGGTAAAGGTTTACCAGTCTAGCAGAAGGGTGCCCACTCTCCTCTGCATGGACGCTGGACCAGCGCCTACCTATGCTTAGCGGTACGACAACTCAAGGAAGCTCCACCATGTTCGACCGGCCTGTGCTCTACACCCATCCCATGTCCCGCGGACGCGTCGTGCGCTGGCTGCTGGAGGAGCTCGGGCAGCCCTATGAGGTGCAGCGGATCGACTACGGCCCGGCGATGAAATCGCCGGCCTATCGCGCCATCAATCCCATGGGCAAGGTTCCCGCGCTGCGGCACGGCGCGGCCCTGGTGACCGAGACGGCGGCCATCTGCGCCTATCTCGCCGACGCCTTTCCCGCCGCAGGTCTCGCGCCACCGTTGAGCGATCCGGCACGTGGCAGCTACTACCGCTGGCTGTTCTTCGCGGCCGGTCCGCTGGAAGCGGCGACCACCAACCAGGCGCTGGGCGTCACCTTGCCCGAAGATCCGCAAAAACGCGGCGCGGTCGGCTATGGCAGTCTCGCCGAGGTGCTGGATACCCTCGAAGCGGCCCTAGCACCCGGTGAATACCTGGTGGACGACCGCTTCACCGCGGCCGATGTCTACGTCGGCGCTCATCTCGCCTGGGGCATGGCCTTTGGCACCATCGAGAAGCGGCCGCACTTCGAACGCTATGTCGCCGGACTGGTAAGCCGTCCGGCCGCAGTGCGCGCGCGCGAACTCGATGACGCCGAGCTCGCCACGCTCAACTAGGTGCCCGCGTCTACAGTTCCACCGGTCCACGCGGATGATGCAACGGGCAACCGTTGCGCTCGCTGCGGAACTGCGAAGACATCTCGTAGGCCGGCTGCCGCGATCTCATGATCCCACCCAGCGGGCGATGCGCGGCCAGGCCATGCCAGGGGCTGAACACCATGCCATCGTCCACCTCGCGGGAGCGTGCCTCGTTCCAGGCCGGTTGCGGCCGGACCTCCAGGCGCGCAACGGTCACATAGGGGGTCAGGTCTTCCGGCCAGACCACCGAGGCGTCCTCGATGGGCGTCTGCTCGATGTCGACACCCAGCTGCACGCGGATCTCCCAGACGCCACCCTGATGGGCGAAATGCGCGTTGACTGCTTCGCGCAGGCCGTCGGGCTTGCCGTTGACCTCCACCGGGGCATCGGTCAGGGCAGTCAGCTCGGGCGCCACCGGGACCACGCTGAGCTTGGCGAAATAGGGGCCGTAGAGGAAGGGCACCATGGTGTAGAAGGTCTCGCCAAGGATGTGGGTTTCCGGGTGCCCGCCGAGACTCTTGAGCGTGGGACTTTCGCCACCAAAGGCCTCCACCACCTTCTCGGCACCGCGCAGCACCGCCGAGGCTGCCTTCTTCAGGCCTTCGCCACGGTCAGTGGTCTTGGCCAGCAGCTTGAGCGTCTTGAGAAAGGTCTTGGGATCCGGCGCGGTAAAGGCCGGCGCGTTCTGCATGACGAAATCCTGGGTCACCTGCCCTTCGCTGCCAGGCAGGCGCTCGCCCGGCACGTCGATCAGCTTGAGCGCCAGGCCCCGCGGGGTGGAGACGCTGTCGGCCAGGATGTCGCCGGGATTGGTCGAGAATCTCAGCACCGCGGCATAGCTGCCCGGCACGGCGAAGGCGCCCTGGGCATAGGCCGGTGGCAGACCATCCAGCACCGTCACCTGGCCCGTGAGCAGACCATGACTCTTGGCGTGCACGCTACGGATGGCATGGCCGCCATTGGCATAGGTGGTCTCGGTAATGTCCCTCATGGCCGCGACCATCTCGCGAACGGTCTCGGCTTCATCATCCGGCGCCTGTTCGAAGGCGGGCTGGAACGGCAGCGGGTGGACAGCGGCAGGCGTGGTCATCTCGGGACTCCTCGGGTGCCGTCAATCGGACGCGACGGTCAGCCAATGGACCGCTATCGCGCTAACGACGTTCAACCGGCCACGGTCACCTCCGATACAAGGTCGCTGCCGACAGGCGCATGGGAACGCCGCTGACCAAGGGGGGTTCGATATGGTCACCCACCCCAGGAGTCCACCATGAGCGACGCTGACCAGAAGACCTACGACAACCCCAGCAACACCCCGCCCCCCGAAGAGCTGCCCTATGCCGACATGGAGCCGGAGGAATTTTCGGACGATCCGGACGTGGCTGGCGAAACCGAATCGGGCACCCCAGGCTAAGGGATGGCCCTACCTTGCGGACGACAGCTCAGGCTGCGTCCGCGACACTTTGTGACAGGCTGGTTTGACTGACACCCGTGCCCCCGCGAAGATGACGGGGCGTCTGTCGCGTCGAGCCCTCCCCCATGCTTTCCACCAAGGTCCCTTTGCTCCTGCGTAGCCTGATCGGTCGGCTGGTGCGTATCGCCATCGCCTCCGGAGTCACCTACCAAGCCTTCGATCGCTTGCTGCGCCAGACCTACTTCGAGGTCGCCCAGGATTTCGAACCCCTGCGCGACAAGCCCAACTCCGACAGCCGCATCTCGGTGCTGACCGGCCTGCCCCGTCGCGAGGTTCGCGCCCTGCGCGAAGCCGGCCCGGAACGCACGCCCTGCACGCCCAGCCTGGAATGGCAGGTGCTCAGCGCCTGGACCTCACGCCTGGATTTGCTCGACGCCGAGGGCAATCTGCGCCCCCTGCCCCGCACCCAGCGCCGCGGTGGCGAGCAGAGTTTCGACGCCCTGGTCGCCAGCGTCGGCAGCGACGTCCGCGCCCGGACCGTGCTGGATGAATGGCTGCGCAAGGGCTATGCCCGCCTCGACGAAGAAGACCGGGTGGTGCTCACGCCACGCTCGTTGCTGCGCGGCACCGAAAGCCAGGAAGGCGCGGGTCGGCTGCTGGCCCATTTCACCGGTGACCTACTGGCCGGCTTCGAGCGCCTCTATTTGCAGGACCGCGCCGCGCCGGACTTCACCTTCCATGTGGTCTACGGCCACAACCTGACCCAGGATTCGACCCTGAGCCTCTACCGCATCGCCTACGACGAATCCATGCACCTGCTCAACCGCCTCAACCGCCTGGTGGTCGAACACGAAGCCCAGGACGCCGGCAAAGCCGACGCCACCCAGCGGGTAACCCTGGGTTTCGGCGGCTATAGGGTGGAACAGGACCGGGATGCTGGCCTGGTGCAGGGGCGGGAGGATTAGCGCCAGCAGTTGGTAACGGTCGCGGCGTCTTTATCTGCGGTCGTACCCGCTGCACCGCGCAGGCCAGTCGAATCCAGCGTCAAGGTCCCGCAGGTGTCCTTGTCCTGCGCATTCTTCGGCACCACGCTCAGGTTGTAGGCGGTGGCGGTTGGCGTGCCAAGACTCAGGGCGTAGTACTTGTTCGACGAGTCCAGGGTCTTGGCGTCGGCGTCACTGGTTAAGCCCAAGCCTTTGAGTGTGGCCGTAGAATAGGTGCTGTTCTGCGCATAATAACGCTCCATCCGAGCCGCGGCCTCGCTGAGCAGGGCCATGCCCTCCGAACGATGACTGCGCAGGATGTAGTTCTGGTAGCTCGGATAGGCGATGGCGGCCAGGATGCCGACGATGGCAACGGTGATCATCAACTCGATCAGGGTAAAGCCCCGGGTACTGGTCATGCTGCGTGTGTCTCCCGAACTCATTGCGGTTGCGGTATTACCCGCCAGGTTTGCCGGCCAGACAGCTGGCCACCCCTGTTAACGGTAGTCGAGATGCCGTCCGTGGTGACCAACTGATTGTTCGACAGCGTAGTGCCTCCTGCGATCGTACCGAAACCCGAGACGACCATACCATCGAGGCTGTCCAGGCTGTTGACTACGCCATCGCCATTGAAGTCGAAGACATTGAAGCTGGTACGGCCTCCGGACCCCGGATCGACGGCATAGGCCCAGCCGCTGATGCCTGCCGAGCAGACATCGGCATTGGGCGTCACGGTGCTGAACACGAGCGTCTGGCCGCTCGCGGTCATTGGGTCCACCACCCGTTCGCCCACCGACTGGTTATTGGTCTGCAGATCCAGATACCAGCCACTGGCCGTCGTCCAATCCACTGCCGTATTACTCAGTACCCGAGCGCTCTTGCCACTTAGGGCGGTTTCGCTCGTGATGCTCTGCCGCTGCAGATCACTGCGTTTGAGCACGGGCAACGTCGTCACGGTACTGGGCGTCGAGGCAGCCGAGACATTCTTGTCCCAAATGCCATAGACGCTCTGCAGATCCGTCGAGGTCTTGTCCTCGGTGGCGAAGTAGCTGCCGGTGCCGAACATCACGATGAAGCCGGTGCCGGACGGATGCTTCACCACCGAAGGCGCCGCCGTGATGGGCTGGATCACGCCATTGGTGTCGCTGCTTCGCGCCGTATACAGCGGCTTGCCGCCAAAGGCGACCGCGAAGTTGTCAACGGTCGCCGCAGCGGTGAGGCTCCCCTTGTTCAGCAGATCGAAGCGCCAGAGATTGCCCTTCAGATCGCCGCCATAGACGTAGTCGGCGATACCATCGGAATTGACGTCCAGCACCTTGAGATTGAACAGCCCGTTGCTCTGGGTGGCGGTCTCGGCATCCAGCTTCTTGAGCAGGCGGCCCGTGGCGATGTCGAGAATCAGCAGCGATGCCGTCCCCCCGTTGCCGTTGTAGCCGTTGCCAGCCAGCACCGCCCATTGACCGCTGTGCAGCCGTGATACCAGCGGTGTGCCGAAACTGTAGCCCAGCGTCGCATTGGTCTGGCTGTTGCCACCAGCGCTACTGGCCTCACCACTGAACTCCCAGAGCAGCCTGATGGCATCCGGGTCAGTGATGTCCAGAGCGAAGATCGAACGACCGCCGCCACGCAGGGTTCCGATCAGCACCTTGTGCCAGGCACTGCCGAAATAGACATCAGCGATCACCGGTGAGCCATCCACATAGTAGGTGTGCTGCGAGGCGGTCGCATTGTTGTAGTTCGGCTTGGCCAGGAGGTAGAGGTTGGGGATCACCGCCGTGGGCACGAAGGCGAAGGTCTCCTGACCCGAGGTCGCATTGAAACCATGCAGCATCCCGTCGTTGGCACCCACATAGACCACCGGTGCTTCGGTAGCCTGACTGGTCTTGAAGGCACCGTAGTCACTGCCGCTTTCAAGGGCGTTTGCCGCACTGGTCAGATACTGGGCTCCATTGGCCAAGGCTGGCGCAGAGTTGATGATGTCGCCCAGTGGGCTCGACCGCTGCCGATAGGTAGAAGTCGCCAGGCTGTTATCACCTTTGAGAAAATTGACCTTGTTCGCATCCAGGCTGGACTGCAGATTGATCCCGCCATAAGTACGGCCTGTCAGAGCAGCGTAGGTGAAAGCCTGCAGGCCACTCCCCGTTCCAGGAACTGCGGCCATCTGGATGTTGCGCGCGCTCCAGGCGGGTAGCTGGGCACTGGCCTTCCATACCGTGGTAATGGTCTTGGTCGCAGTACCAGTAGTACTGGGCGTTATCTCAATGGTGCTCTTGGTCAGGTCACCGCTCCAGTAACTGGCGTTCATGGCCGTAGCGTAGGTGTCGTAGCGGGTTGCTGTACCGCTGCTGGTGCTCTGGTAGGGCAGCACTGCCGGAGCCGCTACCGAGTTGTTGCTCTGCAGGATCTGGTTGAAGGCGTTCGACAGCTGGGTCTTGAGCGTAGAGGCGTTGGTGACCAGGAAGTAGTTGTCCGGCGTACCAGACGTGTTGGAATCCCAGTCACCAGCGACCGGCAAAGGCTTGCTGCTGGAGTAGTTGTAGCCGCCCCATTTGGCCGCGTACCACAGCGGATTTTGCAGATTGGTGACCAGGGAGCTGGAAGACGGGGTAAAAATACGCGTGGTCAGGGGGCTGCCGTTCACCACGACACTGTTGCTCTTGCGCCCTGGTAACGCCGGACAGGCATTGGGATTATTCGCGCAAGCGCCTGGCAACCGACCGGGCGGGGTATCCAGCGGGTTGTGCTGGTTGCCGCTGTTAAAGGAGGTACCACCGCCCGTCACCTCTAGGTAGATGCCATCAGCCGTGGTGCCCGACATGGTATAGCCCATGTGGGAATCGTTACCTGATACCGAGTATTGGGTATCGCTGGTGACCGTGACCGTACCGTCGGCGTTGGCGGCCAAGGTGTAATACACGATGGCGTCCATGTCGTAGTCGCCACCCTGGGAGGCGTCATCGTAGACCACGCGAAAGCTGATCAGCGGCCGTCCATTGTTCTTGGTGCTATCTACGGCCATGCCACTGAGATTGGCCATGGTGTCGATATAGAAGCCGGTGATCTGCTCGGTTGCCTGATAGCTGGAACCCTGGCTGGTTACCTTGCCAAAAGGCACCAGGGTCAAGGTACCGCGGCTGGTGGTCAGCTGAATGCGCGGCTGGGTGGAGGACAGCGCGACAGCAAAGGTCTTCACCCGTTGTCCACTGGTGGTCAAGGCGGTCTTGTTGCCGTAGTAGGCAACACTGGCCACGTTATAGGTACCCTGCCGAGTAGGTTCATCGGGCAGGCCACGGAACGTGCCAAACCCACTCACTGTCTTGGCAGTAGGCGCGTAGTCGGTACTGCTACCAGCCACCTCGCCGATATTGATGTTACGACTGCCGCCTACTTCGCTGTCCCAGATGGCCTGCCCCAGGGTTCGCGCACTAAAGCCCGTAAGTGTGGCGGGCACGGACGTAGCGCTGAAGGCACTGTCCGGCAGGTCCGAGTCGTAGCTTGGATTCACGTCGCTGAGCAGCGTCTGGAACGGTTTCGAACAGGAGGGATAAGTGTTGTAGGGGTTGCTCCAGGTAGTGACCGCTGGCAGCCCCAAACTGCTATCCACCGAACCGGAGGCATAGCCGGAGGTAGGCGCAGTAGCACCGCTGAAATAGCGCAGAACCTCGTAAGACATCTCCGCCAGCGGATTGCCGTAGTTGTAACATTTGCCATTGGCAAGGTCATTGCCAGGGGTACCCCAGCCTGCGCAGGCACTGTCCTGAGAGTACTGGATGCCATCAAGGGTGGCGACGATGCCCTGTTTGGTATAGGTCGTGGTCCCTCCTGAGGTGGAGGCAACCCCAAAGATTCCGGTATTGCCATCAACTTCGCTACCAAAGGAACTGATGGCCTTGCGGAGCGCGCCGCCCTGCAAGTTGTCGCTGTAGGTACCGGTCAACAGACCGAAGTACATCTGATTGCCTTCGCCATAGTCATGCAGCAATCCAGTCGGCTTGTACTGACCGTTGGGATAGGCCTTACAGTTGCTCTCCAACAGCCCGCCGACACACGCCTGGACCCGCACATTGAAGCTGTAGACGTTGCGACCGGACGCACTGACGAGGGTGCCTGCAGGGGCGGTCGCTGACAGTCCCACATCCGAGAAGGCGGTGGTGGTTGCGGTGTTCTGTCCCTGAGTCGACTCGCGTGATACCCAGCCCCAGATACGGATATCGGAGGTGCTCGGGATGATCCTCAGGCTCGGCTGGTTGCCATAGGTGGTATTGGCGAACAGCACATAGTTGCTGGAACTGTTGCTGGGCGTAGCAATCGGCGCGTAATCGGAAATGTTGTAACCGTCGCGCAAGTTGCTCTTGTATTCCTTGCCCCAAGAGTGGGCATCAGCGGGCACGTAGGCGCGCTCCAGCACAGTGCTGCTGACGGTGTCGACGTCGCGATATCCGCCATAGAGTACCTTGCGCAGCGCGTCCATCCGCGACGTGGTCAAGTAATTGAGGAAATCCCCACTCCAAGGCGCGTTGCTATTGCTGGTACCACACTTCTTGGGTGTGCCGGTAGTGAGGCTACCGGTGATTGCCGTCCCCGCACTCCTGGGGACAAAGTAGCCATTGAGGGTATCGTAGGAATAGCACTTTCCAGAATCGAAATAGCCGGTGTAGTCGATGGAGGCGGGCTTGTAGTAGATATCCAAAAGACCATCGCCATCCAGATCCGCCGCATCGTTGTAAGCAGGGGCATAGAGCTTATGGTCGCGTTCCACTACCAGCATGTTGAGTGGTGGTACCGCGCTATTGACGAACAGCGGGGTCTGGGTAGGGAAGTTGGTAGCAGCCTGCACACCGATTGACCAGGCGAACAGCTGAGCAGACAACAGGAGGCAACGGCGACCACGAGCATTCATGAATAGCGTTCCTGCCGATTAGAAGGATTTCGCCATGACGGATCTCAGGGTGATCCGTTGGCCGACTTGGTTGGTCGCACAGCCTGCGCCGGCACAGCTGTCCACCTCGTAGTAGCGGGTACCGCATCCGGTCAGCGCACAATTGTTCTCGCTACCGGTATCGAGCGGCCCCAGATCGACTACGTACCAGCGGGCATTGGGCGTCTCAGGCGTGGTGCCGGAACTCAGGATGCTGTAGCCATTCAATGTGGCGCTGGGATCGCCGTTACGGAACAGCGGCGTCATGTATCCCAGGGGTACGCTGCGATCACCGATCTTCTCGCTGCCCAGAGCAACACCACTGGCGTTCAGATAGGCGTTATTGCGCAATTGATAGGGAAAACAGAAGGTCACGGTACAGGTGCTCGTCAGGTCTGGCGCGGCCACGGCCTTACCGATCACGCCTTCACCGGCCCTCAGCGCGGTCTCGGCAGCACTCTGCAGATTGTGCTGCTGCTTGATGTTGCCCATGACACGTGACTCCAGGGTGACACCCCGCAGGCTGGTCAACGCCAGAAGGGTCAGCAGCAGGAGCAGGACCAGCGCGATCAGCAACGAGGCACCGCGCTGACGTTGTTCCGAATGACGTCGAGCGGCCCTCATGGCATCAGGTTCCTCAGGGTGATGGTGTCCTGGGCGATCTGGTAGAGGTAGGCATTACCGGTGAAGGTGGTGGAATAGAGCTTGTTCCACTGGCCCAGAACGGGTGGTGTATCGCTGGTATCCCTCAATCCCTGGGCCACCGACTGCAGCAGCGCCGAGTAGCGCACGGTACGGATCAGGTTGGCCGCACTGACGGAAGGCGTGGGGGTAAAGGAGGAAACGCTCCTGTCGACACCGACGCCGTAGTCGAAGCGCAGGTCGCGAATACCGCTGATCAGCTGAGCGGTATCGGTATCGCCTTTGATCCGCGTGCAGCCCCCATTGCCGCAGGCCAGCAGATTGCTGGCACAGACCAGGGCGCGAGGACGTTCGTCAGCCGCGCCAGTGGTGAAGTTGGCGTCCGCAGCCAGGGAAAAGCGCGTGACGATCACCGCATTCTGACTGGCGTTCGAGTATTTGTAGGGCGCATCGGCGTTGGTGGCCAGGGTGGCTGACTGGGCACTGAGCACCTGACCGCGGCAATCCGTTTCCCCGGCATCGCGCGCCTGATAGCGGATACAGATACTGCTCGCGTCGCCGATCACCGATGCGCCCGCGGCGAAGTTGCAACCCAGGGCATTGCCCGTTTTCGAGCTACCGTCGTCAGCCGGAAAGTCCTGGGTGACCGCGATGTCCGGCCGCCGCCGATAGCCCGCCTTGGCCAGCTCTTGGTTCAGCAGTGCCAGCGTGAAGCGGCCATTTTCCTGATTGAGTTCCTGGCTCTGCTGGAACAGATAGGTTTTCTTGTTGTTGATGTAGAGCTGGGTGATCCCCAGGATCAGGAAGCTACTGATCGCCAGGGCAACCATCAACTCGACGATGGACAGTCCCCGTTGCCGGGCCGTTACGTTCATGAGGCGGTTGAGCATCGAACGGGCCTTCAGAGTCGGGTTCGCAAACGGTAGGTGCAGATGGAACTGGTCGCGTCCTCGGCCGGGACAACGCCATCCAGGCAGCTGTCGAACGGCGCGGTCCAGGCCACCTGGATTTCGAGGTAGTTGCCACCGCTACAGGACGCCGCCGCCCCGCCGGGACCAGGGGTAGCGTTCTGGCAGACATAGAAGGAGCTGCTCAGCAGGTCTGCCGCACCGGGCAGCAGCGAACTGGCCTGAGCTGCCCAGCAAGCGAGCCGGTCTGCCGCAGCGGCGGGGGTCGGGAGACAGCTCGCCGGTGTCTTGGCGAAGGCTTTGCCAGGCGCCTTGAGATAACTGTCGACCGCCGCAGGATTGGCACGCACGAGCTCCAGGAGATCGTTGGTCAGCATCATCGCGGTGTTGCGCTGGATGGAGTCTTGAGTGAAAGGCACCGCCTTGCTTTGCAACGCAGCGATGCCGAGCAGGCCGACGCAGATCAGCACGACGCTGACCAACACCTCGATCATGCTGAAGCCCGACTGGAGCCTCCTCATGTGCATTCTCCCGACTGTGGCTTGTCGGTGGATGGCTGGGTGATACGTCCGGTCACGCTGACGCCAACGAAGCGGCATTGCCCTACCTTGTCGACGGAGCAAAGGGTGAAGCACTGACCAGTCGTGGCGCCGCTGGTACCAATGGCGCTAAAGCTTGCCTGAGCGGCGGCCGAACTCACGGTTACACCGCTTTGCAAACCGCCGGCGTCGATACGCCTGAGCGTCTGCCCTGCCGCGGTAATCTTGAAGCCGGCATTCCAGGTGGTTTCACTGTCGGCCGTCAGCGTCACGGTCACGCCACGGGTAATGGCCTCCGCACGCGCGTATTGCAGGATTCCTACCAGCTCATCGGCAGCGGCCTGGACCCTGTTGGTGCGAATCAAGCTGGCGAAGTTGGGTGCGGCTATGGCCAGGAAGATGCCCATCAGGGCAACGACCACCAACATCTCGATCAGGGTGAAACCCTGGACTGGGCGTAAGGACCTACTTTTCATGACGGGGTACCCAAGCGAAAAGCGCAAGCTGGGAAACTCCTTCCGCAGCGAGACAACACTCAGTCGTCATCCCAAAGCATTCAGACAGTAACGTATCGACCCGGAGTCGCAGACCGGGACGTGTTCCGCCCCTATCTGTGTCTACCATGCTGAATCCAACGCCATCGTAAGTCAGTAGGCGTGTGATATTCGGCCTCGAAACCATGATGATCGGTGCGGCTGCCAGGTCTTGTATCGGCCAGAACAACGAAGCTCGTCCCGCCATGGCGAAGCCGATCGAACCTGGAATTCATCGGCCGAAATGCCCTGATTCCATGAGTCGCGTCGGAATGCCTGTCGCTGGACCCCTGCGTCCGGATGAATGGGTGGAGGGCAAGCACGATGAGGGCCAGGCGCGCGAGTTCAGAGCGGTTTGTGTCCTAAACATGGTCGAACCCTACTCGTAACAGCGGCCAGGCGCTCGGACCACCGTCGCCTTGCTCGCCCCTCCTCTTTGGACTTCTGGATTTCTCTGCCACACGGCCCCTTCCTAGCCGCTCGGCTGGCAAAACGTACAGGTACCCCTTGCGCGCCGCTCAACCCGATTGATTGAACGAACAAACAATTAAGTAGCGTTTAAATTAAAAGAACGAACAATTAAAAAACAATTAAAAGCATCAACTTCTCATCAATGAGAAACCAAGGGCGACTTAACTAGCAAAACAAACGGCAATTGTTTAAAACAACCAGAACCCTGTATCTACGAGATCTGGAATTTTCACCGCGTCTCGCCTGCAGACCCCGGATACCAGGGCATCAGGCCGCGCTGCAATCTATGCAACGAAATAGCGAAGCGCCTGATGTCCATCAATCGACCGCACTTTCCGCTTTCGCACACCGCCCAGAGTTAGCTCCGTAACGCCTCTGCTTTCATCTACCGACAATGACAAGGCCGCTATGCACGACTCGAAGAAAATCGATTATTCGCTAAATACCGCCGACACCTCTGCGCCGCACTCCGCGCTGGACAATGCCGCCATCATTTCCGCCTATCGGCGCTGGGCCAATGTCTATGATCGGGTGTTCGGTGGCGTCTCGGCGCCCGGCCGCAAGCGTGCGGTGGCGGCGGTCAATGCCCTGGCGGGTACCCGGGTGCTGGAGGTCGGGGTAGGAACCGGTCTCGCCCTGCCCCACTATGGCGCCGACAAGCGCGTCACCGGGATCGACCTCTCGCCGGACATGCTGGCCAAGGCCCGGGAGCGGGTCGCGCGTGATGAGATCACCACGGTGGAGGCGCTGCTCGAAGCCAACGCCGAGGAAACCGGCCTGCCCACCGGCTCCTTCGATATCGCCGTGGCCATGTTCGTGGCCTCCGTGGTACCCAATCCGCGCAAACTGATGCAGGAAATGCGGCGGGTAGTGAAGCCTGGCGGTCACCTCCTGCTGGTCAACCACTTCCAGGCCGAGCGTGGCATGCGCCTGCTGGCGGAGAAGGCCCTGGCACCGGCCTCACGCAAGCTCGGCTGGCACCCTGACTTCGCCATGGACTCCATTCTCTCCCGCGAAGACCTGCGCCGCGCCAGTCGCAGCAGCGTACCGCCCTTCGGACTCTTCACCCTGGTGCAACTGAGCAACGACTGATCGCTACTCCACCCGATAGCCCCGCCCTGCCAGGCAGGCGGCCAGGGCCTGGCGGAAACGCTGGGTCAGGTAGGGGTCGCTTACCGCGCCCGGCCGCTCGGGATCGAAACCGGAATCCCCGGCGGCGTAGCGGCGGCAGTCGTATCGGTCCGTGGCGTAGCGTCCGGGTGGCTGGCCCTGCAAGGGATAGGCGGTGACGTCGTAGGCGTCGTAGCCGACGCCCGTGGACGCAGGCGCGGCAGAGGTAACGGGCACTGCCGCGACATTGGGATCGGCGACGGTGACGAAACCGCCACCCGGATCGGTGCGGTAGTAGCTGCCGGCGGCGAAGTAGTAGGTGGTGCCGCCCATCCACAGCGTTTCGGCAAAGGCCGGCAACGCGCTGACCCTTACGCCGGTCGGCGGCAGGGTGACCACATAGCGCGGGCCCTGGGGTCGATACCAGTAGCCGTCGGCATAGTAGTACTGGCTGTCGCGGTACCAGATGCGGGTGAAGCCGGCCGGTACGCCGGGCACCTCGAAACCGGGTCGCCATTGGGGATTGGCGCCCCAACCGGGACGTGGGCCGGACCAATGCGGGTCCCGATCCGGTCGAGGCGGTGGCGGCGGATAATTCCGACCGGGCTGGTCAGGGGCCGGCATCATGTAGCCCGGACGCGGCAGCGGCACGGGGCGATCCTGCCAGGCCGGCTGATAGTTTGGCCGCGGCGGTGGGGGATCATTGCGCTCCCAGCGCTCCAGGGCTGGACCATTGCCGCGTCCAGGCGCATCGCCGCGACCGAGCGGACTACCATTCCAACCACCCTGCCCATTCCCCTGCCAGCGTCCCCCGTTGCCGGGTGGTGGCGCGGGCATGGGCGGCGGCGCGGCACCCGGCGGTGGCGTCACATAGCCACCGCCCAGGCGATAGTTGTTATCGGCCCAGGCAGGCGCAGCGTGCCAGCAGGAAACGCCAGAGAGGACAAGCGCGAACAGGACGGCAGGCGACTTCATCGCACGGCTCCGCAAGGGGATGGCCCAGAGTACCCCAAGGCCTGGCCCTCCCCCAGCCTGACCGTCACCCGCTCAGCTATTTGTCGCGGCGCTGTTCCAGGGTCTTGCGCTGCTCGGCCAGGAAGGGTTGCTCGGCCGGATCCAGCCGATCCATCCCGGCGACGATACGGTGCCAATAGGGATACAGCGGCTCACGCCGGGTCGCCGCCTCGATCCGTGCGGACTCTTCCGCTGTCAGCGCCAGCGTCATGGCTGCCAGGTTGTCGTGCAGCTGGGCTTCGCTACGGGCACCGACGATCAGGCTGGTGATGCCTGGCCGATCCTTGAGCCAGGCCAGGCAGACCTGGGCCACCGACACGCCATGGGCATCGCCCACCACGGCCAGGGTCTCGATGATGTCCAGGGCGCGTTCGGGATCGTGGACATAGGGCTCGGGCCAGTCGCTGCCCTGGCGCGTACCCTTCGGCGCTGGCTTGCCGCGCCGGGTCGAGCCGGTCAGCAGGCCTTCGCCCATGGGGCCCCAGACCAGGGTGCCGACTTCTTGGTCGAGCGCCAGCGGCAGCAGTTCGTATTCCGCCTCGCGGGATTCCGGCGTGTAGTAGATCTGCTGGCTGACCGGCTTGGTGAAGCCGTGCAACTCGGCCTTGCCAAGGGTCTTCATCATTTGCCAGCCGGTGTAGTTGCTGGTGCCGAAGTAACGCACCTTGCCGCTTTGTACCAGATGGGTCATGGCCTCCAGCGTCTCTTCGATGGGCGTGACGCCGTCCCAGTTGTGCAGCTGGTAGAGATCCAGGTGATCGGTGCCCAGGCGGCGCAGGCTGTTTTCGCAGGCGCGGATCAGGTGATAGCGCGAGGCGCCGCTGTCGTTGGGGTCGTCGCTCATGGCGCTGCGCCCCTTGGACGCCAACAGGATGCTGTCGCGCTTGTCACCCAGCGCCTGGCCGACGATTTCCTCGGCCAGGCCGTAGGAATACAGGTCGGCGGTATCCACCAGGTTCACCCCGGCGTCGAAGGCGATGTCGAACAGCCGTCGCAGGGTGCGCAGGTCGATGCCACCGCACTTCTCGAAGCCATCACGACCACCCACCTGCAGGGTGCCGAGGGCGAGTTGGGAAACCAGCAGGCCGGAATGGCCAAGCGGACGATACTGCATGGTGCCTCCACGAGTTTTTACCGATAAAGGGTCGACTCCAGGCGTGTTTGGCAAGTTTCAACCGCACAGGAATCGCACTTACAGCGGTCCGCTTGGGTCTATGGCCCCACGCAAGGAGGAAAACACATGTCGAAACACCATCATCACGTTGGCTGGTTCAAGCGTCGCCATGAGGTAAAGCCGGACGACCTCACTATCGTCGACAATTCCCTGGTCAAGCGCGCCGTCGGCGCCGCCGCCCTTGGCAATGCCATGGAGTGGTTCGATTTCGGCGTCTATGGCTACCTGGCCGTGACCCTGGGCAAGGTCTTCTTTCCCGACGGCAATGCCGCGGCCCAGCTGATCGCCACCTTCGCCACCTTTACCGTGGCCTTTCTCGTCCGCCCGCTCGGCGGCGTGGTGTTCGGCCCCCTGGGCGACAAGTACGGTCGCCAGAAGGTACTCGCCCTGACCATGATCATGATGGCCCTGGGCACCTTCAGCATCGGCCTGATCCCCAGCTACGAGAGCATCGGCATCTGGGCGCCTGCCCTGCTGCTGCTGGCGCGGGTGGTGCAGGGCTTCTCCACCGGCGGTGAATACGGGGGTGCGGCGACCTTCATCGCCGAATATGCCACCGACAAGACCCGCGGGCGCATGGGCAGCTGGCTGGAGTTCGGCACCCTCGCCGGCTACATCGCCGGTGCCGGGACGGTCACCGCGCTCACCGCGGCCCTGACCCAGGAACAGTTGCTCGACTGGGGCTGGCGAGTGCCTTTCTTCATCGCCGGTCCGCTCGGCCTGCTCGGCCTCTACATGCGCCTGAAGCTGGAAGAAACGCCAGCGTTCAAGGCCCACGCCGAGGCCAACGAAGGCAAGGCGGCGGATAGCCCGGCGCACAGCCTGCGCGAGCTGTTCACCCTGCATCGCGTCGCCCTGCTCAAGTGCGTCGGCCTGGTACTGGTGTTCAACGTCACCGACTACATGCTGCTGACCTACATGCCCAGCTACCTGGCCGTGACCATGGGCTACGCCGAGACCAAGGGTCTGCTGCTGATCCTCATCGTCATGGTGGTGATGATGCCGCTCAACATCCTGGGGGGTTTCTTCAGTGACCATCTGGGGCGCAAGCCAATGATCATCGGCGCCTGCCTGGCGATCCTGGTCCTGGCGATTCCCTGCCTCAAGCTGATCGGCAGCGGCAACGACTGGCTGATCTTCCTTGGCCTGATGCTGCTAGGCGCCTCGCTGGCCTGCTTTACCAGCACCATGCCGTCCACCCTGCCAGCGCTGTTCTACACCCCGATCCGCTACAGCGCCCTGTCCATCGCCTTCAACATCTCGGTATCGCTGTTTGGCGGGACCACCCCGCTGGTCACCGCCTGGCTGGTGGAAAAGACCGGCGACCCCCTGGTGCCGGCCTACTACATGATGGCCGCTGCCGTGATCGGCATCCTGACCATGGTCACGGTGCGCGAAACCGCCGGCCAACCCCTGCGCGGTTCGCCGCCCTCGGTGGCCAGCGAAGAGGAAGCCAAGGAATTCCTCGCCAGCGACGCGCCCCTCACCGTGGACAAGCAGCCCCCCGGGCAGGCTTGAGTTTCACGAAAGGATCGCGGCCATGGCTGCCCCTACATAAATCGTAGGAGCGGCCCATGGCCGCGATCAAAAGAGCACGCCCGAGAGGCGGCCCCATCGGCGGACCGCCATAGCCGTACTTAGCAGCATCCCCCACCCACCACCAAATCCCACCCAAAAGAAAAGGGGAGACCTTGCGGCCTCCCCTTGAATTCGTTGTCCTCTCGCACCGCTCGTGACGGTGGCTGCGATCGACCAGGAATGGTGACCTGGGCGGGCCCGGGCGCGGCGGACGGGATACCGTCGTTGGCGATGCGAAAGGCCCTCCTGGGGCACTTCCGTTGGACAGCTCTACCGGGCTATCGAAGTTGAGTTCAGCTTACGCCCCTGCCGCCGGCAGAGGTTTGCGTTGTGCGCACTCTTTCCTGCCTCTTGCGCAATTCATGGCTATAAACCTAGGATTGGACGCAACGTGATAGCGCAAGGCATGGAAAATGGACAAACTCGATCGCTTCGATCTGAAAATCTTGGCAGAACTGCAGCGCGATGCGCGTCTCTCCAACCAGGAACTGGCCGAACGCATCGGACTATCGCCCTCGCCCTGCTCAAGACGGGTCAAGCAACTGGAAGACAGCGGCTACATCACCCGCCAGGTCGCCCTGCTGGATCGCAAGAAACTTGGCCTGTCGCTGACCGCCTTCGTCCTCATCGGCATGGATAGACACACCCCGGAGCGCTTCGAGAACTTCCAGGCGATCATCGCCCAGTGCCCCGAGGTGCTGGAGTGCTGCCTGGTCACCGGCATGGATGCGGATTACCAGCTCAAGGTGGTGGTGCCGGACATGGAGCACTATCAGCAGCTGCTGTTGGGCACCCTGACGCGCATCGAAGGCGTTTCCAGCGTGCGGTCGAGCTTCGTGCTCAACCAGATCCTGGCCAGTACCGAACTACCGCTCAACCACCTGCGGTCCTGAGCGCGGCGCGGCTTCGACGCCGGCGTCGAGAAAACGCGGCAGCACCAGCATGTGTGGCACGGCGAAGGCGGCCAGCACGGCGAACAGGGCGCGGATACCGGTACGCTCCTGCAGCAGGAACACCAGGCCACCGGCCAGGGTAAACAGCGCAGCGCCCAGCAGGATCGGCCACGTCAGGCGCAGATAGGCCTTGAAGGTGGGTGCCCCCAGCAAACGTTGGCGCACCCCGGTCTGGGGCGCGGCGTGCAGCAGATAGAAGCCCAGGGCGAACCCCACCAGGGGCGGCGCCAGCACCACGGCCAGCAGCGTCACCGCCAACCTGGGGCAACGCTGCTGCCAGGCGGCCAGCAACAGCACCGGCAGTGCCAGCAGCCCACCCAGTAGAAGCACGCGGGCTAGCCAATCTGCGAGGGCCAGAGAAGCAGCCGGCCCCATGGCCAGGGCCAGCAACCGGGCGACGGCGGCTTCGTGCACCACCGCCGGACCGCCAATGATGAACAGCCCCAAAGCCAGCGAGGTCAGCCGCTTGGGAAACAGCTCGTCTTCATGGGCGAAATGCCAGGCCGAGAGCAGCAGGAACAGCAGCAGCGCCGCCGTGCCTGCCAGTTGCCAGCAGAGCAGGCAGGCCAGGGCCGTCGCCAGATAGCAGCCGAGAAAGGCGAGGCGCCGCCCGGGTGCGACCAGGCGCAGATCACTGGCGCCATGCAGCAGGCCCAGACCCAAACCTACCACCAGGGCGTAGGCCAGTTGCCCGGCCCCGCCCGCCAGGCTGGCGAGCCCGGCGGTCAGTACCAGCGCCAGCCAGCCTCGCCCGGTCTCCTGCATCCTTAGACGCCGGTCCGCGCCAGGGCCGCACGCAGATTGCGCTCGGAGGTGAAGGCATAGACCACCTTGGCCAGCACGTCGAGCACCAGGATGATCCAGATGGTCGCCGCATCGCTCACCATCCACACACCCTCCGGGCCAATGGCGAAGACCACCGGATAGATCAGCCAGAGCACGGTCAGAAAGCCGGTGTTCTTGCGATAGGCCGCGCCGATCGCGGCATGTTGCCCGGCCAGGGTCGCCAGCGGTTTCCACAGCAGATAGAGCACCCCGACAAAGGCCGCGCAGGACCAGGCGAAGAACACCCACTTGATGGTGCCGTAGGGCGCCAGGGAGGCCACCAGGCCCGTCACGATCATCACCACGTCGAGGGTGACGATGGAGGCCACGAAGCCGCCTTGTCCCTCTTGCTCACGCGCGCCGAGAAAGGCCGAGCTCACCACCCCGGCCAGCAGCAGTGGCGTGGTGAAGGTCCAGTCCAGGTAGCGGGCGACATAGGTCACGCTGCCATCCGGCTTGATCAGATTGCCAACCCCCAGGTACATGGCCAGATAGGCCGTAGCGGCGATGAAGGGCACGGCGGCGTGGATCAGGGTGTGGCCGCGTAGCGGACCACGGTGCGCGCCCTTGGCATAGATCGCCAGGGAGGCGAGCGACATGATGACGAAGCCGATTAGCAGGGGTGTCTGACTCATTGGAGGTCTCCAGAGGGATGAGGGACGCGCATCGGCAGGGCCAGCCGCTCTGGAGTAGGGGTTCCTGGTCTACCGCTGCGCTTAAGGTAGAGAAGTCGCCGCGTGACTTGGTTCAAAATGTTTCAGTGTTCGCGACCAATCGCTGCAGGCCCTTGATCCGGGTCAAGTGGTCCTGGCAGTGGCCGAGGCAAGCTGCGTCGTTTCGTGTCCGCCCAGGAATTCGCATGCTGCCGGCCCAGAACGTGATGCTGAGCTACGGACGCTGCTGCGCCAGCCCCGCCTTCTTCGATGATTTCTATCAGCGCTTCCTGGCCAGCTCGCCTCGGGTAAGGGAGAAGTTCGTCCATACCGACATGGCCGCGCAGAAGCTGCTGTTGCGCCACGGCATCATGAACCTGGTTCTGGTGGCCCGCGGCATGCCCACCACCAAACTGCGCCAGCTCGGCGAAAGCCATTGCCGGGCACGGCTGGACATAGGCCCCGAACTCTACGACCTCTGGGTCGACTGCCTGCTCGCCACCCTGGCCCAGCACGATGCCGACTTCACTCCCGCCCTGCGCCAGGAATGGCAGGGCGTGCTGGAGGCAGGGATCGCGGTGATGCGCAGCTACTACTGAACGGGCCTGGGCCCTGTTGGGCTTCGCTGCGCTCAACCCAACCTACGACACCCGCAGGTTGGATTGAGACAGCTCCACCGTCGAAGCCCACCGCCCCAAAGCAACGCATCCCACCCAAACGCCCCCTCTCCCCCAGGGAGAGGGCCGGGGCGTGGGCAGCCCATCACCGTAGGTTGGGCTGAGACAGCTCCACCGTCGAAGCCCAACACCCCAAGGCAACGCACCTGCCCCAAACGCCCCCTCTCCCTTGCGGAGAGGGCCGGGGTGAGGGCAGCCCATCACCGTAGGTTGGCCTGAGACAGCCTCACCGTCGAAGCCCAACGCCCCAAGGCACCGCTCCTCACCCAAACGCCCCCTCTCTCCCTGGGAGAGGACCAGGGTGAGGGCAAACCATTACCGTAGGTTGGGCTGAGATAGCTCCACCGTCGAAGCCCAACACCCCCAAAGCAACGCACCTGCCCCAAACGCCCCCTCTCCCCTGGGAGAGGGCCGGGGTGAGGGCAAACCAAACCTCGACGTACCGCTATACCTCCAAGACAGCCCAATACCGGCCACCTGCCAGCCACCATCGGTCGGCCAACTCGGCCAATCGCCCGGCAACACCCGTCTCGCGCTTTACCCGCCGCACCTGCCTGACTAACGTATGACGAAAGGACTTTTGTGCGACAGATCACGGTTTATCCGCCCTGCCCCACACCACGGATGGATGACCGATGGCCCGCTTCTTCCCCGCTCGCAGCCAGTGCCAGTTCGATACCCCCGGTGAACGTCGCTTCGCCGAACGCCTGGAAAAACTGCTCGAAGACGACTACCTCTGCTGGAGCAACGTCCCGGTCGGCCCCAAGGCGCGCTACCCGGATTTCGTCGTACTTCATCCGCGTCGCGGCATCCTGGTGCTGGAGGTTAAGGACTGGAAGCTCGCCACCCTGGAATCCGTCACCCCGGGCAAGGTGCGCTTGCACACCCAGGACGGCCTCAAGACCGTCGCCAATCCCCTGCTGCAAGCCCGCTCCTACATCCTCGAAGTCGACCTGCTGCTGAAAAAGGACCCGCTGCTACGCCAGAGCGCCGGCTCGCCCCATCCGGGCCAGCTGATCATGCCCTGGGGCTGGGGCGTGGTGCTCACCGGCATCACCCGCCGCCAGTTCGAGCAGACCGACCTGGCCGACGTCCTCGATCCCCAGCGCGTGCTCTTCCAGGACGAAATGACCGAGTCCGCCGACCCCGAAGCCTTCCAGCAACGCCTCTGGGACATGTTCCCCCACGTCTTTCCCTGCGCCCTCAGCCTGCCGCAGATCGACCGGGTGCGTTATCACCTCTACCCCGAGGTGCGGGTCAACAGCCAGCCCGGCCAATTCGGCCTGTTCGACGCCGCCGAGGCGCCGCTGCCCAGCCTGATCAAGGTCATGGACCTGCAGCAGGAACAACTGGCGCGCTCCCTGGGCGATGGCCACCGCGTCATCCACGGCGCCGCCGGCAGTGGCAAGACCATGATCCTCGGCTATCGCTGCGCCCACCTGGCCAAGGTCTCGGTCAAACCCATCCTCGTGCTCTGCTACAACAAGTCCCTGGCCGGTCGCCTGCGCCAGGTGATCGAACAGAAAGGCCTGGGCGAACGGGTGGTGGTGCAGAACTTCCATGCCTGGTGCGCCGAGATGCTCACCGCCTACCAGGTGGACAAGCCGGACCAGCGCCTGCCGGTAGCGGCCAAGATGGAACAGTACGTACTGCGCACCATCGAGGGCGTCGAGCGCGGCCAGATCCCCCGCGGCCAGTACAGTGCCGTGCTGATCGACGAAGGCCACGACTTCGCCCCCGAGTGGTTCCAGCTCGTGGTGCAGATGGTCGACCCCAGCACCCAGTCCCTGCTGGTGCTCTATGACGACGCCCAGGCCATCTACCGCGGCAAGGGTGGCAAGAAGGCGCTGGACTTCAGCTTCGCCAGCGTCGGCATCCAGGCCCAAGGCCGCACCACCATCCTCAAGCTCAACTACCGCAACACGGTGGAGATCCTCTCCGTCGCCCGCGCCTTCGCCACCGAACTCCTGACCCGCCGCGACGCCAGCGAAGACGGCGTGCCTCTGATCGCCCCGGAAAGCGCCGGCCGCCGCGGCCCCTTCCCTGAACTCATCCAGTGCGGCAGCGACCGCGAGGAGTGGGACCTGCTCATCGCCCGCATCCGCGACGAACAGGCAAACGGCCGCCTGCTCAGCGACATGGCCATCCTCTACCGCAGCACCAGCCAGGCCTACCAGGCCGAATACGAACTCAAGAAGGTCGCCATCCCCTACCGCTCCGGCGCCAGCAACAAGGGCCGCGCCCAACTCTACGACGCCGAAGACAGCGTGAAGATCGTCAGCATGCATTCCAGCAAGGGATTGGAGTTTGGGCTGGTATTGATTTCAGGACTAGGCGAAATGCCCAAGCAGGGTGAGCCGGAGGCGGATGAGGCGCGGTTGCTGTATGTGGCGATGACGCGGGCGATTGATCGGTTGGTGATGACGTATCAAAAGCCGTCGACTTTCTCTAAAAAATTAGTGGAAACCGTTCTTCAAAATCAGCTCCAGCCAAGGAATTAAATGATGGCAAAAAAAGGGACTTTCTATGTTGGCCGAGTCCTAAAACTTGGACTCTTAAATCAAGAAATGCTAATAAATGCAATACTCAACCCTAAACCGATAAAAATAAGAGAAACCGCTTGGACCATCATCGACCCCCAAGAGCACAACTTAGGACCCAATAAATTCTATACTGGAAAATTAACAAAATACGCCCCAAAAGGTGAAGTTACGATTATTGATGAAGAAAAGCGTAGAGAAGCCCTACAGGCGGAACCAAACCTTGGACTGGCATCAAGCCACTTTATATACATCCCAGAGCATTCAGGCATAGCCTTTCTAAACATCTACAACCATATAGACCAAAAGACATTCACAAATTTATTCTCTAAAATAATAGAAGAAACGTATGAAGGCTTTTTTGTTAGATGCGAAATTGAGCTTATCTCAGATCTTAAATCCTTTGCAGCAAAATTAAGTGGCCTTGAAAAAATCTATCAAATTAAAGCTAAAATATCTCCACCAAATCCTTTGTTTGGCCCTTTGTGGGCACCGCTTAAAGACTACCTAATATCGAGAAACACCGACAGAATGTCTATCAGCGAGGAGGCTCCAGAAAAGCAATCTATCCTTACAGACATTCAAAACATTGTTCAGCAAGCTGCAGAGCAAAAAGAAGAAGAGCTATATTTCACGGATAAACCAATCCCTATCGGTGATGCAGCTATCCTTATGGCTGCAGACGGATACGGGAATGGTGAAGTGAAGGGCAGCCAAGGGGACGAACTGATAGTCATAAAAACAAGCGAAACTGCAAAAAACTTTATTTTTGAGAAAAACCCAGACGCTTTAGACTTATATTATAAACTTCTACCTATTCTTGAAGAAATACAAAAGAATCGCCATATGCGTCATTGACCAAAATGAAAAGAATCCTAGACATAACCAGGCTTTCAATTGTTTCCCCAGAAACGCTAATCATCGCCGCACTAGCTCTTATTTTTTACTGGGCGCCAGATATACTTGAAGCTGTAGGGGAGAAAATCAAATCTGATAGCACTATGTCCCAGTGGCTCCCAACATTACCCATGCTATTCACAGGCATCTCATTTCAGTACTCCTCCAAACTAAGAGCACCACTCGACTCCGGAAACAAGAAACTTTATGACTGGTTTGAGTACCATAGAATTACAGACCGCCTGATAGCATCACACATACTAACAATCACAAGCAGCATCATCGCAATTAGCCTCTGGATCTTTTCTAAAGAAATAAACTCAGCCCTAATGGGCTTTGCATTTACGAGTGCAACACTGGTATCCGGTTCAGTTGCACTTAATGTCTTCCTAGCCTGTCAAAAAATAAGAGAGATCTTAGAAAAATATGAATGAAAATCAGGACGCTCACACTGCCAATTAAGAAAAACTCAAACTTAGGCTATTAACCAACAACCCTACAAACGCCTCCGCCTGCGGAGACACCTCCTCCCTACGCCTGAGCAACCACACCGCCGAAGTCGCCTCGGGATCGTCCAGCTCCCGATACACCAGCCCCTCCATCTGGGTGCGCTGGTAGGTGGCGGGCAGTACGGTGACGCCGAGGCCGGCGGCGACCAGGCCGAGGATGATGAGGACTTCGCTAGCCTCCTGGACGATGCGCGGGGCGAAGCCAGCGCGGGCGGTGAGGGTCAGTAGCTGATCGTAGAGGCCGGTGCCGAAGCTGCGCGGGAAATAGACGAAGGGCTCTTCGGCGAGCGCGGCCAGGGGCAGCGGGCCGCTGCCCTGCTGGGCCAGGGGATGATCGTGTCTCAGGGCGACCACCAGAGGTTCGCGGAAGAGTTCGACCGCCACGAGGGAATCCGGCAATTCGATGGGGCGGATCAGGCCGATCTGCAGGTTGCCGGCGAGCATAGCGTCGATCTGTTCGCGGCTGCTCATCTCCTGCAGTTGCAGGCGCACCTCGGGATAGGTACGACGGTAGGCGAACAAGGTCTTGGGGATGGTGGCGACGAAGGGTGAAGAGGCGCTGAAGCCCACCTGCAGTTGCCCGGTTTCGCCCCGGCCGGCGCGGCGGACGCGCTCGGCGGCGCGTTCGCTGGCCAGGAGGATCTGCCGGGCTTCATCGAGAAACAGCCGGCCGGCCTCGGTCAGGGCAACGCGGCGGTTATTGCGCTCCAGCAGGCGGGTGTCCAGCTCGGCTTCCAGGGCCTGGATCTGCTGGCTGAGCGGCGGCTGGGAGAGGTTGAGGCGCTGGGCCGCACGACCAAAGTGCAGTTCTTCAGCCACCGCTACGAAGTACCTCAGGTGTCGCAATTCCATGCCATCTCCATTGAGTCGCAAAACCTATCAATCGAGACGGACAATATATTGGATATATGACAGCGACCAGCCTAGGGTGATGAGGTCAGACTTGCCTTGAGGTACCCGTGAACACGTCCCGGTCGTCCGCCACGCCCCCTGCCCCTGCGCTGGAAACCCGCCCTGCCGCCAATGAGCCGCAGCACGCACCGGACGCCTTCATCGAAAAGGGTACGCCGCAATTCCTGCGCACCGCCCTGGCCCTGTTCTGCGGCGGCTTCGCCACCTTCGCCCTGCTCTATTGTGTGCAGCCGCTGATGCCGATCTTTTCCCAGGCCTTTGGCCTCACTGCTGCCGCCAGCAGTCTGTCGCTGTCCCTGGCCACCGGCCTCATGGCCTGCGGCCTGCTGGTGACCGGGCCGATTTCCGATGCCATCGGCCGCAAGTCGGTGATGGTCTATGCGCTGTTCGCGGCAGGGGCCTTTACCCTGCTCAGCGCCCTGATGCCGACCTGGGACGGCATCCTGGTGACCCGTGCCCTGGTGGGGCTGTCGCTGGCCGGAGTGGCGGCGGTGGCCATGACCTACCTGGCCGAGGAGGTGCATCCCGAACACCTGGGCTATGCCATGGGCCTCTATATCAGCGGCAACGCCCTGGGCGGGATGTCGGGGCGAGTGATCAGCGGGGTCCTGGTGGACTTCGTCTCCTGGCGCATCGCCCTCGGCGCCCTGGGGGTGCTGGCGCTGGTGGCGGCGGTGCTGTTCAAGCGCAGTCTGCCAGCCTCGAAGCGCTTCCAGCCGCGGCCCCTGCGGCCACGCAGCCTGCTCGCCGGCTATGCCCTGCACTTTCGCGATGCCGGCCTGCCCTGGCTGTTCCTGGAGGCCTTCCTGCTGATGGGCGCCTTCGTCACCCTGTTCAACTACATCGCCTATCGTCTCTTGGCCGAGCCCTACCACCTGAGCCAGGCCTGGATCGGGGTGCTGTCGCTGGTCTATCTGGCGGGGATCTACAGCTCGGCCAAGTTCGGCAGCCTGGCCGATCGCTTCGGTCGGCGGCGGGTGTTCGCCGCCGCCATCGTGCTCAAGCTCTGTGGTCTGCTGCTGACCCTGTTCACCCCGCTGTGGCTGGTGCTGCCGGGTATGCTGCTGTTCACCTTCGGCTTCTTTGGCGCCCATTCGGTGGCCAGCAGCTGGGTGGGCCGCCGCGCCCGCCAGGCGCGTGGCCAGGCGTCGTCGCTCTATCTGTTCAGCTACTACGCCGGGTCCAGCGTGGCCGGCACCCTGGGTGGCTTCTGCTGGCACCTGGCTGGCTGGACCGGCGTCGGCCTGTTCATCGGCGCCCTGTTGCTCGCGGCCCTGGCCGTGGCCGTCCGCCTTTCGAAGTTGCAACCGCTACCAGCGGCATGACGACCGCTCCGTCGTGAAGGGGACGACCTTGGCGCGGCCCCTGGAGCCCTGATCGCGATAACCGTCAGCGACGAATTCGCCTTTACGTTCATCCACCCCCGCCAAATCCCGGCTTTCACTGCCGCTCGTCGCACGGAGCGGCGTTTCACGCCCTTGCAAGGGGCTCCAGCTTCCCTACCGCGCTAGCCTGTTCCCGGCTCAATGCGGGCGACTGCTACCCCTTCGCAAAGTTCATGCAAATGTTTGCCTAGGGTAATAGCCGCTTGGATAATGCGCGCCGAACGCTGCAATACCCTGCTCATCAGGGATAGATGAAACGGCAAGCACGTAGGCTCCGGGGTAGATTCAGCCGTGAACATACATTTCCAGATTAGCGATTGGCGCGCCTGGGCGCCTGGTCTTGTCGACCAGGATGCCTGGCGGCAGTGGTGCGCCGCGCCCTGGTGTCCGGCGGACGACGGCAGCCAACCCGATGCCAGTTTTCTGCCGGCCATGCAGCGCCGCCGCCTGAGTCGCCTGGCACGCATGACCTTCCAGGTGGCCTGGCCGTTGGCCGACGCCCATGGCGAGCCGCTGCCGCTGATCTTCGCCTCACGCCACGGCGAGACCCCGCGCACCCTGGCGATCCTCCAGGAGCTGGCCCGCGGCGAGCCGCTCTCCCCGACCCAGTTCAGCCTTTCGGTGCACAACGCTATCATCGGCCAGTGGTCGATCCTGCGCGGCGATCACAGCGAGATGAATGCCCTGGCCACCGGCCGCGATGGCCTCGAACACGCCGTGCTGGAAGCCTCCACCCTGCTCGCCGAAGGCGCCAGCGGGGTGCTGGTGGTGATCGCCGAAGAGGCGCCGCCCACCCTCTATGCGCCCCAGATCGATGACGTTCCCTTTCCCTATGCCGTGGGCCTGCTGCTCACTCCTGGCAGCAGCCATGGCCTGAGCGGCGAGCCGGCCCCGGCGGACGCCGCGACCAGCGCCTGGCCGCATGCCCTGGAATTGCTGCGCCTGCTGGAAGCCCGCGGTGATCGGCACCTGGCCTATGCCGGGCGCGCCTGGCACTGGCAGGCGGAGACCTACTGATGACTGGCCGGCTGGACTACGGCTACCGGCTGCTGGCCACGGGGCTCAACTTCGTGGTGTTCGGCTGCGGCGCCCTGGTCTTCCGCTTGCTGATCCTGCCGATCCTGCTGGTGCTGCCAGGCGATCCACTGCAGCGGCGTCAGCGTGCGCGGCGGGCCAATGCCCGGCTGTTCCGTTTCTTCGTCGCCTTCATGGTACTGACCCGGGTGATGAACCTGCGCATCCAGGGCCGCGAGCGCCTGGGCCGCCCGGGCCAGCTGATCATTGCCAACCACCCCTCGCTGATCGACGTGGTGGTGCTCATCGGCCTGGTGCCCGACGCCAATTGCGTGGTCAAGCAGGGGCTCTGGCAGAACCCCTACCTCAAGCGGCAGATCCAGGCAGCCGGCTACATCAGCAACAACGGCAGCGCCGAAATGCTCGACGAAGCCGCCGACGCCCTGCGCGAGGGCCAGACGCTGATCATCTTTCCCGAGGGCACCCGCACCACCCCCGGCGAGCCCCCACGTTTCCATCGCGGCGCTGCGGCCATCGCCCTGCGCGGCGCACACTGCATCACCCCGGTCACTATCCGCGTGGTGCCCAGCACCCTGACCAAGGCCACGCCCTGGTATCGCATCCCCTCCCGGCGCTTCGACTTCCAGCTGGACGTCGGCGCCGACATCGATCCCTCCACCTTCGCCGGGCGGCCGCTGCCGCTGGCGTCGCGTGAGCTCAACGACCAGCTGCACCAGCTCTACCTGAAGGAAACCGGCAACCATGACTGATCTCAACCTTGAGCTCAAAAGCCTGATCATCGAGGCGCTCGGCCTCGAGGACGTCACCGTCGACGATATCGGCGACGACCAGATCCTGTTCGGCGACGGCCTGGGCCTGGATTCGGTGGACGCCCTGGAGCTGGGCCTGGCGATCCAGAAGCGCTACGGCATCCGCATCGACGCCGAAGCCAAGGACACCCGCACCCATTTCGCCAACGTCAACGCCCTCGCGGCCTTCGTGGCCGCCCAGCGCGCCGCCTGAGGAGATCGCCATGCAAAGCCGTGAAGCCATCTTCGAGACCCTGCGCAGCGCCCTGGTCGAGCTCTTCGAGCTGGAGCCCGAGCGGGTGACCCTGGAGGCCAACCTCTACGAGGACCTGGAGATCGACAGCATCGACGCCGTCGACCTGATCGACCACCTGCGCCGCCAGACCGGCCACAAGATCGCCGCCGAGCAATTCCGCCAGGTGCGTACCGTGGGCGACGTGGTCGAGGCTGTCTATCGCATCAGCCAGGCGGACGCCTGATCCGCCGCCTATGAGTGCCCTGCCTTCCCGCTCCCCGCTGGGCCTGCTCGCCGCTGCCCTGCTGCTCCTGCTCGGCCTGGCCTATCCCTTCGCCGTGTACTTCGGCCTGCAGCACCTGTCGCCGCGGCTGTTCGCGGTCGGTCTCGGTGTGCTCTGGGGCCTGCGCCTGCTGCAACCCGACCTCAACGGCCTGCAGCGCGGCACCGCCCTGGTCGCTCTGGGCTTCTGCCTGCTGCTGGCCCTGAGCGACGCCGCCGTGCTCTTGCGCTGGTATCCGGTGCTGCTCAGCCTCTTCCTGCTGGCGGTGTTCGGCCTGAGCCTGCTGCGCGGCCAGCCGCTGATCGAGCGCCTGGCACGCTTGCGCGAACCCGAGCTGCCACCCCGTGCGGTGCGCTACACCCGCCGGGTGACCCAGGTCTGGTGCCTGTTCTTTCTGTTCAATGCGCTCACCGCCGCTGCCCTGGCGCTCTGGGCGCCGCTGGCCTGGTGGACGCTCTATACCGGCGTCATCGCCTATGGCCTGATGGGCCTGCTGTTCGCCGGTGAATGGCTGGTCCGCCAGCGCGTGCGGAGGTTGCCATGACGTTCACCCCTCTCGCCGAGCTGCTGGGCGCCGCGAGCCCGCTGGATGCGGCCCTCAAGCAGCGCGCCCTGAGCTTGGCGGCGGCCTTCCAGTCCGCTGGCCTCAGGCGCCTGGCGCTGTACCTGGACGATGCCGAGGACCTGGCCTGCGCCCTGCTCGGCGCCTGGCGCGCCGGCATCGAGGTCGTCCTGCCGGCCGACGCCCAGCCCGCCACCCGTGCCCGGCTGATCCCGACCCTCGATGCCTGGCTCGACGATCTTGCCGGTTGGACGGCCGCCGAGCCCCTGGCGCCCGCCGCGCTCGACCTCCAGGCACCGCTGCTGACCCTGAGCACCTCGGGCTCCAGCGGCGAGCCCAAGCTGATCGCCAAGCAACTGTTCCAGCTGGCCAACGAGGTCGCCGCCCTGGAGCGCCTCTGGGGCGAGTCCCTGGGCGAGGCGACCATCCTCGGCAGTGTCTCCACCCAACACATCTATGGCCTGCTGTTCCGCGTGCTCTGGCCGCTCTGCGCCGGGCGCCCCTTCGCCCGCCAGGCGCTGCCCTTCACCGAGGAGCTGCAGCGAGAGACCGCCGCCCTGCTACGCGAGGGTCGCCGTGCGGTATGGATCAGCAGCCCGGCGCTGCTCAAGCGCCTGGGCGAGAACCTCGATGACGCCATCCTCGGTCAGGTGGTGCGGGTGTTTTCCTCTGGCGGCGTGCTGCCGGAGGCGGCGGCCACGGCCTGCCAGGCGCGCTTCGGCCAGTACCCTACCGAGGTCTATGGCAGCTCCGAGACCGGCGGCATCGCCTGGCGCCAGGGCCCGCAGCCCTGGCAGGCCTTCGCCGACCTCACCCTGGGCCAGGACGCTGACGGCGCCCTCTGGCTGAGCTCACCCTACCTGCCCCAGGGCGTGCGCGAGCAGACCATGGACGGTGTGAGCCTGCTGGGAGACGGTCGCTTCGAGCTGCTCGGGCGTCTGGATCGCATCGTCAAACTGGAAGAGAAGCGCATCGCCCTGCCAGCGCTGGAAGCGCGCCTGCTCGACCATCCCGCCGTCGCCGATGTCCGCCTGGGCGTGGTGCAACAGGGTCGCGCCCTGCTCGGCGCCCTGGTCGCCCTGAGCGAAAGCGGTCTGCACCAGTTGCGCAATGGCGGTCGCCGCGCCCTGGTGGCCGAGTTGCGCGAACACCTGGCCGGGCACTGCGAGGCCATCGCCCTGCCGCGCCGCTGGCGCCTGCTGCTGGCGCTGCCCTACAGCGCCCAGGGCAAGCTGGCCCAGGCCGAGGTGGAGCGGTTGCTGGCCCAGCCACGGCCGGTGGACATCGAACCGCTCGGCGTCGAGCAGACCGAAGATGGCTGGCGGCTGGAGCTGGAAGTCGCGCCGGACCTGGCGTTCTTTTCCGGTCACTTCCCCACGGCGCCGGTGGTGCCCGGGGTGGTGCAGGTCGGTTGGGCGCAGCGCCTGGCCCGTCAGCACCTGGATCTACCCGCGGACTTCGCCGGGATGGAGGTGCTGAAATTCCAGCAGCTGCTGCGCCCCGGCGACCGGGTAACCCTGACCTTCCACTTCGACACCACCCGCAGCAAGCTGCACTTTGCCTTTCGCCAGGGCACCGCGGCCTGCTCCTCCGGGCGCATCCTGCTCAAGGAGGCGCAGCCATGAGCTTTCGTGCCTGCGCGGTGATCCCGGTATTCGACCATGAGCACGCCCTGCCGCTGGTGGTCCAGGCGCTGCGCCAGCGCGCCCTGCCCTGCGTGCTGGTGGACGATGCCTCCAGCCCCGCCTGCGCCCAGGTGATGGACGAGCTGGCGACCCAACCCGACGTCCATCTGCTGCGGCTGCCGGTCAACCAGGGCAAGGGCGGCGCGGTGATGGCCGGACTCGCCGAGGCGCAGCGTCTGGGCTTCACTCATGCCCTGCAGGTGGATGCCGACGGCCAGCACGACCTGGCCGACGTGGCCGCCTTTCTCGCCGAGGCCCAGGCCTATCCCGAGGCGCTGATCTGCGGCTACCCGCAGTTCGACGACTCGGTGCCCAAGGGCCGGCTCTATGCCCGCTACCTCACCCATGTCTGGGTGTGGATCAACAGCCTGTCCCTGGCGATCCGCGACAGCATGTGCGGCTTTCGCGTCTACCCGCTGGCGCCGACCCTGGCGGTGATCCGCGCTGGCGGCCTGGGCAAGCGCATGGATTTCGATCCGGAGATCCTGGTACGCCTGGCCTGGCGCGAGCAGCCCATGCGCTGGCGTCCGACCCGGGTGCATTATCCGCTGGATGGCCGTTCGCACTTTCGCCTCTGGCAGGACAACGTGCTGATCTCGCGCATGCACACGCGGCTGTTCTTCGGCATGCTGCTGCGCGCGCCGCGCCTGCTCTGGCGCCGGGTGCGCGCGTGAGCGGCCACTGGGCGCAGCAGCGCGAGCGTGGCAGCCCCGTGCTGATGCGCCTCACCGCCTGGCTGGCACGGCACCTGGGCCGCCGCGCCATCGCTCCGCTGTTGCGGCTGATCGTGCTGTACTTCTTCCTGTTCGGCGCCCGCGCCCGCCGCGGCATCCGCGAATACCAGCAGCGCCTGGCCGCCTGGAGCAATCGTCCCGACCTGCAGCCCAGCTGGCGCAGCGGCTATGCCCAGTTCATGGCCTTCGCCGAAGCCCTGCTGGACAAGCTCGACGCCTGGAACGGCCGCCTCGGCCTTGATCAGGTACAACTGCACGACCCGGATCAGGTGCACAGCCGCATGCACGCGCCGCGCGGCGAGATCCTGGTCACCGCCCACCTGGGCAACCTTGAAGTCTGTCGCGCCCTGGCCCAGCTGGGGCGGCGGGTGCGCCTCAATGTACTGGTGCACACCCGCCATGCCGAGGCCTTCAATCGTCTGCTGGAAGAGGCCGGCGCCAGCGATCTGCGGCTGATCCAGGTCAGCGAGCTGGACCCGGCGGTGATGCTGCAGCTCAGCGAGCGCCTGGAGCGCGGCGAATGGCTGGCCATCGCCGGCGACCGGGTGCCGCTGCATGGCGGCCGGACCGTCGAGGTGGACTTCCTCGGCGCCCCGGCGCCCTTCCCCCAGGGCCCCTGGCTGCTGGCGCACCTGCTGCGTTGCCCGACCAACCTGCTGTTCTGCCTGCGCGAAGCCGACGGCTACCACCTCTACCTGGAAGATTTCGCCCCGGCCCCGGCCTGGCGTCGCCAGGAGCGCGCCGCCAGCATCCAGGGCCTGGCCCAGGCCTATGCCGAACGCCTCGCCGCCCATTGCCTCAAGGCGCCGCGGCAGTGGTTCAACTTCTACCCCTTCTGGAGTCGCGATGAACGCTAGTGTTCGCTTTGGTAGCCAGGCCCTCGCCATCGAAGACCTGGTCGCCCTGGCCGAGGGCCGGGCCCAGGCCGAATTGCAGGACGACGCCGCCTTCCGCGACGGCATCGCCCGCGGCGCGCGCTTCGTCGATTCGCTGCTGGCCCGCGAGGGGTCGGTCTACGGCATCACCACCGGCTACGGCGATTCCTGCGTGGTCGCCGTGCCCCTGGCCCAGGTCGAGGCGCTGCCGCGTCAGCTCTACACCTTCCACGGTTGCGGCCTGGGGCGCCATCTGGATGCGGCGGCGACCCGCGCGGTGCTGGCGGCGCGGCTGCAGTCGCTGTGCCAGGGCGTCTCCGGGGTGCGCGTCGAGCTGCTCGAACGTCTCACCGCCTTCCTGCGCGAAGACCTCCTGCCGCTGATCCCCGAAGAGGGCTCGGTGGGCGCCAGTGGCGATCTCACCCCGCTGTCCTATGTCGCCGCCGCCCTCTGCGGCGAGCGCCAGGTGCTCTGGCGCAATGAGATACGGGAAGCATCGGACGTCCATGCCGAGCTGGGCTGGACGCCGCTGGTGCTAAGGCCCAAGGAAGCCCTGGCGCTGATGAACGGCACCGCGGTGATGACCGGCCTGGCCTGCCTGGCCTTCTCCCGCGCCGAGTACCTGCTGCGCCTGGCGACGCGCATCACCGCGCTCAACGTGGTGGCCCTGGCCGGCAACCCCGAGCACTTCGACCAGCGCCTGTTCGCCACCAAGCCCCATCCGGGCCAGGGTCAGGTGGCCGCCTGGTTGCGCGCGGATCTCGCCGCCGAAGGGCCGGCCGCGCCCCTGCACCGCCTGCAGGACAGATATTCGCTGCGCTGCGCCCCCCATGTCCTGGGCGTGCTGGCCGACAGCCTGCCCTGGCTGCGCCAGTTCATCGAGACCGAACTCAACAGCGCCAACGACAATCCGCTGATCGACGCCGAAGACGAGCGGGTGCTGCATGGCGGCCACTTCTATGGCGGCCATATCGCCTGCGCCATGGACAGTCTCAAGACCCTGGTGGCCAACGTCGCCGACCTGCTCGACCGCCAGCTCGCCCTCTTGGTGGATGCGCGCTACAACCATGGCTTGCCGGGCAATCTCTCCGGCGCCCCGGCCGAGCGGGCCATGCTCAACCACGGCTTCAAGGCGGTGCAGATCGGCGCCAGCGCCTGGACCGCCGAGGCGCTCAAAGGCACCCTGCCGGCCAGCGTCTTCTCCCGTTCCACCGAATGCCACAACCAGGACAAGGTCAGCATGGGCACCATTGCCGCCCGCGACGCCCTGCGCGTGCTGGAGCTCACCGAGCAGGTGACCGCCGCCACCCTGCTGGCCGCCCAGCAAGGCGTCTGGCTCAGGTGCGAGCAGGGCGTGCAACCGCCCGCGCCCCTGGCCGCCATGCACCGCGCGCTGGGCGAGACCTTCCCGCCACTGATCGAAGACCGTGCCCTGGAAGCCGAACTGCGCCAGACCCTGACCCTGATTCGCGCCCGCCACTGGAGGCTCTATGCGTAAGACCGGTGCCCTGCAGGTCGAGGTGGAGATGCAGATCCCCTTCTTCGACGTCGACATGATGGAAATCGCCTGGCACGGCCATTATGTGAAGTACCTGGAGGTGGCGCGTTGCGCGCTGCTCGACCGCCTCGACCATAACTACCTGCAGATGCGCGACTCCGGCTATGGCTGGCCGGTGATCGACCTGCAGATCCGCTACATCCGCCCCCTGCTGTTTCAGCAGCGCGTGCGGGTAAAGGCCGATCTGGTGGAGTGGGAGCATCGCCTCAAGCTCAACTACCTGATCACTGACGCGGCCACCGGTGAGCGCCTGACCCGCGCCAGCACCGTGCAGGTCGCCGTGGACCTGGCCAGCCGCGAGATGCAGCTGGCATCGCCCAAGGTCTTCATCGACGCCGTGGAGAGGGCCCTGGCATGCGCACGCTGATCGCTCTGCTATTCATCCTGGCCGCGCCCCTGGCCCAGGCCTTCGATCTCGACGACCTGGCCGCCCAGCTGGCGCGCCCCGCGGCGGTCGAGGGCAGCTTCGTCCAGCAGCGCTATCTGCGCGCCCTGCCGCAACCGCTGACCAGCAGCGGTCACTTCACCCTGGCCCGCGGCCTGGGGCTGCTCTGGCGGCTGGAAAAGCCGCTGACCCAGACCTATCGCATCACCCCGGGCGCCATCGCCAAGCAGACGCCGACGGGTTGGACGCCCTTGCCCGGCAGCGACCTGGCCGCGCGCCAGAGCGCCCTGTTCCTGGCCGTGCTCGGCGGCGATCGCAGCGGCCTGGAACGCGACTTCGAGCTGGCCCTGACAGGCGACGCCAATCACTGGCAGCTGCGCCTGACCCCACGCGGCGCACTGCTCAAGCAGGTGTTCGACGGCATCCTCATCCAGGGCGGCGCCCTGGTCGAACAGGTGGAAATCCGTGAGACCCAGGGCGACCGCAGCTTGCTCACCCTGGACGGCCAGCCCAGCGACACCCTGGGCGCCGAGCAGCGCGCGGTCTTCCAGTGACCCGGCTGCAGCGCCCCTTCCTGCTGTTATTGCTCACCCTGCTGGCGCTCAGCGCCTGGCAGTGGCGGCATGGTCCGCCGGTGGCCGCCGATCTGCTGGCGCTCTTGCCCCAGGGCGCCGGCGACGCCCTTACCCAGCAGGCCGAGGCGCGCATGGCCGAGCCGCTCAATCGTGAGGTGCTCCTGCTGGTGGGTCATCCCCAACGTGAGCGGGTCGCTGCCCTGGTCGAGCGCCTGGGCCAGGCCTGGTCCCATGAGCCACTGTTCGAAAAGGTGCAATGGCAGCTGACGCCAGATCTGCCTGGCTTGCGCCAGCAACTCCTGGCCAGTCGCCTGGCGCTGACACCGGGGCCGGCGCGCGACGAACTGCTCAAGACGCCCGACAGCTATCTGCAGGCCCGCGCTGCGGCCCTCTTCGATCCCTTCGCCGGCGCCGGCGCCCTACCCCTGGAGCAGGACTGGTTCGGCCTCGGCCTGTTGGTGCAGCGCCAGCTCACCCCGGCCAGCAAGGTGCAATTCGACGCCGGCAGCGGCCTGCTGCTGACCCAGGGCGACGGTCTGACCTGGGCCCTGATCCGCGCCCGTACCCGCGCCGATGCCTTCGACTTCGACGCTCCGCCACGGGTAGAAGCCCTGATCGAGGCCGCCCGCCGTGAGGTGGTCGCGGATGGCGGTCAGCTACTCGCCGCCAGCGGCCTGAGATACGCCGCCGCCGGCCAAGCCACCGCCAGTCGCGAGATGTCGCTGATCGGCGGCCTGGCCACCCTGGGCACCCTGGCCCTGCTGCTGGGGCTGTTCCGCCGCTGGCGGGTGCTGCTCAGCCTGCTGGCGGTGGGCGTGGCGCTCCTGGCCGGCAGCGCCACCTGCGTGCTGCTGTTCGGCCAGATCAACGCTCTCACCCTGATCCTCGGCGCCAGCCTGACCGGGGTGGCCGCCGACTACCCGCTGCACTACCTGAGCAAGAGCTGGAAGGGTGGCTCCTGGGATGCCACGGCCATCCTGCGCCAGACCCTGCCGGGATTGTCCCTGAGTCTGGCGACCAATCTGCTGGGCTACCTGGCGCTGGCCTGCACGCCCTTTCCGGCGCTGACCCAGGTGGCGGTGTTTTCCGCCGCCGGCCTGATCGGCGCCTACCTCACCACCGTCTGCCTCTTGCCGGCCTGGTGGCAACGCCTGGACCTGGCGCCGCCCGCCGCGCCCCTGCGGCTGATGCAGCGCCTGCTTGACCTGCGGCTGCGCCTGCTGGCGCGCACCGGCAGCCTGCCGCTGCTCCTGGCGCTGCTGGCCTTTTGCGGCGCCGGCGTCTGGCAGCTGCACCTGCAGAACGACCTGCGCCTCTGGCTTGGCCAGGACCCGGCCCTGACCCGCGAAGCCCAGGCCATCGCCCGCCTCACCGGGCTGCAACCCACCAGCCAGTTCTTCCTGGTGCGCGGGGCGGATGCCGATGAGGTGCTGCGCCGCCAGGCCGCCCTGGGTCAGCGCCTGGATAGCCTGGTCAGTCAGGGCCAGCTGCAGGGCTATCGCGCCCTTAGCGGCCTGGTCGCCCCTGCCGCGGCCCAGGCCGAATTGCGTCAGGCCCTGGCCGGCTGGGGCGAGCGCCTGCAACCCCTGCTGGCGGTAGGCATTCCGGCCGACGCGCTGGACGCCGAACTGAGGCAACTGCATCAGCTACCCGACCTGAGTCTCGACCGGGCCCTGGCCGGCCCGCTGGGCGAGCCCTGGCGACCGCTCTGGCTGGGCCGGACTGCCAACGGCGGCGCGGCCGGGCTGGTCAGCCTGCAAGGGCTGGGCAACGCCCAGGTCCTGCAGACGGTGGCCGAGGGCTTGCCTGGCGTGCAGCTGGTGGATCGCCTCGGCGAACTACGCGGGCTGTTCCTCCATACCCAGCGCCTGGCGGTGGAGCTCAAGCTACTGGCCTCGGGCGCCATCTTCATGCTGCTGCTCTGGGCCTTCGGCCGCCGCGCGGCGCTGCGCATCGTCTGCCTGCCGCTCCTGGCAGCCCTGGCGGCCCTGGCCTGCCTGGGCTGGCTGGGTCAGCCGCTGACCCTGTTCAGCCTCTTCGCCCTGCTGCTTATCACCGCCATCGGCGTGGACTACGCCATCCTCATGCACGAGGCCATCGGCGGCGCGGCGGTGAGTCTGCTCGGCGGCCTGTTGTCCGGCGTCGGCAGCTGGCTGTCGTTCGGTCTGCTGATGCTCAGCAGCACCCCGGCCATCGCCAACTTCGGCCTGGCCATCAGCCTGGGGCTGGTGTTCAGCTTCCTGCTGGCACCCTGGGCCTCGCCCCCCGTCTCCCACGAAAAGGACCTTCGTCATGGTTGAACATCATCCCCTGGTCGTCATCGGTGCCGGCCCGGCCGGCGCCGTGGTCGCCGCCCTGCTCAAGCGTCGCGGCCATCCGGTACTGGTACTGGAAGCCCAGCACTTCCCGCGCTTTTCCATCGGCGAGAGCCTGCTCTCCCACAGCCTGGATTTCGTCGAGGAAGCCGGGATGCTGCCGGCGGTCGAGGCCGCCGGTTTTCAGACCAAGGTCGGCGCGGCCTTCGCCTGGGGCGAGCGCTACACCGACTTCGACTTCCGCGACACCTACAGTGGCGGGCGCAGCACCTTCCAGGTCCAGCGCGGCCCCTTCGACAAGATCCTCGCCGACGACGCCGCTCGCCAGGGCGTGGCGATCCGCTACGGCCAGCGGGTGACCGCCGTGACCCTGGGCGAAGAAGGTGAGAGGACCCGGATCGAGGTGCTGGGTGACGACGGCCAGGCCTATGCGCTGACCACCGACTTCCTGCTCGATGCCAGTGGCTACGGACGGGTGCTGCCGCGCCTGCTGGACCTGGAAGCCCCTTCGGACTTCCCCCCGCGTCGTGCCCTCTTCACTCATGTCGAGGACCGCATCGACGATCCCGGCTTCGACCGCGACCGCATCCTCATCACCACCCACCCGACCTGGCGCGACGTCTGGTTCTGGACCATCCCGTTCAGCGACGGCCGCACCTCGCTCGGGGTGGTGGCCGCCGCCGAGCGCTATGCCGGACGCGCCCCCGATCTCGCCACCTGTCTGCGCGACTGGGTCGCCGAGACCCCGAGCCTGGCCCGGGTGCTGCACAATGCGGTCTGGGATACCTCGGTGCGCGAGCTGGGCGGCTATGCGGCCAACGTCAAGCGCCTGCACGGCCCCGGCTTCGCCCTGCTGGGCAACGCCGCCGAGTTTCTCGATCCGGTGTTTTCTTCGGGCGTCACCATCGCCCTGCGCTCGGCCAGCCTGGCCGCGCCCCTGGTGGATCGCCAGCTGCGTGGCGAGGCGGTGGACTGGGAGGGCGAGTTCGCCCGACCACTCAAGGCGGGCGTCGATACGTTCCGTGCCTATGTGGAGGGCTGGTACGATGGCAGCTTCCAGGACGTCATCTATTTCGAGAACGCCGACCCCGAGATCCGCCGCATGATCTGCGCCATTCTCGCCGGCTACGCCTGGGACCTTCGCAACCCCTTCGTCAAGGAGCCCAAGCGGCGCCTGCGCCTGCTCGTCGAGCTCTGCCAGCTGAATTCGGCCCACTCTGCATGACCCTGCCCCGTCCGCTCGTCTTCGCGCTGGCCTGCCTGCTACTGCTCGCCGCCTGCGCCAGCCAACCGCCACTGCCCAGCAGTCCGCCACCGCTGGCGCACACGCTCGTCTATCAGGTGGAGCGCCAGACCGCCGAGGGCAGCGACGCCCTGCTGCTGGCCATCCAGCCGGAAGGCCAAGCCCTGCGCTTTTCCCTGTTCGATCCGCTGGGTGTGCCCCAGGCGCGCCAGCGGCTGCTCGACGGCGCCTGGCACGCCGACGGCCTGCTGCCGCCCAATCCCCGGGCGCGCACCTTCTTCAGCGTACTGCTGTTCGCCCTGACCCCGGCCGACCAACTGCCGCAGGCCTATGCCGCGGGCGACTGGCAACAGGCCGCCGACGGCAGCCGCAGCCTCAAGGACTGGCAGGTGCGCTATCCCGCTGCCGACCGCCTGGAGCTGCAGGCACCGGACGGGTCGCGCTATCGCCTGACCCTGCTGCCGGAGTCCGCGCCTTGAGCGCCTACCTGAATGCCCTGGGGCTGCTCTGCGCCCTGGGCCAGGGCAAGGCCGAGGTGGCGCGCGGCCTGTTCGCCGGCGACACGGCAGGCATGCAGCCCACCCCGGGCTGGATCCCCGAGCGCCAGCCGCCGGTGGGCACCGTCAGCGCCGCCCTGCCGGCCTGGCCTACCGACTGGGCCCCCTTCTTCAGTCGCAACAACCAGCTCCTGCTGGCGGCCCTGACCGAGATCGAGCCCCAGGTGCGCCAGGCCATCGAGCGCCACGGTCCTGCGCGCATCGGCGTGGTGCTGGGCACCAGCACCTCCGGCATTCACGAGGCCAGCCTGGGCATCGCCGTGCACCAGCGCAGCGGCCAACTGCCCGAGGGCTATCAGTACGCCCAGCAGGAGCTGGTCGCGCCGGCCGATTTCCTCGCCCGCTACCTGGGCCTGAGCGGCCCCTGCTATGGCCTCTCCACCGCCTGCACCAGCAGCGCCCGCGCCCTGCTCAGCGCCCGTCGGCTGCTGGTCCAGGGACATTGCGATGCCGTGCTCTGCGGTGGCGTCGACAGCCTCTGCGGCCTGACCTTGAACGGCTTCGCTGCCCTGGAAGCGGTCAGCGAACGCCTGTGCAATCCCTTCTCGGTCAATCGCTGCGGCATCAACATCGGCGAGGGCGCGGCGCTGTTCCTGCTGACCCGCGAGCCCGGTCCCATCGCCCTGCTCGGCGGCGGCGCCAGTTCCGATGCCCACCACATCTCCGCCCCCGACCCCAGCGGCCGCGGCGCCGTCCAGGCCATGCAGGCGGCGCTGCGTGCCAGCGGCCTGCAGCCGGGCGACATCGGCTATCTCAACCTGCACGGCACCGCCACGCCACACAACGACGCCATGGAAAGCCACGCCACCCATGAGGTGTTCCCGGCCGGGGTGCCCTGCTCCTCGACCAAGCCGCTGACCGGCCATACCCTCGGCGCCGCCGGCGCCCTGGAAGCCGCCTTCGCCTGGTTGACCCTGGACCCGCAGCTCAACCCGGCCGGCCAGCTGCCACCGCAGCGCTGGGACGGCCAGGCCGATCCTGCCCTGCCACGCCTGGCGCTGGCCCACGCCGACAGCCGTCTGGACGGCCGCCGCCACGCCATGAGCAACAGCTTCGCCTTTGGCGGCAGCAACGTCAGCCTCATCCTCGGAGCCACGCCATGATCCCCTGGCCCCTCGCCGAGCTGGTGCCCCACGCCGGCGACATGCTGCTGATCGAGGAGATCCTCGTCTGCGACGACCAAGGCATCGAGACCCGCCTGGTGGTGCGCCCCGGCCTCTTCACCGACGCCGACGGCGCCCTGCCGGCCTGGATCGGCGTGGAGCTGATGGCCCAGAGCGTGGCCGCCTTCGCCGGCTGCCAGGCGCGCCGCCGTGGCGAGGCCCCGGCCCTGGGTTTCCTGCTCGGCACCCGCCAGTTCGCCTGCGACGTGGCGGCCTTTCCCGCCGGCGGTGAGTTGCGCATCCAGGCCCAGCCGGCACTGCAGAACGACGATGGCATGGCCATCTTCGACTGCCACCTGCAGGGCCCTGGCTGCCAGGCCAGCGCCCGCCTGAACGTCTATCGTCCGCCCCAGGCGGATCTGTATCTACAGGAGCCCGCGCCATGAGCGTTGCCCCCGCCCCGGTCCTGGTGACCGGTTCCAGCCGCGGCCTGGGCCGCGCCATCGCCCTGCGCCTGGCCGCGGCCGGGTACGATCTGGTGCTGCACTGCCGCAGCCGTCGCGAGGAAGCCGAGGCCGTGCGCACCGAGGTGGAGGCCCTGGGCCGCACGGCCCGGGTGCTGCAATTCGACGTCGGCGACCGCGCCGCCTGCGCGGCCATCCTCGAGGCCGATACCGAAGCCCACGGCGGCTACTATGGTGTGGTCTGCAATGCTGGCTTGACCCGCGACGGCGCCTTCCCGGCGCTGACCGGAGAGGACTGGGACGTGGTCCTGCGCACCAATCTCGACGGCTTCTACAATGTCCTGCACCCGGTGGTCATGCCGATGATCCGTCGCCGCGCGCCGGGGCGTATCGTCTGCATCACCTCGGTCTCCGGGCTGATCGGCAATCGCGGCCAGGTCAACTACAGCGCCTCCAAGGCAGGGCTGATCGGCGCCGCCAAGGCCCTGGCGGTGGAGCTGGCCAAGCGCAAGATCACCGTCAACTGCGTCGCCCCGGGGCTGATCGACACCGAGATCCTCGACGAGCACGTGCCGGTGGACAAGATTCTCGAGATGATCCCCGCCGGGCGGATGGGCACCCCCGAGGAGGTGGCCCACGCGGTGGCCTTCCTGCTCGCCCCCGAGGCCGGCTACATCACCCGCCAGGTGCTGGCGGTCAACGGAGGGCTGTGCTGATGATCGGTCGTCGCGTCGTGATCACCGGGATGGCCGGCGTCACCGCCCTGGGCAGTGACTGGCCGACCATCCGCGACCACTTCCTGGCCGGCCACAGCGGCATCCGCCGCATGGACGCCTGGGACCGCTATACCGAGATGAACACCCGCCTGGGCGGGCCCATCGTCGACTTCCAGGTGCCCAGCCACTGGACGCGCAAGCAGTTGCGCAGCATGGGCCGCGTCTCCCAGCTGGCGGTGGCCGCCGCCGAGCGCGCTCTGGCCGATGCCGGACTGCTGAATGATCCCGGCATCGCCGATGGCCGCATGGGCGTGGCCTGCGGTTCCTCCACCGGCAGCACCGACGACATCAAGGCGCTGGCCAACATGCTGCTCAGCGACGCCGCCGTGGGGCTCAACGCCAACACCTATGTGCGCATGATGCCGCACACCGCCGCCGCCAACCTGAGCCTGTTCTTTGGCCTCAAGGGCCGACTGATCCCCACCTCCAGCGCCTGCACCAGCGGCAGCCAGGGCATCGGCTATGCCTACGAAGCCATCAAGTTCGGGCGCCTGCCGCTGATGCTGGCGGGGGGCGCCGAAGAACTCTGTCCCAGCGAGGCCATGGTCTTCGACACCCTCTATGCCACCAGCCTGCGCAACGATGCGCCCCACACCTCGCCGCGTCCCTACGACAAGGGACGCGACGGCCTGGTGATCGGCGAAGGCGCCGGCATCCTGGTGCTGGAAGAGCTGGAGCACGCCCTGGCGCGCGGCGCGCACATCCACGCCGAGATCGTCGGCTTCGGCAGCAACGCCGACGGCCAGCACTCCACCCGCCCCGAACAGGCCACCATGCAGCGCGCCATGGAGCTGGCCCTGGAAGACGCCGGGCTGACGCCGGAGGCCATCGGCTACGTCAACGGCCACGGCACGGCCACCGAACAGGGCGACATCGCCGAGACCCGGGCCACCCAGGCGCTGTTCGGCTCCGGCATGCCCATCAGCTCGCAGAAGAGCTACCTGGGCCATACCCTAGGGGCCTGTGGCGCCCTGGAGTCCTGGTTCAGCATCGCCATGATGAACGAAGAGCGTTTCGTACCGACGCTCAACCTCGACGACCTGGACCCCCAGTGCGGCGAGCTGGACTATCTGCGTGACGGACCGCGGACCCTGCGTACCGATCATGTGATGAACAATAATTTCGCCTTTGGCGGGGTCAACACCTCGCTGATCTTCCGCCGCTGGTCCTGATGGCCATTTCCCGAGGTATTCCCATGTTGCGTCGCCTGCTGCTCGTCTCCGCTCTGCTGTTCCTGGCGGCCTGCACCCGCGCGCCCCTGGTGACGCCCCAGGAGGTCTTCCCCGCCGACCGGGTGGAGAACGCCGCCGACGTTCGCCGCGCCATCGTCGATACCCTCGAACGCCGCGGTTGGACGGTGGGCCAGGAGAGCCCCGGCCTGGTGGTCGCCAGCATCGTGGTGCGCGATCGCCACCAGGCCTGGGTCGACATCCCCTACAGCACCAAGGGCTACCAGATCCGCTACCGCGACAGTGCCGGCCTCGACTACGACGGCGAGCGCATCCATCGCAACTACAACAAGTGGGTCCAGCTGCTCGACGCCGACATTCGCCGGCGACTGCAGCTGCCGGCCCCCGCTGCCGACGCGGAGTAACGGCCCTCGGCTTGCGCGATATCGCAGAACACCGCCCCAAGGCTGACGGGACGGGCGTTCTAGGTTAAACAGTCACCCTCACCCCCACAAGGAAGTCACCATGCGCCTCATCGCTCCCGCCCTTGCCCTCACCCTGAGCCTGGCCGCCCTGCTCCCCACCGCCGCCCAGGCCCGCGACACCACCCTGCAGCTGCCCTTCGCCGAGGTGGTCCAGGAAGCCCTGGCCGCCAAGCGCCTGGATGGCAGCGTCAAGTTCTACCTGGCCGGCAACCCGGTGCCGGGCAAGGCCACGGTGGTCAACTCCAGCATCACCACCAACCAGAAGACCAACGCCTTCAACAAGACCGACGAGGTCGCCTGCCGCTGGGTGCTGCAATCGGCGCTGATCCGCCTGCAGGAAGCCGCCAAGGCCGCCGGTGCCAATGCCGTCACCGATATCACCAGCTACTACAAGAAGAACGAGTGGAGCGATCCCAGCCGCTACGAATGCCACGCCGGCGCCTTCATCGCCGGTGTCGCCCTCAAGGGCAAGCTGGTGATCCTCAAGTAGGCTGGAACGGCGGCGCGTCTGGGGTAGTCTTTCTAGAAACCCGCTCCGAGGCCGCCGCCATGCCCACCTTTCGCGTCCACTACCGCAAGGACGGCGAACCCCGTCAGCTCGATCTCGACCATCCGCAGGCGACGCTCGCGCCCCATGAAGTGGCCCTCGCCGTGCTGGAACACCTGCGCGCCGACGCCGAGAACAGCCTGGCCCTGCCGCCTGCCGATGCACCCGCCGAGGCCATCCTGCGGCAGGCGGAGGTGCATGGGTTGACGGATATCAGGGTGGAAGAGCTGGCTTCGTAGGTTGGCGCTGAGCACAGCGAAGCCCAACAGGCGGAACTATCGGTGTTTGGCTTCCCTCACCCCAGCCTTCTCCCAGAGGGAGAGGGGGCGGTCTGGTTCAGCGCGGACTTGAGGGCTCAATGCGGCCATGGCGGTCCGCCGATGCGGCCGCTCCGGGAGTCCGATATTTCGCTCATCGCGGCCATGGGCCGCTCCTACAATGACATCTGAACCTGTAGGAGCGGCCCATGGCCGCGATCAGGCGTACTCAACCGTAGCGTGGAAAGCCGCGCAGCGTTTTCCACTAACGGGCTCCCGTGCCAACGGTGGATAAGGCTACGCCGTTATCCACCTCCCGGATGCCCCCGTAGGTTGGCGCTGAGCACAGCGAAGCCCAACGGGCGGGACTATCGATGTTTGGCCTCCTTCACCCCAGCCCTCTCCCCGAGGAAGAGGGGGCGCTCTGGTTCAGCGCGGACTTGGGGGCTCATTGCGGTCATGGCGATCCGCCGATGCGGGCGCTCCGGGAGTTCGATATTTCGCTCATCGCGGCCATGGGCCGCTCCTACAATGACATCTGAACCTGTAGGAGCGGCCCATGGCCGCGATCAGGCGTACTCAACCGTAGCGTGGAAAGCCGCGCAGCGTTTTCCACTAACGGGCTCCCGTGCCAACGGTGGATAAGGCTACGCCGTTATCCACCCTCCCGGATGCCCCCGTAGGTTGGCGCTGAGCACAGCGAAGCCAAACGGGCGGGACTATCGATGTTTGGCCTCCCTCACCCCAGCCCTCTCCCAGAGGGAGAGGGGGTGGTCTGGTTCAGCGTTGGCTTATGGGCTCATCGCGGCCATGGCGGTCCGCCGATGCGGCCGCTCATATAAAAACTCCAGTGTTTTGCTGATCGCGGCCATGGGCCGCTCCTACAATGACATCTGAACCTGCAGGAGCGGCCCATGGCCGCGATCAGGCGTACTCAACCGTAGCGTGGAAAACCGCGCAGCGTTTTCCACTGACGGGCTCCGGTACCAACGGTGGATAAGGCCGCGCCGTTATCCACCCTACCCGTAGGTTGGCGCTGAGCGCAGCGAAGCCCAACGCCACCCAACCTCAGCCCAGGAACAACCGATACGCCGGATTCTCGGTCTCGTCCCAATAGCGATAGCCGATGGCATCCAGGGTCGCCAGCAGCTCGCCCCGCTCGGCATCACTGGCTTCCAGTGCGGCGAATACCCGCCCATCCGCCGCGCCGTGGTTGCGATAATGAAACATGCTGATGTTCCAGCGTCCGCCCAGGCGGTCGAGGAAGTCGAACAGCGCCCGGGGCCGCTCGGGGAATTCGAAGCGGAACACCTGCTCCTCACCGACCCGTGCCGCATGGCCACCCACGGTGTGGCGAATATGCAACTTGGCCAGTTCGTTGTCGGTCAGGTCCAGCACCGGGAAGCCCTGGTCGCGCAGGCCCTGGATGAGGGCGTCACGCGGATCGCGCTGCGGATGGGTCTGGACGCCAACGAAGATATGGGCCTCTTCGCCGGTGTGGTACCGGTAGTTGAATTCGGTGATCTGCCGCCGGCCCAGGGCCTCGCAGAAGGCGCGAAAGCTCCCCGGCCGCTCGGGAATGGTCACGGCGATGATGGCTTCGCGTTGCTCGCCCAGCTCCGCGCGTTCGGCCACATGGCGCAGGCGGTCGAAGTTGATGTTGGCGCCGGAATCGATGGCCACCAGCACCTGGCCGCCACTGCCTTCACGCTCGGCGTACTTCTTGATCCCGGCCACCCCCAGGGCGCCCGAAGGCTCGGTGATGGAGCGGGTATCGTCGTAGATGTCCTTGATCGCCGCGCAGATCTCATCGCTGTTCACGGTGATCACTTCGTCCACGTAGCGCCGGCAGATCTCGAAGGTATGGTGGCCGATCTGGGCAACGGCCACGCCGTCGGCGAACAGCCCTACCCGCGGCAGGACCACTCGTTCGCCGGCGGCCATGGCCTGCTGCAGGCAGTTGGAGTCGTCCGGCTCGACGCCGATGACCTTGACCTCGGGGCGCAGGTATTTCACATAGGCCGCGATACCGGCGATCAGGCCGCCACCGCCCACGGGGACGAAGATGGCGTCCAGCCGCCCGGGGTGCTGGCGCAGGATCTCCATGGCCACGGTGCCCTGGCCGGCGATGACGTCGGGATCGTCATAGGGCGGCACGAAGGTGTAGCCCTGCTCCTCGGCCAGGCGCAGCGCCTCGGCCAGGGCCTCGGGAAAGGCGTCGCCGTGCAGTACCACCTCACCACCGCGGGACTGCACGCCGATGACCTTGAGCTCCGGGGTGGTGCGCGGCATGACGATGATCGCCCGCACGCCCAGCTCACGTGCCGCCAGGGACAAGCCCTGGGCATGGTTGCCGGCGCTGGCGGTGATCACCCCGCGCGCCTTCTCGCTGGCCGAGAGGCTGGCCAGTTTGGTGTAGGCGCCACGGATCTTGAAGGAGAATACCGGCTGCAGGTCTTCGCGCTTGAGCAGCACCTGGCAGCCCAGCCGTTCGGACAGCGCCCGCGCCGGTTGCAGGGGCGTCTCGATGGCCACGTCGTAGACGGGGGCGAGCAGGGTCTTCTTTACATACTGTTCGAGCATCGGCGGGGCGATCCGGTGGGTGCGGCGGGGGCGAAAAGTCTACTACGGGCACTCCCGGGTAGGTTAGCCAAGCCGTCCGAGCGGCTATAATCGAGGGCCCTTCACCCGTTTCTCTGCGGATATCCCCATGAATCAGGACCAGCTCAAGCAGGCCGTCGCCCAGGCCGCGGTCGACCTCATCCTTCCCCTGCTCTCCCGCGACAGCGTGGTCGGCGTGGGCACCGGCTCGACCGCCAACTTCTTCATCGACCTGCTGGCCAAGCACAAGCTGGAATTCGATGGCGCCGTGGCCAGCTCCCAGGCCACCGCCGACCGGCTGAAGAGCCACGGCATCACCGTCTATGACCTCAACGGTGTCAGCGACCTGGAATTCTACGTGGACGGGGCCGACGAAGCCGACGGCCACCTCAACCTGATCAAGGGCGGCGGCGCGGCCCTGACCCGCGAGAAGATCGTTGCCGCGGTGGCACGCAAATTCATCTGCATCGCCGACGCCAGCAAGCGCGTCGACGTCCTCGGCGAATTCCCGCTGCCGGTGGAGGTGATCCCCATGGCCCGCAGCCACGTGGCCCGCGAGCTGGTGAAACTGGGCGGCGATCCGGAATACCGCGATGGCGTGGTGACCGACAACGGCAACGTCATCCTCGACGTGCACAACATGCACATCGTCGATCCGATGGGCCTGGAAGCGAAGATCAACAACATCGTCGGCGTGGTCGCCAACGGCCTCTTCGCCGCCCGCCCGGCGGACGTGCTGCTCCTGGGCACCGCCCAGGGCGTGGAGCGGTTGGAGCGCAGCTGAATCCGTCGTGTGGAAAACCGCGCCAGCGTTTTCCACAGGTGAGCTCAACCACGGCCAGTGGATAAGGCTGCGCCGTTATCCACGCTACGCCGTTTATCGCGGCCATGGGCCGCTCCTACAAAAGTATCATCCCTGTAGGAGCGGCCCATGGCCGCGATGAAACCTCCGCCAGCACGAAAGCAAAAAAACCCCGGTCAGGCGAACCCGACCGGGGCTTTTCCATGACAGCTAAAGGCTTAGAACAGCACGCGGCAACGGATGGTGCCCTTGACGTTCTGCAGCTTCTCTTGCGCCAGGTCGGAGTACTCGGCATCGACGTCGATCACCACGTAGCCGACCTTCTCGTCGGTCTGCAGGTACTGACCGGAGATGTTGATGCCGCTCTCGGAGAAGACGCGGTTGATCTCCGACAGCACGCCCGGGACGTTCTGGTGGATGTGCAGCAGGCGATGCTTGCCCGGGTGCGACGGCAGGGCCACTTCGGGGAAGTTGACCGAGGACACCGAGGTGCCGTTGTCGCTGTACTTGACCAGTTTCTCGGCCACTTCCAGGCCGATATTGGCCTGGGCCTCGGCGGTGGAGCCACCGATGTGCGGGGTCAGGATGACGTTGTCCAGGCCCCGCAGCGGCGAGACGAATTCGTCGTTGTTGGAGCGCGGCTCCACCGGGAAGACGTCGATGGCGGCGCCGATCAGGTGCTCGTCCTTGATGGCCGCGGCCAGGGCGTCGAGGTCGACCACGGTGCCGCGGGCGGCGTTGATCAGGATGCCGCCCTTCTTGATGGCGCGGATCTCGCGCTCGCCCATCATCAGCTGGGTGGCGGGGGTTTCCGGCACGTGCAGGGTGACGATGTCGCTCATGCCGAGCAGCTCGGTCAGGGAACCGACCTGCTGGGCATTGCCCAGGGGCAGCTTGGTGATGACGTCATAGAAGAACACCTGCATGCCCAGGCCCTCGGCCAGCACCGACAACTGGGTGCCGATGGAGCCGTAGCCGATGATGCCGAGCTTCTTGCCGCGGATCTCGAAGGAGTTGGCCGCGCTCTTGATCCAGCCGCCACGGTGGCAGGAGGCATTCTTGGCCGGGATGCCGCGCAGCAGCAGGATGGCCTCGGCCAGCACCAGCTCGGCGACCGAACGGGTGTTGGAATAGGGGGCATTGAACACGGCGATGCCGCGCTCGCGGGCGGCCTGCAGGTCGACCTGGTTGGTGCCGATGCAGAAGCAGCCGACGGCGACCAGCTTCTTGGCGCAGTCGAACACCTCTTCGGTGAGCTGGGTGCGCGAGCGAATGCCGATGAAGTGGGCGTCGGCGATCTTTTCCTTGAGCTGGGCATCCGGCAGGGAGCTGGTGACGTACTCGATGTTGCTGTAACCCGCGGACTTCAGGATATCCACGGCGGACTGGTGGACGCCTTCCAGGAGAAGGAAGCGGATCTTGCTCTTGTCGAGGGAAGTCTTGCTCATCTGCGTTGAATCCAGAGTTTCCAGGGAGAAGGATGCCGGCGCGGCGCAGGCCAGTTCAGCCAGCGGCAAAGGGGGCGCTATCTTAGCATGAGCCGCCGCATGCAGGTCCGGTTGCGACCTGAAGCTTTCTCAGGGCGACCATGAGCACTTCGCGACCGGCAACGCGCCGCGGCGCCCGCTTTTGGTTAAGATCGCCAGCAGACGCCACTCACCAGGAGCACAAGATGGCCTATCAGCACCAGTACCTCGATGGCACCAAGATCCACTTCCCCCTGGGCAAGGTCGTCTGCATCGGCCGCAACTATGCCGAACACGCCAAGGAGCTGAACAACCCGGTTCCCACCGAGCCCCTGCTGTTCATCAAGCCGGCCAGCTGCGTGGTGCCGGTGGCGGACGGCTTCGCCATTCCCACCGACCAGGGTTCGGTGCACTACGAGGCCGAGATCGCCGTGCTGATCGGCAAGCCGCTGTCGAAGAAGCCTTCGGCAGAGGAAGTCCGCGACGCCATCTCCGGCTTCGCCCCCTCCCTGGACCTGACCCTGAGAGATGTGCAGAGCCGCCTCAAGGACAAGGGCTATCCCTGGGAAATCGCCAAGAGCTTCGACGGTGCCTGCGTGCTCGCGCCCTTCGTGCCCGGCGATGCCTTCGAGGACCTGGCCGACATCCCGGTGCGCCTGACCATCAACGGCGAGGTCCGCCAGGACGGCAACAGCCGCGACATGCTCAATCCCATCCTGCCGCTGATCCAGACCATCGCCGGGCATTTCTCCCTGCAACCGGGCGACGTCATCCTCACCGGTACGCCCGTGGGTGTCGGACCTCTCAATGTGGGCGATGAGCTGGTGCTGGAGCTGCCGGACGTTAGCCGCTTCGAAACGCGCGTGCTATAACCCCGCCACCCACCGTCGCCTGGCGAGTGCCGGGCGATGGTGTGCCGGCACGGCCACGACGCTCCAGGCTTTGCCGGAAAAGTGCCTGCGCTCGGCCATGCGGCGTTAAAAACCCTTTCGGAGTGCTCATTTACGCCTCGTAAACTCGAGCGCGAGTCCGATCCGCTTCCTCAAGGGTTCTTGCCTTGCCTGACCTTCGCTCGGCGACTTTGCAGACAAGCCATAACAAGAAGCCGTACGAGCCCGCATGTCCAGACTCCCTCGCCTCATCCTGTTCCGTTTCCTCCCCGCTTTCGTTCTGCTGGTGCTGATCGTCCTTACCTTCGTCTGGCACTGGAACGACCGGGCCCTGCTCTGGTGGCAGGAATACCGCACGCCGCCGGAAGTCCGGGCCCAGGCGGTCTGGCTGCCGGACTACCAGGCGGTGATCCAAGGCAAGGCACTGCCGGGCCTGGCCGAGGCCGAGACCTCCGACCTCACCTACGATCCCCGCACCCGCACCCTCTTCGCCGTCACCGGCAATACGCCCTACCTGGTGCAACTGAGCCTGACCGGCGACATCCTCAGGCGCATCCCGATCCGCAACGTCTCCAACCTGGAAGGGGTGACCGCCCTGCAGGACGGGCGCCTGGCCATCGTCGACGAGCGCCAGCGGCGCCTGTCGCTGTTCCAGCTGACGGACGACACCCAGGAGCTGGATGCCAATACCTTCGAACACCATGACCTGGGCTTTCCCGACGCCGGCAACAAGGGCTTCGAAGGCATCGCCTGGGATCCGCGTCACCAGCGGTTGATCCTCAGTAAGGAGCGCGACCCGGCCGCCCTCTTCACCCTGGCCAGCGACGGCCGCGGCGTTACCGGTACCCTCCAGCCCTTTCCCCTCAAGCAGTTGGTGATCGACTACTCCGCGGTGGCGGTCGATCCGCGCACCGGTCACCTGCTGGCCCTGTCCGATCAGTCCCACACGCTGGTGGAAATGACCGCGGAAGGTGCACCGGTCAGCTTCATCAGCTTGAGACGCGGCCTGCACGGCCTGGACGCCACCATGGAGCAGCCGGAGGGCGTGGCCCTCGACGAGGCCGGCAATCTCTACCTGATTGGTGAACCCAATCTCTTCCACGTGTTTCACAAGGTGTCCAAAGCGGCGCAATGAGCGCCTATTCAGCTTGAATTCAGGGTGGCGCCCTTAGGCTGCGCGGCATCACCGCCTCAGGACCCTGTCGATGTTTCCGCTGTTCTCCCCTCGCACCCTGGCCGCCCTGCTGGGTGCCGCGCTGCTGCTGTGCCTGACCCTGGTGGCCCAGCAGTACCGGCTGTTCGAGCGGCTCTGGTTCAACGTCCAGAGCCAGCTCCAGGCCGAAAGCCGTCAGGCCCGCTCGCTGTGGCTGCCGAGCTATCGTGTCACCGTGGAAGCGCGGCCCATTGGCGAGGGCATCACCGACGTCTCGGCACTGAGCTTCGATCCGGATCGCCATACCCTGGTCAGCGTGACCAACAAGCCGGCGCGCTTTCTCGAACTGGACCTGGACGGCCGGCTGCTGCGCCAGGTGGATCTCAAGGGCTTCAGCGATCCGGAAGCCATCGAGTACATCAAGCCGGGTGTGTACATGATCAGCGAGGAGCGCCGCCAGCGCCTGGTGCGGGTACATATCGGCACCGACACCCGCGAGGTGGACATCGACGATCGCCAGGTCAGTCACCCCTTCAGCCTGAGCGACGTGGAAAGCGACAACCGCGGCAACGAGGGCCTGGCCTACGACGCCGCCCGCGAGCGCTTTTTCGTCGCCAAGGAAAGCAATCCGGTACGCATCTACGAGATCGACGGCCTGGGCAGCGAGGCCTTCGAGGGCCTGCAGGCCTTGTCACTGCGCAGCGACCCCAAGCGTGACCGCCGGCTGTTCGTGCGCGATCTCTCCAGCCTGCAATTCGATCCTGGCACCGGCCACCTGCTGGCGCTCTCCGACCAGTCGCGGCTGGTACTGGAGCTGGACGATGACGGCAAGCCGATCAGCTCCCTGTCCCTGCTGCGCGGCCAGCACGGCCTGAGCCGCAGCGTGCCCCAGGCCGAGGGCGTGGCCATGGACGACCAGGGCAGGCTGTACGTGGTCAGCGAGCCGAATCTGTTCTATCGCTTCGAGAAGCCGTGAGGTAGAGGCTCATCGCGGCCATGCCGGTGCGCCGTAGCGACCGCTCCTACAGATCAGGAAACACCTGTAGGAGCGGCCCATGGCCGCGATCAATGCATAGCCTTCCCTCACCTCAACCCTTTCCCAGAGCGAGCGGGGGTAGTTCCGCGGTAGCGGATGGCGTGGCGACGATCAATCGCGAATCTGCCTTTGCCGCTGGAAACAAACGCCTGCTCGGATAGCCCCCTCTCCCCTTGGGAGAGGGTTGGGGTGAGGGCCGGCCTGGCAACGAATCTTCATGCGGAAAAGGCTGCGCCGCTTCCCCCGCTACGCCGCCAGTGTTGGGCTTCGACGATGGAGCCGTCTCAACCCAACCTACGACACTCGCCGTAGGTTGGGTTGAGCGCAGCGAAGCCCAACAGGCTTTCGCGCCTCCCCCTTACCCCAGCCCTCCCCCTGAGGGAGAGGGCTGGCCCCGCGCTAGCGGATGGCATGGCGACGATGAATCGCGAATCTGCCTTTGGCACTGGAAACAAACGCCTGCTCGGAAAGCCCCCTCTCCCCTCGGGAGAGGGTTGGGGTGAGCGCGCGCCCCGCAACGAACTGCCCTGTGGAAAAGGCTGCGCCGTTTTCCACGCTACGGCTTCGGCCATGGCGCCCTACCTGCGCGGTAGGTTGGGTTGAGCGCAGCGAAGCCCAACAGGCTTTTGGCGACTCCCCCCTCACCCCGGCCCTCTCCCAGAGGGAGAGGGGGTGGTCCAGTCCCCCCCTCATATCACCGCTGCCAACGACCGACTCCCCTATTCCCCCTGCTCGAACAACTCCTCCAGATAGCGTCGCGCATTGGCCACATAGACCTGGGCGTTAGCCGCCAGCTGCGCCTGCTGGGCCTCGCTCAGGGTGCGCACTACCTTGGCCGGTGAGCCAAGCACCAGGGAGCCGTCGGGGATCACCGCGTTCTCGGTGACCAGCGCATTGGCGCCCACCAGGCAGTTGCGCCCGATGCGCGCGCCGTTGAGCACCACGGCGTGGATGCCTATCAGGCTGCCGTCGCCGATCTCGCAGCCATGCAGCATGGCCTGGTGGCCGACGGTGACGCCACGCCCCAGGGTCAGCGGCGAGCCGGGATCGGTGTGCAACACGGCGCCGTCCTGCACATTGCTGTCCGGACCGATGTGGATCAGCTCGTTGTCGCCGCGCAGCACCGCGCCAAACCAGACGCTGGCGCCTTCATCCAGGCGTACCTTGCCGATCACCGCGGCGGTGGGCGCGACCCAGCTATGCGGATGGGCGTCGACGCGGTGTTCTCCCAGGCGGTACTTCATGGTGCTCATCCTCGTGTTGTTGTCATTGGCGGAAGGGCCGATTGTTCGCCGATGCGAGCTGCGGGTGCAATCGGTGCGCGATCAGCCCATCGGTTGTTGCAAGTAATTCTCGATAACGAAAGAATGCCTTCAGGGAACCTAAGACCGCAGGACTGCGACGAATGACCACGGCCAGAGCGCTGGGAAAGGGTGCTGCCCTTTGCAAAGCTTGCTGCCGCTGACGTCCCCGGCCCCTACCGGGCCAGCGTTGCTGCTGCACGCGGTGACCTGTCGTCAGCCACCCCGGCCCAGGCCGGTTTCCCGAGACCACCGGAATCTGCGAGCGCCCGATGCGTACCACCTGGAAATTCCTGTTGCCCCTCGCCGTCACCGGTCTGCTGGCGCTGCTGCCTGCCCCCGCCGGCCTGCCCAGCCATGCCTGGCTGTACTTCGCCCTCTTCGCCGGGGTGGTGGTGGGGCTGATCCTCGAACCCCTGCCCGGGGCGGTGATCGGTCTGATCGGCGTGGCCCTGGCGGCCTTGCTGGCGCCCTGGGTGCTGTTCAGCCCGGCGCAACTGGCGACACCGGGCTTCCGCGCGCCCCAGGAGGCTCTGAAATGGGGCCTGGCGGGCTTTTCCAACAACACCGTCTGGCTGATCTTCAGCGCCTTCATGTTCGCCCTGGGCTACGAAAAGACCGGTCTCGGCCGACGGATCGCCCTCCTGCTGGTCAAGGCCATGGGCCGCCGGACCCTGACCCTGGGCTACGCGGTGATGCTGGCGGACCTGGCCCTGGCGCCCTTCACGCCGTCCAACACCGCGCGCAGTGGTGGCACCGTCTACCCGGTGATTCGCAACCTGCCGCTGCTCTACGATTCCAAGCCCAACGACCCCAGCGCCCGGCGCATCGGCTCCTATCTGATGTGGGTGGCGATCTCCTCCACCTGCGTCACCAGCACCCTCTTCCTCACCGCCCTGGCACCCAACCTGCTGGCCGCCGCCCTGATCGAGAAGACCGCCCAGGTGCACATCAGCTGGGGCCAGTGGTTCATCGCCGCCGCGCCCATGGGCATCCTGCTGCTGGCCGTGCTGCCGCTGCTGGCCTACTGGCTGTATCCGCCTGAGATCAAACGCAACGACCAGGTACCGCTCTGGGCAGCCAGGGAACTGGCCGAACTCGGCCCGCTGACACGCAACGAGAAGCTGCTGCTGGCCCTGGTGATCGGCGCCCTGGCGCTATGGATCTTCGGTGCCGCCTGGGCCGATCCGGCACTGGTGGGCATCCTGGTCATCGTGCTGATGCTGCTGCTGAAAGTCATCAACTGGAACGATGCCTTGGGCAACAAGGCCGCCTGGAACACCTTCGCCTGGTTCGCCACCCTGGTGGCCCTGGCCGACGGCCTGACCCGGGTCGGCTTCGTCGCCTGGTTCGGCCAATGGGTCGCCGGCCACCTAGGCGGCTTCCACGCCGGCACTGCCATGGTGGCGCTGGTGGCGGTCTTCTATCTCGCCCACTACCTGTTCGCCAGCTCCACTGCCCACACCACCGCCCTGCTCCCCGTGATGCTGGCCGCCGGCATGGGCATCCCCGGCATCGACCTGCCGGTGTTCGCCCTGCTCCTGGGCACCTCGTTGGGGCTGATGGGGATCATCACCCCCTATGGCACCGGGCCAAGTCCGGTGTACTACGGCAGCGGCTACCTGCCCAGCGCGGACTACTGGCGACTGGGGACCATTTTCGGCGCGCTGTTCCTGCTGGTGCTGCTGGGGATCGGGGTGCCGTGGATCATGATGGTGGCGTGAAGCAGAGGCCCGAGCGGATCGCCGTAGGTTGGGTTGAGCGATAGCGAAGCCCAACATTGCGGAGGTTGGCCTTCTGCCTGGGCCTACCTGTGCCCTAACGGTTTATCGTGGTCTGCGGGTGGCTCTTGTTTCGCCCACCCGGGCGATTCACTTTTTTCAGTCGCGGCTACGTGCCCCGGACAAAAGTAACCAAAAACGCTGTTCTCACGTTTCGGCCCCGCCTCGCTACGTTTCCCTCGCTTCGGTGCCGCTCCAAGGTACGGCACTAAGGAGCGTCCTGCCTGGTATCCCCTTCCGTAACACCTGTACTCGGCCTCACTGACGAAGCGGGGCGCCAGCCTGAGACTGTGGTGTTCACAAAGAAGGCCGGAGCTATCCGTAGAGTGGAAAACCGCACAGCGTTTTCCACTGATGGACTTCAGGCATCAGTGGACAAGGCTTCGCCGTTGTCCACGCTACGGGTTGTTCATGGCTCTTCAACCAACTTTTTCAGGCTAGTGAATCGCCCCGTTCAGGAGGGCGAACGCCCGTGTCGTGGAGTGGGTCGAGCCGCATGGATGCGGCGAGAGGTACAGTAGGCCATGGACGGCCCATCTGGGCCGACCCCGGAACGGCGCTGGTGTGAGCGAAACGTAGCGGAGCGAAGTAACAGCCGTAGGCTGGCCCAAAAGGCGAGCAACGCGAGTCACCTGGAGCGAAGCGGAAGGCCGCATGACCGGGGCAAGCGTTTTTGGTTACTTTTGTCCGGGGCACGTAGTCCGGGGCGCGTAGCCGAGACTGAAAAAAGTGAGTCGCCCGGGTGGGCGAAACAAAGAGCATTAGCAAACCACGATAGACAGCTAGGGCACCCACAACCCTAATCCGTTGGGCTTCGCTGCGCTCAGCGCCAATCTACGAATACCGATGTTTGGTATGACTTAGGCACCGTTGGGCTTCGACGGTAAAGCCATCTCAACCCAACCTACGCCCCACTCCCCAAAATTTCCCCACCCACCCGACCTTTTGCTTAGGGACCTAAGCATCCCTTCGGCGTAGAATCCACATTCTTAGTGTGCTTTCGATAATGCCCGCAGAGGTCGTCATGTCCCACCGTATTCGCCATCCCGGTTTCGCCGCCAAGCGCCAGAGCGCCGAGCAGGCCGCTCAGTTCATCCGTCACGGCATGACCGTGGGCATGAGCGGTTTCACCGGGGCCGGTTATCCCAAGGCCGTGCCCGGCGCCCTGGCCCAGCGCATCACTGCCAGCCATGGCGCCGGCGAGCCGTTTCGTATCAAGGTGCTGACCGGTGCCTCCACCGCTCCGGAACTGGATGGCGCCCTGGCGCGGGTCGATGGCATCGAGCTGCGGGTGCCCTTCCAGTCGGATCCCGAGCTGCGCAGCCGCATCAACGCCGGCGGCCTGGACTACATGGACATCCACCTGGGCCAGCTGGCGGAAAAGGTGCGCTACGGTTTCTTCGGCAAGATCGACGTGGCGGTGGTGGAGATCGCGGCGATCCGCGAAGACGGCCTGTTGGTACCCTCCTCTTCGGTCGGCAACAACAAGACCTGGCTGGACATGGCCGATGCGGTGATCCTTGAGGTCAATCGCTGGCAGCCCGATGCCCTGGACGGCATGCACGACATCTACACCGACGGCGCCCTGCCGCCCCACCGTACGCCCATTCCGCTCGCCCATCCCAGTGACCGCATCGGCTCGCCTTACCTGGAGGTGCCGCTGGACAAGGTGGTGGCCGTGGTGGAGACCGACGCCCCCGATCGCAACAGCCCCTTCAAGGCACCCGACGCCGCCTCCCAGGCCATCGCCGCGCACCTGCTGGACTTCCTCAGATTCGAGGTACGCCAGGGGCGCATCCCGGCCAATCTGCTGCCGATCCAGTCGGGCGTCGGCAATATCGCCAACGCCTTCATGCAGGGCCTGGCCGAAAGCGAATTCGAGGGGCTGACCGCCTTCACCGAGGTGATCCAGGACGGCATGCTGGAGCTGCTCATCAGCGGCAAGATGGAGCTGGCCTCGGCGACGTCCTTCTCCCTGAGCCCGGCGGGCATCGAGCGCTTCCTCGAACACGCCGAGTCCTTGCGCCAGCGCATCATCCTGCGCCAGCAGGGGGTGAGCAATCATCCGGAACTGGTGCGCCGCCTGGGCTGCATCGCCCTGAACGGCATGCTCGAAGCCGACCTCTATGGCAACGTCAATTCCACCCACCAGATGGGTACCGGGATGATGAACGGCATCGGCGGCTCCGGGGATTTCGCCCGCAATGCCTACCTGTCGGTCTTCATGGCGCCAAGCACGGCCAAGAACGGCCTGATCTCGACCCTGGTGCCCATGGTCAGCCACGTCGACCACACCGAACACGATGTCTCGGTGATCGTCACCGACCAGGGCCTGGCCGATCTGCGCATGCTCAGTCCCAAGCAGCGTGCCCGAGCCATCCTCGAGCACTGCGTGCATCCGAGTTTCCGCCCGGCGCTGGAGGATTACTTCGAGCGCGCCCTGGCCGGCAGCCATGGCAAGCACACTCCGCACCTCCTTCCCGAGGCCCTGGCCTGGCACGAACGCTACCTGGTCACCGGCAGCATGCTCGGTCCCGCCGCCCAGGAAGCCCACGACTGAAGGCAAGGCGCCCGAGGCCACTCGGGCGCCCTTTCGGCCTCCTATCCCTGCCGTCCGTCGCCCATATGCAACTAATTGTGACTTTTTGCCAGCGCGCTGTGTAAAAAGCTGCCTTGTCGGATTCCCAGCCGACATCCCGGGTGATAAAAGACGTGAAATCTCTGAGCAATGTCCTTGATCTGCAAGGTGCATTGCCGTTCGCGGTTGTTCTAACCCCGCCCCCCTTTGAGAGCTGCCACCGTGAAGATCTGTCATCAACTTGCCGGCTTGCTGCTGGCTGGCTTGGTCGGGCTGAGTCCGGCCGTCCTGGCCCAGACCCCACCCAAGGTCAAGGCCGCGGCTGCCGCCACCGCCCAGCGCCTGGCCTCGAACCACGCTCTGGTCGTCGACCTCAAGACCAACCAGGTACTCTTTTCCCAGAATCCCGATCAGGTCGCCCCCATCGCGTCGGTGACCAAGCTGATGACCGCCATGGTGGTGCTCGATGCCAAGCTGCCGCTGGAGCAGACCATCGACATCGACATCAGCGAGAACCCGGCCATGCGCGGCATCTTCTCGCGGGTGCGCCTGGGCAGCCAGCTGACCCGTCGCGACATGCTGCAACTGGCGCTGATGTCCTCGGAAAACCGTGCCGCCACCAGCCTCGCCCACCACTATCCGGGTGGTCAGCGCGCCTTCGTCGCCGCCATGAATGCCAAGGCCCGTGCCCTGGGCATGAAGAATACCCGCTACGCCGAGCCCACCGGCCTGTCGCCGCTCAACGTCTCCACCGCCCGCGACCTGGTCACCCTGCTCAAGGCCACCGAGCGCTACCCCCTGCTCGGTCAGCTCAGCACCACCCCGGAAAAGACCCAGGCCTTCCACAATCCCAACTATGTGCTGGGCTTTCGCAACACCAACCACCTGGTCTACAACGCCGACTGGAGCGTGCAGCTGACCAAGACCGGCTACACCGACAAGGCGGGTCACTGCCTGGTGATGCGCACCGTGATGGCCGGTCGTCCGGTGGCCTTCGTGGTGATGGACGCCTTTGGCAAGTTCACCCACATGGCCGACGCCACCCGCGTCCGTCGCTGGCTGGAAAGTGGCGAGCTGACGCCCCTGCCGGGCGCGCCCAAGGGCGCACGCAGCACGGTACTGGCGCGCAAGTAACGCCCGCCCAGGAAAGGCCCGAAGCCGCGTCCCCGACGCGGCTTTTTCATGCCTGGCGTCCAGGCGGCTGGCGTGATCGGCAGTGGCCAGCAATAGTTAGCTGAAGCGCTGGAGATTGCCGTACCGGCACGCCCTGCCCGTCCGCACTCGAAGAGGTGTTTCCGATGAAGCCTGCCCTGTCGCGTCGCCAGCTCCTGCACTGCGCCTGTTGCCTGCCGCTCGCCGCGGCCCTGGCGCCCCTGACCCTGCCCGCCCTAGCTGCTCCCACCAAGGCCCACACCACCCTCACGGCCGAGCAGGCCCTGCAACGGCTGATCGACGGCAACCAGGGCTTCATGGAGGACAAGCCCCTGCATGGGGAAACCAATCGCGACCGCCGCCTGGAGATCGCCAAGGGCCAGACGCCCTTCTGCGTGCTGGTGTCCTGCTCGGATTCGCGGGTCTCGCCGGAGTTGCTGTTCGGGCGCGGGCTGGGCGAGTTGTTTATCGTACGCAACGCCGGCAATACCCTGGACACCACCGCCTTCGGCTCGGTGGAGTACGCCATCAGCCAGCTGGGCGTGCCACTGATCGTGGTCATGGGCCACGAGAAATGCGGCGCGGTGGAGGCCGCGGTCGCGGTGGTGGAGCAGAACGTCCTCTATCCCGGCGCCATCGGCGCCATGATCGAACCCATCCTGCCGGCGGTACTCAGCGCCCGCGCCGGCAATCCACCGGATCTGCTGGAAGCGGCGGTACGCAGCAATGTGCAGCGCACGGTCCGGCGGCTGCGTGCGGCCTCCGAACCGACCCTGCTGGCGCCGCAGAAGGAGGGTCGGGTCAAGGTGGTGGGCGCCTACTACACCCTGGAAAACGGCCACGTCGACTTCTTCGACGTCTGATACGGGCACCCCGGACGTCGCCTGAGGTCTAGGGCTCTATCACCGTCCGGAATATGCCATGAACAAAGACGCGATCGCTCACGAATACTATGAAGTCGTCACCGGCCGCTGCTGGCTGGATGACGTCCGCGAATGGCGCCGACTGCAAGCCGAGGCCCAGGCCGCCGCCGATCGCTACCTGGCCTGTCCGGAAGACCTGGGCACGCCCGAGCGTGAGCGGCTGGAACAGAACTGGCGCGCCATCAATGAAGAAGCCGGCGCCTTCTGGCAGCGCATGTGGTCGAATCTGGATCGTAAGGAAAGCCGGAAAACGCCCTAGGTTGACCTAGTGATAAGGTCCAGCAGGCCTTCAGGTACCAGAGGACACGCCTGGTCAAAGGAGTGGAGTGACCGCCAGGTCGCCACGAAGGCTTCACCATCACTTTCCTGACCCGGCAGCTCCGCTTCTGCGTAGAGCTGCCGATCAGCAAATTCCGCTGCATAGACCAGGACCACCTCATGGCCCGGCCGCCCCGCGTAACTGAACAGCGATTCCAGGGTGCCTAGCAGCTTTACCTCGGCCAGTTCGACGCCCAATTCTTCGCGAATCTCACGGCGCACGGCTGCGTGGCTGGTTTCACCGAACTCCACGCCACCGCCCAGAGGCCGGCAGAAACTCCGGCCATCGTGCGGGTCTTGCGTCTCGCGCACCAAGATGCGGTTGCCCTGACGCAGGAGACAGAGCGCCAGGACACGAATCTGGTTACGCATCACACCAACCCTTCCGCCTTCAATTCGCTCTTGAGATAGGCGTAGTACACCGGCGCCGCCACCAGGCCCGGCAGGCCGAAGGCCGCTTCGAATACCAGCATCGCCACCAGCAACTCCCAGGAGCGGGCGCTGATCTGGCCGCCGACGATGCGGGCGTTGAGGAAGTATTCCAGCTTGTGGATGGCGATGAGGTAACCCAGTGCCGCCACCGCGACCCAGATCGACAGCGACAGGCCGGCGATGAAGATCAGGGTGTTGGACATCAGGTTGCCGATCACCGGCAGCAGCCCCAGGATGAAGGTGAGGATCACCAGGGTCTTGGCCAGCGGCAGATGGACGTCGAACAGCGGCAGCACCCCGAGCAGGAAGATGCCGGTCAGGGTGGTGTTGAGCAGCGAGATCTTGATCTGGGCGAAGACGATGTTGCGAAAGGCCTGGGCTACCAGGCCGACGCGCACCAGCAGGGCGCCGCTGAGCGGCCGCAGGCGCTCGGGATCGGGGGTGGGCTGTAGGGCGACGATGGCGCCCAGGATCATGCCGATGAGCACGATGACGAAGGTCCGCGCCGCATCACGGCCGAACAGCTGCAACTGCGCCACGTGGGCGCGCAGCCACTCCACCAGCTCCCGCTTCATGCTGTCGGCATTGGCCGGCAGGTAGGCATCCAGCGAGGGCGGCAACTGGGCGCGTGCGCGCTCGGTGAGCACCATGAACTTGTCCAGCAACCGTCCGGGGTTCTGCACCTCCTGGATGATGAAGCTGGTGAACCAGACGAAGAACAGTGTCAGCAGGCTCACCACCAGGGTCCCGAGCAGGGCCACGGCGAGCCAGCGCGCGCCGCCGCCAGGCATTTGCCGCTGCAGGCGCCCGGCCAGGGTGTTGACCAGTTCGTACACCAGGAGCCCGGCCAGCAGGCTGGGCAGGAGCTTGAGCGGGAGAACCAGGTAAAGCGCGGTGAAGACGATGATCCAACTGGCCAAGATGGCCTGGCGTTGCGTGAAGGCGTACATAGATTACCGGCGGCAGAATCCCTGTCCGCAGTCTGCCAGCCTGCCGCCTCGCCGCCCAGCCTGGATAGCGAAGAAAGCCTGAGCCTCTGTTACCCGGCGTTACCCGACCGGCCCTTTTCGACCGAACGCCTCAGCCGGCCAGCTCGGCGGCGCAGACCCGCGCGCGCCCCTGGTGCTTGGCCGCATAGAGCTGCGCATCGGCGGCGGTGATCAGGGCGGCTGGATCGACATTGGTCGGCGGAAGCGCGGTGGCCACGCCCAGGCTCAGGGTGACGTAGCCGGTCACCGATGAATAACCGTGGGGCAGCCGCTGGTCGTGCAACTGCTGCAGCAGCCGCTCGGCGACCTGAGTGGCGCCCTCCAGGTCGGTACCCGGCAGCAGGCAGCCGAATTCCTCGCCACCGTAGCGCGCCAGCAGGTCGTAGGGGCGGAACAGCCCCTGGCCCAGGGCCTGGGCGACCTGACGCAGGCACTGGTCGCCGGCGAGATGGCCATAGTGGTCGTTGTAGGCCTTGAAGTGATCGATATCCATGAGGATCAGCGAAAAAGGCGTGCCTTCGCGTTGACTCTGGCGCCAGCCGCGCAGCAGCGCCTCGTCGAACTGGCGGCGATTGGCGACCCCGGTGAGGCCATCGACCAGGGCGATGCTGCGCAGGGCGTCACGCTGCGCCTTGAGGGTCAGCTGGGTGCGTACCCGGGCACGCACGATGACCGGATTGATCGGCTTGCTGATGAAGTCCACGGCGCCCAGTTCCAGGCCGGTGACCTCTTCGTCCGGGCCTTCCTGGCCGGTGACGAAGATCACCGGAATGGCGGCGGTGGCCGGATCGGCCTGCAGCCGCCGCAGCACCTCATGGCCATCGAGCTGGGGCATCATCACATCGAGCAGGATCAGGTCCGGCTGCTGGGCGAGGGCCAGCTGCAACGCCTGGGCGCCATTGGTGGCCATGAGCGTCTCGCAATCCTGGCGAAAGAGCTCGTGGAGGATGCGGATGTTCAGCGGTTGGTCGTCGACGATCAGCAGCTTGGGTTTGCTGCGCCGCCCGGCGGCCTCGGCGGTCGGCGGATTCATAGGGCTTCCTTCAGGTCAGGCAGGGTAGTGAGGGCCGCGGCGAAGTCGAGGGTCTCGACCTGGGCACGGAAGAGGTCGTAACGCACCTGGGCTTCGGCGCGGCACTGCACGGGCAGCTCGGCGATGAGATCCAGGGCTTCGAGACTGCCTTGGCCGAGCAGCTGCTCGAGCTCGTCCAGGCGCGCGGACCAGTCGACCGTCGACTCGGGGTCCTGGCTGACCACGACCGGCGGCGGTGGCAGCACCTCGGCCAGGGCGCTGCGCAGCTCCACCAGGGCTTCGTCCAGCAACAGTCGCAAGGTAGCGAGTTCAGCCATGACATCCGCGGGCACTCCAGCACCGGCCTTGCCGTGGCGCTCACCCTCGGCGGCGCGAGCCGCCAGGCGCTGCGCGCCCATGGTGCCGGCACTGCCCTTGAGCGAGTGTAGTACAGCCACCGCGCCCTCGCTGTCGCCGGCCTGCCAGGCCCGCGCGAGGTTTTCCAGCAGACTGGCGGAGTCCTCGGCGAAGCGTTCGAGCAGCGAGCCGAACAGCCGGGCATCACCGCCGAAGCGGCGCAGGACGATGCTCAGGGGTTCCACCTGGCGGTCGGTGGCGACCGGGGCGACGTCCACGGCGGCGCTGACCTCCTGGCCGGTCAGGCGTTGCAGCCGGCTGACCAGCAACTCCAGGTCGATGGGCTTGCCGACGTGGTCATCCATGCCGGCGGCCAAGCAGGCGTCGCGATCGGTGTGGGAAGCGTTGGCCGTCATCGCCAGGATCGGCAGGGTGCGGAAGCGACCGTCGGCGCGGATGCGGCGGGTGGCCTCCAGGCCATCGATGTCGGGCATCTGCATGTCCATGATGACCACGTCCAGTGGCGCACCGGAGAGCACCCGTTCGACGCCTTCCAGCCCACCCTCCGCCAGTTCCACCTGGGCGCCCTGGGCCAGCAGCAGCTCGGCGGCCACCTGGCGGTTGAGAGCGTTGTCTTCCACCACCAGCAGGCGCATGCCGGCCAGGCGGTGGCTTTCGTCGACCACCGCGGCGGCGTGGACACCGGCCGGGACCTCGGCGCCCAGGGCGCGCTCCACCACCTCGACGATCTGCGCCGGGGTTACCGGCTTGGTCAGGTAGTCGTCGAAGGGCGCATCGGCGCTCTGATGGGCTTCATTGAGAAAGTCGCGGCCGAAGCCGGTGAGCATGATGACCTTGGGTCGACTGGCCTGCTGGTGCTCGCGCAGGTGCCGGGCCGTGACCAGGCCGTCGCCATCGGGCATGCGCCAGTCCATGAGCACCGCCTCATAGGGCTGCTCCTGCTGCTGCGCCTGGGCGACCCGCGCCAGAGCGGCGGCGCCGCTGGTGACCAGGTCGACGTCCCAGCCGAGGGCGGCCAGGGTTTCCACCAGCACCTCCCCGACCAGGATGTTGTCGTCGGCCAGCAGCACCCGGCGCTGCCGGGGCGCGAGCAGGGCCTGACTCTGGCTATCCAGCGCCAGGGTCACATCGAACCAGAAGCGGCTGCCCACGCCCAGTTCGCTTTCCACCTGCAGCTGGCCATCCATCAGCTCCACCAGGCGCTTGCAGATGGCCAGGCCCAGCCCGGTACCGCCAAAGCGCCGGCTGATGGAGGCCTCGGCCTGGGTAAAGCCCTGGAACAGCTGCGCCTGCTGAGCCGGACTGATGCCGATGCCGGTGTCCTGCACCGAGAACTCCAGCCGCAACTGGCCGTCCGCCCAGGACAGCTGGCGCACGCTGACCAGCACCTGGCCCACCTCGGTGAACTTGAGGGCATTGCCGGCCAGGTTGATGAGGATCTGCTGCAGACGCAGGCTGTCGCCGATCAGCGCGGTGGGCAGCCCGGCTTCGAGGTGATAGTTGATCTCGACGTTCTTCTCGCCGCTGTTACCGGAGAGGACCACGCCCAGGTTGCGCAGCACCTGCTCCAGGCTGAAGGGATGGACGTCCAGCTGCAGCTTGCCAGCTTCGATCTTGGAATAGTCCAGCACGTCGTTGAGCAGCCCCAGCAGCGAGCGCGCCGCCTGCTGGGCCTTGGTCAGGTAGTCGCCCTGGCGCGCGTCCAGGGCCGTGCGCTGCAGTAGCTGCAGCATGCCCAGCACCGCGTTCATCGGGGTTCGGATCTCGTGGCTCATGTTGGCCAGGAAGGACGACTTGGCCTGGCTGGCCAGGTCGGCGCGCGTACGCTCTTCGCGCAGGCGATGCTCCAGCTCCAGCTGTTCGGTGATGTCGCGGTTGATGCCCACCACCCGCAGCACCCGGCCGCGCGGATCACGCTCGGTGCGGGCGCCAGCGATGATGTGCCGTAGCGAGCCATCCCGACGGCGGATCCGGAACACCGGATCGAACACCGCGCGCCCGGCCATGGCCGCACCCAGGCGCTCTTCGGCGCTGCCCAGGTCGTCCGGGTGCACACGGTCGCGCCAGTCGTTGTAGGTGATGCCGCTAGTGCGCTGCTCCTCGCTCCATTCATAGAGATCGAACATCCGCTCGTTGCACTGCACCTGGCCGGTGTCGGGCTGCCAGCACCAGATGCCGAGCTGGGCGACGTCGGCGGCCATGGTCAGCTGATCGCGGGTCTGCACGAGCGCCTGGCGCTGGCGACTCTGTTCGGTGATGTCGGCGATGATGGCCACCGCCAGGCGCTCGCCATCGGTCCACATCACCCCCAGGCTCAGGGTGATGGGGAAGACACTGCCGTCCGCACGGCGCCCCTCCATTTCCTGGCCCTGTTGGGCGGCATTGTCGTCGGGTACCGCCTGCGAGCAGCTGAACAGCGCCTCGTAGCCGGCCAGATAGCCGGGAATCAGGCGACGGATGGGTTGACCGATCACCTCGTCAGCGCGATAGCCGAAGATGTGCTCGCCGGCCGGGTTGAAGGAACGCACCAGGCCGGCGCTGTCCACGGTGACGATGGGGCTGACCGCGGTGTCCAGGATCGCCCGGGTCAGGGCCAGACTGGCGGCCAGCTCCTGCTCGGCGGCCTTGCGCTCGGTGACGTCCGAGGCGATACCCAGATAGCCGCTGATCTGGCCACCGGCGTCGCGCATGGTGGTCACTACCAAGCTGACGTCGCGGTGCTCGCCGTCGCGGCGCACGTAGGTCCATTCCCGGGCCTCGGCGCCGGCGCGCTCGGAGCGCTCCACCAGCACCCGGAAGCCGGCGACCGGCACGCCGTACGCGGCTTCCAGGGCAACGCCCTGAGTCGAGAGCTCTTCCGGCAGATGGAAATCACTGGCGTGCCAGCGCCCCACTACCTCGGCGGCGCGATAGCCCAGGAGCCGTTCGGCGCCCTCGTTGAACAGGGTGATGCGGCCCTCGCGGTCGGTGGCGATGATGCCCACCTCGGAGGCCGCCCGCAGCACGTCGCCCAGCAGTCGGTTGGTCTGGCTGAGTTCGGCGGTGCGCTGGGCCACCTGCTCTTCCAGGCGGGCATTGAGCGCCAGGATCTCGGCCTGAGCGGCCTTCTGCACCGAGATGTCGCGCACCGTCTTGGAGGCGCCGATCACCCGGCCGTCACGGCCGCGCATGGGCGAGACGCTGACCAGAACATCGATCAGGCGACCGTCGCGGTGCTGACGCCGGGTCTCGAAGTGCGGTACCGGCTCGCCGCGACCGATGCGGCCGAGCACGTCCCACTCTTCGTGCTCAAGCTCGGTGGGCACCACCAGATCGAGCAGACGCTGGCCCACGGCCTCGCTGGCGGAATAGCCGAACAGCTGCTCGGCCGCATGGTTCCAGCTCAGCACCACGCCCTGGAGGTTCTTGCTGATGATGCCGTCGGAAGAGCTTTCCACCACGGCGGTGAGGTTGGCTTGGTCCTGCTGATACTGACGACGCCGCTGGCGGGTGGTGAGCAGGGCAAAGGTCAGGCAGGCCGCCAGCAGGCTGAACAGCTTGCCAAAGAGATGCACCAGCGGCACCGAGACCAGGTGCTGGGCCGCGACGAAGGTCGGGGTGGCGGTGAACGCGAGCTCCCATTGGCGCCCAAAGACGTCCTGCACCAACCGGCGCTCGGACACTTCCTCGGTGCCCTGCTCCTCTTCGCCCTGCTGATAGAACAGATTGGGCGCTTCGGGCTGGGTCACGTCACTTAGCCGGATGATCAGCCCGGGAATGTTCAGCCGCATGCTGTCGAACATTTCGCCGATGCTCAGGGGCACATAGGACCAACCCAGGGTCGCAGCCTCGCGCTCAACCGGATCGGCGGGTGCCCGCCCGCCCTGGTAGATGGGCAGCAGCATCAGAAAGCCCGGCTCCGGCGGTGAGGAGGCCTGGAGTTGCAGCGGCCCCGTCAGGTGAATGTCGGCATGCCGCATCGACATGACGGCGGCCTCGCGGCGGACGGGATCGGACGCCGCGTCCATGCCGATGGCCTTCAGATTGCGCGGGCTCGGCTCCAGGTACTGGACGACATAGCGATCGCCGTCATGGGGAGCAAAGGTCCGGATGCTGAAATCGGGCCAACCGTCGGCACGGGCCTCGCGCAGAAAGCGGGCCTCGTCGGCCTGGGGCACGCGGCGAATGAAACCGACGCCTCGGGCGCCATGAAACTCATGGCCCAGGTCGTGGAGACGACCATAGTTGCCGAGCAGCTCGCGCGACAGATTGTCCCCCGCGACCACCACCACATCACGCATGCCGATCAGGCTGTATTCGTAGATGCGCAGCCGATCCACCACCTGATCGCGAACGTCTTCGGCCACGCTGTCCAGGGCACCACGCAGTTGCTGGTCGTTGCGCTCGGCCAGATGACGCATGGTCAGACTGGTCAGCACGACGCCGAAGAGAAAAACCCCCAGACTCCAGCGCAGACGTGAGGACGAAAACAGCCGCATGACCATGGACATTGCCCTGTTGAAGATCCACTCACGTGGATCGAACGAACCGAAACCAGGACAGGGAGCCGCGCCGAAACAAAAGATGACGTGGCTGGAGGGAGCAGACTGCCGCTGGGTACCTGAGCAACAAATCGGCAGTGGCAGAAAGTTTCTTGATACCGCGGCTCGTCCGGCAGGAACGAGCAGCAAGTACAAGGCGCTACAAGCTCTGACGTAGAGCCATCTAATGCCCCTGCATCAGTATTACCATTCAGACGAGCGGCGCAGTAGTCGCCGCTCGTCCAAGGCTCAGAACCAGACTTCCATCTGGGTACCGACCTGCCAGACGCCACCCGACTTGAAGCCCGGCTGGCCGAAGTCGTCGCTGCTACTGAAGGTGTCGAGCCCCGAGGTCCAGTTCATGTAGGAGGCGAACACCCGCAATTCAGGACGCAGGAAATAGTCACCGGTCTGCGCCTTGAACGTGGGCGCGATGGTGGCCTTCCAGAAGTTGCCATCGGCGATGCCACGCCCAGCGTAACCGCGAGCGTCGATATCCATGTTCTGGAAGGTCAGCTCGTACTGCATCTCGAAGTTGCGGGTGATGTCGTTGGAAAATCTCAGGTTGGTGGTGACGTAGCGATAGTGGTCGCCCGGCATGTAGCGGTTGCTTCCACGCTCGGCGATCACCGCGGGCGCCACACGCCAGAACGGACTCAGGCGGGTATGCCCGTAGAACGCCAGACGCAGCGACTGGGCGTTGTCCAGCAGATCGCCGTCGCCGCCCACCTGGCTGAGCTCCGCACCAAGCCCGCGACCATAGAGCAGCGAGGTCTTGAACAGTCCTTCACGACCGAAGAAGTCGTTCTGGGAATAGGTGAAGGCCGTATGCAAGCCCTTGTCGGCCGGGGTCTGTCCACCGCGGTTGACCCTGTGATCGTTGCCGCCGGCCCCCGGTTGCGCCAGGCGACCGTCGTTCTGCCCGGCCGTGATACCGCTGGTCATGACCTGCCAGCGCCCCTCGTCGAAGAACTGGTTGAGCGTCCCTATGTAGGTCCGCGTATCCTTGCCATTCTCCAGGCCGAAATCGCCGTAGGACCGGGTCATCAGCGAGCCATTCAGACGCCAGTCGCTCGTTGGTTTGACATCGTAGATACCGGCACCGGTACCGGCCAGAAAGACGATATCGCGATCCAGCCAGTGCACGTCGAAGTTGTCACGATCGAAGCGCTTACCGGCCCAGAGGGTGGCGTCGCGCAGGGTAGGCGAAGACTTGAAGGAAACCAGGTTGCCCAATTCGGCGTAGGCCTGACGGACATTCAGGTTGCTTTCCTGCGCGGTCCAGTCGTTGGGTGTCTGCACCCCGTCGGCCAGCATCAGGAAGTACTTCCAACGCGTACCGTTCTCCACCTGCTGCTCCTGGGAGAACTTGGCTTCCATGTAGGTATCGGGTTCGTTACCCAACCGCCCGACATGGCCACCGATGGAGCCCGCCGGCGTTACCCCCGAGCCGCCACGACCGGCCTTGTCGCCATTGGCGAGAAAGCCGGAGCGAGCATAGGCACCAAACTTGAAGCCACTGTCAGCGCGCTTGACCGGCGCCGGCGTCACGCCAACCGAATGCTGTTGCGCCTCGATGCGTGCCACCCGCTCATCCAAGGACAACTGACCGGCGTTGGTCACGACGGTAACCGCAGCGGCAGGTCGAGTAGCCGCGGCTGGGTCGGTGGTCGCGGCCTTGAACGCCGTCGTCGATCCGGTCTGCCCTTCCTGACGCAGCCGCTTGACCTCGGCCTCGGCGTTGGCGGCACGCCTTTCCGCTGCGACGACCCGCGATTCAAGCTGCGCCATCCGCTGTTCCAGTGTGAGACCGCCAGGTGCGGCGAGGACCAGTGGCGAGAGCAGCAGCAGGGACGCGGCCGCCCCTCTTCCATAGCATTGAGCCTTCATAAATCACCTTTGTTTTTGTTGTGCGTGGTCTTCCTGAGGCGGCGTGCCGAACCCCTGATTCCGGTACGCCCCTGCTTGACAAACCTGCGAGCAGACCCGTCAATACGCAGAAATGTTAACGTTACCAAAACAAAAAACAAGAGTGCTCGATAAAAAACGGCTTAGCCACGAATGAAAGTCAAAAGGCTCTAGCGCGGGCTTTCTGATACGGGGACTGCCTTCTCGAAGACAGCCGCGGTGGCGAACAGCCCTGCTGGACAGAAGCAGTGCCTCTCCTGCGCATGCCCCTTTCCCTTTTCTGCGAGACCCGCTTTCATGCCCTCTTCCGCACTGTCCAAGGCTCGCGAGGCAATCCTCGAGCAACTCGGCAACCGCCACGATGCCTGGCGTCCGGCATACCACCTGGCCCCGCCGGTGGGCTGGATGAACGATCCCAATGGACTGGTGTTCTTTCGGGGCGAATACCATGTCTTCTACCAGTACCACCCCTACTCGACGGCCTGGGGACCCATGCACTGGGGCCACGCCAAGAGCAGCGACCTGGTGCACTGGCAACACCTACCTGTCGCCCTCGCCCCGGATACCGACGCCGATCGCGACGGTTGCTTCTCGGGCTCGGCGGTGGTCTGGGAGGACCGGCTCTACCTGCTGTATACCGGCCACCGCTGGCTGGGCGAACCGGGCCGCGAAGACCAGGGGCTGTACCAGGTGCAGTGCCTGGCCAGCAGCCAGGACGGCCTGGTGTTCACCAAGCACGGGACGGTGATCGAGCCGCCGGTACCCGAGATGCAACACTTTCGCGACCCCAAGGTCTGGCGAGGCGACGATGCCTGGTGGATGGTGCTGGGCGCCCGCGAGGGCGACGATCCACGGCTGCTCATCTATCGCTCCAGCGACCTGCAGCACTGGGAAGCGCTGGGCAGCGCCCTGAGCGGTAGCCGCGCCCGGGACGGCTATATGTGGGAGTGCCCGGACCTCTTCCCGCTAGGTGATCAGGACGTCTTCCTCTGCTCACCGCAGGGTCTGCGCCCCCAGGGCTATCACTATCGCAATCTCTACCAGAACGCCTATCGCCTGGGACGGCTCAACGAGGCGCGCTTCGTGGCACGTAGCGACTTCATCGAACTCGACCACGGCCACGACTTCTACGCCGCCCAGACCCTGATGGCGCCGGATGGCCGCCGCCTGCTCTGGGCCTGGCTGGACATGTGGGAAAGCCCCATGCCGAGTCAGGCCGACGGCTGGTGCGGCATGCTCTCGCTACCGCGGGAACTGAGCCTGGAAGGCGACCGCCTGCGTCAGCGACCGGCGCGGGAATTGCTGTCACTACGGGAAATCGAACATTCGCTCGCCGCGCAACGCCTGAATAGCCAAAGGGTCCGCCTGCCGCTACGCGGGGAGCGCCTGGAACTCGACATCGAGCTCGATCTCGACGCCAGCAATGCCGAGCGCTTTGGCCTGGCCTTGCGCGTTGATCCGAATGGACGCGAGGAAACGCTGCTCTACGTGGATGCCCAGGCCGGGCGCCTGGTGCTCGATCGCGAACGGGCCGGACGCGGCGTGGCCGGTGTACGCAGCCTGCCGCTCAGCGGCGGCCAGGCGCGACTCAATCTGCGCCTTTATCTGGATCGCTCGTCGCTCGAGGTTTTCGTCGACGATGGCCTGCAGACCCTCAGCAGCCGCCTCTATCCGGGTCCGGACAGCCAGGAGGTCGTCCTCTTCGCCAGCAATGGCAGCGCACATTTCTGTCAGTTGCGGGCCTGGACGCTACGCGATCTGGCACTCTGAGCCCTTGCCGATTTGGCATACTCCGCTCCTGATCATACGAGCTGGAGGGTGGGATGCCATCGGTGAAGGATGTGGCCCGGCTGGCCGGCGTCTCGGCCATGACGGTTTCACGCGCGCTGAACAATCCGGAAAAGCTCGGCGCCGATACCCTGACCCGCATCCAGTCGGCGATCCAGACGCTCGGCTACGTGCCGGACCTGGCGGCCCGACGGATCCGCGGCGGCCACTCCAGCGGCAAGACCATCGGCGTCTTCGCCCTGGGCACCGCCACGACGCCCTTTGCCGTGGACCTGCTACTGGGCCTGGAGCGCACGGCCCGCGAGCATGGCTGGAACCTGTTCATCCTCAACCTGCTGGAGGATCGCCCCAGCCCCGAGGAAATCGAATTGATGCTGACCCACCGCCCGGACGGCATCGTCTTCAGCTCAATGCATTTGCGCGCCGTGGAGGTCCCGTTCGGGCTGGGTGAGCGTCCCGTGGTCCTGAGCAATTGCTATGCCGACCAGGCAGCGGTGACCTGCTACGTACCGGACGATGCCGAGGGCCAATACCAGGCCGTGCACCGGGCCCTGGCGTGCGGCTATCAACGCCCGCTGTGCATCAATCTTCCGCGCACCAGCCCGGCCTGGCCGCTTCGCCAGGAGGGCGTGCTGCGGGCTTGTCGCGAGGTCGGGCTGGCTGACGCGCTCCGTCAATATGACCTGAGCACCGACGACGCCTACGATGAAACCCGCCTGGAGCTGGAGCGCCGCTTCGCCATGGCGGAGGCGCCTCCGGACCTGCTGATCTGCGGCAACGACCGGATCGCCCTGGTGGCCTATCAGTGGCTGCTGGCGCGCGGGCTGCGCATCCCGCAGGACGTGGCCGTGCTCGGCTACGACAACATGATCGGCGTCGCCGAACTGTTCCATCCACCGCTGACCACCGTCCAGCTGCCGCACTTCGAACTCGGGCGCCAGGCGGCATTGCATCTGATCGAAGGCCGTGCCAACGACAGGGCGCGCCACTGGTTGGCCTGTCCGCTGGTGAGCCGTGCCTCGCTCTAGGACCACCGCACTGGCGCGGTAGAGGCACCGGGGACCAGCGGCACATCCCAGACTTCGACCAGTTCTGTCGCGGGTGTGCCGCGGGCGCGCTCGACGGCCATGTGCGCGATGCGCCGCCCGGCAAGACGGATCGACGACCGCAGGACGGTGAGCCCTGGCATGGCGATCTCCGCCGGCAGGGCTGCGACGACATCGTCGTGGGCGAGAAGAGAGACGTCGCCAGGAATCGACAGCCCGGCCTCGGCAATGGCGCGGGCCGCCCCTATGGCCTGCAGCACCGACGAGCAGAGCAAGGCAGTCGGTGGCTCGGCGAGCGCCAGCATGCCGCGGGCCGTTTCGTAGCCCCGTGCATAGGTATGCTGTCCGGAGGCCATCAGCGCGGGATCGGCGGCCAGCCCCGCGGCGGCGAGTTCGGCCAGATAGCCCGCGCGGCGATCCCGCCCGTAGGCCAGGTGTTCCTCGCCGTTGAGCAGACCGATGCGCCGGTGACCAAACCCCGTCAGGTGCGCGGTGCCCTTGGCGAAAGCACCGAAGTTGTCGACGCTGAGCGAGGCGACATCCTGGCCGAAGATGGGGCGGCCGTGGGCAACCACCGGAAAGGCGATCTCGGCGAGGTCGGCGGTCGCTGGATCGTCGAAGACCGGCGACAGCAACACCAGGGCGTCAACCGCGCCCGAGCCGATGACCCGTTCGCAGACGGCACGCTCCTGCCCCTTGAGCGTGGGCAGCAGATGAATGGCCAGGCCACATTCGGCGGCCGTTTCGCTGATACCCGTCAGCAGGTCGGTGACGATGGGATTTTCCAGCGCGTTGTCGTGGATCGACAGGAGGATACCCAGGGCGTTGGCCCGCCCGGTCGCCAGGCGCAGGGCGGTCGGATTCGGCTGGTAGTTGAGACGTTGTGCCGCCTCCAGCACCCGCTGCCGGGTCTTGGCACCCACCTCCGGATAGCCGTTCAGCGCCCGGCTCACGGTGGTTGGGGATAGGCCCAGATGGGCAGCGAGATCCTTCAGGCTATTGATCATCTTGTTATTCAGTACCTGGCGGCTAGGTGAATCCGCACGAAGAAAAAGCTCATCGGAGGCCGCCGGATAATACGGCGATTGACACCCCCCGCAAAGTAGCGCAGTCTCCTCGAAGCGCTTTCAAAGCGCTTTGAATAGGGTTTTCATCGACTTCTCCAGTTGATCTGGTGCGTTCACGGGGGCGGTAGACAGGTTTCTTCGATGGCATTCGAAGCCCCCTGCCGGTCGTCGATACGCAACGCCAGCGCCTGGAAAGACAACAACAACAATGAAAGGCCGGCTATCCGTTTCGCCCAGCGCGTCCGCCATCCAGGACAGCAAAGGCGGCCATGGACGGGTATCCGCCAGGAGATGAACAGCATGTTTAAGCGGCTAGCCGGAGTGCTCGTCACCGGAGTTCTGCTGGGCGGTGTCGTCCAGGCCGAGGAGTTGTCCATCGTTGCTGGCTCGACCGGCAAGGACATCGAAGAATTGCGCCTGCAGCTCGATGCCTTCGAGAAGACCAGTGGCCACAAGGTCAGGATCGTCACCATGCCGTCCTCGGCAACCGATCAGTTCGGTCAGTACCGGCTCTGGTTGTCGGCCGGCAACAAGGACATCGACGTCTACCGCACCGACGTGGTCTGGGCGCCGCAACTCGCCACCAGCTTCCTTGACCTCACGGACGCCATGAAGGATGTCGTCGGCCAGCACTCGCCGTCGGTGATCGCCTCCCAGGTGGTGAACGGCAAGCTGGTGGCCATGCCCATGTTTTCCGATGCGCCGGCGCTCTACTATCGCAAGGACCTGCTGGAAAAATACGGCAAGCCCGTGCCCACCACCTGGACGGAACTCGCGGCCACCGCCAAGCAGATCCAGGACGCGGAACGTGCCGCCGGACACCCACAACTCAACGGCTTCGTGTTCCAGGGCGCCGCCTACGAAGGCACCACCTGCGTGGGGCTGGAGTTGATCGCCTCCAATGGCGGCGGCGACATCGTCTCGCCCCAGGGGGAAATCACCGTCAACAACCCCAAGGCCGCCGAAGCCCTCAACGCCGCGCGCAGCTGGGTTGGTACCATCGCCCCCACCGGTGTCCTCGGCTACCAGGAAGAAGACGCTCGCGGTGTCTGGCAGACCGGCAACGCCGTGTTCATGCGCAACTGGCCCTATGCCTATCCGCTGGGCAACAGCGCCGACTCCCCCATCAAGGGCAAGTTCGAGGTCGCCCCGCTGCCAGCCGGCAGCAGTGGCCAGTCGGCGGCCTGCCTGGGCGGCTGGAACCTCGCCATTTCCAAGTATTCGCGCCATCAGCAGGCGGCCATCGAGCTGGTCCGCTACCTGGTATCGGCCGAGGCCCAGAAGCAGCGTGCCCTGCTGAACGCCCGACTGCCATCGATCCCGGCGCTGTATCAGGATCCGGACATCGTCGTTCAGCAACCGCTGGTGGCCCGCTGGAAGGACGTCTACGAGAGCGCCACGCCGCGGCCCTCGGCACCGACCAAGACGCGCTACAACGAGGTTTCGCAGCAATTCTGGACCATGGTCAACCGCACCCTGGCCGGCCAGGGCGACGCGGCGAGCAACCTTGATGCCCTGGAGAAACAGTTGCGGCGCCTGAAGCGCAACGACTGGTAAGGCGTGCACGAGCGCGCGGACCTCATACGAGGCACGCGCGCTCGCCCTTGGTGGCTGTCCCGGCCACGCCAAGCTTCACGGATACACCCGACCATGACTCACATCGAATCCGCTACCACGCCGCCTGCCGCGGTCGCTGCCACGCCGGTACGCGCGCGCTCCCGGCTGTCTCGCCAACGACAACGCGCCGCGCTGCTGTTCATCTTACCGATGCTGGTGGTGCTCGCCGGAGTGGCCGCCTGGCCGCTGCTCAGGACCCTCTACTTCTCCTTTACCGACGCCCGCCTGGGTGACCTGGCCGGCGCCACCTTCGCTGGTATGCGCAACTATTACGAGTGGGTGGATTACGGCGAGGGCGAGGGCGAGGCCTTCGGCGTGCTGGTGGATCCGGTCTGGTGGCATGCGGTCTGGAACACGGTGCGCTACACCCTGATCTCGGTCAGCCTGGAAACCTTGTTCGGCCTGATCGTAGCGCTGGTGCTCAACGCCCGCTTTCCCGGGCGTGCCCTGGTCCGTGCCGCGGTGCTGATTCCCTGGGCCATTCCCACCATCGTCTCGGCCAAACTGTGGGCCTGGATGCTGAACGACCAGTTCGGCATCCTGAACGACCTGCTGCTCCAGCTCGGCATCCTGGCGGCGCCCATCGCCTGGACCGCCTCGCCCGATACCGCCATGACCGCAGTCATCATCGTCGACGTCTGGAAGACCACGCCCTTCATGGCGCTGCTGATCCTGGCCGGTCTGCAACTGGTTCCGGGCGATGTCTACGAAGCCGCCCGGATCGATGGCGTGCACCCGATCAAGGTGTTTTTCCGCGTGACCTTGCCGCTGATCCGCCCGGCGATCCTGGTGGCGGTGATCTTCCGCGCCCTGGACGCCCTGCGCGTCTTCGATCTGATCTACGTGCTGACGCCGAACAATCCCGAGACCAAGACCATGAGCGTCTACGCCCAGGAGAACCTGTTCCAGTTCGACAACTTCGCCCAGGGTTCGGCGGCTTCGACGTTGCTGTTCCTGGTCGTCGCCCTGATCACCCTGATCTACCTCAAGACCGCTCGTCTCGACCTGGGAGCCAAACAATGAACGCTCGCACGCTCAAGGCGCTCACGACCAGGACGGGTTTCTACCTGCTGGTGGTGGCCATCGTCGTCTTCTCGGTCTTTCCCTTCTACTACGCGATCCTGACCAGCCTGAAGACGGGTACCGATCTGTTCCGCGTCGACTACCTGCCCCGTGCGGTCACCTTCGCCAACTACGCCAGCATCCTGGCCACCGACACCTTCCTCCACAACCTGCTCAACTCGGTGATCGTGGCCGCGTCGGTGGTGGCGCTCTCGCTGCTGCTGGCCATCACCGCCGCCTATGCCCTGGCACGGGTGCCCTTCCGCGGCCGCGGACTGCTCTTGATCACCATCCTCGGCGTGTCCATGTTTCCGCAGATTGCCGTCCTCGCCGGCCTGTTCGAGATGGTTCGCGCCCTGGGCCTCTACAACAGCCTGCTGTCGCTGATCCTGGCCTACATGATCTTCACCCTACCCTTCACCGTCTGGGTGCTGACCACCTTCATGCGCGAATTGCCCGTGGAAATCGAGGAGGCCGCCATCGTCGATGGGGCCTCGTCCTTCACCATCGTCACCCGCATCTTCATGCCTCTGATGTGGCCGGCGCTGGTGACCACCGGGCTACTCGCCTTCATCGCCGCCTGGAACGAATTTCTCTTCGCCCTGACCTTCGTCGCCAACAACGACAACCGCACCGTACCGGTCGCCATCGCCCTGCTGTCGGGCGCGTCGGAATTGGAAACCCCCTGGGGCACCATCATGGCTGCCTCGGTAGTGGTCACCCTGCCGCTGATCGTCCTGGTACTCATCTTCCAACGCAAAATCGTCGCTGGCCTTACCGCCGGGGGCGTAAAGGGGTAACTCGCCATGACCAATACTCGGACGCAGTCCATCGATCGCGACTGGTGGCGCGGTGCGGTGATCTATGAAATCTATCCACGCTCCTTCCAGGACAGCAACGGCGATGGCATCGGCGATCTCGCCGGCATCACCAGCCGGTTGCCTTATGTGGCCGAGCTGGGGGTCGATGCCATCTGGATCGCACCCTTCATGCGCTCCCCCATGGCCGACTTCGGCTATGACGTCGCCGACTACCGCGACGTCGATCCGCAGTTCGGCACCCTCGCCGACTTCGATGCCCTCGTGAGTCGTGCCCATGACCTGGGCCTGAAGGTGATGATCGACCTGGTGCTGTCCCACACCTCCAACCAGCACCCCTGGTTCGCCGAGAGTCGTCGGGATCGCCATAACGCCCGCGCCGACTGGTATGTCTGGGCCGACGCCAAGCCGGACGGCTCACCGCCCAGCAACTGGCTGTCCAACTTCGGTGGCTCGGCCTGGGAGTGGGATGCGGGGCGTGGCCAGTACTACCTGCACAACTTCCTCATCGAGCAACCCGACCTCAACTTCCACAACGAAGAGGTGGTGCAGGCGGTGCTGGACGTGGTGCGTTTCTGGCTCGACCGGGGGGTCGACGGTTTCCGCCTCGACACGGCGAACTTCTATTTCCACGACGCCGAGCTAAGGGACAACCCGCCGCTGCCAACGGAGCTGCAGAACGAGCGACTGGCCCCGCGTGATCGCCCCTACAACTGGCAGGAACACTGCTACGACAAGAATCGCCCGGAAAACCTGGACTTTCTGCGACGCTTTCGCGCCCTGCTCGACGAGTATCCGGCGGCCACCGCCGTCGGCGAAGTGGGTGAGCTGATCCATGGCACGGCGCTGATGGCCGAGTACACGGGCGGCGGGGATCGGCTGCACATGTGCTACGCCTTCGACCTGCTCAATACCGCCCTGCCCACGGTAGCCGACATCCGTACGGTGATCGAGGAGTTCGAGCGAGCGGCCACCGATGGCTGGGCCTGCTGGGCGTTTTCCAATCATGACGTGGTACGCCATGCCTCGCGCTGGGCCAAGGATCGAACGGACGGCGCGGCCATCCTGCGACTGGCGGCGGCGATACTGCTGACGCTAAGAGGCTCGGTATGCCTGTATCAGGGCGAAGAACTGGGGCAGACCGAAGCAGACATCGCCTTCGCCGACATCGTCGACCCCTGGGGCAAGCGCTACTGGCCAACCATCAAGGGCCGTGACGGCTGCCGGACGCCTATGGTGTGGAGTGAGGCGCTGCCCCATGGCGGTTTCACCACGGCAACCGCCAAGCCCTGGCTGCCGGTACCGGCAGAACACCTGCCACTCGCAGTGGAGCGCCAGGCGCAGCATGACGACTCCCTGCTTGCCTGCTATCGCACCCTGCTCGCCTGGCGCCGCACGCTGCCGGCCCTGGTCAAGGGCTCGATCCAGTTCCTCGACCTGCATCCACAGGTGCTCGCCTTCGAGCGGCGACACGGCGATGAATGCCTGCTGGTGGCCTTCAATCTGGCTGGTGGCCAGCCGCTGGAAGTGGACCTGACGCCGACGCTCGTCGAGCGCCTGCAGGAAGACCTCACGTCCCCGGTCCTGCACGGTCGCCTCGATCAGCAGCGACTGTCGCTGCCGCCCCACTCCGGTCTGATCGCCCGCCTCGCGTACGGCACCGACCACCCATGAGGACGCCCGAATGACTACGCTTACTCTCAAGGGGATCAAGAAAAGCTATGGCAATGTCGAGATCCTGAAGCACATCGACCTCGACATCCGCTCGGGGGATTTCATCGTTTTCGTCGGTCCCTCCGGCTGCGGCAAGTCGACCCTGCTGAGGGTCATCGCCGGTCTGGAAGACATCACCGCGGGCACCTTCTCCATCGACGGCGAAGTGGTCAACGACCGTACCCCCAAGGAGCGCGGGATCGCCATGGTGTTTCAGTCCTATGCGCTCTATCCGCATATGACGGTCTACCAGAACATGGCCTTCGGCCTCACCCTGGAAAAGGGCACGCCCAAATCCGACATCGACGTCCGCGTCCGCCGGGCTGCCGAGGCGCTGCAACTCACACCCTATCTGGAGCGGCTGCCCAAGGCACTGTCCGGTGGCCAGCGCCAGCGCGTGGCCATTGGCCGGGCCATCACCCGAGATCCCAAGGTATTCCTGTTCGACGAACCCCTGTCCAACCTCGATGCGGCCCTGCGGGTGCAGACGCGTATCGAGATCGCCCGGCTGCATGAGCAGATGCCTGCCACCACCATGATCTACGTGACGCACGATCAGGTAGAGGCCATGACCCTCGCCGACCGCATCGTGGTCCTCAACGGCGGACGCGTCGAACAGGTCGGTTCGCCCCTGGAACTCTACGACGACCCGGACAACCTCTTCGTCGCGCGCTTCCTCGGCTCGCCAGCCATGAACATTCTTCCGGCCACCGTTCGCGAGGGCCGGCTGGATCTCCAGGGCGCACAAGGCAGTGAAGCGCTGTCCGCGCCGCCCGGCATGCACGGCGCGCTCCATCTGGGGGTGCGGCCAGAACACCTGCAGCTGGTCAGCGCCGGCCAGGGCATCCTGGCCGGCACCGTCACCCTGACCGAGCAACTCGGCGAATTGACGCTGGTGTACGTGGACCTGGGGAACGGTGGCGACCCGCTGGTGGCCAAGGTGGCCGGCAAGGCCGAGCTGTACCGGGGGCAACAGGTGCAGCTGACCAGCGCCCCTGAGCACCTCCGCTACTTCGATGCGGATGGTCGCGCGGTACGCCAGGGCCTACACAGCTCGGTGGCCTGAGGAGGCTGCCGCCGCGTCGCCCCGATTCGGGGAGGCGCGGCAAGGCTGAGCTAGATCCGGAAGCCCCCCACCAGCCGCTGCAGGCGACCGGCTTCGGCTTCCAGCGCGGTGCAGGCCGCCAGGGTAGCCTGGAGGTTGTCGACGCCCTGCTGGTTCAGCAAGTTGATCTCGCTGATGTCCATGTTCAGGGTCTCCACCACCGAGGTCTGCTCCTCGGTCGCGGTGGCCACCGACTGGTTTTGGCCGTCGATCTCGCCGATGCGCTCGGTCACGCTGCCCAGGCGTTCGCCGGCGCTCTTGGCCACCTGCATGCTATGGGCGCTCTGTCGCTGGCTTTCCTGCATCAGGGCCACGGCATCGCGCGAGCCGGTTTGCAGCTCCTCGATCATCTGCTGGATCTGCTGCGCCGAACTCTGGGTACGGCTGGCCAGGGAACGCACCTCGTCGGCCACCACGGCGAAGCCACGACCGGCCTCACCGGCCCGGGCCGCCTCGATGGCGGCGTTGAGCGCGAGCAGGTTGGTCTGCTCGGAGATGCCGCGGATGACTTCGAGAATCTGGCCGATATTGGCGGTCTTGCCGTTGAGGGCTTCGATATGTTCGCAACTGGTGCCGATCTTGGTCGACAGTGCCTGCATCGCATGCAGGGCTTCGTCGAGCACCTCGCGGCCCTCCTCGCCCTGGGCGCGAGCGGTACTGGCCTCGCCCGAGGCATGGGCGGCATTGCGGGCGATCTCCTGGGCGGCGGCGCCCAGTTCATTGATCGCCGCCGCCACGCTGGTGGTGCGCTGTGCCTGCAGGTCCGACTGCTGCATGGAGGATTGCGAAGACTCCAGCACCCGCCGCGTGCTTTGGTTCAACTCGCCGGTGGTCTGGGCCACGTCGCGGATCGAGGTATGAATCCGCGCCACGAACTTGTTGAAGGCCTCGGCCAGGGCGCCGAATTCGTCGCGAGCCTGTACCGGCAGGCGACGAGTCAGATCGCCCTCGCCTTCGGCGATGTCGTCCATGGCGCGGGTCAGGTCGTGCAGCGGGCGCAAGAGCACGCGGATCAGCAGGCCCAGCAACAGGATGATGGCGATCACCGCCACCAGGGTGGCGACGATGGCCAGGTTGCGCGCCTGGGTGACCGGGGCATAGGCCTTGGCCTGGTCAATGGACAGACCCAGGTACCACTTCACCGAGGGCAAACCGTTGACCGGGGTGAAACTCACCAGGCGCTCGTTGCCGTTCTGGGCGATGGCCTGCAGGCCGGGCTGCAGCGACAGGTTCTGCGCGGGGAAGACGTCCTTGAGCGTCTTGAGCACCTGCTCGGGATGGCTGCTGACCAGGATCTTGCCGTCGCCGTCGACCAGGAAGGCTTCACCCAGGCCGCCGACGTTGAGCGAAGTGATGATCTCCACCAGGGCTGAGAGGTTGAGGTCGCCGGCCACCACGCCGGCCAACTGGCCGTCACGCTGCAGCGGGGTGGCGATGGTCACGCCCAGCTGTCCGGAGGAAGCGAAGATATAGGGCGGAGTCAGCACCGTGGTGCCGGCGGCGGTGGCGGCCGCGTACCAGGGCCGCTTGCGCGGATCATAGCCGGCTGGCAGGTTGCGCAGCGGTCGGGTGGTGTAGGTGCCGTCGACTTCGCCTAAGTAGGTGGAGTCGAAGTTGCCGGTATAGATCTTCTGATCCAGCAGGCCCACCAGCCCCTCGGGCGAGTGGTCGCGTGCCAGGGTCTGGGCCTCGCCTTCGATGAGCTTTACCCGTGTATCCAGCCAATAGGCAATGTTGCCAGCCGTGACCCGGCCAGTTTCCGCGAGGTTGGCGCTCAGGCTCTGGTCGATGGCCTGACGTTGCAAGTAGGCATTGAAGCCGGCCGAGGCAGCCAGCGCGGTGGTGATCACCAGTGCCGCGACCAGCAGGATCTTGTGGCTGAATTTCAGGTGTCGCTTCATACAGGTCTGCGTCCGTAGCGAGAGGAGCCAGGCCGGATTCAGGGCATGGCGGTCCCTCGTTATCGGGCACGTACGTTACGACTTGAGCGGAGCGGCACCCTCTTTTCAGCCTGCCCGAGCTAGATCCGGAAGCCACCCACCAGGCGCTGCAGGCGACCGGCTTCGGCTTCCAGGGCGGTGCAGGCCGCCAGGGTGGCCTGGAGGTTGTCGACGCCCTGCTGGTTCAGCAGGTTGATCTCGCTGATGTCCATGTTCAGGGTCTCCACCACCGAGGTCTGCTCCTCGGTCGCAGTGGCCACAGATTGGTTCTGGCCATCGATCTCGCCGATGCGCTCGGTCACGCTGCCCAGGCGTTCGCCGGCGCTCTTGGCCACCTGCATGCTATGGGCGCTCTGCCGCTGGCTTTCCTGCATCAGGGCCACGGCATCGCGCGAGCCGGTTTGCAGTTCCTCGATCATCTGCTGGATCTGCTGCGCCGAACTCTGGGTACGGCTGGCCAGGGAACGCACCTCGTCGGCCACCACGGCAAAGCCACGACCAGCCTCGCCGGCCCGGGCCGCCTCGATGGCGGCATTGAGCGCCAGCAGGTTGGTCTGTTCGGAGATGCCGCGGATGACTTCGAGGATCTGGCCAATGTTGGCGGTCTTGCCGTTGAGGGCTTCGATATGCTCGCAACTGGTGCCGATCTTGGTCGACAGTGCCTGCATCGCATGCAGGGCTTCGTCCAGCACCTCGCGGCCCTCTTCACCCTGGGCGCGAGCGGTACTGGCCTCGCCGGAGGCATGGGCAGCGTTGCGCGCGATCTCCTGGGCGGCAGCGCCCAGCTCGTTGATCGCCGCGGCCACGCTGGTGGTGCGCTGGGCCTGGACATCCGACTGCTGCATGGAGGATTGCGAGGCTTCCAGCACACGCCGGGTGCCCTGGTTGAGCTCGCCGGTGCTCTGGGCCACGTCGCGGATCGAGGTATGGATCCGTGCCACGAAGTGGTTGAAGGCCGATGCCAGGGCGCCGAATTCGTCGCGGGACTGCACCGGCAACCGGCGGGTCAGATCGCCCTCGCCTTCGGCGATGTCGTCCATGGCGCGAGTCAGGTCATGCAGCGGGCGCAGCAGGACGCGGATCAAGAGGCCCAGCAGCAGGATGATGGCGATCACCGCCACCAGGGTGGCGACGATGGCCAGGTTGCGCGCCTGGGTGACCGGGGCATAGGCCTTGGTCTGGTCGATGGACAGCGCCAGGTACCACTTCACCGAGGGCAGCCCCTCGATCGGGGTAAAGCTCACCAGCCGCTCGCCGCCATTTTGGACGACGTTGTGAAAACCAGGCGCCAGCGACGGCGTCTGGTCCGGGAAGACGTCCTTGAGCGATTTCAGCACCTGGTCGGCGTGGCTGCTGACCAGGATCTTGCCATCGCCGTCGACCAGGAAGGCTTCGCCCAGGCCACCGGCGTCCAGCGAGGTGATCATCTTCATCAGGCTGTCCATCACCAGGTCCCCGGCCACCACGCCGATCAGCTTGCCGTTCTGCAGGACCGGCGCCGCGATGGTGATGCACAGGAAGCTCTGCGGCGGTGCGGTGAGATAGGGCTCGGTGAGGATGGGCCGCCCGGCGCTGACCGCGGCCTTGTACCAGTCGCGCTGGCGGGCGTCGTAACCGGCCTCCATGGGTGTATGGGGGCGGTCAGTAAAGGTGCCGTCGACTTCACCCAGGTAGGTGGAATCGAAGTTGCTCGTGTAGAGCTTCTGCTCCAGCAGACCCACCACGTTGGCTGGGCTGCTGTCACGGCTGAGCGCCTGGGCCTGGCTGTCGATGAGCTTGACCCGCGCATCCAGCCAGTAGGCGATATTGCCGGCGGTGATGCGGCCGATCTCGCCCAGTGAAGCCTCCAGGCTCTGGGTGATGGCCTGGCGCTGCAGATAGGCGTTGAAACTGGCGAAACCGGCCAGGGCGACGGTCACCACGAGGGCAGCCGCCAGCAGGATCTTGTGGCTGAATTGGAGTGAGCGTTTCATAGGCACCACGCGAAAGGCTTGGATAGTGGACGCCCCTCCCTCGCAAATAATAATTGCGATAACAATCGAGAGGGTAAGCGGACCTGAGACGGTCGACGCCGCACTATCCCGCCTAATCTCACTTTCTGCTGCGGACAACCGATGGACGCTTTCACAACGCCGATGTTTGGTGGACGCTGCCCTATAGCAAGCTGAATCCTTTCAGTAGCAGCAGGCCCAGATTGGTGGTCAGCATCCCGCCCAAGGTGCTGAGCACCACGATGGTCGCTGCCAGCTGGGAATTGCTGCCAGCGGCGCGGGCCATGACGAAGCTCGACGCGGCCGTGGGGCAGCCCAGGTAGAGGAAGAGGATGCCCAGCGCCGGCCCCTGAATCCCCAGCGCCAGGGCGCCCAGCACGCCCAGCAGCGGGATCCAGACGATCTTCCATAGGCTCGCGCCTATCGCCAGGCTGCTGCTCTCGCGCAAGGAGGCGAGCGACAGGGTGGCGCCGATGCACATCAGTGCCAGCGGCAGGGTGAGACCCGCGAAGTAGCGCGCCGAGGTGTCCAGCCAGCGTGGCAGCTGCCACTGGAAATAGGCGAAGGGAATCGCCACCAGGATGCCGATGATCAGTGGGTTGCCGAGGATGCTGCGCAGCAGGGTGTGCCAGTTGGCTTCCAGGTGCGGACTGTAGAGCGCCAGCACGATGGTCGAAAGCACGTTGTAGAAGAGGATGACCATGCCGGCCATGATCCCGCCCACCGACAGACCGTAGTCGCCGTACTGGGTGGCCGCCAGGGCCAGGCCGACAATGCCGCAGTTGCCGCGGAAGGCGCCTTGCACATAGACCCCGCGATCGGCATGGGGGCAGCGCCAGATCGCCCAGCCCCAGGCAGCGAGAAAGCTCACCACCGTGGCCAGGGCGAAGTAGCCCAGCAGCAGCGGTTGCAGGGCTTCGCCGAGGTCGGCCTTGAGGATGCCGAGAAACAGCAGGGTCGGCATGGTGGCGCGAAACACCAGGGCGGACGAAGTGTTGATGAAGGCGGTATCGATCCAGTTCAGCCGCTTGAGCACACAGCCGAGCAGCACCAGGGCGAAGACCGGGGCGGTAACGTCGAAGGTCGCCTGAACCAGGGCAAGCACGTCGGACATGGCGGACAACATCAGAAAAAGGCCCGCGATGGTAGCAGGCACGGTGCCAGATCGGCCCCGTCCTTCTGTCATCGCGAAGTGACATCAGTCAATGCTTAGCTTACTATCTACCCGCCCGATTCAGACGACGCCTCTCAACCATCCCTCGCTTCGCCTACGCGCGACCGCTCTAGCTTCCTGCCAGGGAAGCCGGCGAAGGGGTGGAACAATAAGACACACAACAGGTTCAGACGTAGCAGACGACAGATCCGCATGCGGTTCCGATTTGCGATGTCGTCGATCGAGTCGAAGTCTTTTTTCACGATTGCATTGCGAGCGCTGCCATGACTGTCACTTCCAACGCGAGACCGGGAGGCCTGCCCGCCAGGTTACTCGGCATCCTGTTCATCCTCCTGGGCCTGGCCCTCTTGGGGCTGGGCATCAAACTGGCCACCCTCGGGGGCTCCCTCTACTACCTCGGCGGCGGCGTGCTGCTCGCCCTGAGTGGTTACCTGCTGTGCATTCGGCGGGCCAGCGGGGTCTGGGTCTATGCCTTCTTCCTGGTGGTGTCCACCGCCTGGGCCGTACTGGAAGTCCAGTTCGACTGGTGGCAACTGGTGCCGCGCCTGGCACTCTGGTTCGTCCTCGGCCTGGTCCTGCTGATCCCGGCGTTCCGCCGGCCGCTGGACAGCCGTAGCGGCGGCCTGCCGCTGGTCGGCTCGCTGGTGATCGCGGCGGTCGTCGCCCTGGTCGCCCAGTTCGTCAACTACAACCGTCTGGACGGTGACCTGGGCCGCGACACCGCGGGCGTCGAAAGCGCCGCCCCGACCGCCGCCGATGGCGACTGGCCGTCCTATGGCCGCACCGCCTTCGGCGATCGCTACTCGCCGCTCAAGCAGATCGACGTCAACAACGTGAAGAATCTGGAGCCCGTCTGGACCTTCCGTACCGGCGACATCCCCGGCCCGAACGATCCCCAGGAGACCACCGCGGAAAACACCCCGCTCAAGGTCAACGGCATGCTCTATGTCTGCACGCCGCACAGCCAGGTGATCGCCGTGGACCCCGATAGCGGCAAGGAAATCTGGCGCTTCGATCCCAAGCTGAGCACCCAGCACGCCGACAGCTTCAAGGGCTGGGCGCACATGACCTGCCGTGGCGTGGCCTACCATGACGACGCCACCTACGCCGGCACCACCACCGCGGGCCAGAGCCCGGCCGCCGGCAGTGCCGTCCCGGTCGACGAGCAGAGCACTCCGGCTGCCAGCAGCTGCCCGCGTCGCCTGTTCCTGCCCACCGCCGACACCCGCCTGATCGCCCTCAACGCCGACACCGGCAAGGTGTGCAGCGACTTCGGCGACAACGGCCAGGTCGACCTGACCGCCAACATGGGCAGCTTCACGCCCGGTGGCTACTACTCCACCTCGCCGCCGGCCGTGACCCGCAACCTGGTGATCATCGGTGGCCACGTCACCGACAACGTCTCCACCGACGAGCCTTCCGGCGTGATCCGCGCCTACGACGTGCACAGCGGCAAGCTGGTATGGAACTGGGACAGCGGCAATCCGGACGCCACCGCGCCCATCGCCGCCGACGGCATCTATACCCGCAACTCGCCCAACATGTGGTCGATGATGGCCGTCGACGAGAAGGTCGGCATGGTCTATCTGCCCATGGGCAACCAGATGCCCGACCAGTGGGGCGGTAACCGTACCCCGGCGTCCGAGAAGTACAGCGCTGGCGTGGTCGCCCTCGACATCGCCACCGGCAAGGTACGCTGGAACTACCAGTTCACCCACCATGACCTCTGGGACATGGACGTGGGTGGTCAGCCGACCCTGGTGGACATCAAGACCGACGGCGGTGTGAAACCCGCGCTGATGGCCTCGACCAAGCAGGGCAGCATCTATGTGCTGGACCGCACCAATGGTCAGCCCATCTACCCGATCAAGGAAACCCAGGTGCCCCAGGGCGCGGTGGAAGGCGACCACACCTCGCCGACCCAGCCGGTCTCCTCGATCAACCTGGCGGCGCCGACCCTCAAGGAAAGCGACATGTGGGGCGGTACGCCCTTCGACCAGGCGCTGTGCCGTATCGCCTTCCGCGAGCACCGCTACGAGGGTATCTACACCCCGCCGTCCACCCAGGGTTCGATCGTCTACCCGGGTAACTTCGGCGTGTTCGACTGGGGCGGTATCTCGGTCGATCCGGTCCGCCAGATCGCCTTCCTGAACCCCAGCTACATGGCCTTCACTTCCAAGCTGGTACCCCGTGAAGAGATCGCCAACCAGCCGGCGCGCAAGAGCGAGACCGAGGGCATCCAGCCCAACAAGGGCGCGCCCTACGGCGTGATCCTGTCGGCCTTCCTGTCGCCCCTGGGCCTGCCCTGCCAGGCACCTGCCTGGGGCTATGTGGCCGGTCTCGACCTGACCACTGGCAAGCTGGTCTACAAGCACAAGAACGGCACCGTGCGCGACAACTCGCCGGTTCCACTGCCCCTGCCCATGGGCGTGCCCAGCCTGGGCGGCACCGTCACCACCGCCGGTGGCGTGGCCTTCCTGAGCGGCACCCTGGACCAGTACCTGCGCGCCTATGACGTGAAGAACGGCAAGGAACTGTGGAAAGGCCGCCTGCCGGCCGGTGGCCAGACCACCCCCATGACCTACACCGGCAAGGACGGTCGCCAGTACGTGCTGGTCTACGCTGGCGGCCATGGCTCGCTGGGCACCAAGCAGGGCGACTACGTGATGGCCTTCGCCCTGCCCGAGAAGAAGTAACGGCGCCTGCGCCTGAGCTCCCCTCTCCTTCGGGAGAGGGTCGGGGCGGGGGATGCTTCGAGCATCCCGACATCCTGTTAGAAACCCCCTCGCCCCACCCCAAAATCCCGGCCTGGCCGGGATTTTTTTCGCCTGGACTTTTCTCTTCATGAAAAGGGCTCCTGCCAGGGCTCTTTTCCACTCTGGGAGAGTGTGGGGGTGAGAGCCGCCTGGCACCCAGAGCCGTAGGACCCTAGTGGAAAAGGCTGCGCCGTTTTCCACGCTACGATGGCAGGACCGCGACTTGAACCTTTCCCTCAGGAGAGCGTCGGGGATGGGGGCAAACCCAAGCACAGCTCTCGCTTTTCCCCCTCTCCCCGTGGGAGAGGGCTGGGGTGAGGGCACGCCCGCTCCATCACCTTGCCTTGGACTCGGTTAAGCTACCCCCATGCCCAGTTCCCTGCCCCAACACCGCCGCCTGCGCCTGGTCAATGGCCTGGCCGTCGCCCTGCTCCATGACCCCGAGCTGCCCCAGGCCGCCGCCCTGGTGCGCATCGGCGCGGGCAGTCACCAGGCACCGCGGGCCTATCCGGGGCTGGCGCACTTTCTCGAACATCTGTTCTTTCTCGGCAGCCATCGCTATCCGGCGCCGGACGGCCTGATGCCGCTGGTGCAGCGTCTGGGCGGCGAACTCAACGCCAGCACCCGCGAGACCACCACCGACTTCTTCTTCGCCCTGGCGCCCGAGCACCTGGCCGCCGCCCTGGCCCGCCTGCTGGACATGCTCGCCGCTCCCCTGCTGGAGCCGGGCGCCCAGCGTCGCGAACGTGAGGTGCTGCACGCCGAATTCATCGCCTGGGCACGCAGCGCCGATACTCGCCGCGACCTGGCCCTGGCGGCCGGATTGCCCGCGGACCATCCAGCCGCCGGCTTCCACGCCGGCAACCGCTACAGCCTGCCGCTGCAGAACCCCGCCTTCCAGACGGCGCTGCGCGATTTCCAGCGCCAGCAGTACCGTGGGGAAAACGCCCTGCTGCTGCTGGCCGGGCCGCAACCGCTGGCCGAACTGGCAGAGCTGGCTCGCGAACACGGCGCCCTGCTGCCCTCCGGCCCTGCGCCCAGGAGCCCAGTACCCCCACCGCTCGCGGCCAGGGGCGAACACTGGCAGACAGCGGCTGCCGCACCCCCGGCGCTGGCCCTGCAATTCGCCTTCGACGACCTGCCGCCCGGCGGCTGGGAGGCAACGGAGCTGCTGGAAACCCTGCTGCTCGGCGACCATCCCGGTGGCCTGCCGACACGCCTGCGTCAGGCAGGGCTGGCCGAGCGCCTGGGCCTCGCCTGGCCTTATCGCCAGGCACGACAGGGACTGCTTCGGCTGGATATCACGCCTGGCCCCAAGGCCGACCCAGCCTGCCTGAGCGCTGCCTTGTTCGGCTGGCTGGACGCCGTGCGCCAGGTGCCCCTCGCCAACCTGGAGCAGGACCATGCCGACCGCATCCAGCGCCAGTGGTCCACCCTGCCTGCCCTGGCACTGGTGCGGCGCCTGGGTGAACGCCTCTGGCTGGATCGCGACGGCGAGTCCTGGCCACACGCCACGCTCTCACCTGCGGCCCAGGCCGCTTGGCCCCGGCTGCTCGCCCAACTGGTGCCAGGGCATCTCAGCGGTTTCGCCACCGGCCTGCCCGACCAGCCAGGTGCGACTGAACCCGTCGCAGCCCCCTTCGAGCTGCCACCACCCAATCCGCTACTTGCCGATCCACCGGTGGCGCGCCCTTCCGCGACGCAATCCTGGCCGATCAGCCAGGCCCTCGCCCCCCAGCAGCGCGAAGGCCTGCTGTTCCTGCGCTGGCAGTGGCCGGGACAACCGCCGGTCGCGCCCGCGGCCAGCGCCCTGGGCGCCTTGCCGCGTCTGGCCGCCGAGGCTGGGGTCACACTGCGCTGGAGTCCGCCAGGGGCCCCCTGGGAGCTACGCCTGCAAGGCTGGGCCACGGCGCTGCCGGCAGCGCTGGAGCAGGCGCTCGAACACCTGAAAGGCGAACTGGACAGCCCCAGGTCGCCCTCTCTGGCACCCTCCGAACCCATGCTGATCCGCCAGCTGCTCAAGGTGCTGCCCGAGCGCTTGCCCGCCCTTACCCCTCAAACAAAGAGCGACGAGGGGCCACAGTGGCAGGCGCTGGCCTGCGGCCTGCCCGCGACCGCCCAGGCGGGCCTGGCCCGGATCGCGCCGCCCTCCCTGTTGCAGGCCGCTGCGCTTGGCGCGCGGCCGGTCTTGCGTGGTCGTCACTGGCACCCCGAACCCAGCGCCGATGCCCAACAGGCAGTGCTGCTGTTCTGTCCGCAACCCGATGCCCAGCCCGCCACCGAGGCTGCCTGGCGGCTGCTGGCGGCGCGTCTGCAGGGGCCGCTGTTCCGCCGGCTACGCAGCGAACGGCAACTGGGCTATGCGGTGTTTTCCGCCTATCGCCAGTTGGGCGATCACGGCGGTCTGCTGATCGGAGTGCAGTCACCCCATGCCGGGGCGGCCGACATCCTCATGGAGATCGAGGCCTGCCTGACCGACAGCGGGCTGGCTGTCTGGACCGATATCGCGACGCTGACGGAAAGCATTCGCCAGCTGGTACGCGACTTCAGCCCCACCACCCCCCAGCGTACGGCCCTGGCCGAACGGCTCTGGTGGGGCTTCCAGCGCAGCGGCGCCCTGGACCTTGGATCCCTGGGAGAGGCTCTGGCCAGGCTGGATGATCAGGCCCTGCGCCAGGCCTGGCATCAGCTCACGAGGGCCGACGCCCCGCGCTTCGTCTTGAGCAATGCCGAGCCACCATCCGGCTGGATGTCATAGCTTTCAACATTTTTCCGGGAGCGTCGGCCGTTGCTGGCGGTCAATCTGTTGCAGGATCGGTAAGACAGTTATGTCGGCCGAACCGTCGTCGATTCGTCGCGGCAAAAACCCTTAGCTAGGTAACATTTGTTAAACTTGGCAACCGGATCCATCCGGCTTTCGCAGTCAAAGAGGAGACCTCCCATGTGGACCAAGCCTGCCTACACTGACCTGCGCATCGGCTTCGAAGTCACCATGTACTTCGCCAACCGTTGATGCGCCCCACGCCCCGGTTCGCCGGGGCGTACTTTTTTCAGGTTCCTGCCTGCCCCTACCTAGACGACCTATGCATATCCAGATTCTCGGCTCCGCCGCCGGCGGTGGCTTTCCCCAGTGGAATTGCAACTGCGCCAATTGCGATGGTTTCCGCCAGGGCACCCTCAGGGCCCAGGCCCGCACCCAGTCTTCCATCGCCCTGTCCGACGACGGGGTGAACTGGATCCTGTGCAACGCCTCGCCCGACATCCGCGCCCAGCTCGCCAGCTTCGCCCCGTTGCAGCCGGCGCGGGCGCTACGCGACACCGGTATCCGCGCCATCGTCCTGCTGGACAGCCAGATCGACCATACCACCGGGCTGCTCAGCCTGCGCGAGGGCTGCCCCCATGAGGTGTGGTGCACCGACATGGTCCACCAGGACCTCACCACCGGCTTTCCGCTGTTCAACATGCTCCAGCACTGGAACGGCGGGCTCAGCTGGCAGCCCATCGCGCTGAGCGGCAGCTTCACCATCCCGGCCTGCCCGAACCTGGAATTCACGCCCTTCCCGCTGCGCAGCGCCGCGCCGCCGTATTCGCCCCATCGCCACGATCCGCACCCCGGCGACAACCTGGGGCTGCTGGTCCATGACCGGCGCACCGGCGGCAAGCTGTTCTATGCCCCGGGCCTCGGTCAGCCGGACGCGGCCCTGCTGGAGCTGATGGGCCAGGCCGATTGCCTGCTGGTGGACGGCACCCTCTGGACCGACGACGAGATGCAGCGTCGCGGCGTGGGCACCCGTACCGGCACCGAGATGGGCCACCTGCCGCAGAGCGGTCCCGGTGGCATGCTGGAGGTGCTGGCCGGCTTCGAGCGCCAGCGCAAGGTGCTGATCCACATCAACAACACCAATCCGATCCTGGACGAAGACTCCCCCGAGCGCGCCATCGTCGAGCGCCAGGGCGTGGAAGTCGCCTGGGACGGACTCTCCATCGAGCTGTGACCGCCATGCCCAATGCCCTCACCCCCGCCGAATTCGAAGCCGCCCTGCGTGCCAAGGGCGACCTCTACCATATCCACCACCCCTATCACGTGGCCATGTACCAGGGTCGCGCTAGTCGCGAGCAGATCCAGGGCTGGGTGGCCAATCGCTTCTACTACCAGGTCAACATACCGCTCAAGGACGCCGCCATCCTGGCCAACTGCCCGGACCGCGAGATCCGCCGGGAGTGGGTGCAGCGCATCCTCGACCACGACGGCGAGCCCGGCAGCGAAGGCGGCATCGAGGCCTGGCTGCGCCTGGCCGAGGCCACCGGCCTGGACCGCGAGCAGGTGCTCTCCCAGGAACTGGTGCTGCCCGGGGTACGCTTCGCGGTGGATGCCTACGTCAACTTCGCCCGTCGCGCCTCCTGGCAGGAAGCCGCCAGCAGCTCCCTGACCGAGCTGTTCGCGCCGCAGATCCACCAGTCGCGGCTGGACGCCTGGCCGACCCACTACCCCTGGATCGATCCGGCCGGCTACGAATACTTCCGCACTCGCCTGGGTCAGGCCCGCCGCGACGTCGAACACGGCCTGCAGATCACCCTGCAGCACTACACCACCTGGGAATCCCAGCAGCGCATGCTGGAGATTCTGCAGTTCAAGCTGGACATCCTCTGGAGCATGCTCGACGCCATGAGCATGGCCTACGAACTGCACCGCCCGCCCTACCACAGCGTCACCAGCGAGCGCCGCTGGCACCGAGGAATCGACCTATGAGCTTCGACCGCACCCAGGTGCCGCGCTGGCGTCCCGGCTACCGCTTCCAGTTCGAGCCGGCGCAGGACGCCCATGTGCTGCTCTATCCCGAGGGCATGATCAAGCTCAACGACAGCGCCGCCGCCATCGGCGGGCTGATCGACGGCCAGCGTGACGTCGCCGCCATCATCGCCGCCCTCGACGAACGCTTCCCCGGCGTGCCCGAACTGGGTGCGGACGTCGAGCAATTCATGGAGGTCGCCCGTGCAGAGCACTGGCTCCTGCTCGGCTGATACGTCGCTGCCTGGAGTGCCCATGCAACTCCCGCAGCCGCCGGTCATAGCCAAGCCGAATGTCGGCCTGCCGTTGTGGCTGCTGGCCGAGGTCACCTATCGCTGCCCACTGCAGTGCCCCTATTGCTCCAACCCTCTGGACTTTGCCGCCCAGGGCCGCGAGCTGACCACCGAACAGTGGTTCAAGGTGATGGCCGAGGCACGGGAGATGGGCGCCGCCCAGATCGGCTTCTCCGGGGGCGAACCCCTGGTGCGCCAGGACCTCGCCGAGCTGATCCGCGAGGCGCGTCGGCTGGGCTACTACACCAACCTCATCACCTCCGGCATCGGCCTCACCGAGGCGCGCATCGCCGAATTCAAGGAGGCCGGCCTGGACCATATCCAGATCAGCTTCCAGGCCAGCGACGAACAGGTGAACAACCTGCTGGCCGGCTCGAAGAAGGCCTTCGCCCAGAAGCTGGCCATGGCCAAGGCGGTCAAGGCCCATGGCTACCCGATGGTGCTCAACTTCGTCACCCACAGGCACAACATCGATCGCATCGACCAGATCATCGACCTCTGCCTGGCTCTGGAAGCCGACTTCGTCGAACTCGCCACCTGCCAGTTCTATGGCTGGGCCGAGCGCAATCGCGCCGGTCTCCTGCCGACCAAGGCCCAGCTGGAGCGCGCCGAACGCATCACCAACGACTACCGTGCGCGCCTCAAGGCCGAGAACCATCCCTGCAAGCTGATCTTCGTCACCCCGGACTACTACGAAGAGCGCCCCAAGGCCTGCATGGATGGCTGGGGCAAGCTGTTCCTGACCATTACGCCGGACGGCACCGCCCTGCCCTGCCACGGCGCCCGGCAGATGCCCATCGCCTTCCCGACCGTGAAGGAGAATGACCTCAGGCATATCTGGTACGACTCCTTCGGCTTCAACGTCTACCGCGGCTACGACTGGATGCCCGAGCCCTGCCGCTCCTGCGACGAGAAGGAAAAGGACTACGGTGGCTGCCGCTGCCAGGCCTTCATGCTCACCGGCGATGCGCGCAATGCCGATCCGGTCTGCGCCAAGTCTCCGCACCATGACCTCATCCTCGCCGCCCGCCAGGAAGCCGAGACCGCGACCCAGCGGATCGAGGACCTGCAATTCCGCAACGAGCGCAATTCGCGACTGATCGCCAAGGCTTGAAGCCAGAGGCGTCGCCAGGCACGCCAAGGTCGCCGGCGGAATCCAGTCCCCCACGACCAGGGCGCAGGCTTGCCGAGGGGACTCACCACCCACGGCTCCGAGGCATTTGCCTCCCGGCCGGGCAGTGACCATACTGCCCGGCCGGACCTTTTCGCCTCGTCGTCATGCCCTCGATACGCCCGCTGCGCCCTGCCGATATCCCTGCCGTTCTCGATATCCAGGCGGCCACCTACCCCGCCGACCTGCTCGAAGACCGCGCCTTCTACGTCAACCGCCTGGAGCTCGCCCCGGAGCACTGCTGGGCGGCGACCGATGCCGAGGATCGCCTGCGCGGCTATCTGATTGCCTATCCCTGGGACGACGGCCTGCCGCCGGTGCTGGGGGCCCGCCTGGAGCAACTGCCTAGCGAGGCTTCCACCTGGTTCCTGCACGACTGCGCGGTGCATCCCGAGGCCCAGGGCCAGGGCGTGGCCGGTCGCCTCTATCGCCACGCCAAGGGCCAGGCCCGGCGTGCCCGCCTGCGCCAGGGCCGTCTGGTGTCGCTGTCCGGGGCCATCGGCTACTGGCAGCGCCACCACTATCACCCGGTTCCCGCCGACGCCGCGCTCAAGGCCAAGCTGGCCGGTTATGGTGCCGGCGCCTGCCTGATGCAGCGCACCCTCGATACCCCGGATGCCGAGCACGCCTAAACCTTGCAAATCTAAATGCAAGTATTTCGCTTTCGCTTTAGCATGGCCTAGCCCAGGAGGGCCTCTGCCGCCCGGCGCTCTGGCGCGGGTATCTTGATCGCCGCTACAAGGAATCCCTGATGAACATCGCTCCAGCGTCTTCGGCCAAGGGCCGGCGCGTCTTTTCCGTTACCTTGTTGGCCGCCCTGCTGGCGCTGGGTGGGCAAGCCGCCCAGGCGCGCTCCAGCTTCGAAGCCCCCGATCCGGACTACCACGGCGAGATCAAGGCCAGCCCCGTTGCCGGCACCGCCATCCTGGCGGGCAGCGAGGTCAATCTGGACGGCCGCGGCTTCACTCCTGGTCAGCAGATCACCCTGTCCCGCGGCGGCGTGGCGCTCAACCCCGATGCCGCCTACGTGGCCGACGCCCAGGGCAACTTCAAGGCGACCGTCCGCATTCCCGAAGACGCCGCCCCCGGCCAGCACCCCATCGTCATCAGCACCGCCCAGCCCTCGGGCGCTGCGGTCTTTCCGCTCAAGGTCTCGCCGGTGGTCCCCCTGAGTGGCGCCGACGGCTACAGCCTCACCTCCGTCAAGCTGGTCCCCGGGCTGTATCAGGTGGACATCAGCGGCAAGTCCGGCGCCCTCTTCGTCACCTCGGCCGTGGGCCGCTCACCGGTCAAGGTCTCGCAACTGCTCAAGCTCGACCCCAAGGACCTGTCCATCGAGCGGCAGATCACCCCGGCCGCCGCCCAGGGCGAGGACTCCGGTGTCTACGCCGTCTACGGCGTGGCCGTGGACGACCGCAACGGTAACGTCTGGACCACCAACACCCGGCAGAACACCGTGGCGGTCTATCGCCAGAGCGACCTGGGCCTGGTCAAGCAATTCGAACCCGGCATCGTCTCCCATGCCCACACCGTGGTGGTCGACGAGAAACTCGACCGCGCCTTCGCCTCGGCGGCCATCACGCCGGATATCATCAGCTTCGACGCCAAGGCGCCGGCCCTGCGCAAGCGCATCTCCATCGAGTCGGGCGTGCGCGGCGAGCGGTTCGCCGTGGTCGGCCTGTACCTGGACCCGGCGGTGCACAAGCTCTACGCCGTCAGCATGAAGACCAACGAAGCCGCGGTGATCGACGCCAAGACCGAGACCGTCGAGAAGGTCTTTCCGCTCCAGGGCGCCAAGACCCCCATGGGCGTGGCCCACGATCCCCAGACCGACCGCCTGTTCATCGCTGCCCAGGGCAGCGACAACCTGCTGATCGTCGACGCCAAGACCGGCAAGACCCTGCACAACGTCACTACCGGCGCCGGAGCGCTGAACGTGGCCTTCGACCCGGTCAAGCGCCTGGCCTACGTGACCAACCGCGGCGCCGGCACCCTGACCGTGGTCGATCCGGACGGCAACATCAAGGCCAACCTGGAGTTGGGCACCTACCCCAACCATGCGGTGGTGGACAGCAAGGGTGTGGTCTACGCGGTCAACAAGGCCAAGGGGCAGGATGATGCCGAAGGGGATCGGATTACGCGGGTGATGGCCAAGTAAGAGGCGTGTAGCCCCCGGCCTGGGCTGGGGGCGGCTTTCGGCTTCTGGCGTTCGTAGGTTGGGTTGAGCGTCAGCGAAGCCCAACATTGAGCGCTCACCATAGGTACGGCAGACGTAGGTTGGCGCTAAGCGTAGCGAAGCCCAACAAAGCGGAGCTGCCTCAGCTGGTTATCGAGTGCTTTGAAGGTTATTGTTTCGCCCACCCGGGCGACTCACTTTTTTCAGTCGCGAAAAAAGTAACCAAAACCGCTTGCCCCGACCATCCGGCCCTCCGCTGCGCTCCGGGTGACTCGCGTCGCTCGCCCTTCGGGCCAGCCTACGGCTGTTACTTCGCTACGCTACGTTTCGCTCACGCCAGCGCCGTTCCGGGGTCGGTCCAGATGGGCCGTCCATGGCCCACTGGACCTCTCGCCGCATCCATGCGGCTCGACCCACTCCACGACACTGGCGTTCGCCCTCTTGAACGGGGCGATTCGCTAGCCTGAAAGTGTTGGTTGAACTCACCAGTAGAAAACACTGCGCGGTTTTCCACGCTACAAACCCTGTGAACACCGAACTATCAGGCTTGCGCCCCGCCCCGTCAGTGAGGCCGAGTGCAGGTGTCGCGCAGGGGGATGCGAGGCAGGACGCCGAGCAAGGCGCGAGGGGCAGGATGCCCCTTCGTGCCGTGCCCCCGGAGCGGCGCCGGAACGAGGGGACCCGGAGCGCAGCGCAGGGCCGAAACGTGGGGCAAGCGTTTTGGTTACTTTTGCCGCGATTGGCAAAAGTGACTCGCCCGAGGGGGCGAAACAAGGACCCCCTCTAGACCTCAATAAGCAGCTAGGGCACCAGCAGGCAAAGCCAGGTATCGAGGGCTAACCTCGTGATGTCGGGCTTCGCTAACGCTCAGCGCCAACCTACGTTCCCAAAACCAACAACGCCCACCAAATCCAACCCGGCGGGCGTCATCCAAGGGGCCCAAGGGGGAAAACTCACCCCTCCAACGACTCCACCCCCAACTCATCCCACACCGCCTCCGCCAAATGGAAGGTGGCATTGGCCGCCGGGATGCCGCAGTAGATGGCGCTCTGCATGATCAACTCCTTGATCTCCTCCCGCGTCACCCCGTTGCTGCGCGCAGCGCGCAGGTGCAGGCGCAGTTCGCCTTCGCGGTTCATGCCGATCAGCATGGCGATGGTGATCAGGCTGCGGGTGTGCCGCGGCAGGCCCGGGCGGGTCCAGATGTCGCCCCAGGCGTGGCGGGTGATCATCTCCTGGAATTCTTCGTTGAAGGGGGTCAGCTTTTCCAGGCTGCGATCGACATGGGCGTCGCCCAGCACCGCGCGGCGGACCTGCATGCCGGCTTCATAACGTTCTCTTTCGTCCAAGATCGACTCCTTCAGGCGCTCAGGAAGGCCAGCACGCGCTGGGTAAAGGCAGCGCCCATCTGCACGTTGGACAGGTGGGCGGCGGGAAACTCGACGTACTCGGCGCCGGGAATACGCGCCTGCAGGAAGCGCCCGTCGGCCGGGGTGGTCACGGCGTCGTGGCTGCCGGCGACGATCAGCGTCGGTGCCAGGATGGCGTCCAGCACCTCGCGGAAGTCGGCATCGCGCACCGCCGCGCAGTTGGCAGCGTAGCCCTGGGGCGAGGTCCCGGCGAGCATGGCGACGATGCGGTCGACCCGTTCCGGCTCGGCGCTGGCGAAATCAGGGGTGAACCAGCGACCGATGGAGGCGTCGCGCAGGTCGCGCATGGCCTGCTCGCCGCCGGCTTCCACGGTCTGGATGCGGGTGTTCCACACCTCGAGGGTGCCGATCTTGGCGGCGGTGTTGCACAGCACCAGACGGGTGACCCGCTCGGGGGCGTTGATGCCCAGCCACTGGCCGATGGAGCCGCCCATGGACAGGCCGCAGAAGGCGAATTGTTCGATGCCCAGGGCATCGGCCAGGGCCAGGACGTCGCGACCGTTCTCGTCCATCCGATAGGGACCGGGGGTCACCAGGGAGGCGCCATGGCCTCGGGTGTCGTAGCGCAGCAGGCGGAAACGCTCGCTGAAGGCCGCGGCCTGGTCATCCCACATGGCGAGGTGGGTGCCCAGGGAGTTGGACAGGATCAGCACGGGGGCGCCCTCGGGGCCCTCCAGCCGGTAGTTCAGGTCGCCATCGGCGAGACGTACGCTGGGCATCAGGCAGTCCTCTGGTCTAGGAATGGGCAAGCAGGGTGCGGTGTTCGGCCAGGGCGCGGGTCACCCAGGCGCGGGCCTGTCCTTGGTAATGGGCAGGGTCCAGCAGACGATCCAGTTCGACACTGGAGAGTTCGGCGGTCACTTCCGGCGTATCGCCCAGTACCTGCCGCAGGTGACGCCCCTCCTGGACGGCGCGCTTGCAGCTCTGCTCCACCAGGTAGTGGGCAGCCTCGCGACCCAGGCGACCGGCCAGGGCGATGCTGACCGCCTCGGCCAGCACCAGGCCGTGGGTCAGTTCCAGATTGGCCTGCATCCGCGCGGCGTCCACTTCCAGGTCGGCGACGATGGCCTGGGCCTGTTGCAGGGCGCCGGAGACCAGGCAGAACAGCTCCGGCAGGGTTTCCCACTCGGCGTGCCAGAGGCCCAGGCTGCGCTCGTGCTCCTGGGGCATGGCGGAAAACAGGGTGCTGACCAGACCCGGCGCGCGGGTGGCGGCGGCGATCAGCACCGCCGCGCCGACCGGATTGCGCTTGTGCGGCATGGTGGAAGAGCCCCCCTTGCCCGGCGCCGAGGGTTCGAAGACCTCGGCGGCTTCGGTCTGCATCAGCAGCGACAGATCGCGGCCCAGCTTGCCCAGGCTGCCGGCCACCAGGCCGAGCCAGGCGCCGACTTCGACCAGGCGATCACGCTGGGTGTGCCAGGGTTGCTCCGGCAGGCTCAGGCCCAGCTCCCGGGCCAGGGCCTCGGCCACCGGCAGGGCCTGATCGCCCAGGGCGGCCAGGCTGCCCGAGGCACCGCCGAATTGCAGCACCAGCACCCGTGGCCTCAGTTCGGCCAGGCGCTGGCGGTGACGAGTGATGGCGCCCAGCACCCCGGCCAGCTTCATGCCCAGGGTCACGGGCGTCGCATGTTGCAGCCAGGTGCGCCCGGCCAGCACGGTACCGGCATGGCGCTCGGCCCGGGCCGCCAGGGCCTCGGCCAGGTGCGCCAGGTCGGCGTCCAGTAGGTCCAGCGCCTGGCGAATCTGCAAAACCAGCCCGCTGTCCATGGCGTCCTGGCTGGTCGCGCCGCGATGCAGATGGCGCTCGGCCTCGGAGTCCTGGGCGGCGATCTGCCGGCCCAGGGCCTTGACCAGAGGAATGGCGGAATTGCCGGCGCTGACCACGGCCTGGGCCAGCTCGGCCGCGTCATACCGCTCGGCGCGGCAGGCGGCGGTGATGGGTGCCACCGCCGTCTGGGGAATCACCCCCACCGCTGCTTCGGCGCGAGCCAGGGCCGCCTCGAAGTCCAGCATGCCCTGCAGTCGGCCCCGGTCACAGAACACCGCGCGCATGGCGGCGCTGGTGAAGTAGGCGTCGAATAGCAGGTTGGACATGAAGGACTCCTCTCGCTTAGTGGTCGTGATGCAGGTAGGTGGCTTGCCGCGGCAGCCGCAGGCTGACCAGGAAGGCCACCGCCAGCATCACCGAGACATAGATGTAGAACACCTCTTCGTGCCCCTGGGTCTTGAAGCTCAGGGCGACGAATTCCGCCGAGCCGCCAAAGATGGCATTGGCCACCGCATAGGACAGGCCCACGCCGAGGGCGCGCACCTGCGGCGGGAACATCTCCGCCTTCACCAGCCCGCTGATGGAGGTGTAGAGGCTGATGATGGCCATGGCCAGGCAGATCAGCAGGAAGGCCACGAAGGGACTCTGGACGCTGGCCAGCGCCGTGAGGATCGGCCAGGTGCAGACCGTGCCCAGGCCACCGAACAGCAGCATGGAAGCGCGCCGGCCGATGCGGTCGGAGAGCATGCCGAACAGCGGCTGCATCAGCATGAACACCAGCAGGGCGCAGGTCATCACGGCGCTGGCGGTCTTGGCGTCCATGCCGCTGGTGTTGACCAGGTACTTCTGCATGTAGGTGGTGAAGGTATAGAAGATCAGCGAGCCGCCGGCGGTGTAGCCGAGCACGGTGAAGAAGGCCGCCTTGTGATGCTTGAACAGGCCGCTCAGGGTGCCGGCTTCCTTGTTGGCGCGGGTCTCGGCGGTGGTGGTCTCTTCCAGCGAGCGGCGCAGGAACAGCGATACCACTGCCGCGGCGGCACCGACCAGGAAGGGAATCCGCCAGCCCCAGGCGCGCAGGTCGGCATCGCTGAGCACCTGCTGCAGGATCACCACCACCAGCACGGCCAGCAGCTGGCCGCCGATCAGGGTGACGTACTGGAAGGAAGCGAAGAAACCGCGCTGGCCACGCAGGGCCACTTCGCTCATGTAGGTGGCGGTGGTGCCGTATTCACCGCCCACCGAGATGCCCTGCAGGAGCCGCGCGAGCAGCAGCAGCGCTGGCGCCGCGACGCCGATGCTGGAATAGGTGGGCAGGCAGGCGATGGCCAGGGAGCCGGCGCCCATCATCAGGATGGAGATGACCATGGAGGTGCGCCGACCGTACTTGTCGGCGACGCGCCCGAAGATCCAGCCGCCCAGGGGGCGCATGAGAAAGCCCGCGGCGAATACCCCGGCGGTGCTCAGCAGCTGCACGGTGGGATCGCTCTTGGGGAAGAAGGCGGCGGCGAAGTAGATGGAACAGAAGGCGTAGACGTAGAAGTCGAACCATTCCACCAGGTTGCCGGACGAGGCGCCGACGATGGCGAAGATGCGCTTCTTGCGCTCCTCGAAGGTGTAATGCGGGCGAGTGCTCATGGAGATCCTTAATTATAGGTATGGATGGACGGGGGACAGCCTACCGCCATCGGACCAAGAGAGACACACGCGGTTACAGGGAAGTGTGGGCGTAGAAGAAGTGAAACCGGGGCGATTTTCCGGTCTAGCCGCTCTGCAATGAGAGGCTCATCGCGGCCATGGGCCGCTCCTACAAGTACATCGAGCTCTTGTAGGAGCGGCCGCATCGGCGGACCGCCATGGCCGCGATTTGTCGCTGCGACAAAGCCTCAGATACCGTCCACCCGCTCCACCGCCAGCGCCAGCCCCTGGCCGACGCCCACGCACATGGTGGCGAGACCCAGGCGGCCGCCGGTCTTCTCCAGCTGGTGCACCGTGGTGAGTACCAGGCGGTTGCCGCTCATGCCCAGGGGATGACCCAGGGCGATGGCGCCGCCATTGGGATTGACCTTGGGGCTGTCGTCGGCCACGCCCAGTTCGCGCAGAACGGCGATGCCCTGGGCGGCGAAGGCTTCGTTGAGTTCGATGACGTCGAAGGCGTCGATGGACAGGTCAAGCTGCTGCAGCAGCTTGCGCACTGCCGGAGTCGGACCGACCCCCATGATGCGCGGCGCCACCCCGCCGCTGGCCATGCCCAGTACCCGGGCGCGGGGCGTGAGGCCGTGCTTCTGCACCGCTTCCGCCGAAGCCAGGATGATGGCCGAGGCGCCGTCGTTGAGCCCGGAAGCGTTGCCGGCGGTCACGGTCCGGTCCGGGCCGTTGACCGGTTTGAGCTTGGCCAGGCCTTCGGCGGTGGTGTCCGGACGCGGATGTTCGTCCCGCTCCACCACCACGTCGCCCTTCTTGCCCTTGATCGTTACCGGGACGATTTCCTCGGCGTAGTAGCCGGATTCCTGGGCCGCCGCGGCACGCTGCTGGCTGCGCAGGCCAAAGGCGTCCTGGTCGGCGCGGCTGACACCATAGTCGGCGGCGACGTTGTCACCGGTGACCGGCATGCTGTCCACCCCATAGGCCTCCTTCATCGCCGGATTGATGAAGCGCCAGCCCAGGGTGGTGTCTTCCAGCTTCTGGCCGCGGCCGAAGGCGCTGTCGGCCTTGCCCATGACATAGGGCGCGCGGGTCATGGATTCCACTCCGGCGGCGATCACCAGCTCCATCTCGCCCAAAGCGATGGCACGATAGGCCTGGCCCACCGCTTCCATGCCCGAGGCGCAGAGGCGATTGAGGGTCACGCCCGGCACCGTTTCCGGTAGCCCCGACAGCAAGACCGCCATGCGCGCCACGTTGCGGTTGTCCTCACCGGCCTGGTTGGCGCAGCCCATGAACACCTCGTCCACCGCCGTCCAATCCACCTGGGGATTGCGCTCCTGCAACGCCCGCAGCGGAATGGCCGCCAGGTCGTCGGCGCGCACCGCCGAGAGACCGCCGTTGAGACGGCCGATGGGGGTACGGATGGCATCGCAGATATAGACGGGGCGACTCATTCCTCAGCTCCTTTCTGGCCGCCATGGGCGGCATTGGTCCGGGCCTGCAGATCACGCAGGGCGTCGAGTTCGGTCGCGGTCGGCGCCGCGGTGGTGGCGACCTGGTCGGCGAAACGGATGGCCCAGCCAGTGGCGGCCACCACCTGCTCGCGGGTCACCCCGGGATGCAGGGCGGTCACCACGAATTCGTGGGTGCCGGCCTCCGGCTCCATGATGCAGAGGTCGGTGATGATGGCGGTCGGGCCCTTGCCCGGCAGGCCCAGCTGTTGGCGGTGATCGCCACCCTCGCCGAAGCCCACCGAGGTGATGAAGGCCAGCTTGTCGACGAAGCTGCGGTGCGACTGCTTGAGGATGATCAGCACCTCCTTGGCCGAGCCGGCGATTTCCGGGGCGCCGCCAGCGCCAGGCAGGCGTACCTTGGGCTGGTGGTAGTCACCGATCACCGTGGTGTTGATGTTGCCGAAGCGGTCGACCTGGGCCGCGCCCAGGAAGCCCACGTCGATGCGTCCGCCCTGCAGCCAGTAGCGGAAGATCTCGCCGGTGGGCACTACGGTGTCGGCGGTCTCAGCCAGCTCGCCGTCGCCGATGGACAGCGGCAGCACCGAGGGCTTGGCGCCAATGGGCCCGGATTCGTAGATCAGCACCACGTCCGGCGCATGGGTCAGGCGCGCCAGGTTGGCGGCGGTGGACGGCAGGCCGATGCCGACGAAGCAGACGCTGCCATTGCCGAGGCGGCGTGCGGCGGCCACGGTCATCATTTCATTGGTGGTGAAGTCGCTCATGATTCAGGCCTCCGCAGCCAGCTTCGCCTGGAAGGCGGCGAAGTCCGCGGTACCGCGGATGTAGGTGTCGATCCACTGGGTAAAGGTGTCGCGGTCGCGAGCGATCGGGTCCCAGGCCTGGTAGAAACGATTGTCCCGCTCGTAGTAGCCGTGGGCATAGGACGGATGCGCCCCGCCCGGCACCACGCAGACCGCGCTGAGCGCCCAGGTCGGCAGTACGCAGGCGTTCATCGGCGCCTGGAGGTCGTCGACGATCTCCTCCACGGTGACGATGCAGCGCTGGGCGGCCAGGGCCGCTTCCTTCTGCACGCCGAGGATGCCCTGGATCAGCACGTTGCCCTGGCGGTCGGCCTTCTGCGCATGGATGACGGTGACGTCCGGGCGCACGCTGGGCACCGCGGCGAGCTGCTCGCCGGTGAAGGGGCAGGCGATGGTCTTGATGTCCGGATTGACCTTGGCCAGGTCCGAGCCCTGGTAGCCGCGCAGAACGGCGAAGGGCAGGTTGGAGGCGCCGGCGACATAGGCGTTGGCCAGGGCCGCGTGGCTGTGCTCGGAAATCTCCAGCTTGTGCGGCCAGCCTTTTTCCACCGCATCGCGCAGCCGGTGCAGGGAGCCGACCCCGGGGTTGCCGCCCCAGGAGAAGATCAGTCGCTTGGCACAGCCGGCACCGATCAGCAGGTCATAGACCAGGTCGGGGGTCATGCGCACCAGGGTCAGGTCGCGCCGATTCTGGCGGATCAGCTCGTGGGCGGCGGCGGTCGGAATGAGATGGGTGAAGCCTTCGAGGGCGACGGTCTCGCCATCGTGGACGAAGCGCTGGATGGCTTCGCTCAGGGACAGGATCTGGGCCATGGATTGTCGACTCGCGTCTTTGTTGTCGGCGCCGCCCGGTGCGGCGGTCTGGAGTCAGACTACAAAGCCCCATCCGCGCAAACAATCCGATAATCGACTAACAGTTCGATTATCGAACAGCATCGTTCTGTGGACTATCGACCGCTTCGACGCGCAGCGAGCTGTTGCAGCGGCTACACTGCCCTCCCTTCATCCAGAGCCCAGCCGATGTCCGACAAGCCCCGCGCCTCCCTCGAAGGCATCACCCTCGAAGCCCTGCTCACCCGCCTGGTGGAGCATCACGGCTGGGAAGAACTCGGCCGCCGCATTCCGCTGCGCTGCTTCACCCATGAGCCCAGTATCAAATCCAGCCTGACCTTCCTACGCCGCACGCCCTGGGCGCGGGAAAAGGTCGAGCAGCTCTATCGGCGCCTGCCCAAGCAGGGCTGAGGCGTATCCCCGCGAACAGCCGTCGGACTAGGGCTTGGTCCCCAGCAACCCGCGCAGCGTCTGCTGGATATCGGCCGGCAAGACCACCGTCTTCGCGTTGTCGCTGGTGGCCAGCTTTTCCATGGCATTGATGTAGCGCTCGCCCAGCAGGTAGAGCACCGGGGTTGGCTCGCTGCCCACGGCTTCGGAAATCTTGCTCAGGGCCGCAGCGGAAGCCTGCGCCAGGGTCACCTGGGCCACGCTGTCGCGCTTGGCCGCCTCCAAACGGGCATCGGCCTCCAGGATGGCGGCCTGCTTGGCGCCCTCGGCGCGGGTCACCACCGCCTTGCGCTCCCGCTCGGCGGCCGCCTGCATTTCCATCGCCGCCTGCATCGAGGGCGTCGGCTTGAGCTCCTGCACCTCCACCGCCTTGACGGTGATGCCCCAGTCCACGGTCTGCTCGGCCATGCTGACCCTCAGCCGCGCCTTGATCTCGTCTCGCGAGGACAGCGCCTGGTCCAGTTCCATCTCGCCGATGATGGCACGCAGCGAGGTCATCGCCAGGCTGGTGATGGCCTGGGCGTAGTCTTCCACGCCATAGGCCGCCTTGGCCGGATCGACGATCTTGGCGAAACACAGGGCATTGGCCAGGATCACCGCGTTGTCACGGGTGATCACCTCCTGCTGCTGCACGTCGAGGATCAGGTCCTTGGTGCTGAGGCGGTAGCTGACCTGATCCATGTAGGGAATCAGGAAGTTCAGGCCGGGCTTGAGGGTGGTGCGGTACTTGCCCAGGCGCTCGACGATCCATTCCTGCCCCTGGGGCACCAGCCGTACGCCCTTGGCGACGGTGACGACGATGAAGACCAGCAACAGCAGGGCGACGATAAGGCTGACACTCATGGCGTTTGTCTCTAGAGGTGGAAGACGTCAGGATTGACGGGCGACCTTGACCAGGTTGCCTTCGAAGGCGAGCAGCCGGACCCGCTCGCCGGCCGCGATCTCGGCATCGGCCAGGCAAGGCCATTCGTCACTACCAAGGATGGGTTTCTGGAAGCGTACGCGCCCACGGGCAAAGGGGCCGACCGCTGCGACCAGCAGGCCGATCTCGCCCAGATGGGCGTCGGCGCTCCAGTCCTCGCCCGGCTTGCTGCGGCCCTTGCCATAGCGAAACCAGAGAAACACCGCCGCGAGCGAAGCCAGACTCCAGACCAGCAGCTGCCAGGCCAGTGCCAGGGTCGGCAGTGCCAGCAGCAGCACACCGACCAACAGGGCGCCCAGACCGAACCAGATCAGGAAAAAGGCCGGCACCACCAATTCGCTCAGCACCAGGCCGACGCCCAGCACCAGCCAGTACCACCATTGCACGTCCATTGCGACTCCTTCCAGCTAACGCCACAGCATGGACCCTGGCGCGCCCCGCCGCCACCAGGGCCTCCGAGCGGTACCCGTCGACCGATGAAGCGGAGGATCGCCCCGGACAGAACGTACGTAGGTTGGCGCTGAGACGGCCTTATCGTCGAAGCCCAACAGGCCTGGATTCGGCACCACGGGCGACGTTGGGCTTCGCGGTGCTCAGCGCCAACCTACGGGCGGGTTCCGTAGGTTGGGCTGAGACGGCTTTATCGTCGAAACCTAACAAGCCAGGGTCGAGCCGGGGCACCGTTGGGCTTCGCTGCGCTCAGCGCCAACCTACGGGCGGGTTCCGTAGGTTGGGCTGAGACGGCGTCATCGTCGAAGCTCAACAAGCCAGGGTCGAGCCGGGGCACCGTTGGGCTTCGCTGCGCTCAGCGCCAACCTACGGGCGGGTTCCGTAGGTTGGGCTGAGGCGGCTTCATCGTCGAAGCCCAACAAGTCGGGGTCGAGCGTGAGCACCGTCGGGCTTCGCGGGGCTCAGCACCAACCTACGGGTTCATCCTTGCTGGAACACCAACACCTTGAGGCCGCCTTCGGGGTCCTCGTCGGCGAATTCCGGCGGATTGGCCAGGCGCTCGACGAAGGTCAGCGCCGGTGCTTCCTGGGCCATGCCGGCGATGAGGAAGTCCGCCCCCACGCCCGGATCGTTGACGCAGGCCAGTACCCGCCCGCCAGGGGTGAGCAGCTCCGGCAACCGGCGCAGGATGCGCGCGTAGTCCTTGGTCAGGGCGAAGCTGCCCTGCTGGAAGCTGGGCGGGTCGACGATCACCAGATCATAGGGTCCCAGCTTGCGCACCTTGCCCCAGGACTTGAACAGTTCGTGGCCGAGAAAGCTGACCTTGCCCAGGTCGTGGCCATTGAGGCGGTGATTCTCGCGGCCGCGGGTCAGGGGCCCGCGAGCCATGTCCAGATTGACCACCTGGGCCGCGCCGCCGGCCAGGGCCGCTACGGAGAAACCACAGGTGTAGGCGAACAGGTTGAGGATCCGCAGCCCGGCGGCCTGCTCGCGCACCCAGCGCCGGCCCAGGCGCATGTCGAGGAACAGCCCCATGTTCTGGTGACGGGTGAGGTCCAGGCCGAACTTCAATCCCTCTTCATGGATGACGTGCTCGCCCACCGGCGCGCCGATCAGCGCCTCGCTGGCGGCATCCAGCCGATAACGATGCTGCAGGAGCAGGCTCTGGGCACCGCTGGCGCGCCACGTCGGGGTCTCGCCCAAGGCCGCCAGGGTCGTGCGTAGGGCGTCCAGCTCGGCCGCGGGCAGCTCGCGGAACAGGCCCACCCGCACCACGCCTTCCAGCCAGTCGACGGTGAGCTGCTCCAGCCCCGGCAGCAGCCGGCCACGGCCGTGCACCAGTCGGCGCGCCTCGGCGGGTGGCGACGCGAGGGCGGCGAGAAGCAGATCGGTGAGGCTGGCGAGCGTAGCGGTATTCATGGGCGATCACGGCGGTAAAGGAGCGGCATGCTACGCCAAAAGCGCCGCCATCGCTTCCCGGGCAGGCCATCAGGCGCGCCCCGTATCCGCCTTTTCTGGCTCAGCACCCGCCACCCGATTCACGAGAGGCCCAAGCGAATCGACGAGGCTGATGAAAATCTGTCTCAGGCGGTAACGACTCGCAGTTGTGTCCCCTTTGCAAGGCGCTCTAGAATCCGCCTCCCCGAACTCCAGGACGATAACAATGCGCCGGCTGGTCCCTGCTTTCTATCTGCTGCCTCTCTGTGCCCTTCCCCTCGCTGGTCATGCCCAGGAGGCAGCGGAAGATACCCCCCAAGCCCTGTCCGACCTCACCATCGTTGGCTCGGCCGAATCACCCACCGGGCCAGTACAGGGCTACAAGGCAGAGCGCTCCAGCAGTGCGACCCGCACCGATACCCCGCTGCACGAGACGCCTCAGTCGGTGAGCGTGGTCTCCCGCGAGGCCCTCGACGACCTTTCCGCCACCCGCCTGCAGCAGGCGCTGGACCAGGCCGGCGGCGTCGGCCGTGGCAACAACTTCGGCGGCCAGGGCCTGACCAGCTACACGGTGCGCGGCTTCACCAGCTCCGAGTATTTCCGCAACGGCTTCCCCATGAACCGCGGCTACCCCAGCGCGCCGGATGCCGCCACCCTGGAGCGGGTCGAGGTCCTGCGCGGCCCCGCCGCGACCCTCTATGGCCGCAGTGATCCGGGCGGCACCTTCAACGTGGTCACCAAGCAACCGCTGGGCGAGCGCAAGACCACCCTCGGCAGCCAGTTCACCGACCAGGGCCAGAAACGCGGCACCCTGGACACCACCGGTCCGGTGGACGAGGACGGCCGCCTGGCCTATCGCCTCAACCTGATCGCCGAGGGCGGCGACAGCTTCCGTGACGACGTGCACACCGAGCGCTACGAAGTCGCCCCGGTGCTGAGCTGGCAGGCCACCGATGCCACCCTCATCACCTTCGAGGCGGACATCATCCGCAGCAACGCCCCGCTGGATCGCGGCCGCACCAACTACCTCACCCAGCGCGCCGAGGCCAATCGCTCCACCAATGCCTGGGAAAAGGGCACCACCAACCTGCTGCACAGCGACAGCGAGGCCTATCAGCTGCGCTTCGAGCACCAGTTGAACGACGCCTGGACCCTGGCCGGCGGCTTCCAGTACCTCGACGGGAGCCTCAAGGGCAATGCCGTGGAAGCCAACGGCGTGCAGGCCGACGGCGTGACCCTCGGCCGCAATTTCAACTACCGCAAGCTGGAGTGGAGCGATCGCGACCTGCAGCTGAACCTGACCGGTCGCTTCGACACCTTCGGCCTCGGCCACACCCTGATCACCGGGATCGAGGTGGAAGACTACGACTATCAGTCGATCATCAAGCGCTCGCCAGGCAGTGTCAGCGCCTATCCGGTCAACCTGGTCGATCCGGTCCTCGGCCAGCCGCGTCCGGCCCTGACCCGTACGCCCACCCACGACCACGAGACCCTCAAGACCTGGGCGGCCTTCGTGCAGGACCAGATCGCCCTCACCGAGCGCTTCAAGGTGCTGGGTGGCGTGCGCCTGGAGCGCTTCGAGCATGACTACGATAACCAGACGCCACCTCAGGTCCTTGCCAACGGACAGGTTGTCACCGGTGACTGGAGCAAGGACTCGAACGCCGTCACCCCGCGCCTGGGCGTCAGCTACGACCTCACCCCGGAACTGGCCCTCTACGCCAGCGCCTCCAAGTCGTTCAAGCCCAACACCGGCGCAGCGTTCCAAGGCGGCGGTTTCGATCCCGAGGAGGGCAAGGCCTACGAGGTGGGCATGAAGTGGGCGGCACTGGACGGCCGTCTCAGCGTCGACACGGCGATCTTCCATACGGTCAAGGAAAACGTCCTGACCCCTGACCCGGCCAACACAAACTTCAACATCGCCGCCGGCGAGGTGCGCAGCCGCGGTTTCGAACTCAACGTGACCGGCGACCTGACGCCCAACTGGCGCATCCTTGGCGGCTATGCCTTCACCGATGCCGAGGTCACCAAGGACAACACGCTGGCCAGCGGCACGCGCCTGACCAACATCCCGCGCAATGCCGTCAACCTGCTCAACGTCTACGAATTCCACGACGGTGCACTGCGCGGCCTGGGTCTGGGTGCCAATCTCAAGTACGTGGGTGAGCGCGAAGGCCAGAAGACCATCGCCAGCGACTACACGATGGATAGCTACACGGTCACCGACCTCTTGAGCTTCTACAAGGTCGACGAGCACTTGCGGCTGAACCTGGACGTGCGCAACGTCTTCAACAAGGGCTACGACGAGAGCTCCTGGAACGCCTACAGCTATCCGGGCGAGCCGCGTACGGTGCAGGCCGGCTTCACCTACACCTTCTGACGCCCCACCCTCTGCAGCCCTGCGGTCAGGCCTCGCTGAAGGCCTGGCCGGTCAGCGGCTGGACCACCGGACGGCCCTGGCGGTCCTGCAGGATGTCCACCGCCACGCCGTAGGTGGCCTCCAGCAGGTCGGCGGTGACGATGGCGGCGGGCCGGCCGGCGGCCAGCAGGCCACCGTCGACCAGCACCAGCAGCGAATCGGCGTACTGGCAGGCCAGGTTGAGATCGTGCAGCACCACCACGGTCACCTGATTGTGCAAGCGGGTCTCGTGGCGCACGCGATCGAGCAGGTTGATCTGGTGACGCAGATCCAGGGCGCTGACCGGTTCGTCCAGCAGCATCACCTCGGGTTCACGCATCAGCACCTGGGCGAAGAACACCAGCTGCCGCTGACCGCCACTCAGGGCGCCCAACTGGCGCGAGGCCAGGTGCCCGATGCCCACTTCGTCGAGCTTGCCCAGCGCCCGTTCCAGCAGCTCATCGTCCAGGTGCAGGGTCAGCCGTTCCAGGCTGCCCATGGCCACCGTCTCCAGCACCGACAGCGCCGCCTCGGCATGGGAATCCTGGGGCATATAGGCCACGCCCTGGCGCCAGCCCTCGCGCTGAGCGCGGAGCGAAGTACCCGCCACCAGCCGCCTTTCCCCGCGCTCGATATGACCCGCCGCCAGCGGCAGGTCTCCAGCCAGGGCGCGCAGCAGGGTGGTCTTGCCGGTGCCATTGGGGCCGAGAATCACATGGACCTGGCCGGGATGCAGCTCGGTGCTCAGCCCGGAGATCACGGTACGGTCGCCGCGCTTCAGCGCGAGGTCATGGAGGCGGATCATAGGCTGGGCCTGCGCGGGGCGAAGATGAGCCAGAGCAGGAAGGGCACCCCGACGATGGCGGTGACGATGCCTACCGGAAACAGCGCCCCGGGCAGGATCGACTTGGACAGCACCGAGGCGAAGGACAGCATCAGGGCGCCGCAGATGGCCGACAGCGGCAAGAGGAAGCGCTGATCCTCGCCCACCTGCCAGCGGGCGATATGGGGTGCGACCAGGCCGACGAAGCCGATCACCCCGACGAAGCTGGTGGCCGTGGCGGTCATCACCGCCACCAGGATCAGCACCTTGAGACGCAGGCGGCGGATGTCCACGCCCAGGCTCTCGGCACGCGCCTCGCCCAGGCGCAGGGCGGCCAGTTTCCAGGCATCGCGCAAGAGCAGGATGCAGCACAGCAGGGTCACCCCGGCGACGATGGCCAGGGTGGTCCAGGTGGCGCGGCCAAGGCTGCCGAACAGCCAGAAGAGGATCTGCTGCGAGAGTTCCGGCGACGAAAGGAACTGCACCAGCGACAGCAATGACTGGAACAGGAACAGCAGGGCGATGCCCCCGAGGATGATGGTGTCGCTGCCGGTGCGCTTGAGCGAAGCCAGGGCGAAGAGAAACAGCGCCGCCAGCATGGCGAAGACGAAGGCGCCCAACGGTACCCCGATCAGCGCGCCCAGGCCGAAGCTGCCCAGCGCCAGGCTGAGGGCGGCGCCACAGCCCGCGGCGGCGGCCATGCCCAAGGTATAGGGGCTGGCCATGGGGTTGTTGAGCAGCGTCTGCATCTGAGCCCCGCCGGCGCCGAGGGCGGCGCCCACCGCCAGGGCCATCAGGGCGATGGGCAGGCGCAGGTCGCGGACGATGGCATCGGTCATCGGCTGGCGCTCACCTAGGCCGGTCAGGGACTTGAGCACCTCCAGCGGCGAGAGCAGCGAAGGACCGGTGGCGATGTCCAGCACCAGACCCGCCAGGGTCAGCAACAGAAACACTCCGCAGGCGCGCCAGCGGCGACGTTCGCGGGCGCGCTGCTCGGCGATGGCGTCCGCGTGGCTGGAGAGCGAAGAGGTGCTCATGGGTTCAGGCCTATGGCGAAGGTGCCCTGGGGCTGGATCGGCATGTAGCGGCGGTAGTACTCGCGATAGTTGGCCATCGGATCCACGTCCTGGAACAGATCCGGATAGAGCTGCTTGGCGATGAACTGCAGCATGGCGAAGTCCTCCAGGCTGCGCGAGGCACCCTGGTAGACGCCATAGAGACGACCGTCGCGGATGGCCGGCAGATTGCTCCAGCCCGGCCGCTGCATGAAGGCGCGCAGGTGACTGCGGGCATCGTCGGCGCTGACGCCGGGGCCCATGGGCAAGGCAGTGGGATTGCTGTTGTCCTCACGCCCGGAGATGAAGATGACCTCCGGCTGGGCCATGAGCACCTGCTCCGGATTCATCACTCCCCACCACTGGATGAAGGGCGCGGCGATGTTGTCACCGCCGGCCAGGGTCACCATGGCGCCCCACATGTTGCGGCCATAGGTGAAGGAGTACTCGGCCGGGCCCTTGTTGCCGAACTCGGCATAGACTCGCGGCCGCGGGCGATGGGCCGCCGCGATACGGGTCTGGATGTCTTCCACCACCTTGGCGTAGAAATTGGCCAGTTCGGTGGCCCGTGCCTCCTGGCCGGTGATGATGCCGAGCAAGCGGGTGGAGGCCAGATGGCGTTCCAGGGTCTGGGCGTTGTAGTCGATCGCCACCACCGGGATGCCGAGCTGTTCGAGGCGCTTGACCTCGCTGTCCAGCGCCTGGAGCTGCCAGGCGGCCAGCACCACCAGATCCGGCTTGAGGGCGAGCACCTTCTCGACGGAAAAACTATTGTTTTCCGTCTCCCCCACATCGGGAAGGGTGGCCAGGGATGGCCGGTGGGCGACGTTGAGCGCCCAGTTGGCCGGCACCTTGCGCTCCCAGGCGCCGCGGGAAACACCGACCACGGCGTCGAAGGCATGCTCGCCCCCCACTGCCAGGTAGTCGCCATAGTGGAAGCCCAGCACCACGCGCTTGGCCGGGGCGTCGATGGTCACCGTGCGCCCGAGGACATCGGTGACCTGGCGGGTCTCGGCGAAGGCCGGAGCAATCAGAAAGCAAGCGATAAGCGTTACCAGCCGGACAGCCCACTGCCCGCTGCGAGCGAAACCTTTCATGGAACCCCTTGGACATCTGCACCCGCTCTAGACGGGTGACTGCGGCGCATGCAAAGGGTGCAACTTTACGCGGTGGCGACGCCTGCGCCTAGCGTCAGCCACCAGCAAAGGGGAAGCCGTCGTGCTCAAGTGGCATCGGCGTGGCTGACCACGCCCTTGATCAGCACCGCCAGGGCGGCGAGGCCGGCCGGCAGGAGCAGCGCGGTGAGCACCTGGGTGAAGGTCCAGCCCAGGCCCAGCAGGGTCGCGCCCATCCAGGCACCGGTGATGGCGCCGAAGCGGCCGATGCCGAGCATCCAGGACACCCCGGTGGCGCGGCCATGGGTTGGGTAGTAGCGCGCCGCCAGCGACGGCATGGCCGACTGGGCACCGTTGATGCACATGCCGGCCACCAGCACCAGGGTGGCCACCAGGGCGACCTGGCCCAGGCTCTGGCCGACGCAGTAGGCGAAGATCCCGGCCAGGGCATAGAACAGGCCGATGACCTTGTGCGGGTTGAACCTGTCCATGGCCCAGCCGACGAAGACCGCGCTGAGTACCCCGCCGAACTGGAACAGCGCGCCAATCAAGGCGGCCTGTTCCAGGCTGGCACCGGCGTCGCGCATCAGCGTCGGCAGCCAGCTGGTGAGCAGATAGACGATCACCAGGCCCATGAAATAGGTCAGCCACAGCAGCAGGGTGCCGGCGCTGTAGCTGCGGTTGAAAATCACCGCGAAGACGTTGCCGGTCTTGACCGACTTTTGCTCGGGCACCATGAAGTGCCGTGCTTCGGCGGCCTCGCGACCGATGGGCGCCAGTACCCGGCGGATGCGCTCGGCGCTCTTGCCGTGCACCACCAGGTAGCGCGCCGATTCCGGCAGCCAGAGCAGCAGCACCACGGCCAGCGCCAGGGGCAGCACCCCGCCCAGCACCAGCAGGCTGTGCCAGCCATAGGCCGGGATCATCCAGGCCGAGACGAAGCCGCCGCCGGCCATGCCCAGGTTGAAGCCGCAGAACATGCTGGTCACCAGCAGCGACTTGAGGCGTTCCGGGGTGTACTCCGAGAGCAGCGTGGTGGCGTTGGGCATGGCGGCGCCGAGGCCCAGCCCGGTGAGGAATCTCAGGATCACCAGCTGTTCGAGGTTGGCGCTGAAGGCCGACAGCAGGCTGAAGCCGCCAAAGAGGAAGGTGGCGACCACCAGCACGCCCTTGCGGCCGAAGCGGTCGGCCAGCGGACCGGAGCCCAGGGCGCCAAAGACCATGCCGCCCAAGGCGGCGCTCATCACCGGGCCGAGGCTGGCGCGTGGGATGCCCCACTCCACCGACAGCGCCGGGGCGATGAAACCCATGGCGGCGGTGTCCAGGCCATCGAGGAAGACGATCAGAAAGCACAGCGCGACGATGCGCCACTGGTAGGCGGACAGTGCCTGGCGATTGATGAATTGCTGGACATCCAGGGTGCCGGCTGTCGCCGTGGCCGGATGGTCGGCCAGGGGCACGGCGCCCGCAAGGGTTTGCGTCATGGTGGTCTGCTCGTGTTGTTGTTATCGGCGTAGTGCGCCACTGCGCTGACGTTAAGCCCAACCCCGAACAGCTGACAATTCGATTATCGGCGATATGGCCGATAATCGACCGGATTCGCTAGTGAAACAGCCGGGTACTTAGCTCCTGGCTGGCCGCCAGCAGCACCGGCAGGAACCGCGTCTCCAGCTCCTGGCGACCGACACGGCTGGCGTGGGTGCCGACGTTGAGCGCCGCCAGCACCTGGCCGGCGGCGTCGCGCAAGGGCACCGCCAGGGACCTCAGGCCCACTTCCAGTTCCTGGTCGACGATCACGTAGCCCTGCTGACGTACCTGGCCCAGGCACTCGATGAGCGCCGAAGGCTGGTAGAGGGTGCGGCTGGTCTTGGCCTGCAGGTCGGCGTGCTCCAGGTAGTCGTGCAGGGCGGCATCGTCCAGGGCGGCGAGCAGGATGCGGCCCATGGAGGTGCAATAGGCCGGCAGCCGACTGCCAACGCTGAGGTCCACCGAGATCAGCCGCTGCGGCGTGGCCGAGCGCGCGATGTAGAGGATCTCGTCACCTTCCAGGGTGGCCATGGAGCAGGCCTCATGCAGCTGTTCGCTCAAGCGATCGAGCACCGGCTGGGCGGTGACCGCCAGCGGCGTGGACGACAGATAGGCGTGCCCCAGGGTCAGCACCTTGGGCAGCAGCGAATAGGTGCGCCCGTCGGTGGTGACGTAGCCGAGCTTCATCAGGGTGTGCAGGCAGCGGCGCACGGCAGCGCGGGGGATCTCGGTGCGATGGCTGATCTGGGCGATGGTCAGCTGGCGCTTGCGTTCCTGGAAGGCATGGATGACCGCGAGGCCGCGGGCCAGGGAGGTCATGAAATTCGGGTCGCCGGTAAAGGCTTCGATGCGCTTGGCTGGTGAGGCGATGATGGGCGGCGCGGCCAGCGGCGGCAGGCCCGTGGCGTGAGCGGTGCGGTTATCGTCCATCGAACCGGTCCTCGGCAGGCTTTTGATCGATTATCGAGCGAGGGGGCGATTATCGCAATCGCATTTCTTCTCGCCCCCGCAGACGAAAGCGCTCGTCCAGAGGCATGCTGAGGCTTCACGCCAGCCGCCTGGATGCCTGTCGATGAAAACCCTGGAAGATCATCTCAGCCACTACGCAAGCTACCACCGCGATCCGCGCAACATCGCCAGCCACTTCCCCGGCATCCTGCTGATCGTGCTGGCGGTGGCCATCCTGCTGTCCCGCCCCGTATTCACGCTCGCTGGCTGGCAACTGTCCCCTGCACTGCCGGTCGCTGGCGCGGTGGCGATCTTCTATCTGCGCCTGGATCGGCCGCTGGGGCTGCTGATGAGCGGCCTGCTCGGTCTTGCCATTTGGCTGGGTGCCGCGCTGGCAGCCCAGGCCACGGGCGTCTGCTGACCTGGGGGCTGGGTCTGTTCCTGGTCGGCTGGGCGATCCAATTCGTAGGTCACCACTACGAGGGACGCAAGCCGGCCTTTCTCGACGACCTGGCCGGCCTGGCCATCGGCCCGCTGTTCATCGTCGCGGAGCTGGTGTTCCTACTGGGCGGGCGCCCGGCACTCCGGCAGGCGATCGAAGAACGGGCCGGCCCGGTACGGCGCCGTCAGGCCAGTCGATAGCGGATCGTCGGCCGATCATCGGGGCCGTCCAGCGCCACCTGCACCCTTACCCCCCAGACCTGCTGGATCAGCTCGGCCGTCAGCACCTCGGCCGGGGCGCCCTCGGCCACCAGCTGGCCGTCTCTGAGCACTGCCAGGCGGTCGCAGAACAGCGCGGCGAGGTTCAGGTCGTGGATGGCCAGCACGCAGGTGGCCGGCAGCCGGCGCACCAGGTCGAGGATCTCCAGCTGGTGCTGGATATCGAGGTGGTTGGTGGGTTCGTCCAGCAGGAGTTCGCTGGGTTCCTGGGCCAGGGCGCGGGCGATCTGGGCGCGCTGGCGTTCGCCACCGGAGAGGCTGTGCCAGCGGCGGGCAGCCTTGTCGACCAGGCCTACCTGGGCCAGGGCCCGCTGGCAGACCTCGGCATCGCGGGCGCTCCAGGCATCGAGCAGGCCCCGATGGGGCGTACGGCCCAGGCGCACCACCTCGGCTACCGAGAGATCGGCTTCGGTACCGGCCTGCTGCTCCACCAGGGCTACCCGGCGCGCCAGGTCGCGACGTCGCAGGTCCTGCAGGGGCGTCTCGTCGAGGCTGACCCTGCCCTCCTCCGGCCGGCGCAGCCCAGCCAGCAGCCGCAGCAGGCTGGACTTGCCCGAGCCGTTGGGGCCGAGCAGCCCGAGCACCCCACCGGGCGGTACCGCCAACGTCACCCCTCGGAGGATCGGCTGGCCGCCGGCGCTCCAGGCGACGTCGCGCGCGGCGAGACTCATCGGACCTCCCGTGCGCGATAGAGGATGAAGGCGAAGGCCGGCGCGCCGACCAGGGCGGTGACCACGCCGATGGGCAGGGTCTGCTTGGCCACCAGGGTACGGGCGACGATGTCGGCCAGCACCATGAACAGGGCGCCGATCAGGGCGCAGGTCGGCAGCAGGCGCCCATGCCCCGGACCAACCAGGAAGCGTGCCACATGGGGGATCACCAGGCCGACGAAGCCCACCGCGCCCACCAGGCTGACCAGGCAGGCGGTGATCAGGCCGGTGACCGCCAGCAGCAGCAGGCGCAGCGGCCCCACCGCCACGCCAAGACTGGCGGCGGCGTCTTCGCCAAAGGCGAAGGCATCCAGCGCCCGGGCACAGGCCAGGCACACCAGCAGACCGGCGAGCACCACCCCGGCGGCCAGCCAGACGTCGGGCCAGCGCACCCCGGCCAGGCTGCCGAGCAGCCAGAACATCACGCTGCGCGCCTGCTCGGCATTGGCGGCGGTGGCGACGATATAGGCGGTCAGGGCATTGAACAGCTGGGAGGCGGCCACTCCGGCGAGGATGATGCGGGTGCTGCCACCGCCGCCCAGAAACGGCAACACCACGGCGAAGGCCAGCACCGCGCCGAGAAAGGCGCCGAGCGAGACCCCGAGCACCCCGCCGCCGACGCCCAGCAGCATTACCAGCACCGCGCCGGTGGAGGCCCCCGCCGACAGCCCCAGCACATAGGGTTCGGCCAGGGCGTTGCGCAGCAGCGCCTGGAGAATGGCGCCGGAGACCGCCAGGCCCGCGCCACAGCAGGCCGCCACCAGGGCACGACTGAGGCGGTACTCCCAGACGATGCCCTGGACGATGCGCTCCACCGGATAGGGCCCCAGGCCGAGGCCGTTGGCGATGGCCTGCAGGCTGGTCAGGGGCGCGATGGGCATCTCGCCGAAGGAAGCGGCCAGCACCACGCTCGCCGCCAGCGCCAGCACGGCGGCCAGGCCCAGCAGCCAGCGCCAGGGCCGGGCCCCTTCGGCTGCCAAGGGCAGGCTCATGGTTGCGGCTTGGCCAGGTCGGCGGCCAGGGTCTCGACGCTGTCCACCACCCGCAACGAGGGATTGAGGGTTGGGGCGTCCACCACCAGCAGGTGGTTCTCGCGCACGGCGCGCAATTCGCGGGTCAGGGGGTCGCTGCGCAGGAAGGCCAGCTTCTTGTCGACGTCATCGGCGGGATAGAGACGGCGGTCCATGCGCGCCACCACGATATAGTCAGGGTCCAGACTGGCGATACGCTCCCAGCTCACCGCCGGCCATTCCTCGGCGCTGTCGACCACATTGCGCAGGCCCAGGGACCGGGCGATCCAGGCCGGTGCGCCCAGGTTGCCAGCGATCCAGGGATCGCCTTCCAGGCGCGGACTGGAAAACCAGAACAGCACCGAACGCCCCTGGACCCCGGCCGCCTTGGCCTGCTCGCCAGCGGCGGCGATGCGGCGATCCAGCTCGGCAACCAACTGCTTGCCAGCCGGCTGCACATCGAGAATGGCCGCCAGTTCCCGGGCCTCGCGGGTCACCAGGTTCATGTCGAAGGGCGCGCTGCGGCTGCCGTCGCTGTTGGAATCAGCGGTCACCGCCTTGCCCTCGCAATCGCTGGGCGCCATATAAGCGGCGATACCCAGCTTGGCGAAGCGGGGGAAGTCCGCCACCTCGCCGCCGGGTCCGACATGATAGGTGTACTGCGCCGCCACCAGGTCCGGCCGGGTACCGACCACGGCTTCGAAGCTGGGGGCGTTGTCGGCCAGGCGCGGAATGCCCTTGCCCTCCTCCTGCAGGTCCTTCGGCAGGCCGCCGAACCAGACCCCGGTACCCACCAGGCGCGAGCCCACGCCCAGGCGCAAGAGCAACTCGGTACTGGCCTGGCCCAGACTGACCAGGCGCTGGGGCGCGCGCTCGAAGACCAGGTCACGGCCGCAGTTGTGGATGGTCAGCGGATAGGTCGTGGCGGCCTGGGCGCTAAGGGCGGAAACGGATAGCAGGCCAGCGGCGAGCAGCGGTGAAAGACGGCGAAGCATGGACTCTCCTTGGGATGACGCGTCCCTTGTGGATGATGGGTATCCCCTGGCAAGGTCTGGCTCGCTTCTTACGAAGCTCACAGTGGCGCGACCGCGCCGGACTCTCACCGGCTTCCCGCCAGGGAATAGGAAGGGTCGCCGAGGGTGGGCCAGCGGCGACCAGGATTCAAGCATTAAATGTTACTTTATAACAATTCCGGATCGTACCAGCGCGGCGTATAGACCCATTCGCCGCCATCGGCCCGCGGAAAGCGCCGGGTATGGCTGGAGCCGAGGATCACCAGGGTGCGTGAATCCACCATGTCGCTGCGCAGGGCGCCGAGGCTGGTGTATTCGAGCCCCCCGCCGGGACGGCCGACATCGCGGCCGAGGATCACCGGGGTGGTCGCCGAACGGCAGCTGCGCAGCACGTCCAGCGCGCGCTCCAGCTGGTGCGGGCGAGCCTTGGAGATGGGGTTGTAGAAGGCCATGGCCAGGTCCGCTGCCGCGGCCTGGCGCAGGCGCTGCTCGATCACCGTCCAGGGCTTGAGGTTGTCGGACAGGGAGATCAGGCAGAAGTCGTGGCCCAGGGGCGCCCCGGCCAGGGCGGCGCTGGCCATGGCCGCGGTGATGCCCGGCAGGATCTCCAGCTCCACCGCCGCCCAGCGCGGATCATCGGCGCCTTCCAGCACCTCCAGCACCGCAGCGGCCATGGCGAAGACACCCGGATCGCCGGACGACACCATGACTACCTGGCGCCCGCTGGCAGCCAGCTCGAAGGCATGGCGGGCACGCTGCAATTCTTCACGGTTGTCGCTGGCATGGACCAGTTGGTCCGCACGCAAGGGGCCGGCCATCTGCACGTAGGTCGCGTAGCCGAGTACGTCCTGGGCCTGGTCCAGGGCGCGGCGCACCACCGGTGCCATGAGCTCGGCCGCGCCGGGGCCGAGGCCCACCACGCTGAGGCGGCCACGCCGCTGGCCAAGGTCCTCGGCGTCCAGGGGCCGGTCATGCAGGTGCAGGGCGATGCCCCGCTCCTGGGCACGTTCCACCGTCGTCAGGGCGAAGTCCGGCGTGTTGGCGTCGACGAATCTCAACGGCACATCCAGCGCCTGGCTCAGCTCGACCAGGCCGGGCGCGGCCATGTCTTCCGCCCGCGCCAGCAGCACCGCCACGGCACCTGGCGCATAGCCGGTGCTGGCAAGCAGTTCGGTGACGGCGGCAGCGGTGGCATCGGCACGTACCGCCACCAGCACGGCGCGGGGATGGATGAGCAGGGTGTGGTCATCGGCACTGGCCAGCGGCGAGACCAGGATGCGCTGGTGCGCAGCGGGGTCACGGGCCAGGGGTACCTCGTCCAGCCAGGGCGCCTCGCCCTCGATGCGTACCGGGGCGCCGGCCAGCAGATCGGCCACCCGGTGCTTGGCCACGTCGACGTCGGCCAGGGCATAGCCGGCCGGTGGATCGAGCAGGCAGGTGCCGAATCTCAGTTCACCACTGGTGGTGATGGCCGGGGCCACGTCCAGCAAGGTACCCAGCTGGCGGGCCAGGCGATTGGCACCGGCCAGGCCGCCCAACAGCGGCACCACGGCGCTGCCGTCCTCGGCCACCGCCAGTACCGGCGGCTCGGCGGTCTTGTCGTCCAGCAGCGGCGCCAGGCTGCGGATGACGATGCCGGCGGCGCAGAGCACCAGCAGCGGCCGCTGCTGGCGATAGAGGTCGCGCAGATGGTCGCCGAAAGCGGTGTAGGTCACGTCGCCTGCGACCCGCCCGGCCAGGCCGTGCACCAGGCTGCCCGGCAGGCCAGCCTGCAGGCGGCGAGCAGTGGCCAGGGCGCCAGGGCCGAGGATGACGATGGCCGGGCTCAACCCTTCCATTTCACCCCCGGTACCACCACCAGCGAGAAATACGGCGAGGCCATGGGCTCGACCTCATCCAGCGCCACGATGCGCTGGTTGTCCATGGTGGCGCGTTCGATGTAGCGGGCGCGCTCGTCCAGGCCCAGGTCGCGCAACACCTGGCGCACCTTCTCGAAGTTGCGCCCGAGCTTCATCACCACGGCGGCGTCGGCGCTCGCGAGACGTGCCTTGAGCTCCTCGGCGGAGAGCACCCCGGAGAGCACCGTGAGGGTCTGGTTGCGATAGACCAGCGGCAGGCCGAGCATGGCCACGCCGCCGAGCATGGAGCAGACCCCCGGCACCACCTGGGCTTCGTAGCGCTCGGCCAGGCGGTCGTGCAGGTACATGTAGGAGCCGTAGAAGAAGGGATCGCCCTCGCAGATCACCGCCACGTCGCGACCGGCGTCCAGATGGTCGGCCACCTGGGCGGCGGCGGTGTCGTAGAAGTCGGCGATCACCGTCTCATAGGACAGCGGCGGCGCCAGCTTCTCGGTGGTCACCGGATAGACCAGCGGCAGGCGCTGCTGGCCGTCCAGCAGATAGCCCTCGATGACGCCATAGGCATTGCCGCCCTGGCCCGCGTTGGCCTTGGCCTTGGCGACGAAATAGGCCACCACCGGCGCGCCCTGCAGGAGGCGCAGGGCCTTCAGGGTGATGAGTTCCGGATCGCCGGGGCCGACGCCCAGGCCGAGCAGGCGGCCGGCCATCACTCCACCTCCGTGGCCAGGGCATTGACCGCTGCCGCGGCCATGGCACTCCCGCCACGGCGGCCGCGCACGATGACGTAGGGCACGCCGCGACTGTCGGCGGCCAGGGCGTCCTTGGACTCCATGGCGCCGACGAAGCCCACCGGCATGCCGAGGATCAGCGCCGGCTTGGGCGCCCCGGCGTCGAGCATCTCCAGCAGATAGAACAGCGCCGTGGGGGCGTTGCCGATCACCACCACGCTGCCGGCCAGGTACGGCCGCCAGCGCTCCAGGGCCACCGCCGAGCGGGTGTTGCCCTGGGCCACGGCCAGCTCGCGGATGCCCTCGTCATGCAGGGTGCAGATCACCTGATTGGCGGCCGGCAGCCGGGTGCGGGTGACGCCCTCGGCGACCATGCGCGCATCGCAGAGGATGGGCGCGCCAGCCGCCAGCGCCGCGCGACCGGCCGCGCCGGCGCCCGGGGAAAAGGCCAGGTCCTGGACCACGTCGACCATGCCGCAGGCGTGGATCACCCGCACGGCGAGCTTTTCCAGGTCGGCGGGGATGGCCGAGAGATCGGCCTCGGCGCGGATGGTGGCGAAGGATTGGCGATAGATCGCCTGGCCGTCGCGTTCGTATTCAAGCATCACTAGGACTCCGGGCCAGCCAGGCGGCGGCCTCGTCGAGGGATAGTTGGGTGGCGCGCCGCCGGCCCGGACCGGGCTGGGTGGCGTCGCGCACGAAGAGGTCATAACGGCCGGGGGCCACGGCCAGCAGGGTATGGGGGGCCTGTCCGGCCAGGGCGCAACTGCGCGGGCAGCCGGAGAGGTGTACCTCCACGCCTGCCGGCAGCCGCTCGGCCAGGCGCAGGGCGTCGCCCTTGGTATCGGCCTGGCCCTTGGCACAGCCTTGGCTGCCGGTACAGGCGATCAGCCGGGCCAGAGGCGCGGCGGGGTCGGTGACCAGGTCCAGGGCGCCCAGGGCCGCGAGCAGGTCCGGCGCCGTGCCGACCGGCACATCGGGTAGCAGCAGGCCCTGCCAGGGCGTCAGGTGCAGTTCGCCATTGCCGTGGTGCTCGGCGAGTTCGGCGACCGCTGCCAGGGTCATGGCCGGCAGCCGCCCCAACGCGGGCTGGGCACCGACCCAGCAGAGGCCCGCCTGGCGCTGTGGATGACTGCCCAGGCGCCGCGCCGTTGCCGCTGGCGAACGAGGGGTAGCCGGGGCCGGCAGCAGGTCCAGTCCAGCCAGCAGCTCCGCAACCGGAAGCTGCGCCAGCAGCTGGCGCATGCGGCTCTGCTCAGCGCTGGCGAGGTCGATAAAACGGTGCAGCAGGGCTGCCACCGTCGCCCTCTCGCGCCCCGTGGGGATCAGGCCCAGCGGCGCATCCAGCGGGGTACCGGCCAGACCGAGGAGATAGCCTTCGGCGTGGGCCGACAGCCAGACGTCATGGGCATGGTCGAGCCGTGCCAGGGCCTCGCCGCCGTCCAGATGCAGGGCGAACTTGGGCGACAGGCCATGCAGGCGGCGATCGCCTTCCAGCAGCGCGAGCAGTTCGGCGGCCAGGGGACGGACGTCCCGCCGTTGCTGCGGATCGCGGCCCGCGGCGGGGCTGAGCAGCACGTTGCGCACGTCGTCGGCGGCCGGATCGGCCGGACCCAGACCGGCGGCCTGCAACTCGGCCACCAGGGCGTTGGCGCCGTCCGGGCGCACGCCACGCAGTTGCAGGTTGGCTCTGTTGGTCAGCTCCAGCACGCCGCTCGCCCAGCGCTGGCTGGCCGCGGCGATGGCCCGCGCCTGGACCGCCGTGAGGCGTCCGCCCGGCAACTTCACCCGGCACAGTCCGCCATCGCGGGCGGGCACGATGCGCAGCAATCCCGGACAGGCCGAAGGCCGCGGGACGAGGGCGGAAGGAGACGGAGGATTCACGGCGGAAGGTCGGGCTGGACGGGGAAAGAGGCTATTATGCCCGCTTTGCCCGACCCCTTGAAAACGGCCGGTCGGCTGACGTTCGATGAGGTTTGTTCATGATCCCCTGGCTGACCGTGGTGGGTATCGGCGAAGACGGCTACCCCGGCCTGGGCAAAAGCGCCCGTCGCGCCCTATTGGAGGCGCAGGTCGTCATCGGCGGTCCACGCCAGCTGGCGCTGCTGCCACCCTGCATCCGCGCCGTCCGCGAGCCCTGGCCGCAACCCTTCGCCCTCGCCCCCGTGCTGGACCGTCGCGGCACCCCGGTCTGCGTGCTGGCCAGTGGCGATCCCATGCTGTTCGGCGTTGGCGCGAGCCTCTCGCGCCAACTGTCGGCCGACGAACTGCAGGTGCTGCCGGCGCCCTCCTCCTATTCCCTGGCCGCTGCGCGCCTGGGCTGGCCCCTGCAGGAGGTCGCGTTGCTGTCGGTGGTGGCGCGGCCCCTGGCCGGGGTGGTGCGCCATCTCCATCCCGGCGCGCGCCTGCTGGTCTTGAGCAACGACGGTCACAGCCCCGCCGCCCTGGCCGCCCTGCTGGTGGACCAGGGCTTTGGCGCCAGCCAGCTGCAGGTGCTGGAGCACCTGGGCGGTCCGCTGGAGCGACGCATCGCCGGCCGCGCCGAGGCCTGGTCGCTGACCGAGGCGGCGGCGCTCAATCTGGTGGCCATCGAGGTCCTGAGCGAGACCGGTGAGGCCGGCCTGCCCCTCACCCCCGGCCTGCCGGACGACGCCTATCGCCACGACGGTCAGCTGACCAAGCGCGACGTGCGCGCCGTGACCCTGGCGCGCCTGGCCCCCCGCCCCGGCGAACTGCTGTGGGACGTGGGCGCCGGCTGCGGCTCCATCGGCATCGAATGGGCGCGCAGCCATCCCAGCTGCCGGGCGCTGGCCGTCGAGGCCGATGCCGGACGCCAGGCACACATCCTCTACAATCGCGACCACCTCGGTGCCCCGGCGCTGCAGCTGGTGACCGGCCAGGCACCGGAGGCACTGGCCGGCCTGGCGACCCCGGACGCCATCTTCATCGGTGGCGGCCTCACCGCGCCCGGGGTCCTGGATGCCTGTTGGACCGCCCTGCGGCCCGGCGGTCGCCTGCTGGCCAATGCCGTGACCCTGCAGACCGAAGCCGCCCTGGTGGCCTTTCGCGAATGTCATGGCGGCGACCTGACCCGCCTGCAGGTGGCCCAGGCCCAGCCGCTGGGCGCCTTCGACACCTGGCGCGTGGCGCTGCCCATCACCCTGCTGCACAGCCGCAAGCCCCATGCGTGACGAAACCCCCGAACAGCCCGCGCCCCTGCGCACCGGCCTCACCACCGGCAGCTGCGCCACCGCCACCAGCCTGGCGGCGGCCAGCCTGCTGCTGGGCGAGACGCCCGGCGATGCGGTGGAGATCGAGCTGCCCAAGGGACGGCGGGTCCTCATGCCCCTGGCCCACTGCCAGCGGCTGGAAGGCGGCGCCCAAGCCGGTACCTTCAAGGACGGTGGCGATGATCCGGACGTGACCCACGGCGCCCTGGTGTTCGCCCAGGTACGCCTGAGCACGACCCCGGGGGTCAGCTTCCACGCCGGCCCCGGCGTCGGCACCGTGACCAAGCCCGGGCTGGTGCTGGCGGTGGGAGAACCGGCGATCAATCCGGTACCGCGGCAGATGATGACCCGCCACCTCGGCGAACTGGCACGGCGCCACGGCTATGGTGGCGGCTTTTCCGTGACCGTCGGCGTCGAGGGCGGCGAACACCTGGCGCTCAAGACCATGAACCCGCGCCTGGGCATTCTCGGCGGCCTGTCGATCCTTGGCACCAGCGGCATCGTCCGGCCCTTTTCCTGCGCCGCCTACATCGCCTCCATCCACCAGGGCATCGACGTGGCTCGCGCCAACGGCCACGGCCATCTCGCCGCCTGCACCGGCAACGCCAGCGAAGACGCCATGCGCCGTCGCTACGGCCTGGAGGAAACCGCCCTGATCGAAATGGGAGACTTCGCCGGCGCCGTGCTCAAGCACCTGCGCAAGGCGCCGGTGGCGCGCCTAAGTCTGTGCGGCGGGTTCGGCAAGATCAGCAAGCTGGCCGCCGGCCATCTCGACCTGCACAGCCGCAGCTCCAGCATCGACCTGCCACAGCTGGCCGCCTGGGCTGCCACGTTGGGCGCCGACGCGGACCTGCAAGCCGCCATGATCGGCGCCAATACCAGCCAGCAGGCACTGCAACTGGCCCAGGCCGCCGGCATTCCCCTGGGCGATGCCGTCTGCCGCCAGGCGCTGGCCTTCGCCCGTGGCATCGTCCCGGCAGGCGTGGCGCTGGAGGTCCTGGCCATCGACCGCCAGGGCGGTATCGTCGGAGAAGCCCAATGAAGATCCTCTTGCTCGGGGGTACCACCGAAGCCCTGGCCATCGCCCGCCAGCTGCCGGCGAATGCCCTCTACAGCCTGGCCGGCCTCGGCCGCGTGCCCCAGGACCTGCCCTGCCAGGTGCGGGTCGGCGGCTATGGTGGCGCCGAGGGGCTGGGCGCCTTTCTCCGCAGTGAAGGCATCGACCTGCTGCTGGACGCGACCCACCCCTACGCCGCACAGATCAGCCACAACGCCGCCCAGGCCGCAGCCCGGACGGGTATTCCTTGCTGGGCCCTGCGGCGCCCCGGATGGCAGGCCGGTCCGCAGGACGACTGGCGCGAAGTGACCGACTGGGCCGAGCTGCAGCGAGCCCTGGCACCTTTCGCCCGGCCCTTTTTCACCCTGGGTCGCGAGCCGCTGGAGCATCTCCAGGAGATTCCCGGCGGGCAGTTCTGGACCCTGCGCCTGCTCGATGCCCATCCCGGCACCGAACGGGCACGGATCATCGCCGACCGCGGCCCCTTCGCCCTGGAGGCCGAGCGCGCGCTCTTCGCCCAGGCCAACTTCGATGTGCTGATCAGCAAGAACAGCGGCAGTGCCGCTACCCAACCCAAGCTGCAGGTGGCCCGCGAACGCGGCCTGCCGGTGCTGATCCTGCGCCGCCCTGCCCTGCCCAGCGTCGACCGCGAATTCGCCAGCGTCGCCGAATTGCTCGCCGCCCTGGCCGAGGAAACCCCATGACCGTCCATTTCATCGGCGCCGGCCCCGGCGATCCCGACCTCATCACCGTCAAGGGCCAGCGGCTGATCCGCCAATGCCCGGTGATCCTCTATGCCGGCTCCCTGGTGCCAAAAGCGGTGCTGGAAGGTCACCAGGCCGAGACGGTGATCGACACCGCCAGCCTGGATCTCGACGCCATCGTCGGCCATCTGGCCGCCGCCCATGCCCGAGGCCAGGACGTGGCCCGGGTGCATTCCGGCGATCCTTCGCTGTACGGCGCCATCGGTGAGCAGATTCGCCGCCTGCAGGCGCTGGGCATTGCCTACGAGATCGTCCCCGGCGTGACCGCCACCGCCGCCTGCGCCGCCCTGTTGGGTTGCGAGCTGACCCTGCCCGGCGTCAGCCAGACGGTGATCCTCACCCGCTACGCCAGCCGCACCGCCATGCCCGAGGGCGAGGCGCTGGCCGATCTCGCTCGCCACCGGGCGACCCTGGCCATTCACCTGGGCGTGGGCCAGCTGGAACGCATCGTCACCGACCTCCTGCCACACTACGGCCCCGCCTGCCCGGTGGCCATCGTCCACCGCGCCAGCTGGCCGGATCAGGACAGCGTCCAGGGGACCCTGGCCGACATCGTCGAGCGGGCGCGAGACAAGGATTTCCGTCGCACGGCGCTGATCCTGGTGGGCGAGGTGCTGGCGCCGGGGGATTTCCAGGATTCCAAACTGTACCGGCAAGGGCCGGGGTAGCACCCGTAGGTTGGGCTGAGGCGGCTCCTCCGCCGAAGCCCAACACAAGGCGGCACCGTTGGGCTTCGCTGCGCTCAACCCAACCTACAGGCGTCCTGCCCTAATACCCGGCCCCACCCTCACCCCCACTGACGATGGCCACGCCCGAACTGGTCCCCAGACGGGTCGCGCCGGCCTCCAGCATGGCCTGGGCGGTGGCCCGGTCGCGGACGCCGCCGGAGGCCTTCACGCCCATGTCCGGACCCACCTCCTCGCGCATCAGCCGCACGTCGTCGAGGGTCGCCCCACCGTGGCCGAAACCGGTCGAGGTCTTGACGAAGGCGACCCCGAGATCGCGACAGATCCGGCAGGCCTGACGCTTCTGGGTCTCGTCGAGCAGACCGGTCTCCAGGATCACCTTGAGCGGTACCGCGCCGCAGGCCGCCTGGACCGCGGCGATGTCGGCGGAGACCTCTTCCAGCAGGCCATCCTTGAGCCAGCCGATGTTGAGCACCATGTCGATCTCCCCCGCCCCGGCGGCGATGGCCCGCTCGGCTTCGAAGGCCTTGGCCGCGCTCAGCCCGGCGCCGAGCGGAAAGCCCACCACCGCGCAGACCTTGACCGCACTGCCGGCCAGTTGCGCCGCGGCGTGGGGGACCTGGGCGGAATTCACGCACACCGAATAGAAACCGTGGGTGCGCGCCTCCTGGCACAGGCGCTCGATCTGGGCGCGGCGGGCATCGGCGGCGAGCAGGGTGTGGTCGATGGTCTTGGCGAGTTCGCCGGGTTCAAGCTGCATGGGGCCTCCTCAGGCACGGGTAGCGTATGATCGGATCAGAATTCTTTGTTCGTGTGGCCTGTACGTCTTGTCGGACTCCCGTAGCACCTCTCATGGATAGCAAGAAAGCCGCTCGGCTCAAGCTGATGCACCAGGCGTTGCAGGACCAGCACGCCATTCACCTGCGCGAGATGGCCCAGCTGCTGGGTGTCTCGGAAATGACCCTGCGCCGCGACCTGCGGCTCCCGCCGGACGGGCTGCGGCTGCTCGGCGGTCATGTCACCCGCGATGTCGGCGGCAGCGAGGCGCCCGGCTACCAGGTGGTGGAACAGGACCTGCGCCAGGTCGAGGAAAAGCGCCGCATCGGTCGGCTGGCCGCGGCCCAGATCCGCGCCGGCGATACCATCTTCCTCGATTGCGGGACCACCACGCCCTTCGTGGTGGACTTCATTCCCGATGACCTGGAATTCACCGCCGTCTGCCACTCGCTCAATGTGCTGCTCAAGCTGCAGCAGAAGGTCAACTGCACCCTGGTGGTGTGCGGCGGGACCTTCCAGCGCAAGAATCAGATCTTCGAGAGTCGCCTGGAGACCGGAGTGCTCGATGGCGTCCGCCTCACCCATGCCTTCGTTTCGGCGGCCGGGGTGAGCGCGGACTTCGGCGTCACCTGCTTCAACTTCAACGAGGTCGAGGTCAAGCAGAAGGTCCTGCGCCAGGCCCAGCAGCGGCTGCTGCTGGTCGACCATACCAAGTTCGACGTGGTGCGCGCCGCGCATTTCGCGGCGCTCAGCGACTTCGACGGGGTGGTCAGCGACGGGCGCATCCCGCGCAGCTATCGCGAACGGATCGAGGCGAACGGCGCGCAACTGCTCACCTGATCCGCGTTGGGTCGGCCAGGCGCGTCAGCAGCGCCTCGCGTTCGGCGGCGGCGAGGTAGCCGGTGCGCACGCTGAAGGCCCGCCGTTCACCCGGTTGCAGCTGCTGCACCTGGCCCTTGGCGGTCTCGGCCAGATAGCCCTCCGGCTCGCAGGTCGCCGGCAGCACGAAGGCCGCCACCTGCTGATCGGGGTTGTGCAGCACCCAGCGCGTGGCATGGGGCAAGCTCTCTGGGCGATAGGCCGTGTAGAAGGCCGCGCCGCCCGGATGCTCCAGCAGGAAGTGCGCCTCCCCTGCCGCGTCGGTGCCCGGCGCATCGATGAAGCTGACGATTTCCGGCTGGTAGCGCTCAGGCGCATCCAGCACCCGCAGGCGTTCCGAATCTTCGGCCAGCTCGGCGATGAAGGCCTGCCAATCGGCGGTCGGCCGCACATGAGCCGGCACGCTGGTGCGTACCCGGGTGCGGGCCACGCCCAGCGGCTCATGGAAGCGGCCGCCGGGTACGTAGGCGTAGTTCATGTGCGCCATGTACATGAGGTCCATGGGCTGGCCGGCCTGGTTTTCCACCTCCAGGCCCAGTTCGAACACGGCGGTGTCCGGCCTCAGGGTCACGCTGGGTTGGGCGCGATAGCGATCGCCAAAGCCCATGGCGTAGTCATGGCGCCCGCCCAGGCGCAGGAAGTCACCCGCCGCGTCCCGGCCCAGCTCCAGCCAGGCCTCGTCCAGCGGCGCGCAGGGCAGTTCGCCGTGCAGCTCGTGGCTGTCCTCCGGCGCCGGGCAGCCGTTGCGCAGCACCCCGGCGTGGAACATGAAGCAGCCATAGGTCTCGATGATCCGCCGGGTCGGCCGCGGCTGATCGAACAGCCCGGGCATGGTCAGGCGGCAGCCGTCGAAGGTGGCATCCCAGACCATCTGTCCCTGATAGGGCAGCACGACCAGCCGGCCGCGGCGATTCTCCAGGGCCAGGGCGCGGACCCCGGAAGGATAGGTCCAGGCGCGCACCTGGAAGGCGTCGCTGGCGAGCAGGGTGCGCTCGCACGCGGTGAATTGCTCAGGCTGCAGGGGCAGGCGTACGGACATGGCGGTGCCCTCCTCAGGCAGTCTGGGCAGCGCCCACCGGCAGCCGCTCGCTGGCCGGATGACGCAGGCAATAGAGGGCGTAGGCGACGATCACCGTGAAGCACAGCAGGGGCACCGAATAGGCCAGCTGCATGTTGCCGCCGGTGTAGTCCGACAGCAGGCCCTGGAAGATCGGGATCACCCCGCCGCCGACGATGCTCATCACCAGCAGCGAACCGCCGAATTCGGTATCGCGGCCGATGCCGTCGACGGTCAGGCCATAGATGGTCGGCCAGCAAGGGCCGAGGAAGATGCTCACGCCCACGGCGGCGTACACCGCGGTGATGTTGGGCACCAGGATGGTGTAGGCCAGCAGGGCGATGCACAGCACGCCGTAGACGCCCAGCACCTTGGCCGGATGCCAGCGGCGCATCAGCAGGTTGGCGATCAGCTTGCCGACGAAATAGGCGGCGAAGGTGGTGAGCAGGAACCAGGAGGCACTGCGTTCGTTCATGCCGCCGAGCTGCATGGCCAGGCGGATGGTAAAGCTCCAGACGCCGACCTGCGCGCCGACATAGAGGAACTGCGCCAGCACGCCAAAGACGAAGCGTGGATTGCGCCTCAGCCGCCCGAGGCTGGCGGCGATACCGTCGCGCTCGCTACGCACGGCATCGTTGCCCTTGCAGGCCGGATAGCGGGTACAGGCGATCAGCACGAAGATCAGCACCAGCACGCCGATCATCCACTGGTAGGGCGTCAGGGTGGCCTGGATCATCTGCAGCTGCTGGGCGGCGGCCTCGGCGGGATTCATCTGCAGCAGCTGCGCCTGGCTGGCGTCGCCGTCCTTGAACATCACGAAGCTGCCCACGTAGACGCCGGTCATGGCGCCGAAGGGGTGAAAGGTCTGGGAGATGTTCAACCGGCGGGTGCCAGTCTCGCGCGGCCCCAGCAGGGTCGAGTAGGTGTTGCAGGCGGTCTCCAGGAAGGACAGTCCCGCGGCGATCACGAACAGCGCCAGCAGGAACATGCCGTACTTGGCCATGGACGCGGCCGGAAAGAACAGCAGGCAGCCGACCATGTAGAGGAACAGGCCGAAGAGGATGGTCGTCTTGTAGCTGAAGCGCCGCACCATCAGCGCAGCCGGCAGGGCCAGGAAGAAATAGCCGAGATAGAAGGCCGACTGGACGAAGGCGGTCTGGAAATCACTGAGCAGGAAGGCCTTCTTGAAGTGGGCGATGAGCACGTCGTTCATGCTCGCCGCCGCCGCCCAGAGGGCGAAGATGCAGCACAGCAGGATGAAGGCGAACCAGGGCGTGCGGTTCAGGTAATAGCCGTCGGCGCTGGGCCGCAGGGGTGACTGGCTCATTGTTGTTCTCCGTAGGGATGCCAGGGTGAGGGATCGCCGACCTTGCGTCAGAGATCCAGGGAAGTGAGGTAGTCGGCGAAGACCGCAGCCTCGGGATAGGAGGTCTGGGTACCGCGTCCGGTGACCGACAGCGCCGAATAGGCCACGGCCCGCTGCATGGCGTCCCGGAGGCCGAGGCCCTGGACGCGGCCATGGGCGAAGCAGCCGATGAAGGCATCGCCGGCGCCAGTGGTGTCGATGGCCGCCACCGTCTGGCCGGGCAGGCTGAACTCGCCCTCCTCGCCCACGTACAGCGCGCCCTGGGCACCGAGGGTGACCACCACATGGCGGATGCCGCGACCGGCCAGCACCCGTGCCGCGGCGAAGGCGCTCTCGCGATCCCGTACCGGCAAGCCGCTCACCAGGGCTAGCTCGGTCTCGTTGGGGACGAAATAATCCAGCCGGGCGAGGTACTCGGCGCTCAGGTCGGCCACCGCGGGGGCCGGATTGAGCAGCACGGGGATACCCAGCCGCCTGCCGCAGTCGATGGCCGCATAGACCGTCTCCAACGCGATCTCCAGCTGCAGCACGATCAGCGCGCAGTCGCGCAGATCGGCTTCCGCCGCCTGGATGTCGGCTGGAGCGAGGGCGGCGTTGGCGCCCTTCACGATGAGGATGCTGTTGTGCGAGTCGGGCTGGACGAAGATCGGCGCCACCCCGCTGGAGCGACCCGGCGCGCGGGTCACGTGACGGGTATCGATGCCGAAGCGGCGGAAGTTGGCCAGGGTGTTGTCGGCGAAGAGATCGTCGCCGACCTTGGTCACCATCAGCACCTCGCTACCCAGCTTGGCCGCGGCGACCGCCTGGTTGGCGCCCTTGCCGCCACAGCCGAGGGCGAAGTCTGGCGCTTCCAGCGTCTCGCCCTGCACGGGTAGCCGCTCGATGTAGGTGATGAGGTCGACCATGTTGCTGCCGATGACCGCGATTTTGCCCATGCCGAGCGCGCCTCCGTCTTCTTGATGTTATTAAATTAACGGTTTTTGTTAATTTTCCATCATAGATACTGCAACTCCGGGCACAGCTCAAGCGCCGGTGATCGCCCACGGACGACACCGGGCCGCCAGGACTCAAGGCTGGGAGCTGCGACACGAAATGCGGGAAGCGGCGGAGCGATACGGCAGCGGGAAGCGGCGCACCGGGGACCCGGTGCGCGCGGAGAGAATCAGTGAAACACTTCGGCGATGAAGGCCGCGCCGATGAAGGTGCCAAAGCTGGCGATCAGCGAAACCACCACGATGCGCCAGCCGAGGCGCCGGAAGGCCGGGATGTCCTTGGCGATGGACAGGCCGGCGAAGGCCAGCATGGGGGTGATCAGCGCCATGATGCCGACCGCGTTGTGGGCGGCGGTGATCTGCGGCGCCAGCGGGCACCAGGGCGAGGTCAGGAACATGGCCACCAGCGATACCCAGCACACCGCCGGCACCTTGCGGCGAAACAGCTGGCAGAGCAGTTCGCCGACGAAGGCCGCCAGGATCATCACCGCGACGCCCAGGAAAGCAGCCGGTGGCAGGGTCTTGCTCATCACCAGGGTCGCCAGCAGCGCCAGGGCACCCGAGGCCAGCCAGGCGCTGAAGCGTGCCGACCAGCCCAGTTCCACGGGTTCGTCCACCACGGCGGCATCCACCGAACTCTGCTGGAAGGAGGCCTTGGTGGTACGGCCAATGCGCGGCTCCATCACCCGGTAGCCCCAGATCGCCAGCGGCAGGGAGATGAACAGGGTGAAGTAGGTGCCCAGGGTCAGGGTGATGAGGTTGGCGGCGGCGGCCAGGGCCATGACCTCCTTGGCCACCTCGGCGGTCTGCTGGGCGGCGATGGCACCGGCCGCGGCGGCCATGATGCTGCCCGAGCCCAGGCCGGCGCCCATGGCCAGGGAATAGGGGTGGAAGATGTTCAGGCTGGCGATGAAACCGGCCACGATGGCCATGAACACCGCGCCGAACAGGGTGCCGGTCAGGTACTCGGCGAGCACGCCGCGGCCTTCCGGGGAGTCCATGCCATAGCGTTCGCTGATGATCGCCAGGCTCGGTTCGCGCCCCACCGAGAAGGTGGCACCGATGGCCTCGCGCTTGATGCCCAGCAGCAGGGCCACCGGCAGGCCGAGCAGGATGGTGCCGACGAAATGCCCCAGCTCCTGGAAGGCGAGTGCCCAGCCGGCGGCGATCACCGTGGGCAGCGAGCCACCCACCACCAGGCCGAGCTTGGCAATGAACACCAGCAAGGCGTATTGCAGAATGGCCGCCGAGCGCACCTGGGCGCCGCGGTCGATACCCAGACCCAGCGGCATGCGCTTGCCGACCTGCCCCACCGCCGCACCCAGCAAGAGCGCCCAGATCATCGGCAGCAGCACCACCTTGCCCGGCCCCAGCGGTATGGTGAGGGAGCCGATCAGCTCGGCGATCAGCAGCACCAGCGCTGCCCAGATGTAGAGTCTGACGGTATTGCTGACGGCTCGGTCCTGGCCCACGGCCAGCGTCGGATTGGCGCTCATTCTTCCCCCTGCGGCCCGCTCGCGGGCTCGGTTGTTGGTATGGTTGGCAGTCGCGAGCAGAGAGGCCCGCTGGGCAGAAAAGGGCTCCGCTAGGGAGCAGGACCCGGTCGTTCTGGGGCTCTGGCAAAGGTTCTGAGCAGAACTTACCGGAGAGTGAACGCCACGCGCTGACACTGTCTCGCGTAAGGTTTTCCATCGTTCCGGGGCTCTGCGTCGAGGGCCTCGGCCAGGCCGGGCGGCCGTGGTCTTGGCCCGAGTATGGACAGCGGCCTGTTCTCTCTCCAATACTGGAAATGGCCTTTTCCGTTGCCTTTAAGAGAACACACGGATGCGTGGAATTCACGAACAGCGCTTGCATTATTTCGTCGAGGCGGTGCGCCTGGGCAGCGTGCGCGCTGCGGCTGACGCCCTGGATATCGCCCCGTCCGCGGTCAGCCGGCAGATCGCCCAGGTCGAGGCGGAGCTGGGCGTCGACCTCATCGAAAGACACCGTCGCGGCATCACCCCAACCGAGGCCGGGCGCCTGGTGCTGGACTATTTCCGCCAGCGCCAGACCCAGCTCGACGGCCTGAGGGACGCCATCTCCGATCTCCAGGGACTGCGCACCGGCCGTGTGGTGCTGGCCATCGGCGAAGGCTTCATCGGCGACCTGTCGCGCAGCCTGGGCGACTTTTCCGCGCGGCATCCGGAGATCGAGGTCAGGGTCAATGTGGTGGGTACCAACGAGGTGATCCGCCAGGTAATGGAAGACGAGGCGCAACTGGGGCTGGTGTTCAATCCGCCGCGCGATCCGCACCTGCGCGTACATGGCAGTCGCGAGCAGCCGCTCTATGCAATGGTGGCGCCCGAGCATCCGCTGGCCGCGACCCAGGGCCCTGTGACCCTGGCAGCGCTGGGCGAGCATCGCCTGGCCGTGCCGGACATCTCCTACGGCATCCGCCAGATGCTCGACGCCGTGGAGCAGGCCGCCGGCCAGCGCCTGGCACCGACCCTGACCTGCAACACCTTCGCCCTGCTCAAGCACTATGCCCAGCAGGGCGGCGTGACCCTCTTGCCGCTGTTCGCCGCTACCCAGGAGCTGGACAGCGGCGCCTTGCGCGCCCTGCCCCTGGCCGATCCGGGCTTCGCCCGCGCCCATGTCGAGCTGGTCACCCGCCTGGGGCGCAAGCTCAGCCGCGCCGCGGACGAGTTGCGCACGGCCATGGTGCAGCGGATGACCGCCTTTCGCTGAGCGTCGGCTCAAAGCCAGCTGCGCGTCGGCCAAACTGCGTTGAAGATGCCTTCGGAATGCTCATTTACCACTTGTGAACTCGCCCGCGAGTCCGATCCGCTTCCTCAGGCCTCTTCGCGGGGCCGCCCAGGCCTTGTTTGGCTCTTGCTCGCAAGGCTTTAGGCTTTGACCAAACGCTGAAGACTAATCAGGCGGGCAGTTCCTGGCGTACCAGCTCCGCCCACAGCCGCACGGCTGGTTCGATGATGGCGTCGTTGAAGTCGTAGGCCGGATTGTGCAGCGGTGCCGAGGGTTGCTCACCATCGACACCCAGCCAGAGATAGGCTCCCGGACGCGCCGCCAGCATGAAGGCGAAATCCTCGGAGGCCATGGACGGTGGCACGCCGTCACTGACCCGCTCGGCGCCAAAGGCTGTCACCGCCGCCTGACGCACCCGCGCCGCATGCTCGGGATGGTTCTCGGTCACCGGATAGCCGCGGGTGAACTCCAGCTCGCCGCGCACGCCCTGGGCCAGCGGCGCCTGAGCGACGATCTCGCCGATCAGCCGCTCAACCTCGGCACGTACCGCGCCATCCAGGCAGCGCACCGTGCCCCTGAGCCGCGCCACCTCGGGGATGACATTGATGGCCTCCCCTGCCTCCATCATGGTCACGCTGACTACCGCGGCGGCCAGCGGCGAGATCCGCCGGGCGACGATGGTCTGCAGTTGCAGGATCAGGTCCGCCGCGGCGACGATGGGATCACGCCCGCGCTCGGGCATGGCCGCGTGGCAGCCCTTGCCGGTGAGGGTGATGGCGAAGGTGTCCAGCGAGGCCATCATGGCGCCCGGATTGACCACCACCTGGCCGGCCGGCAATCCCGGCCAGTTGTGCAGACCGTAGATAGCGTCCATGGGGAAGCGCTCGAACAGGCCGTCCTCGATCATCTTTTGCGCGCCGCCGAGATTTTCCTCGGCGGGCTGGAAGACGAAATAGAGGGTGCCGCGGAAGTCGCGGTGCTCACTCAGATGGCGCGCCGTGGCCAGCAGGATGGCGGTATGGCCGTCATGGCCGCAGGCGTGCATGCGCCCGACGGCGGTGGAACGGTGGAGGACGTCCCCCACCTCCTGCATCGGCAGGGCGTCCATGTCGGCACGCAACCCCAGGCTGGGGCCCTCGCCGTGACGCAGTACCCCGACCACGCCGGTGCCACCGAGGCCGCGATGAACCTCCAGGCCGAAGCCCTCCAGCAACTCGGCCACCCGCGCCGCGGTGCGGTGCTCGGCGAAACCCAGCTCGGGATGGGCGTGGAAATCGCGACGCCAGCTGCGGGCGTCGTCCAACAAGGCTTGATGGATAGTCATCTGTTACTCCAGGCTGGCGCCATAGCCGAAGCCGGCGGCGGGCACCGCGGCGGTTTCCACCCAAACGCTCTTCACTTCGCTGTATTCGCGCAGGGCGTCGAGTCCCGAGGAGCGACCGTAGCCGCTCTCGCCGTAGCCGCCGAAAGGCGAGCTGACGTGGATGGTCTTGTAGCCGTTGACCCAGAAGGTACCGGCGCGCACGCCGCGCGCCACCCGGTGGGCACGACCGACATCGCGGGTCCAGACCGCCCCGGCCAGGCCGAAGCGGCTGTCGTTGGCGATGCGGATGGCATCGGCCTCGTCCTTGAACGGGATAGCCACCACCACCGGCCCGAAGATCTCTTCCTGGGCGCAACTCAGGCCATTGTGGCCAGCCAGTACCGTGGGATTGACGTAGTAGCCCATCCCGGCCGGCAACGGCTCGACGCCATTGGCCACCAGCCGTGCGCCCTCACCGAGGGCACCTTCCACCATGTTCCTGACGTGGGCGAACTGCTTGGCGTTGTGGATCGGGCCGATCTGCGTCTCGGGATCGCTCGGATCGCCGACCTTGAACTGGCTGGCGGCGCGGGCCACCGCCTGGATGAAGCGCTCGTAGATGGACTCCTGCACCAGCAGCCGCGAACCGGAGACGCAACTCTGGCCGGCGCCGGAAAAGATCGCCGCCTGGGCGCCGCGCACGGCCAGGTCCAGGTCGGCGTCCTCGAAGACGATGTTGGCCGACTTGCCGCCCAGCTCCAGCACCACCGGGATGCAGCGCTGGGCCGCGGCAGCGGCGATGTGCCGGCCGGTGGCCGGCGAACCGACAAAGACCACCTTGCGGATGTCGGCATGGGCGATCACCTGCTGGCCGACGGTATGGCCCTGGCCGGCGAGCACGTTGACCAGGCCCTTGGGCGCACCGGCGCGTTCCACCAGCACGCCCAGCAGCAGCGATGTCACCGGAGTCAGCTCGGAAGGCTTGAGGATCACCGCGTTGCCGGCGGTGATGGCCGGGGCGATCTGCCAGCCACCGGTAAAGATGGGTGCGTTCCAGGGGGTGATCTGCAGCACCGTGCCCAGGGGTTCGTAGGTCACGTAGTTGAGGTGGCTGGTGGGCACCGGGATGACCTCGCCGTGCAGCTTGTCAGCCCAGCCGGCGTAGTACTCGAACATCTCGGCGACCTTGAGCACCTCGACGCGGGCATCACGGATCGGTTTGTTGGCGGTCAGCGATTCCAGCTGCGCCAGGACCTCGGCCTCCTCGCGGACCAGGGCGCCAACCTTGTAGATGATGCGACCGCGCGCCTGGGCGGTCAGGGCGCGCCACTCCTCGCGTGCCCGGCGGGCGGCGGCATCGGCGCGCTCGACCACCGCCAGGTCGGCATCGGGGTAGCTGTAGGCCGGGCTGTCGTCATGGGCGCTGCGCACGGTGATCCGCTCGCCGCTGCCATCGACGAAGGCGCCGTCCACGTAGCTGGCGACCTGCTGGCGGTCGCCCCAGAAGGGCTTGAGCAATTCCAGTGTCTTGGCGTTCATCATGATCATTCCTCCTTGCCGAACAGGTCTTCGCTGGTGCGTCGCGCGATGGCGCAGAAATCCTCGCCATCGGCCAGGGTCTCGGCGCTGGCCTTCCAGGCCTGGGCCGTGGCCGCGGCCAGCGGCAGGTCGAGGCCGAGCTCGGCGATGAGCTGCTGGGCCAGGCCCACGTCCTTGCGCATCAGGCCCATGGTGAAGCCGGAGTCGTAGGCCTTGTTCAGCACCCAGGTGGGGAACATGCCCTGGCTGGCGGCGCTGCGCCCGGAACCGGCATTGATGCCTTCGAGCAGCTTTTCCGGGGCGACGCCGGCACGGGCGGCCATGGTCACCGCCTCGGCGGTGGTGATCAGGTGCGCCGCGGCCAGCAGGTTGTTGGCGATCTTGGCGATGTTGCCGGCGCCCACGGCGCCGATGTGCACCCGGGTCGCGCTCATGGCTTCCAGCGCCGGCAATGCCTTGGCCAGGGCTGCCTCGCTACCGCCGATGACCATGGTCATGGTGCCGGCCGCGGCCCCGGCGGGGCCGCCGGAGACAGGGGCATCGAGGAAATCGGCGCCGACCTCGGCGAAGGCCGCCGCTACCCGGCGGCTGGTCTCCGGGGTGGAGGTGGTGGTGTCGACCACCACGGTGCCCGGCCGCACGCGGCTGACCAGGCCCGCCTCGCCCAGGCACACGGCCTCGACGTGCTCGGCCTTGGGCAGCGACAGCACGATGACGTCGCTGCCGGCGGCCAGGGCCGCCAGATCGCCAGCGATGGCCACGCCCTGGGCAGCGACCCGCTCGCAGGCGGCGCTGGAGGGATCCAGGCCGGTGACGGCCACGCCCTTGCGCGCCAGGGTGATCGCCATGTTGCCGCCCATGTTGCCGAGTCCGATGACCCCGACCTGCCTGCCCATGCCTTGTTCCTCTTCTTCGAATGGGTGTGACCGCCCCGGTGGCCGGCCCTTGGCGATCGAGTATGGGAGGCGCCAGGCATCACCACCAATACGGCATTCGGACTTTCATGTTGCGCAAAAGGCAACGGCAAACGAGGGCACCAGCATCGTGCAAAGGCGCCGGCAGAGGGCACTGCCCAGCCCCAGGCTGGTGCAGGGCAACTGGTCACAAACGCCTGGGCTGCAGGCAAGAGGCCAGTCGCCATGCGCCTTGCCGAGGCCTGGCACAGTTCCTGAAAAGCGCCCTGGCGGGCCAGCAGCCCAGCCCAACAACAGCGCACGTTCGCTTAGGAGCCTTTCGCATGAAGCGCCGCCCCCTACTGAAGACCACCCTTGCCGCCTCCGCCCTGCTCATGAGCGGCCTGTTCCCCTGGAGCGCCGCCCACGCCGCGGACACCATCAAGGTCGGCATCCTGCATTCGCTGTCCGGCACCATGGCCATCTCCGAGACCTCGCTCAAGGACATGGCGCTGATGACCATCGACGAGATCAACGCCAAGGGCGGCGTGCTGGGCAAGAAGCTGGAACCCGTGGTGGTGGATCCGGCCTCCAACTGGCCGCTGTTCGCCGAGAAGGCGCGCCAGCTGATGACCCAGGACAAGGTCGCGGTCACCTTCGGCTGCTGGACCTCGGTCTCGCGCAAGTCGGTGCTGCCGGTCTACGAGGAACTCAACGGCCTGCTGTTCTACCCGGTGCAGTACGAAGGCGAAGAGATGTCGCCCAACGTCTTCTACACCGGCGCGGCGCCGAACCAGCAGGCCATCCCGGCGGTGGAATACCTGATGAGTGAAGAAGGTGGCGCGGCCAAGCGCTTCTTCCTGCTGGGCACCGACTACGTCTATCCGCGCACCACCAACAAGATTCTCAGATCCTTCCTGCACAGCAAGGGCGTGCAGGACAAGGATATCGAGGAGGTCTACACCCCCTTCGGCCACAGCGATTACCAGACCATCGTCGCCAACATCAAGAAGTTCGCCGCGGGCGGCAAGACCGCGGTGGTCTCCACCATCAACGGCGACTCCAACGTGCCCTTCTACAAGGAACTGGGTAACCAGGGCCTGAAGGCCACCGACGTACCCGTGGTGGCCTTCTCGGTGGGCGAGGAAGAACTGCGCGGCATCGACACCAAGCCACTGGTCGGCCAGCTGGCCGCCTGGAACTACTTCGAGTCGCTGGATAACCCGGTGAACAAGAAATTCGTCGACGCCTGGAAGGCCTACGCCAAGGCCAAGAACCTGCCCAACTACCAGACCGCCGTGACCAACGACCCCATGGAAGCCACCTACATCGGCATCCACATGTGGGCCCAGGCCGTGGAAAAGGCCGGCAGCACCGACGTCGACAAGGTCCGCAAGGCCATGGCCGGCCAGACCTTCGCCGCGCCGGACGGCTACACGGTGAAGATGGACGAGAAGAACCACCACCTGCACAAGCCGGTGATGATCGGCGAGGTCCAGGACGACGGTCAGTTCAACGTCGTCTGGCAGACCGAAGGCCCGGTCCGCGCCCAGCCCTGGAGCCCCTACATTCCCGGCAATGACAAGAAGTCCGACGAACCGGTGAAGAGCGGCAAGTAACGGCCAGCCCTCACCCCCGGCCCCTCTCCCCGAGGGAGAGGGGAGCGAAGCCTGAAAGGTGGCACCCCGCTCTTACCCCCTCTCTCCTTGGGAGAGGGTTGGGGTGAGGGCAAAAGGCGTTCCGCAGCCAACAGGAAATACCCGCACCACCACCGCTCCGCTCCTCCCCCTCTCCCTCTGGGAGAGGGCCGGGGTGAGGGCCCGCCAGCGCACCCGGCCAGACCGCCAGGTGCCCGGCACCAGAAACGAGGCCACGTCCGTCCTCCCCCCCGGAGACGACGCGCAGGAGCCTTTACCCACAGACGAGGCCGAGCATGTCCCTACGCCTTTTTCTTCTGCCCCTGCTGTTGCTGCTCGCCGGCACCGTCCAGGCCGGCCCCGCCGCCGAGCTGGCCGCCGCCAGCGCCAGCGACCAGGCCAAGCTCCTGCAGGCATGGGCCGCCGAACCCGACACCGCCCAGCTCCCGGTCCTCCAGGCACTGCAGGACGGCCGCTTCTATGTCGACGAAGACCGGCGCCCCTTCTACAAGATCGGCGATAGCTACAGCGCCGCCGAAGGTGACGCCACCGCCCCCACCGGCACACCCAAGCCGGTACGCCTGAACAACCGGCTGCGCATTCTCATAGGCGCCGCCCAGGCCAGCGGGCAACTGCTGTCCGCGGATGCCAGCGTGCGCCTGACCGCCGCCCAGGCCCTGCGCCAGGAGGCCAAGCCCGAACAGCGCTTCTTCCTGGAAAAACGCCTGCAGACCGAGGCCGACAAGGAGGTGAAGACCGCCCTCGCCGCCGCCCTGGCCACTCTGCAGCTGACCGATCCCGATCCCGCCGTGCGCCTAGCGGCGGTGCGCCTGCTGGGCGAGTCCGGCGAACCCCAGGCCAGGACCCGCCTGCAGGCCCTGCTCGATCCGGCCGTGGAAGCCAACGAAGACGTCCGCAAGGCCGCCGCCACCGGCCTTGCTCAGGTCGAGCGCAAGCTGCTGCTGGGCGACCTGCTCGGCCAGGCCTTCACCGGGCTGTCGCTGGGCTCCATCCTGCTGCTGGCCGCCCTGGGCCTGGCCATCACCTATGGCCTGCTCGGCGTCATCAACATGGCCCATGGCGAGATGCTGATGCTGGGCGCTTACAGCACCTATGTGGTGCAGCTGACCCTGCAGCGCCTGGCCCCCGAATGGCTGGCCTGGTATCCGCTGCTGGCGCTGCCGGTCGCCTTCGCCGTCACCGCCGCCATCGGCATGGCGCTGGAACGCACCGTGATCCGCCACCTCTATGGCCGGTCGCTGGAAACCCTGCTGGCCACCTGGGGCATCAGCCTGATGCTGATCCAGGCGGTGCGGGTGCTGTTCGGTGCCCAGAACGTCGAGGTGGCCAACCCGGCCTGGCTGTCCGGCGGCATCCAGGTGCTGCCCAACCTGCTCCTGCCGTGGAACCGGGTGATCATCCTCGGCTTCGTGGTCTTCGTGCTGATCCTGACCTGGACCCTGCTGAACAAGACCCGCCTCGGGCTGAACGTGCGCGCCGTGACCCAGAATCGCAACATGGCCGCCTGCTGCGGCGTCCCCACCGGCCGCATCGACATGCTCGCCTTCGGCCTCGGCTCCGGCATCGCCGGTCTCGGTGGCGTGGCCCTGTCGCAGATCGGCAACGTCGGCCCGGACCTCGGCCAGAGCTACATCATCGACTCCTTCCTGGTGGTGGTGCTCGGCGGCGTCGGCCAACTGGCCGGCAGCGTGCTGGCGGCCTTCGGCCTGGGGATCGTCAACAAGATCCTTGAACCCCAGATCGGCGCCGTGCTGGGCAAGATCCTCATCCTCGGCCTGATCATCCTGTTCATCCAGAAAAGGCCCCAGGGCCTGTTCGCCCTCAAGGGGAGGGTCATCGATTGAACCAGCCACTCGCGCTTACCGCCGTGCAGAAGGCCGGCCCGCGCCTGAGCCTTGCCGTGCTCGGCCTGGCCCTGGCCGTACTGATCGCCCTGCCGCTGCTGTCCCTGCTGCCAGCCGACAATGCCTTCCAGGTCTCGGCCTACACCCTCACCCTGGTGGGCAAGATCCTCTGCTACGCCATCGTCGCCCTGGCGCTGGACCTGGTCTGGGGCTACGCCGGGATGCTCTCCCTCGGCCACGGACTGTTCTTCGCCCTGGGCGGCTACGCCATGGGCATGTACCTGATGCGCCAGGCCGCCGGCGACGGTCTGCCCCCCTTCATGAGCTTTCTCTCCTGGACCAGCTATCCCTGGTTCTGGGCCGGCACCGACCATTTCCTCTGGGCGCTGTGCCTGGCGGTGCTGGCCCCCGGTCTGCTGGCCCTGGCGTTCGGCTTCTTCGCCTTCCGCTCGAAGATCAAGGGCGTCTACTTCTCGATCATGACCCAGGCGCTGACCTTTGCCGGCATGCTGCTGTTCTTTCGCAACGAGACCGGCTTCGGCGGCAACAACGGCTTCACCGGCTTCACCACCCTGCTGGGCTTTCCGGTGGCCGCCCAGGGTACCCGGGCAGTGCTCTTCCTGCTCACCGTGGCCCTGCTGACTGCCAGCCTCTGGCTGGGCTGGCGCCTGGCGCAGAGCAAGTTCGGCCGCATCCTCACGGCGATCCGCGACGCCGAGAACCGGGTGACCTTCTGTGGCTACGATCCGCGCGGCTTCAAGCTGTTCGTCTGGGTGCTCTCGGCGGTGCTCTGTGGCCTGGCCGGGGCGCTCTATGTGCCCCAGGTGGGCATCATCAACCCCAGCGAGATGGCCCCGACCAACTCCATCGAAGCGGCCATCTGGGTCGCCCTCGGCGGCCGCGGCAGCCTGATCGGCCCGGTACTCGGCGCCGGCATCGTCAACGGTGCCAAGAGCTGGTTCACGGTGGCCTTTCCCGAATACTGGCTGTTCTTTCTCGGCGCCCTGTTCATCGTCGTCACCCTCTATCTGCCGCGTGGCGTGATCGGCCTCATCAAGAAGGAGCGCGACGCATGAAAGCCGCCCCCATTCCCCCCACAGCCGCGGAAGTGCTCGATCCCGGCATCGGCGCCGAAGCCAGCGGCCTCGGCCATCGCGCCGGCAAGGGCCTGGATACCCGCCACGGCACCATCCTCAGCCTGGAAGGCATCGAGGTCAGCTTCGACGGCTTCAAGGCCCTGCGCGACCTCAATCTCTACATCGGCGTCGGCGAATTGCGCTGCATCATCGGCCCCAACGGCGCCGGCAAGACCACCATGATGGACGTCATCACCGGCAAGACCCGCCCCGACCGCGGCAGCGCCTGGTTCGGCGAGACCCTGGACCTGACCCGCCTGCAACCGGTGGAGATTGCCCAGGCCGGCATCGGCCGCAAATTCCAGAAGCCCACGGTGTTCGAGGCCCTGACCGTCTGGGAAAACCTGGAGCTGGCGCAACGGACCGACAAATCGGTCTGGGCCAGCCTCAGGGCGCGGCTCTCCGGCACCCAGCGTGATCGCCTGGAGGAGGTGCTCGGCACCATCCGCCTGCAGGACTCCCGCGGGCGCACCGCCGGGCTGCTCTCCCACGGCCAGAAGCAATTCCTCGAGATCGGCATGCTGCTGGTGCAGGAGCCGCAACTGCTGCTGCTCGACGAACCCGTCGCCGGCATGACCGACGCCGAGACCGAATTCACCGCCGAGCTGTTCAAGTCGCTGGTGCCCCGGCACTCGCTGATGGTGGTGGAGCACGACATGGGCTTCGTCGGCAGCATCGCCGACCACGTCACCGTGCTGCACCAGGGCCACGTCCTCGCCGAAGGCTCGCTGGACCAGGTCCAGGCCAACGACCAAGTGATCGAGGTGTATCTGGGGCGCTAGTGCACCAGACTTGAGAATGCACATCGCGGCCATGGGCCGCTCCTACCTGGAGCGGTCACATCGGCGAGCGGCACCCTATCCGTAGGAGCGGCCCATGGCCGCGATAAAACCTTCCCGAGGCCCCCATGCTCCAGGTCAACGAACTTCATCAATACTACGGCGGTAGCCACATCCTGCGAGGCCTGTCCTTCGAGGCCCCCATCGGCGAGGTCACCAGCCTGCTCGGCCGCAACGGCGTCGGCAAGACCACCCTGCTGCGTTGCCTCATGGGCCTGATCCCGGCCAAACGCGGCAGCGTCACCTGGGAAGGCCAGGACATCACCGCCCGCAAGCCGCACCAACGGGTGCAATCCGGCATCGCCTACGTGCCCCAGGGCCGCGAGATCTTCCCGCGCCTCACCGTTGAGGAAAATCTGCTCATGGGCCTGTCGCGCTTTCCCGCCCGGGAGGCCCGCGAGGTGCCGGAGTCCATCTACGAGCTCTTTCCGGTGCTCCGGCAGATGCGCCAGCGCCGCGGTGGCGACCTCTCCGGCGGCCAGCAACAGCAACTGGCGATCGGCCGCGCCCTGGCCAGTCGCCCGCGACTGCTGATCCTCGACGAACCCACCGAAGGCATCCAGCCCTCGGTGATCAAGGAGATCGGCACCGTCATCGCCCACCTGGCCAAGCGCGGCGACATGGCCATCCTGCTGGTGGAGCAGTTCTATGACTTCGCCAGCGAACTGGCCGATGGCTACCTGGTGATGTCTCGTGGCGAGATCGTCCAGCGCGGTCGCGGTGCCGACATGGAGGCCGAAGGGGTGCGCGGACTGGTGGCGATCTAGGCCTCCAGGGCCGATAATCGAACGCTTCCGGCGCAACACCCCGGCGGCGGATTGACGAAATTAACCAGCTGGTACATTTTCTCTGCAACGCCGGACGCTGGTCCGCCCGGCCAGATGACAACAGAGAGAACGCCATGTCCCGCCGCATCCTGGTCCTCAACGGCCCCAACCTCAATCTGCTCGGCACCCGGGAACCCGCCACCTACGGCCACGAGACCCTGGCCGACGTCGCCGAGCTGTGCGCGACCACCGCCGCCGAGGGCGGCTACGAGGTGGACTTTCGCCAGACCAACCATGAAGGCGAATTGCTCGACTGGATCCACGCGGCCCGCGGCGCCTACGCCGGGGTGGTGATCAATCCCGCGGCCTGGACCCACACCTCGGTGGCCCTGCGCGATGCCCTGGTGGCCAGCGAACTGCCGGTCTACGAGGTGCACCTGTCCAACGTCCATCGCCGCGAAGCCTTCCGCCACCATTCCTATGTCTCGGGCATCGCCGTCGGCGTCATCTGCGGCCTCGGCAGCCAGGGCTATCGTGCCGCCATCAGCGCCCTCATCGCCCACCAGGGAAACTAAGTCCATGACCGCACCCACCTCCGTCCTCGCCGGCCTCATCGGCGCCGGCATCCAGGCCTCGCTGACACCCGCCATGCACGAACGCGAAGGCGACGCCCAGGGCCTGAGATACCTCTACCGCCTGATCGACCTGGATGCGCTCGGCCTCGGCGCCGACGCCCTGCCCGAGCTGCTGCAAGCGGCCCAGCGCACCGGCTTCACCGGTCTCAACATCACCTTCCCCTGCAAGCAGGCGATCATCCCGCTGCTCGACGACCTCTCGCCCGAGGCCCGCGGCATCGGCGCGGTGAACACCGTGGTGCTGGCCGACGGCCGCACCGTGGGCCACAACACCGATTGCCTGGGCTTCGCCGAAGGCTTTCGCCGCGGCCTGCCGGACGTGGCCAAGCGCCTGGTGGTGCAACTGGGCGCCGGTGGCGCTGGCAGCGCCGTGGCCCATGCCCTGCTCGCCGAAGGCGTGGACCAGCTGTTCATCTTCGACGTCGAGGTCGAGCGCGCCCAGGCCCTGGTGGACAACCTGACCCGCCACTTCGGCCCCGGTCGCGCCGCGGTCGGCACCGACCAGGCCGCCACCGTGGCCGCCGCCGATGGCCTGGTCAACACCTCGCCGGTGGGCATGGCCAAGCTGCCCGGCATGCCACTGCCGGTCGAACTGCTGCACCCCGGCCTCTGGGTCGCCGAGATCATCTACTTCCCGCTGGAAACCGAACTGCTGCGCCAGGCCCGCGCCCTGGGCTGCCGCACCCTCGACGGCGGCACCATGGCCGTGTTCCAGGCGGTCAAGGCCTTCGAACTCTTCAGCGGCCGCACCGCCGACGCCGACCGCATGCAGGCCCACTTCGCCGAATTGCGCGGCTGATATCGCGGCCATGGCGGTCCGCCGATGCGGCCGCTCCTACAGGCTCCGATATGCCCCGTAGGAGCGGCCCATGGCCGCGATCAGCTTTCCTGGCACGATCTACAACCACACCGCATCCCAAAACGGATAATCACCCGCCCGCTTCACCAGCCCCGCCCGCACCGGATTGGCAACGATGTACCGGGCCACCGCCTGGACATCTTCTTCGGCTCTTAGAGCGTGGTCATGATAGGCCGGCGCCCACACAGCCCCTTTGGTATTGCGGATCGCATTGACCCGACGTGCACTGGCCGACTTTAGGCGCAGGACCAACTCGTCCAGGCTGAAACGCTCACCCAACGAAACCAGCCAATGGACGTGATCCGGCATCAACACCCACGCAAGCAGCCTGGCGTCATCAAGCAAACAAGGATCGTTAAAGGTCCGGGCCACCGTGCATGCCACGGGAAAATCGGCGAACAGCGCCTGGCGCTGGCTGGTAGTTGTGGTCAGGAGATACAGCTGGCCAGGCAAAGAAACCCGGCCCCTGCGTAACGCCGCATGACGTGATGACATCGCTCGTCCTTGAGAGATGAAAACGACCAGTTAAACATTTATAGCGGCTTTGATCGCGGCCATGGGCCGCTCCTACAGAAGCATCACACCTCGTAGGAGCGACCGCTTCGGCGGACCGCCATGGCCGCGATCAAAGGATCTTACCGCGGCATATTCGGCTGGCGCCGCGACTTCTTGCGCGGACCGCCCTTGGCATAGCCGGCGGCCTGGCCTTCCTGGCCCTTGTCCCAGGCTTTGCTGCCGTCGCTGGCGCGAGGTGGCAGACCGGTATGCTGGGTGAGGATGCGGCCACCGCCCGTCCCGGTTTTCTTGCTGCCCACCGGGGTAGAGTTCTTGCGCCGGGCACTCTGGTAGCTGCCATCGCCCACCGGCTGGGTGGCCGGGATCAGCTGGTGCTTGCCGGGACCGATCAGGTCGGCGCGGCCCATCTCCTTGAGTGCCTCGCGCAGCATCGGCCAGCCCTTGGGATCGTGGTAGCGCAGGAAGGCCTTGTGCAGGCGGCGCTGCTGGTCGCTCTTGACGATGGTCACGCCGTCACTCTTGTAGGTGACCTTGCGCAGCGGATTCTTGCCCGAGTGGTACATGGCCGTGGCGGTGGCCATGGGCGAGGGATAGAAGGCCTGGACCTGATCCGCGCGGAAGCCGCTGCGCTTGAGCCACAGGGCGAGGTTCATCATGTCCTCGTCGGTGGTGCCCGGGTGCGCGGCGATGAAGTAGGGAATCAGGTACTGCTCCTTGCCCGCCTCCTTGGTGTACTTCTCGAACATCTGCTTGAAGCGGTCGTAGCTGCCGATCCCCGGCTTCATCATCTTGTCCAGCGGACCGCGCTCGGTGTGCTCGGGCGCGATCTTCAGGTAGCCGCCGACATGATGGGTGACCAGTTCCTTGACGTACTCGGGCGATTCCACGGCCAGGTCGTATCTCAGCCCCGAGGCGATCAGGATCTTCTTCACCCCCGGCAACGCCCGCGCCTTGCGGTACAGCTCGATCAGCGAGGAGTGATCGGTATTGAGGTTCTCGCAGATGCCGGGGAACACGCACGACGGCTTGCGGCAGTGACGCTCGATCTCCGGGTCCTTGCAGGCGATGCGGTACATGTTGGCGGTCGGCCCGCCAAGGTCCGAGACCACCCCGGTAAAGCCCGGCACCTTGTCACGCATCTCCTCGATCTCGCGGATGATCGAGTCGTGGGAACGATTCTGGATGATCCGCCCTTCGTGCTCGGTGATGGAGCAGAAGGTGCAGCCACCAAAGCAGCCGCGCATGATGTTCACCGAGAAGCGGATCATCTCGTAGGCCGGGATCTTTTCCTTGCCATAGGCCGGGTGCGGCACGCGCGCATAGGGCATGCCGAACACGTAGTCCATTTCCTCGGTGGTCATGGGGATGGGCGGCGGCGTGAACCAGACGTCCACGTCGCCATGCCGCTGCACCAGGGCGCGGGCGTTGCCCGGATTGGTTTCCAGGTGCAGCACGCGGTTGGCGTGGGCATAGAGCACCGGGTCGTTGCGCACCTTCTCGAAGGACGGCAGGCGGATCACCGTCTTCTCGCGGGTCATGCGCGGGCTTTCCAGCAGCTGCACCACCTTGGCTTCGTTGGGATCCTCGACCTCCCCCTTGGCCTGCTCGATGGCGCAGGCCTCGGTGTCCTGCGTGTTCACGTAGGGATTGATGATCTTGTCGACGCGGCCGGGACGGTCGATGCGGGTCGAGTCGACCTCGAACCAGCCGGCTGGGGTATCGCGGCGGACGAAGGCGGTGCCCCGCACATCGGTGATGGACTCGACGCGCTCGCCACGCGACAGCCGCTGGGCGATCTCGACCACCGCCCGCTCGGCGTTGCCATAGAGCAGGATGTCGGCGGTGGCGTCCATCAGGATCGAGCGGCGCACCTTGTCCTGCCAGTAGTCATAGTGGGCGATCCGGCGCAGCGAGGCCTCGATGCCGCCAAGCACGATCGGCACGTGGCTGTAGGCCTCCTTGCAGCGCTGGCTGTAGACCAGGCTGGCACGATCCGGACGCTTGCCGGCGACATTGCCCGGAGTATAGGCGTCGTCGGAGCGGATCTTCTTGTCCGCGGTGTAGCGGTTGATCATCGAGTCCATGTTGCCCGCGGCCACCCCGAAGAACAGATTCGGCTCGCCGAGCTTCATGAAGTCGTCCTTCGACTGCCAGTCCGGCTGGGCGATGATGCCCACGCGGAAGCCCTGGGCCTCCAGCAGCCGGCCGATGATGGCCATGCCAAAGGACGGATGATCGACGTAGGCGTCCCCGGTGACGATGATGATGTCGCAGCTGTCCCAGCCGAGTTGGTCCATCTCCGCCCGACTTATGGGCAGGAAAGGCGCCGGACCAAAGCACTCGGCCCAGTATTTCGGATAGTCGAACAGCGGCGTGGCGGCTTGCATGGCAGCTTCCGGGAAAGGGGTGTTTTTGGGAGGGCGCGAAGAATAGCACAAAAAATGACCAGTTCAGCCCCCGGACATCGATTGCCTTCGGCTATCGAGCGGCTGCCTTGGCCCTGCCCTCACCCCAGCCCTCTCCCCGCGGGAGAGGGAGCAAAAGCCCCCGGTGTACCTGCTTTCTCCCTCACTCATTGGGAGAGGCCCGGGGTGAGGGACGCTCACCGGCAATGCCCTTCCGCCGTAGGGTGGACAACGGCGCAGCCTTGTCCAGGCGCTACCTCCCGTGATAGCGAGGACGAAGGACACTCCGCAACAATCCTCCCACCGAAGCACGCTCTTCCCCCTCTCCCCCTGGGAGAGGGCCAGGGTGTGGGGCAATACACTTCCGCCGTAGGGTGGACAACGGCGCAGCCTTGTCCACGCGCTATCTCCCTTGATAGCGAGGACGAAGGACACTCCGCAACAGCCCCCCTACCGAAGCACGCTCTTCCCCCTCTCCCCCTGGGAGAGGGCCGGGGTGAGGGTCCCCTGGGCACCAGGACCAGGCCCCTGGCGACAGGAGTGCTACCATAGCCACCCGCTCCCTCTCTGCCACCGAGACACCCCCGTCCATGTCCCAGCCCCAACCCGCCGCCGGCCAGTTGCAGCGCGGCCTGAAGAATCGTCATATCCAGCTGATCGCCCTCGGCGGGGCCATCGGCACCGGCCTGTTCCTCGGCTCGGCCGGGGTACTCAAGTCGGCCGGACCGGCGATGATCCTCGGCTACGCCATCGCCGGCTTCATCGCCTTCCTGATCATGCGCCAGCTCGGCGAGATGATCGTCGAGGAGCCCGTGGCCGGCTCCTTCAGCCACTTCGCCAGTCGCTACTGGGGCCGCTTCCCGGGCTTTCTCTCCGGCTGGAACTACTGGGTACTTTATGTGCTGGTGGGCATGTCCGAACTCACCGCGGTGGGCAAGTACGTTCAGTACTGGTGGCCCGAGGTGCCGACCTGGGCCAGCGCCCTGGTGTTCTTCGTGCTGGTCAACATGATCAACCTGTTCAACGTGAAGGCCTTCGGCGAGACCGAATTCTGGTTCGCGCTGATCAAGGTGGTCGCCATCCTCGGCATGATGGCCTTCGGCCTCTGGCTGCTGATCAGCGGTAGTGGCGGGCCCGAGGCCTCGGTGAGCAATCTCTGGAGCCATGGCGGCTTCCTGCCCAATGGCTGGAGCGGCCTGTTCGCCGTGCTGGCGATCATCATGTTTTCCTTTGGCGGCCTGGAGCTGGTGGGCATCACCGCCGCCGAAGCCGACCAGCCGCGCACCGTGATTCCCAAGGCCATCAACCAGGTGGTCTGGCGCATCCTGATCTTCTACGTCGGCGCCCTGACCATCCTGCTGTCGCTGCACCCCTGGGACGAGCTGGTGCACAGCATCGGCGCCGGCGGTGACGACTATGCCGGCAGTCCCTTCGTGCAGACCTTCGCCCTGCTCGGCAGCGACACCGCCGCGCACCTGCTCAACTTCGTGGTGCTGACCGCGGCCCTGTCGGTCTACAACAGTGGCGTCTACTGCACCAGCCGCATGCTCTACGGCCTGGCCGAACAGGGCGATGCCCCGCGCGCCCTGCTGCGCACCAATCGCCAGGGCGTGCCCCTGCTGGGCATCGCCGTGTCCTCGGCGGTGACCCTGCTCTGCGTGGTGGTCAACTACCTGCTGCCGCAGAATGCCCTGGAGCTGCTGATGTCGCTGGTGGTGGCCTCGCTGGTGATCGCCTGGGCGCTGATCAGCCTGACCCACCTGAAATTCCGCGCCGCCCAGCGCCAGGCCGGCCGCCAATCGCACTTCCCGGCCTTCTGGTCACCGGTGGTCAACTGGCTGTGCCTGGCCTTCGTCGGCATGATCCTGGTGCTGATGCTGCGCATCCCCGGCATCGCCGTGTCGGTCTATGCCATCCCGGTCTGGCTGGCCTTCCTGTTCCTCTGCTACAAGCTGCGCCGGGGCTGATCGCCCTCGCCCCCGTAGGTTGGGCTGAGACGGCTCCTTCGTCGAAGCCCAACAGTCCGCGCACGACCTGACAATGTTGGGCTTCGCTGCGCTCTGCCCAACCTACCCCTCAAGACCACCCCCCTACTCGAACGGCACCCAGGGCCGTTGCGGCTTCATGATAATGCAGCCGTCCTCGCCCACCGCCCAGATGTCATAGAAACGATTGTCCACCAGTCGCGTGGCGGCGCCGGGCACGGCCACGCGTTGGCTGCAGCTGTCGCTGTCGGCATCGTCGATCACGCCCAGGTCCAGCAGCCGCTCGGCGATCATGAAATTGCCTGGCGACAGGCCGAGGATGAAGGGCAAGGCCGGCAATTGCTCGAAGGTCTTCTGCGCCAGCGGCAACCAGGCCACTTCCAGCGGACCACCGGTCCAGAGCATGCGTTTGAGCGGCCGCAGCTCCGGACGACTGCTGAGGTCATGGTGCAGCTCCTGGACGAAACCGCGCTCGAAGCTCTTCTGCGCCGAGAGCACCTGCCCATAGGCATAGGCCAGCGACAGCATCCACAGCACCGGCAGCACCAGCAGCCAGGTCAGCCGAGGATGAAGGCGCCCCAGCAGTTCGTGGGCCAGCAACAGCGCCAGGGTCAGGATTACCGCCAGACCCATCAGGGTCCGGGCTTCGAGGATGAAGTCGCTGAACAGCAGGGTGATGCCGGCCACGCAGAAGGCCAGCACCGGCAGGGTCGCGCCATACAGCAGCAGGGGTAGCAACGCCCGCCGTCCGTAGGCCCGGGCATAGGCCAGGGCGCCCAGGCCGTAGCCAATCATGGCCAGGCCACCGAACAGCCACCACAGCCAGAGGTTGCCCAGGGTGATCAGCAGGCCAACGCTGTGCAGCACCTCGCCCAGCCGGTGCCAGAGCTCGGGCAGCACCTGGCCGCCCACACCGGCATGCCGGGTGGTCGCCATCAGCTGGTAGGCGGTGAGGTAGTAGAGCCCACAGCCCAGCAGCAGCTGCAGGCCCTGGCGCACGACCAGGCGCAGAGCCTGCTCAGGCGCTTCACGGCGCTGCACGACGCGGATCAGCTCCAGGCAGCAGAGGCCGATGAAGACATTGAGTGCCACCTGGTAGAAGGCGATGGCCGCCGCCAGCAGCGCCGCCGGCACCAGCAGGGCCAGCGCCGTATGGCGACTGCGAAAGATCACCGCGTAGATCACCGCCACCAGACTCAGGGCCATGGTCGGGCCATCGTACTGGTAGGTCAGATTGCCCAGCCAGAACGGCGAGAACCACAGCGGCAGGAGAGCCAGACACTGGGTCGGTCGCGGCGCGCCGAAGCAGTGCCGTGCGAGATCGGCCAGCGCCCAGGCCGCCGCGGCGCAGGCGATCAGCAGCGGCAGGGGAAACAGATTGAGGGTGCTGCCACTGAAGGTCAGCAGCCGATAGAAGACCTCGGTGAGCACCCGCCCCTGCTGGCGCCATTCAGGCCCGTTCTGCAACTGGATACGCCAGTTGTCATCGACATAGGGAAAGTCGACCAGGATGAAGGGCAGGACGAACAGCAGCAACGCAGAGAAGAACAATGCCCGGGTCTGCACCGGGGTCAGCGTCTGGGGCATGGCGGCGGATCCGAATCCGGCTTCGACACGGGACGCAGCCGCCACCACCCGAAGCGATAGCGGCGCCGGCTGCGGAAGGATTAGTCCTGCAGGGCCAGCCGGCAGATCCGCTCGCAGAGCTCGTCGAAGTCGATGCCCATGGCCGCGGCCGATTGCGGCAGCAGGCTGGTAGCGGTCATCCCCGGCAGGGTGTTGACCTCCAGGCACCACAGCTGTCCTTCAGCGTCCAGGCGGAAGTCGGCGCGGCTGTAGCCATGGAGCTTGAGCGCCCGGTGCGCGGCCAGGGCCAGCCGGCGCGCTTCCTCGGCGATTTCGGTCGAGACCTCGGCCGGAAACACTTCCACCGCGCCCTTGGGCTGGTACTTGCTGGTGTAGTCGAACACCCCGCTCTGGCCGAGGACGATCTCGCCCACCGCCAGCGGCTGGTCGCCCAGCACGCCCACGGTCAGCTCGCGACCGGCGACGAAACGCTCGATCATCACCTCGCGGTCATAGCGCAGCGCCAGCTCGATGGCGGGCTGCAGGTCCTCGGCACGGCTGACCTTGCTCAGACCCACGGTGGAGCCCTGCTGGCTGGGTTTGACGATCACCGGAAAGCCCAGGGTCGCGGCCACGGTCGCGGCGTCCACGGGCGCCATCAGCCAATCGGCGGTGGGTACCCCGGCAGCACGGAACAGCCGCTTGCTGAGGTCCTTGTCCATGGCCACGGCGCTGCCCACCCGACCACTGCCCGTGTAGCGCAGCTCGGCCAGGTCGAGCAGGGTCTGCAGGGTGCCGTTCTCGCCGGTCCCACCGTGCAGGGCGAGGAACAGCAGATCCTGGTCGCCCAGCTGGGCGCGGCTGAGCACCGCACCGGCATCCTGGCCGCGCATCCGCACCAGCGCGGTCCGCTCCGGCGGTTCGAGGCCGACGCGGGCTTCCAGCAGCGCCCGCTCGGCATCTTCGTCGAGCAGACCCAGGGCGGTGTCCACGGTCACCACCTGGTGCCCGCGCCGGCGCAGGGCCGCCACCACCTGGGCACCGCTGGCGATGGACACGTCGCGTTCTTCGCTGGTGCCACCGAGCAGGACCGCGATCTTCAGCTTGTCCTTGACCATCATTCGTCCTCGAAAACGTAGCTGCCGGGCGCGAGATTCTCGAACCGGGTGTATTTGCCGATAAAGGCCAGCCGCGTGGTACCGATCGGGCCGTTACGCTGCTTGCCGATGATGATTTCCGCCACGCCCTTGTACTCGGTCTCCGGGTGATACACCTCGTCCCGGTAGACGAACATGATGACGTCGGCGTCCTGCTCGATGGCGCCCGATTCACGCAAGTCGGAGTTCACCGGCCGCTTGTTCGGCCGTTGCTCCAGCGAGCGGTTGAGCTGGGAAAGGGCCACCACCGGGCAGTTGAATTCCTTGGCCAGGCCCTTGAGCGAGCGGGAGATCTCGGAGATCTCGTTGGTACGGTTCTCGCCGCTGCTGCCGCCGATCTGCATCAGCTGCAGGTAGTCCACCATGATCAAGGCCAGGTCGCCGTGCTCGCGCACCAGGCGACGGGTCCGGGCGCGCATTTCCGAAGGACTGATGCCGGCGGTATCGTCGATGAACAGCTTGCGGTCGTTGAGCAGGTTGACCGCCGAGGTCAGTCGTGGCCAGTCATCATCGTCCAGCTTGCCGGAACGCACCTTGGTCTGGTCGATGCGACCGAGGGACGACAGCATCCGCAGCACGATGGAGTCGGCGGGCATCTCCAGGGAGAACACCAGCACCGCCTTGTCGGTGCGCAATACCGCGTTCTCCACCAGGTTCATGGCGAAAGTGGTCTTGCCCATCGACGGGCGTCCGGCAACGATGATCAGGTCCGCTGGCTGCAGGCCGCTGGTCTTCTCGTCCAGGTCGGCGAAGCCGGTGGAGACGCCAGTGATGGCATCGCTGGAGTTGAACAGGGTATCGATGCGGTCGATGGCCTTGGTCAGGATGTCGTTGACCCCGATCGGACCACCGGATTTCGGCCGCGCCTCGGCGATCTCGAAGATCTTGCGCTCGGCTTCGTCGAGCAGCTCGTTGGCCCCGCGCCCTTCCGGGTTGTAGGCACTGTCAGCGATATCGGCGCTGATGCCGATCAGCTGCCGCAGGGTGGCCCGCTCGCGCACGATCTGTGCGTAGGCCTTGATGTTGGCCACCGAGGGGGTGTTCTTGGCCAGCTCGGCCAGATAGGCCAGGCCGCCTACCTGGGGCAGCTGGCCTTCGTTGTCCAGCTGTTCGGACAGGGTCACCACGTCGAACGGCTGGTTGCGCTCGGCCAGACGGGCCACGGCGCGGAAAATGAGGCGGTGGTCGTGGCGATAGAAGTCGCCATCGGATACCTGATCGAGCACACGCTCCCAGGCATTGTTGTCCAGCATCAGACCACCCAGTACCGCTTGCTCGGCCTCGATGGAATGCGGCGGAACCTTGAGGGCAGCGGTCTGCAGATCGTACTGCTCGGGCAGGGAAATCTCGTTCATGCGCAGGTCTTGGGCCCCCATTGCGGGCGGCGAAATGATTTTTCGGACGGCATAAAAGACAAAGGGCACGTCACTGCCTTGGCAATGACGTGCCCGATTGTCGACAGACCGGCGCCGGGGCGCAAGTCCGCCAGTCAGGCGACGGCGCGCTTATTCAGCGACGACGACGACCTTGACGGTGGCTTCGACGTCGGTGTGCAGGTGCACTTCGACATCGTATTCGCCGGTGTTGCGCAGCGCGCCGTTGGGCAGGCGAACTTCGCTCTTGTCCAGCTCGACGCCAGCGGCGCTGACGGCTTCGGCGATGTCGCGGGTGCCGATGGAACCGAACAGCTTGCCTTCGTCGCCGGAGTTGGCGGCGATGGTCACGGTCAGTTCAGCCAGCTTGGCGGCACGAGCGTCGGCCTGGGCCTTCTTCTCGGCAGCCTGCTTTTCGAGCTCGGCGCGACGAGCTTCGAAAGCCTCGACGTTGGCAGCGGTAGCTGCGGTGGCCTTGCCCTGCGGCAGCAGGAAGTTACGAGCGTAACCGCCCTTGACGTTCACTTTATCGCCCAGGTTGCCCAGGTTGGCGATCTTTTCCAGCAGGATGACATCCATTGAGTCTTTCCTCTTAACTTTTAACCTTCACCGTCCGCGGGCCCCTGCGGCTCTTGCGCAGACCGCCCACGAAAATCTAACACGCTATCGATCACAGCCAGAATCACCAACAACGGATAGATCAACTGCCCAAACAGCAACAGCGTCACGTACAGCCCCACCAGCCAGAAACCCGCCAGGCGCTTGGCCGCCACCAGCCCGTGTAGCAGGGCGATGCCGGCGAAGGCCAGCGGCACGCTGCACAACGGGGTCAGCAGGCCAAGCCCGCTGCCCAGGTTCGGCGCCAGCACCAGCAGGGCCAACAGGCCGAGCGCGATGGCCGGACGCAGACGCAGCACGCGAAACTCGCGGCCGAACCCCTTGGGGTTGTACAGCGCCGCCTGCCAGTAGCGCCCCAACATCAGGCACAGCAGGCAGGTGATCTGGAAGAACGCCGCCATCAGACCGGTCAGCACGGGCAGCAGCAACTGCTGCAACTGCGCCTGCTTTTCCGGCGGCAACTGCGCCGCGCTCGGGCCCAACACCTGGGGCAGCAACCGGCGGATTTCCTCCGCCAGCTGCGCGATGCCCTCGGCATAGACCTGTCCCAGCACCAGGGCGAAGACCAACCCCAGAGGGACGCTGGCCAGTAGCACCCGCGTCCAGGACAGGCTCTGGCGCAATACCGCCGCCAGAAGCGTCGAACCCAGCAACACCAGCACGATGCTGGCATCACCCAGATACAGCCAGAACAGCGCTGGCAGCAGGGCCCAGACCAGCACCCCGGCCGCCGCGGCAGGTCCCCGGCGCAACAGCACCAGGCTGCCACCGGCAGCGGTCATCCAGTACAGCAGCGGCACGACTGCACCCAGCACCACCACGAGGGTGGCCTGAGTACGGCCGCGCATGATGAACTCAGCCAGAGGCCGCATGCCGTGTTTATCCGTTATTCGTGATCAGGCGTCGATCAACGACCGTGGCTGTCGGTGTAGGGCAGCAGGGCCAGGTAACGGGCACGCTTGATGGCGGCGCCCAGCTGACGCTGGTACTTGGCCTTGGTGCCAGTGATACGGCTCGGGACGATCTTGCCGGTTTCGGAGACGTAGGCTTTCAGGGTGTTGAGATCCTTGTAGTCGATCTCTTTCACGCCTTCGGCGGTGAAACGGCAGAACTTACGACGACGGAAGAAACGTGCCATGACAATGATTCCTCGCTAGATCCAGATTACTCGGCGCTGTCGGCGTCGTCGGAGTTGCCTTCGGCGGACTCGGACTCGGACTCGGCAGGACGCTCGCGACGCTCGCGACGCTCGTTGCGGTTTTCTTCGGCCTTGAGCATCTCGGATTGACCGGTGACGGCCTCGTCACGGCGCAGGATCATGTTACGGATCACGGCGTCGTTGTAGCGGAAGTTGTCTTCCAGCTCGGCCAGGGCCTTGGCGCTGCACTCGATGTTCATGAGTACATAGTGAGCCTTGTGAACGTTGTCGATGGCGTAAGCCAGCTGACGACGGCCCCAGTCTTCCAGACGATGGACTTTGCCACCGTCTTCTTCGATAGCCTTGGTGTAGCGCTCGACCATGCCGCCCACCTGTTCGCTCTGGTCCGGATGAACCAGGAACACGACTTCGTAATGACGCATTTAATGCTCCTTACGGGTTGCAGCCTGCCGCGGAAACGCGGTCAGACAAGGAGTGAATAGTTCGGATGACTTGCCCAGCGGAATGCGGACGCACTCCGGGCAAGGGGCAACATTCTAGAGAAGGGCGCCGAGAGGCGCAACCGCAGGCATGACCGGCGCGACCGCCGGGCAGCCACTGGCACTCAGCGTTGCACGTCGGCCAGGGCTTGGCGGATCTTGTTCAGATCATAGGGCTTGATCAGCACCCCGACCCGCGCTTCCATGCCTGGTTCGCGCTCGAAGGCATAACCCGAGGCGACGACGATGCGCAGCGTCGGATCCATCGCCAGGGCGCGCCGGGTCAATTCGATCCCGGACATGCCGCCCAGCCCGATGTCGGTGAACAGCACATCGTGTTCACGTTGCGGCAGCAACTCCAGGGCAGCTTCCGCCGAGGCGACGGCCGTGACCTGATGGTCCAGCTCCTCGATGACTTCCGTGGTCAGCATGCGCAACGTGGCATCGTCTTCGACAAGCAGCACTCGCAAGCCTACCGGCTCTTGGATCTCCTGACTCACGCGGGCATCCTCTTGTTGACAGGCCTCGCCCCGGGGTTTCCCGAGGCGAGCCCGATATTCTGCGCACTGCAGCGCGTTTCGTATAGTCCGACACGCGCCGCGCAGGTGCCCAGACGTTTCCTCATGTTCATCGTCAGGAGGCTTTGGTACGCCGCTGACGCACGGCCTCGAACAGGCAGACACCGGTCGCGACCGAGACATTGAGGCTGCTGACACTGCCTGCCATCGGCAAACGAGCCAGATGATCGCAATGTTCGCGGGTCAGCCGACGCATGCCCTTGCCCTCGGCACCCATGACCACGACCGTTGGTCCGCTCATGTCCACCTCATAGATCTCCTGGGTCGCCTCACCGGCGGTCCCAACGATCCACAGGCCGCGCTTCTGCAGCTTTTCCAGGGTACGTGCCAGGTTGGTGACGGCCACCAGCGGCAATACCTCGGCAGCACCACAGGCCACCTTGCGCACCACCGCGGTCAGGGTGGCGGACTTGTCCTTGGGCACGATCACCGCCAGGGCCCCGGCGGCATCGGCACTGCGCAGGCAGGCACCGAGGTTGTGCGGATCGGTGACGCCATCGAGTACCAGCAGCAGCGGCGGACCTTCGGCCCGGTCGAGCAATTCCTCGAGCATGGCCTCGCCCCAGACCTGGCTGGGACTGACCTGGGCCACCACGCCCTGGTGCACGCCCTCGGCCAGCTCATCGAGCAGCGCCCGCGGCTTGGTTTCCACCGCCAGGCGCTGACCGGCGGCTAGCTCCAGCAGGGCTTCGACTCGCGGTTCGCGCCGCCCTTCGGCGATCCAGAGTTGCTTCACCCGCCGCGGATGGAAGCGCAGCAGCGCTTCCACGGCGTGGATACCGTAGACGGTTTCCAGCTGGCTCATGCGTCATCCTTGGGGCGCGACTGACCCTTGCGATGAGGCTTCTTGGCCTTGGTCCTGCTCTTGGCCGCGGCCTGAGCCTGGCCTTCGGCCTTGGGCTTGGCCGCGGATTTCTTCTTGGCGGCAGCGGCCTTGGACTTCTTGACCTTGGCCTCCACCGCGGCAGCGCCTTCGGCGGCGGCATCCTGTGCCTGGCGCCCTGCCGGAGCCGTACGCGCCTTGGCCGTGGCACTGGCCGTGCCCTTGCCAGCCTTACCCTTATCAGCCTTGCCCTGGGTACCGGCCTTGCCCTGGGCCGTGGTCTTGCCCTGGGTACCGGCCTTGCTCTGACCGCTGGACTTGCCCTTGGCCTTGGGCTTGCCGCCCTCGACCTTGGCTTCCGCCAGCAGCGCTTGCTTCACCGCGCGACTGCGCTTGACATCGGTATTGCCCAGCAGCTTGTCGGCCTGCTCCAGCAGTTCCGGCGATACCGAGGTAGCCGGTGCTTCTGGCGTCGGGGCGACGGCCTGCGCTTCCGCTGGTGCCTCGCGGCGGCGACCGCGACTGTCACGCTTGCGACGCGGCTCGCGCTCTTCCCGCACACGCGGCGCCCCGGCACTGGCCGGCAGCACGAAGTCGATCTTGCGCTCGTCCAGGTCGACGCGAGCCACCACCACCTCGAGGGGATCACCCAGGCGATAGCTGCGGCCACTGCGCTCGCCGGAGAGGCGATGGTGAACGCTGTCGAAGTGGTAGTAGTCGTCGGGCAGCGCGGTGACGTGCACCAGGCCCTCGACGAAGACCTCGGACAGCTCGACGAACAGGCCGAAACCAGTCACCGCGGTGATGACGCCGGCATAGGTTTCGCCAACGCGATCCTTCATGAACTCGCACTTGAGCCAGTTGGAGACGTCCCGCGTGGCTTCGTCGGCGCGGCGCTCGGTCATGGAGCACTGCTCACCGAGCTGATCCAGGCGCAATTCGTCGTAGGGATAGATGCGCGCCTTGGCCATGCTCGTCGCGCCTGCGCGCTTGACGTGCTTGGTCTCCAGCTTGGAGCGGATCACGCTGCGGATCGCCCGATGCACCAGCAGATCCGGATAGCGCCGGATCGGCGAGGTGAAATGGGTATAGGCCTCGTAGTTGAGACCGAAGTGACCGTTGTTGTCCGGGCTGTAGACCGCCTGGCTCAGCGATCTGAGCATCACCGTCTGGATCAGCCGGAAGTCCGGCCGCTCGCGGATCTGCTGGAGCAGCGCCTGGTAGTCCGACGGCACCGGGTTGGCCTTGCCCTTGGTCAGGGACAGCCCCATCTCGCCGAGGAACTGGCGCAGATTGGTCTGCTTTTCCAGGGGCGGCGCGTCATGCACCCGGTACAGGGCCGGCACCTTGTGCTTCTCGAGGAATTTCGCAGTGGCCACGTTGGCGCACAGCATGCATTCCTCGATCAGCTTGTGGGCATCGTTGCGCTGGGTCGGGCGGATCTCGGAAATCTTGCGGTCGGCGCCAAAGACGATGCGGGTGTCCTGAGTGTCGAAATCGATGGCACCGCGTACGTGACGGGCAGCCAGCAGCACCTTGTACAGGCTGTAGAGCTGCTCCAGGTGCGGCACCACCTCGCCGAGCTGCTTGCGCAACTGCTTGCCTTCGGTCGACTTGGGCTGCTCCAGCACCGCCGAAACCTTGTTGTAGGTCAGGCGCGCGTGGGAGTGGATGACCGCTTCGTAGAACTGGTAGCCGGTCATGCGCCCGGAGGCGGCGATGGTCATCTCGCAGACCATGGCCAGGCGATCCACCTGGGGATTGAGCGAGCAAAGGCCGTTGGACAGGGCTTCCGGCAGCATGGGGATAACCCGCTCGGGGAAATACACCGAGTTGCCGCGCTTCTCCGCCTCGGCGTCCAGCGCCGAACCGACCTTGACGTAGTGGGAGACGTCGGCGATGGCGACGTATAGCCGCCAGCCACCCGACTTCTTGGCCTCGGCGTAGACGGCATCATCGAAGTCGCGAGCGTCTTCGCCATCGATGGTCACGAAGGGCAGCTGACGTAGGTCGATGCGCTTCTGCTTGTCCTTCTCCTCGACCTCGGGCTTGAGCTTGGCGGCTTCCTTTTCGACGGCCTTGGGCCATTCGTTGGGGATGTCGTAGCTGCGCAGCGCCACCTCGATCTCCATGCCGGGCGCCATGTAGTCGCCGAGGATCTCGATCACCTCGCCCTGGGCCTGACGGAAGGTGGTGGGCCATTCGTCGATACGCACCTGCACGAACTGACCATGAGCGGCGCCGCCGTGCTTGCCTTCGGGCACCAGTACCTGCTGACCGATCTTGGGATTGTCCGGCACCACGTAGGCCAGGCCGCTCTCCTGGAAGAAGCGACCGACTAGGGATTCGTGCGCCCGGGTGACCACCTCGACCAGGCCACCTTCGCGGCGACCGCGACGATCATGGCCGGCGACCCGCGCCAGGGCGATGTCGCCATCGAACACCAGGCGCATCTGCGACGGGCTGAGGAAGAGGTCGTCGCTGCCGTCGTCGGGGATCAGGAAGCCGAAGCCATCGCGATGGCCGGCGATGCGTCCGCGCACCAGGTCCAGCTTGTCGATGGGCGCATAGGCGCCACGGCGGGTATAGATCACCTGGCCATCGCGCTCCATGGCACGCATGCGGCGCCGCAGGGCTTCGAGCTGGTCCTCGGTGACGAGGCCGAATTCCTCGGCCAGTTGAGGCCGTGTGGCCGGAGCGCCGCGATCGGCGAGATGAGCCAGAATGAGTTCGCGACTCGGAATGGGGTTATCGTACTTTTCCGCTTCCCGGGCGGCCTCGGGATCGAGGGATTGCCAATCGGCCATCAGTCTGGGGTTACCTTCTAAGTCTAGGTTCGGTAGGAGCTGCCATGGAGCCTATTGAAACGTGAAAACAGCGCAATAGTTAGCCTGGCATGCTCAATAAAATATTTTTCACAGCAGGGGTTTACAAGCAAACGCCCCCTGAGTAAAGTGCCGCCCCACGACGCCGTGAGCAATCACGACGCCGGAGATGAGCAATCATCGCCTTGAGTGCCCAGGTGGCGGAATTGGTAGACGCACTAGGTTCAGGTCCTAGCGGTGGCAACACCGTGGAAGTTCGAGTCTTCTCCTGGGCACCACTCATTATAGTCGATCGATTTGCAGATCGGTCGACGAAAAGCCGGCGCTAGCCGGTTTTTTAATCCTGAAACCCGCAAGGGTGACAGGAAGCGATCAGAAGTCGCACTGCAGGCCCAGGTGGCGGAATTGGTAGACGCACTAGGTTCAGGTCCTAGCGGTGGCAACACCGTGGAAGTTCGAGTCTTCTCCTGGGCACCAATACCAAGCGGACGATCCCTGATCGGACGCAACAGAAAAACCGGCTTCGGCCGGTTTTTTCTTGCCCGCGAAAAGGCGCGGGCCTCCCCTACGCCTTGAATTGCCCCAGACTGCCGCGCAGCTGCGCAGCCAGTTCCGCCAGGGTACGACTGCTGTCCGCAGTAGCCGCCACCGACTCGGCTGCACGCAGCGCCTCACCATGGATGATCTCGACTCGCTGCCGCACCGCTGCGGCACCCGCCGCCTGGCGCTGGGCGGCCTGGGCAGCCGTGCTCATGCTGGCATGTACCTGATCCACTGCGCGATGGACATCCTGCTGGATGCGCTTGCTGTCGCGCAGCACGGCCAACCCGCTGCTGGCCTGCTGCCGCGCCTCGCCTATGGCGGCGACGGCCTCGCGCGCCCCTTCCTGCAGTCCGGCGATGTGCGTCCGGATGCTGCCGGTGGATTCCTGGGTCTTGCTGGCCAGCGCCCGCACCTCGTCGGCAACCACCGCGAAGCCACGGCCGCTCTCGCCGGCTCTGGCCGCCTCAATGGCCGCATTGAGCGCCAGCAGATTGGTCTGCTCGGCGATCCCGCGGATCACGTCCAGCACCACCTCGATCTGCTCGCTTTGCGCGGCCAGCCGCTCGATCACCTGGGCACCCGATTCGACCTGGGTCACCAGCCCCTCGATACCTTCGGCCACCTCGGTGGCGATCCGGGCATTGCTCTGCGCAGAGCTGCGGATGGCTTCCACCTGCTGCAACGCGCCCTGCATGGCCAGGCTTTCGCCCTCGGCCTCCGCGGCGATGCCGGACAAGGCCTCCAGGCTGCGGGCCACCTCTTCGCGCTGACGCAGCGCTGCCGCTTCGGCGGTGGCGCTGCTGCCGGCCAGGCCACGAATTTCCTCGCCGGTACGTGCGGCGACGCCATGGGCCTCGCCCACCAGCGGCTGCAATTTGGCCAGGAAGCGATCGACCGCTCCACCCAACGCCTGGATCTCATCGCCCTGCCCCAGCTGCAGGCGGCGGGTCAGATCCCCCTCCCCGGCCGCCAGATCGTCCAGCGCCCGCTGCAGCACGCCGATCCGGCGCAGCACCCGCCGACCCAGCACCAGCGCCACGGCCACGACCATCAGCACGCCAACCACGATCAGCCCCAGGGCGATCTGCCAGCGCAGCGCGCCCGCCAGGGCGGCGACCGTCTCACCGGCATTGCGACTCATGGCCAGGGCGGCCTGACGGGTACCTTCCAGACGCGTCGCCAGAGTCGCGGCACTGCCATTGGCGGCTGCCGTCACGCTACTGGAGACCAGACCGCCGGCGTCGTCGACCAGGGTCTTGAAACTCTGGTCCAGGGCCGCGCCAGTACGCTCGATGACCTGGGTGGAAAAGCCCACCACCACCTTGCCGATTTCCACGCCGTTGGGACTGATGGAGGCATCCACGCGATAGACCGACGGATCCCGGGTCGCGGCATCCAGCACCTTGGCCAGGGCGCCCTCGCCCTGCCCCATGGCGAGCAGGCGCGCCACGCGCTCATCTTGACGATTGAGATAACGAGTCAGATTCTGGCCCTGGGCATCCTGGAAGACCACGAACAGCACCTCGGGATTGCCCTGCGCCCGGCGCGCCAGGTCGGACAGCGCCGGCACATCGGCATCCCACATCGCCTTGGGCGCCACACCCGCCAGCAACTCGGCCAGATTCTGCGCATTGCTCTTGAGGGTAGCGGTCAGGGTTTCACCCACCTGCTGCCGCTCGCGCGCCAGGCGTTGCGCAAGCCCCTCGGCCAGCCGCGTGCGGGTCTGCCCGGCCAGCTCGGCAAGACTGCCATCCACCTCGCCTCCGGCCTGGCGCAGGGTATCGGCGAGCTGCTCGGATTCACCGGACAGGCGCGCAGCCAGACCGGACTGCAGGCCCTTCACCGCATCCTGGGTCAGCCATAGCGCCAGGCCCACCTGGAGAACGACGGCGAGCAACAGACTTATGAATACCGGCAGCAACAGACGACTGCGCAGCAGCGACAAGAGAAACGACATGGGGGTCTCCAGCGGCGAGGGACATTTACAGGCTGTCGGCCAACTCGAGAAGAGCTGGAGCCGCAGCGATAAATAGCCATAGCAATATGCTGGCCATTTCGGACCAGCGGCCGTCCCCGACCTACCAGCGTCTCTCGCACCCCGAAAACAGAAAAGCCCCGCGGGGCGGGGCTTTTCAGGCTGCATCCTTTTAGCGCATCAGGCGAAAGGATGGCGCAGCACGATGGTTTCCTTGCGATCCGGACCGGTCGAGACAATGTCGATCGGCGCCTCGACCAGCTCGGCGATGCGGCGGATGTAGGCCTGGGCATTGGCCGGCAGCGCCTCGAGGCTCTGGGCGCCTACGGTGGATTCGCTCCAGCCCGGCATGTCTTCATAGACCGGCTGCAGACCGATGTAGCTGTCGGCGTCGGTGGGCGCCTCGGTCAGCAGGTTGCCGGAAGCGTCCTTGTAGCCGGTGCAGATGCGCACGGTTTCCAGGCCATCGAGCACGTCCAGCTTGGTCAGGCACAGGCCGGAAATGCTGTTGATCTCGATGGAGCGACGCAGGATGACGGCGTCGAACCAGCCGCAACGGCGCGGACGGCCGGTAACGGAACCGAATTCATGCCCCTGCTTGGCCAGGTAGGCACCGGTCTCGTCGAACAGCTCGGTCGGGAAGGGACCGGAGCCGACGCGGGTGGTGTAGGCCTTGGTGATGCCGAGGATGTAGTCCAGGTACAGCGGACCCACGCCGGAACCGGTCGCCACGCCACCAGCGGTGGTGTTGGAACTGGTGACGAAGGGATAGGTGCCGTGGTCGATGTCCAGCAGGGTGCCCTGGGCGCCTTCGAACATCAGGTTCTCACCGGCCTTGCGCAGCTCGTGCAGGCGGCTGACGACGTCCATGACCAGCGGCTGCATGACCTTGGCGTGCTCCATGGCCTCGTCGTAGGTCTTCTGGAAATCCACCGGCGGCTCGTTGAAGTAGTTCTGCAGGACGAAATTGTGGTAGTCCAGCACTTCCTTGAGCTTGACGGCGAAACGCTCCGGGTGGAACAGGTCGCCGACGCGCAGACCGCGACGGGCGATCTTGTCTTCGTAGGCCGGACCGATGCCGCGACCGGTGGTGCCGATCTTGGCTTCGCCGCGGGCCTTCTCGCGGGCCTGATCCAGGGCCACGTGATAGGGCAGGATCAGCGAGCAGGCCGAGCTGATGCGCAGGCGCTCGCGCACCGGTACGCCACGGGCTTCCAGCTCACCGACTTCCTTGAACAGGGCTTCCGGCGAGAGCACCACGCCATTGCCGATCAGGCACTGGGTGTCGGCGCGCAGGATGCCCGAGGGAATCAGCCGCAGGATGGTCTTCTGACCATCGATGACCAGCGTGTGGCCGGCGTTGTGGCCGCCCTGATAACGCACCACGGCAGCGGCCTGGTCGGTCAGCAGGTCCACGATCTTGCCCTTGCCCTCATCACCCCACTGGGTGCCCAGGACGACGACGTTCTTACCCATAACCTTATCCCCTGTCAGGAAGATTTCTGTCGGCCAGGCCGACGATGCTCACGTTCACCCGGATGCCAGATCCGGTGTTTAGGAATTCAAGGGCACCACGACCCAGACGCCCTGCTGCTCGACCAGACGGCGATCGCAGCCCGAACTGTGCAGCTGGTCCTCGTCGTCATGGCCGGTAGCCTGAACCACCCGCTCGCCCGCGGCACGCAATTCACGCACGGCCTGCCAGAGCACCGGCGCATGGCCTGCTGGCGCCCAGATGCCGCGGCGCGGCTCGTCCAGCACGGCGGTGCCCAACTCGACGAGGGTCTTCAGGTCGGTGGAGAAGCCGGTAGCGGGCCGCGAACGACCGAAGTCGGCGCCGATGTTGTCATAGCGCCCGCCCTGGGCGATGGATTGCCCGGTGCCAGGCACGAAGGCGGCAAAGACCACGCCGGTGTGATAGTGATAGCCACGCAGCTCGCCCAGATCGAAATACAGCGGCACGCCCGGGAAACGACCCTTTAGCGATTCGGCCAGAGCGATCAGTTCGTCCAGCGACTGCAGGACGCCTGCGGGCGCACCCGTCAGCCGCTGGCGCGCCTGGCCGAGCACCGCGGCATCGCCGCTGAGCTCAGCCAGGGCACGCAGCCAGCCGCGCTCGGCGGCGGGCAACTCGGCGGTCAGCTCGGCGATCTCGTCCACCGCCTTGCGCTGCAGGGCATCGAACAACTGCTGCTCGCTGGCGCCGGAAACACCGGCTGCCTGGCACAGGCCGCGATAGATCCCCACATGCCCTAGATCCATGTGGACGTCAGGCACCTGGGCCTGCTCGAGCACGTCGAGCATCAGGCTGATGACCTCGAGATCGCCCTCGCTGCCGGGCACGCCATAGAGCTCGGCGCCAACCTGGATCGGACTGCGCGAGGTGGACAGTGCCCGCGGACGGGTATGCAGCACGCTGCCGGCATAGCACAGCCGGCTAGGGCCGCTCTGTTTGAGGCTATGGGCTTCCATGCGCGTCACCTGGGGCGTGATGTCGGAGCGAAAGCCCATGAGGCGACCGGAATTGGGATCGGTCACCTTGAAGGTGCGCAGCTCCAGCTCCTTGGCCGCACCGGTGAGCAGCGATTCCAGGAATTCCAGGTGCGGGGTGATGACGAACTCATAGCCCCAGCAATGGAACAGTTCCAGTACCCGGCGACGAGCACCCTCGATGCGCGCCGCGTCGGGCGGCAGGATTTCCTCGATACCGTCAGGCAGCAGCCAGCGGTCTACCGTAGCCATTAGGCCTCTTCTCCATGTCATGGATCGGCACGCGGCTGCCGAGGTCGGCGCGGTGGATTCCTGGAGAATCCTGCCACCGGATCGAGCCGCTCTGCCGTGGATTGCTACCCGGATCAGCCAGGGCGTCGCCCTTCCACGGGTTTCGTACGGACGCAAAAAAGCCGGGGATGGCCCCGGCTGATTCATGATAACACGAAAAAATCGGCGATCGGGGATGAACGACGAGCGAAGCCTAGTCGCCGCTCATCCCCAACCTCACTGTCCAGGGCTCTGGAAATACTTGAAGAAATCGCTCTTCGGATCGAGCACCAGGACATCGCTCTTGCTGGAGAAGCTGGAGCGATAGGCCTGCAGGCTGCGATAGAAGGAGAAGAACGAAGGATTCTTCGAGTAGGCCTGGGAATACACCTGGGCCGCCTGGGCGTCACCCTCACCGCGAGCCTGCTCGGCCTGACGGTAGGCTTCGGCCAGCAGCACGCGGCGCTGACGATCGGCGTCGGCACGGATGCCTTCGGCCAGTTCACGACCCTTGGCGCGGTGCTCACGGGCTTCCCGCTCGCGCTCGGTACTCATCCGCTCATAGACGCTGCGACTGACTTCCTTGGGCAGGTCGATGGCCTTGACGCGTACGTCGAGCACCTCGATACCCAGCTCCTGATTGGCCATCTTGTTCAGCGCCGCGGTCAGCGAACCGACCATGGCATCACGTTCACCAGACACCACCTCATGCAGGGTGCGACGACCGAACTGGTCGCGCAGACCTGCTTCCAGGCGGCGCAGCAGGCGCTCGTCGGCGATCTGCTTGAGACCCGAGGTCGCGGTGTAGTAACGATCGGCATTGAAGATGCGCCACTTGGCGTAGGCATCCACCATCACCGCCTTCTTTTCCAGCGTCAGGAAGCGCTGCGTCGGGGTATCCAGCGTCTGCAGACGCGCATCGAACTTGCGCACCCGGTTGACGTAAGGAATCTTGAAGTGCAGGCCGGGCTCCAGGTTGGGCTCGACCACGCGACCGAAGCGCAGCATCACCGCACGCTCGGTCTCCTTCACCACGAACAGACTGCTCCAGGCCGCAAGGCCCAGAACGACCACGACGATCAGCGCGGCCAGCGATTTATTGCTCATCAGCGGCTCTCCCTCGTACGCGCTTCGGTGGACTGCGGCAGATTGCGAATGACCGAGGCGGCCGTGTCGCTCGACGCCGCCGGGGCAGCGCCACCGCTGATGGCCGAGGTCGGTGCCGGAGCACGGTTCTGCATCAGCTTGTCGAGCGGCAGATAGAGCAGGTTCTGACCGGCCTGACCGGTGACCATGATCTTGCTCGACTGGCCAAGCACTTCCTGCATCGTCTCGATGTACAGACGCTCACGGGTCAGCTGCGGATTGGCCGCGTACTGGACCGCCAGCTGGCTGAAGCGCGAGGCATCACCCTGGGCACGGGCCACGACTTCGTCGCGATAGCCGTTGGCTTCCTCGATGATGCGCTGGGCAGCACCGCGGGCCTCGGGGATCACGCCGTTGGCATAGGCTTCGGCCTGGTTCTTCTCGCGCTGCTCATCCTCGCGGGCACGGATCACGTCGTCGAAGGCTTCCTGAACTTCACGCGGCGCTGCGGCGCTCTGGATGTTCACCTGGGTCACGGTGATGCCGGTCCCGTAGGTATCGAGGAAGCGCTGCAGCCGCTCGCGCACATTGGTGGCGACCTGCTCGCGGCCATCGGTCAGCAACTGATCCATGGTCGAGGAGCCGGCCACGTGGCGCACGGCGCTGTCGGTCGCCTGCTGCAGGCTGACCTCGGGCTGGTCGACGTTGAGGACGAAGTCCTTGAGGTTGGTGATGCGGTACTGGACGGTCAGCGGCACCTCGACGATGTTCTCGTCCTGGGTCAGCATGGCGCCCTGCTTGCTGTAAGCCCGCTCCCGTGTCACGTTTTCCTGGTACTTGGTCTCGAAGGGCGGGAAGTAGATGTTCAGGCCGGGCCCTACCGTCTCATGGTATTTGCCCAGGCGCAGCACCACTGCCTGCTCCTGCTCGTCCACGACGTAGACGGCGTTGTACAGCCAGAGCGCGCCGATCAGCAGTACGCCTAGGAGCAGCAAGCCTTTGCCGCCCCCCGAACCGAGGCTGTCGCCGCCGCTGCCACCGGAACGCTTCTTGCCGCCGACCAGGCGATTGATGCGGTCCTGAAATTTACGCAAGGCTTCGTCGAGATCCGGCGGCCCCTTGCGTCCACCATTGCCGCCACCGTTGTTGTTGCGGCCGCCCCAGGGGTCTTGATTGTTCGAGTTGCCACCGGGCTCGTTCCAAGCCATAGCGCTCTCCCTACTGATAACGCGAAAGCGCGCCGAAATGGCGCGCCGACCAATGCTACCGGATGGCCCCTGCCCGAACAAAAGCGCCGAGCGGGGGTTTATTGCAAAACATGTTGCTGGATAAAGACTTCCGGCTCTTCACCGGCCCGGCTGAGCAATCGATTGAGTTCGGCGCGGGGTACTCGTACAGACAACAGGATGTTGCCTTCGTCATCGTGATCGTCCTGCCTGACCACACCCAGCTCGAACAGCTGGGCACGCAGCCGGGCATGCCGTTGGGGCAGGCGCAGCACGCCGACGAAGAGATCCTCGCCAAGCAATTCGGCGACGGCCTGACCGACCAGCTCCAGACCCCGACCTTCGCGCGCCGACACCCAGACCCGGATTGGGCGTCCGGTTTCGTCGTCGCGCTGGATATGCGGCTCGACCCCGTCGAGCAGATCGAGCTTGTTGTAGATTTCCAGCATCGGCAGCTCATCGGCCCCGATCTCGTGCAGCACCGCCTCGACCTGCTCGATCTGCAGCTGGCGATCGTCCTCGTGGGCATCGATCACGTGCAGCAGGAGATCGGAGTTGCTGGACTCCTCCAGCGTCGCACGAAAGGCTTCTACCAGCTTGTGTGGCAGATGGCGGATGAACCCCACGGTATCGGCCAGCACGATCGGCCCCAGATCCGGCAGCTCCAGACGGCGCAGGGTAGGATCCAGGGTGGCGAACAGCAGGTTGGCGGCGTAGACACCGGATTCGGTCAGGCTGTTGAACAGGGTGGACTTGCCGGCGTTGGTGTAGCCGACCAGGGACACCGAGGGGATCTCGGCACGGCGGCGCCCGCGACGGGCCTGCTCGCGTTGGCTGCGCACCTTGTCCAGGCGCTGGCGGATCTGGCGGATGCGGATCCGCAGGAGACGGCGGTCGGTCTCCAGCTGGGTTTCACCCGGACCGCGCAGACCGATACCGCCCTTCTGGCGTTCGAGGTGGGTCCAGCCGCGTACCAGCCGCGTGCTCATGTGCTCGAGTTGGGCGAGCTCCACCTGCAGCTTGCCCTCGTGGGTCCGGGCGCGCTGGGCGAAGATATCGAGAATGAGGCCGGTGCGGTCCAGGACGCGGCACTCGAAGGCTTTTTCGAGATTACGTTCCTGACTGGGCGTGAGGTCATGGTTGAAGATGACCAGATCGGCGGCATGGGCGTGCACCTGATCGTGCAGTTCCTCGACCTTGCCGGTGCCGATAAGAAAACGCGCGGTCGGCTGGCTGCGATTCACCGTGACGAAAGACACGGTCTCCGCACCCGCCGATCGCGCGAGTTCGAGAAACTCCTGAGGATCTTCGCGCGCCTCGGGATGCAGGCCTTCCAAATGGACCAGAATGGCCCGCTCACCACCTTCGTGACGCTCGAAGAACAACAGGGCGCTCCTCTTGTTATTTATTCGCTATCCGACTCGCTCGTCTCGGAGCTGGGCAGACGGACCGGGCGGCTCGGCACCACGGTGGAAATCGCATGTTTGTAGACCATCTGGCTCACGGTGTTCTTGAGCAGAATCACGAACTGGTCGAAGGACTCGATCTGACCCTGCAGCTTGATACCGTTGACGAGATAGATGGAAACCGGAACGCGCTCTTTACGCAGGGTGTTCAGGTAAGGGTCTTGTAGCGAATGCCCTTTTGACATCGTGTCGCTCTCCTAAAGAAATGAAAATACCGATCTGGCGACATGCCAGTTTCCGCTGCCCACCATGGACACGCGGACAAAAACGATTCAGCTGCGGGGCGATATGGTGGCGCCGGCCAGGCATTTCAAGATCCGTGGCAGATTGTCACAAGCCAGGCTGTCGAAGGTGTTCGCGGCGGGCCAGCCACGTAACCAGGTCAACTGCCGCTTCGCCAACTGCCGCGTCGCCGCTACGCCACGCGCCACCATCTCCTCCCGCGAGCATTCCCCTTCGAGGAACTCCCACACCTGACGATAGCCCACGGATCGCATGGAGGGCAGACCAAGATGCAGATCGGGACGTTCCCGCAAGGCTGAGACTTCGTCGATGAGGCCCTGTTCCAGCATCAGGCGGAAGCGCTCGGCGATACGCGCATGGAGCACCTCACGCCGCGCAGGCGCCAGGATCAATTGGGCAACAGTATAGGGTAATTGCGTCTGGGGCGCCCCGTTCGAATCGGCATTGGCGCGCAATTGCAGCGCGCGATGCTCGGTCATTGAGCGGCCGCTGACCCGGAACACCTCCAGCGCGCGCAAGAGACGCTGGGGGTCATTGGGATGAATGCGTGCCGCCGACACCGGATCGACCTCGGCCAATTGCCGATGGATCTCACCCCAGCCTGCCGCAGCCGCCTGGGCTTCGATCTCGGCGCGCACCGCTGCATCGGCGCTGGGCATGTCGGCCAGGCCTTCGAGCAGGGCCTTGAAGTAGAGCATGGTGCCACCTACCAGCAGGGGGATGCGGCCGCCGGCGGTGATTTCGGCCATGGCGGCCAGGGCATCGGTGCGAAATTCGGCGGCGGAATAGCTCTCGGCCGGATCGCGGATGTCCACCAGCCGGTGCGGGTGGGCGGCCAGCAGCTCGGCGCTGGGCTTGGCGGTGCCTATGTCCATGCCGCGATAGATGAGCGCCGAATCGACACTGATCAGCTCGACGGGCAGCAGCCGTGCCAGCTCGATGGCGAGGTCGGTCTTGCCGGAGGCGGTCGGCCCCATGAGAAAGATGGCGGGCGGCAGGGGGGCGGTCATGAGGGAGTCTCGAAGGGCGCCGCGCAGCACGCAGCGGAGCGGTCAACGGCCGCGCAGGAAGAGTTTGTCCAGATCGTCCAGGCTGAGCTGGGCCCAGGTGGGACGGCCGTGGTTGCACTGGCCGCTGCGCTCGGTGGTTTCCATGTCACGCAGCAAGGCATTCATCTCCGGTAGGGTCAGCCGGCGGTTGGCGCGCACCGAGCCGTGGCAGGCCATGGTGCCGAGCAATTCGTTGAGGTGCGCCTGGATACGATCGCTGGTGCCATAGTCGAGCAGATCGGCGAGCACGTCCTGCACCAGCCGCGCGGCCTGGGCCTGCTTGAGCAACGCGGGGATCTGGCGGATGGCCAGGGTTTCGGGGCCCAGGCGCTGCAGTTCGAAGCCGAGCCGCTCGAACCACTGGCCGTGTTCTTCGGCGCAGTCGGCCTCGCGCTCGCTGACCGCCAGGGATTCCGGCACCAGCAGCGGCTGGCCGCGCAGGCCTTCGCTGGCCATGGCCACCTTCAGGCGCTCGTAGGTGATGCGTTCGTGGGCGGCGTGCATGTCCACCAGGATCAAGCCCTGGGCGTTCTCGGCCAGGATGTAGATGCCCTTGAGCTGGGCCAGGGCATAGCCCAGCGGGGGGACGTCGCCCTGCTCTGCCGGCAGGGACGCAGCCTCAGCACCCTCTGGCAGCGGCGCGAAAAAGGCCTTGTAGGCGCTCTGCACCTCGGCCACCGGCGCGCCCGCATAGGGCTGCGGGGTAGGCGCGTAATGCGCGGCGCCACCCGATCCGCCACCATTGGCGAAAGGCTGGGCAGGTGGCGCAGGACTGTCGTGCAAGACGGCGGCGGCCAGGCGCATCTCGCCCTGGGGACCGAATTCACCGGCGGCCGGACCACTCAGGGGCGCCGGCGCCGTGGGCGCCACCACGGCGAGCTGGTCGTCCGGGCGGATGTCGCCCAGGGCGCGGTGCAGGGTGCCGTAGAGGAAGTCGTGCACCTGGCGACTGTCGCGGAAGCGCACCTCGTGCTTGGTGGGATGGACATTGACGTCCACCGTCGCCGGATCCACTTCGAGGAACAGCACGAAGGCCGGGTGACGACCGTTGTAGAGAACATCGCGATAGGCCTGGCGCACCGCATGGGCGACCAGCTTGTCGCGCACCATGCGGCCATTGACGTAGAAGTACTGCAGATCCGCCTGACTGCGGGAGAAGGTCGGCAGACCGACCCAGCCCCAGAGGCGCAGGCCGTTGCGCTCGTGCTCCAGCGGCAGGGCCTGTTCGAGAAAGGCTGGGCTGCAGACCGCGCCGACCCGGCGGCCCTGGCTCTGCGGATCGCCGGCCGGATGCAGCGCCAGCACGCTCTTGCCGTTGTGCCTCAGGTGAAAACCCACGTCGAAGCGGGCCAGCGCCAGGCGCCGCACCACTTCCTGCAGGTGATCGAATTCGGTCTTCTCGGCGCGCAGGAATTTGCGTCGCGCTGGAGTGTTGAAGAAGAGGTCGCGCACCTCCACCGAGGTGCCTTGGGGATGGGCGGCGGGCTGTACCCGCGGCTGCATCTCGCGGCCTTCGGTCTCCACCTGCCAGGCCTGGTCCTCGCCCCGGTAGCGCGAGGTCAGGGTGAGGCGCGAGACCGAGCTGACCGAGGCCAGGGCTTCGCCGCGAAAGCCCAGGCTGGTGACACTTTCCAGTTCGTTTAGGTGGTAGATCTTGCTGGTGGCGTGGCGCGCCAGGGCCAGCGGCAGGTCGTCCGCCGGGATGCCATGGCCGTCGTCGCGGATACGCAGCAGCTTGACCCCGCCCTGCTCCACTTCGATATCGATGCGCCGAGCACCCGCGTCCAGGCTGTTCTCCAGCAACTCCTTGGCCACCGAGGCAGGCCGTTCGACCACCTCGCCGGCAGCGATCTGGTTGGACAGCCGCGGGCTGAGCAGCTGGATGCGCCGGGGTTCAGTCATTGCTGGCCGCCAGTTCGTGGGTGGGGATGGTCAGGACCTGGCCGGAGCGGATGCGGTCGCCCTTGAGCCGATTGGCGGCGCGCAGGGTACTCAGATCGACGTCATAGCGGCGTGCGATCAGGCTCAGGCTCTCGCCGGGCTGTACGCGATGCTGGTCGATGCCGCGCACGATGCCGACCTTGCCGCCCCGCTGCTCGCGCTGCCAGGCCAGGTAGGTACCTGGCGGCGGCCGGTGCTGGAAGTACTGCACGATACCGGCTTGGATCTGCCGGGCAAGCAGCCCCTGGTGCGCGGGACTGGCCAGCTTGGCCGACTCGCTGGCATTGGTGATGAAGCCGGTCTCCACCAGGATCGAGGGGATATCCGGCGACTTCAGCACCATGAAGCCGGCCTGCTCCACCCGCGAATGCAAGAGCTTGGTGGCGCGCCCGACCTGACCAAGGATGGTCTGGCCGACCTCCAGGCTGGAGGCCACGGTGGCGGTCATGGACAGGTCCATGAGCACCCCGGCAAGCATCGGATCCTTGTTGTCCAGGGCATCGGACACGCCACCGACCTGGTCGGAGCGGTTTTCCGCATCGGCCAGCCAGCGCGCGGCCTCGGAAGTGGCTCCACGCTGGGACAGGGCGAAGACGGTGACACCTTCGGCGCTGGCGCTGGGCGCCGAGTCGGCATGGATGGAAATAAACAGGTCGGCGCCCTTCTTGCGGGCGATGACCTGCCGCTGCCGCAGCGGAATGAAGTAGTCGCTGGTGCGGGTCAGCTCGGCACGGAAACCTTTCTGCCGGTTGAGATTGGCCTGCAGCTGCTTGGCAATGGCCAGCACCACGTTCTTCTCGTAGAGCCGGCCGCGACCTATGGCGCCCGGGTCTTCGCCGCCGTGGCCGGGATCAATGACCACCACCACGTCGCGCTTGCCACTGGGACTGGCCGGCAGGCGCGTCGCCGGCTGGGCCGGGGTGACCGGGGTGGCTGGCAGATTGGGCGTGACGGTCGCGGGAATGTCGCTGGTGGCCGGATCGGTACCCTGGTCGTAGAGGTCGACCACCAGGCGATTGCCGTATTCCTTGTTGGGCGCCAGGGTAAAGCTCTTGGGCGTCAGCGCGCCCTTGGTGTCCAGCACCAGGCGTACCTCGCCCGGGGAGCGCTGGGCCGCCCGCAGCCCGGTGACCGGGGTGTTGCGCAGGGGCTTTTCGTTCAAGCCACCGTCGAGCTGCGCGCCGGACAAGTCGATGACGATGCGGTCCGGGGCACTGAGGGTGAAGACACTGGCCTTGACCGGACCGGTCAGGTCGAACACCAGACGGGTATTGTCAGGCGCGCGCCAGACGCGCATGCCTTTGATCTGGGTGGCGGCCAGCAGCTGACTACTGAGGATCAACAACAACAGGCCGAGTCCCGACCTGAAAAAACGCTTGCGCATGCCTGCGACCGTATAGCTGGAGAACGAGGATCGGCGCCTAAGGCGTGTTTGAAAAGTCGCCGAGCGAAGGTCAGCCAAGAAAAAAATCAGTGAGGAAGCGGAGTCTACGAAGAGTAAATGAGCATTCCGAACTGATTTTCAACACCGCCTGACCGAGCGCAGGCCTTTTCAGACAAGCCTAGGGCACGAGGGCGGCGCACCAGGCCTCACCGTGAGCCCCCTGGCTAACCAGGCGCAGATCACGACCGTCGGCGCGTGGCGTAATGGTAATGTCCAGGTCCGGCTTTGGCAAAACGCCCTGGCCGCGCTCGGGCCATTCCACCAGGCACAAGGCCTCGGGTGTGAAGTAGTCGCGAATCCCCATGAACTCCAGCTCTTCCGGATCGGCCAGGCGATACAGATCGAAGTGATAGACCGCGCCGCTGGTCAGCTCATAGGGCTCGACCAGGGTGAAAGTGGGGCTCTTGACCGCTCCGGCATGGCCGAGGCCACGCAGGATGCCGCGTGACAGCGTGGTCTTGCCGGCACCCAGGTCGCCGTGCAGATAGAGCACACCACGACCGCCGCTGGCCTGGGCCAGGCGGGCACCCAGGGCATACATGGCGTCTTCGTCGGCGGCGTGCAGGGTCAGTTCAGGCATGGCTGGAGTTCCTCGAGCAACTGGCGGGCGACCGGGGGCAGATCGCTGGCAGCGAGACCGCGGCCCTGGCGACCCAGCTCGGCACCGGCACGACCGTGCAGCCAGGCGCCCAGGCAGGCGGCCTCGAAGGGGGGCAGCCCCTGCCCCAGCAGGGCGGCGATGATACCGGTGAGAATGTCCCCCAGGCCACCGGTAGCCATCGCCGGATGGCCTTCGCCGCACAGCGCCATGCGCCCATCCGGATGGGCGATCAGGGTGCCGAAGCCCTTGAGCAGTGCCACGCCGCCGTAGCGACGAGCCAGTTCGCGGGCGCTGCCGGGACGATCGGCTTCGATGTCCTTGATCGAGACATCCAGCAGCCGCGCCGCTTCGCCCGGATGGGGTGTCATCACCCAAGGGCCGCGCGGGGACTCGACCACCCCAGCAGCCAGCAGATTGAGGGCATCGGCGTCCCAGACCTGGGCGACGTCCAGCGTCGCCGCCGCACTGGCCAGCGCCTTGCCCCAGGCGCCCTGTCCCAGGCCCGGCCCGACGGCAAGCACATCGGCCTTCTTGGCCAGCTCCAGCACGGCGAAACTGGAATGAACCCCGGCGACCATGACTTCTGGGCGCCGCGCCAGTACCGCGGTGACGTTGGACGGCCGGGTTGCCAGGTTGAGCATGCCCACGCCGCAGCGTAGCGCCGCCTCGCTGGTCATGATGGCCGCACCCCCGGTGCCTTCGTCACCGCCGATCACCAACAGATGGCCGTATTGCCCCTTGTGCGCATTGAGCGGTCGCGCCGCCAGCCGCGGCAGATTACCGGGCGCCAGACGCTGTGCGGTAGCGTGGGCGGGATTCTGCGGTTCTTCGATCAAGGGTTCGAACACCAGGCTGCCGACGTGATCCGGCCCCTTGCCGGTGAACAGTCCGAGCTTGAGACCGATGAAGGTGATGGTCAGGTCGGCGCGCACCAGGGCACCCGCCGCGGCACCGGTGTCGGCATCCAGCCCGGAGGGAAGGTCGATGGCCACCACCGGCAATTCGCTGGCGTTAATCCGTTCGATGGCGCCGGCATAGGGCTCGCGCGCCGCGCCCTTGAGGCCGGTCCCCAGCAGGGCATCGACCACCACGCCGTCCAGCGGTGCGTCCGCGCGCCAGGGCTGGATGTCCACCCCGGCAGCCAGGGCCTCGGCATGGGCCAGGGCGGCATCGCCCTTGAGCCCGGCTGGATCGGCCAGGTACCAGATGCGTGCCTGCCACCCGGCCTTGCGCGCCAGGCTGGCGACCAGATAGCCGTCACCGGCGTTGTTGCCGCCGCCCGCCAGTACGCAGAGCGCGCCGGCGTGAGGCCAGCCATGGCGCAGCGAGCGCCAGGCCGCGGCAGCCGCGCGGCGCATCAATTCGAGACCGGGCAGCCCGCCGGCGATCAGTTGGGCATCGAGATCCCGCACCTGCTTGGCGCTGTAGAGCTGGAACGGCAGTTCGTCGTGCATGCTGGGAAAGCCTCCGGAGTCTGGCAAAATAGGCGGCCCTCCTGCCTGCGCGTTCCCTTCGATGTCCGCTGTCGCCCTCGATCTCGCCGCCCTGGCCGACCTCATCAAAGCATGGGGTCAGGAACTGGGCTTTCAGCAGACCGGCATCGCCGGGCTGGACTTGGCACGTCACGAGGAATATCTGGAGCGCTGGCTGGCCGCCGGTTTCCACGGCGAGATGGACTATATGGCCGCGCACGGCAGCAAACGTTCGCGGCCGGCCGAGCTGGTCCCGGGGACCCTGAGGGTCGTGTCCCTGCGCATGGACTACCTTCCCGGCGACACCCGCATGAGCGAACGCCTGGCCGACGGCACTGCGGCCTATATCTCGCGCTACGCCCTGGGCCGCGATTACCACAAGCTGATCCGCAAGCGCCTGCAGCAGCTGGCCGAGCGTATCCAGGGGGAGATCGGTCCCTTCGGCTATCGCGCCTTCGTCGACAGCGCGCCGGTGCTGGAAAAAGCCATCGCCGAACAGGCCGGACTGGGCTGGATCGGCAAGAACACCCTGGTGCTCAATCGCAAGGCCGGCAGCTGGTTCTTTCTGGGCGAACTCTTCGTCGACGTGCCCCTGCCGGTCGACGAGCCCACCTCGCGCGACCACTGCGGCACCTGCCACGCCTGCCTGGATATCTGCCCGACCCAGGCCTTCGTCGGCCCCTATCAGCTCGACGCCCGGCGCTGCATCTCCTACCTGACGATCGAGTTCAAGGGCTCCATCCCGCTGGAGCTGCGGCCACTGATCGGCAATCGGGTGTTTGGCTGCGACGACTGCCAGCTGGTCTGCCCCTGGAATCGCTTCGCCAAGCCCACCGCCGAAGGCGACTTCAAGCCACGCCACAGCCTGGACAGCGCCAGCCTGGCCGAGCTCTTTCGCTGGACCGAAGCCGAATTCCTCAGTCGCACCGAAGGCTCGCCGCTACGTCGCGCCGGCTACGAGCGCTGGCTGCGCAACCTGGCCGTGGGCCTGGGCAATGCGCCGACCAGCATCCCCGTGCTGGAAGCCCTGAAGCTGCAGCGCGAACATCCCTCTCCCCTGGTGCGTGAGCACGTGGAATGGGCGCTGCAGCGGCACGGCGAGGCCTGAGCGGCAGGCTAGACGTTCAGGGCCCTACCGTGGTGTAAGGGATCGGTGCCCACCAGCTGCCGTAGGGGACGCCGTACTTGTCGACATAGCTTTTGACCACCGGCGACAGCGGCCGGTACTTGCCGTTGGATTTGCCGCCATAGGGCCCCTTGGGCTCGATCTCGGCTTGGAGGGTCAGGACTTCGATGGGATCCAGGCACGGCCCCATGATCCAGACCTTGACCACCCCGCCGGGCGCCAAGCCGATGGTAAGGCCCTTACGATAATCCGAGGTGCGACCACTGACCGGACACTCGGCTGGTAGACGCTCGACCATTTTTTCCCTGGCCCAATCAGGGATGGTGAAAAGCGCGTGATAGGTTTGAGGTTCGACCATGGATTGCCAGCGTAGGGATACGACATAGGGCAGATCCAGGCCGGTCAGAGTCCGGCCTTTGCCTGAGCCGATTCTTTCTGGCCAACCCTTTGCGCGAATCGCCAGATTTTCAGGTTTGCCATAAGACACTACTCCCCCCATGGCATTGGGAAAGAGGCGTCCGCTGTTATCACCAATATTGGCTTGCTCCAACCAGACTTCCATGTAGTTGGGCGCTAGAAAGCCCAGGTACCAGGCATCATAGGGCAGCTTGTTTGCGGCGTCAGACTGACAACCTGCCAGGCCCAGTAGCAGGACGATAGACAGCAGCCAGCGACTCATTGCCCAACTTTTCATGGCCCTACCGTGGTGTAGGGGATGGGTGCCCACCAGCTGCCGTAGGGCACGCCGTACTTGTCGATATAAGCCTTGGTGACCTCGGTCAGCGGCAGGGCGTATTGGCCGTTCATGCGGCCCTGATCAGGCCCCTTAGGCTCGACCTCGGCCTGCAGAGTCAAGACCTCAATGGGATCCAGGCAAGGGCCCATGATCCATACCTTGACGACACCACCCGGTGCTAGCCCGATGGTGAGGGACTCACGATAATCGAATTGGTAGCCACTCGGGCACTGGCCTGAAATACGTTCGACCATCTTCTCCCGCGCCCAGGGAGGAATCGCAAATATCGCCTGATAGGTCTGGGGCTCGACTAGGGATTGCCAGCGCACAGCAACCATATAGGGCAAATCTAATCCAGTCATGTAGCGGCCTTTACCCGAACCGATCCTCCTAGGCCAGCCCTTGGCAGTTGCCGATAGACTCGCAGGTTGCCCCATAGCCACCACACCGCCCATGGCATTGGGGAAAAAGCGGCCGTCGATGTCGCTGACATTGGCCTGCTCCAGCCAGATCTGCATGTAGTTGGGTGCCAAAAAGCCCAGGTACCAGGCGTCATAGGGCAACTTGTTCGCGGCGCCAGACTGGCAACCTGCCAGACTTATGAGCAGGGCGATTGACAGCAGCCGGCGAATCATCGCCCAACTTTTCATGGCCCTACCGTGGTGTAAGGGATCGGTGCCCACCAGCTGCCGTAGGGCACGCCGTACTTGTCGACATAGCTTTTGACCACCGGCGACAGCGGCCGATACTTGCCGTTGGATTTGCCGCCATAGGGCCCCTTGGGTTCGATCTCGGCTTGGAGGGTCAGGACTTCGATGGGATCCAGGCACGGCCCCATGATCCAGACCTTGACCACGCCGCCGGGTGCCAGGCCAATGGTGAGGTCCTTAAGATAATCCGAGGTGCGACCACTGACCGGACACTCGGCTGGTAGACGCTCGACCATTTTTTCCCTGGCCCAATCAGGGATGGTGAACAGCGCGTGGTAGGTTTGAGGCTCGACCATGGATTGCCAGCGTAAGGAGACGACGTAGGGTAGATCTAAGCCGGTTAGGTTACGGCCGGCACCGGAGCCGATCCTTTTAGGCCAGCCTCTGGCGGTAGCCGATAGGCTGGCTGGCTCGCCCATGGCGACTACTCCCCTCATGGCATTGGGAAAGATGCGCCCACTGTTGTCGCCAATGTTGGCTTGCTCCAGCCAGACTTCCATATAGTTGGGCGCCAGAAAGCCCAGGTACCAGGCGTCATAGGGCAGCTTGTTCGCGGCGCCGGACTGGCAACCCGCCAGACTCATGAACAGGGCGATAGACAGCAGCCAGCGCCTCATCGCGGGTACCTTGCTTGGGGACGATTGGGATAGAGGCTGCGCCTACCATCAGCGGTGGGTGCATCGACGAAGATTGCATCCACATTGCCCAGGCCACTGCCCACACGCGCATTCCAGTGAGCCGATCTGTGCACATAGCGACTGAGCAGCAGACGATTTTCGGCCTGACTCAGTGAATCAGGTGCGTGCGGACTGCCCGCCTGAAGCTTGCTGGCTATAGGAACCATATCGGCCGGCAAGCGCCACTCTGGGTCCTCGTCATCGAGGGTCGTGAAAGGGACGCCCTGAGCGCTGGCCAGACGGTGCATTATCCGTAGGTAAACCAGGGACAATTCTCCACGAACCTGCCGCTCCAACCGTATCGCCGCGAAGACCTCGACCTCTGGCAGGTCGCCCCGAACGCGGGGCAACTCGAGGCGCCAGGTATCGATGCCAAGACGAGTGCTGGTTGAGTCGTACCAAGGCGCCCCTTGCAGGCGCCGCAACTCCAGTTCGGCCTGACGATAGCTCCAGGACTGGTGGCTATCCGTGCCCCCGGGCTCGCGGGAAGCCCTCGGCCGGGTCAACAACAATCGCTCCTGCATCTCATCCGGATAGCCACCCCCGACATCGGCATGTGCGCCAGGCAGAAATATCTCCTCATGCTCAGGTGCCACGCTGGTCAAGGCGAAATTACGGCGGTACTCATGCTGCGCGGCCAACTGCACTACCTTTAGCGCGCAACCGGATGGTAAATAAAGATTAAGTCCAGGATTTACTGCATTGGCCGGACTGAAATCGCCTCGCAGGGGATCGGCGATCGCTGCCACGGTATCGAACAAACCGATAAAGTTGAGTCTTGCCCTGGCGCGCTGCCAGGAAAAACACGGCAACAGTCCTATAGCCGCGATACCGCCATCCGCTTTGAGCACTTCATTGGCAAAATGCCGCGCTGCGGCTGCTCCTCTGCTAAAACCAAAAAGATCAAAATCAATAGCTTCGACAGTTACGTTGGGATTGTTTCGTTTGAATTGGTCATAGCTGTCTCCAAAGGCTTTCGGGAACGTCTGGACACAAGCAAGGACGCCACTAGCTCCTAGGCCAGTACCCATTGAAAATAGGCTATCCGCCTGGCCGGCACGGGTGCCAATACCTTCAATGTAGATACGAAGTGTGGCTGTTGACTCGTCGCCCTCAAGTACGCGCGTGGCATCGCTTTTATACAGTCCGAAAAGCCGCGCAATATTCGTCTCCGCCCCCGCATAGCTGCCATCTGCATTCAGCATAAATTTCTGACAATGCCGAACGATGCTGCGCGCCTGATCCTGGCGAAAGCCCTGCTCTTCCGCCCGGCAGGCGGCACCGGTAGCGGCGTTGAAGAGGTTGTTGCCGGTGCCGTCGAAGAAGACGCCGATGCGCAGGGTGATGCGCTGGTCTAGCGGACGTTCCGCCTGTTCGGCGACTTCGTCCCTGGCGACGGGTGCGCCTTCCGGGTGTTTGGCAGGCCCCTCGATACCCTGTCGCTCCCGGTTGCGCAGCGCCGAAGGCTTGCCCTGCCCCGGTGCCAGGCCGGTAGTGCCTGCACGGCTCGCGCAGGCACCCTTGGCCGCGCCGCCTGTATCCAGGCCGATGATGACGCTGCCCGAGCCGCCGATTACCACGCCGCCATGGCTGGTAAGGCTGCCGAGCACCGCCGCCGGTTGGCCGTTGATGAGTACGTTGGAGATGACCGCAGCACTCAGCGCCGCGCCACAGCCACAGGCGTGGCCGAGGGTCGCGGCCGGCAGGCCATCGAAAGAGACATCGGAGGAGCCCTGAACCAGGGCGGTGGCCCCACATTTGGGGCAGGCGACGGCGTCGCCCAGGCGCGCAGCAGGTTTTCCAGACATGACCGATCTCCCTATCGGTAACTGGGTGCCTGAAAATGCCGTACAAAAGGCTCTAGGACAAGGTTTTTAGCGAAGCGGCACGAAATCTGTCACTGCCCTAGCCGTGGGGATCGTCCGGATAGCTGAAGGTCGGCATCTGCCAGTTGAATCTCAGCGCCAAGAGGCGCAGCAGCAGTCCGGCGCCGAGGGTGATGAGCAGCGCCTGCTCCTCACTCAGCCATTGACGGCAAAGCAGATAGCAACCGGCGGACAGCACCGCCACGCTGGCATAGAGCTCGCGCCTGAGGATCAGGGGCACGTCGTTGCAGAGGATGTCGCGCAGGATGCCGCCGCAGGTGCCGGTGAGGGTACCGCTGACGATGACGATGGCCGGACTCAGGCCCATCTCCAGGGCCACCTGACAGCCGATCACGGTAAAGGCCACCAGGCCCAGGGCGTCGAGTACCAGGAACAGCCGGCGCAGATAGCGCATGACCCGGGCAATGGCCACGGTGGCTAGGCCCGCACCGACGGTGAGCGCCAGGTACTCCGGGTGCTTCACCCAGCCGAGCGGATAGTGCCCCAGCAGGACGTCGCGCACCGAGCCGCCGCCCAAGGCGGTGACGCTGGCGATCAGCGCCACGCCGAACAGGTCCATGCCGCGGCGACCGGCGGACAGGGCGCCAGTCATGGCCTCGGCGGTGATGGCGATCAGATAGAGGATGGACAGCAGCACGGCTGCGCGACCATCAGACCTTGATGAAGTGCTCGCGGTAGTGCCGCAGCTCGGCGATGGAATCGCGGATGTCGTCCAGCGCCAGGTGACTGCCGCTCTTCTTCACGCCGTCACGCACATGGGGCGCCCAGCGCGCGGCCAGCTCCTTGAGGGTGGAGACGTCCAGATTGCGGTAGTGGAAGTAGGCTTCCAGCTCCGGCATGCGGCGATAGAGAAAGCGGCGATCCTGGCAGATGCTGTTGCCGCAGATCGGCGATTTGCCCTTGGGCACCCACTGCTGCAGGAATTCCAGGGTCAGGGCCTCGGCCTGGGCGGTATCGACGGTGCTCTCGCGCACCCGCTGGGTCAGCCCCGAACCACCGTGCTGACGAGTGTTCCACTCGTCCATGCCGGCCAGGATCTCGTCCGACTGGTGGATGGCCAGCACCGGGCCCTCGGCCAGCACATTGAGGTCGCTGTCGGTGACGATGGTGGCCATCTCGATGATCACGTCCCGATCCGGATCCAGGCCGGTCATTTCCAGGTCGATCCAGATCAGGTGCTGCGGATTGGGGGTGGTCATGGTGAACTCCTTGATGATGGCACCAGTGTAGCAGTGCGCCTGCCGCGCACCTACCGGCGCCAGAGCAGCAGCCGGCTGCCACGCAGGTCACCTACTTCCAGCACCCTGTCCGCCGGCTGGCCGGGAATCTCGAAGGTGTTGCTGATCAGCCAGCTGCCGGCCCGCTGCTCCGTGCGAGCCTTGTCGCCCAGGCGCGGCATGGGCGCTGGCGAGAGAAAGCAGTAGACGATGTCGAACTCGCCCAGCTCCACCCGCCAGAGATCGCGATAGCGTACCTGACAGTTATGGCGTGGCAGGCAGCGCAGCCAGGCCAGGGCGAAGCTCAGCGGCGCCGTCTCCACGCCAACGAAGGTGGCCTGCGGAAAGCGCCGTGACAGGTCGACCAGGGTATCGCCCAGGCCGCAGCCGAGGTCGACGAAGCGAAAGCCCGGCTCGCGCTCGGCGAGCAGTTCGGCCAGCCGCTCGCGGGTCTGGCGGCCGGTGAGATAGAGCGGCACCCGCTCGCGCAGGCTGTTCCAGTTCAGCAACAGCAGCAGCAGGAAGCCGAGCGCGGCGATACCCGCCGACAGGCCGCGACCACTGACCAGGTAGAGCGCCGGAGCGAACAGCAGATTGATGAAGACCCACCAGCGCGCCAGGCCCAGGCGCTCGCCCAGCAGCGCCGCCAGCACCGCCTGCAGGCACACCAGCAGCAGCAGCGACGGCCGCTGGCCGGTGAAGCCGGCCCACAGTCGTAGCCCGACGACCGCCAGCACCAGGGCGGCCAGTTGCACCAGCACGGCCAGCAACAGGGGATAGCGCGAGGCGAGATGGGCCAGCATGGGGGCTCCAGAGCGACGAGGTGGACCAAGTTTAGGTAATCCGCGAGAGGCGGCCAATGCTAGACTCCTCGACCCTGAAACCTGCGGACTTCCCATGGCCAAACGCCACCTGACCCGTCGCCAGAGCTGGCGGATCGAAAAAATCCAGACTGAACGCGCTGCTCGCGCGGAAAAGCGCGAATCCAAGCTGGTCGACGAACTGGAAGGCGGCGATCTCGGCCCGGAACAACAGGGCCAGGTGATCGCCCACTTCGGCGTTCAGGTGGAGGTCGAAGATGGCGAAGGCCGGCTGCAGCGCTGCCACCTGCGCGCCAACCTGCCGACCCTCGTCACGGGCGACCAGGTGGTGTTTCGCGCCGGCATCCAGGGCAATGGCGTCATCGTCGCCCAGTTGCCGCGCCGTTCGGAGATCTGCCGGCCGGACATGCGCGGTCAGCTCAAGCCGGTGGCGGCCAACGTCGACCGCCTGGTGATCGTCTTCGCCCCGCTGCCTACGCCCCACGCCAACCTCATCGACCGCTACCTGGTGGCCGCCGAGCATGCCGGCATCCAGCCGCTGCTGCTGCTCAACAAGGCCGACCTGATCGACGAGCACAACGGCGCGGCGCTGGACGACCTGCTGGGCATCTACCGCGAGCTGGACTATCCGCTGCTGGAGGTGTCGGCCCACAACGGCCTGAGCATGGACCAGCTCAAGAGCGCCCTGGACGAGCACGTCAGTGTCTTCGTCGGCCAATCCGGCGTGGGCAAGTCGTCGCTGGTGAACGCCCTGCTGCCGGGCGTCGATACGCGCGTCGGGCCGCTGTCCGAGCTGACCAACAAGGGTACCCACACCACCACTACCGCCCGGCTCTTCCACTTTCCCGATGGCGGCGATCTGATCGACTCACCCGGCATCCGCGAATTTGGCCTCAGCCACGTCAGCCGCGACGACGTCGAGGCCGGCTTCAAGGAATTCGGCGACTACCTCGGCCATTGCCGCTTCCGCGACTGCAAGCACGAGCGCGAACCCGGCTGCGCCCTGCTCGCCGCCCTGGAACGCGGCGATATCCATCCGCAGCGGATGGCCAGTTACCGGCACATCCTGGCTAGCCTCGAAGGCGAGTCACGCTACTGACGAAAACGCCGGGCAAGCCCGGCGTTTTTTATCGATCGACGACTATCAGCCAAAGACGCGGAAACGCTCGGCATCGTCCATGAAGCCCTTCTCGGGGAAGTCGCCTTCGTTGGAGCCGAAGGGCATCTGGGCGCGCAGGTGCCAGGTGTCGGGCAATTGCCACTCGGCAGCGGCCAGGGCGTCAGGCAGCGGATTGTAGTGCTGCAGGCTGGCGCCGATGCCGGCATTGGCCAGGGCGGTCCACACCGAGAACTGGGCAATGCCGCTGGCCTGCTCCGACCAGATGGGGAAGTTGTCGGCATAGGCGGGATACTTGTCCTGCAGGCCGGCAACGACATGCCGATCCTCGTAGAACAGCACGGTACCGGCGCCGGCCGAGAAGCTGTTGATCTTGCCTTCGGTAGCGGCGAAGGCGTCGGCCGGCACGATCTGCCGCAGCGCCTGCATGACGAAGCCCCAGAACTTGTCGCTCTCGGCGCCGAACAGGATCACCGCCCGCGAGCTCTGCGAGTTGAAGGCGGACGGCGACAGCTTGACCGCTTCCTGGATCAGCGCGGTGACCTGATCCTGGGCCAGCGGCAGGTTCTTGCCCAGCGCGTATTGGCTACGGCGGCGCTTGATGGTGTCGATAAAGGCGTTGCTCATCATGAGGCTCCTGCAGGGGGATCGGAGATCGAGAGACCGCGCGCCAGGGCGCAAGGTGCCCGATCCAGCATGAAACCCCTGCAGCATAACGACCCATCCGCGCCGCAACGGACGAAAAAACCGAACGCTAGCAGCGAATTTTCCTATCGATCCGGGCGGTCGCTTAGGGCTTGCCCTGGATGACGCCGGCATCGAAGGCATTGACCTGCTGCTTGAAAGCCGCGTTATTGATAGGTTGGGCCAGGTTGCCGGTGGCGGAAACGCCGCCACTGGAGACTCCGCTCCTACTGGCGGCTGGCGCTGAGCCGGCCGCGGGCTTGGGTGCCTGATTGCCCCCGGCCCGTCCTTCGATGGCCTGTTGCGCCTTCTTGGTCAGCACGATGATGTCGATGCGGCGGTTGACCGGATTGAGCGGATGCTCGCGATCGAAGGGTGCCGAAGAGGCATAGCCAACGATTCGCGCCACCTGGTCTTCGGGATAGCCGCCCGCGATCAGTGCCCGCCGCGCTGCGTTGGCGCGGCCGGCGGACAGCTCCCAGTTGCTGAAATCGCCCTTGCCGTTGTAGCGCGCCGCATCGGTATGGCCGCTGATGCTGATCTTGTTCGGGACCTGGCGAATGGTGTCGGCCATGGCCAGCAGGATGTCCTCGAAGTAGGACTTCAGCCGCGGACTGCCGGAGTCGAACATCGGCCGGTTGTCGGCGTCGACGATCTGGATGCGCAGGCCATCCTGGGTGATCTCCAGCAGGATCTGATCCTTGAACTTCTGCAACTCCGGATTCTGCTCGATCTTGTTCTGCAGCTCCTGCAGCAGCAGCTCCAGGCGCTCCTTCTCGACCTGCTCGGCGAGTTTTTCCGCCTGGCTCGGATCCATCTTCGCCTGGTTGGCAGCATCCTTCTGCTGCTGCGCGGCGTCGTTGGGCTGGCGCTTGTCGGACGGATCGAGCGCCTGGGTGGGGTCGGGCTCGACGCGATTGGACTCGTTGGGATCGGCACGCTCCTGCATGTCCGGATTGACCTTGTTCTGGGTCGAATCCGGTTGCGCCTGGATCTCGGGGTTCAGGGTGCGATCGGGCGCCGGGGTCGGGGTACCGCCCAGGTCGATGACATAGGGACTGGCGCTCTCGGTAAAGCCGATCGGGTCCTGGAAGTAGCCAGCGATGGCCTTCTTCTGCTCGGGAGTGGCCGAGGACATCAGCCAGAGCACCAGGAAGAACGCCATCATGGCGGTCGCGAAGTCGGCAAAGGCGATCTTCCAGGCGCCACCGTGGTGACCGGCGGCACTCTTCTTGATGCGCTTGACGATGATCGGCTGGTTGTTGTCCATCAGCTGCCCCGCATCGCCTGCTCGAGTTCACTGAAGGACGGCCGGTGCGCCGGGAACAGCACCTTGCGACCGAATTCCACGGCGACGGTGGGCGGCATGCCGCTGGCGGCGGCCACCAGGCAGGCCTTGATGGCCTCCAGTACGTTGAGTTCTTCCTTGGCGTCGTGCTCCAGGCAGGTCGCCAGCGGACCGAAGAAGCCGTAGGCCGCGAGAATGCCGAGGAAGGTACCTACCAGCGCCGCGCCCACGTGACCACCGATGGCCGCCTGGTCGCCCTCGCCAAGCATGCCCATGGTGATCACGATGCCCAGTACCGCGGCCACGATACCGAAGCCGGGCAGGCCGTCGGCGACGCGAGACACGGCGTGGGAGGGATGTTCCAGGTCCTCCTTGATGCCCGCCAGCTCCATGTCGAACAGGCCTTCCAGCTCGTGGGGCGCCATGTTGCCGGAGGACATCAGCCGCAGGTAGTCGGCGATGTAGGCAGTCATCCGCTCGTCCTTGAGGATGTTCGGAAACTTGCTGAAGATCGGACTGGCCTTGGGATCCTCGACGTCCGCCTCGATGGACATCATGCCCTCGCGCCGGCTCTTGTTGAGGATTTCGTAGAGCAGCTTGAGCACGTCCATGTAGAAGGCGTGGGTGAAGCGATTGCCGAACATTTTCAGCGACTTCTTGAACACCTGCATGAAGGTGCTGCCGGGGTTGGCCTGCAGAAAGGCCCCCAGGGCGGCACCGCCGATGATCAGGACCTCGAGCGGCTGGATGATCGCGGCGATCTTGCCATGCGCGAGGATGTAGCCGCCGAGGACAGCCGCGAATATCACGATGATGCCGATGATTTTTGCCATGGTTGGGAATACTGTGTGCTAAGGAAAATTGAGCCGGGGATTCACCCTCACGCCCCTTTATCGGACCCGGCGCCCCGGACTGAAGGCCTTTCATCAAATTTCGAGGCGACCGTCGTATGTCCAGCCGCCCAAACACCGTCGAAGACTGGGTCAAACATCTGGAAGGCGTGCGCCTGCCGGTGGCGACCGCCACCGCGGAACGCCTGCGCCGCAGCCTGGCCGATGGCCGTCTGGCGCTGCATGAAATCGCCGAGCGTCTCTGCGAGTCACCGCCGCTGGCGCTGGCCCTGCTGCGCGAGGCCAATCGCGGTCATGCCAGCCTTGGCGATCCCGCGGCCAGCCTCGAAGCCGTGCTCGGCCGCGTCGGCCTGGGCCCGGCGGAATACCTGATCGCTCGCCAGCCTACCCTGTCCGAGGAGCGCCTGCCGCGGCCGCTGCGGCAGCTGTGCCTGGTGAGCCAGCACGCCATGACGCTGGGAATGGGCCTGTTCGGCGTGCCCCTGGCGCGGCTGTGGCCGGACATCCGCCTGGCCGCCCTGCTCTTTCTGGCGCCGCTCTGGCCGCTGGTGACCCGCTACCCCGAACTCTTCGAGGAGTGGGAACGCCGGGTGCTGGGCGAAGGCGAACCGGCGCCGAAGGTCGAGCGCGAGCTGCTGGGCATACCGGCGATTCGCCTGTGCCAGGCGCTGGCCCGTCACTGGCAGTTGCCCGACTGGATCGTGGAAGGCTACCGCCTGCTGGACGAGGATCGTCGCCAGCTGGTGAGGGCACTGCATATCGCCCATGACGAGGATCCCCTGCAGCACCAGCAGCGACTCGACGAGGATCCCAATCTACGGCGCTGGCTGACCCATCCAGGCAACACCATCCTTCTCGCCAATGGCCTGGCCCTGGCGAGCCACCACGCTTGGGACGGTGCCCACACCCTGCGCTGGCAACGCTTCAGCGCCCTCTACCTGCAGCTGCCCCTGGCACGGGTGCAGAGTCGCAGCCACGAACTCGCCGTGCAGGACGCCCGGCGCCATGCCCGGCCTGGTCTCTGGCATCCCGCCGAAGGGCTGCTCTGGCCACCGGGCGAGCGCCGCCTGCGACCGGTGCCCAAGGTACAGGTCGCAGGCGAAAGCCAGGCGCAACGCTGGCGTGGCCTCTGCGAACAACTGCTGCACACCCCCAGTGCCTTCGCCACCCTGCCGCAACTGTTCGATTGCGCCCGCCAGGCCCTGGTGGCCTGCGGCCTGCCCCGGCTGCTGCTGCTGACCCCGGATCGCAATGGCCAGAAGGGCAATGTCCAGCTGCATCACGGCCTGGACGACGCCCCCGGCCTGCAACTGGATATCGCCAGCCATCCCCTGCTGGCCAAGCTGTTTGGCAGCCCCGGCCAGCTGCGCATCGACGCCGGCAATCGCACGCGGTTCGCCCCGCACCTGCCGGCCGATTTGCGTCGGTTGTTCAGCAATGAGCGGCTTTGGCTCCGCAGCCTGGGCTTTGGCGAACGGGTGGTGCTGCTGGCGATCCTGGACAGCGAACTGGAGCCGGCGGACCCGCGGCGAACCGCCGCGCTGGACAAGACCTTCACCTGCATCGAGCGCGCCATCGCCACCTTTGCCAATCGTTCCAGGGTGCGACCGACCTGACGCTGGCCGGTCAACCTCGGTACACTTCACCTTTGCTACGGACCGACGGGAAATCTGTGATGCCCTTTTCCGCCCTGCCCCTGGTGATCGAGCCGGCCGATCTCGCGGCGCGCCTGGATGCGCCCGAACTCATCCTGGTGGATCTCAGCAGCGCCGCCCACTATGCCGAGGGGCATCTGCCCGGCGCGCGCCATGTCGCGCCCGCCCGCACCCAGCTGGGCACCAAGCCGGCGCCCGGCCTGCTGCCCGCCCAGGCAGACCTGGAACAGCTGTTCGGCGAACTGGGCCAGCGCCCCGAAGCCGTCTATGTGGTCTATGACGACGAAGGCGGTGGCTGGGCCGGACGTTTCATCTGGCTGCTCGACGTCATCGGTCACGGTCACTATCACTACCTCAACGGCGGTCGCCAGGGCTGGATCGCCGCCGGCCTGCCACTGAGCACCGATATCCCTGCCCCGGTCGGCAGCCCGGTCCCCCTGACCCTGCACGAGGAGCCCACCGCCAGTCGCGCCTACCTGCAGAGCCGGCTCGGCGCCGAGGACCTGGCGATCTGGGACGCCCGCGGCGCCGACGAGTATCGCGGCGAGAAGGTGCTGACCGCCCGTGGCGGGCATATCCCCGGGGCGATCAACTTCGAGTGGACCGCCGGCATGGACGCTGCGCGCCAGTTGCGCATCCGTGAGGACCTGTCCGCCGAACTGGAGCGCCTGGGCATCACTCGCGACAAGGAAATCATCACCCACTGCCAGACCCATCACCGATCCGGCTTCACCTATCTCGCGGCCAAGGCCCTGGGCTATCCGCGTGTCAAAGCCTATGCCGGCTCCTGGGGCGAATGGGGCAACCACCCCGACACGCCCATTGAATGACTGCCAAGGACCTCTCATGAAACTGCAAGACCGACTGTTCATCCTGGCCCAGCACCTGCTGCCGCACCACCTGCTGTCACGGGTGGTCGGCGGTTTCGCCGAGTGCCGCGCGCCCTGGTTCAAGAACCTGCTGACTCGCTGGTTCGTCCGTCACTACGACGTGGACATGCGCCAGGCGCAGGTGGAAGACCCGACCGCCTACGAGAACTTCAACGCCTTCTTCACCCGTGCCCTCAAGCCCGGTGCCCGCCCGCTGCCAGCCGAGCCCGGCGTGGTGGTCAGCCCTAGCGACGGCGCCATCAGCCAGCTCGGCCGCATCGAGCATGGCCGCATCTTCCAGGCCAAGGGGCACAGCTACAGCCTGCTGGAACTGCTTGGCGGCGACGGCCTGCGCGCCGCGCCCTTCATGGGCGGCCATTTCGCCACCATCTATCTGTCGCCCAAGGACTACCACCGGGTGCACATGCCGCTCACCGGCACCCTGAAGGAGATGATCTATGTGCCCGGACGCATCTTCTCGGTCAATCAGCTCACCGCCGAGAACGTGCCCGAGCTGTTCGCCCGCAACGAGCGGGTGGTCTGCATCTTCGACACCGCCGTGGGCCCCATGGCGGTCATCCTGGTCGGCGCCATGATCGTCGCCAGCATCGAGACGGTCTGGGCCGGCCTGGTCACCCCGCCCAAGCGTGAACTCAAGCGTTTCGCCTACGACGAAGCGGCTCGTGCACCCATCACCCTGCGCACGGGCGACGAGTTGGGGCGCTTCAAACTGGGCTCCACCGCCATCGTGCTGTTCGGTCCGGAGGCGGTGAATTGGTCCGCTGAACTCGGCGCGCTGTCTACCGTCAACATGGGGCAACTGCTGGGGGTTCCGACCACGCCCGCCCCCTTGACCACCGTTTCCGAGCCAGGGCCTCTCGCCTAGATGCGCGGTTTATTGCCCATCGAAACAGGAGTGCGTGCGGCGAATGGATAGCAAGAGGCCACAGCTCATGTTGCGGGTACCCACGCCCGATCAGCGCAGCCTGACGTTCTGTGACGCCACGCCGGCCGGCCTCAAGCGCTGGCTGGAACAGTTACCACGGGCCAAGCTGGGCGAGTTCGCCCGCCTGCTCTATCAGGGCCTGCTCGAACTCAACCGGCTGATCCTGACGCCAGAGGCCCGCCTGCGCCTGCTCGAGGCCCTGCGCCCGGACGTGCAGCGGGTCTGCCAGCTGCTCGAGCGCCATGTGCTGAACCAGGCCATCGTGCTCGACGAACGCTCGCGCAAGGTGGCCAATCTCTGCCAGGCGCTGCAGAACCTGCTGGCTGCCGGCTACAAGCTGATCGTGGTCGAGGAAAGCGAGCGTGGCGAACGCAGCGCCCTGCTCGCCATGGCCATCCAGCGTGCCCTGCGGGCGCTGCTCGGGCCGCTGATCCGCGCCGCGCAGCTCTATACGCCGGTCCACGACAACCTCTGGCTGGAGCTGCATCAGCTCTATCGGCTGGCCGTGACCACCGGCCTGCACAATCAGAAGGTTCGCGATGAGCTGCTGCCCGGCGATGGCAGCCAGACCATCACCCAGGCCTATTGCGCCGCCCTGCTGTTCGGCGCGGCGCGCTGCAACCAGCTGCGCCAGAGCCACATCGCCCAGTTGACGCTTCACCTGGACGACTGGGCCAATCTGGTCCGCCTGCAGGCCCCCGAGCAGAACGGCACCCTGATGGTGGTGGCGCCACAGATCGACGCCCCGCCGCGCTATCGCTCGCTGCTGCGCGAAGCCAATCTCAGCGGCCTATTGGGCCTGGCGCCGCAACAACTGGTCCAGGCCATCGAAGACTACCTCGCCCTGGCCCCGGAACAACGGCCGCGTGCCCGACTGCCGGTGCACGGCGATCTGTCCCTGGACCTGCTGCAACACCTGGTGGGCGCCTGGGGCCAGGAGGCGGATCGCGCCTTCCAACGCATGCCCGGTCAGGGCCAGGTGCAGGTCTGCATCGGCATGAGCGCCCTGCACTACCAGCTCGCGGGTGGCCAGGTGTTCGCCGACACCCTGCGGCTGTCCGCCGTGGCGGCGCCGGAAACCTTCGCACCCAAGCCCAAGGAAGACGTCTGGTCGCAGGCCTTCGATGCCGCCCCCCGCGCACCGGACGCCCTGGACTGGGATGCCGAGAACCTGGAAGAAATCCACTACGACGTCCTGCCGGGCGAAGGCGAGACGGCCAGCCCGGCCTTTCCGATCCATGCGGTGCAGGTGGTCAACCATAGTCCGGGCGGCTATTGCCTGAGCTGGAGCGGCGAAGTACCCGAGCAGCTGCAGGCGGGCGAGCTGCTTGGCGTGCGCCTGCCCGACGATCACAACTGGGGCCCGGCAGTGGTGCGCTGGGTACGCCAGGTGCCGGGCAGTGGTACCCATATGGGTGTCGAACTGCTGGCGCCTACCGCACGCCCCTGTGGGCTGCAACTGTTGCGCAAGGCCGAGCAGAACAGCCAGTACCTGCGGGCGCTGCTGCTGCCCGAGATCAAGGCCATCGACCAGGCGCCGACCTTGATCGCGCCGCGTCTGCCCTTCCAGGAAGGCAGCAAGGTGCAGATCAATCAGCAGGGCAACGAGCAGCGCGGCATGCTTGACCGGCGCCGCAGCATGACCGTCAGCTTCAGCGTCTTCGAATACCACCTGCTGGAGCAGAGCAACGCCCAGGCCAATGGCGGTAGCTCTGGCGGCGGCATGCGCCAGGAAGAAGACTTTGACTCGTTGTGGAAGTCTCTGTAGCTTCCAGGGATTATCGTTATCGCCAGGGCGCGAGTAGACCATGGCTGCCGAACACAGCGCGATCCGCCTGTTGCTGCTCGAAGCATCGCAGAACGAGGCGGAACGCCTGGTCAGCCTGTTCCGCAATGCCGGACGGGCAGCGCGGGCCCAGCGCCTTGCCGACCCCGCCGGTCTCGACGAACTCCTGTCCCAGTCCTGGGACCTTGCCATCCTCGCCCCACCGTCTCCCGAGCTCGACAGCCACGCCGTGCTCCAACGTCTGCGTCAGCAGGTGCCACACCTCGCGATCATCCAGCGGGTGGCCCCGGGTGATTCAGAGGCAGTGCTGACCGCCCTGCGCCAGGGGGCACGGGATGCCACTGCCAGTGACAACGACGAGCACCTGCTGCTGGCCAGCCTGCGCGAACTGGGCAATCTGGCCGATCGCCACGAACGCCGACGCCTCGAACAGGCCCTGGCCGAAGCCGAACAGCGCTGCCAGCTGCTGCTGGCCAACGCGGTGGATGCGGTCGCCTATGTCCATGACGGCCTGCACATCCACGTCAACCTGGCCTATGTGGAGCTCCTGGGCTATCCGTCCGCAGACGATCTGGAAATCACCCCGCTGATGGATCTGATCGCCGCAGCGGACCAGCCGGCGCTGCGCGACGCCTTCCGCCAGCTGCGTGACGATCCCAGCCCGCTGGAACTGGACTGCCAGGGCGTCCGCCATGACGGCAGTACCATCGACTTGCGCCTACGTCTGACGCCGGCCATCTATCTCGACGAACCCTGCGTGCAGCTGCACCTGCGGGAAGCGCGCGTGGCCCCCGCGGCCGAGGCCCTCGAGGAGCAGCTGCGCGAGGTGCGCTTCCAGGACACCCTGACCGGCCTGCTCAATCGCAGCCGCATGCTCGACCTGTTGGAAGATGCCCTGGAGCGCGCCCGACTGGGAGCGCCGGCCAGCTTCGCCTACCTGAGCATCGACCGCTATCCGACGCTGCTGGCCGAGCTCGGCATAGACGCCATGGACGAATTGCTGGTCACCCTGGCGGAGCGCCTGCGCGAGCACTTCGGCACCCTGGTCACCCTCTCGCGCTTCGCCGACGACGCCTTTACCGCCCTGCTGCCGCAGGCGGCCGATGCCAGCCTCGACACCACCTTCGAGCGCCTGCTCGGTCGCCAGGAGCGGAAGCCCCTGGCCCTGGCCGGGCGTAACCTGGCCATCAGCTACTCCATCGGCGTGGTCGGCCTGGACACCCATGCCAAGAGCGCGGGCGACCTGGTGGACCGCGCGCACCGCTCCGCCCGCCAGGTCGCCCAGCGCGGCGGCAACGCCTGCAAGCGCTACGATCCGCAGGAAGAGCTGGCCGCCGCAGCCAATCGCGGCAATCTGGTGGCCATGGTCAAGCAGGCGCTGCAGCAGAACGGCTTCCGCCTGCTGTTCCAGCCGGTGATCGGCCTGCGTGGCAGCAGCCATGAGTATTACGAGGCCCTCCTGCGACTGATCAACCCCCAGGGCGAGGAAGTCTCTCCAGCCGAATTCGCCCGGACCGCGCGTGACAGTGGCCTGAGCGGCCAGATCGATCGCTGGGTGATCCACCAGGCGGTGCGCCAGCTTGGCGAACACCGTGCCCGTGGCCATGGCACCCGCATCTTCGTGCACCTCTCGGGCGCCACCCTGGGCGATCTGGAGTTGCTGCCCTGGCTGAGCAAGACACTGGAGGCGCAGCAGCTGGACGCCGAGGCGGTTATCTTCCAGATGAGCGAAGAAGACCTGCTGGCCCAGCCGGAGCAGGCCCTGGCCATGGCGCAGCGGCTACGCCGCCAGGGCCATCCGATCACACTCAGCGGTTTCGCCAGCGGCGATCAGCCACTCGCCGCATTGCGTTTTCTGGTGCCCGACTACGTCAAGCTGTCGGGCAAGCTGATCAAGGACCTGGGGCAACCGGACCATCAGGAGCGCCTCAAGGCCATGGTCGCCGACCTCAGCGCCCAGAATGTCCAGACCATCGCGCCTTTCGTCGAGAGCGCCAGCGTGCTGGCCCAGCTGTGGCAGGTCGGGGTGCACTTCATCCAGGGCTACTACCTGCAGGAACCCAGCCAGGCGATGGACTACGAGTTCCAGGCCGAGTAGCGGCGATCCTGATTGAGCCAGGTGCATCGCGGCCATGGGCCGCCCCTACGTTTACATCGAACACCCGTAGGAGCAGCCGCATCGGCGGACCGCCATGGCCGCGCTGAGAGGCTCAGCCCTGGGTAAGACGATCTTCCACGCCCAGCAGATAGAGCACGCCATCCAGCCCCAACACACTGATGGACTGGCGCGCGGACTGGCGCACCAGCGGCTTGGCGCGAAAGGCCACGCCCAGGCCGGCCAGGGCCAGCATCGGCAGGTCGTTGGCGCCGTCGCCCACGGCGATGGTCTGCTCCAGCTCCAGGCCTTCCCGGCTGGCCAGTTCCCGTAGCAGATCGGCCTTGCGCTGGGCATCGACGATGGGTTCGACGGCGCGGCCAGTCAGCTTGCCGTCGACGATTTCCAGTTCGTTGGCATAGACGTAGTCGATCCCCAGCCGGGCCTGCACCTGGCGGGCGAAATAGGTGAAGCCGCCGGAGAGGATGGCGGTCTTGTAGCCCAACCGCTTCAGTTCGGCGAACAGGCGCTCGGCGCCCTCGGTCAGGCGCAGGCCGGCACCGATGTCTGCCAGCACCTCTTCCGACAGACCCTGCAGCAGGGCCATGCGCTCGGTGAAGCTGGCACGGAAGTCGATCTCGCCGCGCATGGCCCGCTCGGTGATGGCCGCCACCCGCTCGCCGATACCGGCGGCCTTGGCCAGCTCGTCGATGACCTCGGCCTGGATCAGGGTGCTGTCCATGTCGAACACCGCCAGCCGGCGATGCTGACGCTGCAGGTCGTCGGGTTGCCAGCCGATGTCGGCCTGGCCTTCCTGGGCCAGCGCCAGCAGTCCGGCGCGCAGGGCCTGGGCCTCGTGCGGTTCACCGACAACGCGCAGCTCCAGGGCGGCGCGTTCGGTCGCGCCCGGCTCGCTCAGGGCGCGGATGGCGTGGATGTTCAGGCCCTGCTCCCGGCACAGCGCGGCCAGCCGGGTCAGCGGCAGATCGGCCAGGCTGCGGCCCATCAGCGTCAGGACATGGGCTTCGCCGGTGTCCGGCGCGGGCTGTGCCAGGGGCGCCACCTGCAGATCCAGCGCCTGCAGCGCCTGGACCAGCGCGGCGCCGGCACTGGCCGGGCTGACCAGCAGGGTCACCGCGGCACCGTTGTCCAGGCCTTGCTGCTGCAGCGATTCCAGCCGGGCACCGGCCGCGGCTAGGGCGCCGGTGAGGGCAGCCAACCAATCGGCGGGCAGCGTGCCCACGGCCTGGAGTCCGATAACGTCTTGCATGGCGATACCCTCGCGGAAAAGCGCGCAGTCTACCCTTTCGCTCCAGCGGTGCCGAGCCATGGGCACCGGCTGGCGGCGAGAGCCCACCGCCGGCCTCTTTTGCGGGCGAAGCCCTGCATTCGTCATTTTCGCGCCCCTGGCGCGCTGGTTATACTGGCCGAACATTTTTTGTCCAAAGAAACGATTTCTGTGACCCGCCCCGCGACCGTCAAGCCCGATAATTTCTTCCTGCTGATCTACCGAGCCCTGCGCCAGCGTCGTGTGCCGGTGGCCTTGCGCATCGTTTCCCACAGCCTGTTGCTGGTGGCCGCCGCCCTGGTGATCTATGCCGGCATCATGAGCATGCAGTTCCGCCATGCCATGCAGCAGCAGGCCGACGCCGTCGGCCAGAGCCTGGTGACCCAGACGGCCAACTCCGCCGCCGAGTTGCTGGTGGCCAACGACAACCTCAGCCTCAACGTGCTGCTGAGCAACCTGGCGCGTAATCCGCTGGTCGCCCATGCCGCGGTCTACAGCCCCGACAACCGGGTGCTGGCCGAGTCCGGCACCCGGCCGAGCCAGGGCCTGTTGACCGCTACCGATGGCATCTACAGTACGCCGATCCGCTTCCAGGACGTTACCGCCGGCCAGGTGCGCCTGGCGCTGGACATGGACCAGTTCCAGCAGCCAATGATGATCAGCCTGCAGAACATGGGGCTGCTCGGACTGATCCTGCTGGGCCTGACCCTGATCCTCAGCCTGCGGCTCGGGCGCCAGCTGTCGACTCCGCTGCTGGAGCTGCGCGTCTGGCTGCGCGACCCCGATGACCCCGCGCCGGGCGCGGGACGGCTCGACGAACTGGGCGATCTGGCCCGTCAGCTGCAGAGCCGCCTGGTGCCGCCCAAGCCGCCTAAACCGCCCAAGGCGGAAGTGACCGAGGACGACGATCCCTTCGCCGACGAGCAGGGTGGCCTGAGCATCAAGCCACCGCCCGCGCGCAAGGCCGCCGCCAAGCCGGCTGCACGCAAACCGGCGGCGGCCAATGCCGAGGCCGACAGCGAGCTGGATGCCGATGCCTTCGCCGAGCTGGTGCCGGACTCCTTCACCGAGCCACCACCTACGCCGGCCCCGGTAGTACCCACCGAGCCCGATATCGTCACCTCCGCGGTGCTGGCCATCCAGCTGGGCGCCCAGGACCAGCTCAGCCGGCTGCCGCGCAGTCGCCTCGAGCAGTTGCTGGAGCGTTATCGCGACTGCCTGCAGCAGGCCACCGAGCTCTATGACGGCGAACTGCATACCCTCAAGGACGGCGGCAGCCTGATCCTCTTCCACGAGCGCAGCGACGACGATGACTACCTGACTCGCGCCCTCTGCTGTGGCGAGATCATGCGGGCCCTGGGTCATGCGCTGCAGGTGGAAGTGGTCGGCAGCGGTGCAACCCTGCAGCTGCAGCTGGGTCTGACGCAGGGCGAACGCCTCGCTGGCCTGGAGCTTGCCCAATTGCTCGACAACACCACCGTACGCAATGCCCAGTCACTGAGCCGCCACAGTCGCAACCTGCTGCTGGTCGAGCAGAGCATCGCCGAGGACGAGCTGCTGCGTAAGCGTGCCCGCATCCGCACCATCGCCAGCCCCGCCGGGGCCAGCTGCGTGGAGCGTCTCCTGGAACCCTACTCCGCGACGCTGGAGCGTCATCTGGTCCGGCTCGAGGCGCGCTAGGGCGCCCGCCGACCCCACCTATGAGCACCCTCCTGAACCGTCTCGCCCTCGCCGCGCTGCTGCTGGCGACCTGCGTCGCCCAGGCGGCGCCCAACGCGAGCAGCGTGAGGTTGCCCGATGGCGGGGTCTATACCGGCGAGATCGTCAGCGGTCTGCTCAACGGTAGCGGTCGCATCGAGTGGCCCAATGGCAACTGGCTCAAGGGGCGCTTCAAGGATGGCCTGGCCGAAGGCCCGGGCGAGCAGCAGTTCGCCGACGGTACCTACTACCAGGGCACCTTTCGCCGCGGCCTCTACCACGGCCAGGGCAATCTGATTAGCAGCAGCGGCTGGGAATACCACGGCAGCTTCGTCAATGGCCGCATGCAGGGTCAGGGCTCCAAGCTGGACAGCGACGGGACCCAGACCATCGGCACCTTCAACGATGGCCACCTCAATGGGGTTGGCCAGTGGCAGGAGCCAGGCGGCGATCGCTATGACGGCGAATTCGTCGACGACCAGTTCGAGGGTGCCGGCGTCTATCGCAGCGCCGGGGGCGACCTCTGGCGCGGTCGCTTCAGCGCGGGTGAGCTGACCGGCAACGGCGAATTCGTCGGCAGCGATGGCAGCCAGTACCGCGGCGCCTTCCGCAACTGGAAATTCGACGGTCAGGGCGTGCTCACCAACAGCGACGCCAGTGTCTACCGCGGCAACTTCGCCGATGGCGTCTATGCCGGCATGGGCGTGCTGACCCGGGCCGACGGCCAGCTCGAACGGGGTCTCTGGGAAGGCGGCAAGCGCATCCGCGACGACCAGGGGCAATACATCGCCGATCCCCTGGAGCGCGGCCTGCTCGACCAGGGCAAGGTGCTCGACCAGGAGCTGCAGCAGATCCCGGCCTCCACTCCCGCTACCGAGCTCTATGGCCTGGTCCTGGCTGGCGACGGCGGTCAGGGCGTGTTCCAGCGTGAAGCCAACTACGTGGCCAACTTCCTCACCACCACCTGGGGCGCCCGCGATGTCGTCCACCTGATCAACGCCAAGGACATCCGCAGCGACCATCCGCTGGCCACCCGCGAGAACCTCTACCAGAGCCTGCAGGCCCTGGCCCAGCGCACCGGTCCCGAAGACCTGATCCTCATCTACCTGACCAGCCATGGCTCGGCCGACCATCAACTGGTGCTCGACCAGCCGGGCCTGGACCTCTCCAGCCTGCCGGCGGCGGAACTGGGCCGGCTGCTCGCGCCCCTGCGCGGGCGCGACAAGTTGGTCATCGTCTCCAGCTGCTACAGCGGCGGCTTCATCCCACAGTTGCAGGACGACCATACCCTGGTGATGACCGCCTCCAAGGCTGATCGCACCTCCTTCGGCTGCACCGACGAAGCCGATTTTACCTATTTCGGTCGCGCGCTGTTCGCCGAGGCCTTCCAGCACACCGACGATCCCGAGCAGGCTTTCCAGCGCGCCCGCGACACCGTGGCCGTGCGCGAGAAGACCGAAGGCTTCGACCCATCCGAACCCCAGCTCTGGGCACCACCCGCCGTGCTGCAGAAGTGGCGCGCCTGGCGCGCGAGTCGCTGAGTGCCACCTTTGCCTGGGACGTTGACGAACAACCGGAACGCCTGAGGTCCAACCTGACATCAGCGGTCGCCGCTACAAGGAGAGCCCCGTGTACCTGACGCCTCAGCATGCCCTCATCGCCGGCGCCACTGGCCTGACCGGCGAACACCTGCTCGACCGCCTCCTCAATGAGCCGACGGTACCGCGGGTGCTGGCACCCACTCGTCGTCCTCTGGCAGAACACGTTCGGCTGGACAACCCGGTGGGCGACCTCAACAGCCTGCTGCCGACGCTGGAAGGCCCGCTGGACGTGGCCTTCTGCTGCCTGGGCACCACCATGAAGCAGGCCGGTTCCGAAGCGGCCTTTCGCGCCGTGGATTACGGCCTGCCCCTGGCGGTCGGTCAGCGCGCCCTGGAACTGGGCGCGCGGCACTACATCGTGGTCAGCGCCATCGGCGCCGATTCGCAGTCCTCGATCTTCTACAACAAGGTCAAGGGCGAACTGGAAGAGGCCCTGCGCGCCCAGGGCTGGACGCAGCTGACCCTGGCGCGGCCGTCGCTGCTGATCGGCCAGCGCCCGGAAGAGCGTTTGGGCGAACGTCTGGCCGCACCGCTCTCACAATGGCTGCCCGGCAAATGGCACGGCATCGAAGCCGCTGTCCTGGCCCGCGCCCTGTGGCGCCTGGCCCTGGAAGAAAGCCAGGGCGTGCGGGTGGTGGAGTCAGACGAGTTGCGCAAGTTGGGGCGTTGAGGCTTGGCCGCTATCGACCGTAGGTTGGGCTGAGAAGGCTCCATCGTCGAAGCCCAACATGCCGGTGCCGAGGCAAACACTGTTGGGCTTCGCTGCGCTCAACCCAACCTACGGTAGCCTGTAGGAGCGGCCCATGGCCGCGATTCCTCTCTCATTCAGGCTTATGTTGTTAGCCCTCGCTACCAGGCCTGGGTGCATCCGATCGCGGTCGTGGACCGCTCCTACGCCGGCTGCGCCAGCGCCATCTGATCCACCTCCTGCACCAGCCAGTCGTGCAGGGCGCGCAGGCGGGGATCGGCCAGGGCACCCTGGGCGTAGAGCAGCATGTATCTCTTGTGGGCCGGCACCGAACGGCCGAAGGGCGGTACCACCAGCACGCCACGGGCCAGTTCGTCGGTGATCAGGGCGCGCCGGGCGATGGCCACGCCCATGCCGGCGATGGCCGCCTCGATGGTCAGGTGGTTGCGGTTGAAGGTATGGCCCCGCCGCACATCCAGCGCCGGCGCGCCGATGCTGGCGAGATAGAACTCCCACTCGGCGTATTCGTAGCTGCCGCGCCAGGCGGTGATGTCGTGCAGCAGCGGATAGAACTCCAGGTCCTCCGGTCGCTCCAGCGGTGGCCGTCCCGCCAGCAGACTGGGGGCGCATACCGGGAAGATCTCTTCATCCATCAGCGGCGTCGAGGCCAGTCCCGGGTAGCTGCCGTCGTTGAGATCGATGGCGAGGTCGAATTCACCCTCGCGTAGCGACCAGCTGCTGTCCTCGGCCACCAGCCGCAGTTGCAGATCGGGAAAGCGTGCCTGCAACCGCGGCAGCCGTGGGGTCAGCCACTTGCCCAGGAACGAGGGGATCGACCTGAGCCGCACCACGCCGCCGAATTGGCCGGCATTGAGCCGCCGCAGTTCGGCGTCGATCAGCCCATAGGCCTGGTTGAGGGTGGTCGCCAGACGCTGGCCCTCGGCGGTCAGCTCCAGTCCACGCGCGACGCGATGGAACAGCTTGAAGCCCAGGCGCTCCTCCAGCTGGCGCATCTGCTGGCTGATGGCGCCAGGCGTCACATGCAGCTCTTCGGCACAGCGCGTGAAGGACAGATGGCGCGCGGCGCAGACGAACACCTGCAACCAGGCCTGGGTTTGAGCATTGAGGATCCGGCTCATCGATGAGTTCCGCTAAAGGATCGCTTAGAAGCTTTCGTTTGTGCGAGTTGAAGGCTTATCACCACTATGAGCCATCCGCCGGCACCTTGTCTGGCAACTATTCAAGCTCAATCAGGGATTACCGACATGGCCATCAGCGTCTTCGACCTGTTCAAAATCGGCGTGGGTCCGTCCAGCTCCCATACCGTGGGACCGATGCGCGCGGGCGCCCTCTTCGCCCAGCGCCTGGTCGACGAAGGTCTGCTGGAGCAGGTCAAGCGGGTCGAGGTGCGCCTCTATGGTTCGCTGTCGGCCACCGGGATTGGTCATGGCACCGACCGGGCGACCCTGATCGGCCTGATGGGCGAATGGCCGGATCGCGTCGATCCCGCTGCCGTCGAACCGCGCATCGAGGTCCTGCGCAACGAGCGCACCCTGTTGCTGGCCGGCCGCCAGGCGGTCCATTTCAACTGGCAGGAAGACATGCTGCTGCTGGAGGAAAGCCTGCCCTACCACCCCAATGCCATGACCCTGACCGCCTTTGGCACCACCGGTGAAGTGGCTGAAACGACCTACTACTCCATCGGTGGCGGCTTCGTGGTGGACGCCGCCCAGGCCGCCAGCGGCGTGCTGGACAGCGATACCACCGAGCTGCCCTACGAATTCTCCAGCGGCGCCGAGCTGCTACACCTCTGTCGCAGCCACGGCCTGGGCGTGGCCGAGCTGATGCTGGCCAACGAGAAGAGCTGGCGCTCCGAGGAAGAGATCCGCAGCGGCCTGCTGCGCATCTGGGGCGTGATGCGCGAATGCGTCCAGAACGGTCTCGCCAACGAAGGCATCCTGCCCGGCGGCCTCAAGGTGCGCCGACGCGCTGCCCGCCTGCACCAGAGCTTGCAAGCCATCGGCAAGCCCAACGTCATCGGCTCGACCCTCTCCGCCATGGAGTGGGTCAACCTCTTCGCCCTGGCGGTGAACGAGGAAAACGCCGCCGGCGGCCGCATGGTCACTGCGCCCACCAACGGCGCGGCCGGGATCATCCCGGCGGTGCTGATGTACTACATGAAATTCAATCCCGATGCCTGTGACGACGATGTGGTGCGCTTCATGCTCGCCGCCGCCGCGGTCGGCATCCTGTGCAAGAAGAACGCCTCCATCTCCGGTGCCGAGGTGGGTTGCCAGGGCGAGGTCGGCTCGGCCTGCGCCATGGCTGCCGCCGGTCTGGCCGAGGTGCTGGGCGCCAGCCCCGCACAGCTGGAAAACGCCGCCGAGATCGGTCTGGAGCACAACCTCGGGCTGACCTGCGACCCGGTCGGTGGCCTGGTACAGGTGCCCTGCATCGAGCGCAACGCCATCGCCGCGGTCAAGGCGATCAACGCCGCCCAGATGGCGCTGCGCGGCGACGGCGAGCACTTCATCTCCCTCGACCAGGTGATCCGCACCATGAAGGAAACCGGCGCGGACATGCACGACAAGTACAAGGAAACCTCTCGCGGCGGTCTGGCCGTGACCTTCGTAGAGTGCTGAGTCGGCCTTGACGCGGGTGGCGCGGATTGCCGAGAGTCGGGTTTTCCCCTCACAGGAAGATCCATGAGCCTCGACTCCGTCCGCCAGCACCTCGCCCGCATCGCGCCCGACCTCGAGATCCTCGAGGCCACGACCAGTACCGCGACCGTTACCCTGGCGGCGGCCGCCCATGGCGTGGAGCCCGGGCGCATCGCCAAGACCCTGGGCTTGAAGGTAGGGGATCAGCAGCTGCTGCTGGTCGCGCGCGGTGATGCGCGGCTGGACAACCGCAAGCTCAAGGCCGCCTTCGGCGGCAAGGCCAAGCTGCTCGATGCCGCCACCGTGGAAGGCCTTACCGGGCATCCGGTGGGAGGCGTCTGCCCGTTCGGACTGGCCACGCCGCTGCCGGTCTACTGCGACGAATCGCTCAAGGCTTTCGACGAGGTGCTACCCGCCGCGGGCGCCATCCACAGCGCCGTGCGCCTCACGCCCGAGCGGCTGGCCGCCCTCAGCGAGGCGCGCTGGGTGGATGTCTGCGAGGTGGGCGATCAGCGCAGCTGATCGTTCTTTTCCACGTCGCGGCGGTCCTTGTTCAGGACCACGCAGGCGTAGTAGCCGCCGCCGAGCAGGATGAGTGCGAGCAGGCTGAAGAGAATCATGAAAACACCATCGTCCATGGCTGCCTCCGGGAGATGCCAGAAAGGGATGGATAAAGCTTAGGCCTCCGGACGCCAGCGTTACAGCAGCAGGTAGACACATGAAAAACCGGATCAGATGGGCCCGTGCTCGCTATAGTGACGGTCTCCCCTGCCCTGGCCCTGCATGAAGCGCTACGAAAGATTCGCCAACCAGCTCGCCACCCTGATGACCACCGGCGTCCTCGCTCCCGGCGATCGCCTGCCCTCGGTGCGCAGTGCCAGCCAGACGCACGGCATCAGCCCCTCCACGGTATTCCAGGCCTATTACCTGCTGGAAAGCCGTGGCTTGATCGAGGCGCGGGAGAGATCCGGCTACTTCGTCCGCGAACCCGCCCGGTCACGCGACTCGGCGCCGCTGCTCGCCCCGCTGGAAGGCACCGAGGTAGCGGTGAGCGACCTGGTGTATTCGGTGCTGCAGTCCCTGCAGGATCCGGGCATCGTGCCCTTCGGCTCGGCCTTTCCCAGCCCCGATCTCTTTCCCCTGGCGCGCCTGGCCCGCAGCATGGCCCACGGCCTGCGCGACCTGCCCGCCCATGACCTCACCGCCTACGTGACCCCCGGTCATCCCGAGCTGCGTCGCCAGATCGCCCGGCGCTATGGCCTGGCCGGCATGCCCGAGGTCGGCGAAGAGCTGGTGATCACCCACGGCGCCCTGGAGGCGCTCAACCTGGGCCTGCAGAGCCTGACCCGCCCCGGCGATCTGGTCGCGGTGGAAAGCCCGGCCTTCTACGCCAGCCTGCAGGTGCTGGAACGACTGCAACTCAAGGCGGTGGAAATCCCGGTCGACCCCGAGCACGGCCTCAATCTCGACGCCCTGGAAGAGGCCCTGGCCCGCCTGCCGATCAAGGCCTGCTGGTTCATGAGCGGCCTGCAGAACCCCACCGGGGTCAGCCTCGACGACCAGGCCCAGCAGCGCCTCTATGGCCTGCTGCGACGCCACCAGGTGCCGTTGCTGGAAGACGACGTCTATGCCGAACTCTACAGCGGCAGCGAACCGCACCGCCCGGTCAAGCGCTTCGACACCGATGGCCTGGTACTGCACTGCGGCTCCTTTTCCAAGTGCCTGGCCCCCGGCTATCGCATCGGCTGGATCGCGGCCGGACGCCAGGCGGGAGCGGTCGCGCGACTGCGACTGATGACCACCATCACCCCCTCGATGCCGGCCCAGGCCGCCTTGGCGGACTATCTGCAGCACGGTGGCTACGATCGTCATCTGCGCCGGCTACGACTGAGTCTCGACCGGCAGCGCCAGGCCATGCTGGCCGCGGCGCGCCGCTACTTTCCGGCCGACACCCACGTCAGCCGCCCCCAGGGCGGTTACTTCCTCTGGCTCGAATTACCCTCCCGGGTGGACAGCCTGGCGCTGTATCGCCAGGCGCTGGCCGAGGGCATCAGCCTGGCGCCAGGGCCGATCTTTTCCGCGCAGCAGGGCTTTCGAAACTGCATCAGACTCAACTGCGGTCATCCCTGGGACGCGCGCAGCGAGGCGGCCATGGCCAAGCTCGGGGAGTTGCTGCAAGCCTGCTAGAGCCCGCCCCGCACGCTGCCCCGCCCGCCAATGGCTGCCGGCAGCGACAGCGGCAGCAACAGGGTATCGAGCAGGGCACTGCCGGGCAGGTCCAGTACTGGCCAGGCCGGGGCCTCGGCGCCGAAGCGATCCAAGGCGCAGCAGCCGCCCTGCAGGGCATAGAGATCCAGCCGGGTGCCGGCATAGACCACCGGCGCACCGGGCTTGGCGGCGTCCAGGGTGCGCGCCGTGGCGCAGCCGCCGAGGATCAGGACGGCCGTCAGCAGCAGGCCGAGGCGCGAGACGACACTAGTCATCGTTACCGGACAGGTGATGCTCGCCCCAGCGCGGCAGCATGTCCTGGGGGATGCCCAGGGTGTTGAGGATGCGTGCCACCACGAAGTCCACCAGGTCATCGAGGGTCTGCGGCTGGTGATAGAAGCCTGGCGAGGCCGGCAGGATGGTCACGCCCAGGTTGGACAGCTTGAGCATGTTTTCCAGGTGGATGCTGGAGAACGGCGACTCGCGCGGCACCAGAATCAGTTGCCGGCGCTCCTTGAGGGCGACGTCGGCGGCGCGTTCGATGAGATTGTTACTGGCGCCGGTGGCAATGGCCGACAGGGTACCGGTGGAACAGGGACACACCACCATGGCCGCCGGGGCGCTGGAGCCGGACGCCGGCGGCGCCATCCAGTCGCTCTGGCCGAACACCCGTACCTGGCCGGGGGCCGCGCCGGTGTATTCGGTGAGAAAGGCCTGCATGGCCTGGGGCTTGGGCGGCAGCACCACGTCGGTCTCGGTGGCCATCACCAGCTGCGCGGCCTTGGAGATGAGGAAGTGCACTTCGCGCTCCTCCTGCACCAGGCAGTCGAGCAGACGCAGGCCATACTGAGAGCCGGACGCGCCGGTCAGCGCCAGGGTGATACGTTCCGGACCGGCCATCATGCCTGCTCCAGGGCCGCGGCCAGCTTGCCGTGCAGGCCGCCGAAACCTCCGTTGCTCATGATCACCACATGGGTGGGTCCGTCCAGCTCGGCCTGGACCCGGGCGATGATGGCCTCCAGGGAATCGCAGACCACCGCAGGCACCTGACAGGCGGCGGCGGTTCCGGCCAGGTCCCAACCTAGATTCGGCGGGGCGTACCAGACCACGCTGTCGGCACCGGTGACACTGTCTGGCAGACCGTCGCGGTGGGCGCCCAGCTTCATGGAATTGGAGCGCGGCTCGATGACGGCGATGATGCGCTCGCTGCCGACCCGGGCGCGCAGCCCCTGCAGGGTGGCGGCGATGGCGGTGGGATGGTGGGCGAAGTCGTCGTAGACGGTCACATCGCGCACCTCGGCGACCTTCTCCATACGCCGCTTCACACTGCGGAATTCGCTCAGGGCGGCGACGCCCATACCCGGCACCACCCCGACATGACGAGCCGCCGCCAGGGTGGCCAGGGCATTGGCCACGTTGTGCTGGCCGGTCAGCTCCCAGTTCACGGTGCCCTGAACCTCGCCATCGAAGAGCACCTCGAAGCGCGAACCGTCCTCGGCCAGCAGGCGGGCCTGCCATTGACCGTCGGCGCCGGTGGTCTGCACCGGGGTCCAGCAGCCCATCTGCAGCACCCGCACCAGCGCCGTCTCGGCGGTGGGATGGATGATCAGGCCGCTGCTGGGAATGGTCCGCACCAGGTGGTGGAACTGCCGCTCGATGGCTGCCAGATCCGGGAAGATATCCGCGTGATCGTATTCCAGGTTATTGAGGATGGTGGTCCGCGGCCGGTAGTGGACGAACTTGGATCTCTTGTCGAAGAAGGCGCTGTCGTATTCGTCGGCTTCCACCACGAAGAAGGGCGTACCGCCCAGGCGCGCCGAGATGCCGAAGTTCTGCGGCACCCCGCCGATGAGAAAGCCCGGGCTCATGCCGGCGTGCTCCAACACCCAGGCCAGCATGCTGGTGGTGGTGGTCTTGCCGTGGGTCCCGGCGACCGCCAGCACCCAGCGGCCCTGCAGCACATGCTCGGCCAGCCACTGAGGACCGGAGACATAGGGCAGCCCCTTGTCCAGCACGAACTCCACCGCCGGATTGCCGCGCGACAGGGCGTTGCCGATCACCACCAGGTCCGGCGCCGGATCGAGTTGCGCCGGATCGTAGCCCTGGGTCAGCTCGATGCCCTGGGCCTCCAGCTGGGTGCTCATGGGCGGATAGACGTTGGCGTCGGAGCCGGTCACGCGATGGCCGGCTTCCTTGGCCAGCACCGCGAGCGACCCCATGAAGGTGCCGCAGATACCGAGGATGTGGATGTGCATGACAGGCGGGCTCCGCTGCAAATTGAACGGCGGCAAGGTTAGCACGGGGGGCCGCGCCGCCGGAGCGATGGCCGTCTCGGATGGCGGAGCGCTGCGCTCGCCCCATCCACCGGGATTTCGACTAGAGTGCGAAGGGCATCCCTGGCTATGCGGATGCCTGTGCACGTCCGTAGGTACGCTCGCCTTAATGACAATGACAAGAGGTCGACCATGCTGAAACGCCTGCTGATTACCGTTGCAACCCTCTCTTTCGCCGGACTCGCCCTCGCCGCGGCGCCGACCAAGATCGCCGACACCGCCCTGGGCAAGGTGCTCGTCGACAGCCAGGGCATGACGCTATACACCTTCGCCAAGGACAGCGCGGGCAAGTCCGCCTGTAACGGCCCCTGCGCCCAGAACTGGCCACCGCTGAAAGCCGAGGCCGGGGCCAAGGCCGCCGATGGCTACAGCCTGGTGACCCGTGACGACGGCAGCCAGCAATGGGCCTACCAGGGTAAGCCGCTGTATACCTGGATCAAGGACAGCAAGCCGGGCGATACCACCGGTGATGGCGTGAACCAGGTCTGGCACGTGGCCAAGCCCTGATGCCCAGGCGCTGCCTGGCAAGCAAGGGCAGCGCCTTATCTAACCAGTGGTTTAATATTTCATAATCATTCATTTTTAATGATAAGCGAGCAGGCTTAGCCTGAAGGCCATCCCTTCCGGAGCCCTGCCATGCCGCTTTTCACCGTCGTCCCCGAGCAGGTACTCAGACCCTTCAGCCAGCTCGACCGCCCACTGGAGGTCATCCGCCAGTTCACGCCCAACTGGTTCGCCGTGACCATGGGCACGGGCATCCTGGCGCTCGCGCTGGCAGCCTTCCCCCTGCCGCTTCCCGGCCTGCATGCCATCGCCGAAGGCCTCTGGCTGCTCGATGTCCTGCTGTTCAGCCTGTTCACCGGGCTCTATGCCGCCCGCTGGCTGCTGTTCTACCAGGAAGCCCGCGAGATCTTCGCCCACGCCACGGTTTCCATGTTCCTGGGCACCATCCCCATGGGCCTGGCCACGCTGATCAACGGCCTATTGCTGTTCGGCCTGCCGCGCTGGGGTGAGGCGGTGCTGCCCTTGGCGCTCGGCCTCTGGTGGCTGGATGCGGCCATGGCGCTGGCCTGCGGAGTGCTGATTCCCTATCTGATGTTTACCCGCCAGGCGCATCGCATCGACCAGATGACCGCCGTCTGGCTGTTGCCGGTGGTGGCAGCGGAGGTGGCGGCGGCCAGTGGTGGCCTGCTGGTGCCGCACCTGGCTGTCAGCGAGCAATTCAGCGTGCTCGTCGCCAGCTATGTGCTCTGGGCCTATTCGGTGCCCGTCGCCCTCAGCCTGCTGGTGATCCTGCTCTTGCGCCTGGCGCTGCACAAGCTGCCGCCGGCCAGCATGGCCGCGTCGAGCTGGCTGGCGCTGGGACCGATCGCCACCGGCGCCCTGGGCCTGCTGGTACTGGGCGCCGATGCACCGACAGTGTTTGCCGCCCATGGCCTGGCCGGAATTGGCGAGATCGCCCAGGGCCTGGGCCTGTTAGGCGCGGTACTGCTCTGGGGACTGGGGCTCTGGTGGCTGGCGCTGGCTGTGCTAGTGACCCAGCGCCATGCCCGTGAGGGCATGCCCTTCAACCTGAGCTGGTGGGGCTTCACCTTTCCCCTGGGTGTCTATGCCCTGACCACCCTGCGCCTGGGGGAAGCCCTGGCGGCGCCCTTCTTCACCGGTCTGGGCGCCGTGCTGGTGGTGCTGCTGGCCCTGCTATGGGCCCTGGTCGCCAGCCGCACCCTGGCAGGCGCCTACCGGGGCAGTCTATTCGTCTCGCCCTGCATCGCCCACCTCTGTGCCAAGGCGGAGCGCTAATCCTGCGGGCGCTGCAAGCCGTGCTGATGCAACCAGCGATAAAGGGTGTTGCGACTCACCCCCAGGCGCTTGGCCGCGCGAGTCATCTGCCAGTGGCAGTCGTCCAGCACCCCACGCAGCTCCTCCCGGGCGCTGTCGACCGGCGCCACGCTGGATGGAACGGAGAGCCGGGCACCACGGCACTCCGCCGGTAGCTCGTCCAGGCCGATATGGCCGTCTTCGCTCAGGGCTACCAGGGTGCGCAACACGGTACGCAACTGGCGGACGTTGCCAGGCCAGGGCTGGGCGAGCAGACAGGCACGCGCCGCCGGATCGAGACGGATCGACTCGCCGCGGGCTTCCTCGGCCAGCAGCAGATCGAGCAGTTCGCCGCGATCACTGCGCTCACGCAGGGCTGGCAGGGTCACCACCAGGCCGCGCAGGCGATAGTAGAGGTCTTCGCGAAAACTGCCGGCGGCCACCAGGGCCTCCAGGTCGCGGTGGCTGGCGCTGACCAGGCGCAGGTCCAGGGCACGCGGAGCACCGCCGCCGAGGGGGACCACCTGGCGCTCTTCCAGCACCCTGAGCAAGCGCGTCTGCAGCGCCAGGGGCATGTCGCCGATCTCGTCGAGAAAGAGGATGCCGCCATCGGCCTGCTGCAGCTTGCCGGCCATGCCTTCCTTGCGCGCCCCGGTGAAGCTGCCGCCGCGATAGCCAAACAGCTCGCTTTCGATCAGCGTCTCCGGGATGGCCGCGCAATTGAGCGCGACGAAGGCCTGACCGGCGCGACTGCTGGCGCGATGCAGGGCGCTGGCGAAGGCTTCCTTGCCGGTGCCCGTCTCGCCATGCAGCAGCACCGGCACGTCGCGCTCCAGGACCTTGAGCGCCCGGGTGAAATCCCGCGCCAAGGCCGGATCGGCCAGGCAGATACCGCTGGGCAGGGGCGCCTTGGGCACCGCTACCGGGGTGACCGGGCGCACCTGAGGGCCGCGCACCAGGCCGTGGAAGCCCTGCCCCTGGCGTCCGCGCAACGCCCAGCAGGCGCTGGGTTGCGGGCGGGCGCGCTCCAACAGGTCGTCCAGCCGTAGCTCGAACAGGGCCTCCATCCGCTGCCCCAACACCGCACTACGCGCCAGGCCGAGCAGCATCAGCGCGGTTTCGTTGGCGGCCCGGACGCGACCTTCGTCGTCGAAGGCCAGCAGCCCTTCGCTGAGCAGGCCGACATAGGCCGCCTGGGCATGGAACCGCAGCAGGTAACCAGCGGCGTAACGGTCGAGGAAATAGCAGCTCTCGATCAGCTTGGCCGAAAGATTGACCAGCGCCATGGTGTGGAACTGGCCCTGGCGCGAGGACTCCTGACGGGCCGTGGAGACATCCAGCACTGCCAGCAGCTCGCCCGCCGGATCGAAGACCGGGCTGGCCGAGCAGGTCAGCTGGGTATGGCGGCTGCGAAAGTGTTCGTCGCGATGGATAGTCAGCGCCTGGCGCTCCACCACGCAGGTGCCGATGCCGTTGGTGCCTTCGCAGGCCTCGCTCCAGTCGGCGCCCAGCCACAGTCCGGCCTGCTGGAAGGTCTCGCGCTCGGCCTCGGCGGTCACGCAATCGAGGATCAGCCCGCGGGCATCGGTGAGCAGCACGGCATGGCCGGCGCCGCCCAGCTGCTGGTGCAGGGAATTCATCTGGCCGCGGGCGATCTGCAAGACCCGCTGCTGGCGCTGGCGGTGCTCGTCGAAGCGGGCGCGCTCCAGCACCCAGGGCGCTACGCGCGCGGCCGGGTCGAGCTGGTGTTCGTCGAGACAGCGCCGCCAGGAGCGGGCGATGGCCGGATCGCTGGCCGGGCCGTCAGGGACAGCGCCGCGGGCGAGTTCGAGCACCTGGCTGGCATGACGATCGGACGGGGTGGCGGCCATTGTCGTTGTCCTCCGCGGGGGCGTCTGCGCGGCCTCCAGCATAGGCCAAATCGATCGGACTGCGCACTCTGTCACCCCCAGGTGACAGGCTGTCACGCCAAGGGGTGACACCTCTGTCACAGTGACAGGTGACGGCACTCCCTGGAAAAGCCCGCAACGTCGCATCCATGCGGGTTCGCCCGACTTGGCCCGCGCCTTGCTCAGGATCGGAGCGCCGCTTCATACAAGAACAAACAGGAGACCCACCATGCGCTACGCAGCTCCCGGCACCCAAGACGCCCTGCTGACCCTGCAGGCCCGCTACGGCAACTACATCGGCGGCGAATTCGTCGCCCCGGTGAAAGGCCAGTACTTCACCAACACCTCTCCGGTGAACGGCTCGGTGATCGGTGAATTTCCCCGCTCCGACGCCGCCGACATCGAACGCGCCCTGGACGCCGCCCACGCCGCCGCCGATGCCTGGGGCCGCACCTCGGTGCAGGACCGCTCGCTGATCCTGCTCAAGATCGCCGACCGCATCGAACAGAATCTGGAAAAACTGGCCGTCGCCGAGACCTGGGACAACGGCAAGGCGGTGCGCGAGACGCTCAACGCCGACGTGCCCCTGGCCGCCGATCACTTCCGCTACTTCGCCGGCTGCATCCGCGCCCAGGAAGGCAGCGCCGCCGAGATCAACGACAACACCGCCAGCTATCACTTCCACGAGCCACTGGGCGTGGTCGGCCAGATCATCCCCTGGAACTTCCCGCTGCTGATGGCCGCCTGGAAGCTGGCCCCGGCGCTGGCCGCCGGCAACTGCGTGGTGCTCAAGCCCGCCGAGCAGACGCCGCTGTCCATCACCCTGTTCGCCGAGATCGTCGGCGACCTCCTGCCGCCCGGCGTGCTCAACGTGGTGCAGGGCTATGGCAAGGAGGCCGGCGAGGCGCTGGCCACCAGCACCCGTATCGCCAAGATCGCCTTTACCGGCTCCACCCCGGTGGGTTCGCACATCCTCTCCTGCGCGGCCAAGAACATCATTCCCAGCACCGTGGAGCTGGGCGGCAAGTCGCCCAACATCTACTTCGAAGACATCATGCAGGCCGAGCCGAGCTTCATCGAGAAGGCCGCGGAAGGTCTGGTGCTGGGCTTCTTCAACCAGGGCGAGGTCTGCACCTGCCCGTCCCGCGCCCTGGTGCAGGAATCCATCTACGCCCCCTTCATGGAAGCGGTGATGAAGAAGATCGCCCAGATCAAGCGCGGCGATCCGCTGGACACCGAGACCATGGTCGGTGCCCAGGCTTCCCAGCAGCAGTTCGAGAAGATCGTCTCCTACCTGGAGATCGCCCGCGAGGAAGGCGCCGAGTTCCTCACCGGTGGCAACGTCGAGAAACTGCAGGGCGACCTGGCCAGCGGCTATTACATCCAGCCGACCCTGCTCAAGGGCCACAACAAGATGCGCGTCTTCCAGGAGGAGATCTTCGGCCCGGTGATCGGGGTGACCACCTTCAAGGACGAAGCCGAGGCCCTGGCCATCGCCAACGACACCGAGTTCGGACTCGGCGCCGGCGTCTGGACCCGCGACATCAATCGCGCCTACCGCATGGGTCGCGGCATCAAGGCCGGTCGCGTCTGGACCAACTGCTACCACCTCTACCCCGCCCACGCTGCCTTCGGCGGCTACAAGAAATCCGGCGTCGGTCGTGAAACCCACAAGATGATGCTCGACCACTACCAGCAGACCAAGAACCTGCTGGTCAGCTACGACATCAATCCGCTGGGCTTCTTCTAAAGCGACGCCTGGATCGCGCGCCTCAGCAGGAAGTCGAGGCGCGCCTCCCACCTGACCTGGATCAACACCCGCTCCCCGTGGGTGGCCGACGCTAGAGGCAACGGCCGCCCGCGGTGGACAGGTGCGTCCCGGCGCAGGCCCCGTCTGGCTTCATCCACGCATCATGCATCCATGAGGGACTCGTCATGCCTAAAACAATGAAAGCCGCTGTCGTCACCGCCTTTGGCAAACCCCTGGAATTCCGCGAAGTCGAGGTGCCTACCCCAGGCGCCGGCCAGGTACTGGTCAAGATCGCCGCCAGTGGCGTCTGCCACACCGATCTGCATGCCGCCCAGGGCGACTGGCCGGTCAAGCCCAATCCGCCCTTCATCCCCGGTCACGAAGGCGTCGGCCATGTGGTGGCGGTGGGCGCCGGGGTCACCCACGTCAAGGAAGGCGACCGGGTCGGGGTGCCCTGGCTGTATTCCACCTGTGGCCATTGCGAGCACTGCCTGGGCGGCTGGGAGACCCTCTGTGAATCCCAGCAGAACACCGGCTACTCGGTGAACGGCGGCTTCGCCGAATACACCCTGGCCGATGCCGGCTACGTCGGCCGCCTGCCGGACAACGTCGGCTTCGTCGAGATCGCGCCCATCCTCTGCGCCGGCGTCACCGTCTACAAGGGCCTGAAGATGACCGACACCAAGCCGGGCAACTGGGTGGTGATCTCCGGTATCGGCGGCCTGGGCCACATGGCGGTGCAGTACGCCCGGGCCATGGGCCTGAACGTGGCGGCGGTGGATGTGGACGACAAGAAGCTCGACCTCGCCCGCCGACTGGGCGCCGAGGTCACGGTCAATGCCCGCGAGCAGGACCCGGCGGCCTACCTGAAGAAGGAGATCGGCGGTGCCCACGGCGCCCTGGTCACGGCGGTCTCGCCCAAGGCCTTCGAGCAGGCCATCGGCATGACCCGTCGCGGTGGCACCATCGCCCTCAACGGCCTGCCGCCGGGTGACTTCCCGCTGTCGATCTTCGACATGGTGCTCAACGGCACCACGGTGCGCGGTTCCATCGTCGGCACCCGCCTGGACCTGCAGGAGGCCCTGGACTTCGCCGGCGAAGGCAAGGTCAAGGCCACGGTGAGCGCCGAGCCGCTGGAGAACATCAACGACATCTTCGCGCGCATGCACGGCGGCGGTATCGAGGGTCGGGTGGTGATCGACATGGCGCTGGGCTGAGAACCAGCGCGCCACTCCCGCGTCGGTCCCGGCGCGGGAGTGAACCTTTCGCCTACCCTGACCTCTGAGCGGCTGGCGTTTTTTCCCGGCGCCGATCTCGACCAGGCCACAAACGCTGGCCCCGGCTGCCCTTATAATCGCCGCCGGACCCTCGCACCTACGGTAGGCACGCCCCATGGAATTCAACCCGATCGACCTGATCCTGCACCTCGACGTCTATCTCAGCGGGTTGGTGGCCCAGTACGGCACCTGGATCTACGTCATCCTCTTCGCCGTGATCTTCTGCGAGACGGGCCTGGTGGTCATGCCCTTCCTGCCCGGCGACTCCCTGCTGTTCATCGCCGGTGCCATTTCCGCCCTGGGCGACATGGATCCCTATCTGCTGGCCGGCCTGCTGATGTTCGCCGCAGTGGCGGGCGACAGCACCAACTACCTGATCGGCCGCTTCGCCGGCGACAAGCTGTTCAGCAACCCCGACTCCAAGGTATTCCGCCGCGACTACCTGCTGCGCACCCAGGCCTTCTACGAGCACCACGGTGGCAAGACCATCACCCTGGCGCGCTTCCTGCCCATCATCCGTACCTTCGCCCCCTTCGTCGCCGGCGTCGGGCGCATGCACTACCCCTACTTCCTCGCCTACAGCGTGCTCGGTTCGCTGTTGTGGGTCGGCGGCCTGGTGAGCCTGGGCTACTTCTTCGGCAACGTGCCCTTCATCAAGCAGAACCTCACCGTCATGGTCCTGGCCATCATCGGCATCTCCCTGCTGCCGATGATCCTCGGCCTGATCAAGAGTCGTCGCGCCGCGGTCCAGAGCGGGGCCTGAGTCCTTGGGCTTCTGGCGCGCCTGGCGCGAGCGGCGCCTGCTGGAGCGGGTCGCCATCGCCGATGACCTCTGGGCGCGCCTGCGCCAGCGCCTGCCGATCCTCGATGGCCTGAGCGAGGAGGAAGACACCTGGCTGCGCGAGCACTGCGTGCTGTTCCTCGCCGAGAAGCGCCTCACCCTGCTCGAAGGCCTGGCACTGGACGACGGCGACCGGCTGCTGCTGGCCGCCCAGGCGCTCTTGCCGCTGCTGCACCTGCCGGAAGCAGCGCTCTACCCCAATGTCCGCGAGATCGTCGTCTACCCGGACGCCTTCGTCAGCCCGCAGCGCCATCGCGACGAGGGCGGCCTGGAACACGAGTGGGACGAGGAACGCGACGGCGAGGCCTGGGACCGCGGCCAGGTGGTGCTGGCCTGGCCCGGCATCCAGGCCAGTGGCGGCTGGGAGGCCTACAACCTGGTCATCCACGAATTCGCCCACCTCATCGACCTGCTCGCCGGTGGCCTGTGCAATGGCCAGCCGCCGCTGCACGAAGGCATGCCCCAGGCCGCCTGGACCAGCGCCTTGCAGACCGCCTACGACGACTTCAATCGCCAGCTCGATGCCGATCCGGATGCGCAGACCGTCCTCGATCCCTATGCGGCGGAAAGCCCCGAGGAATTCTTCGCCGTCGCCTGCGAGTACTTCTTCAGCGCCCCCGACCTGCTCAGCGAGCACTATCCAGCCGTCTACGCACAGCTGCAGCAACTGTTCCGCCAGGACCCGCGCAGCCGTCTCGCCGCCAGCCTGGCGAGCGTGCAACACCCGACAACCCCGGGGTCCGAGGCTCGAACCCTGATCTGAAAGCGCCTATACTCCCGGCCACTTTTCCCAACCGACCAGAGGGACCCGTTCATGAGCTACAGCAAGATTCCCGCCGGCAAAGACCTGCCGAACGACATCTACGTCGCCATCGAGATTCCGGCCAACCACGCGCCGATCAAGTACGAGATCGACAAGGACAGCGACGCCCTCTTCGTCGACCGCTTCATGGCCACCCCCATGTTCTACCCGGCCAACTACGGCTACATCCCCAACACCCTGGCCGACGATGGCGATCCCCTGGACGTGCTGGTCGTGACCCCCTACCCGGTCGCGCCCGGCGCCGTGATCCGCGCCCGTCCGGTCGGCGTGCTGCACATGACCGACGAAGCCGGTGGTGACGCCAAGCTGATCGCCGTCCCCCACGACAAGCTGAGCGTCCTGTACAAGGACGTGAAGGAATACACCGACCTGCCGGCCCTGCTGCTGGAGCAGATCAAGCACTTCTTCGAGAACTACAAGGATCTGGAGAAGGGCAAGTGGGTCAAGGTCGAAGGCTGGGGCGACGCCGACGCCGCCCGCGCCGAGATCACCAAGGCCGTGGCCGCCTACAAGGGCTGATCCGCGTTCCTTTCGAAAAGCCCGGCTCGCCGGGCTTTTCTGTTTCCGGACGTCACACCAGCCATTCCGGACTTCCTATCCGGTGGCAAAGCGACTACTCTGCACCCCTCGTCGCCATCCGCGACCCTGCGCCGATCCGCCATCTGCCGATCGCCGCTGGAGGCCCCAGGCCTCTTTCTCATCTGCCCGGCAAGGGCAACCCGGGCGGGCCGGGCTCACCAAAAATCAGCTCAACCCGCCCTCGAAAGCCGGCCACAAGCCGGCTTTTTTGCGCCTGTCGTTCAAGCACGGGCTGGGTAGTGCGGTGGGGCGCCGGCCGCCAAGCAGAGCCGCTCGCGACATTCAGGTCTGCCTGAGTCAACGAGCTGACGAAGCAGAAAGAAACTCAGACCCGCTCTGCAGGGTCGACCGGGAACGAGTCCGCCCTGAGCTGCCATCATGTCCCGTCGTCTGCGTTTGCCTCTTTTCATCCTTATCGGCCTGGTCGTCGTGCTGCTGTGCCTGCACCTGGCCGCCCCCCTGGTGATCCGCCACTACCTCAACGAGAAGCTGGCGGACATGGGCGACTATCGTGGCCAGATCGCCGACGTGGACCTGGCCTGGTGGCGCGGCGCCTATCGCATCGAAGGACTGGAGATCGTCAAGGTCAACGGCAAGGTGCCGGTGCCCTTTCTCAAGGCGCCCAGCATCGATATCGCGGTGAGCTGGCGTTCGCTGTGGCAGGACCATGCCATCGTCGGGCGCATCCTCTTCGATCACCCCGAACTCAATTTCGTCGACGGCGGTGCACGCAAGGAGCAGTCGCAGACCGGTGAAGGCACCGACTGGCAGGACCAGGTGGACAAGCTGATCTCCATCACCCTCGACGAGGTACGGGTGGTGAATGGGCGGGTGACCTTCCGCAACTTCAACTCCAAGCCCCAGGTGAACCTGGCGGCCACCGACGTCAACGCCAGCCTCTACAACCTGACCAACGCCGCCGACGCCCAGGGCGAGCGCATCGCCCACTTCGAAGGCAAGGCCGCCATCCTCGGCAGCGCCCCCCTGGAAGCCAGCGCCCGCTTCGATCCCTTCAAGGATTTCACCGACTTCGATTTCCGCCTGAGAGTCACCGACATCGACCTGCCCAAACTCAACGATTTCGCTCGCGCCTATGGCAAGTTCGATTTCCGTGCCGGTAGCGGCGACGTGGTGGTGGAGGCCAAGGCGGTGGACGGCCGGCTCAGTGGCTACGTCAAGCCGCTGATGAAGAACGTCGATATCTTCGACTGGCAGCAGGACGTCGAGAACCGCAACAAGAACGCCCTGGAAAGCGCCTGGGAAGCCGTGGTGGGCACCGCCCAGACCCTGCTCAAGAACCAGCCCCGCGACCAGTTCGCCACCCGGGTGGATCTCTCAGGCAGCGTGAAGAACCAGGACATCAGTCCGCTACAGGCTTTCTTCAACATCCTGCGCAACGCCTTCGTCCAGGCCTTCAGTGCGCGGTATGACGCGGATTGACGCTCTCGTAGGTTGGCGCTAAGCACAGCGAAGCCCAACAGTTTAATTCTGGCGTCTGGTCGCCCTCACCCCAGCCCTCTCCCAGAGGGAGAGGGGGCAGTTGAACTCCGTAGCGTGGAAAACGGCGCAGCCTTTTCCACTGACAGGCTCCAGTGCCCGTTACAGACTATCGCGGCCATGGGCCGCTCCTACAGGCATGGATGAACCCGTAGGAGCGGCCCATGGCCGCGATCAATGCAGAGCGGCCGCATCGACGGACTGCCATGCTGCGATCCTGAAAGCCCAATCACCCGATAAACAACCGATACGCCGGATTCTCGGTCTCGTCCCAATAGCGATAGCCGATGGCATCCAGGGTCGCCAGCAGCTCGCCCCGCTCGGCATCACTGGCTTCCAGTGCGGCGAATACCCGCCCATCCGCCGCGCCGTGGTTGCGATAATGAAACATGCTGATGTTCCAGCGTCCGCCCAGGCGGTCGAGGAAGTCGAACAGCGCCCGGGGCCGCTCGGGGAATTCGAAGCGGAACACCTGCTCCTCACCGACCCGTGCCGCATGGCCACCCACGGTGTGGCGAATATGCAACTTGGCCAGTTCGTTGTCGGTCAGGTCCAGCACCGGGAAGCCCTGGTCGCGCAGGCCCTGGATGAGGGCGTCACGCGGATCGCGCTGCGGATGGGTCTGGACGCCAACGAAGATATGGGCCTCTTCGCCGGTGTGGTACCGGTAGTTGAATTCGGTGATCTGCCGCCGGCCCAGGGCCTCGCAGAAGGCGCGAAAGCTCCCCGGCCGCTCGGGAATGGTCACGGCGATGATGGCTTCGCGTTGCTCGCCCAGCTCCGCGCGTTCGGCCACATGGCGCAGGCGGTCGAAGTTGATGTTGGCGCCGGAATCGATGGCCACCAGCACCTGGCCGCCACTGCCTTCACGCTCGGCGTACTTCTTGATCCCGGCCACCCCCAGGGCGCCCGAAGGCTCGGTGATGGAGCGGGTATCGTCGTAGATGTCCTTGATCGCCGCGCAGATCTCATCGCTGTTCACGGTGATCACTTCGTCCACGTAGCGCCGGCAGATCTCGAAGGTATGGTGGCCGATCTGGGCAACGGCCACGCCGTCGGCGAACAGCCCTACCCGCGGCAGGACCACTCGTTCGCCGGCGGCCATGGCCTGCTGCAGGCAGTTGGAGTCGTCCGGCTCGACGCCGATGACCTTGACCTCGGGGCGCAGGTATTTCACATAGGCCGCGATACCGGCGATCAGGCCGCCACCGCCCACGGGGACGAAGATGGCGTCCAGCCGCCCGGGGTGCTGGCGCAGGATCTCCATGGCCACGGTGCCCTGGCCGGCGATGACGTCGGGATCGTCATAGGGCGGCACGAAGGTGTAGCCCTGCTCCTCGGCCAGGCGCAGCGCCTCGGCCAGGGCCTCGGGAAAGGCGTCGCCGTGCAGTACCACCTCACCACCGCGGGACTGCACGCCGATGACCTTGAGCTCCGGGGTGGTGCGCGGCATGACGATGATCGCCCGCACGCCCAGCTCACGTGCCGCCAGGGACAAGCCCTGGGCATGGTTGCCGGCGCTGGCGGTGATCACCCCGCGCGCCTTCTCGCTGGCCGAGAGGCTGGCCAGTTTGGTGTAGGCGCCACGGATCTTGAAGGAGAATACCGGCTGCAGGTCTTCGCGCTTGAGCAGCACCTGGCAGCCCAGCCGTTCGGACAGCGCCCGCGCCGGTTGCAGGGGCGTCTCGATGGCCACGTCGTAGACGGGGGCTTCGAGGATCTTGCGGGCATAGCGCTGCAAGAGAGCGGTGGCGGGTTCCTGGGCGGTCATGGTGGGCTCCTGGGGTGTTTCGTCGGGGCCCAGGAGTCAGAAAGTACAAACCCGCCTCTTGGGCGGGTCTGGTTGCGCAGCTAACGCTGTCCCGCCATCAGGTAATGGCGGTAATAATGCTGGGGCGTTGGGAGCTGCGCGTATTCATGACCGCTACCCTAGGGCGTCGACGCGCCCCGCGTCAAGCAGCGCCGCCGAGTGTGGCAAAATTGCTACCCTGCTCCGCCCTTTGCTACCTTCCCGCGATCCGATCGCGTCTGCCGAGAATCCCGATGGCCCGCAAGAAAGCTCCCGACTTCGAACAATCCCTGGCCGAACTGCAGACCCTGGTGGAACGCCTGGAAAGCGGCGAGCTGTCCCTGGAGGACTCCCTCGGCGCCTTCGAACAGGGCATCCGCCTGACCCGCGAATGCCAGGGCGCCCTGGCGCAGGCCGAGCAGAAGGTGCAGATCCTGCTGGAAAAGGATGGCGAACTCACGGCCGCCCCCTTCGCTCCGGCCGGGGACGACGCATGATCGAGGCCTACCAGCAACGCTGCCAGACCCGCGTCGATACCGCCCTCGCTCCCCTCTTCAGCGCGCCCCGCGCCGAACTCGCCCGGCTCTATGCCGCCATGGCCTATAGCGTCATGGGTGGCGGCAAGCGAGTACGGCCACTGCTGGTCTACGCCGCCTGCGAAGCCCTGGGGGGCGATCCGGCGCGCGCCGACCAGGCGGCCTGCGCGGTGGAGCTGATCCACGCCTATTCCCTGGTCCACGACGACCTGCCGGCCATGGACGACGACGACCTGCGTCGCGGCCGACCCACCACCCACAAGGCCTATGACGAGGCCTGCGCCATCCTCGCCGGCGACGGCCTGCAGACCCTGGCTTTCGAGGCGCTGCTGGCGGCGCCCCAGGCTGCCGCCGTGCGACTGGAGATGGTCGCCGTGCTGGCCCGCGCCAGTGGCCCGGCGGGCATGGTCGGTGGCCAGGCCATCGATCTGGAATCGGTCGGCCGGCGTATCGACCAGCCGGCGCTGGAAACCATGCACCTGCACAAGACCGGTGCCCTGATCGCCGCCAGCGTCCAGCTCGGCGCTCTGGCCAGCGAAGCCGCCGGCCCTACCGAGCGCGACGCCCTCGCCCGCTATGCCGAGGCCATCGGCCTGGCCTTTCAGGTGTGGGACGACGTGCTCGACATCGAGAGTGATACGGAAACCCTCGGCAAGCGCCAGGGCGCCGACCTCGCCCGCGACAAACCGACCTACCCGGCGCTGCTTGGCCTGGACGCCGCCAAGGCCTATGCCCTGGAGCTACGCGACACCGCCCTGGCCGCCATAGAGCCGCTGGGCGAGCCCGCCGAACCCCTGCGCGCCCTGGCCCGCTATATCGTGGAACGACGTAGCTAGACGCGCTCAAGCGGAAAAACTCGTGACCCGAGCCGCATTTGCCCCCGGGTCCGTTGTCACAGGGGCATGACAAGACGCCCTGCCCGCTGTTGGGATGCCACGCGAGCATCGGGTAAACTGCCTAATTCTCTGCGCAAAGTGGTCAGCCAGATGCCCAAGACGTTTCACGAGATTCCCCGCCAGCGTCCCGCGACGCCCCTGCTCGACCGCATCGACTTGCCGGTGCAGCTGCGCCAGCTCGGTGACGCCGAGCTGGAAGCCGTCGCCGACGAACTGCGCGCCTTTCTCCTGTGGACCGTGGGCCAGACCGGCGGTCATTTCGGCGCCGGCCTGGGTGTCATCGAGCTGACCGTGGCCCTGCATTACGTCTTCAACACCCCGGAAGACCGGCTGGTGTGGGACGTGGGCCACCAGGCCTATCCGCACAAGATCCTCACCGGTCGCCGCGAAAGCATGGCCAGCCTGCGCCAGAAGGACGGCCTCGCCGCCTTCCCGCGCCGCAGCGAGAGCGAATACGACACCTTTGGCGTCGGTCACTCCAGCACCTCCATCGGTGCCGCCCTGGGCATGGCCATCGCCGCCCAGTTGCAGGGCATCGAGCGCAAGTCGGTAGCGGTGATCGGCGACGGCGCCCTGACCGCGGGCATGGCCTTCGAGGCACTCAACCACGCCTCGGACACCGGCGCCAACATGCTGGTGGTGCTCAACGACAACGACATGTCCATCTCGCGCAATGTCGGTGGCCTGTCCAACTACCTGGCGCGGCTGCTCTCCAGCCGTACCTACCAGCACCTGCGCGAGAACGGTAAGAAGGCCCTCTCCAAGCTGCCCGGTGCCTGGGAAATCGCCCGCCGCACCGAAGAAGCCGCCAAGGGCATGCTGGTACCCGGCACCCTGTTCGAGGAGCTGGGCTGGAACTACATCGGCCCCATCGACGGCCATGACCTGCCGACCCTGGTCAGCACCCTGCGCAACCTGCGAGATGCCAAGGGTCCGCAGTTCCTCCATGTGATCACCCGCAAGGGCAAGGGCCTGTCCATCGCCGAGGCCGATCCCATCAGCTACCACGCCATCACCAAGCTGGAGCCGCTGGACGCCAAGCCCAAGCGCCCGGGTGCACCCAAGTACTCCAACATCTTTGGCGACTGGCTGTGCGACATGGCCGCCGCCGATTCCAAGCTGGTGGGCATCACCCCGGCGATGAAGGAAGGCTCCGACCTGATCCGCTTCGCCGAACGCTATCCCGAGCGCTATTTCGACGTAGCCATCGCCGAGCAGCATGCGGTAACCCTGGCCGCAGGCCTGGCCTGCGACGGCATGAAGCCGGTGGTCGCCATCTATTCCACCTTCCTGCAGCGCGGCTATGACCAGCTGATCCACGACGTGGCGGTGCAGAACCTGGACGTGCTCTTCGCCATCGACCGCGCCGGTCTGGTGGGCGAAGACGGCCCTACCCACGCCGGCAGCTTCGACCTGTCCTACCTGCGCTGCATCCCCGGCATGGTGATCATGGCGCCCAGCGACGAGAACGAGCTGCGCCGCCTGCTTACCACCGGCTATCGCCACCAGGGTCCGGCTGCGGTGCGTTATCCCCGTGGCAGCGGCCCCAACGCCGCCCTCGATCCGGGCCTGGAACCCCTGCCTATCGGTAAAGGCGTGGTGCGTCGCCAGACCAGCCTGAAGAGCGGCCCCAAGGTCGGCTTCCTGGTCTTTGGCGTGCAACTGGCCGAAGCCCTGCAGGTCGCCGAGCGTCTGGACGCCAGCGTGGCCGACATGAGATTCGTCAAGCCGCTGGACGAGGCGCTGATCCGCCAGTTCGCCGCCGACCACGACCTGTTGGTCACCGTCGAGGAAAACAGCGTCATGGGTGGCGCCGGCAGTGCGGTCAACGAGTTCCTGCAGGCCAACGCCCTGCTCCGGCCGGTACTCAACCTGGGCCTGCCGGATAGCTACATCGAACACGCCAAGCCGGCCGACATGCTGGCCGAATGCGGCCTCGATGAGGCGGGCATCGAACGCTCAGTACGCGAGCGTCTGGCCCTGGCGGACTTGGCACCGACCGGTCTGCGCAAGGAAGCCTGAGCGCAGCCTGCCGCTGGCCAGTAAAAAGGCGCCCTAGGGCGCCTTTTCCATGTCTTCGTTCTGGTGCAGATTACCGAGCATGTGACCCAGCTTGCCGGCCTTGGTCAGCAGATAGCGGCGGTTGTGCGGATTGAGCCCCTCTTGCAGAGGCACCCGCTCGGCTACGGGAACCCCCAAGGCTTCCAACGCCTTCACCTTGCGCGGATTGTTGGTCATCAACCGCAGCGAGGTGATGCCCAGGTGGTCGAGCATCGGCTTGCACAGGGCATAGGTGCGCTGGTCGGCGCCAAAGCCCAGACGTTCGTTGGCTTCCACCGTATCGGCCCCGGCATCCTGCAGCTCATAGGCGCGGATCTTGTTGAGCAGGCCGATACCACGCCCTTCCTGGCGCAGATAGAGCAGCACGCCACGGCCCGCCTCGGCGATGGCACGCAACGCCGCTTCCAGCTGGAAGCCACAGTCACATCTCAGGCTGAACAGCGCATCGCCGGTCAGGCATTCGGAATGCAGCCGTCCCAGCACCGGCTCGCCGTCGGCCACGTCGCCGAAGGTCAGGGCGACATGCTCCTTGCCATCGGTCTCATCGAGAAAACCGTGCATGGTGAACAGGCCGAAGGGGGTGGGCAGTTGGGAGGCGGCGACAAAGACGACGGACACCTGCAGGCTCCTGACGGGGAAAGACGTACATTGTAACCTTTTCCCCGGGTCCGGCGTCATCGCCAGGGGTTATGACGTCGATACCCAATGATCTATCAGCGCGCCTGGACGTAGAAGATGCCCTGGGCCTCGCGCCAGCCGACCCGGTTGAGGAAACTCATGCCCAGCAGACCCTGGCTGGGGTAGTTGCCCTCCAGCACCATGGCCTCCACCCCGACGACCTCCACATCGCCCAGGCGCACCTGCGTGAGCGTGGTACGCCAGGCGCGGGCATGGCCACTGGCGGTCTCCACCCATCCCGGCGTGCCGTCACGGTAGCGGATCCCCAGCTGGTCGGCCTGGGCGCCGCTCAGGGCCACGCTGGTGGCGCCGGTATCCACCAGCAGGGATACCGGCCGGCCGTTGACGTTGGCGGTGACCTGATAGTGACCGTTGTTGCTGCGTGGCACGCTGAATTCGCGGCGCTGCGGCGCGCTGTAGCCATCGCTGTATTCGCGATCGAGACCAAAGGCCTGGGTCCTACCCTCGATGCGCAGCACCGCCTGCTGGGAATCCGCGCTGACCACCTCGACCTCGTCCAGCCGCTGCCCGACCTTGAGCAGCTTGCGCTGGCCATTGACGTTGATCACCGCCGCGCCGTTGAACAACCCCACGACCCTGACCTGGGGCTGCGCCCAGGCGAGCGTACCGACGGCCCAGATGAGGCCGCACGCGCCCAGTCTTTTCACTGCCCTGCTCCTTGGGCCTGCGTCTCGTCAGCCGACGAGATGACCCCAACCGATATGTAGTCCCTGAACCACCAGCCAGGCGAGGACGCCGGCCAGTACATCGTCGACCATGATGCCGACGCCGCCGCGGACATTGACATCCAGCCAGCGGATTGGCCAGGGCTTGCAGATGTCTAGCACGCGGAAGGCGACGAAACCCACCACTAGCCAGATCAACCCTGGTGGCGCCAGCCAGAAGGTGATCCAGATGCCGACCATCTCGTCCCAGACGATACCCTCGTGGTCGTGCACGCCCAGCTCCCGGGCAACCTTGCCGCACAACCAGCAACCAAACAGGGTGAGGACCACCAACAACAACGGATAGCTCCAGCCAGTGAGCAGCTGCCACAGCGGCACGAAGGGCAAGGCGATCAGCGATCCCCAGGTACCGGGTGCCTTGGGCAGGGTGCCGGAACCCAGGCCAAAGGCCAGGAAGTGCCAGGGATCACGCCAGACCGACAGGGGGACCGGCTGGGCGGGGGCTTGGTGTTCGCTCAAGGAAGGACTCCGCTCGAAGGCGCTAGAAGTGTTGGAAACCGGTCTGCGCCAGCGTCATGGGCTGACCGTCGGCGGCGAGGACAGCAACACCGCTGCCCGTCTCGACCCGACCGATCACCTGCGCCTGGGGCCAGGCGACGGCCAGGGCCGGGGCCTGCTCGGGCGGCAGGGTGAAGACCAGCAGATAGTCATCGCCCGCGCCCAGCGCCAGGCGCAGCACCTCGTCGGCCGGAAACAGCTCGGCCAGCGCCGGGCTCACCGGCAGCCGCGCGGCCTCCACCACCAGTCGCACGCCAGAGGCCGCGGCGATATGCCCGCAATCGGCCACCAGGCCGTCGGAGACATCCTGGGCCGCCGTCGCCCTGCCCCGCAACCAGAGGCCGAGTTCGAATTGCGGTTGGGGCGCCCAGTAGCGAGCCAGCAGGTGCCGACTGGCGGCGCCCTCTGGAGCACGCTGGCCGAGAACGAAGGGCAAGGCGCCGCCTGCCTCGCCGGGCGCGCCGCCCAGGCACAGCAGATCGCCCGGCCGGGCGCCGCTACGCAGCAGCGCCTGACCAGCCGGAACCCGACCGAAGACCGTGAGAGTGAGGGACAGTGGACCGCGGGTGGTATCACCCCCGACCAGGCGCAGGTCGCACCGTTCGGCCATCTGGGCGAGTCCTGCGGCGAGGCCTTCCAGCCAGCTCGGTTCGACCGCCGGCAGGGTCAGCGCCAGGGTGAAGCCTAGGGGCGCCGCACCCATGGCGGCCAGGTCGCTGGCGCTCACCGCCAGGGCGCGCTGCCCAAGGCCGAAGGCGTCCGGGCAGGGATCGGGGAAGTGCACCCCGGCGGTCAGGGTGTCGGTGGATACCGCCAGCTGCTCACCCGGAGCGGGTGCCAGCAGCGCGCAGTCGTCACCGATCCCCAGGGCCACGCCCGGACCGCCGCGCGCGCAGGGCGCCGCGGCGAAATAGCGACGGATGAGTTCGAATTCACCCATGCCGACGTGGGCGATCAGCGCTTGCCGCGCAACTCGGCGCTGCGCAGCTTGGGCGCCAGCTTGTCCAGCACGCCGTTGACGAACTTGTGGCCGTCGGTGGCGCCGAAGATCTTGGCCATCTCGATGCCCTCGTTGATCACCACGCGATAGGGCACGTCGATGCGCTTGAGCAGTTCGTAGCAGGACAGCCGCAGCACGGCGAGTTCGACCGGGTCCACCTCGTCCATGGCACGGTCCAGGCAAGGCAGGATCAGGCCATCGATCTCGCTCTTGTTGGCCGGGACGCCATGGAGGACTTCATGGAAGTAGGCGCCGTCGACCTTGGCGAAGTCGTTGTCGACGCGAAACTGCGCCTCGATCTCGTTGATCGCCTGGCCCGCCATGTGCCACTGGTACAGGGCCTGGACCGACAGGCTGCGCGCTTCGCGGCGAGCAGCCAGTTTGCCGGTGGGGGCCTTCTTGCCCGCGGGCTTGCCGGCCGCGGGCGGAGTCAGATCGCCGCTCACTTGGCCTCCAGCTGCGCCAGCAGGCTGACCATTTCCAGAGCGGACAGGGCCGCTTCGGCGCCCTTGTTGCCGGCCTTGGTGCCGGAGCGCTCGATGGCCTGCTCGATGGAGTCGACAGTCAGGACGCCAAAGGACACCGGGACGCCGAATTCCATGGAGACCTGGGCCAGACCCTTGGTGCATTCGCCGGCCACGTATTCGAAGTGGGGCGTGCCGCCACGGATGACCGCGCCGAGGGCGATGATGGCGTCGAATTCGTCGCGCTGGGCGATCTTCTGCACGGCCAGCGGGATCTCGAAGGCGCCGGGGACGCGGATGATGGTCAGGTCGTCCGGCTTGATGCCGTGGCGCACCAGGGCGTCGATGGCGCCCTGCAGCAGGCTCTCGACGACGAAGCTGTTGAAGCGGCCGACCACCAGGGCGAAACGGCCCTGGGGAGCGATGAAGGTGCCTTCAAAGGTCTTGATGTTCATGTGCGGGTCCAGTTGTCAAAGAGCCGGACGGCCGGCAACTGCCAGGCCGTCCGTGGAAATCCAGGTGAAGCGCGCCGCACCACCCGGGCGGGCGCGCCAGGCGGAAGGGTCATTCTTCAGGAGGCAGATAGTCTACTACTTCCAGGTCGAAGCCGGATATGGCGTTGAACTTCATCGGCGAGCTGAGCAGCCGCATCTGACGAATGCCCAGGTCGCGCAGGATCTGCGAACCGGCACCGACGGTGCTGTAGGTGGACAGTGCCTTGGGCGCCGGACGCGGCTCGCGCAGATGCGCCAGCAGGTCGTCGCCTTCCAGCGAGTGCCCCAGCAGCAGCACCACGCCAGCGCCTTCGCGAGCGACCCGCTCCATGGCGCTGCGCAGGCTCCAGCGACCCGGCTGGTGGACCTGCAGCAGGTCGCGCAGCGGGTCCATGTTGTGCACCCGCACCAGTGGCAGCTCCTGGCTGGCCAGGTCACCGCGGATCAGCGCCAGATGGACGTCGCCCTCCACTTCGTCGCGGTAGGTCACCAGCTTGAAGGGGCCGAGTTCGGTATCGAGCTGCTGCTCGTCGATGCGCTTGACGGTGTGCTCGTGGAGCAGGCGGTAGTGGATCAGATCGGCGATGGTGCCGACCTTGAGGCCGTGTTGCTCGGCGAAGGTTTCGAGTTCGTCGCGACGGGCCATGGTGCCGTCGTCGTTCATCACTTCGCAGATCACGCCGCTCTCGGCGAAGCCGGCCATGCGCGCCAGGTCGCAGGCGGCCTCGGTGTGGCCGGCGCGGGCCAGCACGCCACCGGGCTGGGCCATCAGCGGGAACATGTGGCCAGGGCTGACCACGTCGCCGGCCTTGGCGTCCTTGGCGATGGCGGCCTGCACGGTGCGCGCCCGGTCAGCGGCGGAGATACCGGTGCTGATGCCCTCGGCGGCCTCGATGGAGACGGTGAACTTGGTGCCGAAGCCGGAGGCGTTGCGGCTGGCCATCATCGGCAGATTAAGGCGTTCGCAAAGGCCCTTGCTCATGGGCATGCAGATCAGGCCGCGGGCATGGCGGGCCATGAAGTTGATGTGTTCGGCGGTGACGCATTCGGAGGCGATGATGATGTCGCCTTCGTTCTCGCGGTCCTCGTCGTCCATGAGGATGACCATCTTGCCCGCGCGGATGTCCTGAATGATGTCTTCGATACTGGAAAGTGCCACGGTGTCGTCCTTAGCGCTGCAGATAGCCGTGTTCGGCGAGGAAGTTTTCGGTGACGCCGCCCTTGCTGGACTCGGCGGCCTTGTCGCCCAGCAGCAGGCGTTCCAGGTAGCGGGCCAGGAGGTCCACCTCCAGGTTCACCCGCCGACCGGCGCGGTAGTCGGCCATGATGGTCTCGCCGAGGGTATGGGGGACGATGGTCAGCTCGAACTCGGCGCCGTCCACCGCGTTCACCGTGAGGCTGACGCCATCCACGGTAATGGACCCCTTGAGAGCGATGTAACGGGCCAGCTCGGCCGGGGCGCGCAGACGGAATTGCACGGCACGGGCGTTATCGGCGCGGGAAACCACTTCGCCGAGGCCGTCCACGTGGCCGCTGACCAGGTGGCCGCCGAGACGGCTGGTGGGCATCAGCGCCTTTTCCAGGTTGACCCGGCTGCCAGGCTTGAGCCCACCCAGGCTGGTAAGGCTCAGGGTCTCGCGACTGACGTCGGCCCAGAAGCCGTCGCCAGGCAATTCCACGGCGGTGAGGCAGACGCCGTTGACGGCGATGCTGTCGCCGAGCTTGACGTCGGCAAGGTCGAGCTTGCCGGTGGCGACATAGAGGCGCACGTCTCCGCCCTTGGGCATGAGGGCGCGGATCTCGCCGAGGGCTTCGATGATTCCGGTAAACATCAGCTCAGGCCTCCAAGAGGCGGAGCCGAAACGGCGGTGCAGCTAGACATCGACGAACTCCTGTTTCGGTGAAAAAACAGGGCGTACGGACAGAAGGGAAATCAGACGGACGAGGGGCTCGCACCCCTGCCAGGCGAGGCTATCCCGTTCTCTCTCATCCGGACTATGACCGTCGGCCCCGGAATCCAACCGGGTCTGCTGACCTCCCCCGCCGCAGAGGGCAAGGGAGCGCTCGCGGGCTCGTCCCGAGTCGATCGGGCATTACCGCCGGTGGGGAATTACACCCCGCCCTGAGAACTCGCTACCCGCAGGCAGCGCAGGTTTTGTAACACAGTTCGCCGCCGGGGGGCCAGGGGCGTCAGGCACCCCGGACAGGTCGGGCGATCAGGTGCAGGTCCGCGCCCACTGGCGTGGCACTGAGGATTTCCAGCTGCGGTGCCTCGGCCAGGTGCTCCAGCGGCCAGTCCAGCAGCGGCCGGGCACTGGAGCCGAGGAACTTGGGCGCCAGGAACAGATGGTATTCATCGACCAGCCCGGCCTGGGCGAAGGCACCGGCAAGGCGCGGCCCGGCTTCAACCAGGACGTCGTTGACCTGCTCGCCGCCCAATCGGGTCAGCAGGGCGGCCAGATCGACCTGGCCCTGGGCGCCAGGCAACGCCAGGTAGTCATGACCGGCCACCGCATAGGCGGGCGCCTCGGCGGCCATACCGGCCACTCGCGCCGCGCCGGCCTGGAAGAACGGGGCCGTGAGCGGCACCCGGCCGCGGCCGTCCACCAGCAGCCGCTGCGGCGTGCGCAGGGTGGCCAGCTCCAGTTCGTCACCGCTCAGGCCCAGCTCGGCCTGGCGTACGGTCAGGCGGGCGTCGTCGGCCAGCACGGTATCGGCGCCGGTGATCACCACGCCCGCTTCGGCCCGTAGCCGCTGGACACTCTGGCGTGCCAGCGGCCCGGTGATCCACTGGCTCTCGCCATTGGCCATGGCGGTGCGACCGTCCAGACTCAGCGCCAGCTTGACCCGCACGAAGGGTCGCCCGGCCAGCATGCGCTGGATGAAGCCGGCATTGAGCGCCCGGGCCTCGGCTTCCAGCACCCCGGCGCGGGTGGCAATGCCAGCGGCGGCGAGACGGGCGAGGCCACGGCCGGCCACCAGCGGATTGGGATCGGTCATGGCTGCCACCACCTCGGCCACGCCAGCCGCGACCAGGGCGTCGGCGCAGGGCGGTGTGCGGCCATGGTGGCTGCAGGGTTCCAGGGTCACATAGGCGGTGGCGCCGCGCGCGGCTTCCCCCGCCTGGCGCAGGGCATGCACCTCGGCATGGGGACCGCCGGCCTGGCGGTGCCAGCCCTCGCCCACTATCCGGCCGTCCCGGACGATGACGCAGCCCACCCGGGGATTGGGCGCCGTGCTGTAGCGGCCGAGCGCCGCCAGTGCCAGGGCGCGGGCCATCCAGAATTCGTCATTCATCTCGTTGGCAGGGCTCATACCGGCTGCTTGCCCGGATCCTGGGCCAGTCGCTCGATCTCGTCGCGGAATTCGGCCAGGTCCTGGAATTGCCGATAGACCGAGGCGAAGCGGATATAGGCCACCTGGTCCAGCTTGCGCAGTTCATCCATCACCAGTTCGCCCACCACCCGCGAACGGATCTCCCGCTCGCCGGTGGCGCGCAGCCGGTGCTTGATCAGGGCGATGGCCTCTTCCAGGCGCTCGACGCTGACCGGGCGCTTTTCCAGGGCGCGCTGCATGCCGGCGCGCAACTTGTCTTCGTCGAAGGGCTGGCGGGTACCGTCCTGCTTGATCAGCCGCGGCAGGACCAGCTCGGCGGTTTCGAAAGTGGTGAAGCGTTCCTGGCAGGCCAGACATTCACGCCGCCGGCGCACCTGCTCGCCGGCCGCAACCAGCCGGGAATCCGTGACCTTGGTGTCGTGGGCGCCGCAGAAGGGACAATGCATGGGAGAGTCGACCGCCGGAAGGGAAAGCCCTCATGGTACCCGATCACCCCCCGCCGGGAACCTCCGGGTACCGGACGAATCGACAGCCAGAGGCCGCCAGGCTATAAGAGCGCACTCTACTCGACGGCCACTCCTCAACCTCCCGTGCAGCCCTCGCGGGCCGCGACCTACGGATCCTGCCATGACCCCACGCGTCCTCCTGCCCCTGCTGCTCACCGGTCTGCTTGTGGCGTGCTCCAGCCCCCCCGAAACCACGCCGCCGCAGCCCACCACCCCGGCCGACGAGCCGGTTCCGGTGGCGGGTGCTCCTACCCCGGCCAATCTGCGCGAGATCTCCGGCGTCTTGCGCAATGCCCAGGGCCTGGTCCCGGCCGGTGCCCAGGTCGAGATCGCCCTGCTGGCGGTCAACGCCAAGGGCCTGCCCCAGCGCCTGCTGGCCAGCGAGACGGTGACCGGCAAGGGCGCGCCCCTGGCCTTCCGCCTGCCCTTCAACCCGGACATCTTCCCCACCCGTCCGGACCTCAAGGTGGAATTCCACGCCCGTCTGATCCAGGCCGGTCAACTGGCCAGCTACCTGCCACCGGTCGGTGTGGGCGGGCCGACCACGCAGAACCTCGGCGAACTGGTGCTGAACCAGACTCCGTGACCCCGCCCTCCGACCTTGCCGACGCCCTGGTGGCGCTGCTCGGCGACGCCCGCCTCCGCCTGCAGGCCTTGCCCGGCAGCACGCTATCCTTGTGGCTGGTCGATCCCGCCAACATGACGCGGGCCTTTTCCCCGGCGGAAACCCAGCGCCTGCTGGAGGCGCCGCCCTACTGGGCCTTCTGCTGGGCCAGTGGTCTGGCCCTGGCGCACTGGATCGTCGCCAATCCTGAGCACGTCGCCGGGCGCCAGGTGCTGGATTTCGGCAGCGGTTCGGGCATCGCCGGTCTCGCCGCCGCCCAGGCCGGCGCGGCGCGGGTGGTCTGTTGCGACCTCGATCCATTGGCACTGGCCGCCTGTCGTGCCAATGCCCAGGCCAACGGCCTGCAGATTCAGACGCTGGCCGATTTCCAGGCCAGCACCGAGCGCTTCGAGCTGATCCTGGCCGCCGACGTGCTCTACGACCGTGCCAACCTGTCCCTGCTGGGATCGTTGCAGAGCCGTGCCGACAGCCTATTGCTGGCCGACTCGCGCGTACGCGACCTGGTCCACCCCGGTTTCAGCCGCCTCGCCGAACTCCAGGCCTGCACCCTGCCGGATCTGGCGGAGCCGGAAGAATTCCGCCGCGTGACGCTCTATCAGGGCTGAGCCACCTGCCTTGTTTCCAAGGGCGGCGCCCCCACCTATAGTGCATCTTTCGTCTGCCGAGTCCGCCATGAGCCAGGTCCCCTACATTTTCGACGCCACTCTCGACACCTTCCAGCAACAGGTCATCGACGCCTCCTTCAGCACTCCGGTGCTGGTGGACTTCTGGGCCGAGTGGTGCGCGCCCTGCAAGGTGCTGATGCCGCTGCTGGCCAAGATCACCGAGTCCTATGGCGGCGCCCTGCACCTGGCCAAGGTCAACTGCGACATCGAGCAGGAATTGGTGATGAGATTCGGCATCCGCAGCCTGCCGACGGTGGTGCTGTTCAAGGACGGCCAGCCGGTGGACGGCTTCGCTGGCGCCCAGCCGGAGTCGGCCATCCGTGCCCTGCTCGAACCCCATGTCCAGGCCTTGCCACCGGCCGCGGAAGATCCGCTGGAAGCCGCCCAGGCGCTGTTCGCCGAAGGCCGTTTCGCCGAGGCCGAGGCGCTGCTCAAGGCGCTGCTGGAAGAGGACAACAGCAACGCCCTGGCGCTGATCCTCTATGCCCGCTGCCTGGCCGAGCGCAATGAACTGGACGATGCCCAGGCGGTACTGGACGCGGTCAAGGGCGACGAACACAAGCAGGCCCTGGCCGGCGCCCGTGCCCAGCTGACCTTTCTCCGCCAGGCCGCCAGTCTGCCCGAGGTCGCCGAGCTCAAGAGCCGCCTGGCTCGCGATGCCGGTGATGACGAAGCCGCCTACCAGCTGGCCGTGCAGCAACTGGCCCGCCAGCAGTACGAACCGGCGCTGGATGGCCTGCTCGACCTGTTCCGCCGCAATCGTGGCTATGGCGACGACCTGCCGCGCAAGACCCTGGTGCAGGTCTTCGATCTGCTGGGCAACGACCACCCACTGGTCGCCACCTATCGCCGCCGCCTGTACCAGGCGCTGTACTAAGCGCCTATCGATAACGGCTGCGTCGCCCTGGGCGCAGCCTTATCCACAACCAGCGCCCGCCTGGCGTTGTGGACCTTTCGTAGCGTGGAAAACCGCCCAGCGTTTTCCACCACCTGTGCCCAGCTTCACCCCTGCCAGATATAGAACTGCGCCTCCCCGACCCGCTCCATGCGCACCTGGGGACTGTGCCTCAGCCGGACCAGCAGCTGCTTGGCCACGCCCAGATTGCCGGTCAGCTTTTCCAGCGCCACGAGGATGTCCGGTCCGCTGAGCCGCCCGGCGGAGCTGAGCAGCTTGACCACCTGATCCCAGAGCATGTCGCCTCCCGACTTGGGCCCGCTGGGTGCGGCGGCCACCGCCGCAGCAGGCAGGGACGCCTCCGTCGGCCGCAGGGCCGCGGCCAGGCGCTGCCAGTCGGCCTCATCCAGTTCCACCGTGAGATCCACGGGCTGGCTGCCGATGGTTCCGCGAATGCGTACCATGGTGTTCTCCTCGTCGTGCAGAGGCCCATGCTCCCACAGCCACTGGCCGACGCCAAACCAAGGTTGCAGCGCGGAAAAGCAACAACATAACATAGCGCCTTTCCGTTCACTGGTAGCCCACCATGCGCTTGCCCCTGCTGACCTTCTGCCTTGCTGCCGCACTCGTCCAACCGGCCCTTGCCCATGACGACCATGACGAACACGAGCACGGCGCCCTGGGTGCCCATGTGCACGGCGAATCCCACCTCGATCTGGCGCAGACCGATACGGGCCTGGAGTTGCAGTGGCGCAGTCCGGCGGCCGATCTGCTGGGTTTCGAACATGCACCGCGCAACCAGAAGGAGCAGGACGCCGTCGCCGCGCTTCGGCAGAGCCTGGAGAATCCTCAGGCACTGGTGAAGCTGCCCGCAGCAGCCGATTGCCAATTGGCCGAAGCCAGTGCCATCAGTCCGCTGTTCGCCAAGGACACCAACGTCAGCGGCCATCTGGATGTGGAAGCCACCATGAGCTTCACCTGCAGCAAGCCGACCGCCCTCGACGGTCTGGACCTCTCCGGCTGGTTCGCCCGCTTTCCCAACAGTCACAGTGTCGAAGTGCAGGCCATCGTCGCCAGTGGCCAGCAGGGCGCCGAGCTGACGGCTCAGCAACCGCGACTGAAGTGGTAGGACGGCCATGAGCACCGCGCCCCTGGTCGAGATCCGGGACCTTGGCTTCGCCTGGCCTGGCCAGGCGGAATGCCTGGATATCCAACACTTCCAGCTGGCGCGCGGTGAGGCGCTGTTTCTCGAAGGCCCCTCGGGTAGCGGCAAGACCACCCTGCTCGGCCTGCTCGGCGGCGTGCAGCGCCCCAGTCGCGGCCAGGTCCGGCTGCTCGGTCAGGATCTGGGGCAACTCGCCACTGCCCGGCGCGATCGTTTTCGCGTCGACCACACCGGCTTTCTCTTCCAGCAGTTCAACCTGCTGCCCTTTCTCTCGGTGCTGGACAATGTCCTGCTGCCCTGTCAGTTCTCCAGACTGCGCCACGAGCGTGCCCGCGCGCGCCATGGCGATCCACAGGACGCTGCCCTGACCCTGCTGCGCGCCCTGGGCCTGAGCGATCCCGACCTGCCCCGGCGCCCGGCCCGCGAATTGTCCATCGGCCAGCAGCAGCGGGTCGCCGCCGCTCGCGCCCTGATCGGCCAGCCGGAACTGGTGATCGCCGACGAACCCACCTCGGCGCTGGATACCGATCACCGCGACGCCTTCCTGCAGCTGCTGTTCGCCGAATGCGCCGCAGCCGGCGCCGGCCTGCTGTTCGTCAGCCACGATCGCGGCCTGGCAGGCCATTTCGACCGCCACCTCACCCTGGCCCAGCTCAACGCTGCCCGGGCGGAGACCTAGGATGCCCCTCCTTCAGCTAGCCTGGGCCAGCCTGCGCAATCGTCGCGCTACCGCCCTGCTCACCATCTTCACCATCGCCGTCTCGGTGGCCCTGCTACTAGGCGTCGAACGGCTGCGCACCGAGGCCAAGGCCAGCTTCGCCAGTACCATCGCCGGCACCGACCTGGTGGTGGGCGCCCGCTCCGGCGCGGTCAACCTGCTGCTCTATTCGGTGTTCCGCATTGGCAATGCCACCAACAACATCCGCTGGGAAAGCTACGAAAAGCTCGCCGCCGATCCTCGCGTCGCCTGGACCATCCCGCTGTCGCTCGGCGATTCCCACCGCGGCTACCGGGTGCTGGGCACCGACGGCAACTACTTCACCCACTATCACTATGGGCGCAACCAGCCCCTGCGCCTGGCCCAGGGCCGGCCCTTCAACGACGTCTTCGAGGTCGTGCTGGGCGCCGAGGTGGCCAAGGCGCTGCACTACCGGCTGGGCGACAAGATCGTGCTGGCCCATGGCGTCGCCACCATCAGCCTGACCGAGCACAGCGACCATCCCTTCACCGTGGTCGGCATCCTCGCGCCCACCGGTACCCCGGTCGATCGCACCCTGCACATTCCGCTGAGCGGCATGACCGCCCTGCACCTGGACTGGCGCGGCGGCATGCCCGGCCCCTCGCTCAGCGATGCCGAGGTGCGCCAGCGCGACCTCACCCCGCAGGATCTCACGGCCGCCCTGGTCGGCCTCAAGAGTCGGGTAGCCACCTTCGCGGTGCAGCGTGCGGTCAACAGCTATACCGGCGAGCCCTTGCTGGCGATCCTGCCCGGCGTGGCCCTGCAGGAACTCTGGGGTCTGCTCGGCACCGCGGAACAGGCGCTGCTGGTGATGTCGCTGTGCGTGGTCCTCACTGGTCTGGTGGGCATGCTTACCGCCCTGCTCGCCAGCCTCAACGAACGGCGGCGGGAGATGGCCATCCTGCGTTCGGTGGGCGCCCAGCCGCGGCATCTGTTCGGCCTGCTGCTGGCCGAGGCCCTGGCCCTCACCCTGGCCGGCTGCCTGGGCGGCCTGGCCCTGCTCTATGGCGCCATCGCCCTGGGCCGCCCCTGGCTGCTGGCGGAATACGGTCTGGCATTGCCGCTGGACTGGCCCTCGCTCTACGATGGGCAACTGCTCGGCGGCATCCTGCTCGCCGCCCTGGTGCTCGGCTGCATTCCGGCCTGGCGCGGTTGCCGCCAGGCCCTCACGGACGGGTTGTCCGTGCGACTATGAACGAGGCCCCACCATGCGCCTGGCGCTACTGCTGTTGCTCTGCTGGCTGCCCTGGGCCCAGGCCGAACCCCGTCAACTCGCCTGGCGCGAGCTGGTACCGGCCGATGCGCCGCGCTTCAACCCGGGCAGCATCGACCACGGTCTCGGCGAAGACGGCCCGGCCGCCAGCCAGCCCTGGCCGGACGCTCCGACGGTGGCGGCGCTGGATGGCCAGGACGTGCGCCTGCCCGGCTACGTGGTCCCCCTGATGGTTACCGACGAGGGCGAGGTCACCGAGTTCCTCCTGGTCCCCTACTACGGCGCCTGCATCCACGTGCCACCGCCACCCGGCAATCAGATCGTCTACGTCAAGGGCAGCCACGACCTCTGGCTGTCCAAGCTGCACCTGCCCTATTGGGTGGAAGGCCGCCTGGGCGTGGGCAGCCAGCGCAGCGAGGTGGCCGTCGCCGGCTACTGGCTGCAGGCGCAACGCATCCTTCCCTACATCCTCAAGGGCGACGGCTCCTGAGGGGATATGCCCGACCCTTGAGCGAGATCAAGAGTCTGACATTTAAGCTTCGCTAGGCTGCTCCCAGCCCTTTTTCAATGCTTCCGGAGCCCTAGCCATGCGTCCTCTCTTCCGCCTCAGCCTGCTCGCCCTCGCCTTGGCCGCCCCCCTCGCCCAGGCCCACCAGGCTGGCGACATCATCCTGCGTGCCGGTGCCATCACCGTCGATCCCCACGAGCGCAGCTCCGACGTCAAGATCGATCGAGGCGCCCTGAGCGGCGCCAACCTCGGCGGCAAGGCGACCATGGACAGCGACACCCAGCTGGGGCTGAACGTCGCCTACATGCTGACCGACCAGCTGGGCTTAGAACTGCTGGCGGCCACGCCCTTCGAGCATGAGGTCAACATCAAGGGCACCGGTCTGGACGCCGCCAATGGCAAGCTGGGCACTCTCAAGCACCTGCCGCCGACCCTGAGCCTGGTCTACTACCCACTGGACGCCAAGGCGACGTTCCAGCCCTATGTCGGCGCTGGCCTCAACTACACCTGGATCTATGACGAGCATGTCGGCAGCGGCGCCAGCGCGGCCGGCTTCGACAACTTCCATGCCGACAATTCCTGGGGCTGGTCCGCCCAGGTCGGCGCTGATCTCATGCTCACCGACCGGGTCATGCTCAACGCCCAGGTCCGCTACATCGACATCTCCACCACCGCCCACGTCGATAATACCGCCCTCGGCGCTCGGGCCAAGGTCGATCTGGACGTGGATCCCTGGGTGTACATGGTCGGCCTGGGCTATCGCTTCTAACCTACTGCCCGCCACTAGCACCGTAGGTTGGCGCTGAGGCAACTCCAGCGTCGAAGCCCAACAGGCCAGGGGTTGCCCCTGGCCTCCCCGATTAGTCTCGTAGCAGCGCCGCCAGCCCCGTGCCCATGGCCGTGGGCTGGCTGAAGTCGAAGCGCTCGCGCAGACGACGGTTGTCCGCCTTCGAATGGCGGATGTCCCCCGCCCGCGCCGCCCCATGGGTCACCTGCGGCAGGCCACCGAGCACCTGGCCGATCTCGGCCAGGAGGCCGTTCAGGCTGATGGTCTCGCCGCGCCCTACGTTCACCGCCCCGGCTGTCACCTCGGGAGCTTCCAGCGCCTGCACCAGGATACCCACCAAGTCGGCCACATAGACGAAATCGCGGGTCTGCTCGCCGTCACCAAAGACCGTGATCGGCGTCTGGCGGCGGGCGCGCTCGGTAAAGATGCTGATCACCCCCGAATAGGGCGAGGACGGATCCTGGCGCGGGCCATAGATATTGAAGAAGCGAAAGATCGCCGGCTCCAGAGCGTGCTCGCGGCGATAGAAGTCGAAGTAGTACTCGCCAGCCAGCTTATCCGCTGCATAGGGCGTCAACGGCGCCTTGGGCAATTCCTCGTCGATGGCCTGGCCCTGGCCGTTGGCGCCGTAGACCGCCGCGCTGGAGGCATAGACCACCCGCTTGATCCCGGCCTTGCGCATGGCCTCGCACAGATTCAGGGTACCGATGAAATTGGCCCTGTGGGTGCCCACCGGGTCTTCCACCGAGGCCTGCACCGAGGCCACCGCGGCCAGGTGTACCACCGCTGCGCAGCCAGTTACCGCGGCTTCCAGCATCGCGGTATCGGCCACGTCACCCACCCGCAGCTCGATACCTTCATTGTCCAGCGGCAGATTCTCGCGCTTGCCGGTACTCAGGTCGTCCAGTATCCGTACTCGTTTGCCCCGCGCCAGCAGCGCATCGGCCAGGTGGGAGCCGATGAAACCGGCACCGCCAGTGATCAGAATGGGCGCATCACTCATCGAAACCTACCTCGTCCTGCCGAAAGCCCTGCAACAGCGCCGGCAGCTCCTGCTGCCAGCGCCGCGCCTTGATTCCAAAGGTGTTGAGCAGCTTGCGACTGATCAGCACCCCCTGTTGTGGCTCTTCCGCGGCATCCGCACGCTCCAGGTGCGTCACCTCCTGCCATTCGCAGCGCACCGGCCGGTCGAATTCCTGCCAGAGCTGGGCGACGGTTTCGCCCAGGCCCAGCTCCGACACCGCTTCCTGGGCACCGTAGTGATAGGTCCCCCAGAGCGGCGCGCCGCAGTCGAGCTGCTTGACCACGGCCAGCAGCACGCGGGCAACATCGCCCACCGTGGTCGGATTACCGCGCCGGTCACCCGCCAGGGGGACGACCTGCTCGGTACCCAGTTGCTGTAGCAGACGTCCCAGGCGACCGTCGCAGGAATCGTCCAGCACCCAGCCCAGGCGCAGCAGGATATGCATCGGGCACAGAGCCCTGACCAGCTGCTCGACCCGCCAGAGCGCTTCGCCCCGCGCCCCGGGAGGCCGCGGAAGATCCTTTTCACTATAGCCGGCCACGCGCGAGCCATCGAACAGCTGATAACCGGAGGGTTGGATCAAGGGAATCTGGTAGTGCTGACAGAGGCCGGCCAGGCGTTGGACGGCGAGCGCCTGACGCTGCATCAACGCCGGATCGAAATCCGCCGCCTGCAGCCAGTCGCGATAATAGGCGAGATTGATCACCGCCCCCGGACGTACCCGGTCGAGCACCTCGGTCAGCCCGGCGGCGTACCAGCCCTCCGCCGGGGTCTCGGGGGCAACGAATTCGATGCCCGCTTCGGCACCGGCGGCGAGTAGCGCCTTGCCCAGGGCGCTCTCCCCGCCCACTACTAGAAGACGCATACGCATGACTTGGAACAGCCTTCAGACCAGCATAAACAGGCGTCGAAAAAGTCGACGGACATCAATCAACATAGCGCGTCGCGCCAACCTTGCTCAAGCATCGGCGGTAACGGCTGCCGGTTGTTCGCGGCTTTGCTCACGCAGCGTATGGTTAGCGGCGCTCTTGAGATTGGGCAGCAGCCGACAGATCAGCGCCAGCTGGGTGCACACCAGCCGGTAGCCATCGTCGTTGTCGTCGGCCGCGGCTTCCAGCTCGTCGGCGAGGCTGCTTTCCTCCTCGGCCGTAGGCGGCAGACTGCGCCGCTCCGCCACCGCTGCGGCGATGGCCTCCATGCCCTCGGCGATGCGCGTCACGGCGCGCTCCACCAGAGCATCGTGCTCGGCCGCCTCCAGCTGGCGGCGATGCGCGCCCAACGCCGACAGGTAGCCCAGCAGCGTGTTGGACAGTGCCAGGTAGCGAAAGCCCGCCTCCAGGTTGCGGCGGAAGTGCCCGGGATCGCGCAGCATGTTGGCCAGCGCGGCCGACAGTGTCGCATCGGCGTTATGGGCATTGCGCCGCGCCACACGGTAGTCGAGATCGTCCCGCTTGCCGGTCCGGTACTGCTCGTGCAACCGGCGCAGATAGAGCGCATTGGTGCGCAGGGTATTGGCCATCACCTGATGCAGGCGCCGCCCCTGCCAGTCCGGCAGGACGAAGAACACCGCCAGCACCGCGATCAGGCAGCCCAGCAGGGTATCCAGCAGCCGCGGCCAGATCAGCATGAAGCCATTGCCCACCTGGTTGAAGCAGAACAGCACCATCAGGGTGATGGCCGCGGTAGCGATGGTGTAGCGATCCGTGCGGGTGATAAAGAACACCAGCCCGGCGACCAGCGCCAGCAGCAGCTGGACTTCCGGCTGAGCGAACAGCTCCAGCAAGGCACTGCCCAGTAGCAAGCCGATCACCGTGCCCACGATCCGCTGCACCAGGCGCACCCGGGTCGCCCCGTATTGCGGTCGGCAGACGAATACCGTGGTCAACAGGATCCAGTAGCCGTTCACCGGGTGGATCAGGTGCAGCACGCCATAGCCGGCCATCAACGCCAGGGCCATGCGCAGGCCATGGCGGAACAGCAACGAGGTCGGGGTCAGCTGCAGGCGGATGCGCCGAAACACCTCGGGCAGGGAGCGCGCAGCGGGATCCAGCAGGCTGGTGTCCAGATCCGCCGCGCCCGAATCACTGTTGCCCGCTTCGGAGAACTGCCGTTCCAGGGTCGAAAGGTTATGGCCGAGCAGATCCAGGGAGCGCAACAGACCCCGCCAGCGCGGATTCTGCTGCTGCTTGAGATACTCCAGCGATGCCTGCAGATCGGTCAGCCCCTGTTGGCTTTGCTGACCGTATTCGAAGGGCTGGCCGAGCCGGATCGCCTCGCCCATGTTGAGACAGGCGCTGGCCTGCAGCTTGAGCAGGCGCTGGCAGCGAAACAGGATGTCGCTATGGAAGAAGGCCTCGGTCAGGGCGCTGTAGGGATAGTGGGAGGAGCTGGCACGCTCATGGATGTCCTGCGCCATGAAATAGAGGCGGAAGTAACGTCCGGAGCGCGCCCCAGGCCGCCCCGAGCGGCCGAAGCGATTGAGGATGGTCGCCTTGGCCTGGTTCAGCGCCTGCACCACCTTGCCGTTCTGCTGCGCCAGGAGCACGCGTCGCCGGTGCAGGTCCACCCCGCGCACCGGCTCGAGCATCTCGGCCTTGAGCCTGAGCAGGGTCCCTAGCTCGCCATAGAGGGCGGACAGATTCTGGCGTACCGGTTGGTGGGCGAAGAGCGCGCACCAGAGCACCGAGAGCAGGCCATACCACAGGGCGCCGGCCAGCAGGTGCGCCGGTTCGTACCACAGCGGTACCTGGGCGCCGAGGCGCTGATCCACGCCGATCATGGCATAGATGGAGAGGATCACCGTCGCCTGAGCCACCGAGGCATAACGCTCGCCGATAGCACCCAGCATCGTCAGGCTGAAGGTGGCCAGGCCCAGGCCCGCCACGAAAATCCATGGATAGGGAAACAGCAGCTCAACGGCGAAGGCAGCGACCGCGAAGCACAGCAGCGTCACCACCAACGACTTGAGACGACCTAGCCAGCTGTCGTCGGTTTCCGCCAGGGCACTGGCGATAATGCCGAGGAACACTGGCGATAGCGCCCGCAAATCGCCGAGCGACCAACAGACGGCCATGGCGCCGCTCAGGGCGACAAAGACGCGAACGCCATAGCTGGCCTTTTCGTGCGCCCATAGCTGGCGCAAAGACACTCCAAACACAGTCATGACGGGAGAGCGAGCCTCGTGTTTTCGCGCTTGATGCGAACCTTAGCACTGCGACGTCGCAAGCGGCGTCCGAGACAGCCTTTCCCGCATTTTTTTCACGGACGAAAAAAGCCCGGCATGCGCCGGGCTTTTCCTTTCCTCTGTGTCAGGCCACTTCGCTGGGATCTATTCCCAGGCCCTTGGCGATACCCATCCCATAGGCGGGGTCAGCCTTGAGGAAGTGACCGATCTGCCGCAGCTGGACATCACGGGTCACCGAACCCATGGCTCCGACGATGTTGCCGATCAGTAGCGCCTGCTGGTCCGCGTTCATCAGGCGGAACAGCGCACCGGCCTGGCTGTAGTAGTCCTCGTCCACCCGGTGATCGTAGCGATCGGCGGGACCTGCGAAGTTCAGTGCGGGCTCTCGATACTGCGGCGCCTGCTTGGGCGTGTGGCCATAGCTGTTCGGCTCGTAGTTCGGCTGCGAACCACCATTGCCATCGAAGCGCATGGCACCATCCCGCTGGTTGTTGGCATAGGGGCAACGGGGGGCGTTGACCGGCAGTTGCTGGTAGTTGGTCCCCACCCGATACCGCTGGGCATCGGCGTAGGCGAATACCCGCCCCTGCAGCATGCGATCGGGCGACAGGCCTATGCCCGGCACCACGTTGCTCGGTGCAAAGGAGGCCTGCTCCACTTCGGCAAAGTAGTTCTGCGGATTGCGGTTGAGCTCCAGCACGCCCACTTCCTGCAACGGGTACTCCTGCTGCGACCAGACCTTGGTCACATCGAAGGGATTCTCGGCACGACCGGCTGCCTCCTGTTCGCTCATCACCTGGATGCACATCTTCCAGCGCGGGAATTCACCGCGCTCGATGGCCTGGAACAGGTCGCGCTGGCTGTAGTCCGGATCGGTACCCGCCAGGCGCGCCGCTTCGGCAGGCGCCAGGTTCTTGATCCCCTGCTGGCTCTTGAAGTGAAACTTCACGAAGTGCCGCTCGCCCTGGGCGTTGATCAGGCTGAAGGTGTGGCTACCGAAGCCGTGCATGAAGCGATAGCCATCCGGAATGCCGCGATCGGAGAAGAGGATGGTCACCTGATGCAACGACTCCGGCGACAGCGACCAGAAGTCCCACATCATCTGGGGGCTCTTCAGGTTGCTCCAGGGATCGCGTTTCTGGGTATGGATGAAGTCGGGAAACTTGAGGGGATCACGGATGAAGAACACCGGGGTGTTGTTGCCGACGATGTCCCAGTTACCTTCCTCGGTATAGAACTTCAGGGCAAAGCCACGCGGATCGCGCTCGGTATCCGCCGAGCCGCGCTCGCCACCCACGGTGGAAAAACGCAGGATGGTCTCGGTCTCCTTGCCAACGGTGGCGAACAACTTGGCGCTGGTCAGGTGGGTGATGTCCTGGGTGACGGTAAAGGTGCCATAGGCAGCAGACCCCTTGGCATGCACCCGGCGCTCGGGAATGACTTCCCGATTGAAATGCGCCAGCTTCTCGACCAGATGGAAGTCGTCGAGCATCAGCGGGCCACGGGGACCGGCGGTACGGGAATTCTGATTATCGGCCACCGGGATGCCGCTGGCGGTGGTGAGGATCTTGGTATCAGTCACAGGTTTTCTCCCTCTGGATCGCGTTGGCTGATCGCTTGGGAGAAGTATCGCCATGGCAATACTTTAGGACTAATTTATTGATCCTAGTACCCTGATAGAGAAAACCAGAATAATCCATTTCTGGTATTGCTCTAACCAAATGCCGGACATGAAAAAGCCGGGCAAGAGCCCGGCTTTTCCTGGAAGGCAGCTACTTATTCAGCAGCTTGTTCCACAGTACCACCAACAGGGCGGTCGATCAGCTCGACGTACGCCATGGGCGCGTTGTCGCCAGCGCGGAAGCCGCACTTCAGGATGCGCAGGTAGCCACCTGGACGGTTGGCGTAGCGCTTGCCCAGGTCGTTGAACAGCTTGCCAACGGCAGCTTTCGAACGGGTACGGTCGAAAGCCAGGCGACGATTAGCGACGCTGTCTTCCTTGGCCAGGGTGATCAGCGGCTCGGCAACGCGGCGCAGTTCCTTGGCTTTCGGCAGGGTAGTTTTGATCAGCTCGTGCTCGAACAGCGACACAGCCATGTTCTGAAACATGGCCTTGCGGTGTGCGCTCGTGCGGCTCAGATGACGACCACTTTTACGATGACGCATGATTGAAATTCCTTCCCAAACTATCGTTCGGTGAACAATGACGATCAGGCAGTAGCCTTGTCGTCCTTCTTAAGGCTTGCAGGGGGCCAGTTGTCCAGGCGCATACCGAGCGACAGACCACGGGAGGCCAGGACGTCCTTGATTTCGGTCAGGGACTTCTTGCCCAGGTTCGGGGTCTTGAGCAGCTCCACTTCGGTACGCTGAATCAGGTCACCGATGTAGTAGATGTTCTCCGCCTTGAGGCAGTTGGCCGAACGAACGGTCAGTTCCAGATCGTCCACCGGACGCAGCAGGATCGGATCGATTTCGTCTTCCTGCTCGACCACGACCGGCTCGCTGTCGCCCTTGAGGTCGACAAACGCTGCCAGCTGCTGCTGCAGGATGGTGGCGGCACGGCGGATGGCTTCTTCCGGATCCAGGGTACCGTTGGTTTCCAGGTCAAGCACGAGCTTGTCCAGGTTGGTACGCTGTTCGACCCGGGCGTTTTCCACCACATAGGCCACGCGACGAACCGGGCTGAACGTAGCATCGAGCTGGAGACGACCGATTGCGCGGGTTTCGTCTTCTTCGCTCTGACGCGCATCGGCGGGCTCATAGCCACGACCGCGCGCGATTTTCAGCTTCATGTTCAGCGAACCGTTGTCCGCCAGGTGGGCGATGACGTGCTCACCGTTGACGATCTCGACGTCGTGATCGACCTGAATGTCGGAGGCCAGAACTGGCCCCTGACCTTTCTTGCTCAGACTCAGGGTGACTTCGTCACGGCCGTGCAACTTGATGGCCAGACCCTTGAGGTTGAGCAGGATCTCGATCACGTCTTCCTGCACGCCTTCGATGGCGCTGTACTCGTGCAGAACACCGTCGATCTCTGCTTCGACTACCGCGCAGCCAGGCATGGAGGACAACAGGATACGCCGCAGCGCGTTGCCCAAGGTATGGCCGAAACCACGCTCGAGAGGCTCGAGGGTGATCTTGGCACGGGTCTGACTAACCGCCTGCACATCGATATGGCGGGGGGTCAGGAACTCATTTACCGAACTCTGCATGGATGCACCTACTTTCTAGCCCTTACTTGGAGTAGAGCTCGACAATCAGGTTTTCGTTGATGTCGGCGGAGAGATCACCACGGGCCGGCACGTTTTTGAAGGTGCCTTCCTTTTTCTCGGTGCTCACTTCGACCCACTCAACCCGGCCACGCTGGCCGCACAGCTCGAGAGCTTGAGCGATACGCAGCTGGTTTTTGGCCTTTTCACGGACCGCGACGACGTCGCCGACCTTGACCTGATAGGAGGGAATGTTAACGGTCTGACCGTTGACGGTGATCGACTTGTGGGAGACCAGCTGGCGCGATTCAGCGCGAGTGGCACCAAAGCCCATGCGATACACCACGTTGTCCAGACGGCATTCGAGCAGCTGCAGCAGGTTCTCACCGGTAGCACCCTTGCGACGGGCAGCTTCCTGGTAGTAACCGGCGAACTGACGCTCGAGCACGCCATACATACGGCGAACTTTCTGCTTTTCACGCAGCTGCAGACCGTAATCGGACAGACGACCGCGACGCTGACCATGCTGGCCAGGAACGGTTTCCAGCTTGCACTTCGAGTCGAGGGCACGAGCGCCGCTCTTCAGGAAGAGGTCAGTGCCTTCGCGGCGGGACAGTTTGCACTTGGGACCAATGTAACGAGCCATTTCTCACTGTCTCCTATTACACGCGACGCTTCTTCGGCGGACGGCACCCGTTATGCGGGATAGGCGTCACGTCGGTGATGCTGGCGATCTTGTAACCACAGGCATTCAGGGCGCGAACAGCGGACTCACGGCCGGGGCCGGGACCTTTGACGTTCACGTCCAGATTCTTCAGACCATATTCCAGAGCGGCTTGGCCGGCACGTTCGGCAGCGATCTGCGCAGCGAACGGGGTGCTCTTACGGGAGCCACGGAAGCCGGAGCCACCGGAGGTCGCCCAGGACAACGCATTGCCCTGACGATCGGTGATGGTCACGATGGTGTTGTTGAAAGACGCGTGGATATGGGCGATGCCATCAACCACTGTCTTTTTGACTTTCTTACGAGGACGAGCAGCAGGTTTTGCCATGACTAGATTCCTGTCGATTCGCGGATGCGATTACTTGCGGATCGGCTTGCGCGGGCCCTTACGGGTACGGGCATTGGTCTTGGTACGCTGACCACGGACCGGCAGACCACGGCGGTGACGCAGACCGCGGTAGCAACCCAGATCCATCAGGCGCTTGATGTTCATGTTGATTTCGCGGCGCAGGTCACCCTCGGTGAGGATTTTGGCGACCTCGTTACGCAGCTGATCGACCTGCTCGTCGCTCAGTTCTTTGATCTTGACGGTCGGCTCGATGCCGGTGGCCGCGCAGATCTTCTGAGAGGTGGTGCGACCGACACCATAGATGTAGGTCAGCGAGATAACAGTATGTTTGTTATCTGGAATGTTGACGCCTGCAATACGGGCCATTCAGAAAAACTCCAATTGACAGCTACCGACGCCCCGGAAGCCAAGAAAAGGGCGCGCGATATTAACGCTGTAGGAACAAATGATCAACCCGGCAGCACACTAGCTGCCGGGTTAGACGCGTGGTTCACACTCAGCCTTGGCGCTGCTTGTGACGCGGTTCAGCGCTGCAGATCACGCGTACGACGCCTTCGCGACGAATGATCTTGCAGTTACGGCACAGCTTCTTGACCGATGCACGAACTTTCATGACAACTCCTCTAACCTTACGGGTAACGGATCAGCGCATCATGCCGCTGCCGTATCCCTTCAGGTTGGCTTTCTTCATCAGGGACTCGTATTGATGAGATACGAGATGGGATTGGACCTGAGACATGAAGTCCATGACCACTACCACCACGATCAGCAACGAGGTCCCGCCGAGATAGAACGGCACGTTCGCCGCGACCACCAGGAACTGGGGCAACAAGCACACCGCCGTCATGTACAGGGCACCGAACATGGTCAGACGGGTCAGCACGCCATCGATATAGCGTGCGGACTGCTCACCAGGACGGATACCCGGAATGAACGCGCCGGATTTCTTCAGGTTCTCAGCCACGTCTTTCGGGTTAAACATCAGCGCCGTATAGAAGAAGCAGAAGAAAATGATCCCTGCACTAAACAGCAAGATGTTCAGCGGCTGACCGGGAGCGATGGCCTGAGCCACGTCCTGCAACCAGCCGAGCCCTTCGGACTGACCGAACCACGAACCGAGCGACGCCGGGAACAGCAGGATGCTGCTGGCGAAGATCGCCGGAATGACACCGGCCATGTTCACCTTGAGCGGCAGATGGCTGTTCTGCGCAGCGAAGACCTTGCGGCCCTGCTGACGCTTGGCGTAGTGCACGGCGATACGACGCTGCCCACGCTCGATGAACACCACGAAGGCAATGATGGCGACCGCCACCACACCGACCATGATCAGTGCGAAGATGTTGATATCGCCCTGCCGTGCCGACTCGAAGGACTGACCGATGGCGCGAGGCAAGCCCGCGACGATGCCGGCGAAGATCAGCATCGAGATGCCATTGCCGATACCGCGCTCGGTGATCTGCTCACCCAGCCACATCATGAACAGAGCGCCGGCGACAAAGGTGGTGACAGCAACGAAATAGAAGCTGAAGCCCACGCTGAACGCGACGCCCTGACTGGCGAGTCCTACCGACATCCCGGTGGCCTGAACGAGCGCCAGAACCAGCGTGCCGTAACGGGTGTACTGGCTGATCTTGCGACGACCAGACTCACCCTCTTTCTTCAATTGCTCCAGCTGTGGGCTGATCGCGGTAAGCAGCTGCATGATGATCGATGCCGAGATGTACGGCATGATCCCCAGTGCAAAGATGCTCATCCGCTCCAGCGCACCACCGGAGAACATGTTGAAGAGGCTAAGAATGGTCCCCTCGTTCTGCCTGAACAGTGCGGCCAGCTGATCGGGATTGATACCCGGAACAGGGATGTGCGCACCGATCCTGTAGACGATGATCGCCAGGAACAGGAATCGGAGGCGGGTCCACAGCTCGGACATACCACCGGTCTTGCTGAGCGCAGAGAGAGCACCTTGCTTAGCCATTTATTCCTCGATCTTGCCGCCAGCTGCTTCGATGGCTGCACGTGCGCCCTTGGTGGCACCAATGCCCTTCAGGGTGACGGCACGAGTGACGTCGCCGGACAGCACAACCTTGACACGCTTGATGTCGCGGCTGATCACGTTGGCGTCTTTCAGCGCCTGCAGATCGACCACATCGACATCGACCTTGGCCAGCTCGGAGGTACGAACCTCGGCGCGATCCAGGGCTTTCAGCGATACGAAGCCGAACTTCGGCAGACGACGGTGCAGCGGCTGCTGGCCACCCTCGAAACCGGGGGCAACCTTGCCACCGGAGCGGGAGGTCAGACCCTTGTGGCCGCGGCCACCGGTCTTGCCCAGGCCGCTACCGATACCACGACCGGGACGCAGCTTCTCGCGGCGAGCGCCGGGAGCGGAACGCAGATCGTTCAATTTCATGACTTAACCCTCCACACGCAGAAGGTAGTAGGCCTTGTTAATCATGCCGCGATTCTCAGGGGTGTCCTGAACTTCGACGGTATGATTGATGCGACGCAGGCCGAGACCCTTGACGCAAGCCTTGTGATTGGCCAGACGGCCATGGACGCTCTTGATCAGCGTGACCTTTACGGTTGCATTAGCCATGATCAGAGGATCTCCTCGACGCTCTTGCCACGCTTGGCAGCAACAGCTTCCGGCGCCTGCATGTGCTTGAGACCTTCAAAGGTCGCATACACCACGTTTACCGGGTTGGTGGAGCCGTAGCACTTGGCCAGGACGTTCTGCACACCGGCCACTTCCAGCACGGCGCGCATGGCACCGCCAGCGATGATGCCGGTACCGTCGGAAGCGGGCTGCATGTACACCTTGGAGGCGCCATGGGCAGCCTTGACCGGGTACTGCAGAGTGGTGCCGTTCAGATCCACCTGGATCATGTTGCGGCGAGCAGCTTCCATAGCCTTCTGGATAGCGGCAGGCACTTCACGCGCCTTGCCACGGCCGAAGCCAACGCGGCCTTTGCCATCGCCAACCACGGTCAGAGCGGTGAAGGCGAAGATACGGCCGCCTTTCACGGTTTTGGCTACGCGGTTAACTTGAACCAGCTTCTCGATGTAGCCTTCGTCGCGCTTTTGATCGTTATTTGACATGACTTAGAACTCCAGCCCGCCTTCACGAGCAGCGTCGGCCAGCGCCTTGACGCGACCATGGTACTTGAAGCCAGAACGGTCAAAGGCCACCTGGGTAACGCCAGCGGCCTTGGCACGCTCGGCGACCAGCAGACCAACTTTCTTGGCCGCCTCGACGTTGCTGGTAGCGCTCTCGCGCAGTTCTTTGTCCAGCGTAGAAGCACTGGCCAGGACCTTGCCGCCGTCGGCCGCGATGACCTGGGCATAGATGTGCTGGGAAGAGCGGTACACGCACAGACGGACCACTTCCAGTTCGCGCATCTTCAGGCGAGCCTTGCGAGCGCGACGCAGTCGGGTTTCTTTCTTGACGGTCATTTGCTATGCCCTACTTTTTCTTGGCTTCTTTACGGTGGACGACTTCGTCGGCATACCGTACACCCTTGCCCTTGTAAGGCTCTGGCGGACGGAAACCACGAATCTCAGCCGCGACCTGGCCGACCAGCTGCTTGTCGATACCCTTGATCAGGATTTCGGTCTGGTTGGGGGTTTCTGCGGTGATGCCTTGCGGCAGGTCGTAGTCCACGGGGTGAGAGAAGCCCAGAGCGAGGTTCAGCACCTGACCTTTGGCCTGGGCCTTGTAGCCCACACCGACCAGTTGCAGCTTGCGCTCGAAGCCCTGGCTGACGCCGACTACCATGTTGTTGACCAGGGCACGGGTAGTGCCGGCCATCGCACGGGTCTGCTGATCACCATTGCGAGCAGCGAAACGCAGCTCACCGGACTCTTGGGTGACTTCAACGGAAGGATGGACCTTCAGTTCCAGAGCGCCCTTGGCACCCTTGATCGAAAGAGCCTGACCGGCCAGATTAACTTCGACGCCTGCAGGCAGTCTTACAGGGTTTTTAGCAACGCGAGACATGCTGATTCCCCTTAGAAGACTGTGCAGAGCACTTCGCCGCCAACACCAGCAGCACGGGCTGCGCGATCAGTCATCACACCTTTGTTGGTGGAAACGATCGACACGCCCAGACCACCACGCACTTTCGGCAGCTGGTCAACGGCTTTGTACTGGCGCAGACCGGGACGGCTGCTACGCTTCAGTTCTTCGATGACAGGCTTGCCTTCGAAGTACTTCAGCTCGATGGACAGCGACGGCTTGGATTCCGCGCTGACCTGAAAATCCGCGATGTAACCTTCGTCCTTGAGGACTTTGGCAACGGCAGCCTTCAGCTTGGAAGAAGGCATGCTCACAACGGCCTTTTCAGCCATCTGGGCATTACGGATACGAGTTAGCATGTCTGCTAACGGGTCCTGCATACTCATGGGCTATTAGCTCCTAATACAGAAATTGAGCCTACCGGCTCTCAAAATCGCCCCTCGGCAATAGGCCGATTCGGGCGAGCCGAGCATTCTAGAGATCGGCCTGAAACGAATCAAGCCCCAAAAGGGGCTTGATTCAATTACCGCGATGAAAGGCGCTAGCTGTTACCAGCTGGCCTTCACCAGGCCGGGCACGTCACCGCGCATGGCTGCTTCACGCAGCTTGATGCGGGACAGACCGAACTTGCGGTACACGCCATGCGGACGACCGGTCAGGCGGCAGCGGTTACGCATGCGGCTAGCGCTGGCGTCACGGGGCTGCTTTTGCAGGGCGACCTGGGCATTCCAACGATCCTCGGGGGAGGCGTTGACATTACCGATGGTCGCCTTCAGCTCGGCGCGCTTCTTGGCGTACTTGGCAACCGTCTGCTGACGCTTCAGCTCGCGGTTAATCATGCTTTGCTTAGCCATCTGAAGACCTCAATCAGTTACGGAACGGGAAGTTGAACGCGCGCAGCAGCGCACGGCCTTCCTCGTCGGTACGAGCGGTGGTGGTCAGGGTGATGTCCATACCACGCAGCGCATCGATCTTGTCGTAATCGATTTCCGGGAAGATGATCTGCTCTTTCACGCCCATGCTGTAGTTGCCACGACCATCGAAGGACTTGGCATTCAGGCCGCGGAAGTCACGCACGCGCGGCAGGGAGATGGACAGCAGACGATCCAGGAATTCGTACATGCGATCGCTACGCAGGGTCACCTTGACGCCGATCGGCCAGCCTTCGCGAATCTTGAAGCCAGCAATGGAGTTGCGGGCATAAGTCACGACCGGCTTTTGACCAGCGATCTTTTCCAGGTCAGCTACAGCGTTGTCGATGATCTTCTTGTCACCGACCGCTTCGCCCAGACCCATGTTCAAGGTGATCTTGGTGATACGCGGAACTTCCATCACGTTACCCAGCTGAAGCTGCTCTTTCAGCTTGGGCGCGATTTCCTTCCGATAAATCTCTTTCAATCGAGCCATGGTGATCTACCTAGCAGCTTCAGGCCTGGACCGCTTTTTGGGTCGACTTGAAGATACGAATCTTCTTGCCGTCTTCGACTTTGAAACCAACGCGGTCAGCCTTGTTGGTCTCGGAGTTGAAAATGGCAACGTTGGAGACATGCAGAGGAGCTTCTTTCTCTACGATGCCACCCTGAACGCCCAGCATGGGGTTGGGCTTGGTGTGGCGCTTGACCAGGTTGACCCCACCAACGACCAGACGGTCATCGGCGAGCACCTTCAGCACCTTGCCACGTTTGCCCTTGTCCTTGCCGGCAATGACGATTACCTCGTCTTCACGACGAATCTTTTGCATGTCGGCTACTCCTTACAGCACTTCGGGGGCAAGGGAGACGATCTTCATGAACTTCTCGGAGCGAAGTTCACGGGTCACCGGCCCAAAGATACGGGTGCCAATCGGCTCTTGCTTGTTGTTCAGCAGAACCGCGGCGTTGCCGTCGAAGCGGATGATGGAACCGTCGGTGCGACGGACGCCGTGCTTGGTACGCACGACGACAGCAGTCATCACCTGACCTTTCTTCACCTTGCCGCGCGGAATTGCTTCCTTGACGGTGACTTTGATGATGTCGCCGATGCCGGCGTAACGGCGGTGGGAACCGCCGAGCACCTTGATGCACATCACGCGACGAGCGCCGCTGTTGTCGGCGACGTCAAGCATGGATTGAGTCTGGATCATGGCTCTCTACCCTTATACCTGAACGGCGCGCTCGACGACGTCAACCAGGGTCCACGCCTTGGTCTTGGCCAGCGGGCGGGTTTCGCGAATGGTGACCAGGTCACCAATGCGGCACTGATTGGTTTCGTCGTGAGCGTGCAGCTTGGTGGAACGCTTCACGTATTTGCCGTAGATCGGGTGCTTGACGCGACGCTCGATCAGTACGGTGACGGTTTTGTCCATCTTGTCGCTGACCACTCGGCCGGTCAGCGTACGGACAGTTTTTTCAGCTTCAGCCATGATCACTTACCTGCCTGCTGGTTCAGCACAGTCTTGACGCGAGCGATGTCGCGCTTCACTTGCGAGAGCATGTGAGACTGACCCAACTGGCCAGTTGCCTTCTGCATACGCAGATTGAACTGGTCACGCAGCAGGTTGAGAAGCTGCTCGTTCAGCTCCTCTACGGATTTCTCACGCAAATCTTTCGCTTTCATCACATCACCGTCCGCTTAACAAAGGAGGTTTCGAGCGGAAGCTTGGCAGCGGCCAGGGCGAACGCCTGACGAGCCAGATCCTCGGAAACACCCTCGATCTCGTACAGGACCTTGCCCGGCTGGATCTGGGCTACCCAGTACTCGACACTACCCTTACCTTTACCCATCCGCACTTCGAGAGGCTTCTTGGTGACAGGCTTGTCAGGGAAGACGCGGATCCAGATCTTGCCGCCACGCTTCACGTGACGGGTCAGCGCACGACGCGCGGATTCGATCTGGCGAGCGGTCAGACGGCCACGGCCGACAGCCTTCAGCGCGTACTCGCCGAAGCTGACCTTGCTACCACGATGAGCCAGACCACGGTTGTGGCCGGTCATCTGCTTACGGAATTTTGTACGCTTGGGTTGCAGCATGTTGCGTACTCCTTACTTAGCAGCAGCTTTTTTGCGCGGAGCCGGGGCGATGGGCTTGAGCTCTTCCTGGCGGCCACCAATGACCTCACCCTTGAAGATCCAGACCTTCACACCGATCACACCGTAGGTGGTGTGAGCTTCCGCAGTGGCGTAGTCGATATCGGCACGCAGGGTGTGCAGGGGCACACGACCTTCGCGATACCACTCGGTACGGGCGATTTCAGCACCGCCCAAACGACCGCTCACCTGAATCTTGATGCCTTTGGCACCAATGCGGATCGCGTTCTGTACGGCACGCTTCATGGCGCGACGGAACATCACACGACGCTCAAGCTGCTGCGCAACACTCTGCGCAACCAGGGCACCGTCGAGCTCCGGCTTGCGGATCTCTTCGATGTTGATGTGCACAGGCACACCCATTCTTGCGGTCAGGTCCTGACGCAGCTTCTCAACATCCTCACCCTTCTTGCCGATCACGATACCGGGACGGGCGGTGTGGATGGTGATGCGTGCGGTTTGAGCCGGACGATGAATATCGATACGGCTTACGGACGCGCTTTTTAGTTTGTCCTGGAGGTACTCACGAACCTTCAGGTCGGCCAGCAGATAATCCGCATAAGTGCGCTTATCCGCGTACCAGACCGAAGTGTGCTCCTTGACGATACCCAGGCGAATGCCATTGGGATGTACTTTCTGACCCATCTGATCGACTCCGTTACTTGTCCGCAACCTTGACCGTGATATGGCAAGACCGCTTCACGATGCGATCAGCACGACCTTTGGCACGCGGCATGATGCGCTTGAGCGAACGACCTTCGTTTACGAAGACAGTGGAAACCTTCAGGTCATCCACGTCGGCGCCTTCATTGTGCTCGGCGTTGGCCACGGCCGACTCGAGCACTTTCTTCATGATCTCAGCGGCTTTCTTGCTGCTGAAAGTCAACAGGTTGAGCGCTTCGCCCACCTTCTTCCCGCGGATCTGGTCGGCGACCAAGCGGGCTTTCTGGGCGGAGATACGAGCGCCCGACAGCTTAGCGGCTACTTCCATCTTCCTTACCCCTTAACGCTTGGCTTTCTTGTCAGCCGCATGACCGCGATAGGTGCGGGTAGCAGCGAACTCGCCGAGTTTGTGGCCTACCATGTCTTCGTTCACCAGAACGGGGACATGTTGACGACCGTTGTGCACAGCAATGGTCAGACCGACCATTTGCGGCAGGATCATCGAACGACGCGACCAAGTCTTGATCGGCTTGCGGTCGTTCTTTTCCACCGCGACTTCGATCTTCTTCAACAGGTGAAGATCGATAAAAGGACCTTTCTTCAGAGAACGGGGCACAGTCGAATCCTCTACTGATTACTTGCCGCGACGGACAATCATCTTGTCGGTACGCTTGTTGGAGCGCGTCTTGAGACCCTTGGTCTTGACGCCCCATGGCGAAACCGGATGACGGCCACCGGAAGTACGACCCTCACCACCACCATGCGGGTGATCAACCGGGTTCATGGCAACACCACGAACGGTCGGACGAACACCGCGCCAGCGGGTGGCACCGGCCTTACCCAGCGAACGCAGGCTATGCTCACCATTGGACACTTCGCCCAGGGTGGCACGGCACTCCGACAGCACCTTGCGCATTTCACCGCTGCGCAGACGCACGGTGACGTAGGCGCCTTCGCGGGCAACCAGCTGAGCGGAGGTACCAGCGGAACGAGCGATCTGAGCGCCTTTACCGGGCTTCAGCTCGATACCGTGGACGGTGCTACCGACCGGCACGTTACGCAGCGGCAGGTTGTTGCCAGCCTTGATGGGCGCGCCAGCGCCGGACATGAGCTGATCGCCAGCAGCAACGCCCTTGGGGGCGATGATGTAGCGACGCTCGCCGTCGGCGTACTTCAGCAGAGCGATGTGAGCGGTACGGTTTGGATCGTATTCGATACGCTCAACGACGGCAGGGATGCCATCCTTGTTGCGACGGAAATCGACCAGACGGTAGTGCTGCTTGTGACCACCGCCAATGTGGCGAGTGGTGATACGACCATTGTTGTTACGGCCGCCGGACTTGCTCTTCTTCTCCAGCAAAGGAGCGTAAGGCGCGCCTTTGTGCAGATCAGAGTTGACCACCTTGACCACAAAGCGGCGGCCAGCGGAGGTCGGCTTGCATTTTACGATTGCCATGATGCCCCCTGATTACTCGGCGCTGCTGGAAAAGTCGAGATCCTGGCCCGGCTGGAGCGCGATGTACGCTTTTTTCCAGTCGTTACGCTTGCCCAGACCACGAGCGGTGCGCTTGGTCTTGCCCTGAACGTTCAGGGTGCTGACGCTGCGAACCTTGACCTCGAACAGCTGCTCGACGGCCTTCTTGATTTCCAGCTTGGTTGCATCGGTGGCAACCTTGAATACGAACTGCTTCTGGCTGTCCGCCAGCATGGTGGCCTTCTCGGAGATGTGCGGGCCAAGCAGCACTTTGAATACGCGTTCCTGGTTCATGCCAGCAGCTCCTCGAATTTCTTCACGGCGGACACAGTGACCAGCACCTTGTCGTAGGCGATCAGGCTGACCGGGTCGGAACCCTGGACATCACGCACGTCGACGAAAGGCAGGTTGCGGGCGGCCAGATACAGGTTCTGGTCGACAGCATCGGTCACGATCAGCACGTCGCTCAGGCCCAGGCCGTCCAGCTTGCTGACCAGGGTCTTGGTCTTGGGTGCGTCGACGGCAAAATCGTCAACCACGACCAGACGATCCAGACGGACCAGCTCGGCGAGGATGGAGCGCAGGGCAGCGCGGTACATCTTCTTGTTCAGCTTCTGGCTGTGGTCCTGGGGCTTGGCTGCGAAAGCCACGCCACCGGAGCGCCAGATGGGGCTGCGGATGGTACCGGCACGGGCACGACCGCTGCCCTTCTGACGCCAGGGCTTCTTGCCGCCACCGCTGACTTCGGAACGGGTCTTCTGGGCACGGGTGCCCTGACGACCGCCAGCCATGTAGGCCACGACTGCCTGGTGAACCAGGGTCTCGTTGAATTCACCGCCGAAGGTGTGCTCGGAGACTTCGATAGCTTGAGAGCCATTCACATTGAGTTGCATGTTCTCTCTCCTCTCAACCACGGGCCTTGACGGCAGGACGTACGATCACGTCACCACCCGGCGCGCCGGGGACGGCACCCTTGACCAGCAGCAGGTTGCGCTCGGCGTCTACACGCACGACTTCCAGCGACTGAACGGTTACACGCTCCGCACCCAGGTGACCGGACATTTTCTTGCCCTTGAACACTCGACCAGGAGTCTGGCACTGGCCGATGGAACCAGGTGCACGGTGGGAAACGGAGTTACCGTGGGTGTTGTCCTGACCACGGAAGTTCCAGCGCTTGATGGTACCGGCGTAGCCCTTACCTTTGGACTGACCAGTGACATCAACCATCTGACCGGCTTCGAACAGGGCTACGGTGACTTCGTCACCAGCCTTGTACTCACCGTCTTCCAGGCGGAATTCGAGGACGCTACGACCAGCAGCAACGCTGGCCTTGGCGAAGTGACCGGCTTGCGCCTTGGTCACGCGGGAAGCACGACGCTCGCCCACGGTCACCTGAATGGCACGGTAGCCATCGGTTTCTTCGCTTTTGAATTGGGTTACACGATTCGGCTCGATCTCAATGACCGTAACCGGAACGGAAACGCCTTCTTCGGTGAAAACGCGGGTCATACCGCATTTACGACCGACTAAACCAATCGTCATGTTGAGAACCTCTTGAGTGTACGGGGCTTTCACCCGCTATGGCCGCCCATTTCAGAGCGTTACACGACTGAAACCTTGACGGTCTCAGCCGAGGCTGATTTGCACTTCAACGCCAGCGGCGAGATCGAGCTTCATCAGCGCATCGACGGTCTTGTCGGTGGGCTGAACGATGTCGAGCACACGCTTGTGGGTACGGATTTCGTACTGGTCACGAGCGTCCTTGTTGACGTGCGGAGAAATCAGCACTGTGTAACGTTCCTTGCGGGTAGGCAGAGGAATCGGACCACGCACCTGAGCACCAGTACGTTTCGCGGTTTCCACGATTTCCTGGGTGGATTGATCGATCAGGCGATGATCAAAAGCCTTCAACCGAATACGGATTTGTTGATTTTGCATTTGACCTCAGACTCCAAGCTTTCCCCTCGGGCAAAAAGGTGCCCGATTAAAGGAGGCGCAATTCTAAGGATGTCGCCGACCGCTGTCAAGAACGCCTCTTTTGCCATCTGTCAATTTCATGAGGCAAGAAAAAAGGCCCCGAAGGGCCTTTTTTCGTTTCAGATCAATCGATTACTCGATGATCTTGGCAACCACGCCGGCGCCGACGGTACGACCGCCTTCACGGATGGCGAAACGCAGACCGTCTTCCATCGCGATCGGAGCGATCAGGGTGACAACCATCTTGATGTTGTCGCCCGGCATCACCATCTCGACGCCTTCCGGCAGTTCGCAGTTACCGGTCACGTCAGTGGTACGGAAGTAGAACTGCGGACGGTAGCCCTTGAAGAACGGGGTGTGACGACCGCCTTCTTCCTTGGACAGCACGTACACTTCGCACTCGAACTTGGTGTGCGGCTTGATGGTGCCCGGCTTGGCCAGAACCTGGCCACGCTCGACGTCTTCACGCTTGGTGCCACGCAGCAGGACGCCGACGTTCTCACCGGCACGACCTTCGTCCAGCAGCTTGCGGAACATTTCAACGCCGGTGCAGGTGGTCTTGACGGTGGCCTTGATGCCCACGATCTCGACTTCTTCCTGGACCTTGACGATGCCACGCTCGACACGACCGGTTACCACGGTGCCACGACCGGAGATCGAGAACACGTCTTCGATCGGCATCAGGAACGGCTTGTCGATGGCGCGCTCGGGCTCGGGGATGTAGGAGTCCAGGGTCTCGACCAGCTTGCGCACGGCAGAAACGCCCATCTCGTTGTCATCCTGGCCGTTCAGGGCCATCAGCGCGGAGCCGATCACGATCGGAGTGTCGTCGCCCGGGAAGTCGTAGGTGTTCAGCAGATCGCGAACTTCCATTTCGACCAGTTCCAGCAGCTCGGCGTCGTCAACCATGTCGGCCTTGTTCAGGAACACGACGATGTAGGGAACGCCTACCTGACGGGACAGCAGGATGTGCTCGCGGGTCTGCGGCATGGGGCCGTCAGCAGCCGAGCAAACCAGGATCGCGCCGTCCATCTGGGCAGCACCGGTGATCATGTTCTTCACGTAGTCGGCGTGGCCGGGGCAATCGACGTGCGCGTAGTGACGGGTCGCCGAATCGTACTCAACGTGGGAAGTGTTGATGGTGATACCGCGAGCCTTTTCTTCCGGCGCGTTGTCGATCTGGTCGAAACCACGAGCGGAACCGCCCCAGGTGTCGGCACAGACTTTGGTCAGCGCTGCGGTCAGAGTGGTCTTGCCATGGTCAACGTGACCGATGGTGCCCACGTTCAGGTGCGGTTTGTTACGTTCGAATTTTTCTTTAGCCACGAGATAAAACCTCTAGTCAAAGCGCTGATTAAGCTTGTTTCTTGATGATGGCTTCGGCGATGTTCGACGGAGCTTCGGAGTACTTGGAGAACTCCATGGAGTAGCTTGCGCGACCCTGAGACATGGAGCGGACATCCGTAGCGTAGCCAAACATCTCGCCCAGCGGAACCTCGGCACGGATGACCTTGCCGGTCACGGTGTCTTCCATACCCTGGATCAGGCCACGACGACGGTTCAGGTCGCCCATGACGTCGCCCATGTAGTCTTCCGGGGTCACGACCTCGACCTTCATGATCGGCTCGAGCAGCACGGCACCACCCTTCTGGGTGAGCTGCTTGGTCGCCATGGAGGCAGCGATCTTGAACGCCATCTCGTTGGAGTCGACGTCATGGTAGGAACCATCGAACACAGCGGCCTTCAGACCGAGCAGCGGATAGCCGGCAACGATACCGTTCTTCATCTGCTCTTCGATGCCCTTCTGGATCGCCGGGATGTATTCCTTCGGAATCACACCGCCCACGACTTCGCTCACGAACTCCAGACCTTCCTGACCTTCGTCAGCCGGTGCGAAGCGGATCCAGCAATGACCGAACTGACCACGACCACCCGACTGGCGGACGAACTTGCCTTCGATCTCGCAGGTGTTGCGGATGGTTTCGCGGTAGGCGACCTGAGGCTTACCGATGTTCGCTTCCACGCCGAATTCGCGCTTCATGCGGTCCACCAGGATGTCCAGGTGCAGCTCGCCCATGCCGGAGATGATGGTCTGACCGGACTCTTCGTCGGTCTTGACGCGGAACGAGGGATCTTCCTGAGCCAGCTTGCCCAGAGCGATACCCATCTTTTCCTGGTCGGCCTTGGTCTTCGGCTCGACGGCGACCGAAATCACCGGCTCCGGGAAGTCCATGCGCTCGAGGATGATCGGCTTCTCGATCGAGCACAGGGTGTCACCGGTGGTGACGTCCTTCATGCCGATCAGGGCGGCGATGTCGCCAGCACGAACTTCCTTGATCTCTTCACGGGTGTTGGCGTGCATCTGCACCATACGGCCGACGCGTTCTTTCTTGCCTTTCACCGAGTTGATGACGGAGTCACCGGAGCTCAGGACGCCCGAGTAAACGCGAGCGAAGGTCAGGGTACCGACGAAGGGGTCGGTCGCGATCTTGAACGCCAGAGCTGAGAAGGGCTCATTGTCGTCTGCATGACGCTCGTCGGCGATTTCCTCGTTGTCCGGGTTGGTACCCTTGATCGCGGGAATCTCGATGGGCGCCGGCAGGAAGTCGATCACAGCGTCCAGAACCAGGGGCACACCCTTGTTCTTGAAGGACGAACCGCAGACGGCCGGGACGATTTCGCAGGCGATGGTACGCTGACGCAGGCCGGCCTTGATCTCGTCGATCGACAGCTCGCCGCCTTCCAGGTACTTGTTCATCAGCTCTTCGTTGGCTTCGGCCGCAGCCTCGACCATGTTGGAGCGCCACTGCTCGGCGTCAGCCAGCATGTCCGCAGGAATGTCTTCTTCGCGGTAGGTCATGCCCTGATCGTCGTCGTTCCAGAAGATGGCCTTCATCTTCAGCAAGTCGATCTGACCCTGGAAGTTGTCTTCCGAGCCGATGGCCAGCTGAACCGGGACCGGAGTGTGGCCCAGGCGCTTCTTGATCTGCTCGACAACGCGCAGGAAATTGGCACCGGCACGGTCCATCTTGTTGACGTAGACGATACGCGGTACGCCGTACTTGTTGGCCTGACGCCATACGGTTTCGGACTGAGGCTCGACACCGGAGGTGCCGCAGAACACCACTACCGCACCATCCAGCACGCGCAGGGAACGCTCCACCTCAATGGTGAAGTCCACGTGGCCGGGGGTATCGATGATGTTCACGCGGTACTTGTCGTACTGCTTGGTCGAACCGGACCAGAACGCGGTGGTGGCAGCGGAGGTGATGGTGATACCACGCTCCTGCTCCTGCACCATCCAGTCCATGGTCGCAGCGCCGTCATGAACCTCACCCATTTTGTGGTTCACGCCGGTGTAGAACAGAATCCGCTCGGTAGTAGTCGTCTTACCTGCGTCCACGTGGGCGCAGATACCGATGTTCCGGTAGCGGTTAATAGCGGTTGTACGAGCCATAAGGTCCTCGCTTGATTGGAAGCGCTAGGCTTAGAAGCGGTAGTGCGAGAAGGCCTTGTTGGCTTCTGCCATGCGATGCACGTCTTCGCGCTTCTTGACTGCGGCACCCTTGCCTTCAAAAGCGTCCATGAGTTCACCCGCCAGGCGCAGAGCCATGGACTTTTCGCCGCGCTTGCGCGCGGAGTCCACCAGCCAGCGCATGGCCAGGGCATTACGACGGGAAGGACGAACCTCAACCGGCACCTGGTAGGTAGCACCGCCGACACGGCGGGACTTCACTTCGACCAGCGGAGCGATGGCGTCGAGCGCTTTTTCGAAAACTTCCAGGGGTTCGGCATTCTTGGAACGCTCTTTGACCTTGTCCAAAGCACCATAAACGATACGCTCGGCAACGGCTTTCTTGCCGCTCTCCATCACGTGGTTCATGAACTTGGCCAGGATCTGGCTTCCGTATTTCGGATCGTCAAGTATTTCGCGCTTGGCCGCTACACGACGTCTTGGCATTGATAAGCCCTCAAAACGGTCTTCAGGTTAGCTCGGGACACGCTGCCCGACCTTACTCTTATCGACTCGAACAAAAAGAAAGGTGATTACTTCGGACGCTTGGTGCCGTACTTGGAACGGCCCTGCTTGCGGTCCTTCACACCGGTGGTGTCCAGCGAGCCGCGCACGGTGTGATAACGCACACCCGGCAGATCCTTGACCCGGCCACCGCGGATCAGCACGACGCTGTGTTCCTGCAGATTGTGACCTTCACCACCGATGTAGGAGGTGACTTCGAAGCCGTTGGTCAGACGCACACGGCAGACCTTCCGCAGTGCGGAGTTGGGCTTCTTGGGAGTGGTGGTGTACACGCGAGTGCACACGCCACGACGTTGCGGGCAGTTTTGCAGCGCAGGCACGTCGGATTTCTCGACGAGACGCTTGCGTGCACTACGCACCAGCTGGTTGATAGTTGCCATCTATAGCTCCACTGATTGTCTTGCGACATAAACGAAATGACAGAACGTTAGTCCTGCCCATTTTCGGGGAACGAAAGTCTAAAGAGCTTAGGCGCTCCAGTCAAGACAAAGCCCCCGGACGCCTAGGGCGCCGGGGGCTTTGTCAAGCGAGACCTGCTACCGAACTCAGCTGGCGCTAGAGTTCAGCGCTTCGGTCAGAGCGGCCTCGGCCTCGCTGGCGCTCACGCGCTGCGGCTTGCCGAGTTCGCGCTGACGCTTGCGCTCGCTGTGGTAGGCCAGACCGGTACCGGCCGGGATCAGACGACCCACCACCACGTTTTCCTTCAGGCCGCGCAGGAAGTCGCGCTTGCCAGTCACGGCAGCCTCGGTCAGGACACGGGTGGTCTCCTGGAACGAAGCAGCCGAGATGAAGGACTCGGTGGACAGCGAGGCCTTGGTGATACCCAGCAGAACACGCTCGTACTTGGCGACGAAACGATCGTTGCCGACCAGCTGCTCGTTCTCTTCCAGGACGTGGGTCAGTTCGACCTGGTCGCCCTTGATGAAGCTCGAATCACCGGTATCGCTCACCTCGACCTTGCGCAGCATCTGCCGCAGGATGGTCTCGATGTGCTTGTCGTTGATCTTCACGCCCTGCAGGCGGTACACGTCCTGGATCTCGTTGACGATGTACTTGGCCAGCGCGCTGACACCCAGCAGGCGCAGGATGTCGTGCGGGTTGCTCGGACCATCGGAGATGACTTCGCCGCGGCTTACCTGTTCGCCTTCGAAGACGTTCAGGTGGCGCCACTTCGGAATCAGCTCCTCATAGGGATCGGTGCCGTCGGTCGGAGTAATGACCAGGCGACGCTTGCCCTTGGTTTCCTTGCCGAAGGAGATGGTACCGCTGATCTCAGCCAGGATTGCCGGCTCCTTGGGACGACGCGCCTCGAAGAGGTCGGCCACGCGGGGCAGACCACCGGTGATGTCGCGGGTCTTGGAGGTTTCCTGGGGGATACGTGCGATGACGTCACCCACATGCACCTTGGCACCGTCGCTCAGGTTGACCAGCGCGTTCGGCGGCAGGAAGTACTGGGCCGGTACGTCGGTACCCGGCAGCAGCAGGTCCTTGCCATTGGCGTCGATCAGCTTGACCGCCGGACGGATGTCCTTGCCGGAAGTCGGGCGATCCTTGGCGTCGAGCACCTCGATGTTGGTCAGACCGGTCAGTTCGTCGGTCTGGCGCTTGATGGTGATGCCCTCCTCCATACCGACGAAGGCCACGGTACCGTCCATCTCGGTGACGATGGGGTGGGTGTGCGGGTCCCACTTGGCGACGATAGCGCCAGCGTCGACCTTGTCGCCTTCCTTGACCGAAATCACGGCACCGTAGGGCAGCTTGTAGCGCTCGCGCTCACGACCGAATTCATCGGCAATAGCCAGCTCGCCGGAACGGGATACGGCAACCAGGGCGCCATCGGCACGTTCGACGTGCTTCAGGTTGTGCAGGCGGATGGCACCGCCGTTCTTGACCTGGACGCTGTCGGCCGCGGAGGTCCGGCTGGCCGCACCACCGATGTGGAAGGTACGCATGGTCAGCTGGGTACCCGGCTCACCGATGGACTGGGCGGCGATGACGCCGACCGCTTCACCGATGTTGACCTGGTGACCGCGAGCCAGATCGCGACCGTAGCACTTGGCGCAGATGCCATGACGGGTTTCGCAGGTGATCGGCGAACGCACCACGACTTCGTCGACGCTGTTGAGCTCGAGGAACTCGACCCAGCGCTCGTCGACCAGGGTGCCTGCAGGCACGATGATCTCTTCGGTACCCGGCTTGGGCACGTCACGGGCGATGACTCGACCCAGAACGCGCTCACCCAGGGGCTCGACCACGTCACCGCCTTCGATGTGCGGAGTCATGATCAGGCCACGCTCGGTACCGCAATCGACCTCGGTCACTACCAGATCCTGGGCCACGTCGACGAGACGACGGGTCAGGTAACCGGAGTTCGCGGTCTTCAGTGCGGTATCCGCCAGACCCTTACGGGCGCCGTGGGTGGAGATGAAGTACTGGAGTACGTTCAGGCCTTCACGGAAGTTGGCGGTGATGGGCGTTTCGATGATGGAGCCGTCCGGCTTGGCCATCAGGCCACGCATGCCGGCGAGCTGACGAATCTGGGCCGCGGAACCCCGGGCGCCGGAATCGGCCATCATGTACATGGAGTTGAAGGACTCCTGGTCGACTTCCTTGCCCTCACGGTCGATGACCTTCTCTTTCGAGAGGTTGGTCATCATCGCCTTGGACACTTCGTCGTTGGCCTTCGACCAGAGGTCGATCACCTTGTTGTACTTCTCGCCCTGGGTCACCAGGCCGGAGGCGTACTGGCTCTCGATCTCCTTCACTTCGGCGGTGGCGGCATCGATGATGCGAGCCTTCTCGTCCGGAATGACGAAGTCATTAACGCCGATGGAGACGCCAGACAGGGTCGAATAGGCGAAACCGGTGTACATCAGCTGGTCGGCGAAGATGACGGTGTCCTTCAGACCCACCACGCGGTAGCAGTGGTTGATCAGCTTGGAGATGGCCTTCTTCTTCATCGACTGGTTGACCACGTCGTACGGCAGACCGGCGGGCACGACCTGGAACAGCAGCGCACGGCCGACGGTGGTGTCGACGATGCGGGTGTTCTTGGTCAGGCTGCCGTCCTTGTGACGGATGGTCTCGTTGATGCGCACCTTGACCTTGGCGTGCAGTGCGGCTTCGCCGGCACGGAAGACGCGATCGACTTCCTGCAGGTCGGCGAACACGCGGCCCTCGCCCTTGGCGTTGATGGCTTCGCGGGTCATGTAGTACAGACCCAGAACCACGTCCTGCGACGGCACGATGATCGGCTCGCCGTTGGCGGGCGACAGGATGTTGTTGGTCGACATCATCAGGGCGCGCGCTTCCAGCTGGGCTTCCAGCGTCAGCGGCACGTGCACTGCCATCTGGTCACCGTCGAAGTCGGCGTTGTACGCGGCGCAGACCAGCGGATGCAGCTGGATGGCCTTGCCTTCGATGAGGACCGGCTCGAACGCCTGGATACCCAGACGGTGCAGGGTCGGGGCGCGGTTGAGCAGCACGGGGTGTTCGCGAATGACTTCGGCGAGAACGTCCCAGACCTCGGGCAGTTCGCGCTCGACCATCTTCTTGGCGGCCTTGATGGTGGTCGCCATGCCACGGGCTTCCAGCTTGCCGAAGATGAAGGGCTTGAACAGCTCCAGAGCCATCTTCTTGGGCAGGCCGCACTGGTGCAGACGCAGAGTCGGGCCCACGGTGATCACGGAACGACCGGAGTAGTCGACGCGCTTGCCCAGCAGGTTCTGACGGAAACGACCCTGCTTGCCCTTGATCATGTCGGCCAGGGACTTCAGCGGGCGCTTGTTGGAACCAGTGATGGCGCGACCGCGACGGCCGTTATCCAGCAGGGCGTCGACGGCTTCCTGCAGCATGCGCTTCTCGTTGCGCACGATGATGTCGGGCGCGGCGAGGTCGAGCAGCCGCTTGAGGCGGTTGTTCCGGTTGATGACGCGACGATAGAGGTCGTTCAGGTCGGAGGTCGCGAAGCGGCCGCCATCCAGCGGCACCAGCGGACGCAGATCCGGCGGCAGCACGGGCAGCACGGTCATGACCATCCACTCCGGCTTGTTGCCGGAGCCCTGGAAGGCTTCCATCAGCTTGAGGCGCTTGGACAGCTTCTTGATCTTGGTCTCGGAATTGGTCTGCGGAATCTCTTCGCGCAGGCGGCCGATCTCGTGCTCCAGATCAATGGCGCCGAGCAGCTGGAATACGGCTTCCGCACCCATGCGGGCGTCGAAGTCGTCACCGAATTCTTCCAGGGCCTCGAAGTACTGCTCGTCGTTGAGCAGCTGATACTTCTCGAGGGTGGTCATGCCCGGATCGATCACCACGTAGCTCTCGAAATAGAGCACGCGCTCGATGTCACGCAGGGTCATGTCCAGCAGCAGGCCGATACGGGACGGCAGCGACTTCAGGAACCAGATGTGGGCAACGGGCGAAGCCAACTCGATGTGGCCCATGCGCTCGCGGCGCACCTTGGCCAGGGCGACTTCCACGCCGCACTTCTCGCAGATCACGCCGCGATGCTTGAGACGCTTGTACTTTCCGCACAGGCACTCGTAGTCCTTGACCGGGCCAAAGATCTTGGCGCAGAACAGACCGTCGCGCTCCGGCTTGAAGGTACGGTAGTTGATGGTCTCCGGCTTCTTAACTTCACCGAACGACCAGGAGCGAATCATCTCGGGCGAGGCCAGACCGATACGGATGGCATCGAACTCCTCGAGTTGACCCTGGTTTTTCAACAGATTGAGCAAGTCTTTCAAGGCCTTTCCTCCTCACGGACCGGATGCGGCCGCCGCGCGGCCGCATCCTCTAGGGTCTCGTGTTATTCGGTTTCCAGTTCGATATCGATGCCGAGCGAGCGGATTTCCTTGATCAACACGTTGAAGGACTCGGGCATGCCGGCCTCCATGCGGTGATCCCCGTCCACGATGTTCTTGTACATCTTGGTCCGGCCGTTCACATCGTCCGACTTCACCGTGAGCATTTCCTGCAGGGTGTAAGCCGCGCCATAGGCCTCCAGTGCCCAGACCTCCATCTCCCCGAAACGCTGACCACCGAACTGCGCCTTACCACCCAGCGGCTGCTGGGTAACCAGGCTGTAGGAACCAGTGGAACGGGCGTGCATCTTGTCGTCCACCAGGTGGTTCAGCTTGAGCATGTACATGTAGCCAACGGTGGTGGTGCGCTCGAAGGCGTTGCCAGTGCGGCCATCGTACAGGCGCATCTGACCGCTCTCGGGCAGATCGGCCAGCTTCAGCATAGCCTTGATCTCGCGCTCCTTGGCACCGTCGAATACCGGCGTGGCCATGGGAACACCGCCACGCAGGTTCTTAGCCAAGTCGAGGATTTCCTGGTCGCTCAGGTCGTCCAGCTTCTCCTGGCGGCCACCGATCTCGTTATAGATCTCGTGCAGGAAGCCACGCAGTTCGGCAACCTTGCGCTGCTCTTCGAGCATCAGGTTGATCTTCTCGCCCAGGCCCTTGGCCGCGAGGCCCAGGTGGGTTTCAAGGATCTGACCGACGTTCATCCGCGAGGGTACGCCCAGCGGGTTGAGCACGATGTCCACCGGTGTGCCGTTGGCGTCGTAGGGCATGTCTTCGACCGGCATGATCACCGAGACCACACCCTTGTTACCGTGACGACCGGCCATCTTGTCGCCCGGCTGGATGCGGCGCTTGATGGCGAGGTAGACCTTGACGATCTTCAGTACGCCCGGTGCCAGGTCATCGCCCTGCTGCAGCTTGCGCTTCTTGTCTTCGAACTTGTCGTCCAGCAACTGGCGACGGTCGGACAGGTAGGCCTGGGCCTTTTCCAGCTGCTCGTTGTGAGCATCTTCCGCCATGCGCAGCTTGAACCACTGACCGCGCTCGAGGCCATTCAGGTACTCGTCGGTGATGACGGCACCCTTCTTGACTGCCGGACCGCCCTCGGCGACTTGACCCACCAAGGCCTGACGCAGACGCTCGAAGGTCGCGCCTTCGACGATGCGGAACTCTTCGTTCAGATCCTTACGGATCTCGTCGAGCTGGGACTTCTCGATGGCCAGGGCGCGGGAGTCACGCTCGACGCCGTCACGGGTGAAGACCTGGACGTCGATGACGGTACCCTTGGTGCCGGTGGGCACTCGCAGGGAGGTGTCCTTAACGTCGCTGGCCTTCTCACCGAAGATGGCGCGCAGCAGCTTCTCTTCCGGGGTCAGCTGGGTTTCGCCCTTGGGCGTGACCTTGCCGACCAGGATGTCACCGGCACCGACCTCAGCACCGACATAGACGATACCCGCCTCGTCCAGCTTGTTCAGCGCAGCCTCACCCACGTTCGGGATGTCGGAGGTGATCTCCTCCGGGCCGAGCTTGGTGTCACGGGCCACACAGGTCAGTTCCTGGATGTGGATGGTGGTAAAGCGGTCTTCCTGAACCACGCGCTCCGACAGACAGATGGAGTCTTCGAAGTTGAAGCCGTTCCAGGGCATGAAGGCCACGCGCATGTTCTGACCCAGTGCCAGCTCGCCCATGTCGGTCGAGGGGCCATCGGCCAGGATGTCGAACTTGGCCACCTGATCACCCTTGCTCACCAGCGGACGCTGGTTGATGCAGGTGTTCTGGTTGGAACGGGTGTACTTGGTCAGGTTGTAGATGTCGACGCCGGCTTCACCGGTCTCGACTTCGTCATCGTTGACACGCACCACGATACGGCTGGCATCGACGGAGTCGATCACACCGCCACGGCGAGCCACGACGCAGACGCCGGAGTCACGGGCGACGTTGCGCTCCATGCCGGTACCTACCAGCGGCTTGTCCGAACGCAGGGTCGGCACGGCCTGACGCTGCATGTTGGAACCCATCAGCGCGCGGTTGGCGTCGTCGTGCTCGAGGAACGGAATCAGCGAGGCAGCGACGGAAACGACCTGCTTGGGCGAAACGTCCATCAGGGTGACGTCTTCGGGCGCCTTCACGGTGAATTCGTTCAGGTGACGCACGGCCACCAGCTCGTCGATCAGCCGGTTGTTCTCGTCCAGCCCTGCAGAGGCCTGGGCGATCACGTGGTTGGCTTCTTCGATGGCCGACAGGAAAACGATCTCGTCGGTGGCCACGCCGTCCTTGACCATGCGGTACGGGCTTTCGAGGAAGCCGTACTGGTTGGTGCGGGCATAGGCAGCCAGGGAGTTGATCAGGCCGATGTTCGGACCTTCCGGCGTTTCGATCGGGCAGACCCGGCCGTAGTGCGTCGGGTGTACGTCACGAACTTCGAAACCGGCGCGCTCACGGGTAAGACCGCCCGGGCCGAGTGCTGAGACACGACGCTTGTGGGTGATCTCCGACAGCGGGTTGTTCTGGTCCATGAACTGGGACAGCTGGCTGGAGCCGAAGAATTCCTTGATCGCGGCAGCCACCGGCTTGGCGTTGATCAGATCCTGCGGCATCAAGCCTTCGCTTTCGGCCATGGACAGGCGTTCCTTGACGGCACGCTCCACCCGCACCAGGCCTACGCGGAACTGGTTCTCGGCCATTTCACCGACGCAACGGACACGGCGGTTACCCAGGTGGTCGATGTCGTCGACGATGCCCTTGCCGTTACGGATGTCGACCAGGGTCTTGAGCACGTCGACAATGTCTTCGCGACTGAGGACACCCGAGCCTTCGATGGCGTCGCGACCGATACGACGGTTGAACTTCATGCGGCCGACGGCGGACAGGTCGTAACGCTCGGCGCTGAAGAACAGGTTGTTGAACAGGGTCTCGGCAGCTTCCTTGGTCGGCGGCTCGCCAGGACGCATCATCCGGTAGATCTCGACCAGGGCTTCCAGCTGGTTGCCGGTGGAGTCGATCTTCAGGGTATCGGAGATGAAGGGACCACAGTCGATGTCGTTGGTGTACAGCGTCTCGAACCGCACGACATTGGCCTTGGCCATCTTGGCCAGAATGTCCAGGGTCAGTTCGGTGTTGCACTCGGCGATGATCTCGCCAGTGGACGGATGCACGACGGCCTTGGCGGTGGTACGGCCAATGACGTAATCGAAGGGTACTTCCAGCTCGCTCAGACCGGACTTTTCCAGCTGATTGATGTGGCGAGCGGTCACACGGCGGCCCTGCTCCACGATCACCTTGCCGCTGCCATCCTTGATGTCGAAGCTGGCAATGTCGCCGCGCAGGCGCTGGGGTACCAGCTCGAACGTCAGCATTTCACCTTTGATATGGAAGGTGTTGGTGTCATAGAACGCATCCAGCACCTCTTCGGTGCTGTAGCCGAGCGCGCGCAGCAGGACCGAGGCCGGCAGCTTGCGGCGACGGTCGATACGGACGAACACAGCGTCCTTGGGATCGAACTCGAAGTCCAGCCAGGAGCCGCGGTAGGGGATGATGCGTGCCGAGTACAGCAGCTTGCCCGAGCTGTGCGTCTTGCCGCGGTCGTGATCGAAAAACACGCCCGGGCTGCGGTGCAGCTGGGACACGATGACACGCTCGGTACCGTTGATGATGAAGGTACCGTTCTCAGTCATCAGGGGGATTTCCCCCATGTAGACTTCCTGCTCCTTGATGTCCTTGATCGCCTTGTTCGACGACTCACGGTCGAAAATGATCAGGCGAACCTTGACCCGCAGCGGGACGGCGAAGGTCACGCCGCGCAGGACGCATTCCTTCACATCGAAAGCCGGCTCGCCCAGGCGATAGCCGACGTATTCCAGGGCCGCATTGCCGGAATAGCTGATAATCGGGAAAACGGACTTGAAGGCCGCATGCAGGCCGATATCGCGGAACTGGTCTTTGCCTGCGCCCGCCTGCAGGAATTCGCGGTACGAATCCAGTTGGATAGCCAGCAAATAAGGCACGTCCATGACGTGCGGCAACTTGCTAAAGTCCTTGCGGATACGTTTTTTCTCAGTGTATGAGTAAGCCATCAGCGTTCCCCAGCTTGGTCACCAGCTTGTTTGGCCTCTCCGACGGGAGCAGCCGGAAAATCGTGCAAACCCTTGGTTTGCCGCACCCCGAGAGCGAGGTGGATACAGCACGTTTTGCCAGGCGGATATGCTCGCCCTGCACAAAACGGCAAAAGGCCGGTGGCGTTCGCCACCAGCCATCAGCCGAACGTGAGACGTTGCGGCTGTAGACGCAAGAACCGAACTTACTTGAGCTCGACCTTGGCGCCTGCTTCTTCCAGAGACTTCTTGGCAGCCTCGGCTTCCTCTTTGGAAACGCCTTCCTTGACCACGCCCGGGGCGCCGTCAACGACAGCCTTGGCTTCTTTCAGGCCCAGACCGGTCAGTTCACGAACGACCTTGATGACGTTCACTTTCTTGTCGCCGGCTTCGGTCAACATGATGGTGAATTCGGTCTGCTCTTCGACGACGGCAGCGGCAGCAGCCGGGCCAGCGGCAACGGCGGCAGCGGCGGTCACGCCGAACTTCTCTTCCATCGCCTTGATCAGTTCCACCACTTGCATGACGGACATTTCGGATACGGCGTTGATGATGTCTTCGTTGGTCAGAGCCATGACTCTAGATTCCTATAACAGGGTGCGGCTTCAGGCCGCAAATAATAAGAAAGACTTGCAGGAAACGCAGCACGCACGATTAGGCGGCGGCAGCTTCCTTTTGGTCGCGAATGGCGGCGAGGGTACGAGCCAGCTTGCTGGTAGCGCCCTGGATAACGCTCATCAGCTGGGACACAGCTTCGTCGTAGGTCGGCAGCGTTGCCAATACGTCGATCTGGTTAGCCGGGATGAGCTTGCCTTCGAACGCGGCGGCCTTGATCTCGAACTTGTCCTGACCCTTGGCGAAATCCTTGAAGATACGGGCGGCAGCGCCCGGATGCTCCTGGGAAAACGCGATCAGGGTCGGGCCCTTGAAGGTGTCGTTGAGGACGTCGAAAGACGTACCTTCAACGGCACGACGCAGCAGGGTGTTACGTACGACACGTACATAGACACCAGCGGCGCGGGCCTCTTTACGGAGTCCGGTCATGGCACCCACAGTCACGCCACGGGCATCGGCCACGACAGCGGACAGGGCACCTTGGGCAGCCTCGTTGACTTCAGCGACGATAGCCTTCTTGTCTTCGAGTTTGATTGCCACGGGTTTAACTCCTGGATGTTACCGTTTCGCCCGATGGACTGGGCGGCGTTTTGGTGTCTGACTCGGTAACCGAATCGGGAGCACCATCTGCGTAGGCTGGGGTTTCCCCGGTTTAAGACCTGCGTCCCCTACGGTCTTGGACAGCCCCCGCCAGGCAGGGACCCCAATCTTGGCGCCGTGCCCGAGAGCACGGCGACTTGCAATTTGCTTAGGCTTCCAGGGAAGCCTGGTCGATCTGCAGACCCGGGCCCATGGTGGAGCTCAGGGTAATGCGCTTGACGTAGATGCCCTTGGAGGTCGAGGGCTTCAGGCGCTTCAGGTCGGCCAGCAGAGCTTCAACGTTCTGCTTCAGCTTCACGGGCTCGAAATCGATCTTGCCAACGGAAGCGTGGATGATGCCGTTCTTGTCGGTACGGAAACGCACCTGACCAGCCTTGGCATTCTTGACGGCGGTAGCGACGTCCGGGGTCACGGTGCCAACCTTGGGGTTGGGCATCAGACCGCGCGGGCCGAGCAGCTGACCCAGCTGGCCAACGACGCGCATGGCATCCGGCGAGGCGATGACGACGTCGTAGTTCAGGTCGCCAGCTTTCATTTCAGCAGCCAGTTCGTCCATGCCGACTTTCTCGGCACCAGCGGCCAGAGCAGCTTCGGCATTGGCACCCTGGGTGAACACGGCAACGCGAACCGACTTGCCAGTGCCGTTGGGCAGCACGGTGGCGCCACGGACGACCTGGTCGGATTTACGCGGATCCACGCCCAGGTTCACGGAGACGTCGATGGACTCCTTGAACTTGATGGTGGACAGCTCGGCCAGCAGGGCTGCAGCTTCTTCGAAGCCGTACTGCTTGCCAGCCTGGATTTTTTCGGCGATAGCCTTTTGACGCTTAGTGAGCTTGGCCATTACACGCCCTCCACATTCAGACCCATGCTACGAGCGGAACCGGCGATGGTACGCACGGCGGCGTCCATATCGGCGGCGGTGAGATCGGCATTCTTGGTCTTGGCGATCTCTTCCAGCTGGGCGCGGGTGACGGTACCAACCTTCTGGCTGTTGGGACGAGCGGAACCGCTCTGGATGCCAGCAGCCTTCTTGAGCAGCACGGAGGCCGGGGTGCTCTTGATTTCGAAGGTGAAGCTACGGTCGCTGTACACGGTGATGATCACCGGAGTGGGCAGACCGGGCTCCATGCCCTGGGTGCGGGCGTTGAACGCCTTGCAGAATTCCATGATGTTGACGCCGTGCTGACCCAGCGCCGGGCCGACTGGCGGGCTCGGGTTGGCTTGGGCGGCCTTAACCTGCAGCTTGATGTAAGCCTGAATCTTCTTAGCCATGTGCTACTCCAATGATGGGTTCAACGCCCCGTGGGGCTCCCCAATTACTTGCTATATCCCAGTGACGACAAAACCCCGCAGCCTGGGCTACGGGGTGAGGGATGCGGACAACCTAGACCTTTTCGACCTGGCTGAACTCGAGCTCCACCGGGGTCGACCGACCAAAGATCAGTACCGCCACGTGGATACGGCTCTTTTCGTAATTCACTTCTTCGACGACACCGTTGAAGTCGGCGAACGGACCGTCCACGACTCGAACTGTCTCACCCGCCTCGAACAAGGTTTTCGGCTTGGGCTTGTCGCTACTATCGGAGACACGACGCAGAATTGCATCCGCCTCACGATCGGTGATGGGTGCCGGCTTGTCGGCGGTACCGCCGATGAAGCCCATGACGCGAGGGGTATCCTTGACCAAGTGCCAAGTCCCTTCGTTCATCTCCATCTGCACCAGGACATAGCCCGGGAAAAACTTGCGCTCGCTTTTACGCTTCTGGCCATTGCGCATTTCCACCACTTCTTCGGTGGGCACCAGAATGTCGCCGAACTGGTCTTCCATTTCGTGCAGCTTGACGCGTTCGATCAACGAACGCATGACATGCTTCTCGTAACCCGAGTAGGCATGCACGACGTACCAACGCTTAGCCACGGCGAACCCTTTCAACCAACAATCGTGGAAACTAGCCAACCGAGCAGGGAGTCGAGCCCCCACAACAACAAAGCCATCACGAGCACCACGGCGACCACGATCAGCGTGGTCTGGGTGGTCTCTTGCCGAGTAGGCCAGACAACCTTGCGAATCTCGGTACGGGCGTCTTTCAGCAAACCGAAGAAGGCTTGCCCTTTGGCAGTCTGCAGGGCAACAAAGGCAGCGATAGCTGCCAGCACCAACAGACCTACCACTCGATACAGGATGGACTGAGCAGCGAAGTAATGATTGGCAACAACACCGATCACCACCAGAACGACAACCACCAGCCACTTCAGCGCATCGAAGCGCGACTCTTTGGCTTCCGCCTTGATGCTCATTGCATGAATCCTGTAAGGAGTGCCAGATATAAATCTGGCAGGCCAGGAGGGAATCGAACCCCCAACCTGCGGTTTTGGAGACCGCCGCTCTGCCAATTGAGCTACTGGCCTGTAACTTGAATCAGGCCGACCATTATGCCGGCCTAACAGCCCAAGATCAATCGATTACTCGATGATCTTGGCAACCACGCCGGCGCCGACGGTACGACCGCCTTCACGGATGGCGAAACGCAGACCGTCTTCCATCGCGATCGGAGCGATCAGGGTGACAACCATCTTGATGTTGTCGCCCGGCATCACCATCTCGACGCCTTCCGGCAGTTCGCAGTTACCGGTCACGTCAGTGGTACGGAAGTAGAACTGCGGACGGTAGCCCTTGAAGAACGGGGTGTGACGACCGCCTTCTTCCTTGGACAGCACGTACACTTCGCACTCGAACTTGGTGTGCGGCTTGATGGTGCCCGGCTTGGCCAGAACCTGGCCACGCTCGACGTCTTCACGCTTGGTGCCACGCAGCAGGACGCCGACGTTCTCACCGGCACGACCTTCGTCCAGCAGCTTGCGGAACATTTCAACGCCGGTGCAGGTGGTCTTGACGGTGGCCTTGATGCCCACGATCTCGACTTCTTCCTGGACCTTGACGATGCCACGCTCGACACGACCGGTTACCACGGTGCCACGACCGGAGATCGAGAACACGTCTTCGATCGGCATCAGGAACGGCTTGTCGATGGCGCGCTCGGGCTCGGGGATGTAGGAGTCCAGGGTCTCGACCAGCTTGCGCACGGCAGAAACGCCCATCTCGTTGTCATCCTGGCCGTTCAGGGCCATCAGCGCGGAGCCGATCACGATCGGAGTGTCGTCGCCCGGGAAGTCGTAGGTGTTCAGCAGATCGCGAACTTCCATTTCGACCAGTTCCAGCAGCTCGGCGTCGTCAACCATGTCGGCCTTGTTCAGGAACACGACGATGTAGGGAACGCCTACCTGACGGGACAGCAGGATGTGCTCGCGGGTCTGCGGCATGGGGCCGTCAGCAGCCGAGCAAACCAGGATCGCGCCGTCCATCTGGGCAGCACCGGTGATCATGTTCTTCACGTAGTCGGCGTGGCCGGGGCAATCGACGTGCGCGTAGTGACGGGTCGCCGAATCGTACTCAACGTGGGAAGTGTTGATGGTGATACCGCGAGCCTTTTCTTCCGGCGCGTTGTCGATCTGGTCGAAACCACGAGCGGAACCGCCCCAGGTGTCAGCACAGACTTTGGTCAGCGCTGCGGTCAGAGTGGTCTTGCCATGGTCAACGTGACCGATGGTGCCCACGTTCAGGTGCGGTTTGTTACGTTCGAACTTTTCTTTAGCCATCGACACTCTCTCCCTTCACGAATTGAGCAAAGCAATGCCGCCATTAAAACAAAGGCAGATATTTTCATATCTGCCTTTTAAGATGGAGCTCATGAGCGGATTTGAACCGCTGACCTCACCCTTACCAAGGGTGTGCTCTACCAACTGAGCTACATGAGCGAAACATTTGCCAGTCAAACTGGAGCGGGTAGCGGGAATCGAACCCGCATCATCAGCTTGGAAGGCTGAGGTTCTACCACTGAACTATACCCGCAGAGCCTAAGCGCTCTAGCAATCTGGTGGAGGGGGAAGGATTCGAACCTTCGAAGTCTGCGACGTCAGATTTACAGTCTGATCCCTTTGGCCACTCGGGAACCCCTCCAAAGTGAGGCGGCATTTTCTTCATCTGCCCTCCTCTTGTCAAGGATCTTTTTAAAATCTCCTTAACAATCAACGCTTTCGCATCGCTCGTTAGCGTTATCAGCGAAAGCGGGCGCAGTTTATGCAACCTCAGCGAACTACGCAACCCCAAACCGCAAAAAAAGCTTAAAAAACAAAGGCCGCCCTAGCGGCGGCCTCTGTCTGCAGACGATAGCCCCGAATTACAGCTGGGGGCCGGCCGCCACGATGGCCTCGGAGACGCCAGAGAACTTCTTGAAGTTCTCGACGAACTTGCCGGCCAGCTCGCGCGCCGCCGCATCATAGGCCTCGCCTTCCTGCCAGGTATCGCGCGGGTTGAGCAGGACGGTATCCACGCCAGGTACGGCAACCGGGACGTCGAGATTGATGACCGGCACATGGCGGGTTTCGGTACCGATCAGGGCGCCCCTCTGGATGGCGGCGATCACTGCACGGGTGGTGGGGATGTTGAAACGCTTGCCCACGCCGTAGCCGCCACCGGTCCAGCCGGTATTGACCAGATAGACCTTGGAGCCGAAGCCCTGGATACGCTTGATCAGCAGATCGGCGTACTCGGCTGCCGGACGCGGGAAGAAGGGCGCGCCGAAGCAGGTGGAGAAAGTTGACTTGATGCCCGGGCCGGAGCCCATCTCGGTCGAGCCGACCAGGGCGGTATAGCCGGACAGGAAGTGGTAGGCCGCCTGCTCATTATTAAGGATGGAAACCGGGGGCAGCACACCGGTGAGGTCGCAGGTCAGGAAGATGACCGCATTGGGCTCGCCGCCCAGGTTGTGCTCGGCACGCTTGTCGATCAGCTCGCGCGGATAGGCTGCACGACTGTTCTGGGTCAGGCTGTCATCGGCATAGTTGGGCTGACGGGTCTGCGGGTCCAGGACCACGTTTTCCAGCACGGCGCCGAACTGGATGGCTTTCCAGATGACCGGCTCGTTCTTTTCGGACAGGTCGATGCACTTGGCGTAGCAGCCACCTTCCATGTTGAAGACGGTGCCTACGCCCCAGCCATGCTCGTCGTCACCGATGAGGTAGCGGCTCTGGTCGGCGGACAGGGTGGTCTTGCCGGTACCGGACAGGCCGAAGAACAGGGTGACATCACCCTCCTCGCCCACGTTGGCCGCGCAGTGCATCGGCAGCACGTCCTTCTCCGGGAGCAGGAAGTTCTGCACGGAGAACATGGCCTTCTTCATCTCGCCTGCATAGCGCATGCCGGCGATCAGCACCTTGCGTGCCGCGAAATTGATGATGACGGTACCGTCGGAGTTGGTGCCGTCACGCTCGGGCTCGCAAACGAACTCGGGCGCGTTGATGATCTCCCAGGCCGGCTTGGACTGGGGATTGTATTCGGCCGGATTGATGAACAGGCAACGGCCGAACAGGTTGTGCCAGGCCGTCTCGGTACGCATGACGACGGGCAGGTAGTGCTCGACATCAGCACCTACATGAACGTGGGAGACGAATTGATCACGCTCGTCCAGGTAGGCGCTGACGCGCTCCCACAGCGGCGCGAACTTCTCCTCCGGGAAAGGCCGGTTGATCGGCCCCCAGTGAATGGCAGCGCGCGTGGAGGCTTCCTCGACAATAAAGCGATCAACCGGCGAACGCCCCGTGCGATGCCCCGTCTTGACGACCAGCGAGCCATTGGCGGCCAGCTCTCCTTCGCCACGTCGCAGGGACTCTTCCACTAACTGCGCGACGCTGATATCGGTATACACGTTGGCTTTCGTCATTTCGTTCCCCATGGCCCTGGGCCTTTCCTTATGCTTGTAGCTCTTACACGGCAGAACTACACGTTGCGGGATTATGCCAGAAAGCCTTCGGGCATTTGCAACGGCTAGTGGCGGGTATTTCCCGGGGTTTGCGTGCCACCGCCCGCAAAAATCTGTGCGATATCGGCGGCGTCGAACACCTGTTGCTCATTGCAAAACTGACAATCGACCTGAATTTCTCCCTGCTGTTCGTCGAGCAGCGTCTCGACTTCCGAACGGCCCATGCTGACCAGCGCATTGGCTGCCCGATCACGGGAACAGCTGCAGTTGAACGCCACCCCTTGCTCGTCGAACAGGCGCACCGTTTCCTCGTGGAACAGGCGATGCAGGATCACCTCGTTGTCGAGGCCCAGCAGTTCTTCGGCAGTGAGGGTATCGGCCAGGGTGACCACGTGTTCCCAGCTGTCCTGACGCGCCTGGGCATCCTTGATTCGTGCCGGCGGCAGCTGCTGGAGCAGCAGGCCGCGGGCACGTCGCCCATCGGCATTGAGCCAGAAGCGGGTGGGCAGCTGTTCGGACGTGGCGAAATAGCCGGACAGGCACTCGGCCAGATTCGCCCCCTCCAGCGGCACGATGCCCTGATAGCGCTGACCATGGCGGGGATCGATGGTGAGGGCCAGGATGCCGTCGGGCATGAGTTCGCCAAGAGAGGCGGACCCCGTAAGCGCCGCCTCGTCGTAGCGAGCGATGCCGCGTACCTCGCGCTCGCTGGAGCATTCGACCATGAGCAGCGGAACGGGTCCGCTGGAGCGCGCCTGGAGCACGAGCAGACCCTCGAACTTCAGGGTCCCGCACAGCAGCGCGGCGGCGGCCAGCATCTCGCCGAGCAACTGCGCCACGGGCTCCGGATAGGGATGCTTGGCCAGCACCTCGGCATAACTGCGATCCAGGGTGGCCAGCTCGCCACGGACATCGGTTTCGTCGAACAGGAAGCGCTGGGTGAAATCGTGGGAAGTCATGAACTACCTATATAAGGAGGAAGGTCGCGAACCTTGGCGTTCGCGACCCAGTCCAGGCCCGTCGGGCGGACTTGGCCATTGAGAGGATCCAGCGAGTGGCGACGACTCAGTCGTCGAACGGATGGACGTACTCGCGGAACTGGTGGATCTGCCGGCGCTGCTTCTTGGTGGGACGGCCATCGGTCTGCAAGCCGAGATTGCCCGCCTTGCGCGCCGCCGCTGCCTGCTCGCGCGCCTTGATGCTTTCTGGCGTCTCGGTATAGAGCTGCTGGGCCTCGGGCGCTCCCCGGCGGTTCTGCGACAGGGCGACTATCACCACGGTCTTTTCGTCATAGCCCTGACGGATGGTGAGGACGTCGCCGATGCGCGGCTCCTTGCTGGGCTTGCAGCGCTCGCCGCGGCACTGGATCTTGCCGCCTTCGAGAGCAGCCTTGGCCAGCGCGCGGGTCTTGAAAAAACGTGCGGCCCATAGCCATTTGTCGAGGCGCATCCGTTCTTCAGTGTGATCTACTGCATACATCGAATAAAAGGTCCCCTGTTGGGTCTTAGACTCTTCTCAAGAACTCTAAACCATCGGACCGACGCTGCAAGCGTGCCTCTGGAGAGCCATGACCACATTCTTTCCTTCCGACCTGACCGGCCAGACCCGTTGCGCGGGTTGCCAGCAGTCGGAACCTCTGGGCTTCGACTTCGACTTTGCCTATCAGCCCATCGTGGATCTGGGCAAAGGCGCGGTCTTTGCCCGCGAAGCGCTGGTGCGCGGCCCTGCCGGCGAAGGCGCCCTGTCGGTGCTCAACCAGGTCACCGACAGCAACCGCTATCGCTTCGACCAGCTCTGCCGCACCAAGGCAATCGCCACCGCGGCCGCCCTGGGCCTGCGGGAGAGCTTGTCGATCAACTTTCTGCCCAATGCCGTCTATCGCCCAGAGCTGTGCATTCGCAGCACCCTGGCCGCCGCCCGGGAGCATGGCTTTCCGCTGGAACGCCTGATCTTCGAAACGGTGGAAACCGAGCATGTGGCCAGCAATCATCTGACGCATATCCTGCGTGAGTATCAGCAGTTCGGCTTCAAGACCGCCATCGACGACTTCGGTGCCGGCCATTCCGGCCTGACCCTATTGGCCGAATTTCAACCGGACCTGGTCAAGCTCGACATGGCGCTCATCCGTGACATCGACCGAGATCAGGTCCGCCGCACCATCGTGCGCAACGTGATCGTCATGTGTCGCGAACTGGGCACCCAGGTGGTGGCCGAAGGTGTGGAAACGACTGCGGAACGGGACTGCCTCCGGGACCTCGGCATCGACCTGATGCAGGGCTACCTGTTCGCCAAGCCCGCCTTCAAACAGCTCGTCGATCCGCAACATTTAGGCGGAGGCCACTGATTTCAAGGAGCAGCGATGAGCAATTCCGCCGAACCGGTCATTATCGGCCTGAGTGAGTGGGTGGCCCTCCCCGAATTGGGGGTGGTGGGCCTGAGAGCCAAGATAGATACCGGTGCCAGCACCTCGGCGCTGCATGCGACGGAAGTCCAGCCGTTCATGCGCGGCAAGGAGCGCTGGGTGAGATTCACCGTGCACCTGGGGACGCTGGTTCAATCTCGGCATCGGCACTGCGAGGCGCCCCTGGTGGCGAAAAAGACCATCCGCAGCTCCAACGGCATCGCCCAGACGCGTTATGTCATCCGTACCCTGCTGGCCCTGGGCGAATGCCAGTGGCCGGTGGAATTTACCCTGGCCTGTCGCAAGAGCATGCGCTATCGCATGCTGCTTGGCTCCAAGGCGCTGATCGATGGTGGCCTGCTGGTGAATCCGGCCGTCTCCTATGCACAAGACAAACCCCAGCTGTCCCTCACTCCGGCTTCCGGTGCCCCATGAAAATCGCCGTTCTCTCGCGTAATCCCAATCTGTATTCCACCCGACGCCTGGTCGAGGCCGGGGTCAGCCGAGGCCATGAAGTGGTCGTGGTGGACACCCTGCGCGCGTACATGAACATCGCCAGCCACAAGCCGCAGATCCACTACCGTGGCAAACCCCTGGAGGGCTTCGATGCGGTCATCCCGCGCATCGGTGCCTCGGTGACCTTCTATGGCTGCGCGGTGTTGCGCCAGTTCGAGATGCAAGGGGTTTTTCCGCTCAACGAGAGCGTGGCCATCAGCCGTTCGCGCGACAAGCTGCGCTCTCTGCAGCTGCTCTCGCGCAAGGGCATCGGCCTGCCGGTGACCGGCTTCGCCCATTCGCCGGATGACGTGCCCGACCTGATCCGGATGGTCAACGGCGCTCCGCTGGTGATCAAGGTCCTGGAAGGTACCCAGGGTATCGGCGTGGTGCTCTGCGAGACCGAGAAGGCGGCCGAATCGGTGATCGAGGCTTTCATGGGCCTCAAGCAGAACATCATGGTGCAGGAGTACATCCGCGAGGCAGGCGGTGCGGATATCCGCTGTTTCGTGGTCGGCGACAAGGTGATCGCCGCCATGAAGCGCCAGGCGGCGCCCGGGGAGTTCCGCTCGAACCTGCACCGTGGCGGTACCGCCAGCCTGATCAAGATCACCCCCGAGGAGCGCATGACCGCCCTGCGCGCCGCCAGGGCCATGGGCCTGAGCGTCGCCGGCGTGGACATCCTCAGATCCAATCACGGGCCGCTGGTGATGGAGGTCAACTCTTCGCCCGGCCTGGAAGGCATCGAGCAGACCACCGGCAAGGACGTGGCCGGGATCATCATCGAGTACCTGGAAAAGAACGCCGAGCCGGGTCTGACGCGAACCAAGGGCAAGGGCTGAGGCGCCAGCTCCCGAGTGTTGGGCTTCGCTGCGCTCAGCCCAACCTACGCACTATCGCGGCCGTGGCGGTCCGCCGATGCGGCCGCTCCTACAGGTTGCAGAGGCGCAATTCTGTGTCAGCTGGCGCTACGCGGCAGTAGCAGGCCCAGGGGCAACAGCACCCGGGCCTCCACCCCTCCTCCCTCGCGATTGCGCAGCTCGGCGCTACCGCCGTGCTGGGCAGCGATGCGCTTGACGATGGCCAGGCCCAGCCCGGAACCGCTGACGGTGCGGGCGCGATTGCCGCGGGTGAAGGGATTGAAGATGTCCTGCAGGTCCTTGGGATCAATGCCGGGGCCGCGATCCATCACGCTCAGGGCGACATAGGGCGCGGTGGCTGAGCCCGCCACCTGTCCGATCACCTCGATGCCTCCACCGCCGCCGTGGCGCAGGGCGTTTTCCACCAGGTTGGTCAGCAGCCGCTTGAAGGAAATGCGCCGCACCGGCAAGGGCGGCAGCACGTCCAGCATCAGCCGTACCCGCTCCTCCTCCTGGTTGTAGGGCGCCACCACCTGGCGGGCCAGCTCGTTGATATTGGTGAGCTCCTGCGGCTCGTCACGGCCATCGCGGACGAAGGCGAGGAACTGGTCGAGGATGGCGTTCATGTCCTCGATGTCGCGAATCATATCCTCGGCCTCTTCGCGCTCGGCCGGTGGCATCAGCTCTACCGCCAGGCGCAGCCGGGTCAGGGGCGTGCGCAGGTCGTGGGACACCCCGGCCAGCATCAGCTCGCGCTCGCGTCCGGCCTGTTCGACGTCCTCGGCCATCTGGTTGAAGGCATGGTAGACGTCCTGGATCTCGCTGGGCGCATCGGTTTCCGGCAGGCGCACGCTGCGGCCCTTGCCCAGCTCGCGCGCCGCATGCACCAGCCGCCGCAGCGGCTGGTTGAGCTGTCGGACGAAGACCCAGGCGGCGCCGGTGGACAGCAGGCCGATGGCGAAAAACCAGCCAAGCACGCTCCAGATGTGCTGCCCGCGCAGGGGATGGGCCATGAGCGGGATCTTGATCCAGTCCGGTCCCAGGGACGGCGCCAGCACCCACATTGCCGGACCATGCTGAACCCGCACCCGTACCTCGGTCTCCTCGCCCAACTCCTGCTTCATCTGGCGCTCGAAGATCTCGCTGTAGGGCCAGTGGTATTCCCCCGCCGGCACGGTCTCAGGCGACTCGTAGCGCAGGCCGGCTGCCTGGGCGATGCGTGGCCGTTCGGCTTCCGGAGTGGCCCAATAGGCCCTGAGCGTCAGGGCCGCGCCATGGCTGTACTGACGATCGACCAGGACGTCCTCGTTGAGCAGCAGATAGACCAGGGTCAGCGCCTTGGAGAAGAGCACCGCGAGCAGAACCATCCACAGCGAGCGGGCGAAGAAACTCTGGGGAAACCAGCTGGGCGCCTTCATTGGCCAGACTTTCCGCGCAAAACGGCGCGAAAGCCATCACAACCTCTGGGATTGCAAGGTCCAGATAGGCAACCTGGCGTGGACACATTCAGATACATTTGCTCGTCCATTTCTTCCCTTCAACCTGGAGTTCTCTCGTGTCCGACATCTGCCAGACCGGCCTGGACATCGGCTTCGCCTCGCTCAGCTACGCGCAGATCGCCTTTCTTGGCGTGGTGCAGGGTATCACCGAGCTGCTTCCCATTTCGTCCACGGCGCACATGCGCGTGGTACCTGCACTGCTTGGCTGGCGCGATCCTGGATCGGCCTTTTCCGCTGCCATGCAAATGGCGGCGCTGGCGGCAGTGATCAGCTATTTCTGGCGCGATGTCAGCGGTGTGACCCGAGGCAGCCTCGCCGCGGTGCGCCAACGCAACTTCGACAGTCCGGATTTCCTGCTGGCGGTGATGATCGTGCTGGCGACCATTCCCATCTGTATCGCCGGCCTGCTGCTGGCGCCCCTGCTCAATGCCTGCGGCTCGCCACTGCGGGGCCTCAGCGTTATCGGCTACGCCTGCCTGGCCATGGCCGCCCTGCTGGCCCTGGCGGAGCGCATCTGCCGGCACAACAGAGACATCTCGCAGATGCGTCTGCGCGATGCCCTGATCGTGGGGATCGCCCAGGTCGGCGCGCTGATTCCGGGCGTGTCCCGCTCCGGCTCGACCCTGACCGCCGCCATGTTCCTCAATCTGCGCCGCGAGGAAGCCGCGCGCTTTTCCTTCCTGCTGGGCCTGCCGGCCATTGCCCTGGCCGGACTCAAGGAGCTGGTGGTGCTCTGGCACGCGCACATCCCGGCCGAAGCCTGGTCGCTGCTGCTGGTGGGCTTGCTGGTGGCGAGCCTGTCGGCCTTCGCGGCGATCTGGGGCCTGATGCGCTTTCTGGAACGCTTCTCGACCTGGCCCTTCATTATCTATCGCGCGCTACTGGGGATCTTTCTGCTGGTGGGCGTGCATCAAGGCCTGTTCGCCTGAGCCACCCCCTAGCCGGGGCGCGATGCCCCGGCTACCTGCCTTACTTGCCGGCGCCATCCGGCACGAAGACGTAACCCACGCCCCAGACGGTCTGGATATAGCGCGGCTTGGACGGATCGGGCTCGATCATCCGGCGCAGGCGCGAGATCTGGACGTCGATGGAGCGCTCCAGGGCGTCCCATTCGCGACCACGGGCCAGGTTCATCAGCTTGTCGCGGGTCAGCGGTTCACGGGCGTGATCGACCAGCGCCTTGAGCACGGCGAATTCGCCAGTGGTGAGCATGTGGGTCTCTTCGCCACGCTTGAGCTCGCGGGTAGCCAGGTGCAGGGCGTAGTCACCAAAGGTCACGATCTCGTCGGTACCAGCGGGCGCGCCGGGTACCACCGGGGCCTGGCGACGCAGCACGGCCTTGATCCGGGCTACCAGCTCCAGCGGGTTGAAGGGCTTGGCCAGGTAGTCGTCGGCGCCCTGGTCCAGACCCTGGATCCGGCTGCCTTCGTCGCCCTTGGCGGTCAGCATGATGATGGGGATGCGGTTGCCGCTCTCACGCAGCCGGCCGCAGGCGGACAAGCCGTCTTCACCGGGCATCATCAGGTCGAGAACGACCAGGTTGAAGACTTCCCGCGCCAACAGGCGGTCCATCTGTTCGGCGCTTTCGACGGTGCGCACGCGGTAACCCTGTTCGGCTAGAAAACGCTCCAAGAGGCGGCGCAGCCGGGCGTCGTCATCGACGACCAGGATCTTTTCACCTTCTGGGGCAGCAGGGGTGCTCATAATATCTCCTTGTGATCTAGCACTGGATTATGCCGTAGGCCATCCGACCGCGGCGTTGGGCCATTGTTAGCAGATTTTGCCTGGTCTTGGGCGGTGACGCTGGCGCAGGGCGTGGCAGCCAGGCGGGCTCGGGTATACTGCGGCCCGCTTTTTCTTGTGCCAGCCAGGTAGCCCGATGGATATCAATAGCCGCATCGCCGAGGAGCTCGGCGCCCGCCCGCAACAGGTCGCCGCCGCCGTGGCGCTGCTCGACGAAGGGTCCACCGTGCCCTTCATCGCCCGTTATCGCAAGGAAGTCACCGGCAGCCTGGACGATACCCAGCTGCGTCATCTGGAAGAACGCCTGCGCTATCTGCGCGAGCTGGAGGAGCGCCGCCGCGCGGTGCTGGCCTCCATCGAGGAGCAGGGCAAGCTGACCCCCGAGCTGGCCCGCGAGATCAATCTGGCCGATACCAAGACGCGGCTGGAGGACCTCTATCTGCCCTACAAGCAGAAGCGTCGCACCAAGGGCCAGATCGCCCTGGAGGCCGGCCTCGGCCCGCTGGCGGAGGCCCTGCTGCAGGACCCGACGCTGAACCCGGAGACCGAAGCGGCCGCTTACGTGGATGCGGACAAGGGCGTTGCAGACGTCAAGGCCGCCCTGGAAGGCGCCAAATACATTCTCATGGAGCGCTTCGCCGAGGACGCCGACCTGCTGGCGCGGCTGCGCGGCGTCCTGCAACAGGACGCCATCCTCAGTGCGCGCCTGGTGCCCGGCAAGGAGACCGAAGGCGCCAAGTTCAGCGACTACTTCGAGCACGACGAAGCCTTCCGGGCCGTGCCCTCGCACCGTGCCCTGGCGATCTTCCGTGGGCGCAACGAAGGCATCCTCAGCGCCGCGCTCAAGCTCGGTGAAGAAGGCCCGGGCATCGCCCATCCCTGTGAAGGGCTGATCGCCGCGCATTTCGGCCTGAAGAACGAAGGCCGCGCCGCGGACAGGTGGCTGGCCGAGGTGGTGCGCTGGACCTGGAAGGTCAAGCTCTATACCTCCCTGGAAACCGACCTGCTCGGCGAGCTGCGCGAGAAGGCCGAGGAAGAGGCCATCGCGGTCTTCGCCCGCAACCTGCATGACCTGCTGCTGGCCGCGCCGGCCGGTCCGCGCACTACCCTGGCGCTGGACCCGGGCCTGCGCACCGGGTGCAAGGTCGCGGTGGTGGATGCCACCGGCAAGCTGCTGGCCACCGACACGGTCTATCCCCATGCGCCGCGCAATCAGTGGGACCAGACCCTGGCCACCCTCGGCGTGCTCTGCACCAAGCACGGCGTGGACCTGATCGCCATCGGCAACGGCACTGCCAGCCGCGAGAGCGACAAGCTGGCGGGCGAACTGATCAGCAAGTATCCGGGCCTGGGCTTGACCAAGGTGATGGTCAGCGAAGCCGGTGCCTCGGTGTATTCCGCCTCGGAACTGGCCGCCCGGGAATTCCCGGAGCTGGACGTCTCCCTGCGCGGCGCCGTGTCCATCGCCCGGCGCCTGCAGGATCCGCTGGCCGAGCTGGTGAAGATCGAGCCCAAGTCCATCGGTGTCGGCCAGTATCAGCACGATGTCTCTCAGCTCAAGCTGGCGCGCAGCCTGGACGCCGTGGTGGAAGACTGCGTGAACGCCGTGGGCGTGGACGTGAACACCGCCTCCGCGGCCCTGCTGGCGCGGATTTCCGGCCTCAACGCCACCCTGGCGCAGAACATCGTGCAATTCCGCGACGCCAACGGCGCCTTCGCCACCCGCGAGGCGCTGAAGAAGGTGCCGCGGCTGGGTGAGAAGACCTTCGAGCAGGCCGCTGGCTTCTTGCGCGTGATGAGCGGCGCCAATCCGCTGGATGCCTCGGCGGTGCACCCGGAAACCTATCCGCTGGTGCAGCGCATCGCCGCGGACACCGGCCGCGATATCCGCTCGCTGATCGGCGACTCGGCCTTCCTCAAGCGCCTGGACCCGAAGAAATTCACCGACGAGAGCTTTGGCCTGCCGACGGTGACCGACATCCTTCAGGAACTGGACAAGCCCGGCCGCGACCCGCGTCCCGAGTTCAAGACCGCGGTGTTCCAGGACGGCGTCGAGAAGCTTTCCGATCTCAAACCAGGCATGGTGCTGGAAGGCGTCATCACCAACGTCACCAATTTCGGTGCCTTCGTCGACATCGGCGTGCACCAGGACGGCCTGGTGCACATCAGCGCCCTGTCGGAGAAATTCGTCAAGGATCCCTACGAGGTGGTCAAGGCGGGCGACATCGTCAAGGTCAAGGTGATGGAGGTGGACGTGCCGCGCAATCGCGTGGGGCTGTCCATGCGCATGGGCGACACGCCCGGCGAGAAGGTCGACGGCAAGCCCGGCGGTCAGGCCCGCGGCAACGGCGGCAAGCCCCGCGCCGACAAGGGCGCCCCGCGCCAGACCCAATCGGCCCCGGCCAACAACGCCATGGCGTCATTGTTCGCCAATGCCAAGCAACTGAGGAAATGAGCATGAGTGGTTCTCCCGTAGGCAAGGACAGCGCCTTCAGCACCCTGCTGGGCATGACGATCCACAAGGCCGAGGCCGGCGAGTCCGAGGTACGCATGAGCGTGCAGGACAAGCTCATCAACCTGCACGGCAAGCTGCATGGTGGCGCCGTCTTCTCGCTGATCGACACCGCCCTGGGCCAGGCCAGCCACAGCCTGTTCGACGGCCAGCCCGGCAGCGTGACCCTGGAATGCAAGGTCAACTACGTGCGTGGCGTCAGCGAAGGCGAACTGGTCTGCCGCGCCCGGGTGATCCATCCGGGCCGCAAGACCCACGTACTGGAAGCCCAGGTGCATCAGGGCGACAAATTGATCGCCCTGGCCCAGGCGACCTTCGCCTGTCTGTGACCGGCCAGCTTGGGCGGCAGCGAAGCGGCGCATATCGCCCTTTGCCGCTGCCTGAGCTACGCTGGGAGACAACTGAGCGGGTTGCGGTCTGAGGCTTGAACCCGGACCGCAGCAGTGACTGCTGCCCCCCGCGTCGGCCCTGGCCGGCAACCCTCATTTCAGTCGGTTTCTTCTACCCTGTCCGGGGCGAGTACCGCCATAGGAAGTCAACTTGAGCGATATCCTGTCCCGCCGCCTGGCCCTGCTCGGCGCTGATCCCACCCTTCTGGCCGAATGCCTGCACGGTATCGAACGCGAGACCTTGCGGGTGGACGCCCATGGCCAGCTGTCCCGGCGCCCTCATCCGCAGGCCCTGGGATCGGCCCTGACCCATCCGCAGATCACCACGGACTACTCCGAGGCCCTGCTGGAATTCATCACCCCCACCGGCACCCGCACGCCCGAGGTGCTGGCGGCCCTGGATCGAGTGCACCGCGCCGCGGTCGCCGAGCTCGACGGCGAGCGCCTGTGGAGCGGCTCCATGCCCTGCGCGCTGCCGGCCGAGGACGAGATCCCCATCGCCGATTACGGCAGCTCCAACATAGGTCGACTCAAGCACGTCTACCGCCGCGGCCTGGCCCTGCGCTACAGCCGTACCATGCAGTGCATCGCCGGCATCCATTACAACTTCTCGCTACCGGAGCCGGCGTGGGAACTCTTGCGTCAGCACGAAGGCGATTCCAGCGACGCCCGTGACCATCAGTCGGCGCGCTACATCGCCCTGATCCGCAACTTCCGGCGCTACAGCTGGCTGCTCATGTACCTGTTCGGCGCTTCGCCAGCGCTGGACGTGGGCTTCCTGCGCGGCCGGCCGCACCAGTTGCAGACCCTCGACGAGCGGACCCTGTATTTGCCCTATGCCACCAGCCTGCGCATGAGCGATCTGGGCTACCAGAGCAACGCCCAGGCCAGCCTGACGCCGGACTACAACGACCTGACCACCTACACCGAGAGCCTGAGACGCGCGGTGGGCACGCCCTACCCGCCCTATGCGGAGATCGGTACCCACCAGAACGGCGAGTGGGTGCAGCTCAACACCAACATCCTGCAGATCGAGAACGAGTACTACGCCACCATCCGCCCCAAGCGCGTCACTCGCAGCGGCGAGCGGCCGGTGCAGGCGCTGATGGCCCGTGGCGTGCAGTACATCGAGGTGCGCTGCCTGGACATCGATCCCTTCCTGCCACTGGGCATCGACACCACCGCTGCGCTGTTCCTCGACGCCTTCCTGCTCTATTGCGCCCTGGAAGGCAGCCCGCCGCTCAACGGCGAGTGCCGCGAATGCACCGACAACTTCGCCAGCGTGGTGCGTGAAGGCCGCAAGCCCGGCCTGCGCCTGCAACGCCATGGCGCTTCGGTGACCATGATCGACTGGGCGGCGGAGATGCTCGACCAGATCGAACGCTGCGCCGAGACCCTGGATGCCAGCCTGGGTGGCGATGCCCATCGCCAGGCGGTGGCAGTGCAGCGGCAGAAGCTGGCCGATGTCCGCCTCACCCCTTCGGCGCGGGTGCTGCAGGAACTGCGTGAGTGCGGCGAAAGCTTTGCCGACTTCGGCCTGCGCCAGAGCGAGGCCCATGCGGCCTATTTCGCCAGCCACCCGCTGAGCGAAGGCGAGCAGGCCTGCTATGCCCAGATGGCGCGCCAGTCGCTGGACGAGCAGGCGGAGATCGAGGCGGCGCCCCAGGGGGATTTCGATACCTTCGTGGCGGCCTATCAGGCCAGCATTCTGGCGACGATCGGGGTGTGAGTACGTAGCGTGGACAAGGTGGCGCGGTTGCCACGCGACCTATCCAGGGATGCAGAGCGGGGATGTAGGTTGGGTTGAGCGAAAGCGAAGCCCAACACCTGGGTTTGGCTTGGAGTTGCCCTGGCTGATTAGCGTGTTTTGCTGATAGCTCTTATTTCGCCCACCCGGGCAACTCACTTTTTTCAGTTGCGGCTGCGTGCTCCTGACTACGCGTCCCGGACTACGCGTCCCGGACAAAAGTAAGCAAAAACGCTTGCCCCAAACATCCGGCCCTCCGCTTCGCTCCAGGTGACTCGCGTTGCTCGCCCTTCGGGCCAGCCTGCGGCTGTTACTTCGCTGCGCTACGTTTCGCTCACGCCAGCGCCGTTCCGGGGTCGGCCTACACGGGCCATCCATGGCCCGTGTAGGCCTCTCGCCGCATCCCTTCGGCTCAACCCCTCCAGGACACTGGCGTTCGCCCTTCTGAACGGGGCGATTCGCCAACCTGGAAATTCTGGTTGTAAAGCCGTGAATAGCCCGTAGCCCGTAGCCCGTAGCCCGTAGCGTGGACAACGGCGAAGCCTTGTCCACTGATAGCAGCGGTGCCCACCAGTGGAAAACGCTGCGCGGTTTTCCACGCTACGTCTCCAGACGCCAGCGGGCGAATCGATGGTTGATGAGGGCGCCTTCCGATATCGATGCAGAAGTGCCAGCTGCGCCTTGGAGCGGTTTCAGTTCGGACTGGAGCTATCGCGGCCATGGGCCGCTCCTAACAGGTGTGCCTAGAATGTGTAGGAGCGGCCCATGGCCGCGATGACGAGCGGCTTGGTAGCGTTGGGCTTCGCTCCGCTCAGCCCAACCTACGCTCACGTTCGTCTACAGGCTCTTCTCGAAGATCTTCGAATTGCGCTGAAAGTTGTACAGCGACGCCCGCGCAGCGGGCAGCCGCTCCACGCCGCTCGGCTCGAAGCCGCGTTCGCGGAACCAGTGGGCGGTCTTGGTGGTGAGCACGAACAGGGTGCCGAGGCCACGCTCGCGGGCGCGCTGCTCGATGCGTGCCAGCAGGGCGTCGCCACGGCCGCCGTGGCGGTAGTCGGGATTCACCGCCAGGCAGGCCAGCTCACCCGCGGCTGATTCGGCGATGGGATAGAGCGCTGCGCAGGCGATGATCAGGCCTTCGCGTTCGACGATGCTGAATTGCTCGATCTCGCGCTCCAGCACCTCGCGGGAGCGGCGGACCAGGATGCCCTGCTCTTCCAGCGGACGAATCAACTCCATCAGGCCGCCGACGTCGGCGATGGTCGCCTCGCGCAGGGTCTCGAAGGGTTCCTGAGCCACCAGGGTGCCGCTACCAGCGCGGGTGAAAAGCTCGGTGAGCAACGCGCCATCCTCGGCGTAGCCGACGATGTGGCAGCGCCGCACGCCACCACGGGTGGCCTGGGCGGCGGCGTCGAGCAATTCGGCCTGGTAGGAGCTGCCCAGGCGCGCCAGATGGGTGGGGATCTGCTGCGGACCGATCTCGCGGATCAGGGCGCCATGCTCGTCCAGCAGGCCCGGTTCGGCGCCGTAGAGCACCAGCTTGTCGGCGCCCAGGTCGATGGCGGCGCGCATGGCGACGTCTTCGCAGGCCAGGTTGAAGGTCTCGCCGGTGGGGGAATAGCCCAGGGGCGAAAGCAGCACGATGGTGCGCTCGTCGAGCAGGCGACCGATACCACGGCGGTCGATGCGGCGGACTTCACCGGTGTGGTGGAAGTCGACGCCGTCCTGCACTCCTACCGGCCGTGCGGTGACCAGGTTGCCGCTGGCCACCCGCAGGCGCGAGCCCTGCATGGGCGAGGCGGCCATGTCCATGGACAGCCGTGCCTCGATGGCGCTGCGCAGGCTGCCGACCGCGTCGATCACCGCTTCCAGGGTCGGGCCATCGGTGATGCGCAGGTCGTTGTAGAAGCGCGGTTCGATGCCACGGGCGGCCAGGCGCGATTCGATCTGCGGGCGCGAACCGTGCACCAGCACCAGGCGTACGCCCAGGCTGTGCAGCAGGACCAGGTCGTGGACGATGTTGCCGAAGTTGGGATGGGCGACGCCGTCACCGGGCAGCATGACGACGAAGGTGGCGTCGCGGTGGGCGTTGATATAGGGGGAGGCGTGGCGGAGCCAGTTGACGTATTCGTGCATCGAGACGAAGACCCTTGGTGGATAGGCGTGAGGGTGAACGAGGGCAGGCAGGGCGTTCAGCGTCGTCGCAGCACGGAGGTTCCTCGACAGGGAGCGGATGGGCAGGCAGGGTCAGTAGACCGCCTGGAGTTTACAAAAAGTCACGCCGGGCGCGCGGGTCTGTTCATCGGACAGCCGCCACCTCGCCCAGGCAGTAGTGGCCGATCAGTTGCCGCAGCAGCTTGACGGTAGGCGCGATGCGCGCCAGCGCCAGGTGCTCCTCGGGCTGGTGCGCGCAACTGATGTCGCCGGGGCCGAGCACCAGCACCTCCTGGGTGATCGCCTGTAGATAGGGTGCCTCGGTGGCGAAGGCCACGGCGTCGGCGGTATGGCCGGTGAGGCGTTCGGCCAGGCGCACCAGCTCGGCCTCGGCCGGCTGCTCGAAGGGCGGCACGGCGGGAAACAGCGGCTGGTAGTCGATCTGTACCCCGAAGCGCTCGGCGAGCGGCAGGAGCCGCCCGCGGATGGCGTGGCGCAGGGCTTCTGGCTGCATGCCTGGTAGCGGACGCAGGTCGAATTCCAGGGTGCACTGGCCGCAGATACGATTGGGGTTGTCACCGCCATGGATGCAGCCGAGGTTGAGGGTCGGCTGGGGCACCAGGAACAGCGGGTTGCGGTACTCGCGCTGCCACTGGGCGCGCAGGTCGAGCAGCTCGCCCATCACCGCCTGCATGGCGTCCAGGGCGCTGTGGCCCAGTGTCGGATCGGAGGAATGGCCACTCTGACCCAGGATGTCGATGCGCTCCATGAGAATGCCCTTGTGCAGGCGAATCGGCCGCAGCCCGGTCGGCTCGCCGATCACCGCGGCGCGGCCCAGCGGGCGTCCGGCCTCGGCCAGCACCCGGGCGCCGTCCATGGAGGATTCCTCATCGCAGGTGGCCAGCACGATCAGCGGCTGGCGCAGTTGGCGCAGATCCAACTCGCGCACCGCCTCGAGGATCAGCGCGAAGAAGCCCTTCATGTCGCAGCTGCCCAGCCCGTACCAGCGATCGTCGGCTTCGCGCAGACGCAAGGGATCGGCCTGCCAGAGGACCTCGTCATAGGGCACGGTGTCGGTATGGCCAGCCAGCACCAGCCCGCCCGGACCGCTGCCCAGGGTGGCGATGAGATTGAACTTGCCCGGCGCCACCTCCTGGGTCTCGCAGGCGAAGCCCAGGGCACCGAACCAGTCGGCCAGGCGGGCGACCACCCCGGCGTTGGACTGGTCCAGCGCCGGCTGGGTGCAACTTACCGAGCTCTCGGCGATGAGGGTGGCGAACAGAGCTTTCAGCGCGGGCAGAGTCATGCGGGGCCTCCTGGTCACGACCCCATCATGGCGTCATCCGCCCGGCGATGAAACCTTCATGGGCCTTGAACGCGTGGACCGGCTAAACTAGCGGCCACGTTCTCGCCGTCCGTCGTCATGACGCGCTCGGCACGGAGCCGGACCGTTCTCTTCCGGCGCCAGGATCCTGCAATGGCCAAAGAAACCGAAATCAAGCTGCGCGCCAGTGCGGCCACCCTCGACGCCCTGCGCGCTCATCCGCTGCTGAAGAAGCGCTGCAAGGAAGGCTGGCAGCGTCACGAACTCTCCAACTGCTATTACGACACCGACACCCGCGACCTGGCCCATGCCAAGGTCGCCCTGCGCGTGCGGCGTGATGGCGACCGCTACATCCAGACGCTCAAGAGCCGCGGCCAGAGCCTGGCCGGGCTGTCCGAGCGCAACGAATGGGAATGGCCGTTGGCCGATGCCACCCTGGACACCGCGCTGTTCGACGACAGCTGCTGGCCCGCTGAGCTGGCCGACCTGGACCTACGCCGCCTGCAGCCGGTGTTCGACACCGACTTCGTCCGTGACGCCGCGGAAATCGCCTGGGGCCGGGGCAAGACCCGTACCGTGATCGAGGTGGCCCTGGACCAGGGCGAAGTGCGCGCGGGCGAACAGCGCGAAGCCATCGCCGAGGTCGAGCTGGAACTGCGTCAGGGCGAACCGGCGACCCTGCTGGAGCTGGCCGAGCAACTGGCCGCCGAGCTGCCGCTGATGCCCTGCGACATCAGCAAGGCCGAGCGCGGCTATCGCCTGCACGATGCGTCGAGCTACACCCTCTATCTGTCCGCGCCGGAACTGGACGCCGAGACGCCACTGGACGAAGCCGTCGCCCGCCTGGGCTGGCACCTGCTGGCCGGCAGTCAACGCCTGGCCGAACAGTATCGCTGGAACGGTCACTGGCGCCTGCTGGTGGACTGGGTGCACCAGCTGATCGATCTGCGTGCGCTGCTCGGCAGCCTCGGTCAGGCCGCGCCGCGCGCCACCAGTCGCGACCTGCGCCAGGCCCTCGATGAGCTGCTCGCCGATTGGCGTCCGCTGGCCGTGATCGGTCAGGACGACGAGGAAGCGCGCCGCCAGGCGCCGCAGCGCTTTGCCGCCGAACTGGAACAGCCACGCTGGGGCCTGTTCTCCCTGCGTGCCGCGCGCTGGCTGCATGAGCGCGCCTGGATCCAGGGTCGTACCGGTCGCGGCGAGCGCCAGGGCGTGACGCCGCTGGGCCAATGGCTGCCACGCCTGCTGGCCCAGGAGGCGGCTGAGCTGCCGCTGCTGCGCGCCATCACCGAACCCGAGCTGATCCAGCAGCAGCTGCCGCGCCTGGAACGGATGCAGGTCTGGCTGCACCTGGCGCGTGGTGCCCTGGACCTGCCCGAGGCCGACCGCCTGTATGGCGAACTGGGCAAGCTGGCCCCACTGAGTGCCCATGGCGATCTCGCCGGGGTGGCCGAACAGGCCCGCCTGGTTTACGGGCTGGCACCCTGGAAAGCCCTGGCCTGAGCCGCCGGACGGCAGGACAGAGGCGCGCCTGCCGTCTACGCTGATGGCACAAGGCCGCGAGCGATTCTGTCGCACAAAGTCGCTATGCTGAAGGAGGCGACCGTCCTAGAGGTTACGAGAGGAAGGTCGCCCCCGGTCAGAGACCGGGCATCATCCGAGGCGACCACCTTTTCAAGGAGTCCAGATGTCCGCCATAGCCTCCTCTTCCGCTGATCGTTGGCTCGACCTGGGCGATATCCTGCGTGAGCTGGTCAGCCAGCGGCGGATCGACCAGCAGACCGCCGAACAGTGCCTGCTTCTGCGCCGCGGCTCGGCCAATCCGCAGCAGCATCCGCTGGAGTTCCTGGCGGCGCAGAGCGTGGACGACCTCAGCCGTCCGGGGCGCAAGCTGGATCTGGACAGCCTGACCCGCTGGCTGGCCGACTATTCGAAGCAGCCTTTCTACCGCATCGATCCGCTCAAGGTGGACGTGGCCTCGGTCACCCCGCTGATGTCCTATGCCTTCGCCCAGCGCAACAAGATCCTGGCCGTGGCGGTGAGCCCGGACGAGGTGACGGTGGCCAGCGCCCAGCCCTTCGTGCACAGCTGGGAGAGCAACCTCACCCATGTGCTGCAGCGGCCGATCAAGCGCGTGGTGGCCAGCCCTGCGGACATCACCCGCTATACCCAGGAATTCTTTCGCCTGGCCCGCTCGGTCACCGGCGCTTCGGCGGTCGAGCAGAAGAGCAGTGGCGTCGGCAACTTCGAGCAACTGGTCAATCTCGGGGCCGCCGATGGCGAGCCGGATGCCAACGACGCCCACATCGTCAATATCGTCGACTGGCTGTTCCAGTACGCCTTCCAGCAGCGCGCCAGCGATATTCACGTCGAGCCACGGCGCGAGCAGGGGGCGGTGCGCTTTCGCATCGACGGCGTGCTGCACACCGTCTACCAGTTCCCCGCCCAGGTCACCCTGGCGGTGGTCAGCCGGATCAAGAACCTCGGCCGCATGAACGTCGCCGAGAAGCGCAAGCCCCAGGATGGCCGGATCAAGACGCGCATGGCCGGCGAGAAGGAAGTGGAGCTGCGGCTGTCGACCATGCCCACCGCCTTCGGCGAAAAGCTGGTGATGCGGATCTTCGACCCGGACGTGCTGCTCAAGAGCTTCGACCAGCTCGGTTTCTCCGCCGACGACCTGCGTCGCTGGGCCGACATGACCGGGCAACCCAACGGCATCATCCTGGTCACCGGGCCCACCGGCTCGGGCAAGACCACCACCCTCTACACCACCCTCAAGCAACTGGCCACGCCCGAGGTCAACGTCTGCACCATCGAAGACCCCATCGAGATGGTGGAAGACGCCTTCAACCAGATGCAGGTGCAGCCGAACATCGAGGTGACCTTCGCCAGTGGCGTGCGGGCGCTGATGCGGCAGGACCCAGACATCATCATGATCGGTGAGATCCGCGACCTGGAAACCGCCGAGATGGCCATCCAGGCGGCGCTGACCGGCCACCTGGTGCTCTCCACCCTGCACACCAACGACGCCCCCAGCTCGGTGAGCCGCCTGATCGAGCTGGGCGTGCCCTACTACCTGATCCGGGCCACGGTCCTGGGCGTCATGGCCCAGCGTCTGGTACGGACCCTGTGCCCGGCCTGCAAGACGCCCATCGAGCTGGACCCGGCCGCCTGGCAGGAGCTGACCAAGCCCTGGAACGCACCGCTGCCCACGGGAGCCATGCGCCCGGTGGGCTGTCCGGAATGTCGCGACACCGGCTATCGCGGTCGTGCCGGGGTATACGAAATCCTCACCCTCTCCGATAGTCTGCGTGAACTGGTGACAGCGGATACCGACATCACCGCCCTGCGGCGGCAGGCATTCAAGGAAGGCATGCGCAGTCTGCGGCTGTCCGGCGCGCAAAAGATCGCCGCCGGCCTGACCACCGTGGAAGAAGTCTTACGCGTCACGCCTCAGAGTGAACGTTAGCGCCTAGCGCCCAGGCCCCGCGAGCGGAACAAGGATAGCCAGCCGTGCAGACAACCGTCGTCACCCCTACGGCCCTGGATGCCGAGGACGCCGAGCAGCGCCATCGTCGCCAGGAAGCCCTGGCGGCCTATGGCCTGCTCGATGGCCAGCCGGAGCCGGCCCTCGACGACCTGGTGGAACTGGCTGCGACCCTTTGCGAGACGCCCATCGCCGCGGTCAACCTGCTTGGCGAACAGCAGCAGCGGTTCATCGCCGAGCGCGGCCTGGGCGTGGCGGAAATTCCCCTGGCCCTGTCTTTCTGCCAACACCTGCATGCGGCCCAGGAGGCGCGGCAGATCGAGGACCTCAGCCAGGATCCGCGCTTCGTCGACAACCCCCTGGTGACCGATCCGGCGGGCCTGAGATTCTATGCCGGTGCGCCGCTGCGCACGGCCGACGGCGTCTTTCTCGGCACCCTGTGCGTGCTGGACTGGCAACCGCGCGACCTGAGCCCGGCGCGACTGACCGGCCTCGAACGCCTTGCCCGCCAGGTACTGCGTCTGTTCGAGGCCCGACTGCCGGCGACCTCGCCCACGCGGCACAGTACCCTCGACGAGACCCACTACCGCGCCCTGATGGACGTCAACCCGCAGATCATCTGGTTCGCCCGGCCCGATGGCACCTTCGAATACGCCAATCGCTACTGGTACGAATACAGCGGCCTGAGCCCCGCCAGCACCGTCGCCGATCCCGACCTCTGGGCCGATGCCATCCACCCCGACCACCGCCCGCACCTGTTGCGGCGCTGGCGTGAGGTGCGCCAGCAGCGCGTCGCCGGCAGTCTGGAATTGCAGCTGCGTGATGCCCAGGGTCGCTATCGCTGGTTCGAAACCCGCACCATGCCCTTCACCAACGCCAGCGGCGAGATCGAGCACTGGGTGGGCGTGGCCCAGGATATCGACAGCCGCAAGCGGGCGGAAACGGCGCTCCGCGAAAGCGAGGCCTTCGCCCACCTGCTGCTGGAATCCACCCACGAAGGCTTCTGCGCCCTGGATCGCGAGGGCCGTGCAACCCTGTGCAATCGCGCCTTCCGCCAGATGCTCGGATTGACCGAGGAGCGTGACATCCTTGGCGACCGCCTGGACACCCGGCTTAGCTCCGCGCGCAGCGAAGACGGCGCCCGGGCGCTGCAGCGCGCCGCGAGCGAAGGTGCCACCCTGCACCTCTCCGCCGACGCCCTGCTGCGCGAGGACGGCAGCCTGCTACCGGTGGAATGGCGCGCCCAGCCGCTCTGGCGTGACGGCAAGGTCCAGGGCGCCATCTGTACCTTCGTCGATCTCAGCGAGCGTATCCGCAGCCATGACCGCCAGCGCTTCCTGCTCGAACTGGGCGACCTGCTGCACGGCGTGACCAATACGGGGGAGGTCGCCTCGGTGCTGGGCGACAGCCTGGGCCATCTGCTGGCCGTACAGCGCATCGGCTATGCCCGCGTTGGTCACGACGGTAGCCTGACCATAGACAGCGACTGGCTCGAACAGGGGCGCACCCATCGCCTCAACCTGCCCAGCCTGGGTCACTGGCATACCTCGGCAGTGGAAGAGCTACGCCGCGGCATCATCGTCAGCGTGGAAGACAGCGCCCAGGACGAGCGCCTGGGCGCGATGCGCAGCCAGCTGGTCGAACATGGCGTCCGAGCCGGCCTGGTGGTGCCGCTGCTGGCCGAGGAACAGCTGGTCGGCCTGCTGTTCCTCTATGCCGGCACGCCCCGCCACTGGACCATTGGCGACGTGGCCCTGGTGCGCGAGGTGGCCGAACGCATCCGCATCGTCATCGAGCGCACCGCCGCCGCCGATGCCCTGCGCCTGGCCGAGCAGCGCATCGCCCTGGCCATGGACGTGGCCGACCTGGGCGTCTGGGACTATGACATCGACCGCGATCTGATCAGCTGGGATACGCGGCTCGCCCATCTGGTAGGCGCCGCCGAAGGCCGCTGCTCCCTGCGCGGCGGCGCCCTGCTGCGCGCCCTGCACCCCGCGGATGCACCACGGGTACGTGCCTACGTGAGCGCCGCCATCCAGGACGGCGGCAATGCCTACGACCTGCGGCTGACCTTTCGCGTGCGCAGCTCACGCCAGGGCGAGCCGGTGTGGCTCAGCATCCGCGGGCGCGAGCGCCTGGAGCCCGGCGGTCAGCGCCGCCTGGTGGGGATCGCCCGCGACATCACCCGCGAACGCCATGACGCCGATCGCATCAGCGAGACCAATCGCCAGCTGCGTCGCCAGATCGAGGAACGACGTGAAGCCGAAGCCCGCCAGCATGCCCTCATCGAGCTGGGGGATCGGTTGCGCGAAGGCGATCCGGAAAGCACGGGAGTGGCCGCCGCCCTGGAATTGGTGGGCACGCGCCTGGGCCTGCGCCGGGTCGGTTATGCGCGGCTGGAGGAAAGCCGGGGCGCCTTCGTCCCACAACAGATGTGGACGCCCAATGGCAGTCTCGATCAGGCCCTGGCCTATCCGCTGCTCGCCCCTGACAGCCTGGGCAACCAGGAAGGCGAGGCGCCCCTGGTCATCGACGACGTCAGCCAGGATCCGCGCGCCCAGGCCAATGCCCAGCGTCTGCTCGACCTGGAGATCGCGGCGCTGGTGGACATCCCGCTCTATGAGGACGGTCGCCTGCGGGCCCTGTTCGTCGCCCATGACCAGCGCGCCCGGTTATGGACGGAAGGCGAGGTGCAATTCCTGCGCGATGTCACCGACCGGCTCTGGTCGGCCATCTGCCGGCAGCGCTCCCAGGACGCCCAGCGCGAGAGCGAGGGCCGCTTCCGGCTCATGGCCGACAGCGCCCCGGTGCTGATCTGGGCCTGCGATGCGGACGGCCAGCTGCAATTCGTCAACCAGCGCTTCGCCAGCGAATTCGACCTGCACGACGCCGACCTGCACGACCAGGGCTGGAGCGCTCTGCTCCCGGAGACCGAGTGCCCGGCTTTCGAGGGGACCTTCAAGCAGGCCATCGCCACCCACAGCGCCCTGCGCGCCGAGGTACGGGTGCGCAATGCCCAGGGTGAGTGGCGCTGGCTGCGCCTGGAAGGCACGCCGCGGCTGGAGCTCGACGGGGAATTCCACGGCCTGGTGGGCTGTGGCGTGGACGTGACCGAGGCGCGGCAGACCACCGACCAGCTGGAGCAGCGTATCGCCGAACGCACCCAGGAACTGGGGCGCAGCCATGCGCGGCTGATCGCGGAAATCTACGAACGCGAGCGCACCGAGGAAGCTCTGCGCCAGTCGCAGAAGATGGAAGCCATCGGCCAGCTCACCGGCGGTATCGCCCACGATTTCAACAACATGCTCACCGGCATCGTCGGGGCCCTGGACCTGATCCGTCTGCGCATCGCCAATGGGCGCACCCAGGACCTGGATCGCTACATCAACGCCGCGGTGAATTCGGCCGACCGCGCCGCTGCCCTGACCCACCGACTACTGGCCTTCGCCCGCCGCCAGACCCTGGATCCGCAACCGGTGGACGTGCACCAGCTGGTCGCCTCGCTGCAGGACCTGCTGGTGCGCACGGTGGGCGAAAACGTCGCCTTGCGCCTGGATCTCGCGCCGGTCGCCTGGCTTGCCCACAGCGATACTCACCAACTGGAAAACGCCCTGCTCAACCTGGTTATCAACGGCCGCGACGCCATGCCCGCGGGCGGCGAGCTGTGCATCGCCACCGCCAATCTCAGTCTGGATGGCGAGGCGGCCGCACGCGAATCCCTGGCGCCGGGTGACTACGTACGCCTGAGCGTGGCCGACACCGGCACCGGCATGCCGCCGGAGGTCAAGGCCAAGGCCTTCGAGCCCTTCTTCACCACCAAGCCGGCCGGCCAGGGCACGGGGCTCGGCCTGTCGATGATCTATGGCTTCGTCAAGCAGTCCGGCGGCACCGCACGCATCGACACCGAGCAGGGCCAGGGCACCACCATCAGCCTCTACCTGCCCCGCCACCCGGAGGTGGTCGCGGAGCACGACGACAAGCCCACGACCAAGGTCGCGCCCCGCGCCGAGGCCGGCCAGACCGTGCTGGTGGTAGAGGACGAATACGCGGTGCGCATGATCGTACTGGAGGTACTCGCCGAACTGGGCTACACCGCCCTGGAGGCAAGCGACGCCGACAGCGCCCTGCCGATCATCGAAAGCGGCCAGCGGCTGGATCTGCTCATCAGCGATGTCGGCCTGCCCGGCATGAATGGGCGCCAGCTCGCCGAAATCGCCCGTGGTCGGCGACCCGAGCTCAAGGTGCTGTTCATCACCGGCTATGCCAAGAATGCCAAGGTGCGCGGCGAATTCCTCGGCGAGAACATGGACATGCTGATCAAGCCGTTCGACATTGACGCCCTGGCCGAACGTATCCACAGCATGATCCAGCGCTAGGCTGATGCAGCGGCCTGGAACTCGGCGGACGTCTGAGCTCTCTATAGGAGACCTCAAGAAGGAGATCTCATCCATGCGCCTGAAGAAGCTTGCTCTGGTTTCCCTGATCGGTCTGCCGCTGCTGGCCGCGACCACCGCCGCCAATGCGGATGCGCGGTTCTGGCGGCATGCCGCGACCCTGGGGGCGACCTCCGGCTCGTTCTATACCACCAGCCGTGACGATCACAAGATCGTTGCCGCCACCCAGGACGACGCCAGCTCCTACCTGGCCAGCAACGGCCAGATCCGTGGCCCCTACCTGGAAGCCGCGCTGCGCGACATGCGCGCCGCCGAGCCGGGCCTGCAGGCCAGCGACAACGATCTCGCCATGCGCATCCTGACCCAGTAAGGGCCAGGCAAAAAAGAACCCCGCCGGTCATGCCGTGCGGGGTTCTTTTTTGCCTGTTGCCTGGGCGTGAGGCTGTCGCCTCAGCTCTCGCTGGCCTGGTGATAGCCTTCGGCATCGAGCAGCTTGCCCAGCTCGGCCGGATCCTGCGGCTTGAGCTTGAAGAACCAGGCACCATAGGGTTCGCCGTTGACCTGCTCGGGAGCGTCGGCCAGGGCATCGTTGATGGCGATGACCTCACCGCTCACCGGAGCGTAGATGTCCGACGCTGCCTTGACCGACTCCACCACCCCGGCCTGCTCGCCAGCGCCCAGGGTCTTGCCGACTTCCGGCAGTTCGATGAACACCACATCGCCCAAGGCCTCCTGGGCATGATCGGAAATGCCGACGGTAACGCTACCATCGGCTTCCAGGCGCGCCCATTCGTGGCTGGCGGCATAACGCAGGTCGGCGGGAATCTGGCTCATGAGGGGTCCTCGGGACTGGCACGGTTAAAACTCAAGGGTAGCCTGCCGACCCCGAGGACCGCCATCGCTGGCTGGGGTTAATTGGGCCCGATTCGTGTGCAGCTGCTGTTGTCGACGTACTTCTTAAGCGTCGCCCACTGGGGGCGATCCACGCCATTGATGGGCTCCACCGCCAGGTTGTAGTTGCCCCAACCCGGGCCGGCGGCCCAGTAGCTGGCCGGGATGCAGTGCTGCTTGAGATAGGCCAGCATGTTGTCCATGGCCACCAGCCAACGCGGATCGTCATCGGGTACGCCGAATTCGCCGATGTAGCCCTGCTTGCCGTTCTTCTTCAGCCAGTCGACGAAGGGCTTGACGCGATTCACCCCGACCATGGGATCGAAGCCGCTCATGTCCTTGCTCGCATACTGGCCACCGCCGTCGTTGTCGAAATAGACGTGGGCGGAAAAGATCAGCTTGTCCGCCGGGTCCTTGAGCGCCAGCAGCGGATCGTTCCACTGTGGCCAGCGCGAGGCGCTGGACCAGCCATTGCCCTCGACGATGATGGGATGGACGCTGTCCATGGTGCGGATGCCGTTGATGCCATGCTGGGCGGCGGTCGGCCAGAAGGCCACGGCGTCGTGGGGCTCGTTCATGATGTCGTAGCCGTAGAGCGCCGGATGCTTGCCGAAGCGAAAGGCCAGGCGATAGGTCACGTCCCAGTAGTTGAAGTAGGTGACCTTGCCGGCGCCGATGACTTCGCCGCGATACCGCGCATAGTTGTGCAGGTCGAGGATCACCTTGACGCCGTACTTCTGCGCGTAATTGAGCGTCTGGGTGACCAGCGCGCCATAGTCCGGATCCAGCATTGAGTTCAGCTTGGGTTGGATACGCTCCCAGATGATCGGAAAGCGCACCAGCTTGATGCCCTTGGCGCTCCAGTCCTTGAAGTGCTGCTCGCTGGGAAAGATGTAGTTGCGGTTGTTGATGCCGGGCAGCACCTGGCTGGCGAAGCCGGCACCGGAAAAGTTCAGACCGACCAGTTCGACCGCCTGGGCCGAACCGAAGAGGGCGCTGCTCAGGGCCAGGGTGCCGGCCAGACGTAGGGAAAACTGGCGCAAGCGCCGGGTAAGGGATTGCATGACTGCACCTGTGAAAAGAAATACGCCCCGCCCCCGCAACCTAGCGAGTTCTGGCATGAGCGAGCTCAGGCGGCCGCGTCCTCCTGCGGCGCCGCGTGGTGCGACTTCGTCGTCATTGTTGGAGGTAGCTATCGGCGTCGGCACCCGCAGCTTGAGTGAATATTTCCTTTCAAAAACAATTGGTTGCCGATGTATTTGTGTCAGATTGCCGGCGCTTTTCAGCCGTATTTGCCGCGAGGGAGCTAACGCCTTGAATCAACAGGACTTTCTGTATCCATAAAAAGACAGGAGGGCCTGGATAGCCCTCAAAAAGACCAGCAATGTGGCTACAGTCATTTTTCAAATCGCCCACCCTAATCACTTCAGAGGCTCAGCAGGCCTCCACTACCCCTGGCCCGGAACATTCTCCTGACCCTAGGCTCTACCCCTGCGAGCCCCCGCGAGAGCCCTGCCATGCCCCTTAGCGCGCCCTACCCCGCTCGTACCCTGACCCTGGCCCTGGTGACCGCCACCCTGCTCGGCTGCGGCGAGACCGCCCAGTTGCAACGCGAGGCCGGCTATGGCCCGACGCCGACCCTGCCGGCGCCACACAAGACCCTGCTGCCGACAGTCAACGTGGCGCCAGCGGTCGGCTGGCCCGAGGGCGGCAAGCCCATCGCCGCGCCGGGCACCCAGGTCCAGGCCTTCGCCCGCGACCTGGACCATCCGCGCTGGCTCTATGTACTGCCCAATGGCGATGTGCTGGTGGCGGAAAGCAATGCCCCCAAGCGCGATGACTTTCCCGGCATCAAAGGCTGGATCGCCGGTCTGTTCATGAAGAAAGCCGGCGCCGGGGTGCCCAGTGCCGACCGCATCACCCTGCTGCGTGATGCCGACGGCGATGGTGTCGCTGAGACCCGCACCCTCTTCGCCGAGCACCTCCATTCGCCCTTCGGCATGGCGCTGGTGGGCGAGGACTTCTATGTCGCCAACGCCGATGCCCTGGTGCGCTTCACCTATCGCCCCGGCGCCACCCGCCTGGAAGGCCAGGGCACCAAGGTCACCGACCTGCCGGCCGGCATCAATCACCACTGGACCAAGAACGTCATCGCCAGCCGCGATGGCCAGAAGCTCTACCTCACCGTCGGCTCCAACAGCAACGTCGGCGAGAACGGCCTGGATATCGAGCAGGGGCGCGCCGCCATCTGGGAGCTGGACCGCGCCTCGGGCCAGAAGCGTCTGTTCGCCACCGGCCTGCGCAATCCCAACGGCCTGGACTGGGAGCCCACCACTGGCAAACTCTGGACGGTGGTCAACGAGCGCGACGAAATCGGTAGCGATCTGGTGCCCGACTACGCTACCTCGGTGCAGGACGGCGGCTTCTATGGCTGGCCCTACAGCTACTGGGGTCAGCACCTGGACAGCCGAGTGCAACCGCCACGACCGGACCTGGTGGCCAAGGCCCTTACCCCCGACTACGCCCTGGGCAGCCACACCGCCTCCCTGGGACTGGCCTTCGCCCGCGCTGACACTCGGCTCCCCGAGGCTTTCCATCAGGGCCTGTTCATCGGCCAGCATGGCTCCTGGAATCGTGATCCCAAGAGCGGCTACAAGGTCATCTTCGTACCCTTCCAGGACGGGAAGCCCAGCGGCCCACCACGGGACCTGCTGACCGGCTTCCTCAACGCCAAGGAAGAGGCCCAGGGGCGCCCGGTCGGGGTGGTCAACGACGGTCGCGGCGGTCTGCTGGTGGCCGACGACGTCGGCAACACGATCTGGCGGGTCAGCGCACCGCCACGCTAAGGCGCTACCCCTTTGTTAATCCGTCCTTAAGCGCCTTGGACTAGTCTTGAGCCTGACCATCCTGGGGGATGGTCACCGCTCTTGCCGTGGCAGGCCCGGAGCGGTACAACCGCTCCACCGCCTGGGAAAATCCGATGAGAATACTGCTGGCCGAAGACGACATGCTGCTGGGCGACGGCATCCGCGCCGGCCTGGCTCTGGAAGGCGACACCGTCGACTGGGTGACCGATGGCCAGGCCGCCCAGGCCGCGCTGGAGACCGATCCCTTCGACCTGGTGGTGCTCGACATCGGCCTGCCCCGCCGCTCGGGACTGGAGGTCCTGGCCGGCCTGCGCAAGCGCGGCGACGCCACCCCGGTGCTGATCCTCACCGCTCGGGACAAGGTCACCGACCGGGTCACCGGCCTGGACACCGGCGCCGACGACTACCTGACCAAACCCTTCGATCTCGACGAACTGCTTGCCCGCGTGCGCGCCCTTACCCGGCGCAGCGCCGGTCGGGCGCTGCCGCAACTGGAGCACAACGAGCTGCGCGTCGATCCGGCCACCCACCGGGTGACCCTGGCCGGCCAGCCCGTCGAGCTGGCACCACGGGAATACGCCCTGCTGCGCCTGTTGCTGGAAAACATGGGCAAGGTGCTCTCGCGCAATCGCCTGGAGCAGGCCCTCTACGGCTGGGATGGCGATGTCGAGAGCAACGCCATCGAGGTCCATATCCATCACCTCAGGCGCAAGCTCGGCACCAGCCTGATCCGCACCGTGCGCGGCATCGGCTATGGCATCGACCAGCCCGAGCGGCCGGCGCCGTGAACGACGGCCCGGCGATCTCGCTGCGGCGGCGCCTGCTGACGCTGCTACTGTGCGGGATCTTCGCCTGCTGGCTGATCGCCGCCCTGGTGACCTATCAGTTGGTCCTGCGCCAGGTGAATCGCCTGGCAGACGAGGACATGCTCGACTTCGGCGCGGCGGCGCTGCACCTGGCCACCCTTGGCGAAGGCAATGACCATACCCTGCCGCCCGAGGCCCGCGCCCTGGAGCGCAGCCGCACGGCCATCGCCGATCTGCCACTGTTCAAGCGGCGCAATGCCCTCGGCTATCTGCTGCAGGCCGGCGACCAGCGCCTCGGCACCCTGGCCCCGCCAGCCGGCCTGGTCAATCAACCGGCCGGCTTCAGCAGCCTGCTGGCCGAAGGGCAACACTGGCGCGTGCTGCGCCTGAGCAGCGGTGACGGGCGCATCTGGATCTACGAAAACCTGGCCGATCGCCGCGGGGCCACCAACCTGCTGCTGCTCGGCTCGCTGTTCCCCCTGGCTCTGGCCCTACCGGTGCTGGCCGCGCTCATCTGGTTTGGCGTCACCCGTGGGCTCGATCCGCTGCGCCAACTGGCCGCGCAGATCAAGCAGCGCTCCGCCCAGCGGCTGGAGCCGCTGCCGCTGAATCGCGTACCGTTGGAAGCCGCGGTCCTGGTCGAGGAGATCAACGCCCTGCTGCAACGCCTGGACGGTGCCCTGGAAGCCGAGCGTCGGCTGACCAGCGACGCCGCCCACGAAATTCGCACGCCCTTGGCCAGCCTGCTGACCCACACCCAGGTGGCCCTGCGTTCCAGTGATCCCCAGGCCCACGCCCGGGGCCTGGTGCAGGTGCGCCGCAGCGCCGAGCGCATCAGCCAGCTGATGGAGCAGATCCTGCTCCTGGCCCGCCTGGACAGTGGCGCCTTGCAGGAACAGTTCATTCCCGTCCACCTCGGACGCCTGGCGGCGGATACCCTCTCGGAACTCGCACCGCTGGCCATCGACAAGAACATCGACCTGGTCCTGGAGGATCAGGAGGTCCGGCTGTCCGGCATCCCCACCTGGCTGGGGGTGCTGCTCACCAATCTGGTCGGCAATGCCATCCGCTACACCCCGAGCGGTGGCCAGGTGCTGGTGCGGGTCGTCGAGGACGTGCCCGGGCGGGTTCGGATCGATGTCTGCGACAGCGGACCCGGCGTCACCCCGGAAGAGCGGGCGATGATCTTCACCCGCTTCTATCGCAGCGAGAGCGCCGGTCAGAACGTCGGCAGCGGCCTGGGGCTACCCATCGTCAAGCGCATCGTCGAAATTCATGGTGGCACTCTGCATCTGGGCGAAGGCCTGCAAGGGCGCGGCCTGGGCGTGCATATCGAGCTGCCTGGGCTGGTCTGAACCAGCCGCCTACGACCAAGGCCATCTTTTATCCGGGCCGGCCTAGGGCTTACAGTGAAGGGATTCGTCAAAAGCGAATGCAGTCCTGCACCCTGGAGAGCCCGGCCCATGTCCATGATCCTGTACCACACTCCCGCCTCGCCCTTCGGTCGCAAAGTCGTGGTGATGCTCCACGAGACGGACCTGATCGAGCAGGTCGAGGTGGAAATCGTCCAGCAGACGCCACTCAATCCCAATCGCGACGTGCTCGATACCAATCCGGCCGGCAAGATTCCCGCCCTGCGCCTGGCCGATGGCACCTGCCTGCACGACAGTCGCGTCATCCTCGACTACCTGGATACCCTGCACGAGCGCACCCCGCTGATCCCGCGTCAGGGCCCGGAGCGCTGGCGCCGCCTGACCCTGGCCTCGCTGTGCGACGCCATGATGGAAGCCGCGGTACAGATCCGCTACGAAAGCTTCATGCGCCCACCGGGCATGCAATGGAAGCTCTGGCTGGACAACCAGCAGGAAAAGATCGCCCGGGCGCTGGACTACTTCGAGCGCGAGGCCATCAGCGAGCTGGACGACGAATTCGACGTGGCCAGCCTCGGCATGGCCTGCCTGCTCGGCTATCTGGACTTCCGCATCCCCACCTTTGCCTGGCGCAGCGACTGCCCGCGGATCTCAGCCTGGTACGCCCGCACCAGCGAGCGGCCGTCGCTGCAGACCACGCGCCCCTGAACCAGCGCTAGGCCTGCTGCCAGAGACGCTCCAGATTGCGAAAGCCCCACTCCTCCGGGTCCTCCCGCCGCACGATGCGTTCGTCGGCGGGGGGCCGGGCGAGGTCCAGCAGGCGCTGCGGCAGGGGGGTGCGCGAGCGGGCGGAAAAGAACACCCGGACCCGGGGCGTCAACAGGCTGTCCGGATGCTGCTCGACCACCACCGCCAGTTGCTCGTTGCTCAGCCGCACCAGGGAGCCGATCGGATAGATGCCCAGGGTCTTGACGAAGGCCTGGAACACCTGGGGATCGAAATGCCCCTTCCACTCCGCCATGCGCCGGATCGCTTCGGCCGGACTCCAGGCCGTCTTGTAGGGTCGCGTCGAGGACACCGCGTCGTAGACGTCGCAGACCGCCGCGATACGCGACAACAGGCTGATCTGCGTACCGGCCAGACCACGGGGATAGCCGCTGCCATCGAATTTCTCGTGATGGTGCAGACAAACGTCGATGACTTCCGCCGCCGCGCCCCACTGCCGCAGCAGGGCGACGCCCTCTTCGGGATGCCGCCTCATCACCGCGAACTCCGCATCGGTCAGCTTGCCCGGCTTGTTGAGCACCTCAAGGGGCGTGCGCATCTTGCCCACGTCGTGCAGCAGACCGGCCTGCCCGGCCAGCCATACCTGCTCCGCCGGCAGCTCCATCTGCCGCGCCACGGCCGTCATCAGGGCGCAGACCGACACGGAATGGATGTAGGTATACTCGTCGGCCGTGCGCAGTCGCGTCAGGCTGATCAGCGCCGTGGGATGCCGCAGCACCGATGCCGAGATCTGCTCGACCACGGTCGCCACTTCGCTCAGCTCGATGGCCTGCCCCAAGCGCACGTCCTGGAACAGCCGCGCCACCTCCTGCTTGGCATGGGCGCTCACGGCGGAAGCCTGCGCCAACTCCCGAGGGCAGTTGAGGGCCGCACCCGGCGCGGAGGCCGGGGCGGTAGCGTCGGCCGTGCTGACGGGCGGCGCGGCAGCCGACGCGGGGATCGCTTCGGGCTCCACGGGCATCGGTGGCTTGGGCTGGCAATCCAGCCCCTTGGCGATATCGATCCACACGGCGGTCACGGCGCTGTCCTGGATCTTCTGCAGGTCGCGCTGTTCCTGGAGCAGAAAGCGCGCCTTCCAGAACGGATGGTCGATCCAGCTGCCTTCGAACCTGTGGATGTACATGCCGAGGCAGACTTCGGCACTGGTAACCTTTTTGAGCATGGCGTTCACTTCGCAGCTTATCGGCAGCAGCCATTTGGAAGCAGATGATCGCAAACTGCCATGGCACGCTAAAGACTATCGCCCCAAGTTCTAGACGAGAGAATCCATGCACCTCCTGACCGGTATTGCCGTCTCCCTGCTACTTCTGCTGAACACCCTGGTCATGATAGGTCCGCTGATGGTGTTTGCCCTGATCAAGCTGCTGCCCAACGTCGCGCTACGCGACGTCTGCTCCCGATTGGTCACCGCCATCGCCGAAGCCTGGGCGGAAATAAACAAAGTCATCTTCGCCCGACTGACCCCGACCGTCTGGGATATCCGCGGCGCCGAAGTGCTCAGGCGTGACCGCTCTTACCTGGTCATCTGCAACCATCAGTCTTGGGTCGACATCCCCGCGCTCATCGAGACCTTCAATGGCAAGGTGCCCTACTTCAAGTTCTTCCTGAAGAAGGAACTCATCTGGGTGCCCTTCCTGGGCCTGGCCTGGTGGGCGCTCGACTATCCCTTCATGAAGAGATACACCCGGGCACAGCTAGCGCGGCGGCCGCAACTCAAGGGCGCGGACCTGGCCATCACCCGCCGTGCCTGCGAGAAATTTCGCCGCCAGCCGGTGACCATCGTCAATTACCTGGAAGGGACCCGCTTCACCGCCGCCAAACATGCCGAACAGGATTCGCCCTATCGGCACCTGCTCAAACCCAAGGCCGGTGGCATGGCTTTCGTCCTCGCGGCCATGGGCGAGCAGCTGGACACGCTGCTGGACGTCACCCTGGTCTATCCGGACGGACGTGTGCCCGGCTTCTGGGACCTGCTCTGCGGCCGCGTCAAACGCGTTATCATCGATATCCGCGCGCGACCGCTGGATCCGGCGCGCTGGGCGGGCGACTACAGCGAAGACGCGGAATTTCGCGCAGACTTCCAGCAGTGGGTCAGCGAGCTCTGGGCAGAAAAGGACCAGCGGATCGAGGCGCTACAAGATTCCCGCTCGCGTTGAACGAGCGGGGCACCCTGCGGCCTGCAGACAGTCAGAGTGCGGGTAGTCGGCTGTCTCGACAAGGATCTCTCATGCCCACCCCGACGCTGGACACCACCACGACCCGCTGGCTTCCCTGGCTGATCGCCGTCGCCTTCTTCATGCAGTCGCTGGACGCGACCATCGTCAACACCGCCCTGCCGCGCATGGCCGCCGACCTCGGCGAGAATCCCCTGCGCATGCAGGGGGTGGTGATCGCCTACCTGCTCACCGTCGCCCTGTTGATCCCCGCCTCGGGCTGGATCTCCGATCGCTTCGGCAGTCGCCGCGTCTTCTTCACCGCCATCGCCCTCTTCACCTGCGGCTCGCTGCTCTGCGCCCTGGCACCTAGCCTCAACCTGCTGATCGCCGCCCGGGTGATCCAGGGACTGGGAGGCTCGCTGATGCTGCCCGTGGGGCGGCTGGTGATCCTGCGTGTCTATCCCCGCAGCGAACTGGTGCGCATCCTCAGCTTCATCACCATTCCCGGCCTGGTCGGCCCCCTGGCGGGCCCGGCGCTGGGTGGCTGGCTGGTGGAAGCCGTGTCCTGGCACTGGATCTTCCTGATCAACCTGCCGGTCGGGATCCTTGGCTGCCTGGCCACCCGCCGCCTGCTGCCGGACCTGCGCAGCCCCCTGCCCCAGCGCTTCGATGGCCTGGGCTTTCTGCTCTTCGGCACCTCCATGATCCTGATCAGCATCGCCCTGGAAGGCCTCGGTGAACTGCACCTGCCCCATGTGCGGGTGGTGCTGCTGCTGATGGGTGGCATGGCCTGCATGGTCGCCTACTGGCTGCGCGCCCTGCACCACGATCAACCGCTGTTCTCGCCTGAGCTGTTCCGCATCCGCAGCTTCGCGGTGGGCATCTTCGGCAACCTCTTCGCCCGCCTCGGCAGCGGTGCCCTGCCCTTTCTCATCCCATTGCTGTTCCAGGTGGGCCTTGGTTATTCGCCAACCCAGGCCGGTCTGCTGATGATGCCCCTGGCCCTGTCCGCGATGCTCGCCAAGCCCATCGCCGGCCCGCTGATCGGCCGTCTCGGCTATCGTCGCCTGCTGGTGGGCAATACCCTGCTGCTGGGCTGCCTCATCGCCAGCCTCGCCCTGATCGGCCCTTCCACGCCCTTCGTCTGGCTGCTCATCCACCTGGGTATCCTCGGCGCGGTGAACTCCATGCAGTTCACCGCCATGAACACCATCACCCTCATCGACCTGCACGACCAGCAGGCGGCCAGCGGCAACAGCCTGCTGTCGGTGGTGATGCAGCTGGCCATGAGCTTTGGCGTCGCCTGCGCCGCCGCCCTGCTGGGCGGTTTCCAGGACGACTATGGCGATACCGAGGTGCTCTCGGCCTTCCGGGCGACCTTCCTCAGCGTTGGCGCCCTGTCGATGCTGGCGGCGGCGATCTTCCTGCAGGCCTCACGCGAGACCGGTCGACGGATCAAGCCATTGGCCACGGAGCCGGAAAAGAGCGCGCAAAACGTGGAGTGAGAGACCGGTCGCGCCGATAGGTACGCCAGAAACGAAAAACCCCGGCCAGGCCGGGGTTTTTCGTGAGCTTCGGGCGACGTCAGGTGTCAGATGACCTGTACGCGCTCTGCCTGCATGCCCTTCTGGCCTTGCACGACTTCGAAGCTGACCTTCTGGCCTTCAGCCAGGGTCTTGAAACCAGTGCCTTCGATGGCGCGGAAGTGCACGAACACGTCCGGACCGCTTTCGGGAGTAATGAAGCCATAGCCTTTGGTTTCGTTGAACCACTTGACGGTGCCGTTCTGACGATTCGACATGACGGGTGTTGCTCCTTGGAATAACGGGTTTGTTATTGACACATGCTGGCGCGGCAGTGCGTTGCATAGACCAGACGCCCGGTACTGAGTTGCAAGGAGTAACAAGAATCGAGCAGCAAGGGGTGGACGAAGAGCCTACCGCCTCAGGTCACGATCGACGGCGACCCAAGCAAACACAGTTCTCGAACTCTACGCCATATTTTTCTGGAAAGCGATTACCCTCCGGAGGTCGAATTTGTTTTGTAAAAAGGGTGCTACAGCGCCGATTTTCGACCCATCGAACACTTCTCGCCTACCCGTTCGAAAGGCCTCGCTTCAGCCTGCTCGTCGAAACCGGCACGTAAGGCAGAAAGGCGTCCAGGCCCTGAAATCCCCCAGCAAGGAATACCGATGAACGTTACCCCTGTGGAACTGCTGATCAGCGATTGCGATGGCGTACTGGTCGACAGCGAAATCCTCGCCGAACGCGTCGTTCTCGACGGCCTGGCCGTCCATGCACCACGCGCCGAACTGCAAGCCCTGCTGCACGGCACCTTCGGCCTGACTACCCGGGACATCTTCAACTTGGTCGAACAGCGCTTCGGCATCACCCTGCCGCCAGCGCTGTTCAGCGACCTGCGCGCCGAGGCCGAAGCCCTGATTTCCACCAGTGTCGAGCCCATTCCCGGCGTGAAGCGCGCCCTGGAAAGCATCGATTTGCCACTGGCGGTCGCTTCCAACAGCCTCAGGCACAGCGTCGAATCCTCGGTCAGGCGCGCCGATCTGGTGGCGCGGGTGGCGGGCCACATCTTCAGTGCCGACATGGTGCCGCAGCCCAAGCCGGCGCCCGATGTCTACCTGCTCGCGGCCAAGACCATGGGCGTCGCGCCGGAGCGCTGCCTGGTGATCGAAGACAGCGCCACGGGCGTCCGGGCAGCCCTGGCCGCGGGCATGCGCGTCATCGGTTTCACCGGCGCCAGCCATATTCCGCCGAGCCACGGCGACACCCTGAGCGCGCTGGGCGTGACCGCGCTGATCGCCCACATGGACGAACTCCCCGGGACCGTTGCCCGGCTACGCGCAGCCGCCACCGGCCAGCAATGAAAAAGGGGCCCTAGGGCCCCCTTTCTTCCTGCGTTACCGGAATCAGGACAAGACCGAACCGGCCACCTTGGGCAGCGCCGCTACCGGCGCCATTTCGGCAACCGCGTTCCAGGCCGGCTCGCTGAGCTGGGTTTCCAGCAGCTGGCGGTGGATCGCCTCGCGATGCTGTTGCAGCACGATATCCAGGGCGCGGCTGGGCGTCAGTTCCACATCGTCGAAGGTGACGATCTGGCCGGGCTCCATCGCCCGCTTGAGCACGCTGTGCTTGAGCAGTCCGATCGGCAGGTGATCCGGGCACTCGGCGATCTTCACGGCTTCGCCGCGCACGCTGTAGCCGCCGATACCGCGCTCGATGATGTCGCCAGCCGCCATGGGCTTCTTCATGATCGCAGCCACGCTCAGGGTCGGCGTGGTGGAGTTGTTCAGCAGAATCTTGCCGCCGGCGATGACGCGACGCAGGGTCTTGCCGACTTCCAGGGAGCAGAGGTGGAAGGGGCGTACCAGGACATAGTACGGGCCCTTGCCCAGCTTGAAGTACTCGATGGCGCCGGCCTGGTCTTCGTCATGCCGACCAACCACGAAGACGCCACCCGCCGAGTAGCCACTCGGGATCACGTAGTCGACGATGGGCGTGCCCAGCTGCTCGGCCATCTGCGCCAGGATGTTCGCGCTGTCCTGCAGGTTGGTCGAGTTCAGGCCTTCGAGACCCTGACGGGTGATGGTGGCGCCATAGTTGTTGCCCACCACCACCTGCTCGATCTGCACCTTGGTGCCATCGGTGAAGGAGGTGGTCTGGTCGACGCTGGTGCCCTGGCGCGCGGACCAGTAGGCCATGTCTTCCGGGGTCGGGTTGTGGTTCAGATAGCCCTTCATGTTGCCGTAGACCAGCGGCTTGAAGCCCATCTGCACGGCTTCTTCATGCAGCGCCGCCAGCGAACCCGGCTGGTCGCCCTCGGCCTCGGTCAGGAATCCCTTGCCCGCCAGATAGGAACCCGTCGTCACCTGCAGCTCGGCATTGATGGTAACTACCTTGATCCCTGCCTCGAAGGCACGTTCGATGATCTCGGTACCGTGGTAGGGGTCGCCACTGCACTCCACCAGCAGATCGCAATGATCGATGAGATCCGCGACCGACTGGGTGAGCGCTTCGGTCAGGGGGTAGTCGGTGACCGTGGCGATGGGCCGGCGGGTCAGGACGCGGGTCACGGTCATGTCGTCATAGTGGCGGCTGATGAGGCGAGCCAGGCAGCGCGAGATCATGCCGGTACCGACGATGCCGATACGGGTGACAGGGGATTGGGAGGACATAGGATCGATTCCTTTCAAAGAGAATGTCGGTAGCGAGCAAAGCCACCATGCAAAGTGCCGACCCCAACTACGTGTCCGATCTCTTACAAATGGAAGAACGGCTTCCATCAGAAATTCTTTGACTGGGATCAATCTTTCCGTGCGACTCGAAGCCAAATCAAAAATTCATGACTTCGTAACAGATAGCGACCAATGGCTGCAGATCGCCACCTTTTTCCTTGCCGTCCAGCGACGGCCGTTCAACTCGTCGGTTCTGCGCGCTCCGTAACTGCGTTACCGCGCGCCCAATAGCCACGGCGGAACAGGTCACGTTCGCCCAGGACCAGCAACAGCACCAGGAAGCCCAGCATCGCCACGCTGATGCTGACGATCAGCTCCAGCAGACCGACCGGCTTGGGCAACAGGAAACTCAGCAGGGCCACCGCGCTGCCGGCGCTGAACCAGCGCAGCAGCAGCGACAGATGCAGACCGGCAAGGGAATGACGATAGAGCGCCACGGCCATGAACAGCGCCTGCAGGAAGGCCCCGGTGGTAAAGGAATAGGCCAGACCCTGGGCGCCGAACGGCTGATAAAGACAGGCATCCAGGGCCACGGTGATGAAGGAACTGGCCAGGGTGGCATAGAGGAAGGTCTTGGCGCGCTGCTGCGACAGCAGGGCCCGGCCCCACAGCAGGGCCAGCCCCATCCAGGGCAGACCCAGGGCATAGGCCACTACCAGGGTCGCGGTCGCCGCACTCTGCTCGGCGCCAAAGGCACCGCGCTCCAGCAGGACCTTGACCACCGGCTCCGAGTAGCTGAACAGCACCACCGAGGCCGGCACCAGGAACAGCAGGGTGCCGAGCAGCGCCTTGCGCATCAGCGCGGCGTACTTGTCGGCATTGCTCTCGTTCCAGCTGCGGGTCAGCTCGGGAAAAATCATGGCCAGGATGGACAGCGCATAGAGCGTGAGCGGAATGGTCACGATGCGGTAGGAGAAGGACAGCATGGTGATGTTGCCCTCCGCCAGCAGCGAGGCGAAGAAGCGCTCCGCCAGCATGCAGCCCTGCTGGGCGCCGGCGGCGAGCAGCACGGGGGCGAAAGTCAGCGCGAAGGGGCTGCCCTCGGGCTTTTCCATCGCCACCGAACGCTGGCTGAGATAGCCGAGGCGACGATGCTGGATGACGATCAGCAATACCTGAGGCAGCAGCATGCCGGTGAACAGGGCGATACCACTCGGCTGCAGGATGACGATGGCCAGGATGGCGCCCAGATTGAGCATCAGCGTCCGGGTCATCGGCAGGATGAAGATGCGATCCAGGTTGAGCAGCGCGCCTTGGCAATAGAGGATGGCCTGGACGCAGATCAGCAGGGTACCGACGGCGAAGACCAGCTTGCCCGTCTCGACCTGCTCATCGCTCCAGCCCGGCGCCAGGGCATGCATCAGCCAGGGACTGGCGAGGACGCCGACCACCGACAGCAGGAGGCCGAACAGGCCGATGCGCCAGTACAGCCAGCGGCCGACCTGCTCGTACTGGGCATTGCACCTGTCGCGGATGCGCTGCAGATAGGGAATCATGGCATCGCGCAAGGCGAGGCCGAAGAAGCTCTCGAAGAACACCGGCAGAATGAGCGCGACAAAGATGAGGTCGGCTTCCCAGCTCACACCGAATTGCCGGGCGATCAGCAGGTCGCGCAGGAATCCCAGCAGGAAGCTGGCGACGGTGATGGCCAGGATGATAAGCGTCGAACTCACGCCCGCACCTCGATTGGCCGGGACAGGCCAAGCGCAGTAATACGCAGACGGATAGGGAAGGCGTGCATTGAGCGGTCTCGTTCCGTGAGCCGGAGGTGATCCGGATAAAGGCGGGCAGAGCTGCCCGTTTGGTCCAGACTCAGAGACCAGCTTCCGCGCTTAAGTTTCCCGATGCAATTCCAGAGACATGCAGAAATGTCGAACGATTGGCAAATTGCCATGACTGACCAGGTCCTGACCGCCGAGCGGTAGTCCTTGCAATCCTGCGGCAAGCCAACTACTGTATATATAACCAGATACAGAATACGAGGTGACGCATGGCCGTCGAAGTGTTGTATCGCAGCAGCCGAGATCCGGAGCGCCTGTTCATGGATAAAGCCGAAGCCGATCGTCACGATAAAATGTTGGAGCTGGCCGAGTCGCTCGCCAGCGTGCTGGACAAGGCCGTCCCCGGTCTTGCCGAGAAGCAGTGCGAAGACCTGGGCCTGTTCATGGCCCGCAATCGAGAGATCTTCGCCCGGGCGTTCCGCAATCAGCCCGACGCCCTGGGCGAGCTGGACCTGCCCGGCTAGCAAGGGGCGGCGTCACTCGGTTAGCCTGGGAAGAGATCTGAGCCGGAGAAAGCCTCTTGTCCCTTCCCATCATCTTCGATACCGATCCTGGCGTGGACGACGCCCAGGCCATCGCCCTGCTGTTTGCCGATCCCGAATTCGAGGTGATCGGCCTGACCACGACCTTTGGCAACGTGCCGGTCGCCACGGCGACCCGCAACGCCCTGCTGCTCACCGAGCTGGCGGGACGGGACACGCCCGTCGCCGCGGGTGTCGCCGAACCCCTGATCAAGCTGGCCGGCAACCATGCCCTGCATGTGCATGGCCAGGATGGCCTGGGCAACCAGCAGCTCCCCGAGCCAAGCCAGACGCCCCATGCCCTGGACGCCGCGCGTTTCATCATCGAGCAGACCCGCCTGCGACCGGGTGAGATCACCCTGGTGGCGGTCGGGCCGCTGGGTAACCTGGCCCTCGCCCTGGCGCTGGATCCCACGGTCGCCGATCGCGTCCGTGAGGTCGTGGTGATGGGCGGCGCCATCGTCGAGCCAGGCAACGTCACGCCCGTGGCGGAAGCCAACATCTTTTCCGATCCCCATGCCGCGGCGCGGGTGTTCGCCGCTTCCTGGCCGCTGACCCTGGTCGGCCTGGATGCCACCCACCGCGCCGTGCTCGACCTGCCACGCCTGCAACGCATCGCCGCGTGCCAGGGCGCTCTGGGTGAGGTACTCGCCCGGAGCTATGACTTCTATGCGGACTTCTACCGCAGCGTGAAGGACATCGACGGCTGCCATCCCCACGACAGCTGCGCCCTCGCCTATCTGCGGCGACCCGAGCTGTTCCATACCGCCCGCGGCCACCTCAGCGTCGGTACCGAGGGCCTGGCGGAAGGCCAGACCTTTTTCGCGCCCGAAGGTCGGGTCTACCAGGATGGGCGCTGGTCCGGCAATCCGCCGATGACCGTCTGCCTGGGCATGGACGGCGCAGCCATGGTGGCCTGGATGGAAGAGGTCCTGACCGCAGCGGCGCAGTAACCAGTCAAGCATCCAAGGCCGTGCGCGCCGCCTTGCAGCGCGCACACGGCAGCCTGCGCCAGGTGAATGGCAGCTTCGCCCCGGCCGAGCGTTCAGCAGGCATAAAAAAAGGCCCCGTAAGGGGCCTTTTCTACATCCCGGATCAGTTGACCTTGGGATCCAGTTCGCCGCGGGCATAGCGCTCGAACATGGCATCCAGGGAGATCGGCTTGATCTTGGAGGCCTGGCCGGCGGTGCCGAAGGCTTCGTAACGGGCGATGCAGACTTCGCGCATGGCGGTCACGGTCTTGGCCAGGTATTTGCGCGGATCGAACTCGCTACGGTTCTTGGCCATGAACTCGCGGATGGCACCGGTGGAGGCCAGACGCAGGTCGGTATCGATGTTGACCTTGCGGACGCCGTACTTGATGCCTTCGACGATCTCTTCGACCGGCACGCCGTAGGTTTCCTTGATGTCGCCACCGTACTCGTTGATGATTTTCAGCCACTCCTGGGGCACCGAGCTGGAGCCGTGCATGACCAGGTGGGTGTCCGGGATGCGCGCATGGATTTCCTTGATGCGCTGGATCGACAGGGTGTCCCCGGTCGGCGGCTTGGTGAACTTGTAGGCGCCGTGGCTGGTGCCGATGGCGATGGCCAGGGCATCGACCTTGGTGGCCTTGACGAACTGGGCGGCCTCTTCCGGATCGGTCAGCAGCTGGCTGTGATCCAGGGTACCTTCGGCGCCCACGCCGTCTTCTTCACCGGCCATGCCGGTTTCCAGGCTGCCCAGGCAACCCAGCTCACCTTCCACGGACACGCCACAGGCATGGGCGAAGGCCACGGTCTGCTGGGTGACGCGCACGTTGTAGTCGTAGTCGGACGGCGTCTTGCCGTCGGCCATCAGCGAGCCGTCCATCATCACCGAGGAGAAGCCCAGCTGGATGGAGCGCTGGCAGATGTCGGGGGTGGTGCCGTGGTCCTGGTGCATGACCACCGGGATGTGCGGGAATTCTTCCACCGCGGCCAGGATCAGGTGACGCAGGAAGGGAGCGCCGGCGTACTTGCGGGCACCGGCGGAGGCCTGGACGATGACCGGCGAATCGGTCTTGTCGGCGGCTTCCATGATGGCGCGCATCTGCTCGAGGTTGTTGACGTTGAAGGCCGGGACGCCATAGCCGAATTCGGCGGCGTGATCCAGCAGCTGACGCATGCTGACGAGTGCCATTGGTGATTATCTCCCTACAAAGGCGGTGGTGGCGCCAGCCTGCATGAGCGGCTGGCAGGGTTCAAGCGGCCGACCCCTGGCCGCTGTGGATTAATCGGTTCAGCTGACATTCGCCGCTTCAAGGCGTCCGGCAGCCACGGCCGATGAGGTCGTTGTTGGCGATCCAGTAGACAAGTCCCTGGTCGCCACGAATATGGAAAGCCACCAGCCCATCGGTATAGGACTGGCCATCGGTGGCCGGTTCGCGGTTGAGATGACGGACCAGGCCATCGCCTTCCAGCTTGAGGTCGACGATGGACTGGCTGCGATCCACATAGCGCCAGTCGAAGGCCGCCTTGGAATCGCAGACCCAGTGCGTCCAGCCGCCGGTCTGCTGCGCACCACGGCCGGCACAGCCGGCCAAAAGGGCGAGACTGAGCAGACCGAGGGCGAACGTACGCCCCTTCACTGGGCGCAGCCGCTGGAGGGACGACCGGCGTTGGCGTTGCCGGTGAGCGTGTCCACGCGCTCGTTGTTCTGTGCCGTCGGGGTAGCGGCGGACACCGGCGGCGGCGAGAACACCGCGCAGGCCTTGTCGGCATTGCCGCCGGCACAACCGGCCAGCACGAATACAGCGGAACACACAAGCAGCGGCGTACGCATGGCGATTACTCCTGGGCGCGTTGCTGGAGGACTTCCACGGCCGGCAGGACCTTGCCCTCGACGAATTCGAGGAAGGCGCCGCCACCGGTGGAGATATAGGAGACCTTCTCACCGATGCCGTACTTGTCGATGGCGGCCAGGGTGTCGCCACCGCCGGCAATGGAGAAGGCGTCGCTGTCGGCGATGGCCTGGGCCAGGGCGCGGGTGCCTTCGCCGAATTGATCGAATTCGAAGACGCCTACCGGACCGTTCCAGAGGATGGTCTTGGCCGACTTCAGCAGGTCGGCGAACTGCTGGGCGCTGACCGGGCCGATGTCGAGGATCATGTCGTCGTCGGCCACGTCGTTGATGGACTTGGTGACGGCTTCGGCGGTCTCGGCGAATTCCTTGGCGACCACCACGTCCACCGGCAGCGGCACGCTGACCTTGGCGGCGATGGCCTTGGCGGTGTCCACCAGATCGGCTTCATACAGCGACTTGCCGACCTTGTAGCCGGCCGCGGCCAGGAAGGTGTTGGCGATGCCGCCGCCGACGATCAGCTGGTCGCAGATCTGCGCCAGGGAGTTGAGCACGTCCAGCTTGGTGGAGACCTTGGAGCCAGCGACGATGGCGGCCATCGGGCGGGCGGGGTTGCCCAGCGCCTTACCCAGGGCATCCAGCTCGCCGGCCAGCAGCGGACCGGCCGCGGCGACCTTGGCGAACTTGGCCACGCCATGGGTCGAGCCCTCGGCGCGGTGGGCGGTGCCGAAGGCATCCATGACGAAGACGTCGCACAGGGCGGCGTATTGCTTCGCCAGCTCGTCGGCGTTCTTCTTCTCGCCCACGTTGAAGCGCACGTTTTCCAGCAGCACCAGCTGGCCCGGCTCGACCTGGACGCCGCCCAGGTAATCTTTCACCAGCGGCACCTCACGGCCCAGGGCCTTGCCCAGATAGGCGGCGACCGGTGCCAGGCTGTTTTCCTCGCTGAATTCGCCCTCGGTGGGACGGCCCAGGTGCGAGCAGACGATCACCGCAGCACCCTTTTCCAGGGCCAGCTTGAGGGTGGGCAGGGCGGCGACCAGACGGGCATCGCTCTTGATCTGGCCTTCCTTCACCGGAACGTTGAGGTCTTCGCGAATCAGGACGCGCTTACCCTTCAGATCGAGGTCGCTCATTTTCAACACGGACATACAGGCAATCCCTTAGTTGTGCTTGTTTCAGGTGGGCTTGGCGATGCGCAGCCAATGGCCGGCGACGTCGAGCATGCGGTTGGCGAAGCCCCATTCGTTGTCGAACCAGACCAGCAGGTTGACCAGCCGGGGACCGGAGACGCGGGTCTGGCTGCCATCGACGATGGCGGAATGGGGATCGTGGTTGAAATCGCAGGAGGCGTGGGGCAACTCGGTGTAGTCGATCAGCCCGGCCAGGGGGCCGCTCTGCGCGGCGTCACGCAACAGGGTGTTGAGCGCTGGAGCGGTGGTGTCTTGGCCGACGATGCAGGTGATGTCCAGGCAGGAGACGTTGACCGTGGGCACGCGCACGGCGCGGGCCTGGATGCGCCCGCCGAGCTCCGGCAGCAGGCGCTCGATGCCTCGCGCCAGGCCGGTCGCCACCGGAATGATCGACTGGAACGCCGAACGCGTCCGCCGCAGATCTTCGGCATGGTAGGCGTCGATCACAGGCTGGTCGTTCATGGCCGAGTGAATCGTGGTGATGGAGACGTACTCCAGACCCAGGGTCTCGTGCAAAAGTTTCAGCACCGGGACGCTGCAGTTGGTGGTGCAGGAGGCATTCGAGACCAGGGCCTCGTCACCGCGCAGGGTCTGCTGGTTGACCCCGTAGACCACGGTGGCGTCCACGTCGGTCTCGCTGACCATGGGCTGGGAGAACAGCACCCGCGGGGCGCCAGCGGCCAGAAAGCGCCCGGCCTCGACGCGGGTGCTGAAGGCACCGGAGCATTCCAGCACCAGATCGACGTCCAGCGCCGCCCAGTCGACCCGCTCGGGCTCGGCCTCGCGGCGGATCTCCAGGGCCTGGTCGCCGATGCGTAGTCGCTCGCCGTCCAGCGCTACCCGGCCGGGAAAGCGGCCATGGGTGGAATCGAAGCGGGTCAGGTATTCGAGGCTGGGCCGGTCGGCCAGGTCGTTGAGGGCAACGATGCTCAGCTCCGTCGTCGTGCCCCGCTCGTGCAGGGCACGCAACACGCAACGACCGATACGACCGTAGCCGTTGAGAGCGAGGCGATAGCGAGCGGAACTCATGCGTGAACGGACTCGGGCGCAAGCGAAAGGCCGATTATGCGGCGGTTCGACGACGAATGGGAGTCGCCAGGGTAGCCCACCTGCCTTTCTCACTACAAAAAAGCGCCCTCCTTGGCAGACGCAGAAAAATTCCGCCGTCTGGCTTGGACGTCCTGCGGTATCCGGGTCGGAATGCTGTCTGCCGTGAATGGGCAGAGGTAGCTCCCAGGGAAGCCGGCCTACCGGCCTGCCTGCGATGCCCTAGCAGAAACGGTCATCGAAGGCTGATAGAGCGGAGCCATGACCTGGATCAAAAACCCTACTTGTTGTGCTGTAGAAATTAGAAAACACCATATGTAGTATCTGGACCGAACTTGAGGCCCAAGCCGCACTCGAAGGAAAAGACCCGAATCGCCACGGCGAACGCCGGCTGGCGCCAGGCTTTTTCCCTTGAGTTCGCCCTACTAAGGACAGGAGTCAGCCATGACCATTACCATCTACAGCAAGCCCGCCTGCGTACAGTGCAACGCCACCTATCGCGCCCTGGACCGTCAGGGGATCACCTATGAGGTGGTGGATATCGAGCAGGATGCCCAGGCGCGCCAGACCGTGGAGTCCCTGGGCTATCGCCAGGTGCCGGTGGTGGTGGCCGGTGATGACCACTGGGCCGGTTTCCGCCCGGACAAGCTCGGTCAGCTGGTGGCCTGAGGCCAGGGCCATGGGTGAGCTGCTGTATTTCTCCAGCACCTCGGAGAACACCCACAGATTCGTCGAGAAACTCGGTCTGCCGGCGCGGCGTATCCCTCAGGATCCCGCCGCCGAACCGCTCAAGGCCCGTGAGCCCTACATCCTGGTCTTGCCGACCTATGGCGGCGGGGGCAGCAAGGGCGCGGTGCCCAAGGCGGTGATCCATTTTCTCAACGATCCGCACAATCGCGCCCTGATCCGCGGCGTCATTGCCGCCGGCAACACCAACTTCGGCGAGGGCTACTGCCTGGGTGGACGCATCGTCGCCCAGAAATGCGCGGTGCCCCTGCTCTACCAATTCGAATTGCTCGGCACGACGGAGGACGTCGACCGGGTGCGCACGGGAGTGAACGACTTTTGGCAACGTCAGGCCTGACCCCGACCGGCAGCGACGCGGACTATCACGCACTCAATGCCATGCTCAATCTCTATGGCCCCAATGGCGAGCTGCAGCTCGACAAGGACCGCCAGGCGGCGCGGCAATACTTCCTGCAGCACGTCAACCAGAACACGGTGTTCTTCCATAACCTGGACGAGAAACTTGGCTATCTGGTGGACAAGGGCTACTACGAGGCGGCGGTGCTGGAGCAGTATGCCCCGGCCTTCGTGAAGGCGCTGTTCGAGCGCGCCTATGCCTACAAATTCCGTTTCCAGAGCTTTCTCGGCGCCTTCAAGTACTACACCAGCTACACCCTCAAGACCTTCGACGGCCAGCGCTACCTGGAACGCTACGAGGATCGGGTGTGCATGGTCGCCCTGAGTCTGGCGCGTGGTGACGAACAGTTGGCCGAGTCCCTGGTGGACGAGATGATCAGCGGGCGCTTCCAGCCGGCCACCCCGACCTTTCTCAACGCCGGCAAGCGCCAGCGCGGGGAGCTGGTGTCCTGCTTCCTCCTGCGCATCGAAGACAACATGGAGTCCATCGGCCGCGCGGTGAATTCGGCGCTGCAGCTCTCCAAGCGTGGCGGCGGCGTGGCCTTCCTGCTGAGCAACGTGCGCGAAGTCGGGGCACCGATCAAGCGCATCGAGAACCAGTCCTCGGGCATCATTCCGATCATGAAGCTTTTGGAAGACGCCTTCTCCTACGCCAACCAGCTGGGGTCGCGCCAGGGCGCCGGGGCGGTCTATCTCAACGCCCACCACCCGGACATCCTCAGGTTCCTCGATACCAAGCGCGAGAACGCCGACGAGAAGATCCGCATCAAGACCCTGTCCCTCGGCGTGGTGATTCCCGACATCACCTTCGAGCTGGCCAAGCGCAATGCCGACATGTACCTCTTCTCGCCCTACGACGTGGAGCGGGTCTATGGCGTGCCCTTCGCCGACATCAGCGTCAGCGAGAAATACGCGGAGATGGTCGCCGATGCGCGCATCCGCAAGCGCAAGATCAACGCCCGGGAATTCTTCCAGACCCTGGCGGAGATCCAGTTCGAGTCCGGCTACCCGTACCTGATGTTCGAAGACACGGTGAACCGCGCCAACCCCATCGCCGGGCGCATCAACATGAGCAACCTCTGCTCGGAGATCCTCCAGGTCAACACCCCCAGCCGTTTCGACGAAGACCTGGGCTACGAGCACATCGGCCAGGACATCTCCTGCAACCTGGGCTCCCTGAACATCGCCCGCACCATGGATTCACCGGACCTGGGCCGCACCGTGGAAACCGCCATCCGCGGTCTCACCGCGGTCTCGGAGATGAGCGACATCCGTTGTGTGCCCTCGGTGGCCGCCGGCAATGCCGCCTCCCACGCCATCGGCCTGGGCCAGATGAACCTGCACGGCTACCTGGCCCGCGAGCACATCCACTACGGCTCGGCGGAAGGCCTGGATTTCACCAACCTGTACTTCTACACCGTCACCTACCACGCGGTGCGCGCCTCCAATCGCCTGGCCATCGAACGCGGCCAGAGCTTCCAGGGTTTCGCCGACTCCAAGTACGCCAGTGGCGAGTACTTCGATCAGTACACCGAGGGCGACTTCACCCCGCGTACCCCGCGGGTGGCAGAGCTGTTCGAGATGGCCGGCATCCGCCTGCCGACCCGCGCTGATTGGCAGGAACTCAAGGCCTCGGTGATGCAACACGGACTGTTCAACCGCAACCTCCAGGCCATCCCGCCCACTGGGTCGATCTCCTATATCAACCACTCCACTTCGAGCATTCACCCCATCGTTGCCAAGGTGGAGATCCGCAAGGAAGGCAAGCTGGGCCGCGTCTACTACCCGGCGCCCTACCTGGCCGACGACAACCAGGAGTATTACCAGGACGCCTACGAGATCGGCCCGGAAAAGATCATCGACACCTATGCCGAGGCCACCCGCCATGTCGACCAGGGGCTGTCGCTGACGCTGTTCTTCCGCGACACCGCCACCACCCGCGACATCAACCGGGCGCAGATCCATGCCTGGAAGAAGGGCATCAAGACGCTCTATTACATCCGCCTGCGCCAGGCCGCCCTGGAAGGCACCGAGGTGCAGGGCTGCGTGTCCTGCAGCCTGTGAGGAAATCGCCATGAACGCACCCGTCAACGCGCCGCGCCTGAATCGCATCAACGCCATCAACTGGAACCGTATCCAGGACGACAAGGACCTGGAAGTGTGGAACCGCCTGACCGGCAACTTCTGGCTGCCGGAAAAGATCCCGCTGTCCAACGACATCCCCTCCTGGGCGACCCTGACGCCCAAGGAGCAGCAGCTGACCATCCGCGTCTTCACCGGCCTGACCCTGCTGGACACCATCCAGAACGCCGTGGGCGCTCCAACCCTGCTGGCCGATGCCGTCACCCCCCACGAAGAGGCGGTGATCGCCAACATCGGCTTCATGGAGGCGGTGCATGCACGCTCCTACAGCTCGATCTTCTCCACCCTCTGCTCGACGCCGGACGTGGACGAGGCCTATCGCTGGAGCGAGGAGAATCCCTATCTGCAGACCAAGGCCGACCTGATCCTGGCGCGCTACCACGCGGACGACCCGCTGCTGCGCAAGGTGGCCAGCGTCTTTCTGGAATCCTTCCTCTTCTATTCGGGCTTCTATCTGCCGATGTACTGGTCCAGCCGCGCCAAGCTGACCAACACCGCCGACCTGATCCGCCTGATCATTCGCGACGAGGCAGTGCACGGCTACTACATCGGCTACAAATTCCAGCAGGCCCTGGCCAAGGAAAGCCCGGAGCGCCGCCAGCAGGTCAAGGACTTCGCCTACGAACTCCTGCAGGACCTCTACGACAACGAGGTGGCCTACACCGAGGACCTCTACGACAGCGTCGGCTGGAGCGAGGACGTGAAGAAATTCCTCCACTACAACGCCAACAAGGCGCTGATGAATCTGGGCTTCGAAGCGCTGTTCCCCAGCAGCATGACCGACGTCAGCCCGGCGATCCTGGCCGCCCTGTCGCCCAGCGCCGACGAGAACCACGACTTCTTTTCCGGCTCAGGCTCGTCCTACGTCATCGGAAAGGCGGCGAGTACCGAAGACGAGGATTGGAATTTCTGACCTTAGATCGCGGCCATGGGCCGCTCCTACAGAAGCATCGAACGCCTGTAGGAGCGGCCCATGGCCGCGATAGGCATTTACTCGAAAACCAGAGCGGCCGCAGCGCCGGACCGCCAGGGCCGCGATAAACCTCCACCTCGGCGGTCCCGTCCGAAAACGGCCAGTCACCCCTACCCGGCGGTGCTAACCTGCCGCCATGAACGCCTTCCCCGACATTCCCGCCTTCGAACGTGCCCGCCTCGCGCGGGACCCGCGCTTCGACGGCCTGTTCTACACCGCGGTGCTCACCACCGGCATCTATTGCCGACCGGTATGCCCGGCGCAACCGCCGCGCCCGGAAAACGTCAGCTACTACCCCAGCGCTGCCGCCGCCGAGGCCGCCGGCTATCGCCCCTGCCTGAGGTGCCGCCCCGAGCTCTCCCCCGCCGGCGGCCACTGGCAACGCGGCGACGCCACCCTGGCCCGCGCCCTGCGACTGATGGACGAAGGCCTGGAGGACGGCGGTCTTCCTGCCCTCGCCGCGCGGCTCGACCTCAGCGAACGCCAGTTGCGGCGACTGTTCGTCGAACGCCTGGGCGCCGCGCCCCTGGCGGTGCTGACCACCCGCCGACTCCTGTTCGCCAAGCAGTTGCTCAGCGAGACCCGGCTGCCGATCACCGAGGTGGCCCTGGCCACCGGCTTCGGCAGCCTCAGGCGCTTCAACACCGCCTTTCGCGACGCCTACGGCCTGGCCCCCAGCCAGGTGCGCAAGGGTCAGGCCGCGCCTTCGCCAGTGCTGGTCCTGCGTCTGGCCTATCGTCCGCCCTACGACTTCGCCGCCCAGCTGGATTTTCTCCGCGGTCATGCGCTGCCCGGCGTCGAGGTGCTGGACGACAGCAGCTATGCCCGGGTGATCGGCACGCCCGAACAGCCCGGCTGGCTGCGCGTCTCGGCTTGGGATGCCGACACGCCGGCGCTGCGTCTGGAGCTGCACGGCGCCGCGCCCGGCGAGCTGCAGGCCGCGGTGGCACGCATCCGCCGCATGTTCGATCTGGATGCCGATCCGGAAGCCATCGCCCAGGGCCTGGCGGTCGATCCGACCCTGGCCGAGCTGGTGGCGCGCCGGCCGGGCCTGCGCCTGCCCAGTGGTTGGGACGGCTTCGAGATCGCCGTGCGCGCCGTCATCGGCCAGCAGGTCAGCGTGGTGGCGGCCACCACCATGACCGCCCGGGTGGTGCAGCGCTTCGGGCGGCCTTGGGGCGAGCCCGGCCATGAGGCCAGTCGTCCGCCGGCCGGCCTGCACCACTTCTTTCCCACGGTGGAGGCCCTGGCCGAGGCCGCCTTGGAAGACCTCACCGGCCTCGGCCTGATCCGCGCCCGCGCCGGCACCCTGGGCAACGTGGCCCGGGCCTTGCGCGCCGGCGAGGTGGACTTCGACACCGGACGCACCTTGGACGACTTCACCCGGCGCTGGATCGCCCTCAAGGGCATCGGCCCCTGGACCGCCCAGTACATCGCCCTGCGCGCCCTGGCCCACCCCGATGCCTGTCCGGTGGAAGACCTGGTGCTGCAGAAACGCCTGGCACCGCCCGGCGAGCGCCTGACCGCCAAGGCGCTGTATGCCCGAGCAGAGGCCTGGCGGCCCTGGCGCGCCTATGGGGTGATGCAGGTCTGGCGCGAAGCCACCTGGAAGGACCCCGCCGATACTCCCGCCGAACCCGTCCCTACCCGTCTCGCCAAGGAGTCGCCCTGATGATTGCCTACTGCCTGCTGGACAGCCCCATCGGCCCTCTCACCCTGGCCGCCGACGACAGCGGTCTGCGCGTGGTGGAATTTCCCGAGAATCGCTACCTGGCCAAGCGCGACAGCAGCTGGGTCGCCGCCGACCATCCGATCCTGGCCCTGGCCCGCACGCAACTTGGCGAGTATTTCGCCGGCCGACGCCAGCGCTTCGAGCTGCCCCTGGCGCCGCGCGGCACCCCCTTCCAGCTGGAGGTCTGGCAGGCCCTGGCGGAGATCCCTCACGGCCAGACCTGGAGTTATGGTCAGCTCGCCAGCCACCTCGGCCGACCCCAGGCGATGCGCGCGGTGGGCGCCGCCAATGGCCGCAATCCATTGCCCATCGTGCTGCCCTGCCACCGGGTGATAGGGGCGTCCGGCGCCCTGACCGGCTTTGGCGGGGGGTTGCCGACCAAGCAATTCCTGTTGGAACTGGAAGGAGCCTTGCCACCGCAGCAGGATCTCCTCGCCCTGGGCTAGACCGCTACTGCGCCAGAATTCGCCTGTGAAATCGCTCTAGAATGCGCCTCTTGCAGCTTGAACCTGTACAGTCTGGCTGATCACATGGGCGTTTTCGATTCGCAAGGATGCGATCCGATGTTCACCCCAGCCGATACCCCTCAGTTCACCCTGACGCTGGACGGCGTCGCCCATGATTTCCAGATCCTCGCCTTTGAGGGCACCGAGGCCATCGGTAGGCCCTATCGCTTCCAGCTGGAGCTGGTCAGCGAACGACCGGACTGGCCGCTGGAATCGCTGCTGCATCGCCGCGCCTTTCTCGCCCTGGGCCCGGGGGACGCGGGTATCCACGGTCAGGTCGCCGCCGTCGCCCAGGGGGATTCCGGTCACCGCCTGACCCGTTATCGCATCGAACTGGTGCCGCGCCTGGCCTACCTCGCCCACCGGACCAATTCCCGCATCTTCCAGGGGCTCAGCGTCCCCGAGATCCTCGCCCAGTTGCTCCAGGAGCACGGCATCCTCGAAGGCGACTATCGCTTCGCCCTGGGTCCGACGGTCTATCCGACGCGCGACTACTGCGTGCAATACGGCGAAAGCGATCTCGCCTTTCTCAATCGGCTGTGCGAAGAAGAGGGCCTGCACTATCACCATCAACAGCGCCGCGACGGCCATGTGCTGGTGTTTGGCGATGATGCCACCTGCTTCCCACGGCTCGGCGCCACCCGCTACCTGCCCGGCAGCGGGCTGGTGGCGGACGACGCGGTGATCAGCCGTTTCGCGGTCGGCCTGCAGACCCGTAGCAGTGCCACCACCCTGCGTGACCACGACCCTCTACAGCCGCGGCTACGCCTGGAAAGCCGGGCGGACGCGAACTCACCACCCGCCCTGGAACACTATGGCTTTCCCGGTCGTTTCATCGATCGCGAAGCGGGCAAGCGCCTGAGCGCACGGCGTCTGGAGAGCCTGAGGCTCGACGCCCACCAGGCGCAGGGCAAGAGCGATCGAGCAGGCCTGCTGAGTGGTCACTTCCTGCCGCTGGAGCAGCATCCTCATGGCGACTGGAACCAGCTCTGGTTGCTGACCGAGATCCACCATCAGGGGCGCCAGCCCCAGGTACTGGAAGAAAGCCTGCCCAACCCGTCTGTGGAGGATGGCTTGCGCCAGGGCTATCGCAACATTTTCGTCGCCCTCCCTTCGACGGTGCCCTTTCGCCTGCCCCGCCGTCATCCCAGACCGACCGTGCTGGGCGCCCAGACCGCCGTGGTGACTGGCCCGGCCGGCGAGGAGATCCACTGCGACGCCCTCGGCCGGGTCAAGGTGCAATTCCACTGGGATCGCCAGGGCCAGGCGTATGAGCGCAGCAGCTGCTGGCTACGCGTCGCCAGCGGCTGGGCCGGGGCGGGCTACGGCGCCCTGAGCGTGCCACGGATCGGCATGGAGGTGCTGGTGGGCTTTCTCGAAGGCGATCCCGACCAGCCGCTGGTGATCGGCTGCCTGCATCACGCCGAACACCGACCGCCGCTGGAGCTGCCCCGGGACAGGACCCGCAGCACCTTCAAGAGCCTGAGCAGCCCGGGCGGCAACGGTTACAACGAACTGCGCCTGGAGGATCGCCAGGGCCAGGAGGAAATCCACCTCCATGCCCAACGCGACTGGGACGAACGTATCGGTCATGACCACCGTAGCGAGATTGGCCACGAGCGCCATCAGCGGATCGGCGCCAACAGCTACAGCACCTTCCACGCCGAAGAGCACCGCATCACCCATGGCGAACGCCGCACCGAGGTGCGCGCCGATGACTACCTGGACGTCAGCGAGAGTCAGCACCTGCGCCTGGATGGCGGCCTTTTCGTCGAAGCCGGTAGCGAAATCCAGCTGCACAGCGGACAGAAGATCGTCCTGGAAGCCGGCGCCCGCCTGACGCTCAAGGCTGGCGGCAGTTTCGTCCAGCTGGATGCCGGGGGCGTCACCCTGGTGGGGCCGAGCATTCGGGTGAATCCCTGAGCGCCTGCTGAATGTCAGGCATGAAAAAGCCCCGCCTAGGCGGGGCTTTTCGTATTACCGCGGCACACTCAGTCTTCCAGCAACTCGCCGGCGACCGCCAGGACGTTGTCCAGGGTGAAGCCGAAGTGCTCGAAGAGCGCCGCCGCCGGAGCGGATTCGCCGTAGGTGTGCATGCCGATGATACGACCGTCGAGACCGACGTACTTGTACCAGAAGTCGGCGATGCCGGCCTCGATGGCGATGCGCGCGCCGACTTCCACCGGCAGGACCTGCTGGCGGTACTCGGGGCTCTGGCGGTCGAAGACGCTGGTGCTGGGCATGGAGACCACGCGCACCTGGCGACCTTCGGCGGTCAGGCGGTCATAGGCCTGCACTGCCAGCCCCACTTCGGAACCGGTGGCGATGAGGATCAGCTCGGGTTCGCCCACGCAGTCCTTGAGCACGTAGCCGCCGCGAGCGGCGTTGCCCAGGGTGGCTTCGTCGCGCACGCTGTGGACCAGGTTCTGGCGGGAGAAGATCAGCGCGCTGGGGCCGTCGCGACGTTCCAGGGCCGAGGTCCAGGCGATGGCGGATTCCACCGCGTCAGCCGGACGCCAGGTGTCCAGGTTGGGGGTGTAGCGCAGCGAGGCCAGCTGCTCCACCGGCTGGTGGGTGGGGCCGTCCTCGCCGAGGCCGATGGAGTCGTGGGTGAAGACATAGAGCACCCGCTGCTTCATCAGCGCCGACATGCGCACCGCGTTGCGGGCGTATTCCATGAACATCAGGAAGGTGGCGCCGTAGGGCACCAGGCCGCCGTGCAGGGCGACGCCGTTCATGATGGCGCTCATGCCGAATTCACGCACGCCGTAGTGGACATAGTTGCCGCTGGCGTCTTCGGCGGTGACGCCCTTGGCGCCCTTCCACAGGGTCAGGTTGGAGCCGGCCAGGTCGGCGGAACCGCCGAGCAGCTCGGGCAGCAGCGGACCAAAGAACTGCAGGGCGTTCTGGCTGGCCTTGCGGCTGGCGATGGTCTCGCCCTTGCTGGCGACGTCCTGGATGAAGGCGGCGGCGCGCTCGGCGAAATCGGCGGGCAGGTCACCGGCCATGCGGCGTTTGAACTCGGCGGCGAGCTGCGGATGGGCCTGGGCGTAGGCGGCGAAACGCTCGTTCCACTCGGCCTCGGCGGCGGCGCCGCGCTCCCGGGCGCTCCACTCGGCATAGATGTCGGCGGGGATCTCGAAAGGCGCATGGGACCAGCCGAGCAATTCGCGCGCGGCCTGGATCTCGTCGTTGCCCAGGGGCGCGCCGTGGCACTCTTCCTTGCCCTGCTTGTGTGGGGCGCCGTAGCCGATCACGGTCTTGCAGCAGATCAGGGTGGGCTTGTCGCTCTTGCGCGCGGTGTCCAGGGCAGTCTGGATCTCGTCGGCGTCATGGCCGTCGACGTTGCGGATCACCTGCCAACCATAGCTCTCGAAGCGCTTGGGTGTGTCGTCGGTGAACCAGCCCTCGACCTCGCCATCGATGGAGATGCCGTTGTCGTCGTAGAAGGCGATCAGCTTGGACAGGCCCAGGGTGCCGGCCAGGGAGCAGGCCTCGTGGGAGACGCCTTCCATCATGCAGCCATCGCCCAGGAAGGCGTAGGTATGGTGGTCGACGATCTGGTGGCCGTCGCGGTTGAACTGGGCGGCCATGACCTTTTCCGCCAGGGCGAAGCCCACGGCGTTGGCGATGCCCTGGCCCAGCGGACCGGTGGTGGTCTCGATGCCCGGGGCGTAGCCGTACTCGGGGTGGCCCGGGGTCTTGCTGTGCAGTTGACGGAAATTCTTCAGGTCGTCGATGGACAGGTCGTAGCCGGACAGGTGCAGCAGCGAATAGATGAGCATGGAGCCGTGGCCGTTGGACAGCACGAAGCGGTCACGGTCGGCCCACTGGGGATTGCCAGGGTTGTGCTTGAGCTGATCGTGCCAGAGCACTTCGGCGATATCGGCCATACCCATGGGGGCGCCGGGGTGGCCACTGTTGGCCTTTTGCACGGCATCCATGCTGAGGGCACGGATGGCGTTGGCTCGATCACGACGGCTGGGCATTGCGGTGTCTCCTGGCAGAGGCAGAGCGAAAGGGTGGCCATTTTCGCTCAGCCAGGGCACTTCCAGCAATCGGCGCGGTCGCCTCAGCCTGCCGGGCAGATCGTATCGCCGTCGGCCACGAAGGCACGCGCCACCGGCTCGATGCGCTTGGCCAGGACGCTCAGCGCCTGGCGATGCGCCGCGACGACCTCGACATAGGAGCCGCCAGCGGGCTGGCTGATCCGGCTGCCGCAGGTAAGCACCCGCTCGCCCCCGGGCTCGGCCAACCGCAGGGTCCAGAGCGCGTCCTGCTGGACCCCACGTCCAGGCTGCGAATCGAAGCGCTGCAGATCCACCTTGACGCGCAGCACCGGGGCGCCACTGCCGCGCGGGGCATCGCCCAGGTCCAGGGTGCCCAGGTCCTGGGACAGGTCGGCGGACAGGGCACTGCGGACCTCGTCGGCCAGAGGGGCGATCCAGCGCTCGTTTTCCAGCAGCGCGATGCCCTCGCCCTGGCGGATCACCAGCTGCGGCTGATCCACCTGCGGCGGGACCGAGACGCCCTGCAGCGCGAAGCGAAAGCTGGCCGCGTGACCACTGGCAGCGGGCTCCGCGGCGCTGGTGAGGGTGTGGTAGTTGAGCGGCGCCTTGGACGAACAGGCGGCCAGCAGCAGGGGCAGAGCCAGGCAGGTCAGGCGCTTCATTGCAGTTTTCCTTTGGCGGGATCGCGGGAGCCCGGCTCGAACTTGGGCGGCGGATCGGTCACCAGGCCGCGGATCAGGGATTCCGGATGGCGGCCCAGGTAGTCGCCGAACACGCGCAGGGAGCGCGCCATGCGCTGCATCTCTTCGAGCGTCTGGGTCAGGTTCTGCTGCACCGGCGAGTCGGTACCCAGACTCTGGCTGGCGCTGCCGGTGAGCTGCTGCACGCCCATCAGGGTGGTGGTCAGCTGCGGCAGGACGCCCGCGTTGAGCTGCTTGAGAGTGCCACTGAGCTGCGCCAGGCTGGTGTCGAGATTCTTGCCGATGGAATCGAAGGGAATCTTGTCGATCTTGTTGACGATGCCAGCCATCTGCTCCTGCAGACGATCGAAACTGCCGGTGACGGTAGGGATCGACAGCGGTTTGGCCTTGGGATCGAAGGCTACCTTGGGCGCGTTGGGCACGAAGTCGACGGAGATGTACAGCTGACCGGTCAGCAGGTTGCCGGTACGGGCCTGGGCGCGCAGGCCGCGGGCCACCCAACCGGCGAACAGCTTGCCATCGCGGTCCTTGGTCTCGATGCGCTTGCCGACGTCACCCAATCGCTGGGGATAGATGACGGCGCCGACGATCAGCGAGAAGCGATCCTGGGCATCGTCGTAATCGGGGGTCAGGGAGACCACCCGGCCCACGTTCATGCCGAGGAATTCCACCGGCGCGCCGGTGGCGAGGCCACGCAGCGACTGCTGGAATCTCATGCGCACATAGATGGGCTCGCCGTCCGGTGGTGCCAGGGCGCTGGTCTGATCGTCGAACAGGGTGAAGCCCTGGTCTTCCTGGGCCGCCTCCGGGTCCTTCGGCCACTCCGGGGTGACGAAGGCGATGCCGCCCGCCACCACCGTGGCCAGCGACTGGGTGTTGAGCTTGAGTCCGGACGCGCTGAGCGAGACGTCGACCCCGCTGGCGTTCCAGAAGCGGCTATTGACGGTGACGAAGCGGTCGTAGGGCGAATCGACGAAGATCTGGGCGCTGACGCCCTTGCCGTCCGGGTTGAGGTGGAAGGACACCACCCGGCCGACCTGGATGCGCCGGTAATAGACCGGCGAGCCCACGTCCAGCGAGCCGATGTCGTCGGCGGTGACGATGAATCTCTTGCCCGAGGCGCCATGGATCAGCGCCGGTGGCTGCTCCAGGCCGCGGAAGTCGCGATGGGATTCTGTGGAGTCGCCGATATCGGCGCCGATGAAGGCGCCCGACACCAGGGTGTCGACCCCCGAGACGCCATTCACGCCGAAGCGCGGCCGCACCACCCAGAAGCGCGCGTCCTTGGTGGCGAAGCCCTCGGCGGACTTCTCCAGCTCGATGGTGGTGATCACCCGATTGCGATCCGGCGCCAGCTGGATGTCGCTGACGGTGCCGATCACCACGTTCTTGTACTTGACCTGGGTCTTGCCGGCTTCCAGGCCCTCGGCGGTGAGAAAGGTCACCGTGATGGTCGGTCCGCGCGAGGCCCAGCTGTGGATCACCATGGACAGCCCGATCAGGGCCGCCACGATGGGTACCAGCCAGATCAGCGATACGCTCCAGCGACTGCGGCGTACCTCGGGGGTAGGCGCCAGGGCGTCGGGTTCATGCCTGTCCGTCATCGTTCACCTCTGCATCCCAGATCAAGCGGGGATCGAAACTCATCGCGGCGAGCATCGTCAGCACCACCACGAAACCAAAGAACACGATGCCCAGGCGCGGCGCTGCCGAACTCAGGGCACCGAAATGCACCAGCGCCGAGACCAGGGCCACCACGATCACGTCGAGCATCGACCAGTAGCCGATCAGCTCGACGAAGCGATAGAGCCGGGCGCGCTGGGCGGTAGCCCAGTCGCTGCGCCTCTGGCAGGTCACCAGCAGGGTGCCGAGCACCAGGAACTTGATGGACGGCACCGCCACGCTGGCGATGAAGATGACCAGGGCAACGCCCCAGGAGCCGTTCTCCCAGAATTCGATCACCCCTTCGAGGATGGTGCTTTCCGTGCCGCGGCCCAGGGTACCGGTGAACATCACCGGCAGGGTATTGGCCGGGATGTAGAGGATGAGCGCGGCCAGCAGGTAGGCCCAGGTCTTGGCATAGACATTCGGCTTGCGCCGGTGCAGCGCCGAGCCGCAGCGCGGGCAGCCGGCCTTGTGGCGACGGGGCGCCGTGCAGACGTTGCCGCAGACATGGCACAGGCAGAGGCCGAGCTCGTCGGCACGCGGCGGCAGCGGGGGCGCACTCATGGCTGGCGCGCTCCGACGGCGTCCCACAGCGGGTGCAGGTCGCGCTTGGCGATGATCAGCAGGACCACCATCAGTCCGACCATGCCGAACAGGCCCAGGCCCACCACCACGTGCAGCAGGCCGGCCAGCTTGATCACCGCCACCAGGGCGCCGAGCACGAAGACCTCGATCATGCTCCAGGGCCGCAGGTAATGCAGGGTCACCATGGCCGTGGCGAAACCGGGAGCGCGACGGCCGGCCTGGGCGAAGCCGAGCACCCAGAGCAGCAGCAGGATCTGCAGCAGCGGCACCACGAACAGGGTCATGGCCACCACCAGCGCCATGGGGCCGGCGAAGCCGCGACTCATGGCGATCACCGATTCCAGCAGGGTTGCCTCGCTGTGCAGGCCGCGAAAGCTCAGTTGCAGGATGGGGCCGACGTTGGCGATGACGAACAGCACCGCCGCAGCGATCGCCAGGGCCAGCAGGCCCTGGATGTCGAGGCGGCTGGCGCGATAGAGCAAGGCGCCGCAGCGCAGGCAATGCGCTCGCTCACCGACGGCGAGCGGCTCCAGGCGATGCACCGAATCGCAGTGCTCGCAGATCACCAGGCGCGTGCCAGCGGCAGGCGCGGAAGGGGATGTTGGCTGGACGGACATGAGGCTACCCGGGTGGCGCTCCTGGAGGGGGCTGCACGTTGGACGCGCGAGGCTCGCGGTCGTTACCGCAGGCCCGTGACGACTGCCGGCCAAACGGCCCCGGCATCTTACCTACATCTACGGACGTATGCGCGAGTCGATGCCTCGGACAAGTATCAAAACTTTTTGATGCTTTTCTTGCGAGCCCAGGAGCGGGTCTCTAGACTAGCGCCCCTATGACCCCGCTACGTGTGCCGGCGCTCGGCCGAGACCCAGGTGACACCCTCGCCGCCCTGTGCAAGGCCGGCGGCGATCCCCTGCGCCTGAATGTCCTGCGCGCCCTGCACAGTGCCTCCTTTGGCGTGCTGGAGCTGGCGCAGATCTTCGCCACCGGCCAGTCCGGCATCAGCCACCACCTCAAGGTGCTGGCCCAGGCCCAGCTGGTGGCCACTCGCCGCGAGGGCAACGCCATCTTCTATCGTCGCGCCCTGCCCCGCCCCGGCAGCCTGGGCGGCGCCCTGCACGCCGCCCTGCTCGAGGAGGTGGATGCCCTGGCCCTGCCCAGTGCGGTGCAGACGCGCATCGGCGAGGTGCATGCCCAGCGCGCCGCGGTGAGTCGCGATTTCTTCGCCCGGGTGGCGGAAAAATTCCAGGCCCAGCAGGACCTCATCGCCAGTCTGCCGCAGTATCGCGACGGCCTGCTCAGCCTGCTGGACGCCCTGGCCCTGGATCCGCGTGGCTGCGCCCTGGAGGTGGGCCCGGGCGACGGCGCCTTCCTGCCGGACCTGGCGCGGCGCTTCGCCCGAGTGGTGGCGGTGGACAACAGCCCGGCCATGCTCGAACTGGCGCGTCAGCGCTGCCAGCGCGACGGCCTCGCCCATGTCGAACTGCAACTGGCCGATGCCCTCGCCGAGCCGCTGCCCCAGGCCGACTGCGTCGTCCTCAACATGGTCCTGCACCACCTGGCCGCCCCGGCGGAGGCCCTGCAGCAGCTGGCCCGCCGCGTGGCGCCGGGGGGCAGCCTGGTGATCACCGACCTCTGTCCCCACGACCAGACCTGGGCGCGTGCCGCCTGTGGCGATCTCTGGCTCGGCTTCGACCAGGACGAACTGGCGCGCTGGGCCCAGGCGGCCGGCCTGCAGGCAGGCGAGAGCCTCTACCTCGGCCTGCGTAATGGCTTTCAGATCCAGGTGCGCCAGTTCGCGCGCCCGGATCAGGGAAACACCCCGTCATGAGGCCAACTAGCCAGTGGCGGGCGGACCCGACGCTCAAGGGCGTCATGTCCAGCAAGGAAACTGCTGTCTCGACCGGCCTGCGGGCCCCTACCCCCTGGTAATTTAGGAACCATTCGATGAGCGAATATTCCCTGTTCACCTCCGAGTCCGTGTCCGAAGGCCATCCGGACAAGATCGCCGACCAGATCTCCGATGCCGTACTCGACGCCATCATCACCCAGGACAAGCACGCCCGCGTGGCCTGCGAGACCCTGGTCAAGACCGGTGTGGCCATCGTCGCCGGTGAGGTCACCACCTCCGCCTGGGTCGACCTGGAGCAACTGGTCCGCGACGTTATCGTCGACATCGGCTACGACAGCTCGGACGTCGGCTTCGACGGCGCCACCTGCGGCATCGTCAACATCATCGGCAAGCAGTCGGTGGATATCGCCCAGGGCGTCGATCGCAGCAAGCCGGAAGACCAGGGTGCCGGTGACCAGGGCCTGATGTTCGGCTATGCCTGCAACGAAACCGATGTGCTGATGCCTGCGCCCATCACCTTCTCCCACCGTCTGGTGGAGCGCCAGGCCGAGGCACGCAAGTCGGGCCTGCTGCCCTGGCTGCGTCCGGACGCCAAGTCCCAGGTGACCTGCCGCTACGACGGCGGCAAGGTGGTCGGCATCGACGCCATCGTGCTGTCCACCCAGCACAACCCCGAGGTCAAGTACGCCGACCTGCGCGAAGCCGTGATGGAGCTGATCGTCAAGCACGTCATCCCCGCCGAGCTGCTGCACAAGGACACCCAGTTCCACATCAACCCGACCGGCCAGTTCATCATTGGCGGCCCGGTGGGCGACTGCGGCCTGACCGGCCGCAAGATCATCGTCGACAGCTACGGCGGCATGGCCCGTCACGGCGGTGGCGCCTTCTCCGGCAAGGACCCGTCCAAGGTCGACCGCAGCGCCGCCTACGCCGGCCGCTACGTGGCCAAGAACATCGTCGCCGCGGGCCTGGCCGATCGTTGCGAGATCCAGGTGTCCTACGCCATTGGCGTGGCTCAGCCCACCTCCATCTCGATCAACACCTTCGGTACCGCCAAGATCAGCGACGAGAAGATCGTGCAGCTGGTGCGCGAGCATTTCGACCTGCGCCCCTACGCCATCACCACCATGCTCGACCTGCTCCACCCGATGTACCAGGCCACCGCGGCCTACGGTCACTTCGGCCGCCATCCCCAGGAAATCACCGTGGGCGATGACACCTTTACCACCTTCACCTGGGAACGTACCGACCGCGCCGCCGCCCTGCGCGCCGCTGCCGGCCTGTAAGACGCCTCCTGGCAAAAAGCCCCGCCACCGCTGGTGCCGGGGCTTTTTTCTGGGTCTGCCATCGGAATCCCAGCGCTTTCTTGCGCCAGTCCACAGGCTGGCACGCTCGATGCAACCTCTGGGCATCTGGTGGTCAGAATGCCTCGTCTTCTCCAGGAGTCTGCTTATCCATGTGGCTGTTCATCACCAACTTCGGCGATTCTTCGGTGATGCTTCCCTGCGCCGTCCTGATCGCACTCTGGCTGCTGGCCGGCCTGTCCGCGCGAGCGGCGTTGCTCTGGCTGCTGCTGTTTGGTGCCGCCGGCCTCGCGGTTGCCCTGTCGAAGATCGCCTTCTTCGGCTGGGGCCTGGGCATTCCTCGCCTGGATTTCACCGGCTTCAGTGGCCACTCCATGCTGGTGGGCAGCGTGCTGCCGATCCTTGGCTGGCTGCTGGCCAGTCGGGCGCGGCCGTCGCTACGGCTGACCGCGGCCGCCATCGGCGCCGCTTGCGCCCTGCTCATCGCGGTCTCGCGGGTGGTGCTGGGCTATCACTCGATCTCGGAAGTGGTGACCGGCCTGCCCATCGGCTATGCCGCCAGTGGCGGTCTGCTCTGGCTGCTGCGTGGCCAAGAGGTCAATCTCAAGCCACGCCAGGCGGCCCTGGGTGCAAGTCTGCTACTCCTGCCGCTGCTGTTGCTGCATGGCACCAACGCGCCGACGCAACGGGTGCTGGAACGCCTGGCGGTGAAATTCGCCGACGAGCAGAAGCCCTGGACCCGCGCCCACCAGCGTGCCGGGGTCGCCCCCTTGCAGAACTGAGGCGCATCGCTTGGCGCGTGCAATAGATGACGCATTGGCTGGCGAATACAGGCAGGCCTCCTAGACTGGCAGAAGCCCTGCGTTTCCTGGGGTGAACGTCCGGGTCCTTCGGCCCCTCCTATTGAAGTCAGCCCTTGCCGCCGAGTCGTCCGCATGCGCTACTGCCTGTTCCTCTGCAGCCTGGTGCTCACCGGTCTGCCTGCGTCACCCGTGGCGGCTGCCGAGCCCTTGCGGCTCTATACCTGGGAAGGCTATTTCAGCGACACCCTGCTGCAGCGCTGGGCCAAGAGCCATCCGCCGCTGCAGGAGATCCATTTCGACAGCAGCGACGTGCGCGACGCCACCCTGGCGCGCGGCGATGCCACGCTCGACCTGGTGGTCATCAACGAAGTCAGCGCCACCCGCCTCGGCCAGGACGGCCTGCTGACGCGCATCGAGCCACACAGGCTGCCGCACCTGGCAGAGCTCGACCCGCGCTGGCGTCACAGCTGCGGCGACTACGCCGTACCCTACGTATGGGGCACCCTGGGGCTGCTCTACCGCAGTGATCGCCTGGCCAAGGCACCAGACTCCTGGCAATCACTGCTGCAACCCGCCCCCGCCCTGCGCGGCCACATCGCCATGGTCGAAGACCATGACGACCTGCTGGTCGCTCCCCTGATCACCCTGGGGGGCGCGATCAACAGCAGCGATCCCGACCTGCTCAGACGCAGTTTCGCCCTGCTCAAGGCTCAGGCACCGGCGGTGCTGACCTATCAGTACGTGGTCAGCGCCCTGCGCAATCCGGCCTACAGCGACCTCATCGACCTGGCGCTGGGCTACAGTGGCGATCAACACCTGCTCAATGCCACCACGCCCGGACAGCCCTGGCGCTTCGTCACGCCCCGCGAGGGTAGCCTGCTCTGGGTGGACTGCCTGGCGGTGCCAAGCAATTCCCCACATCAGGCTGCCGCCGAGCGCTTCATCGACTTTCTCAACGAGCCGCATAACGCCCTGCTGGCCACGGAGGAACTGCACCTGGGGACGCCCAACGCCGGTGCCGCGCGCCTGTTGTCGGCGGAGCTGCGCCAGGATCCCAGTCTGTTTCCTCCCGAAGACGTCCTCGTCCACAGTCAGCTCTTTCGCGAAGGTCCGCCGGATACCTTCCAGACCCGTCAACGTATCGGCAGTGCACTGGTGAGTCGCCATGAATCTCAATAGGCGCGTCCTGCTGCTGATCCTGCCGGTCGCCCTGCTCTGCAGCCTGACCCTGGTGGGACTGGGCTACACGGTGCAGCGCGAGGCGGTGATAGGGCTCGAACGCTCCCGGGTCAATCACGACCTGGCGGCGCTCGAAACCACCTATCGCGAGTACGATCAGTTCAGTCGCAATCTGCTCTATGCCCTGGCCAACAGCGCGGCGCTGGGCAACTTCCTGCGGCAGACCGACGTGCCCTATCGCAACGAAGCCCTGGGTACCCAGCTGCAACTGGCGGTCCAGCGACTGGTCGGCAACGATGCTCCCAGCCGCATCTCGCTGACGATCGCCCGACCGGACCTGAGCCTGGCCTACTACTACGAACGCAGCGACGATCCCTTCGCCCAGTTGGGCAGCCGGCAGCGGCAGCTGCTCGAACGCCTGGCGCGCGCGCCGGACGGCCCGCTGGAGCGTCGCGACTACCTGATCGACGAACAGGGCCAGTCGCTACTGGTGGCGACGACCGCGCTGCTGCCCAGTACGGCCGGGCCGCCTCTTCCAGGCCAGCGCGACCTGGCGATGACGCTGCAGTTGGCGGTCAGCCCGGAGCGGGTGGAAACCTTGCGGCGGACCCTCGAACAGACCTATGGCGCACCGCTGGAATTCTCTCGCACGCCGCCCGTACGGACTTCGGCATTCACGGCCGTCGAACGCCTGGCACCGGACCTCTATGTTCGTCTGAGTCCGGACCCGCAGCACCTGCACGAGCAATTGCGCAGCCTGGCAGTGGCCTATTTCAGCGGCGGGCTGCTGGTGACCCTGGCCTGCATCCTGGTGCTAGTAATCCTCATTCGCCGCCATATCACCCTGCCCATCGCCCGCCTGGACAGCCAGCTCACCGAGGTCCTGGAAGGTCAGCGCCTGGCGCTCGAAGACAGCCGCGAGCCGGGCGAGATCGGCCATCTGGGCGCCAACATGAAGCGCCTGCACGACAACAACCTGGCCATCCTGGCGCAGCTGCGCACGGCCCTGCGCACCGACGTCCTGACCCAGATCGGCAACCGCCGCTACTTCCAGCTCATGGGCGAGTCCTGGCTGGCAGGAAAGCCGGACGGCCGTACCATCGCCCTGCTCTATTTCGGGCTCGACCATTTCAAGTCGGTGAACGACAGATTCGGCCACGAAGTAGGCGATGAATTGCTGCAGGCGATGGCCCGGCAGACGCAGCAGTTGCTCGCCGCCTATCAAGAGCGCAACGAAGTGGTCTTCACCCGTCTGGCTGGCGATGAGTTCGCCATCCTGCTGCGCGGATCGGCAGCGGCAACCGATGCCCTCGCCCTCGGTGAGGAACTGCAACGAAATTACGACAGCGGTACCCTGGTCGGCGAGCGGCGCTATGCCGTGACCCTGAGCATCGGCCTGGCCGCGCCCGAGGCTCCGCTGGACCTGGCCGACCTGCTGGCCCAGGCCGCCCTGGCCCTGGACCGGGCCAAGAGCGAAGGCGGCAATCGGCTGGTGCATTTCACTCCGGCGCTGGCTGCGCGCCAGCGTCGCCAGGATCTGCTGGACGAGTACCTGCGCCACCTCAACCCGGACGAGGAGTTTCACCTGGTCTACATGCCGGCGGTCGACAGTGCCGGTCAGGTACGCTCCGCCGAAACCCTGCTGCGCTGGAATTCGCCACGCCTCGGCGCCGTGTCGCCCGCGGAATTCATTCCCATCGCCGAGCGCCAGGGACATTTCCGCTGGATCGACCGCTGGGTCGTGGACCAGGCCTGCCGTGAGTATCCGGCCCTGCAGGAGATCCTGGGCAATGACTTGGTGCTGTCCGTCAACCTGTCGTCCGCGCAGCTGGACCAGGCCGATATCGTGCCCTACCTGCGCGAGCGGGTGCGCCACCACGGCGTCGATCCGGGCCACCTGGAGCTGGAATTCACCGAGACCTTCGCCGCTGAGCTGAACGAGCGCACCCTGGGGCTGCTGCACGAGCTGCGCGCCGAGGGCTTTCGCGTGGCCATCGATGACTTCGGCGTGGGCTACACCTCCATCCAGCAGGTCACCGACTATCCCGCCGACACCATCAAGTTCGACCGCCTGATCGTCGAACGCCTCAGCCAACCCGGGAACCAGGCCAGCCTGGATGCGCTGGTCGCCTTCTGCCATGCCCGCGACGCCCAGGTCATCGCCGAAGGCGTGGACACCGAGCAGAAGCAGCTCTGTCTGCAGCAGGCCGGCTGCGATCTCCTGCAGGGCTTTCTGGTCTGCCCGCCGCGCCGACTGGACGAGCTGGGCGAATGGCAGCGCCAGCGACTGGGCAATCCCAGCCCGGTCTAGGGCTAAAGGGCAGCCCGCTGCCGCAAGGTCGGCGGGCTATCCCCGGGCTGGGCCCGTGCTTAGAAATCCAGCGACAGGCCCAGCCCTACGCCCTGCTGATGGGTATCACCCGCGCCGGCATAGCTGTAGCCGCCGCGCAGGGTCAGCTCCGGGGTCAAGCGCTGGACCACGCCCAGACTCAGGCGCGTACGGTCGCTGTCCGGCTGGTAGCCATCCAGGGTGTAGTCCAGACCCGGCACGCTGTTCAGGCGCATGGTCACATCGCGAGTGCCGTCGGCGAATTCCCGTTCGCGGCCCACATCGGCGAACAGCGCCGTGGCCGGTGCGAGTTGCCAGCGGCCCTGCAGGCCCAGCCCGAGGCGCCGCGAGGTGCTCGACTGGTCGTCGAACTCCAGGGCCGTGGCATCGCTGCCGCGCTCGCGATAGCCATCCACCTGGACGCGGGCATAGTCGGCGCTCACGTAGGGACTCAGGTGCCAGGGACTGCCAGCCGCCGCCAGGTCATAGCCCAGGCGCACCGAGAGGGCACGCAGATCACCATCGGTATCGCCCTGCTCGCTGCGCGTGGTCGGGCCGAGGGCGAAGCGCCGGCTCAGGTCGTCATAGTCCAGGCGGCCACCGGTGGCGGTGAGATCGCCCCAGAGGCGCTCGCCCTGATACTGGGCGAAGGCGCTGAGCAGATAGCTGTTCAGGCGATAGTCGGAATCGGCCGCACCGGGCTCCAGGTGCTGCCGCGCGACCCCGGCGGCGACACCGAGGCGCCATTCCTCACTGAGTCGATAGCTGCCGCCCAGGTCCAGGCTGTAGCCGTTGCCATCGCCACCGGCTGTGCTGCGCTGGTCGTCGACGTCCAGCCGCCGCGCGCTGGTATCCACATAGCCCTGCCAGCGCCCCACCGGCTGCCAGGCGTGCCAGTCGCCCAGCCAGCGCTGGTGCAGGCCGTCCTGGTGCGCCCTCAGGGTGGACTGAGCCATCTCTGGCAGCAGAGTGACCTCCCAAGGCGCCGCCAGCAGCGAATAGGCGTAGTCGGCGATCAGCCGCTGCCCCGTGATGGTCGGGTGCACGCGATCGTTGAACAGCAGCTGGCTGGGATCGGCCGCGGCGGCGCCTAGCCCGTAGGTGGTGTTGCGGGTGCAGTTGTCGCCACTGAAGCAGGTTCCGGTGAGATTCTGCCCGGTGGCCAGCCCATAGCGTCCGGGTTCCGCCACCACCTCGGCGAGCAGTTGCGGCACGTTGAGACCGATGATCTCCGCGTCGATGCCCGCCAGCCGCGTCACCAGGGCCTGGTTGTAGACCCGGCTCAGGGCCGAGGTGGCCGCTTGCTGCGGCGAACCGGCCAGGGCCGGGGTCTGGCCGATGTCGGGCAGCAGCCAGACCACCAGGTGGCGGGCCCCGGCCTGCTGCAACGCAGCGACGCCGTCACCCAGACGATTGGCCGCGGCCGCGGCGGTCGCCGGCGAGGTGACCAGCCCTTGGAGGAAGTCGTTACCGCCACCGCTGATATAGAACAGAGTGTTGGGATCCAGGCTCAACCCCTGGCTGGCAAGACCGGGCAGATAGCCATCGCGGCTGCGCAGGGTCAGGCCGCCAACCGCCACCGTCGAGCCGTTGGCGGCGGTGATCGAATCGCGGATCTGCGCCGTGGTGTAGCCACCCACCGCCCAGTTGTCGCCGTCGCTGAGCCCCAGCAGCCGATTGATCACCGAGGTCGAGGCGTCCAGGGTGCGGGCATCGAAGCCCAGCTGCTGGCCAAGCAGGATCGAGGACACCGGGCCGGTCACCGCGCCGCTCGCCGGGCTGTAGCCGGGGCCGACACGATTGGTGAACCTGAGGCTGGCGCCATTGACCCCGGTATCGGGAAATTGCCCGGCGTCCAGCAGGCTGTCGCCGAACACGGTGAAGCCACTGTAGGGATTGGGAGCCGCCTGCACGGTTGCCGCGAGCGTCGTCGCCAGGGCGATGGCCAGCGGCAGGCGTTGCCTGAGGAAAGATGTCATGCCTGCATCCTGATTGTTGTTATGGGAGCACGCGTCAGGGCGTGTAGCCCCACGCTAGACGGTTTTTGTGACGTTGTATCTGGGTGTGAACAAAAACTTGCAAGACGTTCATGCCGTCTGGACGGCATGCCAGACGGCTGTCGATAGTTCGACTAGGGCGGCCCGCCATGACTGTCGAGTCTGCTGATCAACCAGTGGCAGCACTCATGGGGATGATGACGCTGAGCGCCCGCTGGGATAGCCCCCTCTCCCCGGGGAGAGGATTAAGGGAAGGCCCCCTGGCAGTGAGTCCTCAGTGGAAAAGGCTGCGCCGTTTTCCACGCTAAGATTTTCTCCGGGCGATGACGCTGAGCACCCGCTCGGATAGCCCCCTCTCCCCCAGGGAGAGGGTTGGGGTGAGGGTCCCTTGCCAGTGAGCCCCTAGTGGAAAAGGCTGCACCGTTTTCCACGCTACGGTTTTCTCCGTGGCGACGGCGCTGAGCGCCCGCTCGTATAGCACCCTCTCCCTCTGGGAGAGGGTTGGGGTGAGGGAACGGCGAGATCCCTATCCCGCCAGCTACCTCACTGCCCCAGCTTGCCGGCCTCGCAGCCGGTGCTGGCGCACTCGCGCAGACGCTCCTTGAGCGTCTCCACACGGCTTTCGGTCAGGCTGACGGCGCAGTCCAGGTTGACGAAGTAGCCATCGGCCTCCTCGCGGGCGCACTGGCTGTCGCGCTGCTTGATCCAGGCGAGTTGCCCCTGCTTGAGCAGCGCCTGCTGATCGGCCGGCAGTTGCTTGCGCAGTTCGCCATAGGTCTGATTCAGCGACTTGTCGCTCTGGGCGAACAGGGTGCTCGCGCAGTAGACGGTGTCGAAGGCGTTACGGGGCGTCCCGCACCCGGCGGCTTGGGCATTGGCGAGCGCGAAGAGACTCGCCAGCGTCAGGGTGGCGACAAGGGTGGTTTTCAACATGGCAGCATCCTGCAAGGGGGCCGTCCGGAGTGGCGCGACCATGAGACCAAAGCTAGCAGAGCCGCCGGTTGCGCGCGTGGCGCCTGCTGAAAAACAGCCAACAAAAAAGCGCCCGAAGGCGCTTTCCTGTACTACCCGAGCGGGATCAGACCTTGGAACGCTCGAAGCGCTTGCGGTCGTTCTCGTTCAGGTACTTCTTGCGCAGGCGGATGGACTTGGGCGTCACTTCCACCAGCTCGTCGTCGGCGATGAATTCCAACGCCTGTTCCAGGGTGAACTTGATCGGCGGCACCAGGGCGATGACTTCGTCCTTGCCCGAGGCGCGCATGTTGTCCAGCTTCTTGCCCTTGGTGGGGTTGAGCACCAGGTCATTGTCACGGCTGTTGATGCCGCACAGCTGGCCTTCGTAGATCTCGTCGCCCGGAGCCAGGAACAGCTTGCCGCGGCTCTGCAGGGTTTCCAGCGAGTAGGTCAGCGCGGTACCGGTGGCCATGGAGACCAGCACGCCGTTCTGACGGTTGCTCACTTCACCGGCCTTGATCGGGCCGTAGTGGCTGAAGGTCGAGGTCAGGATGCCGCTGCCCGAGGTCAGGGTCAGGAAGTTGTTACGGAAGCCGATCAGGCCACGCGCCGGGATGGTGTACTCCAGGCGGATACGGCCCTTGCCGTCGGGGATCATGTTGGTCAGATCGCCCTTGCGCAGACCCATCTGCTCCATCACCGAGCCCTGGTGCTGCTCTTCGATGTCGATGGTGACGTTCTCGTAGGGCTCCTGCTTCACGCCGTCCTTCTCGATGATCACCACTTCCGGACGGCCCACGGCCATCTCGAAGCCTTCGCGGCGCATGTTCTCGATCAGTACCGACAGGTGCAGCTCGCCACGGCCGGAGACCTTGAACTTCTCGGCCGACTCGCCCGGCTCGACGCGCAGGGCCACGTTGTGCAGCAGCTCCTTGTCCAGACGGTCCTTGATGTTGCGGCTGGTGACGAACTTGCCTTCACGACCGGCGAAGGGCGAGTCGTTGACCTGGAAGGTCATGCTCACGGTGGGCTGGTCGACGGTCAGCGGCGGGCGGGCTTCGACGTTCTGCGGATCGCACAGGGTGTCGGAGATGAACAGCTCGTCCATGCCCGAGACGCAGACGATGTCGCCGGCTTCGGCTTCGGCCACTTCCACGCGCTGCAGGCCGGAGTGGCCCATGATCTTGAGGATACGACCGTTGCGCTTGCTGCCGTCGTCGCTGATGGCCACGACCGGGGTGTTGGCCTTGATGCGGCCACGGGCGATACGGCCGATGCCGATCACGCCCAGGAAGCTGTTGTAGTCCAGCTGGGAGATCTGCATCTGGAAGGGACCGTCCAGATCGACCTGGGGGGCCGGAACGTGGTCGACGATGGCCTGGAACAGGGCATCCATGTTGTCGTCCATCTTCTCGTGGTCCATGCCGGCGATGCCGTTCAGGGCACTGGCGTAGACGATCGGGAAGTCCAGCTGCTCATCGGTGGCGCCGAGGTTGTCGAACAGGTCGAAGATCTGGTCGATGACCCAGTCCGGACGCGCGCCGGGACGGTCGATCTTGTTGACCACCACGATCGGACGCAGGCCGGCCTTGAAGGCCTTCTGGGTCACGAAGCGGGTCTGCGGCATGGGGCCGTCCTGGGCGTCGACCACCAGCAGCACGGAGTCGACCATGGACATCACGCGCTCCACCTCGCCACCAAAGTCGGCGTGGCCGGGGGTGTCGACGATGTTGATGTTGTAGTCCTTCCACTTCAGCGCGGTGTTCTTGGCCAGGATGGTGATGCCACGTTCCTTTTCCTGGTCGTTGCTGTCCATCACCCGCTCGTTTTCCGCTTCTTTGCGGTCCAGGGTGCCGGACAGGCGCAGCAGCTTGTCGACGAGGGTGGTCTTGCCATGGTCGACGTGCGCGATGATGGCGATGTTGCGTAGATTCTCGATCACAGTGGTGTTCTCGGTATAGAAATGAAGGAGCTTCAGCCAGCAGGCTGACAGCCGGAGATTGCAAAGGCGCGAAACGCGGCCGACCGGTATGTGGCCGGCGGCTAGGAGAGGTCGGGAGGGCGGTGGCGGATACTGCCACCCAACAGGCCCGGCTGCTTAGGCCGGACGATAAACGCGCACATTGGCGTGCCCTTCGGTGAGCAGGTGATGGGCATGCAGCCGGCTCATCACCCCGCGGTCGCAATAGAGAAGGTACTGGCGATTCTCGTCCAGTTCCTTGAAACGGCTGTTCAGCGCGAAGAACGGCATGGTCTGCACCTCGATGCCGGGCAGCTCCAGCGGCAGGTCTTCCTGGGCGTCGGGATGGCGAATGTCCACCACGATCTGCCCGGGCAGCGGCTGGTCCACCTCTTCCACCTGCACGTCCTTGCCCAGCTCCTCGATCACCTTGTCGACGGTGATGAAGCGGGCGCGCTCCAGCGCGGCGTCGAGCACCGCCATGTCGAACTTGCCTTCCTCGTGCTCCACCCGCAGGGCCTTGGCCTTGGTGGTGGGATTCACCGAGATGATGCCGCAGTACTCGGGCATGTGCTTGGCGAAGTCGGCGGTGCCGATGCGCTGGGCGGTATCGATGATGTCCTGCTTGTGGCTGGCCAGCAGCGGGCGCAACACCAGGGTATCGGTGGCCTTGTCGATCACCGCTAGGTTGGTCAGGGTCTGGCTGGAAACCTGGGAGACGGCTTCGCCGGTCACCAGCGCCTCGATCTGCAGCTGCTCGGCGATGCGACTGGCCGCACGCAGCATCATGCGCTTGAGGATCACGCCCATGTGGCTGTCGTCGCACTGGGTGAGGATCTGCCCCACCACTTCCTCGAAGGGCACGCTGATGAACAGCACCCGCTGGGAGCGCCCGTACTTCTCCCAGAGATAGTGGGCCACTTCCATCACGCCCAGCTCGTGGGCCCGCCCGCCGAGATTGAAGAAGCAGAAATGGCTGACCATCCCGCGCCTCATCATCTGGTAGGCGGCCACGGTGGAGTCGAAGCCGCCGGACATCAGCACCAGCACCTGCTCCAGGGCGCCCAGCGGATAACCGCCCAGGCCTTCGTGATGCTCGTCGATGATGAACAGCTGCTGGTCGCGAATCTCCAGGCGAACGTTCACCTCGGGATTCTTCAGGGCGATGCCGGCGCCGCCGCAGCGCTCGCGCAGGCCGCCGCCGACATAACGCTCCACGTCCATCGAGGAAAAGTCGTGTCGACCGGCGCGCTTGCAGCGTACCGAGAACACCTTGCCGCGTACCCGCTCACCGAAGTGGCGCTCGCACAGCGAAAGGATGGTCTCGAAGTCACCCAGCGGATACTCGTGCACCTCGAGGAACTGGCCGATGCCAGGGGTGCAGGCCAGGCGCTGCTTCATGTCCGCCAGCACCCGTGGCTCGCTGATCGCGGTCTCGAGCGAGATGTTGTCCCAGACCCCCTCCACGCGGACATCCGGATCCAGATCGCGCAGCACGACACGAATGTTCTTCACCAGTTGGCGAATGAAATTCTTGCGCACCGGGCGACTCTTGATGGTGATTTCCGGAAAGACCTTGATGATGAGCTTCATGAGCGGGAAACGGGGGGCGGGTAACGCGAAAGAAAAGGGCGAATATCATACCTGAAAACCATCGAGCACTCGAATTCAACCGACAAAATCACCTCTGGCGCCATTTGAGTGCAGGGACGGATTTCAATGCACTAAATTGGTGCACAGATACGGCCTCGACTGGCCTGAAAACGGCATGGGAGGCGCCAGGAAGGCCCTCCAGCCCATTTGGGGGCACTGGCATACAACTTGCTCTCTTGTGAGGCAGCCGCCCCTGGGCCAGCATAGGGCGCTTTTCGTGGAACGCCGGTCATGGACCAGGCAATACGGGAGCGCCCCTCAAGGGCACAGCTGATACCGGGAGTACCGCCAACCGCTCCCGGCCGAAATTCCTCTGGAGGAAACCATGTCGAAGGCTGTTCAACTGATCAAAGAAAACGACGTGAAGTGGGTAGACCTGCGCTTCACCGACACCAAAGGCAAGCAGCAACACGTCACCATGCCGGCGCGTGACGCGCTGGACGAAGACTTCTTCGCCCACGGCAAGATGTTCGACGGCTCCTCCATCGCCGGCTGGAAAGGCATCGAAGCCTCCGACATGATCCTGCTGCCCGACGACAGCACCGCCGTTCTGGATCCCTTCACCGAAGAGCCGACCCTGATCCTGGTCTGCGACATCATCGAACCCTCCACCATGCAGCCCTACGAGCGCGACCCCCGTGGTATCGCCCGTGCTGCCGAGGAGTACCTGAAGTCCACCGGCATCGGCGACACCGTGTTCGTCGGCCCGGAGCCCGAGTTCTTCATCTTCGACGAAGTGAAGTTCAAGTCGGACATCTCCGGCTCCATGTTCAAGATCTTCTCCGAGCAGGCCTCCTGGAACACCGACGCCGACTTCGAGTCCGGCAACAAGGGCCACCGCCCGGGCGTCAAGGGCGGCTACTTCCCCCTGCCGCCGGTCGACCATGACCACGAAATCCGTACCGCCATGTGCAACGCCCTGGAAGAGATGGGCCTGGTCGTGGAAGTTCACCACCACGAAGTGGCGACCGCTGGCCAGAACGAGATCGGTGTGCAGTTCAACACCTTGGTCAAGAAGGCCGACGAGACCCAGACCCTGAAGTACGTCGTGCACAACGTGGCCGATGCCTACGGCAAGACCGCCACCTTCATGCCCAAGCCCCTGTACGGCGACAACGGCTCCGGCATGCACGTGCACATGTCCATCTCCAAGGATGGCAAGAACACCTTCGCTGGCGAAGGCTATGCCGGCCTGTCCGACACCGCCCTGTACTTCATCGGCGGCATCATCAAGCACGGCAAGGCGCTGAACGGCTTCACCAACCCGTCCACCAACAGCTACAAGCGTCTGGTGCCCGGCTTCGAAGCACCGGTCATGCTGGCCTACTCGGCCCGTAACCGTTCCGCCTCCATCCGTATCCCCTATGTGTCGAGCCCGAAAGCCCGCCGCATCGAAGCCCGCTTCCCGGATCCGGCTGCCAACCCCTACCTGTGCTTCGCCGCCCTGCTGATGGCCGGCCTGGACGGTATCCAGAACAAGATCCACCCCGGCGATGCCGCCGACAAGAACCTGTACGATCTGCCGCCGGAAGAAGGCAAGAAGATCCCGCAGGTCTGCGGCAGCCTGAAGGAAGCCCTGGAAGCCCTGGACGCCGGTCGTGCGTTCCTGACCAAGGGCGGCGTCTTCACCGACGAGTTCATCGATGCCTACATCGAGCTGAAGTCCGAGGAAGAGATCAAGGTGCGTACCTTCGTGCACCCGCTGGAATACGATCTGTACTACAGCGTCTGATCCCGCTGCGGTAAGCGAAAGGCCTCCCTCGGGAGGCCTTTTCTTTGCGCCACGAAAAGCCGTCGCGACCGACGCAGCGCCACGCATGCCAAGTTGCCTACCGGCGCACGCGGCGCGCCTGCTACCCTTGGTATCCATCGCCCGGCCGAGATCCTGCCATGCCTCGCCTGCTTGCCTCCTGTCTGCTCTGCCTCGCCTGCTCCGCCCAGGCCGCGATCTACAAGTCGGTGGATGCCGAAGGTAACACGGTGTTCAGCGACCAGCCCTCGGCCAATGCCAAGCCCGTGCAGGTGGCACCTACCAATACCGTGGACAATCCGCGGCCGGCGCCGCCCATCCCCAATGCCCCCACGCCATCGACACCCACGGGCCCGGCCTTCAACCGCCTGGAGGTCAATGTGCCCGACGATGAGGCCATCCGCGCCAACAACGGTACCTTCTCGGTGGGCGTGTCCGTGGAGCCGGCCCTGGGCCCGGGGCAGTCGCTGCAACTGCTGGTGGATGGCGCGCCCTATGGCAGCCCGGGTCAGAGCACCCGCTTCGGCGTGGCCAACCTGGAGCGTGGTGAGCACCGCTTCGCCGCCCAGGTGCTGTCGGGCAATGGCGAGGTGATCCAGACCAGTGCCGAGAAGACCGTTACCGTGCAGCGCATCAGCGTCAACAGCCCGGCCCGCTGATGCGTTCGCTCCTGACCCTGTTGCTGCTGTGCCTGCTGCTGCCTGCCCAGGCGGCGGTCTATAGCTACGTCGACAAGGAAGGCAATCGGGTCTACACCGATCAACCGCCCAAGGGTGTGAAGGCGACGCCGGTACCACTGAGCACGCCCAACAACCTCAACCAGCAGGGCCAGCCGACCCGCAAGCTGAGTCCGACTCCCACCGCGCCGGTGGCCAGGACGCCCAAGGCCGCGCCCTTCCGCTACCAGATGCTGCGCATCCTGGTACCCGAGCCCGACGCCACGGTGATCGATCAGCAAGGGCAGCTCATCGTCAGCCTGGTCAGCGAGCCGGAGCTGCAGCCGGGTCACAGCTACCGGCTGCTGGTGGATGACAGGGAAGCCGGCGTCGGGCGCAGTCCGGTGTTTCCCCTGGACAACCTGGATCGTGGCACCCATAGCCTGGTGGCGGAGATCCTCGCCGCCGACGGCAATGTGCTGGAGCGTACGCCGGCCCAGCCCTTTCACCTGCGGCGTCCCTCCCTGGAGCAGAAGCGCCGCGCCCATCCCTGCACTGACAAGGATTGGGGCAAACGTCCGGAATGTCCGCTGGACATGAAACCGCCCGAAGCCAAGAAATCCTGGCTACCTTTCCTCTAGCGCACCTCTTTGGTGCGCTTTTTGTCCATGCACCATCTTGAGACAAATCCTGCAGGGACTACCGGCCCGCGCGGCGGCTGTTAGTGCACGTTGCAGGCATCTGCCCTAACTCGGGGCGTCTTGGTTTGCTTCTTGCATTTTCCTATCGTCCCTATAGCGCTGTGGCCCCTCATGCCTACCGACGTCATCCACCGGCTCCTGCTCGACAACCTCACGACCGCGGTCATCCTGCTCGATGCGGAGCTGCGTCTGGAGTACATGAATCCGGCGGCCGAGATGCTGTTGGCCATCAGCGGCCAGCGCAGCCACGGCCAGTTCATCAGCGAGTTGTTCACCGAGTCGCCCGAGGCCCTGCAGGCGCTGCGGCAGGCGGTCGATCATGCCCACCCCTTCACCAAGCGCGAGGCGCTGCTGGTCTCCACCTCGGGCAACAGCCTCACGGTGGACTATGCGGTGACCCCCATCCTGGACCGCCACAACACCCTGCTGCTGCTGGAAGTCCATCCGCGCGACCGGCTGCTGCGCATCACCAAGGAGGAGGCACAGCTCTCAAAGCAGGAGACCACCAAGCTCCTGGTGCGCGGCCTGGCCCACGAGATCAAGAATCCCCTGGGTGGCATCCGCGGCGCAGCCCAGCTACTGGCCCGCGAGCTGCCCGAAGAATCACTCAAGGACTACACCAACGTCATCATCGAGGAAGCGGACCGGCTGCGGAATCTGGTCGACCGCATGCTCGGCTCCAACAAGCTGCCGAAGCTTTCCACCACCAACGTCCACGAGGTGCTCGAACGGGTCTGCAGCCTGGTGGAAGCGGAAAGCCAGGGCCTGATCAATCTGGTACGCGACTACGACCCGAGCATCCCCGACCTGATGATCGATCGGGAGCAGATGATCCAGGCAGTGCTCAACATCGTGCGCAACGCCATGCAGGCCATCTCCCAGCAGAACGAACTGCGCCTGGGCCGGGTGACCCTGAGAACCCGTACCCTGCGCCAGTTCACCATCGCCCATCACCGCCATCGCCTGGTGTGCAAGGTGGAGATCATCGACAACGGTCCGGGCATTCCCCAGGACCTGCAGGAAACCATCTTCTATCCCATGGTCAGCGGTCGCCCCGACGGCACCGGCCTCGGGCTCGCCATCACCCAGAACATCATCACCCAGCACCAGGGGCTGATCGAGTGTGAAAGCCATCCTGGCCACACCGCCTTCAGCATCTTCCTGCCGCTGGAATAACGAGGAGTACGCATGAGCCGTCAGGAGACCGTCTGGATCGTCGACGACGACCGTTCCATCCGCTGGGTCCTGGAAAAAGCCCTGCAACAGGAAGGCATGACCACCGTCGCCTTCGACAGCGCCGATAGCGTCATGACCCGCCTCGGTCGTCAGCAACCGGACGTGGTGATCTCGGACATCCGCATGCCGGGGACCAGTGGCCTGGACCTGCTGTCACGCATCCGCGAGATGCACCCACGGCTGCCGGTCATCATCATGACCGCCCACTCCGACCTGGACAGCGCCGTGGCTTCCTACCAGGGCGGCGCCTTCGAATACCTGCCCAAGCCCTTCGACGTCGACGAGGCCGTGGCCCTGGTCAAGCGCGCCGGGCAGCATGCCCAGGAGCAACAGGGCTTCGCCGAGCCGGAGCACCTGACCCGCACCCCCGAGATCATCGGCGAGGCGCCGGCGATGCAGGAGGTGTTCCGCGCCATCGGCCGCCTCTCGCACTCCAACATCACGGTGCTGATCAATGGCGAATCCGGTACCGGCAAGGAGCTGGTCGCCCACGCTCTGCACCGCCACAGCCCGCGTGCCACCGCGCCCTTCATCGCCCTGAACATGGCCGCCATTCCCAAGGACCTGATGGAGTCCGAGCTGTTCGGCCACGAGAAGGGGGCCTTCACCGGTGCCGCGGCCCAGCGCCGGGGCCGTTTCGAACAGGCCGACGGCGGCAGCCTGTTCCTCGACGAGATCGGCGACATGCCGGCCGACACCCAGACCCGCCTGCTGCGCGTGCTGGCCGATGGCGAGTTCTACCGTGTCGGTGGCCATACCCCGGTCAAGGTCGACGTCCGCATCATCGCCGCCACCCACCAGAATCTCGAAGGCCTGGTGCGCGAGGGCAAGTTCCGCGAAGACCTCTTCCACCGCCTCAACGTCATCCGCATCCACATCCCGCGCCTGGCCGACCGCCGCGAGGACATCCCCGCCCTCGCCCGCCACTTCCTCGCCCGCGCCGCCCAGGAGCTGGCCGTGGAACCCAAGACCCTGCGCAGCGAGACCGAGGAATACATGAAAGGGCTGCCCTGGCAGGGCAACGTGCGCCAGCTGGAGAACACCTGCCGCTGGATCACGGTGATGGCCTCCAGCCGCGAGGTGCTGATCGACGACCTGCCACCGGAGCTGCTCAACCAGCCCCAGGACGCCGCCCCCGCCGCCAACTGGGAACAGGCGCTGCGCCAGTGGGCCGACCAGGCCCTCACCCGCGGCCAGTCCAGCCTGCTGGACAACGCCGTGCCGGCCTTCGAACGCATCATGATCGAGACCGCCCTCAAGCACACCGCCGGCCGCCGCCGCGACGCCGCCGTGCTGCTCGGCTGGGGACGCAACACCCTGACCCGCAAGATCAAGGAGCTGGGCATGAAGGTGGATGGGCCGGATGAGGAGGGGGAAGACTGAGGCTCTCTACCGTGCCGTAGGTTGGGCTGAGCGATAGCGAAGCCCAACGCTTTGTTTTGGCTTAGGGTAGGGTTAGGTTGCCCTAACTGATTATCGTGTTTTGCTGATGGCTCTTGTTTCGCCTGGCCGGCGACTCACTTTTCTTTGCTTGCGGATCGCCGCCCGGTGCAAAGAAAAGTAAGCAAAAGAAAGCACACCCCACGTTTCGGCCCTCCGTTTCGCTCCGGGTGATTCGCTTCGCTCACCCTTCGGGCCAGCCTGCGGCTGTTACTCCGCTTCGCTACGTTTCCCTCGCCCCGGCGCCGCTCCAGGGGCACGGCACGAAGGGGCCTCCTGCCCCTCGCGCCTTGCTCGGCGTCCTGCCTCGCCTTCCCCTCCACGACACCTATGCTCGACCTCACTGACGGGGACGGGCGCCAGCCTGAGAGTTAGGTATTTCCAGTATCTGTAGCGTGGAAAACCGCGCAGCGTTTTCCACTGGCGCGTAACGCCGATCCCTGTGGACAAGGCTTTGCCGTTGTCCACGCTACGGGTCACAGCTCTTCGTACTTCTTCAACCAACACTTTCAGGCTGGCGAATCGCCCCGTTCAGAAGGGTGAACGCCAGTGTCGTGGAGTGGGTCGAGCCGCAGGGATGTGGCGAGAGGTCCAGTGAGCCATGGACGGCCCATCTGGACCGACCCCGGAACGGCGCTGGCGTGAGCGAAGCTTAGCGAAGCGGAGTAACAGCCGCAGGCTGGCCCGAAGGGTGAGCGCAGCGAATTACCCGGAGCGCAGCGGAGGGCCGGATGATCGGGGCAAGCGTTTTTGCTTACTTTTGTCCGGGACGCGTAGTCCGGGGCGCGCAGCCGCGACTGAAAAAAGTGAGTCGCCCGGGTGGGCGAAACAAGAGGCACCCACAACACTCGGTAAACAGCCAAGGCACCAATAAGCCTTAGCACCTAGCACCTAGCACCTAGCACCTAGCTAGCACTGGCTTCACATTGTTGGGCTTCGGTGATGAAGCCGCCTCAACCCAACCTACGAATCCTCCAAAATCACCCAAGCCAAAACTTGGCACACCTCCTGCAATACCCCAGGTAACTACCCTTTTGGGGACCTCGGTACAGGCAGGCTGGGGAATCCCCTCTTTTCTTCCTGAGGCCATCACTCACGGTGATGGCCTCTTTTTTTCGCCTGCGAAAAGCTGCAAACCCCAGGCTAGAGCGCCTCCTGCTCTATAGCCAAGACAAGGGGACTGGCAAAGGCAGCCGAAGCGTCAAGGCAGCCCGGCGCCCCGCCCCGTTCCGCTCTGGTGCAAACAGCCAGTCTTTTGCCTGATAACGGGGCATTTCAGGGCGTCAGCGGGACCTCGACGTGAAGCACCCAGTCCTCGCCTTCTTCCACGATCCGGTCGCTGGCCTGCAGTGCGCCGCCGACACCTACCAGTAGCACCTTCAGATCCTGCCCCTCCTGGCGCACCGTCCAAGAAAAGCTGCCACCCGGACGCACCACCCGTCCCTGGCGTTCGCCACCGTCCCAGCGGGCCCGGGGTAGGCGCAGACTGAGGGCGCCCTCGGGGCGATAGCGTTCATAGAACAGCGAGCGATCGGCGGTGATCAGCAATTCGAAGCGGCCGGCCTCCTGGCGACTGTCCACCCCCAGGATGACCGGGCGGCGGGCCTCGGCCGACCAGGGATCGGGATGGGTGCGCTGGTACACCAGCTGGCCGATGATCATGCCGAACAATCCGGCGCCCAGGGCCGCCGAGGCCAGCCAAAGGGTCAGGCGCTGGCGCTGGCTGCGCCATTCGGCCTTGAGCAGCTCGGGATCCTCCACCCGCGCCAGTTCGTCCCGGCGGGCGCGCTGTTCGCGCAACAGCCAGTCGACCAGCCGGCGCCAGAGGCTCATCGCCCTGTCCCGCTCGCGACGCCGCGTCGGCGGCGCAGTACCATAGGCGCTTTGCCAGGCGCCCTGCCCTTCATGTTCGACATCATCCTCTACCAACCGGAAATTCCGCCCAATACCGGCAACGTCATTCGCCTGTGCGCCATCACTGGCTGCCGCCTGCATCTGATCGAGCCGCTGGGCTTCGCACTGGACGACAAGAAATTGCGCCGCGCCGGCCTGGACTACCACGAATGGTCCAGCGTGCGGACCCATGCCAGCCTCGCGGCCTGTATAGCAGATTTGCAGCCGCCGCGACTGCTGGCCTTCACCACCAAGGCCAGCCATCCCTTCACCGAGATCGCCTATGCGCCGGGCGACGCCCTGCTGTTCGGCCCGGAAAGTCGTGGTCTGCCAGCCGAGGTGCTGGAGTCCCTGCCGCCCGAACAACGGCTGCGCCTGCCCATGTTGCCCAACCGGCGCAGCCTCAATCTGTCCAACACCGTGGCCGTGGCCGTCTATGAAGGCTGGCGCCAGCTGGGCTTCGCTGCACCGCCTGGCTGACCGCCAGAACCTTACTGCCAGACGCGCCGTCCCATGACCTACAGGCACATCGCCAGACCGTCACACGAGGCGCATCATGAGCAAGATCGGCAAACCCAAGGTTGAACGCTACGACGCGCCCTCGGGTGGCTGGGGCTCGGCGCGCTCGGTGACCGAGATCGTCTTGCGCGAGCGAGTGCCACTCAAGTCCGGTGCTCTGCTGGCCCGGCAGAATAAGCATGGCGGTTTCGCCTGCGTGAGTTGTGCCTGGGCCAAGCCCGGCAAGCCCCACCCACTGGAATTCTGCGAGAACGGCGCCAAGGCCACGGCCTGGGAGGTCACCAGCAAGAGGTGCGGACCGGAGTTCTTCGCCGGCCATTCCCTCACTGAACTGCGCGGCTGGCGCGACTACGATCTGGAAGAGGTCGGACGCCTGACCCACCCCCTGCGTTACGACGCCGCGAGCGACCGCTATCGGCCGGTGAGCTGGGCTGAAGCCTTCGCCGACATCGGCGCCGAGCTCAAGGCACTGGATCCGGATTCGGTGATCTTCTACGCCTCGGGTCGCGCGGCGCTGGAGACCTCCTACCTCTATCAGCTCTATGCCCGCCTGTACGGCACCAACAATCTGCCGGACAGTTCCAACATGTGCCACGAGAGCACTTCGGTGGCCCTGCCCAAGAGCATCGGCGTGACCGTGGGCACCGTGACCCTCAACGATTTCGATCAGGCCGACTGCCTGCTGTTCTTTGGCCAGAATCCCGGCAGCAACAGCCCGCGGATGCTGCATGACCTGCAGGAAGCGCGCAAACGCGGCGCGCCCATCATCACCTTCAACCCCTTGCGCGAGCGTGGTCTGGAGACCTTCGTCAATCCGCAGTCGCCGGTGGAGATGCTGACCGATCACCCCACCCAGATCAGCACCCAGTACCACCAGCTCAAGCCGGGTGGCGACATCGCTGCCCTCACTGGCATGTGCAAGGCCCTGCTGACCGCCGATGACCAGGCCCGCGAGCAAGGCCAGCCCGCCGTGCTCGACCATGCCTTCATCGCAGAGCACTGCCATGGCTTCGCCGAATTCTGCGAATGGCTGCAACGCCAGGAATGGCCGCAATTGGAGCGCCAGTCAGGCCTCACTCGTAGTGCCCTGGAAGCGGCCGCTGCCGTCTACGGACGTTGTCAGAAAGTCATCGGCATCTATGGCATGGGGCTGACCCAGCATCGCTATGGGGTGGAAACCATCCAGATGCTGGCCAACCTGCTGCTCATGCGCGGCAACATCGGCAAGCCTGGCGCCGGCATCTGCCCGGTGCGGGGTCATTCCAATGTCCAGGGTCAGCGCACCGTGGGCATCACCGAGAAACCGGAACTGGCGCCGCTGGAGCAGCTCGGCGAGCGCTTCGGCTTCACCCCGCCACAGGACAAGGGGCGCAATACCGTGGAGGCCTGCGAAGGCATCCTCGATGGTTCGGTAAAGGCCTTCATCGGCCTGGGCGGCAACTTCCTGCGCGCCATTCCCGAGACCAGTCTGATGGAACCGGCCTGGCGCACCCTGCGCCTGTCGGTGCAAATCGCCACCAAGCTCAATCGCAATCACCTCGTCCCAGCGGACAAGGCCTATCTGCTGCCCTGCCTGGGGCGTACCGAAATCGATCGCCAGAATGGCGTGGAGCAGGCTCACAGCACCGAGGACAGCACCGGCTGCATCCACGGCTGGCGCGGTGTGGCCGAGCCGCCCGAGGGCGAACTGCTGTCCGAGCCGGCCATCGTCGCTGGCCTGGCCAAGGCCACCCTGCCGGATAACCCCAAGGTCACCTGGGATGCCTGGGTCGCTGACTATGCCCTGATCCGTGACGAGATCGCCCTCTCCTTCCCGGAGATCTTCCACGACTTCAATGCCAGGATGTGGGAGGTAGGCGGCTTTCATCGCCCGCTGCCAGCGGCCAAGCGCGAGTGGAAGACCGAAACCGGCAAGGCCAATCTCATCGTGCCGCGCAGCCTGGAAGAAGACCCGGACATGCCCGCCACCGGACGTGATGTCCTGACCCTGATGACGCTGCGCAGCAACGACCAGTTCAACACCACCATCTACGGCTATCACGACCGTTTCCGCGGCGTGAAGGGCACGCGCGCGGTGCTCCTGATGAATCACAACGACATCGAACGCCTGGGCCTGGCCGAGGGCGACAAGGTGCAGGTGTCGACGGTGGCCGATGACGGCGTGCGGCGCGAGGTAGGCCCGCTGCGGGTCACGCCCTACAACATTCCGGAAGGCGCCTGTGGCGGCTACTACCCTGAGTGCAACGCCCTGATCCCGCTCTGGCACCATGCCGAAGGCAGCAAGGTACCGGCGGCCAAGGCCATTCCGGTGCGCCTGACCAAGCTGATCACGGCGAATGGCGGCTTTCCGGTGGAGCCGGAGGGGTATGGAAACTGAATAGTCGCCAGGAGGTAGAGCTGGCACCCGAAACGGTGCCAGACACTATCTTTTACCCTTCCCAACGGCATTAGCGGTTAGCGATGGTGAAAGCCAGCCATTGATTCGCTGAATATCTTTCGCAGAAAACTCTCCGCTCCACCTCAGCAATACGAGTTGGTTGGTGACAAAGCCATATTGCGCTTGAAGATAGTCCCGGCGGCTGAGGTACTCCTGGCGAACGGCATTGAGGATGTCTACGCCAGTGACAGTGCCATAGGCAAAGGACTTTTCCGTAATCTCTCGGGACTTAACCGCAGACTCCAGAGCTTTGTGCGCCGAGACGATCTTGCGCAGATTGGCATCGCTTTGGAGATAGGCAGTTTTGGTTTCCTTGACTACCTGTCGACGCAAGGCTTCGTATTCTTGCTCGGCCACATCGCGTGCGCCATACAGACCCTGGGTACGAGCACTGATGGACCCACCGCTGTAGAGTGGAATCTGTAGATTCACACTGGCAGAAAGGGTATCTACTTTGTCCGCCGCTAGGACATTGTCGTACACGAAGTCACTACGTTGTGCCCCGAAGGCCAGGCTCAAGGTAGGAAGGTGAGCTGCCTTGGCTTCGCTGATCGCCAGCTCCGAGGAATTCAGCGCACTCTGCTTGGCTTGTAACACAGGATTGTGAGCGATTGCCGAAGCTACCCATTCCTCCTCGGCACCTGGCAAAGAGGCGAACAGCGCCCCCTCGTCAATCCGCTTCAGCGGTTGATAAACCTCTTGCCCCAACAGCTCGGCCAGCGCTTCGCGAGCAATCTGAATCTGGTTTTTAGCTTCGATTTCTGCCGTTTCGAGACTGTCCACTCGAGCAGCCAGCTGCAACTTATCGGTAATCGTCGCTAAATGACGCTCGAATAACGCCGAGACCTGATCGAGACTACGCTGCGTAGCTTGGCGTTCGGCCTTGGCCAGTGCGAGTTCATCTTCAGCGGCCAGGACTGCGAAATAACGTTGAACGAGATCGACCGCAGACTGGATACGTGCGTCTTCTGCCTGGGATCGATACTGCCGCGTAAGCTCAGAGTACTTCTTGAAACCACGCCAGGCTGCGGGATTATAGAGCACCTGAGTCAAACTCAAGTTATAGGTTTGCCCGTCATAGAAGAGTGTCCGAGCTCCCTCGGATCTTTTGATACGGCTACTGGCAGCCCCGCCCTTGAGCTGTGGCAGTAACTGCCCCAAGGCTTCGCGTTCCTGGCCAGTTCCAACCCGAATTTGTGCGTCGGCGCCGAGGATGCGCGGATCAGACGCAACGGCTCTTTGATAAAGCTGCCAAAGATCAAGTGGACTGGAGTCCTCCGTCGACGCCACGGCAACAACTGGTCCGATGCACATCAGAAACGTGATGGCGCACCTTCTTAAGCTGGCCCAATGAAGCATCCCTACTCCTCGATCATCGAACGCGCCATGGCGTTACGAGCGGGCTTGAGAAGGTAGTTGAGCAGCGTACGATCACCTGTATTGATAAGTACCTCGGCCGGCATCCCTGGCTGCAATTCACGGTGCTCCAGTTCCTGCCGCCCCCGATCAGTCAAGGCCACCCGCGCCAGATAATAGGGCGCCCCACTCTTTTCATTTATGAAGCGATCTGCGGAGACGTACACCAGTTCGCCTTCCAATACGGCCGTGGTCGCACCCTTGAAAGCACTGAAACGAATCTCGGCAAGCTTGCCCTGGGCGACCCTATCTATGTCGGCCGGTTGAATCTCCACCTCAACCAACAGATCCGCCCCACCTGGGACGATATCCAGCAGATGACTACCTGGTGCGACCACGCCGCCCAGGGTATGGACGGCTAGCCCCATCACCATGCCGTCCACTGGTGCCTTGATCACCTTTCGGTCAAGCGTATCCTGCTGCCCTCTTAGCTGTTCACGAAGCTCATAGAGGCGGGATTGGGTGTCCGCTAACTGGCTGGCGACTTCCGCCTTGAACCTCTGATTTGTCTGTAGGATCTGCAACTGAGTTTCGCCACGCTGAACGCGCGCCCGAGCAATGGCTGAGCGTTGATCGGCAATCTCGGCCTGTAGCCGAGACAGGCTGCGTTCCTGATCGCGCAACCGCTCGTTGCTGACAAACCCCTGTTTGAGCAGGTCACTCAAATCCTTGATCTCGCCTTCGTAGGATTTGGCCAGGCTCACCTTGCTCTGGATGTTCGCTTCGAGCCCGCGAATCTGCTGCTCCAGCTCGACATCCCTATTTCTAAGTACCGCGACCTCCCCCCGCCTGGCCGCACGCCGGGCCGCGAATATCTGACGCTCACTGCCGCGTGCCTCTCGAACACGTTGATCATCGACGGCAAGGTCGTCTGCGGTGAAAAAAACATCGCCAAGGTCGTCGCGCTCGGCGATCAACCGGGCTTCGAGTGCCTGGGCCGCAACACGCTGGCTGCGTATTGCTTCGAGCTGGACGCGATCCTGAGTATCGTCGAGGCGCATGAGCACCTCTCCGGCATGTACCCGATCACCGTCGTGCACTCGCAACTCTTGAAGAATGCCTCCCTCCAGATGCTGTACGGTCTTGCGCGAACTCTTCACGGTCACGGAGCCCTGTGCAAGCACGGCGCTGCTCAAGGGCGCCAGTGCTGCCCAAAGACCGCCCAGGCCAAACACCACGAGAAGAATGGCGAAACCAAGCCTACGGATAGGCTGATCGGATACCTTGAGGCCTTCGGCTTCAGCATCGATAAGGGCAGCATGCCTCAACATGTCATACCTCCCGCCCTGACGGGTGGATGCCATTGCCTGCCAAGCCGTCAGGCTCAGCAGACGCCTGCTGCTCCGTGCGGCCTTGCAAATGTGCCAGTACCTTATCGCGTTGACCTGATAGAACGATCTGCCCTTCGTTGAGTACCAGAAGGTTTTCGACATAGGCCAAAGCGCTGACGCGATGGGTCACGATGAGCAGCGTGGTTCCGCTTTGCTTGAGCCGGGTCAAGGCGACGCCGAGTGCACGCTCGCCGTGCTCGTCCAGATTGGAATTTGGCTCGTCCAGCACCACCAAGCGGGGCCGGCCATAGACGGCCCGGGCCAGACCTATTCGCTGCCGCTGCCCTCCGGAAAGGGAGCCGCCCTGAGCACCGATGAGCGTGTCGTACCCCTGGGGCAATCGCAGGATCATCTCGTGAACGCCGGCGAGCTCGGCCGCGTCCACCACGGCCTTGGGATCCACCGGACCGAAGCGCGCGATGTTATCGCTGATACTACCCTCGAAAAGTTCTATGTCCTGCGGCAGGTACCCCAGGTGCGGCCCCAGATCACTCCGTGGCCATTGGGCAATATCCGCACCATCGAGACGAATCTTGCCAGTCTGTGGCAGCCAGATCCCTAGCAGTGCGCGGGCGAGCGTCGACTTACCGGCCGCACTTGCCCCCAGGATGCCAACCGAGGCACCTGCAGCCACGGTGAACGTGAGCCCCTTGAGCACAGGCTGAGTGGCTCCGGGGGGTGTCAGAAAGACCTGCTCGACGGCCAGACTGCCCCTCGGCTCGGGCAGAGGCATCCGCTGCGGTTCGGCTGGTATCTGGTGCAACAGTTCGTTGAGGCGCCCATATTGACCCCGCGCAGTAACGAATCCCTTCCAGCTGCCGATCATCAGATCTATAGGTGCCAGCGCTCGGCCCAACAGCAGGGAGCCAGCTGTCATCATGCCCGGTGTGATCTGGTGATCGATAACCAGCCAGGCCCCGAGCCCCAGGATCAGCGACTGCAGGATCATCCGCAAGGTTTTGGAAAGGATGCTGAGGGTACCACCCCGCTCGCTGGCTCTAGCCTGGAGTGTCAGTACACGGTTGTTGCGGCGATGCCAACGTCCGAAAAGGCTGGGCAGCATACCCATTGCGGTCACTACCTCTGCATTGCGCAGATTCTTACTGGTGAATTGCGTTGCCCTGGCATGCTCCTGGTTAGCGTCGGCCAGGTGCCTGTTCGTCAAGCGCTCATTGGCATAGGCCAACGCGATCAGCATCACCGCACCGACGACGGTAAAAACCCCGAACAGCGGATGAAAGAAGAACATCACCGCGATGTAGATCGGCAGCCAGGGTGCATCAAAGAAGGCGAACAGCCCTGCGCCGGTAAGAAACTGGCGTAAACCGGTCAGGTCGTGGAGCGCCTGGGCCGAAGTCAAGGCGCCTCCGCTATAGAGCGCCTGCTTGAAACTTGCCTCATAGAATCGCTGATTCAGCAACAGGTCGAGTCGCGTGGACACTCGAATCAGGATGCGCGACCGAACCCACTCCAGAGCACCATAGGTACTCATCAAGAGCAGCATGATCAGGGTCAGCATGATCAGCGTGGTGACGCTGTAGCTGGAGAGTACTCGATCATAAACCTGCAGCATGTAGAACGCAGGAACCAGCAGCAGTAGGTTGATGAACAGGCTGAAGAAGCCGACCGTCAGGAAGCTACCCCTGCTCTCGGCCAGTGCCCGCTCAAGATCCGTCTTATCGTTGTAATGCATGCAGGTACCAGCTGGAAATCGAAGCGCAAAACCGTGGCCGCCGGACTCTAGCACAGCGCTTGATCGCGCCTGCTGCCAAGGCGATCAAATGAGAGTTGGCCAATAAAAAATCCCGATCCTTCCGGCTGGAAGGATCGGGATTCTAAATGAGCCAAACGATAGGTCTGAACAAACGCCTGGGAGCGACGCCTAGTTCGAGCCCTTAGCCGATCGTCATCAGACTGGCATTGCCGCCGGCGGCTGCCGTATTCACGCTCAGGGCGCGCTCGATGAGCAGGCGCTCCAGCGGAATGGCGGTCTCGCCGCGGGCCAGACCCTGGACGCCGACGATGGGGCCGTTGCGCTTGGCTACCAGCTGACAGATCTGGCGCAGCTGGTCGGAGTCACCGTGGTGCAGGACCGCTTCGAAGGCGACCTCATCCTTGCGCCAGTCGGCGGTGGCCTGCACCCGCGACCGCACGGCTTGCGGCAGGCGATTCAGGGTAGCCTTGTGCGCCTCCTCGACCAGCGCGGTGCTACCCACCGCCATGACCGCCGCCAGCTGTAGCAGCAGATCGCTTTCGTCCGCCGCCAGGCACAGTACCCGGCTGCGCGGCAGCAGGCTGTAGCTGTTGCGCTCGCCCGTCGGGCCGGGCAGCAGGCGGGTCAGGCCGCTCAGGGACTCTTCGGCGAATCTCAGGCAGGCCTGTTCCAACTCGCCCAGGCCCTGCTGCTTGGCCCAGTCCTGCAGGGCACCCAGCGGATTGCCGGCCTGCTGGCGCAGGGCGTCACGCACCTGCCATTCGGTCTCGCCAGCGCTGCCCTTGGCCAGGGCCACGGCGGGATCGCCATCCGGACGAGTGCTGAGCAGACGGTAGAGATACAGCGGGCCACCGGCCTTGGGACCGGTACCCGAGAGGCCTTCGCCACCGAAGGGCTGCACCCCGACCACCGCGCCGACCATGTTGCGGTTGACGTAGAGGTTGCCGGCATGGGCGCGCTCTACCACCTTGGCGATGGTCTCGTCGATACGGGTATGCACCCCGAAGGTCAGGCCATAGCCGGTGGCATTGATCTGGTCGATGACCTTGTCCAGGTCCTTGCGAGCGTAGCGCACCACGTGCAGCACCGGACCGAAGACCTCGCGGCCCAGCTCGGCCAGGCTATCCAGCTCGATCAGGGTGGGCATGACGAAGGTGCCACGGTGGATGGCATCGCCCTCCACGCGCCCGCCCTGGTGCACCCGACGACCTTTACCTCTCAGGGTCTGGATATGCTTGTCGATGGTGGCCTTGGCCTCGCCATCGATCACCGGACCGATGTCGATGGCGAGGTTTTCCGGGTTGCCCAGCCGGCATTCGGCCATGGCGCCCTTGAGCATCTCCAGCACACGGTCGGCCACGTCGTCCTGCACGCAGAGCACGCGCAGGGCGGAGCAGCGCTGACCGGCGCTGTCGAAGGCGGAGGCGACCACATCGGCCACCACCTGCTCGGCCAGCGCCGAGGAGTCGACGATCATGGCGTTCTGGCCGCCAGTCTCGGCGATCAGCGGGATCGGCCGGCCCTGGGCGTCCAGGCGCCCGGCGATGTTGCGCGCCAGGATCTGGGCCACTTCGGTGGAACCGGTGAACATCACCCCCTTGACCCGCACATCGTTGACCAGGGCGGCGCCGATGGTGGAACCCTCACCCGGCAGCAGTTGCAGCACGCCTTCGGGGATGCCGGCTTCCAGCAGGAGGCGCACGGCCTGGGCCGCGATGAGCGGAGTCTGCTCGGCCGGCTTGGCCAGCACGGTGTTGCCAGCGGCCAGGGCCGCGGCGATCTGGCCACTGAAGATGGCCAGGGGGAAGTTCCAGGGGCTGATGCAGACCACCGGACCCAGCGGACGGTGGCTGTCGTTGGCGAAGTCGCGACGCACCAGGGCGGCGTAGTAGCGCAGGAAGTCCACCGCCTCGCGCACCTCGGCGATGGCGTTGGCGTAGGTCTTGCCGGCTTCGCGCACCAGCAGGCCCATCAGCGGCTGGATCTGTGCTTCCATCAGCTCGGCGGCGCGATCCAGGGCAGCGGCGCGTTGCTCGGGCGGGGTGGATTGCCAGATGGGTGCAGCGGCCAGGGCCTCTTCCAGGGCGATGTCGACATCGGCACGGGTAGCGTTGCTCACCTGACCGACGCGGTCGCGGCGATCGGCCGGGTTGAGCACCGGCTGCGGAATCGACGGCTCACTGGCGCGACCCAGCAGCGGCCGGGCTTCCCAGGCGGTGTTGCCACTCGCCAGCAGCGCGGCTGACAAGGAACCCAGGCGGTGTTCGCTGGACAGGTCCAGGCCGCTGGAATTGCAGCGCTCGGCGCCGTACAGGGCACTCGGATGGGGAATGCGCGGATGCGGTAGGCCGATGCCGCCTTCGTTGGTGGACTGCTGCTCGATCTGCACCACCGGATCGGCCACCAGCTCGTCTAGGGAGATGGAGTGGTCGGCGATGCGGTTGACGAAGGAGGTGTTGGCGCCGTTTTCCAGGAGGCGACGGACCAGATAGGCCAGCAGGGTCTCGTGAGTGCCCACCGGGGCATAGATACGGCACGGCCGCGCCAGCTTGCCGTCCTTGATGCTGCCCACCACCTGCTCGTACAGCGGCTCGCCCATGCCGTGCAGGCACTGGAATTCGTACTGGCCGGGATAGTAGTTCTGGCCGCCCAGCTGGTAGATGGCCGCCAGGGTGTGAGCGTTATGGGTAGCGAATTGCGGATAGATGGCTTCCGGTGCCGCCAGCAGCTTGCGGGCACAGGCCAGGTAGGCCACGTCGGTGTAGACCTTGCGGGTATAGACCGGATAGCCCTCCAGGCCTTCCATCTGGGCCCGCTTGATCTCGCTGTCCCAGTAGGCGCCCTTGACCAGGCGGATCATCAGGCGGCGACGGCTGCGGCGCGCCAGGTCAATCAGGTAATCGATCACCAGCGGGCAGCGCTTCTGGTAGGCCTGGATGACGAAGCCGATGCCGTTCCAGCCCGCCAGCTGCGGCTCGAAGGACAGCCGCTCCAGCAGATCCAGGGAGATTTCCAGGCGATCGGCTTCCTCGGCGTCGATGTTCAGGCCGATGTCGTAGCGCTTGGCCAGCAGGGTCAGCTCCAGCAGGCGCGGATAGAGCTCGCTCATCACCCGGTCGTACTGGGCGCGGCTGTAGCGCGGGTGCAGGGCCGAGAGTTTGATGGAGATGCCGGGGCCTTCATAGATGCCGCGACCGTGGGAAGCCTTGCCGATGGAATGGATGGCCTGCTCGTAGGAGGCCAGGTAGCGGCGGGCATCGGCTTCGGTCAGGGCCGCTTCACCCAGCATGTCGTAGCTGTAGCGGAAGCCCTTCGCCTCGAACTTGCTGGCGTTGGCCAGGGCCTCGGCGATGGTCTCGCCGGTGACGAACTGCTCGCCCATCAGGCGCATGGCCATGTCCACGCCCTTGCGGATCACCGGCTCGCCGCTCTTGCCAATGAGACGGTTGAGCGAACTGGTGAGGCCGGCTTCGTTGTGGGTCGAGACCAGGCGACCGGTCAGCAGCAGGCCCCAGGTGGCGGCATTTACGAACAGCGAGGGGCTATTACCCAGGTGCGGCTGCCAGTTGCCGGTGCTGATCTTGTCGCGGATCAGGGCATCGCGGGTGCCCTTGTCGGGAATGCGCAGCAGGGCCTCGGCCAGGCACATCAGGGCCACGCCTTCCTGGGACGACAGTGAGAACTCACGGAGCAGACTCTGCACCATCCCGGAGCGCCCGGTTGCACCCTTGGCGTTGCGAAGCTTTTCGGCGATGCGATGGGCCAGCTCGTGGGTGGCCTTGGCCTGGGCAGCGGGCAGGCGCGCCTGCTCCAGCAGCAGCGGCAGCAGCTCTTCTTCTGGGCGGCGATAGGCGGCGGTGATGGCCGAGCGCAAGACCGATTGCGGCAGGATGCTTTCGGCGAATTCCAGGAAGGGCTGATAGACCGGATCGGCCAGGGCTTCCACCGCCTCGTTGTCCCCCTCGGCCAGCCGCTGGGCGATGCCCTGCAGATCGGCCAGGGTCGCACCGCTTTCCAGGGTTTCCAGATAGGTGAAGATGGCCTGCTTGATCAGCCAATGGGGCGTCCGATCGATACGGCGAGCCGCTTCCTTGAGGCGATCGCGAGTGGCTTCGTCGAGCTTTACGCCCAGGGTGGTAGTGGTGGCCATGCGCAGGTCCTCAAGCAAGAAGGCATCGAAATTCGGCGCAGCTTAGCGCCGCTCGAAAGAAAAGTGCAACCAAGTGCAACCCAGCAGGTTCTACCGTCGATCCGGTTGCACCAACGGCAAGGTAACAGATCGCAAAACTATGCAGAGATCAGGCCAAGGGTTGCGACCTGGTCGAACCCCCGCCACAGAGGAATCGCGCATTCGAATGACGACGCGAGAAAGTTGTTAGCCAGGCAAGTGTTACCTGGCTTCACACGGGCGCCGGGCCTTTCACTGCAGGGAAGGAAAGTGCGGCAGCACGAACTCGCCCAGCTCCTGGACGACTTCGCTGGCCGGACGGCGCGAGGGACGCAGATTGAGCGCCAGGTGATTGACGCCCGCCTCCTGCAATTGGGTGAGATAGTCCACCAGCGCTCGTCGCCCACAGGACAGGCCGGCATGGATGGGCCGTGGGGGCTGGTCCGGATCACTGGCCAGCTCGAAGAACAGGCCCTGAGCGAAGGGTTTGAACAATTCGCGCCCGCCGATCTCGTTCAGCGCCTCGCGCCAGACCCGCGTTAGCGCCGGGACATGCTCGGCAGGCACGAAGTAATAGAACCAGCCATCGGCCTTGGCGGCGATCCAGTCCACCGTCTGCCGACTGCGCCCGGTCACCAACGCCGGGATGCGACCGTGCACCGGTTTGGGCACCAGATCGGCCAGTCCCTGCAGATCGCCGAAACGGCGGAATTCACCCAGGGGAAAATTGGTTTCGCCGGCCAGCCGGAACATCTCGAAGGCATCGCGAAAGCGCTCGCCCCGTCGCTCGAACTCGCCTTCCAGGCCAAACGCCGGGTATTCCACCGGGCGATCGCCGGAGGCTACTCCCAACACCAGGCGACCATCGCTCAACTGATCGACCGAGGCCGCCATCTTGGCCAAGTGCAGGGGATGCCGCAGGGTGATGACGGCGCTGCCAGTGGCCAGGGTCAGGTGCTGGGTGATGCCGGCCAGATAGCCGAGATAGGTGAAGGGTTCGAATACCTGGCCGGCGTCGTTGAAACCAGGATCATAGAAGGGCACGTCGCGTGCCCAGAGCGCAGCGAAGCCCAATTGGTCGGCCAGCCGCGCCAGACGCGCATGGTCGCGCAGGGTCGGCATGGGATCATCGGGATAGCCCTCCAGCGGTAGCAGGAAGCCCAGGGTCAGGCGACCGGGTGCGAACAGCCGCGAAAAACCCGGATGCTGAAGGAAGGCGCGGCGACGCTCCGTGGTGGACATGGGGATTCCTTGCCAGAGAGGGAAAGCGAATGACCTTTCTATGGAGTCTAGCGGCATTCCAGGGTTCGCCGAGTGCCGGCTCGCTCATCCTCGAGCCACCCCCTTGCGACCCAGCGCGCCACGGACTGCGCATTCTCCGCCGCCCCGGCAGCCTGCATCGACCTTGGCACTCTCCTTATGCGGTCTTTTTACACCCCACCCTGCAAGCCATTTTTTCAGAAACATTATTTAACCTACTTTCTTCATATAAAGACAGACTAATAGCAAGGATAAACTTTTAGCTTTTTACTTTTATCAACTTCGCCAAATAGTGCTCGAGTCTCGCTATAGCTGAAACAAAAAGGCTTTTCTTGCAAACGGTGGTCGGCCAAGCCTCCAGGCAGAGCTTGAAGGGACACTCCATAAATAGATTTACCAATTTGGCGCATCTTCTTCGAAGCGGAAAATGCTCATCCCAGAGCCTTTCCAGCTGGTTTAAGATCTTTCCCTTTTTCTTTCCCTTGGCTCCGGAACATTTTTCCGAACATCAGGAATAGCATCCATGCAGTTGCACAATATGAGTGTTCGTACAAAGCTTTTTTCCGGTTTCACCGCCTTGATCATCCTCACACTGGCCATTGCCTACGCAGGCTGGTCTGGCATCCAGGCCTTGGGCCGGCGCGGCAATCTCATCGAGCAGTTCACCCAGATCGGCCTGCTCACTCGCGACATGCGCAATGCCCGCGGGGCCTTCGCCCTACTGCCGGAAACGGAGCAGGCCAATCGCTGGAAGCTCTCCATCGACGCCCTCGAAAAGCAACTGCAGGAAGCTCGCCCGCTGTTTCGACGCCCCCAGAGCCAGGCGCTGCTCGCCCGCACCGAGCAAACCCTCCAGGAATATCGTGACCTCTATCAGCAGACGCTGAAGGTGACCCAGGACCGCGATGCCACCATCCAGAGCATAAGAGAGACTGGCGATACGCTAGACAAGCAGCTTCAAGACGCCTCCAGCACGCTGGATAGCCAGATCGACCATGGCGGCGTGCAATTCTCGCCCCTGCTGGCGGCCCTGCAAAAACTGCGAATCGACTTCCGCGTCTATGTGCTTAAATCCGCCGGCCCGCAGCAGGAAGCCCTGCAGACCTCACTGGGCAAGGTCGGTGCCGTACTCAAGGCTCTGCCATCCAGCAGCGCCTCGACCACGGGCCTGCAGCGACTGCCAGAACTCTTCGACCAGTATCAGCGCCAGATACAGCAGCTGTTCACCATTCAGAAGCAGTTCGAACAAGCCGACGACGGCCTGGACCAGCGCATCCTGGCGCTGCTCAGGACCGCCGACGAGATGAAGCAGGTACAGAACCAGTTCCGTCTCGGCGATATCCGCGATGCCAAGCTGATGCTCTTTGGCGGCCTGCTCCTGGCGGTGCTGCTGAGCCTGGTCGCCGCCTGGATCATCACCCGCTCCATCGTGACGCCACTGCGCCAGACCCTTGGCACCGTGGAACGGATCGCCGCGGGCGACCTGACCGTCGAGACCCAGGCCGACCGCAAGGACGAACTCGGCCTCCTGCAGGCGGCCATGCAACGCATGATCGTCAATCTGCGCGAGCTTATCCGCGAGCAGAAGGACGGCGTCGTCCAAGTCGCCAGCGCCGCTGAAGAGCTCTCCGCCATCACCCAGCAGACGCGGGCGGGCGCCACGGCGCAAAAGGTGGAGACCGAGCAGATCGCCACCGCCATGCAGCAGATGACCGCCACCATCGGCGAGGTGGCCCGCAATGCCGAGCAGGCCTCCATGACCGCCCGCGAGGCCACGCTCAAGACTCGCGAAGGCGATGAGATGGTCAACCAGGTCGCCACCCAGATCGAAACCCTGGCGCAGGAAGTGGACAGTACCCAGGTGACCATGGAGCTGCTCAAGCAGGACGCCGATCGCATTGGCGGCGTGCTGGACGTGATCAAGGCCGTCGCCGAACAGACCAACCTGCTGGCACTCAATGCGGCCATCGAGGCGGCCCGTGCCGGCGAGGCAGGTCGTGGCTTTGCCGTGGTGGCCGACGAGGTACGCGGGCTGGCGCAGCGCACCCGCTCTTCCACCGATGAAATCGCCAGCCTGATCACCAGCCTGCATGGCAGCACCGACAAGATGAGCGAGGCGCTGGAGCGCAACATCCAGTTGACCGGCGACAGCGTCGGCCTGACCCGCCAAGCCGGCGTGGTACTGGCCAGTGTCAGTAGCGCGGTGGGCGAAATCGAGGCCATGAACGAGCAGATCGCGGCGGCCGTCGAGCAGCAGAGCGCGGCGGGTGAGAACATCAGTCGCAGCGTGGTCAAGGTTCATGAGGTCGCCGACCAGACCGCCGCCGCTACCGAGGAAACCGCCGGTTCCAGTACCGAGCTGGCCCGCCTGAGCCTGCAACTGCAGGAGCTGACCGCACGCTTCAAGGTCTGACGCCAGCGCCGAAGCGGTTCGCCACCCGCTTCGGCGTTTGCCATCAATCCCGCTCGGCAAACCCAGGCTTCTGCACGTGCAAGCGTGGCCAGCGCGTCAGCCAGCCTTTGCTCGACAGGCGCTGGCGAAAGGCGTCGAGCCGGGGCCGCCAGGGATTCGGCGTCAGGTGCAAGGCGAAGAGCCCATCCTGGACGAAGGGGCTGACCACCTCGAGTTCGCCCGTCTCGGTGAGGCGCGCGGCCAGCGCGGACTCCACCTCGACCCAGAAACGCATGGCATCCAGGCTATCGGCATAGGGTGCATCGTCGTTGCGTAGATGCATGGCAGCCTGGTTGCGCACCGACCAGGGCCACCCCGGCGCCCGCTCCGCCAGCGCCATCTCGATGGCCCTGTCCCGTTCGGGCCGGCAGTCGGTTACATCGAAATAGATGACATCCAGATCCACCAGCGGTGTCGGCACGGTATAGCCGTGCAGCCGATCCCAGACCAGATTGCGCACGAAGCCGGCCGCCAGCCAGGCATCGGGCAGCTGCAATCCCGCAAGAACGGCAAGCAGCTGGCAGCGGACCGGATCCTCGCCGAGCCAGGTGGCGATGCGTTGCATCGCTGTCCTTTCCTCGGAGCCTATTGAAAAGCTACTGTGCGTTGGCCAAACGGCGTTGGAAAGGCTTCGGATGCTCATTTACCAGTCGTAAACTCCGCTTCCTCAGCCCTTTTCGTCTCGTTTGGCTCTAGCTCGCGAGACTTTGTACAGACTTTCCGATAGGACAGCCTACCCCGGTCAGGCGACCGAGGCGATGCGGTTGCCGGCGCTGGCCTTCTCGACCTTGATGGCGACGAACTTGGAAGTGGGCGTGAAGCTGCCCTCGCCATAGCTTTCCAGGGGCACCAGCGGGTTGGTCTCTGGATAGTAGCCGGCGGCCTGGCCAACCGGGATGTCGAACGGCAGCGCGGTGAAGCCGCGGACCCGGCGTTCGATGCCGTCGTCCCACAGGGCGACCAGATCCACCTTCTCGCCAGCCGTCACGCCCAGGCGATCCAGATCAGCCTGGTTGACGAAGACCACGTCGCGCTGGCCCTTCACGCCGCGATAGCGGTCATCCAGGCTGTAGATGGTGGTGTTGTACTGGTCGTGGGATCTCATGGTCTGCAGGATCAGATCCGGCTTCACGCCCTGGCGGCGGACCGCGTCCGGCAGCAGGTCATGGAGCAGTGCATTGGCGGCGAAATTAGCCTTGCCAGTGGCAGTGTTCCACTCCCGGCGCCCGGCCTTGTTACCCAGGTAGAAACCACCGGGGGCGGCCAGGCGAGCATTGAAGTCCTGGAAGCCGGGGATGACGTCGGCGATCAGGTCGCGGATGCGGTCGTAGTCCTCGATCAGCCAGTCCCAGTCCACCGGATGGTTGCCCAGCACGGCCTTGGCCAGACCGGCGACGATGGCCGGCTCGGACTTCATCTGCGACGACAGCGGCCGCAGGATGCCGGCGGATGCATGCACCATGCTGAAGCTGTCTTCCACGGTGATGGCCTGCTTGCCGCCCTTCTGCACGTCCATCTCGGTGCGACCCAGGCAGGGCAGGATCAGCGCCTGCTGGCCGGTCACCAGGTGGCTGCGGTTGAGCTTGGTGGCGATGTGCACGGTCAGCCGGCACTTGCGCAGCGCCTTGTGGGTGCGTGGAGTGTCCGGGGTGGCCTGAGCGAAGTTGCCGCCCAGGGCGATGAACACCTTGGCCTGGCCCTGCTCCATGGCGGCGATGGCCTCCACGGTGTTGTGACCGCGATTGCGCGGCGGTTCGAAGGCGAAGCGCTTGGCCAGGGCATCGCTGAGCCAGGCCGGGGCCTTCTCGTCGATGCCCATGGTGCGGTCGCCCTGGACGTTGCTGTGGCCGCGCACCGGGCAGAGACCGGCGCCAGGCTTGCCGATCTGGCCGCAGAGCAACTGCAGGTTGGCGATCTCCTGCACCGTGGCCACGGAATGGCGGTGCTGGGTGATGCCCATGGCCCAGCAGATGATGACCTTCTCGGCGCGGGCATACATGCGCGCGGCCTGCTCGATCTCGTGCAGCGACAGTCCCGACTGGCGCTCGATCAGCTCCCAGGAGGTGGCGTCGACCTGAGCCAGGTAGTCGTCCATGCCCAGGGTATGGGCAGCGATGAACTCATGGTCGAAGATACGCTTGGCGCCCTTGGCGGCGGCCTCGCGCTCCCACTGCAGCAGGTACTTGGCAATGCCGCGCAGCGCGGCCATGTCACCACCCAGGGCCGGACGGAAGTAGGCGGTGTTGGTCGGCCGCGAGTCGTTGGTGAGCATCTCCAGCGGATTCTGCGGATGCTGGAAGCGCTCCAGGCCACGCTCCTTGAGCGGGTTGAAGCAGACCACCTGGGCACCGCGCTTCACCGCGTTGCGCAAGGTCTCGATCATGCGCGGGTGGTTGGTGCCCGGGTTCTGGCCGATGACGAAGATGGCATCGGCCTCGTCCAGGTCGTGATAGGTCACGGTGCCCTTGCCGACGCCGATACTGCGACCCAGGCCGACGCCGCTGGCCTCGTGGCACATGTTCGAGCAGTCGGGGAAGTTGTTGGTGCCATAGGCGCGCACGAACAGCTGGTAGAGGAAGGCCGCCTCGTTGCTGGCGCGACCCGAGGTGTAGAACTCGGCTTCGTCGGGGCTGCCCAGGGCCTTGAGCTCCTTGGCGATGAGCGCGAAGGCCGCGTCCCAGGCGATGGGCACATAGCGATCGGTGGCCGCGTCATAGCGCAGCGGCTCGGTCAGCCGGCCCTGGTATTCGAGCCAGTAGTCGCTCTGCTCCTGCAGCGAGGTCACACTGTGGCGGGCAAAGAAGGCCGCATCGACACGGCGCTTGGTGGCTTCCCAGTTGACCGCCTTGGCGCCGTTCTCGCAGAACTTCACCAGGCCGTTTTCCGGCGCCTCGCCCCAGGCACAGCCCGGGCAGTCGAAGCCGTGGTCCTGGTTGGTCTTGAGCAGCGTACGCAGATTCTTGAAGGCGTTGCCGCTGTCGAGCCAGAAATGCACCACGCTCTTCAGGGCGCCCCAGCCGGCGGCGGGGCCTTGATAGGGTTTGAAGGACTGCTGAGGTTTGTTCATGGCGATTCCCGTGGGATCAAGGGGCAACGGGCGCCGGGGCATAGACCCGCGGTGGCGACCGATGCGGCAGGTGGATCAGATTGAGGCGATGGCGACGCGCCCATTCCACGGCGAGCCCGGTGGGTGCCGACAGGGTGATGAGGGTGGCGAGCCCGGCGCGTACCGCCTTGTGGATGAGTTCGAGACTGCAGCGGCTGGTGACCACCACGCAGCCCTCGCGTACCGGCTGGCGCTGGCGCAGCAGGGCCCCGATGAGCTTGTCCAGGGCGTTGTGACGGCCAATGTCTTCGCGGCACAGGGTCAGTTCGCCCTGACCGTCGACGAACAGCGCGGCATGCACCGCCCCGCTGCGCTGACCGATATCCTGGGCGGCGTCGATACGTTGGCGCAGGTCGTGCAAGTGGGCGGCCGGTGGCAGCGGCACCTTGCGCAGGCGATCCAGCTGCGGCAGCGCCTGCTCCAGTGCCTCAACCCCGCACAGGCCGCAACCGCTGGTACCGGCCAGCTGCCGACGTTGTTGCTTGAGCGCCCAGAAGGTACGGCTGCTGATCTCGACGTCGACATTGAGGGCTTCACCGACCCGGCGCACCTGGATGCCATAGATGTCATCGATGGCATCGACAATGCCCGCGCTGAGGCTGAAACCGACCACGTAGTCTTCCACGTCGGCCGGCGTCGCCATCATCACCGCATGGCTGATGCCGTTGTAGGCGATGGCCAGCGCCACCTCCTCGGCCAAGAGCTGTTCGCCACGCACGGCAGGCTGCTCCAGCTCGGCGAAAAGATAGCCAGCGGGCAGCGAGGCGACGGGAACGGGCGAGTCCTGGGACATGGGTAAAAACGACCTGCGGCGGTTTGACACAGATCAAAGATTAACCAGCATATCCCAGGGCGTCTAATCGCTATCCCCAATGCCTTGATAAGCGCTATCTATCACTCTCGGCATAAAGCGCCTTGACGGCCTGGAAGCAGGCATCGGCCACCGCCAGACGGGGTTCGGTGCGCCGGATGAGCAAACCCAGCGGCGCCAGGGTGCGGGCCGTGTCGATGGGAATCAGCCGGGCATGGGGCGTAAGACGATCGAAGCCACCGGCCAGGGGCACCACGGCGCAGCACAGACCGGCATTGACGGCCTGCAACAGCAGATAGACGGCATCGGTTTCCAGCACCGGCTGCGGCGTCAGCCCCAGGCTGCGAAAGCCGTGGTCCACCGATTGACGGAAATGCATGGCGCCGGTCAGCAGGCCCAGCGGCAGCCCGGCCACCGCCTGCCAGTCCAGCGCGGCCTGGTCGAAGGTGAAATGGCGCTCGTCGTAGAGCAGCCCCATGCGTGTCTCGGTCAGGGTCAGGCTGTCGAAGCGGGCCGGATCCAGATGCTCCAGGTAGGAGATGCCCAGCTCCAGCCGATTGCTGGCCACCGCCTCGAGAATGCGCTCGGTGCTCAGCACCTGCAGCTGGAAGTGCAGCTTGGGGTGCAGCTGGCGCAGGTGCTGCAGCAGCGGCATGGGATCGAAGCTGGCCAGGGGCACCAGGCCGACCCTCAGGGTACCCACCAATTGCCCCTGGAAGGCCTGGGCCTCGGCATAGAGGCCGTCGTGGGCGGCCATCAGGGTACGTGCCCAGGCCAGGATGCGCTGACCGGCCTCGGTGAAGCCCTCGAAGCGCTGGCCGCGGCGCACCAGCTCCACACCCAGCTCCTCCTCCAGGCCACGCAAGCGCATGGACAGGGTCGGCTGGGTCACGTGGCAACGCGCCGCCGCCTGGCCGAAATGGCGCGTCTCGTCCAGGGCGATAAGAAAGCGCAGTTGCTTGATGTCCACGGGTTACCTCCAGGCGCTCTGCCCTGCTTGGCCCCCTCTCCCCCTGGGAGAGGGCTGGGGTGAGGGTCTTCTGTTCAGGCTGGCAGCAGCTCCCGATAATCCCGCACCGCCTCGAACTCCTCGCTGTCCTTGGGCCCGCGGCGGCTATCCGGCTCGTGGATCGCCAGCAGGTGGGCGATCCCATAGTCACGGGCGCTGCGCAGGACCGGCAGGTTGTCGTCGATGAACAGGGTGCGTGCCGGATCGAAGGCGAAGTCGGCCTGCAGGGCGTGCCAGAACTGCTGTTCTTCCTTGGGGAAGCCGTAGTCGTGGGAGCTGATCAGCCGGTCGAAATAGGGCGCCAGGTCGATGCGCTCCAGCTTCAGCGACAGGGAATCGCGGTGGGCGTTGGTGATCAGCGCCACCCGCTTGCCGGCGCGCTGCAGGGCGCCAAGAAAGGTGTCGGCGTCCGGGCGCAGGGCGATCAGGTGAGCGATCTCCTCCTTGAGTTCGCGCATGGAAAAGCCCAGCTCGGCGCTCCAGAAGTCCAGGCAGTACCAGGTCAGCTTGCCCTGATGGCTGAAAAACAGCGGCTCCAGCTCGGCCTTGGCCAGCGCCAGGGACTGGCCATGGCGCTCGGCATAGCGCTGCGGCAGGTACTCCAGCCAGAAATGATTGTCGAAGTGCAGGTCGAGCAGAGTGCCGTCCATGTCCAACAACACGGTGTCGATACGGCTCCAGTCGAGAGGGGTCATGGTGACTCCGGATAATGTAACAAGCGGGTTATCATACCCGTCCGCCCAGCCCAGGAGCCGTCCATGCGCCAGAAACCCACTGTTCTCGCCCGACAGATCGTGGCCAAGAGCCGTCTGTTCACCGTCGAGGAGATGCAGTTGCGCTTCGCCAACGGCGAGGAGCGCACCTACGAACGCCTGGCCAACAAGGGCACCGGCCATGGCGCGGTGATGGTGGTGGCCCTGCAGGATGCCACGCGCGCCCTGCTCATCGAGGAATACTGCGGCGGCGTGGAAGACTACGAGCTGTCGCTGCCCAAGGGCCTGGTTGAACCGGACGAAGAAATCCTCGACGCCGCCAATCGCGAACTCAAGGAAGAAGCCGGTTTCGGGGCGCACCAGCTGGAATACCTCACCGCTCTGTCACTGAGCCCCGGCTACATGAGCCAGCGTATCCATGTCGTGCTGGCTCGCGACCTCTACCCCGAGCGCCTGCCCGGTGACGAGCCCGAGCCCCTGGAGGTCAGCAGCGTCGACCTGCGCGAGCTGTCGCAGCTGGTGCAGAATCCGCGCTTTTCCGAAGGCCGTGCCCTGGCCGCCCTCTATCTGGTGCGCGACCTGCTCACCCAACGCGGAGAGTTGCCGGCATGATGGCGCCCGTTTCCATTACCGCCCCCCTGGTACTCAACGTCATCGATCTGGTGCGCCAGGCTGGCGCGGCCATACTGCCCCATTGGCGCCAGAACGTGGCGGTGCGGCAGAAGAGCGATGATTCGCCGGTGACCGCCGCCGACCTCGCCGCCCACCGGGTGCTGGCCGAGGGCCTGGCCCGGCTGACCCCGGACGTGCCGGTGCTGTCGGAAGAGGCCTGCGACATTCCCTTCGCGGCACGCAGCGCCTGGGACGTCTGGTGGGTGGTCGATCCCCTGGACGGCACCAAGGAATTCATCGATGGCAGCGAGGAATTCACCGTCAACGTAGCCCTGGTCGAGCGTGGTCAGGTGATCTTCGGCGTGGTCGGGATACCCACGCGGGATGTCTGCTTCAGCGGCGGCCGTGAACTGGGCGCCTGGCGCATCCAGGGTGAAGACGGCGTCGAGATCGGCGTGCGCAACCAGCCGGAAGACGCCTTCACCGTGGTCGCCAGCCGCCGTCACGGCAGTCCGGCCCAGCAACGGCTGCTGGACGAGTTGGGCAATACCCTCGGCGAACCCAAGTTGGTGAGCGTCGGCAGTTCGCTGAAGTTCTGCCTGCTGGCCGAGGGCCTGGCCGACCTCTATCCGCGCCTTGCCCCCACTTCCCAGTGGGACACCGCCGCTGCCCAGGGCGTGCTGGAAGGCGCCGGCGGCGAGGTCCTGACTTTGGACGGCCAGCCCCTCGCCTACGAGATGCGCGAATCCTTCCTCAACCCGCACTTCCTCGCCCTGCCCCGCGACGCCGAATGGCGCGCCCGGGTACTGGAGCTGGCCGGAGCGCTGGGCGAGGCCTGAAAGGTGCCTGCGCTCGGCGACCGTGGAAAACCTTAGGCGACTACCCTGGCCAGTTCCGGCACATCGCCGGACAGCCCCAGGGCGCGGCGCACGAACAGCGCCTTGGCCTCGAAGTGGCGATCAACCTGCTTGAGCGCAGCGTTGCGCAGCCAGCGCAGCGGCAGACGATCGTCCTGGAACAGCCGCTGGAAGCCTTCCATCGCCGCCATCATCGCCAGGTTGTGCGGCATGCGCCGACGCTCGTAGCGTTCCAGCACCCGCTGTTCGGCGATGGATTCACCGCGCGCCTGGGCATGGCGCAGCTCCTCGGCCAGCACCGCGGCGTCGAGAAAGCCCAGGTTGACGCCCTGCCCGGCCAGCGGATGGATAACGTGGGCGGCATCGCCGATCAGCGCCAGGCCAGGCTCCACATAGCGCTTGGCATGGCGCTGGCGCAGCGGGATGCACAGCCGCGTGTCGCTGCACTCCACCTTGCCCAAGCGATGCTCGAAAGCCTCGCCCAGGGCCTGACAGAAGGCCGCGTCGTCCAGGGCCATCAGCCGCTCGCCCTGCTTGGGCGTGCAGGACCAGACAATGGAGCACCAATTCGTGTCGCCGCCGCGATCCAGCGGCAGGAAGGCCAGCGGCCCATCGTCGGTGAACCTCTGCCAGGCGGTGCGCTGGTGCGATTCGGCGCAGCGCACGCTGGTGACGATGGCATGGTGCAGGTAATCCCACTCGCGGGTTTCCAGCCCGGCCAGGCGGCGCACGGCAGAGGTGGCGCCATCGGCGGCCACTACCAGGGGTGCACGGATCTGGCGATCGCCGGCCAGCTGCACCAGCCACTGGTCTCCGGAGCGACGCAGCAGTTCCAGGCGCGCCTCCGGTAGGAGCAGGACGTTGGCCTCGGCCAGGCGTTCGAGCAGGGCGTCCTGCACCACGCGATTCTCGACGATATGGCCCAGCACCTCGGCATGTACGCTGGCAGCATCGAAATGCACGGCGCCGGTGCCGGAGCCATCCCAGACATGCATCGCCTGGTAGGGACTGACGCGGCGCGCGAGGATGCCATCCCAGGCGCCCAGGCGCTGCAGGATGCGCTGGCTGGCCAGCGACAGGGCACTGACCCGGGGCTCGAAGGGCAGGTCGCCCTCGGTCGCGCCAGGTGTGAGCGGGCCGCGGTCGAGCAGCACCACCGACAGGCCGCTGTCGGCCAGGGCCAGGGCCAGGGCGCTGCCGACCATGCCGGCACCGACGATCACCAGATCCGCATGGGTCAGCATGCTCGTTTCTCCTCGCAGGTCAGGGACGGGTACCCAGGCCCATGGCCTGGCGGGCGAAGGCGCTTTTGGCCGGAGGGCACAGCTCCAGGCCGACCAGGCCCAGGTTGCGTCCGGCACTGAGCCAGGGCCGGCTGTTGGAAAACAGCCGGGTGATGCGATCGGAAAAGCCGATGGTCAGCTGCTGGTCCAGACGCTGACGCTGCAGGTACTCCTGCAAGGTGGCGAAATCACCGGGCGCCGCAGCGCTCTCCAGCAGACACTCGGCCAGGCTGTCGACGTCGCGCAGGGAGAGATTGAATCCCTGGCCGGCGATGGGGTGCAGGCTGTGGGCGGCATTGCCCAGGACCACCAGATGCGGGCGGACCTGTTCGCTGGCCTCCAGCAGGGTCAGTGGATAGGCGTGACGGGTGCCGACCTGGGTGAAGCTGCCCAGGCGATAGCCCACCGCCTGCTGCAATTCGTCGAGAAAGACCGCGTCCGGTGCCCGTTGCAGGCGCAGCGCTTCGCTGTCCGGCTTGGTCCAGACCAGGGCACTGCGCTTGCCCGGCAGGGGCAACAGCGCCAGGGGGCCATGGGGCGTGAAGCGCTCGAAGGCGCGGCCGCCATGGCCCAGATTGGTCGAGACGTTGGCGATCAGCGCGGTCTGCTCGTAGAGGGTGCGGCGCACCTCGATACCGAGGGACTCACGTAGCGCCGAGCGCCCGCCGTCGGCCAGCACCGCGAGACCACATTCCAGGGTCGCGCCGTCATCCAGTTCCAGGCGATAGCCGTCGGCCATAGCGGTGAGGCTGCGCACCTCGGCCGGGCAGCGCCAGTCCACCACCTCGCGATCCAGTGCCTGCCAGAGCACCTGGCCGATCCAGGCGTTCTCCACCACATAGCCCAGCGCCGGCAGATTCTCGTTTTGGGCAAGCAGCTGGGTCACGCCGAAGCGGCCCTGATCCGACACCTGGATCTCGCGGATCGCCTCGGCATGGTCGGCCAGGGTGTCCCACACGCCCAGGCGCTGGTAGATCAGCCGCGAGCCGTAGGACAACGCCGAGGAGCGGGCGTCGTAGCTGGGCTGATAGTTGTCGCCAGGGGCGAAAGGCTCCACCAGCAGGATGCGCCAGCCGCGCGCCTTGGCGCCGGCCTGCAGGGCCAGGGCCAGGCTGGCGCCGACCAGGCCGCCGCCGATGATGGCGATATCAGGACGTTGCATGAGCGTTCTCCCGGCAGCCGCTCGCGGCTGCCATCAAGCCTTCGATCTCCGCGGCCGCCTTGGGCAGGCCGGCGGTCAGCACCTCGCAGCCACTGCGCGTCACCAGTACTTCGTCTTCGATGCGGATGCCCAGGCCGCGCCATTTGCGCGGCACCTCGGCGTCCGGCGGGATATAGAGTCCGGGTTCCACGGTCAGCACCATGCCGGGCTCCAGCATCCGCCACTGGTCGCCGATGCGGTATTCACCCACGTCATGGACATCCAGCCCTAGCCAGTGACCGGCGCGGTGCATGTAGAACTCGCGACAGGCGCCTGCCTCGATCAGGTCGTCCAGGGCGCCCTGGAGCAGACCCAGTTTCAACAGGCCCTCGGTGATCACCCTGACCGTGGCCTCATGGGGTTCGTTCCAGTGCCGCCCAGGCGCCACGCAAGCGATGGCGGCCTGGTTGGCAGCCAGCACGATGTCGTACAGCTGCCGCTGCTCCGGCGAGAAGCGACCACTGACCGGAAAGGTACGGGTCACGTCGCTGGCATAGCACTCCAGCTCGCAGCCGGCATCGATCAGCACCAGGTCACCGTCGCGCAGTAGCGCATCGTTGGCCTGGTAATGCATCACGCAGGCGTTGGCCCCCGCCGCAACGATGGAGCCATAGGCCGCCAGTCGGGCACCACCCTGGCGAAAGCAATAGTCCAGCTCCGCCTCCAGGTGATACTCGCGCAGCCCCGGCCGGCAGGCCTGCATGGCACGCAGGTGAGCGGCGCAGGTCAGCTCGGCCGCGGCCTTGAGCAGACGCACCTCGGCGGCCGACTTGTACAGCCGGCTGTCGTGCAGCAGGGTATCCAGCGCCAGCAGCTCCCGTGGCGGCGAGGCGCCCTGGTCGGCCTTGGCGCGGATCAGTTCGATCCAGTTGAGCAATTGGCGCTCGAATTCCGGATGGGCACCCATGGCGTAGTAGACCCGCTCGCGGCCTTCGAGCAGGCCGGGCAGGATGTCGTCCAGATCGCCGATGGGAAAGGCGTCGTCCGCGCCATAGTCGGCCAGCGCCCCTTCCTGACCCGCGCGCCGTCCCTCCCAGCGCTCCATTTCCGCGTCCCGCTCGCGGCAGAACAGCAGGTATTCACCATGGGCACGGCCGGGAATCAGCACGGCCAGGGCTTCCGGCTCGGGAAAACCGGTGAGGTACTGGAAGTCGCTGTCCTGGCGATAGGGCTGCTCGATGTCGCGGTTGCGCAGGCACACCGGCGCAGCAGGCAACAGGGCGATGCCGCCGTGGCCGATCTCGGCCATCAGGGCGCGGCGGCGACGGGCGAATTCGGCCTTGTGGATCCGCGGCATGGCCGCTCAGTGCACCACGGGCGCAGGTTCGGGGATGGGGCCGCGGCCGTACTCGCCATAGAGCAGCAGCGGGGCCACGCGCAGGTATTCGGTGACTTCCATGAAGTCGTTCTCACCCTCTTCGCCTTCCTCGGCGGGTTCCTGAATCTGCGCGATGGCTGCCAGGTCTTCGAGTACCTCGCGCGCCTCGCCGGAGACCTCGCCCGTACGCCCGGACAGGCCGAAGCCGGCCAGAAAGCCCTGGCACCACTGACCCAGGGCGGCGGTGCGCTCGGCAAGGGGGAATTCGTCCGGTGGCAGCATCAGCACCAGGGCCACCTGCTGGCCGGCGAATTCCTGCTGCACCATGCCCAGCAGCCCCGAGAGCGCCGCCTGCAAACGCTCGCTCGGCGCGCCACCGAGCAGCTCGCTGGCCGCAGCCAGCCAGTCGTTCTCGTCGAAGCCCGCGCCCCCGCAGACCCGCCCGAGCAGGTGACCGTGGAGTTCGGCGGGCGAGACCGGCAAAGCGGCCTCGGCGAGCAGGGTGGAGAAGGCGGCGTAGGCGGATGCTGAGCTGGACATGGCGTCGAGGTGAGGCGCTGGCTAGAATGAAGCCTTATCCTACGCGCTGACCCCGCCGGCGGCCAATCTCGTTGCACCCTTCTGGAGCTGTAGCCCTCATGCGCGAGTCTCGCGACACGCCCCTCGACGCCGATCTGGAAGCCCTCGGTGACCGTGTGGAGCGCCTGCTCCTGCGTCTTGAGGAATTGCAGCGGCAGAATCGACAACTGCGCCAGGGCGAGCGCAACTGGCGCCAGGAGCGCGCCGAGTTGATCGAAAAGAACGAATTGGCCAGATCGAAGGTCGAAGCGATGATTTTACGCCTGAAAGCCTTGGAGCAGGACTCATGAGCATCGAGACCGTGACCGTCCAGATAATGGAAAAGGAATATCGCATCAGCTGTCCCGCTGACGAGCGTGCCAACCTGGAGAGCACCGCCCGTTACCTGGACGGCAAGATGCGCGAGATCCGCGCCAGCGGGAAGGTCATCGGCGCCGACCGCGTGGCCGTGATGGCCGCCCTCAACATCACCCACGAACTGCTGCATCGCCAGGATGATGTCAGCCTGGAAGTGAGCAGCACCCGCGAACGGGTTCGCGACCTGCTGGATCGCGTCGACCGCGCCCTGATCACCGAACACGACACCACTGCCTGACAGCCGACCGAGATAGGCGGGGGTTTGCATCCCGGCTCAGGGGCGTATACTGGAGATCACTCTCTGGTGTGTGCGCCAGTCGGTCATGTCCCCGAGCCGATAAGCAACACCCCGGGGGTTGCTCGTAAGACTGGTGTGCATGTCCGCTACGGCGGAAAGCCTAAAGGTCTACGACTTCTCCCACCTTGAACCAAGGGTTCAAGGGCTACACCGGCAGCGGCATTCCGGAGAGCTCATTTCTTTCATGTCCATCCCGCCCTCTTCCGACCTCAGTCGGCCCGCGCTGCGCAAGCTACTGCGCCAGCGACGTCGCGCCCTCACGCCCATCCAGCAACGCCAGGCCGCCCGCGAACTGTATCGCCAGCTTGCCCAGCATCCGCTGTTTCGTCGCGCCCACCATATCGCGTTCTACCTGCCCAGCGATGGCGAGATCGATCCGCGCCCGTTGCTCGAAGAAGCCCAGCGCCGCGGCAAGGCCACCTACCTCCCGGTACTCTCCCGCTGGCCGCGCACGGCGATGATCTTTCAACGGGTCGGCCGCGGCGAGTCCTGGGTGCGCAATCGCTTCGGCATCGCCGAGCCACGCCCCGATCGGCGTCTTGGTCGACCAACCTGGGCGCTGGACCTGATCCTGATGCCGCTGGTGGGCTTCGATCCCCAGGGCGGACGCCTGGGCATGGGCAAGGGCTTCTATGACCGCAACCTGGCCTATCTGGCGCGGCGACGGCAGTGGCACAGCCCACAGCTGATCGGCTGTGCCCATGAATGTCAGAAGGTGGAGCGATTGACCCTGGCGGCCTGGGACGTGCCCATGGCGGCCGTGGTGAGCGATGGTGGCTGGTACGGTCAGCGCGCGGGCGAGACGCCCCGCGTCGACTGAACGTCGCCGGCATAGCGGGCGTACTGCTGCTGGCTTTGGCGCTGTTCCCAGAAACTCTGGGTGTACCCGGTGGTGACCACGCCCAGGGTGAAGATCAGGACCAGCACCCATAACAGATCAGGTTTGCGTTTCATCGAGCTGGGCCACCCCCTTGCTGGCACCTTTGGGCAGGACAGGACGTCGCCCTGTTATGCTCAGCGCGTACGGTCAGACTACATCCGGAATGCGCGGCATTCTGCGACAAGCGGTCGCCCCTTGCAATCGACCAGACCCCTTCCTGGAAGCTCCCGAGCCTCCATTCGTCAGGAGACGAACCGTGGCCTGCTGGCTGTTGAAATCCGAGCCCGATGAGTTCTCACTTAACGACCTGCAACGCCTGGGCCAGGCGCGCTGGGATGGCGTGCGCAATTACCAGGCGCGCAATTTCCTACGTGCCATGGCACCCGACGACCTGTTCTTCTTTCATCATTCGAGTTGCGCCGAGCCAGGCATCGCCGGCATCGGCCGAATCGTAGGCGAGGCCTTCGACGATCCCACCGCCCTGGATCCAGAGAGCCCCTACCATGCACCCAAGGCCAGCGCCGACAGCAACCCCTGGACGGCGCGCCAGGTCGCCTTCGTCGAAGCCTTTCCGCGGGTGTTGACGCTGCCGCGCCTGCGCGCGCTGCCGGCGCTTGCCGACTTCGCCCTGCTGCGCAAGGGCAACCGGCTTTCGGTGATGCCGGTCAGCGCCACGGAGTGGGCGGCGATCGTCAACGCGGCCCGCGGCTGAATCGGCGCCAGAGGCTGCTCACGAGACCGGAACGAAGGCGACATTTTCAACACTGCCTAGCAGGTCGCGCGCCGCTTCTCAGGGCTGGATGATCAGGTTGTTGAATAGCAGATCCTCCACCAGGGGCTTGCCCTCCTCCTGGGTGATCACGCTCTGTACCTGCTTGAGGGCCTCCTGCCGCAGCTTCTCGCGCGCCTCCACGCCGGCCAGGGTCTCGTCGGTCTGCTGGGCGAAGAGCATCACCAGCTGATTGCGGATCAGCGGCTCGTGGAACTCCACCCGGTCCTTGGCTTCCTTGCCGGTCACCATCAGCGCGATATCGGCCTTGTAGTACTTGAGCTTGGGCCCGCTGCCGTAGTTACCGACCAGCGCCGGGGTCAAGTTGTAGAACTCGGTCTTGGGGGCCTCCCCTTCCTTTTTCTCTTCATTCGCCCAGGCATTGAGGGCCAGGCAGAAGGACAACAAAACGGCAGCGAAGACTTTCACGGCAAATCCTCTAGAGGTGGGTGCCTGCAGCATAGCCAGCAGGACTCAAGGGGTCACCTCGAACCTGAGGGTTCCGATCACCTGGCCGACGTCCGTCACCACTTGCACCTGCCAACGGCCAGTCACGTCGCCGGGAAAGTTCTGCTTGTGGGTCCAGGCACGATAGCCCGCCTCCCGACCGCCGCTGATGTCCAGGGGAATGCGATCCACTTCCCGACCGGCATGGCGCCAGACGTGATAGATGCGTTCGTTCAGGCCCCGTGGCGCATTGATGGCGGTGAAGGCATAGAGCCCCTGGGCGCGCAGCTGGGCACCGCTCAGCGTCTTCACCGCATCGCCGGGCTGGCGCTTGAGGCTGTCGAAGTTGGTACTCATACCCATGTCGGTCAGCCACAGGGTCGCCGGCGGTACCCAGGCGCGCCCCAGCCAACCGAAGGCGCCGATGGCCAGGCACAGCCCCAGCAAGCCCAGCCAGCGCCAGCCCAGGCGCACCCGGAAGGCCACTGCCAGACTGGGAAAGGACAGCAGTACGGCGACGCCCAGCGCCAGTTCGTAGCTCTGGGTGGTGGTCAGGTGCAGGATGATCGGCAAGGCGGTGAGCAATACCGCGAACAGTGTCAGGGTGTGGTAGCTGAGGAATACCCAGCGCCGCGGCGCCAGGGTCTTGTAGTAGAGCGGATCGATGATGGAAACCAGTGCGGCCGCGCCAAGCAGCCCGGTGAACAGCGCCTGGCCGCTGTTCCAGGCCGTGGTGATGGCAAAGAACGGCAGGCAGAAGAACAGACTCTCCTGGTGGATCAGCTGGGTGGCGTAGCGCAGCAGCGGCGGCGGCAATTCCCAGCCGAAGCGGCGGCTGACCCAGCCCCTGAGCACGTTTTCCAGCATCAGCCAGACCCAGCTCGCCAGCATGATCACCGCCATCACGGGCGCGAAGCCTTTCTGCCGGTCCACCAGCAGGAAGCTGCAGATCCCCGAGATGAAGCCGGCCAGGGCGATCAGTCGCGGATAGCGCTCGAACAGCGCCAGGGCGAGGTTAAGGGCACGAGAAGACAGGACTTTCCAGGCAGGCATAGCGACTCGCGAAAAACGACGACGGCAGGACGCGCCACCCTAGGCGCGCAACCCGTACAGATCAAGGGGCAAACCCGGCCCTGGCTGCCGCAGAGCGGAAAAGCCTGTTCAGGCTGTAATATCATTGTAATATTCGAAAACGAACCTGGAATGTTCGCTTTCGATTAATACTTATAACAATACCGAGGCTCCCATGCTTGGAATCTTCGCTCCCGCGGCCCATAGCGCGCCGCTGCCCGCCGATCGTATCGACCCCGTCTACCGTCGCCTCCGCTGGCAGATCTTTGCCGGGATCTTTATCGGCTACGCGGGCTACTACCTGCTGCGCAAGAACTTCTCGCTGGCCATGCCCTACCTGGTGGAGCAAGGTTACAGCCGGGGTGAACTGGGCGTGGCGCTCTCCGCGGTGGCCATTGCCTACGGCCTGTCCAAGTTCCTCATGGGTCTGGTCTCGGACCGTTCCAACCCACGCTATTTCCTGCCCTTCGGGCTGGCCATGTCGGCGCTGGTGATGCTGCTGTTCGGATTCGCGCCCTGGGCTACCTCCAGTGTCAGCATCATGTTCGTCCTGCTGTTTCTCAATGGCTGGTTCCAGGGGATGGGCTGGCCGCCCAGCGGTCGCACCATGGTGCACTGGTGGTCGCAGAAGGAGCGCGGCGGTGTGGTCTCGGTGTGGAACGTCGCCCACAACGTGGGCGGCGGTCTGATCGGGCCGCTGTTCCTGCTCGGCCTGGCCTGGTTCAACGACTGGCATGCGGCCTTCTATGTCCCGGCCGTGGTGGCCCTGGCAGTCGCCGTGTTCGCCTTCATCGCCATGCGCGACACCCCGCAATCCTGCGGCCTGCCATCGGTGGAAAACTGGAAACAGGATTTCCCCGAAGGCTACAGCGAAGGCCATGAGCGCGAATTCTCCACCAAGGAGATCTTCGTCGAATACGTACTGAAGAATCGCCTGCTCTGGTACATCGCCCTGGCCAACGTCTTCGTCTACCTGCTGCGCTATGGCGTGCTGGACTGGGCACCCACCTACCTCAAGGAAGCCAAGCACTTCTCGGTGGACAAGACCTCCTGGGCCTACTTCTTCTACGAGTGGGCCGGCATCCCCGGCACCCTGCTGTGCGGCTGGCTGTCGGACAAGCTGTTCCGCGGCAACCGTGGCGCGACCGGCGTGGTGTTCATGCTTGGCGTACTGGTCGCCACCCTGGTCTATTGGCTCAACCCGGAAGGCAACCCCGGTGTCGATCTGGCAGCGCTGGTGTCCATCGGCTTCCTGATCTACGGCCCGGTGATGCTGATCGGCCTGCAGGCGTTGGAACTGGTGCCCAAGAAAGCCGCTGGTACCGCCGCAGGCTTTACCGGATTGTTCGGCTACCTGGGCGGCTCGGTGGCAGCCAATGCCCTGGTGGGCTACACCGTGGACCACTTCGGCTGGGATGGCGGCTTCATGCTGCTGATCGGCTCGTGCGTCCTGGCCATCGTCTTCCTGGCGATGACCCTGAGACACACCGGCATGGTGGCCAAGTCCGCGCGCTGAGCCTAGCGGCGGTCTCGTAGGTTGGGCTGAGACGGCTCCATCGTCGAAGCCCAACGTGATCGGCGCGCAGCGGCAAGAGCTGTTGGGCTTCGCTGCGCTCAACCCAACCTACGGCGGCACATCACTGGTCGCCATGGCCGCGGCGAACCTAACTCCGCGGCGCGTAGGCGAAGACGTCGGCGCGCATCTGGTGCGCGTCCATGCCGGCTTCCACCAAGGCATCCAGGGTGGCGTAGACCATGGCTGGCGAGCCGCTGGCGTAGACGTGCAGATCGCTCAGGTCGGCGAAATCCGCGCGTACCACCTCGTGCAGCAGACCGCAGCGCCCTTCCCAGCCGCAGGCCTCGCTCACCACTCGGTTCAGGGTGAGATTGGGCAGGTCCGCCCAGGCGTCCCAGGACTCGATGGCATAGAAGTCCTCCGGTGTCCGCACACCCCAGTAGAGGTGCACCGGATGAGCGAAGCCACGGGTACGAGCGTCCTCGATGAGGCTGTGCATCTGCGCCATGCCGGTCCCGGCGGCGATCAGCACCAGGGGGCCATCGGGCAGCTCGGCCAGGTGGGCATCACCATAGGGCAGTTCGACCTGGGCCATGCCCTTGGTTTCGAATTGCGCCAGCAGTGCCTGGCTGCTGGCCTCGCGGGCCAGCACGTGCAATTCCAGCTCTCGCCCTTGGTATGGCGCGGAGGCCAGGGAAAAGGCCGACTGCTTGCCGTCATCCCGCTGGACCATCAGATACTGGCCGGCGTGATAACGCGGTGGCCGCCCGGCCGGCGCACGCAATCGCACGCGGCGCACATCACCGCCGACATCATCGAGCGCGACGACCTGGCAGGCCAGCTTGCGCACCGGCAACTCGCCTGGCGCCAGCACCCCGTCCCATTGCAGCAGGCAATCGGTCAGGGGCACGGCCACGCAGACATAGACTTCGCCATGATCGGCGGTCTGCCCGTGCTGGATGACCTGACCCTCCACCAGCAGCGCGGCGCAGAGCTGGCAATTGCCATTGCGGCAGCTGTGCGGCCCGCTGTAGCCGAGGCGCTGCGCGGCGGCCAGGATGGCTTCGCCGGGCTGGGTTTCCAATACCGCACCCGAGGGCTGCAGGGTGACCTTCATCGTCGTCTCCGTTAATCGATCCCGAGACTGGACCACATCTCGTCCACCCGTTTGACCACCGCTTCGTCCTTGACGATCGCCCGACCCCATTCGCGGGTGGTTTCACCCGGCCACTTGTGGGTGGCGTCCAGGCCCATTTTCGAGCCCAGGCCGGAGATCGGCGAGGCGAAGTCCAGGTAGTCGATGGGGGTGTTGTCGATCATCACGGTGTCGCGCTTGGGATCCATGCGCGTGGTGACGGCCCAGATGACATCGTTCCAGTCGCGGGCATTGATGTCGTCGTCGGTGACGATCACGAACTTGGTGTACATGAACTGCCGCAGGAACGACCAGACGCCCAGCATCACCCGCTTGGCATGGCCCGGGTACTGCTTCTTGATGGTCACCACCGCCATGCGGTAGGAGCAGCCTTCCGGCGGCAGGTAGAAGTCGACGATTTCCGGAAACTGCTTTTGCAGGATGGGCACGAAGACTTCGTTGAGCGCCACGCCGAGGATGGCCGGCTCGTCCGGCGGCCGTCCGGTGTAGGTGCTGTGATAGATGGGGTCGCGCCGGCGGGTGATGCGCTCCACGGTAAAGACCGGGAAGGTATCGACCTCGTTGTAGTAGCCGGTATGGTCGCCATAGGGGCCTTCCGGCGCCGTCTCACCCGGATGGATGACCCCTTCCAGCACGATTTCGGCGCTGGCCGGCACCTGCAGGTCGTTGCCCACGCACTTGATCAGCTCGCTGCGACTGCCGCGCAGAAGGCCGGCGAAGGCGTATTCGGACAGGGTATCCGGCACCGGGGTGACCGCGCCGAGGATGGTGGCCGGATCGGCGCCCAGGGCCACGGCCACCGGGTAGGGCTGGCCGGGATGCTTCTGGCACCACTCGCGGAAATCCAGGGCACCGCCACGGTGGCTCAGCCAGCGCATGATCAGCTTGTTGCGGCCGATGACCTGCTGGCGATAGATACCGAGGTTCTGGCGCTCCTTGTTGGGCCCGCGGGTGACGGTCAGGCCCCAGGTGATCAACGGCGCCACGTCGCCCGGCCAGCAGTGCTGGATCGGCAGCTTGCCCAGATCGACCGCCTCGCCTTCTTCGATCACCTCCTGGCAGGGAGCGTCCTTGAGGACCTTGGGCGCCATGCTGATGACCTTCTTGTAGATCGGCAGCTTCGACCAGGCATCCTTCAGGCCCTTGGGCGGCTCGGGCTCCTTGAGGAAGGCCAGCAGCTTGCCGATCTCGCGCAGGGCGCCGACGTCCTCGGCGCCCATGCCCAGCGCCACGCGCTGGGGCGTACCGAACAGGTTACCCAGCACGGGCATGGAAAAGCCTACGGGATTCTCGAACAGCAGCGCCGGGCCCTGCTTGCGCAAGGTGCGGTCGCAGATTTCGGTCATCTCGAGGATCGGCGAGACCGGTGCGGTCACGCGCTTCAGTTCACCACGCTGCTCCAGGCTGCGGATGAAGTCACGCAGATCTCGGTATTGCATGCGGCCTCTTGGTGCTGGGGAAAGTCTGGCAGTCTACCGCCTGAGTCGCGCATCGAGAAAGCATTGGCCCAGAAACGCGAAAGGCCGGGATTTCCCCGGCCTTTGCATGCGACGGCGCCTTACTTGCTGCGCTTCATCGAATCGAAGAACTCGTTGTTGGTCTTGGTCTGACGCAACTTGTCGAGGAGGAATTCGATGCCGGCGATCTCATCCATCGGATGCAGGATCTTGCGCAGGATCCACATGCGCGACAGCTCTTCCTCGTCGGTGAGCAGCTCTTCGCGGCGGGTGCCGGACTTGTTGATGTTGATGGCCGGGAAGACCCGCTTCTCGGCGATACGACGCTCCAGGGGCAGTTCCATGTTGCCGGTGCCCTTGAATTCCTCGTAGATCACCTCATCCATCTTCGACCCGGTTTCCACCAGCGCGGTAGCGATGATGGTCAGGCTGCCGCCTTCTTCGATGTTCCGCGCGGCACCGAAGAAGCGCTTGGGCTTCTCCAGGGCATGGGCGTCGACACCACCGGTGAGCACCTTGCCGGAGCTGGGGATCACGGTGTTGAAGGCACGGGCCAGACGGGTGATGGAGTCCAGCAGGATGACCACGTCCTTCTTGTGCTCGACCAGGCGCTTGGCCTTCTCGATCACCATGTCGGCGACCTGCACGTGGCGGGTCGGCGGCTCGTCGAAGGTGGAGGCCACCACTTCACCGCGCACGGTGCGCTGCATCTCGGTCACTTCCTCGGGACGCTCGTCGATGAGCAGCACGATGAGGTAGCACTCGGGATTGTTGCGGGTGATGTTGGCCGCGATGTTCTGCAGCATGATGGTCTTGCCCGCCTTGGGCGGTGCGACGATCAGGCCGCGCTGACCCTTGCCGATGGGGGCACAGAGGTCGATGACCCGACCGGTGAGGTCTTCGGTGGAGCCGTTGCCGGCTTCCATGGTCAGGCGCTTGGTGGGGAACAGGGGCGTCAGGTTTTCGAACAGCACCTTGTTCTTGGCGTTTTCCGGACGGTCGAAGTTGATGGTATCGACCTTGAGCAGCGCGAAGTAGCGCTCGCCCTCTTTCGGCGGACGGATCTTGCCGATGATGGTATCGCCGGTACGCAGATTGAAGCGGCGGATCTGGCTGGGGGAGACATAGATGTCGTCGGGGCCGGCCAGATAGGAGGAGTCGGCGCTACGCAGGAAGCCGAAGCCGTCCTGCAATATCTCCAGCACCCCATCTCCGGAAATCTCGTCGCCGCCTTTGGCGTGCTTCTTGAGCAGCGCAAAGATGATGTCCTGCTTGCGGGACCGGGCCATGTTTTCCAAGCCCGCGGCATCCGCCATTTCCAACAGTTCTGTGATGGGCTTTTGCTTGAGTTCGGTCAGATTCATAGACGTATGTTGACGTGAGAAGAGGCGAGGGAGGGATTCGAGCTGAGCGGCCGGATGCGAGAGTAGTTTCGCGGGATGCGTTCTGAAGAGGAGAACTGACGGCTACAGCAGATGAGAAGACGGCCCACTGATGGGGTCGTGGCTGGAATCTAGCACCTGCATGGGTACACGTCCAGCCGTCCAGGCATAAAAAAGCCCCGCATGGCGGGGCTTTCGACCAGATTCCTCAGACGTTGGCGTCGAGGAAGGCAGCCAGTTGCGATTTGGACAGAGCACCGACCTTGGTGGCCTCGACCGCGCCGTTCTTGAACAGCATCAGGGTCGGGATGCCACGCACGCCGTACTTGGGCGGGGTGTCCTGGTTTTCGTCGATGTTCAGTTTGCAGACCTTGAGCTTGCCTTGGTAGTCCTTGGCGATCTCGTCCAGGACTGGGGCAATCATCTTGCAGGGACCGCACCATTCGGCCCAGTAGTCGACCAGCACGGGGCTGTCGGACTTCAGCACGTCCTGCTCGAAGCTGGCGTCGCTGACGTTGGTGATGTATTCGCTCATTGACTCTCTCCGAATTCGGGTGCGACTTGAAGTATGGCCATGATAGCCCTGCTGCCGTCACTTCGAAAGCATTCGAACATTGATGGTGACTATGACGGGCATTGATGGCAAAGGCAGCTCACGATCTGGCGAGCCGGCGACAATCAGGGCGGCAAGGCCTCGGAAAGTGGAGTCTACGCGGGGTAAATGCGCATTCCTAAGGCCTTTTCGCCATCGCTTGGCCGACACCCAGCCGATCGTGGACAGCCTTTTAGACAGCAGGCACCGGGAAGGTGGTTCCACTGCGCAAGGCCGCATTGCGGATATGTTCGCGCATGGCCTTCTGCGCAGCCGCTGGCGAGCGCCGGGTCAGGGCCCGGAGAATGCGCCGGTGTTCCTGCCAGGTTTCCAAGGCCCGCTCGGGCCGGACGAAGGGCAGCTTCTGACTTTCGTGAAAGCGCTCGGGGCTGGTGGTGATCACTGCCAGCATGGCCGGATTGTCCGCGACCAGCAGCAACTGGCGATGGAAGTCGAAGTCCAGCGCCGCTGCCTCTTCCAGCTCGTTGGCCCGTAGTGCCCGGTGCAGGGCACCGAGATTGACCTCCAGCCGATCCAGATCGGCGGGGCTCAGGGTCACGGCGGCCAGTCCCGCGGCAAAACCCTCCAGCGCGAAGCGCAACTGGAAGACGTGGGCCGGGGTGACCTCGCCGGTGAAGGGCCAAGGCCCGTCCGCGTGCGTCGCTTCCTGCACATAGACCCCACGTCCAGGCTGGACGCTGACCAGTCCCAGGGCGCTGAGGGTGGACAGCGCCTCGCGCAGGGACGCGCGACTCACGCCCAGCCGCTCGGCCAGCTCGCGTTGCGCCGGCAGCGCCGCGCCGGGTGCATAGCCTTCGGTCTCGATCAGCTGGCGAATGGCGTCGACGGCATAATGGGGGACGGCGCGGGTGGCTGCGAGGGGCATGGAGTGGTCAGGCCAGTCAGTCCGGAAGTTCGCCTTTTATGCCGATTTTCCCGCCAGTTCAAGCCTGGCCCCAAGGCGGAGCACGGCACGACAAGCGCGCACCAAAGCGGCTCACGCTAAAAGCAGAGGTCTGCTTAGCCGCCGGCCAACTGTTCAGACCAGTAAGACCAATCGCCAAGCGTAGCGGCCTCTGCCGCAGCCCGGCAGGGTACTGGCACATGAAATGCACTGGGCAGAGCCATCCCATCCTGCTTCCGGAGTCTCGTCATGCTCAAGCGCTGGACCGCCCTCTCCCTGTTCGCCTTGGGCCTGACCGCCCTGCACGCTCCCGCCCAGGCCGATCAGCTGGCCGATATCCAGCAGCGCGGCACGGTGCGCATTGCCGTACCCCAGGACTTTCCGCCCTTCGGTACCGTGGGCCCGGATCTCAAGCCCCGCGGCCTGGACATCGACACCGCCCAGCTGATCGCCGACAAGCTCGGGGTCAAGCTGGCCCTGACCCCGGTCACCAGCACCAACCGCATTCCCTTCCTGACCACCGGCAAGGTGGACATGGTCATCTCCAGCCTGGGCAAGAATCCCGAGCGCGAACAGGTCATCGACTTCACCAAGCCCTATGCGCCCTTCTTTCTCGGCGTGTTCGGCGCCAAGGGCAGCGCCCTGAGCACGCCCGAGGAGCTGGCCGGCAAGACCGTCGCCGTGACCCGCGGCGGCATCGAGGACATGGAGCTGAGCAAGGTGGCGCCCAAGGACGCGGTGATCAAGCGCTTCGAGGACAACAATGCCACCATCGCCGCCTATCTCGCCGGCCAGACCGAATTCATCGCCAGTGGCAGTTCGGTGATGGCGTCCATCGCCAACAAGAAGCCCGACCGCGCACCGGAGATGAAGATCACCCTGAAGAATTCGCCCAACTACATCGGCCTGGCCAAGCACGAACCGGCGCTCAAGGCCAAGCTGGACGGCATCCTCGACGCTGCCCGCGCCGACGGCAGCCTGGATCGCCAGGCCGAGAAGTGGCTGGGCCAGCCGCTACCCAAGGACATGTAAGGCATGGCCTACCAGTTCGACTTCCAGCCGGTACTGCAGCAGAGCGATCTGCTGCTCAAGGGCGCCTTCTTCACGCTGGAGCTGACCGCCATCGGCGCGGTGCTGGGCATTGCCCTGGGCATTCTTGGCGCGGTCTGCCGCGCCTGGCGGCTCACGCCCTTCGACCGGGTGTTCGGCGTCTATGTCGAGCTGATCCGCAATACGCCCTTTCTGATCCAGCTGTTCTTCATCTTCTTCGGCCTGCCCTCGCTGGGGGTGCACATCAGCGAATGGCAGGCGGCGGTGCTGGCCATGGTGATCAACCTGGGCGCCTATTCCACGGAAATCATTCGCGCCGGCATCCAGGCCGTGCCCAAGGGCCAGCTGGAAGCCGCTGCGGCCCTGGCCATGACCCGCGCCGAGACCTTTCGCCACGTGATCCTGCGGCCCGCGCTGGCCAAGGTCTGGCCGGCCCTGTCGAGCCAGGTGGTGATCGTGATGCTGGGCTCGGCGGTCTGCTCGCAGATCTCCACCGAGGAACTGACTTTCGCCGCCAACTTCATCCAGTCGCGCAACTTCCGCGCCTTCGAGACCTATCTGCTGACCACCCTGCTCTACCTGGTCATGGCCATCGGCGTGCGCCAGCTGCTGCACTGGATCGGCCGGCGCTTCATCCAGGGAGGCCGCTGATGGATTTCACCCTCTGGGATATCGTCCGCAACCTCGGTACCGGGCTGTACTGGACCTTCATCCTGTCGCTGGCGGCCTTTGCCGGCGGCGGCCTGGCCGGACTGCTGGTGCTCTGGGCACGGCTGTCGCCGCTGCGGACGCCACGCACGCTGGCGCGCCTGCACATCGAGCTGTTCCAGGGCACGCCGCTATTGATGCAGCTGTTCCTGGTGTTCTTTGGCGTCTCGCTGCTGGGGCTGGAGATTCCTGCCTGGCTGGCCGCCGGCGTGGCCCTGACCCTGTTCACCAGCGCCTACCTCGCCGAAATCTGGCGCGGCTGCGTCGAGGCCATTCCCCACGGCCAGTGGGAGGCGTCGGAAAGCCTGGCCCTGACCCGCTTCGAGCAGTTGCGTCATGTGATCCTGCCCCAGGCCCTGCGCATCGCCGTGGCACCTACCGTGGGCTTCTCGGTACAGGTGGTCAAGGGTACCGCCGTGACCTCCATCATCGGCTTCACCGAACTGACCAAGATCGGCGGCATGCTCGCCAATGCCACCTACCAGCCCTTCACCGTCTACGGCCTCGCCGCCCTGGGCTATTTCATCCTCTGCTACCCGCTGTCGCTGGCCGCGCGCTGGCTGGAAAGGAGACTGCATGCCGCTGCTTAGAGTGACCGCCCTGCACAAACACTATGGCAATCATCATGTGCTCAAGGGCATCGACCTGACCGTCGAGGAAGGCCAGGTGGTGGCCATCATCGGCAAGAGCGGCTCGGGCAAGAGCACCCTGCTGCGCACCCTGAACGGCCTGGAGTCGATCAACGACGGCGTCATCGAGGTGGACGGCGAGTACCTGGACGCCGCGCGGGTCAACCTGCGTTCACTGCGGCAGAAGGTCGGCATGGTCTTCCAGCAGTTCAACCTCTTCCCGCACCTCACGGTGGGCGAAAACGTGATGCTGGCGCCCCAGGTGGTCAAGAAGACGAGCAAGGACGAGGCCCGCGCCCTGGCGCGGCAGATGCTCGACCGGGTCGGCCTGGCGGAGAAATTCGACAGCTATCCGGATCGGCTGTCCGGTGGCCAGCAGCAGCGGGTGGCCATCGCCCGCGCCCTGGCCATGTCGCCACGGGTGCTGCTGTGCGACGAGATCACCTCGGCGCTGGATCCGGAGCTGGTCAACGAGGTGCTCGCCGTGGTCAAACAGCTGGCCCGCGAGGGCATGACCTTGATCATGGTCACCCACGAGATGAGATTCGCCCGCGAAGTGGGCGACAAGCTGGTGTTCATGCACCAGGGCAAGGTGCACGAGAGCGGCCATCCCCAGGAGCTGTTCGCCCGCCCGCAGACACCGGAACTGGCCCAGTTCATCGGTCAGGTGGCCTCCTGAGGCGAAAAACCCTATTTTTTCTGCCACTTTGCGCAACCGTAATCGCTGTGCGCTTGAAGCCATCACCGGCTAGCTGGCACGATGGCGCGGTTTATCGCCGAGAGCCTCCAGATGCAGCCTTCGCCAGCCGAACCCCACGAACTGATCGCCGCCATCGACCTGGGCTCCAACAGCTTTCATATCGTCCGGGCGCGCAATTTCCACGGGGAGATCCGCATCCTTGAGCGGTTGGGCGAAAAGATCCAGCTGGCCGCCGGCCTGGACGAATCGCGCCTGCTCAGCGAAGAGGCCATCCAGCGCGGCCTGGACTGCCTGCGCCGCTTCGCCCAGCTGATCGCCGGCATGCCGCGTGGCGCCGTACGGGTGGTGGGCACCAATGCCCTGCGCGAGGCGCGCAATCGCGCCGAATTCATCCAGCGCGCCGAAGCCGTGCTCGGCCATGCGGTCGAGGTCATTTCCGGTCGTGAAGAGGCCCGCCTCATCTATCTGGGCGTGTCCCACTCCATGCCCGATGTGCCCGGGCGCCGCCTGGTGACCGACATCGGCGGCGGCAGCACCGAATTCATCATCGGCCAGCGCTTCGAGACCCTGCAGCGCGAGAGCCTGCAGATGGGCTGCGTCAGCTTTACCAAGAGATTCTTCGCCGACGGCAAGATCACCGCGGCCCAATATGCGCGTGCCTACACTGCCGCGCGCCTGGAATTGATGAATATCGACCAGGGCCTGCGCGAGATGGGCTGGCACCAGGCTCTCGGCGCCTCCGGTACCATCCGCGCCGTGGCTCTGGCGATCCAGGCCGCCGGCCGTGGCAATGGCGAGATCACCCCGGACGGCATCGAGTGGCTCAAGCGTAAGCTGCTCAAGCAGGGCGACATCAACCTGCTCAACATCGATGGCGTGAAGCCGGATCGGCGCGCCATCCTGCCAGGTGGCCTGGCCATCCTCGAAGCCCTGTTCAAGGCCCTGGAACTGCAGGAGATCCACCTTTCCGAAGGTGCCCTGCGCGAAGGGGTGCTCTACGACATGATCGGCCGGCACAGCCACGAGGACGTCCGCGAACGCACCCTCAAGGGCCTGGCCGAGCGCTACCACGTGGACCAGCGTCACGCCGAGCGCGTGGAAAAGCGCGCGCTCAAGTCCCTGGCCCAGGTCGCCGACGCCTGGGGCCTGACCGACGAGAACCATGCCGAGCTGCTGCGCTGGGGGGCGCGCCTGCACTGTGTGGGCCTGGATATCGCCCACTACCAGTACCACAAGCACGGCGCCTACCTGATCGAGCACTCGGACCTGCCCGGCTTCTCCCGCCGTGACCAGCAAGCCCTGGCACTGCTCGTGCGCGGCCACCGCCGCAACATCCCCCAGGATCGCCTGCAGGAGCTGGGCCCGGAAGGCGAGCCCTTGCTGCGCCTGACCCTGCTGCTGCGCTTCGCCATCCTCTTCCACCACATCCGCCACAAGAGCATTCCGGACGTCCAGCTCAGCGCTGGCGAGCGCAGCCTGGACGTGCAGTTCCCCGACGGCTGGCTGGAGGAAAACCCCCTCACCCAGGCCGACTTCGAGCTGGAAGCCCAGTGGTTGGAGCGGGTGGGGTATCAGTTGAGCGTGCGCTGAGGGGATTTTTCGTAGGTTGGGCTGAGCAGTAGCGAGGCCCAACGTTGCAGGGCTTCAGTAGTGCGGCTTGATAGTTGTGGGTGCCTTAGCTTCTTATCGAGGTCTTTTGGTGGCTCTTGTTTCGCCTGGCCGGCGACTCACTTTTCTTTGCTTGCGGACCGCCGCCCGGTGCAAAGAAAAGTAAGCAAAAGAAAGCACACCCCGACAGTTCGGCCCTACGCTGCGCTCCGGATGATTCGCTTCGCTCGCCCTTCGGGTCAGCCTGCGGCTGTTACTCTACTTCGCTACGTTTCCCTCGTTCCGGCGCCGCTCTAGGGGCGCGGCACAAAGGGGCGTCCTGCCTCGCATCCCCCTCCGCAACACCTGTACTCCGCCTCACTGACGGGATGGGGCGCTAGCCTGATGGTTGGGTGCTCACAGGTTGTAGCGTGGAAAACCGCGCAGCGTTTTCCACTGGCGCGTAACGTCGATCCCTGTGGACAAGGCTGCGCCGTTGTCCACGCTACGGGCTACGGGTGACGTGTTCTTCAACCAACACTTTCAGGCTGGCGAATCGCCCCGTTCAGCAGGGCGAACGCCAGTGCCGTGGAGTGGGTCGAGCCGCATGGATGCGGCGAGAGGCCTAACGGGCTATGGACGGCCCGTGTAGGCCGACCCCGGAGCGGCGCTGGCATGAGCGAAACGAGCAAAGCGAAGTGACAGCCCAGGCTGGCCCGAAGGGCGAGCAACGCGAGTCACCCGTAGCGCAGTGGAGGGCCGGATGTCCGGGGCAAGCGTTTTTGGTTACTTTTGTCCGGGGCGCGCAGCCGCGACTGAAAAAAGTGACTCGCCCGGGTGGGCGAAACAAAAGACTTCCGAATGCTCGATAAACAGCCAGGGCACCCATAGGTCCGAGTGTCCAGGGCTGACTTCAAGCCGCACTACTGAAGCCCCGCAACGTTGGGCTTCGCTGGCGCTCAGCCCAACCTACGGAACGGCTAGGCCCATGGTGGCATGGGCCCGAAACTCCCTCAGCGGGTATTCACCACCGGACTGGCCAGCCGCTCCAGCAGCGTCGCCTGCACGCTACGGGCGTTCTGGTTGCCAGTGGGCGACTGCCGCACGTAGCTGCCGTCCTCCTGCAGTACCCAGGCCTGGGTGTTGTCGGTGAGGTAGCCTTCCAGCTCCTTCTTGACCCGGCTGATGAGCTTCTTGCCCTCCACCGGGAAGCAGGTCTCGACGCGCATGTCGAGGTTGCGCTCCATCCAGTCGGCGCTGGAGAGATAGAGCTTCTCGTCGCCGCCGTTGAGGAAGTAGTAGATGCGGCTGTGCTCCAGGAAGCGGCCGATGATGGAGCGCACCTGGATGTTGTGGGACACGCCCGGTACGCCCGGACGCAGGCAGCACATGCCACGCACCACCAGGTCGATCTTCACCCCGGCCTGGCTGGCCTTGTAGAGGGCGCGGATGACCTTGGGATCGGTGAGGCCGTTGACCTTGGCCATGATCTGCGCCGGACGTCCTTCGCTGGCCGCCACGGCTTCGCGGTTGATCATTTCCAGCAGGTTCTTCTTCAGGGTGAAGGGCGCGTGCAGCAGCTTCTTCATGCGCAGGGTCTTGCCCATGCCGATCAGCTGGTTGAACAGCTTGTGCACGTCCTCGGTGAGGGCCACATCGGCGGTCAGCAGACTGTAGTCGGTGTACAGCTTGGCATTGCCGGCATGGTAGTTACCGGTACCCAGGTGGGCATAGCGACGCAGCTCACCGTTCTCGCGGCGCAGGATGAGCATCATCTTGGCGTGGGTCTTGAAGCCCACCACGCCGTAGATGACCACGGCGCCAGCCTGCTGCAGGCGGCTGGCCAGCTGCAGGTTGGATTCCTCGTCGAAGCGGGCGCGCAATTCGATGACCGCGGTCACCTCCTTGCCGCTGCGCGCCGCGTCCACCAGGGCGTCGACGATCTCGGAGTTGGCACCGCTGCGGTAGAGCGTCTGCTTGATCGCCAGGACGTTGGGGTCCTTGGCGGCCTGGCGCATCAGGTCGATCACCGGGGTGAAGGACTCGAAGGGGTGCAGCAGCAGCACATCGAGCTTGCCCAGCACGTTGAAGAGGTTGTCCTTCTTCTGCAGCAGCTTGGGAATGGTCGGCGTGAAGGGGGCACTCTGCAATTCCGGATGGCTATCCAGCCCGGTGATGGAGAACAGCCGGGTCAGGTTGACGGGACCGTTGACCTTGTACAGCTCGCTTTCGCCCAGATTGAACTGCTTGAGCAGGTAGTCGGTAAGGTGTTTCGGGCAGATGTCCACCACCTCGAGCCGCACCGCATCGCCATAGCGACGCGAGAACAGCTCGCCGCGCAGGGCACGGGCCAGGTCTTCGACATCCTCGGTATCCACCGAGAGGTCGGCGTTACGGGTCAGGCGGAACTGGAAGCAGCCCTTGACCTTCATGCCGGGGAAGAGATCGTCGGCATGGGCGTGAATCATCGAGGACAGGAAGACGTAGTTGTCCCCGGGACCGGCGACCTCCTCGGGCACCCGGATGATCCGCGGCAGCAGGCGCGGCGCCGGGATGATGGCCAGGCCCGAGTCACGGCCGAAGGCGTCCATGCCCTCCAGCTCGACGATGAAGTTGAGGCTCTTGTTCACCAGCAACGGAAAGGGGTGGGTCGGATCCAGGCCGATGGGCGTGATGATCGGCGCGATCTCGTCGCGGAAGAACTTGCGCACCCAGGCCTTGATCTTGACGTCCCAGTAGCGCCGCCGGATGAAGCGGATCTGCTGCTCGGCCAAGGCTGGCAGCAGGACGTCGTTGAGGATGGCGTACTGCCGTTCCACCTGGCCGTGGACGATTTCGCTGATACGCGCCAGCGCCTGGTGCGGCAGCAGGCCGTCGGCCCCGGCCTGCTCACGGGCGAAGGCGATCTGCTTCTTGAGGCCCGCCACGCGGATCTCGAAGAACTCGTCCAGGTTGCTGGAGAAGATCAGCAGGAACTTGAGGCGTTCGAGCAGCGGATAGGATTCGTCGAGGGCCTGTTCCAGCACCCGGATGTTGAACTGCAGCTGCGACAGCTCGCGATGGATATAGAGGCTGCTGTCGTCCACGTTGGCCGCCGGCACGGTAGGCGCGGGCGGCGCCTCGACCACGGGCGCGGGCTGGACAGCGGCGTCTGGCGCGACCGCCTCGGTGGTCAGGTCCGTGGACTCGACGGTGGCTGATTGTTGCAGATCGGTTTCGACGAAACCCTGGCTACTCATTGAAGCTCCTTAGGAACGCGAAGGCCCCTGGCGAAGTTGTTGGGCGGCGCGTTTGGCGAAATAGGTGAGGATGCCGTTGGCCCCGGCGCGCTTGAAGGCCAAGAGCGATTCGAGGATGACGGCCTCGGACAGCCAGCCGTTCTGGATCGCGGCCATGTGCATGGCGTACTCGCCGCTCACCTGGTACACGAAGGTCGGCACGCGGAATTCCTCACGGACCCGGCGGACGATGTCCAGGTAGGGCATGCCCGGCTTGACCATCACCGAGTCGGCGCCCTCGGCCAGGTCGCCGGCGATCTCGTGCAGCGCCTCGTCGCTGTTGCCCGGATCCATCTGGTAGGTGGCCTTGTTGCCCTTGCCCAGGTTGGCGGCCGAGCCGACGGCATCGCGGAAAGGCCCATAGTAGGCGCTGGCGTACTTGGCCGAGTAGGCCATGATCTGCACGTTATGATAACCCGCGTCTTCCAGGGCAGCGCGGATGGCACCGATGCGACCGTCCATCATGTCCGAGGGTGCGATCACCTGTGCCCCCGCCGCGGCATGGGACAGCGCCTGCTTGACCAGCACCTCGACCGAGATGTCGTTGAGCACATAGCCGCGCTCGTCGAGGATGCCGTCCTGGCCGTGGGTGGTGAAGGGATCCAGGGCCACGTCGGTGATCACGCCCAGCTCGGGGAAGTGCTCGCGCAGGGCGCGGGTGGCGCGCTGGGCGATGCCGTCGGGATTGTAGGCCTCGGCACCATCCAGCGACTTGCGCTCGACAGGGGTGACGGGGAACAGGGCCACGGCGGGAATACCCAGCGCCACCAGTTCGGCGGCCTCTTCCAGCAGCAGGTCGATGGACAGCCGCTCGACGCCGGGCATAGAGGGCACGGCTTCGCGACGGCCTTCACCGTCCAGCACGAAGACCGGCAGGATCAGGTCATCCACCGTCAGTGCATGCTCGCGCATCAAACGACGGGAAAACTCGTCGCGGCGCTGGCGGCGCATGCGAGTGGCAGGGTAGCTACGGCTGATGGGGGTAAAGCTCACGATCGACTCCCAGACCCGGATCACGGGTCAGTGTGAGGGGTTATAGGCCACAATCATGACCGATTGGTAACAGTAGATGACAATATGGTGTGCCTATAGCGCCTATCCAAGGCAGACGCTGACCGGAGCTGGCGTGACACAGGGTCGCAGTGAAATCTGTGGCTGACCGCCTGGCACCCGGCGGACGGAAGTCCGTCACACTTTCTTTCCAGGCGCCAACCGGGGTAGGCTGCGCCATCTTCAATTCACCTCGTGTAGCGCCGAATGCTCCAGCAATTCCTCCACGATTTCGGCTATTTCGCCCTTTTTCTCGGCACCTTCTTCGAGGGCGAAACCATTCTGGTGCTGGCCGGCTTTCTCGCCTTTCGTGACTACATGAGCATCCAGACCGTCATACTGGTCGCTTTCTGCGGCAGCTATGCCGGCGATCAGCTCTGGTATTTCCTCGGTCGTCGCCACGGGCGCAAGCTGCTGGCGCGCAAGCCCAAGTGGGAAGCTGCCGGGGATAAGGCGCTGGCGCACATCCGGCGCCACCCGGATCTCTGGGTACTGAGCTTTCGCTTCGTCTATGGCCTGCGCACGGTGATGCCGGTAGCCATCGGCCTGTCCGGCTATCCGCCAGCGCGCTATCTGATCCTCAACGGTATCGGCGCCATCGTCTGGGCCACGGTGCTGGGCTACGCCGCCTACCACTTCGGCGCGGTTCTCGAAGGCGTGCTGGGCAATCTCAAGCGCTATGAACTGATGGTGCTGGGCGGCCTGGTGGTGATCGGCCTGCTGCTCTGGCTCTGGCGCCGCAGCCGCGCACCCAAGGTCTGATGGGCGAACGTCCGGTTAGCGGCTACGCCCATCGACCGGATTAAAGGCTCGGCCGCCGCTGCCGATGCCCTGAGCATCAACCTCCTTTAACGCCCGTGCGGCAAGCTGGCGATTGAGCATGCTGAATTTCTCCACCTTGCTTCCCCCCGGTCATCAGGTCCTGGCCGCCAACACGTACGAAGGCGTACTGGTGGTGCTGTCCTACCTTATCGCCAGTGCGGCGGGCTATACCGCCCTGGCCATGGCCGACTGGGTGACCAACAGTCGCTCCCGCCGCGGCAGCGAGTTGGCCAAGCTGATCGGCGCCATCGCCCTGGGTGGTGGCATCTGGTCGATGCACTTCCTGGCCATGCTGTCGTTCAAGATCGGCATCCATGTGCACTATGCCCCGCTGCAGACCCTGGGCTCGCTGCTGATCGCCATTGCCGTGTCCTACACGGTGATGCACCTGATCGGTCGTGAATCCCTGACCGCACCTCAGTATCTGCTCGCCTCTCTGGCCGCCGGCCTGGGCATCGCGACCATGCACTACACCGGGATGCTGGCCATGCACTCGGTGGCGGTGCAGCTCTACGATCCGCTGCTGGTAGTGGTCTCGGTGGTGATCGCCAGCCTGGCCTCCCTTGGCGCCCTGCTGCTGGCTTTCCGCCTGCGCGGCAGGACTGGCCTCAGGACCGTCTGGCTGCGCCTGCTGGGGAGCCTGGGACTCGGCTTCGCCATCGTGTCCATGCACTTCACCGGCATGGCCGCCCTGACCCTGGCCGTGCCCGTTGGCTTCGAGCCGGATGGCCTGGCGGAAATGAACCAGCATCTGGAGCTGGGCATGGGGATCGCGCTCGGCACCCTGTTCATCATCATGGTCGGCCTCCTCGCCGCCTGGGCTGGCGAGCGCTTCCATGCCCAGCGCCTGCGCCTGGAACGGGTCTCCACCACGCTCGACCAGATCACCCTGCACGACCCCCTCACCCACCTGCTCAACGGCGCCAGCTTCATCCAGACCGTGGATCGGGCCATCGGTCAGGCGCGGACCGGCGAGCAGTTCGCCCTGTTGATGCTGGACATCGACCACTTCAAGCGCATCAACGACAGCCTCGGCCACGCCCTTGGCGATGAGTTGCTGATCCAGATGGCGCAGCGGATTCGCGCCGTGCTCGACAACGATCTGCCACTGGCCCGCTATGCCGGCGACGAATTCAGCCTGTTGCTGCCGCTGGGCCAGCGCGGCGACAGCCAGCCCCTGGCCCTGCGTCTGCTGGAGCAGCTGCGCCCGCCCTTCGAGTTGGCCGGACAGCGCATCGCCATGACCTTCAGCCTGGGGATCGCCCACTATCCCCAGGATGGCGCCAACGCCGGCCAGCTGCTGCGCAGTGCCGGCCTGGCAGTCGGCCACTGCAAGCGCAGCGGGCGCAATTGCAGCCAGAGGTTCACCACCGAACTCCAGCGCGAGGCCGATGACCTGCTCAGCCTGGAGATGGACCTGCGCCACGCCCTGACCCAGGGCGGCCTGCACGTGGCCTACCAGCCTATCGTCGACCCCGCGGGCGGGCCCGTCGGCCTGGAAGCCCTGGTCCGCTGGCAGCATCCGGTGCTGGGTCCGCTGAGTCCCGAACGCTTCGTTCGCGTCGCCGAGGAAACCGGGCTGATCGCTGACCTGGATGGCTGGGTCATGCGCCAGGCCTGTGCCGACCTGGCCCAGCTGCGCCGCGAGGGCTACCTGGCGCTCCGGGTGTCGGTGAACTGCTCGGCGCTGAATCTGAGTGATCGCCTCCTGCCCCAGGCCATCGCCCGGGCGCTGCAGGCCGAAGATCTACCCGCCTCGGCGCTGACTCTCGAAGTGACCGAAAACGCCCTGATGCACAGTCTCAACGTGGCCGTCGAGGTGCTCGGCGAGATCCGCACCCTGGGTGTGCGGGTCTCCATCGACGACTTCGGCAGTGGCTACTCATCGCTGGCCTACCTGAGTCGGCTACCGGTGGACTCGCTCAAGGTGGACCGCTCCTTCGTTCGCACCATCCCCAAACAGAGCAACGACATGGCCATCGCCTCGGCGATCATCGCCATGGCGCACAAGCTGGGCCTGAATGTGGTCGCCGAAGGGGTGGAAACCGCCGAACAGCGCCAGTTCCTGCAGGCCAACGGCTGCAACTTCATGCAGGGCTATCTGTTCGGTCGACCCATGCCGTTGCCGCAACTGCGTACCTGGCTGCAGCAGCACAGCATCACGGCCGTTCCCGCCTAGGTCCTGTCCGAAGCATCGGCATTGCTCATACAGCCCTGGCGGCGGCCTCGCGCTGGAGACGGGTCAGCAACCGATCCAGCGCATTGGCGAACGCCTGGCGATCCCGCTCGCCGTAGCCGGCCTGGCCGCCGCCCATCTGCCCCTGGTCACGCAGATCGGTCATCAGATTGCGCATGGCCAGACGCTGTCCCATGTTGCGCTCGTCGAACTCCTGGCCACGCGGATCGAGGGCAGCCACGCCCTTCTTCACCAGGCGATCGGCCAGGGGAATATCGCTGCAGATCACCAGGTCACCCGGCTGTGCCTGTTCGACCAGGTGATCATCGGCAGCATCGGGGCCGCTGGGTACCACCACCAAACGGACACAGGCGAAGGGCGGCTTGATCTGCGGCTGGCCTGCCACCAGCACCACCTCCAGCTTGCGCTTGAGGGCGAACTTGCAGACCAGCTCCTTGGCGGCGCGCGGACAGGCATCGGCATCGATCCACAGGATCACGGGATTTCTCCGGCAAAAGCCCAGGATACCGCGCCGTGGCGGCGCACCCCAGCGCAGCGGCGCGGTCGGACAGGGATACCGATCCGACCGGAGTCCACCCATGACCTTCTGGCAACGCCTGGAGCACCCCGCTCAGGCCCTGGTGTACGGCGCCACTGGCGGCCTCGGCCTGGCCCTGTGCGAGCAGCTGCTGGCCCGTGACGACGTGGGCCTGGTCTGGGCCTGCGCGCGCCAGGCCGAAGCCCATGAGGGCCTGACCGAGCTGGCGCGGCAGCATGGCCCACGTCTGCGCCGGCTTGATGTCGATCCGCTCGCCGCAACCGACCTGGCGACCCGGCTAGTGGGGGCGACGCCGCGCCTGGACCTGCTGCTGTGCGCCTCGGGCCTGTTGCAGGGCGAGCAGGCACAGGCCGAGAAGAGCCTGGCGCAGGTGGATCAGGCCGGCCTGGTGGAAAGCTATCTGGCCAATGCCGTGCTGCCGCTGTTGCTGATCCGCCAGCTGACGCCGCTGCTCAAGGGCCAGCATCCCTGCCAGATCGCGGCGCTCTCGGCGCGGGTCGGCTCCATTGGCGACAACCGCCTGGGTGGCTGGTATGGCTACCGGATGGCCAAGGCCGCGCTCAACCAGGGACTGCGCTGCGCCAGCATCGAACTGGCTCGACTCAACCCCCAGAGTTGCGTGCTGGCCCTGCATCCCGGCACCACCGATACCGCGCTGTCACGCCCCTTCCAGGCACGGGTGCCGGCTGACAAGCTGTTTACGCCAGGCTATGCGGCGGAGCGGCTGCTGGAAGTACTGGCCGCCCGCACCCCGGCCGAGACCGGCAGTTTCTGGGATTGGCAGGGTCAGGCGGTGGCCTGGTAGCGGCCGGCTTCAGATCGCGGCGCGGCGCACCGTGGACAGCAGCGCCGCGGCGGCGAGGAACAGGCTGGCGAAGACCCGGTTGGTGATGCGCTGCTGACGCGGGGTGCGCAGCAGGGTCAGTACCCGGGCGGCGAGGCCCGTATAGCCGGCCATGACGATCAGATCGACGGTGACCATGGTCGCCCCGATGATCAGGTACTGCGCGGCCAGGGGCGCCCGGGGATCGACGAACTGCGGCAATACCGCGAGCAGGAAGATCAACGCCTTGGGGTTGCTCACGTTGACCAGGAAGCCGCGCATGACCAGGGCGCTGATACGCGGTGGCGGACGTTCGCCGGCCACCTGTTCGCCCAGGTCCAACGGCGCCGCGCGCCATTGGCGGATGGCCAGGTAGGCGAGATAGAGAACCCCGAACCACTTGATCAGGGTGAAGGCCAGCTGCGAGGTCGCCAGCAAGGCGCCGACACCCACGGCGACCACGGCGATCTGCAGAGCCAGCCCCAGCTGCAGGCCCAGTGCCGTCCAGTAGCCGCGCCGGAAACCGTGGTTGACGCCCGCGCTCATGGAGGCGACAGCGCCTGCCCCCGGCGAGAGGCTGATCATCCAGCAGGCGATGAAGAAACCGGTCCAGACCTGCAGACTCATGGGCTTACCTGTCAAGGTGGAAGTCGAAGGAGCCGTCGGCATCACGCCAACGGCGTACCGACTTCTGGAAGAACTGGGTGTTGGGGATCTGCACCAGGGCGCCTTCCTGGTTGTCGTCCAGCTCCTGCAGGGTCACGAAGAGCATGTTGATGGCCACCACCCGCCCCTTGATGCCGGGCTTGTCCGAGGCGTCCAGCACCTCGATGCGATCGCCCAGGCGGAAGGGCCCGACGGTAAAGATCAGCACCGCGCAGAACAGATTGGACAGCACGCTCCAGATGGCGAAGAAGGCCACCGCCGCCACGGCGACGAAACCGGAGATGGCCGTCCAGAGCACGGCGGCGGATACGCCGAAGCGCTCCAGGGCCATGAGGATGGCACTGCCCATGATCAGCCAGCGCAGGGTACCGCGCAGCCCCAGGACGATCTGCGGCGGCAGCGGATAGCGTTCGCCCAGGCCGGTGACGGCGCGGGCGACGATGCGCTGCAGCACATAGCCGATCAACAGTACCAAGGCAACCTGACCGGCTACCAGCAGGTAGTCGCCCCAGCCGGGCAGCCAGGTGTGCAGCCACTCGATCATCAGGCCCCCTCGAGTTCGGCTTGCAGGCTTTCCAGCCGTTCCAGGGCCTCCAGCCACTGCTCTTCCAGTTCGGCTTCACGGGTCTTGGCGGCGGCCTGGTCGGCCAGTGCCTGGCGCAGCTCGTCCTTGCGCGCGGCGTCGTAGAGACCGCTGTCACCCAGCCGAGCCTCCAGGGTGGCGAGTTTTTCCTGCAGCTTTCCCAGCTCCGCTTCCAGCTTGTCGGCGGTCTTCTTCAGCGGCGCCAGCTGCTGGCGCAGGGCCGCGGCGGCCTGACGCTGCGCCTTGCGGTCGGTCTTGTCGACCGCGGCGCCCTCGCCGGCTACGAGGCCTGGCTCCTGACGGGCGCGGAAATCCACCAGCCAGCGGCTGTAGTCGTCCAGGTCGCCGTCGAAGGCCTGTACCTTGCCGTCGGCCACCAGCAGGAATTCGTCGGTGGTGCTCTTGAGCAGATGGCGATCGTGAGACACCACCAGTACCGCCCCGGTAAATTCCTGCAGCGCCAGGGTCAGGGCCAGGCGCATGTCCAGGTCCAGGTGGTTGGTGGGTTCGTCCAGCAGCAGGAGGTTGGGCTTCTGCCAGGCGATCAAGGCCAAGGCCAGACGCGCCTTTTCGCCACCGGAGAAATTCAGCACCGTCTCATCGCAGCGTGGACCACGGAAATCGAAGCCACCCAGGAAATCGCGCAGGCTCTGCTCGCGCTCGCCAGGGGCGATGCGCTGCAGGTGCAGCAGCGGGCTGGCCTTGGCGTCCAGGGAATCGAGCTGATGCTGGGCGAAGTAGCCGATAGCCAGATTCTCGCCCCGCTGCAGCCGGCCGCCGAGGGGTTCGAGCTCCGCGGCCAGGGTCTTGATCAGGGTCGACTTGCCGGCGCCATTGGGACCGAGCAGGCCGATGCGTGCGCCCGGCGTCAGTTGCAGCTTGACCGGATGCAGGATGGTGGTCTCGCCGTAGCCCAGCCGGCCCTCGGCCAGGTCGAGCAGCGGGCTGGACAGCTTGTCCGCCTCGCGGAAGACGAATTCGAAGGGCGAATCGACATGGGCCGGCGCCAGCTCTTCCAGGCGTTCCAGGGCCTTGATCCGGCTCTGTGCCTGGCGCGCCTTGGTGGCCTGGGCCTTGAAGCGGGCGATGTACTTCTCCATGTGGGCGCGCTGGGCCTGCTGCTTGTCGTAGGCCTGCTGCTGCTGCGCCAGGCGCTCGGCGCGGGTGCGCTCGAAGCTGGAATAGCCGCCGCGATAGAGCACCAGCTTCTGCTGGTCCAGATGCACCACGTGATCGACCACCGCATCAAGGAAATCGCGGTCGTGGGAGATCAGGATCAGGGTGCCGGGATAGCCCTTGAGCCAGTCTTCCAGCCAGAGGATGGCGTCCAGATCCAGGTGGTTGGTGGGTTCGTCCAGCAACAGCAGGTCCGAGGGACACATCAGCGCCTGAGCCAGGTTCAGGCGCATCCGCCAGCCACCGGAGAAGTCGCCGACCTGGCGCTCCATCTGCGCGGTGGTGAAGCCCAGACCGGCCAGCAGCTTGCGGGCCCGGGCATCGGCGGTATAGCCGTCGGCGGCCTCGAAGTCGGCATGCAGCCGGCCCAGGGCATTGCCGTCCTGGGCCGCTTCGGCGGCTGCCAACTCGCGCTGGATGCGGCGCAACTCGATGTCGCCGTCCAGTACGTAGTCCACCGCCAGCCGCTCCAGGGTATCCACCTCCTGACGCATGTGGGCGATGCGCCAGGCGGCCGGGATGTGGCAGTCGCCGGCGTCGGCGCCGAGCTGGCCGCGCAACAGGGCGAAGAGACTGGATTTGCCGGCGCCATTGGCACCGATCAGACCGGCTTTCTGGCCGGGATGCAGGGTCAGGTCAGCGCTTTCGAGCAGACGCTGGGGACCACGCTGTAGAGTAAGGTTCTGTAGTCGGATCATGGCGGCGGAGTGTAGCAGCTCCACCACCCACGAATGGGGAGGCGGACATGCAAGAGGACCTGTGGGAATTCGCGTTGGCAGTATACGCCCGGCCTGGCGTGGAAGGCGCCTGTTTGCGTCTGCAGGAGGCCGGGGCCGATGTCTGCCTGGTCCTGACGGCGCTCTGGCTGGATCGGCGCGCCTGCGCCCTGGATGCCGAGGGGCTGACCCGGCTGCAGCGTGCCTCGCAGCACTGGCAGGACACGGTGGTGCGCCCTCTGCGGCAATTGCGCCAGGCCTGGAAGACCCCCTCCGGCGTCGATGAACGCCTGGCGGCGCTGCGTGAGCAGCTCAAGGGACTGGAATTGGCGGCGGAACGTGAACAGCTCGCCCGCCTGGCGCGACTGGCGGCGCATTGGCCGTGCCGCGATGCGCAGCACTCGGGAGGCTGGTTGCATGCCCTGGCACCGCGCGAGGCAGCGCCAGCGGACCTCGACCTGCTGGCCGAGGCGGCACGGGTGATCCGGGTCTAGACCGAGGCCAGCCGCGGCTGCTGGTGCGAGGTGTGCAGTACCTCGATGAGGCAGTCTTCCAACTCGAAGCGTTCGCGCAGGGTTTCGCCCAGCAGCTTGAGCTCGATGGTCAGCAGCCCCGGGTCGCGATAGGCGCCACGCTCGAATCTGTCGTTGAAGTTGAGGGCGGCGTCGGTCAGGGCCTGCAGGCGCGGATAGACGCTGTCGGCGAACTCGATGGCGCGCTCGTCCTGGAATTCGCGGGCTTCGGCCACCAATTGCTCGTAGATCTCGAAGTGCGCGGTGGACATGTAGTCGACCAGCATGTCGCAGAGGCGCTCCAATTCGCTCACCTCGCGCACCGGACCCAGCAGGGGCTCCATGTCCAGGGTTTCGTAGGCGGTCACCAGCTCGCGGCGGGCAATCAGCCAGCGGTCGATCAGCTGGTGGACCCCACCCCAGCGTTCCTGGGCATTGCGGCAGGTTTCTAGCATGACGGCAGCTCTCTATACGGGCGAAACGGTCCGGGCGCAGGCGCCCGGGTGTTATCAGGAACTATACCGACATCGTCTCGCCAGGCGAGTGCCGTTGCTCGGAGAAAGTCAGCGACGGCGAAAGATCTTGACCAGGCTCAAGGCCATGAGCAGCACGAAGGCCAACAGGCTCCATTCCGGGATGCTCAGACCGAACAGCGTCCAGTTGACCTCGGCGCAGTCGGCGGTGCCGTGCAGCACCAGGCGAATGATCTCCTGGAAGGGCAGCGCCTGCATCATGTAGTCCAGGCTGGGCAGGCAGGCCGCCAGCTCTTCCGCCGGCACCGTCTGCAGATAGACCTGGCGCCCGGCGGTGGCCGCACCGGCCGCGGCCAGCAGTAGCAGGGTGACCCCGTAGATACGGCGGCCTCGCTTGCCAGGCGCCTGGATGCCGGCGATGAGGGCGACCACACCGACGAGGATGAAGAAGATCCGCTGCATGACGCACAGCGGACAGGGCTCCAGCCCAACCACGTGCTCAAGATAGAGACCGACGCCCATGAGCACCGCGCAGGTGGCGGCCATGAACAGGAAGATGAAGCGGGGACTAGTCACGGACGCGCCGTCTCCAACAGGGAATTGGGACGTTACGGTAGTGAAAGCCCGGGCACCTTTCAAGGACCCGGGCTAGCGAGGGAGGTTGTCAGCCCTTCGCCGGGGGTAGCGAACCAGCCGCCGGATCGCGCCATTGGCTTTGCAAGAGCTGCTGACTGCGGCTCACATCGCCCAGCTGCATGGTCACCCGGGCCAGCTCGCCGGCGGTGATCGCCGAGGGACGCTGCGCCAGGCTGCGCTCCAGGTACTCACGCGCCTTGCCCCACAGCTGGTTGTTCATGCACAGCCGCCCCAGGGCCAGCAACAGCACCGGATCCTGGGGCCGATCCTTGAGCCAGCCCTCGGCATGGTGCAGTGGCCGGCTGGCGTCGCGAGGACGCAGCTGGCCATAGAGTTCGACCAGGCGCTCGTCCCACTGGCGATTGAGGGTGATGTGCAAGACCTCTTCGGCCAGATCGTCACGGCCGATGGCGCGCAACTGGCGGGCATAGGCCAGCACCACCGAAGCATCGCCCTTGAGCGCCGTGGGGACCTGCTGCCATTGGGCATCCACCGCCGACTCGGCGCCCTGAGCCGGGACCTCGTCAAGGGTAGCGATCCATACCTTGCGCTCCAGGTCGTCCTGCTCCTGGGGCCGCAAGACCTGCTGCTTGCGCAGCTGCGGCAGCAGGGCGATCAGGGCCGGCCAGTCGCGCAGGGTCACCTGCAGGCGCTGCAGCTGCAGCAGCACCTCGCCATTCTTTGGATACTTGGCCTGCAGTGGTGCCAGGCTGTCACGCGCCTCCAGGTACTGACCCCGGTCGATCTGCAGGCGAGCCTGTTGCAGGCCGATGGCGAGCTCGGCCTGGGGCTCGCGCTCCCGGGCCTGACGCAGCAGGCGATCGCGCTCTTCCAGGTCGCCAAGTTCGTTGGCGGCGCGGGCCGCGCCCAGCAGCACGAACAGCGGCTGGTCGGCGTGCTCGGCCGCGCCTTTCAGATGTTTGAGGGCACCGCTCCAGTTCCCCTCGGCAAGTTCCAGCTGGCCCTTGTGGCGGGCCTGTTCCAGGCGCCGCTGGCGATTGTGCCGCGACCAGGGGTTGAGCACCTTGCCGGTCAGGCCCAGGGCGCCCAACACCAGCTTGAGGATGTAGAGCGCCAGCCAGATCGCCACCAACAGGGCCAGGAAGGCCCAGAGGCTCGATTCATAACGGAAGTTGCTGTAGGACAGCAGCACATAGCCCGGCTCCTTGGCCAGCACCACGGCGACGCCCAGACCGACGAGCAGGGCGAACAGGAACAGCAGGTACAGGCGCTTCATGGGCGATTCTCCTGAGCCGCGCCGGCGGCATTGGTCGGCTGGATTTGCTGACGTTGCGCGATATAGGCCTGCAGCGCGGTCAGGGCCGGCGTCAGGTCAGGCGCCTCGAAGGTGACTGGGCGCTCGGCCAGCTCCTGAAGACGCAGCTTGACTGCAAGGCTGTCAGGATTCTGGTTGTTGAAATGGGCGGCGAGGACGTCTTGCGCCTGCTCGATGGACAGCCGATAGACCTCCTGATTGCCGTTGAGCACGGCCCATTGCGCCTGCTCCAGCGCCAGACTCATGGCCAGGCGTACCTGGGCCAGGGATTCCTCGGCCAGCAGCGGTCGGATCGGCTGGTCGGCGGAGAAATCGATGCGGAAATAGCTGGAGATGCGCTGGCGGAAGTCCTGCCACCATTGCTGCAAGGCATTGCTCGGCGGTATCGCGGCCTTCTCGACGCCGGGCTGATCGGCCACGGTGGCGGAGAAGCGCGGCGGCAATGGCTCCAGGCTCTGTACCTGGTTGCGCAGCGAGGCCAGCTGGACGAACTGCCCGGTCCGGTCCAGATCGGGCAGCTGTCGCAGCGTCTGCTGGGCATTGGCCACCTGCTGGCGTGCGTTGAAGGCCGCCGGATCGTTCTGCGCCTTGAGGATGTCATCGACACCCTGCAGGAGATTCTGGGCGCTGGGCACGTCCTGCAGGGCAGTCATGCGCAGGGTCGCCATGCGCAGCAGATGCTCGGCCTCGGTCAGGCGCCAGGCCTGGCGACTCTGGCCGACCACCTCCTTGAACTGTTCGGCGAGGTGCTGTTGATCACCTTGCAGGGCACCGAGCTGACGACGGCGTTCTTCCAGCTCGTTGGCCGACGGCAGGCGTGCCAGATCGGCGCTCAGCGCCTGGTTGCGTACCTCCAGCTGCCGCAACTGGCTGCGCAGGTCCTCGGCCTGGGCCGTCTGAGCCTGTTCGTTCTGGTGTACCTGCTGCAGTTGCCAGACACTCCAGCCGCCCACTCCCAGGCCACCAGCGGCTACCAGCAGGGCCAGCAGCGCGAGACCGGACGCCTTGCCGGAGCCCTTGCGGCGCGCACCTACCGGAGGCGGTGCCGGTGGTGGCGAGACGGGAGTCACGACAGGATCGGGAGAGACGTCATCGGCGCGGGGGGCTTGAGTTTCGCTCACGGGAATTCCTTGTAGGGTCAATCCGGATGGTGATGGGCTAGCGTGGCGATCAGGGCGCCGGCGCTGGCGCCCTGGCACTCGATCACGCGGGGGCAGCCACTGGCGCGAGCCAGTTCGGCCACTCGGGCGCTGGGTACCAGCAGGGGATAACGGCGCACCACGGGCCAATCCGCACCCGCACAGGCCTGCAGATGCGCGAAACCCTGCCCACTGCTGACCATGATGGCATTCAGGCGTTCCGCTGCCAGGGTCTCTAGGACCTGCCCTGCAGGGTACTGCGGACACTGGCGGCGATAGAGTTCGAGCACCTCGACACGGGCACCACGGGCGCTGAGGGTCTCGACCAGCAGATCGCGCCCCCCTTCGCCACGCAAGAGCAGCACCTGGGGCTCAGGACGCTGCAAGGCGTCGGCCAGGGCCGGCAGGGCCAGCAGGCCTTCGCTGTCTTCGCGTGGGGGATAGTGCACATGCAGACCATAGTCTTCGAGCACCGCCGCAGTGGCCGCGCCCACGGCGAACCAGGCCTGCAGCGGCGGTTGCGGCCAGTAGCGGTCCAGGGCGGCGAGCCCCAGGCGAGCGGCCGGCTTGCTCACCACCAACACGGCGGCATAGCGGTCCAGATCGAGCCAGAGGGTACGCTGTTCGGGGGTTTCCGCCAGCGGCTGGAGCTCCAACAGCGGCAGACTGGCACTGGCGATGTCCGCCGCGGCCAGGGCAGTGGCCAGCGGTGGATTCTCCTCCGCCGGCCGGGTCAGGAGCAGGCGCCAGCCGCTCATGATTCGCCGGAAATCCCGTAGACGGCGTCAAGGATGCCCTGGGCGCCCTGCGCCAGCAGGTCTTCGGCCACGGCCACGCCAAGACCGGCCGGATCATTGACGGGACCTCGGGCTTCGGCGCGCAGCAACAGAGCGCCATCAGGCTGACCGACCAGACCACGCAGCCAGAGCAATTCGCCTTCCTGTACCGCGTAGCAGGCGATGGGCACCTGGCAGCCACCGTTGAGGCGACGATTCAGGGCGCGTTCCGCAGCGACCCGGCGCTCGGTGTCGAAATGATGCAGGGGTTCGAGCAGGGCGTGGACCTCGGCATCGTCGGTCCGGCATTCGATGCCCACGGCGCCCTGGCCACCGGCAGGCAGGCTGTTCTCGACTGTCAGGGATTCTCGGATGCGCTCGGCGAAGCCCAGGCGGATCAGGCCGGCGGCGGCCAGGATGATGGCGTCGTAGTCGCCGGCGTCGAGCTTGGCCAGGCGCGTATTCACGTTACCGCGCAGGAAGCGGATCTCCAGGTCCGGTCGCAGGGCCAACAACTGGGCCTGGCGTCTCAGACTGGAGGTGCCTACCACGCTGCCCTGGGGCAGATCGGCGAGGCGCGCATAGCGATTGGAGACGAAGGCGTCGCGCGGGTCTTCCCGCTCGCAGATGGCGTATAGCCCGAGGCCCGCGGGAAATTCCATGGGCACGTCCTTCATCGAATGCACGGCGATGTCGGCGCTGCCGTCGAGCAGGGCGTTTTCCAGCTCCTTGACGAACAGACCCTTACCGCCAATCTTGGCCAGCGGTGCGTCGAGCAACTTGTCGCCGCGGCTGGTCATGGGCAGCAGGCTCACCCGCAATCCCGGATGCGCCGCTTCAAGGCGGGCTTTCACATAGTCGGCTTGCCACAGTGCCAGGGCACTCTGGCGCGTGGCGATACGAATTTCGCGGAGCATGGACATTACCGGCACGTCAGATTGCCGGCCATGATAGCAGGTCGACCGGCGCCCCTCCCCCGCTGCGCGCCGGTCACCGACCCGGAAGCGACGTCAGATGCTGTGCATCAGGCGACGCACACCGGCCACATGGCGGCGGCTGACGGTCAGCGCATCGCCATTCATGCCCTTGAGGAACAGCTGGAAGTGACCCAGAGGGGTACGCTGCAGGCGCTCGATGCGCTCGCGGGACACCAGGGCATTGCGGTGGATACGTACGAAGCGCTCGCCGAACTCGTCTTCCAGGGCCTTGAGCGGTTCGTCCAGCAGGACCTCGCCACCCGAGTGTCTCAGGGTCACGTATTTGTGGTCGGCGATGAAGTAGACCACGTCGTCCAGCGGAATCAGCTCGATACCCTTGCGGGTCCGGGCGCTGATATGGCTGCGCGGCCCCGGACCACCGCTGGCCGGCGGCTTGGTCAGGGCGGCAAGCTGCATCCGGTTCGGACGCTGGGCCTTGCCCAAGGCGGCAGCCAGGTCTTCCTGGCGTACCGGCTTGACCAGATAGCCAACGGCACTCACCTGGAAGGCGTCGAGCGCGTATTCGTCGTGAGCGGTCACGAAGATCACCGCGGGCGGCGATTCGCGCTCGCAGAGACGCGCGGCCACCTGCAAACCGTCCAGACCCGGCATGCGGATGTCGAGCAGGACGATGTCAGGCTTGAGGTTTTCGACCAAAGCGAGGGCTTCCTCACCGTTGGTGGCTGTTGGCTCCAGGGCGGTGTAACCGTCCAGTTGCCCCACCAGACGGGCCAGACGCTCGCGCGCCAAGGGTTCGTCATCGACGATCAGGACATTCATAAGCTCAGGCTTCCCGCATGAGTCGCTCGCATGGATAGCGAAGAGACGTTGTATGCCGCTGGTCGCGGCGTTCGATTTTGAGACTCGCAGCTGGTCCGAAAAGTGCCGTTAATCGCGCCTCGATATTGCTCAAAGCTTGACGAGTACCCTTTGGCGGGCGTGGCTGCTGCTCCACCTCGGGGTCGTAGGGGTTACTGATCACCAGTTCGAACACCCCGTCTCGGTAGGTGGCGAAGATGGTCACCAAACCGCCTTCGATACGCGGCGCGACGCCATAGATCAGGGCGTTTTCCAGCAGCGGCTGCAGGGTCAGCTGGGGAATCGGCAGATCCGCCGGCACCCCGTCCACGTCCCATTGCAGCTGCAGGCGATCACCCAGGCGCAAGCGCTCGATCTCCAGGTAGCGGCGTGACAGCTCCAGCTCCTGGGACCAGCGCACCTTGGTACCGGGCTGGGCCAGACTGGCACGGAACAGGGCCGAGAGGTCCAGCACCGCGCGCTCGGCCTTGTCCGCATCCAGGGCGATGAGACTGGCGATGCTGTTCAGGCTGTTGAACAGGAAGTGCGGACGGATGCGCGCTTGCAGGGACTCGATACGCGCGTGCAGCTCGGCCTGCTGCTGGCGGCGCCACTGGCTCTGCAGCCAGAAGTAGCGCAGCAGCAGCATGGACATGATCAGGGCGATCAGCGCATGGCGCATGTAGAGCCGCACCTCGCCGGTCCGCTGCAGCGGACCGGCCAGTTGCAGCCAGTCGGCTACCAGGGTGCAGAGCAGCGTCAGCGCCACCACGATGGCGCAACAGAAACCGCCGGCCACCACCGGTCGATGACGTGCGAGCCAGGGCCGCAGGCGACAGAGCAGCGCCGCCGACAGCAGCACGATCCATTGCACGAACAGCGACACCAGCGCCAGCCGGATCCAGTTGAACTGCAGGGTGAAGGGCTCCGCCAGGACGAGGACCAGCACCAGCAGCTCGGCCAGCACCACCAGCACGAGCAGGGCTTCCGGTTCGCAGAGCGCCGGGACGAAGAAGTCGTCGACCTTGACCGGTCGAGGGGTTTTGCGGCGTTCGAGTATCATGGAGCCAGTGTGGGTCAGATACCACTCGTCGGCAAGTCGGCTCCGTTGAATCAGGCCGGAACCCGCTCAGGACTGCTATCATCGGCCCCCTCTCACTTCCACCGACAAGCCCAGCAGCAGGCCGATTCATGAGCAGCGAAAAAACCAACCAGTCCTGGGGCGGACGCTTCAGCGAACCCGTCGACGCCTTCGTCGCCCGCTTCACCGCTTCGGTGGACTTCGACAAGCGCCTCTACCGCCACGACATCCTCGGCAGCCAGGCCCATGCGCGCATGCTGACCCAGGCCGGGGTGCTCAGCGAAGCCGAGCGCGACGCCATCGTCGCGGGGCTGGACGAGATCCGCCGCGAGATCGAGGCCGGCACCTTCGAATGGCGGGTCGACCTGGAAGACGTGCACATGAACATCGAGGCACGCCTGACCGAGCGTCTGGGCGTGGTCGGCAAGAAGCTGCACACCGGCCGCAGCCGCAATGACCAGGTGGCCACCGACATCCGCCTCTGGCTGCGCGACGAGATCGACGCCATCCTCGCCGAGCTGAACCGCCTGCAACAGGGCCTGCTGCAACTGGCGGAGGCCGAGGCCGACACCATCATGCCCGGCTTCACCCACCTGCAGACCGCCCAGCCGGTGACCTTCGGCCATCACCTGCTGGCCTGGTTCGAGATGCTCTCCCGCGACCACGAGCGCCTGGTCGACTGCCGCAAACGCGTCAATCGCATGCCCCTGGGCAGTGCGGCCCTGGCCGGCACCACCTACCCCATCCAGCGTCAGGTCACCTGCGAGCTGCTGGGCTTCGAAGCCATCGGCGGCAACTCCCTGGATGGCGTCTCGGATCGCGACTTCGCCATCGAATTCTGCGCCGCCGCCTCCCTGGCGATGATGCACCTGTCGCGCTTCTCGGAGGAGCTGGTGCTCTGGACCAGCGCCCAGTTCCAGTTCATCGACCTGCCCGACCGCTTCTGCACCGGTTCCTCGATCATGCCGCAAAAGAAGAATCCCGACGTTCCCGAACTGGTACGCGGCAAGACCGGCCGCGTGTTCGGCGCCCTGACCGGCCTGTTGACCCTGATGAAGGGCCAGCCGCTGGCCTACAACAAGGACAACCAGGAAGACAAGGAGCCCCTGTTCGACGCCGCCGATACCCTGCGTGACTCCCTGCGTGCCTTCGCCGACATGGTCCCGGCCATCAAGCCCCGGCGCGAGATCATGCGCGAGGCAGCGCGTCGTGGCTTCTCCACCGCCACCGACCTTGCCGACTACCTGGTGCGCAAGGGCCTGCCCTTCCGCGATTGCCACGAGATCGTCGGCCATGCGGTGAAGTACGGCGTGGATAGCGGCAAGGACCTGGCCGAGATGAGCCTGGACGAACTGCGTCGCTTCAGCGATCAGATCGAGCAGGACGTCTTCGCCGTCCTGACCCTGGAAGGCTCGGTCAATGCCCGTGACCACATCGGCGGCACCGCCCCGGCCCAGGTCCGCGCCGCCGTGAAGCGTGGTCTCGAGCTGCTGGCCAAGCGCTGAGGTCTGTCTTGCGCTCCCTCACCGCCTCTCAGTGGCGGCTGCCCGGGAGCAGGCAAGCCGTCCATCGGACGGCTCTGCCTGACGGAGAGCCAGGCCGTACGGCCTTGATGGCACTGTGCTCACCTGCAATCCGTCTACGACAGGGCTCTCTGGCTGAAGGCCCTGGCAGGTCGCTGAGCGGCCGCCGACCAGCCGTCGATAGGGACGACCACCGGCACTCAGGACCGTGACCAAGCGGCCGATACTGAAGACTTGACCAGCCGTTCGAGTCAAGTCTCATGCGCCTTTCAGCCTGTTCCATCCTGCTTTGTGGAATGTTCGCCGCTGCCTCCAGCCAGGCCGCCCTGCCCCCGCCGCTGCCCCAGACACTCACCTGGCATGTCCAGCTGAACGGCGTGTTGCAAAAGCCCAATCGCACCCTCTACGACATCGATCTCTATGACACCAGCAAGGCGGTAATCGCCAACCTGAAAGGCAATGGGAAGACGGTGATCTGCTATTTCAGCGCCGGTACCTGGGAAGACTGGCGACCCGATGCCGCCCTCTACCCCAAGGCGGCCCTGGGCAAGGCGCTGGACGCCTGGCCGGGCGAGCGCTGGCTGGACATCCGGCGCGCCGACGTCCGCGTGTTGCTGGCCAAGCGTCTGGACCTGGCCGTGCAGAAGGGCTGCCAGGGCGTGGACCCGGACAACGTCGACGGCTTCAGCAACCCCAATGGCCTCAAGCTGACCAAGGCCCAGCAGCTGGACTTCCTCAACTGGCTGGCCGACGAGGCGCACAAGCGCAGTCTGCTGGTGGGTCTGAAGAACGCTGTTGATCTGGTGCCGAGCCTCTACACCAAGTTCGACTTCGCGCTCAACGAGAGCTGCTACGACTACGCCGAGTGCAACGCCTACAGCTACTTCCGCACCCAGAAGAAGCCGGTGATGATCATCGACTACGGTCTCTACAGCACCAAGCGCTGCAGCCAGGCCAAGACCTCGGGCTACAACCTGCAGTTCTACCCGCTGTCGCTGGCGGCGCTGGGCACCGCCTGCAAGTAGGCAGGCTCTCAGTCGAGCCCGGCCTTCTTGTGCGACCTCTGTCCCAGCGCGATCCAGTCCAGATCGCCCTCGCCCTGGGCGACGGCCTCCAGCAGGTTGTCCCTCAGGACGCTGGCGAAGGGTAGCGGCACCGCCTTTTCCTGCCCGGCCGCCAGGGCCAGGCCGACGTCCTTGAGCCCCAGGCTGAGCTTGAAGGCCGCGGGCGAGAACTTTCGCTCGGTCAGCAGGCGACCGTAGTTCTGGTACACCGGGGCGGCGAACAGGGTGCTGGTAAGGATTTCCAGCAACGCCGCCGGTTCCACGCCATAGCTGCGCGCCAGGGCGGTACTCTCGCCCATGGTTTCGATGGCGCTGGCGATCATGAAGTTACCAGCGATCTTCACCACGTTGGCCTGGCGCGGCTCCGCGCCCACCGGCCAGGTCTTGCGCCCCAGGACGTCGAGCAGCGGCTGAACGCGCTCGATCGCCGCCTGAGCACCCGCCACCACGATGTTGAGCTGGCCACTGGCAGCCACGTCGGTTCGACCGAACACCGGCGCCGCCACATAGCCCACGCCCGCTTCGGCATGACGCGCGACCAGTTCATCAACCAGGGCCACCGACAGGGTGGCCATGCTGACGTGAATCAGTCCGGCCCGCGCCTGCTGCAGGGCGCCGCTGTCGAGGACCACCTCGCGGGTGGCGGCGTCATTGGCCAGGATGCTGAAGACCACCTCTACATCGAAGGCCTCCGCCGGCGTCGCCGCCGCACGGGCACCCTGGGCGACCAGGGCCTCTACCGGCTCGGGGGAGCGATTCCAGACCACTACCTCATGACCGGCCTTGAGCAGATTGGCGGCCATGCCCTGGCCCATGCCACCCAGGCCGATGAATCCGATACGCATAGTTTTGTCTCCTCGAGGTGCGATGGATGCCGCCGGCTATAGCCAGCGGCGAAACTTGAACCAGGCATAGGGAATCAGCGCCGAGACCACCATGGCGCCCAGCGCCAGTGGATAGCCGTAGTGCCAGTCCAGCTCCGGCATGACCTTGAAGTTCATGCCATAGACGGTGCCCACCAGCGTTGGCGGCAGGAACAGCACCGAGGCGATGGTGAACACCTTGACGATGTTGTTCTGCTCCACGCTGATCAACCCCAGGGTGGCGTCGAGCAGAAAGCCGATCTCGCCGTTCATCTTGGTCTGGTAGTCGCTCAGCGAACGCACGTCGCGCTCCAGCGTCTTGAACCAGGTCTTGGCCGTACCGGAGATCCAGGTGGCACCTGCCCGGCGCAGATAGGAGACGATGCGGTTGATGCCCAACAGGCTTTCGCTGAGCTGGGCCAGCAGCTGGTTGCTGCGCCCCAACTGCTTGACGATGGATTGCAGGTCGGTCTTCGGCTGCTTGGCCTGTTGCGGATCCAGAGGTTCGCGAAACACCGCCTTGGCCAGGCGATTGAGATGCGCCTGCACCGATTCGAGGATGTCGGCCACCCGGTCCACCAGGCTATCCAGCAGCGAGGCGAAGATGACATCGCTGCGACAGTGCTGGCTCGCCTGCTGCTGGGCCTTGCCGAGAAAGGTCTTGAAAGCGGCCAGTTCGGCGTAGCGCACCGTCACCAGCCACTCGGGCGTCAGCACGAAATTGACCACCGAGGCCTGCGGCTGATGCTCGCTGAAGCCGCTGACCACGGTGGTGGTCAGGTGCAGGGCCTGGTCGGTCTGATAGAGTCGCGAGGATTCCTCGATCTCGGCGATCTCTTCCCGGGTGGGGATGTCCATCGCCAGTGCCTGCTCCAGATAGCGCTCTTCCGCCTCACTGGGATCGAGCAGATCGACCCAGAGCAAATCGTCCGGCAGAGCGTCTCCCGGCGACAGCGGCTGGGCCACCAGCTCGTTGGCGGACAGGCGATAGCAGGTGATCATCTAGAAGACTCCAGGCCAGAATCAGGGGTCGCACTGTAACAAAAGGTATCCAGACATGATTGACCACGCCGATGACGAAGAATCCTTCGTGTCCTCCCATCTGATCGAAGCGGTGGAGAACCAGCTTGCCGCCGGCGAGCCGGATTATGTCCAGGCCGTGCTCAACAAGCTGACCCTGGTCGGCTACGAGCGCGAGGAAGCGGTGCTGCTGATGGCCCAGGCGCTGTCCTTCGAGATCGAAGCCATGCTCGACGCCGATCGCCCCTTCGACGGCGCCCACTACGAGCGCCTGCTAAGGGCCCTGCCAGAACTGCCCGAGGTCGCGGACGACTAGGCCTCGACCGGCTCCAGCGCCAGCAGCTCCACCTGCTGCTCCTTGCCACCGGGCACCGGCCAGCTCAGGCGCTCGCCGGGTGTCGCCCCGAGCAGTGCGCTGCCGGCAGGCGCCAGTACCGACACCCGCCCTTCCACGCCGGCATCCTCGGGATAGACCAGCACCACCTGATACTCCTTGCCGGTATCGGTCTCGCGGCAACGGACGCGGGAATTCATGGTGACCACGGCACCGACCTCGCCAGGCGCCACCACCCGGGCCTGGGCCAGTTCCTCGTCCAGGGCCTCGGCCACGGGGCCGAATTCAGGCAGGTCATCGAGCAGCCGTTCGAGACGGGGCATATCGGCGGCGGAAACGGTGATGGGCGATGCATGGCGCATGGCGGACTCCTGGAGGACAAGACGACGCGGCCCCTGCCGCGAACAGCGGCGGACCAACGGGATGACGGGCAACAGACGCCCAGTGGGAAGCCGCGACACGGGCGGCAAAAGAAAACGACGCTCGAAAGGCGCCGTTAGAGCCTGTTCAAAAGCTCGCGAGCTAGAGCCAGACAAGACGAAGATGTCTGAGGAAGCGGAGTTTACAAAGAGTAAATGAGCATTCCGAAGACATTTTCAACGCCGTTTGGCCGACGCGCAGCAGCTTTTGAACAAGCTCTTAGGTCACGCTAGCACAGGGCTAAAGGCTCGGGTCAAGCCGCACCGACCGCAGGTCGTCATAGCCCGGGTAGAGCCACGCTCTCGCCGGTCTGTTCCAGCGTCACCCGTGCCAGCAGCGCGCCGAGGGTCTCGGACGAGGTGTCGCAGATCCAGCTCTGGCCATCCCAGTCGAAGTGATAGCCACCCGACCGCGCCGCCACCCAGAGCTGCACCAGCGGGGGCTGGCGGCTGAGAATGACCTGGCTGCCGTTGTCGAACTTGATCGTCAGCACGCCGCCGGCATTTTCCAGATCCAGGTCCAGCCCGCTGTCGTCATAGGCGTCTTCGACCTGGCGCTGGGTCTGGTCGACGAGGTGATGGAATTGCGCTTCGCTGAGCCGGCTCATGACGATCCTCGAAAGAAGGGAAACAATCGCCGCACGGTAGCGGGCTGCCCGGATGGCGTCCAGTCGAGGCGTTCGCCAGCGCATGCGCTTCAGCCATCCGGGCGTGTCAAAGAGTCGCTCAACCCCGTTATACTCCGGGCAATATTCGCCTGAATAAAGGTTTAGCGTCATGAAGCGCCTGTCTCTCCTCTTCATCGCCTGCGCCTGCCTGCTGGCCGGCTGCGGTCAGAAAGGCCCGCTGTACCTGCCCGACGACCAGAAAGCCGCCAAAGAACACCGCCACGACGTGTTCTAAGGAGCCCCCATGGAAGTCTTCGCTGTCCGTGCAGGTGAACTGCATGCGGAAGGGGTAGCCCTGAGCGCCGTGGCGCAGCAGTTCGGCACCCCCGCCTATGTCTACTCGCGAGCGCATATCGAGAGCCAGTACCGCGCCTATACCGATGCGCTGGCCGGTCTGCCGCACCTGGTCTGCTTTGCCGTCAAGGCCAACTCCAACCTCGGCGTGCTCAACGTCCTGGCCCGCCTCGGCGCCGGCTTCGACATCGTCTCCCGGGGCGAGCTGGAGCGGGTGCTGGCCGCCGGTGGCGATCCGCACCGGGTGGTGTTCTCCGGGGTCGGCAAGACCCGCGACGACATGCGCCGGGCGCTGGAAGTGGGCGTGCACTGCTTCAACGTCGAATCCACCGACGAACTGGAGCGGCTGCAACAGGTGGCCGCCGAGCTGGGCGTGGTCGCGCCGATATCGCTGCGGGTCAATCCCGACGTCGACGCCGGCACCCACCCCTACATTTCCACCGGTCTCAAGGAAAACAAGTTCGGCATCGACATCGCTGACGCCGAGGCAGTCTATGCCCGCGCCGCCGAGCTGCCGAACCTGGAAATCCTCGGTGTGGACTGCCACATCGGCTCCCAGCTCACTACGCTGCCGCCCTTCCTCGATGCCCTCGACCGCCTCCTGGCGCTGATCGACCGCCTCGCCGAGCGCGGCATCCTGATTCGCCACCTGGACCTGGGTGGCGGCCTGGGCGTGCGCTATCGCGACGAGCAACCGCCGCTGGCCGGCGACTACATCCAGGCCATCCGCGAGCGCATCGCTGGTCGCAGCCTGACCCTGGTGTTCGAGCCGGGCCGCTTCATCGTGGCCAACGCGGGCGTCCTGCTGACCCGCGTGGAATACCTCAAGCACACCCCCCACAAGGATTTCGCCATCGTCGACGCGGCGATGAACGACCTCATCCGCCCGGCCCTGTACCAGGCCTGGATGGCGGTGGAGCCGGTGGTTGCACGCCAGGGCGAAGCCCGCCGCTACGACCTGGTCGGCCCCATCTGCGAGACGGGCGACTTCCTCGCCAAGGATCGCGAGCTGGTACTGGCCGAGGGCGATCTGCTGACCATCCGCTCCGCTGGAGCCTATGGCTTCACCATGAGTTCCAACTACAACACCCGCGGCCGTGCGGCGGAGGTGATGGTGGATGGCGACCAGGCCCACCTGGTACGCCGGCGCGAGACGGTGGACGAACTCTTCGCAGGCGAAAGCCGGCTGCCGGCCTGAGGGGAGTTCCATGCAACTGCGCTTCACCAAGATGCACGGCCTGGGCAACGACTTCATGGTCCTCGACCTGATCAGCCAGCACGCGCACATCCAACCCAAGCATGTCCGTCAGTGGGGGGATAGAAACACCGGCGTCGGCTTCGACCAGCTGCTGATCGTCGAGACCCCGACCAAGCCGGACGTGGACTTTCGCTATCGCATCTTCAATGCCGATGGCTCCGAGGTCGAACAGTGCGGTAATGGTGCCCGCTGCTTCGCCCGCTTCGTCTTCGACAAGCGCCTCACGGTCAAGAAGCAGATCCGCGTCGAAACCAAGGGCGGCATCATCGAATTGCATCTCAAGGGCGACGGCCAGGTCCGCGTCGACATGGGCGCCCCGCGCCTGCAGGCGGCCGAGATCCCCTTCATCGCTGACGCGGAGGCCTTGAGCCACGCCGTGCAGGTGGAAGGCGAAACCGTCGAGCTGGCCGTGGTTTCCATGGGCAACCCCCATGGCGTGCTACGGGTCGCCGACGTCGATCAGGCGCCGGTACTCACCCTCGGACCCAAGCTGGAGTGCCATCCGCGCTTTCCGCAAAAGGCCAACATTGGCTTCCTGCAGATCATCGACGCCCAGCGTGCCCGCCTGCGGGTCTGGGAACGCGGCGTCGGCGAGACCCGCGCCTGCGGCACCGGCGCCTGCGCCGCCGCGGTGGCCGGGATTCGCCAGGGCTGGCTGACCTCTCCGGTCAGCATCGAATTGCCGGGCGGTCTGCTCAACATCGAGTGGGACGGTGTCGGCCAACCGGTGCTCATGACCGGTCCGGCCACCCGTGTCTATGAAGGCCAGGTAAGAGTATGAGCGAGACCCCCGAACTGAACCCGGACCTGGTCGCCGACTGGCTGCTGGATCACCCGCACTTCTTCGCCGACCGCGAAGAGCTGCTGGCGGAAATGCGCGTCCCCCACCAGCGGGGTACCGCCATTTCCCTGGTCGAGCGTCAGCTCGGCCTGCTGCGCGATCGCAACGGCGAGATGCGTCAGCGCCTGGCCCACCTCATGGACGTGGCACGGGACAACGACCGGCTGTTCGACAAGACCCGCCGGCTGATCATCGGCCTGCTCGATGCCAACAGCCTCGAAGAGGTGATCAGCACGGTCGAAGACAGCCTGCGCCATGAATTCAAGGTGCCCTACGTCGGCCTCATCCTGTTCCACGAGCATCCCCTGCCGGTCGGCCGCAGCGTCACGCCCGGCGAGGCGCAAAAGGTCATCGGCGGCCTGCTGGGTGGCGAGAAAACCACCAGCGGCGTGTTGCGCGCCCATGAGCTGGCCTTTCTCTTCGGCGACTCCGCCAAGGAAGAGGTCGGCTCCGCCGCCGTTGCCGCGCTGTCCCACCAGGGCCTGCATGGCGTCCTGGCGATCGGCAGCCCGGATCCCCAGCACTATCGCAGCAGCCTGGGCACGCTGTTCCTGAGCCACGTGGCGGAAGTCCTGGCGCGGGTACTCCCACGCTTTCCCGTCCCCTTGCGTACGGTGCGCTGAGCCGGGGAGCGGAGCATGCAGGTCCAGCTCGACGCCTATCTCGATCATCTGCGCCTGGAACGCCAGGTTTCGCCCCATACCCTCGATGGCTACCGTCGCGACCTGCGCAAGCTGCTGGCCTTCGCCGAGGCGGAAGGCCTGGCGGACTGGGGCGGCCTAGACAGCCGCCGACTGCGGGCCCTGATCGCCCAGCTGCACCGGGCCGGTGCTTCCAGTCGCAGCCTGGCGCGGCTGCTTTCCGCCTGTCGCGGCTTCTATCTCTACCTGATCCGCGAAGGCTTCTGCAGTCAGGATCCTGCCCATGGGCTATCGCCGCCCAAGGCGCAGAAGGCCCTGCCCAAGGTGCTCGACGTCGACCGCTCCATGCAACTGCTCGACGGCGCCGTGGAGGACGACTTCCTCGCCCTGCGCGATCAGGCCCTGCTGGAGCTCTTCTACAGTTCCGGGCTGCGCCTGTCCGAACTGGTGGGCCTGGACCTGAACGACCTGGATCTGGCCCAGGGGCTGGTTCAGGTCCGCGGCAAGGGCAACAAGGAGCGGGTGCTACCCATCGGCAGCAAGGCCCGCGACGCCCTGGAGACCTGGCTCAAGGTACGCCCCCAGGCCGCGCCGCGTGACGATGCCCTGTTCATTGGCCAGCGCGGCCTGCGTCTGACACCGCGAGCGGTGCAGCTGCGCGTGCGCGAGGCGGGTGTCCGCGAGCTGGGCCAGCATCTGCATCCGCACATGCTCAGGCACAGCTTCGCCAGCCACATGCTCAGTGCCTCCGGTGACCTGCGCGCGGTGCAGGAGCTGCTTGGCCATGCCGACATCGCCACCACCCAGATCTACACCCACCTGGACTTCGGTCAGCTCGCCGAGGTCTATGACAAGGCGCATCCCCGCGCCAAGCGTAAGGCCAGCCGATGACGATTCGCCTCGTAACCTTCGACCTCGACGACACCCTCTGGGAAATCGCGCCCGTCATTCATTCCGCCGAAGCCCTGCTGCGCGACTGGTTCGCCACCTCCGCGCCGCGGCTGGGCAGCGTTCCGGTCGAGCACCTCTGGGCGATTCGCGATCACCTGCTGCAGCAGGATGCCGGCTTGAAGCATCGCGTCAGTGAACTGCGGCGTCGCGTCATCCACCAGGCGCTGCTCGATGCCGGCTATGTCGAACCCGAAGCCGGTCAATTGGGCGAGGCCGGGTTTGCGGTCTATCTTGCGGCGCGCCAGCAGGTCACCCTGTTCGAAGACGTCCACCCCACCCTGGAGCAGCTCGCCGACCGCTATACCCTCGGCGTGCTGACCAACGGCAATGCAGATGTGCAGACCATCGGTCTGGCCGATTACTTCCGCTTCGCCGTGAATGCCGAGCAACTGGGTATCGGCAAACCCGACCCTGCCCCCTTCCGTGAAGCCCTGCGCCTCACCGGCATTCCGGCAGCCGCCACCGTGCACGTGGGCGACAACCCGGTGGACGACGTCGAAGGCGCGCAGCGCGCCGGCATTCGCGCCGTCTGGTTCAATCCCCTGCAAAAGCCCTGGCAAGGCCCCGGCAAACCGGATGCGGAAATCCGCACCTTGAGCGAGCTACCGGCCGTACTGGCGACCTGGTCGGCGGACATTCAGGATTAAGTCGGACCTTAGCCGCGAAGGGTGACCGTTCATACCCTTCCAGCCGTCTGCTTGATTCGGCGATTTCGTTAACCAATCGCCAAATTATTCGTCACACTTATTGCCAGCAGGGGCAGGCGCTTTGCGATGCCCTTCACCAAATAAGGCTTGGCCTCGCGAAATTTTGCCAAGCACGCCTCATTTGCCTCTCGATTAGTTCAAGACAAAGGCCGCGATCACCGTCTCGCTGATCAATTTCCTTCACCGGCCCTCGCGTTGACAGTCCAAACCCTTTTGACAATCATTGCTCCTGGCTCGAAGTAGCGCTGGGATTGCGCGCTGAGCCTGATGCCGTAAAGGTCAGGGAAGACAGCATTACCTCCCCTCCTCTGCGCCTCGCCGATGGCTGCTCAAGTTCCTGTTTTCTGCGTTGTCAGGCCTTGATATCGGTAAACAAGCCCTCTGTTCATCCCGTCCAGGTGCAAACCCGTGCGGTAGCCATGTCAAAAAAGGACCGGCTGCCAATGAATACACGGCAACCTGTGCGGTAGCCATGCCCAGGCGATGAACAAAGGACGATGGCCGTGCAAGCAATTACCCGCAGGAAAACATGGATGTCATCCGAACGCGTTTCAAACCCCTCAGTAACGCAACTTCAGCCGACCCGAAGCAGGCTGACGGGCACTTGCCTGCGCTTTTTCCGGGTCTCGGTAAAACCTTTGATCAGTTGCGGACAATAACTATAGCCGGTACCGACCGACGTTCATCAGACGGTCACTCAACCAATAAAGGTTGAAACTACCGCTTGCATCTTTTGATTACTGCCGGGCACTGCAAGATCCAGCGTTAACTACTTCAACCGCGCCCTGGTCGCGCACACAGAGGAAAGCCCGATGGCAAGGAATGATCTATCGGAATCGACATTAGGATGTCTAATTGGTGGCGCAGGTCCGGCTGGTCTTGGATTCCTGTTCAACGCCATCAAGCGCGGCGCGATAGAGCAGCTCGCCCGGGCAGGCACCATCATCGTCGATGCCGGAACCGAACTGGGTGCCGGCAAGCTAGGTGACTACCAGATCATCGCCAACTCGGTGAGCGACGTCTTTCTCGACTGTCTGCGCGATCCCCTGCTGGCCCCCATCCTGGCGCCGCTGCAGGCCTCACCGACCTTTCGCCATCTCAAGCTGAATGCCCAGGAAGCGCCTGCGCTGCCCATCGTCGGCCAGCTCTTCCAGCAGGCTGCCGGCCTGGTCCTGCCGTGGCTCGAACGCCAGTACGGCATTCCCACCTGGCGCCAGACCCGCATCACCGAAGTCACGTGCGAAGAATCGGGCTATGTGGTCTGGCTCGAGCAGGCGGGTGCCATCCGTCGCGTTCGCACCTCCAGCCTGGTGCTGAACCTGGGTGGCGAACAGACGCGGCGCAGCTTCGAGGAAAGCACCCAGGCCCTGGGCCTGCAACTGCCCCAGAGCGCCTCGATCGACAGCTCCGACAGCCTGCTGCGTCTGCAACCCGAGGCCCTGCGTCAGCGTTACCGCGCGCGTCTCAAGGACGGCGGCCCCATCTGCGTGGTCGGCGGCTCCCACAGTGCCTTTTCCGCCCTGGACAATCTCGCCAGTGCCCTGCACCACGACGGCCTGCGCGAATTGACCCTGATCCATCGTTCGCCGATCCGGCTGTTCTACGAGACTGCCGCCGAAGCGGTGGCCGCGGGCTACGACTTCGATCCGGTGCAGGACATCTGCCCCGTTTCCCAGCGGGTCAACCGCTCGGGTGGATTGCGCTACCGGGCCCACGAGATCGGCCGCCAGGTGCTTGCCGGACAGCCCATCGGCGGTACACCGGTCAAGGTCAGGGCCCTGCAGCTCGATGGCAGCGCCAAACGCCTGGCCAGCGCTCAGTCGCTGTTCGACAGCGCCGCCCTGCTGGTACAGGGCATGGGCTATCAACCCATAGTGCCCGAGCTGCGTAGCCAGGACGGACGTCCCCTGACCCTGCGCACCCTCCGCGGTGGCCTGGATTCCGATGCGGCCGGCTGCCCGCTGGACCAGCACGGCCAGCGACTCAAGGGATTGCACCTCTTCGGTCTGGGCTCAGGTCTGGCGGTTGATCCCCGACTGGGTAGCGAGGCGTCCTTTTCCGGACGCATCTACGGTGTCTGGCAGTTCCACAACGATGCCAGTCGGGAGGCGCTCGACTCGGTACTCAATCGTCTGGACAGGCCTGGCCTCTCGCGCCGGCAACCGGCCGACGCAGTCGCCGAACACGCTTGACCGAACCGACACGTATCAAGGACTCGATAAGCAGGTACCGGATCATGATCAATGTGACCAAGCCCTATCTGGGCGACAAGGAACGCTTCAAGGCGTATATCGACAAGATCTACGCCAACAACTGGATAACCAATCAAGGCCCTCTGCACGCCCAGCTCGAAGAGCGCCTGCGCGATTATCTAGGGGTCAGAAACATCATCCTGGTCAACAACGGTACCCTGGCCCTGCAGGTCGCCTACCGCGCCCTGGGCCTGTCCGGCAGCGCCATCACCACGCCCTTCAGCTTCGTCGCCACCACCAGCACCCTGCACTGGGAGGGGATCCGGCCGGTCTTCGCCGACATCCACCCGGAGACCTGGAACCTGGACCCGGCCAACGTCGAAGCGGCCATCGAGTCCGATACCTCGGCCATCGTTGCCACCCACGTGTTCGGCAACCCCTGCGATGTCCGTGGGCTGCAACAGGTCGCCAATCGCCACGGCCTGAAGGTCATCTATGACGGTGCCCATGCCTTTGGCACCCTCTACGAAGGCCGCTCCGTGCTGGAGTGGGGCGACATCTCCACCGTCAGCTTCCACGCCACCAAGCTGTTCCACACCATCGAAGGCGGGGCGATCATCACCGAAAACGACGAGCTCGCCGAGCGCGTCCGGCGCATGATCAACTTCGGCATCGTCGATGCCGAGCGCATCGAGGGCGTGGGTATCAACGCCAAGCTCAACGAGGTGTCCGCGGCCATGGGGCTGTGCATCCTGGACGAGCTGGAAGACATCCTGGCCCGGCGCGCCGTCATCGGCCAGCACTATGAGCGCCGCCTGCAAGGCGCGTTCGACCTGCAGCGCCCCACCTACGGCAGCCAGCTGAACTACAGCTACTTCCCGGTGGCCCTGCGCGACGAGCCGAGCCTGCTGGACACCAAGAAAGCCCTGAACGCCGTCGGCATCAATCCCCGGCGCTATTTCTATCCGTCCCTGGAAACCCTGGATTACCTGCAGCCCCAGGCGATCAAGCCGGTCTCGCGCAAGCTGAGCCAGCGCATCCTCTGCGTGCCCATCTATCCGGACCTGCCCCAGACGACTCAGGACCTGCTGCTCGAGACCCTGCTGTCGGCACAGCAGAAAAAGACCAGCCTGGAATCCCTGCGGGCACTCATCACACCGGCACAGCTGCTGCCGAGCTGGGATTTTCCCGGCGACTCCTCCCCTGTTCTAACTTGACCCTGGCCCGCTATCTCTCATGACCAGTCCCGCGAAAGTGTCGGTGTTGCGTAACACCCTGATCAACTATGCCGGCCAAGCCTATGCGCTGCTGATCGGCATCTTGATCCAACCGATGTATCTCGGTCATCTGGGTGCCGAAACCTACGGTCTGATCGGCTTCTTCGCCGTGCTGCAGACCTGGCTGCAACTGCTCGACGTCGGCATTTCCGCCTCGCTGGTCCGCGACGTCGCCCACGGCCGTGGCCAGACGGGCGCGGCGGGTACCCGCGGCCAGCTGCTGCGGTCACTGGAATTCATCTTCATTCCCCTGGCGACCCTGGCCTTCGTCGCCATCGAGCTGAATTCCAACTGGATGGCGGCCCATTGGCTCAACGTCCAGGGCCTGCCCACGGAAACCGTGGCCCACTGCATTGGCCTGATGGGGCTGATGATCGCCTTTCGCCTGCTGTCGACGCTGTACAAGAGCGGCGTCCAAGGTGTCGAGCTGCACGGCTGGCTGAATCTGGTCAACGTGCTGATCGCCACGGTGCGCTACTTCGGCGGCCTGATCCTGGTGATGTGGATTTCCCAGGAGCCCCTGGACTTCTTTGTGTTCCAGGCCTTCGTCGCCGTCTTTGAGATGCTGGTCTATGCGCTCAAGGCCTATCGCCTGCTGCCCAACCCCACCTGGTGGAGCGGTTTCGACTGGCAACGCGTGAAGCCCATCGTGCCCTTCGCGCTGAGCATGTCCTTCACCTCGATCCTGTGGATCGCCCTGACCCAGCTCGACAAGCTGGTGCTGTCCAAGGCCCTGCCGCTGTCCGAATACGGCTACTTCAGCCTGGTGGCGCTGATCTCCACCGGCATCGTCACCCTGACCAACCCGTTGGTGCAGGCGCTGCTGCCACGCATGACGGTACTGGTATCCCAGGAGAAACCGCTCGAACTGGAAAGGCTCTATCGCAACGCGGCACGCTTTGCCTTCGGCATCCTGCTGCCCCTGGCGGCCATGGTGGCCTTCCACGGCGAGGCGCTGGTCTTTGCCTGGACCGGCGACAAGGTCTCCGCCCACTGGAGCGAGCCGATCCTGTTCTGGTACGCCCTGGGCTCCGCCCTGCTCGCCCTCAGCCAGTTCCAGTTCTACCTGCAGTACGCCTACGGCAAGTTGCGCCTGCACGTCTGGTACAGCCTGGTCTCCGCGGCCATCTCCGTGCCCATCGTGATCCTGGTGGTCCTGCATTACGGCGCCTATGGCGCGGCGCTGGCCTGGTTCTTCATGCGCCTGATCCCCTTCGTGATCTGGCCGATGATCGTCCACGGCCGCTTCGCGCCGAATCTGCAGCGCTACTGGAACCAGGATCTGCTGGTGGCCGTGGTGGTGACCGCCATCGGCGTGGGCCTGAGCAAGCTGCTGTACCAACAGATTCAACCGCAGGAGCGGTTTTCCATCCTGGCCACCCTTGCCCTGGGCGGCGGACTGACCCTGGTGCTGATGGCGCTGAGCTACGTGCTCTGTTCTCCGAAACAGACCCGTACGCGCCTGTTTTCCCAACTCTACAAAGCAGGTATCTGACATGGACGCTCGGACCGAAGCAGAGATCATGAAGAACTGGCCTACCGACTCCAGTCGGCCAGTCGTCAGCGTCGTCTGCCTGACCTTCAACCATCGTGACTACATCGCCCAGGCCATCGATGGCTTCCTGCGGCAACAGACCAATTTCCCCTTCGAGATCATCATCAACGATGACGCCTCGACCGATGGTACCCGGGACGTTCTCAAGGACTACGAGAGCCGTTACCCCAAACTGATCCGCCTGATCCTGCAACAGGAAAACCAGTACAGCCTGGGCAAGCCCTATGGCATGCCGGTCTTCCAGCACGCCCGCGGCGACTACATCGCCTACTGCGAAGGCGACGACTACTGGAACGACCCGCGCAAGCTGCAGCTGCAGGTGGATTTCCTGGAAAACAATCGGGACTACGCCCTGACCTTCCATGCCTCCTATGCCTTCAACAGCAAGGGCATCGTCAATCCGCAGCGCTTCGATGGCCAGGATCACTACGACCGCAGCGAGACCGAGCTGAAGCAGGCCCTGCCGCTGTCCACCCTGACCGCCTGCTTCCGCAATGTCCTGCGGGGACTGCCGCCGGAACTGGAAACCGCCGCGCTCATGGACATCGTCTGGTGGTCGCTGCTGGGCGCCCATGGCAAGGGCAAGTTCATGGAGGAAATCCGTCCGGCCGCCTACCGCGTGCACGAGGGTGGCATCTTCTCCATGCGCGCCAGCCAGAAGCGCCTGCAGATGGATCTCCATACCCAGTACTGCCTCGCCAACTACTACTACCGCCTCGGCGACAGAGACCTGCACATCTTCTTCCTGCGCCAGGTCCTGAGTCTTTCGCTGTCCTCGATTCCGCCGACCCAGAAGGTCAAGGCGCTGCTTCGAGCGGTGTGCAACATCACTGTGAACATCGGGCGACGCTTCGCCCCCAAACGCGTCACCTACTGAACTTACCCATAGCAGTTTTCCGGCTGCGACGTATCCAGCTAAGAGGAAGGGATCCCCCATGACCGCCATGCAGCGCTCTTCGTTCGAACAACACGAAGAACAACATCTGGACCTCAAGACGATGGCCCTCACGCTTCTCGATCACAAGAAGCTGATCGCGGGCATCACCGCGGGCTTTCTGGCCGTGGGCATCACCTATGCCGTGCTGTCCACCCCGCAGTACATCGCCGGGGCGATGATCCAGATCGAACCCAAGAAGAATGCACTCACGGCGGTTGCCGAGACCGTGGTGCGCCCCAACTCGGCCTCGCCGGCGGTAGCCGAGATCGAGCTGCTGAAGTCGCGCGCGGTGCTGACCAAGACCGTGGAGAACCTGCGCCTGGATATCGAAGCCAAGCCACGCTTCTTCCCGCTGATCGGCCACTACCTGTGGCGGACCTACGAAGCCGACAAGCCGGGTCAACTGGCGGACAGCTGGTCGCCGCTGCGCGGTTTCGCCTGGGGCGGCGAGCAGATCGACGTCTTCCAGTTCGACGTTCCGGACGACATGTACGGCGAGACCCTGACGGTCGTGGCCGGCAACAACGGTCGCTATCGCCTGCTGGACAAGGACAAGCAGCCGCTGCTGGATGGCCAGGTCGGCCAGATGGCCAGCGGTAACGGCTATCGCATGCAGATCAAGACGCTGACCGCGCGTCCTGGCACCGAATTCAAGGTGACCCGCAACCGCGTCATCACCACCGCCCAGCTCTATCAGAACCGCATCAAGACCAGCGAAGCGGGCAAGGAATCGGGCATCATCTACCTGTCCCTGGCGGACGAGAATCCCGAACTGGCCAAGAGCGTCCTGTCCGAGATCAGCCGCCTGTACGTGCTGCAGAACGTCGAGCGCAGCTCGGCGGAAGCGGCGCAGCGCCTGGATTTCCTGCGCGGCCAGCTGCCAGCGGTACGCAAGGACCTGGAAAGTGCCGAAGCGGCGCTGAACAGCTATCAGACCAACAGCCGCTCCGTGGACATCAGCCTGGAAACCAAGGCGGTCCTGGACAAGATCGTCACCCTCGACAGCTCCATCTCCCAGCTCAAGCTCAAGCAGGCTGAATACGATCGCCTCTATACCCGCGATCACCCCAGCTACAAGACCCTGCTGAACCAGCTCGCCCAGCTGGAAGTGGAAAAACGTAGCCTGTCGCGCAAGGTGGAAGCCCTGCCCAGCACCCAGCAGGAGCTGCTGCGCCTGAACCGCGACATGAAGGTCACCAACCAGACCTATCAGCTGCTGCTCAACCAGGCCCAGGAACAGGACATCATCCGCGCCGGCACCATCGGCAACGTGCGCCTGGTCGACAACGCCGACGTCAACCTCGACGAACCGGCCACCAACCGCAAGATCGCGCTGATCCTGTCGCTGCTGCTGGGCCTGGTGACGTCCGTCGTGGTGGTCTTCGTTCGCCAGGCCTTCCAGAAGGGCATCGAGAATCCCGACACCGTCGAGCAGATCGGCCTGCCGGTCTACTCCACCCTGCCCTTCACCAAGGACCAGGAGCGCCTGAACCGTCGCCTGAAGAAGAAGACCCGCACCGGCGAGCCCAATCTGCTGAGCGTGGTGCAACCGGCCAACCTGGCGGTGGAATCCCTGCGCAGCCTGCGTTCGAGCCTGCACTTCGCCATGCTGGAAGCCAAGAACCGGGTGATCATGATTTCCAGCCCGACCCCGGGCGTCGGCAAATCCTTCGTCTCCAGCAACCTCGCCGTGGTAGTCGCCCAGTCGGGTCAGCGCGTACTGCTGATCGACGCCGACATGCGCAAGGGCTACCTGCACCGCGTGTTCGGCCTGCAGCCCCAGGCCGGCCTGTCCGAACTGCTGACCGGCCGCAGCAAGCTACGCGAAACCATCGTGCCGAGCGGTGTCGCCCAGCTGGATGTCATCGGCTGCGGTCAGGCCGCGCCGAATCCCTCGGAGCTGCTGATGCATGCCAACTTCTCCCGCCTGCTGGACGAAGTGGGCAGCCTCTATGACCTGGTGATCGTCGATACCCCGCCGATCCTGGCGGTGACCGATGCCGCCCTGGTGGGTCGTCTGGCCGGTACCACGCTGCTGGTCACCCGTTTCGGCCAGAGCACCCTCAAGGCCGTGGAGAACTCCCGTCGTCGCTTCGCCCAGAACGGCATCACCATCAAGGGCGCCATCCTCAACGGGGTTCAGCGCAAGGCGTCGATGGCCATCGAGGACGATGGCGCCTATGGCTACTACGAATACGGCCCCCGTACCTGATCCGCCGCTCCGCCGCGACTGACTGCTTCCCAGAGAAGGAACTCACCCCATGACGCTCGCCCATCCCACCGGTCACTGGTATCTGGTGCAGACCAAGCCCAACCAGGAAGCCCGGGCTGAAGAAAACCTGAGCAGACAGGGCTATGTCTGCTTCAGGCCCCAGCGCGAGCGCAAGGCGTCGGGTAGAAGTCGCGCGGCAGGCAGCGAGTCGCTGTTCCCGGGTTATCTGTTCATTCAGCTCAACGATGTGAACGACAACTGGTATCCCATCCGCTCGACGCGCGGCGTCAATCGGATCGTCAGCTTCGGCACTCAGCCGACGGCCGTGAGCGAAGGCATCATCGACGACATCCGCCAGCGGCTCGCCACGCTGGCGGAGCCTGCTCCTACCCACCAGCCCGGCGAGACCGTGCGGGTGCAGTACAGCCAGGCGCTGGAAATGGACGCGGTTTTCCTGAGCGCCGACGGTAACGAGCGGGCAATCATCCTGCTCCGCATCCTGCAGCGCGAACAACGGGTCAGCGTTTCTCTTGATCAATTGTCGGCAGCGACTCCCGTCAACCAACGGTTGCGCGCCTGACCAAGAACTGTAAGACCCTTTGGAGGAGTCTCTTCATGCAATGCAAAACCACGGTCGTTACCGTCACCTACGGCAATCGCCTCGGCTATCTGGAGCAGCTGGTCACCCGCGCCCTGGCCGAACGCACCATTCACCAGGTCGTGGTGGTGAGCAACGCGGCGACGGTATCCCTGGATAGCCTCGAAGCCCGCTGGCCCGGCCAGGTCAAGGTGATCGCCCTGAGCGAAAACACCGGGTCCGCCAACGGTTACGCCGTGGCCCTGGAAGCCGCCCTGGCCACCGACACCACCCATATCTGGATGATGGACGACGACAACGCCCCCATGGGCGATGCCCTCGAGGTGCTGCATCGCCGTCTCGACGAACTCGGGGCCGTCCATGGCCGCGACAAGGTCGCCGTGCTCGGCTACCGGCCGACCCAGCAGGCCGACATCGCCCAGTGCATTCCCACCCGGATGATCACCCAGCCGCGTTCGAGCTACTTCGGCTTCCACGTGGCCCGCATTCCCTACAAGATCTGGCGCCGCCTGCCTTGGGGCCGTCCGCGCGGCGGCAAGCCGGAAGCCCTGGTCGAGCTGCCCTTCGCGCCCTATGGCGGCATGCTGGCCCACCGCAGCCTCTATGAGCGCATCGGCCTGCCGCTGCGTGAGCTGGTGCTCTACTCCGACGACACCGAGTACACCTACCGCATCACCCAGGCCGGCGGAAAGCTGTTCATGGTCACCGAGGCCGAGCTCGAAGAGCTGGAGCACTCGTGGAACATCAAGGAAGGCACCAGCAACGTCTACCAGAACTACCTGCAGGCCGGCTCGGACTTCCGCGCCTACTACGCCGCCCGTAACCAGGCCTGGTTCGACAAGAACGTCTGGGCCAGCTCCCGGCCGATGTACAGCCTCAACCGCTACGTCTTCCACACGCTGCTCAAGTGGTTCGCACGCGACGACAAGAGCCGCCAACGTCTGGCCCTGATCCGGCAGGCGGTCCAGGACGGCGAAACCGGGGCCCTGGGTATAAACCGCAGCTATCCACTATGAAACTGCTCTTTCTCAACAGCTTCTATCCGCCCCATGTGGGCGGAGGCGCAGAGCTCATCCTGCAACGCAGCGTGGAAGGCTTCCAGCAGCGCGGCCACGAGGTCTCCGTGCTGGTGACCGGCCCCGAGCAGGGTGTGCACCAGGAGACGGTGAACGACGTTCGCGTCTATCGCGCCGGGCTGAAGAATTTCTACTGGCCCCTGACCCAGCAGCGCCCCGGTCCGCTGGCGCGCTTCGGCTGGCACTTTCGCGACCAGTACAACAGCGCGATGCGCGCACCCCTGCGCGAGGTGCTGCAACGGGAAAAACCGGATCTGGTGGTGTGCCACAACCTGTCCGGCTGGTCGGTAGCGGCCTGGGACGAGATTCGCGACAGCGGTACCCCCATCGTCCAGGTGCTGCACGACATGTATCTGCTGTGCCCGAAGAACACCCTGTTCAAGAAGGGCCAGAGCTGCCAGAACCTTTGTGGCAGCTGTGCCGCCCTGCGTCGGCCCCACGCCGAGCATTCCGCCAAGGTGGATGCCGTCGTTGGTGTCAGCCGCTACCTGCTGGACACCATCCTGCACAAGGGCTACTTCCGCGGCGTGCCGAGCCAGGTCATCCACAACAGCAGCCTGATCGCCGGCAGCACCGCGGAGATCCCGGCAGCCAGGTCCGACGGCGCCGTCCGCTTCGGCTACATGGGCACGCTGTCGGAAAACAAGGGCGTGGGTTGGCTGATCGAGCAGTTCCAGCGCCTGTCGCTCAACGCGACCCTAACCATCGCCGGCAAGGGCCAACTGGATTACGAAGCCCAGCTCAAAGCCATGGCCGACCCCCAGAAGGTCAGCTTCGTCGGCTATCAGAAGCCTGCGGACTTCTATCGAGAGATCGACGTCTTCGTGGCGCCTTCGCTATGGGCCGAGCCCTTCGGCATGGTCGCCGTCGAGGCCTGCGCCTTCCAGAAGCCGGTCATCGCCAGCCGCATGGGCGGCCTGCCGGAGATCGTCAGGGATGGCGTGAACGGCCTGCTCTGCAATGCCGAGGACCGCGATTCCCTGGGACGTGCCCTGCAACGCCTGCATGACGATGCCGAGCTGCGGCAGCGACTGAGTCTGCTGAGCCGGACCGCGGTGGCTGACCTGCTCAGCATGGACACCATGCTCGACAGTTACCAGAGCCTCTTCGAGCGCGTCCTGGGCGAGGCGCAGCATGGCTCGACCGCGGCGCGTCACGTTCCTCATACACAGCTTTCCAACTGATCCACCCAGGTCACGGCAACGGGCAGAATCATGATCATCGTCAATTCCCGCTTCATCACCCAGGATCTTCGCGGCGTTCAACGCTTCGCGGAATGCATATCGCTGGAGCTGGCGAAGCTGCGATCCGACCTGCGCTTCGTGGCGCCGCCCGGCGTCGTCAGGCCCGACGTGGCCAAGCGACTGAGCATCGAAATCATCGGCACTCGCCAAGGCCAGCGCTGGGAGCAATGGGACCTGCCGAACTGGTTGAAAAGCCAGGGCAGCCCCCTGCTGCTGTCGCTGTGCAGCACGGCGCCGCTGCTCTACACCAACCAGATCGCCACGCACCACGACATCAACTATGTGCGCTTTCCCGAAAGCTATTCGTGGAAATTCCGCACCTCGTATCGCTGCCTGATCCCCATGCTACTCAAGCGGGCGAACTCCCTGATCACCGTCAGCGAATTCTCCCGGGACGAGATCTCGCGCTTCTATCGCTATCCGAGCAGCTCGATCACGGTCGTGCCCAACGCCGTGGCCGACGCCTTCACCCTGGCAGATCGGGTCGCTGGCGCAGAACGCCCCTATCTGCTGGCGGTGTCCTCGCCCAGCTACCACAAGAATTTCTCGCGGATGCTGGAAGCCTTCGCCGCGCTGCCCCGGGATCTGAACGTCGAATTGCGCATCGTGGGTGACAGCCACGCCGTGTTCGGCCAGAGCGATCTAGTGACCCTGGCCGCCCAGGATCCTCGGGTGAAGCTGCTCGGCCGCATCGACGACGCGGAACTGGCTCGCCAGTATCGCCAGGCCACCGCCTTCGTCTTCCCGTCGCTCTACGAGGGGTTCGGCATCCCGCCCCTCGAAGCCCAGGCGTGCGGCTGCCCGGTGATCTCCGCCAACACCGCCTCCATGCCGGAGGTGCTGCAGGACAGCGTGCTCTACTTCGATCCCCACGAGACCTCCAGCATCACCACGGCGATGTGGACCATCCTGCAGGACGAGCAACTCAGGAACACGCTGCGCACCAAGGGCCTGGCCAATATCCAGCGCTTCAACTGGCAGACCTCCGCGAGCAAGGTCTCCGCGCTGCTGGACAAGGCCCTGGCAACAGCACCCAAAACCGCCGCCAAGGCCGCCTGAAAAGCACACCACGACACTAGATCAGTGACCAAGAGAACTCATGGAAGAGACATGCAAAGCCACGGAAGGCCAGAGTTGTTCCTCTGCCCCCCTGACTCTCGAGAACGCCTCATGCGAGTCCGGACACGTCGTGCAGGCCGCTGATCGCCACGTCCTGGAAGGTGGCTCGAACAACACTGCGGTCGCGGCCGCGGAGCACCTGGAAAACGCCTACTTTTTCGAAAAGCCTGCAACCGACGCCGTCTTTGCGAAAAGCCCAAACATCAAGTTGCACGAACTCGAAAGCGCCGTGGAAGGCATCGAGATTACCCGGCTGCCCTGGGGATATGCAGTGACCAGAAAAACCAGCACTCCATGAATCAGCACCAGCACTTGATTTCATTTCACGCTTAAGGAAGACGACATGAAAATCGCCATCGTTCACGACTGGTTGGTAACCTTTGCTGGCGCCGAACGCGTGCTTGCTGAACTGCTCGATATCTGGCCGGAGGCCGACCTGTTCAGCGTGATCGACTTTCTGTCGGACGAGGATCGGGCGCTCCTGCAAGGCAAGCAGGCGACCACGACCTTCATCCAGCGTCTGCCGCAGGCCAAGAAGCGCTATCAGACCTATCTGCCGCTCATGCCGCACGCCATCGAGCAACTCGACCTGTCCGGCTATGACCTGATCATTTCCAGCAGCCATGCAGTGGCCAAGGGCGTCCTGACCGGCCCGGACCAGCTGCACATCAGCTACGTCCACTCGCCCATCCGCTACGCCTGGGACCTGCAACACCAGTACCTCAAGGAAGCCGGTCTGGACCGCGGCCTAAAGGGCAAGCTGGCGCGCGTCATCCTGCACTACATCCGCATCTGGGATCAGCGCACCGCCGCTGGCGTGGACGCCTTCGTGGCCAACTCCCACTTCATCGCCCGTCGCATCAGCAAGGCCTATCGCCGCGAAGCCAAGGTCATCTACCCGCCGGTCGACATCAGCCGCTTCACCCCAGCTGGCGACAAGGACGACTTCTACCTGACGGCCTCGCGCATGGTGCCCTACAAGCGCATGCCCATGATCGTCGAAGCCTTCAGCCAGATGCCCGACAAGAAGCTGGTGGTGATCGGCGCCGGCCCCGAGTTCGAAAAGGCCAAGGAAGTCGCCGGCCCCAACGTCACGCTGCTGGGTTACCAGGACTTCGACTGCCTGCTCGATCACATGCGCCGAGCACGGGCCTTCGTCTTCGCCGCCGAGGAAGACTTCGGCATTACCCCCATCGAAGCCCAGGCCTGCGGTACGCCCGTCATCGCCTATGGCCGAGGTGGCGTGCTGGAGACCGTGCGGGGCCTGGAAACTCAGCATCCCACCGGCGTCTTCTATCCGGAGCAGAGCGTGGCCTCACTCTGTGCCGCCGTGCGCCAGTTCGAAGCCCTGGAAACGCCGATCAGCCAGCAGGCGTGCCGACAGAACGCCGAACGCTTCGCGACCAAGCGTTTCCGTCAGGAAATGCGTGCCTTCGTCGAAGCCCGGGTTGCCGCGCTGCATCTGCCAACCGACCTGGATCTGGATATCGTGACGCCCTTTCCCAGCAAGGGCCTGCAGCCGAGTTCGCTGAACACGGCCTGATCGTTACTCCTTCACGTCCATGAATTCCCGCGCCCAGACTCGATATTCCTGCAATGTCGAGTACTTGGTGGACAGCTCGGAAGCGGACAGATCGGACGCCGTGATGTCGCGCTGCTCTCGCAGGCAATCGTAGGTCGCCTTGATCGCGGCGAAGTAGGCGGCATGACCATTCACCACCACCCGTACCCCGGCCTTGGCCAGGCGTGCGTTGTCGCGCAACTGGGGATTGCCGTAGGTCACCAGCATCACCGGGACGGTCAGGTGCTGGGTAATCTCTTCCAGATGATCGAAGTCGCGAATGCCGACCATGCAGATGCCGTCCGCGCCCGCCGCCTCGTAGGCCTTGGTGCGGGAGATGACTTCCGCGGTGCTCAGTTCGGTGGCATTGGTGCGAGCGAAGATGCTCAGGGCTTCGTCGATACGGGCTTCCAGCGCACCCTTGATCTTGCCGATGCCCTCTTCGACGCTCACCAGGTCGGTGGATTTGCGACCATAGCCAGCCGGCAGCACGGTGTCCTCGATGGTCAGGGCCGCTACCCCGGCCCGTTCGAGCTCGGTGATGGTACGCATGACGTTCAGGGCATTGCCGTAGCCGTGATCGGCGTCGGCGATGATGGGCAGGCGTGCGACCCGGCCAATGCGCGTGGCCTGTTCGACGAACTCGCTCAGGGTGATCAAGGCAAAGTCCGGTGCCGCCAGGACCTGCAGGGAAGCCACCGACCCGCCGAGAATGCCCATTTCGAAACCGAGGTCGTTGGCGATGCGCGCCGACATGGGATCGAAGACGGACGCCGTGTGGTAGCAGCTGTCCGATTTCAGCAGGGCTCTGAACGCTAAACGCAGCTTGTGCGGGGAGGTTGGCTTCATAGGATTTTCCTTCTGGGAGTTACCGAACAGACAATGTTAGCGCGACAAGTAGTGGTCACACGACCAGATGTCTGGCTTTGAGATAAATCGATTCATCAATCCGACTCATGGTCGACACTCAGCCTCGCGTCCGCGATCGCCAGCAGCTAAGGACCCTCGCCGTATCCAGGACCAGGCCGATGGCCGCTCCTGTACCGGCGCCGAGAGCCGGAAATTTCGATACCCAAGGCGCCCGGGCGACGTGACAATAGCGGCCAGGTCCTGTCTCTCTCCTGCCGATTCTGTCATTGCCTACTGCCATCATGCTCGCCGATGCCTTTCTAGAACGCTTCACCGCCCTGGATCTCTTTCTGACCCGGCATCAGCATCTCTGGCGACCCAGACCCTTCGTCGAACGGGCGCTGGACTGGGAGGCGGGCTACCCGGAGCTGGCCAGCTGGTTGCGGGCCCGCAGTCTGGAAGAGGCCGAAGAGGCCCATAATACGCCGCAACTGCTGGAGGCGCCTGAACCCTTCCGCGGCCTGGCAGCGACGTCGTTAGCCCTCACCCAGGTCAGCGAACACCCAGACAGCCTGGGCGGCGACCTGCCTGGCAGGCAGGACGTCGACGTGCCGGGGCGCAAATGGCTGCAGATCGAAGCCTTCACCCGCAAGCTGGATTTCCAGCAGCCCGTGCAGCGCTGGGTCGACTGGTGCGCCGGCAAGGGACACCTGGCCAGGCACCTGACCCATCGAGGGGCACCGGCCATCTGCCTGGAGGTCGATACGGCGCTGGTCGAGGAGGGAGAAAGGCTCAGCCATCGGGCTCATGCGCCCGTGCACCATTATCAGGCCGATGTGCTCCAACCGCTGGCAACGGCTCAACTCGGCACCCGCGACACGCCCGTCGCCTTGCACGCCTGTGGCGACCTGCACGCACAGCTGCTCAAGGTAACGGCGGAACGCGGGTGTCAGCAGCTGGCCCTGGCGCCCTGCTGCTATGACCGGATCACCGCCGAGGTCTATTGCCCGCTGTCCACGGCAGCCAGGGAGTCGTCGCTTCGCCTGGACCGTGAAGCCCTGCGACTGGCCCTGTGTGAAACCGTCACCGGCGGACAGCGAGTGCGGCGTGACCGGGATCTGTCCATGGCCCGGCGGCTGGGATTCGATCTCTTGCAGCGCGAGCTCAGCGGATGCGATGTCTATCTCAACACCCCACCGCTGCCCAGCCATTGGCTACGCCAACCGTTCTCGGCCTTTGGCGCAGAGCTGGCACGGCGCAAGGCGCTGACCCTTCCCGCCGGTATCGACTGGTCGCTCTGGGAACGCCGGGGCTTCCAGCGACTGGCAGAAGTTCGTAATCTCGAACTGTTGCGTGGCCTGTTCCGCCGTCCGCTGGAGCTCTGGCTGGTACTGGATCAGGCGCTGTTCCTACAGGAACAAGGTTACAGCGTGAAGTTGGCGACCTTCTGTCCGGCCAGCCTGACACCGAGAAATCTGCTGCTGACCGCGGAAAAGCCTGTCTCCGCCTAGGCCACAGCCGCTCTATCCTGCACGTTTGTCGGAATCTGAGCAGGGAAATGTAAAAAATACCTTTTGGTGATGGACTTCTCACAAAGTCTGCACAATAGTTAGATTGCAATCTCGCAAAAAAGCAGGAATAACAAAAATGCGCTACTACCTGCCCGTTTGGACCGGCGTTGCCGGTTGCCTCGTCTTCGCCCAAGCCCAGCTGCCCTGGCTTGCGGTGGCCTCGCTCCTCGTCAGCTGGTCTTTCCTGTTGTTCTCTCCGGATAACTCCAGAAGCTCGGCCTGGCACTCCAAGATCTCCACCCTCCCCGTCAATTCCCCCTTGAGCTTTCAGTCCCACCATCGCCATTGAGGCGTTCCGCAGGCCAGGGACTGGCCTACATCCGACCTGAGCATTCAGCCTGTCTCAATGTTTAGTGAACCGGATCACAAATCCTGCATCCCGCGCTCAAGTCCGACGGAACGTTTTCCCCTCTCGTGCTGCCCGGATAAACCACTCATCGCGTCTTGATGCGATGGAAGTGTGCCGACCGTCCGCCCGCACTGTGACGCACTCCCCCCTTCTTCACATCCCCTCCTCCGCCGCACCTCGTCTGGCGTGCTATTTGCCCTGGTTTGGGCTAGCTCGACAGCGCCTCCCTGCCTTTCTACCGTGTGAACCTCTTAATCAGTGCCGAGTCCTAACGTCGCTACAGCCATCATGGCATTTAGCGATCGGTGGTCAGTCATCGGTCCTAGAGCGCCATAGTGAACATTTCATACGCTGGTAGCTGCCCCGCCCAGTTGAAAGTTCGTGCACGGTATACGCACAAGGATGGAACCATGAATTTGAAAGAACGCGGCATTTTGCATACGAATTCCTCGGCAATCTCGCTCGCACACCGCCTGCTCGACCTCGCCGTGATCACGCTGAGCGCCTATGTGGCAGGTACCTGGGCGTCGGAAACCGGCATGCGTCCCGAGCATTGGGTCGTCATCTTCCTGTCCTTGCTGATCTTCCATTTCCTCACCGAGCTGAACCATGTCTATGGTTCCTGGCGTGGTGAGCGCATCACCGATGAACTGCTCAAGATCGCCACCTACTGGGTGCTGACCTTCGCGACCGTATTCATGGTCGACTACTTCTTCTTCGACCAGTCCTACCTCTCGCCCGGCGTGATGCAGGGCTGGCTGGGCCTGACGCTGGGTACGCTCTGCGGCTATCGCGTGCTGTTGCGCTCGATCATGCACTCGCTGCGCAAGGCCGGCATCAATACCCGCCACGTCGCCATCGCCGGTAATGGCATGGTCGCGCAGCGTCTGGCGCACACCATCAGCACGGCGCCCTGGATGGGCCTGCGCATCGCCGGCTTCTATAGCGACAACCAGGACACCGGCGAAGAAGGCGTGCCCAGCCCCGCCCTGAACGGCGGCCTGGACCAGCTCATGCAGGACGTCCGCTCCGGCCAGGTCGACAAGGTCTACATCACCCTGGGCATGGCCGACCAGAGCAAGATCAACTGGCTGGTCCAGGAGCTGAGCGACACCACGGCGTCCGTCTACATCATTCCGGACATCTTCATGTTCCACCTGCTGCACGCCCGCAGCGAGAGCCTGGATGGCCTGCCCAGCATCAGCATCTTCGATACGCCGATGGATGGCGCCAGCCACATCGTCAAGCGTATCGAGGACATCGTGCTGTCCTCCATCATCCTGGCCATGATCTCCCTGCCCATGCTGGCCATCGCCATCGGCATCAAGATCACCTCGCCCGGCCCGATCTTCTTCAAGCAGAAGCGCTACGGCATGGACGGCAAGCCGATCGAGGTGTGGAAATTCCGCAGCATGAAGGTCATGGAAAACGGCGCCAAGGTTACCCAGGCGACCAAGAATGACACCCGGATCACCCCGTTTGGTGCATTTTTAAGACGTACTTCTCTCGATGAATTGCCTCAATTCATTAATGTACTCCGCGGCGAGATGTCCATCGTCGGCCCGCGTCCCCACGCGGTCGCTCACAACGAGCAATACCGCAAGCTGGTGCAGGGCTACATGCTCCGCCACAAGATGAAGCCCGGCATTACCGGTTGGGCCCAAGTCAATGGCTGGCGCGGCGAAACCGACACCCTGGACAAGATGCAGAAACGGGTCGAGTTCGATCTGGACTATATCCACCACTGGTCTTTCTGGTGGGACGTCAAGATCATCTTCCTCACCCTGTTCAAAGGCTTCATCAATAAGAACGCATACTGAGATACGGCCGGGGCCACGGGCCCCGCTACTCAGCACGACGATCTGGAGCCTGGACTCCTGACTCTAATTACATCGGCAGCGAGCAACGCCTGAAGACAGGCCATTGCTGGGCTATCTGCCGTCGATACCTGTTGTCCGGACAACAGGAAGGTTTTGAAGAATGATCAAGTCAATATTGGTTGTATGCGAAGGGAACATCTGCCGCAGCCCGGTCGCAGAAGCACTACTGGCCAAGGCACTGGAAGGCCGTGACGTCCAGGTCAGCTCCGCTGGTATCAGGGCGCTGGTTGGTCATGGCATTGAGAAGACTGCACAGGAGGTACTCCGGGAAAACGGTATCGATTCCACTACCCACAAAGCTCGCCAAGCGGATGCGGAAATGCTGCGCAAGGCGGATTTGATTTTGACCATGGAAGAGTTTCACTCACGCTCCGTCGAAAGTATTGCTCCTGAAGTCAGGGGTAAGGTTTTTCTGATCGGGAAATGGTTGAGCAATCAAGAAGTACCAGACCCTTATCGCCTTTCTAAAGAGATGTTTCAAAATGTGCACATACTTTTGACGCGCTGTGTAGACAGTTGGCTTCCATACATCAAATAGGGAAGAAGGAATTTCATGACTACGATGCCTCGCTTTACTCCCGAAGTTAAGAACGAGTCGGATATTAACTTTTCCGCACTCTTTGGTATGTTGATCGATTACAAATGGCAACTCCTGTCGGTAATCGGTATTTTCGCCGCGCTCGGTATCGGCTACGCCATATTGGCCACCCCGATGTATTCGTCCAATGCCATGATCCAGATCGAACTGGAAAAGAAGGGCGTTACCCGACTGACCGATACGTCCACCGGCATGCCACCGCCCATGCCCGAGGCGGTGACCGAGATCGAGCTGCTCAAGTCGCGCTCGGTGATCGGCAAGGCGATCGAGAACCTCAAGCTGGATATCGAGGTCAAGCCGCGTTATTTCCCGATGATCGGCAACTTCGTCGCCCGTCGCTTCGAGCCGCAGAATGACACCGACGTCGCCTCCCCCCTGCTCGGCCTGAACAGCTTCGCCTGGGGCGGCGAGAAACTGGTCATCGATCAGCTGGAAGTACCTGACAGCAATCTCGACAAGCCGATGAAGCTGAAGGTCGAGGACAATCAGAACTTCACCGTCTTCAACGCCGATGACGAAGTGGTACTGCACGGTGGCGTTGGTCAGCCCGTGAACAACGCCGGCTACCAGATCAAGGTCGCTACCCTGCAAGCGCGTCCGGGTACCGAGTTCACCATTACCAAGAAGCGCTTCTCCAAGACCATCCAGGAATACCAGGGCCGTATCGTGGCCGGTGAACGCGGCAAGATGTCGGGCATCATCGGCGTCGGCCTGCAGGATCCGGATCCGCTGAAGGCCCAGGCCATCGTCCAGGAAGTGGCGGACATCTATGTTCAGCAGAACATCGATCGCAACGCTGCCGAATCGACCCAGAGCCTGGAGTTCCTGCGCGCCCAGATCCCGGTGGTGAAATCCGACCTGGAAAAGGCCCAGTCCGCGCTGAACTACTACCAGACCAACAAGAAGTCGGTCGACATCGACAGCGAGACCAAGGGCGTCCTGGAACAGACCGTTTCCCTGGATAACCAGATCTCCGAGCTGAACCTCAAGCGCACCGAGATGGACCGCAAGTTCACTCGTCAGCACCCGGCCTACCAGGCGCTGATGAGCCAGTTGGGTCAGCTGCAAGCTGAGCGTGCCAAGCTGCAGAAGCGCGTCGAAGTGCTGCCGGAAACCCAGCAGGAACTGCTGCGCCTGAACCGCGACATCGAGGTGACTGGTCAGACCTACGCCCTGATGCTGAACAAGGCCCAGGAGCTGGAAGTCATTCGCGCCGGTACCGTGGGTAGCGTCCGCATCATCGACAATGCCAACGCCAACGTCGACGATCCTTCGGCCCCCAACAAGCCGCTGATCATCGCCGTCGCCATCATCCTGGGCGGCATCGTCGGCCTGGCCATCGTCTACACCCGCCACACCCTGCGTCGCGGTGTCGAGACTCCGGAAGCCATCGAGCAGATCGGCCTGCCGGTATACGCCTCGATTCCCTACAGCAAGAATCAGGCGGATACCACCAAGGTACTGGGCACCAAGAAGCCGGGCGAATCCTCGCTGACCGCCCTTACCCATCCGACCGATCTGAGCACCGAGGCGCTGCGTAGCCTGCGCACCAGCCTGCACTTCGCCATGATCGAGGCCAAGAACAACATCCTGATGATCTCCGGTCCCAGCCCGGGCGTCGGCAAGTCCTTCGTGTCCTCGAACCTGGCTGCGGTAATCGCCGAGTCCGGCCAACGCGTGCTGCTGATCGACGGCGACATGCGCAAGGGCTACCTGCACAAGCTGATGAACACCAAGCAGCAGGACGGCCTGTCCGATCTGCTCAGTGGCCGTATCGCCCTGAACGATGCCATCAAGAAGACCGAAGTCGGCAGCCTGGATTTCGTCTCTTGCGGCCAGTTCCCGCCGAACCCGTCGGAACTGCTGATGAGCCTGAGATTCACCACCGTGCTGAAGAAATTCAGCGAGCTGTACGACATCGTGATCATCGACACCCCGCCGATCCTGGCAGTGACCGAGGCGGGCATCATCGGCAGCCACGCCGGTACCAGCCTGATCGTCGCACGTTTCGGCGTGAACAGTGTCAAGGAGCTGGAGGCGACCAAGCGCCGCTTCGACCTCAACGGCATTCCGCTCAAGGGTGTGATCTTCAACGCCGTGGAGCGCAAGGCCAGCAACTATGGCTCCTACGGCAACTACCACTACTCCTATGAGCAGGGTAGCCAGAGCTGATGCAGTACCCCGGCTGGACGGCCTGAACGCCGTCCAGCCAATCCCTTCAGGGATCGCGGCAGTATTCGTACAGGCGCATCGAACGACAAGAAACTACCTAACACAGCGAATTCGAAGGGTTCGATCTGGAACCCGGCCACGCTTGGCAGCCTTGGATCTCGACGCTGTACCGGATTGATGATTCTGAAGAACAGGAACATGCCAATGAACGTAGTCATGGTGCTTAACTACAAGGCTCCCAACGAAACCATCAGTTGCGTGGAGAGCATCCTCAAGCACTGTCCGTCCATCGATCATGTGGTGGTAGTGGACAATGATTCCCAGGACGTCTCCATCGACGTCCTGCAGCGCTGGCAGGCCGACAATGGCTTGAGCCAGGTCACCGTGCTCGCCAGTCCGCGCAACGACGGCTACGCCGGCGGCAACAACTACGGCATGCGCTGGGCGCTGGACAACCTGCCGGTCAAGCATTTCTGGGTCGTCAACAATGACGCCTACGTCAAGGACGATGCCTTCGCTCCGCTGCTGGCCGAGCTGCAACGTGCACCCAGGACGATCGTCGGCTCGGTGATCCTGAGCTCCCAGACCGGTCGCCTGGAATGCTATGGCGGCGGCATTCTCTATCCACTGCTGGGCAAGTCCAAGCTGCTGGGCAAGGACATCGCCGTCAGCGACATCTCCACGCTGGACCGTGAACCCGACTACATCATGGGGTGCAGCATGGCCTTTTGCGCCAGCCTGCTGACCGAGATCGGGTTCATGGACGAGGCGTACTTCATGTACTCCGAAGAAGTGGACTGGCAGCACCAGGCCAAGCGCAAGGGCGTCGTGCTCAAGGTTTCGCGCACGAGCCATCTTTTCCACTACGGCTCCATGAGCTCGGGCGGACGCAGCGCCTTCTATCACTATTTCCGCAATCGCGCGGCGACCCGGTTCAATCGCAAATTCCACGGCACCTCCTATGCACTGGTGTCCGCGGTGCTGCTGTCCGGCATCACCGTGCTCAAGGAATTCAAGCATCCGAAACTGGCCTGGTCCGGAGTCAAGGGCGCCTTCAAGGGAGCGACGATGCATGTCTAGCCTAAGCACCCAAGCGTTCGGTATCGAGTTCTTCACCGGTACCAAAGACGAGTTGATGAACGCCATCGACCAGGACATCCATCGGCCCTACAGCTACATCGTCACGCCGAACATCGACCATGTCGTGCAGCTGCAGAGCAATGCGGACATGCGCGAGTCCTATCAGCGTGCCGGCAAGCGCATCTGCGACAGCCGCATCCTGATGCCCATCCTCAAGTCGCTGGGCGTCGCCGTGCCCGAGGTCATCACCGGCAGTGACCTCACCCTGAGCATCCTGCGCAAGGCCAACGACGAGCACCTGTCAGTGGTGCTGATCGGTTCGAGCGAGAGTGACGTAGGTAAGCTGCGGCGGATGTATCCGCATATACAGCTGGCGCACTACAACCCGCCGATGGGTTTCATCAACGATCCGCTGGAAACGCAGAAATGCGTCGACTTCGTGATGCGCAACCCCTCCGAGTTCATCCTCTATGCCGTGGGTGCCCCGCGTCAGGAAAAGCTGGCCCGCCAGATCGACAGCAGCAAGCGCACCGGTGTCGGCCTGTGCATCGGGGCCTCCATCCTGTTCGCCGTCGGCACCGTCAAGCGGGCGCCGCGCTGGATGCAGAAGGCCAGGCTAGAGTGGCTGCATCGGCTGTGTTCGGAGCCCAAACGTCTGGCCAAGCGTTACGTGCACGATGCCCTGAGCATCCTGCCCATCTATCTCAAGGAACGCAGCAGTCGACGCACCTGAGAGGCTGCTTCGCAGTTTCTTGGCCGCAAGGAAGATGACCACCGGACCAACTGTCCGGTGGTCCCGTCTGGATGGGTAGGTCTATGAGCATTCTCCGTAAAAGTACCGTTTCCTTCGTTCTCCTGATCCCGTTGCTGATCCTGCATCTGGATGTGTTCGGCGAAAGCCCGCACAACCCGGTCGGCATTCTCTATCTGAACGAGCTGTATCTGGCCATCTGCATGGCCTTCACCTTCTTCTACCTGCTGACCAGCATTGGCACCCAGCAGCGTGAATTCAAGATCCTGATGACCTACGCCGTCTATTCGTCGGTGGTCTTCATCGGGCTGCCGGCGATCTTTTCCTTCCTGTTCTATGGCCAGCCATTGTTCTACGGCCTGATCGAAGAACGGCGGATCCTGTTCAGCTTCGGCTTCGCCACCCTGATGTTTCTGGGGCGCAACATGAGCGCCTCGCAATTCGAGAAAGCCCTGCTGATCACGGCACTGCTGGCCGCCGTCATGGCCTGGATGTTCAAGTTCGGCGTCCTGCCCGACCTGCGTGACAAGCAGTCGTCCTTCGACCGTCCGGATCGCTCCTCCATCGGGGCACCCGCCCTGTGCCTGGCCTATTTCTATTGCATCCAGACCTGGAACAAGGGCATCTCGCCGATCGATGGCTCGCCGCGCAGCAAGACCATCCACATCGTGCTGGCCATGGTCTTCCTGCTGACCCTGGTGTTCGGTACCCAGACCCGGCAGCTGATCGTGCTGGCGCTGTGCTTCACGGTGTTCTGCCTGAAGAGCAAGTCGATCGTCTGGATCTGTGTGTCGGCGTTGCTGCTGTCGCCCTTCTTCATCTTCCCCGACCTGATGAAGGTGCTGGGGCTGAATCTGGACTTCTATGCCCAGTCGGTAGAAGACGGCCCCACCGACGGCGTGCGCGAGCAGACCATCGGCTACATCTTCTCCCACCTCAGCCAGAATCACTGGCTGCCCAGCGGCTCGCTGTCGCTGATGTGGAACAACGGCTTCATCCCCTACTTCGGCGAGTACTTCTTCCTGTCCGACGTGGGCGTGTTCGGCACCCTGTTCCGCTTCGGCTTCCTGGCCTTCATCATCGTCCCGGTCTCGCTGTTCCTCTACTATCGCTGGGCGAAGATGCTGCACCCCGATACCGGCTTCGTGGTGACCGCCACCCTGGCCCAGCTGGTGATCTGGCCGCTGGCCGGCTTCTTCGAGTACCTGCAGGCCACCATCTGCTACCTGATGGTGATCCAGGCCCTGCGCGCGCTGCACCACTACAGCTCCGCTCCCGTCCAGGAGACCTACGTCAGCAGCCCCTACCCGCGCCCGAGCAGCCAGCTGGCCCGCCCGGTCTGATCCCTCGTGCCGCCCGGCGTCTGCCAGGCGGCCCCAAGGAGTTTTCACCCCCACGATGTCGATGATCAAAAACAGCACCTGGAACATCCTGGGTGTCATCATCCCCAGTGCCATCGCGCTGCCCACCATGGGCGTACTGTCGCGCCTGCTCGGCGTCGAGCAGTTCGGTCTCTTCACCCTGGCCTTCGCCATCGTCGGCTATGCGACGCTGTTCGATGCCGGTCTGTCGCGCGCGGTGATTCGTGCCATCGCCATGCACCATGGCGACAAGCCGCTCAACCGGCTGGTCATGGGCACGGCTACCGGTGCCGTCATCGGCCTGAGTCTGCTGGCGACCCTGCTGCTGTGGTTCGGCGCGGGCAAGGTGGTGAGTCTGCTGCACGTCTCGCCCGAGCATTTCGACAACGCCGTCGCCGGCTTTCGCTGGCTGAGCCTGTGCGTGCCGCCCTTCCTGCTGGCCACGGTCTGGTTCGCCTACCTGGAGGGCAACGAGCGCTTCGGCGAATTCAATATCCTGCGGACCTTCTCCAACAGCCTGCTGGCGATCGCGCCGCTGATCGCCGTGCTGATCGAGCCGAGCTTTTCCGCCACGGTGATCGGCCTGGTGCTGGCGCGGGTGGTGTCCATGGCGCTGGCCTACTGGCCGCTGCACAAGGATTTCCCCGAAGGCATCCGCACCTTCAAGGTCGAGGTATTCAAGGAACTGCTGAGATTCGGCAGCTGGATGACGGTGAGCAACATCATCAGTCCGCTGATGGTCTACTTCGACCGCTTCGTGCTCTCGCACATGGTGGGCGCCAGCCGGGTGTCCTTCTACACCGCTCCCGCCGAGGCGGTCTCGCGGATGCTGATCATCCCCAACGCCGTGGCCCGGGTGGTGTTCCCGCTGCTGAGCAAGAGTGGTAGCGATGCCGCCCGCCAGGCCAACAAGGCCTTCTGGGGCCTGCTGCTCATCAGCCTGGCGATGGTGCTGCCGATCCTGCTTCTCGCGCCCTGGATCATGACCGTCTGGATGGGTCCCGAGTATGGCGGCGATGCGGCGCAGATCTTGCGCATCCTCGCGGTGGGCTTCATCTTCAACGCCCTGGCGCAGATTCCCTTCGCCAAGATCCAGGCCCGGGGTCATTCGCGTACCACGGCGATGATCCACCTGGCCGAACTGCTGCCCTATCTGGGCCTGCTGGTGGTCTGCATCCAGCACTTCTCCATCATGGGCGCCGCCATCGCCTGGACGGTGCGGGTGACCGTGGACTACCTGGCCCTGGAATATTTCGCCCGTCGCACCGCGCCCCTGGTGCAGACGCCGGTTTATCAACAGACCCCTTGAATGGATATAGAGGTGCTGTCCGTGTCACGAGTGAAACGTCGTATCGGTCGTGGCCTGCTGGCCACCGCATTACTGTCCGCGGCGCTTTATGGCAAGGCTCAGGCAGAGCCAGCGACAGCCAAGGTGGATCTCATCGGCATCAACATGTCGGCCGCCGGCTTCGCTGGTCAGGTTCTACCTGGCGTGGAAGGTACCAACTACTTCTATCCCACCGAGGATTACTTCCGCCGCTACAGCGCCAAGGGGATCCGCTTCATCCGTTTCCCCTTCCTCTGGGAGCGGGTGCAGCCCCAACTCGGCGGCGAACTGGATCAGGCACAGGTCGCCCTGCTCAAGCGCACTCTGGATTTCGCCGACAAGTACGGCATCCGGGTGATCCTGGACATGCACAACTATGCGCGCTATCGCGGCCAGCTGATCGGTTCGCCGCAGGTGCCCTATAGCAGCTATGCCGACGCCTGGAAGCGCCTGGCCCAGACCTTCCAGAAGCATCCGGCGCTGTACGGCTACGACGTCATGAACGAGCCCCATGATACCCAGGGGCTCTGGCCACGGGCCGCGCAGACGGCGGTGGACAGCATTCGCAGCCTCGACATGCAGACCCCGATCTTCATCGCCGGCGACAGCTGGTCCAGCGCCCAGCGCTGGCCCCAGGTGAACGGCGACCTGCTGATCAAGGATCCGGCGGACAACCTCATCTATGAGGCCCATATCTATTTCGATGAAGATTCCAGCGGCAACTACGCCTCTGGCACCAAGGGCGTCCATCCCATGATCGGGGTGGAAAGGACCCGACCCTTCATCGAGTGGCTGGAACAGCACAATTTGCGCGGTTTCATTGGCGAATATGGGATACCTGCACACCCACAATGGCTCGAAGCCATGGACAATCTGCTGAGCTATCTGGGCGAACAATGCGTACCCAGTGCCTATTGGGCGGCCGGTCCGGGCTGGGGCGATTACCCCCTGGCCATCGAGCCCAAGAACGGTACGGAAAAGCCGCAGACCGCGCTGCTGGAAAAGCACCTGCACAAACATGACTGCCAGGTCATCGGACCTCGGTAGCGGAGAAGCGACAGATTTCGAACCGTGTCACCTTTTTCCGCCTCTGACGTGCTGAACTCGATGGCTAAAGGCCAGTCTCAGACCAGCAGACTCAGGTGCTCGTACAACTACAAGCTGGGACCCGAGCTCACTCGCACACTGGATAGGCCAGCCGCATGGAACCCGGTCCACTGTCGAAGACCGCCAAGTCTCGCGAAGGAACACCATGAATAACCGGCTCGTTGCTTCTACCTTCCGATTTATTCCTCTTGCTCACACTCAATCAGCAATCAAGGACGAATGACATGAAAACCAAATTTACCGCTCTGGCCTTGCTGTCCGGCATCGTCCTGCAGGGTTGTGCCTACTCCCCGGGTCAGTACCTGGACCAGGACGACCTCAAGAGCGATCCAAGCATCCAGGGCACCAAGGTCCAGCTGATCCCGATCACTAGCTCGCTGCTGATGAGCCAGGATTCCGCGGCCCTGTCCAAGGCTCCCGACCTCAAGCCCCTGCTGGACTACAAGCCGCAGGCTTACCGCGTCGGTGCGAGCGACCTGCTCTACATCACCGTCTGGGATCACCCCGAACTGACCGCTCCGTCCGGCGCCCAGCAGCAGCTGGAAGCCAACGGTCGCCTGGTCCGTCCGGATGGCACCCTGTTCTACCCCTACGTCGGCACCGTGCGCGCCGCCGGCAAGACCCTGGAAGAGATCCGCACCGATATCTCCCGCCGTCTGGCCACCTTCATCGACAATCCCCAGATCGACGTCAGCGTGCTGAAGTTCGGCAGCCAGAAGGTCACCGTCTCCGGTGCCGTGAACAAGGGCGATGCCATTCCGCTGACCACCAAGCCCATCACCCTGGTGGAAGCCCTGGGCCAGGTTGGCGTGGCCAACACCGGTGGTGCCGATCTGACCGGCGTGACCCTGGTTCGCGACGGCAAGGAATACCGCCTGGATACCGACAGCCTGAACCGCAAGGATTCCAAGCTGTACGGCATCTACTTGAAGGACGGTGACAGCATCCACCTGCCCTACAACGACGCCCGCAAGGTCTACGTGGTCGGTGAAGTCCGCACGCCGTCTGCGGTCAGCTACAAGATCACCAACCTGAACCTGATGGAAGCCCTGAGCCAGGCCGGTGGCATCCAGCAGGAAACCGCCAACGCCGATGCCGTCTACGTCATCCGTGGCCCGGAAGACCTGAAGGCTCCGGGCGCCACTGCCCAGGTCTTCCACCTGGCGGCCAAGAACCCCACCGCCTACGTGCTGGCGCAGAATTTCCATCTGCAGCCGCAGGACGTGGTCTTCGTCGGCCCGGCCGGTATCACCCGTTGGAACCGCTTCGTCAGCCAACTGCTGGGTTCCACCAACGTCCTCTCCTCCAGCGCCAGCCTGAACAGCAGCTTCAAGTAATAGCGCTCGCTTGCCGTCATGCCGGTTACCGCCGCGCATGACGGCAATTTCTCTGACTTTTCGCTCCACCCCTCTCCTATTCCCGCCTCATACCCTCTTTATTCTTCCCGCCTGAAAACCTCTAGCTAGACGATTTTCCAGGCAGGGCATTACTTATCTCGATACCTATTTATCCCGGTTTTACTGCCACTCAGCTTGGCAGCGACAGTTTTTCGTCACGCTTTTGCGTAATGTAGCTACCCTGATAGCGAAGTCGGCTCGTGTAAGGACTGGGTGTGGCGTCAGGCAAGGCAACAAGGGCGGTGCCCCGCTTCGGTGGGTGGCGCAAGCTGACAATGTGGTTGTTGGGCTATCTGTCCTTCATGGGCACGGCCCTGGCTGCGCCGGCCAGCGTGGCTTTCTGGTACGCGGAAAAACCACCGATCTCCGAACTGGCCCAGTTCGACTGGGTAGTCCTCGAACCCGGGCACGCCGGCGCTGACGATGTCCGCACCCTGCGGGAAGCCGGCGCACAACCCTTCGCCTACCTGTCCATCGGTGAGTTCGCCGGAGACGCCGCCGCGCTGCAAAAGGCTGGCCTCAGTGCCGGCGCCAGTCCGGTGGCCAACAAGGCCTGGGGGAGCCAGGTGATGGATCTGGCCTCTCCGGTCTGGCGGAATCATCTGCTCGGGCGGGCCGCCGAGCTGGCCAAGGCCGGCTATACCGGACTCTTTCTGGATACCCTCGACAGCTTTCAGCTGGTCGCGGAAGACCAGCGGGACGCTCAGCGGCTGGCGTTGAAAAGCCTGCTCGCCGAGCTGCATCGCCGCCAGCCCGCACTCAAGCTGTTCTTCAATCGCGGCTTCGAGGTGCAACCGGAACTGCCAGGCGTTGCCGCGGCCATGGCGGTGGAGTCCATCTATGCAGGCTGGGATGCGGGCAAGAAGGTCTATCGTCCGGTCAGCGCCCAGGATCGCGAGTGGCTCAAGCCGCGAATCGAGGCGGCCCGCAGTGCTGGTATCCCGGTCATCGCCATCGAATACCTGCCGCCGGAGCAGCGCGACGAGGCTCGACAGCTGGCCAAGCGGCTGCGCGACGAAGGGTACGTGCCCTACATCACCACCCCCGATCTCAATACCCTGGGCATCAGCTCGGTCGCCCTGCAGCCACGGCGCCTGGCGCTGTTCTACGACGGTCGCGAAGGCGCCCTGCGGCAATCGGCGGTGCACCGCTTCTTGGGCAGCGCCTTGGAATATCAGGGCTATCGACTGGACTATTTCGACGCCTCCAAGCCACTACCGGCCACCTGGCCCAGTGCCCTCTACGCTGGCGTGGTGGTCTGGATGACCAGTGGCCCGCCGCCCAACTCGCGGGCCTTCAGCGACTGGATCGGCCAGCGCCTGGACGAAAAGACGCCGCTGCTGATTCTTGGTGGATTGCCACTGGACAATGAAGCCCTGCTCAAGCGGCTGGGCCTGGGTGTCAGTCGCAAGCCCCTGCCCGACAACCTGACGCTGAAGGTGGCGGACCCTGCCCTCGCCGGCAACTTCGAGGCGCCGGTCAAGTTGCGGACGCGCGGCCTGCCCGCCGTGCAGACGCTGCCGGGCGGACCGACCCCGGTCGTCACCCTCGCCGGCCAGGGTGAGAGCTTCGTGCCCATGGGCGTGGCCAGCTGGGGCGGTTTCGCCTTTACCCCCTACGTGATGGAAGACGGCCCCGAAGCCAGTCGCTGGATCATCGACCCCTTCGTCTTCACCGCCAAGGCGCTGCAGCTCCCCCCCCTGCCGGTGCCCGACCCGACCACGGAAAACGGCCGCCGGATCGCCACGGTGCATATCGACGGTGACGCCTTCCCGTCCAAGGCCGAAGTACCCGGCGCGCCCTATGCCGGTCAGATCGTGCTGGAGCGGTTCATCCAGCCGCATCCCTTTTTGACCTCGGCGTCGATCATCGAGGGCGAGGTCGGCCCCAAGGGCCGCTACCCGGAGCTGACCGCACAGCTGGAGCCCATCGCCCGTCGACTGTTCGCCGATCCCAAAGTGGAGGTGGCCACCCATACCTTCAGCCACCCGTTCTTCTGGCAACCGGCGGTCTCCGAGCAAAGCGAGAACTTCGAAGCCCAGTACGGCTACATGATGCAGATCCCCGGCTACGACAAGATCGATTTCACCCGGGAGATCGTCGGCTCCACGCGCTACATCAACGAACGGCTGACCACGCCACAGAAGCCGGTGAAGATGGTGTTCTGGTCCGGTGATGCCCAGCCGGACGCCGCCACCCTCAAGCTCGCCTACGACAATGGCCTGCTCAACGTGAACGGCGGCAACTCGCACATCACCCGCGCCCAGCCTTCGGTGAGTGGACTCTATCCCTTCATCCGCCCCACACCGGGCGGCTTGCAGTTCTATGCGCCCATCATCAACGAGAACGTCTACACCAACCTCTGGCGCGGCCCCTATTACGGCTTTCGCGATCTGCTCTATACCTTCGAACGTACCGAACACCCGCGGCGGCTGCGCGGCCTGAACCTCTACTATCACTTCTACTCGGGTACCAAGCAGGCGTCGCTCAAGGTCATGGAAGAGATCTACCAGGGCATGGCCGCCGAGCGACCGCTGTCCCTGTGGATGAGCGATTACCTGCGTCGGCTGCATGGCTTCTATACCGCCAGTCTGGCCCGGGAGGCCGACGGCAGCTGGTCGATCAAGGCCCTCGACGGTCTGCGCACCCTGCGCCTGGATCCGCGCCTGGGCTGGCCGGATCTGCAGCGCTCCCAGGGCATCGCCGGCGTACGCGACCTGCCGCAGGGGCGCTATGTCCATCTGAGCGGCGATCAGGCGCGACTGGTGTTGCGCGACAGTCGCGACCCCACCCCCGCCCTCGAAGAGGCCAACATCCCGCTGCAGCGCTGGGACTACCTGTCGCCGACCCGGATCCGCTTCGCCTTCGCCGGGCAGTTCCCGCTGGAGCTGACGCTACGGGCAGCGTCGGCCTGCGAGGTCCGCGTCGGTCGCGAGCGCTACAAGGGCCAGCCGGGACAGGCCGGCCTCTGGACGTTCAAACTTCCGCTAACACGAGTGAGTGACGGTGAGATCGTCTGCGGCTAAGAAAACCCGACTCCTGAGTGGTTGGACACTGCTGGGGATCGCGCTCATCACCGCGGTGGTGCTGGTGCTGACCTTTCATGGCAAGCAGGTGTTCCTGCCCGGCGAAGAACCGGCGGACCAGGTGTCCATCAGCTACGCCCAGGTGCTGCTCAAGGCGACCCCGGATGACACCGGGCTGCGCATGAAACTGATCGACCAGCTGATCGCCCTGGGTCGCATCGACGAGGCGCGTCGCCAGCTGCAGCTGTTGCCGCAGCCCTTGGCCTCGACGCCCTTCTATGCGCTGGAACTGGACATCCTCCAGGCGGAATCCCAGCCGCAGGGTCTGGGCGAGGCCGATCGCGAGCGCCTGGCGCAACGGCTGAGCGCTCTGGATGTGGCGACCCTGAGCATGCCCCAGCTGCAACGGGTGGCCGAACGCGCCCTGCAGTTGGCCGACCCGGCCACCGCCGCGCAGCGCTACGTCGAACTCGCTCGCCGCGATCCGCCACGCCGCCAACAGTGGCTGGAGCAGGCGGCGCGCTGGAGTCTGGCCGGTGGCCGTCAACAGGAAGCCGCACGGCTCTATCTGCGCCTAGCCGACTTGGCCACGTCGGCCGAGCAGCGCCAGGGCTATCGGCACCAGGCATTCGATGCCTGGCTCGCCGCCGGCCAGGGCGCCGAAGCCGCCGCCCTGCTGGAGCAGGAACTGCCGCGACTGCAACCCGACGCCAGTGGCCTGGCCTGGCTGCAGGCTGGGGTCGCCGCCGCCCAGGGCAGCGGCCGCCTGGACCTGGCCCAGCGGCTCATCGACCGCTGGCGCGAGTGGCAACCGGACGACCCCGCCGCGCTGGAGGCCGCCTATCGACTGGCTCTGGCGCGCGGCGAAACCGAGCGCGCCTGGGAAGAAGGTCAGCAGCTGCTGGCGCTGCGTCCCGACGACGAAGAACTGCTCGCTCAGCTGGCCCAGCTGGGCGAATGGACCGGTCACGTGGACGAAGCCCTCGATCTCTGGTTGCGCCTGCTCGCTCGCCAGGACGACCCGGCCCGGCGCGACCATGCCTGGAAGCTGGCCGCCCGAGCCTTTCGTTTCGATGCCGTGGTCAAGCTGCTGGACGTAGCCTCCCAGGAGCGCCAGCTGGACAAGACCGAACTGGATGCCCTGATCTTCGCCTACGAATCCCTGGGCGATCCCGCGGCCGAGGAACACTGGCTGCGCGGCTACCTAAAACGTCAGCCGAAACAGCGCCTGGCCTGGGAGCGGCTGCAGCAGTTGCTGGCCCGTACCGAACAGGGCGAGGCCGAAGTGGCGGCCTGGGCCGCCTTCGGCAAGCGCTTCCCGCTGACCAATGCGGAGTATCTCGCCTGGGCCGGCACCCTCTGGAAGTTGTTCAAGCCGGAGGAGGCCTGGGCCGTGCTCGAACACCTGCCGGCCAAGCAGCGGCAGGGTGACGACTACTGGCGCCTGCGCGCGGAACTGGCCTGGGAACTGGAGCGCGATAGCGAAGCCCAGCTGGCCTTCGAGCGCCTGGCTGCAGGCAGCAAGGGGCTGGCAGCGACCGACGAGGATCGGCTGCTGGAGATCTACCAGCGTACGGCACCGCGCAAGGCGCTGGCGCTGCTGGAAAAGAGTTGGGAGAAGCACAGGAATCAGGAGCGCCTGACCCAGGCGCTGCAGTGGGCCGAGCAACTCAAGGACATCGCGGCGCTGGAGCGCCTGCTGGCCAGTGCGGCGCGCGAACCGGCTTCCGCCAACAATCCCGCGGTCTGGCTGGCGCGGTCAGGTCTCGACTTCCAGCGCGGCCGGATCAGTCAGGCCGAGGAAGGTTATCGGCAGGCGCTGCAACGTTTCCCGGACGACGACCGATTCCGCGAACGCCTGCTGTGGCTGCTCATCGACCAGAATCGCCAGACCGAGCTGGCGACGTTGCTACGCGACTGGAAGGGTCGAGCCCGTGACAGCGACGTACTCTGGCTGCCCTTCGGCAGTGGCCTGGTGCTGCTGGGCCAGGCAGAGGAAGCCCTCAGCTGGTATCGCCGCTATCTGGACGCCCATCCCCAGGACTGGCTGGTCCAGGCGGCCTATGCCGACGCCCTGGACGCCGCCGGCCACCAAGACGCGGCGTTGCGTCTGCGCAAGGCGGTGACGCCGCACCTCGCCAACGACGAGGTGCCGGCCACTCCCGAGCGCTATGCCACCTACCTGCGGCTGCTGTCCAGCCTGCGTGGCCCCCAGGCGGCCCTGGCCCAGGCGCGCGCCTGGCAGGACGGCTCGCCGAGCATGCTGCAGCTGTGGTTCGACCAGTGGCTCGACGCCCTCAGCCAGAACAACGACGACGGCCTCAAGGGCGAATGGCTGGCCTGGGCCAAGAGCCGTGGCCTGAAGGTCCGTCAGTACGAGCAGCTGCAAGAGGTGCTGCGCCGGCAGAATCGTGGCGAGCTGGAAAAATTGCTGGCGGCGGGTGATCTGGATCCGGCGCAACGCGTCGAGGTGCTGCAGCGTCTCGGCCACGCTGGCGATGCCCAGGCGGCGGCGCTGACGGCCGCCGGCGACGAGCCGCCTGAGGTCATCCAGCGGCAGCTGCTGCGCCAGGCTACCGAACAGGCCGAGCGCACCCCCAATGGGGTCCAGGCCGGCTGGGAACGGCGCGACTATGGCGGTCTCGTCGAACAGGGCTCCGAGGTACGCGCGGCCCGCCGCCTCGCCGATGACGTCTATGCCGATGTCCAGCTCAAGCAGAATCGCCTGGAGGGCAATGGCCTCAAGTCCGACGCCCTGGGCAACGAGCACCAGATGCTGCTCAAGGTGCTGAAAGACCTGTCCGATGGCGGCCTGGAGACCACCGTGGACGCCAGCCAGCGTGCCGACAGCAATCGCCTGGGCGTGGGCGTCGCCCGCACCTGGCGTATCGATGGCAACACCGAGATCGAGGCGGCGCTGGACTGGCACCGGCAACCCGACGAGAGCGGCTATCTGCGCGCCCTGGGCCGGCGCGACAGCGTCAGCCTGGCCGGCCGCCACAACCTCACGCCGCGGGACCAGCTGAGCTGGCGGGCGGCGCACAACCGCTATTCCAGTCGCGATGGCGATGCCCTGGGCAGTGGCTTCGCCTTCAACCTAGAGCTGAGCCATATGATCTTCTTCGAAGGCCCTACCTGGCAGGTGCGGAGCGGCATCACCTACCAGCAAAACAAGGCGCGCAGCACCCTGCCCGCCAGCGTCACCCGCTACCTGCAGCCCCTGGCCGGCAGCGGCGAGAACGGCGAGATCACCGTGGCCGACCTGGAGGCGCTGGGCGGCACCCAGCTGCTGCAGGATCGCTATGGTCAGCTCTATGTCGGCAGCAGCTGGCGGCGCGGTATTCCCGGTTCGCTCAACCGCACCCATCCCCAGTACAGCTGGCTGGTGGATACCCTGGTCGGCTGGCAGTGGACCGAGCGCGAATTCAACTACGGTTTGAATGTCGGCCTGGGCATGGCAGTGCTCGGCGACGACGAACTGGCGTTCACCGCCGGCTACCAGTCCGCGCCCCAAGGCAGTGGCGGTCAGGCCGGCAGCACCCTGGGCATTCAATACAGCAATCGAATCGGCCGCTAGGTCGTTTCAAGGGAGAGACCTCATGAACATCACGCGTCTGCTCGCCGCCAGTGTCGCCACCGTGCTACTGGCCGGCTGCTCGAGCTTTACCCGCCCCAGTGGCGAGGCCCTGCCCAAGGATGCGCGCTGGGGCCTGGTGCCGCTGGCCAACTACGCCCAGGCGCCCATGGCCGGCGATCGCGCGGCACAGATCCTGGTCAGCGTGCTCGGCGAGCGTGGCATCCGCCCGCAGGTCTACGACGACAGTCAGGGTGGCAATCCCACCGATGACGAGAAGGCGCGCCAGCGCGCAGCCCTGGACTGGGCTCGCCAGCAGAATCTGCAATACGTGCTCACTGGCAGCGTGGACGAGTGGCAGTACAAGAACGGCCTGGACGGCGAACCGGCAGTGGGCGTGACCCTCCAGGTGGTCGAGCCGGCCAGCGGCCGGGTGGTCTGGAGCAACAGCGGCGCGCGCTCCGGCTGGTCGCGCGAGAGCCTGGCGGCCACCGCGCAGAAGGTCCTGCGCGGCACCGCGCAAGAGCTGCAGTTGCGCTGATGGCCCTGCAATCCGTCCACAAGGACTACACCCTGGCGCCTCGCGCCAGTGGCCGCCTGTCCTGGCTGGAAACCCTGCTGGTCACGGCGGCCGCCCTGGGCCTGGGCTTCTGGCTGGTGCCGGAAGACCCCTTGATGGTCGGCCTGGCCTTTCCCTGGGTGGTGTTCGCGCCCATCCTCATGGGGGTGCGCTATGGCTTCATGCGCGGCCTGGTGAGTGCCAGCCTCCTGGTGGTGGCGCTGCTCTACCTGCACCGCCAGGGCTATCCGGCCTACGAAGAGATTCCACCGTCCTTTATCGTCGGCGTGCTGCTCAGTGCCATGCTGGTAGGCGAATTCCGCGATCTCTGGGACCGCCGCCTGGAGCGCCTGGACCTGGCCAACGACTATCGCCAGCTGCGCCTGGACGAATTCACCCGCGCCCACCACCTCTTACGCATCTCCCATGATCGCCTGGAGCAACGCGTCGCCGGCAACGACCTCAGCCTGCGCAGCTCCCTGCTGGACCTGCGTCGCCAGCTGCGCGAGGTGCCGCGCGAGCAGGATGCGCTGCAGGCCCTGGCCGAGCCCATCGTCGGCCTGCTGGCCCAGTACGGTTCGTTGCGGGTAGCCGGGCTCTATCGGGTCGACGGCAACGGCCGAGTGGATCGCCGCGCCCTCGCCAGCCAGGGCGAGATGCCCGGCATCGATCCCGACGACCTGCTGGTGCGCCTGACCCTGGAGCGCGGCGAGACCCTGAGCATCCGCCAGGCGCTGCTGGAACGCGGCGAGACCCAGCATTCGGCGCTGCAGGCCTGCGTGCCGCTGCTGGATACCGAGGAGCGGCTGCTGGCGGTGCTGGCCATCGAGCAGATGCCGTTCTTTTCCTTCAACGAGCGCACCCTCAATCTGCTGACCATCCTCGCCGGTCACATCGCCGACCTGCTGGGCAGCGATCCCCAGGCGCTGGCCCTGGCCGACGATGACGCCCAGCAGTTCTCCCAGCACCTCAAGCGCTCGCTGCGCGATGCCCAGCAGCACGCCCTGCCCGCCTGCCTGTTCTGCTTCGAGATGACCGAGGCCGACGGTGGCGAGCGTGCCCTGGCGCTGCTGGAAGGCAGCCGCCGCGGCCTCGACCTGCAGCTGCGCCTGACCAACCAGGCTGGCCACCCCTGCCTGCTGGTGCTCCTGCCGCTGACCTCCTCCGATGGCCTGGAAGGCTATCGCCGCCGCCTGCGCCAGCTGCTGGCCGAGCGCCATGGTCAGGACAGCACCCTGGAAAGCCTGGGCGTGCGCAGCCATGAACACGAGCTGCTGCCCAAGACCCGCGCCCAGGAGTTGCGCGTCTTCCTGTTCAACGAGTGTGGTCTGCATGAACAGCAAGTGGCTGTTTAGCGGCGCCTTCGCCTTCGAGGCCAGCAGCTGGGCGCTGCTGTTCGCCAACCTGCCGGTGGCGGCGGCCGCCCTGGCCTTCGCCACCGCCCATGCCGCCGGCAGCGCCCTGCTGGCAGGCGGCGCCTGGCTGCTGCTGCCCAAGCGCTACCAGCGACCGCTGCCCTGGAGTCCGCTGTTTCTCTTCGCCCTGGCCTTCTTCATTCCGCTGCTGGGCGCGGCCGGGGTGATCGCCGCGGTCTTCCCGGCGCTCTATCTGCCGCGCAAGCATCGCGAGATCGCCTGGGAGGCGCGCAGCGTGCCCAATCTGCCGTTCCGCCCGCTGGAGCGACGCGAGGAGATGCTGTTCAGCGACGGCGGTCTGCAGGACGTCCTGCGTCATGCGCCCAGTACCGACAAACGCCTCACCGCCCTCTTCGCCACCCGCCGCATGCCCGGACGCGATGCCATCCCCATTCTCAAGCTGGCCCTGCGCGATCCAGCCGACGACGTGCGGCTGCTCGCCTATTCGATGCTCGACCAGCAGGAAAGCCAGATCAACCAGCGCATCGAGACCCAACTCGGCGAACTGGCCACGACCCCCGCCGAGCGCCAGCCGGCGCTGCACGGCACCCTTGCCCGTGGCTACTGGGAGCTGGCCTATCTGGGCCTGGCCCAGGGCAGCGTCCTGCGCCACGTGCTGGGTCAGGCGCGCGAGCACATCGAGCTGGCCCTGGCCGGTGAAGAAAACGAAGAACTGCGCATCCTGGCCGGCCGCATCGCCCTGGAGCAGGGCGAGCCCGAGCGCGCCCTGGAATTCTTCCAGGCGGCCGAGGCGGCTGGGGTACCGACCGCCCAGCTAGCGCCCTTCCGCGCCGAAATCGCCTTTTTGCGCCGCGATTACGCGGTCATCCCGGCGCTGCTCGACAGCCTGCCGGCAGATCTGAAGAAGCGGCCGCCGTTCGCCGCGCTGGTGAAGTACTGGTTATGAAAGACGCCCCCGCCGCGACCGTCACGCCCGATGTCTGCCTGCTGCTGGAGGGCACCTGGCCCTATGTCCGCGGCGGGGTGTCGAGCTGGGTCAACCAGTTGATCCTTGGCCTGCCGGAGCTGACCTTCTCGGTGTTCTTCATCGGCGGCCAGCGCGAGAACTACGAGAAGCGCCACTACGCCATTCCGCCCAACGTGGTGCATATCGAGGAGCACTTCCTGGCCGGCTCCTGGGTGCCCAAGGGCGCGCCCATCAGCCCGCGGCGCCAGGCGCCGGTGCAACTGCTGCGCGATCTGCACGCCTTCCTGCACCACCCCGACGAGCCCAGCGCCGCCCAGGGCGATGCCCTGGTGGACGCCTTCGCCCAGGGCAGCGTGACCCTGGACGACTTCATGTACAGCCGCGCCAGCTGGGAAGCCATCACCGAGGGCTACGAACGCTATTGCACCGACCCCTCCTTCGTCGACTACCTCTGGACCCTGCGCGCCATGCAGGCGCCCCTGCTGATGCTGGCCGAAGCCGCGCGCCGCCTGCCCCGGCCACGGATGATCCACTCCATTTCCACCGGCTATGCCGGCATGCTCGGCGCCATCCTGCAACGCCGCTGGGGCTGCAACTTCCTGCTCAGCGAACACGGCATCTACACCAAGGAGCGCAAGATCGACCTGGCCCAGGCCAAGTGGATCGCCGAAGGGCCGGACGAAGCCCTGCGCACCGGGCTGGACGTGGATGTCAGCTACATCCGCCGACTGTGGATCCGTTTCTTCGAGCGTATCGGCCTGCTCACCTACAAGGCGGCCGATCCGATCATCTCGCTCTACGACGGCAACCGCCGCCGGCAGATCCAGGACGGCGCCGATCCCACGCGCTGCCGGGTGATCCCCAATGGCATCAGCCTCACCCAATGGCAGGACGCCCTGGAGCGGCGCCCCGAGGGCGTACCGCCGGTGGTCGGGCTGCTGGGCCGGGTGGTGCCTATCAAGGACGTCAAGACCTTCATCCGCGCCATGCGCGGGGTGATCAGTGCCATGCCCGAGGCCGAGGCCTGGGTGGTCGGCCCGGAAGACGAAGACGAGGAATACGCCGCCGAATGCCACAGCCTGGTCACCAGCCTGGGCCTGGAGGGCAAGGTGAAATTCCTCGGCTTCCAGAAGATCGGCGACATCCTGCCCAAGCTCGGCCTCATGGTGCTGACCTCCATCAGCGAGGCCCAGCCACTGGTGATCCTCGAAGGCTGGGCGGCTGGCGTGCCGGTGGTGAGCAGCGACGTGGGTTCCTGCCGTGAGCTGATCGAAGGCTCGATTCCCGAGGACCGGGCCCTGGGCACCGGTGGCAGCGTGGTCGCCATCGCCGATCCCCAGGCCACCGCCCGTGCCATCCTCGCCCTGCTGCGTAACCCCGGTCGCTGGCAGGCTGCCCAGCGCACGGGCCTGGCCCGGGTCAATCGCTACTACACCGAGCCGCTGATGCTGGAACGCTATCGCGAGCTCTACCAGGACGCCATCGGGAGGAGCCTCTGACATGGCCGGCATCGGCTTCGAACTGCGCAAGATCCTCGCGCGCGACTCCTACACCGCCACCCTGCGCGCCTATGTGTATGCCGGCCTGATCAGTTCCGGCCCCTGGGTGCTGTCGATCATCAGCGTCATGCTGATCGGCGTGCTGGCCACCGGCATCGTCACCCCCAGCGTGCTGATCCGCCAGTTCCTGGTCACCGTGACCTACCTCATGGCCAGCTCGCTGATCCTGACGGGCGGCCTGCAGCTGTATTTCACCCGCTTCGTCTCGGACCGGCTGTTCGAGGAGAAGCAGACCAGCATCCTGCCCAACCTGGTGGGCATCCTGCTGCTGGTGACCCTGGTCGCTGGCGGCCTGGGCTTCGTGCTGCTGGCCACCCTGTTCGACCAGCCCTTCGCCTACCGGCTGCTGGTGCTGGCCAACTTCGTTACCCTCTGCGACCTCTGGCTGGTGATCATCTTCCTGTCCGGGATGAAGGCCTACAACCGCATCCTGGTGGTGATGACCCTGGGTTACGCCATCATGATCGCCGCCGCCTTCGTGCTGCGCTTCCTGGGCATGGACGGCCTCTTGATGGCGCTGCTGCTGGGCCACGCCGCCCTGCTGTTCATGTTTCTCTACGACATCATCCGCGAGTACCCGGCTGATCGCCTGGTGGCCTTCGACTTCCTCGACCGCAAGCAGATCTTCCTCAGCCTCCTGGCGACCGGGCTGTTCTACAACCTGGGCATCTGGGTCGACAAATTCATCTTCTGGTTCAATCCGCTGACCTCCGATGCCGTCATCGGCCCCCTGCGCGCCTCCATCCTCTACGACCTGCCGATCTTTCTCGCCTACCTCGCCATCATCCCCGGCATGGCGGTGTTCCTGGTACGCATCGAGACCGATTTCGCCGAATGGTACGAGCGGGTATTCAACGCGGTGCGCGGCGGCGAGACCCTGCAGCACATCAGCCAGCTCAAGGAGCAAATGATCCTGGCCATCCGCCAGGGCCTGCTGGAGATCTGCAAGGTCCAGGGCCTGACCCTGGTGCTGGTGTTCCTGCTGGCGCCGCAGCTGCTGGCCTGGCTCGGCATGTCGCACTACTACCTGCCGTTGTTCTACATCGACGTGGTGGGCGTGAGCATCCAGGTGGTGTTCATGGCGCTGCTCAACGTCTTCTTCTACCTGGACCGGCGCGACACCGTGCTGATGCTCTGCACCCTCTTCCTGGGTCTCAACCTGGCGCTGACCCTGCTCAGCATCGAACTGGGCCCGAGCTTCTTCGGCTACGGTTTCACCGTCTCCCTGGCCTGCTGCGTGCTGCTCGGCCTGCACCGGCTGGATCGGGTACTGGACGACCTGGAATACGACACCTTCATGCTGCGGCATTGATGGCCGCTGGCACCGGACGAACGGTGTGACCCGCTAACCCTGGAGGCGTCCAACACAGCTCACCCCTGCAGGACCCTGCCATGAATACCGCCGCCTTGCGCCTCGTGATCCAGACCACCCAGGTGCGTGCTCGGGACAGTGGCGAGGCCAGCCGCACCTTCGCCGACCAGGCGGCGCGCACGGCCAGCGCCGATGCCACCCGCGGCGCGGCCCTGGAGCGCTTCGCCAGTGCCTATGTCGACAAGGTGCCCGACGCCCTCGAAGCCCTGCTGCTGCAGGCGCGGGCAGTAGCCTTCGAAGCACCGCTGGCCGGGGTCCTCGAACGTGCCCTGGCCGGTTTCGCCCCGGCCGCCCTGGCCCAGGCGCCCTCGGCCAGCCTGGCGCTGCTGGCCGCGGCCTACCGCGTCCACCGCCTGCTCGAAGGCATCCAGGAGCGTTTCGCCGCCTGGTGGGGCGCTGCCCGCGCGCCGGCCGCCCCCAGCCTGGGCAATCTCATCGCCCACCAGGTGCTGGGGCAGCTCACCGTCGCAGCCTTGGAAGATGCCGTCGATGGCTGGCTCGATGACCTGGACGCGACCGTCGAATCGCCGCTCACTCGCCAGTGCTTCCAGCCGCGGCAGCGCCGTGTCGCCCTGGCGACCGCCCGCCCAGCCTTGACCTTGAGTCGTCAGCGGCAGCGCAGCGTTCGATAAAACGCACGTTTCGACGCTCCAGCCGGCCAACTGTCAAATATATTGATAACCCTTCCGGGCCGGTTTAGGGTGGCTGCTCACCGCCATTAGCGAGGAGTCACCCATGAGCTTGCCCAGCCGCGCCGAGTGGGAGCAGCGCTTCCAAGGTCTCACCCTGGAAGGTCGCGCCTTCATCGACGGCGCCTATGTCGACGCCGCCTCCGGCGCCACCTTCGATTGCCTGAGCCCGGTGGATGGGCGCTTCCTCGCCAAGGTCGCCAGCTGTGACGCCGCCGACGCCGACCTGGCCGTGGCCGCCGCCCGCGCCGCCTTCCAGAAAGGCACCTGGGCGCACCTGGCACCCGCCCAGCGCAAGCGTGTGCTGATCCGCTTCGCCGATCTGCTGCTGGCCAATGCCGAAGAGCTGGCGCTGCTGGAAACCCTGGACATGGGCAAGCCCATCGCCGACTCCCTGAAGATCGATGTGCCCGCCTCGGCCAACGCCATTCGTTGGAGCGCCGAGGCCATCGACAAGCTCTACGACGAGGTCGCTCCCACCCCCCACGATCAGCTCGGTCTGGTCACCCGCGAAGCCGTGGGCGTGGTCGCCGCCGTGGTGCCCTGGAACTTCCCGCTGATGATGGCCTGCTGGAAACTCGGCCCGGCGCTGGCCACCGGCAACTCGGTGGTGCTCAAGCCCTCGGAGAAATCGCCGCTGACCGCCATCCGCGTCGCCCAGCTGGCGCAGCAGGCCGGCATCCCGGCCGGGGTGTTCAACGTGTTGCCGGGCTACGGCCACCAGGTCGGCAAGGCCCTGGGCCTGCATCCGGACGTCGACACCATCGTCTTCACCGGCTCCACCCGGGTCGCCAAGCAACTGCTGGCCTATTCCGGCGAATCCAACATGAAGCGGGTCTGGCTGGAGGCCGGTGGCAAGAGCCCCAACATCGTCTTCGCCGATGCCCCCGACCTCAAGGACGCCGCCGCGGCCGCCGCCAGCGGCATCGCCTTCAACCAGGGTGAGGTCTGCACCGCTGGCTCGCGCCTGCTGGTGGAGCGCTCCATCAAGGAAGAATTCCTGCCGCTGGTGATCGAGGCCCTCAAGGGCTGGAAGCCCGGCCACGCCCTGGATCCGGACACCAACGTCGGCGCCCTGGTGGACACCACCCAGCTGGAAACCGTGCTGCGCTACATCGAAGCCGGCCATGCCGAAGGCGCCACCCTGGTGGCCGGTGGCAAGCGCACCCTGGAAGAGACCGGCGGCGTCTATGTCGAGCCGACCATCTTCGACGGCGTGAGCAACGCCATGAAGATCGCCCGTGAAGAGATCTTCGGCCCGGTACTCTCGGTGATCACCTTCGATACCGCCGAGGAAGCCGTGCAGATCGCCAACGACACCCAATACGGCCTGGCCGCCGCGGTCTGGACCCGCGACATCTCCAAGGCGCACAAGACCGCCCGCGCCCTGCGCGCCGGCAGTGTCTGGGTCAACCAGTACGACGGCGGCGACATGACCGCGCCCTTCGGCGGCTTCAAGCAGTCCGGCAATGGCCGCGACAAGTCCCTGCACGCCTTCGACAAGTACACCGAGCTCAAGGCGACCTGGATCAAGCTCTGATCGCAAACTGACCGGGTCGCAACGACCCGGTCGGTACCCAGCCTCCGCCTAGCGGTAGACGTGGTAGGTGGCGTAACGGCTGACCTCCAGGTTGCCGCTCCAATTGCCGATCACCCGCTTGGAATCCCACTCGTACCAGTGACGGCCTGCCGGTTGGCCTACGCCTACCGAACAGCTGCCATTCTGTACCCAGGCACCGCGGAATTGGCCACTCTTCCAACGGCGCTCGATCACCTGAATCGGCTGCACGCGATAACCCGGTTGCACCCTGACACTCCAGGTAAAGGAGGTGCTCATCGAGCGATCCTGTTTGTAGCTGCCATCGACACCGAGAATGGTGAGGTATTTGCCGACGAAGGGCAGCTTGTCCGGGTTGATCTTGACCCCTACCGACCAGCCATAACTGGATGTCTTGGTCTCGCCCCAGGCGTAGGTACAGTCGACGGTGCCTCTGCTCGAACACACGAAGAGCGGTCCGCGCCAGATCCAGTCTTCCCACTTGTTGCGTGCCTGCTGGGTAGCGAAGGCGCGAGAGCCATCGCCTAGCATCGCCGGTTCCGTGTGATCGGTGAAGCATTCGCCAGCCTGGACCAGCCCGGTCGAAAGCACGAAGCCGAGCGCACCGCCCAGAGTCGATTTCACGAAGGTGTTCATGGCTTCCACTCCTTAGATACCAAAGACATTTTCGATGGTGTTTTCCGTTTCCTGCTTCTTGTTGCTGGCGACTTTGCTTTCGGACAGCGCATCGGACTGCCGCGGACGATCGACGGGGGTCATCAGCAGCCCCGTCGCATCCTTGGGCTTGTGCACCATCAGGGCGTCCGCCTCAACGCTCATGCCGAGTGCCTTGGCCGCGTTCTCGGTGGCGACCTGCTGTCCAGGCTGGTTGTCAAAAAGTACCCGCTTACCTTGATCGAGGGCGTTGTTGATCTCCTTCTTGATGTTGTCATCGACAACCACGTTAGGGCCAACTACCAGGCAGTCATATTCACCACCTGAGACGATCTTGGTATCTGCCACCCTCAATCTTTTCAGCACGAAGCCTTCATTACCCAACACCTTCAATCGCAAGTAAGGATCGCTATTCCCAGACTCCGCGGCCTGAACCGTGGACCCCAGTGCGGCGGACAACAGTAGAGCTGCCATAACTTTCAACTTCATGTCGAAATCTCCCTTTATTGCATTAGCGTGAGAACAGCACTTCTTTGGCATGGATACCGAATAGATCCTCCAAACACTCGACTTAGAAGCCTTTACAGAAATGACGGACAGGTGAGTCCCTTATCACAAGGCTGCCCCCGCGAACCCTGTTCACGCTTCAAAACATCGCATGTCATTCGACCAGATGCTGGCAATATCGAAATGCCTTCATTCATGAAAGCAGTTTCGATGCAGTGCCACTAACAAGGCTAGCTGCACTTTTTTAAAACAAATAGAAAAGATTATGACGGGTTAATCGCCATAGTTACGCCGGACTAACTACCTTCACGCAACAGCGCTTTATAAAGCCATATAAAACCCTGGGAGATACTTTATAGGCAGCGAAGTTAATCCACTAACGACGGAAAACCTGCATATAAAATAAGATGAATCAATTGGATGCCAAAAAATCGACATGCACCGATCAGGGTCCAAATCGCCGGACACAGATGTAACAAAATATTTCTAGACCCTTTGCAAAGGGTACTGCAGACACAGGCGGGGTAACGGGAAACAAGGCGACCCGCGTTGATGGCGCGGGTCGAGGGACGGGCATCAGCCCAGCAGATCCACCAGCAGGTCGTCGTGGCGGCGCTGTTGGCGATCCAGGCGCAGCTGGCGGGTGCGGAAGATCGACTTGAGATCCTCCAGGGCGCTGGCGAAGTCGTCGTTGATGATCAGGTAGTCGTACTCGACATAGTGACTCATCTCGCTCACCGCCTCGCGCATACGGCGCTCGATGACCTCGGCGCTGTCCTGGCCACGATTGTCCAGGCGCTGGCGCAAGGCGGCCTGGCTGGGCGGCAGGATAAAGATCGACTGGGCGTGGGGCAGCTTGCGACGTACCTGCTCGGCGCCCTGCCAATCGATTTCCAGGATCAGGTCGTGGCCTTCGGCGAGGTCGCGCTCCAGCGCGGCCTGGGAAGTGCCGTAATAGTTGCCGAACACCTCGGCGTGTTCGAGGAAATCGCCGTGTTCGAGCAGGTTGGTAAAGGTCGCGCAGTCAACGAAGTGATAGTTCACGCCGTCCGCCTCACCCGGGCGCATGGCGCGGGTGGTGTGGGAGACCGACAAGCGAATGTCGGGCAGGGCGTCCAGCAGGGCCTTGACCAGGCTGGTCTTGCCAGCACCGGAGGGCGCGGAAACGATGTAGAGGGTGCCGGGAAGGGCTGTCATGGAGGTCCGCCTATTCAATGTTCTGCACTTGCTCACGCATCTGTTCGATGAGCACCTTGAGATTGATGGCCGCCTGGGAGGCACGGGCGTCGATGGCCTTCGAGCCCAGGGTGTTGGCCTCGCGATTGAGTTCCTGCATGAGGAAGTCCAGGCGCCGCCCGGCCGCGCCACTGCCGGCCAGGACCCGTCGCACCTCGGCCACATGGGTCTCCAGGCGGTCCAGCTCCTCGGCCACGTCACTCTTTTGCGCCAGCAGCACCAGTTCCTGCTCCAGTCGCGCCGGCTCGAACTCGACGCCTGCCTCGGCGCAGCGCTCGAGGATACGCCGCCGCTGCAGGGCCAGCAGTTCGGGCAGCAGTGCCCTGAGCGTCGCCACCTCCGCCAGCAGCTGAACCAGCCGCTCTTCGATCAGCCGGCCCAGTTCATGGCCCTCGCGGAGCCGACCTTCGAGCAATTCATCCAGCGCCGTCTCGAACAGCGCCAGGGTCTGGGCCTTGAGCTCGGCGCCATCCACCTCGGCACCCGCCAGCACGCCCGGCCAGGCCAGTACGGCCAGGGGATCGAGCTTGGCGGGGCGGGCGATCAGCGCCGCGACGTCCTCGGCGGCCGCCACCAGCTGCGCCGCCCGGCGAGCATCGACACGCAGGGCCGCGCTCTCGTCGCGCGCCTCGCGCAGCACGCATTCCACCTTGCCCCGCGACAGACGGCGCCGCAGCGCCTCGCGCACCCCGGATTCGAGGTCGCGAAAGGTCTCGGGCAGCCGCAGGTGCGGCTCCAGGTAACGGTGATTGACCGAGCGCAGCTCCCAGCTCAGGGTGCCCTGGGGCCCCGGCTGCTCGACCCGGGCGAACGCCGTCATGCTGTGCACCATGGCAGGATCCTCGTCTGGCGATGCGCGGGATCCGGAACGATCCGGACCTTCCACGCACGTAAAACGCACGATTCTAGCGCACCTGATCGGAGCGACCCAACGCATCCGTGTCGCATGAGCCGGACGCTCCCTATACTATGGACCTGATACCCATGCCTTACAGGAAGCCCGCAATGAAGCGTCCCAGTGGCCGCGCCGCCGATCAGCTGCGCCCCATCCGCATCACCCGTCAATACACCAAGCACGCCGAGGGTTCGGTCCTGGTGGAATTCGGCGACACCAAGGTGATCTGCACCGCCAGCGTCGAAGCCGGGGTGCCGCGCTTTCTCAAGGGCAAGGGCCAGGGCTGGCTCACCGCCGAATACGGCATGCTGCCCCGCGCCACCGGCGAGCGGAACCAGCGTGAAGCCGCCAAGGGCAAGCAGGGTGGTCGCACCCTGGAAATCCAGCGTCTGATCGGCCGTTCGCTGCGCGCCGCCGTGGACCTGTCCAAGCTGGGCGAGAACACCATCTACATCGACTGCGACGTGATCCAGGCCGATGGCGGTACCCGTACCGCCTCGGTGACCGGTGCCTGCGTCGCCCTGGTCGATGCCCTGGGCGCGCTCAAGCGCCGCGGCAATCTCAAGGGCAATCCGCTCAAGCAGATGGTGGCCGCCATCTCCGTGGGCATCTACCAGGGCACCCCGGTACTCGACCTGGACTACCTGGAAGACTCCGCCGCCGAGACCGATCTCAACGTGATCATGACCGATGCCGGTGGCTTCATCGAAGTCCAGGGCACTGCCGAAGGCGCGCCCTTCCAACCAGCCGAACTCAACGCCATGCTCGAGCTGGCCCAGGGTGGCCTGCGTGACCTGTTCGAGATCCAGCAAGCCGCCCTGCGCGGCGAGTAAGGAAGCCCTCATGCACGATCTCGTCCCCGCCCCCAGCGCCGAAGCCCGGCGCTGGGCCATGCTCTGTCACTACGCCGCCTTCCTGGGCTTCGTCGTGCCCTTCATCGGCAACGTCATAGGCCCGCTGGTGGTCTGGCAGTTCAAGCGCGAGGACGACCCCTTCATCGACCGCCAGGGCAAGGAGGCGCTGAACTTCCAGCTCACCGTCACCCTGCTGCACATGATCTGCTGGCTGCTGGTGTGGGTGCTGATCGGCTTTCCGCTGATGCTGCTGGTGGCCTGCGTGGCCTTCGTGCTGACGGTGATCGCCGGCATCAAGGCCAATCAGGGCCGCGACTACCGCTATCCGCTGACCTGGCGGATGGTCAAATAGCGGGCTTTTTGTGGCCTGCTTCTGATATCCGCGTTGAGGATTTCCGGTCGGCCCGGCGCCGTTTGACAGGCGCTGCAAGCCCTCCGCTATCATCCCTTCGGCTTACGTCTCGCGCTGCTGCCGTGCCCGTTCTCGACGGTCGCTGGCGGTAGCGTGCCCGCCTTTGCGCCTTTGCTTCTGCAGTCCGTCGGTAACGCCAAGGTGGCGTGCCCTGGCGGGCCTCGCTTTTACGTCAGGACTGGTGGCCCATTACGCCATCGGCATCAAGACAGGGATGATCATCATGTCGGTTGCAACCGCCACCCCCTCCCCCTTCCAGCGCGTGCTCGAATGGCGCTATTCCACCCTCATGGTGTGGACTGCCATCAGCCTGCTGGTCGTCGAGACCTTTTCCGGCTTTCTGCGCTATGCGCTGGACATGGTCGGCGCCTCGGCGCTGGTCTATCTGCCCAAGATCGCCTGCCTGGCACTGTTCGCCCTGCAAGTGGCGACGGTCAAGCTGCCCAGGGTCATCTGGGTGGGCCTGTTCGCCGGCCTAGCCTACGCCGCCCTCGCCCTGCTGCATGGCGGGACCCTCAACAACGTGCTGTTCTCGCTGTTCGTCTACAGCCCGCTGCTGTTCGGTCTGGTCTGCGGCCGCGAACTGCTCAAGCAGCGCAAGCTGCTGGGCCGGGCCATGTTCGTGCTGCTGATCGCCTGCCTGATCGGTATCGCCCTGGACAAGTTCACCTCGGTTCCCTGGAAAGGCTACAGCTACAACCTGGGCGGCAACGACATCGCGGGCAATACCCAGTGGGTCGCCGGCGAAGAGGACCGCATCGCCGGCTTCGCCCGGGTATCCAACGTGCTGGCCGCGCTGATCGCGGTCTATTGTCTGTTCCTGGCGCAATTCGCCCGCTCCAAGACGCTCTGGCTGGTCGTCGCCCTGATCGGCTTCTTCGGCATCCTGCTCACCACCAGCAAGGCGCCGGCGGCGGCCTTCGCCTTCACCCTGGCGCTGATGATGACCCGCCGCTTCCAGTGGCCGACCTACATCCTGATCCTGCTCGCCGTGCTTGGCGGCATGCTGCTGCCGGTGCTGAGCCTGGTGCGCGACTTCGATCCGCTGGTGGTGATGAGCGACAGCGGTCTGGCGTCCTTCTATGATCGCCTGGTCAACACCTGGCCCAATGTGGTGGCGGAGATGACGCGCCATGGCTGGACCCTGGAAGGCGCCGGCTTCGGCCTGTTCGGCAGCTCCATGGCCGCCTTTCCGATTCCGGGGATCGATCTGTTCGTCACCAGTGACAGCAGCGTGGTCTATCTCTGGTGCGTGTTCGGTGTCGTCGGCATCCTCGGTTATGCCATGCAGTTGCCGGTATTCATCCGCCTGCACACCAACCCTGACCGCTTGAGCCACACCCTGCTGGCCATTGCCTTCTGCCTCTGCCTGATCGGCTGGACCACCGACCTGTTCGATATCGGCGTCGGCAACCTTTTCGTCGGCATCATCCTCGGCTACGTGCTGATGCGCGATCCGGAAGACGACGGCCAGCAGCACCTGCGGCCAGTCAGCGGTCGAACCCTGGGCGACTAGGGGCGCTGCGACGATCACGTTGCCGCTACCGAACCGACGTGAAGTCACCGCATAAAAAAAGGCCGATCCCAAGGGGATCGGCCTTTTTTATTACCGCTCCTATCAGGTCACCGGGGCCGGATTGAACAGCGCCAGGTCGTTATGCAGGCGATGGCGCTCGGCCCAGGTCTGGCGGCGACCGCTGGCCACGTCCAGGTAGCACTGGAAGATCTCCCAGCCCATCTCCTCCAGCGACAACCGTCCACTCACCACCCGCCCGGCATCGATGTCGATCAGGTCCGGCCAGCGCTCGGCCAGCTGGGTGCGGGTCGAGACCTTGATCACCGGCACCATGGACAGGCCATAGGGGGTGCCGCGACCGGTGGTGAAGATGTGCAGGTTCATGCCGGCCGCCAATTGCAGGGTGCCACAGATGAAGTCGCTGGCCGGGGTGGCGGCGAAGTACAGGCCCTTGCCTCTGATCTTCTCGCCCGGAGCGATGACCCCGGCGATGGGGCTGGTGCCCGACTTGGCGATCGACCCCATGGCCTTTTCGACAATGTTGTTCAGCCCGCCCTTCTTGTTGCCAGGGGTGGTATTGGCACTGCGATCGGCCATGCCCCGCTCCAGATAGCGGTCGTACCAGTCCATCTCGCGGATCAGGGCATCGGCCACCTCGGGGGTGGCGGCGCGCGGGGTCAGCAGGTGGATGCCGTCGCGTACCTCGGTATTCTCGGAAAACATTACGGTGGCACCGGCCCGCACCAGCAGATCGGCCGCCACGCCCAGGGCCGGGTTGGCCGTGATGCCGGAGAAGGCGTCGCTGCCGCCGCACTGCATGCCTACCACCAGCTCGGACGCCGGCACCGTCTCGCGGCGACGTTGGTCGAGCACCTCCAGGCGCGCCTCGATCAGCCCCATGATCTGCTCGACCATGCCGGTGAAGCCATTGGCCGAATCCTGCAGACGGAACAGCCACTCCTCTTCGTTCTGCCCAGCGGTGAGATCATCACCGGGCATCAGCTGGCTGGCCTGCAGCTTCTCGCAGCCCAGGCCGATGACCAGCGCCTGGCCACCGAAGTTGGGATTGCGGCTGATGTTGTGCAGGGTGCGGATCGGGATCACCGCATCGGGTGCGTTGATGGCCACGCCGCAGCCATAGCTGTGGGACAGGGGCACTACGTCGTCGACGTTGGGATAGCGCGGCAGGAGCTCCTTGCGTACCCGCTCGACACAGTGGTCCAGCACCCCCACCACGCACTGCACGGTGGTGGTCACCGCCAGGATGTTGCGGGTGCCGACGCTGCCGTCCGGATTACGGAAGCCCTCGAAGGTATAGCCCTCCAGGGGTTCGCCGACCTGGCCGGGCGCCGTGGCCTTGGGCAGGTTGTCCAGCGCTGGCGGCTCCGGCATGCGCAGCAGCGCCTCGGTGATCCAGCTGCCGGCCGGAATGTCCTGCAGGGCATAGCCGATGACCTCGCCGTAGCGCACCACCTCGGCGCCCTCGACCAGGTCCACCAGGGAGACCTTGTGGCTCTGGGGGATGGCTTCGACGGTGGTCAGGCCATCGCCGAAGGCGGTGCCGACGGCCACGCCCGGTTCGTTGACCACCACCCCGACATTGTCCTGGGGATGGAGCTTGATATAGCGCGGCGAATCACGGTGATCGATCAGTTGCATCTTCTTATCCTCCGCTCGGGATCAGGCCCGGGCCGGGTCAGGCTGGGTCGTGCCCAGGATCTCGCCGTCGGCGGTACGCAGCTCGACGCGCTGGATACGGCCGACGATGAACAGGTAGCTGAACACGGCCACCAGGGCATTGGCGCCGACATAGACCAGCGCCCACTTGAAGGAGCCGGTGGCGGCGATGATGTAGCCGATGACGATGGGCGTGGTGATGGAGGCCAGGTTGCCGAAGGTGTTGAACAGGCCGCCGGACAGCCCGGCGATCTGCTTGGGCGAAGTATCCGCGACCACTGCCCAGCCCAGGGCGCCGATACCCTTGCCGAAGAAGGCCAGGGTCATGAAGCCGACCACCATCCAGTCCGCATCGACGTAGTTGCAGAAGATCATGGTGGTGGAGAGCAGCAGGCCGCAGACGATGGGCAGCTTGCGGGCGAAGGTCAGGGAATGGCCGCGGCGCAGCAGGTAGTCGGAGATCACCCCGCCCAGCACCCCGCCGATGAAGCCGCAGATCGCCGGCAGCGAGGCGATGAAGCCGGCCTTGAGGATGGTCATGCCGCGCTCCTGCACCAGGTACACCGGGAACCAGGTCAGGAAGAAATAGGTGATGGCATTGATGCAGTACTGGCCCAGGTAGACGCCCAGCATCATGCGGTTGGTCAGCAGTTGGGCGATGTAGTGCCACTTGGGCCCGCCATCCCGCTGGCGCGCGCTGTTGTCCATGTCCACCAGCCCGCCGTTGTCACGGATGTGCGCCAGCTCCGCGGCATTGATGCGCGGATGCTCCTTGGGATTGTGGATGTATTTCAGCCACGCCAGGGAGAACAGGATGCCCAGGGCACCCATGATGACGAAGACATGCTCCCAGCCGAAGTGGAAGACGATGCCGCCCATGATCGGCGCGAACAGGGCGGTGGCGAAGTACTGCGCCGAGTTGAAAATCGCCGAGGCGGTACCGCGTTCGGCGGTGGGGAACCAGGCGGCGACGATGCGCGCATTGCCCGGGAAGGACGGCGCCTCGGCCAGGCCGACCAGGAATCTCAGCAGGAACAGGGTGGTCACCGCCCAGGCCACCGGTAGGCCGCCGACCAGGCCCTGCAGCAGGGTGAAGAAGGACCAGAAGAAGATGCTGCCGGCATAGACCTTCTTCGAACCGAAGCGATCCAGCAGCCAGCCGCCGGGAATCTGCCCGGCCACATAGGCCCAGCCGAAGGCGGAGAAGATGTAGCCCAGGGTCACGGCACTGATGCCAAGGTCTTTCTGCAGGCTGGAGCCGGCGATGGCGATGGTGGCGCGATCGGCGTAGTTGATGGTGGTCACCACGAACAGCATCAACAGGATCAGGTAGCGCACTCGGGTCGGTCTTGTGGCATCCATGGGGATCCCTCTTGCGTGATTGTTTTTATTGAAGGCACGGCCGGAGAAATGATTGCGCAATCATAGAAAGATACGACAAGGTGTCTCAGGCCTTACGGTAGGCCAAGACTAAGCCATGATTGCGCAACCATACAAGTATGACGTCTAACGACGTGAATGCCGGCGGTCAGGTCGTCGCGCGGTCGATGATGTGAAAACCGGTGTCGATCCGCACGGCCTCGCGAGGGCAGCCACCCTCGCTGAACCGCTGCAGCAGAGCCTCCGCCGCCAGGGTACCCATGCGGTCACCCTCGACGCTCACCGACGACAGCGCCGGATGCATCTGGGCCGCGCTGGAAAGATTGCCGAAACCCAGCACCGCCAGGTCTTCGGGCAGGCGCAGACCGCGACTCGCGGCTTCCGCCATCACGCCCTGGGCGACGGTATCGGAGCTGCACACCACCACGTCGAAGGTTTCTCCACGGGCGAGCAGCTGCCGTAATCCGGCCCGGCCGGACTCCACCAGGGCAGGGGCCGGCAGGATTTCCACCGGCGGTGTTGGCAACCCCAGCTCGGCCAGGCGCGCCACCAGACTGCGACAGCGGCGCAGCGCGCGCGGATCGTCCACCGACACCACGGCGAAGCGGCGATAGCCACGCGCCTGCAGGTGCTCGGCCTGGGCACGGCCCACCGCCTCGTGGGAAAAGCCCACCTGCATGTCCAGCGGCGCTTCACCCAGGTCCCAGGACTCCACCACCGGAATGCCAGCCGTGGCCAGGCGTTGGCGACTGGCCACGGTATGCAGGGTACCGGTGAGCACGATGCCATCGGGCTTGCGCCCCAGCACCGCGGCCAGCAGCTGTTCTTCCTGCTCGGCACTGTAGCCAGTCAGGCCCAGCAGGGTCTGGTAGCCGGCCTGGGACAGGCGCGCCATCAGTGCCTGCACGGTCTCGGCGAAGATGGAGTGGACGATGGTCGGCACGAACAGTGCCACCAGGCGACTGCGGTTCGAAGCCAGGCCGCCGGCCAGCAGATTGGGCACATAGCCGGTGGCCTGCACCGCCGCCAGCACCTTGGTGCGCGCCGCTTCGCTGACGATCTCCGGGCGATTCAGCGCCCGGGACACGGTGATCGGCGACACCCCGGCGACCCGGGCCACGTCAATGAGCGTGGGGGCGCCGGGATTGACCGCGGCAGTGAGGGTTTTACCGGACTTCTTGGCCATGGATCGCCAGGGATGGTGAAGAGAGAGGCCATGGTAACGGCTGACGGGGATGGCGTCCCCGGTGAACACCGTAGCGTGGAAAACCGCGCAGCGTTTTCCACATGGGAATGGGTACCGATGGATGAGAGAAGCGAATCCCGTAGGAGCGGCCCATGGCCGCGATACACCCTATGCCAGGTGTGATCGCGGCCATGGCGGTCCGCCGATGCCGCCGCCCCTACGAGCTGCCGTAGGTTGGGTTGAGCGCAGCGAAGCCCAACAGTGCCCCGCGAGCCGACAATGTTGGGCTTCGACGATAGAGCCGTCTCAACCCAACCTACGGTCTATCGCCACTCTGGCTACGATACGCCCTAACCCCCCATCGCCAGGCGGATGTCCGCGGCCAGTTCCAGTACCCGCGCCTCTTCGGTGTCCCAGGAGCACATGAAGCGGGCGCCGCCGCTGCCGATGAAGGTGTAGAAGCGCCAGCCGCGGCTGCGCAGGAATTCCAGTGCCGGCTCGGACAGTTGCAGGAACACCGAGTTGGCTTCCACCGGGAACATGAAGTCCACCCCGGGCACGTCGCGCACCCGCTCGGCCAGCAACCGGGCCATGGCGTTGGCATGGCGGGCGTGGCGCAGCCAGGTGTCGTTCTCCAGAACGCCCAGCCAGGGCGCGGAGAGGAATCTCATCTTGGAGGCCAGCTGGCCAGCCTGTTTGCAGCGGTACTCGAAGTCTTCGGCCAGGTCGCGGTTGAAGAAAAGGATCGCCTCCCCCACCGCCATGCCGCTCTTGGTACCGCCAAAGCAGAGCACGTCGACGCCAGCCTTCCAGGTCACCTCGGCCGGCGTGCAGCCCAGGCCAGCCACGGCGTTGGCAAAGCGTGAGCCATCCATGTGCAGGTGCAGGCCGAGATCGCGGCAGGTGGCGCTGATCGCCTGCAGTTCGTTGAGGCCGTAGAGGGTGCCTACCTCGGTGGCCTGGGTGACGGTCACAGCGCGTGGCTTGGGAAAGTGGATGTCGGCGCGCTTGGTGGCGATCTGCTGGATGGCGCCTGGCGTCAGCTTGCCCTGGTACGCCGGTGCCAGCAGCAGCTTGGAGCCGTTGGAAAAGAACTCGGGCGCGCCACATTCGTCGGTCTCGACGTGGGCGGTGTCGGAGCAGATCACGCTGTGGTAGCTCTGGCACAGCGCCGCCAGGGCCAGAGAGTTGGCCGCGGTGCCGTTGAAGGCAAAGAACACCTCGCAGTCGGTCTCGAACAGCTGGCGAAAGCGATCGGCGGCGCGCGCCGTCCAGGTGTCGTTGCCATAGGCGGTCTCGTGACCGACGTTGGCCGCCGCCATGGCCGCCCAGGCTTCCGGGCAGATGCCGGAATAGTTGTCACTGGCGAATTGCTGGGCGTTGCTGCTCATGCGGCAGTCCTCGCGACGGGTTCGGTACGCGCCAGCAGCCAGTCGCGGGCGGCGCCCTCTACCAGCGGCAGCACGCGGCGGCGGACCTCGGCGTGATAGCTGTCCAGCCAGTCCAGCTCGTCGGCACGCAGCAGGGCGAGATCCAGGCAGCGGGTATCCAGCGGGCAGAGGGTCAGGGTCTCGAAGGCCAGGAAGTCGCCGAATTCGGTACTTTCCGCCCGGGTGCACAGCAGCAGGTTCTCCAGCCGCACGCCCCACTGGCCGGGGCGATAGATGCCCGGTTCGTTGGAGGTGATCATGCCCTCGCGCAAGACGTGATGCGGGGTGACCGTGGCATAGAAGGAAATGGTCTGGGGACCTTCGTGCACATTCAGGAAGTAGCCCACGCCATGGCCGGTACCATGGCCGTAGTCGATGCCGGCGGCCCAGATCGGCTCGCGCGCCAGGGCATCGAGCATGGGCGCGGCGACACCGGCCGGAAAGCGCACCCGCGACAGTGCCAGCATGCCCTTGAGCACCAGGGTGAAATCTCGGCGCTGGGCAGCGCTGGGCGTACCGATGGGCACTACCCGGGTGATGTCGGTGGTGCCACCCAGGTATTGGCCGCCGCTGTCGATCAGCAGCAGGCCGTCGCCCTGGAGTTCGGCATGGGCCTCTTCGGTCGCCCGGTAATGCGGCAGGGCGCCACCGGCATTGAAACCGGCGATGGTGGCGAAGCTCAGGGAAACGAAGTTGGGTCGCGCCGCGCGTGCCTCGGTCAGCCACTCGTCCACGGTCAGCTCGGTGAGCCGCTCGCCACGGGCCAGGGCTGCTTCGAAGCGGGCGAAGAAGACGCACAGGGCCGCACCATCCTCTTCCATGGCCGTGCGCACCTGGGCCGCCTCCTCGGCGGTCTTGCACGCCTTGAGCAGGGTCGAAGGATTGATCTGCTCGCGCCGCTCGACGCCCTGGGGCGCGGCCTCGACCAGCCCCAGGGTGACCCGCGCGGGGTCCACCAGCAGGCGGCTACCGGCCGGCAGCCGGGCCAGTTCGGCGGCGGCCTGGCGATAGTCGGTCAGGGTCACGCCATCCGCCACCAGGGCCGCACGGATCTCGGCCGGCACCTTGGCCGGGTCGATGAACAGCTGGCAGCTGTCCTGACCCAGCAGCAGATGAGCGAGGAACACCGGGTTGTAGGGCACGTCCGCGCCACGCAGGTTGAGCAGCCAGGCGATGTCGTCCAGGGAGGAGATGAAATGCCAGGCGGTGCCAGCGTCGGCCATGGCCTGGCGCACCTGGGCAAGCTTGGCGCTGCGCGGTTGGGGCGCATGAGGTGCGGCGTGGGCATAGATTGGCGCCACCGGCAGCTCGGGGCGCTCGCTCCAGATCGTTGCCAGCGGATCGCGGTCGGTGCGCAGCTGGATGCTCTTGGGCTCCAGGGCCCGGCGCAAGGCGGCGGCGGAACCGAGGGACAGCACCTGGCCGTCCACCAGCACCGTGCCACCCTCGGGCACCTGGTCGGCCAGCCACTGCAGGTGGCCCTGGGGCTGGCTGGCGACCTGCTTCATCAGGTCGATGCCGCTGCCCGCCAGCTCCTGGGTGGCCTGCTCCCAGTAGCGGCTGTCGGTCCAGACGCCAGCGGCATGCCGGGTCACCAGCAGCAGGCCGGCCGAGCCGGTGAAGCCGGACAGCCAGGCACGGCCCTGCCAGTGTTCGGGCAGGTATTCGGACAGGTGGGGATCGGCGCTGGGGATCAGGCAGGCATCGGCGTCCTGTTCGGCCAGGAAGGCACGCAGGCGGGCAAGTCGTTGAGCGGGAGTGGCGGTCATGAGCACCTCGACAAGGTCAGAGACTCAGTGTGCCGCAGATATAAAAAAGCCGCACCCAGAGGGTGCGGCTGAGAAAGACCAAAGGAGCAAAGAGGGGTGGTCTTTCGAAAACGGAGCGGCTCAGCGACGCAGGTTGGCGGCCGGAGTGGCCTGATCGCCGTAGTGCTGCATGGCGGCGTGATTCTGGTCGACCAGCTTGTATCGAAGGCTGGGATTGTCATCGGCAGCAGCGAACTGGGCGGAGGTCAGGGCGGCAAGGGTCAGCAACAGGGCGGACAGAGGGCGTTTCATGGCGAACTCCTCAAAGGAATGTGTTCATCGGGGTACAGAACCATTCTAGGCAATGAACGCAGCCTAATAAATAGCATGCTAACTAAATCACTGTTACAGAACCTGCAACAAGCTCTGGCTTAGTCCTTGGCCCAGTACCGCTGATCTTCCAGCACCAGATTCTCCACCTGCAGGCGCTCGGGCAGTTCTTCCTTGAGGAAGTCGATCCAGGTCTTGATCTTGGCGTCGAGAAAGCGCCGCGAGGGGTAGAGCGCATGGATGGTGCGCTCGCGCAGGCGGAAGTTGGGCAGCAGCCGCACCAGGCTGCCGTCGCGCAGGTAGTTGACCGCGATATAGCTGGGTAGCAGGCAGATGCCCATGCCCTGCCGCGCCACGCTGGCCAGTGCCTCGGCCACATTGACCTGGAAGACATAGCGCGGCGCCACCTGCAGTTCGCCTTCGGGACCGGCGAAGACCCAGCGCTCGGAAAAATTCGGATCCATCAGGCGCAGGCAGTCGTGTTCGGCGAGCTCGGCCGGCACCTTGGGCGCCGGGCGTTGCGCCAGGTAGCTGGGCGCCGCGCAGACGACGCTGTAGACCCCACCCAGGCGCTGGGCGACGAAATCCGAATCGGCCAGTTCGGTGTCCAGGGTGATGGCGATGTCATGCCCATCCTCCAGCAGCGCCGGATGATTCTGCGAGAGCGTCATGACGATCTCCACGTGCGGATAGCGGGCGCAGAAGCGTGACACCAGCGGTGCCAGCAATTGGGTGCCCAGGCCGGTCATGGAGTGCAGGCGCAGATGCCCATGAGGTTTGAGATGCGCCCCGCTGGCTTCGGCTTCGGCCTCGCCGACATCCTGCAGGATGCGCCGGCAGCGTTCGAGGTAGCGCTCACCGGCTTCGGTCAGCGCCAGCCGCCGGGTGGTGCGGTGCAGCAGGCGCGTCTGCAGATGGCTTTCCAGTTCCGCCAATAGGCGCGACACCTGGGCCGTGGACAGGTCGAGGGTATGGGCGGCGGCCGTGAGGCTACCCAGATCCACGACCCGGACGAAGATGCGCATGCCTTGGAAGATATCCATTATTGCCTTTTTCGCAATGGAGTTTCGTCAAGCCGTCACTTTATTGAAAAAGTCACACGCACGATAGTGGTGCGGTGAGCTGCTGTGGATTCGACATTCTGTCCGCGCGAATCCTTCCCTCCGGCAGCGGCTCCTTGGATAGCTCCTTGCGGCCTTCTGGCAGATGTCTTCCGTAGAGACCTCCGCCAGAAGGCCGTTTTTTTTGCCTCCCGATCAGCCCTGACGCTCTGGCTCGCGAATGCGATAGCTGGCGATGTACAGCGCCGGCAGGAACAGCAGGGTGAGCAGCGTCGCCGCGACGATACCGCCGATCATGGCATAGGCCATAGGCCCCCAGAAGACCTCGCGGGCGATGGGAATCATGCCCAGGCTGGCGGCCGCCGCGGTCAGCAGAATGGGACGCCGCCGGTGCCGGGTGGCTTCCACCACGGCATCCCAGGGCGAGCGCCCGGCCTGCTCGAAGGCATCGATCTGGGTCACCAGGATCACCGAGTTGCGGATGATGATGCCGATCAGCGCCAGTACCCCGAGGATGGCGACGAAGCCCAGCGGCTGGCCGAAGGGGATCAGCCCCAGCACCACGCCGATGAGGCCGAGGGGTGCCACGCTCGCCACCAGGAACAGCTTGCGGATGCTGTGCAGCTGGATCATCAGGAAGGTGGCCATGAGAAACAGCATCAGCGGCACCACCTCGGCGATGGGACCCTGGGCCTTGCTGCTCTCCTCCACCGTGCCGCCCACGGCCACGTCATAGCGTGGCGGCAGCTTGGCGATGAAGGCATCGACGTCCGGCTGCAGCTGCTTGACCAAGTCGGGCGCCTGGGTGTCGCTGAGAATCGAGGCCTTGAGGGTAATGGTGGGCAGGCGATCACGCCGCCACACGAGCGGCTGCTCCAGGGCGTAGTCGATGCGTGCGAAGGCCTTGAGCGGCACCGCGACACCCTGGGGGGTCATGATCTGCAGATTTTCCAGGGTCTCCACCGAGCGCCGCTCGGCTTCGCTGGCGCGGGCCACGACGTTGACCAGATAGATGTCGTCGCGCACCTGGGTCACCGGGGTGCCGGTCACCACGCCGTTGAGGATCTGCGCCACGTCCTGCGAGGAGAAGCCCAGCTGCCGCGCCTTGTCCTGGTTGACCTCGACCTTGAGCATCCGCGCCGGCTCGTTCCAGTCGTAGAGGAAGTCGCCCAGCTGGGGGCTCTTGCCCAGCACGCTGGCCAGGGCCAGGGCCTGGCGACGTACCTCGGCGACCTCAGGGCCACTGATGCGGTACTGGATCGGCCGCCCCACCGGCGGGCCCATTTCCAGCGGCTGGACGTAGCCGGACAGGCCGACGAAGTCCTGGCGCAGCCGCTGCTTGAGCTTGGGCAGGAGCCGGTTGCGCGCCTCCAGGTCCTTGGCCACCAGGATGACCTGACCATAGAAGGGGTTCTCCAACTGCTGGTCCAGCGGCAGATAGAAGCGCACCGCGCCCTGGCCGACATAGGAACTCCAGTGGGCGACATCCGGATCGTCGGCGAGGGTCTTCTCGAATCTGTCCATCTGCGCCCGCGTGGCGTCGAGGGAGGCATTCTGCGGCAGATTGAAGTCGATCAGCAGCTCGGGACGATCCGAGGACGGGAAGAACTGGTTCTGCACGAACTTCATGGCGAACAGCGCCGCGGCGAACAGCAGCACCGTCAGGATGATGGTCAGCCAGCGATGACGCATGGCGCCCAGCAGCAGGCCGTCGGACCAGCGCGCCAGGCGCCCGGGTTGGTCGTGATCCTTCTGCTTCACCTTTTTCGGCAGGATGTGCACGCCGATCACTGGCGAAAAGAACACCGCCACGATCCAGGACAGCAGCAGCGCCACGGCGATCACCGCGAACAGGGTGAAGGTGTACTGGCCGGCACTGCTGGAGTTGAGGCCGATGGGCACGAAGCCGGCCACCGTCACCAGGGTGCCGGTGAGCATGGGGAAGGCGGTCGACTCGTAGGCGAAGGTCGCCGAGCGGTGCAGCGATTCGCCCTCCTCCCGCTTGGTCACCATCATCTCCACGGTGATCATGGCGTCGTCCACCAGCAGGCCCAGGGCGATAATCAGCGCGCCGAGGGAAATCCGCTGCATGGTGATGCCGCTGTATTCCATGAAGACGAATACCAGCGCCAGGGTCAGGGGGATCGACAGCGCCACCACCAGGCCGGCGCGCACGCCGAGGCTGATGAAGCTCACCACCAGCACGATGATGACCGCCTCGAACAGCGCCTGGGTAAAGCCGCCCACGGCCTTTTCCACTACCTGCGCCTGGTTGGAGACCACGTGCACGCCGATGCCCACCGGCAGCTCGCCGGTCAGCTCACGCATCTTCTCGGTCAGGGCCGCGCCAAAGGTCTGGATGTTGCCGCCGCTGCTCATGGCGATGGCCAGGCCAATGGCCGGCTGGCCGTTGTAGCGAAACAGCGAACTGGGCGGATCGGCGTAGCCGCTGCGGATGTCGGCCAGATCGGTGAGGCGATAGAAGCGGTCGTCGATGCGCAGATTGACCGCGGCGAGATCGGCGGTGGAGCGGAATTCGCCACTGGTACGCACGCTGATGCGCTCCGCCCCGGATTCGATGGTTCCCGAGGGCGTCACCGCATTCTGCTGCTGCAGACTCTGCATCACCTGGCGCTGATCCAGCCCCAGGGCGGCCAGTTTGCGGGTGGAGAAGTCCAGGTAGATGACCTCGTTTTCCGCGCCGATCAGCTGCACCTTGCCGATGCCCGGCACGCTGCGGATCTCGCGGCGCACCTGCTCCACCTGGTCGCGCAGCTGGCGCATGCTGAAGCCGTCGCCGGTGAAGGCATAGATGCTGCCGAAGACATCGCCGAATTCGTCGTTGAAGGCCGGCCCCTGGATGCCCTGGGGAAAGTCGCCCTGGATGTCCGAGACCTTCTTGCGTACCTGGTACCAGATGTCGGGAATCGCCTTGGCCGGCGTGGTGTCGCGCAGATAGACGAACACGGTCGACTGGCCCGGCCGGGTGAAGCTCTTGGTGTAGTCGAGGGAGTCCAGCTCTTCGAGCTTCTTCTCCACCCGCTCGGTGACCTGGCGCAGGGTCTCCTCGGTGGTCGCCCCCGGCCAGCGGGTCTGGATGACCATGGTCTTGATGGCGAAGGACGGGTCTTCCTCCCGGCCCAGCTTCATATAGGAGAAGACGCCCATCAGCAGGGCGACGAACATCAGGTACCAGACGAAGGATTGGTGGCGTAGCGCCCAGTCCGACAGGTTGAAGCCTTTCATGGCCGTGCGCCCTCTTGATCCTTCACCCGCTGTCCCTCCTCGAGACTGTTGACGCCCGCGATCACCACCCGCTCACCGGCGCTCAGTCCCTTGCCGATCCACGCCAGACCTTCGACCTTGCGTACGACCTCGACCGGACGCTGACGCACCCGCGCCTGCTCGCCTTTGCCCTCCACCACCCAGACCAGGGTCTGACCGTCCTGGCGGCGTAGCGCCTTCGCCGGCAGCGGTAGGCCGGCGATCGGCGGCGCTTCCAGCTCGCCCTGTACCAGGCTGCCGATGCGCAACGCGGCGGGTGGATTATCCAGGGTCAGGCGTACCCGCCGGGTGCGGGTGGTGGCATCGGCCTGGGGCTCGATCTCGCGGACCCGCCCCGTCACCGCGACGTCCGGGTCCAGCGCCATGCGCACCGTCAGCGGCTGCTCGGGCTTGAGGTGGTCGATGGCCGGCGCCGGGAGATCCAGCACCGCCTCGCGAATGTCCGGGCGGGCAACGCGTACCACCGGCTGACCGGCGGACACCACCTGGCCAACCTCGGCCTGCCAGGCGGTGATCACCCCGTCGAAATCGCTGTAGAGCTCGGCATAGTTACGCTGGTCGCGGGCCTGGCGCTCGGCGCTCTGGGCCTGTTCGCGCGCGGCCTCCAGGGTATGCAGCCGGGTCAGTGCCTGGTCCAGTTGAGAGCGTGAGCCGACGCCCTGGTCGAACAACTGTTGCTGACGCCTGGCATCGTTGCGGGCATCGCGCCACTGGGCGTCGGCGTCGGCGGTCTGGCCCTGGCGACTGCGCAGGGCATTGTCCTGGTCGGTGGGGTCCAGCGCCGCCAGCAGCTGGCCGCGCCGAACCGACTGGCCCACGTCCAGCAGGCGCCGGGTCATGCGGCCGCCGACGCGAAAGCCCAGCACGCTTTCGTAGCGCGCCTGGATGCTGCCGGCGAAAACCTCACGCTGGGGCGGCGATGCGCTCAGGGTCAGGGTCGCTACCGGCCTGATCGGCGGTGGCGGGGCCTCGTCGTCGGAACAGCCGGCCAGGACCAGCAGCAGGCAGAGCGGCAGCCAAGGCTTCATGGCCGCACCTCGTTGAAGGTGGACCGCTCGGCGACCTCGACCTTCTGGCCAGGACTCAGCGCCTGGCCACCGGCGACCACGATACGGTCGCCGGCCTTGAGGCCGTCGCTGACGATGATGCTGTCGCGGGTATAACGCTCGATGCGCAGCGGTTGCAGGCTGACCCGGCCATTTTCATCGAGACGCCAGACGGCGGGCTGATCGGTGGTGCCGTTCAGCGCCGTCCAGGGCAAGGCGAAACCCTGTCCGGCCACGCCCTCCAACTGCGCATTGACCACCGCGCCGAGGGTCATGGCGGCGGGCGGCCGGTCAAGCTGCACCTTGATGCGCACCGTACCGCTGCTGGCCACCGTTGGGGCGATCTCGCGCAGGGTGCCCTGGGTAGCGACCGCAGGCTGTGCCTGCAAGGCGATGGGCAAGGTCTGGCCGACCTTGAGTTCGCGGGCAAGGGATTCGTAGAGATCGAAGACGGCATCGAGTTCGCCGCTGACCGCCAGGTCGAAGATCGCCGCCCCGGCCTGTACCACCTGGCCGGACTCGGCGTGGCGAGCGGTGAGCACGCCTGCGGCGCTGGCGCGCAATTCGGTATAGCCAAGCTGCTTGCGCGCATCGTCGCGCTGGGCCACGGCGGTCTGCAGGGCGCTGCGAGCGCCTTCGAGCGTGGCCTGGGCCTGGTCATACTGGCTGCGGCTGGTATAGCCCTTGGGCAGGAGCGCCGCCTGACGCTCGAAATCGATACGTGCCAGGCGCGCACGAGCCTCCTGGGCTTCCACCTGTGCCTGGGCGGCGGCCAGGTTGTTGCGCAGATCCTGGGGATCCAGCCGCGCCAGCACCTGGCCTGCGTGCACCCGGTCACCCACGTCCGCCAGACGCTCGCTGATCTTGCCACTCACCCGGAAACCGAGCGGCGCCTGTACCCGCGCCTGGATATCGCCCGTGAAGGGGATGCGCTGGGTATCGTTCACGGGACTCAACTGCGCCACCACCACCCGCGCCAGTTCCTCGGTGGGAGGTTGTTCCTGGGAGCAGCCCGGTAACAGTGTCACCAGGGTCAGAGCAACCGTTACCTGGCAGAGGGAAGCAAGGCGGAGAGCCCTCATGATTGTCCTTATCGGTGGAAGAGGCGCGATCTGCGAACTGACCACGCGCGCCGCAGGGGGTTCGTCTCACGAATTGTCCGGCGCAGGGCGACGCTTGGGAAGCGCCATGGCCAGCGTCCTGCGCAGACTACCGGCTTCCGAGCGGCAACTTGCCCACAAATGTTCACAAATGCCCTGGAACCCGGCATTCCGCACCGCAGTCAACTGCAACGTGCGCTGTGGACCTATGAGGCCGCAGCTGATGCCCGCCTCCCTTCCGGACCGGGCCCCATCAGATTCACAGGTTTATTTCGACGAGGCCGTTACTCATGAAAAAGCTGCTGATCACCTCTACCGCTGCTGTGATGCTGTCGATGGCCACGGGTGTCTTCGCGGCCGAAACCTCCAAGAGCGCCACCGCGGTCAATGGCTCTGCCACCGAAGCCGTGCCGGGCAAGACCACTGTCAAGGGTGGTGCCGACGGCGGTGCCGAAGTGCCGTTCAAGACCGAGAAGCCCAACAAGGTCGACGCGCGCAACCAGAACAACATGCAGTAACCCCAGCGCCAGGCTGGCGGTAACGAAAAAGCCCCGGCATGCCGGGGCTTTTTGTTGCCTGCTATCAATGGCAGACAAAACAAACCCCGCCGAGGCGGGGTTCGTGAAACTGTGCAGCAGCCGGGCTTAGCGCCAGAACGGCTTGTGCATTTCCTGGTAGCGCTGGGCCTCGGTGATACCGGCATCGGCCAGCATACGGGCATCCAGGCGGGCCAGTTCATTACGGCTGGCGATGCGACGCTGCCAGGTGGACAGGGTGGAGATAACGCGCAGGGCAGCGGGCACACGGTTGCTGGGCTGGGCGTTGTACAGCGAGGAACTGAAGGTGCGTTCCATGGTGGCTTTCCTTCCCGCTTGTGACGGGTACTGGTCATCGAATGGCGCCATTGTCTCGCCAGGCGAGTGCTACCACCAGTAACAGTACGAAGAAAGGTTCGCGGATCACCAGGCACACAATTGCAACTGTACTGCTGCAATTTGGGTCATTCTGTAACGCCATGCACCATTGCAGTGCAAAATATGGTTACTAGAGGGAACATCGAGAAGATTCGAGCTGTACAGTTGGGCTGCGACCAACGAAACAGGAGTGCTGTTCTACCTGTTACCGCGCCTGCTGTCCAGTCAGGACGATGGTGTGCCTCATAAAGAAGCGACTCCGGCACGCCAGGCACCGGAGCCGCCTGTAACTCAACGCGCGGCAGCAGCCAGGGTCGGGGTACCGGGCTGGCGGCGGCCTACCCAGGTACCGATGGCCACGACCACCAGGGCCAGCAGACCGGTCGCCAGGATCTCGAAGCGGTGGGCGTCGCTGAACAGCATCACGGTCAGGGCGCCGACGATGAAGACGATCACCGCCCAGGTCAGCCAGGGGAACAGCCACATGCGAAATTCCAGACGCTCACCACGGGCCATCAGCTTGCGTCTCAGGCGCAGCTGGGTCACGGCGATCACCAGGTAGACCAACAGGGCGACGGCACCGGAGGTGGACAGCAGGAAGCTGAACACCGCCTCGGGCATGGTGTAGTTGGCGATGGTGGTCAGGAAGCCGACGGCGGTACTGGCCAGCACGGCAGTGCGTGGCACACCGGCACTGGACGCACGACCCATCTTGGCCGGGGCATCGCCGCGGCGAGCCAGGGAATAGAGCATGCGCGACGCGGTGTACAGCGCCGAGTTCAGGCAGCTGGCGACGGCGACCAGGACCACGCAATCGACGATCAGCTTGGCGTTGGGAATGGACAGCACTTCCAGGGCGCGCTGGTAGGAACCCACCAGCGGCAGCTGGGCGTCGTTCCAGGGCACCATGGACACCACCAGGAAGATGGAGACCAGATAGAACAGCGCGATCCGCCAGATCACCGAGTTGGTGGCCTTGCTGATCTGCCGGGACGGATCCTTGGATTCGGCCGCGGCGATGGTGACGATCTCGGTGCCCATGAAGCTGAACATGGTGGTCAGCAGGGCGCCCAGCACAGCACCAAAGCCATTGGGCATGAAGCCGCCGGTGTGGGCCATCAGATTGCTCAGGCCACTCACCTCGCGACCTGGCAGGGCACCGACCAGCGCAGCCGCGCCCAGGGCGATGAAGGCGACGATGGCAATGACCTTGAGCAGGGCGAACCAGAATTCGAACTCGCCGTACTTGGCAACGCTGAACAGGTTGGTCACGGTCAGGATGCCCGTGATGATCAGGGCGAACTGCCAGGTGGCAATGGCCGGGAACCAGGCATTGAGGATGGCAGCGGCGGCCACGGCTTCCAGCGGAATCACCAGTACCCAGAACCACCAGTACAGCCAGCCGATGGTGAAGCCGGCCCAGCGACCGATGCCCTGTTGGGCATAGGACGAGAAGGAGCCGGTATCGGGCGAGGCGACCGCCATTTCACCCAGCATGCGCATGACCAGTACCACCAGAGTACCGGCCAGGGCGTAGGCCAGCAGCACGGCGGGACCGGCAGCGGCGATGGCATGACCGGAACCGACGAACAGACCGGCACCGATCACTCCAGCGATGGACAACATGGTCACATGGCGCGGTTTGAGCGCCGGAGAGAGGTTGCATTCTACGTTGGACATAAGGTGTTACCTGACAACGGAAAGCCTCCCAAGTGCAACTTGCGCGCCACCCCCGCTGAAATCGGCACAAAATGAACTCAAAGGGTGCAACGCTTCGCGCAAAGCCGCGAAAAAGCGGCACTTTGCCTAGCTATTGCACTAACCATTTGATGTGCAAAACGATTTCTTTCGTGTGCCGCTGCGCTTCCACCTTGCTTCGTTAGGTATCACTTTGTGCAACTTGCACCATCATGGTGCCGACAAAGGTGGAACCTCAGGTAACCGCATGTGACGAGGATGCTACTGCCTCCACGCGGCGAGGCAGCAGGGAGGCCTGGATCTCCTCAGGAATATCCTCTCCACGGCAAAGGTCCATCGCAGCTGGTCGGACTGACGAAATCAGGACTTCAAAGTCCGACAAGGAAGCTTTTGCGCATCGCTGCACGGGTGGAGGGAACTTGAATGGCTGCCAAGCCTCTGCACAGCTGCGACAAAATGTAACTGCGGTGGCTATATATTGGTAATATTCCAACATATTAGCTAGCTAACCATAAGCCCTGCGGATCACGTCGGGCACCTGATGAGACCCTGATCATGTCCGCAGACGATTCCGTCCCGGCCCGTCGCGACTTCCTGCGCAAGTCCCTGAGCCTGATTCCCGTGGTCGCCCTGGCGGGCGGTGCAACCTCAGGCCTGGCACTCGCCGCGCCCACGCCGGAAAACAAGCCCGGCAGCAGTCCACGCGCCGACCACTATCAGCCGGTGTTCTTCACCGCCGAGGAGTGGGCCTTCGTACAGGCGGCTGTGGCCCGGCTGATTCCAGCGGACGAACTGGGCCCGGGCGCCCTGGAAGCCGGCGCGCCGGAGTTCATCGATCGGCAGATGCAGACCGCCTATGCCCGCGGTGGCCTCTGGTACATGCAGGGCCCCTTCGCCGCCGATGCCGCGCCGGAAATGGGCTATCAGAGTCGCCTGGTGCCGCAGGATCTCTATCGCCTGGGGATCGCCGCGGTGGACCGCTGGACCCGTCAGCAACACGGCAAGGTATTCGCCGAGCTTGCACCCGCCGAGCAGGACGCAACCCTCAAGGCCCTGGAAGGCGGTGACGCCGCCCTGGACGGCGTACCGGCCAAGCTGTTCTTCGCCCAGCTGCTGCAGAACACCAAGGAAGGTTTCTATTGCGATCCGCTGCACGGCGGCAACAAGGAACTGGTCGGCTGGAAACTGGTGAATTTCCCCGGAGCCCGCGCCGACTTCATGGACTGGGTGGAGCGTGACGAACGCTATCCGCTGCCCCCGGTCTCCATTCGCGGGGAGCGCGGTTGATGGCCAAGGTACTGCCCAGCAAGAACGTGGTGATCGTCGGCTTCGGCTGGACGGGGGCCATCATGGCCAAGGAACTGACCGAGGCCGGCCTGGACGTGGTGGCCCTGGAGCGCGGCAGCTACCGTGACACCTATCCCGACGGCTCCTATCCCCAGGTGATCGACGAACTCACCTACAGCATCCGCAAGAAGCTGTTCGTCGATGTGTCCAAGGAAACCGTCACCATCCGCCACAGCGTCAACGACGTCGCCCTGCCCAACCGCCAGCTGGGCGTCTTCCTGCCCGGCGATGGCGTGGGTGGCGCGGGCCTGCACTGGTCGGGCGTGCACTTCCGGGTCGATCCAGTGGAGCTGCGCCTGCGCAGCCACTATGAAGAACGCTACGGCAAGAAATTCATCCCCGACGGCATGACCATCCAGGACTTCGGCGTCAGCTACGCCGAGCTGGAGCCCTACTTCGACTTCGCCGAAAAGGTGTTCGGCACCTCGGGCACCGCCTGGAGCGTCAAGGGCCAGGTGGTAGGCAATGGCAAGGGCGGCAATCCCTATGCCCCGGATCGCTCCAGCGACTTCCCGCTGCCGGCGCAGAAGAACACCGTCTCGGCGCAGCTGTTCGAGAAGGCCGCGCGCGAGGTGGGCTATCACCCCTACAACCTGCCGTCGGCCAACACCTCGGGTCCCTACACCAACCCCTACGGTTGCCAGATGGGCCCCTGCAACTTCTGCGGCTACTGCAGCGGCTACGTCTGCTACATGTATTCCAAGGCCTCGCCGAATCTCAACATCCTGCCGGCGCTCAAGCAGGAGCCGCGCTTCGAGCTGCGCAGCCAGGCCCATGTGTTGCGGGTGAACCTGGACAGCACCGGCAAGAAGGCCACCGGGGTGACCTACCTGGACGCCCAGGGCCAGGAGCTGGAACAGCCAGCCGACATCGTCATCCTCGCCGCCTTCCAGTTCAACAACGTGCGCCTCATGCTGCTGTCGGGCATCGGCCAGCCCTATGACCCCAAGACGGGCGAGGGCGTGGTCGGGCGCAACTTCGCCTATCAGAACATGGCCACCATCAAGGCCTTCTTCCGCAAGGATCAGCACCACACCAATCCCTTCATCGGCGCCGGTGGCAATGGCGTGGCGGTGGACGACTTCAACGCCGACAACTTCGACCACGGCCCCCACGGCTTCGTCGGCGGCTCGCCCATGTGGGTCAACCAGGCCGGCACCCGGCCCATCGCCGGGGCGGCCAATCCGCCCGGCACCCCCCAATGGGGCAGTGCCTGGAAAAAGGCCCAGGCCGGCTACTACAACCATCAGCTGTCGATGGACGCCCATGGCGCGCACCAGTCCTATCGCGACAACTACCTGGACCTGGACCCCACCTACCGCGACGCCTACGGCCAGCCGCTGCTGCGCATGACCTTCGACTGGAAGGACAACGACATCCGCATGACCCGCTTCATGGCGGCCAAGATGAAGAAGATCGCCGAGGCCATGAATCCCGAGCACATCAGCGTCTCAGTCAAGGATTTCGGCGGGCACTTCAACACCGCCAGCTACCAGACCACCCACCTCAACGGTGGCGCCATCATGGGCACCGATCCCAAGACCAGCGCGGTCAATCGCTACCTGCAGAGCTGGGACGTGCACAACGTCTTCGTGCCGGGCGCCTCGGCCTTTCCCCAGGGCCTGGGCTACAACCCCACCGGCCTGGTGGCGGCCCTGACCTACTGGGCGGCGCGCGCCATCCGTGAGCAATACCTGAAGAACCCCGGCCCCCTGGTGCAGGCATGAGAGGCGCGCCCATGATCCTCCGTACCCTCGCGACCCTGTTGCTGGGCGCCGGTCTGGCCATGACGGCCCAGGCCGCCGAAGACCCTGATCCGGCGCTGGTCAAGAAAGGCGAATACCTGGCCCGGGCGGGCGACTGCGTGGCCTGCCACACGGCGCCGGGCGGTCAGCCCTTCGCCGGCGGCCTGCCCATGCAGACGCCCATCGGCACTCTCTACTCGACCAACATCACCCCGGATCGGCAGACCGGCATCGGCGACTACAGCTTCGCCGACTTCGACGCCGCCATCCGCCAGGGCATCGCCAAGGAGGGACACACCCTCTACCCGGCCATGCCCTACCCCTCCTATTCCCGGGTGACCGAGGGGGACATGCGCGCCCTCTATGCCTACTTCATGCACGGGGTCACACCGGTCGCCCAGGCCAACCGCGACAGCGACATCCCCTGGCCGCTGTCCATGCGCTGGCCTCTGGCGATCTGGCGTCAGCTGTTCGCGCCCGAGGTGGTGCAATTCCAGCCGGCCCCGGACCAGGATCCGGTGGTGGCTCGCGGCGCCTATCTGGTGGAAGGCCTCGGCCACTGTGGCGCCTGCCACACACCACGCGCCTTCACCATGCAGGAAAAGGCCCTCTCGCCTGCCGATGGCAAGGACTTCCTGGCCGGCAGCGCACCCCTGGAAGGCTGGATCGCCAAGAATCTGCGTGGCGATCATCGCGATGGCCTGGGCAACTGGAGCGAAGGCCAGCTGGTGCAGTTCCTCAAGACCGGTCGCTCCGCCGACAGCGCCGTGTTCGGTGGCATGACCGAGGTGGTGCAGCACAGTCTGCAATACCTGAGCGACGCCGACCTGCGTGCCATCGCCCGCTATCTCAAGGCCTTGCCGCCCAAGGATCCGCACGATGCGCCCTTCCAGCCCGATGGCCGCGCCGCCGCGGCGCTCTGGAAGGGTGACGACAGCGCCCGCGGGGCCCAGGTCTATGTGGACAACTGCGCCGCCTGCCACCGCACCGATGGCCAGGGCTACGACCGGGTGTTCCCGGCACTGGCCGGCAATCCGGTCCTGCGCACGACCGACGCCAGTTCGCTGATCAACATCGTGCTCAAGGGCGGTACCCTGCCCGGCCTGCATACGGCCCCCTCGATGATCGTCATGCCGCCTTTCGGCTGGCGGCTGAACGACGCCCAGGTGGCCGACGTGGTCAGCTTCATCCGCGCCAGCTGGGGCAACGATGCTGCCCCGGTCAGCGCTGCCGACGTCGCCAAGTGGCGCACCGATGACACCCGCACCACCTCGGGCGATGACCTGGGCCAGGCCTTTGGTCACGGTCAGCCAGAGCCCCGCGAGGCGGGCAAGTAGCGAACGAAGGGGCGCGACCTCGTCTATAAAGACAGGCCGCCCCGGAGATGCCTGGATGTCCTGCGTACTACACCTGCTCAACGCCAGCGGTCGCCTGGACCCCTGGCGCGCCATCCTGGAAGAGACCTTCACCGATGCCCTGCCCCGTATCGCTGCGCACCTGCCCGAGCAACGGGTAGACGTGGTGGTGCAGGCGGGCGCCTGGGTGATCCCGGAGTTGGGTCTGAATGGCTACAGCCCGGACGCCGAGCGGGTCTTTCTGACCCTGGACCCCGACAGCCCGCACCTGCAGCAAGCCTTCCCTGATCACTTCACCGCCCTGCTTGGCCACGAACTGCACCACTGCCTGCGGCATGCCGGCCCCGGTTACGGCAGCACCCTGGGTGAGGCCCTGGTCAGCGAAGGCCTGGCCTGCCAATTCGAGCGCGAGCTGACTGGCCGGCTGCCGTTCTATGCCCAGGCCGCCCCCCAGGACATGGCCGCACATTGGGAAGCCCTAGGTGCTGAACTGGACCAACCGTACGATCACGCCCGCTGGTTCTTCGGCAGCGGCGACCTGCCTCGCCACCTCGGTTATGCCCTGGGCAGCTGGCGAGTCGGTCGGTACCTGCAGCGTCACGGCCTGACGGCTGCCACCAGCGGGCAACGCCCTGCTGATACCTTCCTCGCAGGATGATCTCAACGCCGCAGCCAAGCCGGATCGACCCCGGCGAATACCTCCGTTAGCCATTCGACCCAGGCGCGAACCCGTGGCGAGGTCTGGCCACTGATGTCATTGCGCCGTCTGGTCCTCGCTCAGCGACCTTTCGTACAGGCCTGGAGACCATCAAGCCGATCGCCGACCGGCGGGCTTGCGTGCTTGGCATCGATCCTGCTAGCTTGATCGGGTTAGTACCAAGCTGACCCCAATCGCTGGACGCCTTTCCGCTCGTTGTAGCAGCGCGAAATCAGCGTCATCCGGATCGAATCGATCCCTCGATTGCTCAGGATCTGCCGCCCTGGCCTCTGAATCTCGTGCCCGGCCGGTTGCCTGCCTTCCCAAGTACTTACCTGCATGCCTGGGCATCTTGCCCACACGCTGCCTTCCTCCAGCCAGAGATTCAGCCGTCGGCCGTTATGGGTACGAGGTTGCTGGAGTTATTTCACCGCGCCGACTGAGCGTGGGTCCCAAGGATAGACAGATGAACATTCAAAATCAGGCCATCGCGGCCATGCAACACCTTCAAGCGGCCTTTGCACCGTTCCAATGCATCACCACCCCGGCTTCGCGCAAGGGCGGTTTCAGCTTTACCGTGGTCGACGAGCGCGGTGTCGCCTGCCGCAGCGAGCGTCTCTACCCCGAGCAGTACAACGCTGCGGCCGGGCTGGAACGCGTCATCGAACGCACCCGTCGCGCCCTGGTGGCCTGACACCCGACGCGAGTGCCGGACGCATCACGGTTTCCGTGATGCCCATGCCGGCAGCCTCCATCTGCGGTATGTTTGGCACAGCTTCGCGTAGGCGTGAGCCAAACAATGAATCCCAAGATGGAGGTCGCATGTCGCAAGTCGTATTCATCCGCCATGGCCAGTCGGCGTGGAACCTGGAAAACCGCTTCAGTGGCTGGGCGGATGTGGATCTGACCGAACAGGGGATCCGCGAGGCCCACGAGGGCGGCCAGGCGCTCAAGGACGCCGGCTTCCTCTTCGACGTGGCCCATGTTTCGGTGCTCAAGCGCGCCGTGCGTACCCTGTGGCATGTGCAGGAAGGCATGGACCAGATGTGGCTGCCGGTCGTGAGCGACTGGCGCCTCAACGAGCGTCACTATGGTGGCCTGACCGGCCTGAACAAGTCCGAGACCGCTGCCAAGTATGGCGAGGAGCAGGTGCTGGTCTGGCGTCGCAGCTATGACGTACCGCCGCCCGAGCAGAGTGTCGAGGAACAGCAGGCCCTGGCCGCCGATCCGCGCTATGCCGGTCTGTCGCTGGATCAGGTGCCGCGCACCGAGTGCCTCAAGGATTGCGTCGAGCGCGTCCTGCCCTACTGGAACGAAGTCCTGGCACCGGCCATCCGCAGTGGTCAGCGCGTGCTGGTAGTCGCCCATGGCAACTCCATGCGCGCCCTGATCAAGTACCTGGACAACATCTCCGACAGCGACATCGTCAGCCTCAACATTCCCAACGGCGTGCCGCTGGTGTACGAGTTCGACGAGAACCTCAAGCCCACCAAGCACTACTACCTGGCCGACCCGGACGAGGTCGCTGCCAAGATGGCTGCAGTGGCCAATCAGGGCAAGGCGAAGTAAGGCGCTTGTTCGCGGCCATGGGCCGCTCCTACAGGCCCCAAGGCAACCGTAGGAGCGACCGCATCGGCGGACCACCATGGCCGCGATGAGCGATACGCCCGGACCCACAGTGTGGAAAACCGCTTGGCGTTTTCCACAATCAGGGTCGCTGGTGAACGGTGGATAAGGCGGGCGCCGTTATCCACCCTACCTCAGTTGCGACCGTTCGGCCGTTGCACCACCCGTGCTTCACTCAGGACGCCTTCCTGCTGGGCGCCTTCATCCTGCCCCGCCTGAATCTCTTCGTCGGCTTCCACCCCGCCATCGCCCGGCGTCTTCTCGCCCTTTTCCTTGCCTTCGTCACTGTGGTGCTCGATCACCGCATTGATTTCCGCGCCGAACAGCAGCACGGCTGAAGACAGATAGAAGTACAGCAGCAGCACGATGATGGCGCCGATACTGCCGTAGGTGGCGTTGTAGTTGGCGAAATTCTGCACGTAGTAGCCAAAGCCCAGCGATGCCAGGATCCAGACCACCACCGCCAGCACCGAGCCGGGGGTGATGAAGCGAAAACTCTGCTTCACGTCCGGGGTGACGTAGTAGAGCGCCGCCACGGCGATCATCAGCAGGAACACCGCCAGCGGCCAGCGGATCAGCGCCCAGAGGGTCACCATATAGTCTTCCAGCCCCACATAGGCGGCCAGCCAGTTCATCACTTGGGGACCCAGCACCATCAACGCTGCGGCGCTGAGCAGCAGGCCAGCGAGGCCGATGGTGTGCAGCACCGACAGCGGGATGCGCTTCCAGGACGGGCGGCTTTCCACCACGTCGTAGGCACTGTTCATGGCGGTCATCAGCGAGCGGAAACCGCCCGAAGCGGACCAGAGCGCAATGATGATACTGAAGGACAGCAGGCCGCCCTGCTGCGTCTGCAGCTGGTCGATGATGGGATTGACCGTGTCCAGCGCGGTGGGCGGCAGCAGGTAGGCAGCCTGTTCGCGCAGGAAGGTGAAGAAATCCGGCAGGTGCAGGAAGCCGATCAGGGCGATCAGGAACAGCAGGAAGGGAAACAGCGAAAACAGCATCTGGTAGGCCAGGGCTGCCGCATAGGTGGGCATGTCGTCAGCAACGAACTCCTGGACGGCACGCTTGATGAGGGTGAACGGCGCAATGCCGCGCAGGTTGAAGGCAAACAAGGACATAACGGCTCCTGACGAACGCTCCCCGGAACGGATTTCTGAGGGCTGTCCGCTAGGGCCTGCGCCCGGCGGCTTTTCAGACCAGCCCTACCTTCAGAGTGGCAGCGGCCGGGTTGGTTGCGCCCAGGTGTCAGAAGCCGGAGCCAGAGGCGTCCCGGCAAGCAGCGACCTCAGCGGCACTGGGCATCCTGAGCACCTCTATTCCGTGGTTTTCATCGAAGTCGATATAGCCGGCGGCGGCGAATTCGCGTAGCCAGCCATCCATGGGCCAGAGCCCCCAGCGTGCCCGAAAGCGTCGCGCATTCTCCAGGATGCTGGCGAAGTGATTGAGCGGCGGATGGTAGGTGGGATGATACTGGTGGAAGGCCCGCGCCTCGGCCTGATAAACGGGCACCTCTGCTTCGCGGGCACGAAAGGCGAAGTCGGTGTCCTCACCGCCATAGCCGCGATAGCCCTCGTCGAAGCCACCGATGCGATTGAAGGTGGCGCGGGTACAGGCGAAATTCAGCGACCAGAACAGTGGATGGGGAATCGCCTCCCCGCTCGGACGATCCCGGTGCAGCGGATGGACGACGCCGGTGGCGAGCAACTCATCGGGTGTCCAATCGCCTTCCGAGATGCCGGCCGGCAGGTAGTGGACGAACCCCTGGTGCAGCGCCTCGGGGCGCACTGTCAGCGCCTGGCGATAGGTATCGAGCAATGCCGGTGCGGGGATGCAGTCCACATCGAGAAACACCAGCTCTTCCCCCGGCGCGGCCGCCACGGCCGCATTGCGCGCGGCGGCCAGGGGCAGGACGCCGTCGCCCTCGACATGGAGCACCTGGATTGGAAAGCCTGGGCTGTGCAGTGCCCGCGGTGGCTCGTTCATCTGCACCACCACCAGGGCGGCAGGCGGCGTTGGAGCCAACTCCAGACCCCGGATGAGATTGGCCAGTTGTCGTTCGCGGCCATGGACCAGGGTCAGGACGATCATGCCAGCACCTCCCGGGCGACTGCCTGGATGCAGGCCGCCGCGCGCTGGGCGCCTTCGCCGTCGCTTACCAGAGTCCAGCGCTCGGGATCGAGCTGACGCGCCCTGGCCAGCAGTCCCGGCAAGGCGTCGGCAACGGGCCAGGACTCGCAGGTCACCGCCAGCCCCTGCTCGGCCAGACGGCGACCGGTGGACAGCTGTTCATCGAACGGCCGGGCTTCCGGCAGGCAGACGAAGCGGCAACGCAGATCGGCCAGCTCCGCCACCAGACTGTCGCCAGCGGAGCCGACCACCACTTCGGCAGTGGTCAGCCAGGGGCCGGGATCGGCGACGCTGCCAAGGAGGCGCAGATTGGCCGGCACTGGCGTGGCGTCGTCTCCCACCGGGCCCAGCACCGTCCAGTGCCACTCGGGACAGGCCTGGGCCGCCGCGGCCAGTCGCGCGCGGCTGAAGGCGGTGCCGCCATGGCCGGCGATGACGGTAACCGTGCCGGATTCGCGCACGCTGTCGAGCCGTTGCCCGGCATAGCGCGACAGGCTACCGGCATAGCAGGTCTTGGCCCGCCAGGCGGCCGGGGTAGCGGGCTCTTCCAGGAGGTCCGGATAGGGCGCCAGCAGGCGGCTGGCGCTGGCATAGGCCAGTTCGTGGGCCGCATCGAAGCGACTGCCGCGTTGGCGCAGATAGATCGTCGGTACGCCGCACAGCCGCGCCAGCAGCGCCACCTCCACCGAGACATCGACCACCAGCAGGCAGGGCCAGGCCTGGCGGAACCAGTCCACCAGCAGGCCCATGCGCTCGCGCAGTCCTTCCACGCCCAACGGCGCGTAGTGCAGGCAGGTGAAGGCTTCGCCCTCGACACCAGGGGCCACGTCGGGCGGCAGCGGGCAGAGCTGGACGTTGGGCAGTTCCACCCGCTCGGGCAGGCGACTGCCGAACAAGGTCAGGGCACCGTCGAAGGCGGCGGCGATGGCCAGGGCACGGGTCACGTGACCGGCGCCGTGATGGTGGGCGTAGTAGCCGATGCTCAGTTCAGCCACGGGCCACCCGGCCAGCGGCGACATCGGCGAGCAGGCGCTCATAGCGATCGATCATCAGGCGATGGCTCCATTGAGCCTCGGCCCTTGCCCGACAGGCCTCGCGGGACAGCGACAGGGCCTCGCGCAGGGCCGCGGCCAGGGCCGGAACATCGCCCGGCGGGGCCAGGGCGCCAGTCTCGGCAGTGAGCAACTCGGGCAGGGCGCCCCGCGCGAAGGCCGCTACCGGTGTGCCGCAGGCCAGGGCCTCGGCGACGATCAGGCCGAAGGGCTCATCCCAGCAGGGAGTGACCAGGCAGGCGCGCGCCTGAGCCACCTCGGCCGCCAGCGCGGTCCGATTCAGATGGCCCAGGTAGACCGCCTGCTCCCCCAGGCGTGGCTCGATCTCCTGGCGGAAGTAGCGCTCGTCGGTGACCTGCCCGGCCAGGCGCAGTGGCACACCGGCCTCCCGCGCGGCGTCCAGCGCCAGGTGGGGGCCCTTGTCCGGCACCAGGCGACCGAACCAGAGCGCATGGTCGCCAATTGGGGCGCTGCCCGGTCGCCAGGCGTCGAGATCGATCCCGTTGGGGATCACATGACAGGCCGTCGCCAGGTGCGCCCAACTGTGGGCATTGGCCTGGGACACGGTGCAGTAATGACCGCCCCCGCGCCGATGCAGCTCGCCGATGGCGTTGATCAGCTCGAAGAAGGGCGGGGTGTGCAGCACGGTGAGCATGGGCGTACGGATCAGCCCGGACATGGTCACCGGCACATAGTGCAGGGAGTTGTTGAAGATGACGTCGAAGCCATGGCTGTCGATGCGCTGCAGGCAGTCGAGATAGCCATGGTGCTCGTCGAGGTATTCGGAGCTGAGCACGCCACGCTTGCGCCGGCAGCCGTCCGCGCCGTAATTGCCATCGTCGAGGATGGGCACTACTTCCAGCTCGGGCGCTGAGGCGGAGCTGGCGAACAGGGTCACCGCATGGCCACGCTCGCGCAGCTGCAGGGTGATGTCATAGGTAAAGGCTTCGAGACCACCGGCGAAGGGCTGGCGTACCGGGTGCTTCACGTGGGTGAGAATGCCTATGCGCATGGAACCGTCCGCCTGCTGTTGCCCGTCATCCCACCGTCCTCATCGCTAGCCGCTGGTTGATAGGAGTCTCAGCGATGGGAATTGGTTGTGCGCTTCGTCGTGAAAGGCGCACGACAGGCAAACCTTCGAACCGACCCGACGGTCACGACTCCTGGATCCGTAAATCTGGCAGACGACGGAGGTTCCCATGCGTTACGAACTGCACTACTGGCCCAGCATCCAGGGCCGCGGCGAATTCGTCCGACTGGCGCTCGAAGAAGCCGGCGCGGACTATCTCGATGTCGGCAATGCGCCGGAAGACAAGGGACTGGGCGTGCCGGCCATGAAGCCCTATCTGGAGGGAGACCAGACCCGGCGTCCGCCCTTCGCGCCACCCTTTCTCAAGGCAGGCGACGAGGTCATTTCCCATGTCGCCAATATCCTCCAGTACCTGGGACCACGGCTGGACCTGGTGCCAACCGACGAGCAATCCCAGTTCTGGGTGCATGGCTTGCAGCTGACCATCACCGACCTCACCGCCGAGGCCCATGACGTCCATCATCCGGTGGCCATTTCCCTGACCTATGAAGAACAGAAGGAAGAAGCCCGGCGTCGAGCCAAGGCCTTTGCCGGTGAGCGAATCCGTACCTACCTGAGCTATTTCGAACGCGTGCTGGGTTACAACCCGGCCGGTGATACCTGGCTGGTAGGCGAGCGTCGCTCCTATGTCGACCTATCGCTGTTCCAGGTGGTGGCCGGCCTGACCTATGCCTTCCCCAATGCCATGCGCCGTCTCGCCCCGGAGATTCCGCGGGTCCTGGCGGTGGCCGAGCGGGTCGCGGCCCTGCCCAACATCGCCGCCTACCTCGCCTCGTCGCGCCGTCTGCCGTTCAACGAGAACGGTATTTTCCGCCATTATCCGGAGCTGGATCCGGTCTGACGGGCAATAAAAAGGCCGCCCTCAGGCGGCCTTTTCATACTGGCTGGACTCAGGCGCGATCGATGGTGTCTTTGACCGCTTCCTTGCCCTTGCCGACATTCTTCTGCAGTTTGCCTTCGGCTTCCTGGGTACGACCCTCGCCTTTCATGCGCGAGTTGTCGGTAGCGTCGCCAACACTCTGCTTGACCTTGCCGGTCACTTCTTTGGCGGTACCCTTGATCTTGTCGCTGGTGCTGCTCATATCAGTCTCCTTGGGGTCGCACAGGCAGTGCGCTTGTAAAATCCGACTGCGGTTCTGGCCGCCTGGTTTCGACCACTCGTCGTACAGCGCTGCGGTGACAGGGCCAGGAAGCTTTGGGCAGCCGCGCCGGAAGCCTTTAGACTGCCCGCCCTTTTTCGTGAGCGACTGCCCAGGCGCCACCCGTTATGGGAACGTTGCGCCGAGGCCGTCTCTCCAATTGCCACACCCTCACAGGAGAATCCTGATGTCGCTGAGCCAATTCGACAACCTGCCGGGCGTGACCGCCCAGCCCGACGCCGCCACCCGTGAGTTCGTCTTCAACCACACCATGCTGCGGGTCAAGAACCTGGAGACCTCGCTGGACTTCTACACCCGCGTGCTGGGTTTCACCGTGGTTGACCATAAGGACTTCCCGGACGCCAAGTTCAGCCTGACCTTCCTTGCCCTGGTCGACCGCAATCAGGTGCCGGCAGACCCGGAGGCCCGTCAGCGCTGGCGCAAGTCCACCCCGGGCATCCTCGAACTGACCCATAACCATGGCACCGAGAACGATGCCGCCTTCAGCTACCACAACGGCAACAGCGATCCGCGCGGCTTCGGCCACACCTGCGTGGCGGTCCCGGACATCCGGGCGGCCTGCGAGCGTTTCGAGCAACTGGGCGTGGCCTTCCAGAAGCGCCTGACCGATGGCAGCATGAAGGAAATCGCCTTCATCAAGGACCCCGACGGCTACTGGGTCGAAGTCATCCAGTTCACCCCGCTGTCCTGATTCCTCCGGGCCCGGCATCCGTCGGGCCCTCCCCTTTTCCGCTAGAACAATCGCTGACAATCCAGGGCTCGACCGCTACCGGCTGGGTACCTGCCCTTGCGGCCCTGTGCCGCACCGAACCGGGTATGGCTTTACCTATCTTTACGCTTTCCTGGCATGACGTCGCCGCTGTCACAGGGGAAAATTGACCCTGGGCGCCTCCCGTGGCGCCGGTTCTCGTTCTCGGAGCTACCTGACGTCATGACGACCTGTCCTACCCCGCGCCGCCCTCGCCTTGGATCCCTGCTGCTGTCCTTTCTCGCCTCGCCCCTGGGCCTGCTGGTGGTGCTGACCGGCGTGCTGCAACTGCTCAGTCCCGACTAGCCCTGGCGCGCCCAGCCACCGAGGCGGCTGGGCGCTTCAGCATTACAGGCGGAAGCGGGCTACCAGGCCGTTGAGATCGATGGCCAGGCGCGACAGCTCGGCGCTCGCCGCACTGGACTGCTCGGCACCCGCGGCGGTCTGGATCGACAGCTCGCGGATGTTCACCAGGTTGCGATCCACTTCGCGGGCCACCTGGGCCTGCTCTTCCGCCGCGCTGGCGATGACCAGGTTGCGCTCGTTGATGCCGCCGATGGCGCCATGGATGCGCTCCAGGGCACTGCCGGCGCCCCGTGCCACTTCCAGGGTGGACTGGGCGCGCTCGGTGCTGCTGCGCATGGCCGCCACCGCCTGGCCGGTGCCCTGCTGAATAGTGCCGATGGAGGTCTCGATCTCGCGGGTCGATTCCTGGGTGCGATGGGCCAGTGCCCGTACCTCGTCGGCCACCACGGCGAATCCACGACCGGCCTCGCCGGCGCGTGCGGCCTCGATGGCGGCGTTGAGCGCCAGCAGGTTGGTCTGCTCGGCCACATTGCGGATCACATCCAGTACCTTGCCGATGTCGTTGACCTGCACCGCCAGGTCGCCCACCAGGGTGGCGCCATGCTGGACGTCGTCGCTCATGGTGGCGATGGCGCCCACGGTTTCCTGCACCAGGTCGCGGCCGTCACGGGCCACGCCGGCCGATTCCTGGGAGGCCTGGGAGGTATTGACGGCATTGCGCGCCACCTCCTCTACCGCCGAAGACATCTGGGTCACGGCCGTGGCGGCCTGCTCGATCTCGGCGTTCTGGCGCTGCAGACCGCGGCTCGATTCCTCGGTCACGGCATTGAGCTCTTCGGCCGCCGAGGCGAGCTGGGTGGCGGAGCCAAGGATGCCCTGCAGCGTCTGGCGCAGCTGGCCCTGCATGGTCTTCATGGCCTGCAACAGGCGCGCGGCCTCGTCGCGACCCTCGCTGTGGATCTCCTCGGAGAGGTCCCCGGTCGCGATCACCTCGGCTGCCCGGACGGCCCGGGCGATGGGCTGGGTGATGCTACGGATCAGCAGCCAGGCGAAGACCACGGTGAGAACGGCGGTGGCCGCCAGCAGCAGCACCAGCCACTGGATGGCATGGCGATAGTCGCTGGCGGCCTGGGCGTTGGCCGCACCGGTCTGCTGATCCACCAGGTCGGTGAGTTGCTTGAGCACCGTGTTGACCGCGTCGGAGTTGGCCAGCAGGTCTTCGTTGAGCAGGCGCCGCAGGGGCTCCAGCTGATCGGCGGCGGAAAATGCCAGCATGCGCTGCTGCAGGCTGTCGTACTGGGTGATCAGTTGGCCATAGCGGCCATAGGCGGTGCGCTCCTCGTCGGACTGGATCAGCGCCTCGTAGCGCTGCTGAGCGGCGCGCATCTGGCCGTTACGTTGTTGGAACAGCGCCTGGGTCTTGGCGATGATCTCCGGCTCGCGGTTGAGCAGCAGGCGATAGGACAGCACCCGCAGGCGCAGGGTCAGGGCGGTCAGTTCGTCGAGCGCGGCCACGCGGGGCATGGCGCGGTCTTCGATGGCCAGGCCCGAGGTGCGGATGTCGTTCATCTTGACCAGGGCGGTGCCGCCGAGCAGTAGCAGCAGCAGACCGATAAAGGTGAAACCGAGCGTGGCACGCCGCGCGATGGAGAGGTTGCGAAAGGACATGGAAAGTTTCCGTTGAGCCTGGAAAGCTCCTCCTATCGACCAGCAGGCGCCAATCCTGAGACCGGCTATCGGCCTGAATCCGGACAACCTGCAGGTGCAACGCCTGAGCAAAGCCGCCAAACCCTTGTCCGATAGGGCATTGGAGCTATTGAAAGGCTGGCGAAAGGTCTAGGCTGCGGCACTGTGCCGCAGATCACAGGCTGAAAGGAAACGTCGTCCGAGCCGGGCAATATCCGCCAGCGGCATTGCGTTCACATTTTTGCACATCTCTCGCAAGCCCCTGATCGCCAAGGAAATCTCTTCAGCTATCGCGATTCACGTTTTCTTCACGGGGAAAAGCGCGATCCGGTGGCGAAATGTTGAGTTCGTGCAGATAAAAGGTCTAAATGCACTGATCGTGTTGCGATAATGGCGGTATGATCTCAGTAGTAGTTTGAAATATCTTCTGCGTTGTCGGTCACGAGCGATTGTTTCAGCGTGGATTAAGGTTGTGTTCACCAAGATGCGACACCGGGTGCCGGGACGCTGCCCGAATACGCGATGGATCGCCAGACAATGAAGCCACCAGAGCCCGAGAGGCCGGGGCGTATCGAGGCGATGCCAGGGGGCGTCTAGCCACTAACCAGCGCTTGCCGCTGCCATTGCGTACTTGAGAAGAGGTCAGAAACAGATGAGCGACAACACGGATACCCCCTTCGGCGCACCCGACGAGGCCCTCCTGCAGCTGGTCGATGGTTTCAAGCGTTTCCGCCAGGATGTCTTTCCCGAACAGGAAGCGCTGTTCAAGAAACTCGCCAGTGCGCAGTCGCCCAAGGCCATGTTCATCACCTGTGCCGACTCGCGGATCGTCCCGGAACTGATCACCCAGAGTTCGCCGGGCGACCTGTTCGTGACCCGTAACGTCGGCAACGTGGTGCCTCCCTACGGCCAGATGAACGGCGGCGTTTCCACCGCCATCGAATACGCGGTCGTGGCTCTGGGCGTGAAGCACATCATCATCTGCGGCCATTCCGACTGTGGCGCCATGAAGGCGGTGCTCAATCCCGATCCGCTGGAAAAGATGCCGACGGTAAAGGTCTGGCTGCGCCATGCCGAGGTCGCCCGTACCGTGGTCGAGGACCACAGCCATTGCGACTGCGGCCACGGCGGCACCCTGGGTTTCCTGACCGAGGAAAACGTGGTGGCCCAGCTGGTCCACCTGCGCACCCACCCCTCGGTGGCGTCGCGTCTGGCCAGCGGTCAGCTGCAGATCCACGGCTGGGTCTATTCCATCGAGACCAGCGAGATCAAGGCGTACGACGCCCAACAGGAGCGCTTCCTGCCCCTGGACGGCGAAAACATGCCGGTCGCCACCCCGCGTCCGCGCTTGCAACAGGCCTGATCTACCGCGGCCACCCGGTTCGCCGGCTGGCCGCCTTGAGACGGATCAACCGATCCGTCCCTATAACAGCGCACCGCGCAGGGCGATCCCCTCTTGGGGCTCCACGGGGACCGTCCACCCTTCCGCTAGCCGCTTGAATCCCGAACCGTGTCATATGACGTGATATGACGCGCGGGCACCCTTTTCCCTAGTCGCTGGAGGACCAGGACCATGCTTGGCAATCAACAGACCCCGGGGCGCAACCTATCGCGCGATGCCCTGGCTTCACTCGTGGTGTTTCTGGTCGCCCTGCCGCTGTGCATGGGGATCGCCATCGCCTCCGGCATGCCGCCGGCCAAGGGCATCATCACCGGCATCATCGGTGGCCTGGTGGTCGGCTTTCTCGCCGGCTCGCCGTTGCAGGTCAGTGGTCCCGCCGCCGGCCTGGTGGTGCTGGTGTTCGACCTGATCAACCGACACGGCATCGAGGCCCTGGGCCCGGTACTGCTGCTGGCCGGTCTCCTGCAGCTCGTCGCCGGTCTCACCCGGCTGGGCGCCTGGTTCCGCGTCACCTCGCCGGCGGTGGTCTACGGCATGCTGGCCGGCATCGGCATCCTGATCGTGCTCTCGCAACTGCACGTGATGCTGGACGCCAAACCGGCGGCGTCGGGTCTTTCCAACCTGCTGGCCTTCCCGGGTGCCGCCATCACCGCGGCCGGCCAATGGAACGGCAGTGGCAGCGGCGCCCAGGCGGCGCTGATCGGCCTGCTGACCATCGCCAGCATGTGGCTATGGGAAAAATTCCGCCCGCAGACGCTGCGCTTCCTGCCTGGCGCCCTGATCGGCGTGACCCTGGCTACCCTGGCCAGCCTCTGGCTGGCGCTGGACATCCGCCGCGTGGAAGTGCCAAACAACCTGGCCGATGCCATCGACTGGGTGACCTTCGCCGATCTCGGCATGCTGGCCAACGCCGAACTGGTGGTGGCCGCCCTGGCGCTGGCCTTCATCGCCAGTGCCGAGACCCTGCTCTCGGCCGCCGCGGTGGATCGCATGCACAACGGGCCGCGCTCGCACTTCGACCGCGAACTGGGCGCTCAGGGCATCGGCAATCTGCTGTGTGGTGCCGTCGGCGCCCTGCCGATGACCGGGGTCATCGTACGCAGCTCGGCTAACGTCCAGGCCGGTGCCACCAGTCGCGCCTCCACCATCTTTCACGGCCTCTGGCTGCTGGCCTTCGTCGCCGCCCTGCCCTTCGTGCTCAAGCTGGTGCCGGTAGCGAGTCTGGCGGGGGTGCTGGTGTTCACCGGCGTCAAGCTGGCCGATCCCAAGTCGCTGACCGGTCTCAAGCGCTACGGCCGGGCGCCCATGGCCATCTATGCCCTGACCGCACTGATGATCGTCGCCACCGATCTGCTCACCGGGGTGCTGGTGGGCTTCGGCCTGTCGATTGCCTTCCTCGCCGTCAAGGCGGCCCAGCTCAAGGTCAGCCTGACCTATCGTGACGACGAACCCACGCAGGCCGAACTGCGCCTGGTGGGCGCCGCGACCTTCCTGCGGGTGCCTCAGCTGACCAAGGTACTGGACCAGGTCAAGCCAGGCACCACCCTGCATGTGCCGCTGGATCGTGTGTCCTACATCGACCATGCCTGCATGGAGCTCCTGGATGACTGGGGGCGGACCCAGGCAAGCAATGGCATGCGACTGGTGATCGAGCCCAAGGCGCTGGAGCGGCGCCTGGAAGGCCAGGCACCAGCCGGGCAATCGGTGATGTCGACTCAGGTTCCGGCCTGATCCAGGGTGGCGGAGCGCCCAGAGGGCGCTCCGCCACCTTTGTCTGCGCATAGCAAATCGTTGCAAGACGTTACTGCCCGAAAGCGCCCGCCCCTGCCGCTACAGTGGCTTGCCAGAGCCCCTCGCCGTCATCCCTGCCACTCTCGCCCCAGCCATATCGCGGACATTCTGTCCACAAATAACGGCCAAAATCCCCGTTGAACACCAAAGTTGGTGTCGGTCATCCTACCAACGGCTAATAGTCTGCTAATTAACTTTCGCTCTTCTCAGCTTTGCCTTATAACGCTATCTGGTTCGACTTTTGTCGCACCAATGATCTTTGTGTCGGGCCACCCTCTATCTCGGGGGTAATCGCTTTGCCAGGAAAGCCATGCGACGCCCACACGGCTAAAAATGACTCCACGAGAGGTAGCTATGCGCAAGCCTGAATTGGCGACTGTGATCGCTGAAAAAGTCGGACTTCCAAAGGAACAGGCCAACGTCGTGCTCAACACGCTGTTGGACGAGATTGCGAATGCGCTGCACCGCAAGGACAGTGTGACGCTGGTCGGCTTCGGTACCTTCTTGCCGCGTCATCGCGGTGCCCGCATGGGGAAGAACCCCCAGACCGGCGAGCCGGTCAAGATTCGTGCGAGCAACACGGTGGCGTTCAAGCCCGGCAAGGCGCTGAAGGACAGCATCGAAGGCTGATAATCAGACGGCACGGATGGCCGCTACAGCCAAAAGGCATCGCATCGTGCGATGCCTTTTTTGTTTCCGCAGGAAGCGGCGACGATCAGCCGATGGCGATCATCTCGAAATCGCCCTTGCCCACGCCGCAATCCGGGCACAGCCAGTCTTCGGGCACATCTTCCCAACGCGTCCCCGGCGCGATGCCGTCATCCGGCCAGCCCAGGGCTTCGTCATAGATATAGCCGCACACGATGCACTGCCATTTCCGCATGTTCTGTTATCTCTCAACCGGCTTCAGGTAGCGCGCACGCTACGCGAAAGCCCGGCAAAGGCCAACCGTGCCGGAACCCGTACGGGTATCTCCGTCGCCGCGACCCACGCTCCGCGACTATCCGCGATCCGCTTTCATCAGATAGGCTGAATCCATGAATTCCCCGTCTTCCTCCATGCCCTGGGCTATCTATTTCGCCGTGCTGGGTAGCGTCATCAGTGTCGGCCTGGCCATCGGCCTGTCGATGCCGCTGGTCTCGCTGCGGCTGGAGAGCTGGGGCTATGGCAGCTTCGCCATTGGCGTCATGGCCGCATCGCCGGCCTTCGGCATCCTCACCGGCGCCAGCCTGGCGGGCCGCCTGGCCGCGCGAGTCGGTACGCCACGACTGATGCAGCTGTGCCTGGTGACGGGCGCCGCCTCGCTGATCCTGTTGTCACTGCTGCCCAGCTATCTGCTGTGGCTGCTGCTGCGCCTGGCTCTGGGCGCCATCCTCACCCTGGTCTTCGTGCTGGGCGAAAGCTGGATGAACCAGGTCATCACCGATCGCTGGCGCGGTCGCCTGGTGGCCCTCTATGGCAGCAGCTATGCCCTGAGCCAGCTGGCCGGACCGCTGCTGCTGGGGGTACTGGGCACCGAGGGCGACCAGGGCTTCTGGCTAGGTGCCCTGCTCATGCTCGGTGGCGCCACCCTGCTGCTCGGTCGCCAAGGCGCCCCGGCGGCCGGCGGCCACACCGCCGCCTGGCAGGCGCTGCTCGACTTCTGCCGTGGCGCCCCAGCCATCGCCTGGGCGGTAGCGCTGTTCGCCTGCTTCGAGGCGATGATCCTTACCCTGCTGCCGGTCTATGCCCTCAACCAGGGCTTCGGCCAGCAACTGGCGCTGTACATGGTCAGCGCCGTGGTGGTGGGCGATGCTCTGCTGCAGCTACCCCTGGGCCTGCTCGCCGACCGCCTCTCCCGGCAGGGACTGTTTCTCGGCTGCACCCTGGGCCTGCTGGCGGTCAGCCTGGCCCTGCCACTGCTGCTGCATACCCCGGGCGTCTGGCCGCTACTGGTGCTGTTCGGCGCCACCGCGGGCGGGCTCTTCACCCTGGCGCTGATCCTGGTGGGCGAGCGCTACCGCGACGCCCAGCTGGTCAGCGCCAATGCCTGCATCGCCCAGCTCTGGGGTCTCGGCTGCCTGGTTGGCCCCCTGGTCACCGGTGCCGCCAGCCAGTGGCTCACCGGTCATGCCCTGCCGCTCCTGATGGCAGCGGGTGCGGCCGTGCTGCTGGTGATCATTGGGCGCAGGGGCAGCGTGCCGGCCACCGCCGAGCCAGCGGCCTGACGAGCACCATGAAAAACGCCGGCACAAGGCCGGCGTTTTTCATTTGGGCAACGCTTAGAACGCCGGGACCACGGCGCCCTTGTACTTCTCTTCGATGAATTGCTTCACCGCCGGAGTATTCAGCGCCTTGGCCAGCTTCTGCATGGCATCGCTGTCCTTGTTGTCCGGACGGGCGACCAGGATGTTGGCGTAGGGCGATTCCTTGCCTTCCAGCAGCAGGGCGTCCTGGGTCGGATTGAGCTTGGCTTCCAGGGCGTAGTTGGTGTTGATCAGCGCCAGGTCGACCTGATTCAGCACCCGCGGCAGGGTCGCGGCTTCCAGCTCCTTGAACTTGAGCTTCTTGGGATTCTCGGCGATGTCCTTGGGCGTGGCCAGGATGTTGGCGCTGTCCTTAAGCTTGATCAGGCCGGCTTTTTCCAGCAGCAGCAGGGCACGACCGCCGTTGGTGGCGTCGCTGGGGATGGCCACGATGGCGCCCTCGCGGACTTCATCGAGCTTCTTGATCTTCTGCGAGTAGATGCCGAAAGGCTCGACGTGCACCTGGGCCACGGTCATCAGGTCCGTGCCACGGCTCTTGTTGAACTCGTCCAGATAGGGCTGGTGCTGGAAGAAGTTGGCATCCAGACGCTTCTGGGCCACCTGCAGGTTGGGCTGCACGTAGTCGGTGAAGACCTTGATCTGCAGGTCCACCCCTTCCTTGGCCAGCTGGGGTTTGACGAACTCGAGGATCTCCGCGTGAGGCACCGGGGTGGCGGCGACGCTGAGGGTCTCGGCGGCGTGGGCGGTCAGGCTGGCAGCCAGCAGGGCGGCGGTGGCGAGCAGTTTCTTCATGACAGTTTCCTAAGGCGGGGTGGAACCGCCGGCGCCTCTAGCGGGCGCCGGCGGCAGCTGTAGCGAGGTTCTTAGAACGCGGGCACGACCGCGCCCTGGTACTTCTTCTCGATGAATTGCTTCACCTCGGGAGTGGTCAGGGCCTTGGCCAGCTTCTGAATGGCCGGGTCGTTGGCCTTGTCGGCGCGGGTGTAGAGCAGGTTAGCGTAGGGCGACTCGCCGCTCTCGATGAAGAGGGCGTCCTTGGTCGGCACCAGCTTGGCTTCCAGCGCGTAGTTGGCGTTGATCAGTGCCAGGTCGACCTGGTTCAGTACACGCGGCAGGGTCGCGGCTTCCAGCTCCTTGAACTTCAGGTGCTTGGGATTCTCGACGACGTCACGCGGGGTAGCGGTGACGTTGCTCGGATCCTTGAGGGTGATCAGGCCCTGCTTGGCGATCAGCAGGAGCGCACGACCGGAGTTGCTCGGATCGTTGGGGATGGCCACGGTGGCGCCGTCCTTGAGCTCCTTGATGTCCTTGATCTTCTGCGAGTAGGCACCGAAGGGCTCGACGTGCACCGCCACCACCGGCACCTGGTCGCTGCTCGGGTTGCTCTTCTGGTAGCTGGCGTAATAGGGCTTGGTCTGGAAGTAGTTGGCATCCACCTGCTTCTGATCGGTCTGGCGATCGGGCTGGATGTAGTCGGTGAAGACCTTGATCTTCAGGTCCACGCCTTCCTTGGCCAGCTGCGGCTTGATGAATTCCAGGATTTCCGCATGGGGAACCGGATTGACCGCGACGGTCAGGGTCTCGGCCTGGGCGGCGGTGGCAACACTCAGGCCGAAGGCCAGGGACAGCAGGGTACGTTTCAGCGACATCTGGGATTTTCCTTGTAAAAACCGCGAGTGGATGAAGCCTTGGACTTCGCGGAAAGGTGCCTGCGCTCGGCCGGCGACCTTTCCAGCAAAGCCCGCGATCAACGACGACTGAAATGGGCGACGAGGCGATCGCCGACCATCTGCAGTACCTGGACCAGCACCAGCAGCAAGAGCACCGTGACCACCATGACGTCGGTCTGGAAGCGCTGGTAGCCGAAACGGATGGCCAGATCGCCCAGACCGCCGCCGCCGATCACCCCGGCCATGGCGGTGTAGGACACCAGGGCGATGGCGGTGACGGTGGTGGCCGCGATCAGCCCCGGCAGGGCTTCGGGCAACAGGGTGCGGGTGACGATCTGCCAGAGACTGGCACCCATGGCCTGGGTGGCCTCGATGATGCCGCGGTCGACCTCGCGCAGGGCGGTTTCCACCAGCCGGGCGAAGAAGGGTGCGGCGCCCACCACCAGCGGCGGGATGGCGCCCTCGACACCCAGCGAGGTGCCGATCAGCCAGACCGTGATGGGGATCATCAGGATCAGCAGGATGATGAAGGGCACCGAGCGCAGCACGTTGACCACGAAGGAGAGGATGCCGTAGACCAGCGGCTGCTCCAGCAACTGGCGGCGGCTGGTGAGAAACAGCAGCACGCCCAGCGGCAGGCCGAGGATCAGGGTGAAGAGCATGGACCAGCCAAGCATGGCCAGGGTGTCCTGGGTCGCCTGCCAGATCTCGGCCCAGTCGATGTTGCTGAAGAGTTCGTCCATCAGCGCAGGACCTCCACGGTGACGTCGGCGGCCTGGAAGCGAGCCAGGGCGGCGTCCAGATCACCGCCCACCAGGGCGATGGTCAGCTGGCCATAGGGCTCGTCCCGGATGCGGTCGATGCGACCGCCGAGAATGCTGTAGTCCACACCGGTCTCCCGGGCGACGTGGCCCAGCAGCGGTGCATAGGTGGCTTCGCCGCGGAAGGTCAGGCGCAGGATGCGCCCCTCGACGTGGGCATAGGCGTCGGCCAGGTCGGCCTCGTCCTGGTGCTCGGCCTCGAACACGAAACGGCGGGTGGTGGGATGTTGCGGATGCAGGAAGACATCGGCCACAGTGCCCTGCTCCACCACGGCGCCGCCGTCGAGCACGGCGACCCGGTCGCAGACGCGACGGATCACGTCCATCTCGTGGGTGATCAGCACGATGGTCAGGCCCAGTTCGCGATTGAGCTCGGCGAGCAGTTGCAGCACCTGGGCGGTGGTCTGCGGATCGAGGGCACTGGTGGCCTCGTCGCAGAGCAGGATCTTCGGCTCGGTAGCCAGGGCGCGGGCGATGCCGACGCGCTGTTTCTGGCCACCGGAGAGCTGCGCCGGATACTTGCGTGCCTGGTCGGACAACCCGACCCGCGCCAGCAGCTCCTCGACCCGCTGGGCGATCTGCGCCCGCGAACGGCCACCCGCCAGCTCCAGCGGCAGGGCCACGTTGGCCGCCACGGTCTTAGACGAGAGCAGATTGAAGTGCTGGAAGATCATGCCGATGCGGCGACGGAAATCGCGCAGCTCGCTCGATCCCAATGCGGTGACCTCGGCACCATCGACCAGCAGGCGACCGCCACTGGGGGCTTCGAGGCGGTTGATCAGGCGCAAGAGGGTACTCTTGCCCGCGCCGGAGTGGCCGATCAGGCCGAAGATCTCGCCGGCGTCGATCCTCAGGTCGACCGGCTGGAGCGCCGCGACCTCGCGACCGCGCGTGCGGTACGTCTTGTGGACAGCGTGGAATTCGATCAATGGAAAAACCTTGAGTGTTTCGTAAGACGGCAGGATGGAGATCCAGCCGCGCAGTTTAACGCGAGCGCTTATATCTGCTTAGCACTTGTTGTCGGGTATTAAGCCAATAAAGGCATATGGCCAGCCCAGGCCGGGCACATTTGGCAGCACACAGCCCGTCGCTCCGTATCACCCAAGCGGAACACCGGCTCTAAACCGCGAGTCACTAGAGGACTGCCTGAATTCGCCCCACATTCCGTAGGGGACGCAAAGAGCGCCTGACAGGCGCCTGATGAGGACCTTCCATGGCTACGCCCCCCAAGAGTGAACTCGCCGGTACCGATACCCTGGATCGCCAGAACACCTCGAAGAAACTCGAACAGCTGGAACAATTCCGCTCCGATGCCACCGGCCAGGCACTGCGCACCAATCATGGCGTGAAGATCGCCGACAACCAGAATTCGCTGCGCGCCGGTACCCGCGGGCCCTCCCTGCTCGAAGACTTCATCATGCGGGAGAAGATCACCCACTTCGACCACGAGCGCATCCCGGAACGCATCGTCCATGCCCGCGGCACCGGTGCCTATGGCTATTTCCAGCCCTACCAGGACTGGTCCGACCTGACTAAGGCAGCCCTCTTCCGCGACCCCAACCACCAGACCCCGGTGTTCGTGCGCTTCTCCACCGTGCAGGGCCCGCGTGGTTCGGGCGACACCGTGCGCGACGTGCGCGGCTTCGCCATCAAGTTCTACACCGAGGAAGGCAACTGGGACATGGTCGGCAACAACATGCCGGTCTTCTTCATCCAGGACGCCATCAAATTCCCGGACTTCGTCCATGCGGTGAAGCCCGAGCCGCACAACGAGATCCCCACTGGTGGTAGCGCCCATGACACCTTCTGGGACTTCGTCTCCCTGGTGCCCGAGTCGGCGCACATGGTGCTCTGGACCATGACCGACCGCGCCATCCCGGTGAACCTGCGCAGCATGCAGGGTTTCGGCATCCACACCTTCCGCATGATCAACACCGCGGGCAAGGGCGTCTTCGTCAAGATCCACCTGAAACCTGCCGGTGGCGTGCGTTCCCTGGTGTGGGACGAAGCCCAGAAACTGGCGGGCAAGGACACCGATGCCCACCGCCGCGACCTCTGGGAAGCCATCGAATCCGGTGACTATCCCGAGTGGGAATTCGGCGTGCAGATCATCCCCGAGGAAGACGAGCACAAGTTCGACTGGGACATCCTCGACGCTACCAAGATTATCCCCGAGGAGCTGGTGCCCATCACGCCCCTGGGCAAGCTGGTGCTCAACCGCAACCCGGACAACTACTTCGCCGAAACCGAGCAGGTCGCCTTCTGCCCCGGTCACGTCGTGCCCGGCATCGACTTCACCAACGATCCCCTGCTGCAGGGCCGGCTGTTCTCCTACACCGATACCCAGATCAGCCGCCTCGGTGGCCCGAACTTCCATGAGCTGCCGGTCAACCGCCCGGTGGCGCCGAACCACAATGGCCAGCGCGACGCCAAGTACCGCATGACCATCGACAAGGGTCGCGCCTCCTACGAGCCTAACTCCATCGATGGTGGCTGGCCCAAGGAAACCCCGCCAGCGCCCCAGGATGGTGGCTTCGAGAGCTACTACGAGCGCATCGACGGCCACAAGGTACGGGAGCGTAGCGAGTCCTTCGGCGACCACTTCTCCCAGGCCACGCTGTTCTACAACAGCCTGTCGGAAGCCGAGCAGGCCCACGTCGCCGATGCCTACAGCTTCGAGCTGGGCAAGGTCGAGCGGATGTGGATCCGTGAGCGTCAAGTCAACGAGATCCTCGCCAACATCGATCTGGACCTCGCGCAGAAGGTGGCCAAGAAGATCGGCGTGACGCCGCCCACCGCACCCACCGTGCAACCGCGCCAGATCTCCATCGACAAGTCGCCGGCGCTGAGCCAGCTCAACCTGCTGTCCGGCAACATCAAGGGCTTCAAGGTGGCGGTACTGGTGGGTGACGGCGTCATCGCCAGCGAAGTGGACGCCATCAAGCAGGCACTCAAGGCCGAAGGCGCCCATGTGAAGGTGCTCGGCCCCACCGCCGGCCCGGTCAAGGCCGCCGACGGCAGCGAAGTAGCCGTGGATGGCTCAGCCGAGGGCATGCCATCGGTAGCATTGGACGCGGTCTATGTGCCGGGCGGCGCCGAGAGCGTCAAGGCCATGCTCGACGACGGCGTGATCAAGCACTACCTGCTGGAAGCCTACAAGCACCTTAAGGCCATCGCCCTCACCGGCGAAGCCGAGCAGTTGCTCAAGGCGGTCTACCTGAACCCCGACGAGGCGCTGCTCACCGGTAGCGACTTCAAGGCGGTACAGCAGGACTTCTTCGCCGCCATCGCCAAGCATCGCTGCTGGGCGCGGATGCCGAAGATCAAGTCCATCCCGGCCTAAACAGGCAGGCATGAAAAAGCCGACCGTCGCGAGATGGTCGGCTTTTTTGTTTTTTGCCATCGGCCTGTTCGGCCCCATTGCCACGATGCATACGTAGGTTGGGCTGAGACGGCTCCATCGTCGAAGCCCAACAAAACGGGGCTGACAGCTTGCTTTGTTGTTGGGCTTCGCTGCGCTCAACCCAACCTACGGGTTCTGCGTTGGGATCGGCTCCGTAGGTTGGGCTGAGGCGGCCTTGTCGTCGAAGCCCAACAATACGGGGCTGACAGCTTGCTCCGTTGTTGGGCTTCGCTGCGCTCAACCCAACCTACGGGTTCTGCGTTGGGATCGGCTCCGTAGGTTGGGCTGAGACGGCCTTGTCGTCGAAGCCCAACAACGCGGGGCAAACAGCGTGCTCCGTTGTTGGGCTTCGCTGCGCTCAACCCAACCTACGGATCCTGTGTTGGGATCGGCTCCGTAGGTTGGGCTGAGGCGGCTTTATCGTCGAAGCCCAACAACGTAGAGCTGACAGCGTGCTCCGTTGTTGGGCTTCGCTGCGCTCAGCCCAACCTACGGGTTCTGTGCCGGGATCAACCCAGCACCAACACCCCGTCCATTTCCACCTGCGAACCCTTGGGCAGCGCGGCCACGCCGATGGCGGCGCGGGCGGGATAGGGCTGCTGGAAGTAGCGACCCATGATCTCGTTGACGGTGGCGAAGTGCGCAAGGTCGATCAGGAAGATGTTCAGCTTGACGATGTCGGCCAGCGAACCACCGGCGGCCTCGGCCACGGCCTTGAGGTTTTCGAACACCTGGACCACCTGGGCCTCGAAGCCGTCTACCAGCTCCATGCTGGTGGGATTGAGCGGGATCTGCCCGGAGAGATAGACGGTGTCACCGACCTTGATCGCCTGGGAATAGGTACCAATGGCGGCAGGCGCCTTGTCGGTGTGGATCACTTGCTTGCTCATGGGTCGCTCCTGTGCGGGAAAGGCTCGATTCTGCAAGCCCGTGGCGACCCACTGCAACCTCAGAACCTGTTCACGATCGTGCGAGCTAGAGGCAAACAAGGCGAAAATGCCTGAGGAAGCGGAGTTTACGAGGGGTAAATGAGCATTCCGAAGGCATTTTCAACGCCGTTTGGCCGACGCGCAGCAGATCGTGAGCAGGTTCTCAGCTGCGAACCCGAGTAATACCAGCCACGCCCTTGAGCGTGCGCAGCTTCTTGATCACCCGCGCCAGATGGACACGGTCATGCACGCTGACCACCAGCTGGACCACGCTGATTCGGCCATCGCGTTCGTTCATACCGATCTTCTCGACGTTGGCGTCCGCAGCGGTGACGTTGTTGGCGAGCATGGCGATCAGGCCGCGCTGGTGTTCCAGCTGGACGCGCAACTCGACGCTGAATTCGCCGGTGACGTCCTTGGCCCAGTTGAGCACGATGCACTTTTCGCTGTTGTGCCGGAATTCGGCGATGTTCCGGCAGTTTTCCAGGTGGATCACCATGCCCTTGCCGGCCGACAGGTGGCCGACGATGGGATCGCCCGGAATCGGCGTGCAGCACTTGGCGTAGCTGATCACCAGGCCTTCGGAGCCGCGGATGGCCAGCGGTCCCTGCGGCGTGGTGCCGGGCTGCGGCTCCAGCGGCTCTTCCTGCTCGCTGCCGGACACCAGGCGCCGCGCCACCACATAGGCCATGCGATTGCCCAGGCCGATCTCCTCAAGCAGGTCTTCCAGCACCACACCCTTGTATTCGCCGAGCACCGAGAGGATGCGCATCGGCGAGATCTTCGATAGCTGGGTGCCAAAGCCGGACAGCGCCTTGTTCAGCAGCCGCTCGCCGAGGCTGATGGACTCGGAGCGACGCTGCTGCTTGAGCGCATGGCGGATATTGGTGCGGGCCTTGCCGGTGACCACGAAGTTGAGCCAGGCCGGATTGGGCCGGGCGCCGGGCGCGGTGACGATCTCCACCGTTTCACCACTGCCCAGCGGCTGCGACAGCGGCGCCAGGCGACGATTGATGCGGCAGGCGATGCAGCTGTTGCCGACGTCGGTGTGCACCGCGTAGGCGAAGTCCACGGCCGTGGAGCCCTTGGGCAGCTCCATGATGCGGCCCTTGGGGGTGAAGACATAGACCTCGTCGGGGAAGAGGTCGATCTTCACGTTCTCGATGAATTCCAGGGAGTTGCCCGCACGTTGCTGCAACTCGAGGATGCCCTTCACCCACTGGCGGGCGCGCAGATGGCTGGCGCGCGGCTCGTCGCCCCCGGCCTTGTACAGGCCATGGGCGGCGATGCCGTTGTTGGCCATCTCTTCCATTTCGCGGGTGCGGATCTGGATCTCGATGGGCACACCGTGCATGCCGAACAGGGTGGTGTGCAGGGACTGGTAGCCGTTGGCCTTGGGGATGGCGATGTAGTCCTTGAAGCGCCCCGGGAACGGCTTGTAAAGATTGTGCACCGCGCCGAGCACGCGGTAGCAGGTGTCGACCTTGTCGACGATGATGCGGAAACCGTAGACGTCCATGATCTCGTTGAACGACTTCCGCTTGCCGCGCATCTTCTGGTAGATGCTGTGCAGGTGCTTCTCGCGGCCGACCACCTCGCCATCCAGGCCTTCGCGGGCCAGGCAGTTGGCCAGGGATTCCTGGATCTTGCCGAGGATCTCGCGGCGATTGCCACGGGCCGTCTTAACCGCCCGCTGGATGCGCTCGGCGCGCATCGGGTGCATGGCGCGAAAGCCCAGGTCCTCGAATTCCACATAGAAATCGTGCATGCCCAGCCGGTTGGCGATGGGCGCGTAGATTTCCAGGGTTTCCTTGGCGATGCGCCGGCTCTTGTCCGGTGGCATGGCGTCCAGGGTGCGCATGTTGTGCAGCCGGTCGGCCAGCTTGACCAGGATGACGCGGATGTCCTTGGACATCGCCATGGTCATCTTCTGGAAGTTCTCCGCCTGGGCCTCGGCCTTGGTCTCGAACTTCATCTGGGTCAGCTTGCTGACCCCGTCCACCAGCTCCGCCACGGTCTCGCCGAACTGGCCGACCAGGGCTTCCTTGGCGATGCCGGTGTCCTCGATCACGTCGTGCAGCATGGCCGCCATCAGGCTCTGATGGTCCATGTGCATGTCGGCGAGGATGTTGGCGACCGCCAGTGGATGGGTGACATAGGGCTCGCCGCTGCGGCGGCGCTGCCCATCGTGAGCCTGCTCGGCGTAGTAGTAGGCCCGCCGGACCAGATTGACCTGGTCGGGGGTCAGGTAGCTCGCCAGACGCTCGGCCAGCAGGTCGATGCCGGTCGGGCGGACGTCACCATACGCAGGCTCGGCGGCCATGGCTTAGAGCGCCTCGCCGTCCGCTTCTTCGTTGACTTCGAAGGCGGCGAACAGCGGCTCTTCTTCGACGATGTCGTCCAGACGGATGACTTCCTCGTCGACCAGGCCTTCGGCGATCTCGCGCAGGGCGACGACGGTGGGCTTGTCATTGTCCCACGGTACCTTGGGCTCCTTGCCGCCGGTGGCCAGCTGGCGCGAGCGCTTGGTGGCGAGCATGACCAGCTCGAATCGGTTGTCTACGTTGTCCAGGCAGTCTTCGACAGTAACGCGGGCCATGGTCTTCCTCGTGGCGATGATGATCCCGGGAACGGGGGACCTGATAGTATAAAAATTCGCCAGTGGCAAGGGAAGAGGCGGTGGTCGGAGGACCACCGGCACCGCTCCGTGCAAAAGTGGCTCCCGCCCGCGCCGGACGGGAGCCTTGGCCGGGTCAGGCCCCCGCTTTCTTCTTCAGGCGCCAGGCGTGCAGCAGCGGCTCGGTGTAGCCGCTGGGCTGCTCGCGGCCCTTGAAGATGAGATCGCGGGCGGCGCGATAGGCATAGGAGCTGTCGAAGTGGCCGGCCATGGGCTCGTAGAGCGCATCCCCGGCGTTCTGGCCGTCCACCACCTTGGCCATGCGCTGCAGCGTCTCGTCCACCTGTTCGGCGCTGACCACGCCGTGGTGCAGCCAGTTGGCGATGTGCTGGCTGGAGATGCGCAGGGTGGCGCGGTCTTCCATCAGGCCGACATCGTGGATGTCGGGCACCTTGGAGCAGCCCACGCCCTGGTCGACCCAGCGCACCACGTAGCCGAGGATGCCCTGGCAGTTGTTGTCCAGTTCCTGCTGGATGGCCTCGGCGGACCAGTCCGGCGACTCGGCCACCGGCACGCTGAGCAGGCCGGCGAGCAGTTCGCCACGGGCGGCGTCGACATCGGTGCGCTCCAGCTCCTGCTGGACCTGCTGGACGTTGACCTGGTGGTAATGCAGGGCATGCAGCACGGCAGCGGTGGGCGACGGTACCCAGGCGGTGTTGGCGCCGGCCTTGGGATGGCCGATCTTCTGCTCCAGCATGGCGGCCATCAGGTCGGGCATGGCCCACATGCCCTTGCCGATCTGCGCCTTGCCGCGCAGTCCGCAGGCCAGGCCCACCAGCACGTTGTTGCGCTCATAGGCGGTGATCCACTTGGAGGTTTTCATGTCGCCCTTGCGCAACATGGGTCCGGCCAGCATGGCGGTGTGCATCTCGTCGCCCGTGCGGTCGAGGAAGCCGGTGTTGATGAAGGCCACTCGCGCCGAAGCGGCGGCGATGCAGGCCTTGAGGTTGACGCTGGTGCGGCGTTCCTCGTCCATGATGCCCAGCTTGACGGTGTTGGCCGGCAGCCCCAGCAGGGCCTCGACGCGGTCGAACAGCTCGACGGCGAAGGCCACCTCGGCCGGGCCGTGCATCTTGGGTTTGACGATGTAGACCGAGCCGCTACGGGAATTGCCCTGGCGCTTGAGGTCGTGCAGGGCGCAGGTGACGGTCACCACGGCGTCGAGGATGCCCTCGGGAATCTCGCGACCCTCTTCCAGCAATACCGCCGGGTTGGTCATCAGGTGGCCGACATTGCGGATGAACAGCAGCGAGCGACCATGCAGGGTCAGCGGCTGGCCGTCGGCGCCCTGGTACTCGCGGTCGGAGTTGAGGCGACGGGTAAAGGTCTCGCCACCCTTGCTGACCTCTTCGGCCAGATCGCCCTTCATCAGGCCCAGCCAGTTGCGATAGGCCAGGACCTTGTCGGCGGCGTCCACCGCGGCGATGGAGTCCTCCAGGTCCATGATGGTGCTGACCGCGGCTTCCATGAGCAGATCCTTGACCCCGGCGGCGTCGGTCTTGCCGATGGCGCTGTCGCGGTCGATCTGGATCTCCAGGTGCAGGCCGTTGTGGCGCAAGAGCACCGCGGACGGCGCGGCGGCGTCACCCTGGTAGCCGACGAAGGCCGCCGGATCGGCCAGTTCGCTGGTGCCGCTCTTGAGGTCCACCACCAGGCGACCATCCTGCACGCGGTAGGCGGTGGCGTCCCGGTGCGAACCACCGGCCAGGGGGGCCACGCCGTCCAACACCTGGCGGGCGAAGGCCACCACCTTGGCGCCGCGGGTGGGGTTGTAGCCCTTGCCGCGTTCGGCGCCGTCGCTTTCCGGCAGGGCGTCGGTGCCATAGAGGGCGTCGTACAGCGAGCCCCAGCGGGCATTGGCGGCGTTCAGGGCGTAGCGGGCGTTGAGCACCGGCACCACCAGCTGCGGACCGGCCTGCTCGGCGATCTCGCGGTCGACGCCGGCAGTGCTGGCCTGGACCTGGGCGGGCACGGGCTGAAGATAGCCGATGCCTTCGAGAAAGGCCTGGTAGGCAGGCAGGTCGGTAACCGAGCCGGGGTGGGCGCCGTGCCAGGTGTCGAGCTCCACCTGCAGGCGATCACGCTCGGCCAGGAGCTCGCGATTACGGGGTGCCAACTCGTGCACCAGGGTATCCACCCCCGACCAGAAGGCGGCGGTGTCGAGACCGGTGCCGGGCAGCACCTCCTCGTCGATGAAGCGCTGCAGTTCGGTGGCCACCTGCAGGCGGCCCAGGGTAATGCGGTCGGTCATGATGGCTTTCCTTGATAACGAGAATGTCGAGAGAGGGTTAACCCAGTGCCGCGATGGCCGCCTTGGCGACCTGGGCATCTTCCGGGGCCTTGACGCCGGAGACGCCGACCGCGCCCACCACCTGGCCATCCACCAGGATGGGTACCCCGCCTTCGAGCATGCCCTGCATCAGCGGCGCGCTGAGAAAGGCGGTACGCCCGTTGTTGATCATCTCTTCCAGCACCTTGGACTCCTTGCGCGCCAGGGCGGCGCTACGGGCCTTTTCCGGGGCGATGTAGGCACTGTTGGGCGCGGCGCCGTCGAGGCGCAGCAGGGCCAGCGGATGGCCGCCGTCATCGGCCACGGCGATGCACACCGCCCAGCCCTGGCGTTCGGCTTCGGCGCGACCGGCGGCCAGCAGGGTGTCGATCTCGGCAAGGGTGAGCACGGCTTTGGTCTTCATGGGGCCTCCAGGGTTCAGGGTTGGTTCGGGGCGGCCAGGGCCGCGTCGAGGATTTCGATCCAGTGGCGCACGGGAGTTCTCCCGGCGCCGTCGAGATGGCTCTGGCAACCGATGTTGGCGGTGGCGATCACCTCGGGGTGACCGCTCTCCAGGGCATCGAGCTTGGCGTCGCGCAGCCGCCGCGACAAGTCCGGCTGGGTCAGCGAATAGGTGCCGGCCGAGCCGCAGCAGAGGTGGCCGTCCGGCACCGGCGCCAGCGGAAAGCCCAGGCGTTGCAGCACGCCTTCCACGGCGCCACCCAGGCGCTGGGCGTGCTGCAGGGTGCAAGGGCAGTGGAACGCCAGCCGCGGGGTGTCCATCAGGCGCAACTCTTCCAGTGGCAGATCACGCAGCACCTCCACCAGATCAAGGGTGCGCGCCGAGACCTCCCGGGCCTTGGCGGCGTAGACCGGGTCGTCCTTGAGCAGGCTGGCGTATTCCTTGACGAAGGCGCCGCAGCCGCTGGCGGTCTGGATGATGGCCTCGGCGCCGCCCTGCAGGGCCGGCCACCAGGCGTCGATGTTGCGCCGGGCGCGGTCGAGGCCGGCTTCCTGGGCATTGAGGTGATAGTCCACCGCGCCGCAGCAACCGGCGCGGGGTGCGGCGTCCAGGCTGATGCCGAGGCGATCCAGCACCCGCGCGGTGGCGGCATTGGTATTGGGCGACAGCCCCGGTTGCACGCAGCCTTCGAGGATCAGCATGCGCCGGGCATGGCGAGGTGCCGGCCGCACCCCGGGCGCGGCGATGCGCGCCGGCAGTTTGGCCTGGACGCTGGCCGGCAATAGCGGTCGCAGGGTCTGGCCACTTTTCAGCAGGGCGCCGAACAGCCGTGGCTGCGGCAGCACCTGGCGCAGTCCGGCGCGCAACAGACGCTGACCCAGGGGCCGCGGCACCCGGCGCTCCACCTCGGCGCGGCCGATATCGAGCAGCTCGTGGTAGGAGACGCCCGAGGGACAGGTCGTCTCGCAGTTGCGGCAGGTCAGACAGCGGTCCAGGTGCTCGCGGGTCTTTTCGCTGACCTCGCCGCCCTCGAGCATGCCCTTGATCAGGTAGATGCGCCCACGGGGCCCGTCCAGCTCGTCGCCGAGCAGCTGGTAGGTCGGGCAGGTGGCATTGCAGAAGCCGCAGTGCACGCAGCTGCGCAGCACCCGCTCGGCATCGGCGGCGCGGGGCAGTTCGCGGGCGGCGGGACTCAGATTGGTTTGCATGACATCGCTCCCTTACAGCCCGGCGTACAGCCGACCCGGATTGAAGATCCCCTGGGGGTCCAGGCGCGCCTTGAGGCGACGGTGATAGTCCAGCAGCGCGGCCGGCAGCGGATGCTGGGCCTCGCGTTCGGCGGCGGGCGTATAGCAGAGGGCATGGCCGCCAGCGCGCTCGGCGATCTCGCGCAGGACCGTGGCCGGGGCATCGCTCTTGAGCCAGTACTGGGCACCGCCCCAGTCCAGCAGCCGGGTGCCGGGCAGCTCCAGCAATGGCGTATTGACCGGTACCGACAGTCGCCACAGCGGCGCGGGGCCAGCGAAGAAGGCCAGGCGCTGTTCGTTGAGGTCGTCCCAGAAAGCCTCGGTCAGGCTGTCACCGCCAAGGCGATCGACCGCCGAGCGTACCGAACCCTCGCCACCTTCCAGGCGCAGGTGCAGACGCTGGCCGTCATGGCAGGCCGCCGAAATCGGCAGGGCTTCGCGGCCCCAGACGGCGAGGCGCTGCAGGGCGCGCTCGGCGTCCAGTTCCAGACTCAGGCTCTGGGTGCAGCGCGGCTTGGGCAGGACCTTGAAGGACACCTCGGTGACCACCCCCAGGCAGCCCTGGCTGCCGGCCAGCAGGCGGGAGACGTCGTAGCCGGCGACGTTCTTCATCACCTCGCCGCCGAATCTCAGGTGTTCGCCAGTGCCGGTGATCAGTCGGGTACCCAGGACGAAGTCCCTCAGGCTACCGGCCCAGGGCCGCCGCGGACCGGAGAGGCCGCAGGCCAGGGTGCCGCCGACCGTGGCGCCCTCCCCCAGCCCTGGCGGTTCGCAGGGCAGCATCTGGCCCTGTTCGGCCAGGGCGGCATTGAGTTCGGCCAGCGGTGTGCCGGTACGGACCGTGGCCACCAGTTCGGTGGGGTCGTAATGCACCAGGCCGCGATGGCCACTGACGTCCAGCGGCTCACCGTCCACCGGGCGGCCCAGGTGGGCCTTGGTGTCGCCGCCATGGATACGCAGCGGCTGGCGACGAGTCAGGGCCTCGCGGACCTGGTCAAGGAGCAGTTCCAGGTTGTCCATCAGAAACGCTCCAGTTCGGGGTGGGGCAACTGGCCGTGGTGCACGTGCAGCCCGCCGAACTCGGCGCAGCGGTGCAGAGTAGGCACGTTCTTGCCGGGGTTGAGCAGCCCGGGAGCGTCGAAGGCGGCCTTCACCGCATGGAAGAAGGTCAGCTCGCCCGGCTGGAACTGGGTGCACATGGCGTTGATCTTCTCGCGGCCCACGCCGTGTTCGCCGGTGATGGTGCCCCCCACCGCCACGCACAGATCGAGGATGCGCCCGCCCAGGGCCTCAGCCTGCTCCAGTTCGCCGGGGCGATTGGCATCGAAGAGGATCAGCGGATGCAGGTTGCCGTCGCCGGCGTGGAAGACGTTGCCCACCGCCAGGCCGTATTCCGCCGACAAGGCCTCGATACCGCGCAGGACTTCGGGCAGGGCGCGACGCGGGATGGTGCCGTCCATGCAGTAGTAGTCGGGCGACAGCCGCCCCACGGCGGGAAAGGCGTTCTTGCGCCCGGCCCAGAATTTCTGCCGCTCGGCCTCGTCGCGGGCCAGGCGGATCTCGGTGGCACCGGCGGCGGCCAGCAGGGTGCTGACGCGCTCGATATCGGCGGCCACGTCGGCCTCCACCCCGTCCAGCTCGCAGAGCAGGATGGCGGCGGCGTCCACCGGGTAGCCGGCGTGGATGAAGTCCTCGGCAGCTCTCAGGGTCAGGTTGTCCATCATCTCCAGGCCACCGGGGATGATGCCGGCGGCGATGATGTCGGCCACCGCCGCCCCGGCGCGCTCGATATCGGCGAAGCTGGCCATCACCACCCGGGCACAGGGCGGCTTGGGCAGCAACTTGACGGTTACCTCCACCACCACCCCGAGCAGGCCCTCGGAACCGGTGAACAGGGCCAGCAGGTCGAAGCCGGGACTGTCCAGGGCGGCGCTGCCCAGGGTCAGGCGCTCGCCTTCCAGCGTGACGATCTCCACCGCCAGCACGTTGTGCACGGTCAGACCGTATTTCAGGCAGTGCACGCCGCCGGCGTTCTCGGCCACGTTGCCGCCGATGGAGCAGGCGATCTGCGACGAGGGATCGGGAGCGTAGTAGAGATCATGGGGCGCCGCGGCCTGGGAGATGGCCAGGTTGCGCACCCCGGGCTGGACCCGGGCACGGCGGCCATCGGGATCCACCGCGAGGATGCGATTGAAGCGCGCCATCACCAGCAGCACGCCCTGCTCCAGCGGCAGGGCACCGCCGGAGAGACCGGTACCGGCACCGCGCGCCACCAGGGGTACGTTCAGCTCATGGCAGAGGCGCAGGGTCGCCTGCACCTGCTCCACCGTTTCCGGCAGCACCACCAGCAGCGGCGTGGTGCGGTAGGCCGCCAGGCCGTCGCATTCGTAGGGCTTGAGGTCTTCCCTGTCGTGCAGCAGGCAGTGCTCGGGCAGCGCAGCACGCAGTCGCTGCAACAGCTGCGCCTTGTCCGGGCGGGGCAAGACGCCGTCGAGACGTTCGTCGTAGACCAGGCTCATCGGGTAACCACCCTTGTTGTTGTTCTGGCTGGAGAGGCTTCGTTGTACCCCGACTGCAACGGGCCCGTCCATTGCTCGGCGTACTGGTCATACCAGTTTTTTCGTCTTCTTCGACCAAAGGATTAGCCTGTTTCTGCCGCCTTGACGGCGATGAGCGCCAGTGGCTCACTAGCGTTGAACCTTGTGGTCATACCAGCAGGAAACCAGCATGTCCGCGCCCATCGCCCGCCTTCCCGTCGCCGAGAACGTCAGCCAGCAGATCGAACGCCTGGTGGTGGACGGCGTGCTCAAGGTCGGCCAGCCGCTCCCCTCCGAGCGGCGCCTATGCGACAAGCTCGGCGTCTCCCGGACCGCCCTGCGCGAGGGCCTGGGCCTGCTGCGTGCCCGTGGCATCATCGAGACGCGCCACGGCCAGGGCAGCTTCGTCGCCCGGCTGGCGGCGCCGGCGGCGGAAAATCCCCTGCTGCACCTGTTCAGCAGCCAACCGCGCACCCTCTACGACCTGCTGGAAGTCCGCGCGCTGCTGGAGGGCGAGGCCGCGCGCCTGGCCGCGCTGCGCGCCACCACCGCCGACCTGGTGCTGATCGGTCGGCGCTACGAGGAGCTCTGCGCCGCCTGCCAGGATCCGGCCAGCCTGCCCGCGGAAACCCATGCCCGCCTCGACCACGCCTTCCACCTGGCGATCAGCGAGGCCTCGCACAACCCGGTGCTGGTGCACACCCTGCAATCGCTCAACGAATTGCTGCTGGGATCGGTGTTCGCCTGCATCGCCAATCTCTATCACCGCCCGCCGCAGCGCCGCGAAATCGACGCCCAGCACGCCCGCCTCTATGCCGCGGTGAGTGGACGCCTGCCCGACGAGGCCCACGCCGCCGCTCGCGACCATATCCACAGCGTCAGGGACAGCCTGCGCGAGATCGAACAGGAAGAGCAGCGGCTGGTACGGGCGACCATGCGTCTGGAGGGCTGGACCTGAGCCGGGGCAAAGGCCTGCGCCAGACGTGACGCAAGACCTGACAGGCGCCAACCCGACCATCCGTCGGGCGCAACATCTTGCAACTGCCCTGCCCCGCCCCCATGCTTAGGCGACCTTTCTCCAGCTCTCGGCCCTAATGGACCCTTCCACTAGTCTTTCCTCGACGTTGTTCGCCGATCTCGGCCTCGTGTTCTTTGCTTTCTTCCTCGTGCTGCTCAACGGCTTCTTCGTCGCCGCCGAGTTCGCCATGGTCAAGCTGCGCGCTACCCGCGTGGAGGCCATCGCCAAGAAGCACGGCTGGCGCGGACGCATCCTCAAGAAGGTGCACAACCAGCTCGACGCCTACCTCTCCGCCTGCCAGCTCGGCATCACCCTGGCCTCCCTGGGCCTGGGCTGGGTCGGCGAGCCGGCCTTCGCCGAATTGCTCGAACCGGTGCTCGGTGCCGTGGGGGTCAACAGCCCCGAGGTGATCCACGGCATCGCCTTCTTTTCGGCCTTCTTCATCATCTCCTACCTGCACATCGTAGTCGGCGAGCTGGCACCCAAGTCCTGGGCGATCCGCAAGCCCGACCTGCTTTCGCTGTGGACGGCGGTGCCGCTGTACCTCTTCTACTGGCTGATGTATCCGGCCATCTGGCTGCTCAATGCCAGCGCCAACGGCATCCTGCGCATCGCCGGCCAGGGCGAGCCGGGCGCGCACCACGAGCACCACTACAGCCGCGACGAACTCAAGCTGATCCTGCACTCCAACCGCGCCACCGACCCGGACAGCCGGGTGCTGGCCTCGGCCGTGGAGCTGGGCGAGCTGGAGGTGGTGGACTGGGCCAACTCCCGCGAAGACCTGATCTACCTGGACAGCAAGGCCAGTCTGGACGAGATCCTCACCCAGATCCGCCGCTCCAAATACAGCCGCTATCCGGTCTATGACGAAGACAGCCAGACCTTTACCGGGGTGCTGCACATCAAGGACCTGCTCCTGGCCATCGCCGGGCTGGACAGCGAAGTCGCCTCCTTTGACCTCGACGACCTGGTGCATCCGCTGGAGCGGGTGACCAAGCACATGCCGCTGTCGGAACTGCTGGAGCAATTCCGCCGCGGTGGCGCGCACTTCGTGCTGGTGGAGGAAGCCGACCACAAGGTCATCGGCTTCCTGACCATGGAGGACGTGCTCGAGGTGCTGGTGGGCGACATCCAGGACGAACACCGCAAGACCGAACGCGGCGTGGTGGCCTACCAGCCGGGCAAGCTGCTGGTGCGGGGCGATACCCCCCTGTTCAAGGTCGAGCGACTGCTGGGCATCGACCTGGACCACGTCGAGGCCGAAACCCTGGCCGGCCTGATCTACGATAGCCTGAAGCGCGTTCCGGAAGAAGAGACGGTGCTGGACGCCGAAGGCTTGCGCATCATCGTCAAGAAGATGAAGGGTCCGAAGATCGTCTTGGCCAAGGTCATCAAGCTGGACCCCAAGGACGCCCGCCGGCACTCACCCGAAGAACGCTGAGAAGGGGCGCCCTCAGCCGCGGCCGCTGCCCAGCCCCGGCAGGCCATCGCTCAGGCAGACGCGGTTTCGGCCGCCGCGCTTGGCGGCATAGAGCGCCCGATCGGCATCTTCTAGCAGTCCCAGGCCGTGTTCGAGGTTGCTCGGCACGGCCACCGCGACGCCAAGACTGAGCGACAGCCGCAACCGCCCCTGCTCGGCTTCCAGCTCCAACCCCGCCACCTCCTGACGGATGCGCTCCGCCAGCACCTGGGCCGCCGCCAGGTCGCTGCCTGGCAAGGCGATGACGAACTCCTCGCCGCCGTAGCGCGCCGCTACCTCACCGGCACGCTGGGTGTGCCGGCCCAGCACCTCGGCCACGCACTTCAGGCATTCATCACCCAGGGTATGGCCATGGGTGTCGTTGACCGCCTTGAAATGATCGATGTCCAGCAGCAGCACCGCCAATGGACGCTCCGCGCGAATGGCGCGCCGGATCTCCTGCTGGAAGACCCGCTCGAAATGCCGGCGATTGCTCAGCCCGGTCAGGGGATCGGTCTGGCTCTGATGCAGCAGCTCCCGATTCAATCGCTCCAGCGCGGCCTTGGCCTGCTGCAACTCCACCGTGCGCAGCGCCACTCGCAGTTCCAGCTCGACAAATGAGGCCTCTCGCTCCCGCGTCAGGGCGGTAGAGGCTTCCAGCGCCTGGCGCTGCGCCTCGATCCGCGCGCGCCGTCGCAGGCTGAGGCCCTCGCTGAGCCCTATGGACAGGACCACGAAGCCCAGCGCGAAGCCGGTCATCTGACCGTGGAAGGCCAGGCTCGTCGGCGCCAGCCAACCCGCGACCGCCAGCAACTGGACCAGACTGCCCAGCAGCAGCAACGCCCAGGCGGCGCTGAACCACAGCGCCATGCGATTGCCATGCAGCGCCAGGTACGAGGTGGTGCCCAGCAGGCCCAGGCAACTCAGCGCCATCATGCCGAGCAGTTCCTGGAAGCTCAGCAGATTCGGCCAGAACAGCGCGACGACCAGCGCCACGCTCCAATAGCCGATGAGCAGGCGATTGCCAAAGTCGATCCAGCGGCCACCGTGATAGAGACTGAGCAGATAGCGGACGAACAGGCCCGCGCTCAGGAAGCACAGGGCGGCACACACCAGGTGGGCACGCAGGCCGAAGGCCGGACTGTCCGGCCAGAGCAGCCAGGCGCCGTAGCCGGTGGTCACCGCCTGATACCCGATGACGCTGAGCAGATAGAGGGCATACCAGCCAAAGCCCGAGCGACGCCCGAAGCTCCACAGCGTGAGGGTCAGCAACAGGATGGTGAACAGACCACCAAAGAAGCCGCCGATCAGCCAGGCATCCTGCTGGGCTTCCTTCAGATAGACGGTCGGCGTCACCAGGCGCAGCGGCAGGATGAAGGTCTCGCGCGACTCCAGGCGCAGATAGACCTCTTCCACGGCGCCGGCCTTTGGCGTAAGGGCGAACATCAGCTGGCGGCCAGGCAGGGCTCGCGCCGCTGTCGGCAAGGCGATGCCGCTCCGTTGCAGCGGGCTCCAGCGGCCAGCGCTGTCGCGCGTGCGCACGTCGAGCCGATCCAGCACCGGCCAGCTGGGAATCAGCCACCAGGCCTGGTCATCGCGCCCCTGGATGCGAAAGCGCAGCCAGAGTCCCTGGCGCCCGTCGTGAAGCAGCATCTCCAGCACGCCAGGCGCATGCCAGCCCTGTTCCGTTCCGCTGGGTCGGGCGGCGGCCTCGGCGAAACTCAGGCTGGCCGGCGCCTTGAGGATTTCCAATACTGGCCGCGGATCGTAGGTGCGGGCGGGATCGTCGAGCAGCAGCACCTGCGCCCGGCAGTCGAAGGCGACCAACAGCAGCAACAGACAGAGAGCATGGCGATGCCTACAGGCGCGCAAGGCGACTAAAAGTCCATTCATGGGCAGCGTCCACGGCCTGGAGAGAGATAGGCAGCTGGAAGACCAGCGGGCTAGACGGGAAAAGGCAAGTGATAGCATAACGCCACCTGCCCGGTGCCTGGCAATGGATTTCTAAGCGCGGCGGCGCCCCTGACCGCCTGCCAGACAGGCGGCGACGCTATGGCAGGAACGCCTTTACCGTGGGACTCAGCGGTCGCCCAGCGCCATGTTGGGCAGCGCCGCCAGCGGCCGCACGAAGCGGAAGGGAATGGAGACCATTTCGCCGCCTTCGCGAGCCTGGACCACGAAGTGCAGATGGGGGCCGGTGCTGCGTCCGGTATTGCCGGACTCCGCCAGGGGCGTACCGATCTCCACCCGCTCGCCGGGACGCACCTTGACCGAGCCGCGGCGCAGGTGCAGATAGGCGCTCTGACTGCCATCTTCGTGGGCGATGCGCACGAAGTTACCCGACGGACTGGGGCCATGGCCGAACTGGCCGTTTTCCACGTCGATCACCGTGCCGGCGCGGGCGGCGCTGATCGGCGTGCCCTCGGGCATGGCGATGTCCACTGCATAGCGGCCCTTGGGCGTGTGGTGACTGAAATCACCCCCGGCGCCCTGGGTCACGTAGTAGTTCCCCTCCCGCCAGGGCCAGGCGTAACCGTAGCCCAGTCCGCTGCCGGTCGCGCTCGGAGCGCCGTCCGCCAGCGGCGGCAGGGTGCCGACGGCCAGCTGCGGGCTATAGTTGAACGACTGGTCGAAGTGCATGGGAAAGCCCTGCTGGCGCTTGCGAATCACCGCCAGCTGCACGGTGGAGCGCGGCGCCACGACCTGACGGATCGGCCGTTCGGCGCCGGCCACGTTCACGGTGCGTTGCAGGCGCAGTTCGACGCGTACGGGTACGTCGAAATCGTTGCGGACTTCGAAGATGCGACCCTCGCTGGCATTGCGTACCTTCAGCCTGACCTGCCCCTTGCGGGCCTGGCTCTTGGCGGAGGTCTTGGTCAGGGTCGCCGACTCGGCGGCCGGTGCAACGGCGGGCACGGCCAGGGCGAGGGTCAGGCAGGTGATCAGGGCGGTCAGGCGTCGGTCCATGGCATAGGGCCACCATGATGGGCAAGGACAGACGCTAACAAAGCCGCAGCGCGTGAGCGATGCCCAAACCTTGGCTTTGTGAAGCCGCTGGCAAAGCATCGTCATGAATAAAAAAGCGAGGCACTCAAATCCCTGTGCCACGCTGTCACCGATCGGACGGTAGTTCAAAATACAGGCCTGACGGTTCAGGCAGGTCAGCCAAGCGGCGGGTGTTCTGTGCGACACTCCCGCGAGAGGCATGTCTTCGGCGTGCAGAGGGATCACCCCTGGGCTCGCCTAATGCTCCGGCCATAGTGCTGCAGGTTAGGCCCTAGCGCCTTGACGATGCCCAACCGAAACGGACAGCCGCTATGCAGGAACAGACAATCGACCCGGCGCGGAGCGTGGCCGCGGACGCCCCCGTCCCCGCCGCCGGGCCCCTGGTGTCCCAGCTCAACACCTTCGTCCATGGCCAGGTGTGGCCGCCGCATGTCCACGATCAGGCGCACCTGATGTACACGGTCAACGGCGTGCTGGAGGTCACCACTCACGAAGGGGTCTGGTACGTCCCGCCCAAGCAGGCGATCTGGATTCCACCGCGCATCGAGCACCAGGCGCGGGCCAATGGCGAAGCCACCCTGCAGGTGGTGGTGATCGAGCTGCCGAGTAGCCTACCCTGCCCCCAATCGGCCACCCGCATGGTGCTCATCTCGCCACTGCTGCGCGAACTGCTGCGCTGCCTGCGCCGGGGCGGCGCCTCCTATGGTGAGGCAGAGCTGGGCGGGCATGTGCGGGCGCTGATGCTGGCGGAACTGGTGTTTCTCGAAGAGACCGCGCTGCACCTGCCGGCGCTGGCCGATCGCCGGCTGCAGACCATCCAGACCAGCCTGCACGCCGATCCCGCCAACGACACGGCGCTGGAGACCTGGGCGCAGCAGCTGCACCTCTGCTCGCGCAGCCTGGCGCGACTCTTCCTCAAGGAAACCGGCACCAGCTTCTCCACCTGGCGCCAGCACACCCGGCTGATGCTGGCCCTGCCACGCCTGGCCGCCGGCGAGCCGGTGACCCGCGTCGCCCTGGATCTGGGCTATGCCTCACCCTCGGCCTTTACCCGGATGTTTCGCCGGGTGCTGGGCGTATCGCCCAGCGAGTATCTCAACGCCCAGGGCTAGCGGGTTCTATCTGACAAGCGCCAAGGATCAGGGACCGCCGACGGCGAAATTCGGCAGGCTGTCCACCGCCTGGGCGAAGCGGAAGGGAATGGACTCGACGGCCTCGCCGGTATTGCGCTGAACCACGAAATGCAGGTGCGGCCCGGTGCTGCGTCCGGTGTTGCCGGAAGCCGCCAGCGCCTGGCCGGTACGCACCCACTGCCCTTCGCTGACCTTGATCGAGCCGCGCTGCAGGTGCAGATAGACGCTCATGGTGCCGTCGTCGTGGAGGATACGGACGAAGTTGCCGGAAGGATGGTTGCCGCGGCCGTCCTGGCCGTTCTCCACCTCGACCACCTGGCCGCTGCGCGAGACCACGATGGGCGTACCCTCGGGCATGGCGATGTCCACCGCATAGCGACTCTTGGGGGTGTGGTGGCTGAAACCGCCGCCAGCGCCCTGGCTGACGCTGAAGGGCCCGCCCAGCCAGGGCAAGGGATAGGCGAAGCCCGCGGTGAAGACCGGCGTGGCGCTACCCATCAGGGTGGTGAGCTGGGGGGTGTAGCGCTGCGGGCGGTTCGGATCGGGGGCGACCAGGGTAGCCAGGCGGGTCAAGCTGCGCGCCGGCAGCACCTTACGGATCGGCGCCTCGCCCACGCCGCTGACGTTCTGCAACGCCGAGAGGCGCAGGGTCACGGTCACCGGCAGGAAACTGTCGTTGCGCACCTCCAGCACCGTGCCACCGGCATAGTGCCGCGGTTGTAGCTTGACCCGCTGGTCCAGCCGCTCGATGGGATCGTCGCTGAAGGTCATCACCTTGGCGCCCTTCTGCGCCTTGTCGGTGTAGGTGACCACGCCATTGGCATCGACGTACTTGTAGATGGGCGCCGCCAGGGCGGTACCGGACAGCGCGAGCGACAGCAGCAACAGGCGGTGGACGAGGGGCATGGGCAGGGCGTCAGAAATCCGCGGTATCACCGCGTCAAGCAGTCTCCGTGCCAGCCCCCTCATGGCGCCACCCTGCCCTAGGCGCCCGGCACGTAGTGCCGCTGAGCGGTGCCCTTGGCGATCAGCCGCGACAGATAGTCGAGCTTGGCCGGGTCACGGTCGATGAAGCGGAAATTGACCTGCACCCACTCGCTGGCCGGCGTCGCTTCCACCGCGGTCAGCGAATGCAGGTAGCCGTTGAGACGTGCCACGTCACCGCCGTCTTCGCCCTGCTCCAAATCGAGCACGGCAGTTTCCAGGATTTGCGGTAGCGGATCACCCCGACGGACCACCAGCAGGGCCTCCTTGATGCTGATGGCCTTGATCAGGCAGGCCATGCTGGCGTTGGGCAGACGCAGTTGCCCCTGACCGAAGTTGGGAGCGGCCTTGCCCCGGGTGGGAGCCGACGGCGCAGCGCCAGTGAGCAAGGCGGCACTGGAGGAAGCGACCGGTGCGGCGGCGGGCGCGGCGGTCGGCTGGACCACCTCGCTGCGGCCGGCGGTCAGGGCACCGAGAGAATCGTTGGCGAAACCGGTGGCCGGGCGCGGTTGGGCCCCGGCCTGCAGCTCGGCCAGCTTGCCGGTGCGCTGCAGGGCCTTCTTGACCTTGGCGGCCAGTTGCTCGTTGGAGAAGGGCTTGCCCATGTAGTCGGACACGCCGGCCTGGATGGCCTGGACGACGTTTTCCTTGTCGCCGCGGCTGGTGACCATGATGAAGGGCACGCCCTTGTGGTCCGGCTGGGCACGAAACCAGGTCAGCAGTTCCAGGCCGGTCATGCCGGGCATTTCCCAGTCGCAGAGGATGAGGTCGAAACGCTGCTTGCCGAGTATCGTCTGGGCGCGGCGACCATCGGCCGCCTCATCCACCACGAGCCCGGGAAACAGATTGCGCAGGCCCTTCTTGATCAGATCGCGGATGAAGGGCGCATCGTCCACAACCAGTACGTTCAACTTGCTCATCGGTCACTCCATGCCAAGTCTTGCAGCATAGCAGGCAGCTCCGGGACGCTACCCGGGGAGTGACCGGGCGGATCATTCCCGCGACCGGTTGACCTCTTCGGCCATGCGCTTGAGGCCCATGTGCCGTACATCGGTACCCTGCACCAGGTAGATCACCAGTTCGGCGATGTTGCGCGCATGGTCGCCGACCCGCTCCAGGGAGCGCAGTACCCAGATGATGCTCAGTACCCGGGAGATGGAGCGCGGGTCTTCCATCATGTAGGTGGCCAGCTCGCGCAGGGCGGACTTGTACTCGCGGTCGATCAGCTTGTCGTACTGGGCCACCGACAGGGCCAGCTCGGCGTCGAAGCGGGCGAAGGCGTCCAGCGACTGGTGGACCATCTTGCGCACCTGCTCGCCGATGTGGCGGACCTCGACGTAGCCACGCGGGGCCTCGCCGTCCTCGGTCAGCTCGATGGCACGGCGGGCGATCTTCGAGGCTTCGTCACCGATGCGCTCCAGGTCGATCACCGACTTGGAGATGCTGATGATCAGGCGCAGGTCGGATGCAGCCGGCTGACGGCGGGCCAGGATGCGCAGGCATTCCTCGTCGATGCCGCGCTCCATGATGTCGATCTGGTCGTCGATGGTGCGCACCTGGCGAGCCAGACCGGCATCGGCGTCGATCACCGCGCGCACGGCGTCGCTGACCTGCTTTTCCACCAGACCGCCCATGGCCAGCAGGTGACTGCGGACCTCCTCCAGTTCGACGTTGTATTGCTGGGAGATGTGCTGCGTGTGACCGTCTTTGTTGATCATGCTGTCAGTCCTGCCTGAGAGGATCGAGTCGCCGGGTGGGCACCGGTCTGCCTGGAACTAGCCGTAGCGGCCGGTGATGTAGTCTTCGGTCTGCCGCTTCGCCGGATTGGTGAAGAGGGTATCGGTGTCGCCGTGTTCGACCAGCTGGCCCATGTACATGAAGGCGGTGTAGTCGGACACCCGCGCCGCCTGCTGCATGTTGTGGGTGACGATGACGATGGTGTAGCGCTGTTTCAGTTCGTGGATCAGCTCTTCCACCTTGAGGGTGGAGATGGGGTCCAGCGCCGAGCACGGTTCGTCGAGCAGCAGCACGTCGGGCTGCACGGCGATGGTGCGGGCGATCACCAGCCGCTGCTGCTGGCCGCCGGAGAGGCCCAGGGCGGACTCGTGCAGACGGTCCTTGACCTCGTCCCACAGCGCCGCGCCGTGCAGCGCCCATTCCACCGCCTCGTCGAGCACCCGCTTCTGCTTGATGCCCTGGATGCGCAGGCCATAGACCACGTTTTCGTAGATGCTCTTGGGAAAGGGATTGGGCTTCTGGAACACCATGCCCACCCGCCGCCGCAGCTCGGCGATCTCGGTGCCGCGGGCATAGATGTTCTGGCCATCGAGCAGGATTTCGCCCTCGATGCGGCAGTCTTCCACCAGATCGTTCATGCGATTGAAGCAGCGCAGCAGGGTCGACTTGCCACAGCCGCTGGGACCGATGAAGGCGGTGACGCGCTGGCGCGGGATCTCCAGGGCGATGTCCTGCAGCACCTGCTTCTTTCCGTAAAAGAGGTTGAGCCGCGGCACCGACAGGGCCACGCCACCTTCGCTCGCCGCCGGCTGGGCGCTGGCCGCGTAGGCGGCGGCGGTTCTGAAGATGGAGGAATCGGAAGGCATGGGGTCTCCTCGGCCGTGGCCGTTAATCTTCCAGCAGCCGGTATTTTTCGCGCAGCCGGTTGCGCAGCAACACGGCGGACACATTCAGCCCGGCGATCACCAGCACCAGCAATAGCGCGGTGGCGTAGACCAGCGGGCGGGCGGCTTCCACGTTGGGGCTCTGGAAGCCAACGTCATAGATGTGGAAGCCCAGGTGCATGATCTTCTGGTCCAGGTGCAGATAGGGATAGTTGCCGTCCAGCGGCAGCGAGGGCGCCAGCTTGACCACCCCCACCAGCATCAGCGGCGCCACCTCGCCGGCGGCCCGGGCCATCGCCAGGATCAGACCGGTCATCATCGCCGGGCTGGCCAGCGGCAGCACCACCTTCCACAGGGTCTCGGCCTGGGTGGCGCCCAGCGCCAGGGAGCCTTCGCGGATGCTGCGGGGAATCCGTGCCAGGCCCTCCTCGGTGGCGACGATCACCACCGGTACCGCGAGGATCGCCAGGGTCAGCGAGGCCCATAGCAGGCCCGGGGTGCCAAAGGTCGGCGCGGGCAGGCTGGCCTGGAAGAACAGCTGGTCCAGGGAGCCGCCCAGCACATAGACGAAGAAGCCCAGGCCGAAGACGCCATAGACGATGGCCGGCACCCCGGCGAGGTTGTTGACGGCGATGCGGATGGTGCGGGTCAGTGGCCCCTGGCGAGCGTATTCGCGCAGGTAGATGGCGGCGATGACGCCAAAGGGGGTGACGATCACCGCCATCAGCAGGGTCATCATCACGGTGCCGAAGATGGCCGGGAAGACGCCGCCCTCGGTGTTGGCCTCGCGCGGATCCGCGCTGAGGAACTCCCACAGCCTGCTGCCATAGAAGCCGAGCTTGGCGCCCACGCCCATGGCGTTGGGCTGGTAGGCGCGCACGATGCGGGCAAGGTTGAGCTCCAGGGTGCGGCCCTCGACGTCGCGCAGCACCACGCTGTCGCGCCGCCGCTCCTGGCGCAGGCCGGCCAGCTGATCTTCCAGGTCGCTGTAACGCGCTTCGAGCTCGGTGCGGCGCGCGGCGAGATCGGCCTGGGCGGTGGCATCGAGGCGGCCGTCCAGCTCCAGGCCACGGCCCTCCAGGCGCAGCCGCTCCAGCGCATGATTGACGCTGCCAATGTCATGCTTTTCCAGGCGCTCCAGGCGCTCGCTCAGGTCACGGGTGCGCAGCAGCCGGCGCTGCAATTCGGGCACGGCCGCCGCGCCCTTGGCCACCTGGCGCCCCTCTTCGCGCACCTCCAGCGCATAGCCGTAGAAGTTGCCCCATTCGCGGCGCTCCAGCACCAGAACGTCGGCGGGGGTCTGCCGATCCTGCAGCCAGTCACCGATCAGCCAGACGAAATCGCTGCCATAGAGGTCGCGATTGCCCAGCTTGAAGAGTTCGCGGGTCAGGGTTTCACCGCCGCCAGCCGGCAAGGTCATTCCGGCACTCTGCAGACGCGCCGCCGGTACCGCTTCGCGCTCCACCACCTCGCCCAGCACCAGCCGCGGTTCGAGACCCGGCGGCGTATAGCGCGCCTGCACCACCTCGGCCGGCCAGAAATGCGCCAGGCCGCGCACGGCGATGATGCCGATCAGCCCCAGGGTCATGAGCACGGCGATGGCCACCGCGCCGCCGGTGAGCCAGACGCCAGGCGCGCCGCCGCGCAGCCAGTGGCCAAGAGAGCGCCGCTTCACGACGCCTCGTCCCTGCGACGCGCTTGATTCAGAGCGCCGCATACTTTTTCCTCAGCCGCTGGCGGATCAGCTCGGCCAGGGTATTCATCAGGAAGGTGAAGCTGAGCAGCACCAGCGCGGCCAGGAACAGCAGCCGGTAATGGGTGCCGCCCACCTCGGATTCGGGCATCTCGACGGCGATGTTGGCGGCCAGGGTACGCATGCCCTCGAACAGGTTGGCATCCATGATCGGGGTGTTGCCGGTGGCCATGAGCACGATCATGGTCTCGCCCACGGCGCGGCCCAGGCCGATCATCAGCGCCGAGAAGATGCCGGGGCTGGCGGTGAGCAGCACCACCCGCGTCAGGGTCTGCCAGGGGGTAGCGCCCAGGGCCAGGGAGCCCAGGGTCAGGCTGCGCGGCACGCTGTAGATGGCGTCCTCGGCGATGGAGAAGGTGTTGGGAATGACGGCGAAGCCCATGGCCAGCCCGACGATCAGGGCGTTGCGCTGGTCGTAGGCGATGCCCAGCTCCTGGCTCAGCCAGAGACGCAGGTCGCCGGCGAACAGCAGCTCTTCCAGCCAGGGACTGAGCGAGAGTGCCAGCGCCGTGGTCAGCAGCACCACCGGCAGCAGCAGCAGGCTCTCCCAGCCCTCCGGGATCCGCTCGCGCAGACTTAGCGGCAGCCGCGACCAGCCGAAACTCGCTGCCAGGATGCCCAGCGGCAGGAGCAATAGCAGGCTGAACAGCCCCGGCAGGTGATTTTCCACGAAGGGCGCCAGGAACAGGCCGGCGAAGAAGCCGAGGATCACCGTGGGCAGGGCCTCCATCAGCTCGATGACCGGCTTGACCGTGCGCCTCATGCGCGGCGCCATGAAGTAGGCGGTGTAGACCGCCGCGGCGATGGCCAGGGGCGCGGCGAACAGCATGGCGTAGAAGGCCGCCTTGAGGGTGCCGAAGGTCAGCGGTGCCAGGCTCAGCTTGGGTTCGAAATCAGTGGTGGCCGCACTCGACTGCCAGACCCGCGCCGGCGCCTCGTAATTCTCGTACCAGACCTTGCCCCACAGCGCCGACCAGGAGACTTCCGGGTGCGGATTGTCCAGCTTGAAGCCGAGCAGCCGGCCGTCCGCTTCCAGCAGCAGGCGATCGGCCCGGGGCGACAGGGCCAGCATCCCGGCAGTCGGCGCGATCTGCTCGCGCAGCAGGGTACGCCCGGCGGTGCTGTGGAAGACGCCGAGCTCGCCTGTGGCGTCCAGCGCCAGAAAGCCCTTGCGCCGCTGTTCGGGCACCAGCTGGACGATGGGCGCAGCGCCCAGCTGGAAGCTGCGGATGTGCCGCAGCACCGGCTCGCCATCCGGGCCGCGGACCATGAACCATTGGCCGATGCCGCCCTTGGCGGTGCCCACCAGCAGTGACACGCCGCCTAGCAGCTGGGCGCTGGCGGTGATCTCGTCATCGGCTGCGTCGAGCAGCTTGTAGTGGCCGTTGAGACTGCCGTCGCGCAGATCGAAGACATCCGCCTGGGCGCGGCCATTGAGGGCATAGAGCCAATGGCCGCGCGGGTCCAGGTAGAGGGCTTTGGCGGCGGCATTGAGTGGACCGAATTGGGTAGAGCTCCGCACCGGGCTCGCTGCGCCGCCGGTCACCGGTGGCGCCAGTCCGGCGAGTCGCAGCGCCGTTACCCGATTGCCCTGGGCGCCGGCGAGCACCAGCAGGTCATCGTCACCGGCAATGGCGACGCGGTCCAGGGCCACGCGCGGAGCGCCCAGGTCCAGCGGCTCGCGCCCGTAGGGGAAGTCGAGCTCGGGGGTGATGACACGGCTACCCTGGGGATAGCGGGAGACATAGCGCTTGTGCGCCACCAGCACGCGGCCGTCGGACAGGCCCAGGGCGATCAGCCCGCGAGGGGCGTCCTGGGCCTGGCTGGTGATGGCCACCCCGGGCGGCAGCGGCAGGCGCTCGCGCGTGATCGGCTGGCCGTCGGCCAGGGTGAAGAACACCGCCTCGCCAGCGCTGGAGAGGTGCAGGCCAAGGCGATTCTGCTCATCGATACCCAACAGCAGCGGTGCGCCAGCGGCGGCCAACCAGCTGGGCTGGGGCAGCGGCTGCGCTTCGAGACTGGCGCCACGCAACAGCGGCAGTACCACATAGGCCAGATAGAAGAAGATCAGGGTGATGGTGGCCAGGACGGCAAGGCCGCCCACCAGCACGGACCCTCGTACCAGTCGATCCTGCAGGGCCCGCCAACGTCGCCGCCGGCGTAGTGCGGGCGTGTTGAAGTCCAGCCGAGCAGGGCCGCGAGGATCGGGCAGGGACGGGGGTACCGGGGATTTCATGGCGCAGAGCCTAATCACGTCGTGTGACAGAAAGGTTACAGCGAATGGGCGGCCGCAGCCGCTACCACCGTGGCAGCGACAGGGCGCCAGGCGCTCAGTAGCCCAGGGTCTTCAACGCCTGCTGCACCACCGGGGCCGGCAAGGGAATGTAGCCATCCTTGACCACGGCCTCCTGCCCCTTGCGCGAGAGGATCAGCCGCAGGAATTCCCCTTCCAGGGGGTCGAGCGGGCGATTGGGCGCCTTGTTCACATAGACGTAGAGATAGCGCGCCAGGGGATAGCGCCCGGACAGGGTGTTTTCCTGGTTGTCCTCGACGTAGTCGGTGGTGCCTTGCCGGGCCAGGGCCACGGTGTGGACGCTGGCGGTCTGGTAGCCGATGCCGGAGTAGCCGATGCCACCGAGGGACTGGCTGATGGCCTGGACCACCGAGGCCGACCCGGGCTGTTCGTTGACGTTGGCGCGGAAGTCGCCACGGCACAGCGCCGCTTCCTTGAAATAGCCGTAGGTGCCCGACACCGAATTGCGACCGAATCGCTGGATCGGCCGCTTGGCCCAGTCACCGGTCAGCCCCAGGTCACCCCAGGTCTTGAGTTCGCGTGGGCCACCGCAGAGGCGGGTGCTGGAAAAGATCGCATCGACCTGCTCCAGGGTCAGCTGGCGCAGCGGGTTGTCCTTGTTGACGAAGATCGCCAGGGCATCGATGGCTACCGGCACCGCGGTGGGCTGGTAGCCGAAACGCTGCTCGAAGGCCTGCAACTCGGCGTCCTTCATCTTGCGACTCATGGGGCCGATGCTGGCCGTGCCCTCGATGAGCGCCGGCGGCGCGGTGGACGAGCCGGCCGCCTGGATCTGGATGTTGAGGTTGGGATACTCGCGCTTGTAGCTCTCGGCCCAGAGCGTCACCAGGTTGGCCAGGGTGTCGGAACCCACGCTCGACAGGTTGCCGGAGACCCCGCTCACCTTCTGGTAGTCGGGGATGGCCGGGTCGACGCCCTCGGCCCGAGCGGTCGTGCCACTCAGCGCCAGAGCGAGCGCCACAGCGGTCAGCGGACCTTTGACGTACATGCCGGATTCCTCGCGGGGATGGGAGACGGGCCTGGGCCGCCGACGCTCAGGCGCAAGCGGGCACTCTAGGCGGGCATTGTGACGGATTTATGAGAGAGCGCCAGCCGCACTCGGCGCTTCGACTAGGCTGCAAGGACGCCGCTTCCTGCACCAGGCTGGCGCAGGCAGCGACCACTCGTCCGGCGCCAGGGCTCTGCCTTGCGACTCTCGCGTACCGGACCATCATTTGCATAGCTACGCATTCATCTCAGTGCAGAGGAACGCACCATGGCCCAGGCTCTTCCGACGTCCTCCACCCCGGCCGCTCAGGCAACCACCGCCCCGCCCTCGCGCGCCAAGCTGATCGCCGCGGCCAGCCTCGGCAACGGCCTGGAGATGTTCGACTTCACGGTGTTCAGCTTTTTCGCCGCCATCATCGGCCAGCTCTATTTCCCCTCGGATACCCCCTACGGCTCGCTGCTGATGGCGGTCGGGGTCTTTGGCGTCGGCTTCGTCATGCGGCCGCTGGGCAGCATGGTGCTGGGCGCCTATGCCGACCGTCACGGCCGCAAGCAGGCCATGCTGCTGACCATCTCCCTGATGGGCCTGGGCAGCGCCCTGATCGCCTTTACCCCGACCCACGCCCAGATCGGCCTCGCCGCACCGCTGATCCTGCTCCTGGGGCGCCTACTGCAGGGCTTTTCCGCCGGCGGCGAGATAGGCGCCGCCACCACCCTGCTGCTGGAATCGGCCAGCCCCGGCCGGCGCGGCTTCCATGTCAGCTGGCAGGTGATCAGCCAGGGCGGCAGTGCCCTGCTCGGCGCCGCCTTGGGCGCCCTGCTCACCCGCAGCCTGTCCGAGGCCGAGCTGCACGCCTGGGGCTGGCGTATCCCCTTCCTGGTCGGGCTGCTGATCATCCCGGTCGGCCTCTATATCCGCCGCCAAGTGGACGAGACCTGGCGCGGCGCCGGCGCGGTCGAGGGCGGTCCGGTGCGCGCCTTCCTGCGCGAGCATCCGCGGCGCTTCGGCCTGGGCCTGTTGATCGTGATGTCGGCCACCCTGCTGACCTACCTGATGCAGTTCTACATGCCCACCTACATGACCCGCATCGTCGGCCTGCCGGCCACCAGCGCCTACCTGGCCGGGGTGGCCTCCAGCGCGGTACAGATGGCCGCCGCCCTGGCCGCCGGCCTGCTGCTGGACCGCTTCGGCCGCTACAAGCCGGTGGCCCTGGTCAGCCTGGCGGTGGCCCTGCTGGGCATCTACCCGGCCTTCGTCTGGTTGAACGACCCCACCACCCAGGGCCTGGCCTTCGCCGCTCGCTTCGTGGTGATCACCGCCATGAGCGTCAACATGACCGCCGGTCTGCTGCTGATCCTCGCCGGATTGCCGCGGCCGGTGCGCGCTACGGGCCTGGCCATGACCTACGCCCTGGCGGTGACGTTGTTCGGCGGCACCGCCCAGTTCATCGCCACCTGGCTGATCGAGGCCACCGGCAGCCCGCTCGCCCCGGCCTGGTACCTGATCGTCATGCTGCTGATAGGATGGCTGGCATTGCTGAGCTATCCCGAACGCCACCTGGACTGAGAGAGATCGCCATGAGCCTTGCCACCGCTGCGGATCAAGACGCCACCGCCCGTCACATCGCCGGCTACCTGCCGGAAATGGTCGCCCTGCGCCGCGACATCCACCGCCATCCCGAACTGGGCTACCAGGAGCAGCGCACCAGCGACCTGGTGGCCGCCGCCCTCGCGGGCTGGGGCTACGAAGTCCATCGCGGCCTGGGCGGCACCGGGGTGGTCGGTACCCTGCGCGCCGGCAGCGGCAGTAAGGTGCTGGGCATCCGCGCCGACATGGACGCCCTGCCGATCCTGGAAACCACCGGGCTCGACTACGCCAGCCAGCACCCCGGACGCATGCACGCCTGCGGTCACGACGGCCACACCACCACCCTGCTCACCGCCGCCCGCTGCCTGGCCGAGACCCGCGCCTTCGACGGCACCCTGCACCTGATCTTCCAGCCAGCCGAGGAAGGCCTGGGCGGCGCCCTGAAGATGATGCAGGACGGCCTCTTCGAGCTGTTCCCCTGCGATCAGGTATTCGGTCTGCACAACATGCCCGGCGTGCCCACCGGCAAGTTCTGCTTTGTCGACGGCGCCGCCATGGCCTCCTCGGATACCGCCCTGCTGCGCATCCGTGGCCAGGGCGGCCACGGCGCGGTACCGGACAAGGCCGTCGACCCCATCGTCGCCAGCGCGGCCACGGTGATGGCGCTGCAGACGGTGGTCTCGCGCAACGTGGCGCCGCTGGACACCGCGGTGGTCACCGTGGGCAGCATCCACGGCGGCGAGGCCTCCAACGTCATCCCCGACGCGGTGGAGATGAAGCTCACCATCCGCGCCTTCCAGGACAGCACCCGCGACCTGCTGGAGCAGCGCATCGGCGCCCTGGTGCGCGCCCAGGCGGAAAGCTTCGGCGCCACGGCCGAACTGGACTACCAGCGTGGCTATCCGGTGCTGGTCAACCATGACAGCCCCACCGCCTTCGCCCGCCAGGTGGCGGTCGAGCACTTCGGCGCCGAGGCCCTGCATCCCTTCGCGCCCATCCCGGCCAGCGAGGACTTCGCCTACATGCTGCAGCAGGTGCCCGGCTGCTACCTGTTCGTCGGCAACGGGCCGAGCGCCAACCTGCACAACGCGGCCTACGACTTCAACGACGCCCTGCTGCCGGTGGGCGCGCGCTACTGGGTCAAGCTGACCGAGGCCTTCCTCACCGCCTGAGGCACCTCCTCCGTCGCGCCGGCCGCCGCCCAAGTGGCGTGCTGGCGACGGAATCTTCACGCACCGCCCGCTAGACTGGCCGGTCATTCCTTCTATCCAGAGAGGTCGCCATGCGACGTATTTCGCGCCTGGGCTGGCGCCAGGGCCTGGCGCTGGGCGTCGTTGTGCTGGCCGCGGGATTCGCCTATCCGGCCTGGCGGCATTTCCATCCGGTGAGTGCCGCCGCGGGCTGGAGCTACCGGGAGTTCGCCGCGGACATCCCCATGGTCAGTGCCCTGGCCCTGGATGCCGATGGCAGCCTGTTCGTCACCCAGGAGTTCTCCAGTCGCCGCGGCAGCCTGCTGCGCCTGCTGGCCAATGGCGAGCGCCAGCCGGTGCTGGGCGAGCTGTCCAAGCCGGATGGCCTGGTGATGTTCCAGGGCGGTCTGGTGGTCAGCCAGGAAGGCGGGCCGCTGCCGGTGTTTCTCCTGCGCGACGGGCACCGCGACGCCCTGTTCGACGGTAACGATGTCGAGGGCGTCGCCACCGATGGCCAGACCCTCTATGCCATCGAGGACCTGCCGCGCGGGCGTCTGCTCAGCTACGACCCGGTACAGCGACGCCTGGCGGTGCTGCGCGAGGGCCTGGAAGAAGGCGAAGGGGTGGCGCGCTGCCCGGATGGCCGGCTGTTCTATACCGAAAAGGCCAAGGGCTGGGTCAAGCAGTGGCAACCCGGGGGTGCAGACACCCTGGTCGCCACGGGCCTCGACGCCCCCGGTTTCGTGCAGTGCTCGGCCGATGGCCTGTGGATCACCGAGGATGCCACCCACGGCGCCCGGGTGCTGCTGGTCGAGCCCGACGGCCACCTGGTCACGGTGCTCTCGCACCTGCGCTCGGCGCAGACCCTGATCCGCCGTGGCGACGGCCACTATCTGGTCGCCGAGCAGGGGCGCAACCGGATCCTGGAGTTCTCTCGAGAAGCTGGAGCCGACCGCTAGGGCGACCGGCTCCAGGGGCCTCAGGGCAGGCGATACACCAGGCAGGGATTGCCGTTGAGACGGCGGCCCAGCACCGGGGTCAGGTCGGCCAAGGGGGTGCCGGCCAGCAGGCCGCGGTCGTCGCGGGCCAGGATGATCCAGGCGCCGGACGGCAGGTGCGCCAGGTCCGCGACCTGGGGTCGGGCGATGAAGATCGGCTGCTCGTCATGGTCCAGGTTCATCATGTAGCGGATCGCCCAGCTATCCTGGCCGAGGCCAAAGAACACCAGCGGCCCCGGCTGCTGCTGACGCAGGCCTTCCACCTGCTGGACGAAGCCGCGGGTGTCGTACTGCAGGTCCTGCGCCGGCTCCACCACCGCGACCAGCATCAGCCACTGGGCGGCCAGCGCCAGGGCGCTCAGGGCAAGCAACTGGCGACTGCCGCTCAGGCGGCGCCAGCCGACCAGGGCGGCGATCTGCAGGGCGATGAAGACCGGCACCAGCAGCGCCAGGGAAACGTCCGGCCAGTAGCCGTGGCGCTGCCAGAGGTGACGACAGACCAGCATGGCCACCAGGGCCAGCCCGGGCAGCGCCAGCACCAGCGCCGTGTAGAGCGGCGCGACCCGGCGGAACCAGCCCTCCGCACGCAGCAGGCCATGGGCGGCGATGGCGGCCAGGAAGGGCACCATGGGCACCACATAGTAGGCGCGCTTGAAGTGCGGGATGGACAGCCCGATCAGGATCAGTAGGCCGCTGCCGGCGAGTCCCAGCAGCAGACGACGCTGGGCGGTGTGTGGCCAGCTCAGCAGGCGGCGGCGCTCGGCGATCAGTATCAGCAGCGCCAGGGGCAGCACCGGCAGATAGCGATACAGACCTAGTTGCAGATAGAACCAGAACGGCTTGCCGCTCTCGTCCAGCCGGCCGGTGACCTGCATGTGCCAGACCTCGGCGGCGAAATCCGCGCCGCCTTCATGGTGGGCCAGCTGGATCAGCGTCCACCAGCCCAGGACGAGCAGGGCCAGACCGGCCAGGCCATAGCCAAACAGGCGTTGCAGGGCGAAGGTGCGGCGCGCCGGTTCGCCCCAGGCCACCACCAGCCAGTAGAGACAGACCACGCCGCAGGGCTCGATCAGCCCGAGCGGGCCACGGATGGCGAAGCCCAGGGCGAACAGCGGCAGCACCAGCAGCCGGCGCAGCGGACGACCGTCGCGGTCGGCGCTGTGCATCAGATAGAAGCAGGCCAGCACCACCAGGGCGACCAGCTGGTCCAGGCAGACCGCGCGGGCCTTTTCCAGCCATTGCGGGGTCAGGGCCACCAGCAGCACCGTGAGCAGCGCCCAGGTGCGGCGGGTGTCGGCCAGCAGTCGATAGGTCAGCGCCAGCACGCCGGCCGAGGCCAGGGCGGTGGGCAGGACATTCGCCAGGTGATTGGGCGCGCCGATCACCCGCGCCGCCAGCCAGCTCAGCCAGGTAGCGGTGCCGGGATAGTCCGGATAGGGCTGGCCGTAGGTGGTGGCGAAAAAGGATGGGCCATGGCGGAACATCTCGCCGAGAAACACCGCCCAGCGGCCGTCGAAGCCCTGGGGCGCCTGGTTCCAGATGCCGAGGGTGAACATCAGGGTGGCGACCAGTCCGAGCAGCAGGCTTTCGCGGCGCAGGCGACTGGCCGCCGGCAGCGTGACCATGGGCGCGCTGCGTGGGGTCAGGGGCATCGGCGAGACCATCAGGCGGCATCCACGCGGCGGGCGACCTGGGGACCGCTCAGGGCAGCGCCACGACCGATGGCGAAGTATTCGATGCCGCGGCGCTCCATGCGCTCGGGATCGAACAGGTTGCGGCCGTCGAAGATCAGCGGCTGGTTGAGCTGACGGGCGATGAGGTCGAAGTCCGGGGCCTTGAACTGTTGCCACTCGGTGCAGATGACCAGGGCATCGGCGCCGGCCAGGGCCGCCTCAGGGGTGCCCATCAGCGCCAGGCGCTCGTCATGGCCATAGAGGCGCTGGGCCTCGGCCATGGCCACCGGGTCGAAGGCGCGCACCTTGGCGCCGGCTGCCCAGAGGGCTTCCATCAGCACCCGGCTGGGCGCATCGCGCATGTCGTCGGTGTTGGGCTTGAAGGCCAGGCCCCAGAGGGCGAAGGTGCGACCGCGCAGGTCGCCGTCGAAGTAGGTATTGATGCGCTCGAACAGCTTGGTCTTCTGGCGCACGTTGATGGCTTCCACGGCGCGCAGCAGATCCAGCTCCACGGCATTTTCCTCGCCGGTGCGGATCAGCGCCTGCAGGTCCTTGGGGAAGCAGGAGCCGCCGTAGCCACAGCCCGGGTAGATGAAGTGGTGGCCGATGCGCGGATCGGCGCCGATGGCCTGGCGCACCGCCTCGATGTCGGCGCCGACGTGCTCGGCGAGTTCGGCGATCTGGTTGATGAAGCTGATCTTGACCGCCAAGAGGCTGTTGGCGGCGTACTTGGCCAGTTCGGCACTGCGCAGGTCCATGCACTGGATACGGTCATGGTTGCGGTTGAAGGGCGCATAGAGTTCGCGCATCACGTCGCGGGCCACCGGCGAGTCGGTGCCCACCACGATGCGATCGGGCTTCTTGCAGTCGGCGATGGCGGCGCCTTCCTTGAGGAATTCCGGGTTGGAGACCACCTCCACGTGCAGGGTGCGGCCCTCTTCGGCCAGCACCTCGTGGATCAGCGCGCGAACGCGGTCGCCGGTGCCCACCGGCACGGTGGACTTGTTCACCACCAGCAGCGGATCGCGGGAGACCGGCTGGCCGATCAGCGGCTCGCGACGCAGGCGGGCAATGGTCTCGGCCACGGCGAAGACGGCGGACAGATCGGCCGAGCCATCGGCGGCCGGCGGGGTGCCCACGGCGATGAATTGCACGGCGCCATGGGCCACGGCCTCTGCGGCCTCGTGGGTGAACACCAGGCGACCGGCGGCCAGGTTGCTGCGCACCAGCTCTTCCAGACCCGGCTCGTAGAGGGTTACCTCGCCGCGCTTGAGCTTGTCGATCTTGGTGCGGTCGATGTCCATGCACACCACCTGGTGGCCGACTTCCGCCAGCACGGCGGCCTGCACCAGACCCACGTAGCCGATGCCGAAAACGCTGATGTTCATAGGGTATTCCTCAGGGTGGGAGTGGCGCTGGCCCGGGGCCCGCCGACAAGGGCGACGCCGGCCACGACCAGCGCGACGCCCAGGGTTTTCCAGGGGGTGAAGGATTCAGCGGCGCCTGGCAGCCAGGCCGCGCCGAGGTGGACGAACACATAGGAGAGGCCCAGCGCCGCATAGGCGCGACCCAGCGGCAGGCGCGCCAGGGCCGCCAGCCAGGCCAGCAGCGACAGGCCATAGCAGAGGATGCCCAGGGCCAGCAGCAGACCGGCCGCGCCGAACAGCGCCGACGGCGTGCTCAGCCACGTGGCCATCGCCGGCAGCCGCACCAGGGCGGCGCGCAGGGACAGTTGCGCGAGGGTGGTGAGCAGGATGCTCAGGCCGAGCGGGAACAGGCCGTTCATGCCTGGCCCCCCAGCAGCGCGGCGCCGGCGACGATGCAAAGGCAGCCGCACCAGGCGCGGGCATCCACCCTCTCGCCAAACACCAGCCGGGCCAGCAGGGTCACCGCCAGGGTGTTGAGCGAGAGCAAGGGATAGGCGACGCCCACCGGCACCCGCTGCAGCACCGCGCACCAGACCAGCAGAGCCACGCCCAGGCAGACCAGCGCGCCCCACAGCCAGGGCGAACGCAGTCGCGCGGCCAGGGCACCGCCCGCAGCCACCGCGCGCTTCTGGCCCAGTTGGCCGGCGCTGGTGAGCAGGATCACCAGGGCGATCAGCAGGCCGTCGACGGCGCTCATTGCCCGGTCCTCGGATAGACCAGCAAGACCAGGCGCTCGCTGGCGATGCTCTCGCCTGGCTCGGGCAGGCTGTCGAGCAGCTGGCGGTCACTGGGGCCGTCCACCCGCAGCAGGATGGCCACCGGGCCCTGGTCGCGATGGGCGGCGAGCCAGCCGGCCAGGTCGCGCTCTTCGATCAGGCGCCCGCTGTCGGGTTCACGGGCGAAGCCGTACTTGAGTTCGCCCGGACCGCCTACCAGCACCACGTCGTCGCGGTGGGTGGCCCAGGCCAGGCTGGCGGCCACGCCGAGGTCGTTGCTGAGCAGCAGGCCGGCGTGCTTGAAGTGGCCGAGCTGGGCCTGGATGAAGCTGCTCGGCAGCTTGTTGTCGACCAGGCCGTTGGGCAGCGCGACGGACAGCAGCGGCAACAGCACCCAGAGCGCCAGGGCCGGCGCCAACAGGGTACGCCGCGGCCAGACCAGCGCCGCCAGACCGGCCAGCAGCAGGGCCAGGGGCGCCAGCAGGGCCAGGCCATGGGTCAGGCCTTCACCGGCCGCGTAGAGGCGACCGCCGTAGATCAGCAGGGCCACCAGCCCCGCCAGGCCCAGGAGCAGGTTGCACAGGCCGTTCAGGCGCAGCGCGCCGGTGGCACCGCGGCGTCCGGCCTCCAGCAGGGTACGCGCCAGCAGCGGTACCAGAGCGGCCAGGACGGGCAGCAGGTAGGTGGGCAACTTGCCCCGGCTGAGGCTGAAGAACAGCAGCTGGCCGACCACGGCGATGCCCAGGAAGGCGGTGCCGACATGCCGGCGTTCCTGCCAGGTACGCCCCAGGGTACGCGGCAAGAGGCCGGCCCAGGGCAGGATGGCCACCAGCAGGATGGGGCCATAGAACCAGAAAGGCCGCTCGTGCTGGGCGTCCTGGCCAGCGAAACGCTGGATGTGTTCGTGCCAGAAGAAGAAATTCCAGAAGTCCGGATCGCGATGGGCCACCAGCAGCGCCCAGGGGGCGACCACCAGAGCGGCCACCAGCACCGCGAGGGGACCGCGGCAGAGCAACTCGCCAAGGCGTCCCTGCAGCAGGAAGAAAGGCACGGCCACCAGCACCGGCAACACCAGGGCGAGAAACCCCTTGGTCAGCAGGCCACAGCCACAGGCCAGGCCCAGCAGTGCCCACTGGCCCAGGGCCGCGCTACGGGTTTCGGCGGCCTGCGCCTGCCAGAGGGCGAGCAGCGCCAGTGCCATCCAGAAGGCGAACTGGGCATCAAGGGTCACATAGGTGGCCAGCCCCGCCACGGCCATGCAGGAGAGATAGAGCACCCCGGCGAGCAGCGCCAGGGGACGGTCCTGCCAGATCAGCCGGGTCAGGCGCACCACCAGGGCGGCGGTGGCGAGACTGGCCAGCAAGGGCACCAGGCGCACGCTGAACAGCGAATCGCCCAGCCAGGCCTGGGCGATGGCCTGGGTCCAATAGCCGCCGATGGGTTTTTCGAAGTACGGCAGGCCGAGGAAGTGCGGCACCACCCAGTCGCCGCGGCGCCAGAGTTCCTGGGCGATCTGCGCATAGCGCGACTCATCCGGGATCCACAGGCCACGCCAACCCAGCGGCAGCCCGTAGGCCAGTAGCGCCAGCGGCAGCAGCATCCAGAACCGACGTTGACTCATGCCTGCACGCCCAGCCAGCCCTGGCGTCCGGCCAGGCTGCCCCGCACCAGGTTGCCCGCGGGCAACTGGCGCGGGTCGGCCGGCAGGCGGTCACCCAGGGTCAGAAAGAGAATGCCCTCCTCCCGCGCCGCCTTGAGCAGGGCGCGGAAGTCCTCGGCGAAGGCGATGCCTTCCACCTCGGCGTGCAGGGTGTAGACGTTTAGCGCGCCCGGACGGAAGCGCTTGAGCAGGTAGCTGTTCCAGTTGGCGGCAGCGAGTTCAGGGCCGACCACTTCGTCGAAGGTCGGCATGTCCACCGGTACCTGAGGGGTGCCGTGGCCGCCGTTGCCCAGCCGCGGGCGGAACAGGGCGCTGCCGCGGCAATCGCTGTTGTATCTGAGGCCGAAGGCCTCCTTGGCCAGCACCACGCGCGGATCGGCGCGCCAGCCAGCGGCGGCGGAGCAGTCCACCTTGGCACCGAGGATGTCTTCCAGGGCCTGCAGACCGCGACCGAACTCCTCGCCCAGGCGCTCCAGGCTCCAGCTGCCGGTATGGGCCTGCCAGGCGTGGTGATCCCAGGCGTGCAGCCCGACTTCATGGCCACGAGCGCGGGTCTCGCGCATCAGGTGGCCGAGGTCGCGGCCGATGGGCCGACCCGGCCAGGCGGTGCCGGCCAGCAGGATGTCCCAGCCATAGAGGCTGGCGGCCTTGGACCTGAGCATCTTCCACAGGAAGGTCGGCTTCACCAGGCGCCAGAGGTGGCGCCCCATGTTGTCCGGCCCGACGCTGAAGAAGAAGGTGGCCTTGACCCCGGCCTCGTCCAGCAGGTCGAGCAGCCGCGGTACCCCTTCGCGGGTGCCGCGATAGGTGTCCACGTCGATGCGCAGGCTGGCCGGGATCAAGGTGTTCATCAGGCCTCCCGCTGCGCCATGGCTTCGCGCAGGAAGAAGTCCAGCGTCTTGCCGACGGTGGCGGCCATGGCGGTGCTCGGCTGCCAGTCGATCAGGCGGCGGGCGTTCTCCACGCTGGGCTTGCGGTGGGCCACGTCCTGGTAACCGTCGCCATAGAAGCTCTTGCTCTCCACCTCGCGGAAGCCGGCGAAGGGCGGGAATTCGTGGCGCAGCGGATGGGCCTCGAACTGGGCCAGCAGCTCCTCGGCCAGCTCGCGAATGCTCGCTTCGTTGTCCGGGTTGCCGATGTTGATGATCTGGCCGTCACAGCGACCGCCCTGGTTCTCGATGATGCGGAACAGCGCCTCGATGCCGTCGTCGACGTCGGTGAAGCAGCGCTTCTGGGCGCCGCCGTCCACCAGCTTGATCGGGGTGCCTTCCACCAGGTTGAGGATCAGTTGGGTGATGGCTCGGGAGCTGCCGATGCGCGCCGAGTCCAGGCGATCCAGGCGCGGGCCCATCCAGTTGAACGGGCGGAACAGGGTGAATTTCAGGCCCTTGGCGCCATAGGCCCAGATGACCCGGTCGAGCAGCTGCTTGGAGACCGAGTAGATCCAGCGCTGCTTGTTGATCGGGCCGACCACCAGGTTGGAGCGGTCTTCGTCGAAGCGCTCGTCCTGGCACATGCCGTACACCTCGGAGGTGGACGGGAAGATCACGCGCTTTCCGTACTTCACGCAGTGGCGAACGATCTTGAGGTTTTCTTCGAAGTCCAGTTCGAACACGCGCAGCGGATTGCGGGTGTATTCGATGGGGGTGGCGATGGCCACCAGCGGCAGCACCACGTCGCACTTCTTGATGTGGTATTCCAGCCACTCGGTGTGGATGGAGATGTCGCCTTCCACATAGTGGAAATTCGGATCGACCTTGAGCCGCTCGATGGCGTCGGAGCCGATGTCCAGGCCATAGACCTCGTACTCGCCGTCGGCCAGCAGGCGCTCGGAGAGGTGGTTGCCGATGAAACCGTTGACGCCCAGGATCAGCACCCGGGTACGGCGCTTGGCGCGGCGATCCTGGCGGTGCAGGCGGGCACCGGCCACCAGGCCGGCTTCGCGGGCCAGTTGCGGACCGGACAGATAGAGGCCGTTGTCGCCCAGCTGGCCGGCCTGGATTTCCAGGACGCCCTCGCCACAGGCGATGCGCAGGGGCTCCAGGCTCAGTACGCTGCCGGGGGCCTGGCCATGGGCTTCCTGGCGCGCCAGCGCGCTCCAGACGATCAGCTTGCGATCACCGATCCAGCCGAAGGCGCCCGGATAGGGTTGGGTCACGGCGCGCACCAGGTTGTTCAGCTCCACGGCCGGACGGCTCCACTCCAGCTCGCCATCGGCGGCGCTGCGGCGGCCATAGGTGGTGGCCTGGCTCTCGTCCTGCTCGCGCTCGGTCAGGCGGCCTTCGGCCAGGGCCGGCAGGGCGTCGCGCAGAAGCGTCTGGCTGGCTTCGCGCAGCTTGGCGTGCAGGGTCAGGGCGGTGTCGTCGGCGGCGATGGCGACGCGCTGCTGGGCGACGATGGCGCCGGCGTCGGCGCGCTGGACCATGCGGTGCAGGGTCACTCCGGTCTCGGTCTCGCCGTTGACCAGCACCCAGTTGGCCGGGGCGCGACCACGATAGCGCGGCAGCAGCGAACCGTGCAGGTTGTAGGCGCCGCGCGTGGCGCAGGCCAGGACGTCGTTGGACAGCAGGTTGCGGTAATAGAAGGAGAAGATGAAGTCCGGCTCCAGGGCGCGGATGCGCTCGACCCAGATCGGGTGGTTGACGTCTTCCGGCGCGTGCACCGGGATGCCATGGCGGGCGCAGAGCTGGGCCACCGAACCGAAGAAGCGGTTCTCGCTCGGATCGTCCGGGTGGGTAAAGACGGCGGCGATGGGATAGCCGGCCTGGATCAGCGCGGCGAGGCCGGCGCAGCCGATGTCGTGGTAGGCGAAGACGATGGCGGTTTTCATCAGGGGCTTTCCTGTTACTGGACCTGGCGCAGCGGCGCCGGCGAAGGAGAAAGGGTGGCGGCGCGGATCACTTGTTCCACGTGGAACCGGGGCCGGGCACGGACGTCGTGGTACACCCGGCCGAGGTACTCGCCGAGCAGACCGAGGCCGACGAACTGGGCGCCGGTAAAGATGAACAGCACGGCGAACAGCGAGAACACGCCATCGGCCGCCCACTCGGCGCCGTGGGTCACGCGCAGGACAAGCAGCAGCGCGGCGAAGAGGAAGCCGAAGACGGCCAGACCACCGCCGAACAGGCTGAGCATGCGCAGCGGCGTGGTGGTCATGCAGGTCAGCAGGTCGAACATCAGGTTGATCAGCTTGAGGAAGCCGTACTTGGAATCCCCGTGTTCGCGCTCGGCGTGGGCCACCTCGATCTCGGTGGTGTGGCGGGCGAAGCTGTTGGCCAGGATCGGGATGAAGGTGCTGCGCTCGTGGCAGGCGAGCATCGACTGCACCACCTGGCGGCGGTAGGCGCGCAGCATGCAGCCGTAGTCGCGCATGGCGACGCCGGTGGAGCGCTGCACGGCGCGATTGATCAGCCGCGACGGCAGGGTGCGCAGGTAGGAATCCTGGCGCTGCTGGCGCACGGTGCCGACCACGTCGTAGCCCTGGGCGGCGGTGTGCACCAGGCGCGGGATCTCTTCCGGCGGGTTCTGCAGATCGGCGTCCAGGGTGATGATCAGATCGCCCCTGGCCTGCTCGAAGCCGGCGAGGATCGCCGAGTGCTGGCCGTAGTTGCGATTGAGCAGCACCGCCACGACGGGACTGTCCGGCTCGCTGGCGGCCTGCTGCAGCAGTTCGGCGCTGCGGTCGCGGCTGCCGTCGTCGACCAGGATGATCTCCACCTGGCAATCCAGCAGGCGGCAGGCGGCGCGGGTGCGGCGCAGCAGTTCCGGCAGGCTGGCCTCTTCGTTGTAGACGGGAATCACCACGGATACCCGGTCGATGGCATAGGGCTTCATGCGCCTTTCTCCAGCAGGTCTTCGATGGCGCCAACCACGCGGTCAACGTCGGCGAGGGTCATGTCGGGAAACAGCGGGATGGAGCACAGCCGTGCCGAATTCCATTCGCTGTTGGGCAGCGCCAGCGCCGGCCAGCGCTCGCGGTACCAGGGGTGCAGGTGGGTAGCGGTGAAATGGATGCCGGTGCCGATGCCGCGCGCCTTGAGGCCGGCCATGAAGGCTTCGCGCTCCAGCCCGCAACGCTCGGGGCAGATGCGCAGGATGTAGAGGTGCCAGGCGTGGGTCTGGGCGTAGTCGGGCAGCGCCAGAGGGGCGACCGGCAAATGCGCCAGGCGCTGGGTGTAGGCCTGGGCCAGCAGCCGGCGGCGGCTGTTGATGTCGCCCAGGCGATCCAGCTGCACCAGGGCCAGGGCGGCGTGGATGTCCGAGAGGTTGTACTTGAAGCCGGGTTCCTGCACCTGGGCCTGGGGCTTGCGGCCCAGGGCGTGGCGGTCGAAGGCATCCACCGCCAGGCCATGGAATTTCAGCCGCCGCACCCGCTCGGCCAGGGTGGCGTCGTCGGTCACCAGCATGCCGCCTTCGGCGCAGGTCAGATTCTTGATGGCGTGAAAGCTGAAGATGGCGGTGCCGCGCTGGCCGATGGGCTCGCCCTGGTAGCGGGTGCCAGCGGCGTGGGCGGCGTCTTCGATCAGCGCCACGCCATGCTGCTGGGCCAGGGCACGCAGCGGAGCCAGGTCGCAACTGGCGCCGGCGTAGTGCACCGGGACGATGGCCTTGGTGCGCGGGGTGATGGCCGCGGCCACCTGCTCGGCGGAGACCATCAGGGTGTCGCGGTCGACATCGACGAACACCGGGGTGGCACCGATCAGGGTGATCATGTTGGCGGTGGAGACCCAGGTCAGCGAGGGGGTGATCACCTCGTCGCCCGGCCCGATGTCCAGTGCCAGCAGGGTCACGTGCATGGCGGCGGTGGCCGAGCACAGGGCCACGGCATGGGCGGCGCCCACGGAATCGGCGAAACGCTCTTCCAGCAGGTTGGCCTGGGGGCCGGTGGTGATCCAGCCCGAGGTCAGCACCTTGCTCACCGCGGCCACTTCCTCGGCGCCGATGCTGGGCCGGGAGAACGGCAGGAACGGCTCGTCCAGCTGATGCGGGGCGGTGCTCTGGGACAGATCGGTCATGGCGGCTCATCCGAAGCGAGGGGCGCCGGAACAGGACAGCCGACGCGATGAGCCCAGGCTAAGGCGCCTTGCCTTACGGCCCCCTTAGCGCAACCTGACAACTGCCTGACAGCCCGTCAGTTGCCTGGCCACCCCCGTGAACCCCTTGGCAAAACAAGGGCTTAGCCCGCGATGAATGGGGTGCCGGTGGTCGGCGAGAGGCCTAGAATGCACACCCTGCCCCCACTGGCAGCCCTGAACCTGACACGAGAGACGACCGCGCCCATGCTGGACAAGACCCTGAGCGAACTGGAAACCGCGATCCGCGACCTGCTGCAACGCAACCAGCGCCTGACCGCCCGCACCCACGAGCTGGAGCAGGCCCTGCAAGCCGCGCGCGAGGAAAACGACACCCTGCAACTGAGTCTGATGGAGCAGGAAGAACACGGCGCCAGCACCCGTCAGCGCGTGGAAGGCCTGCTGGCCCTGCTGTCGGCTCAGTCGGTCGAGCACCAGGCCGCGGCCGAGGTCGAGCAGCGCCACGTGGCCGTCGAGTGAAGACCGCCAACGCGGGCGCCGACGACGAGGTGGAGGTGCTCGGTCGCCGCTACCGCTTCAAGGTGGCCGAAGGCGACCGCGCCGCCCTGCAACAGGCCGCCGCCCGCCTGCGCGACGAACTGGTCGCCATCCAGGGCGACCGCCGCCGCGGCGATGCCATCGAACTGCTGGTGCTGGCCGCTCTGCGCCTGAGCCTGGACACCGCCGCCGATGCCGGCGCCCTGAACGCCCTCGACGCCCGCCTCCAGGCCCTGACCGCCGAGGTGCGGGCGGCGCAGGAGGCCTAAGGCCTCTCCCCTCCCCTGACGCGCTGATCCGCTCTCTTGGGGTAAGGGAAGGACGCCGGTCGCAGTCACGCCCTGTGCTCGAATCCGCCTTGTTGGGCTTCGACGATAGCGCCGTCTCAACCCAACCTACGAGGAGTTCGTAGGTTGGGTTGAGCGTAGCGAAGCCCAACACTGGTGAGCACCTATGCGCAGGCACCCGCGTGGAAAACGCTGCGCGGTTTTCCACCCTACGCCTCCTCACCTCCCACGCCGATCCGCTCCCTTTCCTGGGGTAAGGGAAGGACGCCGGTCGCGGTCACGCCCTGTGCTCGAATCCGCCTTGTTGGGCTTCGACGATAGCGCCGTCTCAACCCAACCTACGAGGAGTTCGTAGGTTGGGTTGAGCGTAGCGAAGCCCAACACTGGTGAGCACCTATGCACGGGCACCCGCGCGGAAAACGCTGCGCGGTTTTCCACCCTACGCCTCCTCACCTCCCTCACCTCCCACACCGATCCGCTCCCTCTCCCGCCGGGAGAGGGCTGGGGTGAGGGAAACCCGGTCGCGCTTCAGAACACCCGCCAGGTGGAGATGCGTAGGTGACGGCACTCGCGCACCCGAGCCTGATACGCACGCTACCTACCTCGGTTGGGAGCTGGGAGCTGGGAGCTGGGAGCTATCCAGGGTGCCTCGCGCCACACAAGCTGCTCTAGAATGCAGGTTTCAGGCCCAACCCATCCTGTCTGACGAAACCACACCTTCACGTGTCCCCTGTAAATTTCACTCCCCGCGCCTGTTCCTGGAGATCGCCATGCGTCATCTACGTGTGCTCAGCCTGTCCTTGCTCTCTCTCGCCCTGAGTGGCCCCTTGCACGCTGTGGCCAACCCCCTGCCGGCGTTGATCGATGCCGTCAGCCAACGCCTGGCGATAGCCGACCAAGTCGCCCGCAGCAAGCTCGATACGGGCAAACCCGTGCTCGACGAGACTCGCGAGCAGCAGGTACTGCAGTCGGTGCAACGCGCGGCAGCCGACCGGGGAGTTCCGACCGCCACGGCCCGGACCTTCTTCAGCATCCAGATGGAAGCCAACAAGCTGGTCCAATACGGCCTGCTGGATGCCTGGCGGCGCCAGCACCATATTCCGCCGCCAGACAAACCGGACCTGAGCAAACTTCGCAGCCGCCTGGACGAGCTGCAGGGACGCCTGCTCGATGGCCTGGCCGCCACCGCGCCCCTGCGCCAGGACAAGGACTGCCAAGCCAAGGTCGATCAGGCGGTGACCCGCTACCAGCTCCAGCACTGGCAGGACAGCCTGCATCGCCTGGCCCAGGTGCGCGCCCTGGGCGACTTCTGCAACCTACCGGACTGAACGCGCCAGCGGGCAGCGGCGCGGTCTGCGACAGACCTCGGCGGCGGACGCTACACTCTGCGGCAGACCGTACTCACCGCTTGAGGAATGCCCATGCACATCCTGCTCGTCGAAGACGACGCCACGCTGGCCGACGGCATCCGCCGGGTCCTGGAAGGGCATGGCATGCAGGTCGATCTGCTGCGTAACGGTGCCGAGGCCGATGCCTGGCTGCGCACTACCCGCTTCGCCGTGGTGGTGCTGGACATCGGCCTGCCTGGCGGCCTGGACGGCTTCGAGGTGGTGCGGCGGCTGCGCCAGCGGGGCAGTGACCAGCCGGTGCTGCTGCTCACCGCCCGCGACGCCATCGACGACCGGGTGCACGGCTTCGAGGTGGGCGCCGACGACTACCTGGTCAAGCCCTTCGCCGTGCCCGAACTGGTGGCGCGGATCAAGGCGCTGGTCCGCCGCGCCGGTGGCCAGAACAGTGCCGACCTCACCCTCGGCGCCCTGCGCCTGGACACCGCCGCCCACCAGGCGCGCGTCGGCGACATGCCGCTGGATCTCTCGGCACGCGAGTGGGCCGTACTCGAACACCTGCTGCGCCAGGCCGGCAAGGTGGTCTCCAAGCAGCAGATCATCGACGCCCTGGCGCCCTGGGGTAGCGAGGACCTGACCCACAACGCCGTGGAGGTCTATGTCTCGCGTCTGCGTTTGAAGCTGGCCGATTCGGGCGTCGGCATCCGCACCGTGCGCGGCTTCGGCTATCGCCTGGAGGAAGCCGCGCCATGACCGCCACCGCGCCCAGCCTGCGTCGGCGGCTGCTCAAGTGGCTGGTGCTGCCCGTACTGCTGGTCAACCTCGGCGGCGCAGTGGTCAGCTACCAGTTCGCCCGCAAGCCAGCGTTCAGCGCCCTGGACGGCGATCTCACCGACGCGGCGATCCTGCTGGTCGAGCAGCTGGAGATGGACGGCAATGGCCGCCTGTGGCTGCCGGCGGAGGCCGACTACCTGCTGCGGCACAACAGCCACGATCATGTCTGGCTGGCGGTGAGGAGCCTGGACGGTCAGCTGCTGTTCGGCGACGCCGCCATGCCGGTCCAGGAGATCACCGACGAGATGCGCGACGGCCACACCACCGCCCTGCGCACCCACATCAATGACCGCTCGGTGTTCATGGTCGGCCGGCTAGGCAACGTGGCGGGGCAGCCAGTGGTGGCCAGCGTGGCCCAGACCCTGAGTCGCCACACCGCCGCCCTGCAGCGCATGGTGCTGACCCTGGTGGCGGTGCAGATCCTGGTCGCCCTGCTGATCGCCGCCCAGCTGCTGTGGGCGGTACGTCGCGGCCTGAAGCCGCTGGAACGGCTGGGGCGCCAGCTCGACAGCCGCCACTACGATGACCTTGCCCCGCTGCGCGAAGAAGGGGCACCCCGCGAGCTGGGCACCTTCGTCACCGCGCTCAACGGCCTGCTGCTGCGCATCCGCGAGGGCGCGCGCAACCAGCGCGCCTTTCTCGACGACATGGCCCATCAGCTGCGCACCCCGCTGGCCGGCATCAGCACCCTGACCCAGTGGCTGCGCCAGCGGCACGCCGGCGATGCCGAGAGCGCCGCGGCCCTGGCGCAACTCCAGGCTGCCACCGAGCGCATGACCCGCCAGACCAACCAGTTGCTGACCCTGGCCCGCGCCGCCACCGCGCGCCTGGAGAGTCCGCCGCGCGAACCCCTGCGGCTGGACGAACTCATCGGCGAAGCCATGCCCAGCCAGCTGTCCCAGGCCGATTGCCACGGCATCGACCTGGGCTATGAACTGGAGCCGCAGACGGTACTGGGCAACGCCTTCCAGCTGCGCGACCTGCTCGACAACCTGGTGGACAACGCCCTGAGATATACCCCGCAGGGCGGTCAGGTCACGGTTCGGCTGCACGGTCAGGGCGGGGCGACGACGCTGGAAGTGGAAGACGACGGCCCGGGCATCCCCGAGGCCGAGCGCGAACGCATCTTCGAGCGCTTCTATCGCCTCGACCGCGGTATCCACGGCACGGGTCTGGGGCTGGCCATCGTCCGCGACATCGCCACCGCCCACGACGCCGGCATCGAACTGGCGACCGCGACCGGCGGCCAGGGTCTGCGGGTGGCCATCCATTTCCCGCCCCTGGCCTTGCCGCCAGCGGAGGCTTCGTAGGTTGGGTCGAAAGCTACCCTCACCCCAACCCTCTCCCCGAGGGAGAGGGGGCAATCCGGCACATCCTGCACCTCCGTAGGTTGGGCTGAGCGCAGCGAAGCCCAACACGCCGGAGCCTATCCCCTCACCCCAACCCTCTCCCCGAGGGAGAGGGGGCTGTCAGGCGCGCCGTGCCATCGGTAGGTTGGGCTAAGCCCCGCGAAGCCCAACACACCTAAGCCTATCCCCTCACCCCAGCCCTCTCCCCGCGGGAGAGGGGGCTGTCCGGCGCGCCGTGCGCCATCGGTAGGTTGGGCTGAGCGCAGCGAAGCCCAACACGCCGGAGCCTATCCCCTCACCCCAACATTCTCCCCGAGGGAGAGGGGGCTGTCAGGCGCGCCGTGCGCCATCGGTAGGTTGGGCTAAGCCCCGCGAAGCCCAACACGCCCCGGCCACCCCCCTGCACCTTAACGCCCCCGCCACCCCGGATTCTCCAGCAACACCGCCATCCCCTGCCCGCCGCCAATGCACACCGCCGCCACGCCATACCTGAGCCCCTCGGTACGCAGCTGGCGCGCCAGGGTAATGGCCAGGCGCAGACCGGTCGCGGCCAGCGGATGGCCCAGGGCGATGGCGCCGCCGTGGACATTGAGTCGCGCCGGATCCAGCTCCAGGGCGCGCTGTACCGCCAGCAGCTGGGCGCCCTGGGCTTCGTTGATCTCCAGGCGGTCGATGGCGTCCAGCGTCAGGCCGGCACGGTCGAGCAGGCCCTGGATGGCCGGCACCGGACCGCTGCCCATGAGGTCCGGCGGCACCCCGACCACGCAGCTACCCCGGACCCAGGCCAGTGCCCGTTCCGGTGCGGCGACCGCACCGCGCGTCAGCAACACGGCGGCAGCGCCATCAGCCACCGCGCAGCTGTTGCCGGCGGTCTGGACCCCGCCCGGATGCACTGGCGTCAGCCGTGCCAGGGCTTCCCGCGAGGTTTCCCGTGGATGGCTGTCATGCTCGACCACCGCGCAGCCCCGCGGCAGGCGCAACTTCCGCGGCGCCAGACCCTCGGCCTCGAAGCGCGCCGCCGCCACTGGCACGATTTCTTCCGCGAACCAGCCCTGGCGCTGGGCCGCCAGGGCGCGCTCGAAGCTGCGCAGCGCCCAGGCATCCACAGCCTCGCGGGCGATGCCATGGCGTTGCGCCAGCCGCTCCGCGGTGGCGATCATGTCCAGCCCGACCGCCGGGTCCTTGAGCGCCTCCCAGAGAAAGTCGTGGAATTCCACCGGCGCACCGAGGCGAAAGCCACTGCGGTGGGTATAGGCGGCGATGGGATTGCGAGTCATGGACTCGGCCGCCACGCACAGCACCTGGCTGGCCTGGCCGCTCTGCAACTGGTCACCGGCCTGGCGCAGCAGCTCCAGGCCAGTGCCGCAGACCCGCTGCACCTGCAACGCCGGTACCGACTCGGGCACCCCGGCATAGAGGCCGATGTGGCGTGGCAGCAGATAGGCATCGAAGCTGGCCTGGGCCACCGAGCCGGCCAGCACGGAATCCACCGCCCCGGCGTCGTGGCCGCGCGCCAGCAGCGCCCGGGCCACGGCGATGCCCAGGTCGGTGGGCGATACCTGCCCCAGGGCGCCATTCAGATCGGTCCAGGGCGTGCGCACGCCGTCCAGCAGCAGGACATCGTCGTAGAGCGCACTCATTCCGGTAGCCATCGGGTATTCCTCTATTGCAGCAGATAGGCGTCGTAGACCACCGCCTTGCCCAGGCGCATGGCGCTGCCCACGCCCAGGGCGCGGTTGAGCCAGGCATAGGCCGGGGCGGCGGTCTCGAAGGTCAGGGTGACGCGAAAGAAATAGCGCCGCGGGTCCACTGGTTTGCCTGCCGCCAGCTCGCGCATCACCTCCGGCGGGCCATAGCGATAGCCCTTGGTCTGCAGATAGATCAGGGCGCCGTCGTCGGTCTGCAGCAGATAGCGGGTGTCGATGATGGCCAGGCCATCGGCGGTCACCACTTGCCAGTCGGCGCCATTGTTGAGGATCCGCCCGTGCAGGCGTTTGCCATCGAAGCGGCCACCGGTAATGGGGATGATGCGCCGCTTGCCCAGGTCGCTGGTCTGGCCCAACTCCCACACCGGGGCGTCGAGGGCTACCTCGAAGCGCGCCAGGGGTTCGAGCTGCAGCGGCGGCGGCGTGGCGGTGGCCGGATCGCCGTTCGCCGTGGCCGCGCGGGCTAGCCCGGTCAGCAGCAGCATGACCAGCAGCAGGCTACGCATGACCGGGAGCCTCCACGCGGGCGGTAGCGGTCGGCGCCGGTGCCCGGCGTTGCAGCAGGGCCAGCACAGCGCCCGCCGCCACCAGTACCGCCGGGGTGGTGGCCACCACCAGGGTCGCCGCACCGCCGCCGACGGCCAACACCTGGCCGGCCAGCAAGGGGCCGGCCATGGCGCCTAGGCGCCCCACCGCCACCGCCGCACCGGTCCCGGTGGCCCGTACCGCCGCCGGATAGAGTTGCGGTGCCAGGGCATAGAGCACCAGCTGGCCGCCGACCACGAACAACCCGGCGGCGAAGCCGGCCAGGGCCACGAGCGGATAGGCCTTCGCCAGGCCCAGTCCGGCCAGGCCCAGCAGGATGCCCAGGTAGATGGCCAGCACCGTCAGGCGTGGCCGCCAGCGATCCATGAGCAGGCCGAACAGCACCGAGCCGATGCCGCCGCCCAGGTTGAAGAGAATCTGCACCCCCACCGCCTGGCCGCGGCTGAAGCCCTGGCCCACCAGCAGCGAGGGCAACCAGTTGAGCAGCATGTACATCACCGTGAGGGTGAAGAAGTAGCCCAGCCACAGCAGCAGGGTGGTCGACAGCGGCACCGCTCCCAGCCAGGCTCCGCGCCTGCTGCCGGCCTGAGCCGCTTCGTGGCCGCGGAGAAAACCGGCGGTCTCCGCCAGGTAACGTCCAAGCAGGGGCGCCACCAGCAGCGGCGCCAGACCGCCGACATAGAACACCGTCTGCCAGCGGCCGACATCCAGCAGCCCCACCACGGCCGCCAGGGCACCGCCCAGGGGCACGCCGCAGTACATCAGGCTGACCGCCGTGGCGCGGGCACGCTCGTCCACCGATTCGGCGGACAGGGCGATCAGGTTGGGCAGGGCACCGCCCAGGCCGATGCCGGTGAGCAGCCGCGCCAGCAGCAGGCTCTCGAGACTCCAGACATGGGCGGTGGCCACCGAAAAGACACCGAAGATCAGCACGCAGGCGATCAGCACCTTCTTGCGGCCGATACGGTCGGCACACCAGCCGCCAATGAAGGCGCCGGGCAGGAGGCCAAGGATGCTGGCGCTGAACACCAGGCCCATCTGCCCTGGCTGGAAGCCGAAGGTCTTGGCCATGGCCGGGGCGGCGATGCCCATGGCCTGGAGGTCCATGCCCTCCAGCAGGGCGACGATGAAACACAGCATGAGGGTCAGGCGAGCCCCGGAGGGGGCGTTGGCGAACAGACGCATGGCGGATTCCTCAGAAACGGAAGGTGGTGGCGGCCGACAGGTAGCTCGTACTGTCGCCATCGGCCTGGCGGATCGCAGCGCCGGCCTGGAAGTAGCTGTATTCCAGGTCCAGGGTCAGGTAGGGCAAGGGGCGCCAGCGCAGGTTGTTGCGCCAGAGGTTGCCGGTCTTGCGCGCGCTGCTGGCGGCGGAGCCCGGCACCGTCACCATGCCCGGCAGATAGACGCCGTCGTTGGTGTTCTGCCGCCAGACGGCGAACAGCCCGCTTTCCAGCTGCAGCGTGGGTTGGGGCGCAAGGGTCAACAGCGGACCGACCAGGTAGAGGTTGGCCAAGGTGGTGAGGCCGGAGTTGCCGTAGACGCCGTTCTTCGGATACAGCGGATCGAAGGTACCGGCCCGGTCATCGCCGGGCCGGTCGTCACCGCTGGCGGCATCCAGGCGCACGGCCAGGCGCGGCTTCCAGGCGCCGGCGAGTCGGTAGCCGGTCTCGCTGCTCACCGCCCAGGCGCGGATCTGGGCACCATCGAGATGCCCGCCCTGCCCCATCAGATCCCAGCTCCAATCCCAGGCGTCGGCCTTGCCGAACAGCCGCACGCCGCCGGTGTAGCGCTGCTCCGCGCCGCTCAGGCCGTCCAGGCTGCGCTGATCCTTCTCCTGGCCGAAGCCATAGACGTCCAGCTGCAGCGGTCCTGCCAGCGGCAGGGTGCCGTAGAGACCATAGAACTTGACCGCGTTGTCGGAGCCGTCGTCGAAGCTGTCCTCGCCGGTCACCACCGGCCGCAGGGCGAAGGCATCCAGGCGATAGCCGCCCGGCTGGTTCCAGGACAGACGCAGGCCGTCGAAATTGATGCGGATGTTGGGGCCGTCGCGGTAGGTGACCAGGACCTGCTCGCCATAGCCCAGCTCCTGGCGACCGATGCGGGTCATCAGTTTGCCGCCAGCCAGTGGCGTGTTGAGGTCGATGAAGGCCTGGTGCAGCTCGGTGCGACTCTGGTCGAAGGGGCCATAGATCGCCTTGTTCCAGGTCCGGGTGTTCTCCAGCTGGACGAAGGTACGCACCGCATCGTCGAACAGGTGTAGATCGGCGTGCAGCTGCAGACGCTGCTGGATGTAGTGGTCGGTGTTCACCCCGCGCCGACCAAAGACCGGATCACGAAAGGTATCGAAGCGATAGCGCGCCTCGCCACCGGTCTGCAGCCAGGCCGACTCACTCAGGCGCTGGTAGCGCAGGCCATCGAAGGGATCGGTGCGCTTGGCGGGATCGTCGAGGAAGCGGTAGTCCTCGATCCAGCGCGGCGGACCGGGCGGTAGCGGCCGTTCCACCTCCAATCTGTTGAGCGGCTTTGGCGGTTGCTCCAGATTGAGCGAGGGTGCGGCGGCAATGCCCTGGCTGAAAAGCAAAGCGGCGAGAGAGGCAAACGCAAGGCACGAGCGGGCCCGTGCGCAGGCCTGGGGCGAGCGCGATGTCGACATGGTGTGAGTCCTGACGAAGGAGGCGGAAAGCGCCTTGGGGCGCGAGGATCAGGGCCTAGCGGGCGCGGATTGGCTGATCGTCAGGTGGGAAAGCGGCGGGATAGCGAGCTGGCATGGCGGGTGTTCCTTTCTTGTTGTTGTCATCACCGTAAGAGGCCGTATGGCCCTGGTTCGATGATGGTCGATGCCAAAAATGGATCAAGCCGTCCCAACCGAATTTGGCCGATTACCGAACGTTATATTTGTTAACTTTATCCCTGAGAGATGACTGGTCACCTGCGCCTATCAACGTCGCCTGACTCGCGATTTGTAACAATGCCCACCCCAGAGGGGTCCATGCAGAGGCCCGTACGGGTTAAGGTTCCTTCCCCCACGATCGAAAAGGCGAACTCATGAGCTCCAAGTCCCCTCTCCTGCTGGCCAGTGCCGCCCTCTTCACCCTGCTGGCCGGTTGCAGCTCGCATGAAACCCAGGACAGCCCGGCGGCCTCCTCGACCACGAGCGGCGCCGTCAGCAGCAGTGGCCGTTGCAACTCCGATGCGGTCCAGGATCTGGTTGGCAAGGCCCTCTCCCCGGCCCTGGCCGAGGAAGGCCGTCAGCGCGCCGGTGCCCAGGTCGTCCGCGTGGTCCGTCCGCAGGACCCCATGACCATGGACTTCAATTCCCAGCGCCTGACCATCACCACCAGCGCCAGTCTGGTAGTGCAGACCGCCACCTGCGGCTGATCCCTGCGCCCCTCGACCTGCCGGCCCAGGCCGCGCAGGTCGGCACGCTCCACTAGAGGCCGAAACCCTGGCGCAGGGCCGCCACGCTGTGGAAGTGAAAGGCCGGGTGCTGGCGCTCCAGTTCTTCCCGGCTGCCGAAGCCATAGCCCAGGGCCACCGCCGCCACGCCGTTTTCACGTGCGGCGATCAGGTCGTGCTCGCGATCGCCCAGCATCAGGCAACTTTCCGGCGCCAGCCCTTCGGTTTCCAGCACGAAACGCAGCAGCTCGGTCTTGTCGGCGCGGGTGCCATCCAACTCGCTGCCATGCAGGGCGGTGAAGAACTCCGTCAGGGCGAAGTGCCTGAGGATCTCCACGGCGAACACCCGCGGCTTGGCCGTCACCAGATAGAGTCGCCGCCCGGCTGCCTGCAGATCGGCCAGCATGTCGCGGATGCCCGCGTAGACCTCGTTTTCATAGAGACCAGTGGCGCGGAAATACACCCGATAGGCCTCCACCGCGCGCCAGGACCGCGCCTCGTCGAAGCCATAGTGGGTCATGAAGCTCTGCAGCAGCGGCGGGCCGATGAAGACCTCCAGCGTGCGCAGGTCGGGTTCCTCGATCCCCTCGGCGCGCAGCGCCACCTGGATCGCCCGGGTGATGCCCAGGCGTGAATCGGTGAGGGTGCCATCGAGATCGAACAGCAGATGGGGGTGATGCATGGGGTGTCCTGGCAACGGGAAATCCTGACCAGTATGGCGAGCGGGAACAGAGATCGGTAGGCTCGACCGCTCTACTGGAAATGAGTCTTGTTCGCTGATGTCGCTTTCGCCACGTTTCGCCCGTCAGAGCGCCTGGCTGGCCCTGCCGCTGCTGCTCGCCCTCGCCGCTCCCGGCCAGGCCCGCCCCATCGATCAGCCCATGGACGCCCAGGTGCTCCAGCAGCCGGGCCATGGCTATGCCTTCAGCGAGCTCACGCTGGATTCCGTCGATGGCGCCCGCCACTACCAGGTATGGATCGCCCGACCCGCCACTCCGGCACCGGCTGCCGGCTATCCAGTGCTCTATCTGCTCGACGGCAACGCTGCCCTGGGCGGCCTGAACGCCGAGTTGCTCGACACCCTGGCCAAGCGGCCTAATCCGCCCGTGCTGGTCGCGGTGGGTTACACGGGCGGTAAGCGCATCGACGGCCCCGGACGGGCCTACGATTACACGCCGTCAGCGCCTACCAGCGAACGCTTTCGCGAGATGGCCACCGGCGGCGCCGACGTCTTTCTCGCCTGGCTGCTGGAGCGCCTGGAACCGGCAGTTGGCCGTCAGGTGCCGTTGGATCGCGGCCAGCGCGCGCTCTGGGGTCACTCCCTGGGCGGGCTGTTCGTCCTCCATACCCTGCTCACCCGCCCGGACGCCTTCGCCCAGGGCTACGCCGTGAGCCCCTCGCTGTGGTGGAGCCCTACCGTGCTGCCCCAGAGTGACGAGCAGCTCAAGGAGCGCTTCAGGGCGCACCCGGCCCACCTGGTGCTGCTGCAGGGCGGCGCCGAACGCGAGCTGCCCGCGCATTTCCAGAGCGAGGTCCCTGCCGACGCCACCCGGCGGCTGGCCGACCGCCTCGGCCAGATACCCGGCATCCAGGTGCGCTACGAGGTCCTTGAAGGCCTTGGCCACGGCCCCATGCTGCCAGCCTCGCTGCGACAGGTATTGAGCGAATGGCGCTAGGCCAGCGAAGCTAGTCCGCCAGCCAGCGATACATCACCAGGCAATCCACCAGCCCCAGGCTGGCATGGCGATAGGCCTTGGGCAGGGTGCCGACGATCTCGAAGCCATGCTTTTGCCAGAGCCGCACCGCCACCTGATTGCTGGCCACCACCGAGTTGAATTGCATGGCCTGGAAGCCAAGTTCGCGGCCCACCTGCAAGGAGTGCTCGCAAAGGGCGCCGGCCACGCCCTGGCCGCGGGCGGCGGGGGCGACCATGTAACCGCAGTTGCAGACATGATCGCCCGGGCCCATGGCATTGGCCTTGAGGTAGTAGCTGCCGAGAATCTGGCCATCGCGTTCGGCGACGAAGGTTGCCCGGGGCAATTCCACCCAGAGCCGCCAGGCGTCGTCGCGGCTCATGTCCGGATCGTAGGCGTAGGTTTCCCGGGCCTGGGCAACCTGCTGGATCAGCGGCCAGACCTGGTCGAAATCGGCGGCTTCGAGGGGACGAATCTGCATGGGTGACTCCGGTGGACAAGAGAGGCGCCAGTGTCGCCTAGCCGGCCGCCGCTGCCAAATCCTCGCCCGCGTCCAATAGCCCCTGACCGCCCTGGCGACAGGCCGCCAGCAATTCCTCGGCGAGCCCCTCGTCATCCAGCGCCCGCGCCAGGGCCACGCCACCGATCAGGGTGGTGGCCAGCTGCAGCGCCTGGGTGCGCCGTTGCGCCGGTGGCCCTGGTAGATCCTGTTCCAGACGGGCGACGAAGCGCGCGAAGAAACGGGTATAGCTGCCACGGATGGCGGCCTCCCGGTGGGTGACGTCGGCCGCCAGAAAGGCCAGGGGACAGCGTAGCGACTCGCCCTCGGCGTGCTCGCGACTCAGGTAATGCTCGACCAGCTGGCCAAGGCCCTCGCCACCCAGGCTGTCGAGCCGGGCGCTGCCTACCTGGGCGGCATGGGCGATGGCCTGGTCATAGAGCTCGGTCTTGGTGCGGAAGTGGTGGTAGAAGGCGCCGCGGGTGAGACCGGCAGCGGTCATCAGTTCGTCGAGCCCGACGGCGTCGAAGCCCTTCAGCGCGAACAGGCGGGCGGCGCTGTCGAGGATACGCTGGCGGGTCTGCGCGCGCTGATCAAGGGGCCAGGCCATGAAAACTCCAGATTATGTTCTTGAACATAAGGTCCCCTTTGCCAGCATCAGGCCTTCTTTGCAAGGAGCCTGATCCATGACGCCCTATCTCTTCGGTCCCGCCTTCAGCACCCTGGTACGCAGCGTACGCCTCCATGCCCTGGAAGGAGGCCTTGAACTACCCTGCGGCCTGGCCCCCGGTGGTCAGGCCGTCGCCTGGCGCAGCGAGGCCCATCTGGCACTGCATCCCTTCGGCCAGGTCCCCGTACTGCTGCATGGCGAGCAGCGGGTCTTCGAGACCCTCGCCATCTGCCGGTATCTCGACCGTCAGCGGCTACCGCCCCGTGAGGCGGTCGACGATCCGGAGCAGGACGCCTGGGCCAGTGCCCTGCTGACCACCGTGGACACCCGCCTGATCCGCCACTATCTGCTGCGCGTGGCCGGCCCTCGTCCTCGTCCCTACCAGACGCCGGAAGAACAACAGCGGGCCGTGGCCGAGGTCGACGCGACCCTGGCGGTGCTCGATCGCCAGCTGGGTGACAGGGGCTTTCTCTGCGGCTCCCGCTTCGGCCTGAGCGACGCCCTGCTGGCACCGATGCTGGACTACCTGGAGCGCCTGCCGGAGCCGCGCTGGCTGGCTACCTGGCCGCGCCTGGACGCCTACCTCGCCCGCCTGCGCGCGCGGCCATCCGGCCAGGCGATCCTGGTGGCAACCGACTTCGCCCTGCGTTAAGCCAGTCTTAACCCACCTCTGGTGCAATCGCCCCGCGCCACCGGCCTGCCCGGTGCGCACCCCCTTTCCAGACGGAGGCCACCGCGCCTGATGAACCCCGACCCTAGTCCGTTACTCAGCGCCAGGTAGCCCCGTACGGCCGCCTGGCTTGCCAGGCGGCCGCGACTCTCGCGTGCCGCAGCCCGCTTATCGTGGCCCCGGCCACGGGGAGTTCGCCATGTTCAAAACCCTGACCCAACCCCTGCTGGAGTTCTTCAGCCAGCGCCTCGACCGCCGCCTGTTCCGCCGCCCCGCCCTCTGGCAACACCTGCCCACGGGCCACGGCCGCAGCGAACCCCAGGCCGACTTCAGCCGCCGCCTGCACGAGGCCGCCAGCCTCGCCGAAGGCGACCTGTTGCGCCGCCATCGCAGCAGCCCCCTGGGCCTGTCCGCGGCCGAGGCCGCCGAGCGCCGCGGCAGCGACGGCTACAACGAGGTCGAGCAGGACCAGAAGCTCAGCGCCTGGCGTCACCTCTGGCTGAGCTATCGCAATCCCTTCAACCTGCTGCTGACCCTGCTGGCCATCGTCTCGGCGCTTACCGACGACCTGCCCGGCGCCACGGTGATCGGCACCATGGTGCTGGTGTCCACGGTGCTGCGTTTCGTCCAGGAATCGCGCTCCAACCGCGCCGCCGAGCGGCTCAAGGCGCTGGTCAGCACCACCGCTACGGTACTGCGGCCGGAGGCCGGCAATCCCTTCGGCGTCGAGGTACCGATCCGCGAACTGGTGCCGGGCGACGTGGTGCGCCTGGCCGCCGGCGACATGATCCCGGCCGACCTGCGCCTGCTCAGCGCCCGCGACCTCTTCGTCGGCCAGGCCGCCCTCACCGGCGAATCCTTGCCGGTGGAAAAGCGCGCCCTCACCCTGACCGCCGCCGGCAGCGCGCTGGAGCTGGACAACCTCTGCTTCATGGGCACCAACGTGGTCAGCGGCGCTGCCACCGCCGTGGTCATCGGCACCGGCGTCGGTACCTATTTCGGTAGCCTGGCCGAGCGGGTGACCCGCGTCACCGAGGAGCCCAACGCCTTCCAGCAGGGGGTCAACAAGGTCAGCTGGCTGCTGATCCGCTTCATGCTGGTGATGGCGCCGCTGGTGCTGCTGATCAACGGCCTGACCAAGGGCGACTGGCTGGAAGCGGCACTGTTCGCCCTCTCGGTGGCGGTCGGCCTGACCCCCGAGATGCTGCCGATGATCGTCACCTCCACCCTGGCCAAGGGTGCGGTGGTGCTGGCCCGGCAGAAGGTGGTGGTCAAGCGCCTGGACGCCATCCAGAACTTCGGTGCCATGCAGGTGCTGTGCACCGACAAGACCGGCACCCTGACCCAGGACCGCATCGTCCTGGAACGCCATACCGATGCCTGCGGCCGGCCCAGCGATGCTGTGCTGGAGTACGCCTATCTCAACAGCCACTACCAGACCGGGCTGAAGAACCTGCTCGATGTGGCGGTGCTGCAGCACGCTGAACTGCGTGGCCTGAGCCTGGCCTATCGCAAGGTGGACGAATTGCCCTTCGACTTCGAGCGCCGGCGCATGTCAGTGGTGGTGGCCGACGGTCAGCGCCATCTGCTGGTGTGCAAGGGCGCCCTGGAGGAGATGCTCGCCGCCTGCACCCGGGTCCGCGAAGACGGCGCCGACCTGCCGCTCACCGCCGAGCGCCTGGCGCACATCCGCACGCTCACCGCCGAACTCAATGACGAAGGCCTGCGCGTGGTGGCCGTGGGAATTCGCGAACTGCCCGGCGACAGCCTCGACTACAGCGTAGCCGACGAGCGCGATCTGGTGTTGATCGGCTACATCGCCTTTCTCGATCCGCCCAAGGAGACCGCGGTGGCCGCCCTGCGCGCCCTCGCCGCCCAGGGCGTCGCGGTCAAGGTGCTTACCGGCGACAACGAGCGCGTGACCCGGCGTGTCTGCCACGAGGTCGGTCTGGAGGTGGAGGGCCTGCTCACCGGCGCCGAGATCGAGGCGCTGGACGACCACGCCCTCACCGCGCGGCTGGCCACCACCACGGTCTTCGCCCGCCTCACCCCGGCGCACAAGGAGCGCCTGGTCCGGCTGCTGCGTGACCAGGGCCTGGTGGTGGGCTTTCTCGGCGACGGCATCAACGACGCCCCGGCGCTGCGTGCCGCCGACATCGGCATCTCGGTGGATTCGGCGGTGGACATCGCCAAGGAAGCCGCCGACATCATCCTGCTGGAGAAGAGCCTGCTGGTGCTGGAAGAAGGCGTGCTGCAAGGCCGCAAGACCTTCGCCAACATGCTCAAGTACATCAAGATGACCGCCAGCTCCAACTTCGGCAACGTCTTCAGCGTGCTGGCGGCGAGTGCCTTCCTGCCCTTTCTACCGATGCTGCCGCTGCACCTGCTGGTGCAGAACCTGCTGTACGACCTGTCGCAGACCGCCATTCCCTTCGACCACGTCGATGACGACCTGCTGACCCGCCCGCAGCGCTGGAAGGTGGAGGACATCGGCCGCTTCATGCTGTTCTTCGGCCCGCTGAGCTCCATCTTCGACATCCTGACCTTCCTGATCATGTGGCACGTCTTCGGCGCCAACACCCCAGCCCACGAGACGCTGTTCCAGACCGGCTGGTTCGTCGAAGGCCTGTTGTCCCAGACCCTGGTGGTGCACCTGATCCGCACCCGCCGCCTGCCCTTCGTGCAGAGCCGCGCCGCGGCCCCGCTGCTGATCATGACCGGCGTCATCGTCGCCATCGGCCTGCTGCTGCCCTTCTCGCCGCTGGCCGGCTACTTCCGCCTGCAGCCGCTGCCACTGGGCTACTTCCCCTGCCTGGTGCTCCTGCTGGCAGGCTACGCCCTGGTGGTCCAGGGCATGAAGGGCTGGTTCATCCGGCGCTACGGCTGGCAGTAGGGGACGCGGCCAAGGCTCCCACCCGCGCCCTCTCCTGCGGCGAGAGAGCTGGGTGAGGGGCGCCCGCCACCCCGGCGCGCGACCTGCTAGCCTTGAGGCACCCTTTCCGCCCCAAGGATCGCCCATGACCACCACCCGCCCCATCGCTCTCGTCACCGGTGCCTCCCAGGGTATCGGCCGCGCCGTCGCCCTCGGCCTGCTCGCGGACGGTTTCCGCGTGGTCCTCGCAGCGCGCCGCGCCGAGCCCTTGGAAGCCCTGGTGGAAGAAGCCCGGCAGCAGGGTGGCGAAGCCCTGGCGGTCCCCTGCGACGTCACCGACGCCGCCAGCGTCGAGGCACTCTTCACCCGGATTCGGGACACCTATGGCCGTCTCGATCTGCTGTTCAACAACGCCGGCGTCGGCGCCCCGGCGGTGCCCATCGACGAACTGGAACTGGATGCCTGGCACCGGGCGGTCAACACCAACCTCACCGGCGTCTTCCTCTGCAGCCGCGCCGCCTTCGCCCTGATGCGCGAGCAGTCGCCGCGTGGCGGGCGGATCATCAACAACGGCTCCATCTCGGCCCATACGCCGCGTCCCTTCAGCGCGCCCTACACCGCCACCAAGCACGCCGTGGCCGGGCTGACCAAGGCCCTGGCCCTGGATGGCCGCGCCTTCGACATCGCCTGCGGCCAGATCGACATCGGCAACGCCGCTACCGAGATGACCGAGCGCATGGCCAACGGCGTGCTCCAGGCCGACGGCAGTACCGCCGTGGAACCGCGCATGGACGTCAGGCACGTCGCCGACGCCGTCCGCTACATGGCCAGCCTGCCGCTGGACGCCAACGTCCAGACGCTGACGGTGATGGCGACCAAGATGCCCTACGTCGGTCGCGGCTGAGCGGTTCCACGTGGAACCCGATCAGGCCAATCCTTATCCGAGGAGTGCGACATGACCCCAGCGGACATGGTCACCTTCTGGCGCTCCGCCGGGCGCCATCAGTGGTTCAACGGTGGCGCCGCCTTCGACGCCAGCTGCCGCGCACGCTTCCAGGCAGCGCACCTTGCCGCCAGTCGCCGCGAGTTCGATGACTGGGCCACCAGCGCCGAAGGCGCCCTGGCCCTGTGCCTGTTGCTCGACCAGATTCCACGCAACATCTTTCGTCACAGCGGCCATGCCTTCGCCACCGACGGCCTGGCCCTGAGCCATGCCCGGCAGGCGATCGAGGCCGGTCTGGACCTGCAGATCGAACCCGAACTGCGGGCCTTCTGCTACCTGCCGTTCGAGCACTCCGAGGTGCTGGCCGACCAGCAGCGCTCGCTCGAATTGTTCGCAGCCCTGGGCATCGAGCACTACCTTCGCTACGCCAAGGCGCATCTGGAGGTGATCGTCCGCTTCGGTCGCTTTCCCCATCGCAATCGGGCGCTGGGCCGCATCAATACACCGGACGAACATGCCTGGCTGGATGCCGGTGGCGGTTTCTAAGCAGGCCTTACGGACGAGGCCCGCAGCCCTGTCGGTCGGCAGGGAAGCAGACCTTTCGTCCTTGCCGGACTATAGGGCCGCCGCCCCGTCCCGCCACTCCACCACCAGATCCGCCCGTGCCCGGTCGCCGTCGATCAGCTGTGCATTGGGCTCGTCGGTGCTGGTCACCCAGGCTTCGGCGTCCGCCCGGCTACGGCCGAAGTGCATGTGCCGGGCGACCAGGCGTTCGCGACGCTCCTCGGGGTCGACGCGAACGTACCAGCACTCGTCGAACACCTCGGCGACATCGCCCCAGGGCGCCTGGGTCAGCAACAGGTAGTTGCCCTCGCTGATCACCAGCTGGGTCTCGGCCGGCACTGGAATGGCGTTGGCGATAGGCTCCTCGATCTCGCGATTGAACAGCGGCGCATAGACGATTTCCCCGGCTACCGGCGTCTTGAGTCGCTGCAGCAGGGCGCGATAGCCCCGGGCGTCGAAGGTGTCCGGCGCCCCTTTGCGCTGAGCGCGTCCCAGGCGGGCCAACTCACGATTAGCCAGATGGTAGCCGTCCATGGGCACCACCACGGCGCGCTCGCCCAGCGCCGCCGCCAGCAGCTCGGCCACGGTCGACTTGCCCGCACCCGGGGTGCCGGCGATGCCCAGCAGGCGGCGTCCGCCCTGGGCCAGCAGTGCCTCGGCGCGGGCCAGGAGTTCGGCGGGTACTTGCAAGCCCGCTACCGGACGCTGACTGCTCATGCTGGCACCCCCGGCAGCAAGACGGTAGCGAAGACAGGCAGGCATGGGAGAGCAGTCATGGCGGATGTTCCGGCAATGGGGATCGCGGCACGCTAGCACCCACCGGAGCGGCCGTCGACTCGGGGTATGCGCCTGTGGAAAGCGATCACAGTCGGCACCCCATTCGACCGGATGGCCGAGTGCCCCCTCGGCATCCGCCCAAGGCTCTCGTACACTCCGCCTCCACTCGGCGCGGGTTGCTGCGCTACCTACAAAGGGATTTGGTCTCCATGAAGAAGCCGCTACTTACCACCCTCGCCGGACTGGCCCTGGTCGCCGTCGGCACCGCCGTGGGGGGCGCCTGGTACACCGGCACCCGGCTGGAAGGCGAATTGCGCCAGGCCGCGAGCCAGGCCCAGGTGGCCCTGCAGGCGCAACTGCCCGAGTACCCCTTGCAGCTCCAGCTGGTCGAGCTGCAGCGCGGTGTGTTCAGCAGCACCGCCACCTTCAGCCTGACGGTGCAGGCCGAGGATCGACCGCCGGTGGAGGTGCTGCGGCTGCAGGACGACATCCAGCATGGCCCCTTCCCGCTGACCCGCCTCAAGTCCCTGCAGCTGGCGCCGGTCATGGCGGTCAACCGCTTCACCCTGGCGCGCACGCCGGTCACGGCCGATCTCTTCACCCTGGCCAAGGGCGCCGAACCCGTGCAGCTCGACGCCACCCTGGGCTACGACCGCGGGGTAGACGGCGGCCTGACCCTGGCCGCCCTGCACCTGGACCAGCCCCAGGGCGCGGTGGCCTTCTCCGGCCTGAACGCCACCTTCCACACCGACATGGAGGCCAGCCGGCTACGCCTGGACAGTTCAGTGGGGCAATTCAGCCTCAACGTCCGCACCCCCGACGGCTGGGCCAAGCTGGAGACCGAAGGCTTCGCCCTGACCGGCGACAATCGCCGCAATGCCGATGGCTTCTGGCTGGGCCCAGGCCAGCTGCGCCTGACGCGCCTGTTGCTGGCCATGCCCGGCAAGCCGGCGGTCGAACTGCAGGATCTGCAGCTGCGCGGCGATACCCAGCAACAGGGCCAGCAGTTGTCCGGGACAATCGACGCCAGCCTCGGCCGGCTCGACGTCGCCGGCCAGACCCTGGGCAAGGCGACCCTGAGCGGGCGCTACACCAACCTCGACAGCCCCGCCCTGGCCCAGCTCAACGCCCTGCTGCAGCACCTGCAGTTGGATGCCGAAGAGGGTCTCGATCCCACCACCCAGGCCACGCTGCGGCAGCACCTCAACGATGTGCTCGCGGCCCGGCCGCACCTGGTGGTGGATGATCTGCGCCTCGACACCCCCAGCGGCAGCAGCCATCTGCGCCTGGACCTGACCCTGGACAAGCCGGCGACCTTCGATCTGCCACCGGAGCAGCTCACTGCCCAGCTGCTGTCTCGGCTTGATGCTCGCCTGTCGGTGGCACGCGGTAGCCTGGTGGATGGCGTCCTGTTTCAGGCCGGTGCTCAGCGCACGCAGCCGGCGATGCAGCAACAGGCCCAGGCCACTGCCGAAGCCCTGGCCGGCATCGGCCTGAACAGCGGCCTGCTCAAGGCCGAAGGCGACGACCTGGTGGCTACCCTGGCCTATGCCGCGGGCCGCTTGACGCTCAACGGCCAGGAGGTGCCACCGGAACAGCTGCTGGCCCTGCTGGAGCGCCCGCAGCCGGCGGCCCCGACGCTACCCCAGGGCAAGACACCGAAGCGATAAGCGTGGCAGGTAGGTTGGGCTGAGCAAAGCGAAGCCCAACAAGGCCTTCACCCGCTGGACTTCGACGGTGAAGCCGTCTCAGCCCAACCTACAACGCTCCGTAGGTTGGGCTAAGCGCAGCGAAGCCCAACAGGCCCCAACCGCCCTACTTCAGCTCCAGCCCACCGCTGGCCTTGTTCAGCTCGCGCAGGTGCTTGCCGAGCAGATCCAGGTTGGCTTCGGTCAGGTCCAGGCCGTCGCGGGCCTCCGGCGAGAGCAGCTGCCGGACCTCGTTGTTGAGCGTATCCCTGAGGCTGCGCAGATGGGCCTGGCGCTTCTGGCTCTCGGCGGTCAGCTGTTCCCACTCGCCCGGTTGCGGCAGGCCGTAGCCGTCGGTACCCAGCAGCTCGGCCGGGCGGCTCAGGTAGCCGCTGTCCTTAAGGATCTGCTCCAGGGCGCCACCGGCCTTGCCGAAGCGCGCCTTGTCCACGGCATCCTGACCCAGGTAGCGATCCTTGAGCTCGGTCTGCGCCTGCAGCAGCGCCCGGCGATAGGCCGCTTGCTCCAGCAGCAGCAAGGCGGCGCTGGCGCGCAGGTCGGCGCGCTGGAATTGCTCGCGACGCTGCTGCGGGGTCAGCGCCAGCCAGGCCTCGACGTCCGCCTGGGGCAGGTTCAGGCGCTCCCTGGCCACCTTGAACATGGCCTGGAAGCGTTCGCGGAAGCTGTCGAAGCGATAGCCCAGCCGCAGCGCCTCGCGCGGATCGTCCAGCACCGAGGTGTCCACCAGATCCTTGAACCTGAGCGCGTCCATCAGCCCGGTGGGGGTGATGACATCGAGCTGGGCATCGGCCAGACGCGGCACGCCGTCGTGCAACAGCTTGAAGGTTTCCACCGCGCAGTTGTTAGTGACGAAGTAGTACTGGCCGTCATAGCTCCAGTGCACCTGGGCGGTGCGTTCGAGAAAATCGGCGATCTCCGGGCGGGTCAGCTTGAGCGGCACCGATTGCAGGCCGCGCAGCTCCACCTTGGTGTACTCGTCCACCACCTGGGCCAGCGGCAGCACGAACAGCCGCGAGGGGTAGGAGCCGGTCAGGCCACGCCAGCTGGAGAGCTGGACGTCGTTGACGAAGGCCCGGAACGACAGCACCAGGTGGTATTGCAGGTCCAGCCGGCAATCCGGGCCGCGTGGCCGACCGGGGGCGCAGACCACCAGGCGCAGCATGCTGTGGCCCCAGCGGCTCATGACCTTTTCGTTGCCCTCGGCCAGCAGGTAGTCGACCGCATAGACCCGCTCCGGATCGAGCCAACCCAGGGGCGCCTCGCCGAAGTCATTGCCGGCGTTGAGATAGGGATAGCGCCCCGGACAGGCGTCGTGCGCCGGCGACCAGCCGAAGTGCTCGGCGAAGTAGCGCTGCAGCGCCGGTCGCCGGCAGGCGTAGCTGGGATCGAGCAGGAAATACTCCATGTTCACCGCCACGAATTCCTTCGGGTTGGTGACTTCATAGAGATCGGGACTGCGGGCGATGAAGAGGTTCTTCGACTCGCGATTGCCGTGCTTGCGCGTCTTCACCTGCCAGCCGGCCAGGTCCAGCAACCGTGGATCATCGGACAGGGTATAGCTGCGCCCGGCCTGGCCCTGGCATTTCACCGGCAACTGGTCGGAAGTCAGCCCCAGGCCGCCGCAGGACAGGATCAGCTGGCGCTGCTCGGGCGTCCAGACGCGCTCGCGGTCATAGAAGTGGGTCAGCTCATGCAGCACCGTGGCCAGCAGCTCGCGGTGCTGGGTGCCATGGGGTCGACCGGTCTGGATACCGGTGTCGCTGCCGTCCACCAGACTAGGCAGCAGGCGGCGATTGAGCAGCAGATTGCGCCGATCCGCCTCGCCATAGGCTTCTTTCAGCAGCTCGCTGCTCCAGCGCACCGGAATGCGTTCGTCGAGCGCCGCCTTGAATTTGGGTGGCAGCAACGCCTGGGCCTCATCCAGCAACTGCTGGGTGGCCTGGATCTGCGCGGGCGTCAGGCCCTGGGTGTCGAGTTCGAGGTGCAGGGCGGCCTGGGCCCCACCGAGGGCCAGGCCGGCCGCGAGGCCAGCCAGCCACTGCCGCAGCCGGCCGGCGCGGTTCTTCACAGCGCCAGGATGGCCTGAGCCAGCTGCAGGTCGTTGGCCTGACGCGCGGCCGGGAACTGGTCGCGCAGGCTGCGGAAGGCCTCTTCCAGCTGCACGCCGCGGATGTCGCCGTCGGTGGCGACAAAGCTGGCGGCATCGCCACGGGCAGCCTGGACCACCTTGGCGTCACGGATGGAGGTGGTGGTGTCGGAAGTGAAGTCGATGCTGCGCTGCAGCGCCCGCACCACGATGTTACTGGTGGCCACCAGGGTCTGGGCCTGAGCCAGGCTCGAAACGCCCAGGGTCAGGGCAGCGGCGATAAGCAGGGAACGGCGCATGGATACTCCAGGGATGTCACGGAATTGAAACGGACTACTGACTCAGAATGGCCTGGGCGAGTTCCCGGTCGGAAGCGTGCAACCCGGGATCGGCCGCGCGCAGGGCTCTTAAGGTTTCTTCCAGCTGAGCGCCGCGCAGGGCGCCGTCGGTGGCGACGAAAGCCGCGGCATCGTCACGGGCCGCCAGGACCAGTTTGTTCTGGAAGGGGCCGGTGGTGAGCTGGCTGGTGCCGTAGATGGTCTTGACCAGACCTTCGGTGGTGGAGTCGAACGCCAGAACCGGCGTGGCAAGACAGAGCCCGAGCAACAGCCCGGCAGAACGGCGGAAATACATGGATGACGACCCTCCGGTGGCAGATGGTCGCCAAGGCTAACGCAGCCCCCCGCTCCGGGCTAGCAGACAGGCGGCGCAGGGGGTATTTCGTGGTGTTGCGGTCTAGATCGCCAGGATCGCCTGAGCCAGCTGGTCGTCGCTGGCCTGACGCAGTTCTGGCGCCTGGCTGCGCAGGTGGTCCAGCGCCGCTTCCAGACGTACACCGCGGATGTCACCGGCGCTGCCGACGAAGCTGGCCGCATCGTCGCGGGCGTCCAGCACCAGCTTGTCGTTCTTGAAGGACCCGGTGATGGACGACGTCGTATCGGAGGTCGCATCAATGGCGTTGACGATGATGTCGGTGGTGACATAGAAGCTCGACGCCGACGCGGCGGTGGACAGGCAGAACAGCGCCGCAGCGGCGCTCAGGTGCAAGGTTTTCATGGGTGGCTCCCGTCTGGATATGCCTGAGTGAGACTACTGCCAGCCGGCGGAAGTCTCACCTCGCCGCATAATTTCACTCCTGCCAGAAGGACTTGCTTCCTTCCCGATACTGATCGGCCAGGTTCAAGCCCAGATCGCCCAGCGCTCGGGGATCCAGCCGCTGCAGTTGGCGACGGCCGATCGATCGTCGCCGCCAGCGGGCGAAGAGCTGCAACAGTCGGCGAAAGCCGCGACAGCAGGCCAAAGACCGCATTGGGGCAGAACCGAAGGTCAGGGGATCCATGGCGCATTCCGGTGTAGTGGCAGGAAGACTCCAGCTTCGCCGCCACAGGCAAAGCAGACCACTTACAGCTATGGAACACTGTATCCGTACAAAACTTGCCAATCTGGATCTGTACCTCTATCAATCAGGGAGAGGACGCTGGCGCGTCCGGCTGCGCCGGTCTGACAGGCCCTGGCTGTAACCCTGACCTCCGGCGTATGCCTGCTGTGCCCGAGTCGCTACAATCGATGCTTTCAGCGCCCATCCGCGAGAGGCACCGCCATGAGCTTCAAAGTTTTCGTCGACGGCCAGGAAGGCACCACCGGCCTGCGCCTGCTGGACTATCTGACCGGCCGTTCGGATATCGAGCTGCTGCGCATCGACGAGAGCAAGCGCAAGGACCCGGCCGAGCGTGCGCGCTTCCTCAATGCCGCCGACGTGGCCTTCCTCTGCCTGCCCGATGCCGCCTCCCGGGAAGCGGTCAGCCTGGTGACCAATCCGAACACCTGCATCATCGACGCCAGCACCGCCTTCCGCACCGACAGCGGCTGGACCTACGGCCTGCCCGAACTCGCCCCCGGACAACGCGAGGCGCTGCGCGCCAGCAAGCGCATCGCCAACCCGGGCTGCCACGCCAGCGCCTTCATCCTGCTGGCTCGCCCGCTGGTGGACGCCGGCCTGCTGGCCCCGGAAACCCCGCTGTCGGCCTTTTCCCTGACCGGCTACAGCGGCGGCGGCAAGCAGATGATCGCCGCCTACGAAGCCGGCGGCGATGCACGCCTGCAGAGCCCGCGTCCCTATGCCATGGGCCAGGGCCACAAGCACCTGCCGGAAATGCGCGTACAGAGCGGCCTGGCCGCCGCGCCGGTGTTCAGCCCCATCGTCGGGCCCTTCCTCAAGGGCCTGGCAGTCACTATCCCGCTGCACGCCAGCCAGTTGCGTCCCGGCACCACGGCGGCCGACCTGCAGGCGGCGCTGGCCCGGCACTATGATGGCGAAGCCTTCATTCGCGTGGCGTCGGTAGCGGCCGAGGAGGAACTGGACAATGGCTTCTTCGACGTCCAGGCCAGCAACGACACCAACCGCGCCGATCTTTTCGTCTATGGCAATGCCGAGCGGATGACGCTGGTAGCGCGCCTCGACAACCTGGGCAAGGGCGCGGCCGGTGCCGCCGTTCAGTGCATGAACGTACACCTGGGGGTCGACGAGGGCCTGGGACTCGCCAGCGGCCGCTAGTCAGGGCGCCGGCTTTCTTCCCGGGTGGGGCGAACCTTTCTCAAGGCGCCCCGTCTGAATTGCTGAACGGTTCGGATAACCGTTCAGCTCCTTTGCTGTTTAGTGTTGGCAGATGCTGGACCCCTGCTTTGGCGGTCCAGTCTTGAACTCCGGACTTCTCCCCTCCCCCGATGGAAGTCCGGAGTTTTTTTATGCCTCGGCGACGGGCTCGTCGAGCCCCAGCCAGCCGGCCAGCACCCGCTGCGCATCTTCCACGCCCTGGCGCTTGGGCGCCGAGAACAGCTGGATACTGGCGGTATCGCCCCAGCCCTGACGTATTTCGCGCTGCACCTTGAGCAGGGCATTCTTTTGCGCGCCGAAGGCCAGCTTGTCGGCCTTGGTCAGCAGGATGTGCAGCGGCATGGAGCTGGCCTGGGCCCAGTCCAGCATCAGGCGGTCGAACTCGGTCAGCGGATGGCGGATGTCCATCATCAGCACCACGCCACTGAGCGAATTGCGGCTGCTCAGATAGGCCTCCAGGTGCTCCTGCCAGTGCTGCTTGAGCGGGATCGGTACCTTGGCGTAGCCATAGCCGGGCAGGTCCACCAGGCGCCGCTCCTCGTCGAGGCTGAAGAAGTTGAGCAGCTGGGTGCGCCCCGGCGTCTTGGAGGTGCGCGCCAGGTTGGCATGGGTCAGGGTGTTGAGCGCGCTGGACTTGCCGGCGTTGGAGCGGCCGGCAAAGGCCACTTCCAGGCCGCTGTCGAACGGGCACTGATCGACCTTGGCGGCGCTGATGAGAAAGGACGCCTGCTGGCACAGACCGACGATGGGATTCTTGAAGCTGGACATGGGGGTACTCGCGAGCGCGCGGCAAAGCCAGCAGTATATCGGATGCGCCGGACGAGAGCCTTGCCCGCCGGCAACCTGAACGAAGCCTGAACATGGCCGGCCTCGGCCGCTCTGGCGACTAGGCGCGGCGATGCACCCGGCTACAATGCCCGCAATCCGTCATGCCCGGTTGGTGGGCGTGCCTTCTTCCAGGAGTAGTCCCATGCGCAACCTGCTTTTCTCCGCCGTGTTCGCCGCCGCCAGTCTGTTCGGCGCGGCCGCCCATGCCGACGACATCCAGGCCGGCAAGCAGTACACCGAACTGAGCAGTCCGGTTCCGGTGTCCGAGCCCGGCAAGATCGAAGTGGTTGAGCTGTTCTGGTACGGCTGCCCGCACTGCTACGCCTTCGAACCCACGCTCAACGCCTGGTCCAAGAAGCTGCCCGACGACGTTACCTTCAAGCGCGTGCCGGCCATGTTCGGTGGCGTCTGGAACGTCCACGGTCAGCTGTTCGTGACCCTGGAAGCCATGGGCGTGGAAGCCAAGGTGCATGACGCCGTCTTCGCCGCCATCCACAAGGAACACAAGAAGCTCGCCACCCCCGAAGAGATGGCCGACTTCCTCGCCACCCAGGGCGTGGATCGCGACAAGTTCCTCAGCACCTACAATTCCTTCGCCGTGAAGGGTCAGGTGGAAAAAGACAAGAAACTGGCCATGGCCTATCAGATCACCGGCGTGCCGACCATGGTGGTCAATGGCAAGTACCGCTTCGACCTGGGCTCTTCGGGTGGTCCGGACGAGACCCTGAAGGTCGCCGACTTCCTGATCCAGAAAGAACGCGCCGCCAAGTAATACCCCGCCGCCGCCGCGTCCTGCGGCGGCGGCTCCTCAGCTCGTCCCTCTCAAGCGGCCTCCGGTCGTCCTACTCAAACTTTCGCCGAAACCGCCGATACCCTAGCGACTATCAAGTGGGCTGGCCGCCTTGTCGCGCCTGCCTGCTGGCCACCCTCAAGCCTCTGGAGCGGGCGGATGGAGCGCGCAGACGTCGAACGCTGGAAAAGCAAATACCTGGAGAGCCTCGAGAACCTCGAACGCCTGGAAAGCCGGTGGGAAAACCGCCTGGACCTGGTGCGACGCGGTCTCGTGCGCAGCAGCCTGGCCGCCGAAGGCAACGACGTGGCGGTGGACGCCTGCCTGGTCGAATTGCGCGACATTCTCCGCCGTGACGACAGCGACGCCGATCTCGCCAAGCTGATCCCGCGCCTGGAGCGCACCGTACTCGATTCCGAGCAGCGCCGGGAATTGCGTGCACGCCAGGTGGCCGATGCCTTTGCCGAACTCTGTCGCCTGCTGCAGACCCTGGAGTTGCCCCGCGAGCAGCGCAAGGCGCTCAAGGGTTTCGCCAAGCGCGCCCAGGCCGCTGCCGGCCAGCCGGGCGAGCTGCCCGCGCTGCTCGGCGAATTCAGCCGTCTGCAGCAACAGGCACTGAGCCAGCTGCACCCCGAGCAGCCCGCCCGCCCTGGCTTTTTGCAACGCCTGCTGGGGAGTCGCGGTGAGACAGCCGAGGACGGGCCGGCCCCCCTGCCCGCGCAACCCGTGGAGTCCATCCCACCTCCTGCACGGGAGGAAGCGGCGGAGCTGTCCGAACCGGCCTCGTCAGCGCTCGATCATCCGCCATCACCGGCTCCCGAGGCCTCGCCTGCCCCGGCTGATCCGGCCTATGCCCTGCCTCCCGCTCCCGAGCCGGGCTACAGCGCCATCGCCCCGCACCTGGAAGCCACCCTGCTACGGCTGCTCGATGACCTGGCCCTGCCCGATAGCCACAAGCCCCAGGCCGAACACCTGCGCCAGCGCATACAGGGCAGCCTGAACTGGTACGAACTCGTCCCGGTGCTCGACGACCTGTCGGTGCTGGTGCTGGCCCTCAACCATTCCGGGCAGAGCGAATTCCAGCTCTACCTGCGCCGCCTCAACGAACGTCTCGCCGCCTTTCAGAGCGGCCTGCAGGACGTCCACGAGCAGCGTCAGGACGGCCAGACCCAGGAGCGCGCCTTTGGCGAAGTCCTGCGCGGTCAGGTCAACGACCTGCAGAGCGAGGTGCAGGACGCCACCAACCTGGACAGCCTCAAGCTGTCTCTGGACAGTCGCCTGGAAGGCCTGCTGGCCAGCCTGGCCGAGCAGCAGACCCAGCGCGAGACCCGTGAACAGGAGGCCAGCGACCAGCTCAGCGCCCTCACCGAGCGCGTCGCCGGCATGGAACGCGAAGCCAAGCAGTATCGCGGCCACCTGGAAGAACAGCGGCTGAAGGCCCTCTGCGACCCGCTCACGGGGCTGCCCAACCGCGCCGCCTGGAGCGAGCGCCTGGACCTGGAGGTAGCCCGCTGGCAACGCCATGGCGGCGACCTGCTCATGGCCGTGCTCGACGTCGATCTGTTCAAGCGCATCAACGACGGCTACGGCCACCTGGCTGGCGACAAGGTGCTCAAGATCATCGCCAACGAATTGCAACGCCGCCTGCGCAAGACCGACTTCATCGCCCGCTTCGGGGGCGAGGAGTTCGTCGTGCTACTGGGCGCCACGCCCCTTGCCGGCGGGGTCACCCTGATCGAGCAACTCCGCGCCGCGGTCGCGGCCTGCCCCTTCCATTTCAAGGGTGAACGGGTGGTGGTCACCCTGTCCGCCGGTCTTGCCGCCTTTGCGCCAGGCGAGGATGCCGATACCGTATTCGAACGTGCCGACCAGGCGCTCTACCGCGCCAAGCGCGCCGGACGCGATCGCCTGGACGTGGCCTGACCCTTCCGCCGTTCGCGAGGTAACCGTGCGCAATCCCTTCAAGCTCCTTCCCTGGCTGCTCTGCGGCCTGCTCCTGGCCGGCTGCTCCAGCGGTCCGCGTATCAATGACGACTACACCGCTCGCGACCAGGACAGCCGGGTGCAATACATCGTGCTGCACTACACCGCGGCCGGCTCGCAGCAATCGCTCAAGCTGCTGACCCAGGCCGGCGTCAGTGCCCACTACCTGATCGACACCGATGGCACCATCTATCGCCTGGTGGACGAAAATCGCCGCGCCTGGCACGCCGGCGTCAGCGAATGGGAGGGGCGGACCTGGCTCAACTCCACCTCCATCGGCATCGAGATGGTCAACCTGGGCTTTCGCGACACCCCCGCCGGACGCCAGTGGTATCCCTTCAGCGAAGCCCAGATCAAGGCACTGATTCCGCTGCTCAAGGACATCGAACAGCGCCATGGACTGGATCGCCGCGCCATCGTCGGGCACAGCGATATCGCCCCGGGGCGCAAGCAGGATCCAGGTCCGCTGTTTCCCTGGGCTCGTCTGGCCGCGGCGGGCCTGATCAACTGGCCGGATCAGAACATGGTCGCCCAGCGCCAAGCCAGCCTGGGCGGCGTGCTGCCGCCGCCGGCCTGGTTCCAGGATCAACTGGCACGAGTTGGTTATGCGGTACCCCGCACCGGCGTGCTCGACCAGGGCACTCGCGATGTCATCGGCGCCTTCCAGATGAAGTACCGGCCAGGCCGTTTCGACGGCCAGCCGGATCTGCAGACGGCAGCGTTGCTGCTCAGCCTGCCCAGCGGTCGCTAGGCGGCGTGAAGCGGCGGCTTACAGCCGCACGCTGGCAAAGGTGGATTCGCCCTGGGCCTGGCTCAGGGCGGCCAGTGCCGAGGACGCGGGCATCAGCGACAGCTCCTGGGACAGCGGCATCAGCGCGATGGGCTGCTGGATGGTCGGCCCCTGACGCTCGTCGCGCGGCGGGATGCCGAAGTACTCGCGGTAGCACTTGGAGAAGTGCGGGGTGGAGACGAAGCCGCACACCGAGGCCACCTCGATGATCGACAGGGTGGTCTGCTTGAGCAGCTGCCGGGCGCGGATCAGGCGCAGCTTGAGGTAGTAGCGCGACGGCGAGCAGTGCAGGTACTTCTGGAACAGACGCTCCAGCTGGCGTCGGGACACGTCCACATAGACCGCCAGCTCGTCGAGATCGATGGGCTCTTCGAGATTGGCCTCCATCAGCGCCACGATCTCCTGCAGCTTGGGCTGGTTGGTGCCCAGCATGTGCTTGAGCGGGACGCGCTGGTGATCCTGCTCGTTGCGGATGCGCTCGTAGATGAACATTTCCGAAATCGCCGCCGACAGCTCGCGGCCATGCTCGCGGCCGATCAGGTGCAGCATCATGTCCATCGGCGCCGTGCCGCCCGAAGCGGTGCAGCGGTTGCGGTCGATGGTGAACAGGCGGGTGCTGAGCACCACGCGCGGATAGGCTTCCTGCAGCGCTGCCAGGGTTTCCCAGTGCACGCTGCAATCGTAACCGTCGAGCAGGCCGGCGCGGGCCAGGGCCCAGCTGCCAGTACAGACCGCGCCCAGCTTGCGACCCTGACGCGCCTGGCTCTGCAACCAGGTGCAGTGCTCGCGAGACACGCTGCGCTGGATACCCACGCCGCCACAGACGATCACCATGTCCATTGCCGGGGCGGCGCTCACGGCGCTGTCCGGGGTGATCTGCAAGCCGTCGCTCGCCCGCACCGGACGGCCATCCAGGCTCAGGGTGCACCAGCGATAGAGTTCCCGTCCTGACAGCTGATTGGCCATGCGCAGTGGCTCCACGGCCGAAGCCAGGGAGATGAGCGTGAAGTTATCCAGTAGCAGAAAGCCGATGGACTGGATCGCACGGGCCTGTGACGAGGTGGGAATGGGCGACATGGTTTGAATCTCCTTCACGCAGGCTAAGGCCCTTTTCTGGGCTCTAATGAGGTGCGGCAGACGACTGTGGACGAAGAATGTGTCGCGGACGCATAAGTCATGTCGCAATTCCCATGCCGAAAATAGGTGAACCCAGTGACGACGAGGCTGTCTGGGCCGAATAACCCATTCAGCAGCAGCCAATAGCCTTGATTAGATAGGTTTTTTAATTGCGACCCTTCTGATCCGAGACCGACCTCTGGGCAGTAGCACTTCGCCACATGTATTCCATTGGTAACACCAGGACGTAACCGGCCCGCGCCAAAATGTGGCATGGCGACTCAGTGGGCACAGTCGTAGGTCAGCCGATCGACCGTTTGTCGCCCCTCTGGTGACACATGGCGAAAAGCCAGTAAAGCCCGGGCTAGACGGACCGGTACGTGCAACGGTCAGGCCTCTCACCGTCGCGATCCGTTGGAGTCCAGGATGAAGATCTCCCAAGCGCTGTGGCTGTCCGGTCTGTTGCTGTGCTCGGCTGCGCAGGCAGCGGGCGAACCCGAAAGCTGCCATGAGGTACGTCTGGCCGATGTCGGCTGGTCGGATCTCAATGTCACCAACGCCATGACCCGCTATCTGCTCAGCACCCTGGGTTACGAGACCGAGGTGCTGCGACTTTCCCTGCCGCAGACCTACGAAGCTCTGGCCAGGAACGAGGCCGATGTCTTCCTTGGCAACTGGATGCCCGCCCAGACCAAACTCAGCCAGGCCTATATCGATGCCGGCACGCTCGAACGCCTGCACGCCAACCTGGAAGGTGCTCGCTACACCCTGGCCGTGCCCCAGTACGTCTATGACGCCGGGGTGAAGAACGTCGCCGATATCGCCCGCTACGCTGATCGCTTCGGCCACACCCTCTACGGCATCGAGCCGGGCAACGATGGCAATGCCCTGCTCAAGAAGATGATCGCCAACGACGCCTTCGGCCTGGGCGGCTTCACCCTCGACGAATCCAGCGAACAGGGCATGCTGACCCAGGTGCGGATGAAAGAGCTGCTGGACCGGCAGTGGATCGTCTTTCTCGGCTGGGAACCGCACCCGATGAACATCCGGCACAAGCTGGCCTATCTCGATGGCGGTGACGACTACTTCGGTCCCCATCAGGGCGGTGCCACGGTCTACACGGTGGTGCGCAAGGGCTATGCCCAGCAGTGCCCCAATGTCGCCCGGCTGCTGGGCAACCTGGTGTTTTCCCTGGACATGGAAAACCAGCTGATGGACAGGGTGCTCAACGAAAAGGACAACCCGCGCCGCGCCGCGCGCCTTTGGCTACAGCGCAATCCCGAGCAGCTCGAAACCTGGCTCAAGGGCGTTGTCACCCGCGGCGGAACTCCTGCCAACCTGGCGATCAAGGCCAGTCTGGCCCACTGACCATCCACCTTGGAACGCTCGCCAACACCTCTGGCCTGGGTTTTACCGCACGAGCCCGCGTAGCCGGCGGACCAACCGATGCGCTCTGCCGCGACCGCCGCGAAAGCGCCCTGGACCCCATGCTGGATACGACATTTCCGCTTCTGGTTGCGACGCCGCGTACACTGGTAGCGACGCAGGCGGTAGGCGCGCCTGGGGGGATGAGTTACAGATAAATACACGTGGGGCGCACCGAAAGGTACCCCACCAAACGCAAGGAGATGTGTCCATGAAAGGTTGTTCCCGTTGGCTCTGGAGTGCCGCCCTGCTGGCGCCACTTTTTGTTCAGGCAGCCGAGCCGGCCTCTTGTGCCAAGGTACGCTTCGCGGATGTCGGCTGGACCGACATCACGGTAACCACGGCCGTGACCAGCGAGGTGCTGCACGCCCTGGGCTACCAGACCACGACCAACATGATCTCCGTACCGGTCACCTATAAGTCTTTGCAAAACAAGGACATAGACGTCTTTCTCGGCAACTGGATGCCGAGCATGGCAGCGGACATCAAGCCCTATGCGGACAATGGCAGCGTCGAGACCGTACGCGCCAACCTGGAGGGCGCCAAGTACACCCTGGCCGTCCCCCAGTACGTCTATGACGCCGGGGTCAAGAGCTTCGCCGACATCGCCAAGAATGCCGACAAGTTCGACGGCAAGATCTACGGGATCGAGCCGGGCAACGACGGCAACCGCCTGATCCAGGGCATGATCGACAAGAATGCCTTCGACCTGGGCAAGTTCAAGCTGGTGGAGTCCAGCGAGGCCGGGATGCTGTCGCAGATCCAGCGCGCCGAGCGACGCAAGCAGTGGGTGGTATTCCTCGGCTGGGAACCCCATCCGATGAACACCCGCTTCAAGATGGCCTACCTCCAGGGCGGCGACGACGTCTTCGGCCCCAACTACGGCGGCGCCACCATCTACACCAACGTGCGCAAGGGCTACGTCCAGGAATGCTCCAACGTGGGCAAGCTGCTGACCAACCTGTCCTTTACCCTGGACATGGAAAACCAGCTGATGGACAAGGTCCTCAACGAAAAACAATCCGCGAGCGCGGCCGCCAAGGTGTGGCTCAAGGCGCATCCGCAGGTGCTCGACCAGTGGCTGGCCGGCGTGACCACACGCGACGGCAAGCCTGCGCTAGAAGCGGCCAAAGCCGCCTTGGCACCCTGACGGAACAATAACATTCGACTGTCCCGCGCCACTTCGGGCGGGTACTGCCACAGCCGAAGCACGAATCAGCGTTTCTCGTGCTTCGACCTGTCCACTCCTACCTGACGGGCACCGTTATGTTAATAACAGACCACAAACTCCCTCTCGGTCAGCAGATCGCCGACTTCATCGACTGGTTGACGCTGCATGGCGCCAGCGTCTTCGACAAGATCTCCGATGTGCTATCCGGCCTTATCCATGGCCTCACCGCCGGCCTGATGTGGTTCAACCCGCTGGCCTTCATTGCGCTGGTGGCGGTGGGCGTCTATCTGCTGCAACGCAGCATCGGCCTGGTGATCTTCGCCCTCATCTCCCTGCTGCTGATCCTCAATCTGGGGTACTGGCAGGAAACCATGGAAACCCTGGCCCAGGTGGTCTTCGCCACCCTGGTCTGCATCGCCGTCGGCGTGCCACTGGGCATCATCGCCGCGCACAAACCCTGGTTCTACACCGGCCTGCGCCCGGTCCTGGACCTGATGCAGACGGTCCCCACCTTCGTCTATCTGATTCCGACCCTGACTCTGTTCGGCCTGGGCGTAGTGCCCGGGCTGATCTCCACGGTGGTCTTCGCCGTGGCCGCGCCGATCCGCCTGACCTGCCTGGGCATCCAGGACGTTCCCGCCGAGCTGATGGACGCCGGCAAGGCCTTTGGCTGCTCGCGCTGGCAGCTGCTGACCCGCATCGAACTACCCCATGCCATGCCCAGCATCGGGGCCGGTATCACCCAGTGCATCATGCTGTCGCTGTCCATGGTGGTGATCGCTGCCCTGGTAGGCGCCGACGGCCTCGGCAAGCCAGTGGTGAACGCCCTCAACACTGCGGACATCGCCCTGGGCTTCGAGGCGGGACTGTCCATCGTCCTGATCGCCATCCTGCTCGACCGGGTGTGCAAGCAACCCGCCCCACGCGAGGTTAAATAAGTCATGACCGCCATTCGTTTCGAACATGTCGACGTCATCTTCGGCAAGCAGAACAAGCGCGCCCTGGAAATGCTCGACCAGGGCAAGGGCCGCAGCGATATCCTCCAGGAAACCGGCCAGGTGCTGGGCGTCGAGGACGCCTGTCTGGAGGTCCAGAAGGGCGAGATCTGCGTGCTGATGGGCCTGTCCGGCTCAGGCAAGTCCAGCCTGCTGCGCTGCATCAACGGCCTCAATACCGTGAGTCGCGGCAAGCTGCTGATCGAGCACAAAGGCAGCGAAGTGGACATCGCCAACTGCTCGCCCGCGGTACTCAAGGACATGCGTACCACCCGCATCGCCATGGTGTTCCAGAAGTTCGCCCTGATGCCCTGGCTGACCGTGGCCGAGAACGTCGGCTTCGGTCTCGAGATGCAGGGTCGCTCGGCTGCCGAGCGCAAGAAGCTGGTCGACGAGAAGCTGGAATTGGTCGGCCTGACCCAGTGGCGCAACAAGAAGCCCGACTCCCTCTCCGGCGGCATGCAGCAGCGCGTGGGCCTGGCCCGCGCCCTGGCCATGGATGCCGACATCCTGCTGATGGACGAACCCTTCTCCGCCCTTGATCCGCTCATTCGCCAGCAGCTGCAGGACGAATTGCTGCAGCTGCAGGCCAAGGTCAACAAGACCATCGTCTTCGTCAGTCATGATTTGGACGAAGCCCTCAAGATCGGCACCAACATCGCCATCATGAAGGACGGCCGCATCATCCAGCACGGCCGCCCCGAGGACATCGTGCTCAATCCGGCGGACGAATACGTACGCACCTTCGTCGCCCACACCAATCCGCTCAACGTGCTCAGCGGCTATAGCCTGATGCGTGGCCTGGACAAGTGCGGTCGCGAAGGCAACGAGATCTGCCTGGAGCGCAGCCACGACATCTGGCTGGCCCTGGAAAACCAGACGGTCAAGGCCCTGCGCCGTGGCGGCGAAAGCCTGGCCCTGCAACGCTGGACCCCGGGTATGCCGGTCACCAGCCTGCAGCGCCAACCGACCCTGGCACCGGCCGACATCCGTATGCGCGATGCCCTGGAGATCCGCTACCACACCGGGCACAAGCTGGTACTGGAGACCGATGGCCGTGCCGTGGGCATCCTCGGTGACAAGGAGCTCTACCACGCCTTGCTGGGCAAGAACCTGGAGAAGGCCGGCGAAGACGTCGCCCCGCCCGCCGTGCGCTCCACCCTGTCCCAGGCGGGCTGACCGCCTGCCCCGCCGCCCGCCTCCCCCCTGCGGAGGCGGGTGCGCACCGCCCTCCTGCTCCCTCCGCCGGTAGAGCCAGCCAGGCTCCCTTCCCGGCCTCCTCTCCTCATCCATAGCTACCTCTCTATCCCGGCCATCACCCAGCCTGACGCTGTTCGTCTGGTACGGCCAAAGGACGCGCAAACGTCTCCGGGCAGCACCTGATGGGTGCGCTGCCGAGCTGATAGGAAAGATGATCGAGGTGGCGCAGGACAGGCAGGCTGCGAACGCCTTGGCGATCTCGCAGCCTGCCAGGAGGGATAGCGAGAAGGGTTAGAGCACCACCGTCCGCCCGGCATTGAGGAAGACGCGGCGCTCCAGGTGATAGCCCACCCCGCGCGCCAGGGTCAGGCACTCGATGTCACGGCCGCGGGCCACCAGGTCCTCGGCATAGTGGGCATGGTCCACGGACTCGACGCCCTGGGCGATGATGGGGCCCTCATCGAGGTCGTTGTTGATGTAGTGCGCAGTGGCGCCCACCAGCTTGACGCCCTTGGCGTAGGCCTGGTGATAGGGCCGTGCGCCCTTGAAGCCCGGCAGCAGGGAGTGGTGGATGTTGATCGCCCAGCCATCGAGGCGGCGGCAGAGTTCGGGCGACAGCACCTGCATGTAGCGGGCGAGGATCACCAGCTCGGCGCCCGTTTCCTGCAGCACCTGCCAGACCTTGGCCTCCTGGGCCGGCTTGTCCTGGGGATCCAGGGGGAAATGGTGATAGGGAATGCCGTGCCAGGCCGCCAGGGGCTCCAGGTCGGGGTGGTTGGAGATCACCGCCACCACGTCCATGGGCAACTGGCCGATGCGCTGGCGATAGAGCAGGTCGTTCAGGCAGTGGTCCGCCTTGGAGACCATGATGGCGACCTTGGCCCGATAGGCCGGCGGGGTCAGCTCGAAGGTCATGTCGAAGGGGGTGAAGCGCAGGTCGAGGCCGACGCGGAACAGCCCCTCGTTGAAATCGCCGGGCACCTGGAATTCCACCCGGATGAAGAAGCGCTGGGCTTCGCGATCATCGAAGCTGTGGTGCTGGGTGACATAGCAGCCCTGCTCGAAGAGATAGCGCGTGACCACGTCCACGGTGCCGAGGCGACTCGGGCTCTGGGCGGTGAGAATCCAGGTATCGGGCGTGCGGCTCATGTTGAATTCCTTTGCATAGAGATGAAGCCAAAACCACAAAACCCGACCTGCGCGTCACGCAGGTCGGGTTCGCTAGAACGGGACTGAACGTAGGCCGTGATCAGGCCTCGATGCGCAGTCCGTACTCGGCACTCGCGTCCTGCAGCCACAGCCAGACGTAGTCGGCGAAGCTCCGGCGCACCACCAGCTCCCAGGTGTCCTCCGCGGTGTGGCGGATGATCAGCTGGGACTTGGCGAATACCGTCCCCACTGCCTTGCCTACCGGGAAGTTGTCCGGATGGACATCGTAGGACGTGGACTTCATCAGCACTTCACGCACCTTGGGTCCCTTGAACTCGACCAGCGTCTGGCCGCCACCGACGTTGACGATGGCGACGTGGCGCTCGCCCAGAGCCTGGCGCAGCGCCTGCTCGGTGGCGAATTCGCTGCCACCGGGCACGACCAGCAGCCATTCGTCCGGGCCGAGCCACTGCAGCGAGCTCTCGCCCTTCTGGGTGATCGCCAGCGGACCGGGCACTTCCAGGCCGACCACGCTCTGCACGGCGCCGGTGAAGCCTTCGTCATGGGCATCGCCACGGAGCACCAGGTGACCTAGCAGGGCCCGCTCGCGCAGGGTCACCCCGGCGGTGGCCGGGCCCCGTCCGGCGAGCTTGCTCAGCTCGGCATGGAACAGCGGGGATTCGGCGCGCGCCTTGGCGGAGTATTGGTCGTACACATTGATATTGTTCATGGGGCGCTATCCTCGTTAGGCGACGTTCTGCCGCTCACCCTTGGGGTCGTAGAACACCGGCGAGACGATCTCGGCAGCGATGTAGCGGCCGTCGGCCAGAGGGGCGTAGACGGTCTGCCCCATGCGGCCCAGACCACCCTTGACCATGGCCATGGCGAAGCCGTAGCCCAGGGTCGCGCTGTAGTAGCTGGAGGTCACGTGGCCCACCATGTCCATGGGGATCGGCTGGTTGCGTTCGAACACCAGCTGCGTACCCTCCGGCAGGACATCGCGTGCATCCAGCGGCTTGAGGCCGACCAGTTGCTTGCGATTCTCGCGGACGCAGTCCTGGCGATGCATGCCGCGCTTGCCAACGAAGGAGAAGCTCTTGTTCAGGCTGACCGCCCAGCCCATGCCCAGGTCCTGCGGCGTGACCGAACCGTCGGTATCCTGGCCGATGATGATGAAGCCCTTCTCCGCCCGTAGTACGTGCATGGTCTCGGTGCCGTAGGGGGTGAGATCGAACTCCTTGCCCGCGGCGACCACCTGCTCCAGTACGCCCATGGCATAGTTGGCCGGCACGTTGATCTCGTAGGACAGTTCACCGGTGAAGGAGATACGGAACACCCGGGCCGGCACCCCACCCACCTGGCCTTCCTTCCAGGCCATGAAGGGGAAGGCGGCGTTGTCCAGATCGATGTCGGTCAGCTTGGCCAACAGCTTGCGGCTGTTGGGGCCGGACAGGGTCAGGGTCGCCCAGTGGTCGGTGACCGAGGTGAAGTACACCTCCAGCTCCGGCCATTCGGTCTGGTGGTAGAGCTCCAGCCATTCGAAGACGCGTGCGGCGCCGCCAGTGGTGGTGGTCATCAGGAAGTGGTTGTCGCCGAGACAGGCGGTGACGCCGTCGTCGAAGACCATGCCGTCTTCCTTGCACATCAGGCCGTAACGGGCCTTGCCGATGTCCAGCTTGGTCCAGGCGTTGGTGTAGACGCGATTGAGGAACTCGCGCGCATCCTTGCCCTGGATGTCGATCTTGCCCAGGGTGGAGGCGTCGAGCAGACCGACGCTACGGCGCACGGCCAGGCACTCGCGGTTGACCGCGGCGTGCAGGTCCTCGCCCGCCTTGGGGAAGTACCAGGGACGCTTCCACTGGCCGACGTCCTCGAACAGGGCGCCCTGCTTGAGGTGCCAGGCGTGCAGCGCGGTGTAGCGCTTGGGCTCGAACAGGTGGCCGCAATGCCGTCCGGCGATGGCGCCGAAGGTGATGGGCGTGTAGTTCGGGCGGAACATGGTGGTGCCGACTTCCGGGATGGCCTTGCTCTGCACGCGGGCGGCGATGGCCAGGCCGTTGATGTTGCCCAGCTTGCCCTGATCGGTACCGAAGCCCATGGCGGTGTAGCGCTTGACGTGCTCGATGGACTCGAAGCCCTCGCGGCAGGCCAGCTCGATACCAGCGGCGGTCACGTCGTTCTGCAGGTCGACGAACTGCTTGGGAGCCCGCGACGACGGCTTGTCGTGGGGCACCTGGAACAGCGCCAGACTCGGCTCTTCCTGACGGAACTCGGCCTGGGGCAGTTCACCACTGACGACCTTGGCACCGGCTTCAGCCGCTGCGGTGGCGCCAGCTTCGAAACCATCGGCAAGGACGTCACCCAGGGCGAAGACCCCGTTCACTCCACCGGCGCAGACACGCTTCTGCGGGGCCGGGCCGGGTACGAAGGCCTGGATGTCATCGCGCCACAGCGGACGACCGCCCAGGTGCGAGGCCAGGTGGACCACCGGGCTGTAGCCGCCGGAGGTGGCGATCAGGTCGCAGTCGAGCCACTCGCCGCCACCCAGGGTACGGAAGGCGGTCAGGTCGATGGTGGCGATCTTGGCGCCGGTCACGCGGGTGTTGCCGCGGGCTTCGCTCACGGCCGTTCCGCCCATGACGCGCACGCCACGCTTGCGCACTTCCTCGACCCAGGCACCGCGCGGATTGGGACGCGCATCGGCCACGGCCACCACCTGGCGACCGGCTTCGAGCCAGTCCAGCGCCACGCGGTAGGCGTAATCGTTGTTGGTGGACAGCACCAGCCGCTGGCCCGGGGCCACGGCATAGCGGCGGATGTAGGTGGAAACGGCGCCGGCCACCATGTTGCCCGGCAGGTCGTTGTTGCCGTACACCAGCGGCCGCTCGTGGGCGCCGGTCGCCAGTACCACGCGAGTGGCGCGGACACGGTGCAGGCGCTGACGCACCTGGCCATGGGGCGCGCGATCACCCAGGTGATCGGTCAGCCGCTCGTGAATGGTGAGGAAGTTGTGGTCGTGATAGCCGTTGACCGTGGCGCGCGGTAGCAGCACCACGTTGTCCAGGCCCTGCAGTTCGGCGACCGCCTTGGCCGCCCAGTCGGCAGCCGGGGCGCCGTCGAGACGCTCGCGGCTGTCCAGCAGGCTGCCACCGAACTCTTCCTGCTCGTCGGCCAGGATCACCCGGGCACCGCTACGACCGGCGGCCAGGGCCGCAGCCAGACCGGCGGCGCCACCGCCCACCACCAGCACATCGCAGTGCTGGTTGAAGTTGTCATAGGTGTCGGGATCGACCTGAGTCGGCGCACGCCCGAGGCCAGCGGCCTTGCGGATGTACTTCTCGTAGGTCATCCACAGGTTCTGCGGATACATGAAGGTCTTGTAGTAGAACCCGGGCGGCATCATCTTGCCGCCGACCTTGCCGAGAATGCCCATGAGGTCGTTGTTGACGCTCGGCCAGCCATTGGTGCTGGCGGAGACCAGGCCCTGGTACAGCGCCTGCTGGGTAGCCCGCACGTTGGGCACCTGGGTGGCCTCGGTGGCGCCGATCTGCATGATGGCGTTGGGCTCTTCGGCACCGGCGGCGACGATGCCGCGGGGGCGGGAGTACTTGAAGCTGCGACCGATCACGTCCACGCCGTTGGCCAGCAGCGCCGAGGCCAGGGTGTCACCCTTGAAGCCCTGGTAGGTCTGACCGTTGAAGGTGAAGGTGATGGCCTGGCTGCGGTCCAGGCGACCGCCCTGGGTGAGTCGATGGACCTGGCTCATTTGCGCTCTCCTCGCTCGGCGGTGAAGCGGGGCTGCTCGCCGATCGGATAGGTTTCGAGAATTTCGTAGGTCTCGGTGTTACGGGTCGCGTTGAAGTACTGGCGGCAACCCGACGCGTGGACCCACAGCTCGTGACGCAGACCGCGCGGATTGTCACGGAAGAACATGTAATCGCCCCACTCCGCGTCGCTGCAGGCCTCGGGATCCAGCGGACGCGGGATGTGCGCCTCGCCAGCGGCGTGGAATTCTTCTTCGGAGCGCAATTCCCCGCAGTGGGGGCAATGGATGTACAACATGCTCGGGCTCCTTAGTGCGCGACGGCCGCTGCGCCGTGTTCGTCGATCAGCGCGCCAGTGTGGAAACGGTCGATGGAGAAAGGCTTGGCCAGCGGATGCATCTCGCCGGAGGCCAGGGACGCCGCGAAGACGTTGCCCGAGCCGGGAGTGGCCTTGAAGCCGCCGGTACCCCAACCGCAGTTGAAGAACAGGTTTTCCACCGGGGTCTTGGAAATGATCGGGCAGGCATCCGGCGAGGTGTCGACGATGCCGCCCCACTGGCGGTTCATGCGTACCCGCGAGAGGATCGGGAACATCTCGACGATGGCCTGCAGGGTGTGCTCGATCACCGGGTAGGAGCCGCGCTGGCCGTAGCCGACCCAGCTGTCGATACCGGCGCCGATCACCAGGTCGCCCTTGTCGGACTGGCTGATGTAGCCGTGTACCGCGTTGGACATGATGACGCTGTCGATGATGGGCTTGATCGGTTCGGAGACCAGCGCCTGCAGCGGGTGGGATTCCAGCGGCAGGCGGAAGCCCGCGAGCTTGGCCATGTGCCCGGAGTTGCCTGCGGTAACCACGCCGACGCGACGGGCGCCGATGAAGCCGCGATTGGTTTCTACGCCGATCACCTTGCCGTCCTGCTTGCGGAAGCCAGTGACTTCGGTCTGCTGGATCAGGTCCACGCCCAGGGCGTCGGCGGCGCGGGCGAAGCCCCAGGCCACGGCGTCGTGACGGGCCACACCACCACGACGCTGCACGGTGGCACCGAAGATCGGGTAGCGGGTGTTCTTGCTGCAGTCCAGATAGGGAATCTCCTCGGCCACCTGGCGGGTGTCGAGCAGCTCGCCGTCTACGCCATTGAGGCGGTTGGCACTGACCCGGCGCTCGGAATCGCGCATGTCCTGCAGGGTGTGGCAGAGGTTGTAGACGCCGCGCTGGGAGAACATGACGTTGTAGTTCAGGTCCTGGGACAGGCCTTCCCACAGCTTCATGGCGTGCTCATAGAGGTGCGCCGACTCGTCCCACAGGTAGTTGGAGCGAACGATGGTGGTGTTGCGTGCGGTGTTGCCGCCGCCCAGCCAGCCTTTCTCGATCACCGCGACGTTCTTCACGCCGAATTGCTTGGCGAGGTAATAGGCGGTAGCCAGACCGTGACCGCCACCACCGACGATGACCACGTCGTATGCCGGCTTGGGCGTCGGAGTGCGCCACATCCGCTGCCAGTTCTCGTGATGGCTCAGGGAGTGCTTGAAGAGGCCGAAGCCGGAATAGCGTTGCATCTGGAGACTCCTGCAGACGACGCCCCTTTCCGCTGAGAGGGAAAGGGGTTGGATAGGGGTTGCGTCAGGATTGCAGCGATTAGCGGTAAACCGGATAGTCGCGGCACAGCGCAGCCACCTGGCGCGCCACCTGGGCTTCCACATCGGCATCGCCGAGGTGGTCGAGGATGTCGCAGATCCAGCCGGCGACGCGCTCGCTTTCGCTGACGCCCAGACCACGGGTGGTCAGGGCCGGGGTGCCGATGCGCAGACCCGAGGTCACGAAGGGCGACTGGGGATCGTTGGGCACGGCGTTCTTGTTCACGGTGATGCAGGCACGACCCAGGGCGGCGTCCGCGTCCTTGCCGGTGATGCCCTGCTTGATCAGGCTGACCAGGAACAGGTGGTTGTCGGTACCGCCGGAGACCACGTCGAAGCCGCGGGCCTTGAACACGCCGGCCATGGCCTGGGCGTTCTTGATCACCTGCTGCTGGTAGGTCTTGAAGCCCGGCTCCAGGGCTTCCTTGAAGCACACGGCCTTGCCGGCGATGACGTGCATCAGCGGGCCACCCTGGGCACCCGGGAACACCGCGGCGCTGAGCTTCTTCTCGATGTCGGCGTTGGCCTTGCACAGGATCAGGCCGCCACGGGGGCCGCGCAGGGTCTTGTGGGTGGTGGTGGTCACCACGTCGGCGAAGGGCACCGGGTTCGGATAGACACCGGCAGCGACCAGACCGGCCACGTGGGCCATGTCGACGAACAGCAGGGCGCCCACGCTATCGGCGATGTCGCGGAAGCGCTGGAAGTCCAGGGTCTTGGAGTAGGCGGAGAAGCCCGCCACGATCATCTTGGGCTTGTGCTCCTCGGCCAGACGCTGGATCTCGTCATAGTCGATCAGCCCGGTGTCGGTGTTGATGCCGTACTGCACGGCGTTGTACAGCTTGCCGGAGGAGCTGACCTTGGCGCCGTGGGTCAGGTGACCGCCATGGGCCAGGCTCATGCCCAGGATGGTGTCGCCGGGCTGCAGCAGCGCCAGGTAGACGGCCGAGTTGGCCTGGGAACCGGAGTGCGGCTGGACGTTGGCGTAGTCGGCGCCGAACAGCTGCTTGGCGCGCTCGATGGCCAGCTGCTCGACCTTGTCGACGTGCTCGCAGCCACCGTAGTAACGCTTGCCCGGATAGCCTTCGGCGTACTTGTTGGTCAGCACGCTGCCCTGGGCTTCCATGACGCGCTGGCTGGTGTAGTTTTCGGATGCGATCAGTTCCAGGTGATGCTCCTGGCGCCGCGCCTCCTCGCCCATGGCGGCGAACAACGCATCATCGTAGCCCTGGATTTGGTCCTGCTTGCTGAACATCGCGGCGCTCCTAAAGTCTGTGGCGGTGAAAACCACCCCCTTGGCCGCGATGGTAGGCCCGGCCCCAGACCCCAAGATGCCTGTTTACGCCCCGGGCCGGCGCGTTTGCGACAGCCGTCCAGACGCCGTGTTCCACCGCTCGCCGGGTCCCGTCAAGTCGGCTCGCTTGGAGCCGATAGGCTGGCTACGTCTTTATCCCAGCCAGCGAGTTCTGCCATGTTCAATGCGCATCTAAAGAAGACCATCGCTCGGCTGGAAGCCGAGGCGAACGCCAACCAGGGCCTGACCCAGGCACTGGAGCGTTCCATGGCGGTGATCGAGTTCGATCTCGACGGCGTGATCCTGCGCGCCAACGACAACTTCTTCCGGCTGACCGGCTACCGGGCCGACGTCCTGATCGGCCAGCATCATCGTCGCCTCTGCCCTCCCGCCGTGGTCCAGAGCCGCGACTACGGCGATTTCTGGGCCCGCCTGAAGCGCGGCGAGTACGTCTCCGGCGCCTTCCAGCGTCTCGACGCCCAGGGCCGTACCCTCTGGCTCGAAGCCAGCTACAACCCGGTCCCCGACGGCGACGGCAAGATCGCCAGGGTGGTGAAATACGCCCTCGACGTCACCGAGCAGGTCGAGCGCGACAGCGAAGCCCAGAGCAAGCTCAAGGCCCTGGACCGCGCCATGGCCCGGATCGAATTCGACCTGGACGGGCGCATCCTGACCGCCAACGACAACTTCCTGGCCACCCTGGGCTACAGCCTGAAGGAGCTCCAGGGCCAGCATCACCGCCTGTTCTGTGAGCCCGACCTGGTCAACAGCAACGAATACGGCGACTTCTGGCGTCGCCTCAACGCCGGCGAATTCTTCCGCGGCCAGTTCAAGCGCCTGGGCAAGCACGGCCGGGTGATCTGGCTCGAAGCGAGTTACAACCCCGTGTACGACGCCACCGGCCGGCTATATAAGGTGGTCAAGTACGCCAGTGACATCAGCGAGCGGGTGGAAAAGCACGAAAGCGACGGCCGCAGTGCCTCGCGGGCCTATCACATCTCCGCGGAGACCGAAAAAGTCGCCGAGCAGGGCACCCGGATCATCCAGGCCGCGGCAGGCGAGATGCGCGAGATCGCACAGAACGTCAGCCAGTCCGCCGAGGTGATCGGCCAGCTGGGCCAGCGCTCCGAGCAGATCACCGCCATCGTCAACACCATCCGCGGCATCGCCGACCAGACCAACCTGCTGGCGCTCAACGCGGCCATCGAGGCCGCCCGCGCCGGCGATCAGGGCCGCGGCTTCGCCGTGGTCGCCGACGAGGTCCGCCAGCTGGCGGGGCGTACCAGCAGCGCCACGGCGGAAATCGCCGAGATGATCGGTCGAATCCTCAGCGAAACCCAGCAGGCCGTCGCCAGCATGGAAAGCACCCAGGGCCGGGCGGTCAAGGGCGTCGAGCTCGCGGATCAGGCCGGTGCGGTGATCGTGCAGATCCGCGATGGTGCCAGCGAGGCCGTGGACGCCGTGAGCATGTTCGCCAGCAAGCTGGACGAATCCGAGGTGGTGTCCAAGACCGCTCGCAACGGGGTGGGTCGCTGATGTCGCCGGCGCTGGCAGCGACTTGATCCGGATCAAGCGCCCCTAGCGTCGGCGGTCTAGCATGAAGGCATACCCCTTTCGTGGAGATGCCCCATGCACAATGTCCTGGTCGCCTACGACGGTTCACCCAGCGCCGACAACGCCCTGCGCTACGTCCTTGAGCTGGTGAAGGCCGGCCTGTCGCTGGATCTGCACCTGCTCAATGTCCAGAACGAGCCGGAAATCTACGGCGCGCCCTTCGATGACCGCATCCTGCGCGAATGGCGGGGCAGCCTGCAGGACAAGGCCGAAGACATTCTGGTCAGGGCGCGCCCGGCCCTGCTGGAAGCCGGTATCGAGGCCCAGACCCATGTGGGCTTCGGCAGCATCGCCGAGACCATCGGCGAAACGGCACGGCGACTGGAGGTGGACACCGTGGTGATGGGCACTCGCGGCCTGGGATCGCTCAGCGGCCTGCTGCTCGGCTCGGTGGCCCACCGCGTGGTGCACCAGGTACCGCTGCCGGTGATCCTGGTGAAATAGGCACCCAACAAAAAACCAGCCCGTGGGCTGGTTTTTTCGTTTCAGGGCACTGGGCGGATCAGATGCTCAGCGTCCAGTCATAGTCGACGATCAGCGGCGCGTGCTCGGAGAAGCGCGGTTGCCGCGGCAGCCGAGCCGAGCGCACGAAGCGGCGCAGCCCCGGAGTGAGGATGTTGTAGTCGAAACGCCAGCCCAGATTTAGGTGCTCCGCCTGGTCGCTATCGGGCCACCAGCTGAACTGGTCGCCTTCGCGGCTCACTTCGCGCAGGGCATCCACATAGCCCATGTTGCCGATCACCTCGTCCATCCAGGCCCGCTCGGGGGCGAGGAAGCCAGGGATCTGCTGGCAGTCGCGCCAGTTCTTCACGTCCTGCTTCTGATGCGCCACATACAGCGAGCCGCAATAGATGTACTCGCGGCGCTTGCGGCGCTGCTTGTTCAGGTAATGGGTGAAGTCGTCCATGAACTTGAATTTCATGTTCAGATCCTCATCACCACGCTTGCCCGAGGGCAACAGCAGGCTGGCGATGCTGACCTTGTCGAAGTCCGCCTGCAGATAGCGGCCGAAGCGATCGCAGGACTCGAAGCCCAGGCCGCTGATCACCGCTTTCGGCTGGACCCGGGTATAGAGCGCGACCCCGCCCTGGGACGGCACTTCGGCGTCGCAGGCATAGAGGATGTAACCCTCCAGCGCATAGGCCGGATCGTCCATGTCATAAGAAGAGGCGCGGGTATCCTGCAAGCAGATCACGTCGGCATTCTGCGCCTTAAGCCAGGGCAACAGGCCCCGCTCCACAGCGTCCTGAATACCATTGACGTTCAAGCTGATGATCCGCATAAATGGCCCCCAAAAAATCGTGGATGTATGATACCCGAGCTAAACCGGTTTAGCTAAATACAAGCCGCGCAAGGACTTATATGCAGGCGTATCAGCGTAATTTCATTCGTTTCGCCATCGAGCGCGGAGTTCTGCGTTTTGGCGAATTCACTCTGAAATCGGGACGCGTCAGCCCCTATTTCTTCAACGCAGGCCTGTTCCACAGCGGTTCGGCGCTGGCCCACCTCGGGCGCTGCTATGCCGATGCGCTGGTCGCGGCCAACCTGCCCTTCGATGTGCTCTTCGGCCCGGCCTACAAAGGCATTCCCCTGGCGGCCGCCACGGCGGTGGCCCTGGTCGAGCACCACGGCCGCGATACGCCCTGGTGTTTCAACCGCAAGGAAGCTAAGGATCACGGCGAAGGCGGCCTGCTGGTGGGCGCACCCCTGACCGGCCGGGCGCTGATCATCGACGACGTCATCACCGCCGGCACCGCCATCCGCGAGGTCATGCAGATCATCGAGGCGCAGGGCGCCAGCGCGGCCGGTGTACTAATCGCCCTGGACCGCCAGGAACGCGGGCGCGGCGAGCTGTCGGCCATCCAGGAAGTCGAGCGTGACTATGGCATCCCGGTGCTGAGTATCGTGGCCCTGGATCAGGTGCTCGAATACCTGGCCGAGGACGCCGAGCTCAAGCGTCACCTGCCTGCCGTCCAGGACTATCGCGCTCAATACGGCATCTAGCCGCCAGCCCCAGGAGAGACGGTCATGCTCGTACGTCGCGCCGCTGCCAGCCTGTTGCTCATCGCCCTGCCGCTGGCCGGCCAGGCGGCCGAGCTGTATCGCTATCTGGACCGTAACGGCACCCTGGTCATCGATCGCCAGGGCGTGCCGCCGGAATACGCTGGCAAGGGCTACGACGTGCTCAACGAGCAGGGCCGGGTGATCCGCAAGGTCGCCCCGGCCCTGCCTGCCGCGGAACTCGACCGCCAGGCGCAAGCGCGCCAGCAGGCGCTGGTCGACGGCCAACTGCGCAAGCTCTACAGCAATGTCGAGGATGTCGACCGCGCCAAGGCGCGCAAGCTGGCGGAGCTGGATGGCCTGATGCAGATCAAGAAGGCCACCCTGGACTCCGTGCGCCAGCAGCAGAGCCAACTGATGGAGCAGGCGGCGGTGTACCAGCGCAATGGCCAGGCACTCCCTGCGGACCTGCAGGCCCGCCTCGACGCCATGGCAACCGATCAGATCCGCCTGCGGGCCGATCTGCAGCGCTACGCCGAGCTGCGCATCAGCACCAGCGCCGCCTTCGATGCCGATCGCGCGCGCATGCAGCGGCTGGAAGCGACCCAGGACACGGACCAGTAAGTCGGCAGACGCAACTCACCGACGATCCCTCGACCTTCCCGTGGCGGCGCCCGTTCGCTCACGTGGTAATGGCTGTGCGCTCTCCACTCAGCGGCCCCTTCCCCTCCATCGCCTGCCCAGCGATACCACTAGCTCCTCCTGTCTTGGCACACAGTGTGCAGACTCGACCTCAGCCTATTGTTGAACAATCGGATGCACGCCTGGTGATGGCCGGAAACGGCTCAGCGTTGGACTGAGACCGATACCGTCACGGGTTGGTGAGGAGCCCGCCATGAATGGCAAAGACGCGAGCGGACTACCGCTAGGGATTCAGCTACTCCAGGAGATGCGCGAAGACATCATCGGCGGCCGCCTGCTGCCCGGTACGGCGCTGGTCGAGAGTGAGCTGGTGCGAGCCTACAATGCCTCGCGCAACACCATCCGCGAAGCCCTGCACCAGCTGGATCGCGAGGGCCTGGCCACCTATGTGCGCCACAAGGGCGTGATGGTGCGCCGCCTGGGCCTGGCCGAGGTACGCGACATCTTTCAGGTGCGCCGTACCCTGGAGGTGCAGGCCATCCTCTCCAGCCAACCGCTGCGCGAGTACCAGTCCGATCGCATGCTGGACGCGCTGGAGGCCGCCGATCTGGCGCAGTCGCGCGAAGACTGGCGCGCCTTCGGTACCCACGGCCTGCATTTCCATCAGCACATCGTCGGCCTGCTGCGCAGTCCGCTGTTCGACGAATTCTTCGCCAACGTCGCCGCGCAGATGCGCCTGCTGTTTTCCATCGCTCCCGACGAAGAACACTTCCAGCGCCCCTGGCTGGCACGCGACCGCCAGATCCATGACCTGCTCAGCGCCCGTCGCCTGCAGGCGGCGGCGGAGGCCATGGCCAGCTATCTCGACGATTCCGAAAACCGGCTGCTGGACCTGCTCAGCGCCGCCAAGCCGCACTGACCGAGGAGACCGCCCATGTACAAGGACTACCCCGCCGCCTACCAGGCCACCCAGGGCTCCGCCCTGCAAGTCGACCAGGCCTTCTATGATCGCCTGCGCGAAAGGAAGGAAGCGCGCACCCTGATCGAGCAGTTCGAGATTCCAATCCGCACCGGCCGCGCCTGGAAGGTGCCGGCGGGCCATCTGTTCCGCGTCACCACTCCGCACGGTCCCCAGGTCGGCGACTTCAACGTCTGGAACGCCGAGGACCCGCGCGAGCGGATGTGGGCCGCGCGCACCCGGCAACTGCAGGGTGCCCATGTCAGCACCTATGATCGTCTCTGGTCGAACCTGCCCTTCCTGCGCTCCCTGCTGACCATCACCGACGACAGCCTGGCTGGTTATGGCATCGACGAACACGGCGGCCGCCTGCATGACCTGCTGGGCACCCGCTGCGATCCCTACGTCAACAAGATGCTCACCGGCGAGGACTTCCACCACCACTGCCACTCGAATCTGACCCGCGCGGTGCTGCCCCATGGCCTCACCGAATTCGACGTGCACGACGTGCTGAACATCTTCCAGTGCACCGGCCTGAATCACGACGACCTGTACTTCATGAAGGCCTGTCCGGCCAAGCCCGGCGACTACCTGGAGTTCTTCGCCGAGATCGACGTGCTCTGCGCCCTGTCCACCTGCCCGGGCGGCGATCTGTCCCTGGCGATGTGGGGGCCCGAGGCCGAGGACCCGCTCAAGGTCTGTCGTCCACTGGGGGTGGAGATCTACCGGGTAGAGGAGGCGTTGCTGGAGGGTTGGGAATCACCCAAACGAGCCGCCTACAACGGCCAGCACGGCTTGACGCTGCCCACGCCCAGCTGGGAGCAGTGAGTCCGGGCCAGTAATGAAAACGGCGCCCTGGGGCGCCGTTTTCGTCCGACCGCAGCGCGATCAGCGCTTGCGGTTGGAGATCAGGGTACCGACGCCGACGTCGGTGAAAATTTCCAGCAGCACCGCGTTGGGCACCCGGCCATCGATGATGTGGGCGCTCTCTACGCCCCCCTGCACCGCTTCCAGCGCACAGCGGATCTTTGGCAGCATGCCGCCGTAGATGGTGCCGTCGGCGATCAGCGAATCGACCTGCTCGGTGGACAGCCCGGTGAGCACCTGACCTTGCTTGTCCATCAGGCCGGCAATGTTGGTCAGCAGCATCAGCTTCTCGGCCTTGAGCGCCTCGGCCACCTTGCCTGCCACCAGGTCGGCGTTGATGTTGTAGGACTCGCCGTCCGGACCCACGCCGATGGGCGCGATGACCGGGATGAAATCGCCCCGCACCAGCATGTTGATCAGGTCGACGTTGACCCCGGTGACCTCGCCCACATGGCCGATGTCGATGATCTCCGGCTTGGTCATCTCCGGCGTTTGCCGGCTGACCTTGAGCTTGGTGGCGCGGATCAGGCCCGCGTCCTTGCCGGTCAGGCCGATGGCCTTGCCGCCATGGCGGTTGATCAGGTTGACGATGTCCTTGTTGACCTGGCCACCGAGCACCATTTCCACTACATCCATGGTCTGGGCGTCGGTGACGCGCATGCCATCGATGAAGTGGCTTTCGATGGACAGGCGCTTGAGCAGGTCGCCGATCTGCGGACCGCCGCCGTGCACCACCACCGGATTGATGCCCACCGCCTTCATCAGCACGATGTCACGGGCGAAACCGGCCTTGAGCTCGTCGCTCTCCATGGCGTTGCCGCCGTACTTGATCACCAGCGTCTTGCCGACGAACCGGCGGATATAGGGCAGCGCCTCGGACAGCACCTCGGCGACGTGCGAGGCATCCTCGCGGCTCAGGGTCATGGCTCACCTCTCAAGGTCGACAAAGAAAAGACAAAGGGCGCCTAGGCGCCCTCTGTGCTACCGCTGACCCGAGGTCAGAACGGCAGGTTCAGATCCGGCTGCACCGCCAGCAACTGCTTGCGGAACACCGTCTTGATACGCTCCAGCTCCTCGAGGGTTTCCGCCTCGAAACGCAGCACCAGCACCGGCGTGGTGTTGGATGCACGCACCAGGCCCCAACCGTGCTGGTAATCGACGCGGACGCCGTCCAGGGTGGTGATCTGGGCATCGCCCCACTGGGCGTCGCGCTGCAGGGTTTCGATGATGCCGAACTTGTTCTCTTCGGTCACCTGGATATTGATCTCCGGGGTGGAGATGTCTACCGGGAAGGTATCGAACACCTGTTGGGCGCTGGTCTTCTCCTGGCTGAGGATCTCCAGCAGACGCACGGCGCTGTAGATGCCGTCGTCGAAACCGAACCAGCGCTCCTTGAAGAACACGTGGCCGCTCATCTCGCCGGCCAGCAGGGCGCCGGTTTCCTTCATCTTCTTCTTGATCAGCGAGTGGCCGGTCTTCCACATGATGGGACGACCACCGTAGCCGGCGATGAGGTTGTTCAGGCGACGGGTGCATTTGACGTCGAAGATGATGTCAGCGCCCGGGTTGCGGGAGACCACGTCCTTGGCGAACAGCATCAGCAGCTGGTCGGGGTAGATGATCTTGCCTTCGTTGGTCACCACGCCCACGCGGTCGCCGTCGCCATCAAAGGCCAGGCCCAGGTCGGCGCCGGTTTCCTTGACCTTGGCGATCAGGTCTTCCAGGTTCTCGGGCTTGCCCGGATCCGGATGGTGGTTGGGGAAGTTGCCATCCACCTCGCAGAACAGCGGGATGACCTCACAGCCCAGGGATTCGATCAGCTGGGGAGCATTGACCGCGGCGACACCGTTGCCGGCGTCCACCACGACCTTGAGCTTCTTGGCCAGCACCACGTCGTTGCGGATGTAGTCGGCGTAGCTCTTGAGCACGTCGACCTGCTTGATCTGGCCCTGGCCGCTGGCTACTTCGCCGGTCTCGATGCGCTCGCGCAGACGCTGGATGGATTCGTTGGCCAGGGTCTCGCCAGCGATGACGATCTTGAAGCCGTTGTAGTCCGGCGGGTTGTGGCTGCCGGTCAGCATGACGCCGGACTTGCCTTCGAGCACGTTGGCTGCGTAGTAGAGCACCGGGGTCGGCACCATGCCGACATCGCTGACATTGGCGCCGCTATCGGCCACGCCCTTGATCAGTTGGGCGACCAGTTCGGGGCCGGACAGACGGCCATCACGGCCGACGGCCACGTTGGGCTCGCCACGCGCCAGGCTCTCCGAGCCGATGGCGCGCCCGATCCAGTAGGCGGCTTCGGCAGTCAGGGAGTCACCCACCACGCCACGGATGTCGTAGGCGCGGAAGATGCTAGCGTTGAGTTGGGGGGCTTGCGGGGTAGTGCTCATTGGGGGTTTCTCCAATCCCAGGAGATCCTGGTCTTCGTCGAGGATACTGATATCGAGGATGTCGGTGGTCTGGAACAGCGGCTCGCTCTGCTGAGCGCGGCCTCTGTCGGCAAACTCCGCCAGGGTCTTGGCCACGGCATCACTAGGTGCTGCGGCGTAGAGGTCCGGCGACGACCCGGCCGATCGGTTGGCCAATCGGGCCGTCGACTTGGCCACGGGTTCCATTACCGCCAGGCGCAAGGTCGGGCTTTTGGCTATCTGATTGGATTCAAGTTCCTCGGCATAGGCCGTCAGACTGCGGACGTCGTCACGTAGCCGCCGTGACAGCTCCCGGAAAAACAGCCAAAAGCCCGCCAGCACGCCGAACAGCGCCAGCAGCAGTGCCACCAGGGGAATGCCCACCGGGGTGTCGGCGCCCGCCTCGGCGGCAGGTGCCAGTTCCAGCGTCCAGAGCGGGCTACCAGTGGCGAGCCGGCGCATCAGTGCCGGATCACCGGGGGTACCGCCACTGGCCAGTACCTGCACCCCGCCACCGGGAAACTGCTGCAGCAGGCGCCACTGACCAACCGTCGCCGGCGGCGTGGCCCAGCCCTGCAGGACGGCCGGGAGTTCTTCCACCAGCACGGCGCTGCCCAGCAGTTGATCGCCACGGCGAATGGGCTGGGCACTGTAGACCAGCCAGCGGTCGCCCACGCGATAGGCTTCCGGCGGCGTGCGCTGGCCGCTTTCCAGGCGCTTGAGCAGGTCGAGCGCGGCATAGTTGAGGGGACCGGGACGGTCGTCTTCGATCTGGCGCATACCGGCCGGCACCACCAGGACATCGACCACGCCCAGTCGCTCGCGCAGCTGGCTTTCCGCCGCCGCGCGCGCCGCAGGGTCATCGCCCTGGAGCGCCTGCAGCACCAGGGCATCCCCGGCGACACCCTGCAGCCGTCGCGTCAGACCGACCAGCAGCTGATTGAGGGAGGTGGCCTGGGCCTGCAGGGCCTGATCCGCCTGCTGCTCCTGATTGCGTGCGCCCTGCGGCTGCAACACCAGGAACCACAGCAGCACCGCGGCCAGCAGCAGGCCGGCGAGTGCCAGCAGCAGACCCGCGCCCATGCCGGGCAATGCAGCGACCCGAGGGGCCGTCTTGCGCACATCCTTGCCGTTCTTGCCCCTTGCCATGCCGTTCTTCTCCTTTATGTCACGGCGCGCCTTGCATATCTGGCGTCAGCGGGTACCGGAGTGCCCGAAGCCGCCGGTACCGCGTTCGGTCTCGGTAAAGCTCTCGACGATGTCGAAGTGCGCCTGCACCACAGGTACGAGCATCAGCTGGGCGATACGTTCGCCGATGCTCACGGTGAAGGTGGTCTGGCCGCGATTCCAGCAGGAGACCATGAGTTCGCCCTGGTAGTCCGAGTCGATCAGGCCGACCAGATTGCCCAGCACGATGCCGTGCTTATGGCCCAAACCCGAGCGCGGCAGGATCAGCGCCGCCAGCGACGGATCGGCGACATGGATGGCGAGCCCCGTGGGGATCAGCGCGGTCTGGCCCGGCTCCAGCACCAGTTCCTCCTGCAGCATGGCGCGCAGGTCGAGGCCGGCCGAACCGGGCGTTGCGTAGGACGGCAGCGGGAAATCGCGCCCCAGGCGCGGGTCGAGGATCTTGGCTTGAAGGCTATGCATGAGTCTGAGCGGTGTCTTTGAGGTGGGTGGAAATCAGGGCGATGAGCTGGCGGGCGATCTTGCTCTTGCTGGTCTGCTCGAAGCGGATCTCGTGCAGGCCACGGTCGATCACGGTGACCGCATTGTCCTGGCTGTTGAAGCCGATGGCCGGATTGGCCACATCGTTGGCGACGATGAGGTCGAGATTCTTGTCGCGCAGCTTGCGCTGGGCGTACTCCAGCAGGTTCTGGGTTTCGGCGGCGAAGCCGACGCTGAAGGGCCGATCCGGGCGCCCCGCCAGGGTGGCGAGGATGTCCGGGTTGCGCACCAGCTCCAGCAGCAGGCCGTCGCCACGGGTGGGGTCCTTCTTCAGCTTGTGCGGCGCAATCACCTCGGGGCGATAGTCCGCTACCGCCGCCGAAGCGATGAGCACGTCGCAGGGCATCAACGCCTCGCAGGCCGCCAGCATGTCGCGGGCGCTGATCACGTCGATGCGCTCGACGCGATCGGGGGTCGGCAAATGCACGGGGCCACTCACCAGGCTGACGCGGGCGCCCGCCTCCGCCGCCGCTTCCGCCAGGGCGAAGCCCATGCGGCCGGAGCTGTGGTTGGTGATGTAGCGCACCGGGTCGATGTTTTCCTGGGTCGGGCCGGCGGTGATGACCACATGGCGACCGGTCAGGTCCAGGCGCTGGAAGCAGTCGGCGGCGAGCTGGGCCAGATCGGTGGCTTCCAGCATCCGGCCGGGGCCGACGTCGCCACAGGCCTGGCTGCCACTGGCCGGGCCGAACAGCGCGATACCGCGGCGACGCAGGAGCTCGGCATTGGCCTGGGTGGCCGGATCGCGCCACATGGCCTGGTTCATGGCCGGTGCCAGGGCGACCCGGGCATCGGTGGCCAGCACCAGGGTGGTGAGCAGATCGTCCGCCATGCCCTGGGCCAGGCGCGCCATCACATCGGCGGTGGCCGGCGCGACCAGCACCAGATCGGCCCAGCGGGCCAGCTCGATGTGACCCATGGCCGCTTCGGCGGCCGGATCCAGCAGATCCAGGTGCACCGGCAGCCCGGACAGTGCCTGCAGGGTCAGCGGCGTGATGAATTCGCGCCCGCCGCGGGTCAGTACCACCCGCACCTCGGCGCCCTGATCCTTGAGGCGGCGCACCAGCTCGGCGCTCTTGTAAGCGGCGATGCCACCTCCGACGCCCAGCACGATGCGTTTACGATGGAGCCGCTGCATATAGCCTTTCCGTTCTCGAACCGTCTAGAACGGGCATCGCACGGCCAATCGAGGCCTGCGCGCACCCGAGAATGATCCGGTTAAGATAGCACAGCGCCTGCAGGACGCAGGCGCCCCGCCAGACAGGGAGCGCCCCATGAGCATCAAGGACTGGCCGGCCCAGGAGCGGCCGCGGGAAAAACTGCTGGAACAAGGCGCCCAGGCCCTCACCGACGCCGAGCTACTGGCGATCTTCCTGCGCACCGGCGTGGCCGGCAAAAGCGCGGTGGACCTTGCCCGCCAGCTGCTCGGGGAATTCGGCAGCCTGAGAGCCCTGCTGGAGGCCGACCTCGCCGCCTTCAGCGCCCACCTCGGCCTCGGCCCGGCCAAGTACAGCCAGCTGCAGGCGGTGCTGGAAATGGGCCGCCGCCACTTGGCCGAAGGCCTCAAGCGCGACTCGGCGCTGGAAAGCCCTCAGCAGGTCCGCGACTATCTCAAGGCGCGCCTGCGCCACGAACCTCACGAAGTCTTCGGCTGCCTGTTCCTCGACACCCGCCACCGGGTGCTGGCCTTCGAAGCCCTGTTCCACGGCACCATCGACGGCGCCAGCGTCTACCCCCGCCAGGTGGTCAAGCGCGCCCTCGCCCACAACGCCGCCGCCGTCATCCTCACACACAACCACCCTTCCGGCATCGCCGAACCCAGCCAGGCCGACCGTCTGCTCACTACGCGCCTGAAGGATGCCCTGGCGCTGGTGGATGTGCGGGTGCTGGATCACTTCATCGTCGGGGATGGAGAGCCCTTGTCGATGGCGGAATATGGGTGGCTTTAGCTATTGAATCTAATGCTTTTAAAACTATTTAGAGGAATGGTTAAAAAATTTTTTATTTTGGGTCATTTTTGTTGGAACAGTTACTAGCATCATCCTTGAAAATTATAAATTTTTCTGGCCCTAAATTTGTAGGCCCTAGCAAATGCTTTCTTACTTTGCTTAAGACTTGTCTGACATCAGGCGCATCTGGAGAATGTGAAAGCACTGCAGAGAGGTCCTCAAGAATTTCATCAGGAAGCCACAAAAAAGCTTCGAAAGTCAGCAAATTTAGCTTTTTTCGGCTCTCCGGCCATGAAAACACTCCGATAAAAGATCAGCAATCTTTGCGGCTCTATCTCTGATTTGAATTTCTCTTTTTAACTCTTCGATGGCCTTGACTTGATCTCTAATTATCTCATCCTTGATGCGTTCCAAATCCTTTGAATACTCGTGATCTATACTCGCCCTCAAGCGATTTTCAATCTGGGTTTTTCCTAAAAACCCTATAAGAAAGGTACCTAGACCTACCCCAAACAAGGAGCATACAAAAGACCAGAACCCTTTTATTTTGGCATCCAAGATGGCATAAGAATCTTGTTATAACGTAAGCGTCCGGGTAAGTCACCGTAAGCTCCTGACATCATCCGGTTCTAGCGTCCCGCGTGAGATCCCTACCGGCCCGGCCACCATCTGTCAGGTATGCTTCCACCATTCCCTTCCGTAACTTTTTTTGACACCCCCAAAGCCTCCCAGTATCGTCCTTCCTCCCTCCTTTCCGGCTACCTCTGCCGTGAACCGCCCAGGCGTTAACTCGCGAAGCGGTCATACAAGTTGCCGACACTTTTACGGTCGCTATCTACTAGCGCGCCTCATTTCCGATATCAAGTGTAAAGGATGATTTTATGATCATTCGTCAGGCTACTAACGCCGACCATCCGCAACTGCTCAACATTTGGCTGCGCTCCGTTCGCGCCACACATCACTTCCTGCAAGAATCCGATATCGAGGCATTGCTTCCTCAGCTCCGCGATATTTACCTACCCGCTGTTGAATTATGGGTTACGGTAGATGCCGAGGACTGCCCGCTAGGGTTCATCGGGCTCAATGAAAACCACGTAGAGATGCTCTTCATCGAACCAGATCTTCGAGGGAAAGGGATTGGCCGCGCACTGCTGGATCATGCCCGCAGTTTGCGCAGTCAGATGAGTGTTGATGTGAATGAACAGAACCCTGAAGCGGTAGGGTTCTATTTACATTACGGGTTTGTTCAAACAGGTCGTTCTCCGCTGGATGGCGAGGGCCGCCCCTTCCCCTTGCTGCACTTGAGCCTGCCCGGCTAGAACTGTAGTAGTGAATCGCTCGCCCTTAAAGCGGGAGTTCGGAAGGTGAATTCGCCGGACGCTTACGTTATAACCCTATACGAGTTTTTTTATTCTACTTTCTAACAACCCAGGAAACCTCGTATACCACGTCTGATTCAACGGCGACGGATGCGGCAGTGGATAGAGGGTCAGTGTCTTGCACACGCCCTCCTCCGTTTCCAGGGTGACCTCGATGCTGCTTTCGAAGCGGTCTTCGCTCTTCCAGAAGGCTTCCAGGCGGGCGCGCTCTTCCTTGGATTGGCCGATGCCGAACCAGAGGAAGGCTTCGCGGCCAAAGGTGATGAGCTGGGTGCCGTGCCAGTGTTCCACCAGCAGGCGGCGCATCAGGGGGCGGAAGGTCTTTTTTATCCGTTCCGACCAGGCTTTGTTGCCCAGGGGTTTGTAGGGCACGGTGTTAGCCCAGAAGAACTGCTGGCTCAGGCTGCGGCTGGCCTCGAAGTCGGCCGGGGGATGGCCGTACAGGTGTTTGTAGAGGACCTTGCGGGCGATCTGGCCGCCGCTGCCGATGAAGGGCTCGCCGTACTTCACTTCCTCCCGCCCCGGATCGCGACCGAAAAAGCCCAGGGGCGCCTCGGGATCGCCCAGACCGATGATGGGGTCCAGCGGGTCCTTGGCAAATTGTTCGTAGATCGGAAGATCGACACCAGGAAGGTCGGCGGCGAGTTGGCGAAAGGCTTCGCGCTCTGCGGAAGACAGCGGCATGCAACAGATCCCCATCGAGGAATTAATCCCTCTTGTAGAGCGCTGCCTTGCGGGTGACGTTCCGTAACGACTGGCGGAGCGGCAGCCCTGAGGCGATAGGGTAAACTGCCCGGCTCGAACGACCCCTCAAGGTGAATCCCGTTGATCAATCTGCTACGCAACGGCCTCGGCCAGGTGATCGTCGGCCTGGATCTGGTGACCCGGCCGCGCAAGCTCAAGCGCAGTGAGCAGGCCCAGGCTGCCATCGAGGCGGAACTGGCGAATCTGTCGCTCTATCAGTTCCAGGCCTGCCCCTTCTGCGTGAAGACCCGCCGCGCCCTGCATCGGCTGAACCTGCCGATCCGGCTCAAGGACATCAAGAAGGACCCGCAGCTGCGCACCGAGCTGGAACAGGGCGGTGGCCGGGTGAAGGTGCCTTGCCTGCGCATCGACGAAGGCAGCCAGAGCGTGTGGATGTACGAGTCGGACGACATCATCGCCTACCTGGAGCAGCGCTACGGCGAGCGGCAGCCGGCGTGATGTCTGAGTGGTGAGCGGTAGTGGACAAGGCTGCGCCGTTGTCCACGCTACGCATTTGCCTTGGTTTGTTGGGCTTCGACGGTGGAGCTGTCTCGGCCCAACCTAAGGGGCTACAAGTCGCTTTCTTCGACCTTGCGGACCTTGCTGGCGTCCAGGGTATAGGACGCTTCGGCCAGGTCGTTATCGACCGACTCGGTGTGCAGGGTGCCTATGACCCAGTAGGGCTCATAGATGTCCGGTAGCGGCACGCCCTTGGGGTAGCGCACCAGGACGATCTGGTTCGGCGGTGGCGGTGGCACGTGGATGCAGGCGCCCGGATAGGGCACCAGGAAGAATTCGCGGAAATTGCCCTTGGCGTCGGTCTCCAGGGGCACCGGAAAACCACCCAGTCGCACGTTCTTGCCATTCAGGGCGGCCACGGTGCGGGTGGAGTGCATCACCTCGGGCAGGCCATTGTCTTTCTGCTTGAGCCCGCCCGGCGAGCCGAAGCCGCCCGGCGCCTCCGGGCTGTTGTGGGTGATCTCGGGCATGGTCTCCAGGGCCCGGCGATCTTCCGCGGTGAGCAGGTCCAGCCAGTTGGTTTCGGGCGGTTCGCCCTTGGCGGCGTGAGTCAGCAGGGGCAGGCTGGCGAGCAGCAGGGTGATGAGCAGTCTGGGCATGGTCGGCAGGCTAGGCGCAAAAGTCCGAGTGTGCGGCGCGGCTGCCCAGGGGTCCAGACCCACGACCGCGAACCAGAGCCTCTTCCATAAAAAAGCCCCCGGGTCGACGGGCGACTCCGAGGGCTGAAAACTGTGTAGCTAGGCTTCGCCGAGGCGAAGCGACGTCTTAGCGACGCTTGGTCACCATGCCGTAGATGAACAGCACGATGATGGCACCGACCACGGCACCAATGAAGCCTGCGCCTTCACCGGCACGGTAGATGCCCAGTGCCTGGCCCAGGTAGGTGGCGACCACGGAGCCGACGATGCCCAGAATGATGGTCATGATCCAGCCCATGCTGTCGTCGCCCGGCTTCAGAAAGCGGGCAACCAGGCCGACGATGAGACCGATGATGATGGTTGCGATGATGCCCATGTGAAGAATCCCCTGTTTGAGTGCTGGTAAGACAACGCCGGTCAGCAGGCGTCGTTGTACTCTCCGACCACCGGTGATCGGCTGAGGTTCAGGGGAAAACGGCTTCCGTGCACGGAAGCCGTTTGGCATCAGTCCTGGATCAGGGCTTCCAGGGCGGCGATGCGGGTCTGCAGGATCGCGGCATCGGCGCAACGCAGGGTGGCGTGACCGACCTTGCGGCCGGCCTTGAAGGCCTTGCCGTAATGGTGCAGGTGGCAGTCTTCCAGGGCGGTGACGGCTGCTACCGGCGGCACCGAACCGATGAAGTTGACCATGGCGCTCTCGCCGACCTTGGCGGTGGAGCCCAGCGGCAGGCCAGCCACGGCGCGCAGGTGGTTCTCGAACTGGCTGCACTCGGCGCCTTCGATGGTCCAGTGCCCGGAGTTGTGCACGCGCGGCGCGATCTCGTTGGCTTTCAAGCCACCCTCGACCTCGAAGAACTCGAAAGCCAGCACGCCGACGTAGTCGAGTTGCTCCAGCACGCGGCGGGCATAGTCTTCGGCCAGGGCCTGCAGCGGATGGTCGGAACTGGCCACCGACAGGCGCAGGATGCCGCTTTCGTGGGTGTTGTGTACCAGCGGATAGCAGGCCACCTCGCCGTCACGACCGCGCACGGTCACCAGGGAGACCTCGCCGGTGAAGGGGACGAAGCCTTCCAGCAGCAGGGGGACGCTGCCCAGTTCGGCAAAGGCGCTTGCGACGTCTTCCGGTTGGCGCAGGACCTTCTGGCCCTTGCCGTCGTAGCCCAGGGTACGGGTCTTGAGCACCGCCGGCAGGCCGATACGAGCCACGGCGGCGTCCAGGTCGGCCTGGGACAGGACATCGGCGAACGCGGGCGTAGGAATGCCCAGGTCGCGGAACATGGACTTTTCGAACAGGCGGTCGCGGGCGATGCGCAGGGCTTCGGCCGATGGATAGACCGGTACGAACTGCGAGAGGAAGGCCACGGTTTCAGCCGGAACGCTCTCGAATTCGAAGGTCACCAGATCGACTTCATCGGCCAGCTGGCGCAGGTGATCCTGGTCGCCGTAGTCGGCGCGCAGGTGTTCACCCAGGGCAGCGGCGCAGGCATCCGGCGCCGGGTCGAGAAACGCGAAGTTCATGCCCAGCGGCGTGCCGGCCAGGGCGAGCATGCGGCCCAGCTGGCCACCACCGATGACACCGATCTTCATGCCTGCTCCCTCGGATCGGGATTGTCCAGCACGGTACGGGTCTGCTCGTCACGGAAGGCGTTCAGCCGCTCGTGGTACTCGGGATACTTGCCACCGAGGATGCTGGCGGACAGCAGCGCGGCGTTGATGGCGCCAGCCTTGCCGATGGCCAGGGTGGCGACCGGTACACCGGCGGGCATCTGCACGATGGACAGCAGGGAGTCGACGCCCGAGAGCATGGACGACTGCACGGGCACGCCCAGCACCGGCAAGTGGGTCTTGGCGGCGCACATACCCGGCAGGTGGGCGGCGCCACCGGCACCGGCGATGATCACCTGGATACCGCGACCGGCAGCCTCTTCGGCGTACTGGAACAGCAGGTCGGGGGTGCGGTGGGCGGAGACCACCTTCACTTCGTGGGGAATGCCCAGCTTGTCCAGCATGTCGGCGGTGTGGCTCAGGGTGGACCAGTCGGACTTGGAGCCCATGATCACGCCTACGAGTGCGCTCATCGTCGTGCCTCTGAAATGAAGAAGCCACGCGGCGGACGTGGCTTGGGAAATGAGCGGCACAGTATAGACGAAAGCGGGGCGGAGCGTGCTCCTGCGCCGGGTATCGCCTGTCGGTTGGAGGACAGGACGTGGCGCCCTTGGGATGGGGGGTGGTGTGGAGTGAAAGGTACGGGCCAGAGGGCCGGGTGATTCGGGTGGGACCGCCCTGCAGAGCGCCCTCACCCCAGCCCTCTCCCGCAGGCGGGAGAGGGGGGTGGATTGGTGTGTGTGGAGGCATATCGGTTTATCGCGGCCATGGGCCGCTCCTACGGTAGCGTTCGCCCCTGTAGGACCGAGCCGCTATGGCCGCGGTTGGCCCTGCCTCAGATCCCTACATTCGGCAATTGCGGACGGGTTTCCAGGGCCTTGGCCATCAGGCGTTCGACGAAGGCGCGATCCGCGTCGGGCAGGGCCAGGCGGGGTGGGCGGGTCAGGGCGCGGCCGCGGCCGGCGAGCTCTTCGCAGAGCTTGATGCACTGCACCAGGTCCGGGCGGGCGTCCAGGTGCAGCAGCGGCATGAACCACTCGTAGAGCGGCATGGCGTCGGCGAAGCGGCCGGCCTTGGCCAGGCGGAAGATGGTTTCGCCTTCGGTGGGGAAGATGTTGGACATGCCCGAGACCCAGCCTTCGGCGCCCACGGCGATGCTTTCCAGCACCACGTCGTCGAGGCCAGCGAAGAGCACGAAGCGGTCGCCTACTTCGTTGCGCACGTCGATGAAGCGGCGGGTGTCGCCGGAGGAATCCTTGAAGCAGACGATGTTGTCGACGTCGGCCAGGGAGATGAGGATGTCCGGGGTGACGTCGTTCTTATAGATCGGCGGGTTGTTGTAGACCATCAGTGGCAGGTCGAGGGCGCTGGCCACGCTGCGGAAATGGGCGGCGGTCTCGTGGGGCTTGGCCGAGTAGACCAGGGCCGGCATGAGCATGATGCCGTCGGCGCCGGCGCGACCCACTGCCTGGGCGGTGCGGGTGGCGTTGAGGCTGGTGAATTCGGCCACGCCACAGATCACCGGCACGCGACCAGCGGCGGCGTCCTTGGCGACCTCCACCAGGGCGATCTTCTCTTCCAGGGTCAGGGAGGTGTTCTCGCCCACGGTGCCGCACATCACCAGACCGGAGACGCCATCGCGCACCAGGTTGCTGATCACGCCATGGGTCTGGTCCAGATTGACCGAGAAGTCATCGTTGAATTGAGTGGTGACGGCGGGAAAGACGCCGCTCCAGTTGACGCGGGGAGTGCTCATGCGGGGGTTTCCTCCAGACGGGAACGGGGCTTGAGAGAGTCGCGGTATTGCCGGGGCGACAGGCCGGTGAGACGGCGGAACTGGCGGCTGAAGGCGCTGTGATCGGTATAGCCACAGGCCAGGGCCACTTCGGTGACGGGCAGATCGCGGGCCAGCAGGCGCGAGGCGGCGTCGAGCCGGGCCTTGTGCAGCAACTGCTGGGGCGTGAGGCGCAGGATGCGCTTGCACTGGCGTTCGAGCTGGGAGACCGACAGGCCCACCCGCTGACTCAGTTCGCCCACCGAAAGCGGCTGGGCATAGTGCTCGCGCAGATAGCGATCGACCTCGGCCACCTTGGCGTGGGCCGGATGATCGGCAGCCGGCGCCTGCAGATCGTGGGAGATGCCGGCCATGCCCATGAGGCGGCCCTGGGCATCGTGCAACGGCAGCTTGCGGGTCAGGCACCAACCTGGGGTACGGCCGGCATAGAGGTGCAGCTCCAGCTGGTCGTCCAGCGCCAGGCCCTCGCGCAGCACACGGCGATCCTGTTCGGCGTAGGCGCCACCCAGGGGGGCGGGAAAGACTTCCTCGGCAGTCTTGCCGAGCAGTTCGCTGACATCTTCATAGCCGCAGCGCTGGGCCAGGGTCAGGTTGACCAGCACATAGCGCGCCTCCAGGTCCTTGACGAAGAACACCACGCCGGGAATGGCATCGAGCAGCGGCGCCACCAGGCTCAGGCTGGCGAGCAGCGCGGGCAGATCGGCGGGCCGGGCGCGGCTCAGGGCGTCCAGGTGGGCAGCGGCGTTCATCTCTCGTCCTCGGTCAGGGCCAGCAGGCTGTCGATACGGGTGGGTTGCAGCGGAAAGCGCGGTGCGGGCGGCGTCCAGCCCAGCAATACCCGGGTCGCCTGACCACAGATGCGACCCTGGCAGGCACCCATGCCGCAACGACTGCGCAGCTTGGCCTGGGTCCAGTCGCCATGACCAACCAGGGCACCCAGCGCGACGTCCTCGCAGCGGCAGACCAGGGTATCCGGCTGGGCCAGACGGACAATGGCGGGATTCAAGGCAAAGGTGCGGGCCAGCTGGGCAGCGAAGCGACGCCAGGGGCGTGCCTCCGGTTGCACGGCGCGGGCAGCGTCGAGCTGGCTGGTGGCGACCAGGCCGGCGATCCGCCCGGTGACCTGGGCCAGTTCGTTGCCACCGATGCCGGTGCACTCGCCAGCCGCCAGGATGTGTGGCTGGCTGGTGCGCTGGTGCTCATCTACCGCCACCGCGCCGTCCAGGGTGGCGCAGCCCAGGCTCTGGGCCAGTTCCACGTTGGGCACCAGGCCATAACCACAGGCCAGGCGATCGCAGGCTATCTCCCAGCGACGCTCGCCCTGGCACAGGCGAACGGCTTCGAGGTGATCGGTGCCAAGCGCGGCCTCGACCCAGGTGCCGGGGCTATAGCGGGGGGTAGCTAACGTGATCGCCTGGAGCAGCTTGTTCGGCCAGTGCCAGAGCCCCAGGCCGAAGTCCATCACAGCGTGGCGTCCGGCCTGTTCAGCGACCAGGGCGATGCGGGCACCCGCCTGACGCGCCGTGGCGGCACTGGCCAGCAGCAGCGGACCGGTGCCGGCGACGACGATGCGCTCATCGGCGACTTCGACGCCGCCCTTGATCAACGCCTGCAGGCCGCCGGCGCCGCTCACGCCAGGCAGGGTCCAGCCGGGAAACGGCAGCAGCAGTTCGCGGGCGCCCGTGCAGAGGATGAGCGTTTCGAAGGCCAGGCTACGACTGCCACTGGCGTCTTCCAGCAGTAACTGGCGCGGCCCCAGAACCGCCGCGACCCGGGTGGCGCTCAGTAGCGTCGCGTCGGCCGGCAAGCTGCCGACTTCGGCCGCAACCTGCCCGACTCTGGCACGCCAGATCTGGCCGCCAGGCAAGGGATTGTCGTCCAGCAGCACCAGGTTCAGGCCGCGGCCACTGGCCGCGCGGGCAGCGGCGAGACCGGCCGGGCCGGCGCCGATGATGAGTAGATCGCAGCTCGCGGTATTCATGACAACCGCTCCACCTGCATGCCGTCCCGGCAGGAGGTCTGGCACGCCAGACGGCGCACGCCATCGACCTGCACCCGGCATTCCTGGCAGATACCCATGCCGCAGAAAGGCGTTCGGGCCTCCCCGGTCACCGAACGACGCGCGGCGGGGTTGCCGCTCTTGGCCAGGGCGGCGGTGAGCAGACTGCCAGGGCGGACCTCCAGGCGCTCGCCATCGATGAACAGCGTCAGCATGCCTGGCTCCTCGGGGCGGTCGTGAAACGCGCCGGTGCGAAGGGTTCCACGTGGAACGTCGAAGGCTCGCCGAACAGCCCATTGGCGATGGCTTCGGCGGTGGCCGGCGCGGTAGTGACGCCCAGGCCTTCGTGGCCGACCGCCAGCCATAGACCGGGCTGGTCGGGATGGGCCCCGATCAGCGGCAGACCATCGGGGCTAGCGGCGCGCTGGCCGGTCCAGCCCCGGATCAGCGAGGTATGGGTCAGACCCGGCAGGAAGTCCAGGGCGCGACGCAGCAGCTGGCCGACCACCGCAGGTTCCACGGCCATATCCGGGCGCTCGAATTGCCGCGACGAACCAATCAGCAACTGCCCCGTGGGCCGTGGCTGGACGTTGAAGGCCACCGAGGCGCCGCTGCTGGCGTGAGCGCTGGCACCGTAACCGATCTCCACCAATTGGTGGCGGACCTGCTCGGGATAGCGGTCGGTGATCAGCAGATGGCCTTTCTTGGGTACCAATGGCAGGTCCGGGCAGAGACTGGCGGCCTGCAGGCCGGCGGCGAGCACCACGGCATCGGCGGTCAGCCAGCGACCATCGTCCAGGCGCACGCGCTGGCCTTCGACGGCGCTTACCCGGGCGCGCTGGAATTCGATCAGCGGCGAGCGCTGCAGCAACCAGGCGGCGACTACCGGGGCATATAGCAGACCATCGCCAGGCACCTCCAGGCTGCCGGCCAGGGCGGTCAGTGCCGGTTCGGCGGCGGCGGTCGCCGCAGCGTCGAGCGGCTGGCTGGCGACGCCCTGGGCATCCAGGCGCTGACGCTTCTCTTCGATCAGCTCCAGTTCGGCGGCATCGCGGGCCAGCCAGAGGGTGCCGCAGTTGCGGTAGTCGGCGGCGCCCGGCAACTGGGGCACCAGCTCACGCCAGAGTGCCAGGGAGCGGGCGCTCAAGGTCAGTTCGGCAGGGTCGTCATCCATCACCACCAGGTGGCCCATGCCAGCGGCGGAGGCGCCAGGCAGGCCGGCGTCCAGCACCCGCACGCGACAGCCCCGCGCCGCCAGGGCCGCGGCGCAGCTGGCACCGACGATGCCGCCGCCAACGACGAGGACGTCCGCTACCGACTTCACCCCGGAATGCCCCAGGCGAAGGGATCGTCGTTGGCCAGCAGCAGGGTCGCTTCGGCCATGACATGGGCACGCCCACGGATCACTGGCAGGATGCGGCCCTCATCGCCCGGCTGGTAATGGGCCTCGAAACGACTGCCGATGACGCTGGCCTGATGCCAGACGGCGCCGGGTTCGAGATCGCCGTCCGCCGCCAGGCAGGCCAGCTTGGCGCTGGTGCCGGTGCCGCAGGGCGAGCGGTCATAGGCGCGGCCCGGGCAGAGCACATAGCTGCGGCTGTCGGCGCCGTCCGGGTCGTCGGCGAAGAGCTCGATGTGATCGATATGGCCGCCCTGCTCGCCAGTGATTCCCGCGGCCTCCAGGGTGCCGCGCAGGGCCAGGCTGAAGGTGAGCAGCTCTTCGAGGTTGTCAGCAGCGATACGCTGGCCGTGATCGGCACAGAGGAAGAACCAGTTGCCACCCCAAGCGATATCGCCGGTGACCGGGCCGTGACCGGGAATATCCACCTGCACGCCCTGCCGGTAGCGATAGGCCGGGACGTTACGCACGCTGACGCTGCCATCGTCGTGCAGGGTGGCGGTGACGTCACCCACCGGCGTCTCGATCAGGTGATCGCCAGGGCCGATCCGGCCAAGATGGGCCAGGGAGACGACCAGGCCGATGGTGCCGTGACCGCACATGCCGAGGTAGCCGACCTCGTTGAAGAACACCACGCCAGCGCTGGCGGCAGGAGATACCGGCTCACAGAGCAAGGCGCCGACCAGCACCTCGTTGCCGCGCGGTTCGCGCATGCAGGCCCGCCGAAAGGCGTCATGCTCCCCGGCCAGCAGGGTGCGGCGCTGGGCCATGCTGCCCTGACCGAGATCGGGAAAACCATCGAGGACCAGGCGGGTGGGTTCACCGCCGGTATGGGAGTCGATGACGCGGATGCGCTGCATGGCTGACCTCCGTGAGAGAGGCTCCAGTGTCGCGCAGACAGGCGCAAAAGGCTTGCAGGACGTCGGCTAGCTAAAAGCCGATATCAGCACAATCGCCTGCCGTCGATCAGCCGCCGTGGCTTTGACTTTCCAGATGTCGCCAGACCTGCTGCACCAGCCGCTTGCGCAACAGGGCACAGCGGTAGAGGCGGATCTCCAGGCCGACCTGCCAGGCGGCGTCGCCACACACGGCCAGTTCGCCCCGGGCCAGCTCCGCCGCCACCGACAACTGCGGCACCCAGGCCACGCCCAGGCCCTGCAGGGCCATGGTCTTGAGGCTGTCGGCCATGGCGGTTTCGTAGAGGGTCACGGCGCGCAGCTTGCGCTGGCGCAGGAGCAGATTCACCGACCGGCCGAGAAAGGCACCCGCGCTGTAGGCCAGCAGCGGCACGCTGCTCTGCCCGTCCAGCTGGAACATCGGTCGGCCTTCACCATCGGTGGCGCAGACCGGCAGCATGGCGGTGTGTGCCAGGTGCAGCGAAGGAAACAGCTCCGGGTCCATCTGCAGGGCGGCGTCAGGATCGTGGAAGGCCAGCATCAGGTCGCAGGCGCCGTCACGCAGGGCGTGGATGGCATCGCCGACGTTGGTGGCCACCAGGCGACTGGCCAGCGCCAGACCCTGGCCACGCAGCCCGGCGATCCACTGCGGGAAGAAGCCCAGGGCCAGGGAGTGGGCGGCGGCGAACTGCAGCACCTCGCCCTGCCCGCCTTCCAGGTGATGCAGATGGCGCACCGTCTCGCCCAGTTGCTCCACCACGCTGCGCGCCGTGACCAGAAACAGCTGGCCGGCCTCGGTCAGGCTGATCGGGGTGTGGGATCTGTCCACCAGGGTCAGGCCGACGCTTTCCTCCAGGGCGCGGATGCGCCGGCTGAAGGCGGGCTGGGTGACGAAACGCTTTTCGGCGGCCTGGGAAAAACTGTAGGTGGCCGCCAGGGCCACGAAGTCTTCCAGCCATTTGAATTCGATGTTCATGGCGCCCATACGTCTTCGGATCTCGTGAGGTCACAACCAAAGTTATGCCGATCCGGCATGAGGCTTGGCGGATCGGCATTGGCCGAGATCGGCTGGCAGGCCTAGATTCTAAGGCATCGCGGCGCCCGCCGCTCGATCGAAGCCTAACGCTATCATGTCCAACTCTGCATCACCCGTTCGCCTCGAAAAAGATCTCCTCGGTACCCTCGACGTCCCTGCCGATGCCTACTACGGCATCCAGACCCTGCGCGCCGTACAGAACTTCCGCCTCTCCGGCGTGCCCCTTGGTCACTACCCCAAGCTGGTCGTGGCCCTGGCCATGGTCAAGCAGGCGGCAGCCGACGCCAACCACCGGCTCGGCCACCTGCCGAGCGAGAAGCACCAGGCGATCGTTGACGCCTGCTCGCGCATCATTCGCGGCGAATTCCACGACCAGTTCGTGGTGGACATGATCCAGGGCGGGGCCGGCACCTCGACCAACATGAACGCCAACGAGGTGATCGCCAACGTGGCGCTGGAGCTGCTCGGCCACGCCAAGGGCGAGTATCGCCACCTGCACCCGAACAACGACGTCAACATGGCGCAGTCGACCAACGACGCCTACCCCACCGCCATTCGCCTGGGCCTGCTGCTCGGCCATGACGCCCTGCTCGCCAGCCTGGACAGCCTGATCACCGCCTTCGCCGCCAAGGGCGTGGAATTCGCCGAGGTGCTGAAGATGGGTCGCACCCAGCTGCAGGACGCGGTGCCCATGACCCTCGGCCAGGAATTCCATGCCTTCGCCACCACCCTGGGCGAAGACCTGGCGCGGCTGAAAAGCCTGGCGCCGGAGCTGCTCACCGAGGTCAACCTGGGCGGCACCGCCATCGGCACCGGCATCAACGCCGACCCCGGCTACCAGCTGCTGGCCGTACAGCGCCTGGCGGAAATCAGCGGCCAGCCGCTGACCCCGGCCGCCGACCTCATCGAGGCCACCTCGGACATGGGCGCCTTCGTGCTGTTCTCCGGCATGCTCAAGCGCACCGCGGTGAAGCTGTCGAAGATCTGCAACGACCTGCGCCTGCTCTCCAGCGGTCCGCGCACCGGCATCAACGAGATCAACCTGCCGCCGCGCCAGCCGGGCAGCTCCATCATGCCGGGCAAGGTCAATCCGGTGATCCCCGAGGCGGTCAACCAGGTGGCCTTCGAGATCATTGGCAACGACCTGGCGCTGACCCTGGCGGCCGAGGGCGGCCAGCTGCAGCTCAACGTCATGGAGCCCCTGATCGCCTACAAGATCTTCGATTCCATCCGCCTGCTGCAACGCGCCATGGACATGCTGCGCGAGCACTGCATCACCGGCATCACCGCCAACGTCGAGCACTGCCGCCGCCAGGTGGAGCACTCCATCGGCCTGGTCACCGCGCTCAACCCCTACCTGGGCTACGAGACTTCCACCCGCATCGCCAAGACGGCGCTGGAAACCGGTCGCGGCGTACTGGAGCTGGTACGCGAGGAAAACCTGCTGGACGAGGCGACCCTGGACGACATCCTGCGCCCGGAAAACATGATCGCCCCGCGGTTGGTGCCCCTGAAGGCCAAGGTCTGAGCCTCGCACGCCAGACCTGAGCGGTAACCGACGGCAACTTCCCGCGAGCGCGGTATCCTTCTTGCTTGGAAGGCTGCCACCGCTCCGGGGAGTTTTCACATGCGTCAGTCCGGCTTGATCAATCTCAACCTGGTATCCCTGGTCCTCCAGCAACTGGCGGCCGACACGCCTGCCCGGGCGGCACCGCTGCTGGCTGGTAGCGGCCTGCAGCTGGACGACCTCGAACAGCCCCATCGCCTCATCACCCTGGCCCAGGAACAGCGGGTCATCGCCAACGCACTGCCCGTCGCGCCGCCCGAACTGGGGCTGCTGCTGGGCTGGCGGCTGCGGGTCTCCGGCTACGGCCTGCTCGGCTATGCCCTGCTCAGTGCCCCGACCCTGGGCGCGGCGCTGCAGGCGGCCCTGGCCCACCAGGGCCTGCTCGGCGCCTATTTCACCCTGCGCCTGGAGCGCCATGGCGACTTGGCCTGGCTCAGGGCCGACGACCACCCCTTCGCACCAGAACTGGAACGCTGCAACGCCGAGTGCTGCCTGGCCTCGCTGCTGGCGATCTGCTGCGACCTCCTGGGCACGCCTCTACCCCTGGTGCAGGTGGCTTTTCGGCACCCCGAGCCGACCTATCGCGAGCGCTATGACGATTGCTTCGGCGCCACACCCCTGGCCTTCGGAGCCGCCTTCAACGGCCTGGCCTTTCCCATTGCCTGGCTGGAGCGCGGCCTGCCGCTGGCCGATCCAGTGACCCATCGCGACGCCCTGGAGCAGTGCGGCCGGCTGGCCCCCGAGCAGGATCGCCAGCGCGCCCTGCTCGCCCGCATCCGTACCCTGCTGGGCGCCGACCTGGCTGCACCGCCCTCCTTCGAGGCCCTGGCCGGCCACCTCGGCATGGCGCCGCGCAGCCTGCGCCGACACCTGCAGGCGGGCGGCAGCGGCTATCAGCAACTGCTCGACGAACTGCGCTTCGAACGGGCGCGTGATCTGCTAGCCCAGGAGCGCCTGCCCATCTATCGCATCGCCGAGGTGATGGGCTTCAGCGAAACCGCCAGTTTCCGCCATGCCTTTCGCCGCTGGAGTGGGCAATCGCCACGGGGTTATCGGCTCTAGCGGCTGGCGTATGCTGGCGGTTCCTGCATACCGAGAGGCTCTGCCATGCCAGCCCTGCACCTGCTCGCCGAACGCGGCCAACCCACCGATCAATACCGGCTACCGGCGGAAAAGCGCCTGGAAGGCGATCCGCTGCAGAGCCTCTGGCTCGACTACGAGGATGCCAGCGGCGTCTTCGCCGTCGGCCATTGGCACAGCGAGGTGGGCAAGTGGAGGGTGAACTACACCGAGGAGGAGTATTGCCAGGTCCTCGAAGGCCTAAGCCTGGTTACCGATGACCAGGGCCGCACTACCCGCCTGGGGCCGGGCAGCACCTTCGTCGTGCCGCGTGGTTTCCAGGGCACCTGGGAGGTCGTGGAGCCGACCCTGAAGCGGTTCGTGGTCTACGAAGCCAAGGGCAGCTGACATCTCTTGTGACGGCGCAAGGTGAGAATCTGGCCGGATCTATCCCCTTTTGGCCGCTGCGCCTCTCGTCGCGAGGCGCCGGGCTGGCAAGAATCAGGAGAGAACCCGCCGCCCGGAGTCACCATGCGCATCCACCACAGTCCCGATCACGCCCTGCACCATGGTCGCTGCGAATTGATCGACGGCCAGCTGCAGCCCTGTTTCGAAAAGCCCCAGCGCGTCGAATTCATCCTCGCCGAGTGTCACCGCCGGCAGCTCGGTGAGGTGGTGGCGCCCAGGGACTTTGGCCGGGCGCCCCTGGCGCGTGTCCACAGCGAGGCCTATCTCGACTTTCTCGCCGGTGCCTGGGACGAATGGGCCGCCAGGGGCGAGACCGTGGATCTGCTGCCCTATACCTGGCCCGCACGCACCCTGCGGCAGGTGCTGCCGCCCACCAGCCTGCATGGGCGTCTGGGCTACTACAGCTTCGACGGCGGCGCGCCCATCACCGCTGGTACCTGGCAGGCCGCCTACAGCGCCGCCCAGGTGGCGCTGAGCGCCGGTGCCGAAGTCGCCGCGGGCACGCGCAGCGCCTTCGCCCTCTGCCGTCCGCCGGGCCATCACGCCGCCGCCGATGTCATGGGCGGCTACTGCTATCTGAACAACGCCGCCATCGCCGCCCAGGCCGCCCTCGACGGCGGCGCGCGGCGGGTCGCCATCCTCGATGTCGACTACCACCACGGCAACGGCACCCAGGACATCTTCTATGCCCGCGACGATGTCCTGTTTCTCTCGCTACACGGTGATCCGGGCTTCGAGTTCCCCTTCTTCCTCGGCTATGCCGACGAGACCGGCACCGGCGCGGGCCAGGGCTTCAACCTCAACCTGCCGCTGCCCGCCGGCAGCGCCTGGGACAGCTGGAGCGCCGCGCTGGAGGTGGCCCTGACGCGACTCCAGAGCTATGCCCCGGACCTGCTGCTGGTCTCCTTGGGCGTGGATACCTTCAAGGCCGATCCCATTTCCCAGTTCAAGCTGGAGAGCGATGACTACCTGCGCCTGGGCGAACGCCTGGCGCGGCTCGGCCTGCCGACCCTGTTCGTCATGGAGGGCGGTTACGCCGTGGCGGAGATCGGCATCAATACGGTGAACGTCCTGGCCGCCTTCGACGGCGCCTGATCCCTATCGCGAGGAATCCCACCATGCACAGCCTCCTGCGTCCGCTCACCGCCCTGCTCGGTGGCGCCTTGCTCGCCAGCGCCGTCCAGGCCGCCGATCCCGGCGAACTGCGGGTCTACAACTGGGCCGACTACATCCTGCCCGAGACGCCCAAGGACTTCGCCAAGCAGACCGGCATTCGCGTCACCTGGGATACCTTCGACAGCAACGAGTCGCTGGAAGCCAAGCTGCTGACCGGTCGCTCTGGCTACGACCTGGTGATCCCTTCCAACCAGTTCCTGGAAACCCAGATCAAGGCCGGGGTGTTCCAGAAGCTGGACAAGACCAAGCTGCCCAACTGGCAGAACCTCGATCCCGAGTTGCTCAAGCTGCTGGAGGTCAACGATCCGGGTAACCAGTACGGCGTGCCCTACATGTACGGCACCATCCTCATCGGCTTCAATCCGGCCAAGGTCAAGGCGGCGCTGGGTACGGACGCGCCGGTGGACAGCTGGGACCTGGTGTTCAAGCCGGAGAACATGGCCAAGCTCAAGAGCTGCGGCGTGGCCATGCTGGATTCGCCCTCGGACATCCTGCCGGTGGTACTGCACTACCTGGGCCTGGACCCCAACAGCGCCAACGCCAAGGACTACGAGAAGGCCACGGCGCTGATGCTGAAGATCCGTCCCTACATGGCCTACTTCAACTCCACCAAGTACATGACCGATATCGCCAACGGCGACATCTGCGTGGCGGTGGGCTATTCGGGCAGCTTCTACCAGTTCGGCAACCGCGCCAAGGAAGCCGGCAACGGCGTGGTGGTGGACTGGCGCCTGCCGCGCGAGGGTGCGCCCATCTGGTTCGACACCTGGGCCATTCCGGCCAGCGCCGCCAACGTTGACCAGGCCCATGCCTTCATCAACTACCTGCTCGAACCCAAGGTGATCGCCGGGATCAGCGACTACCTCGGCTATCCCAACGCCAACAAGCCGGGCATGCCGCTGGTGACGCCCACGATCCGCGACAACCACGACCTGGTGCCCACCCCGGAAATGCTCAAGAAGCTCTATGTGGTGCAGCCCCTGCCACAACCCATCGAGCGGGTCCGCACCCGTGCCTGGAGTCGCATCAAGGCCGGCAACTGAAGGCCGAGACGTCCATGGCGGCCCGAATGGTAGCCAAGTGCTACCATTCGGCGGCTATACCCTCTTATCCGGGAACCCTCTATCGCGCTAAGGGACTTATTGTGCTGAAGTGACCTATCGGATTTTCCTGCCAGGTACGGCACCATGTCCCTCAGTCTTGCCCTCGCCCGAGCGCTGGCTCGCCCTTTCTGGGCCCTGCGCTTCGAGCCGATATTGGAACAGCATTACCAGCAGGACATCGCCCGTGCGCGCCGGCGCCACCTGCTCATCAGTCTGACGGTCGCCATCCTGGCCTACGCCAGCTTCTCGATCTGGGACTGGATCCTGATGACCGAGGCCTTCTGGGTTATCAGCCTCCTCAGCGCCCTGGTGGTGCTCGGCGGGGGCATGACGCTCTTGGCCCTCAAACTGATGCCGGCCGAGCATCCGGCGCGCGAGTGGCTGGGCATCCTGCCGTGTCTGCTGGCCTATGCACCGCCGCTGTTCGACCTCCAGGCGAGCGATGTCGCGCATCGTGCCCTCTGGCTGGCCACCCTCCCCCTCATGACGCTGTTCACCAACAGCTGCATCGCCCCGCCCCTGCGGCAGGCGGCGGCACATAGCCTGTTCGCCCTGCTGACCATCGGCCTCGCCACCCAGATGCACGGTCTGCCCGCCGTGGAGGCCGCGCTAGTACTCACCCTGGCCGGTGCCACCGTGGTCTTTACCCTGCTCAACAGCTTCTGGATGGAACGGGCCCGCCGGCAGGGCTATCTGCTGATTCTGCGTGATCGGTTGCGCAACGAAGAGCTGGCCGCCACCAACCGCGTTCTGGAACAGCAATCAGCCACGGACCCCCTCACCGGCGTGGCCAACCGCCGAGCCCTGATGCAGGCCCTTACCACCGCCCTGGCGCGTCCCCCGATCCGACCGCTGCTCCTGCTGATGATCGATGTCGATCACTTCAAGGCCTTCAACGATCGCTATGGGCACCCGGCCGGCGATCGCTGCCTGCAGCAGGTCGCCACTGCCCTGGCCAGTGAATTGCGCGCCGGCGACTGCCTGGCCCGCTACGGCGGCGAGGAATTCGCCATCCTCTGCACGCCCACGCGCGAGGAAGATAGCGGCAAACTGGCCCAGCGCCTGCTGGAGGCGGTGCGTCGACTGGAGATTCCTCATCTCGGGCCCAATGCCGGTCCGCGGGTAACGGTGAGCATCGGCGGTGCCTGTGCCCGGCTGGACCACGACTGCGCCGAAACCTTTCTCGAAGCCGCCGACCGGCAGCTCTACTGGGCCAAGCAGGCAGGCCGTGACCAGGCGATCCTGGAAGACTGCGATCGATGCCAGACGCCGGTCGGTGATCTCAGCTAGCCTAGCCGATAGACCCGGTCGACCAGGGTCGCGCTGGCCAGGCGCTGGCGCAGATCGTCGTCCAGGTGGGGGTCCTGCCAGTCGTAGAGACCGATGCGGCCATAGGCCTGGCCGCGCCGGGGGCGGGTGCCCAGGTACTCCCAGACCACCCGGGTGCAGGCCGGCTCGCGCCGATCGGAGGCGCTGACGCCCAACTTGAGGCCGTTGAGGCGATCGATGCGATTGCGGGCGCTGGGCAACAGCACCGTCTGCGACAGCTCGTTGCCGGTGAGGGACTCGTAGTCGGTGAAGAACAGCCGGCTTTCCAGGCTCATGGCCAGGCCCAGGTAGCGAAAGCGTGCCTGGCTCGTGGCCTCGCCCTGACGACGCAGGCGTTCGAAACGCACATAGCGAAAGACGCCTTCCTCCTCGAACAGCCGCACCAGCCCACAGAGCACCACACCCGGGGTGGAGAGCGACGGATAGTATTCGTGGTAGTAGCCCTGGTACCGGGCCAAGCCTTCCTGGCGCTCGCCGAACAGGGCCAGCGCCTGCCCCGCCCACCCCGTCTCCTGACTGACCGGCGCCCCCAGGCGCGCCGCGAATTGCCGTTGCGGCAGCTGCAGATCGCTGGCTGGCAGTCCGAAGAATTCCGCCAGTCGCTGCAGGTTGTAGGGCGACGGACGGCTCTGGCCGTTGAGGTAGCGATTGAATTGGGCACGGTTGATACCGACGGCGCGACAAACGGCGGCAATCGAGCGGTGGCGCTGGCAGAGCAGCTGCAAATTGGCGGAAAAATCGCTCATGAACCCTGCCCAAGCTTGACAGACGCCCAGAAAACTAGCATCAAGTCGCGCCATTTTGAAGCGAGGCGCGGAATTGTCCACGCCGGTGGGATAGCCGAACCTAGGCGGCCCGGTCCGTCTTACTGCCCGTTCCACCCGGACCGATCCGTCCCAGCGCCCTGTCCCGGTCGTCTCCCCACGACCGGGCACGGCGTCGGGAGCGGGATATTCCACAATAATAGCCCCAAGGCTTGCGAGCCGGCCTTGGAGCATCACTAGCATGCTCGAGGATTCTTCATGCACTACCTAGAAATGCTCAATGACTTCCTGTCCGGCCACGTACTCATCGTGCTGATCGTCGGCCTGGGCAGCTATTTCACCCTGCGCTCGCGATTCGTGCAGTTTCGTCATTTCCCGCACATGTTCACCGTGTTCAAGGATTCCCTGCGCAACAGCGGCGACGGCCTGAGCTCCTTCCAGGCACTGATGCTCAGCCTGGCCGGTCGTGTGGGTGCCGGCAACATCGCCGGCGTAGGCCTGGCCGTGACCCTGGGTGGCCCCGGTGCCGTGTTCTGGATGTGGGTGACCGCCCTGGTCGGCATGGCCAGCAGCTTCTTCGAGTGCACCCTGGCGCAGGTCTACAAGCGCGCCGATGGCGATGGCCTCTACATCGGTGGTCCGGCGTACTACATCCAGCACGGCCTCAACAAGCGCTGGATGGCGCTGATCTTCTCTGGCCTGCTGCTGGTGACCTACGGCTTCGCCTTCGTCGGCCTGCAGTCCTTCACCGTGACCCACTCGCTGGAAAACGCCTTCGGCCTGCCGGTGCAGTACACCGGGATCGCCCTGGCCATCCTGCTGGGCCTGGTGTTCATCGGCGGTATCAAGCGCATCGCCGCGGTCTCCGACATCCTGGTGCCGGTCAAGACCCTGGCCTACATCGCCGTCACCCTCTATGTGATCGTCACCCAGATCGAGCTGGTGCCCGGCACCCTGATGACCATCGTCAAGAGCGCCTTCGGCCTGGAGCCGGCCTTCGCCGGTCTGCTGGGCGCCGCCATCACCATGGGCGTCAAGCGGGGCGTCTTCGCCAACGAAGCCGGCCTGGGCGCCGCGCCCAACGTCGCCGCCGTGGCCGCGGTCAAGCACCCGGCCGCCCAGGGCGTGGTGCAGGCCTTCAGCGTCTTCCTCGACACCTTCGTCATCTGCACCTGCACCGCGCTGCTGATTCTGCTCTCCGGCTTCTACGCCCCGGGCTTCGACGGCGACGGCATCGTGCTGACCCAGAACTCCCTGGCCGCGGTGGTCGGTGACTGGGGCCGCATCTTCATCAGCGTCGCCCTGTCGCTGTTCGTCTTCACCTGCATCCTCTACAACATCTACCTGGGTGAAAACGGCCTGCGCTACCTGCTCGGCCGTGGCAAGGCCGTGCTGCTCGGCTATCGCGGCCTGGTGCTGGTGCTGATCTGCTGGGGCTCCATGCAGAACCTGACCACGGTGTTCGCCTTCGCCGACATCACCATGACCTGCCTGGCCTTCGTCAACCTGATCGCGCTGGCGATGCTGATCAAGGTCGGCATGCGCATCCTCAACGACTACGACGCCCAGCGCCGCGCCGGTGTCGATCAGCCGGTGTTCGATGCCGACCAGTTCCGCGACCTGGACCTGGATCGTCAGGCTTGGCCGTCGCTGGATCGTCTGGAAGACACCGTCGCCGAAGCCCGCGCCGCCCAGCCGCGCCAGGCGCACTGACCGCCGCAGCGGTCACGTTGGGCTTCGCTACGCTCAACCCAACCTACGGGTGACGTAGGTTGGGTTGAGGCGGCTCCATCGCCGAAGCCCAACGGCCCCGAACCATGATTCGCTTGTCTGCCCCCACCTCGCGTGGGGGCAGTCTTATCAGGAAGTCCCCCATGACCTCACCCTACCTGCACATCCTCTACACCGGCGGCACCATCGGCATGCAGGCGACCGCCGCCGGCCTGGCTCCGGCCGCCGGGTTCGAGGCGCGTATCGAAGCCCTGCTGGCCAGCCGTCCGGAATTGGGCGATCCGGCCTGGCGCCTGGAGGAACTGTTGCCGCTGATCGACAGCGCCAACATGACCCCCGCCGCCTGGGAGCGCATGGCCCAGGCCATCACCACCGCCGCCGCGGACCCGGCCTGTCGCGGCGTGCTGGTACTGCACGGTACCGATACCCTGGCCTACAGTGCCGCCGCCCTGGCCTTCCGCCTGCTGGGCCTGGCCATCCCGGTGCTGCTGACCGGCTCCATGCTGCCGGCCGGCGTGCCGGACAGCGATGCCGATGGCAACCTGGCCGACAGCTTCGCCGCCTTCGCCGGCGGGCTGGCGCCGGGCGTCCAGGTGCAATTCCATGAAGAGCGTCTACCCGCCGCGCGCTGCACCAAGCAGGCCAGCAGCGGCTGGAAGGCCTTCGTGGAAAGCGCACGGCCGCGCAGTGGCGACACCCTGGTGGCCGCGCCTGCAGCCCTGCGCTTCGACCAGCCGCGCCAGGCGGTACGGGTAGCGGTGCTGCCGCTGTTTCCGGGCGTCGACGGCGCGGTCCTGCGCGGTCTGGCGGGCAGCGGTGTGCAGGGGCTGGTACTGGAGTGCTACGGCAGCGGCACGGGGCCGGCCGACGACGCCGACTTCCTCGCCGCACTGGCCGAACTGCGCGATGCCGGGGTACCGGTGGTCGCCCTCAGCCAGGGTGCCCGCGGCACGGTGGAACTGGGCACCTACGCCGCCGGCAGCGGCCTGGCCGACGCCGGGGTGATCTCCGGCCGCGGCATGACCCGCGAAGCCGCTCTGGGCAAGCTGCACAGCCTGCTCGGCTGCGGCCTGGATCGCGCGGCGGTGGCCGAGTGGATCGGGCGTAATCTGTGCGAGGAGCTGTAAGCGTCGGCTAGGTGCCGGCGGCTCCCTCACCCCGGCCCTCTCCCAGGGGGAGAGGGGGCGTTTGGGTAGGCTGCGTACTGGCCCTGCGGCTGTCGATCCGACACCTCGGGAGCTTGAAGACGTAGCGACTCTTTCGCCGAAGCCCGACAGCGCGCGCTCGACCTGGGCCGCGTTGGGCTCCGCTCACGCTCAGCCCAACCTACGCCACCGCGGCCTGGAGCGCGCGGGGGGTGGCCGAGTGGATCGGGCGTAATCTGTGCGAGGAGCTGTAAGCGTCGGCCAGGTGCCGGCGGCTCCCTCACCCCGGCCCTCTCTCAGGAGAGGGAGCGTTTGAGTAGGCTGCGTGCTGGCCCTGCGGCTGTCGATCCGACACCTCGGGGGCTTGAAGACGTAGGTTGGGCTGAGGCGACTCTTTCGCCGAAGCCCGACAGCGCGCGCTCGACCTGGGCCGCGTTGGGCTCCGCTCACGCTCAGCCCAACCTACGCCTGACAACCTCAGGCACCCCGCACCAAACTCCCCCTGAGCGCCCCCTCTCCCTCCGGGAGAGGGTCGGGGTGAGGGCTACCCCGGACGTCTGAACAACCCCTACAGCGCCTCGCGCCATAGGCTAACCGCCATCTCGGCCGAGGCACCCGGCGCTACGGTCAGGACATCGTCCATCACCCGGGCGGTCTCGATGCACAGCATGCCGGGCCAGGCGTCGTCGGCGAACTGGCTCAGGCGCGCGGCCTTGTCGATCCAGGGATTCCACAGCACGGCCGAATGGCTGTTGCGCGTCTCGACGAACAGTCGGCGCTGCCACTGCTGATCACGGATCGCCAGGCGCGCCGGCAGGCCGACATAGACCCGATCGGTCTCGGCGGTGATGGTCGGCTCGCCGTTCTGCCGCTTGCGGGTCCAGCCGTCCAGGCAGTCGTAGTAATCGGCATTGGCCAGGCCTTCGATACCCACCTCGCGTACGTCGCTCACGGCGAAATAGGTGTGCAGCGCCTGGCTCAGCACCAGCGGGTGATCCTCGAGGTTGCGCACGCTCAGGGTCAGCTCCAGGCGTTCGCCCACGCTCAGGCTCAGGGTCAGCTCGGTGGCATGGGGCCAGCCGGGCGTGGTCTCGGCGGAGGTGCGGTGGTGGAAGTCCAGGCGCACCCGATCGGTGTCCACTTCAACGCCACCGGCCTGCCAGGCTACCTGACGGGCCAGGCCGTGGGCCGGGGCGTCCTCGGTGGTGGTGCACATGGCCTGGACCTCGGCCGGATTCTTCAGCAGGTCGCCGAACCAGGGCCAGCAGACCGGGATGCCGCCACGGATCGGCGTACCGGGCTCGAACACGGCTTCCGGGTTGCCCCAGACGATGTCCGGTTCGCCGTCGAAACCGTAGCGCAGCACATGGGCGCCCTGGCAGGCCACCAGGGCTTCGGCCTGACCGACGCGGATACGCCAGACGGGCAATTGGCCCAGTTGGATCTGTTCGACGAGGGGGGCAGCGGACATGGGATGACTCCTGGAAAAGGTGAGAGGCGACTGTAGTCCAGTCGAGGACCGGGCTCCAGCCAGCCATGGACAGCGTCGGCGGCAAAATCTCGCGGCGCTGCCCGGTTCTCATGTCCGCGGGCCAGGCTCGGCTAGACTCCAGGCCCCTTACCTCAGGAAATGTCTGGCCATGTCGGGTATCCCTCGCGCTCACCGCTCTTGCGGCCTCCTCCTGGGGCTGGCATTGCCGATCCTCGCCCAGGCCGCGCCCAGCCTCGACGACGAGGTACGCACCGCCGCCCGCGCGGTAATGGCCGAGCAGGACGTCCCCGGCCTGGCGATAGGTGTCAGCGCGCCAGGGCTGCGCCGGCTCTACTACTTCGGCGTGGCCGACCGCCGCAGTAGCCAGCCGGTGGACGCCGCCACCCTGTTCGAGATTGGCTCCCTGAGCAAGACCTACACCGCCACCCTCGGCGCCTACGCGTCGGCGACCGGTCGCCTGCGGCTGGACGAGTCCGCCGCTCAGGTCCGTCCGGCCCTGGCCGGCAGCGCCATTGGCCAGGCCAGCCTGCTGCAACTGGCCACCTACAGCGCCGGCGGACTGCCCCTGCAATTTCCCGACGCCATCGCCACCGAAGCCCAGGCGACAGGCTTCTATCGCGACTTCCAGCCGCCCTTCCCCGCTGGCAGCCGCCGTCTCTATTCCAATCCCAGTATCGGCCTGTTCGGCGCCCTGGCCGCCCAGCGCCTCGATGAACCCTTCGCCACCGCCCTGCAGCGCCACGTACTGACGCCCCTGGGGCTCGGTCACACCTATCTGCAGGTACCGGCGGCGGCGCAGGACCATTACGCCTGGGGCCACGGCAAGAAAGGCGAGCCGCTGCGGGTCAATCCCGGCGTCTATGCCGAAGAGGCCTATGGCATCAAGACCACCGCCGGGGATCTGCTGGGTTTCATCGAGGCCAACCTGAATCCTGGCCGGCTGCCGGCACCTCTGGCCAAGGCGATCACCACCACCCAGCAGGGCTACTACCGCAGCGGCCCCATGACCCAGGGCCTGGCGTGGGAGGCCTACCCCTATCCGCTACTCAAGACCCAGCTGCTGGCTGGCAATACCCCGGCGATGGCGCTGGAGCCACAGCCGGTGGATTGGCAACGGCCACCGCTGCCAGCGAGCGGCGCCCGGTTGCTGAACAAGACCGGCTCCACCAACGGCTTCGGCGCCTATGCGCTGTTCATCCCGGAGCGCCAGCTCGGCCTGGTGATCCTGGCCAACCGCAATTATCCGATTTCCGCCCGGATCGAGGCGGCCTGGCGGATCTTGCAGAAGCTCGATGGCGGAGTGCCGTAAGCGAACGTGTTGTCGCGGCCATGGCGCTCCGCCGAGGCCGTCGTAGGTTGGGCTGAGCGCAGCGAAGCCCAACATCGTCGCGGGACCCAGGCGATGTTGGGCTTCGACGATGTCGCTGTCTCAGCCCAACCTACGGTCTATGACCGCGATAACCGAAACAGCCTCATCCACGAATCCCCGCGTCAGACCGCAGCCTCAAACCCCGCCCGACTCCTCGCGTCCCTCCACCGGCAGCTCGTGCTCGGTGGCGTAGCCGGCGTCGGCCGCTTCCAGCACACCGTGGGCGATGCTGCAGAACAGCGAATTGACCCGACGCATGTCGCTGAGCAGGCCCAGGTGCAGGGAGCTGGTCTCGAAGCTCTCCACCACCTGCTGGTGCAGCCGCTCGACGTGGGCATGGGCATAGCGCCGTTCCAGCAGGCGGAAGCGCTGCTTGAGCCGACGCAGGCGCCGCGCCGCATCCAGGTCGCCGGAGAGATAGACCGACAGGCACAGCTTGAGGCTGTCGACCAGCAACCGGTGCAGGGCGGTGAGTTCGTCCACGCCGGAGGCCGAGAAGGACCGCCGCGCGGCGATCTTCTTGCTCTCCACGTCACTGGCCATGCGCTCGATCAGGTCGGCGGCCTGCTCCAGGTTGATCGCCAGTTCGATGGTCTCGGCCCAGCGCCGGCTGTCGCGCTCGTCGAGGTCGTCGCGCGGCATCCGCGCCAGGTACAGCTTGATCGCCGTGTAGAGGGCGTCGACATCGTCATCGAGGCGGCGCACCTCGCGGGCCAGCTGCTTGTCGCCCGCGTTGATCAGCACCAGCAGGTGCTGCAGCATCTGCTCGATGACGTCGCCCATGCGCAACAGCTCGCGTGAGGCATTGGTCAGCGCCAGGGCCGGGGTATCCAGGGCGGCGGTGTCCAAGTGACGTGGCCGCAAAATGGTCTCGGCGCTGTCCTTGGCCGGCAGCATGGCGGTGCAGAAACGCGCCAGGGGGCCGGCCAGCGGTAGGAACAGCAGGCAGCGCACCAGGTTGTAGGCGACGTGGAAGCCGATCACCACCTCGGCGTCGTTGAAGTCATAGCCCTGCAGCCAGTCGGCCAGCAGACCGATCCAGGGCAGCACCAGGATGCAGCCGGCCAGCTTGAACAACAGGCTGCCCACCGCCACCCGCCGCGCCTCGACGCCCTGCTTGGCGGCGCCCATCAGCGCCAGCACACCGCTGCCCAGGTTGGCGCCTACCACCAGGCACAGCGCTACCTTGAGCGAGATGACTCCCGAGCCGGCCAGAGTGGCGGTCAGCAGCACCGCCGCCAGGCTGGAATAGGAAACCATGGCGAAGACGGCACCAGTCAGGGCGTCGAGCAACTGGTCGCCGGTCAGCGAAGAGAACAGCACCTTGACCCCGGCCGCATGGGTCATGGGCGACGCCGCCTCGACGATCAGCTGCAGCGCCAGGATGATCAGGCCCAGGCCGATGGCGACCCGACCGAGCTGGCCGGCGCGGGTCTGCTTGCGGCCGAGAAAGAACACCACGCCAAGAAAGATCAGCAGCGGCGACAGCCAGGACAGGTCGAAGGTCAGCACCCGCGCCATCAGCGCGGTGCCCACGTCGGCGCCCAGCATGATGGCCAGCGCCGGCGTGAGCGGCACCAGGCCCTGGGCGACGAAGGAAGTCACCAGCAGCGCGGTGGCGTTGCTGCTCTGTACCAGGGCGGTGACGGCGATACCGGAAAGAAAGGCCAGCGGCGTGCGCTGCATGCTGCGACTGAGCACCCGGCGCAGGCTGGCGCCGTATACCCGCAGGATGCCGGTACGGACGATATGGGTGCCCCAGACCAGCAGGGACACGGCGGATAGCAGATTGAGCAGTGTCAGCATCGTGGCGCCCTCCCGGCGCGTGTCCAAGAGCTCCTGACGAGCTTGTCACAAAATCGTAATGACCGTTCTGCACAGACGCACGAGCCCGAAGGCAGGGCACCTTCGGGCTCGTGGGGACTTGCTGGATTAGGCGGCGGAGACCCGGTCGGGTTCCGCCGCTGGGCTCAGATCTGCTCTTTGCGCAGCTTGACCGCCTCGCGGGCCTTGGCCTTGCCGCGCAGGCGGATATTGATGGCTTCCACCGCCAGCGAGAAGGCCATGGCGAAGTAGACGTAGCCCTTGGGCACGTGGACTTCGAAGGCCTCGGCGATGAGCACGGTCCCGACCACGATCAGGAAGGACAGCGCCAGCATCTTCAGGCTCGGGTGCTTGTCGATGAAATTGCTGATGGCGCCGGCCGCCAGCATCATCACCAGCACCGCGACGATGATCGCCGCGACCATGACCGGTACGTGGCTGACCATGCCGACCGCGGTGATCACCGAATCCAGCGAGAAGACGATGTCGATGATGGCGATCTGGATGATGGTACCGATGAAGCCGCTGCCCTTCTTCTGGGGCGCGTCCTCGTCCTGCTCTTCCTCGCCTTCCAGGCCGTGGTAGATCTCGGCACTACTCTTCCACAGCAGGAACAGGCCGCCGAAGAAGAGGATGAGGTCACGCCCGGAGATGCCCTGGCCGAAGACGAAGAACAGGTCGGCGGTGAGGCGCATTACCCAGGTGATGGACAAGAGCAGCAGGATGCGGGTGACCATGGCCAGGGCCAGGCCGAAGAAGCGGGTCCGTGCCTGCATGTGCTTGGGCATGCGGCTGACCAGGATGGAGATCATGATGATGTTGTCGATGCCGAGGACGATCTCCAGGGCCGTCAGGGTAAAGAAGGCGACCCAGATTTCCGGGTTGGTCAGCCAGTCCATTGCAAATCCTCTTTTAGCTGAGACGCGCTCGGGCGCGCGCTCCAATGGAAAAGGCGCGTCAGGCGACGCGCCATTTTCGAACAGCCGGCAAGGCTAGTCGTACATTTGGTAAAACTCTAGCGGCTGTACAGCGGAAACACACCCAGTAACAAAGCACCGCCCAGCAGGAACATGCAGGTCACGGTGGCCCATTTCAGGGTGAAGCGCTGGTGGTCGCCGAACTCCACCTTGGCCAGGCCCACCAGCAGGTAGGTCGAGGGCACCAGGGGGCTGAGCAGGTGCACGGGCTGACCGACGATGGAGGCCCGAGCGATCTCCACCGGACTGATGCCATAGGCCGCGGCGGCCTCGGCCAGCACCGGCAGCACGCCGAAGTAGAAGGCGTCGTTGGAGATGAAGAAGGTGAACGGCAGGCTGACCAGGGCGGTGATCACCGCCATGTACGGACCCAGGGCGTCCGGGATTATCGCCAGCAGGCCCTTGGACATGGCGTCGACCATACCGGTACCCGAGAGGATGCCGGTGAAGATGCCCGCGGCGAAGATCAGCGAGACCACCGCCAGGACGTTTTCGGCATGGGCGGCGATACGCTGCTTCTGCATGTTCAGGCAACGGTAGTTGACGGTCATGGCGATGCCGAAGGCGATCATGAACAGCACCGGCATCGGCAGCACGCCAACGATCAGCGCGGCCATCAGCGCCAGGGTAAGCAGGCCGTTGAACCAGCGCAGGTGCGGGCGGCGGGCCTCGGCGCACTGGGAGACGGTGACGTCGGCGCCTTCGGTCTCGCCGATCTGCAGGATGCCCAGGCGCGCGCGCTCGCTGCGGCCATAGAGGTAGGCGAGGAAGAACAGCCAGGCGATCGCCAGCAGCATGGGCGCGATCATGGGCACGAAGACGTCGGCCGGATCCACGTGCAGGGCACTGGCGGCGCGGGCGGTCGGACCGCCCCAGGGGGTCAGGTTCATCACGCCACTGGAGAGCAGCATCAGGCAGGTCATGATCAGCGGATTCATGCCCAGGCGCTTGTACAGCGGGAACATGGCCGCCACGCAGATCATGTAGGTGGTCGAGCCGTCACCGTCCAGGGAGACCACCAGGGTCAGGAAGACGGTGCCCATGGCCACCTTGAGCGGATCGCCCTTGACCAGCTTGAGGATCCAGCGCACCGCCGGGTCGAACAGACCGGTGTCGATCATCACGGCGAAGTAGAGGATCGCGAACAGCAGCATCACGCCGGTGGGCGCCAGCTTGCGGATGCCGTCGAGCATCATCGGGCCGAGGGCGTCGAGCTTGACGCTGCCGAGGCTGGCGAATTCGCTGGACAGCGCCCAGGCCAGCACGGCGAAGGCGATCGGCACCATGGTCAGGGCGATCAGCGGAGACAGGCGCTTGGTCATGATCAGGTACATGAAGGTCATGACCATGGCGAAGCCGAGGAAAGTCAGCATGGGAATACCTCTGAATTTTCGCGAAGAAAAGGAAGGTTCAGCCGCGGCGCAGCGGCGCGGTAAGGGCGAAAATCCAGGGGAGACGGGCGTGCGGGGACGCCTGGAGGGACAGGTACGGCATGGCAAGGATCCTGGTTATTTTTGTAGGACGGCACCCGCTCACGGAGGCGGGTCTTGAACGGATCCTATGAGTTCAACCTTTCGCCAGCCTTGCGTGGCGAAAGGCGGATGTTGCGGGATGTCACGAAGCCGACACGGAGGGGTGCTAACTGCCCCGCTGCCATTCCGGAGCGCTCAGGTGCTCGACGAAGAAGTCGAGCAGGACCTGAATCTTGGTGGGCCGGCTGCGCGCCGAGGGCGTCACGAAATAGAGGCCGCCACGGGTCAGGTGCCAGTCCGGTAGCAAATGCACCAGCCGGCCATCGGCCAGGTAGTCGTTGGCGATGAATTCCGGCAACTCGGCGATGGCCATGCCTTCCAGCAGGACCGGCAGCAGGGCCTCGGAATTGGTGACGCGCAGGGGGCCGCGGGGCAGCACGCTTTCCTCGCGGCCATCGTCCTGGGTGAAGCGCCACACCTGGCTGCGCGCCCGGTAGGCGTAGCTCAGGCAGGCATGTTCGGTCAGCTCCTGCGGATGTCTTGGGCGACCGTGGCGCTCGACATAGGCTGGCGCCGCCACCAGCCGCTGACTGACCGCGCAGAGACGCCGGGCGACCAGCGAGGAGTCGGGCAAGGCGGCGATGCGCAGGGCGGCATCGAAGCCCTCCGCCACCAGATCCACGGTGGCATCGGACAGGTGCAGATCCACCGTGAGCTGGGGATAGCGACGCAGCAGCTCAGGCAGCAGCGGCGCGACCCAGCGCAGGCCGAAGGCCATGGGCACCGCCAGCCGCACCTGGCCGCGCGGCTGCACGGCGCGTGCCTGGGCGGCGCTTTCGGTCGCCTCCGCCTGCCGGTAGAGATCGCCGGCCTGGGCGGCCAGCTCGTGGCCGAATTCGGTCAGCGCCAGCTGCCGCGAGGTGCGATTGAACAGCCGTCCGCCCAGGCGCTCTTCCAGGCGCGTCACCGCTCGCGACACCGTGGCCACCGACACCCCCAATACCCGCGCCGCGGCGGCGAAGGAGCCCTCCTCGGCGACCTTGGCGAACATCGCCAGGCCTTCGAAATCCGGCAATCTTTTCATTTCATTCCTGCAACGATGACTTTCCAATCATTCTATTTTGCAAAGCAGACCTGGTCGATAGGCTGACTCCACCTGATCACAACCTTTTGGAGATTCAGCATGACTCTCAAGCTCGCAGACAAGATCGCCCTCGTCACCGGTGCCACCAGCGGCATTGGCCTGGCCGCCGCCAAACTCTTCGCCCAGCAGGGCGCCCACGTCATTCTCACCGGCCGGCGGCAGGCGGAACTGGATGCCGCGGTCGCCGAGGTCGGCAACGCCACCGGCATCGCCGTGGACTCCTCGCGTCTGGACCAGCTCGATGCCCTCTATGAGCGCATCCGCCGTGAGCACGGACGCCTCGATGTGCTCTACGTCAACGCCGGGGGTGGCAGCATGCTGCCGCTCGCCGAGGTGACCGAAGCCCACTACGACGACACCTTCGATCGCAACGTGAAGGGAGTACTGTTTACCGTGCAGAAGGCCCTGCCGCTGCTGGCGGACCATGCCTCGGTGATCCTGGCCGGCTCCACCGCCGCCACTACCGGCACCCCGGCCTTCAGCGTCTATGGCGCCTCCAAGGCTGCCGTGCGCGCCTTCGCCCGCAACTGGATCCTGGAGCTGCAGGGGCGCGGCATTCGTATCAATACCCTGAGTCCGGGCGCGACTCGCACCCCGGGCCTGGTGGAACTGGCCGGGCCAGATGCCGCCCAGCAGCAGGGCCTGCTGGACCACCTGGCCACCCAGATCCCCCTAGGCCGCGTCGGCGAGCCGGAAGAGATCGCCAAGGTCGCCCTGTTCCTGGCTTCCAGCGACTCCAGCTTCGTCAACGGCGCCGAGCTGTTCGCCGACGGCGGCCAGGCGCAGATTTGAATGGCACCTTGCAGCAAGAAAAAAGCGGACAGCGCTCGGGGCGCGGTCCGCTTTTTTACTGACTGAACGCGGGCGTCAGCCGCGCAGTCGCTGGTCGAGCACGGCGATGTGTTCCGGGCCGATGCCGCAGCAGCCGCCGATCAGGCTCGCCCCGCGTGCCTGCCAGTCCTGGGCGAAGCTCAGGTAGCCGGGCGGGTCCAGGTCCGGGCGCAGGGGGTCGAGGCCGTCATTGGCGGTAGCCTCTTCCGGCTGGGGTGGAAAGGCATTGGCATAGGCGCCGAAGGGAATCTCGACACCCGCCGTGGCGAACGTCGCCCGCGCGGTATCCAGCGCCGCGGCCATCACCTCGGGCTGGCTGCAATTGAACAGCAGCGCTCCGGCGCCCAGCTCCACGGCCAATTGCGCCGCCTCGGCCACCGGCTCGCCGGATCTCAGGCGCGGTACCTCGTCGACGTCTTCGTCCTTCAGGGTAAAGGACAGCCACAGCGGCTTGCCGTCATCCGGCAGCCCGGCGGCGATGGCGCGCACCTCGGCCAGGGAGCTCTGGGTCTCCGCCAGCCAGAGATCGACATGGGGCGCCAGTCCGCGAATCAGCGGCTGCAGCACCTCGTCCACCCGCGCCGGCTCGAACAGATCGGGGCGATAGGAGCCGAACAGCGGCGGCAGCGAACCCGCCACCCGCACCGGCTGACCACTGGCCACCACCGCCTGCCGCGCCAGCTGGCCGGCTCGTGCCGCCAGGGCCTCGCCTTCGGCGGCGAAGCGCGCCTCACCGATATGGAAGGGCACCACCGCATAGCTGTTGCTGGTGATCACCTGGGCGCCCGCCTCGATATAGGCGCGGTGTACCGCTTCCACCTGCTCCGGCGCCTCGCTCAGCGCCAGGGCCGACCATTCCGGCTGGCGAAAAGGCGCACCGCGTCGCTGCAGTTCGCGCCCCATGCCACCATCGAGAAGAACAAGATTCATGTTGGCCATATAGCTATTTCACTTTTCCTTATAACCAAAACAGAGTTCAATATCGGTTCTCATATCTCTCTAATACCAGGCCCTCTTTCCCTTTGCAAAGGACGCCCCCATGAGAACCGCTCTGCTATCGGCCCTCGGCCTGACCCTGGCGCTGGTCGCCACCTCGGCCTCGGCCGGCGCTACCCTGGACCGTATCAAGGCCAAGGGCGAGCTGGTCAATGTGCTCATGGAGAGCTATCCGCCGTTCTCCCAACTCAATGCCCAGAACCAACTGGAAGGCTTCGACGTCGACGTGGCCAAGGCGGTGGCCGACAAGCTGGGCGTCAAGCTGCGCCTGGAAACCCCCTCGTGGGACGTGATCGCCGCCGGCCGCTGGAGCGGTCGCTACGACGTCTGCATCTGCTCCATGACACCCAGCCAGGCGCGCGCCAAGGTGTTCGACTTCCCGGTCGACTACTACGCCTCGCCGGCAGTGATCGTGGTCAACGCCGGTGACGACCGCATCCACGGCGCCAAGGACCTCTCCGGCAAAAAGGTCGGCGTCACCAGCGCCTCTTCCTACGAGAGCTATCTGAACAAGGACCTGACGATCGAAGGCCAGGAAGACCAGCCGCTGAGCTACCCCTTCGACCAGGTGCAGGTGGTGCCCTTCCCCGACGACAACGTCGCCTTCCAGGACCTGGGCCTGGGCGCCGGCAAACGCCTGGACGCGGTGCTGACCAACCTGGTGACCGCCCAGCCGCGCCTGGCCCAGGACAGCAAGTTCAAGCTGGCCGGCGCGCCCCTCTATGCCGAGCCCAATGCCGTGGCCATCGAGAAGGGTGACCCGGAATTCGCCGCCAAGCTGCACGAGATCATCGAGGGACTGCGCCAGGATGGCACCCTGAAGCGGATCTCCGACAAGTGGATCGGTGCCGACATCAGCCAATGAGCCAGTTACCGCCCCCGGTCGAATCGCGTCCGCTGCTGAGCTTTCGTACCCGTGTCTGGCTGACCTGGCTGGCGCTGCTGGCCGGGGGCGTGTTCTTCGTGCTCGGTTTCGACCTGAAATTCGCCACCGTCTGGCCGCGCCTGCCCAATCTGGTGGGCTGGCGCCTGGGCCCCAACGGCTTCCTGCAAGGTGCGGCCCTGACGCTGTTCCTCAGCCTCAGCTCCATCCTGGTGTCGGTGCTGCTAGGCTTCGCCGCGGCCCTGGCGCGGCTGTCGTCCAGCGCCCTGGCCTATGGCGTGGCGACCTTCTACGCCTCCTTCTTTCGCGGCACCCCGCTGCTGATCCAGATCCTGCTGATCTACCTGGGCCTGCCGCAGATCGGCGTGGTGCCCGGCGCCATCAGCGCCGGCATCCTCGCCCTGTCACTGAACTATGGCGCCTACCTGAGCGAGATCTTTCGCGCCGGTCTGCTTGGCGTTCCCGCCGGTCAGCGCGAGGCGGCCCTGGCCCTGGGTCTGTCGCCCCGGGTGATCTTCTGGCGCGTCACCCTGCCCCAGGCCATGCGCAGCATCATCCCGCCGACCACCAGCCAGTTCATCTCCATGCTCAAGGACTCCTCCCTGGTCTCGGTGATGGGTGTCTGGGAGGTGATGTTCCTCGCCCAGTCCTATGGCCGCTCCAGCTATCGCTATCTGGAAATGCTCACCACCGCCGCAGTGCTCTACTGGCTGATGTCCCTGGCCATGGAGTTCATGCAGTCGCGCCTGGAGCGGCATTACGGGAAGGCGTATCGGGGGCGTTAGAGCCTTTCGCTGCGCCTTCTAGGCCATGCTAGCCCTTTGATACCAAACCCGCTTTCAGTGAATCAGGTCACAACATCTCTGGAGCAAGCCTCTACCATTCCCTCCTCCTAAATTTTCGCTTCGGAAAGGACTCGTTATGAAGCCTCGTCATCGCCTTGCCGTTCTCTGCCTCGGTGGCAGCCTCGCCGTCACCGGCTGCTCCAACATGTCGCAGAACGAATGGCTCAACCAGGAAAACGTCGGCACCGTCGTTGGTGCCGCGGCCGGCATCCTCATCGGCAGCCAGATCGGTGGTGGCAGTGGCCGTACCGCCGCCATGCTGGCCGGCGCCCTCGCCGGTGGCGCCCTGGGCAAGACCCTGGGCGCCAAACTCGACCAGCGTGATCGCGAGGCCCTGGCCGTGCAGACACAAAAGGCACTGGAGCACGCCCAGGATGGTCAGGTGACGACATGGACCTCCGACCACAGCGGCGCTACGGCCCGCATCGTGCCGGTGGCAACCGAGACCGAAGCCCGCCAGGTAGCGGTCAAGCGCACGCCCAAGGTGCAGAAGGTCGAGCAGCTGACCCTGCTCAACAAGCCCTATCAGTCGATCAAGTCGGCCAACCTGCGCGCGGCACCCAATGACAGTGCCGACAAGGTCGGCGGGCTGCCTACGGGTACGCGCTTCACCGCCTTGGGCCGTACCGGCAACGACTGGATCGCGGTGGGCCGCAAGGGCGTGACCATCGGCTACGTCTATGCGCCATTGGTAGCTCCGGCGACCACTACCTCCGTGGCGACGGCAGGCAAGACCAAGGCCCAACCAGCGCCTGCGGTGGATCTGGACACCCTGGACGTGGCCAGCGCCAAGCAGCAGGGCGTGGACCTCGATGCGGCCGATCTCGATGCCGCGCCGGTGCAGGACAAGGTCGCCGCCAAGACCACCTGCCGTACCCTGAACTACAGCCTCAGCCAGGGCGGCCAGCAGGATCAGCAGACCACCAAGGCCTGCCAGGCCGCTGACGGTGCCTGGGAACTGATCTAAGGAAGGATGACCATGAAACCCACCCTGCTGGCCCTGACGCTGCTGGCCACGGCCACGGCTGCCCAGGCTGAAAGCACCCGCCTCGCCTACTCCAAGGCCGAAGAGGTCGAGGTCTTCGTCGATCACGCGGCGGCGGCCTGGTGCGCGCCCGACTTGGCGCTGCGCTTCGTCTATGGCAAGGCTGCCGAGGCTGCGGCTGTCGAACGCTTGATGCCCAAGATTGGCGCTTTGCTCGGCAAACAGTGCGACCAGGCCGAGCGCCTGACCTGGACGGCGACCGGTAACACTGACGCCCGGCTGAACGGAACGGCTACCAAGGCCACGGCCTGGGCGGCGCAGGTACAGAATTCGGCTGCCGTCGTCGCAGCTCCTGCCCCTGCCCCTGTCGAACCGCCCAAGGCGCCCGCTGCTGCGGCGCCTGAGACTGCCAGGCCCGCCACTCCCCCGGTAGTCCCAGAGGCACCGGCACCCGCAGCTCCGCCGGCCCCGGTCGCCGAATCGGCACCGGCCGCGCCGGCCAAGGTCGAGCCTGCACCTGCACCTGCACCTGCACCTGCACCTGTGGCAGCCAAGGAGCCTGCCGGTCAGATCGCCACCGATTTCGATGTCGCCGGCTGGCGCCCGGGCGATGGCGAAGCCGAACTGGCCAAGAGCGACTTCATCACCACCCTCAAGGACAGCCAGGGCTGTGCCTTCCGCGTCCCCTTCAAGGCCGAGGAAGACAGCCGCTACCTGCAGGTTCGCTCCAGCGGTATCCGTTGCGAGAACGGCCTGGCCCAGGGCGAGGGTGAACTCGCCTTGGAGCGGAGCGATGGCAAGCAATTGCAGCGCTGGAAGGGTTTCTTCCTCAATGGTCTGCCGCTGGACAAGCCCTTGCCGCCGCTGCGCTTTGTCGGCTTCGATAGCCAGAAGCAAGCTCTATTCCTGCTGGCCAGCGATCCGGTGACTGCCAGCTACAGCCTGCTGCGTCTCGGCTACAGCTATCGCGGCCAGTGGTCGATCAGCAGTCCGGATGTACTGTTCGTGACCGGCAACAGCGAACAATTCCGTCAGCTCGACCAGATCCGCCCCATCATCGCCAAGACACAGCAACAGCTCGACGCGCTGGGTACGATGGTCCCGCACTTCACCTTCCTGGCCGTGCGCGACTTCACCAAGGGTATCTTTCCCCGCCCCTGGAACAGCGACGAATCCAGCCAGGACTTCTGGCTGTATCGCGTCAATGTCGACCGCAACTGGCGCAGCAAGGCCTGGCAGTTCAGTCCCGAGCAGGCCACCAACTACCTGTTCATGTGGGATGAGAAGCAGGCACGCCAACGCGAGCAGGCCGCACGCGAGCGTGAGCGCGAAGCCCTGCAGGCACGGATGCAACAGGCGTTCCGTGCCCGTGATCAACTCGCCACCTACGAGCGCCTGACCCAGGAAGCGCGCAGCAATCCACAGGCGCTGCTGGCTCGCCAGGTCAACGACGTGCGCTATACCTCAGGCGGCGGTGGTGGCTATGCCGCCCTGGTCGGCGGCGAGACCCGACCGGTACGCCTGATCGCCAGGGTCACCAGGACGAATAGCGACGGCTGGACCCTCGACTATCCCTATCCGATCCAGGCGCAGGTACCGGCCGGCATCCCGGCCAAGACCGGCTGGTATGTCCTGAGCGGCACCCTGCAGCTCGATCCGAAGGCGCGTGACGCCGACGACCTGCCCCTGACGCACCTGACGGCCAAGGTCGTGCAGCCCTGTACCAGCGAAGGCTGCAGCGACCTGCGCGATCCCTTGGCGCTGGCACGGGTGCAATTCGAGGACCCCGCCTGGACCCCCGAGGCGGCCCGCCAACAGCTCAAGGATGCCGGTCTCGGCGAGGAGCGCTTCTGATGAAACGGACTCTCAACGTCAAACTCTTGGCCGGTGCGGCACTGGTCGTGGTGGTCGGGGGCTATTTCGGTCTCAAGGCCTACGCCGCTCATGTCGCTGATGGACGTCTGCGCGACTGGCTGTTCGAACACCGTCTGCAGGACAAGATCAGCTGGCAGTCGCTGTCCTCCTCACCGCTGGGCGGCACGATCAAGCTGCACGAGGTGCGCATCAGCGATGGTCCGAGCATCGCCCAGCTGACCCTCTCCGACCTCAAGGACGAACCCGCCCACCGCCGGGCCGATGTCCAGTTCGAAGGTGTGGCTTTTCCGCCCGACGCCAAGGGGCGCTCGACGGCGCTGCACCTGCCCCTGGTTGGCGGTCTGCTGCTCGCCAGCGGACGTGCAGAACTGGCGCCCTTTTCCGGCCGGTTGAAATGGAACGTCGAGGATGAGCTGGCGGACATCGGCCTGACCCTGGACCTGCCGGAGCTGCTGGACGTGGATGCGAGCCTGTCACTGGCTCAGGTCCGCCGCCTGGCCGAAGACCTGAGTGATATGGCCGACAATGGCCAGCAGGTTGGCCAGCGCGGTCTGCTGTCATCCTTCGGCATACTGGGCAAGCTGCAGCAGAGCGCGCAACGCGCCGAGCTCAAGGGCTTGCGGGTGGATGTCACGGATCAGGGCTACTTCAAGCGCAGCCTGGCCCTGACCCGTCGCTATCTGCCGCTCGACCCTACCGCGGGCGACTTCGACAAGCAGCGTGACCGGGCCCTGGCCGCCGCGCACCAGCAGCAGCGCGATGACTGCCTGCAGGACTTCCAGAACCTGGGCACGCGCGGCAAGGATTTCTGCAAGGGTCTGGTCGATCTGGCCTCTGGCGAAGAAGACGGTCTGCGGGTAAGCCTTGCGCCCAAGGAACGCGTGCGTCTGAGCGACACCCTGGAAGTCGCGCTGACCGCGGCCCTGGATCCCGCTGGCGCCGCCGGTCTGCTGGACCGCCTCAACCTGGAGTCGAAAAGCCTCTGACGGCAGCGCTCAGGTCCAGGCCCCCCGCAGCCTGTCCAGCGCCTGCTCTATCTGCGCCTCCGGCACCGCCGCGAAGCCCAGCACCAGTCCGGCGCGGGCGTCGGGCGGGGTCGAGCCTTCGGGCAGCCAGTAACGCGACAGGGCATTGAGCTCTACCCCGACCGCGGCGGCCCGGGCCACCAGCTCGGCTTCGCGGGTGAGGCTGGCGACCGGCAGGCACAGGTGCAGGCCAGCCACCGGCACGCCCGGCGTGGCGCAGCCGGCGACTTCGGGCCAGCCGGCCAGCAGGGCATCGCGGCGGCTACGCGCGGCTCGTCTCATGCGCCGGATGTGGCGCTGGAAATGGCCCTGTTCGATGAAGTCGGCCATGACCGTCTGGGTGGCGCTGTCGAGATGGCGGATGCCGGCCCGTTGCAGCTCCAGCAGCGCCGGCACCAGCGCGGGCGGGGCCACCAGATAGCCCAGGCGCAGGCCGGGAAAGGCGATCTTGGAAAAGGTGCCGACATAGAGCACCCGGCCGTGACGATCCAGCGCGGCCAGGGGTGCCAGGGGCGCGCCCTGGTAGCGGTATTCGCCGTCGTAGTCGTCCTCGACGATCCAGCCGTCGGCCTGCTGCGCCCAGTCCAGCAGCGCCAGGCGGCGCGGCAGGGACAGTACCGCGCCGGTGGGATACTGGTGCGACGGGGTGACATAGACCAGCCGGCAGTCCGGCAGCCCTGCCAACTGCTCCACCACCAGCCCGGCCCCATCCACCGCGACTCCCTGCAATCGCGCCCCGCCACTCTGCAAGGCCAGGCCCGCGGCGCGATAGCCGGGATCCTCCATGGCCGCCCGGGCTCCGGGCGCCAGCAGCAACCGGGCGCAGAGTTCGATGGCCTGCTGGGCGCCGCTGGTGATGAGGATCTGCTCGGGTGCGCAGACCAGGCCCCGCGCCTGGCGCAGGTAGGCGCTCAGCAAGCGCCGCAGGCGTAGTTCGCCGCCGGGTTCGCGATAGCCGAGCAGGGCCGGCTCGGGCTGGCGCCAGAAACGCTGCTGCAGCCGCGCCCAGGTGGCGAAGGGAAACAGATCCACCGCAGGCAGACCGACGCGAAAGGCGCACGGCGCGCCGGGTGGCACGCTGGCTGGAGGCGCAGGCGTGGCCCTGACCGTGGCATCGGGAGCGGTCAGGGCCTGGGTCACGGGCACGACATAGGTACCGTCGCCCGGGCGGCTGTCGAGAAAGCCCTCGGCCAGCAGCTGCTCGTAGGCCGCGGTTACGGTATTGCGCGACACGCCCAGCAGCCGCGCCAGTTCGCGACTGGCCGGCAGGCGCACCCCGGCGGCCAGCTCACCAGTCAGGATCCGCCCCCGCAGGCCCTGGTAAAGCTGGCGCGCCAAGCCCTGTCCGGGCTCCAGCAACAGCCCCGACGGATCGAATCCCAGCATGGATTGGCACCCTGAAAGTTGCAGGAATTGGCTCTTACAGGGAGCCAAAGTCGACCTTAGCATGGCGAGACGTTGCTGGAGCCTTGCCATGTACCCCAACCCCGCCTTCTGTTTCGATGACCTGCCCAGGCTGCACCAGCACCTGCGGGATCACGCCCTGGCGCTGCTGATCAGTCAGACCTCATCCGGTCCCCTGATAAGCCATCTGCCGCTCTGGCTGGACCCCGACGAGGGCCCCCATGGCACCCTCTACGGCCATCTGGTGCGCAGCAATCCCCAGGCCCAGGCACTCGTCGCGGCGGGGCAGGTACTGGCGGTGTTCCAGGGTCCCCAGGCCTATGTCAGCCCGGCCTTCTATCCCGGCAAGGCCGAGCATGGCCGAGTAGTGCCGACCTGGAACTACCAGGCGGTGCACGCCCGTGGCAGCGTCGAGGTATTCGACGACCCTGAGCGCCTGCTGACCCTGCTGGAGCGCTTGACCGACCGCCATGAGGCCGGGCGAGCACAACCCTGGCAGGTCGCGGATGCGCCAGCGGACTTCATACAGGGCATGTTGCGCGCCATCCGCGGCCTGCGCCTGCCCCTCGACAGCCTCCAGGGCATCGCCAAGCTTAGCCAGAATCGCAACGGCACCGATCGCGAAGGCGTCCGCCAGGGTCTGGCCGCCAGCAACGATCACGACGCGCAAGCCTTGGCCGCCCTGATGACCTCCCCTCTTGCCCCCCGGAGCCACCCATGACCATTCGCCCATTGACCGAAGCCGATCACGCCGCCTGGCATGAGATGTGGCAGGCCTATCTAGCCTTCTACGAGACCACGCTGCCGGAAACCACCTACGCCCGTACCTGGCAGCGCCTGCTCGATCCGAGCGAACCCGTCCATGGCGCCCTGGCCTGGGACGGCGAGCGGCCCCTGGGCCTGGTGCATTTCATCTATCACCCGTCCTGCTGGACCGAGACCGACTACTGCTACCTGCAGGATCTCTATGTCGCCGAAGGCCATCGCGGCGGCGGCCTGGGCCGCGCCCTGATCGAGCATGTCTATGCCCGTGCCGAAGCGGATGGCTGCGACCGGGTGCACTGGCTGACCCAGGAAACCAACCAGGCGGGACGCCAGCTCTATGATCGCATCGCCACTCGCTCGGGTTTCATCCAGTACCGCCACCTGCTGGGAGACAGGCCATGACCACCCTCGACTGGACCCCGGCCCGCCTGCCCCAGCCGCGCCTGCTGCAAGGCCACCATGTGCGCCTGGAACCCCTGGATCCAAAGCGCCACGGTGCCGATCTCTGGCAGGCCCTGCACGACCAGGATCCGGCCCTGTGGGACTATCTACCCTATGGGCCCTTCACCGAGCAGGCCGCCTTCGCCACCTGGCTGACGGGTCTCGCCGAGGGTCGCGATCCGCTGTTCTATGCCGTGGTGGATCCCCAGGACGGACGTGCCCTGGGTCAGCTCAGCCTGATGAGTATCGTCCCCGAACATGGCAGCATCGAGATTGGCCATGTCGCCTTTGGCGGACGTCTGCAGCGCACACCCCTGGCCACCGAGGCCTTTTACCTCCTGATGCAGGAGGCCTTCGCCCTGGGCTATCGCCGCCTGGAATGGAAGTGCGATGACGCCAATGCGCGCTCGAAGCGAGCCGCCGAGCGCCTGGGCTTCAGCCATGAAGGCCTGTTTCGCCAGCACCGGGTGGTCAAGGGCCGCAACCGCGACACCGCCTGGTTCAGCCTGCTGGATCACGAGTGGCCAGGTGTGGATGCCGGCTTCAGGCGCTGGCTGGCGGCAGAGAACTTCGATGCCGCAGGGCGCCAGCGGAGCGCCCTGGCCGTGACCGCCGGACATACCAGCTGAGGCATTACTCACCGCGGATGTAGCCCTCCAGATGGCGGATCAGCTCCGCCTGCTGCACGGTGGTCGCCTTGACCAGGTCACCGATGGACAGCAGACCGATCAGCTTGCCGTTACCCATGACCGGCAGGTGGCGCAGGTGGTGGTCGGTCATCATCTGCATGCAGTCACCTACGGTCTGCTGCGGCAGCACGATGATGACCGCCTCGGTCATGATCTCGCTGACCGGCGTCGCATAGGAGGAGCGCCCCTCTAGTGCCACCTTGCGTGCATAGTCGCGCTCGCTGACGATGCCCACCAGTTCGCCGTCGCGCATCACCGGCAGCGCCCCCACGTTCTTTTCCGCCATCAGCCGCAGGGCGTCGAGTACCCAGGCGTCCGGGGCGATGGTGTAGACGTCCTGCTGGGTCTTGAGGGCAAGCAACTGGGCGACGGTTTTCATTGTAGTTCTCCTGATGGAAGGCGAGCGTGACCGGAAACGCCTGGCAGGGCCGGTCAGCTGATTACATCAGGCCACTTGAACGCCCTTGTCGCCCGAACGACGTCGATCCCGCCACAGGCGCCATGTCAGGGCCAGCAGGAAGCCGGCCGTCAGCAGTACCACCATGGTCGGTGCCGGTGCGCTGTCCCAGACCAGGCTCAGGAGTACCCCGCCCAGGGCCGCCAGCACCGCCAGCGTCGTGGCTACCAGCAGCATCCAGCCAAAGGAGCGGGTCAACAGGAAGGCGGTGGCACCCGGGGCGATCAGCAAGGCCACCACCGGTACCATGCCCACTGCCTGCAGCGCGCCGACCACGGTCAGGGCGATGAGTCCGAGCAGGCCGTAGTGCAGCACATCCACCCGCAGGCCCAGCGCCCGCGCCTGGGCCGCGTCGAAAGCCAGCACCAGCAGGTCGCGCCAGCGACAGGCCAGCGCCAGCAGCACCAGGGCGGCGATCACCGCCATCTGCCAGAAGGCCTCCGGGGTCACCCCCAGCAGATCGCCAAGCAGGATATGGTCCAGGTGCAGCTCGGTGGGCAGCCTGGCATGCAGCACCAGGCCCAGGCCAAACATGCCGGAGAAGACCACGCCCATCAGGGTGTCCTGCTTCACCCGGCTGTGGCGTTTGAGATAGCCGGTCGCCAGGGCGCAGCCCAGGCCCGCGACAAAGGCGCCGACGACCAGGGGCGCACCCAGCGCCGAGGCCAGCACCAGGCCGGGAAACACCGCATGGGCGATGGCGTCGCCCAGCAGCGCCCAGCCCTTGAGCACCAGAAAGCACGACAGCAGCGCCGTCGGGACTGCTACCAGCACGGCCATCAACAGCGCCTGGCGCATGAAGTCGACTTCCAGGGTCAGCCGCAACCAGTCCATCAGCTGGCCTCCGCGGTCCGCCGTGCCCGGCGCCGATTGGCCAGCAGACCATGGCGGGGTGCCAGGACGAAGGCCAGCAGGAAGATCAGCGTCTGCAGGACCACCACGCAGCCACCGGTGGCGCCGTCGAGGAAGTAGCTGAGATAGGTGCCCAGCAGGCCACTGCCGACACCGATGGCCACGCTGATCAGCACCACCCGCGAAAAGCGGTCACTGAGCAGATAGGCCGTCGCCCCCGGCGTCACCACCAGGGCGATGACCAGAAAGGCGCCCACCGTCTGCATGGCCGCTACCGTACTCAGCGCCAGCAGGGTAAAGAACAGCAGCTTGTAGCCGGTGGGATTGAGACCACAGGCGCGGGCCTGGCCCTCGTCGAAGAACACCAGCAGGAGGTCACGCCACTTGAGCACCAGCACCAGCAGGGAGACGGCGGCGATGATCAGCAGCTGGCGACTGGCCTCGGGGGTGATGGCCAGGATGTTGCCGAAGACGATGGTCTGGATGTCCACCGCCACCGGCGCCAGCGAGACCAGGAACAGCCCGCCGCCAAAGAAGGCGCTGAAGATCAGACCGATGATGACGTCTTCTTTCAGCCGGGTGTATTGCCGCAGCCCCAGCATGGCCCCAGCCGCCGCGCCGCCGGCGAGAAAGGCGCCCAGGGCCAGCGGCAGCCCGAGCAGATAGGCACCGGCCACGCCCGGCACCACGGCATGGGACAGGGCATCGCCGATCAGCGACCAGCCCTTGAGCATCAGGTAGGCGGAAAGGAAGGCGCACAGTCCGCCCACCAGCGCCGCCGCCCCCAGGGCGCTTCTCATGTAGCCGTAGGCCAGCGGCTCCAGCAGCCCTTCCATCAGGCGCGCTCCCGCCGCAAAGGCTCTGGTCGGTCGCTCTCGAACAGGCGCAGGGCGCCGCCAAAGGTGCGCTCCAGGTTTTCGCGGGTAAAGACCTCGGCCGTCGGCCCCTCGGCCAGCACGGTGCGGTCGAGCAACACGGTGCGGTCGCAGAAGCGTTCGATGCTGGCCAGGTCATGGGTCGAGACCAGCATCGAGCGACCCTCGGCGCGCAGGGCCTGGAGCAGTTCGATGATGGCCCGCTCGGAGGTGGCATCCACCCCGGTGAAGGGTTCGTCCAGGAGGATCACCCGGCTGTCCTGGGCCAGGGCGCGGGCGAGGAAGACCCGCTTCTTCTGGCCGCCGGAGAGTTCGCCGATCTGCCGCTTGCGCAGCTCGGTCAGCCCCACCCGCGCCAGGGCGGCGTCGACCGCCTGGTGGTCGGCCGTGCGCGCCAGCCGCAGGAAATTCATCCGGCCGTAGCGGCCCATGAGCACCACGTCCTCCACCCGTACCGGAAAGTCCCAGTCCACGTCTTCGCTCTGGGGCACGTAGGCGACGAGATTGCGCTTGAGCGCCTGAGCCACCGGCAGGTCATCGACCCGCACCTGGCCGGCGCGCAGGGATACAAAGCCCATGATCGCCTTGAACAGGGTGGACTTGCCGCTGCCATTGACCCCCACCAGGGCGGTGATGGACCCGCTGGGCACCGTCAGGCTGGCTTCGCGCAGGGCGGTGTGGCCGTTGCGATAGGTCACGCTGACTCCGTCGAGGGCAATCATGGCGCCAGCCCCTGTACCAGGGTCTCGGTGGTCACTCGCAACAGGTCGAGATAGGTGGGCACCGGGCCGTCGGCGGCGCTCAGCGAATCCACGTAGAGCACCCCGCCATAGCGGGCGCCGCTCTCCCGCGCCACCTGCTCGGCCGGCGCGGCGGAAACGGTGCTCTCGCTGAAGACCGTCGGAATCCGCTCGGCGCGCACCGTCTCGATCACCCGGCGCACCTGCTGCGGCGTGCCCTGCTGGTCGGCATTGATCGGCCAGAGATAGAGCTCCTTCAAGCCCAGGTCACGCGCCAGATAGCTGAAGGCGCCTTCGCTCGATACCAGCCAGCGGCGCTCGGCGGGAATCGCCTGCAATTGCTGGCGCAAGGGGTCGAGGGTAGCGGTGATGCGCGCCTTGTAGGCGTCGGCATTACGCCGGTAGGTGTCGGCCTGGGCCGGATCGTGCTCGACCAGGGCATCGCGAATGTTGTCGACATAGATCAAGGCCGCCTGGGGTGACATCCAGGCATGGGGGTTGGGCTTGCCGGCATAGGGCCCCTGGGCGATGGCGATGGGCTCGATACCCTGGGAGACCACCGCGCGGGGCACGTCTTTCATGCGGCCGAAGAAGCGCTCGAACCAGACTTCCAGATTCAGGCCGTTCCACAGCACCAGCTGGGCGTCACGCACCTTGAGCAGATCGCCTGGCGTGGGCTGGTAGTTGTGGATCTCGGCGCCGGGCTTGGTGATGGATTCCACCTGGGCAGCGTCACCCGCCACATTGCGCGCCATGTCGGCGATCACCGTGAAGGTGGTGACCACCTTGAAGGGTTCCGCCGCCTGGGCAGCGTTGCCCAGCAGCAGTCCCAACAGACCCGCCAGGGTCCAGCGTCTCGTCTTCTCTAGCATTCGGCCCGCCTCTCGGTGGTTTATAGCCTTGGCTAAATTAGATAGCACAACCTATCAAGCGTGCAGCGAGACTTTGTAACCTGGGATGAGGACGTTCGTTAGCGACACGAACAGGGGAAGGCGCCTCGCCAGAACGCACGCGAGAAGCCGCGGTAGGGCCGAGCAGCCCTGGCTCGATAGGTAGAAGATCAGTGCGCGGCCTGCACCAGGACGCCGTGCGAACGCTCGGGCTGGGTCTCCAGCGGGCGACGTTCGGCGTGCCCGTCGAGCAGCTTGTCCAGTAGTCCACGCAGAGCACGTCTTTTCAGATCTTTCAGCATCGCGAATCCTCCCGGGATCGTTATAGCCTTGGCTATATTAAATAGCAGACCCTATCGGAAGGCGTTAGTGCTTTTTATCAATCGAGTGGATAGAAACCGCCCATAAAAAAGGGGACCCGCAGGTCCCCGAGGGAAATCGAAGTGATCTCAGCCTTCGATTTCAATCAAGACTTCACCCGGATTGACCCGGTCGCCCTTGGCCACCCGTACCGCGATGACGGTACCGGCGATGGGTGCCTGGATCTCGGTTTCCATCTTCATGGCTTCGGTGACCAGCACACCCTGCCCGGCCCTGACCTGGTCGCCTTCCTTGACCAGCACCTCGACGATGTTGCCTGGCATGGTGGTGCTGACGTCGCCCGGACGCTCCGCCTGGCGCCGCCGCTGACCGCCCTCGGCGACGAAGTCGCCGCTGGCTTCGAACACCACCTCTTCCGGCACGCCGTCGATGGAGAGGTAGAAGTGCCGCTTGCCCTCGCTCTTGAGGCCGATACCGGTGATGTCCACCTGGTAGGTCTCACCGTGTACGTCGACGCTGAAGGCGGTCGGTACACCCTGACCACCGACCGCCGCCACGCCATCGGCCGACGGCATGGGCAGCAGGGCTTCCGGTACCAGGGTGCCGGCCGCACGCTCCTCGAGGAACTTGCGTCCGATGTCGGGGAACATGGCGAAGGTCATCACGTCCTCTTCGCTCTTGGCCAGGTCGCCGATCTCGCCGCGCAACCGTGCCAACTCGGGGCTGAGCAGATCGGCCGGGCGTACCTCGATGACCTCTTCCTGGCCGATGGCTTGCTTGCGCAGCTGCTCGCAGATAGCTCCGGGCGCCTTGCCGTAGCGGCCCTGCAGGTAGAGCTTCACCTCGTTGGTGATGGTCTTGTAGCGCTCACCCGCCAACACGTTGAAGAAGGCCTGGGTGCCGACGATCTGCGAGGTCGGGGTCACCAGGGGCGGATAGCCCAGGTCCTGGCGTACCCGTGGGATCTCTTGCAGCACCTCGTTCATGCGATTGAGGGCGCCCTGCTCGCGCAGCTGGTTGGCCAGGTTGGAGATCATGCCGCCCGGCACCTGGTTGACCTGTACCCGGGTGTCGACCCCGGTGAATTCACTCTCGAACTGGTGGTACTTCTTGCGTACCGCATGGAAGTACAGGCCGATCTCCTGCAGCAGCTCCAGGTTCAGGCCGGTGTCGTAGGGCGTGCCGCGCAGGGCCGCGACCATGGATTCGGTGCCTGGGTGGCTGGTGCCCCACGCCAGGCTGGAGATCGCCGTGTCGATGCGATCGGCGCCATTTTCCACCGCCTTGAGCTGGCACATGGAGGCTACCCCGGCGGTGTCGTGGGAATGCACCACCACATCCAGCGTCAGGGCCTCCTTGAGTGCCTTGACCAGCTCGCCGGTGGCATAGGGCGTCAGCAGGCCAGCCATGTCCTTGATGGCGATGGAATCCACGCCCAGGTCGGCCATGCGCCGTGCCTGGTCGACGAAGGCGCTCACGGTGTGCACCGGGCTGGTGGTGTAGCAGAGGGTACCCTGGGCGTGCTTGCCGCTGGCCTTGACCGCGCGGATGGCGGTTTCCAGGTTACGCACATCGTTCATGGCGTCGAAGATGCGGAAGACGTCGATGCCGTTGGCCGCGGCGCGCTCGACGAAGGCCTCGACCACGTCGTCGCTGTAGTGCCGGTAGCCCAGCAGGTTCTGCCCGCGCAGGAGCATCTGCAGCCGGGTATTGGGCAGCGCCTGGCGCAACTGGCGCAGGCGCTCCCAGGGGTCTTCCTTGAGGAAGCGCACGCAGGCGTCGAAGGTCGCGCCACCCCAGACTTCCAGCGACCAGTAGCCGACCTGGTCGAGCTTGGCGCAGATCGGCAGCATGTCTTCGGTGCGCATGCGGGTCGCCAGGAGCGATTGGTGGGCGTCGCGCAGGATGGTGTCGGTGATCTGGATGGTTTTCATTGTTCTGTCCTTACAGACCGGCATGGGCGGCGATGGCGGCGGCGATGGCGATGGCCAGGTGCGTCGGGTTGCGCTTGATCGAGTACTGGGTCAGCTCCGGATGGCTTTCCACGAAGCTGGTGTTGAAACGCCCGCTGCGGAATTCAGGGTCCCGCAGGATGGCCTCGTAATAGGGCGCGGTGGTCTTCACCCCCTGCACGCGCATGTCGTCCAGGGCGCGGAGGCCGCGATCCATGGCCTCTTCCCAGGTCAGTGCCCAGACGATCAGCTTCAGGCACATGGAGTCGTAGTACGGCGGGATCACGTAGCCGGTGTAGATGGCGGTGTCGGTACGCACCCCCGGCCCACCTGGCGCGTAGTAGCGGGTGATCTTGCCGAAGCTCGGCAGGAAGTTGTTCTTCGGGTCTTCGGCGTTGATGCGGAACTGCAGGGCGAAGCCACGGTGCTGCACGTCTTCCTGAGCGAAGGACAGCGGCAGGCCGGAGGCGATGCGGATCTGCTCGCGAACGATGTCGATGCCAGTGATTTCCTCGGTGATGGTGTGCTCGACCTGCACCCGGGTGTTCATCTCCATGAAATACACCTCGCCCTCGGCGAGCAGGAATTCCACGGTACCGGCGTTCTCGTAGCCCACCGCCTTGGCCGCGCGTACCGCCAGGTCGCCGATGTAGGCGCGCTGCTCGGGGGTCAGCTGGGGGCTGGGCGCGATCTCGATCAGCTTCTGGTTGCGTCTCTGGATGGAGCAATCGCGCTCGAACAGGTGCACGGTGTTGCCGTGGCTGTCGGCGAGGATCTGCGCCTCGATGTGCTTGGGATTGACGATGCACTTCTCGAGAAACACCTCGGCCGAGCCGAAGGCCTTGGTCGCCTCGGAGATCACCCGCGGATAGGCCTGCTCCAGCTCCTCGCGGGTATTGCAGCGACGAATGCCGCGACCGCCACCACCGGACGTGGCCTTGAGCATCACCGGGTAGCCAAGGCGATCACCTTCGCGCAACGCCTCGGCGATATCCGCCACGTTGCCCTCGGTACCCGGGGTACAGGGCACCCCGGCGGCGATCATGCTGCGGCGCGCCTCGGTCTTGTCGCCCATGCGGCGGATGACCTCGGCGGACGGACCGATGAAGCGAATACCGCGCTGAGCGCAGATTTCCGCCAGTTCGGCGTTTTCGGAAAGGAAGCCATAGCCAGGATGGAGGGCATCGCAGCCGGTCTCCACGGCCAGGTTCACCAGCTTGCGCGGATTGAGATAACCCTCGAGCGGATCGCTGCCGATGCCATGGGCTTCATCGGCACGTTTCACGTGGAGCGCTTGGCGATCGGCATCGGAATAGACCGCCACCGAGCGAATACCCATCTCGGCGCAGGCCCGTACGATACGCACGGCGATCTCGCCTCGATTGGCGATAAGTATCTTCTTGATCACACCTGGCTCCTTGTCTGCTGCAGCCTGCAGCCGCTTGTTATTGCCGGTGTCTCGAAGCTACGCCAGGGTCTCTCTTATGGAAAATAAATAATTGTTGGATACTCCATAAGTCATCCCTTATGGATAGAGCCTGATGCCCATGCGCAAGCCGCTGATGCGGCTCACCTTCCGCCAGCTGCAGGTATTCGAAGCCGTCTGCGAAGCCCGCTCCTATAGCCGCGCGGCCGATATCATGGCGCTGACCCAGCCGGCGGTGAGCCTGCAGGTACGCCAGCTCGAAGAGGTGGTGGGCGCACCGCTGTTCAACTACGTCAATCGCACCCTCTATCTCACCGAAGCCGGCGAGGCGCTGCGCCAGACCGGTCGCGATCTCTTCGCCCGCCTGGGCAGCCTGGACATGCAGTTGTCGAACCTGCGTGGTGCCCTGCATGGTCAGCTGCGCCTGGGGGTGGAGAGCAGTGCCCAGTACCTGGCGCCGCACCTGTTCAGCCAGTTTCGCAGCAGTCATCCCCAGGTGGACCTGGCCCTGACCGTGGGCAACCATGCCCGGGTGCTGCGGCGGCTGACGGAAAATCGAGAAGACGTGGCACTGATGTCCGGGGTACCGAGCGGTACGGACCTGGATTTCCTGCCCCTGCTGGACAACGCCATCGTCGCTGTCGCGCGTCCAGGCCATGCCCTGGCGGGTCGCCAGGGACTGAGCCTGCGTGACCTGACAGCCTATCCGCTGCTGGTGCGCGAAGTCGGCTCCGGCACGCGTCAGGCCTGCGAGGACTATCTCAAGCAGAAGCGCGCGCACTTCGCCGAACAGCTGGAGATCGGCGCCTTCGAAGCGCAGCGCGAGGCGGTCCGCGCCGGACTGGGTCTGGCCCTGCTGCCGCGCCAGGCCATTCGCAGCGATCTCGCCGCCGGCAGCCTGGTCGAGCTGGACGTCGCCGAATTGCCGCTGCGACGCTCCTGGTGCGTGGTCCAGGTACGCGGCAAGCCGCTGTCGCCGGTGGCCCAGGCCTTCGTCGACTATCTGCGCGGCCAGCGCAGCCTGATCAATGCGTTAGGTATCGCCCTGGAGCCTGCTGCAGGCGCTGGGCCTGGCGTTCGTCCAGCAGCTGATTGAGAAACAGCAGCTCATCGAGCTCCACGGCCAGGCGCTGCTCTTCGGCGCGGGCTTCGATGGCGCGACGGAATTTCATCCGCCGCTGATCCTGTAGCTTTCTGCGAGTCTTGCTGTCGAGACGAACGCTGGATTCCTGGATGAGAGCGGTCATGCCAATTCCTCCGGGCTGGGATCGGAATGGGCAGCTTCACCTCAACAGGTGACCGTTTGGCGACAGAAAGACGACTATTGAGTGTCGCTGTGCTTGGTCGACTTCGACGACAGCCGCAGGCTACGCAGGCTGCGCTTCACGCTCTTGAGGTGCTCCACCAGCGCCGGACCGCGGGACATGGCCACCCCCATGGCCAGGACATCGATCACCACCAGGTGAGCGATGCGCGAGGTCAGCGGGACATAAATGTCGGTGTCTTCGTGCACGTCGATGGCGATGTTCACCGTGGACAGATCGGCCAGCGGCGTCTGCCCCGGGCAGATGGTGATCAGGGCGGCGCCATTGTCGCGCACCAGATTGGCGGTGATCAGCAGGTCCTTGGAGCGCCCCGACTGGGAGATGCAGATGGCGGCGTCGGAAGAGGTCAGGGTCGCCGCCGACATGGCCTGCATGTGCGGATCGGAATAGGCGGTGGCGCTGAGCTGCAGGCGAAAGAACTTGTGCTGGGCATCGTTGGCCACCGAGCCCGAGGCCCCGAAACCGTAGAACATCACCCGCTGGGCCTTGGCGATCGCCTCGATGGCCGTCTCCAGCGCGCGCATGTCCAGTCGCTCACGGACGTCCATGAGGGTATGCAGAGTGGTATCGAAGATCTTCAGGCTGAAGTCTTCCACCGCATCGTTCTCGTGAATGGCGAACTGGCCAAAACTGGCCCCTGCCGCCAGGCTCTGGGCCAGGCGCAGCTTGAGATCCTGGAAGCCGTCGCAGCCGATGGCCCGACAGAAACGCACGATGGTGGGCTCGCTCACGCCGACGTTGTGGGCAAGGTCGGCCATGGAGCTGTGCATGACCGCAGCCGGATCGACCATGACCTGCTCGGCGACCTTGAGCTCCGACTTGCGCAGCAGGTGGCGGGATTGAGCAATGTGTTGCATCAGGTTCACAGGCGTATCTCGTCTAGCAGGCGGATGTAGTGCGTCGCACTTATACTACATAACGGTCGGCAAGGCTCTTGGTCATTACGATTCAGCACGGTCTTTTTCACCCGCGTACTGGCACTTGGTAGTCGTCTGAACAAACGACTACCTGAATCGGGAAAGCTTTTGCGCCGCTCTGCGCAAGGCCTTGCGCAGATTCTCGAGCACTGCCGCACAGTGTCGCGGCGCCCTCCTTGTAGTCGTTTTTCAAACCACTGATCAGAAAGGATTTTTTCGTTTCTGGCACAGCCCTTGTTAGCTCCTGGCACCCGGGCCATGAAGCCCTATCACCAGGCAAGGAGAGCACCATGCCAACCCCCGCGTATCTGTCCCTCGAAGGCACCAAGCAAGGCCTGATCACTGCCGGCACCTTTACCGAGGACTCGGTCGGCAACATCTTTCAGGAAGGCCATGAAGACCAGATCCTGGTCCAGGCCTTCAATCATCAGGTGATCATTCCCCGCGATCCCCAGTCGGGCCAGCCCACCGGCCAGCGCGTGCACAAGCCGTTGATGATCACCAAGGTCTTCGACAAGGCCTCGCCGCTGATCTTCAACGCCCTCACCTCTGGCGAGCGCCTGGGCAAGTGCCGTCTGGAGTGGTACCGCACCTCGGCCACCGGTACCCAGGAGCACTACTTCACCATCGAGCTGGAGGACGCCATCATCGTCGATGTCCAGTCGCGCATGCCCAATTGCCAGGACCCGAGCATGGCGCACTTCACCCACCTCGAAGACGTCTACTTCACCTACCGCAAGATCGTCTGGACCCACGAGGTCTCCGGTACCTCCGGTTCCGATGACTGGCGTTCGCCGATCGCCGCCTGACGCCACGGCCGCACGACCGCGATCGTCTTCCTGCAGCCTTCGGCCGGCCCTGCCGGCTGGAGGCTCAGCTCCCCGCCCTACCCGCTTCGCCTCCCATCCGTCCGGTTTGGCGCTCCTTTCGCCGCATCGGTAGAATGCGGCGATGAATGACGACATCTCCCTGCTGCTCAATTCCCTCAACGATGCCCAGCGCCAGGCCGTGGCCGCGCCCCTGGGTCGCCAACTGGTTCTGGCTGGTGCCGGCTCGGGCAAGACCCGGGTGCTGGTACATCGCATCGCCTGGCTGATCCAGGTCGAGCGCGCCTCGCCGCACTCGATCCTCTCGGTGACCTTTACCAACAAGGCCGCCGCCGAGATGCGCCACCGCATCGAGCAGTTGCTGGGGATGAGTCCGCAGGGCATGTGGGTAGGCACCTTCCATGGCCTGGCTCACCGCCTGCTGCGCGCGCACTGGCAGGAAGCGGGGCTGTCACAGAATTTCCAGATCCTCGACAGCGACGACCAGCAGCGCATCGTCAAGCGGGTGATCCGCGAGCTGGGTCTCGATGAGCAGCGCTGGCCTGCGCGCCAAGCCCAGTGGTTCATCAATGGCCAGAAGGACGAGGGCCTGAGGCCGCAGCACATCCAGGCCGCTGGTGATCTCTTCCTCAGCACCATGCGCAGCATCTACGAAGCCTACGAGGCGGCCTGCGCCCGTGCCGGGGTGATCGATTTCTCCGAGTTGCTGCTGCGCGCCCTGGATCTCTGGCGCAACAACCCCAGCCTGCTCGAACACTACCAGCGGCGCTTCCAGCACCTGCTGGTGGACGAATTCCAGGACACCAACGCCGTCCAGTACGCCTGGCTCAAACACCTTGCCCAGAATGGCGCCAGCCTCATGGTGGTGGGCGACGATGATCAGTCCATCTATGGCTGGCGCGGTGCCAAGATCGAGAACATCCAGCAGTTCAACGAGGACTTCTCGGCGGAGATCATCCGGCTGGAGCAGAACTATCGCTCCACCGACACCATCCTCAAGGCCGCCAACGGCCTGATCGCCCACAACTTCGGTCGTCTCGGCAAGGAGCTGTGGACAGATACCGGCGAAGGCGATGCCATCACCCTCTATGCCGGCTTCAACGAGCACGACGAGGCGCGCTACATCGTCGAGACCATCGAGAGCGAGTTCAAGAAGGGCACGACCCGCCGCGAGATGGCCATCCTCTATCGCTCCAACGCCCAGTCACGGGTGCTGGAAGAAGCGCTGTTGCGCGAAAAGATCCCCTATCGCATCTATGGCGGCCTGAAGTTTTTCGAACGTGCCGAAATCAAGAACGCCATGGCCTATCTGCGGCTGATCCAGCACCGTCACGACGATGCCGCCCTGGAGCGGGTGATCAACGTGCCGCCGCGAGGCATCGGCGAAAAGACCGTGGAGGCCTTGCGCACCGCCGCACGCGCCCAGAACACCTCGCTGTGGCAGGCGCTGCACGACCTGGTCGGTGCCCGTGCCGTATCCGGTCGCGCCGCCTCGGCGCTCAACGCCTTCGTCGAACTGGTCGACACCCTGGCGCTGAAGGCCGAAGACCTGTCCCTGCACAGCTTGGTGCAGCAGATCATCGAGCAGACCGGCCTGGTCACCTTCCACAAGGAAGAGAAGGGCGAAAAGGGCCAGGCGCGGGTGGAAAACCTGGAGGAACTGGTCAGCGCCGCGCGCTCCTTCGATTTCAGCGGCGACGAGGAGATGACGCCCCTGGCGGCCTTCCTCGACCATGCCGCCCTGGAATCCGGCGATACCCAGGCCGACAGCCACGAAGACAGCGTCCAGCTCATGACCCTGCACAGCGCCAAGGGCCTGGAATTCCCCCTGGTGTTCCTGGCCGGCATGGAAGAAGGCCTGTTCCCGCACAAGATGAGTCTGGAAGAGCCCGGCCGTCTGGAAGAGGAACGCCGTCTGGCCTATGTCGGCATCACCCGCGCCATGCGCCGGCTGGTGATGAGCTATGCGGAGACCCGCCGCCTCTATGGCAGCGAGACCTACAACAAGGTCTCGCGCTTCGTCCGCGAGGTGCCGGATGGCCTGATCCAGGAGGTGCGGTTGTCCAACGCGGTCAAGCAACCCTTCGCTGGCAGTCGGGCCAGTCCCTTCGCCCAGGCACCGGTACCGGAAACCACCTTCAGCCTCGGTCAGCCGGTGCGCCATGCCCTGTTCGGCGAAGGCGTCATCCTCAACTACGAGGGCTCCGGCGCCCATGCGCGGGTGCAGGTGAACTTCAAGTCCGAAGGCAGCAAGTGGCTGATGGTGAGCTACGCCAAGCTCGAACCGCTCTAGGCATGACGGCGTCCTGGCTGTTCTGGGCGCTGCTGGCAGCGGCCTTCGCCGCCCTCACCGCCATCTTCGGCAAGCTGGGCGTGGAACAGGTCAACGCAGACTTCGCCACCCTGTTGCGGACTCTGGTGGTGGTCGTGGTGCTGGCTGCCATCGTCACGGCTACCGGCCAGGCACAATCGCTGGCCAGCATCAGCGGCCGTAGCTATCTGTTTCTGCTGTTGTCGGGGGTGGCCACTGGCCTGTCCTGGCTGTGCTACTACCGGGCGCTCAAGCTGGGACCGGCTTCGCTGGTGGCGCCGGTGGACAAGTTGAGCGTGGTGTTGGTGGCAATCTTCGGCGTGGCGCTGCTCGGCGAACGCCTGGACCTGCGCCAGTGGTGCGGTATCGCGGCCATTGGCGGTGGCGTGCTGCTGCTCGCCTGGAGGCCCTGAAAGGGCGCAGGAAACGGGCCTGACCGCCAGTGGGAGATTGCCGGACGGCAGAAAGCGGCCAAGCCCATTTCCTGCATTGTGCATTCCCTTGCCATCGACCCGCTTATGCAAACGGGCGACTTAGAGCGATTCTGCCGCGTCGATCCCCAGCCGGCAATGGCTGGATTGCGCAAAAGCGGCCTAATGCTGTCCGCCCTTGTCCTGCTCCAGAGTCTCGATGAAGGCGATCTGCAGCCGCGAATGCACGCGGATGAACCAGCGCCACAGCACCGCGATCACCACCACCGCGACCAGGCCGATCAGCAGCAACAGCTCACCACGGGGCAGGATGCTACTGCTCAAGGCGGCTAGCAGCACCAGGATGCCGGCCAGCGACAACAGCGGGATCAGCTCACTGACCAGACGCCGCACCGGCTGGGTATAGCGCCCGGCCTGGTTCTGCCGCACGCTGAGTTCGGCCATCAGCATGGCCAGGGCCTTGAGCTTGCGATAGGCGGCGATCAGGCAGGGCAGCGACAAGAGCAGCGCCCCACCCCAGATGCAGGCCTTCTGCAGGTCGGGATCGGCAATCCAGGTGCCAAGCCAACCCGCCAGGCCGTTGGCGAAATAGGCGCCGCCCAGGAAGATGGCGATCACCAGCGACAGGTTGATGCCGACCTGCAGCAGGATACGTCTCATCATCCCGGCCAACACCGCCTTCTCGCCCTGTGGCTGGATGCTGCGCAACCATTCGCCATAGATGCCCAGTACCCGCTGCAGGGGCTGCGGCAGCCAGCGCCCGATCCATAGCGCCAGCGGATCGGCGGCCTTGATCAGGTAGGGCGTAAGCAGCGTAGTGACCGCCGATACGGCGACCGCCACCGGATAGAGGAAATGACTGGTGACGCCAAGGGTGATGCCCAGGGTGGCGATGATGAAGGAGAACTCGCCGATCTGCGCCAGGCCCATGCCCACTCGCAATGAGGTACGACCATCATTGCCGGCGATCAGGGTACCCAGGCTGCAGGCGAGGATCTTGCCCAGTACCACGGCGACGCTGATCACGGTGATCGGCCAGGCGTATTCGACCAGCACCTTGGGATCGAGCAGCAGGCCGATGGCGACGAAGAAGATGGCGCTGAACATGTCGCGCAGTGGCTCCACCAGCGTCTCGATCTTCAGCAACTGACGGGACTCGGCCATGATGGCGCCGATCAGGAAGGCCCCCAGTACCACACTGTATTCCAGCTTGGCGACCAGCAGGCAGAAGCCGAAGCACAGCCCTAGCACCGTGATCAGCAGCATCTCGTTGCTTTCGAACTTTGCCACGTAGGCCAGCAGCCGCGGCACCAGCAGGATGCCGATCACCAGCGCCACGATCATGAACAGACTCAGCTTGCCCAGGGTCGAGGCCACAGCTCCCGGTTCCACCGAACCGCTTACCGCCAGCCCCGACAGCAGCGCGATGATGCCGATGCCGAGGATGTCCTCGACGATCAGCACGCCAAAGATCTGCTGGGCGAAGCGCTCGTGCTTCATCTTCAGCTCGTTGAGTGCCTTGACGATGATGGTGGTCGAGGAGATGGCCAGGATGGCGCCGAGGAACAGCGAATCCATGTGCGACCAGCCGAACATCTGGCCTACCTGATAACCCAGCCAGAGCATCAGGCTGATCTCCAGGAAGGCCGCGATGAAGGCAGTGGCGCCTACCCGGAACAGTTTGCGCAGTGAAAACTCAAGGCCAAGACTGAACATCAGGAAGATCACCCCCACCTCGGCGAGGGTCTTGATGCTTTCTTCGTCGTGGATCAGACCGAATGGCGGGGTATGAGGTCCGATGATGAAGCCGGCGAGGATGTAACCCAGGACCACGGGCTGCTTGAGGCGGTGAAACAGGATGGTCACCACGCCGGCCACCAGCATGATGACCGCCATGTCCTGGATGAAAGCTAAGGCATGCATCGGCCGGGCCCTCCTATGACGGGCCGGGTTATCTCCCGACACCTGCGCTGACTGGAGTCCAAGACTAGCATCTGCAAACTCTTGTGACGGATTTTGCAAAAATCTGTAATAGATTGATGTAGCTAGAGATTTTCCGCTGTCCGCAGGAGCGACGTTGGTCGCTTGGGCGGCGAGCGCAAAGGGCAAAATACCGAAACAATTCACGCTGGCTGTACTTGACCGGGCAGCGCAAGATGTATCCAACACCAGACTCTTCACTGAGAGAACACCACATGCAACGCCTGATGAGCTTCTTCATGATCCTGTGCCTGGGCCTCACGCTCAGCCTGGATGCCAATGCCAAACGCATGGGCGCCGGCAAGTCCGCTGGCGCCGCGCCCATTCACCAGACCCGCCAGGCCGCACCGACACAGCAGCCGGGCATGGCCGCACCGGCCGCCGGTGCTGGCGCCGCCGCTGCTGCCCGTACCAGTGGCGCCTCGCGCTGGCTCGGCCCACTGGCCGGTATCGCCGCCGGTGGCCTGCTGGCCTCCATGTTCATGGGTGACGGCTTCGAAGGCTTCCAGTTCTTCGACTTCCTGATCCTGGCGCTCATCGCCTTCGTGATCTTCCGTCTGATCGCCCGTCGCAAGCAGCAGGCCGGTCCGCAGCCCGCCGTTGCTGGCCATGCGCCCATGCAGCGCGAAATGCCCAATCAGCCCGCCAACGGTGGCCTGTTCGGGGGTGCCGCTGCCGGTGCCGCACCGGTGATCAATGTGCCGAGCTGGTTCAATGCCGAGCGCTTCGTGGCCGCCGGTCGCGACCACTTCATGAGCCTGCAGCAACACTGGGACGCCAACGAGATGGACAAGATCTCCGAGTTCGTTACCCCGCAGATGCTGCAATGGCTGCGTGACGAGCGCGCTGCGCTGGGTGAAGGCTTCCAGTCCACCTATATCGAGAACTTGAACGCTAACCTGGATGGGGTCGAGGATCTGCAGGGCAAGACCATCGCCACCATCACCTTCAACGGTGTGTCCAAGGAATCGCGTTTCGACCAGGGCCAGCCGTTCAGCGAAAGCTGGCGCATGGAGCGCATGGCTGGTGAAAACCAGCCCTGGCTGCTGGCGGGTATCCGTCAGAACGCCTGATAAGCGCGCGTTACTCGAAAGCCCGGCTCTAAGCCGGGCTTTTTCATTGGTGTCCCAGGCGAACCCTCTCGCGAAACCGCTATCAAGTCCGCACGGAAGCTGCCGTTATCCCGGACTGAACTGCTAACCTTGCGCGCCTCTTTTCCCTATCCGGTGCGCATTTCGAGAGAGGCCTGCTATGGAAGACGTCATCGAACGCCTGCGTGAAGAAAACGAACCCGTTCCCGTTCCCCTGGAACTGCCCGACGAAGACCTGCTGGTCGAAATCGAGGAAGAACTGCTCATCAGCCTGCCGCCGGAATTCCGTGAATTCCTGCTGACCGTCAGCGACGTGGTCTATGGCCGCATCGAGCCGGTGACCGTTACCGATCCCCAGTCCCATACCTATCTGCCGGAAATGGCCGCGACCGCCTGGGATGAAGGCCTGCCGCGCGAGTACATTCCTCTCTGTGCCAGCGATGACGGCTACTACTGCGTCAGCCAGGAAGGCGAGGTGCTGTTGTGGGAAGATGGCGACCTGACCGACGAATCCTGGGATTCGGTCTGGATCTGGGCGCGCGACGTCTGGCTGGAAAGCTGACAGGGCCGCCACTGAACGACCCCGCCTCACGCGGGTCTGGATAAGGCCATTACTCCGGAGGAAGCGTCATGAGCACTCCCGTCGTCCTGATCACCGGCGCCGCGGGCGGCCTCGGCCGTGCCCTGGCGCAACGCTTTGCCCAAAGTCGCTGGCGCGTCGCCGCAGCCGACCGCGATGCCGAAGGCCTGCATGGACTCAACGGCATCGTCGGCCTGGATTCCAGTGTGACCGCCGATATTTCCAGTGCCGAGGGCTGCCGTTCCCTGGTCAGCAAGGTCATGGCTCGCACCGGACGCCTGGACGCCCTAATCAATGCGGCCGGCATCTGGCGCGAAGGCGAGGTGGAGACCTTCAGCGAGGAAGACTACGACCTGGTGATGGCGGTCAATCTCAAGGCCACCTTCTTCATGTGCTCGGCGGCCATCCCCTTCCTCAAGGAAAATCGCGGCGTCATCATCAACGTCGCCAGCGGTGCTGGCCGCCAGCCCATCGCCGGGGCAGCGGCCTATGGCGCGGCCAAGGCCGCGGTCCGCTTCTTCAGTCAAAACTTGGCGGTGGAGTTGGCCCGGGACGGCGTGCGGGTCAATGCCGTTTCCCCTGGCGACATCGACACCCCCATGCTGGACTTCCAGGCGGCGCACTATGGCAGCGGCGATCCGGCCGGCTACCGGCGCAATCTGCTCAACCGCTATCCCCAGGGTGATACCGCACGCTTCATCCAGCCAGAGGAGGTAGCCGAATTCGTCTATTTCCTCTGCCAGCCCCAGGCGGCTGCCATCTCCGGCGCCGACCTGCCCATCGACTTCGGCCTCTCCGCCGGCCGTTGACGGCTGTGACAGACGGCGCTGCGGCGCCGTCTACAGGATTTCCCCTCGAGGATTCGCCCATGGAAGCCGGCAACCACCAGTTGAGCATGACCATCCTGATGACCCCGGACCTGGCCAACTTTTCCGGCAATGTCCACGGTGGCGCCCTGCTCAAATACCTCGACGAGGTCGCCTATGCCTGCGCCAGCCGCTATGCCGGTCGCTATGTGGTGACTCTGTCGGTGGATCAGGTGATCTTTCGCGAGCCCGTGCATGTCGGCGAACTGGTGACCTTTCTCGCCTCAGTGAACTACACCGGCACCACTTCCATGGAGATCGGCGTCAAGGTCATCACCGAGAATATCCAGCAACGTTCGGTGCGCCACACCAACAGCTGTTTCTTCACCATGGTGGCGGTGGACGAGAACGGCAAATCCTGCCCAGTGCCTCAGCTCCAGCCCGTCACCCCGGACGAGAAGCGACGCTGTGTGCAGGCACAGCAGCGCCGGCAGATCCGTCGGGAACTTCAAGAGCGCTATCAGGCACTCAAGGAAACCTTTTGAGTTTTGCCGGCTAGGTCGCCGTCGTTCGACGGCAGCGGCTCCAGGATCTGGCAATCCAAATCCTTGGAGCCAGCATGTCCCATCACACCCCTCTGATATCGACCCTGGCGATCGGCCTGGTCCTGGCCTTCGTCTTCGGTACCCTGGCTACCCGCCTGCGCCTGCCGCCCATCGCCGGCTATCTGCTCGCCGGCGTGGTCGCGGGACCCTTCACCCCTGGCTTCGTCGCCGATCCCGAGCTGTCCAAGGAACTGACCGAAATCGGTGTCATCCTGCTGATGTTCGGTGTGGGCCTGCACTTCTCCATCAAGGACCTGCTGGCAGTCAAGCGCATCGCCATTCCCGGCGCGATCGTCCAGATCGCCGCCGCCACCCTCATGGGCATGGGCGTGAGTCATTTCCTGGGCTGGGGCCTGGGCAGCGGGCTGGTGTTCGGTCTGTCGCTGTCGGTGGCCAGTACCGTGGTGCTGTTGCGGGCGCTGGAAGAGCGCCAGATGGTAGAAAGCCGGCGTGGACGCATCGCCGTGGGCTGGCTGATCGTGGAAGACCTGCTGATGGTGCTGGCCCTGGTGATCCTGCCGGCCCTGGCGGGCCCCCTGGGCGGTGACAGTGGCGAGCAACCGGGCCAAAGCCTGGGGCTGGAGCTGGGTGTTACCGCCCTCAAGGTGGGCGCCTTCATCGCCCTGATGCTGGTGGTGGGTCGGCGAGCCATTCCCTGGCTACTGGCCCGCGTCGTGCGTACCGGTTCGCGTGAACTCTTCACCCTGGCCACCCTCGCCATCGCCATGGGTATCGCCTATGGCTCGGCCTCGCTGTTCGGGGTGTCCTTCGCCCTGGGCGCCTTCTTTGCTGGCGTGGTGCTCAACGAATCCGAACTCAGCCACGATGCGGCGGAAAATTCGCTGCCGCTACGTGAAGCCTTCGCCGTGCTGTTCTTCTTTTCGGTGGGCTGCCTGTTCGATCCGGAAATCCTGCTGGAACGGCCCTGGGCGATTCTGGCGACGGTCGCAGTCATCGTCTTTGGCAAATCCATCGCCGCGATGCTGATCGTCCTGGCCTATCGTCGCCCCCTGAGTGTGGCCCTGACCATCGCCGCCAGCCTGGCGCAGATCGGCGAGTTCTCCTTCATCCTCGCCAGCCTCGGCCTGTCACTGAAATTGCTCGACCAGGGCGCGCACGATCTCATCCTGGCTGCCGCCATCATCTCCATTATCCTCAATCCGTTGCTGTTCCACGGCATCGATCGCCTGCAGCCCTGGCTAGAGCGCCGCGAAGGTCGCCGGCTCGTCAACGCCAAGGGCAAGCATGCACCGGAACTGGACGACGAACCCGAGCCCGTCGAACACAGTGGACATCTGGTCCTGGTGGGCTATGGCCGGGTAGGTCGCTACATCTGCGATCGCCTGGATCGCCAGGGTCCGCCGCTGATCGTGATCACCGATGAGCCCGAGCATGTCACGGCGCTACGCCAGCAGGGCTTCAAGGCAATCCTCGGCAATGCGACCCAAGACAAGGTGCTGGCGCGGGCCAAGCTCAAGGAAGCACGCGCCCTGCTGCTGGCGATACCCAACGGCTTCGAAGCCGCCGAGATCGCCCGCCGTGCCCGCGAGCTGACTCCCGATCTGCACATCCTTGCCCGCGCGCACCACGATGACGAGATCCGTCATCTGGAGGCCAATGGGGTGGATGAGGTAATCATGGGCGAGCGCGAGATCGCCCATGGCATGTTCCGCTACCTGGGTCTGGAACGACCTGGCGAGCATGAGGCGGAACCCAGGGGCTCCGCGGCCTAGCGGCGCTGGATCTTGAAGTTGAAGGTCTTGGTGGCCTTGCGCGGCACGATCTGACCACCAGAGACCCGCGGGGCGAAGCGCCATTCACCCAGCACCTCGAGCACAGCGCGCTCCAGTTGCTTGTTGGAGGCTTCCAGCACTTGGATATCGGCCAGTCGACCATCGGCGGTCACGGTGAACATCACCCTGACCTCGCCACCCACGCCGCGGCGGCGCAGCATTTCCGGATACTCCGGCGGTGTCATCTTGATCGGCCGGATATCGGCGTCATCGATGCTACCCGTGGGTAGACCCGCGGTCTTTGGCGGACCGGAAGGCGCAGCGGCAGGTGCAGGCTGACTAGGTGCGGTAGCCGCGGGAGCAGGCGCTGGAGAAGGCGCCGCCTGGGCGACCGGTTCCGGCGCGGGCTCGACCTTTTTCGGCAATGGCTTCTGCTGGCTGTGCTCGACCGGCTTGGGTTTGGGCTTCGGCTTGGGTTTAGGCTTTTCCACCACCGGCTTGGGCGGCTCCACCGGTTTCGGCGGCTCCACGGGCTTGGGCGGTTCTGGCGGCGGTGGTTCGGGTTGCGGCGGCGCTGGCGGTGCCGGGGCGGGTGCAGGTGGTTCGGGTACCGGCTTGGGCAGCTGGATGAAGCTCACCTGCATGGGCTCGTCGCCCTTGGCTATCTTCAGCTCCGGCGGGGCCTGGACCACGAAGAACAGGGCTGCTGCCATGCTGGCGTGCATGATCAGCGACAATGCCGAGGCGGCGCCCCAGCCACGGCCGCGCGGTGGCTGCTCACCCGGCTCAGCGGCACCTACCGGAGTCAGCACCGGCGTCAGGATCTCTTCGTTACGCTCGGGCATCCGAAACGACAGGATGGTGGCCGAGGGCTCGCTACGCTTGGCATTGACCCCTGCGACCGGTTCCACGTCACCTGCCAGGGCGGCCCTGACGGGTCCCTGGACGGATTCCACCTCGTCACCGTCAGAACGCGCAGCAACTACGAGAGGTTCAGGCTTGGCAAGAGATGTCGGAGCCATGGGAGCGATACGCAGAGGAAGTAAATTTAATAATCATTATCATTAACTGAAAAGATTTGGCAACCTCAAATGTCGCGAATGGTCCCGCGCAGGGCTTTTTCGAGGGCCTCTAGATCCGGCATCTTCTCCAGGATCAGCTCCAGCCGATTGTCACGGCGCCATGGGCTTGGCTCCCAACGACCTTCCCCGGCCAGACCGTTGTAAGCCTGCCAGCCGTCCTGCAATTGCAGGACCGCCTTCAGCCGGCGCAGGCCCGGGAGCCTGGTCAGAAGAGCCAGCAGCGCAGGCCCGTCGAAGCGGTGCTGGGAATGCCAGCGCCAACCGACGGCGTGATGCCCCTCCTGGGTATGACTGAAACGCAGCGGGCGATGGGGTAGCACGAGCGCCTGTGGCGAAGAAACGGCCGTGGGCTCGGGTAACTCGCAAGCGCTTGAGGACTCCTCGGTAGCCAAGGGCAGCTCAGCCAGCGTGATCCGGCCCTCCTCCGTCCAGTACAGCGGCCGGTCGCCCAGCTGCGGTGGCAAGAGCGTCTGGTCCAGCCCTTCGCTCTTGTTGAGCACGACCAGACCCGCCTGCTGCAGTGCCTGGTGCTGAGCATCCGGCAGAGGCAAGCCCTTAAGCAATTGCCCGGCATCCACCACCCAGACCAGCGGTTGCAGCGTCAGCACCCCGGTCCAGGGCGGTGCCTGGAGTTGTCGATACAGGCTGGCGGGATGACCCAGGCCGGAAGGCTCGATGAACAGTCGCTGCGGTCGCGCGCGCCGGAGCAATCGCGTGAGAGCTACCTGCAGGGGCACGCCCTGGACGCAGCACAGGCAGCCGCCCGGAACCTCGGCAATACTCACTCCCTCGTCGTCCCGGGTCATGAGCGCCGCATCGAGGCCGATCTGGCCGAATTCATTGACCAGGATCGCCCAGCGCTCGTTGGCAGGACGCTGGGTGAACAGCTGGCGGATCAGGGTGGTCTTGCCGGCGCCCAAGGGACCGGCGATCACATGGGTCTTGATATCGGCTAGGCGCATGGCGAAAGGTCGAATGCTAGAGTGACGGTTTTGCGAGAGGTTGCTTGGAATGCGGCGCCTGTTGATTGCTCTACTGCTGTTGCCTTCACTGGCGCTCGCCGACGCCTGCGTGATCCGCAGTCGTCAGGGCAGTGTGGACGTGCAGATCTGCCAGAGCAATATCGACATCCCGGCCAAGCTGTTTCGCGAGGGCTTCTGCCAGCCCCAACTCAAGGGCCAGCAGACCGAGGTCCGCTTCGTCGACCGTTGCCCAGTGGGCGAGATCGGCATCTGCCGGGACGCACGCAGCCCCGGCGTGCCCTATCGGCAGGATATCCACTACTACGGCGAACCGGGCGACGGCCGTTTCCTGGCCGTCGCCTGTCGTCAGCAGAATCAGGGCAGCTGGCGCGTGCCCTGAGGTTTCACGTGAAACCCCTTATTCCACGGTCACCGACTTGGCCAAGTTGCGTGGCTGATCCACGTCGGTGCCCTTGAACACGGCCACGTGGTACGACAGCAGCTGCAGCGGGATGGTGTAGAGGATCGGGGACAGGGCATCGTGGATGTGCGGCATGGGCACGATACGGGTACCTTCACCTTCCTCGAAGGCAGCACGCTCGTCGGCGAAGACGATCAGCTGACCACCCCGTGCTCGCACCTCCTGCAGGTTGGACTTGAGCTTTTCCAGCAGTTCGTTGTTGGGCGCCACCGTCACCACCGGCATGTCGGCGTCGACCAGGGCCAGGGGACCATGCTTGAGCTCGCCAGCCGGATAGGCCTCGGCGTGGATGTAGGAGATCTCCTTGAGCTTGAGCGCGCCTTCCATGGCCACCGGGTACTGCTCGCCACGCCCGAGAAAAAGGGTGTGGTGCTTTTCGGCAAAGGACTCCGCCAGCTTTTCCACGGTCTTGTCCATGGCCAGGGCTTCATCCAGACGCGCCGGCAGACGGCGCAGCTCGGCCACCAGTTCGGCCTCGACACCGGCGTCCAGGCGCTGTTGGCAACGTCCCAGGCTTAGGGTCAGCAAGAGCAGTGAGACCAGCTGCGTGGTGAAGGCCTTGGTCGAGGCCACGCCGATCTCCGGACCCGCCTGGGTCAGGAAGCTCAACTGAGATTCGCGCACCAGGGAGCTGGTCGCTACGTTGCAGATCGCCAGGCTGCTCAGATAGCCGGATTGCTTGGCCATGCGCAGGGCCGCCAGGGTATCGGCGGTCTCGCCGGACTGGGAAATGGTCACGAACAGAGTGTCCGGACTGACGGCAACGCGGCGATAGCGGAATTCGCTGGCCACTTCTACCTGGCAGGGAATGCCCACGTATTCCTCGATCCAGTAGCGTGCCACCGAGCCTGCATGGAAGCTCGTCCCGCAGGCGACGATCTGTACCTGGCGCACCTTGGCGAACAACTCGGATGCCGCCGGGCCAAAGGCCTCGGGGAGCACCTGGCCATCGCCCAGGCGACCTTCCAGGGTGCGCTGGACCACGCTGGGCTGCTCGTGGATCTCCTTGAGCATGAAGTGGCGATAGGCGCCCTTGTCGGCGGCCTCGCTGCCTTCGTGGTACTGCACCGTCTCGCGCTGAACCGGCTGGCCATCCACATCCCAGAGGTTGACCTGATCCAGGCGGATCTCGGCCACGTCACCCTCTTCCAGATAGACGAAGCGGTCGGTGACCTGGCGCAGCGCCAGTTGGTCGGAGGCCAGGTAGTTCTCGCCCAGGCCGAGGCCGATCACCAGGGGGCTGCCACTGCGGGTCGCCACCAGGCGATCCGGCTGCTGGCGCCACACGGCCGCCAGGCCATAGGCGCCGTGCAATTCCTTGACCGCCGCCTTGAGCGCCGTGGTCAGGTCGCCGCTGTCCTGCAGCTTGAGGTGCAGCAGGTGAACAATGACCTCGGTATCGGTCTGAGAGGTGAAGACATAGCCCTGAGCCTTGAGCTGGGTCCGCAGGGCTTCGTGGTTCTCGATGATGCCGTTGTGCACCACCGCCACATCACCTTGGGAGAAGTGCGGGTGGGCATTGGCTTCGGTGGGCGCGCCATGGGTGGCCCAGCGGGTGTGGGCGATGCCCAGGCGACCGGCCAGGGGGTCTGCTAGCAACGCCGCTTCCAGTTCGCTGACCTTGCCGATGCGGCGCAGGCGCTGCAACTCGCCCTGGGCATCCAGCAGCGCCAGGCCGGCACTGTCGTAGCCACGGTACTCCAGGCGCTTGAGACCCTCGACCAGAATGGCGGTGATGTTACGCTCAGCAATGGCGCCGACGATTCCACACATGCTTACCTCCCGTTGCCTGTCTTATCCACAGCGACCCCGTTGAGTCGACTGTGGATGACCTGATTGTCTAGTTGTCCACAGGGGCGCAGATGACCTGCACCCCTTGGGTTTCGATCGCTCGGGCCGCTTCGGCCGGCAGGCGCTCATCGGTAATGAGCACATCCACTCTTTCCCAAGGTAGTTCCAGATTGGGAATTCGCCTGCCCAGCTTGCTCGCTTCGGCCATGACCACCACCTCCCGTGCCACCTCGGCCATCACCCGCGACAGCGACAGATGCTCGTTGAAGGTGGTGGTGCCCCGTTCCAGATCGAGACCGTCGGCACCGATGAATAGCTGATCGAAGTCGTAGGATCTCAATACCTGTTCGGCCACCTGTCCCTGGAAGGATTCAGAATGCGGATCCCAGGTCCCGCCGGTCATCAGCAGCATGGGTTCCTGTTCCAATTCGCGCAGGGCCGTAGCGACTTGCAGGGAATTGGTCATGACCACCAGGCCAGGACGGTGATCGAGCTGCGGAATCAGGGCCGCCGTAGTGCTGCCGCAGTCGATGATGATCCGCGCATGCTCACGCAGGCGCTGGACCGCCGCCCGGGCAATGCCCTGCTTGAAGGGCGAGGCCTGGGGGGGTGCCTCGGCCAGCAACTCCTGGGGCATGGCCACGGCGCCGCCGTAGCGACGCAGGAGTAGCCCATTGCGTTCGAGTGCGGCCAGATCCTTGCGGATGGTCACCTCGGACGTTTCCAGCTGGCGAGCCAGGCCATCCACGCTGACCTCGCCCTGCTCCTGAAGCTGGGCAAGGATGGCGTGACGACGCTGAGCGGTATTGCGGCGAGTCATAAATTTCGATTCGAAAGATAATGGATCGAATCAAAACCTAATAGTGGACAGCCGTCAAGTCTTGGGCGCCTTCTTCGGTCGCTGCCAGCCGGTCTTGTTGACCTGGCGTGCGCGGCCCAGTGCCAGGGCTTCGGCCGGCACATCGGCTGTGATGACCGAACCTGCCGCCGTGGTCGCCCCCGCTCCCAGGGTGACCGGGGCCACCAGGGAACTGTTGGAACCCACGAAGACGTCCGCGCCGATTTCGGTTCGAAACTTGTTGGCACCATCATAATTGCAGGTGATGGTACCCGCCCCTATGTTGCTGCCTGCGCCGATACTGGCGTCTCCGAGGTAGGTCAGGTGACCGGCCTTGGCGCCGTCCTGCAGCTGGGCGTTCTTGAGCTCGACGAAGTTGCCCACGTGCGCCTTGACGCCCAGTTCGCTGCCGGGACGCAAACGGGCGAAGGGACCGACGTCGGCGCCCTCCCCTACTACGGCCCCGTCCAGGTGGCTGTTGGCCTTGATGACGGCGCCGCGTTTGAGGACGCTGTCCTTGATCACGCAATTCGGACCGATACTGACACCATCCTCCAACACCACCCGGCCTTCGAGGATGACATTGATGTCGATGGAGACGTCGCGCCCGGCCTCGACCTGGCCCCGCTGATCGAAGCGCAGGGGATCGACCAGGGTCACGCCCTGCAGCATCAGGCGCTCGGCAGCGCGCTGCTGGAAGTGCCGTTCCAGCTGGGCCAGTTGCCGGCGATCGTTGGCGCCCTGTACTTCCATGGCCTCCGCCGGCTGACTGGTGGCGATGGTCAGGCCGTCCGCCACTGCCAGGGCAATGACGTCGGTCAGGTAGTACTCGCCCTGGGCATTGCTGTTAGATAGCCGGCCCAGCCATTCGGCCAGCCGCCGTCCCGGTACCGCGAGAATGCCGGTATTGCCCTCACGGATGGCGCGCTGGGCATCACTGGCGTCCTTGTGCTCGACGATGGCGGAGACCCGACCGTCGCCATCGCGCAGGATACGACCGTAGCCGGTGGGGTCGTCCAGCTCCACGGTCAACAGCGCCAGGTGGCTGTCATCCACCTGCTCTAGCAGACGCTGCAGGGTTTCGGTCTGGATCAAGGGCACATCGCCATAGAGGATCAGCACCCGCTCCGCCGTCAGCGACGGGGTCGCCTGAGCCACGGCATGACCGGTGCCGAGCTGCTCGGCCTGCACCACGAAGCTCACGTCGTCCGCGGCCAGCTGGTTGCGGACCTGGTCGGCGCCATGACCAATGACGACGTGGATGCCGGCCGGCTGTAGCTCACGGGCGCGGTCGAGGACATGCCCCAGCATGCTGCGACCGGCCACGGGATGCAGCACCTTGGGTAGAGCGGATCTCATGCGAGTGCCCTGGCCAGCGGCCAGGATGACGATTTCCAGGGACATCAGAACCTCGGAGACAGGAGGAAGAGACGGGCCGGCGACCGAAGGCGAGATGCCTTCCGAATCTGACCACGCGACATTTCTCGCCCACTTTTCGGGCGACAAAAGAAAAGGGTAGCCGAAGCTACCCTTGTCGTTACAGCCTGACCTTGCGCTTAGCGCTTGGCTTGCCGCTTGAGCTGCTGGATGGTGCGCAGCTGGGCGGCGGCTTCGGCGAGCTGAGCGGCGGCAGCGGTATAGTCGAACTCCGTGCCCTTGTCGCTCAGGGCGGCCTCGGCGCGCTGCTTGGCTTCCAGAGCGGCAGCTTCGTCGATGTCACCGGCGCGACTGGCGGTATCGGCCAGCACTTCGACGACATTCGGCTGCACTTCCAGGAAACCGCCGGAGATGTAGAACACCTCCTCGGCGCCCCCTTCCTTGACCAGGCGAATGGGGCCCGGTTTCAGGTCGGTGAGCAGCGGCGCATGGCCCGGGGCGATACCCAGATCACCCAGGTGGCCGTGGGCGATGATCATCTCCACCGCGCCGGAGAAGATTTCCCCTTCCGCGCTGACGATGTCGCATTGGACTGTCTTGGCCATAGCGTGCCTCTAAGAGCGCCCGTCGCCGGGCGCGGCAGTTACAGTTTCTTGGCTTTCTCGATGGCTTCGTCGATGCCGCCGACCATGTAGAACGCCTGCTCGGGCAGGTGATCGTAGTCGCCGCGCAGAATCCCGGAGAAGCCGGCGATGGTGTCCTTGAGGGACACGTACTTGCCGGGCGAACCGGTGAAGACTTCGGCCACGAAGAACGGCTGGGACAGGAAGCGCTGGATTTTACGAGCGCGGGATACCAGCTGCTTGTCGGACTCGGACAGTTCGTCCATGCCCAGGATCGCGATGATGTCCTTCAGCTCCTTGTAGCGCTGCAGCACGTACTGGACGCCGCGAGCGGTGTCGTAGTGCTCCTGGCCGATCACGTTCGGGTCCAGCTGGCGCGAGGTGGAGTCCAGGGGATCGACCGCCGGGTAGATACCCAAGGAGGCGATGTCACGGGACAGAACCACGGTGGCGTCCAGGTGGGCGAAGGTGGTCGCCGGGGACGGGTCGGTCAAGTCATCCGCAGGGACGTAAACGGCCTGTACGGAGGTGATCGAACCCAGCTTGGTGGAGGTGATGCGCTCCTGCAGGACGCCCATCTCCTCGGCCAGGGTCGGCTGGTAGCCCACCGCGGACGGCATACGACCCAGCAGCGCGGACACTTCGGTGCCGGCCAGGGTGTAGCGGTAGATGTTGTCGACGAACAACAGGACGTCACGGCCTTCGTCACGGAATTTCTCGGCCATGGTCAGGCCGGTCAGGGCCACGCGCAGACGGTTGCCCGGCGGCTCGTTCATCTGGCCATAGACCAGGGCGACCTTGTCCAGAACGTTGGAGTCCTTCATCTCGTGGTAGAAGTCGTTCCCTTCACGGGTACGCTCGCCCACACCGGCGAACACGGAATAACCGCTGTGCTCGATGGCGATGTTACGGATGAGCTCCATCATGTTGACGGTCTTGCCCACGCCGGCGCCGCCGAACAGGCCGACCTTGCCACCCTTGGCGAACGGGCAGACCAGGTCGATGACCTTGATGCCGGTTTCCAGCAGGTCGTTACCGCCAGCCTGTTCTGCATAGGACGGGGCCTTGCGGTGGATTTCCCAACGCTCTTCCTCGCCGATGGGGCCGGCTTCGTCGATGGGGTTGCCCAGGACGTCCATGATGCGGCCGAGGGTCTTGACGCCGACCGGGACCTTGATGGCCTCGCCGGTGTTGCCCACGTTCAGGCCACGCTTGAGGCCTTCGGTGCTACCCATGGCGATGGTCCGGACCACGCCGTCGCCCAGCTGCTGCTGGACTTCCAGGGTGGTTTCGGCACCCTGCACCTTGAGGGCGTCAAAGACGCGCGGTACCGCGTCGCGCGGGAATTCCACGTCGATCACGGCGCCGATGATTTGTACGATACGTCCGCTACTCATTTCGCGTTCCTCGAATGTTTAAGCTGTCCGTCAGACCGCGGCGGCGCCGCCGACGATTTCCGAAATTTCCTGGGTGATCGCAGCCTGGCGAGCCTTGTTGTAGACCAGCTGCAGGTCCTTGATGAGATCGCCGGCGTTGTCGGTGGCGTTCTTCATCGCGATCATCCGCGCGGCCTGTTCGCTGGCAGCGTTCTCGACCACGGCCTGATACACCTGGGACTCCACGTAGCGCACCAACAGGCCGTCGAGCAGGGTCTTGGCGTCGGGCTCGTAGAGGTAGTCCCAATGCTTGCCCTGCAGCTCACCGCCCTCGGCCGGAACCAGCGGCACCAGCTGCTGGATGGTCGGCTTCTGGGTCATGGTGTTGACGAAGACGTTGGATACCACGTACAGGCGGTCGATACGGCCGTCCAGGTAGGCATCCAGCATCACCTTGATGCTGCCGATCAGATCGCCGATCGCCGGCTCTTCGCCGAGGTGGCTGATGGCCGCGACCACGTTGCCGCCGAAGCTACGGAAGAAGGAGGCACCCTTGGCCCCGATCACCGCCAGATCGATTTCCACACCCTTGCCGCGCTGGTCGCCCATGTCGCGGACCAGAGCCTTGAACAGGTTGGTGTTCAGACCACCGGCCAGACCCCGATCGGAGCTGACCACGATGTAGCCGACGCGCTTGACCTCGCGTTCCACCATGAAGGCATGGCGGTACTCGGGGTTGGCGTTGGCCAGGTGGCCGATCACAGCGCGGATGCGCTCGGCATAAGGCTTGCTGGCAGCCATGCGGGCCTGAGCCTTACGCATCTTGCTGACCGCAACCTTTTCCATGGCGCTGGTGATCTTCTGTGTGCTTTTGATGCTCGCGATCTTGCCGCGAATCTCTTTTGCGCCTGCCATGTGACACCTATCGGGTTGGCAAACGGGGGCTGGCGCCCCCGTCGCGGCTTACCAGGTTTGCGTGGCCTTGAACTTCTCGATTCCCGCCTTGATACCGGCGTCGATCTCGTCGTTGAAGTCGCCCTTCACGTTGATCTTGGCCATCAGGTCGGCGTGATCGCGGTTGAAGTAGGCGATCAGGGCCTGCTCGAAGCTACCGATCTTGTCCAGGGCCACATCGCTCAGGAAACCACGCTCGGCGGCGTACAGGCTCAGGGACATCTCGGCGATGGACATGGGCGCGTACTGCTTCTGCTTCATCAGCTCGGTGACGCGCTGACCATGCTCGAGCTGCTTGCGGGTGGCTTCGTCCAGGTCCGAGGCGAACTGGGCGAAGGCCGCCAGTTCACGGTACTGGGCCAGCGCGGTACGGATACCGCCCGACAGCTTCTTGATGATCTTGGTCTGGGCCGCACCACCCACACGGGATACCGAGACACCGGCGTTGACCGCCGGGCGGATGCCCGAGTTGAACAGGCCGGCTTCCAGGAAGATCTGGCCGTCGGTGATGGAGATCACGTTTGTCGGAACGAAGGCGGACACGTCGCCGGCCTGGGTCTCGATGATCGGCAGGGCGGTCAGCGAGCCGGTCTTGCCGGTCACGGCGCCGTTGGTGAACTTCTCGACGTAGTCGGCGGAGACGCGGGAAGCGCGCTCGAGCAGACGGCTGTGGAGATAGAACACGTCGCCGGGATAGGCTTCACGGCCCGGCGGACGACGCAGCAGCAGGGAGATCTGGCGATAGGCCACGGCCTGCTTGGACAGATCGTCATAGACGATCAGGGCGTCTTCACCGCGGTCGCGGAAGTATTCGCCCATGGTGCAACCCGAGTAGGGCGCCAGGAACTGCAGGGCAGCCGATTCGGACGCACTGGCTGCCACCACGATGGTGTTGTGCAGAGCGCCGTTCTCTTCCAGCTTGCGTACCACGTTGGCGATGGTCGACTGCTTCTGACCAATGGCGACGTAGACGCAGCGGATGCCGCTGTTCTTCTGGTTGATGATGGCATCGATCGCCATGGCGGTCTTGCCGATCTGACGGTCACCGATGATCAGCTCACGCTGACCACGACCAACCGGGATCATGGCATCGACGGCCTTGTAGCCGGTCTGCACCGGCTGGTCGACCGACTGACGCCAGATCACGCCCGGTGCGACCTTTTCGACGGCGTCGGTGGCGCTGGCATTCAGCGGACCCTTGCCATCGATGGGGTTGCCCAGGGCGTCGACGACGCGACCCAGCAGTTCCGGACCAACCGGGACTTCCAGGATGCGGCCGGTGCACTTGGCGCTCATGCCTTCGGCCAGACCCAGGTAGCTACCCAGGACCACGGCGCCGACGGAGTCCTGCTCCAGGTTCAGTGCCATGCCGTAGATGCCGCCGGGGAATTCGATCATTTCGCCGTACATGACGTCGGCCAGACCGAAGATCCGCACGATACCGTCAGACACGCTGACGATGGTGCCTTCGTTGCGGGCTTGCGAGGTCACGTCGAGCTTGTCGATGCGACCCTTGATGATTTCACTAATTTCGGAAGGATTGAGTTGCTGCATGCTACTGCCCCTTCAAACTCAAGGTTTCAACGCTTCGGCCAGTTGCGCGAGCTTGCCGCGAACGGAGCCATCGATTACCAAGTCGCCGGCGCGGATAACCACACCACCGATCAGGCTCGCATCCTCGGATGCATTAAGTCGCACGTGTCGACCTAGCCTTGCGCTGAGAGCCTTGGCGAGTTTGTCTTGCTGTTCTTCGCTCAGGGCGAAAGCACTGGTGACTTCCGCCTCGATGGATTTTTCCTGCTCGGCCTTGTACGCCTCGTAGATCTCGGCGATGGCCGGGAACAGGTCGATCCGGTTGTTTTCTGCCACGGTCCGAACGAAGTTCTGGGACTGTGCATCCAGCTGATCGCCACATACGTCGATGAGCAATCCGGCCTTGGCGTCCGCAGTCAACTGCGGCTGCTGAAGCAGCTGGCGCACGGTCCCGTCCTGGGATACCGCGGCGAGCAGCCCGAGCGCGGCCGACCATTGGGTCAGCTGCTGCTGGGACTGTGCGAACTCGAAAGCCGCCTTGGCATAGGGCCGGGCCAGCGTGTTCAGTTCTGCCATTGGTGGCCTCGCTTAGATTTCCGCTGCCAGTCGGTCAACCAACTGGGCATGAGCATTGGCATCAACGGTCGATCCAAGGATCTTCTCGGCGCCGGCCACGGCCAGCAGACCGACGCGAGCACGCAGGGCGTCCTTCGCACTGTTGATTTCCTGCTCGATTTCAGCCTGAGCCTGCGCCTTGATCCGGTCGCCTTCGGCACGGGCCTTGGCCTGTGCGTCCTCGACGATCTGAGCGGCACGCTTGTTGGCTTGCTCGATGATCTCGGCCGCCTGCCCCTTGGCTTCGTTCACTTTCTGGTTGGCTTGCTGCTGTGCCACTTCCAGATCACGAGCCGCGCGGTTGGCAGCGTCAAGGCCATCGGCAATCTTCTTCTCACGCTCACGCAGCGCCGAGATGATCGGCGGCCACACGTACTTCATGCAGAAGAGCACGAAGATGAAGAAGGCAACGGACTGGCCTATCAGGGTTGCATTAATGTTCACGCCAACACCTCGCTCGTTCGTTGTCCATCAGTCCTGCCTACACCCCTGGGGGTGATCAGCCGGCGATCTGACCAACGAAGGGGTTAGCGAAGGTGAAGAACAGGGCGATACCAACACCGATCATGGTCACGGCGTCGAGCAGACCGGCGACGATGAACATCTTGACTTGCAGCATCGGAACCATTTCCGGCTGACGAGCGGCGCCTTCGAGGAACTTGCCACCCAGCAGACCGAAGCCAATGGCGGTACCCAGAGCGCCCAGGCCAATCAGCAGAGCAACGGCGATCGCGGTCAAACCAACTACAGTTTCCATCTTTCCTCCCGACTTTTTTAGTCGTCTTGGTTAAGGTTGAAGCGAAAAAGTTTTCCCAAGTCCCCCGGCGGACAAGGCCCCCGGGACTCACGGCAGAACCGCCTCCAGACGCCGTCAGCAGCGCCCGGGGGCCATTCCTCAGTGACTTTCTTCGTGCGCCATCGACAGGTAGACGATGGTCAGCATCATGAAGATAAACGCCTGCAGGGTGATGATGAGGATGTGGAACACCGCCCACGCCCACTGCAGCACGATACCCAGACCACCCAGTGCCAGACCGTTGGCGAACATGATGGCGATGAGGATGAAGATCAGCTCGCCAGCATACATGTTGCCGAACAGTCGCAGTGCCAGCGAGATCGGCTTGGCGATCAGGGTGACGAACTCGAGCAGGAAGTTGATCGGGATCAGGATGATCTGCAGCAGCATGTTCTTGCTGCTGAAGGGATGCAGGGTCAGCTCGCCGAAGAAGCCGCCGATACCTTTCATCTTGATGCTGTAGAAGATCAGCAGGGCGAACACCGACAGGGCCATGCCCAGGGTGGCGTTCGGGTCGGTGGTCGGAACCACGCGGAAGTAGGTGTGCTCGCCAAACAGCATGCCGGCCACGGACGGCAGCCAGTCCACCGGCACCAGGTCCATCAGGTTCATCAGGAAGATCCAGACGAAGATGGTCAGGGCCAGGGGCGCGATCAGGGCGTTCTTGCCGTGGAAGGTGTCACGGACGCTGCCGTCCACGAATTCGACCAGCACCTCGACGAAGTTCTGCAGACCGCCAGGCTGACCACTGGTGGCCTTCTTGGCGATGCTGCGGAACAGCACCAGGAAGATCAGGCCCAGGGCGACCGACCAGCCAAGGGTATCCACGTGGAAGGCCCAGAAGCCCATTTCCTTAGCTTCAGCGGGGGTGTGGGCGAAGCTCCAGCCGTTCACCGGGTGCATACCATAGGTCAGGTTCTGCAGGTGGTGCTGGATGTAGCCCGAAGCGGAGTCTGCTGCCATGTGTGCCTCGAATGCCTTAAGGTCTAGTCGGTTTTTTCAGTAGCAGGGGCGCGCCGGCATTGACCATCAGCGTCAACAGATAGACGCCGAACAGTGCAGGAGCCGAAAGCGGTTTTACCCCGGCAAACGTCAGTGCAAAGAGCACTGCCGTGAGAATCAGTTTGCCCGCCTCGCCCGAGTAGAAAGAACGGACGATGTCACGGGCGGCATGGGCGCCGCGATAGCGGAACGCCTTGAACGAAAAATACAGATTGGGCAGCCAGGCAATCAGCCCGCCCAACAATCCGGAATAACCGGCGACCTTACCGACGAAGCAAGACAAGACAACGGCGGCACACGACGCGACAGCCAGTTGGACGAGCAGCAGGCGAAAGGCAGGCTGATGATGGAAAGGCAGGCGTTTGGGCGTGCGGCGGTCCATCGGCTCGAAGTCCTCTGGTGTCGGCTTAATAGTTGTTTTCACTGGCATGCTTTGTGCCGACAAAAAGCGGGCAAAGTATAGGGGCGCGCCAGGGGTGGTTCAAGCCACCCCGGACAGATTGCCTTTCCTGCCGTAACGCATTTGTGTCAGCGAATGTGCGCCAGTACGCCTTGAAGTTCGTCCAAAGAGGTGTAACGGATGACCAGTTGCCCCTTCCCCTTCTCGCCATGGCGGATCTGCACGTTGGCGCCCAAACGCTCGGCCAGACGCTGCTCCAGACGACTGATGTCCGGATCCACGGGGGGCGCCTTCTCGCTTGGTTCCACGCCACTGAGCCACTGGCGGACCAGGGCTTCGGTCTGACGAACCGTCAGGCCCCGTGCGACAACGTGCCGCGCCCCTTCGGCCTGACGGCCCTTCGGCAGGCCGAGCAAGGCCCGCGCGTGGCCCATTTCCAGCTCGCCCTTGGCCAGCAGCTCCTTGGCGTCTTCGGCCAGCGCCAGCAGGCGCAGCAGGTTGGTCACGCCCGAGCGCGACTTGCCGACGGCTTCGGCCACCTGGGCCTGGGTCAGCTCGAACTCATCCTGTAGCCGCTGCAGGGCCATGGCCTCTTCCAGCGGGTTGAGGTTCTGCCGCTGGATGTTCTCGATCAGCGCCAGGGCAATGGCCACCTGGTCAGGGACGTCGCGGACCAGCGCCGGGATACGCTCCAGACCCGCCTGCTGGCTGGCACGCCAGCGGCGTTCACCGGCGATGATCTCGTAGCGACCCTCACCGATGGCACGCACCACGATGGGCTGCATCAGTCCCTGGGTGCGGATGGAATTGGCCAATTCTTCCAGCGCGACGGGATCCATGTGCTGGCGCGGCTGGTACTTGCCGCGCTGGATGATGTCCAGCGGCAGCGATTGCAATTCGCTGACCGGGGTGGCGGCAGCCTGCTCCTGCAGGACCTTGACGCTGGCGCCGCCGAGCAGGGCATCGAGGCCGCGGCCCAGTCCTCGTTTCTTCACAGCCATGGGGATTCCTTAGGCAGTCTTGGCGGTGCGAGCCGCCTTGCGCTGACGTTTGACCAGCTCGCTGGCCAGCTCCAGATAGGCCGCAGCCCCTTTCGAACTCTTGTCGTAGACCAGGGCGGGCATACCGTAGCTGGGCGCTTCGGCCAGGCGGACGTTGCGCGGAATGATGGTTTCGTAGAGCTCGTCGCCAAAGTGCTGCTTGAGCTGGGCGGCGACGTCGTTGGCCAGGCCGATGCGCGGATCGAACATGGTGCGCAGCAGGCCTTCGATCTTGAGCTGGGGATTCAGCCGCTGGGCGATGTGCTGGATGCTGCCGATCAGATCGGTCAGGCCTTCCAGGGCGAAGTATTCGCACTGCATGGGGATGATCACGCCATCGGCGGCCACCAGCCCGTTGATGGTCAGCATGGACAGCGACGGCGGACAGTCGATGAGCACGTAGTCGTAGTTGTCCCGCACCGGCGCCAGGGCATCGCGCAGGCGACTCTCGCGACCGGTCATCTCCAGCAGTTCGACCTCCGCGGCGGTGACATCACGGTTAGACGGCAGCAGCTGGTAGCCGCCGTGTTCGGAAAAATGCATGGCATCGAGCAGACCGCAGGCGCCGGTGAGAACATCCAGTACCGAATGCTCCAGGGCGTGCTTGTCCACTCCACTGCCCATGGTGGCGTTACCCTGGGGATCGAGATCGATCAGCAGCACCTTGCGCCGGTTGGTGGCGGCCAGAGAAGCGGCGAGATTGATGCACGTGGTGGTCTTGCCCACCCCGCCCTTCTGGTTGGCTATCGCGTAAACCTTGGCCATGTACCGCCTTACCCCTCTCCAATCGTGCGGCGCAGTATCAGCAAGTGCCGCTGGCCTTGGCAACCGGGAACCGCGAGGACGTGCGCCGCCGCAACCCGGAAATCCGCTGGTAGCTTGGCCAGCTCGTCGTCGGGGTGCAGCCCCTTCATCGCCAGCCACTGTGTTTGGTTGTCGCCCAGATGCCGCGTCCAGGTGGCGAATTCATCGATGGCGCTGAACGCCCGCGAGACGATGCCGGTGAAGGGCGTCGCCGGCTGGAAGGCCTCGACACGGGCGTGGACCACCTCGAGGTTGTCCAGACCCAGTTCGATCTTGGCCTGGGTCAGGAAGCGCGTCTTCTTGCCGTTGCTGTCGAGCAGGGTGAAGCGCGATTCGGGAAACAGGATCGCCAGGGGAATGCCCGGCATGCCGCCGCCGCTGCCCACATCCAGCCAGTGCCCGGCGCCCACGTGGGGGACGATGCTGAGGCTGTCCAGCAGGTGCCGCGAAACCATCTCGTCAGGATCACGCACCGCGGTCAGGTTGTAGGCCTTGTTCCACTTGACCAGCAGGTCCAGGTAGCCCAGCAGCCGCTCCTCCACCGGGGCGGAGAGCATCACACCCAGGGTCTCGGCGCCCTGGCGCAGTTCGTTGGCTTGAATCGCGCTGGCCATCAGGCGCTGTGCTCCAGGCTGCGACCGGCGCTGCGCTTCTTCAGGTGGATCAGCAGCAGCGAGACCGCCGCCGGCGTGACGCCAGGGATACGCGAGGCCTGCCCCAGGGTCTCGGGACGGGCCTGGGCCAGCTTGTGCTGGATCTCCTTGGACAGTCCGGAGATGGTGGCGTAGTCGAGCTCTGCCGGCAGCGCCACGGCGTCACTGGCGCGCAGACGCTGGATCTCGTCCTGCTGGCGATCGATATAGCCGGCGTACTTGGTCTTGATCTCGATCTGCTCGGCGACCTGGGTCTCGGCTGGCGTCTGGCCCACGGCGGCCATCAGGCCGGCGTAGTCGATCTCCGGACGCGCCAGCAGATTCTGCAGGTTGTATTCGTGATTGAGCGGCGTGCCGAAGCGCTCGGCTACCGCCGTGCCCTCGGGCGTGCCCGGGCGAATCCAGGTCGCCTTGAGGCGCTGCTCTTCCAGGGCGATGCCTTCGCGCTTGGCCTCGAACAGCGCCCAGCGCTGATCGTCCACCAGGCCCAGTTCCCGGCCCTTTTCGGTCAGGCGCAGGTCGGCGTTATCTTCGCGCAGGATCAGCCGGTACTCGGCGCGCGAGGTGAACATCCGGTAGGGCTCCTGGGTGCCCAGGGTGATGAGGTCATCCACTAGGACGCCGAGGTAGGCCTCGTCGCGGCGCGGACACCAGGCTTCACGGCCCTGGGCGCGCAGCGCGGCGTTGGCCCCGGCGAGCAGACCCTGGGCGCCGGCTTCTTCGTAACCGGTGGTGCCATTGATCTGGCCGGCGAAGAACAGGCCGGCGATGACCTTGGTTTCCAGGCTGTACTTGAGATCCCGCGGATCGAAGAAGTCGTATTCGATGGCGTAGCCGGGCCGCAGGATGTGGGCGTTTTCCATGCCGCGCATGGAGCGCACCACCTCGAGCTGCACATCGAAGGGCAGCGAGGTGGAGATGCCGTTGGGGTAGAGCTCGTGGGTGGTCAGACCCTCGGGTTCGAGAAAGACCTGATGGCTGTCCTTGTCGGCGAAGCGATGGATCTTGTCTTCGATGGATGGACAGTAGCGCGGCCCTACCCCTTCGATCACGCCCGAATACATGGGCGAACGATCCAGGTTGGCGCGGATGATGTCGTGGGTGCGGGCGTTGGTATGGGTGATCCAGCAGCTGACCTGCTGCGGATGCTGCTCGCGATTGCCGAGGAAGGACATCACCGGCAAGGGGGTATCCCCGGGCTGCTCGGTCATCACCGAGAAATCCACCGACCGGCCGTCGATGCGCGGTGGCGTACCGGTCTTCAGGCGGGACACCCGTAGCGGCAGTTCCCGCAGGCGCTGGGCCAGGGCGATGGCGGGCGGATCTCCCGCTCGTCCACCGCTGTGGTTCTGCATGCCGATGTGGATAAGACCACCAAGGAAGGTCCCGGCGGTCAGCACCACGTTATCCGCATGGAATTTCAGGCCCATCTGGGTGATCACGCCGGCAACGCGATCCCCCTCGACGATGAGGTCGTCACAGGCTTGCTGGAATATCCACAGGTTGGGCTGGTTTTCCAAGGCGTAGCGGATAGCCGCCTTGTACAGCACGCGATCGGCCTGGGCGCGAGTGGCGCGGACGGCAGGTCCCTTGCGGCTGTTGAGAATACGGAACTGGATGCCGGCGAGATCCGTCGCCGCGGCCATGGCGCCGCCCAGGGCATCGATCTCCTTGACCAGATGGCTCTTGCCGATGCCGCCAATGGCGGGATTGCAGCTCATCTGGCCGAGAGTTTCCACATTATGCGTGAGCAGCAGGGTACGCACACCCATACGGGCGGCCGCCAGGGCCGCTTCGGTACCGGCATGGCCGCCGCCGATCACGATGACGTCGAAACGGGAAGGAAAGTCCACCACGCACCTCGTGCCTGTTGGCAGGAATTCGAAGGAAAGCCGGCAAGTATAAGGCCTAGGCCAGTCTTGCAGAAGGGGCTCTGGCCAAAAAATGACCAGTCAGCGGTGAGGGGCTCCAATATAAACAATAGAGAAGAAAGTTTTAAAAGGACTGTTATAGAGCTTATGTATACGCAAGCCATTTTCTGTGGATAACCTTACACAGGCCACGTCGGGGCTGGGCTGGGGAAAACCTGAACCCGGTGTACGTCTTGTGCTGTGGATGAACACAAGCTCTCAGCATCCTGTGGAGCCTTTGCTCGCTTATCCACAACGCCAATCATGGACAGGTCGTGCACCGATTTATGGGCAGACCTCAGGCAGGCTTATCAACAGGGATCTGGAAAGGGGGAATGAGGATAGCCAAGGCCTGCATTGCACAGGCCTGGAGCAGCGGGCAGGGTTTACTTGCCGATGCAGAAGCTGGAGAAGATGCGGCCGAGCAGGTCGTCGGAGCTGAAGGCCCCGGTGATCTCGCCAAGTACCTGCTGGGCCTGCCGCAGGTCTTCGGCCAGGAGTTCGCCAGAGCCGGCCAGGGTGAGTTGGCGATAGCCATGGTCCAGGGCGCTGGCGGCCCGCTGCAGGGCGTCCAGGTGGCGACGCCGTGCGCTGAAGCCGCCCTCGGTGGTCTGTTCGAAGCCCATGCAGGCCTTGAGGTGTTCGCGCAGGGCCTCGACACCGCCACCATCGGTGGCACTCAGAGCGATCTCCACCGGCTCGGTGCTGGGCAACAAACCGGTGGCTTCGCCGGTGAGGTCGGCCTTGTTGCGGATCACCGTCAGCTTGTCCAGTGGCGGCCGGGTGCTCAGCAGTTCCGGCCACAGCGCCTGGGGATCCCCGGCTTCCGGGGCGCTGGCATCCACCACCAGCAGCACCCGATCGGCACCGGCGATGGCGTCCAGGGCGCGCTGGACGCCGATCTGCTCCACCCGGTCGGCGGTATCGCGCAGTCCGGCCGTATCGACCACATGCAGCGGCATGCCATCGATGTGGATATGTTCGCGCAGGACATCCCGGGTGGTGCCGGCGATGTCGGTGACGATGGCGGCTTCCCGGCCGGCAAGGGCGTTGAGCAGGCTGGACTTGCCGGCATTGGGCCGGCCGGCGATCACCACCGTCATGCCGTCGCGCAGCAGGGCACCGCGATTGGCTTCACGCTGGACCTCGTGCAGTTCGGCCTGCACACCCTCCAGCAATCCCTGGACCCGACCATCGGCGAGGAAGTCGATCTCCTCCTCGGGAAAGTCGATGGCGGCTTCGACATAGATGCGTAGGCGGATGAGCTGCTCGACCAGGCTTTCCACCCGGCGGGAGAACTCGCCCTGCAGCGAGCGCAGGGCATTGCGCGCCGCCTGCTCGGTGCTGGCCTCGATGAGATCGGCGATAGCCTCCGCCTGGGCCAGGTCCAGTTTGTCGTTGAGAAAGGCGCGTTCGCTGAATTCGCCCGGACGGGCCAGCCGCGCGCCCTCTTCCAGCGTACGGCGCAAGAGCAGGTCGAGGATCACCGGGCCGCCGTGACCCTGCAATTCCAGAACGTCTTCGCCGGTGAAGGAGTTCGGGCCGGGAAAGAACAGGGCAATGCCCGCGTCCAGTACGCTGCCGTCGGCGGCAAGGAAGTTGCCATAGTGAGCATGCCGCGGCGGTAGCTCGCGGCCGCAGATGGCCTGGGCCAGGGGTGCGGCCAGGCGACCGGAGACGCGCACGATGCCGACACCACCACGGCCGGTGGCGGTGGCGATGGCGGCGATGCTGTCGGAAGGCAGGGACATGACGATCCTCCAGAAAGCACGACGCCCCAATCAAGGGGCGTCGTGTGGACAGGTTGAGCGGGGTCAGGCCTTCTTGGCGGCCGCCTCGATCTTCCGGGTAATGTACCACTGCTGCAGGATCGACAGGCAGTTGTTGACGATCCAGTACAGCACCAGACCGGCCGGGAACCACAGGAAGAAGAAGGTGAAGATGATCGGCATCATTCTCATCACCTTGGCCTGCATGGGATCCGGCGGCGCCGGGTTCAGCATCTGCTGCACCAGCATGGTACCGCCCATGATGATCGGCAGGATGAAGAAGGGATCCTTGGCCGACAGGTCGGTGATCCAGAACATCCAGGGCGACTGGCGCATCTCGACGCTTTCCAGCAGCACCCAGTACAGCGCCAGGAATACCGGCATCTGCACCACGATGGGCAGGCAGCCACCCAGCGGATTGATCTTCTCCTTGCGGTACAGCTCCATCATCGCCTGGGACATCTTCTGGCGATCGTCGCCATGCTGTTCCTTCAGCGCCTGCAGGCGTGGTCCGACGGCACGCATCCGGGCCATGGAACGGTAGCTGGCGGCGGACAGCGGGAAGAACAGCATCTTGATGATGATGGTCAGGACGATGATCGACCAGCCCCAGTTACCCAGGATGCTGTGGATATGCTGCAGCAGCCAGAAGATCGGCTGGGCGATGAACCACAGGAAGCCGTAGTCGACGGTCAGCTCCAGGCCATGGGACAGGGTCTTGAGGTGTTCCTGGATCTTCGGACCGGCGTAGAGGGTCAGCGAGGTCTCGCCCTTGCCACCCGCCGGCACGCTGAATTGCGGACCGGTGAAGCCGACGATGTAGTTGCCCTGGGCATCCTTGCGGGTGGTGATCTGGTGCTGCTCGTCCTTGTTCGGCACCCAGGCGGTGACGAAATAGTGCTGCAGCCAACCGACCCAGCCGCCCTGCACGGATTCCTGCAGGCGGTTCTTGTCCATGTCGCCCATGGACACCTTGCGATAGGGCTCGGCCGGGGTACCGACCGCGGCGCCCAGATAGGTGGAGACGCCGGTCGCGGTAGTGGCCGACGGATCCCCGCTCTTGTCACGCTTGAGCTGCGCATAGAGCACGCCATTCCAAACGTTGGCGCTCTGGTTGTCGATCAGGTAGCTGACTTGGATCTGATAGGCGTCCGGGTTGATGCAGGTGATCTTCTTCTGCGCCTTCTCGGCGTCCGAGCAGTCGACCTTCAGACCCCGGTGGAAGGTGAATCTCTTGATGTAGTCGACGCCATTGGCCTGGTACTTGAGATCCACCACCAGCTGTTGCTTGCCATCGGCGAGCACATAGCTGGACTGGGCCGAGGTGTACAGCGGGCGACCGGCGCTGTTGGCGTCGGGACCGTTGGCACCGGTCAGGCCGCTCTGGGCCAGGTAGAGGCGCTCGTTGCCGTTGTCGAACAGCATGAAGGGAACGTCGGGGTGGTCCTGGCGACGGGGGTACTGCACCAGACCGAGCTGGACGATGTCGCCGCCGCGAGGGTCGATGGCCAGATCCAGAACGTCGGTACGTACCTTGATGAGCGCAGTGCTGGCCTGAGCGGTCGAGTTGTCCACCGGGGCCGCGGCCTTGGCGTCAGCCGGAACGTCGGTGGGCACGTTGGGGGTATCGCCGGGCAGGACGCTGGTTTGCGTCTTGGCCGTGGGCAGATCGGCCTGGCCGTAATCCTTGTTCCACTGGAAGACCAGGGTGTAGGACACGATCGCCAGGGCGGCAATGAGTAGCGGGCGCTTGATATCCATGTTTACTCGGCCATCGAAGAGGTCGGGGCTGGGTTCTTTGCGGGAGGAACGGGATCGTATCCGCCTGAGTGCCAGGGATGGCACCGGCACAGTCGCCGTGTGGTCAGCCAGCCACCACGCAGCAGCCCGTGGCACTCGATGGCTTCGAGGGCGTAACCGGAACAGGTCGGATAGAAACGACAGTGACTGGCCATCATGGGGCTGATGGCATAACGGTAGAAGCGAATCAGCAGCAGGGCCGGTTTACGCATGAGCACCGTCGGGACTGTCGGTTGGCTGGGCAACGGCCTTGCTCGCCTGGCGATTGAGACGTTTCCAGAGTTGCAGCAGTTGATCGTGCAATTCGGGATTGTCTACTTCGCCGAGCCCTTTCCGGGCGACGAAGACCAGATCGAAGCTGCCCAAGCGGTCCTGATTCAGACGGAAGGAATCTCGGATGACCCGCTTGATGCGATTGCGCTCGACAGAAAGCTTGACGCTTTTCTTGCCGATGACCAGCCCCAGGCGGGAATGGTCTAGCCCATTGGCATGGGCGAGCAGCAGCAGGTGCTTGCCGGATGCCTTGTGGGTGGGAGAGTCAAAGACCGCTTGGAACTGTTGGGAGCTCAGTAAGCGCCTGTCCCGACCGAAACCCTGACTCACCACCTGACCGGGCAATCAGATCGCCAGACGCTTGCGGCCTTTGGCACGGCGACGGGACAGAACCTGACGGCCGTTCTTGGTTGCCATACGAGCACGGAAACCGTGGACACGGGCGCGCTTCAGGGTGCTGGGTTGGAAGGTGCGTTTCATGGACTTTTACCTAGGTGAAAGCGGCAAGGCATGAGCGCCCCGCGCAAAGAGACCGGGGATTCTAGAGAAAGCCTCGGTATAGGTCAATTTCCAACCAACACGCGCTGACAGGAGACCGCGTAAATAAAATTAACAGGTCAAAAGGTTTTAAAGGACTATTGAAGTGAATATGTATGGTGAAGCCGATTTCTGTGGATAGAACGCGCAGACACAGATGCCCACTGGCCGGAGTGAGACCGGCAACTCTGTTTTCAACAGGTGGAGCAAGGGTGGCTAGCCTGGTCAGAGGCTGTGGATAAGCGAAGGGGTTACCCACATCACGATTATCCACAGCGCAAACCCGGTACTTGTCCAGAAAGGTCAGACGGCGTTATCCACAGAGCTGACGGTCGCCTGGAGGATGGTCTGGACGGAAGGGGCTATTCGCCGGGAAACTGCGCGGTCATGTGGATAACCCGGGTGGGGAGGGATACAATGGGCGTTTGCTCATGGCCCTTCCGGGCCGCTCCAGTCCTTGGGAGACGCTGTGTCGGTCGAACTCTGGCAACGTTGCGTAGATGTGCTGCGCGACGAGCTGCCTTCGCAACAATTCAATACCTGGATCCGGCCACTGCAGGTGGAAGCGGAAGGGGATGAGCTGCGGGTGTTCGCGCCCAACCGCTTCGTGCTCGATTGGGTCAACGAGAAGTACCTGAGCCGAATCCTCGAATTGCTCGAGGAGCATGCCGACGACGGTATCGCGCCAGTGCTTTCCTTGTTGATCGGGAGCAAGCGCAGCAACAAGCCGCGCCCGGCCCAGACACCCAGTAGCCAGAGCAGCCCCCTGCCGCCGCCGGTACAGGCCCCGCAGCCGATCCAGTCGGATATCGTCACCGCGGGTGTGGCCCTGGAAGACGTGACGGCGGAACTGGCCGAGGCCGACGAGCCGGCGGTCAAGACCGAACGCACCGTGCAGGTGGAAGGTGCACTCAAGCACACCAGCTATCTCAACCGTACCTTCACCTTCGAGAACTTCGTCGAGGGCAAGTCCAACCAGCTGGCCCGCGCGGCGGCCTGGCAGGTGGCGGACAATCCCAAGCACGGCTACAACCCGCTCTTCCTTTATGGCGGCGTGGGTCTGGGTAAGACCCATCTGATGCACGCAGTGGGCAACCACCTGCTCAAGCGCAATCCGAATGCCAAGATCGTCTATCTGCATTCGGAGCGTTTCGTCGCCGACATGGTCAAGGCGCTGCAGCTCAATGCCATCAACGAGTTCAAGCGCTTCTACCGCTCGGTGGATGCCCTGCTGATCGATGACATCCAGTTCTTCGCCCGCAAGGAGCGATCGCAGGAAGAGTTTTTCCACACCTTCAATGCGCTGCTCGAAGGTGGACAACAGGTGATTCTCACCAGCGACCGTTATCCCAAGGAGATCGACGGCCTGGAAGAGCGGCTCAAGTCGCGCTTCGGCTGGGGCCTCACCGTGGCCGTGGAGCCACCGGAGCTGGAGACACGGGTGGCGATCCTGATGAAGAAGGCCGACCAGGCCAAGGTTGACCTGCCCCACGACGCCGCCTTCTTTATCGCCCAGCGCATCCGTTCCAACGTGCGTGAACTGGAAGGCGCGCTCAAGCGGGTGATCGCCCACGCCCACTTCATGGGACGGGACATCACCATCGAGCTGATCCGTGAGTCGCTCAAGGATCTCCTGGCACTGCAGGACAAGCTGGTCAGCATCGACAACATCCAGCGCACCGCGGCCGAGTATTACAAGATCAAGATCGCCGATCTGCTGTCCAAACGCCGCTCGCGCTCGGTGGCCCGGCCGCGGCAGGTCGCCATGGCGCTGTCCAAGGAACTGACCAACCACAGCCTGCCGGAAATCGGCGACGCCTTTGGCGGACGCGATCACACGACGGTGTTGCACGCCTGTCGAAAGATCGCCGAACTTCGGGAATCCGACGCGGATATTCGCGAGGATTACAAGAACCTGCTGCGTACCCTGACCACCTGACGGACGCGGCCCTGGCAAGGACCTGACCATGCATTTCACCATTCAACGTGAAGCCCTGTTGAAACCGCTGCAGCTGGTGGCCGGTGTCGTGGAACGTCGGCAAACGCTGCCGGTGCTGTCCAACGTACTCCTGGTCGTGGAAGGCCAGCGGTTGTCGCTGACCGGTACCGACCTGGAAGTCGAGCTAGTTGGCCGGGTCGATCTGGAAGAAGCCGCCGAGGCTGGCGAGATCACCGTGCCGGCGCGCAAGCTCATGGACATCTGCAAGAGCCTGCAGCCCGATGCGCTGATCGACATCCGCACCGAGGAGCAGAAGCTGCTGATCCGTGCCGGACGCAGCCGTTTCACCCTGTCCACCCTGCCCGCCAACGACTTCCCCACCGTGGAGGAAGGCCCGGGCTCGCTGAAGTTCAGCATTCCCCAGGGCCGCCTGCGTCGCCTGATCGAGCGCACCGGCTTCGCCATGGCCCAGCAGGACGTGCGCTACTACCTCAACGGCATGTTGCTGGAAGCCAGCACCGGACGCCTGCGCGCCGTGGCCACCGACGGCCACCGCCTGGCCATGTGCATGCTGGAGGCCGATGTCGACCAGGCCGAGAAGCACCAGGTCATCGTGCCGCGCAAGGGCATCCTGGAATTGTCGCGCCTGCTCACCGAACCGGAAGAACCGGTCAACGTGGTGCTGGGTCAGCACCATATTCGTGCCACCACGGGCGACTTCACCTTTACCTCCAAGCTGGTGGACGGCAAGTTCCCCGACTACGAGCGTGTCCTGCCGCGGCATGGCGACAAGCTGGTGCTAGGTGAGCGCCAGCATCTGCGCGAGGCTTTCAGCCGCACCGCCATTCTCTCCAACGAGAAATATCGCGGCATTCGCCTGCAGCTGGAAAACGGCTTCATGAAGATCCAGGCCAATAACCCGGAGCAGGAAGAGGCCGAGGAAGAGCTGCAGGTCGACTATGACGGCGGCAGCCTGGAGATCGGTTTCAACGTCAGCTACCTGCTCGACGTGCTGGGCGTGATGACCACCGACCAGGTGCGTATCACCCTGTCCGATTCCAGCAGCAGTGCGCTGTTGCAGGAGGCGGGCAACGACGATTCCTCCTATGTCGTGATGCCGATGCGCCTCTGATCGCCGCTCGATGACATTGATCCGCTTCAATGCCGACCGCCTGCGCAATCTGCAGGCGGTCGTGCTTCAGCCCTCGCCACGGGTCAACCTGCTGCATGGCGCGAACGGCAGCGGCAAGACCAGCCTGCTGGAAGCCATCCACCTGCTGGGACTGGCCCGCTCCTTTCGCAGCACCAAGCTGGCGCCGGTCATCCAGCACGAGCAGGCCAGTTGCACGGTGTTCGGCCAGGTGCGGCTGCCCGGTGGCCAGGATTGCAACCTGGGTATCCAGCGCGAGCGCGGCGGTGACTACCAGATCCGCATCAATGGCGAGAATGCCCGCAGCGCGGCGCAACTGGCCGAGGTGCTGCCGCTGCAGCTGATCAACCCCGATGGCTTCCGGCTGCTCGAAGGCAGCCCCAAGATCAGGCGGCAGTTTCTCGACTGGGGCGTGTTCCACGAGGAACAGCGCTTCCTGCCGCTCTGGCAACGCCTGCAAAAGGCGCTCAGGCAGCGAAATCACTGGCTCAGACGTGGTAAAATCGACCCTGCGGCGCAGGCCGCCTGGGATCAGGAACTGGCCCTGGCCAGCGGCGAGATCGATGGCTTTCGCCAGGCCTATATCCAGCGTCTGAAGCCGGAATTCACGGCGGTGCTGGCCGAGCTGATCCAGCTGGACGGCCTGACCCTGAGTTATTACCGCGGCTGGGACCGCGAGCGCGATCTGCGTGAGGTGCTGGCGGACAGCCTGCCGCGGGATCTGCAGCTGGGGCATACCCAGGCCGGCCCGCAGCGCGCCGACCTGCGGATCCGTATTGGCAATCACAACGCGGCGGACATCCTGTCGCGTGGTCAGCAGAAGCTGGTGGTGTGCGCACTGCGCATTGCCCAGGGGCGGCTGGTCAACCAAGTCAAGCGAGGCCAGTGCGTCTATCTCATCGACGATCTGCCCTCGGAACTGGACGAGGGACACCGGCTGGCCTTGTGCCGGCTGCTGGAGGCACTGGAGTGCCAAGTCTTCATTACCTGTGTCGAGCGCGAGACGCTACAGGCCGCCTGGCGGCCGGAGACAGAGGTCAGCGTGTTTCACGTGGAACACGGCCATATCAAGCAGACCCACACTAGCGGGAGCCAAGCATGAGCGAGAACAATACCTACGACTCTTCCAGCATCAAGGTGCTGAAGGGACTGGATGCCGTGCGCAAGCGCCCCGGCATGTACATCGGCGACACCGATGACGGCACCGGCCTGCACCACATGGTCTTCGAGGTGGTGGACAACTCCATCGACGAAGCCCTGGCCGGCTTCTGCAGCGAAATCAGCATCACCATCCACATGGATGAATCCATCACCGTACGCGACAACGGTCGCGGCATCCCGGTGGACATCCACAAGGAAGAAGGCGTCTCGGCGGCCGAGGTCATCATGACCGTCTTGCACGCCGGCGGTAAGTTCGACGACAACACCTACAAGGTGTCCGGCGGCCTGCACGGCGTGGGTGTCTCGGTGGTTAACGCCCTGTCCGAGGAGTTGCGGCTGACCATTCGCCGCGCCGGCCAGGTGTGGGAGCAGGTCTATGTGCATGGCGTGCCCCAGGCACCCCTGGCAGTGATCGGCGAGACCGACACCACCGGTACCCAGGTGCACTTCAAGCCCTCGGCCGAGACCTTCAACAACATCCAGTTCAACTGGGACATCCTGGCCAAGCGGATTCGCGAGCTGTCCTTCCTCAACTCCGGCGTTGGCATCGTCCTGCGCGACGAGCGCAGCGGCAAGGAAGAGCTGTTCAAGTACGAGGGTGGCCTGCGCGCCTTCGTCGACTACCTGAACACCAACAAGACCGCGGTGAACGAGGTGTTCCACTTTCAGGTGCAGCGCGAGGACGACGGCGTGGCCGTGGAAGTGGCCCTGCAGTGGAATGACAGCTTCAACGAGAACATCCTCTGCTTCACCAACAACATTCCCCAGCGCGATGGCGGTACCCACCTGGCGGGCTTCCGCTCGGCGCTGACGCGCAACCTGAACAGCTACATCGAGGCCGAGGGCCTGGCCAAGAAGTTCAAGGTGGCTACCACCGGTGACGATGCCCGCGAGGGCCTGACCGCCATCATCTCGGTCAAGGTGCCAGATCCCAAGTTCTCCTCCCAGACCAAGGACAAGCTGGTCTCCTCCGAGGTGAAGACCGCGGTGGAACAGGAGATGGGCAAGCACTTCTCCGATTTCCTGCTGGAGAATCCCAACGAAGCCAAGGCGGTGGTCGGCAAGATGATCGATGCCGCGCGGGCTCGTGAAGCGGCCCGCAAGGCGCGGGAGATGACCCGGCGCAAGGGCGCCCTGGACATCGCCGGCCTGCCCGGCAAGCTGGCGGACTGCCAGGAGAAGGACCCGGCGCTGTCGGAACTCTACATCGTGGAGGGTGACTCCGCCGGTGGTTCGGCCAAGCAGGGCCGTAACCGGCGCACCCAGGCGATCCTGCCGCTCAAGGGCAAGATCCTCAACGTCGAGAAGGCACGCTTCGACAAGATGCTCTCCTCCCAGGAAGTGGGCACTCTGATCACCGCGCTGGGCTGTGGCATCGGCCGCGAAGAGTTCAACATCGACAAGCTGCGCTACCACAACATCATCATCATGACCGATGCCGATGTCGACGGCTCGCACATCCGTACCCTGCTGCTGACCTTCTTCTTCCGTCAGATGCCGCTGCTGATCGAGCGGGGCTACATCTACATCGCCCAGCCGCCGCTGTACAAGGTGAAGCGTGGCAAGCAGGAGCAGTACATCAAGGATGACGAGGCGATGGAGGAATACCTGACCCAGACCGCCCTCGAAGAAGCCAGCCTGCATGTCAACGAGAACGCCCCGGGCCTCTCCGGCGTGGAACTCGAGAAGCTGGTGAACAGCTACCGCCAGGTGATGAAGACCTTCAAGCGCCTGTCGCGGCTGTATCCGGCCGCCGTCAGCGAACACCTGCTGTACCTGCCACGGGTCGGTGTCGATCAGCTGGCTGATGAAGCGGCGATGCGTCAGTGGCTGGAAGGCCTTAGCGCACGCCTGCAGACCTCCGAGCGCTCCGGCACCACCTACCGTGTCAGCCTGCGCGAGGACCGCGAGCGAGGTCTGTGGCTACCAGAGGTGGAGACCCTCGCCCATGGCCTGTCCAGCTACGTCACCTTCAACCGGGACTTCTTCGGCAGCAACGATTACCGCCTAGTGACCGAGCTGGCCGCCCAACTAGATAACCTGCTGGAAGAAGGTGCCTATGCCAAGCGCGGCGAACGCCGTCGCCCGGTCAGCACCTTCAAGGAAGCCTGGGAATGGCTGATGAACGAGACCAGCAAGAGATTCAACATCCAGCGCTATAAGGGGCTGGGCGAGATGAATCCGGATCAGCTGTGGGAAACCACCATGGACCCGAACGTGCGCCGCATGCTTCAGGTGACCATCGAGGATGCCATCACCGCGGATCAGATCTTCAACACCTTGATGGGTGATCAGGTGGAACCGCGTCGCGACTTTATCGAGAGCAACGCCCTGGCGGTGTCAAACCTCGACGTCTGATAGCTTCGGTTATGCACAAGCCCCGCCATGCGGGGCTTTTTTGTGGAAAACATTCTGGCTAGAGGCAGACGCCGTTTCGTTCCCTGCTCAGGAATGCCGCTCATCTTATAGCCAGGGGTTTTGTGGATAGTTTTGCTCAGCGTCTTTTGAAGAGACCTTAGAATGCAAGCAAAGAGGCCGTGCCATGCGGCATAGAGACACAGGCTATAAAGGATCATCCTGTGGATAAGCTTGGGAATAAGCTTGTCGGTACTTGTGGATGAGCGCTGATCCGAGCTAGCAGGCCAAAATTCAGGCACGCAGAAATGCCTAGTCGGCCTGTGGATAAGTGTGTGGGTAAAGTGAGGAAAACCGGTGAAAACAGCCAGGCCATTGCGGCCTGGCGATCAGGCGATTATGCGGTCAGGCGACGCGGCGCTCGGTTGGGCTGGCGTCAGAGGCGGGCGCAAGCGCCTGCTCGATGAAGGCGAAGCTGCGGGCATTCAGATCGACGATGGCGCGGGGATCCTGACCCTGTGGATAGAGCAGCGGGCCGATGCTGACCTTGATGGTCCCCGGCGACTTGATCCAGGAACGATTTGGCCAGTAGGCGCCGGCGTTGTGGGCAATGGGCAGGATGGGGACGTTCAGGCTGCAGGCCAGGGCGGCACCACCGCGGGAGAACTTGCCCATCTTGCCAGGATTGATGCGGGTGCCCTGGGGGAAGATCAGCACCCAGCAGCCCTGGGCCAGGTAGCGGCCGCCCTGCTCGGTCAGCTGCTGCAGGGCCAGCTTGCCGTTGTCGCGGTCGATGGCGATGGGCTTGAGCAGCGAGAAAGCCCAGCCAAAGAAGGGAATCCGCAGCAGTTCGCGCTTGATCACCTGGGAGGTGGGTTCGAACTGGGCGGACAGGAAGAAGGTTTCCCAGGTGCTCTGGTGGTTGGCCACGATCACGCAGGGCTGCGCCGGGACGTTTTCCAGCCCTTCGATTTCGTAACGAATGCCGCAGATGACCTTGGCCAGCCAGACGGCAAAGCCGGTCCAGGCCTTGACCACTAGCCGATAGCGAGCGCGATAGGCCAGAAAGGGCGCGATCAGCAGGCTGACGCAGGACCAGAGGATGCCGCTGGTCCCCAGCAGCACGTAGAACAACAGGGTACGCAAGAGCCGCATCAGCGCGTTTCCTCAAGCAGGTGATCAACCACCGCAGCCAGGTCGGCGAAGACCTGGGTACCGGATGGCAAGGGCTTGGCCAGGGTGCGCTCGCCCTTGCCGGTACGCACCAGGTAGGGCGTACAGCCAAGGGCCACGCCGGCTTCCAGGTCGCGCAGGCTGTCGCCGACCACGGGGACTTCCGCAAGATCAGGGCGCCCATAATGGATGGCGATGGCGCGGAACAGGCCGGGTAGCGGCTTGCGGCAGTCACAGCCTGCTTCCGGGCCATGGGGGCAGTGCAGGATCAGATCGACCCGGCCGCCCTCCTCCGCCAGCAGGCGTTGCAGCTTCTTGTGCATGGCCGCCAGGTCATCTTCCGTGAAATAGCCTCGGGCCAGACCTGACTGGTTGGTGGCCACGGCCACCTGCCAGCCGGCCCGGTTCAGGCGAGCGATCGCGGCGAGGCTGCCGGGCAGCGGTTGCCACTGCTCGGCGCTACGCACATAGTCATCGGAGTCGACATTGATGACGCCATCGCGGTCCAGCACGATCAACTTCATGCCCTAGCCCAGCACCGAGATGTCGGCGATGCCGAGGAACAGGCCGCGCAGATGCGCGAGCAGCGCATAGCGATTGGCGCGCACGCGCTCGTCTTCGGCGTTGACCAGGACTTCGTCGAAGAAGGCATCCACTGGAGCACGCAGGCTGGCCAGACGCTCGAGGGCTTCGCCATAGCGACGGGTTTCGGCCAGGGGCGCGGCATCTCGCTCGGCATCAGCGATGGCGGCGGCCAGGGTGCGCTCGGCATCGGTCTCGAACAGGGCGGCATCGGCCTGGGTGGCGACCTGACCTTCGAACTTGCCGAGCAGGTTGGAGACGCGCTTGTTGGCGGCCGCCAGGGCTTCGGCTTCGGGCAGGCGACGGAAGGCCTGCACGGCCTGGACGCGCTGGTCGAAGTCCAGTGCCGAGGCCGGACGCAGGGCGCGCACGGCCAGGTAGGCGGCGGTGTCGATGCCTTCGTCTTCGTAGCGGGCACGTAGCCGGTCGAAGACGAAGTCCAGCACCTGCTCCTGCAGACCGGCCGCCTTGACTCGCTCGCCATAGCCGGCGATGGCGAAGGCGACGGCGGCTGGCAGATCCAGCTCCAGTCCCTTCTCGATGAGGATGCGCAGCACGCCCAGGGCCTGACGGCGCAGGGCGAAGGGATCCTTGCTGCCGGTGGGCAGCATGCCGATGCCGAAGATGCCGACCAGGGTATCGAGCTTGTCGGCCAGGGCTACCGCGGCGCCGGTCAGGGTCTGCGGCAGTTCGGCACCGGCGCCGCGCGGCATGTACTGCTCGTTGAGCGCCAGGGCCACGTCTTCGGCCTCGCCGCCTTTCTTGGCGTAGTAGTAGCCAGCGATGCCCTGCATCTCGGGGAATTCGCCGACCATCTCGGTGGCCAGGTCGCACTTGGCGAGCACGCCGGCGCGGTGGGCACGCTCGGCATCACCGCCGATGCGTTCGGCGATGAAGGCGGCCAGGGCGGCGACGCGCTGGGCCTTGTCGTAGACCGTGCCGAGCTGGGCCTGGAAGACCACGTTCTTGAGGCGCTCGTTGAAGCTTTCCAGCGGCTGCTTCTGGTCCTGCTTGAAGAAGAACTCGGCGTCGGTGAGACGGGGGCGGACGACCTTCTCGTTGCCGCTGACGATCTGCGCCGGATCCTTGCTCTCCAGGTTGGCCACGGTGATGAAACGTGGCAGGAGCTTGCCCTGGGCGTCCAGCAGGCAGAAGTACTTCTGGTTGTCCTGCATGGTGGTGATGAGCGCTTCCTGGGGCACCTCGAGGAAGCGTTCCTCGAAGGCACAGACCAGGGGTACCGGCCATTCCACCAGGGCGGTCACCTCGTCCAGCAGCGCGGGCGGCACCACGGCGCTGCCCTGCTCCGCCGCAGCCAGTTCGGCCACGCGGGACTCGATGAGCTGACGTCGCTCGGCGAAGTCGGCCAGCACATGGGCGGCACGCAAATCGGCGGCGTAGTGGGCCGGGGCGCTGATACGCACGGCGTCGGGATGGTGGAAACGATGGCCACGGGACTCACGACCGGCACGGCGGGTGAGGATCTCGCAGTCGATGACCTCATCGCCCAGCAGCATCACCAGCCACTGGGTCGGACGGACGAACTCCTCGCGGCGGGCGGCCCAGCGCATGCGCTTGGGAATCGGCAGCTCGGCGAGGGAGGCTTCGACGATACCAGGCAGCAGGGAGGCGGCTGGCTGGCCAGGAATGCTCTGGGAAAATCTCAGCTTGGGGCCGCTGCGATCGATGGCGCTGATGTCGACGCCACACTTGCGGGCGAAACCCAGGGCCGCCTGGGTGGGCTGGCCATCGGCGCCAAAGGCGGCCTGGACCGGCGGGCCATCCAGGTTGACACTCCGCTCGGGCTGCTGGGTCTGCAGGGCTTCGACCAGTACCGCCAGACGGCGCGGCGCGGTATAGGCGCGGGCGCTAGCGTAGCCGAGACCGGCCTGCTTGAGGCCCTTCTCGATGCCGGCGAGAAAGCTGTCGCCAAGGGTCTTGAGCGCCTTGGGGGGCAGTTCTTCGGTACCCAGTTCGACCAGGAAATCCAGGGTATCGCTCATCATTCGCCCTCCTTGAGCAGCGCTTGGACATCGTCGCGACCCAGGACCTCGTCACGCAGCGCCGGGGTGGCCAGCGGGAAGCCTAGCCGGGCGCGGGCCTTGAAGTAGCCCTGGGCGACGCTGCGGGCCAGGGTGCGCACGCGCAGGATGTAGCGCTGGCGTTCGGTCACCGAGATGGCGCGGCGGGCGTCCAGCAGGTTGAAGGTGTGGGAGGCCTTGAGCACCATCTCGTAGGTGGGCAGCGGCAGATCCAGGGCGATCAGGCGATTGGCCTCGGACTCATAGAAGTCGAACAGCTCGAACAGCTTGGGCACATTGGCGTGCTCGAAGTTGTAGGTGCTCTGCTCCACCTCGTTCTGGTGGAAGACGTCGCCATAGGTCACGGTGCCGAAGGGACCGTCGGCCCAGATCAGGTCGTAGACCGAGTCTACGCCCTGCAGGTACATGGCCAGGCGTTCCAGGCCATAGGTGATCTCGCCGGTCACCGGATAGCACTCGATACCGCCGGCCTGCTGGAAGTAGGTGAACTGGGTGACTTCCATGCCGTTGAGCCAGACTTCCCAGCCCAGACCCCAGGCGCCCAGGGTGGGCGATTCCCAGTTGTCCTCGACGAAACGCACGTCGTGCACCAGAGGATCCAGGCCGATGGCGGCCAGGGAACCCAGGTAGAGCTCCTGGAAGTTGTCCGGATTGGGCTTCAGGACCACCTGGAACTGGTAGTAGTGCTGCAGGCGGTTGGGGTTCTCACCATAGCGACCGTCGGTGGGGCGGCGGCTGGGCTGCACATAGGCGGCGTTCCAGGTCTCGGGACCGATGGCGCGCAGGAAGGTGGCGGTGTGGAAGGTACCGGCGCCAACTTCCATGTCATAAGGCTGGAGTACCACGCAGCCCTGCTCGGCCCAGTATTGCTGCAAGGCCAGGATCAAGTCTTGGAAGGTGCGCGCGGTGGGCTTGGACTGGCTCACGAAAAATACCCGTTCGGCTGCGACGAAAAGCCGGAGAGTATAGCTGAAAGCCGGGGGTGACCGCATGGGCTCGTAGGGCTGCCCGGCGGTATTTGGCAAGGATGGCTGCCTGCGCGCTTTCTCGCGGCCATGGGCCGCTCCTACCGGTACGGGTTGGCCTGTAGGAGCGGCCCATCGCCGCGATAAAGGTAGCTGCTCCTAAGGTAGCAGCGCCTGCGGCCTGGTAGAAACGTGCGTTCTGAGCATTCGCCATACCACCATTCCAGAAGCCGTTGTGATTCGCCTCCGCTGGCGGGCAATTGCGCTAAGGTGAGGCCTTTCCTCCTCGACCGAGTCTTCGCCATGCCGCGTTGCTTCTGGTGCACCGCCGATCCGCTGTACATCGAGTATCACGACCACGAATGGGGCGTACCCCAGCGCGATCCGGCGGTGCTCTTCGAATTCCTGCTGCTGGAAGGCTTCCAGGCGGGGCTGTCGTGGATCACCGTGCTGAAGAAGCGCGAGCGCTATCGCCAGGTGCTGCACGGGTTCGATCCTCGGCGGCTGGCGCAGTTGACCGATACGGAGATCGCGGAGCTGATGCAGGACCCGGGCATCATCCGCAATGGCGCCAAGCTGCGCGCCGCCCGTCAGAATGCTCAGGCCTGGCTCAGGCTCGAAGACCCGGCCGATTGGCTGTGGTCCTTCGTCGGCGGTGCGCCGAAGATCAACCATTTTCGCGACCGCCACGAGGTGCCGGCGATCACCCCGGAAGCCGAGGTCATGAGCAAGGCGCTCAAGAAAGCCGGTTTCACCTTTGTCGGCCCGACCATCTGCTACGCCTTCATGCAGGCCATGGGGTTGGTGATGGACCACACCCTCGATTGCGACCGCCATGCCGAGTTGGCTCGTCCGTCGGCAGAACTGCAAGAAAAGTCGAATGTATAGCTGCTAGTTGGCGCGAACCTTACGCTTTCTTAACGTTTCCGGGACCTGTAGACGCTAAACTGTCGGCGCATTCAGACAGGAGTCCCTCTTTTGGAAAGATTCAAAGGCGCGCTGATGATCGCCTTCCTGCGCCTTTTCGCCCTGCTGCCCTGGCCACTGGTCCAGCGCCTGGGTGGATTCATCGGCTGGTGCATGTGGAAGCTGCCGACCCGCGCCAGCAAGGTTACCCGCATCAACCTCGCCCACTGTTTTCCCGAACTCGATGCCGCCGGCCTGGAACGGCTGTCGCGCGAGTGCCTGCGCGGCATCGGCAAGACCCTGACCGAAAGCGCCTGCGCCTGGATCTGGTCGCCCCAGCGCTCTCTGCGCCTAGTGCGTGAGGTGGAAGGCATGGATGTCCTCCAAGAAGCCCTGGCCTCCGGCGATGGCGTGGTGGGCATCACCAGCCACCTGGGCAACTGGGAATTGCTCAACCACTTCTATTGCTCCCATGCCAAGCCGATCATCTTCTACCGGCCGCCCAAGCTGAAGGCGGTGGATGACCTGCTCAAGCGCCAGCGGGTCCAGCTAGGTAACCGGGTGGCGCCTTCCACTCCGGAAGGCATCATCAGCGTGATCAAGGAAGTCCGACGCGGTGGCGCTGTGGGGATTCCGGCCGATCCCGAGCCGAGTCGCAGCGCCGGGCTCTTCGTGCCTTTCCTCGGCACCACCGCCCTGACCAGCAAGTTCGTCCCTTCGCTGCTGGCTCGCGGCAAGGCCCGTGGGGTGTTCTTCCATGCCGTGCGCCTGGAAGATGGCAGCGGCTACAAGGTGATCCTGGAAGCTGCACCCCAGGCCATGTACGACCCGGACCCGGAGGTCTCGGTGGCTGCCATGAGCGAGGTGCTGGCCGGCTACGTGCGTCGCTATCCGACCCAGTACATGTGGAGCATGAAGAGATTCAAGAATCGCCCAGACGGTGAGGAGAAGTGGTACTGAGTCCCCTGGCCCGGGTCATGTCTGGGCCCTGAAGGGCGTGCGGTCGTCTTATGACCTATCGCTCGGCGCTTCGCCAGGACCGTTCGGTCGGCGCGCGGCTGACAGGCGCCGGGCTTTGCCGGAAGCTGCCCGGACCTCAAGGAAGCGCCAAGTCAGGGAGTCAGGCGATGAATTCGCGGGATCAGCGCCAGCATACCCGTACCCCCCTCAAGTGCCGGCTGTGGATCGCCTATCCGGATGGCGAGATCGTCGGCGAGACGCGCGATCTGTCCGATGGCGGCGTCTACGTGGTGCATCCCGAACTGACGCGGCTGCCGCGAGGTACTCGGGTGGTGGGTCAGGTGCTCGACCTGCCCATGGAGGCACCCAAGGTGACCATGGAAATCATGCGCACCGACGGAGAAGGTGCCGGCCTCAAGTTCCTGCGTGATCAGGACTGAGCGCGGCGCGCCAGGCGCTTGAGAAACACCGTCATCTCCTTTTCCGCCTGCTTGTCGCCCTTGGCCTGCGCCGCCTGCAGGCCCTGCGTCCAGGCGGCTTCGGCGCTTGCCAGGTCGCCGCTACTCTCGTGGGCCTTGCCCAGCAGCTTCCAGGCCGCCGAATACGCCGGATCGAACTCGACGCAGCGCGCCAGGTGCTCGAGCGCCCGCGCAGGCTCGCCCGCATCCAGATAGCCCTTGCCCAGACCGAACCTGAGCAGGGCGTTGTCCTGGCCGCGAGCGAGCATTTTCTCCAGGGATTCGAGCATGGCGAGGTCTCCTACTTGGCGATCTTGATCAGCTTGCAGTAATAGAAGCCGTCGTGGCCGTCGGGCTGCGGCAGGAGCTGGCGGCCCTGGGGCTGGGCGAGGCCCCAGGGCGCGGGGATATCCAGCTCGCGGGCACCCGGGGTGCGGGCGAGAAAGGCGGCGAGGTTGTCGCTGTTTTCTTCCGGCAACACCGAGCAGGTGGCGTAGACCAGGATGCCGCCTACCTCCAGCGTCGGCCAGAGCGCGTCCAGCAATTCACCCTGCAGCTGCACCAGGGGCGCGATATCGCTGGCCTGGCGGGTCAGCTTGATGTCCGGATGACGGCGGATCACCCCGGTGGCGCTGCAGGGAGCGTCCAGCAGGATGCGCTGGAAGGGCGTGCCGTCCCACCAGTCGGCCACGGCGCGGCCATCGGCGGCCAGGGTGCGGGCCGTGAGGCCCAGGCGCGCCAGATTCTGCTCGACGCGCTCCAGGCGGCCGGCGTCGGCATCCAGCGCCACCACCTCGGCCAGGGCGGGTTCGCGCTCCAGCAGGTGACAGGTCTTGCCGCCAGGCGCAGCGCAGGCGTCCAGCACTCGCTGCCCGGGCGCCAGTTCCAGCAGGTCCGCCGCCAGCTGGGCGGCCTCGTCCTGCACGCTGAGGCGACCCGCGGTGAAGCCTGGCAGGGCGGTGACGTCCTGGGGTTGCAGCAGGCGGATGCCGTCGGCACTGAAGGCGCAGGGCACCGCCTCGATACCGGCGGCAGCCAGGTCGGCCAGATAGGCATCGCGACTGCCCTGGCGGCGATTGACCCTGAGGATCAGTGGCGGGTGCAGATTGTTCGCTGAGGCGATGGCTTCCCACTGCTCTGGCCAGCGCGCCTTGAGCGTCTTCTGCAGCCAGCGTGGATGGGCCAGGCGCGCGGCGGGATCGTGCTCCAGGGCCGGCAGCAGGCTCTCGTATTCGCGCTGGGCGCGGCGCAGCACGGCGTTGAGCAACCCCTTGGCCGAGGACTTCTTCAGCTTGTCGACACAGCCCACCGTCTCGCCAATGGCGGCATGGGCCGGGATGCGGGTGTGGAACAGCTGGTAGAGACCGATCAGCAGCAGGGCTTCGAGATCCCGGTCGCCGGCCTTGAAGGGCTTTTGCAAGAGCTTTTCCGCCAGCAGCGACAGCCGCGGCTGCCAGCGCGCGGTACCAAAGGCCAGGTCCTGGGCCAGGGCGCGGTCACGTGGATCGACCTTGGCCAATTGCTCGGGCAGGCTGCTGCCCAGGGAGGCACGTCCGGCCAGGACCGCGGCCAGGGCACGGGTGGCCGCCAGCCGCGGATTCATAGACCCAGCACCTGACCGGGGGCGAAGCGCTCGCGGCGGGCGTTGTAGAGATCGGCGAAGCCCAGCGGTTTGCCGCCAGGCAGTTGCAGGCGGGTCAGACGCAGGGCGCCCTCGCCACAGGCAACCAGCAGGCCTGTGCGATCGGCGTCGAGCACCATGCCCGGAACGCCCTGCCCTTCGGCCAGTTCGGCGGCCCAGACCTTGAGGGGTTCACCGGCCAGGGCGGTGTGGCACAGCGGCCAGGGATCGAAGGCGCGGATACGGCGCTCCAGCTCCACCGCCGGACGACCCCAGTCCAACCGGGCCTCGTCCTTGTTGAGCTTGTGGGCGTAGGTGGCCAGGTTGTCGTCCTGTACCTCGCCCTGCAGACTGCCGTCGGCCAGACCCGGCAACGCCTGGACCACGGCGGCGGCACCCAGGGCGGCCAGGCGGTCGTGCAGGCATCCGCCGGTGTCCGTGGCGGTCAGTGGCGTCTTGACCTTGCTCAGCATCGGCCCGGTATCCAGGCCGGCCTCCATGCGCATCACGGTGACGCCGGACTCGGCATCGCCCGCCTCCAGCGCACGCTGGATGGGCGCCGCGCCGCGCCAGCGCGGCAGCAGCGAGGCATGGCTGTTGATGCAACCCAGGCGAGGGATGTCCAGCACCACCTGGGGCAGGATCAGGCCGTAGGCCACCACCACCAGCAGGTCGGGTTCCAGGGCCGCCAGGGTGGCCTGGGCCGCGGGATCACGCAGGGTCGGCGGCTGCTGCACGGGAATGCCGTGAGCCAGTGCCAGCTGCTTGACCGGACTCATGGCCAGCTTCTGGCCACGCCCGGCGGGGCGATCCGGCTGGGTGTAGACAGCGGCGATGGGGTAACCGGCAGCGATCAGCGCCTGCAGGTGCACGGCGGCGAATTCCGGGGTTCCGGCGAAGACGAGGCGAAGGGATCTGGACATGGCGGACCTGGCGGAAAGGGCGAGCGGCGGACGCCAGAGACGCCGTCCGCCAGGGCGATCAGGCCTTGTGGCGCTGCTGCTTTTCGAGCTTCTTCTTGATGCGATCGCGCTTGAGCGGCGACAGATAGTCGACGAACAGCTTGCCATCGAGGTGATCGATCTCGTGCTGGATGCACACCGCCAGCAGGCCGTCGCACTCCAGCTCGAAGGACTTGCCGTCGCGGTCCAGGGCAGTCACCCGGACGCGCTCGGGACGGCAGACCTTTTCGTAGAACCCGGGGATCGACAGGCAGCCTTCCTGGTACTCGCCCAGTTCCTGGGTGAGCGGCTCGGCTTCCGGATTGATGAAGACCAGCGGTTCGCTCTTGTCTTCGCTGACGTCGATCACCACCAGGCGGCGATGGACGTTGACCTGGGTGGCGGCCAGACCGATGCCGGGCGCTTCGTACATGGTCTCGAACATGTCGTCGATGGTCTGGCGCAGAGCGTCGTCGACCACGTCGATGGGCTTGGCGACGGTGCGCAGGCGGGGATCGGGAAATTCGAGGATGTCTAGGATCGCCATGGCGTTGAGGGCACTTGTGGAATACAGTCAAGGGGCGCTGCTAAGATGCCGCAGCGTTGTATCCACCCGCTTCGGGCAGGTCCCGGAAGGTGGATGACGTCGGTCGACGGGGATGAGCGCCTGCGCTGCCCGGTGCCGACAGAGGTGGCACTCAGGGCACGACTGGGGCGATTCCCCGACGTTTGCGTGAAGACGGTTCTTCAAAGCCAAGTGTAAAGGGATTCGACGCATGAGGAAATCTTTGTTCGCCCTGCTGCTGGTCGCAGGGGGCGCCCTGCAGTCGGCGTACGCGGCGGTCACCCTGCGTCAGGACCACCCGGAAAGCTATACCGTGGTCCGTGGCGATACCCTCTGGGACATCTCCGCCAGATTCCTCAGCAAGCCCTGGGAATGGCCAGAGATCTGGCAGGCCAATCCGCAGATCAAGAATCCCCACCTCATTTATCCCGGCGATACCCTGGTGCTGAGCTACGTCGACGGCCAGCCGCGCCTGCAGCTCAACCGCGGCGCCTCACGTGGCACGGTCAAGCTGTCGCCCACGGTGCGCAGCACGCCCATCGCCGAAGCCATCCCGGCCATTCCGCTGGAAGCGGTGAACAGCTTCCTGCTGCAGAATCGCGCCATCGACTCGGCCGAACAGTTCCAGTCGGCGCCCTATGTGGTGGCCGGCAACGCCGAACGCGTGGTGAGCGGTGCCGGTGATCGCATCTATGTGCGCGGCAAGTTGCAGCCAGGGGTGTCCGCCTATGGCATCTATCGGCAGGGCAAGACCTATGTCGATCCCAAGACCGGCGCCTTTCTCGGCATCAACGGCGACTTCATCGGCAGCGCCGATCTGGTCACCCAGGAAGGTGATATCGCTACCCTGAAGCTGACCCGCACCACCCAGGAGGTCCGCCTGGGTGATCGGCTGTTCCCCACCGAGGAACGGCTGGTGAATTCCACCTTCATGCCCAGCGCCCCGGCCCGCGACGTCAGCGGCCTGATCCTCGACGTGCCCCGCGGCGTCACCCAGGTCGGCCAGTTCGATGTGGTGACCCTCAACAAAGGCACCCGCGATGGCCTGATCGAGGGTAACGTCCTGGCTGTGTATAAGACCGGCGAGACGGTACGTGATCGCATCACCGGCGAACTGGTGAAGATCCCCGACGAGCGTGCCGGTCTGCTGATGGTCTTTCGCGCCTATGACAAGATCAGCTACGGCCTGATCCTGACCGCTACCCGCCAGCTGGAGCTGATGGACAAGGTGCGCAACCCCTAACCTCTCCCAGGTCGCCAGGATGGCGACCGGCCACACTCAAGGAAGACTTCCATGGCCACCCTCTCTCCCGCCGAGCAGGACGCTCGGCTCCGCCTGCATGCCCTGCCGGAACTTGGCGCCGTGCGCCAGCGGCTGCTGCTGGATGCCTTCGGCAGCGCCGCCGCCGCCCTTAGCGCGCCCGCGTCGGCCTGGCGTGCGCTACGCCTGTCGGCGGTGGCTGCCGAGGCCCGCCGCAGCGCCGTGACCCGTGAGCGGGTCGCCCGGGCCCTGGCCTGGCTGGACGGGCCCGATCGCCATCTGCTCTGCCTGGGCGACGACCGCTATCCGGCGCTGCTCGCCGAGATCGCCGATCCGCCGCCGCTGCTGTTCGTCGAAGGTCGCGTCGAGTTGCTCGAGCAGCCGCAACTGGCCCTGGTTGGCAGCCGCCAAGCCAGCGCCCAGGGCCTGGACAACGCCCGGCGCTTCGCCCAGAGCCTGGCCACGGCCGGATTCTGCATCACCAGCGGCTTGGCCCTGGGTATCGATGGCGCCGCGCACCAGGGAGCCCTGGAGGGCGGTGGCGCCACGGTTGCGGTGCTGGGTACCGGTCTGCTGCAGCTCTATCCCCGGCGGCACCTGGGTCTGGCCCAGCGCTTGCTGGCGGAAGGGGGCGCGCTGGTCTCCGAGCTGCCGCTGGACTGCACCCCCCAGGCGGCTAACTTCCCCCGGCGCAATAGGATCATCAGCGGCCTGAGCCTGGGCACCCTGGTGGTGGAAGCCAGTCCGTCCAGTGGCTCCCTGATCACCGCCCGGCTGGCCGCCGAGCAGGGTCGCGAGGTCTTCGCCCTGCCCGGCTCCATCCACCATCCGGGCGCCCGAGGCTGCCATCAGCTGATCCGCGAGGGCGCGCAACTGGTGGAGAGTGTGGAGCACATCCTCGAAGCCCTGCAGGGCTGGCGTCGCCTGGCACCCGTGGCCGCAGCCGTGGTGGTCGAGGACGACCCGCTGTTGCGGCATCTGGCAGCAGGACCGCTCAACAGCGAGGAACTGGCGCGCCTCAGTGGGCAGTCGCTGCCGGAGGTGCTGGTGCGCCTGACCGACCTGGAGCTAGAAGGCCGGGTGGCCGCACAACAGGGCAGCTGGAGTCGCCTCGGCTAGAGCCGGATGACTGGCATCGGCGCCGCGCTCGGGTAGACTTCAGGGATTTGGCGGAGGCAAGGCGATGCACAACAGCTGGCGAGTGCGGCAGGCGGCGCGAATCGTGCGCGAGGGGGGTGTGCTGGCCTATCCCACCGAGGCCGTCTGGGGCCTGGGCTGCGATCCCTGGGATCAGGCCGCGGTCTATCGCCTGCTGATGCTCAAGCGGCGCCCCCTGGAAAAAGGCTTGATCCTGGTCGCCGACACCATCCGCCAGTTCGACTTCCTGCTCCACGACCTGCCGGAAGAGTCCCTGGCCAAGCTGGCCAGTACCTGGCCAGGGCCCAACACCTGGCTGGTGCCCCACCACAACCGCCTGCCCGGCTGGGTGACCGGCGCCCACGCCACCGTGGCGCTGCGGGTCTCCGAACATCCGCTGGTGGGCGAACTCTGCGCTCTCACCGGTCCGCTGATCTCCACCTCGGCCAACCCCGCTGGACGCCCGGCGGCGCGCTCGCGGCTGAGGGTTCAGCAGTACTTTCCCGGCATGCTGGATGGCATCCTCATGGGCGAGCTGGGTGGGCGCAGGAATCCCAGCGTGATTCGCGATCTGGTCACCGGCAAGGTCTTTCGGCCCTAGGTTCCGTACGCATCGTCACCGACCTCGCGCAGGCACCTTTCGCACAGCTGAACGTCAGTCCAGCAACTGGCGCAGCTGCCGGGCCAGGGCTTCGATCTGGAACGGCTTGGCCAACGACGGCTCGCCATTCGGCGTCGAGCGCTCGGCGTGGCCGCTGACGAACAGCACCGGCAATCCCGGCCAGCGTTCGCGCAGGCGCTCTGCCAGGTCGGCGCCGTCGAGATCCGGCAGGCCGAGATCCGTGATCAGCAGGTCGCAGGGCAGGTCGCCGTCCACCAGGGTGAGCGCCGCCGAGGCGCTGGCCGCGGTACGCACGCGATAGCCCAGTTCGGTGAGCATCTCGCGCAACAGCAGCCGCACCGAGACATCGTCTTCCACCAGCAGCAGACGTTCACCGCGGCTCTGGGCGACAGCCGCCTGGGGCACCTGATGCTGCGCCTGGGTCTCGGAAGGGGCGCAGGGCAGCCAGAGGCTGACGCGGGTACCGTTGCCGGGCGCACTGTCCAGGGTGACATGGCCGCCCGACTGCTTGATGAAACCATAGAGCATCGACAGGCCCAGACCGGTGCCCTGGCCGATGGGCTTGGTGGTGAAAAAGGGGTCGAAGGCGCGATCCACCACCTCGGCGGGCATGCCGCTGCCGGTGTCGGCGATGGTCAGGCGTACGTAGTCGCCTGGCGGCAGATCGTGCTCGGCGGCGAGGTCAGTGAGGTGATCGAGGGCGGTTTCCAGGGTCAGGCGACCCCCCTCGGGCATGGCATCGCGGGCGTTGATCACCAGGTTCAGCAGGGCGTTTTCCAGCTGGTTGGTGTCGGTGCGGGCCGACGGCAACTGCGGCGCGAGACTGGTGCGCAGGGTGATGCGCTCGCCCAGGGTGCGCTGGAAGAGTTCTTCCAGGGACAGGATCAGGTCGTTCACCGCCACCGGCCGCGGGTCCAGGGTCTGCCGGCGGGCGAAGGCCAGCAGTCGATGGGTCAGGGCCGCGGCACGGGTAGCGGACTGCTCGGCGGTATCCAGATAGCGCTGCAGATTGTCGTGGCGGCCCTGGTCCAGGCGGCGGCGCAGCAATTCCAGCGAGCCGCTGATGCCGGTGAGTAGATTGTTGAAATCATGGGCGATGCCGCCGGTGAGATGACCGATGGCCTCCATCTTCTGCGCCTGGCGCAGCGCCGCTTCGGCGTTCTGCAGCGCCAGGGCGGCGTCGTGCTCGACGGTGATGTCGCGGCCGAAGACATAGATGCGTCCATCGTGATCGGCGGTGGCCTTCCACATCATGTAGCGCCAGTTGCCCTCGCGGGTGCGCAGCCGTCCAGGCAGATCGCTCAGCACCTCGCCTTGGCGCAGGGCGGCCAGGCGCGGGAATACCGGTGGATCGTCGGGATGCTCCAGAGACGTGGGCGGCTGATGGCGCAGTTCCTCGTCGTCCCAGCCGAGGGTGCGGCTCCAGGCCGGATTGCGACTCAGCCAGCGCTGACCCTGGATCACTCCGAGCAGGTCGTCGGCCACCCGCCACATGCGGTCGCGTTCGACGGTACGTTCGTGGACGCGCTGTTCGAGTAGTTCGGCCAGCCGCCGCAGCCGATGTTCGGCCATGCGGATCTCGCTGACGTCGGTATGGACGCCGACCCATTCGCAGACCACACCGTTCTCTCGCACCGGCAGGGCCCGCACGCTGAAGGTGCGCCACTGGCCGTCGCGGCAGCGCAACCGGTGTTCGTCATGGAAGTCCACCTGCTGCTGCACGGCCAGGCGCCAGCGGCGCAGGGTGCGGGGGGCATCCTCGGGATGCAGGGCATCGGCCCAGCCTTCCTGCTGATACTGGGCATAACTCTGTCCGGTCAGGGTGCTCCAGGCGAGCTGTTCGCCAAGCAGATGACCCTGGGCGTTGCTGGTCCAGACCACCCCTTGTACCGCCTCGACGGCGTTGCGAAAGCGCTGGTTGGACAGGTGCAGCGCGGCTTCGGCCTGCTTGCGCTGGGTCAGGTCCACCACCACCAGGCTCACCGAGAGTTCCTGGCCCACTTCCGACTGCAGCGGCGAGCCATGCAGGCTGACCCAGACCACCGAACCGTCCGGGCGCAGGAAGCGCTGATCCAGCTTGAAGCTGTCGCCGCGTTCACGCAGCGTTTCGAGACTGCGCTCCAAGAGCGCCCGGTCCTCGGGGTGGGTCTGGGCCTGCAGGGTCTGTTGCAGCACCCCGACCTCGTTGCGATCGAGCAGCTCGCAATAGCGGCGATTGGCGAGCAGGATACGGCCGCGAGCGTCGGTCTGGCAGATGCCGACCGCCGCCTGGTTGATCAGGCTGGCCAGGCGTGCGCTGTGCTCGCGCAGGGCGTTCTCGGCGTCGACCCGCTGCTGGACGTCGTCGAACAGGGTGACCGAGGCGATCACCTCGCCTGTGGCCGAGCGAACCGGCGCACTGGATACCTCCAGCAGCCGGATGCTGCCGTCGGGCCGGCGATAGCGCATCAATTCGGGCGCCACCGCCTGGCCGCTGCGCAAGACCCGCACGGTGGGATAGTCGTCCACTGCGTAGGGTTGGCCATTGGCATGCAGGGCACCGATGGCGCCATAGCGTTCGTCCAGCGTCTCCCCGGCCGGGCGTTTGCCCAGGAGGGTATCGACGCGATCATTGAGCATCACCGCTTCTTCGCTGCCGGCTTCGGTGATGGAGATGCCCAGGGGCGCCTGTTGCAGCACGCTGGCCAGCAACCCCTGTTCCAGCGATAGCCGCCGTTCCAGGTGCCGGGCCTGATCCTGGATCTGCTGGCGCGCCAGCAGGGCGCCGAGCAGCAGGGCCAGCTGGTCCAGCAACAGGCGCGTGTCCGCATCGACGGTATTGCCCAGCTGCAGGTAGCCCAAGGGCTGGGTGGCAGGACCGAAGGGAACGAGCAGCTGCCCCGGTAGCTGACTGCCCGCCTCGGCCACGGACAGCATCCGCGCCTGGGGATCATTGGCGAGGTCACGCAGGGCCTGGGTGGCGCACAGCCGCAAGGCGGCGAGATCCGTCGTGCCGCTGAGTCTTCGCGACCATTCGCCAAGCGCCTGCAGGCGCTGCGCTAGATCCCGCTCGGCGCTGCGTCGGGCGGCGAAGCGGGTACGCGTCGCCGGCGCCTGCCAGACGTGCAGCAGCCAGCCTACCGCGACATCCGCCCGGCGCAGGGGCATCAGGTGCAGGTCAAGTCGCACCAGGTGACCGTCGCGGTGGCGCAGACCCTGGGTCTGGCAGCGTTCGAGCGCGTCCAGCCACTGATCGGCGGGCGGCTCCGGCAGCAGCAGGCCGACGATGGACTCGCCGACCTTGTCCTGCGCGCTCCAGCCCAGCAGCCGGGCGACGACCGGGCACCACTGGCCGATCCGCCCTTCGGCGGTCAGGGTGATCAGGGCCGTGTCCGTGGCGGTGTCGAGCAGGCTGGCGAGTGGGCTGGAGATAGGCATGACAGGGGGCAGCGATCCGGCCGATTCTGAAAAGGACGCCGAGTCCGTACTGGCTCGACTGTCCGAGATAGACCGGCGTTTACCCCTGTCGTGCCGGCCGGCTGCGGGAAACTTAATGGCCGTCACGATTTACCCAGCCAGGCGCGTGGGCGTCTCGTCTCAGGGCAACAGGATGGTCGAGCCGCTGGTCTCCCGGCCCGACAGGACGCGGTGCGCCTCCTGTACCTCGGCCAGTGGATAGCGCCGGCCGATGTCCACCTGGATGCGGCCGTCGGTGATCAGCTCGAACAGCTGGTCGGCCATGTCCTGCAAGGTCTCGGGCGAGGCGGCGTAGGTGGCGAGGGTCGGACGGGTCACATAGAGCGAACCCTTCTGCGAGAGGATCCCCAGGTTGACCCCGGTGACCGCACCGGAGGCATTGCCGAAGCTGACCATCAGGCCGCGCGGCGCCAGGCAGTCCAGCGACATCTCCCAGGTGTCCTTGCCGACGCCATCGTAGACCACCGGCACCTTGGCCCCGTTGGTCAATTCACGAACCCGCGCCGGGACGTCTTCCTGGCGATAGTCGATCACCGCCCAGGCCCCCAGGGCCTTGGCCTTCTCCAGCTTTTCCGGCGAACCGGCGGTGCCGATCAGCCGCACGCCCAGGGCCTTGGCCCATTGGCAGGCCAGGGAGCCGACGCCACCTGCCGCGGCATGGAACAGCACGGTGTCACCGGCCTGCAGCGGATAGGTCTGGCGCAGGAGGTACTGTACGGTCAGCCCCTTGAGCATGACCGCGGCGCCCTGCTCGAAGGACACCGCTTCCGGCAGGTGCACCAGGTGCCGCTCGGGCAGCACATGGACTTCGGCATAGGCGCCCAGCGGACCGGTGGCGTAGGCGACGCGGTCGCCGGCCTTGAAGCGGGTGACCGCGCTGCCCACCGCCTCCACCACCCCAGCACCCTCGGTGCCCAGGCCCGAGGGCAGCGATGGCAGCGGATAGAGACCGCTACGGTAGTAGGTCTCGATGAAGTTGAGGCCGATGGCGTGGTTACGCACCCGTACCTCGTCGGGGCCGGGAGCGGCGGGTTCGAAATCCACGAGTTCGAGTACTTCGGGACCACCGGTGCGGCTGAACTGGATGCGCTGGACCATGCTGTCGGTTCCTTATGGACGTGAGCCTTCATCCAAGCCGCAACCGCGGGCCACGTCAACCGGTCGGATACGGGTGTTATGCTCTGCCCTCCCCGCCTGTTGTGGAAATCCTTGCGATGAATCCCTCCCTGGAGGCCGTCAAGGCCTATCTGCTCGATCTGCAGGAGCGTATCTGCGCCACACTGGAAGCCGAGGACGGTACCGCCCGGTTTGTCGAAGACGCCTGGACCCGGCCGACCGGTGGCGGTGGCCGCACCCGGGTGATCGCCGAGGGCGCCCTGCTGGAAAAGGGCGGCGTGAACTTCTCCCACGTGCATGGCGATAGCCTGCCGCCCTCCGCCAGCGCCCATCGGCCGGAACTGGCCGGACGCAGCTTCGAGGCCATGGGCGTGTCCCTGGTCATGCATCCGCGCAATCCGCATATCCCCACCGCCCATGCCAATGTGCGCTTCTTTCTGGCGGAAAAGCCCGGCGAGGCGCCGGTCTGGTGGTTCGGTGGCGGTCTCGACCTCACCCCCTACTACGGCAACGAGGCCGATTGCGTGCATTGGCACCAGGTCTGCTTTGATGCCTGCGCGCCCTTTGGCGCCGACGTCTATCCGCGCTACAAGGCCTGGTGCGACCGCTATTTCCACCTCAAGCACCGCGGCGAACCACGCGGCATCGGCGGCCTGTTCTTCGATGACCTGAACGACTGGGATTTCGAGACCTGCTTCGCCTTCCAGCGCGCCATCGGCGATGCCTTCGTCGACGCCTACCTGCCCATCGTCCAGCGCCGCCGTGACCAGCCGTACCGCGAGGCCGAGCGTGAATTCCAGGCCTATCGCCGTGGGCGCTACGTGGAATTCAACCTGGTCTACGACCGCGGCACCCTGTTCGGCCTGCAGTCTGGCGGCCGTACCGAGTCCATCCTCATGTCACTGCCGCCCGAGGTGCGCTGGGGCTATGACTGGAAACCCGTGCCCGGCTCGCCCGAGGCGCGCCTGACCGACTTCTTTCTCACCGACCGCGACTGGCTCGCGCTCGCCCCGACGCCTGCAGGATAGACCCATGGATCGCTACGCCGTCTTCGGCAACCCCATCGCCCACAGCAAGTCGCCGCTGATCCACAGCCTGTTCGCCGACCAGACCGGCGAGCGCCTGCACTACGGCACGCTACTGGCGCCGCTGGACGGCTTCGCCGAAAGCGTACGCAGCTTCTTCCAGAGTGGCCTGGGCGCCAATGTCACGGTGCCCTTCAAGGAAGAGGCCTACCAGCTGTGCGACGACCTCACCCCGCGCGCCCGGCGCGCCGGGGCGGTCAACACCCTCAAGCGCCAGCCTGACGGTCGCCTGCTAGGCGACAACACCGATGGCGCTGGCCTGGTGCGGGACCTCACGGTCAACGCCGGTCTGCAGCTGGCTGGGCAGCGCATCCTGGTACTGGGCGCCGGAGGCGCGGTACGCGGCGTGCTGGAGCCGCTGCTGGCCTGCAATCCCGGGCAACTGGTGCTGGCCAATCGCACCGAGCTCAAGGCGGTGCAACTGGCGCGGGAATTCGCCGAGCTGGGGGCCATCGAGGTGGCCGCCTTCTCCACCCTGAGAGAGCCCTTCGACGTCATCATCAACGGCACCTCCGCCAGCCTCGGCGGCGGTCGCCCACCGCTCTCGGAAGCGGTGATCGGCCCCCAGACGGTGACCTACGACATGATGTACGGCAAAGACCTGACCGCCTTCAATCGCTGGGCGCAGGATGAAGGCGCCTTCCACACCCTGGATGGCCTGGGCATGCTGGTGGAACAGGCCGCCGAGGCTTTCGAACTCTGGCGCGGCGTGCGCCCCGACGGTGCGCCGGTGCTGGCGGAGTTGCGGCGACAACTGGGTTAGTTTCGGGATGCTGTTGGGCTTCGCTGCGCTCAGCGCCAACCTACGGGAACTCCATTGTAGGTTGGGTTGAGGCGGCTCCATCGCCGAAGCCCAACGGGCCGCGGTCAGCCCGCCAGCTGGGGCTGGCGCCTGCGCGAGGCCAGAGACACCGGCCACGCCTGGGCGATGCCGAAGCCGATTTCGATCACCAGGAACATTGCCAACAGGGGACTGGCACCTTGGTACAGCGCCCAGGCCTGCCAGAGGGCGAATAGGCCCCTGGCCACGGCGTCGTAGTGCCCCAGCGTCACCGAGGGGCTGGCCAGCCGCAGCGCCGCCCAGACGCACACCACGGAGCCAAGCAGGTTGCCTAGCAGCAGGGCTTCCGGGCTGAAGGTCGCCAGGGGGGGCGAATCCCAGCCATTGCCCCAGGGCGTCGAGCTGCCGCAGCAGCCAGGCGAGACTCCAGGGGGTGGCAAAAGGCGCGGTGACCAGCAGATCATAGAGGGCGCTGGCACGGACCAGCCGCAGATAGGGCGCAAGCTTCCACATGGACGGACTTCCTTGAACGAGAGGAAATCCAGTGTCGACCCTGGAGCTAGGTCCAGGGTCAAGGAGAACGGATGCGTATCGGCACCCTCGCCCAGGCGACCGGCCTGACCCGCGATACCCTGAGATTCTACGAGCGCCAGGGACTGCTCAAGGCCAGGCGCCGGGCCAATGGCTACCGCGACTATCCGCCCGAAGCCGTTGAATGGCTGGGCTATATCCGCACCGCCCAGCGGTTGGGCTTCAGCCTGCAGGAGATCGCCGCCAACCTGGAGGACGTCGAGCGCGCCGCTGATCCGGATGCCTATCTGCAGGAGCTGCTGCGCGACAAGCTCAGGGTCATCGAGGCGCGCATCGATGAATTGCAGGCGTTGCGTGGGGTGCTCCAGGCAAGGCTGGGGGAAGCCTGTCCGCTGCGAACGTAGCTGAGCGTTGGGCTTCGCTGCGCTCGACCCAACCTACGGCCGTGAGCGACCATCGCGGCCGTGGGCCGCTCCTACAATTGTGTTGGAGCCTGTAGGAGCGGCCGCATCGACGGACCGCCATGACCGTGATCAGTTGTAGGTTGGGTTGAGGCGGCTCCATCGCCGAAGCCCAACAGGACCGGGCCTGCTAGGCCCCCTCCTCCCCGTAGCCTTCAGCCAAGTGCTGGTCCTTGAGCTTCACGTAGTTGCCGGCGCTGTAGGTGAAGAAGGCGCGTTCCTTCTCTTCCAGCGGGCGGATCTGCTTGACCGGACGGCCGACGTAGAGGTGGCCACCCTCCAGGCGCTTGCCCGGCGGGACCAGGCTGCCGGCACCGATCACCACCTCGTCCTCCACCACCGCACCGTCCATGATGATACTGCCCATGCCCACCAGTACCCGGTCGCCAATCGTGCAGCCGTGCAGGGTCACCTGGTGGCCCACGGTGACGTCGGCGCCGATCAGCAAGGGATAGCCGTCCGGATTGAAGGGGCCGGCGTGGGTAATGTGCAGGACGCTGCCATCCTGGATGCTGGTGCGAGCGCCGATCCGAATGCGGTGCATGTCGCCGCGGATCACCGTCAGCGGCCACACCGAGCTGTCTGCACCAAGGGTCACGTCGCCGATCACCACCGCGGTGGCATCGACGAAGGCGCCTTCGTCCAATTGCGGAGTCTTACCCTGGAAGGTCCTTATGGTCACGATAGATACCTTTTCTCGTCGGAAGGGTCTTGAGACCTATTAGGATGGGCTCCATATATAACTGTCAAAGCCATCGCCCCGAGGGGAACGCCGTGAGCGCCAGCAATCCGCTGCTTCAGTCCTACGACCTGCCGCCCTTTTCCGCCATCAAGCCCGAGCATGTCGAGCCGGCCATCGACACCATCCTGGCCGAGAATCGCGCCGCCCTGGTCAAGCTGCTGGAGACCCAGAAGGAGCAGCCCACCTGGTCCGGCCTGGTGCTGGCAATGGACGAGCTGAACGATCGTCTGGGCCAGGCCTGGAGCCCCATCGGCCACCTCAACGCCGTGTGCAACAGCGCCGAACTGCGCGCCGCCTACGAGGCCTGTCTGCCCAAGCTGTCGGCCTATTCCACCGAGATCGGCCAGAACAAGGACCTCTTCCAGGCCTACAGCCGCCTCGCCGAGAGCGAAGAAGCCAAGGGCTTCGATGCCGGCCAGAAGACCACCCTGGAGCACGCCCTGCGCGACTTCCGTCTGTCCGGCATCGACCTGCCGCCGGCCGAGCAGCAGCGCTATGCCGCCATCCAGGCACGCAAGTCCGAGCTGGGCAGCAAGTTCTCCAACCAGCTGCTCGATGCCACCCAGGCCTGGACCAAGCACGTCACCGACGAAGCGACCCTGGCGGGCCTGCCCGAGTCGGCCAGGGCGCAGCTGCAGGCCGCTGCCCAGGCCAAGGAGCTGGACGGCTGGCTGGTGACCCTGGAATTCCCCAGCTACTACGCGGTGATGACCTACGCCGACGACCGTGCCCTGCGCGAGGAAGTCTATGCCGCCTACGCCACCCGCGCCTCCGAACAGGGCCCCAATGCCGGCCAGTTCGACAACGGCCCGGTGATGGAAGAACTGCTGGACCTGCGCCAGGAGCTGGCCCGCCTGCTGGGCTACGCCAACTACGCCGAGCTGTCGCTGGCGACCAAGATGGCCGAAAGCAGCGATCAGGTGCTGGGTTTCCTGCGTGACCTGGCGGTGCGCTCCAAGCCCTTCGCCCAGCGTGATCTGGAAGAACTGCGCGCCTTCGCCGCCGAACAGGGCGTAGAGGATCTGCAGAGCTGGGATACCGGCTACTTCGCCGAGAAGCTGCGCCAGCAACGCTATTCGTTGTCCCAGGAAGAGGTCCGTGCCTGGTTCCCGGTGGACAAGGTACTCTCCGGCCTGTTCGCCACGGTGCAGAAGCTCTATGGCATCGAGATCGCCGAGCTGCGCGACTTCGAGAAGTGGCACCCGGACGTGCGTCTGTTCGAGATCAAGGAGAACGGCAACTCCATCGGCCGCTTCTATTTCGACCTCTACGCCCGTGCCAACAAGCGCGGCGGTGCCTGGATGGACGGCGCCCGCGACAAGCGCCGTGATGCCCAGGGCCGCCTGATCGATCCGGTGGCCTACCTGGTGTGCAACTTCACCCCGGCCAGCCCCGGCAAGCCGGCGCTGCTCACCCATGACGAGGTGACCACCCTCTTCCACGAATTCGGCCATGGCCTGCACCACCTGCTGACCCGCGTCGAGCATGCCAGCGTCTCCGGCATCAACGGCGTGGCCTGGGATGCGGTGGAGCTGCCCAGCCAGTTCATGGAGAACTGGTGCTGGGAGCCCGAGGGCCTGGCGCTGATCTCCGGTCACTATGAGACCGGCGAGCCCTTGCCCCAGGAGCTGCTGGACAAGATGCTGGCGGCGAAGAACTTCCAGTCCGGTTTGATGATGCTGCGCCAGCTGGAATTCTCGCTGTTCGACTTCGAGCTGCACGCCAGCCATGGCGACGGTCGCAGCGTGCGCGAGGTGCTGGAAGGCATCCGCGACGAGATCTCCGTGGTGCGTCCGCCGGCCTACAACCGCTTCCCCAACAGCTTCGCCCACATCTTCGCCGGTGGCTATGCAGCGGGTTACTACAGCTACAAGTGGGCCGAGGTGCTGTCCGCCGATGCCTTCGCCAAGTTCGAGGAAGAAGGCGTCTTCAACCCCGAGACCGGACGGGCTTTCCGCGAGGCCATCCTGGCCCGCGGCGGCTCCCAGGCTCCCATGGTGTTGTTCGTCGACTTCCGCGGTCGCGAACCCAGCATCGACGCCCTGCTCCGCCATTCCGGGCTGAGCGAGGAGGCGGCGTGAGCGAGCCGATCCGCAAGAGGTTCATCGCGGGGGCCGTGTGCCCCGCGTGCCAGGCGCAGGACACCCTGAAGATGTGGACCCAGAACGGCACGCCCCACCGTGAGTGCGTCTCCTGCGGTTACAGCGACACCCTCGATGAGCGTGGCAATTCGGTCCCCAAGGAATTACCAACGCGGGTCAATATCAGTGCGCTCAAGCCCAAGAAGCCAGACCCCAAGGTGCAGGCGGTGCAGTTCTTTCCCAATCCCAAGCTGAAGAAGCCGGACTAGGGCAAAGCGCTACCCAGGAAACCGCGCGTGGTGATCAACCAGGCGCGGTTTTTTGTTTAAGCTGGGTAAAACGAGCTGCTCAGGGTGGCTGCGAGCAGTACCAAAACAGTTGGCAGTCCGGGGGGGGGGGTCTCAAGCTTTATCCACAAAAACTGGATTCGATAGCCAGCCGATCATCTTTTTAACTTATTGATAGAAAAGAACTTTTATCTAGTCATCCGGTGGTCTTCGGCATTTCTTCCTGAGTTATACCGATTTTATCCCCGATTTATCCACAGGGGTGAAAGTCTGGGAGTGACCCAAGAGTCTCATCTGGCGCTCAACGTCCACTGGATAGCTGACCACCGTCGTTACTCCTGAGGAAGACCTCCATGCGTACCCTCCTCTCTGCCGCCGCGCTCTGTCTGGTCGGTAACCTGGCGCTGGCCGCTCCCCTGGATCCGGGGCCTGGTGGTCCCAAGGGCCAGGGTCCGCACGGACCCGAGTGGCAGGACCGCGGTGGTCCCCACGGCAAGGGACCGGGACCTGAAGAGCACGGGCGCGGTCGGCCAGGTGCCGGCCCTGCGGCGGGCGGCCCCGCCGACCTGGGACCGGCACGCGAGCGCATCCAGGCGTTGCGGGGCCAGATCGGCCGTGGCGGTGAGTTGCCACCGGGGCTGCGACTGGAACGTGGTCGACCACTGCCTCCCGGTTATGGCCGGCCGCTGCCGCCGGGCATCGTGCGGCAGTTGCCGGACTACCCCGGTTACGAATGGCGGCGCCTGGGGACCGACATGGTGCTGATCGCCGTGGGGAGCGGAATCGTCTATGCCATCCTGCAGGGTGTGCTCGACTAGGACCTGCACCGGGCCGGTGAGATTTTCGTCGCGGACGAGATGCGACGGCCTGGCCCGGTCAACGACCACCAGAGGCTCTGGCACGCCGTCTCTGGCTGACCGCCGCGGTTGTAGCCGTCACGCGGGCGGCGGCAATCGATATCTGGAGCCCTCCCTCTGGCACAGTGCCAGCCCGGATTTCAGTAGAATAGCCGCCGCGCGGCCGTCCTTCGCTTTCGAGCGCCAGGGAAACCGGGCCGCCTTCCATCGGTCTCAACGCCAATCGCTCGCCAAGGATTTCCCATGAGAGCTCTGCCCCGTCTGCTGCCGCTGGCCCTGTTCGCCCTGCTCGTGGGGCATGGCGCTACTGCGCGCGCCGAACCTGGTCTGTTCAATCTGCTGGTCGGCAGCTACACCGGGGGCAGCAGCCAGGGCCTGTATGTCTATCGCTTCAACAGCCGCAACGGCCAGATCGACGGCCCGCTGCGCATCGTCAAGGCCTCCAATCCATCCTTCCTCACCCTGTCGCGTGATGGCCGGACCCTGTTCGCGGTCAACGAGAATGGCCGGGGCTCGAACGGCGATACCATCGGCCGGGTTACCTCCTATCGTTTCGAGCCGGGCAATGGCCGGTTGCAGCAGATCAGCCAGGTCAAGAGCCTGGGCGACGAGCCGACCCATTCCAGTCTGAGCAACGATGGCAAGTACCTGTTCGTGGCCAACTACTCCAGCCTGCCGGAAGGCTCCCTGGCGGTGCTGCCGATCCAGGACGGTGGCGTGCTCAGCCCGGTGGCGCAGATCGAATTCCACCAGCCCAGCGAACAGCACCTGCGCCAGCAGTCCAGCCATGTGCATGCCGCCGTGACTACCCCGGATGGCCGCTTCGTCTTCGCCCCGGATCTGGGCGCCGATAAGGTGTTCGTCTATCGCTATCTACCGCAGCAGCCGGAGCGGCCGCTGGTGGCCGCCGAGACGCCCTTCGTCCCGGTGCCGGAAGGCAGCGGCCCGCGTCATCTGGTGTTCAGCGCTGATGGCCGCTATGCCTATCTGACCCTGGAGCTGGCCGGACAGGTCATGGCCTTCGCTCACCAGGATGGCATGCTGCGCCAGCTGCAGAGCTACAGCCTGACGCCCCAGGAATTCGTTGGCGAGCGTGACGCTGGGGCCTTGCACCTGTCCGGCGACGGACGCTTCCTCTACGTCGCCAGCCGTGGCACGGACAACCAGCTTGCGGTGTTCGCGGTCAATCCCGACGGCACCCTGACCTTTGTCGAGCGCCATTCGGTCAATGGCCTGTCGCCGCGGGAATTTGCCATCGATCCGTCCGGGCGGTACCTGCTGGTGGCCAACCAGAAATCCAACCAGCTCAAGGTCTTCGCCCGCGATCCCGACAGCGGCAAGCTCGGCGATGAACTGCAGAGCCTGGACGTCGGTGCCCCGTCCGACCTCAAATTCGTCGCGGTACCCTGAGAAGCTGTTCACGATCTGCTGCGCGTCGGCCAACCTGCGTTAAAGACGCCCTGGATCGCCAGCCCGGTCGCAATGCACATTTACCGTCCGTAAACTGCGCTTTCTCAGGAATTTTCGCCTTGTTTGGCTCTAGCTCGCGAGATCGTGAACAGCTTCTTATGACCCCTTTCGACCGTCTGCACCACGTGGCGCTGATCTGCGCCGACTATGAACGCTCCCGGCACTTCTACACTGAGATCCTCGGCCTGCCGGTGATTGCCGAGACCTATCGTGAAGCCCGGCGCTCCTGGAAGCTGGATCTGGCGGTGGGCGAGCATGCCCAGCTGGAGCTGTTTTCCTTTCCCGATGCTCCGCCGCGACCCTCGCGCCCGGAGGCCCAGGGCCTGCGCCACCTGGCCTTCGCCGTGGCCGATCTGGACGCCACCGTCGCCCACCTGCAGGGCCATGGCGTGGTCACCGAGCCGATCCGCACCGACGAGCTGACCGGCAAGAGATTCACCTTCTTCGCCGACCCGGACGATCTGCCGCTGGAAGTCTACGAGCGCTGAGTGCTGCGGTCAGGTCGCCAGCCGCGCACCGGCCAGTGACTCGCGCGGCGCCTCCAGCTCTTCCAGCAGCCAGTCCAGAAAGCGCTGTACCAGTCGCTGGCGCCGCTTGCGCTCGGGCAGGATGGCGTAATAGCCATAGCGCGACGTGGCGATCCCGCTGAAGGGACGACAGAGCAACTCCTGCTGCAGCAAGTCGTCCACCAGATGACGCCAGCCGATCGCCAGGCCCTGGCCGGCGATGGCGGCCTGGATCACCAGGGTGTAGTTGTCGAAGCTCAGCACCGCACCGGCGGGTGCCGGGGGCAGGGCGGCCAGCTCCAGCGCTGGCAGCAGGGTCTTCCAGTCGTACCAGCGGCTGTTGGGCGCCGCCTTGAGGTGCAGCAGCGGCCAGCGCCCCAGTTCCGCCGCGGGTAGAGGTGGCTGCCGCCCCTGCAGCAGCCGCGGACTGCACACCGGAAAGACTTCCTCGCGAAACAGCGGCCAGGCCTCGCCATGCTTGAAGCGGCCATCGCCGAAGCCCAGGGTGATGTCGATCTCGGGGCCGGGCAGGGGGACTCGATCACTGGTGACCAGGCTGACGTCCAGCTCCGGGTGGCGGGCATGAAAGCGCGGCAGGCGGGGCAACAGCCAATAGGCGGCGAAGGCGAAGTCGGTAGCCACCTGCAGGACTTCATGGGCAGGCCGGGCGGTGACTAGGCGTACCCCTTCGTCCAGGGTGGCGAGTCCGGCTTCCACATATTCCTGCAGCACCCGCCCGGCCTCGGTGAGCAGGATGCCACGATGGACCCGGTCGAATAGCCGGACCTGCAACTGGGCTTCCAGACGCTTGATCTGCTGGCTGATCGCCGGCTGGGTGGTACCCAGTTCGCTGGCCGCCGCGGTAAAGCTCAGGCGGCGCGCCACCACCTCGAAGGTGCGCAGGCTGTCCAGCGCCAGGGCAGGGCGGTCGGCAGGCGTGGTGGCGTCCAAGGTGAAATCCTCGCGATGATCAGACATAAGCCCAGCTTATCCGAAACATCATCTCCTATGCCCTTCACGTGATTTTCCTGGCATCGGATGATGGACCACCCATAAGCAACCCTGATCCGAAGCGGAGGCGATCTTGTCCAAGCCGATGAACATCCTCTTTCTCATGGCCGACCAGATGGCGGCACCCGTCCTGCCGCTGTACGACGCCGCCTCGCCGATCAAGCTGCCAAATCTGCAACGCCTGGCCGAGCGCGCCGTGGTGTTCGATTCCGCCTACTGCAACAGCCCGCTGTGCGCCCCCTCGCGCTTCACCCTGGTGAGCGGCCAGCTGCCGTCGAAGATCGGCGGCTACGACAACGCCGCCGATTTCGCCGCCGACATCCCCACCTATGCCCACCACCTGCGCCGCCTCGGCTATCGCACGGCGCTCTCGGGCAAGATGCACTTCTGCGGACCGGATCAACTGCATGGCTACGAAGAGCGCCTGACCAGCGACATCTATCCCGCCGACTATGGCTGGGCGGTGAACTGGGACGAAGCGGACGTGCGCCCGAGCTGGTACCACAACATGTCCTCGGTGCTGCAGGCCGGGCCCTGCGTGCGCACCAACCAGCTGGATTTCGACGAGGAGGTGGTCTTCAAGGCGCGCCAGTATCTCTACGATCACGTGCGCCGTGGCGACGACAAGCCGTTCTGCCTGACCGTGTCCCTGACCCACCCCCACGATCCCTACACCATTCCGCGGGAATACTGGGACCTGTACAACGACGTCGACATCCCCCTGCCGGACAGCGCCATTCCCCAGGCCGAGCAGGACCCCCACAGCCAGCGCCTGCTCAAGGTGATCGATCTCTGGGACAAGCCGTTGCCCGAGGCCAAGATCCGCGATGCCCGCCAGGCCTACTACGGTGCCTGCAGTTATGTCGACGCCCAGGTCGGCCATCTGCTCAAGACCCTGGAGGAGTGCGGTCTCGCCGACGATACGGTGATCGTCTTCTCCGGCGATCACGGCGACATGCTCGGCGAGCGCGGGCTCTGGTACAAGATGCACTGGTTCGAGATGGCTGCGCGGGTACCGCTGCTGATCCATGCGCCCGGACGTTTCGCCCCGGCGCGGGTGCAGGCGTCGGTCTCGACGATGGATCTGCTGCCGACCTTCGTCGAGCTGGCCGGCGGCCAGTTGCCGGCCGAGCTGCCGCTGGACGGGCGCTCGCTGCTGCCGCACCTCGAAGGACGGGAAGGGCATGACGAGGTCATCGGCGAATACCTGGCCGAGGGCACCGTCAGCCCGCTGCTGATGATCCGCCGCGGCCCCTACAAGTACATCCACTGCGAACTGGACCCGCCGCTGCTGTTCGATCTGCAGAACGATCCGCTGGAGCGCGAGAACCTGGCCGCCAGCGCCGATTACGCCGAGCTGCTCGCCAGCTTCCAGGACGAGGTTCGCCAGCGCTGGGATCTGGCGCGCCTGCACGGCGAGGTACTGGCCAGCCAGCGGCGGCGGCGCTTCGTCGCGGCGGCCCTGGAGCAGGGCGAGCGGACCAGCTGGGATCACCAGCCCTTCGTCGATGCCAGCCAGCAATACATGCGCAATCACATCGATCTCGACGACCTGGAGCGTCGCGCGCGCTACCCTCAACCCTGAACCGCTATGGAGAACGGCCATGAAACACGGAATCATCGCTACGTTCACGCTGGCCCTGGTCAGCCTGTCGGCCCAGGCCGAGGATCAGGCCTGCGGAACGGTTCGCCTGGCCGATCCGGGCTGGAGTGACATCGCCGCCACCAATGCCCTCACCGGGGCGGTGCTGACGGCGCTGGGCTACACCAGCAAGGTCGATACCCTGGCGGTGCCGATCATCTACGGCGGCATGCGCAATGGGCAGGTGGACGCCTTCCTCGGCAACTGGATGCCGGCACAGCAGGCGCACTATGACCAGTTCGTGAAGACCGGCCAGGTGACCGAGCTGGCGCAGAACCTGGTCGGTACCGAATTCACCCTGGCGGTGCCCACCTATGTCTGGGAGGGCGGGGTGAAGAGCTTCGACGATCTGGCCAAGCATGCCGACAAGTTCGGCAAGAAGATCTACGGCATCGGGGCCGGTGCGCCGGCCAACCAGTCGTTGCAGAAGATCATCCAGGACAACGAATTCGGCCTGGGCAGCTGGCAGCTGGTGGAGTCCAGCGAGCAGGCCATGCTGTCCCAGGTAGGGCGCGCGGTGAAGCGTGACAAGTGGGTGGTCTTCCTTGGCTGGACCCCGCACCCCATGAACGTCGACTACCCGATCAAGTACCTGACCGGGGGTGACAAGTACTTTGGTACCGCCGGTACGGTGAACACCCTGACACGCAAGGGCTACGCCGAGCAGTGCCCCAATCCGGCCCGACTGCTGACCAACATGAAATTCACCCTGGACATGGAAAACGCCATCATGAGCGCCGCACGGGACAAGGGCGGCAGCTATGACACCGCCGCCAAGGCCTGGCTCAAGGCCCATCCCCAGGTGCTGGAGCCCTGGCTGCAGGGGGTCACCACCCGCGACGGCCAGCCCGGCCTGCCAGCGGTGCAGAAAGCCCTCTGAGGGCTACCTGAGACCCAGCCGGCGCGCCAGGCGGGCGAGGTTGGCGCGGTCCAGCCCCAGGGCGGCGGCGGCCAGGGTCCAGTTCTGGCCATGCTGCTCCAGGGTCAGGGTGATGGTCTGGCGCTGGAAGGCGTCGGTGGCGTCGCGCAGAGAGGTGGCGGGGACCACGGGATCGTCACTGGGCAGGGGCGCGGCATCCAGCGGCAGGCCGAGTTGCTCGCCGTCCAGGGTCAGGATGCCGCCACGCTCCGCGCTGCCGGCATGGGCCTTGAGCGCCGCGCGACTGATGAGGTGGGAGAGCTCGCGCACATTACCGGGCCAATCGTAGGCCAGCAGGATGCGCTGCGCCGCGGGGGTCAGGCGCAGGCCGCGCAGCCCCAGTCGCGCGCGATTCTGTTCCAGGTAGAAGCCCGCCAGCAGCAGGACGTCGCGCCCGCGCTCGCGCAAGGCGGGTACCGCCAGGGGGTAGACGCTCAGGCGGTGATAGAGATCAGCACGAAAGCGCCCGTCACGCACGGCTTCGGCCAGGTCGCGATTGGTGGCGGCGATGATGCGTACGTCCACCTTGAGATCGCGATCCGAGCCCAGGCGCTGCAGCTGGCCGCTCTGCAGCACCCGTAGCAGCTTGGCCTGCACCGTCAGGGGCAATTCGCCGACCTCGTCGAGAAACAGGGTACCGCCGTCGGCCAGTTCGAAACGCCCGCGGCGCTCGCTGACCGCGCCGGAAAAGGCGCCGCGCACATGGCCGAAGAGTTCGCTTTCCACCAGCGCCTCGGGCAGGGCCGCGCAGTTGAGGCTGATCAGCGGCCGCTGCTGGCGCAGGGAGCGCGCATGCACCGCCTCGGCCACCAGTTCCTTGCCGACCCCGGTTTCGCCGGTGATGAGCACCGTCAGGTCGCTGGCCGCCACGGTCTCGATCTCCTGGCGCAGCCGCAGGCTGGCCGGACTCTGGCCGATGAGTTCGCGGGGCCGCTGATGCCCCACCGATTGCTGGTAGGCCACGGTCAACTCGTGTTCGCTAACGATGCGGGCGGACAACTGGCCGATGCGCTCGGCGGCGGCCACGGTGGCGGCGGCCAGGCCGGCGAAGGCGGCGAGGGTAGTGAGATCCTCGGGGCGGGCATTCTGCGCCCGCAGCGAATCCAGGGTCAGCAGTCCCCAGAGCTGGTCCTGCACATAGAGTGGACAGCCCAGGCAGTCATGAACCTCCAGGTGCCCGTGCACGCCTTCCACCAGGCCGTCGTAGGGATCGGGCAGGTCGCAGTCGGCGGCGAAGCGGGTTGGGGTGCGGCTCGCCAGCAGTAGCGCCAGGCGGGGATGCTCGCCGACCTTGAAGCGGCGTCCCAGGGTATCGGCATTCAGGCCACGCACCGCCAGGGGCACCAGCACCTCGCCGTCCAGGCGCAGCAAGGCCACCGCATCGAAAGTCAGCACCTGGCGCAGGGCATCGAGCAGGCTGGCATAGCGCTGCTGATCGGGCAGATCGCGGGCCAGATCCGCCACCAGCGGCACCATCACATCGAGCAGGGTGGGACGAGTCAATTTGACCTCGGCGAGTCATGGGGACCTGGTCATTATGACCACTCGACAGGGCAAAGGCCTGATCTAGCGCAGATTTTTAGCTGGCACGACTCGTGATACGGCCAGGGCAGTCCTGTTTTGGAGAGCCCTGCCATGCTGTCATCCGAGCAACAAGCCATCATCAAGGCCACAGTTCCTCTGCTGGAAACCGGCGGTGAAGCCCTGACCCGGCACTTCTACGACAAATTGCTGAATAACAACCCCGAGATCCGTCCGCTGTTCAACGGCGCCCACCAGGCCAGCGGTGCCCAGGCGCGGGCATTGGCCCGGGCAGTGCTGATGTACGCCCGCTACATCGATCGCCTGGATACCCTGGGACCGCTGGTCGAGCAGATCGTCAACAAGCACGTCTCCCTGCAGGTCCAGCCGGATCACTATCCGCTGGTGGGCATCGCCCTGCTGCAGAGCATTCGCGAGGTGCTGGGCACCGAGGTGGCCACCGATGCGGTGATCGACGCCTGGGCCGCAGCCTATGGCCAGTTGGCCAATCTGCTGATCGGCGCCGAAGAGCAGCGCTATGCGGCCCAGGCCGACGCGCCTGGAGGCTGGCGCGGCGGACGCCCGTTCCGCATCGCGCGGATCGAGCCGGAAAGCGAAGAGATCAGCTCCTTCTACCTGGAACCGGTCGACGGCCTGCCGACCAGCATCGCCCAGCCCGGCCAGTATCTGGGCCTGAGCGTCACCCTGGACGGCGTCGAGTACCGGCGCAACTATTCGATCTCGGCGACCAGTGAGGGTCAGGGCTATCGCATCAGCGTCAAGCATCAGCCGGGTGGCCTGGTCTCGCGCTTCCTGCACACCGAGGCCCATGAAGGCACCGTGTTGCAGGTCTTTGCGCCTGCTGGCGAGTTCGTTCTGCAGGCGTCGACCAAGCCCTTGCTGCTGATCGCCGGGGGCGTCGGCATCACGCCACTGCTGCCCATGGTGTCGGCGGCCCTACCGAGCGGGCGACCAATCCAGCTGATTCACTGTACCCGCCATGTCGGGGTGCAGGCCTTCGGTCACTGGCTCGAAGAGCAGGCCGCCCATCATCCGCAACTGCAGCTGTACTTCTGCTACAGCGAGCCGGTAGCCGAGGAAGCCTTCGCTTCGCGACTGGACAAGACGCGCCTGCAGCGCTGGCTGCCCAAGGCCCGCGACCTGGACGCCTATATACTTGGTCCACAGCCGTTCATGGCCCAGGTACGCCGTGACCTGCTGGAACTGGGCGTACCGGAGCAGCAGATTCGCCACGAGTTCTTCGGACCCGCGGCGGAACTCTGAAAATGAAACGCCCGCGGTGAATTGGCCGCGGGCGTTTTGCCAAGTGCTCAAGGATGCCACCTAATGGCGGCACCTTTTAGCCAGGGTTTAGCGACGTTGGTAGACGATTTCCTTGCTACCACCTTCGCAACTGCCCACCACCTTGGCGGAAGCGCTGGCGCTGCCCTTGTCCACCACCTCAAGACTGTAGTGCGCCACCTGCTTGGCCTGCAGCTTGGCATCGATATCGGCCTTGACCGTGTCGCACGAGGTGCCAGCGGCGAAGGCACCGCCGCTCAGGGCCAACAAACCGAGGGTGATCACGACTTTACGCATCTTGCCTGTCCTTTTGCTCGGGGAGGAAAGGGGTATCGGCTCAGCTCGCTTCGATACGGAAGCCGATCTTCAGGGTGACCTGGTAGTGGGCTACCTTGGCATCCTGGATATGGCCACGGATCTCGCCCACTTCGAACCACTCGAGGTTCTTCACCGACTTGGAGGTCTCGGCGAGGGCGTTGTTGATGGCGTCCTCGACGCTGGTAGTGGAGGAGCCAACGATTTCCAGCTTCTTGTAGGTGTGATGATCGGACATGAACAGTCTCCTGGGTCAGCAATGACGGGCGTTGCAGCCGGTGGCCGGCTACCGGTTGACCGGTGTCGCGGTCGACTCGCCGGGAAGGGTGCCGCTGTCATTTGAGGCCGCGAAAAGCCCTGATAAGTTCACTGCCCAGGTGCCAGCCCAGGGCTTTATGCTGCACTTTCCAACGGCTCGGTAGTCACATTTCCTGAATCCGTCCACCTCAGGAGGTTGTCATGGCCCGTAACACCGATTACCAAGCGTCCATCGCCGGCATCGAGAACGAAATCAACAGCCTGCTCGACTCGCTGGCATCGTTGAAGAAGAATGCCGCTCGCGAATCCCGCAGCGGTCTGAACACCTTCAAGAGCACCGCTCGCGAAGCCCTGCATCACTCGGGTGATTCGCTGGAAGAGGTCTATGATGACGTGCGCCGCCTGACCCGCCAGTATGGCCGGGCCGCTGGTGGTGTCGCCCGCGAACATCCCTGGGCCACCGTTGGCATTGCCGCCGGCGTGACCATCCTGGTCGGCTGGGCGCTGCTGCGCGGCGACAACTGATCGCCTGCCAAAGGCATCCCGGCCGGGATGCCTTTGGCCTCAGGACCCGGCCAGCTCCCGTCTGAGCCAAGCCGCCAACCGTTCCACCCGCTCATCCGCCAACCGGCCAGGCGCCCACAACGCCAATTCCGCACCGGTCCCGGCGAAACCCCAGGGCGCGACCAGTCGCCCCGCCTTGAGATCCGCCGCCACCAGTGGTTCCGGCGCGATCGCTACCCCCAGTCCCGACAACGCCGCCTCCAGCAGGTAATAGAGGTGCTCGAAGCCCTGCCCGTATTCCAGTGCCGGTGTTTCCAGGCCCTGGGTGGCGAACCACTGTGGCCAGGCCTGGGGCCGCGACAGGGTGTGCAACAGCCGCTCCGCCAACAGCGCCGAGAGGTCGCCTTCCTTGAGTCTCAGATAGGCCGGGCAGTAGGGGCTCAGTACCGGACCGATACGCTCAGGCGCCAGGTGGTAGGGCATAACGTCCTGTGGTGGCGCGCTTTCGGTGAACAGCAGGCTGGCGTCCAGGCCGGCGGCGGCGAGGGGGGTGTCGTCGGTACGGGTCGACAGGTGCAAATGCAATTCTGGCAGATCCCTATTGAGCCGATCCAGCCGTGGAATGAACCAGCGCGCCACCAGACTGCCGGGGCAACCCAGCACGAAGGGCCCCTGGCGATTGCCGGCCTTGAGTTCGGCGCAGACCTCGCGCAGCCGCTCGAAGACGTCGCCACTCACCTCGCGCAATCTCAGCCCGGCCTCGGTCAGCGCCAGGCCGCGGCCCTCGCGACGGAACAAGGCCACGCCCAGCTGTTCCTCCAGCGCACGTATTTGCCGGCTCACGGCACCATGGGTCACATGCAGCTCGTCACCGGCACGACTCATTCCGCCCAGGCGGGCAGTGGCCTCGAAGGCGCGCAGGGCATTCAGGGGTGGTAAGTCGCGGGGATCGCTCATCTGTGAGGTTTCCTGACAGGTCATCGCGATCTTATCGATTTATCGCCAGCACTCAAGCAGGTAAGGTAGATCCATCTTCGCAGGAGAATCCCATGACCCAGACCGCTTATCGCCAGGGCCCCGACGCTCAAGGCATGTTCGGCCAGTTCGGTGGCCGCTATGTCGCCGAAACCCTGATGCCGCTGATCCTCGATCTGCAGCGCGAATACGAGACCGCCATGGAAGATCCGGCGTTTCTCGAGCAGCTGGCCTATTTCCAGCGCGACTACGTCGGTCGGCCCAATCCGCTGTACTTCGCCGAGCGCCTGACCGAGCACTTCGGCGGCGCCAAGATCTATCTCAAGCGCGAAGAGCTGAACCACACCGGCGCGCACAAGATCAACAACTGCATTGGCCAGATCCTGCTGGCCAAGCGCATGGGCAAGACCCGCATCATCGCCGAGACTGGTGCCGGCATGCACGGAGTGGCTACCGCTACCGTCGCCGCGCGCTTCGGCCTGCCCTGCGTCATCTACATGGGCAGCACCGACATCGACCGCCAGCAGGCCAACGTCTTCCGCATGAAGCTGCTGGGTGCCGAGGTGATTCCGGTCACGTCCGGTACCGGCACCCTCAAGGACGCCATGAACGAGGCCCTGCGCGATTGGGTGACCAATGTCGCCGACACCTTCTACCTGATCGGCACCGTGGCCGGTCCGCACCCCTATCCGGCCATGGTCCGCGATTTCCAGGCGGTGATCGGTCGCGAGACCCGCGCGCAGATCCTGGAGAAGGAAGGACGCCTGCCCGACAGCCTGATCGCCTGCGTCGGCGGCGGCTCCAATGCCATGGGCCTGTTCCACGAATTTCTCGATGACACCGACGTCGCCATCGTCGGCGTCGAGGCCGGCGGGCACGGCGTGGACACCAACAAGCATGCCTCCAGCCTCAACGGCGGGGTGCCCGGGGTACTGCACGGCAACCGCACCTTCCTGCTGCAGGACGACGATGGCCAGATCATCGACGCCCACTCCATTTCCGCTGGCCTGGACTATCCCGGCATCGGCCCGGAGCACGCCCACCTGCACGACGTGAAGCGCGTGGAATACGTGCCGATCAACGATGACGAGGCACTCAAGGCCTTCCACCAGACCTGCCGCCTGGAAGGCATCATCCCGGCGCTGGAAACGGCTCACGCCCTGGCCGAGGCCTACAAGCGCGCTCCGCACCTGCCCAAGGACCACCTCATGGTGATCTGCCTTTCGGGCCGCGGCGACAAGGACATGCAGACCGTGATGAGCCACCTGGGAGACAAGCTATGAGCCGCCTGGAAACCCGCTTCGCCGCGCTGAAGGCCGAGGGCCGCGCGGCCCTGGTCACCTACACCACCGCAGGCGACCCGGACTATGACACCGCCCTGGCGATCCTCAAGGGGCTGCCGGCGGCCGGTGCCGACGTCATCGAGCTGGGCATGCCCTTCACCGATCCCATGGCCGACGGTCCGGCCATCCAGGCTGCTGCCCTGCGTGCCCTGCAGGGTGGCCAGAACCTGGCCAAGACCTTGGAGATGGTGCGTGACTTCCGCCGCGAAGAGCGGGAGACGCCACTGGTGCTGATGGGCTACTACAACCCCATTCACCGCTATGGCGTGGAGCGCTTTCTGGCTGAAGCCGCCGAGGCTGGCGTGGATGGCCTGATCGTGGTCGATCTGCCCCCCGAGCATGACGCCGAGCTGGCCCTGCCCGCCCAGGCCGCCGATATCGACTTCATTCGCCTGACCACGCCGACCACCGATGACGCCCGCCTGCCGCGAGTGCTCAATACCAGTTCCGGTTTCGTCTATTACGTTTCCGTCGCCGGCGTGACCGGGGCCGGTTCGGCTACCACGGAGCATGTCGAGGCTGCCGTGGCACGTCTGCGCCGCTTTACCGACCTGCCCCTGGCGGTCGGCTTTGGTATCCGCACCCCGGAACAGGCCCGGGTGATCGCTCGGATTGCCGATGGCGTCGTGGTGGGCTCGGCTTTCGTCGACCAGATCGCCAAGGCCGAATCCTCCGGTGCCGCCATCGATGGCGTGCTCGGGCTCTGCAAGCAGCTGTCGGATAGCGTGCGCACTGCGCGTTGAGCATGCACCTGCGCTTCAAAAAGACCGCTTAGGCGGTCTTTTTTTGTGCTTGAACGACCCTGGGCCTGTGCATAACTCTGTGGGCAGTCTGTTCGCTCTAGACGCAAAGGCCCGTGCCAGAAGGCCTGCAGCAGGGTTTGCCTTGTTGATCGAATTCGGTACGCGGTGGTCAGATCAGTCAGCCCGCGTACGAAAGCGTCCTTTGCCGTCATTGCCTGACAGGTAAAGGCTGTGGATAAGCCTTGGGCAAGTTGTCAGCAACTCAAGGGACGGAAGCCAGGCCAAAATCGATCAAAAAATAGCCAATGTGGAACGGCTCGGATGAAGAGCGGAGTGACGCCGCCATTGCCCGGTTTCCCACATCTACTGTGTGCGTGCCTGTGGAAAAGATGTGGGACCTACCCTGTAGGCCAGGGTTGGCAAGGCTTGCAGAGGATCGTACAAAAAATGATCAATTCATTTTCGGGGGTTTTCCACAACCCACAATAGGGCTGCATAGGCCTGTGGATAGGTTGTTCGTTCTGTCCTGAAGGCCATGACTGACGCGGCTTGTAGAGAATTGATCAAATAATAACCAGTTTCCTGGGATATTCTCAAGTCAAGGGATTTCTTGCGTAGGCCCAGAGAGTTATCCACTCTTGTTCAGCGCGTAGCTTAGCCGTCGCCGCTAAATGACCTGTGGGTAAGTCTGTTGATTTTCTGTTTGGAAGCCTGTGCATGAAGCCACTCGCTAGCGCAGCGTCACCTGTTGCTGCAGGCCAGCCGCTGGCAGGATGAAGGCACATTCCTCGAAGGTGGCCATGCGCATGCGTAGCGGCGGATTGTTGCTGTAGCCGTATTGTTCGGTGGGCATGCCGATGAAATTGGTATCCAGCGTGCTGTTGCTGTTGCTGTCGTGGATGACCGATACGGCATAGCGCCCGGGTGGCAGCTCGAAGCGCTGTTCCTGGACACCTGGCTGGGCGGCGATATGGGCCTGGGCCACGGGTGTCTTGTGTTCCTTCCAGGCGTCTTCGCTGGCGAACACCGCCAGCAGCAGCTGGCCCCCCGAGGCATCGACCGTCTCCACTCGCACCTGCAGTTCGGCGGCGTGCAGCACACCGCTCAGACAGAGACCAGCGACCAGCAACAGAGACTTCATGGGCATTCCTTCAGCAGGGAGAGGACGTCAGCCGGAGCAGCTCGGCTGGCTGTTCGAAAAAGAGATCGGGGCGCTGCGCTCGTAGGGTGGTCGGGCAACCATAGCCCCAGGCCACCGCAGCACAGCCCAGACCCGCGCGGCGCGCGGCCTGGAGATCGCGTAGCTCGTCGCCCACATAGAGCGCATCGGCCGGCGCGACGCCCTGCCGGCGGATCAGGCGCGCCAGGCGCCGCGCCTTGCCCAGCAGGGGAATATCGAATTCGCCATCGGGGAACAGATGTCCGGCCTGGGGCAGTACCTGGTGGACCGCGGCGGCGGAATTGGAGGTCGCCAGCCCCAGCTGCAGTCCGCTGGTCTGCAACCGGTCGAGCGCCTGGGGGATCTCGGCGAAAGGAGCGACCTGGTCGCCCCGCTGGGCCAGCAGGCGGCGATAGTGACGGGCGATCCGCGGTACGCGCCACAGCGGGATGCCCAGGCTGTCGAGCAGGCCGGTCAGGGAGGCGGCGCGCAGCTGCGGCCACTCCTCCGGCGCCGGCTGGCGAAAGCCATGGGTCCGCGCCAGCTCGCCGAGGCAGCTCAGCAGAAAGGGCAGGCTGTCCGCCAGGGTGCCGTCGAAGTCGAAGATGACGTAGCGGTAGCTCATGCGAGAAGGGCGCGGTGGGCGAAGGCGCCAGCGTAGCGGGCGCCTTTCTGTTTTGCCACCGCGACCGCGTTCGGCAGGAGCGTCCCTGCCGGCCAGGTCACACGCGGAAGCGGCGGATCTGGCCGTTGAGCTCCACCGCCAGTTCGGAGAGCTGCTGGCTGGCGGCGCGGGTCTGTTCGGCGCCGGCGGCGGTCTGCACCGACAGATCGCGGATGCGCACCAGATTGCGGTCCACCTCGCGGGCCACCTGGGCCTGCTCTTCGGCGGCGCTGGCGATCACCAGGTTGCGCTCGTCGATGCCCGACACCGACTGGGCGATGGCGGCCAGGGCGGCGTTGGCCGACTGTGCCTGCTCGCGGGTCTGGCGCGCCTGGTCGGCGCTGGTCAGCAGCGCATCGACGGTCTGGCCGGTACCCTGCTGGATGCTGCCGATCATGCCTTCGATTTCGCGGGTGGACTCGCCGGTGCGATGGGCCAGGGCGCGGACCTCGTCGGCGACCACGGCGAACCCCCGACCGGCGTCACCGGCACGGGCGGCTTCGATGGCAGCGTTGAGCGCCAGCAGGTTGGTCTGTTCGGCGACCGCGCGGATGACGTCCAGCACCTGGCTGATGTTGCGGGTCTGTTCGGCCAGCTGGCGGGCCTGTTCGCTGGCGCCCAGTACGTTTTCGGTGAGCACCTCGATGGCGCCCAGGGTATCGCCGAGCTGACGCTGGCCCTGACGTGCGGTATCGGCGGCCTGGCGCGATTCGGAAGAGGTGGAGGTGGCATTGCCGGCCACCTCGTCCACCGCCTGGCTCATCTCGGTGACGGCGGTGGCCGCCATCTCGATCTCGCTGTTCTGCTGCTGCAGGCCGTGGGCGCTTTCCTGCATGACCGCGGTCATTTCCTCGGCGGCCGAGGCCAGCTGAGTAGCGGAATGGCCCAGGTGACCCAGGGTATCGCGCAGGTTGGCCTGCATCTGCTGCATGGCCTGCAGCAACTGGGCGGCCTCGTCGTGACCACGGGTGTCCAGGGTCTGGGTCAGGTCGCCGCTGGCGATGGTCCGGGCGGCGGCGACGGCTTCGGCGATGGGCCGGGTCATGCTCAGGGTCAGGCGCCAGGCCAGCAGCACGGTCAGGCCCAGGGCCAGGGCGATGACCATCCAGGTGATGGAGGTGGCCTGGGTGTAGGTGTCGCTGGAGTTCTGGGAGGCAGCCTTGATGTCTTCCTGGTTGATCTTGCGCAGGGCTTCGGTGCGCTCGTTCATCTGCGCACCGAGCTGGGCCATGCTGGTCTGGATCAGGCTACGGGCATCGTCGAGCTTGCCGGCATTGATGAGATCGGCGAGTTGGCCCGTGTAACGGCTGTAGTCGCGCTGGATCTGGCGCAGGGCGTCGAAGGCCTGGCGCTCACGATCAGCGCTGATGAGTTTTTCATAGCGACCGAAACCGGCTTCGATGTCGGCGTTGATGCCATCGATCTTCTTGCGCGTGGCGGCGACGGTGGCGGCGTCCGGAATCGCCAGCAGGCGTAGCACCTCGACCCGGGTCCGGGCGAGTTGCAGGGCCAGGTTGTCGGCTTCGACGATGCTGGGGACGTTGTTGGTCTCGATTACCTGACCCTGGGTACGGATCTGCGACAGTTGCAGCAGCCCGAACAGGCCCAGACTGGCCACGAGGATGGCCAGGAGGCCGAAACACAGCACACTGCGGATGGCGATGGAGAAGGAACGAAAGGTCACGGCGGCAGCCCCGGTGAAGATTGAGGCCCCTTGTAACGGCTAGGACCGCCGTGACTTGATGGTCATTCGTCTTAAATCGGATCTAGGCACCGACACGGCGTCCGGGCTGACCATTCGCCATGTTCGACTTGCCGCTAGAACTGGAAGCGCTGCACCTGGCCGCTGAGGGTATCCGCCAGTGCCGCCATCTGCTGGCTGGCACTGTAGGTCTGCTCGGCGCCGGCGGCGGTCTGCACCGAGAGGTCGCGGATGCGTACCAGGTTGCGATCCACTTCACGGGCCACCTGGGCCTGCTGCTCGGCAGCGCTGGCGATCAGCAGGTTGCGTTCGTCGATGCCGGATACCGCACCTGCGATGGCAGCGAGGCCGGCATTGGCCGCCTGGGCCTGTTCCCGGGTCAGGCGTGCCTGATCGGCACTGCTCAGCAGCGCATCGACGGTCTGGCCAGTGCCCTGCTGGATACTGCCGATCATCTTCTCGATCTCGCTGGTCGAGTCCCCGGTGCGCTTGGCCAGGGCCCGTACCTCGTCGGCCACCACGGCGAAGCCGCGGCCCGCCTCACCGGCTCGGGCGGCCTCGATGGCGGCGTTGAGCGCCAGCAGATTGGTCTGCTCGGCCACCGCACGGATCACGTCCAGTACCTGACTGATGTCGCGAGTCTGGCTTTCCAGCTCACGGGCCTGGGCACTGGCGCCGAGGACCTGGTCGGTGAGGGCTTCGATGGCTCCGAGGGTCTCATCCAGCTGGCGCTGGCCCTGGGCCGCCGTCTGGGCGGCCTGGCGCGACGCGGTGGAGGTCGAACCGGCATTGCCGGCGACCTCTTCGACCGCCTGGCTCATCTCGGTGACGGCGGTGGCCGCCAGCTCGATCTCGCTGTTCTGCTGGCGCAGGCCGTGGGCGCTTTCCTGAGTCACCGCGGTCATCTCCTCGGCGGCCGAAGCCAGCTGAGTGGCCGAATCGCCAATGTGCGCGAGGGTCTCGCGCAACTGGGTCTGCATCTGCTGCATGGCCTGCAACAGCTGGGCCGCCTCGTCCCTACCACGGCTATCGAGCGCCTGGGTCAGATCACCCGCGGCGATGGTACGGGCTGCCGCCACTGCCTGGGCGATGGGGCGGGCGACGCTACGTGTCAGGCGCCAGGCGAGCAACCCGGTGAGGGTCAGAGCCAGCAGGATCGCCAGCCCGGTCACGCCGTTTGAGCGCTCATAGGCGGTATCGGCCTCGGTACTGGCAATATGGATATCCTGCTGAACCGCGTTGCGCAGCGTCTCGATGCAGGCATTCATCCGGATACCCAGCTGTGCCATGCTCTGCTGGACTACCTGGCGCGCCTCGGCCATCTGGCCGGCACTGGCCAGGTCGGCCAGTTGCCGCACGCCCTGCATGTATTCCCGGTGCACCTGGCGCAGATCGTCCAGTGCCTGCCGGCTCTGTGGCGATAGCGCACCTTGCTGATAGCGCCCGAAGGCGGCCTGGACGTCGGTACTCAGGCCGTCCAACTTCTTGCGGGTGTTGGCCAGGGTTTCGGCATCGGGCATGGCCAGCAGACGCAGGGTTTCGATGCGGGTTCGCGCCAGCAGCAGTCCCAAATCATTAGCAGCGACGAGCGTGGGAATATGGCGCTGTTCTACCTGGTGCCCCAACTGGCGGATTTGCGCCAACTGGAACCAGCTGAACAAGCCGAGGGCAGCGACAAGCGTCGCAAGAATGCCAAAACAGAGCAGATTGCGAGTAGCGATGGACAGCGAGCGAAGAGTCATGATGAGCCTGTGGAAGAGGGTACAAAATGTGACCAGGCTCACAACTTTATGTGATGTTTTAGAATAAAGACGCGAAATAAGGGTGCGTCAAAAAACCGCATTGCCATAAAGACAGATTATTGAAATGCCCATGGAGCCCTTGCGGCTCCATGGGCGATGAAAGACCAACCGTCTTCAGTCGCCGCTGACCTGGCGCAGATGGCCGGCTGGCGCCTCTTCGCCGAGGTTGTTGAGCAGGCGCTCGCTGTACCAGTCGATGAAGTTGATCACGCCGAATTCGTAAGTCTTTGAGTAGGGACCCGGCTGGTAGGCCTTGGAGTTGATACCGCGCTGGTTTTCCTCGGCCAGGCGACGATCCTGGTCGTTGGTGGCATCCCAGACCTTGCGCAGGTTGACCGGATCGTAGTCGACGCCTTCCACGGCATCCTTGTGTACCAGCCACTTGGTGGTCACCACGGTCTCGGTCGGACCCAGCGGCCAGACGGTGAAGACGATCATGTGATCGCCCATGCAGTGGTTCCAGGAGTGCGGCAGGTGCAGGATGCGCATGGAACCCAGGTCCGGGTCCTTGATGCGACCCATGAGTTTCTTGCAGCCGGGCTTGCCGTCCAGGGTCATGGACACGGTGCCGGCGAGCAGCGGCATGCGCACGATGCGGTTGCGCAGGCCGAAGCTGGCGTGGGCATAGGGGATGTTGTCGGCGTCCCAGCGACTGGTGCAGGCGGCGACCTGATCCTTGAACGCCTGGGAGGCACGCGGATCGGTGACGTCGTCCCATTCCAGCAGGGTGTTCAGCAATTCGGGGTGGGAGCCGCTGCAGTGATAGCACTCGCGGTTGTTTTCCAGCACCAGCTTCCAGTTGGCCTGCTCGACCAGGTCGGTACGCACCGCGACCTTGGCGTTCTCCATGTCGTACGGCTCCATGTAGTGCTCGAGCGTACGCAGGAAGTCGTCGATGGCCGGCGGTTCATCGGCCAGGGAGATGAAGATGTAGCCGCCAGCGGTCTTGACGTGGATCGGCTTGAGGTTGAAGTCGGCCATATTGAAGTCGGCGCCCATCTCGGTGCCGGCGAACAGCAGGCGGCCGTCCAGCTCGTAGGTCCACTGGTGGTAGGGGCAGACCAGCTTGGCGACCTTGCCCTTGTCGCTCACGCAGAGGCGCGAGCCGCGGTGACGGCAGACGTTGTGGAAGGCGTGGATCTTGCCCTCGGCGCCACGGATCACCAGGATGGGATTGTCACCCAGCTGCAGGGTGATGAAGTTGCCCTTGGTGGGGATCTCGCAGGTCATGCCGGCGATCAGCCACTCCTTGCCGAAGATCTCCTGCATGTCGATCTGGAACAGGCGCTCGTCGTTGTAGAAGGGTTGGGGCAGGGAATAGGTGCGCTCGCGGGTGCGCAGCATCTCGGCCGTGGCCTTGCGGGCCGGATCGAGAGGGTCGCCCAAACTCAAGGTGCTGACGTCCATCGTACATCCTCGTGGCCACCGCGATGGGTGGCGAAAGTGGTTGGTCACGGTACTGCAAGGCTTTTTCGGCCGACGGGGCGGGAGCGCCGAATGATCCCAGACTTCGCCCGTCGCGCGCTGTTCGGGTTCGGCTTGGGGCGGAGTGTGGGGCCGGAGCTGGGAGAGGGCCTTGCTCATGGGCGACATGGCCGACGCTGTTCACGACGCCCCAGCCCTTGCCGTTGCTGGGCCGGTCGCCATCGGCATGTGGATGTCGCGATTGGGAAAGTGGCGGTCGTGGGGCCCTCACAGAATCGCCGCCAATAGCCCCAGTGGCAGTCGAGGTGCGCCATGAATACTTTCATCAACCCTGTTACCACCCAGACCTGGACCAATGGCCGCCATCCCGTGCGCTGCGTCAAGGTGATCCAGGAAACCTGGGACGTGCGCACCTTCTGCTTCACGGCCGAAATTCCGCTGATGTACTTCTTCAAGCCGGGCCAGTTCGTGACCCTGGAACTGGAGATCGATGGCAAGCAGGTGATGCGTTCCTACACCATCTCCAGTTCACCTTCGGTGCCCTACAGCTTCTCCATCACCGTCAAGCGCGTGCCGGGCGGCCTGGTGTCCAACTGGCTGCACGACAACCTCAAGGTCGGTGAGAACCTGGCCGTGCATGGCCCGGTCGGCCTGTTCAACGCCATCGACTACCCGGCCGACAAGGTGCTCTACCTCTCCGGCGGCGTCGGTATCACCCCGGTGATGTCCATGGCGCGCTGGTTCTACGACACCAACGCCAGCGTCGACATGGTCTTCGTGCACAGCGCCCGCACCCCGCGCGACATCATCTACCAGGGCGAGCTGGAGCACATGGCTGCCCGGATCGACAACTTCGCCCTGAACCTGGTGTGCGAGCGCACCGAGCACGGCGAATCCTGGGCCGGCTTCCGTGGCTACTTCGATCGCCGCATGCTGGAGCTGATGGCGCCGGACTTCCGCGAGCGCGAGATCTTCTGCTGCGGCCCCACGCCCTACATGAACGCCGTCAAGGCCATGCTCCGCGAGCTGGACTTCGACATGACCCGCTACCACGAGGAATCCTTCGGCGCGACGCCGCCGGAAGCCAAGGTCGAGGCCGCCGAACAGGCCGAAGCCGCCGCCGACCTGCCGCCGATTCCCCTGGAAGCCCAGTGCCTGATCTCCTTCACCGAAAGCGACAAGAGCGTCAGCATCGGCCCTGGCGAGACCATCCACGGCGCCGCGGCCAAGCTTGGCCTGCACATTCCCAAGGCCTGCGGCATGGGCATCTGCGGGACCTGCAAGGTGCTCAAGAAGAGCGGCGAGGTGGTCATGGACCACAACGGTGGCATCACCGAGGAAGATGAAGCCGAAGGCTATATCCTGTCCTGCTGCAGCATTCCGAAGGGGGATGTGCAGATCGAGTTCTGACGGCAAGGGTAGGTTGGGCTGAGACAGCTTCATTATCGAAGCCCAACAAGGCAGAGTGCCGTGGTGGTGTTGGGCTTCGCTGCGCTCAGCCCAACCTACAACCAGCGCGCTAGGCCAGCCGCAACGGCAGGTGCAGGGTGATGATCACCTCGCCCGCGCCGTTGGCGAAGCGCGCCTCGCCACCAAAGCTTTCGCTGAGCGCCTTGACGATGGGCAGGCCCAGACCCCAGCCGCGTTTGTCGCTGCGGGTGGAGATGAAATAGGGCGTGGCCAGATTGGCCAGGACCTCGTCGGGGAACTGGCCGAGGTTGCGCAATTCCAGTACCACCCGCTCCCCGATCCGCTGCTGGCGCACCTGGATCGGCGTACCGCTCTGGCCATGCTTGGCGGCGTTGAGCACCAGGTTGTCGAAGATACGCAGGAAGGCGTACCTGTCCCAGAGCACCTCCAGCTCGGGCGTCTCCAGCCGAAGGTCGAGCGCATTGCTGAATTGCAGGCGCAGATTGGCCGCCGCCTCTTCCAGCAGTGGCCCCAGCACCAGGGGATCGCCGTTGAGGCGGACGCCGCCGCCCAGACTCATGTGACTGATGTCCAGCACGTCGGTGATCATCTGGTTCATCCGCTGCAGATTGTCGTGCAGCGTCTGCAGGAGGTCGTCGGTACGCCGCGCCGGACTGCGCTGCATCAGGTTGACCACCATGGTAGCGGCGGTGAGTGGTGAGCGCAGATCATGGTTGAGCGATCTCATGAAGCGTTCGAGCATGACCTTTTCCGCCTGCAGGTTCTCGCTGCGGGCGATGGCCGAATTGCGCTGCTGCTCCATGTGTCCGACCCGGGAACTGGCCTTGAGCAGGGCACCGACAGTGGCCAGCACCTCTTCCGGACTGATCGGATGGGTCAGATAGGCCTGGGCGCCGGTATTGAAGCCCTGCGCCCGGTCCAGGCCAGACACGAAGGTGGCCGAGATATTGATGATGGCGGGCAGGCGACCCCAGCCCAGCTTGTGCTCGATGGCCTGGATCAGTTCGAAGCCGGTGGTGTCCGGCAGGTTGACGTCGATGATCACCAGCTCGACCGACGCGTCGATCAGCGCCAGCCCGGCGGTGCCGCTGGCCGCTTCGAGCACCTGGTAGTGCGGCTGACCTTCCAGGATCTTGCGCAGCACATAGCGATTGGCCTCGGTGTCATCGATGATGAGGATACGCCGCACAGGGCTAGTCATCGGTTAGGCTCCGCGCCAGGGCGCAGACCTCGGCGAGCAACCGTTCGGCATGATCGGGGGCGTGCTTGAACAGGATGGCGCGGCAATAGTCCTGCAGCCGCAGGCGACCGGCTTCGTCCAGTGGCTGGGCGGTGTTGATCAGCACTCGGCGATGCATGCTCCAGTCCATGCTGGCGAGCAGGTCTTCGCCGTTGATGTCCGGCAGATCGAGGTCGAGGATGATGATGTCCGGGCGCACGGCATTGAGGCGATCCAGGCTGCTAAGGGCGCTGTCGGCCTCCAGCAGGACCGGGTTGAGGCGTTCGAGGGTGCGACGGACCAGATAGCGATCGCCTTCGTTGTCTTCGATCACCAGCACGGTCAGGTTGCTGAGATCCAGCTCCTGTCCGGCCTCCGCGTCACTGACGTAGCGACGGGGCAGCCGCAGGGTGAAGCGACTGCCCCGTCCGACCAGGCTGTCGAGGGACAACTCGCCCTTGAGCAGCACGGCCAGGCGCTGGGCCAGGGGCAGGCCCAGGCCTGTGCCTTCGATATGGGTCAGGTGCGGCGAGCGGATGCGCTCGAACTCCTCGAAGATCTTCTGCTGGTCTTCCTCGGCGATGCCGATCCCGCTGTCTTCCACCAGGAATTCCAGGGTGGCGTCGTCCGGCTGGAACACCTGGATGCGCACCTGCCCCTGGGGGGTGTACTTGAAGGCGTTGGAGATCAGATTGCGCAGCACCTGGAACAGCCGGCTCTCGTCGGTTTCCAGCAGCACCTCCGCCGGCGGCGGGGCGACGCTGAAGCTGACTTGAGGATAGCGCGGCGCCAGGGCCATGGCGAACTGGTCGAGGCGCTCGATGAAGGCGCCCAGCTGGAACGGCTGGGGCACGATGGTCAGGCGGCCGGACTGCACCTCGGCCAGCGCCAGCAACTCGCTGACCAGATTGGCCAGCTCCAGCGCGGCGTCGCTGATGAAGCGTACCTGGCGCTGCTGCTCGGCATTGAGCGCGCCATCCACACCACTGGCGAGCAGCTTGGCGACGTTCTCGATGATGTTGATCGGGGTACGGAATTCATGGGTCATGTTGGAGAAGAAACGCGTCTTCGCCTCGCTGGCCTCCTTGAGTTCCTGGGTAGCTTTTTCCAGTTCCGAATAGAGCGCCACCACGCCCTGATTGGTGTTTTCCAGCTCCTTGTTGGTGACCTCCAGCTCCGACTGGCGCAATTGCAGCTCGGTGTTGGTCAGCAGCAGCTCTTCGCTCTGCAGGCGGATCTGCTGATAGGGATCGGGCGGCGTACTGCCTTGCAATTCGACGACCAGGGCGCGTAGCACGTCCTGCTCGGGCCAGGGCCGCGGCGCCTGGTACTTGCAGGCGGTGATCCGGGTGCCGGCAGGGGAGGTCTGGAGATCGAACTCGTCGAACAGCCGCTGGGCGCCGCGCAGGCCGATGCCCATGCCGGTGCTGGAGCGATAGCTGCCGTCGCGGATGGCCTCCAGCTCGGCGATACCCGGGCCCTGGTCGAGGGCGCGGACCTGCAGCCCTCGCAGCCGCTGGTCGTCGCCGCGCAGCAGGGCGAAGTCGAACTGGCCGCTGCCCGCGTACTGATGAATGTTGCGCGCCAGCTCCGAGACCGCGGTAGCCAGGCGGATCTGCTCCAGTACCGGCCATTCCAGGGCCGCGGCCAGGCGTTTGGCCGCCTGGCGGCAGTGCACGATGTCCTGCTCGCTGCGCAAGGGAAGGGTCAGCAGGGGCAGGGCGTCAAACATGCTTGAGTACCAAAACGGTGGCATCGTCGGAAAGACGCCGGAAGTCACGATGCAGGAGCGCTGCGATCAGCGCGGGATGGCGCGCCCCGAGCCCGGAGTGCTCGCCCAGGCCGACCTTGGAGGTCAGTCCGTCGGAGTTCAACACCAGCAGGGTGCCTGGCGTCCAAGGGTAGGTGAAGGTCTGGATCCGACCGATCCGGTAGCCCAGGGTGCCATTGTTGGACACCAGACTGCGCGAGGTGTTGCCGAGCAGGCGCCCGGCGATGTTGCCGATGCCACAGAAGCTCACCTGCCCCTGATCGGGGTCCAGCTCGGCGAGGGCCAGGGCCGCGCCGCGGGTTTCCATCAGGGCCTGATGCAGATTTTCCATCAGCCGCTGCAGGGGCAGGTGCGTGCCCTGGCGCAGGAACAGCTCCCGCGCCCGGCGACTGGCCGCGGCGGCCTGCTGGCCGTGTCCCAGGCCATCGCATACCAGCAGGCGACGCCCGCTGACCGCCCAGGTGTCGCCACAGACCTGCTCCTCGGGGTGCGGCGTGCAGAGGGCGCCATGCTGCAGACGGGTACTGGGTGCCCCAGCGAGATGAAAGCGCGCCAGCACCACGGTTCCTTGACCCGGTCGCGAGTGGATATCGAAGACATCGGATTGCCGGCGGATCGCTCCGAGACCTGCCCCCAGGGTGGCCGCGGTGCTGTAGTGATCGGTCAGGCAGCGGGCGACGTCGTGCATGCCCGGGCCGCGATCAACCGCCAGGACATCGAGCACGCCTTCGGCGCCCAGCGTCGCGAAAAGCTCGCCGTGACCCGCATGGCGGATCAGGTTGTAACCCAGTTCCTGAGCGACGATGGTCAGCCGCCCGAGCAGGGTTTCGTCGGTGGTGACGGTGCCCGCCAGCCGCACCAACGCGCGCCGCGCGGCATCGACATGGACCGTGCTGGTCACCGGCAGCACCAGGCTGCACGGCTGCTCGTTCATCGCCACTTCCACAATTCGACGGTCGTGCCCTGGCCGGGCTGGCTATCGATATGGAAGTCGTCCACCAGCCGTCGCGAACCGGAGAGCCCCAGACCCAGGCCCTTGCCCGAGGTGTAGCCATCGACCATGGCGCGGTCGAGGTCGGCGATGCCCGGACCGTTGTCGCGGATCACCAGACGGATCGCCGGCTTGCCGGCCCGCACCGTCTCCTCGATCAGGCACTCGCCGCCCAGGCCGTAGACCAGACCGTTACGCGCGATCTCGCTGGCCGCGGTGACGATCTTGGTCTGGGAGATCAGCCCCAGGCGGATGGCTTCGGCGACCTTGCGCACCTGCTGACGGATCAGCACGATGTCAGTCTCCTGGCGGAGTGGAAGCGTCTGCATCTTCGCCACTCTCTGACTCCTCCAGCGATTCGTCGTCGGCGACCATGGCTTCCAAGCGGCGCATGCCCTTTTCCATGTTCAGCGCCGTGGCGATGCCCTCCAGCGACAGCCCCAGTTCCACCAGGGTGATGGCCACCGCCGGCTGCATGCCGACCACGATCACCTTGGCATCGAGGATGCGCGATACCTGGGCGATATGGGACAGCATCCGGCCAATGAAGGAATCGACGATTTCCAGGGCCGAGATGTCGATGAGCACGCCCTTGGCCTTGTGCCGGACGATCTGCTCGGTGAGGTCTTCCTGCAGGTCCAGCGCCAGCTGGTCGTGCATGTCCACCTGGATGCTCAGCAACAGGAAGGGACCCAGTTTGAGGATGGGAATCCGGTCGATCATGGCGGGCTCCTCAGCGCGCGGTCGGGGCGGCCAGGCGCACGCCCTGCTGGCGCAAGGCCAGGCGGAAGGCATCGGCCAGGGACGCCTTGGTGATCACATCGCCGAGTTCCACGCCCAGGTGGACGATGGTGGCGGCGATCTGCGGGCGGATGCCGCTGATGATGCACTGGGCGCCCATCAGCCGCGCGGCGGTCACGGTCTTGAGCAGGTGCTGGGCGACCATGGTGTCCACCGTGGGCACACCGGTGATGTCGATGATGGCGATGTCGGATTCGGTCTGGACGATCTTTTCCAGCAGCGACTCCATCACCACCTGGGTGCGGTTGCTGTCCAGCGCGCCGATCAACGGAATGGCCAGGATGCCGTCCCACAGCTCCACCACGGGGGTGGACAGCTCCAGCATGCTTTCCTGCTGCTCGCGGATCACCGTCTCGCGACCCGTCATGTAGCTTTCCATGCTGTACAGGCCGAGGTCGTCGATCAGCCGGGTGGCGGCCCAGATTTCGGCGAGGGGATCGTCACACTCGTTCTGGATCAGGGTGAACAGCGGTTCCTTGAGCGAGAAGACGAAGGTCGCCGTCTGCGAAGGCGTCAGGCCCGCCCGGCTCTGGTCGAAGGAGAAGCGCTCCAGCAGCGCCCGTACCGGCTGCCAGTGCGGCTCGCGCAGGTCCCCGAGACCCTGGGCCGCGGCTACCGTGATCCGCCGCAGGAACTCGGCGGAATTGGCCAGGATGGTGGTTTCGTCGAGTAGGTCGACGCGCATGCCGGCGGCGCGCTGGGCGCCGATCCAGGCGTCGAGCAGCGCCCGCTCGTGGGTGCGCAGCAGCTCGACCAAAGCGGTACTGTACATGGAGGTTCCTAGGTGAAGAAAGGTGGCTCAGGACGGGCCGACCGGACGAAGAGGGTGCGGGAGGAGATGGTAGGGCGAAGGGGACCTGGCCGTATGGCCAGATCCCGAGAGATCACATGTCCATCTTTTCCTTGGTGATCTTGCCGGTCTTGGCGTCGGCATGGAAGTCGTACTTCATACCATCTTTCTTCATGCCTTCGCCTTCCCACTGACCGTCATCGGCTTCGATCTTGGTGATCGAGGTATAGCCCTGCTCCATGAGCTTGGACTTGACGTCGTTCATGGGCATCCAGTCAGCACCGGGCTGGTCGGCCAGGGCCGCGGTGCTGGCCAGGACGGAACAGGCAAACAGGGAAGCGAGCAGCTTGGATTTCATCGCGCGAGACCTCGTCGTGGTGGTATGTCCTGGCTTGGACCACCACCACGGGCGACAAATCCCCCGAGCAGGCCCTCAGGTACGGGATTCTTCGACCAGATGCGGCAGCAATCCAGCCGGTGCCGCCTTGGATTTGCCCTTGGCCTTGCGGGGTGCATAAGGGTGGCTGGCCAGGCGCCAGAGATCGCGCCAGCGCTCGGCGAGGGCGGTGGGCTTGTCGAGGTAGAGGCGCAGGCCCAGGGAAAAGGCTTTCACCTGCAGGCGCTCGCGTTGCAGGGCCAGGCTTTCGCCAATGGCCTGGCGGGTGTTGCTGGCGCCGAACAGCGTCGGCTCGCTTTCCAGCAGCTGCTGCATCACCGCCAGGTCGTGGTCGTCGCCCAGGTGTTCCGAGAGGCGCTTGAGGCTCTTCTGGCGCGTCTTGAATTCCGCCGGCCAGGCCGCGGCGAGCAACTGGGTGTGGTACCAGTGATCCTTCACTCGCTTGCGCCAGTCGTGCAGGGTCTCGTCGGTGGGCTTGTCGCGAGCGGTCTTGAGCGCCTGGCGCCCGGCCTTGTAGTTGTCTTCCAGTCCTCGGGTGAAGAGGGCGAAGCCCTTTCCGGAGAGCTTCCAGCCGGCTACCTCCTCGCGCAGGGCCGCCAGTTCGTCGAGCAGTTCGGGATGACCGCTGGCCGCGGCGATCTGCTGGTCGGCGCGCTCCTGCAGGCGCTGGCGCACGCGCTTCATGGCGGGCGAGGCGAAACGCTTGCGATCGGACTCGCCCAGCTTGTCCCAGCTCTCCACCAAGGCGGCGCTGTCGCGCAGCGAAGAGAGCTCGCGCCCTAGGTCGCGCAGGCGCCGGTTGCGACTGGCGAAGGCGCGCTTGCCGAGGGCGCCGTGCAGCAGACGCAGCAGGGCACGCAATTCCTTGAGGCGCTTGCGCGTCTCGTGCACCCCCTTGGGGGTCCCGCTCGCCAGCGACGCTTCAGCCTGGACCAGACGATCCGTCACCACTCGGCGGACTTCCTCGTCAGCCGGTTGCCGCGCATCGAAACGAAAGGCCATCGAACTCTCCTCAATAGATAGACTGCAGCACCCGCTAGCGCGGGAGCGTAATGGTGTGAAGACCACTGCAACAGCCGTAGATGCCAAATTTCATTTAATCGTCATATTGCCGTCATGGAAATCCGCGCCGGGCACGGTCTGCTGCAGAGCCGGTCAGAAGGGCTATAGTTGCCCGACCACCTAGCGAGGAGATCCGGATGTTCGAAGCCGCCGAGAACGAACACCTGCTCGACGAGGCCACCTACGATGCCAAGCTGCCCAAGCTGCGCGAGGCACTGCTGGCCGCCCAGTACGAACTCAAGGCGCAGGGGCGTTTCCCGGTGATCGTGCTGATCAATGGCATCGAGGGCGCCGGCAAGGGCGAGACGGTCAAGCTGCTCAACGAGTGGATGGATCCGCGCCTGATCCGGGTCGAGACCTTTCTGCAGCCCACCGTCGAGGAGCGCCAGCATCCGCCTGCCTGGCGTTACTGGCAGCGGCTGCCGGGCAAGGGCCGGACCGGTGTCTTCTTCGGCAACTGGTACAGCCAGATGCTGCACGCGCGGGTCAACAAGGAGCTCAGCCGCTTCGAGCTGGACGCCGCCATCGACCAGGCCGAGCGCTTCGAGCGGATGCTCGCGGACGAGGGCGCGCTGATCCTCAAGTTCTGGTTCCATCTGTCCAAGAGCCAGCTCAAGCAGCGTTTGAAGCACCTCAAGAACGATCCCCGCCTGGGCTGGAAGCTCAGTCCGCTGGACTGGCGCCAGGCCCGGGTCTACGACCGCTTCGTCAAGCAGGGCGAACGCGTGGTGCGCCGCACCCATCACGACTACGCCCCCTGGCACGTGGTGCCCGGCTTCGACGAGCGTTTTCGCAGCCTGACCGTCGGCACCGTGCTGCTCAAGGCCTTGCAGCGCGCCCTGGCCAACAAGCCGCGCAAGCAGCGCCGGGCCGCCGCCGTGGTGTCGCCGCCGGTGGATGGTCGCGGTGTGCTGGAGGCCATGGACCTGACCCAGCGCCTGGACAAGGCCGACTACAACGATCAGTTGCTCGCCGAACAGGCGCGCCTGGCCCGATTGCTGCGTGACAAGAAGTATCGCCGCCACGCCCTGGTGGCGGCCTTCGAGGGCAATGACGCCGCTGGCAAGGGCAGTGCCATCCGCCGCGTCACCGGCGCCCTGGACCCACGCCAGTACCGCATCGTCCCGGTCGCCGCGCCCAGCGACGAGGAACTGGCCCAGCCCTATCTCTGGCGCTTCTGGCGGCACATCCCGCGGCAGGGCAATTTCACCATCTTCGATCGTTCCTGGTACGGCCGGGTGCTGGTGGAGCGGGTGGAAGAACTGACGCCCATGGCCGATTGGCAGCGCGCCTATGGCGAGATCAACGAATTCGAGGAACAGCTCCACGACGCTGGCATCGTGCTGGCCAAGTTCTGGCTGGCCATCGACCAGGACACCCAGCTGGAGCGTTTCCGCGCCCGCGAGGAAACACCCTTCAAGCGATTCAAGATCACCGAGGACGACTGGCGCAATCGCGACAAGTGGGATCTCTACAGCCAGGCCGTCAACGACATGGTGGTGCAGACCAGCACAGCCATCGCGCCCTGGACGCTGGTGGAGGCCAACGACAAGCGATTCGCGCGGGTCAAGGTGCTAAGGACACTCAATGAGGCGTTGGAAAGGGCGTATGACAAGGGCTGAGCTGCTCGGATTCTAGAAGTTGCAGCAAAGCGGCACGTGCGGCACGAGCTTGGCGGCTGCGAGAGCTGGGATGCTGAATGCGATAGCAGGGTATCTCTCCGTATAAACGGAATGACCAGAGCTGCCCCTTTGCGATTCCCATTTCCGTGTAGTGACGACTGTTGCTACAGACACTGCCTGGATTTTTATGCGGGAAGAAGACTTGGCGAACGCGTGCCGAGCTCGAGCCGTTGGCAAAAATGATCACGTCTGGCCGCAGATGGATTATCTGGGCCTTTAACAAGCGTTCGGAAATGTCGCGAATCGTGTTGAACAGGTCTGTCTTCATGGGTGATCCGCTCTTCCACGAAAAGCAGAAGAGGTTCGCCCAGATGATCCCATCTTGCCCATACCGGATAGCGAGGTCGCGCATTAAATTAAAGAAACTGCAGCCAGGATCCGCGGATTGCGCTAAAGCTTTTTTCAGATAGTTCTGAGACTCTGCAGTAGCTTTTTTCAGGTAATCATCTTTGTCGATAAACCGCCTATCTGCTTGCAGAACGTTCCATTGCCGTGTTTCCCGCCCGACAACCATCACCCGCCTGCTTGCAGTCGTTAGATTAGGCGAGTGGCCGGCTAGAAACAGTCCGGACAATCCTGCATAGATAGGGTCGGCGTGCCGACTCTGGTCGAGTAACGCAACGTCTACAGGGGTGAGAATTTCGCGATAGGCGGCGAAAAGCGAGGAGGGAGGCATGATTGCTCGGACGTAAAGCCATGCATGCTAGCTGGTAAGACGGATCGCAAAACCATCTCGAAGACCGTAGGTGTGGGTCAGGGGTCTTAATGGTAAGGATCTTTATTTGCGCCCACGAAAAAGCCCCGCCGAAGCGGGGCCTTTCTGCAACCGGATCAGTCGTTAGACGACTTGAACCTGGTCAGCTTGCATACCCTTCTGGCCTTTGACAGCCACGAAAGTGACCTTCTGGCCTTCGCTCAGGCTCTTGAAGCCGGCGCTTTCGATGGAGCGGTAGTGCACGAACAGGTCGGCGCCGCTTTCCGGGGTGATGAAGCCGTAGCCTTTCTCATCGTTGAACCACTTGACGGTGCCATTTTCACGATTGGACATGAGTATCTCCAGGTGTAGGGGGAACAACCACGTTAGCGAGACATTCGCTAGCGGGACTGTAATGCGAGAGTGAGACGAGCCAGGAGATGAAAATGAAGCAACATCAAGCAGGTATCGAGTAACTATTGCAGTAGCAGTGCCCACACCATACTCGCTTTCACGAGCTTGTATAGCCCTGATTCGCATATTTGTTGACCAATGGCGCTGCTTGCGCTGCCAGGGCGTCTCACTCAGGCTACGGATTCCCCTGCTCGAAAGAGACTCCGCATGGACAAGATGCACCGGATCAAGGGGGCTTGGCCCTACCTGATCGCCGTCTTTCTCAACGCCTTCGTCGATCTTGGCCACAAGATCGTCATCCAGAACACCGTGTTCAAGGTCTATGACGGTTCCACCCAGGTGGTGCTGACCGCCCTGGTCAACGGCATGATGCTGTTGCCCTTCATCCTGCTGTTCAGTCCCTCCGGCCATGTGGCCGATCGCTTCGCCAAGGTCAGGGTATTGCGCCTCGGCGGTTGGGCGGCGGTGGCCATTACCCTCGGCATCACCCTGGCCTATTACGCCGGGCTGTTCGAACTGGCCTTCGCCATGACGCTCTTGCTGGCCATCCAGGCGACCTTCTATTCACCGGCCAAGTACGGCTATATCAAGGCGCTGTTCGGCAAGCAGCGGCTGGCCGAGGGCAACGGCCTGGTGCAGGCCAATTCCATCATCGCCATCCTGGCCGGCACCGTGGTCTTCACCGCTTTCTTCCAGCTGCACCTGGGCGAAGACCACGCCACGCCTCACGCCATCCTGCAGGACATCGCCCCGCTGGGCTGGCTGCTGGTGCTCTGCAGCCTGGCCGAGGTGGCGCTGCTCTATCGTCTGCCGATCCTGGAAGAACCCAAGGCGCAGCAGCCGTTCGACTGGCACGCCTATGTGCGGCTGCGCAGTGCCCGACGCAACCTGGCGGTGATCGGCGAGAATCCGGTGATCCGCCTGTCGATCATTGGCCTGGCGGTGTTCTGGTCAGTGGGCCAGGTGCTACTGGCGAGCTTTCCGGCCTATGCCAAGGATCACCTGGGCATCGACAACGTGCTGCTGTTGCAGGGCATCCTGGCCTGCGCCGGGATCGGCATCGCCATCGGCTCGTCCCTGGCCAGCCGGGCCTCGCGCGGGCGCATCGAGACCGGGCTGATCCCGGTAGGCGCCCTGGGCATCGCCCTTGGCCTGTGGTGGCTGCCGGCGCCCAGTTCGGCCCTGGTGCATGCGCTCAATTTCGTCTTCATCGGCCTGATGGGCGGCCTGTTCATCGTTCCGCTCAATGCCCTGATCCAGTTCCATGCCCGCGAAGACCAGCTCGGTACCGTGCTGGCCGCCAACAACTGGGTGCAGAACGTGGCCATGCTGAGCTTTCTGGTACTCACCGCGGTGATTGCCCTGCTCGGCCTGGACAGTCGCTGGCTGCTCCTGCTGATCGCGGCCGTGGCCATGATCGGCGGGGCCTACACGGTGTGGAAGCTGCCCCAGAGTCTGGTGCGCTTCCTGCTCGGCCTGATGGTCACCCGTCACTACCGCATCCAGGTCCAGGGGCTGCAGAACCTGCCGGCGCAGGGCGGGGTGCTGCTGTTGGGCAACCACATCAGCTGGGTCGACTGGGCCATGGTGCAGATCGCCAGTCCGCGGCCGGTGCGCTTCGTGATGCTCAGGTCGATCTATGAGCGCTGGTACCTGAAGCCCTTCCTCAAGGCGATGGGGTGCCTGCCCATCGCCCAGGGCAGCGGCGCCGGCGCGGCGCTGGAGCAGGTGGCTGGCCTGCTGAGTGCGGGGGAGGTGGTCTGCCTGTTCCCCGAAGGCGCCATCAGCCGTACCGGCCAGCTCGGCGAATTCCGCCGTGGCTACGAAAAGGCCTGCGAGCGGGTCGGCCCGGAGGTGCAGATCGTGCCCTTCTACCTGCGCGGCCTCTGGGGTAGCCAGTTCTCGCGTTCTTCGAGCAAGCTCAAGGAGCTGCGCGACAGCCCGCTGCACCGCGAGGTGGTAGTGGCCTTCGGCAAGGCGCTGTCCAAGGACACCCCGGCCGACGTGCTCAAGCGCCGCATCTTCGAATTGTCGATCCGTTCCTGGGAGCGCTATATGCAGGGGCTGCCGTCGCTGGCCGATGCCTGGGTCGCCAGTGTCAAGCGGCGACCCAACGGCCTGGCCCTGGCGGACGACCTGGGGGCGCCGCTCAAGGCCGCCCAGGCGCTCACCGGCGCCGCCTGCCTGGCGCGGCGGATGCGTAAGCAGCCCGAGGCAAATCTTGGCCTGCTGCTGCCGACCAGCAGCGGCGGCATGCTGGCCAACATGGCGGTGCTACTGGCCGGCAAGACGCTGGTCAACCTCAATTACACCGCCACGCCCGAGGCGCTGCGCTCCGGGCTGGATCAGGCCGGTATCCGTACCGTCTACACCTCCAAGCGGTTTCTCGAACGCCTGAAGAAGCGCGGCCTGCCGGTGGATGAGTTGCTCAGCGGACGCGAGGTGGTGGATCTGGAGGAGCTTCGCGCCGGTATCGGCAAGGCCGAGTTGCTGGCGAACTGGCTGGCGGTGCGGCTGCTGCCCACCGCCATGCTGCAGGTGCTGGTGAGCCGCGCCCACGATCCCGAGGCCACCGCCGCCATCCTCTTTTCCAGTGGCAGCGAGGGCACGCCCAAGGGGGTGATGCTCAGCCATAGAAACATCATGGCCAACCTCAAGCAGACCTCGGACGTGCTCAACACCCAGGACGACGACGTCTTCATGGCGTCGCTGCCGCTGTTCCACGCCTTCGGTCTCACCGTGACCCAGTTCCTGCCGCTGATCGAAGGGCTGCCGGTGGCCTGCCAGGCCGATCCGACCGACGTGGCCGGCATCGCCAAGGCGGTGGCGACCCACCGCGCCACGGTGCTTTGCGGCACCTCCACCTTCCTGCGACTGTTCGTGCGCAACGCCAAGGTGCATCCGCTGATGCTGGAGAGCCTGCGCATCGTGGTGGCCGGTGCCGAGCGGCTGGATCCGGCGGTACGCGAGGCCTTCAAGCTCAAGTTCAATCAGGACATCTACGAGGGGTACGGCGCTACCGAGACCGCCCCGGTGGCCTCGGTCAACCTGCCCGACGCCCTGGACGTCAGCTATCTGCAGGTGCAGCGCGGCGGCAAGCTCGGCACCGTGGGCATGCCCCTGCCGGGAACCGGACTCAAGATCGTCGATCCCCAGACCTTCGCCGAATTGCCCACTGGCGAGGCCGGCATGGTGCTGATCGGCGGGCCGCAGCTGATGCAGGGCTATCTGAACGATCCCGAACGCACCGCCAAGGCCATCCGTGACATCGACGGCGAGCGCTGGTACGTGACGGGCGACCAGGGCCGGCTGGACGAAGATGGCTTTCTCACCATCGTCGATCGCTATTCGCGCTTCGCCAAGATCGGCGGCGAGATGGTCAGCCTGGGCGCCGTGGAGCAGGTTCTGGCCAAGGCGGTGGCCGATCCGGAGATCGAGCTGCTGGCGGTCAATCTGCCCGATGCCAGGAAGGGTGAGCGCATCGTGGTACTGCACACCGGTGAGCTCGACCGCGCCGCGATAGAGAAGACCCTGCTGGCCCTGGGGGTGGGTGGACTGCTGTTGCCCTCGGTCTGGCTGGCGGTGGACAGCCTGCCGAAACTGGGCACCGGCAAGGCCGATGTGGCTGGCGCGAAACGCCTGGCGCAGACACTGTTGAGCGATGTGGGACAGGAGCAGGAGGTAAATCGTCCGCCAGGCGCCAGCGAACCCTAAAGCCTGGCGCCGTTCGGCCGATCATGAGGGGGCTAATCATCTTTTGAGGTGTCTCCGGTGAAGCTACGCTCCCTCAACATCGCCCCGCGCGCCCTGGTCGCCTTTGGCTTCTTCGCCTTGCTGGTGATCGGCCTCGGCCTGTTTTCCCTCGGTCAGAATCGTGTCATCAAGGAGGGCGAGGAGCAGATCGTCGGCAACGTGATTCCCAGCGTCCAGACCATCGGCGAGATTCGTGCCGATCTGCTGAGTCTGCGCATGCACAACCAGGCGTTGATGCTGGCCAGCTCCCAGGCCGAGACCCAGGCCGTGCACCAGAATATCGAGACGGCCAAGGCCGCCCTGGAAAAGCATGTGCGCCAATTCGAAGGCCTGCTGCTCACCGACCGGGGACGTGAGGTCTATAGCCGCATGACCAGCCAGCTGGCCACCTACCTGAACAACCAGGCCCGCTACCTGAAGGCACTGGACGACCAGAATGACACCGAGCTGCTCAAGCTCAGTGGCCAGGACGGCGAGATGGCACACAGCGGCAACGCCCTGAGCGCCACCGTCAACGAACTCGCCGGTCTGGTCGATGGCAAGGTCACGCGCCTGGCCGAGGCTTCCATGGCCACCTATCGCACCACCATCGCCATCACTGTGGCCGTGATGCTGGCAGCCCTGGCCGGCACTCTGCTGCTGGCCTGGCGCTTCACCCGCAGCCTCACCGGGCCGCTGGAAAAAGCCTTGGCGGTGGCTGAGCGGATCGCCGCCAACGACCTCAGCCGGTCGGTGGAGCAGGACGGGCGCGACGAACCCGGACGGCTGCTCGCCGCCATGGCGCGGATGCAGGACAACCTGCGCGGGACCCTGGAGCGGCTGACCCTGTCGTCCAACACCCTGGCATCCACCTCCGAGGAGATGTCGGCAGTCACCGAGACCGGCCTGCGCGGCATTCAGCGGCAGAACGACGAACTGGCCCAGGCCGCCACCGCGGTCAACCAGATGACCACCGCCGTAGAGGAGGTGGCGCGCAATGCCTCTGCCGCCAGCGCCGCTGCGCAGGACAGCCGCAGCTCCGCCGATCTGGGGCAGCGCCGGGTCGAGGAGACCCTGACCACCATCCACGCCCTGCACGCGGCCGTGGCCTCCAGCAGCGGCGAGATCGATGGCCTGGCCACCCAGGTGCAGCGCATCAGCGGGGTGCTCGATGTCATCCGCGGCATCGCCGAGCAGACCAATCTGCTGGCGCTCAACGCCGCCATCGAAGCCGCCCGCGCGGGCGAGGCAGGCCGTGGCTTTGCCGTGGTGGCCGACGAGGTGCGGGCCCTGGCGGCCCGCACCCAGCAGTCCACCGGCGAGATCGAAGACATGATCGGCGCCATCCAGGGCGGCGCGGGCAAGGCGGTGGACGCCATGGCCACCAGCAATCAGCAGGCCGCTGCCTGCCTGGAGGTGGCTGCCGCCGCTGGCGAGGCCCTGGCCGAGATCGGCCGTCACATCGTGCAGATCACCGAACGCAACCTGAGCATCTCCGCCGCCACCGAAGAGCAGGCCCAGGTGGCCCGCGAGGTGGATCGCAACCTCACCAGCATTCGCGACCTGTCCACCCAGAACGCCGCAGGGGCCAGCCAGACCGCTACCGCCAGCACCGACCTGGCCTGCCTGGCCGGTGAGCTGAATGGCGCGGTGCGGCAATTCCGTCTCTGACCGCCAGGCGTGCGTCGGCCATACTTGAGGGCACTCCTGGCCGAACAGAGGTACCCGCGATGCGCCTGACCGTCTTCAGTGCCCAGCCCTACGACCGCGACTCCCTGGAGGCGGTCGCCCGGGAGCGCCTGGCAGGGCGGGACGTGACCCTGGTCCACCAGCCGGTCGCCCTGTCGCTGTCCACCGCGATCCTGGCCGAAGGCAGCCAGGCGGTGTGCGTCTTCGTCAACGACTGCCTCGATGCCGCCGTGCTGGAAGCCCTCCAGGGCCTGGGCGTACGGGCCGTGCTGCTGCGCTGCGCCGGCTACAACAACCTGGACCTGGCTGCGGCGCGCCGCCTCGGTCTGTTCGTGGCCCGGGTGCCGGCCTATTCGCCCGAAGCCGTGGCCGAACACGCCCTGGCGCTGCTGATGACCCTCAACCGCAAGACCCACCGTGCCTACAACCGGGTACGAGAGGGCAATTTCGCGCTGGACGGCCTACTTGGCAGCACCCTGAATGGCAAGACCGTAGGGCTGGTCGGCCTCGGCCAGATCGGCCTGGCCACGGCGCGTATCTTCCATGGCCTGGGCTGCCGGGTACTGGGCCATGATCCACAGCCGCCGGCCGCCTTCGCTGCCTATGGCGATGCGGTAGCGCTGGACGCCCTGCTGGACGAGGCGGATGTCATCAGCCTGCATTGCCCGTTGCTGGAGAGTACCCGCTACCTGATCGACGCCGTGGCCCTGGCGCGGATGAAGCCTGGGGCAGTGCTGATCAATACCTCGCGGGGCGCCCTGATCGACACCGAGGCGGTGATCCAGGCGCTCAAGCGCCGGCAGCTGGGCGGGCTGGCCATTGACGTCTACGAGCAGGAGAGCGAGCTGTTCTTCCAGGATCACTCCCATGACTACATCGACGATGATCTCTTCGTGCGCCTGATGACCTTTCCCAATGTACTGATCACCGGTCACCAGGGCTTCTTCACCGCCGAGGCCCTGCGCGAGATCGCCCTGGTCACTCTCGGCAACCTGGCTGACTTCCTCGACGGGCGCGCCTGCCCCAATGCGCTCTAGCGGGCGATGTCCTCCAGTGCCCGGTTGCGGGTGCGCGGGCCGAACAGGCCAATGGTCAGCACCACGATCAGCATGCTGGCGACGATGAAGGCCAGCACGCCCGGCGTGCCCAGGCGCTCCAGCAGGGCGCCGATCAGCAGGCTGCTGAACACCGTGGACAACCGGCTGAATGAATAGCAGAAGCCCACCGCCCGGGCGCGGATGGCGGTGGGAAACAGCTCGGCCTGGTAGGAGTGGAAGGCGAAGGTCAGCCAGGCGTTGCAGAAGGTGATGCCCACGCCGCAGAGGATCAGCCCCAGGGCGCCCTGCTGCAGGGCGAACAGGCCACCGAACACCACGGTGCCCAGGGCGGAACCGACGATCTGCCACTTGTTCTCGAAGCGATTGGCGATGCGCACGAACAGCAGCGGCCCCAGCGGATAGGCGAGGGTGATGACGAAGGCGTAGCCCAGGCTGTGGGTCAGGCTCACGCCCTGGCCGGAGAGCAGCGCCGGCAGCCAGTTGCCGAAGCCGAAGAAGCCAATGGCCTGAAACAGGTTGAAGACGATCAGCATCACCACCCGCCGCCGATAGGGTGGCTGCCAGAGGGCGGCGAAGCGGGCGCTTACCGCTCGTTCTTCCACTACCTCTGCAGGTGGCGGCAGTGGCTGGCCGCTATCGGCCTGGCAGGCGGCTTCCAGGCGCTCCACGCCGTGCTCGGCTTCATCCAGCCGCCCCTGTTGCGCCAGCCAGCGTGGCGATTCGGGCAGACGCTGGCGCAGCCACCAGATGAACAGGGCGAAGAGGGCGCTGGACAGCACCACCCAGCGCCAGCCGGAGATGCCCAGTGGCGCCTGAGGTACCAGCCACCAGGACAGCAGCGCCACGGCCGGCACTGACAGGAACTGGATGGCGAAGGCGAACGCGAAGGCCGAGGTACGCATGGCCTTGGGTACCAGCTCCGACAGATAGGCGTCGATGGTGACCAGCTCCAGGCCCAGGCCGATGCCGACCACGAAGCGCAAGGCGATCAGCCCCAGGGCGGTGGTCTGCAGACCCATGACGAGGGTCGCCAGGGTGTAGCCGACCAGCGCCCAGGTAAAGATCGCCCGGCGCCCATAGCGATCGGCGATAGGGCTGAGCAGGCTGGCACCGACGAACAGACCGAGAAAGGTAGCCGCGGCGAAAGCCGCCTGATCGGAGATGCCGAATACCCCGGCGGCACCGGTGTGAAAGACGCCGTCGCGCAGCAGACCCGGGCTGATGTAGGCGGTCTGGAACAGATCGTAGAGTTCGAAGAAGCCGCCGATGGACAGTAGTGCGACCAGCCGCCAAAGCGTGCGGGTGGCCGGCAGGCGATCGAGGCGCGCCGACAGGGTGGCAGCTCGGGAAGCGCCGGGCAGGGCGGCGGTGCTGGTGAAAACTGGTTGAGCAGAAGGCATGGGACGCTATCCAGAGAACAGTCGTCCTACAGCTTACGGAGCAACCCCCGCTGAATGTTGCCAAATATTTCCTTTTTACAAGGGGTATTTGGCAGGATCTAGCGCCTGAATGCCTGATTCTGGCAGTAACGTGTGCGGATCAAGGTACCAGCGCCAGTGCGGTGCGCAAGTCGACCACCAGTACATCCAGATAGCCGCCCTGCAGGGCGCCGCGGATGGCGTTGACCTTGCGCAGGCCGCCGGCGAGGCCGACGACGCGGTCGATCTCCAGCAACTGCGGCAGGCTCACCGAGACCACGGTTTCTTCGCTGTCGTCCAGCACCGGGCGGCCCTGGGCGTCAAAATACCTCAGGCAGATGTCGCCCACGGCGCCCCGCGCGGCGAGCACCTCCAGCATGGCTTCGCCATGGTAGTTGCCGCTGTTGCGTAGCAGCTGCGAGGGCTCCAGCTCGCCGATGCCGACCAGGGCCACGGTAAGTCGGGCGAAGCGCTCGGTGACCTCGCGAACCTCGTCCAGCTGCAGGATGCGCTGACGACTTTCCGGTGAGTGCTCGATGCTCTGCGACGGCAGTAGATAGGCAGGACAGCCCAGCAGATTGGCCAGCTGCTGGGTCAGCAGGGTGGCCTCGAAGGCGCCCTTGTTGCCGACACCGCCCAGCAGCTGCACCACTTCGGTCGCGCCCTGGCGACTGCTGCCACGGTGCATGTGGCCCACCATGGCGCGGATCGTGGAGCTCCAGGAGGAGATACCGATATGGTCGCGCTCGGTGACGCTGGTTTCCAGGTAGTGGGCGGCGGCCGAGCCGATGGCCTGCTTGATGGCTTCTTCGTCGTCGCCAGTGGGCTCAACCACGATAGCCTGGCGAATACCGTAGCGCTGCTGCAGCTGACGTTCCAGTTCGAGATGGAAGTTGCGCGGCCGCTGTACCGAGATACGGACGATGCCCTCCTTGAGCGCTCGACTCAAGGCGCGGCTGACGAAGGATTGCGACAGGTCGAGCTGAGCGGAGATCTGCGACTGCTTGAGCCCTTCTTCATAGTAGAGCGAGGCGATTTTGGTCAGCAGGCGTTGTTCTTCGAGGTTACTCATCCAGATTCCCGGTACCAGCGGATACGCCGCACTCGCGGCTGCCGGCCCGAACCGAGAGGTCCTCGGGTCGCGACGAACCACCGAAAAGCAGGCACGTACCTGTTAGAAAGGCGCATTTTCCCGCTATTTTTGCTCAGCCTGCCCTTCAGCGCCAAGGCTTTTGCAGCCCAGGCGCTGGAGAAATGTCGCAGGCCTGCTCATTAGCTTGCGAGCGAGTGTCGAACAGAATGAAAAGACCCAAGGAGGCAGCGTTTGTGAAGGGTAAGGTGCATCCGAACGGCCTTTAAGAGCTGTTTGACTGGCCGCAGCCCCTATCAACCGGTGCTCAGGACATGATCAGGCCACCATCCACATTGATGGCCTGGCCGGTGATATAGGCCGCGTCTGCCGAAGCCAGAAAGGCCACTAGGCCGGCCACGTCGGCTGGGGTACCGGCGCGCTTCATGGGGATGTTGCCGACCCATTCGGTCATCAGTTCGCCCTGACCATAGCGCTTTTCCGGGGTGGAGAGGATCTCGCCCCAGACCCGGTCGTTGTAGTCCCACATCTCGCTTTCGATGATGCCTGGGCAGAAGGCATTGACCGTGATGCCATGGCGCGCCAGTTCGTGGGCCAGGCTCTGGGTGATGCCAATGACGCCCATCTTGCTCGCCGCATAGTGAGGCGTGTAGATGAAGCCCTGGCGACCCTGGCCGGAGCTGGTGTTGATCAGCCGCCCGCCATGGCCAGCGGCGACCATGCGCTTGGCCGCTTCGCGGCAGCACAGCCAGACGCCGGTGGTGTTGACCTGCAGGACGCGGTCGAAGTCCTCACGCGGCATGCGGTCGAAGGCATCGATGGTAATGATGCCGGCGTTTTGCACCGAGACGTCGATGCGCCCGAAGCGGGCTTCGGCCTGGGCATAGAGGTCGGCCACCGCCGCCTCGTCGGTGATGTCCACCACCAGCGGCAGGACCTCGGCGCCGGTATCGGCCACCAGCCGTGCAGCGGTCTCATGCACCCGCTCGGCATTGGACACCAGCACCAGATTGGCACCCTCACGACCGAAGCGTTCGGCGATACCCTCGCCGATGCCCCGGCAACCGCCGGTGATCACTACGGTTTGACCAGCGAAGCGACGTTCCACGTGAAACCTCCTAGAGCGGCTGGCGATCCGGCGCGCGTGATCGCCAGCGGGTTGTTACCAGCAGACGAAACCGCCATCGACGATCAGGTCGACGCCGGTACAGAAGGACGCGGCAGGGCTGCACAGGAAGATCGCTGGGCCGACCATTTCTTCCACCTCGGCCATGCGGCCCAGCGGGGTGGTCTGCTCGAAGATCTTGACCTGGTCGGCCACCTCCGGACGGGTATTCATGGGGGTGGCGGTGTAGCCGGGGCTGATGCAGTTGACCCGGATGCCGCGCTCGGCCCATTCCATGGCCAGGCTCTTGGTCAGGTGGATGACCCCGGCCTTGGAGGTGTTGTAATGGGCCTGCAAGAGGCCACGGTTGACGATGCTGCCGGACATGGAGGCGATGTTGACGATGGCACCCTTGCCGCGCGGCAACATGACCCGCGCCTGGGCCTGGCAGCTGAGCATCACGCCGGTGAGGTTGATGTCGAGCATGCGCTGCCAGCGCTCCAGCTCCAGTTCCTCGGCCGCTTGGGCGTTGGCGATGCCGGCGCTGTTGACGGCCAGGCTCAGGGGGCCGAGTTCGACTTCGGTGCGGGCCACGGCGGCTTCCAGGTCAGCGGCGCTGGTCACCGAGCCTTCCAGGGCCAGGGCGCGGCGGCCATGGGCCTGGATGCGCTCGACGGTGCCAGCAAGGTCGCGGCTGCCGGGCAGGTCGAAGCAGGCCACGTTGGCGCCGGCCTCGGCGAGCCCGACGGCGATGGCCTGGCCGATGCCGCTGCCGGCACCGGTGACGAAGGCGGTCTGGCCGCCGAGATCGAAGAGACGCATTGGAGAACTCCTAGTCAGGCGGTAGCCAGTTCCATCACGGCCACGGGTGTGGCCTGTTCACGTTCGAGAATGCCCATCTGCTGGCCACGGCTCATCACCATGACCCGGTGCGACAGGCCGAGTACCTCGTCCAGATCCGAGCTGACCACGATCACCGCCATGCCGGTGGCGGCCAGTTCGGCGATCACCTGGTAGATGGCGGCCCGGGCGCCGACGTCGATGCCGCGGGTGGGTTCGTCGAGGATGAAGACCTTGGGATTGCGCGCCAGCCACTTGGCGATGATCACCTTTTGCTGGTTGCCACCGGAGAGGGCGGCGATGGCCTGCTCCGGCTGACCCTTGACACCGAGGCGCGCCACCGCCTTGCGGGCGAAGGCACGCAGGCCGCTGGGAGAGACCCAGCCACCACCGGAGAGCAGGTCGGTGTTGCCATAGATGAGGTTTTCCTCGATGGCATGGTCGACCACCACACCCTGCTGCTTGCGATCCTCGGGGACCAGTACGATGCCGGCGCGGATGGCGTCGAAGGGCGAGGCGAAGCGGCAGGTCTGGCCTTCCAGCGCCAGCTCGCCGGTGACCTGTTCGGCGGCGCCGGCTATGGCGCGGACCAGCTCGGTACGACCGGCGCCGACTACCCCGGCCACGCCAAACACCTCGCCGGCACGCACGCTGAAATCGATGTCCTTGAGCGGCATTTCGCGGCAGCTCAGGCCTTTCACCCGGAGCACCTCGCGGGCGGCGGGCGCCGCCATGGCCGGAAAGATGCGCTCCACGCTGCGCCCGACCATCTCTTCCACCAGTTGCCGCACCGGTACCTGGGCGGTGGCGTGCAGGGCGATCTGGCGCCCGTCGCGCAACACCAGCACCCGGTCGGCGATCCGCGCGATTTCTTCCAGGCGATGGCTGATGTAGATGAAGGAGACGCCCTCGGCCTTGAGCCGCTCGACTTGGGCGAACAGCAGTTCGGTCTCTTCGCCGCCGAGCGCTGCGGTGGGTTCGTCGAGGATCAGCAGGCGCGCCTTGAGGGTCAGCGCCTTGGCGATTTCCACCAGCTGCTGAGCGGCCACGCTGAGGCCGGCCACGGTGCGTGTAGCGGGTACCTTCAGCCCCAGGCGATCCAGCTGCCGCTGGGCCTCGGTCTCCATGAAGGTGCGATCAATGCGGCCGCCGCGCATGGGCAGGCGGCCAACGAACATGTTTTCGGCGATGGTCAGCTCCGGCAGCAGGCGGATCTCCTGGTGGATCAGGCCGATGCCCGCAGCCAGGGCGGCGCCGGGGGAATCCGGAGCGTAGTCCCGACCCAGCCAGGTCATGCGACCACCTGCTTCCGGCGGCACCAGGCCGGCGATGATGGAGGACAGGGTGGACTTGCCAGCGCCGTTCTCGCCGAGCAGGGCCAGGACTTCACCGGGCTGGATGTCGACGTCTACCCCCGCCAGCACCTCGATGCCGGCGTATTTCTTGCCGATGTTTCTCAGGCTGAGGGCGGCGGGCTGTTCCAGGGGCATGACGGCGGACATGGGGCCTCCGAAGGGGGGAGCTGAACCGGTGCCTCCATTGCAAGGCACATAAGGCATGGGCTGGATGCGGCGGGCGCTGCCCGCCACTGGCCAGTCCCACCGTTACGGATGGTTCTCGATGAAGGGGGCGACGTTGGCCTTGGTGGTCAGGATCGCCTCCTGCAACTGCTCCTTGGGCAGCTGCTTGCCTTCCTTGAGCGCTACCGCCGACTCCAGTGCCATGCGACCCATCTTGCGGGTCTGCTGGGTCATGGTGGCGGACAGGGTGCCGGCGGCCACCGCCTTGAGACCGGCCACGTCGCCGTCGAAGCCGACGATGGTCACCGGATGATCGAGGTTGGCCACCTTGACCGCCTGGGCAGCGCCAAGGGCCATGGCGTCGGCGCGACCAAAGAAGACGTTGATGTTGGGATCACGCTGGAGCATGTCCTGAGCCACGGCGAAGCCCTTGTCCTGGGCCCACTCGGCAGGCTGCTGGGCAACCACCTTCAACTCGGGAAACTTGGCCAGGCCTTCGGAAAAGCCCTTGGCGCGATCGTTTTCCGGCGTGGTGCCGATCTGGCCCTGGAGGATGGCTACGCGGCCCTTGCCTTCGGTGACCTTGCCGACGTATTCGGCCAGGGTGCGGGCGGCGGCGACGCTGTCGCTGGCGATGAAGGTGTCACCGGGGGCGTCGGGGGCATTGCGGTCCACTGCCACCACCGGGATGCCGGCGGCCTTGGCCGCCTTGACCGGGACGCCGGCGGCGGTGGCGCCGGCTGGAATGTAGATCAGGGCGTCTACCTGGCGGGTGATCAGGTCCTGGATCTGGTTGACCTGGGTCGCCGAGTTGCCCTGGGCGTCCACGGTGATCACCTTGATGCCCTTGGCCTTGCCCTCAGCTTCGACGGCCTGCTTGATCTGGTTGAAGAAGTCGGCCTGCAGGTTGGCCACGGCCAGGCCCACGGTGAGTTCCTTGGCCTGGGCATTGAGGGCACCGGCACAGGTCATGGCGGCGAACAGGGTACCGAGCAACAGCTTCTTGGGGGTCAGCATGGATTGCACTCCGTTGTTATTGTTGTACTGCGGTGTCTACGCGAAGCAGAGCTAACTCAGCGCTGCCCGTTACGGCGGCGCAAGGTGTCCAGGGTGACGGCCAGGGCGATGACGATGCCGATGATCACCTGCTGTACGAAGGGCGAGACCCCCAGCAGATTCAGGCCATTGCGCAGCACGCCGATGATGAGCACGCCCACCAGGGTGCCGCCGACGCTGCCCACGCCGCCGCTGAGGCTGGCGCCGCCGATCACCACCGCGGCGATGGCATCCAGCTCCATGGACAGGCCGGCGCTGGGCTGGGACGAATCCAGCCGCGCGGCCATGGCCACCGCGGCCAGCCCGGCCAGGGCACCGCTCAGGGCATAGATCCAGATGGTGAGGGTGCGTACCTTGATGCCCGACAACCGTGCCACCTCGGCGCTGCCGCCCATGGCATAGAGGTTACGGCCACCGGCGCGAAAGCGCAGGAAGACCCAAGCCACCAGCAGCATCAGCAGGAACAGCCCGACGGTGACCGAGAGGAAGCCGAAGTGCCGCACCGTGGCCAGGTTGGTGAACCAGTCCGGGAAGCCGACGATCTGGCGGCCGTCGGTAAGGATGTTGGCCAGGCCCCGAGCCACCGACATCATGGTCAGGGTGGCGATGAAGGCGGGCAGCCGTGCCTTGGCGATCAACAATCCTGATACCAGGCCGCACACCAGGCCGCCGAGGATGGCTGCGGGAATCGCCAGGCCAAGCGACCAGCCCATGTCCTGATAGAGCCAACCGAGCAGCATCATGGCGAAGGCCAGCACCGAGCCGACCGAGAGGTCGATGCCGCCGATGACGATGACCAGGGTCATGCCGATGGCCAGGATGCCGAGCACGGTTACCTGGTCGAGGATGTTGAGGGCGTTGCGCAGGGAGAAGAAGTACTCCGAGGCAAAGGAGAACACGGCGATCAGCAGCGCCAGGCCGATCAGCGGACCACCGACGTTGCGCGGCAGGCGCAGTGCCAGGCGGGCCAAGGGCTTGGCGGGTGGCGAGGCGGTCGGGGCTTTGGCGTCCACGAGCTTCTCCTGGGGTTATTGTTCTTGTGTATGGCTCGCTTGAATATTTATGCGTGCCTGATTTTTAATTCAGACTCCCCCTGTTCCGGGTGGAAGTCAAGCGGCTTTTCATTGCCACTTTCTTAACGCGATGGTCTCGGCAATCCCGCATACAGCCGCGCATCCTATCCGCTCCGCACGGCGATAACGTCGCTCCGTCGCTATTGACGGCCCCCTGGATTGGGGTCTAAATGATAAATATATTTTCAGTGACGAATAAATATTCATAAGACGCCCACTGAAACCTTGGCAGGCGTCTGCTCTATCGCAGCTTCGGATACCCGAGGGGGTCGCCTGATGAATCCGTTCCAGTACGACGTCGCGCAGATTCGCGAAAAGGCCCGGCTGATCCGCCGGCGCGTCATCCAGCTCAACGCCGCCTCGCCGGCCGGCGGCCATACCGGGGCCGACCTGTCGGAGACCGACATCCTCGCCACGCTCTATTTCCGGTTGCTCGACGTCGCCCCGGAACGCCTCGCCGATCCTCAGCGCGACATCTACATCCAGAGCAAGGGCCACGGCGTGGGCGGCCTCTACTGCTGCCTGGCCGAAGCCGGCTACTTTCCGCCGGAATGGCTCGACACCTATCAGCATTTCGACTCCCACCTGCCGGGTCATCCGGTGCGGCAGAAGACCCCCGGTATCGAACTCAACACCGGCGCCCTCGGTCATGGCCTGCCGGTGGCTACCGGTATCGCCCTGGCTGCCCAGCGCGACAGCAGTCCGCGCCGCGTCTATGTGCTGACCGGCGATGGCGAGCTGGGCGAGGGCTCCAACTGGGAGTCGGCACTGACCGCCGCCAAGTATCGGCTGGACAACCTGACGGTGATCGTCGACCACAACCGCCTGCAACTGGCCGGCCCTACCGCCGAGATCCTGCCGCTGGAGCCGCTGCCCGAGAAGTGGCGCGCCTTCGGCTTCCATGTGGTCGAGTGCGACGGTAACGACGTCGCCCAGCTGGTGGAAGCCCTGGAGACCCTGCGCGAACACCGCGGCCAGCCCCAGGTACTGATCGCCAATACCGTCAAAGGCAAGGGGGTTTCCTTCATCGAGGGCAAACCCGAATGGCACCACCGGGTGCCCAAGGGCGACGAAATCGCCGCTGCACTGGAGGAACTCGACCATGGCCACTGATACCCAGACCCCGGGCGAAGCCCATCTCGCCAGCGTCATGGTCGAGGCCTTCATCGCCGCGGTCGACGCCGGCGTCGACCTGGTGCCGGTGGTGAGCGATTCCACCTCCACGGCCAAGATCGGCCCCTTCGTCAAACGCTTCCCCGAGCGCCTGGTCAACGTCGGCATCGCCGAGCAGACCCTGGTCGGGGTGGCGGCTGGCCTGGGTCTCGCCGGCAAGGTGGCGGTGACCTGCAACGCCGCGCCCTTCCTGATCTCCCGCGCCAACGAGCAGGTCAAGGTGGACGTCTGCTACAACAGGTCCAACGTCAAGATGTTCGGCCTCAACGCCGGGGCTAGCTACGGTCCCCTGGCCAGCACCCACCACAGCCTCGACGACATCGCCGTGATGCGCGGCTTCGGTAATGTGGAAATCTATGCCCCGGCCGATGGCGCCGAGTGCCGGCAGATCGTCGAGCATGCCCTGGCCCATGACGGCCCGGTCTATATCCGCCTGGATGGCAAGGCGCTGCCGGATCTGCACGGACCCGACTATCGCTTCGTCCCCGGTCAGGTGGATGTCTTGCTATCCGGGCATGACGTCAGTCTGGTAGCCCTGGGCTCGGTGGTCCATGAGGCGGTGGACGCTGCCCGGTTGCTGGCCGGGCAGGGCATTAGCGCCCAGGTGATCAACCTGTCGTCGATCCGTCCGCTGCGGCGCGAGGCGCTGCTCGAAGCCCTTTGCGCCACCCGCACGGGCGTCGTCACGGTGGAAGAGCACAATGCCAACGGCGGGGTGGGTAGTCTGGTGGCCGAGGTCATGGCCGAGGCCGCCCTGGGCGTACCGCTGATCCGCCTGGGCATCGCCGATGGCGAGTATGCTGCCGCCGGGGCTCGCGGGCCGACCCGCGCCAAACACGGCATCGATGCCGCCGGCATCGTCGCGGCGGTGCAGCGCCTGAGCTGAACCTCAGGCGTGCGGAACTAGAAGAACAACAGGAGCTGCCATGGCCGCCGAACCGCTGATCCTCGCCCTCGACGAGGGCACCACCAATGCCAAGGCGATCCTGGTGGATCGTGCCGGTCGGGTCGTGGCCCGCGGTTCCCGGCCGCTTACGGTCCAGCATCCGCAGGCGGGTTATGCCGAGCAGGATCCCCTGGCCATCTGGCAGGGCCTGCAGGGTGCCATCGGTGACTGCCTGGCCCAGGTGGACGTACCCCTGGCGGCCATCGCCATCAGCAACCAGCGCGAATCCGCCCTGGCCTGGGAGCGCCGTAGCGGCCAGTTGCTCGGTCCGCTGGTGAGCTGGCAGTGCAAGAGATCCCAGCCGCAGTGCGAGGCCCTGCATGCTGCCGGTCACGGCGAGGCGATCCTGCAGCGCAGCGGTCTGGCGCTGGACCCGATGTTTTCCGCCGGCAAGTGGCGCTGGCTACTCGATCAGATCCCCGACGGCACGGCCCGCGCCGCCGCAGGCGAAATCTGCCTGGGCACCGTGGACAGCTGGCTGCTCTGGCAACTCAGCGGTGGCACGAGCTTTCTCATCGACGCGGCCAATGCGGCCCGTACCCAGTTGCTCGACCTGCGGGGCGGCGACTGGGACCCGCAGCTGCTGAGCCTCTTCGACATTCCCCGGGCGGCGCTGCCGGAGATCCGACCCAGTGCCGGCTACTTTGGCGAGACCCGCGCCCAGGGCCCCCTGCCAGCCGGTCTGCCGATCCTGGCGATGATCGGCGATTCCCATGCGGCCCTGTTCGGCCAGGGCGGTTTCGTCCCGGGCAAGGTCAAGGCCACCCTGGGTACCGGTTCTTCGCTGATGACACCCATCGCCGAGCCGGTGGTGTCCGCCCATGGCCTGGCCACCACCCTGGCCTGGCGCCTGGGGGATACTCCGACCTTTGCCCTGGAAGGCAATATCGTCCACACCGGCGCCGCAGTCGGCTGGACGGCTCGCCTGCTGGGCAGTGCAGGGGACCTGGATGTGCTGGCCGCCGAAGCCGCGGCGCTGCCGGACAACGGTGGCGTCTACTTCGTCCCGGCCCTGGGTGGCCTTGGCGCCCCGCACTGGCGGGCCGAAGCCCGTGGACTGTTCTGCGGTCTGGGTGAGAACTGCGGGCGGGCGCACCTGATGCGCGCGGCCCTGGAAGCCATCGCCTACCAGATCCGCGATGTCTTCGACGCCATGCAGCAGGACAGTCCGACGCCCCTGGAAGAACTCTGGGTGGATGGCGGCGCCACGCGCAACGAATGGCTGCTGCAATTCCAGGCCGATCTCCTGCAGCGTCCGGTGATCTGCAGCCTGTCGCCGGAGGTCTCGGCGCTGGGCGCCGCTCATCTGGCCGGTCATGCCCTCGGCTGGTGGCAGGACGCCGCGGCACTGGGGGATCTGGAACGCCCGCGGCGGCGCTACGAGCCCCGTGCCAATGCCGTGCCCGAGCTGTACGCCGGCTGGCGCCAGGCCCTGGCGCGAACGCTGCTGTAAACAAGGCCGCAGGTTGGGTTGAGGCGGCTCCATCGGCGAAGCTCAACAATGCGGATTCGACCTGGGCACCGTTGGGCTTCGCTGCGCTCAACCCAACCTACGAGCGGGTACGTCGTGCCGAGGGGCGACCTCACCCCAACCCTTTGCCAAAAGGAGAGGGGCTAGACCGTAGGTTGAGGCGGCTCCATCGCCGAAGCCCAACAACGCGGATTCGACCTGGGCACCGTTGGGCTTCGCTGGGCTCAACCCAACCTACGAGCAGGTACGTCGTGCCGAGGGGCGTCCTCACCCCAACCCTTTCCAAAAAGGAGAGGGGGCTAGATCGTAGGTTGGGTCGAGGCGGCTCTATCGTCGAAGCCCAACAACGCGGATTCGATCGGGACACCGTTGGGCTTCGCTGCGCTCAGCCCAACCTACCGGCCACCGTAGCGTGGAAAACGGCGCAGCCTTTTCCACTGGGGCATCGTGACGAGGTGCTGCCTTCACCCCAACCTACGGCCATCCATGGGGGTGGCTCAGGTCGGCAGGGTCATGAAGATCTGGGTGCCCTGACCGGGGCGGGAGACCACGCCGATGCGGCCACCGTGCTGGCGGATGATTTCCTTGCACAGGGCCAGGCCCAAGCCGGCGCCGCCCTTCTGGCTGCCGATCTGTACGAAGGGCTCGAACACCCGGCCCTGCTGGGCATAGGCGATACCTTCACCATTGTCCTGCACCGCCATCAGCAGCTGGTCGTTCTGGCGCAAGGCCTGGATGACGATGCGCCCGCCCGCCGGGGTATGGCGCAGAGCATTGCTCAGCAGGTTGTCGAACACCCGGCCCAGTTGCTTGGGATCCAGGCTGACCCGTGGTAGCGGCGTATGCAGCAACTCGACGGCCAGCTCGACATCGCGCTCGCGGGCCTCGTCGGCATGGCGGCCGCGGGCCTCTTCGAGCAATTCGGCGATTTCGCTCGGCAGCTTTTCCGGGCGCTGCAGGCCGCTCTGGTGACGGGAGTAGTCCAGCAGGTCGTTGATCAGCTGCACCAGCCGATGGGTCTCCTCGTCCACCGTCTGCAGCAGATAGGCCTCGCGTGACTCCGGTGCCACCTTGAGGCGCTCGCGCAGGAGACCGAAGGCCATGTGCATGCCGGTGACCGGGGTGCGCAATTCGTGGGAGGCGCGCAGGACGAACTCGTTGCGTACCCGATCGAAGGCCCGCTGTTCGGTGACATCGCGCAGCACCATGAGCGCACCCACGCTGCGGCCATCGGCGTGGTTCACCGGCGTCAGACTCCAGGCCAGCAGCCGAACCTCGTCGTCGACCCGGATCTCCAGGTCTTCCGGGGCGGCATTCAGCGCGCCACCGGCCAATACCCGCTGCACGCTGGCCTCGATCTCCGGCCGTTCCAGGGCGGCGATCAGGGATTCGCCCAGGTGGTTCTCGTTCCAGCCCAGCTGGCGGCAGGCCACCGGATTGGCGTGCTCGATGTTGCCCTGGGGATCGAGGATCACCAGGCCGTAGTCGATGCTGTCGAGCACCGCCTGCAGGCGCCGCTGCCCGGCCACCAGGGCCTCGACATTGGTCTGGCTGAGGCGGTGCAGGGCCTGGGCCATGTTGCCGAAGCGACGGCTGAGCAGGGTGAATTCGGCGATCTGGGAGGTGGGGAGCTGGACGTCGAAATTGCCCTGGCTGATGCGCTCCGCGGCCTTGGCCAGGCCGTCGATGGGACCGGTGAAGCGCTTGGCGATGCCGTTGGCGGTCACCACCCCGGTGACCAGGATGGCCACGCCGATCAGCGCCAGCAGCATGGCGATGATCACCGCCCGATCATGGGCTTCGTCCTGCATGCGCTCCAGGGTCACCACATAGCTTTTCTGCAGGTCGTAGATCCTATTGCGCAGAGCGTCGAGGGTCTGCTGGAAACCCGGATCGGCGCGCAACCGGTTGTAACCGCCCGGCGGCGACCGCAGGTAATCGGCAAAGCGCTCATAGCGACGCTTGACGTCTTCCAGCACGGCCAGCTGCTCGGGCTTGTGCATCTCGCCCTGGACCAGCTGCAGGTTCTGCTCGAAGCGTTGCTGGGCGGCGACCAGGGATTGCGGATCCGGAGCGCCATCGAGCATCTGGAACAGGCTGTTGCTCAGCTCCTGGCGCATGTTCAGCGTCAGGTTGATGAAGTCCAGGTTGCTGCGGGTCTGGACGCTCTGCTCGCGAGCCAGGTGCAGGACGCTGACCAGTCCCACCAGCAGCCCGATGAGGGCCACGGCGATCAGCGCGGAGATGCTGAGGAAGAGGCGGGTGTGCAGCTTGATCGGCAGTTTCATAGCCCGTACTGCTTACGTTTTCGATAGAGCGTGGAGGCATCGATGCCCAGGGTTCTGGCGGCTTGGTCGAGGGTCTCGCTGGTAGCCATCACCGCAGCGATGTGGGCCCGTTCCAGGGCTTCCAGGCTCAGCGCCTCGCCCACTCGCGGGGCGCTGGCGGCGCCACTGGTGGCCGGGCTGTCACCCATGCCCAGGTGGTTGACGTCCACCAGGTCCTGGCCGCAGATGATGCTGGCGCGTTCGATGACATTGCGCAGCTCACGGACGTTGCCCGGCCAGCCATAGTTGCGCAGGGCGTCCAGGGCCGCCTCGCTGAAGCCGTGGGCAGGACGGTTGTAATCCTTGACGAAGCGGGCGAGGAAGCGCTCGGCGAGATCGACGATGTCTTCCTTGCGCTCGCGTAGTGGCGGCAGGGTGAGCACGATGACATTGAGACGATAGAGCAGGTCTTCGCGGAATTCGTTTTCCGCCACCATCTGTTCCAGGTTGCGGTTGGTGGCGGCAAGGATGCGCACGTCGGCACGGCGCGTCACCGGATCGCCGACGCGTTCGTATTCCTTGTCCTGGATGAAGCGCAGCAACTTGGGCTGCAGGGCCAGGGGGAAGTCACCGATCTCGTCGAGGAAGAGGGTGCCGCCATCGGCCTGGCTGACCCGGCCGAGGGTGCTCTCGCTGGCCCCGGTGAAGGCACCGCGGGTGTGGCCGAACATTTCGCTTTCCATCAGATCGGCGGACAGCGACGGGCAGTTGATGGTGACGAAGGTCTTCTTGGCGCGCCGACTCCAGGCATGAATGGCCCGGGACAGTTCGCCCTTGCCGGAGCCGGATTCACCCAGGATCAGCACGTTGGCATCGGTGGTGGCGACCTGCCGGGCGGTCTCCAAGATGCTCATCATCGCCGGACTGCGCGAGTCCAGGCCGGCGCTGGACTTGCGCACCTCGCCTTCAAGGGCTTCCAGGCGCGCCGAGAGCTGACGGAATTCGAGCTGCTTGGCCGCGGCCATGCGCAGCTGATCGGGGCTGCAGGGTTTCACCAGGTAGTCGGCGGCGCCGGCTTGCATGGCATCCACGGCGGTATCGATGGCCGAGTGGGCGGTGACGATCACCACCCGCATCCAGGGCGCCTGGATGCGCATCTGCTGCAGGACGTCTAGACCGTTGTCCGCGCCCAGGCGTAGATCGAGAAAGCAGAGATCATAGACCTGCCGCAAGAGCAGGGCCTCGGCCTGGGCCGCGCTGTTGGCCGTGGCGACGCTATAGCCGGCGTCTTCCAGGCAGAAACGAAAGGTACGCAAGATGGCGGCTTCGTCGTCCACGAGCAGGATGCGACCGCTGGTTTGTTCCATGACGGGAGAACTCCGGGCCAAAGGGCCGAAACGCACTAAAGGACAGGGCTGGCAGTTAGTCCATGATACATCGTGCAAGTTGCAATCCGCAGGGCTACTGGATGATCCATTTGCGGTCTTGTAGCCATCGTGCAGATCGCAACCCGAGGGGGCGAGAACGAGAAAAAGGCTGTTTTTATGACCGCCCAACGTGCTTTTGCGATGACCGTTGCCGTTGCGCCTGGCAGCGAACAGGCCAGGCGCCCTTCCGTTGCCCCCTGGCCATCATGCAAAACGCAATGCGTCAGGCGTTGCACCTTGCAAGGTGCATGTGCGACGGACCTGGGCTGAAAACATAAGTTATTGTTTTTAAAGGTAAAAACGATTTTTAAAAAGCTGGCACGTAGTCTGCAATCTTCTTGGCAAGCCGGCCTTAGGGCCAACGGACTGCAGGAGAGACCCGATGATCAGCCAGACCCTTCGCAAGCACTTGGTAGGTACTGCGCTCTTCGCTTGCTTCGCTAGCGCCGCCGTCGCTGCCCCCCAGGGCCAGGACGTCAGCCGCGAACAGGCACTCATCGCCTCCACCCGCATTGCTGCCCAGGCCATGGTGCCCGCAGCCAAGCCGCTGGCCAGTCAAGGTCGTGGGGAACTCAAGGCCATCCCGGCACAGTCCAATGGTGACCGCCTGGTGAAGCAGACCCGCTGGGTATTCTGAGGTCATGGCCATGATGTGGATGCTGCTGATGATTCTGTTGTTCGCTGCAGCGGCGGTCGTGAGCATCGGTATGTTGCTCAGTGCTTTGATAATGGGTCGTGCGCTCAATCAGACGCACAACCTCAACGGTTTGGATCTCGATCTGACCGATGTGGAACCACGGATGGCGAGTCTGGATACCCAGGATTTCGCTAATAAAACCAATGCTCGCTGGACAGGTGCTGTCGTCCGCTGAGTGCACTTGTAATACATAGGAGAAACACCATGCTGAGCTGGGCTATCACTTTCCTGATCATCGCGATCATTGCAGGCGTCCTGGGTTTCGGTGGCATCGCCGGTACCGCCACCAGTATCGCCAAGATCCTGTTCGTGCTGTTCCTGGTGCTGTTCGTGGTGTCGTTCTTCATGGGCCGTCGTCGTCCCTGACGCCAGACTCATGAGTGAAACAGACTGCCGGTCGTGACGACCGGCAGTTGAGGCTCTGTCATCGGATTGCAGCTTTAAGCCGATTCAATGGACATCCTCGAAGTCGTCTCCCAACCGGAGACGCATGGGCCACATGGTCGGGACGCTCTGCAGTAGGGGAGGGTTCCAAGAGTACAGGGAGTACTTTCGCACTCGTAGCGGACTGGGCTGGTTACGACCATACCCCTGAATTCGACCGGTTTCGTCTGTTATCGAAACCTGCCGACGTCAGGGGTATTGTCGTTATGGGGCTAGTCATCCGAGTTGCGATGGCGCTCAACCCTGCCAGAAGGCATCCCACCAGGAACGTTCGCCCCGAACGTCTTCCAGGACCACCGTGCAGGTGGTTCCAGCCGCGAGCAGCAGGCCCTCCGGTAGCGGATCCAGGGCAATACGTACCGGTACCCGTTGGGCCAACCGTACCCAGTTGAAGGTGGGATTCACGTCGGCCGTGAGTTCGCGGCTCTGGGGATTGTCACGGTCGTAGATGCCACGGGCGATGCTTTCCACATGGCCATGCAGCGTCTGGCCGCTCATCAGCCGCATCTCGGCGGCCGCGCCCACCCGTACATGGGGCAGCTTGGTCTCTTCGAAATAGCCATAGACCCAGAACGAGTGGGCGTCGATGACGGCCAGCTTGGGCGCACCAGCAGCGGCGTAGTCACCCTTGAACACCGACAGGTTGGTCACGTAGCCGTCGACCGGCGCCAAGACGCGGGTGCGCTTGAGGTTGAGGCGTGCCGATTCCAGCTGGGCCTGGGCCTGGCGCAGATCCGCTTCGGCGGCCAGGGCAGCGGCGCTGGCGTCTTCGCGGTTCTCGCGGGAAACCACCAGGCTGTCGATGTCGGCACGGCGCCGGGCATTCTGCTGGCGCATGGCGAGGGTCGCCTTGCGGGCAGCGACCGAGGCCTCGGCCTGATGCACGGCGATTTCGTAGTGCTCTGGATCGATCTGCAGCAGCAGGTCGCCCTTGTTGACCCACTGGTTGTCGCGCACGGCGATCTCGGTCACCAGACCCGCCACGTCGGGCGCGATGGTGATGACCTCGGCGCGCACCCGGCCGTCACGGGTCCAGGGATCGTTCATGTAGTGCACCCAGAGCAGCCGCCCGAGGATCAGCGCCAGGCAGACCACCAGCAGGGTAAAGAGCACGCCGAAGAGTTTCTTGAGGATCATGGCAGGAGTCCTAGCGATAGACGCACAGCGCCAGGGCGCAGTAGAGGCAGATGAACAGGGCCAGGCGCAGCAGCGCCGGATGCCAGACGACGTGATAGAGGCCAACCGCGGCCAGCACTCGGTCCAGCGCCCAGGCGAGCAGGGCGGCGACCAGGAACAGCACCGTCACGGTAGGCAGATAGAGGCCATGGAAGGCGATTTCACGGGGCATGGAGGATCTCGTGATAGCGGGCCAGCGGACCCTGGGGATCGAGCAGGGCGCTGCGGATGAAGTGCAGATCGCTCTGCACCTGGCGCAGGGGCGACTCGTCATAGGGCAATTCCGGCGGTTCGACCACGGCCGCGACGGCGGCCAGGGCAGCGTCCACGGCAGCCAGGGCCCGACGCAGGTTTTCCGCTCCGGGCTTGAGGAAGAGGCGCACCAGGGCGCGACCGAGGACGCGGATGGCCTGGCGCCAGGCGCTGTGCTCGGCATAGCGGGGTGCCCCAGGCAGGCGTAGCTGCAACTGGCGCAGCTCGATCACCGCGTGACCGATTTCCAGCACGCAGAAGGCCCAGCCGATCAGGCGCCGCTGAGCCTCGCCCTGGCCGGCGCTGACGCCATAGGCCTGGTTGAGCAGGTCGCGGGTCTGGCCTTCGAAGGCCGGCGCCAGGTGCGGCAGCGGAGCGCTCACTGCCCGCACCAGCTGCCGACGCAGGTCACGCTCCAGGCGCCGCCATAGCCAGGGGCTGTTGGGCGGCAGCAGCACCGCCGAGACCGCCGCGGTGATCACCATCGACAGCACCACGGCGATGCCGTTGTTGATGAAGGCGTAGGCATCGTAGACCGGCGGATTGTCGGGCAGCGAGGTAAAGCAGAAGAACACCAGGCAGCCCAGGCCATAGCCCATCCAGCCCGGCCGCAGGGAGATCCAGGTGCCGAGCATGAACACTGGCGCCAGGGTCAGCAGCAGCAGCGGTAGACCGGCGATCCAGGGAAAGACGAAGAAGGTCAGGAAAAAGCCCAGCAGGACGCCGCCACTGGCGCCGACCGCCATCTGCAGGGCGGTGCGCTTGGGATCGGGCGAGGCCGAGGCCAGCGCCGAGACGGCGGCGGCGTTGAGCGCCAGCATGCCGCCACTGGGATAGGCGCTGGCGATCCAGAAGGCGCCCAGCACCAGCACCAGGAAGGCGCTACGGATGCCAGTGACTGCTGCGCCCAGGGCGTTGGCCTTGGCCACGAAGCGTGGCTTCCACTGCTCGCGACTGTGCCGCGGCGCCGCCAGGGAAGCATGGGTCTGCAGGTAGTCATGCCATTCGCCGGTGAAGCGGAAGAGCAGTTCAACGGCCGTCTCGAAGTCCCGCCGATCCAGCTCGCTCAGGAGCGGCAGCTCGGCGCGCAGGGCGCGAATGCGCGGTCGCAGGGCCTGGTGCAGGGCGTCCAGCCGGGCGGCAGCGGCGGGCGCGGCGCTGTCGCTGAGGGACTGGCCCCGCCACTCCTCGAAGAGGTCGAGCAGCGGTGCCCAGAGGCGTTCCAGCGCCACCAACGGCGCCGCAGCTTCACGCTCGCGCAGCCGCATCAGCAAGCGGCTCAGCGCATGCAGGCGGGTGGTGAGACCCATGAATTCGGCATTCAGCCGCGCCAGACGTCCGCTGCGCATGCGCATGTGCGGATCTTCGAAGGCCGAGGCGCTGCGCAGGCTTTCCAGCCCTACCGCCTCGGCGGCCAGACGCACGCCGGCGGCTTCCAGGGTGGCGCGGTCGAGGCGGCCACGCAGCACGTCGGCCGCCAGGCCGGCAAAGCCGCCCATGCGCCTATAGAGGGCCGCGCGCATGGCCGTGGCGCTGGTCTGCGGAAAGACCGCGGCGCTCACCGCGCCGCTGCAGAGCACGCCCAGGGTGATGGCCAGTACCCGCATCACCGCCGACATGAAGGCGGTATCGGCGTTCAGGGCGGCGGGAATGCCGATCAGCGCGGCGGTATAGCCGGCCAGCATGCAGGCATAGCTGCGAAAGTCGCGGTAGCGCGCCGATCCGGCCACGCAGAGCCCAATCCACAGGGCCAGGAAGATCAGGAAGGGCACTCGCTCCTGGGCGAACAGGGCGATCAAGACCAGCATCACCGCCAGCCCCAGCAGGGTGCCCATCACCCGGTAGAAGCTCTTGGCCAGGACCTGACCGCTCTGCGGCTGCATGACGATGAAGACGGTGATCACCGCCGAACTCGGATGCGGCAGTTGCAGGCGCATGGCCAGCCACAGGGTCAGGCTGGCGGCGAGCAGCACCTTGGCCTGGTACAGCCAGAGGCTGCCATCGCTGCGCGCCCAGGCGCCCAGGGCCTGGCGTAGTGGCGAGTGGGTGGCCACGTGGGTACTCACCGCGCGGCCCGCTCGACGGCCACGCGGGCCGGCACCAGATCCTGGTCGGCCGGCCCGCGTTCGAGGTCCGCGCCGCCGCCGAGGGCGACCAGGGCGCCGGCCTGGGCGGCCAGGCGCAGGGCATGTACCTGGGCGGTGACGCGCTGCTGGGCGAACAGCCGGGTCTGGGCGTCGAGCACGTGCAGGTAGTCGGTCAGGCCGCGGCGGAAGGCCTCGCGGGCGATGTCATAGGTGCGCTGGGCCTCCTGGCTGGCCTGGTCGGCGAGGGTGGCCTGCTTGGCGGCCGAGTCGGCCCTGATCAGGGCATCGGAGATGTCCTTGAGCGCATCTACCAGGGTCTGGTTGTAGGCGCTGACCGCCAGGTCGTAGGCCGCCGATTCCGCGCCGAGGCGACTGCGCAGGGCGCCACCGTCGTAGATCGGCAGGGAGAACGCCGGGCCTATGAAGGAGCCGGTCTTGGCGTGGGTCAGCATCTCGCTGAGGCGGCCCAGAGTCAGGAACTGGCCGACGTTCGCCACCAGGTCGATGTTGGGATAGAAGCTGGCTCGGGCCACGTCGACGCCCTTGGCCGCGGCCGCGATCTGCCAGCGACGCGCCACCACGTCGGGCCGCTTGCCGACCAGTTCCAGCGGCAGGCTGCTGGGCAGCCGCGGGGCCGCGCCCAGGGTCAGCCGCGGTCGTTGCAGGCGGGCGCCAGCACCCGGGCCCTTGCCGGCCAGGGCGGCCAGTTGGTTGCGATCCAGTGCCAGGGTCTCGTCCAGGGCTTCCAGCTGGCGCTCGGTCTCGGGCAGCAGGGCGCGCGCCTGGCTGACCTCGAACTGGGTGCCGAGACCGCCGTCCAGTTGCCGCTGGGCCAGGTCGGCCAACTGCCGCTGCTGCTCCAGGGTAGCGGCGAGGATGTCGCGCTGGTCATGGTGCAGGGCGAAGCCGATATAGCTGCGGACGATGTTGCCGGTCAGCTCCAGCTCGGCGGCGCGCACCTCGGCGGCGGCCTGGTGGGCTTGGTCCAGGGCCTGGGCGCTGGCGTCGCGCTCGCGACCCCAGAAGTCCAGCGCATAGCTCAGGCCCAGCTCGGCATTGTTGTTCCAGGTGGTGCGATCGGACAGCTCGCCCGGGCCATAGAAGCCGTCGGTGGGCCAGCTGTAGCGCTTGAAGGCACCCTTGGCCTCCACCTGCAGGGCTTCGCGGGATTCGGCCAGGCCCGCCAGGGATTCGGCGCGGCGCACCCGGGCGGCGGCCGTGGCCAGGCGCGGGTTGTCCGCCAGGGCGCCGGTGATCCAGGCATTCAGCTGGGGATCGCCATAGGCGCGCCACCACTGGCGCTCGGGCCAGGCGGCCTGCCCGGCGGCGGCGCGGATGGCGGCGTCGGTGGCCAGCGCCTGATCGTCGAGACGCTGCGCCTGGGGGGCGTTGTGACCGGTACCGATACAGCCGGCCAGCAGGGTCGCGAGGGCGACCACCGTGAGCGCAGGCCAGGCTCTGCAAGAGGAAGGCGACACGTGGGGATCCATTTGCAACAGGGCCATACCCGCGCGGGGCGTCGAGAAGCGCAGCGAGGTTGGCGAGATGAGCTGGAACTGAAGAGGACGCCAGCGAACGGGACGGTCGATGGACGTTACCATTAGGCTGCTAACGATTCTATAAAATTCCAGGGGAGCCGATTAGCGCGCCAACTGGCGAATCTTTGTTTCACATACTGAAATAATATGGAGAATGGCGCTTTTCCAGACTGTCGAGGCGGCATGGACACCCTGCACAACATGCGCGTTTTCGTCGCCGTGGTGGAAAGCGGCAGCTTCACCGGTGCGGCCCAGACGTTGCAGACCACCACCGCCCATGTCTCCCGGGCGGTGGCCCATCTCGAAACCCATCTGCGCACCCGGCTGCTGCACCGCACCACCCGGCGCATCGCCCTGACCGAGGCCGGTCAGCGCTACCTGGCGCGCTGTGAGCAGATCCTCGCCTATGTCGAGGAAGCCGAAGCCGAGGCCGGGCATGCCCAGGCACGCCCGGAAGGGCGGCTGCGGGTGCACAGCATGACCGGCATCGGCCAGCACTACGTGATCCGCGCCATCGCCGGCTATCGCGCCCTGCACCCCGAAGTACGCTTCGACCTGACCATGGCCAACCGTATCCCTGATCTGCTGGAGGAGGGTTTCGACCTGGCCATCGTGGTAGCCGTGGAGCTGCCCGACTCCGGTTTCGTCTCCCAGCAGATCGGCCAGACCTACAGCATCCTCTGCGCCTCGCCTGCCTATCTGCAGGAGCACGGCCAGCCGCAGACCCCGGCGGAGCTGGCCGATCACGCCTGCCTGAGATTCATCAGTCCCGTGGTCTCCTTCGACCGCTGGCACTTCGAGGGTCCCAACGGTCCGGAAACCTTTCGCATCGGCGAGACGCCCTTCCAGGTCAATGTCGGCGACGCCATGACCGAGGCTCTGCGCCAGGGCCTGGGCATCGGCGTGCTGCCGCTCTACTCGGCGGTGGACGGCCTGCGCGACGGCAGCCTGGTACGGGTGCTGCCGGCCTATCGCCTGCAGCGGCTCAACGCCTATGCCCTCTATGCCTCGCGGCAGTACCTGGACGCCAAGATCAGGACCTGGGTCGCCTATCTGCGCGAAGAGATCCCCGGAGCGCTGGAAGCGGACGAAGCCTTCGTACGCGCCGCCAGTAAAGTCGTCGGCCCAGCGCATTGAGGTCGGCAGGGCGCTTGGACTAAGCTCGGGGAAACCGCGGCCCATGCGCGGTCATAGTTAGTAGGCTATTGAAATATCGCCCGGTATCGCGGTCCTGAGGGCGACAGGACGGCTTCCTCCCGGCACGCTTGCGTGTCGCCGAGGTCCATGTCCCGAGTCGGTGGCCACGCCGACGGACCGCCGTGCAGGACGGCCGGATCATGCAGGCGGTCAGGGACCGCCGTCAGCGCCACGGGAGTCCAATGAGCGCCACAGCAGGACCCACTTTGAGATTCGCCGACCAGCCGCTCAAGGGCATCGCCCTGATCTGCCTTGCCGTCTGGCTGTTCGCCTCCCACGACGCCCTCTCCAAATACCTCTCCGGCTTCTATCCGGTGGTCATGGTGGTCTGGGCCCGCTATCTGTCCCACACCCTGCTGATGATGGGGATCTTCATCCCGCGCTCGGGCCTGGCGGTAATCCGTACCAAACGCCCGGGATTGCAGGTGCTCAGAGCCCTGTGCCTGATCGGCTGCAGCCTGTTCTTCACCACCGGGCTGCGCTATCTGCCAATGGCCGAGGCCACGGCGGTCAACTTTCTCGCCCCGCTGATGGTGACGGCGCTGTCGGTGCCGCTGCTCAAGGAGAGTGTCACCCGCAGCCAGTGGGCGGCGGTGCTGGCGGGCTTCGTCGGGGTGCTGATCATCGTGCGGCCGGGCGGCCAGCTGTTCACCCCAGCGGTGCTGCTGCCGGTCTGCTCGGCGGTGTGCTTCGGCCTCTACCAGCTGCTGACGAGGCTGCTCAGCGGCATCGACAGCCCCACCACCAGCAACTTCCTCACCGGCATCATCAACACCCTGGTGCTGAGCAGCGTGGTGCCCTTCTTCTGGGAGATCCCCACCCTGACCCACGGCTTCATGCTGGCCTTGCTCGGCCTCTTCGGCATGTCGGGCCATCTGCTGCTGACCCAGGCCTTCCGCTATGCGCCGCCAGCGCTGCTGGCGCCCTTCAGCTATGGCCAGATCGTCACCGCCGGCATCATCGGCTACCTCGTCTTCGGCCATGTGCCGGACAGCGGCGCGCTGATCGGCATCCTGATCATCTGCGCCAGTGGTCTGGCGGTAGCCTGGCAGCAGAGCCGCAAGGCGTCCAAAGCCAAGAAGGCCCGGGCGGTGCCGGCAGCGCAACCCGAGGCGCTGCCAGAGGTGGTGGCCGATGCCGCCGCGGGCACCCCGGCTCAGCGCAGCCCGTAGTCGGCGATGATCCCGACGAGGATCGCCAGCCCGGCCCAGTGGTTGTGCAGGAAGGCCTTGAAGCACACCAGGGGGTCGCGGTTGCGGGTGACGTGGAATTCCCAGGCGAAGCAGCCGGCCGCCACCACCAGGCCCAGGTAGAACGGCAGGCCTAGGCCGAAGCGGCCGCCGGCCAACGCCAGGCAGAGCAGGGTCAGGCCTTGCAGGGTGGCGATGATCACCCGGTCGGCGTCGCCGAACAGGATGGCGGTGGACTTCACCCCGATCTTGAGGTCGTCCTCGCGGTCGGCCATGGCGTAGTAGGTGTCGTAGCCCACCGTCCAGATCACGTTGGCGATGAACAGCAGCCAGGCCGCAGCCGGCAGCTCGCCGGTCTCGGCGGTGAAGGCCATGGGCATGCCCCAGGAAAAGGCCGCACCCAGCACCGCCTGCGGGTAGTAGGTGTATCTCTTCATGAAGGGGTAGAGCGCGGCCACGCCGAGGGCGCCAAAGGACAGCCAGACGGTGGTGGCGTTGGTGCAGAGCACCAGCCCGAAGCTGATCAGCACCAGCACGGCAAAGAACAGCAGGGCCTCCTTGGGCGAGATGCGTCCGGTGGCCAGGGGGCGATTCTTGGTGCGGGCGACGTGGCCGTCGAAGTTGCGGTCGGCGAAGTCGTTGATCACGCAGCCGGCCGATCTCATCAGCACCACGCCGAGCACGAAGATCACCAGGTTCTTCAGGCTCGGCACGCCCTCGGCGGCGATCCACAGCGCCCAGAGGGTGGGCCAGAGCAGCAGATAGATGCCGATGGGTCGGTCCAGCCGGGTGAGCTGGACGAAGTCGCGGATGCGCTCGCTGCGAGGGCGCGTGGCGATGACCCGGGCACTGGGCTCGGGGCCACGGGGCGCGGCAGGACGGCGATCGAGGGGGCGGGAAGCGTTCTTTTTCATCGGGCGGCTGCTTGGCAAAGGGCCCGGCGATTATAAGGGCCCTGTCGTGTCGCCGCTGCCGTCCTGACGGATCAGCGCCTGTTCGTGTTCGGCATGGGGCCAGAAGGCCGGCAGGAAGACTTCGCTCACCAGGATGGCCAGCGGCCCGCGGCTGAACACCGAACGACGCGCCCAGCAGGCCGTGGACGCCGCGCCGTCGGGCAGCCAGGCCAGCGGATAACGGCAGGCTTCCAGGGGACCGCGGACAAAGGCCGGTGCCTGGAACAGCCAGTGGCCGAGCGGTCGATCACCGAGCGCCGCCAAGTCGAAATCGGCGGCTTCCAGGGCCTTGCGCGCTGCCACGCTACGGGCAAAGACCCAGGCTTCGCCATCGCCGCGCAGCCAGACCTCACGCACCCAGCCAGGGCTGCTGGGCGGGACGTCCAGCGCCTGGCACTCGTCCGGGCGCAATGGTTGCCAACCCTGGGTGATCACCTCGACGGCGAAGCGTCCGCCCGCGAGGGCGGTGAGTCGCTCGGTGAGGGAGCCGCGGTCGACGTAGAGCCAGCCGAGAGGCGCCTCCCGGTAATCCGGCGCCTGGCTGGCCGCCGCCTGGGTCAGCCAGCGCGGTGAGCCGTCACAGCCCCCAGACATTGCCCAGGGTGCTCAGCAGGGAGGGCTGGGTGCCTTGCTTGCCGAGATAACCCAGGATCACCTGGGCGAACTGGCTGGTCATGCTGCTGTTCATGCCCAGGGCATTGAAGGTCTTGTCGACGTCCTGGCGACTGTCGACATTGCCCAGCAGGCTGCCCAGCGGACTCTGCTTGGCATCCTTTCCACCACCGCCGAGCAGACTGCCCAGGCCACCGAATTGCGCCAGGCCACCGGTGGCATTGGCGCCGGCCAGCTGGTCCAGCCCTGGCACGGCCTTGGCCAACTGGCGGTAGTCGGTGCCGACCAGCTGGTTCTTGGCCAGGCCCAGCAGGGCACCGGTGCCGCCCACCGCCTGTTGCGGGGTGACGTTGAGCTGGCTGGTCAGCGCCTGCAGCAGGCCCTGCGCCTGGGGCGTGGCGGCCGCCGCGGCGGTGGCCTTGGCGTTGCTATTGCCGTTGGCGCCGTTGTAGGCGTTGACGGCGTCGTTGAGGTTGAAGGCGAACACCGGGCTAGCGGCGAGCACCAGCGGCAGGGCGAGAACGGACAGACGCATGGGCAGACTCCAGCGATTTGCGTGAAAGGTCAGAGGATAACCCGCTGGCGATGACCACAGACTGAACGGCGTCCCTGCGCGGACCCGACGCTGCGGTTATCATCGCCGTTTTGCCGGGAGAACACCGATGCTCAACGGGTTGTGGCTGGGCTTCTTCATCGTCGCCGGGATCAGTGCTTTCGGCCAGTGGCTGGTGGCCGGCAACGCCGGGGTCTTCGCCGCCATGGTGGAGAGCCTGTTCGCCATGGCCAAGCTGTCGGTGGAGGTCATGGTGCTGCTGTTCGGCACCCTGACCCTCTGGCTCGGCATCCTGCGCATCGCCGAGAAGGCCGGGCTGGTGGACGCCCTGTCACGGCTGCTCGGTCCGCTGTTCGCCCGGCTGATGCCCGAGGTGCCGCGTGGCCATCCGGCGCTGGGGCTGATCACCCTCAACTTCGCCGCCAACGGCCTGGGCCTGGACAACGCCGCCACGCCCATCGGCCTCAAGGCCATGCGGGCCCTGCAGGAGCTCAACCCCAGCAGCACCACGGCGAGCAATGCGCAGATCCTCTTCTTGGTACTCAACGCCTCTTCGCTGACGTTGTTGCCGGTAACGGTGTTCATGTACCGCGCCCAGCAGGGCGCCACCGATCCGACCCTGGTGTTCCTGCCGATCCTGCTGGCCCACACCTGCGCCAACCTGGTCGGGCTGTTCTCGGTGGCCTTCATGCAGCGGCTGAAACTCTGGGACCCGGTGGTGCTGGCCTGGATCGGCGGGGGCGCCCTGGCCTTTGGCGCCTTCGTCGCCTTTCTCTTCACCCTGACCGCCACGGCGCTGTCCGGGCTGTCGTCGCTGCTCGGCAACCTGACCCTGTTCGGCATCATCCTGGCATTCATGATCCTTGGCGCCCTGCGCAAGGTGCCGGTCTACGAAGCCTTTGTCGAAGGTGCCAAGGAGGGCTTCGACGTCGCCAAGTCGCTGTTGCCCTACCTGGTGGCCATGCTCTGCGCGGTGGGCATGCTGCGTGCCTCCGGCGCCCTGGAATTCATCCTCGAAGGCGTTCGCCATGCGGTGACCTTCTTTGGCTGGGATACCCGATTCGTCGAGGCCCTGCCCACCGCCCTGGTCAAGCCCTTCTCCGGCAGCGCCGCCCGCGCCCTGCTGATCGAGACCATGCAGACCCACGGTGTGGACAGCTTTCCGGCCCTGGTGGCAGCCACCATCCAGGGCAGTACCGAGACCACCTTCTATGTGCTGGCGGTGTACTTCGGCGCGGTAGGCATCCAGCGCGCGCGCCATGCGGTGGGCTGCGCCTTGCTGGCAGAATTCACCGGGGTCACGGCGTCGATCCTGATCTGCTACTGGTTCTTCGGCTGAACCTTGGGTTCCAGGTCGAGCATCCAGTCGTTCTGCACCATGCGTCTTTGACGACGGGAGGTGAGCTGCTGGGTCTGCCAGTCCTCGGCGATCAGGGCGCAGTAGTTGCCGTCGTGCTGCCCGAGGCGAAAGCGCCGGCGCACCCCGATCGGATCGTGATCCGAGCCATAGAAGGCCACCGCACGAATCTCCAGGCCCTCGAACACCCAGCCCTCGGGTGGTCGGTGGCTGTCCATGGTCAGGCCGTTGTGCTCGGCGGCGCGGCGGATCAGGCCCTGGAAGGTGCCGATGTGGGTGAAGTCACCGGTATTGAGCGGTCCCTGGTGGGTCGCCTCGCCCAGCACCAGTTCGGGATCGAAGTCATCCTGACCACTCTCGCGGATGTCGGTGACATCGGTGTAGAGCGTCTCGCGATTGGTCTTGAGGATCACCGTGAGCTGGTTGATGAACACCGGCTCGGCGCTCATGTTCGACAGCAGGCACAGGGCGCCCACGCCCTTGCCGGCGCCCCGGTTGATGATCAGCCGCGGCTGGCGCTGGCGCTTGTAGTTGTTGAGCAGCAATTGGGCATAGAGCACCCAGACGCCCAGGGTGCAGCACTGGGCGAAGAGCGTGAGGACTTGGGAATTGTCTTTCAACCACTGGAACATAGGGGCACTTCGCTGGAAAGAATGACTATCCGAAAGACCGTTCGGGTTCCAGGTTCCACCGCTTCGCTGACCAATGGGTCGCGCTGAGAACATCGCCACAGCTCGGGCGTCCAAGCCTGAGAGGTCATCATGCCAAGGAAAATCGCCATGCTGCGTCTATCGCTACTCTGCTGTACCGCCCTGTTGAGCACGGCTGTGCTGGCCGAACCCCTCTCCTGCGACCAGCTCAAGGCCGAGATCGAGGTCAAGATCCAGTCCGCCGGGGTGACCGCCTATACCCTCGAAGCGGTACCCAATGCCGAGGTGACCGATCCCAACATGGTGGTGGGCAGCTGCGCCAACGGCACCCACAAGATCCTCTACCAGCGCAACGACTGAACCTCGGGTAGGGCGACAGACCGTTCATCCGCTGGATGCTTGTACAGTTCCCTCTGGCTTAGTACTGTTTGCGCATACAGTATTTAGCCAAGAGGGTAATGCCATGTCGCCGTTCGCTCGGATTCGCCAAGCTCTATCCCTTGTCCAGCCTGCACCACGCTGGATGGAACGCGAGGATTTTCTGCGCCTGAGTCGCCAGCTGCGCGAGCAGAAAGGACGCCCTGCACCGGTCCGTGCCCCGAGCCGGGATCAGGACGACTGGCTCAGCGTGCCTGCCTAGGGACTTGCAGCCTGGTGAGCACGCGTCTTTGCGGGTAGCGGTCGGTTAGAAGGGCGAGCAGATGCCTCGCTCCGAGGTCATCAGCTCACGCTGATCGTCGTAGAGCGTGATCTCGCCCCGGCCGAAGGTGTGCTCGGCCTCCAGTCGATAGCGCCGGCCAGCTTGGAAGTCGCCGTAGCCCAGTTCCAGATAGCACTGGATCTGCAGGGGCTCGTTCCAGCCAAAGCGCGGACCGAAGCCGCCCCCGCCATAGAGTTCGTAGCGATAGCTCACCTTGAGGCTGTGGCTGCCGGGGGTGAGCTGGAAGTAGCGGCCGTCGTCGAGACGTCGACCGTCCTGGGACTCGGCCAGCAGCGAGGCGCCTACCGCGGGTTCGCGCAGCACCAGATCGACCCACGCCTGGTTGGGGTCGACGGGAGGCAGCGGTGTGGTGCAGCCACCGAGCAGCAGCAGAAGAGCCAGCAGGCGCAGACGCATGGACGGCGACTCGCGACAGGGAGATCAGCCGAGTCTACACGTCGCCGCAACGACTGGCATTGCTGCGCGCCACTTCCTGGTTGCGCTCGTCATAGAGGCGCGCCCAGGGCCGCCAGCCGGTCTGGCCGGCCTCCAGGCGATAGCGCTCGCCCGCGGTGAAGGCCTTGTAGTTGAGGGTCACCAGGCAGGTGCGTGCCAGCGGATCGGCCACCTGCGCGCCGATATTGGTGGGCTGCACCTCGAACTGGTAGCGTACCTGCAGATCGTGGCTCCCTGGCCAGACCTGGAAGTAGCGTTTGTCTTCGAGTTCCTTGCGATCGGCACGCAGGGCTTCCAGCTTGGCCTTGCCGTCGCTGTCCAGATCGATCCAGGCCTGTGCCGGATCCGGTTTGGGCAGCGGCCATAGGGAACAGCCACTCAGGAACAGCACAGGCAACAGCAGGCACAGTCTACGCATGACGGCTACAACTCCGGGCAGGGAAGGGCGCGCCACCCAGTCAGGCACCCTGCCTGCGCAACGCGCGGGCCGCTGGCTGGCGCTGCTGTCCCTGGCGATCGGACTGGGCGGTTGTACCTCGGTCGGGTACTACGGTCAGATGGTACAGGGCCAGTGGGCGCTGATCCGTGATCGCGAGCCCATTGCGACGGTCGTCGCCGATCCCGCGCGCCCCGCCGCCCTGCGCGAACGCCTTGCCGCCGCCGCGGCCGCGCGGCGCTTCGCCAGTGCCGAACTGGCCTTGCCGGACAACGCCAGCTATCGCAGTTTCGTCGAACTCAAGCGCCCCTTCGTGCTGTGGAACGTCTTCGCCACCGCCGAGTTCTCCACCCGGCCCACCACCCACTGCTTTCCCATCGCCGGTTGCGTGGCCTATCGCGGCTACTACCAGGAGGCTGTAGCCCGGGCAGCGGCGCAGGCGCTGCAACGGCAGGGCCAGGACACCTACGTCGGCGGCGTACCGGCCTATTCGACGCTGGGGTGGTTCAGTGATCCGCTGCTGAGCAGCATGCTGCGCTGGGACGATGACCAGGTGGCCGCGACCATCTTCCACGAGCTGGCCCACCAGCGCTTTTACCTGCCGGGCGATACTGCCTTCAATGAATCCTACGCCACCTTCGTCGAGGGGGAAGGGCTGCGGCAATGGCGCGCCAGTCGTGGCCTGCCGCCGCCGGACGCGGGGCGCGAGGCCCGCTACCAGCAATTTCGCGCCCTGCTGCTGACCACCCGCGAAGACCTGGCGCGGCTCTATACCCAGCCGCTGACGCCCTCGGCCAAGCGCACGGCCAAGGCCCGGCGTTTCGCCCAGTTGCGCGCTGACTATCAGCGCCTGCGCGCCACCCCGGCCTGGCGTGACGAGCGTCGCTTCGATGGCTGGATGAGCCAGCCACTCAACAATGCGCGGCTGGTGCCCTATGGGCTGTACGAACAGTGGGTACCAGCCTTCGCGGCGCTCTATGCACAGCACCCGGGCAATTGGCCGGCCTTCTTCCACCGGGTACGGCTATTGGGCGAGCGCCCGGCGGCCGAACGCGAGCAGGCGCTCAAGGCGCTGCTCGGCCAGATGACAACACCGCAGCCCTAGCGCGGCGCTCGCCAGTTGGACCAGGCAGCGACCAGGCCCAGCCCGGCCGCCAGGGCCAGTCCCAGGCGCGGGGCCAGCCCGGCATCCAGATGCAGCAGCAGCGCCAGGGACGCGGCCCCCAGTGCCATGCCGGTCTGGCGCGCGGTCGCCTGGACGCCGCCGGTGGCGCCGTTGCGACCGAGCGGGGCAGCGGTCAGCATGATCCTGTTATTGGGCACCTGGAAAAAGCCGAAGCCGATGCCACCGACGATCAGGCAGGGAACCAGCAGCGTGGTGGATTGCTCCAGCGGCATCACCGCGGCAGCCGCCAGGCCCAGGGCGATCCCCAGGCCGCCGAGCATGCACAGTCGCTGGGGGGGATAGCGATCGGCCAGTCGCCCGGCCACCTGTGCCGACACGGCCACGGTGAGCGGCCAGGCCAGCATCAGCAGGGCAATCTGCAGGGGTACCAGGCCCAGCTGGTGCTGCAGGTAGAAGGGCAGGGCGAGAAAGCAGAGCATCTGCGCGGCGAAGGAGCAGACCGAGGCCAGCACCGAGTGACGCATGGCGGGCAGCCCCAGCAGATCGACGGGCAGCAACGGCGCCGCCAGCCCGCGTTCGCGACGCACCAGCAGCACCAGACTGGCCGCGGCCAGCAGCAGCAGGACCACTCCCTGCAGCGGCGCGCCGCCAAGACGCTCCAGGCCGCCGATGCCGGCGCAGAACAGCAGGGCGTTGAGCAGCACGCTGACGGGATCGAGACGGCGTTGCGCGCGGGGGCTGTCGGGCAGGTTGCGCACCAGCAGGCCGACCAGGATGGCCAGGGGTACGTTGATCGCGAACAGCCAGGGCCAGCCGCCCAGCGCCAGGATGGCCGCGCCCAGGCTGGGCGCGGCTGCCGAACCCAGGGCCACGCAGAGGGCGTTGATGGCGATGCCGCGACCCAGGCGCGCCCGTGGATAGGACAGCCGCACGATGCCGGCACTGACGCACATGATGGCGGCGGCGCCCACGCCCTGTAGCGCTCGGGCGGCGACCAGGCTGGCAAGATCCGGGGCCAGGGCGCAGCCCAGGGAGGCCAGGCCGAAGATGCCGACGCCGGTGGCGAACACCGGACGCAAGCCCAGCCGCTCGGCCACCGCGGACAACGGAAACAGCAGGGCGACCAGGCTCAGCTGGTAGGCGCTGACGATCCACACCGCCGCAGCGGCGGACACATCCAGGGCCTCGGCGATGCTGGGCAGGGCCAGGTTGGCGATGCCACTGTCCAGCACCGTCATGCTGATGGCCAGGAGCAGGGCGGCAACAGCACGGTAGCGGCGCGGGCGCGGCAGTCCGTCGGCGACGGAGGCAGTGGCGCTCAATCGTCGACCTTCACGTGTTGGTCACTCTCGCCAAGCTTCCAATAGCCGGCCGCCTTCACCCAGTCCCGTGGCAGACCCTTGGCCAGCAGCACCTGGCGTGCGGCGCGTGCCTGCGCAGCCTCACCGGCGATCCAGGCATAGCCTTCGCCCGCGGGCAGCTCCAGGGCTTCCAGCGCCTGCACCAGGGCGTCTGCCTGGGCCTCTCGGTAGACCCAGCGGATCTCGGCAGCGGTGGCGGTGGGCAGGGCGATTTCCAGGCCGGGGCGGGCCACTTCGGCGATGACCTGCACCTTCACCCCTGCGGCCAGCTGTTCGAGGCGCCGGGCGATGGCGGGGAGGGCGGTCTCGTCACCGGCCAGCAGGTACCAGTCGAAATCCTCCGGTGGCACCAGGGCACCCTTGGGCCCGCCGATGATCAGCTCGGCACCGGGCTGCGCCTGGCGCGCCCAGGTGGTCAGTACACCCGCTTCGTGCAGGAAGAAATCGATGGCCAGTTCGCCGCGGGTGGCATCGTAGTAGCGAGGGGTGTAGTGCCGCCCAGCGAGCTGCTCGGGGCTGGCAGCGCGAATGGGGGTGGCGTCGATTGGCACGAAGAGCTTCACGTGTTCGTCGAAGGCGGCGCTCTGGAAGTCGGCCAGGTCGCTACCACCGAAGGTCAGGCGCAACAGATCGCCGCCGAGCGCTTCGCGACGGACGACGGTCGCCCAGCGGCGCTTGAGCTCGAAACGCACGCGCTGGAAAAGGTGGCGGGCACTGGCATCGCCCTCTTGGCTGTGAAAAGATGTCGCCATTGCGGAGGTACCATTCATTGAGGTTCCTCACTATATTCGAGGTAAGAATCGTTCATGTCAACCGCCGCCGCCATCGCCGAAGCCTTGCTGGATCTGAAACGGCAGATGCGCCAACAACTGGATGAGACGCTCAAGGCGTCCGGTCTTTCCTTCGCCCGCTACAAGGTGCTGATGGTGCTGGAGCGGCTGGGCCCCTGTCGTCCGGGCGAGGTCGCCGAACAGCTGCGCCACGCGCCGCGTACCCTGACCGATGCCTTCGACGCCCTGGAGCGCGACGGCCTGGTGCGCCGCGAACCCCATCCCCAGGACAGGCGCGCCTTGCTGGTCCACCTGACCGAGCAGGGTCGTCAGGCGCTGGCTCATGCCCAGGTGCCCCGTACCCAGGCGCTGGAAGCGGTCTTTGCACCACTGGACGCAGCGGAGCAGGCGCAACTGCTGGGCTATCTGGAGCGAGTCCGCAGCCGTAGTTGAGCAGCGGGAGAACTCCGTGCGGGTTGGCACGCTCGAAAGAGTGAGCCTACCGAGGAGAGCCTTTCATGAGCGACCAGCGTTCCGATGCCCATCTGGGCAAGACCCCGCCAAACGAACCCGCGCTCGATGAGGCGGGACGTCCGGTGGATGTGGTGAAAAAGGATATGGAGCAGTCGGAAGCGACGCCGACCGATGGCATCGACAAGGTCATCACGCCTACCGATATCAAGACCAAGGAGCAGGAAGCCGAAGCGCTCAAGCGCAAGACCGCCGAGGTCGAACGCAAGCTGGACCGTTGATGCTCCACGTGAAACCTCGGGTTCCCGAGGTTTCACCTTCCTTTCGTTACCTTGATGGCCATAGCCGGAGTGATGCCGCGCTATAGAAGCGTTGTACTAACTGCTTGGCGGGCGCGTCGCTAGTCTTGGCACCTTCTATTCCCTTGTCGCAAAGGAGCCTCCATGGACCAGGCCGCTTTCGCCATCCAACTTGCCAAGGAAGGGTTTCAGCCGCCGGTACTGGTCATGCGCGAAGCCCATGGCACTCTGGACGCCCATGCTCATCCTTTCGACGCCAAGGCGCTGGTCATCGAAGGCGAATTGCGTATTCGGACGGCGGCCGGCGAACGTCATTATGGCGTGGGCGAGATCTTCCAGCTGGCCGCCCATGAGCCCCACTCGGAAGTCTTCGGTGCCCAGGGTGTACGCTATCTGGCGGGGCGACGACCGGTCTAGCGGCCTGGGTTAGCCTTCGCTGTCGTTCTTCTCGATGTCCTTGCGCTGGCGATTGAGGATCACGCAGCCGTAGACCCCACCACCCAGCAGCAACAGGGCGAGGATGGAAAAGATGGCCATGAAAATGGAGTCGTTCATCGAAATCTCCGAAAGCAGGGTCGGAGCAGTCTAGCGACTCGAAGGCGTTCTTGCGAATCGGCTCTAGGACGTGGTATTGCCGGTGCCAGGGCAGCACCGGCAAGAACCTGAAGCCTTAGCCTTCGAGCGTGGCGTTCAGGTTGATCTTGGCACCCTTGAGCACCTTGGACACCGGGCAGCCTTCCTTCGCCTGGTTGGCGATGGTGGTGAACTGCTCCTGGGTGGCACCGGGGATCTTGGCCTTCATGGTCAGATCGATGGTGGTGATCTCGAAGCCATCACCGACCTTGTCCAGGGTGACATCGGCCTTGGTCTCGATCCGCTCGGGAGTCAGACCGTTCTGGCCCAGCAGCATGGAGAAGGCCATGGAGAAGCAGCCGGCATGGGCCGCGCCGATCAATTCTTCGGGGTTGGTGCCGGGCGTGCCTTCGAAACGGGTGTTGAAGCCGTAGGCATTGTCCTTGAGCGCGCCGCTCTCGGTGGAGATATGACCTTTGCCATCCTTCAAACCGCCTTGCCAGACCGCGGAAGCATATTTCTTCATGGAGCGTCTCCGGTTGTTGGTACGAATCCATCTAGAACAACTCGGCAGCCGGTAAGTTCGTTGCAGTCGATGCGGGCGTTTCGCGGTCAACCTCTTTCGACCATCCCTGGAGGCCCCCCATGAACTATCGCACTCTCGGCCGTACCGGTCTGAAAATCTCGCCCCTTTGCCTGGGCTGCATGACCTATGGCGTGCCCGAGCGGGGCAATCATCCCTGGACCCTGCCGGAAGACCAGAGCCAGCCGCTGCTGAAGAAGGCGCTGGATCTGGGCATCAACTTCTTCGATACCGCCAACAGTTACTCGGACGGCACCAGCGAAGAGATCGTCGGCCGCTTCATCAAGGCCAACGCCGTGCGCGAGGAGATCGTGCTGGCGACCAAGGTGTACTTCCCGCTGCGGGATAGGCCCAACGTCGGCGGCCTGTCGCGCAAGGCCATCTTCGCCGCCATCGACGCCAGTCTGCAGCGCCTGGGCACCGACTACGTCGATCTCTACCAGATCCATCGCTGGGACTATCACACGCCCATCGAGGAGACCCTGGAAGCCCTGCACGACGTGGTCAAGGCCGGCAAGGCGCTGCACATCGGCGCCAGCAGCATGTACGCCTGGCAATTCGCCAAGGCACTGCACACCGCCGAACGCCATGGCTGGACGAAATTCGCCACCATGCAGAATCACCTCAACCTGCTCAATCGCGAGGAGGAACGGGAGATGCTGCCGCTGTGCCGCGATGCCGGCATTGGCGTGATCCCCTGGAGTCCGCTGGCCCGTGGCCGCCTGACCCGCGACTGGGACGCCAGCACGGCGCGCACCGAAAGCGATGCCTTCGGCAAGACGCTCTATACCGCCAGCGAGGAATCCGACCGGCAGATCGTGGCCGCCGTGGCCCGCATCGCCGAGGCCCGCGGCGTACCGCGCGCCCAGGTGGCGCTGGCCTGGCTGCTGCAGAAGCCGGGCATCGACGCACCCATCGTCGGAGCGTCAAAGCCGCAGCATCTGGAAGACGCAGTGGCGGCGCTGGAGCTGCACCTGAGCGACGAAGAGATCTCCGCCCTGGAAGCGCCCTATGTCCCGCATCCGGTGGTGGGTTTTAGCTGAGGAGCCGTGTTGCCCTCACCCCGGCCCTCTCCCGAGGGGAGAGGGGGAAGAGCGGGATGGAGTGCTGGCTGAGGTCCAATCCCCCGGACCCTGCGCATCCCCTTTCACCCCTCACTCCTGGGGCTAGGACCAAGTGCGAGGACTGTTCTGCTCCCCTCTCCCTCAGGGAGAGGGGCCGGGGGTGAGGGCATCTGGACTCAGGCGTACTGATCGGCGATCTGCCGTTCGGCACTGGCCAGGGCCGCGCTCTTGGCTTCGTCGCCATAGGCCAGGCCTTCGGCGCGAACGATCTGGATGTCGGTGATGCCCAGGAAGCCCAGCAGCAATTTCAGATAGTCCTCATGGGCGATGCCAGTGGGCTTACCGGCATGGATGCCGCCCGCCGTAGCGACGATGATCGCCTTCTTGTCGCCACACAGGCCTTCCGGACCGGCTTCGCTGTAGCGGAAGGTGGTGCCGGCCACGGTGATGCGGTCGATCCAGGCCTTGAGCTGGGTCGGAATGGTGAAGTTGTACATGGGGGCACCCAGCACCAGCATGTCGGCGGCGAGGAATTCCTGCAGGGCGCGGGCATTGCGCTCGGCTTCGTCACGCTGTTCGGCGGTGCGCTGCTCGGCCGGGGTGGTGCCAGCGGCCAGACTGGCACCGGAGAAGTGCCCCAGGGAGTCGTGGGCGAGGTCATGGTAGGTGACCTCCAGACCCGGCGTGGCGGCCTTGAGGGCGGCGACGACCTTGGCGCTCAGGGCGCGGGAAGCGGAGTGATCGCCGAGGATGCTGGAGTCGATGTGCAGGAGTTTCATGGCGGTGGTCCTGTAGGGTCTTAAGAGATGAGCCCAGACTACCGATAAGACGATCAGTTGATTAGTCGCCTAAAATGCGATGCTTCGTCCCATGGATAGGACAATCCCCATGCAAGACCTCAATGACCTCGCCTATTTCGCCAAGGTGGTGGAAGCCGGTGGCTTCGCCGCGGCCGGCCGCCTGCTGGGCATTCCCAAGTCGCGGCTGTCGCGGCGCATTGCCGAACTGGAGACGCGTCTGGGTGCACGCCTGTTGCAGCGCACCACCCGCACCCTGACCCTCACCACCCTGGGTGAGCGCTATCTGGTGCATTGCCAGGCATTGCTGCGCGAAGCGGAAAGCGCCGCCGAGACCGCCGCCAGCCTGTCCAGCGAGCCGCGGGGGCCGCTGCGGGTATCCTGCCCGGTGGCCCTGGCCCAGCAGTATCTTCCCGAGGTGGTGACGCGGTTTCTTACCCGCTATCCCCAGGTGCAGCTGGACATGCTGCTGGTCAACCGGCGGGTGGACATCATCAACGAAGGGGTGGACGTCGCCATGCGCGTGCGGGACGTCGACGACGAAGAACCAGGCCTGGTCGTGCGGCGGCTGCGCCAGGCTTCCGTGGTGCTGGTGGCGGCTCCCGAACTGCTCGCCGGGCGACGGCTGGATACACCGGAGGCCTTGCTGGGCCTGCCCTTGCTGGGCGCGCTGGAGGTGGATCGCAAGGTACACCTGCGTCTCGCAGGACCTCAGGGCGAACGTCGCGAACTGATTTTGGAAGCACGCCTGGGCATCGATGACTTCGGCGTACGCAAGGCCGCCGCCATGGCGGGTCTCGGCTATACCCTCCTGCCACTGATCTATTGTCAGGCCGAGCTGGCCGAGGGCCGCCTGCAACGCCTGCTGCCGGACTGGTCGATCCCCGGTGGCCATCTCCAGGCCGCCTATGCGCACCGCCGTGGCCAACTGCCGGCGGTGCGCGCCTGGCTGGAGCATCTGGAAGAGAACTTCCGCGATCAGGGCAGTGCGCCGGTCTAGACCACCGTCGCCCAGGCCGAGACGAGCAACAGCGCCGCCATCCCCAGGTTGAAACCACGCCAGGCGCGCTGCGATCTCAGGCTGCGCGCCGCGACCCGGCCGAGCAGCGCCCAGAGGCCCAGACAGGGTACGGACACCAGCAGGAACACCAGGGCCAGGACCAGCACCTGCCGCCAGAGGTCGGCGCCGGGCTCGGCATAGACCGTGACCACCGCCAGCGCCATGCTCCAGCTCTTGGGGTTGAGCACCTGCAGGCCGGCGATGCCGCCGAAGCCCAGGCGGGCGCTGTCATTCGTGACCGCGGGCGCGCCGGCTCGGGCCAGTCGCCAGGCCAGCCAGCTCAGCCAGAGCACGCCGGCCCAGGCCAGGCCGCGTTGCCAGTCGGGATGTCGGGCCAGGGTCTGGCCAAGACCGAAACCCACCACCAGGACCAGGGCCACCGCGCCCAGGCTGCCGCCCAGCACCAGCGGCAGACTGGCCCGGGCGCCGTGGCGGGCGCTGTGGCCGAGGATGAGCACATTGGTCGGTCCGGGGGTAATGGAAGCGACCAGGGCGAACAGCAGGAAGGGCAGCAGGGACATGGGAGACTCCTGGTTGGAGGGAGCCCCAGGGTCGCAAGCCTGCCGCTAGCGGTCTGGAAGATTCGAGCAGCGCGCGCGATAGGCCGCCGGGGTCAGGCCATAGGCGCGGCGAAACCAGCGGCCCAGATGACTCTGGTCGGCGAAGCCCAGGGCGGCGGCGGTCTCTGCCGGCGACAGGCCGTCGGCCAACAGGCGGCGTGCCCGCGACAATCGCAGCTGCACCAGATAGGCGTGGGGTGCCAGACCAAAGGCCGCCTTGAAGGCGCGGGTCAGGCGGAATCTGTCCACGCCACAGGCCTGGGCCAGTTCTTCCAGGCCGAGGTCTTCCTGATGATGGGCATGCAGGAAGTCCCGGGCGCGCAGAGCGACCTGGGGCAGGCGCGGATCGCCCGCCTGGGGCGCCCGCCATTGCAGTTGCGGCAAGAGGCGCAGCAACAGGGCGTCCAGGGCGCTCTGGCGGACGATGCGCAGCTCTGGCCGACTCAAGACGTCATGGGCCCAGGCCACCGCGCGGTGCAGTTCGGCCTGGTCCACCAGGGTACGGGCGAAGCCCGGTTCGCCCAGCGGCCGGGCCTCACCGTGCAGGCCTTGCAGCTCGCGCGCCAGCCACTGGGGATCGAGGTAGAGCATGGAATAGGTGAAGCCCTCTGCTTCCGGCGCCTGGCCGTCGTGCAACTCGCCAGGCTCCAGCAGAAAGACCTGCCCCGGGGTGCTCAGGTGGCGCTGGCCACGGCAGTGGAATTGCTGCAGGCCCTGCTCGGTGTAGCCCACCAGATAGGCGTCGTGCCAGTGTGGGTCATAGGCATGGCCCTCGAAATGGGCGCGCAGGGTCTCGATGCCGGTGTCGGCGTCCTGTTGCAGCTGGATCCAGTGATCGTCGGCCATGGCGAGAAAAGGGGATCTGCGGGCTTTCCAGTCTAGCTACGGACCCGGCGCCGGTCTGGAAGATTCGTGCAACTTCAGCGACCCAGACGTGCGGGTAGCTCCCGTGCCAGATGGCGGATCAGCTCGGAGAGGCGGCGCGGCACATGGCGCTGTTGGCGGTGGACCGCATAGATGGCCGCCGCTGGCGCCTCGTGATCGGTCAACAGCGGCACCAGGGCGCCGCTGGCGAGCAGCTCGGCCACGTCCCATTCCGATCTCAGGATCAGCCCATGGCCCTCCAGCGCCAGGCGCACCACCACCTCGCCATCGTTGCTGCTGAGGCTGCCGCGCACCTTCTGGGCGAAGTGCTGGCCGGCCTTGGTGAAGCGCCAGACGGCGTAGTCGCCCGCGTCCTGGCGCAAGACCAGGCAATTGTGCCGCGCCAGGTCCGCCACGCTTTCCGGCACGCCGGCCCGGGCCAGGTAGGCGGGGGCGGCGCAGAGCAGGCGGCGGTTATCCAGCAGGCGATGGGCGATGACCCGGGCGTCGGGTGGCTCGCCGACACGGATATCCAGGTCGAAGGGCCCTTCCAGCAGGTTCACCGGATGGCTGGAGAGATGCAGGTTGAGCTCCAGCCCGGGATGGCGGCGGGCGAAGTCCGACAGCAGCGGTGCCAGGTGGCGGCGGCCGAAGCCGAAGGTGGCATTGAGATTGAGCACCCCGCTCAGGGGCGCGTCGGGCCGGCCGACTGCGGCCTCCAGATCTTCCAGCTGGGTCAGCAGCGGACGGGCGCCTTCCAGGTAGCGCAGGCCCTCCGGCGTCAGGTCCAGCCGCCGGGTAGTCCGGCGGATCAGTTGCACACCCAGGCGGCGCTCCAGCGCAGTGAGTCGTTTGCTGACCGCCGCCAGGGACAGGCCCAGCTCCCGGGCAGCGGCGGTCAGGCTGGGGTGGCCAGCCAGGCGGACAAAGAAGGCGAGGTCGTCAGCGGACAAGATTCTTGATCCCAGGTTAAGAATGGCTTTCCCTGAGACGGGATTGTACGCCTCCGGCGCGAGACTACACTGGGTCCATCCCACCCAGACTGCCGGAGAAAAGCCATGCAAGCGTCCAAGCCCTACAAGATCGCGGTCATCGCCGGTGACGGCATCGGCAAGGAAGTCATGCCTGAAGGCATCCGCGTGCTGGACGCCGCTGCCCAGCGCTTCGGCATCGCCTTGCAGTGGGATCACTTCGACTTCGCCAGCGCCGAGTACTACCAGGCCCACGGCAAGATGCTGCCAGATGACTGGTTCGAGACGCTCAAGGACTACGATGCACTCTACTTCGGCGCCGTCGGTTGGCCGGACGTGGTGCCCGACCACATCTCCCTCTGGGGCTCGCTGCTGCAGTTCCGCCGCCGCTTCGACCAGTACGTCAACCTGCGCCCCTGCCGCCTGATGCCTGGCGTCAAGGCGCCCCTGGCCAATCGTCAGCCGGGCGACATCGACTTCTATGTGGTGCGCGAGAACACCGAGGGCGAGTACTCCAGCGTCGGCGGCATCATGTTCGAAGGCACCGAGCGCGAGGTGGTGATCCAGGAAACGGTCATGACCCGCCATGGCACCGACCGCATCCTCAAGTTCGCCTTCGACCTGGCCCAGCAACGGCCGCGCAAGAAACTGACCTCGGCCACCAAGTCCAATGGCATCGCCATCACCATGCCCTGGTGGGACAAGCGCGTGGAAGAGATGGGCAAGGCCTATCCGGACGTGGCGGTGGACAAGTTCCACATCGACATCCTCACCGCCAACTTCGTCCTGCACCCGGACTGGTTCGACGTGGTAGTCGCCAGCAACCTGTTCGGCGACATCCTCTCCGACCTGGGCCCGGCCTGCACCGGCACCATTGGCATCGCCCCCTCGGCCAACATCAATCCGGAACGTAATTTCCCCAGCCTGTTCGAGCCGGTGCACGGCTCGGCGCCGGACATCGCCGGCCGGGGCATCGCCAATCCCATCGGCCAGATCTGGTGTGGCGCCATGATGCTCGAACACCTGGGCCATGCCGACGCCGGCGCGGCGGTGGTCGCGGCCATCGAAGCGGTACTGCGCCAGGGGCCCGAGCAGGCGCCCCTGACCCGCGATCTTGGCGGCCAGGGCACCACCGAGAGCCTGGGGCAGGCCATCGCCGCGGCCCTGGCCTGAGATGGACGGCCTCTTTCCGGGATTCGAGCAGCGGCGGCTGGACGTCGATGGCGTCGAGCTCAATTGCCGCGTCGGCGGCCAGGGCCCGGCGCTGCTCCTGCTCCACGGCCATCCCCAGACCCATGTGATGTGGCATAAGGTGGCGCCGCGGCTGGCCGAGCGTTTCACCCTGGTGGTCGCCGATCTGCGCGGCTATGGCGACAGCGCCAAGCCCGACGCGGGCACGGAGGCCTACAGCAAGCGCACCCTGGCGAGGGACAACGTCGAGCTGATGCGCCTGCTGGGCCACCAGCGCTTCGCCGTGCTGGCCCACGACCGTGGCGCCCGCGTCGCCCATCGCCTGGCGCTGGATCACCCGGAGTCGGTGGAGCGGCTCATGCTGCTGGACATCGCCCCGACCCTGGCCATGTATCGGCAAACCGACGAGGCCTTCGCCCGCGCCTATTGGCACTGGTTCTTCCTGATTCGTCCGGCGCCATTGCCGGAGCGGCTGATCGAAGCCGATCCGGAAGGCTATCTCAAGGGCGTGATGGGTACGCGCAGCGCGGGTCTGGCGCCCTTTCCACCCGAGGTGCTGGCCGAATACCTGCGCTGCCTGAGCTTACCTGGCACAGCTCGCGGCATTTGCGAGGATTACCGCGCCAGCGCCGGTATCGACCTGGCGCACGACCAGGCCGATCTGGACGCCGGTCGTCGACTGGAGCTGCCGCTGCGGGTGCTCTGGGGCGCCGAAGGCACTGTCGGGCGTTGCTTCGATCCGTTGGCCGAATGGCGTCCGGTGGCCACTCAGGTCAGTGGTCGCGCCCTGCCAGGCGGTCATTACCTGGCGGAAGAAGTGCCGGACCTGGTGCTGGAAGAGGCCCTGTCCTTTCTGGGTTGAATCGGCTGCCGCAAAGGAGTGTTGCGTCTTCTGTCGGTAACAAAGTGTGACGCCATCGAGGTGGAATCGGTCTATTCGTGAAATTTTCGTGAAAAGAGACCTCGATGAACGCTCCACTCTTCACCGCCACCTGGCAGTGGCGCCGACTGGCGCTCTCCCAGGGACTCGCCCTGGGCCTGCTCGTGCTCTGGCTCATTCCCGCCGTTCGGATCCAGTTGCTGGCGTTCGATGCCGGGCTGTTCCATGCCCTCAACGCGCCCCTGGCTCACTCCACCGCCTGGCTCTATCTCTGGACCTTCTTCAGCCTGCGACCGGTGGATGCCTTGGTCGGGCTGGTGCTGCTGGCCTTGCTGGTTCGCGGCGGCTGGGCCTATCCGGCCCATCAGGTACGACCGGCGCTGGCGACCTTCATCGGCCTGCTGGTGATCCTGCTGATCGTGCGAACCCTGCTGACCAAGGGCATCGAAGCCTGGGGCTTGCAGCATTCCAGCCCGTCCGACGTGCTCTCGGGCGCCTATCTGCTCAGCGATCGCTTTCCCGGGCTGGAGCATGGTTGGGAATTGAAGGACAGGTCCGGCGCCAGCTTTCCTGGCGACCATGCCTCGGTGCTGCTGCTCTGGGCGCTGTTCATGGCGCACTTCACCCGCGGCGGACGCCGCCTGGTGGTGGCCGCGCTGGCGGTGCTGTTCATGCTGCCGCGCCTGGTGGCCGGCGCCCACTGGGGTTCGGATGACTACATCGGCGGCCTGGCGCTGGCCCTGGGCGTCATCAGTCTGGGCCTGCATACCCCGCTTGCAGCGGGACTTGCCCACAGGGGTGAACGTCTGCTGACGCCACCCCTGCGTGGCCTGGGACGGCTACCGGTGCTGGGCCGCCTGAGTCTGCTGCGACCCTAGCATCCGCTAGGCGCGCGTCGGGGCCAGGGCCGGCAGCAATTGCTGGTCGATGGCCTGGCGCACCGCCGGCAGCAGCGCCGCGCTGCCGGACAGCAATTCCTGGATCAGCTGGCGCAGGGCCTGGGCACGCTCCTGGTTGAGCCCGGTCACGGCCTGGCGACAGGCTTCGTCCGCCGATGCCGCGGGCGTCACGTTGAAACCCAGCGCACGCAGGCGGTCGCGGAAGTCGTCCTGGTCGATCAAGTCGGCGATCATCATGGCACTGCCCTCTCAGGTGGAATGCCTGGATTCTCCCATTGGCGTCGCAGACGGCAAGCCGGGCTGGCGTCGCCGCATAGCCCGATGTCGTTTTTGGAAAGCGCCTCGCCGGCCAGCCAGGCAATGTAGGTTTATTACGACGCCCTGCCTGGACAATCTGCCGCAGGGTCAAAACCGACGTTCGCCGTTAGAATGCGCCGTATCCACGATATTTTGCGGTTGTTCGCTTCCAGAGCGAGCAATCCACGGTTACACACTGAGGCCCATCAGGGCGTTTGAACCTCTTCCGTCTCCAGCGGTTGAGGTTTTTTTTTGTCTTTTGATAGGTTGGCCGCGGGTACCAAGCCCAGTTCGCCGCCGAGAAAGCGCTCCAGGGCACAGCGCAGGGCTTCGGCGCGCCGGCCCTGGGCGCGCAGTGCACCGTGCAGCAGGCCGGCGCCCTCCCACAGCCGACAGGAGTTACCCGCCGCGCGCAGGGCGGCAGCATAGGCGCGGCCGTGGTCAGCCAGAGGATCGCGCCGCGCCACGGCGACCAGGGCGGGTGCCAGCCCGCTGAAAGCGTCAGCCTGCAGCGGCAAGGCGAGGGGATCCCGGCGATCTTCCGGGCGGGGCAGATAGGCATCCAGACAAGCCCGCCAGTCGGTCGCGCTCAGCAGCGGTGCCAGGGCCTGCCGGCGCTCGCTGGACAGCACCCGATCCGTTAGCGCGGGATAGATCAGTACCTGGGCCCGCGGCTGGGCGCGACACTGTTGGCGCAGCGCCAGGCACAGGGCCGCGGCGAGATTGCCGCCGGCACTGTCACCGGCCACCGCCAGCCGGCGCTCGTCCAACCCCAGTGCCTGAGCCTCACGTTGCAGCCAGTCCCAGGCCCGCTGGGCATCGTCCAGGGCCGCAGGATAGGGATGCTCCGGCGCCAGGCGATAGTCCACCAGCAGCACCGCCAGCCCCAGTCGCCGCGCCAGCCGTGCCGCGAGAAAGCCGTGGGAATCCAGGTCGCCGAGCATCCAGCCGCCGCCGTGCAGATAGAGCAGGGCGGGGCGGTTGGCGCGGGCGTTCAGTGGCGCCACCAGCCGCAGCGGTACCCCAGCGGCACGGTGATCGCTGATCGCCAGCCCCTGGTAGTCCGCTGGCGCCAGGGCCGCGCAGAGCCGGGCATAGGCCTGGCGCTGGGCAGTGATGTCCGGATCCTGGGTGGCGAAGGCCTGGCTGGCCGCGACGAAGGCGGCCATGTCCGTGGATAGCGGCGGTGTTCTCATCGCCGGGACGGGGGCAGGCCGATGACCCGCCCGACGTGCTCCGGCCAGGGCTCGTCCCGCTGCGCCGCCAGCCGGGTCGCCAGCCAGTCGTGCATCCGCGGCGCGAAGGGCGCGGAGCGGGGACCGTCCAGGTGGACGTGCAGGAGCAGCTGCTCGGAGGCGGCCAGCAGCTCGGCCTGGCCCTGGTGATGGAGGCCGAAGTGCAGGTGCAGGCGCTTGGCGTCCAGGGCCAGGAACCTCACCCGCACCTCCAATTGGGCGTCCGCCTTCACCTCGTGGAGGAAGTTCAGGTGGCATTCCAGCGTGAACAGCGAGTGTCCGCTGGCCGCGCGACCGGCGGCGTCCAGGCCCATGGCGTCCATCAGGGCGTCGGTGGCATGGCTGAAGATCAGCAGGTAGTAGGCGTCGCGCAGGTGGCCATTGTAGTCGACCCACTCGGAGGCGACCGAAGTACGGTGGATGATCATGACCGCTCCTAATCCAAGATGCCGTGGCGCGCCTTGCACCCGGCGATGGCCGCCTGCACCGCCAGCAGGCAGTCGTCGCGATAGCGCTCCAGCGCCGCCAGTTCCAGGTCGCCCTGCTGGGCCTGGGTACCCTCGACCACGGCGTCGATCAGGCCGTCGGTCAGCTCCGGGGCTTCCAGGTAGGTCCAGGGCAGCTTCAGCGCCGGGCCGAATTGCTGCATGAAGTGGCGCATGCCCGCCGGGCCGCCGGCCAGGGTGTAGGTAAGAAAGGTGCCCATGAACGACCAGCGCAGGCCGGCGCCGTAGCGGATGGCGTCGTCGATCTCGCCGGTGGTGGCGACCCCGTCGTTGACCAGGTGCAGGGCCTCGCGCCACAGGGCTTCGAGCAGGCGGTCGGCAATGAAGCCGGGCACCTCCTTGCGCACCCGCAGCGGCCGCATGCCCAGCTCGCGATAGAAGGCCTCGGCGCGCGCCAGGTTGGCCGTCGAGGTCTGGCTGCCGCCCACCACCTCCACCAGCGGCAGCAGATAGACCGGATTGAACGGGTGGCCCACCAGGCAGCGCTCGGGGTGCAGGGCTTCGGCATAGAAATCGCTGGGCAGCAGCCCCGAGGTGCTGGAGCAGATCAGGGCGTCGGGTCGCGCCGCACGGCTGACCCGGGCATGCAGTTCGCGCTTGAGCTCCAGGCGTTCGGGGGCGCTTTCCTGGATGACGTCGGCGCTGGCGACCGCGGCGTCCAGATCGGTATGGAATGTCAGGCGGTCCAGGCTGGCACCGGGCGCCAGGCCCTGGGCCTCCAGCGCCGGCCAGGCATTGGCCAGGCGGGTGCGCAGGGCGGCTTCGGCGCCGGGTGCCGGATCCCAGGCGCGCACGTCCAGGCCGTGGGCCAGGGCCCGGGCGATCCAGCCGGCGCCGATCACGCCGGTTCCAAGGGCGGCGAAGACGGCGCTCATCGCGCACCTCCCAGCTGCATCTTCGTCCGGCCCTCGGCGGGGCTCAGGGCGCGTCCGCCCAGGCGTTCGATGATCTGGATGACCCGCTCCACCAGGCTGCCGTTGGTGGCGTGGACGCCCCGGTCCAGCCAGAGATTGTCTTCCAGGCCGACGCGCACGTTGCCGCCCAACAGCATGGCCTGGGCGGCCATGGGCATCTGCATCCGGCCGATGCCGAAGCCGGCCCAGCAGGCGCCCGCCGGCAGGTTATCGACCATGGCCTTCATGGTGGTGGTGTCGGCCGGGGCGCCCCAGGGAATGCCCAGGCACAGCTGGAACAGCGGATCCTTCAGCAGGCCTTCCTTGAGCAGCTGCTTGGCGAACCAGAGGTGGCCGGTGTCGAAGATCTCCAGTTCCGCCTTCACTCCCAGTTCGGTGATGCGCCTGGCCCCCGCGCGCAGCTGCGCGGGGGTGGAGACATAGATGAAGTCGCCGTCGCCGAAGTTGAGGGTGCCGCAATCCAGGGTGCAGATGTCCGGGCGCAACTCTTCGATGTGCAGCAGGCGGGTGAGGGGGCCGACCAGATCCGAGCCGGGGCCGAAGTCGGTGGGCGTCTCGCCCGGGCCGATCTCCAGGTCACCGCCCATGCCGGCGGTAAGGTTGACGATGATGTCGACGTCCGCCTCGCGGATGCGCTCGACCACCTCGCGATAGAGGGCCACGTCGCGGCTGGGCTTGCCGGTGGCGGGGTCGCGCACATGGGCGTGCACCACGGTGGCGCCGGCGCGGGCGGCCTCCAGGGCGGCTGCGGCGATCTCTGCCGGGGTGACGGGAACATGGGGATTGCGGCCTACGGTATCACCGGCGCCGGTCAGGGCGCAGGTGACGATGACATCGGTGTTCATGGGGTCTGTCCTTGGGCGATCAGAGCTTGATGGCGGCGGGCTGGCCAGCGCGGGTGGTCACGCCCTGGAGGAAGGCGTCGAGGCGTTGCGGATGGTCCTTGAGCCAGGTACGTGCGGCGTCCTTGGGGGCGGTGCGCTCCAGGATGGGGGCCATCACGGCGCTGACCTCGGCGCTGTCCATATGCAGGTTGGCGAGCAGGCGCTGGACATTGGGGCAACGCTGCGGATAGTCGGCGGTGGTCACCACCGAAACCGTGGCCTGGCCTTCGTTGGGGCCGAAGACGTCCTCGCTGCCGGTCAGGTAGCGCATCTTGATCTGCAGATTCATGGGGTGCGGCTTCCAGCCGAAGAACACGATCCACTCCTTGCGCTTCTCGGCCCGGCGCACGGCGGTGAGCATGCCCGCCTCGCTGGATTCCACCAGCTGGAAGTCCTTGAGGCCGAAGCGGTCGGTCTTGATCATCTCGGCGGTGCCGCGATTGGCGCCGCTACCCGGCTCGATGCCATAGATCTTGCCGCCGAGCTTGTCCTTGAAGCGGGCGATGTCGGCAAAGGTCTTCAGGCCGGCCTGGTAGACGTACTCGGGTACCGCGAAGGTGGACTGGGCATCGGCCAGCAGCGGCGGGGCCAGCACCTTGACCTGGCCCTTGTCGACAAAGGGCTGCACCACCGGCTGCATGGTGGGCTGCCAGTAGCCGAGGAAGACATCCAGGTTCTTGTCACCCATGGCCGCCATGATGATCTGTTGCGAGGCGGTGGTCGGCTTGATCCCGTAGCCGAGGCCTTCGAGCATGACCTCGGCCAGGGCGCTGGTGGCGACCACGTCGGTCCAGCCGACGACGCCCAGGCGCACGGTCTGGCAGCTGTCGGGATCGGCGGCGCGGGCGCTGCCTAGGGTGGCGGCGAGGAGGCCGCAGGCGAGGAGGGTGGCACTAAAGGTCTTGTTAGGCATGGCGAACTCCCTGGGTCGGCGGGCCGAGGATGACTGCCGGTGCCTTCTACCCTAGGCGCCTTGCCCGACCGGCATGCGCAGCCCGACGACCGGAATTTGCACCCTGGCGACCTTCTTGCTTGCCAAAGCGGATCGTTACCGAGGACGCCCCACCCATGCCGCAGTCCTTTGCCTTTCTCCTGCTGCCCGGCTTTTCCGCCCTGGGCTTCATCGCCACCCTGGAACCCCTGCGGGTGGCCAATCGCTTCCGTCCGGGCAGCTATGACTGGCGCATCCTCGGACGTGACGGGGCAGCGGTGACGGCCAGCAACGGCATGTCGGTCAATGTCGATGGCGGCCTGGACGCGCTGGCGCCGGGCACCACCCTGTTCGTGGTGGCCGGTTTCGAGCCCCTGGCCCACTACGACGATGGCCTCGCCGTCTGGCTACGCCAGGTCTCCCGCCACGGCCATCCCCTGGGCGGCATCGACACCGGCGCCCTGGTGCTGGCCCGCGCCGGGCTGCTGGACGGTCACCGGGTCACCCTGCACTGGGAGGCGGTGCCGGCCTTTCGCGAAGCCTGGCCGCAACTGGCGGTGACCGGCGAATTGTTCGAGATCGACCGCGGCCGCATCACCTGCGCCGGCGGCACGGCCAGTCTCGATCTGCTGCTGGAGCTGATCGGCCGCAGCCACGGCAGCGAACTGGCGGTGCAGGTCTCCGAGCAATTCGTGCTGGGCCGCATCCGCCCGCCGCGGGAGCACCAGCGGCTCCAGGTGGCCCAGCGCTATGGCATCGCCAATCGCAAGCTGATCCGCGTGGTGGAGCGCATGGAGCGCCATACCGAGACGCCCCTGGGTACCCTGGAGCTGGCCGCCGGTATCCAGGTGACCCGCCGCCAGCTGGAGCGGCTGTTCCGGCTCTATCTGCAGACGACGCCCTCCACCTTCTATCTGCAGCTGCGTCTGGACCGGGCGCGCCAGCTCCTGCAGCAGGGCGAGGCCAGCGTGCTGGACGTGGCTCTGGCCTGCGGCTTCGAGTCCGCCTCCTATTTCTCCCGCTGCTACCGGCAGCGCTTCGGCCTGAGTCCGCGGGAGGATCGCCCCCGCCGCGAGGGCCGGCTGTCGGCGGACGAGCTCGCCACGGTCGCTGACCGCTAGCGCGCGCCCAGGCCTGACGCTTCTGGTGATACCCCTGTCGTTTTTGCATCCGGTCGGCCGGAACCCCGGGGCTATGCTGGCCTCGAATCGCCGGCACCCGTTCCGGCGCGAGACCTACGCCGGAGCCCGTCATGAATGCCACCGAACTCCACGCCGACAGCATCGTCATCGACGGGCTGATCATCGCCAAGTGGAACCGCGAACTCTTCGAAGACATGCGCAAGGGTGGCCTGACCGCCGCCAACTGCACCGTCTCGGTATGGGAGGGCTTCCAGGCGACGGTCAACAACATCGCCGCCAGCCAGAAGCTGATCCGTGAGTGCAGCGACCTGGTGGTCCAGGTGCGCACCACCGCCGAGATCCGCCAGGCCAAGGCCCAGGGCAAGACCGGCATCCTGTTCGGCTTCCAGAATGCCCATGCCTTCGAAGACCAGATCGGCTACGTCGAGATCTTCAAGCAGCTCGGCGTGGGCATCGTGCAGATGTGCTACAACACCCAGAACCTGGTGGGCACCGGCTGCTACGAGCGTGACGGCGGCCTGTCCGGCTTCGGCCGCGAGATCGTCGCCGAGATGAACCGCGTCGGCATCATGTGCGACCTCTCCCACGTCGGCTCCAAGACCAGCGAGGAAGTCATCCTCGAATCCAAGAAGCCGGTCTGCTACTCCCACTGCCTGCCCTCCGGCCTCAAGGAGCATCCGCGCAACAAGTCGGACGAAGAGCTCAAGTTCATCGCCGATCACGGCGGCTTCGTCGGCGTGACCATGTTCGCTCCCTTCCTGGCCAAGGGCATCGACTCGACCATCGACGACTACGCCGAAGCCATCGAGTACGTGATGAACCTGGTCGGCGAGGACTCCATCGGCATCGGCACCGACTTCACCCAGGGCCACGGCCATGACTTCTTCGAGTGGCTGACCCACGACAAGGGTTACGCCCGCCGCCTGACCAACTTCGGCAAGATCGTGAACCCGCTGGGCATCCGCACCGTGGGCGAATTCCCCAACCTGACCGAGACCCTGCTCAAGCGCGGCATGCCCGAGCGCACCGTGCGCAAGGTCATGGGCGAGAACTGGATGCGCATCCTCGGCGACGTCTGGGGCGAATGATCCCGACGAACCCTTTCCACCCCTTTGTGATCGTCGGGCTTCGCTAGCGCTCAACCCGACCTACGACCCTCTGTTCTGGAGTATCCGCATGGCCAGCCACGCCCCCGAAATGCCCATCCAGGTCGACGACGAAACCGGCGTCTGGACCACCGACGCCCTGCCGATGCTGTACGTACCCCGGCACTTCTTCGTCAACAATCACATGGGCATCGAAGAAGTCCTGGGCGCCGACAAGTACGCCGAGATCCTCTACAAGGCCGGCTACAAGTCGGCCTGGCACTGGTGCGAAAAGGAAGCCGAATGCCATGGCATCAACGGCGCCGCGGTATTCGAGCACTACATGAAGCGCCTGTCGCAGCGCGGCTGGGGCCTGTTCGAGACCCAGAAGCTCGACCTGGACACCGGCTACGCCGAGGTCAAGCTCAAGCACTCCGCCTTCGTCTACGTCTACGGCAAGGTCAATCGCAAGGTGGACTACATGTTCACCGGCTGGTTCTCCGGCGCCATCGACCAGATCCTGGCCGCCAAGGGCAGTGCCATCCGCACCGTCACCGTCCAGGAATACAGCGGCTCCGAAGAAGGTCACGACGACGGCCTGTTCGTCACCCGGCCGAAATAACGTCCCGCCCCCGGGTGGCCAGCGACCCGCTCGCCGCCGCCCCAGCGACACCCAAGAGCAAGAGCGCGGCTCAAGACCGCGCACCAGCCGATCGAGGAGAAGGTCATGGCCTTCGAAGCAATGTTCCAGCCGATCCAGATCGGCAAGCTCACCATCCGCAACCGCGTGCTGTCCACGGCTCACGCCGAGGTCTACGCCACCGACGGCGGCATGACCACCGACAGATACGTCAAGTATTACGAAGAAAAGGCCAAGGGCGGCATCGGCCTGGCCATCTGCGGGGGTTCCTCGGTGGTCGCCATCGACAGCCCGCAGCACTGGTGGAGTTCGGTCAACCTCTCCACCGACCGCATCATTCCGCACTTCCAGAATCTCGCCGACGCCATGCACAAGCACGGCGCCAAGATCATGATCCAGATCACCCACATGGGCCGGCGCTCGCGCTGGGATGGCGGCCACTGGCCGACCCTGATGTCGCCGTCGGGCATCCGCGAGCCCGTGCACCGGGCCACCTGCAAGACCATCGAGCCGGAAGAGATCTGGCGGGTGATCGGCAACTTCGCCCAGGCCGCGCGCCGGGCCAAGGCTGGCGGCCTGGACGGCGTCGAGCTGTCCGCCGTGCACCAGCACATGATCGACCAGTTCTGGTCGCCGCGCGTCAACAAGCGCACCGACGAGTGGGGCGGCAGCTTTGAGAACCGCATGAGATTCGGCCTGGAGGTGCTCAAGGCCGTACGCGCCGAGGTCGGTGACGACTTCTGCGTCGGCATGCGCATCACCGGGGATGAATTCCACCCGGACGGCCTGTCCCACGACGACATGAAGCAGATCGCCAAGTACTACAGCGACACCGGCATGCTCGACTTCATCGGCGTGGTCGGCTCGGGTTGCGACACCCACAACACCCTGGCCAACGTCATCCCCAACATGACCTATCCGCCGGAGCCCTTCCTGCACCTGGCCGCGGGCATCAAGGAAGTGGTCGATGTCCCGGTGCTGCACGCCCAGAACATCAAGGACCCCAACCAGGCCACCCGCATCCTGGAATGCGGCTATGTCGACATGGTCGGCATGACCCGTGCGCACATGGCCGACCCGCACCTGATCACCAAGATCAAGATGGGCCAGATCGACCAGATCCGTCAGTGCGTCGGCGCCAACTACTGCATCGACCGCCAGTACAACGGCCTGGACGTGCTGTGCATCCAGAACGCCGCCACCAGCCGCGAATACATGGGCCTGCCGCACATCATCGAGAAGTCCACCGGACCCAAGCGCAAGGTGGTCGTCGTCGGCGGTGGTCCCGCCGGCATGGAGGCCGCCCGCGTCTCGGCCGAGCGCGGCCATGACGTCACCCTGTTCGAGAAGCAGGAGCAACTGGGTGGCCAGATCACCCTGGCCTCCCGCGCCCCGCAGCGCGACCAGATCGCCGGCATCACTCGCTGGTACCAGCTGGAGCTGACGCGCCTGGGCATCGACCTGCGCCTGGGCACCGCTGCCGATCCGGCGACCATCCTCGACCTGCGACCGGACATCGTCATCCTGGCCAACGGCGGTCACCCCTTCCTGGAGCAGGTCGATCACTGGCATGCCGCCGAGGGCCTGGTCGTCAGCAGCTGGGACATCCTCTCGGGCAAGGTCGAGCCGGGCAAGAACGTGCTGGTGTACGACACCATCTGCGAATTCACCGGCATGTCCGTGGCCGACTACCTGGCCGACAAGGGCGCCCAGGTGGAAATCGTCACCGATGACATCAAGCCGGGCGTGGCCATCGGCGGGACCACCTTCCCGACCTACTACCGCAGCCTCTATCCCAAGGAAGTGATCATGACCGGCGACCTGATGCTGGAAAAGGTCTACGCCGAGGGCGACAAGAAGATCGCGGTACTGGAGAACGAATACACCGGCGCCCGTGAGGAGCGCGTGGTCGACCAGGTCGTCATCGAGAACGGCGTACGGCCGGACGAGGGGCTCTACTACGCCCTCAAGGAAGACTCGCGCAACAAGGGCCAGATGGACATCGAGGCGCTGTTCGCCATCGAGCCGCAGCCTGCGCTCGGCGAGACCGGCAACGGCTACCTGCTCTACCGGATCGGTGACTGCGTGGCCCAGCGCAACACCCACGCCGCCATCTACGACGCCCTGCGCCTGTGCAAGGACTTCTAAGACGGCCTAATCGCTGCTCGGAAATTCGCGGCCATGGGCCGCTCCTACAGGCTCCGAACGTCCCTCGTAGGAGCGGCCCATGGCCGCGATAGCTCACCTTCTGCGGCCCCCGGCGCTTCGCTACCTCGGCCGCGCCTGCGGGGCCCGCCCTGTGAGGATAGATCGATGTTGAACACCATCCTCCCCATCCTGCTCTTCGCCGCCCTGGCCCTCACCGTGATCGGCGCCGTGCGGCGTTTCAGTCTCTGGCGACAAGGGCGTCCGGCCGAGGTCGACTGGCTCGGCGGGCTGTTGAAGATGCCGCGGCGCTACCTGGTGGATCTGCACCACGTGGTCGACCGCGACAAGTACATCTCCAAGACCCACGTGGCCACTGCTGGCGGCTTCGTCCTGGCGGCCCTGCTGGCCATCCTGGTGCACGGCTTCGGCCTGCACAGCCGCATCCTCGGCTGGGCACTGCTGGCGGCCACCGCCTGCATGTTCACCGGCGCCCTGTTCGTCGCCAAGCGCCGTCGCGATCCGCCGGCGCGGCTGTCCAAGGGCCCCTGGATGCGTCTGCCCAAGAGCCTGCTGGCCTTTGCCGCAAGCTTCTTCATCGCCACCCTGCCGGTCGCCGGTATCCTGCCGGAAGGCTTTGGCGGCTGGATTCTGGCCGCGGTCCTGGCGGTCGGTGTGGCCTGGGGCGTATCCGAGATGTTCCTCGGCATGACCTGGGGTGGCCCCATCAAGCACGCCTTCGCCGGTGCCCTGCACCTGGCCTGGCACCGTCGCGCCGAGCGCTTCAGCACGCCGCACAACGCCAGCGCCGCGCGCTCCAGTGGCCTCAAGGCGCTGGACCTGCACGATCCCAAGGCGCCGCTGGGCGTGGAAAAGCCCGCTGACTTCACCTGGAACCAACTGCTCGGCTTCGACGCCTGCGTCCAGTGCGGTCGCTGCGAGGCCATGTGCCCGGCCTTCGCCGCCGGCCAGCCGCTCAACCCCAAGAAGCTGATCCAGGACATGGTGGTCGGCCTCAAGGGCGGCAGCGATGCCCATTACTTCGGCTCGCCCTATCCGGGCAAGCCGGTCGGCGAGCACGCGGGTGGTCCGCACCTGCCCATCGTCGCGCGTCAGGGCAAAGCCCTGGTGGACGCCGAGACCCTCTGGTCCTGCACCACCTGCCGTGCCTGTGTCGAGGAATGCCCGATGATGATCGAGCACGTCGATGCCATCGTCGACATGCGCCGTCACCTGACCCTGGAGCGCGGCGAGACGCCGAACAAGGGCGCCGAGGTGCTGGAAAATCTCATCGCTACCGATAACCCCGGCGGCTTCGCCCCCGGTGGTCGCCTGAACTGGGCCGCCGACCTGGACCTGCCGCTGATGAAGGACAAGGGCCAGGCCGAGGTGCTGTTCTGGGTCGGCGACGGCGCCTTCGACATGCGCAACCAGCGCACCCTGCGCGCCTTCGTCAAGGTGCTCAAGGCGGCCAAGGTGGACTTCGCCGTGCTCGGCCTGGAAGAACGCGATAGCGGCGACGTGGCCCGCCGTCTGGGTGACGAGGCCACCTTCCAGCAACTGGCCAAGCGCAACATCGAGACCCTGAGCCAGTATCGCTTCCAGACCATCGTCTCCTGCGATCCCCACAGCTTCCACATGCTCAAGAACGAATACGGCGACCTGGGTGGCCACTACCAGGTGCAGCACCACAGCACCTTCATCGAGACCCTGCTCAGCCGTGGCTCCCTGCATCTCGGGCAGCATGCCCTGGCCGAGCAGGGCGCCACCATCACCTATCACGATCCCTGCTACCTGGGCCGCTACAACGGCGAGTACGAGGCGCCGCGCGCGGTGCTCAAGGCGCTGGGCATCGCGGTTAAGGAGATGGAGCGTTCCGGCTTCCGTTCGCGCTGCTGCGGCGGTGGCGGCGGCGCGCCGATCACCGACATCCCCGGCAAGCAGCGGATTCCCGACATGCGCATGGCCGACATCCAGGAAACCGGCGCCGAGCTGGTGGCCGTGGGCTGCCCCCAGTGCACCCTGATGCTGGAAGGCGTGGTCGCCCCGCGCCCGGAGATCAAGGACATCGCCGAGCTGGTGGCCGAGGCCATCGTCGAGGCACCGGTGGACAGCAAGCCGGCCGCCGCACGGCGGCCGGTCGCGGAGGCGCTGTCGTGAGTGGGTTTGGTAGCCCCCTCACCCTAGCCCTCTCCCTGAGGGGAGAGGGGACGATCAGGTGTGCCAGACAAGTCCCGGTGTTCACCGCTTTTACCCCCTCTCCCCTCAGGGGAGAGGGCTGGGGTGAGGGGCCCACCGCGCACCTCACCTGCCATTTTCAAACGGAGCGCACAGCATGAGCATCATTCGTCGCGACCCGCGCCGCGAGTGGATCGCGCGCAACCGTCTGCATCCGCTGCACGCAAGTATCGCCAGCAGCGCCGATGCCGAAAGCCGCTGGATGGGCCCCAATGGCCTGGTCCGCAAGAATCCCCACGCCGCTGCCGCCGGCTTCGTCGGTCCCCAGGGCGTCAAGCGTATCGACCGCAGTGGCGCCCAGCAGGGCGGCGGCCGTCGTGGCGCTGCCCAGGCCGTGGAAGAACAGCTGCCCCTGCACCGGATCGCCGAGCCGGCCTTCTACATCGCCGTGGTGCCGGACCTGGTCAGCGGTCGCCTGACCGCCCACGACCGCGACCTGCTGGGCCTGGCCCGGCAGCTGGCCGGAGCCGAGGGCGCGGTGCTGGCGGTGGTCTTTGGTGAGGTCAAGGAAACCGCCTTCGACACCGCCGGGGTGGATCGCCTGCTGCATCTGGAAGGCGAGCAATTCCAGGGCTATGCCCCCGAACAGCGGGTACTCGCGCTGCGCACGGTCAACAACGAACTGCAGCCGCGCCACTGGCTGCTGCCCGACAGTCGCAGTGGTGGCGGTGAATTGGGTCGGCGCCTCGGCGCTGCCCTGCACGAACGCCCCGCCACCCGTGTCTGGCAGGTCAAGGACGGCCTGGTCACCGGCCGCGCCGGTGCCGGTCGCCAGGATCTGCAGCAGCCGCTGGCGCGCCTGGTCCTGGCCCTGCCGGAGTGCGCGGAGCCGGTCGGCGAGACCCGCCACGAAGTCCTGCCCGTGCAGCTGGAAGGCAACATCGCCCGTCACCTGTCGCGTATCGAGGATCTCGGCCCGGTGGCGGTGGATCCCATGCAGATCCCCCTGGGCGAAGCCGAATTCATCCTCTCCGGCGGCAACGGCATCCGCGATTGGGAGCTGTTCCACAGCACCGCCGCGCTGCTGGGTGCCACCGAGGGCGCCTCGCGGGTGGCGGTGGACGACGGCCATATGCCGCGCAACCGCCAGGTCGGCGCCACCGGTACCTGGGTCACCGCCCGGGTCTATCTGGCCGTGGGCATCTCCGGCGCCGTGCAGCACCTGCAGGGCATCGCCAGTTGTGACAAGGTCATCGCCATCAACACCAATCCGGGCTGCGACATGGTCAAGCGTGCCGATCTGTCGGTGATCGGCAACGGTGACGCCATCCTGGCCGCCCTGGCGCGGCTGGTCGAACAACAGCGGGCAGGGGAGTTGCAGGATGTCGCTTGAGCAGAAGCTGCCGTCGCTGGACGGCGTCAATGTCGTGGCCCTGGTCTCCGTTGGTGCCCACCCGACCTCCGGGCGGGCACGGCGGGCGGAACAGGATGCCCGCGCGGTGGAACTCGGCCTGCGCCTGGTCGGCGAGCGTCTGCGCGTGCTGCATGCCGGTAACCCCGCCGAAGAGGCCCTGCGCGGCTATCTGGGCATGGGCGTGCCGGCTCTGCACGTGCTGGAACAGCCGGCGGGCGCCGATGCCCTGCCGGCGCTCGGCGATACCCTGCGTGACGTCGGTGCCGGCCTGGTGCTGACGGGCAGCCAGGCGGAAACCGGTGAGGGCTCCGGCCTGTTGCCCTATCTGCTGGCCGAGACCCTTGGCTGGCCCCTGGTGGTCGGCCTCGCCGCGGTGGAAGCCGTGGAAGGCGGCCAGGCGACCGTGCTCCAGGCCCTGCCGCGTGGTCAGCGGCGTCGGCTGCGGGTGCGTCTGCCCTTCGTCGCCAGCGTCGACAGCGCCGCGCCCTCGCCTCGCCAGAGCGCCTTCGGCCCCGCCCGCCGTGGCGAGCTGCAGGTGGAGACCACCGAGGTGGTACAGGACAGCCTGTTCGAAAACGGCGAATTGCAACCGGCCAAGGCCCGCCCCAAGCGTCTCAAGGTGATCAAGGCCAAGACCGCCGCCGACCGCTTCAAGGCCGCCACGGCCAAGGCTTCAGGCGATGGCGGCCAGGTCCTCAAGGACCTGACCCCGGAAGCGGCAGCCGCCGCCATCTTCAAGGTATTGCGCGAGGAAGGCGTGGTGCGCTGAAGCCGTATCCCCTCTCCCTCTGGGAGAGGGCTAGGGTGAGGGCACCTTCGGCGCCCCATCCTCAGGTGGAAAAGGCGGCGCCGTTTTCCACGCTACGAGGTCGCGGTGCCAAAACCACGCTCCAAACCGCCCCCTCTCCCTCAGGGAGACGGCCGGGGTGAGGGTGTCCTTGGCACCCAATCCTCAGGTGGAAAAGGCTACGCCGTTTTCCACGCTACGAGGTCGCGGTGCCAAAGCCACGCTCCAAACCGCCCCCTCTCCCTCAGGGAGAGGGCCGGGGTGAGGGTACCCTTGGCACTCAATCCTCAGGTGGAAAAGGCTACGCCGTTTTCCACGCGACCGAGGGTGGCAGGACCCGTAGGTTGGGCTGAGCCTGCGAAGCCCAACGATCCCAACCTCCGGCACTCATCAGTGCGCCTCATCCCAATTGCCACCCACCCCAGACTCCACCAGCAGCGGCACGTCCAGCTCGCCGGCACCGCTCATCAGCGGCAGCAGGCCTTCGCGCAGGCGCTCCACCTGGTCTTCGCGTACTTCCAGCACCAGTTCGTCGTGTACCTGCAGGATCACCCGGGCGTCCAGCTCCGGGGTCGACTGCAGCCAGGCGTCCACCGCGATCATGGCGCGCTTGATGATATCCGCCGCGGTGCCCTGCATGGGCGCGTTGATCGCCGCCCGCTCGGCTGCCCGACGCAGGCCCTGGTTCTTGGAGTGGATGTCCGGCAGGTACAGCCGGCGACCATAGAGGGTTTCCACGTAGCCCTGGTCCACCACCTGGGCGCGGGTGCGTTCCATGTAGGCCAGCACGCCGGGATAGCGCTGGAAATAGCGATCGATATAGGCCTGGGCCTCGGCCCGGCCAACCCCGATCTGCTTGGCCAGGCCGAAGGCGCTCATGCCATAGATCAGGCCGAAGTTGATGGCCTTGGCGCGGCGGCGATCCTCGTTGCTGACCTCTTCCAGCGGTACACCCATCACCTCGGCGGCGGTGGCGCGGTGCACGTCCAGATCGTTCTGGAAGGCGTGCAGCAGACCTTCGTCCTGGGCCAGGTGGGCCATGATGCGCAACTCGATCTGCGAATAGTCCGCCGCCAGCAGGCGATAGCCTTTTGGCGCGACAAAGGCCTGGCGGATGCGCCGGCCCTCGGCGGTACGGATCGGGATGTTCTGCAGATTCGGGTCGCTGGAAGACAGTCGGCCGGTAGCCGTCACCGCCTGGTGATAACTGGTGTGAATGCGCCCGGTGCGCGGATTGATCTGCTGCGGCAGCTTGTCGGTGTAGGTGCTCTTGAGCTTGCTCATCTGCCGGTACTGCATCAGCACCTTGGGCAGCGGGAAATCCTGATCGGCCAGTTCCTGCAACACCGCCTCGGCGGTGGAGGGCTGGCCGGAGGCGGTCTTGCTGACCACCGGCAGGCCCAGCTTGACGAAGAGGATCTCGCCCAGCTGCTTGGGCGAACCCAGGTTGAATTCCTGGCCGGCCAGCTCATAGGCCTCCTTTTCCAGGGCGATCATCTTCTCGCCCAGCTCGCGGCTCTGCACCCCGAGCAGCGCCGAATCCACCAGGGCGCCGTTGCGCTCGATGCGCGCCAGTGCCGGCACCAGCGGCATCTCGATGTCGCGCAGCACCCCAGCCAGGCCGGGGATGGCTTCCAGCTTGGGCCAGAGGGTCTCGTGCAGGCGCAGGGTGACGTCGGCATCCTCGGCGGCATAGGGCCCGGCCTGCTCGATGGCGATCTGGTCGAAGGTCAGCTGCTTGGCGCCCTTGCCGGCGATGTCCTCGAAACGGATGGTGCTGTGGCTCAGGTACTTGAGCGCCAGGCTGTCCATGTCGTGACGGGTGGCGGTGGCATCCAGCACATAGGATTCGAGCATGGTGTCGAAGGCGATGCCCTGGATCGTGATGCCGTAGCGGGTCAGCACATTGAGGTCGTACTTGCCGTGCTGCATGACCTTGAGCTTGGCCGGGTCCTCCAGCAGCGGCTTGAGCGCCGCCAGCACCGGCTCCAGTGCGAGCTGGGTCGGCGCGCCCATGTAGCTGTGGGCCAGGGGCACATAGGCGGCCTGGCCCGGCGCCACGGCAAAGGACAGCCCTACCAGCTCGGCGCGCTGGGCGTCGATGCTGGTGGTCTCGGTGTCGAAGGCGAAGCAGTCGGCGGCCTGCAGCCGCGCCAGCCAGGCGTCGAAGTCGGCCTGTTCCAGCACGGTGTCATAGTGGGTTTCCACCTGGGTGGTGGCGGCATCCTCGGCCAGCGGCAGGGGCGCGCCCTGGCGCTTGGTGTCGCGGATCAGGTCATCCAGCCAGGACTTGAACTCCAACTCCTGGTAGAGCGCCATCAGGGCTTCCACATGGGGCTCGCCGACTTTGAGCTCGTCGAAGGTCAGCTCCAGCGGCACGTCCAGTTTGATGGTGGCCAGCTGGTAGGAAAGGTAGGCCTGCTCGCGATGCTGGTCCAGCTTGGCGGCCAGCGACTTGGCGCCGCGCAGGGGCAGGGCGGCCACGGCGTCGAGGTTGGCATAGAGGGTATCCAGGCCACCACCGATGCCATTGAGCAGGCCGGCGGCGGTCTTCTCGCCCACCCCCGGCACCCCGGGGATATTGTCGATCTTGTCGCCCATCAGCGCCAGGTAGTCGATGATCAGCTCGGGGCCTACGCCGAACTTGGTCTTGACCCCTTCCACGTCCAGCACGCTGCCGCTCATGGTGTTGACCAGGGTGACATAGGGGCAGACCAGCTGGGCCATGTCCTTGTCGCCGGTGGAGATCACCACCGGGCGCTCGGCGCTGGCGCAATGACGGGCGAGGGTGCCGATGACGTCGTCGGCCTCCACCCCTTCGATGGCCAGCAGCGGCAAGCCCAGGGCGCGAATACAGGCATGCAGCGGCTCGACCTGGCCGCGCAGGTCGTCGGGCATGGCCGGGCGCTGGGCCTTGTAGTCGGCGAAGAGGGCGTCGCGGAAGGTCGGGCCCTTGGCGTCGAAGACCACCGCGAAGAGGCTGTCCGGATACTGGCGCCGCAGCGAGAGCAGCATGTTGAGCACGCCCTTCACCGCGCCGGTCGGCTTGCCGGTGGAAGTCATCAGCGGCGGCAGGGCATGGAAGGCGCGATACAGATAGGAGGAACCGTCCACCAGGACGAGAGGGGCGTGGCTCATGGTCTAGACCTTTGTCGTGGCGTGTGCGGCGTCTGTCCGGCCAGTCTCGACGACGGCAAGGCCGGGTTCTAGAATCGACCACTCGCTCCGTTCAAAAGGTCAAAGGTTACCATGGGTGCTCGTCGCTTCCTCTTCGCCGCGTTGCTGCTGGCCCCGCTGGTGCAGGCCGCGGAACCGCTGCCGCCGGGGGAAAAGCCCCTGCCTGACGAGATCAAGGTGATCCGCTACCAGGCCGGCGACCAGACCATCGAGGAGACACGGATCCGCGGCGTGCTGCAGTCCACCCGGGTCATCCCCAAGCACGGCGCACCCTACGAGCTGGTACCCGCCGATGGCAGCAGCACCGCCGCCAACGACAAGCCGACCCTGCACGTCCCCAGCTGGCGACTGTTCAGCTGGTAGGCGCAGGGCGCCTGGACCGGTAAACTGCGCGCCGCTCGCACACTCTCCCGCCAGGCCCTGTCATGTCCGTCTTCACGCCCCTCGATCGTCCCACCCTCGAAGCCTTTCTCGCGCCCTATGGCCTGGGTCGGCTGCGGGATTTCCGGGGCATCGCCGAGGGCTCGGAAAACACCAACTACTTCATCAGCCTGGAAGGCGGCGAATTCGTCCTGACCCTGGTGGAGCGCGGCCCGGTGGCGGAAATGCCGTTCTTCATCGAGCTGCTCGACGTCCTCCACGACGCCGACCTGCCGGTGCCCTATGCGGTACGCACCCAAGATGGCCAGGCGCTGCGCCAGCTGGCGGGCAAGCCGGCGCTGCTGCAGCCGCGCCTGGCCGGTCGCCATGAGCGTGCGCCCAATCCCCATCACTGCAGCGAAGTCGGCCACCTGCTGGGCCATCTGCACCGGGCCACTGCCGGCGAGCGGCGCATCGAGCGTGCCAGTGACCGAGGCCTGGCCTGGATGCTGGCCGAAGGCGAGCGCCTGGCGCCTAGCCTGGACGCCACGGCCCAGCCGCTGCTTGAGCGCACCCTGGGGGAAATCCGCAGCCTGCTGGCCGAGCAGCCGCCGTTGCCCGAGGCCAACCTGCACGGCGATCTGTTCCGCGACAACGTGATGTTCGATGGTCCGCAGCTGTCGGGCGTCATCGACTTCTACAACGCCAGTTCCGGCTGGATGCTCTATGACCTCGCCATCACGGTGAACGACTGGTGCTCCACCGACGATGGCGCGCTGGACCTGCCGCGCGCCCGGGCGCTGCTGGCGGCCTATGCCGCCGACCGTCATTTCGCGCCCCGTGAAGCCGAACTGTGGCCGGTGCTCCTGCGGGTCGCCTGCGTGCGTTTCTGGCTGTCCCGGTTGATCGCCGCCCAGGCCTTTGCCGGGCAGGACGTGCTGATTCACGACCCGGCCGAATTCCAGCAGCGCCTGGCGGCGCGCCAGCAGACCCTACTGGAATTGCCGCTGACCCTGTAAGCCGGGTTCCACGTGGAACCTGTCGGCTGGCCGCTCGCTACAGCTGCAGCCGACGCTCGATGACCGGTTGCGCCTGCCCTTGGCGTTGCCAGGTCAGGGTCGCGCGGATCAGGCTGCCTGGCGCCGCGCTTATGCGATTGGCCAGTGGACAGCTGTCGCCCTCGGCTTCACCCGCTTGCCGGGTACGGGCGACGCCAGCGGGTCCATGCAGTTCGACGACCAGCTCATAGCGAAGCGGCGCGTCCTCATGGGCGAAGCATAGCTGGACCCGAGCGCCATCTCCCTGGGCTTGCAGCTCCAACTTGGCGCTGGCAGCGGCGCCTCCCGCCAGTGGCAGGAGGACCGGCAGCAGCCAGGTAGCGCGGTTCACCGCTGGTTGATGGTGGCGTTGTTGCCGAAGCCGTTCTGCGAGATCCGCGCGCTGTCGTTGTAGCTGTTGAAGTTGGCCGAAGTCTGCAGAATGCTCGCGTGGTTGCTGTTGCCGACCTGGTCGATGGTGGCCGTGCTGTAGGCGCTGGTGGTGTCGAGACGTGCCTCGTTGCCATTGCCGTTCTGCACGATGCTGGTGGTGTTGCTGTCGCCCTGGACGTTGAAGGTGGCCAGGTTGTCGTCGCCCGTGGAGCTGCCGGTGGTGTGGTTGCCACGGCCCGACTGGTCGACCTTCAGTTCGTTGCGATTGCCGTCCTGGGTAAAGGCCAGCTCGTTGAACTTGCCGGACGACGACGCCATGATGCGATTGCCCTGACCCCGCTGGGTCAGCTCGGCAGTGCCGCCGGGGTAGCCGATCTGGGTCAGCTCCATGCGGTTGTCGCTGCCGAGCTGGGTGAGGGTGGCCACGGCGCCGTCGCCGCTCTGGTCGACCCGCACCTGGTTGTTGTCGCCATTCTGGTCCAGGGTCAGCTGGGCGCTGGAGGCCGACTGGACCAGGGTGCCGCTGTTGCTGCCCACCGAGGTGACGGTGGCCTGGTTGCCGAAGCCGTCCTGGGTCAGGGTATGGACGCTGCTGCCGCCTTCCTGGCGCAGGGTCGCCACGTTGCCCTGGGCATAGCCGTAGATATCGCCGCCCTGGGTGATGGTGGCGCTGCTGGCGCCGGTCTGGACCACATTGATCTCGTTGCTTTCACCCTGCAGCTGATAGAGGGCGGCGCTGTTGCCGGCGCCGCTCTGGTCCAGGGTGATGGTGCCGCTGTTGCCATTCTGCTGGACGGTGGCGGTGCTGTTCTCGGCGAGGGCGTTACCGGCGACGAGGGCCAGCGTCAGGGCGGCCAGGGGCCTGAGTAGAAACATCTGTCTGATCTCCGTGAGGGTCATCAGCGGTACTGCCGTACCACCGTGTTCTGGTTGCTTCCGTACTGGACGATGCGGCTGGACAGGCCCGAGCCGTGTTGTTCGATGCGGGCGTTGCCCTGGACGCCGAGCTGAAGGATGTCCGCCTGGTTGCCACTGCCGACCTGCTCGATACGCGCGACGTTGCCGTAGCCGCCTTGCAGGATGGTCGCGCTCAGCTCGGAGCCGTCCTGCAGGATCGTGGCCTCCTGGGCCGCGCCGCTCTGGACGATCTGGCCCCGTAGCGCAGTGCCACGCTGGTCGATGAGCGCCTGGTTGTTCACGCCGAGTTGGCGGATGGCGGCGTCGTGCTGGGCCGCCGGCGCCTGACCCAGATCGCCGGTTTCCATGAGATCGGCGGCCGAGGCCGTAGCCGTCAGGCCGAGTGCCAGGGTGAGGATCACGGCCAGGCCGCGGGGTAGGCTGCACATCTCTATCACCGTCATTGCCTGAATTCTCCGTCCGGCATTGTCCGGAGCCGCCTGGCCCATCGCTATCGCTCCAGGGAGCGAAACCCCGGGGGGCGGCGGCTTAATCCCTAGCGCCGGGTTGGCTCCAGGTACTTGGTCAGGGCCGGGTCACGGGGATCGCGTCCGTCCGCCACCAGCCATAGCCGCCGCTCGACGCCCTGGGCGACCAGATGGGCGACCGCTGCCTCGATGGCCGAGAGCACGCACAGCTGCGCCGGCTCGTTGGTGGTGTAGCCGGACTCGGCTTCCAGCAGCTTCTTGAATTCGATGAACTTGAAGACGCCGGCCTGGCGACCGATGGAATAGATGGTCTTGGAGGTCATGACATTGGCCAGCACCCGGCCGCTGCGGGTATCGATGGCGCGCAGATTGACCGTGACCTGATCCACCCGGTACTCCTCGGACAGGCCGATGCCCAGGTAGCGGGCTCCCTCGCCGCCGCTGCGCACGTTGGTGTCATAGGCCACCACGCCGCCTTCGAGCAGCAAGTTGGCCGCCTGCAGCGACGGCAGCGCCTGCTGCAGGTTTTCCGGCAGATCCGGCTTGTTCTGGGTGGCGCGGATGATCTTGCGCTCGGTCAGCAGGTTCTGCAGCCCCTCGCGTTCGAGCACCACGAACCAGCCGCTGGCCTGCAGGGCGTCCACCAGCATGCTGCCGGCGCCCTGGGTCACGGCGGTGGAAAAGGAGCTGGCCGGGTTGGGCTTGTACTGCCCGGTCTGATCGCGGAAGCCGTAGACGGCGGCCACCAACGGTCCCTTGGGTGGCGGCAGCGCCAGCAGGTCGTAGTAGGTGGAGGCGCGCGGTGTCAGGGTCGGGGCGGCGTTCTGCTCGGCGGGCATGGGGTCGCGTACGCAGCCGGTCAGGACGAGAGCAGCGGTCAGGGCCGCCGCCAGGGAAAAGGCGTTCATGGGTGGCGTCCGTGCTCAGGGTTGGTTGAAGCCGTTGACGGAGATTTCCGAAATCTCCCCGGTACCGCGGTCGGTGATCTGCACGGTGAGGTTGCCGGAGTCGTCGACGATGTTGACGATGAACTGGTCGGTGGACAGCGTGCCCGAGTTGCCATCCTTGATGTCGGTCAGCACCTGGGACAGCAGCCGCGATTCCAGCTGGCTGGTGAAGCGCTCCAGCGCCGACTGGCTGTTGGCGCTGCTGCGCAGGTCCGGATCCTTGTGGCGATCCTGGGCGGTGGCGTTGTTCAGCAGGTAGGTACCATTGAGCGGATTGCCGCCAAAGGACGGATTCACCGGCGAGTAGACCAGTTCGGTCGCCGCGGCCGAGGCGATTCCCAGGGTCCAGAACAGGGGCAGGACCTTCCAGGCGTGCGCGTTCATAATTCGTCCTTATCCATGTCGAAAGTGTCCTGCAGCAGGTTTTCCAGGCGCCGCCGGGTGATGCCCTCGTGAACCTGATCCGCGGCGGCGTAGGCCGCATCCTTGAGTTCGCTGTTGTTCGGCGGAATGAACTGGCGATAGAGCAGCCGCTGCTCGTACTCGACCCAGACCAGGCTGCCCCAGCGCGCCGAGGGCCGTTCGCGCACCACCAGGTTGAAGTCCAGGTCGGTGGTGTCGGTCAGGCGATCGGAAAAGTGGCGATAGAAGTCGTGGCCGAAGCGGGAGATGGTGTTGTCCACCAGCAGTCCCTGGATCAGATCGCCTTCGGCTCGCAGCGGTCCGGCCAGCAGCAGGCCGAACAGCAGCCAGACCGCCTTCATCCCGGCAGGTCCTGCCCGGCATGGAAGCGCAGCGCCGCCTCGGCGCGATTGGCGGCGCCGGTCTTGCGGAGCAGGTTGTGCATGTGGCTCTTGACCGTGTGGGTGCTCAGGCACAGCGCCTGGCCGATGGCGGCGTTGGAGAGTCCCCGGCCGACCAGCCGCAGGATCTCGCGCTCGCGGCGGGTCAGGCCGTCGGCGGCAAGACTGGGTCGCTCGCGGGAACGGCGCAGCAGGTGGGCCAGGACGGCGCGGGGCAGCCAGTCCTCGCCGGCCAGCAGCGCGCCCAGTCCTTGCAGCAGTTGCTCCCGGCTGGCCTGGGGCGCGAACACGCCCTGGATGGCGGGAAAGCGCTCGACCCAGGGCAGCGCCTGTTCGACGCTGGCGTTGAGAAAGGCCACGGTGACCGCTGCTGGCAGGCTGGCCAGCCAGCGTTCGAGCGGCGCCTCGGGCACGCTGCCGAGATCGACCAGCACCAGGCTTGCGTCCCCCGCCTCATCCAGCTCGCGGGCACAGCCCAGCTCGATGCCGTGGCGTTCTTCCAGAAAGGGTTTGAGCAGTTCCGCCAGGAGGACGTTTCCCGTCGTCAGGCGGACCTTGTTCGCAGGTATCGTGCTCATGTCCATATGTGCTGCCTCATCATCCGTTGCGCGAACGCTGAGACAAATCGCCGGGAGCGACAAGAAAAAAGTGACCGATTTCCAGCGACTTACCGGCTCTGTGGACCGCTTGGCAGATTGTTGCCCGGCAGGCACTCACCGACTAGATCGAAAGAGCTAGCTCCAAGGGTGGGGTAGGGCCGGGGAGGGCGTCGGCGTCCCGTCCTGGGACGCCTGGGTGAAGGGGTGCGGCTTAGCGGGTGAGGGTGACCTTGCGCAGATGGCGGGGCTGGTCCGGGTCCTGGCCACGCGCCTCGGCCAGCAGCGCGGCCATGCGGTAGAAACTCTGGATCGCCAGCAGGCCGTCCAGATCCGGGTGGCCGGCGACGGCGAGCGGCAGATCGCGCTCGGCAACGTCGTCCGGGGCCGCCAGCAGCACCCGGGCACCGCGTCCGCGCAGATCTCGCGCCAGCTGCAACAGACCGGGCTGCTCGGGCCCGCGCAGGGCGAAGATCAACAGCGGATAGCCGCGTTCCACCAGCGCCAGGGGGCCATGCTGCAATTCCGCGCCGCTGAAGGCCTCGCCCTGCAGCGCCGAGGTTTCCTTGAGCTTGAGTGCGGCTTCCTGGGCAATGGCGAAGCCGGGACCACGGCCGACCACCATGCAGCGCTCCGCGTCGCGCAGTACGGGCAGCGCGGGCGCCCAGCTCAGTTCCGCTGCCCGGTCCAGGGCTTCCGGCAGGGCTACGCCGGCGGCGAGCAGCGTCTCGTCCTGCTGCCAATGGGCAATCAGGCGGGCGGCGGCGGCCAGGGTAGCGATGAAGCTCTTGGTAGCCGCGACGCTGCGTTCAGGACCGGCCTGCACTCCGATGGCGTGGCGACAGGCCAGCGCCAGGGGTGAATCGATCTCGTTGACCAGGGCGGCGGTGCGGGCGCCGTAGCGATCCAGCGCGCTGAGGGTCTCGATCAGATCGGGACTGCGCCCGGATTGGGAAAAGCCCAGGGCGAGCTGGCCTTCGACGCGCAGCGGTGCCTGGCGCAGGGTCACCAGCGAGGGCGGCAGGGACAGCACCGGTAGGCCGAGGTGGGCCATGGCCAGGTAGGCGAAATAGCTGGCGGCGTGGTCCGAGCTGCCGCGGGCCACGGTCAGGGCGAGCTGCGGCGGCTGGACTCTGAGGTCGTCGGCCAGAGCCGCCAGGGCCTGGTCGATGGTCGCCAGTTGGCGAGTGACCGCCGCACCGCTGGCGGCGGCTTCTTCGAGCATGAGCGAGGTCAAGAGGATCTCCTTGCGCGAACACCTGTTACACGACGCCTGTTGCACGACGCCTGATTCCCGCACTCTGCCACTCCTGACTACGCGCGACCAGCCGACCTTGGCCTAGTCGCCTTCGTCCGCCGCACCGCCGGTGAATTGCAGGTCGTGCTTGCGCAGCTTGTCGGACAGCGTCTTGCGTGGCAGGCCCAGGGCCTCGGCGAGGCTGCGCAGGGAGGCATGGGGTCGGGCCAGTTCACGCTGGATGAGGTCGCGCTCGAAGGCCTCGACCTGCTCGCCCAGCCCGGCGGCCAGGCCAGCCGAAGACGGCGCCGCGACGACCGCTGCCGAGGCGGCCACGGGGGCGGCGCTCATCGGTGCCAGGGGCGCGAAGGCGCTGCTGTCCAGCGCCAGGTCCAGGCCCAGGGCGAAGCGCTCGGCGGCGTTCTGCAATTCCCGCACGTTGCCGGGCCAGCTGTGGGCGATCAGGGACGCGCGCTGCTCGGCATCGGGCTCGCGCCCCGGGGTGCCATGGCGCTCGGCGGCGGCCCGGGCGAAGTGGTGGAACAGCGGCAGGATGTCTTCGCTGCGCTCGCGCAGGGCGGGGATGCGCAAGGTGGCGACATTGAGCCGGTAGTAGAGGTCGGCGCGGAAACGGCCCTGGTCGGCGGCCTGCCGCAGGTCTTCCTTGGTCGCGGCGACCACCCGGATATCCAGCGGGATCTGCTGGTTGGACCCGAGTCGCTCGACCTTGCGCTCCTGCAGCAGGCGCAGCAGCTTGACCTGGACGTCCAGGCTCATGCTCTCGATCTCGTCGAGAAAGAGGGTGCCACCGCTGGCGTATTCGAACTTGCCGATGCGGCGCTTCTGGGCGCCGGTGAAGGCGCCCTGTTCGTGACCGAAGAGTTCGCTTTCCACCACGGATTCGGCCAGGGCGCCGGCGTTGATGGCGACGAAGGGGCCGTCGCGGCGATTCGACAGGTCGTGCAGGGCGCGGGCGACCACTTCCTTGCCGGCACCGGTTTCGCCATGGATCAGCACATCGGCCTGGGTGGCCGCCAGGGCGCCGATCTGATCGCGCAGCCGGGCCATGCCCGGGGTCTGGCCGATCAGCCGGGTCTGCAGTTCATGGCGCTCGGCCAGGGCCAGGCGCAGGCTGCGGTTTTCCAGGACCAGATGGCGAGCCCCCAGCGCACGCCGCACGCTGTCGATCAGGGCGTCGTTGGCGAAGGGCTTTTCCAGGAAGTCATAGGCGCCGGCGCGCATGGCCTGCACCGCCAGGGGCACGTCGCCATGGCCGGTGATCAGCACCACCGGCAACTCGGCGTCGCGCTGATGCAACTGGGCCAGCAGCTCCAGGCCGTCGATGCCGGGCATGCGGATGTCACTGACCACCACGCCGGGCCAATCGCGCACCGCGGCCATCTCCAGCTCGCGGGCGTCAGCCAGGGCCGTCACCTTGAAGCCGGCTAGATCCAGGGTCTGGCTCAGCGCCAGGCGCAGGTGGGCGTCGTCGTCGATCAGCAGGATCTGGCTGGCGGGATCGAAGGGGGGCAGGGCACTCATGACAAAGACCTAAGGTAGAGGGGCTTGGCGATCATCCGCGGACTTCTTCCTGGGGCACCGAGGCGACCCCCGGCTTGCCGTGCTGCAGGTAGAGGCGTACTTCGGCCCCGCCCTCGGCGTGGTTGGACAGGTGCAGGTGGCCACCCAGGGTCCGCAACAGGTTATCGCAGATCGCCAGGCCCAGGCCGAGTCCCTGGGCGGTGGCCTTGGTGGTGAAGAAGGGTTCGTGGGCACGGGCCAGGGCTTCGCTGGAAAACCCCGGTCCATTGTCTCTCAGGATCAGGGTCACACCGCGCTCATCGAGGCTGGTGGTCAGCCAGAGCCTGCGGGTGCTGGTCTTTTCCGCCAGGGCGTCGAGGGCATTGCTCAGCAGGTTGCTGATGATCTGTCGCAGCCGGGTCTCACCGGCCTGCACCCACAGGGGCGCATCGGGCAGGTCGCGGATCAGCTCCACCTGCATGGCGCGGCGGCGCGCGGCGACCATGGCCAGGGCGTCTTCCAGGGCGCCCTGCAAGACCACGCTTTCCGGCGCGCGGCGGGCGCCGCGGGCATAGGCCTTGAGGTGGGCGATGATGTTGGCCATCCGCGTGGTCAGCTCGCCGATCAGCTTGAGGTTGCCACGGGCATCGTCCAGCCGGTCATGGTCGAGCAGCACGACGGCATTTTCCGTGTAGCTGCGGATGGCCGCCAGGGGCTGGTTGAGTTCGTGACTGATGCTGGCGGACATGGTCCCCAGGGCCGACAGCTTGCCGGCCTGCACGGCTTCGTCCTGGGCGCGCATGAGTTCGCGCTGGGCCTGTTCACGGTCGTGCACCTCCTGCTGCAGGCGCGCGTTGAGCGTCTGCAGGTCGCGGGTGCGTTCCTCCACGTTCAGCTCCAGGTCGCGCTTAGCCCGGGCATCCAGCGCCAGGCGCTCGATGAAGTGCCGCCGCCGCAGGGTCATGACCACCAGCAGCAGGAGCAACGCCAGCAGGGTCGCGGCCCCCACGTAGAGAGCGCTGCGTACCTGGCGCTCGACCATCTCCCGCGGTGCCAGGATCTGCGCGGTCCAGCCTACCTCGTCGAGATTGCGGGTCTGGGTCAGCCAGTCGTCAGGGACCAGCGTCAGGGGCGCGGGATTGGTGGTGGGGTAGGGGCGATTGGCATTGACCTGCTCGCGCTGGCGCTCGTCCAGCGGATGGGTCGCGCGAAAGCGCCAGGCGTCGTGGGAGGTGAGGATGACCACGCCGAGGTCGTCGGTGACCAGCAACTGCTCGGGGGCGTTGCCCCAGAGCCTTTCCGCGCTGTCCAGATCGACCTTGACCACCACCACGCCGGTGGCACGCTCGCCATCGCGCACCGCAGCGGCGAAATAGTAGCCGCGCTTGCTCGACGTGGTACCGAGGCCGAAGAACCGACCCGGTTGGCCCTGCATGGCCGCCTTGTAATAGGGCCTGAAGGAGAAGTCGCGACCGACGAAGCTGTCTGGCTGGCGATAGTTGGAGCTGGCCAGGCAGGTGCCGTCGCCCTGCATCAGGTAGATGACATCCGCCCCGGTACGCTGCCGGATGTCTTCCAGCATCTGGCTGGCAGCGTCCTGGGCGCTGCCGTCACCCTGGCGCGCCAGGGCGTTGCGCAGCACCGGCAGGTCGCCCAGCAGGTCGGGCAGCACCTCGTAGCGTCTCAGGGTGCCGAGCAGGTTGGCGACATAGAGGTCCAGGGTCTGGCCGTTCTGCTCGGCCAATTGCGCCTCGTAGAAATGCTGGGCCGCATAGCGCAGCGGAATCAGCAGCAGCGTCAGGCCGAGGGCCAGCAGCAGCAGGCTGCTCCAGCGAGGGCGCTTGGGAAGGTGAGGGCTCTTGGGCATGCGCGGCAACGGTAGGGGGCGTCCCGGCATTATGCCCAAGCTGGGACCCTGGCGAAGGGGTCGGCAGACTGTTAACGCCTTGGCAGTCGGCTGAAATATCTTGTTACTAGTGACCCTGGCTGTGGAAGAGGACACGGTTTTGCCTGGCGAAAGCCGGCTAACTGACGCTGCAATCAGCCACCGAAGGAGTGACTTCCATGAAAAGCACCACCCTCTGCCTGACCCTCGCCGGCCTCCTGGCTACCTCTGCCGCCTTCGCCCAGACGGCGCCGACCGATCCCGCCACGCCGCCCGCGGCTACCACCAGCAGCCCTGCCAAGACCGGCAAGCAGGCTACCACCCACCATAAGAAGGTGGCGCACAAGAAAGCCCACAAGGCCAGCACCAGCGGCAGCTGACCCGCGGCGCGGCACCTCCCCGCGCGGGAGGTGCCTAAACGGGAGTGAATCCGTCCAGAGGAGTCCTCCCATGCGCAAGTCCCTGCTGCTTCCCACCTTGATCCTGGGCCTCGGCCTGTCCAGCGCCGCCCTGGCCCAGACCAGCCCGACCAATCCTCCCGCTACTCCCGCGCGTCCCGATCCCACCAGCACCCATGGCATGGAAAAGGCGCCCAGCACCGGTGTGGGCGCGGCCGACAACGGCTCCAGCGGCGGTTCGGGTAGCGATACCGGCGCCGATCACGTCAAGAAGCCAAAGACCCAGCACAAGGATCACTAGGCCTTCCACCCATTCCCCCGGGGAATGATCCGATGAGCAAAGATCGCTTGAGCAGCGCGCGAGGGCGTGTCGAAATCGACGCCTAGCCTGAGCCAGGAGCCGCTCCCATGACCGCCGCGTCGCTGCTTTCCCCGGACCTGATCCGTACCCGCTTTTCCCAGGCCATGTCGGTGATGTACCGCCAGGAGGTACCGCAATACGGCACCCTGCTGGAGCTGGTCGCCGAGGTGAATGCCGGGCAGCCGGGTTTCTCCCAGGATTCCGCGGAGCGCCTGGATCTGGAGCGCCATGGCGCCATCCGTGTCGGCACGGCTGACGAGTTGGCCACCTTGCGCCGCCTGTTCGCCGTGATGGGCATGCAGCCGGTCGGCTACTACGACCTCAGCGTGGCGGGTGTCCCGGTGCATTCCACCGCCTTCCGCCCGGTCGAGCCGGCGGCCCTGCAGGCCAATCCCTTCCGCGTCTTCACCTCGCTGCTGCGCCTGGAGCTGATCGAGGACGCCGAGCTGCGCCAGCTGGCTGAAAAGGTCCTGAACGAGCGCCGCATTTTCACCCCGGGCGCGCTGGAGCTGATCGAGCGCGCCGAGGCCCAGGGTGGTCTCACCGACGCGGAGGCCGATGCCTTCGTGCAAGAGGCGCTGGAGACCTTTCGCTGGCACCGCGAGGCCAACGTCGATGCTGGCCTCTACGGGCGCCTGCACGATGCCCACCGGCTGATCGCCGACGTGGTCTGCTTCAAGGGCCCGCACATCAATCACCTGACGCCGCGCACCCTCGACATCGATGCCGTCCAGGCTCGCATGCCCGCCCGCGGCATCGCGCCCAAGGAAACCATCGAGGGCCCGCCCCGCCGCCAGTGCCCCATCCTGCTGCGCCAGACCAGCTTCAAGGCCCTGGAGGAACCCATCCTGTTCCAGGGCGAGGTCCAGGGCTCGCACACGGCGCGCTTCGGCGAGATCGAGCAGCGCGGCATCGCCCTCACGCCGGCCGGTCGCCAACGCTACGACGAGCTGCTGCAAGAGGTCCGCCAGCGCAGCAAAACGGCAGGCAGCGACTATGCGACCGTACTGGCCGAGGTGTTCCAGGCACTGCCCGACAACTGGGACGAACTGCGCCGTCAGGGCCTGGCCTGGTTCCGCTATCGTGCCGCCCAGGGCACTGGCTCAGGCGTCGAGACCACGGATACCGAAACCCTGATCGCCGCCGGCCAGCTCATCGCCGATCCCATCACCTACGAAGACTTCCTGCCGGTTAGCGCCGCGGGCATCTTCCAGTCCAACCTGGGGGCCGGCAACCAGCAGGAATACCAGAGCGGCGGCAATCGTGCGGCCTTTGAAGCGGCCCTGGGTGCGCCGGTGCTCGACGAGATGGCGCTGTACGAACGCCAGCAGCGCGAATCCCTGATAGCTGCCCTGGCCGTGCCGAACTAGCACGCCTAGAATGACGGCTCCGCGCCGGGGTTCCAGCCCTGGCGCGCCCATTTGCGGCAGGGAGCCTCATGTTCACCAAGCTCGATCCAACTGACTGGCAGCTTATCCACTTGCTGCAACAGAACGCCCGTGCCTCCAATGCCACCCTCGCCCGTCAACTGGGCATGGCGCGTACTACCGTCGTTACCCGTCTGGCTCGTCTAGAACGTGATGGCGTTATTCAGGGTTACGGCCTGCGCTTGGGTTCCGAACTGGAACAGGCCGCCGTGCGTGCTTACTGTGCCATCAGCGTCCTGCCGCGCAGCACTGCAAGCGTTATCCGTTCCTTGGAGCGAATGCCCGAGGTTGAAGAAGTATCCTCTGTTAGTGGCCAGTTCGATTACCTAGCCTTCTTGCGATGCACTACGCATGAAAAACTGGACGACCTTCTGGATTGCATTGGAAACCTTGACGGGGTTAAGCAGACGCAGACTTATATTGTTTTAAAAAGAAAGATAGGCTCCACGTCAGTTATTTAAGAACTGGTTATGAGAAAATAATCAGTTTGCCGAAGTCGAAGGTGAGATTAACTTTTCTGATTTCGATGGCTGGTTAGGCAATGTTGAAGTGGATTGTATTGTGAGTGAAAAAGTGAATCTCGAAATAAAGCTATCTTTTAAGGGTGTATATTTTTGAATGACTAGATAAGTTGAATGACGATTTACTAGCCGGTGGCCGAAATTATAGGTAGGCCTGAGAGTTTTGAAGTCTTATAGGTTTAAAATATGGCTTTACTGGCGGTCTTTTCTAGTTTGATTGTTATGTTGATGTACGGGCTTTCGGATAAAAGAGAAAAGCCGGAAGTTTTGATATGGAGCATAGTGGGAGTATTGGCGGGGATCATAAAAGTTTTACTGATCCAAAGCATGCCTCAATGGCATGACGTACCTTCGGATGCATTGAAGTATCAAAAGAATGCGCTCGCTTTTTCGATGCACTGGGCGGGCGAAGCTGTTCCAGCAGTACCTTACGAATTGTCTGGATATTTAAGTGCCTGGCATTCCAATGATGCGCCTACTTGGTTACCAACCGATACCTCCGCTTACGCCGGAGTGCTGGGTACGCATGAATGGCTATACGCTGCGTTTGCAGGGTTCTGGGCATTGTTCAGCGACAACTGGATGCAAAGTGTCATTACTGCAAATGCTATATTAGCGGGCTCAATGGTGGCTGCTACTTTTATGATTTGCCGCATATTAGGGGGGGAGGTTAAAGTAAGTAGAGTAGCTGCTCTGATTATTCTTTTCGATCCACTGATGGCGGTAAATAGCGCATGGCTGATTAAAGATTCCCTTGCGGCTTTTTTAACGGCTATCGCTGTTATTTCAGTGGCGGATTTATACAAGAAATTTTCGTGGAAGTTTTTTATAACTTTAGTTGGGTGCGTTGGCCTATTGGCAGGTGTAAGGTTCATCGCATTTGTTGCGTTTATCGCTTTAATGTTTTTCCTAGCAGTATATTTGTTGTATGCCAAAAGAAGAAATGGGTTTTTACTTTTCTCTTCTTCGATGGTTGTCTGTCTCGCTGCTCTGATTATTATAAATTTTCTGCCTTTTGGCTCTAAAATTATTCAAGATGTATTTCCTGTTGAAAATGCACAGTCGATACCCATATTGGTTGTGGATAAAGATGGAGGGCTTCAAGGTGCAGTTGATCAGTCTTATGGAAAAAACAAAAGCGAAGAAAATACGGAAACAAAAAAAATTGAGGTGGCTGAAGTGCTACCTTTATCTATACCTGTGCCTGTCCTGCAAAATGCAGACAATTTGATAAAAGAATCTGTAAAAGATATTTCTGTTAGTAACGATGTTCCAAGTACGCCGCAAGTAGGGATTACTAACGTGGTAAATACCTTTACCGCTCCAATAAGCGGACAGGTAACTACGTTGGCTGCGCAAAAGGGGGAGTCTGGCGCAGATCAAACAGTAATCGAGTGGCGGCAATATTTTTTAAGTCACCCTGTATTAGCTACTATACGAGCAGTAGCAAGAACTCTTTTTGCCCCGTATCCATGGAGCATTATAAAGACTGAGATTAGCGGGAAAAATTATATCGAATTGTACTTGTTTGCTACGTTTTTCTGGGTGGCTATGCTGCCAGGAACTTTATATGGCATCTATGTGGCAGTCAAAAGGAGTAAAATTGCTGCTTTTCAAACTCTATTAGTTTTCTTGATAATTGTCCCGTATCTTGTTTTCTTTGGAGAGTGGAGTACTAGGCAGCGCGTGTTCATGCTACCGCTACTCTACGCATTTTCAGCAATCGGATGGCACGCTCTTCGCCAAAGGTACTTGGAGAAAATCTTAGGTTTTTTCAAGTACAAGTCAGGCTCTGGCGGTAATCAGGCTGAGACCTACAAAGAATAAGGCTGGATCACTATCGTGTTATTTATTCAGTAAATGGTGCAGTTAAGGGTTTCTTGGCATATGGTAACGGGTTTCAATAAATTCGAAGTGTTTTAGTTGCTGCAATGCTGTCATGGGCAATTAATACTAGCAGGTAGCGATTAAATAACGTGAGGTGCTCTAGGAAATAAGATTATTTATCGAATGGAATATCCACGACACGAGAGCTCGCCGCCTGCGAGTTCATGTCCAAGGCTAAAAGTCCTTGAAAATAAACGCAAGTCAAAACTATAGGTTCAGAATGCAATTAGAAAAATTGAAGCTGGGTGTAATAGGTCTAGGCTACGTAGGTCTGCCTCTGGCTGTTGAGTTTGGCCGAAACCGATCCGTGGTTGGTTTCGACATAAATTCGCAGAGAATATCTGATCTTCGCAATGGTATAGATTTTACTCTCGAAACGACTTCAGAAGAGCTCACAGCCGCCCAGTTTCTTACGTACACAACAGATATTTCAACATTGGCTGGTTGCAACTGCTATATCGTTACAGTTCCAACGCCAGTGGATAAGCATAAAAGACCGGATTTAACTCCTTTGATACGTGCGAGTGAAACCGTAGCTAAAGTTCTAAAAAAGGGGGATATCGTAATATATGAGTCTACAGTCTATCCTGGTGCTACTGAAGAAGATTGCGTTCCGGTTCTAGAAAAGGGCTCAGGTCTTATATATAACAGAGATTTTTTTTGTGGCTACAGCCCTGAACGAATAAATCCTGGCGATAAAGAGCATCGGTTGGTAAATATTAAAAAAGTGACATCTGGTTCAACACCAGATGTTGCCGATCTTGTAGATGCGCTGTATAGAGAAATCATTATCGCAGGTACGCATAAAGCAAGTAGTATTAAGGTAGCGGAAGCTGCAAAAGTGATCGAAAATACTCAGCGTGATCTAAATATCGCACTGGTAAATGAGTTAGCTATTATTTTTAACAAAATGGGTATTGATACCGAGTCGGTATTACTGGCGGCTGGGAGTAAATGGAATTTTCTTCCCTTTAGACCAGGCCTAGTTGGTGGCCATTGCATTGGCGTTGACCCTTACTACCTTACGCACAAAGCGGAGTCCATCGGCTACCATCCGGAGATTATTCTGGCTGGGCGACGCTTAAATGACAGCATGGGTCCCTATGTAGTGTCTCAGCTTGTCAAGGCAATGACTAAAAAGCGTATTCAGGTAGAGGGCGCAAGGGTGCTGGTCATGGGACTTACCTTCAAAGAAGACTGTCCTGATCTACGTAATACGCGTGTAGTCGATATAGTCGCTGAGCTCGAAGAATATAATTGTCAAGTTGATGTGTATGACCCATGGGTAAACGCCGATGAGACAGAGCACGAGTACGGCATTCTGCCAATAGCGAAGCCAGAAGCTGGCAGCTACGATGCCATTATTCTCGCAGTGGCCCATAGTCAATTTAAAGCTATGGGTGTTCAGGCGATTAAGGCGTTAGCAAAAAACAGCCACGTAATTCAAGATCTAAAATATGTTTTGAAGCAAAACGAATCCGACCTGAGACTTTAAAATATGAATTCTCTATATGAAAAAACTCTGACAAGTATTACGCATTCTCCGCGCTCTTGGCTGATAACAGGTGTTGCTGGTTTCATTGGTAGCAATCTTTTAGAGAAGCTGCTGAAGGCCGATCAGCGTGTGGTGGGGTTGGATAACTTTTCTACAGGTCATCAGCGTAATTTAGACGAAGTAAGAAGTCTTGTTTCTGAACGTCAATGGGAAAACTTTAAGCTTATAAAAGGCGACATACGCGAGCTTCAAGACTGTCACGCAGCCTGTAAAGAAGTTAATTACGTTCTACATCAAGCGGCTCTGGGGAGCGTGCCACGTAGTATCGATGACCCATTTACTACTAATGCGACGAATATTTCGGGCCATTTGAATATGCTGATCGCAGCAAAAGATGCTCAGGTAGAGCGACTTGTATATGCTGCCAGCAGTAGCACATATGGAGACCATCCAGGCTTGCCTAAAGTGGAAGATACTATTGGCAAACCGTTGAGCCCCTATGCTGTTACGAAATATGTTAACGAACTATATGCTGATGTCTTTGCCAGGACTTATGGGTTTAATACCATAGGCCTGCGCTACTTCAATGTCTTCGGCCCTCGCCAAGATCCTAATGGATCGTACGCAGCCGTCATTCCTAAATGGACGGCAGCTTTTCTCAAGGGCGAATCAGTATTCATCAATGGCGATGGAGACACTAGCCGGGACTTCTGCTTTATCGAGAACGTGATTCAGGCAAACATATTGGCAGCTACAACGACCTTGGAGTCGGCGGTTAATCAAGTTTACAACGTTGCTGTTGGAGAACGCACGACTCTGAACGAACTAGCTATCCATATAGAAAGAGCTTTGTCGTCTATAGGGGTCTCTAAGGAAGCTAAGGTTATACATCGAGAGTTTCGAAAAGGAGATGTTAGACACTCCCTAGCAGACATCTCAAAGGCAGAAAGTCTTTTGGGGTACGAGCCTATTTACCGGGTTAAGGATGGGCTTAATATCGCTGTAGATTGGTATGTAAAAAACCTCGATTGAAGCGCAGTAATTTAAAACTCGCAGGCCTGACGATAATGCGGTCATGAAAAGTACATTGATATTAGTTTCCCTGTTAACGGCAGGGGCGCAACTGGCCGCATTTTGCAAGTTGTGGTTTACCGTTCGCATATTCGGTTTAAGCCCAGAGCTTGATGCTTATTATTTAGCGTTGACGGTACCTACGATGGTATCGGGGGTGATCTCCGGTATCTTGCAAACAGGCCTGTTTCCCGTACGAGCAAGACTAAACTTAGAAAAAAATAAAGATGAAGTCGATGCTTTTGAACGCTCGGTGTTAGCAGGGGCATCAATTTTTGCTCTAGTTATATTGGTTTTTTTAGGGCTATCTATTCCTTATGCCCCTCATCTATTAGCGGGCAAAGCAACATCGTCTGTTCAAGGTTCTGTGGCTATCGCATTTCCTTGGCTTTTACTGCTGCTGCCTCTTAACGTACTGTCAGACTGCTGTGGCTACCTACTTGCTATGCGAAATCGCTTTGCAATAGCTGCAGCTGCGCCTATTGCAAATGGTTTGTTGGGAGCGGTTCTGTTTGCAGCCTGGCCCTCCGGAGGCTTTGCTAACCTGATAATAGGGACCTTAGCAGGGTTTCTGCTCCAAGTCTTGATATGCATAATAGGGTTGAATAAAAGTGGGCTTAGGATTTTTGGCAAATTGCCGGGATTAATGGCTATTTTTTTACACTGGAAGGATGTTGGCCTTTTAGGTGTGAAGATACTTCCAGCCGTAATTGTAGCAAGTCTTCTTACTGCCATGCCTCCGTTATGGCTGGCTTCTTTTGGTGAGGGTGCTATTTCTGCTTTCGGTTATGCCTATAGATTGCATAGTTCAGCAGTACAGCTTTTGATCATGGCGAGTACTACCGTAATTTTAGCCGAGTTCTCAGAGCTGGTTGCGCAAAATGATATTAAGGCTATCCGTAGAATTTTGTACAAAGCTGCTGCGGCAGGAATAGTTGTTGGAGTTTTGGTTGTTATTTTGGTAGACACGATTGGTTCTGATGTTCTAATGCTATTGTTTGGAGGTAAGTTCGACCTGCCTGTTGCTACAAAAGTGACTGAGCATTGGCTTTGGCTTTCACTCGGCATGCCTTTTATTATCTTTAGCAATGTGCTAGCCAAGCTTTGGCAAGCACAACGTCGTCCGCTATTGATGTCTGCCTTGGGCATGGTCAATCTATCAGCACTTTTCCTGGCGTTCCCGCTACTAAGGCACTGGGTTGGCGAGTTTTCTGTTGCAGGCGCTTTAACTGTAGGCACAATGATTATGGCGATTCTGGGGCTTTTAGTGACATGGAAAAGTGTAAGTGCTAGGCAAGCATACCGAATTTAAAGTCTCAGAAGACATGGCGTAATGGCCCCGGTAAAGAGTTTATGAATAGTAAGCGAATCTTGTACGTCATTGGTTCCCTAGAGGTTGGAGGGGCTGAGCAGCACTTGGTCAAAGTTGCAACTTCATTAAAACGTCGCGGGTGGGAGCCAGAAATTTTTACTTTGGCTATGAAGGGCCCATTGCTAGAAAAAGCAAAGCAGGCCGGAATCCTTGTAAGCGGTGGTTCTCTACCTGCCTGGCTAGGATCTTTAGTAAAGAATAGGTGGCTGCAAATTCGTCTACTGCTGCTTATAAGCTCTGCCAAGCTTCTCGCTAGAATGTGGACCCGTCGTCCTACGGTTGTGCATTTTTTTCTTCCGACAGCGTACGTTATTGGTGGCATTATTTCGTTGTTTTCACGGGTGCCGATAAAAATAATGAGCAGGAGAAGTATGAATGAATATCAAAAGAACTCTCCACTTCAAGCCAAAATAGAACGCTGGCTGCATGGTCGCATGACGTATATCTGTGGGAATTCGCAGGCAGTGATTGACCAGCTTGCTTTGGAAGGTGTTGGTAACGAAAAGCTATTTCTGATTTATAACGGAATTGAGCTTGCTGAGCCCGTATCAAAGATGCATTCAACAGAATGGAGGCGTTTACATAGTATTAGCGATGAATCCTTACTCATGGTCATGGTAGCAAATCTGATCCCTTACAAAGGGCATCACGATCTTATTCAAGCTTTAGGAATTATAAAAAAAGTTTTGCCTGAGCCTTGGGATCTCCTGTGTTTGGGAAGGGATGACGGGATTGGTAAAAGCCTCCTAGAGCAGTCAAAGGTGCTGGGAGTAGGCAAAAATATCCACTTTTTAGGCTCCCGGTCGGATGTGCCAAAATTTCTGATGGCGTCTGATATTGGTATCCTGTGTTCACATGAGGAAGGCTTTTCCAATGCGGTATTAGAGTGTATGGCCTACGGCCTCCCTATGGTTGTCACCAACGTGGGTGGAAACTCTGAGGCAGTGTTAGATGGTAAAAACGGGTACGTCGTCGAGGCAGGGAATGCTGAAGAGTTAGCCTGCGCAATTTTGAGGTTGGCTCAGGATCCTGAACGAAAAAAAATAGGCGAAGCAGGCAGGCAAAGGGTTTTGCAAAATTTTACTATGGATACATGCGCTAACGGTTATGAAGAGTTGTACCGAAAAGCGGTGAACCGATAAAAGACCGGTTTTTTATATTTTCAGATTATTTTGGTTTTGACTTTATAAAATGGTTGGCTGTAGCAGCCAGGCTTTTTGTTAAATGCTCATATGCTTTTTTGTTTTTGGGGGCTGCCTTGTCAAGTTTTGTTATTTCCCTAGATTTCGAAATGTTTTGGGGGGTTACTGACTCTCAGCAGATTGCACACTATGGAAAGAACGTGGCTGGTGTTTGGATAGCTATTCCTGAAATGCTAAAGATTTTCAGTGAGTTCGAGGTTAAGTGCACTTGGGCCACTGTGGGTATGTTAATTTGCAAAGACTATAGTGAATGGATGGAGCGTAGGCCGGCTCTTTTGCCTAGTTATAGCAACTCTAAGCTTTCGAATTACAATTGGGCTCAATTAGTCCGCGAGAATTCAAAGTTATTTTTCGGGCGTCCGCTTGTCAAAAGAATTTTAGAGACACCAGGTCAAGAGTTGGCAAGCCATACATACAGCCACTTCTTCTGTGGTGAAAACGGCGTATCGCCGGATGAGTTCTCTGCCGATTTGACGTGTGCTCAAGAGCAGTTCAAGGAGCTGGGTGGTCGGTTTGAAAGTTTGGTTTTTCCGCGTAATCAGGCTCGCAAAAGCTTTATAAAGATGCTGCCGACATGTGGCTTTCGAACTTTCAGAGGTAATCCCGGCTCTTGGTTGTATCGAGATGGTCACCGTATCCCTGGTGGAGCCATAGGACGCGCTGTTCGGCTCGCGGATTCTTGGGTGCCTTTGAGCGGTGATCTCATGTCACAGGCTGATGAAAGCCTAGGCGTTATCAACATACCTGCAAGTATTTTTCTCCGGCCATGGTCGCGTCGTCTTGCGATTTTCGACGATCTCCGTATGAATCGCATAAAAGCAGTCATGACTCAGGCAGCAATAAGTAAAGGGGTTTGCCATCTCTGGTGGCATCCACACAATTTTGGCCTTAATACGGAGAAAAACCTGCAGGTACTGAGGAGCTTACTGGAGCATTATAGGTTTCTTAACGATAAATACGGGATGCGCTCTCTCGCAATGGCGGATTTTACAGGAAATACAGTATGAAGGTGGTTGTTCTAGGCATTGATACAGATACAACATGGACCGTAGTAAATGAGCTGGAAAAAGATTTTCCGCGTCTAGCTCTATGTCTAGAAAATCCCGTTTCACGTTATGGCCTGTTAAAGGGTCGGTTGCGCAAGGTAGGTTTTCTTACCGTTGGAGGGCAGCTGCTCTTCATGCTGTATATGAGTATTATTAGAAAACTTAGCCTTAATCGAATTAGGCGTTTGTTTGACGAACTTGGCTTAGATAGTGCCAGGCCAGATAGGCTAAATGTATTTCACGTGACTTCCGTCAATTCACCAGAATGTATTGAATGGCTGAAAAGAGAATCACCCGATATTGTTGTGTTGAATGGGACCCGAATCGTCTCTTCCAAAGTTTTGAATTCTATTGATTCTATTTTTATTAATCTGCACTGCGGTATCACACCTGCTTATCGAGGTGTACATGGAGCTTACTGGGCTTTTTATAAAAATGACGAAGCTAATGCAGGGGTCACTGTACATGTCGTTGATGCCGGAATAGATACGGGTGATATTCTCTATCAGAGCTGTATCAGTCGACTAGCTGAAGATAACTTTCTAACCTATCCAATTCGTCAATATCATGTTGGAATACCCTTGCTCAAGAAAGCAATTGCAGACGTCAGCAAGGGAAACATGAAAAAATTTAAGCGTCCAGATTTGGGTAGTTCGATATGGATGCATCCAACTTTGTTGCAATATTTATATGCTCGTTGGTTCAGAGGTGTCAAATGAGCAGATTGGTATATCACGTAGTGAGTGGTTTAAAGGTGGGGGGGGCCGAAATGTTCCTGCACCGCCTTGTGAACCATTCCAGGATACACGGAAGTAATCATCTGATCATAGCGCTTACGCCTCAAGGCGAGATGGCAGAACGATTTCGGGATTCCAACATTTCGGTCATTGCGCTCGATATTCGAAAGAATCCGATATCTGCATTTTTTAAGTTAGTGCATATATTCCGAAGAGACAAGCCAGATATAGTTCAAACGTGGATGTATCACTCAGACTTGTTCGGTGGGATAGCTGCCAAACTAGCTGGGATCAAGGTCGTCATCTGGGGCGTCCGCACTACAGATATAAGTAGCGGAGCAAGAGCGACTCAATGGATCAGGAGATGTTGCGCAAAGCTATCGGCCCTCGTCCCTACCAGCATCGTTTGTGCTGCAGAAGCATCGTTACGTAATCACGCTGCAGTAGGGTATTCTAAAAAGCTTATGCGCGTAATACCCAATGGATTTGAGCCGGACAAGCTGCGCGCAGCAATGGAAAAGCGGGAAGTACTCCGACAGTCCTGTGGGTTTTTGCCTACGCATATCGTAGTAGGAAGCGTAGGTCGTTTTAGCGAAGACAAGGATCAGCTTAATTTCATACGTGCTGCTGCGCTGGTGGCACAAGAATGCAAACACGTGCGGTTTTTGCTGGTAGGTAGAGATCTCGTTTCTACTAACCCGGAGCTTGTAGGTTGGCTCGAAAACTCGGGATTCCGAGAAAGATTCGTTCTCTTAGGCGAGCGCAAGGATGTCGCTGCCTGTTTGGCTGCCGTAGATATTTTTTGTTTATCTTCAAGAACCGAGGGCTTTCCCAATGTGTTGGGTGAAGCGATGGCAATGGGACTGCCCTGTGTTACTACGGATGTCGGGGATGCTGCACTACTATTAGGTGGGCAAGGTATCCTCGTTCCGCCTGAGGATTCATTCGCACTTGCCGAGGGCCTACGGACGATAGTGAAAATGGCTGCCGAGGAAAGGTCCGCCTTGGGCGACCGGGCGTACAAGCGGGTTGCCGAAGAGTTCAGTATGGAAAACACCAGTAGCAAATTTGAAGAGCTGTATCGACAGCTCGACGGTAGGAGTTGACGCGATGTGTGGTTTTGCAGGGACTTTGGAGGCAATAGCTGGCGGCGCGGATAACAGCGACGTTGTACTCAAGATGAACCAGGCTATCAGCTATCGCGGCCCCGATGACTTTGGTGTGTGGACCGATCCCGCCTCAGGGGTTTCATTGGGACATCGCCGACTGGCCATCGTCGATCTGAGTGCTGCAGGCCACCAGCCCATGCGCTCGCGGGGCGAAAGATACGTGCTAGTCTTTAATGGCGAAATCTACAACCACTTGAGTATGCGTCAGGAGTTGACTGCATCAGGCCGTCCGGGTGATTGGAGAGGTACTTCCGATACCGAGACTCTACTGGCCGGATTTGAGACTTGGGGTATAGCGGGAACGGTAGAAAAAGCCATCGGCATGTTTGCATTTGCAGTGTGGGATCGGCAGGCACGCGTATTGACGTTGGGCCGAGATCGGCTTGGAGAAAAACCCCTATATTACGGCTGGCAGGGGCAGTCCTTTTTGTTTGGGTCAGAACTCAAGGCCTTGAAGCAACATCCTTCTTTCGAGGGGCAGATTGACCGCGGTGCTCTAGCGCTGTTCATGCGTCACAATGCGATACCTGGAGGCTCTTGCATCTACCGCGGAATAAGTAAGCTGCAGCCGGGTTGCTTGGCATCGGTATCTCTCGACAAGCGAGAACCGATTGTCCATACCTATTGGTCAGTCGAGCAAGTCGTTAGACGGGGTCAGGATAGACCTTTTGTTGGATCGCCTGAGGCGGCTGTCCAACAATTGGACGAGCTACTGCTTTCAGCTGTTGGTCAGCAGATGGTTGCCGATGTACCGTTGGGAGCCTTTTTGTCCGGGGGCATAGATTCCTCCACGATCGTCGCCTTGATGCAAGCGCAGTCGTCCAAGCCTGTAAGGACCTTTTCCATCGGCTTCCACGAGCCGGGTTACAACGAGGCCGAGCATGCAAAGGCGGTCGCGCGACACCTGGGCACTGAACACACCGAGCTTTATGTCACCTCGACACAGGCACAAGATGTCATTCCGAACATCCCTGACATTTATGATGAGCCCTTCGCCGATTCATCACAGATACCTACCTACCTTGTATCTCAGCTGGCAAAGCAGCATGTGACGGTATCCCTTTCGGGAGATGCTGGAGACGAGTTGTTCGCTGGGTACAATCGCTATCTAATGACGTCCCGGTTGTGGGGGCGCCTATCCAAGCTGCCAAGATTTATGCGGAAAGGGATAGCACTCGGCATTACCACGGCTCCACCTTCGACTTGGAATTCGGTAGTTTCGCCCTTCGCGCGACTACGTGGTACCAATTTTGGTGACAAGCTGCACAAGGGTGCTGATGTGCTAGCTGCAGCAAACATTGACGATCTTTATCGTCGCCTCATTTCTCACTGGCAAGATCCGGCTCAAGTTGTTATCGGTGCAGAGGAGCCGGATACTCTCTTGACTACCAATCGTTTGCCTTCACTGAACAACGGTATCGAGCGCATGATGGCGCTGGACACCATGACATATTTGCCAGACGACATCCTGACCAAGGTGGACAGGGCGGCAATGTTTGTGTCGCTGGAAACACGCGTTCCTTTTCTTGATCATAGAGTCGTCGAGTTTGCTTGGCAGTTGCCGCTTGCCTATAAGCTACGTGATGGTCAGTCAAAGTGGATACTCCGGCAAGTTCTCTATCGCTATGTTCCGCGGGCACTCATCGAAAGGCCGAAGATGGGGTTTGGTGTGCCAATCGGAGACTGGTTGAGAGGGCCATTGCGCGACTGGGCTGAAGAGCTGCTCGATGAATCTCAACTTCGGCAGCAGGGTTACTTTCATCCGCAACTGATCCGACTAAAATGGGCTGAGCACTTGTCGGGTAAGCGTAATTGGCAGTATCTGCTTTGGGATGTTTTGATGTTCCAAGCTTGGTTAGCAAAAAATTCATGAGCTCCATCTTGCTGTTCGTTGTGAACGATGCGGGCTTCTTCCTTTCTCATCGCCTCGCCGTAGCAGAGCAAGCAAGGAGTCGGGGCTATGAGGTACACATCGCCACCATGCCCGGAAACGCAGTGGAGCGAATTCGCACGCTCGGCTTCATCCATCATTCTTTGCCGTTATCGAGGAATGGTAGGAATCCGATAGCCGAGCTCCGTGCTTTGTACGCCATTTGGACACTCTGTCGGCAATTGAAGCCCGACATATTGCATTTGGTGACAATAAAGCCAGTTCTGTATGGCGGTATTGCGGCTCGTGTGGCCCCCGTCGGGAGTGTGGTTGCTGCGGTCTCTGGGCTAGGTTTTGTTTTCCTCGCTCAAGGCTGGAAGGCCAGGGGCATGCGCCAGCTCGTTAGAGCCTTGTATTGGTTAGCTTTGGGCAAGAAAAAGCTGCGGGTTATTTTTCAAAATCCGGATGACCGCCAGGCTTTGGTCGAGCTAGGCGCCGTTCGGATGGACAAGACGGTCCTGATAAAGGGATCTGGAGTCGACCTTGCCAGCCATCCGGTATTGCCCGAGCCCGATGGCGTTCCGTTAGTGACCTTTGCCGCCCGTCTATTACGTGATAAAGGCGTTATCGAGTACGTAGATGCAGTGCGATTACTCCGCCAGCGAGGTGTCGAGGCGCGTTTCCAATTGGTTGGAGACCCAGATGTAGGCAATCCGACCAGCATTAGTTTGCAAGAGCTAGAGAAGTGGCGTCATGAGGGGATCGTTGAGATCTTGGGCCATAGCAAAGATATTGCCAAGGTCTTCGCCTTGTCTCATCTTGTCGTCCTCCCGTCATATCGCGAAGGTCTACCCAAGGTCTTGGTTGAGGCGGCTGCCTGTGGCCGAGCCGTTGTCACGACGGACGTTCCGGGATGTCGTGATGCGATAGAGCCAAATGTCTCTGGATTGTTAGTACAGGCCAGAGATTCCGTCGCCCTTGCGGATGCCATCGAGCGTCTGGTCAAAGATACTGATTTACGCAAGCGTATGGGGGAGCAAGGGAGAAAGCTCGCTGAGCGCGATTTTGCAATAGAGCAGATCGTAGAGCAGCATTTGGCTATTTATCGACAGCTTCAAGGTGGTGGCGCTTGTACAGCCAAAAAATAATAGTCACAGGCGCTTCCGGGCTGGTAGGTAGTGCTCTGGTTGAGCGCCTGAAAAGCTCTGGCGGATACTCAATTGTAAAAGGCGTACGCAGTGTCTCTGCTGGGCTGGATCAGTTGCCGTTGGAAGCGCTCGATAGTGACGTTGCAATTCGACTTTTAGAAGCTACGGATGTCGTGGTCCATTGTGGTGCTCGAGTCCATGTCATGGAGGACAGAGCTGTAGACCCTCTGGAAGAGTTCAGGAAGGCTAACGTACAGGGAGCCTTGGAATTGGCACGTCGTGCTGCCGAAGGCGGCGTCCGACGCTTCATATTTATTAGCTCGGTCAAGGTCAATGGCGAAGCTACGATGCCAGACTGCCCTTATCTGGCTGATCAGGAGCCAGCACCACAAGATCCCTATGGTATATCCAAAATGGAGGCCGAAGAGGGCCTCAAGGCGCTGGCCCAAGGCACGGGGTTAGAGGTAGTCATCATCCGGCCAGTGCTGGTCTACGGGCCTGGGGTGAAGGCAAACTTCCGTAGCTTGATGAATTGGCTGAGTAAAGGCGTTCCCTTGCCCTTGGGCGCCATCGCCAATAGACGTAGCTTGGTGGCTTTGGACAATCTGGTGGATCTAGTGGTGACCTGTATTGACCACCCTGCTGCCGCTAATCAAACCTTTCTCGTTAGCGATGACGAGGATCTTTCTACTTCAGATCTACTGCGCCGCTTGGGGCTCGCCCTAGGGCGATCTCCTCTACTACTGCCCGTACCTGCCCGCGTCTTGCAACTTAGCGCGGGCCTTGTGGGCAAAAAAGCCCTAGCACAGCGTTTGTGCGGCTCACTACAGGTAGACATTACGAAAACCCGTACGCTGTTGGGCTGGACACCTATCATCAGCGTTGATGAGGCCTTGCGTAAGACGGCACGGCATTTCCAGAAGCGTTGATAACTGTTCAGGCAGGAGCACCTGTTTCAATGATCGAGCTATTGTCGTTGCTAGCCCTAACGGCTTTTTGTTTTTTCCTGACCGGCTGCCTAAGGCGCTACGCGCTCAGTCGGAGTCTGTTGGACGTGCCCAATTCAAGAAGCTCCCATGTTGTACCGACGCCAAGAGGCGGAGGCTTGGCAATAGTGATGAGCTATCTGACTTGGCTGCTACTAGGCCTCGGGTTTGGCAACCTTCCACTCAGTCAGTTGTTAGCCTTGGCCGGCGCTGGTGGTGGCATAGCACTGCTCGGCTTTCTCGATGACCACGGCCACATCGCTGCACGCTGGCGTTTGCTCGGACATTTCACTGCAGCCATTTGGGTACTGGTGTGGTTGGGTGGTATGCCGCCTGTCATGCTTTTCGGCGAAACCCATGATCTCGGCTTGATCGGAAGTGTTCTTGGCGCGCTTTATCTGGTCTGGCTACTCAATCTCTATAACTTCATGGATGGCATCGATGGTCTAGCCAGTATTGAAGCGATCTGTGTCTGTTTGGGCGGTGCCCTCCTTGCGCTCTGCAGCGCGCCGGGGGCTAATCTCCAGGTTTGGTTACCCCTGGCATTGGCCTTCGCTGTTGCAGGATTCCTAATCTGGAACTTTCCGCCAGCGAAGATATTCATGGGCGACGCTGGCAGCGGATTTCTAGGCATGATGCTGGGCGCACTGTCCTTGCAAGCGGCTTCGGTCGACTCACGCTGGCTCTGGAGCTGGCTTATTCTGCTAGGTGTCTTCATCGTCGACGCTACTTTCACCCTATTGCGACGCCTTCTGCGAGGTGAGCGAGTGTATGAAGCCCATCGCAGCCATGCCTACCAATACGCGTCTCGCTGCTATGGGCGACATCTCCCCGTCACCATGGCAGTTCTAGTGATTAACGTAACGTGGCTGATCCCTTTGGCATTGATCGCGGGCCTGGGCTTCGTGGACGGGAGCCTTGCCCTCGTCCTGGCCTATGCTCCTCTGCTAGTGATCGCTGTCAGATTCCAAGCCGGGCAGCTGGAAAAGAGGACATGACTATGCGGACGCTACTGGTACTTGGAGCCGGCGGACATGGCAAGGCCGTGGCTGATTCTGCACTCTCCGGCAAAGAGTGGCAGCGAGTGGTTTTCGCGGACGACCGTTGGCCTGCCTTGCAAGACTGCTTCAATACCGACGTGGTTTCCGATATCACCGAAATCGGTAAGTTGAAAGGCAGCGTCCAAGGCGCTATTGCTGCGGTAGGCGACAATCGACGTCGCCAAGCTTGGACTGCGTTGATTGAGAGTGCTGGGATCGACCTTGTATCCATTCTTCATCCGCGATCGGTTGTCAGTAACTCTGCGAATATCTACCCAGGATGCGCCATCATGGCAAACGCCGTAGTTGGGGCCGATGCTGTCATAGGGCGGGGTGCTATAGTCAATGCGGGCGCCATAGTAGATCACGACGCTTCCCTAGGAGACTTCGCTCACTTAGGCGTAGGTGTACAACTGGCTGGCGGTGTATCTATTGGCGCTGGTGCTTGGTTGCAGGCTGGTTGCTGTGCTGGCTATTCAGTGGTGGTGGAAGAAAATTCGGTAATTGCTCCAGGCACCGCCCTTAGCATCAGTTGATCTTTCCATAGGTAATAGGAAGGTATAGGTATTGTCCAGGATTGACTCAAGAATGCGCGACTGGTTGGTACGTCTACCGCGTCGACAGAAGCGTCTACTTCAAATAGTGACTGATGTTTTATTGCTATGGTTGGCGCTATGGCTGGGATTCGTATTGCGTCTGGGCTTAGACCAACATCTCGATCCATTCGGCAAGCATCTATGGCTGTTCGTTGCTGCCCCGCTTATTGCTATTCCGATTTTTATCCGCTTTGGGCTCTACCGCGCAGTTATGCGGTATATTGGTAACGATGCGCTAATGGCCATATTCAAGGCAGTGACACTTTCTGCACTGCTGTTGACCTTGGTCATGTATTGGAATCAGTTCACCGACGCCTTGATCCCACGCTCTGCTGTTTTTAACTACTGGTGGTTGAGTCTGATGTTGATCGGCGGGCTGCGGTTGCTGATGCGCCAGTATTTCCTCGGCGACTGGTATGGCGCCATTCGTCATGTGCCTTTCATGGGCAAGCGCGGCAGTATGCCCAGGGTCGCCATCTGGGGAGCGGGGCAAACGGGTAATCAATTGGTACATGCGTTGCGCTTGGGGAGAGGCTTGGAGCCAGTCGCCTTCATTGATGATGATCGGGCACTGGCCAATCGGGTCATAGCGGGTCTGAAGGTTTACAGTCGCAAGCATGTCCAACAAATGCTGGACGAAACAGGTGTCCAGGAAATTCTCCTTGCTATTCCTTCGGCCAGCCGTGCCTGCAGGGGTGACGTACTTGCTTATCTTGAAAAGTTTCCGGTTCACGTTCGTAGTGTGCCAAGTTTCATGGATTTGGCATCGGGTAGGGTCAAGGTCGAAGATATCCAAGAAGTGGATATTGCCGATTTGCTTGGCCGAGAGGCGGTGCCTCCTCGTCAGGAGCTATTTGAAAGGTGTATTCGCGATAAAGTGGTGATGGTAACCGGTGCTGGTGGTTCCATCGGTTCAGAGCTTTGTCGCCAAATCATATCCAGCTCTCCCAAGACACTCCTGCTATTCGAGCATAGTGAGTTCAATCTCTATTCTATCCATGGCGAGTTGGAACGTATAATCCTAAAGGAATCCGCTCCTATTGCCCTCGTGCCTCTTCTGGGGTCCGTACGGGATTATCAATATCTGGAAGAGTTGATGCGCGAATGGGGAGTTGAGACGGTCTATCACGCTGCTGCCTATAAGCATGTGCCCATGGTCGAGCACAATATTACCGAAGGGGTACTAAATAACGTTTTCGGTTCTCTCTATACTGCTCAGGCAGCCTTGGTTGCCAATGTCGAAAATTTCGTACTTATTTCTACAGATAAGGCAGTAAGACCTACTAACGTGATGGGCAGTACCAAACGTATTGCTGAGATGATCCTCCAGGCGGTCAGTCAAGAAATTGCCTTGCTACCTCTCCACGCGTCAGAGTCTTTGCTTTGCCTAAACAAGACGCGATTTACGATGGTACGGTTCGGTAATGTCCTGGGGTCATCTGGCTCCGTGATCCCTCGATTTCGCGAACAGATCTCCCGAGGCGGCCCCGTCACCGTTACTCATCCAAACATCACGCGCTACTTCATGACCATTCCGGAGGCAGCACAACTCGTCATTCAGGCAGGCTCGATGGGACGTGGTGGCGACGTTTTTGTCCTCGATATGGGCGGGCCAGTTCGAATCGTTGACTTGGCAGAAAAGCTGATCAAGCTGTCAGGATCAAGTGTTCGTTCGGAAAATAATCCGAATGGCGAAATAGCGATAGAGTTCTCAGGCCTACGTCCTGGTGAGAAGCTTTATGAAGAGCTGTTGATTGCAGACGAGGGAGTGACCTCGACAGAGCATCCCATGATTATGCGAGCTGACGAGGAGTATCTCTCGTGGGCGCAACTGAGACCTCTGCTGGAGCATCTGTTAAAGGCAACCGAGAGCAAAGACCATGATGCAGTCAGAAGACTACTGCGAGAAATGGTCAGCGGCTATGTGCCAGAAGGGGAGATCGTTGACTGGTGCTACCTCTTGAAAAAGAACAGAGGTCCGATCAACGCAGAAAAATGATGGTGCCGGCACCAGGAGTCGAACCCGGGACCTACTGATTACAAGTCAGTTGCTCTACCAGCTGAGCTATACCGGCAAGGGGGAGGCCATTATAGCCATGGAAAAGCCCTTGTAAACCAAGGATGTGCGTAGGTTAAGGCTGGCGTAAGCCGGCTGAGGCTAAAATAGGGCAAATAGCTTGCTAGGAGCCATTGATGAGAAAGAAGACCCTGGCCGTGCTGGCCGCTGCGCTGGCTGGTTGCACCAGTCAGGCGAACCTTGAGCGCAATCCACCGATGGAGCTGCGTACCGGCAAGAGCGCCGACGACTATCGAGCCTGCCTGGTCGCCAAGCTGGAAAAGGGTGGGCGCCATGTGGAGGTGCAATCCCAAGGCAGTGGGCAGCGCGTCCTGGTAGACAGCATGGTGCCGCCGACTACAGCGGCCATCATCGACATTGGTTCGGCATCGCGTGGCACGCGAATCGCGTTGCGTGAGCAGATGGCCAATAACCCTCTTCGACCGAGGGATGTGCTCGTGGCCGTCAAAGACTGCCTCTAAAACCGGATCAATGGAAAAAGGGCGCCTAGGCGCCCTTTTTCATGACCGGCTGCGGACTACTAGGCCGCCGGTTGGTCACGACGCTGCGGAACCGGCTCGGCGGCGCGCTGACCGTTGACGTCACGCAGCGGGGTACCCCGTACCGGCGCGCCGTTGGCGACGTAGTAGGCGGCGTTGCTGCGCGGCAGCGGAGCGCGACCACGGATTTTGTCGGCGATCTTCTCGGCGATCATGATGGTCGGGGCGTTGAGGTTGCCCGTCGCGATGATCGGCATGATGGAGGCGTCCACCACGCGCAGGCCTTCCAGACCGTGCACGCGACCGGCGCCATCGACCACCGCCATGTCGTCGGTACCCATCTTGTTGGAGCAGGACGGGTGGTAGGCGGTCTCGGCGTGGGAGCGCACGAAGGCATCCAGCTGGGCATCAGTCACGCAATCGCGGCCCGGGTTGATCTCTTCGCCACGATAGGGGTCCAGCGCCGGTTGCTGCATGATCTCGCGGGTCAGGCGGATGCCGTCGCGGAATTCGCGCCAGTCCTGCTCGGTGCTCATGTAGTTGAACAGGATGCTCGGATGCTGGCGCGGATCGCGCGAGGTCAGTTCGATGCGGCCGCGGCTGGGCGAGCGCATGGAGCCGACGTGGGCCTGGAAGCCATGGGCCTCGATGGCGTTGGTGCCGTTGTAATTGATGGCGATCGGCAGGAAGTGGTACTGGATGTTGGGCCAGTCGAATTCCTCGCTGGAGCGGATGAAACCGCCCGCCTCGAAGTGGTTGCTGGCGCCCAGGCCGGTACCCTTGAGCATCCACTCCAGGCCGATCTGCGGCTGGTTGTACCACTTCAGCGCCGGGTACAGCGAGACCGGCTGCTTGCACTCGTACTGCAGGTACATTTCCAAGTGATCTTGCAGATTCTGGCCGACGCCGGGCAGGTCGTGGACGACCGGGATGTCGAAGCGACGCAGCAGCGGCGCGGGGCCGACACCGGAGCGCTGCAGGATTTGTGGCGAGGCGATGGCGCCGGCGCAGAGCAGGACTTCACGACGGGCGCGCACGGTGATGGCTTCCAGCGAATCGCCCTTCATGTAGGCGACGCCATTGGCGCGCTTGCCCTCGAAGAGGATGCGATCGGTGGTGGCGTGGGTGACGATGGTCAGGTTCGGGCGACCTTTGGCCTGGTCTAGATAGCCACGGGCGGTGCTGGAGCGACGGCCGTTCGGGGTGACGAAGCGGTCCATCGGACCGAAGCCTTCCTGCTGGTAGCCGTTGAGGTCTTCGGTGCGCGGATAACCCGCCTGGACACCGGCTTCGACCATGGCTTCGAACAAGGGATTGGTGTCTGGCTTGGCGGTAGTCACCGACACCGGGCCCTCGCCGCCGTGCCAGTCGTTGGCCCCGGCATCGCGCTTCTCGGCCTTGCGGAAGTAGGGCAGGCAGTCGAGGTAGGTCCAGTCGTCCAGGCCATCAAGTTGCGCCCAGTTGTCATAGTCCAGGGCGTTGCCGCGGATGTAGCACATGCCGTTGATCAGCGAAGAGCCGCCCAGGCCCTTGCCGCGGCCGCATTCCATCCGGCGATTGTCCATGTGCGGCTCGGGCTCGGTCTGGTAGGCCCAGTTGTACTGCTTGCCCTGCAGCGGATAAGCGAGGGCGGCTGGCATCTGGGTGCGGAAGTCCAGGCGGTAGTCGGGGCCGCCGGCTTCCAGCAGCAGGACGCTGACGTCCTTGTCCTCGGTCAGCCGGGTGGCCAGGACGTTGCCGGCCGAGCCGGCGCCTATGACGATGTAATCGAATTCGTGTGCCATGAAAAAGTCTCCTCCTGACGGCGGGTGGGGTCTGGCCCCATCCCCGGACCCTCTCCAGCGGAGAGGGGAGAAAAGCGCTGCCTGAGCGGCCTAGAAGATCGAGGCGTAGTCGCCCAACTCGACCTGCACCGACTTGATGCGGGTGTAGTGGCCGAGGGTGGTGAGGCCGTTTTCGCGACCGACGCCGGAGTGCTTATAGCCACCCACCGGCATCTCGGCGGGGGACTCGCCCCAGGTGTTGATCCAGCAGATGCCGGCTTCCAGGCGATGGATCATGCGGTGGGCGCGGGCCAGGTCACGGGTGACCACGCCGGCGGCCAGGCCGTACTCGGTGTCGTTGGCGCGGCGTACCACTTCGTCCTCGTCGGCATAGGCGAGGATGCTCATGACCGGGCCGAAGATCTCTTCGCGGGCGATGGCCATGTCGTCACGGCAATCGGTGAAGACGGTGGGGGCCACGAAGTTGCCCTTGGCCAGGTCGCCCTGGGTAACGCGCTCGCCACCAATGAGCAGGCGGGCGCCTTCAGCCTGGCCCTGGGCGATGTAGCCCAGCACCTTTTCCAGGTGCGGGGTGCTGACCAGCGGACCGAAGTTGGTCTCGGCGGCCAGGGGATCGCCCAGCTTGATGCGCTTGACTCGCTCCACCACCTTGGCTTCGAAGTCGGCCTTGAGCGCCTGGGGCACGAAGACGCGGGTGCCGTTGGTGCAGACCTGGCCAGAGCTGAAGAAGTTGGCCATGACGGCGATGTCGGCGGCGCGATCCAGGTCAGCGTCATCGCAGACGATCAGCGGCGACTTGCCACCCAGTTCCATGGTGACTTCCTTGAGCGTCGAGCCGGCGGCACTTGCCATGACCTTCTTGCCGGTGGCGACACCGCCGGTAAAGGAGATCTTCTCGATGCCGGGATGCTCGGTCAGGGCCACGCCCACCTCGGGACCGACGCCGTTGACCACGTTGAAGACGCCAGCGGGCAGGCCGGCTTCGGTGTAGATCTCGGCCAGCTTCAGCGCGGTCAGCGGGGTGACTTCGCTGGGCTTGAAGATCATGGCGTTGCCAGCGGCCAGGGCCGGGGCGGACTTCCACAGGGCGATCTGGATCGGGTAGTTCCAGGCACCGATGCCGGCGACCACGCCCAGGGGTTCGCGGCGGGTATAGACGAAGGAGGTCTCGCGCAGCGGGATCTGCTCGCCTTCCAGGGCGGGGACGAGGCCGGCGTAGTACTCGAGCACGTCGGCGCCGGTGACGATGTCCACGGCCTGGGTTTCGGACAGGGCCTTGCCGGTGTCCAGGGTTTCCAGCAGGGCCAGCTCGTCGTTGCGTGCGCGGAGGATGTCTACGGCTTTGCGCAGGATGCGCGAGCGCTGCATGGCGGTCATCGCGGCCCAGACCTTCTGGCCTTCGGCGGCGGCTGCCACCGCCTTGTCCACGTCGGCGCGGCTGGCGCTTTGCACCACGGCAAGCACTTCGCCGGTGGCGGGACTCAGGGTTTCGAAGGTGGCGCCACCGGTGGCGGCGACGTAGCGGCCACCAATGTACAGCTGCTGTTCGGCGAAACGGGCCATGGACGATCTCCCAAAACGGGGCGGGCGCCGTGGCACCCGCAAGGAACACAGGGGGAGCGAAAGAAGGGCTCTTTGCTCCAGCGATGAATCCAGTCTACTTAATTTTTATTGAACGTTCAATCAATGAAAAATTCGTGGCCGAGGCGAGACGAGCCAAGGGGCCGCCTAGAGCGGATCGGTCCGGGGCGGATGATTAACCAGGGGAGAGGAGGGAGGTTGGGGAGGGAGCAGCTGAAGACGCCCCGTCGGTGCTGGCCGGCAGGGCGGGGGCGATCAGGTGAGCGTCAGGCCTTGGCCAGTTGCAGGTCCAGGTAGTCGTAGGCGATCTGCAGGGCCTGCTGGGTGTTGAAGGCGTCACCGGAGAGGGCGCCGCGCAGCCAGAGTCCGTCGATGATGGCGGCCAGGCCGCGAGCGGCGGCGCGAGCCTGGTCGCGCGGCAGCAGGCGCCGGAATTGCCAGCAGAGGTTGGAATACAGGCGCAGGTCGTTGATGCGCTGCAGGCGGCGCAGGTTGGGCTGATGCATGCTGGTGGCCCAGAAGGCCAGCCAGGTCTTCATGGCTGGTCCGCTGACCTGAGTGTCATCGAAGTTGCCCTGGATGATGGCGCGCAGGTTGGCGGCGGGATCGTCCCCGGGCAGCGCCGCGCGGCGCTCGCGCACGGCCTGGCGCAGGGCATTCATCAGATGCCGCATGGTGGCTTCGAGCAGGCCGTTCTTGTCTTGGAAGTAGTGGCTGATGATGCCGTTGGAGACACCGGCCTTGCGGGCGATGAAGGCGATACTAGCGTCGCCCATGCCAACTTCGTCGACGGCTTCGAGGGTCGCGGCGATGAGCTGCGAACGGCGGATGGGCTGCATCCCGACCTTGGGCACGGAGCATCTCCTGAACAGAGGAAAGAGCCTCCGAGGGTAACTATTTTTTATTGAACGTTCAATCAATAAAAACGGTCACGACCTCCTGGATTGTGCCTTGGCCGGAGCAGCAGTACCAGCCCTGACAGGTGGTTACTTTTAATAACCGCCCAGAAGGCGTAGGCTGGAGTCAGTTCTGCTTCGAGGATCGCCATGGACGCCGTGGTCAGTCGTATCTCCAGTCGTCGCCGCCTGCATGCCCATGCCTGTCCGATCAGGGACGTGCTGGATCGGATCGGTGATGCCTGGTCCTTGCTCACGCTCTTCACTTTGGAAGCCGGCCCGTTGCGCTTCAATGAATTGCGTCGTCGGGTCGACGGCATTTCCCAGCGCATGCTCAGCGTGACCTTGCGTCAGCTGGAGCGCGACGGCCTGGTGTCCCGCACGGTGACCCCGACCAAGCCGCCCCAGGTGGAATACGCGCTCACCGCCCTGGGCCAGAGCCTGATGGTGCCGGTGGGTGCCCTGGCCGCCTGGGCCGCCGCGAAGCAGCCTCTCATTCAGCGCCACAGGGCGGCCTACGATCAGGCCGCCGAGGAGATCCCTGATGACCCGTCTCTCTAAGACCGCCCTATCGGTCCTTGACCTCGCTCCCATCCGCGACGATGGCGATGCCGCCCAGGCGCTGCACAACGCCCTGGACCTGGCGCGCCATGTCGAACAGCTCGGGTTCTCCCGCTACTGGGTCGCCGAACACCACAACATGGACGGCATCGCCAGCTCGGCGACCGCCGTGCTGCTGGGCTATCTGGCCGGTGGCACCAGCACCCTGCGCCTGGGTTCGGGTGGGATCATGCTGCCCAACCACGCGCCGCTGGTAGTAGCCGAGCAGTTCGGCACCCTGGCCTCGTTGTATCCGGGCCGTATCGAACTCGGTCTGGGTCGCGCACCGGGTTCGGATCAGCGCACCGCCTATGCCCTGCGCCGTGATCGCCTGGGCAGTTCCGACGACTTCCCGCGGGACGTGGAGGAGCTGCAGCACTACTTCGGGCCACAGCAACCGGGGCAGGGCGTCATCGCCATGCCGGGCGCGGGCACCGAGGTGCCGATCTGGCTGCTGGGTTCGAGCCTGTTCAGTGCCCAGCTGGCCGCGGCCAAGGGTCTGCCCTATGCCTTCGCGTCGCACTTCGCGCCGCGCTATGTGCACGAGGCGATCCGCCTGTACCGCGAAAACTTCAAGCCATCCAAGGTCCTCGACCGGCCCTATGTGATGCTCGGCGTGCCCCTGGTGGCCGCCGACAGCGACGATGAGGCCAACTACCTGGCTACCACCGTCTACCAGCGCATCCTGGCCCTGTTCCGCGGCGACAGTCTGCGCCTGCAACCGCCGGTGCGCAGCATGGAGGGCGTCTGGTTGCCGCACGAGAAGGAGTCGGTATCGAGCTTCCTCGGCATGGCGGTGATCGGTGGCCCGGACAAGGTCCGCGAGCGCCTGGAACTGCTGCTGGAGAAGACCGACGCCGACGAGCTGATCTTTACCTGCGACGTCTACGAGCAGGCGGATCGCTTGCGGGCGTTCTCGATCCTGGCGGATCTGAAGGGTTAAGGCGGTCGAGGTCTTTCAACGTCGCGGTTGGTACGGCGGTGCGCGCTCTCGCACCGCCGCCGCCGAGGCGGTTCCTGACGGACCACTCTCCAGTTTCATCCGCTCCCCGGTCCCACGCAGCAGGCGCTTTATCGCAAAAGCCTGACCTTGCTGGAACCCCATCATAAGAAACCGTGCCTGTAGCTTTATACATAAAGCCTGGCGGTTGGTACGTCGTTATTCGATCGACGCCCTTGTCAGGCAAGGATCGGTTACTGATGTCTTCTGTGCACGTACTCCTTCGTCAACGAACGGCACTGGCAAAGTTTGGGGAGCTTGCACTCAAGGGAAACGACCTTGATGAAATCCTCCATCAAGCCTGTCACCTCGTCAGTGAGGCGCTGGATACACCGCTGGCGAAGGTCATGGAGCTCCAGGCCGATGGTAGGAATCTCCTTGTCCGCAGTGGCGTCGGTTGGAAACCCGGCGTAGTCGGGCACGAGCTCGTGCCCGCTAAAGAGCGTTCGTCCGAAGGTTTCGCGCTACAAACGGGTGAGCCGGTGGTATCGACGGACATCACCACCGAGGATCGTTTCGATTACCCGCAGTTCTTGAAGGATCACGGCGTGCGGGCGCTGGTGAACGTCATCATCCTGGGGCCGGAAGGCCAGCCGCCCTTTGGCTTGCTGGAGGTGGATAGCCCTGTCGAGCGTGAATTCTCACCAGACGACATCGACTTCCTGCGGACCTACGCCAACCTGCTGGGGGCGACCGTGGATCGCCTCAATAAAGTCCAGGCGCTTGAGCATTCCGAAGCCGAGTTGCGTGAGCGCGAGGCCCAGTATTGCGCCGCGACCGTCCTCAATCCGCAGATTCCCTGGACAGCCGATGCGCAAGGATTCATCGATTCCTTCGATGACCGCTGGCTGACGCTTACCGGTCGCTCTCGTGAGGAGCTGTTGGGCGAAGGCTGGTTGCAGGTGCCTCATCCTGACTACCGGGAGCGTATGCAGCAGGCCTGGCGACACTCCCTGGCAACTGGCGCCGCCTACGACATTCGAACCTGTCTCCAGACGGCCAGCGGCGGCTACGGCTGGTACCGCGTCAGGGCCTTCGCTCAAACGGACGAACAGGGCCAGCGTCAGCGCTGGTACGGCACCATCGAAGATATTCAGGAGCGAATGGATCTCGAGTCGGCGCTGGTCCATTGGAACGAGACGCTGGAAGAGCGGGTACGTGACCGCACCGCAGCCTTGGAGCAGGAGCAAGCAGAGCGGGCGGTCACGGAGGAGAAGTTGCGCCAGAGCCAGAAGATGGAAGCGGTCGGCCAGCTCACGGGCGGGATCGCGCATGACTTCAACAACATGTTGGCCGGGGTGATTTCCAGTCTGGAATTACTGCAGCTACGTATCGCCAGAGGCCGTTTGGATGATCTGGACCGCTACATCATCCTGGCCTTGACCTCTGCGAATCGCGCCGCAGGCCTTACGCACCGGCTTCTGGCCTTTTCTCGTCAGCAGCGCCTCGAGCCAAAGAACCTGCAAGCCAGTCTGCTGGTCAGCGAACTGGAGGATCTGATCCGGCGCACGGTAGGGCCCGGGATCCGTTTTGAAATCCTGATCGGAGACACGGGCGTCATCCATTGCGACCCCAACCAACTCGAAAATGCGCTGCTGAATCTCGCCATCAATGCACGCGATGCGATGCCGGACGGCGGGGTACTGACCCTTGAAACGAAACGGGTGTCAGTCGAGCCCCACTACGGCGAGCTGAGGGATCTGCCGATAGGCGACTATCTCAAGATCAGCCTGACCGATACCGGTATCGGCATGTCGCCGGACACCGTGGCGCGGGTCTTCGAACCCTTCTTCACGACCAAGCCACTGGGGGAGGGCACCGGGCTGGGTCTGTCCATGGTCTTTGGCTTCATGGAGCAGTCCGGCGGGCAGATCCGGGTGCATAGTCAGCTGGGTGCAGGCACCTCTGTCAGCCTGTTTTTCCCCAGGGGCAGCAAGGGCATCGAACAGATCGATGAGTTGGCCAGTGCCGAGCCCGATGCCTGCCCTACCGGTAATGGCGAACGGGTCCTTGTGGTCGATGACGAGCCGGTGGTTCGCAAGACCATGGCGGCTGCCCTGAAAGAGCTTGGTTACCAGGTGATGGAGGCGGCAGATGGCGCCTCGGCGCTTGCCAGGTTCAAGGCGTCGCCGGATATTCAGGTGTTGGTGACCGACATCGGCTTGGCGGGTGGAATGACCGGCAAGGTCCTGTACAGCCAATTGATCGCCTTGGATCCCCAGCTCCGGGTGCTGTTCGTCAGCGGCTTTGCCGGCCCGCTGTTCGAAGAGGGCCTGCCAAGCCAGGCGCTGTTGCTGTCCAAGCCGTTCACGATGAATGAGTTCAGTCGCTGCGTAAGCCAGCTGGTTCGCTCGCCATGAATACAGCCGTGGTTGAGATCACTGCCTTGGCGGGTAGTGCGCCAGGTGAAGGGCGCCTGTGCTGCGCCCTTTCCTGACAGTTACCAGACTACCTTGCTTCAATCGAGGAAGGTGAAGACCTGCTCGCGGGTGAGGCGCGACTTGGGCAGAGCGGCGTTGAAATCACTTTCGCCACGATAGCCCAGGCCGACTACCACCAGCGCGGTGTAACCCTGTTCGCGCAGGCCCAGTTCCTGGTCCAGGCTGTTGGCGTCGAAGCCTTCCATGGGGGTGGCATCGATACCCAGCGCGGCAGCGCCGAGCAGTAGGGTGCCTAGCGCCAGATAGGTCTGCTTCTCCATCCAGTGCTGCACATCCTGGCGCTCATGACGATGCAGGTCGACGAAGTGACGGCGGGTACCGTCCTGGGTGGCGCGCGCTTCGGGCTTGGCGAAGCGGCCGTCCTGGGCTTCCTGTTCCAGCACTTGGGCCAGATGGCCTTCGGTCATCTCCAGGCGGGTGCAGAGCACGATGACGTGGGAGGCCGGCAGCACCTTGGGTTCGTTGTAGGGGCTCTGCATGCCACGGGCGATGCGCGCCTTGGCCTCGGCGCTGGCGGCGACCACGAAGTGCCAGGGCTGGGAGTTGACCGAGGAAGGCGCTTGTCGCAGCAGCTCCAGCAGTTCTTCGACCTGTTCGGCCGGGATGCTGCGGGAGCCGTCGAAGGCCTTGGTGGTGTAACGGGTACGGGCGATCTGGGACAGCTGCATGGATAACTCCTGATCGGATCAGTGGGTGGGGGCAGGCTGGGCGTCGATCTTGACGCGGAACAGGCTGTAGGGCCTCTCGCGCAGGTCCTGGCCACCGTGGAACTGGGCCTGGCGATGGAGCTGGTTGGCGGTGAAATAGAGATAGCCGTCCGGGCCGATGCTGAAGGTATCGGGCCAGAGCACGCGCGGATCGTGGACCAGGGTCTTCCAGCTGCCATCGGCCTGGCGCTGGCGCACGGCATTGTGCTCGTAGTCACCGGCATAGACGCGGCCCTGGGCATCGGCTTCGAGGCCGTCGGAAGCGCCTTTCTCGCCGAGATCCTGCACCCCGGCGCGCACCTGGGCCTCGCTGGCGCTGGGGTCGCGCAGCAGGGCGGTGGGCACGGCATAGAGGTGCCGACTGGACAGCGGGCTGAAGTAGAGGATGCCGCCGTCCGGCGACAGGGCGATGCCATCGCTGGCGATGGCCGGGCGGACCTTGCTGCCATCGGGACGCTGCATCAGCAACGGCTCGCCTTCCACTACCGGCACGAAGCTGGGATCGACATTGGCCTGGGGCGCACCGGTCAGGCGGCGCTGCGCCTGACCGGTGGCGAGGTCGAGGATGATCAGGCCGCCCGGCGGTGCCGAGTCGGTGACATAGGCCACCCCGGCGCGACCGACGCGAAAGTCGAAGCGCACATCGTTGACGTAGCTGTTGGGTTCGAGCACCGCCGCGGGGAAGACCAGGGTTCTGGCGACCTTGTTGGTCTTGAGGTCGATGGCCACCAGCTTGACGCCACCGGCCTTGGGCGGAGCGAAGCCGGGGGCGGCGGTGTCCAGCACCCAGAGGTGCCCGCGACCATCGGCGACCACGCTCTGCACACTGATGAAGCCCTTGCCCGGCTGGCCGGGGGTTTCCACGTTGAGCGCGGCGTCCGGGTAGGGGATGGCCTTGCCGTCCTTGAGTTCGGCGACGGTGAAGGGCACCTCGTCGCCCCAGCGCGGATAGTTGACGAAGATCCGGCCGGTCTCGCTGACGGTGACCCCGGTGGGCATGGCGTCGCGGAAGGCGAAGACCTGCTCCAGCTGGCCGAGCGTGCGCTCCTGCGGTAGCGGCGCCGCCTGGGCGGTCAGGCTACCCATCGCCAGGGCGACGGCGAGGGTCAGGGCGGAGAGCCTGGCCATCAGAAGCCCTCCAGTACGAGCTTGCCGCGGGCCTGGTGGCTTTCCAGCTGGGCATGGGCGCGGCGCAGGTTGGCCGCATCGATACGACCCAGGTGTTCACCCAGGGTGGTCTTGAGCGTGCCCTGGTCGATCAGCTCGGCCACGCGTTCGAGGATCTCGTGCTGGCGCACCTTGTCCGGAGTCTGGAACAGCGAGCGGGTGAACATCAGCTCCCAGTGCAGCGACAGCGACTTGGCCTTCATCGGCACCACGTCCAGCTGCGCCGGATCGTCGATCACGCCGAGACGGCCCTGGGGCCGCAGGACGTCCACCAGCTGGGTGAAGTGCTCATCGGTATGGGTGAGGCTGGCCACCAGGGTCACGCCGTCCAGGCCCAGGGCTTCGAGCTGGGGGCGCAGCGGCTGGTGGTGGTCGATGACGTGATGGGCGCCGAGCGAGCGCACCCACGCCTGGGTTTCCTCGCGCGAGGCGGTGCCGATCACGGTCAGCTGGGTCAGCTGACGGGCCAGCTGGACCAGCACCGAGCCGACGCCACCCGCGGCGCCCATCACCAGCAGCTGTTGACCCGCACCACCGCCCTCGGTCGCGCCCAGGCGATCGAACAGCAGCTCCCAGGCAGTGATGGCGGTCAGCGGCAGCGCCGCGGCCTGGGCGTGATCCAGGCTTTTGGGCTTGTGGCCGGCCAGGTGTTCATCCACTAGGTGCAGTTCGCTGTTGCAGCCGGGGCGGAACAGCTCGCCGGCATAGTAGACCTCGTCACCCACGGCGAAGCGGCTGACGGAGCTGCCCACGGCGCGAACCACGCCGGAGACGTCCCAGCCCAGCACCTTGGAGTCGCGCTGCACCAGGCCCTGGCGCACCTTGGTATCCACCGGATTGACCGACACGGCACGGACCTCTACCAGCAGGTCATGGGCCTCGGGCGTAGGATCGGGCAGCACGGCGTCCTGCAGGGCGCGGGGATCGCTGGCGGGCAGGGTGGCGTCACCGTGGATGATGGCTTTCATGGGCGGATTCCTTTGTACGATGAGAAACGTGAGGCCATGGTCGTCTTCATTGTCGGTCGGAAAAAGCGGCAGAATCGGATAGCACCTTCACTGCAGGAAAGAAAATGATCCGCTTCGACGACCTCGGCCTCTTAGTGCGCTCCGCCGCCCTGGGCAGCTTTTCCCGCGCGGCCCGCGAGGCAGACCTCTTGCCAGGTCAGGTGAGCGCCGCCATCGGGCGGCTGGAGCGGGAGCTGGGCATTCGCCTGTTCGCTCGCTCGACGCGCAGTCTGAGGCTCACCGCCGAGGGCGAGGCCTATCTGCCCTATGCCCGGGAGGTGCTGGAGACCTTGCGCGAGGGACGCGAGCGGCTGCAGGGGGAAAGCCCCGAGCTGCGCGGGGTGCTGCAGGTGGCGGCGCCTTCGGATCTGGGGCGCAATCTCTTGCTGCCCTGGCTGGCGGAATTTCGCCAGCGGCATCCCGGCCTGACCCTCAGGCTCTACGTCTCGGACCAGCAGGCCGATGTCTATCGCGATCCGGTAGACATCGCCATCCGCTATGGCCGCAGCCAGGACGACAGCCTGGTCGCCCTGCCACTGGCGCCCGACAATCACCGGCTGCTGGCCGCGGCGCCGGCCTACCTGGCGCGCCATGGCACGCCACGCCGCCTGGATGACCTGGTAGAGCATGCCTGCCTGCTCTACCAGCTGCACGGTCGCACCTATGACAAATGGAGCTTTCCGCTGGCCGAGGGTGGCCAGCGGCAAGTCGGCGTCAGCGGGCCGCTGCAGAGCGATGATGCCGAGGTGGTGCGGCGCTGGGCGGTGGCCGGGGAGGGCATCGTCTACAAGTCCTGGCTGGACATGCGCGACGATCTCGAGACCGGGCGGCTGGTGCGGGTGCTGCCCGACCAGCCTGGCGAACCCCTGCCGTTGCAGCTGTTCTGTCCACACCGGCGCCAGTTCTCGCCGGCGGTCCGGCAACTGCATGGCTGGCTGGCGGAACGCTTCGCGGGCCTGACGGGCCAGCCATAGAAAAGGGCGCGTCCCCGAGGAGGCGCGCCCTTGGATGTTCCCAGGTGTCAGACCAGGGTCAGACGCACGTCCACGTTGCCGCGGGTGGCGTTGGAGTAGGGGCACACCTGGTGGGCTTTCTCGACCAGGTCCTCGGCCACCGCGCGCTCCAGGCCCGGCAGGCTGATGGTCAGCTCGACGTCCAGAGCGAAGCCGGTGGGGATCGGGCCGATGCCGACCTGGGCGGTCACGCTGACGTCAGCCGGTACGGCGATCTTTTCCTTGGCGCCCACGAACTTGAGCGCGCCGATGAAGCAGGCCGAGTAGCCGGCGGCGAAGAGTTGCTCGGGGTTGGTGCCTGCACCACCGGCGCCGCCCAGCTCCTTGGGCGTGGACAGCTGCACGTCCAGGGCCTTGTCGCTGCTGATGGAACGGCCGTCACGGCCACCGGTGCTGGTTGCGGACGCGGTATAGAGGATGTTCATGGCGTGCTCCTGTTTTAGGTATTGCGATAACTGTTTGGCCGGGCGTTGACCGTGAGAACCGACAAGGCATGGACTTAAGTTATCGCGATACCTGTTATCGCGCAAATATATTTTCGGGAGCAGGCGACCAGTGGCAGCGAGCCGGTTAGCGCGTCAGCTTGGCGCGCAGTGCCATCAGGTGTTCGCGCAGCTCGGACATCTGGGCATCTCCCAGCGCACAGTAGCCGCTAATGGTGCCGTTGATCTCCCGCGCCCGCTCTCGCAGGGCACGGCCGCCCTCGGTGAGTTCGATGGACAGGTTGCGTTCGTCTTCGGCATTGCGTTGCCGGGTCACGTAGCCCTCGGCCTCCAGGCGCTTGAGCACCGGGGTCAGGGCGCCGGAGTCCTGGTGCAGACGGCGCGCCAGTTCCTTGAGCGGCAGGTGATCGTTTTCCCAGAGCACCAGCATCATCAGGTACTGCGGGTAGGTCAGGCCCACCTCTTCGAGCAGCGGCTTGTACACCTTGGTCATGGCCAGGGAGGTCGAGTACAGCGCGAAGCACAGCTGCTGATCGAGAAGAAGGGGGTCTTTGGTGGTCATGGCGGTCCCGCCTTGGTAAATGAGAAGTGATTCTACCCCGAGCATTTGGGTAGCATTAGCCTTTCGCTTTCAGACCCTGCGGTTTCCATGCGTATCCATGTCTCCTTCATCGATCGGGTCGGCATCACCCAGGAAGTCCTGGCGTTGCTCGGTGCCCGAAATCTGAACCTCGATGCCGTGGAGATGGTGCCGCCCAACGTCTACATCGACGCGCCGACCCTGAGCGCGGCGGTGTTGGAGGAATTGCGCGCCGCCCTGCTGACCGTGGTGGGGGTCGAGGCGGTCCGGGTGGTGGACATCCTGCCCGGCCAGCGTCGCAGCCTGCAGCTCGATGCCCTGCTTGCCGCCATGGCCGATCCGGTGCTGGCGGTGGACGGCGAAGGCCGCATCCTGCTGGCCAATCCGGCCTTCGCCGCGCTGGCCGGCGAGGGTGCCGGCACGACCCTCGCCGACCTCTTCAATGACAGCGAGCTGCCAGCCGAGCTGCTGGCCCAGGGCTTTCGTCTGCCCCTGCGCGAGGTGGTACTGCGCGGCCAGGCCCTGTTGCTGGACGCCACCCCCATCGGCGAGCCGGTAGGCGGGCTGGCCGGGGGGCTCCTGACGCTCTATGCACCCAGCCGCATCGGCGGTCGGCTGTCAGCGCTACGCCATGACACCCCCGAGGGCTTCGATTCCCTGCTGGGCGATTGCGCGGCCATCCGTACGCTCAAGGCCCGCGCCCAGCGCCTGGCGGCCCTGGAAGCACCGTTGTTGATCCTGGGTGAGACAGGCACTGGCAAGGAGCTCGTCGCGCGGGCCTGTCATGCCGCCAGTGCCCGGCGCGATGCGCCCTTCCTCGCCCTGAACTGCGCCGCCCTACCGGAGAGCCTGGCCGAGAGCGAACTGTTCGGCTATGCCCCGGGCGCCTTCACCGGTGCGCAGCGTGGCGGCAAGCCGGGTCTGCTGGAGCTGGCCGACCAGGGCACGGTGTTTCTCGACGAGGTCGGCGAGATGTCGCCCTATCTGCAGGCCAAGCTGCTGCGATTCCTTTCCGACGGCACCTTCCGCCGCGTCGGTGGGGCCCACGAGAGCCAGGTCAACGTACGCATCCTGGCTGCGACTCACCGCGACCTGCAGGCCATGGTGGCCGCGGGAAGCTTTCGCGAAGACCTCTTCTATCGTCTCAATGTGCTCAGCCTACAGGTCCCGGCGCTGCGCGAGCGCGGCCAGGACATCCTGCTGCTGGCACGGCACTTCCTGCAGCAGGCCTGTGCCCAGATCGGCCGGCCGCCGTGCCGCCTGGCACCGGCCACCTACGGTGTGCTGCTGGGCAACGCCTGGCCAGGCAACGTGCGCCAGCTGCAGAACATCCTCTTTCGCGCCGCCGCCATCAGTGAAAGCGGCCAGATCGACGTCGAGGACCTGGATCTGGCCGGTACTGCAATGGCTGGGCAGGTGGAAACCGAGGTCAGCACCCTGGAAGCCGCCGTCCAGGGCTACGAGGCAGCGCTGCTGGAACGACTCTATCCGCAGTATCCGTCCAGCCGCCAGCTGGCCGCACGCCTGCAGACCTCCCATTCGGCCATCGCCATGCGGCTGCGGCGTTACGGCATTCCGCGGCGTTAAAGTTCTAGAGCCTGTTTAAAGGTTCGCGAGCTAGAGACAAGCAAGGCGAAAATGGCTGAGGAAGCGGAGTTTACGAGTGGTAAATGAGCATTCCGAAGCCATTTTCAACGCAGTTTGGCCGACGCGCAGCAGCCTTTAAACAGGCTCTCAGCGCAGGACGTTGGTCTTGGCCAGGTCCACCACTTCGCTGCCACGGCCACTCATCACCGCGCGCAGCATGTAGAGACTGAAACCCTTGGCCTGGGCAGCCTCGATCTTCGGTGGCAGCGACAGCTCCTGCTTGGCGATGCGCACGTCCACCAGCGCCGGGCCGGGGTGGGCGAAGGCCTCTTCCAGGGTGGCGTCGAGCAGACTGGCCGATTCCACCTTCCAGCCGCGCACGCCGCATGCCTCGGCCACCCGGGCGAAATCGACCTCACCCAGATCGGTGGTCTCGTCGATCATGCCGGCGGCCTTCATCTCCATGGCGACGAAGCCCAGGGTGGCGTTATCGTAGACGATGACCTTGACCGGTAGCTTTTCGCTGGCGAGGGTCGCCAGTTCGCCCAGCAGCATGGACAGCCCACCGTCGCCAGCCAGGGCGACCACCTGGCGGTCGGGATAGGCCGCCTGCAGGCCCATGGCCTGGGGCAGGGCATTGGCCATGGAGCCGTGGCTGAAGGAGCCGGCCAGCTTGCGTTCGAAGTTCATCGCCAGGTAACGCGCGGCCCACACCGTGGGGGTGCCGACGTCGCAGGTAAAGAGGGCGTCCGCGGCGGCGAGCTCGCTGACGCGCGTGGTGAGGTACTGCGGATGCAGGGGTTCACCGTCGGCGGTGGCGGTGGCCAGCTCGTCCAGCTCGGCGCGGGTCTTGCGATAGTGCTGCTGGGCCTTTTCCAGGAAGCGGCTGTGGCTGTTGGGCTTGAGCCGCGGCAACAGGGCGTCCAGGGTGGCGCGGACATCGCCCACCAGGCCTTTGAGCAGGGGGGTGCGCACGCCCAGATGAGCCCCGCGTATGTCGATCTGCACCACCCGGCCATGGTCCGGGAAGAAGTTGCGATAGGGGAGGTTGCTGCCCAGCATCAGCAGCAGGTCGCATTCCTTGAGCGCGTGATAGCCGGACGAAAAGCCGATCAGCCCGGTCATGCCCACGCCATAGGGATTCGAATACTCGATATGGGCCTTGCCGCGCAGCGCATGAACCACCGGTGCCTGCAGCCGCTCGGCCAGGGCTACCACCTGGGCATGGGCACCGGCGCAACCGGCGCCGCAGAGCAGGGTGATGCGCTTTTCGCCGGCCAGGAGTTCGGCCAGAGCGTCCAGCTCGGCCTCCGGCGGGACCACCACCGGACGCACCGGCTCGCTCCACTGGGCTTGCTTGATCGGCGCCTCGGCCAGGGCCACGTCGCCCGGGATCACCACCACCGACACCGAGCGATTGAGGATGGCCGAGCGCATGGCGGTTTCCAGGATGCGCGGCAGCTGCTCGGGATGGGACACCACCTCGCAGAAGTCGCTGCAATCACGGAACAGGCGCTCCGGGTGGGTCTCCTGGAAATAGCCAAGGCCGATCTCGCTGGAGGGAATCTGGGCGGCGATGGCCAGGACCGGCGCACCGCTGCGCTGGGCGTCGAACAGGCCGTTGATCAGGTGCAGATTGCCCGGACCGCAGGAGCCGGCGCAGACCGCCAGGCGCCCGCTGGTGTCGGCGGCGGCACTGGCCGCGAAGGCAGCGGCTTCTTCATGACGCACGCCACGCCAGCGGATGCGATCACGCGTGCGCAGGCTTTCGGTGAGGCCGTTGAGCGAATCGCCCGGCAAGCCCCAGATGGTATCCACACCAGCGGCTTCGAGGGTGGCGACGAGCAGATCGGCAACGGTTTTCACAGCCATGACAAAGACTCCAGGCAAGGGTGGGGGAGGGCAAAGCCGCTTGGCAGAGGTCTTGTTGTGCCTTCTTGGTCCGACGAAGCGGGGCGGAAGTTCGCGCTGGTGCTCTTTCCGGAATCCGGCCGGAGGCTCCAGAGTTTTCCGCCTCCAGCATTCTTGCAAGGTCTAGCAAGTGCCATGACTAAGAAGATTCTCATCTGGCGGCATTGCCCGATGCCGAGAGATAGCTGAATTGACACATCCAACCCCATCATTATTATGGGATATACATTTGACATATCCCAGGAGGTTGGTCGTGGAACAAGGTGCTGTATTTCAGAGTAATCGCAGTCAAGCGGTGAGACTGCCGAAGGCGGTTGCCCTGCCCGAAGACGTGAAGCGAGTCGACGTAGTCGTTGTCGGCCGCGCGAGAATCATTACCCCGACCGGGGAATCTTGGAATTCTTGGTTTGAGGGAGAGGGCGTCACCGCGGATTTCATGGCAGAACGTGATCAGCCTGCCGAGCAGGACCGTGAGGGCTTCTAATGCTCAAGTTCATGCTCGACACCAACACCTGTATCTTCACCATCAAAAATCGGCCGGAGTCGGTTCGTGAGGCCTTCACAAGGCACCATGGCCAGTTGTGCATCAGTACGGTCACCCTGATGGAGCTGATCTACGGTGCGGAAAAATCTTCCAGCCCGGAGCGCAACCTGGCTGTGGTCGAGGGCTTCGCCGCTCGCTTGGAGGTCTTGAAATACGGTCTCGAAGCAGCGGCGCATACCGGACAACTGCGTGCCGAGTTGGCCAGGGCGGGTCAGCAAATTGGCCCCTATGATCAGATGATTGCGGGGCATGCGCGATCCCTGGGCCTGATCGTGGTTACTAATAACCGCCGCGAGTTTGATCGGGTGCCGGGCTTGCGCGTTGAAGACTGGGTTACCGCTGAAAAAGGTTAGCGAGTAAAAGGGCGCTTAATCTGCCTTTGTCCGCATTGCATAGATAAGAGATGACTTCTTTATAGCTGATAGCCTGTCTGTCGGACCCAGGAGCCCAGCTAATTTCGTATCGATTACGATACGGTGTGCGTGAATCAATACGGCCATGGCAGGCTCCTGCTCGGATCGTAACGATTTCGCTACAGGCGGAATCTGCTGATCTAGCTAAGCCGCTGAAATCATTGAATTTTATTCCTGGCACTAGCCTTGCAGCAGCAGATTCCATCTATCCATCAGGACCAAGGTCCGCAGGAGTCTGGCAATGAGTCTGCGCTATACCGAAGAACACGAATGGCTGCGTCAGGAAGCCGATGGCAGCATCACCGTCGGCATCACCGACTATGCTCAGGACTCGCTGGGCGACCTGGTCTTCGTGCAACTGCCGGAGCTGCGCAGCTATGCCCAGGGCGATGAGGTCGCGGTGCTGGAGTCGGTCAAGGCCGCCAGCAACATCACCATGCCGCTGGAAGGCGAGGTCCTGGCGGTCAACGAGGCGCTGAACGATGCGCCCGAGACCATCAACAGTGATCCGCTGAACGCCGGCTGGTTCTTTCGCTTCCAGCCCGCCAATGCCGAAGCCTTCGCCGCGCTGCTCGACGAAGCCGCCTATCAGCAACTGATCAAGGGGTAAGATCGTCATGTCGCTGCACGATACCCTCAGCACCGCCGACGAATTCGTTCCGCGCCACATCGGCCCGCGCGAGCTGGACGAGATCGCCATGCTCGATCTGCTCGGCTATGAATCCCTGGATGCCATGACCGCCCAGGTGATCCCCGAGAGCATCAAGGGCACCAGCGTGCTGGACCTGCCCGCCGGGCTGTCCGAAGCCGACGCCCTGGCCGAGCTGCGCACCATCGCCGGCAAGAATTGCCTGCTCAAGAGCCTGATCGGCCAGGGCTACTACAACACCCATACCCCGGCGCCGATCCTGCGCAACCTGCTGGAAAATCCGGCCTGGTATACCGCCTATACCCCCTACCAGCCGGAAATTTCCCAGGGTCGCCTGGAAGCCCTGCTCAACTTCCAGACGCTGATTGGCGACCTCACCGGCATGCCGGTCGCCAATGCCTCGCTGCTGGACGAGGGCACTGCCGCCGCCGAGGCCATGACCTTCTGCAAGCGCCTGGCGAAAAACAAGGCCAGCGCCTTCTTCGCCTCCGTGCACTGCCATCCGCAGACCCTCGACGTCCTGCGCACCCGCGCCGAGCCATTGGGTATCGAGGTAGTGGTGGGGGTGGAAACCGAGATCGAGGACCACGGCCGCTTCTTCGGCGCCCTGTTCCAGTACCCGATGACCACCGGTGAGATCCGTGATTACCGGGAGAGCATCCAGGCCTTCCAGGCGGCCGGTGCCCTGGTGGCCATGGCTGCCGACCTGCTGGCCCTGACCCTGCTCACCCCGCCCGGCGAGCTGGGTGCGGACGTGGCCATCGGCACCGCCCAGCGTTTCGGCGTGCCGCTCGGTTTCGGCGGCCCGCACGCCGCGTATTTCGCCACCCAGGACAAGTACAAGCGCGACATGCCCGGGCGGGTCGTCGGCGTCTCCATCGACCGCCACGGCCACCCCGCCTATCGCCTGGCCCTGCAGACCCGCGAGCAGCACATTCGCCGCGAGAAGGCCACCAGCAACATCTGCACCGCCCAGGTACTGCTGGCCAACATCGCCAGCATGTACGCGGTCTACCATGGTCCCGAAGGCTTGGTCCGTATCGCCACCCGGGTGCAGCGTCTCACCAGCCTGCTGGCCGCCGGCCTGCAGCGCCTGGGCCACCAGACCCAGCACACCGCCTTCGACACCCTGACCCTGGTGTTCGGCGAGCGCACCGCCGCCCTGCACGAGGCCGCGCGTGCCCGCGGCTACAACCTGCGCGACGTCAGCGCCGAGGCCCTGGGTGTCGCCCTGGACGAGACCAGTACCCTGGCCGATGTCCAGGCGCTGCTGGAGATCCTGGCCGACGGCAAGGCCGCGCCCCAGGTCGCCGAGCTGGGTGAAGCGGAGGGCGTCGAGCTGCCCGAGGCGCTACGGCGCCAGTCGGCCTTCCTGACCCATCCGGTGTTCGCCAGCCATAGATCCGAGACCGAGCTGATGCGCTACCTGCGCAAGCTGGCGGACAAGGACCTGGCCCTGGATCGCACCATGATCCCGCTGGGCTCCTGCACCATGAAGCTCAACGCCGCCAGCGAGATGATCCCGGTCACCTGGGCCGAATTCGGTAGCATCCATCCCTTCGCGCCGGCCGACCAGGCCGAGGGCTATGCCCAGCTCACCACCGAACTGGAGGCCATGCTCTGCGCCGCCACCGGCTACGACGCCGTCTCCCTGCAGCCCAACGCCGGCTCCCAGGGCGAGTATGCGGGCCTGCTGGCCATTCGTGCCTATCACCAGAGCCGCGGCCAGGGCGAGCGCGACGTCTGCCTGATCCCGGCGTCGGCCCACGGCACCAACCCCGCTACCGCCAGCATGGTCGACATGCGCGTCGTGGTGGTGGCCTGCGACAAGCGCGGCAACGTCGACCTCGACGACCTGCGCGCCAAGGCCGAGCAGCACAGCGAGCGCCTGGCCGCGCTGATGATCACCTACCCGTCCACCCACGGGGTGTTCGAGGAAGCCATCCGCGAGATCTGCCAGGTGGTCCATGACCATGGCGGCCAGGTCTACATAGACGGCGCCAACATGAACGCCATGGTCGGCCTCTGCGCCCCGGGTCAGTTCGGCGGTGACGTCTCCCACCTCAACCTGCACAAGACCTTCTGCATCCCCCATGGCGGCGGCGGTCCGGGCGTCGGCCCCATCGGCGTCAAGGCGCACCTGGCGCCCTTCCTGCCTGGCCATGCCCGGCTGGAACGCAAGGAAGGTGCGGTCTGCGCGGCGCCCTACGGCAGCGCCAGCATCCTGCCGATCTCCTGGATGTACCTGAAGATGATGGGCAGCGCCGGTCTGACCCGCGCCTCCCAGATCGCCATCCTCAGCGCCAACTACATCGCCCGCCGGCTGGAAGAGCACTATCCGGTGCTCTACAGCGGCACTGGCGGTCTGGTGGCCCACGAGTGCATCCTCGACCTGCGTCCGCTCAAGGACAGCAGCGGCGTGACCGTGGACGACGTGGCCAAGCGCCTGATCGACTTCGGCTTCCATGCCCCGACCATGTCCTTCCCGGTGGCCGGCACCCTGATGATCGAGCCCACCGAGAGCGAGTCCAAGCAGGAGCTGGATCGCTTCTGCGACGCCATGATCGCCATCCGTGAAGAGATCCGCGCCCTGGAGGCCGGCACCCTGGATCCCCAGGACAATCCGCTGAAGAACGCGCCCCATACCGCGCGTGAGCTGGCAGGCGAGTGGACTCATCCCTACAGCCGCGAGCAGGCGGTATTCCCGCTGCCGACCCTGGTGGACGGCAAGTACTGGCCGCCGGTGGCGCGCATCGACAACGTCTATGGCGATCGCAACCTGGTCTGTTCCTGCCCGCCGATCGAGGCGTACGGCGAGGCCTGACCCTCACCCCCGGCCCCTCTCCCGGGGGGAGAGGGGAGCAAAGCCGCGGCACTCCGATAGCTCTGCAGCCGTTGTGCAGGGTGTCCGAGTGAAGCACCGCTCTTCCCCCTCTCCCTGAAGGAGAGGGCCGGGGTGAGGGAAATCCGAAGCACCGAGGTCGCGTCTCGCTCGTCAGCGGCAGGCACGACCCACTCAGATAACAGCTTCCTGCTCTGGAGGACCGGAGTGCGGAAGCCGCCACCCGACACGGAGCCCCACCATGTCCCTGCTCAAGACTTCGCTGCACGCCCTGCACCTGGAACTCGGTGCCCGCATGGTGCCCTTCGCCGGCTACGAGATGCCGGTGCAATACCCGCTCGGCGTGCTCAAGGAGCACCAGCACACCCGTGCCCAGGCCGGGTTGTTCGATGTCTCCCACATGGGCCAGGTCATGCTCGAAGGCGAGGAAGCCGCCGAGGCCCTGGAGACCCTGGTCCCGGTCGACATCATCGACCTGCCCAGCGGCATGCAGCGCTATGCCCTGCTGACCGACGACAACGGCGGCATCCTCGACGACCTCATGGTCGCCAACCTGGGCGACTGCCTTTATCTGGTGGTCAACGCCGCCTGCAAGGAAGCCGACCTCGCCCACCTGGAAAAGCACCTGGGCGATCGCTGCCAGGTGCTGCCGCAATTCGATCGCGCCCTGCTGGCCCTGCAGGGGCCTGCAGCCGCTACGGTCCTGTCGCGCCTGGCGCCGGAAGTGGCCGAGATGACCTTCATGCAGGTGCGTCGCGTGAAGCTGCTGGACCAGCCCTGCATCGTCAGCCGCAGTGGCTACACCGGTGAAGACGGCTACGAGATCTCGGTGCCGAGCGCCGCCGCCGAGGCCCTGGCCCGCCGTCTGCTGGCCGAGCCGGAAGTCGAGGCCATCGGTCTGGGTGCCCGGGATTCCCTGCGTCTGGAAGCGGGCCTCTGCCTCTATGGTCACGACATGGATGCCGGTACCACGCCGGTCATGGCCAACCTCGGCTGGGCCCTGTCCAAGGTGCGCCGTGAAGGCAATGGCCGCGCCGGCGGTTTCCCCGGCGCCGAGCGCATCTTCACGGAGCAGCGCGACGGCGTGAGCCGCAAGCGCGTGGGGCTGCTGGTGCAGGAGCGGGTGCCGGTACGCGAAGGCGCGGAGCTGGTGGATGCCAATGGCGCCAGCATTGGTCGCGTGACCAGTGGCGGCTTTGGCCCGACCCTGGGCGCCCCGGTGGCCATGGGGTATGTCGACAGTGCTTTCGCCGCCGTCGATACCCCGTTGTTCGCCGTGGTGCGTGGCAAGCAGGTCCCGGTCAAGGTCGCCAAGACCCCTTTCGTGCCGCAGCGGTATTACCGTGGGTAAGTAGTCGCCAAGAGCATGGCGGCCATCGCGGTCCGCCGTTGCGGCTAATCCTGCGGGACTCTGGTGCTTTGTTGATCGCGGCCATGGGCCGCTCCTACAGGTACGGACGTTACCGTAGGAGCGACCCATGGCCGCGATGCTTTCTAGGCCACCGGATAATCTCGAAACACCGACAGCGCCTCCGCCTCGGCGGTCAGGGCCTCCAGCGTCGGGTAATTGCGCCGCTCGATCAGCTCCGGCAGGGCGAAGTGCAGGAAGGTCCAGGCCACGGCGGTGTCGATGGCGTCCTGGCCGATGCTGTCCTCGCCCAGCGGCGGCCGCGGGCCCAGCCAGGCCTTGTCCAGGGCGCCACAGGCCGCGCGCAACTGCCCCTCTACCCGCTGCTGCCAGGGCGCATGACGCTTCTCTGCCGGCCGCAGGTCGCGCTCGTACAGCAGCTGTACGGCTTTCTCGGACAAGGCCAGTGCCAGGCCGCTTCGACTGAGCGCGGTTGCCCGCGCGGCATGGCCACTGGGTAGCAATTGCCGGCTGCCGCAGGCGAGATGCTGGGCGTAGTCCAGAATCAGTGACGAATCCATCAGCCGGTGGCCATCCAGGCAGATCAGCGTGGGCGCCTTGAGTACCGGATTGAAGCTGCGAAAGCGCTCGACCTCACGGAAGAGCGATATCTGGCGCAGTTCGAAGGGCAGAACCAGCAGGCGAAGGGAGATCGCGACCCGCCGCACATAGGGGGAGTCGAGCATGCCGATGAGTTGCATGGGAGGCGTCCTGTCAGAAAGGGTGAATCCTGTTTCACGTGGAACGTCATCCGCATAACGTGTTTCACGCTGAATGCCGCTCTGGACAAGACATTAGGGCTTGAGCGAAGCTGCTTCCAGCGAGAAAATCTGACCAAATCGTTAAGGAAAACTTACATGTCACGGGTGCCACCGCTCAATGCCCTGCGTTGTTTCGAAGCGGTAGCGCGGCTGGGAAGCGTGACGCGGGCGGCGGCCGAATTGCACCTGACCCATGCCGCGGTCAGCCAGCAGGTGAAGGGGCTGGAACATCAACTGGGCATGGTGCTGTTCGAGCGTCAGGGGCGCGGGATCGAGGTCACCGGTGATGGTCGCGTCTATGCCGAGCAGGTCCGCCAGTTGCTCGAGGATCTGGGCGAAGCCACACGGCGGCTGCAGGCCCGACCGCGCCGTAACGAACTGGTGTTCGCCACCTTTCCGTCCTTCGCCGCGCACTGGCTGCTGCCGAGGCTGCCCCGCTTCAGCGCCCTGCACCCGGAGTACCGTATCCGCCTCCAGACCAGCCTGGATTTCCAGGATCTGCGCCAGGGCATGGTGGATATCGGCGTACGCATGGGCGAGGGGCAATGGGATGGTCTGACGGCGCTACGACTGTTCCAGGACGATGTGCTGCTGGTGGCTGCGCCTGGCTACAACGGTGGGCAGCTGCCGCGCAATCTGGACGAAGCCCTCGCACAGCCGCTGATGCATACGGAGGAAACCTGGCTGCACTGGGGCGAGACGGCCGGTCTGGGCGAGGCGGCGCCCAATCGCGGTATCACCGTGAACGATTCCAACGTGGTGCTGGAGGCGCTGCGCCTCGGTCAGGCGCTGGCGCTGGAACGGCGTAGCCTGGTGCAGGCGGCGCTGAACGAGGGGCGCCTGGTCCAGCTCAGTCCGGTGGTGGCGCCCTATCCCTACGCCTACTGGCTGGTCTGGCCGGAGCGTGCCGAATCGGCGGAAAAGCAGGAGCGCTTCACCGCCTGGATCCAGGCCGAGGTCGCGACCTATGTGGCCGCGATCGAGACTCGGGCGCCCGGCTAGGGCGCCAGGGAAGTCTTAGCGCAGCAGCAGCTTGCGACGGCCGTCCGGCCAGACTTCCCAGAGTTGATCGTTGATACGCTGCACCTGGCTGGTGGTGCGGCGCATGGTGGTGATCGCGGCCCGCAGCGCCTGGCTGCTGGCGGTATCCACGTGATTACCGGCGCCGGTGCTCTCGGCCTTGGCGCGATCCATAGCTACAGTGTTCATTGTCGCCTCCCAGAGCTCGGCTAAAGACGGCGAAAATGCCGTAGCCCAAGGACCGGCCGTCACGGGCAAGATTCCGCTCCCCCCGTAGCAGCCGTTCAAGCTGTGATCCACGTCCTACGGGCGCTGTGGCCTGTTGGGCGAATTTGCGCAAAGACCGCTTTCTGTACGGATATACAGATTAGTCCTTGCGCTGCCCGGCGCCGCTTTGCATCCTGTGGCGATTCCCTCCGGTACGACGCCCGCCATGCAGCTGTATCTCTGCGAAAAACCCTCCCAGGCCAAGGACATCGCCCGTGTCCTCGGTGCCAATCGCCGTGGCGAGGGCTGCCTGCAGGGGCAGGGCGTGACCGTCACCTGGTGCATCGGCCACCTGCTCGAGACGGCACCACCGGATGCCTACGACGCCCGCTACAAACGCTGGTCGCTGGACGACCTGCCCATCGTGCCCGAGCAATGGAAGCTACAGGTCAAGAAGACCACCGGCAGCCAGTTCAAGGCGGTCAAGCGCCTGCTGGGCGAGGCCAGTGAGCTGGTGATCGCCACCGACGCGGATCGCGAGGGCGAGATGATCGCCCGCGAGCTGGTGGAGCATTGCCGTTATCGTGGGCCGATTCGCCGGCTGTGGCTGTCGGCGCTGGATGATGTCTCCATTCGCCGCGCCCTGGCCGCGCTCAAGCCCGGTGCCGAAACCTATGGGCTGTATCAGTCTGCGCTAGGTCGCTCGCGCGCCGATTGGCTGATCGGCATGAACATGAGCCGGCTGTTCACCCTGCTGGGGCGCCGTTCGGGTTACCAGGGCGTGCTCTCGGTAGGGCGGGTGCAGACCCCGACTCTGCGCCTGGTGGTGGACCGCGACCGCGCCATCGCCGCCTTCGTGCCGGTGCCTTTCTGGACCGTGGAAGCGACCCTGGAGGCCTCTGGCGGGCGCTTTCAGGCACAGTGGCAGCCCCCGGAAGCCGTCTGCGACGACCAGGGTCGTTGCCTCAAGCCCGAGGTGGCCCAGGCGGCGGCCCGGGCCATCGAGGCGGCCGGGCAGGCCCGACTGCTCAAGCTCAAGACCGAGCGTATCCGCGAGGCGGCGCCCTTGCCCTTCGACCTGGGCACCCTGCAGGAGGTGTGCTCCAAGCGATTGAACCTCGGCGCCCAGCAGACCCTGGACGTCGCCCAGGCGCTCTACGAGACCTACAAGCTGATCACCTACCCGCGCAGCGATTGCGGCTACCTGCCGCTCTCCCAGCACGCCGAGGCCCCGGCGCTGCTCGCCGCCTTGCTGGGCGCCGATGCGAGCCTGGCACCGCTGCGCGAGCATCTGGACGCCAGTCGTCGCTCGCGGGCCTGGAACGACGCCAAGGTCAGCGCCCACCACGGCATCATCCCAACCCTGGTCACCCGCGACCTGGGCCGCCTGAGTCCTCAGGAGCGCAATGTCTACGGTCTGATTCGCGCACGCTATCTGGCGCAGTTCCTGCCGCAGCATGAGTTCGACCGTACCCAGGCCGACTTCGAGGCCGGTGGCGAACGCCTGCGCGCCACGGGCAAACGCCTGGTGGAGCCGGGCTGGCGCCGCGCCTTGCCCGAGTCGCTCACGCCGCCCAAGGGCCGTGAGGCACCGCCGCCCCAGGCGCTGCCCGAGTTGCGCGAGGGAGAGCACTACCCCGTGGTCGAGGTGCGCTGCCGGGATCAGCTGACCCAGCCGCCCAAGCCCTTCACCGAGGGCGACCTGATCAAGGCGATGAAGAATGTCGCCAAGCTGGTGGAGGATCCGGCCCTCAAGCAGAAGCTCAAGGACACCACCGGCATCGGCACCGAGGCGACCCGCGCCGGCATCATCCAGGGCCTGCTGGATCGCGGCTACCTGGTGAAACAGGGCAAGGCCCTGGCGGCGACGCCAGCGGCCTTTGGCCTGATCGACGCCGTACCCCGGGCCATCGCCGATCCAGGCACCACGGCGCTCTGGGAACAGGCGCTGGATCGGGTGCAGGAGGGCGAACTGAGCCTTGCGGAATTCGTCACCAAGCAGTCGGCCTGGATGGGCAGGCAGGTGGAGCGCTGTCTTGGCCTGACCCTGACCATCAGCGGCCCACCGCCGGCGGGCAAGGGCGCGCCTTGGAAGAAGAAGCGGCGTACCGGCGGGACCAAGACCAAAGCCAAGCCGGGTGGCGCACCGACGCGCGCGCGCAAGCCCAAGGTCAAGGTCAAGCCTGGCTGAGGACGGCGTACAGGCGTTCGAGCACGGCGTCGGGCTGGGTCAGGACGTCATGGTTCCAGAAACGCAGGGTCTGGAAGCCCTGGGTCTCCAACCAGGCATCGCGCTCACGGTCGTTGGCGCTGCCTTGATGCTGGCCGCCATCCAGCTCGATCACCAGCCGTGCTTCCAGGCAGACGAAGTCAAGGATGTAGCGGCCATAGGGGTGCTGGCGGCGGAATTTATGGCCTTGCAGACGCTTGCCGCGCAGGTGGTACCAGAGCAGGCGCTCGGCATCGGTCTGGCCTCGGCGCAGGGCGCGGGCATGGGTGATGAGGGGCATGGGAATCCTTTCCCTTGGCGTATGGGGCGGCCCTCACCCCAACCCTCTCCCGGAGGGAGAGGGAGCGGTACGGAGTGAGAGGTGATCTGGAGAGTATCGCCTGGAACAGTGGAGTTCGCGAGGCGCTGAGACGGCGCTTTGCGCGATGTTCGAGATGGCGGAGAAGGGCGCAGCTGAGGCGCTTGGGACCGTGGCGATAGCGCGGCCCTCACCCCAACCCTCTCCCGGAGGGAGAGGAAGCTGTACGGAGTGAGGGGTGATCTGGAGAGTATCGCCTGGAACAGTGGAGTTCGCGAGGCGCTGAGACGGCGCTTTGCGCGATGTTCGAGATGGCGCAGCTGAGGCGCCTGGGACCGTGGCGATAGCGTGGCCCTTACCCCAGCCCTCTGCCAAAGGGAGATGGGGTGATACCGATCGAAGAGGGCTATGGAGTGACCGAGGAGATCAAAAGGTAGGCAACACGGCCAGGATAGCTATCGCAGTAACACCGAAACGACACTGAGGCTCTTGTCTGGAGGGGAAGCCCTTCACCGCTCCAGGCCGCCCCCTCTCCCGGCGGGAGAGGGTTGGGGTGAGGGCGCCAGGATCAGGCGTCGCGAATCGCTATCGCAGCAACACCGAAACGAAATCGAGGCTCATGTCTGAAGGGGAAACCCTTCACCGCTCCAGACCGCCCCCTCTCCCAAGGGGAGAGGGTTGGGGTGAGGGCGGCAGGACCAAGCGGCGCGAATCGCTATCGCAGTAACACCGAAACGAAATCGAGGCTCTTGTCTGGAGGGGAAGCCCTTCACCGCTCCAGACCGCCCCCTCTCCCGGCGGGAGAGGGTTGGGGTGAGGGCGCAAAGCCCCGTGCCCGCGTCTTATTTCTTCTCGAACGCCGCCGCGGCGGTGGCGTAGGCCGCTTCGTGGTAATCGAATTCGGCAGACTGGACCAGCAGGGTTTCCTCGTCCTCGGTGAAGGCGATCACCGGGCGATAGGAGAGGCCGTCGGCCTTGATCTCGGCTTCGTCGATGAGCTTGGAGAGATCGAAGGCGAAGTCACCGCAGATGGCCTTGGCCTGGGCGTCGGTGATGCCGTGTTTCTTCAGGGCATCGCGCAGCAGGGTGCTCCACTGGTATTGAAACTGGATACCCAGTTTGGCGTAGCTGGGACCGTAGTCGATTTCCATGAGTGTGTAACCGGGGCTTGGGAGGAGGGGGCGAACTCGCCACAGCGGCCTGCGAAATGACCGTTGTGAACGCTGCCGGTGGCACTACGATGGCCTGCCCCAAAGCCCAGGCAAAGGGGGGCGGGCCGGACGGCCAAATCTAATGACCGAGAGGCCCGCACCACGGACGAGCGGTTATTCGTGCACGATACGCGAGTGGTCGCGGGTGTCCTTCATGAAGACGTAGACCAGCAGCGAGCAGGCGATGCAGCCGGTCACGTACCAGTAGTAGCCGCTCTCCATGCCGATGCTCTTGAACCACAGTGCCAGGTATTCAGCGGTGCCGCCGAAGATGGATACGGTCAGGGCATAGGGCAGGCCGACGCCCAAGGCGCGGATCTCGGTAGGGAACAGCTCGGCCTTCACCACGGCGTTGATCGAGGTGTAGAAGCTGACGATCACCAGCGCCACCATGATCAGGCCGAAGGCGCCCCACCAGGAGGTGACGCTGCCCAGGGCCGTGAGGATCGGATAGGTGAACAGGGTGCCCAGCACACCGAAGGCGATCAGCACCGGACGTCGGCCGATGCGGTCGGAGAGCGCGCCGACGACGGGCTGCAGCAGCATGAACAGGAACAGGGTCGCCGCCGAGATGGAGGTGGCGTCGGTCTTGCTCATGCCCACCGAGTTGACCAGGTACTTCTGCATGTAGGTGGTGTAGGTGTAGAAGGCCAGGGTGCCGCCCATGGTCAGGCCGACCACGGTGAGGAACTCCTTGGGATGCCGAGCCAGGGTGCGCATCAGGGATTCCTTGGGCTTCTCGGCCTTCTTGAAGGAGCTGGTCTCCTCCATGCCACGCCGCAGATAGAGCGCGGTCACGGCACAGCCGGCGCCGATCAGGAAGGGAATCCGCCAGCCCCAGCTTTCCAGCTGTTCGACGCTCAGGGTCTGCTGCAGCACGATCAGGGTGGCCAGGGCCAGGAGCTGGCCGGAGATCAGGGTGACGTACTGGAAGCTGGAGTAGAAGCCGCGACTTTCCTTGGTCGCCATCTCGCTCAGGTAGGTGGCGGAGGTGCCGTATTCACCGCCTACCGAGAGGCCCTGCAGCAGGCGCGCCAGGACCAGCATGATGGGTGCGGCGACGCCGATGGTGGTGTAGCTGGGGGTGAGGGCGATGATCAGGGAGCCGGCGCACATCATGATCACCGAGACCATCAGCGCGGACTTGCGTCCGGCCTTGTCGGCGTAGAGGCCCATCAGCCAGCCGCCGATGGGACGCATGAGAAAGCCCACGGCAAAGATGGCGGCGACGTTGAGCAACTGGGCGGTCTGGTCGCCCTTGGGGAAGAAGGCCTTGGCGAAGTACAGCGAGAAGGCGGCGTAGACGTACCAGTCGTACCATTCGACCAGGTTGCCGACGGAGCCGCTGAAGATGGACTTGATGCGCTGCGAGGTGGTCTTGGGCGCGGTCTGGCCGGCCGCGAGGGTAGCGGTGCTATCCACAGGGTGTTCCTCTTGTCATTGTTATTAGGGCGCTCGGGGCGTCGACAAGAGTGATTGCAGGGGACGTGCCAGGCCGCGAAGCCGCGCCCTGTCTACCTTTGCGGGTAGTGGATCGGCGAAAGGCCGCCGAATGCCCGGTGGCGATGAGCGGATTTCCGCCTATGGCGGATCAGTCGCCCTCACGGAAATCGGCGCGGAGCAGGCCGTGGCGCTGCATCTTCTCGTTGAGGGTGCGTCGTGGCAGTTGCAGCTCGTCCATCACCGCCTTGATCTCGCCCCCGTGGCGAGCCAGGGCGGCGCGCAGGCACTGGGCCTCGAAGGCTTCCAGCTGATCGGCGAGGGAGTGGCCGGCGGCCTGGGTCGGGGTGCCGAGGCCCAGGACTTCGCGCTCGGCCGCATTGGCCAGCTCGCGCACGTTGCCCGGCCAGCCATGGCCGAGCAGCTGGGCCAGCCGCGTCGCGCTGGGCGGAGTGACCGGGCGCCCCAGGCGGGCACTGGCCTCGGCGAGGAAGTGGTCGAACAGCAGCGGGATGTCCTCGCGCCGGGCCCGCAGCGGCGGCAGGTGCAGTTCGGCGACGTTGAGGCGATAGGCCAGGTCTTCGCGAAAACGCCCGGCGCGTGCCTCTTCCAGGAGATCCGGCTTGGTCGCGGCGACGATGCGCAGGTCCAGGGCGATGCTCTGGTTGGAGCCCAGGCGCTCCAGCCGCTGCTCCTGCAGCACACGCAGCAGCTTGACCTGCTGCGCCAGGGGCATGCTTTCGATCTCGTCGAGAAACAGGGTGCCGCCGTTGGCGTATTCCAGCTTGCCGATGCGCTTGCCCTGGGCGCCGGTGAAGGCGCCGCTCTCGTGACCGAACAATTCGCTTTCGAACAGTTGCTCGGGGATGGCCGCGCAGTTGAGGGCGACGAAGGCCTTGCCGGCGCGCGGCCCGACGTCGTGCAGGCAGCGGGCGACCAGCTCCTTGCCGCTGCCGGTCTCGCCGCGCAGGAGGACGTTCACGGGCGTTGGCGCCAGGTCGAGGATCTGCTGGCGCAGGCGGACGATACCCGGCGAGACCCCCAGCAGCCGGCGGGCGAGGACGCTCTGGTCGTCCACCCGGCGGTGCAGCTGGCGGTTCTCCAGGACCAGCCGACGCTTTTCCAGGGCGCGGCCGAGATCGCCCAGCAGCGCCTCGGGGCTGAAGGGTTTTTCCAGGAAATCGTAGGCGCCCTGGCGCATGGCGGTCACCGCCAGGGCGACGTCGCCGTGGGCGGTGAGCAGGATCACCGGCAGATCGCGATCCAGGGCCTGCAGTCGTTCCAGCAGGGCCAGGCCGTCCATGCCGGGCATGCGCACATCGCTGACCACTACCCCGGCGAAATCCGGCGTCACCGCCGCCAGGCACTCCTCGGCGCGGGCGAACAGCCGCACCTGATGCCCCGACAGCTCCAGCCACTGGCGTACCGCCTCGCGGATGCTGGCTTCGTCATCGACCAGATAGACCTGGGCTTGCATGGGGGCGTCCTCTCGCGGCCGGTGCGTCGCTACCTTGCCCGAAGGCCGGCGACGGGTCGAGCCCCTAACCGGGTCCTGGTAGCACCGGCAGGCCGAGGCGGGCGCAGGCGCCGCCCTCGGGACGGTTACTCAGTTCGATGCGGCCATCCAGGTGCTGGGCCACGGTCTGGACGATGGACAGGCCCAGCCCGGCGCCATTCGCCGCGCCGCTGCTGTAGAAGCGTTCGAACAGCCGCGGCAGGATCTCGACCGGAATGCCGGGGCCCTGATCGAGGATCTGGATCTCGGCCCAGTGGGCGGTGACCTCCAGTCGTACCCGAACCTCGCCGCCGGGGGGCGAGACGTTGACCGCGTTGGTCAGCAGATTCTGCAGGGCGATACCCAGCATGGCGCTGTCGCCATGGACCTGTACCTGTGTGGCCTCGGCGTCGAGGCTGAGGTCCAGGCCCTTGTCGAGAATCCACGGGCCCAATTCCTCCAGGGTGGCGCTCAACGCGGTACTCAGGTCGAAGCGCTGCTCGGCGCTCCAGCTCGGCCGGGGTTCCAGCCGGGCCAGGATCAGCAGCTGGTTGACCACCCGGGTGAGTCGATCGGTGCCGCTGACCACGAACTTCAGGGCTTCATCGCGGGCCGGCATGGTCTGGGCGGACAGGGCGTTCTGCGCATGCAGGCGCAAGACCGCCAGGGGCGTACGCAGCTCATGGGCGGCGTCGGCGATGAAGCGGCGTTCACGCTGCAGCAGCTGTTCGATCTGCAGGAGCAGGCGATTGAGCGCGGCCTGCATGGGTTCCAGTTCGCGGGGTAGCGGATCCAGCTGCAGGGGCTGCAGGGATTCCGGATCGCGGTTGCGGATCAAGCCGGCCATGCGCCGCAGCGGCCGCAGCCCCCAGCCAATCGCCAGCCAGGCCAGCAGCGAGAGCACCACCAGGCCCACCAGGTGCGGGGTGAGGGTATGGCGCAGGATGCGGCGCACCAGGTCGGCGCGGACCTCGTCGCGCTCGCCGACCCAGAGCATCAGGTCATGCTCGGGGTCGGGCAGCAGGAAGCCGTACCAGGCTTCGCCCTCCAGGTTCAATTCGGTGAAGCCTGGTGTGGTCGGCATGGCGAAGGCCGGGGCGCTGGGTGAGCGCATCAGGGGTTCGCCATGGGCGTTCCAGGCCTGGAAGGCCATCTTGGCCTCGTAACGGTGGCCATAGGGGCTTTCCGCGGCTTCGGCCAGGGCCTGGGTGACGCTGGCGTGCAGCGCCAGCCGTCCCTCGCCCCGTGGCGCGGCGCGCAGCATGCCTTGCAGGATGCGGGCGCTCTGGGCCAGCTGGGCGTCGTAGATCTCGCCGATCTCGCGCTGACTGTCGTGGACATTGATCAGGGCGATCAGCAGGGTACCGATCAGTAGCAGTGAGAGCACCAGGCCGACCGTGCGGCGGCGAATGGAGGTCATGGGCATTCGAGACGGTAACCGATGCCCCTGACCGTACGGATCAGCTCGGCGCGCAATTTCTTGCGCAGGTTGTAGATATGGACTTCCAGGGTGTTGCTCTCCACGCCCTCGTCCCAGCCATAGAGCAATCCCATGAGGCGATCGCGGCTGAAGATCTTGCCCGGGTTGGCCAGCAGTTCGTGCAGCAGCTGGTATTCGCGCGGCGTGAGGTTGACCGGCTGGCCCTCGAAGGTGACCCGGCGGGTGGCCGGGTCCAGAGCGATGCCGCCGCCTTCGAGCTGGATCTGCGACGGTCCGTTGCGCCGGCGCAGCAGGGCGCGCAGGCGGGCCTTGAGTTCCTTGATGTCGAAGGGCTTGACCAGGTAGTCGTCGGCACCGGCGTCGAGGCCGGCGACCCGGTCCTCGGTGTCGTCGCGGGCGGTGAGGATCAGCACCGGGGTGGTCAGGCCATTGGCACGGCTCTGGCGCAGCACCTGGATGCCGTCCAGGCGTGGCAGGCCGAGATCCAGCACCACCAGATCGAAGCCCTCCTCGCGCAGGGCGTGGACGGCGCTCTCGCCGTCCCTGAGCCAGTCCAGGGTATAGCCCTCTTCCCGCAGACTGGTACGGATACCCTCGCCGAGGTCGGGATCGTCTTCGATCAGCAGCACACGCATGGAGACCTCGTCACTTCAACTTCTGGTCGACGTCCTTGAGCAGCGCGGCGATCTCGCCCCGCCGCCCTTGATCGGCCAATTCTCGCCCAGGTCGTGGCGCGGCTTGCTGCGCCTTGAGCAGGGCGGCGCGTGCCTCGGCGTAGTGCTGCTGGCGATACAGGTGGTCGCCCCAGAAGTATAGGGTATCGATACCGTTGGGGTTGAGGGCCAGGGCCTGCTGTAGCAGACGATCGGCTTCGCTGGCGTCACCGAAGGCGATCGGCCAGCCGGGAACCCGGTCGTAGAGGGCGGCGAGACTGGTGTAGGCGGACCCCTGCAGCGCCGTGGGATCGAGCTTGAGCGCCTGTTCCAGGTCGGTGCGGGCTTCCTTGACCTTGCTCAGCGCACCCAGTCCGCCCTGGGCGCCGGCCCAGCTGCTGAGCACGATGCCCTGCCAGATCAGTGCCGGGGCCGAGTGGGGGGCGGCCTGGGTGAAGGCGCGGGCCTCGCCGGCCAGCTGTTCGAAGGCCGCGGTCTTTTCGGCGCTGGGCAGGCGGTACTGGATCTCCGCCCAGCGCTGCTGGATCTGCGCCAGGCGTTGGGCGTCGTCGGCCAGGGCGAAGGGGCTGGCGAGGAGGGCGGCGAGCAACAGGCCAAGGACTTTGCGCGGGGACGTCATGGGTGTTTCTCCGGGGCGAAGGCGGGATCGATGAGGCGACGGATCACCGGCAGCTGACGGCGCAGGGCGCGGTCCACCAGGCCGGGCAGCAGGCCGTTGAGACGGACGAAGAGCTTTTCCGGCCAGCCGAGGTAGAGCTCCTGACGTTCCTCGACCAGGGCGCGGATCACCGCGCCGGCTACCGCGACCGGTTCGTCCACCGGGCTCTTGAGCGCCTGGTTGACCGCCATGGCCGCCGGGCTGTTCATGGCCGTGCGGGTGGCGCGGGGCGCTACGTAGAGCACCTGGATACGGGTATCGGCCAGTTCCCGGCGTAGGGCCTGGGTAAAGCCGCGCAGGGCGAACTTGCTGGCGCAGTAGGGGGCATAGCCGGGATAGCCGATGGAGCCCAGGGTGGAACCGATATGGGCGATCATCGCCTGTGGCTGACGCCGCAACAGTGGCAGCAGCAGGCGCGTCAGCTGGATGGCCGCGCCGATGTTGACCGCCAGCATGTTGTCGATGGCGTCTTCGTCGAGGGCTTCGAGCAGGGCGAAGCTGTTGCTGCCAGCGGCATTGAGCAGCACGTTGACGCCCTGGCCGCGACTGGCCTCGGCCGCCACCGCCTGGCGATCCACTCGGCGGGTGAGATCGGCGTCGAGCAGACGCAGTTGTCCATTGAGGCGTTCGGCCAGGGGCTGCAGCGTGCGAGTGTCACGCGCCACTGCCACGACCTGGGCACCGCCGGCGCAGAGCTGCTCCACCAGCGGCAGGCCGATGCCGCCGCTGGCCCCGGTGAGCAGGATGCGGCAATCAGGCAGCTGCATGGTGCTGCTCCGGCCGCTGGTCGGCACCGGGCAAGGCGCGGAACATGTCGGCATAGAGGCGATAGACCACCTTGGAGACACGGATCACCGCGGCCTGATCGGCCGGGTCGTCCAGACGATCCATCAGCTGGCGATAGGTCGCCATGTGTTCCTGGTCGAGGCTGCCGTGGGAATCCAGGTAACTGAAGGCCGTGGTCGGCAGGCCCAGGTGACCACGGATGGCGCCAGCGGCCTGGGTGGCCAGGGCGATGCTGGTACCTTCGAGCACATTGACCATGCCGAACAGGCCGACCGGATTGTCGCGGGCGATGAAGTCGTAGAGGTAGGCCACCATCAGCTCGATGGGCAGCCCGGGCCGGCCATCGCGCACGGCGGCGCTGTCACCGCCGCAGGCGTCGATGTCGTTGAGGATCCACTGGTCGTGGCCGTATTCCTCTTCGATGTATTCGCAGACCGCGCCGCGCAGCCATTCCAGCCGTACAGGCAGGCGAGCACCGCAGGCCATCATCAACGGGGCGGTGTGGCGGACGTGGTGATAGGCCTGGCCGAGAAAGGCGAGGTAGCTCTCCAGGCTGACGTCGCCAGCGAGGGCGGCGCGGATGATGGGCACCTCGAACAGGGCCTGGCGTTCCGCAGCGGTTTCGGCTTGCAGGGTGGCGAAGAAGCTCATGGGTATACCTCCAGAAGGTCCGAGAGCAGGGCCGCGTGGTGCGCCTGGATGGCGTCGCGGCGAAGGCGTCCGGTCGCGGTGAGCAGGCCGTTGGCAGGGGTGAAGGGTTCGGTGAGCCGGCGCCAGGCGCCAATACGGGCGTAGTCGGGCAGTTCGCTGTTGAGGCGGGCGATCTGCTCGGCCAGGACGGCATCGGGCAACTCCGGTTGCCGTGGCCAGAGCAGTGCCACCAGGTGCATGGCGCCCTCGCCCTGGACGTAGGCCTGGGCGATGGGGCCGCCCTGGGTGAGTTCGGCCTCGATCCAGCCGGGGTCGACGTTGCGTCCCGAGGCCAGGCTGAACTGGTGCTTCTTGCGTCCGCGCAGATAGAGATAGCCGTCGGCGTCGAATTCGCCGAGATCACCGGTGGCGACCTCGTCGGTGGCGCTATCCGGCTCGCCCAGGTAGCCGGCGAACTCGACGCCGCCGACCAGGACCTCGCCATCGGCGGCCAGGCGCAGGCGGACGTGGGGTAGGGGTTGGCCGACGCTGCCCGGGCGATTGGCGTCGGGCCGGTTGAGGGCAACCACCGAGGCGCATTCCGACAGGCCGTAGCCCTGGAACACCGGCAGGCCGAGGGCTGCGGCGCGCGTCAGCAGGGAAGCGCTCAGTGGCGCGCCACCGACGGCGGCAAAACGGAGGCTGTCCAGTTGCAGGAGGCCGCGCTCGCCCAGTTCCACCAAGCCCTGCAGCAGTTGCGGCATGAGGATCAGGCTGTGGGGCTGATGGTGTTGCAGGCAGGCGGCCAGACGCGGCCAGTCGATGCCGGTGGAGCCGTTGACGCCCTGGTCGGCATCCTTGAGCACCATTACTTCGGCGCCGGCCAGCAAAGCGGCGTAGACGCCAAGGTTCTCCAGCAGGATGCCCAGCGACAGCAGCACCTGATGGCGCTGGGGTGCCAGGGGGTGGCTGGCGGCGGCCAGGCTGGCGGCCACCCGCAGCAGTTGCGCGGCCTTGAGGCAGACGCCCTTGGGCGCGCCGGTGGTGCCGGAGGTATAGGTGAGCTTGCTGGTCTGCGGGGGCAGCGGGGTGCGTGCCGCAGCCGGACGCTGCCAGCCCTGGACCCCGGCGATGAAACCGGCGGCGGCCCATTCCGTGGTGCGCTCGGGGCGTCCCAGCAGGAGATCGGCGCCACAGTCGCGCAGGACGTGGGCGCGCTGCGCCGGGCTGAAGAAGTCCGGCAGGGTCACGCAGGGCACGCCGGCGCACAGGGCGGCCAGGTCCCAGGCCAGCATCTCGGGACCGTTGGGCAGGTCCAGCGCCAGCCGCTGGATCTCATGCTCGCGCAGCCAGGTGGCGCGGAGGTTGAGCTCCTGCAGCAACCGGGCATAGCTCCAGGTCTCGTGACTGCCGATCAGCGCCGGCCGGGCGTTCTGCCAGGCGTGACGTTCAAGGGCGGCGAAGAAATCAGCGACGGAGCAGGATTCAGGCGACATGACAGTCTTCCTCGCCAAGGGTGGGGAGGCCCAGACGGGCGAAGATGCCGGCTTGCAGCAGCTGGTGATAGCCCTGGCGGATATCGCCGGCACACACCTGGGGGGCGTTGGCATAGTAGGAACCCCAGCTCTCGCGCTCGGCGCCCAGGCAGGCCGGATCGGCCGCGCCGAGCACCTGGGGCGCGAGGCCGAGCCGATGGAAGCTGTTGATCAGGCGGGTAGCCCCGGTAAAGGTCACCCAGCGCAGGCCGCTGCGGGCCAGCAGCCAGGTGGTGACGATGATCAGCAGTCGGGCCTGGCCGGCGCCGAGGGTCGCCAGGTTGCCGACCTCCACCACCTCCGTCCGGTCGATGGGCTGGCCGAGCGCAGTGGCCAGGTGGTGTTCCACCGGCCGGGGCAGATAGCGTTCGAGAAACAGCGGCTGGTCCAGGGCGAGGCGGATCCCCGCCGCTGCCTGCAGCGCCCCTGCGGCATCGCGCAGGGAGAGCAGCAGCGGCAGGAAGTGGGCGATGTGGGCGCCGTGTTCCAGGGCGAAGCGGGTGCGGATGAAGGCCTCGGTCGCCAGGCGTCCGGGTGCCTCGGCCGGCTCCAGGCCGGCCAGCAGCGCGCCGCTGCGGTCGGCCAGGGTAAAGCAGGTAGGGGACTGCCAAGTCACGTCGAGCATCGCGACCTCTCCTGGGGAATGCGAGGTTGCAGTCTTGGCGGTCAAGCTGAAGGCAATCTGAAGTGCCGCTTCATCGCAGCTTCAGCTTGCCGGGCTAGGGTCACGCTCCATATCCCCCGGTGGAGTTCTGCCATGTCCGAAGAAGAAGTGCTCACCGCCGAGGAGACCGCCGACAGCCACTGGCCACTGATCAGGATCCTCGCCGGCATCCTCGCCAGTGCCTTGATCGGTGGCGTCGGGCTGCCCTTGCTGGATGCCACCCGTGGCTGTTGGGATGCGCTGAGCCTGCTGGTGACCGGGGTGCTCGGCTGGGGCTTCGCCCTGCTGGTGACGCTGTGCGTACGTTAAGTCGACGTCTCGACGGCGGCGGGTAGGCGTAGGGTAAAGACCGCCCCTTCCGCGCCGTTGGCGGCGCTCAGGCTGCCGCCCTGGGCCTGGACGATCGCCGAGGACACGGCCAGCCCCAGGCCCAGGCCTTCGCCCACCGGCTTGGTGGTGAAGAAGGGGTCGAACACCTGGCCCAGGTGCTCGCTGGCAATGCCGCCGCCGTTGTCCGCCACCTCCAGCTGCCAGCGCTCGCCGTCACGCTGCAGCCTGACCCTGACCTGGGGTGTCGGGCGTTCGGCCACGGCGTCCAGGGCGTTGCGCAGCAGATTGACCAGCACCTGCTCCAGGCGGATGGGGTCGCCCAGCAGCCAGGCCGGGCGTGGCAGGTCAAGGATCAGCTCGGCGCCCACTTCGGCGCGGCGCGCTTCCAGCAGCTCCAGCGCCTGCTCCACCACCAGCGCCAGGTCGACCCGCTCGCGCAGTCCGGCGGGCGTCTTGCGCGCATAGGTCTTGAGGTGGGCAGTGAGGCCGCTCATGCGGGTGAGCAGGCCGTCGAGGCGTTCCAGGGCGGCGCGAGCCTCATCCAGCCGACCGTGATCCAGCAGCAGCCGCAGACTCGCCAGGTGCATGCGCTGGGCGGTGAGCGGCTGGTTGAGTTCGTGCACCAAGGCCGCCGACATCTGCCCCAGGGCGGCCAGCTTGGCGGCCTGCACCAGGCCATCCTGGGCGGTGCGCAGCTCGGCGGTACGGGCCTCCACCAGTTGCTCCAGCTCCAGTCGACTGCGCTGGCGCAGGCGCTGCAGCCGCCGTCGCTGAACCAGCAGGAGGGCGGCGCAGACCAGCAGCAACCAGGCGCAGCCAGCGGCCAGGGCCGGGCCCAGGCCGCCACCCTGCAGATCCCGGGTCGGTCTGAGCAGGTGCAGGGTCCAGCCTTCGCTGGGCAGCGGCAGGCTGTCCCAGAGGTAGTCGGCGGTGCCTTCCGGTGCCTCGATACGGGCCACCTGGCGCTGATCACCCAGGACTATCCGCTGACTGTGAGGCAGCGGTTGCAGGGTGCGTCTATCGTACTGCCGGGTGGTGGCCAGTTCGGCGTGCTCGGCCGGGGTCAGCTCCCGTAGCAGGCGATAGCGCCAGGCCGGCCGGTTGGCGGCGAAGACCACACCGCGGGCATCGCTCAGCAGCAAGACCTCGGGATGCTCGCCCCAGCGTGCCTCGATGGCGGGGAATTCCAGCTTGACCACCACCGCGCCGAGAAAGCGCCCCTCGGCGTCCAGCACCGCGTGGGAAAGAAAGTAGCCAGGAATGCCGGTGGTGACGCCCACGGCATAGAAGCGCCCGCTGCCGCCCGCGAGGGTCTCGCGGAAATAGGGGCGAAAGCCATAGTTGTGGCCGACGTAGCTGCTGGGCAGCCGCCAGTTGCTGGCGCCAATGGCCAGGCCGGTGCGGTCCAGCACCTCCAGGGTGGAGGACTGGGCGGCGGCATTGAGTTTTTCCAGCTTGAGATTGAGGCGCTCGGTGGCGGCGGCATCGGGTGGGGTGGTGAGGGCAGCGATCAGCTCGGGATCCTGGGCCAGCACCGCGGGCAGGGCGCGAAAGCGGTCGATCAGGGTCTGCAGGCTGCTGGCGTGCAGACGCAACTGCTCCTGGCCGAGCAGGCTGGCCTCGGCCAGGGTCGCCCGTTCGGCGCGCTGCCAGGCCAGCACGCTGACCAGCAGACCGCCGAGCAGGGCGAGCAACAGGACCGGCAACAGGCGCAGGGCAGGGGGCATGGTGGGAGACCGTGGCAGGAGTGGCCGGACGATAGCATGGCTGCGCGGGGGCAGCTCAGGCCAAGGCAGCGGTGCGCGTGGCGATCTGCTCGGCCTGGAAATGGCAGGTGAAGCAGCTGCCCTCGCCGGGCACGCTGTGGATGTCCAGGCCGCCGCGGTGGCGGATCAGCACGTGCTTGACGATGGCCAGGCCCAGCCCGGTGCCACCGGTGCTGGACGCACGGCTGGCGTCGATGCGATAGAAGCGTTCGGTCAGGCGCGGCAGGTGGCGGGCATCGATACCGGGCCCGGTGTCCTGCACGGCGACATGGGCCCCCTCGGCGTCCTGCCAGGCGCGGACCCGCACCTCGCCGCCCTCGGGGCTGTACTTGACCGCGTTGAACACCAGGTTGGAAAAGCAGCTGCGCAGTTCCGTCTCGCTACCCAGCAGCGCCAGGTCAGGTGTGCAGTCCAGGCTCAGGCGGTGGCCGATGGCGCCGGACAGGGCGCGGCCGTCCTGCAGGATGGAGGCGAGCAGTGGCTCCAGGGCCACTGGACGGTTGTCGGCGGGATAGTCGGTGGCTTCCAGGCGCGCCAGCAGCAGCAGGTCGTCGATGGTGTGCTGCATCCGGCCGGCTTGCTGCTGCATCTGTCCCAACGCCCGGCGCCAGCGCGGGGTGGCGTGCTCGGCGTTGTCCAGCAGGGTTTCCAGGTAGCCGGTGATCACCGTCAGCGGGGTGCGCAATTCGTGGGAGACGTTGGCGACGAAATCCTTGCGCATCTGTTCCAGCTGGTGGAGGCGGGTGACGTCACGCACCAGCAGCAGGCGATCGCCCTCGCCGAAGCGGGTGACCAGGATGTGCAGGTACTGGTCGTCGTTGAGCGGTGACGCCAACTCCAGCGGTTCACCGTAGTCGCCACCGAGAAAGTAGTCGGAAAAGCGCGGATGGCGCACCAGGTTGGTGATGGGTTGGCCGAGGTCCTGGGGCTGGCGCAGACCCAGCAGGGTTTCCGCGGCGCGGTTCCACCATTCCAGGTTGCCATAGCGGTCCACCAGGATGATGGCGTCGCGCAGGGCCTCGGTGGAGGCCTGGGCGCGGCCGATGACGGCGAGCAATTCTTCACGCTGGCGCTGCTCGTGGCGCTGGCGGCGATAGAGCCGGTCCAGCACATCGCCCCACAGCCCTTCGGCCTCGGGCGGTGCGCCCGGGGCATCGCTTAGCAGCCAGGCATGCAGCCGCAGCAGGTGTTTCAGGGTGACCGCCAGATAGACCGCCATTCCCAGAGCCACCGCCAGCCCGACATGGCCGAAGGGCCAGCCGGCCAGGGCGCAGCCGCCGACCACGGTCGACAGCTGGGTGGCCAGACGGGAGCGCCAGTTGATGTTCACGGCGGCGGTGATCCCGCGTCAGAGTTTGGTGGAAAAGCGATACCCGGTGCCGCGCACCGTCTGTACCAGGTTCTCGTAGGTCTCGCCCAGGGCCTTGCGCAGGCGACGGATGTGCACGTCCACGGTGCGCTCCTCGACATAGACGTTGCCGCCCCAGACCTGGTCGAGCAACTGGCCGCGGGTGTAGGCGCGCTCCTGGTGGGTCATGAAGAACTGCAGCAGGCGGTACTCGGTGGGCCCCATCTCGGCGGGAGCGCCATCGATGGTCACCCGGTGGCTGATCGGATCCAGGATCAGGCCGTTGACCTCCAGCGGACCGTCGTTCTCCAAGTGGCCGGTACGGCGCAGCACGGCTTTCAGGCGCGCCACCAGCTCGCGGGGCGAGAAGGGCTTGGTGATGTAGTCGTCGGCACCGGTTTCCAGGCCCTGGACCTTGTTGTCCTCGTCACCCTTGGCGGTGAGCATGATGATGGGAATGGCGTCGGTCAGCTCGTCGCGCTTGAGGCGCCGAGCCAGCTCCAGGCCGGAGGTGCCGGGCAACATCCAGTCGAGCAGGATGAGATCGGGCTTGCGATCGACGATCAGGGCGTGGGCGTCCTTGCTGTTGTCCGCCTCCAGGCATTCATAGCCCGCCATTTCCAGGGCCACGGCGATCATTTCGCGAATGGGGGCCTCATCGTCGACGATCAGGATGGATTTACCCGTCATGGAGCGCTCTGCCTCTCGAGTCCTTGCAATGTGCCGTGCATTAGATAGCGCCAATATTGCAGCTATGTGACAAGGCTGTCATATCTAACTTTAATCCCACAATATGGGATGACGTATCACATATTGAGATTTGCCGGTGAGGCTTCTAGAGTGAAGGCCATGAACGACAACAATTCCAACAAGGGCGAAGCGCCCAGCGGGGCCCAGGCGCTGTTTCGCGGCCTGGCGGTGCTCGAAGCCGTGGCCGCCGGGGCCGACAACCTGGCCCAGGTCGGCGCTGCCATCGGCTGCACCCGCAGCACCACCCACCGCCTGGTCGCCGCCCTGACCCAGGCCGGCTACCTGCGCAGCGACGGGGGGCGGTTGATTCTGGGCAGCCATCTCATCGCCCTCGGCTACCAGGCTCGCGAACAGCTGCCGCTGACCGGCGTGGCCCGGCCCCATCTGCAACGCCTGGCCCAGCACTGCGGCGACACCGTGCACCTCGGGGTGCGCGAGGGTGGCGATGTCCTTTATCTGGACAAGCTGCCCGGCAGCCGGGGCCTGGAGATGAGATCCCGAGTCGGCCTGCGCATGCCGCTGGCGCTGACCGGCGTCGGCAAGGCGCTGATGCTGGATCTCGCCGAAGAGGAGTGGGAAGCCCTCTATGGCGAAGGCGTGGCCCGGCGTACCGGGCAGCCCGGCCTGCGCGAGGACTTCCTGCCCTGGGCCGACTATCGCGCGCGCCTGCGCCGCCATGCCGCGGAAGGCTATGCCCTGGATCTGGAAGAGAACGAACTGGGCATCCGCTGCGTGGCCGCGCCCATCCGCGGCGCTGACGGCGCCATCGTCGCGGCCCTGAGCGTGGCCAGTGCCATCCCCTACATGCCCGAGGCGCGGCTGCACGAATTGCAGCCCGAGGTCACTGCCTGCGCCCGGGCCATTTCCCGCGAACTTGGCTGGAGCCCCGCATGACCGCCACCCCGCACCTTATCGGCCTCGACTGGGGCACCTCGTCCCTGCGGGCCCAGCTGTTCGACGCCCAGGGCGCCGTGCTGGAAACCCGCAGCCGCCCCTGGGGCATCATGCATGTGCCGGATGGCGACTTCGCCGCGGCCTATCGCACCCTGGTGGGCGACTGGCACGATGCTCAGCCGGACCTGCCCGCCATCGCCTGCGGCATGGTCGGCAGTCGCGGTGGCTGGCGCGAGGTGCCCTATGCCGAGTGTCCGGCCGATGTCCACAGCCTGGCCGCTGGTCTCCTGCACCTGGACAGCGGCTGCGGCGATCTTCACCTGGTCCCCGGCGTGATGCAGCGTGGCGCCTTGCCCAACGTGCTGCGTGGCGAGGAAACCCAGGTGTTCGGCGCCCTCGAACTGGAGCCGGGCCTGGCCGCCGAGGCCCTGCTGGTGCTGCCTGGTACCCACAGCAAATGGGTGCGGGTGCGTGACGGTCGCCTCACCGACTTCGCCACCTACATGACCGGCGAGCTGTTCGCCGTCTTGCGCGAACACTCCATCCTGGGTCGCCCGGCTACCGAGGCCGGTCCCGAAGCCAGTGCCGAGGCCTTCCGCCTGGGCCTGGTCACCGCCCGCGACGCCGGGGCCGAGGGGCTGTTCGGCCGCCTCTTCACCGCCCGCAGCCGCGTGCTGGCTGGTGAGCTGACCGCCGCGCACAGCCTCGATTACCTGTCCGGGCTGCTGATCGGCGAAGAATTGCGCAGCCAGGTCGCCGCCCTCGCGGGCTCGGCCTGCCCGCCCCTGGTGCTGATCGGCGACGCCGCGCTCTGCCAGCGCTATCGCGACGCCCTGGCACTGTTCGATATCCACCAGGTTCGCCTGCTGGAGCAGGCCACCCGGGCCGGGCTCTGGCGCCTGGCCCAGGCCGCCGGCCTGCTCCCTACCTCTGGAGGCTCCCATGCTTGATACCTACCTCAAGGACCTGCCGCTGATCGCCATCCTGCGCGGCGTTACCCCGGACGAGATCGTCCCGGTCGGTCGTGCCCTGTACGACGCCGGCTTTCGCGTCATCGAGATCCCGCTCAACTCGCCGCAGCCCTTCGAGAGCATCCGCCGGCTGACCGCTGAGTTGGGCGAAAGCTGCCTGATCGGCGCCGGCACCGTGCTCACCGAGGCCCAGGTGGCCGAAGTGGACGCCGCGGGCGGCCGGCTGATCGTCTCGCCCAATGCCAACCTGGCGGTGATCCGTGCCAGCAAGGCCGCCGGCCTGGTCAGCGCCCCAGGCGTCGCCACCCCGTCGGAAGGCTTCGCCGCCCTCGACGCCGGCGCCGACAGCCTCAAGCTGTTTCCGGCCGAGCAACTCGGCCCGGCCGTGGTCAAGGCCTGGCGCGCGGTCTTCCCCAAGGAGCTGGCGCTCCTGCCGGTGGGTGGCATCACCCCGGACAACATGGGTCCCTACGTGGCAGCCGGCGCCAACGGCTTCGGCCTCGGCTCGGCGCTGTACAAGCCTGGCCTCACAGCGGCCCAGGTGAGTGCCAACGCCCAGGCCTTCGCGGCCGGATGGCAAGTAGCCAAAGGTTCCTGATTATCGCGGCCATGGCGGTTCGCCGCTGCGACCGCTCCTACGGATACCCCAGTAGGAGCGGCCCATGGCCGCGAGCTGCCCAATCCCTCGATCCCAATAATTACAGTCGAGATTTCCACACCATGAAAATCACCAAACTCACCACCTACGTCGTCCCGCCGCGCTGGTGCTTTCTCAAGATCGAGACCGACGAGGGCATCCACGGCTGGGGCGAACCCGTGCTGGAAGGGCGCGCCCACAGCGTGGCGGCGGCGGTCGAGGAACTGGCCGACTACCTGATCGGCAAGGACCCGCGCAATATCGAGGACCACTGGACGGTGCTCTACCGCGGCGGCTTCTATCGCGGCGGCGGCATCCACATGAGCGCCCTGGCCGGCATCGACCAGGCCCTGTGGGACATCAAGGGCAAGGCCCTGGGCGTACCGGTGCACGAACTGCTGGGCGGCCAGGTACGCGACAGCATCCGCGTCTATTCCTGGATCGGCGGCGACCGCCCGGCGGAGACCGCGGCCCAGGCCCTGGAGCGCCAGGCCAAGGGCTTCACCGCGATCAAGATGAACGCCAGCGAAGAGATGCAGTTCGTCGACACCTACGACAAGGTCGACCAGGTGATCGCCAACGTCGCCGCCATCCGCGATGCCTGTGGTCCGCACTTCGGCATCGGCGTGGACTTCCACGGCCGGGTGCACAAGCCCATGGCCAAGGTGCTGGTCAAGGAGCTGGAGCAGTTCCGCCTGATGTTCATCGAGGAGCCGGTGCTCAGCGAGCACCACGAAGCGCTCAAGGAAATCGCCCTGATGAGCAACACGCCCATCGCCCTGGGCGAGCGGCTGTACTCGCGCTGGGACTTCAAGCGCATCCTCCAGGAAGGCTACGTCGACATCCTGCAGCCCGATCCGTCCCACGCTGGCGGCATCACCGAAACACGCAAGATCGCCAACATGGCCGAGGCCTATGACGTGGCCATCGCCCTGCATTGCCCCCTCGGCCCGATCGCCCTGGCGGTCAACCTGCAGCTGGACGCCAACTGCTACAACGCCTTCATCCAGGAGCAGAGCCTGGGCATCCACTACAACCAGGGCAACGACCTGCTGGACTACATCAAGAATCCCGAGGTGTTCGACTACGCGGATGGCCACGTGAAGATTCCTCAGGGGCCGGGGCTTGGCGTCGAGGTCAACGAGGAATTCGTCAAGGAACAAGCCGCCATTGGCCATCGCTGGCGCAACCCGATCTGGCGGCACAAGGACGGTAGTTTCGCGGAGTGGTGATTAGCGCCCTCACCCCAACCCTCTCCCGAGGGGAGAGGGGGCGAGAGCAGGAGCTCCGGCCCCAACGCTCGCACTGACCGTCCCCTCTCCCTCTGGGAGAGGGCCAGGGTGAGGGAAAAGCGGCGCCACCGTTAATGGCCAGGTACACCGCTAACCCCTCACCCCACCCTCTCCCCAGGGGAGAGGGGGCAGGAGCAGGGGAGCGGGGCTCGACTACCGCACCGACCATCTCCTCTTCCTTTGGGAGAGGGGGCAAAAGCAGCAACCGGAGCGCTGATCTCGACCTCCGCACCGACCAGCCCTCTCCCTCTGGGAGAGGGCCAGGGTGAGGGCCGCCGCGGCGCCCTGACCCTCAGACATCGACAACGCTCGCCACAACGTCAATTACAGGACCCGAGCCATGCCCACTCCCACCCAGGCCTCTCCGGCGACGGCTGCGGCCGCCCCGACTCTGGCCAAGCCCAGCCGGGCGCGCTTCTTCATCATGACGCTGCTGTTCGTCACCGTGGTGATCAACTACCTCGACCGCAGCAACCTCTCCATCGCCGCCCCGCACCTGGCCCAGGACCTGGGCATCGAACCGGTGCACATGGGGCTGATCCTCTCGGCCTTCGGCTGGACCTACGCCGCCATGCAGATCCCGGGCGGCTGGCTGGTGGACAAGGTCGCCCCGCGCATCCTCTATCCCGTGGCCATCGCGCTCTGGTCGCTGGCCACCATCGGCCTGGGTTTCGTCGGCAGCTTCATCGGCCTGATCATCCTGCGGCTCGCCGTGGGCGCCCTGGAGGCACCGGCCTATCCGATCAACAACCGGGTGGTCACCACTTGGTTTCCCGAGCGTGAGCGGGCCACCGCCATTGGCTTCTACACCTCCGGCCAGTTCGTCGGCCTGGCCTTTCTCACCCCGGTGCTGATCTACCTGCAGCAGACCTTTGGCTGGCACATGGTCTTTGTCGTCACTGGCGGTGTCGGAATCCTCTGGGCGGCCGTCTGGTACCTCGTCTATCGCGAGCCCAAGGATTTCCGCGGCGCCAACGCCGCCGAGGTCGCGCTGATCCAGGAAGGTGGCGGTCTGGTCGATCTGGAGCAGAAGAATCGCAGCCGCGCCGCCTTCCAGTGGCGTGACCTCTGGAGCGTGCTCAACAAGCGCAAGCTCTGGGGCATCTACATCGGGCAGTTCTGCCTCAACTCCACCCTCTGGTTCTTCCTTACCTGGTTCCCCACCTACCTGGTGAAATACCGTGGCATGGACTTCATCAAGGCCGGCTTCCTCGCTTCGCTGCCGTTCCTGGCCGCCTTCCTCGGCGTGATCTGCTCGGGCCTGCTGTCGGACTGGCTGGTCCGCCGCGGCGCCTCCGTGGGCCTGGCGCGCAAGCTGCCGATCATTGGCGGCCTGCTGATCTCCACCAGCATCGTCGGCGCCAACTTCGTCGACTCCCCAGCGCTGATCATCGCTTGCCTGGCACTGGCCTTCTTTGGCAACGGCCTGGCTTCCATCACCTGGTCGATGGTCTCGGCCATGGCGCCGGAGCGGCTGATCGGCCTCACCGGCGGGATGTTCAACTTCATCGGCAACCTCTCGGCCATTTGCGTGCCCATCGTCATCGGCTTCCTGGTCAAGGACGGCAGCTTCGCCCCGGCTATCGCCTTCATCGGCGTGACCGCGCTGGTCGGTGCGCTCTGCTATGGCCTGGTGGTGGGCAAGGTGGAACGTCTGCCCGAATAAGGGCGACTAAGGAAGCGCTGCGTGCCTGTCCTGGCACGCGGTGCTCTGCCACCGGCCTTGCCGGACCTATAACGACAACAAAGGAGTTTCCTCATGCCTCTCGCCCGTCGCACCTTTCTTGGCGTGTCCCTGGCCGCCTCGGCCGGTCTGGTCGCCAGTCGCGCCCTCGCCGACGACAAGTTCGGCCTTACCCGAAACTGGGAGGGCAAGCCGCCCATCGTCATGCCCGATCCGGCCTGGGAGATCCACGACCAGGCCTTCAAGGGCCGCCTGGGCAACGCCTTCGTCGAACGCCTCTGGTCCGGTGGTCTCTGGACCGAAGGGCCGGTGTGGATGGCCGACTGGCGCTGCCTGCTGTTCAGCGACATCCCCAACGCTCGTGTGATGCGCTGGAGCGCCGATGACGGCCACGTCAGCATCTATGACGACCAGTCCCACAACGCCAACGGCCATACCCGTGATCGCGAGGGCCGGCTGATCAGTTGCGAGCACGACAGCCGCCGCGTCACCCGCCGCGAGTTGAACGGCAGCGTCACGGTGCTGCTCGACCGCTTCGACGGCAAACCGCTGAACGCCCCCAACGACGTGGTGGTCGGGGCCGATGGTGCCATCTGGTTCACCGATCCGGGCTACGGCATCCTCGGTGCCTACGAGGGCCACAAGGCCGAGTTCGAGCTGCCCACCAACGTCTATCGCATCGATCCCCAGGGCAAGGCCACGGTGGCGGCGGGCGACTTCGGCCGGCCCAATGGCCTGGCCTTCGCCCCCGATGGCAAGCGGCTCTACATCAGTGACACCGCTGGCGGCGGCAATCCCGGCAAGCCCAACCACCTGCGTGCCTTCACTCTCAAGGACGACGGCACCCTGGGCGGCGGCGAGGTGCTGATCGATGCCAAGGACCAGGGCGTGATCGACGGCTTCCGCGTCGACAGCGACGGCAACCTCTGGTGCAGCTGGGCCGGTTCCGCCGAGCAGAACAGCGTGCGGGTCTTCAATCCGAGCGGCCAACCGCTGGCCACCCTGCACCTGCCGGAAACCGTGTCCAACGTCGAGTTCGGCGGGCCCAAGAGCAATCGCCTGTTCATCACCGGCGGTGGTTCGCTCTATGCCACCTATGTGAACGCCCAGCCCGCGCGGCTCTGGTAAGGGCCTCTTACCGGCCGAACCAAGGGTCGTTAGACAGGTCTGTAACAAGCGGATACGGAACGACCCGCGACAACAAGATCGCCCACAAGGCGAGCGAGGAGCCTCAGTCATGAGCAACACCACAACCAACGCCGACGGTCACGTCACCGAAAAGGCCCAGCCCAAGGCGATCTTCGCCTGTCTGATGGCCGCCCTGGCCGGTCTGATGTTCGGCCTCGACATCGGCGTCATTTCCGGCGCCACCAAATTCATCCAGCAGGAATTCCAGATCTCCGATCAGATGATCGAGTGGATCGTCTCCAGCATGATGGCCGGCGCTGCCCTGGGTGCCCTGGGCGCAGGCTCGCTGTCGGCCAAGCTGGGCCGCAAGAAGTCGCTGATGCTGGGCGCCGTGCTGTTCGTCGTGGGCTCGGTGCTCTGTGGCCTGGCCACCTCGCCGACCATGCTGATCTTTGCCCGCTTCCTGCTCGGCCTGGCCATCGGTATCGCCTCCTTTACCGCGCCGCTGTACCTGGCCGAAGTCGCTCCGGAAAACATCCGCGGCTCGATGATCTCGCTGTACCAGCTGATGATCACCGCCGGCATCCTGCTCGCCTTCCTGTCCAACACCGCCTTCAGCTACTACGAGGCCTGGCGGTGGATGCTCGGCATCATCGCCATTCCCGGCGTACTGTTCCTGATCGGCGTCTTCGCGCTGCCCGACAGTCCGCGCTGGCTGATCATGGCGGGTCGCCGCGAGGAAGCCATCAAGGTCCTGCACAAGCTGCGCGGTGACGAAAAGGTCATCCAGCAGGAAGTCGCGGAAATCGAAGAGCAGCTCAAGGTGCCGCAGAAGGGCTGGTCGCTGTTCAAGGAAAACGCCAACTTCCGCCGCTCGGTGGGCCTGGGCGTGCTCCTGCAGGTGGTGCAGCAGTTCACCGGCATGAACGTGGTGATGTACTACGCGCCGCGCATCTTCGAAGGCATGGGCTACGATACCGCCGCCCAGATGTGGTTTACCGCCGCGGTCGGCCTGACCAACGTGCTGGCCACCTTCATCGCCATCTTCCTGGTCGACAAGTGGGGCCGTAAACCCATCCTCTATACCGGTTTCGTGGTCATGGCCGTGGGCCTGGGCGTGGTCGGCAGCATGCTGGGCGCCGGTAACCTGAGCCATGGCCAGCAGACCTTCACCGTGGTCATGTTGCTGATCTTCATCGTCGGCTTCGCCATGTCGGCCGGTCCGCTGATCTGGACCCTGTGCTCGGAAGTGCAGCCGCTCAAGGGCCGCGACTTCGGCATCGGCTGCTCCACCTTTACCAACTGGATCGCCAACATGATCGTCGGCGCCACCTTCCTGACCATGCTGGGCACCCTGGGGCAGGGCACCACCTTCTGGATCTATGCCGGTCTGAACGTGGTGTTCATCTTCCTGGTATTCCTGCTGGTGCCGGAAACCAAGGGCGTCACCCTGGAGCGCATCGAACGCAATCTGATGCAGGGCAAGCGCCTACGCGACCTCGGCCAGTAGCCTCTAGCGCAAAAGAAAACGCCCGGCTCTGCCGGGCGTTTTCATTAGCGGTGCCAATGCTTGTGTCTGTGCTTGGCGTGCTTCCAGCCCTTGCCGGGATGGTCGCGATAGCGACGGTCGTCGCGACCGCTGTCGCCCAGGTTATTACCCAGGGCACTGCCGGCACCGCCACCCAGGGCCGCGCCGACCAGGCCCCCGGTGCTGCCACCGACCCGATTGCCGATCACGTTGCCGCCCGCAGCGCCCAGGCCACCGCCGATGGCGGCCTCGGTACGATTGCGACGGTCCGCGCCCAGTACACCACCTGCTGCACCACCCACGCCGGCACCGATGGCCGCACCGGTACTGCCGCCGACCTGCTGGCCGACCAGGGTACCAAGCACACCACCCACGGCGCCGCCGAGTCCGGCTTCGGTATTGCCCGCATAGGCCGGGGCAACGCCTGCCAGGGCAAGCAACAAGAACAGGGCTGAAGGTTTCATGGAGTCCACTCCGTGGTAGAGACGAGTCGATCCTCGGCAAAAATCGCTGCCCTGGCAAGTACCGAACAGGTGTTTGAATGGTAAAGGTTGTCTTTACCCATTCCTTTGATTTCGCTGAACAAACCTATACAGGGCAAGCCGGTCTCAGCCCCTTGGCCGGCGCGGAAGCAGGGTCTGCAACCCGGCGCACGGTGGTCTAGACTCAAGTCGACCGCGATGCCTAGGGCACTCCATGATCCACGCTCGTCTGTTGTCTGGCTGTCTCCTGTTCCTTGCAAATGCCAGTGCCTCGGCCTGGGAATACACCCTTATCGCCCCCGACAAGCCGGTGCAGAACTGGAGCATCAGCAGTGATCGCCTGGGCCTGCGCGATGGACTGGCCTTCGCGGTCGGCGTGCATCACCTGAGTGGCGGTCGCCAGGAGGGCTCGGTGCTGATCGAGATCGATACCGGCGCCCTGCAGCTCACCGTGGTGGCTACCCGCGGCATGAATGTCCTGCGCGCCCAGGCCGGCACCCTGCGGCTGGGCTGGGATTCACCGGTGCGCGAAGTGGTCAATCCGGCTTTCGTCAACCTGGAGAGCCGCAATGGACTCGGCTGGCTGGAGGGCTTCAACGAACTGGTGGCCCGCGCCGGCTTCGAGTGGGTCGGCCATCCGGGGATGGACAAGGGGCAACTCCTGACCTTGCACGGGCGGGCCAGCTACTTGCCGGCCAGCCAGGTGGTACTGACCATCGACGAACAGCCGCCGCACCGCATCAGCCTCAAGGGCGTGCTGCACGAAGAGGCCTTCAAGCAGGCCAACTTTCGCATCGACACCGAGCTGGTCACCCATGCCGGGGCTACCGGCTTCACCCTGCATGACCGCCTGACCAATCAGGGGGCGCACGCCGCCGAGTACCAGGCGCTCTATCACAGCAACTTCGGTCCGCCGCTGCTCGGCGAGGGCTCAGGATTCGCCGCTCCGGTGCGCGAAGTGTCACCCTTCGATGCGCGTGCACGGCAGGAACTGGGCGAGTGGCAGACCTATCGCGCGCCCACGCCGGGCTATGGCGAGACGGTCTACAACCTCTATCCCTGGGGCGACGATCAGGGGCGTAGCCTGGCGGTGCTGCACGATCGCAGTGCTCATCAGGGGGTGGCGCTGGCATTCAACGTGCGGGAACTGCCGGTCTTTACCCTGTGGAAGAACACCGATGCCAAGGCCCAGGGCTATGTCACCGGGCTGGAGCCGGGTACCAGCTTTTCCTACAACCGCGGCCAGCAGCGGGCGCTGGGGCTGGTGCCGCGCATCGAGGCGGGCGGCACACGCGATTTCACCCTCGAATACCGCTTGCTGGCCACCGCTGCCGAGGTCCGGCAGGCACTGGAGCAGGTCGAGGTTATCCGGCACGGGAGGCCGACCCAGGTGCGCGAGACGCCGCTCGCCCAGGATCCGTAGCGGTCCGGCAAGCGGCCTCTAGCGCCGCGCCGGCAACGGGCGGGTGCGGCCACTGCCGTCGATGGCGACAAAGACGAACACCGCCTCGGTCACCTTGCTCCACTCGCTGGACAGCGGATCGTCGCTCCAGACCTCGATGAGGATCTGGATGGAGCTGCGGCCGACTTCCAGGGTGTTGGTATAGAAGGAGAGCTGTGCGCCCACGGGCACCGGGGTCATGAAGGCCATGCGGTCGATGGCCACCGTGGCGACGCGTCCGGCGGCCAGGCGACTGGCCATGGCGCTGCCGGCCAGGTCCATCTGGGCCACCAGCCAGCCGCCGTAGATGTCGCCAAACCCGTTGGTTTCACGGGGCAGGGCAGTGATCTGCATGGCCAGGTCGCCCTGGGGGATGGGATCTTCTTGTTCGAGCTCTTCGATCATGACAGGGCCCTCGGGAGCCCGGATAGGTAGGTAACGTTCAGCATCCGCACGCAAGAATGCTGCCAATCTCTTTGAGGAGATCGTTAGGGGGCTACAGTATAACGCTTGGGGCAGAGCGCCTCGACCGCTTTCGCACCAGAAAGGCATAGCCATGGCTCGTCAGATAGCCGCTGAATACAGCCTGAATGAATAGCGGAAATTCCTTGCAGATTTGCTATCGTGGGCACCGTGCGTGGCCAGGCAATCCAGAGGGTCGCGTACGTCCGATGATCAGGTAATGATCGGTAGACCTGCTGCCGCCGTGCTCCACAAGAGCGCAGGTGGCGCGGTGCAGGTCCGGCGCCCATCCGGCGATCCGCCCGATCCCTGCCAGCCGCCCCAAGGCGGAGGGTCACTCGGGGCCGCGTCTTGTCCGCTACACCCGGAAGGATGCCAGAGGCCGAATTTCCTTTGCGCTCCTCTCTTGTCCGGGATCATCGATGAAACTGCAATCCGCCTCCGCGCCGCTCACGTCGCGCCCTCTGGGCCGCAACGACTACAAGACCCTCTCGCTGTCCGCCCTGGGTGGCGCGCTGGAGTTCTACGACTTCGTCATCTTCGTCTTCTTCGCCGCGGTGGTGGGGAAGCTGTTCTTTCCCGTCGACATGCCCGACTGGCTGCGGCAGATGCAGACCTTCGGCATCTTCGCCGCGGGCTACCTGGCGCGACCGCTGGGCGGCATCATCATGGCCCACTTCGGCGACCTGCTCGGGCGCAAGAAGATGTTCACCCTGAGCATCTTCATGATGGCGCTGCCCACCCTGGGCATGGGCCTGATGCCCACCTACGCCCAGATCGGCGTGGCCGCGCCCATCCTGCTGCTGGTGCTGCGCATCATCCAGGGGGCGGCCATCGGCGGCGAGGTGCCCGGCGCCTGGGTGTTCGTCTCCGAGCATGTGCCCGGCAAGCACGTCGGCTATGCCTGCGGCACCCTGACCGCCGGCCTCACCTTCGGCATCCTGCTCGGGTCGCTGATGGCGACCCTGATCAATACCGTCTTCACCCCGGTGGAAGTGGCCGACTACGCCTGGCGTTTCCCCTTCATCATCGGCGGTGTCTTTGGCCTGTTCTCGGTCTACCTGCGCCGCTGGCTGCACGAGACGCCGGTGTTCGCCGAACTGGCGATCCACAAGTCGCTGGCCGAGGAAGTACCGCTCAAGGCGGTGCTGCGCGACCATCGCAGCAGTGTGATCTTGTCCATGCTGCTGACCTGGATGCTCACCGCCGGCATCGTGGTGGTCATCCTCATGACCCCGACCCTGCTGCAGACCCAGTACGGTTTCTCCGCCGCCCTGGCGCTCAAGGCCAACAGCCTGGCCATCGTCTTCCTGACCCTGGGCTGCATCCTCTCCGGCGCCCTGTCCGATCGCTTCGGCAGCGGCCCGGTGTTCATCGTCGGCGGCCTGATCCTGGCGGTGGCCAGCTGGGCGCTCTATGCCGGTCTGAAGGTCCATCCGGAGTGGCTGTTCCCGCTCTATGCGCTGGCCGGCGCAGCGGTCGGTGTCATCGGCGGCGTGCCGCGGGTGATGGTGCTGGCCTTCCCGCCCAAGGTGCGCTTCTCGGGCCTGTCCTTCTCCTACAACGTCGCCTACGCCATCTTTGGCGGCCTGACGCCCATGGTCGTCACCCTGATGCTCAAGGAGCATCCGCTGGGTCCGGCCTGGTACGTCATGGGGCTGGCACTGCTGGGGGTAGGCATCGGTTTCTACCTGCTCAGCCGCGAGCGCCGCGCCGCCGCACTCGCGCCCGCCTGACCCGGGCCGTTCACGCCGTCCGCTCCGGCGGCGTGAACGGGTTCGCCAAGACGACCCATCAGGGCGACCTCGGCATGGTCAAAAACGCCATCCCCACAGACGCCGCGCTTCGCGAGGACTAGGCTCGAACCCCTAGAGCCAGTCCAACAACAACAGCGAGGTGCAACATGTCCGGTAATCGTGGCGTCGTCTATCTGGGCGCGGGCAAGGTCGAGGTTCAGACCATCCCCTATCCGAAGATGGAAACCCCGCAGGGCAAGCGTATCGACCACGGCGTGATCCTGCGCGTGGTATCCACCAACATCTGTGGTTCCGACCAGCACATGGTGCGCGGCCGGACCACCGCACCCGAAGGCCTGGTGCTCGGCCACGAGATCACCGGCGAAGTCATCGAAGCGGGCCGTGACGTCGAAACCCTCAAGGTCGGCGACCTGGTCTCGGTGCCCTTCAACGTCGCGTGCGGCCGCTGCCGCACCTGCAAGGAGCAGGACACCGGGGTCTGCCTGACCGTCAACCCGTCGCGCGCCGGTGGCGCCTATGGCTACGTCGACATGGGCGGCTGGGTCGGTGGCCAGGCCGAATACGTGCTGGTCCCCTACGCCGACTTCAACCTGCTCAGATTGCCGAATCGCGATGCGGCCATGGAAAAGATCCGTGACCTCACCTGCCTGTCCGACATCCTGCCTACCGGCTACCACGGCGCCGTCACCGCCGGCGTTGGCCCGGGCACCAGCGTCTATGTTGCTGGTGCCGGCCCCGTGGGTCTGGCGGCTGCCGCCTCGGCCCGCTTGCTGGGCGCCGCGGTGGTCATCGTCGGCGACGTCAACCCGGTGCGCCTGGCCCATGCCAAGGCCCAGGGCTTCGAGATCGCCGACCTGTCCCAGGACACCCCGCTGCACGAGCAGATCGCTGCGTTGCTGGGTACGCCGGAAGTGGATTGCGCCGTCGATGCCGTAGGCTTCGAGGCCCGTGGCCATGGTCACGAAGGCGCCAAGAGCGAGGCCCCGGCCACGGTGCTGAACTCGCTGATGGGCGTCGTGCGCGTAGCCGGCAAGATCGGCATCCCCGGCCTGTACGTGACCGACGACCCGGGTGCGGTGGATTCCGCGGCCAAGGAGGGTGCCCTGAGCATCCGCTTCGGTCTGGGCTGGGCCAAGTCCCACAGCTTCCATACCGGCCAGACCCCGGTGATGAAGTACAACCGCCAGCTGATGCAGGCGATCATGTGGGATCGCATCAAGATCGCCGACATCGTCGGCGTGCAGGTGATCACCCTGGACGAGGCACCCCGCGGCTACAGCGAATTCGATTCGGGCGTACCGAAGAAATTCGTCATCGATCCGCACAAGCTGTTCAGCGCGGCCTGAGCATCGCGCTAAGGGTTTTGTCCGGGAATGCTGGCCATTTGGCATTCCTGGGCAAACCCTGCAGTCGTTTGCCACACCAAGGGGTCTATCCTCGCAGCGTCCGGTTCGGGCGCTGTTTTTTTTGGTGCTACAGACGAGGCCAGCATGACCCCGAATGTCCTTTCGACCCTTCGCCGTATCGTTCCCGCGCTGCTCGTGGCGTCCTTGCTGCTGCTCGGCAGTACCGCCGCTCGCGCCGAGGGCGGCGTGTCCTTTCGCTTCGCCGAAGAGGGACAGGGCTGGCTGCTGCGCGGCCCGGTCGATGTCCTCAAGTGGCCCTTCGTTTACGACCGCAGTCGTGAGCGCGCGCGCAACACCCTCGTCCGTCTCTCCGGTGATACCCAAGTGCGGGTGATCGAGACCCGTTCCTTCCAGCGCTGGAAGCGCATCGAGCTGCAGCAGGATGGCCATACCATGCTGGGCTGGGTGGAAAGCTACAGCGTGCCCGAGGCCATGCGCCTCGACTGATCGGGAGCAAAAGGCCACCGCCACCAGTCACACCTCTGACACCATCCATTCCAGAGGAGCGACGCATGTCCGCGATCACCCGTCTTCAGCTCAACGACGGTCACCATATCCCGCAGTTCGGCCTGGGGGTCTGGCAGACCCCGGCCGACGAGACCGCCCAGGTGGTCAAGACGGCCCTCGACCTGGGCTATCGCCACATTGATACCGCGGCCATCTACGGCAACGAGGAGGGCGTCGGCCAGGCCATCGCTCAGGCTGGTCTGCCGCGCGATGAGCTGTTCATCACCACCAAGCTGTGGAATGCCGACCAGGGCTACGACAGCGCTCTGCGTGCCTTCGACACAAGCCTCGCCAAGCTGGGGCTGGAGCATGTCGACCTCTACCTGATCCACTGGCCGCTGCCGGAAAAGGGCCTGTTCCTCGACAGCTGGAAGGCCTTGATCGAATTGCGCAACCAGGGCCGGGTGAAGTCCATTGGCGTCTCCAACTTCCGTCAGGCCGACATCGAGACCCTGCTGACCGAGACCGGCGTGGTGCCGGTGGTCAACCAGATCGAGTGCCATCCGCTGCTGCAACAGCAGGAGCTGCGCGACTTCAACACCTACAAGGGCATCGCCACCGAAGCCTGGAGTCCGCTGGCCCAGGGCGGCGAGCTGCTGGGCAGCCCGATCCTGCAACAGCTGGCGACCAAGCATGGCAAGACGCCAGCCCAGGTGGTGCTGCGTTGGCACATCCAGCTCGGCAATATCATCTTCCCCAAATCCAAGACGCCCAAGCGCATCGAAGAAAACATGCAGATCTTCGACTTCGCCCTGGACGACGAGGACCTGCGGCAGATCGCCGGGCTGAATCAGGACAAGCGGCTGGGCCCGGACCCTTCCACCTTCAACGGCTGACGATCACGGGGCGCCGCGATGAGCGGCGCCTCCGTATGCCTGGCGTGCAAGGCGCCAGTGCCTGTATGCTGCGCGGCCCTTTCGGGACACCTCATGCCGGAACGGCATAGGGCAGGCGACAGCGGCATTAGACATACCCCGTTACCCTCTGGCAAAAGTGTGACGCCTTGGTGCTCCTCGTCCTTTTCGAGCACCGTTTCCGCAGCCTGAACGCACCCTCCCTGTTGGCGTTGCATGCGCATTGCGCATCACGATCCGGCGCGGTGACGTTCGTCCCGAACTCCATCCAAATAGAACAAAGGTGTCGGTACATGACCAAGCCCAAGCTCAGCCTCGCATGGCAGATTCTCATCGGCCTCGTGCTGGGGATCGCCGTCGGCGCACTGCTCAATCACTTCAGCGCCGAGAAGGCCTGGTGGATCTCGAACGTTCTCAAGCCGGCCGGCGACATCTTCATCCGGCTGATCAAGATGATCGTGGTGCCCATCGTCATCGCCACCCTGGTGGTCGGCATCGCCGGCGTCGGCGACTCCAAGAAGCTCGGTCGTATCGGCCTCAAGACCATCCTCTACTTCGAGATCGTCACCACCCTGGCCATCGTCGTCGGCCTGTTCTTCGCCGACAGCGTGCAACCCGGTGCCGGCATCGACATGAGCACCCTGGGCACCACCGACATCTCCCAGTACCAGAAGACCACCGCGGAAGTGCAGCATGACCACGCCTTCATCGCGACCATCCTCAACCTGATCCCGTCCAACGTCTTCGCCGCCGTCGCCCGCGGCGAGATGCTGCCGATCATCTTCTTCGCCGTGATGTTCGGTCTGGGCCTGGGCGCTCTGCCGGAAGCCACCCGCGAGCCGGTGGTACGCGTCTTCCAGGGCATTTCCGAAGCCATGTTCAAGGTCACCCACATGATCATGAACTACGCTCCCATCGGCGTCTTCGCCCTGATCGCGGTGACCGTGGCCAACTTCGGCTTCGCTTCCCTGCTGCCGCTGGCCAAGCTGGTGGTGCTGGTCTACGTGGCCATCGGCTTCTTCGCCCTCGGCGTGCTGGGCCTGGTGGCCAAGCTGTTCGGCTTCTCGATCTTCCGCATCATCCGCATCCTCAAGGACGAGCTGATCCTGGCCTATTCCACCGCCAGCTCGGAAACCGTACTGCCGCGCATCATCGAGAAGATGGAGGCCTATGGCGCGCCCAAGGCCATCACCAGCTTCGTGGTACCCACCGGCTACTCCTTCAACCTCGACGGTTCCACGCTCTACCAGAGCATCGCGGCGCTGTTCATCGCCCAGCTCTATGGCATCGACCTGTCGCTGAGCCAGCAGCTGCTGCTGGTGCTGACCCTGATGGTCACCTCCAAGGGCATCGCCGGTGTGCCGGGGGTCTCCTTCGTGGTGCTGCTGGCCACCCTGGGCAGCGTCGGCATTCCGCTGGAAGGGCTGGCCTTCATCGCCGGCGTGGACCGCATCATGGACATGGCGCGCACCGCCCTGAACGTGATCGGCAACGCCCTGGCCGCCCTGGTCATCGCCAAGTGGGAAGGCCTCTACGATGCCGAGAAGGGCGCCGCCTACTGGGCCGCCCTGCCGCACCTGAAGAGCACCGCCAAGGTCGAGGAGCGTCCTCAGGCCACGCGTGGTCAAGCCCTGCGTGACTGAGTGGCTAGCTAGCTGAGAACGGAGCCCGGCCTTGTGTCGGGCTCTGTCGTTTCAGCGGTCGAGAATGGCCGCATAGCCTTCGCGATAGCTGGGGTAGCGGGGCGTCCAGCCCAGCGCCCTGGCGCGGGCATTGCTGCATCTCTTGCTGCCGGCGCGGCGCAGCTGAGCGTCGTCCGACCAGGTGGTGATGCCCAGGCGGGCGCGTAGCCAGTCGACCACCTCGTCCAGCGGCGCCGGATCGTCGTCCACGCCCAGGTAGAGATCATCCAGGGCGACCCCTTCACGATCACGCTGCAACAGCAACGCCAGCAGGCCGGCGGCGTCCTCGACATGGATGCGATTGCCATACAGCGGCGGCTCGCGGGTCACCCGGGAGCCCTCGCGGACCTGCCGCAGCAGCGCTTCGCGTCCCGGGCCATAGATGCCCGTCAAGCGCACCACGCTGGCAGGGATGCCACTGCCGAGCGCCACCTCTTCCGCCTCGCGCAGGAGGCGTCCGGAAAAACGCTCGGGTTCGGCGGGGGCGGTCTCGTCGACCCAGGCGCCGTCCTGCTGGGCGTAGACCCCGCTGCTGGAGACGAACAACAGGCGCCGTGGGCGTTGGCCGCAGGCGGCCAGCCAGCCCAGCAGGTGGCGCAGGCCATCGACATAGGCGGCGCGGTAGCCGGCTTCGTCATGGTGGGTCGCGGCGGTGGCATAGACCACCTGATCCAGGGGCTCGCGGGGCCAGTCCGCGGGTGGCTGGACCTCGGCCAGGTCGCCCGCCACGGGCAGCAGGGTGGCGGGCAGGGCGGCGACATTGCGCCTGAGGCCGAAGACGCGGTGACCCTGGGCCACCAGTTGCAGGCCAAGGCGGCTGCCGACATCGCCACAACCGGCGATCAGGATGGTGCTCATCGGTGTTTCCTTCTGCAAAGGCCTGGACAGACGGCCAGGGTAGCCTGAGCCTGGGCGAGGTCCAACCGGATAGGCCGGGCACCTGCCCGTCTTGGGTGGCCGTTGATAGAGACAGCCGCTAAGATTGACCGGCAACCCATGGAATTTGACTATGACCCTGACTGAACTGCGCTATATCGTCACGCTCGCCCAGGAACAGCACTTTGGCCGAGCCGCCGAGCGTTGCCACGTCAGCCAGCCGACGCTGTCGGTCGGCGTCAAGAAGCTTGAGGACGAGCTGGGCATTCTGATCTTCGAGCGCAGCAAGAGTGCCGTGCGCCTCACCCCCACCGGTGAGGGCATCGTCGCCCAGGCGCAAAAGGTGCTGGAGCAGGCGCAGGGTATCCGCGAGCTGGCCCAGGCCGGCAAGAACCAGCTCACGGCACCGCTGAAGATCGGCGCCATCTATACCATCGGCCCCTATCTCTTTCCGCATCTCATTCCGCAACTCAACCGGGTGGCGCCGGAGATGCCGTTGTACATCGAGGAAAACTTCACTCATATACTGCGCGACAAGCTGCGCACCGGTGAACTGGACGCCATCATCCTCGCCCTGCCGTTCAACGAGCCGGACGTCCTGACCCTGCCGCTGTATGACGAGCCCTTCTACGTGATGATGCCGGCGCGTCACCCCTGGACCAAGCTCAAGACCATCCCGCAGAACCAGCTCAGCGACAAGAGCCTGCTGCTGCTGGGTGAAGGTCACTGCTTCCGCGACCAGGTCCTCGAAGCCTGTCCGACGGTGCGCAAGCACGAGGAAAACAAGAATTCCACGGTGGAGTCCTCGTCCCTGGAAACCATCCGCCACATGGTGGCCTCGGGCCTGGGCGTCTCGGTACTGCCGTTCTCGGCGGTGGAAAGTCACCACTATGCGCCTGGGATCATCGAGGTGCGGCCCTTCGAGCGGCCGGTGCCCTATCGCACCGTGGCCATCGCCTGGCGTGCCAGTTTCCCACGGCCCAAGGCCATCGAGGTGCTGGCCGATTCGGTGCGGTTGTGCTCCGTGGCCCGCCCCGAAGCCAAGGGCATCGTGCAGCCCGCATGAGCGAACTGGCCGCGACGCCGGTCACCGCGCTCAAGGGGGTAGGCGCGGCCCTGCAGGAAAAGCTCGCACGGGTGGGCCTGGAAACCCTGCAGGACGTGCTCTTCCACCTGCCGCTGCGCTATCAGGACCGTACCCGCATCGTACCCATCGGCGCCCTGCGGCCTGGCCAGGACGCCGTGGTGGAAGGCATGGTCGCCTCCGCTGAAGTGCTCATGGGACGGCGGCGCAGCCTGCTGGTGCGGCTGCAGGATGGCAGCGGTACCCTTTCGCTGAGATTCTTCCACTTCAGCCAGGCGCAAAAGGATGGCATGGCCCGCGGCACCCTGCTGCGCTGCTATGGCGAGGTGCGTCCCGGTGCCTCCGGCCTGGAGATCTACCACCCCGAATACCGCGCCCAGGACGAAAGCGCGCCCGCCCCGGTCGAGCAGACGCTGACGCCCATCTATCCGACCACCGAAGGCCTCACCCAGCTGCGCCTGCGCCAGCTCAGCGCCCAGGCCCTGGAGCGGCTGGGGCCCGAGTCCCTGCCGGACTGGCTGCCGCCGGAGATGGCCGAGCACTATCGCCTGGGGCCGCTGGCCGATGCCTTGCGCTATCTGCACCGGCCGCCGCCGGATGCGGATCTGGAAGAGCTGGCCGAGGGCCGTCACTGGGCCCAGGAGCGGCTGGTCTTCGAGGAATTACTGACCCATCAGCTGTCGTTGCAGCGACTGCGCGAAACCCTGCGCGCCCAGCGCGCGGTGCCCCTGCCAGCCGCCCGCCGGCTGCCGCAGCTGTATCTGGATAACCTTGGCTTCACACCTACCGGTGCCCAGCAGCGCGTCGGGCGCGAGATCGCCTACGACCTGGCCCAGGCCGAACCCATGCTGCGGCTGGTGCAGGGCGATGTGGGCGCGGGCAAGACGGTAGTGGCGGCCCTGGCCGCCTTGCAGGCCATCGAGGCCGGCTATCAGGTGGCCCTGATGGCGCCCACCGAAATCCTCGCCGAGCAGCACTTCCTCAACTTCCAGCGCTGGTTCGCTGCCCTGGACATCGAGGTGGCCTGGATGGCCGGCAAGCTCAAGGGCAAGGCCCGCGTCAGCTCGCTGGAACGCATCGCCGCCGGGGCACCCATGGTGGTGGGCACCCATGCGCTGTTCCAGGAGGAGGTGCGCTTCGCTCGGCTGGCGCTGGTGGTGATCGACGAACAGCACCGCTTCGGCGTGCAGCAGCGTCTGGCGCTGCGCCAGAAGGGTGTCGATGGCCGCCTGGCGCCGCATCAGCTGATCATGACCGCCACGCCCATCCCGCGCACCCTGGCCATGAGCGCCTATGCCGATCTGGATACCTCGGTGCTTGACGAATTGCCACCCGGGCGAACGCCGGTCAACACCGTGAGCGTGACCGACAGCCGCCGCGAGGAAGTGGTGGAGCGGGTCCGCGCCGCCTGCCATGAGGGGCGCCAGGCCTACTGGGTCTGCACCCTGATCGAGGAATCCGAGGAGCTCACCTGCCAGGCGGCCGAGACCACCTACGAGGAATTGCAGCTGGCCTTGGCCGAACTGCACGTGGGGTTGATCCACGGGCGCATGAAGCCGGCGGAAAAGGCCGCGGTGATGGCCGAGTTCAAGGCCGGCAATCTGCAGCTGCTGGTGGCTACCACGGTGATCGAGGTGGGCGTGGACGTGCCCAACGCCAGCCTGATGATCATCGAGAATCCCGAGCGCCTGGGCCTGGCCCAGCTGCACCAGTTGCGTGGCCGGGTCGGGCGGGGCAGTGCGGTCAGCCATTGCGTGCTGCTGTTCCATCCCCCGCTGTCGCAAATCGGTCGCGAACGCCTGGCCATCATGCGCGAGACCAACGACGGCTTCATCATCGCCGAGAAGGACCTGGAATTGCGTGGCCCTGGCGAGATGCTCGGCACCCGCCAGACCGGCCTGTTGCAATTCAAGGTGGCCGATCTGATGCGCGATGCCCACTGGCTGCCGGCGGTACGCGATGCGGCCCAGGAACTGCTCGCGCGCTGGCCGAGTCATGCCGGCCCACTACTGGAGCGCTGGCTGCGCCACGGACAGCAATACGGGCAGGTTTGACAAAGCTTATACAGACGACGCTACCTACGGAGCCGAATGGTTATACTCCAGGGCGTACGTGAGGATGAATATGCCATGACCGATGTAGCGCTCGCTTCGCCCCTTCCCGAAGTCCCCTCTTCGATCCAGCAACTGCTCGCCCAATTGAGCCTGGCCTATCGGCCGGTGTCGGCGACGGCGCGTCAGCCGCAGGCGAACCGGGTGCACACGGTGCTGCTCAGCGACAGCGTCGGCATGTTGCTGGTACTTCTGCCCGAGGATCAGCTGCTGGATCTGCGCCGGCTGGTGGAGTTCACCGGTCGCCAGCTGACGGTGGTGGCACCGGATCGTCTGGCGCGCACCCTGGAGCGTTATGAGCTGGATGTCCTGCCAGGGCTGCCGTCTCTGACCAATTCCCCCTGCCTGTATGACGAGCGTCTGCTGGAGGCGCCGCGTCTGCTGCTGGAGTCCGGCGAGCACTCGCTGCTGCTCGAAGTGGAAACGTCTGACTATCGCCGTCTGCTGAGCCAGGCGACCGCGGGCAGCTTCGGTATTCCGGCCGCCGGCATCCAGCCGAACCTGCGCCAGCCGGAACGCGACCAGGCGGAAATCCTCCATGCGGCCACCGCCTTTACCGCGCGGCGTATCCGCCAGCGCCTGGACGAGACCCTGGAAATCCCGCCGCTGTCCAAGACTGCGGAAAAGGTCATCAAGCTGCGGGTCGATCCCGATGCCACGGTGGACGACCTGGCCAACGTGGTGGAGACCGATCCGGCCCTGGCCGCCCAGGTGATCAGCTGGGCGGCATCGCCCTACTATGCCGCGCCCGGCAAGATCCGCTCGGTGGAGGACGCCATCGTACGGGTGCTGGGCTTCGATCTGGTGATCAACCTGGCTCTCGGCCTGGCCCTGGGCAAGACCCTCAGCCTGCCCAGCGATCAGGCCGAGCAGGAAACCCCCTACTGGAAGCAGGCCATCTACACCGCTGCCCTGATCGAGGGCCTGGCGCGCGCCATGCCGCGAGCAGAGCGGCCGGAAATGGGCCTGGCCTATCTGGGCGGGCTGCTGCACAACTTCGGCTACCTGGTGCTGGCCCACGTCTTTCCGCCGCACTTCACGCTGATCTGCCGCCATCTGGAGGCCAACCGCCAGCTGGATCACCAGGTGATCGAGCATCACCTGCTGGGCATCACCCGCGAGCAGATCGGCGCCGCCCTGATGCGCTGTTGGGAGATGCCCGAAGAGGTGGTCACTGCGCTGCGCTTCCAGGGTGATCCCGAGTATCGCGGCGAGCAGGCGGTCTATCCCAACCTGATCTTTCTCGCGGTGCAGCTGCTGCGTGGCGAAGGCATCGGCAACGGCCCGGCCCAGGCCATTCCCGACGATCTCTATACGCGGCTGAACATAGATCCGACCAAGGCGCGGGAGTGCATGCAGAAGATCCTCGGTGCCGAAGCCGCCCTGCGCGAGCTGACCGGTCAGTTCAAGTGACTTCCTTGCAAGCATGATTAAGGCGCATTACTTGGTCGGGTACCGCTTGCCAAGTAGGCGTCGGTCAGCTTGTACCGGGGAGTCAGAGTGAGTCGGTTCGTCGTGATTTCCGGCTGTTCAGGTGGAGGTAAATCGACGCTATTGGTCGAGCTTCGGCGGCGAGGTCATGCGGTCTGCGATGAGCCTGGCCGCCGTGTCGTTGCCTTGGAGGAGCAGGTCGGGGGTCAGGCACTACCCTGGGTCGATCTTGAGCATTTTCTTCGTAAGGCGTTGGACGTGGCTCTAGATGACTACACTCGCGCCTTTGACCACAACGGTTGGGTGTTTTTCGATCGGGGGCTGATCGATGCGGCGGTCGGCCTAAGCATCCTGAGGCCTGAAGAAGATTTGACCGAGCTGCTACGAGCCCATCCTTATTATCCACAGGTGTTTCTGGTGCCGCCTTGGCCAGAGATCTACGTGCAGGATGATGCGCGACGTCATACGTTCGCTGATGCGGTGGCCGAGTTTGAAACGCTTGAGCAGGCCTATCCTGCCTTGGGTTATCAAGTTTCGTTGTTACCGAAAACGGGTGTGCCTGAGCGTGCCGATTTTCTGCTCCATTCCCTGGGGAAGGCTGCCTGTCGATAGGGCAGCTCCAGGCAACAAAAAACCCGCCGAGGCGGGTTTCTTGTTCAAGGGGCGATCAATTACTTGATCTTGCCTTCCTTGTACATGACATGCTTGCGCACGACCGGATCGAATTTCTTGATTTCGATCTTTTCGGGCTTGGTGCGCTTGTTCTTGTCAGTGGTGTAGAAGTGACCGGTACCGGCACTGGAAATCAAACGGATCAATTCACGCATGACGAATCCCCTTAGAATTTTTCGCCGCGGCTACGCAGCTCGGACAGGACGGTTTCGATACCGCGCTTGTCGATGATACGCATGCCCTTGGCAGAAACGCGCAGACGCACGAAGCGCTTCTCGGATTCTACCCAGAAACGGTGATGCTGCAGGTTCGGCAGGAAACGACGACGGGTTTTGTTGTTAGCGTGGGAAACGTTGTTCCCAGTAATCGGACCCTTACCGGTTACTTGGCAAACTCTCGACATGGCTCAGCCCTCATAAACCTCATGCCAAACCCGGCATGGGTTGGCCGCTTGTAACTGTATTGATTCCTGTTTTGACGGGGAGAGCCGGCAAATGCCGGGGACCTGAAGCGGCCATACCCCGAAAAAAGAGCGCTGTTTTATACCAGAAGCACCCTGGGATAACAAGGTGGGGCGACGGATGAAATGCCTGCGAACCCCGCACCGTGTGGGCCTGGCCGGAATGTCAACCGTTCGTCGGTCAGAAGCATTGTGACAGACGGACGGGTGGTCTAGTTTAGAACGAACAACACACGCCATCCACGTCCGCCAGACGACCGCCCGCAGCGCTCCTTTGGCCGCTGTCAGTCAGGCGCTTACCGTCTGCCCACCTCGGATCTACAAGGAATCGTCCATGCGTTTCGCCGCCTTGCCTCTGCTCTTCGCGCCCCTGCTGGCTCAGGCCGCCACGCTCAGCGTCTGCACCGAAGCCAGTCCGGATGGATTCGACGTGGTGCAATACAACTCCCTGACCACCACCAACGCCTCGGCTGATGTGCTGATGAATCGGCTGGTGGAGTACGACGCTGGCGAAGGCAAGCTGGTACCGAGCCTGGCGCAAAGCTGGACGGTGTCCAACGATGGCCTGACCTACGACTTCGCCCTGCGCCCGGACGTGAAGTTTCACCATACCGACTACTTCACCCCCAGCCGCACCCTGACGGCCGATGACGTGGTGTTCAGCTTCCAGCGCATGCTGGACAAGGATCATCCCTGGCATGCGGTGGCCAAGAGCGGTTACCCCCATGCCCAGTCGATGCAGTGGCCCAAGCTGATCAAGAGCGTGGAAAAGACCAGCGATCTCGGCGTGCGCATCGTGCTCAACAGCCCGGACGCCACCTTCCTGCCGACCCTGAGCATGGGCTTCGCCTCCATCTACTCCGCCGAATACGCCGACCAGCTGCTCAAGGCCGGAAAGACCGCTCAGCTCAATGACGAGCCCATCGGTACCGGGCCCTTCGTCTTCAAGCGCTACCAGAAGGACGCCGTGGTGCGCTATGCCGCCAATCCGGACTATTTCGCCGGCAAGCCCAAGCTGGATGGCCTGATCTACGCCATCACCCCGGACTCGGCGGTACGGCTGCAGCGGCTCAAGCGTGGCGAGTGCCAGGTCGCCCTATCGCCCAAGCCCCAGGATCTGCAGAGCGCCCGGGAAGACAAGAGCCTGCAGGTGCTGCAGACGCCGGCCTTCATGACCGCCTTCGTCGGCATCAACACCACCCATCCGCCGCTGGACAACATCAAGGTGCGCCAGGCCATCAACCTGGCCTTCGACAAGCAGAGCTATCTCAAGGCGGTGTTCCAGGACACCGCGGTGGCCGCCGACAACATCTATCCGCCCACCACCTGGGGCTACGCCAAGGATGTGCCGGCCTATCCCTATGATCCGGCCAAGGCCAAGGCCCTGCTGGCCCAGGCGGGCGTCAAGGATGGCTTCAAGACCACCATCTGGACGCGACCCAGCGGCAGCCTGCTCAATCCCAATCCGCAACTGGGCGCCCAGATGCTGCAGGCCGACCTGAAGAAGATCGGTGTCGATGCGCAGATCCAGGTGATCGAGTGGGGCGAGTTGATCCGCCGCGCCAAGACCGGCGAGCACGATCTGCTGTTCATGGGCTGGGCCGGGGACAACGGTGATCCGGACAACTACCTGACGCCGCAATTCTCCTGCGCCTCGGTGCAATCGGGGCTGAATTTCGCGCGCTATTGCGACAAGACCCTGGATGGCGCCATCAGCAAGGGCAAGACCCTGGCCGACCAGATGGCCCGGGCCACGGTGTACCACCAGGCGCAGCGCATCATCCACGATCAGGCGCTGTGGCTGCCGTTGGCCCATCCGACGGTGACGGTACTGGCCAAGACCACTGTCGAGGGCTATCAGCCCAATCCCTTCGGTCGCCAGGACTTCAGTAAGGTCAGCGGCGGTCGCTAGGACCGCCAGCGGCTCGCCAGCCCCGCGGTGGCGAGTTGTCGAGCCTAGCTCAGCGCCACGGCTGGCCGTCGGTGCGCTGCACCTGCTTGACCTTCTGCTGGATGGCGGCGCGCGCCAGCATGTGGGCGCTGACTGGCGCGGTGATGAAGATGAACAGGGCGATCAGCAGTTCGTGCAGGCTCAGGCCATCGCCCTGGACGCTGAAGAACAGCATGGAGGCGATGATGGTGCTGCCCACGCCCAGGGTGGTGGCCTTGGTCGGGCCATGCAGGCGCATGAAGAAGTCCGGCAGCCGGTACAGGCCGATGGCGCCGATGAGGGCGAAGCTGCTGCCGATGAGCAGCAGGACGCAGATCAGGAGTTCGAGCCAGAAGGGCATGGGGTAGCTCCTACGTCAGTCGATGATTTCGCCATGGAGCATATGCTTGCCCAGCGCCACGGTGCCGACGAAGCCGGTCACGGCAATGAGCAGCGCCGCTTCGAAGAAGACGTCGGTGGCCAGCCAGATCCCGAACAGGATGATGATCGCCAGGACGTTGATATAGAGCGTATCCAGCGCCAGTACCCGATCAGGCATGTCGGGGCCCTTGACCAGCCGATAGACGTTGAGTACGGCTGCTATGCCCATCATCCCCAGGCACAGCAGGGTCACGTAGGTGAGCATTCGAAGATCTCCTTGAGCGGGGCTTCATAGCGGGTCTTGACCTGGAGGATCATCGCTTCCTTGTCCTCGACGTCCAGCCCGTGCAGCAGCAGGGTCTTGCGATCGCCGCTGAGGCCAGAGGACACAGTGCCGGGGGTAAGGGAAACCACGCAGGCCAGCAGGGTGAGGAGGAATTCGTCCTCGATGTCGATGGGCACCTCGATGAAGGCCGGCCGGAGGGCCTCGGGGCGGCCCAGCACCAGGCGGGCGACGTGCAGGTTGGCGACGACGATGTCGTACATCACCATCAGCATGTAGCGCAGCAGCAGGCCAGGACGCCGCAGGCGCGGGGCGGTGAGCAGGAAGTCCCGGCAGAGCAGCGGGATCCCCCAGCCGAACAGCAGACCCAGCAGCAACTGGCCCAGGCTCAGGCTGTTGTTGAGCAGCAGCCAGGCCAGGGTCAGCAGCCCGGTGAGCAGTGGGTGCGGTAGCCAGCGCTTCATGGGCCAACCCCCCGGACGATGTCGAAGTAGGCGGAGACATCCAGCAGTTGCCGGGCGGTCTCCAGGGTGTAGCCGTGCAGCGGAGCCGCCGCAGCCATCAGCAGGGGGCTGCCCAGCAGCAGGCCGAGGGTCGCGGCGAGCTGGATGCGATCAAGGCGCACCTCCAGGGCCACGTTGTTGGCGCGCCAGAACAGCGTCGTGCCAGCGCGGGACAGGGCGATGATCATGCCCAGCCCACCCAGCAGCACCACCGGCCAGATGATCAGCGCCGGCCAGGCGGTACCGGTGGCCTGCAGGAGCATCACCTTGCCGAGAAAGCCGGGGAAGGGCGGCAGCCCGGCGACGGAGACCGCGCCGAGAAAGAACAGCCCGCCCAATAGACGCGGATGACGCAGCTCGGGCCCGCTTTTGAGGATGTCGCCCTGGAGGCCGCGCTGCTGGGCGATGAGGTCGGCCAGCAGGAACAGGGCGCCGGCAATCCAGGTGCTGTGCACCAGGTAGAAGAAGGCAGCGGCCAGGCCCGCGACGCTGCCCAGGGCGACGCCGGTGAGCAGCATGCCGACCGAGATGACCACCAGGTAGCCGAGCAGCGCCTTGAGGTGGTGGGCGGCCAGGGCACCGAACACCCCGGCGGCCAGGGTGACCGCCGCCAGCGGCCAGAGCCAGGGCAGCACATAGTGCGCAAGCGGGCCCGCCGCGGCGCCGAACACCAGCAGGAAGACGCGGACGATGGCGTAGAGCCCGACCTTGGTCATGATGGCGAACAGCGCGGCGACTGGCGCGCTGGCCGCGGAATAGGCGCTGGGCAGCCAGAAGTACAGCGGCAGGATGGCGCCCTTGAGGCCAAAGACCACCAGCAGCAGGAAGCCCGCAGCGGCCAACAGGGGCGCGCGCTCGGGATCGGCGTTGGCGATCCTCAGGCCCAGGTCGGCCATGTTCAGGGTGCCGAGCAGGCCATAGAGCAGGCCGATGCCGATCAGGAACAGTGCCGAGCCCACCAGGTTGAGCACCACGTAGTGCAGGCCGGCGCGTATCCGGTCCGGTCCGGCGCCGTGCACCAGCAGGGCGTAGGAGGCGATCAGCAGGATCTCGAAGAAGACGAAGAGATTGAACAGGTCGCCAGTGAGGAAGGCGCCGTTGATGCCCAGCAGCTGAAACTGGAACAGCGCATGGAAGTCCGGGCCGCGGGCATCGTCGCCGCGGCAGGCGTAGAGCACCGCGCCAGCGGCCAGCACCGCCACGGTGAGCAGCATCAGCGCGGCCAGGCGATCCAGCAGCAGGACGATGCCGAAGGGTGCCGCCCAGTCGCCCAGGGCGTAGACCTCCAGCTGACCGCCACTGGCCCGCTGCAGGAGCAGCACCGCCAGCGGCAGCAGGGTCCAGGTGGCGAGCAGCGATAGCCCGCGCGAGGCCCTGGCGGATAGCCGTGGGCGCATCAGCAGGAAGCCGCCGGTAAACAGGGGGACGAGGATGGGCAGGATGATCAGGTGGTTCATCGGCGCGGCTCCTCGCCATCCACATGGTCGGTGCGCAATTCGCCCAGGGCGCGCAGCGACAGGGCCACCACGAAGGCGGTCATGGCAAAGCCGATGACTATGGCGGTGAGCACCAGCGCCTGGGGCACCGGATCGGCATGCTCGGCAGCCTTGCCGATCACCGCCGGCACGCCGGTGCGCAACCGACCCATGGCGAACAGGAAGAGATTGACCGCATAGGAGAGCAGGGTGAGACCCAGCACCACCGGATAGAGGCGTGCTCTGAGCAGCAGGTAGACGCCGGTGGCGACGAGGACCCCGAGGGTCGTGCAGAACAGGATCTCCATGTCAGAGCACCTCCTGGCTGGATCCATCGGTGTCCGTCTCGTCGCGGCTGACGTGGCCCAGGTTGGAAAGGATCAGCAGCGTGGCGCCGACCACCGCCAGATAGACGCCAAGGTCGAAGATCAGGGCGGTAGCCAGTTCGGTCTTGCCGATCAGCGGAATGGCGAAGTAGTCGAAGGCGGTGGTGAGGAAGGGGCGACCAAAGACCAGCGACCCCAGGCCGGTGAGGGCGGCGATCAATACCCCGACACCGCAGATGGTGTGGTAGCTGATCGGCAGGCGGCGCTGGGTCCAGGCCACGCCATGGGCCACGTACTGCAGGATCAGAGCGATGGCGGTGACCAGGCCGGCGATGAAACCGCCACCGGGCAGGTTGTGCCCGCGCACGAAGATGAACGCCGACACCAGCAGGGCCAGGGGCAGCAGTACCCGCGCCACGTTGTTGAGGATCATCGGGTGACTGTCGCGCGACCAAGGGGTGCCCTTGGGGTCGACCAGCGGATGCGGCAGGTGCAGGTGCTTGAGCAGACCGTAGATCCCGGCGGCGGCGATGGCCAGCACGGTCACCTCGCCAAGGGTATCGAAGCCGCGGAAGTCCACCAGGATGACGTTGACCACGTTGTAGCCACCGCCGCCGGACACTGAGTTGGCCAGGAAGAAGTCGCCGATGTGCTCATAGGGGCGGGTCAGCACGGCATAGGCCAGCAGCGCCACCATCAGCCCCAGGCCACTGGCCAGCAGCACGTCGCGCAGGCCGCGCAGGCTGCTGGACTCGATGGGCGTGCGATCCGGCATGAAGAACAGCGCCAGCACCAGCAGGATGACGGTCACCACCTCCACCGACAGCTGCGTCAGTGCCAGGTCCGGTGCCGAATAGCGGGCGAACAGCAGGGCGACGATCAGGCCCACGGTGCTCAGGGCCATGAGTGCCTTGAGCCGGTTGCGGTGGAAATACACCGTCAGCACCGCGGTCAGCATCAGGATGCCCAGGCCCAGGGCGGTGAGCGGATCGAAGGGCGCCAGGGCCACGGGGCCGGTGAGGCTGTCCAGGCCCGACAGCGCCGCCACCAGCAGCACGAGCGTCGCCAGCAGCATCAGGGTGATGTAGCGCTGCAGCGACCCGCTTTCCAGGCAGAGGGTCAGGCGCTGGGCGAAGCCGACCAGACGATTCATGGCGTGCTCGAAGACCTGGCGGGCGTCGATGTCGGGCAGGCCCTCTTGCCAGCGGAACAGCGGCTGGCGGAAGGCGTAGACCAGCACCCCGCCGATCATCGCCAGGATGCTCATCATCAGGGCGGTATTGAAGCCGTGCCAGATGGCCAGGCTGTACTCTGGCAGGCTGCCGCCCAGGGCGGCGCTGGCACTGGCGGCCAGCAGCGGCGCCACGGTATAGCCCGGCACCACGCCTACCAGCAGGCACAGCAATACCAGGATCTCCACCGGGATCTTCATGTAGCGCGGTGGCTCATGGGGCGGATAGTGGGGCAGGTCGCGCGGCTCGCCATTGAAGAAGACATCGTGAATGAAGCGCAGTGAGTAGGCGACCGAGAAGACGCCATAGAGCACCGCCACCGCCGGCACTATCCAGCTGAAGCTGCCGAACAGGCCGTGATGAAGGGTCTCGTTGAAGAACATCTCCTTGCTCAGGAAGCCGTTGAGCAGCGGCACGCCGCCCATGGCGGCGGCGGCGACCATGGCCAGCGCCGCCGTATGCGGCATGTAGCGACCGAGCCCGGCTAGGCGGCGCATGTCGCGGCTGCCGGTCTCGTGGTCGATGATGCCGGCAGCCATGAACAGCGAGGCCTTGAAGGTCGCGTGGTTGAGGATGTGGAACACCGCCGCCACGGTGGACAGCTGGGTGTCGAGGCCGAACAGCAGGGTGATCAGGCCCAGGTGACTGATCGTGGAATAGGCCAGCAGGCCTTTGAGGTCATGCTGGAACAGCGCCAGGATGGCGCCCACCACCAGGGTGGTGAGCCCGGTGAGGGTGACGATGTAGAACCACCACTCCGAATCGGCCAGCGCCGGATAGAGGCGCGCCAGGAGAAAGACCCCGGCCTTGACCATGGTCGCCGAGTGCAGATAGGCCGAGACCGGCGTCGGCGCGGCCATGGCCTGGGGTAGCCAGAAGTGGAAGGGAAATTGCGCGGACTTGGTGAAGACGCCCAGCAGTACCAGGATCAGCGCCAGTGGATAGAGGGCATGGCCAGTGATCAGCGGGCCGGCGGCGAGCACGTCGGTCAACTCGAAGCTGCCTACGATATGGCCGATCAGCAGGACGCCGGCGAGCAGCGCGAGACCGCCGCCGCCGGTGACGGTCAGGGCCATGCGCGCGCCCTGGCGGGCTTCCTTGCTGTGGCTCCAGAAGCCGATCAGCAGAAAGGACGACAGGCTGGTCAGCTCCCAGAACACCATCAGCAGCAGCAGGTTTTCCGCCAGCACCACGCCCAGCATGGCGCCCATGAACAGCAGCAGGTAGGCGAAGAAGCGGCCGACCGACTCGTCCTTGCCCAGGTAATAGGTGGCATAGAGGATCACCAGCAGGCCCATGGCCAGGATCATCAGGGCGAACATCAGGCCCAGGCCGTCCAGGCGCAGGCTGAGGTTCAGGCCCAGCGCCGGCAGCCAGTCCAGTCGCTGCAGCAGCACGGCGCCGTCGAGCACGGCCGGCAATTGCGTGGCCAGCAGGGCCAGGGCTACGGCAGGCGCTATGGCGGTACCCAGGGCACAGGCACGCCGCCCGAAGCGATCAGTCGCCAGCGACAGCAGTGTTCCTAGAAAGGGCAACGCGATGATCAGCGCCAATACCATGCCTGCATCCTTTAGCTGAGCGCCTCACGGCGGTGGGTAGATGGGGCTCCCTCGAGACCTCGAGCGGCATTCGATCCGTCCACGCAGAGATCGCCAAGACGGCGAGAGGTGGAGGAATCGATCTTCGAGTTTCGTACAAGAACCGAAGGTTTAATAACCTAAGGTGATAATAAAAGAGAGACCACAAAATCCTAGCCCTGTCTCCCTTACAAAATATTAGGAAACAGGCCCGTAGCGTCCAGTAGAGGATTCAACCGCCTGGCAACCGCCGTTCGGGTCTCACTGAGACCTCTGGAACGGGCTTTTGCTCAGGTTGGCAAGGAGAGGACGTACCCGGCGCTTCGGTGGGGCGAAGCGCCGGGACAGAGAAGAAAAAACCCGACACGCCAAAGGAGCAAGAGAACACGCGTGCCGGGGGTAAGCGCCAGCGGTCAGAGCGCTGGCGCGGGGGAAGCTTGGCCTTGGGCGAGGCGGGCCGGTTGGACCTCCCAGCCACCCCCCAGGGCCTTGTAGAGGGCGACGATGCCGCGATAGAGCTCGATCTCGCCTTGGGCCTGCTGGTCCTCGGCGGCCAGGCGTTCGCGCTGGGCATCGAGCAGCACCAGGAAGTCGGTGCCGCCTTCGCGGTAGCGGATCTCGGCCTGGTCGGCGGCGGCGCGACTGGCCACCGACTGGCGGATCAGCGCCTGCAGGCGCTCCTGGCGTCGCCCGTAGTCGCTGAAGGCATTGGCGCTCTCTTCCAGGGCGGTCAGCACCTGCTGCTCGTAGTTGGCCAGGGCCTCGTCGGAGCCGGCACGGGCGCCGCGCAAGCGGGCGCGCACGCTGCCCAGGTCGAAGGCCGCCCAGCTGATGCTCGGTCCCAGACCCCAGGCGCGGGCGGCACTGCTGCCGATCTGCGAGCCACGCCCGGCGGTGAAGCCGAGAAAGCCGGAGAGACTGACCCGCGGGAAGAGGTCGGCGGTGGCCACCCCGACGTCGGCGGTGGCGGCAGCCAGGCGGCGTTCGGCGGCGGCCACGTCCGGGCGCCGGCGTAGCAGGGCACCGGGATCGCCGATGGGCAGACGCTTGGCGATGGCCGGCAGGGCCTTGGGTGAGAGGTCCACGCTCAGGGCATCCGGGCGTTGGCCGAGCAGGGTGGCGATGCGGTTGCGCGCACGGCTGGCCTGGGCCTGGAATTCCGGCAGGCTGGCTTCGGTGGCGGCCAGGCGCGCTTCGCTGCGCTGCACGTCCAGGTCGCTGCCCATGCCCTCGTCTCTGAGGGTCACGGTCAGACGGCGCGCCTCGCGCTGGTTGCCCAGGTTATCGCGGGCGATGCGTTCGCGCAGCTGGGCGCCGCGCAGGTCGCCATAGGCGTCCACCAGTTCGGCGATCAGGCTGACCTGCAGCCCGGCGAGATCCGAGGCCGCGGCTTCCGCGCGGGCATCGCTGGCTTCCAGGGTATGGCGGACCCGACCGAACAGGTCCAGCTCCCAGGCCATGTCCAGGCCCAGGTCATAGCGCTCGCTATTGACTCGCTGCTCGGTCAGGCCAGGCTGCTGGGCCTTGCCCAGCTGGCTGCTGGCGCGACTGGTGACCGTCGGATAGAGGTCGTTGGCATCGTCGTCCCGCAAGGCGCGGGCCGCGCGTAGCCGGGCGAAGGCGGCGCGCAACTGGCGGTTGCCGTCCAGGCTGCTGGCGACCAGGGCATTGAGGGTCGGGTCCTCGAACTGGCGCCACCAGAGCGCCTCGAAACGACCCTGGTCGTAGACGTTGGGCTGCTGGCTGGCCTTGATTTGCGCAGGCGCGGGTGCGGGCGCCTGGTAGTGCGGGCCGACGGCGCAGGCGGAAACCGCCAGCGCCAGTAGCAGGGGAGCGAAGACCTTCATGCCTGGGCCTCCTGAGCAAGGGCGGATCGGGCCTGGCGACGCTCCACGAAGGCACGTACCAGGACATAGAAGAGCGGCGTGAGCAGCAGCCCGAAGAAGGTCACCCCGAGCATCCCGGAGAACACCGCGACACCCATGGCATGGCGCATCTCGGCACCGGCGCCGGTGGAGGTCACCAGGGGCACCACGCCCATGATGAAGGCGAAGCTGGTCATCAGGATGGGTCTCAGGCGCAGGCGGCAGGCCTCCAGCACCGCGGCGACGCGGTCCTTGCCGGTGGCCTGCTGATCCTTGGCGAACTCGACGATGAGGATGGCGTTCTTGCACGCCAGGCCCACCAGCACGATCAGCCCGATCTGGGTGAAGATGTTGTTGTCGCTACCGGCCAGGAGCACCCCGGTGATGGCCGAAAGCAGGGTCATGGGCACGATCAGGATCACCGCCAGCGGCAGGCTCCAGCTCTCGTACTGGGCGGCCAGCACCAGGAAGGCCAAGAGCACGCAGAGCGGGAACACCAGCAGGGCGGTATTGCCGGAAAGGATCTGCTGGTAGGTCAGCTCGGTCCACTCGAAGGTCATGCCGTTGGGCAGCTCCTGCTTGAGCAGCCGCTCGATGGCCGCCTGGGCCTGGCCGGAGCTGTAGCCCGGGGCCGGCGCGCCGTTGATCTCGGCGGTGAGGAAGCCGTTGTAGTGCATCACCCGGTCGGGCCCCGCGGTATCGCTGATCTTGACGAAGGTGGACAGGGGCACCATCTCGCCGCGGTCGTTGCGCACCTTGAGCTGGCCGATCTGCTCGGGTTCCAGGCGGAAGCGCTGGTCGGCCTGGACGTTGACCTGGAAGGTACGGCCGAAACGGTTGAAGTCGTTGGCGTAGACCGAGCCCAGGTAGGCCTGCAGGGTGTCGAAGATGGCGTCGATGGGCACCCCGAGGGTCTTGGCCTTCTCGCGGTCGATGTGGGCATCGATCTGCGGCACGTTGACCTGGTAGCTGGTGAACAGCGACTCCGGGGCCAGTTCCGGCAGCTGCCGGGCCTTGGCCAGCACGCTCTGGGTCTGGGCGTAGAGCTCCTCGTAACCCAGGTTGCCACGGTCTTCCACCTGCAGGCGGAAGCCGCCGATGCTGCCCAGCCCCTGCACTGGCGGTGGCGGGAAGATGGCGATGATGGATTCTTGGATGGCGGCGAATTCGCCGTTCAGCTGGGCGGCGATGGCGCCGGCCGACAGCGAGGGATCACGGCGCTCCTCGAAGGGCTTCAGGGTCACGAAGACGATGCCGCTGTTGGGGCTGTTGGTGAAGCCGTTGATGGACAGGCCTGGGAAGGCCACGGTGCTTTCCACGCCGGGGTGCTTGAGGGCGATGGCCGACATGCGACGGATGACCTCTTCGCTGCGATCCAGGGTGGCGGCATCGGGCAACTGGGCGAAGGCCACCAGGTACTGCTTGTCCTGGGGTGGCACGAAGCCGGTCGGCGTTTTCACCAGACCCAGGCCGGTCAGGCCCAGCAGCACCACATAGAGCACCAGCACGATGGAGCTACCGCGCAACACCCGGCGCACGGTACCGACGTAGCCGTGGCTGGCCTTTTCGAAGAAGCGATTGAACGGCGCGAACAGCCAGCGGCCGAACAACCGGTCGAGCAGCCGCGAGAAACGGTCCTTGGGCGCGTCGTGGGCCTTGAGCAGCACCGCGGCCAGGGCCGGCGACAGGGTCAGGGAGTTGAAGGCCGAGATCACCGTGGAAATGGCGATGGTCAGGGCGAATTGCCGATAGAACTGTCCGGTGAGGCCGGAGATGAAGGCGGTCGGCACGAACACCGCGCAGAGCACCAGGGCGGTGGCGATGATGGGCCCGGTCACTTCACTCATGGCGCGCCGGGTGGCCGCCACCGGTTCCAGACCCAGGCCGATGTTTCGCTCGACGTTTTCCACCACCACGATGGCGTCGTCCACCACGATGCCGATGGCCAGCACCAGCCCGAACAGCGACAGCGCATTGAGCGAGAAGCCGAAGGCGTGCATCACCGCGAAGGTGCCGATCAGTGACACCGGCACCGCCACCAGGGGAATGATGGAGGCGCGCCAGGTCTGCAGGAACAGGATCACCACCAGCACCACCAGGATGATGGCTTCGAACAGGGTGTGCACCACGGCCTCGATGGAGCCGCGCACGAAGATGGTCGGGTCGTAGACGATCTCGTAGTCCATGCCCTGGGGGAAGCTCTGCTTGAGCTCGGCCATCTTGGCGCGTACCTGGTTGGACAGGTCGATGGCGTTGCTGCCGGGGCGCTGGAAGATCGGGATGGCCACCGCCGGCTGATTGTTCAGCAAGGATCTCAGGGCGTACTGGTTGGAGCCCAGTTCGATGCGGGCGATGTCGCGCAGCCGAGTGATCTGGCCGTCGCTGCCGGCGCGCACGATGATGTTGGCGAATTCTTCCTCATCCACCAGGCGACCCTGGGTGTTGATGGCCAGCTGGAAACTGGTGCTGCCCGGCGCGGGTGGCGCGCCGAGGGCGCCCGCCGCCACCTGGCGATTCTGCTCGCGAATGGCGGCGACCACGTCGCTGGCGGTCAGGCCGCGTGAGGCGACCTTGTCCGGGTCGAGCCAGACGCGCAGGGAATAGTCGCCCATGCCGAACAGCTGGACGTCGCCCACGCCGTCCAGCCGCGCCAGCTCGTCCTTGACGTTGATCAGGGCGTAGTTGGACAGATAGAGCATGTCGTAGCGCTGGTCCGGCGAGGTCAGGTGCACCACCATCGCCAGGTCCGGCGAGGCCTTGTCGGCGGTCACACCGAGACGCTGCACCTCTTCCGGCAGCTTGGGCAGGGTACGGGTGACACGGTTCTGCACCTGCACCTGGGCGGTATCCAGGTTGGTGCCCAGGGCGAAGGTGATGGTCAGGGTCAGCTTGCCGTCGGCGGTGGACTGGGATGACAGATAGAGCATGTGCTCCACGCCGTTCATGGCCTGCTCCAGGGGCGCGGCCACGGTCTCGCCGATCACCTTGGGGTTGGCGCCGGGGAAGGTGGCGCGCACCACCACGGTGGGCGGCACCACCTCGGGGTATTCGCTGATCGGCAGCTGGAACAGCGAGATGGCCCCGCCGATCAGGATGATCAGCGAGAGCACGGCGGCGAAGATCGGCCGGCGGATGAAGAACTGGGAGAAGTTCATCGGAGCAGTCCTTGAGCGAAAGGCGTGCAGAGGCGCAGCCATCCCGGCCATGGGCCGCTCCTACAGGCACGGAAGCCACCGTAGGAGCGGTCCATGACCGCGATACCGCGATGCCTGGACGGGAGAAAGTCTGAAACGGGACGGGTGGAGCCTGGAAGCTAGCGACTACCCACCTTGAGTGGCTGGGTGGGCGCCGGCAGGCTGGCCAAAACCGCATCGCGCTGGCGCTTGAGGGCGGCCAGGGTGGTGGCATCGGCCATGGGTACCGACTGGACGTCGACGGTCATGCCCGGACGCACCCGCTGCAGGCCGTTGACCACGATGCGGTCGCCGGCTTCCAGCCCCTTGCGCACGATGCGCAGGCCTTCCAGGCGCGGACCCAGTTCAATGGTGCGATAGGCGGCCTTGTTCTGGCCGTCCACCACCAGCACGAATTTCTTGCCCAGGTCGGTGCCCACGGCGGCGTCCTGGATCAGGGTGCCTTCGTAGGTACCGCTGCCCACCAGGCGCAGCCGGGCATAGAGCCCCGGGGTGAAGCGACCGTCGGCGTTGTCGAACACGGCGCGACCATGGATGGTGCCGGTGCGCGGATCGAGCTGGTTGTCCATGAAGTCCATGTGGCCTTCGTGGGAGAAGTCGTCCTCGTTGGACAGCGCCATGTAGACCGGGCTGGCCGTACCGCGCTGACCCTGGCGGGCCAGGGCCTGCTGCTTGAGGAAGACACGCTCGTCGGCGTCGAAATAGGCATAGACCTTGTCGGTGGAGACCAGGGTGGTGAGGCGGGTGTCGCCGGCGTTGACCAGATTGCCGGCGGTCACCTCGGCGCGGCCGACGCGCCCGTCAATGGCGGCGCGGACCTCGGTGAAGCCCAGATTCAGGCGCGCGGCATCCAGTTGTGCCTGGGCGGCGGCGACGCTGGCCTTGGCTTCCTGGGCGGCGCTGCGGCGAGCCTCGACGATTTCCGCGGAAATGGCGTTGCTGCTGCGCAGGCGTTCGCCGCGGGCGGCTTCGTCGGCGGTGCGACTGGCGCTGGCGCGGGCCTGTTGCAGCTCGGCTTCGAGGCGCTTGACCTCGGCCTGGAAGGGGCGCGGATCGATCTGCAGCAGGAGGTCGCCACGCTTGACCCGGGCACCCTCGTGGAAGAGCACGCGGTCGACGTAGCCGGAGACGCGCGGACGCACCACCACGGACTCGGGCGCTTCCAGGCGGCCGGTCACCTCGTCCCATTCCACCACCGGCTGACGCAGCACCTCGGCGGTGCTTACCTTGGGCGCGGGCGGTGCGGCGCTGGCCTGGGGATGGGAATCGCCGCAGGCGGCAAGCAGCAGCGTAGAGGTCAGGGCCAGGGGGCCGAGGGTTTTCGCGAAGAGATCCATGTTCGAGTCCGCCCGAGGTGGAAAGAGGTCAGGGAGGCGAGTCTGCCGCCGGGCAAGGTCGGCGACGAATCGAAGGGCTCGAACTTATTTATCGATGGCGGTGATGGTTTTGCTGTAGGTATCGCTGGCGGTGATGGAGATGGGCGAAAAGGTGCACCGTAGAGCCCTTTCAGGCACGGTGCTAGGGATTGGCCGCAGGCGTGGATCTCTAGAGGCTGTCCGGGTCGCCAATGAACATCTGGATGCGCGACCTCAGCCAGCGTTCGCCGAGGTCGTGATCCTGGGCGCCGCTCCAGGCCATGGGCAGTTCATGGCCGCCGTCGCGCAGCTCCTCGGGTGGGTCCTCGTAGCGGAGGCCGCCGGTGCTGGCCAGCAGGCGCGCGGTGTAGTCCGGCACCATCACCAGCAGGTCGGTTTCCGCCAGCAGCGATCCCAGGCCGTTGAACTGGGGTACCGCCAGCACCACCCGGCGCTGGCGGCCAAGTTTGTCCAGCAACTCGTCGACATAGCCGGTGAGGTCGCCCGCGTAGGACACCAGGGCATGGGGGCGGGCGCAGTATTCGTCCAGGGTCAGGCGGCCGGGCTTGCTGTCGGCGCGCAGGACCTTGAAGCCGAAGCGACGCACCGGGCGGCGTTTGGCATTGGCCGGCAATTCCTCGGTGTAGCCCACCGCCACGGTGATCTCGCCGGAGGCCAGCATGCCGGCGGCGGTCAGGTAGTTCATGCGCCGCACCACCAGGGTGGTCCCCGGCGCTTCGATGCGGATTCTTCTGAGCAGCGGTGGGAGCAGGGCGAATTCGACATCGTCGGACAGGCCGACGCGAAACACCCGGTCGGCGCTGGCCGGCTCGAAGCTCTGGGTCCGGCTCACCGCGCTGGAGATCTGGTCCAGGGCCGGTGACAGCAGGGCGGCGATCTCCTGCGCGCGCGGCGTGGGTTCCATGCTGCGCCCGGTACGCACGAACAGCGGATCGTCGAACAGCGTACGCAGCCGCGCCAGGGCGGCGCTGATGGCCGGCTGGCCGAGAAACAGCTTTTCCGCGGCACGAGTGACGCTGCGTTCGAGCATCAGGGTCTCGAACACGATGAGCAGGTTGAGGTCGACGCGGCGCAGATCGGTACGGTTCATTCGGGCCCCGATAGGGAGTGGATCGATACCCCCGATGTCCATTATCGATGGGGATGCATAGAATCCTAAGGTAAGGCTGGTTAGAGTCCTAGTCATAGCAGTCCGCCTCGGCAACCGTTCCGGGGTCGGCATCAACGCGAGGTAGTACCATGTCCCGCCTGATCCAGTTCACCGAATTCGGCCCGCCGGAGGTGCTCACCTGCATCGACCGGCCCACGCCTGTGGCCGGGCCTGGCGAGGTGCTGGTGCGTGTGCAGGCCATCGGTGTGAGCTGGTACGACGTGCTCTGGCGGCAGAATCTGGCCCCCGAGCAGGCGATACCGCCATCAGGTCTTGGCTGCGAGCTGGCCGGAATAGTGACCGCCCTGGGCGAGGGTGTCGCCGACCTGGCGATAGGTGATCCGGTGGCCAGTTTTCTCGGCCACGACATCAACCGCTATCCGGCCTATGGCGATGACTTGGTCTATCCGGCCACCTCCCTGGTGCGCTATCCAGACGTGCTTTCGCCCGCGGAGGCCGCGGTGCACTACAACCCGCTGCTCACCATCTATACCGGTCTGGTGCACCAGGCGCGTCTGCAAGCCGGTGAATGGGTACTGATCACCGATGCCAGCCGCTGCTGCGGACCGGCGTCCATCCAGCTGGCCAAGGCCCTGGGCGGCCGCGTCATCGCCAGTACCCATGACGCGGCGGATCGCGACTATCTGCGTGAACTGGGCGCGGAACGGGTCATCGCCGCCGAGGAAGAGGATCTGGTCAGCCGCATTGCCAGCATCACAGATGGCGTTGGCGTGCATGTGGCCCTGGATGCCCTGGGCGGTCCGCAATTGGCGCTGCTTGGCGAAGCCATGGCGCCCCGCGGTCGGTTGCTGCTCTACGGCCTCAACGGTGGCAACCAGACCCCGCTGCCGGCCTGCGCGGCCTTCAAGAAGAAATTCAAGCTATACATCCACTGTGTGCAGGACTTCACCGGCCAGCCGGAGATGGGCCTGGAGGCCGATTGCGCCGCGGTGCGCGAAGCCCTGCAGCACATCGACCAGCTGACCCGCGATCGGCTGCTCAAGGCGCAGATCAAGCAGGTCTTTCCCTTCGAGCAGTTCGTCGAGGCCCACCGCTGCATGGAGCAGTGCCCTACCAGGGGCCGCGTCGTCCTCAGCGTCGACTGATGTGCCAGGAAATAAAAAACCCACGCCAAGGCGTGGGTTTTTTCATGGCCGGTCGCCTCAGGCGGTGGCTTTCTTCTGCAGCGGCGGGGTGGCGCGATTGACGCGTGTCTTGGCGCCAAAGAAGGCGACACTGAGGAAGTGCAGCGGGCTGATCCGCTCCAGCACTACCTTGAGCGCCACCGGCAGGAACAGCCCCAGGATCATGCTGACGGTAAAGACCACCCAGATGTCATGTACCTGCAGCTTGTTCAGCACGATGCGGGCACCCGCGGTGCCGAACACGTGGAACAGGTAGATCTCGAAGGAGAAGTAGCCCAGCCAGGCCAGCGGCTTGAAGTAGAAGCGGCGGGCGATCAGCAGGCTGATGGCGGCAAGGCCCAGGGCAGTGCCGACCACGGCCATGTCGCCTTCGTCGAGGTCGACCAGTTCGAACAGATAGGCCTGGTCGATCGCCACCAGGATCACCAGGGCTACCGTCATCGTCATGATATTGCGACGAGTGATGAGCTGCTCGCTGAAGCGGTAGAGACCCAGGCCCAACAGGAAGAAGGGGAACAACTGCACCGCCTTGTAGAGGCTGAACAGGTCCGGGAAGCTCTCCCAGGCGAAGGACGCCGCCAGGGCGACGGCGAACACCAGCCCGAAGTTGCGCAGGGTCAGCAGCAGGCCGGCCTTTTCCAGCAGGGCGATCACCACGAAGACGCAGAAGATCGACTGCAGGAACCAGAAGTGCGCGTAGCTGAAGAAGTAGATGCTGAAGATGTCGGTCAGCTGCGGCTTGTAGTTGGTGTTGGGGACGGCCATCTGCAAGGCGAAGAACAGCGTCGAGACCACCAGCAGGGGAATGCCGATGCGTTTGAACTTGCCCTGGTAGAAGCGCGACAGGTCGCTGCCGGTGTTGACCGGACGCAAGGCGTAGACATAGCCGGAAATAGCGGTGAACAGCGGCATCCGGACGTAAACGAGAGAATCGTAGAGATAGCGCAGCACGGATTCGTCGGGCACCTTCAGGCCCAGGGTGGACGAACTACCGATGACATGGCCCGCTACCATCAGAAACAGCGCCAGTCCGCGGATCGTCTCTATGCGCAGATCCTTTTCAGGCGTGGTCTTGGTCATGCTGAGTCCTCTGTACTAGCTAAGCGAGACAGCGTTTCCACAGGAGTAGGGAAAGGATGTCGGCGCATCAGATCATCTGAGCCCGGTGAGCTTAGGCTAGTTCGTTAGCTTCCTTGCGGTAAGGACGGGAAAAGCCCGGCTTTTCTTGCGCTGCATCACTTTTCTGTGAAGCGATTCTTGAAAGTGTGAACTTGCAACGTCAGCGAACGGCATTGATCGAGATGGCATTGTGCCAGTTTTAAGGCTTTCTTAAGCCAGATGGCGTAAGCACGGCGGCCGTATCGGCCGCCGGTTCGATCTTCAGACGAATGCCTTGCCGTCCAGAATCGCCTTGCGCCAGCGGGTAATACGCACCTCGCCCGGCAAGCCGGCGGAAGTGAAGGGATCACGGGCGATAAAGGCTTCGGCCTCGGCGCGGGTTTCCACATCGACGATGTAGACACTGCCCGTGGCGGTCTCGCCGTCGTCGCTGAGCTTGGCGCCGCAGGCCAGCAGGGCGGCCGCATTCTCGCGCAGGAAGTCCAGATGGGCCGGGCGATGCTGCTGGCGCAGGGCCAGGCTGTCCGGCTTGTCGAAGGTCTCGATCAGAAAAGGCATGGCAGGCTCCCATAGGGGCGGCGGCCCCGGTGGCCGCCGCTGGCGCAGGGTGGCGCGATCCTGGGGGCAGCGTCAATCGGACCTTGGCCGGCTACCTTCCCTGCAGACCGGGCATAGGCATAGCAGTGAAACGTATTAAACATTTGGATCTAAACGGTGCAGGCTGACCTTTCTCAATGGAATATAAGGAAAGGTCCCATGTCGCTCCTGCCTCTCCCACGCCTCGCGCCTTTGCTCATGACCCTGCTGATGACGCTCAGCGTATGGGTGCCCGTGCAGGCCGCCGACCAAGCCCTGCGCGTCGGCTATCAAAAGGGCGGCGGCCTGTTGGCCGTGCTCAAGGCCCAGGGCACCCTGGAACGGGCCTTCGCCGCCCAGGGCTATCACCTGAGCTGGCGTGAATTCCAGGCCGGCCCTCAGCTGCTGGAGGCCCTCAACGCCGGCAGCATCGATGTCGGCTATACCGGCTCGCCGCCGCCGATCTTCGCTCAGGCCGCTGGAATCGATCTGGTCTATCTGGGCGCCGAGCCGGCCAGTGAGGCGGTCGAGGGCATCCTGGTGCCGGACGCCTCGCCGATCCACGACGTGGCCGGGCTCAGGGGCAGGAAGGTGGCGGTACAGAAGGGGTCGAGCGCCAACTTCCTGCTGGTCGCGGCCCTGGAAAAGGCCGGACTCGGCTTCAAGGACATCCAGCCGGTCTATCTGCCGCCGGCCGATGCCCGCGCTGCCTTTGCCAGTGGTTCGGTGGATGCCTGGGTGGTCTGGGATCCCTACCTGGCTGCCATCCAGCAGAGCCAGCCGGTGCGGGTGCTCGCCGACTATAAAGGCCTGCTGCACGCCAACAGCCTCTATGAGGGCTCGCGCCGCTTCGCCGACGCCCATCCCGCGGCGATCCGGCTACTGCTCGCGGAGCTGGCCAAGGCCGGTGCCTGGGCCAATGCCCACAAGCCGGAGGTGAGTCGCATCCTGGCCGCACAGATCGGTCTGCCAGAGGCGGTGATCGCTACCTGGCAGGCGCGCACCCGTTACGGCGCGACGGCGCTGACGCCGGAGATCATCGCCGTCCAGCAACAGACCGCCGACATCTTCCATGCCCAGGGGCTGATCCCCCGGGCAGTGGACGTCAGCCAAGCGGTCTGGCAGGTGCCGCGCTAGAGCGTCTAGGCGCGGCGGGGCAGCAGATAGCCCAGCAGAAACATCCCGGCGGCGGCTACCACGACCGAGGGTCCGGCCGGGGTGTCCTGGTACCAGGACAGGGTCAACCCCAGGCACACGGCGGCCATGCCCAGCAGGCTGGCGCCGCAGGCCATCTGCTCGGGACTGCGAGCGTGGCGCTGGGCCGTGGCGGCGGGGATGATCAGCAGCGAGGTGATCAGCAGCACCCCGACGATCTTCATGGCCACGGCGATGACGATGGCCACCAGCAGCATCAATGCCAGGCGGATCCAGGTCACCGGCAGGCCTTCGACCTGGGCCAGTTCCTCGTGCACGGTGATGGCCAGCAGCGGTCGCCACAGCCAGACCAGGGCCGCCAGCACCAGGGCGCTGCCGCCAAGGATCCAGCGCAGATCACTGGGTCCCACGGCCAGCAGATCACCGAACAGATAGCTCATCAGGTCGATCCGCACCTCGTGCATGAACGACAGCGCCACCAGACCCAGGGACAGGGTGCTGTGGGCGAGGATGCCCAGCAGGGTATCGGCAGCCAGGCCCCGGCGGCGCTGCAGCACCACCAGTACCACGGCCAGCGCCAGGCAGCCGACGGTGACGGTCAGGGTCGGGCTGACATCCAGCAGAAAGCCCACGGCCACCCCGAGCAGGGCGGCGTGGGACAGGGTGTCGCCGAAGTAGGCCATGCGCCGCCAGACCACGAAGGAGCCCAGGGGACCGGCGACGAGGGCAAGGGCGAGACCGGCGAGCAGGGCATACAGCAGGAAATCAGCCATGCTTGCAGTGGGCTCCATGGACATGCGGGGTCTTGACCACGCCGCCGTGCAGGTCATGAGCGTGATCGTGGTGATGGTGGTAGACGGCGAGATTGCGCGCGCTCTGGCCAAACAGCGCCTGGTAGGCCGGATCGCCGCTGACCTGCTCGGGGTGGCCGGAGCAGCAGACGTGGCGATTCAGGCAGATCACCTGGTCGGTGGCGCCCATCACCAGATGCAGGTCGTGGGAGACCATCAGCACGCCGCAACCATGACGCTCGCGCAGCTGGCCGATCAGCCGATACAGCTCGCTCTGGCCGCTGATGTCGACGCCCTGCACGGGTTCGTCGAGGACCAGCAGCTCGGGTTGGCGAAGCAGGGCGCGCGCCAGCAGCACCCGTTGCAGCTCGCCGCCGGAGACGCTCTGCAGGGGGCTGTCGATGACCCCTTCGGCGCCCACTTCACCCAGGGCGGCCAGGGCACTGGCGCGGGTGACGCCCGGCACCAGGCGCAGGAAGCGCAGCACCGACAGCGGCAGGGTGGCATCCACCTGCAGTTTCTGCGGCATGTAGCCGATGCGCAGGCGCGGCCGGCGCCAGACACTGCCGCGATCCGGGGTGAGCAGCCCGAGCACACTGCGCACCAGGGTGGTCTTGCCGGCCCCGTTGGGGCCGATGAGGGTGACGATGCGGCCGGGATCCAGACTCAGGCTGACCTGGTCGAGCACCGGCTGGCCGCCAAAGGTCACGCTGACATCCTGCAGCCGGATCAGCGCCTCGCTCATGCTCGCTTCCGGCAGGCGGCGCATTGGCCGACCACTTCCACGGTCTGGCCTTCCACCTGAAAGCCCACGGCCTTGGCGCCGTCGAGAATCGCCTGGTGGACCGCCGGCTGTTCCAGTTCGATGCTCATCTGGCAGGTGCGGCAGATCAGGAACTGGCCCTGGTGGGCTTCGCCGGGATGGTTGCAGCCGACGAAGGCGTTGAGCGAGGCGATACGGTGCACCAGGCCGTTTTCCACCAGGAAATCCAGCGCCCGGTAGACGGTGGGCGGCGCCGCGCGGCGGCCGTCCTGCTCGCTGAGCACGGCCAGGATGTCGTAGGCGCCGAGCGGTTTGTGGCTTTGCCAGACCAGCTCCAGCACCCGCTTGCGCAGGTCGGTGAGGCGCACGCCGGCGCGACTGCAGAGGTCATCGGCCTCGGCCAGGGCGTGGGCGACGCAGCGCGAATGATCATGGGGCCGAAAGGCCAGGGGGGCGTCGGACATGGAACGATACCTTGAGAGCCAGAACGTTATTATATTGCACCTCTCTTAAGAATCGGGATTTTCACGTGCCACGCCTCCTACCCCTCGTCGCCTCCCTACTGCTCACCGCAACCCTGCTGCCCGCCCAGGCCGAGGTGAAGGTCCTCACCAGCATCAAGCCCCTGCAGCTGATCGCCGCGGCCATCCAGGACGGCACCGGCCAGCCTGCCGTGCTCCTGCCGCCAGGCGCCTCTCCCCATCACTACGCCCTGCGGCCCTCGGACCTGCGCCAGGTGCGCGAGGCCAACCTGGTCTACTGGATCGGCCCGGATCTGGAAACCTTCCTGCCGGCGGTGCTCAAGGAGCGCCAGGGCCCCAGCGTGGCGGTGCAGGAACTGCCCGGTCTGCACCTGCGCCGCTTCGGTGCCGAGCATGCCCATGAGCATGGCGAGGACGCTCACGACGAGGCGCATGCCCACGGTGATGAACATGAACATGAACATGAACATGAACAGGGTGCCGCGCCCGAATACGCCCATGACCACGATCATCGCCCGGGTAGCCTGGATGCGCATCTCTGGCTGGCCCCGGCCAATGCTCGGGTGATCGCCGCCCGCCTGGCCGCCGACCTGAGTCAGGCCGATCCGGCCAATGCGTCGCGCTACGCCGCCAACCTCAAGACCTTCGACGCCGCCCTGGCCACCAAGGACCAGGCCGTGCGCGCCCAGCTGGCCCCGCTGGCGAGCAAGCCCTACTTCGTCTTCCACGAAGCCTTCGACTATTTCGAGGAAGCCTATGGCCTGAGCCATCGCGGCGTCTTCGCCCTCGGCGCCGATGTCCAGCCCGGTGCCCGCCACGTGGCCGCCATGCGTGAAGAACTCAAGGCCGCAGGGCCAACCTGTGTCTTCACCGAGCCGCCCTTGCAGCCCAAGATCGCCACCACCCTGAGCAGTGGCCTGCCGGTAACCCTGGTAGAGCTCGATCCCCTGGGCGCCCGCATCCCGGCCAATGCCGGCGGTTATGCCCAGCTGCTGCAGAACGTGACCGACACGCTCAGCGGCTGCCTGAGCAAGCTGCCCTGAGGCCCTGGGGTGACGGCCAGGCTGACGCTACCGTCCGTCGCCCTTGACCTGCCCTGGTGATCGTTCAGCTGGCGTTCAGGACGAGTTCAGGCAGCGTTCAGGGCCATTGGCCTAATCTGCAACTGTCAGATCAGCAACGCCGAGGTCGCCCGGATATGTTCACCCTAGCGCAGCTCCCGCTAAGGCAGATCGTCCGGACACTTCGACCCGACCTGGCGATGTTCATCCTTGTAACTCCACTGCAGGGTCACCAAGTCAGCTCTGGTCCTCTGTAGCCGTCTCACGACGGAGCCGTCCCCCAACGGCAGTTTCCGATCCCCATGAAGTGCTCCTTACCTCTCCAACTGGAGAGGTTTTTTTTGCCTGGAATAAAGTAAGTGTTCCCATCCATTCGCTCCCCGCTCTCGCCGCCAGCCCGCTCCAGGCGCCATAATCGACGTCAGGACGTAGCTGCGCGAAGCCAACGACAGGCGCAGTCGCGGCCGGAGAGTGCCTCTTTAGCTGTTCAGGAGTCTGCATGAAGATCCTCGTCGTCGAAGACGAAAACCTGCTGCGCCACCACCTCAAGGTGCGTCTGGGTGAAGCGGGTCATGTCGTCAATGCCGTGGCCGATGCGGAAGAAGCGCTCTACAGCGCCCGCGAATTCCATCATGACCTCGCCATCATCGATCTGGGCCTGCCCGGCATGAGCGGACTCGATCTGATCCGCCAGCTGCGTAACCAGGGCGCCACCCTGCCGATCCTCATCCTCACCGCCCGCGGCAGCTGGCAGGACAAGGTCGAGGGCCTGGGCGCCGGGGCGGACGATTACGTGGTCAAGCCCTTCCAGTTCGAAGAACTGGAGGCTCGCCTGAATGTGTTGCTGCGGCGCTCGGCGGGTTTCGTCCAGCCGAGCATCCGGGCCGGTTCGCTCAAGCTGGACCTGGGTCGCCAGCAGGCCTTCAACGAAGAACAGCCGCTGCAGCTCACCGCCTACGAGTACCGCCTGCTGGAATACCTGATGCGCAACCATCAGCAGGTGATCACCAAGGAGCGGCTCATGGAGCAGCTCTACGACGATGACGGCGAGCACGACAGCAACGTCATCGAGGTGCTGGTGGGCCGCCTGAGGCGCAAGCTGGAAGCCAGCTGCCAGATGCAACCCATAGAAACGGTCCGTGGCCGCGGCTATCTGTTCACCGAGCGCTGCCAGTGATTCGTTCCTTTCGCGTGCGGCTGCTGCTCAGCGCGGCCCTGCTGGTGATCGTCTGCCTGGCGCTGATCGTGCCGGCGATCCGCAATGCCTTCGACCGCACCGTGGAAAACTTCGTCGCCGCCCGCCTGGAGGCCAATGCCAACACCCTGATCGGCGCGGCGCGGGCCATCGACGGGCGTCTGGCGATGCCGGAGATGATCGCCGAAGAGGTCTTCGACCGTCCCGGGTCGCCCATCCTGGGCTATGTCTACGACCAGAATGGCCGTCTGCTCTGGCGTTCGCGCTCGGCGATCAAGGAGCGACCGAACTATCGACCGACCTTTGACGGCGGTGGGGTCAAGCTGGTCAAGGCCACCGACGATCAGGGCCAGGGTTTCTTCGTCTTCGATCGCGAGGTGTTGCTGGGCAATCCACCGGTCGCGGGCTTCAGCGTGGTCACCATGCAGCCGGCCGAGGAATACGAGCGGCTGCGCGCGACCTTCGTCCACCAGGTGATCCTCTGGCTGGTCGGGGTGCTGGGTGCCCTGCTGGTGCTGTTGGCCCTGGTCATGCAGTGGAGCCTGAGACCGCTGCGCCGCCTCAGTCAGCAGCTGGACGCGGTGGAAACCGACCAGCGCGAGCTGCTCGACGAAAAGAACGTGCCCAGCGAGATCAGTCGCCTGATCCGTTCGCTCAACCGCCTGCTCGACCATGAGCGTCTGCAGCGCGAGCGCTACCGCGATACCCTCGGCGATCTCGCCCACAGCCTGAAGACGCCGCTGGCGGTGCTGCAGGGCGTGACCGAGGAATTGCGCCGCCGACCGCAGCTGGACCAGGAGGTCGGCACCCTGCAGACCCAGATCGAGCGGATGAACCAGCAGGTGATGTACCAGCTGCAGAGGGCCACGCGCCAGGGCGGTGCGGTGCTCAGCCGGCCGCTGGAGCTGGCGCCGCTGGTGGAGTCGCTGTTCAGTACCCTGGACAAGGTCTATGCCGAGAAGCGCGTCCAGACCGAACTCGACCTGCCGCTCAACCTGCGGGTGCAGGCCGAAGAGGCCGCCATGCTGGAGGTCTTCGGCAATCTGTTGGAAAACGCCTATCGCCTCTGCCTGACCCAGGTGCGGGTCAGCGCCTGGCGCCATACCGAGCACTGGATCGTCGACATCGAGGACGATGGCCCCGGCATCCCCGCCGAGCGCCGCGAAAGCGTGCTGCGCCGCGGCATGCGCATGGACAGCCGACACCCCGGGCAGGGCATCGGCCTGGCGGTGGTGCAGGACATCCTCGAAGGCTATCGCAGCAGCCTGACCATCGATGAATCGAGCCTGGGTGGCGCCCGTTTCCGCTTTCGCCTGCCGGCGGCGATTTCCCCGGAGCGGCCTTCCTTGGTGCACAATGGCGCCAGGACGTGACCCATGGGTCATGGCTTGCGTCTGCTCCTGATAGTGAAATTCTGTCTGTAAGGACCCCGGCATGAGCCGCGACTGCCGTCACCTCGAATCCCTGCTCCACCACGATATTCCCATCACCAAGGCCCTGGGCCTGGAAGTCCGCGACTGGAGCGAGCAGCGCCTGCAGCTGCACGCGCCGCTGGATGCCAACATCAACCACGCCAGCACCATGTTCGGCGGCAGCCTCTACTGCGTGGCCGTGCTGGCCGGCTGGGGCTGGCTGTACCTGCGCCTGCGCGAAGCCGGCATCGAGGAAGGCCACATCCTCATCCAGGAAGGCCAGATCAGCTATCCGCGGCCCATCACCGCCGATGCCCTGGCCTATGGCGAGCCGCCCGAGGCACGGGCCTGGGAGCGCTTCGAGACCACCTTCCGCCGCCGCGGCCGCGCCCGCATCACCCTGCAGTCGCGCATCGTCACCGAGAGCGGCGAAGACGGGGTGCGCTTTACCGGTCAGTACGTGCTGCATCGCTGAAAGCTTGTCCAAAGTCTGCTGCGCGTCGGCCAAACTGCGTTGAAAAGACCCTGGGCCGCCAGCCCGGTCGGAATGCTCATTTACCACTCGTAAACTCGCGCGCGAGTCCGATCCGCTTCCTCAGGTCTTTTCGCGGGGCCGCCCAGGCCTTGCCTGGCTCTAGCTCGCGAGCCTTTGAACAAGCTTTGGCCAGGTAGCGCAGCATGGAAAAGGGCGACCCTAGGGTCGCCCTTTTCCATGTTCGGCCTACGGCTAGCCGTGGGAGTGAGACTCGGCCTTCCCCTGCTGGGCGGTGTCGGTCTCGGGCAGGTTGTCGGGCGGCACGGCCAGGGCGCGTAGCGCGCCGGACATGATCTCGCTGAAGGTCGGCGCCGAGACCAGGCCGCCGAAGTAGCCTTCCTTGGTCGGGCTGTCGAGCATGACCGCCAGCACCAGCTTGGGATCCGCCGCCGGCGCCATGCCGACGAACAGCGAGCGATAGGCGTGCTCGGTGTAGCTGCCGGAACCGGCCTTGCGCGCGGTACCCGACTTGCCGGCCACGTGATAACCGGGCACCCGGGCGCGATACACACCGCCTTCGTCTTCCACCACGTGGTTGAGCATGCCGCGGATGCGCCGGGCGATGTTCGGGTCCATGGCCTGGATGCTCTGCTGCTTCTGGTCCTTGAGCAGGGTCAGGGGCGTGAGCTTGCCATCGTTGGCGATCACCGAGTAGGCCTGGGCCAGCTCAGCGACGTTCACCGCCAGGCTGTAACCAAAGGACATACTGGCTGTGGCGATCTGCGACCACTTGGTATGACCGGGCAGGTAACCTGCGTTCTCGCCAGGAAAGCCCAGCGACATGGGGTTGCCGAAGCCGACTCGGCTGAGTTGCTCGTAGATGGGCAGCGGGCCGATCTGCAAGGCCACCTTGCTCATGCCGATGTTGGAGGAGTTGAGCAGCACGCCGGTCATGGTCAGGACGCCGCGCCGGGCCACGTCGTGGATGGTGTGACCGTCGATGGTCATCCAGCCCGGCGCCACGTCCACGGTGCTGTTCTCGTTGAATTTGCCCGAGGCCAGCGCCGCCGACATGCTGAACGGCTTGATCACCGAGCCGGGCTCGAAGGCGTCGGTCAGGGTGCGGTTGCGCATGTTGGGGATCTGCAGGGTGGCGCGGTTGTTGGGGTTGTAGGAGGGGAAGTTGGTCATCGCCAGGATCTGTCCGGTCTTGGGGTCGACCAGCACCGCGGATCCGGACTGGGCGCCGAACTTCTCCACGGCCGTCTGCAGCGCGCGGTAGGCGATGAACTGCAAGCGCAGGTCGAGGGACAGGGCCACCTCCCGACTCGGCTGCGGCTGGCGCACCACGCGGATGTTCTTGACCACCGAGCCGCGCGGATTGATCAGCACCTCGCGTACGCCGCTCCGGCCCGCCAGCCAGTCCTCGAAGCCCAGTTCCAGGCCTTCCTGGCCGTGGCCGTCGATGTTGACCATGCCGATCACCTGGGCCACCAGGTCGGAGCTCGGGTAGTAGCGCTTGTATTCCTTGATCTGGCGGACACCTGGCACGCCGAGGGCCATGATGTTCTCGCCATCGATGGGCGACAGGGCGCGAGCCAGATAGAGGAAGTGCTTTTCCGGATGCCCGAGGATCAGGTTGCGCAGCTCGGCCTCCGGCTTGTGGATGGCCTGGGCCAGGCGCCCCAGCTGGTCGGCGCTGTCCTGCATTTCCGCCGGATTGCACCAGATGGTCACCACCTCGGTGGAAACCGCCAGGGGCGCACCGTTGCGATCGGTGATCATGCCGCGGGTGACCGGGATGGGAATGTGGCGCACCGAGCGACGGTCGCCCTGATCGCCGAGGAATTCGGCGTCGAACAGCTTGAGGTAGGTGATGCGTCCGGCGACCACGCAGGTCAACAGGACCAGCACGGCGACCACGACATAGAAGCGATAGCGGGGTGCGGCCGTCATGGCGGCTCCTGCGCGAGAAGAGGGCTTGGGCATGGTCACAACTGGTTACAACCATCGGGGACGCGCATGGTAACTGCTCCAGCCATCGGCCGGAAACCGCTGAGCGGTCGAGGGCGGTACACTGCACACATGAGCGACATCCCCCTGCACGATCTTTCTACCCCTGCCGTGACCTGCGAGAGCTGTCAGGCCTGGTGCTGCCGCCAGGAAGTCCTGCTGTTCGACGATGCCGGCGTGCCCGCGCGCTTCATCGAGGAAGACTGGACCGGTACCCGCATGAGGCGTCTCGACGACGGCTGGTGCGCCGCCCTGGATCGCGAGCAGATGAACTGCAGCATCTATGAGGTAAGGCCCTGGGTCTGCCGGATCTTCGACATGGCCGGTCCCGAATGCCTGGAAGAACGCGCGGACATGAAGCGGGCGATGGAAAGCGGCGAGTTCTGAGGCATTCGCCTGAAAGGTGCACCGTCCGGGTGGTCCCATCGCGGCCATGGGCCGCTCCTACGGAGCCATCCGACCGCTGTAGGAGCGGCCCATGGCCGCGAACAGCTACGTAGGGTGGCTAACGGCGCCAGCCTTGTCCACCTTGCAATGGCGCGGCCCTGTGGAAAACGCTGCGCGGTTTTCCAGGCTACAGGGGCGCTAGCGTCCTGTCGCGGCCTGGAACGCGACAGACCGTAGGTTGGGTTAAGACGGCTCTCTCGTCGAAGCCCAACGCGCGGAACCGAGCCCGCCCCGTTGGGCTTCGCTGGCGCTCAACCCAACCTACGCCGGCCCTTTGTCTAACGCAGCTTCTGCGGCTTGTAGGCGCAATAGCCGGGTCGTGGGCCGACGCGCGGGTGGTTGCGGCAGGTGTCCGGGCGCTGGTCGTAGATGGTGCACAACCGCGTCTTGGGATGCAGGTAGAGGCAGTCGTTGTTGGACAGCCGCACCAGGGTGAACAGCCCGGTCTTGGCGTTGAGGCGTTCGACGACGCCGTCCTTCTTGAGCCGCTTGGCGATGTCCTTGAGCGGCTCGCCCTTCTCGAACTCGTCCACTACGCCCATGCGGATCAGATCGGACAGGCGGGCTTCCACCGGCAGGGTGCAGCAACTGGACGCGCAGTCCAGGCACATGGCCTTGTCGTAGCGGATCCAGGTTTCGGTGCGATCGAGATCGGCACCGAGAATGCGCAGTATCTGAGCCATGGCTTACTCGGCGAAGGTGACCTGACCGTCGGCCAGGGAGGCGACGCGGGCCAGGGATTCGACGCGATAGCCCTGGGCGTCGAGTTCGGCGCGACCGACCTGGAAGGACTTCTCGATGACGATGCCGAGACCCATGACCTGGGCACCGGCCTGACCGATGATGGAGATCAGCGCCTTGGCTGCCTTACCGTTGGCGAGGAAGTCGTCAATGATAAGCACCCGGTCGTCGGACGCCAGATGCATGGTCGAGACGGCTATGGTGCTCTCGGTCTGCTTGGTAAAGGAATAGACACTCGCGACCAGTAGATTGTCAGTAAGCGTCAGTGACTGATGCTTGCGCGCGAAGATCACCGGTACGCCCAGCTCCAGACCAGTCATCACCGCCGGGGCGATGCCCGAGGCTTCGATGGTCACGATCTTGGTGATGCCGGCATCGGCGAAGCGGCGGGCGAACTCCTGACCGATGTCCCGCATCAGCGCCGGGTCGATCTGGTGGTTGAGGAAGGCATCGACCTTGAGCACCTGCTCGGAGAGTACTTGGCCTTCGGTGCGAATCTTGGCTTTGAGGCGTTCCACGCGGACGATCCTTTAACGGCAACGCCCGGGCCTGAGTGCAGGACCGGGTCTGGGAATACGGGAGGGCGGCGATTGTGCCCTATCTTTCAAGAAAGTCGTTAGTTTGCCGACAAATCGCCTTATAGATACCCGCAACGGGTAGCGGCGTTTGCCAGCGGAAGGGCAGAGGAGCGGTCATCGATGGACGTTTTGTTGTCACCAGGGATTCGCGTGCTGAGCCGCTTCGGCTTCGCGCGCAAGTTTGCACTGCTCCTCGTGCTGTTCATTCTGCCACTCACGGTCAGCCTCTGGCTGCTCGGTGCGGATTTCCAGGCCAAGCTGGCGACGGTCAGCGGCGAACGCAGTGGCGTCCGGCTCTTGCAACGCCTGGATGTGCTGGAGGCCGAACTCAACGCCCAGCGCAACCTCACCGCGCGCTGGAAGGCGATCGACACCGCTCGGCAACCGACCCCGGCGGTGCAGGCCGCCATCGCCGCCTTGGAGGGCCGCAGTGACAGCGGTCGCGCGAGCCTCGCCGCGCTACAGCAGCAACTGGCGGCCGAGGCCCTGGGCAGTGGCGTGCAGCAACGCTTCCAGGAGCTCCAGCAGGCCGTGGCCGGCCTCGACGTCAAGGATCTGCGCAATCTGGGCTGGTGGCCGGACGGCTACGACAGATTCACCGCGGCCCTGGGGGCCGTCCAGGCGTTGCGCGAGGAGATCGCCCTCGACAGCGGCCTGATCCTCGATCCCTGGCTGGAAACCTATCTGCTGATGCAGATCAGCACCACCCAGTCGGTCGAGCTGTACGAGCGACTCGGACGCCTGGCCAGTGTCGGTCAGGCCAGCGTGGTGTCCGGTCAGTTCAGCCTGCAGAGCCGACTGCAACTACGCGACCTGCGCGCGCGCGTTGGCGACTCCCACGAGAGCCTGACCAAGGTCGGCGCCCTGCTCAGCAGCAAGCTACCCGCCGACCTGGCCGGCTGGAAGAACGACTACCAAAAGGTCAACAGCCAGCTGGAGGCCAGCCTCAAGACCCTCGACCAGGGCATCTTCAGTGGCGAGATCACCCTCAAGCCGGAGCAGTTCGAAGCCACCCTGGACGGCGTCCTGCAAGGTCTGCAGGCCTTCCGCCAGCAGACCCTCGAAAGCCTGGATCAGCGGCTGCAGTTCTATCGCGCCGATGCCGTCCACCGTTTCGGCTTCATCGTCGCCGGCTTCGGGCTGCTGCTGGTGGTGACCTGTTATCTGCTGCTGTGCATGCAGGCGGCCATCCGCGGCAGCGCGCGGGGCATCACTACGCTGGCCGAAGGCTTGCGTGACGGCGATCTGACCCGTACGGCCCAGGTGAACGGACGCGACGAGCTGGCGGAAATCGGGCGGGCACTGGACCTGGCCGTGGTGCAGCTGCGGGCCAGCCTGCAGACGGTCGATCGGGAGAGTCGCCAGGTGGGCATGGCGTCGGGTGAACTGGGGCAGCAGGCCGAGGCGGCGCTGGGCGCGGTGGAAGCCCAGCGCCAGCAGATCACCCAGATCGCCACTGCGGCGACCGAGCTGGCCGCGACCGCCCAGGGCGTGGCCCGGAGTTGCGAGGAGGCCGCCGGGCGCGCCGAACAGATGCGCGGCATCGCTCAGGTCAGCCAGCGCGATAGTCGCCAGACCACCGCCAGCATCCAGCGCCTCAATCAGCGGCTGGACGAGACCGCCGCCGCCATGGCCCAGGTCAACACCCAGGCCGGGGAGATCCAGCAGGTGGTGGACGTCATCCGTGGCATCGCCGAACAGACCAATCTGCTGGCCCTCAACGCCGCCATCGAAGCGGCACGCGCCGGTGATCAGGGCCGAGGGTTCGCCGTGGTCGCCGACGAGGTACGTTCATTGTCGCAGCGCACCCAGGCCTCCACGGCACAGATCGCCGGCACTGTCGGCAGTCTGAGCAGCACCGTGGCCCAGGCCGTGTCGCTGATGCAGGAGGCCTGTGGTCAGGCGGCCAGCGACGCCCAGTCGGTCACCGGCCTGGGGCAACGTCTGGAAGAGATCGCCGAATCGGTGCAGGGGGTGTCCGATACCCTGGTGCAGATCGCCACGGCGGCTGAACAGCAGGCGGTCACCGCCGATCAGGTCAGCGGCAATATCCAGCAGATCGATGGCGCCGCCGCCGAGCTGCTAGGCAATGCGCGCACGGTGCAGAGCACGGCGGTCGGCCTGGAGGCGGGCAGCCGCACCCTGGCAGCCAACACCACGCGTTTCCGCCTGGGCTAGAACGCAGAAGGGGCGCCGGTCAGGGCGCCCCTCCACTCAAAGAACCGCTGATCAGGCCCGGGTATCGAGCAGCCGGCCCAGGGTTTCCTGAGAGGCCTGCATGACCTTGGTACCGGCCAGCGCCTGGTACTTGCCGACATCCAGATTGACCAGTTGGCTGGCCATGTCAGCCTGGCTGTTGGTGGTCGCGCCCAAGGCTTGCTGTTCGTTGCGCGCGGTCTGGGAGGCGAGGGCGGCACCGGCCTTTTCGACCGTGCGGCTGCCGTTCTGGTAGGCCTGCACCCCTGCGTAGAGGGTATTGCTTGAAGTCACGTTCATGGACAGCGTCCTCGACGGTGATGTCAAAGGGCTATTGAAGCAGCTTTGACGTCAAAGAACCAGCAGGCCGTGTCACCGCTTGTGTCCCGCTACTGTTGAATCGTCGCCCGGTTGCCCTGACCGCTCTGGCTCAGGTTGACGGCGTTGCCAACGCTCGTCTGGCTGACGGAGGCATATTGGCTAGCGCCCTGCTGGCTGGCGCTGACCTGGGCGTCGCTGCCCAGGCCTGCATGGAAGGAATGACCATCGCCCAGCTGCTCGATGCCGAGCTCGACGTTGTCGCCGATCCAGATCGCGCTGAACTCGTTGTCGTTGCCCTGGGAGACCAGGGTCAGACGGGAGTCGTCCCCGCCGATCAGGACGCCGGCGCTGTTGCGATTGCCCACTTGTTGCAGATCGAGGTGGTTGCCATCGCCCGTCAGGATCACCTGGGCGGCATTGTCGTCGCCAAGCTGGCGCGTGTTGACGGCCTGCGGTCTGTTTTCAAGGCCGTTCTGCTGCACCGCCGCGCTGTTGCGATTGCCGATCTGGATCAGCTGAACGTCTTGCTGCCGCGTGCCCTGGCGGGCCCCGGCCTGGTTGTCGTCACCGCGTTGCTCGACCACGGCCCGGTTGGCGTCGCCGCCCTGCAACAGGTCAACCTCGTTGCGCGCGCCCAGGGTCAGCACATCCTGCACATGATCATCGCCCACCTGCTTGAGTCGCGAGCGGCTACCGCTGTCGCGGCCGTCCTGAAACAGGCTCAGTTGATTGCGTGCGCCCTGCTGCTCGATGAGCATCCGCTGGTCGTAGCCACCCTGGCGCACCAGGGCTTCGTTCTGCAGACCGCTTTGCAGGATGTCCACCCCATCGCGCTGGCCGTGGCCCTGGTAGACATAGGCATGGCTCTGGCTGGCCTCGCGCTGGTCGATGACGATCTCGCGCGCGCCGCCGGCGGCCTGAGTGACATTGGTGAAGTTGCCGACACCGCCCTGCTCGACGCGGGTACGGTCGCCCTGGGAGTCGCGCTGGGTGAGATAGGCCTTGCTGGCGCGACCGGTCTGGACGACTTCCAGGCTGCCCTGGCGGGTATCGGGTTCCTGGGTGAGGAAGGCGCCGAGGCGCTCGCCGCGCTGATCCACGAGGGTCTGGTTGTCCAGCGCCCAGGCGGTGCTGGTCAGGCCAAGCAGGCCCAGGCAGGTCAGGAACGTGGAAGTGGGCACGGGGCGAATCCGGTAGCGGCAGACAGGGCAGTCTGCCGCCGGCCTGGCCCTGCGGCCATCGCCCGAAAGACTGATATCAGCCCGGCAGGCGCAGGTGCGCCGCGACCGCGGCGGGAGTGGCCGCAGCCAGGTGCGGCACCGTGCCCAGGCAGGGCGCCGGCAGGCGCTCGTGCAGGGTGGCGAGGTTGTCGTCCAGGCGCAGGGTGGCCGGGGCTACCAGATTGGCTACCCAGCCGGCCAGCGGCAGGCCGTCGGCGAGGATGGCCTCGGCGCTGAGCAGGGCGTGGTTGATGCAGCCCAGGCGCACCCCGACCACCAGGATCACCGGCAGGCCCAGTTCGCGGGCGAGGTCGGAGAGCGACTCGCGGCCGGCCAGGGGCACGCGCCAGCCACCGGCGCCTTCCACCAGGGTGAAGTCGGCCTGCAGCGCCAGGATCCGGCGCACCGGCGCGGCCAGGGCGGCGACGCTGAGGTCGATACCCGCCTCGCGGGCGGCCAGGTGCGGCGCGATGGCCGGTTCCAGGGCGATGGGATTGATGTCGGCATAGCCGAGCGGCAGCGAGGTCTCACCCAGCAGCGCCAGGGCATCACCGTTGCGCAGGCCGTCGGCGGTGCGTTCGCAACCGGAGGCCACCGGCTTGACCCCGGCGGTGGTGAGGCCCTGCAGGCGCGCCTGGTGCAGCAGGCCGGCGGCGATGGTGGTCTTGCCGATCTCGGTATCGGTGCCGGTGACGAAATAGGCGGGCATGGCGGTCATTCCTTGCGGAGCAGAACGTGGATCACATGATAGGTGGCCGGCAGGCCGGCGGGCTGGCGCAGGCTTTCATAGGCGCGGGTAAAGGCCGCCAGCCGCTGGCGCCCGGTGAGGCCCTGGGGGCGACCCTGGTTGAGGTTGTGGGCACCGATGGCCTTGAGGTGCTGGGTCAGGGCGCGCAGGTCAGGGAAGTGCAGGCGCTGGGGCTCGACGTCCAGCCCCAGCACCTGCAGGCCACTGGCCGCGGCGGCGTCGGCATAGGCCGCCTGGCGGCGGAAGCGATTGACGTGCACCTGGTCGTCCACCTGGGCCCAGCTCTGGCGCAATTCGTCGAGGGTGCCCTCGACCAGGCTGCTGAAGGCCAGTACACCGCCTGGCCGCAGGATGCGCCGCGCTTCGGCGAGCACGGCGGGCAGGTCCGGGCACCACTGCAGGGCCAGGCTGGACAGGATGAGGTCGCAGCAGTCCGCGCGCAGCGGCAGGCGCTCGGCGTCGGCGGTCAGGTAGTGGCGGGCGCCGGCACCTTGCTCGCGGGCGTGGCGGAGCATGCCGAGGGCCAGGTCCAGGGCCAGGCCTTCGGCGTGCGGATGGCGCCGGGCCAGGGCCCGGCTGCAATAGCCGGTGCCGCTGCCCAGGTCCAGCCAGCGTTGCGGGGCCTGGAGGGGCAGCCGACTGAGTAGGCGATCGGCGACCCGGCGTTGCAGGAGGGCGGCGCCGTCGTACTGCGCGGCGGCGCGGGAAAAGGACAGCGCCACCTGGCGCTTGTCGGGCAATACGTCAGCCATCTCGTCCTGCATAGATGAATTCACGGATACGGGTGGCCACCTCGTCCGGGCGCTCCAGCGGCAGGCCATGGCTGGCATGTTCCAGTACCTCGACCTGGGCGGTGGGCAGCTCGTCGCTCAAGGCCTGGGCGGCGGTAGCCGGGACCAGGGCGTCATGGGCACCGAACAGGTGCAGCTGGGGACCGCTGAAGGCCTGCAGGGCGGCGCGGGTGTCCAGGCGTGCGAGCAGCTCCAGACCGGCGATGACCGCCTCGGGATCGACCTCGGGCAGGGTTACCTGCAGCTGGCGGGCGAGGGTGCGGCTGTCGCGCGCGCCCTGGGCCACCAGCAGGGTGAAGCGCTTGAGGGTCAGCTCGGCGTCCAGCGAGCAGGCCTCGAAGAAATCGGTGAAGACGCTGCGCGCCATAGCGGTCTGCCAGCCGGCGCGGGCGACGAAGCAGGGATTGCTGGCCAGGGTGATGAGGCCGTGCACGCCCTCGGGGCGGCGCAGGGTGAATTCGCTGGCGAGCATGCCGCCCAGCGACCAGCCACCCAGCCAGACGCCCTCGGCGATGCGGGCTTCCAGGTCGGTGAACCAGTCCTGGGTGTCGGCCAGGGTCGGCAGTGGCTCGATCAGAACGTCGAGAAAGGGTTCCTGCTCGACGAGTTCGTCACGCAGGGGCTCCAGCGGAGCGTTGCCCAGGCCCCAGCCGGGCAGCAAGATCAGGGTATCGCGCATTGGTCGGTCACTTATCCGCGTCGGGCGGTAATTCGGCCATGGCCTGGGCCAGAGCGTCGAGCAAGAGGTCCACGTGCGCTTCGCGATGGGCCGCCGTCAGGGTCACCCGCAGGCGGGCACTGCCGGCCGGTACGGTGGGCGGTCGGATGGCGGTGACCAGGATCCCGCGTCGGCGCAGGGCGGCGGAGAGTGCGAGGGCGCGCGCGCTGTCGCCGACCAGGATCGGCTGGATCGGCGTGGCGCTGAGCATAAGGTCCAGGCCGAGGGCCGTCGCGCCCCTGCGGAATCTCTGGATCAAAGTGTGCAGAAGCTCACGGCGCCAGCCCTCTTCGCGGACGAGCTGCAGGGCGGCCAGGGTGGCGCAGGCCACCGCCGGCGGCTGGCTGGTGGTGTAGATGTAGGGGCGGGCGAACTGGATCAGCGTCTCGATCAGTTCCTCGCTGCCGGCGACGAAGGCCCCGGCGGTGCCGCAGGCCTTGCCCAGGGTGCCGACCAGTACCGGGACCTGGCGCTGGTCCAGGCCGAAATGCTCGACGATGCCGCCGCCGGTGGCGCCCAGGGTGCCGATGCCATGGGCATCGTCCACCAGGGTCCAGGCGCCGTGGCGCTGGGCGACCTGGCAGAGCTCGGGCAGGGCAGCGAGGTCGCCGTCCATGCTGAAGACGCCGTCGGTGACCACCAGGGTGTCACCGGTGGTCTTGGCCAGGCGCGCGGCCAGGCTGGCGGGATCGTTGTGCAGGTAGCGGGCGAAGCGCGCGCCGCTGAGCAGGCCGGCGTCGAGCAGGGAGGCGTGGTTGAGGCGGTCTTCCAGCACGGTGTCACCACGGCCGACCAGGGCGGTGACCGCCGCCAGGTTGGCCATGTAGCCGGTGGAGAACAGCAGCGCGCGCGGCCGGCCGGTGAGTTCGGCCAGAGCCTCCTCCACCTGGTGATGAGGACCGCTGTGGCCGATCACCAGGTGCGAGGCGCCACCGCCCACCCCCCAGCGTTCGGCCCCGGCGCGCAGGGCGGCGATCACCTGGGGATGGTTGGCCAGGCCCAGGTAGTCGTTGCTGCAGAAGGCCAGCAGCGACTCGCCATCCACCACCACCTCAGGACCCTGGGGCGCTTCCAGCAGGGGCCGGCGCCGATAGAGGTGCTCGGCGTGACGCTGAGCCAGGCGGGCGGCGAGGTCGAAGGCCATTGGGATTCTCGGTAGCGGTGGTTGCAGATTGTGCCCTCACCCCGGCCCTTTCCAGGGGGAGAGGGGGAAGAGCGGGGAGGGGCACGGGATCAGGCGGTGGCGGCGTCGTAGAAGAGCTCGCTGTTGCGCTGCTCCACCAGGGCCTGCTCGATGGCGGCCTGGTGCACCTCGTCGGCATGCTCTTCGCGGGCTTCGGGCTGGATGCCGAGGCGGGCGAACAGCTGCATGTCCTTGTCGGCCTGGGGGTTGCCGGTGGTCAGCAGTTTCTCGCCGTAGAAGATGGAATTGGCGCCGGCCAGGAAGGCCAGGGACTGCATCTGCTCGTTCATCTGCTCGCGACCGGCGGAGAGGCGCACGTGGGACTTGGGCATGAGGATGCGTGCCACCGCTAGGGTGCGGATGAAGTCGAAGGGGTCGACGTCCTTTTCCTCGGCCAGCGGGGTGCCCTGGACCTTGACCAACATGTTGATCGGCACCGACTCGGGGTGCTCGGGCAGGTTGGCCAACTGGATCAAGAGGCCGGCGCGGTCATCCACCGATTCGCCCATGCCGAGGATGCCACCGGAGCAGATCTTCATCCCGGCTTCGCGGACGTAGGCCAGGGTCTGCAGGCGCTCGCCGTAGGTGCGGGTGGTGATGATGTTGCCGTAGAACTCCGGCGAGGTGTCCAGGTTGTGGTTGTAGTAGTCCAGGCCGGCGTCGGCCAGGGCACGGGTCTGCTCCTGGTCTAGGCGGCCCAGGGTCATGCAGGTCTCCAGGCCCAGGGCCTTCACGCCCTGCACCATCTGCAGGACATAGGGCATGTCCTTGGCGGAGGGGTGCTTCCAGGCGGCGCCCATGCAGAAACGCGTCGAGCCGATGGCTTTGGCCTCGGCGGCCGCCTCCAGCACCTTCTGCACCTCCATCAGCTTTTCCTTTTCCAGGCCGGTGTTGTAGTGGCCGGACTGGGGGCAGTACTTGCAGTCTTCCGGGCAGGCGCCGGTCTTGATCGACAGCAGGGTGGAGACCTGCACGCGATTGGGATCGAAGTGCTGGCGATGCACGCCCTGGGCCTGGAACAGCAGGTCGTTGAAGGGCTGCTGGAACAGGGCGCGGACTTCGGCGAGAGTCCAGTCGTGACGCAGGGCGGTAGCGCTCATGGGAGATCCTCGATGCATTGAAACGGCCGGGTGCCGAAGCGGGGCCTTTGAATGCGGTCGACCTTAGCCGAAGTGTAGGTCGACTACTGTTCATAAAACGACCAATTGCCGGATTTTTTGCAGGGAGATTGACCAAGTCGTAGGTTGGGTTGAGCGCGAGCGAAACCCAACAGGGTTGGCACGGTGCCTGTTGTTGGGCTTCGACGATGGAGCTGTCTCAGCCCAACCTACGGGCGTCCAGCCGTTGGCTCGCGTAGGTTGGGTTGAGCGCGAGCGAAACCCAACAGGGTTGGCACGGTGCCTGTTGTTGGGCTTCGACGATGGAGCTGTCTCAGCCCAACCTACGGGCGTCCAGCCGTTGGCTCGCGTAGGTTGGGTTGAGCGCGAGCGAAACCCAACAGGGTTGGCACGGTGCCTGTTGTTGGGCTTCGACGATGGGGCTGTCTCAGCCCAACCTGCGGGCGTCCAGCCGATGGCTCGCGTAGGTTGGGTTGAGCGCGAGCGAAGCCCAACAGGGTTGGCACGGTGCCTGTTGTTGGGCTTCGACGATGGAGCCGCCTCAGCCCAACCTGCGGGCGTCCAGCCGATGGCTCGCGTAGGTTGGGTTGAGCGCGAGCGAAGCCCGGTTGGTACGGTGCGGGTTGTTGGGCTTCGACGATGGAGCTGTCTCAACCCAACCTACGATCTAACCCCCTCTCCCTCTGGGAGAGGGTTGGGGTGAGGGCGAAGCCTAGAGCATCCGCTCCAGCCCCACTGCCTTGACCACCCAGGCGTTGAAGCGGCGCCAGGCACTGCCGGGTTCGTGGTGCAGCACCCGGGGCTCGCCATTGCGCTCGCTGACCCACTCCAGCCGCACCTGCCCCCGATCCTCGACACGCTTGACCGCGTAGGAGACGCTGGGGTCCATGCCCTGCAGTATCAGCTGCCGCAGGCGACCGGTGAGGGCCGGGCTGTCCACCAGCACCCCGACCTCGGTGTTCCACAGCACCGAGCGCGGATCGAAGTTGAAGGAGCCGATGAAGGACCAGCGCCCGTCGATGGCCATGGCCTTGCTGTGCAGGCTGGATTCGGATTCGCCGAAGCTGTAGGGCAGGGCGGATCGCTTCTGGTCCGGACGGGCGCGCAGCTCGAAGAGCTTGACGCCCTGGGCCAGCAGGGCCGCGCGATAGGGCGCGTAGCCGGCATGCACGGCGGGTACGTCAGTGGCTTCCAGGGCGTTGGTCAGCACCCGCACGTCCACGCCACGGGCGGCCAGGCCGCCCAGGTAGGCGACCCCCTGATTCATGGGCACGAAGTAGGAGGAGACCAGCAGCAGCTCGTGCTGGGCGCCATCCAGGATCGGTTGCAGCTGGCGGGTCAGCAGCAGCTGCCAGTCCGGCTCGTCGTCGGCCAGCACCTTGCGCGGCGCATCCCAGAACGCCTGGGCATGGGCCCAGGTCAGCTCCTGCAGCCAGCCGTCGAGTTGCGGGGCCGTAGCGTAGCGGCGCAGCCGGTTGTACAGCGCCAGGTCGCGGGTGCGTTCGCTGTCGAGATAGCGGTGCAGCCGTGCGCGCAGCCGCACCAGGGCGTTGGGCGAGGGAGCGAACCAGCGCAGCCGCCGGGCCGGCTGGCTCAGGGGGCTGTTCCAGTACTGGTCGAAGCTGGTACCCAGTTGCCGCGCCACCGGGCCAGCGGCGAGCAGGTCGAGATCGGTGAAGTTCATCTCCGGGCGGGCATCGAAGTACTCGTCGCCCAGGTTGCGACCGCCGACGATGGCTACGCTGTCGTCGGCCAGCCACAGCTTGTTGTGCATGCGCCGATGCTGGTGGTTGAGATCCACCAGGCGGCCCAGGGCTCGGGTCGGGCCGGTGCTGCGGCCCAGGTGCAGCGGATTGAAGACGCGGATCTGCACGTTGGGGTGGGCGGCCAGCACGGCGATCTGATAGTCATTGCCGTCGCTGCTGGTGTCGTCGATGAGAAAACGGATGCGCACGCCGCGATCCGCCGCCTTGAGCAGTTCGTTGACCAGCAGCCGCGTGGTGAGGCCGTCGTGGACGATGTAGTACTGGATGTCCAGGCTGCGCTGGGCCTTGCGAATCAGCTCGGCGCGAGCGGTGAAGGCGTCGGTGCTGGTTTCCAGCAGACGCAGACCCGACAGGCCCGGATGGATGGCGCCGGCCGTGCGCACCTGGCTGTCCAGGGCGGTGCCGGCGACCGGCAACACCTGGGAGGCGTGGCGCGGGATCGGCGTGGCGCAGCCGGCCAGCAGCGCCAGCAGCAGCGGAACGACCAGGCGGATCACAGGCTGTCCTTGAGGCGATACCACAGCATGCCCAGGGCCAGCAGCGGCGAGCGCAGGTGGCGACCGCCGGGGAAGCGCGCATGGGGCACCTGGGCGAAGAGGTCGAAACCGGCTGATTGAGCCAGGATCGCCTCGGCCAGCAGATGGCCGGCCAGGTGGGTGGCGTTGACCCCATGGCCGGCATAGGCCTGGGCGTGGAAGACGTTGGGATGCTCGCGCAGCCGACCGATCTGCGGCAGGCGATTGGCGCCGATGCCGATCATGCCGCCCCAGGCGTAGTCCACCCGCACGTCCGCCAGTTCGGGGAAGACCTCCAGCATCTTCGGCCTCATGTAGCCGGCGATGTCCTTGGGATCGCGTCCGGAATAGTGGCAGGCACCGCCGAACAGCAGGCGGCGGTCGGCGGAGAGACGGAAGTAATCCACCGCCACGTTCTGGTCACAGACCGCCCGGTTGCCTGGCAGCAGGCGCGCGGCGCGTTCGGCCGAGAGCGGTTCGGTGGCGATCACGTAGCTGCCTGCCGGCAGGACCTGGGCGGCGAGGTCAGGCTGCAGCTCATTGATGTATGCGTTGCAGCAGAGCACCAGGGTATCGGCGGAGACCCGGCCACGGGCGGTATGCACCCGCACCTTGGGGCCGTATTCCAGGCGGGTGACCTGGCTGTCCTCGAAGAGCTGCACGCCCAGGGCCTGGGCCGCGGCAGCCTCGCCCAGGGCCAGGTTGAGCGGATGCAGGTGGCCGGAACCCTCGTCCACCAGGGCGCCTTCGTAGCGCTGGGAGCCGACCACCTCGGCCAGTTGGTCCTTGGGCACCAGGCGCAGTGGATGGGGATAGCCCAGGGCCTGGAGCGCGGTCTGTTCTTCCTGCAGGTGCTGCCAGTGACGCGGCTTGTTGGCCAGGTCGGCGAAGCCCCAGCGGAGATCGCACTGGATGTCGTGGCGGGCGATACGCTGGCGGACCAGATCCACCGCCTCGAAGCCCAGGCGCTTGAGTTCGCGTACCCCCTCGGCGCCTATGACCGATTCGAACTGCTCGACGTCGTGGCCGACGCCGCGGATCAGTTGACCGCCATTGCGTCCGCTGGCTCCCCAGCCGATACGCCGGGCTTCCAGCAGCACTACCCGCGCGCCGCGCTCGGCCAGTTCCAGGGCGGTGTTGAGCCCGGAGAAGCCACCGCCGACCACGCAGACATCCGCCTGGACCTCGCCCTCCAGGGGCGGCAAGTCCAGTTCCAGATTGGCGGTGGCGGCGTAGTAGGAGGGCGCGTGGGGCTGCATAGGCGGCGTCTGATTTTGCGGGTGAAAGGGACAAGAGCCTGTTCAACGTCTTGCGAGCTAGAGTCAGGCAAGGAGAACAGACTCGAGGAAGCGGATCGGACTCGCGCTCGAGTTTACACAGAGTAAATGAGCATTCCGAACGTCTGTTCGACGCGGTTTGGCCGACGCGCCGCTGACTTTGAATAGGTTCTAAGCCGTCGGCCGTTGTGCCACCAGGGTAAAGCTCATCGGCAACTGGGCGACCTGGCCCTGATAGCGGTCGTAGTCGACCTCGCGATTGGAGTGCGGATGCTCCTCCAGCCGTTGCAGGATCAGGCCTGCGTCCAGGCAGGCGGTCACGATGGCGCCCAGGGTGTGGATATGCCAGTAACTCGCTGCGCCCTGCCCATGGGATTCGCCGTCATAGGCGATGAGCGCCTCGCTGACCAGGGGCTCATGGCGGAAGTAGCTGTAGTGGGGCAGCAGCGGCTGGTCCGCGTGGGGCTCGAACATCTCCAGGAACGGATGGGTCTCGTAGATCACCAGGCGCCCACCCGGAGCCAGCAGACCGGTCACGGCGGCGAAGAAGGCGGGCAGGTCCGGCATCCAGTTCAGCACGCCGATGGTGATCAGCACCAGGTCATGCTGGCCGAGATCCTCGGGCAGCGCATAGATGTCGGCTGCTACCAATCGGGGCGCCAGGCCTGCCGCCGCGGCCAGTTGCTCGCCTTGGGCGAGGAAGGCAGGTGCCTGGTCGATGCCCAGCGCGGGCCGCGCGCCGAAGGCGGCCAGGGAGAGCAGTTCGCGGGCATTGTTGCAGCCGACCTGGGCGCAGCTCAGGCCACGGATGTCCAGGTCGCCGAGGGTGGCGGTCAGGCAGGCATCGAGGACCGAGAAACCGGGTTGCCGGGCCTGTTCCAGCAGGCGCTGCCAGTCCTCACCCTGGGCGTGGAGCGGGGCCGACACCTCCCAGGCCTGGCGATTGGCGGCGGTGATGAGCTGACGCTGACGTGGATCCATGGGCAGGCCTCCTTGGCCATCCTGCGAAAGACCGCAGCCTAGACGCCCAGCGCCGGGATCGCCAGGCGAGCGCTAGTCCGGCACCGGCAGGCTCAGGGTCTCCTTGATCTCTTCCATCACGATGTAGCTCTTGGATTCGCGCACATGGGGCAGCTTGAGCAGGATGTCACCCAGCAGCTTGCGATAGGAGGCCATCTCCGAGATGCGCGCCTTGACCAGGTAGTCGAATTCGCCGGAGACCAGGTGGCATTCCAGCACCTGGGGCAGCTTGAGCACGGCGCGGCGGAATTCCTCGAAGGTGTCACCGGACTTGTAGTCCAGGCTCAGTTCGACGAACACCAGCAGGCCGGCCTTGAGATGCTGCGGATTCAGGCGGGCGTTGTAGCCCTGGATGATGCCTTCGCGCTCCAGGCGGCGGACGCGTTCGGTGCAGGGCGTGGTGGACAGCCCCACGCGCTCGCCCAGCTCGGTGAAGGAGATGCGGCCATCGTCCTGGAGGATGCGCAGGATGTTGCGGTCGATCTTGTCCAGCTCGCGTCTGGCCTGGTGATGAGTACGCATCGCGGGGTCTCTGCCAAAGGGGGCTTTACCGGAAAATTACTCCGAATATAGGCAATTCTTCAGTGATTAGCACTGCAAGCGCCTTTCTATACTTGCCGTATCTGCCTTCATTCCGACGAAAGCCGGCGAAATCCTCTCACCGGCCAGGAGCTAGCGATGCGTGTACTGGTTTTGGGTAGCGGCGTCATCGGTACGACCAGCGCCTACTATCTGGCCCGCCAGGGTTTCGAGGTGGTCGTGGTCGATCGCCAGGCCGGTCCCGCCCTGGAGACCAGCCATGCCAATGCCGGTCAGGTGTCCCCTGGCTATGCCTCGCCCTGGGCCGCGCCCGGCGTGCCGCTCAAGGCGTTGAAGTGGCTGTTCCAGAAGCATGCGCCCCTGGCCATCCGCCTGACCGGTGACAGCAACCAATACCTGTGGATGGCGCAGATGCTGCGCAACTGTACGGCTGCGCGCTATGCGGTGAACAAGGAGCGCATGGTGCGGCTGTCCGAATACAGCCGCGACTGCCTCGACGAGTTGCGTGAGGACACTGGTATCGCCTACGAAGGCCGCCAGCTGGGCACCACCCAGATCTTCCGCACCCAGCAGCAGGTGGATGCCGCGGCCAAGGACATCGCCGTGCTGGAGCGCTCCGGTGTGCCCTTCGAGCTGCTCGACCGTGATGGCGTGGCGCGGGTCGAACCGGCGCTGGCGGCGGTCAAGCACAAGCTGGCCGGCGGTCTGCGCCTGCCCAACGACCAGACCGGCGACTGCTTCCTGTTCACCAATCGCCTGGCCGAGGAGGCCCGCCGCCTGGGTGTGGAATTTCGCTTCGGCGCGGAGATCCAGCAGCTCAGCGCCAACGGCGATCACCTCGACGGCGTCCGCGTCGACGGCGAACTGCTCACCGCCGATTACTACGTCCTGGCCCTGGGCAGCTATTCGCCGCAACTGCTGGCGCCCCTGGGGATTCGCGCCCCGGTCTATCCGCTCAAGGGCTATTCGCTGACGGTGCCCATCGTCGATGCCAGCATGGCGCCGACCTCGACCATCCTCGACGAAACCTACAAGGTCGCCATCACCCGCTTCGACGACCGTATCCGTGTCGGTGGCATGGCCGAGATCTGCGGCTTCGACCTGAGCCTGGACCCGCGTCGCCGCGCGACCCTGGAAATGATCACCGGGGACCTCTATCCTCGCGGCGGCGACCTCGCCCAGGCCAGTTTCTGGACCGGCCTGCGACCCGCCACCCCGGACGGGACCCCCATCGTCGGCGCCACCCGCTATCGCAACCTGTTCCTCAACACCGGACACGGGACACTGGGCTGGACCATGGCTTGTGGTTCCGGCCGTCTGCTGGCCGATCTGATCGCCCGCAAGCAGCCACAGATCAGTGCCGAGGGTCTCGACATCTCCCGCTATTCCGCCACCCAGGAGTCCCCGCGCAATGCCCGTACAGCGTCTGCACACTGATCGCCGCCTGAGCGAAATCAACATCCATAACGGCACCGTCTACCTGGCCGGCCAGCTGGCCGACGATTTTTCTGGCGATATCTACCAGCAGACCCGCGAAACCCTGGCCAACGTCGACAAGTTTCTCGCCGAGGCCGGCAGCGACAAGGAACACATCCTGGTGGTGACCATCTTCCTGCGCGACATCGCCCTGCACTTCGAGGGCATGAACCGCGCCTGGGACGAATGGGCCGCCCAGGGCGCCACTCCAGGTCGCACCACCGTCGAAGCCAAGCTGGCCAAGCCGGACATCCTGGTGGAGATGAACGTCATCGCCGCCGTCAAGGCGTAAGACCGCTATTCCCCCTCTCCCTCTGGGAGAGGGCCGGGGTGAGGGTGTTTCACGCCCCCCAAACTTTCCCTCTCTCTCCCTGCCGAGACCTCCCATGCGTCCCGCTCGCGCCGTCATCGACCTCGCCGCCCTGCGCCAGAACTACCGTCTGGCGCGTGAACTCTCCGATGCCCGCGCCCTGGCGGTGATCAAGGCCGATGCCTATGGGCACGGCGCGGTGGCAGTGGCCAAGACCCTGGCCAGCGAGGCCGATGGTTTTGCCGTGGCTTGCATCGAGGAGGCACTTGAGCTGCGCGCCGCGGGGATCCGCGCGCCCATCCTGCTGCTGGAAGGCTTCTTCGGGGTCGACGAATTGCCGCTGATCGTCGAGCACGATCTCTGGACGGTGATTCATGCCGACTGGCAACTGGAGGCTCTGGAGCGGGCCACCCTGGCGCGTCCGGTGCAGGTCTGGCTGAAGCTGGATTCGGGCATGCACCGGGTCGGCTTCTTCCCTGAGGATTACGCTGCCGCGTATCACCGGCTGCTGGCCAGCGGCAAGGTCAGCGGCATCGTCAAGCTCACCCACTTCGCCCGCGCCGACGAACCCGACAGCCCTGCCACCACGGCACAGATCGCCACCTTCCGCGCCGCCACCGCGGGGCTGCCCGGCCCCACCAGCCTGCGCAATTCCCCGGCGACCCTGGGTTGGCCCCAGGCGGCCGGCGACTGGGTGCGCCCGGGGCTGATGCTCTATGGCATCTCACCCTTCGCTGCGTCCCAGGCCGCCGCCGAGCGGCTGCAACCGGTGATGACCCTGACCTCCCGGGTGATCGCCGTGCGCGAACTGCCGGCCGGCGAGCCGGTGGGTTATGGCGCGCGCTTCGTCACCTCCGGGCCGACCCGGGTCGGCGTGGTCGCCCTGGGCTATGCCGACGGCTATCCGCGCCATGCGCCCAATGGCACCCCGGTGGCGATCGAAGGCCGTCCCGGGCAACTGATCGGCCGCGTCTCCATGGACATGCTCACCGTCGACCTGACCGACCACCCCCAGGCAGGCGTGGGCAGCGAGGTGGAATTCTGGGGCCGGCAGGTATCGGTGGCTGACCTGGCCACCCGCTGCGACACCATCCCCTACCAGTTGCTGTGCAACCTCAAGCGGGTGCCGCGCAGCTATCGCGACTGAGTCCAGGCGGATCGCCTGCCCGTTGGCGAACATGGGTGAGCGCAGCCAGGCCCGCACGTCCGCCCTGGTGTTGTAAATCTCGAACAGCGTTGCCATGATGCCGAACACCGTGCCGTGGCACGCCTTCAGCGCGTGGCCTGGCCACGTCTCCCCCGCCTGCTCGAGGAGTCTTTCCCACCTTGGACGTCGGTGCCCGCCTGCAAACCATCCGTACCCTCAAGGGCCTGTCCCAGCGCGAGCTCGCCAAGCGTGCCGGGGTGACCAACAGCACCATCTCGATGATCGAGAAGAACAGTGTCAGTCCCTCCATCAGCTCGCTGAAAAAGGTGCTGGCTGGCATTCCCATGTCCCTGGTGGAGTTCTTTTCCCTGGACCTGGAACAGGACGCGCCGACCCAGGTGGTCTATCGTGCGGGCGAACTCATCGATATCTCCAGTGGCGCCCAGACCGTGCGCATGCGCCTGGTCGGCCGTGCCCATCCCAGCCGGGCCCTGGCCTTTCTCGACGAGACCTATCCGCCGGGCGCCGACACCGGCGAAGAGATGTACGCCCATGAGGGCGAGGAGGCCGGCCTGGTGGTGGAAGGCCGGCTGGAGCTGACCGTGGGCGGCGAGGTGCACGTACTCGAACCGGGCGACAGCTACTATTTCGAAAGCAGCCGACCGCACCGCTTCCGCAATCCCTTCGAGACCCCCGCCCGACTGATCAGCGCGACCACGCCAGCGAATTTCTGAGCACCCGCAGCACGGCGGTTGCAGGATGGAAAACGGCGCAGCCCTTTCCCTCTGGAAGCCTGTGCCGGCGGCGCCTTCACCCCAAGCCTCTCCCGGAAGGAGAGGGGTCTGTCCGAGTGGACGCTCGAGTTCCTCGGTACGGGTAGATTCGTGAGCAGACCGTAGGTTGGGCTGAGACAGCTCCATCGTCGAAGCCCAACATCGCCGCCACGCTGAGGCAAGGCCCGCTGGGCTTCGCTGCGCTCAACCCTACCTACGGGGCGATTCCCCACAACTCCTCTTCGTCGATCCCCAGCAAAGCCAGCTCCGCCCGGCGTAGCGGTTCGTCCTGGGCGAGAAAGAATTCGTCCAGTTGCGGGGGCGCCACGCCGCTTGCCAGGAGCAGGGCATGGGCCTGACCGCGATGATGCAGCTGGTGTACGAAGAGATGCTGCAGGACCCGCCCGGCCTGTTCGCGAACAGGACCGCTGGCGCGGGGCAGGGTAAGGGTCTGCGCCAGGCGCGCCGGATCGAGATCGCGGCACAGGGTCATCAGGCGCAGGTCGCTGGCGGCCTGGGCTTCGCTCAGCGTCGCCAGGTCCGGCCAGGCGTGGTCACGATAGGGGCGCGGCTGATGATGCAGGGCGTCCAGGTAGAAAAGATCCACGTCCAGTAGATGGCCGAGCAGGGCCCAGAGCGAGCCGAAAAAGGCCGCGGGCTGGGGCGCGCGCAAGGCAGCGGCGGACAAGCTGGCACAGGCCGTGAGCAGTCGGTGATTGGACCAGCGATTGTTGCAGGCCTGGGCCAGCAGCAGGGGAGCAGTCATGGGCAGATCCTTGGCGGGACGCGCGGACACTCACTGTAACCTGTGCAGATGTGCGGGGCGTCGCAGGCTGGCCAGCCTTGGCGTTGAGGCCGTGGCGGCGCTTTGCCATGCTCGCGCGCTGGAACTCCTCTTTGCAAGGATGCGCATGATGCCTAGCGTTTCGCCCTGGTACGGCCTTGGTCTGGTCGCGGCCCTGTTGTGGGGGGGCACGGTGCAGGCCAACGATCCCGTGGCCCTGCCCGAATTGCCCTTCATTCCCCTGGGTGTGGTCGGGCACGACAACAATGCCGCCTATCCCGAGGCGCAGATGGAACAGCGGCTGCAGCTACTCGACCGCTACAACCTGCGCAGCTATCGCTCCGGCGAATTTCTGCTGCTGGATCCGCCGCGGATGGATCGCCTGGTTGCCCTGGCCCGTCAGTACAACATCACCCTGCGTCCGGTGATCACCCGGCAGCTGACCCAGGCCCAGGCCTATGCCCTGGCCAAGCGCTATGCCAACGACATCAAGATCTGGGAGATCGGCAACGAGCAGGACTATTCGCGGGTAGGCGCCAGTATTCGCATCAGTCGGCTGGTGGACATTTACCGCGGCATCCGCCGGGCTTCAGACGAACTGAACGCAGGCCTCGAGACCACCATCAACGTGATGTCCTGCAATCCTGGCGAGAAGGGTCCCAAGGCACGCTGCCCCGGGGATCGGCTGGGCTCCATGTGGTTTCTCGACCAGGCCAAGGCGGCCGGCTTCGATTTCGACTACATCAGCTTCCACTACTACCCGCACTACCACGATCGTGGCCACTGGATGGATCTCTACCTGGGCCAGATGCGCGCCATGGCGGAAAAGTACCGCACGCGGATCTTCTTCAATGAGGTCAACTGCGGCGAGATCTACAAGGGCACCACCGATGGGGGGCGGCCAGGTGATCGCAGCTGCCATGACAGCCTCGAGGCCATCCTGTCCGAACTCAATGGGCGCTATCGCGACATCGTGCGCGAGATCAACGTCTACGAACTGCTCGATGAGCCGACCCACTCGATTCCCCACGAGCGGCACTTTGGGCTCATGTATGACCTGGACCGCCCTAAACCGGTCATGGAACTCATCCGTCGCTATGCCGGGGCGCCCTAGGGCGTCAGAAAGCGGACAAGTCTGACTTCAAGCAAGGATAGCCTCATCGCGTGACCGGGTAGTCACGGGAAAGTGGTAGGGAAAGTGCCATCATCGGCACCGTACATCTGGCAAAACACCGCGTTCACCCCCGCCTGATGATGGCACGGGTTCTTATTGGTCTAGCGCTTGCACTAGGCTTTGCGGGTGCCGGGTAAACGATCTTCCCTGGCAGTTTTCCTGCTGTACCGAGGTGGGATGCACGGATCGAATCGCGCACCTCGGCCTATCTGGTTCCACTGCATGACTATCCTGAGCTCTATCTCCCGCCGCCTGCCGCGTCAGGCGCTGCTGTTGCCTGCCCTGTTCGCCACCGCTTCGCTTGCCACCTCCGCCCAGGCCGTTGACCTGGTCGGTCTCAACTTCTCCGGCGCCACCTTCGCGGCCCAAGTACTGCCCGGTGTCAACGACCGCAACTTCATCTTCCCGGCCGAGAGCCATTTCCAGCAGTGGAGCGCCAAGGGCGTGAAGCTGGTGCGCTTCCCCATTCTCTGGGAGCGCCTGCAACCGTCCATGGGGGCCAATCTCGACCCGGCCTATGCGGCACTGGTCGATCGCACCCTGGGCTATGCCCAGAAGTACGGGGTCAAGGTCATCCTCGATCTGCACAACTACGCCCGCTACCAGGGCAAGGTCATCGGCGCGGGCGAAGTGCCCTACGAGGCCTTCCAGAACCTGATGACCCGCATCGCGCAGCGCTGGGGCACTCATCAGGCGCTCTATGGCTACGACATCATGAACGAGCCCCATGACGCCGTGAGCAACTGGCCGATCGCCGCCCAGTACGGCATCAACGGTGTCCGTGCGGTCGATTCGACCCATCCCATCTTCATCGAGGGCAATGGCTGGGCCGATACCACCCGCTGGCCGCAGTGGAACGACGCCCTGCTCAAGCTGAACGATCCGGCCAACAACCTGATCTTCATGGCCCAGGCCTTCTTCGATACCAACCTAAACGTGGCCAGCCTGGCGCCCAACTATGGCGTCGAGCGCCTCAAGCCTTTCGTCACCTGGCTCAAGGCCAACAACAAGCGTGGTTTCATCGGTGGCTTCGGCGTACCTGACACAGATGCGCGCTGGTTGCCCATTCTCGACAGCATGCTCGCCTATCTGAAGCAGAACTGCATTCCGGCCACCTACTGGGCTGCCGGTCCCGGCTGGGGCACCTACAACCAGGCGGTCGAACCCATCAATGGCAAGGAGCGGCCCCAGTGGGCGGTGCTGGCCAAGTACCTCGACAAGGACAGCTGCGCGGGCATCGGCCCCCAGGTAACGCCGACCGCCGCTACCCCGGCCAAGCCCCAGGCTGCGACCGGCGGGGCAACCGCCGGCAACACCGGTGGTACCGGTGCTACCGGCACCGCCGGGGCGACCACCGGCACGACCGCCGGCACCCTCACGGGCGCCGCCCCGGCCGCGGGCACCACCACCACTCCCGCAGGTAGCACGGCCACTACCGGGGCGACCACCGGAGCAGCCACTGGCACCGCGGGCAATGCCGCCAATGCCTCCAAGCTGACCACCGTCGAGCAGCTCTACCTGGCCTACTACGGCCGGGCGGCCGATGCCGGCGGGCTGAACTACTGGGCCTCGCGCCTGGCCGGCGATATGAGCGTCGAACAGCTGGCAGCCACCTTCGCCGGCAATGGCGAAGCCACTACCCTCTATGGCTCGCTGAGTGGCGCCGCTCTGGTCAACAAGGTCTATCAGAACCTCTATGGCCGCAGCGCCGACAGCAGTGGCAGCGCCTACTGGAGCAGCCGCCTGGCCAATGGCGTGACCTCGCGTGCCAACCTGCCGCTGGAAGTCCTGCGCGCTGCCGCTGGTGACGACAAGGCCATCTTCGACAAGAAGGTGAGCACGGCGCTGGCCCAGGGCACCACCACCACGCCGGCCCCCGCGGCCAGCGTGCAACCGGTGCAGAACGTGGTCCTGCCGGTCGCCAGCGGTCTGGTCGCCTCAACGCCGTTGACCGGCTACAAGAACATCCCCCTGGGGGTGGTCGGCCACGACAACAGCGCAGCCTATCCGCCTGCCGAGATGGAGGCCCGCCTGCAGCTACTGGCGGCGCGCAATCTGCGCACCTATCGCTCCGGCGAGTATCTGGTGACCAACCTGCCCGAGCTGGATCGGCTGGTGTCCCTGGCCCGCAAGTACAACATCACCCTGCGGCCGGTGATCACCCACAAGCTGACCCAGGCGCAGGCCTATACCCTGGCCAAGCGCTACGCCAACGACATCAAGATCTGGGAGATCGGCAACGAGCAGGACTACGCCAAGGCCGGTGCGCAGGATCGCATCAACACCCTGGTCGGGATCTATCGCGGCATCAAGCAGGCCTCGGACGAGCTGGGCGCCAACCTCAAGACCACCATCAACGTGATGGCGTGCAACTCGGATGATCGCACCACCACCTCGCGTTGCCCGGGTGATCGCAATGGGGCCATGTGGTTCCTCGACCAGGCCAAGGCGTCGGGCTTCAACTTCGACTACATCAGCTTCCACTACTACCCCTATGTCGACGACAAGGGCTACTGGATGGACATGTACCTGGGCCAGATACGCGCCATGGCCAACAAGTACAAGACCAAGGTGTTCTTCAACGAGATGAACTGCGGCAACGTCTACCAGGGCAACACCGATGGCGGCCGTGACGGCGATCGGGCCTGCTACGACAGCGTCAAGCAGATGCTCACGGTGCTCAACACCAGCTACCGGGATGTGGTGGCCGAGATCAACGTCTACGAACTGCTCGACGAGCCGAGCCTCTCGGTGGTCCACGAGCGGCACTTCGGGATGATGTATGACCTCAAGCGTCCCAAGCCGATCTTCGACATGGTGACCAGCTTCGCCAAGTAAGACCTGAACACGGCAATCGCCCCGCCCTCACGGCCTGTATGGCGTGGGGGCGGTGTCGTTTGGAGGTAGTCTGGAAGCGGGGTGGGCCCTCACCCTAACCCTCTCCCAGGGGGAGAGGGGATCGATTGGCGCAGAGTGAAGCTTGGGTGTATCGCCCGAGCCTGGGATGGCTTGCCCAAGCCCGAGGCTGTCCTTACTAGCCCTCACCAAGTAAGACCTGAACACGGCGATCGCCCCGCCCCCACGGCCTGTATGGCGTGGGGGCGGTGTCGTTTGGGGCGTGTCAGTCTGGAGCGGGGTGGGCCCTCACCCTAACCCTCTCCCAGAGGGAGAGGGGATCGATTGGCGCAGAGTGAAGCTTGGGTGTATCGCCCGAGCCTGGGATGGCTTGCCCAAGCCTGTCCTTACTAGCCCTCACCAAGTAGGACCTGAGCACGGCAATCGCTCCGCCCCCATGGCCTGTATGGCGTGGGGGCGGTGTCGTTTGGGGGTAGTCTGGAAGCGGGGTGGGCCCTCACCCTAACCCTCTCCCAGGGGGAGAGGGGATCAGTTGGTGCAGGGTGGATGGTTGTATCGTCAAAGCCAGGGAGGGCGTGCCCAAGCCCGAGGCTGCACCTGCTAGCCCCCTCTCCCTCCGGGAGAGGGCTGGGGTGAGGGCGATCCCGCCAAGGACCCCGCTTGAGCATCGCCCGTATCGCAGCCAGGGCATCGCTGCCGCGGGTGGTCTTCTGTTCCTGAGGCCTCTTCCAGACCAATAACCTGGGCCAGGCGCGGCAAATGGCCGGCACAGGGCGCCGAGCAGCCGGTGATTGCGGCAGGCCTGGTGAGGAAAGGGCAGCGGTGAGCGCTTCATTGTCAGCCCTGGCTGCCGCTTGCGCCTGCCTCTCTCTTGATCTTGGACTTTTGGAAAAGTAGCTTCCTAGAGCCTTTTCTCGTGGTCGGGAGCGGGTCCGCCCGCTCTCCAGGATGAATGTCCACTTCGGTGACGCCATGAAAATCAAAGCGACGATCGAGCGTATCCCGGGCGGCCTGATGCTGGTGCCGCTCTTGCTGGGGGCGGTGCTGCATACCAGTTGGCCAGGAGTCGGTCCTTACTTCGGCTCCTTCACCCAGGGTCTCATCACCGGCATCGTGCCCATCCTGGCGGTCTGGCTGTTCTGCCTGGGCGCCGCCATTCCCTCGCGGGCGACCGGTACCCTGCTGCGCAAATCGGGCACCCTGATCCTGACCAAGATCGGTACCGCCTGGCTGGTAGCCGTGCTGCTCGTGCAGCTGTTGCCCAGCGGTGGCGTGACGTCCGGATTCTTCGTTGGCCTGTCGGTACTCGCCGTCGTGGCGGCCTTGGACATGACCAATGCCGGACTCTATGCCTCGCTCATGGAGGAATACGGCACCCGCGAGGAAGCCGGCGCCACGGTCTTGATGGGCCTGGAGTCCGGGCCCCTGGTGACCATGCTGATCCTCGGCTCGACCGGGCTGGCGAGCTTCGAGCCGCGCCTGCTGATCGGCGTCGTCATGCCATTCCTGGCAGGCTTCGCGCTCGGCAATCTCGATCCGGAGCTGCGTGATTTCCTGTCGCGGGCGCCACGTATCCTGGTGCCCTTCTTCGCCTTCGCCCTGGGCAACACCATCGACCTGCGGGTGCTCATGACCACGGGGCTGCTCGGGGTGCTGCTGGCCCTGGCGGTGGTGCTGGTGTCGGGCAGCGCCCTGGTGGCGGCGGACATCCTGATAGGAGGCGGGCGCGGCACGGCCGGTATCGCGGCCTCCAGTACCGCCGGTGCGGCGGTCGCCACGCCGCACCTGGTAGCCCAGGCGGCACCGACCTTCGCCGCCGAAGCCCCGGCCGCCACGGCGCTAGTGGCCGTCTGCGTGGTGCTCACGGCGGTCCTGACCCCCATCGCCACCAGCCTCTGGGCTACCCATGTGGCGCCCAAGATACGCCCGGCTCAGGCGCGTCCGGCAGGGGACGGCCAGGGGGTGGGATGATGGCTCGTCGTTGCCAATAGCCTAGGCGCTGTCGGAAAGGTACCCAGGCTTGACCAGGCGGTGTGGAACGCATGCCCTATCCGCTTCCTCACCGATTCCGCCTTGCCTGGCCTGCGCTCGACGACTTTTCGTACCAAACCTGGGAAACCACCAGGCGCCGCCACCGGCAGCGATAGCCAGGGTCAGCGGCGCCAGTAGCCAGGGCGCGACGGCCCGGTTCCTGCGCCCTACGCTAGCCCTTCTTCAGCATCGCCCGCATCGCCGCCAGGGCGTCGTTGCCGCGGGCGGCCTTCTGTTCCTGGGGGGCCTCTTCCAGCCCTTCCCATTGCAGGTCCTCGGGAGGCAATTCGTCGAGGAAGCGGCTGGGGGTGCAGTCGATCAGCTCGCCGTACTGCTTGCGCCGGGTGGCGTAGGTAAAGGCCAGGGTCTGGCGCGCGCGGGTAATGCCCACGTAGGCCAGGCGGCGCTCCTCCTCGATGGTGTCGGCCTCGATGCTGGAGCGGTGCGGGAGGATCTCTTCCTCCATGCCCATGATGAACACATAGGGAAATTCCAGGCCCTTGGAAGCGTGCAGGGTCATCATCTGCACGCCGTCGGCGCCTTCCTCTTCCTCCTGCTGGCGTTCGAGCATGTCGCGCAGGACCAGCTTGGCGATGGCATCCTCGATGGTCATCTGGCCTTCCTCGTCCTTTTCCAGGATGTTCTTCAGCGCATCCATGAGGAACCAGACGTTGCCCATGCGGAAGTCGGCGACCTTGTCGGAGCTGGCGTTCTGCCGAATCCAGTTCTCGTAGTCGATGTCCATCACCATGCTGCGCAGGGCGCCGATGGGATCTTCGCCGGCGCAGTTCTTGCGCACGCCATCCATCCAGCGCTTGAAGCGCCCCAGGCGCTCGGTGAAGCGGGCATCCAGGTGCTCGCCCAGACCGATCTCGTCGGCCGCGGCATACATCGACAGGTCGCGGCTGCCGGCATAGTTGCCGAGCTTTTCCAGGGTGGTGGAGCCGATCTCCCGGCGCGGCACGTTGATCACCCGCAGGAAGGCGTTGTCGTCGTCCGGATTCACCAGCAGGCGCAGGTAGGACATCACGTCCTTGACCTCCTGGCGGGCAAAGAAGCTGGTACCGCCGGAGAGCCGGTAGGGGATCTGATGGTGCTGCAGCTTGAGCTCCATCAGCTTGGCCTGGTGGTTGCCGCGATAGAGGATGGCGAAGTCCGCGTAGGGTCGCTGGGTCTTGAGGTGCAAGGTGAGGATTTCCAGGGCGATGCGCTCGGCCTCGCCGTCCTCGTTCTTGCAGCGCAGCACCCGGATCGGGTCGCCATGCCCCATCTCGCTCCACAGCTGCTTCTCGAACACGTGGGGGTTGTTGGCGATGAGCACGTTGGCGCACTTGAGGATGCGGCTGGTGGAGCGATAATTCTGCTCCAGCATCACCACCTTGAGCGAAGGGAAGTCGTCCTTGAGCTGCATCAGGTTTTCCGGCCGCGCCCCGCGCCAGGCGTAGATCGACTGGTCGTCGTCGCCCACCACGGTGAACTGGGCGCGCTCCTGCACCAGCATCTTCACCAGCAGGTACTGACTGGTGTTGGTGTCCTGGTATTCGTCCACCAGCATGTAGCGGATGCGATTGCGCCAGCGCTCCAGCACCTCGGGGTGCTCCTGGAACAGCTTCACCGGCATCAGGATGAGGTCGTCGAAATCGACCGCGTTATAGGCCTTGAGGGTGCGCTGGTAGTGCAGGTAGACCACCGCGGCGGTCTGCTCCTTGGGCGTGCGCGCCTTTTCCAGGGCCTCTTCCGGCAGGATGAGGTCGTTCTTCCAGTTGCCGATGTAGTTCTTGATCTCGTCCAGGCCGTCGTCGCCCTGGTATTCCTTCTGCATGATGTCGGTGAGCAGCGCCTTGATGTCGCCCTCGTCGAAGATCGAGAAGCCCGGCTTGTAGCCCAGGTGCACGTACTCGCGGCGGATGATGTTCAGCCCGAGGTTGTGGAAGGTGGAGACGGTCAGGCCGCGGCCTTCGCCGGCCTTGAGCAGGCTGGCCACCCGCGCCTTCATCTCCCGCGCCGCCTTGTTGGTGAAGGTCACGGCGCAGATGTACTGGGCGCGGATACCGCACTGCTGTACGAGGTAGGCGATCTTGCGGGTGATGACGCTGGTCTTGCCGGAGCCGGCACCGGCCAGCACCAGCAGGGGACCGCTGATGTAGGCCACGGCTTCGGCCTGGCGGGGATTGAGCTTGGACATGGCGGACCGGGGGGACGACGCTGGGCGGGGGATTCTACCAGCGCCGGTCCGCCCCGGTCTCAGGGCTTGGGCGGTGGCGCGACGAAGGTCAGCTGGCGCGGATAACCGTACTTCTCTCCGGGCAGCGCCGGGCTGTCGAGAAACACCGCCATGCTGCGGCCGAATTCGTTGACGTAGGTGACGGCATAGTCCTGGCCGTCAGCCAGGCGGACGATGGCGCCGGTCTTGAATTCTTCGCGATTGCGCTCGGTGACCGGAATGGAGATGCCGGCGGCCTTGCGGTAGACGCCCTTTAGCCAATCCTGGTTGGTGAAGTCATTGATCGGGGTGCTGAAGCGCCCCGGCAGGCGCTGCAGATGACGACCGGTACCGGGGGCGTCATCCACCGCCAGGCGCCGGGGATAGCCTACGGCCTCGGCGTCCAGCGGGGTGCCGTCGAGGAACACCGCCAGGTTGTCGCCGACGCGCTGCACCTCGGTGATGGCACGCCATTCACCATCGCCCAGCTGGACCTGACGCCCACTGATGAAGCCCTCGACGTTGGCTGGCGTGGCCGGAATGGTCAGCCCCGCGACCCGTCGCAGCACGCCCCGATCCCAGTCTTCGTTGCTGAAGTCGTTGATGGAGCTGGAGAGGAGTGGCTGGGTAGCGGAAGTCTCGTGCGATGGGCTGGTGGTCTGGGCATGGGCCAGCGGCAAACCGAGATAACAGGCGCAGAACAGCAGGGCGGAGAGAGCCAGGCGAGTGGGCATAGAGGTCATCCTTAACGCAGGTTTCTTGTCGGTCCCATACCGGGAGTGGGCGATAGACCCTGGATGTCTCCCGGCGTTTAGGCCATGGCGGCGCAAAGCGGCATTTTTTTACCCGTGCGGCGCCGAATGGCAACCGCTGCGTTACCCTGAGGGCTTTTCCCGCTGGAGTGCGTCCATGAATTCGACCCTCGCCGCCGTCCCCCTGGCCAAGGCCTATCGCCTGCTCAACCACGGACCCACGGTACTGGTCAGCGCCGCCCACGACGGCCGGCGTAACGTCATGGCCGCGGCCTGGGCCATGGCGGTGGATTTCGAGCCGTGCAAGGTGGCGGTGGTGCTGGACAAGCAGACCTGGACCCGTGAGCTCTTGGAAGCCGAGGGCAGCTTCGTGCTCAACGTGCCTTGCGTGGCCCAGGTGGATCTGGTGCAGACGGTCGGCAATACCACCGGGCGCGAGCTCGACAAGTTCGCCGCCTATGGTATCGAGACCCTGGCGGGTGAACGGGTCGCGGCGCCGCGGATCGCCGGGTGCGTGGCCTGGCTGGAATGCCGGCTGCTGCCCGAGCCGCACAACCAGCAGGGTTACGACCTGTTCCTCGGCGAGGTGGTCGCTGCCCAGGCCGATACCCGTGTGTTTCGTGATGGCCGCTGGGACTTCAGCGGCCAGGATCCCTTGCGCACCTTGCACCACGTCGCCGGTGGCCACTTCCTGGTGATCGGCGACGGCATTCAGGGGCAGTTGCTGACGCCCCAGGGGTAGGACGGACGACGCCAGCGCCTGGCGTCGTCCGGGCAGTGGTCAGACGCGGAAGCGCGCCACCATCTGCTGGAGGTCGCCGCCCAGCCGCGCCAGTTCGCTGACCGACGCCGCGGCATGGGCATTGGCGTTGGCGGATTCCTCGGCCAGGCCGCTGACCTTGACCACGTTGCCGTTGATCTCCTCGGCCACCAGGCTCTGCTCTTCCACGGCGGTGGCGATCTGCTGGTTGAGGCTCTGGATTTCCGCCACCGTCTGGTAGATGACGTCCAGGGCGCGTTCGGCGTCCTGGGCCAGGGTCACGGTGCCCAGGGTGCGGTCACGGCTGGCCTGCATCCGCGTGCTGGCTTCGGTGGTGCCCTGTTGCAAGGTGGCGATGAGTTCGCCGATTTCCTGCGTGGACTCCTGGGTCCGCTGCGCCAGGGACCGGACCTCGTCGGCCACCACGGCGAAGCCACGACCCTGCTCGCCCGCGCGGGCGGCTTCGATGGCGGCGTTGAGCGCCAGCAAGTTGGTCTGCTCGGCGATCGCCTTGATCACGTCGATGACGCTGCCGATGCGACCGCTGGCGGCATCCAGGCGCTCCATGGCGGCGCCCAGGCCCTGAACCTCTTCGGCCGCCAGGGTGATTTCCTGGGCTGCGCGCTTGACCGTGCGGCTGCCCTCACGGGCCATGCTATCGGCGTTCTGCGCGGCGATGGAGGCGTTGGCGGTATTTTGCGCCACGTTGTGCACCGTGGCCGCCATCTCGTTCATGGCGGTGGCCACCTGGTGCATCTCGTCGCGTTGCTGGGTGGCGCCGCGGCTGGTCTGGACGCCAAAGGCCGAGAGTTCGTCGGCCGCGCTGCTGAGCTGCCCCACGCCATTGGCGATGCCACCGACCAGCTGGCGCAGATCGGCGGCCATGGCCTGGGTGGTGCGCTGCAGTTCGCCGAGTTCGTCACGGCGGGTCACCGCATCGCTCGGGGTCAGGTCGCCGGCGGCGACGCGCTTGAGCATGGCCATGGCGGTCGCCAGCGGCTGGGTGATCTGGCGGGCGATCAGCCAGGCGGCGGCGATGCCGATGAGCAGGGCGACCAGGCTGGTCAGCAGCAGCTTGAGCAGGGCGGCCTGACGTTCGGCGGCAGCGGACTTGAGCTGACCCTCGCCCAGCTGATCCAGCAACTGCACCAGCTTGTTGCCCTGGTCCTGCAGGCTGGCGACCGCGGCTTGGGCCTGGCGATTCTGGGCGACGATGGACTCGAAGAAGGCGCGGTAGCGGGTCACGTCCTGGGTGGCGCTGTAGAGGCGCGCGGCGGTGTCGCCATCGATCTGCTTCTGGGCGGTCGCCAGGGTCTTGAGCAGGTCGTCGATGACCTTCAGGGTCGCCTGGGACTTGCTGTCATCGGGAGTCCCGAGGAAGCGGCGGATGGCCAGGCGCACGCCGACCATCTGCGCCTTCATCTCGGCCACTGCCTTGAGGTCGGCGGTGCTGTAGCTGCCACCCGGAGCAAAGACCCGCTCGAACAGCTGATCGAAGGTCTCGGTGACGGTATCGGAGACCTTGGTCAGCTCCTTCTGCGCCTCGGCGCTGGTCTGGCTGGACTGCTGCAGGGCAGCGAAGCGTTCCTGGTAGGTCTTCATCTCCTGCTGGATGTTGTGCAGGATGGCGACGTTGGCCGGGTTGCTCAGCAGAATCAGGCCCTTGGCGACATCTTCCGCGACCACGGCCAGATCGGCCTGTTGCTTGGTGACGCTGGCGGCACTGGGATCGAGTAGGTAGTTCTTCTCGTCGATCCTGACGTTGAGGATATGGGCCTTGAGCTCCCCGCTGTAGCGCGTCTTGGTGATGCGGTCGAGCAGGGTGTTGGCGGTGAGATAGCCGAACAGGGCCACCACCGTCACCATGACCAGCAGGGCACCAAAGCCCAGGGCCAGCTTCTTGGAAATGCCGAGATTGCTCAGCCAGGAGGCTTTGGAAGCAGACATGGGAATACCGAGAGAGAGTTCGAAGACTCCCTTCATCGGCCATCCCCGTCGATACTTGAAAGCCGACTGTCAGCGCCCTCAAGACAGCCTGGCGACGCTGACGGCTGGCTCCTGGGCAGGCGCGGTCGATCTGCTCAGGCGGTTTCCCGGCTGGCCATGGGCACCGGCAACTCCAGCTCCAGCACGGAGATCAGCGCCCTCTGCTGGCGCTCGTTGAGTTGGCGAAAGCGTTGCAGCAACAGCTGTTCATTGCCATTGAGCAGATCGTCGTCCTCGTCGATCTGCTGCTGCTCCAGCACCCCGTCCTGCACCAGGCTGCGCTCCAGCCAGGCGACGATCTCGGTATTCATGCTATGGCGATGGGAGCGCGCCACGGCGGCGATGCGCTCACGCATGCCATCGGGTAGGCGGACGACAAACTTTTCCGTGGGAATTCCAGCGGGAGCGCGGTGAACGTAAGGCATGGCGAACCTCCAAAGAACGGGGTGGCTGACGTCAAAGCGCCGACAACAGCAGTCGACCGGCGAAGAAGACCAAGACCAGGCCCATGGTTCTTTCGAACCAGTGGCCCAGGCGGAGAAAGGTCCGGCGAACGCGCGGACTGGAAAACAACAGGCTGACCAGGGCGAACCAGGCGGCATTGACCGCGCACATCCACAATCCATAGAGACCCTGTACGGTCAGCGGCGTGCTGGCGCTGACCACGGTGGTGAAGATGGCCAGGAAGAACAGCGTGGCCTTGGGGTTGGTGGCGTTGGTCAAAAAGCCGGTCAGGAAGGCCTTGCCGGGCGACTGGCGCTCCAGGTCGGCGGCCTGCCACTGGCTGTCGTCCAGCGGCGCGGCGGTAGGCTTGCTGCGGATGAGGTTGAAGCCCAGCCAGAGGATGTAGGCGCCGCCGACGATCTTGGCGACCCCCAGCAGCCAGGGCGTGGCGTGCATCAGGGCGCCGATGCCCAGCAAGGTATAGAGCACGTGCACCGAGATGCCGGCGCCGATGCCCAGGGCGGTGCACAGACCGATCAGGCGGCCGAATCTCACGCTCTGACGTACGGTCACGGCGAAATCCGGGCCGGGTGCCAGTACCGCGAGAAAGTGGATGGTCGCCAGGGCGAGGAATTCGCTCAGGTAGGGGGACATGTCAGCTCCAGTACGTCAGGGGTTCGGCAGCCCCGCGATAACCGACGAAGCACGACAGCGACAGGCGCGGCTGATCGTTGCCGGGGGTCACGGCGTGCATGCGGCGGGAATTGAAAAGGATCAGGTCGCCCGGGTCGGGGCGGATGGTCAGGCAGGGCGGGCCAAGGCGATCGGGTTCGATGCCGTAGCTGTCGCCGCGCATGGCGTCGAAGGCCTCCGGGGACAGTTCCCGCGACCAGAGCTGCAGTTCGCCGCCGCTGCTGGGCATGGTCAGGTAGACGTTGCAGGCCAGCTGGGTCACCAGGCTTTCGGCCTCTTCGCTGCCCGGGGCGTCCTTGGCGAAGATGTCGTGGTGGGCGAGAAAGCGTACCCCCGGCTTCACCACCCGCGACAGACCGACGTACATCTTGCGGCCCCAGAGGGTCTGCAGCTGGGCCCCCGCGGGCCAGACCTCATCGAGGGTGCAGCGCACCAGATCGATGGGGTTGAGATAGGGGCGACAGCGTCGACGCAATTCTTCCAGGTTGCTGGTGACGCTGGCGAAGTAGTCGTCCATCTGCGCACGCTGGTGCTCCGCTTCGTAGAAGGCCATGCCGATGCGGCCAATGCTGGGCGCGTTGATGTAGGTGGCAAAGCCGTTGCCGAGGATCTGCTGACCCAGGTCATTGGCCAAGGAACGTGGCACGAACTGGCGAATGCGCACGGCCAGCAGGTCTTCAGCGGTGAGGCGGAGCAGGCTCTCGGTGTCGAGAGCGTCGAGTTCGAGCAGCATGGCGCTTCCTTTCTGGGGGTAGGGTGGGCGGTTGATCAGGCGCCAGCCATGTCGTAGCTCACCAGCAGGCGTCCCTTCTTTTCCTTGACGCCCAAGGCGCTCAGGGCGCCGACCGCGCGCAGCGACCGCACGTGGGTCCCGCCGCAGGCATAGCGCGCCACATCCTCGCCAAAGCGCACCTGGCGCTGGCCGTCGGCCTGCACCTCGATCTGCAGCGGCAGGTCTTCTTCCACCAGGGCGTCGAAGTGCGCCTGCAGGGATTCGGCGTCCAGGGCGACGGTTTCCTCCCCCGGGACGAATTCGATACGGCCTTCACCCGGCCAGTGATGGGCCTTGACCGGCTTCCAGCCATGGGTCTCGCCGATGTGGCCGAGCAGATGCCCGGCCGAATGCAGCCGCGAGTGCAGCTGGCGGCGCGCTTCATCGACCCGCGCCAGCACGCGACCCGGCGGCAGGGCACGGTTGGTGTGGTGCAGGATGCGCTCGCCGTCCTGGACCACCCGGGTCACCTCGGCAGTGCCGATCCAGCCGGTGTCGCTGGGTTGACCACCGCCCTGGGGATGGAAGGGCGTGGCGCGCAGTTCGACGACATAACCTTCTTCGGCGGCGCTACAGGCGTGGACCTCGACCTCGGCGATCAGGCTGTCGCTCAGGAAATACAGGCGCTCGGTCATACGTCTACTACCTAGAAAACGAGAAACATCCTCATTTTAAAGAGTGCACACAAGGGTGATAATCCATCTTCTCTCCAAAGGAATTTTGCGCTGTGAGCATAAATCTCCCCCTGCCGCTGCTCAGCGAGATGGCCATCTTCGTGCGAGTGGTGGAGAGCGGCAGCTTCTCTGCGGCGGCCCGCCAGCTGGGGCTGACTCCCTCGTCCACCAGTCGCAGCGTGGCGCGCCTGGAGAAGGCCCTGGGCACTCGACTGCTCAATCGCAGCACGCGCAAGCTGCGGTTGTCGGAGGCGGGGGAGGAGGTCTATCGGCGCTGCAGCGACATGGTCGGCGCGGCGCGGGCGGTGCTGGAGGTCAGCGGCCAGTTCAATCAGGCGCCGGCCGGCGTCGTGCGGCTGTCGGTGCCCAAGGCGGTGGGCAGCACGGTGATCCATCCGCACATGGCCGACTTCCTGCGTCGCTATCCGGCAGTGGACGTGCAGCTGCTGTTGGAAGACCGCCATGTCGACCTGATCGACGAGAACGTCGATCTGGCCATTCGCATCACCGATAGACCGCCGCCGGGACTGGTCGGGCGCCAGTTGCTCACCATCGACCACCTACTCTGCGCCACGCCGGCCTATCTGGCCGAGCACGGCAATCCAGCACACCCGCGTGATCTGGCCCTGCACAGCTGCATCTACCTGGCCGAGGAGCCGGCCGACTCGCGCTGGAAATTTCGCCAGGGCGCTAAGGTGGTCCACGTCAGCGTCCGGGGTCGCTACGCCGCCAATCACACCGGGGTGCGCCTGGACGCGGTGCTCAACCATATCGGCATCGGCAGTCTGCCGCTGTTCACCGCCGAGGCGGCCCTGGCCCGTGGCGAGATCGTCCAGGTGCTGCCGGAATGGTCCTTTCTGCCGCATTACCATGGCGGCGCCTGGCTGCTCTATCCCGCCACTCGCCATCTGCCGCCCAAGCTCAAGGTATTCATCGACTTCCTCGTCGAGCGTCTGGGCGATCAGCCGCTGCGCCCGGGGCAGGGCGCCGCCGCACTGCCGGAACAGCGCTTTCAGGAGTTGACCATCGGCAGCTAGAACCGGGTTGATCGTGCATTCGTGATGCTTTTCACAAGTTCTGTTACAACTGGCATCATTAGGTGAAACGATTCACCTAACGTTTCTCTGCCCTGAACACCGTGGTTTGCCCTGGGTCATGCTCACCGAGACCCGCCCGCGCGGGTGGATCAGGTCGTCGCCGCGATCCCTGCCCTGGCAAAACAAGAAAGGATTTCCCATGCTCGCTTCATCACCCTCGCTCGCCACTCCCGTGGCGGCCACCCCGCGCAAGGGGCTGGTCGTGCTCATTGCCGTGATCGCCGCCCTGGGTGGCCTGCTGTTCGGTTACGACACCGGCATCATCGGCGTCGCCCTGCTCGGCCTTGGCCGCGAATTCGCCATGGACGACACCGTCAAGCAGCTGGTGACCGGCGCCATCATCTTTGGCGCCCTGTTCGGCTGCCTCGGCACCGGCCCGATCTCCGATCGGCTCGGCCGGCGCAAGACCATCATCGGCGTGGCCCTGGTGTTCGCCCTGGGGTCGGTGCTCTCGGCACTGTCGCCCAACGTCACCCTGCTGATCCTGTCGCGCTTCCTGCTCGGCCTGTCGGCTGGCAGTTCCACCCAGATCATCCCGGTCTATATCGCCGAGGTGGCGCCACCGGAGCACCGTGGCAAGCTGGTGGTGCTGTTCCAGTTCATGGTGGTGTTCGGTATCACCGTGGCCTATTTCACCGGTTTCGCCCTGGACGAGCACTGGCGCTGGATGTTTGGTCTCGGCCTGGTGCCGGCGCTGATCCTGCTGGCGGGCATGGCGGTGCTGCCGGAGAGTCCGCGCTGGCTGCTGGTCAAGGGTCGTGAACAGGATGCCCTGGCGGTGCTGGAACGGGTGCGGGGTGGCAGGACCGCGGCCGAGGCCGAACTGGCCGAGATCAAGACCGTGAGCAACGCGCCGGAAGGCAACTGGAGCGATCTGTTCTCGCCGTGGGTTCGGCCGGCCCTGCTGGTGGGCGCCGGCATCGCCATGTTCTCGCAGATCACCGGCAACAATGCGCTGATCTACTACGCACCGACCATCCTCACCCAGGCCGGTTTCTCCGACCAGACCGCCGTGCTGGCCACCGGCTGCAGCACCATCCTGGTGGTGATCATGACCGTGGTGGGCAGCTTCCTGGTGGATCGCATCGGTCGCCGTCGCTACCTGCTGACGCTGATCCCCGGCTCCATCATCGCCCTGGCGATCATGGGTTACCTGTTCCAGGGTGCCGGTCCCCAGACCGATGTCGAGCGCTGGACGGTGGTGGCCTGCCTGGCCGCCTACCTGATGCTCAACTGCGGCGGCTTCGGCGTCTGCATCTGGCTGATCAACGCCGAGGTCTATCCGCTGTTCGTGCGCGGCAAGGGCGCCAGCGTCGGCGCCTTCAGCCACTGGGGTTTCGACCTGCTGGTAACCCTCACCACCCTGAGCCTGGTGACCAAGCTGGGCGCCGCCCATACCTTCTGGCTCTATGCCGGCATTTCCCTGGTGGCCCTGCTGTTCATCTGGCGCCTGGTGCCGGAGACCAAGGGCAAGAGCCTGGAGCAGATCGAACACGACCTGCGCGAGCGGCGCTTCTTTCCCTATCAGCGGAAGGGCTGAACGCCAGCTCCGGTGCTAGGGTCGCAACAGGAGCGGAGATAGAGCTCCGCTCCTGTTCGCCTGTGCCGGAGTCCTGCCATGCGCCCCCTCACCCTCGACCTCGATCTGCTGGCTGCCGCCCTCGACAGCCGGGAGCGAGGTACCCACTTCCTCGATCTCGAAAGCGGCGCCCTGCGTCTGCTCGACCCGGACGACCTCAGTCTGGAAGAGCGCGAGGAGCTGGAAGATCCCGAACGCTACCTGCCGCTGCCGCGGCTGACCCAGGACGACCGCCTGGAGCTGCGCGAAGCCTTTCTGCACCAGTTGCGCCATCCCCACGCCCAGCCACTCTTGCGTGCCGCCCTGGAGAGCCGGCGGCCGATCCGCACCTTCGACTACGAGCTGGAGCTCTTCCCCTCGGTACGCGACGCCTGGCAGGCCTTCGCCCTGAGTCGCCTCAAGGAGGAGCTGCTGGTGCTGCTGGACGAAGCCGGCCTGGAGGCCCTGCCGGCGGATGGCCGGCTGCCGCTGCCGGACGATATGCCCGAGGGCATCCGGCGGCGGTTGGAGAAGGGGCAGGGGCGATAGGGCTTGCCGCCCGATGGTCAGCTGAACACCCCTAGTTTGACGAAGCGTCCGGCAGCATGCCGGCGCTACGCATGAGGTCCGGCAGTCCTTGCTCTTCGATGGCGTAAACGCCGCGCTCAGCTTTCCAGATCAATGCCTTTTCCTGCAAAGCAGCCAGGGCCTGCTGCACGTTCTGCGCGTAGGCGGCCTCTTGGGCCTGGGCCTCGCTCATACCGGCGAGCTGTAGCATTTCTGCGTACTTGCCAAGAGTTGCCAATTCGAAAGGCGCATAGTCCTTGCCCTGGACCGCCATCACCTTCAGTACGGCCGCTTGAATGGGTGTGAGGCTGCGAATCACGGCGAGAGCGCTCTCGGACATCTCTCGCACGTGCTCGTCGACGGCTTCAGCAAAAGCGACATTGCCCACTGCAGCATCATCGATCATCGAGTATTCGAGTACCTCACGGGCTGCTTGCAGTGCCTCGGGGCGATAGCCCGCTTCGACGAATTTGCTCCAGACCACTTCTGGATCAAGGGTGAAATCGAGCCTGGACTGCGCGCAGAACCAGTCCACATAGCCTCTGTCAAGATGGGGAAAGTTGACCAGAGGCGCATTGAAGAAGGCTTGGTCGCGACTGTTTCTGAGCATTGCCAGCTTGTCCCGACTGGAACCGGTGCAGATAAGTCTCAGGCCATGATGGTGTGAGCCGTTCAATTCGTCGCGAGCCGCCTTGAGGGCGAAGAGCGTGTTGCTGCCAGCCGCTGTGGTCACAGCATGCTGAGCTTCGTCGATAATGAGCGCTATCGGCTTGCCGAGACTGTCGGAAAGCGCTGCCAGCGCAGCGGCCAGGGTTACGCCCTTGGCTTTGCCGATGCTGCCGGTATCTATCTCGACCCCACCCACCTTGAGTTTCACCACGCCGCTTTGCTTGGTCAGCTTGGCGATCAGACCAAGATTGCGCTCGATGGCAACCTGAACCGCTTGGTTGATCAACTCAGCCGGATCAGTCTGTCGATTCGACCAGAGATCGACGTAGATCACCTCGGCACCTGCTAGCTGAAGTGCGGGCGCCAGATCTTCCCGCATGAAGGTGGTCTTGCCGGTTCGCCGTGGCGCCGCCAAAAACAGACCGGGATGCAGCGGGTCTGCCATGATCTTGGCGGCATAGGTAGTAGCCATGGCGTGTCGGTGATAGAAACGCTCGGGCATCGACAACTCCCTGTTTAAAGGCGATTAAAGTCGATTATAGATCTTTATAGATCTTTATAGATCTTTATAGATCGTCGCCATGAAGCCTACTTAGGGCTAATCGTGCCCGTGCCGATAGAGCTTGAGCTCCACCATCAGATCGTCGGTGAGGGTTTCCAGATGGGCCTGCAGGGTTTCGAGGGCCAGGTCCGCCGGTAATGCCAGCAGGGCGGTGGCATGGAACAGCACCTCGCTGCTCATGGGTGCCGGGCGCGTCTCGGTGGACAGGCGTTCGACATTGACCCCGACCTGATGCAGCGCTCGGGTGATGTCGCGGACGATGCCGACGCGGTCGTTGCCCAGGAGGTCGAGCTGCACCAGCGGTGCACCCACCGCAGCCGGCTGGCCGGGTTCGCCGACCAGGATGCGCAGGCCGGGAATGGCCAGCTGCTGCAGCGTCTCCACCAGGCCGTTGCGCAATTCCGGCTCCACTTCCACCGAGAGGATGCCGGCGAACTGGCCGGCCAGGTGGGCCATGCGGCTCTCCAGCCAGTTGCCGCCCTGGGCGGCTACGCAGTCGGCCAGGGCTTCCACCAGACCGGGGCGATCGGGGGCGATGACGGTCAGGACCAGGTGTTCCATGGCGGGCTCCAAGGCAGGCGAGGGGTGCCTGCAGTCTAGCCCGCCAGGCGGACGCTGGCCTACTGGATATCCTCGGGTTTGACGATCACCCAGTGCTTGTCGGCGTTGACCGCCACGCCGGCCTTGGCCTGGCCCTCGGCGTTGCTCTTCATCATCGCCTCGATCTGGGTGCGGTACTTGGCCTTGCGATCGATCCACAGGTGGATGCCACCCTTGGCGCCGTCCACGCCCTGGAACAGCATGGGGCCGTCGCTGACCGGGGTGTCGCCGCCCACCAGGATGGGTTTCTTCCAGGGATCTATGTAGGTGAGGATGGCGGCGTACTTGCCGGCGAACCAGGTGGCCGGGGTCCACAGATAGGGCGTGACCTGCAGCCTGAGGTTGGCCTTGGGATCGTACTTGCCTTCGGCGATCTGCTTGCGGGCGGTGGTCAGCTGGCCGCTGACGGGGTCCTTGAGCAGGGTGCTGACGCCAATGACGTTTTCCGGCTTCACGCCATAGCCGTAGCGCGGATCGGCAGCGATCATACGCACCAGCTCTTCGTGGGCGGCGCTGATCACATAGACCTCGATGCCGTTCTCCATCAGCTTGTGATAGAGCTCCTGCTGGCCGGTGAAGGGCTTGGGCGGATTGACCTCCACCGTCTCGACCTTGTCGTCCTTGCCGTAGTAGGTGGCCGGGATCGGCTTGCCGTAGGCCATCAGTTCGTCGACATAGCCCTTGAGCTGCTGCAGGGTGAAGCCGGAGAACACCTGGGCGACCCAGGGATAGCAGACCAGGTCGTCGATCTCGCAGAGCCGGTAGTAGTAGCTGTTGAGGCTTTCCTGGTGGCCGCCGACGTCCTTGAAGGGGATCAGCTTGAGCGAAGGATCCAGGGTCTCGCGGGTCAGCACGCCCTTCATTTCCAGGAAGGGTAGCAGGGCCTCTTCCAGGTCATAGCGGTAGCTGGTGTTGTCCATGTCGAACACCGCGTAGTTGCCCTGGTTGGCATTGGCGGCGATCAGGGCATCGAGTTGGCGGGCGGCATCGGCCGGCCAGTGGGTCAGCTCGGTGGCAGCGGCGGTAAGCGACAGCAGGCCGCCGGCCAGACCGGCGAGAAGGCGGGGAAGGGAAGACATTGGTGGGCTCCGGCACAGCGACCACCCAGTGCGGTCGCCTGGCTGCAACCCTAGCAAAAGGCTGTTACAGATCCGTGTGAGAGACGACCCGTGCGAATGCGAGAGCGGCAGGACCTGCCGCTCTGCGACAGGGCTATCAGGCCGCCACGGTCTTGAAGCGCGGCTCGGTGTTGCCCTTGAACAGTGTCAGGGTCGCGACCAGGCCGAGCACGGCGGCCAGGGTCAGCCACATGCCGGGGGCGGCCTTGTTGCCGGTCTCCTGGATCAGCCAGGTGCAGACCATCGGGGTGAAACCGCCGAAGGTCGCGGTGGCCAGGCTGTAGGCCAGGGAGAAGCCGGTGGTGCGCACATGGGCGGGCATCACCTCGGTCAGGGCGACCACCATGCCACCGTTGTAGGTGCCATAGAGGAAGGACAGCCACAGCTCGACCATCAGCAGGCGCGAGAAGCCCGGGGCGTGGGTCAGCCAGATCATCGCCGGGTAGGCGGTGAGGATGGCCAGGACCGTGGCGAAGATCAGCAGCGGACGGCGACCGACGCGATCGCTCAGGGCGCCCATCACCGGCAGCCAGATGAAGTTGGACACGCCCACGCAGGCGGTGACGATCAGGCTGTCCAGGGCGGTCAGGTTCAGCTCATGCTTGCCGAAGGTCGGGGTGTAGGCGGTGATCAGGTAGAAGGAGGCGGTGGTCATGGAGACCATGGCCACGCCGGCCAGCACTACGCCGAAGTTCTGGCGGATGGAGGTCATGGTCTCGCGGAAGGTTGGGCGATGCTTGCGCGCCTCGAATTCCGGGCTCTCTTCCAGGGAGCGGCGGATCATGAACAGGAAGGGCACGATCAGGCAGCCGATCAGGAAGGGAATGCGCCAGCCCCATTCACCCATCTCGGCGGGCGACAGCCAGTGGTTGAGCAGCGCGCCCAGCACGCCGGCGAAGACCACCGCGACCTGCTGGCTGGCGGACTGCCAGGAGACGAAGAAGCCCTTGCGCCCGGGGGTGGCGATTTCCGACAGGTAGACGGACACGCCACCCAGCTCCACGCCAGCGGAGAAGCCCTGCAACAGGCGGCCCAGCAGCACCAGCAGTGGCGCGGCGACGCCCAGGGTGGCATAGCCCGGCACCACGGCGATCAGCAGGGTGCCCAGGGCCATCAGCATCAGGGTCACGATCAGGCCGTGACGGCGACCGTGCCGGTCGATATAGGCACCAAGGAAGATGGCGCCCAGCGGCCGCATCAGGAAGCCGGCGCCAAAGGTGGCCAGCGACAGCATCAGGGAGGCGAGTTCGTTGTCGCCGGGAAAGAAGGTCTTGGCTATGGCCGTGGCATAGAAGCCATAGACCATGAAATCGTACATTTCGAGGAAGTTTCCGCTGACGACGCGGAACACGGATTTGGCTTTCGAGGTGGTGGCCATGACTGCTAGCTCGATTGGGTTTGTTATGGAGACAGCTCGCGCAAAGGGCGCCCATGCCTCTGTGGGTGGGTCGCGCTATTTGTAACCATATGTGTTGCAAAACTGCGCTGGCAAGCTGAATCGGACCGGAACCTCCGAAATTGCTGACTTTGAAAGGTTGCTGAAAGATTCGAGACATTACGTCTGGAAATTATTGTCCAGTTGACAAGATGTCGCAGCTCAGCTGAAGAACATCTGCCAGAACGCCGCGCCCACGCCGGCCAGGCTTTCTCCCGCGATGAGACCCGCGGCGGCCGCCAGGGCGAAGCGCTCGGCCACGCCTGGTGCTCGCCAACGCACCAGTGCAGTGAGCAGGGCGCCCAGGGTCATCATCAGCGACACCGAGGCCGGCAGGATGAAGGCCAGGCCCAGGGCCGCCGAGCTGGGCAGCCAATGGGCGCGCCGCGCTGGCAGCAGGGCTTCGGCCAGGCCCAGCAGCAAGCCGACCAGGGCGCCGAGGACGATGCCCAGGCGCATGGCACCATCCAGTGCACCTAGGCCCTGGGTCAGGGTTTCCGCCACCGCCTTCCACTGGGCCACCGCTGGCGCTGGCCAGGCGGCACTGAGCAGGAGTGCCTGGGGATCGGGAATCAGCACCTGGTAGGTGAGCACCCCGGTCACCGCGCCCAGGGCGATGCCCAGGCACTGGGCGACCACCTGCTTGGCCGGGGTGGCGCCGATGGCCTTGCCGACCTTGAAATCGTTCATCAGGTCGGTGCTCTGGCCGGCCGCGCCACCGGCGGTGTTGGCGCCCATCAGGTTGATGTTGACCTGGCCAGGGGCGGCCAGGCCGAAGGTCAGCTGTGACAGCTGGCCAATGGCACCGATGGGCGGGATGCCGGTGGCACCCACCACCCGCGCGGCCATGGCGGCGAGAAAGAGCGCCAGTGGCAGGGCGATCAGGGCGAGCCAGGGATCGATCCCGAACAACCGGACCTGAAGCGTCACCACCAATAGCGCGGCGACCACCAGCAGCGCCAGCGGCCAGGCCCGCGGCCGGCGCCAACCCCGGCGCTGCCGCTCACCGCGAGGCAGCGTGATCAGACGTACCGCCAGCGAGGCCAGGGTGGCGCTGACCATCAGACTCACCCCCGGCCAGAGCAGCCATTGCACCAGGAATCCATATTGCGGACCGCTGGCGTCCGCCGGCAGGTCGGCAACGCCGCTGGCCAGCAGCCAGGGCGCCACGCCCGCCCAGGCCAGCAGCGTACCGAGCAATAGCGACAGCCCGACGCGCAGACCGATGATGCCGCCGAAGCCGAGCAGCAGCAGGGAGGGATCGAAGCTGAAGGTCAGTCGCTCCAGCGCGGGCGAGGGCGCTGCCCGCGGCAGTGCCCAGACGAAGGTATCCACTAGCTTGACGGCTGCCGACAGCGCCAGCGCGCCCAGCAGTACCCGTAGCCGGGCCAGGGCCTCGGCGCCGCTGGCATAGACCTGGCGCAGCGCTTCCAGGGTGGCCAGGCCCTCGGGAAATTTCAAACTGGCATCGGCCAGCAGCAGGGGGCGCAGATACCAGGCCACCCAGATGCCGAGAAAACTCACCGCGAACACCCAGCCCATCAGCGGCAGGGTCGGCAATTGCTGGCCGGTCAGCAGGGTATAGGCGGGGATGGGCGCCACCAGCCCGCCCGAGACGATGCTGGCGGCCGCCGAGGCCACGGTCTGGTTGATGTTGCTCTCGTGCAGCGTCCAGCCCGGTTGCTGCAGCCGTCGCCCGAGGCGATGCCAGAGGCCATAGCTCACCAACAGGGCGATGATCGACATGTTGAACGACCAGCCGATCTTGAGCCCGGCATAAACGTTGGCGGGTGTCAGCAGGATGCCCAGCAGCGCACCGGTAAGCAGCGCCCGGGGGCTGAGCTCGCGGGTCACTGGCTGGGGCTGATCGAGCGGGGCGGCGGTGGCGTCGGACACGACGGGCTCCTTGGTCGTGGAATCAACGGACGTCGTCAGGGGACCCCTGGGCGCGCCCGTTGGTTCGCCCGTTCAAGGATGGCGCTCGGTCCAGGTCTGGCGCAGGGCCTCGATCAGCTGGCGCAAGCCTGGCGGGGGCTGGCGTCGACTCGGGTAGTAGATGCACAGCGGCGCGCCGGGGGAAGCCCAGTCTGGCAGCACCTGCTCCAGGCGCCCGTCGCGCAGTTCCCCGGCCACTCGCCATTCCAGGCAGTAGGCCAGCGCCAGGCCGTCGAGGGCGGCCTGGATCGAGGTCTCGGTCTCGTTGACCGTGAGAGGCCCTGGCACGTCCAGGGTCCGGGTCGTGACACCGCTGCCCAGCTCCCAGCGATAGAGGGTGCCATTGCCCAGTCGCAGGCGTACGCAGCGATGCTCGGCGAGATCCTCCGGCTGTCTGGGCCGACCGTGGCTGGCCAGATAAGAGGGCGCGCCTACCACGATCCAGCGCAGTTCGTCGGTGAGCGGCAGGGCGACCATGTCCTGGGGCACGGTGTCGCCATAGCGGATGCCGGCGTCGAGGCCATCGGCGACGATGTCCACCGGGCGATCTTCGACGCTGATGTCCAGTTGCAGTTGCGGATAGGCCGCCAGCAGCCGGGGCAGGGTAGGGGTCACCAGCAGACGCGCCGCATCCCGCGGCACGCTCAGCCGCAGCCGACCCACCGGGGCGTCGCGGTGCTGGTCCAGCTCGCCCAGGGCATCGCCGATGAGGGCGAAACCCTGCTCCAGCTTTTCCGCCAGCGCAGCGCCCGCCAGGGTGGGCACCACCGAGCGACTGGTGCGGTTGAGCAGCTTGACCCCCAGGCGGGTCTCCAGCTGACGTAGTGCATGACTCAGCGCCGAGGTGGTCACCCCCAGTTCGATGGCGGCCTGGCGGAAGCTGCGGCGGCGGACCAGGGCGACGAAGACGTTGAGATCGGCCAGTTCGCCGCGATTGAGGGTCGGCATGTACAGTCCTCGCACGATAAGAGCCTGTCCAAAGTCTGCTGCGCGTCGGCCAAACGGCGTTGAAAATGCCCTGGAAGGCCAGCCCCGTCGGAATGCTCATTTACCATTCGTAAACTCGAACGCGAGTCCGATCCGCTTCCTCAGGCATTTTCGCCTTGTTTGTCTCTAGCTCGCGAGCCTTTGAACAGGCTCTAAGGGTCAAGAGTTCGTTGAGCCCCATTCAACGCCTTTTGAATTAGCCTCACAAGGTTAATCCTTCCGACTGGCGTCTTCGCCTGGAGATCTCTATGAGTGAAACCCTGCGCATCCCCGGTATCGACACCCCCGTTTCCCGCATCGGCCTTGGCACCTGGGCCATCGGTGGCTGGATGTGGGGCGGCACTGACGAGGCCCGCTCCATCGAGACCATCCGTGGCGCCGTGCATGGCGGCATCAACCTTATCGACACGGCTCCGGTGTACGGCTTCGGTCGTTCCGAGGAAATCGTCGGCAAGGCCCTGGAGGGTATCCGTGATCAGGCGGTGATCGCCACCAAGGTCGCCCTGGAATGGCCGGACGAACAGGTGCGTCGTAATGCCAGCGCCGCGCGCATCCGCCAGGAGGTGGAGGATTCGCTGCGCCGCCTGCGGACCGATCGCATCGACCTCTACCAGGTGCACTGGCCCGATCCCCAGGTGCCCCATGAAGAAACCGCTCGCGAACTGGAGCGGTTGCGGCAGGAGGGCAAGATCCTCGCCATCGGCGTGAGCAACTATTCGCCCGAGCAGCTAAAGGCCTTCCGCCAGTTCGCCAACCTCTCCACGGTGCAGCCGCCCTATAACCTGTTCGAGCGTGCCATCGAGGCCGATGTCCTGCCCTATGCCCAGCGTCACGGCCTGGTGGTGCTGGCCTATGGCGCCCTGTGCCGCGGGCTGTTGTCCGGGCGCATGAACGCGGAGACCCGCTTCGACGGCGACGACCTGCGCCAGGGCGATCCCAAGTTCCAGCCGCCGCGCTTCGCCCAGTACCTGGCAGCGGTGGAGGCCCTGACCGCCTTTGCCCGCGAGCGCCATGGCAAATCGGTGCTGGCCCTGGCGGTGCGCTGGATCCTCGATCAGGGACCGACCATCGCGCTCTGGGGCGCCCGCAAACCCGAGCAGTTGCAGGGGTTGGACGAGGCCTTCGGCTGGCAGCTGTACACCGAGGACCTGGCCGCCATCGACGCCATCCTCGCCGAGCACGTCAAGGACCCCGTGGGGCCGGAATTCATGGCGCCGCCCTTGCGTTGACCTGCGGTAGGGCACCCTGGCCCCGCCCCGTTGCCTAATGGATTCAGCCACAAGAGGTGAGCATCATGGCCAAGCGCGACGATCTCGACCACAAGCCGGAAAACGCTGGCAAGGTCGGCGAGACCCACAAGGAACTCAATCAGGGCGGCGAAGAACAGCGTCCGGAAAATCACCAGCGGCCCGAGCAGTCCAAGGAAAATCCGGATCCGGGCTACTAAGCCCGCGATGATCGACACAACAAAGGCGCACCGGTCCAGACCGGTGCGCCTTTGCTTTTGGTGCTGGGGTCGTTCCCTGACCCCGACGGTGTCGTCTTGTTAGAGGCTACGCGGGGTGGCCATGCCGCTTTCGTCGCCCACCGCACCCGGTGTATTGCCGGTGGCTGCCGTCCGCCCGACGTTCATGCCCGCCGTGGCCTGGGTAGCGCCCAGGGTGCTGCCGGTGCCTGCCGCCGGTGAGCCGGCCATGGATTCGACTCCGGCATCGGGATCGTTGCCCAGGTTCCTGGGTTTGGCTTGGTCGCCATCGTCATGATTGTTCTGACGAGCCCCGTCGGCCACTTCCCGGCCGGTGGCCTTGACCTGCTCGTAGCCGCTGCTGGCCACCTTCTTCGCCTTCGACGTGAGCTTGTCACTGTGTTTGCCCAAGGCGCGGTTTTCAGTCTCGGTCCGCGGCAGCGAGGCACCTAGTAGAGCACCGAGCGCGATGCCCAGGGCCCCTACCACCAGGGGCTGTTCACGCAGCAGGGTATCGAAGGTGCCCTTGAGCTGTTGCGCCTGGGCGCCAAGGGCATCCTTGGTCTGCGCCGCCGTGTCGGCCAGTCGCTCGCCGGTTTCGGAAGCCTTAGCCGACACCTGATCACTCAGACCGGCGACCTTGTCGCGTGCATCATGACTGCCCCGATTCAGTGAATCGCGGGTATGCCCGGCGCCCTCGGTGACCGACCCCATGGCCCGGCCCAGGCTTTCACTGACACCGGCCAGCTTGTCCTTGAGCGGACTGCCTGCACTGGCCGGGGCCGGACTGCGGTTCTGCCCGAGCGCCAGCCACAGGAGGCCTACCGAGGTGAGCACCGCCGGTACGGGATTGGCCTTCAGGGTATTGCCCAGGTTATGGGCGAATTCGCCGCTGTGGCCCTTGGTGTAGGACAACGCCTGATCGAACAGCTGACCGGGTGAGAGCCGGCTTTCCAGCGCCCCTACCAGGTCTTCGATATGCCCGCGCTTCTGATCGATTTCCCGTTCAAGTTCTTCGGGATTCTTTTGGGACTCGTGGTCGACTTGATTGGCGATGCTCATTGCGCGGCTCTCCGTACGGCGTCCTTGTCCTTCTGCAGGCTGTTGACGGTGCGATCAGGGGTGAAGTGGGCCGGCTCGAACTGCTTCTTGCCCGACTGCAGCATGATGAAGCCGATCACCATGACCACGGCGCCCACCAGCAGGGCGGCAGCCCAGGGCGTCAGGTACTGGGAGAGGAAGTAGACGACACCCATGAGCAGGACGATGAAGCCGGCCAGCAACACGATGGCACCGGCCGCCACGCCGGCGACGCCGGCCTTGGTGGTGCGCAGGGATTCGCCCAGTTCGGCCTTGGCCAGCGCCAGTTCCTTGGTGAACAGCGCCGGAACCTCCTGGACCAGTTGCTTGACCAGGCCGACGACCGAGGTATCGCCCTCGGTGGGCCGCGGAGTGGGATTCTCGTTGATCATGGCTGCTTGTCTCCGCTCAGAGTGGGGCGATCCAGTTGGCTGGATGCGGTACCGGTGGTCAGGCTGCTGTCGCTACGGGCCGGGTTGATCGCCGCGCCGCCAATGGGGTCGCCGCCGCGCGTCGTGGTTGGCGTATGGACGTCAGGACCCTTGGGAATATTGCTGGTATGGATGACATCGGCACCGGCTGCCGGCTCCACCAGTTCGTTTTCCGCTGCCACTGACGGCGTGGTCAGCGAAGGCACCTCGTCCGGACCGCTGGTGCGGTGAGTACTGCCGGTGTCCGGCTGGCTGGAGGCCTTGAGAAAGCGCGACAGGCCAAAGCCGATGGCGATGCTGCTGGTGAGAAACAGGGCCGGGTTGTCCCGGGCCAGGGTGCCGGCCTGATGCAGCAACTGCTCGGCGCTCTTGCCCCGGAGGTCTTCCGCCAGTCCAGTCAGGCTCTGCGCCATGTCACTGACATAGTGCGCCAGGCCTAGGGTGTCCTTGTCTTCGAGTTCCTCGGCGGCGGCCTGAGCGCTCTGGGCGATCGCACCAAGCTGATCGGCTGCGGTATCGCGGTAGTGTTCATAGTGCGCGGCGCCTTCTTGCTTGGCGTCCTGCACCGTGTCCCGAGCGACATCTTTCAGGTCGTGCAGATGGGCTTCGGCCGAAGAGCCTTCCGTGGCCTGGGAACGGGATCCGTTCGGCGTATCGAGGGGATTCGTCATACTTGGGTACCTGTTGCAGAACCTTGTAGTGGCCGGCAGAGAACTCTCGGCGACCGTTCGTGTGCCTTACCTTTAAGGGGACTGAGCGGAAGGACACGCAGTTCGCGCCAGATGGTCGTTTAATGGCACAACGGACAAACGGCTTTACCTACAGGGCTAGCTACAAGCGTAGCGGCAAGCCCCGGCGTGGCCTCTAGGGCGGACAATGAAACGCAGTCGCAACGGTGGCGACCATTCGTCTTGCCCATGATGGCGATACAGGAATTCGATGAACGATTTTTCCTTTGCCGGGGTCGATTTCCACAGACGTTGATGTTCGCGCCACTACCGCGAACCCCCTTTTTTCTTTCACGTCCTGACAGGAGATCTCTCATGGCCGTTGCCAATGCCAAGCAAGAACTCAAGACCGTTTCTAACGTCAAGCAGAAGGCCCATCAGGGCGAAGACGCCACCCTGCAGAACCAGCAGGCCGTAGGTGAAGCCCTGGCCGTGCTGCTGTCCGATGTCTTCGCGCTGTACATCAAGACCAAGAACTACCACTGGCACATGAAGGGCTCGCACTTCCGCGACTACCACCTGCTGCTGGAAGAGCAGGCCACTCAGCTGTATGGCATCACCGACCTGATCGCCGAGCGTGCGCGCAAGATCGGTCAGCCCACCGTGCGCTCCCTGGAGCAGATGGTGCAGCTCAAGCGCCTGGCCAGCAGCGACGCCACCGACCTGTCGGCCGATCAGATGCTGACCGAGCTGCATGATGACAACCAGTCGCTGGCGGCCTACATGCGCACCACCCACACCCTGACCGACGACGCCAACGACGTCTCCACCACCAGCCTGCTGGAAGAGTGGATCGACCAGGCCGAAGAGCGTGCCTGGTTCCTGGGTCAGACCGTCGGCAAATAAGCCACGGTCGTTTCCTGAAAGCCCGTCTCCGGACGGGCTTTTTCATGGGCGTCTTTCAGCGCCACGGGGCGCTGCTGATACTGCCGCGGCGTACAGCCGAATTCGCGGCGAAACACCGAGTGCAGGTACTGCGCCGAGGTGAAGCCGCAGCGCCGGGCGACCTCGGCCAGGCTCGGCGCCCCTTCCTGTAGGGCGACCGCGGCCGCGGCCAGCTTGAAGCCGAGAATTTCGTCATGGACGCTGCGCCCCAGCTCGCGGCGAAAGGACATCTCCAGCGCTGACCGGGAGATGCCCACGTAGCTGGCCACCTGGGCGGTCTTGATGCCCTGGCAGGCGTATTGGCGAATGAAGTGCAGGGCGCGCATCACCTGGGGATGGCGCACCGCCTGATGACGACTGGAGGCCTGGATGTTGATCCCCTCCGGCGGGATCAGCACCCGTGGTGCGCCGAGCTCGACGCCATGCAGCCGCTGATGCAGCAGTCGCGCCGCCTCGCGGCCGATGGCCTCGGTGCCCTGGATCACCGAAGTCAAGGGCACCCGGGTCAGGGTCCGGGCCAGGGGGTCGTTATCGATACCCACCAGCGCCACCTGTTCCGGTACCGGGATGTTTGCCGTGAGGCAGGCCTGCAAGAGCTGCCGGGCCCGGGCATCGGTGACGGCCAGGATGCCCACCGGCTTGGGCAGCGCCTGCAGCCAGGCGATCAGCTGTTCCACGGCCGTGTCCCACAGCGGGGCACTGGTTTCCAGGCCGCGATAGATTTCCACCGGCAGGCCATCGCGGCGGAGCAGGGCGGCAAAGGCCGCCTCGCGTTCGCCGGCCCAGCGATTGGTGTCGGCGGCGGGCAGGCTGAAGCAGGCGAAGCGAGTCAGCCCGACTTCGATCAGGTGGTCGTAGGCCAGCCGTACCAGAGCGGCGTTGTCGGTGGCGACATAGGGAATGCCGGGCGGGTAGTCGCCTGGCGCGGCATAGGAGCCGCCCACGGCCACCACCGGCAACTCGCTGTTCACCAGGGCGGCGCTCACCGCCGGGTCGTCGAAGTCGGCGATGATGCCGTCGCCCTGCCAACGCTCGATGCCCTTGAGCCGGCAGAGGAAATCCTCCTCCAGGAACAGATCCCAGCGCGCGCGGGTGCCGCTCAGGTAGTTGCCGATGCCGGCCAGGATGCCGCGATCGTAGATCTTGCTGCCGTTGAACAGCAGGGCGACACGGTGCACGGGCGGCTGGCTGGGCATGGCGGATTTCCGGCAGGAAGCGCGGGTGGGGCTCCAGACTACGACCGGCGAGCCCGCCCCTCAAGCAGCAAAATCGCACCTGGCGCTGGTGATTTTCACAATAGGCAGCCCAGGTGGCGGCGCTACCATCGACGCAAACCGGTACGCCGTATCGGGTGCGCTAGATAAGAACAAGGACAACGCCATGGCTTATTTCCCCAATGTCGAGAAGGTCCGCTACGCCGGGCCCGACAGCGATTCCCCGCTTGCCTTCCGCCACTACGAGGCCGACCGCCTGGTCATGGGCAAACCCATGCGTGAGCACCTGCGGATGGCGGTCTGCTACTGGCACACCTTCGTCTGGCCGGGTAGCGATGTCTTTGGTCAGGGCACCTTCCAGCGGCCCTGGCAGGCGGCGGGTTCGCCCCTGGAACAGGCGCGCGCCAAGGCCGCCGCGGCCTTCGAATTCTTCAGCAAGCTGGGCGTGGACTACTACTGCTTCCACGACACCGACGTCGCCCCCGAAGGCGCCAACTTCACCGAGTACCGCGAGAACTTCGCCCGCCTGGTGGACGAGCTGGAACGTCACCAGAGCGAGTCCGGCCTCAAGCTGCTGTGGGGCACCGCCAACTGCTTCAGCCATCCGCGCTACGCCGCCGGCGCTGCCAGCAACCCCGATCCGGAAGTCTTCGCCTGCGCGGCCACCCAGGTCTGCACCGCGATGAATGCCACCCACCGCCTGGGCGGCGAGAACTATGTGCTGTGGGGCGGCCGCGAAGGCTACGAGACCCTGCTCAACACCGACCTTGCGCGCGAGCGCGAGCAACTCGGCCGCTTCATGCAGATGGTGGTGGAACACAAGCACCGCATCGGCTTCCAGGGTGATCTGCTGATCGAGCCCAAGCCCCAGGAGCCCACCAAGCACCAGTACGACTACGATGTGGCCACCGTCTTCGGCTTCCTGCAGCAGTTCGGGCTGGAGAAGGAGATCAAGGTCAACATCGAGGCCAACCACGCCACCCTGGCCGGCCACAGCTTCCAGCACGAGATCGCCAGCGCCGTGGCCCTGGGCGTCTTCGGCAGCATCGATGCCAATCGCGGCGATCCGCAGAACGGCTGGGACACCGACCAGTTCCCCAACAGCGTCGAGGAGATGACCCTGGCGATCTACGAGATCCTCAAGGGCGGCGGCTTCACCCGCGGCGGTTTCAATTTCGACGCCAAGGTGCGCCGCCAGAGCCTGGACGAGGTGGACCTGTTCCATGGCCACGTAGCGGCCATGGATACCCTGGCCCTGTCCCTGGAGCGCGCCGCAGCACTGCTGCAGGACGACCCCCTGGGCAAGTTCAAGGCCGAGCGCTATGCCGGCTGGGAGCAGTCCCTCGGCCAACGCATCCTGGGGGGCCAGCTGAGCCTGGAACAACTGGCCGAACACACCTTCAGCCAGGGCCTGGCGCCCCAGCCGGTGAGCGGTCGCCAGGAAATGCTCGAAGGCGTCGTCAACCGCTATCTGTATCGCTAGTGGCCGCGAGAGCGGGTCGGAAGAAATGCCTGCCCGACCCGCTTGTGCAAGACCGCTGAATCGTTACACTCGAACCCGTTCGCCTGCTCCACAACAACAATAACCAAGGACGCCATCATGAACTTCAAGACGACCCTGCTCGCCGGTCTGCTCGCCCTGTGCACCACCGGTTTCGCCCAGGCCGATGCCCAGCATCCCAAGATCGGTTTTTCCATCGACGACCTGCGTCTGGAGCGCTGGGCCCGGGACCGCGACTATTTCGTCGCTGCCGCCGAGCAACTCGGGGCCAAGGTCTATGTGCAATCCGCCGACGCCAACGAGCAGCGCCAGCTGTCGCAGATCGAGAACCTGATCTCCCGCGGCGTGGACGCCATCGTCATCGTGCCCTTCAACGCCACGGTGCTGAACAACGTGGTGGCCGAGGCCAAGAAGGCCGGGGTCAAGGTGATCTCCTACGACCGCCTGATCCTCAACGCCGACATCGACGCCTACATTTCCTTCGATAACGAGAAGGTCGGCGAGATGCAGGCCAATGGCGTGCTCAAGGCCCAGCCCAAGGGCAATTTCTTCCTGCTCGGTGGCGCGCCCACCGATAACAACGCCAAGATCCTCCGCCAGGGCCAGATGAAGGTCTTGCAGCCGGCCATCGACAAGGGCGACGTCAAGGTCGTCGGCCAGCAGTGGGTCAAGGAGTGGAACCCGACCGAGGCCCTGGCCATCGTCGAGAACGCCCTGACCGCCAACGACAACAAGATCGACGGCATCGTCGCCTCCAACGACGCCACCGCCGGCGGCGCCATCCAGGCTCTGGCCGCGCAGAAGCTGGCCGGCAAGGTGGCCGTGTCCGGTCAGGACGCCGACCTCGCCGCCATCAAGCGGGTGATCGCCGGGACCCAGACCATGACCGTCTACAAGCCGCTCAAGCTGATCGCCTCCGAGGCGGCCAAGCTGTCGGTGCAACTGGTGCGCAACGAGAAGCCGGCCTTCAACTCCAGCTACGACAACGGCACCAAGAAGGTCGACACCCTGCTGCTCACGCCCACCGAGCTGACCAAGGACAACGTCGACCTGCTGGTCAAGGACGGCTTCTACACCCAGGCCCAGATCGACGGCAAATAACCACTGGCCACCGGCTGGCTGCCTGACGCCTGGCGTCGGGCGGCCCCTGGGCAAGGAGCGGCCATGGCCGACTATCTGTTGGAAATGCACGGCATCGCCAAGAGCTTTGGCGGGGTGCGGGCGCTGGACGGCATCGACCTCAAGGTGCGTCCGGGCGAATGCGTAGGGCTGTGCGGCGAGAATGGCGCCGGCAAGTCCACCCTGATGAAGGTGCTCTCGGCGGTCTACCCCCACGGCACCTGGGAAGGCGAGATCCGCTGGGACGGGCGTCCGCTGGAAGCCCAGTCCATCGCCGAATCCGAGGCGGCCGGCATCGTCATCATCCACCAGGAACTGACCCTGGTGCCCGATCTGTCCGTGGCCGAGAACATCTTCATGGGCCACGAACCGCGCCGCTTCGGCGGGCGGCTGGACTATCCCACCATGTTGCAGCGCTCGGCCGAGCTGATGCGCCGGCTCAAGGTGCCGGACATGAACGTGGCCCTGCCGGTGTCCCAGTACGGGGGTGGCCTGCAGCAATTGGTAGAGATCGCCAAGGCGCTGAACAAGAACGCCCGGCTGCTGATCCTCGACGAACCGACCTCGGCGCTGACCACCTCCGAGATCGCCGTGCTGCTGGACATCATCCGCGACCTCAAGGCCCAGGGCGTGGCCTGCGTCTACATCTCGCACAAGCTCGACGAGGTGGCGGCCATCTGCGACACCATCACGGTGATCCGCGACGGCAAGCACATCGCGACCACGCCCATGGCCGAGATGGACATCGACCGCATCATCACCCAGATGGTCGGCCGCGCCATGACCAACCTCTACCCACAGATTCCCCATGAAATCGGCGAGGTGATCTTCGAGGCGCGTCGCTTCACCTGCCTGGACGTCGACAATCCCCAGCGCAAGCGCGTCGACGACGTCTCCTTCGCCGTGCGCGCCGGTGAGATCCTCGGCATCGCCGGGCTGGTGGGCGCCGGGCGCACCGAGCTGGTCTCGGCCATCTTCGGTGCCTACGACGGCCGCTACGAGGGCGAGGTCTGGCTCAATGGCCAGCGCATCGACACCCGCACCCCGCTGAAATCCATCCGCGCCGGCCTCTGCCTGGTGCCGGAAGATCGCAAGCGCCAGGGCATCATTCCCGACCTGGGGGTGGGCTCCAACATCACCCTCACGGTGCTGGACAGATTCGCCCACCTGAGCCGTATCGACAGCGAGGCGGAACTGTCCTGCATCGACACCGAGATCGCCCGGCTGCAACTCAAGACCAGCAGCCCCTTCCTGCCCATCACCGGCCTTTCCGGCGGCAATCAGCAGAAGGCGGTGCTCGCCAAGATGCTGCTGGCGCGGCCCAAGGTGCTGATCCTCGACGAGCCCACCCGCGGCGTCGACGTCGGCGCCAAGTTCGAGATCTACCGGCTGATCGGCCTGCTGGCCGCCGAGGGCGTGGCCATCGTCATGGTCTCCTCGGAGCTGGCCGAGGTGCTCGGCGTCTCCGACCGGGTGCTGGTGCTCGGCGAAGGCCGGCTGCGCGGCGATTTCCCCAATGAGAATCTGACCCAGGAGCGGGTACTGGCCGCCGCCCTGGGCACCACCGAACGGGCGGTCGCCCAAGCCCGGGAGCACTTCTGATGCACGCCGTGAAACAGCTGTTCACCCGTTACAAGATGCTCGCCCTGCTAATCGCCGTGGCCCTGATCTGGCTGTTCTTCAGCTGGCAGACCGAAGGCGGCTTCGTCACCCCGCGCAACCTTTCGAACCTGCTGCGGCAGATGTCCATCACCGGCATCCTCGCCTGCGGCATGGTGCTGGTGATCATCGCCGGCGAGATCGACCTGTCGGTGGGCTCGCAACTCGGCCTGCTCGGCGGGGTGGCGGCGATACTCGACGTCACCTACCACGTGCCCCTGCCGATCACCCTGCTGGCGGTGGCCGCCGGCGGTCTGCTGATCGGCCTGATCAACGGCTACCTCAGTGCCTATCGGGGGATACCGTCCTTCATCGTCGGCCTCGGCGGCATGCTGGCCTTTCGCGGGGTGCTGCTGGGGCTCACCGGCGGCGTCACCGTCGCCCCGGTATCGCCGGAGCTGGTCTACCTCGGCCAGGGCTATCTGCCGCCGGTGGTGGGCAGTGTCCTGGGCGTGCTGCTGTTCGCGGTGGCCGTGGTGCTGACCTGGCGCCAGCGCAGCAAGCGCAAGACCCTCGGCCTCGCCCTGGCGCCGCTGTGGCGCGACGTGCTGCGGGTAGTGGTGATCGGCGTGGTGCTGGTGGCCTTCATCCAGACCCTCAACCGCTACGACGGCATCCCGGTGCCGGTGCTGATCCTGCTGGTGCTGCTCGGGGTATTCAGCTACATCACCAGCCAGACGGTATTCGGCCGGCGCATCTATGCGGTGGGCAGCAACCTGGAAGCCACGCGGCTGTCGGGCATCAACGTCCAGGCGATCAAGCTCGGCATCTTTGGCCTGATGGGCGTGATGTGCGCCCTGGCCGGTCTGGTCAACACCGCCCGCCTGGCCGCCGGCTCGCCCTCGGCCGGCACCATGGGCGAACTGGACGCCATCGCCGCCTGCTTCATCGGCGGCACCTCCATGCGCGGCGGCTCGGGCACCGTCTACGGCGCCCTGCTCGGCGCCCTGGTGATCGCCAGCCTGGACAACGGCATGTCCATGCTCGACGTGGACAGCTACTGGCAGATGATCGTCAAGGGCAGCATCCTGGTCCTGGCGGTGTGGGTCGACGTCAGCACCCGCACCAGCCGGCGCTGATCGGGATGGCCAGCGGTGGATGAGGCTGTGCCGTCATCCACCCTACGGCAGGCTAGCTATTGCTCCGAATGACCCCCTCTTCCCTTGGGAGAGGGCCGGGGTGAGGGCGGACGCCTCGTGGCTCGCGGCCATGGGCCGCTCCTACAGGGGAGGCATCCCGCGATCACTCCTCTGTCTGCCTCGCGCTGTGTTGCCCTCTCTCCCTCCGGGAGAGGGCTGGGGGTGAGGGCGGACGCCTCGTGGATCGCGGCCATGGGCCGTTCCTCCAGGGGAGGCATCCCGCGATCACTCCTCTGTCTGCCTCGCGCTGTGTTGCCCCCTCTCCCTCCGGGAGAGGGCTGGGGTGAGGGCGGACGCCTCGTGGCTCGCGGCCACGGGCCGCCCCTACAGGGAATGCATCCCGCGATCACTCCTCTGTCTGCCTCGCGCTGTGTTGCCCCCTCTCCCTCGGAAGAAGGCTGGGGTGAGGGCGGACGCCTCGTGGATCGCGGCCATGGGCCGCTCCTACAGGGGAGGCATCTCGCGATCACTCCTCTGTTCGCCTCGCTCTTTGTTGCCCCCTCTCCCTCCGGGAGAGGGCTGGGGTGAGGGCGTACGCCGCGTGGATCGCGGCCATGGGCCGTTCCTCCAGGGGAGGCATTTCGCGATCACTCCTCTGTCTGCCTCGCGCTGTGTTGCCCCCTCTCCCTCCGGGAGAGGGCTGGGGTGAGGGTGGCTCGACAGGTGCTTGATCCCACCTGCGACCTCCGCTCAGCTCTCGAACCGCTGCACCCGTGGGCCGCGTTGGCGCAGGTCGGCGAGGCTTTCCGGGCTCAGGGTGCCGATCGCACGATCAAGGTCGCGCTGCAGGTCCTTGATCACGGTGGCCAGGGTGGTGTTGCATTCCAGGTTGCACAGGGGAATGGCCTTGGTGACCGTGACCGCGCGGGCCGTGTCGGTGACGGTGAACAGCAGGGTACGGTCGGCGCGGCGCGGGACGGCCAGGCAGGAGTGCGGGCTGAACGCGGTAATCAGCATATCAATGGCGTTTTGCATGGGCAGCTCGTCCTTGTTGTGACCGTGAAAGCGTGCGACTCAGACGTCCCCGCGCGCTGAAAGGTTCAGTCCAGAGCGATTGCACGATGCCCCTTTCATCCTATGAGACTGCTCCGGCACCTGGTCGGTATTGGTCGCTGACGCAGGTGCAGGCAGCTGGCGCCTCCATGCCAAGGGGTAAACCAGGCGCCGCGCCATCCATCCCTGGCCTTTGACGCCCGCGCCGCGCTGCGGCAGAGTGCGCGCCCTTTCGTGGTGCGGAGTCGGCGATGAACGCGGTGGTGGTGGCGGTAGGGCTCATGCTGGTCTTGAGCCTGGCCCGGGTGCACGTGGTGGTGGCGATGATCGCCGGCGCGGTGGCCGGTGGCCTGGTCGGCGGCCTGGGTTTGGAAGGCACCCTGCTGGCCTTCAATGCCGGCCTGGGCAACGGCGCCAAGGTGGCGCTCTCCTATGCGCTACTGGGCGCCTTCGCCGTGGCCATCAGCCAGTCGGGGCTGGCGCACATGCTCGCCGATCGGGCGCTGGCGCTGATGGAGCGTCAGGCCGCCCAGGGCGGGCGTTCGCTGCGCTGGGCGCTACTCGGTCTGCTGCTGGCGGTGTCCATCGCCTCGCAGAACATCCTGCCCATCCACATCGCCTTCATTCCGCTGCTGGTGCCGCCGCTGCTCTACGTGCTGACGCGCCTGGAGCTGGATCGCCGGCGGCTGTCCTGCGTCATGACCTTTGGCCTGATCGCCCCCTACATGTTCCTGCCGGTGGGCTTTGGCAGTCTCTACCTGCACGACATCCTGCTGGCCAGCGTGGCCCGCGCCGGGGTGGACGTCAGCGGCGTCGATCCCAGCCGCGCCATGCTCTTGCCGGCCCTGGGCATGGTGGTCGGCTTGCTGCTGGCGGTGTGCGTCAGCTACCGCCGGCCACGTCGCTACGATCTGGCCCGGGTGGCGCGTACCGAGCGGGCCGACCGCCCCTACAACGGCCGGACCCTGGCGGTGGCCCTGATCGCCGTGGTCGCGGCCTTCGGCGTGCAGCTCTGGCTGGATTCCATGATCCTCGGCGCCCTGGTCGGCTTCGTGGTCTTTACCGCCACCGGGGTGGTGCGCTGGCGGGAGGCGGACGATCTGTTCAGCGAGGGCGTGAAGATGATGGCGGTGATCGGCTTTATCATGCTGACCGCCGGTGGCTTCGCCGAGGTGCTGACCGCCACCGGCCAGATCAACGACCTGGCCGCCACCGCCGCTGCCCTGATCGGCGACAACCGCGCCCTGGGCGCGCTGCTGCTCCTGCTGCTGGGCATGGTGGTGACCCTGGGCATCGGCTCGTCCTTTTCCAGCGTGCCCATCCTGGCCGCCATCCTCGGTCCGCTGTGCCTGCACCTGGGCTTTTCGCCGCTGGCCATCGTCTGCCTGATCGGTACCGCCGGTGCTTTGGGCGATTCGGGTTCGCCGGCCTCGGATTCCACCCTCGGGCCCACTTCCGGTCTCAACGTGGACGGCCAGCACAGCCATATCTGGGACACCGTGGTGCCATCCTTCCTGCACTTCAGCCTGCCAATGATGCTGTTTGGCTGGGCGGCGGTGCTGCTGCTGTAACCGGCAGTTGCCGCTCGGGCGCAAAGCATCGGCCGGGCGGGTCCAAGGCGTATAGCCCAGGAGCCGCCCATGTCCACCCCCGCCATCCGTATCGAACCTCTCACCGAAACCGACTTGCCCGCCGCCACCGAAGTGGTCCGCCTGGCCTTCGCCACCTGGATGGGGGCCGCCGAACCCGGAGAATTCTGGAACGATCGCGACTATGTGCGCAGTCGTTTCGCCGCGCCCCATACCGCCTGGTTCAAGGCGTTGGATGCCGGGCGACTGGTCGGCGCAGTCTGCGTCACCCGCTGGGGCCGTCACGGCATCCTCGGGCCGCTGGCGGTACATCCGGACTACTGGGACGCCAAGGTGGCCAAGGCGCTGATGGGCGCCGCGGTGGAGCAGCTCGATGCCTGGCAACTGGTGCATGCCGGACTCTTCACCTTTCCCGACAGCCCCCGTCACCTGGGGCTCTACCAGGGCTTCGGCTTTTGGCCGCGTACCCTGACCGCGGTGATGGCGCGTCCGGTGCAGACGCAACCGGCACCGCCAGCGCTCAGATTTTCCCTGGCGGCCAAGCCCGATCGACTGCTGGCCGCCTGCGCCGAACTGGGCCGGGCCAATGCTCCGGGTCTGGATGTGTCCGCCGAAATGGCCGCCGTGCGAGAGCAGGGGCTGGGCGAAAGTCTGGTGCTGGAAGACGAAGCGGGACGGATGGAAAGCTTCGCCGTCTGCCATTTCGGTCCACGCAGCGAGGCGGGGAGCGGCGTCTGCTACGTGAAGTGCGCTGCTGTCCTGCCGGGAGCGGGGGCGGAGGCGCGCTTCGCCCGATTGATCGCCGCCTGCGACGGCCTCGCCCGGGACCATGGCCAGCAGCGGCTGTTGGCTGGCGTCAACACCGCGCGCCGGGGTGCCTACCAGTGGCTGCTGGCCCAGGGCTTTCGCAGCGAGATCCTCGGCATCACCCTGCACCGGGGCGAAGCCCATTACGACCATCCCGAGGTCTGGCTGCTGGACGACTGGCGTTAGGCCTTGGTGCTGTCCTCAGCGGTCTTCTTGCGCGACCGACTGCGGGGCTTGGGCGCTGGTGGCGCGACGCTGCTCTGGATGCCGCCGACCTGGGTCAGGTTGTCGTCGGGCTGATCTTCCAGTTCGCGGTTGGCCTGAAACCAGTGTTCGAAATCCTGGCCATGGGGACGGCCTTCGTGCTCCCAGATTTCATAGGCGCGCTGGCGGATGCGTTCTTCAAGATTCATGCAAAGGACCTCTAATGGAAGGGCAGGGAAGCGCGGCCAAAGGGTCCGGCGCTCATCCTGACTAGGCCCGGTCAAGCGTTGAAAAGTTCTTCCCGGTTGGTGTGTCCCGGATAGTGTTTCCGCTTGCCAGGCTCTGGCACGGGGTTCTGCACGGAAAAACCGTTCGTCGAGGTGTGGCTAGGTATGCCAGGCGCGGCGATAGGCGCCCGGGGCTACGCCATAGGCCTGCTTGAACTGGCGAGTGAGGTGGCTCTGGTCTGCAAAGCCCAGCTGCAGGGCCACGTCCAGGGGTGCCCAGCCGGCGCGCAGTAGCCCCTGGGCGCGGGTCAGGCGCTGTTGCTTGAGCCAGGCGTGAGGCGGCAGACCGGTCGCCCGGCGGAATACCCGCAGGAAGTGAAAGGGTGACAGCCCCACGGCCTGGGCCAGTTCTTCGAGACTCGGTGGTTGTTGCAGGCGCTGGCCGAGCAGCTCCCGGGCGCGTCGTACCGCCAGGGGTTCACGGCCCGGCTCGGTGAGGGCGCCCAGGCGGGCATGACGCCCGAACAGCAACAACAGGGCTTCGCGCCAGGCGGTCTGCTGCTCCAGGGCCTCGGCACCCTGGTCGGCCAGCTGATGCAGCTGGCTGAAGGCCGCGCTCACCTGGGCATCCTGCAACACGCTGGTGGTGAAGGCCGGGATGGCGTCGAGCGGGCGCCCCAGTTCGGTGAAGACCGGTGCCAGTTGCGCCAGCGTCGGATAGAAGCCGCGGTACTGCCAGCCTTCCTCGACCGCCGTGGCGCCGGTGTGCAGTTCGTCCGGGTTGATCAGCACCATGCTGCCCGCCGCGGCCAGGTGCTCGGCACCCCGATGGCGAAAGCGCTGGGCACCGCGCTCGATCACGGTGAACACATAGCCTTCGTGCACGTGGGGAGCGAAACGCTGCCGGCGATACCTGGCGTGCAGCAACTCGACGCCGCCCAGGCCGTAGGCCGACCAGAGACGGGCGCTTTCCTGTGGTTCCTTCATGACGCTCTCGTGGCGCGACCGAACAGTGGGCTTGGTTTCACCTTAGCAAAACTGGCCCGTGGCTAGAGCAGCCAGCGCAGCAGATAGAACACTCCCATGCTGAGCACCACCGTGGTCAGCACCCGCCGCGTCCACAGCATCAGTCCTACCGCGGCCAGACCTGCCAGCAGATAGGGATCGACCAGGGTGGCCGCCAGGGATTTCTCGCCGGCGAACAGGATGGGGCCGCAGATGGCGGTGAGCATTCCCGGGACGGCGAATTCGAGAAAGGTGCGCAGATTGCGCCCCAGGCGCAGCGGCAGGCGCGGTTCGAGAAAGAGATAGCGATTGAAGAACACCAGCGCGGCCATGCCGAGCAGGGTAGCGAGGATCATGACTGTCGCTCCCGCAGGCGACGCACCCCGAAGCCCACGCACATGCCGGCCAGCCCGCCCAGCACCAGGGCGCCCTGCCACTGCAGGTGATGCAGCCAGACCGACACCAGCAGCGCCGTGAGCACGCAGGCGACCGTGGCCAGATCCCGTACCAGCGGCACCACTAGGGCGATGAAGGTGGCAGCGATGGAGAAGTCCAGGCCCAGGGCGCCCAGGTTCGGCAGCACCCGCCCCAGCAGCAGGCCGGCCAGGGTGAAGAGATTCCACAGCAGGTAGAAGCTCAGCCCCATGCCCAGGGCGCGCCAGCGGTCGAAGCCCGCCGGTTGTTCGGCATGGTTCAGGGCGAAGAACTCGTCGGTGAGCAGAAAGCCGAAGCCCAGTCGCCAGGGCAGCGGCTGGGGCGCCAGTACCCGGCGCATGTGCAGGCCATAGAGCAGGTGCTGGGAGGTCAGCAGCAGGGTGGTCAGCAGGATGGCGGCCAGGCCCGCGCCGGCCTTGAGCATGCCCAGGGCCACGAGTTGGGCCGCGCCGGCGAACACCAGCAGGGAAAAGGCCTGACCCTCCAGCACGCTGAGGCCGGTCTCGATGGCCAGGGCGCCGACCAGGATGCCCCAGGGGGCGCAGGCCAGCGACAGCGGCATGATCTGCCAGGCGCCCTGGAGGAAGGCGCGGCGGCGGGAAGCGGTCATCGGCAAGCTCCGGAGGGCAGGGGATACCCAGGATGCCGTGCCGCGTCGCTGCCGTCTTGAACGTTCTTGCGCTAGGTGGCCCTAGTCTTCCAGCAGGGCGAACAGCTCCAGGTACTGCCGGGTCAGCTTGTGGCCTGGGTCCAGGTGGATCAGGGGGCGATGCTGCTGGTGGGATTCGCGCATCTTCACCGAGGCCATCAGCGGCGCCGCCAGCACCGGCAGGTCGCGCGCCTGGAGTTCCTCGATCAGCTGGCGCGGGGTACTGGCCTGGGCGTGGTACTGGTTGATGACGATGCCCTCGACCGCAAGCTTTTCGTTGTAGTCCTCGCGGATCTCGTCCAGCTCCTCGATCAGGTCGTACAGCGCCTGCTGGGCGAAGACATCACAGTCGAAGGGGATCAGGCAGCGGTCGGCGGCGATCAGTGCCGAGATGCTGTAGAAGTTCAGCGCCGGCGGGGTATCCAGGTAGATGCGGTCATAGTCTTCGCCGAGCTTGTCGAGGTACTTGGCGAGCTTCTGGATCTTGTACTTGGATTCGAGCTTGAACTGCAGCTCGGTCAGCTCGCCGGAGGCGGCGATCAGATCCAGATTCGGCCAGGCCGTGGCATGGATGTTGGCCTGGGCCTTCTTGCCGCCGCTCAGGGTCTGCTTGAAGAAGTCGGCGATGCCGTGGGGCAGGTCGTCGCCTACCTGGCCGGTGAGGTACTGGCTGGAGTTGGCCTGGGGATCGAGGTCCACCAGCAGGGTGCGATAGCCCTCGTGGGCGCTGATGGCCGCCAGGTTGCAGGCGATGCTGGACTTGCCGACACCGCCCTTCTTGTTGAAGACCACGCGGCGCAGGGCATGACCAGAGGGAGAGCTGTGTGCGTTCATTGAGTCGTCCCGACAGAAATGGAAAGCCAGAGGCACAAGGCCCGATCGACCGTTTCGCTTATACCGAAACGCCACGCTCGGACGATGACGAATTTATGGCCATTGCATGACAGCTGTATGACGAGACTAGCGCAACGGTGGAACCTTGGCGCCTGCTCACCCTTCGAACTCGGCAAGCTCCCGCCGAGAATCCACCATGAATACCCGTCGACTTTCCGCCTTGCTGCTGCTCGCCTGTGCTCCCCTGGCCCAGGCCGCCAACGACACCCAGTCGCCGGTACCGGTACCGGGTGCCCCTGCCCAGACCGATACCCGGGTGCTCGAAGCCGGCGCCGATGTCTTGCAGCGCAAGCCGCCCATCGCCGCCCTCAACACCTACCTGGACGGCTTCCATTTCTACAATGGCCATCCCCACGGCCAGATGGAAGCCCACCACTATTGCAGCGTCCTGGGCGAGGAGATGTTCCAGTGCGTGATCTACGACGGCAACGTGGCCGACGCCAAGTTGATGGGCGTGGAGTACATCATCAGCGAGCGGCTGTTCAAGACCCTGCCCGAGGCCGAGAAGGCGCTCTGGCACAGTCACGTACACGAGGTGAAATCCGGCCAGCTGATCGCGCCCGGCGTGCCCCAGGTGGCCGAGCACCGGCTGATGGACAAGCTGGTGCACACCTATGGCAAGACCTGGCACACCTGGCATACCGACCAGGACCTGAAGCTGCCCCTGGGCGTCCCCCAGCTGATGATGGGCTTCACCGCCGACGGCCAGCTCGATCCCAAGCTGCTCGCCGAGCGTGATCGCCGCCTGGGTGTCTCCAGCGCCGAAACCAAGGCCGCCCGCGCCGACCTGCCGACGCCCGCGGTCGCCCCCGGCGCCGACGCCTGGCAGCAGGGCAAGGTCATCCAGCTGCAGGACCCCACCGGCCAGTTGCATGACCACGACAGCGAGCACACCGAGAAGGGCGTCAACGCCAGCTCGAACAAGCCCTGAGGGTAGGTTAGGCTCCGGTCAGGAACCCGACTGGAGCCTACCATGCCGTTGCCCGTGCTGCAGACGCCCCGCCTGCTGCTACGTCCCCTGCAGTTGGGGGATGCGGAGGCGATCCAGCGGATCTTTCCGCAGTGGGAGATCGTGCGGTACATGGCCGCTCATATTCCCTGGCCCTATCCGGAAGACGGCGCTCGGCGTTTCTTGCAGGACATCGCCTTGCCAGCCATGGCGCGGGGTATTGAATGGCACTGGTCGCTGCGCCTGCGCAGCGATCCAGAGGTGCTGATCGGCGTCATCAGCCTGCATGACGAGCCCGATAACAATCGGGGTTTCTGGCTGTCCCCGGCTTTTTGGCGCCAGGGACTCATGGGCGAGGCCTGCGCGGCGGTGAATACTTTCTGGTTCGAAGACCTGCAGCGCCCGTGCATGCGTGTACCCAAGGCAGCCTTGAACGAGGGGTCGCGGCGTCTGTCGCAGCGCGAGGGGATGCGCCTCATCGCACAAGGCGAATCCGACTACGTCTGCGGCAAATTGCCTTCAGAGTTATGGGAGCTGAGTCGGGAGGCCTGGCGGCTGACCCACAAGGATCAAGCCTAGGCGCCTTGAACGCGTTGCGCGGCCGCCCCACAGCGCTGGCAGAAGCGCGCGAAGGCACTCTTGCGCGCCTGGCAGCCCTGGCAGTGGTCGTGCAGCCCGATGCCACAATGAGGGCAGAAGTCGAGGCTGGCGTCCTTGAGCTCCACCGGTCGCTCGCAGCCCGGACAGACGCCCTTGGCCAGGCGCGCCAGGGCGGTGTCGTAGTGCAGCTCCTCGCGCCGTACCGTGTCGGGTTGGGCTTCCTTGAGGGCCAGGCGGGCACGATAGTCCTGCAGGGCGCGGATGGCATGGCGTCCACCCAGCACCGTCAGCAGGATCCCGACTAGATAGCGGACATAGCCGCCATAGCTGGGCAGGTAAGGCACCAGCTCGACGAAGAAGGCGAACAGCGCGAAGAAGATGAACCCCCAGACGAAGGGCCACCAGGTGCTCTGGCGCTGCTTCACGAACAACCAGGCGGCGACGGCCAGCAAGGGTAGCGTCAGCGCCAGGCGATAGAGGAAGACCCGCAATTCGGCCTGCCGTTGGGCATCGAGCCAGGCCTCCTGGGCCGCGTCGCTAAGGTCGGTCAGGCTGCGCGCGGCGGCAGCCGAGCGCTGTTCGGCGGCGAGCAGGGCCTGCTGCTGGCGTTCGACCTCCCGTTCGGCCCCGCGCTCACCGGCCTTGAGGTCGTCCAGCGCGCGACTGCGGGCGATCAGTTCGCCATCCTGCTCGGGACGCTGGGTGGTCTGGCGGGTGGCCAACCAGTTGTCGAAGGTCTCGCGATTGGCCTGGTAGCTGCGCGCCGCGGCCGCTTGCTGCAGCTGGGCCTGGTCGAGGGCGTCCTGGGCGTCGCGCCTGGCCCGATTGGCCTGGCGCTGGACGTCACGCGCCGCGGCGGTGGCGGCCGGATCCATGAAGTCTTCCAGACTCTGCTGGCGTTCCACCTGGGGCAGGTCGCCGACCAGGGTGCCACCCAGGCCGATCAGAAAGCTGGCGAATACCAGCGCCAACAGCCAGAGGCCGCGGTTGAACCATTTTTCCGATAGCCGCAGCGATTTGCCCATGGATCCCTCCTGGTCGAAAGAAGGCTCAGCTTAGCCGTTCCCTGAGCGATCCGCTCAGGCCAGCTTGATCGCCACCACGCCGGCGACGATGGCCAGGCCGGCGCAGATTCGCCCCAGCGGTAGCGTCTCGTGCAGCCAGAAGACTCCGATCAGCAGGGCGAAGAGCACGCTGGTCTCGCGCAGCGCCGAGACCAGGCCGATGGGCGCCTGGGTAGTGGCGACGATCACCAGGCTGTAGGCCAGCATCGACATCACCCCGCCCACCAGGCCGGCGCGCCAGTGCGGGCCGAGACCGGCAAAGGCCGTCGCGCCGCGGGTCAGCCGCAGCACCAGGGCCGCCACTACGCCGTTCACCGCGAACAGCCAGAGGGCATAGGCCACGGCGTTGCCGCTGGCCCGTGCGCCGAGGGCATCGGCCAGGGTATAGGCGGCGATGAAGGTGCCGGTGGTGAAGGCGCACACCAGCAGCGCCAGGCTGGGCGGTGTGCCGCGCCGGGCACCGAGCAGCGCCATCAGCGCCAGGCCGGTCACCAGCAGGCCCAGGCCGAGCAGGGCCGGTGGCGAGAGCACTTCGCCCAGGGCGAGAAAGGCTACCACGCTGACCAGCAGCGGCGCGCCGCCGCGCGAGAGGGGATAGACCTGGCCCAGGTCGCCATAGCGATAGGCGCGGGCGAGAAAGGCGTTGTAGCCGATGTGCAGCAGGGCGGAGAGGGCGATCCAGGGCCAGGCGGCCGCTGGGGGCAGGGCGACGAAGGGCAGCGCCAGCAGCGCGGCGAGGCCGGCGCCGATCTGGATCAGGCTGGCGGTGAGAAAGCGGTCGAGGCCGATCTTGAGCAGGGCGTTCCAGCCGGCGTGCAGCAGGGCGGCGAGCAGTACCAGGGCGAACAGGGGCGTGGTCACGAGGCCTCCGGCCAGGCGGGTCCATCAGTCTAGCCCAGGGTGCCTTCCGAGGCGTTGCCCATGGCGTCGGGCCGTTGTACGCCGCACACTGGCAGCCGTCCCTTCTCGTCCGGCCAGGATGGCTGCCATGACTTCCTCTTCTTCCGTTCCGCCGGCCATGCCGCCCGCCACCCCGCGCCACGGTGCGGTCGGTCTGGCACTGGTCGCCGGACTGTCGCTGCTGGCCGGCATGACCGACGCCATCGGCTTTCTCGCCACCGGCGATTTCGTTTCCTTCATGAGTGGTAATACCACCCGTCTAGCGGCCGACGTGGCCGCCGGTCGCTGGGCCGCCGCGGCGCACCTGGCGCTGGCCATCGGCACCTTCGTGCTGGGCAATGCCGGTGGGGTGTTGCTGCAGCGCCTGACGCGGCAACGGGCCTGCCTGCTGCTCGGGCTGCTGGCCCTGCTGCTGGTGCTGGCGGCCGGCCTGCCCGCCGGGCGCCTGGCACTGTTGACCGGGGTATTCGCCATGGGCATGGTCAATGCCGTGGTGGAGCAGGTCTATGGCCTGCCCATCGGCCTTACCTATGTCACCGGCGCCCTGTCGCGTTTCGGGCGTGGTCTGGGGCACTGGCTGCTGGGTGAACGTCGCCGCGGCTGGGGCATCCAGTTAGTGCCCTGGCTGGGCATGCTGCTTGGCGGAGTGCTGGGTGCTGCCCTGGAAGCACGGCTGGGCCTGGCGGCCTGGTACGCCAGCGCCGCCCTGGCGGCGGCGTTGGCAATGGTGTTCCGTCTGGTGCCGCGGGCCTGGCAGCTGGGGTATCTGGCGTCATGAGCGAAGCACCGCAAGCCCTGGGTGTCGGCGCCCGCGATCCCGAGCTGGGGCAGACCAAGGTCCGCCTGGCCTTCATCCTGCCGGCCTCGGCCTACATCGTTGGCGCCTGGGCCTGGGGGCTGTTCGGCGATGCCATCCTGCTGGCCAACCTGGCGTGCTACGGCCTGTTTTCCCTGGTGGCCATCGGACTCTTCTTCGAGGTGCGCCGTCGGCCTGGGGTGAAGCCGTGGCGACGCTTCCTGGCCATGTGCCTGGACTTCAGCGCCATCACCTTTTCCTCCATCACCAGCGGCGAGGCCTTGATGCCGCTGTTCGGCGTGCTGCTCTGGGTCACCGTAGGCAACGGCCTGCGCTATGGCCGTGGCTACCTGCTGCTGGCGACCGGACTGTCGCTGACCGCCCTGAGCGCCATCATCGCCGAAATGCCCTTCCTGCAGCGCTATCCCACGGTTGCCCTGATGATGCTGGTGACCGCGCTGCTGGTACCCGGCTACGTCTATTTCCTGCTGACCCGCATCCAGGATTCGCTGCGCGAGACCCAGGCGGCCAACCTGGCCAAGGCGCGCTTCCTGGCCCAGGCCAGCCATGACCTGCGTCAGCCGATCCACTCCATCGGCCTGTTCACCGCCTGCCTGCGCGACGGCCAGCTGAGCGCGGACCAGGGGCGGCTGGTGGACAACATCGACCGCTCCCTGCTGGGCGTCGAGCAGCTGTTTCGCTCGTTGCTGGACATCTACACCCTGGATCAGAAGCAGGTCAGCCCCCGGCGCACGGCGGTCGACCTGGATACCCTGTTCGACGACCTGATCCGGCAGAACGCCGAGGCCGCGCGCTGGGCCGGGGTGGAGGTCCGCTGGCGCCCCTGCCGGCTGCAGGTCTACAGCGATCCGGCACTGCTGCTCACCTCGCTGCAGAACCTGCTGTCCAACGCCCTCAAGTACGCCCCGGGACGACCGCTACTGCTGGCGGTACGGCGGCGCCAGGGCCGGCTCGCCCTGGTGGTGTACGACCAGGGCCCGGGCATCGCGGCAGAGCACCTGCCGCATCTGTGCGAGGAGTTCTATCGGGTACGGGAGGCGCGGGATCGCGACATCGAAGGGGTCGGCCTGGGGCTGTCCATCGTGCAGCGCATCGCCCGGTTGCTCGATCTGGAACTGCGCATCCGCTCACGGCCCGGCCATGGCACCGCGGTCAGTCTGCAGGGCCTGCCGCTGGCCGCCGTACCGCCGGAGCCCCGGGTGCGGGCGGCGAGCGGACCCCAGCACCTGCTCGCCGGCTGGCGGGTGCTGCTCATCGAAGACGACGCCAACGTCCTGCTCGCCACCGCGACCCTGCTGCGCAGCTGGGGCTGCGAGGTCACGACGGCCACCAGCATTCCCACCGGCGCGGTGGCCTGCGATCTGGTGATCACCGATTTCGATCTGGATCGCAGCGCCTCGGGTGCTGACTGCATCGCCTATCTCAATCGCTTGCAGGGACGGCGCATTCCGGCCGTCGTGGTGACCGGGCACGACATTCCCCAGGTCCAGCAGGCGTTGGGCGATCCCGAGATTCCAGTGCTGGCCAAGCCGGTGCGGCCGGCGGAATTGCGTGCCCTGCTGCTGGCCTTTCGCGTCGCCGCTAGCTGAGCGAGCGCTGGGCGCCGAGGCCGGCCTTGGCGCCAAAGGCGGCCGCGGCGGCACGGGTGCCAACGCCCAGGGTACGCAGCAGCGCGGATACGTGGATACGCACGGTAAAGGGCGAGATGGCCAGGATCCGCGCGATTTCCTTGTTGCTCAGGCCCTGGGTGATCAGACCGAGCACCTCCAGCTGCCTGGGCGTCAGCGCCTGCACCCGGTGGTCGGGGGCCAGGGCCGTCGGCGCCAGGGTCGCCGTGGCGTAGCGCACCACCGGTTGCCCGGCCAGGCAGTCGGCGATGGCTGCGGCCATGGCGGCCGGGGGCAGGGCCTTGCCGATGAAGCCATCCACGCCGGCGGCCAGGATGTGCTCGATCACGGTGGCGTCTTCGAGCATCGAGACCACGATCAGGGTACTGCGCTTGAATTCCTGGCGCAGGGCGCGCAGTGAAAAGCTCAGGTCCTGACCGGGGTAGAGCAGGTCCAGCAGCAGGCCGGTGGGCGGCTCGCCCTGGCGCGCCAGGTCCAGCACCTGCTGCAGGCTGTCGGCCTGTTCCACCTGCGCGTCGGGCTGCAACTGGCGCAGGATGCGGACCAGGCCTTCGCGAAACAGGGGGTGATCGTCGGCGACGATGAAACGTTGCATCTGTGGCTATCCTGGGGCCTAGGACACCGGTCGCAACCCCGGGGCGGCCCAAAACTTTTAGTCTAGCGCAGCGGCGGAGGGTGGACCATTGGTAATACTCCCGGCCGTGCCCAGCTGCCGCCGCATCAGCCACTCGAAGGCACCGGTCAGCAGCACGGCCGCGCAAGCCAGGCCCAGCGCCAGCCCCCACCAGACCCCGTGCGGACCGAAGCCTGCATGCACCCCCAGCAGCCAGGCGCTGCTGGCCCCGATCAGGCAATAGCAGAGCAGGCCGCCGTAGAAGCCAAGACGCGCCTGGCGGATGCCACGCAAGGCGCCCTGGGCGATGCTCTGGGTGCCGTCGAAGATGACGAACAGCGCGGCGATCAACACCAGCTGGCGTGCCAGCTCCGTGACCGGACTACGCTCGTCTGGCAGAAACAAGCCCACCAGCCAGCCAGGAAAGCACCAGAACAGCAGGGCGATGCCCAGCATCACCAGAGCCCCGCCGCCGATGGCCAGCCGTCCGACCAGCAGCGCCTCGCGTGGCCGTCCCGCGCCTTGGTGCTGGCCGATGCGGATGCTGGTCGCATAGGACAGTCCCGCCGGCAGCATGAACACCAGATACACCAGCTGGTTGGCGATCTGGTTGGCCGCCAGGGCCGTGGTGCCCAGGGCGCCCATGCACAGCGCCGCCGCGAGAAACAGGCAGGCTTCCACCGCATAGGTGCCGCTGATCGCCAGGCCCTGGCCAAGGGTGTCGGCCAGGGCGCGACGGTCCGGCCGGCGCAGATAGCGACGCAGGGGATAGGGGGCATAGGCCGGATGACGACTGATATACAGCGCCAGGCCCAGGGCCGCGCCGTTCATCACCACGGCGGTCACCGCGCCGACGCCTGGCAACCCGGGTTGCGGCAGGCCGCCCCAGCCGTGCAGCAGGGCCAGATTGAGCAGGGCATTGAGCACCGCCGCGCCCAGCACGATGGTCAGGACCGGTCCGGGGCGCTCCAGGGCGCTGGTGAAGCCGCGCAGAGTCATAAACAGCAGGTGGCCGGGCAGGGCGAAGGCCAGGCAGCGCAGGAACACCCCCGCGGCCTGGCGGCTTTCCTCCGGCTGGCCAGCCAGGGCCAGCAGCGGCTCGATGTGCCACAGCAGGGTGCCGGCCAGCAGCGCCAGCACCCCGGCGATCCAGATCCCCGCCGCGGTGACCGCCGCCACCCCTTCGGTATCCCCCGCCCCCCGGCGCAGGGCCGCCAGATTGGCCACCGCAGTGATCACCCCCACGCAGATCACCGAAACGAAAGAATAGACCGCTGCCCCCAGGCCACCGCCGGCCAGCGCCGCCGGCCCCAGGCGGCCCATCATCAGGGTGTCGGTGAAGACCATGGCGACATAGGCCAGCTGGGCACCGATCAAGGGCAGGGCGAGACGCAATAGCGCGAGCAATTCGTGACGCGGCAGAGACATGGGGCTCTCGCTGAACAGATGGCCAAGCGGCCGGGCTTTGACAAGAACTCATTGTTGGATCCTGCCGCGCCGCCCACAATCGGAAAATAGCCATGCCATCCATGAGTCTGAGTCATGCCTGAACACGCCTCGCGCCTGCCGCCCCTGTATGCCCTGCGCGCCTTCGAGGCTGCGGCGCGGCATGGCTCCTTCACCCGGGCTGCCGGGGAGTTGTCGCTCACCCAGAGCGCGGTCAGCCGCCATGTGCGAACCCTGGAAGAAACCTTTGGCTGTCGCCTGTTCGAGCGTGCCGGTCGCCAGCTGGTGCTGACCGAGGCCGGCAAGCTGCTGTTGCCCGGCCTGAGCGAAGGCTTCGAAGCCCTGGCGCGCGCGTGCGGCAATCTGGCCGTGGACGAAGGCACCCTGAGACTTAAGGCACCCACCACCCTGTCGTTGCGCTGGTTGCTGGCCCGGCTGGCGCGCTTTCGCCAGCTCAGTCCGCAACTCGACATCCAGCTCACCAGCGTCTGGATGGCCAGCGACCGGGTCGATTTCGTCCATGAACCCTTCGACTGTGCGGTGCTGCTGGGCGACGGTCGCTTTCCGGCCGACTGGGAGGTGGTACCGCTGTTCGAGGAGTGGCTGGTGCCGGTCTGCTCGCCGACCGCCGCCCGTAGCGGTGACTGGGATGTGGCGCGCCTGCAGCGGGAAGAACTGCTGCATCCCACTTTCGACCGCCGCGACTGGCGCCGCTGGCTGCAGGCCATGGGGTTGGCCCAGGTGGTGCCCCTGAGTGGCGGCCAGGTGTTCGATACCCTGGAGTTGGGCATGGCGGCTGCGGCGCGCGGCTACGGAGTCTCCATCGGCGATCTGGTGATGCTCGCCGAGGACGTGGCGGCCGGTCTCATCGCGCTGCCCTGGCCGGCAGCGGTAGCCAGCGGCGACGCCTACTACCTGGTCTGGCCACGTAATCGGCGGGGGCAGGCGCGCTTTCGCCAGCTGGGTGATTTCCTGCAGCAGGAAGTGGCATCCCAGAGCCTTCCTGAGGTCATTCGCCACAAATAAGGCGCCAGACATCTGTCATTCGCTTTAGTTCGTAACGCTACAGCCGATAAACTACCTGTTCATCGCTAAGAAGACCGTCATAGAGCGGTTCGTTTCTGATGTAGCCCTTGCCCTCAACTTTGTACTGCCCTACAGGGATGTAGGCGCTTTGGAGCACTCTATGGTCATTTCCCCACGTCGCAGTATCGCCCGACAACTTGCCTTGGCCCTCAGTCTGGTACTGGTTGTCGTCATTGCCGGCAGTTGCCTGTTCGCCCTCCACGCCCTCAGCCTGTCCATCGAAGACACCCAGCGCAAGCACCTGGGCAGTGAGGCCCGGCTGCTCTCCGATCAGCAGCAGACCTTCCTGGGCACCCTCAAGGTCAGTACCCAGCGTCTCGCCAATCTGTTCGAGCGCCGCTTCGATGGCGGCCTCTCCCGCAGCAGCGACCGCACCGTCGTCGCCGGCACCGACACCCCGGTGCTGCTCTACAAGGGCGCGGCCCTGAACAACGACTTCACCCAGGTCGATGACTTCACCCGTCTTACCGGCGGTACGGCCACCATCTTCGTCCGTGATGGTGACGATTTCATCCGCATCACCACTTCGCTGAAGAAGCAGGACGGCAGCCGCGCCATCGGCACCCGTCTGGACCGCAAGCATCCCGGCTACGCCGGCCTGCTCCAGGGCCAGACCTATGTCGGTCGCGCTCAGCTGTTCGGCCGCTCCTACATGACCCAGTACAGCCCGGTGCGCGATGCCCAGGGCCAGATCATCGCCGTGCTCTATGTGGGGTTCGACTACACCGACGCCCAGGCCCAGCAACTGGCCCAGCTGACCCAGCTGCGCATCGGCGAGACCGGCTCCCTGGCCCTGCTCGACGAGCAGGGCAACTGGTTGGTTGCCCCGGCCAACGCCAAGAAGACCGACGAGTTGCTGGCCGAACTCAAGAAGGATCCCAAGCGGCATGAACACAGCTGGCAGGATGGCAACGAGGACTTCGTCAGCGTCAGCGCGGCGGTCGCCGGCGAAGGCTGGACCGTGGTCGCCACCTTGCCCAAGGCCGAGCTGGACGCTCCGGTGCACGCCGTCGGCCTGCGCCTGGCCATCGGCAGCCTGATCGCCCTGCTACTGGCCGTGGCCGCTTCGGTGCTGCTGCTGCGGCGCAAGCTCAGCCCGCTGGCTCAGCTGGTAGAACGCGCCCAGGCCCTGGGTCGCGGTCAGCTCAGCGTACGCGTTGACGCCCGCAGCAACGACGAGATCGGCGAGCTCGCCCACAGCTTCAACCAGATGGCCGATGCCCTGGCGTCCACCGTCGAGCAGGTACGGGGTTCCTCGCGCGCGGTCACCGATCGCTCCCAGCAACTGAGCCAGCTCTCCGACCAGACCCTGCGTCGTTCCGCCGAGCAGTCCAGCCAGATCGACAGCATGGCCAGCGCCGTGGAGGAGTTCAGCGCCACCGCCCAGAACATCGCCGACGGCATGCAGCGCACCGAGCGCCTGGTGCAGGAGAACGCCCAGCAGACCCGCACCGGCACCCAGGCCATGCAGGGCGCCTCGGGCGCGCTGGAGCAGATCGCCGACTCCCTGGCCAGCACGGCCGAGCTCATCAAGGGGCTGGATAATCGCTCCCAGCAGATTGGCGGCATCATCGGCGTCATCAGCGGGATCGCCGAGCAGACCAACCTGCTGGCGCTCAACGCGGCCATCGAAGCCGCCCGGGCCGGTGAGCAGGGCCGCGGCTTCGCCGTGGTCGCCGACGAGGTGCGCCAGCTGGCCGGTCGTACCAGCGAGGCCACCCGCGAGATCTCCCAGATGATCGGTGCGGTACAGGGCGAAACCCAGCGTGCCATGGGCGCCATCGATGAGGGCAACCGCCTCATGGAGCAGGGGCTGGCGCGCAACGCCGACGTCGCCCAGGCGCTACGCAGCATCGACCAGCAGGTCGCCGATGCGGTCGAGCAGTTCTCCGGTATCGCCCAGGCCACGGCCGAGCAGAGCACCACCGCCACGGCGCTGAGTCGCAACATCCAGGCCATCGCCGTGGACAACGCCGCCCAGCGCGATGCCGCCGAGGTGCTGGCCGGTACCGCGGGCGAACTGCGTCACCTGGCCGAGGAGCTGAGCGCCGAAGTGGGTCGTTTCAGCTAGTCAGACTGTTCTGGCGCAAGCGAAAGGGAGGCTCAGGCCTCCCTTTTTCATTCCCACTCGCCGTAGCCCTTGCCTGGCCGCAATACTCTGACTACTGTATGCAAATACAGTATAAAAGGAAGGGTGACATGGGCGTATCCAACGAAGCGGTGCAAGCCGTCGAACGCATGCTAACCACGCTGCGCGCGGAGCGTGACGACTATCGCGAGCTCGCCCATCAGTGGCGGGCCATGTGTTTCGAATTGGCGCAGGAAAACCAGGCGTTACGGGACCGCCTGCAGGAGCCGCCTCGGCATTATGGCCCGCCGGCCAGCGCCTAGTGAGCGGCCCGATACTGCAGCGCTTCGGCCAGGTGCGCGCGCTGGATGTCGGTGTCGCCGGCCAGGTCGGCCAGGGTGCGAGCCACCTTGATGACCCGGTGCAGGGCGCGCAGGGATAGATTCAGGCGCTCGCCAGCGCTTTCCAGCCAACGCTGATCCGCGTCGCTCAGGGCGCAGACCTGGTGCAACTGGTCGAGGCCGAGCAGGGCGTTGGGGCGCCCCTGGCGAGCCATCTGGAGGGCACGGGCCGCAGCCACCTGACCGGCTGCCTCGGCAGTCGAGAGTTCGGCGGCCGACGAGGCGCCCAGACGCAGATGCTCGCGCGCCACGGTCAGGTGCAGATCGATGCGGTCCAGCAGCGGGCCGGACAACTTGCCGCGATAGCGCTGGATCTGCTCCGGGCTGCAACGACAGCGCCCACTGGGATCGCCCAGGTAGCCACAAGGACAGGGATTCATCGCCGCCACCAGCTGGAAGCGTGCTGGAAAGCGCACCCGCTCCCGTGCCCGGGCGATAACGATCTCGCCGCTTTCCAAGGGCTCGCGCAGCACTTCCAGCACCTTGCGATCGAATTCCGGCAACTCGTCGAGAAACAGCACGCCGCGATGGGCCAGGGTGATCTCGCCAGGCCCGGGGCGGCTGCCACCGCCCACCAGCGCCGGACCCGACGCCGAATGGTGCGGCTGGCGAAAGGGTCGCTGCGGCCAGTGTTCCAGTGGCTCGGGCCCGGCCACCGAATGAATGGCGGCCACCTGCAGCGCTTCTTCTTCGTCCAGTGGCGGCAGCAGCCCCGGCAGGCGACTGGCGAGCAGGGTCTTGCCGGTACCGGGTGGCCCGGCGAGCAACAGGTTGTGGGCACCTGCCGCGGCTACTACGAGGGCACGCTTGGCCGCTTGCTGACCCTGGACCTCGGCCAGATCGGGATAGGGGAGGGGCGTACGCAGCAGTCCACTGGGCTGGTAGGGCGTCAGCGGGGCCTGGCCACTCAGGTGACCGGCGAACTCCAGCAGGTGATCGACCGCCAGCACGGCGAGGCCACTGGCCAGGCAGGCCTCCTCGGCGTTGGCCCGCGGTACCACCAGGGTGCGTCCGGCGGTTCGGGCGGCAAGCGCTGCCGGCAGCACGCCGCGGACTGGCCGTACCGCACCCGACAGCGCCAGTTCGCCCAGGCATTCGTAGCTTTCAAGACCCTGGGCCGGCAACTGCCCGCTCGCGGCCAGGATGCCGATGGCCAGGGCGAGGTCGAAGCGACCGCCATCCTTGGGCAGATCGGCAGGCGCGAGATTGAGGGTGATGCGGCGGCTGGGAAACTCGAAGCCGGCATTGAGGATGGCACTGCGGACCCGGTCCTTGGCTTCGCGGACGGCGGTTTCCGGCAAACCCACCAGGGTGAGGGCAGGCAGGCCATTGGCCAGGTGCGCCTCGACGACCACGGGCGGGGCTTCCACGCCCACCTGGGCGCGGGTGTGAACGAGGGCAAGCGACATGATCTCTCCTTGATCGTGTTTCGCTAGACAGCAGGCTGCACCATCCTGGCGCGCCTTTACGGTCAGTCGGCGGCGGCGACATCCGTGGCCGGGGTAACCGGCGGCTTGACGTCCTGGGGCTGGACGTTCTCCAGCTCGGTCAGGCGCGCCTCAAGGGCTTCCAGACGTGCGCGGGTGCGTGCCAGCACTGCCATCTGCGCATCGAACTCATCGCGGCTGACCACGTCGAGTTTGCTCAGCGCGCCCTGGAGCAAAGCCTTGAACTGGCTTTCGATCTCGGCCTTGGGAAGCGGCGAGTCCTGACCGAACAGCCGGCTGGCCTGCTGGGTCAGGGAATCGAACAGCGAACGGGTCGTGGACATGGTTATTCCCTGCCTGTAATCAAAGCTCGAGTGTAGCACAGCGGGTTCTGTGCCCCGGATGCCGCCCTTGCACCGCTTTGGTGCCGGGCCCGGGCCAGAGCTGTTCGCTGTTGGTGCAAAGTCCTGCTCCACGACCGCTGGTCTGCCCTGTCAGGAGGCGCGGCAGGCCCGGCGACCCCTGTAATACGGACCCCTTCACGAACCTGGCAAGCTTTCTGCTACAGCCGATGCAGAGACGGGCGTCGAGTGCGCCTGGGGCAGAGGCGCCCGCCGGCCGCTTCTGCCGTGACCGCGGCGATTGATACGCCGACGGTTATACAGACGGTCACTGCGCTAGACTTGGCCGGGGTTTGTTTTCCTGGGGCAAGTCAACTCAATCGGGAGAAGTTCATGAAACTAGTCACCGCCATCATCAAGCCGTTCAAGCTCGACGACGTGCGTGAGTCGCTGTCCGAGATCGGTGTGCAAGGCATCACCGTTACCGAGGTCAAGGGCTTCGGGCGCCAGAAGGGCCATACCGAGCTCTATCGCGGCGCCGAATACGTCGTCGACTTCCTGCCCAAGGTCAAGATCGACGTCGCCATCGCCGACGATCAACTCGACCGCGTCATCGAGGCCATCACCAAGGCTGCCAACACCGGCAAGATCGGCGACGGCAAGATCTTCGTGGTGAATCTCGAGCAGGCCATCCGCATCCGTACTGGCGAAACCGACACAGACGCCATCTGACGATTTAACCGACAGCCCAACCCCACACGAGCCCCAGGAGAAACAACGATGACTCTGCGCACCTACGCAGGGCTAGGAGCCCTCATGTCTTTCGTAGCGCTGCCGGGCCTGGCCATGGCCCAGGAAGCGGCTGCGGCACCGGCCATCAACAGCGGGGACACGGCCTGGATGCTGATCTCGACGGCCCTCGTGCTGTTCATGACCATCCCGGGCCTCGCGCTGTTCTACGGCGGTATGGTGCGTGCCAAGAACGTCCTGTCGGTGATGATGCAATGCTTCGCCATCACCGGTCTCATCAGCATCCTGTGGATGGTCTATGGCTACAGCCTGGCCTTCGACACCACCGGCATGGAGAAGGGCGTCACCAACTTCAACTCCTTCATCGGCGGTCTGGGCAAGGCCTTCCTGTCCACGCTGCAGCATGATGCCGTGACCTCGGCGACCGCCCTGTTCCCGGAAAGCGTCTTCGTCACCTTCCAGATGACCTTCGCCATCATCACTCCCGCGCTGATCGTCGGTGCCTTCGCCGAGCGCATGAAGTTCTCCGCCATGCTGGTCTTCACCGGCCTGTGGTTCACCTTCGTCTATGCACCCATCGCCCACATGGTCTGGAGCGGTGACGGCGGCCTGATGTGGGACTGGGGCGTACTGGACTTCGCGGGCGGCACCGTGGTGCACATCAACGCCGGTGTGGCCGGTCTGGTCGCGGCCATCGTCCTGGGCAAGCGCAAGGGCTATCCGACTACCCCCATGGCCCCGCACAACCTGGGCTACACCCTGGTCGGCGCCGCCATGCTGTGGGTCGGCTGGTTCGGTTTCAACGCCGGGTCCGCCGCAGCCGCCAATGGCACCGCCGGCATGGCCATGCTGACCACCCAGATCGCCACCGCAGCCGCCGCCCTGGGCTGGATGTTCGCCGAGTGGATCGCCCATGGTAAGCCGAGCGCCCTGGGCATCGCCTCCGGCGTGGTCGCCGGTCTGGTCGCCATCACCCCGGCCGCCGGTACCGCCGGCCCCATGGGCGCCCTGATCATTGGCCTGGTCTCCGGCGTGGTGTGCTTCTTCACCGCCACCAGCCTCAAGCGCAAGCTGGGCTATGACGACTCCTTGGACGCCTTTGGTGTGCACGGTATCGGCGGCATCGTCGGCGCCCTGCTGACTGGCGTCTTCGCCGCGCCGGCCCTGGGTGGCTTCGGGACCGTGACCGATATCGGCGCCCAGCTCTTCATCCAGTTCAAGGGTGTGGCCTTCACCATCGTCTATACCGGTATCGTCACCTTCGTGATCCTCAAGGTGCTGGACGTGGTCATGGGCCTGAGAGTCAACGAGGAAGAGGAAACCGTGGGCCTGGACCTCACCCTGCACAACGAGCGTGGCTACAACCTGTAAGCTGCCGCTCTCGAAAAAGGCGCCGCAAGGCGCCTTTTTCATGTCTGCCCTACGGCTGGAACAACCGCCGTCCTGCTGTGTCTAGACTGCACGCCGGTGGTGTGCAATCACCGCTTTGCTTTTCCGATCGTCGCGCTAGAATGCGCGCCCAGTCAGTCGGCGGGGGTGTTTCATGTGGCTGCAGCGGACCTTTTCCCTGCGCGCTCGTGCGCGTGGTTTTCATCTCGTCACCGATGAGGTGCTGGATCAGCTGCCCGAGCTGGCTGAGTGCCGCGTCGGCCTGCTGCACCTCTGGTTGCAGCACACCTCGGCCTCGCTGACCATCAACGAGAATGCCGATGGGGCCGTGCGGCGCGACTTCGAGCGGTTCTTCAACCAGCTGGTCCCCCAGGGGCAGGCCGGTTACGAGCATGACTACGAAGGGCCGGACGACCTGCCCGCGCACTTCAAGAGCAGTCTGCTCGGGTGCAGCCTGAGCCTGCCGATCCAGGCGGGCCAGCTGGCGCTGGGGACCTGGCAGGGCATCTACCTGGGCGAACACCGTGATCAGGGTGGCGCGCGACGTTTGATCGCGACGCTGCAGGGCGAATAGCCAGGAATTTTTTGTAGGAGACCGCGTCAAAACGCGCGGTCCGATTTTGCCAAAATGTTGGAGGCGGTTTATGAGCGACGAAGATCTGGAACAGGACGACCTGGAAACAGGTGCGGAGGAAGAGGGCGATAACGAAGAGTTTGCCGCCGCAACCGACGACGCCGAGCAAGAGGAAGGCAGCGAAAGCGAAGCGCCAGCGTCCGGCAGCAAGGCCAAGAAGAAGCGCGAGCCCGAGCCGGAAGAGCTGCCATCGGTGGAAGCCAAGCAGCGCGAGCGGGATGCGCTGGAAAAAGCCATGCAGGACTTCTTGTCGCGTGGAGGCAAGGTGCAGGAGATCGACGCCAACGTGGTCGCCGATCCGCCCAAGAAGCCTGACAGCAAATATGGCAGTCGTCCCATCTAGGACCGTGCCATACCGCCTTCGAAACCCCGCTTCGGCGGGGTTTCGTCTATCTGGCGGTCACAGCAGCGCCATCACCATGATGAAGCCGGTAAAGGCCGCAGCCATGGTCACAAGGCAGGCCATGCAGATTACATCATCTCTCTCATACATGTTGGCAACGCCTTAGTAGCCCTAATGGGTGATGGCATTTTGCTCTCCTGGCAAAGACTCCCCTGTGCGACTCATCGCAAAAGGCCACTATCTCGCTCTGGCGATGCCAAGCAGTTCACCAATGGCGGGGCGGCGGCCCGTAATAGGGCCGTGGTTCGTAGGCTGGCTGGTAGGGGTAGTAGCCCGGCGGGACGGGGCGCCAGTGCGGTGCCGCATAGCCCGTTTGGGGGTAGGGGCGGTAATAGTTATAGGGGTAGCCATCCCGGCGGTAATAGGAATGGTGTCGATGATGCCGCCGGTACTCGCCCACCGGCAGGAAGCCTGCTTCCTCGACAGCCATACCGGGGGCCCCTGCCCAGGGTTGCCCCCGATCAGGTCCCCCGTGCGCTGCGGCCATACCGCTGGCGGCAAGGGTGGCGGTCACTAGCAGAATCAACGACGCTCGCGATGTCATGGTGTTCTCCTCGCGGCGCTCGATAGGCCGCGTCACCATGAAACACCTTTGGCCGTCAGCGGGCGTCAGGCCAGGTAAAGGTCTGGTAAGGCCGCTGGGTCAGTCCCAGTCCAGGCCTTGCATGCCCGCGGCGACGATGAGGGCCAGCGAAAGCAGCCCGATGCCACACATCAGGATCGTCAGCTCCAGTTGGTCCAGCCGCCGCTTCACCCCTGCCACCAATGCCAGAGGGTAAAGCCGATCAGTGCCATGACCAGGCCGAGAAACAGGCGATTCAGCCACAGGCTGGCGCTGCTCAGCAGGGTGAACCAGAGCGGTGTGCCTGGCTCGCTCGGTGCGATGGCGGGCTGCCCGCTGGCTTCTTGTGGCAGGACGTCGGGAAGGGGGGTAGCGATGAGGGGGATCGAGCGAATGGGCATAAGCGAGCGCCTCCGTGCGCCTTGTGCGAGGTATGACCGACCGCAGGCGAAAAGGCAGCGGCAGGCCATGGCCGAGCGACGGTAGTGAAGGGCGCCGCTCGTGCAACGGATGATCACCGAAATTTCTGCCGCCCGGGCGATGGGCCGCTGAAAAGGTCGGGCGGTTCCCACTCTTGGCGGCAGATAGCGGCATCGCTGGGGCCCTCAGGGCGACGCCTGAGGCGAAAAGGCGCCGGTGGGCTTGAATGGGCGAGCTGGCGGGTACAGCCTCATGGTCCTGATGCCGGACGCTGGGAGAAACGTCATGACCAATCTGCTTCGCGACCTGCCCGATGCCTCCGCGGCGGAGGTATTCACGCCCCTGCTGGAGCGGCCTGGCTGCCGCATCGAACGGATCGTCTCTCTGGGTCAAACCACCCCGGTGGAGGCGCCTTATCGGCAGGCTCATGACGAATGGGTGATGCTGCTGCAGGGCGCGGCCCGGGTTGCCCTGGAGGGGCGGGAGGTGGTGCTGGAGCCGGGCGCTGCGCTGTTCATTCCGGCGCGGACCGAACACTGGGTGACCTATACCGATCCCCTCGTCGCCACGGTGTGGCTGGCGATCCACCTGGGAGAGGCCTTGGCAGCCCCGGCGTCGGTCTGAGGCGAAGCGTGCTGCCTATGCCGCGGCGCCAGGGGCGCCAGGGGCGTCAAGGCAGCGCGCCTGAGCCTTGGTGTCCTGGGTCCTAGCGGACCTGGGTCACCGGGCCGTGATCGTCGCAATGGCCGTCATGGACGTGATGCAGGCGGCCATCCACCAGGTAGTCGACGTGGTCACCGTGGGGAACGGCCTCGTGGCCGCAGTCAGGACCATGGACATGATCGGGCGCATGGCCACTGCTCTGGCCGTGAGTGCAGTGATCGGGATTGATGGCGCCGACCTCCAGCACATGCTCGTCCACGTGATCGCCGTGCATATGGTGCAGATGGCCATCGTGGAGATAGTCGACATGGCCGTCATGCTCGATGGCGGTGTGGCCGCAATTCGGGCCGTGCTGATGGCTGTGATTCGCGTGATGCTTTTCGCTGCAGGTGGTCATGATACTGACTCCGAAAAGGGTGGCTGTCTGGTGACGCCACGCCATTAAAAAGTCTGAAGTGGGTAGAGGGTCAAGGATGCCGGGCGGAGTTTTTACCGAGCACCAAGGCGTCTAGGGTGCGCCTTGGAGTTCTTCTCGCAGGTGTGGCAGGACAGCACGGAGGAGTAGCGGATGGGCAGCGGACCCAGGGGATGAGGCCTGGATATATTGCAGGCACAAAAAAACCGGCACTAGGCCGGTTTCTCTGATCTCCAGATCCCGCAGGAGCTTGGAGGTTTGTCTTGGTGCCCAGGGACGGAATCGAACCGCCGACACGGGGATTTTCAATCCCCTGCTCTACCAACTGAGCTACCTGGGCAACGGGGCGCATTAAAAGCGTTTCTCGACCCTGTGTCAACAGTGAGCCCAAAAAAATTTAGGTTTTTCGGGCGCTTAGGGTCTGTTCAATGCCTCGCGAGCTAGAGACAAACAAGGCCTGGGCGGCCCCGCGAAGATAGCTGAGGAAGCGGATCGGACTCGCGCTCGAGTTTACAAAGGGTAAATGAGCGTTCCGACCGGGCCGCCCAGGCCGGGCTGGCGACCCAGGCCAGCCTCAACGCCCTTTGGCCGACGCGCAGCAGGCTTTGAATAGGTCCTAAGCCGTCGACTCAGGCGCTGGGGGGCACGTAGCCTTCAGCCTGGGCGTAATCTTCACCGGACAGGAACTTGTCCATCTCGGCTTGCAGGAACTTGCGATCCTCGGCGTTCATCATGTTCAGCCGACGCTCGTTGATGAGCATGGTCTGGTGCTTCTGCCACTCTTCCCAGGCCTGCTTGGAGACGTGCTGATAGATGTCTTCGCCCTTGGCGCCGGGGTAGGGCGGGCGATCCAGGGCGGGAAGCTCCTGCTTGTGCTTGCGGCACATCACGGTGCGGGTCATGCGGGTTCTCCTTTGAGCGCCTGCTCGGCGCGCTTGAGCAGTTTCTGCACCGGGGCGGCGAGGCCCAGGCGCGGCGGGGACGCGAGGTTATACCAAAGCCAGTCGCCCTCGGCCACGCGTTGGTGGCGATGGTCCACCTGCACCAGCCAGGGCTCGATGGCCAGCTGGAAATGGCTGAAGGTGTGTACCAGGCCGGGCAGCGCCTGGCGCTCGTCGATGGCGAGGCCCTGGCGTTCGGCGAGGGCTTCGAGCTCGGCCACATCGGCGACCTCCGGCGGTCCCCAGAGACCGCCCCAGAGGCCGGTGGACGGCCGGCGCTGCAAGAGCACGGCATTGGCATCGTTGACGAACAGCGGCATCAGGGTGCTGCGCTGCGGCAGTGTCTTGCGTGGCTTGGCGGCGGGAAAGTCGGTTTCCTGGCCTAGCAGGTGGGCGCGACAACCCGGCTTGACCGGGCACAGCAGGCAGCTGGGCTTGCTGCGGGTACAGAGGGTGGCGCCCAGGTCCATCATCGCCTGGGTGTAGTGGCCGACCCGCTCGTGGGGCATCAGTCGTTCCGCGACCTCCCACAGGCGTCGGGCCACGGCAGGCTCGCCGGGATAGCCGGGTGTGGCGGTATAGCGCGCCAGCACCCGCTTGACGTTGCCGTCGAGGATGGGGGCGCGGATGTCCATGCTCAGGCTGGCGATGGCCCCGGCGGTGGAGCGGCCGATACCGGGTAACTCGGCGAGGGCCTCGACACTGCGGGGAAATTCGCCGCCGTGCTGCTCGACCACGGTCTTGGCGGCCTTGTGCAGATTGCGCGCGCGGCTGTAGTAACCGAGGCCCGTCCAGAGGTGCAGGACCTCGTCTTCCGGTGCGGCAGCCAGGGCCTCGACGGTGGGTAGCGCCTGCATGAAGCGGTCGAAGTAGCCCAGTACCGTGGCCACCTGGGTCTGCTGGAGCATGATCTCCGAGACCCAGACGCGGTAGGGGGTCACGGCCTGTTGCCAGGGCAGGTCCTTGCGACCGTGCAGGTCGTACCAGGCCAGTACGGCGGTACCAAAGGCGTCGTCAGTCATCGGCGTTGCAGCAGTCCCCGGATGGCGTTCTGGATGTCAGGGCTGATCTTATCACCCAGCTTCTCTTCGATTTTTTCGTTCAGACGATTGCCGGCCGCGCGGGCGATGATCTGGCCCATGGCCTCGCGATCCAGGCGGCAAGCCTTGGCGCCCAGTTCCATGGGGCCGCGGCAGTGCAGCGGCCATTCGATATCGGCGTAGCGCTCGCCGACCTGGCAGCCCGGATCGGCGGCGGCGTTGGTATCGCCCTGCACGGTGATGCCCAGGCGGTAGTCCAGGCCGAGGGTGCGCAGATCGATGTCGCCATCGCCCTTCACTGCCAGGCCCGGCACGCTGACGCTCAGATCCTGGTTGCGGGCCACGCCGTTGACGATGGTGAGGCTGCCGCTCAACTGGCGGAAGGGCGTGTTCTGGCCGCCATGGGGCAATTCCAGCGGCTTGCGGTTGAGCAGGGATATACCCTGGCACAGCTGGCTTTCGACGTTGGCGTCGATCAGTTGGCCATTGCGCAGGGCGAAGCGCGCGGTGCCGTCGAGGTTGTCGATCAGCGTGCGCTGGCTGGCGCCGGTGCTGCGCAGGTCGGCGTCCAGGTCGAGCAGGCCTTCCACTGGCGGCTTCTGGCCCTGGGCCTGGAGGATGCGCTCCACCGGCACGGCCTTGATGCGTTCCCGGGCGGTGAGTTGCGGTTGGGCACCGCGCACGTCGAGGGCGCCGTTGGCTTCGAAGCGACCACCGAACAGCTCGCCTTCCAGGGCGCTGAGCTGCAGCTGGCCGTCAGCGGCCTTGGCCTTGAGGCTGGCGTCTTCGAAGGGCAGGCGATTGAGGGTGAGGTGTTGCAGGCTCAGGTCGACATCGGCGTCCAGGCTGCGCAGGCGTTCCACCGGCAGCAGGGTTTCCTGGCTCCAGGCGTGCTGGGTCGGGGCTTCCGGTAGCGGCGAGTTGCCTTGGGTGGCGATGGCGTCGACCTGGGCGACCTCTTCCTGGCGTGCGCCATTGGCCTGGCGCGCGGCGGCGGCCTTGGCCGGCAGATAGCGATCCAGGTCCAGGGTGTCACCGCTGAGCTGGATACGCAGGGCGCGGCGGGCGATGTCGGCGACGGCGACGCGGCCCTTGAGGGTGCTGTCGTCCAGCTGGAAGTTGAAGTCGTCCAGCGCCAGGGCGTTGCGGCTGGCCTGCACCTGGGCATTCATCTCGAAGCGCTGCAGGGTCTTGGCATCGGCCATGGCCGGTAATTCGACGCCGATACTGTCGAGGAAGGCGCGCAGGTCGAGACGGGCGATGGACACGCGACCGGCCAGCTGCGGATCGGTTTCCAGACCGGTGAGCTTGAGGTCGCCCAGCGCCTTGAGGTCATTGGCAGTGAGCTTGAGGCTGGTCCATTCGGCGGTCTGGGCGCGGCGGTCGACGGCGAGCTGGCCGCTGGCGGAATAATTGACCACCTTGCCGTTGAAGGGCTCGCCGCTGGCGTCGCCGGTGAGCTTGAGGTTGTCCAGCGCGTACTGCTGGCTGGCCGGATCGAAATGGAATTCGCCATTGAGCAGTACGGTGGCGTTCACCGGCGGCTGGGTGGTGCTGGCGGTACCGGCGAGCTTGAGCGGAATGGGCGTGCCGGCGTAGATGGCGCCGGTCTCCAGGTCGATGCCTTCGAAGGCATAGTGGGCACCGCTGCGGGCATCGCTGTATTCGATCCGGGAGTTGCGCACGGTCAGGCTCTCGACATTGAGCTTGAGCGGCTGGTGCGGGCTGGTCGACTCACCGGAGCCGGAGGAATCGGCAGGCGCCTTGGCTGGGGCGCCGCTCTGGTCCGCCTTGGGTGCGGGGCGACCGATCTCGGCCCAGTTGGTGCGGCCCTGGTCATCGCGGCTGGCGGTGAGGTCCAGGCCGTCGATCTTGACGTCGCTCATCTCCAGGTCGCGGCGCAGCAGCAGGGGCAGCAGCCGGACCGACAGGATCAGCCGCTGTACCTGGGCCAGCTGGCGATCAGGGGTGGCCGCGCTGGCCAGGGTGGCATCGTGCAATTCGACGCCCAGCCAGGGGAACAGACTCCAGCCGATGTCGCCCTTGAGCTGCAGATCGACGTTGGCCTTGTCGCGCGCGAGCTGGCGAATCTCGTCCTTGTAGTCGTTGGGATCGACCAGGTGGGTGAGGGCGAAGCCTACGGCGACCAGCAGGAGCAGCAGGCCGACGAGGACGATACCCAGCACTTTGGCGAAAGCTTTCATGGCGAGGAAATTCCTGTTCCGGCGGGCGATGGCGCGACTGGCCAGTATAAGGGCTTGGGCTGGCCGCGATGACATCGAGGTGTCGGCCCTGTGACAGCGGTGGTAAACGCCCGTTTCGTCGGCGGTCTTGCACCGCCCGTACCCTGGCAAATGAGTAGGGGTGGCAGTAGGCCAGGGTGCGCTTTAATGTCGCGCACCTCTGGTCGGTTGACGCCGTTTCTTTGACTCGTTTATGGGGAAGCGTGCAGGGAATGTCCACCGGCCTGGACGCTATACATCAGAAAGGGGCTAAACCCATGAGCACTACTCTCACCGCTGGCGGCGCCGCTTCGGCTCGTCCGGCTTTTCTTTCCAAGGAGCGCATCGTCGCCCGGCCCGGCTTCAACCGCTGGCTGGTACCGCCGGCCGCCCTGGCCATCCATCTGTGCATCGGCATGGCCTACGGCTTCTCGGTGTTCTGGCTGCCGCTGTCCAAGGCGATCGGCATCACCGCCGCCGTGGCCTGCCCGGTGGAGATGGGCTTCTTCGAGCAGATCTTCAGTGCTACCTGTGACTGGAAGATCTCCCAGCTCGGCTGGATCTACACCCTGTTCTTCATCTTCCTCGGCTGCTCGGCCGCCCTGTTCGGTGGCTGGCTGGAACATGCCGGTCCGCGCAAGGCCGGTGTCGTCTCGGCGCTGTGCTGGTGCGGCGGTCTGCTGATCTCCGCCCTGGGCATCTACACCCACCAGATCTGGATGCTGTGGCTGGGTTCGGGCGTGATCGGCGGTATCGGGCTGGGCCTGGGCTACATCTCGCCGGTGTCGACCCTGATCAAGTGGTTCCCGGACAAGCGCGGCATGGCGACCGGCATGGCCATCATGGGCTTTGGTGGCGGCGCCATGGTGGGTGCGCCCCTGGCCGATGCCCTGATGCGTCACTTCGCCTCAGCCACCGAAATCGGTGTCTGGCAGACCTTCCTGGTCATGGCGGTGATCTATTTCGTGTTCATGATGAGCGGTGCCCTGGGCTACCGCGTACCGCCGACCGGCTGGAAGCCCGCCGGCTGGACGCCTTCCACCAAGAAGGCCAGCAGCGGCATGATCACCAACCGCCACGTCCATGTGAGCAAGATCTGGGGCATCCCGCAGTTCTGGCTGGTCTGGGCCGTGCTGTGCCTGAACGTCACTGCTGGCATCGGCATCATCGGCATGGCATCGCCGCTGTTGCAGGAAGTCTTTGGTGGTCGCTTGCTGGGCAACGGCCTGCCCTACGGTGAACTCAGCGCCGATCAGCTCAAGCAGATCGCCGCCATCGCCGCCGGCTTCACCGGTCTGCTGAGCCTGTTCAACATCGGCGGTCGCTTCTTCTGGGCATCCTTCTCCGATTACATCGGCCGCAAGATGACCTACTTCGTCTTCTTCACCCTGGGCTTCGTGCTCTATGCCATCGTGCCCTGGACCGGTCACCTGGGCAGCGTGGCGCTGTTCGTCTTCGCCTTCTGCCTGATCCTGTCCATGTACGGCGGTGGTTTCTCCACCGTGCCGGCCTACCTCGCCGACCTGTTCGGTACCCAGATGGTCGGCGCCATTCACGGTCGCCTGCTCACCGCCTGGGCCGCCGCTGGCGTCTTCGGTCCGGTGCTGGTCAACTACCTGCGCGAGTACCAGCTGAGCATGGGCATCCCCCGCGCCCAGGTGTACGACATCACCCTGTACATCCTGGCCGGCTTGCTGGTGCTGGGCTTCCTCTGCAACCTGATGGTGCGCCCGGTAGCCGACAAGCACTTCATGACCGAGGCCGAACTCGCCGTCGAGCGCGCCAATGGCCATGACAGCAATGTCGGCAGCGCCCAGGTACTGGAGTGGAGTGCCGATCCCAAGACCAAGCCGCTGGCCATCGCCGCCTGGCTGGCCGTGGGCATCCCGCTGGCCTGGGGTATCTGGATCACCCTGCAAAAGACCGCTGCGCTGTTCAGCTAAGCTACCGCTCAGCCTCGCGACAACAGGGCGCCCCGGGTGGGGCGCCCCTGCGGTGGGACGCTCCGTCCCGCCGCGCTTTCGATCCAGCCCCCACGCCCCTATAATATCGGCCCTTTCGCCCACCGATTTTCGCGGAGCAGGCTATGGCCGAACGCAAGGCAACCGTCGAGCGCAACACCCTGGAAACCCAGGTCAAGGTATCCCTGGATCTGGACGGCACGGGCGCAGCGCGCTTCGACACCGGGGTTCCCTTCCTCGAGCACATGCTCGACCAGATCGCCCGCCACGGGTTGATCGACCTCGATATCCACTGCCGCGGCGACCTGCACATCGATGACCACCACACGGTGGAAGACATCGGCATCACCCTCGGTCAGGCCTTCGCCAAGGCCGTTGGCGACAAGAAGGGCATCCAGCGCTATGGCCATGCCTATGTGCCCCTGGACGAAGCCCTGTCGCGCGTCGTCATCGACTTTTCCGGCCGGCCCGGGCTGCACTGGAACGTGCCCTTCACCCGCGCCACCGTGGGTCGCATGGACGTCGATCTGTTCCTCGAATTCTTCCAGGGCTTCACCAACCACGCCCAGGTCACCCTGCACATCGACAACCTGCGCGGGGTCAACAGCCACCACCAGATCGAAACGGTGTTCAAGGCCTTTGGCCGCGCCCTGCGCATGGCCCTCAGCGAAGACCCGCGCATGGCCGGCGTCATGCCCTCCACCAAAGGGTGCCTGTGATGCAGACGGTAGCCGTCATCGACTACGGCATGGGCAACCTGCACTCCGTGGCCAAGGCCCTGGAGCATGCCGGTAGCCATCAGGTGCTGGTGACCGGCGATCCAGCGGTGATCCGCGAGGCGGACCGCATCGTCCTGCCCGGCGTCGGCGCCATCCGCGACTGCATGGCCGAGATCCGCCGCCAGGGCATCGATGAGCTGGTCCGTGAAGTCAGCCAGGACCGGCCCTTCCTCGGCGTCTGCGTCGGCATGCAGGCGCTGATGCAGCGCAGCGAAGAGAATGGCGGGGTGGACTGCATCGGCCTGTTCCCCGGCGCCGTACGGCGCTTCCCGGGCGGCATGCAGGAAGAGGGCGAGACCCTCAAGGTGCCGCACATGGGCTGGAACGAGGTCAGCCACGTGCTCGACCATCCGCTCTGGCACAGCATCCCCGATCGCGCCCGTTTCTATTTCGTGCACAGCTTCTATGTCGAGGCCGGCAGTCCGCGCCAGGTGGTCGGTCGCGGCCACTACGGCCTGGACTTCGCTGCGGCCCTGGCCGACGGCTCGCGCTTCGCCACCCAGTTCCACCCCGAGAAGAGCGCCGACTGCGGTCTGCAGCTCTATGCCAACTTCCTCGCCTGGGACGGCCGCTGGTAATGGCGCGCAAGCCGTCCGCGCCGCTGGTCAGGCTCGAACCCGAGCAGACCCAGCGCGTGGTCACGGCGTTGCAGACCCTGCTGGACGATAGCTTCGAGGTCCGCCTGGGGCGTTTCGAAGTCGAGGAACTGCTGGATTTCTTCGCCCGCGAGTGCGGGCCGCTGTACTACAACAAGGCGGTTGCCGACGTGCAGGCCCTGCTCAGGGAGCGTGTCGACAGCCTGGAAAGCGACATCTGGGCGCTGGAAAAGCCCTAGACCGCCCTCACCCCCGAGCCAAGGTATTGCCATGCTGATCATCCCCGCCATCGACCTCAAGGACGGCGCCTGCGTCCGCCTGCGCCAGGGGCGCATGGAAGACTCCACCGTGTTCTCCGACGATCCCGTGGCCATGGCCGCCCAGTGGGTCGACGGCGGCTGCCGCCGGCTGCATCTGGTGGATCTCAACGGCGCCTTCGAGGGCCAGCCGGTCAATGGCGAGGTGGTCACCGCCATCGCCAAGCGCTATCCCGGCCTGCCGATCCAGATCGGTGGCGGCATCCGCTCGCTGGAGACCATCGAGCACTATGTGCGCGCCGGCGTCAGCTACGTGATCATCGGCACCAAGGCGGTCAAGCAGCCGGAATTCGTCGCTGAGGCCTGCCGCGCCTTCCCCGGCAAGGTCATCGTCGGCCTGGACGCCAAGGACGGCTTCGTCGCCACCGACGGCTGGGCCGAGGTCAGCGAGCTGCAGGTCACCGACCTGGCCCGCCGCTTCGAGGCCGATGGCGTCAGCGCCATCGTCTACACCGATATCGCCCGCGACGGCATGATGCAGGGCTGCAACGTTCCAGCGACCCGCGCCCTGGCCGAAGCCACCAGCATCCCGGTGATCGCCTCCGGCGGCATCCATAACCTGGGTGATATCCAGAACCTGCTCGACGCCCGCAGCCCGGGCATCATCGGCGCCATCACCGGCCGGGCGATCTACGAGGGCACCCTCGACGTCGCCGAGGCCCAGGCGCTGTGCGACAACTTCAAGGTCTGAGGGCTCGATGATGAACGAATGCTCTTCGCTTGAGGAGGTTCGCTCGGCGATCGACGAACTTGATCAGCAGATCGTCCAGTTGCTGGCGGCGCGTGGTGCCTATGTACGTCAGGCCGCGCGTTTCAAGAAAGACGACGATGCCGTTCGGGCTCCGCAGCGCGTCGAGCAGGTCATTGCCAAGGTCAAGTCGCTCGCGGTCGAGGCTGGCGCGTCACCGGTAGTGGTCGAGCACGTCTATCGGGCGATGATCGCCGCATTCATCGAGGCTGAACTGGCAGAGCATGCCACCTTGCAGCAACGTACCTGACATCGTCTTCTGGAGAGAAACATGGCGCTGGCGAAACGCATCATCCCCTGCCTGGACGTGGACAACGGCCGCGTGGTCAAGGGCGTCAAGTTCGAGAATATCCGCGATGCCGGTGATCCGGTGGAGATCGCCCGTCGCTACAACGAACAGGGCGCTGACGAGATCACCTTTCTCGACATCACCGCCAGCCACCAGGGCCGCGACACCACCCTGCACACCGTGGAACGCATGGCCAGCCAGGTGTTCATCCCGCTGACCGTGGGCGGTGGTGTGCGCACCGTGCAGGACATCCGCAACCTGCTCAACGCCGGTGCGGACAAGGTCTCGATCAACACCGCGGCGGTCTTCACCCCGGAATTCGTCGGCGAAGCCGCGGCGCGCTTCGGCTCCCAGTGCATCGTGGTGGCCATCGACGCCAAGCGCGTCAGCGGCCCCGGCGAGACCCCGCGCTGGGAGATCTTCACCCATGGCGGGCGCAAGCCCACCGGGCTCGATGCCGTGGCGTGGGCGCAGAAGATGGAAGGTCTGGGTGCCGGCGAGATCCTGCTCACCAGCATGGATCAGGACGGCATGAAGAACGGCTTCGACCTGGGCGTGACCCGCGCGGTCAGCGAGGCGGTGGGTATCCCGGTGATCGCCTCCGGAGGCGTTGGCAACCTGCAGCATCTGGCCGACGGCATCCTCGAAGGCAAGGCCTCGGCAGTGCTCGCCGCCAGCATCTTCCATTTCGGCGAATGCACCATTCCCGAGGCTAAACGGTACCTGGCCGAAAAAGGGATTGTGATACGCTCCACAAAATCTTAAGCACCGGCAGTGCCGGCAGGGAGAGGGGCGTGCGCAAGGGATTCTGGGCCTGCTTGGCGGGTTTGCTGCTGGCATCGACGACCATGGTTAGGGCGGAGATCCCGGCGGGTTATCAGCTCACGCTGCTGACGGAAAACTTTCCCCCCTACAACTTCTCCACCGACGGCAAGAACTTCGCCCGCGAGGACGATCTCAAGGGCATCGCCGTCGACATGGTGCGCGAGATGTGCCAGCGCGCCGGCATCTCCTACAACCTCACCTTGAGATTCCCCTGGGAGCGGATCTACGGCATGGCCCTGGATCAGCGCGACCACGGCGTCTTCGTCACCGCCCGGCTGCCCGAGCGCGAAGCCCTGTTCAAGTGGGTCGGCCCCATAGGCCCCGACGACTGGGTCCTGCTCGGTCGCGCCGACAGCCATCTGCAGCTGCGCAGCCTGGACGACGTTCGCCAGCAGCAGCTCAAGATTGGCGCCTACAAGGGCGACGCCATCGCCGAGAGTCTCGTCCAGCAGGGCTTCCAGCCGGATCTCGCGCTGCGTGATCAGGAAAACGTACAGCGCCTGCTCAAGGGGCAGATCGACGTCTGGGCCACCGGCGATCCCGCCGGCCGCTATCTGGCGCGCCAGGAAGAGGTGACCGGCCTCAAGATGCTGCTGCGCTTCAACACCGGCGAGCTGTTCCTGGCCCTGAACAAACAGACGCCCGACGAGGTGGTACAGAAGCTGCAAAAGGCCCTGGACGAGATGCGCCAGAGCGGCGCGGTCCAGACCATCTTCAACCGTTATCTGTAACCCCGATGGGCCGAGCGCTCGGCTCGGACGGTTGGGCGAGGAGAGAGCAATGCGCAAGTTGTGGCTGCCTATCGCTAGCGTGCTGTTGAGCTGCGCCCTGGGCATGGGAACGGCCCAGGCGGAGTTGCCACCCGGCTATCGCGTCGTGCTGCTGACCGAGAATTTCCCGCCCTTCAACATGGCGGTAGATGACAAGAACTTCGCCCGCGACGAGGCCATCGACGGCATCAGCACCGATCTGGTCCGTGAGATGTTCAAGCGTGCCGGGATCGACTACAGCCTGTCGCTGCGCTTTCCCTGGGATCGCCTCTACAACCTGACCCTGGAAAGCCCCAACTACGGGCTGTTCTCCGTTTCCCGCACCGAGGCGCGGGGCCCCTTGTTCAAGTGGGTCGGACCGCTGGGCAAGACCCGCAAGGTGCTCATGGCGCTACCGGGCAGCACGATCCGGGTCCCCGATCTCGCCGCGGCTGCCAAGCTGCGCGTCGGCGCCTACAAGAATTCCGCGGTCAGCCAGATGCTCAAGGACAAGGGTGTCGTCGCCAGTGAAGTCCTGCGCGATCAGGAGAACATCGCCCGGCTGCAGAAGAACGAGATCGACGTCTGGGCTACCACCGACGTGGTGGGGCGCTATCTGGCCAAGCAGCAGGGCGTCAGCAATCTGCAGACACTGCTCAGCTTTCAGGAGTCCGACCTCTATCTGGCCCTCAACAAGGACACCCCTGATGAGGTGGTGAACCGCTTGCAGCAGGCCCTGGATGCCATGCGCCAGGAAGGCGTGGTCGACAGCATCACCCGCAACTACCTCTGACGCCTGGGTGACAGGTGTCGGGCACTAGCGATAGCGCCCGTCGCGACCGTGCCCGGCCATGGCACGATTGGCCCGCAGGGCGATCATCTGTGGCAGGTCGATGACTTCCACGCCCTGGGCCTTGAGCTGTGGCAGCTGCTGGGCCAGCACCGCCAGGGTTGCCGGATGGGGATGGCCGATCAATACGGCGCTGCCCTGTCGCTGGGCCAGGCGTACACCCTCGGCCAGCTGCGCGGCCACCGCCGCCGGGGTCGCCTCGTTGTCGAGAAAGACATCGCGCGAGACGCTGGCCAGGCCGATCTTCTGGGCTTCCGCCGCGGCCACGGTGGCGGCGCTGGTGCGGCTGTCGAGAAACAGCAAATGGCGTTCCTGCAAGACCTGCATCAGCTCGGCCATGGCCGGCCGGTCGGCGGTCATGCGACTGCCTTCGTGGTTGTTCACCCCGTCCGCCTCGGGTACCCGTTCCAGCGCCCGGTCGAGGCGTTGCAGGCGTTCGGCGGAAGACATCTCCGGATGCCAGGCATAGGGCCCGCCAGCCGGGTCCATGGGCAGGTGCAACAGCACCGTACGGCCGGCGCGATGGGCCTGGGCGGCCAATTCGGCGGCGTAGCGGGTCTCGGGGATGATGGCCAGCACTACCGGTGCGGGCAGGGCCAGCACCTGGCGATCCCGCGCCGGATTCTGGCCGAGGTCGTCGATGACGATGGTCAGGTGCGCGGTAGCCGCCTGGGCGAGTCCGCTGGCCAGGGCGAGCGCCCCGGCCAGCAGCCAGTGTCTACCCCTCACGGGGTATGGGTGACGTTGAGTCCCTTGAGCAGCGACAGCGCCTGGGAGAGCTGGAAGTCGTCATCCTGCGGACGCGTACTCTGGTTGGGCGCCTTGCTGCCGGTTGGCCGATCGGCGCCGCCATTGCCATTGCCCAGGTGGCCGGCCAGGTCCGCCTCGCGGAAGTATTCGTCGCCACCGCTTTGCGGCGTGACCTTGGCGGGGGCCACGGGGATGTCCGGAGTAATGCCCTGGGCCTGGATGGAGCGGCCATTGGGCGTGTAGTAGAGCGCCGTGGTGAGCTTGAGCGCCCGGTCATTGTTGAGCGGCAGCACCGTCTGTACCGAGCCCTTGCCGAAACTGTCGGTGCCCATGAGGATGCCGCGCTTGGAGTCCTGCAGGGCGCCGGCGACGATTTCCGCGGCCGAGGCACTGCCGCCGTTGATCAGCACCACCAGGGGCACCTTCTCGCTGGGATCGGCGGCATCGGCCGAGAAGCGCAGCTCGGAATTGGGTAGACGGCCCTTGGTGTAGACGATCAAGCCGTGGGTCATGAAGGCATCGGCCACCTCGACCGCCGACTGCAGGACGCCCCCCGGATTGTTTCTCAGGTCGAGGATCAGGCCCTTGAGCTTGCCCTTGTTTTCCTGGCGCAGCTTGCCGAGCGCCTTGACCGTCTCTTCGCCGGTATTCACTTGGAACTGCGAGATGCGCAGCAGGCCGTAGCCGGATTCGAGCAACTGGCTCTTGACGCTGTTGACCTTGATCACCGCCCGCGCCAGCTTGACGTCGAACGGCTGGGCGCCGCCGCGCACGATGGTCAGGGTGATGGGGCTGCCCGGCTTGCCGCGCATCTTGTCGACGGCTTCGTTGATGGCCTGGCCCTTGGTCGGCTGGCCGTCGATCTTGACGATCAGATCCCCGGGCTGCAGATGGGCCTTGGCCGCCGGGGTGTCGTCGATGGGCGAGACCACCTTGATGAAGCCGTTTTCCTGGCCGACTTCCAGGCCCAGGCCGCCGAATTCACCACTGGTGGTTTCCTGCAGTTCGGCGAAGTCCTTGGGTTCGAGATAGGCGGAGTGCGGATCCAGGTTGCTGAGCATGCCCTTGATGGCATTCTCCAGCAGGACCTTGTCCGACACCGGCTCCACATAGGCGGCCTTGATGCGGTCGAACACCTCGGCAAAGGTGCGCAGCTCGTCCAGGGGCAGCGGAGCGCTGGCCGGGGCAGCAGGAGCGGTGCCCGGAGCGACCGGCGTTACCGCGGCTGGCGTGCTTTGCGGCGATTGCGCCTGGACAGCTCCGACGCCACCGAACAACAGGGCGAGGACCAGGACGGTGGGACGAAAGCGATGCGGCATGTGCAGCTCCTAAACCGAGGTGTGTCGCACTATCCCTGAGCACGGCACCAGATGACGGGGTCCGTCGGGCGGCCCTGTTGGCGGATGGCGAAGTACAAGGCGGAGGCTTCCTGACCGCCGCTGGCGCCGACGGTCGCGATGGCATCCCCGGCCTTGACCACGTCACCTGCAGCCTTCAGCAGGCTCTGATTATGTCCGTACAGGCTGAGATAGCCATTCCCATGATCGATGATAACCAGCTGCCCGGCGCCTCTTAGCCAGTCGGCGAAGACTACCCGACCGCCGTGGACCGCCTTGACTCTGGTGCCGGCACCGGCGGCGATCAGGACGCCATCCCATTTCGCCCGAGGGTCGTCGCCACGGGCACTGCCGAAGCGCGCCACCAGGCGACCGTCGACTGGCCAGGGCAGCTTGCCACGGGCACTGGCGAAGGCGCCGCCATACGCAGGTGCTGCACTAGACACCGCAAGCTCCGGGGCGTTCGAGGGGCGGGGGGCTTTCGTATCGCTTTGCGCCTGGCGTCGCGCCGCTTCCCGCGCCTGGGCGGCACGGGCCTCGGCGAGCTGCCGCTGGCGGGCTTCCTCGGCTTCGCGGGCCTGGCGGGCGAGGGTTTCCTCGATGGTCTTGAGCACCTTGTTGAGGGCTGCCTGATCCTGCTCGCGGCTCTCGATCTCGCGACTCTTGTCGCGGTAGTCCGAGTTGATCTTGGCCAGCGCCGCCTGACGCTCCTTGCGCACCTCGGCCAGGTCCGCCTGACGCTTCTCCAGGTCTTCGCGACGGGCGACCAGTTCGCTCTGCTCCTGCTGGATGCCCTGTTCCACGTCGCGCAATTCGCGCAGGGTGTCGTTGAAGGCGGCCAGCTGATCCAGGCGGGTGCGATTGAGGTAGTTGTAGTAGGTGAGGGTGCGGCTGACCTTTTCCGGATGCTCCTGATTGAGCAACAGCTTGAGGTATTCCTGGCGGCCACTCTGGTAGGCGGCGCGGACCTGCACGGCGATCAGCTTCTGTTGTTCAGCGCGAGACTGGTCGAGCTTCTGCTTGCGCCCGTCCAGCTCTTGCAGCTTTTTTTCGCCACTCTCCAGCTGCTTCTGCAGCGAATCCACCTGCTTTTCCAGCTCGCCCATCTGGGTCTCGGTACTCTGCAGCTGCTTTTGCACGCCAGACTTCTCGGCCTGCACCTGCTTGAGCACCTTCTGCATTTCCTGGATGTCCCGGCGGGCTTGCTCGATCTGCCGCTGGGTATCGGCGCGGTCGTCGGCCAAGGCAGGAGCGAGAACGCTGGCGAAGAGGAGAAGGGCGAGAACACGGCGCATGCGAAGTCGTACGTTTCGAGGGCGAAGCGCCTAGTATGCCCGTCACATCCGGCAAAAAAAACGGCAAGGCACGCCGTTCAGCGTTCACTGCCCGACCAGGCGGCCAGGCTGCGAACGAAGGGGCACTTCTACCTCAATAGCCAATTGTGAAACGGGTGCGATGGTGAGCGGGCCGTTCGACCTCGTCCAGCAGGGCCACGGTGAAGTCCTCGTAGGAGATCCGGCTGTCCCCGGCGGCGTCGAACAGCAGGGCATCGCGGCCCAGACGGAAATGACCGGTGCGCTCGCCAGGAGCGAAGACCATCTGCGGGCTGACGAAGACCCAGTCGAGGTCGCTGACCTCGCGGAGCGCCTCCAGAGTGGCGATGCCGGCACCGGCTTCGTGGCGATACTCCGCCGGAAAGGCCGGCGCATCGAAAAGGCGCGAGCCATCCGGCAGGCTGAGGCTGGCGGCGCCACCGACGATCAGCAGGCGCGGGATGCCCGCGGCTCGGGCGAAGTCGAGGAGGGCGGCCGGTGCCGTGTCGGCGAATCTCAGACTGCTGAGCAATACTTCGCAACCGGCCAGGGCCTGGGCGGTTTTCGGTCTGGCGACATCGCCGGCAACCACGGTGAGGCCGGTCCGCGGAGCGAGTCGAGCGGGGTCGCGCACCAGCGCGGTGACCTGATGGCCACGGGAAAGGGCTTCGTCGAGCAGGCGGCTGCCCACATTGCCGGTAGCGCCGAGCAGGGCGATGGAGGTCATGGCGAGGTTCCTTGAAAATGACGGGAAGCCAAGCCTAGGCAGAGTCGCGAAAACCGCCAAGAAGGCAGCTTGAGGTGTGCTGGTTACCTGCCGATAACCCACGGTCGTCGAGGGTATGGCGCTACCGGGGGGCTGTGTATACTGGCCGGCATTTTTAGCCCTTCTTGGATAGCTCTTTCATTATGGAATTTATCGGTCGGTTGGTCGAATTCGCCACCCATCATCCGCTGCTCGTCGCCGCCTTCCTGGCCATCGTCGCCCTGATGCTGTTCAACGAAACCCGTCGGGGCGGTCGTAGCCTTTCCACCGGCGAGCTCACCAACCTGCTCAACCGCGAGCAGGGCGTGGTCCTCGATATCCGTCCGAGCAAGGACTTCGCCGCCGGGCATATCGTCGGCGCGTTGAACATCGCTCAGGAGAAAGTCGCCAGCAGCCTGTCTCTACTGGAGAAGCACAAGGCCAAGACCCTGATCGTGGTGGACAGCGCCGGCCAGCAAGCCGGTGCCGTGTGCGGCGATCTGCAGAAGGCCGGCTTCACCGCCGCTCGCCTGAACGGCGGCATCGCCACCTGGCGTGCAGAGAATCTGCCGCTGGTGAAGTGACCCCTAGCGTGGCCGCCCCATCGGCCACTGGAGACTGCGCATGACCGACGTCGTCATCTATACCAGTGCCTGGTGCCCCTACTGCCATCGTGCCAAGCACCTGCTCGATCGCAAGAACGTGGCCTACCGGGAGATCTCCGTCGACGGCCAGCCGGCGCTGCGCACCGAGATGGCCCGCAAGGCCGGCCGCACCAGCGTGCCGCAGATCTGGGTCGGCAGCACTCACGTCGGTGGTTGCGATGAGCTCTATGCCCTAGACCGAAGCGGGCGTCTCGACCCGCTGCTGTCCGCCTGACCAACACTCATAACTCAAGGCCCTACCATGACCGATCAAGCCAACGGCGCCCAGGAAGACGGCGCTCAGTTCTCCCTTCAGCGCATCTACATCCGCGACCTGTCGTTCGAGGCGCCCAAGAGCCCCGAGATCTTCCGCCAGGAGTGGCAGCCCAACGTCAACCTGGACCTGGCCACCCGCCAGAAGACCCTGGGCGACGACTTCCACGAAGTGGTGCTGACCCTGACCGTTACCGTTAAGAACAACGAGGAGACCGCCTTCATCGCCGAAGTGCAGCAAGGTGGTATCTTCCTGATCAAGGGCCTGGACGCCGCGTCCATGGCCCACGCCCTGGGCGCCTTCTGCCCCAACATCCTGTTCCCTTACGCCCGTGAGGCGCTGGACAACATGGTGGTACGTGGCTCCTTCCCCGCGCTGATGCTGCAGCCGGTGAACTTCGACGCCCTCTACGCCCAGGAACTGGCGCGCATGCAGACCGCTGGCGAAGCCTGATCGGCTCGCTGCGGTACCGGACGCCCCTTGCGAGGGGCGTTCTGCTGTCTGGCCCCAGGTCTTTTCGAGGGGGCTAGGCCTTGCCGGTCTCCCGCTCACGCGCCTTTGCACTGGCTCTGAGCTTGCGGCTGGCACGCCAGAGATCGAAGCTGAACACCGCAAGGCCAGCCCAGATGCAGATAAAGGCGAACAGTCGCTCGCGGGGAAAAGGCTCGCCAAAGAGCCAGACCGCCTGAATCAACACCAGGGTCGGGGCGAGGTACTGCAGAAAGCCCAGGGTCGAATAGGGCAGCTTGCGGGCCGCGGCGTTGAAGCACAGCAGCGGTATCAGGGTGACGGGACCAGCCAGCACGATCAGCAGGCCCAGGGAGGACTGCCAGACCTCCGCCTGCAGGCTTACGCCCGGGGTCAGCAACGGCAGCGCGATCAGGGCGATCGGCACCAGCATCCAGCTTTCCACCACCATGCCCGGCAGCGCAGCCACGGGCGTCTGTCGCCGCACCAGGCCATAGAAGGCGAAGCTCAGGGCCAAGGCCAGCGACACCCAGGGTAGCTGCCCAAGGGTCCATAGCTGCTGGGCCACACCCAGCGCCGCCAAGCCCACGGCGATCCACTGCAGCGGGCGCAGCCGCTCACCAAGGATCACCAGGGCGAGCAGGATGTTGACCAGCGGGTTGATGTAGTAGCCCAGGCTGGCCTCGACCACATGGGCGTTATTGACCGCCCAGATGTAGACCAGCCAGTTGCAGGCCACCAGCGCGCCGGACACGGCCAGCCAGAACAGCCGCCGGGGATGGGCGCGCAACTCCGCCCACCAGCCGCGATGGCGCCAGACCACCAGTAGCAGCGCGCTGAACAGGGCGGACCAAAGGATGCGCTGGAACAGGATCTCGGTCGCCGGGAGGGCCGCCAGCAGTTTGAAGAACAACGGAAACAAGCCCCACAGCACATAGGCGGTGAGGCCCAGGGCATAACCCTGGCGCAAGGCAGACATGAGAAATCCTTAGGCAGGCAACTTTCTTGTCCGGGCAGGATAGCTCAAGGGGCGACAGGATGTGGGCGTGAGTGGCGCTCCCTGTCGTTATTCCTGAGCGGGCTGGCATCCCGTAACCGCGATTGTGGCAGTGCGCCGATGCGACCGCTTCGCAGGCCACAGGCATTGTGCGATCGCGGCCATGGGCCGCTCCTACGGATCAGGTTGCTGTAGGAGCGGCCCATGGCCGCGATCAGTGTTGTAGCGTGGAAAACGGCGCAGTCTTTTCCACTGGAGAAATCTTCACGAGGCGTACCCTCACCCCGGCTCTTTCCTAGGGGGAGGAGGTATTCGAGCGCCCAGGCTAGAACAGCCGCAGCGGCGCCTCGTCCAGGGCGGCGCGTTGCTCGCGCAGGGTGAGGATCTGGTCGCCCCAGTAGCGTTCGCTGCCGAACCAGGGAAAGCTCTTGGGAAACGCCGGGTCGTCCCAGCGGCGCGCCAGCCAGGCGCTGTAGTGCATCAGGCGCAGGGTGCGCAGCCCCTCGATCAGGGCCAGTTCGCGCGGCTGGAAGTCGTGGAATTCCTCGTAGCCGTCCATGAGTTCGGACAGCTGCGTCAGCCGCTCCTGGCGATCGCCGGCCAGGAGCATCCAGAGATCCTGCATGGCCGGGCCATGGCGGCAGTCGTCGAGGTCGACGATATGGTAGGCCTCATCGCGACAGAGCAGGTTGCCCGGGTGGCAGTCGCCGTGCAGACGGATGACGTCGTAGCTAACGCTCTCGAAGAGTTCGTCGAGGCGCAGGAGCAGGTCGCGCGCCACGGATTCATAGGCGGGCAGCAGGCTCTTGGGAATGAAGTCGCCGGTGAGCAGGGTGTCCAGGGAGGCATGGCCGTAGCCCTGGACGTCCAGCGTCTCGCGGTGCTGGAAGGGCCGGCTGGCACCCACCGCATGCAGGCGGCCGAGCAGCTGGCCCAGACGATGCAACTGGTTGAGATCGCCCGGCTCCGGCGCGCGACCGCCACGGCGGGGAAAGAGCGCGAAGCGAAAGCCGGCATGGGTGAACAGCGTCTGGCCGTCGCGCTGCAAGGGCGCGACCACGGGCACCTCGCGCTCTTCCAGTTCGGCGGAAAAGGCGTGTTCTTCGAGAATGGCGGCATCCGTCCAGCGATCCGGACGGTAGAATTTGGCGATCAGCGGGGTCTCGGCTTCGATGCCGATCTGATAGACGCGATTCTCGTAGCTGTTGAGGGCCAGTACCCGGGCATCGCTGAGATAGCCCAGGCTTTCGATGGCGTCGATGACGAGGTCGGGACTCAGATTTTCGAACGGATGAGACATGGCGCGCTCCTCGGTCACGGGGGACGATGGCGATTGCCACCCTGCATCCGAGAGATGCTAGCGCATGCCCGAGCCCCTTGGCGAAGGCTCGAGCGCTATCCGCTCGCCGGTCAGGCGCCTATCACCCCGCCGTCTTCCCGGGTGATGACCATCACCGAGGAGCGGGGCTGACCATCCGGTCGTTGCTCCGGGAACTGGGAGCCGCCTTCCTCGCCCGGGTGCTGGATGCCGACGAACATGGTCTTGTAGTCCGGTGAGAAGGCCAGACCCGTGACCTCGCACCCGACCGGGCCGACCAGGAAGCGGCGCATCTCGCCACTGCGCGGATCGGCGCAGAGCATCTGGTTGTTGCCCATGCCCTCGTAGTCGCCCTTGTTGCTGTACTTGCCGTCGGTGAGTACCCAGAGCCGGCCGGCGGCGTCGAAGCCCAGGCCGTCAGGACTGTTGAACATGTTCTCGGCGTTGATCTGCGGGGAGCCGGCTTCGGGCGTGCCCGGATGCACCTTGGGGTTGCCGGCGATGACGAACAGGTCCCAGTCGAAGGCCAGGGCGGCGGCATCGTCACCGCTCTCGCGCCAGCGCACGATCTGCCCATAGCGGTTGTTGGCGCGGGGATTGGGGCCGCCTACCGGCATGCCGTCCTCGCCGCGCTTGGTGTTGTTGGTCAGGGTGCAATAGACCTGGCCGTCCTTGGGGCTGACGGCGATCCATTCGGGGCGGTCCATGCGCGTTGCGCCGACCTGGCTGCCGGCCTGGCGGGCATGGATGAGCACCTCGGCCTGGCTGGCGAAGCCATTGGCGGCGGTCAGGCCGTTCTCGCCGTGCACCAGCGGCAGCCACTGGCCGCGACCCTTGGGTCGGTTGGGGTCGCGGTCGCCTTCGTCGAAGCGGGCGACGTAAAGAGTGCCGTGATCGAGCAGGTCGCGATTGGCCTTGGGATCGTCCTGCAGGCGGTCGCGGCTGACGAACTTGTAGATGAACTCGCCGCGTTCGTCGTCGCCCATATAGACCACCACACGGCCGTCGCGGGTGCGGGTGAGGGCGGCGTTCTCGTGTTTGAAACGACCCAGGGCGGTGCGCTTGACCGGCTTGCGCTGGGGATCGAAGGGATCGATCTCGGTGATCCAGCCGTGGCGGTTGAGTTCGTTGGGATTCTGCGCGAGGTCGAAGCGATCGTCGTGCAGGTGCCAGTCGTTCTCCACGCTGGCGTGCTTGACGCTGTAGCGCTTCTGCGCCGCATCGAATTTCAGGTTGGCGTCGCGGCTGCCAAAGACGTCGGTGAAGTTCTCTTCGCAGGTCAGGTAGGTGTGCCAGGGCGTGGCGCCGCTGGAGCAGTTCTGGAAGGTACCCAGTACTTCGCGTCCGGCCGGGTCGGCGGCGGTCTTGAGCAGGTCGTGGCCAACAGCCGGACCGCTGACGGCGATGGGCGTATTGCCATGCACCCGGCGGTTGTAGGGCGAGCCCTGGACGAAGTGCCATTGGCCATCCACGCGCTTCACCTCGATCACCGAGACGCCCTCGGCGGCCTGGGCCTTGCGGGTGTCTTCCAGGGACTTGGGCGGGGTGCCGTGGCTGAGCAGGTAGCGGTAGTTGGTGTATTCGTTGTTGATCGCCATCAGCGCCCGGTCCGGATCGTCCGGGAAGGGAAAGAAGGCCATACCATCGTTGTTGTCGCCGAATTGCACGGCCTGGTCGGCGGCGCTGGGGCTGCCATCGGGGCGGAAGGCCGGGCCATCGGTGTGCAGCGGCTGGCCCCAGCTGATGAGCACGCTGGCGCGATAGCCGGGCGGCACCACCAGGGTGTCGGCGGTGGAGGCCGGGATGTTGGCGAAGCCGATCAGGGGATTGCCCGTGGCCTCGCTGACGGCGTCGGCCAGGGCGCTGCGACCGAGCAGGCCACCGCCCAGGAACAGGGCCGCGCTGGCCAGGGCACCCGCGCCGATGAAGCGGCGGCGGCTGAAGTGGACGAGGCGTTCGAGATCGGTCTGGTCGTTGTGCATGCTCATGGCTCCCTCACGGTGTGCAGGCGAGGCTAGTCAGACTAAATGACGTTTTGGTGACAATGGCTAGTCGCCAGGTGGTGGCGTCCGCGCCAGGCAATAGACGTCGACCCGCCTGGCGCCAGCGCGCTTGAGCAGGCGCGCCAGGCTATCGGCAGTGGCGCCGGTGGTCAGGACGTCGTCTACCAGTGCCAGATGGCGACCCTCCAGTGCAGCGTCTTTCACCAGGGCGAAGGCCTGCTTGAGATTGCGCCGTCGCTCGCTGGCGCTCAGCCCTTGCTGGCTGTGGTGTTCCTGAACCCGCTGCAGCAGCTCGACCTCGACCGGCAGGTGCAGGGTCTTGCCGAGCCAGCCGGCCAGCAGGGCGGCCTGGTTGAAGCCGCGCTGGCGCAGGCGCAGGGGAGAAAGGGGTACTGGCAGCAACAGCTCCGGGCGTGGCTGGCCCTCGTCGAACAGATGCTGCAGATGCCGCGCCAGCAGCGCCCCGGCCAGGCGACCGAGGCTGCCCTGGTCACGATGCTTGAATCTGTTGATCAGGGTGTCGACCGGAAAGGCATAGCGCCAGGGGGTCAGCACCTGGTCGAAGGCCGGTGGCCTGGCCAGGCAGCCGCCGCACAGCAGGCCGTCCACCGGCAGTGGCAGGGCGCAGCACCGGCAATGAGGGCCGAGCCAGGGCAATTCGCTGTCGCAGCCTTCGCACAGCGGCAGTCCGGCAGGTAGCCAGCGGGCGCAGAGGGCGCAACTGGTGCCAGGCTGCAGGCGTTGCCACTGGCGCTTCAGGGTGTGGGAGAAAGGAAGGGTCATGGCGGCATCCGTGCCGATAGAGAGCCCTACTGTGCCAGGCAGCGGGCCTGGCGACCAGTCAGCCGCGAATCAGCCAGCCCATCACCATCAGGCCCAGGATCAGCCAGATGACGCCGCCCACTATCGAGCGGGCCATGAAGGCTCGCACCGCGGCGTAGAGCAGCAACAGGCCGATGGCCAGGACCACGAAGCTGATATAGGAGTCGTCCATGCCGATGGAGCGCGCCATGCCATGGAGGAAGTCGTGCACGGCATCGGCGATGCCGCCCAGGACCGAGCCGAACAGGTCGATGATGAAACGGATGACTTGGCCGAGCGCCGCGCCGAGCCAGTCGAAGAAGCCTTCAGTACGCATGGATGTTTCCAGATCCTTGGCAATGTCCCTTGGAACCCGCGAAGCCCGCCGGGTTCGCTATTGATCCGCGCTACACTGCGCGTTTTCCGCAGTGTCTCTCAAGTTCTTAGTGATGACAGCTACCGACGCGCTACCCCTGATCCTGCTTCCCGGCCTGCTTTGTGACCAGCGTCTCTGGGCCGCCCAGGCTGCCGACCTGGCCGACACCGGCCCGGTGTTCATCCCCGACCTCACCCGCGACGCCGGTATCGCCGCGCTGGCCCACCGGGTCCTGGCCGAGGCGCCGCCGCGTTTCGCCCTGGGCGCCCTGTCCATGGGCGGCTATGTGGCCTTCGAGATCCTGCGCCAGGCGCCGGAGCGAGTGGCGCGCCTGGCGCTGTTCGACACCATGGCCAGCGCGGATACCCCCGAGCGTGCCACCCAGCGTCGCGCCATGCTCGACCTGGCCGAACGCGGTCGCTTTCTCGGCATCAGTCCGCAACTGCTGCCACGCCTGATCCATGCCTCGCGCCTGGGCACGCCGGTGGCCGATACCGTGCTGGCCATGGGCAAGGCGGTGGGCAAGGAGGCCTTCCTGCGCCAGCAACAGTCGATCATCGACCGTCCCGATTCGCGGCCCACCCTGGCGCAGATCCAGGTGCCCACCCTCATCGTGGTCGGCGCCCAGGATCAGCTCACCCCGCCTGCCGAAGCCGAACTCATGCAGGCCGGCATCCAGGGCTCGCGTCTGGTGGTGCTGGACGACTGCGGCCACCTGCCGCCACTAGAGCTGCCGGAACGGACCACGGCGCTGTTGCGGGAGTGGCTGGCCTGACCCCTCGTCGCGGACGCTGAACCCCGGCGGCAGGCGGGCCTCCATTGGCAAAGCCCCCTGGAGTCCCGCATGTCGCATCGCCTATCACTGTCCATCCTCTCCCTGGTGCTGGGTCTCGCCCCCACCACCGTGGCCCTGGCCGCGCCAGTGGGGGCCGGTCAGCCCGAGCAGCTGCATTTCGCCGACGACGGCGTCATTCCCAATAGCCGCCTGCCCGTGCTGCTCTATCGCCAGGTGCCGCTGGAAGGGACCGACCGCGCGGCGGCGCTGGAGCGACTGTTCGCCGACAGCGCCTGGCCGCCGAAATGGCGCTACGGCGTCTATAGCTACCATCACTATCATCCCAACGCCCATGAAGTCCTGGGCGTGGCGCGTGGTCAGGCTACCCTGCGCCTGGGCGGCGAGCAGGGGCAGGATGTGGCGGTGGCCGCGGGTGACGTGGTGGTACTGCCGGCGGGCACCGGGCACCGCAACCTGGAATCCAGTGAGGACTTCCTGGTGGTGGGCGCCTACCCGCCCGATCAGCAGGACTTCATCACCCAGCGCGCCGATCCGGAGGCCCATGGGCGTTCGCTCGAACTCATCGCCCAGGTACCGGTGCCGACAACCGATCCGGTCACGGGGCGCGCAGGCGCGCTGCCGGGGCTCTGGCGCTAGCAGAGTCGCGTCAGGGTGGCCTCGTCCGGCTGGCCGGCGAAAAAGGTCTTGAGCGCCTCGCGAAAGGGCTCGGGGTCTTCGGCCACGGCGGCGAAGAGGGTGAGGCTGGAGTGGAACTTGAGATCGTCCGGCTGTCCGAACAGCGCGGTCGCGGACAGCCCCGGATGCTCCAGCGCCGCCTTGGTGATCTCCCGCAGGCGCGGTCCCAGTACGGGATGCGCTAGGTAGGAACTGGCCTCGTCACGGGAGGCGATGGCGTAGTGCTGGGCGGTCTCGCTGCGCCCCAGCCCCTGGATCTGCGGAAAGATGAACCACATCCAGTGGCTGCGCTTGCGCCCGGCGCGGATCTCCGTGAGGGCGGTGGCATAGGTGGTCGCCTGGGCATCGACGAAGCGTTGCAGATCGTGATCGACGGGCATGGGAAAACTCCGGGCCTTTTGCCTATCGGCAGGCCGGCCCGGAGGAAGTGCCGCTCACGAGACGAGCGGTTTAGCCGCGCACCGCGCGATAGCTGACCTCGCCGCCCTCGCTGACGTCGTCCAGGTCGATCCGAGAGGTCTCCGGCAGGCTCAGGCCACCGACCAGACCCAGCAGGGCGACCAGGATCAGGTAGAGCGCGGGCGAGAGATTGCTGCCGGTGGCGCCGATCAGCCAGGTCGCCATCAGCGGTGCAGTGCCGCCGAAGATGGTATAGGCCAGGTTGTAGGTGATGGCGCCGGCGGTGTAGCGCGTGCGAGTCGGGAAGACCTCGCTGAGCAGCGGTGCCGTCACCACGTTGCACAGGACTGCCCCGGCGCCCAGCAACAGGGAACCCAGCAGGGCGCTGCCGAACTGGCCGCTGCTGGCCAGCAGCAGGGCCGGATAGACGCCTGCGGCCAGTACCAGGCTGGCCAGCACCGTGGTCATGCGCCGACCGATGCGGTCGGTGACGCGCCCCAGTACCGGGCAGGCGGCCGCGGCGGCGAACAGGGTGATCAGGCTGATGGCCAGCGCCGCGGCCCGGTCGAAGCCGCCGGCCAGCTGCAGGTAGGTGGAGAAGTAGGTGGTGAACATATAGAAGGACAGCGCCGTCAGCGAGATGAAGGCGCCCAGGCGCAGGATGGAGCGACCCTGCAGCCGCAGCGTCTCGCCCAGCGGCGAATGGCTGACCTCATGGTCGGCTTCCAGGGCCTGGAAGGCCGGGGTCTCGTCCAGCTTCAGACGCAGGTAGAGGCCGATCAGACCCAGGGGGGCGGCGGCCAGGAAGGGAATGCGCCAGCCCCAGTCGGCCATGGTGGCGGCGCCCAGCAGTCGTTCCAGGCCCCAGGCGGTCAGGGCCGCGCTGGCGAAGGCGAGAAAGGTCGAGACCGGCACGAAGCTGCCGTAGCGACCGCGGCGATCGCGCGGCGAATGCTCCATCACGTAGGCGCAGGCACCGGCGTACTCACCGCCGGCGGAAAAGCCCTGGGCGCAGCGGATCAGCGTCAGCAGGATGGGTGCCCAGATGCCGATGGTGGCGTAGCTGGGCAGGATGCCGATCAGGGCGGTGGCGCCGGCCATGATCAGGATGGTCAGGGCCAGGACCCGTTTACGGCCGATGCGGTCACCCAGCAGGCCAAAGACGATGCCGCCCAGCGGTCGGAAGGCGAAGGCCACGGCGAACACGGCAAAGGTCTTGAGCAGCCCGGCAGTGGCATCGCCACTGGGAAAGAAGTGCGCGGCGATCAGGGTGGCGAGAAAGCCGTAGAGGGCGAAGTCGAACCATTCGACGAAGTTGCCGATGGACGCGGCGGAGATGACCTTGCGCAGGGTGGCGGGTGAAACGGAAGTCGCTGTCTGGCTCATGGCGGGCCTCAAGAAAGGGCGGAGACGGAGGCAGAAATGGAGCGCCTTGTTTTATTGTCGGGAGATCGGGGCGTACCGCAGCTTCGACCCTAATCCTTTTTCCGTGACCGAGCAGTCCCGCCAGCGACTTGTCCACCGTTGGAACCGACTTCAGGAGCCTCGCGATGACCTTTACCACCACCTATGCCGCCCAGGAGCCCGCCCGGGCCGATGTCGACGCGCTACCGGGGGTGACCCTGCTGGAGTTCGGCGCGCCCTGGTGCGGGCACTGTCGCGCCGCCCAGCCGCTGCTTGCGACGGCCTTGGCAGAGCATCCCACCGTGCGCCATCTCAAGATCGAGGATGGCTCCGGGCGGCGCCTGGGGCGCTCCTTCCGCGTCAAGCTCTGGCCGACCTTGATCGTCTTCAAGGATGGCCAGGAACTGGCGCGGGTGGTGCGCCCGACCGGGGCGGCAGAGCTGAGCGAAGCCCTGGCCCTGGCGGACTGACCGGTCGTTCCGCTCGTCCTCGCCGCGCTTGACAAGGTCAGGGCTAGAACATAAGTTTCAAACAACTGTTTAAACGCCCTGGCGGAAAGTCCGCAGCGACGCTGCCGCCCCCTCGACAACAAGCATTCGCAAAGAGGTAACAGTCATGCCCGAATACAAGGCTCCCCTGCGGGACATCCGCTTCGTTCGCGACGAACTGCTGGGCTATGACGCGCACTACCAGAGCCTGCCCGGCTGCGGTGATGCCACCCCGGACATGGTCTCCGCCATCCTCGAAGAAGGTGCCAAGTTCTGCGAGCAGGTCCTGGCCCCGCTCAATCGCATCGGTGACCAGCAGGGCTGCACCTGGAGCGAAGAAGGTGTGAAGACCCCCGATGGCTTCAAGGAAGCCTATGCCCAGTTCGTCGAGGGCGGCTGGCCGAGCCTGGCGCACAACCCGGCCCACGGTGGCCAGGGCCTGCCCGAGTCCCTCGGCATCTCCCTGTCGGAAATGGTCGGCCAGGCCAACTGGTCCTGGGGCATGTACCCCGGCCTGTCCCATGGCGCCATGAACACCCTGGAACAGCACGGCACCGACGAGCAGAAGCACACCTACCTGGAAAAGCTGGTGACCGGCGAGTGGACCGGCACCATGTGCCTGACCGAGCCGCACTGCGGTTCCGACCTGGGCATGCTGCGCACCAAGGCCGAGCCGCGTGCGGACGGCAGCTACGCCATCACCGGCACCAAGATCTTCATCTCCGCCGGTGAACACGACATGGCCGAGAACATCGTTCATATCGTGCTGGCCCGCCTGCCCGATGCCCCTGCCGGCACCAAGGGCATCTCGCTGTTCATCGTGCCCAAGCACCTGCCCGACGCCAGCGGCGCGGCTGGTGAACGCAACGCTGTGCATTGCGGTTCCCTCGAACACAAGATGGGCATCCACGGCAACGCCACCTGCGTGATGAACTTCGATGGCGCCACCGGCTTCCTGATCGGCCCGCCGAATCGCGGTCTGAACTGCATGTTCACCTTCATGAACTTCGCTCGCGTCGGCACTGCCCTGCAGGGTCTGGCCCATGCCGAGGTGGCGTTCCAGGGCGGTCTGAAGTACGCCCGCGAGCGTCTGCAGATGAGATCTCTGACCGGTCCCAAGGCGCCCGAGAAGCCCGCCGATCCGATCATCGTGCACCCCGACGTGCGCCGCATGCTGCTGACCATCAAGGCCTTCGCCGAAGGCAGCCGGGCGATGATCTACTACACCGCCAAGCTGGTGGACATCCTCAAGTACAGCCAGGACGAAGAGCAGAAGCAGCAGGCCGAGACCCAGATGGCCTTCCTTACCCCCATCGCCAAGGCCTTCATGACCGAGGTGGGCTTCGAGGCCGCCAGCCATGGCGTGCAGATCTATGGCGGCCACGGCTATATCGCCGAGTGGGGCATGGAGCAGAACCTGCGCGATGCGCGCATCGCCATGCTCTACGAGGGCACCACCGGCATCCAGGCCATCGACCTGCTGGGTCGCAAGGTGCTGATGACCCAGGGTGAGTCGCTCAAGGCCTTCACCAAGGTTGTGCACAAGTTCTGCCAGGCCCAGGCCGAGAATGCCGAGCTCAAGGCCTTCGTCGAGCCGCTGGCCAAGCTGAACAAGGAGTGGGGCGAGATCACCCTCAAGGTCGGCATGGCCGCCATGAAGGATCGCGAGGAGGTGGGTGCCGCCGCCGTCGACTACCTGATGTACTCCGGCTATGTCTGCCTGGCCTACTTCTGGGCCGACATGGCCCGGGTTGCCGCCGAGAAGCTGGCCGCCGGTACCGACGAGGCCGCCTTCTACCAGGCCAAGCTGGCCACCGCGCGCTTCTACTACGAGCGCCTGCTGCCCCGTACCCGGGCCCATGCCGAGGCGCTGCTGGCCGGTGCCGGCAGCCTGATGGCCCTGGCCGAGGAAGACTTCGCGCTCGGTTACTAAGCGCACGAAGCTCCTCTGAAAACCCCGCTTCGGCGGGGTTTTCGCTTTTTCACGCATGCGAAAAAGCCAGCCGGCGCGGACCTCCGATCGGCTGACCGCCAGGTCAGATCATGAACCTATGTCTCCCTTCCGGTTCGGTCTTACACTCGGGTCATACCGACAAGAACACCTTCCGAGGAGACTCGACATGGCTGACTACACCCCGCCGCTTCGCGATATCCGTTTCGTGCTGGATGCCGTCCTCAAGGTCAAGGACCGCTGGAGTCAGTGGCCCGCCCTGGCCGAGGTGGTGGACGGCGAGACCGCCGATGCCATCCTCGAAGAAGCCGGCAAGCTGTGCGCCCAGGAACTGGCGCCGCTCAATCGCAATTCCGATGAAGAAGGCTGCCACTGGCAGAACGGCGAGGTCGCCACGCCGCAGGGCTTCCGCCAGGCCTATCAGGCCTTCGCCGAAGGCGGCTGGGTCGGCGTCGGTGGCGATCCCGAATACGGCGGCATGGGCATGCCCAAGGTGCTCACCGCCCAGGTCGAGGAAATGATGCACGCCAGCTGCCTGGCCTTTGGTCTCTATCCGATGCTCAGCGCCGGTGCCTGCCTGGCCCTGCATGCCCACGGCAGCGAGGCACTCAAGCAGGCCTATCTGCCCAATCTCTACAGCGGCCAGTGGGCCGGCTCCATGTGCCTGACCGAGCCCCACGCCGGTACCGACCTGGGTCTGATCCGCACCCGCGCCGAACCCCAGGCCGATGGCAGCTACCGCGTCACCGGCACCAAGATCTTCATCACCGCCGGCGAGCACGACCTCACCGAAAACATCATCCACCTGGTGCTGGCCAAGCTGCCCGATGCACCGGCCGGCTCTCGGGGCATCTCGCTGTTCCTGGTGCCCAAGATCCTGGTGGACGAGGCGGGCACCCTGGGCGAGCGCAATGCCGTGGCTTGCGGCTCGCTGGAACACAAGATGGGCATCAAGGGCGCCGCCACCTGCGTGATGAACTTCGACGGCGCGGTCGGCTATCTGGTGGGCGAGGTCAACAAGGGCCTGGCCGCCATGTTCACCATGATGAACTACGAGCGCCTGGGCGTTGGCATCCAGGGCCTGGGGTCGAGCGAGCGCTCCTACCAGAATGCCCTGGCCTATGCCCGCGAGCGCCTGCAGAGCCGCTCGCCTGCCGGTGTTCAACAGGCCGCCAAGAACGCCGATCCGATCATCGTGCACCCTGACGTGCGCCGCATGCTGCTGACCATGAAGGCGCTGAACGAGGGCGGGCGGTTGTTCTCCAGCTATGTCGCCCTGCAACTCGACACCGCCAAGTACAGCCCCGAGCCCGCCGAGCGCGAACGCGCCGAAGCCCTGGTGGCGCTGCTGACCCCGGTGGCCAAGGGCTTCCTCACGGATCTTGGCCTGGACCTGTGCGTGATCGGCCAGCAGGTGTTCGGTGGCCATGGCTACATCCGCGAGTGGGGACAGGAGCAACTGGTGCGCGACGTGCGCATCACCCAGATCTACGAGGGCACCAACGGTATCCAGGCGCTCGACCTGGTCGGCCGCAAGCTGGCCGGTAGCCGCGGGGCGCTCTATCGACCCTTCAGCGAAGAGGTCCACGGCTATCTCGCCGGTCTCCCGGCGGACAACGAATTCGCCGCGCCCCTGCGCCAGGCGCTGGAGCGGTTGGACGGGGTGACCGAATGGCTGCTGCAGGCCGGTGCCAGCGATCCCCACCAGCTCGGCGCGGCCTCGGTGGACTACCTGCACCTGTTCGGCTATGTCGCCTATGGCTATCTCTGGGCGCGTGCCGCTGCCGCGGCGGCGGATCAGGACGCGGCCTTCGCCGAGGCCAAGCTCGCCACCGCACGGTTTTATTTCACCCGTCTGCTGCCCCGTACCCTGAGCCTGGAGGCCGCCGTGCGCAGTGGCGCGCAGCCGCTCTACGCTCTGGCTGAGGAGGCTTTCTAAGCTGTTGACTGGCAAGCTAAAAAGCCATGCCGTGTAAGCTTTGGCTTACATGACGTCGCCGCGATAAGCCATCGCCTAGTCCAGGGGAGCTGCGTAATCTACACCCATCGGATCGCGGTACAGGATGTACCCAGCGCTCCAGGTGATTTCAAGGAAATATGGCCAGGATGGCCCCCCGGCACGGATGTCGGGCAGAGACTCTCAAGGATAGATGGCCAAGGATTGGCGGCCCGACAAGGATGTCGGGTTAAGTCTACGAAACCCCGCTTCGGCGGGGTTTTTTATTGCCTGCCGGAACCTGATTCGGGCCCTGCCAGTCTGAGAGGCATCTTCTTGCCTGCTCACTACTGGAGCCTGAAATGGACCTTATCCGCCTGATCTTCGCCATCATCCTGCCTCCCGTGGGCGTCTTCCTGCAGGTCGGCTTTGGCGGCGCCTTCTGGCTGAACATCCTGCTGACGCTGCTGGGCTATATTCCGGGTATCATCCATGCCGTCTGGGTAATCGCCCGTCGCTGATGTGAAACACGGACGCAGGCTGCGTCCGGAGTGGATCGGCGAGGTTGGGAGTCGGCGCCAGCCAGGGCGACAGCCTTAGCGAGCGGGCGTCTCTGTCCTGGCGAGCGTGCACTCCCCAGGCGGTTTCGCGAGGGGCCGGCCAAGGCGCGTCAGGTCCCCGAGCGGTGCCCGGCCGTGACTTCCTGGTGACGGCTTACCCCGTAGGCAGAGGCTTTGCCGTCGCCGATCGTTTCGTCCCGTACAAGGCTTTCAGACCCCATGAATCGCGAGTCGCCCCTCGATCAGAAGCACTTCAGCAAGATCCTCAAACGCAATCTCTCGCTGCCTCTGAGCATCGGCGTCTTCAGCGCGATCTTTTTCATCGCCATCATCTATTACCTGCTGCGGGTCACCCAGTGGGTCGAGCACACCGACCGCGTCATCAGCGAGGCCAACGCCAACTTCCGGCTGGTGGTCGATCTGGAAACCGGGATGCGTGGCTACCTGCTGAGCGGCAACACCAGTTTCCTGCAGCCCTATGAGCGGGCCTTGCCCGAGGTCGAGCCACAGCTCGATGAGCTCAAGAATCAGGTCAGCGACAGCGCCGTGCAGATTCGCCGGCTGGAACGGATCGCGGCGGTGCACCGGGAGTGGCGCCAGTATGCGAGCCAGGTGATCGAAGCGCGGCGGCTGGGTGGCGACTTCCAGACACCGCTGAGCGACGGCCAGGGCAAGAACCGCATCGACAGCATCCGCCGCGACTACACCGATTTCATCGCCTACGAAGAGCAGATGCGCGCCGAGCGCACCGAGACGGCCAGCCGCATGACGGTGGTGTTCGTCGCCGCCTTCCTGATCGTCAGCCTGCTGCTGTCGGGCATCATGGCTTTCTTTGGTCGCCGCGAACTCATGCGGCTCTCCGCCACCTATACCGGCCTGCTCGACCAGCAGGCCGAGCACACCGAGAATCTGGAGCGGCAGAGCTGGTTCCGCTCGGGCCAGAATCAGCTGTCGGAGGCCGTCATTGGCCAGGCGGCGCTGGCGCCCTTGGGGCAGAGCATCCTGCAATTCCTGGCGCGCTATCTGGGCGCCGCCGCTGGCGCTCTTTATGTCCGCCTCGATGACGGCAGCCTGGAGCGGGTGGCCGACTATGCCCTGGATGACGAGGGGCGTCGCCGTCGCCAGCGGCTGGCACCGGGCGAAGGCCTGGCGGGCCAGGCCGTACTGGAAGGGCGCGCGGTGGCGCTGGACCAGCTGCCCGCCGACTACCTCAAGGTCAATTCGGCCCTGGGCGAGCGCCAGGCCAGCGCCGCGCTCATCGTGCCCATCGAGAACGACGGTCGGGTGAATGGCGTGCTCGAACTGGGCTTCCTGCGCGCCCTGCAGCCACAGGACAAGGAGTTGCTGACGCTGATCGCCGACTCCATCGGCTCCTCCGTGGAGGCGGCCCGTTATCGCCAACGCCTGCAGCAGGTGCTGGCGGAAACCCAGCAGCTCAACGAAGAACTGCAGGTGCAGCAGGAAGAACTGCGCACGGCCAACGAAGAGCTGGAGGAACAGTCCCAGGCGCTCAAGGAATCCCAGGTTCATCTGGAGCAGCAGCAGGCCGAGCTGGAGCAGACCAACGAGCAGCTGTCCGAGCAGGCCCAGGAACTGCTGCAACAGCGCGATGTGCTGGATGACCGCAACAATCGCCTGAACGAGGCCCAGCAATTGCTGGAGGACCGTGCGCGCGAGCTGGAGCGGGCCAGTCAGTACAAGTCCGAATTCCTGGCGAACATGTCCCACGAGCTGCGCACACCGCTGAACAGCTCGCTGATCCTGTCCAAGTTGCTGGCGGACAACCCGGCCGGCAACCTGAGCGGCGAGCAGGTGCGCTACGCCGAGTCCATCTATTCGGCGGGCAACGATCTGCTCACCCTGATCAACGACATTCTCGACATCTCCAAGGTCGAGGCCGGCATGCTGGAGATCCGCCCGGAGCAGATGTCCGTGCGCCGCCTGGTGGAAGCCCTGAAGACCGCCTTCGAGCCGGTGGCCCAGAACAAGGGCGTGGGCTTTGAAGTTGAGCTGGACGCGCAGATGCCAACGTCCTTCTTCAGTGATCGGCAACGGGTCGAGCAGATCCTCAAGAACCTCCTGTCCAACGCCTTCAAGTTCACCGAACACGGCCAGGTCACCCTGCGCCTGTCCCTGGAGGATGGCCAGCCCAGCTTCGCCGTCAGGGATACCGGCATCGGTATCGCCGCCGAGCAGCAGGAGCTGATCTTCGAAGCCTTCCGCCAGGCAGACGGCGCCATCACCCGTCGCTATGGCGGTACCGGGCTCGGGCTGTCGATCTCCCGCGATCTGGCGCTGTTGCTGGGCGGTACCCTGAGCGTCACCAGCCAGCCGGGCGAGGGTAGTACCTTCACCCTGCGTCTGCCGCTGGAATACCAGGAAGCCGCTGCGCCCACTCTGCCAGTGACGCCGGTGAGCGCGCCTGCCGTGGCTACCACTCCGGTGTCCGCGCCCATGCCCCTGGCGACCCTGGCCGCTACCCCGCGTCCATCCGCACCGGCGCCGGTCACCGAGGCGGCGGCACCCGTGGGTGCGGCCTTCGCCGACGACCGAGACAACTGGCCCTATCCGGATCGCCGGGTACTGGTGATCGAGGACGAAGTGCCCTTCGCCCAGATCCTCTTCGATCTCGCCCATGAGCTGAAGTACAGCTGCCTGGTCGCCCATCGTGCCGAGGAAGGCTTCGCCATCGCCCTGGAATACCGCCCCGACGCCATCCTGCTGGACATGGGGCTGCCGGATCATTCCGGCCTCACGGTGCTGGAGCGGCTCAAGGAAAATCCGCTGACCCGCCACATCCCGGTGCACGTGGTCTCGGCCTCGGACCGCGTCGAGACCGCCATGCACATGGGCGCGGTCGGCTATGCCATCAAGCCCACCACCCGTGACGAGCTCCGCGAAGCCTTCACCCGCCTGGAGTCCAAGTTCGCCGCTGGCATCAAGCGCGTGCTGCTGGTGGAGGACGACGCCCTGCAGCGCGACAGCATCGCCAAGCTGATCGGCGACGTGGACGTGGAGATCACCGCGGTGGAGATGGGCAGTCAGGCCCTGGAACTGCTGCGCGACGAGGTCTACGACTGCATGGTCATCGACCTCAAGCTGCCCGACATGGAAGGCGGCGAGCTGCTCGAACGCATGGCCAGCGAAGACATCTGCTCCTTCCCGCCGGTCATCGTCTACACCGGTCGCAGCCTGTCGCGTGACGAAGAAGCCACGCTGCTCAAGTATTCGCGCTCCATCATCATCAAGGGTGCCCGCTCGCCGGAGCGGCTGCTCGACGAGGTGACCCTGTTCCTGCACAAGATCGAGGCCGACATGCCGCTCGATCGCCAGCGCATGCTGGAAAGCGCCCGCAGCCGCGAGAAGGCCTTCGACGGCCGCACCCTGCTGCTGGTGGACGACGACGTACGTAACATCTTCGCCCTCACCAGCGCCCTGGAGCAGAAGGGTGCCAAGGTGGAGATCGCCCGCAACGGCCTGGAAGCCCTGGAAAAGCTCGACAACAGCGACACCATCGACCTGGTGCTGATGGACATCATGATGCCGATGATGGACGGGTACGAAGCCATGCGCGAGATCCGCAAGCGACCGCACATGAAGAAGCTGCCGATCATCGCCATCACCGCCAAGGCGATGAAGGACGACCAGGAGCGCTGCCTCGCCGCGGGTGCCAGCGACTACCTGGCCAAGCCCATCGACCTGGATCGGCTGTTCTCGCTGATCCGCGTCTGGATGCCCTCGCTGGAGCGCCTGTAAGTCATGAGCGAACGGCTGCAGGACATCGAGCTGAGGTTGCTGCTGGAAGGCGTCTTCCTGAGATACAGCCACGATTTCCGCAATTATTCCAAGGCCTCGCTCAAGCGCCGGGTGCTGCAGGCGCTGACACGCTTCGACTGCCCGAGCATCTCGGCGCTGCAGGAGCGGGTGCTGCGCGATCCGGCGTTGTTCGCCGAGCTGCTGCAATTCATCACCATCCCGGTGAGCGAGATGTTTCGCGATCCGGGCTACTTCCTCGCCCTGCGCCAACAGGTCGTGCCGGTGCTGCGCACCTATCCCTCGCTCAAGGTGTGGATCGCCGGTTGCAGCACCGGTGAGGAAGTCTTCTCGATGGCCATCCTGTTCCAGGAAGAGGGGCTGCTCGACCGTACCCTGTTCTATGCCACCGACATCAATCCGCGCTCCATGGAGAAGGCCCGCCAGGGCATCTTTCCCCTGGAGCGGATGCGTGCCTATACCGCCAGCTATCAGAAAGCGGGCGGCACCCGGGCCTTCTCCGACTACTACACCGCGGCCTACGACGGCGCCCTGTTCGACAAGTCGCTGATCGCCAACGTGACCTTCGCCGACCACAGCCTGGCCACCGACAGCGTCTTTTCCGAGACCCAGCTGGTGTCCTGCCGCAACGTCCTTATCTACTTCAACAAGAATCTGCAGAACCGGGCGCTCGGCCTGTTCCACGAGTCCCTGAGTCACCGCGGCTTTCTCGGCCTGGGCAGCAAGGAGTCGCTGGACTTCTCCGCCTATGCCAGCCACTTCGAGCCGGTGGTGAAGCAGGAACGCCTGTTCCGCAGGCTCTAGCATGTTCCCACCCGTGAAGCCGTTGCGCCTCATCGTCATCGGAGCCTCTGCCGGCGGGCTGCAGGTGCTGCTGCGTCTGCTCTCGACGCTGCCAGCCAGCTTCCGCCTGCCGCTGGCCGTGGTTCTGCACCTGCCGGACGACCGCAATTCGCGCCTGGCCGAGCTGTTCCAGGCGCGGCTCGCCCTGCAGGTGCGTGAAGCCGAGGACAAGGACGCTATACTGCCGGGCACTCTGTATTTCGCGCCGCCGGGTTATCACCTGCTGGTGGAAGACGACTTCACCCTGTCGCTTTCGCGCGACGAGCCGGTGCAGTTTTCCCGGCCGTCCATCGATGTGCTGTTTGAAAGCGCGGCCGATGCCCTGGGTGAACAGGTTTGCGGCATCCTGCTCACCGGTGCCAACCATGACGGGGCCAGTGGTTTGCACGCCCTGGCTCAGAACGGCGCGGTGACCGTCGTCCAGTCGCCACAATCGGCCGAGGTGCCGACCATGCCCGAGGCGGCGTTGAAGAGATTCCACCCGGATTTCGTGCTGGATGTGCCGGGCATCCATCTATTGCTCATCGAGCTGGAACGCGATCATGGCTGAAGTACCCGTCGAGCAGGCGAAGATCCTGCTCGTAGACGACCTGCCGGAGAATCTCCTGGCACTGGAAGCCTTGCTGCGTAGCGAGGCGCTGGAGATTTTCCAGGCCACCTCCGCCGAAGCGGCGCTGGAGCTCCTGCTGATGCACGAATTCGCCCTGGCGATCCTCGATGTGCAGATGCCCGGCATGAACGGCTTCGAGCTGGCGGAAATGATGCGCGGCCTGGAAAAGACCCGGCATATCCCCATCGTCTTCGTCAGCGCCGCCGGTCGCGATCTCAACTATGCCTTCAAGGGCTACGAAAGCGGTGCGGTGGACTTCCTGCACAAGCCCCTCGATGTCCATGCGGTCAAGAGCAAGACCCGGGTTTTCGTCGACCTCTACTGGCACCGCAAGCGCCTGGCCGAGCAGCTGGTGGCCCTGGAGCAGAGCCGTCAGGAGCAGGAGATCCTGCTGGCCGAGCTGCGCCAGACCCAGGTGGAGCTGCAGCAGGCGGTGCGTACCCGGGACGACTTCATGTCCATGGTATCCCACGAACTCAAGACGCCGCTCAACACCCTGATGCTCGAAGCCCAGCTGCGCCGCATGTACCTGGACAAGGGCAAGCTGGAAGCCTTCACCCCCGACAAGCTGGCTGGCATGGCCGAGCGCGACGAGCGCCAGATCCAGCGCCTGGTGCACCTGATCGACGACATGCTCGACATCTCGCGCATCCGCACCGGCAAACTGTCCATCCGCCCCTCGCAGTGCGATCTCGCTGCCCTGGTGAACACCGTGGTGGACAGTTTCGCCTCGCAATTCGCCGCCGCCGGTTGTCCCGTGGAGCTGCACGCCGAAGGTCCGGCGCCCGGGTTCTGGGACGAATTCCGCATCGAGCAGGTGATCACCAATCTGCTGACCAACGCCATGAGATACGGCGCCGGTCGGCCCGTGGAAATCTCCCTGCGCAGCGACGGCGCCGAGGTGGAGCTGAGCGTCAAGGACCACGGCATCGGCATCCCGGTGGAACACCAGGCGCTGATCTTCCGCCAGTTCGAGCGCGCCAGCGGTACCGAGAACATCGCCGGCCTAGGGTTGGGGCTCTACATTGCCGACCAGATCGTCAAGGCGCACCGCGGCAGTCTGCACGTGGAAAGCATCGCCGGACAGGGCGCGACATTCAGGCTAAGGCTGCCCTGCCTGTCCGCTTAGGTAGCATTGACAGGACCCTGGGCGCTCGCGAGAATCGTGAAAAGAGGTGGGATGTCGTACCTCTTGCCAGATAACTCCATAAGAAGGCACCCAGTCATGTCCGAAGCCCGCTCATCCCATTTCCACCGTCTGTTGCTGACCGGCGCCGCCGGCGGTCTGGGCAAGGAGCTGCGTCAGCGGCTCAAGCCCCACGCCGAGATCCTGCGCCTGTCCGATATCGCCCCGATGGATGCCGCCCAGGGGCCGGCGGAAGAGGTGGTGACCTGCGACCTGGCGGACAAGGCTGGCGTTCATGCCCTGGTGGAAGGCGTCGATGCCATCCTGCACTTCGGTGGCATCTCCACCGAGCATGCCTTCGAGCCCATCCTCGAAGCCAACATCCGCGGCACCTTCAACCTCTATGAGGCTGCGCGACGCCACGGGGTGAAGCGCATCATCTTCGCCAGCTCCAACCATGTCATCGGCTTCTATCGCCAGGATCAGCGCATCGACGCCAGCGTGCCCCAGCGTCCGGACAGCTACTACGGCCTGTCCAAGGCCTTTGGCGAAGACCTGGCGACCTTCTATTTCGACCGCTATGGCATCGAGACGGTGAGCATCCGCATCGGCTCCTCCTTCCCCGAGGCGCAGAATCGCCGCATGCTCGCTACCTGGCTGAGCTACGAAGACCTGACCGACCTCATCCTGCGCAGCCTGACCACCCCCGATGTCGGCCACACCATCGTCTATGGCGCCTCCGACAACCGCGACAGCTGGTGGGACAACCGCCTGGCCGCGCACCTGGGCTTCCAGCCCAAGGACAGCTCCGAGCAATTCCGCGCCAAGGTCGAGGCCCAGCCCATGCCGGCGGCGGACGATCCGTCGAGGGTCTACCAGGGTGGTGCCTTCGTCGCCACCGGTCCCTTCGACGACTGAGGAGGGCCGCCATGACTGCCGAATTGCTCGTCGATGCCCGCAACTCCACTGGGGAGTGCCCGGTCTGGCACGTTGCCGAACAGGCGCTCTACTGGGTCGATATCCCGGCCAAACGGCTGCATCGCTGGACCCCGGCGGGTGCGCTGGACAGCTGGAGCGCACCGGAAATGCTCGCCTGCATCGCCGCGCGCGAGGGCGGCGGCTGGCTCGCCGGCCTAGAAAGCGGTCTCTTCACCCTGCAGACCCAAGCCACCGGTCAATTGACCGGCGAACGCCTGGTCGCCCTCGATCATGCCCAGTCGGCCATGAGATGCAACGATGGTCGCTGCGATCGCCAGGGCCGTTTCCTGGTGGGCACCATGGTGCAGGACATGGCCCAGGGCGCGACTGCGGGGCGCCTCTACAGCCACACGGCAGGTGAGGGCGCCAGGTTGCTGCTGGACGACCTCATCGTCCCCAACGGCCTGGCCCTGAGTCCCGATGGCCGCACCCTCTACCTGTCCGACTCCCATCCCAGCCGCCAGCTGATCTGGGCCTTCGACTACGATCCCGATACGGGAACCCCCAGCAACCGGCGACTGTTCGTCGACATGAATGCCCATCCCGGCCGGCCCGATGGCGCCGCGGTGGATGTGGACGGCTGCTACTGGATCTGCGGCAACGACGCCGGTCTGATCCACCGCTTCACCCCCGATGGCCGCCTGGATCGCTCCCTGGCTGTGCCGGTCAAGAAGCCCGCCATGTGCGCCTTCGGTGGGCGCAACCTGGACACCCTGTTCGTCACCTCCATCCGCCCAGGCGGGGATCTCGCCGACCAGCCACTGGCCGGCGGGCTGTTCGCCCTGGATCCCGGGGTGCAGGGATTGCCCGAGCCCGCCTTCGCGGGCTGAGCGGCAGTCGAGCTCAGCTGCAGCAGGACTCCTGGCGGAGGGGTCCTGGCTCGCCCTCTGACCAACGCCTGGTAATCCCAGGACACCGGTTGTCATGCTTTTGTCATGAGTAGCGGCAAGAGGCGAGCCCGGGCGGCTTATAATCACGCTCTACCTGCCGTAAAGCGCCGCCATGACCCCCTCACCCGCACTCCGCCCCACCGCCCGTTACTACGGCCTGGAATGGCTGAGATTCCTCATGGCGCTGTATATGGTCGTCTACCACCTGGGCGGGCTCTATAGCGATCTGCCGGACGCCTTCCGCCGCCTGGCCGGCATGGGCTTCTTCGCCACCAGCACCTTCTTTCTGCTCTCCGGCTTTCTGCTGGCCCACGTCAGCCTGGATCGCCAGGGCGCGCTCAAGGGCAGCTCGCGCGGCTTCGTGCTGCGCCGACTGTGCAACCTCTATCCCATCCATTTGCTCACTCTGCTGGTGGCGCTAGGCCTGTCCTACTGGCTGTCCCAGGACTCCTGGCTGGAGCACGGGGTGCCGGTCTACTACAACCAGCATCCTTATCTGCAGCTGGAGGAGGGCAGCGAGCTGGACGAAATGCTGCCGCTGACCTGGCTGGCCGCTACCACCCATGTGCTCCTGCAACTGCTTCTGCTGCAATCCTGGGAACCGCGCTTTCTCTGGCTCAACGGCGCCGCCTGGTCGATCTCGGCACTGCTGTTCTTCTACCTGCTGTTCCCGCTGCTGGGCCCGCGACTGATGCGCCTGCGCCGCTGGGCCCTGGCTGCCGCCGTGCTCTGGGGGCTCTATCTGCTCGGCCCGTTGGTGGCCACCTGGGCCCAGGCCTTCGATACCGTCACCGTGGGCGTCATCCATCGCAATCCGCTGATCCGCCTGCCGGAATTCCTGCTTGGCATCCTGCTCTATCGCGCCGTGCAGGAGCCCTGGGTGGCCGAGACGACCCAGCGCCTGCGCGTACCTCTGCTGCTGTTTGGCCTCACCGGCCTGTGGCTGGGCGCCCTGCTGCTGGAAGGCGATGGCCGCCGCTGGTTCTACCTGGTCCACAACGGCCTGCTCACGCCCTTCCAGGCCGCCGTGCTGCTGGCCTGCGCCACCTTCGGCGAGCCCGGCCGCGCCGGTGTGCGCCGCCTGGCCCAGCGCCTCGGCGAGGCCTCACTGTGCATCTTCGCCGTCCACACCCCGCTGATCGGCGTGCTCGAACCCTGGACCCGCACCCTGCTGGGCTGGATGCACCTGGCCGGCGACAGCCTCGAAGACCTGGCAGAAGACGTCGGCGAGGTGCTGGCGCTGCCCATCCCCATCCCCGGTTGGATGCTGCCGCTGCACCTGGTGCTCATCGTCCTGCTCGGCCTGGCCATGCAGCGCTGGGTAGCCGGCCCGCTAAGGCGCTGGCTGCAGGCACGCTTGCCCAACTCTTAAGAAGGCCTTAAGCCAGCCCGACTAGCCTCGCCGCAGGAAACCGCAGCGGAGCTGAGCCTTGTCCAGCGAATACGAAGTCCACGGCCCCCACGACCACGAAGTGGAACACGCCGCTCACGGCGCCCATCGCCGCGACAGCCTCACCGGCCGCATCGCCGTCACCACCGCCATCCTCGCGACGCTAGGCGCGCTCTGTGCCTATCAGGGCGGCAACGCCGAGAGCCTGGCGCTCTACTACAAGAACGAAGAAGCCATCGCCAAGACCGAAGCCGCCAACCAATGGGGCTACTACCAGGCCAAGGGCGAAAAGCAGAACCTCGCCGACTTGGGCGCCGCGCTCACTACCAACCCCGAGACCGCACAACGCTTCACCCAGGACAGCCAACGCTATGCCCAGCAAAAGGCCGAGATCCGCACCAAGGCCGAAGCCCTGGAAGCCAAGGTCGACGCCAACGAAGCCCTGAGCGAAATCCAACTCCACCGCCACCACCGCTGGGCCCAGGCGACCATGCTGATGCAGGTCGCCATCTCTCTGGCCGCCATCACCCTGCTGACCCGGCGGCGCTGGCTGCAGGCGGCGGTCTATGGGGTGGCGGGGGGAGGGGTAGTGGTTGGGATGTTGGCGCTGTTGCATGTGTAAGCGCCAGAAGCGTGAAAAGCGATTTGCAGGCACAAAAAAGCCGCGCAACGCGCGGCTCCTGGAAGCTGGTGGGCCCACACGGACTCGAACCGTGGACCAAAGGATTATGAGTCCTCTGCTCTAACCAACTGAGCTATAGGCCCTATAGCGCGGTGGAGTATACCGGGGGTGGGCAGGATCGCCAAACCCTTGTCGGGCATAAAAAAACCGGAGCCTGGGCTCCGGTTTCTGGTGCAGCGCTGGCGCCTTACTCGTCGAGGAAGGAGCGCAGGTGTTCGCTGCGGGAAGGGTGGCGCAGCTTGCGCAGGGCCTTGGCTTCGATCTGGCGGATACGCTCGCGGGTGACGTCGAACTGCTTGCCCACTTCCTCAAGGGTGTGGTCGGTGTTCATGTCGATGCCGAAACGCATGCGCAGGACCTTGGCTTCACGGGCGGTGAGGCCGGAGAGCACGTCGCGGGTGGCTTCCTTGAGGCTTTCGCTGGTGGCCACTTCGATCGGGGACTGCATGGTGCTGTCCTCGATGAAATCGCCCAGGTGCGAATCCTCATCGTCGCCGATGGGCGTCTCCATGGAGATCGGCTCCTTGGCGATCTTGAGCACCTTGCGGATCTTGTCCTCGGGCATCTCCATGCGCTCGCCCAGCTCTTCCGGGGTCGGCTCGCGACCCATCTCCTGCAGCATCTGGCGGGAGATCCGGTTCAGCTTGTTGATCGTCTCGATCATGTGCACCGGAATCCGGATGGTGCGCGCCTGGTCGGCGATGGAGCGGGTGATGGCCTGGCGAATCCACCAGGTGGCATAGGTGGAGAACTTGTAGCCACGGCGGTATTCGAACTTGTCCACCGCCTTCATCAGGCCAATATTGCCTTCCTGGATCAGATCGAGGAATTGCAGACCGCGGTTGGTGTACTTCTTGGCGATGGAGATCACCAGACGCAGGTTGGCCTCGACCATTTCCTTCTTGGCGCGGCGGGCCTTGGCCTCGCCAATGGACATGGCGCGGTTGATGTCCTTGATCTGCGAGACTTTCAGCTCGTAGTTACGCTCAAGTTCAGCCAGCTGGGCCTGCTTGGCCTGGATGTCGGCCTGGAAGCGCTCGAGACCTTCGGCGTACTTGGGCTTGCCCTTGAGCAGGCCAGCGGTCCACTCGGTGTTGGTCTCGTTGCCGGGGAAGTGGCGCAGGAAGTCGGCACGCGGCATACGGGCATCGCGTACGGCCAGCTGCATGATGGCGCGCTCGAGGCCACGGACGCGTTCCAGGGACTCGCGCACGCGGATCACAAGGGCTTCGTACTGCTTGGGCACCAACTTGATCGGCGAGAACAGCAGGGCCAGGGCGACGAATTCTTCCACGGCGTGGTCGTTATCGCGGCCGTGCTTCTTCAGCACCTTCTTGGTCTTTTCCAGCTGCTCGGCGACCGCGCCGAAACGCAGGCGAGCCTCTTCCGGATCCGGACCGCCGTCGCCTTCTTCCTCGTCGGCGTCGTCGCTTTCTTCCTCTTCGTCCTTCTCGTCGTCCACGGCCTTGGCATCGGTGGCCTTGTTCGGGACGGGCAGCTCATTGCTCTCGTTCGGCAGGGTACCGTCGTCGGGATCGATGTAGCCGGCGAGGACGTCGGACAGGCGACCGCCTTCGGTGGTGACGCGGGTGTATTCGCTGAGGATGTAGTCGACGGTACCCGGGAACTGGGCGATGGCGCCCATGACTTCGCGGATGCCTTCCTCGATGCGCTTGGCGATCTCGATCTCGCCTTCGCGGGTCAGGAGCTCCACGGTGCCCATTTCACGCATGTACATGCGCACCGGGTCGGTGGTGCGGCCGACATCGCTCTCCACTGCGGCCAGGGCGGCAGCGGCTTCTTCGGCGGCGGCTTCGTCGGTATCCGTCTCGGCCAGCAGCAGGGCATCGGCGTCCGGCGCGGTTTCGAATACGTTGATCCCCATGTCATTGATCATGCGGATGATGTCTTCCACCTGTTCCGGATCTGAAATATCCTCCGGTAGGTGGTCATTGACCTCCGCGTAAGTCAGGTAACCCTGCTCACGACCGCGGGCGATCAATTCTTTCAGACGGGATTGCTGTTGCGCTTTTCCGGACATAGGTACCCTTCCACTGAAGGCTTAGGCGGGCAAAAATAGCTGAACATTATAGCCGGTTAGACGGTGGTCGTGCCAGTTAGGTCACGGACCCCGCCGGACGGCTGAGGAGTTCGCGTAGGCGGTCCTTGTCTTCGGAGCTCAGCTCGCTCTGTCGCGCCTTGCGTAGGAGTTGCTCCAGCGAGCGATCACGCTGGCTGGCGGCTAACCTCGTTATGGTGTCGAAAAACTGTTGTTCAAGGTTGTCGCCGGCAATCAGCCATTCTTTTTCCGCCAGGGCGCGCAGCAGTCGACCCTGTTCGGTGCCGTGCCAGCGCGCGATGAGCGCCAGGGTGCTCTGCCCCGGTTTCTTCTGCAGGGCCTCGACCAGGGCGACCAGCAGCTGGGCGTACTGATCGCTTTCCTCGGCCAGGTTGCGGGCGTCCTGTACCGCTTGGGCCAGGGTCGGGTGGTGCAGCAGGCTGCGCAGCGCGGCCAGTACCGGCGTCTCCACCTTGACCGGAGGCTGACGTGGAATGCGCTCGCCGCCACCCTTGTTGTTGAAATCCTTTTTCCAGCCCTTGCCATCGCGCCCGCCCTTACCGTCGCGGCGTGGCGTCCACTGCTGCTGTGCGGGGGCTTCTTCGGCATGGGCATAGGCGTAGTCGCCATAGTCCATGGGAGGAGCGTCCTGCGGCGGCGCGGCGGGTGTCAGCTGGCTCAACGCCTCGTTGCCCAGGCCAGTGAGTTCGCTCAGGCGCTGGCGCATCAGCAGCCGCAGGTTGTTGCCAGGGATCTTCTCGATCAGCGGCGCCGCCAAGGTGGCCAGGTGTGCCTTGCCCTCCAGGGTGGCCGGATCCGCCTCGATCATCAGTTGCTGGAAGAAGTACTCGGCCAGCGGCTGGGCCTGCTGGACGAAGCGCGCCTGGAAGGCATCCGCGCCTTCGGCACGGACCAGGGTATCCGGGTCTTCGCCTTCGGGCAGGAACAGGAAGCGCACCCGGAAGCCGTCCTTGAGCACCGGTAGCGCCGATTCCAGGGCGCGCCAGGCGGCGCTACGGCCGGCCTGGTCGCCGTCGAAGCAGAACAGGATGCTCGGCACGATGCGGAACAGACGCTTGATGTGCTCTTCGCTGGTGGCGGTGCCCAGGGTGGCCACGGCATTGCGGATGCCTTGCTGGGCCAGGGCGATGACGTCCATGTAGCCTTCCACGACTAGGATCTCGTCCAGGTCACGGTTGTGCTTGCGCGCCTCGAACAGGCCGTAGAGTTCCTGGCCCTTGTGGAACACCGGGGTCTCCGGCGAGTTGAGATACTTGGGCTTGTCGTCGCCTAGCACGCGGCCGCCAAAGGCGATGACTCGGCCACGGCTGTCGCGGATGGGGAAGATCACCCGGTCGCGAAAGCGGTCGTAGCGCTTGCCGCTCTCAGCGTTTTCCACCAGCAGGCCGGCATCGAGCATGGCCTTCTGCTGCAGGTCATCGCCGCCCAGGTGCTTGCCCAGGTTGTCCCAGCCGGGCGGGGCGAAGCCCAGGCCGAAGTCGCGGGCGATCTCGCCGGTGAGGCCACGCTTCTTCAGGTAGTCCACCGCCGCCTGGCGCTTGGGATGGTTGCGCAGCGCCAGGCGATAGAACTCGGCGGCTGCGGCCAGCAAGGGGTAGAGCGGGGAATCCGTGGGTTGTCGCGGCTTGCGCCGACCGCCGCTCTCTTCGCGCGGTACTTCCACGCCGGCGCGCTTGGCCAGCTCCTCGACCGCCTCGGGAAATTCGAGGTTGTCGTGGTCCATGATGAAGCCCAGGGCATTGCCGCCCGCGCCGCAGCCAAAGCAGTAGTAGAACTGCTTGTCAGGGCTGACGCTGAAAGAGGGCGTCTTCTCATTATGGAAGGGGCAACAGGCCATCCAGTTCTTGCCGGCCTTCTTGAGCTTCACCCGCGCGCCCACCACCTCGACGATGTCGGTGCGATTGAGCAGGTCGTCGATGAAGCCTTGCGGGATGAGTCCGGCCATGGTCAGCGTCTGGATAGAAGGGCGAAGAGCGGAGGGTGGAGCGAGGAGGGCAGTCTAGTGCGGTGCCTCAGAAGTTATCTACACAATTTTGGCGGCGCTTTTTCGTCCTGGACGGCGTTGCTACTCCTCGCCATAGCCCTGCTATGACTCGTCGCAGCGCCTTGCCCAGGCCAAAAAATCACTCGCCAAATCTTGCGCGAACTTCTGAGGCACCGCACTGCGCCAGAGGACGCCAGGGCGAAACGGGAAGGCCAGAAACAAACAACCCGACCAGAGGTCGGGTTGTCTTATGACGCCAGAAGAGCTCTGTAACTCAGTACAGGCGCTCGCGACGGCGCTGCTCGCGCTGTACTTTCTTGGCGTGACGCTTGACCGCGGCGGCAGCTTTACGCTTGCGCTCAGCGGTGGGCTTTTCGTAGAACTCGCGGCTACGAACTTCGGCCAGTACACCGGCCTTCTCGCAGGAACGCTTGAAACGACGCAGCGCTACGTCGAAGGGTTCGTTTTCTTTGACTTTGACGTTGGGCATCCAGGTCGTACCTTCAAATTTACCGAGGTTTAATCCAACGCTAGCGGCAAAAGGGCACGGGAAGCGTCGGTTTTTAAGGGTTGCGGATAGTAACTCTTCAACTGCCTTGCTGCCAAGCCCCGGCGGACGAAAAGCGCTGGCCGGTGCTGGAAGCGGCGCTTATCATGCGCAGCCTGACATCTTATACCCTCGAAGGCTTATCTCCATGCGTGTTCTGGGACTGGAAACGTCCTGCGATGAAACCGGCGTCGCCCTCTACGACAGCGAGCGCGGCCTGCTGGCCGATGCGCTGTTCAGCCAGATCGATCTGCACCGCGTCTACGGTGGCGTGGTGCCGGAGCTCGCTTCGCGCGACCACGTCAAGCGCATGCTGCCGCTGATCCGCGAAGTGCTGGACGAGGCGGGCAGCCGCCCTGAAGACGTGGACGCCATCGCCTATACCGCCGGCCCCGGTCTGGTCGGCGCCCTGCTGGTGGGCGCGGCCTGCGCCCAGGCATTGGCGCTGGCCTGGGGCGTGCCCGCCTTGGGCGTCCACCATATGGAAGGTCATCTGCTGGCGCCCATGCTCGAAGAGCAGCCGCCGCAGTTTCCCTTCGTCGCCCTGCTGGTCTCCGGTGGCCACACCCAGCTGGTACAGGTGGATGGCATCGGTCGCTATACGGTGCTGGGCGAGTCCCTGGACGACGCCGCCGGCGAGGCCTTCGACAAGACCGCCAAGCTGTTGGGCCTGAGCTATCCGGGCGGACCGGAAATCGCGCGCCTGGCCGAGCGTGGCGTTCCAGGCCGCTTCGTCTTCCCGCGACCGATGACCGATCGGCCGGGGCTGGAATTCAGCTTCAGTGGTCTCAAGACGTTCACCCTCACCACCTGGCAGCGTTGCAAGGCCGCCGGTGACGATGGCGAGCAGACCCGCTGCGACGTCGCCCTGGCCTTCCAGACGGCGGTGGTCGAGACCCTGACGATCAAGTGCAAGAGAGCGCTGAAGCAGGCCGGTCTGAAGTCACTGGTGATCGCCGGTGGCGTCAGTGCCAACCAGGCGCTGCGCCAGACGCTGGAGCAGATGCTTGGCGAGCTGGGTGGTCACGTCTTCTATGCCCGGCCGCGCTTCTGCACCGACAACGGCGCCATGATCGCCTATGCCGGTTGCCAGCGGTTGCTGGCCGGCCAGCACGAGGGCCCGGCCATTGCCGTCAAGGCGCGTTGGCCCATGGAACAACTGGCGGCGCTCTGAGACGGGCGGAAGGCGTCGCCGGGTAATCCCCGTGCGGCGCCAGGGTCAAAAATGACGCTCGGTCCCCTGACGCAGGGCGCGCAGATTGTGTCTATGGCGAATCAGGATGAGCAGCGCGAGCAGCAGCATCGGCGCCAACAGGTCCGGGCGCTGCCAGGCGAACAGCGGCAGGATGCCGAGCAGCGCCACCAGCGACGCCAGGGAGGCAATCCGGAGCGTGGCGAACACCGTGGCCCAAAGGGCGAGACCCAGCAGGGCAGCGGGTGGATAGACCCCCAGCAGCAGACCGGCGGCCGTGGCGACGCCCTTGCCGCCTCTGAAGTGAAAGTACAACGGATAGAGATGACCGACCACGGCAGCCAGGCCAATCCAGGCCTGCTGCAGCGGCGAGAGTCCCAGCTGCTGAGCGATGAGCACGGGAATCAGGCTCTTGCTCAGGTCGCCGGCCAGGGTCAGCAGCGCCAGCTTGCGTCCGGCCAGACGCAGCATGTTGCTGGCGCCGGGATTGCCGGAGCCGTCGTGACGCGGGTCGCGAGTGCCGAACAGGCGACTGAGCAGCACGGCGAAGGAGAGCGAGCCCAGCAGGTAGGCCAGCAGGAGCAGCAGCCAGAACATGGTAGGGTTCCGCGCCAGGAGAAGGCTCGATTCTACCGACAGCCCGCCGCCCGACGATAGGCCGGCGGCGACGATCAAACAGAGCACGGCAAAGGTGCGAGGCAAAGGCAGTGGACAAGGTTTTCATCGAGGGGCTCGAGGTCGACACCGTAATAGGGGTGTACGACTGGGAGCGTGACATCCGCCAGTGCCTGCGCATCGATCTCACCATGGGTTGGGACATTCGCGCGGCGGCCAAGAACGACGAACTCGAGCACACCCTGAATTACGCGGCGGTGGCCGAGCGCATCACCACCTTCGCCCACGAGACCGCCTTCGAACTGGTCGAGACCTTTGCCGAGCGCCTGGCCGCCTTACTGCAGGCGGAATTCAAGTTGCCCTGGCTGCGCCTGCGCATCACCAAGCCCGGCGCGGTGCCGACCGCCCGCGGCGTGGGTGTGGAGATCGAGCGGGGGCAGGCGTGACCCGGGTCTATCTGGGGCTGGGCAGCAACATCCAGCGCGAGCGGCACCTGGGCATGGCCCTGGACGAACTCGCGACGCTGCTGACCGATATGCAGTGCTCGCCGGTGTTCGAAAGCGAGGCGGTAGGTATCCGCAGCGCGCCTTTCTTCAATCTGGTGGTCGCAGGTGATACAGCGCTCGATCCCATGGCCCTGAGTCAGAGACTCAAGGCCATCGAAACCCGCAGTGGCCGCTATGCGCCGGATCGCCAGGGCTTGCCGCTGGACATCGACATCTTGCTGCATGGCGACCTGACCGGCGAGTTCGAGGGCCTGACGCTGCCGCGCGCCGAGATCCTGCGCAATGCCTTCGTGCTCTGGCCGCTGGCCTTGCTGGTGGGCGAGCGGCGGCATCCGGACAATGGCCGTAGCTTCAACGAGCTGTGGCAGGAAATGCGTGCCCAGACCAACCAGGTGTTGCGGCCGGTGTCTTTCAGTTGGAAGGGGCTGGAGTTGACGCCCGACGCGTTGCTGAGCGCCGATCGGGTATAGCGCAGCGGTCGTTGGGCTTCGCTGCGCTCAGCGCCAACCTACGGGTCGGGTAGGTTGGGTTGAGACAGCTCCATCGTCGAAGCCCAACGGTGCTCCGTGGTTGGGGTGTTGGGCTTCGCTGTGCTCAACCCAACCTACGAAAGCTGGGCCAGGGCGTCGATGCGGGCCTGTTTGAGCGCCTCGCCCAGAGCCGCGCCCTTGAAGCCCTGGGCGACCAGGGGTTGGACCTCGACTCCACGCAACACCTCGGCCGCTTGACGCAGCAAGGCCAGCGGTGGCTCGCCCTCGTCGGTCCTGACCGTCGCCGCACAGGTGCAGGCCTGGAGGAATTCTTCGAAGCGCGCCGGACGCCGCAGCACATCGAACCCTTGCAGCAGCTCGAACCAGGCTTCCGGTGTCAGCTGCCGAGCCTGCAGGGCCGTGGGCCAGTGGCGAGCCAGCAACAGTGCCAGTTCGGCGGGTTCGCGCGGGACCTTGAGGCGGGCGCTGATCGCAGCGTGCTGCTCTTCGGGTACGTCCAATAGCAGACAGGCCCAGCGTACATTCAGCGACGCCTGTACCTCTGCCGTCTGGCGCAGGGTGGCATAGAGCCGGGCACCCGGTTCAGGCCGATCGGCTGCGAAACGCGCTACGACCTCTGGCAAGAGCACGGCCAGGGCACCGCAATCGTGCAGCACCCGAATGAAGACATCGGGGCGCTCTTCGAGCAGGGCGCGGGAGATTTCCTTCCACAGCCGTTCGGCGGTCAGGGCATCCAGCTCGCCGCTGGCGACCATCTCCTGCATCAGCAGCAGCGTCTCGGGCGCCACCTGAAACCCCAGGGTGCAATAGCGGGCGGCGAAGCGGGCCACGCGCAGCACACGCAGGGGGTCTTCGGCGAAGGCCGGGGAGACGTGGCGCAACAGGCGCGCCTGGAGATCGGCGCGCCCGCCATAGGGGTCTATGACATGCCCTTCGTCATCCTCGGCCATGGCGTTGACGGTAAGGTCGCGGCGGATCAGATCCTGTTCGAGGGTGACGTCGGGTGCGGCGTGAAAGGTGAAGCCGCCATAGCCGCGCCCGCTCTTGCGTTCGGTACGGGCCAGGGCGTACTCCTCACCCGTCTCGGGATGCAGGAAGACCGGAAAGTCGGCCCCTACCGGGCGAAAGCCCTGGGCGGCCAGGGCCTCGGCGGTGGCACCCACCACGACCCAGTCCACTTCGGTGACCGGTCGGCCGAGCAGGCGATCGCGTACAGCGCCGCCTACCTTGTAGATTTGCATAGAAAAAGACCTCCTTGCGGAGGCCTAGGATAGCGTGAAAGACCGGGTCGGCTCAGATCGGCGAGGCCAGATCCAGACGGCGGTCCTGGTCGCGACTCTCATGGCGGGGTGGAACAAGGAAGCTCTGGGCGACGTCTTCGCCCCTCATGCTTTCCAGGCGGATGTCGAAACCCCAGAGCCGGTGCAGGTGCTTGAGCACCTCGTCCGTGGAATTGCCCAGCGGCTTGCGATCATGCTGGAAGTGGCGAAGGGTGAGCGAGCGATCGCCACGCCGGTCGACGTTCCAGATCTGCACATTGGGCTCGCGATTGCCCAGGTTGTACTGGGCGGCGAGCTGTTCGCGGATCAGGCGATAACCAGCGTCGTCGTGGATGGCCGCTACTTCCAGTTCGTCGCGCTGATCGTCATCGAGAATGCTGAACAGCTTGAGGTCGCGGATCACCTTGGGCGAAAGGTACTGCAGGATGAAGCTCTCGTCCTTGAAGCTCTTCATGGCGAAGGTGACGGTGGCCAGCCAGTCGCTGCCGGCGATGTCGGGGAACCAGCGGCGGTCTTCTTCCGTAGGGTCCTCGCAGATGCGGCGGATGTCGCGGAACATGGCGAAGCCCAGGGTGTAGGGGTTGATGCCGCTGTAGTAGGGGCTGTCGAAGCCCGGCTGGTAGATCACCCCGGCGTGGGATTGCAGGAATTCGAACATGAAGCCTTCGGTCACCAGGCCCTCGTCGTAGAGATCGTTGAGCAGGGTGTAGTGCCAGAAGGTAGCCCAGCCCTCGTTCATCACCTGGGTTTGGCGCTGGGGATAGAAGTACTGGGCGATCTTGCGCACGATGCGGATCACCTCGCGCTGCCAGGGCTCCAACAGCGGGGCATGCTTTTCCAGGAAATAGAGGATGTTTTCCTGGGGTTCGGCGGGAAAGCGCGCGCCCTCGTCATGCAGCTCCTTGCCGGCCATCTTGGGAATGGTCCGCCAGAGATCGTTGACCTGGCGTTGCAGCTGCTCTTCGCGTTCCTTCTGCCGCTGGCGTTCCTCGGCGGCGGAGATCGGATAGGGCCGCTTGTAGCGATCCACCCCGTAGTTCATCAGGGCATGGCAGGAATCCAGCAGCTCTTCCACGGCATCGATGCCATGGCGTTCCTCGCACTGGGTGATGTACTGCTTGGCGAACACCAGGTAGTCGATGATGGAGCTGGCATCGGTCCAGGTGCGGAACAGGTAGTTGCCCTTGAAGAAGCTGTTGTGGCCATAGCAGGCGTGGGCGATCACCAGCGCCTGCATGGTCATGGTGTTCTCTTCCATGAGGTAGGCGATGCAGGGATCGGAGTTGATCACGATCTCGTAGGCCAGGCCCATCTGGCCGCGGCTGTAGTGCTTCTCGGTATGCAGGAAGTGCTTGCCGTAGGACCAGTGGTTGTAGCCGATGGGCATGCCGATGGAAGCATAGGCATCCATCATCTGCTCGGCGGTGATCACCTCGATCTGGTTGGGGTAGGTGTCCAACGCATAGCGCTTGGCGATCCGGGCGATCTCCCGGTCGTAGGTCTGGATCAGTTCGAAGGTCCATTCCGAACCGGTGGAGATGGGCTCACGCTTCATGACACGAGTCTCCGCTGGAACAGTTCGCGGAACACGGGATAGATATCCCCCGCCGAGACGATCTGCTGCTGCGAGAAGGAATCCGGGAACGCACCGCGAACGTTCTCGTACTCGTACCACAGCGCCTGGTGTTCGCGCGGGGTGATCTCCACGTAGGTGTAGTACTGCATGAAGGGCAGGATCTGCTTGGTCAGGATCTCCCGGCAGATGGGCGAGTCGTCATTCCAGTTATCGCCGTCGGATGCTTGGGCAGCATAGAGATTCCACTCGTTGACCGGGTAGCGCTCGGCCATGACTTCCTGCATGAGCTTGAGGGCGCTAGAGACGATGGTGCCGCCGGTTTCGCGGGAGTAGAAGAACTCTTCCTCGTCCACTTCCTTGGCGCTGGTGTGGTGGCGGATGAACACCACCTCGATGCGCTCGTAATTCCGCTTGAGAAACAGGTAGAGCAGGATGTAGAAGCGCTTGGCGATGTCCTTGGTGGCCTGTGTCATGGAGCCGGAGACGTCCATCAGGCAGAACATCACCGCCTTGGAGCTGGGGCTGGGCTGCTTGGAAAGCAGGTTGTACTTGAGGTCGAAGGTGTCTAGGAAGGGCACCTTGTCGATGCGCGCGCGCAGTCGCTCGATCTCGACCTCCAGCGCCTGGATGTCGCCCAGGTTGTCGGGTTCCTCCACGCGCAGCCGCGCCAGTTCCGCCTTGGCTTCGCGCAGCTTGTTGCGGCTGCCGCCGGAGAGGGCGATGCGCCGGGCATGGGAGGCGCGCAGGGTGCGGATGATGTTGATGCGGGCCGGATTGCCTTCGTTGCTGATGCCGGCGCGTACCGTCTTGAAGGTGTCGGTGCCGGTCAGTTGCTTCTTGACCAGATTGGGCAGCTCCAGGTCTTCGAACATGAAGTCGAGGAACTCGTCCTGGGTGATCTGGAAGGCGAATTCGTCCATGCCTTCGCCGCTGTTGCTGGCCTTGCCCTGGCCCTGACCACCACCACCGCCCTGGGGGCGCGGGATGCGTTCGCCGCTGACGAATTCTTTGTTGCCCGGATGGACGATGGTCTGGCGTCCGCCCTTGCCCTGATAAAGGGCGGGCTCGTCAATATCGCGAGCAGGAATGCTGATCTGCTCGCCGTGTTCCATGTCGGTGATGGAGCGCCGGCTCACGGCTTCCTCGACCGCCTTCTTGATGTGCTCACGGTAACGCCGCAGGAAACGCGTGCGGTTCACCGTGCTCTTGTTCTTGCCGTTTAGACGCCGGTCGATGACATAACTCATACAGGCCCTCCGGGCTATTGCAGGACGCCACGACGACGCGGCTGGCGCGTCGTCGCGGGTTCAGCCTCAGGCTGCCTTACTGCGACTTGCGTACCCGTGAATACCACTCGGACAGCAGTCGCACCTGCTTCTCGGTGTACCCACGCTCTACCATGCGGGTCACGAAGTCGCTGTGCTTCTGCTGGTCTTCCTTGCTGGCCTTGGCATTGAAGCTGATGACCGGCAGGAGCTCCTCGGTGTTGGAGAACATCTTCTTCTCGATCACCGCCCGCAGCTTCTCGTACGACAGCCAGCTCGGATTCTTGCCGTTATTGTTGGCCCGGGCGCGCAACACGAAGTTGACGATCTCGTTACGGAAATCCTTCGGATTGCTGATGCCGGCCGGCTTCTCGATCTTCTCCAACTCCTCGTTGAGGGAGGCGCGATTGAGGATCTCGCCGGTTTCCGGGTCGCGGTATTCCTGGTCCTGGATCCAGAAGTCCGCATAGAGCACGTAGCGGTCGAAGATGTTCTGGCCGTACTCGCTGTAGGACTCGAGATAGGCGGTCTGGATCTCCTTGCCGATGAACTCCACGTAGCGCGGCGCCAGGTATTCCTTGATGAATCTCATGTAGCGTTCGCGGGTCTCGGCCGGGAACTGCTCGGCTTCGATCTGCTGCTCCAGCACGTAGAGCAGGTGCACCGGGTTGGCGGCGATCTCGTTGGCGTCGAAGTTAAACACTCGCGAGAGGATCTTGAAGGCGAAGCGCGTGGACAGGCCGTTCATGCCTTCGTCGACGCCCGCGCTGTCGCGGTATTCCTGGATCGACTTGGCCTTGGGATCGGTGTCCTTGAGGTTTTCGCCGTCGTAGACGCGCATCTTCGAATAGATGTTGGAATTTTCCGGCTCCTTGAGACGCGAGAGCACGGAGAACTGGGCCAGCATCTTGAGGGTGTCCGGCGCGCAGTGGGCGTTGGCCAGGGAGCTGTTGACCAGCAACTTGTCGTAGATATGGATCTCGTCGGAGACGCGCAGGCAGTAGGGCACCTTGACGATGTAGATCCGGTCGATGAAGGCTTCGTTGTTCTTGTTGTTGCGGAAGGTGTGCCACTCGGATTCGTTGGAGTGGGCCAGGATGATGCCGCTGTAGGGCAGGGCGCCGAGGCCCTCGGTGCTGTTGTAGTTGCCTTCCTGGGTCGCGGTCAGCAGCGGGTGCAGGACCTTGATCGGGGCCTTGAACATCTCCACGAATTCCATCATGCCCTGGTTGGCACGGCACAGGGCGCCGGAATAGCTGTAGGCGTCCGCATCGTTCTGCGGGTATTCCTCCAGTTTGCGGATGTCCACCTTGCCCACCAGGGCGGAGATGTCCTGGTTGTTCTCGTCGCCCGGTTCGGTCTTGGCGATGGCGATCTGATTGAGGATGGAAGGGTAGAGCTTGACCACCCGGAACTTGCTGATGTCGCCGCCGAATTCCTGCAGGCGCTTGGCCGCCCAGGGCGACATGATGCTGCGCAGGTAATGGCGGGGGATGCCGTAGTCCTCTTCGAGGATCTGGCCGTCCTCGTCGGGGTTGAACAGCCCCAGGGGCGATTCGAACACCGGCGAGCCCTTGATGGCGTAGAAGGGGACCTTCTCGATCAGGTGCTTGAGTTTTTCTGCGAGGGACGACTTGCCGCCGCCCACCGGGCCAAGCAGATAAAGGATCTGCTTCTTCTCTTCCAGACCCTGCGCCGCATGGCGGAAGTAGGACACGATCTGCTCGATGCAGTCTTCCATGCCATGGAAGTCGGCAAAGGCCGGGTAGCGGCGGATGACCTTGTTGGAAAAGATGCGTGATAGGCGTGAGTCACTGGTGGTGTCCACCAGTTCGGGTTCGCCGATGGCCATGAGCATGCGCTCGGCGGCACTGGCAAAGGCGGTACGATCCTTCTTGCAGATCTCAAGGTATTCCTGAAGGGAATACTCTTCCTGGCGAGTCGCTTCGAAACGCCCCTGGAAGTGACTGAAAATGCTCATGACGTCTCCTCGCTGGATACCCTGGACCAGCTTGGAATCGATGCCTGGAGCCTTGCCTTGCTGCCGGTGGGGAGCGGTCATGCCGGGCGACGAAAGATAACGTCTCTAATACCTTCGCGGTCGTCTTGCCTAATCGATCCTTCACGCCTGCAGAAGTAGGGTTGGGTTTCGAGAGACGCACGAGGAGACCGATGGAAACGGTCCCCCTGGAATTCCCCCGAATCTCCAGTGGTTACACCGATGGTCCAAAGCCGGTTATCGAGCCCGCCGTTTCCGGAGGGCCTGATTCCAGAATAGTCCTATCTGCGAGATGTGGAAGAGTCAATTCGGTTTATTCTTGTAACGACAGCGTCAACCCGCTGTGTTAAACGGCTTGCCCGCTTTCGGTCTGCTCGGGATAGAGGGTGCGCCAGTTTTCGAAGCCGCCGTCGACGCTGTAGACCTGGCTGAAGCCTTGGCCGGCAAAGAAGGCCGCCGCGCTTTGGCTGGAATGGCCGTGGTAGCAGAACACCAGCAGCGGCGCGTCCAGATCCGCGGCGGCGATGAAGTCGTGGATGTTCTGGTTGTCGACCCGCTGGGCACCGGCGACGTGCAGGGTGGCGTAGCTGTGCGGATCGCGGATGTCGACGATCCGGGCGCCCTCACTGCGCAGTTCCAAGGCCCGTTCGGGGGAGATACAGGTGAATTCGCTCATTTCTTCTCCTTGCAACTGCAGAGATGACGGCGGTTGCCGTCGACGTCGAGTAGAGTCATGTCGCCGCCCCAGACGCAGCCGCTGTCGAGCGCCTCGACATTGGGCGCAGCGCATTGCCCCTTGAGCGCGGCCCAATGGCCGAACAGAATCCACACGTCTCGAGTCAAGCGATGGCCATGGCTGAACCAGGGGGCGAAGCCGGCCGGCGCACTGTCCAGGCCTTCCTTGCTCTTGAACTCCAGACGCCCTTCCGGGCTGCAGAATCTCATACGCGTCAGGTAATTGGTGATCAGGCGAAGGCGGTCCTGGCCCTCGAGATCATCTTGCCAGAGCGTCGGCTCATTGCCATACATCTGTTCCAGAAAGGGTACGTACGCCGCTTCATCGCGCAACACGGCCTCTACCTCGCCGGCCAGGCTCAGCGCCTGGGCCAGCGTCCACTGTGGCGGCAGGCCGGCGTGGACGAGTACGCAATTGCGCTCGGCGTCGTGCTGGATCAGCGGCAGCTGGCGCAGCCAGAACAATAGTTCATCGCGGTCGGGCGCGGCGAGGATGTCGCTCAGGGTGTCCTGCTTCTTCAGCTTGGCGCCGCCGAAGGCGACCGCCAGCAGGTGTAGGTCGTGATTGCCCAGGACACTGATTACCGAGTCGCGCATGGCGTAAAGGTATCTCAGGGTTTCCAGGGATTGCGGTCCGCGATTGACCAGGTCACCCACCAGCCAGAGGCGGTCCTTGGCGGGATCGAAGCGGACCTCGTCGAGCAGACACTTGAGCGGGTCGAGGCAACCTTGCAGGTCGCCAACGGCGTACAGCGTCATCGGGACTCCTGGTGTGGGGGTTAGAAGTTCGCGCAAGAGTTGGCGAGTGATTTTCTGGTCTGGACCTGGCGACGCGTCATGGCAAGGCTATGGCGTGGCAACGCAGCTCGGACTGAAAAAGCGCTGCCGAACCTGTGTAGGTCCCGTCTGAAACACCAACCTAGTGTAGCGAGCCGGGTACGGCCAGGCGGAAAGTGGGAATGGCGGCCTCGAAGCTGTGGCCGTCACTGGCGACCATCTGGTAGCTGCCCCTCATGCTGCCCACCTGGGTCGGCATCAGGGTGCCGCTGGAATAGCTATGGGTCTCGCCTGGCGCGATCAGCGGTTGTTCACCGACCACACCGGGCCCGCGGACTTCCTGCGCCTCGCCATTGCCATCGGTGATGATCCAGTGACGGCTGAGCAGCTGCGCCGGCAGCTGACCGTCGTTGCGGATGCTCACGTCGTAGGCGAAGGCGTAGCGCTCCTGGCTGGCGCTGGACTGTTCAGGCAGGTAGCGGGTGGTGACCTGCACGGTGATGAGGTAGCGCGGATCGGGCTCGGTCACGAAAAGGATCTCTGCAGAGGCGGGATGAAAGGGCGTCAGTTAGACGCCAGCTGATTGGCCAGACGCACATAGGCTGCCAGGTCCAGCTGCTCGGGACGCAGTCCCGGATCGACGTCGGCGGCTTCGATGGCGGCGCTGTCCAGGGTGCCCTTGAGGGTGTTCCTGAGTGTCTTGCGCCGCTGGCCGAAGGCTTCGCGGACGACGCGTTCGAGCAGGGCTGGATCGCGGGCCACATGGGGTCTTTCGGTATGGGGCACCAGGCGGACGATGGCCGAGTCCACCTTTGGCGGTGGATTGAAGGCGCCTGGACCGACGTTGAACAGGTGCTCCACGCGGCAGTGGTACTGCACCATGATCGACAACCGGCCCCAGTCGCCATTGCCAGGCACCGCGGCCAGGCGTTCCACCACTTCCTTTTGCAACATGAAATGCATGTCGGCGATGATGTCGGCGAAGCTGAGCAGGTGGAAGATAAGCGGCGTGGAGATGTTGTAGGGCAGATTGCCCACGACCCTTAGCCGATCGCCTGCGGCGATGCTGGAGAGATCGTACTTCATGGCGTCGCCCTGGTGCAGGGTGAACAGCGGGTTGAGACCGAACTTGAGCTTGAGCAGCGGGATCAGGTCCTGGTCCAGTTCGATGACGTCGAGCTGGGCTCCGCTGGTCAGCAGGCCCTCGGTCAGGGCACCCTGGCCCGGGCCGATCTCCAGCAGCCGCTCGCCGGGCCGCCCATGGATGGCGCGCAGGATGCGATGGATCACCCCGGCGTCGTGCAGGAAATTCTGGCCGAACCTCTTGCGGGCGCGGTGTTGGTAGAGCTCGGTCATCTGGTGCTCCGGCGCAGGCGCAGGGCCTGCGATTTCAGGACGGCAAAGACCCACCAGTTTAGCAGACCCTTGGCCACCTCCGGAGCGCTCGGAGCCTCTTCATAACCTGCTGCGCGTCGGCCAGGCGGTGTTGAAAAGCCTCTGGGGGATCAGCCCCGCCTAGGTGGCCCTGCCGCAATACCCTTTACCACGCATGAACTCGCATGCGCGTCCGCTCCGCTTCCTTGAGTCTTTCCGCGGGTGCGGCCTCGGCCTTTCGGCTTTGGCTCGCGACGCCATGAACAGGCGCTTAGGTCACCGAACGGCGATGGCCCGCCATGGCGTAGGCGGTGTCGAGAGCGACCTTCAGGCTGCCGGTATCGATCCGTCCGCTGCCGGCCAGGTCCAGGGCGGTACCGTGATCGACCGAGGTGCGAATGATCGGCAGGCCCAGGGTCACATTGACCGCGGCGCCGAAACCCTTGTGCTTGAGTACTGGCAGGCCCTGGTCGTGATACATGGCCAGGACCGCATCGCAGTGATCGAGGTGCTTGGGGGTGAAGAGGGTATCGGCAGGCAGCGGCCCGACGAGGTCGAGGCCCTCGGCGCGCAGGCTGTCCAGTGCCGGCTCGATGATCTCGATCTCTTCGCGGCCCAGGTGACCGCCTTCGCCGGCATGGGGGTTGAGGCCGCAGACCAGGATGCGGGGTTGGGCGACGCCGAAATAGCGTTGCAGGTCGTCGTGCAGGATGCGGGTGACCTGGAGCAGCGTCTGGCGATCGATGGCATCGGCCACCTCGCGTAGCGGCAGGTGGGTGGTGACCAGGGCGACCCTCAGTCCGGCGGTCGCCAGCAGCATCACCACCTGAGGGGTCTTGGTCAGCTCGGCGAGGAATTCGGTATGGCCGGAAAAGGCCACGCCGCCGTCGTTGATCACGCCCTTGTGCACCGGTGCGGTGATCATGCCGGCGAAGGTGCCGTCCAGGCAGCCCTGGCCGGCGCGGGTCAGGGTCTGCAGCACATAACGGGCGTTGGCGGTATCGAGCTGGCCCGTGACGACAGGCGCACCCAGCGGGGTATCCCAGACATAGAGGGTACCCGCCGGTGCTGGCGTTTCCGGCCAAGCCGCCGGCGCCACCTCGAGCAGGTCGATGGAGAGTTCCAGTTCGACGGCGCGTGCGGTCAGCAGGGCGCGGCTGGCAATGGCGATCAGGGGGTAGGGCTGAGCCTCCCGGGCCAGCAGCAGGCAGAGGTCGGGACCGATACCGGCGGGTTCACCGGGGGTGAGGGCGAAGCGCAGGGCCATGCACAGCTCCGGAAACAGAAAGGCCGCAGGGGGTACCTGCGGCCTCGGGGTTACTGCTTGATCTCGACGTAGGCTTCGTCGCGGATCTGGCGCAACCAGGTCTGCAGCTCCTGGTCGTACTTGCGACTGCGCAGGAGATTCAAGGCCTGCTGTTCGCGCGCCTGCTGGGTGTTGTCGGTGGCCCGACGCCCGAGGACTTCCAGGATGTGCCAGCCGAACGGCGTGTGGAAGGGTTGCGACAGCTGGTTGACCGGAGCGCTGTTCATGACCTCGCGGAATTCCGGTACCAGGGATTCCGGGTTGATCCAGCCCAGGTCGCCGCCATTGAGCGCCGAGCCCGGATCTTCCGAGAAGCTCTTGGCCAGGGTGGCGAAGCTTTCGCCGTTCTGGATGCGCTCGCGCAGGCGTGCGGCCAGTCGCTGGGTCTCGGCATCGCTGCGCACGGCATTGGGCTTGAGCAGGATGTGGCGCACATGCACCTCATCGACGATGCTCGCCTCGCCACCGCGCTTCTCTTCCACCTTGAGGATCACGAAGCCACCGGGGACCCGCACGGGCTGGGTGATGCCGCCGACACCGACGCTACCGATCAGGCGATCGAAGGGCGGGGGCAGCTGAGCGGCCTTGCGCCAGCCGATCTCGCCGCCGTCGAGGGCGTTGTCGCCGGCCGAGCGGGCGATGGCCAGCTGGTTGAAGTCGGCGCCCTGGCGTAGCTGGTTGTAGGTGTCCTGGGCTTGGCGTGCGGCGGCATCGAGACCGGCAGTGCCGGCGTTGTCGGCTGCCGGGATCAGGATATTGGCCAGGCGATACTCTTCGGACAGCTGCAGCTTGCCGAGGTCGGACGCGAGGAAGTTCTGCACTTCCTGCTGGGTAACCTGTACTCGCTGGCCGACCTGGCGCTGGCGTACCCGACTGATCATCATCTCGCGACGGACCTGCTCGCGGGCGGCGTCGTAGGAGAGACCGTCGCGAGCCAGGGCCTGGCGGAATTCAGCCACACTCAGGCCATTGCGCTGGGCGATGGTGGCCACGGCCTGGTTGAGCTCCTCGTCGGAGATCTTCACGCCCATGCGTCCGGCCAGCTGCATCTGGATGTCTTCCAGGATCAGGCGTTCCAGCACCTGCTGACGCAGCTCGCTTTCCGGCGGCGCCGCGGCGCCGCGGCGGGTGATGTTCTGCTTGACCTCGTTGAGTCGCTGATCGAGCTGGCTCTGCATGACCACGTCGTTGTCGACGATGGCCACGACCTTGTCCAGCGGTACCACGGCAGCCTGAGCCAGAGGGGTGAGGGCGAGCGCCGCGCCCAGGGCGAGCGGGCGCAGGGCGTTACATAGCTTGGTCTTCACGTTCACGATAGCCTTGAATGCCTCTGTCCAGGAAGCCTTCGGTCTTGCCGCCGAAGACGTTGCCGAGTCCCTTGAGCACGATCTGCAGGAAGATCCCGCGATCGGCTTCGGAGCTCTGGGCGGTGTAGAAGACGTCGTCTTCGCTCTTGAGCCAGTAGCGGCTGATCAGGCGCAGCTTCCAGCAGCAGTTGTCGTACTCGAAGCCACCAAAGGCTTCCAGGGTACGGCTCTTGTTGTAGTCGAACTGCCAACGGGCAATGGCGGACCACTGGGGCACGATCGGCCAGATGAAGGAGATGTCGTGCTGGTCGACCTTGTAGTCTTCGCTGTTGTAGGTGAAGCGGCCAAGGGTGGGATCAAACACCCGGACATTGTCACGATAGCGATAGCCGACGTTGAGGATCTTGCCCGGCTCGGCTTCCGGCTGATAGTGGAACATCACGCTGCCGGAGTCGGTCTGGTGCAGGGCCGGATCCCAGTTGAATTCGCCGTTCACACGCCAGTCGCGGTTGAAGCGATACATGCCGGCCAGGGCATAGGGCGAGCGGGAGGTGGTGGCCTGGGGATTGTCGATGTTCTGCCCGAGGCTGCGGGCGTAGGCCAGGTCGTCCTTGGTCAGGCCGGGCAGCTGCACGTCACGATCGCGGAAGTAGAACAGCTGGCCAAAGCTTACATTGGCCCGTTCGAAGCCATTGGGCTCGATGAAGCGGCTGGTTGCACCCAGAGCCAGCTGGTTGGCATCGCCGATACGGTCGCGACCGGTGAAGCGGTTGTCGCGCCACAGCGAGCTGTAGCTGAAGGTGTATTCACCGGTATCGAATACCGGCAGGTCGTCCTGGTCGCGGTTGGGTACATAGAGGTACTTGGCGCGGGGTTCGAAGGTCTGCTTGCCACCTTCGCCGAACAGATTCGAGGTACGGTCGAAGTACAGGCCGCCATCGAGGCTGAAGATGGGGACCGAACGGGTGGGGCTGTCGTTGAAACTGGTCACGCTGGAGCCGGCTGAGGCGCGGCGGCCACCGCCAACCAGCGGCGAGTTCAAATCACTCTGACCGGTGCTGTCCAGATCCAGGTCATAGCGGGTGTAGGCATAGCGCAACGAGGGCGTCAGGAAGCCCCAAGAGGCGGTCATTGGCCGCGCGATGCCTGGCTCGACATGGTAGCGATTGCCTTCGGCACGGGTCAGGCCGAAGAGGTTGACGTCGGGGCGGTTGCGCACGTTGGTGCGGTTGCCGTTGTCATCCAGGTCGAAGTAGGTATTGTCGTCGAAGCTGCGGGTGAAGCGCACCGCCTCGGTGTCGTAGGTGAAGTCCAGGCCGCCCGGGTTGTAGGGCAGGGCACCGCTCAGGGTCAACTGCGGCAGGCGGTTGTAGGGTGTCACGTCGGAGACGGTGGCCAGCTGGTAGGCCTGGGCATTGAGGCCGGCGACGAAGGTATCGCCACGGTAGGTCAGGCGACCCTGCTGGTTGACGTAGGTCGGCTTGTTGATGCCGAGGTCAGTTTCCAGGTCCTGGAAGTAGTAAGGATCGCTGATGCGGGTGTAGTCCACCTCGGCCATCAAACGCGCATCCAGTCCGCTGCGATTCTTCCAGCCGTACAGCCAGCGGCTGTCGGTGGCTTCCGGTTCGCCCTCATGCTCCGGGTCGGTGTCCTTGAGGTAGGAGCCGTACACCTGGCCTTCGCTGCTGTGGGTCAGGTAGCGGAACTCACCCTCGGTCTGCAGGCCGTGCTTGGCCATGTAGCGCGGATAGAGGGTGGCATCGTAGTTGGGCGCCAGGTTGAAGTAGTAGGGCGTGGTGATCGCGAAGCCGGTGTCGCTGGACGTACTGATCGAGGGCGCCAGGAAACCGGACTGCCGACGGTCGTCGATCGGGAAATAGATGAACGGCGTGTAGAGGACCGGAATGTCCTTCACCCGCAGGGTGGCATTGGTCGCATAGCCCAGGCCGGTGGCCGGATTCAGGGTGACGGTATTGCCCTTGACCTGCCAGGCGTTGCTGCCCGGTTCGCAGGTGGTGTAGGTGCCATCCTTGAGGCGGATGATGGCGTCGTCGCCGCGCTTGGCGTAGAGCGCGCTGCCGCGGGCCCGGCTCTGGTGCATGACGAATTCGGCGTTGTCGACCTGGACCTGGCCGTTGTCCAGCTGCATGTCGGCCTTGTCGCCGACCATCAGCAGGCCGTTGTCGCGGAATTTGACGTTGCCCTTGAGCTCGCCGCGATTCTCCAGCTGGTGCAGGTTGGCCTCCTGGGACTCCACCTGCATGCCGCCCTGGCGCAAGACCACGTCACCGGCGAGGGTGGCGACCTGCTGCTCCTGCTCGTAGCGCGAGGTCTTGGCGGAGACGTAGGTCGGAGCCTTGGCAGTCGGGGTGTCGTCGTACATGCCCGGACGCTGCGGCTCGACATAGGCGCCGCTGCAGTAGGGACCGGTCTCGGCCAATTGGGCCGGGGTCAGCTGGTCGCGCGGGACCCAGTCCAGGTGGCTGTAGTCGGCGCTGCGGGACTTGAGGGCGCGACCCTTGCTCTCGGTCACCAGGACGGCATCGTCGCCCTTGCGCGCAGCGGGCTGCGCCGCGACGCCCTGGGTCTCACCCTGGCTGGGGCGGGGCGGAATGGCCGCCGTTGGCGCCTGGGTGTTGCACGACCAGCCACCGCCGGCCCCGGCGCTGCAGCTGAACTGCTCGGCGGGCGCGGCGATGAGGGCGGTGACCGGCTGCATGGCGAGCAGGCTGCCGGTTACCAAGAGGGGAAATTTTCTGCGAAACGCGGGGGTTTTCACGGCCATCCTTAAAGTCGTCCTGCACGCCGGCCATTAAGGGGCCGCGGCCTCTCGATGGGCTCAAAAAGATAGCGGATAATAAAACATGACCTGCGCATCGGCTAGGGCCGGGGGATCCGCTGCAAATGACTGAAGATGTTCGCTTGAACCAGATAGAAGACTGGCTGACTACCGTTTTACCGGAAATTTTCCGGGCGCAGGCCTGGGGCGAGGTGCCCGTGGGCACCCTGACCGCGGCCAGCAGCGATGCCAGCTTTCGCCGTTATTTCCGCTGGGCGGGCGAAGGGCGCAGCCTGATCGTGATGGATGCGCCGCCGCCGCAGGAGGACTGCCGTCCGTTCGTCCAGGTGGCGGGCCTGCTGGACGCCGCCGGGGTCCATGTACCGCGCATCCTGGCCCAGGATCTGGAACGGGGGTTCCTGCTGCTGAGCGACCTCGGCCAGCTTACCTACCTGGAGGTGATCAACGCGACGAATGCCGACGAGTATTTCCAGGCGGCCATCGACGCGCTCCTGGCTTTCCAGCGCAAGCAGCCGACGAACGGCAGCCTGCCGCTCTACGATGAGGCTCTGCTTGCCCGCGAGCTGGGACTGTTTCCGGAGTGGTATGTCGGCCGTGAACTGGACCTGACCTTGAGTGCCTCTCAACTCGAACGCTGGCAGGCCGTCTGCCGGCTGCTGATCGACAGTGCCCTGGCGCAGCCCCAGGTGCTGGTCCATCGGGACTTCATGCCGCGCAACCTGATGCTCAGCACGCCCAATCCGGGCGTACTGGACTTCCAGGACGCCGTCATGGGGCCGGTCACCTATGACATCACCAGTCTGTTCAAGGACGCCTTCCTGAGCTGGCCGGAGCCGTTGGTCCAGCGCTGGCTGCTGGGTTATTGGGAGCAGGCACGGGCTGCCGGGATACCGGTGCAGGCCGACTTCGCCGACTTCCAGCGGGCCTCGGACCTGATGGGGGTACAGCGCCATCTCAAGGTGATGGGTATCTTCGCCCGCATCTGGCACCGCGACGGCAAGCCACGCTACGTCGCCGACACGCCCCGCTTTCTGGCCTATATCCGCACCGTGGTGGCTCGCCGGCCCGAGCTCGCCGACCTGGGCGCCCTGCTGGACGAGTTGCACGCCGAGCGAGCCCATCCATGAAGGCCATGATCCTGGCGGCGGGCAAGGGCGAACGGATGCGTCCGCTGACGCTGACGCGCCCCAAGCCGCTGATCGAAGTGAACGGTCGCCCGCTCATCGAGCACCATATCCAGGCGCTGGCCGCCGCCGGTATCAACGACTTGGTGATCAACCACGCCTGGCTGGGCGACCAGTTGGAAGCCGTCCTGGGCGACGGCAGTCGCTTGGGTGTCTCCATTCGCTTTTCCGCCGAAGGTGAGCCGCTGGAGACCGGGGGCGGTATCTTTCGGGCGCTGCCATTGCTGGGTAGTGAACCCTTCATGCTGATCAATGGCGACATCCGCACCGATGTCGATTTCGCGGTCCTGGCACTGCCCGCCGGCTGCCTGGCGCACCTGGTGCTGGTCGACAATCCCGTTCATCACCCCAGCGGCGATTTCGGCTTGGTGGATGGGCAGATCACCCTGGAGGCCTCGGAAAAGCTCACCTACAGCGGCATCGCCGTGCTGCACCCGCAGCTCTTCTCCGACTGCACGGCAGGAGCCTTCAAGCTGGTCGATGTGCTGCGACCGGCTATTGTCGCCGGGCAGGTCTCGGGCCAGCGGTTGGCGGGACGCTGGGTGGACGTAGGCACTCTGGAACGCCTGGCCGAGGCGGAGCAGCTGTTCGGGATGGCTTCTTGAAGCTCTGGTTCTGGCCGCTGACGCTGCTGGGTTTCCTGGCCGGTTGGGCGGTGGCCAGTATTCCTGGCGCCCTGCTGGTGGCGTTGCTTGCCCATGCCGGCGAGCGCCAGCTGGGGCTGACCTCCCTGGCGGGCTGGAAGGCGCGCTGGCAGGGACGCCCTGGCCGCTTCGAGCACCAGGCGCAATTCCAGATGCTCGGGCGCCTGGCCAAGCGTGGTGGCCGGGTACTTACCGCCCATATCCGCCAGGCCGAAGGCGAGATCGAACGGCTGGGGCTGGGGGCGGACGACCGCAAGAAAGCCATCGCCGCCTTCGAGCAGGGCAAGGGTGGCACCCTGCCGTCAGCGGCAGACCTGCAACGACTCAGCGAGCGCAGTGAGCTGATTCTGCGGGCCTGCTGGCGCATGGTCTGGATCAGCGGCAGCGTACGTCCCGGTGATCGCGATGAAATCCTGGGCTGGGGGCAGGCGATGGGCCTGGCCGAAGCCCAGGTACTGGCCCTGCAGCCGCCCGTGCAGGCGGCGCCGCGGCAGCCCAGCAACGAAGAAAAATACCGCAAGGCCCTGCAATTGCTCGGCGTCACCGACGATGCCGACGCGGCCACGGTCAAGCAGGCCTATCGCCGGTTGCTCTCGCGTCACCATCCCGACAAGAAGGCCGGTGCCGGAGCGGGCCAGTCGGCGGTCTATGCCGCTGCCCAGCGTACCGCCGAGTTGCACGCTGCCTACCAGGTGATCAAGAAGCGGCGGGGCTTTCGCTAGGGGCCGACGGCAGGCGTTCCAGCCAGGCGCGCAGGCGGCGAACGGTCTGCTCCTGCTCCGCCGCCCGGTCGCCCGGGATGACCGGCAATTCGATCTGCCGATAGCCCTTGTTGGCCTTTTGCGCCGCGCGCTCCTTGCGCTGCTGCGCCGGCTGGCCGGGGGCGTGCACCAGATCGGCGATCTGCAGGTCGGTCTTGCCCATGGTGGCGTCCAGTCGCGGCGGCATACCCTGCGGCGCGCGGGCATCGATGAGTACCAGTTGCTTGACCTCGGCTGGCTCCTTTTCCGCCAGGTAGCGCGCCGCCCAGTAGGCGCCGGTCCCGTGACCGGCCAGCACAATGGGATTGGCGCCCTGTTGCAGCGCCAGATCGATACCGGCGGCGATGCGCGCCAGCACCCGGGCGGTCTGGGCGTTGGCCGCGGCTTCGGGGTCGGCGGGCGTGACCGCTGCCTGAGCGGGCTCGCCACTGCCCGCCTCGGCCTGCGTTGGAGCGGCCGGCGCCGTGCCACTGCCGCCGGTGACCGGCGGTGCCTTCTGTTCGCTGTTGGCCTGGGCGTCGGTGTCCACGGGAGCCGTGTCCCGTTCGATCGCCACCACGGGGTCATAGGGATCGGGCAGGCTGAGGCTGATGGTCTGCCACCCGTAGGTGGGCAGCTCCTGACGCACCGGGGCTATCACATTGGGCCAGTCGGCCGATTCGCCATCGCCCGGCACCAGCACCACCGTCCCGGCGGTCTTGGCGCGGGCGCTGGGTAGCAGCAGGGCAAGAAAGGACTCGTCGCCGGCCTGCAGGGTCTTCTGCTGCTCGGCGGGCAGCTGCCGCATGAGTGCCTGTTGCTGCTCCTGGCTGCGCGTCAACGCTGGCGCCAGACTTTCGGTCGGTGCCTGGGGCGCCGGCGTGGGCGCCTCTTCGGCCAGGACCGGTGTGGTCAAGCCGAGCAGCAGGAGGAGGCAGAGCGGCAGAGGGGCAGGCAACGACATCGGGCGGAATCCTCAAAGGAGACGGTTGACCCTGACGAGCCTACCGCCGTTCGCCTCGTCGGGGCAGCGGGAACGCCTTAGCGCCATACGGATCTCCGTTACAATGCCGCCACTTAACCTTCGCCGAGGCTATCCCATGCAACCCTTCGCCATCGCTCCCTCGATCCTGTCCGCCGATTTCGCCCGCCTGGGCGAGGAAGTCGACAAGGTCCTCGCCGCCGGTGCCGACATGGTCCATTTCGACGTGATGGACAATCACTATGTGCCCAACCTCACCATCGGCCCCATGGTCTGCAAGGCGTTGCGCAACTACGGGGTGACCGCGCCCATCGACGTGCACCTGATGGTCAAGCCGGTGGATCGCATCATCGGCGACTTCATCGAGGCCGGCGCCACCGACATCACCTTCCATCCCGAGGCCTCCGAGCACATCGACCGCTCGCTGCAGCTGATCAGGGATGGCGGCTGCCGGGCCGGCCTGGTATTCAATCCGGCCACTTCGCTGGACGTGCTCAAGTACGTGATGGACAAGGTCGACATGGTGCTGCTGATGAGCGTCAACCCCGGCTTCGGTGGCCAGAAATTCATTCCTGGCACTCTGGACAAGCTGCGCGAGGCGCGTGCCCTGATCGACGCCTCGGGCCGGCCGATCCGCCTGGAAATCGATGGCGGCGTCAACGTCAAGAACATCGGCGAGATCGCCCGCGCGGGCGCCGACACCTTCGTTGCCGGCTCGGCCATCTTCGGCCAGGCGGACTACGCCGCGGTGATCCAGGCGATGCGCGCCGAGCTGGCCAAGGCCCAGTCGGTATGAGCGCCCTGGTGCAGCTCGGCGGTGGGCATCCGCCCGCGCTGGTGATGTTCGACCTCGACGGCACGCTGCTGGATTCCGCGCCCGATCTGGCCACGGCGGTGGACGCCATGCTCGAACGCCTGGACCGTGCGCCGGCGGGGCTGGACAAGGTGCGCCTGTGGATCGGCAATGGCGCCCGGGTGCTGGTGCGCCGCGCCCTGGCCGATGGCATGGAGCACGGCGCCGTGGACGATGCCGCTGCCGATAGCGCCCTAGCACTGTTCATGGAGCTCTATGGCGGCAGTCATGCCCTGACCCGCGTCTATCCGGGTGTGCTGGACAGTCTGGCGCTGCTGCGCACCCTGGGCGTGCGCCTGGCGGTGATCACCAACAAGCCGGAGCGCTTCGTCGCGCCGCTGCTGGCGGACATGGGCCTGGGCGATTTCGACTGGATCGTCGGTGGCGATACCCTGCCACAGCAGAAACCCGATCCGGCCGGCCTGCTGTGGGTGATGGAGCGGGCGGGGGTGGCCGCCGACCGCGCCCTGTTCATCGGCGACTCGCGCAACGATATCCGTGCCGCCCGCGCCGCCGGGGTACGCTGCGTGGCCCTGAGCTACGGCTACAACCACGGCGAGCCCATTGCCAACGAGGCGCCGGATCTGGTCGTCGACGATCTGCGCGAGCTGTTCATCTAGCACGCCGACATGGCCGGCCGGTTGCCATGCCGGGCCGGCTAGGCTAACGTGGCCCTTCAATCCCCGCCCCAAGAGCAAGAGATCGCATCGTGGTGGTCACCCGCACAGGCTCCTCGCGAGCATGGATGAAGGTCATCAAGGCCCTGGCCCGTTGGCGCTGGCGCGCCTGACTTTGTCCTGGCCGGTATCAGACCGGCGCGCTGTGCACTTGACCTTTCGTTTTCCTCGCCACGAGGCTGATCATGACCCGCGACGACTTCCTGCGCCTGGCCGCTCAAGGCTATAACCGCATTCCCCTGGCCTTCGAAACCCTGGCCGACTTCGACACCCCGCTGTCTCTCTATCTCAAGCTGGCCGATGCACCCAACTCCTATCTGTTGGAATCGGTGCAGGGTGGCGAGAAGTGGGGGCGCTATTCCATTATCGGCCTGCCCTGCCGCACGTTGCTGCGCGCTCGTGGCTACGAGGTCACCGTGCACGAGGGCGAGCAACAGCTCGAAGCCTGCACCGTCGAGGATCCGCTGGCCTTCGTCGAGGCCTTCAAGGCCCGCTATCGCGTGCCGGTTGTGCCCAACCTACCCAAGTTCGATGGCGGTCTGGTGGGTTACTTCGGTTATGACTGCGTGCGTTATGTCGAAAAGCGCCTGGGCGCCAGTCCCAATCCCGATCCGCTAGGCACCCCGGACATCCTGTTGATGGTGTCGGACGAGGTGGTGGTCTTTGACAACCTCGCCGGCAAGCTGCACTGCATCGTGCTGGTGGATCCCAGCCAGCCGGAGGCCTATGAGCAGGGCCAGGCCCGGCTGGCCGCGCTGCGTGAGCGTATCCGCCAGCCGATCACCCCGCGGCTGGGGCTGGATTTCGCCGCAGTAGGTGCCGGCAGCGAGCCCGAGTTTCGCTCCAGCTACAGCCGGGCTGACTACGAGAACGCCGTTGAGCGGATCAAGGCTTACATCCTGGCCGGCGACTGCATGCAGGTCGTGCCCTCGCAGCGCATGACCATCGACTTCCAGGCGGCGCCCATCGACCTCTACCGGGCGCTGCGCTGCTTCAATCCCACGCCCTACATGTATTTCTTCAACTTTGGTGATTTCCACGTGGTCGGCAGTTCGCCCGAGGTGCTGGTGCGGGTAGAGGACGGCGAGATCACCGTGCGCCCCATCGCCGGTACCCGCCCGCGCGGGGCCACCGAGGAGGCCGACCTGGCACTGGAGCGCGATCTGCTGGCCGATGCCAAGGAGCTGGCCGAGCACCTGATGCTGATCGACCTGGGCCGCAACGACGTGGGCCGGGTATCCGCCACCGGCAGCGTGAGCCTCACCGAGAAGATGGTCATCGAGCGCTATTCCAACGTGATGCACATCGTCAGCAACGTCACCGGCCGGCTCAAGCCCGAGCTGAGCGCCATGGACGCCCTGCGCGCCATCCTGCCGGCCGGAACCCTGTCCGGAGCACCAAAGATCCGCGCCATGGAGATCATCGACGAACTGGAGCCGGTCAAGCGTGGCATCTATGGCGGCGCCGTGGGCTATCTGGCCTGGAACGGCAACATGGACACCGCCATCGCCATCCGCACCGCGGTGATCAAGGACGGCGAGCTGCACGTGCAGGCGGGCGGTGGCATCGTCGCCGACTCCCAGCCGGCGGCAGAGTGGGAAGAGACCCTCAACAAGCGTCGCGCCATGTTCCGCGCCGTCACCCTTGCCGAACAGTCCGTCTGAGGAGCCTGCCATGTTGCTGATGCTGGATAACTACGATTCCTTCACCTACAACCTGGTGCAGTACCTGGGCGAGCTGGGTGCCGAGGTCAAGGTGGTACGCAACGACGAGGTGCCGGTCGAGGCGATCGAGGAACTGGCCCCGGAGCGCATCGTCGTCTCCCCTGGCCCCTGCACGCCCAACGAGGCGGGTATCTCCCTGGCTACCCTGGAGCGCTTCGCCGGCAAGCTGCCGGTGCTGGGCGTCTGCCTGGGTCATCAGAGCCTGGGTCAGGCCTTTGGCGGTGAAGTCGTGCGGGCGCGCGAGCCGATGCACGGCAAGACCAGCCCGGTCTATCACAATGGCGAAGGCGTCTTCGCCGGCCTGCCCAATCCCTTCACCGTGACCCGCTACCACTCGCTGGTGGTCAAGCGCGAGACCCTGCCCGAGTGCCTGGAAATCACCGCCTGGACCCAGCATCCGGACGGCAGCATGGACGAGATCATGGGGCTGCGGCACCGCGAATTCATGATCGAAGGGGTGCAGTTCCACCCCGAGTCCATCCTCACGGAGCATGGCCACGATCTGCTGGCCAACTTTCTCCAGCAGCAGGGAGGGCGTCGTTAGATGGACATCAAGCAAGCCCTGGATCGCATCAGCGGGCAACTCGACCTCAACGTGGCGGAGATGCAGGCGGTGATGCGCCAGATCATGACCGGTGGCGCCGACGAGGCGCAGATCGGTGCCTTCCTCATGGGCATGCGCATCAAGAGCGAGACCATCGACGAGATCTGCGGCGCGGTCAGCGTGATGCGCGAACTGGTCACCCCGGTGGCGCTGCCGAGCCTCGACCATGTGGTCGACGTGGTAGGCACCGGCGGCGACGGCGCCAATATCTTCAACGTCTCCTCGGCCTCGGTGTTCGTGGTGGCGGCGGCAGGCGGCAAGGTGGCCAAGCACGGTAATCGTGCGGTCTCCGGCAAGAGCGGCAGCGCCGATCTGCTGGAGGCGGCCGGCATCTACCTGGAGCTGACGCCTGCGCAGATCGCCCGCTGCGTCGAGCAGGTGGGCGTCGGCTTCATGTTCGCCCAGTCGCACCACAGTGCCATGCGCCATGCCGCCGGCCCGCGCCGTTCGCTGGGGCTGCGCACCCTGTTCAACATGCTTGGCCCGCTGACCAATCCGGCCGGTGTCCGTCACCAGGTGGTCGGAGTGTTCAGCGCCGCGCTGTGCCGGCCCCTGGCCGAGGTGCTGCAGCGCCTGGGCAGTCAGCATGTGCTGGTGGTGCATTCCCGCGATGGCCTGGACGAATTCAGCCTGGCCGCCGCGACCCAGGTGGCCGAGCTCAAGGACGGCAGCATCAGCGAGTACCAGGTGCTGCCGGAGGACCTGGGCATCAAGAGCCAGACCCTGGTCGGCCTGACCGTGGACAGCCCCGCGGCCTCCCTGGCGCTGATCCGCGATGCCCTCGGTCGGCGCAAGACCGAAGCCGGGCAAAAGGCCGCCGACATGATCGTGCTCAACGCCGGCGCGGCGCTCTATGCCGCGGATCTCGCCCATAGTCTGCATGAAGGGGTACTCTTGGCTCACGACGCGCTCTACAGCGGCCTGGCCCGGGAAAAGCTGGATGAGCTCGCCCATTTCACATCCGTCTATCGAGAGGAGGGTCGCCTGTGAGTGTGCCAACCGTGTTGCAGAAGATCCTGGCCCGCAAGGCCGAGGAAATCGCCCAGCTCAAGGCCCGTACCAGCCTGGCCGAACTCGAGGCCCTGGCCCGGGCCGCCGATGCGCCACGCGGTTTCGCCCGCGCCCTGCAGACCCAGGTGGCACGCAAGGAAGCGGCGGTCATCGCCGAGGTGAAGAAGGCGTCGCCAAGCAAGGGTGTGATCCGTGAACACTTCGTGCCAGCCGAGATCGCCCGCAGCTACGCCCTGGGTGGGGCTACCTGCCTGAGCGTGCTCACCGACGTCGATTTCTTCCAGGGCGGCAACGCCTACCTGCAGGAGGCCCGCGGCGCCTGCGAACTGCCGGTGATCCGCAAGGACTTCCTCATCGATCCCTTTCAGGTAGTGGAAGCCCGGGCCATCGGTGCCGACTGCATCCTCCTGATCGTCGCCGCGCTGGACGATGGCCTGATGGGCGAATTGGCCGCCACCGCCAAGGCTGTCGGCCTGGACGTGCTGGTCGAGGTCCACGACGGTGCCGAGCTGGAGCGTGCGCTCAAGGTGCTGGACACCCCGCTGGTGGGCATCAACAACCGCAACCTGCATACCTTCGAAGTCAGTCTCGAGACCACGCTGGAGCTGCTGCCGCGCATTCCTCAGGATCGCCTGGTGATCACCGAAAGCGGCATTCTCAATCGCGCCGATGTGGAGCTGATGGAGGTCAACGAGGTGCGTTCCTTCCTGGTGGGCGAAGCCTTCATGCGCGCCGACGAGCCAGGGCAGGAGCTGCAGCGGCTGTTCTTCCCTGACCGGCGCTTCCCGCTCATGGATGCCTGACTGTTCAGGCGCCTGAACGAGGCCTCGGTGGCGAACACCGAGGCCTTTTTTTATGCCGCAAGGTGACCCAAGTCGACTCGCGCCTACCTCAAACGGCGGGAACGACCTCCGTGTACCCGCTGCCGACGAGGGGCTTTGTTTCCTGACGGCTAAACCCGGTTAATGACCTTCGACCCGCTGAACCGTGGCGAGTCGAGGAGTCGGTCGGCCATCGCGAGGTGCGCCGGGCTCCGCCGCATCAGGCTATCCATAACCAGGGCAAGCAAGAACCATGGCAACGGAAGAAAAAAGCGAAACACTTGATATTAGCGTCACCGATCCCTCTCGGACCGAAGAGGCGCGGCGTGATCGTCGACTTGCCGGGACCACCGATTGGGTGGTCTTCGGCATCACCAGCATCGCGGCTCTCGCCTTCGTGATCTGGGGATTCGTCAATCAGGTCAGTCTGGCCAGCAGCGCCTCGACCGCCCAAGGCTGGGTAATCACCCACTTTGGCTGGCTGTTCGTGCTCACTTCCACTGGCTTCGTGGTCTTCGTCATCTGGCTGGCTGCCAGTCGCTACGGACGCATTCCCCTGGGACGCGACGACGAACAACCGGAGTTTCGCACCCTGTCGTGGGTGGCGATGATGTTCAGCGCCGGGATGGGTATCGGTCTGATGTTCTTTGGCGTCGCCGAGCCGCTTTCGCATTACCTCAATCCTCCGCCCGGCGGCGCGGCAGGGCAGAGCAGCGCCGCCCTGCAGGTGGCCATGGCCACCACGCTGTTCCACTGGACGCTGCATCCCTGGGCGATCTACGCCGTCGTCGGTCTGGCCATCGCCTATGGCACCTATCGCCGGGGGCGCTGCCAGCTCATCTCGGTCGCCTTCCGGCCGCTGATCGGCGAGTATGCCAATGGCCCCCTCGGCCGCGTCATCGACATGATGGCGATCTTCGCCACCCTGTTCGGTTCGGCCGCCTCCCTGGGCCTGGGTGCCCTGCAGATCGCTGGTGGCCTCGAACACAACGGCTGGATCGAGCAGCCGGGCAAGCTGCTCTACATCAGCATCATCACCGTGCTGACGGTCGCCTTCGTCATCTCCGCCGTGTCGGGCGTGGAGAAGGGTATCCAGTGGCTGTCCAACACCAACATGGTGCTGGCGGTGGCCCTGGCGCTGTTCGTCTTCATCGTCGGCCCGAGTCTGCTGATGCTCAACCTGCTGCCTACCGCCATTGGCGACTACATCGACCTGCTGCCGGAGATGATGGCCCGCACCAGTGCCAGCGGCGGTGAGGCCATGGGCAACTGGCTGTCCAGCTGGACGGTGTTCTACTGGGCCTGGTGGATTTCCTGGACGCCCTTCGTCGGCATGTTCATCGCCCGCATCAGTCGTGGCCGCACCATCCGCCAGTTCGTCACCGGCGTGCTGCTGGTGCCGAGCCTGGTCAGCGTGGTCTGGTTCGTCATCTTCGGCGGCGCGGCCATCGACGCCATGCGCCTGGGCGCCTTCACTCTGGTCGATGGCGCGGTGAACAGCAACTTCGCCCTCTATGATCTGCTGTCCAGCTATCCCTGGGCCTCGGTGACCTCGGTGCTGGTCATGGTGCTGGTGGCGATATTCTTCGTGTCTGGCGCCGATGCCGCTTCCCTGGTGATGGGTACCTTGTCCGAGCGCGGTACCACCGAGCCCTCGCGGCGTACGGTGATCTTCTGGGGCGCCCTCACCGGCGCGGTGGCGGCGATCATGCTGGCCATCGGCGACCCGGGCAATCCGGGCGCGGCTCTGAACGGCCTGCAGAATCTGACCATCGTGGTCTCGCTACCCTTCGTGGTGGTCATGGCGCTGCTGTGCCTGGCGCTCTATCGCGATCTGCGCTGCGATCCGCTGATGCTGCGGCATCTGCGCGGTACCGAGCTGATCGAGAAGGCGGTGCTCTATGGCGCGGTCAAGCACGGCGAAGAATTCCACTTCGTCGTGGGAGAGCCCAAGGCCAAGGGTAACGGCGAGAAGACCGTTGGCGAGAAAGCCACGGTGCGGGTAGAGAAGGTGGAAAAGCAGGTCCAGGTCTGATGCCGGGACCGGCGGGGGCGTCTGCCCCCGCCGGCTGACGGAGGCGCGCCGCGAAGGGGGTCAGCGGGTGCCGAACACCACCATGGTCTTGCCCTTGACGTGGACCAGACCCTGTTCTTCGAGGGACTTCAGCACGCGACCGACCATCTCGCGGGAGCAGCCGACGATACGGCCGATTTCCTGGCGGGTGATCTTGATCTGCATGCCATCCGGGTGGGTCATGGCGTCGGGCTGCTTGCACAGGTCGAGCAGGGTGCGGGCTACGCGACCGGTGACGTCGAGGAAGGCCAGGTCGCCGACCTTGCGGGTGGTCTGGCGCAGCCGCTCGGCCATCTGACGGCCCAGGGAGAAGAGCATGTCCGGATCATGCTGGCTCAGTTCGCGGAACTGGCCATAGCTGATCTCGGCGACTTCGCACTCGGTACGGGCGCGTACCCAGGCACTGCGCTCGGGTTCGCTACCTTCCTTGGAAAACAGACCCATCTCGCCAAAGAAGTCCCCAGCGTTGAGATAGGCAATGATCATTTCGCGGCCTTCATCGTCCTCGATGAGGATGGTGACCGATCCCTTGAGGATGAAGAACAGGCTCTCGCTGTTGTCGCCAGCGTAGATGATGGTGGTTTTTGCCGTATAGCGACGACGCGAGCAATGCGCTAGCAGCTTGTCGATGTGCTGTAACTTCGCGGGAGGGATGATAGCGGCCATGCTGATTCCTGAGGTTGAAAGCTAACCTGAGTCGGGGGCACCGATGTCCGAACCGGTGCATGCACAGGCTGCGCCGGTTCCAATTCAAAGACCGGATAAGAACACGCGCAGCTTAAATGCGAGCTGAATAACCCTACACTGGTACCCAGTTTACGCCATTCAGCATGTTAAGCTGATCACCATTTGCATATATAAGTAGGACGAAAGCGATGAAAGCGCGCATTCAGTGGACGGGCGAGGCCATGTTCCTTGGCGAGTCTGGCAGTGGCCATGTAGTGGTCATGGATGGCCCGCCGGAAAGCGGCGGTCGCAACCTGGGCGTACGGCCGATGGAGACCGTGCTGATCGGTCTGGGCGGCTGCGCCAGCTACGACGTGGTCAGCATCCTGCGCAAGGCGCGGCAGCCGGTGGAGAGCTGCGAGGCGTTCCTTGAGGCCGAGCGCGCCGATACCGAGCCCAAGGTGTTCACCCGCATCCACCTGAAGTTCGTGGTCAAGGGGCGCGGTCTCAAGGAAGCCCAGGTCAAGCGCGCCATCGAGCTGTCGGCGGAAAAATACTGCTCGGCGTCCATCATGCTTGGCCGCGCCGGCGTCGAGATCAGCCACAGCTACGAACTCGTCGAACTCGCCTGAATCCCTCGCCCGCGACGCCCGTTCAGGCGTCGCTACCCGCGTCATCCCCTTCTCGCCGACATCAATTCATCACCTGAGCCCGGCAGACTCTGGCCCCAGCCGCTGCCGATCTGCATAATGCGCCGCTCTTAAGGGGCATGCCCCGACAAGTACAGCCAATCGCCATCGCGAAGAGGTGTTCGCCGCCCTACGCAGCTTGCGCAATCCGCAACTGACGGGCATTCAGGACCGCGGTCAGAGACCGCACGACGGGAGCTTTACCACCGTGAAAAGCAAACTCAGGCTTCATGGTTTCAACAACCTGACCAAGACCTTGAGCTTCAACATCTACGACATCTGCTATGCCGAGACGTCGGAAGATCAACAGGCCTATGTCCAGTACATCGACGAGGAATACGACGCCGAGCGTCTGACCCAGATACTGACCGACGTGGTCGACATCATCGGGGCCAACATCCTCAACATCGCCCGCCAGGACTACGATCCCCAGGGTGCCAGCGTGACCATCCTGATTTCCGAGCAACCGGTCGAGCCGACCGAGAGCCAGATCGAGGAGTCGCCCGGCCCGTTGCGCGAGACCATCCTGGGCCACCTGGACAAGAGTCACATCACGGTGCACACCTATCCGGAGATTCATCCGGATGACGGCATCGCCACCTTCCGCGTCGACATCGACGTCTCCACCTGTGGCGTGATCTCCCCGCTCAAGGCCCTGAACTACCTGATCCACCAGTTCGACTCGGACATCGTCACCGTGGACTACCGGGTGCGTGGTTTCACCCGCGACATCGAAGGGCGCAAGCACTTCATCGACCACGAGATCAATTCGATCCAGAACTACTTGTCCGAGGATACCCGCGCGGCCTATCAGATGGTCGACGTGAACGTGTACCAGGACAACCTGTTCCACACCAAGATGCTGCTCAAGGAATTCGAACTGGACAACTACCTGTTCGGCGACGCCTCCCGCAGCCTCTCGACCGAACAGCGCCAGCAGATCACCCAGCGTCTCAAGCACGAGATGCGCGAGATCTTCTCCGGACGCAACCTGCCGCGCTGATCGCTTGGCTGTTGCTCAAAAAACCCCGCCACGGCGGGGTTTTTCGTTTCCCGGGCTCAATGATGCTCGTCGCGCGCGACCGGTGCGGCACCGGTCACGCTCTTGACCACCCGGCCGATGGTCAGGCCCTGGCCGAGGATGGAGACCAGTACCACGATATAGGTCAGCGCCAGGATCAGATCCCGTTCCGGACCGGCTGGCAGGCTCAGGGCGAGGGCCACGGAGACACCGCCGCGCAGGGCGCCCCAGGTAAGGATGCGCGCCGTGCCGCGGGTCATGTTGCGCCAGTGCGGACTCAGCAGTACCACCGGTGCCACGCTGATCCAGCGGGCGAAGAGAATCGCCAGGGTCACCAGCAACGCCGCGCCCAGGTGGGTCCAGCTGAAGGGCAACACCAGCAGCTCCATGCCGATCAGGGCGAACAGCAGGGCGTTGAGGATCTCGTCGATCAATTCCCAGAAACCGTCCAGGTAGCGCCGGGTGAAATCGTTCATGGCCTTGGTGCGACCCAGGTTGCCGATGATCAGGCCGGCCACCACCATGGCGATGGGGCCGGAGACGTGCAGGTGACTGGCCAGGGTCGAGCCGCCGATCACCAGCGCCAGGGACAGCATCACCTCGATCTGGTGCTGCTCGATGCTCAGCATCAGCCAGTAGCAGATGAAGCCGATCACCAGGCCAAAGAGGATGCCGCCGCCGGCTTCTTCGAGAAACAGCCAGAGCGCGGCGTTGACCGTGGGCGTCTCGCCCAGCTGGATCACCCCCAGCAGCACCGAATAGACCACCACGGCGACGCCATCGTTGAACAGTGCTTCGCCGACGATGGTGGTTTCCAGCGACTTGGGCGCGCCGGCCGAGCGGAGGATGCCGAGCACGGCGATGGGGTCGGTGGGGGAGATCAGGGCACCGAAGATCAGGCAGTAGAGCAGGTCGATGTGCCAGCCCAGCCAGCCGAAGATCCAGTAGGTCAGGTAACCGATCAGTACCGTGGAGATCACCACGCCCAGGGTGGCCAGGCCACCGATGGCCCACCTGTAGTCGCGCAGGTCCTTGAGATTGACGTGCAGGGCGCCGGCGAACAGCAGGAAACCGAGCATCCAGTTCATCAGCAGGTCGTTGAAGTCGATCTGCCCGAGCAACTCGCCGATACGGTGCTCGAGACCAGGAAAACCCAGCCAGGACAGGCTCTGCAGGCCGACCGAGAAGATCAGCGCGATGACCATGACGCCGATGGTGGGTGGCAGGCCAATGAAGCGGAAGTTGAGGTAGGTGAGCAGCGAGGTGAAGCAGATGAAGGCAGCAGCGAGTTCGAGCATGGGCGTTCCAGATCCATCAGACAACGAGACCCCGCGAACGCGGGAGCTAGGGGTAGGATGGGGCGGATGCCGCAAAAGTTACATTATCGATAGCCTGCTATCCGAATTCTCGTTGGAAAGAAGGTGCACCGCGCTCTACCCAGGCGGGTAACGCCTGAGCAGGGCAAGGTGCGTGACGCAGAGACGAACGTCGTCGTGGCTAGAGCGAAGCCGCGACTCCGAGTGCGCTCGCGCGCAGGGGCAGCGGGTGGGGCGCGGCGATACGTGCCTCCAGAGTCGCTACGTAACTGCGGGCATCCGCTTCGCTAAGAAAGGTAATGGCCTGCTTGTCGATGCAGACCTGCCAGGCACTGGTGGTGGACTTGCGCAGGGGACGAACCACGATCTTCATGCTGATACCCTCGGGGACAGACGAAAAGTGGAAACCCGAGTCTAGAGTGGTTTTGATTGCAGAACAGTGACACTCGTCAGTCCGCTGGCTAGGCGCGTGCGCGTTGCCGCTCGGCATACCAGGCGGCGAACTCCTCGGGAGGCAACGGCGGACTGAACAGGAAACCCTGGCACTGCTGGCAGCCCAGCTTGCGCAGGATGTCCCATTGCTCGGTGGTCTCCACCCCTTCGGCCAGGACGTCCAGGCCCAGGCCCTGGCCCAGGGCAACGATGGCCGCGGCGATGGCCTGGCTGCTGTGGGTACCACTGTCGCTGCGCAGTTCGTGCATGAAGCTCTGATCGATCTTGAGCTTGTCGAGCGGAAAGCGGCGCAGGTAGGCCAGCGAGGAGTAGCCGGTGCCAAAGTCGTCCACGGCGATACGCACCCCGAGCGTCTTGAGGGTCGCCAGGGACATTAGCGCTTCCTCGACGTTGTCCATCAGGGTGCCTTCGGTGATCTCCAATTCCAGGTTCTCGGCGGGCAGGCGACTGCGCGCTAGGGCGCGAGAGATGGTGCTGGCCAGGTCACGCTTGGCGAATTGCCGGGGCGAGATGTTGATCGCCAGGGTCTCCAGTTCCAGCCCCTGCTCCAGCCAGCTGCGCATCTGCTGGCAGGCGCTTTCGATGATCCAGTCGCCCAGCGGCACGATGAGCCCGGTCTCTTCGGCCAGGGGAATGAACTCGGTAGGCGGGATGAGCCCCAGTTCCGGGTCCAGCCAGCGCACCAGGGCCTCCACGCCGATGGTCTGGGCCGAACTCACGCTCATCAGCGGTTGGTAATGCAGGACGAAATCACCGCGCTTGAGCGCCGTGCGCAGTCGCGATTCAAGATTCAACCGGCGCCGTGACTGCTCGGTGAGAGCCTGGGTATAGAAGCGGAAGGTATCGCGACCCTGATCCTTGGCCTGGTGCATGGCCGTGTCGGCATTGCGGATGAGGTCGTCGGCGGTGCTGCCATCGTCGGGGAAGAGACTGATGCCGATGCTGGCGCTGAGGTAGATGTCGTGGTCGCCCAGGTGGAAGGGCTGCTCCAGCTTGCCGAGCATCGCCTGGGCGATCTGGGCGGCGAATTCGGGGCGGTCCAGGCGCTCGATGATGACCAGGTACTCATCACCGCCGATGCGAGCCAGGGTGATGTCCTCGCTGAGCAGGGTGCGCAAGCGAGCGGCGAATTCCACCAGTAGCTCGTCGCCCAGGGCATGGCCGTGGCTTTCATTGACCGTGCGGAAGAGGTCGAAGTCGAGGATCAGCACGGCGACCAGGTATTCCTGCGGCTCGGCGAGCGCCAGGGCATGTTCGAGGTGGGTACGCGCCAGCAGGCGGTTGGGGAGGTCGGTCAGCGGATCGTGGTGGGCGAGGTGGCTCAGGCGCGCCTCGCTCTCCCGCAGCCGGGTGGTATCGCTGACCGTGACCGTGTATTGGCGTCTTTCCCGGGGGTAGAGGGTGTCGATGGTGGTCCAGGCCGGAAAGGTGCTGCCATCCAGGCGAGGCCAGAGCAGCTCGCCTTCCCAGCGACCCTCGCGGCGTACGGTGCGCCAAAGCTCGCGATAGAAGCGCTGATCCTGCCGGCCTCCGCTGGGCAGCCCGAGACGCTGGCCAAGCAGGGTGCCCTCCTGGGCGCCCAGCAGCCGGGCGAAGGCCGGATTCACCGCCAGGATCCAGCGACGTTCGTCGAGCAGCAGCAGGCCATCGCGACTGTTCTCGAACATCGCCGCAGCCTGGCGCAGGCTCTCCTCCTGCTGTTTGCGCAGGGTGATGTCCTGAGCGGTACTGATGAAATACTGCGGCAGACCCTGATCATCGCGGATCAGCCGGGTGGTGACGTTGGCCCACACCGGCTGGCCGCTGCGATGCAGATAGCGCTTTTCCAGGGTGTAGCGATCCTGGCCGGTATCGATCAGCTGTTTCCGCAACGCGGCGCCGAGGGCGCGCTCTTCCGGATGAGTCACCGAGGCGATGTCGCGTTGCAGCAATTCCGGTTGCGAATAGCCGAGCATCTGGCAGAAGTGATGATTGATGCTCAGCCAGTGGCCGTCCAAGTCATTCAGCATGATGCCGGTATAGGCCTGTTCGAAGATGCTGCGGTAGCGGGCTTCGCTGGCTCGCTGGGCCTGGACGGCGCGCTGTTGCCGAATGGCCAGCACCGCCAGGCGGGTGAACTCGGTGATCAGGGTCTGGGTCTCCGGCTCCGGTAGCCGCGCCTCGCCATAGTAGATCCCCAGCGCGCCCACGGCGCGCTGTTGCTCGTCCTGCAGGGGCAGTGCCCAGGCGCCGCGAATGCCCGCCGCCAGGGCTGCCGGCAGCAGGACCTGCCAGGCCGGATCCAGTTCGATGTCGATGGTGAACACGGGGGCATTGCCGGTGACGGCGGAACAGCAGCCCTGGTCGTGGCGACCGCGGGGGACACCCTCCAGCGCCGCCTGAAAGGCGGGCGGCAGGCTGGGCGCCGCGGCGACGCGCAGGTGCTCGCCCTGATCGTCCAGCAGCAGGGCGACGCGCATCTCGGGATAGATGCGTTCCAGCCGCAAGGCGATGCCCTGCTGGATCTCCGCCAACGGCAGGCCGGTGAGCAGGTCGTCGAGCACGTCGCTGCGGGCCTGCTGTAACTGCTGCGCCTGATAGTCGTGATGAATGTCGGTCAAGGTGCCCTGGATTTCGCCATCGAGGCCGGCGCGCAATTCCATCTGCATCCAGCGGTGGCTTTCCACCGACAGCCGCAGCCGCACCACGCCGTTCCAATGCAGGCGCTGGCCCCCCGCGAAATCGGCGACCAGCTGGCGCAGCCGGGCGCCATCCTGGGGATGAAAGGCCTGGTCCAGGGGGTGGTTGAGTTGCTGGGCCGCAGGCTGACCTGTCAGGCTTTCCCACGCGGGATTGAGGAATTGCCAACGTCCGCGATGATCGCTGGCAAATATCACCAGCGGCAGATGCTGGACGAGTTCGCGATAGCGTCTCTGGCTGTCCTGCAGGGCCTGCTCGGCCAGCTTGTGGCTGGTGATGTCGACCAGCGCACCGCGGGTAACGCCGGCTTCGTCGAAGTCGCTCTGCCAGTTGAGCCAGCGCCAACTGCCTTCGCCGTCATCGAAGTGCGCGGAAAAATTCAGCGGACCCTGCATGTGTTGCAGGCGTTCGAGCATGCTGCGGACATGGTCGCGATCCTCGGTGCGCGCGCAAGCCACGACAGCGGCGAAGTCCAGCGGCTCGCTGTCCTTGGGCTGGTGCAGCATCACCAGGGTCCGTTCAGAGCAAAGCAGGCGGCCATCGGGCAGTAACTGCCAGTCCCCGGTGTTAGTCAGCCGCTGGATAAAGTCCTGGGTTTCGCGCTGGTTCTGCAGCTCCTCGATAAAACCTTCCTGATGCCTGGCCTGCCGAAGCATCAGGCCATAGACCACCAGCGCGACCAGGCTCACGAAACCCAGGCCCTTGAAGGTCTGCCACGGATAGTGGCTCGCTCGGTCGCCAACGAGGGCATGCAACAGGGCGTCGCTACCGACTACCCAGAGAGCGCTCAGGATTAGATACACCAAGGCAGTGCGCGCCGGAGAAGGAAGCCGCATCCCGGATCCTCAAGGCCCGATCGTAGATGTCGGGTTCAATTCAGCATTGACCGGATAAGGGTGCAGCAGTTCTGGTTTGGGCACCCTGCAATCCCTCTTTATATCGTACGACATCAGTCGACGCGTTGCGCGGGCAGCGACCTGGGCTAGACGTCCCAGCCAGGGTCGTCTGACCTCGTGCAATTTACCAGGCCAATTTTCACATTTCTTGCATTTTGCCTGCCGTCCAGAAATGTTGTTTTTATATAATTTGTTGATTTTTAATGACTTTTTATAGGGTTGGAATTCATTGCGGCCGTTGCGCTCTACATCTAGGTCGCTGCTGCCAGGACCTGAGCGCAGTACAACCAAGGAAAACAGGAGTCATCTCATGAAAAAGACTTTCGGTACTTTCGCCCTCGCTGCCGTCACCGCTTCCGTACTGAGCCTGCCGCTGGCCGGCGGTGCCTTCGCTGCCACCAGCCAGAACATGACCCTGGCCGCCAACAACACCATGGACAAGACCGAAGAAGCCGCATCCGATACCTGGATCACCAGCAAGGTGAAGGCGTCTTTCCTGGCTGACGAACACATCAAGGGCACCTCGATCAAGGTCGAGACCAACAAGGGCGTCGTCTCCCTGTCCGGCACCGTGGCTACCGAAGCCCAGCGCGACCTGGCGATCAAAGAAGCCAAGGCCATCAAGGGCGTCAAGGCCGTCTCGGCTGACGCGCTGAAAGCCGCTCAGTAAGAACGCCTGGTAACCCCGGCACGATGGCAGCGCCGCACGCTGCCATCACCCTTTGTCCTTCACCCCGGAGAACTGACATGACCAACACGACCGAAACCCTCAACGATCTGATCGAGATCGCCCGTGACGGCAAGAATTTCTACGAGCACGCCCTCACCGAAGTGAAGAACCCCGAACTCAAGGCCCTGTTCACCGAGATCGCCCAGAGCAAGGGCGAGATCATCAGTGCCCTGAGCAGCCAGGTATCGGCCGCTGGTGAAAAGCCCGCCGAACAAGGCACCTTTGCCGGCAGCTTCCGCAAGTACTACACCGACGTCAAAACTTCCTTTGCCAGCAAGGAAAAGGAAGAGGTCACTTACGTCAGTGAACTGGAAGAACAGGAAGACCGCCTGTTGCACGCGCTGGAGCGTGCCGTAAACGAACATGCCACGCCGGATGCCCAGGCCAGCCTGCGCAGCCAGCTCGAAAAGGCCCGTGCGACCCATGATCGCATGCGTGACCTGAAGCACCGGATGCAAGCAGCCCACTAAGGCCGCCGGTAGAAAAAAGCCCCGCCTAGGCGGGGCTTTTCTTTGGACTGCTGTCTAGCCCTGCGGGGCGCGGTTGAGGCGAGCGTCGATGAGGCTGTCGACCACGGACGGGTCGGCCAGGGTCGAGGTATCGCCCAGGCTGTCCAGCTCGTCGCAGGCGATCTTGCGCAGGATGCGCCTCATGATCTTGCCGGAGCGGGTCTTGGGCAGCGCCGGCGCCCATTGCAGGAACTCCGGCTTGGCGAAGCTGCCGATCTCGTCGGCTACCTGCTGACGCAGCCGAGCCTTGAGTTCATCGCTCGGCGTTACCCCGCCCTTGGTGGTGACGAAGGCGTAGACCGCCTGCCCCTTGACCTCGTGCAGGCAGCCCACCACGGCCGCCTCGGCCACGTCCGCATGCTCGGTGAGCACGCTTTCTACTTCCGCCGTACCGATGCGGTGGCCGGAGACGTTGAGCACGTCGTCCACCCGCCCGGTGATCCAGTAGTAGCCATCTTCGTCACGGCGAGCGCCATCGCCGGTGAAGTAGTAGCCCGGATAGGCGCTGAAATAGGTGTCGATCAACCGCTGGTGATCACCATAGACGGTGCGGATCTGGCTGGGCCAGCTGGCCTTGATCGCCAGCACGCCGCTGCCGGGACCGTCGATTTCCTTGCCCTGTTCGTCCAGCAGGACCGGCTGGACGCCAAAGAAGGGCAGGGTGGCCGAACCTGGCTTCAGCGCCAGGGCGCCGGGCGGCGGCGCGATGAGGATGCTGCCGGTCTCGGTCTGCCACCAGGTGTCGACGATGGGGCAGCGACCTTCCCCTACCACCCGGTGATACCACTCCCAAGCCTCGGGATTGATGGGTTCGCCGACGCTGCCCAGTAGTTGCAGGCTTTGCCGCGAGGTGCGCTGTACCGGCTCGTCGCCTTCCCGCATCAGGGCGCGCAAGGCAGTGGGAGCGGTGTAGAAGATGTTGACCTGGTGCTTGTCCACCACCTGCCAGAGGCGACTGGCGTCGGGATAGCTCGGCACGCCTTCGAACATCAGGGTAGTGGCGCCGTTGGCCAGGGGCCCGTAGACGATGTAGCTGTGGCCGGTCACCCAGCCAACGTCGGCAGTGCACCAGAAGACCTGCCCCTCGTGATAGTCGAACAAATACTTGAAGCTTAAGGTGGCGCCCAGCAGATAGCCCCCGGTGGTGTGCAGCACGCCCTTGGGCTTGCCGGTGGAGCCGGAGGTGTAGAGGATGAACAGCGGATCCTCGGCGTCCATGGGCTCCACCGGGCAGTTGGCGGAGACGTCGGCCACGGCCTGGGCATAGGGCAGGTCGCGACCTTCCTGTCGACCCACCGCGGCGCCGGTACGCTCGACCAGCACCACGGTGTGGACGTCCGGACACTTGGCCAGGGCCTTGTCGACATTGGCCTTGAGCGGGACGCGCTTGCCACCGCGCACGCCCTCGTCGGCGGTGATCACCACCCGGCAGTCGGAGTCGAGGATGCGATCACGCAATGCCTCGGGCGAGAAGCCGCCGAATACCACCGAATGGACCGCACCGATGCGGGCGCAGGCCAGCATGGCGTAGGCCGCCTCGGGGATCATCGGCAGGTACAGGCAGACCCTGTCGCCCTTCTTTACCCCGCGCGCCTTGAGCACATTGGCCAGGCGGCAGACGTGTTCGTGCAGCTGACGATAGGTGATGGTCTGGCTGTCGGCGGGGTCGTCACCTTCCCAGACGATGGCGGTCTGGTCACCGCGGGCGGCGAGGTGGCGATCAATGCAGTTGTAGGCGACGTTGAGCTGACCGCCGCTGAACCAGCGGGTACGCCCCTCGCGCATATCGCCGCTATGGACTTCGTCCCAGGTGCGTGACCAGTCGAGCAGGGCGCTGGCCTGCTCGCTCCAGAAGCGTTCCGGCTGGTCCACCGAACGCTGGTAGAGCTCGCGATAACGGGCTTCATCGAGATGGGTGCGCGCACTCAGGCTCTCGGGCACGGGATAGCGGTGGCTCATGGCCGGCTCCTTCTTGGTGTTGTTGTGCTCCTAGTTTAGGCCCGGATGGCCCGATGGGGTTCAGCGGGAGGATAAAACGAAAAAAGCGCCGCAGAGCGACGCTTTTCGAGAGAGCAGAGGCGATCAGCCGCGGTGACGACCGCGGAAGTAATCAATCAGGCCCTGAGTGGAGCCATCGTCAGCCTTGCCTTCGCTACGGCCGATGATGTGCTGGTAGACATCCTTGCCCAGCTCCTTGCCCAGTTCGACGCCCCACTGGTCGAAGCAGTTGATGCCCCAGATGACGCTCTGCACGAACACCTTGTGCTCGTACAGCGCCACCAGCGCCCCCAGGCGCCGCGGCGAGATGCGCTCCAGCACCAGGGTGTTGCTCGGACGGTTGCCCGGAATCACCTTGTGCGGCGCCAGCTTGGCGATCTCGGCTTCACCCATGCCCTTCTCGCGCAGTTCCTTCTCGGCTTCCTCGCGGGTCTTGCCCAGCATCAGCGCCTGGCTCTGCGACAGGCAGTTGGCATAGAGCCATTGCTGGTGATCGGCCACCGGGTTGTGGCTCACCACCGGCACGATGAAGTCACCGGGGATCAGTTGGGTGCCCTGGTGGAGCAGCTGGTGATAGGCGTGCTGACCGTTGCAGCCGACGCCGCCCCAGATCACCGGACCGGTTTCCATGCTCACCAGCGAGCCGTCCTGACGCACGCTCTTGCCGTTGGACTCCATGTCCAACTGCTGAAGGTGCTTCACGAAGTTACGCAGGTGGTGGTCGTAGGGCAGGATCGCGTGGCTGGTCGCGCCCCAGAAGTTGCCGTACCAGACCCCGAGCAGGCCCAGCAGCACCGGCATGTTCTCTTCGAAGGGCGCGCTGGTGAAATGCTGGTCCATGGCATAGGCGCCGGCCAGCAGGTCCTTGAAGTTGGACATGCCGATGGCCAGGGCGATGGGCAGGCCGATGGCCGACCACAGCGAGTAGCGCCCGCCGACCCAGTCCCACATGGGGAAGATGTTCTCTTCGGCGATGCCGAATTCCACCGCCATCTTGACGTTGCTGGAGACGGCGATGAAGTGCTTGTGCAGCTCCGGCTCCGGGCAGCCCTGGGCCAGGCACCAGGCGCGCGCGGCCTGGGCATTCTTCAGCGTCTCCAGGGTACCGAAGGACTTGGAGGAGACGATGAACAGGGTGGTGTCGGCGGCGAGCTTGGAGGTCACCTCGCGGAATTCGCTGCCGTCGATGTTGGCCAGGTAGTGGCAACGTACGCCGCGCTGGGTGAAGGGCACCAGCGCCTCGGACACCAGCTGCGGGCCGAGGAAGGAACCACCGATGCCGATATTGACCACGTCGGTGATCGGCTTCTCGGTGTAGCCGCGCCAAAGGCCGTTGTGGATGCGGGTAACCAGCGCGGTCATCTGGTTCAGGACCCGATGCACCTCGGGCATGATGTCCTGGCCGTCGATCTCGACGCTGTCGCCTACCGGACGGCGCAGTGCGGTGTGCAGCGCGGGGCGGTGTTCGGACGAGTTGACGTAGGCACCGTCGAATAGGGTACGGATGGCGCCTTCCAAGCCCGCTTCGCGGGCCAGGTTCACCAGCAGCTCACGGGTCTGCTCGGTGATGAGATTCTTGGAATAGTCGAGGAACAGACCACTGGTGTTCAGGGAGAACTGCGTGAACCGCTGCGGATCGGCGGCGAAGGCGTCGCGCATGCGAAAGTTCTGCATGGCCTTGCGGTGCTCTTGCAGCGCTTTCCAGGAGGCGAGCTGGGTCACGTCGAGGGGATGTTGATAGTACTCCATGGGTAGGCTTTTCCTTGGTGGCTCTTGTTTGCTGTTGTGCCCCACAAGCCGGTGGCTTGCAAGGGAAAGTCGGCTGCCGCGCGACGCCTGACGTGGCGCCGCGCTTCGAGCATGAAAAAGCCCGGTATGTTCCGGGCTTCCAGGGTCTGAGCAGGTTTGGGTGAGCTAACCTTCGGTTGCATCACACTCGGGGCCTGCGGCGAAAGCTCAGGTTGTCGATCAGGCGGGTCTGGCCAAGGTAGGCCGCCACCAGCAGGACCAGCTCGCGGGCGTCTGGCCCGACCGGTTGCAGACTCGACTGCTCGCGCAACTCCAGGTAGTCGACTTTAAGCCCCTGAGCTTGCAGTTCGGCGACACCCGCGGCCAGGACCGGCTCTATCGCGGCGCCAGCGGCGAGCTGATCGACCAGGCGCCTGAGCAGGCTGTACAGGCAGGGCGCACTGGCGCGCTGACCGTCATCGAGATAGCCGTTGCGCGATGACAGGGCCAGGCCATCGGTGGCCCGTACCGTGGGTTGGGCAACGATCTCGATGGGCATGTCCAGGTCCTGGACCAGCTTGCGGATTACCGCCAGCTGCTGATAGTCCTTTTCGCCAAAGACCGCCACGTCTGGTTGCGCCATCTGGAAGAGCTTGGTGACCACGGTGGCCACGCCTTCGAAATGGCCAGGACGGCGGGCGCCGCAGAGGCCTTCGGACACGCCCGGCACCCTCACCCGGGTCAGGCCGTCCATGCCATTGGGATACATCTCGCCAACCGCTGGCGCGAACAGCAGGTCGCAATGGGCCTCGTTCAGCTGACGGCTGTCTTCCGCGAGGGTGCGCGGATAGGTGTCCAGATCCTCGCCGGCTCCGAACTGCAGTGGATTGACGAAGATGCTCGCCACCACGAAGTCGGCGTGCTGGCGGGCGGTATCCACCAGGGCGATATGGCCAGCGTGCAGGTTGCCCATGGTCGGCACCAGGCCGATGCGTAGACCCTGACGGCGCGCGGCGGCAACGGCGGCGCGCAATTCGCGGACGCTATGGACCGTATTCATGCGGAAAATCCGTGTTCGGGAGCGGGAAAGCTGCCGTCCTTGACGGCGGCGACATAGGCCGCCAGGGCAGCCTGGATGCTGTCCTGACCGGCCATGAAATTGCGCACGAACTTCGGCGTGCGGCCACGTAGGGCCAGGCCGAGCATGTCGTGCAGCACCAGCACCTGGCCATCGGTGGCGGGGCCGGCGCCGATGCCGATCACCGGTACCCGGGCGGCCCGGGTGATTTCCTCGGCCAGCGCCGAAGGCACGCACTCCAGCAGCAGCATGGCCGCGCCGGCTTCTTCCAGCTCGCGAGCGGCATCGCGCAGCTGCTGAGCCCGTAGCGGGTCACGCCCCTGCACCTTGAAGCCACCGAAGACATTCACCGACTGGGGCGTCAGGCCCAGGTGGGCGCAGACCGGTACGCCATTGGCGGCCAGACGGCGAATCGGCTCGGCCAGCCAGGCGTCACCCTCGAGCTTGACCATCTGCGCGCCTGCCTGCATCAGGCGGCCGGCGCTGGTCATGGTCTGTTCCAGGGTGGCATAGGTCATGAACGACAGGTCGGCGACGATGAAGGCGCCGGCATGGCCACGCTTGACGCAGGCGGTGTGGTAGACCATGTCGTCGAGGGTCACCGGCAGGGTGCTGTCGTGACCCTGCAGCACCATGCCGAGAGAATCGCCGATGAGCAGCATCTCGACGCCGGCTTGGCTGGCGGCCTGGGCGAAGGTGGCATCGTAGGCGGTCAGCATGGCGATCTTTTCGCCACGCTGCTTGAGCCCCTGAAGGGTCGTGAGGCTGATATCAGGCATGCAAGGGTCCTCGTGGGACGGCGCTATGGTTGTTGTCTGGCGCCGCGGGCGCGGGTCGGCCGCGCGAAAACGGCTGCTATAGTCCCGGCGCATCCGGCACAAGTCAATGCTCGGTGTTACTGGTGTGTTACCGGGTAGGTAACGACGCTACCAGTCGCTCCAGACCTTCGAAAGGACAGGCGGACAGCAGGTCTGGCAGGCGGCGGCCGTCGGGCAGTTGCAGCTCGGGCGCAAGGTCTGCCAGCGGATAGAGCACGAAGGCGCGGGCCTGCAGATGGTAATGGGGGACCTGCAGACGTGGCTCGTCGATCAGCCGTTCGCCAAACAGCAGGATGTCGATGTCCAGGGTCCGCGGACCCCAGCGTTCATCCTTGCGCACGCGGCCTTGCTGCTGCTCGATGGCCTGGGTGGCGTCGAGCAGCGCCAGGGGCGCGAGGCAGGTATCCAGGGCCGCGACGGCATTGACATAGCGCGGCTGGTCGGGTGGTCCCAGGGGGTCGCTGGCATAGAAGGCGGAGACCGCGACCAGCTGGCTAGCGGGCAGCTGGGCCAGGGCTTCCAGGGCCGCGTCCAGCTGCCGCCGGGGCTCGGCCAGGTTGCTGCCCAGACCGAGATAGACCCGTTCCATCATTCGTCGCCGGCCGTGGGGGCATCCGAGGTGCGCCGCTTGCGATTGCTGCCGCCACGACGACGGCGCTTGGCGGGCGCGCCGTCTTCCCGGCTGAGGTTCTTGATCATCTCGCGCCGCTGGCTGTCGCCGACTTCCTGATAGCGCGTCCACCATTCACCGAGTCCGCCGGTTTCCTCACCTGCGCTCTCGCGCAGCAGCAGGAAGTCATAACCGGCGCGGAAGCGCGGATTCTCCAGCAGCTGATCGGCGCGCTTGCCCTGACGGCGGGGCAGGCGTTCCTGCATGTCCCAGATCTCGCGCATGGGCATGGTGAAACGCTTGGGCACGGCGGTGCGCTGGCACTGCTGCAAGGTCAGGTCGTGAGCGGCTTCCTGCATCGCTGGAATCGGCGGCAGACCACGCTCCTGATGATGACGGACGCGCTCGGGCAGCGCCGGCCAGAGCAGGGCCGCGAACAGGAAGGCTGGAGTGACCGGCTTGCCTTCGCGGATGCGGGTGTCGGTATTGGCCAGTGCCTGCCGGATCAGCGTACCGGCGTACTCCGGATCGCGCTCCAGGGCTTCGCCGCTGGCAGGGAACAGCGGAGCGAACAGGCCGTACTGGCAGAGCAACTCGAAGGTGCGCTCCGCCTTGCCGCCAAGCAGCAGCTTGATGATCTCGTCGTACAGCCGCGGCGCCGGAATGTCGCGCAGCAACGGCGCCAGGCGGCTGATGGGTTCGGCGGTAGCCGTCTCGATCTGGAAATCCAGCTTGGCGGCGAAGCGTACGGCCCTGAGCATTCGCACCGGATCTTCCAGGTAGCGCTGCTCGGGATCGCCGATCAGGCGGATCTGGCGCAGGCGGATGTCCTGGGCGCCGTTGGCGTAGTCGAGGATGCGCTCGCCACTGGCATCGTAGTAGAGCGCGTTGATGGTGAAATCGCGCCGCTCGGCATCCTGTTCCTGGTTGCCGTAGATGTTGTCGCGCAGGATCCGGCCGCTTTCATGGCGTGAGCCCTGGGCCTCGTCCTCGGCGTCGCCGGTGGGATGATTGGCGCGGAAGGTCGCGACCTCGATGATTTCTCGACCGAAATGCACGTGAACCAGCTTGAAGCGGCGACCGATCACCCGGGCGTTACGGAATTCAGCGCGCACCTGCTCGGGCGTGGCGCTGGTGGCGACATCGAAATCCTTGGGCTCGAAGCCAAGCAGCAGGTCGCGGACGCAGCCGCCGACCAGGTAGGCCTGATAACCCGCTTTTTCCAGTCGATCAACGACGCTCAGGGCGTGACGACTGATTCGCTCTCGTTCCAGAGCATGCTGACTGCGGGGCAATTCGATGGGCAAGGCAGGCGCGGACGGAGTACGTCGCAGGGGCGAGCGCAGAGTCTGGATCAGCTTCTTCAGCATGCGAGTTTCTGTTTGGAGAGACGGCTATACGCAATCTGGGCACGAATTGATGCCGTTGCGCAATAGATAAGGAAGGGATCTTGAACGAGGGAGGGGAGGCTGTCAAAGGCACTGGGGGAGCCGAAGCTCCCCCCCAAAGTGGTACGTGCTTTGTTTTTATTGTTTATCCAGACCTTTTGTTTTTCTTGTGTGGTCTGTCCCGTGCGGATACCGGCCGCCGGAAAGGCTCTGAAGTCTAGAGCCAAGAGCAAACGGATTACTTTGGAAGCTGAGGTCGTCAGGATCATTCCTGCAGTGCCTGGTACGGGTGCTGCCTTGAGGCAGTTTTGTTGTTCTCTGTCCTGACATCGCGCGGAGCATCCCGCAAGACGACTCTTCTCCAAAATGATCAGTTAGCTACGCCTCCGCCTGCTTGTTCTTGTTGTGCTGGAGTCGCTACGTCTTGTTTTTGTTATGGAGTGAGATACGTTTTTATTGTTGTTGTGCCAGAACATAAAGCAGATGCCGTGCCAATTTTTAAAAAGCCTTTGATTTCAATGGCTTGAAAAAAATGTAGCCCTTTTGCCTAATGGCTACAGACGTATTTTCGTTACCGCTGAACCCGCTTCCTGTTACGGCGGTAACACATTGCAAAGGATGTGCAGGGGAGAGGAGGGGGTGTTACCGCGGGGCGCCGCGAAGAATCACGCGCCCCTGGCCAGCCTCAGCTGGCGTCGCTGCTGGCGCTGGCCTTGCGCCGGGGGATGCCCAGGCGCTGACGTCGTTCCCACAGGCACTTGCGACTGACACCGAGCTTGCGGGCCAGCTCGGTCTCGGTCATGTGGTCCTGGTGTTCGAGCACGAAGTGCTGGAAGTAGTCTTCCAGCGACAGATCCTCGGTGGGCTCATGGGCGCCGTTGCCGTTGCCCAGGCCAGAGGTGGGTAGCGGATCCAGATAGCTGTCGGCCAGGTCCAGTTCGCCGAGCTCCACATCGATGCCCAGCTGATCGGCATTGATTTCCTGCCCTTCGCTGAGAATCACCGAGCGCTCGATGGCGTTCTCCAGTTCGCGCACGTTTCCCGGCCAGGTGTAATGGCGAATGGCGGCTTCGGCCTCGGCACCGAACTTGAGCCCCGGACGACTCATGCGCGCCGATTGGCGGGCGAGGAATACCCGAGCGATCTCCATGACATCGCCGCCACGCTCGCGCAGGGCGGGCAGTCGCAGGGAGATGACATTGAGGCGATAGAAGAGGTCTTCGCGGAACTGGCCGATCTTGGCCAGGCCCTTGAGGTCCCGGTGGGTCGCAGCGATCAGGCGCACATCGACCTTTTGCGACTGCACCGAGCCGACGCGGCGGATCTCGCCCTCCTGCAACACGCGCAGCAGGCGTGCCTGGGCTTCCAGCGGCAATTCGCCGATCTCGTCGAGAAACAGGGTGCCGCCGTCGGCCGCTTCCACCAAGCCGGTGCGGCTGGCGCTGGCACCGGTGAAGGCGCCCTTTTCGTGGCCGAAGAGCTCGGATTCGATCAGGGTTTCGGGAATGGCCGCACAGTTGACCGAGATCAGCGGCGCCTTGGCGCGCCGCGACAGGTTGTGCAGGGCGCGCGCCACCAGCTCCTTGCCGGTACCCGATTCGCCCTGGATGAGCACGGTGGAATCGGTGGGGGCGACCTTGCGGATCTTGCCGAAGAGATCCTGCATCGGTGCGCAGTTGCCGATGATGCCGATCTCGCCGGTGGCTGGCGGCGGCGTGACGCTTTCCTCGGCGGTAACCGCTGGGCGCTGCTCACGCTCTACCAGGATGCGTGCTACCGCCTGCAGCATCTCGTCGTGATCGAAGGGCTTGGCGATGTAGTCCACCGCACCCTGCTTCATGGAGTCGACCGCCGATCTCAGGCTGGCGTAGCTGGTCATGATCAGTACCGGCTTGCCCTTGGCGAGATCGATCATCTCGGTGCCGGGCGCGCCAGGGAGACGCAGATCGCTGATGACGAGATCGAAGCTGGGTACGTCGTAGAGGTCCTGGGCTTCCTGCACGGAACCGGCCTCGCTGACGCGGAACTGGTTGCGCTCGAGCAGGCGCCGCAGCGCCGAGCGGATGATCTTCTCGTCTTCGACAATCAGGATATGGGCCATCAAGTGCGCTCTCTTACGGGAAGGCAAGACAACCCACGCCAGGCAGCGTGTCTTGTCGCGGTCGTCTGGACTTCCGAATGCTTTAGCAGATCCATCCAGCAGGCGGATGGGTCCGTCACGGCGCCTCCGGCAACCCGAGATAGCGCGGCAGCAGTACCCGAATGCGGGTGCCCTGGCCGGTCACGGGGTCGGTAGGACTATCGATCATTATCTGACCATAATGCTCTTCTACGATGGAATAGACCAGCGCCAAGCCAAGCCCTGTCCCCTTGCCCGGATCCTTGGTGGTGAAGAAGGGTTCGAACAGGCGACTGATGATGGCTTTGGGGATGCCGCTGCCTTCGTCTTCGACGCTCAGGGTCACGGTCTGGCCATGGGCTTCGCTGCGCACCCGGATCGGCGCACCGGCGGGGGAGGCGTCGCGAGCGTTGGATAGCAGGTTGATCATGACCTGCACCAGGCGCTGGGGATCGCCCTGCACGAAGTGCTCGGGATCGCAGAGGTTGAAGAAGTCGACGTCCACGCTCTGCCGGTTGAGCGAGAGCAGTGCGATGGCCTCCTGGGCCGCCTCGGCCACGCAGACCGGTTCGTGCGCCTGCTGGCGCCCGCCGGCATGGGCGAAGCTCATCAGCGACTGGACGATGCGGGTAATGCGGCGGGTCTGCTCGATGATCTGGCTGCTGATCTCGTCGATCTCCTCGTCCGCCTCACGCTCCTCGCGCAGATTCTGCGCCAGGCAGGCGATGCCGGTGACGGGATTGCCGATCTCGTGAGCCACGCCTGCCGCCAGGCGGCCGATGGAGGCGAGCCGCTCGGAGTGGATCAGGCGGTCTTCCAGCAGTTGGGTCTCGCTGATGTCTTCCACCACCAGCACGGTGCCGTTGCTGCCCACCGCCAGGGGTTCGTCGATGGTCGCCTTGTGCAGGTTGAGCCAGCGCTGTTCGTGCTCCTGGGACAGGCGCTGCTTGTAGAGGTGCTGCTGCGCCGGCTCGGCGAGAAAGCGTTCGAACAGGTCCTGCCAGGGATTGGGCAGGGCGCTCAGGCGCGAGCCCACGACCCGGGCGCCGTCGATGCCGGTGAGGTCTTCCATGGCACGGTTCCACATGAGGATCTCGCGGTCCCGGGCCAGGGAGCAGACGCCCATGGGCAATTCCTGCAGGGTCTGCCGGTGATAGCGGCGCAGGGCGTCCAGCTCGGCGGCAAGACCGGTCAGGCGCGACTGGTAGTCTTCCAGGCGGTTCTCGATGAAGTGGATGTCCTCAGTGGCATAGGCCTCGCTTTCCGCCTTGAAGGGCAGAAAGGTCTCGACGATGTCCTGGGCGACCCGCGGGCCCATCAGGCCGGACAGGTTGGCCTCGATGCGATCGCGCAGGCGGCGCAGGGCATAGGGGCGGCGCTCGTCGTAGGGCAGCAGCAGATCGGCCAGGGCCCGCTCGACCTCCTTCTGCGCGGTCTTGGCACCAAGCGGCTTGGCCAGCTGGGCAGCGAAGTCCTGGGGCGAGCTGGCTGCCAGTTCTCGGCGCTGCGGGCGGCGGACGTTGTCGACCGCGCAGGCTTCCGCGGCGCTCTTCTCTTCTTCGCTGGCCTCGGTGAAGAGCGAGACCAAGGCGAACACCAGCACGTTGACGGTCAGCGAGGCCACCGCGGCGAGGTGCCAGTTGCTGGCGCTGATGCGATAGCTGAAGACGCCGATGTGCAGCGGGTTGATGTCGGCTACCAGCGGCATGAGCATGCTCAGGAACCACAGGCCAAGGCCGCACAGCAAGCCGGCGATGAAGCCCTTGCGATTGGCCGTCTGCCAGTAGAGCACCGAGAGCGCGCCGGGCAGGAACTGCACGGTGGCGACGAAGGAGACGATGCCCAGGCTGGAGAGATCACCATGGCCCTGCAGCAGGCGATAGAAGCCGTAGCTGCCAAGGATGATGGCGGCGATCAGCATCCGGCGGGTCATGCGCAGCCAGCGATAGATGTTGCCGTCGGTGGGCGGCTGGTAGAGCGGCAGGACGATGTGGTTGAGCAGCATGCCCGACAGCGCCATGGTCACCACGATGATCAGGCCGCTGGCCGCCGACAGGCCACCGACGAAGGCCACCAGTGCCAGCAGCGGATTGTCCAGCGCCAGGCCCACGCCGAGGGTGAAGTACTCCGGTGGCGTCGGCGAACCCAGCGCCAGGCCGCCCCAGAGAATCGGTGGCACCGCCAGGCTGATCAGCAGCAGGAACAGCGGCAGGCCCCAGCTGGCGCTGACTAGCGCCTGGGGACTGAGGTTCTCGGTGAAGGCCATGTGGTACATGTGCGGGGTGACGATGGCCGCGGCGAAGAACACCAGCAGCAGGATCCGCCAGGGGCCTTCCTGCAGCGGGGTGTGCAGGGTGGAGAGGGCGCTCTGGTTCTGCTGCAGCCAGGTCTCCAGGCCGTTGGGCCCGCCGAACACGGTATAGAGGGTGACGCCGCCGACGATGCCCAGCGCCAGGAGCTTGACCAGGGATTCGAAGGCGATGGCCACCACCAGGCCTTCGTGACGCTCCTTGGAGTTGATCTGGCGCGCGCCGAAGAGCATGGCGAAGAGGGTGATCAGCAGGCAGAAGCCCAGCGCCGGGGCGTCCTGAGCGCGGGCCTGCACCAGGATCCCGGTGCTGGTGGCCACCGCCTGGATCTGCAGTGCCAGGAGGGGAAGCACCGCGATCAGCATGCCCAGGCTGGTCAGGGCGCCTGCCCAGGTGCTGCGGAAGCGGAAGGCGAAGAGGTCGGCCAGGGACGCCAGCTGGTAGGCGCGGGTCAGCCGCAGGATGGGATAGAGCAGCACCGGCGCTAGCAGAAAGGCGCCGCACAGACCCAGGTAGTAGGCGAGAAAGCCGTAGCCGTAGTCATAGGCCAGGCCCACGGTGCCATAGAAGGCCCAGGCGCTGGCATAGACCCCCAGCGACAGGGTGTAGATCAGCGGATGGCGCACCAGGCGGCGCGGCACCCAGCCCTTCTCGGTTATCCAGGCGACGCCAAAGAAGATCAGCAGGTAGCCGGCGCTGATCAGGACCAGTTGGGACAGACTAAAGCTCGTCGGCATCGCGCTGGCTCTGCAGGATGAAGGTCACCACGATGAGGATGAGCCACAGCAGGTAGGGGCGATACCAGGCGCCGCTGGGAGCGATCCACCAATCCATGATGGCGGGGGAGAACAGATAGATGCCTACCACGAGGAGCAGGACCAGCCGGTAGATGTACATGCGCGGTTCCCGAACGGCGATGGCGCCATGGTAAAGCAAAAGCGGTGTACCCCGGAGCGTGACGGCTCTACCGTAAAGGCTTCTTTGCTCGCAGGAGAAAGACGATGACCCGACCCCGACTCGCTGCCGTGCTGGAAACCGCGCTCTACGCCGCCGATCTGCCCAAGGCGCGGCGCTTCTACGAAGAGGTGCTGGGACTGGCCCCGATGTTCGCCGATGAACGCCTGGCCGCCTACGCCGTGGGTGCCAGTGTCTTGCTGCTGTTCCAGCGGGGCACCACCGAGCAACCGGTGAGGCTGCCAGGCGGCTGCATTCCGCCCCATGGCGCCCAGGGCTGCCAGCATCTGGCCCTGGCGATCGCAGCGGAAGAGCTGGAGCCTTGGGTCGTACAGCTGGAAGCGGCCGGGGTGCCCATCGAGGAGCGCACCCAGTGGCCGCGTGGTGCGGTCAGTCTGTATTTCCGCGATCCGGATGGGCATCTGCTGGAGCTGGCGACCCCCGGACTCTGGCCCAATTACTAGGCGGGCAACTGCGCCTCGGCCAGCTGGGACACCCGCGGGATCAGGCTGGCATCCCAGTGGGCGACGCCCCAGGCGAGTACGCTGGCCGGTGCTTCCTTGGCCAGCGCCGCGTGAGTCGGCTGGCCCAGGGTGCGCAGGGCGCGTACCAGCAGGGCCCCGGCCTGTTCGGGTGGCAGCGGCGGCGAGCGATAGCGCTTGCCCAGCTTGTGGCCATCGGGCTGGATCAGCAGGGGGACGTGCAGATAGCGTGGCGCCGGGTGGCCGAGGAGTTCCTGCAGATAGAGCTGACGTGGCGTGGAGTCCAGCAGGTCGGCGCCGCGCACCACGTCGGTCACGCCCTGCAGGGCGTCGTCCATCACCACGGCCAGTTGATAGGCGATCAGGCCATCGCGCCGCTGGATGACGAAGTCGCCCACCTCGCGGCCCAGGTGCTGGCGGAAGTCGCCCTGCACCCGGTCGGCGAAACGGTATTCCAGCTCGGGTACGCGGATGCGGATGGCGGCGCCCGTCTCTGGCAGGCCGCGATTGCGGCAGTGGCCGGGATAGAGGCCGCCAGTGCCTTCGAGCTGTTTGCGTGAGCAGTCGCAGGCATAGGCCAGGCCACTGGCCAGCCATTGCGCGATGGTGGTGCGATAGGCGTCCAGGCGCTCGCTCTGGCGCAGCACCGGACCGTCCCAGTCGAAGCCATAGGCTTCCAGGGTGGTGAGGATGGCCGCCTGGGCGCCAGGGACCTCACGGGGTGGGTCCAGGTCCTCCATGCGCACCAGCCAGCGGCCACCCGCGGCACGGGCGTCGAGGTAGGAGGCGAGGGCGGCGACCAGGGAACCGAAGTGCAGATAGCCGCTGGGCGTAGGGGCGAAACGACCGACATAGGGGCGCCTGGACATAGCTCATCCTGTGAATGCCGGAAAGAACAAAGGGCGCCGTAGCGCCCTCGTCGGTGAGACCGTCGGACTCAGGTCCCGGTCTGCTTCTCGCGGATCTCGGCCAGCGTCTTGCAGTCGATGCACAGACTGGCAGTCGGACGGGCTTCCAGGCGACGGATACCGATTTCCACGCCGCAGGAGTCGCACCAGCCGTATTCGTTGTCTTCGATCAGCTGCAGCGTCTCGTCGATCTTCTTGATCAGCTTGCGCTCACGGTCGCGGGCACGCAGTTCCAGGCTGAATTCCTCTTCCTGGGTCGCGCGATCGGCGGGGTCGGCGAAGTTGGCCGCTTCTTCCTTCATGTGGTGCACGGTGCGATCGACTTCTTCGCGTAGCTCCTGCTTCCACCTGTTCAGAATGGCGGTGAAGTGGGCGCGCATGCGCTCACTCATGTATTCCTCGCCCTTGGCAGGCTGGTAGGGTTCGTAGCCACGGGCCAGATGATTGTTCTGCTGATTTGCTTCGCTGGGCATGATTGACCCTCTCACTTTCGCTGATCCTGTCCACAGGCTGGATGCGTCTCCAGGCCTCTCCATGATGGAACGCCCGGGGTCTGTGGCTGCCGATGGCGTCCCGCGCATTGCCGACGCCAGGCTGAATATGTTCTCGACTGGCCAGCCGCCCTGCGGATGCAAGCGGGCGAACTTACCAGAAGCTTCCAGGGGGCGCTACTACCGGCCTCCCGCTCCTTGCTGGCGCTCCGCCGGACGCGGCGGATGCCGGCCTGCGAAGCCTTGGTTAGAATCCCGCCTTCGCCACAAGTTCGGACCCCGTCCATGTCCAATTCCTACAGCGCGCGCAGCCGGGCTATCGAGCCCTTCCATGTGATGGCCTTGCTGGAGCGCGCCAACCAGCTCCAGGCCGCCGGGCACGACGTCATCCACCTGGAGATCGGCGAGCCCGATTTCACTACCGCCGCCCCCGTGGTCGCCGCGGGCCAGGCAGCCTTGGCGGCGGGCCAGACCCGCTACACCGCGGCTCGCGGCCTGCCGGAATTACGTCGCGCCATCGCCGCCTTCTATGGCGAGCGCTATGGCGTCGACCTCGATCCGGAGCGGGTGTTGATCACCCCCGGTGGGTCCGGCGCCCTGCTGCTGGCCAGCGCCCTGCTGGTCGATCCCGGTCGCCACTGGCTGCTGGCGGACCCTGGCTACCCCTGCAATCGTCACTTCCTGCGTCTGGTGGAGGGCGCAGCCCAGTTGATCCCGGTCGGGTCCGACACGCGCTACCAGCTCACCCCCGAATTGGTGGCGCAGCACTGGCAGCCGGACAGCGTCGGCGCCCTGGTGGCCTCGCCGGCCAATCCGACCGGCACCCTGCTCGATCGCGACGAGCTCGCCGGGCTGTCGGCAGCGCTCAAGGCGCGCGGCGGCCATCTGGTGGTGGACGAGATCTACCACGGCCTGACCTATGGTCTGGACGCACCCAGCGTGCTGGAAGTGGACGATTCGGCCTTCGTGCTCAACAGCTTCTCCAAGTACTTCGGCATGACCGGCTGGCGGCTCGGCTGGCTGGTGGCGCCGCGCGCGGCCGTGCCGGAGCTGGAAAAGCTGGCGCAGAATCTCTACATCAGTGCCTCCACCGTGGCCCAGCAGGCTGCCCTGGCCTGTTTCACCCCCGCGGCCATGGCCATCTTCGAAGAGCGCCGCGCGGAGTTCGCCCGTCGCCGCGACTACCTGTTGCCGGCGCTACGCGGGCTGGGTTTCGAGATCGCCGTCGAGCCTCAGGGCGCCTTCTATCTCTATGCCGACATCTCCGCCTTCGGTGGCGATGCCTATGCCTTCTGCCAGTTCCTGCTGGAGACCGAGCACGTGGCCATCACTCCCGGCCTGGACTTCGGTCGCCACCGTGCCGACACCCATGTGCGCTTCGCCTATACCCAGTCGCTGCTGCGCCTGGAGGAGGCCGTCGCCCGCATCGCTCAGGGCCTGCAGCGCTGGAGCGTACGGTGAGGTTCGAGCCGCCGCTGGAAGAAGGTCGCCTGCTGCGCCGCTACAAGCGCTTTCTTGCCGACATCGAGACCGCCGGTGGCGAGGTGCTGACCCTGCACTGCCCCAATACCGGTTCCATGCTTCATTGCCAGCCACCCGGCGCCCGGGTCTGGTTCAGCCGGGCCAGTGGGCCAAAACGCAAACTGCCCGGCACCTGGGAGCTGGTCGAGACAGACCACGGCCGCCTGGCCTGCATCAATACCGCCCGGGCCAATCGCCTGGTGGAGGAAGCCCTGCTGGCCGGCGGCATCGCCGAACTGGCGGGCTTCACCGCCCTGCGCCGGGAGGTGGCCTATGGCCTGGAAAACAGTCGCGCCGATTTCCGCCTGGAGTATCCCGCAGGTCCGCTGTACCTGGAGGTGAAGAGTGTCACCCTGGGCTTCGCCGATACCCCGGTCGCCGCCTTTCCCGATGCGGTGACCACCCGCGGTGCCCGCCATCTGCGCGAACTGGCGGCGCTGGCCGCGGCCGGTGAGCGAGCGGTACTGCTCTATTGCGTGCTGCTCGAAGGCATCGAGGCGGTACGCCCAGCGATAGAGATCGATGCGGCCTATGCCCTGGCCCTGGGCGAGGCCCGCCGTCAGGGCGTGCAGGTGCTGGCTTATGGGGCACGTCTCTCTCCTGCAGGTGTGCAGCTGGACCGACCGCTGCGCCTGGTTGACTGATGAGTCTGCCAAAAGCTGATTGGTCGGACAGGATCTGGCAGGCGCCTTGCTTGCGCTTGTCGCCCATCGATCGCCGCCCTCAGGCGATCCTGTTAGGAGTTTGCTGATGATCTCTGTGTTGGGCATGCTGTTGCTGGTGGCGATCGCCATCGCCTTTTCTCGCCAGCGGCGCGCCATTCGGCTGCGCACCGTGCTCGCGGCCTTTCTGTTGCAGGCCGGTCTCGGCCTGTTCGTGCTCTACATCCCCTGGGGCCAGCAGGTGCTCGGCAGCGTATCCGGCGCCGTCTCGTCGCTACAGCTCTATGCCGACAAGGGCATCGAATTTCTCTTTGGCGGCCTGGCCGGCCCCAGGATGTTCGAGTACTTCGGTAACGGCGGCTTCGTTTTCGCCGTGCGGGTCCTGCCCCTGATCGTCTTCTTCGGCAGCCTGATCGCGGTGCTCTACTACCTGGGCATCATGGGCTGGATCATCCGCCTGGTAGGCGGCGCGCTGCAGGCGCTGCTCGGCACCAGCCGGGTGGAATCCACCACGGTGACCGCCACCCTGTTTCTTGGCCAGTCGGAGATGCCCCTGGTGGTACGGCCCTTCATCGCCGAACTCACCCGCTCGGAGTTGTTCGCCATCATGGTCGGCGGTTTCGCCGCCGTGGCCGGCTCGGTGCTGCTGGGCTACGCCGGCATGGGCGTGGAGCTGAAATACCTGATCGCCGCCAGCTTCATGGCCGCACCGGGCGGGCTGCTGATGGCCAAGCTGATGGAGCCGGAGACCGAACAGCCACGCGACCAGGCCATGAAGACCCTGGGGGAGGGCGAGGAGCGCCCGGCCAACGTCATCGACGCGGCAGCCGAGGGCGCCCAGGTCGGCTTGCGTATTGCCCTGGCGGTTGGCGCCATGCTGTTGGCCTTCATCGCCCTGATCGCCTTGCTCAACGGCATTCTCGGCTGGTGCGGTGCCTGGTTCGGCCTGCCGCAGCTGAGCATGCAGCTGGTGCTGGGCTATCTGCTGGCGCCGGTCGCCTTCCTCATCGGCGTGCCCTGGAGCGAGGCGGTGCAGGCCGGCGGCTTCATCGGCCAGAAGCTGGTGCTCAACGAATTCGTCGCCTATGCCGATCTGTCGACCTACCTGGATCCCGTCAAGGCCGCGGCTGCCGGGGCACAACCCCTGTCGGCGCACACCCAGGTCATCGTCACCTTTGCCCTCTGCGGCTTCGCCAATCTGTCGTCCATTGCCATTCAACTCGGCGGCCTGGGCGGCATCGCCCCCCAGCGGCGTCACGAACTGGCCCAGCTGGGCCTGCGCGCCATGCTTGGCGGCACCCTGGCCAACCTGATGAGTGCGGCTTTGGCCGGCTTCTTTGTCAGCCTTTGAGTCGCGGCGGCCCGGTCGTCCGACCGGGCTACACTCACGCTCGCTCTTTTCGCTTTCCCGAGGTACTTCCCATGTCCGCTGTTCCTGCTGAAACCCTCGACCACCTGCTGACCGAGGCCGTCACCGCTTCCCAGCGTGCCTACTGCCCGCATTCCGAATTTCCCGTCGGGGCCGCCCTGCTGACGGCGGAGGGCACAGTCATCCATGGCTGCAACGTGGAAAACATCTCCTATGGCCTGACCAACTGCGCCGAACGCAGCGCTCTGTTCGCCGCCATCAGCCAAGGCCTGCCGCCACGCAGCTTCACCGCCATGGCCATCCATGCGCCAGGCGTTCCCCTGATCAGTCCCTGCGGTGCCTGCCGCCAGGTGCTGCTGGAGCTGATGGCGCCCGACGCGACCATCGTCTGCAGTGGCAGCGAGCCCGGCCGGACCCGTACCTGGACCCTGGCTGAGCTGCTGCCCGGCGCCTTCGAAGACTTCTAAGGAGTCCGCCCATGTGGCTCGCCCAGGAAGTGATCCGCCAGAAGCGCGATGGCCTGGAGCTGTCCGCTACGGACCTCCAGCGCCTGGTCCGCGGCATTGCCGACGACAGCCTCAGCGAAGGCCAGATTGCCGCCTTCGCCATGGCTACCCTGCTGCGCGGCATGACCGCCGCCGAACGTACCGCCCTGACCCTGGCCATGCGCGACAGCGGTCAGGTGCTGCACTGGGACCTGCCTGGTCCGGTGGTGGACAAGCACTCCACCGGGGGCGTGGGCGATCTCACCAGCCTGGTGCTGGCGCCCCTGCTCGCCGCCTGCGGCTGCCATGTGCCGATGATTTCCGGACGTGGTCTGGGGCATACCGGTGGCACCCTGGACAAGCTGGAAAGTATTCCCGGCTACCGCATTCGCCCTGGCCTGGCGCGGTTTCGCCAGGTGGTGGCCGAGGTGGGCTGCGCCATCGTCGGTCCCGATGCCGACCTGGCGCCAGCCGATCGCCGGCTGTATGCCATCCGCGATGTCACCGCCACGGTGGAGTCGGTGGATCTGATCACCGCCTCCATCCTGGCCAAGAAACTGGCCGCTGGCCTGGATGTGCTGGTCATGGACGTCAAGACTGGCGGCGGTGCCTTCATGGCCGAGACGGCGGCGGCGCAACGCCTGGCCGACAGCCTGGTCGAGGTGGCCGAGGCCGCGGGGGTACGTACCCGTTCGCTCATCACCGACATGAGTCAGCCCCTGGCCCGCAGTGCCGGCAATGCTCTGGAGGTGGAGGAGGCCATCGCCCTGCTGGCCGGCGACGTCCGCAGCGAACGCCTCTGGCGGGTGATCCAGGCCCTGGCCGAGGAGGCGCTGCAGCTGGCCGGACTGGCGGAGGATGCCGCGACGGCCGAGCGCCTGGTGCTGGATGCCTGGCGCAGTGGCGCTGCCCTGGAACGTTTCGCGGCCATGAATCGGGCGCTCGGGGGCCCGCCGGACCTGACCGACCGACCCTGGCAGCATCTGCCCCGGGCGGCGGTGGTGCAGGCCGTCCATCCAGCGCGACCTGGGTGGGTACAGCAGGTCGATACCCGCGCCCTAGGCCTGCTGGTGGTCGAGCTGGGTGGTGGCCGGCAACGCCCCGACGCCGACATAGACCCTGCCGTGGGCCTGGCCGAGTTGGCGCTGCCGGGCGAATGGGTAGGGGAGGAGCGACCGCTGGGCCTGATCCATGCCCAGGATACCGCCAGCGCAGAGCGGGCCGCCGCGCAGTTACAGGCAGCCTACTCGCTTGGCGAGGAACGGCCGGCAGCCAGCATGCCGCCCGTGCTGGATCGGCGCTAGTCACCAAATTGCAGACAAAAAAAGACCCGGCAGAGCCGGGTCCAAAACCGTGATTAGCCTGATGAGGAGATAACCCGAAAGACCAACTGCTGGACCTTCAGTTATCGACCGATCTCGCGACCGGCTGAGTTGAATAATAACAATTCTCATTCCATCGTCAAGCGTATTCGAGAATATTTCTTAATTACTGGCGGAAGGCTGTTCCGCAGCGCTGCGCAGGCGGGTGACTTCCTTGTTCAGGGTGTTGATATGGCGCGCCATGTTCTCGATCAGGCTGTGGGCAATGCGCGGGGTGGTTTCCATCAGCGAGACGAACTGGTCCTGGGGAATCACCAGCACCGCGCAGGAGGTCTTGGCGATGACGCTGGCGGTACGGGGCGTATGGGTGAAGACCGCCAGCGCCCCGACGATTTCGTCCTGGCAGACCTCGCCAACCTTGCAGCCATCCACCCAGGCCTCGGCATGCCCCTCGGTGATGACGAAGACATGCTCGGCGGAGTCGCCCTGGCGAATGATGACCTCGCCAGCGGCATAGCGGCGAAAACCGGTCGCTGGCTGGGTGACTGGCGGCTTCAGGCGGATCAGCGCCTGCGCCAGCAGGGATTGCTGGCCGAGCATGTAGCGCAGCAGGGCATCACGTTGGGCGGGGGTAGCGGTGGCCGCGGTAAGGAAGGCCTCCCGGTCATAGGGTTGCACCAGGACGTCGGCCTCGCTCTCGTAATTGAGCGTGGGCAGATCCAGGGTGCGCCCCAGGCCGATCAGGTCGCCTTCGTCGAGCTGGAACAGCGCCCGCTGATCCAGGACCACGCGCAATGGCCCGCGCTGGATCAGATAGACCTCATCGTTACGCATCCAGTCCTGCAGCAGCGCCGCCGGACTTAGCTGCAGCGGCTGCCGACTCGGCGCCATACCACTGAGCAGCTGCGCAGGAATGGCTTGCAGCGCCTGGCGCAACTGATCGACATAGGGGGGCTGATCGCCGATGAGGTACATGGTGCCAATTCCTTCTTGTTACGCAGAGGTTGTGACGTGGGTCGCACGATAAGCCGCTCGTCGGCGACCGTAAATCCACAACTCTGCGAGCTGTGACGGAACGCTTGTTCTGCCTTCCAAGAGGTCGCGATCAGGCCTCGGCGCGACCCAGGCGGCGCAGCAGGCGAGCCGGCAGGGCCTCCAGCTGTCCGGCCTGACCCAGCGCCACGATCAGCGCGCGATCCTGTTCGGCGGGCTCCAGCGGATCCTGCGCCTGACGCTGCGCCGCTACGACCGCGAGGGTGGCTTCGGAAGGGTCCGTTCCCTCGGCCTGCCGCTCCTGCAGCCAGTGTGCGATGAGCGCGTCGTCCGCCTGGCAATCGATGAACAACAGCGGGACGCCCTGGGCTTCCGCCAGCGTCTGGGCCGCCGTCCGTTGCACCTGCTTGAGGTAGGTGGCGTCGAGTACCAGCGGATAGCCGGCCGCCAGCACCTGGGCGCCGATCTCGTGCAGGCGGCCATAGGTGGCTTCGCCCGCCGCCGCGCTGTAGCGGGTGGCCTCGTCGCTGTCGGCATAGAGTCGCTTGCGTTCGACGTCGGATCTCAGGCGTATGGCGCCAAGCGCCTCGACCAGGGCCAGGGCCACGGTGCTCTTGCCGATGCCCGAGACCCCGTGCATCACCGCCGCGAAGGGCTGGGGCACCTGGGTATAGCCTTCGGCCAGCGCCGTGTAGCTGCGATAGCTGGCAAGGATCTCGGCGCGCAGGGCCGGCTCCTCGGCCTGGCCCAGGCGGAACAGGGCGATCTTGGCGCGCACCATGGCGCGATAGGCCTTGTAGAAGTCCAGCAAGGCCAAGCCGGCGTAGTCGCCGGTCGCCTCGAAGTAGGCGTTGACGAATCTGTTGCTCAGCGCCGCGAGGCCGCGGTCCTCCAGGTCCATGGCCAGGAAGCCGGCATCGCCCATGGTGTCGGTCAGGCGGAAGGGTTCGTTGAACTCGATGCAGTCGAACAGTACCACCTCGCCATCGAGCAGGGTGGCATTGGCCAGGTGGATGTCGCCGTGGCATTCGCGGATGTAGCCGTCGCGGCAGCGTGCCTCGAACAGTGGCAGCAGGCGGGCGTAGCTGGCTTCGGCCCAGGCTTCGAGCTGGTCCAGCTGCCTGAGGTCGGCCGCTTCGCTCAACATGGCGCGTATCTGCTCGAAGTTTTGCCGCACCGGCGCCATGGCGGCATCCGGGGTGCACAGCGGATGCTCGATCGCGACCTGGGGGGCCACCTGATGGAAGCGGGCGATCTGCTCGGCCAGGGCGTCGATGTGCGCCGGGCTCAGCTCTCCGCGCTTCTGCACTTCGCTGAGCAGCTGGCTCTGGGGGAATTCACGCATGCGCAGGGCGTATTCGATGACCGGACCGTCGCCACCCAGCCGGGGGGCGCTTTCAGTGCCGGTGATGGCCACCACGTCCTGGTAGAGGTCGCGTGTCAGGCGCTGGTTGAGCCGCAGCTCTTCCCGGCAGAAGTGACCTCGGGCATCCAGGTCGGTGAAGTCCAGAAAACCGAAGTTCACCGGCTTCTTGATCTTGTAGGCGACCTCGCCCGTCAGCACGACCCAGGAAATATGGGTTTCGATGACGCGGAACGCCGAAGTGGGGTGGGGATAGAGCGCCGGGTTCTGCAGGGCGGAAATCAGGAGCTGGCTCACGGGCGGTCCTTGTAGGGAATGGTTGCCGGCATTATCGCTGCCAGGGCTGCCCACGCAAGCCGCGATCCCGCCGGAGGCTCCCTTGAACCGCAGCTGACGAAGCGCTGGCTGGCCTGTGTCGGCTACCGGGCAAGTGCGTATAATGCGCCGCCATGAAGCGACCCCGATCCTCTCGTTCCCGCAAGCGCAAGACCTTTGATTGGCGCCGTCTGTCCGGTTGGGCAGTCAAGCTCGGTCTGGTCGCGCTGGTAGCCCTGGCTGGCGTGTGCATCTATCTGGATGCCGTGGTCCAGGAAAAATTCTCTGGCAAACGCTGGACCATTCCGGCCAAGGTCTATGCCCGGCCGCTGGAGTTGTTCAATGGCGTCAAGCTCAGCCGCGACGACTTCCTCACCGAACTCGATGCCCTCGGCTATCGCCGCGAAAAGACCGTGGACGGCCCTGGCAGCGTCTCCGTGGGCGCCTCCACGGTCGACCTGAATACCCGTGGGTTCCAGTTCTATGAAGGAATGGAGCCGCCCCGAGCGATCCGGGTCCGCTTCGCCGGTGGCACCGTTTCGGGTGTCAGTGCCCTGGACGGCAGCAACCTCGCCGTGGCTCGTCTGGAGCCGCTGATGATCGGTGGCATCTATCCGGCGCACAACGAAGATCGCATTCTCATCAAGCTCGACCAGGCCCCACCGCACCTGGTCGATGGCCTGGTGGCCGTGGAAGACCGGGAGTTCTGGCATCACCATGGTGTCTCGCCCAAGTCCATCGCGCGCGCCGTCTGGGTCAACGCCACCAGCGGTCAGGTACGCCAGGGCGGCAGCACCCTGACCCAGCAGCTGGTCAAGAACTTCTATCTCACCAACGAGCGCAGCATCACCCGCAAGGGCACCGAAGCGCTGATGGCCCTGCTCCTGGAGCTGCACTACAGCAAGCAGGAAATCCTCGAGGCCTATCTCAACGAGGTGTTCCTCGGCCAGGACGGTTCGCGCGCCATCCATGGCTTCGGTCTGGCCGCGCAATACTTCTTCGGGCAGCCCTTCAGCGAGCTGAAGCTGCATCAGGTCGCCCTGCTGGTCGGCCTGGTGAAGGGCCCGTCCTACTACAATCCGCGCCGCTACCCCGAGCGCGCCACGACCCGCCGCAACCTGGTACTCGACCTCATGGCCGAGCAGGGCGTGGTCAGCGCCACCGAAGCCGAGGCGGCCAAGGCTCGGCCACTGGGCATCACCAAGGCCGGCAGCCTGACCAACAGCTCCTTCCCGGCCTTCGTCGACCTGGTCAAGCGCCAGCTCAAGCAGGACTACCGCGACGAAGACCTCACCGAGGAAGGCCTGCGCATCTTCACCAGCTTCGACCCCATCCTGCAGACCAAGGCCGAGGCGGCCATGGCCGAGTCCATGAAGCGCATCGACGGCCGCAAGGGCGCGGAAAACGTCGAGTCGGCCATGGTGGTGACCAATCCGGAAACCGGTGAGGTCCAGGCCCTGCTCGGCGGTCGCGATCCGCGCTTCGCCGGCTACAACCGGGCACTCGATGCGGTCCGTCAGGTTGGCTCGCTGATCAAGCCGGCGGTCTATCTCACTGCCCTGGAGCGGCCCAGCAAGTACACCCTGACCACCCTGATCCAGGACGAGCCCTTCTCGGTAAAGGGTGCCGACGGCCAGGTCTGGCGGCCGCAGAACTATGAGCACAAGGCGCACGGTACCATCTTCCTCTACCAGGGGCTGGCGCACTCCTACAACCTGTCCACGGCTCGCCTGGGCCTGGACCTGGGGCTGCCCGAGGTGCTCAAGACCGTCGAGCGCCTGGGTGTGAGTCGCGCCTTGCCGCCTTATCCGGCGACCCTGCTCGGTGCCGGCGCCCTGACGCCCATGGAAGTGGCGACCATGTACCAGACGCTGGCCAATGGTGGCTTCAATACCCCGCTGCGCAGTATCCGCAGCGTGCTCGATGCCAATGGCGAGCCGCTCAAGCGCTATCCCTTCCAGATCGAGCAGCGCTTCGATACCGGCGCCATCTACCTGGTGCAGTACGCCATGCAGCGGGTGATGCGCGAGGGCACCGGGCGTTCGGTCTACAACCAGATTCCCACCAGCGTGAATCTGGCGGGCAAGACCGGCACCACCAACGATTCCCGCGACAGCTGGTTCTCCGGCTTCAGCCAGGATCTGCTGGCGGTGGTCTGGCTGGGGCGTGACGACAACGGCAAGACGCCGCTGACCGGTGCCACTGGCGCCCTGCAGGTCTGGAGCAACTTCATGCGCCGTGCCGATCCCGTGTCGCTGGACATGCCGGTGCCGGACAACATCGTCCAGGCCTGGGTGGATGCCACCACCGGCCGCGGCACGGACCCCTCGTGTCCCAATGCCGTACAGATGCCTTATATTCGCGGCAGTGAGCCGCCGCCCGGTGTTGCCTGTGGCGCCCCGGCTGCGCCTGCTGCCAGCGGGAACGGCAACGGCGGCAATCCGGTCATGGACTGGGTCAAGGGTTGGTTGAATTGAGAGGTTCCAAGGTGACGAAAGCAGTCTGGCCGGTAGTGATCGCCGGTGTTCTTCTCGCCGGTTGCGCCGCGCCGCAGCGTGGTGCCATCCCGGTAGTCGATTCCGGCGGCCCGGTGTCCAACGGCGAGCTCTATCGCCAGGGCAACAATCGCCCCTTGCCGGCTCAGCGCCAGGCACCGGTGGCTGCGGCGCCTAGCGCCTCGGCCGATTCCGGGGTGACGGTCATGGTGCCGGGCGGCAGTTCCGCGCCATTGGAGACCTATGCCGCGCCCGCCGCCTCCGCGCCGCTGATCACCTCGTCCAGCCCCAATGCGCCGGCCGCCCAGGCGCCGGTGCAGTCCGGCTACGCTCAGCCGGTCTATCCCCCTGCCAGTCAGGCTGGCTCCCCGGCCACCCGTACGGCGCCCACCGGCATACCCTCCGCAAGCAACACCAGTGGTGGTGGCCTGGCGGCCGACGAGCAGCTCGATGGCCCGGTGCTGGCCTTGCTGACCACCGCGCAGCAGCAGCAGAGCGGTGGCGATCTCAACGGCGCGTCCTCGAGTCTTGAGCGTGCCCAGCGCATCGCGCCTCGCGAGCCTCAGGTGCTCTATCGCCTGGCCCAGGTGCGTCTGGCCCAGAACGACCCCGCCCAGGGTGAGCAGCTGGCGCGCCGCGCCCTGAGCTACGCCAATGGCCGGCCGGCTCTGCAGGCCAGTCTCTGGCAGCTGATCGCCCAGGCCCGAGAGGCCCAGGGCGATGCGTCCGGCGCCGCCCTGGCCCGGCAGAAGGCCCAGGTGGGTACCTGATGGACGAGCGCCTGCCTGCCCTGGCCGATCAACTGCTGCACATCGAGCGCGAATTGCGCCTGCTTGGCTGGTGGTCGGCGCAGGCGCCCAGCGCCGAGGCCCTGGCCAGTCAGGAGCCTTTCTGCGTCGATACCCTGAGCTTCGCCCAGTGGCTGCAGTGGATCTTCCTGCCGCGGATGAAGCTGATCATCGAAAGCGACGCGGTACTGCCAGCGCGGTCGAGCATCCGGCCGATGGCCGAGATGGTCTACCAGGGCAACCTCGATCCGGTGTTGCCCCTGCTCGCTTCCCTGGCCGAATTCGATCGGCTCATCGAAAGCGTCTGAGTTATTTGCCGCAATTCTGCTCGATGGACAACTGGGTGTCGGCCAGTCGCTGCTGACGCTCTTCCTCGCTCAGCCGCCGCGTCTCGCCGCGACCGGACTGAACCAGGATGCGCGGGTTGTTGCGCAGCTGTGCCAGATTCTGGCGCGCCTGATCGCACTGCTCCTTGAGCTTGTTCTGCTCCTCGCGCACCTGCGCCTTCACCCGGCGATCCAGCTCCTGTTGCTGGGCATCATTGGACACCGACGGCTGCTGGGCGCCATTGGGCATCTTGTAGGTGGGTGCGCTGCCACTGCCATTGATCTGCGGCGCCGTCTTCACGTCCACCTCGTTGGCCTTCTGGCCTTCGGGTGGCTGGGCACTGAAATGGGTGACGCCCTTGTCGTCGGTCCACTTGTAGACCTGAGCGGCCTGGGCGGACAGGCTGCAGGCGAAAGCCAGAGCGGATAGCCAGAAGATCGAGCGCATGGGAATCCTGGAAGGGGAGAGGACAGGACTTCACTATAAGAGGTGGCGTCGTCCTTTTCATCAGCCTTGATCGCCGACAGCCGATTGCGCCTGGTTGCACCTTTCGGCTTGACTTGCACCGGTCGAATGCGAACAATCCAAAGTTCGCTGTAGCGAGTCGGCCCAAAGCTGACTGCTCGGCAGACCATGAGGTGCCTACCCGCGCCGCCACAGTCAAATACCCTGCACCGCGTTACCTCGCGTCGGGTGGAAGCTCCAGCATTCATCGGAATCTTCCAACAAGGCTTTCTAGGCAGCTGAATCGTCGGTGACCACCGTCGCCCATGCTCTGCCTTGCAGTCAACCGAACCTTGAGCGTCCCCGATGGGCGCTCGCCATGCGTGGAATGAGGTGATACGTGGAGCTATTAACTGGCGCTGAGATGGTCGTCCGCTTCTTGCGCGACGAGGGCGTGAAACACATCTACGGGTACCCGGGCGGTGCCCTGCTGCACATCTACGACGCCCTGTTCAAGGAACCGGCGCTCAACCACATCCTGGTTCGCCACGAACAGGCCGCCACCCACATGGCCGATGGCTATGCTCGTGCCACCGGCAAGGCTGGCGTGGTCCTGGTGACCTCGGGTCCCGGGGCGACCAACGCCGTCACCGGTATCGCCACCGCCTACATGGACTCCATCCCCATGGTGGTCCTGTCCGGTCAGGTACCGAGCAACATGGTGGGCACCGATGCCTTCCAGGAAACCGATATGGTCGGTATCTCCCGGCCGATCGTGAAGCACAGCTTCATCATCAAGCACCCTTCCGAGATCCCCGAAGTCCTCAAGAAGGCCTTCTATCTCGCCGAGTCCGGCCGCCCCGGTCCGGTAGTGGTCGACATTCCCAAGGACATGGGCGATCCGACCAAGAAATTCGAATACGTTTATCCCAAGAAGATCAAGCTGCGCTCCTACAATCCGGCGCAACGCGGCCACTCCGGGCAGATCCGCAAGGCGGTCGAGATGCTCGTGGCAGCCAAGCGGCCGATCCTCTATGCCGGTGGCGGCGTCATCCTGGGCGGTGCCTCGGGCGCCCTCACCGAGCTGGCACGCCTGCTCAACCTGCCGGTCACCAATACCCTGATGGGATTGGGCGCCTACCCGGGCAGCGATCGCCAGTTCCTCGGCATGCTCGGCATGCACGGCAGTTACCCGGCCAACCTGGCCATGCACCACAGCGACGTCATCCTCGCCGTCGGTGCGCGCTTCGATGACCGCGTCATCAACGGCGCCAAGCGCTTTTGCCCGAATGCCAAGATCATCCACGTCGACATCGATCCGGCGTCCATCTCCAAGACCATCAAGGCCGATGTACCCATTGTCGGTCCGGTGGACAGCGTTCTCGCCGAGATGGTCGCCGTGGTGCGCGAGCTGAGCGAGAAGCCGCACGCCGAGAGCCAGGCTACCTGGTGGAAGCAGATCGAAGAATGGCGCGGTAACCGTGGCATGTTCCCCTACGACAAGGGCGACGGCAGCATCATCAAGCCGCAGACTGTCATCGAGACCCTGTACGACGTGACCGCGGGCGATGCCTACATCACCTCCGATGTCGGCCAGCACCAGATGTTCGCCGCCCAGTACTACCTGTACGACAAGCCCAATCGCTGGATCAACTCCGGTGGCCTGGGCACCATGGGCTTCGGCTTCCCGGCGGCCATGGGCGTCAAGCTCAACTTCCCGGACGCCGACGTCGCCTGCGTTACCGGCGAAGGCAGCGTGCAGATGAACATCCAGGAGCTCTCCACCTGCATGCAGTACGACCTGCCGGTGAAGATCATCTGCCTCAACAATGGCGCCCTGGGCATGGTCCGCCAGTGGCAGGACATGCAGTACAGCAGCCGCTACTCCCACTCCTACATGGAATCCCTGCCGGACTTCGTCAAGCTGGCCGAGGCCTATGGCCACGTCGGCATGCGCATCCAGCGTCTGGAAGACCTCAAGCCGATGATGGCCGAAGCCTTCGCCATGAAGGATCGCCTGGTCTTCCTCGACATCGCCGTGGACAACACCGAACACGTCTACCCGATGCAGATCAAGGATGGCGCGATGCGCGACATGTGGCTGAGCAAGACGGAGCGGACCTGAACATGAGACACATCATCTCCCTGCTGCTGGAAAACGAGCCCGGCGCCCTGTCCCGTGTGGTCGGCCTGTTCTCCCAGCGCAACTACAACATCGAAAGCCTCACGGTTGCCGCGACCGAGGATCCGACCCTGTCGCGCCTGACCCTGACCACCATCGGCCAGGAAGAGACGGTCGAGCAGATCACCAAGAACCTCAACAAGCTCATCGAGGTGGTGAAGCTGGTCAACCTGTCCGAGAGCGCTCACATCGAGCGTGAACTCCTGCTGATCAAGGTCAAGGCCACCGGTGCCCAGCGTGCCGAGGTCAAGCGCACCACCGATATCTTTCGCGGCCAGATCGTCGATGTCGGCAGTAGCGTGTATACCATTCAGCTGGCGGGCACCAGCGAGAAGATCGACAGCTTCATCCAGGCGATCGGCGCTGCGTCCATCCTCGAGGTGGTACGTAGCGGCGTGACCGGAATTTCCCGTGGCGACAAAGCCCTGAGCATCTGATACCCCCTTTTCCAGGAGAACCTGCAATGCGCGTTTACTACGATAAAGACTGTGACCTTTCCATCATCCAGGGCAAGAAGGTCGCCATCATCGGCTATGGCTCCCAGGGCCACGCCCACGCCTGCAACCTGAAAGACTCCGGCGTCGATGTCGTCGTCGGTCTGCGCAGCGGCTCGGCCACTGTCGCCAAGGCCGAGGCCCATGGCCTGACCGTCAAGCCGGTAAAGGACGCCGTGGCTTCCGCCGACGTGGTCATGATCCTGACCCCCGACGAATTCCAGTCCAAACTGTACAAGGACGAGATCGAGCCGAACCTGAAGCAGGGTGCCACCCTGGCTTTCGCTCATGGGTTCGCCATCCACTACAACCAGGTCGTGCCCCGCGCTGATCTGGACGTCATCATGATCGCCCCCAAGGCCCCGGGTCACACCGTGCGCTCCGAGTTCGTCAAAGGCGGTGGCATTCCTGATCTGGTCGCCGTCCACCAGGACGCCTCCGGTAATGCCAAGAACGTCGCCCTGTCCTACGCCTGCGGCGTCGGCGGCGGCCGTACCGGCATCATCGAAACCACCTTCAAGGACGAGACCGAAACCGACCTGTTCGGCGAGCAGGCCGTGCTGTGCGGTGGTGCGGTCGAGCTGGTCAAGGCCGGTTTCGAAACCCTGGTCGAAGCGGGTTATGCCCCTGAAATGGCCTACTTCGAGTGCCTGCACGAACTGAAGCTGATCGTTGACCTCATGTACGAAGGCGGTATCGCCAACATGAACTACTCGATCTCCAACAATGCCGAGTACGGCGAGTACGTGACCGGCCCGGAGGTGATCAACGCCGAGTCGCGCGCTGCCATGAAGAATGCGCTCAAGCGCATCCAGAACGGCGAATACGCCAAGATGTTCGTGGCCGAGGGTGCGTCCAACTACGCTTCCATGACCGCCTACCGTCGCAACAACGCGGCTCACCCGATCGAACAGGTCGGCGAGAAGCTGCGTGCCATGATGCCTTGGATCGCGTCGAACAAGATCGTCGACAAGACCAAGAACTGATCGAGCAGGGCGCCAGCCCTGTAACGAACGGTAAAGACGCGGCCTCGGCCGCGTTTTTTATTGCACTGCCCACGACCCCGGCAATGCCTTAGCATGAGAGGTTAGGCTGAACCCTATCCTCAAGAGGTCAGTCCAACCCGTCAGGTAATGCCCAAGGAAAATCCATGAGCGAGCGTCCCGAAGAAACCCCGTCCAATACCACCACCGATGGCCTCATCCCCGTGGATGAGCACATCGAGGAGACGCAGGACGCCCAGGGTCGCAAGATCAGACGCCGTGGCGTGTACCTGCTGCCCAATCTCTTCACCACTGCGGCCCTCTTTGCCGGTCTCTATTCGATCATCAAGGGTGTCGCGGCTCAGACCGCCTTTATCCAGGGGCAATACGAGATCGCTTCCGCCGGCTTCTCCGCCGCCGCCGCCGCCATCTTCATTGCCATGGTGCTCGATGGCCTGGATGGCCGGGTCGCCCGCATGACCAACACCCAGAGCGCCTTCGGCGAGCAGTACGATTCGCTTTCCGACATGGTCGCCTTCGGCGTGGCTCCGGCCATCCTAGCCTTCCAGTGGGCCCTGAGCGGCCTGGGTAATGTCGGCTGGGCCGTTGCCTTCATCTATGTAGCGGGTGCCGCGTTGCGTCTTGCCCGTTTCAATACCCAGATCGGTTCGGTGGACAAGCGCTACTTCATCGGCCTGGCCAGTCCTTCCGCGGCGGCCCTGGTGGCTGGTACCGTCTGGTGCTTCAGTGACTTCGGCATTCAGGGCTCCAAGCTGTCCCTGCTGGTAGCCCTGATGGTCGCCGCGGCTGGCATGCTCATGGTCAGCAACTTCAAGTACTGGAGCTTCAAGACCCTAGGCCTGAAAGGGCGGGTGCCCTTCGTGGTCATCCTGATCGCCGTGCTGGTCTTTGCCGTGGTCTTCACCGACCCGCCGCGCGTTCTGTTGTTGGGCTTCCTGGCCTATGCCGTCTCCGGCCCCTTCACCACCCTCTGGCGCAATCGTCGTGTCGGTCGCGGCTAGCCGCACGAGAGGTCTATAGGAAAGGGGGCTGCGTAAGCAGCCCCCTTTCTTTTTTGGCCTTTGTGAAAATAACCTGTTGACCTGTCCTGAAACTCGCCTATAATGCGCCCCACTTCCAGCGCAGATGCTGAAGTGGCTTGAAAATCAAGCACTTAGGTCTGAGCCGGGCGAGGGGTCTACGGAGTCTTCGCCATTTGGTTCTTGCCTTCGGGTGATGACGAAATGAAGCGGAGGGGTTGACAGCGTCTCAGGATGCTGTAGGATTCGCCTCCCGCTGCCGAGATTGGTTAGACCGGTCAGGCAAGCGCAAGTGGTTGAGTTGAAACGAAAAGTTCAAATCAACGCTTGACAGGGTGTGAGGTTGGCGTAGAATGCGCGCCTCGGTTAGCGACACGGTCGCAACCACTGCTCTTTAACAAGTTGAATCAAGCAATTCGTGTGGGTGCTTGTGAGATAAGTCTGATGTCGCAAGATTATCAGCAACACAAGTAACTCGTGAATTCATGAGTTTTTTGCGATTGCTGAGCCAAGTTTAGGGTTTTCTCAAAACCCGATCAGTCTACTTAACTGAAGAGTTTGATCATGGCTCAGATTGAACGCTGGCGGCAGGCCTAACACATGCAAGTCGAGCGGATGAAGGGAGCTTGCTCTCTGATTCAGCGGCGGACGGGTGAGTAATGCCTAGGAATCTGCCTAGTAGTGGGGGACAACGTTTCGAAAGGAACGCTAATACCGCATACGTCCTACGGGAGAAAGTGGGGGATCTTCGGACCTCACGCTATTAGATGAGCCTAGGTCGGATTAGCTAGTTGGTAGGGTAACGGCCTACCAAGGCGACGATCCGTAACTGGTCTGAGAGGATGATCAGTCACACTGGAACTGAGACACGGTCCAGACTCCTACGGGAGGCAGCAGTGGGGAATATTGGACAATGGGCGAAAGCCTGATCCAGCCATGCCGCGTGTGTGAAGAAGGCCCTCGGGTCGTAAAGCACTTTAAGTTGGGAGGAAGGGCTCATAGCGAATACCTGTGAGTTTTGACGTTACCAACAGAATAAGCACCGGCTAACTTCGTGCCAGCAGCCGCGGTAATACGAAGGGTGCAAGCGTTAATCGGAATTACTGGGCGTAAAGCGCGCGTAGGTGGCTTGATAAGTTGGATGTGAAATCCCCGGGCTCAACCTGGGAACTGCATCCAAAACTGTCTGGCTAGAGTGTGGTAGAGGGTAGTGGAATTTCCAGTGTAGCGGTGAAATGCGTAGATATTGGAAGGAACACCAGTGGCGAAGGCGACTACCTGGACTAACACTGACACTGAGGTGCGAAAGCGTGGGGAGCAAACAGGATTAGATACCCTGGTAGTCCACGCCGTAAACGATGTCAACTAGCCGTTGGGATCCTTGAGATCTTAGTGGCGCAGCTAACGCATTAAGTTGACCGCCTGGGGAGTACGGCCGCAAGGTTAAAACTCAAATGAATTGACGGGGGCCCGCACAAGCGGTGGAGCATGTGGTTTAATTCGAAGCAACGCGAAGAACCTTACCTGGCCTTGACATGCTGAGAACTTTCCAGAGATGGATTGGTGCCTTCGGGAACTCAGACACAGGTGCTGCATGGCTGTCGTCAGCTCGTGTCGTGAGATGTTGGGTTAAGTCCCGTAACGAGCGCAACCCTTGTCCTTAGTTACCAGCACGTTATGGTGGGCACTCTAAGGAGACTGCCGGTGACAAACCGGAGGAAGGTGGGGATGACGTCAAGTCATCATGGCCCTTACGGCCAGGGCTACACACGTGCTACAATGGTCGGTACAAAGGGTTGCCAAGCCGCGAGGTGGAGCTAATCCCATAAAACCGATCGTAGTCCGGATCGCAGTCTGCAACTCGACTGCGTGAAGTCGGAATCGCTAGTAATCGTGAATCAGAACGTCACGGTGAATACGTTCCCGGGCCTTGTACACACCGCCCGTCACACCATGGGAGTGGGTTGCTCCAGAAGTAGCTAGTCTAACCTTCGGGGGGACGGTTACCACGGAGTGATTCATGACTGGGGTGAAGTCGTAACAAGGTAGCCGTAGGGGAACCTGCGGCTGGATCACCTCCTTAATCGAAAGATGTCAGCTTGCTGGCAAGCACCCACACGAATTGCTTGATTCACTGATAGAAGAGCAATTGAGTTAGTTAGACTCAAGGTAAGACGATTGGGTCTGTAGCTCAGTTGGTTAGAGCGCACCCCTGATAAGGGTGAGGTCGGCAGTTCGAATCTGCCCAGACCCACCAATCGATGGGGCCATAGCTCAGCTGGGAGAGCGCCTGCCTTGCACGCAGGAGGTCAGGAGTTCGATCCTCCTTGGCTCCACCATCTCCACCTACCGCTAACGCGATTGCTTGAAAAGCTCAGACATGAGCGTTTGATACACCATCCGGTGTAGCCCAAACTCTGATGTCTGGTCTTTGATCAGAACTGTTCTTTAAAAAATTGGGAAAGTGATAGAAGTAGACTGCATTAACTGTTTTCACTGGCAGTTAGTGTCGTCAAGGTAAAATCTTGCGAACTCAAGCGCAAGTTTTCGGCGAAATGTCGTCTTCACTCATCTAACGCTTTGCAGATCGGTAGCGTCCTTGGACGCCAGCGAGATTGCTTGGGGTTATATGGTCAAGTGAAGAAGCGCATACGGTGGATGCCTTGGCAGTCAGAGGCGATGAAAGACGTGATAGCCTGCGATAAGCTTCGGTGAGGTGGCAAATGACCTGTGACCCGGAGATCTCTGAATGGGGAAACCCACCTAGCATAAGCTAGGTATCTTAACCTGAATCCATAGGGTTAAGAGGCGAACCAGGGGAACTGAAACATCTAAGTACCCTGAGGAAAAGAAATCAACCGAGATTCCCTTAGTAGTGGCGAGCGAACGGGGACCAGCCCTTAAGTTGATTTGAGAGTAGCGGAACGCTCTGGAAAGTGCGGCCATAGTGGGTGATAGCCCTGTACGCGAAACGCTCTTATCAATGAAATCGAGTAGGACGGGGCACGAGAAACCCTGTCTGAATATGGGGGGACCATCCTCCAAGGCTAAATACTCCTGACTGACCGATAGTGAACCAGTACCGTGAGGGAAAGGCGAAAAGAACCCCGGAGAGGGGAGTGAAATAGAACCTGAAACCGTATGCGTACAAGCAGTGGGAGCCCACTTTGTTGGGTGACTGCGTACCTTTTGTATAATGGGTCAGCGACTTATTTTCAGTGGCGAGCTTAACCGAATAGGGGAGGCGTAGCGAAAGCGAGTCTTAATAGGGCGTCTAGTCGCTGGGAATAGACCCGAAACCGGGCGATCTATCCATGAGCAGGTTGAAGGTTAGGTAACACTGACTGGAGGACCGAACCCACTTCCGTTGAAAAGGCAGGGGATGACTTGTGGATCGGAGTGAAAGGCTAATCAAGCTCGGAGATAGCTGGTTCTCCTCGAAAGCTATTTAGGTAGCGCCTCATGTATCACTCTGGGGGGTAGAGCACTGTTTCGGCTAGGGGGTCATCCCGACTTACCAAACCGATGCAAACTCCGAATACCCAGAAGTGCCGAGCATGGGAGACACACGGCGGGTGCTAACGTCCGTCGTGAAAAGGGAAACAACCCAGACCGTCAGCTAAGGTCCCAAAGTCCTGGTTAAGTGGTAAACGATGTGGGAAGGCTTAGACAGCTAGGAGGTTGGCTTAGAAGCAGCCACCCTTTAAAGAAAGCGTAATAGCTCACTAGTCGAGTCGGCCTGCGCGGAAGATGTAACGGGGCTCAAACCAGGCACCGAAGCTACGGGTATCACCTCTGGTGATGCGGTAGAGGAGCGTTCTGTAAGCCTGTGAAGGTGAGTTGAGAAGCTTGCTGGAGGTATCAGAAGTGCGAATGCTGACATGAGTAACGACAATGCGAGTGAAAAACTCGCACGCCGAAAGACCAAGGGTTCCTGCGCAACGTTAATCGACGCAGGGTGAGTCGGTCCCTAAGGCGAGGCTGAAAGGCGTAGTCGATGGGAAACGGGTTAATATTCCCGTACTTCTAGTTACTGCGATGGGGGGACGGAGAAGGCTAGGCCAGCTTGGCGATGGTTGTCCAAGTTTAAGGTGGTAGGCTGACTGTTTAGGTAAATCCGGACAGTTAAGGCCGAGAACTGATGACGATCCTTCTTTTAGAAGGAGAAGTGGTTGATGCCATGCTTCCAGGAAAAGCCTCTAAGCTTCAGGTAACTAGGAACCGTACCCCAAACCGACACAGGTGGTCGGGTAGAGAATACCAAGGCGCTTGAGAGAACTCGGGTGAAGGAACTAGGCAAAATGGCACCGTAACTTCGGGAGAAGGTGCGCCGGTGAGGGTGAAGGGTTTACCCCGTAAGCTCATGCCGGTCGAAGATACCAGGCCGCTGCGACTGTTTATTAAAAACACAGCACTCTGCAAACACGAAAGTGGACGTATAGGGTGTGACGCCTGCCCGGTGCCGGAAGGTTAATTGATGGGGTTAGCGCAAGCGAAGCTCTTGATCGAAGCCCCGGTAAACGGCGGCCGTAACTATAACGGTCCTAAGGTAGCGAAATTCCTTGTCGGGTAAGTTCCGACCTGCACGAATGGCGTAACGATGGCGGCGCTGTCTCCACCCGAGACTCAGTGAAATTGAAATCGCTGTGAAGATGCAGTGTATCCGCGGCTAGACGGAAAGACCCCGTGAACCTTTACTGTAGCTTTGCACTGGACTTTGAGCTTGCTTGTGTAGGATAGGTGGGAGGCTTTGAAGCGTGGACGCCAGTCTGCGTGGAGCCATCCTTGAAATACCACCCTGGCAACCTTGAGGTTCTAACTCTGGTCCGTTATCCGGATCGAGGACAGTGTATGGTGGGCAGTTTGACTGGGGCGGTCTCCTCCTAAAGAGTAACGGAGGAGTACGAAGGTGCGCTCAGACCGGTCGGAAATCGGTCGTAGAGTATAAAGGCAAAAGCGCGCTTGACTGCGAGACAGACACGTCGAGCAGGTACGAAAGTAGGTCTTAGTGATCCGGTGGTTCTGTATGGAAGGGCCATCGCTCAACGGATAAAAGGTACTCCGGGGATAACAGGCTGATACCGCCCAAGAGTTCATATCGACGGCGGTGTTTGGCACCTCGATGTCGGCTCATCACATCCTGGGGCTGAAGCCGGTCCCAAGGGTATGGCTGTTCGCCATTTAAAGTGGTACGCGAGCTGGGTTTAGAACGTCGTGAGACAGTTCGGTCCCTATCTGCCGTGGACGTTTGAGATTTGAGAGGGGCTGCTCCTAGTACGAGAGGACCGGAGTGGACGAACCTCTGGTGTTCCGGTTGTCACGCCAGTGGCATCGCCGGGTAGCTATGTTCGGAAGAGATAACCGCTGAAAGCATCTAAGCGGGAAACTTGCCTCAAGATGAGATCTCACTGGAGCCTTGAGCTTCCTGAAGGGCCGTCGAAGACTACGACGTTGATAGGTCGGGTGTGTAAGCGCTGTGAGGCGTTGAGCTAACCGATACTAATTGCCCGTGAGGCTTGACCATATAACACCCAAACAATCTGACCGCAGGTCAGAGCGTGAGGAAGACGACGCCGAAAACGGGCGCGTGGGTTCGCAAGACCCAAGACGAATTGTCTACTTCGATCACAGACCCAATTGGGCCAGCCAGGCAGCCTTATCGCCTGGCCAGCCAACCGAATTGCTTGACGAACATAGAGCATTGGAACCACCTGATCCCTTCCCGAACTCAGAAGTGAAACGATGCATCGCCGATGGTAGTGTGGGGTTTCCCCATGTGAGAGTAGGTCATCGTCAAGCGCCTAACACCCAGCACCCCCGCTCAGTTCATTCTGACGGGGGTGTTGTCTTTGGGGCGGGAAAAGTTTGGCGAGACGCTAAGGCGTGTGGGCCGATAGCCCTGCCAGCGTAAGCCGGGCAGTCACGCGGCTGAGGTTGCCCTCACCCTCACCCTATCCCTCTCCCGGGGGGGAGAGGGGACCAGGAGCGGTGCGGCTGGGCGCTTGAGGGCTACCTGACAGCCAAGGTGCTGCTTGGGGCCTGCAAGAGCACAGACAGCCCGGCTACGCCGGGCTGTCGGGTTTGAAGCGCGCAGGACTGGCGTAGGTTGGCGCTGAGCGCAGCGAAGCCCAACAGGCGAACGCTGGCGCACTGAGCTTTGGAAGGCAAGCCTAGGCAGAGTGGCGAGGTGAGACCTCGATGTTGGGCTTCGCTAGGCTCAGCCCAACCTACGACAGCGTTACGAGAGCAAGAAAAAGCCCGGCAGACGCCGGGCTTTTTACGTTCGGGTCGGTACCCGGGCTACTCTCGGTCACGCTCCAACAAGGGCTTGAGGAAATGGCCGGTATAGGACTTCTTGTTGGCCGCGACGTCTTCCGGGGTACCCGTCGCGATGATCTGGCCGCCCTTGGAGCCACCTTCCGGTCCCAGGTCCACCAACCAGTCGGCGGTCTTGATGACGTCCAGATTGTGCTCGATCACTACCACGGTATTACCGTGATCCCGCAGTCGATGCAGCACGTCCAGCAGTTGCTGGATATCGGCGAAGTGAAGGCCGGTAGTGGGTTCATCCAGGATATAGAGCGTTTTGCCGGTATCCCGCTTGGATAGCTCCCGCGCCAGCTTCACACGTTGGGCCTCACCGCCTGACAAGGTCGTAGCGCTCTGGCCCAGGCGGATATAGGACAGGCCCACATCCATCAGCGTTTGCAGCTTGCGCGCCAAGGCCGGGATGGATTCGAAGAAGGCATGGGCCTCTTCGATGGTCATGTCCAGGACCTCGGTGATGGTCTTGCCCTTGTACTTCACTTCCAAGGTCTCGCGGTTGTATCTCTTGCCCTTGCAGACATCACAGGCGACGTAGACGTCAGGCAGGAAGTGCATCTCCACCTTGATGACTCCGTCACCCTGGCAGGCCTCGCAGCGACCGCCCTTGACGTTGAAGGAGAAGCGCCCCGGAGTGTAGCCACGGGAACGGGATTCCGGGACGCCGGAGAACAGCTCGCGGATGGGAGTGAAGAGGCCGGTGTAGGTCGCCGGGTTGGAGCGCGGTGTCCGGCCGATGGGGCTTTGGTCGATGTCCACCACCTTGTCCAGGTGCTGCATGCCATCGAAGCTGTCGTGGGCTGCAACTTCCAAGGTCGTTGCGCCATTGAGCGCCGTGGCGGTCAGCGGGAACAGGGTGTTATTGATCAGGGTCGATTTCCCTGAGCCGGATACCCCGGTCACACAGGTCAGCAGGCCTACCGGAATCTCCAGATTCACGTTCTGCAGGTTATTGCCTCGAGCGCCTTTGAGCTTCAGCAGCTTTTTCTTGTCACGCGCCGTGCGCTTGGCAGGCACGACGATCTTCTTGCGACCTGATAGGTACTGACCCGTCACCGAGTCAGGATGCTTCATGACTTGGTCAGGCGTGCCTTCCGCGATGATCTGGCCGCCGTGTATGCCAGCGCCGGGGCCGATATCGATGACATAGTCCGCCAGGCGAATGGCATCCTCGTCGTGCTCGACAACGATGACGGTATTGCCCAGATCACGCAGGTGGGTCAGGGTGCCCAGCAAGCGCTCGTTGTCGCGCTGGTGCAGCCCGATGGAGGGCTCGTCGAGGATGTACATGACGCCCACCAGGCCTGCCCCGATCTGACTGGCCAGGCGGATACGCTGGGCTTCGCCACCGGACAGGGTGTCCGCACTGCGATCCAGCGTCAGGTAGTCCAGGCCAACATTGACCAGAAACTGCAGACGCTCGCGGATCTCCTTGAGGATCTTGTCGGCGATCTGTTGCCGCTGACCCTTGAGGCTGAGGTCCTGAAAGTATTGGGTGGCATCGCCTACCGGCAGGCGGGTGACCGCTGGCAGGGTCTTGTCGCCAACCCAGACATGCCGGGCTTCGCGCCGCAGACGAGTCCCGTTGCAGTCGGGGCAGTGCTGAGTGCTTAGATACTTGGCCAGCTCTTCACGCACGCTCTGGGATTCGGTCTCGCGGTAACGCCGTTCCAGGTTCGGCAGGATGCCTTCGAACGGATGGGCACGCTTGACGATGTCGCCGCGATCATTGAGGTAGCGGAAGTTGACGCTCTCGCGCCCGGAGCCGCTGAGTACCGCCTTGCGATGCCTGTCGTCCAGGCTCTTGAAAGGTTCGTCCAGGCTGAAGCCATAGTGGCTCGCCAGCGAGCCGAGCATCTGGAAGTAGTAGACATTGCGTCTGTCCCAGCCACGAATGGCGCCCTCGCTGAGGCTCATCTCCTCGTTGACCACGCGGCGGGCATCGAAGAATTGCTTCACGCCAAGGCCGTCGCAGGTAGGGCAGGCACCGGCGGGGTTGTTGAAGGAAAACAGCTTGGGCTCCAGCTCGCCGATGGAGAAGCCGCAGATCGGGCAGGCGAAGCGCGCGGAGAAGACAATCTCGTCGCCGGTCTCGCCCTCCATGGGCGCGATGATGGCGATGTCGTCAGCCAGCTTCAAGGCGGTCTCGAAGGATTCCGCCAGGCGCTGCTGCAGGTCTTCACGCACCTTAAAGCGATCCACCACCACCTCGATGGTGTGCTTTTTCTGCTTGTCGAGCTTGGGCAGCTCGTCCATCTCGTGCAGACGGCCATTGACGCGCACGCGCACGAAGCCCTGGGCGCGCAGCTCCTCGAATACGGACAGGTGCTCGCCCTTACGCTCGCGCACGATGGGGGCGAGCAGCATCAGTCGCTGGCCTTCCGGCATGGCCAGTACCTGGTCGACCATCTGGCTGACGGTCTGGGCTTCCAGGGGCACGTCATGCTCCGGACAGCGCGGTGTTCCGACTCGAGCATAGAGCAGGCGCAGGTAGTCATAGATCTCGGTGATGGTGCCCACGGTGGAGCGTGGGTTGTGCGAGGTGGACTTCTGCTCGATGGAAATCGCCGGAGACAGGCCTTCGATGGTATCCACATCGGGCTTTTCCATCATCGACAGGAATTGCCGGGCGTAAGCCGACAGGGATTCCACATAGCGGCGCTGGCCTTCGGCATAGAGGGTGTCGAAGGCCAGTGAGGATTTGCCGGAGCCGGACAACCCAGTGATGACGATGAGCTTGTCCCGGGGAAGGGTAAGGTCGATGTTCTTCAGGTTATGGGTGCGGGCCCCACGGATGAGGATTTTATCCACGTAAACTTCTGCCTCGTTTTGGCGGCGCTTCAATAGGACTGGAGCCTCGTCCTGGGCTGCGGCTATCTGCCGCGCCTGTGAGAGAGGGGTCAAGGCTGGTAAAATTGCTGGCCCGATAGCGGTGATCGGGCGTTCGTGATCCTGGCGGTCGGGAACGTTCGGACGAGCGCTCGGCTATCTTCACCGCTTCCTCCCTAAATGGTCATTGTCACGACTGTTTTAAAGCTGTTTGGCGACGTAAAAGCCTGTCGCCGACGAGAGGATTATCAATGCTCGACAAGCGCAGTGAAGCCATGAACGGCGTCGAACGCCGTGCCGCCCTGGGGCTGGCCCTGGTCTTCGCCTTTCGTATGCTCGGTATGTTCATGGTGCTTCCGGTCCTGGCGACCTATGGTCAGGAGTTGGCGGATGCGACTCCCGCACTTATTGGTCTTGCCATAGGTGCCTATGGTTTGACCCAGGCAGTACTGCAAATTCCCCTGGGCACCCTGTCTGATCGAATCGGTCGGCGACCCATCATCATAGGTGGACTGCTGGTGTTCGCAGTTGGTGCCGCCATTGCCGCCAATGCCCATTCCATCTGGGGTGTCATCGCCGGTCGCATCGTGCAGGGTGGCGGCGCCATTTCCGCGGCCATCATGGCGCTGCTGTCGGACCTGACCCGCGAACAGCACCGGACAAAGGCCATGGCCACCATCGGCATGAGCATCGGTGTGTCCTTTGCCGTGGCGATGGTCACCGGGCCGCTGCTGACGCGAGCCTATGGGCTTGCTGGCCTGTTCTGGGCCACCTGTGGGCTGGCGCTGATTGGTCTGCTACTTGTGCTGTTTCTGGTGCCACGCCATGCCTCGCCCTTCTCCCATCGGGAGTCGAACCTGGCCCGGCAGGCGTTGGGCGCCACTCTGCGCAATCGGGATCTGCTGCGGTTGGACTTTGGGATCCTGTCACTGCACGCCGTACTGATGGCCAGTTTCGTCGTCCTGCCGCTGGCACTGGCCGACCATGCCGGTCTACCCAAGGAAGAGCACTGGTGGGTCTACCTCACGGCGCTGGTAGTCGGCTTCTTCGCCATGGTCCCTTTCATCATCTATGGTGAAAAGAAGCGGCGCATGAAGCGCGTGCTGGTGGGTGCCATCAGCGTGCTGGTGCTGTGCGAGCTGTACTTCTTTTTCTTCAGCGGCAGCCTGGTGGCCCTGGTCATTGGCATCGTGGTGTTCTTCACCGCCTTCAATTTGCTGGAGGCCTCGCTGCCGTCGCTGGTGAGCAAGGTGGCGCCAGCCGGTGGCAAGGGCACCGCCATGGGGATCTATTCCACCAGTCAGTTCCTTGGTTCCGCATTGGGCGGTATCCTCGGTGGCTGGCTGTTCCAGCATGGTGGTCTGTCCACCGTCTTCCTGGGTTGTGCAGCGCTTTGCCTGGGATGGGCGGTGATAGCTGGTACGATGCGGGAACCGCCCTATGTCACCAGTCTGCGTTTGCCGGTTGCGCCTGAGCTAGTCAACGACCAAGGATTGGTCGGACGCCTGTTGGCCCTGGCTGGAGTGACCGACGCGGTAGTGGTGGCGGAAGAACAAGCCGTCTACATCAAGATCGATACTAAAATCGTCGATCGAGCGCAATTGGAGCGACTGGTAAGCCAAACGCCAGTCGCCGCTTGATCGACAGCCTCACCAGGAGATTCATATGGCCCGTGGCGTCAACAAAGTCATCCTCGTCGGCAACGCCGGCGCCGATCCCGAAACCCGTTACATGCCCAATGGCAACGCGGTGACCAATGTCACCCTCGCCACCAGTGAGAGCTGGAAGGACAAGCAGACCGGCCAACAGCAGGATCGCACCGAGTGGCACCGCGTGGTGTTCTTCGGTCGCCTTGCCGAGATCGCCGGCGAGTACATCCGCAAGGGCTCCCAGGTCTATGTCGAGGGCTCCCTGCGCACTCGCAAGTGGCAGGGGCAGGACGGTCAGGATCGCTATACCACTGAAATCGTGGTCGACATCAATGGCAACATGCAGTTGCTGGGTGGCCGCGGTGGCAATGCCGGTGGTAACGACGAATACAACCAGAGCGCACCTGCGCCCCAGCAGCAGCGTGCTCCCCGTCCGCAGCAGTCGGCACCGCAGTACGACAATGGTGGTAATGGCGGCAACGGCAACAGCCGTCCCCAGCAGCAGCCCAAGCCGCAACAGCAGCCGGCTCAGCAGGACTACGACAGCTTCGATGACGACATTCCCTTCTAAGGGACTCGTCGATCGGGCAAAGAAAAAGGGCAGCCAGTGGCTGCCCTTTCTTTTTGGTGGAGGCGGGGGGATTTGAACCCCCGTCCGCCAGCTCTCCGCTATCGGTTCTACATGCTTAGCCCTGTCTACTGAGTTAACCCATTGCGGCCCGACGGGCAGGGTGCTTTGGGCGAGCTGTATAAGTTTTAGCCGTTACGTCTACAGCGAACTTGGCGGCGATCCTGTTCTATCTGACAGTCGTTTCGGGTTTACAGGCATCCCCTAGCGACTGCTAGCCGCGTTAAGCAGCTAGAGCGTAGTTGTCGTCGTTGGCAACTATAAGTTTGCAGCAGCGAATTTACGAGTTCTGCTACCAGCTCGGCATGCCCCTCAAGTTTCGTTACCGGCGTCGAATCCTAATCGCCCCCAAAACTTGCTGGTCGTTCACTATAGGAATTCCAGCCGTCCTACGCAAGTCATTGTCGACGAAACGTTTTTCGACCGCTCTATCACTTGGCGTCCTTGCGGATGGCGCGCTGGATCTCGCGATCGGAATCGCGCTCACGTTCGGTGGCGCGCTTGTCGAATTCCTTCTTGCCCTTGGCCAGGGCGATTTCGCATTTGACCAGATGCTTTTTCCAGTAGAGCGACAGGGCGACGCAGGCGTAACCCTTCTGTTGCACGGCGCCGAACAGCTTGCCCAGCTCGCGCTTGTTCAGCAGCAGCTTGCGGGTCCGGGTCGGATCGGCGATGACATGGGTGCTGGCCGTCTGCAGCGGGGTGATGTGGCTGCCGAGCAGCCAGGCTTCGCCGTCCTTGAGCAGGACATAGCTATCGGTCAGCTGCGCCTTGCCAGCTCTCAGGCTCTTGACCTCCCAACCTGCGAGAGAAACACCCGCTTCGAAACGGGTGTCGACGAAGTATTCGTGTAGCGCTTTTTTGTTTTGCGCGATGCTGCCGGGGGAGACTTTCTTTTGCTTGGCCATGATTCCAGGGTACAGCGAGTCGGGGGAAATGTCGCCACGCGCTTGAGCGGGTATGAGCAAACACGGACAATACCGCGGTTCTGGGCCGCGGCAGGCTGGTGCGGGAGTAAATTGCGTGCGCCGCCCTCAAATTCAAGGTCCGACACCGAATTCGCTATTCTACGAGGTTCCGATGAGCACGCACATCCAACGTTCAGCGTTGCTGCCCTATCCAGCTTCAGCGCTCTATGCGCTCGTTAATGACGTGGACCGTTATCCGGAGTTCCTGCCGTGGTGCTCGTCCGCCCAGATCCTTGAGCAGGACGAAGGCCTGATGCGCGCCGGTCTCACTGTGGCCAAGGGTGGCCTCAGCCAGCAGTTCACGACCCGCAATACCCTGGTGCCGGACGAGTCCATCACCATGGATCTGGAGAAGGGGCCGTTCAAGCAGCTGCATGGCGTCTGGTCATTCAAGGCATTGGGCGACAAGGCCTGCAAGATCTCGCTGGATCTTTCCTTCGAATACGACAGCGCCATCGTGCGCGCGACCTTGGGGCCGCTGTTCAATCAGGCGGCCAATACCATGGTGGATGCCTTCTGCCAGCGTGCGCGAGCCCTCTATGGCTGAGCGCCTGCCCATCGAAGTGGCGCTTGCGCTACCGGAACGGCAGTGGCTAGTGAGTGTGCAGCTGAAGGAGGGTGCCACGGTCGAGCAGGCGGTGCTGTCTTCGGGGCTGCTTGAGAAATTGCAGCCCGACCAGCGCGCGCAATGCCAAGTCGGCATCTTTGGCAAGCGGGTCATCAACCCGTCTGAGCGAAGGCTGGAAAAAGGAGATCGGGTGGAGATCTATCGCCCGCTGCTTGCCGATCCCAAGGAGAGTCGCAAGCGGCGCGCAGAAAAGGCCAGGTCGAAGACCGGCCTCTAGTCGGGGATCACTGCCCTTCGGTGCGGATGCGCTCGGGCGTAGGGACATCGGCCGGACGAGCACTGTCGATCTCTTTCTGGATGCTGTCTTCCGTCGAGCCGGGGATCGCGGGCGTTTCCGGCGCTGCCGCAGGGGCAGTAGGCTGCACTGGCGCAGTGGAGTCCACTGTGGTGCCGCTATCAGTGCCCATGATCCGTTGTTCGCGACTGGTGCCCGGCATGAAGTCACCGGCCAGGCCGCTCAACTGATTGTCGCCATTGAACACCAAGCTAACACGTTCCTGCTTACGCTGGCCACCGGCGGCCTGCAGGCTGTACAGATAGTCCCAGCGATTGGGATGGAAGGTGTCCTGGATCAGCGGCGAACCCATGATAAACCGGACTTGTTGTCGGGTCATTCCGGGGCGCAACTGGTCTATCATGTCCTGGGTGACGACGTTGCCCTGTTGGATGTCGATCTTGTAAACCCCCGGCAGAGAGCAGCCGGCGAGCATGGCTAGGCCCATCAGAGAGAGCCCGGTCAGCGTTTGCTTGAGGTTTTGCATCGGTGGGAGACTTCCACTATCTTGCTGGGCAACGAAGCACCGATCATACCCGTATTCCCGAGGGCTGCGAAAGCACTCGGCACCGAGAAAGAGCATGGTAGAGAACAACGAACTCCGCAAAGCGGGTCTGAAAGTGACCCTGCCGCGCGTCAAGATATTGCAGATGCTGGACACCACCGAGCAGCGCCACATGAGCGCTGAAGACGTTTACAAGGCGCTGATGGAAGCAGGCGAGGACGTAGGGCTGGCAACGGTCTACCGGGTCCTCACCCAGTTCGAGGCGGCCGGTCTGGTGGTGCGTCATAATTTCGATGGCGGCCATGCCGTGTTCGAGCTGGCTGATACCGGTCATCATGATCACATGGTGGATGTGGATACCGGCGAAGTCATCGAGTTCACCGATGCGTCGATCGAAAAGCGTCAGCGCGAGATCGTTGAAGAGCACGGTTTTGAGCTTGTCGATCACAACCTGGTGCTGTACATCCGTCAGCGCAAGTGAAGATCCAGACATGAAAAAGGCGACCCGGAGTCGCCTTTTTCATGTCTGGTGCTGTGGATGGCTAGCGGCTGACCACCAGCTTGCGGGCGTGGGCGAGGGATTCGCGAGTGAGGTCGACGCCGCCGAGCATGCGCGCCACCTCTTCCACGCGCCGCGCCCGGTCCAGCTTGGCGACCGCAGTGCGCGTCTCGTCGGTGCCGCGCTCCTTGTGCACGAACAGATGCTGGTGACCCTGGGCTGCGACCTGGGGGAGGTGGGTAACCGTCAGCACCTGGCCACGCTCACCCAGTTGCCGCAGCAGTTGGCCGACCACTTCGGCCGTCGGGCCGCCGATACCGACGTCCACCTCGTCGAATACCAGGGTAGGGGTGCGCGAGGTCTGGGCGGTAATGACCTGGATGGCCAGGCTGATACGTGACAGCTCACCACCCGAGGCGACCTTGGCCAGTGGGCGCAGGGGTTGGCCGGGGTTGGCGCTGACGCGAAATTCGACGCCCTCGTTGCCCAGTGGCTGGGGTTCACCGGTACTGCCCGGCGTTAGCATGATACTGAAGCGGCCGCCCGGCATGCCCAGGCGCTGCATTTCCGTCTCGACCGCTGCTGCGAGCTCTGGCGCGCGCTGCTCGCGCAGGCGACTCAGTTCGCCAGCCTTCTCCTGGTAGTGGCGCTCGAAGGCGGCCAATTCTTCTTGCAAGCGCTCCAGCGCGACATCGTCGGCGTCCAGGGATTGCAGCTCATTGCGCAGCTGGTCGTGCAATTCCAGCAGGGCTTCGGGCTGCACCCGATGCTTGCGGGCAAGGCTGTAGACGCTGTCGAGACGCTCCTGCACGGCCTGTTGGCGCTCCGGATCGGCTTCGAAATGATCGACGAAGCGATTCAATTCATTCATCGCCTCCTCGATCTGGATCTGGGCGGAGGCTAGCAGGTTGCTGGCTTCCTGGATCTGCGCAGGCGGGCGGTCGAAGGCAGTCAGGCGTGCCACGCTGGCATTGAGCGCTGACTGGGCGTTGCCCTGCTCGTTCTCGGTACAGAGGTCCATGGCTTGGCGGCAGGCCAGCAGGATGTGCTCAGCGCTCGCCAGGTCGCTTTGCTCCTGTTCCAGTGCCTGCAGCTCTCCCTCGGCCAGGGCGAGATTGTCGAGTTCTTCCAGCTGATAACTGAGCAACTGGTGGCGAGCGCGCTGTTCGTCACCGTTGCGGGTAAGACGCTCCAGGGTCTGGCGCACCTGGCGCCAGCGCTGGGCGGCGAGCTGGACCTGGCGAACCAGTTCTCCCGCGCCCGCGTATTCGTCCAGCAGGCGGCGATGAGTGTCGAGACCGAGCAGCGACTGGTGTTCGTGCTGGTTGTGGATGTCGATCAGCAGGCCGCCCAGGGTCTTGAGGTCGGCCAGTGGGCAGGGCGAGCCATTGATATAGCCGCGCGAGCGTCCTTCGCGGGTGATGACGCGGCGCAACAGGCAGGGGCCGTCCTGCTCCAGGTCTCGCTCGGCGAGCCACTGGCGCGCCTCGGGGATGTCGGTGGTGTCGAAGCTGGCCAGGACATCGGCCTTGTCGGCACCAGGCCTGACCGCATCGCTGTCGGCGCGGTCGCCAAGGGTGAGGCCGAGGGCGTCGAGCATGATGGACTTGCCGGCGCCGGTTTCGCCGGTGATCACGGTCATGCCGCGCTCGAGGTCGAGGTCGAGGTGTTCGACGATGGCGTAGTTGCGGACGGACAGATGCACCAGCATGCGACGATCTCCGGAGGCGGTTTTCTGGTTGTTTATACAGTGCCTCTCGGGCACTGGCAATCCATACAGCTCTTGAAGCGCCGGCCGGCGGCCCCATATAGGCGCCATCGATCAAGGCGTCGTCCATTAGAGGGCGCGCCCACCGGCATTATCACAGGAGGACTCCATGGCCGACGAACAGAACTCCCAGACTCCCGAGCACGAAGCAGCCGCTCAGGGCGACGTCCAGCACGAGGATCTCGCTGCCCGCGTTGCCACGCTCGAAGAGCAGCTCGCCGCTGCCCAGGATCAATCGCTGCGCAGCGTCGCCGACCTGCAGAACGTGCGTCGTCGCGCTGAGCAGGATGTGGAGAAGGCGCACAAGTTCGCGCTGGAAAAATTTGCTGGCGATCTGTTGCCGGTACTCGACAGCCTGGAGCGTGGCCTGGAGCTGTCCAATGCCGCGGACGAAGCCTTGAGGCCCATGCGCGAAGGCATGGAGCTGACCCTGAAGATGCTGCAGGACACGCTCAAGCGCTATCAGGTCGAGGCCGTCGATCCCCACGGCGCGCCTTTCAATCCGGAACACCACCAGGCCATGGCCATGGAAGAGAGCGCCACCGCCGAGCCGGGCAGCGTGCTCAAGGTGTTTCAAAAGGGCTATCTGCTCAATGGTCGCCTGCTGCGGCCGGCGATGGTAGTCGTGAGCAAGGCCCCTGCCGCACAGCAGCCGAGCATCGACGAAAAGGCTTGAAATTCTTTCGCTCGGCCCCATCTGGTAGGCAAGCGAACATCAAAGGCCCCCTGAGCGGGCCGCGCGGAATCTGAGATTTCTGGAGAAGACTACATGGGCAAGATTATCGGTATCGACCTGGGGACGACCAACTCCTGCGTCGCGATCCTCGAAAACGGCAACGTCAAGGTACTGGAAAACGCCGAAGGCACCCGTACCACGCCGTCCATCATCGCCTACACCAACGATGGCGAGACCCTGGTTGGCCAGCCGGCCAAGCGCCAGGCGGTGACCAATCCGCAGAACACCCTCTATGCGGTCAAGCGACTGATCGGCCGGCGTTACGAAGAAAACGTCGTGCAGAAAGACATCCAGATGGTCCCTTACAAGATCGTCAAGGCAGACAACGGTGATGCCTGGGTCGAAGCCAAGGGCCAGAAGATGGCGCCGCCGCAGATCTCTGCCGAAGTCCTGAAAAAGATGAAGAAGACCGCCGAGGACTACCTGGGCGAGACTGTCACCGAAGCGGTCATCACCGTGCCGGCCTACTTCAACGACAGCCAGCGCCAGGCCACCAAGGATGCCGGTCGGATCGCCGGTCTGGACGTCAAGCGCATCATCAACGAGCCTACCGCGGCAGCCCTGGCCTATGGCCTGGACAAGGCCAAGGGCGACCACACCGTGATCGTCTATGACCTGGGCGGCGGTACCTTCGATATCTCGGTCATCGAGATCGCCGAGGTCGACGGTGAGCATCAGTTCGAGGTGCTGGCCACCAATGGCGACACCTTCCTGGGTGGTGAAGACTTCGACATCCGCCTGATCGACTATCTAGTCGAAGAATTCAAGAAAGAAAGCGGCATGAACCTCAAGGGCGATCCGCTGGCCATGCAGCGCCTGAAGGAAGCTGCCGAGAAGGCCAAGATCGAACTGTCTTCGGCTACCCAGACCGACGTCAACCTGCCGTACATCACTGCCGATGCCAGTGGTCCCAAGCACCTGAACGTCAAGGTCTCCCGCGCCAAGCTGGAGTCCCTGGTGGAAGAGCTGGTCGAGCGCACCATCGAGCCGTGCCGTACTGCCCTGAAGGATTCCGGCCTGGACGTCTCCGACATCCACGAGGTCATCCTGGTGGGCGGTCAGACCCGTATGCCGCTGGTGCAGAAGCGCGTTGCCGACTTCTTTGGCAAGGAAGCGCGCAAGGACGTCAACCCGGACGAAGCCGTCGCCATCGGTGCCGCCATCCAGGGCGCCGTGCTGGCCGGTGATGTCAAGGACGTGCTGCTGCTGGACGTTACCCCGCTGACCCTGGGCATCGAGACCATGGGTGGCGTGATGACCGCGCTGATCGAGAAGAACACCACCATCCCGACCAAGAAGTCGCAGGTGTTCTCCACTGCCGACGACAACCAGGGCGCCGTGACCATCCACGTGCTGCAGGGCGAGCGCAAGCAGGCCGCGCAGAACAAGTCGCTGGGCAAGTTCGACCTGGCCGAGATCCCGCCGGCGCCGCGTGGCGTGCCGCAGATCGAGGTGACCTTCGACATCGACGCCAACGGTATCCTCAACGTGTCCGCCAAGGACAAGGCCACTGGTAAGCAGCAGTCCATCGTCATCAAGGCATCCTCCGGGCTGTCCGAGGACGAGATTCAGCAGATGGTGCGTGACGCCGAGGCCAATGCCGACGAGGATCGCAAGTTCGAAGAGCTGGCCGCGGCTCGCAACCAGGGCGATGCTCTGGTGCACGGCACTCGCAAGATGCTGACCGAGGCGGGCGACAAGGCCACGGCCGAAGAGAAGAGCACCATCGAGAAGGCCATTGGCGAGCTGGAAGTCGCCGTGCGCGGTGACGACAAGGACGCCATCGAAGCCAAGATGAATGCTCTGTCCCAGGCCTCCGCGCCGCTGGCCCAGAAGCTCTACTCCGAGCAGGGCGCTGCGGCAGGTGCCGAAGGCGCCTCGGCCAAGGCGGACGGTGATGCCAAGAAGCCCGGTGACGACGTGGTCGACGCCGAGTTCGAGGAAGTGAAGGACAACAAGTAAGCCCCGTGCTTACCGCACCTGACGGGCTTCGGCCCGTCGGATCCGCCACGCGGGAGCCTGCTCCCGCGTTGGCGTGTCTGGAGGGTGAGAAAATTTAAGGTGCAGAAAGTCTATGGCCAAACGTGATTACTATGAGGTGCTCGGGGTTGAGCGCGGCGCCAGCGAAGCCGAGCTCAAGAAAGCCTACCGACGCCTGGCGATGAAATACCACCCGGATCGCAATCCGGGGGACGCAGCTGCCGAAGAGCAATTCAAGGAGGCTGCGGAGGCCTACGAAGTGCTGTCCGATGCGGGCAAGCGCTCGGCCTACGACCAGTACGGCCATGCTGGCGTCGATCCGAGCATGGGCGGCGGCGGTTTCGGCGGCGCCGCAGGGGGTGCGAACTTCTCCGACATCTTCGGCGACGTCTTCAGCGACTTCTTCGGCGGGCGCGGTGGTGCCGGTGGCCGCGGCGGTCCGCAGCGCGGTGCCGATCTGCGCTATACCCTGGATCTGGACCTCGAAGAGGCAGTGCGCGGGACCACGGTCACCATTCGCGTGCCCACCCTGGTCGAGTGCAAGGTGTGCGACGGCAATGGCGCCAAGCCAGGTACCTCGGCGTCCACCTGCCCCACCTGTGGCGGCATTGGCCAGGTGCGGATGCAGCAAGGTTTCTTCTCGGTGCAGCAAACCTGCCCGCGCTGCCACGGCAGCGGCAAGATCATTCCCGAGCCCTGCACGGCCTGTCATGGCCAGGGTCGCGTGGAAGAGCAGAAGACCCTGTCGGTCAAGGTGCCGGCGGGCGTCGACACGGGCGACCGCATCCGTCTGACCGGCGAAGGCGAGGCCGGGACCCTGGGTGGCCCCAGTGGCGACCTCTACGTGGTGGTCAATGTGCGCGAGCACTCGATCTTCCAGCGTGACGGCAAGCATCTCTATTGCGAGGTGCCGATCAACTTCACCGACGCCGCCCTGGGGGGGGAACTGGAAGTGCCGACCCTGGATGGCCGCGTCAAGCTGAAGATCCCCGAAGGCACTCAGACCGGCAAGATGTTCCGCCTACGCGGCAAGGGCGTGACGCCCGTGCGTGGCGGTGGCGCTGGCGATCTGATGTGCAAGGTGGTGGTGGAGACCCCGGTCAACCTGAGCCGGCGTCAGCGCGAGCTGCTCGAGGAGTTTCGCAACACCCTGCAGAGCGACAGCTCCCATTCGCCCCGGGCCAGTGGCTGGTTCGACGGCATGAAGCGCTTCTTCGACGACCTCTAAACCGGCAGGGGCGCCGTCGCGAGGCGGCGCCCGGCCAGCAGCCTGGAGCTGATGATGCGACGTATAGCTGTAATGGGCGCCGCGGGGCGCATGGGCAAGACCCTGATCGAAGCGGTCCAGCAGACCCAGGGCGCTGCCGGCCTGACTGCTGCGGTGGATCGTCCCGAGAGCAGCCTGGTGGGTGCCGATGCCGGCGAACTCGCCGGCATCGGCCGTAATGGGGTGATGCTGTCGGGTGACCTGGCGCGGGTGCTGGATGACTTCGATGTCGTCATCGACTTCACCCATCCCAATGTGACCCTGCAGAATCTGGCGCTGTGCCGCAAGGCCAGAAAGGCCATGGTGATCGGCACCACCGGCTTCACTGCCGAGCAGAAGCTGACCCTGCTGGAAGCGGGCAAGGAAATTCCCATCGTCTTCGCCGCCAACTTCAGCGTCGGCGTCAATCTCTGCCTCAAACTGCTGGATACCGCTGCCCGGGTACTGGGTGACGAGGTCGATATCGAGATCATCGAGGCGCACCATCGGCACAAGGTGGATGCGCCCTCGGGTACCGCCCTGCGCATGGGCGAGGTCGTGGCCCAGGCGCTGGGGCGTGATCTGGAGGAGGTCGCCGTCTATGGCCGGGAAGGCCAGACCGGTGCGCGGGATCGCCAGACCATCGGCTTCGCCACCGTGCGTGCCGGGGACGTGGTGGGCGATCACACGGTATTGTTCGCCAGCGAAGGCGAGCGGGTCGAGATCACCCACAAGGCCTCTAGTCGCATGACCTTCGCCAAGGGCGCGGTGCGTGCGGCCCTGTGGCTGAAGGACAAACAGCCAGCGCTATATGACATGCAGGACGTGCTGGAGTTGCGCTGATCAGCTCGCAGGGGTGCAAGGCGTGATCAATTCGTGTACAATGCAGCTTTAGTGTATCCACTAAAAGCTAGCGCAGAATGAAATCACAACATTAAAACGGGATGACTCTTCGAGATGTCATCCCGTTTTTTTGCACCCTGCGTTTGCCCGCCAAGGCTTGATTTTCGGAGGTCTTCTTGACTAAGCCAGCCATACTCGCACTTGCCGATGGCAGCATCTTTCGCGGTGAATCCATCGGTGCCGACGGCCACACGGTCGGCGAAGTGGTGTTCAACACCGCCATGACCGGCTACCAGGAAATCCTGACCGATCCTTCCTATGCGAAGCAGATCGTCACCCTGACCTATCCGCACATCGGCAATACCGGCACCACGCCGCAGGATGGCGAGGCCGCTCAGGTCTGGGCTGCCGGGCTGATCATCCGCGACCTGCCGCTGCTGGCCAGCAACTGGCGTAACAAGCAGTCGCTGCCCGACTATCTCAGGGAGAACGGCACCATCGCCATTGCCGGGATCGACACCCGTCGACTGACCCGCATTCTCCGCGAGAAGGGCGCTCAGGATGGCTGCATCCTGACCGGCGAAGACGCCACCGAAGAGCGTGCCCTGGAATTGGCTCGTGCCTTCCCTGGCCTCAAGGGCATGGACCTGGCCAAGGAAGTCAGCGTCAAGGAGCGCTACGAGTGGCGCTCCAGCGTCTGGTCGCTGGAAACCGACAGTCACGCCGAGATCCCCGCCGAGCAGTTGCCCTACCACGTGGTGGCCTTCGACTATGGCGTCAAGCTGAACATCCTGCGCATGCTGGTGGCCCGCGGCTGCCGCATCACCGTGCTGCCGGCCCAGACCCCGGCCAGCGAAGCCCTGGCGCTGCAGCCTGACGGCATCTTCCTGGCCAACGGCCCGGGCGATCCCGAGCCCTGCGACTACGCCATCAAGGCGATCCAGGATGTCCTGGAGACCGAGATTCCGGTATTCGGCATCTGCCTGGGCCATCAGCTGCTGGCCCTGGCCTCCGGCGCCAAGACGGTGAAGATGCCCAACGGTCATCACGGTGCCAACCATCCGGTGCAGGATCTGGATAGCGGCGTGGTAATGATCACCAGCCAGAACCACGGTTTTGCCGTGGATGAGGCCAGCCTGCCAGCCAGTGTGCGTGCTACCCACAAGTCGCTGTTTGACGGCACCCTGCAGGGTATCGAGCGTACCGACAAGGTCGCTTTCAGCTTCCAGGGTCACCCCGAGGCGAGCCCTGGCCCGCACGACGTGGCGCCGCTGTTCGACAAGTTCATCCAGGCCATGGCCGCGCGCCGCTAAGGTTAGAGGAGGGTAGAGCCCATGCTGGCGAATCTGGGTGTCATCGACTTCTGGACCTATGTGGTCGGGACCCTGTTCGTCATCCTGTTGCCCGGCCCCAACTCCTTCTTCGTGCTCGCCACCAGCGCCCAGCGCGGCATCCGCAGCGGTTACCAAGCGGCTTCCGCCGTGTTCCTTGGTGACGCCGTGCTGATGCTGCTCTCGGCTCTGGGCGTCGCCTCGCTGCTCAAGGCCGAGCCGCTATTCTTCCAGGTCCTCAAGTATCTGGGCGCGGCCTACCTGTTCTACCTCGGCTGGGGCATGTTGCGCGGCGGACTCAAGTCCTGGCGCAGCCCGGCCCAGAGCCAGGCCGAGGCGACCCTGCGCGAAGACGTCCATCAGCCGTTCCGCAAGGCGCTGCTGCTGAGCCTGTCGAATCCGAAGGCGATCCTGTTCTTCGTCTCCTTCTTCATCCAGTTCGTGGACCCCGGTTACGCCCATCCGGCGCTGTCCTTCCTGGTGCTGGGCGCGGTACTGGAAGCGATCAGCTTCTGCTACCTGTCGTTCCTGATTTTCTGCGGCGTTCGCCTGGCGGCCTGGTTCCGTCAGCGGCGTCGCCTCAGCGCAGGCGCCACCGGCGGCGTCGGCGCCCTGTTCGTTGGTTTCGGTGTGAAGTTGGCCACCGCGACCCTGACCTGATTACCTGCATTCGAGAAGCCCATGCCTAAGCGTACAGACATCAAGAGCATCCTGATCCTCGGAGCCGGCCCCATCGTCATCGGCCAGGCCTGCGAGTTCGACTATTCCGGCGCCCAGGCCTGCAAGGCCCTGCGCGAGGAAGGCTTCCGCGTCATCCTGGTGAACTCAAACCCGGCCACCATCATGACCGACCCCTCCATGGCCGATGCCACCTACATCGAGCCGATCAAGTGGGCGACGGTGGCCAAGATCATCGAGAAGGAGCGTCCCGACGCTCTGCTGCCGACCATGGGTGGCCAGACCGCGCTGAACTGCGCCCTGGACCTGGAGCGTCATGGCGTGCTGGAGAAATTCGGCGTCGAGATGATCGGTGCCAACGCCGACACCATCGACAAGGCCGAGGATCGCTCGCGCTTCGACAAGGCCATGAAGGACATCGGTCTGGCCTGCCCGGTCTCGGGTATCGCCCACAGCATGGAAGAAGCCTACGGCGTGCTGGAGAAGGTCGGCTTCCCCTGCATCATCCGTCCGTCCTTCACCATGGGCGGCACCGGTGGCGGCATCGCCTACAACCGCGAAGAGTTCGAGGAGATCTGCAACCGTGGTCTGGACCTGTCGCCGACCAACGAGCTGCTGATCGACGAATCCCTGATCGGCTGGAAGGAATACGAGATGGAGGTGGTCCGCGACAAGAAGGACAACTGCATCATCGTCTGCTCCATCGAGAACTTCGATCCCATGGGCGTGCACACCGGTGACTCCATCACCGTGGCTCCGGCGCAGACCCTGACCGACAAGGAATACCAGATCATGCGCAACGCCTCCCTGGCGGTGCTGCGCGAGATCGGCGTCGAGACCGGCGGCTCCAACGTCCAGTTCGGCATCTGCCCGAACACCGGGCGCATGGTGGTGATCGAGATGAACCCGCGGGTATCCCGCTCCTCGGCGCTGGCCTCCAAGGCCACCGGCTTCCCCATCGCCAAGATCGCTGCCAAGCTGGCGGTGGGCTACACCCTGGACGAGCTGCAGAACGACATTACCGGCGGGCGTACCCCGGCGTCCTTTGAGCCGGCCATCGACTACGTGGTCACCAAGATCCCGCGCTTCGCCTTCGAGAAATTCCCCAAGGCCGATGCCCGCTTGACCACTCAGATGAAATCCGTGGGCGAGGTCATGTCCATCGGTCGTACCTTCCAGGAGTCCCTGCAGAAAGCCCTGCGCGGCCTGGAAGTGGGCGTGGTCGGCTTCGATCCCAAGCTGGATCCGGCCGATCCCGAGGCCGACAGCACCCTCAAGCGTGAGCTGACCGTGCCGGGCGCCGATCGCATCTGGTACATCGGCGATGCCTTCCGCCAAGGCTACAGCCTGGACAAGGTCTTCGAGCTGACTCGTATCGATCCCTGGTTCCTGGTGCAGATCGAAGACCTGATCAAGGACGAGGAGCGCATCAAGACCCTGGGTCTGGCCGATCTCGACTACGACCTGATGCGCAAGCTCAAGCGCAAGGGCTTCTCCGACGCGCGCCTGGCCAAGCTGCTCGGCGTCACCGAGAAGAACCTGCGTGCCCATCGCCACAAGCTCAAGGTGCTGCCGGTATACAAGCGGGTGGACACCTGTGCTGCCGAATTCGCCACCGACACCGCCTACCTCTACTCCACCTACGAGGAAGAGTGCGAGGCCAAGCCCAGCGGTCGCGACAAGATCATGATCCTGGGTGGCGGTCCCAACCGCATCGGTCAGGGCATCGAGTTCGACTACTGCTGTGTGCACGCGGCCCTGGCCATGCGTGAAGACGGCTATGAAACCATCATGGTCAACTGCAACCCGGAAACCGTCTCCACCGATTACGACACCTCCGACCGCCTGTTCTTCGAGCCGGTGACCCTGGAGGACGTGCTGGAGATCGTCCGCGTCGAGCAGCCCAAGGGCGTCATCGTCCAATACGGCGGCCAGACCCCGCTCAAGCTCTGCCGGGCCCTGGAAGAGGCTGGCGTGCCCATCATCGGCACCAGCCCCGATGCCATCGACCGCGCCGAAGATCGCGAGCGCTTCCAGCAGATGGTGCAGCGCCTGAATCTGCGCCAGCCGGCCAACGCCACCGCGCGCAGCGAAGACGAGGCCCTGGCCCTCTCCAAGAACATCGGTTATCCGATGGTGGTTCGTCCCTCCTACGTACTGGGCGGCCGGGCGATGGAAATCGTCTACCAGGAAGAAGAACTCAAGCGCTACATGCGCGAAGCGGTGAAGGTGTCCAACGACAGTCCGGTGCTGCTCGACCACTTCCTCAACTGCGCCATCGAGGTGGATGTGGATGCGGTGTGCGACGGCCAGACCGTGGTGATCGGCGCCATCATGCAGCACATCGAACAGGCCGGCGTGCACTCCGGTGACTCCGCCTGCTCGCTACCGCCGTATTCGCTGCCCAAGCACATCCAGGACGAGATCCGCGAGCAGGTCAAGAAGATGGCTCTGGAGCTCGGCGTGGTCGGTCTGATGAACGTACAGATGGCCGTGCAGGGCGAGGACATCTACGTCATCGAGGTCAACCCGCGCGCCTCCCGTACCGTGCCCTTCGTCTCCAAGTGCATCGGCGAGTCCCTGGCCAAGGTGGCCGCCCGCGTCATGGCCGGCAAGACCCTGACCGAGGTCGGCTTCACCCAGGAAATCATCCCGCCGTTCTTCAGCGTCAAGGAAGCGGTGTTCCCCTTCAACAAGTTCCCCGGCGTGGACCCCATCCTCGGCCCAGAAATGAAATCCACTGGCGAGGTGATGGGCGTGGGCGACAGCTTCGGCGAAGCCTTCGCCAAGGCCCAGCTGGGCGCCAACGAGATCCTGCCGAATTCCGGTTGCGCCTTCATCAGCGTACGGGACGACGACAAGCCCGAAGCCGTGCAGGTTGCTCGTGATCTGGTCGGCCTCGGCTTCGAAGTCGTCGCCACTGCAGGTACCGCGCGAGTGATCGAGGCGGCTGGTCTGCCGGTGCGTCGCGTGAACAAGGTGACCGAGGGTCGCCCTCACGTGGTCGACATGATCAAGAACGACGAAGTCACCCTGATCATCAACACCACCGAAGGCCGGCAGTCCATTGCCGATTCCTATTCAATCCGCCGCAACGCGCTGCAGCACAAGCTCTGCTGCACCACTACCATTGCCGGCGGCCAGGCCATTTGCGAAGCTTTGAAATTCGGCGCCGAAAAGACCGTGCGCCGGCTGCAAGATCTGCATGCAGGAGTTAAGGCATGACCAAGTACCCCATGACCGTCCAGGGTGCTCGCGCCCTGGAAGACGAACTCAAACACCTCAAGACCGAGCTGCGTCCGCAGATCACCCAGGCCATCGCCGAAGCGCGTGAGCTGGGTGATCTCAAGGAGAACGCCGAATACCACGCTGCCCGCGAACAGCAGGGCATGGTAGAGGCGCGGATCCGCGATATCGAAGGCCGGTTGCAGAGCGCCCAGGTGATCGACGTAGCTGCCCTGCCGCATACCGGCAAGGTCATCTTCGGTACCACCGTGGAGATCGCCAACACCGAGACCGACGAGACGGTGACCTACCAGATCGTCGGCGACGATGAGGCTGATATCAAGCAGAGCAAGCTGTCGGTGGGTTCGCCCATCGCCCGCGCGCTGATCGGCAAGGAAGAAGGGGACGTGGTGCTGGTGAAGACCCCGGGCGGCGATGTCGAATACGAAATTGTCGCCGTCCGTCACGTCTGATCACCGCGCCGGAGGCTGGCTCGCCAGGCTGCTCGCGGCCGCCTGGCAGCTGGCCCAGGTGTTCTGGGTCGGCCCGCTGGTAGCCCTGCACCTGTGCATCCCTGTGGCGCTCGCCCAAGCGGGCTGGGCGCCGCTGCTGATCCAGTCCGGGCGCGAGGAATTGCTGCGCATGATGCTCAGCGCTGCAGCCGGGGGGGTCTTTACCCAGGTCGTGGTGCTGGTGTGGTGGGCCGGCTTCAGCGCGCTGTGGCGCGATCTGCGCGGTCAGCTGCTGCTGGCCAGTGCGCTAGCCGTGGTGCTGCAGAACGAACTGGCGCGCTTCTGGACCGGACCGACCGCCCTGGCCGGCTACCTGGTCCTGTTGCTTTGCGGTCTGATCCTGGTGCTGCAACCCGTTCCTGGGCGTGCGCCCGGGGCTCAGGCGGTATAGCGCACCACGTTGGACAGGTTGCGATTCTGTTCGCGGGCCTTGCGATAGATCAGGGCCATCTTGCCAATCACCTGCACCAGCTCGGCCTTGCTCGACGCGCACAGTTCGTCGATCAGGGCCCGGCGGTCTTCGCGTTCGGTGACGGCCAGCTTGATCTTGATCAGTTCATGGTCGTTCAGGGCGCGTTCGAGTTCACCCAATACGCCTTCGCTCAGGCCGTTCTCGCTGATGGTGACCACCGGCTTGAGTTGATGACCGATCGCCTTGAACCGCTTTTTATGCTCGTTGTTGAGCGCCATAATTCACCCCAGATAAAAGCCGAGCAGTTTATCCCAGCTGTCCGGTGCCGCCCAGCGATACAAGAAAACTTACCGTGGCCTGCGCTCAGTCCAGCGTGCATGGGCTCAGGGAACACATGGGCAACGCCTGCGTCAAGCAGGCTCGGAAGGGCGGCTGGTCAATCGCCGGAAAACTTGTGCCATCCCTTGCGAGAGACTGCCGGATGTGGCATTGCCAGCCGTTGCTGGGCAGTGCCGGATCCGTCTGATTTCCAGGGGCGATTGATGGCTATCCGGGAGGCCTTGTTATTTTCAGCAGAGCCCCCATATGAATGGCCTTGATGTGGTAGGCCAGTCCAGGGCTGTCTATCCTGGTGCGCTGGCCATGAGCCTCGTGCGCCGGGTTGGTGTCCAGGTAGGCTGTCTGATCAGGGTCTTCCAGCGAGAAGGCTGCACGAATTGCCTCAAAGAGGGGCGTGGACGCTTCGCTGTGGAGGTCAGGTGCGCTCTTTTCGCATCGCGGGACGTGTCGCGCCAGCAGTATCTATTGGGTCGCGGTTTCAAGGGCGATTGAGAGAATTGATGGCCGCAACATCTGCCTTGCCCTAGAGTCAAAGGCAGAAGACTCATATAGCGTTACAGACGATGTCTGCCGTGGGCCAGGCTTTGTGTAGTAACTTACCGGTCACTGCCGGTTTCGCTTCGAACGGTTTACCCACGAAACCGGCGCAGAGGGTAGTCAATTGAACGACATGGCAAAGAATCTGATCCTGTGGCTGATCATCGCCGCGGTGCTCGTCACCGTGATGAACAACTTCTCCAGCCCCAACGAACCCCAGACGCTCAACTACTCCGACTTCATCCAGCAGGTGAAGGACGGGCAGATCGAGAGCGTGACCGTGGATGGCTATGTCATCACCGGCAAGCATCGCGATGGCGACCCCTTCAAGACCATACGTCCAGCGATACAGGACAATGGCCTGATCGGCGATCTGGTCAATAACAGCGTTACCATTACCGGCAAGCAGCCAGAGCAGCAGAGCATCTGGACTCAACTGCTGGTGGCCAGCTTCCCGATCCTGGTGATCATCGCCGTCTTCATGTTCTTCATGCGCCAGATGCAGGGAGGTGCCGGCGGTCGCGGTGGTCCCATGAGCTTTGGCAAGAGCAAGGCACGCCTGTTGTCGGAAGACCAGGTCAAGACCACCTTCGCCGACGTCGCCGGTTGCGACGAAGCCAAGGAAGAGGTCACCGAGCTGGTTGAATTCCTGCGCGACCCGGGCAAGTTCCAGCGCCTGGGTGGACGTATTCCCCGTGGCGTGCTGATGGTCGGTTCGCCCGGTACCGGCAAGACGTTGCTGGCCAAGGCTGTTGCCGGTGAGGCCAAGGTACCCTTCTTCACCATTTCCGGTTCGGACTTCGTCGAGATGTTCGTCGGTGTCGGCGCCAGTCGCGTACGCGACATGTTCGACCAGGCCAAGAAGCACGCTCCCTGCATCATCTTCATCGACGAGATCGATGCGGTCGGTCGCCATCGTGGCAACGGCATGGGCGGTGGTCATGACGAACGCGAGCAGACCCTGAACCAGCTGCTGGTGGAAATGGATGGCTTTGAAATGAACGATGGCATCATCGTCATTGCCGCTACCAACCGCCCCGATGTCCTCGACCCTGCCTTGCTGCGCCCCGGTCGTTTCGACCGCCAGGTCGTGGTCGGGCTGCCCGACATCCGCGGTCGCGAGCAGATCCTCAAGGTGCACATGCGCAAGGTGCCGGTCGGTGATCGCGTCGATGCTAGCGTAATTGCTCGGGGTACTCCGGGTTTCTCCGGTGCCGACCTGGCCAACCTGGTCAACGAAGCTTCCCTGTTCGCCGCCCGTGCCAACAAGCGCATCGTCGACATGCGTGAGTTCGAGCTGGCCAAGGACAAGATCATGATGGGCGCCGAGCGCAAAACCATGGTCATGTCCGAGAAGGAGAAGCGTAATACCGCTTACCACGAAGCCGGTCATGCCATCGTCGGTCGCTTGGTGCCCGAGCACGACCCGGTCTACAAGGTCTCCATCATTCCTCGCGGCCGTGCCCTGGGCGTGACCATGTTCCTCCCTGAGGAAGATCGTTACAGCCTGTCCAAGCGGGCGCTGGAAAGCCAGATCTGCTCGCTGTTTGGTGGCCGTATCGCCGAGGAAATGACCTTGGGCTTCGAAGGTGTCACCACGGGTGCCTCCAACGACATCATGAGAGCGACTTCCCTGGCGCGTAACATGGTGACCAAGTGGGGCCTGTCCGAGAAGCTCGGTCCGCTGCTGTACGGCGAGGAAGAGAACGAAGGCTACCTGGGTCGTTCCGGCGGCGGTGGTGGTGGCAACATGTCGGGCGAGACTGCCAAGCAGATCGACGTCGAGATCCGCCGCATCATCGACGACTGCTACAACACCGCCAAGCGCCTGCTCGACGAGAATCGTGACAAGCTCGAACTCATGGCTGATGCCTTGATGAAGTACGAGACCATCGATTCCGATCAGATCGACGACATCATGGCTGGCAAGGTCCCGCGTGAACCGCGCGACTGGCACGATCGCGGTGGTCCGACCGGGGATGCGCCCGCATCGCCGCAGAGTGGCAGTGACCGTCCTGAGACGCCCATTGGTGGTCCGGCTGGAGAACATTGAAACACCCATGTTCAATCCGTTTCCTTCGACCCGATTGCCTTGCGGCAATCGGGTTCTTGTTTTTGACACGCCCAAAGTCATGGGCATCCTTAACGTCACCCCTGACTCCTTTTCCGATGGCGGCCGTTACACGGCAGTGGAAAGTGCCCTGCGTCATGCGGAAGCAATGGTGGCGGCCGGTGCGGCTATTATCGATGTAGGGGGTGAGTCCACCCGGCCAGGGGCCCAAGCGGTATCCGAGGCTCAAGAGCTCGATCGGGTAATTCCGGTGGTTCAGGCGATCGCTCGGGAGCTGGATGTCGTTATTTCTCTGGATACCTCCGCGCCAGCGGTCATGCGCGAAGGCGCTCTGGTCGGTGCCGGCCTGATCAACGATGTGCGCTCGCTACGGCGTCCTGGCGCTCTTGAGGCGGCTGCCGCTACCGGCCTGGCGGTTTGCCTGATGCATATGCGTGGGGAGCCAGGCACCATGCAGCAGGCGCCCGTCTATACCAACGTCGCGAGGGAGGTCGGTGCCTTTCTCGGCGACCAAGTCGCACGTTGCCAGGCTGCCGGCATTGCTCGCGAGCGACTGATACTGGATCCGGGTTACGGCTTCGCCAAGACTCTGGAGCACAATCTCGAACTGTTTCAGCGGCAAACGGAGTTGCTCGCCTTTGGGCTACCCTTGCTGGTGGGTGTCTCGCGCAAGAGCATGATCGGCGCGGTCACTGGACGGCCCTTGGAGGGGCGCCTGGCAGGTGGATTGGCGCTGGCGGCGCTGGCGCTGGCGAAAGGCGCTCAGATCCTGAGGGTTCATGATGTGGCGGAAACAGTGGATGTGGTGAAGATGATCACCGCGGTCGAAGGCTTCAGGCAGGAACAGAACTGATGGCAAAAAAGTATTTTGGAACGGATGGCATTCGTGGCAGGGTCGGGGCCTATCCCATTACTCCGGACTTCATGCTCAAGCTGGGCTGGGCGGCGGGCATAGCCTTTCGCAGTCACGGCGGCTGTCGGGTGCTGGTCGGCAAGGACACGCGCAACTCGGGCTACATGTTCGAGTCGGCGCTGGAGGCTGGTCTGTCCGCCGCCGGTGCGGACGTCATGCTGCTCGGTCCCATGCCGACACCGGGTATCGCCTATCTGACGCGAACCTTCCAGGCCAGCGCCGGCATTGTCATCAGTGCTTCGCACAATCCCTACTACGACAACGGCATCAAGTTCTTTTCCGGCGCCGGCACCAAGCTGCCCGATGAGCTCGAGACCATGATTGAGGAGCTGCTCGATACTCCGATGACCGTGGTCGACTCGGCGCGGATTGGCAAGGTCTCGCGCATCAACGATGCGGCTGGTCGCTACATCGAGTTCTGCAAGAGCAGCGTGCCGACCGGCACCAGCTTCGCTGGGTTGAAGATCGTGCTGGATTGCGCCAACGGCGCGACCTACAAGATCGCGCCCAGCGTCTTCCGTGAGCTCGGTGCAGACGTCAGCGTGCTTGGCGTGCAGCCAGATGGGCTCAACATCAACAAGGACTGCGGCTCCACTCACCTAGAGGGCCTACAGCAAGCAGTGCTCGACCAGCACGCCGACATCGGCATCGCCTTCGACGGCGACGGTGATCGGGTCCTGATGGTGGATCACACCGGGGCAGCGGTGGACGGCGACGAGCTGCTCTATCTAATCGCGCGCGATCTCAAGCGCCGTGGCCGCCTCGAGGGCGGGGTGGTGGGTACCCTGATGAGCAATCTTGGTCTCGAGCTGGGGCTGGCCGAGCTGGACATCCCCTTCGTGCGGGCCAAGGTCGGCGATCGCTATGTGATGGCCGAGCTGCTGGAGCGCAATTGGGTATTGGGCGGTGAGAACTCCGGGCATGTGGTCTGCTGCCAGTACACCACCACAGGTGACGCCACCATCGCCGCGCTGCAGGTGCTGATCGCCCTGCGCAATGCCGGTCAGACCCTGGCCCAGGCGCGCATGGCGCTGCGCAAGTGTCCGCAGGTGTTGATCAACGTGAGATTCGGTGGCGGCCAGGATCCTTTGGAGAATCCCCGGGTCAAGCAGGCCAGCGCAGAGGTGACCGAGAAAATGGCCGGCAAGGGACGGGTGCTGCTGCGTAAATCCGGTACCGAGCCGTTGGTCAGGGTCATGGTCGAAGGCGAAAACGAGCGTGAGGTTCGTGCCCATGCCGAAGCGCTCGCTCAATTGATAACTGAGGTATGTGCTTGATTTGCTTGCATGCCTGTTTTCGATTGAGTAACATCTGCGCCCACTTCGCTCCCTGAGGTAAAACGCATGCGTCGTTCCCTGGTTGCCGGTAACTGGAAAATGCATGGCTCGCTGCAGAGCGTGTCCGCATTGGTCGCAGGCTTGAAAGGGTTGGACGGCGTGTCTGGTGTCGATGTCGTGGTGATTCCAACATTGGTGCATCTACCGGGGGTGGCTGAAGGTTTGGCAGCGACGTCGCTGATGGTGGGGGCTCAGACCTGTGCTCCCGTCGCTGGCGAGAAGGCCCTGACTGGCGAGGTATCCTCGACGCAGTTGGTGGAATTCGGTTGCCGTTACGTGCTGGTGGGGCATTCCGAGCGGCGTGCCCTGCTGGGCGAGGATGACGAGGTGGTGGCGAAGAAATTCGCGGCCATCCAGGAGGGCGGGATGATTCCCGTGCTCTGCGTCGGTGAAACCCGTGAAGAGCGGGAGGCCGAGCGTACTCTGGACGTGGTCGGTGGCCAGCTGAAGGCGGTCATCGACGCAGTTGGAGTCGCGGCTTTCACCCGTGCCGTGGTGGCCTATGAGCCCGTTTGGGCGATAGGTACCGGGCTCACGGCGACGCCGGAGCAGGCGCAAGAGGTTCATGCGGCGATTCGCGCCCTGGTGCGTGAGGCCGATGCTGAAGTCGCTGAAGGGCTTCAGTTGCTGTATGGCGGTAGTGTCAAAGCCGCCAATGCTGCCGAGTTGTTCGGCATGCCGGATATCGATGGGGGGCTGGTGGGTGGTGCCTCCCTGAATGCTGAAGAGTTCAGTGCGATTTGCCGCGCTGCAGGACGTGGATAATGTTGGAAACTGCAGTTGTAGTGATCCACTTGCTGATGGCGCTTGGCCTGATCGTGCTGGTGTTGATGCAGCAGGGCAAGGGTGCTGAAGCAGGTGCATCCTTTGGTGCGGGTGCCTCGGGTACCGTTTTTGGTAGTCAAGGTTCTGCTACCTTTCTGAGTCGTTTTACTGCTATACTAGCTGCGGTTTTTTTCGCGACTAGTCTGGGTCTGGGGTATTACGCCAAAGACCGTGCGCTGGGTCTGCGTGAAGTGGGTCTTCCCACTCAGCCAGTCCAGCAGGCTCCTCAGCCTAAGCAGGATGGTAACGATGTTCCCCTGAGCCAGCCGCGTGCTGCTCAAGGCGGTACTTCCGGGGACGTGCCCCAGGAGTCCAAGTAGGTTTCAAAGGTTTCATGCCGAAGTGGTGGAATTGGTAGACACGCTATCTTGAGGGGGTAGTGGCCACAGGCTGTATGGGTTCGAGTCCCATCTTCGGCACCAAATAGCAAAGACGTCCAGCAGGACGCGGCGAGAGAGTAGGTTGACTCTTATAGTAGAGTTGAATATAATCTCGCTCCAGCTTTGACGCGGGGTGGAGCAGTCTGGTAGCTCGTCGGGCTCATAACCCGAAGGTCGTTGGTTCAAATCCAGCCCCCGCAACCAGTTTTTTAAAGCCCCTTTATAGGGGCTTTTTGTTGGCTGGACAGTTCGGGTCGCGCTTTCTTGCGCAGACCTCTTAGGGATGGGCGTAATGCCCATTTTTTATTCTCAAAAAACGCGAGGCAACCAGGTGTCGAGCAAGCTAGAACAGTTGCAGGCCTTGCTGGCCCCCGTCATCGAGGCGCTTGGCTATGTCTGCTGGGGTGTCGAGTACATCTCCCAAGGGCGGCATTCGCTACTGCGTGTCTACATCGATCATCCCAATGGCATTCTCGTAGAAGACTGCGAGAAGGTCAGCCGCCAAGTCAGTGGCGTACTCGATGTGGAAGATCCCATCACCAATGAATACACCCTCGAGGTGTCTTCCCCCGGTATGGATAGGCCCCTGTTCACGTTGGAGCAATTCGCTGCCCATGCCGGTGAGCAGATAAAGGTCAAACTTCGGTCGCCCTTCGACGGGCGACGTAATTTCCAGGGTTTGCTGCGCGGTGTGGAAGACCAGGATGTCGTGGTGCAGGTGGACGAGCATGAGTATCTGCTACCCATCGAGATGATCGACAAGGCCAACGTCGTTCCCCGTTTCGAGTGATTTGAGCGCGAGACCGCGGATCCCAAGGATTGCGAATACGAGGCGTAAGATGAGCAAAGAAGTTCTGCTGGTAGTGGAATCTGTTTCGAACGAGAAGGGTGTTCCACCCGGCGTCATCTTCGAGGCACTGGAGTTGGCTCTCGCCACGGCTACCAAGAAACGCTACGAAGAAGATGTGGATCTGCGGGTGTCGATCAACAGACACAACGGCAGCTACGAGACCTTCCGCCGCTGGACCGTGGTGGAAGACGAAGACTATCAGCTGCCCGATTCGCATCTGACGGTGGAAGACGCCCAGGAAGAGCATCCTGGGGTCAAGGCCGGTGAAGTGATCGAAGAGAAGATCGAGTCCATCGAATTCGGTCGGATCGCTGCCCAGACCGCCAAGCAGGTGATCGTGCAGAAGGTGCGCGAGGCCGAGCGGGCTCAGGTGGTGGACGCCTATCGCGAGAAGGTCGGCGAGATCATCTCGGGAACCGTCAAGAAGGTTACCCGTGACAGCGTGATCGTCGACCTGGGCAACAATGCCGAGGCGCTGCTGCCGCGTGAGCACATCATTCCCCGTGAGACCTTCCGCATGGGCGTGCGTCTGCGCGCCTTGCTCAAGGAAATCCGTACGGAAAACCGCGGTCCGCAACTGATGCTGTCGCGTACCGATCCGCAGATGCTGATCGAGCTGTTCCGCATCGAAGTACCGGAAATCTCCGAGCAGTTGATCGATGTCATGGCAGCCGCTCGGGATCCGGGCTCGCGGGCCAAGATCGCCGTTCGCTCCAAGGACAAGCGCATCGATCCGCAGGGCGCCTGTATCGGCATGCGTGGTTCGCGTGTCCAGGCGGTATCCGGTGAACTGGGTGGCGAGCGTGTCGACATCGTCCTCTGGGATGACAATCCGGCGCAGTTCGTCATCAACGCCATGGCTCCGGCCGAAGTCGCCTCGATCATCGTCGACGAAGACAGCCGTACCATGGACATCGCCGTCGCCGAGGATAACCTGGCCCAGGCGATCGGCCGTGGCGGCCAGAACGTGCGCCTGGCCAGTCAGCTGACCGGTTGGACGCTCAACGTGATGACCGAAGCGGACATCAACGCCAAGCAACAGGCCGAGACCGGCGACATCATCCAGCGCTTCATCGACGAGCTGGATGTCGACGAGGAACTGGCGCAGGTGCTGGTGGAAGAAGGCTTCACTTCCCTCGAGGAAGTGGCCTACGTGCCCATGGAAGAGATGCTCAACATCGATGGCTTCGACGAAGACATCGTCAACGAGCTGCGTACCCGGGCCAAGGATCGCCTGCTTACCCGGGCCATCGCAACGGAAGAACAGAAGAGCCCCAGCGAAGATCTGCTGACCCTCGACGGCATGGATCCCCAGCTCGCCAGCGCGCTGGCCCAGCGTGGCGTGGTCAATCGCGAAGAGCTCGCCGAGCAGTCGATCGACGACCTGCTCGACATCAACGGCATGACCGAAGAGCGTGCCGGCAAGCTGATCATGGCTGCCCGTGCCCATTGGTTCGAGTAAGCGGCGCAGTCTGAGGAGAGAAGTGCATGACGCAAGTCACGGTGAAAGAACTGGCCCAAACGGTCAATACGCCGGTGGAACGTCTGCTACAGCAGATGCGCGAGGCAGGTCTGACGCATAGCAGCGCCGAGCAATTGGTGAGCGATGCGGAGAAGCAGGCGCTGCTGACGCACCTGAAGGGGACTGCGCAGCTCGACGAGCCAAGCAAGATCACCCTGCAGCGCAAGACCCAGACCACACTGAAAGTGGCCGGCAGCAAGACCGTCAGTGTCGAAGTCCGCAAGAAGAAAACCTTCGTCAAGCGCAGCCCTGCCGAGCTTGAAGCCGAGCAGCGCCGCGAGCAGGAAGCCCAGCGTGCCGCTGAAGAGGCTGCCGCCCAGGCGCGCGCCGAGGAAGAAGCCCAGCGTGCTGCTGAAGAAGCTGCACGTCAGCAGGCCGAAGCCGCTGCCCAGGTGGAGCAGGCGCAGGCCGTCGCTACCGAAGCCGCAGCCCCGGCTGCGCCGGAAGCACCTGCCGTGGTGGCCGAGCAGCAGCCCGCTGCCGAAGCTGCCACCGAGGCCAAGAAGGCCGATCCGGCTGGCGAGCGCAAGCGCGAAGAACCGCGTCGTCCCGTGCATCCTGCCCCGAGCAGCAAGCGCGAAGAAGACGAGCGTCGTGAGCGCAAGAATGCCCAGCATCGCCCGTCGATCAAGGACAAGGTCGCAGCTCCTCGTACCGTGCGCAGTGGCGACGACGAGGAAGAGGGCTTTGGCCGGCGTGGCGGTCGCGGTGGCAAGTCGCGACTCAAGAAGCGAAACCAACACGGGTTCCAGAGCCCGACAGGACCTGTAGTGCGCGAAGTCAATCTAGGTGAGACCATCACCGTCTCTGAGCTAGCTCAGCAGATGTCGGTGAAGGCCGCCGAAGTCATCAAGTTCATGTTCAAGATGGGGTCTCCCGCCACCATCAACCAGGTGCTCGACCGCGAGACGGCGCAGCTGGTGGCCGAAGAGCTGGGCCACAAGGTCAAGCTGGTCAACGAGAACGCCCTGGAAGACCAGCTGGCCGAATCCCTCAAGTTCGAGGGTGGCAAGGCCCTGCACCGTGCGCCAGTAGTGACCGTCATGGGTCACGTCGACCACGGTAAGACCTCGCTGCTGGACTACATCCGTCGCGCCAAGGTCGCGTCGGGCGAGGCCGGTGGCATCACCCAGCACATCGGTGCCTACCACGTGGAAACCGAGCGTGGCATGGTGACCTTCCTGGATACCCCTGGTCACGCCGCGTTCACCGCGATGCGTGCCCGTGGTGCCAAGGCCACCGACATCGTCATCCTGGTCGTCGCGGCCGATGACGGCGTCATGCCGCAGACCGAGGAAGCCATCCAGCACGCCAAGGCGGCAGGTGTCCCCATCGTCGTGGCGGTCAACAAGATCGACAAGCCCGATGCCGATCCGGATCGCGTCAAGCACGATCTGGCCGGTCGTCAGGTCATCCCGGAAGAGTGGGGCGGCGATACCCAGTTCGTGCACGTCTCGGCCAAGGCCGGTACCGGTGTGGACGAGCTGCTCGAAGCCATCCTGCTGCAGGCCGAAGTCCTGGAGCTGACCGCTACACCGGAAGCACCCGGTCGCGGTGTGGTCATCGAGTCGCGCCTGGACAAGGGCCGTGGTCCGGTCGCTACCGTGCTGGTACAGAACGGTACCCTGCGGCAGGGCGACATGGCCCTGGTCGGCGTCAACTTCGGTCGCATCCGTGCCATGCTCGACGAGAACGGCAAGCCGATCAAGGAAGCCGGCCCGTCCATTCCGGTCGAGATCCTTGGTCTGGACGGTACCCCGGATGCCGGTGATGAACTCACCGTGCTGACCGACGAGAAGAAGGCCCGGGAAGTGGCGCTGTTCCGTCAGGGTAAGTTCCGCGAGGTCAAGCTGGCGCGTGCTCATGCCGGCAAGCTCGAGAACATCTTCGAGAACATGGGCCAGGACGAGAAGAAGACCCTCAACATCGTGCTCAAGTCCGATGTGCGCGGCTCCCTTGAGGCGCTGCAGGGTTCGCTGTCCGGCCTGGGCAACGACGAAGTCCAGGTACGCGTGGTTGGCGGTGGCGTCGGTGGTATCACCGAAAGCGATGCTAACCTGGCGCTGGCCTCCAATGCCGTGCTGTTCGGCTTCAACGTCCGGGCCGATGCCGGGGCGCGGAAGATCGTCGAGCAGGAAGGCCTCGACATGCGTTACTACAACGTCATCTACGACATCATCGAAGATGTGAAGAAGGCGCTGACCGGCATGCTGGGCAGTGACGTCCGGGAGAACATCCTGGGTATCGCTGAAGTACGTGACGTCTTCCGTTCGCCCAAGTTTGGCGCCGTCGCCGGCTGCATGGTCACCGAGGGCATGGTGCACCGCAACCGTCCGATCCGCGTCCTGCGCGAAGACGTGGTCATCTTCGAAGGCGAGCTGGAATCCCTGCGTCGCTTCAAGGATGACGTGGCCGAAGTGCGTGCCGGCATGGAATGCGGTATCGGCGTGAAGAGCTACAACGACGTCCGCGTCGGCGACAAGATCGAAGTGTTCGAGAAGGTTCAGGTCGCCCGTTCGCTGTAACGACGACTCTGCACCAGGACGGCAGGTCGCGGACCTGGCAGAACCCTGCCAGGTCCGGACTTGCCGTTCGCGTTTCCAAGGTTCATGGCTGGCAGGCCTGACGTCTGCGGCCTTTTGTACGAGAGTTTCGACATGGCCAAAGAATTCAGCCGTACCCAGCGTATCGGTGATCAGATACAGCGCGAACTGGCGCTGTTGATCCATCGCGAAATCAAAGATCCACGGCTGGGTATGGTGACCATCACCGGCGTGGACGTGGCCCGGGATCTGTCCCATGCCAAGGTGCACATCACCGTGCTGGGCAAGGACGATGACCCCGAGGCGATCAAGCAGAATATCGCCATCCTCAAGGATGCCTCCGGCTTCCTGCGGCAGCAGTTGGGTCGGGCGATGAAGTTGCGGACCGTTCCGCAACTGGGTTTCCAGTATGACGAGAGCATCCGTCGCGGCGCCCAGCTGTCGGCGCTGATCGAGCGGGCGGTCGCCGAAGATCGTCGGCAGGACGGGGAGGAGTAGGGTGGCCCAGGTCAAGCGTATTCGCCGCCAGGTGCATGGCGTGCTGGTGCTGGACAAGCCGCGCGGCTTTTCCTCCAATGCCGCCCTGCAAAAGGTCCGCTGGCTGCTCAACGCCGAGAAGGCGGGCCATACCGGCAGTCTGGATCCCCTGGCTACCGGTGTGCTGCCGCTGTGCTTCGGCGAAGCGACCAAGTTTTCCCAGTACCTGCTGGACGCCGACAAGGGTTACAGCACCGTGGCGCAGCTGGGCGTCACCACCACCACCGGCGACGCCGAGGGTGAGGTGTTGGAGCGACGGACGGTCGATGTCGATGAAGCAGCCATCCAGGCGGCGCTGCCGGCGTTTCGCGGCCAGATAGAGCAGATTCCGCCGATGTACTCGGCGCTCAAGCGCGACGGTCAGCCGCTCTACAAGTTGGCGCGTGCCGGGGAAGTAGTGGAGCGCGAGGCGCGTTCTGTTACTATTGCCCGTCTGGAACTCCTGGCGTTGCAGGAAGATCGCGCGACGCTGGAAGTGGCCTGCAGCAAGGGGACCTATGTGCGCACCCTGGTCGAAGACCTCGGCGCCCGTCTCGGTTGCGGGGCCCATGTGGCTGAGTTGCGACGTACCCAGGCTGGTCCCTTTGGCCTCGTGCAGGCCATCAGCCTGGACGAGCTGGAGGCGGCCCATGCCGAAGGCGGTGCCGAAGCGCTGGATCGCTTCCTGCTGCCGGTCGACAGCGGCCTCGAACATTGGCCGCTGGTGCAGTTGACTCAGCACAGCGCCTATTATTGGTTGCACGGTCAGCCCGTTCGGGCAGCCAATGCACCGAAATTCGGTTTGATGCGGGTGCAGGACGACCAAGGTCGTTTCATCGGCATCGGCGAGATAGATGACGAGGGGCAGGTTGCTCCCCGTAGACTGATTCGGTCCTAGACCGATACCGAGGGTGGCTGTCAGCAGGCACGGTCACACCTCTTTCCTTAAGCACGGGATCCATCCCGGCCTGTTCCTCAGAGGAGCCCTATCATGGCACTGAGCGTTGAAGACAAAGCCCAGATCGTAAACGAGTTCAAGCAAAGCGAAGGCGATACCGGTTCGCCGGAAGTGCAGGTTGCCCTGCTGTCCGCCAACATCGACAAGCTGCAAGGTCACTTCAAGGCCAACGGCAAAGACCACCACAGCCGTCGTGGTCTGATCCGCATGGTCAACCAGCGTCGTAAGCTGCTGGACTACCTGAAGTCCAAGGATACCTCTCGTTACAGCGCACTGATCGCTCGCCTGGGCCTGCGTCGTTAATACGATGCAGACCTGCTGCAAGCAGTCTGAAGCTGGAGGTCGGCTCGCGCCGGCCTCCGGCTTTTTTGCTTGAGAGGCCGGCAGAATCGGCTTGCGTCACCCGGAGATCAGCGAGGGTCCGAATCCCTCTGGTCGCCTCGATTTCCCCCAAGGCAATAAAGAGAAGGAAAGACTGTGAATCCAGTAATCAAGCAATTCAAGTTCGGTGAGCAGACCTTCACCCTGGAAACCGGCCGCATCGCGCGCCAGGCGACCGGTGCGGTGCTGGTCTCCACCGATGACGTCAGCGTGCTGGTCACCGTGGTCGGTGCCAAGCAGCCCGCCGTTGGCAAGGACTTCTTCCCGCTGTCCGTGCACTACCAGGAAAAGACCTACGCCGCTGGCCGCATCCCCGGTGGTTACTTCAAGCGTGAAGGCCGTCCTTCCGAGAAGGAAACCCTGACCTCGCGCCTGATCGATCGCCCGATCCGTCCGCTGTTCCCCGAAGGCTTCCTGAACGAAGTCCAGGTGGTCTGCACCGTGGTCAGCACCAACAAGAAGTCCGATCCGGACATCGCCGCCATGATCGGCACCTCCGCCGCCCTGGCCATTTCCGGCATTCCCTTCGCCGGCCCCATCGCGGCTGCCCGCGTGGGCTACCACACCGAGCTGGGCTACCTGCTGAACCCCAGCTACGAGCAGCTGCAGAGCTCCAGCCTGGACATGGTCGTGGCCGGTACCCGTGACGCCGTGCTGATGGTCGAATCCGAAGCCGACGAGCTGACCGAAGACCAGATGCTGGGCGGCGTGCTGTTCGCCCACGAAGAATTCCAGGTGGCCATCGAGGCCATCAGCCAGTTCGCTGCCGAAGCCGGCAAGCCGACCTGGAACTGGCAGGCGCCTGCCGAGAACACCGCCCTGATCGAAGCCGTCAAGGCCGAGGTCGGCGAGGCCGTGTCCCGTGCCTACACCATCACCATCAAGCAGGATCGCTATGCGGCCCTGGGTGCCCTGCGCGACCAGGCCATCGCCAAGCTGGCCGGTGAGAACGGTCAGTACAGCGAAGCCGAGGTCAAGGAGACCTTCGGTCTGCTGGAATACCGCACCGTGCGCCAGAACATCGTCGACGGCAAGCCGCGTATCGACGGTCGCGACACCCGCACCGTACGCCCGCTGCAGATCGAAGTCGGTCCGCTGAAGAAGACCCATGGTTCGGCCCTGTTCACCCGTGGCGAAACCCAGGCACTGGTCACCGCGACCCTGGGCACCGCCCGTGACTCGCAGCTGCTGGACACCCTGGAAGGCGAGCGCCGCGACAGCTTCATGCTGCACTACAACTTCCCGCCCTTCTCGGTCGGCGAGTGCGGTCGCATGGGTAGCCCGGGCCGCCGCGAGATCGGTCACGGCCGTCTGGCCCGTCGTGGCATCCAGGCCATGCTGCCGACCCAGGAAGCCTTCCCCTACAGCATCCGCGTCGTCTCCGAGATCACCGAGTCCAACGGCTCCAGCTCCATGGCGTCGGTGTGCGGTGCCTCCCTGGCGCTGATGGACGCCGGTGTGCCGGTCAAGGCGCCGGTTGCCGGTATCGCCATGGGTCTGGTCAAGGAAGGCGAGAAGTTCGCCGTTCTGACCGACATCCTGGGTGACGAAGATCACCTGGGCGACATGGACTTCAAGGTGGCCGGTACCGCCAAGGGCGTCACCGCCCTGCAGATGGACATCAAGATCAACGGCATCACCGAAGAGATCATGGAAATCGCTCTGGAGCAGGCGCTGGAAGCGCGTCTGAACATCCTGGGTCAGATGAACCAGGTGATCTCCGAGTCGCGTGCCGAGCTGTCCGAAAACGCCCCGACCATGCTGGCGATGAAGATCGACCAGGACAAGATCCGCGACGTGATCGGCAAGGGTGGCGCCACCATCCGTGGTATCTGCGAAGAGACCAAGGCGTCGATCGACATCGAAGACGACGGCACCATCAAGATCTACGGCGAGACCCGCGAAGCCGCTGAAGCTGCCAAGCAGCGTGTCCTGGGCATCACCGCCGAGGCCGAGATCGGCAAGATCTACGTCGGCAAGGTGGAGCGCATCGTCGACTTCGGCGCCTTCGTCAGCATCCTGCCGGGCAAGGACGGTCTGGTGCACATCTCGCAGCTGAGCGATCAGCGTATCGAGAAGGTCACCGACGTGCTGAAGGAAGGTCAGGAAGTGAAGGTGCTGGTGCTGGACGTGGACAACCGCGGTCGCATCAAGCTGTCGATCAAGGACGTGGCGGCGGCGGAAGCCTCCGGCGTCTAAGACGACCCTGAGTAAAAAACCCGGCCTCGGCCGGGTTTTTTTATGGCTGGTGAACACAGGTGATAGATTGGGTTGAGCGCAGTGAAGCCCAACATGACAACGCAGGCCAGCCTCCACTGCTTGAAAGCGGCGTGGAGCCAGGGACTGTTGGGCTTCGCTGTGCTCAGCCGCAACCTACGGGCACTACGCCTTCTCGCGAATCCATTCGATGAAGCTGCGCACCTTGGGCACCTCGGCCATCTGTTCCGGATAGGCCAGCCAGTAGGCGTGGGGGCTGGCGAGGCGGTGGGGCCAGGCGAGCACCAGGCGGCCGGAAACCAGTTCTTCGGCGACCAGGAATTCCGGCAGCAGGGCCACCCCGCAACCTTCCTGGGCGGCGCGGGCGCAGAGGGTGAAGGTGTCGAAGCGCGGACCGTGATGGCTGTGCACTTCCTCCCGACCCAGGCTGGCGTACCAGTCGTGCCAGGATTCCGGGCGGGTGGTGTTCTGCAGCAGGACGAAGTCCACCAGTTGCTCGGGTCCGGCGATGCCTTCGGCGGGCAGCAGATCCGGTGCGCAGACCGCGACCATGTGCTCGTGCAGCAGCAGTTCGCATTCGGCACCTGGCCAGCTGCCGTGACCATAGAACAGCGCCACGTCGTGGCGGGGGTCGCGGAAGTCCACCGGTTCCAGGGCGCTGGAGACATCCAGGTGAATATTGGGAAAGCGCAGCCGCCAGCCCTTCAGCCGCGGGACCAGCCAGCGCTCGCCAAAGGTCGGTGGGGTGGCCACGCGCAGCACCTCGGTCTCGCCGCCATAGGATCTCAGGTAGCGCGCCGACATCTCCAACTGGTTGAGGATCTTGTCCACCTCGGCCAGGTAGAGAGCACCGGCCGGGGTCAGCTGCAGGCGGCGGCGGACCCGGCGAAACAGGCTGTGCTGCAGGAGATCCTCCAGCTGAGCGACCTGTTTGCTGACGGCGCTCTGGGTCAGCGCCAGTTCGTCGGCCGCGCGGGTAAAGCTCAGATGACGGGCCACCGCCTCGAAGCACTGCATGGCGGTGATGGACGGCAGGTGGCGACGTTGCATGAGCGGACTCGCGGCATGAAAAAAGGGAATGATATGCCGAGCAAAGGTCGGTTGTCCGGCGCCGCTGGCCTGACCATACTCAGGGACGATTTCCTTTCTGCGGAGACCTCAGCATGAGCAAGGCCCTGTTGGAACGCCTCGGCGTTTCTGCCCAGCACTACACCCAAGGCGAGCATCGGGTGCATTCCCCCATCGACGGTAGCCAACTGGGCAGCGTCGCCCTGGAAAGCGCCGCCGAGGTGGAGCAGAAGATCTCCCGCGCCGACCGTGCCTTCCAGGCCTGGCGCGCGGTGCCGGCGCCGCGTCGTGGCGAACTGGTGCGGCTGCTCGGCGAAGAGCTGCGCGCGCACAAGGCCGATCTCGGCGAACTGGTGTCCTGGGAAGCCGGCAAGATCACCCAGGAAGGCCTGGGCGAAGTCCAGGAGATGATCGACATCTGCGACTTCGCCGTTGGCCTGTCGCGCCAGCTCTATGGTCTGACCATCGCCTCCGAGCGTCCAGGTCACCACATGCGCGAAAGCTGGCAGCCGCTGGGTGTGGTCGGCATCATCAGTGCCTTCAACTTCCCGGTGGCGGTCTGGTCCTGGAACGCCGCCCTGGCCCTGGTCTGCGGCAATCCGGTGATCTGGAAGCCTTCGGAAAAGACCCCGTTGACCGCGCTGGCCTGCCAGGCGCTGTTCGAGAAGGCCCTGGCGCGCTTCGGCGATGCCCCCGCCGATCTCAGCCAGGTCATTGTCGGCGACCGCGCCGCCGGTGAGGCCCTGGTGGACGATCCGCGGGTGGCGCTGGTGAGCGCCACGGGTAGCACCCGCATGGGTCGCGAGGTAGGACCGCGGGTTGCGGCGCGCTTCGGCCGCAGCATCCTCGAACTGGGCGGCAACAATGCCATGATCCTCGCGCCGAGTGCCGATCTGGACATGGCCGTACGTGCCATCCTGTTCAGCGCCGTGGGTACCGCCGGCCAGCGCTGCACCACCCTGCGCCGCCTGATCGCCCATCGTTCGGTCAAGGACGAGATCGTCGCCCGACTCAAGACCGCCTATGCCAAAGTCCGCATCGGCCATCCGCTGGAAGGCAACCTCATCGGTCCGCTGATTGATGCGGCCAGCTTCCAGGCCATGCAGGGTGCGCTGGAACAGGCGCGTGGCGAGGGCGGGGTGGTCTACGGCGGTGAGCGTCAGCTGGCTGAGCAGTATCCCGAGGCCTACTACGTGGCCCCGGCCATCGTCGAGATGCCCGAGCAGAGCGAGGCGGTACGCCACGAGACCTTCGCCCCCATTCTCTATGTGCTGACCTACGACGATTTCGACGAGGCGGTAGCGCTGAACAATGCCGTGCCCCAGGGCCTGTCGTCCTGCATCTTCACCACCGACGTGCGTGAGGCCGAGGCCTTCATGTCGGCGACTGGCAGCGACTGCGGCATCGCCAACGTCAATATCGGGCCGAGCGGTGCCGAGATCGGTGGCGCCTTCGGTGGCGAGAAGGAAACCGGTGGCGGTCGCGAATCGGGCTCCGACGCCTGGAAGGCCTACATGCGCCGCCAGACCAACACCGTCAACTACTCCCGCGAACTGCCGCTGGCCCAGGGCATCGTGTTCGACTGAGTGGATCCGCCAGGAGCGCCGAGAATGCAGTTGCGTGAGGAGTGCCTGTGGGAGCGGCTGTATCCGGCGATGCCCGGAGCGCCGCTGCAGGGCGAGCGTGACACCGAGGTCTGCGTCATCGGCGGTGGCTACACCGGCCTGTCCACCGGGCTGCACCTGGCCCAGGCCGGGCGGCGGGTGGTGGTACTGGAGGCCCATGGCGTCGGCCATGGCGGCTCCGGGCGCAATGTCGGGCTGGTCAATGCCGGCATGTGGATCCCGCCGGACGAGGCGGTGGCGACCCTGGGACAGGAGGTTGGGGAGCGCTTGCTGGGGGTGATGGGCGATGCGCCGAGTCAGGTGTTCGGTCTCATCGAGCGCTATGGCATCGACTGCCAGCCACGCCGCGCCGGCACCCTGCACATGGCGCACAGCGCCAAGGGCCTGGCCGATCTGGGGCAACGTGCCGAGCAATGGCAACGGCGCGGTGCGCGGGTCGAGTTACTGGAAGGCGAGGCCTGCTACAGCGCCTGCGGCACGCGCGATATCAGTGGTGCCCTGCTCGATCACCGCGCCGGTACCCTGGTGCCCATGGGCTATGCCCTGGGACTGGCCAGGGCGCTGCGCCAGGAGGGCGGCGAACTGTTCGAGCAGAGCGCGGTGCAGCGCCTGCAGCGCATGGGTGATCGCTGGCAGGTGGAAACCCCCCAGGGGCGAGTCACCGCCGACCAGGTGGTGATCGCTTCCAACGCCTACACCGAAGGCGAATGGACCCGTCTGCGCAAGCAGTTCTTTCCTGGCTACTACTATCAGGTGGCATCCCAGCCTCTCGGGGCGGAAGCGGACTTCATCCTGCCTCAGGGGCGTGGCTCCTGGGATACCCGCACGGTGCTCAGCAGCATCCGGCGCGATGCCGATGGCCGCCTGCTCCTGGGTAGCCTCGGCAACATGGCGGGACGCCCGGCCGGTTTCATCCGCGCCTGGGCCGACCGCATCCAGCGGCACTATTTCCCCTCGCTTGGCCGGGTGGAATGGGAGTGCACCTGGACGGGCCAGATCGGCTTCACCCCCGATCACCTGATGCGGCTGTTCGAGCCGGCACCGGGGTTGCTCGCGGTGACCGGCTACAACGGTCGCGGAGTCACCACGGGCACGGTGGTGGGGCAGGCCTTTGCCCGCTATCTGTGCAGTGGCGATCGGCAGGACCTGCCCATGCCGCTGGCTTCGCTGGATTCCAACCCGGTAGGACAGTGGCGCAGCCTGATGTACGAGGCCGGCTTTACCCTCTATCACGCGGGGCAGTGTCTGCGCGTGGTGCTCTAAAGACCTTGCAGCGCGCCCGGAAACCGCTCTGGTCGGGCCCCTCAAGCGGCCGATTTGCGCATCCCAACCTGTGCAAGTCGGCCGTTTTTCTTTTGCTGTTTCGTTGATCTGGCCACCAGCCGGAACCGATTGATTCGCCTCGTTACGTCCGAAACAGACCATGGTTACTTTGGTGGCGCAGGATGGGGACGATGTTACGTTTTGGTGCGAAACAGGTGCAACCGGGTTGCTATCTGGTAACAAACCTCTGCCTTTTACCCGTTCTACTGCTACCGCTGCAGGTCTTTATCCCGACTAATATCCTGACTAAGACGAAAGTCTAAAACGGCGACGGGTCCACTGGTTGCGGCCTTCGCCGTGGCAGGCCAGGACATTTCGCTCCCTGTCGTACCGGCAAATGGCCTTTGCGCCAGGGACACAGCTGAGTGATGGCATAGGCTTTGCTCTGGCGAGAGAGCCAACCACCCTCTGGAGCAAACCTCCCATGTCGAAGATTTACAGAAAAGGCATTCTGGCTCTCGCTATCGGTTCTGCGTTCACTCTCTCCTCCCTGGCGCATGCCGACATCGTGATCGGTGTCGCGGGTCCCTATACCGGGGCCAGTGCCGCCTACGGCGAGCAGTTCTGGAAGGGCGCTACCCAGGCGGCGGAGGACATCAATGCCGCCGGTGGCATCAATGGCGAGAAGATCAAACTGGTGCAGGGCGACGACGCCTGCGAGCCCAAGCAGGCCGTGGCCGTGGCCAACCGCCTGGTGGACTCCGAGAAGGTCAAGGCCGTGATCGGCCACTTCTGCTCCTCCAACACCATGCCTGCCTCGGAGATCTACGACGAAGCCGGCATCATTTCCATCACCCCGGCGTCCACCAACCCCAAGATCACCGAGCGTGGCCTGACAGGTGTGTTCCGCATGTGCGGGCGTGACGACCAGCAGGGCATCGTGGCCGGCGACTACATCGTCGATACCCTCAAGGCCAAGAAGGTCGCCATCATCCACGACAAGGACACCTACGGTCAGGGCCTGGCCGACGCGACCAAGGCGCAACTCAACAAGCGCGGCGTGAAAGAGGTGCTCTACGAGGGTCTGACTCGCGGCGAGAAGGACTTCAACTCCCTGGTCACCAAGATCCGCGCCTCGGGCGCCGACGTGGTCTACTTCGGCGGTCTGCACCCCGAGGCCGGTCCGCTGGTTCGCCAGATGCGTGAGCAGGGTGTGACCGCCAAGTTCGTTTCCGGCGACGGCATCGTTTCCCTGGATCTGGTCACCACCGCCGGTGGTCCCCAGTACACCAAGGGCGTGCTGATGACCTTCGGTGCCGATCCGCTGAAGAATCCGGCTGGCAAGACCGTAGTGGAAACGCTGCGCAAGTCCGGTTACGAGCCCGAGGGCTACACCCTCTATTCCTACGCCTCGCTGCAGGCGGTGGCCGCTGCCTTCAACGGCATCAAGGGCACCGATGGCACCAAGGCCGCCGAGTGGCTGAAGGCCCACAGCGTCAACACCGTGCTGGGTGAGAAGAGCTGGGACAGCAAGGGTGACCTCAAGGTCTCCGACTACGTGATGTACGAATGGGACGACAAGGGCAAGTACAACCAACTGCCCTGATCCTCGCGTGAACCCGCCGGCCGCCCTCTCGTCTCCGCCCCAGGACGAGGCGGTGGCTGGCGGCCCTCGTCATCCATCCAGCGCGAGACTGCAAACGTGGACGGTATCTTCCTGCAACAACTGGTCAACGGCCTGACCCTGGGCTCGGTCTACGGACTCATCGCCATCGGCTACACCATGGTCTATGGCATCATCGGCATGATCAACTTCGCCCACGGCGACGTCTACATGGTGTCGGCCTATCTCGCCGCCATCGGCATCGCCCTGCTGAGCGTGTTCGGCCTGCATTCCTTCCCCGTGCTGATCCTTGGCACCCTGATCTTCACCGTGGTGGTCACCTCCGTGTACGGTTGGGCCATCGAGCGCATCGCCTACAAGCCGCTGCGCAACTCCACACGGCTGGCACCGCTGATCTCGGCCATCGGCATGTCGCTGATCCTGCAGAACTACGTGCAGCTCGCCCAGGGCGCGCGCCAGCAGGGTGTACCGACGCTACTGGACGGCGCCCTGCGCCTGCATATCGGCGATGGCTTCGTGATCATCACCTACACCAAGATCTTCATCATCGTGGCCTCCATCATCGGCATGGGCCTGCTCACCTACGTGATCCAGAAGACCACCCTGGGCCGCATGTGCCGGGCCACCCAGCAGGATCGCAAGATGGCGCAGATCCTCGGCATCAACACCGACCGGGTGATCTCCTACGTCTTCATCATCGGCGCGGCCATGGCGGCACTGGCCGGGGTACTCATCACCCTCAACTACGGCACCTTCGACTTCTATGCCGGCTTCATCATCGGTATCAAGGCCTTTACCGCGGCGGTGCTCGGCGGCATCGGCTCACTGCCTGGTGCCATGCTCGGCGGCATCATCCTCGGCATCTCCGAAGCCCAGTTCGCCAGCCTGGTGAACTCGGACTACAAGGACGTCTTCAGCTTCTCGCTGCTGGTGGCGATCCTGATCTTTAGGCCCCAGGGGCTGCTCGGCAAACCCCAGGTCACGAAGGTGTGAATCCATGAGTCAGACGTCTTCCTCCTTCGATCTCAAGGTCGTACTGCGCGACACCCTAATGGTCGGCCTGGTCTCGCTGATCCTGTTCGGCCCCATCGTCGGCATCGTGCTCGACGGCTATGGCTACAACGTCCAGCCCGGGCGTGTCGGCATCATGGTCGCGGTGGTCATGGCCGGCCGCTTCCTGCTCAGCCTGTTCAGCCAGACCGCCAAGGGCCGCGACTGGATCGAGTCCTTCAAACGCAACGACGGCGGCGTCCATGTGCTGCCGCCGGGGCACAAGTCCAACCTCAGGTTCATCCTGCCCATCATCATCCTGTTGGCCATCGCCTTTCCCTTCCTGGCCACCAAATACTGGCTGACGGTGATCATCCTCTGCCTCATCTATGTGCTGCTGGGCCTGGGCCTGAACATCGTGGTGGGGCTGGCGGGGCTGCTCGACCTGGGTTACGTCGGCTTCTATGCCATCGGCGCCTATGGCCTGGCGCTGGGTTACCAGTACCTGGGTCTGGGCTTCTGGACCATGCTGCCGCTCGCCGCGGTGCTGGCCGCGGTGGCAGGGGCGATACTGGGATTCCCGGTCTTGCGCATGCATGGGGACTACCTGGCCATCGTCACCCTCGGCTTCGGCGAGATCATCCGGCTGGTCCTCAACAACTGGCTGGAGGTGACCAAGGGTCCCAACGGCATCGCCGCGCCCTCGCCGACCTTCTTCGGCATCGAGTTCGGGCGCCGGGCGAAGGAGGGCGGGGTGCCCATCCATGAGCTGCTGGGCATCAGCTACAACCCCAATGCGACGATGATCTTCATCTATACCGTGCTGTTCCTGGTGGTGCTGCTGGTGCTCTACATCAAGCACCGCCTGACCCGCATGCCGGTCGGTCGCGCCTGGGAAGCCCTGCGCGAGGACGAGATCGCCTGCCGCGCCATGGGTCTGAACCATGTGCTGGTCAAGCTCTCGGCGTTCATGATCGGTGCGTCCACCGCGGGCCTCGCTGGCGTGTTCTTCGCCACCTACCAGGGCTTCATCAACCCGGCTTCGTTCAACTTCTTCGAGTCGGTGCTGGTACTGGCCATCGTGGTGCTGGGCGGCTTGGGCTCCACCGTCGGCGTGGTGGTCTCGGCTTTCGTCATGACCCTGCTGTTCGAGCTGCTGCGCGAATTCGGCGACATCCGCATGCTGGTATTCGGCGTGCTCATGGTGGTGATGATGATGTGGCGGCCGCGCGGCCTGATCCGTATCGCCCGCAGTGGCTTCGCGATTCGCAAGGGAGTGGCGCCGTGAGCGATAACATTCTGACCGTCAACGGTCTGGGCATGAGATTCGGGGGCATCAAGGCGCTTTCGGACGTGTCCTTCGAGATCAAACGCCAGTCCATTACCGCGCTGATCGGCCCCAACGGGGCCGGCAAGACCACGGTGTTCAACTGCCTGACCGGCTTCTACAAGGCCACCGATGGCGAAATCCGCCTGGACACCGCCGATGGTCGCTCGACCCGCGTCGGCAAGATCATGGGCGAACGCTTCCAGGCGGCCGACTTCGTCAATCCGGTGCAGTTCGGCAGCCGGCTCTGGTACAAGATGTTCGGCGGCACCCACCTGGTGAATCGCGCCGGTCTCGCCCGCACCTTCCAGAACATCCGCCTGTTCAAGGAAATGTCGGTGGTGGAGAACCTGCTGGTGGCGCAGCACATGCAGTGCAACCGCAATCTCATCACCGGCATCCTCAATACCCCCGGCTATCGCCGCGCCGAGGAAAAGGCGCTGGACACGGCCTTCTACTGGCTGGAGGTGGTGGACCTGGTGGACCACGCCAACCGCCTGGCCGGCGAACTCTCCTACGGCCAGCAGCGTCGCCTGGAAATCGCCCGGGCCATGTGCACCCGCCCGGAGATCGTCTGCCTGGACGAGCCGGCCGCCGGCCTCAACCCGGCCGAGACCGAGGCCCTGGCCGGGATGATCCGCCTGTTGCGCGACCAGCACCGCATCACCGTGGTGCTGATCGAGCATGACATGGGCATGGTGATGAACATCTCCGACCACATCGTGGTACTGGACCATGGCCAGGTCATCGCCCGCGGCCTGCCGGCCGATATCCGCAACGATCCCAAGGTCATCGCCGCCTACCTCGGCGCCGAAGAAGAGGAGGTGGCATGACCACGCCGATCCTGGAATTTCGCAACGTCGACGTCTTCTACGGGCCGATCCAGGCCCTGAAGAGCGTCTCCCTGACCATCAACGAAGGCGAGACGGTGAGCCTGATCGGCTCCAACGGTGCCGGCAAGTCCACCCTGCTGATGTCCATCTTCAGCCAACCCCAGGCGCGCAACGGGCAGATCCTCTATCGCGGCGAGGACATCACCCGCAAGAACGCCCACTACGTGGCCTCCAACGGTATCGCCCAATCGCCGGAGGGGCGCCACGTGTTCCCCGACATGACGGTAGAGGAGAATCTGCTGATGGGCACCATTCCCATCGGCACCCGCTGGGTGGACGAGGACATGCAGCGCATGTTCGAGCTCTTCCCGCGCCTCAAGGAGCGCCGTAACCAGCGCGCCATGACCATGTCCGGAGGCGAGCAGCAGATGCTGGCCATCGCCCGGGCGCTGATGGCGCGACCCAAGCTGCTCTTGCTCGACGAGCCCAGCCTGGGCCTGGCGCCCATCGTGGTGAAGCAGATCTTCCAGATCCTGCGCGAGCTGGCGAAGAGCGGCATGACCATCTTCCTGGTGGAGCAGAACGCCAACCATGCCCTGCGCCTGTCCGACCGCGCCTATGTGATGGTCACGGGCGAAATCCGCATGACCGGTAGCGGCCAGGAGTTGCTGGCCAATCCCCAGGTGCGGGAAGCCTATCTGGGCGGCCACTAGCGGTGGACGCGGTCCGCGGTCGCGCTCTGGTCGCGGGCCAGGCCCGGGGGCGCCTGGCCTGGGCGCCCCTGGGCCTGAGTTTCTGGGGTGGCGTCGATCCGGCCAGCGGCCGGGTGATCGATCGCCACCATCCCCTGCACGGTCTGGAGCTGGCCGGGCGCATCCTGGCCATCCCCAGCGGACGTGGCTCCTGTACCGGCAGCGCCGTGCTCCTGGAGCTGTTGCTGGCGGGACGCGGGCCGGCGGCCTTGCTGCTGGCCGAGCCGGACGAGATCCTCAGCCTCGGCGCCATCGTCGCGGAGGAATTGTTCGGCTGTTCCCTGCCGGTGGTCAGCCTGGGCGCCAAGGCCTTTGCGGCCCTGGCCGAGCAGGACGAGATCGCGGTAGCCGATGACTGGGTCGGAACGCCGGATAGCTACTTTCCCGAAATGGAACCGCCTGACATCGCCGAGCTCCAGCTGAGCGTGACCGACCAGGCGATGCTGGATGGCGCCCAGGGCAAGGCCGTCCAGGCGGCCATGAAGATCCTGGTACGCATGGCGCAGCTGCAGGGCGCCCGCGAACTGCTCGACATCACCCAGGCGCATATCGACGGCTGTATCTACACCGGCCCGGCCAGCCTGGCCTTTGCCCAGCGGCTGGTGGAGTGGAGCGGTCGGGTGCGGGTGCCCACCAGTCTCAATGCGGTGTCCGTGGACCAGCGTCGTTGGCGTGAGCAGGGCGTCGACCCGGCGCTGGGCGAGCCGGCCAGTGCCCTGGCCGAGGCCTATGTGGCCTTGGGTTGTCGCCCCACCTTCACCTGTGCGCCCTATCTGCTGGACAGCGCTCCGACCCTGGGCGAGCAGGTGGTCTGGGCCGAATCCAATGCCGTGGTCTTCGCCAACAGCGTGCTGGGGGCGCGTACCCAGAAGTACGCCGACTTCCTCGACATCTGCACCGCCCTGACCGGTCGAGCACCCCTGGCCGGCTGCCATCTGGACAGCGGCCGCCGCGCGGGCAAGGTCTTCCGGATCAGCGTACCCGAGGGCCATGACGACGCCTTCTATCCGCTGCTCGGCTACTGCATCGGCCTGCGTTCGCCCACCCGGATCCCTGCGGTGCTGGGGCTGGAACAGGCCCAGCCCAGCCGCGACGATCTCAAGGCCTTTGGCGCCGCCTTCGCCACCACCTCGGCAGCACCGCTGTTCCACCTGGTCGGGGTGACGCCCGAGGCGCCGACCCTGGCTGCAGTGGCCGCGCCTGAACTGGAAATCGAAGACATAGGCCTGGCTGACTTGCGCCAGGCCTGGGCCGAGCTGGATAGCGCCTCCACGCGCGAGGTGCAGTTGGTGGCCTTGGGCAACCCCCATTTTTCCGCCGAGGAATGCCAGCAGCTGGCCGATCTCTGCCGCGGCCGGCACCGGCATCCCCAGGTGGCCCTGGTCATCACCCTGGGTCGCGAGGTGCGCGCCGCCGCCGAGCGCAGTGGTGCCCTGGCCCAGCTGGAGGTCTTTGGTGCCCAACTGGTGGGCGATACCTGCTGGTGCATGCTCGGCGAACCCCTAGTACCGCCTCATGCCCGCACCCTGCTGACCAACTCCGGCAAGTTCGCCCACTACGGTCCGGGCCTCACCGGCCGCGAGCTGCGCTTCGCCGGCCTGGCTGCCTGTGTGGAGGCGGCCTGCACGGGCCTGGCACCGCCAGGACCACCCGACTGGCTCGCGCCGGTGGACTTATCCACCTAGCCACGGGGCCGAGTTCTGTGCAGGAAATCCGTGGATCGTCCTGTGGATAAGCTTGGCATAGCCGGTCGCGAGGCCCAGGGTGCCTGGCCCGGCAGGAACTGCTCAAAAAATCGCCAGTGCACAAAAAGCTGTTGGCTACCAAGGCGTTATGGCTGATCGGTCGGATTCCGTCCGATCTGGGTATTCGCCTGACCAATGTCCCTGAGCTATCGTGAGCCTCGGCCAAAATCCCCTCGCAGAAGGAATCTTTCATGTCTTCGATCTTCATTACCGGTGCCACCTCCGGTTTCGGCGCCGCCACCGCTCGCCGCTTCGCCAAGGACGGCTGGTCGATCGTCATCACCGGCCGCCGCGAGGATCGCCTGCACGCCCTGGCCGAGGAATTGTCCGGTCAGGCCAAGGTGCTGCCGCTGGTGCTGGACGTCCAGGATCGCGCCGCCGTGGAAGCCGCGGTCGCCGGCCTGCCCGAGGAATTCAACCAGCTGCGCGCCCTGGTCAACAATGCCGGTCTGGCGCTGGGCAACACTCCGGCGCAGAGCTGCGACCTGGACGACTGGGACACCATGGTCGATACCAACATCAAGGGCATGCTCTATTGCACCCGCCTGTTGCTGCCGCGGCTGATCGCCCATGGCGCCGGCGCCGGCATCGTCAACCTGGGCTCGGTCGCGGGTGACTATCCCTATCCGGGCAGCCACGTCTATGGCGCCACCAAGGCCTTCCTCAAGCAGTTCAGCCTGAGCCTGAGATCGGACCTGCTGGGCACTGGGGTACGGGTGACCAACATTGAGCCGGGCCTGTCGGAAAGCGAATTCTCGGTGGTGCGTTTTGGGGGTGACAAGGCCAAGGCCGATGCCGTCTATGCGGGCACCGAACCGCTGACGCCCGATGACATCGCCGAATCCATCCACTGGGCGCTGAACCAGCCCAAGCACGTGAACATCAACCGTATCCAGCTGATGGCGACCTGCCAGGCGTTCAACAACTTCAACATCCACCGCAAGAGCTAGGGCGCTCGCTAGCGCTCCTCCTCCGCCCGGCCGATGAAACGGATCGGCCGGGTGGCGAGCAGCCCTGGTCTTGTCCTGCTCGCGACGGCACTCATTGCCCGGTTCCCAGCATCAGGCTGCTGTCAGCAGGAACGCGGACAGCCTCGGGTAGTTTGCCTTGCGCCAGTAGTGGAGTCTTCAGGAGGGCCGTCACGACCTGGATGCGGCCATGACTCCAGGTGTTGCTCATACGGCTTGCTCCGGATAGTAGGGGCACAGGTGGCCGGACGGCGCTCGGTCTACCCGGCTGCGGGTTTGGACGGCGCAAGGGTGTCGGGAGACCGCGAACCGCTCTGGCCTGCGAGTTTTGTCAGCTTGCCGTCAGCCAGCTTTCAGCGATCCCTAAGGTTCTTCGGCAATAGTGGCGCCGGGCGTCTTGCCCGTCCTTCAGCCTGCCGGAGTCCTGCCGCGTGTCGTCCATCCCGAGCCCGGCGCGTCTGCGCCTCGAAAGCCTGGCGCTGTGCCTGCTGGCGGTGCTGCTGTTCACCCTGGGGCTGTGGGAGCAGCCCTTCATCGGCTTCGACGGCCGCTTCGCGCTGTTCGCCCAGGAGATGTTTCGTCACGGGGCCAGTGCCTTCCCGACCAGTTACGGACAGCCCTATCCGGACTATCCCGCGACCTCGACGCTGCTGATCGACGTCTTCGCCCAGCTGTTCGGCGAGGTCAATCGTCTGGCCACGGTGATTCCCACCGCGCTGGCCTCGGCGGCCATCGTCGGCCTGCTCTATCGCCTGCTGGCCGAGCGGTCCCGCGCCTGGGGCCTGCTGGCGGTACTGGTGCTGCTGCTCACCAATGGCTTTCTGGCCAAGGCCCGCTCCATCTGCCTGGACCAGTTCGTCACCCTGGCCGCACTGGGGTGTTTCTATCTGCTGTGGAGCGCTGATCAGCGCGGCCTGCCGCGACGGCGCGTCTTGGTTTTCTGCTGCATGGCGGCAGGCTTCGCGGTACGCGGTCCGTTGGGGTTGATCGAGCCCTGCGGGGTAGTCTGTCTCTACTGGCTGTTGCAGGGCGACTGGCGGCGCAGCCTTGGCTATGGTCTGGTCGGGGCCCTGGTGCTGGCGCTGTGCAGCGCGGTTTTGCTGGGGCTGGCCTGGCGTACCGGCGGCACGGTGTTCGTCGAAGACGTGATCCGCATGCAGGTCTCCGGGCGGCTGGACGATACCGACGGCGCCGGCTATCCCTGGTGGTACTTCCTGCAGCTGGGCCTCTATCGCTATGCGCCGGCCTTTCCCCTGGCGCTGTTCGCCCTGCCGACGCTGAGGCGTCACTGGAGGCTGCGCCATGCGCAGGCGGACAGCCGCCTGCTGATCCAGCTGGCCGGCTTCGCCGTGCTGATCGTGGTGGCCCTGTCGATACCCACCTTCAAGAAACCCTATTACATCCTGCCGGCCATTCCGGCCTGCGCCGCCCTCGGCGCCTGGGTGCTGCTGCAGGGACAGGGTGCCCTGGCCTGGGTACGGCGCCTGCTCCTGCCGCTGCTGGTGGTTTTCCCAGTGCTGCTCGGAGTGCTGGTCAAGCTGCAGCAACCCCGGCTCCAGGCCGCGGGTTGGTGGCCGCCGCTGGACATGCGGCTGCTGCTCGGCGCCTTCGGCATTCTGGCGCTATTCGCCCTGGTGGCCGCTTGGCGTGAACGGGGTGCCTTCCGCCTGGGCATGCCGCTCGCCGCGGCGGCGCTAGCGCAATGGCTGCTGATCGTTCTGGCGCTGGATCCGATGCAGGCGCTGCGCTACGACACCCGCGCCTTCGTCACGCGTCTGGAGAGTCTGCGTCAGGGGGAGCCGGGCCAGCTGGTGTTCTTTGGCCTGGGCCAGGACACCAAGGCCTTCCGTTATCTGATGAACCTCGACTACGACGTGCCCCTGCCGACCTTCATCGACATCGGCCAACCCGGGCAGCTGGCCCAGGTTGCGCGCCCCGCCTATGTGCTGCTCGACGCCGACAGCCAGGCGGCCCTGGCGAGTACTCCGCTGGCCAGCCGCCGACCGGTGCTGGAAGGCCGCTTCAACGACAATCGCTGGCAGGCCTACTACCTGCCCTGAGGCCGCTGTGATGACCGATTCGCCCGATTTCCATCGTCGCCGGCTGTGCCTGGCGCTGGCCGGTCTGCCGCTATTGGCCGCGTGCAAGCCGACCCAGCGCTATGGCCTGCCAGAGCACCGCGCCCACTGGTTCGAGCGCCACAGCTTCACGCCGCTCAGGCCATTGCCGTCGCGTACCAGTTTTGTCCTGGGCATGCTGCCCGATACCCAGTACTACAGCGAGAACAACCACGAGATGCAGCCCGACGGCCGGCGCATAGAGCGTTATGGCCACCTAGGCTATTCGCCGGCACTGGCCTTTCATGCCCAGACCCATTGGCTGGCGCACAACGCCGCGGCGCTGAACCTGCCGTTCGTGGTGCACCTGGGCGACCTGGTGGAAAACGCCGAGCAGCGTGGCGAATGGCTGCTGGCCAGCCACGCCATGGCACGTCTGGAAAGGGCCGGGGTGCCCTACAGCGTCATGACCGGGGATCACGATGTCGTCGAGCTCTACACCGAGGATCGCCTGCGCGACGGTCGCGAGCTCTTCACCCAGTATTTCGGTCGCGAGCGGGCGGCACGCCAGGCCACTTTTCTCGAGCGCGATGTCACCGGCCTCAACGAGGCCCATCGCTTCTCGGCGCTCGGCCAGGGCTTTCTGTTGCTGACGCTGGACTGGTGCCCCTCGGAGCAGAGCCTGGACTGGGCCCAGGGGGTGCTGGATCGTTATCCGCACCTGCCGACCATCCTCGCGTCGCACAACATCATCGACCTGGTGAACGGTCAGGCGGTGCTCTCCACCCGCCGCAACGACACCGGGGTGCGACTGTGGAACCGCTTGATCCGTCGCAACGACCAGATCTTCCTCACCCTCAACGGCCACAACCACGGCAGCGGTCATCTGCGGCTGACCAATGACCTGGGCCATCCGGTGGATCTCCTACTGATCAACTATCAGACCGAATACGCCGGCGGCAACGGCCTGCTGCGGCTGCTGGAGCTGGACCTGGCGCGCGGGCGGCTGGAGGCCTTCACCTATTCGCCCTGGGTCGCCTATCGCCAGCAGAGCGGCGACCTGCCCGTGCGTCTGGGCAGCGATCCACGCGATACCTACTCCGCCGAGGTCCTGGCGCCCCTGGCATCGACGCAGTTCGATAACAGATTCGTGCTGGAGGTGGACTTCGCCAAGCGCTTCGCCGGCTTTGGCGGTTATACCGCCCAGATGCCGGCGGTGGCGGAAGAGGGCGTGCTGGCGCGGCTGCGCCAGCAGTTGGGGATCGCCTGACGGATCAGGCGGCGAGCAGCCAGCCACCGGCCACGGCGGTGGCGATGCCGGCGAGTCGTACCAGCGGCGCGGCGGCCTGGGGCAGGTAGCGCACCACGGCATAGCCCAGGCCATGCAGGGCAGCGGTCGCGGTGACGAAGCCCAGGGCGTAGGCCCAGGGATTGCCCATCTCCGGCAATTCCAGGCCGTGGGCCACGCCGTGGAAGAGGGCGAAGGCGGCGGTCAGGCCAACGGCGGCGGCGACCGGCGGCCGGGCGGCCAGCGCCACCAGCAGTCCCAGCGCCAGCACCGAGGCGGCGATGCCGGTCTCCATGAAGGGAATCTCCAGGCCAGTGAAGCCCAGCAGGCCACCGATCAGCATGGTGCCGACAAAGGTGCAGGGCAGCGCCAGGCGCGCCTTGCCCTGTTGCTGGGCGGCCCAGAGACCCACGGCGAGCATGGCCAGCAGGTGGTCGAGACCGGTCAGGGGATGCAGCACCCCGGCGGCCAGCCCGTTCTCGGCGTGCCCGGGGTGAGCGAAGGCCAAGGCCGGTGCGAGCAGCAGGGCGGCGGTGGCGAGGATCTTGGCGTGTCTCATGGGAGCTCCTTGGGGGGTGAAATCCTGGGTTCAGGCAGCGGTCAGCAGACCCTGTTTCTCGATGAAGGCAATGATGTCCTCAAGGCCCAGGCCGGTCTTCTGGTTGCTGAAGACGAAGGGCTTGTCGCCGCGCATCTTGCGGGTATCGCGATCCATCACTTCCAGGGAGGCACCGACCTGTTCGGCCAGGTCGATCTTGTTGATCACCAGCAGATCCGACTTGCAGATGCCGGGGCCGCCCTTGCGCGGCAGCTTGTCGCCGGCCGAGACGTCGATGACATAGAGCGTGAGGTCCGACAGCTCCGGGCTGAAGGTGGCGGAGAGGTTGTCGCCCCCGGACTCCACCAGGATCAGATCCAGCCCGGGAAAGCGCCGGTTGAGCTGGTCGACCGCTTCCAGGTTGATGGAGGCGTCTTCGCGGATGGCGGTGTGCGGACAGCCGCCGGTTTCCACGCCCAGGATGCGCTCGGGCGCCAGGGCCTCGTTGCGCACCAGGAAGTCGGCATCCTCGCGGGTGTAGATGTCGTTGGTCACCACCGCCAGGTTGTAGCGCTCGCGCAGGGCGCGGCAGAGGGCCAGGGTGAGGGCGGTCTTGCCGGAGCCGACCGGTCCGCCGATACCGACGCGCAGGGGTTGGGTAGTCATCAGAGGATCTCCTAGGAACGGAACAGGCGGCTGTACTGCCGCTCGTGGGCCATGCTGCTGAGGGCAAGGCCGAAGGGGGCGCCGCCCCAGGCCGCTTCGGGCAGGGCGGTAGCCTGCTCGGTCGCGGTGGCCAGGGTCGGCAGCAGCAGGGAGGTGAGGCGTTGGGCGGCTTGCTGGCCCAGTGGCAGGGTCTTCATCAGCACCGCCAGCTGGTTTTCCAGCCAGGTCCACAGCCAGGCTTCCAGGGCGGCTTGGGGCGTGATCGCCCAGGCGCGGGCGGCCAGCGCCCAGCCCAAGGCGAAGGTCGGTGGCAACTCGCTCAGCAGGCGCCGACTGGCATCGTCCAGCTCCGGCAGGCCGAGCATCAGCTGCGCCAGGGAATAGCCGGTCTGGCGGCTTTCCAGCTGGAATTCCGCGGTTTCGCGACTGGCGCGGTGCCGGTCGGCCAGCTCGCTCAGCCTCGTCCAGTCCGCCGCAGCCGCGGCTTCGCAGTGGGCCAGCAGCAGGGGTGCTTCGAAGCGCGCCAGGTTGAGTTCGAGGCTGTCGCGCAGCCAGACCTCGGCCTCCGCCGCGGTGCGGATCAGGCCGCTGTCGATGGCCAGCTCCAGGCCCTGGGAGTAGCTGTAGCCGCCGATGGGTAGCTGAGGGCTGGCCAGGCGCAACAGGGCGAAGGGCGGATTCACGTACGCACGCCGAAATGGTGCAGCTTGGGTGCGTAGTTGAAGCCCTCTTCGCCATGGCGCGAGTGGTGATGACCGCCACCGTAGGCGCCATGCTCGGGCTGGAAGCCGGCCTCGATCTCGCTGACCTGGGCACCTAGCTGTTCCAGCATGGCCTTGAGCACATAATCGTCCAGCAGCCGCAGCCAGCCGTCACCGATCTGCAAGGCCACATGACGATTGCCCAGATGGTAGGCGGCGCGAGTCAGCTCGAAGGCGCTGGCGCAGGTCACGTGCAGCAGCTTTTCCGGGCGTGCGACGACCCGCACGATGCGGCCGTCGCGGGCTTCCAGACAGTCGCCATCGGCCAGCGGCGGTTGCCCGCGCTCAAGAAACAGGCCGACGTCTTCGCCGGCGCTGGTCATGGCTCTCAGGCGACTCTTGCTGCGAGCGTCGTAGGTGAGGTGCAGTTCGGCGTCCCAGGTGTCCCGGGGGGCGCAACGGTGGTGAACGACCAGCATGGCAGGGCTCTTGGCAGTTTTGCCCAGCTCTACAGCAAGTGGCCTGCCAAACCCGTTGATTCGCCTGGTTCTGGGGCACTCGACGTGGCCACTGCGCTCAAGTTGCGCCGATTTGGTGCGCCATGGCGCTGGCCAGCAGACCGATGCCCTCCTTTGGGGCATCAGTGCGCTCGGTGCGCCGCCAGTGCTTGCTGCCGATCAGGATCAGCTTGAGCTGCTGCACCATCTTTGCCGCCGGCCACAGATGACGCGGCGTGGTAGCGGGTGGCGGATCGATCAGCTCCGGCAGGGTGGCGAACACCGTCTTCACTACCAGATCGGCCAGGACGTCGATCTGCGACGGCGTCAGGTGCGGTAGACGGCCCAGGGCGAGCAGGTCGCGGGCCAGGTCCTGGGTGATGCGCTGACGCAGATCGGCGATGGCCTGGCGCACCGCCAGGGAGCCGCCGTATTGTTCGCGGGCGAGAAAGAGGAACTGGTCGCGGTTGTCGCCCACCGCACGGAGAAAGATCTCCACCGAGGCCTCGATCATGCCGCGCTGCTGCAGTTCGTGATGCCGCACCTGGCGCAGGGCCGCGCGAAAGGTGTCGCCCACTTCGGCCACCAGTGCCAGGCCAAAGGCTTCCATGTCGGCGAAATGGCGATAGAACCCCGCCGGAACGATACCGGCCTGGCGACTCACCTCGCGCAGGCTGAGGCTGCCGAAACCGCGGCCGCTGTTCATCAGCAGGCGCGCCGACTCCAGCAGCGCCTGGCGCGTTTGCAGCTTCTGCTGGGCACGAATCGACATGGGAGCTATCCAGAAGGCGAGGCGGCACTGTAGCAAAGGATGCCCTTGCTGACTGCAAGGCTTTTGGCCGACCGCCGGGTGGTAGTCTCTGGCCCGAGTCTTGCCATGAGCGCACCATGAATCTCGACAACCGTATCAAGTTCCGGCATCTGCTGTGCTTTCTGGAGATCGCCCAGCAGCGCAGCTTCGCCAAGGCGGCCGATGCCATCGCCGTGTCCCAGCCGGCCATTTCCAAGACCATGCGCGAACTCGAGGAGATCCTCGAGGTGCGCCTGTTCGAGCGTGGCAAGGGCGAGGTGGTGCCGACCGAGGCGGGCCTGCTGTTCCTGCGCCATGCCGGTCCCTGCGTCCAGGCGTTGCGCGAGGGGATGCAGCTGGTGCGCGGCGGCGAGGCCGGCGGCCTGGTGCGGGTCGGGGTCCTGTCGACGGTGGAAAGCCAGGTCCTGCCCGAGGTCCTGGCGCGCTTGCACGCTCGCCATCGGCAACTCATCGTCAATGTCGCCACCGGACCCAGCGCCTACCTGTTGGGCCAGCTGCGGGTCGGCGATCTGGATCTGGTGGTCGGCCGCATGACCGACAGCCCCGACATCCACGGCCTGGATTTCGAGCACCTCTATACCGAGGCCCTGACCCTGGTGGTCCGTCCGGGGCATCCGCTGAGCCAGGCCCTGCCGGCGGACCTCGCGACTCTGGCGCGCTATCCCCTGGTGTTGCCGCTGCCCGGCACCACCATCCGCCGCCACGCCGAGAGTCTCTTCGTGCAGTGCGGCATCCCGCTCAGCCCCCAGCGACTGGAAACGCTGTCGCCGACGCTGAGCCGCCAGTATGTCCGCCAGAGCGATGCCCTGTGGGTCGCCCCGCTGGATGCGGTGCGTCGCGACCTGGCCACCGGCGAACTGGTCGAGGTGCAACTCGGGGTTCGGGAAGCCGGTGGCTCGGTGGGCATCTGCCGCAACGGCAGCCAGTCCATGTCCCTGGCTACCCAGAGATTCTGTGATGTCTTGCGTGAGGTTGCGGGTGAGCTGACCCATAACCCATAGGTTATGTGGGGAGGCGCAGCTTTCAATTCAGCCGGATAGCCCAGTGGTCCACACTGGGCTCAGCCAGATCCTGGCCCCGATCCTTCCGTGGAGCATTCCAATGCATAACAAGCCCCACGACGTACGCTACGTCGCCCGTGATCGCACCTGGCATCCCCAGGCCTATACGCCCGCCTACAAATCCTCGATTCCGCGCTCGCCGCGCCAGGCGCTGGTGAGCCTGCAACATCAGACGGCGTCCGAGCGCACCGGCCCGGACTTCTCGCGGTTGCCCCTGGGGTCGCATGACAACGACCTGCTGCTCAACTTCGGCACCGGCCAATTGCCCCAGGGCGAGCGTATCGTGCTGTTCGGTACCCTGCGTGACCAGTTCGGCAAGCCGGTGCCCAATTCCCTGGTGGAGATCTGGCAGGCCAATGCCGGTGGCCGCTATCGGCACAAGAACGACGTCTACCTGGCACCCCTGGACCCCAACTTCGGTGGCGTTGGCCGCACCCGCACCGACAGCCAGGGCAACTACGTCTTCCGCACCGTCCGCCCCGGTCCCTATCCCTGGCGCAACGGTAGCAATGACTGGCGCCCGGCGCACATCCACGTCTCGGTCATGGGTCCGGCCATCGCCACCCGGCTGATCACCCAGCTGTACTTCGAGGGCGATCCGCTGATCCCGCTGTGCCCCATCGTCAAGTCCATCGCCGATCCTGACGCCGTGCAGACCCTCATCGCCCGCCTGGACATGAGCATGGCCAACCCCATGGATTGCCTGGCCTACCGTTTCGACATCGTCACCCGCGGCGCGCGGCAGACGTTCTTCGAACATCACTGAGGACGCGCGAGATGACGCCCAACTATCAAGCTCTGCTGCCGGAAACCCCCTCCCAGACCGCCGGCCCCTATGTGCATATCGGCCTGGCCCTGGCGGCCGCCGGTATCCCTACTCGCGACGTCGAGATCTGGAACGAATTGGCCAAGCCCGGCGCCCCTGGCGAGCACATCCTGCTCACCGGCCAGGTGTTCGACGGCAACGGCAACCTGGTGCGTGACTCCTTCCTGGAGTTCTGGCAGGCCGATCATGAGGGGCAGTACGACCCGGTCTACGACGTCGAGAAGGCCTTCAACGGCTTCGGCCGCACCGCCACCACCTTCGACGCCGGCGACTGGACGCTCCACACCATCAAACCCGGCCAGGTCGCCGACCAGCGCGGCCAGCCCATGGCCCCGCACATCAACGTCACCCTGTTCGCGCGCGGCATCAACATCCACCTGCAGACCCGGCTCTACTTCGACGACGAAGCCGAGGCCAATGCCCGCTGCCCGGTCTACAACCTGCCGGAGCCGGAGCGCCGGGCTACCCTGCTGGCGCGCCGTTGCGAGATCGATGGCCGCCTGGCCTATCGCTTCGACATCCACCTGCAGGGTCCGCAGGAAACCGTCTTCTTCGATATCTAGCGTTGTAGACAGCAAAAAGCCCTGCCAAGGCAGGGCTTTTTCGTGGGCGCCAACCGCAGGTCAGATGCGGTAGGTGGTCTTGGTCATGACCTTGGACATCAGGCTCATGCCGTATTTGACCGGCGTGGGAAAGCGCCAGCCCCCAGCCGCCAGGGCGTGCTCGGCATGCTGTTCCTCGTCGATGCGCATCTGCTCCAGCACCGCCCGCGACTTGGCGTCGGCTGCCGGCAGCTTTTCCAGGTGTTCATCCAGATGGCGGCAGACCTGGTCCTCGGTGGCGGCGACGAAGCCCAGGCTCAGGCGATCGCTGATCAATCCGGCACCGGCGCCGATCCCGAAGGACAGGCCATAGAACAGCGGATTGAGCAGGCTGGGGCGCTCACCCAGGGCGCGGATGCGCTGCTCGCACCAGGCCAGGTGGTCGATCTCTTCGTCCGCCGAACGCTCCATTTCCTCCCGGACTTCCGGCAGCTTGGCGGTCAGCGCCTGGCCCTGGTACAGCGCCTGGGCACAGACCTCGCCCGTGTGGTTGATGCGCATAAGGCCGGCTGCGTGGCGCCGCTCCTCGTCGCTGAGCTCGGCATCCTTGAGCGGAATGGCCGGCGAGCTGCGCGTGGGAGCGCCGCTGAAGGGTGTCAGGGTACGCAGGGCGGTATCGGCCTGGATCAGCAGCCGATCGAGCGGGGAGTAGAGGCGCTTGGAGCGCATGGTGATCTCCTTGGCGGGCGAGGGAAGGGCAGGGCGATACTCAGCCCGGCGGCCAGGTCATCTGCCGCTTGCCCAGCACATGCATATGGATGTGATAGACCGTCTGGCCACCCAGGGCGTTGCAATTCATCGCCACGCGGAAGCCTTCCTCGCACCCCTGCTCCTGCGCCAGGCGCTGCGCGGTGAAGAGGATGTGCCCGGCGAGCTGCTTGTCGTCGGCCTCGCTGAGGTCGTGCAGGGTCGCGATGTGCTTCTTGGGTATGACCAGAAAATGCACGGGTGCCTGTGGGGCGATGTCATGGAAGGCCATGACCTGATCGTCCTCGTAGAGCACCTTGGCCGGAATGTCCCCGGCGACGATCTTGCAGAACAGACAATCCACGTCGATCTCCTGCTGGCTGAATAGACCCGAAGTGTAACAGCGGCTATGCCCTGGGGTCAGGTGCCGCCGGTGACATCACCCTTACGCCGGCTGAAAGAGTTTGCCGACCCGCGCCGCGATCACGCGAACGAGGGCACGAGGGAAGATGCGCGGCAACAGGCTGCCCAGGCGATTGCGCCAGCCCGGCACGATCACCGCCTGGCGCCGCTCCAGCCCGCGGACGGCGGCCAGGGCCACCTCCTCGGCGGACATCAGCAGCTTGCCCTGCTCCATGCGCCCGGTATGCAGGCCGGCGTTCTTGAAGAAGGCGGTCTTGGTCGGACCTGGGCAGAGCACCGACACCGACACCCCGCGTCCCTTGAGCTCTTCGCGCAGACCCTCGGAGAAATGCAGTACATAGGCCTTGGTCGCCGCATAGCTGCTCATGTAGGGAATGGGCTGGAAAGCCGCGGTGGAGGCCACGTTGAGGATCTGACCGCCACCCTGGATCGCCATGTGCTGGCCCAGGGCGTGACAGAGTCGGGTCAGCGCCAGGATGTTCAGCTCCAGCTGTTCCTGCACCCGCGGCCAGTCTGCTTCGAGAAAGTCCCCGCCGCTGCCGATCCCGGCGCAGTTGACCAGCAGGCCGATGGCACGCTCGCTCTGCTCCAGCTCATGCAGCAGCCCGGTCAGGTGCAGGGGCTCGGACAGGTCGCAGACGCGGTAGAGCACCTCCACGTCGAAGCGCTGGGCCAGTTCGGCGGCGATGCTCTCCAGCTTGTCCTTGCGCCGGGCGAGCAGGATCAGGGGCTGACCCCGCCGCGCCAGGGCCTCGGCCAGGGCCAGGCCGATCCCGCACGAGGCGCCGGTTACCAGGGCATAACGCTGCATACTGCTTTCTCCAGGATAGTGCCGGTCGTCGGCGAGGTCCGCCACGGACCTAGTAGGGTTTGACCACCACCAGGATGACGATGGCGATGAGCACCAGCACCGGTACCTCATTGAACCAGCGATAGAACACATGGCTGCGCTTGTTCTCGCCGCGCTCGAATTTCTTGCGCATGGCGCCACAGACATGGTGATAGCCGATCAGCACCACCACCAGTGCCAGCTTGGTGTGCATCCAGCCCTGGGTCAGCCAGCTCGGATTGATCACCAGCAGGCCGATGCCGAACACCAGCGTGAGGATCATCGCCGGCAGCATGATGCCGCGGTACAGCTTGCGCTCCATCAGGCAGAAGCGCTCATGACTCACGGCGTCGCTGCTCTGGGCGTGGTAGACGAACAGTCGCGGCAGATAGAACAGGCCGGCGAACCAGCAGACCAGGGCAATCAGGTGAAAGGCTTTGAACCATAGATAGAGCATCGGGGCGTTCTCCTTATCAGGCGGCGCGATATTAGAGTGGCGCTGCCGGCAAGTCATTCACTCCGGTCGTCTCGGCTGACAGCCCACGGTCGCGCAATAGTTGACCGTTTTGCTCGGGCAAGCGGATAATTTCGAGACTGAATTGTGTTCGGCGCAAGCCGGGAGACTACGGCAATGACCATTGAAACCTTCACCCCGACCCCCCTGCAGTTCACCCTGGGCGCGGCCAGCAAGGTGAAGAACCTGATCGAGGAAGAGGGCAATCCCCGCCTGAAGCTGCGCGTCTTCGTCACGGGTGGCGGCTGCTCGGGCTTCCAGTACGGCTTCACCTTCGATGAAGATTCCGCGGATGACGACACCGTCATCGAGCGCGATGGCGTGCATCTGGTGGTGGACCCCATGAGCTTCCAGTACCTGGCCGGCGCCGAGGTGGATTACCAAGAAGGCCTGGAAGGCTCGCGCTTCGTCATCAAGAACCCCAACGCCGCCACCACCTGCGGCTGCGGTCAGTCCTTCTCCATCTGACCTGAGCCGTGCCCGGCCTAGCGCGGGTAGAGTGCGCCCAGGACCCGGAGCCCGCTGGCTCCGGTGACCTCGGGGCAATTGCCGGGTAGCCGTTCGCAGAAGCGCTGGGCCAACCAGGCGAAAGCCATGGCTTCCATCCAGTCCGGCGATACCTCATAGGCTGCGGTACTCTGTACCTTCGCGGGTGCCAGGTGCCGGGCCAGGCGCTTCATCAGGTCGACATTGTGCGCACCGCCGCCACAGACCAGCACCTCGTCCACCGTCTGGGCCGTGCGGATGCTCTCGGCGATGCTTCTGGCGCTCAGCTCGGCCAGGGTGGCCTGGACGTCAGCGGGATCCAGGGCGGCGTGCTGTCCAAGATGCTGCTGCAACCAGCGCAGATTGAAATGCTCGCGACCGGTACTCTTCGGTCCGCTCTTCACGAAGAAGGGGTCGCTCAGCAGCCGCTGCAGGAGCGTTGGGACGACCTGTCCCTGCGCTGCCCAGGCGCCGTTCGCGTCGAAGTGCAGCCCCTGGCTGTGATGGATCCAGGCATCCAGCAGTACATTGCCCGGTCCGCAATCGAAGCCGCGCACTGGCAGCCCCGGCGCCAGCAGGGTCACATTGCTGAAGCCGCCGATATTGAGCACTGCGCGTGGGCGATCCAGGCCGAACAGGTCGGCATGGAAGGCTGGCACCAGGGGAGCGCCCTGGCCACCCGCGGCGAGATCACGACGGCGGAAATCGGCCACCACGTCGATGCCGCTCAGCTCGGCCAGGAGGGCGGCGTCGCCGATCTGCAGGGTATAACCCTGCGCTGGCAGGTGGCGAATGGTCTGGCCATGGCTACCTACGGCGCGGATGTCGTCCGGTGTCAGCCCCTGTTGCTCGAGCAATTCGGCGATGCCCTGGGCGGCCAGCCTCACCCAGGCCTGCTCGGCCTGGGCGATGCGCTCGATCTCGTTGTCCCCAGGCGCGCACAGGGCCAGCAGCTCGCCACGCAAGGCGTCGGGCATGGGCATGCCCAGGGCGGCGACGAAGCGGGTCCGTTCCTCCTGCTCGATCAGGGCGATATCCAGTCCATCCAGACTGGTGCCGGACATCACCCCCAGGTAGCGCGGCATCCTAGCGCTTGTTCATCGCGAGGAGCGAAGCCCGCTCCTGGTCCATACGGGCCATGAGCGGCTGGCTCTGGGCCAGGAAGCGCGAGATCTCGTTCTTGGCGATGGGATCGGCCATGGGCAACTTCACCCCAAGCGGATCGACGTGGTTGCCGTTGATGCGGAATTCGTAGTGCAGGTGCGGCCCGGTTGCCAGCCCGGTCATGCCCACGAAACCGATCACCTGGCCCTGCTTCACGGCCGTACCGGCCCGCATGCCCTTGGCTATCCGGCTCATGTGGCCGTAGACAGTGGTGTAGGTCTTGCCATGCTGGATCATCACCACGTTGCCGTAGCCATTCTCGCGACCGGATTTGACGATCTTGCCATCACCGGTGGCATGGATCGGCGTTCCGGTCGGCGCGGCGTAGTCGACGCCCTTGTGCGCCCGCATCTTGTTCAGCACCGGGTGGAAACGGCCCATGGTGAAGCGCGAGCTGATCCGCGAGAACTCCACCGGGGTACGGATGAAGGCCTTGCGCATGCTGCCGCCTTCCGCCGTGTAGTAGTTGGTGGTGCCGTTCTTCGCGGTGTAGCGCACTGCGGTAAAGGCCTTGCCCTTGTTCACGAAGCGAGCGGCCAGGATGTTGCCGTAGCCGACGTGCTTGCCGTTGACCACCTTGTCCTCGTACACCACCTCGAATTCGTCGCCTTCCTGGATGTCCAGCGCGAAGTCGATGTCGTAGCCGAAGATGTTGGCCAGCGCCATGGTCATGTCGTGCGACAGCCCGGCCTTCTGCGCCGAGGCGAACAGCGAACTGCTGATCCGACCCTGGGCATAGGCCTTGCGGATGTCCGGCGTAATGGTCTTGTGCTCGACCTCGTAGCCTTGGTCCGACTTGACCAGCGACAGGGTCTGCAGCGCGGTGAGCTTGGTGCGTACCGCCAGCAGTTCGCCGGAGGATTCACGCTGGAATTCGATTTTCTGACCTACCCGCAGGCGGGTCAGCTTCTTGGCTTCCTTGCTGCTGGCAATGACCTCGTGCACGACGGCGGCGGCAAGGCCGGCCCGCTCGAACAGTGTCGAGAGCGTATCGCCCTTGCGCACCGTCTCGGTCGTCCATTGCGGCTCGACGCTTTCGGTGGCGACGACCTCTTCTTCGGCAGGAGCTTCCTCGGCGTTCTGCTCGGCCGGTTGATCCGGGGAGATCTGGGCAAAGGGGGAGGTGGCCTGGGTGTCCGCACCTTGAGTATCGGAGAGCACTTGCTCCTTTAGATCATCCTGATCCTGCACGGCGCGCCTGGCGTCGTGTTCCACATCCAAATTGATGAAAGTACGTTTCGCCTCGACCTGCTGAGAGGGAAACACGAGCAAGGCCAGACTCAAGAGTGCGGCCACCCCGCTGGCGGCCACGAGGTGGCTTTTGGGGTAGAACGGACTTTTGGGGATTGGCTTCGTCATTTAGCTACAGTGATGATGTGACGTTAAAAGAAGTGAATAACTGCCTAAAATATAATCAAAAGCTAGCTGTCACAACCCTTTGGGGCGGTTGATCCGACGTGCCGGCTGGCGGCTACCAGGGGCATCTTGATAAGGTTCACGCTTTCGAAATTCAGAGGCAAAGCCCCTATGAAAACGGTCCAGGAGCAGCTGGCGGTCATCAAGCGTGGAGCAGATGAGCTGCTCGTCGAGTCAGAGCTTGTAACAAAACTGGAGCGCGGCACCCCGTTGCGCATCAAGGCAGGCTTCGATCCGACCGCCCCGGATTTGCACCTCGGCCACACTGTGCTTATCAACAAGCTGCGTCAGTTCCAGGAGCTGGGCCACCAGGTCATCTTCCTGATCGGCGACTTCACCGGCATGATCGGCGACCCCAGTGGCAAGAGCGCTACCCGCCCGCCGCTGACCCGCGAGCAGGTGCTGGAGAATGCCGAGACCTATAAGGCCCAGGTATTCAAGATCCTCGACCCGGCCCGTACCGAAGTGGCCTTCAACGCCACCTGGATGGACCAGCTGTCGCCGGCCGACTTCATTCGCCTCTCTTCTCAGTACACCGTGGCACGCATGCTGGAACGCGATGACTTCAGCAAGCGCTACGCCGGCAATCAGCCCATCGCCATCCACGAGTTCCTCTATCCCCTGGTCCAGGGCTATGACTCGGTCGCCCTGCGCGCCGATGTCGAGCTGGGCGGTACCGACCAGAAATTCAATCTGCTCATGGGGCGTGAGCTGCAGCGTGCCTACGGCCAGGAAGCCCAGTGCATCCTGACCATGCCATTGCTCGAAGGCCTGGATGGCGTCAAGAAGATGTCCAAGTCCCTGGGCAACTACGTCGGCATCCAGGAAGCCCCCGGCGTCATGTACAACAAGCTGGTGTCCATTCCCGACACCCTGATGTGGCGTTACTTCGAGCTGCTCAGCTTCCGCAGCCTGGAAGAGATTGCCCAATTCCGCAGCGACGTGGAGCAGGGCGCCAATCCCCGCGACATCAAGATCAAGTTGGCCGAAGAGATCGTCGCCCGCTTCCATGGTGAAGAAGCGGCGCAGACTGCCCATCGCTCTGCGGGCAATCGCATGAAGGAAGGCGAGCTGCCGGAGGACCTGCCTGAGATCGAGCTGGAAACCGATGCGCCGTTGCCAGTCGCTGCCGTCCTCAACAAGGCCGGCTTGGTGAAGAACGCAGCGGCTGCCCGGGACCTGCTGGCAGCCGGCAGCGTCAAGGTGGATGGCGAAGTGGTCGATCGTGGCTTCCAGTTCGAGATCGGCCGTACCTATATATGTCAGGCCGGCAAGAAGGCTTTTGCCCGCATCAGCGTCCGTCAGCAATAAAATTGAAATAACCTGTTGACGCCCTCCGAAACTCGCCTATAATGCGCCCCACTTCCGGCGCAGATGCTGAAGCGGCTTGAAAATCAAGCACTTAGGTCTGAGCTGGGCGAGGGGTCCACGGATTCTTCGCCATTTAGTTCTCGCCTTCGGGTGATGACGAAATGAAGCGGAGGGGTTGACAGCGTCTCAGGATGCTGTAGGATTCGCCTCCCGCTGCCGAGATTGGTTAGACCGGTCAGGCAAGCGCAAGTGGTTGAGTTGAAACGAAAAAGTTCAAATCGACGCTTGACAGGATGTGAGGACAGCGTAGAATGCGCGCCTCGGTTAGCGACACGGTCGCAACCACTGCTCTTTAACAAGTTGAATCAAGCAATTCGTGTGGGTGCTTGTGAGATAAGTCTGATGTCGCAAGATTATCAGCAACACAAGTAACTCGTGAATTCATGAGTTTTTTGCGATTGCTGAGCCAAGTTTAGGGTTTTCTCAAAACCCGATCAGTCTACTTAACTGAAGAGTTTGATCATGGCTCAGATTGAACGCTGGCGGCAGGCCTAACACATGCAAGTCGAGCGGATGAAGGGAGCTTGCTCTCTGATTCAGCGGCGGACGGGTGAGTAATGCCTAGGAATCTGCCTAGTAGTGGGGGACAACGTTTCGAAAGGAACGCTAATACCGCATACGTCCTACGGGAGAAAGTGGGGGATCTTCGGACCTCACGCTATTAGATGAGCCTAGGTCGGATTAGCTAGTTGGTAGGGTAACGGCCTACCAAGGCGACGATCCGTAACTGGTCTGAGAGGATGATCAGTCACACTGGAACTGAGACACGGTCCAGACTCCTACGGGAGGCAGCAGTGGGGAATATTGGACAATGGGCGAAAGCCTGATCCAGCCATGCCGCGTGTGTGAAGAAGGCCCTCGGGTCGTAAAGCACTTTAAGTTGGGAGGAAGGGCTCATAGCGAATACCTGTGAGTTTTGACGTTACCAACAGAATAAGCACCGGCTAACTTCGTGCCAGCAGCCGCGGTAATACGAAGGGTGCAAGCGTTAATCGGAATTACTGGGCGTAAAGCGCGCGTAGGTGGCTTGATAAGTTGGATGTGAAATCCCCGGGCTCAACCTGGGAACTGCATCCAAAACTGTCTGGCTAGAGTGTGGTAGAGGGTAGTGGAATTTCCAGTGTAGCGGTGAAATGCGTAGATATTGGAAGGAACACCAGTGGCGAAGGCGACTACCTGGACTAACACTGACACTGAGGTGCGAAAGCGTGGGGAGCAAACAGGATTAGATACCCTGGTAGTCCACGCCGTAAACGATGTCAACTAGCCGTTGGGATCCTTGAGATCTTAGTGGCGCAGCTAACGCATTAAGTTGACCGCCTGGGGAGTACGGCCGCAAGGTTAAAACTCAAATGAATTGACGGGGGCCCGCACAAGCGGTGGAGCATGTGGTTTAATTCGAAGCAACGCGAAGAACCTTACCTGGCCTTGACATGCTGAGAACTTTCCAGAGATGGATTGGTGCCTTCGGGAACTCAGACACAGGTGCTGCATGGCTGTCGTCAGCTCGTGTCGTGAGATGTTGGGTTAAGTCCCGTAACGAGCGCAACCCTTGTCCTTAGTTACCAGCACGTTATGGTGGGCACTCTAAGGAGACTGCCGGTGACAAACCGGAGGAAGGTGGGGATGACGTCAAGTCATCATGGCCCTTACGGCCAGGGCTACACACGTGCTACAATGGTCGGTACAAAGGGTTGCCAAGCCGCGAGGTGGAGCTAATCCCATAAAACCGATCGTAGTCCGGATCGCAGTCTGCAACTCGACTGCGTGAAGTCGGAATCGCTAGTAATCGTGAATCAGAACGTCACGGTGAATACGTTCCCGGGCCTTGTACACACCGCCCGTCACACCATGGGAGTGGGTTGCTCCAGAAGTAGCTAGTCTAACCTTCGGGGGGACGGTTACCACGGAGTGATTCATGACTGGGGTGAAGTCGTAACAAGGTAGCCGTAGGGGAACCTGCGGCTGGATCACCTCCTTAATCGAAAGATGTCAGCTTGCTGGCAAGCACCCACACGAATTGCTTGATTCACTGATAGAAGAGCAATTGAGTTAGTTAGACTCAAGGTAAGACGATTGGGTCTGTAGCTCAGTTGGTTAGAGCGCACCCCTGATAAGGGTGAGGTCGGCAGTTCGAATCTGCCCAGACCCACCAATCGATGGGGCCATAGCTCAGCTGGGAGAGCGCCTGCCTTGCACGCAGGAGGTCAGGAGTTCGATCCTCCTTGGCTCCACCATCTCCACCTACCGCTAACGCGATTGCTTGAAAAGCTCAGACATGAGCGTTTGATACACCATCCGGTGTAGCCCAAACTCTGATGTCTGGTCTTTGATCAGAACTGTTCTTTAAAAAATTGGGAAAGTGATAGAAGTAGACTGCATTAACTGTTTTCACTGGCAGTTAGTGTCGTCAAGGTAAAATCTTGCGAACTCAAGCGCAAGTTTTCGGCGAAATGTCGTCTTCACTCATCTAACGCTTTGCAGATCGGTAGCGTCCTTGGACGCCAGCGAGATTGCTTGGGGTTATATGGTCAAGTGAAGAAGCGCATACGGTGGATGCCTTGGCAGTCAGAGGCGATGAAAGACGTGATAGCCTGCGATAAGCTTCGGTGAGGTGGCAAATGACCTGTGACCCGGAGATCTCTGAATGGGGAAACCCACCTAGCATAAGCTAGGTATCTTAACCTGAATCCATAGGGTTAAGAGGCGAACCAGGGGAACTGAAACATCTAAGTACCCTGAGGAAAAGAAATCAACCGAGATTCCCTTAGTAGTGGCGAGCGAACGGGGACCAGCCCTTAAGTTGATTTGAGAGTAGCGGAACGCTCTGGAAAGTGCGGCCATAGTGGGTGATAGCCCTGTACGCGAAACGCTCTTATCAATGAAATCGAGTAGGACGGGGCACGAGAAACCCTGTCTGAATATGGGGGGACCATCCTCCAAGGCTAAATACTCCTGACTGACCGATAGTGAACCAGTACCGTGAGGGAAAGGCGAAAAGAACCCCGGAGAGGGGAGTGAAATAGAACCTGAAACCGTATGCGTACAAGCAGTGGGAGCCCACTTTGTTGGGTGACTGCGTACCTTTTGTATAATGGGTCAGCGACTTATTTTCAGTGGCGAGCTTAACCGAATAGGGGAGGCGTAGCGAAAGCGAGTCTTAATAGGGCGTCTAGTCGCTGGGAATAGACCCGAAACCGGGCGATCTATCCATGAGCAGGTTGAAGGTTAGGTAACACTGACTGGAGGACCGAACCCACTTCCGTTGAAAAGGCAGGGGATGACTTGTGGATCGGAGTGAAAGGCTAATCAAGCTCGGAGATAGCTGGTTCTCCTCGAAAGCTATTTAGGTAGCGCCTCATGTATCACTCTGGGGGGTAGAGCACTGTTTCGGCTAGGGGGTCATCCCGACTTACCAAACCGATGCAAACTCCGAATACCCAGAAGTGCCGAGCATGGGAGACACACGGCGGGTGCTAACGTCCGTCGTGAAAAGGGAAACAACCCAGACCGTCAGCTAAGGTCCCAAAGTCCTGGTTAAGTGGTAAACGATGTGGGAAGGCTTAGACAGCTAGGAGGTTGGCTTAGAAGCAGCCACCCTTTAAAGAAAGCGTAATAGCTCACTAGTCGAGTCGGCCTGCGCGGAAGATGTAACGGGGCTCAAACCAGGCACCGAAGCTACGGGTATCACCTCTGGTGATGCGGTAGAGGAGCGTTCTGTAAGCCTGTGAAGGTGAGTTGAGAAGCTTGCTGGAGGTATCAGAAGTGCGAATGCTGACATGAGTAACGACAATGCGAGTGAAAAACTCGCACGCCGAAAGACCAAGGGTTCCTGCGCAACGTTAATCGACGCAGGGTGAGTCGGTCCCTAAGGCGAGGCTGAAAGGCGTAGTCGATGGGAAACGGGTTAATATTCCCGTACTTCTAGTTACTGCGATGGGGGGACGGAGAAGGCTAGGCCAGCTTGGCGATGGTTGTCCAAGTTTAAGGTGGTAGGCTGACTGTTTAGGTAAATCCGGACAGTTAAGGCCGAGAACTGATGACGATCCTTCTTTTAGAAGGAGAAGTGGTTGATGCCATGCTTCCAGGAAAAGCCTCTAAGCTTCAGGTAACTAGGAACCGTACCCCAAACCGACACAGGTGGTCGGGTAGAGAATACCAAGGCGCTTGAGAGAACTCGGGTGAAGGAACTAGGCAAAATGGCACCGTAACTTCGGGAGAAGGTGCGCCGGTGAGGGTGAAGGGTTTACCCCGTAAGCTCATGCCGGTCGAAGATACCAGGCCGCTGCGACTGTTTATTAAAAACACAGCACTCTGCAAACACGAAAGTGGACGTATAGGGTGTGACGCCTGCCCGGTGCCGGAAGGTTAATTGATGGGGTTAGCGCAAGCGAAGCTCTTGATCGAAGCCCCGGTAAACGGCGGCCGTAACTATAACGGTCCTAAGGTAGCGAAATTCCTTGTCGGGTAAGTTCCGACCTGCACGAATGGCGTAACGATGGCGGCGCTGTCTCCACCCGAGACTCAGTGAAATTGAAATCGCTGTGAAGATGCAGTGTATCCGCGGCTAGACGGAAAGACCCCGTGAACCTTTACTGTAGCTTTGCACTGGACTTTGAGCTTGCTTGTGTAGGATAGGTGGGAGGCTTTGAAGCGTGGACGCCAGTCTGCGTGGAGCCATCCTTGAAATACCACCCTGGCAACCTTGAGGTTCTAACTCTGGTCCGTTATCCGGATCGAGGACAGTGTATGGTGGGCAGTTTGACTGGGGCGGTCTCCTCCTAAAGAGTAACGGAGGAGTACGAAGGTGCGCTCAGACCGGTCGGAAATCGGTCGTAGAGTATAAAGGCAAAAGCGCGCTTGACTGCGAGACAGACACGTCGAGCAGGTACGAAAGTAGGTCTTAGTGATCCGGTGGTTCTGTATGGAAGGGCCATCGCTCAACGGATAAAAGGTACTCCGGGGATAACAGGCTGATACCGCCCAAGAGTTCATATCGACGGCGGTGTTTGGCACCTCGATGTCGGCTCATCACATCCTGGGGCTGAAGCCGGTCCCAAGGGTATGGCTGTTCGCCATTTAAAGTGGTACGCGAGCTGGGTTTAGAACGTCGTGAGACAGTTCGGTCCCTATCTGCCGTGGACGTTTGAGATTTGAGAGGGGCTGCTCCTAGTACGAGAGGACCGGAGTGGACGAACCTCTGGTGTTCCGGTTGTCACGCCAGTGGCATCGCCGGGTAGCTATGTTCGGAAGAGATAACCGCTGAAAGCATCTAAGCGGGAAACTTGCCTCAAGATGAGATCTCACTGGAGCCTTGAGCTTCCTGAAGGGCCGTCGAAGACTACGACGTTGATAGGTCGGGTGTGTAAGCGCTGTGAGGCGTTGAGCTAACCGATACTAATTGCCCGTGAGGCTTGACCATATAACACCCAAACAATCTGACCGCAGGTCAGAGCGTGAGGAAGACGACGCCGAAAACGGGCGCGTGGGTTCGCAAGACCCAAGACGAATTGTCTACTTCGATCACAGACCCAATTGGGCCAGCCAGGCAGCCTTATCGCCTGGCCAGCCAACCGAATTGCTTGACGAACATAGAGCATTGGAACCACCTGATCCCTTCCCGAACTCAGAAGTGAAACGATGCATCGCCGATGGTAGTGTGGGGTTTCCCCATGTGAGAGTAGGTCATCGTCAAGCGCCTAACACCCAGCACCCCCGCTCAGTTCATTCTGACGGGGGTGTTGTCTTTGGGGCGGGAAAAGTTTGGCGAGACGCTAAGGCGTGTGGGCCGATAGCCCTGCCAGCGTAAGCCGGGCAGTCACGCGGCTGAGGTTGCCCTCACCCTCACCCTATCCCTCTCCCGGGGGGGAGAGGGGACCAGGAGCGGTGCGGCTGGGCGCTTGAGGGCTACCTGACAGCCAAGGTGCTGCTTGGGGCCTGCAAGAGCACAGACAGCCCGGCTACGCCGGGCTGTCGGGTTTGAAGCGCGCAGGACTGGCGTAGGTTGGCGCTGAGCGCAGCGAAGCCCAACAGGCGAACGCTGGCGCACTGAGCTTTGGAAGGCAAGCCTAGGCAGAGTGGCGAGGTGAGACCTCGATGTTGGGCTTCGCTAGGCTCAGCCCAACCTACGACAGCGTTACGAGAGCAACAAAAAGCCCGGCTTGTGCCGGGCTTTTTGCGTTCTGGAAGGGCTCAAGCGGGGTCGGGCAGGGCCAGGTCGCGTTTGGCGATGTACTTCCAATCGGCTTCATCGATGTAGATGCCGCCGGGGCCGCTGCCGCCTTCGAGGTCGATGGCTACTTGGGCGCTGACCTGGGGTTTGACGCTGGCCAGGATGGGCACGAAGCCCAACTGTTGGCTGGTCTCGATCAGGGCCTGCTGGTTGCGTTCGTCGATGTCGGCGGCTTCGTCCAGGTAGTAGGGCAAGCGGATCTTGGCGGCCTGCTCCCGGTCCATCAGGTGCAGCAGCAGATACATGTTGGTCAGCGCCTTGATGGTCATGGTGGTGCCATTGGACGCGGCGCCGTCGATGTCGGTATGCAGGACCGGCTGACCACCCTGCTTGGTGATCTCGAAGGCCAGTTCGAAGAGGTCCTTGAGGCCGAGCTGGTTGCCGTTGGCGGCTACCAGGCGGGCCAGGTATTCCTTGGCGTCCTCGTTCTTCTGGTCCTGGCTGCTGTCCTGGGTGAGATCGAACACCGAGAGGGTTTCGCCCTCCTCGTACTGACCGGCGCTGTGGATGATCTGGTCGATGTGCTTGAGCGCCTCTTTGTTGGGCGCCAGGACGATGCGGAAGCTCTCCAGGTTGGAGACCTGCTTGCGGTTGATCTCGCGGTTGAACAGCTGCAGCTGGTGTTCCAGGTTGTCGTAGTCGCTGCGGATGTTTCTCAGCGTCCGGGCGATGTCGGTGACGGCGGCGCGACGGGCCTTGGCCAGGGTCAGGGCTTCGTCCTGGCGATGGGCATAGGCATTGACCAGCAGCTGCAGGCGACGCTCGGAGTCTTCCTCGTTGTCGAACTTGGCTACGCCCTTGAGCCGCACCTGGGCATAGAGCGCCTCGATCTGGGTGTCGGCGCGCTGCAGGGCCTGCCAGGTGTCCTGATAGTCGTTGAGCAACGGCAACAGGTTCTCCAGGGAATCGTCCACCGCTTCCATGAAGGGCGTGCCCTGGGGCAGGTCGGTGGGCAGCAGCTGCCGGCGGCGCAGGGCGTCGGCGAGGGTGCGGTCCTTGGCTTCCAGATCAGCCAGTTGCCGGCCGATCAGCTGCAGCTTGGCAGAGAGTTGCTGGACGCGTTCGGTGAAGGCGTCACCAGCGCGTCTCAGTTCGTCCTGGGCGGCTTCCAGCTGAGCCAGCTGTTCGAGTTTTTCGTTTTCCTCGGCGCCGAGGGTCTGGCAGCGGCGAAAGTCTTCGAGGGCCTTCTGGGCATCCAGGACCTGCTGGTAAAGGGCTTCGGCCTGGGCCTTGCTGGCCTGGCGGTCGACGCTGACGCCCTGCTGGGCCTTGAGTTGCTTGAGTTCGCGCTCCAAGCGGTCCTTCTGGTCACGCAGGGCGGCACGATCGGCCAGGGCCTGCAGGGTGGGCGGCTCGATCCCCGAAAGGTCGAGGGACAGGCCCGGCAGTTCGAGGCGATCGCCCTGGAAACGCGCCAGGATGCCTTCGAAGGTCTTTACCCAGCTGCCGTCTTCGGCCAATTCGACGCCCTTGGCGCCCAGCGGCAGACTGAACAGCTGGCTATTGAACAGCCGCATCAGGCGATCGACGTCGGCCTGGCTGAATTCCTCGCGCAGGCGGGCGTAGCTGTTGTTGTCGGCGTGGTCGAGTTGCTGGCGTATGCCCTTGAGGCGCTGTTCCAGTTCGCGGACGCGCTGGTCGAGGTCTTCGCTACTAAACTGACGCGCCTGGGAGAGGGCACCGGCCAGCTCATCATGGGCATCCTTGGCCGCCAGCAGCTGAGCCTCCAGAGGCGCGGTGGAGTCCACCAGGGCGAAGCGGTGCTTGAGCTGGGCCAGGTCGGCGAGCCAGCGTTGCAGGCTGCTGATCTCGCGCTCGCGGCGCATCAGCTCACTGGTGCCGTCGCGCTGGCTCTGCTGCAGGCCGTCCTGTTCCTGGCGGTAGTGCTCGGTCTGGGACAGCAACTCGTCGCGACGGTCGATCGCGTAGTGCTGCCAGGTGCCGAGCAGGCTGTCGAGCAGGGGTGAGAGACGGTGCAGCTTGCCTCTCAGGCGGTCACGCTGTTCGACGCCATTGGCCAGGGCTTCCACCAGCGGGCCGGCGGCCACCAGGGACTGGTAATCCTGCTCCATGCGGCGCACGTCGCGAAAGGCTTCCTCGCAGGCGGCGATGTAGTCGACGCTGCCGGATCTCAGGCTGTGCTCGAAGGCGTCGAGAAACAGCTGCTTGAGCTTGGCCGCGGTGATCTCGCGCATGTGCAGCAGGTTGATGAACAGGGCGCGGAAGGTCTTGAGACTCTGTTCGCTGGTGGAGCGCAACGGGATCAGGGTCAGGTCCAGCGGAATGCTGGTGTGGCCGCCTACCAGCAGGCGGCGCAACTCCTCGGGTTTGACCTCGTAGGCCTTGAGGCCGGCACGCTCCAGGCTGGCGAAGAGCTCGCGCTGGCGCAGGCAGGCACCGTCACGTTGATAGTGGGCCAGGTCAAGCTCGCCGGCATAGGCGAAGAACTGGTGGCCGAAGCCTCCGCCCGGACCGCGACCGGCCACGCCGATGACGTGGGGACCATGGGCCAGGCGCAATTCGATGAGGATGTAGCTGGTGTCGGTGGCGAAGTAGAACTTGCGCGATTGCTCGTTGCTGTACTTGCCGAAGCTCATGTCGGAGAGCCGCGCCAGGATGGGGAATTGCAGGGCGTTGATCGAGGCGCTCTTGCCCAGGTTGTTGGCGCCATAGACCGACAGCGGCTGTTCCAGCGGGAAGAGGCCGAGGCTGTAGCCGGCGGTGTTGAGCAGGGCGAAGCGGCTGATGCCGTAGCGGATCATAGGTCGAACTCCCGTTCTGCGGCGATGGCGCGGGCCAGGGCGGCCTCTTCGTCATCTTCGTCGGCGCTCTCTTGCTCGGTGCTGTCCTCGTCGCCCGCAAGGGTTGGGGCCGGCAGCGGCAGATCGCTGGCATGCAGGCCGGCGGCCAGGTCGCGGTCCTGTTGCACGGTCAGGCAGACATCCAGGAAACGGTGCATGGGCGGCAGGAAGCGATAGGTCCCGTTGCTGTCCAGGGCGAAGCCCAGCTGGGTCAGGCGGCGCAGGATCTTTTCTTCCAGCTCTTCCTGGGTGGTGACCTCGGCCTGCAGGAAGAGGTCGCGGTACTTGTCCAGCAGGGCCGGCAGTTCGTGCCGACCCAGGGTGCCGCCGTCGAGCACGGCCAAGGGGTCGCGGCCCTGGTCGGCCAGGTGCTCGACCAGGATGAAGGTGAACAGTGCCAGGCGCTGGGCGGTCTTGTTGACCTGGGCACCCATCTGCTCGGGGACGAAATAGTAGAAGCCGCGTGGGTCGCAGACCAGTTCGAAGCCGAGGGCGCGGAACAGGGCGCGGTACTGGTCCCGCAGCTGGCTGAGTTGGGCGTAGCTCTCGGGCTCGCTGCGGGACAGGTGATAGCCCTTGAACAGCTCGCGGAAGATGGGGGCGAGCTGGGTCATTTCGTTGAGATCAAGTTGCATGGGCATCGCTCGCGAGAGATCGGGCGGTCAGGGCGTAGGAGCACAGGCTGACGCGGTGTTCGAGGGTGTCGTAGTGGCGACGATCCAGCCGCTGGCGCTGGAAGCGCGTATCCCGAGACAGGCGCGAGAACCAGTAGAGCAGCTCGTCGGTGTCGCCGGCCGGCTCCTGTTCCAGCAGCCAGGCCATGAGGTCGGGCAGCGGCAGGGCGTCCTGGCAGAGATCGAGCATCTCGCGGGCGGTACGGGGCGCGGCCGGGCGTTCGCTGTCACGCGGGCGACTGGTCTGGCTGGGGAAGCGTGCCGGCTTGGGCTCGAAGCGGGCCAGGGCGTAGACATAGCTTTCCACCTGGGCGGTGGTGCCGAGGAAGACGCTCTGTGGCCGGCTGAACAGCGGCAAGGCGGCCTGGGGCACGGCGTCGAGACCCTTGCGGCGAATGGTGGCCAGGGCCAGGGCGGCGCCGCGGGTCACGGCGTTGTGCCGGCGTGCCTCTTCGCGCAGCGGTAAGAGCAGTTCGCGCGCGCGTCTCAGGGCCAGCTGGGCGGCATTGTGCATCTCCAGGATGCGCGCCTGGGTGCGCAGTAGCAGGTCGTCGTCGATCAGGTGGCCAAGGCGCTGCTGTTCACCCAGTAGGTGCAGGAGGACCTGCTCGACGCGATGCACGCCGCGTTCGAAGGCGCCGTCGGCGGCTACCAGCTGGATCATCGGCTCGACGTATTCGTCCCAGGTGGCCAGCACCTCGGCATAGCGCTGGCGTAGCGGAATCTGGCGGTCGCTGGTCTTAGCGCGCTCGGCCACGCCTTCCAGGGCATGGCCATCGTTGGCCAGCTTCTTGAGGACGTCGCGCACGCGCATGTCCAGCAGACGCAGCTGGCGCGCCAGGTCCGGGCCGTCGCGGTTGTCGAAGGCTTCGCGGATGTGACCGGCGAGGCGTTCCAGGTGGCGCAGGTAGGCCTCGATCTCCAGGCACAGGCCCAGGCGGTGCTCGCGCCTGAGGTAGCCGAGGAAGTCGTGGATCTGGCCATTGAGTTCGAAGCGGTTGGGGCTCTTGGCCACCGGCACCAGGATGTCGAGGCGGATCCAGGTGTCCAGTAACGCCGTAAGGTCGGCAGGCGTGCGTTCGGGCAACTGCTCGGCGAGGCGGGCGCGCAGTTCGGCCAGGCCCAGGGTACCGCTGTCGAAGTGGGTGCACAGCGGGTCGATGAGGTGCCAGTGTTCGGCGAGGGTACGCAGGACGCGTTTGGGGTCGATCATGGCGGGGACCGCACCAGACAAAAGCGCCATTGTACTCCAGACGCCAGAGCCTTCGGTGTGACCGCGGTGGGACCGATGGGCAGGGTGGCCTTTCGATCCAGGGCGATCCGGGCGACAATGCCGCCCCGCATAATTCCCTCGCGTGTCCGAAGGATCCGCCCATGTCCGACCCCACCACTTCCGCCAGCCCCTCGCTTGCCGCCGAGGCGCGTCGTCGCGCCTATCTGCAGGCGTTGCAGCTGGATGTCTGGGTGCCGCGTACGGTGTTGCCCTTCGCGGCGCCTTCGCGGCCGGAAGCCCTGTGGGTCGAGGAACCGGAGGAGGCGCCCGTCGCCGCCCGGGTGGTACGCCCGGAGCCGGTGGCCAAGGCTGCGCCAGTCGCTGCAGTAGTCGAGGCACCGGCGGCGAATCGTCCGCGCATCGAGATCCCGCGACCCAGCGCAGTAAAGCCGGCTGCGGCCACGGTGGTCGAGGCGGAGCCAGAGCGCGCGCCTCCACCACCGCGCGAGCCGGCGCCTCGCTTCGCCCTGCAGCTGTTGCAGGCCGGGCGCTGCCTGTTGCTGCTCGAATTGCCGACTGGCGATACCCTGGGTTCACGCGATCCGGCCGCCCTGCTGCTCAAGGATCTGCTGCGCGCTGCCGGTCTGCCGGACACACCGCGGATCGTCAGCGAGGAGCCCATTCGCTGGCCGCTGCTCAACAGCGGTCAACTCGACCAGGGGCCGGCGGCGGCCTGCGAATTCGTGCAGAGCTTCGTCTCGGGGCATCAGGAGCGGCTGGGTGAAGGCCTGGGTCTCTGGCTGATCGGCGGCGCGGCGCGGCGCTGTAGCGGTGTCGAGGATATGCAGCTGACCGGCGTGGAGCAGGACACGGCCCTGGGACCGGCCTGGCTGGTACCGGGGCTGGACATTTTGATGGAGGAGCCGGCCGCCAAGGCCGCGCTCTGGCAAGCCATGCGCCCACTGCGGCGTCGCTGGATGGGACAGTAATGAACGATGCGGTGAGCTTTCGGCGGATGACCGAAGCCGATCTGAACACGGTCTTGAAGATCGAATATCAGGCCTTCAGCCATCCCTGGACCCGCGGCATCTTCCTGGATGCGCTCAAGTCCTACGACTGCTGGGTGATGCTGGCGGGCGACCAGCAGGTCGGGCATGGGGTGATCAACGTTATCCTCGACGAAGCCCATCTGCTCAACATCACCATCAAGCCGGAAAGCCAGGGGCGCGGCCTAGGCCTGCGTCTGCTGGAGCATCTGTTGCAGGAAGCGCGCAAGGCCAAGGCCAACGAGTGTTTTCTGGAGGTACGCGCCAGCAATCAGTCGGCCTACCGGCTTTATGAGCGCTATGGTTTCAACGAGATCGGCCGCCGGCGGGACTATTATCCCGCGGTCGGCGGCCGGGAAGATGCGCTGGTGATGGCCTGTACGCTGCTCGACTAGGCCTTCAGCGGTTTCAGTGATCGGCGCGCTTTTCGTCCAGATCCAGGCTGGTGTCACCGGCAAGGTCTTCGTCGTTGGCGTCCAGATCGGCGTAGCGGGCGTCTCTCTGGGTTTCGGCTTCGTTGGGCTCGTCGGCTTCGCCGTCCCAGGCCTCGCCGTCCAGGGGATGGCTGCGACCGAGTTCGGCTTCGTCCTGGCCTGAGCCGCCGCCGATGTCGCTGTCCTCGACCACGCTCAGCTCCTTGTCATTGGGCCAGGCATCGCCATAGTCGCTTGGCGAGCGGGCGCCGGTTTCGTCCAGCAGGGTTTCCGGACTGGCGTCATCCATGGTGGGCTGGTGATCCAGGGTCTCACCGCCGGTCATCCCGGCCTGGCGCACGCGTTCCTCGGGGAATTGCCCTGCGTAATCGCGTTCATCCATTTCGTCGCCGATGCGACCACCGCGCTCGTCCTTGCGATCGCTGAAGTCGAGTTCGCGCATGTCGCCCATGCGGTCCTGGATGTCGTCGATCTCTTCGGGGGTCTTGGTGATGTCGGGCTTGTTCATGGTGGTCTCCAAAGGCTGGGCTGCTAGAGCATCTCCCTGAATCGGACTACGCGCCGGCAAGGGGAATTCCTCGGTGCCGCCAGAAGGTGTGAACGAACCATACGGTGACCCGGCAGTCGTACCTTCCATGATTGACCTCGACAGCCTTACCTCATCGGGCCAGCCGCTGGCCTTCTTCTTCGATCTGGATGGCACCCTGGCAGAATTGCAGCCACGTCCGGAACAGGTTTTCATTCCCGCCGAAACCCTCGCCGCGCTCGAACAGCTGGCGCGCCACCATGGCGTCGCCGTGGTTTCCGGGCGCCCGCTGTCCGAGATCGACGGCTTCACGGCGCCGCTGCGGCTGGCCGCGGCGGGGGTGCATGGCGCCGAGTGGCGCGATCCCCAGGGCGAGACCCATCGGGTGACCCTGGACGCTGAGGTGCTGGCGCAGGTCGGTGCCCGTCTGGAAGCGGCCCTGGCCGAACATCCGGACCTGCTGCTCGAACGCAAGAGCGTGGCCTTTGCCCTGCATTATCGTCAGGCGCCGGAAAAGGAAGCGCTGGTGCGCGAGCTCGCCGAAGGCATCGCGGCCGATCATCCCGAATTCAAGTTGCAACCCGGCAAATGCGTCTTCGAACTCAAGCCCGCCGCGGCGAGCAAGGGCGAGGCCATTGCCCGTTTTCTCGAACTGGAACCCTTTGCCGGCTGCCTGCCGGTGTTTCTCGGTGACGATCGCACCGATGAAGAGGGGTTCGACGTCGTCAATGCGCGAGGCGGTCTGACCATCAAGGTGGGGGAAGGGGAGACGGTCGCCAAGACCCGCCTGCCTTCGGTGGAAGCGGTAGCCCTATGGCTACAACAGCTGAGCCGCGACCTCGCGCCACATTATAAGCAAGGAGATTAGGATGAGCCGTTTAGTGGTGGTATCGAATCGGGTAGCCCCGATCGAGGAGGGCAAGGCGACCGCGGGTGGTCTGGCGGTGGGCGTACTGGATGCCCTGCGCAAGTCGGGTGGCATCTGGTTCGGCTGGAACGGCGAGACGGTCAAGGAAAACGGGCCGGCCAAGACCCAGACCAAGGACAACATCGACTATGTGACCTTCGGCCTGACCAAGCGCGACTACGACCACTACTACCGCGGCTTTTCCAACGCCACCCTCTGGCCGATCTTCCACTACCGGATCGACCTCGCCCGCTACAACCGCGAAGAGTACGACGGCTATCGGCGGGTGAACATGGCGATGGCCGAGCGCCTCAAGCCACTGCTTAAGCCCGATGACATCATCTGGGTGCACGACTATCACCTGATCCCCTTCGCCGAAGCCTGCCGCATGCTGGGCATTCGCAACCGCATCGGCTTCTTCCTGCACATTCCCTTCCCGGCGCCGGAGATCCTCACCGCCATCCCGCCGCACAACGAATTGCTCAAGACCCTGTGCTTCTATGACCTGATCGGCTTCCAGACCGACACCGATCAGCTGGCCTTCCAGGACTACATCACCCGTGAGGTGCGTGGCGTGCTGGAAAAGGATGGCAGCCTGACCGCCTATGGCCACAACTTCCGCGTCGGCGTCTATCCCATCGGGGTGATGCCGGACGTGATCCAGAAGCAGGCGGAGTCCTATCGCACGCGCCGGCAGTTCATCTCGCGCAGCATCGAAGGCGTGCCCTACAAGACCATCGTCAGCGTCGACCGCCTCGACTATTCCAAGGGCCTGGTGGAGCGCTTTCAGGCCTTCGAAAAGCTGCTGGAGCACTTCCCCGAGCACCACAGGGCCGTGCAGTTCGTGCAGATCGCGCCTTCGTCCCGTGCGGACGTAGTGTCCTACCAGAACATTCGCCGTCAGCTGGAGAGCCATGCCGGCCATATCAATGGCCACTTCTCCGAGCTGGACTGGACGCCGATCCGCTACCTGAACAAGAGCTATGACCGGCGCACGGTGATGGGGCTGTTCCGCTCGTCCGACGTGGGTCTGGTGACCCCGTTGCGTGACGGCATGAACCTGGTCGCCAAGGAGTACGTAGCCGCCCAGGATCCGGAGAATCCCGGTGTGCTGGTGCTGTCGCGCTTTGCCGGTGCGGCGCGGGAGCTCAATTCGGCGCTGATCGTGAACCCCTATGATCACGTCGGCATGGCCGAGGCGTTGGACCGGGCGTTGCGCATGTCGCTGGAAGAGCGCAAGTCGCGCTACGAGGACATGATGCGGGTGATCCGCAAGGCGGACCTGGCCTCCTGGCGCGACAACTTCCTGCGTGACCTGCGAGCCTTCAGTTCCAAGGCGCTGGTGCAGTCCATCGATACCCAGGACGCGGCTGCTGCGGAAGAGCTGGAGAGCGAGCAGAAGGTCGCCCTGTAAGCGTTTTGCGCGGTGATTGAGCCCGGCTTAGGTCGGGCTTTTTCATGGGGTGAGGCTGAGGTTTGGTGGGAAGGGGCCCTCACCCTAGCCCTCTCCCGAAGGGAGAGGGGACGAGGAGCGGTGCTAGCTGTGGCTTGGGTCTGCTTCTGCTGGACTCTTCCATGGGGCGGGAAGGCTGTTCGGGGGGAGAGTGGGGCGGGGCCCTCACCCTAGCCCTCTCCCGGAGGGAGAGGGGACGAGGAGCGGTGCTAGCTGTGGCTTGGATCTGCTTCTGCTGGACTTTTCCGTGGGGCGGGAAGGCTGTTCAGGAGGGGAGCGGCGGGACCCTCACCCTGGCCCTCTCCCGGAGGGAGAGGGGACGAGGAGCGGTGCTAGCTGTGGCTTGGGTCTGCTTCTGCTGGACTCTTCGGGGGCGGGAAGGCTGTCCGGGGGGAGAGAGTGGGGCGGGGCCCTCACCCTAGCCCTCTCCCCGGGGGAGAGGGGACTAAAAGCGGTGCCGCAGTGGGCTTTTTCGTGGGCAATAAAAAAGGGTCAGCTTACGCTGACCCTTGGAAATAGGTGGTGGCTACGCAGGGACTTGAACCCCGGACCCCAGCATTATGAATGCTATGCTCTAACCAGCTGAGCTACGTAGCCATCCGAGGCGCGCATTATTGGCAAGGCGCCGGTGGCTGTCAAGCCTTCTGCTCAAGAAATTTCTGTTTGTCGATCAAGCGTTTGCGCGGTCCTGCCGGGGCCGGTTCGGCTAGTCGTCCTCGTCCAGTGGCAGCTGGATCTCGTCCATCTTCAGCTCCAGGCGATAGCCCAGGGCCAGGAACAGCGCCTGGCACAGGCAGAGGGTGGCACTCAGCGACCGGAAGGCGAAGGCACTGCCTTCGTTGACCAGCAGTAGGGCATCGGCGCGCTTGGCCAGGGGCGAAAGATTGCTGTCGGTGATAATCAGCGTCTTGGCCTTGTGGTGCTGGGCGATGCGCACGCACTGCTGACTTTCCTTGCCGTAGGGGCTGAAGCTGATGGCGATCAGCAGATCGCCTTGGGCGATGCTGCGCATCTGTTCGCGATAGCCGCCACCCAGACCGGTGATGAGGTGGATGCGCTTGTTGGTGTGCTGCAGGTTGTAGACCAGGTAGTCGGCCACGGCGAAGGAGCGGCGCACCCCCACCACATAGATGTTCTCGGCGTTCACCAGCAGGTCGACGGCCTTGTCGAAGGCGGCGTCGTCCAGCTCTTCGGCGAGTCGATCCAGCCCCGAACGGGTGGCGTTGATGCACTCGCGGGCCAGATCGCCGCTGCTGGCGCGCTGGCTCTTGTTGGCGATCATGCTGCGGATGCGCTGCTGGTAGTTCTGTACCGGCGTGGTCTTGTGGGTGTAGGCCTCGCGAAACAGCGCCTGCATCTCGCTGAAGCCCTTGAAGCCGAAGCGCTGGGAGAAGCGCACGATGGCCGAAGGATGCACCTCGCACTGCCCGGCGATGTCGCTGATGCGATCGACCATGACCCTGTCGCTCTGCTGGCTGACATAGGCGGCCACCCGTTTCAGTTGGCGTGGCAGGGCCTCGTAGTCACGGGCGATGCAGGCCAGCAACTGCTCGACGTTGCCGGGGGGATCGGCCAGCGGCGCGCTGCTGAGGGGGTCGTCGGCCGGGGAGTCGGAGGACATGGGCAATCTCGCGGTAGGGATTCTTGTGCCGGCAACTTAACCCATTCGCCGGGCGGCGTCGAAGTGGGACGGCAGGCGCAGTGTACGTCAGTTATGGAAATTAAATTCCATAAAATCTCATGTGGAAAATTTGTTGATTTGTCCGCGGCGTCGTTCTAGCCTGAGCTCACTCACACGTTCGGCCCCTCGGGTCCGCGCGGTTGGCCGATAACAATAAGCAGGAGCCACCCATGGGTGATCATTTCTTCGCCAGCGGGCGCCAGTTGGATGTCATCTGCCTGGGGCGACTGGGCGTCGACCTCTATGCGCAGCAGATCGGGGCGCCACTGGAAGATGTCAGCAGCTTCGCCAAGTACCTGGGGGGATCCTCCGCCAACATCGCCTTCGGCACCGCGCGCCTGGGGCTGAAGTCGGCGATGCTGACCCGAGTCGGCGACGACCACATGGGCCGCTTCCTGAGCCGGACGCTGGCGCAGGAAGGCTGCGACACCCGCGGCATCCAGGTGGATCGCGAGCGCCTCACCGCCCTGGTGCTGCTGGGCATCAAGGACCGCGAAACCTTTCCCCTGGTGTTCTATCGTGAGAATTGCGCCGACATGGCGCTGGGCGCGGACGACATCGACGAGGCCTTCATCGCCAGCGCCAAGGCACTGTTGATCACCGGTACCCACTTCTCCACCGAGGGGGTGTTCCAGGCCAGCAGCCGGGCGCTGGACTACGCCGAGCGCAACGGCGTGAAGCGGGTGCTGGACATCGATTACCGCCCGGTGCTCTGGGGGCTGACCGGCAAGGCCGATGGCGAGACCCGTTTCATCGCCAGTGCCGAGGTCAGCGCCCATGTGCAGCGCATCCTGCCGCGCTTCGACCTGGTAGTGGGCACCGAAGAGGAATTCCAGATCGCCGGGGGCAGCGAAGACCTGCTCACCGCCCTGCGCCGGGTCCGCGAGGTGACCGCGGCGACCCTGGTGGTCAAGCTTGGCGCCCAGGGCTGCACGGTGATCCATGGTGCCATTCCGGCGCGTCTCGAGGAAGGCGAGATCCATCGCGGCATCCGCGTCGAGGTGCTCAATGTGCTGGGCGCGGGCGATGCCTTCATGTCCGGCTTCCTGCGAGGCTGGCTGACCGGCGGCAACGATGCCGAATGCTGCCGGCTGGCCAATGCCTGCGGCGGGCTGGTGGTGTCGCGCCATGGCTGCGCCCCGGCCATGCCGACCCTGGCCGAGCTGGATTACCTCAACCACAGTCCGGTGCCCATCACCCGGCCCGACCTCGATCCCGTGCTCACCCGGTTGCACCGGGTCAGTACGCGGCGCCGCCAGTGGCAGCCGCTGTTCATCTTCGCCTTCGATCACCGCTACCAGCTGGTGGAGAGCGCTCAGCAGGTGGGCGCCGACCCGGCGCGGATTCCGACGCTCAAGCAGCTGTTCGTCCAGGCCATCGCCGAGGTCGAGCAGGACCTGCAGCGTCAGGGTGTGGCCGCCGACGTCGGGCTGCTGGCCGACGAGCGCTTCGGCCAGGACGCCCTGAATGCCGCCAGCGGCCGTGGCTGGTGGATCGCCAGGCCGGTGGAGCTGCAGAATTCGCGACCGCTGGCCTTCGAGCATGGCCGTTCGGTGGGCAGCACCCTGCTGAGCTGGCCGAGCGAGCAGATCATCAAGTGCCTGGTGCAATTCCACCCCGATGACGAGCCGCTGCTGCGGCTGGAGCAGGAGGCTCAGCTCAAGGGGCTGTATGAAGCGGCCCAGGCCAGCGGTCATGAACTCCTGCTGGAGGTCATCCCGCCGAAGAACCATGCCTCCGGCCGGCCGGACGTGCTCTATCGCGCCATCAAGCGGCTGTACAACCTGGGCATCTATCCCGAGTGGTGGAAGATCGAGGCGCAGCCGGCCGCCGTCTGGAGGCAACTCGACCAGTTGATCGCCGAACGCGATCCCCATTGCCAGGGCGTGGTGGTGCTGGGCCTCAACGCCCCGGCCGAAGAGTTGGCCGAAGGCTTTCGTCAGGCCAGCGCCAGCCAGCGCTGCCAGGGCTTCGCCGTGGGCCGGACCATCTTCGCCCAGCCGAGTCGGGCCTGGCTGGCCGGCGAGATCGACGACCGTGCGCTGGTCGCGCAGATCCGCAGCAACTTCGAATTCCTGATCCAGGCCTGGCGCGACGCCCGCGCCTGATCGCCTCCTGACGAGCAGCTCCGACATGACCGCACAACAACTCAAGATCGGCATCAACCCTATCTCCTGGGCCAACGACGACCTGCCGGCCCTGGGCGGCGACACCCCGCTTGCGACCATCCTGCGCGAGGGCAAGGAAATCGGCTTCCAGGGCTTCGAGCTGGGCGGCAAGTTTCCCAGCGAGCCCAAGGCGCTGGGCGAGGTACTCGGCCAGCATGACCTGGAGCTGGTGTCCGGCTGGTATTCCAGTGGCCTGGCGCACCGGGATGTCGAGGCCGAGATCGAGGCGATCCGTCCGCATTGCCGGCTGCTGGCCGAGAACGGCGCCAAGGTGCTGGTCTACGGCGAGGTGGCCGGCTCCATCCAGGGGCAGCGCCGGCCGCTGATCGAGCGGCCGCGCTTCCACAGCGACGCCGCCTGGCAGGCCTATGCCGAGAAGCTCGATCGCCTGGCCGCCTTCACCCTGAGCCAGGGCCTGCGCCTGGCCTATCACCACCACATGGGCGCCTATGTGGAAGCGCCCGAGGACATCGCCCGGCTGATGGCGCTGACCTCTCCGGACGTCGGCCTGCTGTTCGATGCCGGCCATTGCTACATGGGCGGTGGCGATCCCCTGAGCGTGCTGCAGCAACATATCGACCGGGTCTGCCACGTGCACTTCAAAGACGTGCGCAAGGCCGTGGTGCAGCTGGCGCGCAACCACCAGTGGAGCTTTCCGGACTGCATCCTCAACGGGACCTTCACCGTGCCGGGTGACGGCGACATCGATTTCTCGGCGTTGCTCAAGGTGCTGGTGGCTGCCGGCTATGAAGGCTGGCTGGTGGTGGAGGCCGAGCAGGACCCGGCCGTGGCGCCGGCCTACGAATACGCCAAGAAGGGCTACGACCATCTGCGCCAGCTGGTGGCGCAGGCCACTGCCTGAGGAGGAATCCGATGAATCTGCTCGTCAAAGCCGACCGTAGCGCCCGCGACATCGTCAGCGTCCCGGCCGGTGCCCTGGACTATGTCGGCTTCGCCGCCCATCGCCTGCAAGCGGGGGAGTCCCTGCCGGTGCTGGCGGGCGATCTGGAGGTCTGCATCGTGCTGCTCAGCGGCGGCGCCAGTATCGAGGGCGGGCATCCGCAGCTGGGCGCCTTCGCCTGGCGCGGGCTGGCCGGTCGCCAGAGCGTCTTCGAAGACGTCTCGCCCTATGCCGCCTACCTGCCGCCCGGCAGCGAGGCGCGGGTGACCGCCGACAGCACCGCCGAAATCGCCATCTGCACCTCGCCCGGCAATCCGCTGGTGGCGGACCGGCTGCCACCGCGGCTGATCGAGCCGGCGAGCATGCAGCGATCCACCCGCGGCAAGGGTGCCAATACCCGCTATGTCTGCGACATCCTGCCGGACACGGCGGCGGCCCATTCGCTGCTGGTGGTGGAGGTGCGCACCCCGTCCGGGCATTCCTCCAGCTATCCGCCCCATCGCCATGACCGCGACAACCTGCCGGCGGAGAGTCTGCTGGAGGAGTCCTACTACCACCGCATCGATCCGGGGCAGGGCTTCGTCTTCCAGCGCGTCTACACCGACGAGCGCGACCTGGACCAGGCCATGGCGGTGGAAGACCACGACGTGGTGCTGGTGCCGCGCGGCTATCACCCGGTCAGCGTGCCCTATGGCTACGAGTCCTATTACCTCAACGTGATGGCCGGCCCCCGGCGCGTCTGGAAATTCCACAACGATCCGCAGCACGAGTGGCTGCTGACTCGCTAACCCCTTTCGCATTCGCCGTGGCGGCGACCCCAGGACACGAGGATTCAGGACATGAGCGACACCCCCGTCATCGGGCACTACATCAACGGCGCGGTCTCGACCCAGGCCGAGCGTTTCAGCGACGTCTTCAATCCGGCCGAGGGCGTGGTCCAGGGGCGGGTCGCCCAGGCCACGGCGCAGACCGTGGATCAGGCGGTGGCGGCGGCCAAGGCGGCCTTTCCCGAGTGGTCCGAGCAATCGGCGCTGCGCCGGGCGCGCATCCTGTTCCGCTTCAAGGAGCTGCTCGACCAGCACCACCGGGAACTGGCGGCGCTGATCACCCGCGAGCACGGCAAGGTGCTGTCCGACGCCATGGGCGAGGTGACGCGCGGCATCGAGGTGGTGGAATTCGCCTGCGGCGCGCCACACCTGGCCAAGACCAGCTACAGCGACAACATCGGCGGCGGCATCGACAACTGGAACCTGCGCCAGCCGCTGGGCGTGTGCGCCGGCATCACCCCCTTCAACTTCCCGGTGATGGTGCCGCTGTGGATGATTCCCATGGCGCTGGCCACCGGCAACACCTTCATCCTCAAGCCCTCCGAGCGCGATCCCTCCGCCAGCCTGCTGCTGGCCGAGCTGCTCAAGCAGGCCGGCTTGCCCGATGGCGTATTCAACGTGGTCCAGGGTGACAAGGTGGCGGTGGATGCGCTGTTGCAGCACCCGGACGTGGAGGCCATCTCCTTTGTCGGCTCCACCCCCATCGCCGAATACATCCACCAGGAAGGCACCCGCCGCGGCAAGCGCGTCCAGGCCCTGGGCGGTGCCAAGAACCACATGATCGTAATGCCCGACGCCGACCTGGATCAGGCCGCCGATGCCCTGATCGGCGCCGGTTTCGGCTCGGCCGGCGAGCGCTGCATGGCCATCTCCATCGCCGTGGCGGTGGGCGATGTGGGCGATGCCCTGATCGAGAAACTGCTGCCGCGCATCGATGCCCTGCGGGTGCGCAACGGCGTGGAAGCCGACGCAGACATGGGACCGCTGGTGACCGGCCAGCACAAGGCCAAGGTCGAGGGCTACATCACGAAAGGGGTGGAGGAGGGCGCCAGGCTGCTGGTCGATGGCCGCAACTTCAAGGTGCCCGGCGCCGAACACGGCTTCTTCGTCGGCGCCACCCTGTTCGATGGCGTGACCCCGGAGATGACCATCTACCGGGAAGAGATTTTCGGCCCGGTGCTGGGCATCGTGCGGGTGCCGGACTTCGCCAGCGCGGTGGAACTGATCAACGCCCACGAATTCGGCAACGGCGTCTCCTGCTTCACCCGTGACGGCGGCATCGCCCGCGCCTTCGCCCGCACCATCAAGGTGGGCATGGTCGGCATCAACGTGCCCATCCCGGTGCCCATGGCCTGGCATTCCTTCGGTGGCTGGAAGAGATCCCTGTTCGGCGATCACCACGCCTATGGCGAGGAAGGCCTGCGCTTCTACACCCGCTACAAGAGCGTGATGCAGCGCTGGCCCGACAGCATCGCCAAGGGCGCCGAATTCAGCATGCCCACCGCCAAGTGACCGGGGAGAAGCCATGAGCACCCAACGTCTGACCATGGCCCAGGCCCTGGTGAAATTTCTCGACAACCAGTACCTCAGCGTCGATGGCGTCGAGACCAGATTCGTCGCCGGCGTCTTCACCATCTTCGGCCACGGCAACGTGCTCGGCCTGGGCCAGGCACTGGAGCAGGACGCCGGTGAGCTGGTGGTGCACCAGGGGCGCAACGAGCAGGGCATGGCCCATGCCGCCACCGGCTTCGCCAAGCAGAAGCTGCGTCGGCAGATCTACGCCTGCACCTCCTCGGTGGGGCCGGGCGCGGCCAACATGCTGACCGCCGCGGCCACCGCCACCGCCAATCGCATCCCGCTGCTGCTGTTGCCCGGCGACGTCTATGCCAGTCGCCAGCCCGATCCGGTGCTGCAGCAGATCGAGCAATTCCACGACCTGTCGATCAGCACCAACGATGCCTTCCGCGCGGTGAGCAAGTACTGGGATCGCATCAACCGCCCCGAGCAGCTGATGAGCGCGGCGATCAACGCCATGCGTGTGCTGACCGATCCGGCCGAGACCGGCGCCGTGACCCTGGCGCTGCCCCAGGATGTCCAGGGCGAGGCCTACGACTACCCCGACTACTTCTTCGCCAAGCGGGTGCACCGCCTGGATCGCCGGCCGCCGGTGGTCGCCGCCATCGCGGAGGCGGTGCAGCTGCTCAGGCGCAAGCGCAAGCCGCTGCTGATCTGTGGCGGCGGGGTGAAGTATTCCGGCGCCGCCGCGGCCCTGCAGCGCTTCGCCGAGCGCTTCGAGATCCCCTTCGCCGAGACCCAGGCCGGCAAGAGCGCCATCGTCTCCAGCCACGAACTCAATGTCGGCGGCATCGGCGAGACCGGCTGCCTGGCCGCCAACCTGCTGGCCAGGGAAGCGGATCTGATCATCGGCGTCGGCACCCGCTACACCGATTTCACCACCTCCTCGAAGTGGCTCTACCAGCATCCCGAGGTGGAATTCCTCAATCTCAACGTGGCCGCCTTCGACGCCGGCAAGCTCGATGGCCTGGCCGTGGTGGCCGATGCCCGCGAAGCCCTCGACGCCCTGACCGAGGCGCTAGGGGCTACCGACTACCGCGCCGGCTGGGGCGGCCAGGTCGGTGAAGCGCGTGAGCGCTATCGCCAGGAGGTGGAGCGGGTCTACGCGGTCGGCTACACCGGCGCCGACTTCGTGCCGGAGATTGACGACGACCTGCCGCGCGCGGTGCTGGAGGAATTCGTCCGCCTGACCGGTTCGTCCCTGACCCAGAGCCAGGTGCTCGGCCGCCTCAACGAACGGCTGGACGACGACGCCATCATCGTCGCCGCCGCCGGCAGCCTGCCGGGTGACCTGCAGCGCGCCTGGCAGAGCAAGGGCGTCAACACCTACCACCTGGAATACGGCTATTCCTGCATGGGCTACGAGATCAACGCCGCCCTCGGCGTGAAGCTGGCCGAACCGGAGCGCGAGGTCTATGCGCTGGTGGGGGACGGTTCCTACCAGATGCTGCACTCGGAGTTGGCCACCTCCATCCAGGAGCGGCGCAAGATCAACGTGGTGCTGCTCGACAACATGACCTTCGGTTGCATCAACAACCTGCAGGTCGGCCACGGCATGGGCAGCTTCGGCACCGAGTTCCGCTATCGCAATCCGGAGACCGGCAAGCTCGACGGCGACTTCGTGCCGGTGGACTTCGCCATGAGCGCCGCCGCCTACGGCTGCAAGACCTATAGCGTGCGCACCCTGGAGGAGCTGGAAGCGGCCCTGGCCGATGCCCGTCGGCAGACGGTCTCCACCCTGATCGACATCAAGGTGCTGCCCAAGACCATGCTGCACGGCTACCTGTCCTGGTGGCGGGTCGGCGGCGCCGAGGTCTCCACCAGCGAAAAGATCGCCGCCGTCGCCCGGGTGCTCAGGGAAAACGCCGCCCAGGCCCGCCAGTACTGAGCGCCGCTCACTCCACAACAAATCCAAATCGGAGAAAGACGTCATGACCTTGAACATCGGTGTCATCGGGGCCGGCGCTATCGGCCGCGAACACATCCGCCGCCTGAGCCACACCCTGCTGGGCAGTCGCGTGGTGGCGGTGACCGACATCAACGCCGACCAGGCCGGCCGGGTGGTCCAGGAGTTGGGCATCACCGCGGAGGTCTATGCCGACGGCCATGCGCTGATCGTCGCGGCGGACGTCCAGGCGGTGCTGGTCGCCTCCTGGGGGCCGACCCACGAGGAGTACGTGCTGGCCGCCATCGCCGCCGGCAAGCCGGTGTTCTGCGAAAAGCCCCTGGCGACCACTGCCGAGGGCTGCCGGCGCATCGTCGAAGCCGAGCAGGCCCACGGCAAGCGCCTGGTGCAGGTGGGCTTCATGCGGCCCTACGATGCCGGCTATCGCCAGCTCAAGGCGGTGGTCGACGCCGATCGCATCGGCGCGCCGCTGATGATCCATGCGGCCCACCGCAATCCCACGGTGAGCGAGCACTACAGCACCGACATGGCCATCACCGACACCCTGATCCACGAGATCAACGTGCTGGCCTGGCTGCTGGACGATCATTACGTGTCCGCCCAGGTGGTCTTTCCGCGCAAGGCGCCAGCGGCGCGCGAGCACCTGCGCGATCCCCAGGTGGTGCTGTTGGAAACGGCCAAGGGCGTGCGCATCGACGTCGAGGTCTTCGTCAATTGCCAGTACGGCTACGACATCCAGTGCGAGATCGTCGGCGAGCGCGGCATCGCCCGCCTGCCGGAGCCGACCTCGGTGCAGCTGCGCAGCGAGGCGCGGCTGTCCAACGAGATCCTCATGGACTGGAAAGACAGATTCATCGCCGCCTACGACGTGGAACTGCAGGCCTTCATCGACGACCTCGCCGCCGGCCAGCTGACCGGGCCGTCGTCCTGGGACGGCTACATCGCCGCGGTCACCGCCGACGCCTGCATCAAGGCACAGGACAGCGGCGCCATCGAGCCGGTGACCCTGCCCAGCCGACCGGCTTTCTACGCCTAGGTCGCTCGCGGGGATGTGTTGCCTGCAGGGTAGGCCTCGGCCGTGAGAATCGGACTGGTCGGCTACGACGGCCTCGGGCGCCTGCTGCAGGCGCCGCTGATCGCCAGCACCCCGGGCGTCCGACTGGTGGGTGTGGTGACAGTCTCGCCGGCGCAGCATGCCGAGTTGACCAAGGCGTATCCCGGCGTCACCGGCCATCCCGACCTGGCCGGGCTGATCGCCGCCGGGGTGGACAGCCTGGTGATCGCCACGCCTCTAGGCGAACGTCCGGCGCAGGTGCGGGAAGCGCTGCGGCGGGACCTGCCGGTGGTCTGCGCGGCGCCGCTGGCGAGCACCCTGGCAGAGGCCGAGGACCTGGTGGCGCTGGCCGAGCGGCGGGGCGTCCCGCTCTGCGTCCAGCAGCTGCGCCGCTGGGATTCGGACCTGCTCACCCTGGCGCGACTGCTGCGCGAAAAGCGCCTGGGTCGGGTACGCCTCTTCGAGTCGCGCCTGCAACTGACCGACCTGGCCGCGGCGGGCCTGAGCACCGAGGCGGGCCTGCTCCTCGAACTGGGCAGCCATCTGGTGGACCAGGCGCTGCTGCTGTTCGGGCCGGTCGAGCGGGTCTATGCCGAGGCGCAATTCCCCCGTGGCGATCTCGCGCGGGAGCGGGAATTCTTTCTGTCCCTGCGCCATCGCTCGGGGGTGGTCTCGCACCTCTCGGGCAGTGGTCTGCAGAACTGTCCGCAGCGGCTGCGGGTGGTCGGCGAGCGGGGCGTCTATAGCGTCGATGGCCTCGATGGCCAGGCCGCGGCCCTGCGCCAGGGGCGTACCCCGCGCAGCGAAAAGGCCGGCTGGGGCGCCGAGGAGCATCAGCGCTGGGGCTGGCTGAGCGTGGGCGAGGAGCGCGCGCGGGTACCGAGCGAACGGGGCCGCTGGGATCTGTTCTACGAGGGCTGGCTGGCGGCCCTGACCCAGGGCGCGCCCTTGCCGGTCACGCCGCAGGAAACACTGGCCTGCCAGGCGATCCTGGCGGCGGCGCGGCAGAGTGCCCGTACGGGGGAAAGCCTGGTGATAGAGGGCCTCGAAGAGGCGGCGGAGCGGTCGCGGGCAGGTGTCCAGGGGCGAGCGCGGCGGTCATTCGTACAGGTCGAATGAAATTTCTATTTCTCTCTTGTTGTGGAATTAAATTTCCAATAGAGTCGAGAGCAGTTGCAGAAACGAGTCACCAGGGCCGCGCGCCCCGACAACAATAATAGGTGCCGTCACATGAACCACTCCACGCATTCCTTCCGTCTCGCCCTCGCCACCGTGCACCGCCTCAAGGTGCAGCGTCCCTCCCGACTGCTCGCCCTGCTCGGCCGGCTGTTCTGCCACGAGCGCAGCGGCGCCGTGCTCTGCGCCTCGCCCGGCGCCGCGGTGTTCTACCGCCCGCACTGATTCCCGCGTCTTTCCAGCGTTCGCCCAGGCTCCGCCCGGTTCAAGACCGCGCGGCGCCCGAGGTGCGCCTGGCCGTTGCGCCCGTCTGATCCCCTCGCTGATCGTCACCCCACGAATGGAGCCTGAACCATGCAGAAGAAAACTCGCTTTGCCACCCTGGCGCTGTCGCTGCTGCTGGGCAGCAGCGCGGCCCTAGCGGACCTCAAGGTCGGGGTGACCATGTCGTCGTTCGACGACAACTACCTTACCTATGTCCGCGAATACATGACCAAGAAGGCCAAGACCGACGGCGTGCAGCTGCAGTTCGAGGACGCCCGCAACGACGTGGTCAAGCAGCTCACTCAGGTGCAGAGCTTCATCAGCCAGAAGGTCGATGCGGTCATCGTCAATCCGGTGGACACCGCCGCGACCCGGACCCTGACCGAGGCCGCCACCAAGGCCGGCGTGCCCATCGTCTACATCAACCGCCGCCCCGACGAGCCCACTCTGCCGGCGGGCGTGGTCGCGGTGACTTCCGACGACAAGGAAGCCGGCCGCCTGCAGGCGCAGTACGTGGCGGACAAGCTCGGCGGCAAGGGCCAGGTGGCCATCCTGCTGGGTGATCTGGCCAACAACTCCACCCACAATCGCACCGCCGGGGTGAAGGAAGTCCTGGCCAAGTATCCGGGCATCAAGATCGTCGAGGAGCAGACCGCGGCCTGGCAGCGCGACAAGTCCATGGACCTGACCAGCAACTGGCTGCTGGCTGGCAAGGAGCTCAACGCCATCTTCGCCAACAACGACGAGATGGCCATCGGCGCGGCCATGGCCCTGCGCCAGGCCGGCAAGAAGGACGTGCTGGTCACCGGCGTCGACGGTACGCCCGACGGCCTGGCGGCGATCAAGCGCGGCCTGGTGACGGTCTCGGTGTTCCAGGACGCCAAGGGCCAGGCGGAAGGCGCCCTCGATGCGGCGCTGAAGATGATCAACAAGACCCCCGGCGAGCAGAACGTGCTGATTCCCTTCCGCCTGATCACCCCGGAGAACGTCGCCGAATTCCAGGCCATGACCAAATGACCTGAGGCGCCTGCGCCGTCCTGGAACGAGGGCGGGGCGCCGCGCCAGAACGGCTTTCCAGAGCAAACGGGCAGTCCGGCAATGGACCGCCCGTTTGTCTATCTGGGGCCTTGCCAGCGGCGCCGGGCGGGTTGCGGACCCTCGATGATTATCACCTAAAAATTCCAAAAAGATATTGACTGGAATTTATTTTCCAATAGAGTCGAGGGCAAGCCAAGACGTACAGCGGTGCTTCGCCCCGGCGAACGCACCCTTCAACAAGAATAAAAGGTGCCGTCATGCCATCCCGCTCTCTGTCCCTGCATAGGTCTCCGATCGCCTGTCCGCCAGGTACCTGCCTGCACCTGGCCCGCGCCGCCTGGTCGGCGCCCGCGAGGAGATCGTGATCATGCTCAGTTCCGCCACCCCTGCCGTCGCTCCCGCCACCGCGGCCACGGCCGCGCCCGGCGAATACCTGCTGGAAATCGTCGACGTTACCAAGGAGTTTCCCGGCGTCAAGGCGCTGTCCCACGTGCAACTGCGGGTGCGTCCCGGCACCGTGCTGGCGCTGATGGGCGAGAACGGCGCGGGCAAGTCGACACTGATGAAGATCATCGCCGGCATCTACCAGCCCGACGCTGGCGAGGTACGGCTGCGCGGGGTGCCGGTGCGCTTCGAGACGCCGCTGCAGGCACTGCAGTCGGGGATCGCCATGATTCACCAGGAACTCAACCTGATGCCCTTCATGACCATCGCCGAGAACATCTGGCTGGGTCGCGAACCGCTCAATGCCCTGCACCTGGTGGACCACGGCAAGATGCGTCGCCAGACCCAGGCGCTGCTGGACCGACTGCGCATCGCCCTGGACCCGGAAGACAGCGTGGGCAGCCTGTCCATCGCTGGGCGGCAGATGGTGGAGATCGCCAAGGCGGTGTCCTACGACAGCGATGTGCTGATCATGGACGAACCCACCTCGGCCATCACCGAGACCGAGGTGGCGCACCTGTTTTCCATCATCGCCGACCTCAAGGCCCAGGGTAAGGGCATCGTCTACATCACCCACAAGATGGACGAGGTATTCCAGATCGCCGACGAGGTCGCGGTGTTCCGCGACGGCCAGTACATCGGCCTGCAGCGCGCCGACAGTATGAACGGTGACGGCCTGATCGCCATGATGGTGGGGCGCGAACTGACCCAGCTGTTCCCGGAGCGCACCGCGCCGCGCGACGAGGTACTGCTGTCGGTGCGCGACCTGGGCCTGGACGGGGTGTTCTCCGGCGTCTCCTTCGACCTGCGCGCCGGCGAGGTGCTGGGCATCGCCGGACTGATGGGCTCGGGGCGCACCAATGTCGCCGAGACGCTGTTCGGCGTGACCCCGGCCACGGCGGGCGAGATCCGCATCGACGGCCGGCCGGTACGGATGAGCGATCCTCATCTGGCGATCCAGAAAGGCCTGGCGCTGCTCACCGAAGACCGCAAGGACACCGGCATCTTTTCCTGCCTGTCGGTGGGGGAAAACATGGAGGTGGCGGTGCTGAATGGTTTCGCCAGCGGCGGCTTCGTGCAGCAGCAGCGCCTCGACCAGCTCTGCGAGGAGATGCGCCAGCAACTGCGGGTGAAGACCCCCTCGCTGGACCAGTGCATCGCCAATCTCTCCGGCGGCAACCAGCAGAAGGCGCTGATCGCCCGCTGGCTGATGACCCGGCCGCGCATCCTCATCCTCGACGAGCCCACCCGCGGCATCGACGTCGGCGCCAAGGCCGAGATCTACCGGCTGATCGCCAAGCTGGCCGCCGAGGGCCTGGCGGTGATCATGATTTCTTCCGAACTGCCCGAGGTCCTGGGCATGAGTGACCGGGTGATGGTGATGCACGAAGGCACCGTCACCGGCTTTCTCGATCGCGGCGAAGCCACCCAGGAGCGGGTCATGCACCTGGCCTCGGGCAATCCCGTACTGCACTAGCGCACCCTTCGCGCGGTGGGCTGCGCCCATCGCTCCCGGCATACAAGAGGTAGAACAAGATGAGTGCCCTCCTGGACAAGAAAACCGCCGAGCTACCCAGCGCGCGCCCGCGGCGCCGCATTCCCACCGAACTGGGCATCCTGCTGGTGCTGCTGGGCATCGGCCTGGCCTTCGAGGCCTTCGGCTGGGTCCTGCGTGACCAGAGCTTCCTGATGAATTCCCAGCGCCTGGTGCTGATGATCCTGCAGGTCTCGATCATCGGCCTGCTGGCCATCGCCGTGACCCAGGTGATCATCACCACCGGCATCGACCTCTCCTCGGGTTCGGTGCTGGCACTGTCGGCCATGGTGGCGGCGAGTCTGGCCCAGGGCTCGGACTTCGGCCGGGCGGTGTTTCCCTCGCTGACCGACCTGCCGGTCTGGGTGCCGGTCATGGCCGGCCTCGGGGTGGGGCTGCTGGCCGGCGCCATCAACGGCAGCATCATCGCCGTCACCGGCATCCCGCCCTTCATCGCCACCCTCGGCATGATGGTCTCGGCCCGCGGCCTGGCGCGCTACTACACCGAAGGCCAGCCGATCAGCATGCTGTCCGACAACTACACCGCCATCGGCGCTGGGGCCATGCCGGTGATCATCTTCCTGGTGGTGGCGGTGATCTTCCACATCGCCCTGCGCTACACCAAGTACGGCAAGTACACCTATGCCATCGGCGGCAACATGCAGGCCGCGCGCATCTCCGGCATCAACGTCAAGAAGCACCTGATCATCGTCTACAGCATCGCCGGCCTGCTGGCGGGCCTGGCCGGGGTCGTGGCCTCTGCGCGCGCCGCCACCGGCCAGGCGGGCATGGGCATGTCCTACGAACTGGACGCCATCGCCGCGGCGGTGATCGGCGGCACCAGCCTGGCGGGCGGGGTAGGGCGCATCACCGGCACCGTGATCGGCGCCCTGATCCTCGGCACCATGGCCAGCGGCTTCACCTTCCTCGGGGTGGACGCCTACGTCCAGGACATCATCAAGGGCTTGATCATCGTGGTCGCGGTGGTCATCGACCAGTACCGCAACAAGCGCAAGGCCAAGCGCTAGGGCTTGCGCTCTTCCCCTCTCCCGCTGGGAGAGGGCCGGGGTGAGGGCGCCCCCACTCCAAAGTCATCCCTTTTACCCGGTCGGCTACTGGCTTGGCCGGCCGGGTCTTTCTATACCCCTGACGGAGAACGACATGCGCGACATCGGCATCGGTCTGATCGGCACAGGCTTCATGGGTCATGCCCATGCCCAGGCCTTCCATCACGCGGCGAGCAGTTTCGTGCTCCCGGTCCGCCCACGGCGGGTGGCCCTGGCCGATGCCGATCCGGAGCGCGCCGCTCGCTGCGCCGACGCCTGGGGCTTCACCCGCAGCTGCGACTGGGAGCGCCTGATCGCCGATCCCCAGGTCGAGCTGGTGGCCATCACCACCCCCAATCTGCTGCACGCGCCCATGGCCCTGGCCGCCCTGGCGGCGGGCAAGGCGGTCTACTGCGAAAAGCCCCTGGCGGTGAGCCTGGAGGAGGCGACGCAGATGCGCGACGCCGCGCGCCAGGCCGGGGTGGTCAACCGGGTCGGCTACAACTACCTGCAGAATCCCATGCTCAGGCAGGCGCGCGAGCTGATCGACAGCGGCGAACTGGGCGAGATCGTCAGCTTCAGCGGCGAATTCAGCGAAGACTTCATGGGCGATCCCCAGGGGCCCTTCACCTGGCGCTGCGAGACCCGCCAGGCCGGCGGCGCCCTGGCCGACCTGGGCAGCCATATCCTGTCGCTGGCGCGCTTCCTGCTCGGCCCGGTGGCGGCGCTCTGCGCCGATCTGCACACCGCTCATGGCCAGCGGCCCCACCAGGGTGGCACCCGGGCGGTGGAGATCGACGACCAGGCCCATCTGCTGCTGCGCTTCGCCAGTGGCGCCCGCGGCACCCTGACCACCAGCTGGCTCAAGCACGGGCGCAAGAATCGTCTGGCCTTCGAGGTCTGCGGCACTCGCGGCACCCTCAGCTTCGACCAGGAGCGCCTCAACGAACTGCGCCTCTACCAGGTCGGCGACCGTCCGGGACTGGCCGGTTTCCGTACCCTGCTGGCCGGTCCGCACCTGCCGGACTACGCCGCCTTCTGCCCGGCCCCCGGCCACCAGCTCGGCTACAACGAACTCAAGACCCTGGAGGTCCGCTCGCTGCTGGAGGCCCTGGGCGGCAACCCCGGGCACACCGGTGTCGACTTCCAGGAGGCCTGGGAAGTGGAGCGCCTGGCCCAGGCCGCGCGGCAATCGGCCCAGGAGGAGCGCTGGGTCAGGCTGGATTAGGAGATAGGCGGGTAGTTCTAATCTCGCTCCTTAACTGTCTGTCAGGGGATGAGGTATCCAAAGGAAGCGATGTAATTAATAAGACTATTCGTCCTGCCTCGCGAACCGTTTGGCGTAAAGTGCTCTGTTTGATAGTCCAGGGGATGCACCCTAGGAGCTCGTTCTTCGAATACTGCTTAAGCTGCAAGTCCTGCAGTGTTTCGAGAGCTGGCTTCGGGTTATCAAGGACGCCCTCATGACATGGCCTGTCACGTTACTGCTAGATCCCACCCTCTATTCGCTGAGCTGCGTCCAACGGGCAATTTATAGCCTCGCAGATCGCCTGGTCATTCAACTCAAGACTAGTGATGGCGAATGGTGCATTGAGGCGTTACCCGCACCTCAAGACTGCATTTCGCTGCAGCCCTCTCCCGATGTTGCGCGGGCTCTGCTTTTGCAGCAGTTGAACGATTTCGCGCTACGCGAACGTATCCAACAGGAAACAGTCGGTTTGCGCGAGCTGCTGGTAAAGGCGGCGCTGAATGGATGCGTTCGCTAGATGACCCAGCTCATCGCTATGCAGGGTGGTTACCGACTGCTGCCTTTCCGTTTCATGCGACTGGGCGGGCAGTCGTCGCGAGAGATTCTGGTTACGACAGATACTGGGGAATACATCTTTCTTTCCGAAGAGCAGTTGCGAGCCTTGGTAGATCGCCAACTCCGGCCAGGTACGGCGCTGTACAAGGATTTGCTGGCTCGTCATTTCATCTACGAACCCGACGGGCATGATCCTTTGCCAGAGATGGCCGCCCAGTATCTGAGTCGCAAAGATTTCTTGAAGCAGGGGCCTGCTCTGCACCTCTTTGTTACCACGTTGCGTTGCAATCACACGTGTCAGTATTGCCAGGTGTCCCGCGCTCCTTTGGGTGGAGCTGGGCATGACATGAGCGAAATGGATGCACGCCATGCGGTATCTAGGATGTTCGAATCCTCATCGGACGTTTTGACTGTCGAATTTCAAGGAGGTGAGCCGTTACTGGCATTTCCCAGGATTCGACAGATCGTTGAAGAGGTGGTGGAGCGCAACAGCAGGGAAAAGCGCAACGTTCAGTTCGTCATCACCAGCACCCTGCATCATCTAGACGAGTCCATCTTGGACTTCGCTGCCACGCATCGTATTCAGTTCTCAACCTCTCTGGATGGGCCGGCTGCTCTGCACAACGCCAACCGGCCTACACCGACACGGGATGCCTACGAGCGAACCGTGGAGGGTATCCACAGGGTTCGCGCGCGGCTTGGTACTGATGCCGTGTCCGCCTTGACTACCCTTACTGCCAGAAGTCTCGAGCAACCCGAAGCCATCATTGACGAATACGTTCGCCAAGGTTTATCCAGTATTTCGCTACGGCCCCTTAGTCCGTATGGCTTCGCTACAAAAAGTGCGCAGAGGCTGGCCTATCCCATGGCCCGTTACTTGGCCTTTTACCATCGTGCACTGGACTACCTACTCGCGTTGAATAGCCAGGGCACCTATCTGGTCGAAAGCTACACAGCATTGCTGTTGAACAACGTGCTGACACCCTTCTCTAGTGGCTATGTCGATTTGCGCTCACCTCTAGGCGCTGGCCTGGGCGCCCTAGTCTATAACTACGATGGCGATGTCTATCCGTCCGACGAAGCTAGGATGCTGGTCGAAATGGGCGAGAAGGGGCTGCGTCTAGGGAATGTTCAGCAGCCCTTGCACGAATTATTGGCTTCCCCAGCGATGCAATTACTGCTGGCGTCGGGAGTCGCGGAAACCCTGCCAGGGTGTAACGACTGCGCCTTGGTTCCCTACTGCGGCAGCGACCCTATAGAGCATTACGCTCGTCAGGGCGACCCCGTAGGACATCGGGCCTTCAGTGCCTTCTGCCAGAAGAACATGGAGCTGTTGCGACATCTGTTCGTTCTGTTGCGAGATGGCAGCGAAGAGACTCAGCGCATTTTGTTGTCCTGGCTCAGTAGACGGTCTCTCGCAGACGTCAGTTTGCCTGGTTACCGGGGGTAGTGAGATGCTAGCGAAGGAAACGCAATTCCTCATTCGCAATCTTCATGAGCCCCGTCTGTTGAAGGTGATCACCGCAGCGGAGTTCGTCGAGCATGGCCTCGCCAGATGTGCGGGGCAGGTCGAACTGGCGGATGTACTGCTGTATCTCGACGATAGCGCTGGTCCTCTATATCAAGGGCTGTTGCGGATACCGGTTGCCGGATTCATGTGCGATTCGGTGTTCGACGGTGACATTCCATCAGGCCGAATTCTTTTGAGTGAGTGTAGGAGCCCGGGCGTGGCGCGCTCTGGAGATGTCGTCGCCCTTTCTCCTGCTTCTAACCTGGTAAGGGTGCTTTATCGCCGTGGCGCGAACAGCAACCTGTTGTTCATGACCGATCGTTGTAACAGCCTTTGCCTGATGTGTTCCCAACCACCCAAGGACATAGATGATCGCTGGCATATTGAGGAAAATCTGCGCCTGCTCGATCTGATGGATGCAGGCGAAGAGCATCTTGGGATCAGTGGCGGCGAGCCTACGCTTTATAGAGAGGGCCTGTTGGCAGTCTTGAATAAGGCTAAAAGCGTCATACCCGACAAGGCGCTGCACCTTCTCAGCAATGGCCGGCTGCTCCAGGACCCAACCTGGATTGGCGACTTGCAAGCGCTCGATCATCCCAAGCTGAGTTGGGGCATACCCCTCTATGCAGACAATGCTGGTGATCACGATCAGTTGGTACAGGCACCAGGGGCTTTCAGCGAAACGCTGCGCGGGCTTTACAACTTGGCCCGGGCCAATCAGGTTGTGGAGATCAGGGTTGTTCTCAATCGACTGACCACACCACGGCTGCCGCAACTGGCTCTCTTCCTGTTTCGTAATCTGCCTTTCGTTCGCCACGTTGCATTCATGGGAATCGAAAGCACAGGGTTGGCTAGGAAGCATCACACCGAGCTTTGGATCGATCCTCTGGATTATCAGCAGGAGTTGAGCGAGGCAGTGTTCTTTCTGCATCACCGTGGAATTCCCGTATCGCTCTACAACCTACCGCTTTGCCTGGTATCCCCGCCCCTGAGGCCTTTTGCCCGGCAGAGTATTTCGGATTGGAAAAACCTCTTCATCGACGCCTGCCAGGATTGTGCAGCGGTTACTCGTTGTTCCGGTTTTTTCAAATCCCATAACGAGCGTTGGCAGAGCCGGGGTATCCGTCCTCTGGCTGCCGAGGCTTTATTGTCTTCGCAAGGAGCGCATCATGAGTCTGCTTGATCGTTGGAAGATGCTTATCGGTCATGTCACCCTATTGCCGGTCGCCGGAAGTGCTCTGGCCCAGGCCGACCAGATGCCTTTGGCCGATATGACGTGGAGCGCCACTCCAGGGAATCAGGTACCGGTGTTCAGCAATCCACTCAATGCCCTCGATGCGACCAATCTCTATGCAGCTCATCGCTCGCATAGCTCTCATCGATCCCACAGCTCTCATAGTTCGCACTACAGTGGTTCTGGGGGCTACAGCAGTCCGCGCTCCTATACTGCACCGAGCTCATCCGATAGCTATTATCGTGCCCCCAGTAGTGGTGGTAGCGGGGCGTCCGGCTACAGTGGTAGCTCAGGACTCTATGCCCCCTCGAAAAGTAGTGGCACTACCACGACCGAACCGAACACGACATCTGGTAAAGCACAGCCGACTGGCGAGGCACTATCCAGCTTGGTCATGCGCGTGCAAACGGCGCTGACACTCAAACAGTACTACCACGGCGCTATCGATGGCGTTCTGGGTAAAAGTACCCGGGGTGCCTTGATGTCCTTCCAAATGGATACCGGTCTGACGATCAATGGGCGTATGGATACCCCAACCTTGAACGCTTTGGGTATTCGCATTCCTTGATGAACCGGTGAGGGTGCATGCCTGCAGGTACTCTGAAAACACAGTATGTGCGAAGGCAGGGCTCGAAGCGGGTAGATAAGAGCGTGCGCTAGGATGGGGTTGGGTAGCACTACGATCGCGCGTAAGAAACTACGCCCAAGTGCCGTTTTCTACTCAATCACCCCGCTCGATGCAAAAGGACCGTCCCATCGTCATGCCTTCATCTCCTCTCGACGGCCTCACCCCGGTCCGGCGCATGAAGCTCATCGCGCTGCTACTGCTGTTCCTGGCAGCAGCGCTCTATTGCCTGGCCACTGCCCTGGAGGCCAGCCATCCGGCCTGGGGCTACGCCGCCGCCTTCGCCGAGGCCGCCATGGTCGGGGCCATCGCCGACTGGTTCGCGGTGACGGCACTGTTCCGCCATCCGCTGGGCCTGCCGATTCCCCATACCGCCATCATTCCGCGTAACAAGGCCGGAGTTGGGCGCAAGCTGTCGGACTTCATCTGCCTGCATTTCCTCGCCACGCCCCAGGTGCTGGCCAAGCTGGAAGAGCTGGACGCCGCCACGCGCCTGGCGGGTTGGTTGCGCCAGCCGGACAACGCTGCTGCCGTCGCCAGTCAGGCCACCGGTGTCGCCCGCTATTCTCTGGAGGCCCTGCGCGAAGTACGGGTGCAGGCCTTCATCCGGCGGATGGCGGTGGAGCGGCTGCAGCGCCTGGATGTGGCGGCGCTGTCCGGCGAGCTGCTCGATATGCTGACCGCCGACAACCGTCACCAGGCGGTGCTCGACGAGGTGCTGCAGGAAATCGACCGGCTCTTGCAGGACGAGGAGACCCAGGCGCTGATCGCCCGCACCATCGGCGGCGAGCTGCGCACCCTCAAGTACCTGGGGCTGGACGAGCGGGTCGGGCGCTGGTCGGCGATCAAGGTGGTGCAGGCGGTATCGCGCCTGATCGGCGAGATCAGTCATGACCGCGAACACGAGTTGCGCCGGCATTTCGATGGCTATCTGGTCGGCTTCATCGAACGACTAAAGCAGGACCCGGCCTTCCGCTTGCGCGGCGAGCAGCTGCGTGATCGGCTGCTTGCGCATCCGGCGCTGGCTGGCTATCTGCAAGAACTGTGGGACGAATTGGTGAACTGGCTGCAGGCCGATCTCGCCGCCCCGGACTCGCGCATCCGCCGCCGCCTGGGCCGGCTGCTGGCCGAGCTGGGCGACACCCTGAGTCGCGACGAGGCCATGCGCCGCTGGATCAACGAGCAGCTGATGGCGGTGGCGCCGCCCTTCATCGACCGCAATCGGCGCCGCATCGGCGATTACATCGCCGACCGGGTAGCGGCCTGGGACACCGGCGAACTGGTCCAGCAGCTGGAGCAGAGTGTGGGCAAGGACCTGCAGTTCATCCGCATCAACGGCACCCTGGTGGGCGGCCTGGTGGGCTTGGTGCTGCATGCGCTGACGGTTTGGTTGGGGCCGGGGTAGGGTTTTCCAGCCTGATCGCGGCCATGGGCCGCTCCTACAGAAAATCACGCTTGGTAGGAACGGCCCATGGCCGCGATGCTTCGAGTGCCAATAGCTCAATTCCGTTGCCGTACCCGTCCTCTCCTCTTGGATGTGAGCCGGGGAAAGGGTGTGCCCAAACCCCGCTTTCAACGTGGAAAAGGCTGCGCCGTTTTCCACGCTACGGTTATCTGATGAGGTCATCCCCGCCACCCATCACCCCACCCGCACCCAGACGGCGGCGCGCGGACTAATCCTGATAGTCACTGTCCCGAGCGCCCCATGTATCGAATCGGCTTCGCCTGCATGTACCGTCATCCCGAGCGCAGTCTGTCGCTCAAGGAACTGGAGCAGATCGAGCGGACCTTCAACACCCGCACCACCACCCTGCGCTGGCTGGGTAGCGTCGAGCGTGCCGTGGCCGAGGCCAAGTTGCTGGACGTGGTCACCCACAACCTGGATGCCCAGCTGAGATTCGTCGAGCATGTCGCCGACCGGCCGGAAAACCTGCGCATGCTGCGCCTGAGCAGCGATCTGCTGCCCTTCTACAGCCACCCTGAGTTCGCCTACTTCTACCGCTCCCAAGAGCTGCAGGGCTTGCTGGCCGACCGCTTTGGCCGCCTGGGCGAGCTGGCGCGTCGTCGTGATGTGCGACTGTCGCTGCACCCGGGGCAATTCTGCGTGCTCGGCTCGGACCGCCCCGAGGTCGTGGAAAACAGCCTGAAGGAGTTCGAATACCACGCCGACATGATCCGGCTGATGGGCTACGGCCAGAAATTCCAGGACTTCAAGTGCAACGTGCACATCGCCGGCCGCCTGGGCGTGCCTGGCATCCGCGCGATCTGGCCGCGTCTCTCCACCGAGGCACGCAACTGCATCACCTTCGAGAACGATGAAAAGACCTACGGCGTCGACGACTGCCTGCAGCTGGCCGATCTCGCCCCGGTGGTACTGGACATCCACCACTGCTGGATCCACGAGGAAGCCTACATCGACCCTTGGGAGCCGCGCGTGGAGCGTATCCTCGACAGCTGGCGCGGGGTGCGTCCGGCCATGCACTATTCCCAGCCGCCGGAGGCCCTGATGGAAATGGGCGTCTCGCCCACCGAGCGGATCGACATCAAGTTCCTGCTGCAGCAGATCAGCAAGCGGGTGCTCTATGCCCACAGCGACATGATGTGGAACGACTGGTGCAACCGCTACGCCTGCCAGTTCCTCGACCGCTTCGACATCATGTTCGAGGCCAAGCACAAGAACGTCACGGTGCGGGATTTCTACGATCGCTACCTGGGCGGCAACGGCAGCCTACCTCCAGCGGATCATGGAATTCTTGCGGGCCAGGATGCCGCCAACCCGTAGCGTGGAAAACCGAGCAGCGTTTTCCACGGGTAGGCACTGACGCTACCAATGGACAAGGCTGCGCCGTTGTCCACGCTACGGGAGCTAGTACGTAGGTTGGCGCTGAGACGGCTCCATCGTCGAAGCCCAACGCAGAGGTTTAACCTTGGGCGCTGTTGGGCTTCGCTGCGCTCAGCGCCAACCTACGGGCAGGGCTTCATTCGCAACATGCCGCAATGAGCCCATCAGGCGATAGGCCGGAAGACCCGCTTAACTCAAGGGTCATCCTTCCGAATCCGACCGTCGCGAGACCTGCCATGCCGACCCGTCGCCATTTCCTGCAGACCACCACCGCCCTGGTTGCCGCCGTGACCGCTGCGCCCTGGCTGTGGCATAGCGCCCAGGCCGCCGAGCCGTTGCTGACCCGCAAGATCCCTCGCACCGGCGAGGCCCTGCCGGTGGTGGGCCTGGGTACCTCGGGCAATCTCGATGTCGATCTGAGCGACGCCGCCCTGGCGCCCTTGCAAGAGGTGCTCAAGGCGCTGCTCGACGGTGGTGGCAGCCTGATCGACACCGCGCCCAGCTATGGCAATTCCGAGCGGGTGGCCGGCGAGCTGGTGAAGCGCGCCCAGGCCAGGGAACAGGTCTTTCTCGCCACCAAGGTGTCGGCCACCGGTCGCCAACGCGGTGCTGCCCAGTTGGCTGCCAGCTTCAAGGCACTGCAGGCCGATCGCCTGGATCTGGTCCAGGTGCACAACCTGCAGGACACCACCACCCAGTTGGCGCTGCTGCGCGAACAGCAGCAGGCCGGCAAGGTGCGTTATGTCGGCGTCACCCACTATCGCGAAGCGGCGCTGGACGATCTGTTGGCCACGCTAAAAAAGGAGAAGGTCGACTTCGTACAGTTCAACTATTCGGTGGGGGAGCGTGAAGCGGAAAAGCACCTGCTGCCCTATTGCCGGGACCAGGGTATCGCCGTGCTGATCAATCGACCTTTCCAGCGCGGCAATCTGCTCTCCGGCACCCGAGGCAAGCCGCTGCCGCCGCTGGCCACTGAGCTGGGTGCCAGCAGCTGGGCGCAGCTGCTGCTCAAGTTCATCCTCGCCAACCCCGCCGTGACGGCCGTGATCCCGGCCACCAGCAATCCGCGCTACATGATCGACAACCTGCAGGCCGGCCGTGGTCGCCTGCCGGATGCGCGCCAGCGTGAGGCCATCGCCGGGCTGTTCGCCTAGATGAAGGACTGGCTCGGTCGCGTCCTCGACGCCCGCGCCGGCGAGTCGTCCGCGGCCCTGGCGGGCTTCGCATTGTTCCTCTGCCTGTTCGCCGGCTACTTCATGCTGCGGCCGATCCGCGAGGCCATGGGCATCGCCGGTGGGGTGGAGAATCTGCAGTGGCTGTTCACCGCCACCTTCCTGGTGATGCTGCTCGCCGTGCCGCTGTTCGCCTGGCTGAACTCGCGGGTGGCGCGGATCCGCTTCGTCGACTGGGTCTACGGCTTCTTCGCCCTCAACCTGCTGGGCTTCGCCGCCTGCTTCGCCAGCCTGGGCGACAACCTCTGGCTGGCGCGCACCTTCTATGTCTGGATCTCGGTCTACAACCTCTTCGTGGTCTCGGTGGCCTGGAGTCTGATGGCTGATGTCTTCGACGGCGCCCAGGCACGACGACTGTTCGCCTTCATCGCCGCCGGGGCCAGTGTCGGCGGGCTGCTCGGACCCGTGCTGGCCGCGGCCCTGGTGCCCTGGGTCGGTCAGGCGGGGCTGGCACTGCTGGCCGCCGCGCTGCTGCTCCTGGCCCTGACGCTCAAGGCCTATCTGATGGGCTGGCGCGAGACCCGTGGCGCCGGACGGCCGGGTGCGTCGCCGACCGAGAGTCCGCGGCGACCGGTGGCCGGCAATCCCTTCAGTGGTCTGACCCGGGTGCTTGCGTCACCCTATCTGCTGGCAGTGAGCGCCTTCGTCATTCTGCTGGCCACGGTCAGCACCTTTCTCTACTTCGAGCAGGCGCGGCTGGTGGCCGAGCTGTTTCCCGACCGCGCGCGCCAAGTGCAGGTGTTCGGCCTGCTGGATTTCGTGGTCCAGGCTGGTGCCCTGGCCAGCCAGGTGCTGATCACTGGCCGCCTGGCCCAGCGCCTCGGGGTGCGGGTGCTGCTGGCCGGGGTGCCGCTGCTGATGTGTATCGGATTCCTGGGGCTGGCGTTGCTACCTACCTTTGCCATGCTGGCAGGGCTGATGATCGTCAGGCGCATCGGCGAGTACGCCTTCATCCGCCCAGGTCGCGAGATGCTCTTCGCGCCGCTGGACGCCGAAACCCAGTACAAGGCCAAGAACTTCATCGACACCGTGGTCTATCGCGCCGGTGATGCCGCCAGTGGCTGGGCCAAGAGTCTGCTGGATCTGCTCGGCCACGGTGCCTGGCTGCCGGCTCTGGTAGGTGCTGGCTGCGCGGCGCTCTGGGCCGGGCTCGGCTTCTACCTCGGCCGCCGGGCAGATCAGGCGGCCCAGGCGAGTGAAGCGGAGCGGCGCTGAATGCTGGCTGAATCGTTGTGGCCGGATACAAACCGGAATTCCAGGGCGTGGTCGATGGGGTGCTAAGGTGAGACCTTCTCTTCGCTGCTGAGCCTTCCATGTTCCGCTCCCGCGCCATGATGTACCTGGTCCTTTTCGTCCTGCATCTGTTCATCGGCATCAGCCTGATCGGTGCTCTCGGCCTCGGCCTTACCGGTCAGCTGCCGTTGTGGGCCTTGCTGATCCTGTCCTTCGTCCTGGTGCCCCTGGGGTTTCGCTCGCGGGACATGAACACGCGCCTGCTGGCCTGGGCGGCGCTGATCGCCATGGGCGTGTTTTCCAGCCTGGCAGTGTTCAGTCTGCTGCGCGGGCTGGTGGTGGCGCTCGCCAGTCTGGTTGGCCACCCGCTGGACGCCGCCTGGCGTGCCGGCAGCGCCTGGGTGGTGCTGGGGCTGGTGCTGCTGGTGGCGCTACGCAGCGTCTACAACGCTCGGCGCACCGCCAAGGTCAAGGAAGTGGAACTGGCCCTGCCGACGCTCCCCGCCGGCCTGGAAGGACTGCGCATCGTCCAGCTCAGCGACCTGCACATCGGCCCGACCATCAAGGCCGGCTACCTGCAGCGCATCGTCGAGCGGGTCAACGGCCTGGATGCCGACCTGGTGGCCATTACCGGCGATCTGGTGGACGGCAGCGTGGCCGAGTTGCGGCAGGAATTCCTGCCGCTGCAGCAGCTCAAGGCACGCCTGGGTACCTACGCCATCACCGGCAACCACGAGTACTACTCCGGTGCCGAAGCCTGGGTTCGGGCCTGGCGCGAGCAGGGGCTGACCCTGCTGATCGACGAGCACCGCGTGCTGCAGCACCAAGGCACGCCCTTCGTGCTGGCCGGCATCACCGACTATTCGGCACCGCTTTATGTGCCTAGCCACCGCAGCGACGCAGCGGCCGCCTTCGCCGGTGCCCCGGAAGGGCTGTTCCGTCTGCTGCTGGCCCACCAGCCGCGCTCGGCGCCCAAGGCCGAGGCGGCCGGCGCCGACCTGCAGCTCTCCGGCCACACCCACGGTGGCCAGTTCTGGCCCTGGATGCACTTCGTGCGTCTGCAGCAACCCTGGGTGGCCGGCATCCATCGCCTGGGCCGGCTGACCGTCTACATAAGCCGCGGCACCGGCTACTGGGGGCCACCGCTGCGCTTCGGTGCGCCGAGCGAGATCACCCTGATCAGGTTGCGGCGGGGGTAGCGGTAGACCAGGCCGCCATTCAGCGCCCGCCTTGGCAAGAACCTCAGGTTAGACGCCTTACTGCCGCCCGAGGTGCCTGGCGGTTCTCGGAAGGGCGAGGGATGGCTGTTTGCCACTGCTTGCCCCTTGGAATCGAATCCTTATCCTGACTCCATATTCACCCGGACGCCCCAGCGTCCAAGGACAATCTGCAACACGGATAAGGATGTATCGCCATGACGAGGACAGTGGCTTTCTTGCTGGTCCCCGAGGTGCTCATGCTGGATTTCTCCGGGCCGGTGGAGGTGTTTTCCATCGCCAATCGCTATCTGCCAGCGGCTGACCACTATCGCATTGTGACCATCGCTGCCGGGCGCCGGCGGACCCTGCGCTGTTCCAATGGCATGACGATACGCACGGATCTCACTACCCAGCAGCCGCCCGCCGCCTATGACTTGCTGCTGGTGCCCGGTGGCCCGGGAGCCTACCTGGAACCACACCCGGACATCGCCACCTGGTTGCGCCAGGTGCCCGAGCGCTGCAGGCGCTACGGGGCTGTCTGCACCGGCACCTTTCTGCTCGGCAGCGCCGGCCTGCTCGATGGCCGGCGGGTGACCACGCACTGGAATTATCGTGAGCGCCTGGCGCGGCGCTTTCCTCGGGCCCAGGTGACCGCCGACGACATCTACCTGAGCGATGGTCCGCTGCTGAGCTCGGCTGGGGTCACCGCCGGCATCGACCTGGCGCTGGCGCTGGTGGCCGAGGATCACGGCAAGGCAATCGCCCGGGAGGTGGCCAAGGTGCTGGTGGTGGTGACCCAGCGGCAGGGCAAGCAGGCCCAGTTCAGTCCGCTGTTCGACGAGCCCGAGGCGGCCACCGCCATCACCCGGGTGCAGCACCACATCGTGGCGAACATCGATCAGGCCTATTCGATCAGCCGGCTCGCCGAGCTGGCGACCATGGGCACCCGCAACTTCGCCCGGGTGTTCAAGCGCGACACCGGCATGACGCCGCTGGAGTTCGTGCTCCGCGCGCGCATCGATCACGCCCGTGGATTGCTGGAGACCAGTGACCTGCCTTTGAAAACGGTGGCCTTTCGCAGTGGCTTCGCCAGCGACAGGTGCATGCGCGCCGCTTTCCAGGGCCATCTGGGGCTGACGCCGGCTCAGTACCGCTACCAGTTCAGCTGAAATCGGCCACCGATGGCGGTATCACGCCCATCGATGGCAGCTTATGGCCGTAGATCGTCATACAACTGGCCTGGGCAGCGGCCAGAATGGTCGTACCTATCGGCAAGGAGAGGCGCATACCGTCGAGGGGCTGCGGAGCCTGGTGCCCCGCAGTCCCCGAGGCAAGGTGGCGCGACACGGTCATGCAAGAGCTCAAGTCCCTGGAAGACGCCAGTGCCTTCCGCTTCTGCGGCCTGGTCCTGGATACGCGACGGCGCCTGCTGCTGGATGGCGAGCGTGTGCTGCCCCTCGGCGGACGGGCCCTGGATATCCTGCGGGTGCTGCTGCAACAACCCGGCGAGCTGGTCGGCAAGCAGACCCTGATGGCCCGGGTCTGGCCTGGCGCGGTCGTCGAGGACATCAATCTGCGGGTGCACATCTCGGCCCTGCGCCGGGTGCTGCGCCCCTATAGCACCCAGGATCCCATCCTCAGCGCCCGGCATCGTGGCTACGGTTTCGCCCTGGCGGTAGAGCGCCTGAGCGAAGACGACCTCACGCCGCTGGCCGAGACGCCGCTGCCCCTGACGCCCCTGGAGGGGCGCGAGACCAGCCTGGTCGAACTACGCCGCTTGCTCGCTCAACGCCGCCTGGTGTCGGTGGTGGGCACCGGCGGTGTCGGCAAGTCGCTGCTGGTCCAGCATCTGCTGCCTACATTGGCGGAGGGCTTCCCCGATGGGGTACAGAGTCTCGATCTCGCGGCACTGGGCCACATGATGGCGCTGGTTGAGCGGCTCGCCAGTGACCTGGGACTCGCCAGTGGCAGTGGTCTGCCGGCGCTGCAGGAAGCCCTGGCCACGCGGCGCCTGCTGCTGGTGCTGGACAACGCCGAGCGGCTGGTCGAACCCGCGGCCTGGCTGGTGGAAAACCTGCTGCAAGGCTGTCCACAGCTCAGGGTGCTGGTCACCAGTCGCGAGGCCCTGCGCGTGGAGGGGGAGGCCGTGTTGCGTCTGGCGCCGTTGCCGGTCGCGAATTCACCCTCGCGGCATCTGCGCGACGCCATGCGCGAGCCGGCCTTTCGGTTGTTCGTCCGGCGCGCCCGGGCGCGGCTGCCGGGGCTGCAACTGCGGCCGACCGACGTGCAACTGGTGGGCGAAATCTGTCGTCGCAGCGAAGGTGTGCCCCTGGCGCTGGAGATCCTGGCCGAGCAGGTGGCGGCCCTGGGCCTGCACGGAGTGCTGGCGCAACTCGACGGCGGCTATTACCTGAGCGTGGCCGGGCGGCGTACTGCGCCGCAGCGCCAGCGCAGCCTTGGCGCCATGCTCGACTGGAGTCTGCACAGCCTGAGCGAGTCCGAGTTCGGCGTGCTGGCGACCCTGGCCGAGGCCGGGGAGCATTTCAGTCGTCAAGAGGCCCTGCGGCTGGCGGCGCAGCGCGGGCTGGAGGAGGCCTTGTTCATCCCACTCCTGGGGCAACTGGTGGACAAGTCACTGATCCTGGCAGCGGGCAGTGGGGCAACCCTAGGCTACCGCCTGCTGGCCATGCTGCGCCTGCACCTGCGCCAGTTCCGCCAGCAACCGCCGCTCCAGGGCCTGCTGCTGCCAGGCCAGCGGCGGGATCCCGACGGCACGGGTGAATACCCGGCTCAGATGCGCCTGGTCGAAGAAGCCGCATTCCAGGGCGATCGCCGCCAGGGGTAATTCGCGCTTGGCGAGCAATTGCTGGGCGCGGTGGAGGCGCTGCTGGCGCAACCATTCCAGCGGTGCGAGCCCGGCGCTGAGCTTGAACTGGCGGGTGAAGTGACTGCGCGACAGACCGCAGACGGACGCGACCTGGCTGACGCTGATGCCGCGCTCCAGATGCTGCAACAAGACTTCCTTGGCCAGCCGCTCCTGCCAGGCGGCCAAACCGACCAGTCGGGTACTGGATAGAGCCAGGGTGCTATCGACGGTCATGGACATGGCGCTCTCCCTATCAAACCAGCCGCGTGGCGCGCTGGCCTGGATGAGAATGATTCCCTGCAGTTGTCTGACGTGCGAGTTGGCTATCGTTAATTAGCGTTAAAACGGCAACGGTCTAGGCGCAATACTGTCGCGACGGGCTTGGCCGACTGTGCCGGCGAGCCAGCAGGTGCCAGCCCAGCAGGGCGAGGCCGAGCAGTCCGGCGAGCAGCAGGGGCGCCGGGCCATAGGCCTTGAGTGCAGCGAGCAGGGCCAGGATGTGTTGTTCGAACAGTCGCCCCAGGGCCAGGCCGGAGCCGATCCACAGGGTGGCGCCGCCCAGGTCATAGGCCAGGAAACGCCGTAAGGGCATGGCGCTGGCGCCCGCGCTCAGGGTGGCGAGGACCGCCGCGCCGGGGACGAACTTGGCGACCAGCAGCAGGCCGGGCAGGCGGGTGGCGGCAGGGACATGGTGGCCAGGCAGGTGGCGCAGCAGCCAGGCGCCATGGCGCCGACCGGCCCAGTACCAGAGCAGATCGGCCACGCCGGTGACCGCCACGCTGGCCAGCAGCGCCAGGAGCAACTCGGCTTCATCGGCCGCGGCGCCCATCACCAGCAAAGACGGATAGGCCGGTACCGGCAGGCCCAGCTGTTCGCCAAAGACGTTCAGCGTCAGCCAGAGGGTGGCGTTACCGGCCACCAGGGGAGTCAGGGCTTGGGTGCTCATGGCGCGTTCTCGGCAAGGGGAGGCCGTGGGAGCGGTCTCCGGGCTTGGCGCCTGCTACGCGGGCGCAGGCAGGCTCAGGGCATTTGCGGCAGTTCGTTGGGCCGCAGATCGAACACCAGCACCTCGGCATCGGTCCCGTGGGCCAGCTGCAGCTCGCGCTCGCCGCGCAGCCTTGCGCCGTCACCGGCCTGCAGCAGGACGCCATTCAGCTCCAGGCTGCCGCGGGCGACGTGCACATAGGCATGGCGCTCGGGGGCCAGTTGCAGCATGGCGCTTTCGCTGCCGTCGAACAGGCCGGCGTAGACCCGGGCGTCCTGACGCACTTCCAGCGAGCCCTCGGCGCCGTCCGGCGAGATGATCAGGGCCAGACGACCACGCTTGGCCTCGGCGCTGAAGTGCTGCTGCTGGTAGCGCGGTTCGGCGCGGCGCACGTTGGGCACGATCCAGATCTGCAGGAAATGCACACTCTTGCGCTCGGAGTGGTTGAACTCGCTGTGGCTGACGCCACTGCCGGCGCTCATCAGCTGGACGTCGCCCGGGCGGATCACCGAACCGGTGCCCAGGCTGTCCTGATGCTCCAGGGCGCCTTCGAGCACATAGGAGAAGATCTCCATGTCACGGTGCGGGTGCTCGCCGAAGCCCTGGCCCGCGGCCACGGTGTCGTCGTTGATCACCAGCAGGTCGGAAAAGCCCTGCTCCGCCGGATTGCGGTAGCTGGCGAAGGAGAAGGTGTGGAAGGACTTGAGCCAGCCGTGGTTGGCGGCGCCGCGATCGGAAGCTTTACGAATGGCCAGCATGATGAGGCTCCTTGTCTGAATGGGGCGCGGTCTGTTCCGACGCCATGGAGGTCATCCTACTGTGGCGCCCCGGTTTGATTAACGAGCTGGAAGGAGAATGGTCGTCCTGTTCTGGTTGACGATGCCTTCAGCCAAAGGGCGCTGTGCTGTTTACCGTGATCGTTACTCCAGGCGCAGACGGGCAGGCCAGAGCCGTACCGCCAGGGCCAGCAGGGCGGTCGCCAGCGCCAGGCCGGCGACGCCATTCCAGCCCAGGTGGGCCAGCAGCAGACTGCCCAGCGCCGCGCCGCTGGCCATGCCAATGAACATGCCGGTGAAGAGCACCGCGTTGAGCCGGCTGCGCGCCTCGGGTTCCAGGCCGTAGACCTGGGCCTGGTGGGCGATCAGAGTGGCCTGGACGCCGAGATCGAAGACCACCGTCGCCAGCGCCAGCAGCACCAGACCGGCCACGCCCGGCAGCCAGGGCAGCAGGAGCAGGCTGGCAAAGGCCGTGGCCGCCAGGCCGATGCCCAGGCGCGTCACCCATTCCGAGCCATGGCGATCCGCCAGGCGGCCGGCCCAGGGCGCGGCCAGGGCACCGGCGGCACCGGCCAGGCCGAAGGCGCCGGCGGCGGCGCTGCCCAGCTGGAAGGGCCCGGCATGCAGATAGAGGGCGAGGGTCGACCAGAAGGCACTGAAGCCCACGGACAGCAGCCCTTGGGCCAGGGTCGCCCGGCGCAGCGCGGCATGCTGGCGCCAGAGGGCACCCAGGGAGCCGAGCAGGGCCGGATAGCTGAGCCGGGTGGTGGTGGCGAAGGCCGGCAGACCACGCCAGACCGCCACGGCGATGGCGGCGATGCTGAGGGCGGCGAACAGATAGACCGCGCGCCAGCCCAGCCACTCGCCCACCAGGCCGCTCACCACCCGCGACAGCAGGATGCCCAGCAGCAGCCCCGTCATCACCGTGCCGACGATGCGCCCGCGCTCGGCCGGCGGCGCCAGGGTCGCGGCGGCGGGCACCAGGTCCTGGGCCACGGTGGCGGCCAGACCGGTGACCAGACTGGCCACCAGCAGCCCGTGCAACCCCGGCGCCAGACTGGCGCCGAGCAGCGCCAGCAGCAGCACGGCCAGCTTGGCCAGGATGATGCGGCGGCGATCGAAGCGATCACCCAGGGGCGTGAGCAGCAGCAGTCCCAGGGCATAGCCGAGTTGGGTGAGGGTGGGGATCAGCCCCACGTCGGCAGCGGGCGCGGGCAGGGCACTGGCCAGGGTGCCCAGCAGGGGCTGGCTGTAATAGAGGTTGGCTACGCTGAGGCCGGCGCCGGTGGCCAGCAGGCCAAGCAGGGCCGGGGACAGACTGCCGCTGTGAGGCGAGGTCTGGCTATGCGAGAGTGGAATGTCGGTCATGGCGATTCTCCGGGTGGGAAGACGATGAGCGCATTCTTCGCCAGAGTGGTCGCTGCTTGTAGCCGAACGCGGGGTACAGGGGGTATACGTAGGCCGTATGAACACCATCTTTACCCATGACCGTCTCGACCTGCTGGAAACCTTCGTGCGTATCGTCGAGGCCGGCAGCCTGTCGGCGGCCGCGCGCCAGCTTGGCACCACCCAGCCCACCGTCAGCCGACGTCTGCAAGCGTTGGAGGGGGCGCTGCAGGTGCGCCTGGTACAGCGCTCGACCCACGCCCTGCGCCTGACCGAGGATGGTCAGCGCTGCTACCGCCAGGCCCAGCAACTGCTCGGTGACTGGCAGGCCTTCGCCGCCGCCTTGCACGGCGCCCATGCCGAGCCCGAGGGGCGGCTGCGGGTGGTGATGCCCCATGCCTTCGGCCAGGAGCAGTTGCTCGATCCGCTGGAGACCTATCTACGGCGCTATCCGGGCATGCAAGTGGACTGGGTACTCAGCGACCGGGCGCCGAATTTCGTCGCCGATGGCGTCGACTGCGCCATCCGGGTGGGCGTGGTGGAGGACCCGGACACGGTGGCGGTGCGCCTGGGTGACGTCCAGCGCATCCTGGTGGCAGCGCCGGAACTGGCAGGAGCTCTTGCGGCACCCGAAGCGCTGACGGCGCTGCCCTGGATCGCCATGACCCAGTTCTACCAGACCGAACTGCGCCTGCAGCTCCGCGCCTCCGGCGAAAGCCGGCTCATCCCCTTGCGCCCGCGGCTGGCCACCGAGAGTCTCTTCGTCGCCCGTCATGCTGCGGTGCGTGGTCTGGGCTGCGCGGCGCTGTCGCACTGGATGGTGCGCGAGGACGTCGCCGCCGGTCGCCTGGTACACCTGCTACCCGAATGGCAGGCGGCGCCCCTGCCGATCTATCTCATCTATCCCTACGCCCGGGTCTATCCGGCGCGGCTGCGGCTGTTTCTCGAGCTGGTGCGCGAGGCCTGCGCCAGGATGCTGGATGTGACGGCGCCCGCCTGACCGCAACGATCAGGCGGGCGCTTCGCAGCCAGCGGCGATCAGGCCAGATGGGCCAGACGCTTTGGTCGCCGTCCATCCAGGCTCAGGGCTCCGGCACCAAAGGCCGCTACCTGCAATAGGCCGCCGGTGATGGCGATGTTCTTGAGGAAGTGGATCAGCTGGTTTTGATCGGCGAACTGGCTGTGGAACACCGCGGCGGTCACCAGGGTGAAGCCAGCCATGGCGATCGCCACCGGCCGGGTGCGATAGCCGATCAGCAGGAGGCTGGCGAGGCCCAGCTCCACTGCCAGGGCGCCAAGGTAGGCCAGCTCGACGAAGGGCAGACCCATGGTGGCGATGTAGCCCTTGGTCGCCACCGGGGCAAGCAGCTTGCCTACGCCGCTGAACAGGAAAAGGCTGGCGAGCAGCAGGCGGCCGGTAGTGGCGGTAAAGGCTTGGGTGGTGTTCATGGTGACTGTCCTTTCCAGATCCGGCATCCGTCATGGATGCGATGGAGCTAGATTACTGTCCACTCAGCAGTCGATTAAGTAGCTTCCGTGCGTTTAATAGTCTCCACAGGGTTGACTATGTAGGGTGCGCCGTCACCTTCTGTGACCTGAATCCATTCAGCCATACGCCACAGCACAGACGTACAAAAACCAGCACAGACGTCCAAGGCCGCTCACCGTCGTTCGGGCGAAAGTCCACCCCATCGACGGCTCGGGCATAGGTATCTCCCGCTGCCGACGCTGGCATCAGGAGGATGGGCCATGGGTAATGTACGGCTGGATCTGGGACTCTTGTTCCTGCGCCTTGGGGGCGCTGGAATGCTGCTGACGGTGCACGGCCTGCCCAAGGCGCTGCACTTTCGCGAGCAGCTCGGCCTGATCGAGGACCCGCTGCACCTGGGGGCCTGGCCGACGCTGGGCTTCGCCGTCTTCGCCGAGGTGCTCTGTCCGCTGCTGATCGCCCTGGGCTGGGCGACGCGCTTGGCCTGCCTGCCAATCCTCGGGTTGTTGCTGATCGCCCTGCTGGTGGTGCACCCCGAGTGGTCTCTGGAGCAGGGCCAGTTCGGCTGGCTGCTGCTGGTGCTGTTCGGCACCCTGGCGCTCACCGGGCCGGGTCACTATTCGCTGGAGGCGCGGCTGAGCGGGCGTCATGCGGCTCACGCGGGTTTCGCGAGGGCGTTGTCGTGAGTGCCGCGGTTGGACAGGACCTGCACCAGGCGCACAGTCGCATCGTCACCCTGGTGATCCGCCACCAGCCTCTGGCCGACCAACAGGACGCCTATCAGCGCTGGCTGCAGCGCGCGGTCACCGCTGCCCGTGACGCCTGTGGCCATCTCGGTGTGGATGTCATCCCGCCGGTCGAGGCAGGCGCTGCCTTCACTACCCTGGTGCGCTTCGCCGACGTCGAGCGGCTGCAGGCCTGGCTGGCCTCACCAGAGCGCCAGGCCTTGATCGCCGAGGTGGCGCCGCTGTTGCACGGAGCCGATGCGCCCGAAGTGCATGCCGACGCCGAGTTCTGGTTCAACCCGCCGCGCCCCGGGGTGCGCCAGCCGCCGGCCTGGAAGCAGGCGGTGCTGACCTACCTGGTCATCGCCCCTCTGACCATGCTGATCCCGCCGCTGTGGCAGCCGCTGTTCGCGCGCTATCCCGTGCTGGCCGGCACTGTGCCGAGCAACCTGCTGATCACCCTGTGCATCGTGCCGCTGGTGGTGTTCCTGATCATGCCGAGGGTGAGCCGCCTGTGCGCGCCCTGGCTCAACGCCCGCTCGGGCGCCTTTTTCACTCCTTCCACCCACAGAGGCGAGCAGCCATGAGCACCTTCACCACCCGCGACGGCGTCGAGATCTATTTCAAGGACTGGGGCAGTGGCAAGCCCGTGCTGTTCAGCCACGGCTGGCCGCTGGACGCCGACATGTGGGACTACCAGATGCACCATCTGGCCAGCCATGGCTATCGCGCCATCGCCTTCGACCGGCGCGGTTTCGGGCGCTCCGGCCAGCCGTGGAATGGCTATGACTACGACACCTTCGCCGACGACATCAAGGAGCTGATCGAGCACCTGGATCTGCGCGACGTCACCCTGGTGGGCTTCTCCATGGGCGGTGGCGATGTCACCCGCTACCTGGCGCGCCACGGTTCGGCGCGGGTCGGCAAGCTGGCGCTGCTCGGCGCCGTCACGCCGCTGTTCGGGCAGAAGCCGGACTTCCCCCAGGGCGTCGACCAAGGCGTTTTCGACGGTATCCGCGGCGGTCTGCTGAAGGACCGCGCCCAGTTCCTGGCTGACTTCGCCCCGGTGTTCTATGGCACCAACCAGGGCCAGCAGGTCTCCGAAGGCGTTTTCACCCAGACCCTCAACATCGCCCTGCTGGCTTCGCTCAAGGGCACGGTCGACTGCGTCACCGCCTTCTCGGAAACCGACTTCCGTCCGGACATGGCCAAGATCGACGTGCCGACCCTGGTGATCCACGGCGACGCCGACCAGGTGGTGCCCTTCGCGACCACCGGCAAGCTGGCCGCCGAGCTGATCCGCGGCGCCGAGCTCAAGGTATACGCCGGCGCGCCCCATGGCTTCGCGGTGACTCACGCCGAGCAGCTGAACCGCGACCTGCTGGCCTTCGTCGCCGGCTGAGCCTTCCCGGGCGCCCTGCGCCCGGACTTCTGATCCTGGTCCCGGAGGCCACATGCAACACGCCGATCTGATCCTGCACAACGGCAAGCTCCACACCGTCGATCCCGAGCGCCCCGAGGCGACCGCGGTCGCCATCAAGGACGGCGTCTTTCTTGCCGTGGGTAGCGACAGCGACGTCATGGCCCATCGCGGCCCGGGCACCCAGGTGGTCGACCTGCGCGGTCGCCGCGCCATCCCGGGCCTCAACGACTCCCACCTGCACCTGATCCGCGGTGGCCTCAACTACAACCTGGAGCTGCGCTGGGAAGGCGTGCCCTCGCTGGCCGACGCCCTGCGCATGCTCAAGGACCAGGCCGAGCGCACCCCGGCGCCCCAATGGGTACGGGTGGTGGGCGGCTGGAACGAATTCCAGTTCGCCGAGCGCCGTCTGCCGACCCTGGAAGAGCTCAACCAGGCCGCGCCGGACACCCCGGTGTTCATCCTGCACCTCTATGACCGGGCCCTGCTCAACCGCGCCGCCCTGCGTGTCGTGGGCTACACCAAGGACACGCCCAATCCGCCAGGCGGCGAGATCCAGCGCGACGCCCGGGGCGAGCCCACCGGCATGCTCATCGCCCGGCCCAACGCCATGATCCTCTACGCCACCCTGGCCAAGGGGCCCAAGCTGCCGCTGGAATACCAGGTCAACTCCACCCGCCAGTTCATGCGTGAGCTCAATCGCCTGGGCCTGACCAGCGCCATCGACGCCGGCGGCGGCTTCCAGAACTACCCGGACGACTACCAGGTCATCCAGGAGCTGGCCGATGCCGACCAGCTCACCGTACGCATCGCCTACAACCTCTTCACCCAGAGGCCCAAGGAAGAGCTGGCCGACTTCAGGAACTGGACCAGCAGCGTCACCCTGCACCAGGGCACCGACTTCCTGAGACACAACGGCGCTGGCGAGATGCTGGCCTTCTCGGCGGCCGATTTCGAAGACTTCCTCGAACCGCGTCCTGACCTGCCGTCCACCATGGAGGCCGATCTGGAGCCCGTGGTGCGCCACCTGGTGGAGCAACGCTGGCCGTTCCGCCTGCACGCCACCTACGACGAATCCATCTCGCGCATGCTCGACGTCTTCGAGCGGGTCAATCGCGACGTGCCCTTCAACGGGCTGCCCTGGTTCTTCGACCACGCCGAGACCATCAGTCCGCGCAACATCGAGCGGGTCAAGGCCCTCGGCGGCGGCATCGCCATCCAGGACCGCATGGCCTTCCAAGGCGAATACTTCGTCGACCGCTATGGTGCCAAGGCCGCCGAGCAGACCCCGCCGATCCAGCGGATGCTCGCCGAAGGCGTACCGGTAGGGGCGGGGACCGATGCCACCCGCGTCTCCAGCTATAACCCCTGGACCTCACTGTACTGGATGGTCAGCGGCCGTACCGTCGGCGGCCTGGCGCTCTATCAGGAGGGCCTGCCGCGGGCCACCGCCCTGCAGCTGTTCACCCAGGGCAGTGCCTGGTTCTCCTCGGAACAGGGCCGGAAGGGCCAGTTGCGGGTGGGCCAGCTGGCCGACGTGGCAGTGCTCTCGGCGGACTTCTTCACCGTCGAGGAAGAGGCCATCAAGCACCTGGAGTCGGTGCTGACCGTGGTCGGCGGCCGCATCGTCCATGGTGCCGAGGAGTTCGATCGCCTCGGCCCGGCGCCCTTGCCGGTCACGCCGGACTGGTCGCCCGTGGTCAAGGTGCCCGGCCACTGGAAGCCTGGCGCGCCCCTGCAGGCTGCCGTGCACCAGTGCGCCGGCGCCTGTTCCGTGCATGGTCACGGCCATGAGCGGGCGCGCCAGAGCCAGGTGCCGGTGAGCGACTTCAGTGGCTTCTGGGGCGCCTTCGGCTGCTCCTGCTTCAGCTTCTGAGGAGCGTCCGCCATGACCGCCGCCGCCCTGACTCCCAACACCGCCTCGCCCTGGCAGCCCCTGCGCCAGCGCACCTTTCGCTGGCTGTGGCTGGCCAGCATCGCGTCCAACATCGGTACCTGGATGCACGAGGTAGGCGCCGGCTGGCTGATGACCTCGCTGTCGGCCAGTCCCCTGGCGGTGGCCCTGGTCCAGGTGGCGGGAGCGTTGCCGATGTTCCTGCTGGCACTGCCGGCCGGTGCCCTGGCCGACATCGTCGACCGCCGCCGCTACCTGCTCGGCGTGCAGCTGTGGATGGCCACGATGGCCCTGGCTCTGGCCGGGCTGACCCTGGCCGGCTGGATGACCGTACCGCTGCTCCTGGGGCTGACCCTGGCCATGGGCGTGGGCACGGCGCTGATGCTACCGGCCTGGTCGGCGCTGACGCCCGAGCTGGTGGACAAGCGCGAGCTGCCGGCGGCCATCGCCCTGTCCAGCCTGGGCATGAACGTGGCCCGCGCCCTGGGCCCAGCGCTCGCCGGGGTGCTGGTCAGCCTGGCCGGCCCCTGGCTGACCTTCGCCCTTAACGCCGTTTCCTTCCTTGCCGTGATCGTCGCGCTCCTGACCTGGCGACGCCAACCTGCAGCCGCCGTGCTGCCCGCGGAGCGCCTCCTGGGCGCCGTCCGGGTCGGCCTCCGCTATGCCCGCAGCTCGCTCCAGCTGCAGGTGGTGCTGGCCCGGACCGCCGCGTTTTTCCTCGGCGCCAGCGCCGGCATGGCCCTGTTGCCACTGCTGGTGCGCCAGGCTCTGCAGGGCACCGCCCTGGATTTCGGCATCCTGCTCGGGTGCGTCGGCCTGGGTGCCATCGGCGGCGCCATGCTCCTGCCGCGGCTGCGCGAACGGCTGTCCAGCGACCTGCTGGTGGCCGGTGCCAGTGCGCTCTATGCCGGCGTGCTGCTCGGCCTGGCCTGGATTCGCGACTTCGCCTGGCTGCTGCCGGTCATGCTGGTCAGCGGTTTGGCCTGGATCGCCGTGCTCTCCAGCCTGCAGGTGGCGGCCCAGACCGCCGTGCCCGGCTGGGTGCGCGCCCGTGCCCTGGCCGTCTACATCCTGGTGTTCTTTGGCACCAGCGCCCTGGGCGGCTTGCTCTGGGGCGCCCTGGCCAGTCACTTCTCCCTGAGTCTGGCGCTGAGCGCGGCGGCCGGGGTGCTGCTGGCCGGGATCGGGCTGACCTGGCGCCTGCGTCTGCCGGTCACCCCGGCGGCCGACATCGCCCCTTCGCTGCACTGGCCGGCGCCGATCCTCGACGACTCCCTGGATCGCGAACGCGGTCCGGTGATGGTCACCCTGGAGTACGACATCGCCCCCGAGCATGGTCCGGCCTTTCGCCAGGCGATGCAGGCGGTCGGCGCCATGCGCCGGCGCAACGGTGCCTTCTCCTGGGCCCTGCTGCAGGACAGCGCCGAACCACGCCGCTGGCAGGAATTCTTCTGCGATGAATCCTGGCTGGAGCACCTGCGCCACCACCACCGCGTCACCCAGGGCGAACAGCGCCTGGAAGCGGCGGCGCGGCAGTACCAGACCCCTGACGTACCCATCGCCATCCGTCATCTCCTGGGCGGCGCCTGACGCCGCCCTTCACCCCCAAGTACCACCACTCCCCCGAGGACTCCACCATGAGCAAGCCCTACAACCGTCTCGACAAGAACGATGCCGTCGTCCTGCTGATCGACCACCAGGCCGGTCTGATCTCGCTGGTCCAGGATTTCACCCCCAGCGACTTCAAGAACAACGTCCTGGCCCTGGCCAACAGCGCCAAGTTCTTTGGCCTGCCCACCATCCTCACCACCAGCTTCGAGCAGGGCCCCAACGGCCCGCTGGTGCCCGAGCTGGTCGAGCTGTTCCCCGAGGCGCCGTACATCGCCCGGCCCGGCCAGATCAACGCCTGGGACAACGAAGACTTCGTCGCCGCCATCAAGGCCACCGGCCGCAAGCAGCTGATCATCGCCGGCGTGGTGACCGATGTCTGCGTGACCTTCCCGGCACTGGCGGCCATTGCCGAAGGCTTCGACGTCTTCGTGGTGACCGATGCCTCCGGCACCTTTGACAAGACCGTGCAGCAGGCTGCCTGGGCGCGCATGAGCGCCGCCGGCGTGCAACTGATGAACTGGTTCAGCGTCGCTTGCGAACTGCACCGCGACTGGCGCAACGACATCGAGGGCCTGGGTGCCCTGCTGTCCAACCACATCCCCAACTACCGCAACCTGATGACCAGCTACGCCAAGCTGTCCGCCAAGTAAGGGGAACGATGGTCCGGCGCCTCCCTCGGCGCCGGACCATCCCTGCCAGACCTTCGCGGAGGGACGCCGTGAACCGCAACGACCTGCGCCGCATCGACCTGCACCTCTTGGTGGTGTTCGAAAGCCTGATGCACGAGCGCAATCTCACCCGCACCGCGGAAAAACTCTTTCTCGGCCAGCCGGCCATCAGCGCCGCCCTGGTGCGCCTGCGGCAATTCTTCGACGATCCGCTGCTGGTGCGCAGTGGCCGCACCATGGAACCCACGCCGCGCGCCCTGGCCATCCTCGCCCGTCTGCAACCGGCCCTGGACGGTCTGTCCAATGCCCTCAGCGAGGTCGACGACTTCGATCCCGGTGCCAGCCGTGCGGTCTTTCGCCTGGGCATGTCCGACGATGTCGAGTGCGGCCTGCTGCCGCCGCTGCTGGCCCACCTGCGCGAGGTGGCGCCACACTGCGTGCTGGTGGTGCGCAACGCCAACTTCCTGCTGCTGCCCGGCCTGCTGGCCAGTGGCGAAGTCTCCCTGGGTATCAGCTACACCACCCAGCTGCCGGCCAACGCCAAGTGCCGCACCCTGAGGCACATCCGCGCCCTGGTGGTGCGCGCCGACCGCGATCCCGCGCCCCTGACCCTGGATGACTATTGCGCGCGGCCCCATGTGCTGGTGTCGATGTCCGGCGATCTCTGCGGCAACATCGACGACGACCTGGCGCGCCTCGGGCGCAGCCGCAAGGTGGCCCTGGGCGTGCCCCATTTCAACGGTCTCGGCGCCTTGCTGGCGGGCAGCGACCTGCTCGCCACAGTGCCCGACTATGCCGCCCAGGCGCTGGCCGCCAGTGGCAGTCTGCGCATCGAGGAACCGCCGTTTCCCATCGTTCCGGCGAAGCTGTCGCTGGTCTGGCGCGCCGCTCAAGACCTGGACCCAGGAGAGCGCTGGCTGCGCGGCGAGATCGTCAAATTCATGGGCGAGACGTCCTAGCGATTCGGGCTATCAGCGGCATCGATAAGCGCTATCCGCCGGTACGATTTATTGGCGAAGGGGTTGGCTTTCTAGGATGGCTGCATGTCTTCCGGAGCCCCTCCCATGAACCTCGTCACCTTCCGCAATGCCCTTCGCCTGCTGGCCTGCGCCGGCTTCCTCGCCCTGCTGGCCGGTTGCGCCAGTTCACACAACGCCTATCTCAAGGACGGCCACACGGCCTACCTGGTGCAGTGCAACGGGGTGTTCGGCAGCTGGTCCGGCTGCGCCGGCGAGGCGGCCGCGCGCTGTCCCACCGGCAGCTACCAGGTCCTTGCCCGCAACCACCTCGATGGCGCCAGCGAAGCCCAGGCCGAGGCCAGCGTCGCCGGTCAGTCCTATCCAGTGCGCAATCTGCTGGTGCAGTGCCAGGGCGAACAACTGGCCTGGCGGGTAGGGACTTTCGTCCGCCGTATACCGGTGAGCGAAGGCTAGTCCACCAAGGCTTCTTCCAATACCCGCAAGAATTCCCGCGCCGCCGGTGTCGGCAACGGCGACCAGATCGCATGGACGTTACGCTGCGGGGCATCGCTGACCGGTACCTGGGCCAGACCCACGAAGGTGATGGCGATACTGTGAGGCACCAGCCCGATCGCCAGCCCACGACGGACAAAGCGTTCCAGCAGCTGCATATTGCTCGTCTCGAAGCGCACGCGATGGGGCAGGCCCAGGGCGGCGAAGGCCTCATCGGTCTGCCGCCGCGCCCCGCTGCCGGCGGGCAGGTCCACCAACGGCAGATCCATCAGCTCATGCAGAGAGAGTCGCTCGCGTCTGGCCAGAACGTGTCCTGCCGGCAGCACCGCCACCAGCTCCTCGCTGAGCAGCAGACGGCTGGCCACCGCCTCCAGGGTCACCTGGCGGGACAGGCCGATCAGGGCGAAATCCAATTGCCGCTCGCGCACCGCCGCCAGCAGCGTCTCGCTCTTGTCCTGGCGCAGCCGGATGTCCACCTGAGGATGGCGGGCATGGAAGGTGGCCAGCAACTCGACGATATCCAGGCGGGGCACCGAGGAGATCAGGCCGACCGTCAGGGTGCCGCGAATGGTGCCGACCGCGGCGGCCACGTCCTGCTGCGCCCTTTCCACCGCCGCTAGCGCCTGACGGGCATGGACCAGCAGGGCCTCGCCCGCCGGGGTGACGAGTACCTGGCGCGGCAGGCGTTCGAACAGGGTGGCGCCCAACTCGGCCTCCAGCCGGGCGATCTGGTGGCTGAGCGCCGACTGCACCACGTGGCAGCGTTCGGCGGCCCGGGTGAAGTGGCGCTCCTCGGCCAGGGCGACGGCGAACTCCAACTGCTTGAGATTCATGGGTTCTATCTTGAAATGAGATCGGGATTATCTTAACGATTCATTTAACCGATAGCTGTTGTTGTCCGATACTGATCGGCCTTTCCCTCCCCGGACCCTGCGGATGTCGACTCCCACGCCACCCCTCAGCCGCTGGCTGACCCTGCTCATGGCGGTCGCCACCGGCATCGCCGTGGCCAGCAACTACTACAATCAGCCGCTGCTGCACACCATCGCCCAGCGCTTCGACCTGAGCTACACCCAGGCGGGCAGCATCGTCACCACCGCCCAGCTCAGCTATGCCGCCGGTCTCCTGCTGCTGGTGCCCCTCGGCGATCTGCTGGAGCGGCGCCGGCTGATCGTGACCATGAGCGTGATCGCCGCCGCCGGCCTGGCCCTGAGCGCCACCGCCACCAGCCTGACCTGGCTGCTAGTGGGCACCGCCATGACCGGGCTCTTCTCGGTAGTGGCCCAGGTGCTGGTGCCCTTCGCCGCCACCCTGGCCGCGCCGGAGCAGCGGGGCAGGGCGGTGGGCACGGTGATGAGTGGCCTCATCCTCGGCATCCTGTTGGCGCGCACCGTGGCCGGGGCGCTTTCCTCCCTGGGCGACTGGCGCACCGTCTACGCCGTAGCGGCTGGCCTGATGCTGGCGACCGCCCTGGCCCTGCGCCTGGCACTGCCGCGCTATCAGCAGTCGGCGGGCCTGAGCTATCCGCGCCTGCTGGGCTCGGTGTTCGTGCTCTTGCGCGACGAACCCCTGCACCGCCTGCGTACCCTGCTGGGCTGCCTGGGTTTCGCCGTCTTCGCGGTGTTCTGGACGCCCCTGGCCTTTCTGCTGGCCGCCGAGCCCTATGGCTTCAGCGACGGTACCATCGGCCTGTTCGGTCTCGCCGGCGCGGTGGGCGCCCTGGCCGCCAACCTGGCCGGGCGCATGGCCGACCAGGGCAAGGGTGGTCTCGCCACCAGTATCGGCCTGGCGGCCATGGTATTGGCCTGGCTGCCCCTGGCCTTCGCCCAGACGTCCTTGGCGGCGCTACTGCTCGGCATCCTGGTATTGGATCTCGCGGTGCAGCTCAGCCACGTCAGCAACCAGAACGTGGTCTACCGCCTCCGTCCGGAAGCCCGCAGCCGCCTCAACGCCGGCTACATGACCGGCTACTTCCTTGGCGGCTCCCTGGGCTCGCTGCTGTCGGCGCGGCTGTACGAGCACTTCGGCTGGACCGGCGTGAGCCTGGCCGGCTGCCTGCTGGCGGCCACGGCGCTGGCGGTCTGGGGCCTGTTCCTGCTGCGCCAGCGCCAAACCCGGGCATGAATCGCATGCAGGGTATGCGCTGGCAAATCCAGCGCCGCGGTGTTCGCCTGCAAGTGGCGCCGATCAGCCAGCGGCTCGGATCGCCGTCGGAGAATTGCAGCCAGGTAGCGGTCGTTCCATCCTAGCCGAGCACCAACTGGACCTTGGCTGCCTTGGCTTTGTCGCCAGCAAGCTCCAGGGCAGCGGTAATGTCCTGTGCCGGAAACTGTGCCGAGAGCAGTGGCAAGGGGTCGAGTCTGCCACTTTCCAGCCAACGCACCGCCGTGGTGAATTCGTCGATGAAGCGAAAGGAGCCGACGAGTTCGATCTCCTTTACCAGCAGGGCACCGAGCGGCAATTCCACCCGAGCGGCGCCCATGCCCAGCTGCACGATGCGGCCCTTGGGCGCGGTGAACTGAACGGTGGAGGCAATGGCCGCGGGCGCCCCCGAGGCTTCGAAGGTCACGTCGAAATAGCCGCCGTCAGCCTCCCAGGCGGCTACCGCATTCTGGTCCAGCGGATCGACCACCCGGTCGGCGCCCATGGCCTGCGCCAGTTCGCGACAGCGCTCGCTGACGTCCGTACCTATCACTTCGCTGGCGCCAGCCAGCCGCGCGACCGCCATCACCAGGCAACCGATGGGGCCAGAGCCGGTCACTAGCACCCGCTTGCCCAGCAAATCACCGGCCTGGGTGACGGCGTGGAGTGCCACCGCCAGCGGTTCGGCGAACACCATCACCTCGTCACGCGCCGCTGCGGCATAGGCGATGCACTGGTGTGGCGACACGGCCACCCGGTCGCGAAAGCCGCCATCGACATGGGGATCGAACTGCGCGCTACCCATGAATTTCATCCGGCGGCAGAGGTTGCGCTTGCCTTGTAGACACAGCGTGCAGGCGTTGCACGGTTGCGAGGGATTGATAGCGACACGCTGCCCGACATGCAGGTCCAGGCCATTCAAGGGCGGTATCTGTTCCACTACCCCGACGAATTCGTGGCCAAGTACCAGTGGGTGCTTGAGAATCGACATCCCGGCCCGGCCATGCTGATAGTAGTGCAGATCGGAACCACAGATTCCTCCACGGGCGACTCTTACCAGCACCTGGGTCGCGGGATCGAAGCTCAGTTGCTGGGTTTCCACGCGCACGTCTTTGGCGCCGTGGGCCACGCACGCCTGGTTGTCTATCGTTTGCAGCGCCATGATCAGCCTCCTGGGGTCTGGGATGAAGGGCGAAGTCCGGATGGGCCGGTGTCGGCAGCGGTCTTGCGCTGTTCCGGCAGGGCGATCACCTCGATGCGCCCGACCAGGAAGCAATAGGCCAGCAGGCCGGCCAGGGCCACGCCGGCGATATAGAACATCGCGTATTGAAAGCTGTGGGTACGTTCGAGCAGCACACCGATCACCAGGGGGCTGACGACGCCTGACAGATTGCCGAAGACGTTGAGAAAGCCGCCCACCGTGCCGATGAGATGGCGCGGTATCACATCGCTGCATACCACCCAGCCCAAATTGGAAAAGGCATTGGCGAAAAACGCCAACGAGAGGATGGCGATGGCGATGACGGGTTGGTCTTCAAAGAAGTTGACCAGGCAGATGCTGGTGGTCACCGCAAGTCCGAGCATGACGGGCAGCTTGCGCGCCAGGGTGCGGGAATGGCCACGCTTGAGCAGGAAATCGCTGAGCACTCCGCCGCAGAGCACGCCACACATGGCCATGAGGTAGGGAAACATGGCGCCTATGCCGGCCTTGGCGATGGTCAGGCCCAGGCCTTTCTCCAGGTAGACGATGAACCAGGTCAGAAAGAAGTACAGCGTCGAGGACGCGGCGAACTGGGCGATGAAAAGGCCCCACAGTGTCCGCTGCCGCAGGAGGTAGCCGATGTCACGCCAACTCACCTTGGTCTTGCGGTTGCCCGGCACCTGGGCGTCGCCGCCACCGGCGCGGATGTGCTCCAGTTCAGCCGCGTTGACCCGGGTGCTCTCGCGCGGATCGCGGTAGGCCATCAGCCAGTAGATCCCGAAGACGATGCCCACTGCCCCTGAAATATAGAACGACGCCTCCCAGCCCCAGGTCAGCACGATCCAGGAGAGCACCGGCGTCAGCACGGCCAGGCCGATGTACTGGGCGCTGGAGTAGGTGGCCGTGGCCCGTGCGCGTTCGTGATCGGGAAACCAGGTGGCGATGATCTTGGTGTTCGACGGAAAGGACGGCGCTTCGGCCACCCCAACCAGCGCGCGGCACACCAGCAGCATGGCAAAGGAGGCGGCAGCGCTGGCGAACAGATGATGGGAGGCAAAGCCCATCAGCAGGGTGAACAGACTCCAGAGGATGATGGCGTAGCCGTAGAGCAGTCGTGGCCCGACGCGATCGAGCAGGTAGCCCACCGGAATCTGGCTCATGGCATAGAACCAGGTAAAGGTGGAAAACAGCAGGCCGAGTTGAGTGGCGGTCAGACCGAATTCGGCCTGGATGGCCGAGCCGGCCACCGCCAAGTTGGCCCGATCCATGTAGTTGATGGCAGTGACCACAAACAACATGGCCAAGATCCACAGACGCGCGCGAGTCGGTTTCATGAATCGCCCTTTCTTGTGCATTGTCGGGTTAGACGAGAGGGTGCGAGGCGGCGGTGGGGCTAGAGCGTGGCCAGCCAGCCACCGTCCACGTACACCATCTGCCCGTTGACATAGCGCGAGGCGGGCGCGGCCAGGAACACCGCGGTTCCCACCAACTCTTCCGGTTTGCCCCATCGATGGGTCGGATTGCTGGCCTTGACCCAGCGATCGAATTCCAGATTCTCGACCAGCGCGGCATTCATGTCGGTCAGGATGTAGCCGGGGCCGATGCCGTTGCACTGGATATCGAATTCGGCCCATTCAGCGGCCATCGCCTTGGTCAGCATTTTCACGCCGCCCTTGGCGGCGGTATAGGGCGCCACGGTTGCCCGAGCCGCTTCGCTGGTGAGCGAACCGATGTTGATGATTTTGCCGCCGCGCCCGCGTGCGATCATGCGCCGCGCGGCGGCGCGGCCAACCAGAAAAGCGCTATTGAGGTTGACGTCTAGTACCCGCTGCCAGTCGGCCAGGGACACCTCAAGCAGCGGTTCCCGATGCTGGATACCGGCATTGTTGATCACGACGTCTATCTCGACGCCTTGCTCGTCCCAGGCAGCGAATGCGGCTTCGACCGCGTTTTCGTCGGCGACGTCGAAGCAGGCGCCCAGGGCATCGTGACCGCTCGCACTCAGGCGGCCCAAGGCCGCTTGCAGGCGTTGCGGCTGAGTGCCGTTGAGAATGACGCGCGCGCCCGCTTCGGCCAGGCCTTGGGCGTAGGCAAAACCCAACCCGCGGGTCGAGCCGGTGACGAGGGCGGTGGATCCGCTGAGATCGAACAGGGAAGCCATAGGAATACCTCTCGGGTGTCTATTGTTTTTCTATTGACCCTCACTATCTCAGCTTATCATATAAGTATCAAGATGCCTCGCCTGCCTTGGGTGCCCATATTTTTTTCGAATATCGACCTGATAAGCCCTAGAGGGCTGGTTATCCAAAATACTTATATGATAAGTTTTTAGAAGGCTAGCTGATGGGACAGCCTTTTTTCAGCCTATAATATAAGTCCAAATTACCGCTTCGAGCCCAGTCATCCATGACGACCGAGAACACTGTCGACGCCATCTATGAGCGCATGAAGCGCACGATTCAGGAGGGCACCTGGCCACCGGGCGGCAAGTTGCCGTCGGAAAGCGAGCTGATTCAGGCCTTCGGCGTGAGCCGGGTTACCGTACGCAGTGCGGTGCAACGCCTGCGCGGGCTGGGCATCGTGGTCAGCCACCAGGGCAAGGGGACCTTCGTCATCGAGGATCTCGCTCGCCACGGCTTGCCTAGCGACAATCGGCCGATCATGCATCTGTCGCGCGACGAATTCGACGACATGAGGGTGTTTCGCGAAACCGTCGAGTTCCGCTGCATGGCGCTGGCGGTGACCCATGCTACCGAAGCGGATCTGCTGCGCCTGGAAGAGGCGCTCAATCGGATGCTGGTGAGCAAGGACGACTATGCGCGTTACTCCCAGGCCGATTTCGAGTTCCACTACGCCATCACGCTGGCGTCGCACAACAAGATCTTCATCCGCGCGATGGATGCGATCCGTCCGCTGTATCTCTACTACCTCGAAGAGCTCAATCGCGTTTTGGGCATCACCCTGGAAAGCGTCAATGCCCACATCCAGGTCTATCTCGCCCTAAAGCATCGCGATGCCGAGGCCGCGGCGCGCACCCTCAACGACGCCATGAGCAGCAATCTTGACGCCCTGCAAGCGCAGGACGCTCCACGACGCCCTTAGGAGGTCCCTTGGAAGCCCTAACGATCACCAACGTAAAGACCATTCTGACCGCCCCGGGCGGCATCGACCTGGTAGTGGTCAAGATCGAGACGAATCAGCCGGGTCTCTATGGCCTGGGTTGCGCGACCTTTACCCAGCGCATCTTTGCCGTCGAGGCCGCTGTCGAGCAGTACCTCAAGCCCTTTCTGATTGGTAAGGACGCGCGGCGTATCGAAGACATCTGGCAATCCGCGGCGGTGAGCGGCTACTGGCGCAACGGTCCGGTCATGAACAATGCCCTCTCCGGGATCGACATGGCGCTCTGGGACATCAAGGGCAAGGTGGCGGGTCTACCGGTGTACGAATTATTCGGTGGCCGTTGCCGCGATGGCATTCCACTGTACCGCCACTGCGACGGCGAGGATGAAATCGCCGTCGAAGACAGTGTACGCGCGGCAATGGAGCAAGGTTATCAGCACGTGCGCTGCCAGATGGGCATGTACGGCGGTTCCGGTACCGAAGACCTCAAGCTGATCGCCGGCAAGCTGGCCAAGGCCCGCAACATTCAGCCCAAGCGCTCGCCACGTGAAAAGACGCCTGGCATCTACTTCGATCCTGACGCCTATGTGCGCGCCGTGCCAAAATTGTTCGATCACCTGCGCAGCAGCCTGGGCTTTGGCGTGGAGTTCATCCATGACGTCCATGAACGCATCGCCCCCATCGCCGCCGTACAACTGGCGAAGAATCTGGAGGCTCACCAGCTGTTCTTCCTGGAGGATCCGGTGGCGCCGGAGCAGCTGGAATGGCTGAAGTTGATTCGCGGCCAGAGTTCGACGCCGCTAGCCATGGGCGAACTCTTCACCAACGTCAACGAATTCAAGCCGCTGATCGAAAACAACCTGATCGACTTCATTCGCTGCCACGTCAGTAGCGTCGGCGGTCTCACACCCGCCCGCAAGATTGCCATCTTCGCCGACTTCCATGGCGTGCGTACCGCCTGGCATGGTCCGGGCGACATCTCGCCGGTCGGCATCGCCGCCAACCTGCATCTGGATCTGGCCTCGACCAATTTCGGCATTCAGGAATGGACGCCGCTCAACGAAGCGCTCTACGAAGTCTTTCCCGGTAGCCCGGTCTTCGAGCACGGCTATGTCTATCTCAATGAACGTCCCGGTATCGGTGTGGACCTGGACGAAGAAAAGGCCAAGCGCTACCCGGTCGAGGGCGGTATTCCCAGTTGGACCAATGCCCGCCTGCCTGATGGTACCGCTGCGCGGCCTTGAACGCTGTGCTCAGGGCGCCGCCGTCAGCCGGTCGCGCAGATAGTCCGAGAACAGCTGGACGATGCGCGCCGACTGGCGGTGCTGGGGATAGACCGCATAGACCGCCGCGCTGGGTAGGGCGAAGTCTTCCAGCACCTGCACCAGCGCCCCTGAGGCCAGCGCCGCGCCGATGATGAAGGTCGGCAGCACCGCAATCCCCTGACCGGCGATGGCCGCATCCCTTACCACCTCTCCGTTGTTGGCCCTGAGCTGACCCTGCATGGACAGCGCCAGCGGCTTGCCCCCACGCTGGAAACGCCATTCCACCTGCCGGCCATGACCATAGAGCAGGCAGCTGTGTCCGGCCAGATCCTCCGGCTCCATCAGCGGCGGCGCCTGGCGCAGATAGTCCGGGCTGGCACAGGTCACCAGCTGCATCTCGGTCAGCCGCTTGGCGATCAGGCTGGAATCGGCCAGGGTGCCGATGCGGATCGACATGTCGTAGCCCTCGGCGAGCAGATCCACCGCCCGGTCATTGAGATCCAGTTCGAGGCGGATCTGCGGATAGGCCGAGAGGAAGTCCGGCAGCAGGGGGCTCAGGTGCAGGGTGCCGAAGGTCATGGGCGCGCTGACCCTCAGCACGCCCTGGGGCACGGTCCGCCGGCTGGACAACAGCTCCTCGGTGTCGTTGACGTCCTCGAGGATCTTCACCGCCCGCTCATAGAGCAGCATGCCCAGTTCGGTCGCCTGCAGGCGTCGTGTGGTGCGATTGAGCAGCCGCACCCCCAGACTTTCCTCCAGTGCCATGGTCCGCCGACTGACGAACTGCTTGGACAGCCCCAGCTTGTCGGCGGCGGCGGTGAAGCTGCCCTCGTTCAGGGTAGTGACGAACAGGCGCAGGTCTTCGAAGTTCATGGCGGCATCCAGGCAGCGGGCGGGCTTTCGCGGGCGATCGAGTGGCCGTCATTGTGCCAAATCCGTAAGCCCATGACCGTGGCGTCGCACCCCTGCCATCAAAGCGATCGCCCAAAAGAAAACCCCCTCGCCACCTTGCGGTGAGGAGGGGGCCTTGGCGTTCGCCGTGACTCAGACGTTGAAGCGGAAGTGCATGACGTCACCGTCCTTGACGATGTACTCCTTGCCTTCCAGGCGCCACTTGCCGGCTTCCTTGGCGCCGTTCTCGCCCTTGAAGGCGATGAAGTCGTCATAGGCCACCACTTCGGCGCGGATGAAGCCCTTCTCGAAGTCGGTGTGAATGGCGGCGGCCGACTGGGGCGCGGTGGCGCCGACGCGGACGGTCCAGGCGCGCACTTCCTTCACCCCGGCGGTGAAGTAGGTCTGCAGGTTGAGCAGCTCGTAGCCGGCGCGGATCACCCGGTTCAGGCCCGGCTCTTCCATGCCCATGGACTCGAGGAACATCTGCTTTTCCTCGTCGTCGTCCAGTTCGGCGATCTCCGCCTCGATCTTGTTGCAGACCGGTACCACCACGGCGCCTTCTTCCTCGGCGATGGCGCGGACCACGTCCAGGTGCGGGTTGTTCTCGAAACCGTCTTCAGCGACGTTGGCGATGTACATCACCGGCTTGCTGGTCAGCAGGTGGAAGCTGCGCACCAGGCGCTTCTGCTCGTCATCCAGGCCCTTCAGCAGGCTACGGGCGGGCTTGCCGGCCTCGAAGTGGGGGATCAGCTTTTCCAGCAGGGCCTTTTGCGCCAGGGCTTCCTTGTCGCCGCCCTTGGCGTTGCGGGTGACGCGCTGCAGCTGCTTCTCACAGCTGTCGAGGTCGGCGAAGATCAGTTCCAGGTCGATCACCTCGATGTCCCGCTTGGGGTCGACCGAGTTCGACACGTGGATGACGTTCTCGTCTTCGAAGCAGCGCACCACGTGGGCGATGGCATCGGTCTCGCGGATGTTGGCGAGAAACTTGTTGCCCAGGCCTTCACCCTTGGAGGCGCCCGCCACCAGACCGGCGATGTCGACGAATTCCATGGTGGTGGGGATCACCCGCTCGGGCTTGACGATTTCCGCCAAGGCGTTCAGCCGCGCATCGGGCATGGGCACGATGCCGCTGTTGGGCTCGATGGTGCAGAAAGGGAAGTTTTCCGCCGCGATACCAGATTGGGTCAGGGCATTGAACAGGGTGGACTTGCCGACGTTGGGCAGGCCGACGATGCCGCAATTGAATCCCATGGTGTGTGTCCTCGCGGAAGAAAAGGAAGAGGGTAGGGTAGGTCAGGCCTTGCGGCTGTGCAGGCGTTGCATGGCGCGGGTCAGGTCACCGGCCAGCAGCTCCGGAACGACATCCAGGGCAGCGTCGATGCTGTTGTCGAGCAGCTCCTGCTCGCTGCGCGGCGCGCGGCCCAGCACGAAATTGGAGACCAGGCTGGCGTGGCCCGGATGGCCGATGCCCAGGCGCAGGCGCTGGAAACCGTTCTGATTGCCAAGCTGGGCGATGATGTCGCGCAGCCCGTTGTGGCCGCCATGGCCGCCGCCGGTCTTGAGGCGCGCGGTGCCGGGTGGCAGGTCGAGTTCGTCATGGGCCACCAGGATGGCCGCCAGCGGAATGCGGAAAAAGCCGGCGAGTGCCGCCACGGCCTGGCCGCTGCGGTTCATGTAGGTAGTGGGGATGAGCAGACGAACGTCGTTGCCCGCGTGGCGAAAGCGCCCCACGAGGCCGTGATACTTGCGCTCGACAGCCAGGCTCGCGCCTTGGGCGGCTGCCAGTCGCTCAACGAAAAGGGCCCCTGCATTGTGCCGGGTCTGGTCGTATTCAGGGCCTGGATTACCCAGGCCGACGATCAGTTGGACGGCAGTCATGTCAGGAGCCCTTCTCTTTCAGGCGTGCGAGAACTTACTCGGCAGCGCCTTCTTCGGCACCGTCAGCAGCTTCTTCACGGATGCGCGGCAGGTGGATGCTGGCAACCGGCAGATCGCTGCCGTGGGCCAGGGACACCAGCTCGACGCCAGCCGGGACATTCAGATCGCTCAGGTGAATGATCTGGTCCAGGGCGACCTTGGCCATGTCGACTTCGATGAATTCCGGCAGGTCTTTCGGCAGGCAGGAAACTTCGACTTCGTTGATGGTGTGCAGGATCTCGCCACCCTGTTGCTTCACGCCCACGGAGGATTCCTGGTTCATGAAGTGCAGCGGGACGTGAGCGGTCAGCTTCTGGTCAGCGATGACGCGCAGGAAGTCGGCGTGCATGACGTAGCCCTTGGAGGGGTGACGCTGCAGAGCCTTGACCAGTACGCTTTCGTTGCTGCCACCAACCTTCAGGGTGATGACGCTGGCGAAGGCAGCTTCGCTTTCCAGCATCTTGGCCAGGTCTTTGCCGACCAGGGTGATGGAAGTCGGGGCCTTGTCGCCACCGTAGATCACGGCAGGAACGTTACCGGCGTTACGACGCAGGCGGCGGCTCGCACCTTTCCCCAGGTCGGAACGCACTTCGGCATTCAGAGTGAAATCAACCATTGTGAATCTCCAGGATAAGGAATCGGCAGACCGAGACTTGCGACCAGTTCTACGGCCCTACCGACTAAAAAGCCCCGGTAGGCCATCACGACCTTCCGGGGCGCTTCCAGAGCGGCTGTTCCTTAACGGAACATCGCGCTGATGGATTCTTCGTTACTGATCCGGCGTACCGCCTCGGCCACCACCGGCGCGATGTCCAGCTGGCGGATACGGCTGCAGGCCTGAGCCGCGGCGGACAACGGGATGGTGTTGGTCACCACCAGTTCGTCCAGCACGGAGTTGTCGATGTTCTCGATGGCGCGACCCGACAGCACCGGGTGGGTGCAGTAGGCCAGCACCTTGGCGGCGCCGTGTTCCTTCAGGGCCTTGGCCGCGTGGCACAGGGTACCGGCGGTATCGACCATGTCGTCGACCAGCACGCAGGTGCGGTCCTGGATGTCACCGATGATGTGCATCACTTCCGACTGGTTGGCCTTGGGGCGACGCTTGTCGATGATCGCCAGGTCCACACCCAGGCTCTTGGCCACGGCACGCGCACGCACCACGCCGCCGATGTCCGGGGAGACGATCATCAGGTTTTCGAAACGCTGGTCTTCGATATCATCCACCAGGGCTGGGGAGCCGTAGATGTTGTCCACGGGAATATCGAAGAAGCCTTGGATCTGGTCGGCGTGCAGGTCGACGGTGAGCACTCGATTGATGCCCACCACGGTCAGCATGTCGGCCACGACCTTGGCGCTGATGGCGACCCGCGCGGAACGCGGACGGCGATCCTGGCGCGCATAGCCAAAATAGGGGATGACTGCGGTGATACGAGTCGCCGAGGAGCGGCGGAAGGCATCGGCCATCACCACCAGTTCCATCAGGTTGTCGTTGGTCGGCTCGCAGGTGGGCTGGATGATGAAGACATCCTTGCCTCGTACGTTCTCGTTGATTTCGACGCTGATCTCGCCATCGGAGAATTTTCCGACGGAGACGTCACCGAGAGGGATGTGCAGCTGGCGCACGATGCGCCGTGCCAGATCGGGGTTGGCGTTCCCCGTGAAGACCATCATCTTGGACACGCTGCAGTTCCTGCGGCTTGAGGTGGGTCTTGGAAGGAAAATGGCAGGGGCGGCTGGATTCGAACCAACGCATGGCAGGATCAAAACCTGCTGCCTTACCGCTTGGCGACGCCCCTGTATCTTGCAGAGTACTAGCTGTACTCATTCTCTGGTCAGGCTTGCCAGCGCCCGGTGCAACATTGATGTGTTGCTGCCTTTGGCTACGAAGCCTGGAAGTGATGCTGGTAGCTGGCTAGCTACTGTATCAGCTTCGGTCTTATTTGGAAAGCTTCCAAATATGCAACCTCCAGTGCCGGTTAATCTAGCTGAAACAAATTTGTTTAGCAAGATCAAAGCGTTACGAATTTCTGGGTAACGCCTTTCGACCGTACTCTGGCAGTCGTTTCGACCTGACCACTTGAGAACGGCGCAAACTTTAATGGCGGGAGTGTCCCGTGTCAACAGCGGATCTGAAAAAATTTCTGCTGTACTTACAGAGACTTGCGGTACCGCTACGAGATACCAGGGTTCCGGCGGCGCGACGGGGGTGAGCTTTTCACCCACGCCCTCGGCGAAGGCGGCCTGGCCACGGACGAATACCGGCACGTCGGCGCCCAGGCGCAGCCCCAGAGCGGCCAAGTCATCGAGACTGGCGTCCAGGCCCCAGAGGTGATTCAGGCCGAGCAGGGTAGTGGCGGCATCCGAGCTGCCGCCACCGATGCCGCCGCCCATGGGCAGGCGCTTGGTCAGCCAGAGGTCGGCGCCCTGGCGGGTACCGCTTTCTTCCTGCAGCAGGCGAGCCGCGCGCAGGATGAGATTCTGTTCCGGGGCGACACCCGGCAGGCCGTCATGCAACTGCAATTCGCCGTCATCGCGTCCGGCAAAGCCCAGGTCGTCGCCCCAGTCGAGAAACTGAAACAGCGTCTGCAATTCGTGATAACCATCCGGACGGCGGCCGAGGATATGCAGGAACAGATTGAGCTTGGCAGGCGCCGGCAGGGTGAAGGCGGGCGCCACGGTCATTTGCCCAGCTCGCGCGGCTGCCAGTTCTTCACCACCAGGATGACTTCCAGATCCTTGCCGGTGAGCTTGAGGCGCTCGGGCAGGGTGTAGCCGTTCTGCTCGGTGTAACGGGTGTATTCGACGGTCCAGCCGTCCTGCACCAGGCGCGCCAGGTGGCTGTCGGCGTCCAGGGTGAGCTGGCTGCGGCTGTCCGGGGCCGGCAGGCCACGCACCCACCAGAGCAGGTGCGAGACCGGCAGGCGCCAGCCGAGCTGTTGTTCCAGCAGGGCCTCGGGGGAGTCGGCCTGATAGCTGCCCTGACCTGAGACGTCGAGCGTGACGGCGCCCGGACGACCGGTGAGGCGGGTGGCGCCGCGACCCAGGGGGCCGGCCAGGCGGATGTCGTAGTAGTCCTGGCGCTGCAGCCAGAACAGGGTGCCGCTGCCGGAGTCGCGCGGGGCGCGGATGCCGACCTTGCCGTCGATCTGCCAGCCATCGAGGGCGGAGATACGTTTTTTATGAGCCTGCCATTGGGCGGCGTTGCCCTGGCCTTCCACGGCCTCCTGGTGGGAGGTGCTGGCGCAGCCGGCCAGCAGGGCGAGCAGGAGCAGGGTGAAGAGGGTACGCGCGCGGATCATCGGAGGGTTTCGCTTCCAGTCAGGCGTTTGAGGGTGTTGCGCAGGATGGCGTCATCGGCGTCGGCGTCGAGGCCCACGCGCCAGACCTTGCGCGCTTCGCTGTGCTTGCCCTGGGCCCAGAGCACCTCGCCCAGGTGGGCGGCCACTTCCGCGTCGGGGAAGCGTTCGTAGGCCTGCCGCAGATAGCGTTCGGCATCGGCCAGCTGGCCCTGGCGATAGCGGATCCAGCCCATGCTGTCGAGGATAGCCGGGTCGTCCGGGCTCAACTGATGCGCCTTGTCGATCAGCTGGCGCGCTTCGGCCAACCGGGGCGTGCGATCGGCCAGGGTGTAGCCGAGGGCATTGAGGGCCATGGCGTTGTCGGGGTTGTGGGCGATGATGTAGCGCAGGTCGCTTTCCAGCTGCCCGAGATCACCCCGCTTTTCCGCCAGCATGGAACGGACATAGAGCAGGTTGAGGTCGTTGGGATACTGCTGCAGGGCCTGCTGCACGGTCTGGTCGGCGAGGGCGGTCTGGTCGGCACTGGCCAGGCCTTCGACTTCCAGCAGATAGAGCGGCACGGCGTATTCGCTCTGGCGCTTGCGGGCTTCGGCCAGGCGCTGGCGGGCCTCGGCGATGCGGCCGCTACCGAGCAGGATTTCCGTCTGGCGCTGCTGGGCGGCCAGATAATCGGTGCCTGGACCGACCTGGGTGTATTCGGCCAGCGCCTGCTCGGGCTGGTCGAGTTCCTCGTAGCTGCGCCCCAGATTGAGGTGCGCGGCGTCCACATGGCTGCCGCGGTCGATCAGTTCCTTGAGGTAGATCTGGGCTTCGCGCCAGGCCTGGGCTTCCAGGCAGACCAGCGCCAGGGAGAATCTCAGGTCGTCATCGTCCGGAAACTGGGCGACCAGTTCGGCGAATTCGCGCTTGGCCTGGTCCAGGCGATCCAGCTCCACCAGCAGCCGGGCATGGGCCAGGCGCAGGCGGCGATCTTCCGGATGCTGGCGGATGCCGGCTTCGAGCAGCGGCAGGGCCTCGGCGCTGCGGTCCTGGCTTTGCAGCAGGCGCGCGCGCAGGAGCAAAGGGGCCACTTCCCGCTTGGCCGCCGGATTGCGCTCCAGCAATTTCAGCGCCTCGTCAGCGCGGCCGTCCTGCTGCAGCAGCAGGGCCTTGCCGAACAGCAGCTGGCCGTTATGCGGATATTTGGACAGCAGCCGATCGAAGCTCTTGAGCAGGCCGGCGCGGGTGGTCTCGTCGGTTTCCGCCGCGGACAGGGCAAGGAAATCGAAGTGGGTGTCACCCTGGCCCCGGAGCACGCGCTCCATGTAGGCCATGGACTCGTCATAGCGACCGGCGCGGGCCAACATGATGGCGGCGGCACGCTGGGCGTCCAGGTTGTCCGGGGCATTGCGGGCCCAGATCTGCGCGGTTTCCAGTGCCGGGGTATCGGCACCCAGGTACTCGGCGATGCGGAAGGCACGCTCGGCGACGCCCGGATCCTGGGTCGACTTGGCCTGCTCGACATAGTTGGTCAGGGCGATGTCGAACCGGTTGCGCTGCCCCGCCAGCTCGCCGACCAGCAGGTCATAGAGGGTGTCTTCGCGAAAGGAGCCGGCCGGTTGCGGCGTGCTCGTCTTGGCGGTGGGCGGCGGGATGGCGGCGGCGGGCGTCGGCTGACGGCCGAGGTTCTGGCAGCCGGCGAGCAGCAGGGCGGTCGTCAGCAGCGCAAGGTATCTGGTCATAGGGTCGGGGCGGCCTTTTTACAGTCGGTCCATCATGCCACAAGAGTCGCCGTGGCCGCGTCGCGCATGCGCAGCGGCCGGCCGAGAAGTGCGGTGGTCGAGGCTGTTGACGCCTTTTGTCCGGCAAGATTCATTTGCCCAGGCTATGACACCCATTGTCCGACGTCTCGTCGCTGCTGGTTGTCGCCACCGCGCGCCCATAGGACAATGTCCGGCTTTCCTATCCGTTCGACTGCTTGCGTCCATGGCCTTTCTCGCGCTCGGCATCAATCACAAGACCGCCTCGGTTGAGGTGCGCGAACGTGTGGCTTTCACTCCGGAGCAGACGGTCGAAGCCCTGCGCCAGCTGGAGCAGGCCACCCACAGTCGCGAAGCGGCGATTCTCTCCACCTGCAATCGCAGCGAACTCTATCTGGAGCTGGAGCCCAGTCTGGCGGAGGCCGTGCTGGCCTGGCTTGCCCAGTACCACCGGGTCCCCCTGGAAGATTTGCGCGCCAGCATCTATCTGCACCAGGACGAGGCCGCGGTACGGCACATGATGCGCGTGGCCGCGGGGCTGGACTCCATGGTACTGGGCGAACCGCAGATCCTTGGTCAGCTCAAGTCGGCCTATGCCGTGGCCCGCGAGGCCGGTACCGTCGGTCCGCTGCTGGGGCGCCTGTTCCAGGCCACCTTCAACACCGCCAAGGCGGTACGCACCGACACCGCGATCGGTGAGAACCCGGTGTCGGTGGCCTTTGCCGCGGTCAGCCTGGCCAAGCAGATCTTCAGCGACCTCAGCCGCAGCCAGGCGCTGCTGATCGGCGCTGGCGAGACCATCACCCTGGTCGCCCGTCACCTCCATGAACAGGGCGTGCGGCGTATCGTCGTTGCCAACCGGACCCTGGAGCGCGCCAGCCACCTGGCGGAAGAATTCGGCGCCCATACCGTGCTGCTGGCCGACATTCCCGACGAACTGGTCAACAGTGACATCGTCATCAGCTCCACTGCCAGCCAGTTGCCGATCCTCGGCAAGGGCGCGGTGGAGCGGGCGCTCAAGCAGCGTCGCCACAAGCCCATTTTCATGGTCGATATCGCCGTGCCGCGCGACATCGAGCCGGAGGTGAGCGAGCTGGAAGACGTCTACCTCTATACGGTGGACGATCTCCACGAGGTGGTGGCGGAAAATCTCAAGAGTCGCCAGGGCGCCGCCCAGGCGGCCGAGAAGCTGGTGCTGGCCGGGGTCGAGGACTTCATGCAGCGGCTGCGCGAGCGCGCCGCAGTTGACGTGGTCCGCGCCTATCGTCAGCAGGGCGAGCAGATTCGCGACGATGAGCTGGCCCGCGCCCAGCGCCAGCTGGCCAATGGCGCCGATCCCCAGGAAGCCCTGGCGGCCCTGGCACGCAGTCTCACCAACAAGTTGATGCACGCACCGAGCGTGCAGCTCAAGAAATTATCCGCCGAGGGGCGCGTCGACGCGCTGACCCTGGCTCAGGAACTCTTCGCCCTCGACGAGGGTTTGGACAAGACATGAAGACCTCTCTGTTGCACAAGCTCGACGGTCTGCAGGACCGCTTCGAGGAGCTGACCGCGCTGTTGGGCGACGCCGAAGTCATCAGCGACCAGACCCAGTTCCGTGCCTATTCCAAGGAATACGCCGAACTCGAGCCGGTCAGCCAGGCGTTCATCGAATACCGCAAGGTGCAGGTCGATCTGGAGGGCGCCCAGGCGCTGCTCAAGGACAGCGATCCGGATCTGCGCGAGATGGCCGAGGAAGAGGTGACCAGCGCCAAGGCGCGGTTGCAGGAACTGGAAGACGAGCTGCAGCGCATGATGCTGCCGCGGGATCCCAACGACGGCCGCAACGTCTTCCTGGAAATCCGTGCCGGTACCGGTGGCGACGAGGCGGCGATCTTTGCCGGTGATCTGTTCCGCATGTATTCGCGCTATGCCGAACGCCAGGGCTGGCGCCTCGAAGTGCTCTCGGAGAACGAGGGCGAGCACGGCGGCTTCAAGGAAGTCATCGCCCGGGTCGAAGGCGACAGCGTCTACGCCAAGCTCAAGTTCGAGTCCGGTGCGCACCGGGTGCAGCGGGTCCCAGAAACCGAGTCCCAGGGCCGCATCCACACCTCGGCCTGCACCGTGGCGGTGCTGCCCGAGCCCGACGAGCAGCAGGCCATCGAGATCAATCCGGCCGACCTGCGGGTCGACACCTATCGCTCCTCCGGCGCGGGCGGTCAGCACGTCAACAAGACCGACTCGGCCGTGCGCATCACCCACCTGCCCACCGGCATCGTGGTGGAATGCCAGGAAGAGCGCTCGCAGCACAAGAACCGCGCCAAGGCCATGGCCTGGCTGTCGGCCAAGCTCAACGACCAGCAGGATGCGGCGGCGCACAAGGAAATGTCCGACACCCGCCGGCTGCTGGTGGGATCGGGTGACAGATCCGAGCGCATTCGCACCTACAACTTCCCCCAGGGCCGGGTGACCGATCACCGCATCAACCTGACCCTCTATTCGCTGGGCGAGGTGGTCAATGGCGATGTCCAGCAGGTCATAGATCCGCTGTTGCAGGAATACCAGGCCGACCAGCTGGCCGCACTGGGGGACTGACCCATGGCTACCATCGGCGCCCTGTTGCGCGAAAGCCAGCTACCGGACTCCCCCAGCGCCCGCCTCGACGTGGAGCTGCTGCTGGCCGCCGCCCTGGACAAGCCGCGCAGCTACCTGCGCACCTGGCCGGAAAAGCTGGTGCCGCGCGAGGCCCTGGCGCGCTTTCGGACCGACCTCGAGCGGCGCCAGCAAGGTGAGCCGGTGGCCTACATCCTTGGCCAGCAGGGCTTCTGGTCGCTGGATCTGGAAGTGAGCGCCGACACCCTGATTCCCCGGCCCGACACCGAGGTGCTGGTGGAGACTGCCCTGGCACTGCCACTGGCCGACGAGGTGCGGGTGCTGGATCTGGGCACTGGTACCGGCGCCATCGCCCTGGCCCTGGCTCACGAGCGGCCGCGCTGGCAGGTCAGCGGCGTGGATCGCATCCCGGCGGCGGTGGCCCTGGCCCAGCGCAATGCCGAGCGCCTGCGCCTGGGCAATGTCACCTTTCAGCAGAGTCACTGGTTCGCCGCCCTGAACGGGCAGCGCTTCGAGCTGATCGTCAGCAACCCCCCCTATATCGCCGGCAGCGATCGCCATCTGCACGAGGGCGACGTGCGCTTCGAGCCGCGCAGCGCCCTGGTCGCTGGAGCCGATGGCCTGGACGATATCCGCGAGCTGATTGCGGCAGCGCCCGACCACCTGCATCCCGGTGGCTGGCTGTGGCTGGAACACGGTTTCGAGCAGGCCGGCGCGGTGCGGGAATTGCTGGCCCGCCAGGACTTCACCGAGGTCGAGAGCCGCCATGATCTGGGCGGCCACGAGCGTATCAGCGGAGGCCGCTGGCCATGCTGAGCGATGGCGAACTGCTGCGTTACAGCCGGCAAATCCTGCTGGCCCAGGTCGATATCGCCGGACAATTGCGGCTGAAAGAAGCCAAGGTGCTCATCGTCGGCCTTGGCGGCCTGGGATCGCCGGTGGCGCTCTATCTGGCGGCAGCCGGCGTTGGTGAATTGCATCTGGCCGACTTCGATCGGGTCGACCTGAGCAATTTGCAGCGTCAGGTGCTGCACGATGAAACCCTGATCGGCCAGACCAAGGTGGATTCCGCGCTGCAACGGCTGACGGCGCTCAATCCCGAGGTGCGCCTGGTGCCGCTGCGCGAGGCGCTGGACGCCGACAGCCTGGCGGCTCGAATCGCGGCGGTGGATCTGGTGCTGGATTGCTCGGACAACTTCACCACCCGAGCGGCGGTGAATGCCGCCTGCGTGGCCACGGGGCGTCCGCTGGTCAGCGGCGCGGCCATTCGCCTGGAAGGCCAGCTCAGTGTCTTCGATCCGCGCCGCGCTGACAGTCCCTGCTACCACTGCCTTTATGGCGAGGGCAGCGAGGCCGAACTCAGTTGCAGCGAGGCCGGGGTGCTCGGGCCCGTGGTAGGGCTGGTCGGCAGTCTGCAGGCGCTCGAAGCGCTCAAGCTGCTGGCCGGCTTCGGCGAACCCCTGATCGGTCGCCTGCTGCTGGTGGACGCGGCGGGCAGTCGCTTCCGTGAATTGCGGGTCAAGCGCGATCCGGGTTGCCCGGTGTGCGGCGCCCGTCATGGCTGACGAGGCACCGGTCGGGGTCTTCGACTCGGGCGTCGGTGGCCTGTCGGTGCTGGCGGAGATCAGGCGGCTATTGCCGGCGGAAACCCTGCATTACGTCGCCGATTGCGGCCATATCCCCTATGGCGAAAAGACTCCGGCCTTTATCCGTGAGCGCTGCCAGCTGATTGCGGCGCGACTGTATGAACAAGGGGCCAAGGCGCTGGTGGTGGCCTGCAATACCGCTACCGTGGCGGCGGTCGCCGATCTGCGCGAGCGCTATCCCCGGTGGCCCATCGTCGGCATGGAGCCGGCGGTAAAGCCCGCCGCGGCGGCCACCCGCAATGGTCGGGTCGGCGTCCTGGCGACTACGGGAACGTTGCAGAGCGCCAAGTTCGCCGCCTTGCTGGACAGATTCGCCCTGGGCATTCAGGTCCTGACCCAGCCCTGTCCGGGGCTGGTGGAGCAAGTCGAGCGTGGCGATCTGCTGGGCCCCGAGACCCGAAGGTTGCTGCAGGGTTTTCTCGAACCGCTGCTGGCGGCGGAGTGCGACACCCTGATCCTGGGCTGCACCCACTATCCCTTCCTGCGGCCCCTGCTGGCCGAGCTGGTGCCGCCAGAGGTCATCCTGGTGGACACCGGTGCCGCCGTGGCGCGCCGTCTGCAAAGTCTCCTTCTGCTGGAGGGGCGTCTGGCAAGCGGGCCGGCCGGGCCGACGCGCCTCTGGACCTCGGGCAGCCCCGCCGAGCTGAGGGCGGTGCTACCGCCGCTGTGGCCGGAAGGGGCCGTGGTACAGGCGTTCGTCTGACGTTTCCACATCCTTTTCACTCGCCAAAGCCCTGTTCAGCGACTAGCATTCAGCCCTGTAGGTAAAAAGTCGAAGCCTGTGAACCCCTTCACGACTTCGGGGTCAATGCTGGCGGTTAGAAAAAACTAGAAACATTCACAAGGGCACTCTTATGAACAAATTGCTTTCCTTCGCAGTAGCCACCGCGCTTTCGCTGGGTGGAGTGGCGTCGGTGCAGGCCGTGGAGCTCACTGGTGCGGTCGGGGCAACCAGCCAGAACGGCATGACCTATCGCATCGGGGCCGGCTGGAACTGGGACAAGAGCTGGTGGGAAAGCTCCACTGGCCGCCTGACCGGTTATTGGGACGCCGGTTACACCTACTGGGAAGGCGACAATGGCCGTTCTTCAGATCAGCATTCGCTGTCCTTCGCCCCGGTATTCGTCTACGAGTTCGGCCAGGGTCATGTGAAGCCCTTCGTCGAGGCCGGTATCGGCGTCGCCGTATTCTCCAGCACCAAGGTCGGCGAGCAGGACCTGGGGTCGGCCTTCAACTTCGAAGACCGCATCGGCCTGGGTCTGAAGATCGGCGATACCCAGCGCGTCGGTATCCGTGCGACTCACTATTCCAACGCCGGCATCAAGCAGCCCAACGATGGCATCGAGTCCTATGCGCTGTTCTACAGCCACACGCTCTGATTCCGAGCTGGTATGAAAAAAGCCGGACCTAGTCCGGCTTTTTCGTTTCCGCCTTGCGCGCCATGCCGCGGTAGCTGGCTAGCGCCCGTTGGCGGCTTTCGCCCAGATCCACCAGCGGTGGCAGATAGCGCTCCCCCGGGGTGTGCACGGCCTTGCCCCTGAGCCCGGCCAGCTCCGGCACCCAGGTGCGCACATAATCACCGCGTGCATCGATCTTCATGGCCTGGGTATGGGGATTGAACACCCGGAAGTAGGGTACCGAATCGGTACCCGTCGAGGCGCTCCACTGCCAGCCGCCATTGTTGGAGGCCAGGTCGCCATCGATGAGATGGCGCATGAACCAGCGCTCGCCCTCGCGCCAGTCGATCAGCAGATTCTTGCAGAGGAACATGGCGGTCAGCATGCGCATGCGATTGTGCATCCAGCCCGTCTGCAGCAGCTGACGCATGGCCGCATCGATGAGGGGAATGCCGGTGCGCCCCTGTTGCCAGGCGGCGAGGCCTTCGGGGTCATCACGCCAGGGCAGGGCGGCAAGGTCCCGGTTGAAGGGTTGGTTGCGCGAAACCCAGGGATAGCCCACCAGGACATGGCGATAGAATTCGCGCCACAACAATTCGGTGATCCAGGTAGCCGCACCCTGGCGACCGCCACTGAGCAGGCCGTCGTTGGCGTTGACCGCGGCCTGCAGGCACTGCCGTGGCGTTAGCACTCCTGCATTCAGATAGGCCGACAGCTGACTGGTACCCGGTTCGAACGGGATGTCCCGGGCCTGGTGATAGTCCTCCAAATCGTCCCGGATGAAGGCCTCCAGCCGCTGGAGCGCCGCCTCTTCACCCGCTGGCCACAGCTGTCGCACCTCGGGCGATGTCTCGGCGAAGCCGTCGACCCCGGTGGGCAGCTCATCCGCCTGAATGGTGGCGGCCTGCTGCCGGTCCGGCGCCGGCAGGGGCATCGGCAAGCCCGTTTCCAGGCGCGCAAGGCACGTCTTCCTGAATTGCCCGAAGACCTTGAAATAGCCACCGCTCTTGGTCAATACCGTACCGGGGGCGAACAGGGTCTGGTCCAGATAGCGGTGGGCAGTAAGGCCCGCCTCCTCGAACGCCTCAGCCACGGCGTCATCCCGGGCGGCTTCGTTCACCCCGTATTCGTCGTTGAAATGCAGATGTTCGAGACCCTGTTCCCTGGCCAGGTCGAGCAGCACCTGGGGCGCTTGCTCCCAGCGCTCCGCACGCCGGATCAGCAGAGGGATGCCCAATGTCTTGAGCGTCTCGCGCAGCTTGGCGAGGTTGCGCAACCAGAAGTCGACCTTGACCGCAGCCTCGTCATGTTCCTGCCACTGGGCAGGACTCAGCAGAAAGACGGCGACGACCTGTCCCTGTTCAGCGGCAGCATGCAGGGCGGGATGGTCATGGGTACGCAGGTCGGTACGAAACCAGACGAGCTGGCTCATGCATAGCGTTCCTGACGCAGCAAGCCGGCACTCTGCAGGCGATCGAAGGCCTCACCCGGACCGCGTGCCGGTGCGGCATCGGCGGTAAGGGATTCACCCAGCGCGCCCAGCGTCAGGCAGGGACGGGCGTGGCGATTGGCAAAGGCCTGCAGCTGACGACGCAGCTCGCTGTCGGGGCGACTGTCGCGGCAAAGCACCAGCGCTCTGGGATCGAGCCGTTCGACCAGGCGATCCAGGTTGCTGACGGGAAGCGACCACTCGATGAGTTCGACGGGGCAGTCCGCTGCGCTGATCAACCAGGCACAGAGCCAGAGCGAGACGTTCATCGGCGTATCGTCGAGATTGAGCAACACCAGCGGCGCCCCTCGCAGGTTGTGCTGGCTGTGATAGATCCGCGCGCCCAGCTTGCTGCGCAGCCAGGATTGAAAGAACACCTGCTGCAGACGGCCATCGTCGGTGGCTTGGCTGAGTCGCTCCAGCTCGCGCAGCAGGGGCGATAGCAACTGGTCCAGCAGTACCCGAGGTGGATAGAGGGAAGCCGCGCGATTGTAGGCTTCGTCCAGGGCGCGCGAGGCGAGTCGGCCAGTGGCGTCCATCATCTCCTGGTGGATGCCCTGCCAGGGCGTGTCACTGGGCACCACCGCCGGCCGCTGCTCATCGAGCAGGCCCTTGACCTGGCTGACCGCCACGCCTCGGGCGATCCAGGCCAGGATCTGCTGCACCCGGACCACGTGGGCCTCGCTGTACAGCCGGTGCCCTTTGGGTGTGCGCTTGGGGACCAGCAGGCCGTAACGCCGCTCCCAGGCTCTCAGGGTCACGGCGTTGACCCCGGTCCGCCGGGCAATTTCCCGGATGGGTAGCCAGCCCTCGTGCAGGGCCGATTGATAGTCCTGTTCTTCATCGCGTGGCGGTGAAGGCAAGGGGGTGGCGCTAGATGGCATTTCGCAGACTCAGACGTTCAGGGTGCGGTTGTAGATAGGCCTGCTCGTTCACATAACGATCCGGATGCTGGCGGAAGTGGTGCTTGAGCAAGGTCAGGGGCACCACCAGGGGGACGATGCCCTCATGGTATTGCTCGATCAGCTGCTGCATCTCCTGCTTCTCGCTGTCACTCAGTGCGCGGCGTAGGTAACCGAAGAGATGGTAGAGCACATTGCAGTGGGTACCGCGGGTGGCGCACTTCTTCAGTGCAGCCATCAGGCCGCTGAAATACTCCTGGCCCAGCTCATCGAGATTACGCTGGCCGATGCTGCCTACCAGTTGCCCAAGGGCTCGAGCGCGATGAGCATCATGGGCCATGAGCTGGTACTTGTAGCGCGAATGATAGGACAGCAGGGCCCGTGCCGTCAGACCCTGTTGCACCAGCTGCAGCCAGTGGGCATGGGCGAAGACCCGGGTGACGAAGTTTTCCCGCAGGACCGGATCGTTCAGGCGACCCGCCTCTTCGACCGGCAGGTCCGGTCGTAGACGCATGATGGCGGCGGCGAACAGGCCACGGCCGTCGGTTTCGCTGCCCTGGCCGTTGGCGTGATAGACCTTGACCCGCTCCATGCCGCAAGAGGGTGACTTTTGCATGAAGATGAAGCCGGACAGGTCAGCGAGTTCGCCCGCCATCTTTTCGCCATAGGCAGTAAGGGCGGCGGTCACGTCCAGGCTCGGATCGAGCGTGCCAACGGCGCGTGGCGCCTGGGAGTCGCCGACCAGACGGATGGGTTCGCGCGGGGTGCCGAGGCCGATGGCCATCTCCGGGCAGACCCGGACGAAATCGAAGTGCTCGGCGAAGGTCTGGCTACAGAGCCGGGATTCCTTGTGTCCACCGTTGTAGCGGACTTCGTCACCTAGCAGGCAGGCACTGATACCCAGGCGCGGACGGGGCAGGCTGGAGGGAGAGGTATAAGGCATGGAGATCCCCTGTCGTGTATTTTCTTGTACAAGGTTTTTCTATTTGTACAAGTTTCGTGCAACTTTCGACAGGGGCCTACACCAAAAGATTCGCCGCAGGTTACAAACGGCGTGCGCTTCGTCGCTTAGTCCAAACTGCCCAGGAGTTGCTGCGCTGCCTCATGACCACTCAACCAGGCTCCTTCCACCCGACCGCTGGAGCACCAGTCGCCACAGACGAAGACGCCCATGTCGGGATCGGCCAGGGCGCCCCACTGGTGCGGCTGCGCCGGTCGGGCATAGAGCCAGCGATGCGCCAGGGTAAAGCTGGGGGCCGGCAGCGGGCAGCCGATCAGCTCGGCAAAGGCGCCATGCAGGCGTTCGATTACCTCCTCCTTGGAGGCATCGAGGTGCGCCTTGCTCCAGGCGCTGGTGGCGTGCAGCACCCAGGTGTCCAGGGTGGTGTCGCGCTCGGGCTTGCAGCGATTGCGTGCCAGCCAGTCCAGTTCGCTACCCTGCACGAAGCAGCCTTCCACCGGCGTCTGCAACGGCGTGGCGAAGGCCAGGGCCACCGACCAGGTCGGCTCCATGCTCACCCCCGCCACGGTCGCCGCCAGCTTGGGCACGCTGGACAGCAGGGCAGTGGCCTGGGGCGCCGGCATGGCGATGACAACCTGGGCGAAGGGGCCGTGGGTCTCGCCGCTGGCATCCAGCAGGTGCCAGTGCTGGGCACCGCGAAAGACCTCGGTGATGCGGCAGTCGAAGCTGACTGGCAGATCGGCCAGCAGATGACGGGTGATGGCGCTCATGCGCGGTACCCCGACCCAGCGGGGTTGTTCGTCCTGGGACGGACTCAGGCGCCCTTCGCGGTACTGGTAGAGCACCGGATTCCATTCGGCTGCGCAGCCGGCCCGCCGCCACTCGTTGAGGGCGTCGATGAAGCGGCGGTCGCGTGCGGTGAAATACTGGGCACCCAGGTCGAGGGCGCCGGCCTCGCTTCTCTTGCTGGCCATGCGGCCGCCGCTGCCGCGGCTCTTGTCGAAGATCTGGACCTGCTGCCCGGCGCGAATCAGCGTTTGAGCAGCGGCAAGTCCGGCTATTCCTGCGCCAACGATGGCGATAGGGGCAGTCATGATGGACCTCGCTTGTCTGACGATGCGCCCTTGTCGAACGTTTGCGCGTGCAAGGGCTCTACGGCTACGACTGGCAACCGTTCTGGATCTTTCGACCCACGACCATACCAAACAATCCTCTTCCCTTCGTTTAGATGCATACGGGCGGCAGGGCAATACGAGAAGGAAGTGACGACATGCATATCCTGCTGACAGGTGGCACCGGACTGATCGGCCGCGCGCTGTGCCGCCAATGGGCCGCCGCCGGCCACCAGCTGACCGTCCTTAGCCGCGACCCCACCCGCGTGGCGCGCGAATGCGGGCCAGAGGTACGCGGCATCGCTCAACTGGAGGTGCTGGACGGCGAACACCTGGATGCGGTGGTCAACCTGGCCGGAGCGCCCATCGCCGACAAGCCCTGGACCCGTAGTCGCAAGGCCGAACTCTGGCGGAGTCGGATCGACACCACCGAGCGCCTGATCGAATGGCTGCGCGGGCGCAGCCAGAAGCCCAGGGTACTGCTGTCGGGCTCGGCCATCGGCTTCTATGGTGACAGTGGCGAGAAGCCGGTGAGTGAAGCCGACAGCGTGGCCGGCCCCGATTTCGCCGGTGAACTGTGCCTGGCCTGGGAGCAGGTGGCCAACGAGGCCGAGAAGCTGGGTATCCGCGTAGTCAATCTGCGCACCGGGCTGGTACTGGCGGCCGACGACGGCTTCCTGCTGCGGCTGTTGCCGCCGTTCCGCTTCGGGCTCGGCGCGCGCCTGGGCAGCGGACGTCAATGGATGCCCTGGATTCATTTACAGGATCAAATCGGGGCCATCGATTTTCTTCTCAACCGAAGCGATGCCCAAGGTCCTTATAATCTCTGTGCCCCCGAGCCAGTGCGCAACCGGGACTTCACCGAGGCGCTGGGACGGGCCTTGCGGCGCCCGGCGCGATTGCTGATTCCCACCTTCGCCCTGCGCCTGATGGGAGAGCTGTCCATCCTGCTGCTGGGTGGTCAGCGCGCCCGTCCCGAGCGTCTGCTCGCGGACGGATACGTCTTTCGCTATCCCGAGCTGGACACGGCCCTGGCCGACCTGCTCGCTGCCAAGGATTCACGATGACTGCCAACGCTCTGCTGCTCGCCAACCTGGGTTCGCCCGACTCGCCCCACGTTCCCGACGTGAAGCGCTATCTGAACCAGTTCCTGATGGACCCCTACGTGGTCGATCTGCCCTGGCCACTGCGCCGGCTGCTGGTGTCGCTGGTGCTGATCAAGCGGCCAGCGGCCTCGGCCGAGGCCTATGAGTCGATCTGGTGGGACGACGGCTCGCCATTGATCGTGCTCAGCCGCCGCCTGCAGGAAGCCGTGCGGCCCCTCTGGCGCCATGGCCCGGTCGAGCTGTGCATGAGATACGGTGAGCCTTCGGTGGAGTCGGTGCTCAAGCGCCTGGCCAGCCAGGGCATCCGCGAGGTGACCTATGCGCCGCTCTATCCGCAATTCGCCGACAGCACCACCACCACCGCTATCGTCGAGGCACGGCGGGTGATCGAAGCCCACCAGCTGCCATTGACACTGAAGATCCTGCCGCCTTTCTACGATCGCCCGGAATACCAGGCAGCGTTGGCGGCCAGTGTCGAGCCCTATCTCGAGGAGCCCTACGACCACCTGCTGCTGTCCTTCCATGGCCTGCCCGAGCGGCACATCCGCAAGCTGGTCAAGGATCGCACCCATGACCTGCGCGCACCCGACAGCAGCAAGGTCAGTACCAAGGCCCTGGCCGTCTGCTACCGCAGCCAGTGCCAGCGCACCGCCGAGCTGGTGGCCAAGCGCCTGGGCATTCCCGATGGCAAGTGGTCGGTGTCCTTCCAGTCGCGGCTGGGCAAGGACAAGTGGATCGAGCCCTATACCGAGGCGCGGCTGGACGAGCTGGCCAAGGCGGGGGTCAAGCGGCTATTGGTGATGTGCCCGGCCTTCGTCGCCGACTGCATCGAAACGCTGGAGGAGATCGGCGATCGCGGCCGCGAACAGTTCATCGAAGCCGGCGGCCGAGAGCTGGTACTGATTCCCTGCGTCAACGACGACCCGGCCTGGGCGCAGGCGCTGGTGGGACTGTGCGAGGAGGTAGCGGAGCTGCCGCCGCAGCGCCTGGAGCAACCGCGGATGCCGGCCTAGACCGGCATCCGCCGCAGGGCCATCAGAGCAGCGGGCGCTCTGGCGGCTCGGCGTCCTTCTTCCAGGCGTTGTGCCCTGGCAGGACCAGGTTGAGACCGATGGCGATCAGGCCGCACAGGGAGATGCCCTTGAGGCCGATCTCGCCGTTGCCGAAGACGATGCCGCCGATGCCGAACACCAGGGTCACGGACACGATCACCAGGTTGCGCGCCTCGGACAGATCCACCTGGTGGCGGATCAGGATGTTCAGGCCCACCACCGCGATGGAGCCGAACAGCAGGCAGAGAATGCCGCCCATGACCGGCACCGGAATGGTCTGCAGCGCCGCGCCGAACTTGCCGACGAACGCCAGCACCATGGCGAAGCCCGCCGCCCACAGCATGACCCGCGGATTATGGTTCTTGGTCAGCATCACCGCGCCGGTCACCTCGGCATAGGTGGTGTTGGGCGGACCGCCGAACAGACCGGCGGAGGAGGTGGCCAGGCCGTCACCCAGCAGGGTGCGGTGCAGGCCGGGCTGCTTGAGGTAGTTCTGACCGGTTACCCCGCCCACCGCGATCACCCCGCCGACGTGCTCGATGGCCGGCGCCAGGGCGACCGGGACCATGAACAGGATGGCACCCCAGTGGAATTCCGGCGCGACGAAGGCCGGGATCGCCAGCCAGGGCGCGGCGCCTATCCCCTCGGTATGGACGATGCCGAAGACGAAGGCCAGCGCATAGCCGACAAAGACGCCGGCGAGGATGGGCACCAGGCGGAACATGCCCTTGCCGTAGATGGCCACCAGCAGCGTGGTGACCAGCGCCGGCATGGAGATCATCATCGCCGTGGCATAGGGCACCAGCTGGGCACTGCCGTCACCGGCCTTGCCCATGGCCATGTTGGCTGCCACCGGCGACAGGCCCAGGCCGATGGAGATGATCACCGGGGCGATCACCACCGGCGGCAGCAGGCGATCGATGAAGCCCACGCCACGCACCTTCACCGCCAGGCCCAGGAAGGTGTAGACGAAGCCCGCCGCCACTACCCCACCCAGCACCGCCGGCAAGCCGAATTCAGCCTTGGCAGCGATGATCGGGGCGATGAAGGCGAAGCTCGACGCCAGGAACACCGGCACCTGGCGACCGGTGATCAGATGGAACAGCAGGGTGCCGAAGCCTGCGGTGAAGAGGGCGACGTTGGGGTCCATGCCGGTGATCAGCGGCATCAGCACCAGGGCGCCAAAGGCCACGAAGAGCATCTGGGCGCCCACCACGATCTCCCGCCAGAGCGGTTCCCGCGCAGTCACGCTCAGGCGTCCTTCTGCTTGGTGCCGAAGATCTTGTCACCGGCATCGCCCAGGCCCGGAAGGATGTAGCCATGCTCGTTGAGGCGCTCATCGATGGAGGCGGTGTAGAGGCGTACGTCCGGGTGAGCTTCCTCGACCGCGGTGATGCCTTCGGGCGCAGCCACCAGGACCAGGGCGCGAATCTCCTTGGCCCCCGCCTTCTTCAGCAGGTCGATGGTGGCGATCATGGAGCCGCCGGTGGCCAGCATAGGGTCGATGATCATGGCCATCCGCTGGTCCAGTTCACCCACCAGCTTTTCCAGGTAGGTATGGGCCTGCAGGGTGGATTCGTTGCGGGCAAGGCCCACCACGCTGACGCGGGCGCTGGGGATCAGGCTGAGCACGCCGTCGAGCATGCCGATGCCGGCGCGCAGGATGGGCACCACGGTGACCTTCTTGCCAGAGATCTTTTCCACCTGCACGGTGCCGCACCAGCCTTCGATGTCCACCGTTTCCACCGGCAGATCCTTGGTCGCTTCATAGGTGAGCAGGGCGCCGACTTCCTGGGCCAACTCGCGGAAGTTCTTGGTGCTGATGTCGGCACGCCGCATCAGGCCGAGCTTGTGACGGATGAGCGGGTGGCGGATTTCGTGGACGGACATGGGATTCTCCAGAGACGGTAGGGCAGCGGATCGCCGTGAAAAGGGATGGCTTCGGTACGATCGGCAGCCCAAAGGCCTGCCGCAGGATAGGGCAGGCGATCGAAAAACCGCGGTACATTAAAGCATCCGGCCCGAGGTGGGCAGTACCCTGCGACAATAGTAGCCGCCTGGCGGCGCTTGAGATCGGTCCGCGGTGTCTGTACCTTTGCCGCCTTTTATCCGCGCCGTTGGTAAAGCAGGCGCCCCGTCCCCCGGAGAAGCCCCATGCCCGCCGATCTCGCCCACATCCGTCAGGTCATGCAGGAAGCCGATTGCCTCTATGACGAAGCCCAGGTCGAGGCAGCCATCGATCGGATCGCCGCAGCGATCACCACCGATCTCGCCGAGCGTAATCCGGTGGTCTTCTGCGTGATGAATGGCGGCCTGATCCTGACCGGCAAGCTGGCCACCCGGCTGAATTTCCCGCTGGAGATGTCCTACCTGCACGCCACCCGCTATCGCAACGAGACCACTGGCGGCGAGCTGTTCTGGAAGGCCAAGCCCGAGGTCTCCTTCATCGATCGCGATGTGCTGATCGTCGACGACATCTTCGACGAGGGCCATACCCTCAAGGCCATCATCGACTTCTGCCGCCACGCCGGTGCTCGCGAGGTCCATACCGCCGTGCTGATCGACAAGACCCACGACCGCAAGGTCAAGGGCCTGGAAGCGACCTATGTCGGCCTGCCTTGCATCGATCGCTACATCTTCGGCTACGGCATGGATTACAAGGGCTACTGGCGCAACGCCCCCGGCATCTATGCCGTGAAGGGGCTGTGACCGCCCGGCTGTTCGACCAGGACCTGTTCGCCGACCTGCTCCGGCAGGCGGCGAACAGTCCGCGCAGGCGCGCCCATCACAGCCTGCATAGCATGGACGAGCCTTGCCACCGGCTGGTCGTCGGCATGTGCGAGGACAGCTACATCCCGCCCCATCGCCACCTGGACCCGCGCAAGGCCGAGAGTCTGCTGGTGCTGCAGGGTCGGTTGGGACTGCTGACCTTCAGTGAGGACGGGCAGGTACTGCTGCGCCGTGAACTGTCCCAGGCCGCCGGTTGCCCGGGCGTCGATCTCGCCCCTGGGCACTACCATGCGCTGGTCGCCTTGGGCGGCGACTGCCTGTTTTTCGAATGCAAGGCCGGGCCCTTCCTGCCCCTGGGTGAAGGCGAGCGCCCTGCCTGGGCGCCACTGGAAGGCGCGGCGGAAGCCGAGCGCTATCGCACCTGGATGCGCGCGCAATTCGATTGAACCTTTGACCGGTTTCGCGGTATTGCCTTGGTTTTGTCACTGGCGGGCGGGCGAAGGGCAGGGTTAGAATCGGCCCTCCTTTTCTCCAAAGAATCCCCCAGCACAGGTAGCCAAAGGATGCGTAAGGATAAAAAGCAGGTCATCGGTGAAGAGATCAGCGACGAGCAGATCAAGCTGTTCCTTGAGGTCGAGCCGGCGGACGATACCCCCGCGTCTCTGCACAAGCTGGTCAAGGCCTACCGCGGTCTGCGTCCGGACGACTTCGAGCGCTTCGTCGGCTTCTTCGTCGATGCCGGCTACGATCTCGATGCCCGCACGGCCCAGGGCGAAGACTTCATCGAACTGATTCGTAGCCATCGCCAGGCCGAACCCTATATCGACGCCTTGCGCGCCGCTCATGCCTGAGTAGCATCCTAAAAAACAAACCCCGCCAAGGCGGGGTTTGTTTTATCTGGTAGCAGGGCCGCCTGAGCGGCCTTGAGCCGATCAGGCTTCGCGGTTGCGTGTCAGCAATGCGGGCTTCTCGCTACGCGGGCGGCTTGGCAGGTCTTCCAGCTGCTCCAGGGTCGGCAGGCGGTCGGCACGCGACGGCTTGTGCACGATCTTCGGCTGCGGCTTGTTCGACGTCCGCTCTTCCGAGGCATAGGCACGCGGCTCGCTCGGCGCGGCGTCATAAGGCCGGGCAGCTCGGGGCTGACCATTCTGACCACGACGCTTGCCGGGCTGCTGTTGTTGCTGGCTGCGAGGACCGCGTGCGGCGCCTTGACCCTGGCCTTGGCGGGGCTGACCTTGGGTACCGGTCGCGGTGGCGGGGCGCGGAGCACCGCCGCCGTTGCCACTGCGCGGGCCCTTGCGGCCCTTGCCCTGGTAGGGGCTCACGTAGTCGACGCTATTGCCGAAGTTATCGTAGGCATCGTCCAGGAATTCTTCCGGATCACGATTGCGTGGCTGCTGGGCGACGGCCTGGCCGGGCTGAGCAGCAGCCTTGTCCTGGCCCGCGTCATCGCGATCACGGCGGTTGCGACGATTACGCGTGCGATTCTTGCGTTCGCCCTGGGGTTGGGCACCGGCCTGCTCACCAGTGGCAGGCTTGCCTTGCCCTTGATTCTGGCCCTGGCCTTCGCTGCGCGCCGGCTTGTCGGCCTTCTTCTGGCGATTTTGCTGCGGCTTGCCGCGAGGTTCGCGCGGGGCGCGCACTTCCGGCTGCTCCGGCGGAACGGACTGGGGATCGAAGCCCTGCATGTCACCGTCCGAGATGCTCTGCTTGGTCAGGCGCTCGATGGCCTTGAGCAGCTTCTCCTCGTCCGGCGCCACCAGCGAGATGGCCTCGCCATTGCGTCCGGCCCGGCCGGTACGGCCGATGCGGTGTACATAGTCTTCCTCGACATTGGGCAGCTCGAAGTTGACCACGTGGGGCAACTGATCGATGTCCAGGCCGCGGGCGGCGATGTCGGTGGCGACCAGCACGCGAATGTCGTTGCTCTTGAAGTCGGCCAGGGCCTTGGTGCGGGCGTTCTGGCTCTTGTTGCCATGGATCGGCGCCGCCGGCAGGCCATGCTTGTTCAGGTACTCGGCCAGGCGATTGGCGCCGTGCTTGGTACGGGTGAACACCAGGACCTGTTCCCAGGCGCCGAGGGTGATCAGGTGAGCGAGCAGGGCGCGCTTCTGATTGGCCGGAATGCGGAACAGTCGCTGCTCGATACGCTCGACGGTGGTGTTCGGCGGGGTGACCTCGATCCGCTCGGGATCCTGCAGCAGCTTGCCGGCGAGGTCGGTGATGTCCTTGGAGAAGGTGGCCGAGAACAGCAGGTTCTGGCGCTTCGCTGGCAGGCGGGCCAGGACCTTCTTCACGTCATGGATGAAGCCCATGTCGAGCATGCGGTCAGCTTCGTCCAGCACCAGGACTTCGACGGCGGACAGGTCGACGCTCTGCTGGCCGGCGAGGTCCAGCAGGCGACCCGGGCAGGCCACGAGAACGTCCACACCCTTGGCCAGGGCGGTAACCTGCGGCTTGAGGCCGACGCCACCGAAGACGCAGGCACTGCGCATGGGCAGGTCGCGGGCATAGACCCTGAAGCTTTCGTGGACCTGAGCCGCCAGTTCGCGAGTGGGGGTCAGGACCAGCACCCGCGGCTGCTTGGCGACATAGCCACGGCCATCGGGATGACCATTGGGAAACAGGCGCTCGAGCACCGGCAGCGCGAAGCCGCCGGTCTTGCCGGTACCAGTCTGGGCAGCCACCATCAGATCGCGACCCTGCAGGACGGCCGGGATGGCGCGTTGCTGAACAGGCGTGGGATTCGTATAGCCAGCGTCTTCCACGGCGCGGGCAAGGGCCTCGGAGAGACCGAGGGAAATGAAGGACATGCGGGGTTCCTGTCTCTGTCGGCGTCCCGCCGACGTGGGGGCGCGGTTGCGCTTCCGGTTGACGTCCGAAAGGTTTCAGACGTCTCGCCCACCCTCGTCATCCTGCGCTGGATGAAGAGTCGGGCGATGACCGGTAGCGGTAATCACGATTGGGTGAAGTCGCCGCCAGTTCGCGTGGCCGACTTCAAAAGCCGAGATTTCGCCAGATGGCGATGCAAGGCTCCGCTTGGTTCAGGGTATAGAAGTGCACACCGGGTGCCCCGCCTTCGAGCAGTCGCTCGCAGAGGGCGGTCATGACTTCTTCGCCAAAGGCCTGGATGCTCTGGGTGTCGTCACCGTAGGCTTCCAGTTGCTTCCGCAGCCAGCGAGGCAGTTCAGCGCCACAGGCATCGGAGAAGCGTGCCAACTTGCTGTAGTTGGTGATCGGCATGATGCCAGGGATCACCGGGGATTCGACTCCCAGTTTGCGGACACGTTCCACAAAATGGAAGTAGCAGTCGGCGTTGAAGAAGTACTGGGTGACCGCACGGTCAGCACCAGCCTCCATCTTGTACACGAAATTGCGCACGTCGTCCGTAAAGCTGCGTGCCTGCGGATGGGTTTCCGGATAGGCGGCGACTTCGATATGGAAGTGATCACCGGTTTCCTCTCGGATGAAGGCGACCAGGTCACTGGCATAACGCAGCTCGCCACCCCCGGACAGGCCCATGCCGGAGGGCAGGTCACCACGCAGGGCGACGATACGGTTGATGCCGGCTTCACGGTATTGCTGCAGCAGTTCGCGCAGCTTGGCCTTGCTGTCGCCGACGCAGGACAGGTGCGGCGCGGTCGGCACGCCGACCTCGTCGTTGAGCTGGCGCACGGTGCGATAGGTACCGTCGCGGGTGGACCCGCCGGCGCCATAGGTGCAGGAGAAGAACTCCGGCCCGTAGCTCGCCAGCTGTCGCGCCGTGGCGATCAGCTTCTCATGGCCCGCTTCGGTCTTGCAGGGAAAGAATTCGAAACTCAGACTGGGTTTCACGGCGTCTCTCTCGTGAGCGGCCCCGCCCTTGCGGGCGGGGCTGGCCATCAGTAGCGGTAGCTGTCGGGCTTGAAGGGGCCTTCCTGGGTCACGCCGATGTACTTGGCCTGGGACTCGGTCAGACGGGTGACGACGCCACCGAAGCCCTTCACCATTTCCAGCGCAACCTCTTCGTCCAGCTTCTTGGGCAGGACCATGACGGTGACGTTGGCGGTCTTCTCGGCGACCGGCAGGTCGGCGAACTTCTCCTGGTACAGGTGAATCTGTGCCAGCACCTGGTTGGCGAAGGAGCCGTCCATGATGCGGCTGGGGTGACCGGTGGCGTTACCCAGGTTCACCAGACGGCCTTCGGCCAGCAGGATCAGGTAGTCGTCGTTGGCGGGATCGACGGTCAGGCCGGTGCGGTGGATCTTGTGCACCTGCGGCTTCACCTCTTCCCAGCCCCAGTGCTGGCGCATGAAGGCGGTGTCGATCTCGTTGTCGAAGTGACCGATGTTGCACACCAGGGCGCGCTTCTTCAGGGCCTTGAGCATGTTGGCGTCACAGACGTTGACGTTGCCGGTGGTGGTGACGATCAGGTCGATCTTGCCCAGCAGGGCGCGATCCACGGAGGCTTCGGTGCCGTCGTTCAGGCCGTCGACATAGGGCGAGACCAGCTCGTAGCCGTCCATGCAGGCCTGCATGGCGCAGATCGGGTCGACTTCCGAGACCTTGACGATCATGCCTTCCTGACGCAGCGAGGCCGCCGAGCCCTTGCCCACGTCACCGTAACCGATCACCAGTGCCTGCTTGCCGGACAGCAGGTGGTCGGTGGCGCGCTTGATGGCGTCGTTGAGGCTGTGGCGGCAGCCGTACTTGTTGTCGTTCTTGCTCTTGGTGACCGAGTCGTTGACGTTGATCGCCGGGACCTTGAGGGTACCGTCCTTGAGCATGTCCAGCAGGCGGTGCACGCCGGTGGTGGTCTCTTCGGTGATGCCGTGCACGCGCTCCAGCACCTGCGGGTACTTGTCGTGCAGGATCTGGGTCAGGTCACCGCCGTCGTCCAGCACCATGTTGGCGTCCCAGGGCTGGCCGTCCTTGAGGATGGTCTGCTCGATGCACCACTCGTATTCAGCTTCGGTCTCGCCCTTCCAGGCGAATACCGGGATGCCGGCAGCGGCGATGGCGGCAGCGGCCTGATCCTGGGTGGAGAAGATGTTGCAGCTGGACCAGCGCACTTCGGCGCCCAGGGCCACCAGGGTCTCGATGAGCACGGCGGTCTGGATGGTCATGTGGATGCAGCCGAGGATCTTGGCGCCAGCCAGGGGTTGTTCACCGGCGTACTTGCGGCGCAGGCCCATCAGGGCAGGCATCTCGGATTCGGCGATGATGACTTCGCGACGACCCCAGTCGGCCAGGGAGATGTCGGCGACCTTGAAATCGTTAAAAGCGGCAGGCGTGAGGACAGCGCTCATTGAAGAGTCTCCATTCGTTAGGTGCGAATGGGCGCCGTTGATGCGTTCTGACAACGCTCCGTTCGAGCCTGACAACGTCTGGCGTCATGCCCGCCGAGGGTCCCGCGCCAGGGGCGGGTCGGCTAGGATGGGATAACGCAGCGTGCTGCAGCGCCCCTCGAACGGAAGGCGGAGCGGCCTGTTGGCCGCGATGCGCGGGCAGTATAACGAGGATCGCGATAAACCCAAAGGGTGGCGCTCTGCCTCATGTCCCCCGGAATCTCCCGCCCGCCCCCTGATCTGATGTCCCAACCCCCCTAGACCTTCAAGGAGCCCCGATGAACTTCCATACCCGCAAATGGGTGAAACCCGAGGACCTCAACGCCAATGGCACCCTGTTCGGCGGTAGCCTGCTGAAGTGGATCGACGAAGAGGCGGCGATCTACGCCATCGTGCAGCTGGAAAATCCCAAGGTGGTGACCAAGTACATCTCGGAGATCAACTTCATCAGCGCCTCGCGCCAGGGCGACATCATCGAGCTGGGCATTACCGCCACCGAGTTCGGCCGTACTTCCATCACCCTGAGATGCGAGGTGCGCAACAAGATCACCCGCAAGAGCATCCTCACCATCGACAAGATCGTCTTCGTCAACCTGGACGAGGACGGCAATCCGGCCCCGCACGGCAAGACCGAGATCACCTACGTCAAGGACAGGTTCAAGGATTCGCCTTGAGGCCCGTGCGAGTCACGTCCAGGCGACGACGCTCGGCCCAGTAGAGCAGCAGCTCGCGCAGCTGGGAGAGTTCGATGGGCTTGCCCATGTGCCCGTCCATGCCGGCCTCCTGGGCGCGATCCTTGTGCTCGGCGAGGATATGGGCGGTCAGGGCCACCACCGGGGTACGGGAGCGGTGATTCTGCTGTTCCCAGGCACGTAGCCGGCGCGTGGCGCCGAAGCCGTCCAGCAGCGGCATCTCGCAATCCATCAGGATCAGGTCGTAGGTGTTCTGCTGGAGCTTTTCGAAGGCCTCCAGGCCGTTGCCCACGGTGTCGGGTTCCACCCCGAGCTTCTTGAGCATGCCGCGGATCACCTTGACCGAAATGCTGTTGTCCTCGGCCACCAGGACCCGGAAGTCGCCTGGTATGCCGCTCGGCTGCTCCTGAGGCTCGGGCTCGCTCACCCGCTGGCCGCGGCGCGACAGTTCGTCGGCCAGGGTGGCCCTGAGGGTATAGCCGGCCACGGGCTTGGCCAGCACCCGCTTGATGCCGGCGTTGCGGGCGATGACCTTGCTCGGCGCATTGCTCAGGCCGGTCAGCATGATCAGCAGCAGATCATGGTTGAGGTTCTCGTCTTCGTTGATACGTGCCGCCAACTGCATGCCGGTCATGCCCGGCATCTGCTGGTCGAGCAGCACCACGTCGAAGTATTCCCGCAGGTGCGACTGGGTACGCAGCAGGGCCAGGGCCTCGCGCCCGGAGGCGGCGGTGACCGCCTGCATGCCCCAGGCGCTGCACTGCTGCTGCAGCACCTTGCGGCAGAGTTCGTTGTCGTCGACCACCAGTACCCGCACGTCCTGCAGCGGGTAGTCGCTGTCGCCGCGCGAGAGTACCAAGGCCTGAGCCGGGACGGGCAGGCTGATCCAGAAGCTGGAGCCGCCCTCGGCGTTGTTCTGGATGCCGAAGTCGCCCTGCATCAGCAGCACCAGCTGGCGGGCGATGATCAAGCCGAAATCCAGGCTCTCGGTGTCGCTGGTGAGGAAGTCGCGGCTGTCGAGGTGGGTGGAGAGCAGCTGCCGGCTCAGGGCGGCATCCAGCGGGGTGCCGCTGTCCTGTACCGAGATGCGCAGCCGCGGCGGCTGGCCGGTGGCCTCCTCCAGGGAGATCACCAGGAGGATCTCCCCCTCTTCGGTGCGCTGGAAGGCGTTTTCCAGGAGGTTGAGCAGGATCTGCCGCAGGCGCGTGGGATCGCCGATGAAACGTCGCGGCACCTGGGGCTGGATGAAGCTGAGCAGTTCGACCCGGTGCTCTTCAGCGCGCGGCCGGAAGATGTCCAGGCAGTCGTCGAGCAGGGCATTGAGGTCGAAAGTGACCTCTTCCAGCTCGATCTGGCCGCTTTCCAGGCGAGTGATGTCGATGATCTCGTTGATCAGGTTGAGCAGTTCGGCACCGGCGCTGTGGATGGTCTGCACATAGTCGCGTTGCTTGGCCGACAGCGCCGTGCCCTGCAACAGCTCGGTCATGCCCAGCACCCCGTTCATGGGCGTGCGAATTTCATGGCTGATGCGCGAGAGGAATTCGGCCTTGCCCTTGAGCTCCGCGTGGTTGGCAGCGCGATCGCGGGTCCGGGTGAAATGCTCCTCGCGCAGGTAGCGGCGGCGTTCTTCCAGGGCCAGGGTGAGCAGGATGCCACTGAACATGCAGCTGCTGATCAAGGCGCGGCCCAGCCAGATGGGCGCGTTGGCATAGCCGGCCAGGACCGGTAGCGCGAGCATGCCAGCGACCGCCAACAGGGCGCAGCTCACCACTAGCAGGCGTGCATAGCGGGCGCCCTGGTGCCAGCGTTCCAGGGCGATGCCCAGGCAAACGAGCAGAGCCAGCCCATTGATCGCCATCAGCCAGTCGCCAATGTAGACATCGCCGGCCACGAAGCGGACCGCGGCGCCAAGGCCCACCAGCACCAGCAGGGTACCAATCAGGCGGCGGCTCCAGAGCGGCAGTCGGCGCCAACCAAAGAAGGCACCGATCAGGTTCAGGCCGGCGGCGCTGCAGCCCAGGACCGACAGATCGGTCAGCAGCGGCGCCTGGCTCTTGAAGGCGCCGAGCAGGAATTTGCTCAGCCCGAACAGGTTCAGCGCCACGCAGACCAGCATCACCAGCAGCAGGGTCAAGGCACTGGTGGCACGACTGCGGTGGTAGAGCAGTTGCACACCGTTGTACAGCGCCAGCATGGCCAGGCAGCCGAGTAGCACGCCGAACAGCACCAGGCGGTGCGTCACCTCGGCTTCGGCGCTGCTGCTGAGGTTCAGGGAGATGCGCATCGGCTGAGGCGATTCGAATCTCAGGAACAGGTCCAGCGGCTGATCGCTCGCCGGGATCGGAAAGACGAAGTCGCGGCTGACTTGCAATGGATTGAGCAGGGGGCGCGACAAACCATCGCGAATCTCGCTGAGCAGCTGGTCGTCGCGGTAAGCGAAGAAATCCAGGTAGCCCACATTGGGCGAGACGATGCGCAGCAGGCGTTGCTGGGTGTCGGGCTGGATGCGGGTGTGCAACCAGAGTGCGCCTGGGCCAGCCGGGCGATGGGTCTTGGCCGCGGTCAACGGCTTGAAGGCGGAGAGCCGGTCGCGGACCTCGTCGAGGGTGTATTCACCCGTGACGTCTTCGTATTGAGCCCAGCCGGCGTCCGGCGAATTCTCGGCCTGCACGGAGTTGGCCACCAGCAGCAACAGCAGCCAGCCGATCACAAAGCCTATGGCGATCCAGAGCCGGTGCACGAGAGTTCCCTTCGCGGATGCGGACGTCGAGTATAGATCAGCCCGTCACGTCTGTTGACGTAACAGTGTAACAGGCTGATCCCAGGGTGAGCTTCACTGTCGCTCGCGGGCGATGGCGCGGTAGCCGATGTCGCTGCGGTAGAAACAGCCATTCCAGGAGACTTCCTGGGCCAGGGCATAGGCATTCTGCTGGGCGGCGGATACCGTTTCGCCCAGCGCCGTGGCGCAAAGTACCCGACCGCCGGCCGTTACCACCTGACCATCGCGCAGCGCGGTACCGGCCTGGAACACCTTGCCCGGCAGGGTCGCGGCAGCATCGAGACCGGCGATGACATCACCCTTGGCGTAATCACCCGGGTACCCGCCCGCGGCGAGGACAATGCCCAGGCTCGGACGCGGATCCCAGCAGGCCTCGATCTTGTCGAGGGCCTCGGCCAGGGCGGCCTCCACCAGCAGCACCAGGCTGGACTGCAGGCGCAGCATCACCGGCTGGGTCTCGGGATCACCGAAACGGCAGTTGAATTCGATGACCTTGGGTGCACCGCTCTGATCGATCATCAGGCCGGCATAGAGGAAGCCGGTATAGACGTTGCCTTCACTGGCCATGCCGGCCACGGTGGGCTCGATGATCTCGCGCATGACCCGGGCGTGGACCTCGGGGGTGACGACCGGCGCGGGGGAGTAGGCGCCCATGCCGCCGGTATTGGGGCCGCTGTCGCCGTCGCCGACGCGCTTGTGGTCCTGGCTGGTGGCCATGGGCAGCACATTCTTGCCGTCGACCATGACGATGAAGCTGGCTTCCTCGCCGTCGAGGAACTCTTCGATCACCACCCGCGCACCGGCATCGCCGAAGGCATTGCCGGAAAGCATGTCCCGCACGGCTTCCTCGGCTTCGGCCAGGGTCATGGCGACGATCACGCCCTTGCCGGCAGCTAGGCCGTCGGCCTTGATCACGATGGGCGCACCCTGCTCGCGCAGATAGGCCAGGGCCGGCTCCACCTCGGTGAAGTTGGCATAGGCGGCGGTGGGGATCTGGTGCCGGGCCAGGAAGTCCTTGGTGAAGGCCTTGGAGCCTTCCAGCTGGGCAGCGCCGGCGGTGGGGCCGAAGCAGGGCAGGCCGCGGCTGCGGAACAGGTCGACCACCCCGGCCACCAGCGGCGCCTCGGGGCCGACGATGGTCAGCTCGACATGGGCGGCGGCGAAGTCGGCCAGTTGCTCCAGGGCCAGGACGTCGAGGGCGACGTTCTCGCACTTGGCCTCGGTGGCGGTGCCGGCGTTGCCGGGGGCGACGTAGACCTTGGTGACCCGCGTGTCCTGGGCGACTTTCCAGGCCAGGGCGTGTTCGCGGCCACCGCTACCGATGATGAGTACGTTCATGAAGCTTTCCTCTGGGCGGACCGCACGCAGCCGTCCACCCTTGACAGTGGGATCGACGGCCAGGGCGCAGGGCCCGGCCGTGGCGGACCTTAGTGGCGGAAGTGGCGCATGCCGGTGAAGACCATGGCGATGCCCGCTTCGTCGGCGGCGGCGATGACTTCGGCGTCGCGCATGGAGCCGCCCGGCTGGATCACCGCGGTGATGCCATTGGCCGCAGCGTTGTCGATGCCGTCACGGAAGGGGAAGAAGGCGTCCGAGGCCATGACCGCACCCGCCACCGCCAAGCCGGCGTGCTCGGCCTTGATGGCGGCGATGCGCGCCGAGTTGACGCGGCTCATCTGGCCGGCGCCGATACCGACGGTCTGCTGGTCCTTGGCGTAGACGATGGCATTGGATTTGACGAACTTGGCCACCTTCCAGGCGAAGATCAGGTCCTGCAGTTCCTGCTCGCTGGGCGCGCGCTGGGTCACCACCTTGAGGTCGTCGGCGGTGATCATGGCGATGTCGCGGCTCTGCACCAGCAGACCACCATTGACGCGCTTGAGGTCCAGGCCGGGCTTGCGCTCGGCGGGCCACTCGCCGCACTCCAGCAGGCGGACGTTGGCCTTGGCCGCCACCACGTCGCGGGCTTCGGCGCTGACGCGCGGTGCGATGATCACCTCGACGAACTGGCGCTCGACGATGGCACGGGCGGTGTCGGCGTCCAGCTCGCGGTTGAAGGCGATGATGCCGCCAAAGGCCGACTCGCTGTCGGTGGCATAGGCCAGTTCATAGGCCTGGCGCAGGTCACCGGCCACGGCCACGCCGCAGGGGTTGGCGTGCTTGACGATGACGCAGGCCGGCTGGTCGTAGCTCTTCACGGTTTCCAGGGCGGCATCGGTGTCGGCGACATTGTTGAAGGACAGTTCCTTGCCCTGCAGCTGGGTGGCGGTCGCCACGCAGGCTTCGCTGGCGTGCTCGACATAGAAGGCCGCCTGCTGGTGCGGGTTCTCGCCGTATCTCATGTCCTGCGCCTTGATGAACTGGGCGCTGAAGGTGTGCGGGAAGGCGGCACGGCCTTCGGTGGACAGGGTCTCGGCCTGCTGGTCGATGCTGCCCAGGTAGTTGGCGATCATGCCGTCGTAGGCGGCGGTGTGTTCGAAGGCCTTGAGCGCGAGGTCGAAGCGTTGGGCGTAGGTCAGGCCGCCGGCCTTGAGGTCGTCGAGGATGGCCGCGTAGTCGCTGGCGTTGACCACGATGGCGACGTCCTTGTGGTTCTTGGCCGCGCTGCGGACCATGGTCGGACCGCCGATGTCGATGTTCTCGATGGCATCGGCCAGGCTGCAGCCGGGTTTGGCCACGGTGGCGGCGAAGGGATAGAGGTTGACCGCGACCAGGTCGATCGGGCGAATACCGTGTTCGCTCATGACCTCGTGGTCGACGCCGCGACGACCGAGGATGCCGCCGTGGATCTTCGGGTGCAGGGTCTTGACGCGGCCGTCCATCATTTCCGGGAAGCCGGTGTAGTCGGCGACTTCCAGCGCCGGAATGCCCTCGTCGCGCAAGAGCTTGTAGGTACCGCCGGTGGACAGGATTTCCACACCGATGGCCGCGAGTTCACGGGCGAAGTCGACGACGCCCGTCTTGTCGGACACGCTGATCAGCGCACGGCGGACGGGGAGGCGAGAGGTCTGGTCGGTCATGGTCATGTCCATCAGGAGGAGAAAGACCGCCGGTCAAGCCCTCTGGGCCGCCGGCGAGGAGGCGGATCAGAGCAGGTCGTACTGCTTGAGCTTCTTGCGCAGGGTGCCGCGATTGAGCCCGAGCATTTCCGACGCCTTGGTCTGGTTGCCCTTGACGTAATTCATCACGCTTTCGAGCAGGGGTGCTTCCACTTCGCAGAGCACCATGTTGTAGACGTCGGTCACCGGCTGCCCATCGAGATGGGCGAAGTAGCTGCGCAGCGCCTTTTCCACGCTGTCGCGCAGCGTCTGGCCCTCTTGCAGGGGGGCGGTCAGGTGCTGCTTGAGGTCGCCGTTGTTACTCACGGGCGCTGTTCCAGTCAAAGTCTCGGTCATCGAATTCATGCCACCTGCTTCCCGATCGGGGGCTGCGCGAAAAACGCGCGAATGCTGGCGTGCTGGGCTTGAGTGTCTTGTAGTCGGTTGAACTGGGCGCGCGATTCCGCTGCGCCCGGACGGTCGGCCAGGTACCAGCCGACGTGCTTGCGGGCGATGCGCACGCCCATTTCCGGGCCATAGAAGGCATGCAGGGCGTCCAGATGCTCCAGCAGGATGGCTTCCACCTCGGCATCGCTGGGCGCTGCCAGGTGTTCCCCGGTCGCCAGGTAATGGGCGATCTCGCGAAAGATCCAGGGCCGGCCCTGGGCCGCGCGGCCGATCAGCAGGCCGTCGCAGCGGGTATGCTCGAGCACCGCCCGAGCCTTTTCCGGGCTGTCGATGTCGCCGTTGGCGAACACCGGGATGCCTACCGCCTGCTTGATGGCCGCGATGGTGTCGTACTCGGCGGCGCCGAGGAACCTATCGTCCCGGGTGCGGCCATGTACGGCCAGTGCCTGGATGCCGGCCGCCTCGGCCAGCTGCGCGATGCGCAAGCCGTTGCGATTCTCGGGGTCCCAGCCGGTACGGATCTTCAGGGTCACGGGTACATCCACCGCCGCCACCACGGCAGCGAGGATCTCGGCCACCAGGGCCTCGTCCTTCATCAGCGCGGAGCCGGCGGCCTTGTTGCAGACCTTTTTCGCCGGGCAGCCCATGTTGATGTCGATGATCTGGGCACCCAGTTCGACATTGCGCTGCGCCGCCTCGGCCAGCATCGCCGGGTCGCCGCCGGCGATCTGCACCGAGCGTGGCTCCTGCTCGCTGGCATGGATCAGGCGCAGCCGCGACTTGCGGCTGTCGTAGAGACGCACGTCACTGGTCACCATTTCCGACACGGCCATGCCGGCGCCGAGCGCGAGGCACAGGCGGCGGAAGGGCAGGTCGGTGACCCCGGCCATGGGCGCGAGAATCAGCGAGTTGGGCAAGGTATAAGGGCCGATGCGTACCATCGACATATCTTTTTCCCTGGCGAATAGGCGCCTGTTCCGCCTGCGCCGGAAACCGGCCGCGGACAGGGGCTGCTGTGCTTGAAAAGGGTTGGGAATGATACCCGCTCGACGCCTCCGGATAAAGCGCGAGTTGGCTAGTTTATGAGCAATTCACCCCGGGCCTACTCTGGCGAGAAGAAGCTCAGACTATAGTTCACCGCCCGCGGACCAGGGTCGAGAATGTCCAGGGCGATGTGGATCGGCGTCTGCGGCGGCATCTCGTCCTGGCCCTTGAGCTCGCCGTTCAGGTACTCGCCCGGCTTGAAACGGCGGCTCGCGAGCAGCTGGCCGTTGAGGTCGGCGAAGCGCAATTCGAGCAGCGGGAACGGCTGGGAGAAGGGCGCGCGGTTGTAGAGGATGGCATCGACGCGCAGGGCGCCGGAAAACTGCGGATGGCTGCGTACCACCAGGTTGCTGCTGCGGATCTGCTGGACATCGACCTTGGACGGCACCTTGCAGCCCAGGCTGGCGCAGGCCTGGACGAACAGCGGTCGATAGCTGTCCTGCCGCGCCAGTTCGTCGAAGTGGTAGTAGACATACTGACCAGCCAGCCCGAGCAGTGCCAGCAGGCAGAGCAGCGCCCACAGCAGGCGCCGGCCCCAGTGGGGGCGCTCCTGGCGACTGTCCAGCTGCAGCGGCTCGTCGTGCAGGTCGACCAGGGGGTCGTCCTGCCACTCCGGCTCGCTGCGAAGAGCGGTCGCCGACTTGGCCGGCAGCGTCTCGTCTTCGGTATCGCGGTCGGCGCTGAGCGGCTCGGGCGTGGGCTCCTGCCAATCGTCCAGGCGGCCCAGGCCGGGCTCGGCCCGCTCGTCCTCGTCAGCCTCGACCGCGCCGAGTGCCGGCTCCTGGCGTTCGCGAGCGGGTGCGGTAAGGGGAGCGGGCGGCGGTGCCGGTGCGGGTTTCAGCGGCGCCGCCAGGGCCGCGGCAGGCCGTGGGCTGATGACGGGCTCAACGGGTTCGGGCTCCGGGGCCAGCTCTGGTTCTGGTTCTGGCTCGAAGGTCGATGCGGGCACCGACTCGGGTTCCGCGTCGAGCGAGAGATCGGATTCGGCCTGCAGCCTCAAGGGTTCCGGCTCCGGGTCGCGTGCGGTGGACAGCGCGCCGATCGACGGCAGTTCGAAGGCGTCCTCGTCTTCCTGGGAGCGACGGGCGGCCAGCCCCTGTGCCGGTGCGGGCTCTTCCCGCGGGGCTATCACGGCCGGTGGTGCTGCCGGCGCGACGGGCGTGCGGCGCTGCTCTTCCAGGGCGCTCAGGCGAGCGACCTCGGCATCCAGCTCCAGGTGGCTCAGGTCCAGTTCGTCGTGCGGCCAGGCGGCTTCGCTCGACGTCGGCGTGGGCTCGGCCATCGGGACGGGTGCCACCGGGGCGGCTTCCGGCGCCGTCAGCGGCGCGGCCTGGTTGCTGGCATTGAACACTTCCAGGCAGACGCCACAGCGTACGTCGCCGTCCGCGGCGGCCAGGTGTTCCTGGGTGACGCGGAAGCGGGTATGGCAATGCGGGCACTGGGCGACGAGGGATTCGGTCATGGCGAGGCGACAGCCAGGGAATTTAAGCGCGCTAGTGTACCCGAAGGCCCTGGCGAAAGAAGGGCCTCTACCGGGCCGCCGGTTGAGCGGACCGCTAGAGGCGCAGGCGGTCAGCGGCGACGAGTGCCGCTGATGCGGACCCAGCCATCTAGGGTGGCGGTAGGTTCCAGGTCGAAGCAGCCGGCGTAGGCGGCACGCACGTCCTCGGCTTGCTCGGCGAGGATGCCGGAGAGGGCCAGGCGGCCACCGATGCGGGTCAGGCGGGTGATCTGCTCGGCCAGGCCGACCAGTGGACCGGCGAGGATGTTGGCCACCACCACGTCGGCCTGCTCGCCTGGCAGGTCGGCGGGGAGATAAAGAGGAAAACGCGTCGGGTCGATGCCATTGCGGTTGGCATTCTCCCGCGAGGCTTCCAGGGCCTGGACATCGATGTCGGTGCCCACCGCGCGCTCGGCGCCCAGCAGCAGGGCGGCAATGGCGAGGATGCCCGAGCCGCAGCCGAAATCCAGCACCTGGCGCCCCTCGACCGGCTCGCCGTCCAGCCATTGCAGGCACAGCGAGGTGGTGGGGTGGGTGCCGGTGCCGAAGGCCAGGCCCGGGTCGAGCAGCAGGTTGACCGCCGCCGGCTCCGGCGCCTCGTGCCAGCTGGGCACGATCCACAGCCGCTGGCCGAAGCGCATGGGCTGGAAGTTGTCCATCCAGCTGCGCTCCCATTCCTGGTCTTCCAGGCGCTCCACCTCGTAGACGAGGCCGTTGGCCAGGAGCTGCACGCGCTGTTCCAGCGCCTTAGCGTCGGTATCGCCTTCGAACAGCGCCAGCAGATGGGTCTGGGACCACAGCGGGGTGGTGCCGAGGTCCGGCTCGAAGATCGGCTGGTCTTCGGCGTCCATGAAGGTCACCGAGACGGCACCCAGTTCGAGCATGAGGTCTTCGTAGGTTTCCGCCTGGGCGGGGGTGAGGGCGAGGCGGACTTGCAGCCAGGACATGGTGGGCTACCTGAATCGGGTCAAAGCGGGGAGGGTAAATGAAAACGGGCTGCCCGAGGGCAGCCCGTTCGCTGAATCAAAGGTCGTCATGCACTCAGTGGCGCATGCCGAGCTTCTTCTCCAGATAGTGGATGTTCACCGCGCCCTGGCCAAAGGCCTGGTCGCGGGTCAGCATCCGGTGCAGATCGGCGTTGGTCTTGATGCCGTCGACGATCAGCTCGTCCAGGGCGTTGCGCATCCGGGCCATGGCCTCTTCGCGCGTCTTGCCCCAGGTGATCAGCTTGGCGATCAGCGAATCGTAGTTCGGCGGAACCTTGTAGCCGCTGTACAGGTGCGAATCCACCCGTACGCCGTTGCCGCCCGGCGCATGGAAATGCTTGACCAGGCCCGGGGAGGGCATGAAGGTCTTGGGGTCTTCGGCGTTGATCCGGCACTCGATGGCGTGGCCGGTGATCTTGATGTCTTCCTGCTTGATCGACAGCGGGTTGCCAGCGGCGATGCTGAGCATCTCCTTGACGATGTCGACACCAGTGATCATCTCGGTCACCGGATGCTCCACCTGTACGCGGGTGTTCATCTCGATGAAGTAGAAGCGACCGTCTTCGTAGAGGAACTCGAAGGTACCCGCGCCACGGTAGCCGATGTCGATGCAGGCCTTGACGCAGCGCGCCAGGACTTCCTCGCGGGCCTTCTCGTCGATCTGGGGCGCAGGCGCCTCCTCGATCACCTTCTGGTGACGACGCTGCAGCGAGCAGTCGCGATCGTAGAGGTGCACGGCGTTGCCCTGGCCGTCGGAGAGGACCTGGACTTCCACGTGACGCGGATTGCCGAGGAACTTCTCCATGTAGACCATGGAGTTGCCAAAGGCGGCGCCGGCTTCGGTCTGGGTCAGCTTGATCGACTTGATCAGCTCGGCCTCGTCCTCGACCACGCGCATGCCGCGACCACCACCGCCACCGGCGGCCTTGATGATCACCGGATAGCCGACTTCGCGGCCGATGCGCAGGCACTCGGCCTCGTCATCCGGCAGGGCGCCGTCGGAACCCGGTACGGTGGGCACGCCGGCCTGCTTCATGGCGTTCTTGGCGGATACCTTGTCGCCCATCAGGCGAATCACGTCGGCGGTGGGACCGACGAAGGCGAAACCGGACTGCTCCACCTGCTCGGCGAAGTCGGCGTTCTCGGCGAGAAAGCCGTAGCCGGGGTGGATGGCGGTGGCACCGGTGACTTCCGCGGCACTGATGATGGCCGGGATGTTCAGGTAGGACAGGGGCGAGGGGGCCGGGCCGATGCACACCGATTCGTCGGCGAGGGACAGATGCATCAGTTCGCGGTCGGCGGTGGAGTGAACCGCCACCGTCTTGATGCCCAGCTCCTTGCAGGCACGCACCACGCGCAGGGCGATTTCCCCGCGGTTGGCGATCAGGACTTTTTCCAGCATCGTGGGCTCCACGGGCTTAGACAATGGTGAACAGCGGCTGGTCGAATTCGACGGGCTGGCCGTTCTCGACCAGCACCTGGCCGATGGTGCCGCTGGCTTCGGCTTCGATGTGGTTCATCATCTTCATGGCTTCGACGATGCACAGGATGTCGCCTTTCTTCACCTGCTGGCCGACTTCGACGAAGGCCGGAGTGGTGGGCGAGGACGCGCGGTAGAAGGTGCCGACCATGGGCGAGCGAGCCACGTTACCGGTCAGTTGCGGAGCGGCGGCTTCGGTAGCCGGCGCAGCAGCGGCCGGAGCGGCAGCCGGAGCCGGCGCGGCGACCGGCGCGGGGGCGGCGGCGTAGACGGTCTGCATGCCCTGGTTGCGGCCGGTGTTGCGGCTGATGCGGACGGACTCTTCGCCTTCGCGGATTTCCAGCTCGTCGATACCGGACTCTTCCAGCAACTCGATCAGTTTCTTGACTTTACGGATGTCCATTGGCGTTGGCTCTCCCCTCGGGTTCAGGTGATGTTCTGGATATTGGGTCGCGCTCAGCCGCGGGCGGCGAGCTGTTCGCAGGCGGCTTCCAGCGCCAGGCGATAGCCACTGGCGCCGAGTCCGCAGATGACACCGACCGCCACATCGGAAAAATAGGAGTGGTGGCGGAAGGCTTCGCGCTTGTGCACGTTCGACAGGTGCACTTCGATGAATGGGATGCTCACCGCAAGCAAGGCGTCACGTAGGGCGACGCTGGTATGGGTGAATGCGGCCGGATTGATCAGGATGAAATCCACCCCTTCGTCGCGTGCGGCATGGATGCGCTCGATCAGCAGGTGCTCGGCGTTGCTTTGCAGGTGGTCCAGGCGATGCCCTGCCGCGCTGGCGCGGGCTTCGAGATCGGCGTTGATCTGCGCCAGGGTGGTAGCCCCATAGACGCCCGGCTCGCGGGTTCCCAGCAGATTCAGGTTGGGCCCGTGCAGTACCAGCAGATGCGCCATAGCCACTTGCCTCGCGATTTCGCAACCAGATTGGCCGCGGACTATGCCGCAACCTGAGGTGACTGTCCAGTCGCTAGACGTTTGCCGGAAATGCCAGCACGTTGGGCGAAATTCTTTTAATCGCTGGCGATAAGCCTTTTCACCTCGCCCAGTCGTGCAAGAAAGCCCGCGGCGTCGATTTCGCCGACGATGCGACCCTTTGCCTGTTCCTGGCCATTGGCAGCATAGAACAGGATCGCGGGTGGGCCGAACAGGCCTCGCTGTTGCAGCCACTGCCGCTGTTCCCGGGTGCTTTGCGTCATATCGAAGCGGATCAGCTCGAAGTCCCTGAGTTGCGCCTGGATCTCGGGGTTGCCGAATACCTCGCGCTCAATGACCTTGCAGCTGATGCACCAGTCGGCGTAGACGTCCACCAGCACTCGGCGGCCTTGGCCGACGCTGGCAGCCAGGGCCGCCGGATCGCTCAGGCTACGCAGGCCATCCTCGCGTGCGACCACCGCCGGCCGGGCGGACTCACCCAGGGGGCGCAGCGGATCGCTGGCACCACGCAAGGCCCCGATACCCGCCGCCACGCCGTATACCACCAGTGCCAGGCCGGCCAGTTGCAGCAGGCGTTGGCGAGGGGGCTTGGGTACGAATTCCAGCGCACCAAGAAACAGCCCGACCCCGGCGGCCAGCAGGCCCCAGGCCGCCAGCGCCAGCGGCCCGGGCAGCAGCCGTTCGAGCAGCCATAGCGCTACGGCCAGCAGGAGCACTCCGAAGGCATTGCGCATACCCACCAGCCAGCCCCCGCTCCGCGGCAACAGGGCCCCGCCGCCGGCAGCGATCAGAATCAGCGGGGTGCCCATGCCCAGGCCCAGGGCGAAGAGGGCCAGTCCGCCGCCGAGCCAGTCGGCGGTGCTGCTAATATAGAGCAGCAGTCCCGCCAGGGGCGCCGAGACGCAGGGCGAGACGATCAGGCTAGAGAGCACGCCGAGGGTAGCCGCGCCGCCGAGGGAGCCGCCCCGGGTACCACTGGCCAGGTGCTCCAGGCGATCGCGCAGGACCGCCGGCAGGCGCAGCTCGAAAAGGCCGAACATGGCCAGGGCGAACAGCAGGAACAACAGGGCGAAGGGGACCAGCACCCAGGCCGACTGCAGTTGCGCCTGCAGGTTGAGGCTGGCGCCGAAGACCCCCATGAGCGCGCCCAGGGCGGCGAAACTCAGCGCCATGGGTATCACATAGGCCAGCGCCAGCAACAGGCCACGACCCGGGCGCGCCTTGCCGGCCAGGACCACGGCCGAGACGATGGGCAGCATCGGCAGTACGCAGGGGGTGAAGGTCAGACCGAGGCCAGCCAGGAAGGCCAGCAGGATTCTTTTCCACCACCCCTGGTCGAGAACGGGGGTCTCACCCGCTGGGCTCGCGGCGGGCGAGGCCACGGGGCCGGTAACCTCGAGGGTGCGGGTTTCCGGTGGATAGCAAAGACCGCGATCGGCGCAGCCCTGGTAGGTGACCCTTATCCGACCGCCTCGGTCGGGCGCCAGGGACAGGGGGATGTCGACGCCCGCGTGATAGACCTGGACGTCGCCGAACCATTCGTCGTGCTTGGGCTCGCCGGGCGGTAGGACCACCGGCGTGGTCAGCAGGCCGGGGTCGGCGTCGAAGGCGAAGCGCTGGCGATAGAGGTAGTAGCCCTCGGCGATGGTGAAGCGCACCACGCTGCGGCCGTCGGCGTCACGCCGCTGCTCCAGGCGAAAGGCCTGATCCACCGGCAGGAATTGCTGGTTGGGGCGCTGGCCGCCGAGGCCCAGGTCCGCCGCCGGTCGTGGCGCGTCGAACAGGCCGGCGGTGGCGGGCAGGGTCAGCAGTAGGGTGAGCAGGAACAGCAGGGCACGCATGGTCATCTCGATGATCGGCAGCGGCCGATCATAGCAGAGGCATCCGGCCCGCCAGACTAGCCCTGGCCGTACTGGCGCACGCAGTTGCGTCCGGCATGCTTGGCGGCGTAGAGGGCTTCGTCCGCCTGCTTGGCCAGCAGCGACATCTCCTGATCGGGCTGCAGCTGCGCCACGCCAGCGCTGAAGGTGCAGCTGAGTTCCTTGGGCGGCGCCGGGTAGTGGATCTCGGCGAAGCGCTGGCGGATCTCGTCGATCAGGCGGGTGGCGGTGGCCAGGTCGGTGTCGGGCAGGACGATGGCGAATTCCTCGCCGCCATAACGGCCGATGTGGTCGGACTTGCGCAGCCGCTGCTTGAGAAACAGCGCCAGACTCTTGATCACCCGATCGCCCATGGGGTGACCATAGTGGTCGTTGACCTGCTTGAAATGGTCGATGTCCAGCATGGCGAAGGTGATCGGCCGCTGGCTGCGTCGGGCACGGAAGCAGGCGTCCTCGAGCAGTTGCAGGGTGTGGGTGTGGTTGTACAGGCCGGTAAGGCTGTCCTGGACGATGCGCGCTTGCAGGCTGCGCGCCCTGGCGGCGCGGGTGCGCACCGTGGCGATCAGGTGGCGCGGCTTGATCGGCTTGGTGAGGAAGTCGTCGCCTCCTTCGCTCATGGCATCCAGCTGCTTGTCGAGGTCGTCCTCGGCCGACAGGTAGATGATGGGCACGCTGACGTAGCGCTCGTGTTGGCGGATGACCTTGGCCAGTTCGGTGCCGGTGCACTCGGGCATGTACATGTCGAGGATGATCAGGTCGGGTACGAATTCGGCCAGGTGCGCCATCACCGCGCCGGGCTGCATCAGGGTGCGGGTGACGATGCCGGCGCTGTTGAGCGCCATCTCCGTGGCCATGGCCTGGGCGCGGGAGTCGTCCACCACCAGGGCGCGGATCGGATCGTAGTAGACGGTGCGGGTGAGGGTCTCGATCTTTTCCAGCAGACGCGCCGAGTCCAGGGTGCCGGTGTAGAACTCCTGGCCGCCGGCGCGCACCGCCGCCAGGCGAAAGGGGGTGTCGGCCTCCTGGTGGCTGTAGAACAGCACCGGCAGCTTGCGCTCGAGACCGTTCTGGGCCTCCAGGGCCAACCGGATGCCGACGCCCGGGCCACCGAAGTCCACGTCCATGACGATGACCGCCGGGTGGCGGCTGTCCATCATCGACCGGAAGTCGTCGGCGTTGTGGATGATCTGGATGGTGACGCCGAAGTATTCCATTTGCGGCGCCAGGCGCTCGGCGCGTTCGGTGTCGAGCAGCGCGATGTAGATCGGCTTGCGCAGCGGTGGCAGGTTGGTGGTTTCGAGCTGATCGCCCTGGCGCAGGCCGGTGCGCGACAGGCTCTGCATGGCCTGGCTGAGTTCGGTGATGGCCTGGCTGTTGAGACGCCCGCGATTGGCGGCGACCTGGGCCAGGGTCCCGCCAATGGTCTCGGCGAGATCGGCATGCCCCTGCTGTTCGAAGCGCTTCGCGTATTGCAGGAGGCGGGCGTTGGCGTCGCTCAGCTCGGCAAGGCTGCCACTCGTCCATTCGTCCCGTTGCAACCGTTGCCAGATCTCCAGCACCTGACGCGACTGATGGATGACCCGCTGGGCGAAGTGCAGCTTGAGGCGGTCCCGGTTCGGATCATCTGGTTCGCTCACGAATTGTTCCGTCATTCTTGAGGTGGTGGCCCTATGCTACCAATTGAAACCTGGCAGGGTAGAGGCGATACCCTGGTTAGCGGCGGCTATGCCGCTTGCACGGACACTGTCTGTCGCTTCTGGAGTAGCGTCTGTCGCCTGTTACCCTAGTCTCGGAAGCGGCTGCGCACGCGCATCGTGTCCGCCTTGCCAGCGAGGGCCGCGCAACCGGCGCCGGCGGCAGGGGTCCAAGCGCCAACACCTTTGAAATCATTGCAAGGAATTGCCCATGCGGGAGTGGAACTTGAGATCGGGATGGCTCCGGCTGGTGGCAGTGCTGGTAGCGCTCTACCTGCTGGTCACCCTGGCGATAGGCTGGTACTGGAGTCGCGAGCCGGACTTCTTCCCGGTTCAGCAGCATGCCCAAGAGGCAGCTGCGGCCAGCGGTCGCAAACTGGTGCTCGGCTACACCACGGTCGAGACGCTCAAGCAGGTCGCTGGAACCCTGCTGGACAAGCCGGGCGGTTATCTCTCCAATGACATCTTCCCGCCCGGCCTGTGGCTGGACGACATGCCGTCCTGGGAATACGGCGTACTGGTGCAGACCCGCGACCTGGCCCGCGCCCTGCGCAAGGACTTCGCCCGCTCCCAGTCGCAGTCCACCGAAGACGTCGACCTGGCTCAGGCCGAGCCGCGCTTCAATTTCGACAACCACAGCTGGGCCATGCCCTCGTCGGAATCGGAATACCGCGCCGGCATCGCCTCCCTGGACCGCTACCTGGCGCGCCTGGGCGGCCAGAACACCCAGGGCCAGCAGGCTGCCTACTTCTATTCGCGCTCGGACAACCTGCGCAACTGGCTGGGTGACGTCGAGACCCGTCTGGGCTCGCTGTCCCAGCGGCTTTCCGCCAGCGTCGGTCGCGTACGCCTTGATGCCGAAGTGCGGCCGAACCAGGACATCCCCGCCGGCCAGGTGCCGGAGGTGCACGAACAGCGCGTCGAGACGCCTTGGCTGCAGATCGACAACGTCTTCTACGAGGCCCGCGGTCAGGCCTGGGCGCTGTCGCATATCCTGCGCGCCATCGAAGTGGACTTCGCCGATACCCTGGCCAAGAAGAACGCCACGGTGAACGTGCGCGAGATCATTCGTGAGCTGGAAGCGGCGCAGCAACCGGTCTGGAGTCCGATGATCCTCAACGGCAGCGGCTTCGGCATCCTGGCCAATCACTCGCTGGTGATCGCCAACTACATCTCCCGCGCCAACGCCGCCATCATCGACCTGCGCCAGCTGCTGGAACAGGGCTGATGACGATAGGGGCGCGCGAGGCGGCGCATCGTGCCGCCTCCGACCAAGAGATGGTGCTCTGGGTCGATCGCGACGATCGGATCCAGGGCCAGTTGCCGCGCGCCGAGTTGCGCGCCCGCGGTTTGATCGGGCGCTGCACCTTCATCCTGCTGTTCAACGCCGCTGGTGAGCTGTGCGTGCACCGGCGGACCCTGAGCAAGGCGCTCTATCCGGGCTACTGGGACGTCGCCGCTGGCGGCATGGTGGCGCCGGACGAGAGTTATGCGGATTCGGCGGCGCGGGAGCTGGCCGAGGAGCTGGGCGTCAGCGGTATAGCGCTGCGCGAGCACGGCACCTTCTACTTTGAAGAGCCGGGCAATCGACTCTGGGGCGGAGTGTTCAGCGCCTGCTGGAAGGGTCCGCTGCGCTTGCAGCCGGAAGAGGTGCTGGAAGCGCGTTTTCTCCTGCCTGCGATGATTCTCGACGAGGCACGGCGCCTGCCGTACTGTCCGGATTCCCTCGAAGCCCTGCGGCTGGTCCTCGGCCAAACGGATGTCGCATCCCTGCCTTAATTTCTCGCATTCGCGCCTTAGCATCCGGGGTCGATACTGCTACATTGCGCGGCCCCGGAATAGCGCGGCCCGTACTGGCTGGCGCTGCATCCAAGGTTTCCTCCAGGCGCCTGGCGCCTGAACCCGAACTGGGAGGACCACCCCTTGAGCAAGAAAGCCTCGTCCCTGTCGGACCTCAGCCGCCTGGTGTATTCCACCGACGTCGGCCGCATCCGTCCGGAAGAACCCCAGGCGCCGGTGCCGGCCGGTGACGGCATCGCCCGGGTCCGGCGTGAAACCAAGGGGCGTGGCGGCAAGACGGTCACCACGGTCAGTGGCGTACCCCTGGGCGAGGAAGAGCTCAAGGACCTGGCCAGTGCGCTCAAGCGCCGCTGTGGGACGGGTGGGGCGCTCAAGGATGGCGTCATCGAGATCCAGGGTGACCATGTCGACCTGCTGCTCGGCGAACTCGAAAAGCGCGGCTTCAAGACCAAGCGCTCCGGCGGCTAGGCCAGGCCTTCCAGCCTCTGCGTACAACTTACCGCCCCTGGCGGCGGTCCATCCAAAGCAAGATTCCCTACAGGAGATTCCCGCGAATGTCCCCACGACGCACGCGCAAAGATGACGGCAGCCAGTGGACCGTGGCGGACAGCCGCAGCGTCTATGGTATTCGCCACTGGGGTGCCGGCTACTTCGCCATCAGCGATGCCGGCAACGTCGAGGTCCGGCCCCACGGCCCGGACGGCCAACCGATCGACCTGCACGTATTGGTCGGCCAGCTACGCGAAGCGGGACTGTCGCTGCCGCTGCTGGTACGTTTCCCCGACATTCTCCAGGGCCAGGTGCGTCACCTGACGGGCGCCTTCGATCGCAACATCGAGCGCCTCGACTACCAGGGCCGCTACACCGCCCTCTATCCGATCAAGGTCAACCAGCAGGAGGCGGTGGTGGAAAACATCATCGCCACCCGCGACGTCTCCATCGGCCTGGAAGCTGGCTCCAAGCCGGAGCTGATGGCGGTGCTGGCGCTGGCGCCCAAGGGCGGCACCATCGTCTGCAACGGCTACAAGGACCGCGAATTCATCCGTCTGGCGCTGATGGGGCAGAAGCTCGGTCATAGCGTCTTCATCGTCATCGAGAAGGAATCCGAGGTCCCGCTGGTGATCGAGGAGGCGGCCGAGCTCAAGGTCACACCCCAGGTCGGCCTGCGGGTGCGACTGTCGTCCCTGGCGTCGAGCAAATGGGCCGATACCGGTGGCGAGAAGTCCAAGTTCGGCCTCTCCGCCGCCCAGCTGCTGTCGGTGATCGAGCGCTTCCGCGCCGCTGGCCTGGAGCAGGGTGTGCGCCTGCTGCACTTCCACATGGGATCGCAGATCGCCAACCTGGCTGACTATCGCCAGGGCTTCCGCGAGGCCATCCGCTATTACGCCGAGCTGCGCGCCCTGGGCCTGCCGCTGGATCACATCGACGTCGGCGGCGGCCTGGGCGTGGACTACGACGGCACCCATTCGCGCAACGCCAGCTCCATCAACTACGACATGGATGACTACGCCGGTACCGTGGTCGGCATGCTCAAGGAATTCTGTGACCAGCAGGAATTGCCGCATCCGAACATCTTCTCGGAAAGCGGCCGTGCCATGACCGCCCACCACGCCATGCTGGTGATGCAGGTCACCGACGTCGAGCGCCACAACGACAGCGTGCCGGCCAGCGAGCGCTTCGAAGGGAAGGCCGAGGTCGTGCAGTGGCTGGCCGAGCTGCTGGGCGATACCGATCCGGAAATGGTGACCGAGACCTACTGGCGTGCTACCCAGTACGTCAGCGAAGCCGCTGCCCAGTACGCCGCGGGCAGCCTCAGCCTGGGCGACAAGGCCCTGGCCGAACAGTGCTACTTCGCCATCTGCCGTCGCCTGTACAACCAGCTCAAGGCGCGTCAGCGTTCCCATCGCCAGGTGCTCGACGAGCTCAACGACAAGCTGGCCGACAAGTACATCTGCAACTTCTCCGTGTTCCAGAGCCTGCCGGACACCTGGGCCATCGACCAGATCCTGCCCATCGTGCCCTTGACCCGGCTCGACGAGGAGCCGGTGCGCCGCGCCGTGCTGCAGGACCTCACCTGTGACTCCGACGGCAAGATCAAGCAGTACGTCGACGAGCAGAGCATCGAGACCAGCCTGCCGGTGCACGAGGTGCGCGAGGGCGAGGACTACTTGCTGGCGGTGTTCCTGGTAGGTGCCTACCAGGAGATCCTCGGCGACATGCACAACCTGTTCGGCGACACCGACTCGGTGAACGTCTACCAGGATGCCGATGGCAGCGTGCGCCACGGTGGTATCGAGACTCACGACACCATCGAGGACATGCTCAGGTACGTGCACCTCTCGCCGGAAGAGCTGATGACCTACTACCGCGACAAGGTCGCCAGTGCCCGCCTCACCGCGCGCGAGCGCACCCAGTTCCTCGACGCCATGCGCCTGGGGTTGACCCGTTCCTCCTATCTCGCCAGCTGAGAAAGCGAACCCTGACGGCCGGGTGGGCTCTATAGCCTTGCCGTCAGGATGGAGGAGGCAGGTATGAAGTGGCGCATGGCGCTGTTGCTGGTGGGCAGCCTGATACTGGCCGGTTGCGGCAAGGTGACCCAGGAAAACTATTCCCGGCTCAAGGCCGGACAGACCAAGGCCGAGGTGGAGCAGATCCTGGGTGCGCCCACGGAATGCGCGGGCGCCCTGGGCGTCACCACCTGTACCTGGGGTGATCGCGGCTCCTTCATCAGCGTGCAGTATCTCAACGATAAGGTGGCGATGTTTGCCGGGCAGGGTCTGCGATGAAAACCTCTACCAAATTTTTGCTGTTGGCGGGTGCCGCCGGACTGCTCGCGGCCTGTGCCAGCGGTCCGCGTGAAGTCCCACCGCTCACCGCCGGCAATGTCGATCTGCAGCGTTATCAGGGACACTGGTACGAACTGGCGCGGCTGCCGATGTTCTTTCAGCGCAAGTGCGCCCAGTCCGAAGCCAATTACCACGTCATGTCCGATGGCTCGGTGGCGGTGTTCAATCGCTGCCGCACCCTGAACGGTAAGGTCCAGGAGGCTACCGGTACCGCCACCCCGATCAAGCCGGGTGTGACCGACCGCCTGGAAGTGCGCTTCGACACCTGGTTCAGTGGCGTCCTGCCCAATGTGGCCAAGGGGCCCTACTGGATCCTCTACGTCGATGACGACTACAAGACCGCCCTGGTCGGCAGTCCGGATCGCAAGTACCTCTGGTTACTGGCCCGCAAGCCCGATATCTCCGCGGCGCAGAGCGAGAAGCTGCTGCGCATCGCCCGCGAGAAGGGCTACAACCTCAATCGTCTGGTCTGGCGCGAGACCGACGCCCACATGCCCTAGCCAGGAGGAGCCCGCTCGTGAAACTCTGGACCGACGCCTTTGCCGACAATGGTTTCATGCCCAAGCGCCACGAGTTCGACGTGGCCGACTTCGGCGCCCACGGCGAGAACATTTCGCCCGCCTTGCAGTGGTCCGATCTACCCGCCGATACCAAGAGCCTCGCGCTGACCGTCTATGATCCCGATGCCCCCACCGGCAGCGGTTTCTGGCACTGGGTCGTGGTCAACATCCCGGTCGGCACCCAGGGGCTGGCGGAAGACGCCGGTCGCGCCGATGGTTCGGGCCTGCCCGCGGGTGCGCTGCAACTGATCAACGACTATGGCACCCGCGGCTTTGGTGGCGCTGCGCCGCCCAAGGGCGACAAGCCGCACCGCTACATCTTCCAGCTGCATGCGCTCAAGGTCGAGCAGCTACCGGTGCCGGCCGAGGCGACCAATGCCGTCGGGCGCTTCATGCTCCACCTCAACCAGTTGGCCTCGGCAACCTATACCGGTCTCTACGAGATCAAATAGGCCAGGCGACGGGCGAGCTACAGCTCGTCCGTCGATGCTGCCAGCCGAACACCGGCAGCGCGCATCTCAGCCAGGAAGGCCTCGCCCTGGGTCTCGAAACCGGGCACCGAATGGCTACAGTCGGTCAGCAGCACAAGGTCCTGACGCCGGTTCGTCGGCCAGAATTCCAGCAGATCGCGCAGGGTACTGGCCACGCAGTGCGACAGGGCTTCGCCCGCCACCAGCAGCGTGCCAGCCGCCTGTAGCCGGGCGATCAGCCTGACGTCCACGGCGGTATCCAGGTCGGTTGGATCCACCACCTCGGCGCGCAGTGCCGAATAGTGCTCGGTGTGCGGATTGCCACCCTTGGCGATGAAGTCCACCTGGCGACCCTGCGCTCGGCCCCAGGCATTGAGCGCCTGGTGGACATCCTCCTGCACCCCATGGCCCCAGCCGCCTATTAGGCAGTGTTCCGGCCAGATCACCAGTCGATAACGGCCCCCCGCTTCCAGCGCCCGCACATAGGCCAGCCCGCGGGCGCGCTCGGCCGGATCCCGGGTCTGCCAGCGACCGCTGGCCACCTCGTCCGCGTCGATCTGGGTAAAGGGCGCCGGCGGTTGCCCGTTGGCATCCTGCCACCCATGCGGATGAGCGATGTGCAGCGGCTGGTGTGAATCCAGGGTCACATGCACCCCGCTGAGCCGGGGTCCAAGACGCTCGATCAGGGCGGCGACGCGTTGCAGTCCGGCCACGGCGCCAGGCACCGGCAGGGCGGCGCCCGGCAGGTCGCAGAAGTCGTTCTGCGGATCGATCAGCAACAACTGCAGCGTGGACTCGGACATGCGGGGGCTCCTTGGGCGACAGGCCGATGATGGTGCGGCCAGGCGCGGATGCGAGGCAAGCCCGAGCAGCGTGGAAACCAGGTAAGGTGCAGGTCTATGATGAAGAAGCCGACCCTGCCCTGCGGAGCGCGACATGCTGAATCTGTACCCGGAAATCAAGCCCTATGCCCGCCACGAGCTGGCCGTCGAAGCGCCCCATGTACTCTACGCCGATGAGAGCGGCTCGCCCGACGGCCTGCCGGTGCTGTTCCTCCATGGCGGGCCTGGTTCCGGCTGCGATCGCCTGAGTCGGCGCTTCTTCGATCCCAACCTCTATCGCATCGTCACCTTCGACCAGCGCGGCTGCGGTCGCTCCACGCCCTATGCCAGCCTGGAAAACAACACCACCTGGCACCTGGTCGAGGACATCGAGCGACTGCGTGAGCACCTGGGCATCGAGCAATGGGTGCTGTTCGGCGGCTCCTGGGGGTCGACCCTGGCCCTGGCCTATGCGCAGCGGCATCCCGAGCGCGTGCGGGCGCTTATCCTGCGCGGCATCTTTCTCGCGCGGCCGGTGGATCTGCAGTGGTTCTACCAGGAAGGCGCGAGCCGGCTGTTCCCCGACTTCTGGCAGGACTATCTGCACCCCATCGCCGAGGAGGAGCGCGGCAACCTCATCCAGGCCTACTATCGACGCCTGACCGGGCCGGACGAACTGGCGCAGATGTCCGCGGCGCGCGCCTGGTCCTGCTGGGAGGGGCGCACCGTGACCCTGAGGCCCAATCCCGACGTGCTGGAAAAATTCAGCGAGCATGCCCTGGCCATCGCCCGCATCGAATGCCACTACTTCGTCAACGACGCCTTCCTCGAGCCCGACCAGTTGCTGCGCGACATGCCGCGTATCGCCCATCTCCCGGCGGTGATCGTTCATGGCCGCTACGACATGGTCTGTCCCCTGGACAATGCCTGGGCCCTGCATCATGCCTGGCCCGGCAGCGAGTTGCAGATCATCCGTGACGCCGGCCATGCGGCGAGCGAGCCTGGCATCTGTGACGCCCTGGTACGGGCGACCGATCAGATCGCCCGCCAGTTGCTCGATCTGCCCCAGGAGGCCGAGTGAAGGCGCTGCTGCAACGGGTCACTCGCGCTAGCGTGGAAGTGGAGGGGGAGACGATAGGCGCCATAGGCCCGGGCCTGCTGGTGTTCGTCGGTATCGAGCCCGAGGATGACGAGGCGGCCTGTGGCCGGATGCTCAAGCGGTTGTTGGAGTATCGGGTGTTCGCCGACAGTGAGCAGCGCATGAATCTGTCCCTGCAGGATGTGGCGGGCGGTCTGTTGCTGGTCTCCCAGTTCACCCTGGCCGCCGACACCCGCAGCGGGCGGCGGCCGAGCTTTTCCACTGCCGCCCCACCCGCCCAGGGCGAGCAGCTGTTTGATCACCTGGTGGCTCTCGCTCGCGATCTGCATCCCGCGGTGCAGACCGGTCGGTTCGGCGCCGACATGCAGGTTTCCCTGGTCAACGATGGACCAGTGACATTTTTATTGTCGATTTAGTGAGGGCGCCCCTTACAGCGCCCTGCCAAGTGTCTATGATTGCGCAGTTCGAGTTTGAACGGTCGTCCAACTGGGGAATCATTGGCCCCTGAGGGAGTCGGACCACTGCTTATCCGTTTCGCGACCACCTGTTGCCAAACGTATTCGTACGCTGATTTAGGAGGCTGCGTGTTATCTCATTCCAAAGTTAAACCGGGCAAACAGGGCTTCGCCCTTGTCGGGCTCTCCATCGCACTGGGCCTGTTCAGTGCCCAGGCCCTGGCCTTCAGCCTGGACGACGTGGCCGCCAAGGCCAAAGAGCTCTCCGGCCAGAAGTTCGTCGCGCCCAAGAGCAACCTGCCCGCATCCTTCAGCGGCATGAAGTATGCCGATTATCAGCAGATCACCTTCAATCAGGACAAGGCCTACTGGAAGGACGCCAAGACGCCCTTCCGCCTCAACTTCTATCACGAGGGCATGCACTACAGCGTGCCGGTGAAGATCAACGAGGTCACCGCCAACAACGTCGAAGAGATCAAATACGATCCCTCGATGTTCAACTTTGGCAACCTGCAGATCGACCAGGCCCAACTCAAGGATCTCGGCTTCGCCGGTTTCAAGGTGCTCTATCCGCTGAACAAGGCGGACAAGCATGACGAGCTGATGACCATGCTCGGTGCCAGCTATTTCCGCGTGATCGGCAAGAACCAGGTCTATGGCCTGTCTGCCCGCGGTCTGGCCATCGACACGGCGTTGCCGTCCGGCGAGGAATTTCCCCGCTTCACCGAATTCTGGGTCGAACAACCCCAGTCGGATCGCCGCAACCTGGTGATCTATGCCCTGCTCGATTCGCCCCGGGCCACCGGTGCCTATCGCTTCGTGCTGACGCCTGGCAAGGACAGCACCGTCGATGTCGAAGCCAAGGTGTTCCTGCGCGACAACGTCAACAAGCTCGGCATCGCTCCGCTGACCAGCATGTACCTGTTCGGCCCCAACCAGCCGAGCGCCCAGGTCAACTACCGGCCCGCTCTGCACGACTCCAATGGCCTGGCCATCCATGCCGGCAATGGCGAGTGGCTGTGGCGCCCGCTGAACAACCCGCGTCGCCTGTCGGTCAGCACCTACACCATCGAGAATCCGCGCGGTTTCGGCTTGCTGCAACGCGGCCACGAGTTCTACAAGTACCAGGATCTGGACGAGCGCTACGACAAGCGCCCGAGCGGCTGGGTCGAGCCCAAGGGCGACTGGGGCAAGGGTCACGTCGAACTGGTGGAAATCCCCACGCCGGACGAGACCAACGACAACATCGTGGCCTTCTGGACGCCGGATACGCTGCCTGAGAAGGGTCAGCCGATCGACGTCAGCTATCGCCTGCACTTCACCACCGACGAACCCAACCTGCACACCAAGGACCTGGCCTGGGTCTCCCAGACCCGCCTGTCCACCGGCGACGTGCGCCAGTCCAACCTGGTTCGTCAGACCGATGGCAGCCTGGCCTACGTCATCGACTTCGAAGGTCCGAACCTCGATGATCTGCCCGAGGATTCGCAGGTCGGCTCCCAGGTCAGCCTGGATGCCAACGGTGAACTGGTCGAGAACTCTGTGCGCTACAACCCGGTTACCAAAGGCTATCGCCTGACCTTGAGACTCAAGGTCAAGGATCAGACCAAGCCGGTGGAAATGCGCGCCAACCTCGCCCAGGGTGACAAACCGCTCAGCGAAACCTGGACTTACCAGCTACCTGCCAATGAATAACACCACCCGCGATACCTCGGTCGCCGCTGCTGGCGACTACCTCGAACACCTGCCGTTGCCCTCCGGGCAGCGGCAGGCGCTGGACCAGACGGCCGACATCGAGTCGCTGCACCGGCAACTGGCCGGTGCCCGCGGCGAGGGCGCCCAGGGCGCCGATGCGGTGATCGCCTCCACCGAAGCGCGCCTCGCCGCCGGTTGGGACGACACCCTGGAAGACGGCGAACTGCTGGGCAGCGATGCTCAGGGCCGGGTTTTCATCAAGGCCACCCCGCCCATGACCCGGTCCATGATGGTGCCCGATCCCTGGCGCACCAACCCCGTGACCCGGAGCTGGAAGCGTCTGCTCGGCCGCAAGGACCACAGCCGCTGGCAGCCCGATCCCGAGGCCGATGCCCACGCGCATTGGCGCAAGGTAGGTTCCTTTCGCCGCTTCATTCTGTTGATCCTGATGCTGGCGCAGACCGGCATCGCGACCTGGTACATGAAGGCGGTGCTGCCCTATCAGGGCTGGGCGCTGGTCGATCTTGGCGAGGTCTATCAACAGGGCTGGGGCGAATCCGTCCGCCAGGTCCTGCCCTATGTGGTGCAGACCAGCATCCTGCTGCTCTTCGCCCTGCTGTTCTGCTGGGTCTCCGCTGGTTTCTGGACCGCCCTGATGGGCTTCTGGCAGCTGCTCAGCGGTCGTGACAAGTACAGCATCTCCGCCAGCTCCACCGGGACCGAGCCGATCGATCCGCAGTCGCGTACCGCCCTGGTGATGCCCATCGCCAACGAGGACGTGCCGCGGGTCTTCGCCGGTCTGCGAGCGACCTACGAGTCGGTCCGTGCCAGTGGCGAGCTGGAGCACTTCGACTTCTTCATCCTCAGCGACAGCAACGATCCGGACAAATGCGTGGCCGAAGAGAAGGCCTGGCTGGAGCTGTGCCGTGAAGTCGGTGGCTTCGGTCATATCTTCTATCGCCGCCGTCGGCGTCGGGTGAAGCGCAAGAGCGGCAACATCGACGACTTCTGCCGTCGCTGGGGCAGCCAGTACAAGTACATGGTAGTGCTCGACGCCGACAGCGTGATGAGCGGCGAATGCCTGTCCAGTCTGGTCCGGCTGATGGAAGCCAATCCCCGTGCCGGCATCATCCAGACCGCGCCCAAGGCGTCCGGCATGGATACCCTGTACGCGCGTCTGCAACAGTTCGCCACCCGGGTGTATGGTCCGCTGTTCACCGCCGGTCTGCACTTCTGGCAGCTGGGTGAATCCCACTACTGGGGCCACAACGCCATCATCCGGGTCAAGCCGTTCATCGATCACTGCGCCCTGGCTCCCTTGCCAGGCACGGGCTCGTTCGCCGGCGCCATCCTGTCCCACGACTTCGTCGAGGCGGCGCTGATGCGGCGTTCCGGCTGGGGCGTGTGGATCGCCTACGACCTGCCGGGCAGCTACGAAGAACTGCCGCCCAACCTGCTGGACGAACTCAAGCGCGACCGCCGCTGGTGCCATGGCAACCTGATGAACTTCCGGCTGTTCCTGGTCAAGGGCATGCACCCGGTGCACCGTGCGGTGTTCCTGACCGGGGTGATGTCCTACCTGTCGGCGCCGCTGTGGTTCCTCTTCCTGGTGCTGTCCACGGCCCTGCTGGCGATCCACAAGCTGCTGGAGCCCCAGTACTTCTTCCAGCCACGGCAGCTGTTCCCGGTCTGGCCCCAGTGGCACCCGGAGCAGGCCATCGCGCTGTTCTCCACCACCCTGATCCTGCTGTTCCTGCCCAAGCTGCTCAGCGTGGTGCTGATCATCGCCAAGGGCGCCAAGGAATTCGGCGGAGGTCTGCGGCTGTTCCTCTCCATGATGCTGGAGATGCTCTTCTCGGTGCTGCTGGCACCGGTGCGGATGCTGTTCCACACGGTGTTCGTGACCGCCGCCTTCCTCGGCTGGTCGGTGCAGTGGAATTCGCCCCAGCGTGACGACAACGACACGCCCTGGAGCGAAGCCTTCCGCCGTCATGGTTCGCAGATGCTGCTCGGCCTGATCTGGACCGCCGGCGTGGCCTGGCTGGACCCGCGCTTCCTCTGGTGGCTGTCGCCCATCGTGGTGTCGCTGATCCTGTCGGCTCCGGTATCGGTGATTTCCAGTCGTACCAACCTGGGTCTGGGCAGTCGCCGGCATCATCTGTTCCTGATCCCGGAAGAATACGCACCGCCGCGCGAGCTGGTGGCGACCGACGAGTACCTGCACCTGAACAACCGCAACGCCCTGACCAAGGGCTTCCTCCGCGCCACTGTCGATCCGGTGCTCAATGCCCTGGCCATCGGCATGGCCCGGGGTCGCCACGGCAAGGTGGTGGAGCCGGCCCGTCGGCTGCGCGAAGAGCGGGTGGCGCGAGTGTTGGCCGCCGGCCCCGAGAAGACCAAGGGCGACGACCAGTGGCGTCTGCTCAGCGATCCGGACGGCATGGCGCAACTGCACCTGCAGGTCTGGAAAGCCGAAGAGCACCGCAACTGGCGGGACGCCTACGCCACCCTGCGGCCGCGCTCCCACAGCGATTCGGCGGCGGATGCCGCGGCCAGTCCTGCCAGCCTGACCCCGCGGCCTGCCTCCTGAGGAGGCGCTCCGCGCATGAAAAAGCCCCGGTGTCGCAAGACGCCGGGGCTTTTTCTTGTCCGTGATCGAGCTAGAACAGGCGGGCGAGCAGGGCGGGTACGGCGTTCTCGACGCGCAGGATGCGCTCACCGAGCTGTACGGGCGCCAGGCCGGCCGCCTGCAACTTCTCCACCTCGTAGGGTATCCAGCCACCCTCAGGGCCGATCGCCAGCGTCACGGGCTCGTCGAGGGCACGAGGGCAGGCGGGATAGCTGCCCGGATGGCCGACCAGGCCGCGGGTGCCGGCTGCCAGTGCGGGCAGGCGATCCTCGACGAAGGGCTTGAATCTCTTTTCGATCAGTACCTCCGGCAGCACCGTGTCCCGCGCCTGCTCCAGCCCGAGGCGCAATTGCTCCTCGATGGCCCGGGGTTCCAGGAACGGGGTCTGCCAGAAGCTCTTTTCCACCCGATAGCTGTTGAGCAGCACCAGGCGCGCGACGCCCATGGCGGATACGGTCTGCAGCACCCGGCGCAGCATCTTGGGGCGGGGCAGGGCGAGCAGCAGGGTGAGCGGCAGCTTGGCCGGTGGTGATTGGTCGAGGGTGACGTTGAGACAGGCCTGGCCGGCATCGAGGGACTCGATCTGGCCGGACCCCATCAGGCCATTCAGCAGGCCGACGCGCATTTGATCGCCCGCGGCCGCCTGGTGGACCTCGCGCAGATGGGCGAGACGGCGCGGATCGCGCAGCACGACCCGGTCAGCGGCCGTGAAGTCGGCCGCTTCGAGCAGGATCAGATTCACGGGCGTTCGGCGGGCGGCTGGGCTTCGGGACTGGCGTCGTCATCATTGACCGGGCGCTCGCGCTTCTGCACGAAGCGGCCGAACAGCAGGCCGATCTCGAACAGCAGCCACATGGGCACGGCCAGCATGGTCTGGGAGAAGACATCCGGTGGCGTCAGGATCATGCCGACCACGAAGCAGCCGATGATGACGTAGGGGCGGATCTTCTTCAGGTAGGTCACGTCGACCACGCCGATCCAGATCAGCAGCACGGTGGCCACGGGAATCTCGAAGGCGACGCCAAAGGCGAAGAACAGCGTCAGGATGAAATCCAGATAGGCGTTCAGGTCCGGCATCATCATGGCGCCTTCCGGCGTGATGCTGCTGAAGAAGTGGAAGATGATCGGGAACACCAGGAAGTAGGCGAAGGCCATGCCGGCGTAGAACAGCACGATGCTGGAGATCAGCAGCGGGATGGCGACTTTCTTTTCATGGCGATACAACCCGGGTGCCACAAACCCCCAGACCTGATGCAGGATCACCGGCATGGCGATGAACAGCGACACCACCAGGGTCAGCTTGAAGGGCGCGAGAAAGGGCGAGGTGACGTCCGTGGAGATCATGGTCGCGCCTTCGGGCAGCACGCGGCGGATCGGCTCGGAAGCGAAGGCGTAGATCTTCTGGGCGAAGTAGAACAGCCCGAGAAAGATCAGAAAGGTCGCCAGTACGCATCTCAGGATGCGCGTACGCAGTTCGGTCAGGTGCGAGACCAGGGGCATTTCCTGGTCATCATGTTCGGAAGGCTTGTCGCTCATGGTGCTCTTGGCGGCGTCTGGGGCGGATCCTGCGGGCGTTCGGCAACCACGTCCTGAGGCATGGGCGGGGCAGCGGCGATAGGCGGCATCTGGGCTTCCGGGACGGAAGCGGCAGGTTTGGGCCGGTTGTCGCGCTGTTCCATGGACAGGATATGCTCGTTGCGCAGCTGCTGGCGAATTTCGTCAGCGCCGATCTCGCGCTCCACTTCCTGGCGGATGCTGTTGAAGCTGCGCCGCAGCCGACCGATCCACAAGCCTGCGGTGCGCGCCGCGCCTGGCAGGCGCTCCGGACCCAATACCAGCAGGGCGACGAACCCTACCAGCATCATTTCGGGAAAGCTGATTCCGAACATGAGAGGGCCTTAGTCCTTGCGCACCACCGGCTCTTCGACCTTGCGGTGCTCGGCGTCGAAGGTCTGGGGACGGCTCAGGGGGGCGTTCGGATTGGCCGTGCCGGTGGTCGACGGCTGCTCGGCCTTGTCGTCCTCGTCGGTATGCATGGCCTTGCGGAAGCCCTTGATGGCCTCGCCCACATCGGAGCCGAGGTGCTTCAGGCGTTTGGTGCCAAAGACGATCACCACGACGAGCAGGATGACGATCCAGTGTTTCCAGTCGAAGATACCCATGGTTTTTCCTCGTTGCGAAGCTTGGGGTCAGGATTGAGTGCGGGCGGCCTTTTCGGCATGCCCGGAGAGGCCGAAGCGGCGGTCCAGTTCGTCCAGCACGGCCTGGGGATGCTGGCCGAGGGCCGAAAGCATGATCAGGCTGTGGAACCAGAGGTCGGCGGTCTCGTAGATGACGTCGTCGTACTGCTGGCTGATGGCGGCGTCCTTGGCGGCGAGAATGGTCTCGACGCTTTCTTCGCCCACCTTTTCCAGGATCTTGTTCAGGCCCTTGTGGTAGAGACTGGCCACATAGGAGGAGTCCGGGGCGGCCTGCTTGCGTTCTTCCAGCACCTGCGCCAGGCGCGCGAGGGTGTCAGTCATGGCCGTGGCCTCCGGCATAGATGGCACTGGGATCCTTGCGGACTGGGTCGACAGTCTCCCACTGGTCATCGCGCAGTACCCGATAGAAGCAGCTTTCCCGGCCGGTGTGGCAGGCGATGCCGCCCAGTTGCTCCACCTGCAGCACTACCACGTCGGCGTCGCAATCCAGACGCAGTTCCAGGACCCGCTGCACGTGGCCGGATTCCTCGCCCTTGCGCCATAGGCGGTTGCGCGAGCGCGACCAGTAGACCGCGCGGCCTTCGGCGGCGGTCAGGGCCAGGGATTCGCGGTTCATCCAGGCCATCATCAGGATACGCCCCGTGGCGGGGTCCTGGGCAATGGCCGGTACCAGGCCGTCGCTGTTCCAGTGGATCTCGTCTAACCAGTCGCTCATCGGTCTGTTCAGTACTTCGAATTTAGGGTACCAGCCTCGCACAAGACGCAACGTGAATACAGCGGCAGGGCACCAGTGGCTGAGGGCGTGTATTTCGCCCGATAAAAGTGACAGGACGGTTACAGCTTAAGGAGTTCAGCGCCTTATCACCAGAACCAGGCCGCCGACCAGCATGGCCCAGGCCGGCCAGGCATGGGGCTGGGGTTCGAGCCCCAGCTGGGCTGCGCCGACCAGCATGACCGCGCCGATCACTCGGACGATCCAGTCGTCGCGGCGGCCTCCCCAGGGATTGGGCGGATCCTTGCGATGCGGCTGGGTGATGCGTTCCAGGGTATCGCGAGCCATCTGCGCCAGATGAGGAATCTGTTCCAGTTGCTGCTGAATGTTGCGGGCGACCTGCGGCGGGCTGAGCCGCTTGCGCATCCACTTTTCCAGATAGGGCTTGGCGGTGGACCAGAGATCCAGGTCCGGATAGAGCTGGCGACCCAGGCCTTCGATATTCAGCAGGGTCTTCTGCAAGAGCACCAGTTGCGGCTGGATCTCCATGTTGAAGCGTCGCGCCACCTGGAACAGCCGCAGCAGCAGCTGGCCGAAGGAGATGTCCTTGAGCGGCTTCTCGAAGATGGGCTCGCAGACGGTGCGGATGGCCCCTTCCAGCTCGTTGACCTGGGTGTTGGCAGGCACCCAGCCAGAGTCGATGTGCAACTGGGCGACCTTGCGGTAGTCGCGCTGGAAGAAGGCCCAGAGGTTGCGCGCCAGGTAGTCCTGGTCTTCGGGGGTCAGGCTGCCGATGATGCCGCAGTCCACGGCGATGTAGAGCGGATCCCAGGGCTTGGCGGTGCTGACGAAGATGTTGCCCGGGTGCATGTCGGCGTGAAAGAAGCTGTCACGAAACACCTGGGTGAAGAAGATCTCCACGCCGCGCTCGGCCAGCAGCTTGAAGTCGGTGCCCTGGTCGCGCAGGGCCGCCAGATCGGTCACCGGGATGCCGTAGATGCGCTCCATGACCAGTACCCGCTCGCGGCACCAGTCCCAGTACACCTGGGGCACATAGAGGCGCTCGGAACCCTCGAAGTTGCGTCTCAGCTGGCTGGAGTTGGCTGCTTCGCGCAAGAGGTCCAGCTCGTCGTAGATGGTCTTCTCGTAGTCGCTGACCACCTCCATCGGGTGCAGGCGACGCGCCTCCGCGGAGAGCTTTTCAGCGGTGCGGGCCAGCAGGAACAACCAGGCGATGTCCTGGCTGATGATGCCTTTGAGACCCGGCCGTACCACCTTGACCACCACTTCTTCGCCGGTGCGCAGCTGGGCGGCATGGACCTGGGCCACCGATGCCGAGGCCAGCGGCTGGTGATCGAAGCGGGCGAAGGCCTGCTTGATGGGCATCCCGAGCTGGGCTTCGATGAGCGCCACGGCCTTTTCGGGCGGGAAGGGCGGTACCTTGTCCTGCAGGAACATCAGTTCGTCGGCGATATCCTCGGGCATGAGGTCGCGACGGGTGGAGAGGATCTGGCCGAACTTGATGAAGACCGGCCCCAAGCCTTCCAGCGCCAGGCGCAGCCGGGCACCGCGTGGCAGCGTCTTGCTCGGCCGCGGCAGCCAGCGCCAGGGCAGCACGTAGCGGGTAGCGCGCAGGTACCAGGGCAGCGGCAGGGCGTAGACGATGTCGTCCAGCCGATAGCGGATGATGACGAAGAGGATCCGCAACAGGCGGTTGAGGGCAGCGAACAGCTTCATTCGTCGGGGTTATCCCTGGCGTTGCGGGCGGCGCCCAGGCGGGCAAGACGGGCGTCGAGACGGTCCACGTCCAGGCGCAGGGCATCGATCTCGGCGAAGCGGGCCTCGCCTTCGAGGCGCCCGACCAGATGGCGGCTCTCCTCGTTCAGCCAGTTGGACAGCGTCATTTGCAAGCTGTCCCGGCTCTGTTCGCCAAGGACCTGACCGCGACGGGCGAGATCGCCCAGCAGTGCTGCCGGCAGGGGGCCAAGCCAGCGACTGACCTCGTGCTGCCAGTCCAGCTCCAGCTTCTGCAGGATGTCGGCCAGTTCGATCAGCAGGGTGCTGTCGCCTTCCAGGCGCACGTCCGGCTGGTGCAGGACCCGCTGCTTGTCACGGGCCAGGGCCAGCTCGGCCAGACGCGTAGCCGGGGCCTTGAGGGTGCAGTCGATGTCCCCCTCGTGATGGGCGGCGAAGTGCATGCCGTCACCCGCTGGCAGGATGTAGAGGCGCAGCGCGGGTTGCCGGGTCTGCACGGCGATCACCCGGCCAGTCAGGGCCGCCAGGCGTGGCAGCGCCACCGGATCGAGCGCCAGCAGTGGATTCAGGCCGCGTTCCAGCGCGGCCAGCAACGCCTGGGTGACGAGAGCCATCAGGGCTTGATGCCGCGATGCAGGGCAACCACGCCGCCGGTCATGTTGTGGTAGGAGACCCGGGCGAAACCGGTCTCTTCCATCATGGCCTTGAGGGTCTGCTGGTCGGGATGCATGCGGATGGATTCGGCCAGGTAGCGGTAGCTCTCGGCATCGCCGGCCACCAGCTTGCCCATCAGTGGCAGGAAGCCGAAGGAGTAGGCGTCATAGGCCTTGGACACCAGCGGATTGGTGGGTTTGGAGAATTCCAGCACCAGCAGTCTGCCACCGGGCTTGAGCACACGCAGCATGGACGCCAGGGCCTGATCCTTGTGGGTGACGTTGCGCAGGCCGAAGGCGATGGTGATGCAATCGAAATGGTTGTCGGGGAAGGGCAGCTTCTCGGCATCCGCCTGGACGAAACGCACATTGCTGGCGACGCCCTGGTCGAGCAGGCGATCGCGACCGACCCGGAGCATGGAGTCATTGATGTCGGCGAGAACCACCTCGCCGGTGGGGCCGACCAGGCGGGCGAACTGCTTGGTCAGGTCGCCGGTACCCCCGGCGATGTCCAGCACCCGATTGCCGCGCCGCACGCCGGAGAGCTCGATGGTGAATCTCTTCCACAGCCGGTGGATGCCCGCCGACATCACGTCGTTCATCACATCGTACTTGGCGGCGACCGAGTGGAAGACTTCCGCGACCTTGTAAGCCTTCTGGCTCTCCGGAACGCTCTGGTAGCCGAAGTGGGTCTGGGATTCGGCCTCGGGGCCTTTGCGCGGATCGCTCATGGGGCTACACCTGGGACAGGGACAAGAGGGCATTCTAGCAGGCCGATCACCCGACTTGCCTGGCTAAAACCGGGGCTGACCGCTCGGTTCTCACGATTGGCGACGTGGCGGGCCCTCGCTATAGTCATGGCCCTTTATCCGGAGTTCCCCGATGTCCCAGATCACCATCGAACGCAGCCATTCGCTTGGCTTGGAAGGCGTTCGCCAGAAGGCCGATCAACTGGCCGAAAAACTCACGCGCGACTATGGGGTGGCCTGCGCCTGGGAGGGCGATACCCTGAGATTCACGCGCAGTGGCGTGGATGGGCGGATCGAAGTAGCGGAAGATAAGGTGCGGGTGCTGGCGACCCTGGGGATGATGTTCTCGATGCTCAGCGGCCAGATCGAGAAGGAGATAGAGCGCAAGTTGGACAAGGCCCTGGCAGCCTAGTCCGGGCTAGAGCATCAGCTTGACCGCACTGACATGCGGGTCCCGCGTCTTGCCGGCGCGGGCCAGCTGCTCCAGGTAGTCGGCCCAGAGTTCGTCACGGCGACTGCCCAGTTCGTAGAGATAGTCCCAGCTGAACAGGCCGCTGTCGTGGCCATCGTCGAAGGTCAGCTTGATGGCGTAGCGCCCTGCCGCTTCCACGGCGGTGATGCCGACCTGCTGCTTGCCGAACTGCAGCACCGGATTGCCGTGTCCCTGCACCTCGGCCGAGGGCGAATGCACCCGCAGGAATTCGGCGGGCAGCTCGAAGGTTTCCGCGCCGTAGCTGACGCTGAGGGTCTTGGAGGCCTTGTGGAGCTGTATGGCGGTGGGGATACGCATGCTGAGGTTCTCTGGACGGCGATTCAGTCTTTGCTTGAGGCCAACGCGGCCCTGGCGGTCCGTCGATGTGGCCGCTTCTACCGGTCGCCGTAGGTTGGGCTGAGCACAGCGAAGCCCAACATGGGCGCAGGGCGCAGGCAATGTTGGGCTTCGACTATAGAGCTGTCTCAACCCAACCTACGGTCTATTGCGGCCATGGCCGCGATCAACCAGGCATCAGGCCTACCGTCACAGTATATAGCGCGACAGGTCTTCGTCCTGGGCCAGTTCGCCCAGATGGCCGTTCACATAGGCCGCGTCGATGACGATGGGCTCGCCATTCTGCTGGCCAGCCAGGTCGGCGGCGCTGAAGGACACCTCTTCCAGCAGGCGCTCCAGCAGGGTGTGCAGGCGACGAGCCCCGATGTTCTCGGTCTTCTCGTTGACCTGCCAGGCGATCTCGGCGATGCGGGTAATGCCATCGGCGGCGAATTCCACGTGCAGCCCCTCGGTCTTGAGCAATTCGCGATACTGCTCGGTGAGGGAGGCGTGCGGCTCGGTGAGGATCCGCTCGAAGTCCTGCGGGGTCAGCGCCTTGAGTTCCACGCGAATCGGCAGGCGACCTTGCAGCTCCGGTACCAGGTCGCTGGGCTTGGACAGGTGGAAGGCGCCCGAGGCGATGAACAGGATGTGGTCGGTCTTGACCATGCCCAGCTTGGTGTTGACGGTGCAGCCCTCGATCAGCGGCAGCAGGTCACGCTGCACCCCCTCACGGGAAACATCGGCACCGCTGGTGTTGCCACGCTTGGCGACCTTGTCGATCTCGTCGATGAAGACGATGCCGTGCTGCTCGACGGCTTCCAGGGCGCGGCCCTTGAGTTCTTCCTCGTTGACCAGGCGGGCGGCTTCTTCGTCGCGCACCAGCTTGAGCGCTTCCTTGACCTTGAGCTTGCGCTGCTTGGTCTTGCCCTTGTGCATGCCGGCGAAGAGATTCTGCAGCTGGCTGGTCATCTCCTCCATGCCGGGCGGGGTCATGATCTCGACGCCGGCCGGCGTGTCGGCCACCTCGATGTCGATTTCCTTGTCGTCCAGCTGGCCTTCGCGCAGACGCTTGCGGAACAGCTGACGAGTGTTGCTATCGGTGGCGGTCGGCTGGGGTTCGTTGCTGAAGCCCACCGAAGGACGCGCCGGCGGCAGCAGAGCATCGAGGATGCGCTCTTCGGCAGCGTCTTCGGCGCGATGGCGGTTAAGCACCATCTCCTGTTCGCGCAGCATCTTCACGGCGGCGTCGGCGAGATCACGGATGATGGACTCGACGTCGCGGCCGACATAGCCGACCTCGGTGAACTTGGTCGCTTCCACCTTGAGGAAGGGCGCATTGGCCAGCTTGGCCAGGCGCCGGGCGATCTCGGTCTTGCCCACGCCGGTCGGGCCTATCATCAGGATGTTCTTGGGCGTGACCTCGGGGCGCAGCTCGGCGGGCAGCTGCATGCGCCGCCAGCGGTTGCGCAGGGCGATGGCCACGGCGCGCTTGGCGTCGTCCTGGCCGATGATATGGCGGTTGAGTTCGTGGACGATTTCGCGGGGGGTCATGGACATGGGCAGTCTCTAAACCGGATCACGCCTGAGGCGCGTCCAGCTCCTCGATGGTCAGGTTGCGGTTGGTGAACACGCAGATGTCACCGGCGATATTCAGGGAGGTCTCGGCGATCTCGCGGGCACTGAGGTCGGTGTGCAGGAGCAGGGCGCGGGCGGCGGCCTGGGCATAGGCACCCCCGGAACCCATGGCGATCAGGCCCTCCTCGGGTTCCACCACGTCGCCGTTGCCGGTGATGATCAGGGAAGCGTCCTTGTTGGCGACCGCCAGCATGGCTTCCAGGCGGCGCAGGGCACGGTCGGTGCGCCAGTCCTTGGCCAGCTCGACGGCGGCACGGACCAGATGGCCCTGATGCTTTTCGAGTTGCGCCTCGAAGCGCTCGAAGAGGGTGAAGGCGTCGGCGGTACCGCCGGCGAAACCGGCCAGCACCTCGCCCCGGTACAGCCGCCGGACTTTCTTGGCATTGCCTTTCATGACGGTGTTGCCCAGGGAAACCTGGCCGTCGCCGCCGATCACGACCTTGCCGTTGCGGCGTACAGAAACGATGGTGGTCAAGGGAATCTCTCCGCGTTGCTTGGGCCGTCGGCCCCGGTTACGCGGAGATATGGGGATGGCCGCGGCGCCCTTCAAGCGTCGCGGCGAGGGGATTCGGCAGGTGAGCGTCTGTTCACGGCCTCGCGAGCTAGAACCAAACAAGGCGAAAACGCTCGAGGAAGCGCGGTTTGCGCGTGGTAAATGAGCATTCCGAGAGAGTTTTCAACGCCGTTTGGCCGACGCGCAGCAGGCCATGGGCAGACTCTTTAGTGACCGCGTCGCTGTTGCAGCAACAGATTCTTGAAGCCGCTGCCGGCGAGCTGTTTCTGCGCCTGGGTCAGCTGGTCGCGATCGCTGTAGGGACCGACCAGTACCCGGTACCAGGTGTCGTCCTTGACCTTGCCCGACTCCACCCGCACGTCCTGGCCGAGCATGATGATCTGGGCGCGGACCCGGTCGGCATCGGCCTGGGTGCGGAAGGAACCGGCCTGGAGGAAGAACAGGGTTACCGGCGGCTGGGCCTTGGTGGTGGCTTCCTTGGGCGGCGTGGCGGCCGGCTGGCCCGGAGCGGTACCTGGCGTGGTCGGGGTCGCGGTGGTCGGCTGGCCGGGCTGCGCCGGCGTCGCCGCGGCATCCGGCTTGGCCGGGGTGGTCGGCTTGGCGGCCGGCGTGCGTGGCACGGCGTCCGGCGGCACGATCACCTCGGATTCGGGCAGCAGGGTATAGAAATCGTACTTGGGCTTGATCGGCGTAGGCGGCGTGCCTTCGGTCTTGCCGGCAGCGGTCGACTTGCCATTGCCCGCCGTGGCGGCCGGGCGACCTTCCTCCGGCTTGGCGCGCTGCACCGACTTGTTACCCGGTTCGAGCTTCATCAGGAATACGACGAAGGCGCCGATGGCCAGACCCGACGCGAGCCAGACCCAGCCGGGCAGGGGCTGTTTCTTGGGAGCCGAGGTGTTGCGACTGGCGCCGCGCTTGGGTGGGGCTTTCTTGGCCATCAGGCGGTGATCCGTCTCTTACATGCGTTCCAGGGTGTGCAGGCCGAGCAGTTCCAGACCCTGCTTGAGGGTGCGCCCGGTGAGGGCGGCCAGCCGCAGGCGGCTCTGGCGCAGCCCAGGGTCCTCGGCGGTCAGGATCGGGCAATTCTCGTAGAAGCTGGAGAACAGGCCGGCCAGGTCGTAGAGGTAGCTGCACAGCAGGTGGGGGGTGCCCTTGTCGGCGACGCTGGCAAGGATCTCGCCGAATTGCGCCAGGCGACCCCCCAGATCCTGCTCCTGCGGGGCGTCCAGGCGGATGCTACCGGCGGGTTCGCTCTGCTCGGCCTTACGCAGCACGCTGGCGACCCGGGTGTAGGCGTACAGCAGATAGGGCGCGGTGTTGCCCTCGAAGCTGAGCATCTGCTCGAAGTTGAAGCTGTAGTCGCTGGTGCGATGCTTGGACAGGTCGGCGTACTTGACCGAGGCGATACCCACCACGCGGCCGATGTGGCGCAGTTCGTCTTCGCTGAAGGGGGCCTCGCCGCGCTCGGCGCGACCGGCATTGCGCTCCTTGACCAGCTGATAGGCGCGCTCCTCGGCTTCGTCGAGCAGGTCCACCAGCTTGACGGTGCCGCCGTCGCGGGTCTTGAAGGGGCGGCCATCGGCGCCGTTCATGGTGCCGAAGCCCATGTGTTCGAGTTGCATGGCCGGATCGACGAAGCCGGCGCGGCGCGCCACCTCGAAGGCCATCTGGAAGTGCAGGGCCTGGCGCTGGTCGACGAAGTAGAGCGCGCGGTCGGCGTGCAGCTGGCGGCTGCGGTAGCGCATGGCGGCGAGGTCGGTGGTGGAATAGAGATAGCCGCCACCGGCCTTCTGCACGATCACCGGCAGGGGATTGCCCTCGGCGTTCTTGAATTCATCGAGGAAGACGCAACGGGCGCCATCGCTCTCGGTGAGCAGGCCGGCGGCGTCCAGATCGGCGACCACCTGGGCCAGGTCGTCGTTGTAGGCGCTCTCGCCCTTGACGTCGGCCGGAGTCAACTTGACGTTGAGGCGGTCATAGACCTCCTGGCAGTGGGACAGGGAGACGGCGTTGAATCGCTCCCAGAGGCGCAGGCAGTGGGCATCGCCCGCCTGCAGCGCCACCACCAGTTCGCGAGCACGGGCGGCGAACTCCGGCGAGGCGTCGAAGCGGCCCTTGGCCGCGCGGTAGAACACCTCAAGATCCGCCAGCTCGCCCTCGGCGGCCTGGGGTTGTTCTTCCATGTAGGCCAGCAGCATGCCGAACTGGGTACCCCAGTCACCCACGTGGTTCTGGCGGATCACCTCGTCGCCGAGGAATTCCAGCACCCGCGCCACGGCATCGCCGATGATGGTGGAGCGCAGGTGACCGACGTGCATCTCCTTGGCCAGGTTCGGCGAGGACAGGTCCACCACCACCCGCTGGCGTGGGCCGCCCTTGTGCACGTCCAGCTGCGGATCGGCAAAGGCCGCATCCAGCCGCGCGGCCAGTTGCGCGTGGTTCTGAAAGAAGTTGAGGAAGCCGGGGCCGGCGATCTCCACCTTGCTTACCGCCGGGTCGGCGGGGAGGGCGGCCAGCAGCTTCTCGGCCAGTTCGCGCGGCTTGGCGCGGGCCGGCTTGGCCAGCAGCAGGGCGACGTTGCTGGCGAAGTCGCCGTGGCTCTTGTCCTTGGTGTTCTCGACCTGGATGGCCGGCGCCACGTCGGCCGGCAGGGTGCCGTCGGCGATCAGGCGGTCGAGGGCGTGCTGGATGAGCTGGCGGATGCTGTCTTTCATGGTCATTGGCCTTCGGCGTGCGCCGAGCGCGCACTGCGATGAAAACCCGGCATTATCCGTGGCAAGCCCGGCCTTGCCAATGGTAAGCCAGTGCCACTAGAACAGATCGATGGGATCGACGTCCAGGGACCAGCGCACCTGGCGCGCTTCCGGCAGGCTTTCCAGTTGGGCCACCCAGATGCCCAGCAATCGGTGCAGGGGCGCGCGACTGCTGCTCTGCAGCAGCAACTGGGCCCTATGGCGACCGGCACGGCGTTCCATCGGCGCCGGTACCGGGCCGAGCAGCTCTACCTGGGGCAGGGCGAGATTGACCGCCAGGCCTTCCGCGACGTGATAGGCCGCCTCCAGGAAATTTTCCACCTGATCCTGGCGATGGGCATCGGCGCGCAGCAATGCCAGATAGGCGAAGGGCGGCAAACCCGCGGCGCGGCGCTCCTGCAAGGCCTGGCGGGCGAAGGCTGGATAGCCTTCCTCGGCAAGCTGCACCATCAGCGGGTGATCGGCCAGGTGGGTCTGGATCAGTACCTGCCCGGGCTCCTCGGCGCGGCCCGCACGTCCGGCCACCTGGACGATCTGCTGCGCCATGCGCTCACTGGCGCGGAAGTCGGCGGAAAACAGCCCGCTGTCGGCATCGAGCACGGCCACCAGGGTCACCTTGGGGAAGTGGTGGCCCTTGGCGAGCATCTGGGTGCCGACCAGGATGCAGGGCACCCCGCTATGAATGGTGCGCAAGAGCTTGCCCAGGGCGTCCTTGCGCGCGGTGGTGTCGCGGTCGATGCGCAGCACCGGGATGTCCGGAAAGAGCAGCTGCAGGCGTTCCTCGGCGCGCTCGGTGCCGGCACCCACCGGACGCAGGTCGAGCTTGCCGCAGGAAGGGCAATGACGCGGCGGCGCCTGGCGGTGATCACAGTGATGGCAGCGCAGCTCACCGGAGCCGCGGTGGTAGGTCATGCGCGCATCGCAGCGCGGGCACTGGGCCAGCCAACCGCAGTCGTGGCAGAGCAGGGTAGGGGCGAAACCACGCCGATTGAGGAACACCAGCACCTGCTGCCCGCGCTCCAGGGTCGCGCCCATGGCCTTGAGCAGTGGCTGGGACAGACCGCTGTCCAGCGGGCGACTGCGCACGTCAAGGCGCTCGAAGCGTGGCGGCTGGGCGCCGCCGGCGCGCAGTGACAGGCGCAGATGGGCGTAGCGTCCCTGGTCGGCGTTGTGCAGGCTCTCCAGCGAAGGGGTGGCCGAGCCCAGCACCACCGGCAGATTCTCGAAGCGTGCGCGGACGACCGCCAGGTCACGGGCGTGGTATCTCAGGCCTTCCTGCTGTTTATAGGAGGCATCGTGTTCTTCGTCGACGATGATCAGCCCGGGGTGCTTGAGCGGGGTGAACAGTGCCGAGCGGGTGCCCACCACGATATCCAGTTCGCCGTCGCGGGCGGCCAGCCAGATGTCCATGCGCTCACGATCGGTCAGCGCCGAGTGCAGCAGGGCGATGCGGGCATTGAAGCGTTGCTCGAAGCGGCCCAGGGTCTGGGGGCCCAGGTTGATCTCGGGGATCAGCAGCAGCGCCTGGCGTCCCGCTTCCAGGGTGGCCCGGATCAGCTGCAGATAGACCTCGGTCTTGCCGCTGCCGGTCACCCCCTCCAATAGATAGCAATGGAAGCCGCTGCCGCTGCGGATCGCTTCGTAGGCCAGCCGCTGCTCGCTGTTTAGCGGCAATTCGGCCTGGGCGAGCCAGGAGCCCTGGTGCCGGGTCGGCTGGTGATAGCGGGTCTCCACCTGGACCAGGCCCTTGGCCTGCAGGAGATCGAGACTGTCCTTGACCAGGCCGAGCTGGCCGAGCAACTCGTGCAGCACGCCATGGGGGTGCTGGCGCAAGGTCTTGAGCGCCTCGCGCTGGCGCGGTGCCCGGGCCAGGCGCGGGTCTTCCGGGCGGGCGTCGGGCTGGGCGGTCCAGAAGCGCTGCAGCCGGCGCTCCGCCGGCTCCCCCTGACGCAAAAGGGCAGGAAGTGCCCAGCTCAGAGTGTCGCCGAGGCTGTGCTGATAGTACTGGGCGGACCACTGGCAGAGTTCGAACAGCGCGCTCGGCAGCGGCGGGCGCTCGTCGAGCAGTTGCAGGGCCTTGCGCAGTTTGTCCGGCGGCACCTCGGTTTCCTGGGCCACCTCGATCAGTACCCCGACCACTTCGCGCCGGCCGAACGGCACCCGCAGTCGTACGCCTGGCCGCAACTGTTCCTCGGCCGCCCCCTTGGGCGGCAGGTAGTCGAACAGGCGGCGCAGTGGGGAAGGCAGCGCCAGGCGCAGGATCAGGGGCACGGCAAGGCTCGCAGGCGTAAAGCCCGATGGTAGCAGACAGGCGGTGTGGGGGTTGCTTGCACGTCCGATCCGCTCTGGTATGATTCGCAGCCCAAATCTGTGCGGTATCCGGCAATGGCGCCGGGTGGCGGCACAGCTAGACCCCGAGGATAGTTCCATGAAAGCTGATATCCATCCGCAGTACGATGCTATCGAAGCCACCTGCAGCTGCGGTAACGTCATCAAGACCCGCTCGACCCTGAGCAAGAACATTCACCTGGACGTCTGCTCCGAATGCCACCCGTTCTATACCGGCAAGCAGAAGGTCCTGGACGCTGGCGGTCGTATCGATCGCTTCAAGCAGCGCTTCGGCGTGTTTGGCAGCAGCAAGTAATGCGCTGCCGTCGACCATCTCCGTATGGCTCGACACTGAAAAAGGCGTCCCTCTGGGGCGCCTTTTTTATTGGTGCTCTCGTTGGCGCACCACTGGTTCTAGGGGCGGAGTGCCCGCTGCTGCCTGGTGGGCAGGAGGTCACGGTGCGCCAGGTGGTGGACGGCGATACCCTGCGCCTGGCCGATGGCCGCGCGGTGCGCCTGATCGGCGTCAATGCTCCGGAGCTGGGCAAGTCCGGCGGTACTCCCCAACCCTATGCCGAAACCGCGCGCCGTCGCCTGCAGGAACTGGTCGCGGCCAGCGACGAGCGCCTGCGCCTGGTGCCGGGCAGCGAAGAAACCGACCACTATGGCCGTACCCTGGCGCACCTCTATGATCGCCAGGACAGCAACCTGGAAGCCCGACTGATTGCCGAGGGGCTCGGTTACGCGGTGGCCATCGCCCCCAATACCCGGCTGGCCGCCTGTCAGGCCGCCGCGGAACGCCAGGCGCGCCGGGCGCGATTGGGCATCTGGAAACAGGATCCGACCATCGCCGCCACCCGCGTCGAAGAAGGGGGGTTCGCCGTAGTGCAGGGGCGCCTGCGGGAGGTCGAGCGCAACCGTGGCGGACTCTGGCTGCAGTTGGAAGGAGACCTGGTGGTCAATGTCCCCGATCGCTTCGTAGACGCCTTCGACGAGGTGCCGCTGCAGCAATGGATAGGTCGTGACCTCGAGGTGCGGGGCTGGATTTCCGACCGCAATCGCCGCAGGGAGCCTGGCCGGGCGCGTTGGCAGATGACCCTGAACGACCCGCACATGCTGGGTTTGCGGGTTGAATCGTTTTAGCCGAAAGTCGTATTGCGATTGATTTCAGGCATATGGCCGATTGCTTGTGGCACCTTGAGTCTTTGCGTATTCTCGCCCGACCCAAGACCCACACCACGCGGATATACCAATAATGTCTGATCTCAAAACCGCCGCCCTCGAATACCACGCCCAGCCGCGCCCCGGCAAACTCAGCGTCGAGCTGACCAAGCCCACCGCCACCGCCCGCGACCTGTCCCTGGCCTACAGCCCCGGCGTCGCCGAGCCGGTCCGCGAGATCGGTCGCGATCCCGAACTGGCCTACCGTTACACCGGCAAGGGCAACCTGGTTGCCGTGATCTCCGACGGTACCGCCATCCTCGGCTTGGGCAACCTCGGCCCGCTGGCCTCCAAGCCGGTGATGGAAGGTAAGGGCGTGCTGTTCAAGCGCTTCGCCGGTGTGGATGTTTTCGACATCGAGGTGGACGCGGAGAGCCCCCAGGCCTTCATCGACACCGTCAAGCGCATCTCCATCACCTTTGGTGGCATCAATCTGGAAGATATCAAGGCGCCCGAGTGCTTCGAGATCGAGCGCGCCCTGATCGAGCAGTGCGACATCCCGGTCTTCCACGATGACCAGCACGGTACCGCCATCGTGACCGCTGCGGGCATGCTCAACGCCCTGGAAATCGCCGGCAAGCGCCTGGAAGATGCCAAGATCGTCTGCCTGGGCGCCGGTGCCGCCGCCATCTCCTGCATGCGTCTGCTGGTGAGCATGGGCGCCAAGGTCGAGAACATCTACATGATCGACCGTCAGGGCGTGGTCCACAGTGGCCGCAACGACCTGAACCAGTACAAGTCGGCCTTCGCCACCGAAACCAGCAAGCGCACCCTGGACGACGCCCTCGAAGGGGCCGACGTCTTCGTGGGTCTGTCCGGCCCGAATCTGCTGTCGGCCGAAGGCCTCAAGCGCATGGCGGCCAACCCCATCGTCTTCGCCTGTTCCAACCCGGATCCGGAAATCACCCCCGAGCTGGCCCACGCCACGCGCGATGACGTGATCATGGCGACCGGCCGTTCCGACTACCCGAACCAGGTGAACAACGTCCTGGGCTTCCCCTTCATCTTCCGTGGTGCCCTGGACGTCCGCGCCCGCGTCATCAACGAAGAGATGAAGATCGCCGCCGCCCTGGCCCTGCGCGACCTGGCCAAGCTGCCGGTGCCCAAGGAAGTGTGCGAGGCCTACAATGTCGAGAGCCTGAGCTTTGGTCGCGAGTACATCATTCCCAAGCCCATGGATGCGCGCCTGATCACCCTGGTATCCGATGCCGTGGCCAAGGCCGCCATCGAGACCGGCGTGGCCACGCTGCCCTATCCGGCGAACTACCCGCTGAAGTCGGTGGACGACGTCTTCGCCAAGTAAGTCTTGGCGCAATAAAAAACCCCGCCTTGGCGGGGTTTTTTATTGGCTGGAGATCAGAAGATATCCATGGGCACGTTTTCGCTGGAGGGCAGCGGCGTACCCGGCGCCACGCCCGGCGGCAGCTCGTCCAGGCTCGGCGGGGTGTCCTCGCTCTTGAACAGCTCGAAATAGGCGTTGGGCGTACCGGGTGGCGCGGCGCGACCGGTAGTGGGGTCGACGCGGATGGAGACGATGCCGTCCGGCTCCTTGAGCTGATGCGGCGGCTTGTCCTTGAGCGCGGCACCCATGTATTTCATCCAGATCGGCAGGGCCACGGTGCCGCCGAATTCCTGGCGGCCAAGGGTCTCGGGCTGGTCGAAGCCGGACCATACCGTGGTCACGTAGTCGCCGTTGTAGCCAGAGAACCAGGTGTCCTTGGATTCGTTGGTGGTACCGGTCTTGCCGGCCAGGTCATTGCGACCCAGTTCCAGGGCCTTGCGTCCGGTACCGCGCTTGATCACGTCCTGCAGCATGCTGTTCATGATGAAGGCGTTGCGCGGGTCGATGACCTGGGGCGCGAACACGGGCGCCGGATTGGCCGGGTCGGCGGACGCGGTATCGGCGGCAGGTGTCACCTCGACGCCCGGGGCGGCCTTGGCCTGCTCCTGCTGGGGTACACGCGGCGGTGCGGCGCGATAGACCACCTTGCCATCGCGGTCGGTCACGTGGTCCACCACGTAGGGCGTCACCTTGTAGCCCTCGTTGGCGAACACCGACCAGCCAGTGGCCACCTCCAGCGGTGTCAGACCGGGTGTCCCAAGGGCCAGGGACAGGTTGCGCGGCAACTGGTCCCGCTCGAAGCCGAAGCGGCTGACATAGTCCAGTGCATAGTCGATGCCGATGGCCTGCAACACGCGAATGGACACCAGGTTGCGCGACCGGTAGAGCGCTTCACGCAGGCGGATGGGGCCGAGGAAGGTGTTGTTGTCGTTCTTCGGGCGCCAGGCTTCGTCGGGGTTCTCGTCCATGAAGACGATGGGGGCGTCGTTGACCAGGCTGGCCGCGGTGAAGCCTTTTTCCAGCGCCGCGCTGTAGATGAACGGCTTGAAACTCGAGCCGGGCTGACGGCGGGCCTGGGTCGCACGGTTGTAATTGCTCTGCTCGAAGGAGAAACCGCCGATCAGGGCGCGGATGGCGCCATCCTGGGGATCCAGCGATACCAGTGCGCTCTGCGCCTTGGGCACCTGCGAGAACTTCAGGCTGCCATCGTCCTGGCGCTCCACCCGCACCAGGTCGCCGACCTTGACCACGTCGGCCGGACCGTTCGGCCGCGGCCCCAAGCTATTGGCGCTGAGGTAGGGACGGGCCCACTTCATCGACTCCCAGGCGACGGCCTCTTCCTTGCCGTCGCGGGTCAGCACGAGGATGCCACTCTTTTCCACCTGGGTGACGACGGCCGGATCCTGGCCGCCGACGATGCGCTGCTTCTGCAGCAGGGCACTCCATTCGGGCTGGCTGCGGTTGGGCCACTGGGCCTCGGGGCCACGGTAGCCATGGCGCTGATCGTAGTCGGTCAGACCGTCACGCACCGCCTCGAAGGCGTCCGTCTGCAACCGGCTGTCGATGGTGGTGTAGACCTGATAGCCATCGGTATAGGCATCGCCGCCATAGCGACCGACCATTTCCGCCCGCGCCATCTCGGCGATGTAGGGGGCGTTGAGTTCGGGTACGGCGACGTGGTGATAGGCCTCGAGCGGCTCGGCGATCCCGGCCTGGTAGGCCGCCTGATCGATATAACCGAGCTTGAACATGCGTTCGAGAATCCAATTGCGTCTTTCCAGGCTACGCTCAGGATTAGCGACCGGGTTGTAACGCGACGGCGCCTTGGGCAGGCCGGCGATCATCGCCATTTGGGCGACGGTCAGATCCTTGATGGATTTGCCGTAGTAGACCTGGGCGGCGGCCTCGATACCGTAGGCGCGGTTGCCCAGGTAGATCTTGTTGACATAGAGCTCGAGGATCTCGTCCTTGGTCAGTTGGCGCTCGATTTGCAGTGCCAGGAGGATCTCGGTGAATTTGCGCGAGAAGCTGCGCTCGCTGGTCAGGAAGTAGTTCTTCGCGACCTGCATGGTAATGGTGCTACCGCCGGTCTGGATGTGTCCGGTCCTGACCAGCTGGCTCACCGCACGCGCCAGGCTCTTCACATCCACGCCATAGTGATTGGCGAAGTTGTCATCCTCGGCGGAGAGCAGGGCATGGATGAAGTTGGGCGGTATCTCGTTGAAACGCAGTGGCGAGCGGCGCATTTCCCCGAATTCGGCGATGAGCTTGCCGTCCGCGCTATACACCCGCAAAGGGATCTGCAGTTGCACGTTACGCAGGGCATCGATGGACGGAAGGCTGGGGCTGAGGTAGAGGAAGGCACCGCTGAGACCCAGCAACAGGCTGCAGACCAGGGCGACCAACGACCACCAGAAAAACTTCAGAACACGCATCAAGAGACTTTTCGAATGGAAAGAAGGAAAGGGCGACAGGTGACGGTCAGCCTACACGGCGTCGCCATTATAGGCGCGTTTGGCGGTTGGCCGCTATTTGCTCGGGTGTCAAGTCTGTTATCTAATGCCCGTCTACGGAATACCACCGTCGCTCATAGGGAACTGATGTGCTAGGGCTATTCAGAAAGAAGGCGAATACGCTGCTGGGTATCGACGTCAGTTCGACATCCGTGAAACTTATCGAGTTGAGCCGTGCAGGCGGTCGCTATCGGGTGGAAGCCTATGCGGTCGAACCCCTCCCGGCCAACGCCGTGGTCGAAAAGAACATCGCCGAACTCGAAGGCGTGGGCCTGGCCATCGGCCGGGTGCTGGTCAAGGCCCGCACCTCCGCGCGTAGCGCCGCCGTGGCTGTTTCCGGCTCGGCAGTGATCGCCAAGACCATCGAGATGGATGCCGGCCTGTCTGATGACGAGCTGGAAAACCAGATCAAGCTGGAAGCCGACCAGTACATTCCCTATCCGCTGGACGAGGTCGCCATCGACTTCGAGGTGCAGGGGCCGTCGCCGCGCAATGCCGAGCGCGTCGAGGTGCTGCTGGCTGCCTGCCGAAAGGAAAACGTCGAGGTCCGCGAGGCAGCGCTGGCGCTGGCCGGCATTTCGGCCAAGGTGGTCGACGTCGAGGCCTATGCGCTGGAGCGGGCCTACCAGCTACTGGCCAATCAGCTGGGCGGGCATGTCGACGACCTGACCGTGGCGGTGGTCGACATCGGCGCCACCATGACCACCCTGAGCGTGTTGCACAACGGCAAGACCATCTATACCCGCGAGCAGTTGTTTGGCGGGCGCCAGCTTACCGAGGAGATCCAGCGACGCTATGGGTTGTCGGTGGAGGAGGCGGGCCTGGCCAAGAAACAGGGCGGGCTGCCGGACGACTATCAGAGCGAGGTACTGACGCCTTTCCGCGAGGCCGTGGTACAGCAGGTGGCCCGTTCGCTGCAGTTTTTCTTCGCGGCTGGGCAATACAATGATGTGGACTACATCTTGCTTGCGGGTGGGACCGCGTCAATTTCCGGACTCGACCGCTTGATCCAGCAGAAAATCGGCACCCCCACCGTCCTGGCCAATCCCTTCGCCGACATGACCGTCAGCAACAAGGTCAATGCGGCGGCCCTGGCCGGCGATGCCCCGGCGCTGATGATCGCTTGCGGCCTGGCCATGAGGAGTTTCGACTAGATGGCCCGCATCAACCTCTTGCCCTGGCGGGAACAGCTGCGCGAAGAAAGGCGCAAGCAGTTCCTGGTGATCCTGGGCGGCATCTTCGTGCTCTCGTGCGGCGCCGTATTTCTCGGGGATCAATACCTGTCCGGCGAAATCGCCCGTCAGGAGGCCCGCAATGCCTTCATCCAGCAGAACATCGCCCAGCTGGACGTGCGCATCAAGGAAATCAGCGAACTCAAGACCCGCCGTCAGCAGCTGCTGGCGCGGATGAAGATCATCCAGGACCTGCAAGGCAATCGGCCGGTCATCGGTCATGTCTTCGACCAGCTGGTGCGGACGCTGCCGGACGGCGTGTATTTCCGCGAGCTGAAGATGCAGGGCGATACCCTGTCGATCAGTGGCGAGGCGGAATCCAACAACCGGGTCTCCAACCTGATGCGTAATCTTGACGCCTCCGACTGGTTTACGTCGCCAACGCTGATCGAAGTGAAGGCGACCACCGCCGGTGCGGTGGATCAGGCCAATACCTTCCAGCTCACCGTCAAGCAGACCCAGCCCGGTGCTCCGGCGACAGCCCCGCTCGCCAAGGGAGGCAAACCATGAGTCTCGCCGATTCCCTGGCCAGCCTGCGCAAGGTCGACATCAACGAGCTCAGCCTGGAGAATCTCGGTTCCTGGCCCAAGCCGGTCAAGGTCATCGCCTGCCTGCTGATCGTGCTGGTGGTGCTGCTGCTTGGCTATCAGTTCCATCTCAGCGACATGCAGGCGCAGCTGGACAACCAGCGCACTCAGGAAGAAACCCTCAAGCAGCAGTACGCCAGCAAGGCCTTTCAGGCCGCCAACCTGGATGCCTACAAACAGCAGATGGTCGAGATGGAGGAGTCCTTCGGGGCCCTGCTGCGGCAATTGCCCGGCGATACCGAGGTGCCGGCGCTGCTCGAGGACATCACCCGTACCGGTCTCGGTAGCGGCCTCGAGTTCGAGCAGATCAAGCTGCTGCCGGAAGTCACGCAGCAGTTCTATGTCGAGTTGCCGATCCAGATCACCGTGGTGGGCAACTATCATGACCTGGCGACCTTCGTCAGCAGCGTTTCCAGCCTGCCGCGCATCGTGACCCTGCACGACTTCGATCTGAAGCCGGTGGATGACAAGAACGCTAACGGGGGCGGCTCGGTGTCAGGTACCGGCGGCAAGTTGCGCATGAACGTCCTGGCCAAGACCTACCGCTACAATGACAAGGGGCTCGGCAAATGAAGACGCCCCTGTTGCTCTGCCTGTTGACCAGCGTGCTGGTTGGCTGTGGTTCCAGCGATACCAGCGACCTGCAGGCGTTCATGGACGAAACCCGCGCCAAGCCGCGTGGGTCCATCGAGCCGCTGCCGCAATTTCGTGCCTACGAACCTTTCACCTATGCCGCCTCGGCGATGCGCAGTCCCTTCCAGGCACCGGTACGCATCGACCCCACGGTGCGCCAGCGCGGGACCGGCAACATCAAGCCTGACGTGAATCGGCCGAAGCAGTTTCTCGAAGGCTTCAACATCGAGACCTTCAGCATGGTGGGCATCCTGGCCAACGCCAGTGGCCGCTATGCGCTGGTCAACGGCGCCGGGGGCGTGCATCGCGTCAAGGTGGGTGACTACCTGGGGCGTAATGACGGGCGCATCACCAAGATCACTGACGGTGAGATCGACGTGATCGAAATCGTCCCGGATGGCGAGGGTGGCTGGCTGGAACGGCCGCGCACCATCACCTTGAAGGAAAAGACTTAATGGGCGGGGCAAGTACAGTGAAGACGAATAGCGCAAGACGGCTGGGACTGGGATTGGCCTTGTTGCTGGGCAGCCTGGCCGGCCAGGCCCTGGCAGCCGATCTGCAGGCCTTGAACGTCGCCTCCCTGCCCGGGGATCGCATCGAGCTCAAGCTGACCTTCGATCAGCCGGTCCCGGTACCCAAGGGCTACACCATCGAGCAGCCGGCGCGGATCGCCCTGGACTTGCCGGGGGTGGCCAACAAGCTCGGCACCAAGAGCCGCGACCTGGGTAACGGCAATGCCCGTAGCGTGACGGTGGTAGAGGCGGGCAACCGGACCCGGCTGATCATCAACCTCACCAACCTGGCCAGCTACGACACCCGCGCCGATGGCCGCAATCTGTTCGTCACCATCGGTGGCACCGCCGGTCGTCAGGCAGCTACCGCCCAGGCCAACCTGACGCCGAATCTGCCGCGCGCCGCCGCTCCAGCCACCGTGACCGCACCGGCGCCAGCACCGCTGCCAGGCGCTGTCACCCGCACGCAGCTGCCGCCTACTCAGGCCACCTCCACCGTCGCCGCCATGACCGCGCCCCGCCCGCAGCTACGTGGCAAGGCGATCCGTCATATCGACTTCCAGCGTGGCCCCCAGGGTGAGGGCAACGTGGTCATCGACCTGAGCGAGACCGGCATCAACCCGGATATCCAGGAACAGGGCGGCAAGATCCGCCTGACCTTTGCCGGCACCCAGTTGCCGGAAGAGTTGCGGGTGCGGCTGGACGTCAAGGACTTCGCCACTCCGGTGCAGTTCGTCAATGCCTCGGCCGACAGCAGTGGCGCGAGCATCGTCATCGAGCCTACCGGGACCTACGATTACCTGGCCTACCAGACCAATAACCGCCTGACCCTGAGCGTCAAGCCGCTCACCACCGAAGAGAAGGAAAAGCGCGCAGCCGATCGCTTCACCTACACCGGTGAAAAGCTGTCGCTGAATTTCCAGGACATCGATGTGCGCTCGGTGCTGCAGTTGATCGCCGACTTCACCAACCTCAACCTGGTGGCGAGCGACACCGTGCAGGGCAACATCACCCTGCGCCTGCAGAACGTGCCTTGGGATCAGGCGCTGGATCTGATTCTCAAGACCAAGGGGCTCGACAAGCGCCAGATCGGCAATGTGCTGCTGGTGGCCCCGGCCGACGAGATCGCCGCCCGTGAACGTCAGGAGCTGGAGTCGCAGAAGCAGATCCAGCAGCTGGCGCCGCTGCGCCGTGATCTGATCCAGGTCAACTACGCCAAGGCCGCCGATATCGCCAAGCTGTTCCAGTCGGTGACCAGCGCCGACAAGACCGCCGACGAGCGCGGCTCCATCTCTGTGGACGAGCGCACCAACAGCATCATCGCCTACCAGACCCAGAATCGCCTGGATGAACTGCGCCGTATCGTCTCGCAGCTGGATATTCCGGTGCGCCAGGTGATGATCGAGGCGCGCCTGGTGGAAGCCAACGTCGACTACAGCAAGCAGCTGGGCGTGCGCTGGGGGGGTAACTCCACGTCGGGCAACTTCGCCGTCTACGGCAAGGACGGCGCCACCACCGTCGATACCACCACGCGCCAGGCTTACCTTCCTGGGACCAGCACCATCGGTAACTTCACAGCCGCCAGCGGTGTGGCCCCGACGCCCTTCGTGGATATGGGTGTCGCCGGTAGCACCTCGGGCATCGGCATCGGCTTCATGGCCGGTGGCCATATGCTGGACCTGCAGCTGTCCGCCCTGCAGTCCAGCGGCAACGGCGAAATCATCTCCCAGCCCAAGGTGGTCACCTCGGACAAGGAGACCGCGAAGATCCTGCGTGGTACCGAGATTCCCTATCAGGAAGCCAGTTCCAGTGGCGCGACCAGCACCAGCTTCAAGCAGGCAGCCCTGTCACTGGAGGTCACGCCGCAGATCACGCCGGACAATCGCATCATCATGGAGGTCAAGGTCAACAAGGATGCCCCTGACTACCAGAACGCCTTGAATGGTGTGCCGCCGATCAGCAAGAACGAGGTCAATGCCAAGGTGCTGGTGAGCGATGGCGAGACCATCGTGCTGGGTGGGGTCTTCTCCAATACCCAGACCAAGTCCACCACCAAGGTGCCGATGCTGGGCGATATTCCCTATGTCGGCCGGTTGTTCCGCCGGGATTCGGTCACGGACAGCAAAGTCGAGCTGCTGATCTTCCTCACGCCGCGTATCATGAACAACCAGGCGATAGCGGTTGGTCGATGACATAAGTGCGTAATCTGTTTCTCGTAGGACCGATGGGCTCAGGCAAGAGCACCATCGGTCGGCTCCTGGCGAAGGAATTGCGGCTGCCGTTCAAGGATTCCGACAAGGTAATCGAAGAACGCACCGGTGCCGACATCCCCTGGATCTTCGATGTGGAAGGCGAGCAGGGCTTTCGCGAGCGTGAACACGCCGCGATCGCCGAGCTATGCGCGGAGAACGGTCTGGTGATGGCCACCGGGGGCGGCGCCGTGCTGCGCGAAGACAATCGCCAGGCACTCAAGCATGGCGGGCGGGTCATCTATCTGCATGCCTCCATCGAGCAGCAGATCGAGCGGACCTCGCGGGACCGCAATCGGCCGCTGCTGCAGACTGCCGATCCCGCGGCCGTGTTGCGTAATCTCATGGCCATGCGCGATCCGCTGTATCGCGAGATCGCCGACATCATCATCGAGACCGACGAGCGGCCGCCGCGGCTGGTGGTGTTGCAGATACTCGACCGTCTGAAAGCCCTGGCACCACATTAAAGCCGCGGGCGTTCTGCGCTATGCTAGGCGCCCTTTGAATCAAGGTGATGGCATGAGGACTCTTCACGTCGAGCTCGGTGAGCGCAGCTACCCGATCTACATCGGCCAGGGCCTTCTGGATCGACCGGAATGCTTCCTGCCCCATCTCGCCGGACGCAAGGTGGCGATCGTCACCAATGACACCATCGCGCCGCTTTATCTGGAGCGCCTGCTGCGCACCCTGGGCGATCGGCAGGTCAGCGCCATCGTGCTGCCCGACGGCGAGGCGCACAAGAACTGGGAAACCCTGCAGCTGATCTTCGATGGTCTGTTGCAGGATCGCCATGACCGCAAGACCACCCTTATCGCCCTGGGCGGCGGGGTGATCGGCGACATGGGCGGCTTCGCCGCGGCCTGCTATCAGCGTGGGGTAGACTTCATCCAGGTACCCACCACGCTCCTGTCCCAGGTGGATTCCTCGGTGGGCGGCAAGACCGGCATCAACCACCCGCTGGGCAAGAACATGGTCGGCGCCTTCTATCAGCCGAAGGCGGTAATCATCGACACCGACAGCCTGGCGACCCTGCCGGCGCGCGAGCTGTCGGCTGGCCTGGCCGAGGTCATCAAGTATGGCCTGATCTGCGACGAACCCTTTCTCGGCTGGCTCGAAGAGCACGTCGAGGCGCTGCTGGCACTGGATCAGACCGCGCTCACCGAAGCCATCGAGCGCTCCTGCGCGGCCAAGGCCCAGGTGGTGGGCAGCGACGAGCGCGAGTCGGGCCTGCGGGCGATCCTCAACCTCGGCCATACCTTCGGGCATGCCATCGAGACCCACCAGGGCTATGGCGTCTGGCTGCATGGCGAGGCGGTCTCCGCCGGCATGGTGATGGCGCTGCAGATGTCCCTGCTGCTGGGCTGGTTGAGTCCTGCGCAGCGTGACCGGGCGATCCGCCTGCTGGTCAAGGCCAAGCTGCCCGTGGTGCCCCCGGCCGATATGCAGCCGGCCGATTTCGAACGCCTCATGGCGGTGGACAAGAAGGTCCTGGACGGACAACTACGGCTGGTGCTGCTCAGTGATCTGGGCCAAGCCGTGGTGACCGCTGACTTCGCCCGCGACATTCTCGAGCAGACGCTGCGTACCGATTACCAAGCGCTGACCGCCCAGTAAGGAGAACAAGAGAGTCCCATGTCCAATCTGCATGCCGACGAAGCCTTTCTCGGTCACTATCAGTTCACTCATGACCCGTTCGCTGCCCGCGTTCCCGGTTTCAAATTCTTTCCGGCGCAGCGCAAGCCGGTACTTGGCCAGTTGCATCACCTGGCTCGCTACAGCCAGCTGCTGCTGGTGGTCAGTGGTCCCGAGGGCAGTGGCAAGACCTTGCTGCGCCAGGCGCTGGCGGCCAGCACCAAGAAGGAAGCCGTGCATTGCGTGGTGATTTCCGCGCAGAACGGCGGCGACGTCCGCACCGTGCTGGCCCAGGTGGCCAAGGGCGTGGGCGCTGACAGCCAGACGCCGGCGGCCATTCTCGAGCAGGCTGCGGAAGTGCGCCTGGCGGGGCAGGAGGTCTACATCCTGGTGGACGATGCCGAGGCGCTGGCGACCCCCGCGCTGGAAGCCCTGCTGGAGTTGGCTGGCGGCACCGAAAAGGAGCGCCTGCACGTCTTCCTGTTTGGCGAGGCGGAAGTGGTGATGCGCCTGGAGGATATCGCTCAGGGCGAAGAGCGCTATCACGCCATCGAATTGCTGCCCTACAGCGAAAGCGAAGCCGAAGAGTATCTGGCCCAGCGCCTGGAAGGTGCCGGTCAGGGGCTGGAGATCTTCACCGACGAGCAGCTCGCGACCATTCACGAGCGCTCCGGTGGCTGGCCCGGTCGCCTTAACGAAGAGGCTCGCGATGTCCTGGTGGCGGGCATGAGCGCCCGTCGCAAGAAGGCGGCTGCGCCGGCGAAAGGATCGCGCAACCTGCTGGCGGCCCTGCCGCGCAAGCATCTGATCATCCTCGGCGTTGTGGTGGTGGCGGTAGGTGCCGCGGCCCTGTCGCTCAAGGGTGGCAAGAGCGAAGCACCGACCACCGCGAACGAGCAGAACCTGCCCCTGGGCGGCCAGAGCACGGCCGGCACCAGCCGGGATGCCCAGGGCGCGCCCATCCAGTTCGACGGTTCCTCCAAGCCGCTTCCCCTGCCGCTGGTGGGTGATTCGCAACCGGTCATTCGCGAACCGTTGGCGGAAGCAGCGGGCGGTCGCCAGGCTGGAACTGCGGCGGGCAACGACATGGACGCCGGCGGAGTGCCGCCTACCGTGAGCACCGAGGCCCCGCCCGTGAGCGAGGAGGACGAGCTGCCCAGCCGTACCCCGGCTCGCTCCTCCGCGCCCAGCGCCCCAGCGGTGACTGCACCGGCTCCCCGGCATACGGCGCCTGCCGCGCCGACTCCGGCACCGACCAAGCCAGCCCCAGCCGCGGCGCCTGCCCATTCGGCTGGCACTGCGGCAGGTTGGTATGGCAGCCAGTCGGGCAGCAAGTACGCTCTGCAGGTAGTGGGCACCAGTACCGAGAAGGCAGCGCAGGACTTCATCGCCCGCCAGACCGACAGTGGCAGCTTTCACTACTTCAAGAAAAGCTACCAGGGTAAGGCGCTCTATGTAGTGACCTACGGCAGCTTCGCCAATCGTGCGGCAGCCGAGGCGGCGGCCAAGCAGTTGCCGGCCAAGGTGCAGGCCAGCAAGCCCTGGCCACGGACCTTCGCCAGCATCCAGCAGGACATCGCTACCAGCCGTTGATTCTTGCCTGCCACGAAAGAAAGCCCTGGCGCTATCACGAGAGTGACGCCGGGGCTTTCTATTTTGCGTCATGGAATTTTCATCAGGTGTCATCAGTGTTTGTCGAAGGCGTTTTTTTCGCTACACTGGTCAGCCTTTGACTGTCCGAAAAAAGTTCAAATAAGCGGACAGTTTTGTGATGCCTTCGCAATAACCTGATTGCCGGTGAGAGCGCTATGAAAGCAGGCCTGTTCAATCCCGATAGCTTCAAGGACAACTGCGGCTTCGGCCTGATCGCCCATATGCAGGGCGAGCCCAGCCACGACCTGCTGGAAACGGCCATCGAAGCCCTGACCTGCATGACCCACCGGGGCGGTATCAACGCGGACGGCAAGACCGGCGACGGTTGCGGTCTGCTCATGCAGAAGCCGGATGCCTTCCTGCGCGCCATCGCCCAGGAGCAGTTCGGCGTCGACTTGCCCGAGCAATATGCCGCGGGCGTGGTGTTCTTCAACCAGGACGAGGCCCGTGCCGAACAGGCTCGTGCCAACATGAACCTGGAGATCGAGGCCGCTGGCCTGACCCTGGTCGGTTGGCGCAAGGTGCCCATCGATACTTCCGTTCTGGGTGAACTCGCTCTGGCGCGACTGCCGCGCATCGAGCAGGTGTTCGTCGCCGGTCCCGGTCTCGACGACCAGCAGTTCGCCGTCAAGCTGTTCTCCGCCCGCCGCCGTTCCTCGGTGCGCAATGCCGAGGACGCCGAACACTACATATGCAGCCTGTCGTCCCGGGTCATCGTCTACAAGGGCCTGATGATGCCGGCGGACCTCGCTGCCTTCTATCCGGACCTCGGCGATCCGCGCCTGGCTACCGCCATCTGTGTGTTCCACCAGCGCTTCTCCACCAACACCCTGCCGAAGTGGCCACTGGCGCAGCCCTTCCGCTATCTCGCCCACAATGGCGAGATCAACACCATCACCGGCAACCGCAACTGGGCTCAGGCGCGGCGGACCAAGTTCGTCAACGAACTGATCCCGGATCTCGACCAGCTCGGTCCGCTGGTCAACCGCGTCGGTTCCGACTCCTCCAGCATGGACAACATGCTGGAGCTGCTGGTGACCGGCGGCATGGACCTGTTCCGCGCCGTGCGCATGATCATTCCGCCGGCCTGGCAGAACGTCGAGACCATGGACGCCGATCTGCGCGCCTTCTACGAATTCAACTCCATGCACATGGAGCCCTGGGACGGTCCGGCCGGCGTGGTGCTGACCGAGGGTCGCTATGCGGTCTGCCTGCTCGATCGCAACGGCCTGCGTCCGGCGCGCTGGGTGACCACCAAGAACGGCTACATCACCCTGGCCTCGGAAGTGGGTGTCTGGAACTATCAGCCCGACGACGTCATCGCCAAGGGCCGGGTCGGCCCGGGCCAGATACTGGCCGTGGACACCGAGACCGGTGAGGTGCTGCAGACCGACGACATCGACAATCGCCTCAAGGCGCGTCATCCCTACAAGCAGTGGCTGCGCAAGAACGCCATGCGCATCCAGGCGACCCTGGACGACAACGATCACGGTTCGGCCTTCTACGACCAGGATCAGTTGCGCCAGTACATGAAGATGTTCCAGGTCACCTTCGAGGAGCGTGACCAGGTCCTGCGCCCGCTGGGCGAGCAGGGTCAGGAAGCCGTGGGTTCCATGGGCGACGACACTCCCATGGCGGTCCTGTCGCGGCGTATCCGTTCGCCCTATGACTACTTTCGCCAGCAGTTCGCCCAGGTCACCAACCCGCCGATCGACCCGCTGCGCGAGTCCATCGTCATGTCCCTGGAGACCTGCCTGGGTGCGGAGCGCAATGTCTTCGAGGAAACCGCCGAGCACGCCGATCGCGCCATCCTGAGCAGCCCGGTGGTCTCGCCAGCCAAGTGGCGGACCATCCTCAACATGCCCAAGCCTGGCTTCGAGCATGTCAAGATCGACCTCAACTACCCCGAGTCCATGGGCCTCGAGGCGGCGCTGCGCAACATCGTCGAGCAGGCCGAGGAGGCCGTGCGTGCCGGCAAGGTGCTGCTGGTGCTGACCGACCGCCACATCGAGCCGGGCAAGCTGCCGGTGCATGCGGTGCTGGCCACCGGCGCCGTGCATCACCACCTGGTCAACCTGGGCCTGCGTACCAGCAGCAACATCCTGGTGGAGACCGCCACCGCCCGTGATCCGCACCACTTCGCCGTGCTGCTGGGCTTTGGCGCCACCGCGGTCTATCCGTTCCTGGCCTATGAGGTGCTGGGCGATCTGATCCGCACCGGCGAGGTGCTGGGCGACCTCTACGAGGTATTCAAGTACTACCGCAAGGGCATCACCAAGGGCCTGCTCAAGGTGATCTCCAAGATGGGCATCTCCACCGTCGCCTCCTATCGCGGCGCCCAGCTGTTCGAGGCCGTGGGCCTGGCGGACGAGGTCACCGACCTCTGCTTCCCCGGTGTCACCAGCCGCATCAAGGGCGCGCGCTTCGTCGACCTGGAAGCCGAGCAGAAACTGCTGGCTGGGGAAGCCTGGAACAACCGCAAGCCGATCCAGCCGGGTGGCCTGCTCAAGTTCGTCTATGGCGGCGAGTACCACGCCTACAACCCGGACGTGGTCAACCTGCTGCAGGCTGCCGTGCAACAGGGCGACTATGCCAAGTTCCGCGAATACACCGCGCTGGTGGACCAGCGTCCGGTGGCCATGATCCGCGACCTGCTCAAGGTCAAGACCAGCGACCAGCCCCTGGCGCTGGACGAGATCGAGCCGCTGGCCAACATCTTCACCCGCTTCGACGCGGCCGGCATCTCCCTGGGCGCCCTGTCGCCGGAGGCCCACGAGGCCCTGGCCGAGGCCATGAACCGCCTGGGTGGACGCTCCAACTCTGGTGAGGGCGGCGAGGATCCGGCGCGCTACGGCACGGTCAAGAGCTCCAAGATCAAGCAGGTGGCCACCGGCCGCTTCGGCGTCACCCCCGAGTATCTGGTCAATGCAGAGGTCCTGCAGATCAAGGTGGCCCAGGGCGCCAAGCCGGGCGAGGGCGGTCAGCTGCCCGGTGGCAAGGTCAATGGCCTGATCGCCAAGCTGCGCTATGCGGTACCTGGCGTGACGCTGATCTCGCCGCCGCCGCACCACGACATCTATTCCATCGAGGACCTGTCGCAGCTGATCTTCGACCTCAAGCAGGTCAACCCCAAGGCGCTGGTATCGGTCAAGCTGGTGTCCGAGCCTGGCGTAGGTACCGTGGCCGCCGGTGTGGCCAAGGCCTATGCCGACCTCATCACCATCTCCGGCTATGACGGCGGTACCGGTGCTTCGCCGGTGACTTCCATCAAGTACGCCGGCTCGCCCTGGGAACTGGGCCTGGCCGAGGCGCACCAGACCCTGCGCGGTAACGATCTGCGCGGCAAGGTGCGGGTGCAGACCGACGGCGGCCTCAAGACCGGCCTGGACGTGATCAAGGCGGCCATCCTCGGCGCCGAGAGCTTTGGCTTCGGCACCGCTCCGATGATCGCCCTGGGTTGCAAATACCTGCGCATCTGCCACCTGAACAACTGCGCCACCGGTGTCGCCACCCAGAACGACCGACTGCGCAAGGAGCACTTCATCGGCACGGTGGAAATGGTGATGAATTTCTTCACCTTCATCGCCGAGGAGACCCGCGAATGGCTGGCCAAGCTGGGCGTACGCAGCCTGGGCGAGTTGATCGGCCGTACTGACTTGCTGGAAATCCTGCCGGGCGAGACCGCCAAGCAACAGCACCTGGACCTCACCCCGCTGCTGGGTAGCGACCACATCCCGGCGGAGAAGCCGCAATACTGCCAGGTGGAAAAGAACCCGCCATTCGACCAGGGTCTGCTGGCCGAGGAAATGGTGCGTCTGTCCCTGCCGGGCATCGAGCAGCTCGAAGGCGGCGAATTCAGCCTCAGCATCGGCAACTGCGACCGCTCCATCGGGGCCCGCGTCTCCGGCGAAATCGCCCGGCGCCACGGCAACCAGGGCATGGTCAAGGCACCGGTGACCTTCCGCTTCAAGGGCACCGCCGGCCAGAGCTTTGGCGTCTGGAACGCCGGTGGCCTGCATCTGTATCTGGAAGGCGACGCCAACGACTACGTGGGCAAGGGCATGACCGGCGGCAAGCTGGTCATCACCCCGCCCCAGGGCGCGGGCTTCAAGAGCCAGGAGTCGGCCATCATCGGCAACACCTGCCTCTACGGCGCCACCGGCGGCAAGCTGTTCGCCGCCGGCACCGCCGGTGAGCGCTTCGGGGTACGCAACTCCGGGGCCCACACCGTGGTGGAAGGCACCGGTGACCACTGCTGCGAATACATGACCGGTGGTTTCGTCTGCGTCCTGGGCAAGACCGGCTACAACTTCGGCTCGGGCATGACTGGCGGCTTCGCCTATGTGCTGGACCTGGACAACGGCTTCTATGACCGGGTCAACCACGAACTGGTGGAAATCCAGCGCATCAACAGCGAGGCCATGGAGGCTTATCGCAGCCACCTGGAAGGGGTACTGGCCGAATACGTGCGCGAGACCGGTAGTGCCTGGGGCAGCCATCTCCATGAGAACCTGGACGACTACCTGCGCAAGTTCTGGCTGGTGAAGCCCAAGGCCGCGAGCCTGGCTTCGCTGCTGGTCAGCACCCGCGCCCGTCCGGAATAACGACTTCGATGCCGGCTCCCTCAGGCGCCGGTTTCACCGTGATAGCTCGTGGCGCCCATCTGAAGGGGCGTCGCTTCAAGAGGTTTGGAAATGGCTGAACGTCTGAACAACGACTTCCAGTTCATCGAGGTCGGTCGCAAGGATCCGAAGAAGAAGCTGCTGCGCCAGCGCAAGAAGGAATTCGTCGAGATCCACGATCCCTTCAAGCCGCAGCAGGCCGCCGAGCAGGCGCACCGCTGCCTGGGTTGCGGCAACCCCTATTGCGAATGGAAGTGCCCGGTGCACAACTTCATTCCCAACTGGCTCAAGTTGGTGTCCGAAGGCAATATCCTGGCGGCGGCGGAGTTGGCGCACCAGACCAACACCCTGCCCGAGGTCTGTGGTCGCGTCTGCCCGCAGGATCGTCTCTGCGAGGGTGCCTGCACCCTCAACGACGGCTTTGGCGCGGTGACCATCGGCTCGGTGGAGAAGTACATCACCGATACCGCCTTCGCCATGGGCTGGCGTCCGGACATGTCCAAGGTCAAGCCTACCGGCAAGCGTGTTGCCGTGATCGGCGCCGGTCCGGCCGGGCTGGGCTGCGCCGACATCCTGGTGCGTAACGGTGTGACCCCGGTGGTGTTCGACAAGCATCCCGAGATCGGTGGCCTGCTGACCTTCGGCATCCCCGAATTCAAGCTGGAAAAGACCGTGCTCAGTCGCCGTCGCGAGGTCTTCGGCGGCATGGGCGTGGAATTCCGCCTGAACACCGAAGTGGGCAAGGACGTGACCATGGATCAGCTGCTCGAGGAATTCGATGCGGTCTTCCTGGGCATGGGCACCTACACCTACATGAAGGGCGGCTTCCCCGGCGAAGATCTGCCTGGCGTGCACGACGCCCTGGATTTCCTGGTGGCCAACGTCAATCGCAACCTGGGCTTCGAAAAGGATGCGGCCGACTTCGTCGACATGAAGGGCAAGCGCGTGGTGGTCCTGGGGGGGGGTGACACCGCCATGGACTGCAATCGCACCTCCATCCGCCAGGGCGCCAAGAGCGTGACCTGCGCCTATCGCCGCGACGCCGCCAACATGCCCGGCTCGCGCAAGGAAGTGAAGAACGCCAAGGAAGAAGGCGTGAAGTTCCTCTTCAATCGCCAGCCCATCGCCATCATCGGCGAGGACAAGGTGGAAGGCGTCAAGGTGGTGGAGACCCGTCTGGGTGAGCCGGACGCCCGTGGCCGCCGCAGCCCCGAGCCGATCCCCGGCTCCGAGGAGATCCTGCCGGCCGATGCAGTGGTCATCGCCTTTGGTTTCCGCCCAAGTCCCGCGCCCTGGTTCGAGCAGTTCAACATCGACCTCGACAGCCAGGGCCGCGTCGTCGCGCCGGGGCTGCACGAGTTCAAGCACCAGACCAGCAACCCGAAGATCTTTGCCGGTGGCGACATGGTGCGTGGCTCCGACCTGGTGGTGACCGCCATCTTCGAAGGCCGCAACGCCGCCGAGGGCATCCTCGACTACCTGGGCGTCTGAGCCCAGTCCGCTGGACAGGAGCCGACCGGTGCAAGCCGGTCGGCTTTTTTGTGGGCGGAGTATGGTCACGGCGATGAATCTGACTTGACGGTGGGTAAGGCTGCGCCGTTACCCACCCTACGGCCTCATGCCGCCACCGATACGTAGGGTGGAAAACCGCGCAGCGATTTCCACGCGGCTGCCATTTCGCGAAGACAACTACCACCCCATCGCCCCGATAGACAAAAGGCACGACCCCCTGCCGTGCCTTTTGCCAGCCGCTTTGCGACAATGCCGGCACTTTTGCTGCCGGATGTCGCCATGACTGCCCTGAAGAACGACCGTTTCCTGCGTGCCCTGCTCAAGCAGCCGGTAGACGTCACCCCGGTGTGGATGATGCGCCAGGCCGGGCGCTACCTGCCCGAATACCGCGCCAGCCGGGCCCGCGCCGGTGACTTCATGAGCCTGTGCAAGAACCCGCAATTCGCCTGCGAGGTGACCCTGCAGCCGCTGGAGCGCTATCCCCTGGATGCGGCCATCCTCTTCTCCGACATCCTCACCATCCCCGATGCCATGGGCCAGGGGCTCTACTTCGAGACCGGCGAGGGCCCGCGCTTTCGCAAGGTGATCGATACCCCGGCGGACATCGAAGCCTTGCCGATTCCCGATGCCGAATCCGACCTGGGCTACGTGATGGACGCCGTGCGCACCATCCGCACGGCGCTGGACGGCCGGGTACCCCTGATCGGCTTTTCCGGCAGCCCCTGGACCCTCGCCACCTACATGATCGAAGGCGGCTCCAGCAAGGATTTCCGCAAGGCCAAGGCCATGCTCTACGACACCCCCGAGGCCATGCACCTGCTGCTGGACAAGCTGGCCCAGGCGGTCACCGCCTACCTCAACGGCCAGATCCGCGCCGGTGCTCAGGCGGTGCAGATCTTCGATACCTGGGGCGGCAACCTGTCCGCCGCGGCCTACCAGGAATTTTCCCTGGCCTATATGCGCAAGATCGTGGCCGGTCTGATCCGCGAGCATGAAGGACGGCGCGTGCCGGTGATCCTCTTCACCAAGAATGGCGGTCTCTGGCTGGAAAGCCTGGCCGACAGCGGTGCCGAGGCCTTGGGCCTGGACTGGACCTGCGACATCGGCGAGGCGCGCCGTCGCGTCGGCGGCAAGGTCGCGCTCCAGGGCAACATGGACCCGAGCGTGCTCTATGCCAAGCCGGCGGCCATCCGTGCCGAGGTGGGGCGCATCCTGGAAAGCTACGGCCAGGGCAGCGGTCACGTCTTCAATTTGGGTCACGGCATCACTCCCGAGGTGGACCCGGCCCATGCCGGCGCCTTTATCGAAGCCGTGCACGAGTTGTCGGAACGCTACCACCAGGGCTGACTGTGCCGGGATCGGCGTGCCCGCTCCCAAGTCGAACGAGCGGGTAGCGGCTGGTTGCGGCATAGTCGGGGTTTTCCCGATGGAGCGCCGCCATGGCCCAGATGACCCCGGAAGAGCTGCAGCAACTGGCCGAGGAGGTGCTCGCGGCCCAGGGTTTCAGTCAACCGCAGGGCGCGGCCATCGCCGCCATGATGGTGGCCGGCCAGCGCGATGACTGTGCCTCCCACGGCATCTACCGACTGCTGGGCATCGTCAAGACGCTGAAGGCCGGCAAGGTGGTGCCGGATGCCGTTCCCCGCGTCGAGGACGTGGCACCGGCCATCGTCCGGGTCGATGCCGGGGGTGGCTTCTCGCCGCTGGCCTTTCACGCCGGTCTGCCACTGCTCGATGCCAAGGCGCGCACCTGCGGCCTGGCGGCCCTGGCGATCAACAACTGCGTGCATTTCTCGGCGCTCTGGGTGGAAATGGAAGCCCTTACCGCCCGCGGCCTGGTGGCCCTGGCCTGCAATCCCACCCAGGCCTATGTCGCGCCGGCGGGTGGGCGGCGGCCGCTGTTCGGCACCAATCCTATCGCCTTCGGCTGGCCACGGCCGGAAGGGCAGCCCTTCGTCTTCGACTTTGCCACCAGTGCCGTGGCCCGCGGCGAAATCGAGTTGCATCGTCGCGCCGGCAAGGCCCTGCCCGAGGGCTGGGGGGTGGATGCCGAGGGCGCCCCGAGCAACGATGCCCGCACCGTGCTGGAGGAGGGTGCCATGCTGACCTTTGGTGGCCACAAGGGCTCGGCGCTGTCGGCCATGATCGAGTTGCTCGCCGGACCGCTGATCGGCGATCTCACCAGTCCTGAGTCCTCGGCTTTCGACGCCGGGGCGGGCGGACTGCCCTATCACGGCGAACTCATCCTGGCCTTCGATCCCCAGCGGTTTCTCGGCGCGGCGGTGGCCGACTATCAGCAGCGTGCCGAACAGCTGTTCGCCGGCATTGAGGCCCAGGGCGCCCGCTTGCCGTCGCAGCGGCGCTATGCGGCGCGCGCTCTTAATACCACCCGTGGCTGGCTGGAGGTGCCGGACGAAATGCTCGCCGAGGTGCGGGCGCTACTGCCCGGCTGATCCAGGGCGCGATTCGCATCACCTGGCGGAGACTGCGACAACGCGGTCTCTGAACCCCATGCCAGACGCAGGGTCCACGACTGGCCCCCTTCGTGCCAGCCCTGGGTCTTCATGTACGCCGACGACACCGATCGCCCCCATCACCGCGGCCTGCTGCTGCTGAGCATCACCCTCATGGTGCTGGTGTACTTTCTCGACAATCTCTCCATCGCCCTGGCCAATCGCTATGTCTACGGCGGCCTGGGCATCGACCCGCGCAGCTACAGCCTGGCAACCGCCTGCTACAGTGCCGCCGTCATCGTCACCAGCGCCCCGCACCAGTGGTTCGCCCAGCGCCTGGGCTATCGCAACCTGATCTTCACCGCCGTCGGCATCCACCTGGTCGGCCAGGTGTGCTGCCTGGTCGCGAGCGACCTGCCGACCTTCATCGTCGGTCGGGTACTGATGGGCGCCGGCGCCGCCACCTTCTTTGCCGGGGCGCGGGTACTGGTGCAGATGTATTTCTCCGGTCCCCAGTTGCCGACCGGCATTCGTGCCTTTGCCTCGGGCGTGCCCCTGGGGGGTGCGCTGGCCTCCTTTACCACCGCGGAATTGCTGGAAGGCCATCAGTGGCGCGCCATCTTCTTGGTGCCGGCGCTGGCCTGTGGGTTGGTCGCGCTAGGTGCCTGGCTGTCGCTACCCCGACGCTCCCATCCGCTGGAGAATTCCGGCGCCCCCTCGCTGCTGTCCATGGTGCTGCTGGCCGGTGGCAGCCTGCTGCTGACCACCACCACCCAGCGGCTGGCCTTCGACTTCTTCAGCGACGGCCTGTGGCTGGCGCTGGAGCTGCTGTTGGGAGTCGCCATCCTCGGGCTGTACGTCTATTACGAGCGAGGCCTCGCGCGGCCGACCCTGGACTTCAAGCACGCCATCACCCCCGGCTTTCTCGCCGGCATGCTGTTCATGATGCTCAACTACTTCCTGCTCGGGGCCTACAACTTCATCATCCCCCAGTACGTGGTCAACGGCCTGCAGCTGCCGGTCTATACCGCCGGTGGGGTCATGGCGCTCGGTTGGCTGTGCGGTCTGGCGCCCCTGCTGATGATCACCTCGGTGCGGCTGCGCGAGCGCTTTCCCTGGGGCGGCTTTCGCAAGTACCTGGTGGCGGGCTATCTGCTGCTGGCCGGCTACGGCTTCTGGATGGTGCGGCAGCACGCCGACGTGCCCCTCTATCAGCAACTGGTGCCGGGTCTGATGATGCATGGCACCTACCTGATCGGCACCTTCGCGGTGATCATCATGTACACCTTCATGCGCGTCGAACCGGCCTATTTCAGCCAGGCCTACCAGATCAAGAACATGACCCAGCAGCTGGTGATGCCCATGGGCATCGTCCTGTCCAACGTCTTCCTGCAGTGGCGGGATGCCTTCCATGCCTCGGTACTCAGCGCCTCGGTCAATCCCTACGCCCAGACCTACCAGGCCTATGAGGAGCGCTATCGGCAGGCCACCGGTGCCGATAGCGCCCTGGCGCAGATCTCCAGCCTGGTCACCCGCCAGAGCCAGGTGCTGGGCTATCTCGACTATTTCTGGCTGGTTGGCTGGATCGGTCTGGCGCTGGCGGTCTACATGGCCGTGCAGCGGCATTTTCGCTAGCGCGCGACGATTGCCTGCCTTTAAGCCGATGTTCAGCTAGCGGCCACCATAATGCGGGCTTTTGCAGGCCGCGCCGTTCCCCCGGCCCCTGCGCCGGTCGGCCGCGCCCCGGTCGGTCCGGAGCTTGCATTGCTGGGCTGTCGGGCTTTGTGGAACAATGCGGGCAACGATATTTTTCAAGGGTGGCAGCCGTGATCGACGCTGATGGTTTTCGCCCCAATGTCGGCATCATTCTCGCCAACGATGCCGGCCAAGTACTGTGGGCCCGCCGCATCAACCAGGATGCCTGGCAGTTCCCCCAGGGTGGGATCGATGACCGGGAAACGCCCGAGGAGGCGCTGTACCGGGAGCTGAACGAAGAAGTGGGGCTGAGCCCCGAGGATGTCCGTATCCTGGCCTGTACCCGGGGCTGGCTGAGGTATCGACTGCCGCAGCGCATGGTGCGTACCCACAGCCGTCCGCTGTGCATCGGCCAGAAGCAGAAGTGGTTTCTGTTGCGTCTGACCGCGGAAGAGCAGCGGGTGCGGATGGATGTGACGGGCAAGCCTGAATTCGATGGCTGGCGCTGGGTAAGCTACTGGTACCCCCTGGGCCAGGTGGTGACCTTCAAGCGTGAGGTCTATCGGCGGGCGCTCAAGGAGTTGGCACCCCGCTTGCTGGCCTGATTACCGGTACGGCCGGTGCGAAAGTGGTGAGGAGAAGCTGTGGTCATGCAGGATGAACGACACGTGATGCACGCCGGCGGCTCCGCCGGGCGTCGGCTGCGGAGGCGCTAGATGCTTGCAGTTCTGCGCAAGATCGTCCAGGAGGTCAATGCCGCCAAGGATCTGGGGTCGGCACTGTCCATCATCGTGCAGCGCGTCCGCGCGGCCATGCAGTCGCAGGTCTGCTCCGTCTATCTGCTGGATCCGGATACCAATCGTTTCGTGCTGATGGCCACCGAAGGCCTGAACAAGAAATCCATCGGCCGGGTCAGCATGGCGCCCAACGAAGGCCTGGTCGGCCTGGTCGGGACGCGTGAAGAGCCGCTCAACCTCGAAGACGCCGCCAGCCACCCGCGCTTCCGCTATTTCGCTGAAACCGGTGAGGAACGTTATGCGTCCTTCCTCGGCGCTCCCATCATCCACCACCGGCGCGTCATGGGCGTGCTGGTGGTGCAGCAGAAGGAACGTCGTCAGTTCGACGAGGGCGAGGAAGCCTTCCTGGTCACCATGAGCGCCCAGCTGTCCGGGGTGATCGCCCATGCCGAGGCCACCGGGACCATTCGTGGCCTGGATCGGCAGGGCAAGGGTATCCAGGAAGCGCGCTTCGTCGGCATTCCCGGCTCGCCCGGGGTCGGCGTCGGCAAGGCGGTGGTGGTCCTGCCGCCAGCCGACCTGGAAGTGGTCCCCGACAAGACCGTGACCGACATCGACGCCGAGCTGCAGCTGTTCCGCACCGCGCTGGAAGGCGTACGGGCGGACATGAAGGCGCTCTCCAAGCGGCTGTCCACCCAGCTGCGCAAGGAAGAGCAGGCGCTGTTCGACGTCTACCTGATGATGCTCGACGACGCCGCCCTCGGTAACGAGGTGACCACCATCATCAAGAGTGGCCAGTGGGCCCAGGGCGCCCTGCGCCAGGTGGTGATGGAGCACGTCCAGCGCTTCGAGCTGATGGACGACGCCTATCTGCGCGAACGGGCCGCCGATGTGCGGGACCTGGGCCGCCGGCTGCTCGCCTATCTGCAACAGGCGCACCAGGCTTGCCTGATCTATCCGGAAAACACCATCCTGGTCAGCGAGGAACTCTCGCCGGCCATGCTGGGCGAGGTGCCCGAGGGGCGTCTGGTCGGCCTGATCTCGGTACTGGGTTCGGGCAACTCCCACGTGGCCATCCTGGCACGCGCCATGGGCGTGCCCACCGTCATGGGCGCGGTGGACCTGCCGTATTCCAAGGTGGACGGCATCGACCTCATCGTCGATGGCTACCACGGCGAGATCTTCACCAACCCTTCGCCGACGCTGATCAAGCAGTATGGCGACGTGGTCGAGGAGGAGCGCCAGCTGACCCAGGGCCTCGACGCCTTGCGCAGCCTGCCCTGCGAGACCCTCGACGGCCATCGCATGCCGCTGTGGGTCAACACCGGCCTGATGGCCGACGTGGCCCGTGCCCAGCAACGCGGGGCCGAAGGAGTCGGGCTGTATCGCACCGAAGTCCCCTTCATGGTCAACGAGCGTTTTCCCAGCGAGAAGGAGCAGCTCTCGATCTACCGTGAGCAGCTGGCCGCCTTCCATCCGGCGCCGGTGACCATGCGCACCCTGGATGTCGGCGGTGACAAGGCGCTGTCCTATTTCCCGATCAAGGAAGACAACCCCTTCCTGGGCTGGCGCGGTATCCGCGTCACCCTGGATCATCCGGAAATCTTCCTGGTACAGACCCGCGCCATGCTCAAGGCCAGCGAGGGGCTGAACAACCTGCGCATCATGCTGCCGATGATCTCCGGTGTGCACGAGGTGGAGGAATCCCAGCACCTCTTGCACCGCGCCTGGTGCGAAGTACGAGACGAAGGCGTCGACATTCCCATGCCGCCCGTGGGTGTCATGGTCGAGGTGCCGTCGGCGGTCTACCAGGCCCGCGATCTGGCGCGCCAGGTGGACTTCATCTCGGTGGGCTCCAACGACCTGACCCAGTACCTGCTGGCGGTGGACCGTAACAATCCGCGGGTGGCCGATCTCTACGACTACTTCCACCCTGCGGTGCTGCAGGCGTTGCAACAGGTGGTCGATGGCGCCCATGCCGAAGGAGTGCCGGTGAGCATCTGCGGCGAGATGGCTGGCGATCCGGCGGCGGCGGTGTTGCTCATGGGCATGGGCTTCGACACCCTGTCGATGAACGCCACCAACCTGCCCAAGGTGAAATGGCTGCTGCGCCAAGTCACCCTGGAGAAGGCCCGGGAGCTGGTGCAGCAGATGCGCCAGATCGACAACCCCCAGGTCATCCACAGCGCCTTGCATCTGGCCTTGCGTAACCTCGGACTGGGCCGGGTGATCAACCCGGCGGCCAGCGTCCAGAGCTGAGCGTGCCCGGCGGGAAGGCCGCTTTCCGCCGGGCAGGCAGCGGCGTACCATGCCGCCTCCTGCGCCCGAGGTGATGATGGATCTCTTGCTCTTCCTGGTGCCTGGCGTCTGCGCCGGGTTGCTGGCCGATCTGATCAGAGGCAATGGCGGCCTGATCATCGTGCCGGTGCTAGCCTACCGTTCTACCGCCACGGAACTCGATCCGCACATCCCTGCCCACCTGGCGGTGGGCGCCTCGCTGGCCACCAGCGTCTCCACTTCGCTCCCTTTCGTCTGCGCCCATCATCAGCTCGGCGCCGTGTGCTGGCGGCTGTTCGCTCGGATGGCCCTGGGCAGCGTCTTCGGTAGCGTCCTGGATGGGCTGAACGCCGCGGCTACTCAAGCATCCACTCGCCTTGCTGTCTGGCGTCGGCCTCAATTTTCTACTCTCATCCCTGTCAAGGAGGCACCATGCTGCCGTATCCGCAAATAGACCCGGTGGCCCTGTCGCTGGGGCCGCTGAAGATCCACTGGTACGGCCTCATGTACCTGGTGGGCATCGGCGGTGCCTGGTGGCTGGCCAAGCGCCGGCTCAATCGCTTCGATCCGCGCTGGACCAGCGAGACCCTGTCGGATCTGGTGTTCTGGGTGGCTCTGGGGGTCATCGCCGGGGGACGGCTCGGCTATGTGCTCTTCTACAATCTGGCGGAGTACATCGCCAATCCGACGCTGATCTTCGAGGTCTGGAAGGGCGGCATGTCCTTCCACGGCGGCCTGCTCGGGGTGATCCTGGCGGTCTGGTGGTTCGGCAAGCGCCACAACAAGGGCTTCTTCGAACTGATGGACTTCATCGCGCCACTGGTGCCCATTGGCCTGGGTGCCGGTCGCATCGGCAATTTCATCAACGCCGAACTCTGGGGCAAGCCTACCGATGTGCCCTGGGCGATGATCTTCCCGCCCTACAGCGACCCGGCCCAGTTGCCGCGGCATCCCTCGCAGCTCTACCAGTTCGCCCTGGAAGGCGTGGCGCTGTTCGTGATCCTCTGGCTGTACTCGCGCAAGCCGCGGCCGACCATGGCCGTGTCCGGCCTGTTCGTACTCTGCTACGGCATCTTCCGCTTCATCGTCGAATTCGTGCGGGTGCCCGATGCCCAGCTCGGCTATCTGGCCTGGGGCTGGCTGACCATGGGCCAGGTGCTCTGCGTGCCCATGGTGCTGGGCGGTATCGCACTCATGGTCTATGCCTACCGCCGTGCGCCGCAGCCGGTCGTCCGCGCCGAATGACGTCTGGGGACCGCTCGCATGACAAGTGCGGGCGGCCTGTTATAGTTCAGGGACCACCATCACAACCGCGCAAGGGATCAGCCGTATGAATCCGTTCCGTAGCCTGGCTGCCGTGCTGGCGCTGGCCTTGACGATGCAGGTCCTGCCGGCGCAGGCGCAGCAGACCCAGGGTGACGTCACCGAGTATCAGACCGCCGACCAGGCATTCGGTGAAGCCCAGGCTCCCGCCGCCTTTTCCATGATCGGTGATCTCTTGATCGCGCGGCCACTGCTGATCGCCGCCACCGTGATCGGGGCGGGGGTTTTCGTGGTCAGCCTGCCATTCACCGCCGCGGGCGGTAACATCGGCAAGGCCGGAAAGGCCCTGGTGGTCGAGCCGGGCAAGGCGGCCTTCGTGCGCTGCCTGGGCTGCACCCAAAGCGGGTACGGTCGTACCGAATAGGCCCTGGCGCCAGGCCGGGCTGCTTAAGCTTGGCCGCTGATCTTCAGATACTTGTCGTGCAGCTGCTCCTTGGTCTCGACGTGGTTCTCGTCGAGAGGGATGCAGTCCACCGGGCAGACCTGCTGGCATTGGGGTTCGTCGTAGTGCCCCACGCACTCGGTGCACAGGTTCGGATCGATCACGTAGATCTCCGCGCCCTGGGAAATGGCGCCGTTCGGGCACTCGGGCTCGCACACGTCGCAGTTGATGCAATCGTCGGTAATGATGAGGGACATCGTCGGCTCCTCGCCACGCGAACGCGCAGCGATCCAAAAGTCAGGCGCGCATTTTGCCCCATCCGCGCGCCGGCTGCACCCGACAGTCCTTGGGGTTAATCAGCTTGCCGGCGCAAAACGCTCCAGCAGTGCCTGATGCACGGTGGGATGGACGAACTTGGTCACGTCGCCACCGAGGGCCGCGATCTCGCGCACCAGGGTGGAGGACAGGTAGGAATAGTGTTCCGAGGGGGTCAGGAACATGCTTTCCGCCTGGGGCGCCAGTACCCGGTTCATGTTGGCCAGCTGGAATTCGAACTCGAAGTCCGACACCGCGCGCAGGCCGCGCAGGATGATGGTCGCCTTCTGCTGTTCCACCAGATTGGCCAGCAGGCAGCTGAAGCCGATCACCTCGACATTGGGCAGGTGCGCGGTTACCGCCTTGGCCAGCGCTACCCGCCGCTCCAGCGGAAACAGGGGGTTCTTCTTGGGGCTGGCGGCTACCGCCACCACGACTTCGTCGAACAGCCGCGAGGCGCGCTCCACCAGATCGCCATGGCCCTTGGTGATGGGGTCGAAGGTGCCGGGGTATAGCACTCGGTTCATGACGCTGTCCTGGGGGCGAAGCTATTGGGGCTTGGATGGTAGCTCAGGGGCGGGGTGAGGCCAAGGCGACAGGGGGCGGGATCGCCGACCCGTGGGCGTTTATCGGCCGGATGGCGAGGTCTGCTGGCTGACCAGCCAGTCGGGAATGCGTCTTTCCAGATAGTAATCGGGGTGGCGGAAAGTGCCGCCGATGAAACCCACGTGTCCGCCATGGGGCAGGCGCTCGAACAGGGTGCCGGGCGCCAGTTCGGCGCGTGCTGGCAAGGCGTCGGTGCCGATGAAGGGGTCGTCCTCGGCCTGGATCAGCAGGGTGGGGATGCGGATGCCGCCCAGGTGGTAGCGGCTGGAAGCCTGGCGGTAATAGTCCTGGGCATCGCGAAAGCCGTGCAGCGGCGCGGTGTACCTGTCGTCGAAATCCCAGAAGGTCTTGAGCCCTTCGGGTGGCCCCAGGCGCGCGAGGATCTCGTGCTGCTCGGGGTGGCGCTCCTGATCGAACAGCGCCTGCTTGTCGCGTACGTAGCGCGCCAGTTCACGGATGAAGTGCCGCTGATAGATACGCGAGAAGCCGATGCCGATGCGATCGGCGCAGAGGTCCAGGCGAAAGGGCACCGAGACCGCCGCCGCGGCCCTCAGTCCGCTTTGCGCGCCGTGTTCGCCCAGGTATTTGAGCAGGACATTGCCGCCCAGGGAGAAGCCCACGGCATACAGCGGTGCGTCCGGGCGGCTGATCTGCAGGTGGCGGACCACCGCCGCCAGGTCGTCGCTGACGCCGGAGTGATAGCCGCGCGGCAGGCGGTTGGGCTCGCCGGAGCAGCCACGCCAGTTGAGGCCGACGCTGGCCCAGCCGCGGGCGGCGAGGGCGAATTGCAGCCCGAGCACATAGTGGGAGCCGGAGCTGCCGGTGAGGCCATGGGCGATCAGCACCAGCGGCGCCCGTGGGTCCTCGGCGTGGTACCAGTCCAGATCCAGGAAGTCGCCATCCTCCAGCCACAGCCGTTCGCGAGGTCGGGTGATGGGCGGCAGACGCCGCCACAACGAGCCCCAGAGGGTCTGCAGGTGTGGGCCGGGTAGCCAGCGTGCCGGCCGAAAGGGTGCGCCGCTCACGCCTGGCGGTGCCAGAGGGCGTAGTGGACGTTGCCAGCCTTCTTCTCGCGGTGCAACTGCCAGGTCGCGGGCAGGGTCAGCCGGGAGGGCTGGGTTTCGCTCTCGGTGTAGATCCAGGCGTCCGCGGCGAGCCAGCCCTGGGTTTCAAGAGCCGCGCAGGCCGGCTCCAGCAGGTCCTTGCCAAAGGGCGGGTCGAGAAACACCAGGTCGAAAGGCGTCTCCACGGGCTTGGCCAGCGCCTGGAGGGCATCGGTCTGGCGTACCTCGGCGTGCGCGCAGCCCAGGGTCTGCAGATGACCGCGCAGGGCATTGACCGCCTGGGCGTTGAGGTCGAAGGCCAAAGCCTGACCGGCGCCGCGGGAGAGGGCTTCCAGCAGCAGCGCGCCGCTGCCGGCGAAGGGGTCCAGGACTCGGGCGCCAGGCGTCACCACGGCCAGCCAGTTGAACAGGGTCTCGCGCACCCGATCCGGGGTAGGCCTCAAGCCCAGGGCATCGGGAAAGGCGAAGCGCCGGCTGCGCCAGTCGCCACCGATGATGCGCAGTTGGTTGGCGGGCTTCTGGGCCATGCTAGTGCTCCGGAACGCCGCTGGGCGGCAAGGTGGGAAGGGGGCGGGGCGGCGGCAGCGGTTGCTGGGCGACCCGGGGGCCGGCGGTGACCACCACGAAGTTGGCCGGATCCAGGTGACGCTGCAGGGCGGCATGCACCTGATCCACCGTCAGGCTACGGACCTGCTGGAGGAAGTCGTCCAGGTAGCTGCTGGGCAGGTCATAGAAACCGATATTGCCCAACTGGGCGACGATGGCGCCGTTGCTGGCATTGGTCAGCGGAAAGCTGCCTTCGATCTGCCGCTTGGCGCGGTCCAGTTCGGCCTGGGTCGGGCCCTGGGCCAGGTAGTCGCGCAGCAGGTCGCGGACCAGCGCCAGGGTGGCATCGCCCAGTTCGGCGCGGGTCTGCAGGCCGATGGTGAAGGGGCCCGGCTGGCGCATCGGTGTAAAGCCCGAGCTGACGCCATAGGTGAGGCCACGGCGTTCACGCAATTCGGTCATCAGGCGACTGCCGAAACCGCCGCCGCCAAGGATCTGGTTGCCGACGAACAGGGCCGCGTAGTCGGGATCGCGGCGGGTGATGCCGAGCTGGCCGAGCAGCAGGCGGGTCTGCTGGGCCGGGACCTCCAGCGCCACTTGTGCCGGTACGGCGGGGACCGGCGCGGGCAGCGGCGGCAGCGCGGGGCCGCGGGGCAGGGCACGCGACAGCTGGGCGGCGATCCGTTCGGCCCGGGCGCGATCCAGATCGCCCGTGATGGCGATCACGGCATTGCCGGCGGCATAGGCCCGGCCATGGAAGGCCTGCAGGCTGGCGGCATCGAGGCGTGCCAGGCTGGCTGCCGTACCGAGCGGTGAGTGGGCATAGGGGTGGCTGCCATAGAGGTGCTGCTGCAGGGCCTCGCCGGCAAGGCTCGCCGGTTCACGGCGACTGGCGGCGATCAGGGTCAGCAGCTGGTCGCGGATGCGCTGGATGGCCTCGGCAGGAAAGGTCGGGCGGCCGACCACGTCGGCGAGCAGTGCCAGGGCTGGCTCGCTGTGGGCGGGATCGGCAAGGGTGCGCAGGCCGGCTACGGCCTGGTCGCGATAGGCGCCGTTGCTGAAGTCGGCGCCCAGGCGCTCGAAGCCATCGGCGATGGCGCCGGCATCGCGTCCCGGGGTGCCTTCGTTGAGCAGGCCGTTGGTCAGCATGGCGAGGCCTGGGCTGGCGCCGTCCCGGCTGCTGCCGGCGGCAAAGATCAGGCGCACATCGAACATCGGCAATTCCGGCGCCGGCACGAACAGCACCTGGGCGCCCTCGGCGGTACGCCAGCGCTGGATATCCAGCTGGCGGCCCAAGGGCGGTGCCGCCTTGAGGGTCTTCAGGCTATCCACGGCGGGATAGGCGCGCGCCAGGTCGCCGACCGGCGAAGGGGCCTGGCAGCCCGCGAGCAGGCACAGCGAAAGGCTGAGCAGGCGTTTCATCGACGGGCCTCCGCGGCGGGTTCGGGACGCAGCTGGCCCAGGGTCAGGCGCTCGCGGGTGAAGTAGGTGCGGGCCACCCGGCGGAGGTCATCGGGGGTGACCTTGCCCAGCTCATCGAGCAGCAGATCCCCCTGGCGCCAGCCGAGGCCGACGCTTTCCAGCTGGCCGATGCTGCTGGCCTGGGCGGTGATGGAGTCGCGGCCATAGACCAGCCCGGCCACCAGCAGGGCACGGACCCGTGCCACCTCCTCGGCGCTGGGTGGTTCGCGCTTGAGGGTGTCCAACTGGTCCCAGAAGGCTGCTTCCAGCTGCTCGAGGGTCTTGCCGCGCTGGGTATTGGGCATGCCGCTGAGCAGGAACAGACTGTCACCGCGGGTGTAGGCGCCATAGGCGGCGCGCACGCTGCTGGCCACTTCCTGCCCCCGTTCGAGGCGACTGGGCAGACGTGCGCCCGAGCCGCCGCTGAGCAGGGCGGCAAGCAGTTGCAGGGCATAGGCGTCGCGCGGCTGGGTGGCGGTGGCCAGGCTGGGCACGTTGAAGCCCATCAGCAGGCTGGGTACCTCGCGGGCCTGCAACGCCAGGCGGCGCTCACCTGGCGCAGGCAGTTCCAGCGGACGCCTGGGTGCGGGCAGATCGCTGCGGGGGATGGCGCCGAACCAGCGTTGCACCTCGGCGCGGATCACCGCAGGTTCGACATCGCCCACCACCACCAGGGTGGCGTTATTGGGCGCATACCAGGCGTGGTACCAGCGTCTGAGGTCGTCCACGGTCAGGCGCTGCAGGTCCTGGGGCCAGCCGATGGTGGGGTTGCGATAGCCGCTGGCAGGGTAGGCCGCCGCCTTGAAGCGCTCGAAGGACAGTGCCTCCGGGCGGTCATCGGTGCGCAGCCGGCGTTCTTCCTTGATCACTTCCAGTTCCCGGGTGACCTCGTCGGGCGCCAGGAGCAGATGAGCCATGCGATCGGCTTCCAGCTCCAGGGCGACCGGCAGGCGGTCGCGGGCAAGCAGCTGGTAGTAGACGGTGTAGTCGTCGGTGGTGAAGGCGTTTTCCTCGGCGCCCAGGTCGCGCAGCAGGTGCGAGGCCTCGCCCGCGCCCAGCTTGCGGCTGCCCTTGAACATCAGGTGTTCGAGGGCATGGGAGAGCCCGGTCGCGCCGGGCGCCTCCAGGCTCGAACCCACGCGATACCAGAGCTGCACCACGGCGACCGGTGCCCGATGATCTTCGCGGACCACCAGCTTCAGGCCATTGTCGAGGGTGAACTCCTCGGTGTGCTGCTGGCTGGCAGCCGCGAGGGCGAGGGTAGGAAGCAGGCCGAGCAGGGCGACCAGGGTGGTCCGACGGGAGCGGGAGGCGGGCATTGCGAGAGCAGGCCTTGTAGCGCGGTAGGGGACGAAGCGGCTGCGTCCTGGGGACGGTCGCGCGTTTTTCGCCGACGGGGAGGTCTTCCGCCCGGCAGGCTGCTAGGATACGCATCCCTTTTCCCGACGGCCATGCCTGACGGTCGAGCGCCGCCTGGCGGAGCTCCCGCAGCCTGATCGTCCGTTCGATACAGAGCCCCGCATGTTTGGATCCGACGACAAGAAGTCTCCCCCCACGGAGAAGAAAGGCCTGTTCGGCTGGTTCCGCAAGAAGACCGCCGAACCCGTAGAAACGCCTGCCGAAGTGCCCGCAGCCACGCCGGAAGAGCGCTTGCCCGAGCCGCTGGCCAGCGAGCCGGTGCAGCATCCGGAGCCAGTGCCCGAGCCGCCTGAGGCGATTCCCTCGATGGCACCGGTACCGGTGGCCGAAGAGGAGGCGCCGTCGCCGGTTGCCCTGACGGCGCTGGTCGAGCCCCTGGTGGCCGATCCCATCGTGCCGCCGGTCGAACTAGAGCCGTTCGTGGAGCCTGAGCCTGAGCCTGAGCCGGTCGCCGAGCCCGCCCCGGCACCAGTTGCACCCGTCACGCCGCTGCCTCCGGTTGTTCCGGAGCCCGTCGCAGAGCCCGCATCTGCGCCAGTCGTGCCCGCTGCGCCGTTGCCCCCGGTTCCCGAACCGGTCGTGGCTTCTGAACCCGAGCCGGAGCCCGAGCCTGCTCCGCACGTGGTCGCGGCAGCCGCCGAACCGGCCAAGCTGGGTTTCTTCGCCCGCCTGCGCCAGGGCTTGTCCAAGACCAGTGCCAGCCTCGGCGAAGGCATGGCCAGCCTGTTCCTTGGCAAGAAGGCTATCGACGACGACCTGCTCGAAGAGCTGGAGACGCGTCTGCTGACCGCCGACGTCGGCGTCGAGGCCACCGGCGTCATCATGCGCAACCTGACGCAAAAGGTGGCGCGCAAGCAGTTGGCCGACAGCGAGGCGCTGTACCAGGCCCTGCAGCAGGAGCTTACCGAGATGCTGCTGCCGGTGGAGCAGCCGCTGGTGATCGACACCTCGCACAAGCCCTACGTCATCCTGGTGGTCGGCGTGAATGGCGCCGGCAAGACCACCACCATCGGCAAGCTGGCCAAGCGCCTGCAGAACGAAGGCAAGAAGGTCATGCTGGCCGCTGGAGACACCTTCCGCGCGGCCGCCGTGGAGCAGCTGCAGGTCTGGGGCGAGCGCAACCGCATCCCGGTGATTGCCCAGCACACCGGTGCCGACTCCGCCTCGGTGATCTTCGACGCCGTGCAAGCCGCCAAGGCCCGGGGCGTCGATGTGCTGATCGCCGACACCGCCGGCCGCCTGCACACCAAGGACAACCTCATGGAAGAGCTGCGCAAGGTACGCCGGGTGATCGGCAAGCTGGACGAGGCAGCGCCCCACGAGACCCTGCTGGTGCTGGATGCCGGTACCGGCCAGAACGCCCTCAACCAGGCCAAGCAGTTCCACAATGCGGTCCCCCTGACCGGTCTGGCGCTGACCAAGCTCGACGGCACCGCCAAGGGCGGGGTGATCTTCGCCCTGGCCAAGCAGAGCGCCCTGCCGATCCGCTATGTCGGCGTCGGCGAAGGCATCGACGACCTGCGGCCCTTCGAGGCGCGTCCCTTCGTCCAGGCCCTGTTCGCGGAGCGTGGCGTCTCATGATCCAGTTCGACCGCGTCTCCAAGCGCTATCCCAACGGTCACGTCGGCCTGCAGGAGCTGAGCTTCCGTGCCGAACGCGGCGAGATCCTCTTCGTCACCGGTCACTCCGGCGCCGGCAAGAGCACCCTGATGCGGCTGATCCTGGCCATGGAGCGCCCCACCGGTGGCAAGCTGACCCTGGCCGGCCAGGACATCTCGCGCATCACCAATGCGCAGATTCCCTTCCTGCGCCGGCAGATCGGCGTGGTCTTCCAGAATCACCAGCTGCTGTACGACCGCACCGTGTTCGACAACGTCGCCCTGCCGCTGCAGATCCTCGGGCTGTCCAAGCCCGAGATCGCCAAGCGTGTGGCCGCCGCCCTGGAGCGGGTCAGCCTCAAGGACAAGCTCGACGACTATCCGGCCGAGCTGTCCACCGGCCAGCAGCAACGGGTCGGCATCGCCCGTGCCGTGGTGCATCGCCCGGCCCTGCTGCTCGCCGATGAACCCACCGGCAACCTCGATCCGCGCCTGGCCTCGGAAATCATGGGTGTCTTCGAAGACATCAACAGCCTGGGCACCACGGTACTGATCGCCAGCCACGACCATGCCCTCATCGCCCGCCTGCACCATCGCATGCTGACCCTGCAGCGCGGCCGCCTGATCGGCGACGAAGAGGAGAGCCAGCCATGAGCGCCACTGAACTGCCCCGTGGCCAGGAGCAGGGCGGCAAGCCCCAGCGTCCGCAGCGCCAGGCCCCGAAGAAACCCAAGAGCGACTGGCACAGCCCGCTGCACGCCTACCTCGAAGCCCACCGCACCGGCCTGAGGGACAGCCTCAGGCGCATGGTGCAGCAGCCCATAGGTACCTTTCTCACCTGCCTGGTGATGGGCATCGCCCTGGCGCTGCCCATGGGCGTGTCGCTGCTGCTGAAGAACGTCGAGCGCCTGGGTGGTTCCTGGCAGCGCGCGGCACAGATCTCGGTGTTCCTCGACCTGCGCACCGGTCAGGACCAGGCCGAGGTGCTGATGAGTCAGATCAAGGTCCTGCCCGATGTGGCCGAGGCCCGTTGGATCAGTCCGGACGATGCCTTGAAGGAATTGCAGCAGGACGCCGGCCTTGGCGAGGCGCTGCGCGAATTGCCGCAGAACCCGCTGCCTGGCGTCATCGCGGTGACGCCCAAGGAAGTCGACAAGAGCCGCCTCGACATGCTGCGCAGTCAGCTGGCCGAAATGAACGGCGTGCAGCAGGTGCAGCTGGACATGCAGTGGGTCGAGCGTCTCACCGCCATCCTCAAGCTGGGCGAGCGCTTCGTCTTCGGCCTGACCGTGGTGCTGGTGATCGCCCTGTTGCTGGTGATCGGCAATACCATCCGCCTGGCCATCGAGAATCGCCGTACCGAGATCGAGGTGGTCAAGCTGGTGGGTGGCACCGACGGCTACGTGCGCCGGCCCTTCCTCTACATGGGCGCGTTGTTCGGCCTGGGCGCTGGCATCGCTGCCTGGGCGCTGCTGGTGTTTGGCCTCAATTGGCTCAACGCCGCGGTGCTGGATCTGGCCGGCCTCTATGGCAGCGATTTCGCCCTGGGCAGCGTTGCCGTCGAAGACGGGCTACAGTTGCTGATCGGCGCCGTGCTGCTCGGCTACATAGGCGCCTGGCTGGCCGTCGCCCGCCATTTGCGCGAGCTCGCTCCACGCTGACGAACGACCGTTTCCGACATCTCCGGAAACGGTCTAAACCCCTGATGACACAGGCCTTTCAGGGCGGTCTTCAGCTGGGGTTAAGGGAACCTCGGCTAGTCTGGCGCTGTCCAAAAAATCAGTGTTAGACTGTCCAGTGCTTAGTGAATCGGAGGATTCGCATGACCACTTCGTTGCAACCTGTTCCTACATTGGTTCCTGGCGCCAGCCTGGAAGCCTATGTGCATTCGGTGAACAGCATTCCGCTGCTCACTCCGGAGCGGGAGCGTGAACTGGCCGAGCGCCTCTTCTACAAGGAAGACGTCGAGGCCGCCCGCCAGTTGGTGCTCGCGCATCTGCGTTTCGTGGTGCATATCGCCAAGAGCTATTCTGGCTATGGGCTGGCTCAGGCCGACCTCATCCAGGAAGGCAATGTCGGCCTGATGAAGGCCGTGAAACGCTTCAATCCCGAAATGGGTGTACGCCTGGTGTCCTTTGCCGTGCATTGGATCAAGGCCGAAATCCACGAATTCATCCTGCGCAACTGGCGCATCGTCAAGGTGGCCACCACCAAGGCGCAGCGCAAGCTGTTCTTCAACCTGCGCAGCCAGAAGAAGCGGCTGGCCTGGCTGAACAATGACGAGGTCCATCGCGTGGCCGAGACCCTGGGCGTCGAGCCCCGGGAAGTGCGCGAGATGGAAAGCCGCCTGACCGGTCAGGACATGGCCTTCGATCCGGCCAGCGATGCCGACGACGATGCTGCCTACCAGTCGCCAGCCCAGTACCTGGAAGACAGCCGTTACGATCCGGCGCGCCAGCTGGAGGAGGCCGACTGGACCGACAGCTCCACGGCCAATCTGCACGAGGCCCTGGAACGCCTGGACGATCGCAGCCGCGACATCCTCTACCAGCGCTGGCTGGCCGAGGAAAAGGCGACGCTGCATGAGTTGGCGGCCAAGTACAACGTCTCGGCGGAGCGTATCCGCCAGCTGGAAAAGAACGCGATGAACAAGCTCAAGGGCAACATCGCCGCCTGATCCGGTTCGTGATCGAAAAGCCGCGCCCCAGGGCGCGGTTTTTTATGGTCGTGAGCCCAAGAACGCTGCCCAAGCGCCTGCACAGGGCAGCAGACTCCACAGCGCTCTCGAACCGCGAACGCTCCAGTTCCGGGAGCCTGGGTCGAGAAAGGGATTTACGGTGGACAAGTTTGTCGCTTGCCTTGCTAGGCCTTAGCGAGGCGCAGGTGCAGCAGCGGAAAGGGCCGGCCCTGGCCGTCCAGTGGAGAGCGGCCCACCTGCGCGAAACCAAGGTGCCGATAGAAGCCCAGGGCCTGGGGATTTTGCTCGTTGACGTCGACGTGGCGGATGCCCCACTCGATGATGACCTGCTCCACCAGTTGCCGCCCTATACCGGTGCCCCGGACCGCGTTGGACACGAACAACATCTCCAGGCGGTCGCCGTCAGTACCGGCGAAGCCCTGGATGACGCCCTGGCCATCGCGGTAGACCCGCAAGTCTACGGCCGGCAGCGCGTGGTCGCGAACCAGGCGGCGCAACGGGTCGATGTCCGCTTCATCGAGAAAATCATGAGTTGCCCGAACCGCCTCTTCCCAGACCGCCAGCAGGCGGTCGAAATCCGCCGGCGATCCCTGCTGAATTTGCCCCTGGCTCACTGTCCGGTCATCCGCCGCAGATAGTCGCTGCCGCCCAGCTGGCGCTCCTGCTGGCGGATCCAGGCCGCGCGTTCGGCGACGTAGGCGCTCGGACGACTCGGGCTCCATTCGCGAGGATTGGGCAGCACGGCGGCCAGCAGGCTGGCCTGGCGGTCGGACAGGTAGGGCGCGCCTATGCCGAAATGGTGGCGGGCCGCAGCCTCGGCGCCAAAGACGCCATCGTCCCATTCCACGCTGTTGAGATAGACCTCAAGGATGCGCTGCTTGGACCAGAAGGTTTCCAGGAGCACGGTGAACCAGGCTTCGAAGGCCTTGCGCAGGTAGCTGCGCCCGCTCCAGAGAAAGAGATTCTTGGCGGTCTGCTGGCTGATGGTGCTGGCGCCGCGCAGGGAGCCGCCGGCCTCGTTGTGGCTGAAGGCCTGGCGGATCGCCGCCATGTCGAACCCCCAGTGCTCGGCGAAGTGCTGGTCTTCACCGGCGATCACCGCCATCTTGAGATCGTCCGGCAGCTCCTTCCAAGGGCGCCAGTCGCGCTGCAGGTCGATGGGCTTGCCGTCGATCCAGGACTCGACCTTGCGCTCGACCATCAGCATGCTGCCCGGTGGGGGCACCCAGCGCAGGACCAGCACCAGGGCGGCACTGAGGACGGCGAACCAGAGGGCGATACGCAGGAGACGGCGGAGGAGGGTGAGCAGCATCGGCTTGGTCTTTGGCGGTTAGCGGGCCATTATAACCAGCGCTTCTCTTCCATCGCCCGGTAAAACCCATGTTGCGTCTCTTCCTGCTGTTCGCCGCCCTGGCCGGGTTCACCGGCGTCGGGCTCGGTGCCTTCGCCGCCCATGGTCTCAAGGGGCGACTGTCCGCCGACTACCTGGCCGTGTTCCAGACCGGCGTGCTCTACCAGCTCATCCACGCCCTGGCGCTACTCGGCGTCGCCCTGTTGTCGTTGCACTTCCAGGGCCGTCTGGTGGCCTGGGCCGGTGGCTTCTTCATCGTTGGCATCCTGCTGTTTTCCGGCAGCCTCTACCTGCTGACGCTTACCGGCGTGTCGCGGCTGGGGATCATCACCCCCTTTGGCGGGTTGTGCTTTCTCGCGGGCTGGGCCTGCCTGGCCATACTGGCCTGGCGCCTGAGCAGCCTCTAACCGAGCGCTGGCCGTCGTTCCAAGCCCGGCGCCGCTGCAATGAACGCCCGACCGGCGTAGAATGCCGGCTCACCCCGCGACGATGCCTTTGCCATGCAGATCCTGTTGAACGGCGAATCCCTTGAATTGCCGGACGGTGCCACCGTCGCCGACCTGCTCGTGCGTCTCGACTTGACCGGACGGCGGGTAGCGGTGGAGCGCAACCTCGACATCGTGCCGCGCAGCCAGCACGCCACCACCGCTCTGGTGGACGGCGACCGGCTGGAAGTGGTCCACGCCATCGGCGGCGGCTAGCCGCGAAAGAGGAATCCAGATGAAAGACACTCCCTTGACCCTGGCCGGGCGCACCTATGAGTCGCGCCTGTTGGTCGGCACCGGCAAGTACCGTGATCTCGAAGAGACCCGGCTGGCCATCGAGGCCTCCGGTGCCGAGATCGTCACCGTGGCGGTGCGCCGCACCAACATCGGCCAGAATCCCGGCGAGCCCAACCTGCTCGACGTGATCTCGCCCGAGCGCTACACCATCCTGCCCAACACCGCCGGCTGCTACGACGCGGTGGAAGCGGTGCGCACCTGCCGCCTGGCCCGAGAGCTGCTCGACGGCCACAACCTGGTCAAGCTGGAAGTCCTGGCCGACCAGAAGACGCTGTTCCCCAACGTCATCGAGACCCTCAAGGCGGCCGAGACCCTGGTGGCCGACGGCTTCGACGTCATGGTCTACACCAGCGACGACCCCATCGTCGCCCGCCAGCTGGAAGCCATCGGCTGTATCGCCGTCATGCCGCTGGCCGGTCTGATCGGCTCGGGTCTGGGCATCTGCAATCCCTACAACCTGCGCATTATCCTCGAGGAGGCCAAGGTGCCGGTGCTGGTGGATGCCGGGGTGGGTACCGCCTCCGACGCCACCATCGCCATGGAGCTGGGTTGCGAAGCCGTGCTGATGAACAGCGCCATTGCCCACGCCCGCGAGCCGGTGCTGATGGCCGAAGCCATGAAGCACGCCATCGTCGCCGGCCGCCTGGCCTATCTGGCCGGGCGCATGCCGCGCAAGCTCTATGCGACCGCGTCCTCGCCGCTGGATGGCCTGGTCAACTAAGGCCTGGAGCTATCCTCCATGCGCCCGGCCCCTGCCGGGCGTCTCTTTTTCTCACTATCGATAATGCCATGACCGATCATCAAGACGACCAGACCCCCGACCGCCCCCTGCGCACCATCAAGAGCTTCGTGATGCGCGCAGGCCGCATGACCGAAGGCCAGCAACGTGGCCTTGACCAGGGTTGGCCGCGGTTCGGTCTGGACCTGGCCGACGGCCTCCAGGATTTCGACCAGGTGTTCGGGCGTCAGGCACCGCGCACCTTCGAGATCGGCTTCGGCATGGGCCATTCCACCCTGGAAATGGCCGCCGCCGCACCTGAGCAGGATTTTATCGGCGTCGAGGTGCATCGTCCGGGCGTCGGTGCGCTGCTTAACGGGGCCATGACCCAGGGCCTGACCAATCTGCGGGTCTACAGCTGCGATGCGCTGGAAGTGCTGCGCCAGGGTGTGGCCGATGCCAGTCTGGACCGGGTGCTGCTGTTCTTTCCCGATCCCTGGCACAAGAGTCGCCATCACAAGCGTCGGATCGTCCAGCCGGCCTTCGCCGAGCTGGTGCGGCAGAAGCTCAAGGTCGGTGGGGTGCTGCACATGGCCACGGATTGGCAGGCCTATGCCGAACACATGCTCGAGATCATGAACGCCGCCCCGGGTTTCCGTAACCTTGGCGACGCCTCGGGCTACGTGCCACGACCTGAGGAGAGACCCATCACCAAGTTCGAACGCCGTGGCGAACGACTGGGGCACGGTGTCTGGGATTTGAAGTTCGCACGCCTCGACTGACCGCGTGTCGCTGATGAGCAGTGGTTGAGCAGTCGACAGGCTCTTGGCATGATGGCGTTTTGCCTTGATGGGCCCAGCCTGTCGTAATGTGCATGGACAAGCGAGATGTCAGTCGATAAGCACGAGCTGCCAGGGCTTGGGCGGTGATCCAGCCGTCGGACGGCACGCTGGCCGAAATGGACGCCCTGCGCCAGCTAGAGGTCGAGCGAAGCGCCCGCCAGCGTACCGAGCGCTCGCTGAACCTGATGGCCTCGGCTTTCGCGCTGTGCCGCGATGCCATGGCCGTGCTGAGCGAAAGTGGCCAGATCATCGAGGCCAACGAGGCGCTGTGCAGACTGATGCTCAGCGCTGGCAAGAGTGTGTCCGGTCAGTACCTGTCGCATTACATCAAGCTGCCGGAGGCGGCCATCCAGGCCTTCGAGCGCCATGGCTATGCGCTGTCCGAGGCCAGTTTCCATGTCTCGGCCAAGCGTGCGACGCCGATGGAGATCAGCCTCAGTCGTTTCGCCGGCGAAGGCGGAGCCGAGGGCTATGTCATCGCTAGCCTACGTGACATCACCGAGCGCAAGCGTGCCGAACAGGCGCTGGAGCGTCTGGCGCTGAGCGATGGCCTGACCCAGCTGCCCAACCGTTCCGGTTTCTATCGCCGTTTCGAAGACTGCCTGCGCGGCCTGGCGCCGGACCGTAGCCTGGCCGTGCTGTTCATCGACGTGGATGGGTTCAAGGAGGTCAACGACTCCTTGGGCCACGAGACGGGTGATGAGCTACTCAAAACCCTGGGCGCCTCTTTGCAGGACAGTCTGGGGGAGGGCGAACTCCTGGCGCGTTGGGGTGGCGATGAATTCGTCGCCGCCGTCGCGGTGGACGGTCGCAGTCAGGCCCGCCAGATCGCCGAGCGTCTGTTGCAGGTGGTCGGCCGGCCGCAACGTATCACCGAGCACGATATCCGGGTATCCGCCAGCATAGGCCTGAGCTTGAGCCCCGAGGACGGGCAGAACGCCGAGACCCTGCTCAGCAATGCCGATGCCGCCATGTACGCGGCCAAGAGCGCCGGCAAGAGCCGGGCACGCTTCTACGATCCGGAATTCACCGCCGAAGCGTTGCGCAAGGTCACGCTGCTGGCCCACCTGCATGCCGCCATCGAGGCGGAAGAAATCAAGTTCGTCCTGCAACCCAAGTTCGATGCCCAGCGGCGCCTGGTCAGTGCCGAGCTGTTGGCGCGCTGGGAGTGTCCCGGCGTGGGGGTGGTGCTGCCCAGCGTCTTCGTCGCCCTGGCCGAGCAGAATGGCATGGCGTCCTCCCTGGGCCGCCTAGCGATCCGGCGTGCCGCCGCCTATGCCCGTGATCTGCAGTTGGCGGGGGTGAACATTCCGGTGGCGGTGAACATCTCCGCACGTCAGGTGGCGGATGACGAGCTGGGCCTGGTGCTGGAGCGCGCCTGCACCGAGTTTGGCGTGCGGCCGCGGGCCCTGGAACTGGAGGTGACCGAGTCGGTGTTCCTGCAGCGCGGCACGCCGGAACGGCGCCTAGGCCGGCTGCGCGACCAGGGCTTCCGCGTGGCCATGGATGACTTCGGTACCGGTTACTCGTCGCTGAGCTATCTGCACCGGCTGTCGTTCGACACCATCAAGATCGACCGTAGCTTCCTGCTGTCGGTGGATCGTGACGCGCGCTCGCGGCAATTGCTGGCCGGTATCGTCAGCCTGTGCCGGGCGCTCAACATGCAGATCGTCGCCGAAGGCGTGGAGACCCAGGCGCAGTTCGAGCTGCTCAAGAGCCTGGGCGTGGATACCTTTCAGGGTTTCCTGCTCGGCCGACCACAGTCGCTGGAAAGTCTGCTGCTGCTGGCTGGCGCCACGGACTATGCGCCGGTGCTCTATTAGCCTCTGCGCTCGGCCAGCACGCCCAGCAGGCAGACGCCGATCAGCAGCACGGGGGCCAGGGCGTAGTTGTTGAACTGCGCGAGTCCCTTGACCACCCAGGGCGTCAGGAAGGTCATGGCAGCGCCATAGAGGGCCAGGCTCGCCAGGGCGAAGGCCGGGATTCGGATGGCCGTCGGCAGGCTGCCCAGGCGGGCCTGGATGAAGCCATTGACCTGGCTGCCGAACAGCACCAGCAGGGTAGCGGTGACCGCCAGGGCCACCTCGTCCAGGTGGCTGCGGCTCCAGCGGGAGAGGTCGGCGATATGGTCGAGCACGAAGTCCAAGGCAGAGCTCCTCGTCAGTCAGGTAGAAAGGATTGCAAGAGGTCGTTCAGGAACAGTTGGCCGCGGGCGGTGGGACGCAGACGCTCCGCGTCCTCCGCCAGCAGGCCGGTCCGCCGCGCCGCCGCCAGCGCGGGCGCCAGGCTGTCCAGCGACTGGCCGGTCCGTTGCGGATACCAGGCGGCGGGTACCCCGTCCACCAGGCGCAGGGCGTTCATCATGAAATCGAAGGGCAGGTCGGCCGGTTCCAGTCGCTTCGCACCGGCCTGGAAAGCCCTGGCCGGATCGAGATAGTCCCTAGGCAGACGGGTCTTCCAGGTACGCATCAGGCTGCCATCCGGCGCGCTGAGCTTGGCGTGGGCACCGGCGCCGATGCCGAGGAAGTCGCCGAAACCCCAGTAGTTGAGATTGTGCCGCGCCTGGCGCCCGGGCTGGGCATAGGCGGAGGTCTCGTACTGCTGGTAGCCGGCGGCCGCCAGGCGTGCCTGGCCGGCTTCCTGGATGTCCCAGAGGGTGTCGTCTTCGGGCAGCTCGGGCGGCTGGCTCCAGAACACCGTATTGGGCTCCATGGTCAGCTGGTACCAGGACAGGTGCGTGGGCGCCAGGGCGATGGCCTGATCGAGATCGCCGAGGGCATCGGCGACGCTCTGCTCCGGCAGGCCGTGCATGAGATCCAGGTTGAAATTGTCGAAGCCGGCGGCGCGGGCCCGGTCGGCGGCGCGGACGGCTTCGTCGCGCCCATGGATGCGCCCCAGGGCCTTGAGCTTGGCGTCCTGGAAACTCTGGATGCCGATGGACAGCCGATTGACGCCCAGCCCGCGATAGGCGACGAACTTGGCCTGCTCGAAGGTGCCGGGGTTGGCCTCCAGGGTAATCTCGATGTCCGGCGCGAAGGCCAGCCGCCGGGCCACGCCCTCCAGCAGTCGGCCCAGGGCGTCAGCGGAAAACAGACTGGGTGTGCCGCCCCCGAAGAAGATCGAGGTCAGCGGCCGGCCATGGACGTGGATCAGGTCGTGATCCAGATCCGCCAGCAGGGCGTCGACGTACTCCGTTTCCGGTAGCGTCGGGCCAGCGGCATGGGAGTTGAAGTCGCAATAGGGGCACTTGCGCACGCACCAGGGGATATGGACGTAGAGCGCCAGTGGCGGCAGGGCAAAGGTATCGGTCACAGCTGGAGCCGTTGCTTGAGCTGGGCCATGGCGCGGGCGCGATGGCTGCGCTGGTTCTTTTCCGCCGGGGCCAGTTCGGCCGCGGAGACCGTTTCGCCGTCGGGCTGGAACAGCGGATCGTAGCCGAAGCCGTGTTCGCCTTGGGCCGCGTGCAGGATACGGCCAGGCCAGAGACCTTCGCAGAGGATCGGCAGCGGGTCATCGGCGTGGCGTACCAGGGCCAGTACGCAGACGAACTGGGCGGTGCGCTCGGCGTCGGGGATGTCACGCAGGGTGTCGAGCAGCTTGGCGTTGTTGGCCGCGTCGCCCTGACCATCGGCGTAGCGCGCGGAATAGATACCGGGAGCGCCGCCGAGGGCGTCGACCGCCAGCCCCGAATCGTCGGCCAGGGCCGGCAGGCCGGACAGACGCGCCGCGTTGCGCGCCTTGAGGATGGCATTCTCGACAAAGGACAGGCCGGTTTCCTCGGGCTCCACCTGGCTGAACTCACCCACCGAGCGCACCCGCACCCGGTCGCCGAGCATGGCCTGGAGTTCCTTGAGCTTGCCGGCGTTGTGGCTGGCGAGGACCAGTTCGGTAAGGTCGGACATGAGGGCACCGTGTCACGTTGGGAAGGGCGGCGTATTGTACGCGAAGCCACGCCCAGGCTGGGCGCGCCACCCATGCCTTACGTCATATGGCGACGTGATGCTCGTGCAGGCGGGGGGCGCTGACCCGGTAGATGCCGATCTCGCCGAGCAGATTGGGCCACAGGCGACTGGCCCAGCCATGGCGATGCAGGCGGTCCACGGCGAGGCGATCCAGTACCCGGGCGCGCTGTTCGCGGCAGAGGCGCTCGAAGTCCTCGAAGGTGCAGAAGTGGATGTTCGGCGTGTTGTACCAGGTGTAGGGCAGGAAGTCCGAGACCGGCATCCGCCCCTTGCCCCCCAGGTACAGCCGGCAACGCCAGTGGCCGAAATTGGGAAAGGTGATGATGCACTGGCGCCCGACCCTGAGCATCTCCTGGAGGATGCGATCAGGGTACTGCATGGCCTGCAGCGACTGGGTCATCACCACCACGTCGAAGCTGTCGCTGGCGAAGTTGGCCAGGCCGCCGTCAAGGTCCTGCTCGATGACGTTGACGTCCTTGAGCAGGCATTCGGCGATCTTGTCCGGGTCGATCTCCAGGCCGTAGCCGGTGACCTGCTTGTGATCACGCAGCCAGGCGAGCAACTCGCCGGTGCCGCAGCCGAGGTCGAGGACCCGGCTGCCAGCGGGGATCCATTCCTGAATGATGTCCAGATCGGCGCGCACGGCAGCTATACCTCGATGCGGGTCATGTAGTGGGAGAAGGCCTGCAGATAGCGCGGGATGGGGATGAGGAAGGCGTCATGGCCCTGGGGCGCGTCGACTTCCAGGTAGCTGACGTCCTTGCGCGCGGCCATCAGGGCATTGACGATCTCCTTGGAACGCGCCGGCGAGAAGCGCCAGTCGGTGGTGAAGGAGACGATCAGGAAGCGCGCCTGCACCCCGGCCAGGGTCTTGGCCAGGTCGCCGCCGTGGGCGTGGGCCGGATCGAAGTAGTCCAGCGCCTTGGTCATCAGCAGGTAGGTGTTGGCGTCGAACCGGCCGGAGAATTCCTCGCCCTGGTAGCGCAGGTAGCTCTCCACCTGGAATTCGACGCTGTGGAAGTCGTAGTTGAGCTGATCGGTCTTGAGTTCGCGACCGAATTTCGCGCCCATGGCCTCGTCGGACAGGTAGGTGATGTGGCCGACCATGCGTGCCAGCATCAGGCCGCGCTTGGGGATCACGCCCTTTTCCTGGAAGTGGCCCGCATGGAAGTCCGGGTCCGAGAGGATGGCCTGGCGCGCCACCTCGTTGAAGGCGATGTTTTCCGCCGACAGCTTGGACGCCGAGGCGATGGCCAGGCAGTGGCGGATGCGCTCGGGATAGCTGATGGTCCACTGCAGCGCCTGCATGCCGCCCAGGCTACCGCCGATCACCGCCGCCCACTGCCCGATGCCCAGGCGATCGGCCAGCCGCGCCTGGCTGTTGACCCAGTCCTCCACGGTGAGCACCGGGAAGTCCGCGCCGTAGGCCCGGCCGGTCTCGGGGTTGGGGCTGCTCGGGCCGGTAGAGCCGTTGCAACCGCCCAGGTTGTTGAGGGCGACCACGAAGAACTTGCGGGTGTCGATGGGCTTGCCGGGGCCGATGCAACTGTCCCACCAGCCGGGCTTGCGGTCGTCGAGGCTGTGGTAGCCGGCCGCGTGATGGTGACCGGAGAGCGCGTGGCAGATCAGTACGGCATTGCTGCGATTGGCGTTGAGCTCGCCATAGGTCTCGACCATCAGGTCGTAGGCCGGCAGGGTGCGGCCACAGGCCAGGGCCAGGGGCTCGCTGAAGTGCAGCAGCTCGGGGGTGACCAGGCCGACGGAATCTTCGGGAATGACGCTGGGCATTGACGGCTCGTCCGGGGCGGGGTTCGCCAGTCTAAAGAGCGTCGCCAGGAGCGGCAAGGGCAGGCACAGCGCGGCGGTCAAGGACCGCGCCATGGGTGTCCGGCAGGGCTAGCCGACCCGCGCCAGCGGCAGCGCGACCACGTTGTCGTGGCGCTGGGAGGGCGCCGGCCGGCTGATCTGCTTGAGCATGTCGCTGACCTCGCTGAGCTGGCGATGCAGAACGTCCTCGTGCACCTGCAGCCGACGCACCTGTTCCTGGCTGTTGAGGTTCTGCTGGGTCAGCTGCTTGAGCGCCAGCATGCTGGTTTCCAGCAGCTGCTTCTGCTCGCGGGTGTGCTGGACCAGCGGGGTCAGGGCGCCGTCGTTCCAGCGCAGCACCTGGGCATGGGCGCCTTCCTGCAGCGCCTGGACCTCCTGGGCCACGGTGGCGAAGAAGCGACGGGCCAGGGCGCTCTGCTCGGTGAGCAGGGTCTTGACCTGGCGCTGCACCTCCTCGGTCTTGAGTTGCAGCTGGCGCAACTCGCGGACATAGGGGCGGATGCGCAACCGCGGCGCTTCCAGCGGATGCAGGGGGTTCTCCGCATTGTGCCGCTGGTAGACCGCGCCAAGCACCTTGTTGGCCCGGTCCGCCTCGTTGTCCAGGGCCAGCAGGTCATGCTCGACCACGCGGAAGAAGCGGGCGATGGACTGGTTGATGCCGACGGTGGTCAGGCTGCTGCGGAATTCCCGGCGGGCGGTTTCCAGATGGGCGTCCAGGCGGTCGGTGGCGACCAGGTCGGTCAGCAGCTTGCGCTGGCCGGCCAGCATGTTCTGGGTGGTGCGCAGGTCCAGCAGGCGGCGGTGGTACAGGTCGTACTCCTGGCGCGTACGGGCGGTCTGCAATTCCAGTCCGGCGCCGGGCAGTTCTTCGTCGGCCAGTTGCGCGTACTGCGCACGAATGGCTTCCAGCCGCTGCTCGATGAGCGTCCGGCTGGCACCCAGCAGACCACTGGCCTGCTGCACGATGCGCTGCTGCAGGAGACGCTCGCGGGCGCCGACGATGCGTTCGGCGAGCAGCTGTTCGAGGCTGTCCAGCTGGCTGCGCGCCAGCAGTTCCAGGTCGCCACGGACCTTGCCCAGCAGTGCCTGCTTGGCCGACATCGGCAGGATGTGATCGGCCGGCAGGGCCAGTTGCCGGGCGCTGGCCTGGCGGACGTTTTCCAGGGACTGGGCGACATGGGCGACGCCGCCGAGGTCGTCCCAGAGGCTGTCGATCTTGTTCATCACCGCGAACAGCCGCTCGGGCGCATCTCCCAGGGAGGGCTTGACGCACTGCTCCCAGAGCGCCAGGTCCGATGCGGTTACCCCGGTGTCGGCACCGATGAGAAAGAGCACGGCCTGGGCATGGGGCAGCAGCGACAGGGTCAGCTCGGGTTCGGCGCCCAGGGCGTTGAGGCCGGGGGTATCTAGGATGCGCAGGCCCTGGCGCAGCAAGGGATGATCGATGCTGATGAGGGCATGGCGCCAGGCCGGGACGCTGACCAGGCCGGCGTCATCGATCTGCTCCAGTTGTTCTGGATCGAAACCCAGCTGCACGGCAGTGGCGGTTTCCACCTCGCGCGTCTCGGTGACCTTGGCCAGCAGGGTGGCCATGGCGTCCGGGTGGCGGTCATCCAGGGCGAAACGCTGCCAGGCCTCGGGCGCCTGGCGCCAGGCGCCCAGGCTGCGCTCGTCCAGACGGCTGTCGATGGGCAGCAGCTGCAGATAGGGGCCGTCGGCCTGGGCGTCGAAAAAGATCTCGGTGGGGCACATGGTGGTGCGCCCGGCCTGGGACGGCAGCATGCGCTGGCCGTAGTCGGCGAAGAAGAGGGCGTTGATCAGCTCGGTCTTGCCGCGGGAGAACTCACCGGCGAAGGCCAGGGTGATGCCATCGGTTTGCAGTTCGCTCTGACAGTTGGCCAGGGCGGCGTCCAGGGCAGGGGAGGCCAGACGATTACGCTGCAACCAGTCGCGGTAGCGGCCCAATTGGGTATCGAGTTCGGCTTTCCACGTGGCATAGGCATCGACGTGGCGGAACAGGCGTTCCATAGGGGACTTCCTTGACCTGAACAGCAAAGGCTGGACGGTGCCCCAGCGTCCGGAGGACGTCAATGCCGCCTCCGCCACGACGCGGCAGGCGGTCGTGGCGGAGGGGCGAGTGGTGCTGCTGTTCTGACGTCAGAGGAAGGGGGCGAGGATCTGCGGCATGCCGGTGGCCGCGGCCAGCTGGCCGATGACGAAGCGATCCAGCAGGTTGATCACGATGAAGGCGAAGATCGGCGACAGATCCAACCCACCCAGGTTCGGCAGCAGACGGCGGAAGGGCGCCAGCAGTGGCTCGCAGATCTGGTTGACCAGCTCGGCGGCGGGGTTGTGGGTCTGGGGCGCGACCCAGGAGAGGATGACGCTGACGATCAGGGCAAAGAAGAACACCTTGAGGAACAGCGACGCCACGCCCAGCAGGGCCCAGATCAGCAGGACGGGGAACAGGCCGCCGATGCTGGCGCCGAGCAGCACCACCACGACCATCATCAGCACCAGCTGGACCAGGAGCGCCAGTACCAGGGCCGCCAGATCGACGCCACCGAAGCCGGGAATGATGCGCCGCACGGGCTTGAGCAGCGGCTGGGTGGCGCGCACGGTGAATTGCGACAGCGGATTGTAGAAGTCGGCCCGGACCAGCTGCAGGATGAAGCGCAGCAGGATGATCAGCAGATAGAGGCTGCCAAGGGTCTGGATGACGTAGACGAGAGCTTGGGCGAAAGCGGACATGGATACTCCTTATCGATCCGGCAACTGGGCCAGTTCCGCAGCCCGGTCGGCCGCGGCGGTGAGGGCTTCTTCCACCAGGTCCTCGAAGGCCCCGGCTTGGAAGGTTTCGATGGCGCGTTCGGTGGTGCCCTTGGGCGACATCACCGAGCGACGCAATTGTTCGGGGCTGCGCTCGCCCTGGCAGGCCATGGCGGCGGCGCCGCGGGCGGTGTGCAGGGTCAGCTGTTCGGCCACCGCGGCCGGCAGGCCGAGCTTGGTGCCGGCCTGGGTCATGGCTTCCATCAGCAGGAAGAAATAGGCCGGACCGCTGCCGGAAACGGCGGTGACCGCGTCCAGCTGCTGTTCTTCGTCGACCCAGAGGGCCAGGCCGACCGCGGCGAGTATTTCCTGGGCACGGTCGCGTTGCTCCGGGCTGACCTGCTCGTTGGCGAACAGGCCGCTGGCACCCAGGCGCAGCTGCGAGGGCACGTTGGGCATGCAGCGCACCAGCGGTCGCTCGCCCAGCCAGCGTGTCAGGCTGGCGCAGGTGATGCCGGCCGCGACCGAGACGATCAGCTGCTCCGGACGCAGGTGGGGGGCCAGTTCCTGGCAGACCTCGCCCATTACCTGGGGCTTCACGCCCAGCACCACCACGTCGGCGTTGTCGAGCACGGCGCTGTTGCTGGCCTCGACGCGGATGCCGTGGTCCCGGGCCAGCGCCTCGCGCTTGGCCGGGTTGCGATTGCTGGCGCTGAGCTGCCGGGCCGGCACGCCCTGGGCGAGCAGCCCGCCGATGATGGCACCGGCCATGTTGCCGGCACCGATGAAGGCGATGCGGGTATCGTTCATCGAGACTTCCTAGGTTGAAGAGGCGGCGGCGCCATAGTCGCGGGCGCCGAAGAGAGCGGTACCGACGCGGACCCAGGTGGCGCCCTCGGCGATGGCGGCTTCCAGATCCTGGCTCATGCCCATGGACAGGGTGTCCAGGCCCAGGTTCAGCGCCTCGCTTAGGGTGCGCAGCCGGGCGAAGGCGGCGCGCTGGCTGGCAGGGTCGTCGGTGGGTTCGGGAATGGCCATCAGGCCACGCAGACGCAGGTTGGGCAACTGGCTCACCGCAGTGGCCAACGCTGGGAGTTCGTCGGGGTGGCAGCCGGACTTGCTGGCTTCGCCGCTGACGTTGACCTGCAGGCAGATGTTCAGTGGCCCGCGCTCGGGCAGACGCTGTTCGGCCAGGCGCTGGGCGATCTTCAGGCGATCCACCGAATGCACCCAGTCGAAGTGGCTGGCGATGGCGCGGGTCTTGTTGGACTGGATGGGGCCGATGAAATGCCACACCAGTGGCAGGTCGGCCAGCTCCAGTTGCTTGTCCAGCGCCTCCTGCAGATAGTTCTCGCCGAAGTCGCGCAGGCCGGCGCCAGCGGCCTCCCGCAGCGCCGCGGCGGGCTTGGTCTTGCTCACCGCCAGCAGGCCGACGGTCGCGGGATCGCGGCCTGCCGTCCGGCTGGCGACGGCGATGCGTTCGAGTACGGTTGCGCTATTCTCGGCTATCGTGGACATTCAGCCCCTGCTTGCGTCGGCGCACCCGGCAGGCCTTGGCGTACCGGATGAAGGAGTGGCGGTGACCAGGTCAGACCGCCAGTGCTGCGCGGCATTCTACCTGCTTGCTCGACATCTGGGAGTCCCATGGATATCACCGAATTGCTGGCCTTTTCCGCGCGGCAAGGCGCCTCCGACCTGCACCTGTCCGCCGGCCTGCCGCCGATGATCCGCGTCGATGGCGACGTGCGCCGCATCAATCTGCCGGCCTTCGAGCACAAGCAGGTGCACGCGCTGATCTACGACATCATGAACGACAAGCAGCGCAAGGACTTCGAGGAATTCCTGGAGACCGACTTCTCCTTCGAGGTGCCGGGCGTGGCGCGCTTCCGGGTCAACGCCTTCAATCAGAATCGTGGCGCTGGCGCGGTATTCCGGACCATCCCTTCCAAGGTGCTGAGCATGGAAGAGCTGGGCATGGGCGAGGTGTTCAAGAAGATCACCGACGTGCCGCGCGGGCTGGTGCTGGTGACCGGACCGACCGGTTCGGGCAAGTCCACCACCCTCGCGGCCATGCTCGACTACCTCAACAACACCAAGTACCACCACATCCTCACCATCGAGGATCCCATCGAGTTCGTCCACGAGTCCAAGAAGTGCCTGGTCAACCAGCGCGAGGTGCATCGCGACACCCTGGGCTTTTCCGAAGCCCTGCGCTCGGCGCTGCGCGAGGACCCGGACATCATCCTGGTGGGCGAGCTGCGCGACCTGGAAACCATCCGCCTGGCACTGACCGCGGCCGAGACCGGGCACCTGGTGTTCGGCACCCTGCACACGACCTCGGCGGCCAAGACCATCGATCGGGTGGTGGACGTCTTTCCGGCGGAAGAGAAATCCATGGTGCGTTCCATGTTGTCCGAATCCCTGCAGGCGGTGGTCTCCCAGACCCTGCTCAAGAAGGTCGGCGGCGGTCGGGTAGCCGCTCACGAGATCATGATCGGCACCCCGGCCATCCGTAACCTGATCCGCGAGGACAAGGTGGCGCAGATGTATTCCTCGATCCAGACCGGTGGCGGCCTGGGCATGCAGACCCTGGACATGTGCCTCAAGGCGCTCCTGGCCAAGGGGCTGATCAGCCGCGACGCGGCCCGCGAGAAGGCCAAGACGCCGGAGAACTTCTGATGGATTTCGACAGGTTCCTGCAGCTGATGGTGGACAAGGGGGCGTCCGACCTCTTCATCACCACCGGCGTGCCCCCTTCGATGAAGATCAATGGGCGCATGACGCCGGTCACCAAGGATTCGCTGTCTCCCGAGCAGTGCCGGGCCCTGGTGCTGGGGGTGATGACCGACGAACAGCGGCAGGAATTCCAGCAGAAGCGCGAGTGCAACTTCGCCATCAGCGCCCGGGGCATTGGTCGCTTCCGGGTCAGTGCCTTCTACCAGCGCAATCTGGTGGGCATGGTGCTGCGCCGCATCGAGGTCAACATTCCCACGGTCGAGCAACTGCGCCTGCCGGAGATCATCAAGAAGCTGGCCATGACCAAGCGCGGCCTGGTGATCTTCGTCGGCGCCACCGGCACCGGCAAGTCCACCTCGCTGGCGGCCATGATCGGCCATCGCAACAAGAACTCGGCGGGGCACATCATCTCCATCGAGGATCCCATCGAGTACATCCACCAGCACCAGGGCTGCATCGTCACCCAGCGTGAGGTAGGGATCGACACCGAGTCCTTCGAGGTGGCGCTGAAGAACACCCTGCGCCAGGCGCCCGACGTGATCATGATCGGCGAGATCCGCAGTCGGGACACCATGGAGCATGCCCTGGCGTTCGCCGAGACCGGCCACCTGTGCCTGGCCACCCTGCACGCCAACAACGCCAACCAGGCGCTGGATCGCATCATCCACTTCTTTCCGGCCGATCGACACAGCCAGACCTGGATGGACCTGTCGCTCAACCTCAAGGGCATCGTCGCCCAGCAGTTGGTGCCGACCATCGATGGTCAGGGGCGCCGCGCGGTGATCGAGGTGCTGCTCAACACCCCGCTGGCCACCGACCTGATCCGCAAGGGCGAGGTGCACGAACTCAAGGCGCTGATGAAGAAGTCCGGCGAACTGGGCATGCAGACCTTCGACCAGTCGCTCTACAGCCTCTATCGCGACGGCGAGATCAGCTACGAAGCGGCCCTGGCCCACGCCGATTCCGCCAACGACCTGCGGCTGATGATCAAGCTGGGGTCGGAGACAGATGCCGATCACCTCAATCAGACCACCCGCAATCTCTCGGTGGACATGGGCGACGACCCACCCAGGCGCTTCCGCTAGCTCTCGCCGTCGGCTGCCAGGGTCCTGGCCTCGCGCAGGGCAGCGACCAGCGCCTGGCGTGCCTGCTCCTGCTGCCCTGCGTCCGGGGTGCGCAGGATGTAGGACGGATGATAGGTGGCGATGATCCAGCGCTCGTCCAGCCGCAGGGGCCGACCCATGAATTGCGCCAGGCCCCGTGGCTTGCGCTTGAGCAGGGCTTCCAGGGCCGTCGACCCCAGAGCCACCACTACCATCGGCTGGATGTCGCGCAGTTCCTGCTCCAGCCAGTAGCGGCAGGGGGCGATCTCTGGTCCTGGGGTGACGTGCTTGCGTCTCCGGCCCTGGGGAATCCACTTGAAGTGCTTGACCGCATTGGTGAGGAATACCTCGCTGCGGTCGAGACCTGCCTCGGCCAGCGCCGCCATCAGCACCTGCCCGGCCGGCCCGACGAAGGGGCGACCCGCCAGGTCTTCCTGGTCGCCGGGCTGTTCCCCCAGCAGCAGGATGCGCGCCGTGCGTGGGCCTTCGCCGGCCACCGGCTGGGTGGCCTTCTCCCAGAGTTCGCAGCGGCGGCATTCGTCGAGGGTGGTGGGCAGCGGTCGCTCCGGCTGGGCGCGTTCCGCGGCGATCAATACCTCGCGACCGCCCTGACGACCCACGGCCTCGGCCTGGGCCAGGCGCTGGGCACCGGCTCGGGCCTCGCTAAGCAGTGCCGGGATAAGCGGCCCTTCCGGCAGATCCTTCCAGAAGCGCGCCGGCATGTTTCCCCTCAGGGTGCGCGGATTGGCCCGTGCTGGATTGAAGGTGCTGCGGTAATAGGCGCGCCAGAGTTCGTCACCAGCGTTACGGTCATCGTCCTCTGGCGTCTGGCGGGCCAGTTGCTGCAGCTCGGCGGGGCAGGGCTCCACCAGTTGCAACGCCTGGCCATCCCAGAGCGCGGCGGCCTCCGGGGTCGCGATCAGCCAGCTGCTGTTGCCCATGCGGTCGCAGAAATGCGGCGCCGCCAGGGCCAGGACATCGTGGGCCGGCTGGTGCCAGGCCACCCAGGCCGGCGGACCGGCGCTTTCCGCACGCGGGCGGAACCTGAGGAAGGCATGCACGTGGTGGATCTCGCGGCGGATCGCCTTGACCCGACGCTGTAGTTCGCTGCCGTCTTCATCACCGGCCAGCATGGCCGCGCGCTCGCCCTGGGCGACCCGCCAGAGCACCTGATAGAGCAGTGCCCAGCGATCGTCACTGCGAAAGCAGGCGGCGTAGGTCAGGGCCTCGGCCAGTTGCGGCGGGATGCGCACGGCGCCACTGGGTGGCGTCGCCACCGCCTCGACCGGTTCGTCGAACAGGTCGCCCAGCCCACGGCTCTCCTGCCAGCTCACCAGAGCCGGCGCGATACCGGCCTGAAGCAGCCGGCGTGCCTCCTGGCGCCAGCCGGCGAAGGTGCCGTCGAAATCGACCCTGTGCATCTAGAGCAGGGCGAGCTGGGCGGGCGGTTCGGCCAGCTGCCGGCGCAGGTCGAGGGATTCGGCCAGCCGCGGTTGCGGCCGGTAGTCCTGGGTGATGATGAAGGGACGAGCCTTCTCCACGCTGCATTTCAGGCGGATCAGATCGGCGTAGCGGATGCGCCGCTCACGTCTGAGTTCCACCAGGCGCTTGGCCGAGAGCACACCGATACCGGGTACCCGGGCGATCAGTGCCTGGTCGGCGCGATTCAGATCCAGCGGGAAGATGGCGCGATTGTGCAGCGCCCAGGCGAGTTTGGGATCAACGTCCAGCGGTAGCTGGCCGTCTTCGGTGGGCAGCTCTTCCGCCTGGAAGCCGTAGCCGCGCATGAGGAAGTCGGCCTGATACAGGCGGTGCTCACGCAGCAGGGGCGGCGGTTGCAGTGGCACCGTGCCCGGGCTTTCCGGAATCGGACTGAAGGCCGAATAGTAGACGCGCTTCAAGCGATAGGCGCCATAAAGTGTCTGGGCGGTATCGAGAATGGTGCGGTCGTCGGTGGCGTCGGCGCCCACGATCATCTGGGTGCTCTGGCCAGCCGGTGCGAAGCGCGGCGCCTTGGCTTCGGCCTCGGCTTCCTCCAGGCCCAGGCGGATGTTGCCCATGGTCTTGCGGATGCTGCTGCCGTTCTTTTCCGGCGCCAGCTTGATCAGGCTGCTCTCGGTGGGCAGCTCGATGTTCACCGACAAACGATCGGCATAGAGACCGGCCTGGGCAATGATCTCGGGATCGGCGTCGGGAATGGTCTTGAGATGGATGTAGCCGCGGAACTGGTGCTGTTCGCGCAGCAGCTGGGCCACCCGGGTCATCTGCTCCATGGTGTAGTTGGAGGAGCGGATGATGCCGGAGCTGAGGAACAGCCCGCTGATGACGTTGCGCCGATAGAAATCGAGGGTCAGCTGCACCACTTCCTCGGGCGTGAAGCGCGCCCGCGGGACGTTGCTGCTGCGGCGATTGACGCAGTACTGGCAGTCGTACTGGCAGAAGTTGGTCAGCAGCACCTTGAGCAGCGCCACGCAGCGCCCGTCGGGGGTGAAGCTGTGACAGATGCCCATGCCGTCGGTCGAGCCCAGGCCGTCCTTGCCCTTCGAGCTGCGCTTGGGCGCACCGCTGCTGGCGCAGGATACGTCGTACTTGGCGGCATCGGCGAGAATGATCAGCTTGTCAGCGAGCTCCATCGAGATCTCCTGTACTGTGATTGCATACAGTATCCAGGAAGCGGAGCGTCGTTCAATGGCTTTGCGCCGGGCGGCGCCGAGTGGAGCGACACTCCGCCGAGCGGTAGCAGCCCGGCGGAGCGAGGGGAGGGATCAGGACTTGCGGGTACGCTTGGTACGCGGCTTGTCCGCGACGGGACTGGTTTCCGCCGCCAGGGTGGGCTGCTGCAACACACGCTTGGCCGACGCGAACCTTTTGGTCCAGTAGGGCTTGCTCAGGTGATCGACCCGCACGCTTTCGCCGCTGCGCGGGGCATGGACGAAGCGATCGTTGCCCAGGTAGATGGCGACGTGGTCGATGCCGCTGCGCTGACCGGTCTTGAAGAACACCAGGTCACCAGCCTTGAGGTCGCCACGGGCGACCTTGGGGCCCTTGAGCTGGGACAGCTCACGGGAGGTGCGCGGCAGCTTGACGTTGTGCACGTCACGGTAGACGTAGTTCACCAGGCCGCTGCAATCCAGGCCGTTCTGCGGATTAGTCCCGCCGTAGCGATAGGGGGTACCGACCAGGTCCATGGCACGGGTCGCGACCTGGGCGCCGACGTTGCGGGTGGCGGCCTGAGCGGTGGCCTGTTTGCGGTGCATAGCACTGGTGGCCCGGGCTGCGCGCTTGGCGCGGGCCGCGGAAGCCGCCTGGGTATGGTCCACGGCGGCAACGTGCCGAGTCGCGGCCTTGCGAGCCGGAGTGGCGGCTACATGCCGAGCGGCGGTCTTAGGAGCTGAAGCGGCGGTGACATGCCGGGCTGCGACCTTATGGACCGGAGCGGCAGTGCGCGCTGCAGAGTTCTCTTTCGCTTGTACTGCCGCGGGCAGCACAAGACAGGCGGAGAGCCATGTCAGAAGAAATAGACGCATTGTCGTAGGGGTGTCTGAAGATCGAAGCGAGGGATTCTATACCAACCCTGTGGATATTTTGTGCACCTCTCATCAAGAAATTATGTAATTTTTAGCGGAAAGTGAGGTCCCTAAAGCGCCAACCAGTGAGACTCCCTGGGCATTCATCCAGTTTTCGACATAAAGTCATGGTGAAGGTAAGGGTGTAGGTAAGGTGGGTCTTTTCCGTCAGTCGCGAGGTCGTAGACATGCAGTATCAGGACACCCATAGCAAGGTCATGGGCTATCTGCTGTGGATTTTCGGGTTTCTCGGCGCGCATCGCTTCTACTATGGCAAACCGGTCACCGGCACCCTCTGGTTCTGCACCCTGGGCCTGCTGGGCATCGGCTGGCTGATCGATCTCTTCCTGATCCCGGCCATGGATCGCGAGGCGGACCTGCGCTTCCAGTCCGGTTCGCTGAACTACAGCCTGGGCTGGATCCTGCTGACCTTCCTGGGCATCTTCGGCGTGCACCGCCTCTATATGGGCAAGTGGATCACTGCCATCCTCTATTTCTTTACCGCCGGTTTCTTCCTGCTCGGCGTGCTCTACGACTTCTGGACGCTCAATTCGCAGATTTCCGAAGAGAATCGTCGACGGCTGGTGCGCTAAGACCGGCTGAGAGGCAAAGGAAAGGGGCTCCGCGGAGCCCCTTTCCTATTCAGGCGCCGCGCCGGTAGGTCGCGCGCCCCCCTACCAGGGTGCGTTCGATGCGGCCGGGCAGGGTGAGGCCCTGGAAGGGGCAATTACGGCCACGGGAGAGCCAGGGCGTAGCGGCCTGGGCGGTCGGCTGCTGGGCGAACAGCACCAGGTCCGCAGGCAGCCCCTTGGCCAGACGACCCGCCTGGAGGCGCAGGGCCTGGGCCGGGCCGCTGGTCAGGCGTGCCAGGAGGGTCGGCAGATCCAGCAGGCCGTCCGCCACCAGGGTCAGGGCCAATGGCAGGAGCAATTCGACGCTGCTGATGCCTGGTTCGGTGGCGGCGAAGGGCGCCAGCTTGGCGTCCGCCTCATGTGGCTGATGATGGCTGGAGATGGCGCCGATCACGCCGTCACGCACCCCGGCACGCAAGGCGTCGCGGTCACGGGCGGTCCGCAGCGGCGGTTTGACGTGATAGAGGCTGGAAAAGCCCTGCAGGGCTTCATCGGTGAGCAGCAGCTGGTAGAGCGCCACGTCGGCGGTCACTGGCAGGCCACGTGCCTGGGCTGCGGCGATCATCTCCACCGCGCGCGCGCTGGTCAGCTGGCCGAAGTGGGCGCGCACGCCGCTCTGCTCCACCAGCAGCAGGTCGCGGGACAGGGCGATGGTTTCCGCCGTCTCCGGAATTCCGGTGAGACCCAGGAAGCTGGCGGTGGGGCCTTCGTGGGCCAGGCCGCCTTCGGCCAGATCGGCGTCCAGGGCAGTAAAGACCACGGTGAGATCGAAGGTGGCGGCGTATTCCAGGGCCCGCCGCTGTACCCGCAGGTTTTCGAAGCGCTGCAGGCCGTTGGTGAAGGCGACGCAGCCGGCATCGCGCAGCGCCATCAGTTCGGAGAGCTGTTCGCCACCCAGGCCCTTGGTCAGGGCACCGATGGGGTGAACCCGGGCATGATCGGCGGTACGCGCTCGGTCGAGGATGAGTTCGGCCACCGCGGTGGTGTCCAGCACCGGGCGGGTGGTCGGCGGACAGCACAGGCTGGTGACGCCACCGGCCGCGGCGGCGCGGGTCTCGCTGTCGACGTTGCCCTTGCGGGTCAGGCCCGGCTCGCACAGGGCGACGTCCAGGTCGACCAGGCCGGGTGCCAGGATGAGGTCGCGGGCGTCCAGCTGCTCGGCGGCCTGGAAGCCCTGGGGCGCCTCGCCGATGGCCAGGATGCGGCCCTCGTCGACATGGACGTCGCTGATCTGGTCGAGGCCAGAGGCCGGGTCGATCACCCGGGCGTTGCGGATGCTCAGGCTCACTGCGCATTCTCCTGTAGCTGACGCTGGGCCGTCTGCCCGCTCATGGTCATCGACAGCACCGCCATGCGGACCGCGATGCCGTAGGTGACCTGATTCAGGATGACCGACTGCTCGCCATCGGCGACCGCCGATTCGATCTCCACGCCGCGATTGATCGGCCCCGGGTGCATGACGATGGCGTCGGGTTTGGCACGGGCCAGGCGCTGGCGGGTCAGGCCGAACAGCCGGTAGTACTCGCCCTCGCTGGGCAGCAGGCCGCCCTGCATGCGTTCGCGCTGCAGACGCAGCATGATCACCACGTCCACCCCTTCCAGGCCCTCGGCCAGATCGGTGCAGGTGCGCACGCCATAGAGGTCTTCCAGGCCGACCGGCAGCAGGGTGCGCGGCGCGACCACGCGGATGTCGCGGCAGCCCAGGGTACGCAGCGCCAGCATGTCGGAGCGGGCGACCCGCGAGTGCAGGATGTCGCCGACGATGGCTACCGACAGGTTGGCGAAGTCGCCCTTGTGCCGGCGGATGGTCAGCATGTCGAGCATGCCCTGGGTGGGGTGGGCATGGCGGCCGTCGCCGCCGTTGATGATGGCGACATCGGGGCAGACGTGTTCGGCGATGAAGTGGGCCGCGCCGGAATCGGCATGGCGCACCACGAACATGTCGGCGGCCATGGCCTCCAGGTTGCGCAGGGTGTCGAACAGCGTCTCGCCCTTGCTGGTGGAGGAGGTGGAGACATTGAGGGTGATGACGTCCGCCGACAGCCGCTTGGCCGCCAGCTCGAAGGTGGTACGGGTGCGGGTCGAGTTCTCGAAGAAGACGTTGCATACCGTCTTGCCGCGCAGCAGGGGCACCTTCTTCACCGCCCGGGCGCCGACCTCCAGAAAGGAGTCGGCCGTATCGAGCAATTCGGTGAGGAGTTCGGCGGGCAGGTCGTCGAGCGAAAGGAAATGGCGCAATTGGCCCTGGGCGTTGAGTTGCAGCGAACGCGTAGCGTCGGTCATGGCAGCGAATCCAGGTCAGGCGGCGGGGACGTCGCGGTATTCGAGGGCGAGCGGAACGGGGCCGGTCAGCTTGACGCGCTGGGTGGCGGCGAGCGTCAGGGTGGCGCCCACCACGTCGGGCTGGATCGGCAATTCGCGGGCATTGACGTCCAGCAGGCAGACCAGGGTCACACTGGCCGGGCGGCCATAATCGAAGAGTTCGTTGAGCGCCGCGCGCACGGTGCGACCGCTCATCAGGACATCGTCCACCAGCACCAGGTGCCGACCGTCGACCTCGAAGGGCAGGGCCGAGGGGCGCACCTGGGGATGCAGGCCCTTCTGGGTGAAGTCGTCCCGGTAGAAGGACACGTCCAGGCTGCCCAGCGGGGTGTCCAGGCCGAGTTCGGCCAGCAGGGCCTCGGCGACCCACAGGCCGCCGGTGTGGATGCCGACGAAGCCGGGATCGGTGATGCCACGGCGATCCAGCGACAGGCGCAGGTCGGCGGCCAGCCGTGGCAGAAGCTCGGCGGGAGAGGGCAGGTGCATGGCTACTCCGATTGCGGGCGCGCGGCCCGTTCCAGTTGTTGGGTCAGCCAGCCTTCCAGGAGGAGGGCGGCGGCGAGGGCGTCCACCGGGCGTTCGCGATAGCCGTCGCGCTGACCGCCCTGCATTCGCTCGCCCTTGGCGGCATAGGTGGTGAGGCGTTCGTCATGGGCATGCACGGGCAATCCGTAGCGACCCTGCAGGCGGCGAGCGAAACGCTCGGCGCGCTCGCTCATCTCGCTGGGCGTACCGTCCATGTTCAGCGGCAGGCCGACCACCAGCGCAGTGGGGCGCCATTCGTCCAGCAGGCGCTGGATCTGCTGCCAGTCGGGCACGCCGTTCTGTGCCTTCAGGGTGAGCAGTTCGCGGGCCTGGCCGGTCACGGCCTGGCCGACGGCGACGCCGATCTGCCGGGTGCCGTAGTCGAAGCCCAGGTAGAGACCGCTGGGCGCGCTCATGCATGACCCGCCTGACGCGAGAGCAGGCGCAGGTCGACGCCCAGCAGGGCGGCCGCTGCGCCCAGACGCTGGTCGCTGGGCGTCTCGAACAGCAGGGCGCTGGTGGCCGGGGTGGTGAGCCAGAGATTGGCCGCCAGCTCTTCTTCGAGCTGGCCGGGACCCCAGCCGCTGTAGCCCAGGGTGATCAGGTGGCGGGCCGGGCCGGTGCCGTCGGAAATGGCGAACAGCACGTCTGGCGACGTGGTCAGGCTCAGTTCCTCGAGCTCCAGGGTGTTCTGGAAGGTGGGGCCGGCATCGTGCAGCACGAATCCGCGGTCGTACTGCACCGGACCGCCGGAATAGAGGGCGATGCTGGCGTCGTCCGAGGTGGCCGGTACGTCAGGGCGCAGTTGTTCGAGCAGGTCGTCCAGATGCAGGCCGTTGGGGCGGTTGATCACCAGGCCCATGGCGCCATCGGGGCCGTGGTCGACGAGGTAAATCACCGTTTCGGCGAAATTGGGATCGTCCATCTGCGGCATGGCGATTAGGAGTTGGTGCTGTAGGGTGGTGCTGGAGGTCGGCTTCATGACCGGCAAGTTTCCCGGTTGCGCGGTCCGGCTTCAAGTCCAACGGCGCGTCGGGCTATTGGCTGGACAGGCGGTCGCCACGCTCGAAGCGCCAGGTACGGATGATCTCCAGCCGGTCGATGTCGGTCAGATCGCCACTGAAGGGGGCAAAGGGCGCCGCCAGCCGGACGATGCGCAAGGCGGCCTGGTCCAGCACCGGACGTCCCGAGGACTCCAGCACCTGGACCTCGTAGAGCGAGCCGTCCTTGTTGATGGCCACCAGCAGCCGCAGGCTGCCATAGAGCCGGTCGCGCTTGGCCTGCTCGGGGTAGTTGAGGTTGCCGATACGCTCGATCTTGCGCCGCCATTCTTCCTTGTAGCGGGCGCCCTTATCCTTTTGCGTCGAGGCGGCGTTGATCCGCCAGATTTTCGGGCGCTTGGCGTATTGCTGGCGCTCCTCGGCGAGCTGGGCTTCCAGGCTGGCGAGTTCGGCGGCCTGGCTGTCGGCCTCGGGACTGGGCGCGTCACGCTGTTCCCGCTCGGGCGTCTCGCGGCTGGGCTCGGCCTTGGTCGGCCGAGAGGCGCGGGTGGTCACCGCGGCCTTGGGTGCCTGGGCCCGATCCGCCGCGGGCGGGCGGGCAGGCGGTGCGGCCTGGCGAATCTCGCTGTCATGGAAGGGCGCCTGCACCGGGGTACTCGGCGCGGCTGCCTTGTCCAGGGTGCCACTGCCCTGCTGGTTTTCCTGGGCGAGAAAATCGGCTTGCTTGGGCGCCTCGTCGCTCTTGAAGCTGGCCAGCGTCACCTCCAGGGTGCGGCTGATCTGGCTAGGCTCGGGCAGCGAAAAGCCGACGCCGAGGATCAGCACGACATGCAGCAGGGTCGCGATGAGCAGCGTGAAGCCCAGGCGGTCGGCGGGACGGACCTGGGGAGCGGGGGACGGGGCGGTGCTGGGCATTGACTGGGTCGGCAAGGGCAGAGGACGCGCGGCAGGGCTGGCGCCAGTCTGCGGATTGTGTCCGCGGTTGTCCATGCCGCCGCGGGCGGCATGGACGTTCGCCTCAGCTCGCGCGTTTCTGCGCGATGACATCCATGAGGCGTTCGGCGATACGGGTATCGTAGGCCGCATCGATCTCGCGGATGCAGGTCGGGCTGGTGACGTTGATCTCGGTGAGGTGCTCGCCGATCACGTCCAGGCCGACGAAGAGCAGGCCGCGCTTGCGCAGCTCCGGCCCTACCGTGGTGGCGATCTCGCGATCCCGCGCCGACAGTGGCTGGGCGACGCCACGGCCGCCGGCAGCCAGGTTGCCGCGGGTTTCGCCCTGCGCCGGAATTCGCGCCAGGCAGTAGTCCACCGGTTCGCCGTCGATCATCAGGATGCGCTTGTCACCGTCCTTGATGCCCGGCAGGTAGCGCTGGGCGATGATCTGCTGGGTACCGTGGGCGGTGAGGGTCTCCAGGATCACCGAGAGATTGGGATCGCCCTCCCGGTGGCGGAACACCGAGCTGCCGCCCATGCCGTCGAGCGGCTTGAGAATGACGTCACCATGGGTGCGCGCGAATTCGCGGATGATGTCGGCGCGGCGGCTGACCAGGGTCGGCGGGGCCAGTTCGGGAAACAGGGTGGCGAAGAACTTCTCGTTGCAGTCGCGCAGGCTGGCGGGACGGTTGACCACCAGGGTGCCGCCACGCTCGGCCTGCTCCAGCAGGTAGGTGGCATAGACGAATTCGTTGTCGAAGGGCGGATCCTTGCGCATCAGGATGACGTCCAGGTCGCGCAGGGGCAGATCGACGCCTTCGCCAAAGGCGAACCAGCGTTCCGGATCCTGGAATACGTCCAGCTGTCGACCGCGGCCGCGGGCTTCGCCATCGACCTGGTACAGGTCCTGCATCTCGAAGTAGTGCAGTGTCCAGCCGCGGGCCTTGGCCGCCCACAGCATGGCCATGGAGCTATCCTTTTTATAGGAGATGCGTTCGATGGGATCCATGACGATCCCCAGGCGGATACTCATTGACGCTAGACCTCGGTTCTACGTGGGCAAGGCGTCAGAATAGCCCTTCGATCCCCTCCAGTGCCAATGCTTGCGCGATCGTCGTGGCGGGCGGGCCGGTGGTCCGCCGCCAGGGGATCTGCGTGGTACGTCACGGTATTGTGTGCTACAAAGAGGCGCCGCCAAAGTGCCCGGATCGACATCATTCACGTTTCATCGACGATGAGCTGGTAGCTTGAACATGGAACAGTATTCGGAAGGGCTCAAGGTCATGGTGATCGACGATTCGAAAACGATTCGTCGCACCGCCGAGACCCTGCTCAAGAAGGTTGGCTGCGAGGTCATCACCGCCATCGATGGATTCGATGCGCTTGCCAAGATCGCCGATAGTCATCCCCACATTATTTTCGTGGACATCATGATGCCGCGACTGGATGGCTATCAGACCTGCGCACTGATCAAGAACAACAGCGCGTTCCGCGCGACCCCCGTCATCATGCTGTCCTCCCGTGACGGGCTCTTCGACAAGGCCAAGGGCCGCATCGTCGGCTCTGACCAGTACCTCACCAAACCTTTCAGCAAAGAAGAGCTGATCGGTGCGATCAAGACCCACGTCCCCAGCTTCACTCCGCTCGAACAAGCGTCCTGAGTGTCCTGAGGCGGGCGATTCAATCTAGTAGGAAATTTTCATGGCTCGAATTCTGATCGTCGACGACTCTCCCACCGAGATGTACAAGCTCACCGCCATGCTGGAAAAGCATGGGCATCAGGTGCTCAAGGCCGAGAACGGCGCCGATGGCGTCGCCCTGGCGCGCCAGGAGAAGCCGGATGCGGTCCTGATGGATATCGTCATGCCCGGTCTCAACGGCTTCCAGGCCACCCGACAGCTGACCAAGGATGCCGAGACCAGCCACATTCCCGTGGTCATCGTCACCACCAAGGACCAGGAAACCGACAAGGTCTGGGGCAAGCGTCAAGGCGCCAAGGACTACCTCACCAAGCCCATCGACGAAGACACCCTGCTGCGCACCCTGGCGGGTGTCCTGCAAGGCTGAGGCCTCACGTCCGTTTCTCGCGGCAGCGCCCCAATCGGCAGGGAATCCTATGAGCGACGCCACCACGCCCTACGAACTCTTGCGGCTGATCGATCTGCGCTGCCGCGAACGGGCTGCGGGCCTACCGGCGCAGCAGGAAAACCAGCGGAGCTGGAGCGGCATCGGCTTTCGCCTTGGGGAACTGCGCTTCGTGATTCCCATGGGCGAGGTCAGCGAGATCCTGCCCGAGCCACGCTTCACCGCACTACCCGGCGTCAAGCCATGGCTCAAGGGCGTGGCCAATGTGCGCGGTCGGCTGTTGCCGATTGCCGACCTGGGGCAATTTCTCGGCGTGAAGGTCCAGGCGCTGCGCAAACAGCGGCGCATCCTGATCGTCGACCATGGCGACCTCTTCGTCGGATTGGCGGTTGACGAAGTCCTGGGCATGCAGCATTTCGACATCGAGGCCTATCGCGAGCACGCCGACAGCGTGCCAGCGGGTCTGCACTTCTTTCTGGAAGGCGTCTTCCAACGCGACGTGCCGTGGCTGGTCTGCAGCCCGCGCGCCTTGGTCGAGCATCCCGAATTCAAGGACGTCGCGGCCTGAGCCACTAGGCGCAGCGGCGCGACGTACCGGGTCTGGGTCGGGATGGCAGGAGCTGTCGCCGACGGTTGGGGGTAGGGCGACGAACACCGACTTCAAGCGAAGCGATGCGTCGACCGACAAGGATAGAACTAAAGGAACCAAGGTCCAGGCGGGGGCCGCTGATGAACAAACTCAATACCGGGAAGCTCAACGCGTGGGTCGCGGGCATGTTCGTGGTGCTGATCGTCGCGATCGTGCTGCTGTTCGCCAACTTTGCGTACCTGGGCACCCAGACCAACTACGACAACCAGTACCAAGGCCAGGCCACCGAGCTGCGCATCCTCTCGCAGCAGCTGGCCAAGAGCGCCAGTGAGGCCGCCACCGGCAAGGCCGGGGCCTTCAAGGACCTGCGCCAGGCGCGTGCCGAGTTCGAGCGCCGCCTGAACATCCTGCGCAGTGGTGATCCGCAGACCGGTTTGCCGCCCTCGCCCGCGATCCTCGGTCCGCGGCTGGACACCTTGCAGGCGCAGTGGGACATCCAGCGCAAGCAGGTCGACAGCATGCTCGGCAGCGAACAGACCGTGCTGTCTCTGCACCAGCTGTCCGGTGCCCTGGCCGATACCATTCCTCAGCTGCAGGTCGAGAACGAGGAGATCGTCGATATCCTGATCGAGCGCGGCGCGCCCGCCAGTCAGGTGGTGGTGGCCCAGCGTCAGGCGCTGCTCGCCGAGCGGATCCTCAGTGCCATCAACAAGATCCTCACGGGTGACGAGGCCGCGGTACAGGCCGCCGACAGCTTTGGTCGCGACGCCAGCCTCTATGGACGGGTGCTCAAGGCCATGCGCGAGGGCAACGCCTCGATGGGCATCGCCAAGATCACCGATCCCGAAGCGGTCGGCCGGTTGAACGAAGCCAACAAGCTGTTCGAATTCGTCGCCGGCAACGTCGACGAGATCCTCGCCACCTCGCCCGAACTGTTGCAGGTCCGCTCCGCCGTGGGCCAGATCTACAGTGGTTCTCAGGCGCTGCTCGGTTCCGCTTCGGAGCTCGGCGCCGGTTACGCCGCGCTGGCCCAAAGTCGCAAGATCAACACCGTGGGCAGCTATCTGCTGGTGTTCATCGCCCTCGGCGCCATCCTCTGCATCGGCTACATCCTGGTCCGCGACACCCGCCGCCGGCTGGCTGAGACCGACGAGAAGAACCAACGCAACCAGACCGCCATTCTGCGTCTGCTGGACGAGATCGCCGACCTGGCCGATGGTGACCTGACCGTGCAGGCCACGGTGACCGAGGATTTCACCGGCGCCATCGCCGACTCCATCAACTACTCCATCGACCAGCTGCGCGAGCTGGTGGAAACCATCAACCAGACCGCCGTGCAGGTGGCCGCCGCCGCCCAGGAATCCCAGGACACCGCCACCGTGCTGGCCGAGGCCTCGGAACACCAGGCTCAGGAAATCGCCGGGGCTTCCGCGGCCATCAACGAAATGGCCGTGTCCATCGACCAGGTATCCACCAACGCCTCGGAATCCACCGCGGTGGCGGAGCGCTCCGTGGCCATCGCCAACAAGGGCAACCAGGTGGTGCACAACACCATCATCGGCATGGACAACATCCGCGAGCAGATCCAGGACACCGCCAAGCGGATCAAGCGCCTGGGTGAATCCTCCCAGGAGATCGGCGACATCGTCGGCCTGATCAACGACATCGCCGACCAGACCAACATCCTGGCACTGAACGCGGCCATCCAGGCTTCCATGGCCGGTGACGCCGGCCGTGGTTTCGCCGTGGTCGCCGACGAGGTCCAGCGCCTCGCCGAACGCTCGTCCGGCGCCACCAAGCAGATCGAGGCGCTGGTCAAGGCGATCCAGACCGATACCAACGAGGCGGTCATCTCCATGGAGCAGACCACCTCGGAAGTGGTCCGCGGCGCTGCCCTGGCCCAGGACGCCGGTGTGGCCCTGGAAGAGATCGAAAAGGTCTCCCAGAGCCTGGCCGGCCTGATCCAGAACATCTCCAACGCCGCTCGCCAGCAGTCGTCGTCCGCTAGCCATATCTCCAGCACCATGAACGTGATTCAGGAGATCACCTCGCAGACCTCGACCGGTACTACCGCCACCGCGCGCAGCATTGGCGAGCTGGCCAAGCTGGCCAGCGAGATGCGGCGTTCGGTATCGGGCTTCAATCTGCCGAACGAACAGCCGTTGAGCTGAGTACAACAGCCATATCGCGGTGTGGCGAGGGGGAGATGGCGTGAGGGAGTCGAGTTGGGCGTTGCGCCGTGCTCCCGAGCTGCCGGATGCGGACTTCGAACGCTGGCGCCAGTTGCTCGAAACGCGCGCCGGAATGGTGCTGGAGGAACGCCAGCGCGGTTTTCTGCAGATCCAGCTGGCTGCGCGCATGCGCGAGCTGGAGATCGCCGACTACGACGGCTACTACCGTACCGTCTGCGCAGGGGTCAGTGGCCGAATCGAATGGGTCCGACTGCTGGATCGGCTGACCATCCAGGCGACCCGCTTCTTTCGTCATCCACCGTCCTTCGCCCTGCTGGAAGCCTATGTGAATGAGTTCGCCCGGACCGGGGAGGGCAGGAGCCTGACCCTGTGGAGTCTGGGTTGCGCCAGTGGAGAGGAAGCGTTTTCGATGGCCATCAGCACCGCCGAGGTCTTGTCCCGGCAGGAGCAGCCCCTGACGTTCGCGCTGACCGGTACGGATATCAGCAGCGAGGCCCTGCACCAGGCGCGGCAGGGCACCTATAGTTTGCAGCGGCTGGCCGGGGTGCCGGCCGCCCTGCGCGAGCGCTACTTCCACGCCCGCGAGGACGGCAGCTTCGAGATCTGCTCCCGCTTGGCGGAGCGGCTGTGCTTCGCCCGGCTCAATGTGCTGGAACTGGGCCAGGCCCCCTTGCAGGGACTCAATGTCATTTTTTGTCAGAACTTGCTGATTTATTTCCGCCGCTGGCTGCGTCGAGATCTGCTCAACCAGCTGGTCCAGCGGCTTGCACCGGGTGGTTTGTTGGTCCTGGGTGTCGGTGAGGTGAGCAATTGGAGCCACCCGCAACTGATACCCGTCGATCATCCCGAAGTCCTGGCGTTTACCCGCCAGGTGGAACGCCCGGTATGACAGGAGCCGAAATGATCGATCGACACGACTACGTAGCCCTCGAGTGGGTCAAGGGAGAGATCGCCGAAACCTTGCAGCAGGCCCGCAAGGCGCTCGAGGCGTTCGTCGACAACCCACACGACCGTAGCCGCCTGGGGTTTTGCCGGACCTATGTGCATCAGGTCTACGGCACCCTGCAGATGGTGGAGTTCTACGGTGCCGCGCTGCTTGCCGAAGAGATGGAGCTGCTCCTGCAGGCGCTCCACGAAGAGCGGGTAGGCAGTTCGGACGAGGCACTGGAAGTGCTGATGCAGGCCATCCTGCAGGTCCCGCCCTATCTGGATCGGGTCCTGGAGGCCCGTCGCGATCTGCCGCTGGCCATCCTGCCGTTGCTCAACGACCTGCGTTCGGCCCGTGGCGAAAAGCTGCTGTCGGAAACCAGCCTGTTCTCGCCGGATCTGTCGGCCACGCCGCTGTCGCTGAGCGACGACGAGCTGGCCGACCGCGCCTCGCCGGACTGGCTGCCGCGCCTGCGCAAGCTGCGCCAGGCCCTGCAGGGGGCCCAGGTCGGCCTGTTCCGCGATCGTGACGTCCAGTTGCACCTGGATTACTTACTGCGCGTTTTCGAGCACCTGGATCAGCTCTGCGCCGGTTCCCCCTTTGGCGCCCTCTGGCCGGTCGCGGCCGGGCTGACCGAATTGATGCAGGCCGGCGAGCTGGACAACAGCAGTTCGATCCGCGGGCTGTTGCGACAACTCGATCGGGAGCTGAAGCGGCTCATCAGCGATGGCGTGGCGACCCTCAACCAGCCAGCGCCGGCCGATCTGCTGAAGAACCTGCTGTTCTATCTGGCCAAGGCGCCGGTGCAGAGTCCGCGCATCGCCGCGCTCAAGGCCCGCTATCGCCTCGACGAAGCGCTGCCGGACGCCGAGTTGGTGGGCGTCGAACGTTCGCGCATCGTTGGCCCGGATCGCGAGGCCATGCGTTCGGTGGTGACCGCGCTCTGCGAAGAACTGGTGCAGATCAAGGACAGCCTGGATCTGTTCGTGCGCAGTGATCGCCAGCAGGCCGCCAGCCTGCGCAGCCAGCTGGCGCCGCTCAAGCAGATCGCCGATACCCTGGCGGTGCTGGGCTTCGGTCAGCCGCGCAAGGTCGTGCTGGAACAGCACGAAGCCGTCACCGAACTGGCCGATGGCGTGCGCGAGGCCAGTGACGCCGCCCTGATGGACATCGCTGGCGCGCTGCTCTACGTCGAGGCGACCCTGGCCGGTATGGTCAGCGGCAACGAGGTGGGCGATGCCGAGGAAAGCCGGCTGCCGACCACCGATATCGACCAGTTGCACCGGGTGGTGGTGCGCGAGGCGCGCAATGGCCTGGAGCAGTCCAAGGACGCCATCATCGAATTCATCGCCTCCCAGTGGAACCACGACCACCTGGAGCCGGTACCCCTGCTGCTGACCCAGGTCCGTGGCGGCCTGGCGATGATTCCGCTGGAGCGGGCCGCCGCCCAGGTGCAGGCGGCCAACGACTACATCGGCCAGCAACTGCTGGGCAAGCAGGCCGTGCCCGATTGGCAGAGTCTGGATACCTTGGCCGACGCCATCACCAGCGTCGAGTACTACCTGGAGCGCCTGGCGGAAGATCCGTCCACGCCCCACGACATGATTCTCGACATCGCCGACGAGAGCCTCATCGCCCTCGGCTATCCGCCCAAGGCGGCTAGCGAAGGCGACGCGGTGGAGGTGCCCTTGGCGCCCAGCGCGGTCGAGCCGCCCTTTGAGTCCATGGACGAGGAGCCGGTGCCTGAGGAGTCGCTGGAGCTCACGGCCTTGCCGGTGGAGGAGGCCGACGACGCAGGGGAAAGTGCCCTGTACGGGGCCGAACCCACCGTCGAGGACGAGTCCCCGACCTTCGATCTCCAGGCTGACGCCGAGACGACGGCAGATGCCAGCGATGACGCCTTACCGGCCGCGCTGGAGGCTGCCGACGAAGGACCCGAAGAGCGGCTGGCAGCTAGCGAGCTGGACAGCCGGGCACCCGCGACCACCGATGCGGAGGCGATCGCCGAGGTGCTGGCCGCACCGGTCGATCCCATCAATCCGCCCGCGGCGCAGGTGCCGAAGGCGCTGTTGCCCCCTGCGGCCGATGCCGAACCGGTCGAGGACGAACTGCGCGAGGTCTTTATCGAGGAGGCCGGCGAGGTCCAGGCGGAGCTCGAGCGCTGGTTGCCGACCTGGCTGGCCGATCCCGAGCAGCGCACCGCGCTGAGCGAATTACGGCGCAATTTCCATACGCTCAAGGGCAGCGGCCGCATGGTCCAGGCGCTGGTCATCGGCGAACTGGCCTGGGCACTGGAGAATCTGCTCAATCGCCGGTTGGATCATAGCGTCGATCACGGTCCCGCCTTGCAGGCGGTGGTCGAGCAGACCTGTGCGCTACTGCCGGAGCTGGTCGAGGAATACGCCGAAGATCGGCAGCGGCAGCGTGACGACGTCGACTGGCTGGCCCACGCCGCCCACGCCTTGGCACGCAACGAAGCCCTGCCCGAACGTATGCCGGCCCCTGTCGAGACCTTGGTCGAAGCGGAGCTGTCGCCGATGGAGGTCGTCGATCAGGCCCCTTCCTCCGGCGCGGGTGGCGAAGCCGATACCCAGTTGCTGGACATCTTTCGCACCGAGGCCCAGGCCCATCTGGAGACGGTGCGGCGTTTCCTGGAGCAGGCCGACGCGGGCCATCCCCAGCCGGTTTCCGACAATCTCCTGCGCGCCCTGCATACCCTCAAGGGCAGTGCCCATATGGCGGGCAGTTCGCCGCTGGCCGAGTTGGCCTCGGCGCTGGAAAGCCTGGCCAAGGAATACAAGCTCGTCCATGTCCCCTTCGCCGAGCCGGAATGCGCCTTGCTCGCCCAGGGTGCGGAATTGCTGGAACAGCGACTCGCTGATCTCGACGAAGCGTCACTGGCCGCACCGCTGGCCGGTTCGGCGGCGCTGATCGAGCAATGCGAGACGCTGCTGGAGCAATTGAATCCCCAGTTACCGGTTCCGGAAGCACCCTTGCCGGAGCAGCGCGACGTGCTGCGCCTGGCCGATTTCCTGATGCCGGCGATGGAGCTGCTGCTGGAGGCCGACGAACGCCTGGGCGCTTGGCGCACCCAGGGCGAGCGGGCGGCCTGCCCGGATCTGCTGGCCGAGCGCCTGAACACCTTCGCCGATGGCGCAGCCCGGGTCGGGCTGGTCGATGTGGAGCAACTCGCCGAGGCGCTGCAGGTGGTCTATGCAGCGGTGGCGAGCGGTTCCTTGCCGGCCGACGAGGCCTTCTTCCGTGAGGCCGAAGAGGCGCAGGAAGCCCTGATCAGCATGCTCAACCAGTTGGCCGGCGGCATGCGCGCGACCCCGGCTGAAGAGCGTATCCAGGGCCTGCGAGCGCTGCTGGCGGGCATCCTGGCCGGACTGCCCATGGCGGCGAGCACCCTGCTGGCCGAGCCGGAGCCCGAAGCCCTTTTCGATCCGGAAGTGGCCACTCCAGTGTCCCCCGACCTCGCGCTCGACGTCGATCTGCCAGTCGAAGCCGAAGCCGAAGCCGAAGCCGATCCCGATACACTGAACGAGCCTCAGGAGGCGCTGCTACCTGCAGCGGACGGCTCCAGCGAAGCCCAGCCGGAGCTCGCAAGCGGGGCAGACGAGTCAGCGCCCGTCGACGCGGTCGATCCGGAAATGCAGCTGATCTTCCTCGAAGAGGCCCAGGACCTGCTGGACAGTGCCGATCGGGCGTTGGAGCGCTGGCTGGTCGAACTTCAACAGAGCTTCCACCTCGGCACCCTGCAGCGCGATCTGCATACCCTCAAGGGCGGCGCCCATCTTGCCGGGGTCGTGCCCGTCGCGTGTCTGGCCACGGAACTGGACGCCATCTACGAAGGCCTGCTCGACGGTCGTCTCGCTGGCGGTGCCGAACTGGCCGCGCCTCTGCGTGACGCCCATGGCTGCCTGGCCGCGCAACTGGAAGAGCTGGCGGCGGGTGAGCCGATCAGTGAGCATGCCGATCAAGTCGAACGCCTCCAGCGCATCCGCATGGGGCATCTCGATGACCTGGCAGAAACGACCGAGGCCGAGTCGGAGCGCCTCCAGGGCGAGCCTGATCTCGCCGCCGAGTTGGGCGAGCCGACAGCGGATGCCACGCCAGACGACGAGTCCCAGGCTGCGGTGTCGATGCCCGAGGCCGTCGCGCCAGGCATGGACGAAGGTCCGGACGCCGAGTTGCTGGCCATCTATATCGAAGAGAGTCGCGACCTGCTCGACAGCATGGCGACCTCGTTACGGGCCTGGGAAGCCGAGCCGCGCAACAGCCTGGAACTGGAATCGCTGTTGCGCGACCTGCACACCTTGAAGGGTGGGGCTCGCCTGGCTGAGGTGGATGCCATCGGCGATCTCGCCCATGCCCTGGAAGCCTTCTATGAGGGATTGGCGCGAGGGCGAATCAAGTCAGGTGCCGAACTGGGCGGTCTGCTGCACCGCTGCCACGACCGACTGCATCAGCAACTCGAAACCCTGGCCCAGGGGCAGTCCCCGGCGGCAGCCGAGGACCTTGTCGAGGCCCTGCGTGACTACCGCGGAGAGTCGCAGGCGGCAGGTGAAACCCCGACCGCTCTGGTGACGCCCGCGCCGATCTTCGATGAAGATACCGACGCGGAAATCCTCGAGATCTTCATCGAGGAAGCCCAGGACCTGTTGGCCAGCATGGATGAAGCGCTGGCCCGCTGGCCGGCCGCACCCGAGGCGGCGGTAGACGAATTGCTGCGCTGCCTGCACACCCTCAAGGGCGGCGCGCGCCTGGCCGGTCTCCATGGGCTGGGTGAGCAAGCCCATGCCCTGGAGCAGCAGCTGGCCGAATTGAGGTCGCTGGCGGTAGGACTGGGTGAGGGCGATCGCGAGCGCGTCCATGACCTGGCGACCCAGGGGGTCGACGAGCTGCAAGTCGCGGTGGCCCAGTTGTCGCTGCCCGCGCCGGCTCAACCAACCGCGCCAGAGATACAGGAAGCGGCCGTCCAGACCGAACAGGACATCCAGGGGCTTGGCGACCTCCCGCTGGAGACGGACAGCGCCACCCGTGCGGAATCCGCCAGCACCGATGCCGAGGGCGAGGTAGAACTGTCGGCGGAAAACGCGGCGGTGGCGCCAGTCATGGTGGCGGACGCGGCGCCCGCGGCAGCCGTTGCCCCGCTGCCTTTCGTCCAGCGCCTGCAGCAGGTCCGCCAGCAGGCGGCGCAGCGGCGTTCCTCCCAGGAGCTGGTGCGGGTGCCGGCCGCGTTGCTTGAACAGCTGGTCAACCTGGCCGGCGAGACCTCGATCTTCCGCGGTCGCGTCGAGCAGCAGGTCAATGACATCGGCACCACCCTGGGTGAGATGGAAGCCACCATCGAGCGGGTGCGCGATCAGCTGCGCCGGCTGGATACCGAGACCCAGGCTCAGATCATCAGCCGTCACCATGAGGACGTGGATCGCGCCGGCTACGAAGATTTCGATCCCCTGGAGCTGGACCGCTATTCCCAGCTGCAGCAGCTGTCCCGGGCGCTGTTCGAGTCGGCTTCCGACCTGCTGGACCTGAAGAACACCCTGGGCCAGCGCAACAGGGACGCCGAAACCCTGCTGCTGCAGCAGGCGCGGGTCAACACCGAGCTGCAGGAAAGCCTCATGCAGACGCGCATGGTGCCCTTCGAGCGCATGGTGCCGCGCCTGCACCGGGTGGTCCGCCAGGTCAGCGGCGAGCTGGACAAGCCGGTCGAACTCAGGGTCGACAACGCCGAAGGCGAGCTGGACCGCACGGTGCTGGAGCGGATCATTCCGCCGCTGGAGCACATGCTGCGCAACGCCATCGACCATGGCGTCGAGGACGCCGCCGGACGCCAGCGCGCTGGCAAGCCGGCCGAGGGCGTCATCAGTCTGGATCTGCGTCGCGAAGGCGGCGACATCATCCTGACCCTGGCAGACGACGGTCGTGGCATCGACCTGGATGCGGTTCGTCGCAAGGCCATCGAACGCGGCCTGATGACGGAAGACGCGGAACTCTCCGAGACGGAAGTGCTGCAGTTCATCCTCGAATCCGGTTTCTCCACGGCGCCGACCGTGACCCAGATTTCCGGGCGCGGCGTGGGCATGGACGTGGTGCACCAGGAGGTGAAGCAGCTCGGCGGCAGCATGGACATCCATAGCGTGCCGGGGGCGGGAACGCGCTTCACCATTCGCCTGCCATTCACCGTGTCGGTGAACCGGGCGCTCATGGTGCACGCCGGCGACGACCTCTACGCCGTGCCACTCAACACCATCGAGGGCATCGTGCGGGTGACCGCGGCCGACCTCGAGCGCTATTACCGCCCGGGGGCGGGGACCTTCGAATACGGCGGCCAGCATTATGACCTGCGCTATCTCGGCCATCTGCTCGGCAATGGCCAGCAGCCCAAGCTGAGCGGCCAGAGCCTGCCGCTACCGGTGGTGCTGGTGCGTGCCGCGGAATACGCCGTGGCCGTGCAGGTGGATGCGGTGGCCGGCTCGCGCGAGATCGTGGTGAAGAGCCTCGGGCCGCAGTTCGCCGGGGTACCCGGCCTGTCCGGCGCCACCCTGCTGGGTGACGGCCGCGTGGTGGTGATTCTCGACCTGCTGGCCATGATCCGCAGTCGGCGCCTGTCCGGCGAAGACCTGCCGCGCCCGAGTCCGACCCCGGCGATCCTGCCGGAGAACGCCCGGCCGCCCCTGGTCATGGTGGTGGACGATTCGATCACCGTGCGCAAGGTCACCAGCCGCCTGCTGGAACGCCATGGCATGGAGGTCTTCACCGCCAAGGACGGGGTGGACGCCATCGCCCAGCTACAGGAGCGCCAGCCGGACATCCTCCTGCTGGACATCGAGATGCCTCGCATGGACGGCTTCGAGGTGGCGACCCTGGTCCGCCACGACGCGAACCTCAAGGATCTGCCCATCGTGATGATCACCTCCCGTACCGGGGAAAAGCACCGCGACCGGGCCCTGAGCCTGGGCGTGAACGAATACCTGGGCAAGCCCTATCAGGAAAGCGAACTCCTGGCCCATATCCATCGGTTGGTCGGGGATCATGACTGAAACACACAATGCCCGCGTCGCCATCCTGGCCGACAGTCCGCTGCAGCGCCATGTGCTGCAGCAGGTGCTGGCCGACAATGGTTATCACGTCGTCCTCAACAGCGATCCGGAGCGCTTCGACGAAGCGACCTGGGCCACGGTCGCGACCGATCTGTGGCTGATCGACCTCAGCCAGACGGAGGAGTCGTCACTGGTGGACGCGCTGCTGGATGGCGCCGAGGTGCCCATCCTGTTCGGCGAAGGCCAGGCGCCCGAGCGCTTCACCGATCCCTTCGCCCAATGGGAAAAGCGCCTGATCGGCAAGCTCAAGCGTCTGATCGGCGATCCGGTGGCCGCGGTCGGCCCGGCGTTGGAGACCCTGCTGCAGGATCAGCCGCGACCCCCGCGCCTGGCCCTGCCCGAGCCCCTGGCCAACTTGCCGCTGCCGGCGGGCGATCCCGCACCTGAGGTCTGGTTGCTGGCGGCGTCCCTGGGTGGTCCGGCGGCGGTGAAGGCCTTTCTCGATGCCCTGCCCGGCGGTCTGCCGGTTGGCTTCCTCTATGCCCAGCACATCGGCGACGGCTTTGCCGCCAACCTGCTGCGCGCGGTGGGCCGCCACAGTCAGTGGCACATCCAGAACGTGCGTCCGGGGGAGCCGGTGCGCTGCGGCGAGGTGGTGGTGGTGCCGACCCAGCAGGAACTCACCTTCCGCGCCAACAGCGCCCTGGACATCGTCGAGCGTGCCTGGCCCGAGCCCTATACGCCGTCGATCAGCCAGATGATGCTCAACCTGGCGCAACACTTCGGTACGCGCTGCGGCGTCATCGTCTTCAGCGGCATGGGTAACGACGGTACCGCGTCCGCGCCCTATGTACGGCGTCGCGGTGGCACCCTCTGGACGCAATCGGCGAGCACCTGCATCGCCCCGAGCATGCCGGAAAGCCTGCGCGAATCGGGTCTTGCGACCTTTACCGCCGATCCCCGTGGCCTGGCCGAAGCCCTGGTGGCTCGCCTGGCCGAGCAGCGAAGCTAAAGGAATTCCCGATGTCGACCACCACACCCGGCGCCGAACACCTGACCGGTCTGCTGCTGACCCTGGCCGATCGCACCCTGCTGCTGCCCAATGCGGCGGTGGCCGAACTGGTGCCATGCCGCGAGATTCGCCCCTTGCCGGTTCAGCCGGAGTGGTGCCTGGGTCAGGTGGCCTGGCGTGATCTGCGTCTGCCGCTGATCAGCTTCGAGGCATTGTCCAGTGGCAGTGCCGCGCAATTCGATGGCGACCGCCACGCACGGGTAGCCATCCTCAACGCCCTGGGGGGGCGCGACCGGGTACGTTTCCTCGCCCTGCTGATTCGGAGCATTCCGCGCTCCCTGCGCATCACCCCGGAACTGGTCGCCGCCAAGGTGCCCCTGGCAGCCCTGGAGTTGGGCGCCGTGGCCTACGAAGGCGGCACGGCGCGTATCCCCGATCTGATCGGGGTGGAAGAGCGGCTGGCCGCTGCTGGCGTGTTCTAGTCCTGCCGGGTCAGGCGCATCCCGCCGTTTTCATCCGGGCTGACAGTGACTCTGCGGTAATCCGCCAGGGTCGGCAGGCCCAGCTCCAGTGGCTCGCGATGGGTGGCGGTGATGGCCACCGCATCGGCGCCGGCCGCCTTGGCGGCGGCGAAGCCGGCATGGGCATCCTCGAACACCAGGCAATCACCGATTTCCACCCCCAGCTTGCGCGCCCCGGCCAGGAAACAGTCGGGCGCCGGTTTGCCCTGGGTGACGTCTTCGGAACAGATCATCACCGGCGGCAGGGCCATGCCCGCGGCGGCGAGCCGGACTTCGGCCAGGCGGCGTGATGCCGAGGTGACCAGGGCCCAGCTGCCGGCTGGCAGGCTGGCAAGAAAGGCCGCGGCACCAGGGATTTCCTGGATGTCGGCGACATCGGCGATCTCCAGTTCGGTGATGGCGCGGGTCTCGGCCTCGATGTCGGCGCCGGCGGGCGCGAAGCGCTTCACCGTCTCCACCGCGCGCACGCCGTGCATGACTGCCAGGACGTCCGCCGGGTCGAGGCCGTGGCCGCGTGCCCAGGTGCTCCAGGCACGTTCGGCGGAGGCCACGCTGGTGAGCAGGGTGCCGTCCATGTCGAACAGGAAGGCGGCGTAGGGGCGAGAGGGCAGGGTCATCCAGGGCTCCAAGAACTATCCGTAGGAAAGGGGGCAGGCCGCCGCAGCGGCCCGTCAGGCCGGTCAGGGGGTTTGGAAATCACCCCAGAGTTGCTGGGCGACGCTCAGGGCCACCACCGGGGCGGTCTCGGTGCGCAGCACCCGCGGGCCCAGGCGCGCCGGCTGGAAACCGGCAGCGCGGGCGGCCGTGACTTCGGCATCGCTCAGGCCGCCTTCGGGGCCGATCAATAGCGCCAGACGGGCGGGGCGGGCATGGCTCTCCAGCGGCTCGGCCACCGGGTGCAAGACCAGCTTGAGATCGGCGTCCACCCCGGCCTGCCAGTCAGCCAGCAGTTGCGGCGGATGGATCAGGGGCACGCTGGAGCGACCACACTGTTCACAGGCGCTGATGGCCACCTGGCGCCAGTGCTGCAGGCGCTTGTCGGCGCGTTCGTCCTTGAGGCGCACCTCGCAGCGTTCGCTGACCAGCGGGGTGATCTCGGCCACGCCCAGTTCGGTGGCCTTCTGGATCGCCCAGTCCATGCGCTCGCCGCGGGACAGGCCCTGGCCGAGGTGGATCTGCAGGGGCGAATCCGGCTGGCCGGGCAGCGCTTCGGTGAGTTCGACGCTGAGGGTCTTCTTGCCCACCTCGACGACCTGGCCGAGGTACTCCTGGCCGCTGCCGTCGAACAGTTGCACGGCATCCCCCGGCGCCAGGCGCAGCACGCGGCCCAGGTAATGGGCCTGGGCCTCGGGCAGGTCCAGGCGGCCGAGGGCCAGGGGCAGGTCGAGGTGGCAGCGGGTGAGACGCATGGCGGACTCCAGATCAGCCGGGATCGCGGTGGTTGGGGTGCAGGTCGCTCAGGGCGACACTGACCGAGGTACGGGTGGCGAGGTCGATGCCCTGGGTCGCTACCTCGGCGAGGAAATCGATCTGCTCGGGGGTGATGACATAGGGCGGCAGGAAGTAGACCACGTTGCCCAGCGGCCGTAACAGGGCGCCACGGGAGAGGGCGTGCTGATAGACCGCAAGGCCGCGTCTTTCCTGCCAGGGGTAGGGCGTGCGGTGGGCCTTGTCGGCGGTCATCTCGATGGCCAGGGCCATGCCCGTCTGGCGCACTTCGCCAACGTGGGGATGATCGACCAGGTGCGCCGTGGCCTCGGCCATGCGCCGCGCCAGCGGCTTGTTGGCCTCGATGACGTCGTCCTGTTCGAAGATGTCCAGGGTCGCCAGGGCGGCGGCGCAGGCCAGCGGATTGCCGGTGTAGCTGTGCGAGTGCAGGAAGGCGCGCAGGGTGTGGTAGTCGTCGTAGAAGGCCTGGTAGACGGCGTCGGTGGTCAGGCAGGCGGCCAGCGGCAGGTAGCCGCCGGTGAGGGCCTTGGACAGGCAGAGGAAGTCCGGACGGATGCCAGCCTGTTCGCAGGCGAACATCGTACCGGTGCGGCCGAAGCCCACGGCGATCTCGTCATGGATCAGGTGCACGCCATAGCGGTCGCAGGCCTCGCGCAAGAGGCGCAGATAGACCGGGTGGTACATGCGCATGCCGGTGGCGCCCTGGATCAGCGGCTCGACGATGACCGCGGCGACACTGGCGTGGTGCTCGGCCAGGGTGCGCTCCATGTGCGCGAACATCTGCCGTGAATGCTCTTCCCAGCCCATGCCCTCGGGACGCAGGTAGCAGTCCGGGCTCGGCACCTTGAGGGTGTCGAGCAACAGGCCCTGGTAGGTCTCGGTGAACAGCGCCACGTCACCCACCGACATGGCTGCCACCGTCTCGCCGTGGTAGCTGTTGGTCAGGGTGACGAAGCGGCGCTTTTCCGGCTGCCCCACGTTGCGCCAGTAGTGATAGCTCATCTTCAGCGCCACCTCGATGCACGAGGAGCCGTTGTCGGCATAGAACACCCGGTCGAGACCGGCCGGGGTCAGGGCGACCAGGCGCTCGGACAGCTCGATCACCGGCTGATGGCTGAAGCCGGCGAGGATAACGTGCTCCAGCTGGTCGACCTGGGCCTTGATGCGGTCGTTGATGCGCGGATTGGCGTGGCCGAAGACGTTTACCCACCAGGAGCTGACGGCATCCAGGTAGCGGTTGCCGTCGAAGTCCTCCAGCCAGACACCTTCGCCGCGGCGGATCGGGATCACCGGCAGTTGCTCGTGATCCTTCATCTGGGTGCAGGGGTGCCAGAGCACCTCCAGGTCACGGCGCATCCAGTCGTGATTGGTCATTGGCGGTCTCCTGGCGGCGGGCCCGGCGATAAAAAGGGGGCGCAAGCCTAAGCCAGGGCGCGCGACGGGAGCAAGGCGCGGGCCGATTGCCGGTCGTGGCGGCAGCTAGTGGCCCCGTGGCCGCTGGCGTATGCTGCGCCACCGCTGTTCCCCGGTCCCAGGAGTCTAGAAAAGATGTCGTCGCGTTGGACAGGTTTTACCGTCTGCTTGGCAGCCGGCGTATTCGCTACCAGCCTGAGCGCAGGCGCCGCCGAGAAGGCGCATAAGGAGACGCACAAGGCGCCGGAAAAGGCCGCCGCTGCACCCGTCGCGCCCAGTGGTCCCTCGGTGATCGTGGTCGGCGCCGGCATGGCCGGGCTGGCCTCGGCCTATGAACTGCAGCAGGCGGGTTGGAACGTGACCCTGCTGGAAGCCGGCCCGCGGGTTGGCGGCCGCTCCGGTCTCGCCTCCAGCGAGTGGATCGGCGACACCAAGGCCCAGCCGCTGCTCAACCACTACCTGGATACCTTCAAGCTCAAGACCGTGGACGCGCCGTCCTTCGTGCGCACCCCGGGCTACCTGATCGAAGGCCAGTACTATTCCCAGGACGACCTGGCGCAGAAGATGCCGGCCGTGGCCGATGCCCTGAAGCGCGTCGACAAGTCCCTGGACGACCTGGCCGCCGCCATCAGCGATCCGCTGCAGCCGACCGCCACCCCGACCCTGCACGCCCTCGACCAGATCAACGCCGCCACCTGGCTGGACAAGCAGAACCTGCCGCCAGTGGCGCGCCAGCTGATCAACCAGCGCATCCGCGTCCGCTACGACGAGCCCTCGCGCCTGTCGCTGCTCTATCTGGCCCAGCAGACCCGCGTCTATCGCGGCGTCGACGACAAGGACCTGCGCGCCTCCCGTCTGCCCGGTGGCAGCGAGGTGCTGGCCCAGGCCTTCGTCAAGCAGATCAAGACGATCAAGACTGACAATAAGGTCTCCAGCATCGTCCAGGACAAGGACGGCGTCGTGGTCAAGGCTGGTACCACCGGCTACAAGGCCGACTACGTGGTGATGGCGGTGCCGCTGCGCGCCCTCGGCCAGGTGCAGATGACGCCGGCGCTGGATGCTACCCAGCAGGCGGCGATCAAGGGCACCACCTATGGCTGGCGCGACCAGATCCTGCTCAAGTTCAAGACCCCGGTGTGGGACAGCAAGTCGCGCATGAGCGGCGAAATCTACAGCGACCAGGGCCTGGGCATGCTGTGGGTGGAGCCGGACGTGAAGGGCGGCGCCAATGTGCTGGTCAACCTGGCCGGTGACAGCGCACGCCTGGTGCAGGCCTTTGGCGACAAGCAGATGGTCGACCAGGTGCTGATCCGCTTCCATGCCTTCTATCCCAAGGCGCGCGGAGCCTTTTCCGGCTACGAAGTCCGCCGCTACAGCCGCGATCCGGGCCTGGGTGGCGCCTATCTGGCCTATGGTCCGGGCCAGATCACCCGCTACTGGCGGCTGTGGGAAAAGCCGACCGGCCGGGTGATCTTCGCTGGCGAACACACCGATCCGCTGCATCCGGGCACCCTGGAAGGCGCCCTGGCCAGCGGTCAGCGCGCCGCCGGCCAGGTCCGCGACCTCAAGGCCGGCAAGGCCGTGGTGCCGGTCGTGGCCAGTGCCAAGACCGCCGCCCAACCGGCCGCTGCACCCAAGGCCGGCGACGCCGCGCCGGCCAAGGCCAGTGGCGAGCACGGCTTCTTCTGGAAGCTGTTCCACTGGTCGTTCTGATCGCGACCTGAGCCCGGACGCTGCCGCTGCGCAGCGTCTGGGCCGGACCGGACGAGGCGCTCGCGCGCCCTCCGATCCATCGAATCCTTCGATATTGATTCGACACTTTTTCCGCTTTCCATCGATACGTTTGCGGCTAGGCTTAGGCAAAGCTTTTTCAGGAGAGAAAAGCGATGCACTGGCGCAACGACGGCCTTCGCTACGGTCTGGTAAGTCTGGTTCTGCATTGGGTCATGGCCCTGGCGATCATCGCCATGTTCGCCTCCGGCCTGTGGATGCGGACCCTGGACTACTACGACACCTGGTACCACACCGCCCCCGAGCTGCATAAGAGCGCCGGCATCCTCTTGCTGATCGCCCTGGTGCTGCGCCTGCTCTGGCGCCTGGTCAGCCCGCCGCCGCCGGTGGAAGGCAGTCCCCTGGTGCGCCGCGCTGCGGGTGCCGGGCACTTCCTGCTCTATGGGCTGATGCTCACCGTGATGGTGGCCGGCTACCTGATTTCCACCGCCGATGGCGTGGCCATCGATGTCTTTGGCTGGTTCAAGGTCCCGGCGACCCTGAGCGGTCTGCCGGAGCAGGCCGACACCTCTGGCAAGATCCATCTCTGGTTCGCCTGGACGCTGATCGTCCTGGCCGGCCTGCACGTGGTGGCCGCGCTCAAGCACCACTTCGTCGACCGCGACGGCACCCTGGTCCGCATGATCGGCCGGGTCCATATCCCGCACTGATCGCCTTTCCCACCAACACATGGAGCTTCATCCAATGCTGAAGAAAACCGTTGCCGCCCTGGCCCTGGGTACCGCTCTGCTGGGCGCTGGCCAGGCCATGGCCGCCGATTACAAGATCGACAAGCAGGGCCAGCACGCCTTCATCCAGTTCCGTATCCAGCACCTGGGCTACAGCTGGCTGTACGGCACCTTCAAGGACTTCGACGGCAACTTCAGCTTCGATGCCAAGGATCCCTCCGCCGACAAGGTCAAGGTGACCATCAACACCGACAGCGTCGACACCAACCACGCCGAGCGTGACAAGCACCTGCGCAGCGCCGACTTCCTCAACGTCGCCGCCCATCCCCAGGCCAGCTTCGAATCCACCAAGGTCACCCCCACCGGCGACGGCACCGCCGACGTTACTGGCAACCTGACCCTGAACGGCGTGACCAAGCCGGTCACCATCAAGGCCCACTTCATGGGCGAGGGCAAGGACCCGTGGGGTGGCTACCGCGCCGGCTTCGAGGGCACCACCACCCTCAAGCTCAAGGATTTCAACATCCAGAAGGACCTTGGTCCCAAGTCCCAGGAAGTGGAATTCATGCTGTCCTTCGAAGGCGTGCGCCAGTAACGGGACGCCCTCAGGTTGTAACCAAAAATGCCGGATTCGTCCGGCATTTTTGTGGCTGGTCGTTTTTGGCGATGGAGTGGACGCCAGGGAAATTTCCCGGCAGAACTCGGCTCCTGCCTCATGGTCTGCTACCGAGGTCGTCGCACGGGCCCGGTTTTGTCAGCATGGCCTTTTTCACGAGCGTCGGAGCACCCGGCGAGATACCCGAGCATGGCACTTGGGTTATTTACAAACAGTCGTGAACGTAAGTATATTTGTCTGATAATAATTCCTATGCTCGAGCCGGTGCGGATCCACAAGGCGCGCTGCGCATGCTCATTTCCCAGCTTTCAAGGACTTTTGATATGCAGATCAAGCCGGCGCATGCCTTTTTCGCTCCCGCCCTGCTGGCCGTAGCCTTGGCCCTGGGTGCCTGCGGCAAGCAGGACAACAAGGACCAGCAGCAACAGCAGCAGAAGCCCGCGGAAGTCGGGGTGGTGACGATGGAACCTCGCACCGTGACCCTGACCGATGAACTTCCCGGGCGTACCGCCGCCTTCCGCATCGCCGAGGTCCGTCCCCAGGTGAGCGGCATCCTGCTCAAGCGCTATTTCACCGAAGGCGCCGACGTGAAGGCCGGCACCCAGCTCTATCAGATCGATCCGCGCACCTACGAGGCCAACGTCAATTCCGCCAAGGCCTCCCTGGCCCAGGCGCAGGCCACGCTCGCCTCCAACCGGCTCAAGGCCCAGCGCTATGGCGCCCTGGTCAAGGAGCAGGCGATCAGCAAGCAGGAAGCCGACGATGCGCTGTCCATGCAGCGGCAGAACGAAGCCCAGGTGGAATCGGCCAGGGCCGCCCTGCGCAACGCCGAGATCAACCTGGCCTACACCAAGGTCGCCGCGCCCATCTCCGGGCGCATCGGTCGCTCGATGATGACCGAAGGCGCCCTGGTCACCGCCGACCAGACCACCGCCCTGACCAGCATCACCCAGCTGGACCCCATCTATGTCGACGTGACCCAGTCCGCCACCGACCTCTTGCGCCTGCGTCGCGAGCTGGACAGCGGTCAGCTGCAGAAGGTGCAGGGCGAGAACGCCGCCGAGGTCAAGCTGATGCTGGAGGACGGTAGCGCCTATAGCCGTCCCGGCAAGCTCAAGTTCGCCGAGGTGTCGGTGGATCAGGGCACCGGCTCGGTGACCATCCGCGCCGAATTCCCCAACCCCGACAAGCTGCTGCTGCCCGGCATGTTCGTGCGTGCCCAGCTGCAGTCCGGAGTGCGCCAGAATGCCCTGCTGGTACCGCAACAGGGCGTGACCCGCAACCTCAAGGGCCAGCCCACCGCCATGGTGGTCAACGGCGAGGGCAAGGTCGAGCAACGGGTACTCAAGACCGAGCGTACCGTCGGTTCCGACTGGCTGGTCACCGATGGCCTCAAGGCCGGTGACAAGGTCATCACCGAGGGCCTGCAAAAGATCAAACCGGGTGCCACCGTCACCGCCAAGCCGGCGAGCAACATCGCCTCCGCCGAGCAGAAGCCGGCGGGTCAGGGTCAGTAAGGGGAGCGCCCGATGTCCAAGTTCTTCATCGACCGGCCCATTTTCGCCTGGGTAATCGCCCTGGTGATCATGCTCGCCGGCATCCTGTCGATCCTCAATCTGCCGATCAACCAGTACCCGAACATCGCCGCACCGGCGGTATCGATCCAGGTGTCCTATCCGGGCGCCTCGGCGCAGACAGTGCAGGACACCGTGGTCCAGGTCATCGAACAGCAGATGAACGGGATCGACAACCTCAGGTACATCTCCTCGGAGTCCAACTCCGACGGCAGCATGACCATCATCGTGACCTTCAACCAGGGCACCAACCCCGATATCGCGCAGGTCCAGGTGCAGAACAAGCTGCAGCTGGCGACGCCGCTCCTGCCGCAGGAAGTCCAGCAGCAGGGCATGCGCGTCGCCAAGTACCAGCGCAACTTCATGATGGTGGTGGGCCTGGTGTCCATGGATGGCTCCCTGACCAAGGAAGACCTGTCCAACTACATCGTCTCCAACATGCGTGATCCCATCGCCCGGACCACTGGTGTCGGTGACTTCCAGGTGTTTGGCGCCCAGTACGCCATGCGCATCTGGCTCGATCCGCAGAAGCTGGTGAAGTACCAGCTCACCCCGGTCGATGTCAGCGCCGCCATCCAGAGCCAGAACGTGCAGATCGCCTCCGGTCAGCTCGGTGGCCTGCCGGCGGTGCCGGGACAGCAGCTCAACGCCACCATCATCGGCAAGACCCGTCTGACCAGCGTCGAGGAATTCGGCAAGATCTTCCTCAAGGTGGACCAGAGCGGGGCCCAGGTCCGGCTACGCGACGTGGCGCGGGTGGAATTGGGCGGCGAGAACTATTCCATCGATGCCCAGTTCGACGGCAAGCCGGCGTCCGGCATGGCCCTGCGTCTGGCCACCGGGGCCAACGCCCTGGACACCGCCAAGGCGGTCCATGCCACTATCGACCGCCTCAAGCCGTTCATGCCCCCGGGCATGGAAGTGGTCTATCCCTATGACACCACCCCAGTGGTGACCGCCTCCATCCACGAGGTGGTCAAGACCCTGGGCGAGGCGATCCTGCTGGTGTTCCTGGTGATGTTCCTGTTCCTGCAGAACTTCCGGGCCACCCTGATTCCCACCATCGCCGTGCCCGTGGTCCTGTTGGGCACCTTCGCGGTGCTGCTGGCCGCCGGTTTCACCATCAACATCCTGACCATGTTCGGCATGGTGCTCGCCATCGGCTTGCTGGTGGACGACGCCATCGTGGTGGTGGAAAACGTCGAGCGGGTGATGGCCGAGGAGGGCCTTTCGCCCAAGGAGGCGACGCGCAAGTCCATGGGCCAGATCCAGGGCGCCCTGGTGGGTATCGCCATGGTGCTGTCGGCGGTGTTCGTGCCCATGGCCTTCTTTGGTGGCTCCACCGGGGTGATCTATCGCCAGTTCTCCATCACCATCGTCTCCTCGATGGTGCTGTCGGTGCTGGTGGCCCTGATCCTGACGCCGGCGCTGTGCGCCACCATGCTCAAGCCGGTCAAGCAGGGGCACCACGAGAAGCGCGGTTTCTTCGGCTGGTTCAACCGCAAGTTCGAAAACGGTCAGCACCGTTACGAGCGCAGCGTGGCCGCCGTGATCCGCCACAAGGTGCCCTTCCTGCTGCTCTATGTGCTGATCGTCGGCGTCATGGTGTTCCTGTTCACCCGTATCCAGTCGTCCTTCCTGCCGGAAGAGGACCAGGGCGTGATCTTCGCCCAGGTCACCACGCCGCCGGGCTCCACTGCCGAGCGGACGCAGAAGGTGCTCGACACCATGCGCGAGATGATGATGAAGAACGACTCGAGCGCGGTCAGCTCGATGTTCACCGTCAACGGCTTCAACTTCGCCGGTCGCGGCCAGAGTTCGGGCCTGGCGTTCATCCAGCTCAAGCCCTGGGAAGAGCGCCCGGATGCGCGCGACGGTGCCAGCGCCGTGGCCGGTCGGGCCATGGGCTACCTGTCGGGCATCAAGGACGCCATCGTCTACGCCATCGTGCCGCCGGCGGTACTGGAGCTGGGTAACGCTACCGGCTTCGACTTCTATCTGCAGGACCAGGGCGGCATCGGTCACGAGGCGCTCATGGCCGCCCGTAACCAGCTGCTCGGCATGGCCGCGCAGAATTCCAAGCTGATGCAGACCCGTCCCAACGGCCTCAACGACGAGCCGCAATTCAAGCTCATCGTCGACGACGAGAAGGTGCGTGCCCTGGGCCTGTCGCAGAGCGACGTGAACCAGACCCTGTCCATCGGCTGGGCCTCCAGCTACGTCAACGACTTCATCGACCGCGGTCGGGTGAAGAAGGTGTACCTGCAGGGCGAAGCCAGCGCGCGGATGAACCCCGAGGACTTCAACAAGTGGTACGTGCGCAACGGCTCAGGTGAGATGGTGCCGGTGTCGGCCTTCGCCCGCGGCGAATGGATCTACGGGTCGCCCAAGCTGGAGCGCTACAACGGCATCTCCTCGCTGGAGATCCTCGGTTCCGCCGCGCCTGGCTACAGCACCGGTGACGCCATGGCCGAGATCGAGCGCATGGCCAAGGACCTGCCGCAGGGCGTGGGCATCGCCTGGACCGGTCTGTCCTACGAGGAACGGCTGTCCGGCTCCCAGGCGCCGGCGCTCTATGCGCTGTCGCTGCTGGTGGTGTTCCTCTGCCTGGCGGCGCTGTACGAGAGCTGGTCGATCCCGATCGCGGTCATCCTGGTGGTGCCGCTGGGGGTGGTGGGGGCCTTGCTGGCCACCTACTTCCGTGGCCTGGCCAACGACGTCTTCTTCCAGGTCGGTCTGTTGACGACCATTGGCCTGGCGGCGAAGAACGCCATCCTGATCGTGGAATTCGCCAAGGAGCTGCACGAGGGCGGCAAGAACATCGTCGATGCGGCGGTGGAAGCCTCGCGCATGCGCCTGCGGCCCATCATCATGACCTCCATGGCCTTCATCCTGGGCGTGGTGCCCCTGGCGATCTCCTCGGGCGCCAGCTCCGGCAGCCAGCACGCGGTCGGTACCGGCGTGATCGGCGGCATGCTCACAGCCACGGTCCTGGCAATCTTCTGGATTCCCATGTTCTACGTGGTGGTCAGCAGCCTGTTCAAGGACAAGGCCAGCAAGGACCAGGAAGCCCATGGCAAGGAAGGACACTGATATGAAGAAGTCTGTCTTGGCGGTGGTCGTGGGCATGCTGGCCGTCTCCGGCTGCAGCCTGATCCCCGATTACCAGCGGCCCAATGCACCGGTGGAGAATGCCTGGCCCCACGGCCAGGCCTACGATGCCCTCACGGTCAATCGCGACCAGCAGGCGGCGGACATCGGCTGGCGCGATTTCTATCGCGACCCGGCGCTGCAACGGCTGATCCAGCTGTCGCTGGACAACAACCGCGACCTGCGCCAGGCCGCTCTGAACGTGCGGCTTTACCAGGCGCAGTACCGCGTGCAGCGCGCCGAGCTGTTTCCCGATATCGGCGTCAGCGGCACCGGTACCCGTTCCCGTCAGCCGGAAGACCTGAGCCAGGTCTCCGCCATCCGCGAACTGCTCGCCGGCAACAGTGCCAACGGCGCGGGCGGCGGAGGGGGTGGCAGCATCAGCAGCCAGTACAGCGTGACCCTGGGCTTCACCTCCTATGAGCTGGACCTGTTCGGCCGCCTGCGCAGCCTCAGCGAGCAGGCGCTGCTCAACTACTTCGCCACCAGCGAAGGGCGCCGCAGCACCCAGATCTCGCTGGTGTCCGAAGTGGCCAATGCCTACTACGCCTGGCTCACCGACCAGCGCATGCTGCAGGTGACCCGCGAGACCCTTGCCGCCTACCAGCGCTCCTACGACCTGACCCGGCAGACCGTCGAGAACGGCGTGGCCAGCGGCCTGGACTTGCGTCAGGCGCGTACCGCCCTGGAAGGGGCACGGGCGAATCTGGCGCAGTACACCCGCCAGGTGGCCCAGGATCGCAACGCCCTGACCCTGCTGCTGGGCACCTCGATCCCGGCGGACCTGCCACAAGGCAAGGGCCTGGATGGCAAGGACCTGCTCGCCGACCTGCCGGCCAACCTGCCGTCGGATCTCTTGCAGAAGCGTCCGGACATCCTCCAGTCCGAGCTGCAGCTGCGCGCCGCCAACGCCAATATCGGCGCGGCCCGGGCGGCCTTCTTCCCGCGCATCAGCCTGACCGCCCAGGGCGGCACGGCCAGCCGGGATCTCAATGGCCTGTTCGACGCCGGCTCTGGCTACTGGACCTTCTCGCCGAGCATCAACATCCCGATCTTTACCGCCGGCAGCCTCAAGGCCAGCCTGGATGCGGCCAAGATCCAGAAGGACATCAACGTCGCCACCTACGAGAAGGCGATCCAGACCGCCTTCCGCGAAGTGGCCGATGCCCTGGCGGCGAAGGGCACCTACGACGACCAGCTGCAGGCCCAGCAGGACCTGGTGCAGGCCAGCCAGGAGTACTACGACCTGGCCAACCTGCGCTATCGGCAGGGCATCGACAACTACCTCACGGTACTCGACGCCCAGCGCTCGCTGTACAGCGCTCAGCAGCAGTTGATCACCGACCGACTCAACCAGCTCAACAGCGAGGTCACCCTGTACAAGGCCCTCGGCGGTGGCTGGCTGGAACGCAGCCAGACCCGGCCGCCGCTGGCGACCAAGCCATAACACCTGGTCTGAGCGACGCCGGCCTCGTGCCGGCGTTTCTTTGTCCGGAGGCCCGGTCTATCGACGCCGGTGAGGGGCTGGGTATACTGCCCCCTGTCCCTTTCTTCCGGAGTCTCTGCATGCGCTATCGCCTGTTGCTCGGCCTGCTCGCCGCCACTGGTCTGACCCTGGTCGGTTGTGCCAGCAGCCCCCAGCAATTGAGTCCGCAACCCCAGATCACCGCGCCCATCGCCCCGGTCGGCCAGGGCCAGCCGGTCTCGGTCCGGGTGGTCGACGGGCGTTCCTCCTTCACCCTGGGCACCCGCGGCGGTCTCTATCCCGACACCAGTGTGGTGGTAGTACAGACCCAGGACGTGATTCCCAAGCTGCAGGCGGAAGCCGAGAAGGCCGTGCGCCAGATGGGCTTCACCCCATCACCCAATGCCGGCCCGGGCGCGCCCCAGCTGACCCTGACCCTGGCCGAGCTGAACTATCAGTCGCCCAAGGAGCTGTACGTCACCGCGTCCGACGTCGCCGCGGCCTTCCAGGTCGAGGTGCGCAACAGCCAGCGCGGCTACAAGGGCCGCTATGGTGCCAGTCTCAACCAGCGCTTTGGCATGGCCCCCAATGCCGAAGCCAACACCAAGCTGGTCAGCGATGTCCTGAGCGATGCCCTGACCCGGGTGTTCAAGGACCCGACCGTGGTACAGGTGCTCAGCGGCCACTGAGCCGCGACCGCTCATGAAAAAGCCCGGCTCGTGCCGGGCTTTTTCATGAGCGCGCGTGGGCTATTCCAGACCGGCCAGGACGCGGTACTTGTTCAGCACCGGCTGGGCGTACTGGCGCACCAGCTGGGCGCGGTGGTCCGCCGGGCATTCGGCCAGGCGTCTTTCCCACTCGGCACGGGCGACCTCGATCTCCTCGGCCGGAAACAGGGCGTCCACGGCGGGTACGGCCAGCTCCGCATCGCGGCCATCCCAGGCGGCATAGGCCAGATAGCTGGCAGGGAACAGCCGGTAGTTGCCGAGGATCTGCCGATCCATCTCCTGGGCCAGCGCCTTGGCATCCTCGAACTCGCCACTGACCGGCTCGCCGAAGGCAACGTGCACCCGCCCCTTGTAGCCGGTGATGCCCAGCGCGATGCTGACGTCATCCTCGCCCGGCGCCTTGGTATAGCTGCCGGTGGTGGCGCGGATGTGCAGTTCGCGGGCCTTGGCCTGGTCGCAGGGATCGAATTCGTAGCTGATGGATACCGGCACGATGTTGAGCGCCTTGACCAGCTCGGCGAAGGGCTCGTCCTTGCAGCTCATGTGGAACATCTTGAGGATGGCCGAATCGGTGCGGTCGTCGCCGTCCTTGGCCCGGCCCTCGGCCTGGGCGATCCAGATGGACTGGCCGTCCTGGCGGATCGAATGATTGATGTAGGCGGACAGGTTCTGGTACGCCGCCAGCTTTTCGCGCCGGCTGCTGATGGAGCGGTGCACGATGAAGCTCTTGTTCAGCCGCATCAGGTCGCTGACGAAGGGCTTCTGCAGGAGGTTGTCGCCGATGGCGATGCGCGGCGTTGGCAGGCCGGCGTGGTAGACGGCATAGTTGACGAAGGCCGGGTCCATCACGATGTCGCGGTGGTTGGCCAGGAACAGATAGGCGCGGCCGCTGCGCAGCTGGTCGATGCCCGAGTAGGTGACGCCGTCCGAGGCCTTCTCGATGGCGCGATCCACATAGGGTTCGAGCTTGTCCTGCAGCGCCGCGACGCTCTGGATACCACTCAGTTCCTGGCGCAGGCGCGTGCGCAGCAGGGGGCGCACTACCCAGCCGAGTCCCTTGGACAGGCGCGGGAACCGGTAGCCGGCAAGGATGCCGATGAAGTGGTCGTCGTCGATCAGGCGGGCCAGAACCCCGGGGACTTCCGCGTCGTTATAGGGTCGAATGGCTTCGAACTCGCCCATGGTGTTCTCTTGTAGAAATTCCGGCGGCCATAGTAGTGGGCGTGGCGCCAGATGCAAGCGCCAGGGGCCGGATGGGCGGCAGGTTGGCGGTCAAGGAGTACAGGCAGATGCTGGAAAGCCAGGAATACGATTGCCCTTATTGCGGCGAACCGGGCGAGGTGGTGCTCGACCTCAGCGGCGGTGATCAGGACTACTACGAAGACTGCGAAGTCTGCTGCCGACCGATCCGCTTCGGGCTGCACACCGACGGCGAGGACTGGAATCTCGAGGTTCGGCGGGAGGATGACTGATGCGCCGCATCTATGAGCCGGGGTCGCTGCACGAGGGCGAACTGCTCCTGGCCGTGCTCGCCAGCGAGGGCATCAGTGGTTTCCTCGCCGGTCGCCATCTGCTCGGAGGCATCGGTGACCTGCCGGCGGTGGGGCTGCTCGGTCTGCTGGTCGAGGACGAGGAAGCCCAGCGCGCGCAGGCACTGATCGCCGCGTACAATGCCGCCACGCCCCTGCCGGGAGAGGATCCCTCCCCCGAGCAGGGCATCCTCATCTGTTGAAAGGTTTTCATGTCCGGACGCTACGCCCTGTTCCGCTGGCCCACCGAATTCGCCGCGCTGCCGGGGTTGCCTGAACGGCATCCGCCGCGCTGGAACATCTCCCCCCATCAGCAGGTGCTGCTGCAGCGGCGCACGGAGGAGGGCGAGCGTCTCGACAGTGGCCGCTGGGGACTGACGCCCCCCTGGCTTACCGATCTTTCCCGCACCCCTACCCATGCCCGTGCTGAAAGCCTGGCTACCCAGCCGATGTTTCGCGAGGCCTTTCGCCTGCGGCGCTGCCTGCTGCCGGCCAATGGCTTCTATGAATGGCGTGGCAACCACCGCAAGCGACCCTACTGGATGCTTAATGGCGAGCCCCTGGCCTGGTTCGCCGCGCTCTGGGAGGCCTATCCGGCCGGCGATCAGCTCTGGCTGTCGGTGGCCATGGTCACCCAGGCGGCCGGCCCGCTGCGCCGCCCCATTCTGCTCGACGAGGCGGGCCGTGCCCTCTGGCAGGATCCGGAGAGTTCTCCCGAGGCCCTGCAGGAAGTGCTGGCGACCGGCGGCATGCCGCTGCGCGAGCGGGTGCTGGCGGACATCGTCAACCGGCCCGAGGTGGATGGACCGGAGTGTTTGACGCCGTTGTAGTCAGACCTTGAAGCGCGCCGCCAACTGGTGCTGCCGCTCGGCCAGTTCGCTCAGATGACCGCCGGCACGTGAAGCCTGATCCGCCTGGTCGTGTACGCCATTGGCCGCCTGGCCGATGTTGACCACGTTGCGGTTGATGTCCTCGGCCACGGCGCTCTGTTCCTCGGCCGCGCTGGCGATCTGCAGATTCATCTCGGTGATCTCGCCGACAGCCGCGAGAATGACCTCCAGAGCCCGGCTGGCGGCCTGGGTCTGTTCCACCTGATTGTCGGTCTGGGCATGACTGTCCTGCATCAGCGCCACGGCGTCGCGGGTGCCGCTCTGCAAGCGCTGGATCATGCTCTGAATCTCGCCAGTGGCGATTTGGGTCTTTTGCGCCAGGGTGCGCACCTCGTCGGCCACCACGGCGAAGCCGCGGCCCTGCTCGCCAGCCCGGGCCGCCTCGATGGCCGCGTTGAGCGCCAGCAGGTTGGTCTGTTCGGCGATACCGTTGATGGTGGTGAGGATGGACCCGATGTTCTCGCTGTCGTCCGCTACCAGGCGTACCTGAGTCACGGCACGCTCGATTTCCTCGGCCAGCCTGGTGCAGTCACGAACGTTCTGCTGGACCACGCGCTGGCCTTCGCCGACCGCCTTGTCGGCCTGGGTGGCGGCCTGAGCGGCGCGGCCGGCATTGCTGGCGACGTCCTGGGCGGTAGCCGTCATCTCCTGCATGGCGGTGGCCACCTGATCGATTTCCTGCAGCTGACGCTGGACGCCGTCGCGGGTGCGCTGGGCGATGTCGGTGGTCTGGCTGGCAGCCGCGTTCACGTCGCCAACCGAGTGCACCAGCTGACCGATAAGGTGCTGCAGGGAGCCGAGGAAGGCATTGAAGCCAGTCGCGATGGCGCCAAGTTCGTCCCGGCGATTGACCGTCAGCCGCTGGGTCAGGTCCCCATCGCCCTTGGCGATGTCGTCGAGCATGGCCACCATCTGCCGCAGGGGTCGGGCGATACGCAGGCTGATGAGCCAGAGCAGCAGCAGGCCGCCGCCGGCTACCAGCAGGCCCACCAGCAGCATGCCGATCATGTCGGTGCGGCGTTGCTCGCCGAGGGCCTGTTGCAGGAGCTGCAGGTCGCTGAGCACCGCGGCACGGGGCAGCTGCAGGATCAGTGTCCAGGTGGTGGCATCGCTGCCCAGGCGCAGGGGTAGGTACACCTGGTAGAGGTCGTGCTGGCTGTCGAAGCGGCGGGTCACGCCGTCGCCGAGTTGCGCCAGGCCCTGGGCGGCGTCGCCGAGAATCTGTGTAGCCGGCTCGCCAAGTGCCTTGGGATCCCGGGTATAGGCCACCAGGGTGCCGCGGTTGGCGACCAGTGCCATGCTGCCGGCGCCGTCGTAGAGTCCGGCATTGGCCTGCTTGAGCTGTTCCTGGATGAAGGCCAGGGACAGATCGGCGCCGACCACGCCCTTGAAAGCGCCCTTGACCAGGATGGGCACATTGAAGGAGGACATCAGGATCTTCTGCCCATTCATCTCGTAGGGTGCCGGGTCGACGATGCAGGGTTTGAGACGCTGCCGCGGGCAGAGATAGTACTCACCCTCGCGGACCCCGGTAGGCAGGATGGTCTGGCTCTCCATGGTCGGTCCCAACGGTTCCACCTTCAGCCCGCCCTCGGGCGTGCGATACCACCAGGGCATGAAGCGACCCGTGGCGTCATAGCCGGCTTCGCTGCGTCCGACGTACTGGGCATCCGCGCCGTCGAAGGCATTGGGCTCCCAGCCCGCATAGACATCGAGCAGTTCGGGATTGTCGAGCAGGGTTTCCTGAAGCAGGTTGGAGAGGCCGTCGCGGTCGATCTTCAGGTGTCGTTCAGCACTGCTGTCGGCCTGGGCATTGAGCTGGGCGATGCCGCGGGCGACGGTGAGCGGCAGGTCCAGCTTCTGCATCAGGTTGCCGGCGATCGCCTGGGCCTGGGCGTCCAGTCGGGCCTGGGCGGCACGTTCGGCAAGCTGGGCGGTATGGGTGTCGACCAGGCTCTGGGTACGCATGCCGGCAAAGAGCACATAACCGACGAGCGCCATGACGACGGCCAGGATGCAGCTCCCCGAGAGCAGCGTGATGGTCGTACGAACTGAGCGGAAAGACATCGAGAGCACTCCAGTGCTTGGGTGGCGCCAGGCTATCGGCAGTGCACCGCTCCCCCTTTAGGGTTTTGGCCGGGTAGCCCTGCCGACGAACGCCAAGGTGTCGAGGGGGCCGGGTGGTGACCCGGCCTTGACCCCAGCCCTCGCCCAAGGGGAGAGGGGGCGCGAGGGTCGCGCTGCTAGACGCGGAAACGTCCCGCCAGCTGGCGTTGCTGCTCGGCCAGCTCGCGCAGCTGCTGGCCGGCACGCGAGGCGCTGTCGGCTTCGCCGTGAACCGCCTGGGCGCTCTGGCCGATGTTGACCACGTTGCGATTGATGTCTTCGGCCACCGCGCTTTGCTCTTCCGCCGCGCTGGCGATCTGCAGGTTCATGGTGGTGATTTCGCTCACGGCCGCCAGGATGGTGTCCAGGGCGCGACGGGTGGCCTCGGTCTGGGCGACCTGCGTGCTGGTCTGGGCGCCGCTGCTCTGCATCACCGTCACCGCCTCGCGGGTGCCCTGCTGCAGACGCTGGATCATCGCCTGGATCTCGCCAGTGGCGACCTGGGTCTTCTGTGCCAGGTTGCGCACCTCGTCGGCCACCACCGCGAAGCCACGGCCCTGTTCGCCGGCCCGCGCCGCCTCGATGGCGGCGTTGAGCGCCAGCAGATTGGTCTGCTCGGCGATGCCGTTGATGGTGGTGAGGATGGAGCCGATGTTCTCGCTGTCCTCGGCGACCCGGCGGACCTGGTCCACCGCGCGTTCGATCTCCTGGGCGAGGGCGGTGCTGCTGGCGACGTTCTGCTGCACCAGCCGCTGACCTTCGTTGACCGCGCCGTCCGCCTCGGTGGCGGCGCGCGCTGCGCGGCCGGCATTACCTGCCACGTCCTGCGCGGTAGCGGTCATCTCCTGCATGGCGGTCGCCAGCTGGTCGATCTCCTGCAACTGCCGCTCCACGCCGTCGCGGGTGCGCTGGGCGATATGGGAGGTGTGGTCGGCCGCCGTGGCCACTTCGCCCACCGAGCGGACCAGCTGGCCGATGAGGTTCTGCAGCGACGCCAGGAAGCTGTTGAAGCCGCCGGCCATGGCCCCGACCTCGTCACGGCGATCAGTGGCGAGGCGCTGCGTCAGGTCGCCATCGCCCTGGCCGATGGCGTCGAGCATGGCGACCATCTGCCGCAGCGGACGGGCAATGCGCAGGCTGATCAACCAGAGCACCAACAGGCCGGCGCCGGCGACCGCCAGGCCCACCAGCAGCATGCCGATCACGTCCTGGTGTCTCTGCGTGCCCAGGGTTTCCTTGAGGCTGTAGAGATCGGCCAGCACCGCTTCGCGGGGCAGCTCGATGATCAGTGTCCAGACCTGACGGTCGTCGCCGGTGAAGCGCAGCGGCAGATAGACCTGGTAGCGCTCGCTTTTGGCATCAAAACGGCGCGTGACGCCCTCGCCAAGGTCCTTGAGACCGGCCAGGGTTGCGCCCAGCACCGGTTCGGCCGGCTTGCCCAGCTGGGCGGCGTCGGCAGTGTAGGCGACCAGGGTGCCCTTGCCGGCCACCAGGGCCATGCGCCCCACGCCGCCATAGAGACGGCCATTGGCCTTGACCAGCTGGCGCTGGATGAAGTCCAGTGGCACGTCGGCGCCGACCACGCCCTTGAAGGCGCCACCGACCAGGATGGGTACGTTGAAGGAGGCGATCAGCACCTGTTGTTCGTTGACGGTATCGGGCATGGGGTCGAGCACGCAGGTGGTACGGGACTCCCGCGGGCAGAGGTAGTACTCGCCTTCGCGCACGCCCGACGGCAGCCGGGTCTGGCTTTCCACGGTCGGGCCGATCGGCTCCACCGTCACGTCGCCATCGAGGGTCTTGTGCCACCAGGGGGTGAAGCGGCCCTGCTCATCGTAACCGGCCGCGGCGTCGCCGCGATGGCGCTCGTCCTGGCCATCGATGGCATTAGGCTCCCAGACGGTATAGAGGCTGAGCAGGCCGGGCTGGCGTTTGAGGGTCTGGCCCAGCAGCCGGACCAGACTCTGGCGATCCAGGTCGACCTGTTGGTCGCCACCGCTGCCCATGGCCACGTTGAGCTGCGCCAGCTGGTTGGCGAGTTGTAGGGGGACGTCCAGCTGGCGCTGCAGCTGGTTGCCCACGGCTTCGGCTTCCGCGGTCAGTTGGGCCTCCGCGGCAGTGGCGGCCAGGGCCTCGGTATGGGTATCGACCAGCGTGCGGGTCCGCTGACCGGCGAGCAGGGTATAGGCGATCAGGGCGATCACCACCACCAGGATGCAGGCGCCGGCCAGCAGGGTGATGGAGGTGCGGATGGATCTGGAACTCATCGGGGACTCCGGAGGGCATTCAATGCCGTGGCTATCGGCGGCGCTGACGATCCATTGAGGCCTCCGGTCGCCTGCGCACGAACGTTGCCGCGCGTGACGCCCCTCTCTATGCTGTATCCGCCTCGATACCTGGAGATTCCCATGCGCCGTGTTCTTCCCCTCGCGGGCCTGTCCTTGAGCCTGCTACTGGTCGCCTGCCAGACCGTCAACACCACCTCGGGTGGCGCGGTCGGGGTGCAGCGCAAGCAGTACATGTTCAGCATGCTGTCCGAGCAGCAGGTCAACCAGATGTACGCCCAGTCCTATGCCAAGACGGTCAGCGAAGCCAAGTCCGCCGGCAAGCTGGCCAATGACAGCGCCGACGGCAAGCGCGTCGCGGCCATCGCCAAGCGCCTGATCCCGCAGACCACGGCCTTCCGCCCGGACGCGGTGAACTGGGACTGGCAGGTCAACCTGGTGCAGAGCGACGAGCTCAACGCCAACTGCGGCCCGGGCGGCAAGATCTTCGTCTACAGCGGCCTCATCGATCAGCTCAAGCTGACCGACGACGAACTGGCGGCGGTGATGGGCCACGAGATCGCCCACGCCCTGCGCGAGCACAGCCGTGAGCAGATGTCGCGGGCCTATGCCATCCAGATGGGCGAGAACCTCGGCGGCGCCCTGCTGGGTGTCGGCCAGGGCGGCATGCAACTGGCCGACCAGGTGTCCCAGGTGGCCCTGACCCTGCCGTTCAGCCGTGGCAACGAGAACGAGGCCGACCTCATTGGCCTGGAGCTCTCGGCCCGCGCCGGCTACAACCCCAACGCCGCCATCACCCTCTGGCAGAAGATGGCCCAGGCCAGCCAGGGCAAGCAGCCGGCGGAATTCCTCAGCACCCACCCGTCCGACGCCAACCGCACCAAGGCGTTGCAGGCGGCGATTCCCAAGGTGATGCCGTTGTATGAGGCAGCGAAGAAGGGGTGAGGTTTTGGCTAGGGGTGGCGGTTTCCCTCACCCCAACCCTCTCCCAAGGGGAGAGGGTACTGGTTGGGTACTACGGGGGTAACATTGCCGCGGTTCGGCCGCGCCTGCTGGGCTTCGACGATGGAGCCGTCTCAACCCAACCTACGGATGCCGCGTAGGTTGGGGCGAGCACAGCGAAGCCCAACAGCGTTACCGCCGCCGCGCGCTATAGACCTTGAAGCCGTCCCGCTCGGCCAGGGTACGGCAGTTGCCGAAGGCAGCCTCGATCAATGGGGGATAGCGCAGAAAGCTGTTGGCCACCAGGCGCAGCTCGCCGCCGGGGCGCAGATGGTGTACCGCGTCGGCCAGCAGGGTCTCGGTGGTGCGATAGTCGGTCTTCACGCCACTGTGGAAGGGCGGATTGCTGACGATGGCGGCGAGCCCGGTGGGCGCCGCGGCGATGCCATCACCCGCGATCACCGTTCCAGTCAGGCCGTTGGCCGCCAGGGTCTGACGACTGCTGGCGACGGCGAAGGCGTCCACGTCCAGCAGATGCAGGGTGCTGGCGGGATAGCGGCGGGCCAGGGTGGCGCCGACCACGCCCGCGCCGCAGCCGAAGTCGAGCACCGCACCTTCAGGCAAGCCATCCAGCTGCTCCAGCAGCAGCGCCGTGCCTACGTCCAGCCGCCCATGGCTGAACACCCCCGGCAGGCTGAAGATCTCAAGGTTCGCCCCGGCCCGGGCCAGCTGCTGGCGTTGCAGCCAGGCGTCCGGACGCGGGTCGGCCTCGGTATGCGGGCCTTGCACCACGCACAGTTGGCAGTGCCGAGCACTGTCGAGCTTGCTGGCCTTGCCGAAGGCACCCAGCTGGCGCGCAGCGCGTTCGATACCGCCCTTCTTTTCGCCGACCAGATAGAGGCTGCCGTCGGCCGGCAGGCAGCGAGTCAGGGCGGTGAGCAGGAAATCGGTGGCCTCGCGGGACTTGGGCAGGAACAGCACGGCGCCGGCGAAGTCGCCCGGGGGCGGTTCGATGCCTAGATGAGAGCGTCCCGGATAGCGCCGGGCCAGTTGCTCGGCCTCGCCGGCGTGCCAACTCCAGCCACTGGCCGCGGGCAGGGCGCCGAGCAGGTCGTCAGCCGGTAGCCCCGCCAGCAGCAGGGGGCCGCCGAAGCGCTCGGGATGACGGAGGAGGACTTCGCTGCGCGGATCCATGGGGCTACCTGGCGAAAAAAGCGCGAACTTTAGCAGACCACCCGCTGCGGTGTGCCGGCGAAATGGCCTTGGGCGTTGTCGGCCAACTGGCCGATGATCCGCTGGCGCGCCTCGCGACTACCCCAGGCATTGTGCGGGGTGACGATCAGTCGCGGAATGTCGCTGGCCAGCAGCGGATTGCCGTCGCGCGGGGGCTCCACGCTGAGTACATCGGTAGCGGCGCCGGCCAGGTGGCCGCGTCTCAGGCAATCGGCCAGGGCCTGTTCGTCGACGATGCCGCCGCGTGCGGTGTTGACTAGGAAGGCCGTGGATTTCATCGCCGCCAGTTCCGTCGCACCAATCAGGCCGCGGGTCTGCTCGGTCAGCGGGCAGTGCATCGTCAGGGCGTCCACCTGGGGCAGCAGTTCGGCCAGCGGCAGGCTGCCAGGGCGCGCCGGACGGCCGGGCAACTGACCCACCAGGGTCTGCATGCCGAAGGCCTCGGCCAGGCGCTTCACCGCGCTGCCCAACTCGCCCAGGCCGAGCAGGCCAAGGGTCTTGCCCTCCAGCTCGACGATGGGGTGATCGAGCAGGCAGAACTGACTGGCGGTCTGCCAGCGACCGGCGCGGATATCCGCTTGGTAATCCGGCAAGCGGGTGGCCAGGGCCAGCAGCAGCGCCAGGGTGTGCTGGGCGACCGAGGCGGTGCCATAGCCCTGGCAGTTGCAGACGCGCACGCCCTGGGCGCGCGCGGCTTCCAGGTCGATGTTGTTGGTACCGGTGGCGCTCACCAGCACCAGTTTCAATTCCGGGCAGGCGGCCAGGGTCTGGGCGTCCAGCACCACCTTGTTGACGATGGCGACCTGGGCGCCGGCCAGTCGCGCGGTGATCTCGTCCGAGGCGGTGGCGGGGTACAGCTCCAGCTCGTCGAACACCGCACGCAGCGGGGCCGGGTCCAGATCGCCCAGGTCGAGGGAGGCATAGTCGAGGAACACGGCGCGAGCGGGCATGACGACTCCAACGGAGAAGGGGAAGGAGGTCCGAGCCTAGCAGCCGCGGGTCGTCCAGGAAAACCGCCCGGTTGCGGCTGGAGTATGCTGGTGGGATGAATTATCTCGCTCACCTGCACCTGGGCGGCCCCAGCCGCGAAGACCGTCTTGGCAGTCTCTATGGCGATTTCGTCAAGGGTTCGGCGGACGCCTGGCCAACCGGGATCGCCGCCGGCATCCGGCTGCATCGGCGCATCGACGTCTACACCGATGACCACCCCCTGGTGATCCGCGCCAAGGCCCGGCTGCCCGCGGCGCGACGGCGAGTGGCCGGCCTGCTGGTGGACGTCTTCTTCGATCACTGTCTGGCGCGCCTCTGGCCCGACTACGCTGATCAGCCGCTGCCGAGCTTTGTCGCGGATTGCTACCAGACCCTGCTGGACGAGCCGGAACTGCCGCCGCGATTGGCCTCTATCGCCCCCCTGATGGCGCGCCAGGACTGGCTGGGCAGCTACCAGGACTTCGCCGTGCTGGAACGGGTGGTGGAGGGCATGGCGCGGCGGCTGTCGCGTCCGGAACTGCTGGCCGGCGCCTTCGCCGAGCTGGACGCCGCCTATGACGGCCTGCTGGCAGATTTTCGCGACTTCTATCCGCAGCTGCAGGCCTTTGCCGCCGCCGAGCGCGCGGCGCGCGTTTCCAGTTGAATCCCGAGGCAGTCGGCAATGGCCGCCTGGCATTCACCTGCCAGCACCTGGCGCGGCCGACCCTGGGGCAGGATCGGCGGCAGCAGCTCGATCCTCAGGGTGGTGCCGCCGTTGTCCAGCAGCCGCAGCAGGTGGCTGACCAGATCGTCCTCCCCGATAAAGGCGGCCGTCTGGTCGCGCGTGCCCTGGCGCCAATAGCTCAGGGCCACGGGTTGTAGCGGCGTGCCGGTGGCGATGGCCGGACTCAGCAGCCGGCCATGAAAGGTTCGGAGTCCGCTGCCATCGGTGGTGGTGCCCTCGGGAAAGAGCGCCAGCGACAAGCCCTGGGTCAGCCGCGTGGTCAGGGCCTCGCCGAGGGCATCGCCACGCTCGGCGCCACGGCGGATGAACAGGGTACCGGCCTGGCGCGTCAGCCAGCCGGCGAAGGGCCAGTCCGCCACCTCGGCCTTGGACAGGAAACTCAGGGGTCTTAGGCTGCCGAGGCCGACGATGTCCAGCCAGGACACATGATTGGCCAGCCAGAGATGGGTGCCGCGCGGCACCTCGCCACTCACCTCCAGGCGTAGCCGCAGCGCCTGGGCAAGCGCCTGGAAGAAACACCGCGTCAGTCGCTGGCGCAGCATCAGGCAGGGCCGGCCACTGAGGGCGGACGCCAGCGCCACCGTCAGGGCGAACAACGCCCCGAGCAGCAGCGCAGCCAGGACCGGCATGAGGCGCAGGGCGAGGCGCAGTCGCCTCATACCGCGGCCTTGAAGTGGCGTGCATAGCGCGGGCAGAGGTCTTCGCGCTTGAGCAGGATGAAGACGTCGGCCACGCCGAACTCCGGATCCCAGCAGGGCGCACCGCAGACCTGGGCGCCCAGGCGTAGATAGGCCTTGAGCAGGGGCGGTAGTTGCACCACCAGGTTATCCGGCACGGCGACGAAGGGCAGTGGCCGCCGTGGAGTGGCGCGGATCGCCGGGGTGCGCTCGTCCCGCGCGGCCTGGCGCAGCAGGGCAGCGGCCTGCAGGCCACCGTCGGCCATGGGCACGCTGGCGCAGCCCATCAGGTAGCGGTAGTCGCCGCAGGCCATGATCTCGGCCAGTTCCGCCCACAGCAGGGCGATGGCCGCGCCGGTGCGATGCCCGGGCGCCACACAGGTGCGGCCGATTTCCAGCAGTGGGCCCTGCAGGGTGTCCAGACCCTCCAGCTGGAATTCGCTTTCGCTGTAGAGGCTACCCAGGTGCTCGCGCCGACGGCCGTCGAGCAGGCGCGTGGTGGCGATCAGTTCGCCATTGCGCAGGTCACGCACCCCCAGATGCAGGCAGTGGGCATCGAAGGCATCCTGGTCGAGATTGTCGGCGAAATGCACGCCGTAGGTACTGCCGAAGACCGAGGCCCGCAGGCGCTGGGCGGCGCGGATGTCCGCGGCGGTCGACAGGCGTTCGGCGCGCAGCGCGGGTGGAGCGGACACTGGAATCGGCATGGCAGGGCTCCGGCAGTGGGTATGCAGCAAACCCTAGGTAGCCGGGATGACAGCCCCGTGAAGCGGCCATGGCAATTGCGTGACGAGCGGTCGAGCACCGTTGCAGGGGCGCCCTCCAGATGCCTCCGGGCGCCAGGGGACTGACCGAACGCATTCGCAATTGCTAAGTTGGACGCGTAGACTGATGCGTCATCCTAAATTTTTCCCAGCATGAAGGTTCTGGCCATGCAGATCGCGGCGAACACGGCAGTATCCATCGACTACACCCTGACCAACGACGCCGGCGAAGTCATCGACAGCTCCGCTGGTGGTGCTCCGCTGGTGTACCTGCAAGGCGCAGGCAACATCATTCCGGGTCTGGAGCGTGCCCTGTCCGGCAAGCAGGCCGGTGACGAGCTGAAAGTGGCCATCGAGCCGGAAGACGCCTATGGCGAATACACTCCGGAGCTGGTCGCCACCCTGGGCAAGGAAATGTTCGAAGGCGTGGACGAGCTGGAAGTGGGCATGCAGTTCCATGCCTCCGGCCCGGACGGCGCCATGCAGATCGTCACCGTGCGTGACATCGACGGCGACCAGGTCACCGTCGATGGCAACCATCCCCTGGCCGGTCAGCGCCTGAACTTCGATGTGAAGGTGGTCAACGTGCGTGCCGCCAGCGACGAAGAAATTGCCCATGGTCACATCCATGGCGAAGGTGGTCACCAGCACTAAGCCTGGCAACAGGCTCCTACAACGCCCGTGTCCGGCCTTGCCGGCACGGGCGTTGTCGTTTCTGGAGTCCGTGAAGAGCGGGACGTGTCGTAGGTTGGGTTGAGGCGGCTCCGTCGCCGAAGCCCAACAGCTGGAAACTGTAGTATCCGGCGTGGTAGTCCGGAATTGTTGGGCTTCGCTGCGCTCAACCCAACCTACGCGAGGATAGCCGTAGGTTGGGTTGAGGTGGCCTTATCGCCGAAGCCCAACAATCGGGAGCTGGGGATGTTGGGCTTCGCTGCGCTCAACCCAACCTACGTGGAGGATAGCCGTAGGTTGGGTTGAGGTGGCCTTATCGCCGAAGCCCAACGATCGGGAGTTGGGGGTGTTGGGCTTCGCTGCGCTCAACCCAACCTACGTGGAGGATAGCCGTAGGTTGGGCTGAGGTGGCCTTATCGCCGAAGCCCAACGATCCGGGCGATCAAGAGCGCACCACCAATGCCTTGTCGCCCCCTTCACGTACCCAGAACAGCGTCGCCCCGGCCACGGCGGCAGGCATGAACAGGGCGTTCAGGCCGGGCACCAGCAGCGCCAGGTAGGTCACGCCGCCAAAGCCCAGGCAGCGCAGGCGGCGGGTACGCAGCCAGGCGAGCATGCTGCGGAAATCCAGCTTGTGGTTGTCGGCGGGGAAGTCGATGTACTGCACCGCCATCATCCAGACGCCGAACAGGATCCACAGCGGCGCGGCGATCAGGTTGAGGCCGGGGATGAAGGTCAGCACCAGCAGCCCCAGGGCGCGTGGCAGGTAGTAGCCCAGCTTGCGCACTTCACGCTGCAAGGTGCGCGGCACCATGGTGACCAACTCGGTGAGATTGAAGGATGGGAAATCATCCTGCCCGCGCACCAGCACTTCGACCTTTTCCGCGAGAAAGCCGTTGAAGGGCGCCGCGACCAGGTTGGCCAGCATCGTGAAGGTGAAGAAGATGATCGCCAGCAGCAAGAGCACGAACAGCGGCCAGAGCAGCCATTCGACGAAGCCGGCCCAGGCGGGCAGGCTCGGCATCAGTTGGTCCAGCCAGCCTTCGAAGCCCCGTACGGCGAAGGTGAGGATGGCGGCGTAGAGCAGCAGATTGATGGTGAGCGGGATGACCACGAAGCGGCGCATGCCGGGGCGGGTCACCAGGCGCAGGCCTTCGGCGAAGTAGGCGGAGCCGGACAGGGGAGCGACAGCCATGAACATTCCTGACGAGTGGCGGGAAGGCACAGCTTACCTCAGGGCGCCATTGGCGAAGCGGTCGACATAGGCGCGCCCTATGGTCTGGATTTAGAATGCTCGCTTCTATGGAAGGGCCATGCCCGTTAGGCTGAGCCCATCCTTGGACCCGGTGTCCGCCCGTCGACACCGGTCGCGCCCTCGCCAGGAGCGATGAGCGCTGCGGAACGGCTCCGCACGAACACCGGCCGGTGCGCCCCAGCGGCGCACGGGCCACTTTACTCTTTGGTCTGCCGGAGACCCCGGCAGGGAGAATGTCATGTCTGAAGCCAGCACCACGCGCCATTCGCGTCTCATCATCCTTGGTTCCGGTCCGGCCGGTTACACGGCCGCGGTCTATGCCGCTCGTGCCAACCTCAAGCCGCTGCTGATCACCGGCATGCAGATGGGCGGCCAGCTGACCACCACCACCGAGGTCGACAACTGGCCTGGCGATCCCCATGACCTGACCGGTCCGGCACTGATGGAGCGGATGCGCGAGCACGCCGAGCGCTTCGAGACCGAGATCGTTTTCGACCATATCAATGCCGTGGACTTCGGTGGCAAGCCCTACACCCTCAAGGGTGACAGTGCCACCTACACCTGCGATGCCCTGATCATCGCCACCGGCGCCAGCGCCCGCTACCTGGGCCTGGCCAGCGAAGAAGCCTTCATGGGCAAGGGCGTGTCCGCCTGCGCCACCTGCGACGGCTTCTTCTATCGCAATCGCGAGGTGGCGGTGGTCGGCGGCGGCAACACCGCGGTCGAGGAAGCGCTGTACCTGGCCAACATCGCCAGCAAGGTTACCCTGATCCACCGCCGCGAGACCTTCCGCGCCGAGAAGATCCTGCAGGACAAGCTGCGCGCCCGGGTTGCCGAAGGCAAGATGGCGCTCAAGCTCAACGCCAGCGTCGACGAAGTGTTGGGTGACAACATGGGCGTTACCGGGGTGCGCCTGAAGAACAACGACGGCAGCACCGAGGAGCTGCAGGTGGCCGGTCTGTTCGTCGCCATCGGCCATACGCCCAATACCGCGCTGTTCGAAGGCCAACTGGACAGCCACGATGGCTACCTGGTGGTGAAAGGCGGTCGTGAGGCCAATGCCACCGCCACCAACGTGCCGGGCGTGTTCGCCGCCGGTGACGTGGCCGACCACACCTACCGCCAGGCCATCACCTCGGCCGGTGCCGGCTGCATGGCCGCCCTGGACGCCGAGCGCTATCTGGATGGACTGGGCGATCTGCAGGTCCTTTAAGGCCTGATTGTCGCCTGATAACGAAAAACCCCGGCACTGGCCGGGGTTTTTCGTTTCCGGGGTCTTCTGGCCTGCGGCAAGAACAGGCTTGGCTGCCTTGACGATCTTTCTGGAAGTGCAACGAGCCCCGGCCGATTGGTCGGGGCTCGTTCTTTGGGTTTTCCCTCACCCCGACCCTCTCCCTGGGGGAGAGGGGGAGGCTTGCATCTTACTTGCCGTACACCGGCAGGCGGGCGCAGACGGCCTTGACCTTCTCGCGCACTGCGTCGATCACCGACTCGTCGCCCATGTTGCCGAGGATGTCGCAGATCCAGCCGGCCAGTTCACGGCATTCGGCTTCCTGGAAGCCACGGGTGGTGACGGCCGGGGTGCCGATACGCAGACCGGAGGTGACGAAGGGCGAGCGCGGATCGTTCGGCACCGAGTTCTTGTTCACGGTGATGAAGGCGCGACCCAGGGCGGCGTCCGCGTCCTTGCCGGTGATTTCCTGCTTGATCAGGCTGAGCAGGAACAGGTGGTTGTCGGTGCCACCGGAGACCACGTCGAAGCCGCGCTCGATGAAGACACTGGCCATGGCCTGGGCGTTCTTGATCACCTGCTGCTGGTAGGTCTTGAACTCGGGCTGCAGGGCTTCCTTGAAGCACACCGCCTTGCCGGCGATGACGTGCATCAGCGGACCGCCCTGGGCGCCGGGGAAGACCGCCGAGTTGAGCTTCTTCTCGATGGCTTCGTTGGCCTTGGCCAGGATCAGGCCGCCGCGCGGGCCGCGCAGGGTCTTGTGGGTGGTGCTGGTGACCACGTCGGCGAAGGGCACCGGGTTGGGGTAGACACCGGCGGCGACCAGGCCGGCGAAGTGGGCCATGTCGACGAACAGGTAGGCACCCACGGCATCGGCGATGGCGCGGAAGCGGGCGAAGTCCAGCACCTGGGAGTAGGCGGAGTAGCCGGCGACGATGACCTTGGGCTTGTGCTCCTGGGCCAGTCGCTCGACCTCGGCGTAGTCGATCAGGCCTTGCTCGTCGATGCCGTACTGGACGGCGTTGTACAGCTTGCCGGAGGAGGACACGGTGGCGCCGTGGGTCAGGTGGCCGCCGTGAGCCAGGCTCATGCCCAGGATGGTGTCACCGGCTTCGATCAGTGCCAGGTACACGGCCGAGTTGGCCTGGGAGCCGGAGTGCGGCTGGACGTTGGCGTAGTCGGCGCCGAACAGCTGCTTGGCGCGGTCGATGGCCAGTTGCTCGACCACGTCGACGTATTCGCAACCGCCGTAGTAGCGCTTGTGGGGATAGCCTTCGGCGTACTTGTTGGTGAGCACCGAACCCTGGGCTTCCATGACCGCCGGGCTGGTGTAGTTTTCCGAAGCGATCAGCTCGATGTGATCTTCCTGACGCTGGGCTTCCTGCTGCATGGCGGCATACAGGTCGGCGTCGAAGCGGGCGAGGGTGGTTTCACGGCTGAACATGGCGGCAGGGTCCCCTGAGGCATGGCGAAGAGCGAGCCCGGTCGGGCTCGCGAGGGGCAACATTCTACCCCATCGCGGGAACTCAGAGGTATGAGCGCCGGTCATGCAGCGCCGCTATCGGTCTCATGTCAGGACGGGGAACAGACCCTGGTGCTCCAGGCGCTGGCGCAACTGCTCCGGCGGCAGCGGGCGATCGAACAGGTAGCCCTGGACCTCGTCGCAACCATGGGTGCAGAGGAAGTCCAGCTGCGCGGTTTCTTCCACCCCCTCGGCGATCACCGAGAGATTGAGGCTGTGGGCCATGGCGATGATGGCGCGGGCGATCTGGGCGTCCTGCTCGCCATGGGGCAGGCCGTCGACGAAGCTGCGATCGATCTTGAGGATGTCGATGGGGAACTGCTTGAGGTAGTTGAGCGACGAGTAGCCGGTACCGAAGTCGTCCACCGCGATGCACAGCCCCAGCCCCTTGAGTTCGCCGAGCAGCTGCAGGGCCTCGCCGACGTCGCGCATCAGGATGCTTTCGGTCAGCTCCAGTTCCAGGCAGGCCGGCGCTAGGCCGGTCTCGGCGAGGATCTGGGCGATGCGCTGGCCGAGCTGGCCGTCGCCGAACTGGCGGGCGGACAGGTTCACCGAGACCTTGGGGATACGCACCTTGGCCGCGTGCCACTCGCGCATCTGCCGGCAGGCCTCGCGGATCACCCAGTCACCTACCTGGACCACCAGGCCGATCTCTTCCAGCACCGGAATGAATTCCGTTGGCGGAACGTTGCCGCGCACCGGGTGCTCCCAGCGCAACAGGGCCTCGACCCCGGTCAGACGACGGGTATCGCAGCGATACTGCGGCTGGTAGTGCAGGCGGAATTCGCCCTGCAACAGGGCGTGGCGCAGGTCGGCCTCCAGTTCCAGGCGCTCCAGGGCGCGGGCGTTCATCTCGGCCTGGTAGAACTGGAAGTTGTTCTTGCCCATCTCCTTGGCGTGGTACATGGCGGTGTCGGCGTTCTTCATCAGCTGGCTGAGCTCCTGCCCGTCCTGGGGCGACAGGGCGATGCCGATGCTGGCGGAAACGAAGAATTCGCGGCCTTCGAGAATGAAGGCCTCGGACAGCTGGGCAAGGATCTGCTCGCCGACACGGATCGCCTGGGCGAGGGCCGTTTCGCGGGTCTCCAGGCCCGACAGCAGCAGGGTGAATTCGTCGCCGCCCATGCGCGCCACGCTGTCCTCGGTGCCAACGCAGGCGGTCAGGCGCATGGCCACTTCCTTGAGCAGGCGGTCGCCGGCGGCGTGGCCGAGGCTGTCGTTGATCGGCTTGAAGCGATCCAGGTCGAGGAACATCAGCACCACCCAACTCTCGTTGTGGCGGCTCTGCTGCAGGGCGTTGTGCAGGCGGTCCTGGAACAGGGTGCGGTTGGGCAGCAGGGTCAGGGCGTCGTAGTAGGCCAGGCGGTGGATACGCCTTTCGCTGGCCTTGCGTTCGCTGATGTCGACGAAGAAGCAGACGTAGCTCATCAGGTCGCCGTCGTCGTCGCGGATGGCGGTGATGCCGACCCAGGAGGGATAGGGCTCGTTGTCCTGGCGGCGCTGCCAGAGTTCGCCTTCCCAGCTCTCCTCGGTGCGCAGTTGCTGCATCACGTGTTGCAGCTGGTTGGCCTCCTGCTTGTCGGCGCAGAGCATCATCGGCTGCTGGTCGAACACCTCTTCGGGGCTGAAGCCGGTGATGCGGGTGAAGGTGCGGTTGACCCGCACGATGTAGCCGGCCGGGTCGGTGACCAGGATGGCGCCGGCCGAGTGATCGAACACCGTGGCCGCCATGCGCATGTCCTTGTCCGTACGACGCTGGGCGGAGATGTCGCGGCAGATGCCGAGCAGGCCGGCGAAGCGCTCGTGGTCGTCCCACAGCGGCTTGAGGCGCAGCTCGATCTGCAGGGTATGACCCTGGGCGTGCAGGCAGTCGAGCACCAGCGGCGCGAAGCGCTCGCGGCGCAGTTCGGCCAGGGCGCGGGGGTCGTCCAGGCTGCGCAGCAGCCGCTGCAGGGTCCGGCGGACCTCCTGCAGCTGACGCGAGTGGACCACCAGCTCGGCCAGGGTGCGCTGTTGCAACTCGGCGAGCGGATAGCCGAGCAGCTCCTCGACCGAGGGACTGAGGTAGTTGAGCACCAGCTGGGCGTCGGTGGTGAAGATGACGTCGCTGATGCTTTCCGCCAACTGGCGGTAGCGATTCTCGCTGTCGCGCAGGCGATCGCTGGCGCGCACCATGTCGGTGACGTCCAGGGCCAACCCGACCACGCTGGCAGCGGTGCCGTCCGGGCGGCTGGCGAGACGCTGCTCGCGCACGTCGAACCAGCGCCAGCCACCGTTGCGGTGCTGCCAGCGCAAGAGGCTGCTGCAGGGGCGATCGGAGAGCGTGGGCCGCATGCTCACCACCCGGGCATGCAGTTCGACGTCGTCCGGGTGCAAGCGCGCAGGGCCGAAGCTGACGAAGGCTTCCGGCGGATAGCCGAGCTTGCGTGCCAGCGAATGGCTCTCGTAGGTGAGTTCGCCGCTGGTCACGTCATAGGTATAGAGGGTGTCGGGAATGGCGCTGATCAGGTTGGACCAGAAGGCGTCGCGTTCGAGCAGGCGCAATTCGCCGAGCTTGCGCTGGGTGATGTCGTTGAGGCTGAGCAGGGTGGCGTCGAGGTGCTGGGGATCGGCCGGCAGGTGCATGCTCAGCCAGAGATGGCGCTCGCCCTCGGCGGTGCTGATGCGGGTCTCCAGTTCCAGCACCTGCTGGCCGGAGAGCAGGCCGGCCAGCAGGCGGTAGCGCTTGCCGCCGACCTGGACACGGGACTCGCCCACCAGCCGGTCCCAGGCCTGGTCGAGGTGGTCGATGCCGAGCATTTCCAGGGCGCGCTGGTTGATCTCGGTGATGCGCACCTGGCGACCCAGGGCATCCAGCGCCTCGGGCTGGCGGGCGAACAGCTCCGCCAGTTGTTCGGGCCGCTCCAGGCCCAGGGCGGTCATGCAGGGCTGCACGGCGCTCAGGTCCACCACGCAGATGCCGGTGTGCACCCCGTTGAAGATGTTCTCGTAGCGCTGGCGGGTGGTCTGGATGGTTTCCAGGTTGCGCTGCTGTTCGGTGACGTCGCGCAGCACCCAGACGAAGCCGTCCTGGGTCTGGGTGCGGTCGCGCAGGACGCGCACGCTGGACTGGCTGTCCGCGAGGGCATGGCAGCTGACCGCGAAGCGACGCGGCTGGCTCGCCACCCGGAGCGTGATGAGGGCGCCGCCGTCCCGCTCGGCCGGCGTCAGGGCAACCAGCTGGGGTAGCAGGCTGGCGAGGAAATATTGCTGGGCGTCGTCCGCGGCGATGCCCAGCAGGCGGGCGGCGGTGGCGTTGACATAGACCAGGCGACCGTCGGCCTGGGTCATGCAGACGAATTCCTCGATACCGTTCAGTGCCGTGCTCGCCAGGCGCAGGCTGCGTCGCGAGGCCAGGGTCAGGGCCCGCAGACCCTGCTCTTCGCGCAGGAGCAGGTAGATCAGGATGGCGGTCACTAGGCCGGACAGGCTGAACAGCAGCAGCCGGCCCGAGGAGGCCTCCAGCAGCGACTCCGACGGCGTCTCGGCGGGATAGGCGCCCACCACCTGCCAATCGCTGTAGGCCAGCGGCTGGATCACCTCGCCGGCGGTGGCGGCGGTCGCGCCACTGTGGAACAGCAGGGTGCCACGGGTGCGATCCTCCAGGCGCCAGTCGAGGCCCGTGGGCACGCGGGTCGACCGCCAGAGCGGTTCGAGGCGCGGGGCGCTGGTCAGCACCCACCAGCCCTGCTGCAACTCCGGATCGCCAGCCAGCAGGATATAGAGGGGTGCGGTGGTAGCCGCGGCGTTGTAGCCATAGCTGAAGTCAGCCTGGCCGCTGCGTGCGATCAACTGCTGGATGAAGGCGGCATCCGCGGAGTCGTCCAGCCGCGCGGTGCGCAAGGCGGCATTGGCCGGCAACCAGCGCACCTGCTGCAGACCGGGAAAGAAATCCTTGAGGCTGAGCAGCAGATTGGGTGCCAGCGGCAGGGTGGGGTCCAGCGACCAGCGCAGGGTGCTGCGCACCGCCTGGGCCTTGAGCGCCAGGCCGAATTCGAGGGTGTTGGCCAGTTGCCTGGTCAGGCCTTCCAGCTGTTCGCGGCGCAGGGCTTCACGCTCGGCCATGCTGGCGAAGGCCTGCCAGAACATCAGCGCGAGCATGGCCACCAGCGACAGGATCAGCAGGCCGCGGGTCAGGCGTCGCGAGGAGGGGGCTACCGGCTCTTCCGGCAGCGTGGAGGGCGGGCTGTTCACGACGGACTGCGTTCCTGCAGAGGCGATGGCCATTCGACTGCGCCCGGTTCCGCGGGGCAGGGATGGCCTATGATAAGGGGCCGGACGGTCTCTCCGCCGGTTTTTTCCAGGTGTCTACCGCGTGCGCTTTCGTCGCCCGGGGTTTCGACAGCGTTCGCCGCTGACGCCATACTGTGTCCCCTGTTTTTCATTCCGGTCCCAAGGTTCCCTCATGGCTCAATACGTCTACACCATGCATCGGGTCGGCAAGGTCGTGCCGCCCAAGCGTGAAATCCTCAAGAACATCTCCCTGTCGTTCTTTCCCGGCGCCAAGATCGGCGTGCTCGGTCTGAACGGTGCGGGCAAGTCGACGCTGCTGCGCATCATGGCCGGCGTCGATACCGAGATCGAAGGTGAAGCGCGTCCGATGGCCGGTATCAATGTGGGTTATCTGCCGCAGGAGCCGAAACTTGATCCCGAGCAGACGGTTCGTGACGTAGTCGAGGAAGCGGTCGGCCAGATCAAGCAGGCCCAGGCCCGTCTGGACGAGGTCTATGCCGCCTACGCCGAGCCGGACGCCGACTTCGACGCCCTGGCCGCCGAGCAGGCCAAGCTGGAGGCCATCCTCCAGGCCGCCGATGGCCATAACCTGGATCGTCAGCTGGAAGTCGCCGCCGATGCCCTGCGCCTGCCGGCGTGGGACGCCAAGGTCGGCGTGCTCTCCGGTGGCGAGAAGCGCCGCGTGGCGCTGTGCCGCCTGCTGCTGTCGGCCCCCGACATGCTGCTGCTGGACGAACCCACCAACCACCTGGACGCCGACTCGGTGGCCTGGCTGGAGCACTTCCTGCACGACTTCCCCGGCACCGTGGTGGCCATCACCCACGACCGCTACTTCCTCGACAACGTCGCCGGCTGGATCCTGGAGCTGGACCGTGGCCAGGGCATCCCCTTCGAGGGCAATTACTCCGGCTGGCTGGAATCCAAGGCCGCGCGCCTGACCCAGGAAGCCAAGCAGGAGGCGGCCCACGCCAAGGCCATGAAGGCCGAACTGGAATGGGTGCGCTCCGGCGCCAAGGCCCGCCAGTCCAAGTCCAAGGCCCGTCTGCAGCGCTTCGAGGAAATGCAGTCCCAGGAATTCCAGAAGCGCAGCGAGACCAACGAGATCTACATCCCTGCCGGCCAGCGGCTGGGCGACAAGGTCATCGAGTTCAAGAACGTCAGCAAGGGCTATGGCGATCGCCTGCTGATCGACGACCTGAGCTTCGTGGTGCCCAAGGGTGCCATCGTCGGCGTCATCGGCGGCAACGGCGCCGGCAAGTCGACCCTGTTCCGCATGATCATGGGCAAGGAGCAGCCGGACTCGGGCACCATCGAGATCGGCGACACCGTGCAACTGGCCAGCGTCGACCAGAGCCGCGAGAACCTGTCCGACACCAAGACCGTGTGGGAGCAGGTCTCCGACGGCTCCGACGTGATCAAGATCGGCAACTACGAGGTGCCTTCGCGCAGCTACGTCGGCCGCTTCAACTTCAAGGGCGCCGACCAGCAGAAGTTCGTCAAGGACCTCTCCGGCGGTGAGCGTGGGCGCCTGCACCTGGCGCTGACCCTCAAGCAGGGCGGCAACGTGCTGCTGCTGGACGAACCCTCCAACGACCTGGACGTGGAAACCCTGCGCGCCCTGGAAGACGCCCTGCTGGACTTCCCCGGCGCGGCCATCGTGATCTCCCACGACCGCTGGTTCCTCGACCGCATCGCCACCCATATCCTCTCCTACGAGGACGACTCCAACGTGGTGTTCTTCGAAGGCAACTACACCGAGTACGAAGCCGATCGCAAGAAGCGCCTGGGTGAGGCCGCGGCCCAGCCCAAGCGGGTCAAGTACAAGAAGCTGGCCTAAGCGTCCGTCGAAACGCCGCTGGGGAAACCCAGCGGCGTTTTCTTTTGTCTCGTTGCTGCGGGAGGCCTGAACGTTGTTTTCAGCGCCGCCAGCCTCCCACCGCCCCCCTGATGGAGAGAAGCCCGATGATCGCTACTCGCTCCCGCCTGCTGCTGGCCCTGGTCGCCAGCGCCCTAGCCACCCCCGCCCTGGCCGACGAGGTCCAGGTGGCTGTGGCCGCCAATTTCAGCGCGCCGCTCAAGGCCATTGGCGAAAGATTCGCCCAGGACACCGGTCACCACCTGCTGATTTCCAGCGGCGCCACTGGCCAGCTCTATACCCAGATCAAAAACGGCGCGCCCTTCGCGGTCTTCCTGTCCGCCGACGACAGCACCCCGGCCAAGCTGGAAGCCGAAGGTGCGGCGGTCAAGGCGTCACGCTTCACCTATGCCATCGGCACCCTGGCGCTCTGGTCGCCCAAGGCGGGCTATGTGGACGGGGAGGGCGCGGTTCTCAAGCAGAACACGTTCAGCCACCTGGCCGTGGCCAATCCCAAGACCGCGCCCTATGGCCTGGCTGCCACCCAGACCCTGGCCAAGCTGGGGCTGACCGAGGCGGTCGCGGCCAAGCGGGTCGAAGGCCAGAACATCACCCAGGCCTACCAGTTCGTCGCCACCGGCAATGCCGAGCTCGGCTTCGTCGCCCTGTCGCAGATCTATCAGGACGGCCAGGTGAAGGAGGGCTCGGCCTGGATCGTGCCGGCCGCGCTCTACGAGCCGATTCGCCAGGACGCGGTGCTGCTGGAGAAGGGTAAGGACCAGGCAGCGGCCAAGGCGCTGCTGGCCTATCTCAAGGGGCCCCAGGCGGCCGCGGTACTCAAGGCCTACGGCTACCGGCAGTGATCCCATGACCCTGACCGCGGCGGACTGGGCGGCGATCCGCCTGACCCTGGAGCTGGCCAGCGTGACCACGCTGCTGCTGCTGGTGCTGGGCACGCCCCTCGCCTGGTGGCTGGCGCGTACCCGCTCCTGGCTCAAGGGCCCCCTCGGCGCCCTGGTGGCCTTGCCGCTGGTGTTGCCCCCCACGGTGATCGGCTTCTATCTGCTGCTGGCCATGGGGCCGGAAGGCTGGGTCGGGCAGCTCACCGAAGCGCTGGGCCTGGGCCGGCTGCCCTTCACCTTCGCTGGGCTGGTGGTGGGCTCGCTGTTCTATTCGCTGCCCTTCGTGGTGCAGCCGCTGCAGAACGCCTTCGAGGCCATCGGTCCACGCCCCCTGGAGGCGGCGGCCACCTTGAGAGCCAGCCCCCTGGACACCTTCTTCCATATCGTCCTGCCGTTGGCGCGGCCGGGCTTCATCACCGCCGCCATCCTCGGCTTCGCCCATACCGTGGGCGAATTCGGCGTGGTGCTGATGATCGGCGGCAACGTGCCCGGGCGCACCCAGGTCGTCTCCACCCAGATCTTCAATCATGTGGAAGCCATGGAATATCCCCGGGCGAATCTCCTGGCCGGCGGCATGCTGGTCTTCTCCTTCGTGATCCTCCTGTTGCTCTATGGGCGCCGCGGGCGGTCGGCCTGGACATGAGTCTGGCGGCGAGATTCGAACTCTCGCACCCTGGCTTCGCCCTGGATGTGGACCTCGCGCTGCCTGGCAGCGGTGTCACCGCGCTGTTCGGGCCTTCGGGCTCGGGCAAGACCTCCTGCCTGAGGTGCGTGGCCGGCCTGGAACGTGGCGCCCGCGGGCGCCTGGTGGTGGCCGGCGAGACCTGGCAGGACAGCGAGCATGGGCTGTTCCTGCCGCCGCACCGGCGTGCCCTGGGTTATGTCTTCCAGGATGCCAATCTGTTCGAGCACCTGGACGTGCGCCGCAACCTGCTGTTCGGCTGGAAGCGGGTCGCGCCGGGCGAGCGGCGTCTGGCACTGGAACAGGTCGTCGAGCTGCTGGGCATCGCGGGGCTTCTGACCCGAATGCCGGCACGCCTTTCCGGCGGCGAACGCCAGCGGGTCGGCATCGCCCGGGCGCTGCTGACCAGTCCGCGTCTCCTGCTGATGGACGAACCCCTGGCGGCGCTGGACGCCGAGCGCAAGGCCGAGATTCTGCCCTATCTGGAACGCCTGACCCGGGAGCTGGCGCTGCCGATCCTCTACGTCAGCCATGCCCCCGACGAGGTGGCGCGGCTGGCCGATCACCTGGTGCTGCTGGAGCAGGGGCGGGTACTGGCCAGCGGGCCGACCAGCGCGGTGCTGGCGCGGCTCGACCTGCCCATCGCCCTGGCCGAGGACGCCGGGGTGGTAGTGGAGGGGCGGGTACTGGGCCATGACCCGGATTACGGCCTGCTTAGTCTGGGCCTGCCGGGCGAGCAGCGCGTGCTGCTCGCCCATGCGCCGCTGCCGCCTGGCCAGGCGCTGCGCATCAAGGTGCTGGCGCGAGATGTCAGCCTGAGCCTGGAACGCCAGCACAGCAGCATCCTCAATGTGCTGCCCGCGATCGTCGCGGAGATCGCCCCGACCCGCTCGCCCGCCCAGGTGCTCTTGCGCCTGGACCTGGGTGGTACGGCGCTGCTGGCGCGGATCACCCGCTACTCGCTGGAACGCCTGTCGCTGCAGCCAGGCAGCCAGGTCTGGGCGCAGTTGAAGTCGGTGGCCGTATTAGCCTGAAGCTGCCGCAGGCCTGAGCCGCTCCAGCAGAAAATCCACCAATACCCGTACCGCTGCCGGCAGCTGCCGATCCGGCGGGTAGAGCAGCCAGGCGGTGCCCTGGTAGGGACCAAGGTATTGCCAGTCGGGCAGTACCCGCAGCAGCCGGCCTTCGGTCAGGGCGGCCTCAGCCGCGAAGGCCGGCAGGCAGGCGATGCCGAGGTCGGCAAGGGTGGCCTCCAGGCGCACGCCGCTGTGGTTGCAGGCCAGGCGGCCGCGAACCGTCACGCTTTCCACCCGGTCGCCACGGCGCAGTTGCCAACGCTGGTCGCCGGGGGTTTCGCCCAGGTAGAGACACTCGTGTTCGGCCAGCGCCTGGGGCTGCTGCGGCAGGCCGTGGCGCCGGAGATAGGTGGGGCTGGCGCAGAGCACGAAGTCCATCTCGCGCAGTGGTCGGGCGACAAAGCCGGCGGGGGGCTGTTCGGTGATGCGTACCAGCAGATCCTGGTCGTCGGCGATGGGGTCCAGCGGGCGGTCGTCCAGGCGCAGTTGCAGATCCACGTCCGGATAGCGCTGGAAGAACTCCGGCAGCAGTGGGGCGATCAGCCGGTAGCCGACCGCCTTGGGCATCGCCAGGCGGACCTGGCCGCGGGGCTCCTCGAGGTGCTGCAGGCCGCTGTCCAGCGCCGCGCCGGCGGCGTTCAGCAACTGGCGGCAGTGGCCGAGCACCTCGCGCCCGGCCTCGCTCAGCCGCAGCTGGCGGGTGGTGCGCTGCAGCAGGCGCACACCTAGTTCCCGCTCCAGCCGCGCGACCTGGCGACTGACCGCCGAGGGCGTGGCGTCCAGCAACCGGGCGGCGGCGGTGAAGCTGCCGGTCTCCACCACCTTGGCGAAGGCGACCATGCAGGGCAACAGGGGAAGAGCGCGCAGGAGATCCATGCCGATATCCGCAGGAAGCAATGGGGTCGGAAATGCTGGCATTGCTTCCCTGGGGGAACAAGAGCTATGCGTGGCGACTGGCTTATGGTGATCACTGCCAGCGTGCACACTGGCAGCCGAATGTACGGAGACGCTGTCATGACGCAACGCCCCACCTTCGGCCTCGCCGAAGGCCTGCTGCTCGCCACCGCCCTGGTCTGGGGCACCAGCTACGCCGTGGTCAAGGACGCGGTGATGCTCTATCCGGTGCTTGGCTACCTGGCGCTGCGCTTCTGTCTCACCGCACTACTGCTGGCGCCCACCCTGAGGGGCGCGGGCCGGCGGGCCTGGCGACCGGGGGTGCCGACCGGCCTGCTGCTGCTGGCGATCTTTCTCGCCGAGACCTTTGGCGTGGCCCTGACCAGCGCCAGCAACGCCGCCTTTCTCATCAGCCTCTGCGTGGCCCTGACGCCCTTTGCCGAGTGGTGGCTGCTCGGCCAGCGACCCGAGGCCCGCGCCCTGGGCGCTGCGGGCCTGGCGGTGGTGGGCGCCGGCCTGCTGACCCGCGGGGTGACTCTGAGCTTCAACCTGGGCGACGGTCTGATCCTGCTGGCAGCCGTGTTGCGGGCGATCAATGTCTGCGTGGTACGCCGCCGGTTGAGTCGTGCCACCGCTCCGGTGCCGGCCCTGGCCCTGACCGCCGTGCAGACCGGCGTGGTGGGCGTGGCCTGCCTGCTGCTGTTCGCCCTGGGGCCGGGGCTGGCGCCGCTGCCCCTGCAGCCGGGCTTCTGGTTCGCCACCGGCTATCTGGTACTGTTCTGCACCCTGGGCGCCTTTCTCGCCCAGAACTACGCCCTGGGCCGCGCCAGCGCCACCCGCGTCGCCCTGCTGATGGGTGCCGAGCCCTTGTTCGGCGCGCTGTTCGCCAGCTTCTGGCTGGACGAGCGCCTAGGCCTCTGGGGTTGGCTGGGCGGCCTGCTGATCGTCATCGCCTCGCTGTGGGGGACGCTGCCGCGGCGGGATCTGCCGCGACCCGTCCAGGCCTAGCCGCCCAAGCGATCCAGCAGGCTGTACCAGGCCACGCCAGCGCCTATGTAGAAACGCTGCAGGCGGTGCAGGGGAATGGGACGCAGGGGGCTGAGCGGATAGGGGAAGTCCGCGCCAGTGTCTGTGAGACGGGCCGCCAGATGACGCCCGAGACTGGTGCACAGGGCGATGCCTCGGCCATTGCAGCCCAGGGCCAGCGTGACCCCGGGTGCCGGCTCATGCAGGTGCGGCAAGAAATCACGGGTGATAGCGATGCGTCCGGCCCAGCGATGGCTGTAGCGCGGCTTGCCGAGCTGGGGGAACAGCAGCTCCAGGGAACGCTCCAGATGGGCGAAATCACCTGCGCCCTGGGGGTCGTCGAAATGGCCACGACCGCCCATCAACAGCCGCCCTTCGGCGTCGCGGCGCAGGTAGAGCAGCAGGCGTTGGGCGGTGGACGCGGTTTCGCCACCGGGCAGGATACTCGCGGCGGCCTCGCCGGTCAGGGGCTCGGTGGCGACGATGAAGCTGTTGGCAGCGAGTATCGTTCGCTCCAGGCCCGGCCAGAGCGCGCCGGTGTAGCCGTTGGTAGCGATCACCACCTGTTCGGCGCTGATCGAGGAACCGTCCGCCAAAGTGGCCTGCCAGTGTCCGTTCCGGGACTGCAGGCCAGTGACCGGGCTACGGTCGTGCAGGCGCGCACCGGCCGCCCGGGCCGCCCAGGCCAGGCCACGCAGATAGGACAGCGGCTGGATACCGCCAGCACGACCATCGCGCCAACCGCCGGCGAAGGCCCGGGTGCCCATCCGCTGATGCAGCTCGCTGGCGTTCAGGCAATCCGCGGGCACCCCGCGTGCCTGCCATTTCCGCGCGCGGGCGTGCAGTCCGGGTACACCCTTGGCGGAGTAGGACACCTGCAGCCAGCCCTGGCGCACCGGGGCGCAATCGATGCCATGGCGCGCGATGAGATCGAAGACCAGATCCGCGGAGCCGGAGATGGCGGCGATCAGGGGCTCCGCCTGGGTTGGGCCGAACAGTCGCTCCAATTCGTCCGGATCGTACTTGAGGGTCGGATTGACCTGCCCGCCGTTGCGCCCCGAGGCGCCCCAGCCCAGTTGATGAGCTTCCAGCAGACAGACGTCCACGCCGGCCTCCGCCAGATGCAGGGCGGTGGAGAGGCCGGTGTAGCCACCGCCGATCACTAGTACATCCGCGCGCTGGGCGCCCTGGAGTGGCTGGAGTGGCGGGCCGGAAATCGCAGTAGCGGCCCACAGCGAAGGCGGCAACGATTGTCCAGCGGCAAGGCGTGCAGCATCCATCACCGCGCACTCCCGCCGGGTGCCAATACCCGGCGCAGGAAGTCCTGGGTACGAGGATGCTCGGGGGCGCCGAGCACCTGTTCGGCGGAGCCGCTCTCGACGATCCGGCCGCCATGCAGGAAGCAGACGCGATCCGCCACCTCGCGGGCGAAGCCCATCTCATGGGTCACCACCACCATGGTCATGCCGTCGGCGGCCAGATCGCGCATCACCTGCAGGACCTCGCCCACCAGTTCCGGATCGAGTGCCGACGTGGGTTCGTCGAACAGCATGGCGGCCGGCTTCATGGCCAGGGCGCGAGCGATGGCCACCCGTTGTTGCTGCCCCCCGGAAAGCTGGTCCGGATGGGCATCGGCCTTCGCCGCCAGCCCGACCTTGTCCAGGAGTTGCAGCGCTTCCGCGCGTACCTGGGCGGCCGGCTCGCGCTTGACGTACAGCGGCCCCTCCATGACGTTTTCCAGCACCGTGCGATGGGGAAAGAGGTTGAAACGCTGGAACACCATGCCCAGCCGGGTGCGCAGCGCCGGCGCGTCTCGATCACCCCGGGCGATACGGTCGCCGAATACGCGAATGTCGCCACCCTCGTAGGACTCCAGGGCATTGATGCAGCGCAGTAGCGTGGACTTGCCGGAACCAGACGGGCCGATCAGACAGACCACCTCACCCGCCGCGATGGACAGGTCTACCCCGTGCAGTACGCTGAGGTCGCCATAACGCTTGTGTAGCGCATGGATCTCGATCATCGGGTTCTCCTCGCGCCAAAGCGCAGCTCGAGTCGGCGCAGGCCATACACCAGCGGCAGACTCATCAGCAGGTAGAGCAGGGCGACCAGGGTGTAGACGGTCATGTTCTGGAAGGTCGAGGCAGCGATCAGCTGGCCCTGGCGGGTCATCTCGGCGACGGTGATGGTGGAGACCAACGAGGAGTCCTTGAGCATCATCACCAGAATGTTGCCGTAGGGTGGCAGGGCGATACGAAAGGCCTGGGGCAGTATCACCCGACGCATCATCAGCAGCGATTTCATGCCCAGGGCCTCGGCTGCCTCCCGTTGGCCCTGCTCCACGGCGAGGATGCCAGCGCGGAAATTTTCCGCGTGATAGGCAGAGTAGGCGACGCCCATGCCTATTACCCCGGCCTGGAAGGCACTCAGGTGGATGCCCAGATCGGGCAGCACGAAGTAGATGTAGAACAGCTGCACGATGATGGGCAGGCCGCGGATAACATTGATCACCGTGCTGGCGGCCACGGACAGCGGCTTGATTGGCGATAGCTTGCACAGCGCCAGGACCAGGCCGAGCACGCTGCTCAGAACAAAGGACAGCACCGTGATCTGTACGGTGACCCAGGCGCCCTGCAGCAGCAGCGGCAGGAAGTCACGGGCGTTCTGGAGGAAGTCGGCAAGATCCATGGAGCCTCCGGTCAGATGCCCCAACGCTGCTGGATGGTTTTCAGGGTGCCATCCGCTTTCAGGGTGGCGATGGCCTTGTTAAGGCGATCACGCAAGGCGGTATCGCCCTTGCGCACCACGAAGCAGACATCGCCGGAGCGACTGGGCTTATAGCCCTCGGCGAGCTTGACCCCGCGGAAGGCTTTTTGCCGGATCTGATAGGCGAGTATGGGCTGATCGCCGATGCCAGCCTTGACCCGGCCAAGGGCGATGTCGCGGGCCATGTCCGCCACGGAATCGTAGGTACGGATCTCGCTGAAGATACCGAGCTTGACCAGCATGTCGTAGAAGGTGGTGCCCGCCTGGACACCGATGACCTGGCCCTTGAGGGCTGCCAGATCGGGATAGTGACTCTGGTCGTCCGCCGCCACCAGCAGGCCTTCGCCATAGGCATAGACCGGATCGCTGAAGTCCACCACCTTGGCGCGCTCCTCGGTCCTGAGCATGCCTGCCGAGATGACATCGATCTTCTCGGCGGTCAGCGAGGGAATCAGCGCAGCAAAGGAGTTCTGCTGGATCTCGACGGTGAGCCCCGCAGCCTTGGCGGCCGCTTCGATGCTGTCGATCATCATGCCCTGAATGCTGCCGGTCTTGAGGTCGAGAAAGGTGAAGGGTGCACCGGTCGCGGTGGCCCCCACCTTGATCGATAGAGCTTCCTCGGCATGGGCCAGCGTCAGGGCGAGCGTGGTGCTCAAGCCCAGGGCTAGACGGCGGATCAAAGTGAGCGAGCCTTTCATAGGGAGTCTCCAGTGCAATGGATGAAGCGCCCCAGAACAAAGGCAATCCCTATGCCATAAGCGATAATTTCAAATCGTATTGTGATTTATCTAATTGAATAAGCGATACATAAAAATCGGTATCCGATATTTGGCCCGGTCTTTGCCTTGCTCTGTTCACCTGATACCTGCGAGCGAAATCATGCTGGAACCCCGATCGGAACTGTTCAATCAATCACTGGAGAAGGGGCTGGCGGTACTCAAGGCTTTCAACGCCCAGCGTCGTACCCTGAACCTGGCGGAGGTGGCCGAGGCCGCGGCCATGACCAAGAGCTCGGCGCAGCGCATGGTGGTTACCCTGGAAGCCCTGGGTTACCTGAGGAAACAGACGCGGACCCGGCGGTATCAGCTGACGCCCCGGGTACTGGAGCTAGGCTTCAACTACCTGGAAGCCCATCCGCTGATCGAAGTCGCCAACCCCTTTCTGGCCGAGTTGACCCGCCTCACCGGGGAAACCTGCTGTCTGACCGAGCCGGTTGGCGAAGAGATGGTGTATGTCGCGCGCTTTCTCAGTGCCGGCTTTGTCCCGGTGCACATGCCTATCGGCAGTCGCGTGCCGCAATATTGCACTGGATCGGGGCGTGCCTATCTCAGTGCCCTGCCGGAGGTCGAGGCGCGAGAGCAACTGGAACGGATGGATCGTCGGACGCATACGCCCGCGACCCTGACCGCCGTTGCTGACATCCTGAAGAATCTTGAGCAGACGCGGCAACAGGGTTATGCCGTGAACGCCGAAGAACTCTTTCTGGGCGACATGACGTTGGCCGCTCCCATCATCGACGGGCGTGGCCGGCCAGTGGCCGCCGTCCATGTGGTGGCTCCCACCAGTCGCTGGAATCGTGCGGATGCCGAGCGTCAACTGGCGCCGGCCCTGCTGCAATGCACCCGTGCCTTGAGCGGATCGGCTCGGGTCCTGGAGTGATCGACTACCGATCAGCATACTGGCCAGATCCGTGGGGCGATCGACCTTGCGACGATGACACGCCACCCGGACACTGGGGCCTCACCTGCCTAGGAGTGTCCCATGAGCGCTGCCCGTCCCCCCGTACCGCCTTTCACCCTGGAATCCGCCCGGCAGAAGGTCCGCGCCGCCGAAGACGGCTGGAACAGCCGCGATCCGGCCAAGGTGGCGCTGGCCTATACCGTCGACAGCCGCTGGCGTAACCGTTCCGAATTCCTCCAGGGGCGCGCCGCCATCGAGGCCTTTCTCACCCGCAAGTGGCAGCGCGAGCAGGAGTACCGGCTGATCAAGGAGCTCTGGGCCCATGACGGGGCGCGCATCGCCGTGCGCTTCGCCTACGAATGGCAGGACGAAAACGGCCAGTGGTATCGCTCCTATGGCAACGAGAACTGGCAGTTCGACGACCAGGGCCTGATGGCCGAGCGTCACGCCAGCATCAACGACCTGCCCATCAGCGAAACCGAGCGGCTGTTTCTCTGGCCCCAGGGCCGGCGGCCGGATGACCACCCGGGCTTGAGCGACCTCGGGCTCTGACCGGCGGCGGGTGGCTATCCCGGACGGGGCTAGGTCCTGTACAAGGACCTCTGGCCGCCAGGACCCGCTGACGATGCACTACCGCAACCTGCTCCGCCGCCTCGATCTGGTTTCGCTGCAACTGCTGCTGGCGGTGCACGAGGAGGGCACCCTGACCCGCGCCGCCGAGCGCGAGATGATCGCCCTGTCCGCCGCCAGCAAGCGCCTGCACGACCTGGAGCGCTCGCTCGATATCGAGCTCTTCGAGCGCAACGCCAAGGGCATGACCCTGACCCCGGTCGGCGAGACACTGCTCTACTACGCCAAGCGCATCCTCGCCGACGTCGAGCGCATCAGCATCGACGTCGGCGAGCACCTGCAGGGGGTGCGCGGCTACGTGCGGATGATGGCGAACATCTCCGCCATCATCGAATTCCTGCCCGAGGATCTGCAGGCCTTCGCGGTCGGCCATCCCCAGGTCAAGGTCAGCCTGGACGAGCGACCCAGCGCCGGCGTGGTGAAGGGCGTGCTGGAAGGCGCCGCCGACCTGGGCATCTGCTCCTCGGATACCGACACCCGTGGCCTGCTGGCCGTGCCCTACCGGCAGGACACCCTGGTGGTGGTGATGCGCCCGGATCATCGCCTGGCCGCGCAATCGCGGCTGGCCTTCGCCGAGACCCTGGACGACGACCACGTCGGCCTGCACGCCGACAGCTTCATCAACCTGCGTACCAAGGCGGCCGCACGCAGCCATGGCAAGGCCTTGCGGCTGCGCATCCATGTGCCCGGCTTCGATGCCGTGTGCCGCATGGTGCAGGCCGGCTTCGGCCTGGGGGTGCTGCCCCTGCAGGCCTTCGAACTCATCGGTCGGCCGCTCGGACTGGTCGCCGCCGCCCTGGAGGACGACTGGGCGCAACGCAGCCTGGCGCTGGTAGTGCGCGACGTGGACTCCCTGTCACCGGTCAGCCGGTTGCTCTACGACCACCTGCTGCAGGTCTGAACCCAGGCCTTCGTGTTTCGCGAAGGCCTGTTGCCGAAAGACGTTTATCCCCGGCTGACCGATTGTCCTAGCATCGGTGCATTCCAATAACAAAGAGGCTAGTCCGCATGACGGCTCTTACCGGACTGCGTGTCATCGAGATCGGCACGCTCATCGCCGCCCCCTTCGCCGCGCGCCTGCTGGCCGAATTCGGCGCCGAGGTGATCAAGATCGAAGCCCTGGACAAGGGCGATCCCCTGCGCAAGTGGCGCAAGCTGCACGAGGGCACCTCGCTGTGGTGGTACCTGCAGTCGCGCAACAAGAAGTCCCTGGCGCTGAATCTCCGCTCCGCCGAGGGCGTGGCCTTGGTCAAGCAGCTGGTCGAGGGCGCCGACGTGCTCATCGAGAATCTGCGCCCGGGTGCCCTGGAAAAGCTGGGTCTCGGCTGGGACGTCCTGCACGCCCTCAACCCCAAGCTCACCCTGGTGCGCATCTCCGGCTACGGCCAGACCGGCCCCTATCGCGATAGACCCGGCTTCGGCGCCATCGGCGAGGCCATGGGCGGCATCCGCTACACCACCGGTACTCCAGGTACGCCGCCGGCACGGGTCGGAGTCAGCCTGGGCGATTCCCTGGCCTCCATGCACGCGGTGATCGGCGCGCTGATGTCGGTGCTGCGGGTCAAGACCGGCCAGGGCGACGGCCAGGTGGTCGATGTCTCCCTGGTCGAGAGCGTATTCAACGTGATGGAGAGCCTGGTGCCGGAGTACTCCATGCTCGGCCATGTGCGCGAGCGCACCGGTGGGGCGCTGCCGGGCATCGCGCCGTCCAATACCTATCCCACCCGTGATGGCGCCTATGTGGTGGTCGCCGGCAACAGCGATCCGATCTTCGTGCGGCTGATGCAGGCCATCGGCCGACCGGATCTCGCCGAGCGTGCGGACCTGGCGCAGAACGATGGGCGTGCCCGCCACAGCGAGTTGATCGACGACGCCATCGCCGCCTGGACCGGTAGCCTGGGGATCGACGAGGTGCTGGCGGTGCTGGAAGGCGCCGAGGTGCCGGCCGGGCGCATCTATTCCGCCGCCGACATCGTCGCCGATCCCCACTACCAGGCGCGGGACATGCTGCTGGACACCACCTTGCCCGATGGAGCCACCCTGAAGATGCCGGGCATAGTGCCCAAGCTGTCGGCAACGCCGGGCCAGGTGAACTGGCAGGGTCCGACCCTCGGCCAGCACACCGATACCTTGCTGACCGAACTGGGGCTGAGCGAGGCGGACATCCAGCGGCTCAAGAAGGATGGGGTGGTGCAATGAGTGCCGAGCGCCTGATCGTCCAGGAAGTGGCGCCCCGTGATGGCTTGCAGATCGAGCCGAGCTGGGTGGAAACCGCTGACAAGATCGCCCTGATCGACCAGCTGTCTGGCCTGGGCTTCTCGCGGATCGAAGCCGGCTCCTTCGTCTCGCCCAAGGCCGTGCCCATGCTGTGCGATGGTGAGGCGGTGTTCCAGGGCATCGCCCGCCGGCCCGGGGTGACCTATGTCGCCCTGGTGCCCAATCTCAAGGGTGCCCAGCGCGCCCTGGCAGCAGGTGCGGATGAATTGAATCTGGTGCTCTCCGCCAGCCAGACCCACAACCAGGCCAACATGCGCATGAGTTGCGAGCAGTCGCTGGCCAGCTTCGCCGAGGTGGTGCAGCTGGCCAAGGGGCAGGCGGTCTCGCTCAACGGCACGGTGGCGACCACCTTTGGTTGCCCGTTCGAGGGGCGCATCGACGAAGGCTGGGTGTTCGAACTGGTGCAGCGCTACCTGGCGCTGGGCATGACCGGCATCACCCTCGCCGACACCACCGGCATGGCCAATCCACGGCAGGTCGCGCGGATCGTCCGTCAGGTGCTGGAACTGATCCCGGCGTCCGCCCTGACCCTGCATTTCCACAATACCCGCGGCCTGGGCCTGAGCAACGTGCTGGCCGCCTACGAGGCCGGCGCCCGTCGTTTCGACGCCGCCCTCGGCGGGCTCGGCGGCTGTCCCTTCGCGCCCGGCGCGTCCGGCAACATCTGCACCGAGGACCTGGTGAATCTCTGCATGGAAATCGGGGTGGAGACCGGCATCGATCTGGAGCAACTGATCGCGCTGTCGCGTACCTTGCCGGCGCTGCTCGGCCACGACACCCCTGGCCAGGTGGCCAAGGCCGGGCGCAACTGCGACCTGCATCCGCCGCCTGCGGCGGGTGGCTAACCCCCGCCCACCCTTCGTTCGCCCTGACTACAACAACAAAGGAGCGCCAGCCTGGCCGCTCCCGGGAGATCGCTATGCATCCGTCCGCTACCCCCGCCGCCGTCGCGGCCGCTGAGCACGCCCTGGTCCGCAAGGTCGCCTGGCGGCTCATGCCGCTGATCATGGTCTGCTACCTGTTCGCCTTCTTCGACCGCATCAACATCAGCTTCGCCAAGTTCCAGCTGCAGGCCGACCTGTCACTGAGCAACACCGCCTACGGTCTGGGCGCGGGGCTCTTCGTGGTCGGCTATGTGCTGTTCGAGGTGCCGAGCAACATGATGCTGTACAAGGTCGGCGCACGGCGCTGGATCGCCCGCATCATGATCTCGTGGGGCATCGCCACGGCGCTGATGATGTTCGTCACCGCCGAATGGCAGTTCTATGTGCTGCGGTTCCTGATCGGCGCCATGGAAGCCGGCTTCGCCCCGGGCATCCTCTACTACCTCACGCTCTGGTTTCCGCAGAGCTACCGCGGCCGCATCACCTCGACGCTGTTCCTGGCCTCGGCCTTTGCCGGGCTGATCGGCGCCCCGGTCTCGGGACTGATCCTCGGCCAGCTGGACGGCCTGCTCGGCATGCGCGGCTGGCACTGGCTGTTCCTGCTCGGCGGCCTGCCCTGCGTGCTGCTGGGCGTGCTGGTGCTGCGCTTGCTGCACGACCGCATCAGTGATGCGCCCTGGCTCAGCGGCGAGGAAAAGACCTTTCTGGCCAGCCGCATCTCCCGCCATGAAAACAACGCCCACGGCTCGCTGCTGGCGGCGATCCGGCTGCCGGGTTTCCTGCTGCTCGGGCTGATCTACTTCCTGATCCAGGTCGCCTCCTACGGCCTCAACTTCTGGGCGCCGCAGCTGATCCGCAGTGCGGGCACCGAGAGTCCCACCATCATCGGGCTATTGACCGCCGTGCCCTATGTCTTCGGCGCCATCAGCATGGTGGTGGTGGGGCGGTTGTCGGACGCCAGCGGCGAGCGGCGCAAGTTCGTCTGCGGCCTGGTGATCGCCGGGGCATTGGGATTCTTCAGCGCAGGTCTCTTCGCTGACCACACCACCCTGCTGATCCTCTCCCTGGCGCTGATGGGCGCCGGCATCATCGCCTCCATTCCGGCCTTCTGGGCGCTGCCGCCGAAACTGCTCGCCGGCGCGGGAGCCGGTGCCGCGGGCGGTATCGCCCTGATCAACACCCTGGGACAGTTCGGCGGCATCGTCAGCCCGGTGATGGTGGGCTACATCAAGGACGTGACCGGCAGCACCACCCCGGCGCTCTATCTCATCGGCTGTACCAGCCTGCTGGCCGCCGGCCTGCTGTTCTGGGCACTGCCGCAGAGCCTGCGGACTTCGGACCGGGTGGGTGCCCGGACGCCAGAACCCGCACCGGTCGAGGACGTCGCGCTGCTGGGGGACAAGCGTCCCCTCAACTCCTGAGGCTAGAGGTCCGGCGCGCGCCAGCGCCGGACCAGCCTGAGCACCAACACGAAGAACACCGGCACGAAGACCAGCGCCAGGGTGGCGCTGAGCATGCCGCCGATCACCCCGGTGCCCACCGCCTGCTGGCTGGCCGAGCTGGCGCCGGTGGCCAGGGCCAGCGGTACCACACCGAGGATGAAGGCCAGCGAGGTCATGACGATGGGCCGCAGGCGTAGCCGGGCGGCACGGCAGGTGGCCTCGTACAGGTCCATGCCGCCGTCGTGCAGGCTCTTGGCGAACTCGATGAGCAGGATGGCGTTCTTCGCGGTGAGACCTATCACCGTGATCAGGCCGACCTTGAAGAAGACGTCGTTGGGCATGCCTCTCAGGGTCACCGCCAGCACCGCGCCGAGCACCCCCAGGGGCACCACCAGCAGCACCGCGGTGGGAATCGACCAGCTCTCGTAGAGGGCGGCGAGGCAGAGGAACACCACCAGCAGCGACAGCCCCAGCAGCACCGGCGCCTGGCCGGCGGAGAGGCGTTCCTGCAGCGATAGCGCCGTCCATTCCAGGGCGAAGCCCCGCGGCAGCTCCGCGGCCAGGCGCTCCAGTTCGGCCATGGCCTCGCCAGTGGTATGACCGGGCAGCGGCTCACTGGACAGGCTGATAGCCGGGTAGCCGTTGTAGCGCGACAGCTGCGCCGCGCCCTGGGTCCAGTCGGCGCTGACGAAGGCGGAGAGCGGCACCATGCGGCCACGCTCATTACGCACCTCCAGCCGCAGCAAGTCGTCCACCTGGCTGCGGGTGCCCAGTTCGGCCTGGACGATCACCTGCTGCATCCGCCCGCGATTGGGAAAGTCGTTGACGTAGCTGGAGCCCAGGGCGGTACCCAGCGTCTCGCCGAGGGCGGCGAAACTTACCCCCAGGGCAGCGGCCTGGCGGCGATCCACCACCAGTTGCACCTGGGCACTGTCGGCCAGGGCCGTCTCGCGCACATAGGCGATGATGGAATTGCCGGCAAGCTTCTCCTGCAGTTGGTCCCGCGCCGCCTTGAGCGCGGCCTGGCCGCGATTGGACCGGTCCTGCAGGCGCACCTCGAAACCGCTGGAGGTTCCCAGGCCTTCCACCGGCGGTGGCAGCACGGCGAAGCCCTGGGCCTCGCTCTCGCCGGCCAGGGCGGCATTGGCGCGCTCGGCGATGGCTGCGGCGGAATCCGCCGCGCCGCGGGCGGACCAGTCCTTGAGGGTGGTGAAGGCCAGGGCGGCGTTCTGGCCGCTGCCGGAAAAGCTGAAGCCGAGCAGGACGAGGTCGTTGGCCACGCCCGGCTCCTCGGCGTAATGGCGCTCCAGGCGCTCGATCACCTTGAGGGTGCGCTCCTGGGTGGCCCCGGGCGGCAGCTGGATATCGGTGATCAGATAGCCCTGATCCTCGGTGGGCAGGAAGGCGCCGGGCAGACGGCCATAGAGCACCACCAGCCCCACCAGCAGGGCGGCGAACAGCACGAGGTTCGGCAGCAGTCGGTGGATGGCACGGGCCACCCAGCCTTCGAAGCTGCCGGTCAGCCGCTCGAAGCCGCGGTTGAAGGCGCCAAAGAAGCCGCCGCGCGCATGAGTGCCCGTGGCGATCGGCTTGAGCAGGGTGGCGCACAGCGCGGGGGTCAGGCTCAGGGCGAGAAAGGCGGAGAAGAGGATGGCCACCGCCATGGACGCCGAGAACTGGCGATAGATGACGCCGACCGAGCCGCTCATGAAGGCCATGGGCACGAAGACCGCGGTGAGCACCAGGGTGATGCCGACGATGGCGCCGGAGATCTCGCCCATGGCCTTGCGGGTGGCGGCGCGTGGGTCGAGGCCCTCGCTGGCCATCAGTCGCTCGACGTTCTCCACCACCACGATGGCGTCGTCCACCAGGATGCCGATGGCCAGCACCATGCCGAACAGGGTCAGCACATTGATCGAATAGCCCAGTGCCAGGAGCACGGCGCAGGTGCCCAGCAGCGCCACCGGCACCACCAGGGTCGGGATCAGGGTGTAGCGTAGATTCTGCAGGAACAGGTACATCACCGCGAAGACCAGCGCCATGGCCTCCAGCAGGGTATGGATGACCTGGGTGATGGAGATCTTGACGAAGGGCGCCGTGTCGTAGGGGATGTCGTATTTCATCCCGGGTGGAAAATACTGGGACAGCTCGGCCAGCTTGGCACGCACGGCCTGGGCGGTGGCCAGGGCGTTGGCGGTGGGCGCCAGCTGCACCCCGACCGCCACCGAAGGCTTGCCGTCCAGCCGCGTGCCGAAGTTGTAGCTCTGGCTGCCCACCTCGACCCGGGCCACGTCGCCCAGGGTCACGCTGGAACCGTCGGCCCCGGCACGCAGGAGGATGCCGGCAAACTCTGTAGGATCGCTGAGCTGGCCCTTGATCAGCACCGGTGCGGTCAGTTCCTGGCCAGCGGGGGCAGGCAGTTCGCCAAGGCTGCCGGCCGCCACCTGGACGTTCTGCTCGGCGATGGCCCGGGTCACGTCCGCCGGGGTCAGGCCGACCGCCACCAGGCGACTGGGATCGAGCCAGACGCGCAGGGCGTGCTCGGCCCCGAACAGCTGGGCCTTGCCCACGCCGTCCAGGCGGCGCAGTTCGTTGACCACGTTGCGCGCCAGGTAGTCGCTCAGGGCGGTGGTGTCGAGGCGCTCATCGGTCGCGGAGAGCGTGACGAACATGAGGTAGCCGGCCGAGGTTTCCTCGATCTGGATACCCTGCTGGGTGACCGCCCGCGGCAGGCGCGGCTCCACCACCTTGAGGCGATTCTGGATGTCCACCTTGGCCAGCTCCGGATCGGTGCCGGGCTGGAAGGTCACGGTCAGGGTGGCGCTGCCCTGGCTGCTGCTGGAGGAGAAATAGAGCAGGTGATTGACGCCATTGAGCTCCTGCTCGACGAGGCTGACCACGCTCTCGTCCAGGGTCTGCGGCGAGGCGCCCGGATAGGTCAGGTACAGCTCGATCTGCGGCGGCGCCACATTGGGGTACTGGGCCACCGGCAACTGGGGAATGGCCAGCAGACCGGCGAGCAGGATGAACAGCGCCACCACCCAGGCGAACACCGGGCGGTCGATGAAGAAGTTGGCCATCAGCGCACCTCCGCCGCGGTGGCCTGGACTTCTTCGGGCTCCACCACCAGTCCCGGCTGGGCCTGTTGCAGGCCCGAGAGCAGTACCCGCTCACCGGCGGCGAGACCGGACTCCACTACCCAGCGGCCTTCGACCACCGGGCCCAGGCGTATCTCGCGCAGGGCCACCCGGTTCTCGGCGTCCACCACCCAGACCTGGGCCCCGCCGTCGACGCTGCGCTGCACCGCCCGCTGCGCCACGCTCAGGCCCTGGTCGATGCGCGCCTGCTCCAGGCGCACCCGCACGAAGCTGCCAGGCAGGAGGTCGTGCCGCGGATTGGGAAACCGGCTGCGCAGGGTGATCTGTCCGCTGTTGGTGTCCACCGCGAGATCGGCGAACAGCAGGCGGCCTTCTTCGGGATAGGGGCTGCCATCCTCCTGCAACAGGGTCACCCGCGCCTGATCCGGCGCCACCTGCTGTAGCCGGCCGTCCCGCAGCGCATCGCGCAGGACCTTGAGCTGGCGGGTCGACTGGGTGACATCGGCATGGATGGGGTCCAGCTGCTGGATGATCGCCAACGGCGTGGCGTCGCCCTGGCCGACCAGCGCGCCCTCGGTGACCAGCGCCTTGCCGATGCGCCCGATGATGGGGGCGGTGACCGTGGCGTAGCCCAGGTTCAGCCGCGCCCGCTTGAGCGCCGCCTGGGCGGCTGCCACCTCGGCCTCGGCTTGCAGGCTGGCACCGCGGGCGTTGTCCTGCTCCTGGCGGCTGATCGCCTCGCTCTCGACCAAGGCCGCGTAGCGTTCGGCCAGGCGCCGCGCCTGGAAGGCACTGGCCTCGGCCTTGCGCAGGGCGGCGGCGGCACTGTCCACCTCGGCCTGCAAGGGCGCCGGGTCGATGCGGAACAGCACGTCACCGGCCTTGACCTCACTGCCTTCGCGAAACACCCGCTGCAGCACGATACCGGCGACCCGCGCCCGCACCTCGGCGGTCCGCGGCGCCACCAGGCGGCCAGTGAGTTCGCTGGCGATGGCCAGGGGCATGGTCCGCAGCCTCTCCACCTGCACCTTGGGCGCGGGCGGGGCGGCGGCTTCCTCGGCCGGACGGTCGCAGGCGGCGAGGAGCAGACAGAGCAGCACGAGGCTGCCAAGGGCAGGGCGGGTCAGGGACATCGGGACTTCCTCCAGGAGAGCGCCATGGTAGGCGGCGCACGCGAGTGGTCCTGTAAACGTCTGTAGCGCTCTTGTGAAAGAGTGTTAAGGCAGGCGCCGGCCGGCCCGCTGCTCGGCTATGCTCGGGCTTTCCCCGCGTGAAGACCTGCCGTGATCCCCTTGCTTATCGTCGAAGACGACGCCGCCCTGGCCGAGCTCATCGCCACCTATCTGGGCCGCCAGGGCTATGCCGTGACCGTCATCGGTCGCGGCGACGAGGCCCTGGCCGCGGTGCGGCGGCTGCGCCCGCAACTGGTGGTGCTCGACGTCATGCTGCCCGGGCTGGACGGCCTGCAGGTCTGCCGTCAGCTGCGCGCCGCCCAGCCCGGTCTGCCGATCCTAATGCTCACCGCCCTGGACGACAGCCACGATCAGGTGCTGGGGCTGGAGATCGGCGCCGACGACTACGTCAGCAAGCCCTGCGAACCGCGAGTGCTGCTGGCGCGCATCCGCACCCTGCTGCGCCGCTGCCAGCTGGGTGACACGTCCCAGGACGACGGCCTGGTCATTGGCCAACTGCGGTTGCTGCCAGGCGAACGCCAGGTCTGGTGGCGGGACCAGCTGGTGGAGCTGTCGTCCACCGAATTCAACCTGCTGGCGATCCTCATGGACCATGCTGGCGAGGTGCTCAGCCGTGACCAGCTGATCCAGCAGCTGCGCGGCATCGAATTCAACGGTGTCGACCGCTCGGTGGACGTGGCCATCTCCAAGTTGCGCCGCCGCTTCGAGGAACATCCCGGCGAAGCCCGGCGGATCAAGACCGTCTGGGGTAAGGGCTATCTCCTCAGCCGCGCCGAGTGGGATTAGCGTGGTGTCTCGAACGTCAACTGCACGATGTTGGCGGCACTTCTTGTTTCAGGGCGTCGTTGCCACTTCTTGCCATTGCCCTGCTATGGCGAGGAGTGGCGCCTGGCCCATCCGGAGCGCCGAACCGAGCGAAACCACTCGCCAATTCTTGCGAATTTCTGAGGCGCCACACTAGATGTTCAAGATCCTCGTCCGGCTCTACCTCATCCTGCTGGTGACCTACGGTGCCGCCAGCTACCTGGTGCCCGAGGCCCTGCTCAAGGTGTTCGACGAGCGTTACAGCCGCTACACCCTGGAGCAGCTGCACGGTCCGCTCAGCCTGTTACAGCGCGCCTTCGCCACCACGCCGGTGGAACGCTGGCCGGCGTTGCGAGACGAACTGGCCACGGAGCTGGCGCCCATCAGCCTGCGCCTGGTCGCACCTGATGATCCGGCCCTCACCCTGGAGGAGCGCACGGCCCTGGCCGCTGGCGAGCGGCGGGTGCGGCTGGGTGACTATGGCGAACCCAGCGCGGCCCTGGTCCCACTGCCGGGCGAACGCCTGCTGTGGATCGGCATTCCCGAGGCGCCCACCGACATCGCCCTGACCTATTGGGCGATGAACGCCCTGATCGGCGCCGCCTTGCTGATCTGTCTCTATGTCTGGCTGCGCCCGCACTGGCGCGACCTGGAACGGCTGCGGCGTACCGCGGCACGGCTGGGCAAGGGCCATCTCGGCGAGCGTACGGCCATCTCGCCACGCTCGGACATCGGCGAGCTGGCGCGGGCCTTCGATGACATGGCTCAGGAGCTGGAGGCGCTGATCGTCCAGCAGCGCGACCTGCTCAACGCCGTCTCCCACGAATTGCGCACGCCCTTATCGCGTCTGGAATTCGGCCTGGCGCTGCTGCAGGCCGATCCGCTGCCGGCCGAGACCCAGCGGCAGCTGGAGCAACTGGTCCGCCACGTCCGCGAACTGGATGCCCTGGTCGACGAACTGCTGTCCTTCGCCCGGCTGCAGAGCAGCCAGCAGCCCCCCGAGCGCCTGAGCCTGGACCTGAGCGCCTTTCTCGACAGCGTGCTGGCCGACTTCACCGAAGAACAGGAACGCCGCGGCGTCGAGGTGCACCTGGAATTCGCCGCCGCCCCGGCCCGCGCCGAACTGGCACCGCGCCTCACGGCGCGCGCCCTGCAGAATCTGCTGGGCAATGCCTTGCGCTATTGCCAGCGCGAGGTCTGGGTGACGGTTCGCGGTGAGGGCCATGAGCTGCTGATCGCGGTCGAGGACGACGGTGAAGGTATTCCGGCAAGCGATCGCGAGCGGGTCTTCGAGCCCTTCTACCGGCTGGATCGCAGTCGTGATCGCGCCACCGGCGGCTTCGGCCTGGGCCTGGCCATCAGCCGTCGCGCGGTGGAAAATCAAGGCGGTCGCCTGGACCTGGCCGTTGGCACGCGGGGCGGTGCCCGCTTCGAGATCCGTCTGCCACTGCCGCCGTGCGCAGGACTCGCCTGAGGGCGCCGCGGCCCCTACACTGGCGCCCCCGTCCGCTTCGGAATCGCTATGCCAGAGCCCTTCGATCGCCATCAGCTGCAGCCTCTGCTCGACCGCATCGCCGCCGCCGCGCCGCACCATTTCGGCGAAGGCAAGGTGGCCGACTACATCCCGGCCCTGGCCGAGGTGGAGCCGGATCACTTCGGCATCGCCGTCTGCGATGTCAACGGCCAGGTCTGGCGTGCCGGAGCGGCTGACACGGCCTTTTCCATCCAGTCCATCTCCAAGGTGCTCAACCTGGTGATCGCCATGCAGCGCCTGGACGAGCCGGACATCTGGACCCGCGTCGGCCGCGAACCCTCCGGCCATGCCTTCAACTCCATGGCCCAGCTGGAAGAAGAGAAGGGCGTGCCGCGCAATCCCTTCATCAATGCCGGTGCCGTGCTGGTCTGCGAACTGCTGGTGTCCCGCATCATGTCGATCCACTGGATGATGCGCGAACAGGCGCGGCGCCTGGCCGGCAATCCGGCGATCAACTTCGACGACCGGGTAGCCCGTTCGGAGATGGACCACAAGGCGCGCAACGCCGCCCTGGCCTATCTGATGAAGGCCTACGGCAACCTCACCAGCGAGGTGGACGACGTCCTCGACGTCTATTTCCACGGCTGCGCCCTGGCCATGAGCTGCGTCGACGTAGCCCGCGCCTTTGCCTTTCTCGCCAACGGTGGGGTCAACCCCCAGGACGGCCAGCCGGTGGTGACACCCCAGCAGACTCGCCAGCTCAATGCCCTGCTGCTGACCTGCGGCCTCTACGACGCCGCAGGCGACTTCGCCTGGCGCGTCGGCCTGCCGGGCAAGAGCGGGGTAGGGGGCGGCATCGTCGCCATCGTGCCGGGGCAGATGAGCATCTGCGTCTGGTCCCCGCGGCTGGACAGCTACGGCAACTCGGTGGCCGGCCTGCGTGCGCTCGAAAGCCTGGTGGAAGGCCTGGGGGTCGCGCCGCTGGGCTGAGCGGCCTAGTAGGCCATGGACAGGCTGAGAGTCACCTGGGGCACCACGCTGTCTGTTTCCCCCTCCGGACCGCTCAGGTCGCGCAGGGCGCCGTCACGGTAGAGCGCCAGGGCCTCGGCGCGGGCGCTCCAGCGCGTCTCGCCCCAACGGAACGGCTGCTCCAAGGCCAGGCCGGTGCGGGCATAGAGCCGGTCGCCAGAATCCGGTCCGTAGAAGCCATTCCAGCCCACCCCCAGGGCGCTGGGGAAGCTCAGGCGCAGGCCACTGGCCGAGAGGTCCAGCCCGGGTTCAAGGCTGCCCTGGGTATAGAGACCGCTGTCACCCTGGGTGCGGGTGGTCACCGCCAGCCCCGGACGCCAAGCGCCCAGGCCCGACTCGGCCTGGTAGGCCAGGGTCAGGCTGGCCTCCTGGGTAGTGGCGGCGACATCGTTGGGGCTGCTCTTGACCGTATAGACGAAGCCGACCCTTAGACCTTCCGCCGGCGACACCACTAGGCCGAGCAGGTTGTTGCTCTCGTACCAGCGTCTCGGGCTGACCCGCTCGTCAGCCGATGGGGTGTGAAAGCCGTTGCTGCTGCTGAACACCAACCAGGCATCGGCTACGCCATCGGCACCCTGGTGCAGATCCAGGGCGAAGCCGGCCTGAACATGCAGGGGGATGCGGTCGAGACTGGCCGCATCGTCGTCATAGTTGCCGCGGGAGAAATCGCCATTGCGGGCATCCACGCCCAGTTGCGGGTGAAAGCGCCCGGAGGTCTCGCTAACCTCCACGCTGCTCAGCGCGGCGTCTTCGCTGTCGAGGGAGGGCACGCTACGCGGCGCGGCGGTGGCATCCAGGACCAGAAAGCCCGCCAGCAGACAGAAACAACGCAGGGGCGAGGGGGATGGCATGGCAGGCGACTCCGGGGACACGGGGCGCTCCGGGCGTGGCGCCATGGGGCATCGGACCGGACCGTCCCAGAGCGGGTTCCGGGGTCTACAGCACCGGCGAGAACACCCGCGCTACCCGCATGGCTACCCGCCGCCAGCGGCGCAGAGCCACGTTGTCCTCGGGCGTGAGTTCGCGAGAGCGGCTGAAGTCGTGCTCCAGCATCTTGCGCACCTCCCAGGCGAAGGGGACGTCCATCACCATCACCATGACCTCGAAGTTGAGGCGGAAGGACCGATTGTCCAGGTTCGCGCTACCCACCGCGGCGACGTCCTCGTCGATCAGCACCACCTTCTGGTGCAGGAAGCCAGGGCCGTAGCGAAACACCCGCACTCCCGCATGCACCGCCTCGAAGGCATAGAGGTAGGAGGCGGCATAGACCACCTTGTGATCCGGCCGCGAGGGCAGCAGGATGCGCACGTCCACTCCGCGCAGGGCGGCCAGGCGCAGGGCCGCCGACACGGCTTCGTCGGGGATGAAGTAGGGGGTGGTGATCCAGATGCGATGACGCGCCGAATGGATGGCCTCGACGAAGAACAGAGAGCAGGTCTCCTGGTCATCCGCCGGCCCGCTGGGCACCACCTGGCACAGCACCCCGCCTTCTTCGTAGCGTTCCGGCAGCAGCAGGGTGGGCAATCGGCGGGTCACCCAGTACCAGTCCTGGGCGAAGGTCTCCTGCAGGGTGGCCAGGGCGGGGCCACGCAGCTCCAGGTGGGTGTCGCGCCAGGGCGCCAGGGGTGGCTTGAGCCCCATGTATTCGTCGCCGACATTGAGGCCGCCGGTGAAGCCCACCTCGCCATCCACCACCACGATCTTGCGGTGGTTGCGGAAGTTGACCTGGAATCGGTTGATCAGTCCGCGGCGGTTGCTGAAGCCCTTTACCTCGCAGCCGGCTTCGCGCAGCGTTTCCACATAGGCTCGCGGCAAGGCATGGCTGCCGATGGCGTCGTAGAGCAGATAGACCTTGACCCCGGCGCGGGCACGGTCGAGCAGGGTGTTCTGCAAGGCCAGGCCGAGGGCATCGTCATGGATGATGAAGAACTGCACCAGCACCACCTTCTGCGCGCCGCGGATGGCACCGAGGATGGCGGCGAAGGTTTCCTCACCGTTGATCAGCAACCGCACCTGATTGTTGGCCACGCAGGGGGTGCCGGTGAGGGCGGTCATGGCCCGGAGCTTGCGATTGGCTGCGCTGCACTGCTGGGCGGCCATGGCCTCGGCGATCCAGGGCCGCCAGTCCAGTTCGGCGGCCTGGCGCGCCATCTCCTCGTCGGCCTGGCGCCGCGCCTTCACATAGCTGTCGAAGCGTCGCCGGCCAAACACCAGGTAGGGAATCAGGCTGAGGAAGGGCATGAACACCAGCGCCATGGCCCAGGCCATGGCGCCCTGGGCGGTGCGCACCGTGACGATGGCATGCACCGCCGCGCTGATGCCGATCAGTTCGAGGACCAGGGCGACGTAGTGGAGATCGAGGGGCAGGGAAGGCACGCGGGCAGCTCTCGCTCCTGGGTGGATGTCAGAGAGGTTGGACCGCCCTCAGCACCACGAATTTCGGCGTGGCCGCGATCTGTTCGACGCGCTTGAACAGTCGCTTGAGCTTGACGTGGTAACCCAGGTGGCGGTTGCCCACCAGCCAGAGTTCGCCCTGCTCGCTCAGCGCCGCCCGTGCCTGCTGGAACATGCGCCAGGCAAGGAAGTCGCCCACCACCTGCTGTTGGTGGAAGGGCGGATTGCACAGGATCAGGTCCAGCGAGCGCGGTGGCTGTTCGGCCAGCCCATCGGCGGCGAGGATGGCGGCTGGCCGCTCGGGGAAGGCCGCCGTCCAGTTCTCCCGTGCCGACTGCACCGCCATGTAGGACTCGTCCACCAGGGTGAACCGCGCCTCGGGATTGGCCAGGGCACAGGCCAGGGCCAGCACGCCGTTGCCGCAGCCCAGATCGGCCACCCGGGCCTGGCCCAGGCCCTGGGGCAGGTGCGGCAGGAAGGCGCGAGTGCCGATGTCCAGGCCTTCGCGGCAGAAGACATTGGCATGGTTGACCAGGGTCAGCGGTGGTGCGTCCAGCCGATAGCGACTGGGATAGGGCGAGGCCACCGCCGGCCGCGACTCGGGCGTGGCAGACAGCAGCCGTGCTTTCTTCACCGCCAGCGAAGCCTGCACCGGGCCGATATGCCGCTCCAGCAGGTCGCCGGCGGCGCGGGGCAGGTGCTTGAGCATGCCAGCGGCGATCACCCGCGCACCGGGCGCCAGCTGGCCGTGCAGGCGGATCAGTTGTTCCTCCAGCAACGCCAGGGTCTTGGGCACCCGCAGCAGCACCAAGTCGAAGGGACCGCTGGTCGCCTCGCTGGCCGGAACGAAGGTCACGGCATCGGCGGCGAGGCCGTTGCGCGCCAGATTCGCCGCCAGCGCCAGGGCCGCCAGGTGCGAATCGCCACTGGAGGTGACCCGGGCATGGGCGGCGAGGCTGGCGGCCAGGGCGCCGAAGCCGTCGTTGAGCACCAGCACCCGGGCGGCGGGGTCCAGGCCGTGCTCGGCGACCTGCTGCAGGAGGTACTCGTCGGCGGCGTCGAAGGCCTGCAGGGGATCGTCACGGCGCGGTGGCTGACGGTCGAGTTCGAGGGTGGCGAAGGGCGAGACGAGAGAAGGCATGGTTTCTGTCGGTGTTTATCGGCGGCCCAGTGCGGGACAATGGCGCAAAGATCCTTTTTACGATCTGCTGCGCGTCGGCCAAACGGCGTTGAAAATGGCCTGGGTCGCCAGCCCGGTCGGAATGCTCATTTACCACTCGTAAACGCGAGCACGAGACCGGTCCGCTTCCTCAGCCATTTTCGCGGGGCCGCCTAGGCCTTGTTTGGCGCTAGCTCGCGAGATCGTAAACAGGCTCTAAGCAATCGGGAAAAAGAGGCCAGTATGACCGCCACCGAAGACAAGTTCACCCGCGAGACGATCACCGCCGTCTGGCCCTGGAGCGACAACCTCTTCAGCCTGAGGACCACGCGTGACTCGCGCTATCGCTTTCGCGCCGGCCAATTCGCCCGGCTGGGCGTGCGCAAGGCCGATGGCGACATCGTCTGGCGCGCCTACTCCATGGTCTCGGCACCTCATGATGAATTCCTCGAATTCTTTTCCATCGTGGTGCCTGGCGGCGCCTTCACCAGCGAGCTGAGCCGCCTGCGCGAGGGCGACGAGCTGCTGGTGGAAAAGCAGCCCTATGGCTATCTCACCCTCGAGCGCTTCGGCGGCGGGCGCGATCTCTGGCTGCTGGCCACCGGTACCGGTCTCGCGCCCTTCCTGTCGATGCTGCAGGAGCCCGATACCTGGGAGCGCTTCGAGCGCATCGTGCTGGTCTACAGCGTGCGCGAGGCCCGCGACCTGGCCTACCAGGACGTCATCAACGGCTACGGCCAAGTGGAACACCTCGAAGGCCTTACCGACCGCCTGGTCTATGTGCCCGTGGTGACCCGCGAAGACCATCCGGGTGCGCTGCGTGGCCGCATCACCACCCTGATCGAGAACGGCGAGCTGGAGCGCGCCGCCGGCGTCACGCTGTCGCCCGAGCATTCGCGGATCCTCATCTGCGGCAATCCGGAGATGGTCGATGACACCCGCCAGCTGCTCAAGACCCGTGATCTGCAGCTGGCCCTGAGCCGCCGGCCCGGTCAGGTGGCCGTGGAAAACTACTGGTAATTGTGGGGCTACAGGGGCGTCTTTACGTTTTCTTCACAATTGGAAAAGGTTGGGCCTTTAGCTTTGGGCCCGCCTTGCTCTAGGATCGGAAATTCCAAGGCTACCTTTCGAGTTCCGATGAGCAGTGACAGATCCGAGCCGCCCCCGGCCCCCTGGCCGGGTGCGGCTGACACCCCCTCCCGCTTTCTTTCCTCCGTGGCCGTTCGGCCCGCTCATACGGAGGTCCGCTGCTGATGGAATGGATCGCCGATCCCACCGCCTGGTTGGGCCTGCTCACCCTGATCGTCCTGGAAATCGTCCTGGGCATCGACAACCTGGTCTTCATCGCCATCCTCGCCGACAAGCTGCCGCCCGCGCAGCGTGACAAGGCGCGGGTCATCGGCCTGTCACTGGCGCTGATCATGCGCCTGGGCCTGCTGGCCAGCATCTCCTGGATGGTGACCCTCACCGAACCGCTGTTCGAGGTGTTCGGCAAGGCCTTCTCCGGCCGCGACCTCATCATGCTGTTCGGCGGTATCTTCCTGTTGTTCAAGGCCACCACCGAGCTGCACGAGCGCATCGAGGGCCACACCCACAAGACCGGGGGTAATCGCGCCTATGCCGCCTTCTGGCCGGTCGTGGCGCAGATCGTGGTGCTCGACGCCGTGTTCTCGCTGGACGCCGTCATCACCGCCGTGGGCATGGTCGAACACCTGAGCGTGATGATGATCGCCGTGATCATCTCCATCGGCCTGATGCTGGTGGCGAGCAAGCCGCTGACCGCCTTCGTCAACGCCCACCCCACGGTGATCATGTTGTGCCTGGGCTTTTTGATGATGATCGGCCTGAGCCTGACCGCCGAGGGCCTGGGCTTCCACATTCCCAAGGGCTATCTCTACGCCGCCATCGGCTTCTCGATCCTCATCGAGATAGCCAACCAGGTGGTGCGCTGGAAGCGCAAGCGGCAGATGCACGAGCGTCTCGGCATGCGGGCGCGCACCTCCCAGGCTGTACTGCGCCTCCTGGGTGGTCGCCTGCGCGAAGACGAGGTGGATGAAGACATCGCCGAACTGCTGGATGGCGAGAAGGGGGAGAGTCCGGTCTTCGATCGGCGCGAGCGCCTGATGATCAGCGGCGTGCTGCAACTGGGCGAGCGTCCGGTGCGTGCGGTGATGACCGCTCGCGCCGACGTCGACATCCTCGATGCCGATGCCCCGCCGGAACGGCTGCACGAGCAGCTGCTGGCCTCGGCCCACTCGCGCCTGCCGCTGGTGGTCAACGGCAACATCGATGAACCCCTGGGCTACGTGCACAAGAAGGAGCTGTTCGCCGACATCCTCCAGGGCCAGTCGCCTGACCTGCGCGCCCGGGTGCGGATGCCTATCCATCTGCCGGCCCAGGCCACGGTGCTGGGCGCCCTGGAACAGCTACGCGCAGCATCCACCCACGTGGCCTTCGTAGTCAACGAGTTCGGTGGCTTCGAAGGTCTGCTGACCCTGACCGACATCCTCGAGGCCATCGCCGGCGAATTGCCGGACGCCAGCGAGGACAGCCTGCCGGAGCTGGAGAAGGTGGAGAACGGCTATCGCGCCAGCGGCGGCCTGAATCTGCATCCCCTGGCTCAGCGCACCGGTTTCCAGATCCCGGAAAACGAGGACTACCAGACCCTGGGGGGATTGGTGGTGGACCTGCTGGGGCGCTTGCCGATGGCAGGTGACCGTCTGGAGTACCAGGGCTGGCAGTTAACGGTGGAGTCGGTCAAGGATCGGCGGATCGGCTGGATCCGCCTGGAGCGACCCGCCTCCTAGCGAGGCGGGATCTGGCAAGGTTCTACTGCGGGGTGATCGGCGGTTCCTGCTTGACGACGGGAGCCGCGGGCGCCTGGCTGTTCTGCGCTTTCAGCAGATCACGGATCTCGGTCAGCAGCACCTGGTCCTTGGTAGGGCCCGAGGGGGCGGCGTCCTGATGCAGGCGCAGGCGATTGAGCACCTTGATCGCCATGAAGATGGCGAAGGCGATGATCACGAAGTCGAAGATGGTCTGCAGGAACTTGCCATAGGCGATCACCACCGCCGGCTGGTCGCCTATGGCCGCTCTCAGCGTGATCGCCAGCTGCGAGAAGTCCACGCCTCCCAGCAGCAGGCCCAGCGGCGGCGTGATGATATCGGCCACGAAGGACGACACGATCTTGCCGAAGGCCGCGCCCAGGATGATGCCGACCGCCAGGTCGACCACATTGCCTCGCATGGCGAACTTCTTGAACTCGGCGATGATACTCATGCTGTACTCCTTTGGATGGTTTCGAAGAGACGATAGCCGATTGTGATCGCTTCGCTCGGGTTTGGAACCTCAGGGACGGTCTTCAGGTTCCCCAGGCACGGCAAATCGCCCGGAAAGAGGCAACTGGTCGTGGCTGTCGCACTTTGTCGAAGGCCTCGGGTCCACCCTGTAAGACGATGGCTGCGGCCTTCGCGCTTCAAACCCACTGCGCCCAAGGAGCCTCTGATGGTTGCCAAACACGACCTGCACAAAGACTTTCCCGAGTACGCCGAACAGCTGGACAGTCGTCCGCAGTCCGATCCGGATTTCGCCAAGCTGCTGGAGGACTACCAGAAGCTCGATCAGCAGATCCTCGCTCTGGAAGAGGTGGAGGAATCCAGCGGCGACGAAGATCTGGGTCGCCTGCGTCGGGAACGTGTCCTGCTCAAGGACAAAATTGCCCAGCAGCTGAAATACCCGTCCTAGCCGGCCCGGGCTCTGCCTGCCGCGTCGAGCCGCGCTCGGCGCGATTGGCAAGGGCTGTCGACGTTGCCATCATGGCCTCCCTCAGGAGAGGGCCGATGACAGACGAAATGGCGATGTACCAACAATGGCACCTGTGGATCACCGAAGCGGCTGTGGAAGACCAACGCCGCCGGGTGCAACGGGAATTCGCTGAATACAGCCGACTGCTCGCCTGTCTGCAGCATCTCGAACAGGAGCGCTGGCAGCAGGCGTTGCCGGTCTGGCTCCGGGGTGATTCGGGCCTGATCTCGACGCTCAAACACTAGTGTCAGAGTCCTTTGTCGGAGAGCTGGATTACATTTTGCTGAACGACGAGCGGCGCTTGGCGGTCAATGGGATACCCCAAAGGAGTTTCGCGGGGTGAGCGAGGTTAATCCGGCCTACCTGGCCCTCTCAACGAGGATGTCTCCATGAAGCGTACCGCCCTGATCGCCCTGATGATGTTCGCCACCGCACCCGTGTTCGCCCAGGATCTCTGTGCGGTTCAGCTGCAGAAGCTGGACGACGCTAGCAAAATGAAGACCAATATGATCGGGCCGGGCAGTTCCCAGGCCAAACAGATCGCCGAATTCCGCAAGAACGCCATGGCCGCTCAAAAGGCCGGCGACGAGAAGACCTGCATCGCTCAGGCCAACCAGGCTCTGACTATGCTGCGTCAACCAGGTGGCGAGGGCAACTAGACCTCGAGGCCATAAATTCCAGAGGCGCGCTTCGCGAGAAGCGCGCCTTTTTACTGTCTATGCATCCAGTCGTGGTATGCTGGGAAACTCTTTCCTTCCCGACTGGAGCACTCCGCCATGGCCAAGGCCAAGCGTCTCTACGGCTGCACCGAGTGTGGCGCCACCTTTCCCAAGTGGGCGGGCCAGTGCGGCGAGTGCGGTGCCTGGAATACCCTGGTGGAAACCGTCGTCGAGACCTCCGCCGTGCCCTCCGGTCGCGCCGGCTGGGCTGGAGCCCAGGCGACCATCAAGACCCTGGCCGAGGTCAGCGTCGAGGAAACCCCGCGCTTCACCACCGACTCCACCGAACTCGACCGCGTATTGGGTGGCGGTCTGGTGGATGGCTCCGTGGTGCTGATCGGCGGCGATCCGGGCATCGGTAAATCCACCATCCTGCTGCAGACCCTCTGCCACCTGGCCGCGCGCATGCCGGCGCTCTATGTCACCGGCGAGGAATCCCAGCAGCAGGTGGCGATGCGCGCCCGGCGGCTGGGCCTGCCGGAAGACAAGCTCAAGGTCATGACCGAGACCTGCATCGAGACCATCGTCGCCACCGCGCGCCAGGAAAAGCCGCGGGTCATGGTGATCGATTCCATCCAGACCATCTTCACCGAGCAGCTGCAGTCCGCACCTGGCGGGGTGGCCCAGGTGCGCGAGAGCGCGGCGCTGCTGGTGCGCTTCGCCAAGCAGACCGGTACCGCCATCTTCCTGGTCGGCCACGTCACCAAGGAAGGCGCCCTGGCTGGCCCCCGGGTGCTGGAGCACATGGTCGACACCGTGCTCTATTTCGAGGGTGAGTCCGACGGGCGCCTGCGCATGCTGCGGGCGGTCAAGAATCGCTTTGGCGCGGTCAATGAGCTGGGCGTGTTCGGCATGACCGACAAGGGCCTCAAGGAGGTTTCCAACCCCTCGGCGATCTTTCTCAATCGCGCTCAGGAGGCCGTGGCCGGCAGCGTGGTCATGGCGACGTGGGAGGGTTCGCGGCCCATGCTGGTGGAGGTGCAGGCGCTGGTGGACACCAGTCACCTGGCCAATCCGCGGCGGGTCACCGTGGGCCTGGACCAGAATCGCCTGGCCATGCTGCTGGCCGTGCTGCACCGTCATGGCAGCATTCCTACCTACGACCAGGACGTCTTCATCAACGTGGTCGGCGGGGTCAAGGTACTGGAGACGGCGGTGGACCTGGCGCTGATGTCGGCGGTGATCTCCAGTCTGAGGGACCGCGCCCTGCCGCATGATCTGCTGGTGTTCGGCGAGATCGGCCTGTCCGGCGAGATCCGGCCGGTGCCCAGTGGCCAGGAGCGCCTCAAGGAGGCCGCCAAGCACGGTTTCAAGCGTGCCATCGTGCCCAAGGGCAATGCGCCCAAGGATCCGCCGCCCGGTCTGCAGGTGGTGGCAGTGACCCGGCTGGAGCAGGCGCTGGATGCGCTGTTCGAATAGCCTGGAGCGGCTTTTGTAATATTTTTTAAAACTCTGGGCGGGCGAGGGTGGTCTATCAGGCGCTTCCACGACCCTGGATACCCGCCATGCCTCGTCTGCTCTCCTTGTCCGTACTCATCGCCGGCCTTGTCTCCAGTGCCCTGGCCCAGGCTTCCGATCCCAATGGCACCGCCCCGGCCAGTCTGGAAGTGGATCAGCTCGAATGGCAGCACGCCGATGAAGGCAGCGTCTTCAACTGGGACCTGGAAGGCTGGGCCTTTGGCGGCGGCGCCAATCGCCTGGATTTCCGCAGCCAGGGCGAGCGTACCAATGGCCATACCGAGCAGGCCGAGGTGCAGGCGCTCTGGGGCCATGTCCTGACCCAGGGCTGGGGCACCGTCGCCGGTATCCGCCAGGATTTCAAACCGGGTTCGCCACAGACCTGGGCTGCCCTGGGTATCCAGGAGCACGATCCCGAGGATCTCGACGTCGAGATCACCGCCTTCATCGGCGAGAACAACCAGACGGCGTTGCGCCTGGAAGCCGAATACGACTGGGCGCTGACCCAGCGGCTCATCCTGCAGCCTCACACCGAACTCAACTTCTATGGCCGCAACGACGAGTCACGCGGCCAGGGCGCGGGCTTCGCCGAAAGCGAAGCCGGGCTGCGCCTGAGATACCAGGTGACGCCGGAAGTGGCGCCCTATGTCGGGGTGTCCTGGAATGCCACCCATGGCAACACTGCCGCCATGGCGCGGGAAGAGGGTGAAGACACCCACGATGCCCGGCTGGTGGTGGGTCTGCATCTGGAGTTCTAACAGTAAGGTCGAGAAGACGAACCTTCCCGCGGGTTGACGCTGAGCGCAGCGAAGCCCAACGCCGTCAACCTGGTGAAAAAGGCTGTGCCGTTTTCCACCGGCTTCACCGATCGCGGCCTTGGCGGTCCGCCGCTGCGGCCGCTCCTACAGGTCCAGCTACTCCGGTAGGAGCGGCCCATGGCCGCGATCAAATTGACCTACCGCTCCCCCAGCGCCGCCAACTCGCGCTCCAGCAGGGTCTCGTCACCAAGGTTCAGCTCCACCAGTCGGCGCAGGTGGCTGATGGAATCCAGGTCGATCTGCCGGCAGGCGAAGGCCAGTTGTTCCGGGGTTTCCCGCACCAGCTCCACATCCATGCTCACCTGGGTCTCGTCGTTGAGCAGGACGCGCAGCTGATAGTCCGCGCTCGACTGGGCGGACCAGTCGGCGGGTCGCGCCAGCAGCACGCCCTTGAGCGAGATGTCGTCCACGGGCGCTGCCCACTGGCGCTCACCCTGGTGCAACTGCGCGGGGGCATCGAAGGTGAAGCGGGTAAAGCGGCGACGCTCGTTGGTGTCGTTCATGGAAGGCTTCCTGAGGTTTCCTGATCACTGTAGACGACAGCCGTCGTCCCGTATCGACTTCTCCTGCGAGGGTAGCGGTCCCGGCCCGGCGGAGCCAGAACGAGACGGCTCATTGGTCGCCTGGGTGCGAGCAGCGGCCTTTTGGTCAAGCTTTGGAGGCGTCCTCGGGGCGCCAGCCGTACTCGCGCGCATGGCGAACCAGATCCGCCGGCTTCTGGATGTCCAGCTTGCGGCGGATGCTCAGGCGGTGGGTCTCCACCGTGCGCACGCTGAGGTTCAGTTGCTGGGCCATGGTCTTGTTGTTGAGCCCCTGGGCCATCAGCAGCAGCACCTGGCGCTCGCGCGGGGTGAGTTCGCCTTCGCTGGCGCCGCCTTCACCCAGGCGGGCGGCGATGGCGCTGCTGTAGAAGCGTCCGCCCACCGCCAGTGCCTCGACCGCGGCGATGATCTCTTCGGAAGGGGCATCCTTGAGTACGTAGCCGGCCGCGCCCACCCGCAGCGAGGTACTGACGTATTCACGATTGTCGTACATGCTCAGGATCAGCACCCGGGCGCGCGGCGCCCGCGCGGCGATCTGGGCGGTCAGCTCCAGGCCGTTGATGTCCTTGAGGCCGATGTCCACCAGCAGGATGTCGGGGTCGAGGCGCGCCAGCAGGTCGAGGGCCTCCGCGCCGCTGCCGGCTTCGCCGACCACGGTGAAGCGCTCGATGGTGCCCAGCAGCGCCCGCACCCCGGCGCGGACCAGGGCATGATCGTCGACCAGGACGATACGGATCGGCGTCATGTCGGGCTCTCCTCGTCGGCGGCAAGGTCCGAGCGTAGCAGAACCACGTCCAGGGTCGTGCCGCCGGGGCCGGACTGGATGGCGCAGCGGCCGCCGAAGAGCTCCACCCGTTCGCGGATGTTGCGCAGGCCGATGCCGCCGCTGAGGCGTTCCACCTGGCCGGTGTCGAAGCCGCGACCGTCGTCGTGCACAGTCAGGCAGATCCAGCGACCGCGCCGTTGCAGATCGATCACCACGTGCCGCGCCGCGGCGTGGCGTTCGATATTGGTCAAGGCCTCCTGGACGATGCGAAACAGGGCGACGTCCATGTCGCCGCCGGCGGGGCTGTCATCCAGGGTCTGCCGGTAATCCACCGCGAGGCCGCTGCGTTGACGAAATTCCTCCACCAACTGGCCGAGGGCGGCCGGCAGACCAAGGGTATCCAGCAGCGAGGGATGCAGGTCGTGGGAGATACGGCGGATCTCGCCGATGGCCGCGGCCAGGCGCTGGGTGCCCTCACGCAGGGTCTCACCGGCGCTGGGCTTGCTCGCGTCCAGTTCGCGGCTGGCCAGTTCGAACTGGAACTTGATGGACACCAGCAACTGGCTGATGCCGTCGTGCAGTTCCCGCGACAACCGCGAGCGCTCTTCCTCCTGGGAGGTGATGAGACGCTGGGTCAGCTGCTTGAGCTTGCGATCGGCCTCGCGATGCTCGCTGACGTTGAGCGTCAGGCCGCCGGCGAACACCAGCAATACCGCCACCAGCGCCACCGCGGCGCTGGCCAGCAGGGTGGTGCGGATACCGGCGGCCACATCGTGGCGCACCTGGGCGAGGGCCGCGTCGACGTCGTCCAGGTAGAGGCCGGTGCCCAGCACCCAGCCCCAGCGCTGCAGCTGGGTCACGTAGGCGAGTTTCGCCGCCATTTGGCCGGTGGAGGGCTTCTGCCAGCCGTAGCGCTGGAAGCCATCGCCCGTGCGGGCGCTTTTGAACAGCGCCTGGATCACCAGCAGACCGTTGCCGTCGGTGAGCTGCCAGAGGTCCTGACCGACCAACTCGGGCTGGCGCGGATGCATGAGATTGCGCCCGTGCTGGTCGTAGACGAAGAAGTAGCCGTCGCTGCCGAAATTCAGGCTGGCCAGCAGCGCCAGTACCTTGGCCTTGGTTTCCTCGTCGTCACGGCCGCTGCCGTACAACGGCTGGATGGCGCTGACGCCCATCTCCACATAGTTGCGCAGCTCGGTCTTCTTGCTGTTGAGGATGCTGTGTTCGAGCAGATGTGCCTGCTGCTCGCCCAGGCGCTGACTCTGTTCCAGCACCACCAGGCAGACCGCTGCCACTGCCAGCAGCAGGGGCAGGAGACCGAGGGCGACCATCTTGTATTTGAGCTGCATCGGGACCTGTCTGGGGCGGGTGTCTACGTAGAACTACGTAGCGGGCCTTGGGTAGTTCTGCGAATTTCGCTGTCGCGTCGCGCCGCCGATAGTAATATGGCTCCGCTGTGGGCTCTCACAATAACAAGTATCGTCGCGGCCACTGGCGCGCGGCAGGAGAACAAGCATGACCCGAATGGCCAGCCATCTAGCCTGGTTCGCCGTTGCTGTACTGGGCGCCTTCGCGCTGGGTACCGTGGCGCTGAGTCGAGGCGAAGCGATCAACGCCCTCTGGATCGTGGTCGCCGCCGTGGCGATCTACCTCGTTGCCTATCGTTACTACAGCCTGTTCATCGCCACCAAGGTGATGGGGCTCGATGCCAAGCGTGCCACGCCTGCCGTCCTCAACAACGACGGCCTGGACTACGTGCCCACCAACAAGCACATCCTCTTCGGCCACCACTTCGCCGCCATCGCCGGTGCCGGTCCGCTGGTCGGCCCGGTGCTCGCCGCCCAGATGGGCTACCTGCCCGGCACCCTCTGGCTGATCGCCGGGGTGGTCTTCGCCGGTGCGGTGCAGGACTTCGTGGTCCTGTTCCTCTCCACCCGCCGCAATGGCCGCTCCCTGGGCGACATGGTGCGCGAGGAGATGGGACGCATCCCCGGTACCATCGCGCTGTTCGGCTGCTTCCTGATCATGATCATCATCCTCGCGGTGCTGGCGCTGATCGTGGTCAAGGCCCTGGCCGAGAGCCCCTGGGGCATGTTCACGGTGATCGCCACCCTGCCGATCGCCATGTTCATGGGCGTCTACATGAGATACATCCGCCCCGGTCGCATCGGCGAGATCTCGCTGATCGGCGTGGTGCTGCTGCTGGCCTCCATCTGGGCCGGTGGCCTGGTCGCCGCCGATCCGGTCTGGGGCCCGGCCTTCACCTTCACCGGCATACAGATCACCTGGATGCTGATCGGCTACGGCTTCGTCGCCGCCGTGTTGCCGGTCTGGCTGGTACTGGCCCCGCGTGACTACCTGTCCACCTTCCTCAAGATCGGCACCATCATCGCCCTGGCCATCGGCATCCTGGTGACCATGCCGATGCTCAAGATGCCGGCCCTGACCCAGTTCGTCGACGGTACCGGCCCGGTGTGGAAGGGCACCCTGTTCCCCTTCCTGTTCATCACCATCGCCTGCGGCGCGGTATCCGGCTTCCATGCCCTGATCAGCTCGGGTACCACGCCCAAGCTGATCGCCAAGGAAACCCATGCCCGCTACATCGGCTACGGTGCCATGCTGATGGAGTCCTTCGTCGCCATCATGGCCATGGTCGCCGCCTCGGTGATCGAGCCGGGCGTCTACTTCGCCATGAACAGTCCGGCCGCCGTGGTCGGCGCCGACGTGGTGTCGGTGGCCGCCAAGATCAGCACCTGGGGCTTCGTGGTGACGCCTGAGATGCTGCAGGCCACCGCCACCGAGATCGGTGAGCACACCATCCTGGCCCGTGCCGGTGGTGCGCCGACCCTGGCGGTGGGCATCGCCCAGATCATGCACAACGTGCTGCCGGGCGAGAACACCATGGCCTTCTGGTACCACTTCGCGATCCTGTTCGAAGCGCTGTTCATCCTAACCGCGGTGGACGCCGGTACCCGTGCCGGGCGCTTCATGCTGCAGGATTTGCTGGGCAGTTTCGTGCCATCCCTGAAGCGGACCGACTCCTGGACTGCCAACGTCATCGGTACCGCCGGTTGCGTCGCCCTCTGGGGCTGGCTGCTGTACCAGGGCGTGGTCGATCCGCTGGGCGGCATCAACACCCTCTGGCCGCTGTTCGGTATCTCCAACCAGATGCTCGCCGGTATCGCCCTGATGCTGGGCTCCGTGGTCCTGATCAAGATGAAGCGCCAGCGCTATGTCTGGGTCACCCTGGTGCCAGCCGTCTGGCTGCTGATCTGCACCACCACCGCCAGCCTGATCAAGCTGTTCGATTCGAATCCGGCGGTCGGCTTCCTGGCCCTGGCCAAGAAGTACAGCACCGCCATGGACCAAGGCCAGGTGATCGCCCCAGCCAAGAGCATGGAGCAGATGCAGCACATCGTCTTCAACGCCTACACCAACGCCACCCTGTCGGTACTGTTCCTGGTGGTGGTGATGAGCATTCTGTTCTTTTCCATCAAGGTCGGTCGCGCCGCCCTGGCCAAGCCCGAGCGCAGCGATCGCGAAACCCCCTTCCAGCCGGTAGCGGGTTCCTAAAGGAGCACTCTCATGTTCAATGACCTGGGTCGCATGGGCAAATACCTCGGGCAGGCCGCCAAGATGCTGGTGGGCATGCCCGACTACGACACCTACGTCGAGCACATGCGTGGCAAGCATCCTGATCAGCCGGTGATGAGCTACGAAGCCTTCTTCCGCGAACGCCAGGAAGCGCGCTACGGTGGCGGCAAGTCCGGCGCCATCCGCTGCTGCTGACCATGGGTCACCCAAGGCCGGGCTCCATGCCCGGCCTCTTTCTGTCTGGAGTTTTCCATGCGTGAACCTATTCCCGTCACCGTCCTGACCGGCTTTCTCGGCGCCGGCAAGACCACCCTGCTCAAGCACATCCTGCAGGCCGAGCACGGTCTGAAGATCGCCGTGATCGAAAACGAATTCAGTGCCCTGGACGTCGATGGCGAACTGCTCGAAGACGCCGGCGCGGTACAACTGATGAAGGTGGCCAACGGCTGTGTCTGCTGCACCGGCAGCAAGGACCTGGCCTATGCCCTGACCGTGCTGCTGGAGCGGCTGGACAGCGGAGAGCTGGATTTCGAGCGTCTGGTGGTGGAGTGCACGGGCCTCGCCGATCCCGGTCCGGTGGCCCAGACCTTCTTCACCGACGACCTCTTGCGCGAACGCTATCTGCTCGACGGGGTACTCACCCTGGTGGACGCCGTCCATGCCAGCGAGCAACTGAGCGATCCGCTGTTGCAGGCGCAGATCGGGTTCGCCGATCGCCTGCTGCTGACCAAGCTCGACCTGGCCGAACCGGCCGCCGTCGAGGCGCTGGAGAACCGCCTGCAGCGCATCAACCGCCGCGCGCCGATCCGCCATGTCGATCATGGCCGGATCGAGTTGGCCGAGCTGCTGGATATCCGCGGCTTCAACCTGCACGACGAAGACCTGGCGCCGCCCACGCTGTTCCGGCCGCTGCGACCGGTGTCGGAAGCCGTCAGTCTCACCGAGCGCATCCAGTCCATCGCTATCCGTGAGGCGCGCCCCTACGACCAGGACAAGATCGGCAAGGTCATGGAGATGCTGCTCGACACCCTCGGCTGCGACCTGCTGCGCTACAAGGGGCTGCTGAACATCGCCGGCGAGGATCGCCGCCTGCTGTTCCAGGGCGTACAGCAGATCTATGCCGCCGACTGGGAGCGTGACTGGCTGGCGGACGAGGAGCGCGAGAGTCGCGTCGTGCTGATCGGCATGGATCTGCCGGAAGACCGCATCCGCGCGGCCTTCGACCGGGCGGTGGCCAAGGGGTAGGGCCTATTCCGCAGGCTGGCCGGTACGACTGGCCAGCCGCTCCAGGGCGGCCTTGAGCTTGGGATCACGGATCCCGGCCGCGACCTCGCGCAGGCTGTCGGCGCCCACCTGGCTGACCTGCCGCACGGGACGGGCCCGAGTGGCGACGCCAGGACTCGGCTGCATCTTGAACTGCAGACGCGTCAGTCCAGCGAACTCTGGCGCCTGTTGCAAAAGCCGGAGCAGGCGGCGCTGCTGATAGCGCAGTCGCGTCGCCCAGTGGGCGTCGTTGACCACCAGCAACAGGGTGCCCTCGCGCCAGCTGGCCACCCGACAGTGGGGGCGAGCGGCCGGTTGCAACTGCTCTTCCAGCAACTGTTGCAGACGCCCCAGTCGCTCGGCCTCGCGAAACAGCGCCTTGAGCGGTTTGGCCTGGCGCAGCAGGGCAGCGGGAGCGACGGCAGGAAGAGGGCGAAAGGCCATGCGCAGGACTCGCGATGGGCGAAGAGAGGACGCCGATGGTAACAGATCGCTCTGGCGTCCTGGCGGCTGGTGCCCCGTCGTTCTTTCCTCATCGGCATTTCCGAGTAGAATGCCCGATTACCATTGCGGGACACCGCGGGCTTCAACCCCCGCGCCTAGGCGTCTGGCCAGGCTCTGTAGAGGCCTTGCCGCCCGTTTCGCTCCTCTCATTCCAGCGGAAGAATTCCAGTCGATATGTTTGCGCCTTTGTTGAAGAAATTCTTTGGAAGCAAGAACGAACGAGATGTCAAACGCCTAGGCAAGGTCGTGGTGGCCACCAATGCGTTCGAATCCCAGATTGCCTCCTTGAGCGACGAGCAACTGCGCGCCAAGACCGAGGAATTCAAGCAGCGCGTAGCCAAGGGCGAGTCCCTCGATGCGCTGATGCCCGAAGCCTTCGCCGTGGTCCGCGAGGCGGGCAAGCGCGTCATGGGCATGCGCCACTTCGATGTCCAGCTGATCGGCGGTGCCGCGCTGCACGAAGGCAAGATCGCCGAGATGCGTACCGGTGAGGGCAAGACCCTGGTGGGAACCCTGCCGGTCTACCTCAACGCGCTGTCCGGCAAGGGCGTACACGTGGTCACGGTGAACGACTACCTGGCCCGCCGCGACGCCAACTGGATGCGGCCGCTGTATGAGTTCCTCGGGCTGTCGGTGGGCATCATCCTGCCGTTCCAGCCGCCGGAAGAGAAACGTGCCGCCTACGCCTCGGACATCACCTACGGCACCAACAACGAATTCGGCTTCGACTACCTGCGCGACAACATGGCCTTCAGCATGGCCGAGAAGTACCAGCGCGAGCTGAACTTCGCGGTGGTCGACGAGGTGGACTCCATCCTCATCGACGAAGCCCGGACCCCGCTGATCATCTCCGGCCAGGCCGAAGACAGCTCCGAGCTCTATCAGAAGATCAACCTGCTGATTCCGCGCCTGCAACAGCACATCGAGGAAGAGGAAGGTAATCCGACCCAGGTCGGTCACTACACCATCGATGAAAAGACCCGCCAGGTGGAGATCACCGAGCTGGGTCACCAGTTCATCGAGGAAATGCTCACCGAAACCGGTCTGCTGGCCGAAGGCGAGAGCCTCTACTCCGCGCACAACCTGGGCCTCCTGACCCACGTGTTCGCTGGCCTGCGTGCCCACACCCTGTTCCATCGCAACGTCGAGTACATCGTCCAGCAGGACCAGGTGCTGCTGATCGACGAGCACACTGGCCGTACCATGCCGGGCCGCCGTCTTTCCGAAGGCCTGCACCAGGCCATCGAGGCCAAGGAAGGACTGCCGATCCAGCCCGAGAGCCAGACCCTGGCCTCGACCACCTTCCAGAACTACTTCCGCCTCTACAACAAGCTCGGTGGCATGACTGGTACCGCCGATACCGAGGCCTTCGAGTTCCGCCAGATCTACAACCTCGACGTGCTGGTGATCCCGACCCACCGCGAGGTCGCCCGTAAGGACTTCAACGACCTGGTCTACCTGACCCAGGCCGAGAAGTACCAGGCGATCATCGAGGACGTGAAGCAGTGCCAGGCCGAAGGCCGTCCGGTGCTGGTGGGTACCGCCTCCATCGAGAGCTCCGAGTACGTCGACCAGCTGCTGACCCAGGCCGGCATCGAGCACAAGGTGCTCAACGCCAAGTACCACGAGCGCGAAGCCGAGATCATCGCCCAGGCCGGTCGTCCGGGCGCCGTGACCATCGCCACCAACATGGCCGGTCGCGGTACCGACATCCTGCTCGGCGGCAACTGGGAAGTCGAAGTCGCGGCCCTGGAGAATCCCACCGAGGAGCAGATCGCCGCGATCAAGGCCGCCTGGCAGGCACGTCACAAGCAGGTCATCGATGCTGGCGGCCTGCACGTGATCGCTTCCGAGCGCCACGAATCCCGCCGGATCGACAACCAGCTGCGTGGCCGTGCCGGTCGCCAGGGCGACCCGGGTTCCAGCCGCTTCTACCTGTCGCTGGAAGACAGCCTGATGCGCATCTTCGCCTCCGACCGGGTGAAGAATTTCATGAAGGCCCTGGGGATGCAGGGCGGCGAGGCCATCGAGCATCGCATGGTCACCAACGCCATCGAAAAGGCGCAGCGCAAGGTCGAAGGCCGCAACTTCGATATCCGCAAGCAGCTGCTGGAATACGATGACGTGGCCAACGAGCAGCGCAAGGTGATCTATCACATGCGCGACACCCTGCTGGCCAACGAAGACGTCGGCGACACCATCAAGGGCTTCCGCGAGGAAACCCTGACCCAGGTAATCAACGAGCATATCCCGCCGCAGTCTTTGCCCGAGCAGTGGGACGTGCCCGGCCTGGAAGCCGAGATCTACAGTGTCTTCGGCCTGCAACTGCCCATCGGTCAGTGGCTGGACGAGGATGACAAGCTGTACGAGGACACCCTGCGGGTGAAGATCCTCGACCAGCTCGAAGCCGCCTACCTGGAAAAGGAAGACATGGCCGGTCGCGAGGCCCTGCGCAACTTCGAGAAGCAGATGCTGCTGCGGGTGGTCGACGACCTCTGGAAGGACCACCTCACCACCATGGATCACCTGCGTCACGGCATCCATCTGCGCGGCTACGCCCAGAAGAACCCCAAGCAGGAATACAAGCGCGAGTCCTTCAACCTGTTCCAGGAGCTGTTGGAAAGCATCAAGCGCGACACCATTCGCGTGCTGTCCCACGTCCAGGTACGCCGCGAAGATCCAGCCGAGGAGGAGGAGCGCATGCGCCGCGAGGCCGAGGCCCTGGCCGAGCGCATGGAGTTCCAGCATGCCGAGGCGCCTTCGCTGGTCGACCCCGAGGTGATCGAGGACGAGCAGGGCGAGGACACCGTGGTGCCCTTGCAGCCCCAGCGCAACGATCAGAAGATCGGGCGCAACGAGCCGTGCCCCTGTGGGTCCGGCAAGAAGTACAAGCAGTGCCACGGCAAACTCGACTAAGGTTTTGCCGAAACGGCCGAGGCGACGGCAACCTGTCGGCATAGCCGCCGACAGGTTGTAAACTCTCGCTAGGCTGTCTGCGCCCCTTGCCCAGGCTGGGCGAAGCGGGTGCTGGAATCCCGATTTCCACGCCGCGACCGGTTTTCCGCTCGCGGCGTTTCCTTTTCTTCCACTGGAGTTTTCCCATGGCTGTCGGTCTCGGTCCGCTCTCCACGCTGCACCCGGTTCCCGGTTTCGAACTCGGTATCGCCTCCGCCGGCATCAAGCGTCCCGGGCGCAGGGATGTGGTGGTGATGCGTTGCGCCGAAGGCTCCAGCGTGGCCGGTGTCTTCACCCTCAATGCCTTCTGCGCGGCGCCGGTGATCATCGCCCGGCAGCGTTTCACCGGTCCGGTACGCTATCTGCTGACCAACACCGGCAACGCCAACGCCGGTACCGGTCAGCCTGGCCTGGCCGCGGCCGAACGCACCACCAAGACCCTGGCGACCCTGGCCAGCGTGGGCGAGGAGGCGGTACTGCCGTTCTCCACCGGCGTGATTGGCGAGCCGCTGCCCGTGGAGAAGATCGAAGCCGCGCTGCCGGCCGCCCTGGCCGATCTGGCCGAGGACAACTGGGCCGCCGCCGCCAGCGGCATCATGACCACCGATACCCTGCCCAAGGGCGCCAGTCGCCAGTTCCAGGTGGACGGCACCACCGTCACCGTGACCGGCATCAGCAAGGGCGCCGGCATGATCAGGCCGAACATGGCCACCATGCTCGGCTACGTGGCTACCGACGCCAAGGTCGCGCGGGGCCTGTTGCAGGACCTGCTGGCCGATGCCGCCAACCGCTCCTTCAACCGCATTACCATCGACGGCGACACCTCCACCAACGACTGCTGCATGCTGGTGGCTACCGGTCGCGCGGCCATGGCGGAAATCGCCCAGCCCAGCGATGAAGCCTTCGAGCAGCTGCGCGACGCGGTCTTCTCGGTGTTCGCCGAACTGGCCCAGGCCATCGTGCGCGATGGCGAGGGTGCCACCAAGTTCGTCACCGTGCAGGTCAATGGCGGTGCCAACGCCCAGGAATGCCTGGACGTCGGCTATGCCGTCGCCCATTCGCCGCTGATCAAGACCGCGCTGTTCGCCTCCGATCCCAATTGGGGCCGCATCCTGGCCGCCGTTGGCCGGGCTGGAGTGCCGAGCCTCGACGTCAGCCTGATCAACGTCTTCCTCGGGGATGTCCAGATCTGCCAGCAGGGCGGTCGTGCGGCCACCTACACCGAAGCGCAGGGCGCGCGGGTCATGGGCCAGGCGGAGATCGAGATCCGTATCGAGTTGGGCCGTGGCAGCCATGCCGAGACCATCTGGACCACCGACCTGTCCCACGACTATGTGAAGATCAACGCCGAGTACCGTACCTGACGGCTACCCGGCGCTTCGGCGTCCGCCGTCTGGCGGGCGCCTGCGCGCGGTCCGCCGGGGCCGCATCGTTCCGAGGAATTCCCGCATGTCCCAGCTGCAACTCGTGATCGGCAACAAGAATTTCTCCTCCTGGTCGCTACGGGCCTGGCTGGCCATGGAGCTCAGTGGCGCTGCCTATGAAGAGGTGCCGGTTCCGCTCTATGCGCCCAACAGCCGCGCCTTGCTCAAGGCCCAGTCGCCGACCGGCAAGGTGCCGGTGCTCAAGCTGGAAGAGGGCACCATCTGGGATTCCCTGGCCATCGTCGAGTATCTCGCCGAGGCCTATCCCGACGCCGGGCTATGGCCCGTGGATACCCTGGCGCGCGCCCATGCCCGAGCCCTGTGCGCCGAGATGCACAGTGGCTTCCTCGCCCTGCGCCGCGAGCTGCCCATGGACCTGCGTCGTCGGCAGCGGCTGAAGTCCACTACGGCCGAGGCGGTGGAAGACATCCAGCGCATCCAGCGCCTGTGGCGCGAATGCCGCGAGCGCTATGGCCAGCAGGGCCCCTATCTGTTTGGTACGCCGACCATCGCCGATGCCTTCTATGCGCCGGTGGCGAGTCGCTTCCATAGCTACGGGGTGGAGCTGTCGGCCGAAGCGGCCGCCTATGTCGAAACCATCTACGCCTGGCCGGCCTTTCAGCGCTGGCTGGCGGAGGCAGAAACGGAGGAGCAGAGCGCATGACTCGTCTGCATGTCGTCGCGGCGGTGATCCGCAATCCCCAGGGGCAGATCCTTATCGCCCAGCGCCCGGCGCACAAGCACCAGGGTGGACTCTGGGAGTTTCCCGGAGGCAAGGTCGAGGCTGGTGAAGCCCCGGCCGTGGCGCTCGAGCGCGAGCTGGCCGAGGAGCTGGGCATCAGGGTGACAGCGGCCCGCCCGCTGTTGCAGGTCCGCCACGACTATCCCGACCAGGCGGTGCTGCTGGACGTCTGGCAGGTGGATGCCTTCACCGGCGAGGCCCATGGCGCCGAGGGCCAGCCGCTCGCCTGGGTCGCCCCGCGCGCGCTGCTCGACTATGACTTTCCCGCTGCCAATCGGCCCATCGTTCAGGCCGCGCGCCTACCGGAGCGCTACCTCATCACCCCCGGCGAGTTGACCACCGCGGAATTGCTCAATGGCCTGCACCGGGCGCTGGACAGTGGCATTCGCCTGGTCCAGCTGCGTACGCCGGACAACTTCGATCCCCAGTACCGCGATCTGGCTGGCGACGTCCAGGGGCTCTGCACCGGTCGCGCCCAGCTGATGCTCAAGGGTCCGCTGGAATGGCTGGGGGATTTCCCCGCCGCCGGCTGGCACCTGACCGCCGAACAGTTGCGCCGCTATGCGCCCAATGGCCGACCCTTTCCGGAACAGCGCCTGCTGGCAGCTTCCTGCCACGACGCCGAAGAGCTGGCCCTGGCCCAGCAGATGGGCGTGGATTTCGTCACCCTGTCGCCGGTGATGCCTACCACCAGCCATCCCGGCGCTCCGACCCTGGGCTGGGTCAAGGCCCAGCAACTGCTGGCCGACTGCAATCTGCCAGCCTATCTGTTGGGTGGTCTCGGCGAGGATGACCTCACTGGTGCCTGGCAGGCCGGCGCCCAGGGCGTGGCGGCGATCCGGGCGTTCTGGCCCATCCCGGCCCAGGTTGAGCCGTAGCTTGGCGCTGAGCGCAGCGAAGCCCAACACGGTGGTCCGTGCTCGTGGCTGTTGGGCTTCGACGATGGAGCCGTCTCAACCCAACCTACGGTTCTTGACGTAGGTTGGCGCTGAGCGCAGCGAAGCCCAACACGGGTAGGCCGTGCACGTGACTGTTGGGCTTCGACGATGGAGCCGTCTCAACCCAACCTACGGTTCTTGACGTAGGTTGGCGCTGAGCGCAGCGAAGCCCAACACGGGTAGGCCGTGCACGCGACTGTTGGGCTTCGACGATGGAGCCGTCTCAACCCAACCTACGGTTCTTGACGTAGGTTGGCGCTGAGCGCAGCGAAGCCCAACACGGGTAGGCCGTGCACGTGACTGTTGGGCTTCGATGATAGAACCGTCTCAACCCAACCTACGGTTGATGCCTGGACGTTAGGGGCATCACTGCCATGACGGTCTGCCGATACGGTCGCTCCTACAGGTTCAGACATCACTGTAGGAGCGGCCCATGGCCGCGATAAACCTGAATCCCCATGAAAAAGCCCGCCGATCGGCGGGCTTTTCTTGTCGGCAGGAAAAATTACAACCGCGGATAGTCGATGTAGCCTACCGGGCCCTTGCTGTAGAAGGTATCCGGGTGCGGCTCATTGAGCGGGGCATCCTGCTCCAGGCGTTGCGGCAGGTCCGGGTTGGCGATGAAGGGCACGCCGAAAGCCACGGCATCAGCCTTGCCCTCGTCCAGCCAGGCGTTGGCCTTATCCTTGTCGAACTTCTCGTTGGCGATATAGACGCCGCCGAAGGCTGCCTTGAGCTCCGGGCCGAGGCTGTCGCTGCCCGCCGCTTCGCGGATGCAGATGAAGGCCACCTGGCGCTTGCCCAGTTCGCGGGCCACGTAGCCGAAGGTGGCGGCGGGGTCGCTGTCACCCATGGTGTGCATGTCGCCGCGGGTGGACAGGTGCATGCCGACGCGATCGGCGCCCCAGACATCGATGCAGGCATCGGTCACCTCCAGCAGCAGCCGGGCACGATTCTCGACGGAGCCGCCGTAGGCATCGGTGCGCTGGTTGGTGTCGCTCTGCAGGAACTGGTCGAGCAGGTAGCCATTGGCACCATGAACCTCGACGCCATCGAAGCCGGCGCGCTTGGCGTTTTCGGCACCACGGCGGTAGGCGGCGACGATACCCGGGATTTCCTCGGTTTCCAGCGCCCGTGGGGTGACGTAGTCACGCTTGGGACGCAGCAGGCTGACGTGGCCCTGGGCGGCGATGGCGCTCGGTGCTACCGGGAGTTCGCCATCGAGGTAGCGGGGATCGGAGATACGGCCAACGTGCCAGAGTTGCAGGACGATACGGCCGCCGGCCTTGTGCACGGCGGTGGTTATGCGTTGCCAGCCGGCCACCTGCGCATCGGACCAGATGCCGGGGGTGTCGGGATAGCCCACGCCCATGGGATCCACCGAGGTGGCTTCGGTGATGATCAGGCCCGCCGAGGCGCGTTGCACATAGTATTCGACCATCAGGTCGCCCGGGACCCGGCCTGGCTCGGCACGGCAGCGGGTGAGGGGCGCCATGATGACGCGGTTGGGCAGTTCCAGGGCGCCGATCTTGATCGGCTCGAACAGCTGAGTCATGGCTAGCTCTCTTGATTAGCTGGCGGTCGCCAGGCCGCTCTTGCGGGCCTGGCTGGCGGTCAGCAGGGTGGCGATTAGGGCCAGCAGGGCGAGCCCGCTGGCGGCGAGGGGTACCGCGGTAAGACCCAGGCCGTGATCGATCACCAGGCCGCCGACCCAGGCACCGAGGGCATTGCCCACGTTGAAGGCGCCGATGTTGAGGGTCGAGACCAGGTTTGGTGCGTCCTTGCCGAAGGTGACCACGTTGATCTGCAGGGCGGGGACCGCGGCGAAGGCGGCGGCGGCCCAGAGGAAGAGGGTGATTTCGGCCGGCAGGAAGGCGTGGCCGGTCCAGCGCAGGGCGGCGGAGGTCAGCGCCAGGGCGATGAAGATGCCCACCAGGCTGGTAGCCAGGCGCCAGTCGGCCAGCCGGCCCCCGATGAAGTTGCCTAGGGTGAGGCCCAGGCCGATCAGCAGCAGGGTACCCGTCACGCCGCGGGGCGAGACGCCGGTGACTTCCTGCAGCAGGGGCGCCACATAGGTGAAGAGGGCGAACATGGAGGCGGCGAAGAACACCGTCATCGACAGCGCCAACCAGAAGCCCAGGCCGCGCAGGGCGAGCAACTCCCGACGTAAATCGGCGCGTGGCTGGTTGCGATCGGCTGGCAGGACCCGCCAGAGGCCGATCAGCGCGACCACGCCGATGGCTACCACCGCCCAGAAGGTCGAGCGCCAGCCAGCGGCCTGACCCAGGGCGGTGCCCAGGGGCACGCCCAGCACATTGGCCAGGGTCAGGCCGGTGAACATCAGGGCCACCGCCGAAGCGCGGCGATTCTCGGGAACCAGGCTCGCCGCCACGACGGCGCCGATACCGAAGAAGGCGCCGTGGCAGAGGGCGGTGACCACCCGGGCCAGCATCAGCATGTTGTAGCCGCTGGCCACCGCGCAGAGCAGGTTGCCGACGATGAAGATGCCCATCAGGGCGAGCAGGGCACGCTTGCGCGGCCAGTGGGCGGTGGCCAGGGCCATGAAGGGTGCGCCGACGGCCACGCCCAGGGCATAGCCGGTGACCAGCCACCCGGCGCTGGGAATGGACACGCCCAGGTCGGCGGCGACGTTGGGCAGGAGCCCCATGATGACGAATTCGGTGGTGCCGATGGCGAAAGCGCTCAGCGCCAGCACGATGAGAGAAGCGGGCATGAATATTCCTTGCAGACTAGAGGTCGCGGGCGAGGCGTTGCAGGAAGGCCTGGATGGCGGCCTCGTCGCGTTGGTAGAACACCCATTGGCCGATTCGCCGCGTAGTGACCAGCCCGGCCCTGGTCAGCACCGCCAGATGCGCCGACACCGTGGACTGCGACAGCCCGGCTCGGGCCTCGATCTGGCCGGCACAGACGCCCGTGCCCAGGTCGTGTTCCTGGTGCGGGAAGTACTGCTGGGGATCACGCAGCCAGCCTAGGATCTGGCGGCGCAAGGGATTGGCCAGGGCTTTGAGGATCTCGTCCATCGCGGTCGTATCGTCATATTGGGTTGTTACGAACCTTAGATCGTAAAAAATCGATGTGCAAGCTATCGATATTTGATTTCTTCAATCGCTTGGTTAGAGCCTTGCTATTGCGATAAGTGTCCGGGGGTACCGCTTCGTTCAGTTGCGATTCAGATCACGCAGCTAGAATTGCAAGGTGCGGCCCTGTCCGCCGCAATGGATTTTCAAGGAGTAAAGACATGGCGCTGCCCACTCGTATGCTTCTCGCCAGCCTGGCCTTGGCCACCCTGGCGGGATGCGCATCCCCCAATCCCTACGAAAACCAGGGTCAGGCCAGCGGTGGCACTTCCAATACCGCCAAGTACGGTGGCCTGGGTGCCCTGGCCGGTGCGGTCGCCGGTGCCGCCATCGATCACAATCACCGGGGTAAGGGCGCGCTAATCGGTGCCGCTGCCGTGGGCGCGGCCGCCGCCGGCTATGGCTACTATGCCGATCGCCAGGAAGCCGAACTGCGTCGGCAGATGGAAAATACCGGTGTCGAGGTGCAGCGCCAGGGCGACGACATAAAGCTGATCATGCCGGGCAACATCACCTTCGCTACTGATTCCGCCGATATCGCCAATAGCTTCTACAAGCCGCTGAACGATCTGGCCAACTCCTTCAAGCAGTTCGATCAGAACAGCATCGAGATCGTCGGCTACACCGACAGCACCGGCAGCCGTGCCCACAACGTCGAGTTGTCCCAGCGGCGGGCGCAAAACGTCGCCGGCTACCTGACCGCTCAGGGTGTGCCCGCGGCCCGGCTGAGCACCCGCGGCGCCGGTCCCGACGCGCCCATCGCCAGCAACGCCACCGCCGATGGTCGCGCGCAGAATCGCCGCGTCGAGGTCAATCTGCGTCCGCTTCCCGGCGCGACTGGCGCCCCCGCCCAGTAGCGACCGCTCGTCGTCCGCGACCCGCAGTTTCCGCGCCCTGGTGAAGGGTTGCGGAAACTGCTTTTTCATTTTGCGCTCTGATAGACGTCGCGAAGGCTTCCTCCTGTCAAATTGCAGGCGGCAGGCGCCTGTCCGGCTGCTACGCTAGTAGGGTTGGAGCGACACATCGCATAACGGACACGAAGGGAAGGGGTAGCCAGCCGCTTATGGCTGCTGCACGGCGGCAGAAGCCGCGGGGAGAAAGGCTTGATGGAGTGCCCGTTGCCGCAGACAGAGCAAGGCCCGGTATTGCTGGTGGTGGACGACCGCCAGGAGAACCTGTTCGCCATGCAGGCTGTGCTGGAGGTCGGAAATTGGCGGGTGATCACGGCCGCTTCGGGTGAGCGCGCCCTGCAATACCTGTTGGACGAAACCGTCGACCTGGTTCTGCTCGACGTCCAGATGCCGATCATGGATGGCTTCGAGGTGGCGCGCATCATGCGTAGCAACCTGCGCACCCGTTTCACTCCGATCATCTTCGTCTCCGCCGAAGCCCACTCCTACGAATCGGTGCTGCGTGGCTATGCCACCGGCGCGGTCGACTACCTGCTCAAACCAGTCGATCCCAACATCCTCCGGCACAAGGTGCGCTCGCTGCTCGATCACGAGCGCAATCGCCGCGAACTGCTGCAGGCCACCCAGCAGCTGGAACTGGCCAAGTCCTTCAGCGACTCACTGCTCGACAATGCCGCCGAGGGTATCCTCACCGTCAACGAACAGGGGCGGGTGACCTTCGCCAATGCCGCCATCGCGCGCATGCTCAGATGCAGCGTCAGCGATCTGGTGCACGCCAACTTTCTCGATTTCCTCGAAGGCGGCAACGGCCTGGACGACTGGCAGACCTCGCCCTTCATGGAGCACTACGACCGCCGCGAGACCTATCGCCTGCACGACGCGCGCCTGCGGACCAACCGCGGCGACAGCCTGCCGGTGGCGCTGTCCTGCGCGCCGCTGCCACGCATGCAGCGCGCCATGGTCATCATCGCGCTGGACATGTCGCGCATGCGCGAGCTGCAGGAGCAGCTCGAATCCCAGGCCGTCACCGATGCCCTGACCGGGCTGCTCAACCGCCGTGGCTTCAACCAGACGCTGGAAGCGGCGCTGGCGCGCAGCGGCCGCAACGGCAAGCGCATGGCCGTGCTCTACATCGACCTCGACGGCTTCAAGCGCATCAACGATTCCCTCGGCCACGAAGCGGGTGACCGGGTGCTGTGCATCGTCGCCGAGCAGCTCAAGAGCTGCATGCGGCCCTACGACATCCTGGCGCGCATGGGTGGCGACGAATTCACCGCCCTGCTCGATTCCCTGGAGCATCCCGAGGATGCCGCCCGGGTCGCCGAGAAGCTGCTGGAGCTGTTGGCCACGGTGCATCGCATCGACGGCATGGAAGTCAGTCTGGGCGCCAGCATCGGCATCGCCAGCTATCCCGATTGCGGCCATACCGTGGACGGCCTGCTGCGCTCGGCCGACATCGCCATGTACGAGGCCAAGCGCGGTGGGCGCCAGCAGTACCGCTTCTTCTCGCCAGAAATGAATGGCCGTGCCCGCTCACGACTGATGCTCGAAGAAAGCGTGCGCAATGCCATCGACAACAAGGATTTCGTCCTCGCCTACCAGCCGCAGGTCTATCTGCGCGATGGTCGCCTGCGCGGCTTCGAGGCGCTGCTGCGCTGGGAGCACACAGTGGCCGGCAAGGTCTCGCCCAGCGTCTTCATCCCGCTGCTGGAAGAGACCCGGCTGATCAATCGCATCGGCGACTGGATCTTTCGTGAAGGCGCGACCAAGCTGCAGTCCCTGCAGGAGATCTATGGTGACGAGCTGCTGCTGAGCATCAACCTCAGCCCGGTGCAATTCGGCATGCCGCAACTGGCGGAAAGCCTGCGCCAGATCATCGAGACTCACCATCTGCGGCCCGAGCAGATGGAAATCGAGGTGACCGAGTCGGCGCTGATGCACGACATCGACTACACCCGAGCGCAGCTGTCGCAATTGCGTGCCCTTGGCGTGCGCATCGCGGTGGACGACTTCGGTACCGGCTATTCCTCGCTGGCCTACCTGCGTCACTTCGAGCTGGACACCCTCAAGATCGATCAGCTGTTCATCGCCAACATGCTGGACTCCTCGCGTGATGCTGCCATCGTCAGCACCATCCTCGAACTGGGTCGCAACCTGGATCTGGAAGTCATCGCGGAAGGGGTGGAGACCTTGGAACAACGCGACTGGTTGATCGAGCACGGCTGCGAAATCATGCAGGGCTTCCTGGTCTCGCGGCCACTGAGCGCCGAGGTGACCGGACGCTTCCCCCAGCAGGTGGACTGGACCGCCCGGCGACCCGAACCGACGCTCTAGACTGCGCTGATACCCTGCTCCGACCGGTGCCCGTCCATCGGGCCCGGGGCCTAGCCATGCCCCATCCAGAGCTTGCCGAGGTGCGCCGACCAAGGCCCAGTTAGCCAAACCGCGAACCTCACTGAACGAACCCACGCGCGTGCCTTCTTATGCAATGGCCACAGGCACGGAGTAGGAAGCATGCGGGGCGCCGTCTTTCCATGGCGGGAAAACAACAGGTTCGAATTGCTGGTGGACGGCGGTCGGTTCTTTCCGGCCATGCTCGAATCCATTGCTGGCGCCAGTCGCCAGATCGATGTCGAACTCTATCTGGTGGAAGCCGGGAGCTGCTCCGAACAGCTGCTCGTGGCGCTGACCGAGGCGGCCCGCCGGGGCGTCGCGGTGCGCTGCCTGTTCGATGGCTTCGGCACCCTGCGGATGGACGCCGGCTTGCGTCGCCAGCTGGAGGAAGCGGGCGCCGAACTGCGCCTCTTCAATCCCGTGCGCTTCGGCCACGGCCTGCACAATCTGCACCGCGATCATCGCAAGATCTTCATCATCGACGGCGAAGAAGCCTTTGTCGGTGGCAGCGGCGCGACCGATGACTTCTGGGATCCGGCCAAGAGCGACTGCAACTGGCACGAGGTGATGGTGCGTATCCAGGGGCCACTGGTGGAAGACTGGCTGGCGCTGTTCGAGCGGCAATGGGAGGCGGTCGGTCGCCGCCGCGCCTGGAAGCCGCGTCCGCGCCGCGGCCGCGAACGCCCACCACCACCACCGGCCGCCCAGGAAGGGCAGGGCCGGGTGGCCTATGCCGATGCCCGCCAGCACCGCGATATCCTCCAGGCGCTGATTCGTGCCCTGGTAGGGGGCCGCGAGCGCATCTGGTTCGCCACTCCCTATTTCCTGCCGACCTGGCGCGTGCGCTGGGCGTTACGGCGCGCCGCACGCCGCGGCGCCGACGTACGCCTGTTGCTCACCGGCCGGCATACCGACAACCCGCCGGTACGTTTCGCCGGGCAGCGCTACTATCGCAGCCTGTTGCGCGCCGGTGTGCGCATCTACGAATACCAGCCCAGGTTCATCCACGCCAAGATGGTGCTGGTGGACAACTGGGTCAGTGTCGGTTCCTGCAATTTCGATCACTGGAATCTGAGATTCAATCTGGAAGCCAACGTCGAAGCGGTCGATCGCGGCCTGAGCCAGGCGGTGGCGGCCAGCTTCGTCAAGGATTTCGCCCAGAGTCGCGAGATCACCCTGGAGTTCTGGCGCAGTCGTCCCTGGTGGCGGCGCGCCCGCGAATGGTTATGGGGCTCGCTGGATCGTTTGGTGATTGGTGTACTGGGGCGCGGTTAGCAGCCCCAGATGTCAGGTGCGGGTAACATAACCGATCCGGTGCGGTAGGCCGGACCCATCGTCCCGCGGACGAGGCCAGACGAGTAACGCCTTAGTGCAGAATTTAGATAAACACCGCTTCATTGGTCTGGAGTGGCTCAGGTTCCTGATGGGTTTCTATGTGGTGGTCTACCACACCATCCATTTCTATCCCGAGCGCAAGACCATTCCCCTGCTGGACGAAATCACCAGCATGGGCTTCTTCGCCACCAGCACCTTCTTCGTGCTCTCCGGTTTTCTGCTCGCCCATGTCTATTGCGGTCGCGGCAGCCTGCGTGAGCCGGCGCGCAGCTTCTGGGTCAAGAGATTCGCCAACCTCTATCCGATCCACATCTTCGCCCTGCTGCTGGCGATGGCGGTGGTGACCTGGATCGGCAACCTCGGCATACCGCCAGGCGCGGCCACGGCCAGCATTCGTTTCGTGGTGTTCGACACCAACGAGCCCCTGGCGCGCACCAACCCCGAATTGTTCCAGCACTTCATGAGCAATGGCGAGCTGGCCTTCAACGCCGTGTTGCAGCTGTTCATGCTGCAGGCCTGGAATCCCTATTACCTGACCTTCAACGCGCCGCTCTGGTCGATCTCCGCGCTGTTCTTCTTTTACCTCACCTTTCCCAAGCTGGCCCCGCGGCTGATGACCAGCGAGCGGCCCTGGCAGCTGTTGCTGCTGGTATGGGTGCTCTACCTGATCCCGCCGCTGCTGGTGATCGCCAACCAGAATTACGGCATGCCCTTCACCGGTCTCCTGCAGCGGGTACCGCTGTTCCGTCTGCCTGAGTTTCTCGCTGGCATCCTTCTGTATGCGATCTTCCGGCGCCAGTACCAGCGCGGCTGGACGCCGTCGGAGCGGCAGCGGGTGCTGTTGGCGAGCTACCTGATCCTGAGCTTCGCCGTGGGGACTGCGCTGTTCACCCATGGGCCCAAGTTCTGGTATTTCCTCTTCCACAACGGCCTGTTCCTGCCGTCGCAGCTGATCCTGGTCTACCTGGCCGCCCTAGCGAGGGAGCCTGCCAGTGAACTCATCCGCCATTGGTCGCCCCGGCTGGGGGCGGCGTCACTGTCCATGTTCGCCCTGCATGTACCCCTGTCGGGCATCTACATGACCCTGGAACAGCTGATCGGTGGGAATCTCAAGGCGTGCCTGAGCGGCAATCGCGAGGTCTGCATCGCCGCGGCGGGGGCCTATACCAATTCCATCGTCTGGTATTGGCTGTTCCTGTTGGCGGTAGTGGTGCTTTGCGTACTGTTCCAGGAACGGCTGGTGGTGCCGACCCGCAAGCGCATCCTCGCGGTGCTACTGCCACGGCTGGCGCCGCAGCAGAAGCCACCTGCGCAAGGCTAGCGGCGAAAACCTTCGGTCATGACGAAGAAGCGGGCGTTCAGCGCCGCCAGCGGCTCGCGTAGCTGCTCCAGCTGATCGGCCGCTCCGAATACCTCGAAGCGTTCCAGCGTCGCGATGGCCTGAGCCTGTTCCAGCAGATCGCCGACATTGTCCAGGTGGGCGAGCAGCGCCTGGGCGTCGCGATAGCCTTCACGGCAACGCGCCGTGGCGCCGTCGTAGCAGAAGCCGTAGTAGAGGCAGCCGGGTTCGCTCTGGGTGCGCTGCAGCATGGCCTCGCCCAGGCGCTTGAACGCCTCTACCTGATCAGGCTGAATGGCGAAGACGGGGGCCAGGCTGCAGACGGAATCGCTGGGAAGAGTGGGCATGGGAGCTCCAGGGGGCAGGGATCGTCTCCATGCGACCCCTGCGCGCGGACAGTGCTCCCGCCAGCTGACGGACGTCAGCCGCCGACCTGGGCGATCCAGTCGTTGAGATTGTAGTAGTTGGTGACCCGCGCCACCTTGCCGTCGCGGATCTCGAAGAAGGCGCCGGCTGGCAACTGGTAGGTCTGGCCGTTGGCAGCGGGCAGCCCTTCATCGCTGGCCAGGTATTCACCGTGGACGACGAACTCGGCGGCAGCGCGCCGGCCGTTGGGCTCGCTCATCACGACCAGATCGGTCAGCCGCTCGCGATAGCAGCGATTCATGTGCGCCATGAAGGTGGCGAAGGCGGCCTTGCCCACCTGCCGCTCGCCCTGATTGATGTCGTGGACCACGTCCTCGGTGAGCAGGTCGAGGAAACGCTCCATGTCGCCAGCATTGAAGGCGGCATAGTAGGCGTCGATGAGATCGGTCGTTGGCATGGCGGCTCCTGTCGTTGATGAAAAAACGGCGTTGCCGACGCATGGTAGGGTGCCTGGACAACGCCGACATAGCCATTCACGTCTCCTGCTTAACCAGAAGAGTCCATGGACATCCAACTTCTTCACGGCGCCGCCATCGCTCCGCTGATTCCTGAGCTTGCGGCGCTGCGCATCGCGGTCTTTCGCGAGTTTCCCTACCTCTACGACGGCACCCTGGACTACGAGTCCCGCTATCTGCAGACCTACGCCAAGGCGCCAGACAGCCTCTGCGTGCTGGTCCGCGATGCCGGCCGGGTAGTGGGCGCTGCCACCGCCCTGCCGCTGGTGGACGAGACCCTGGAATTCCAGCAGCCCTTTCTCGCCCATGGCTGGCCACTAGAGCGGATTTACTATTTCGGCGAATCCCTGCTGCTACCGGCCTACCGCGGCCAGGGACTCGGCCGGCGCTTCTTCGCCGAGCGCGAGGCCCGCGCACGGCAGCTGGGGCGCTTCGCCTGGTGTGCCTTTTGCGCCGTGCAGCGCCCGGACGACCATCCGCGCCGTCCGGTGGAGTATCGACCCTTGCACGGTCTTTGGCGTGGCGAGGGCTTCGTCGAGCATCCGGAGTTGCTGGCCCACTACCTCTGGCAGGATCTCGACGAGACGGCCGAATCGCCCAAGCCCATGACCTTCTGGCTCAAGGAGTTGCCATGATCCGCCTCGCCGCCTGCCAATACGCCATCGACCTGCTGGAGTCCTGGGATGCCTATGTCGTGCACCTGACCGACCTCTGTGAGGAGGCCGCAGCCGAAGGCAGTCAGCTGCTGCTATTGCCCGAATACGCCGGCCTGGTGCTCAGCGGCCAGCTGCCGCCCGACGAGCGCAGCGACCTGCAGGGCTCCATTGCCGGCATCCAGCCACTGATTCCGGCTTGGCGCGACCTCTGTGAAAGCCTGGCGCGCCGGCTGCGGCTGTACCTGTTGCCCGGTTCGCTTCCCGTCCTCGATAGCGACGGCCAATACCGCAATCGCGCCTGGCTGTTCGGTCCCGAGGGCTGCCTGGGCCATCAGGACAAGCTGATGATGACCCGCTTCGAGCGGGAAGAGTGGAACATCTCCAGCGGCCGCGAAGGCTTGCGAGTATTCGATACGGCCCTCGGGCGTCTTGGCATCCTGATCTGCTACGACAGCGAATTTCCGCTGCTGGCCCGCCACCTGGCCGAAGCGGGAGCTGATCTGCTCCTGGTGCCGAGTTGCACCGATACCGTCGCCGGTTTCCACCGGGTACGGGTCGGCGCCCAGGCCCGGGCGCTGGAAAATCAGCTGGCGGTGCTGCAGGCGCCGACGGTGGGCTTGGCGCCCTGGTCGCCGGCGCTGGACGAAAACGTCGGCCGCGCCGGACTCTTCGTCCCGCCGGATCGCGGCATGCCGGCCGACGGGGTGGTCGCCCAAAGCAGCGAACTCTGTCCCGCCCTCAGTCAGTGGCTGTATGCCGATCTCGATCTGGAGGAGGTGCGACGGGTCAGGTCCCACGGCCAGGTATTCATCCGGCGCGATTGGCCGGACCAGTCGCGGGCATTGCAGCTCCGCCCCTGAATGAAAAAGCCCAGCACTGGGCTGGGCTTTTTCGTCGGGCGGCGCTTAGATCTCGACAGCGAGGCTGTCGGCGATCTTCTTCTGCCACACCTGCGGGCCGGTGATGTGCACCGACTCGCCACGGGTGTCGACGGCCACGGTCACCGGCATGTCCTTCACCTCGAACTCGTAGATGGCTTCCATCCCCAGTTCCGGGAAGGCCAGCACCTGGGAGCCCTTGATGGCCTGGGCCACCAGGTAGGCGGCGCCACCGACGGCCATCAGGTACACCGCCTTGTGGTCCTTGATCGCCTCAATGGCGATGGGGCCGCGTTCGGACTTGCCGATCATGCCCAGCAGACCGGTCTGGTCGAGGATCTGGCGGGTGAACTTGTCCATGCGGGTGGCCGTGGTGGGACCGGCCGGCCCTACCACCTCGTCACCCACCGGATCGACCGGGCCGACGTAGTAGATGAAGCGGCCCTTGAGGTCCACCGGCAGCGGCTCGCCCTTGTTGAGCATGTCGACCATGCGCTTGTGGGCGGCGTCGCGACCGGTGAGCATCTTGCCATTGAGCAGGACGGTTTCGCCCGGTTGCCAGCTCTGCACCTCTTCCGGGGTCAGGGTGTCGAGGTCGACGCGACGAGCGCTCGGACCGGCTTCCCAGACGATTTCCGGATAGGCGTCCAGTGGCGGGGCTTCCAGCGCGGCGGGGCCGGAGCCGTCGAGCACGAAGTGGGCGTGGCGGGTGGCGGCGCAGTTGGGGATCATGCACACCGGCAGGGAGGCGGCGTGGGTCGGATAGTCCTTGATCTTGACGTCCAGCACCGTGGTCAGGCCACCCAGGCCCTGGGCGCCGATGCCCAGCTGATTGACCTTGTCGAAGATCTCCAGGCGCAACTCTTCCAGACGATTCTGCGGGCCGCGGGCCTTCAGCTCATGGATGTCGATCTCGTCCATCAGCGATTCCTTGGCCAGCACCGCGGCCTTCTCGGCGGTGCCGCCGATGCCGATGCCCAGCATGCCCGGCGGGCACCAGCCGGCGCCCATGGTCGGCACGGTCTTGAGCACCCAGTCGACGATGGAGTCGGACGGGTTGAGCATGGCCATCTTCGACTTGTTCTCGGAGCCGCCGCCCTTGGCCGCGACATCGATCTCCACGGTGTTGCCGGGGACGATCTGGTAGTGGATCACCGCCGGGGTGTTGTCCTTGGTGTTCCGGCGAGCACCGGCCGGGTCGGCCAGGATCGAGGCGCGCAGGACGTTTTCCGGCAGGTTGTAGGCGCGACGGACGCCTTCGTTGATCATCTCGTCCAGGCTCAGGGTGGCGCCGTCCCAACGCACGTCCATGCCGACCTTGGCGAAGACGGTGACGATGCCGGTGTCCTGGCAGATCGGACGGTGGCCGGTGGCGCACATCCGCGAGTTGATCAGGATCTGGGCGATGGAGTCGCGCGCGGCGGCGGATTCCTCGCGCAGATAGGCCTCGTGCATGGCCTGGATGAAGTCGACGGGGTGGTAATAGGAGATGAACTGCAGGGCGTCGGCAACGCTCTGGATCAGGTCATCCTGCTTGATCACGGTCATGTACGCGCTCCTCTTGGCGGTTTCTTGCGTCTCGGCCACAGGCGGTGGCGAGACGGGCGCGCAATTCGGGTCGCACGGACCGGGCCGCGAAGGGGCCCGATCGGAGGGGTGGCCTGGACACACTGAGAGAGGCCCACCCGGCCGGGCGGCCGACCCGAGAGCGGCGCGGCAGTATAGCCTTTAAGGGGCCGTACGGCACGCCGCCTGGGACGGCAGCGGGCGATCAGCGCTCAGCGGCGCTCCAGAGCCGCCGGATTGACCAGGTCGGTCGGCTGCTTGCCTTCGAGGGCCGCGATCAGGTTGTCCACCGCCCGCTCCGCCATGGCAAAGCGCGTTTCGTGGGTGGCCGAGCCAATGTGCGGCAGGGTTACCACGTTGGGCAGCTCGAACAGTGGCGAGGCGTCCAGGGGCTCGCGGGTATAGACGTCCAGGCCCGCGCCGCGGATCTGGCCACTGCGTAAGGCCTCGATCAGCGCCGGCTCGTCGATGACCGGGCCGCGCGCCAGATTGATCAGGATGGCGCTGGATTTCATCAGCCCCAATTCGCGTGCACCTATGAGTCCTTCGGTAGCCGCCGACAGAGGCACCACCAGGCAGACGAAGTCGGCCTCGCGGAGCAGGTCGTCCAGCTCGCGGCGCTGGGCATCCATCTGCTCTTCCAGCTCGGGTTTGGCACTGTTGGCGGTGTAGAGGATCGGCATGTCGAAGCCGAAATGGCCGCGCTTGGCGATGGCCGCGCCAATGCGGCCGGCGCCGACGATGCCCAGGGTACGGCCATGGATATCGGTGCCGAAGTGCTCTTCACCGATGCCCTTGCGCCAGAGACCGGCCTTGACGAAGGCATCCAGCTCCGGCACCCGCCGGGCGGCGCTCATCAGCAGGGTGAAGCCCAGGTCGGCAGTGGTGTCGGTGAGCACGTCCGGGGTATTGGTGAGCAGGATGCCCCGCTTGGTCAGGTAGTCCACATCGTAGCTGTCGTAGCCAACCGACACGCTGGCGATGGCTTCCAGGGTGGTGGCCATTTCCAGCTCCTTCTCACCCAGCTTGCGGCTGGCACCGATCAGGCCCTGGGCCTTGGCGGCGGAGGCAGCGAAGAGGTCGACGTTGGCACTGAAGGGAATCACCTCGACCGTGAAGTGCTGGCGCAGACGCTCCACCAGCTCTTCGGGCAGGCGGTTGAAGACCATTACGTGCTTCTTGCTCATCGATACCTCGGCGTGTGGAAAAGGGTTAGGCCAGACCCGCCGCCGCGAAACGCGGTAGCGCAGGATGCTGGTCCAGCAGCGGCGCCAGGCCCTCGCGGGTAGGCTCCTGATTGAAGTCCAGCCCCAGGGCCTCGCGGTGGATGCCGGTGGCGGCCAACCAGAGACAATCGATCTCCGCGGCCACCGCACCCGGCACATCGGTCACCAGGGAGTCGCCGACGAACAGCAGGCGCCTGGCGCCACGCGTGGCCAGTTCCTCTGCAGCGCAGCGGAAAGCATAGGGATCGGGCTTGCCGTACCAGGTGACCTCGCCACCCAGGGCGGCGAAGCGATCGGCCAGCTTGCCGGCCGCATAGAAGGGTAGACCCCCGGACACCACGTTACGATCCGGGTTGGCGCAGAGAAAAGGCTTGTCCAGGGCGGTCGCCAAGGGTGCGAAGCGGGTCTCCAGCTCGTCTTCCGGAAAGCTGCCGACGCCGAGGATGATGGCTGCCTGGTCGATCTCCTCGACGAAGCGCTCGCGGATCTCCGCGGGCCAGCCCGCCTGGCCGGTTCCAGGGCCGGACAGGTAGATGCCGCCCTCGCGGAATTTCGCATCCTGCAGGAAGGCATCGATGGCCAACTGGCCCGAGGTGGTGATACCGGCGAAGAGTTCGCGTGGCACGCCCAGCTTGCCTAGTTCCTCGACCATGCCGGCGGCGTCGCGGGAGGCGTTGCTGAGGAACCATACCGGCTTGCCCTCGGCCGCGCGGCGCTCCAGCCACGCACGGGCGCCGGGAAAGGTCTCGTAGCCGTCGATCAGCACGCCCCAGAGGTCGAGGATGAAGCCGTCGTAGGCGGCCAGCGCCTCGTCCAGTTGATCGAGGCGGAGCAGGGTGGGAGAGGTCATGCAGCGGATCCGATGGCGAAAAAGAGAAACGACAAGCCTAACCGGTTTGCCGAGCGATTGCCGAAAACGCAGACACCGGCCTTGGCCGGTGTCTGGGGATTGCCGTGAGGCGGGGCTTAGCGGGTGGACGCCTTGCCTGCCTTGGCGACTTCCAGGGCCTGGGTGTCGACGCGGCCGTAGATGTCTTCGAAGCGAACGATGTCGTCCTCGCCCAGGTAGCCACCGGACTGCACTTCGATCAGCTCCAGCGGTACCTTGCCGGGGTTGGCCAGGCGGTGCACGGAGGTCATCGGCAGGTAGGTGGACTGGTTCTCGGTCAGCAGGAAGACCTTGTCGTCACAGGTGACTTCGGCGGTACCGGACACCACGATCCAGTGCTCGGCGCGGTGATGGTGCATCTGCAGCGACAGCTGGGCGCCCGGCTTGACGGTGATGCGCTTGACCTGGAAACGCTGGCCCATGTCGATGGAGTCGTAGCAACCCCAGGGACGGAAGACTTCCTGGTGCGCCTTGACCTCTTTGCGATCCTGCTTCTCGAGGGCGTTGACCAGCTTCTTGACGTCCTGGACCTTGTCCTTGTGGGCGATCATGACCGCGTCCTTGGTTTCCACCACGACCACGTTTTCCAGACCGACCAAAGTCACCAGCTTGCCATTGCCGTGCACCAGGCAGTTGTGGCTGTCATGCAGGACGACGTCGCCCTTGATGACGTTGCCATTGCTGTCCTTGGCATGGACGTCCCACAGCGCGGACCAGGAACCGACATCGTTCCAGCCGGCGCTCATCGGCACCACGCAGGCGCGAGTGGTCTTTTCCATGACGGCGTAGTCGATGGAATTGTCCGGGCAGACGGCAAAGGTGGCCGCATCGATGCTGATGTTGATGCCGTCGATGCTGCTGCGCTCCAGCGCCAGCAGGCAGGTGTCATAGATGTCGGTGTCGTGCTTCTTCAGCTCTTCCAGGAAACGGCTGGCGCGGAACAGGAAGATGCCGCTGTTCCAGCAGTAGTCGCCGGAGGCCACGTATTCGGTGGCGGTGACGGCGTCAGGCTTCTCGACGAAGCGTTCGACGTGAGACACGCCCTGGGGCAGACCCTCGTTGGAACCGGTCTTGATGTAGCCGTAGCCGGTCTCGGGCGCGGTGGCCGGGATACCGAACAGCACCATCTCGCCACGCTCGGCGGCGGCGGCAGCCTGCTGCAGGGCCGCCTTGAACTGGGCTTCGTCCTCGATCACGTGATCGGCGGGCAGCACCAGCATCAGGTCGTCCTTGCCGTCGGCGACCAGCTGCATGGCAGCGATGGCCACGGCCGGCGCGGTGTTGCGACCGAAGGGTTCCATGATCAGGGCCTGGGGCTTGCACTCGACGGCCTTGAGCTGCTCTTCCACCAGATAGCGGTGTTCGGCGTTGCAGACGATGATGGGGCAAGCGATGTTGCCCTCGCAGCCCAGGCGATTGATGGTCTCCTGGAACATGGTCTGTTCACTGGTCAGAGCCAGGAACTGCTTGGGGTAGAGCTTGCGCGAGAGGGGCCAGAGTCGCGAGCCGCTACCACCGGACAGGATGACGGGAATCATGGGCGTTACTCCTTCAGCGTCTGCTGATTTGTGGCCGCTGTCCCTGAGGTCGGGACGAAGCGTCCATGCTTCGAAAGATCAACCGCCGAATAATCGGTCGGTACAAATTGAACGTGCGGACAGATTGCCATTGGCCGGCATGACCCAGGGCAAGGACCAGACAAAGACAGAATCAAACGAAAGTGGTTCTCAGCGAAGTTTCCTTTTTCCGGAATAACGGCAGTTTTGAGAGTTCCGACAAGTTTTCCTGCTCGGAAGGCCGTTTATGCGCTGAGAATTTTTATTGGAGGGAGATGACAGTCTTTCACGGGAGCCGGGACTAGGGTGTGATCGCCTAGTCAATTCGGCGGAATGCCTCCAAATGCTCCCGGTTGATCGTCGAATTAATCTGCTGCTACATCACGCAGAAATACCAGCTTGTCGGCTGTAGATCGCTCCGACGAGTAGCGATAGCCCTGATCGTCGAAATCCCGCAGGTCATCCACCAGAGTGATGCGCTGCTTGATCACATGCCGTGCCATCAGGCCCCGTGCCTTCTTGGCATAGAAGCTGATGATCTTGTAGTCGCCATCCTTGAGGTCGCGAAATTCCACATCGACGACCCGGGCCTGCAGGCGAGCGCGGCGCACCGCGCTGAAATACTCGTTCGAGGCCAGATTCAGCAGGATGTCATCGCCCTGGGCCGCGAGGTCCGCCTTGAGCCAGTCACTGATACGGTCGCCCCAGAAGGCATAAAGGTCCTTGCCGCGCGGATTGGCGAACCTGGTACCCATCTCCAAACGATAGGGCTGCATCAGATCCAGCGGACGCAACAGGCCATAGAGTCCGGACAGCATGCGCAGGTGGCGCTGGGCGAAGTCGAAGTCGGCTTCCTGAAAGTCTTCGGCGGCAAGGCCTGTATAGACGTCGCCCTTGAACGCCAGCAGCGCCTGCTTGGCATTGTCCGGCGTGAAGTCCGGGGTCCAGCTGCCGAAGCGGGCGACGTTGAGGGTGGCGATTTTGTCGGACACGCCCATGAGCTGAGCGACCTCAGCCGGTGCGAGCGTCTTGAGTCCGTCGATCAGCTCGCGGGAGTGGTCCAGGTATTGCGGCAGGGTATGGCGGGACGTGCTGGGCGGTGTGCTGTAGTCCAGCGTCTTGGCAGGTGAAATCACCATCAGCATCGGCTTGGCTCCTCTTGGCGAGGCGCCATTCTAGAAGCCTCCGTCGTTGGGCTCCAGTGGGCCTTGCCCATGGGATCGATAGGTATTGACCACGGCCGCGGAGCGACGTTGCCTGGCCGGATGGCAAGATCGACGGGTCCGCGAAAAAAATCGGACGCGGCCAAAAAAAGCTTTTGTGCCCAAGGGCTTTTGCGTTATTACCGAAGTGTCCGTCGCATCTCCCGGGTCCCGTGCCCTCATGTTGGCCGGTCCGTGAACCCGTTGCTGGAGCGACGGCACCTTTCGCCGCGGAGCGTCTGCTGACGCTCCGTCGACTGGCTTGCGAGTCAAGCGTTTCTGACGAGGTGACCGAGTATGGATGATCACGGACGTTCCCGCCCCACCCAGCCCACCCTCTATGTGCTCGACACCAACGTACTGATCCACGACCCCAACGCGCTGCTCAATTTCGAAGAGCATCACGTCGCCATTCCCATGACGGTCCTGGAGGAACTCGACAAGCTCAAGACCGGCAAGCACAACGTTGCCGCCGAGTGCCGGCAGGCGATCCGCCTGATCGACAGTGTCCTCGCCGAATCCTCGCCCGAGGACGTCGAGCGGGGCGTACCCATTCCCCGCGGCAAGGGCGAGGCCAAGGGGCGACTGTCCATTCTCATGAGCCGCCGCGCCGGCCCCATGGCCTGCCTGCCCGACGACATCAACGACAACCGCATCATCAACCAGCTCGTCGAATTGCGTACCCAGCATCCCCAGGAGCGGGTGGTGCTGGTCACCAAGGACATCAACATGCGCCTCAAGGCGCGTGGCTGTGGCATCGCCGCGGAGGACTACCAGACCGACCAGCTGCTCGACGACGTCTCCCTGCTATCCCAGGGGTATCACAATCTGCCGGGGTCCTTCTGGGACAACGTGAGCAAGGTGGAAAGTCGCCAGGAGCTGGGCCGGGTCTGGCACCGGGTGCAGCTGTCCGCCGAGTTGCCGCCGTTCAACGTCAACGACTTCGTGCTCGACGAGCAGGGTTTCGTTGGCTGGGTCAAGGCGGTACGCGACGGTGAGGTCATCCTGCTGGACATGCATCAGGAGCCGTTGATGCATCAGGAGGCCTGGGGCCTCAAGCCGCGAGACATCTATCAGGCATTGGCACTGTTCGCCCTGCTGGAGCCGGACATCCACCTGGTCAACCTGACCGGTGCCGCGGGTTCGGGCAAGACCATCCTGGCGTTGGCCGCGGCCATCGAACAGACCATGGTCACCAAGAGATACCGGCGGATCATCGCCACCCGCAGCGTTCAGGGCCTGGACGAGGACATCGGCTTTCTGCCCGGCACCGAGGCCGAGAAGATGGAGCCCTGGCTGGGTGCCATCACCGACAACCTCGAAGCCCTGCACATGGATGACCACAACCCCCACGGCAGCGTGGACTACATCCTCAGCAAGGTGCCGCTGCAATTCAAATCCCTGAACTACATCCGTGGTCGCAGCTTCCAGCAGAGCCTGATCCTCATCGACGAATGCCAGAACCTCACCCCGCACCAGATGAAGACCATCATCACCCGCGCCGGTAGCGGCTCCAAGGTGATCTGCCTGGGCAACCTGGCGCAGATCGATACGCCTTACCTCTCCGCCACCAGCTCGGGTCTCACCTACCTCTCCGAGCGCTTCAAGGGCTTCAACCACGGGGTGCACATCACTCTCCAGGGCGTGCCCCGGTCCATCCTCGCCGAATACGCCGAGGCTCATCTGTAAAGGCCATGATCCCCGCCTGGCCAGGGGCGGGGATCAAATCTCCCACGGCAGGTCTACAATGGCAGGTCCTTTCCAGGAGTCATGCCGTGCTGACCCATCTCGATTCCCAAGGCCGTGCCAACATGGTCGACGTCACCGACAAGCAGGTGACCTTCCGTGAAGCCACGGCCGAAGCCCGGGTGCGCATGCGTCCGGACACCCTCGAACTCATCCAGAGTGGCGGCCACCCAAAGGGCGATGTCTTTGCCGTGGCGCGCATCGCCGGTATCCAGGCGGCCAAGAAAACCGCCGATCTCATTCCGCTCTGCCATCCGCTGATGCTGACCAGCGTCAAGGTCCACCTGACCGCTGAAGCGCCGGATGCGGTACGTATCGCTGCCACCTGCAAGCTGTCCGGCCAGACCGGGGTGGAAATGGAAGCCCTGACCGCAGCCAGCGTGGCGGCCCTGACCCTCTATGACATGTGCAAGGCGGTCGATCGCGGGATGACCATCGAGGCGGTGCGCCTGCTGGAAAAGAGCGGTGGCAAAAGCGGTCATTTCCGCGCCGAGGAGCAAGCATGATCCGCGTGCAATTCTTTGCCCGCTATCGCGAGGTCCTGGGCTGCGCCGAGGAAAATCTCGCCTGGGAGCCGGACTTGGCCACCGTGGGTGATCTGCGGGAGCATCTGGTCCAGCGTGGCGGGCTCTGGGCCGATACGCTGGGCGAGCGCGGGCTGATGTGCGCGCGCAATGAGGAGCTCTGTGGCCTGGCCGAGCCGTTGCACGACGGTGATGAGGTCGCCTTCTTTCCCACCGTGACCGGAGGTTGACCATGGCCATTCGTGTACAGGCTGCGGCTTTCGACCCCGGCCAGGAGCTCAATGCCCTGCATGCGGCCAACACCGGCATTGGCGCCGTCGTGGGCTTCGTCGGCTATGTGCGGGACTTCAACGACGGTCGAGACGTGGGTGGGTTGTTCCTCGAACACTTTCCCGGCATGACCGAGAAGGCACTGGCGCGCATCGTGGAGGAGGCGGGTCAGCGCTGGCCGCTGCTCAACGTCGATATTCTGCATCGTATCGGCCGGCTCGAGCCGGGCGAGCCCATCGTCTTCGTCGGCACCGCCAGCGCTCACCGTCAGGCTGCCTTCGAGGCCTGCAACTTCGTGATGGACTATCTCAAGACCCGCGCGCCTTTCTGGAAAAAGGAAGATACGGCCGAGGGCCCACGCTGGGTGGAAGGCCGCGCCAGCGATCAGGATGCCGCGGAGCGTTGGACGAAGGGATGACAGAGTAGGGTGGAAAACCGCACAGCGTTCTCCACGTGGTGAGCCGCCTGCCAGGTGGATAAGGCTGCGCCGTTATCCACCCTGCGGAGGTGCCGGCTGCCCTGGCGAGACCGGCAGGGCAGCCTTCGGCAGTGGCGCTGGTCTCAACGCTGCCGCGGGACCGGCTTGAGCAGCTCGGCCGGCGGCATCTCGCAGCCGATCTTGCGGCCCAGCAGGGCTTCGATGGGTGGCAGGGCGAAGGAGTCGTCTTCGCCGGCGAAGCTGATGGAGGTGCCGGTGGCGCCAGCGCGGCCGGTACGGCCGATGCGGTGCACGTAGTCGTCCGGGTCTTCCGGCAGGGTGAAGTTGATCACGTGGCTGATGCCGTCGACGTGAATGCCGCGACCGGCCACGTCGGTCGCCACCAGCACGCGGATCTTGCCGGCGCGGAAGCCTTCGAGGGTCTTGATACGCTTGTGCTGAGGCACATCGCCGGACATCTGGGCCGCGCTGATGCCGTCCTTGGTCAGGCGCTCTTCGATACGGCGCACTTCGTCGCGACGGTTGGCGAACACCATCACCCGCTCCCAGTTGTTCTGGGCGACCAGGTTGTAGAGCAGGCGATACTTGTCGCTGGAGGACACGGCGTAGACGTGCTGCTCGACGGTATCGCTGGCCACGCTTTCCGGCTCGATCTCGACGATGGCCGGATCGGTGGTCCACTGCCGTGCCAGGTTCATCACGTCATCGGTGAAGGTGGCGGAGAACAGCAGGGTCTGGCGTTCGCTCTTGGGCGGCGTCTGGCGGATGATCTGGCGGACCTGGGGGATGAAGCCCATGTCCAGCATGCGGTCGGCCTCGTCCAGCACCATCACCTCGACCATGTCCAGATGCACCTCACCGCGCTGGTTGAAGTCCAGCAGACGGCCGGGGGTGGCGACCAGGATGTCGCAATAGCGTGCTTCGAGCTGCTTGAGCTGCTTGTCGAAGTCCATGCCGCCGACAAAGCTCATGACGTTCAGGCCGGTGTACTTGGCCAGATCCAGGGCGTCGTTGGCGATCTGCACCACCAGCTCGCGGGTTGGCGCGATGATCAGTGCCCGCGGCTCACCCATGTACCTTTCCTTGGGCGGCGGGGTGGTCAGCAGCTGTGTGATCGTCGAGATCAGGAAAGCAGCGGTCTTGCCGGTGCCGGTCTGGGCACGGCCAATGGCGTCCTTGCCCTTGAGGGTAAAGCCCAGTACTTCCGCCTGGATCGGCGTGCAGTAGGGAAAGCCAAGGTCATGGATGCCGTGCATCAGGCGCGGATCCAGCTTGAAGTCGTGGAAGCGCGTCTTGCCTTCCTGCGGCTCGACCGCGAAGTCTTCCAGCTTCCAGGTGTCAACCGGCTTGGGCTTGCGCGGGCTGCGTTCACGACGCGGCTTGGCAGTCTTGTCCGCCTGAGGGCGGGGCTCCTGGGCGCGGGCTTCGTTCTGGTTCCGGGGTTTGCGTGGCGGCCGCTCGACCTGGGGCTCGAGTGCGGCCGGGGCGGGAGCGGAGGGAGCTGCGGGAGCGACGCTGGGGGTAGCTTGGGGCGCAGGAGAGGGGGTCGGCTGAGCGACCTCCTGATCCTTGCCCAGAAATTTTTTGAGTGCCTTGAGCACGGAGGGTCTCGATCATCGAAAGCGGAATGAGACCGCAGTGTAAAGCAACCGACGTGCCCGGCAACAACTACCTGCCGAACACGGGCGCAATCGGATCAGCCGCTGATCCGATTGCGCCCGGCATTCTTGGCCTGATAGAGCGACTTGTCCGCGCGCCCTACCAGCTCCTCCAGGGAGTCGGCCTTGCGCATCTGGGCCAGCCCGATCGACACCGTGACGCCCGGCAGCTTGCCGCAGGGCGAATAGAAGTCCTTGATCTCCGCCAGGCTCTGGCGCAGCCGTTCAGCGATGGCAATCGCCTCGTCGCGATCGATCTCTGGCAACAGGATGACGAATTCCTCGCCACCATAGCGCGCCATGCTGTCCTTGGGTCTCAGCTGGTCGCGCAAGGTGTTGGCGACCAGGCACAGGGCATAGTCGCCCGCCAGGTGGCCGTGGGTATCGTTGTAGCGCTTGAAGTGATCCACATCGAGCATCAGCAGGCTCAGGGGCTGTCGATTGAAGGCGCAGCGGGTGCTTTCGCGCTCGAACAGCTGCTCCAGGCGGCGACGATTGAAGAGGCCAGTGAGCGTATCGACGTTGGCATTGCGCTCGGTATCGACGATGAGTTGGTTGCCACGGCGCATCCGCTCGCAGAGGATGCCAAGCAGGTTGTGCATGGCCTTGGAGGAGCGCTCGATCAGTTCGAGTACCAGATCGCGATGCAGGCAGAGCACCTGGGTATCGGCCTCGGCGATGACATAGGCGCTGGGCCGCTCGCTGTCCATGAAGCTGATCTCGCCAGAGCACTCGCCCGGGCCGAGCAGATAGATGGGGGGATTGTCCGGCGAGCCCAGGTGGACCCGCAGACGACCTTCCAGAATAAGGTACATGTACTGGTTGGTCATGGCCGGTGACAGCAGGCATTCGCCTGCCACCAGGCTACGGGTGACCGAGCGGGCGATGAGCGCTTCCAGCAGAAAGTTCTCCACGCCCTTGAACAGGCGGAGGTCTTTCAGGGACGCGACCGGAACTTCGGCCAGCCATACCGACAAGGGGGCAGCCATCAACACATCACCTCGGGGGCTGAAAGGAAAACTCGGACCATAGCTGCTCCATGCAAATCACGACCTTCAGGCACCCCTACTGGACCGGATGGGTACCGCAAAGTTCGTTCGCTTTCCCTTCGTGAGCCTCCGTTTGCGACCTGATGACGGGAATTGTCGACCGGTTTCCAAAAACGTCACCGCACCGCCAGCATTCCTTTATTTTCCGCCCAGACGTGTCAGCAGCCAGGCCTGAATGTCCTGGATTTCCGCCGGAATGACTTCGTGGCGCATGGGATATTCGCGCCAGAGCGCTTCAACGCCTGCGGCAGCCAGGGCGTCGTAGGCGGCGCGCCCCAAAGCTAGCGGTACGACGTCGTCCTGACTGCCGTGCAGGCACAGGGCCGGGGTGGTACCACCCCGGTTGGTCTGATCGTTTTCGAAGCTGGGGGCATAGGTCGATAGCGCCAGGACACCGCCGAGGGTGATGCAGGAGGTGTTGTAGGCGGTGTGCAGTACCACGGCACCGCCTTGGGAGAAGCCTGCGAGCACGATGCGTTCAGCTGCGATGCCCTGGGCCCGCTGGGCCTCGATCAGGGCATGCACGCTGGCAGCCGATTCTTCTAGCTGGGCGCGATCAATGGCCCGTGCCGGATTCATTGCCAGGATGTCGTACCAGGATGGCATGGCCCAGCCGCCGTTGATGGTGACGGGACGGGTAGGTGCCTGGGGCAGGATGAAACGGGTGGTGGTCAGGGTGCGCTGCAATAATTCAGCAACGGGTTCGAAGTCATGCTGGGTTGCGCCCAGGCCGTGCAACCAAATGACGCAGCTATCGGCGGTCGCGCTGGTCGATTCCAGCACAAGAGGTGAATTTTCCAAGGCTTTGCTCCAGTTTGGTGCCACTAAAAATGGGTGTGGTAACAGATGGTGCACAAAATGCGTGTCGCATTTTTGTAATTTATTCAGCCGGCTTTTTGCTCGAGGTCTCGGGATTGCCGGGTTTGAGCCAAGTGCAACGTTGTCGCCTTCACTGGTCCGCAAATTGCCTCAACTAGGTTGCGGCCAGGTAGTGCACTAACAGGTAACACTGACTCACTGCTTCGTCACGCCTTCCAGTGCGTCACCTTCATCCCTTGATGAAGGACGCCCAGGGATCGGGTGGGCGGGTTCCACGGCAATCAGGCGAGAGACATCGTGCTGCCGTGCGACTGGAACGTAACTCATAAACAAAGTGGAGCTTATCGATGAAGATGGTGAAGTCTACCCTGGCAATTCTGACCACCGCCGCCGCTTTTGGCCTGTCCGGCATGGCTCACGCAGGCGCTACCCTGGACGCGGTGAAGAACAAAGGTTTCGTGCAATGCGGCGTTAGCGATGGCCTGCCGGGCTTCTCCTTCACCGACTCCAAGGGTGACTACAAGGGTATCGACGTGGACGTCTGCCGGGCCGTCGCCGCGGCAGTCTTCGGCGATGCCACCAAGGTTCGCTTCACGCCCCTGACCGCCAAGGAGCGCTTCACCGCGCTGCAATCCGGCGAAATCGACGTGCTGTCGCGCAACACCACCTGGACCAGCTCCCGCGACGGCGGCATGGGCCTGATCTTCGCAGGCGTCACCTACTATGATGGCCAGGGCTTCCTGGTGAACAAGAAGCTGGGTGTGCAGAGCGCCAAGGAACTGGACGGCGCTACCGTGTGCATCCAGGCCGGTACCACCACCGAACTCAACCTGGCCGACTACTTCCGTTCCAACGGCATGAAGTTCACCCCCATCACCTACAGCACCTCGGACGAAAGCGCCAAGTCGCTGGAAGCGGGTCGTTGCGACGTCCTGACCTCCGACCAGTCGCAGCTGTACGCCCAGCGCAACAAGCTGTCCAAGCCCGACGACTACGTCGTGCTGCCCGAAGTGATCTCCAAGGAGCCGCTGGCACCGGCCGTGCGTCGTGGCGACGAAGACTGGCTGACCGTGGTCAAGTGGTCGCTGTTCGCCCTGGTCAACGCCGAAGAGCTGGGTCTGACCTCCGCCAACGTCGAGGCCCAGGCCAAGGACTCCAAGAACCCTGACGTGCGTCGTCTGCTGGGTGCCGATGGCGAATTCGGCAAGGACCTGAAGCTGCCGAAAGACTGGGCGGTGAAGATCGTCAAGCAGGTCGGCAACTACGGCGAAGTCTTCGAGCGCAACGTCGGCATGGGTAGCGACCTGAAGATCAAGCGCGGCCTCAACGCCCTGTGGAATGCAGGCGGTCTGCAGTACGCCCCGCCGGTCCGTTGATCTCGGCGCCTTAGTCGCCGACCACCTTCCGGATGTGCAGATTCTCGCCCTGCAGCGCTCCCCGCGCTGTGGGGCGAGAATTTAATGAGGCTTCTAGTAGATGCAAAACGTTAGCAAACCGTCCTCGCCGGTCCGTGGGTCTCTGCTCACCGATCCGCAGGCGCGCTCCTGGCTGTTCCAGATCGTGGCCGTGGTCGCCGTCGTGGCCTTCGGCTGGTTCCTGTTCAGCAACACGCAGGCCAACCTTGCCAACCGGGGTATCACCTCCGGCTTCGGCTTCCTGAACAATACCGCCGGCTTCGGCATTCCCCAGCACCTGATTCCCTACAGCGAAGGCGACACCTACGGGCGGGTCTTCCTGGTCGGCCTGCTCAACACCCTGCTGGTGTCGGTCATCGGCATCTTCCTGGCGACCATCATCGGTTTCACCGTGGGTGTGGCCCGGCTGTCGAACAACTGGCTGCTGCGCAAGGTCGCCACGGTCTACATCGAGACCTTCCGCAACATTCCACCGCTGCTGCTGATCTTCTTCTTCTATTTCGCCGTGCTCGCGCCCCTGCCGGGTCCACGCCAGAGTCTGAGCCTGGGCGACGCCTTCTTCGTCAACAACCGTGGCCTGTACATGCCCGCGCCGAGCGCCGATGCCGGGTTCCTGCCCGGCTTGATCGCGCTGCTCATCGCCATCGTCGCCAGCGTGGTGGTGGTGCGCTGGGCTCGCAAGCGGCGGCATGCCACGGGCCAGCGCTTTCCGGTGCTGTGGACCGTACTGGCGCTGCTGATCGGGATCCCGCTGCTGGCGGCCCTGGTCTTTGGCAGGCCGTTGCACTGGGAAGTGCCGGAGCTGCAGGGCTTCAACCTGCGCGGCGGCTGGGTGATCATCCCCGAGCTGGTCTCCCTGGCGCTGGCCCTGTCGGTCTACACCGCGGCCTTCATCGGCGAAACGGTGCGCGGCGGTATCCAGGCGGTCAGCCACGGTCAGACCGAGGCGGCCAGTTCCCTGGGGCTGCGTCCGGGCCTGACCCTGCGGCTGGTGATCATTCCCCAGGCCTTGCGGGTGATCATTCCTCCGCTGACCAACCAGTATCTGAACCTGATGAAGAACTCGTCGCTGGGTGCTGCCGTCGGCTATCCGGAGATGGTGGCGCTGTTCGCCGGCACCGTCCTGAACCAGACCGGTCAGGCCATCGAGACCATGGCCATCACCATGAGCGTCTACCTGGCCATCAGCATCAGCATCAGCATCCTGATGAACTGGTACAACAAGCGCATCGCGCTGATCGAGCGTTAAGGAGCGCGTATGAGTAACCAGACCCATACCTTCAAACCGGACCTGCCGCCGCCGCCCTCCAGCGTCGGTGCCTGGGCCTGGATTCGTGGCAACCTGTTTTCCAGCGTCGGCAATACCCTCCTGACGCTGTTCGGTCTCTACCTCGTCTGGCTGATCGTGCCGCCGGTGGTGAACTGGGCCTTCATCAATGCCACCTGGAGTGGCAGCACCCGTGCCGATTGCGTGCCAGGCGGCGCCTGCTGGGTGTTCATCAAGGAGCGCTTCGGGCAGTTCATGTACGGCTTCTACCCCAGCGATCAGCGCTGGCGCGTGGACCTGACCGTGGTGATCGCCGTGATCGGAGCGATTCCGCTGTTCCTCGACAGCTTCAAGCACAAGGCCCGTTACGGTCTGTCCCTGCTGGTGATCTATCCGCTGGTGGCCTTCTGGCTGCTGTATGGCGGCTTCGGTCTGCGCGTGGTGCCCTCCAGCGAGTGGGGCGGCCTGATGCTGACCGTGGTGATCGCCGCGGTGGGCATCGTCGGCGCCTTGCCGTTGGGCATCCTGCTGGCCCTGGGGCGCCGCTCCAAGCTGCCGGCGATCAAGGTCATCTGCGTGACCATGATCGAGTTCTGGCGGGGGATCCCGCTGATCACGGTGCTGTTCCTGTCGTCGGTGATGCTGCCGCTGTTCCTGCCCGATGGCATGAACCTGGACAAGCTGTTGCGCGCCATCGTCATGGTGATCATCTTCGAGGCGGCCTACATCGCCGAGGTGGTACGGGGCGGCATGCAGGCCATTCCCAAGGGCCAGTACGAAGCCGCTGCGGCCATGGGGCTGGGCTACTGGCGGACCACCGGCCTGGTGATCCTGCCCCAGGCGCTCAAGCTGGTGATCCCCGGCATCGTCAACACCTTCATCGCGCTGTTCAAGGATTCGAGCCTGGTGGTCATCATCGGCCTGTTCGACCTGCTCAACAGCATCAAGCGTGCTACTTCCGACCCGGCGTGGCCTGGTCTATCCACCGAAGGCTATGTGTTCGCCGCGCTAGTCTTCTGGGTTTTCTGTTTTGCCATGTCCAGCTATTCCGCCCGTCTGGAGCGCAAGCTGAACACCGGCCACAAGCGTTAGGAGTCAACAGATGAACGTAAGCAACAAGCAGCCGGTCGACAGCAGCAAGGTCATGATCCAGCTCAAGGACGTGAACAAGTGGTACGGCCAGTTCCACGTGCTCAAGGACATCAACCTGACCGTCACCCAGGGTGAGCGTATCGTGCTGTGCGGGCCTTCCGGCTCCGGCAAGTCCACCACCATCCGCTGCATCAACCGCCTGGAAGAACACCAAAAGGGTCAGATCATCGTCGACGGCACCGAGCTGACCAACGATCTCAAGCAGATCGAGACCATTCGCAGCGAAGTCGGCATGGTGTTCCAGCATTTCAACCTCTTCCCGCACCTGACCGTGCTGCAGAACTGCACCCTGGCGCCCATGTGGGTGCGCAAGCTGCCGAAGAAGCAGGCCGAAGAGATCGCCATGCATTACCTGCAGCGGGTGCGCATTCCCGAGCAGGCCAACAAGTTTCCGGGCCAGCTGTCCGGTGGCCAGCAGCAGCGCGTGGCCATCGCCCGGGCGCTGTGCATGCAGCCACGCATCATGCTGTTCGATGAGCCGACCTCGGCACTCGACCCGGAGATGGTGAAGGAGGTGCTGGACACCATGATCGGCCTGGCCCAGGACGGCATGACCATGCTGTGCGTGACCCACGAGATGGGCTTCGCCCGCACCGTGGCCAACCGGGTGATCTTCATGGACAAGGGCGAAATCGTCGAACAGGCCGCACCGGACCAGTTCTTCGACAATCCGCAGAACGAGCGTACGCGCCTGTTCCTCGGGCAGATCCTGCACTGAGACGCGGCCGGGGTGGACACCCATCCGCCCCGGTCTACCTGCGAACCCAATCACGGGCGTTCGGCGGGAAGGCGGGCAAAGGACTTCAAGGCGCGGTATCCTCGATGTTTGGCGCCCGGTTTCCGGGGTCGGCGGTCAAGGTCCGCCTTGCCGTTCACCGGCTTCATTGTCGATTCCGTACCGCATCGCGAGAACGTGCGGTGCAACGGGCAGTCGAAGCCGTCATCATAGAGAGACGCCCGTGAACTCCATTTCCCATCCGCTCATGCTGACAAAAGCCAAGGCCTGGGGCGCCCATGCGGTGACCTCCAGTGGTGTGATCCTCGCGCTTCTGGCGCTGCTCGCTCTGGTCGACGGTCAACCCAAGGGTTGCCTGATGTGGCTCGGCATCGCGCTGCTCGTCGATGGTCTCGACGGCACCCTGGCCCGCAAGTTCGAGGTCAAGCGGGTCCTGCCCCATTTCGATGGTTCCGCGCTGGACCTGGTGGTCGATTACCTGACCTATGTCTTCATTCCAGCGATCTTCATCTATCGCTTCGTACCCTTGCCGCCGCACTTCGAGCTGGTGGCGGTGGGCATCATCCTATTGTCGTCACTGTTCTGTTTCTGCAATGTGAACATGAAGAGCGCCGACAACTATTTCATCGGCTTTCCTGCGGCCTGGAACGTGGTGGCGCTGTATTTCTACGTGCTGGACCTGGCGCCCTGGTTCAGCATGGCGGTGGTGCTGGTACTGGCCGCCCTGACCCTGACCCGGGTCAAGTTCCTGCACCCCTTCCGCGTCCGTCAACTGATGGCGGTGAACATCACCATTACCTCCATCTGGCTGCTCAGCAGCGCCATGATGGTGTTCCTGCACCCCGACAAGCCGCTGTGGCTGATGGTGCTCTGGTTCGCCAGCGGCATCTACTTCGTTGGCGTGTGCGTCTGGCGTACCGCCCGGGAGTGGTTCGCCTGACGGTGAGCGACATCCCCCAGCCACCCGCGCGCACCTGGTATGTCTACCTGGTGCGCGCCGAGAACCAGGCGCTCTATTGCGGCATCAGCGATGATCCCGAGCGCCGCTTCGCCCAGCACCGCAGTGGCCGTGGTGCCCGCTTCTTCGCTTCCAGCCCGGCCCAGGCGCTGGTCTATGTCGAAGCCTGCGCCGACAAGTCGGCCGCCTTGCGCCGCGAGATCCAGATCAAGAAGCTACCCAAACGAGCCAAGGAATCCCTGGTGCTGGCCCTGTCCGGCCCACGGCCCACGGCTGATTCAGGAGTGCTGTCATGTCCGAGCTGATTCTGCATCACTACTGGCAATCGCCCTTCGCCGAGAAGGCGCGCCTGCTGTTGGGCTTCAAGGGTCTCGCCTGGCGTTCGGTGATCATTCCGCGGATGCTGCCCAAGCCCGAGCTGGTGGCGCTCACCGGTGGCTATCGCAAGACGCCGGTGCTGCAGGTGGGTGCGGACGTCTATTGCGATACGGCGCTGATCGCTCGCCGCCTGGAGGCGGAAAAAGCGGTACCGGCGCTGTTTCCGGAAGGCCAGGAGGCGGTCGTGGCCGCCTTTGCCGGCTGGGCGGACTCGGTGTTGTTCCAGCACGCCGTGGCGTTGATGTTCCAGCCGGAGATCATGGGGCCGCGCCTGGCCAGTCTGCCGCCGGAGCAGGCCCAGGCCTTTCTGGATGACCGCAAGGCGCTGTTCAGCGGTGGCAGCCTGAGCCGGCTGACGCCCGAGCAGGCCCGGCAGCAGTTGCCGACCCTGTTGTCGCGGCTGGAGACCCAGCTGCAGCGCAGCCAGGGTGAATTCCTCTTCGGCGCGCCCTCGGTGGCCGACATCGCCCTGGCCCACAACTTCTGGTTCCTCAAGAGCACGCCGCAACTGGCGCCCCTGGTCGACGAACGACCCGAGATCGCCGCCTGGTTCGCGCGGGTGCTGGGTTTCGGCCATGGTACCCACGAAGAGCTCCAGGCCGAGGAGGCGCTGGTCATCGCGCAGACGGCCGAGCCTGAGGCGCTACCTCGTGATCAGGCCATTCCGGTGGAAGGCTTTGCCTGGGGTGAGCGGGTCAGCGTGGCCGCGACCGACTACGGGGTGGACCCGGTGGTGGGCGAGTTGGTCCATGCCGATAGCGAAGCCCTGGTGCTCTTGCGCCACGATGAGCGACTAGGTGCGATCCAGGTGCATTTCCCTCGGCTCAATTTCCGTGTCAGTGCAGGCTAAGCCACTTCGCTAGAAAAAACGGCGCCCAAGGGCGCCGTTTTGCCTTCCAACGCTGGTCGATCAGTCGGGGCGGCGCATGCGGAACAGCGCTGATTCGGTGATCTCGAAGTAGTCGGCCGGGCCACCGCCACGGACGATGGGACGAGCCGCGGCAGTCTGGTAGATACCGTCCTTGAGCAGGCGCTGGTCGATATGGGCGGCGACCACCTCGCCAAGCACCAGCCACTGGTCCAGCTCGTCGCCGGCGGCGGTCTTGAGGCGCACGATCTGGCTCAACTTGCATTCGAAGGCTACCTGGGCACGGGCGACCCGCGGCACCTTGACGATCGTCGAGGGGGCAGGCTCCAGGCCGGCGAGGGCGAATTCGTCCACCTCCGGACCTACCATGGCGCTGCTGGCGTTCATCTCCTCGGCCAGCTCGCGGGTCGCCAGGTTCCAGACGAATTCACCGGTGCGCTCGATGTTGGCCACGCTGTCCTTGTAGCCCTGGCTGGAAAAGCCGATCAGCGGCGGCTTGTAGTTGAAGGCGTTGAAGAAACTGTAGGGCGCCAGGTTCAGCACGCCGCTTTCGCTATGGGAGGAAATCCAGCCGATGGGACGCGGCGCGATGATGGCGTTGAAGGGATCATGGGGCAGGCCATGGCCCTGACTGGGTTCGTAGGAGTGGTAGGAGATGCTCATCGGGGTTCCTTCAGGGGGTGAGTTCCAGGATCTCGGCCTGGATCTGGCCGGCGTCCAAGGTCAGGCGGCCGACGCTGATCGGCAATCGAAAGCGGCGCGGACCGGCGCTTCCCGGGTTGACGTAGAGTACGCCATCGCGCTCTTCGATCAGCGGCTTGTGCGAGTGGCCGCTGACTACCACCCGCACCGCGGCACCGGCGGTCTGCAGGTCCAGTTCCGGCAGGATATGCAGCATATGGATGCCGATGTCGGCCAGGGTCAGGGTGACGCGCTCGGGGATGTCGTCGGCCCAGGGTACGTCGTCGTTGTTGCCCCGGACCACGGCCAGGGGCGCCAGCTCGCGTAGCGCATCGAGAATCTCGGGCTTGCCGATGTCGCCGGCATGCAGGATGAAATCGCTGCCGGCCAGGGCCTCCAGTGCCTGGGGGCGCATCAGGCCATGGGTGTCGGCGATCAGGCCGACGCGATAGGGGCGAGGCGCAGTGGGCATGTGGTCACTCATGGGGCTCAGGATCTCTCAAGGCCTCTGGCTGGATCGCTGTCGATCACAGGCCTGGCCGTTTACGTTGAGAGGTGTCCAGGCGCGCAGGAGTTCTACGCGGAAGCCAAACGCTGGAAGCAATCGTCAGTTCAGCACCCAGCGCGCCTGGCAGGCAACTGCGCTGGGTGCCGATGGCGGGCGGTCACATGGTGGTCGGATACCGGGATGACGCCTGGCTCGTGCTGCTGAAGGGCACCGATGCAGGCGCATTGGCGATGCCTGGCGACCGCTATAGGTCGAGCACCAGATCGGAGGTGGGTTTGCTGCAGCACAGCAGTCGAAACCCGCGATCTATCTCGCGCTGGCGAATGCCGCCGGCATGCTGCATCTCCACCTGGCCGTCGAGCAGGGCCGTCTTGCAGGTACCACAGAGACCCTGGCCGCAGGAGGAGGGCACGATGGCGCCGGCGCGTTTGGCGGCGGTGAGCACGGTCTGGTCGCCCGGCATGCTGAAGACCTTGCCCGAGCGGGCCAGGGTGATGGTGAACAGGGCGTCGCTGGCCGTGGTGGGTACTGTCTCGACGAAAGCCGTCGGGCTGCCGATGGTGAAGCTTTCCTGATGATAGTGGGAGAGGTCGAATCCCCCTTCGCGCAGGGTCCGCTGGACGGCGCCCATATAGCCCTGGGGGCCGCAGGTGAAGACCTCGCGTTCGCGAAAGTCCGGTACCAGTCGTTCCAACAGGGCGAGATCCAGGCGGCCAACCGGACCCTGCCAGTCCGCTTCGGCGCCGGACGCCTCACAGATGGCGAACACCTTGAGATGACGTTGCGCGGCCTGCAACTGAGCCAGTTCGTCGCGGAAGATGATGTCCTGCGGGGTGCGGGCACTGTGGACGAAGGCGATATCCGGATCGCTCCCCAGGTCGAAGGCGGCGCGGGTCATGGCCATCAGCGGCGTGACGCCCGAGCCAGCGGACAGATAGAGCAGCTTGCGCTGGGGATGCCCTACCGGGGTGAAGATGCCTGCCGGGCCGGTGGCCAGCAGGCGACTGCCGACTTGCAGATTATCGTGCAGCCAGTTCGACACCGGGCCACCCGGCACGCGCTTGACGGTGATGGCGAAGCTGAAGGGACGGGTCGGCGTCGAGGACAGCGTGTAGCAGCGTGACAGGCTCTGGCCATCGATGGTGAGCGACAGGGTGATGAACTGGCCAGGCTCGAAGGCTAACGCGACGAAGTCAGGGCAACGGAAGACAAAGGTCCTGACATCGGCGGTCTCGACCCGAATGGCGCAGCATTCGAGGGTCTTCCGTTCGGCACTGCTCCAGGATGCACCAAATGCCGACCAGGTCTGGGCCTCATTGAAGCGGCTGTCTTGCGTGGGGGCACAGGCGGTGAGCGCGGTCATGGTCATTCCTCACACCCCGTGGGCCGCAAGGCGCGCGGCGTACCAGCGGGTGAATTGCTCGACGTAGGTCTCGGTGAAGGCGGAGAGAGGTCCGGGCACATAGGCGGGATCCTGGGTGCCGCGATGGGTGATGGCGACGAGTCCGGCGTCCTGCAGGTTGGTCGCCTGCCAGACCTCGGTCAGGGTCTGGAGGTCGTAGTCGACGCCCTCCACGGCATCGGCATGGACCAGCCACTTGGTCCTGACCAGGGTCTGGTCCGGTCCGAGCGGGATGATGTAGGACACCACGGCGTGATCGCTCATGACGTGGGTCCAGGAATTGTGGGTCCAGAAATGCACATCGCCCAGGTCGCGGCGCGTCAGGTCGCCCAGCAAGCGGGTGCAGGCCACCTGGGTGGTCAGGGTCTGGGATTCGCCATGGTTGGCGATGACCAGGCGCTGCGAGCGGAACTGGGTGATGCTGTCCTCTTCCAGGTGTTCGACGGCGGCACAGAGGTGGCCTTGGTCTTCCCAGTTCTGACGGGCCTGGGCGTTCTTCGCCTGATAGTCCGCCAGGGCCTGGAGCGATTCCGGACTCATGCCGTCGGTACAGACGCCGAAGTCGTCCGGCAGGAAGGAGGCGTTCAGCTCGGGGTGACCGGCGGCGCAGTGATAGCACTCGCGGTTGTTCTCGATCACCAGCTTCCAGTTGCCGTTCTCGATGATCTCGCTCTCGTAGGCGATCTTGCTGTACTGCAGGGCATAGGGGGCGAAGCGTGGCGCCATCTCGGTGGCGAGGGCGTCGATGTCCTGGGGCGACTCGTCGCTCAGGCAGACCAGGATATGGGCACCCACCACCCGTACGGCCACCGGTATGAGACTGCGACAGCTGGCGTCGAAGTCCTTGCCCATGTGCGCGGCATGCTTCAGTTGGCCGTCGAGGTCGTAGGTCCATTGGTGATAGGGGCAGACCAGCATGCCTACGGTGGATTTGCCCGCTTCCTTGAGCCGCGCGCCGCGATGCCTGCAGACGTTACGAAACGCCCGGATGTTCTCGTCGTCGTCGCGTACCAGGATGATCGAGGCCTTGCCGATGTCCAGGGTGGAGACGTCCCCCGGCTCGGGAATGTCCGCGGTGACACCGACCACGATCCAGTGCCGGGTGTAGAAGACCTCGAGGTCGGTCGCGAAGACATCCGGTCGGCCATACAGCTCACCAGGAAGACCATGGCCCGGCTGGCGCTGGGCGAGCAGGTCGCGATGGCTCTTGGCGGGGGCGTTATCCATGGGGCACCTCAAGGGAGACGTTGGCCGGGGTGTGTGGCCGCAGTATCGAAGTGCCCCCGAAAGGGGTCAACGCGCTTTATTGTTAAGCTGGCATGAGCCAGGGTTATGCCAGGAACCCTGGCCTAGAGCGGCCTGCAGACGGCTGGCTCTTCTCGGAGCCAGGCAATCAGCGGATCGCCCGCTACCGATTTGCGACCATGGGGTGTCACCAGGTAATAGGCGTCGCGTGGCTTGACGATGAAGTCCGTCACCCTGATCAGTTGGCCGTCGGCCAGCAGGGGGGCGACCAGGCGATTCCAGCCCAGGGCGATCCCCAGGCCCTGGGTAGCCGCCCGGATGGTATCGGCATAGTGGGTGCAGCGCAGGCCGATGCGCAGCCGCGGTGGGGTATGGTCCAGGGCGCGGAACCAGGTGCTCCAGGTCATCCAGCCTTCCAGTGTTGCATCCGAGTCGATGAGCGGGCTCTGATAGAGGTCCGCGATGGAGCGCGGCGCGGCATGGCTCGCCAGCCATTCGGGTGCGCAGACCGGAAAGACCTCTTCGTCGAACAGCAGGGTAGCCGTCCCGTCATCCCAGCTGCCGTTGCCGTAGCGGATGGCCAGGTCGGCCTCGCGATGCAGCGGTGGGACCAGCCGCAACTGGAGGTCGGGCAGCAGTGCCTGCAAGGCCGGCAGACGGGGCATGATCCGCAGATGGGAGAAGGCGCTGGTGCAGGCCAGGACGATCTCATGCTCGGCCTGGCCATCGAGGATCTTGTCGAAGGTCGCCGCGATGCGCTGCAGCGAATCGCCCATGACCAGAAACAGCGCGCTGCCCTCGGGGGTGAGCTGGATGGCCCTGTGCAGGCGGTGGAACAGGCGGGTATCCAGCAATTCCTCGAGAAAGCGGATCTGCTTGCTCACGGCGGCCTGGGTAACGCCGAGTTCCTGGGCGGCGACGGTGAAGCTGCCGAGGCGAGCGGCGGCCTCGAACACCAGCAGGGCGTTCATGGACGGAATGAGCCGGCGATAGCCCTTGGAACGTCGCATGGATTCGGAGCGCTGCATGGGAGCCAGCCTGAGCAGAGGGCGAGCGGTCGCCAGGGTCATGTCTTCAGCCTCGGATTCACACGGCCATGACCGTCGAGAAGCCAGGACTCACCTTCGTGCACAGAAAAAGCGCGGTGCTGTACAGTTACCGGACAGTATTGCACGGGATAAGAGGTCGATGGCGCGACAGAGCAGGGCGCGGGACAAGGACGCGGACAGTGGCTGGCGGGGTTCGGCCGATGGCTGGCTGGAGGCGGCCTACGAGGCCTTGAAGGAGTCCGGCATCGACGGAGTCAAGGTGATGCCGCTCGCCAAACGGTTGAAGCTGTCACGAACCAGTTTCTACTGGTTTTTCGAGGATCGGGAGCAATTGCTGGCGGCACTGCTCGAGCGTTGGCGCGACAAGAATACCGGCAACCTGATCCGGCAGTGCGAAAGCTATGCGGAAAGCATCGCCGAGGCGATCCTCAACGTCTTCGAATGCTGGTTGGACAACACGCTGTTCGACTCCCAGTTCGAGTTCGCGGTACGCAGCTGGGCATTGCAGTCCGAAGAGGTGGCGGCGGCCATCGCCGCTGCCGACCGCACGCGCATGGCGGCGCTGTCCACCATGTTCCGGCGCTTCGGCTACGACGCCGATGCGGCCGACACCCGGGCGCGCACGCTGTACCTGACGCAGATCGGCTACATCTCCATGAAGACCGACGAGGGACTGACCGAGCGCTTCCGGCGTATTCCGCACTACACCAGCATCTTTACCGGCGAGCGGCCTGCCCAACGCGAGCTCGACCGCTTCTTCGGCAAGTTCGGCTATGCCGAGACCGAGCCTGGAGTCTTCGTACCGCTCAGCGAGACCTTCCGGCAGGCGCCGACAACCGACGAATACTAGGGCGACGGTCCTCACGCCCTGGCCCCCGATCCGGAGGCGGGGCAGGGCGTGCGGCGGCGCTACAGGTCCTTCATCAGTCGCAGCGCATCGTAGATCGCCGCATGGGTATTGCGCGCGGCCACGGCATCGCCGATGCGGAACAGCTGGAAACGCCCGGCCGGGTTGGTGACGATGTTCTGCGGCTTGCCGGCGATCAGTTCCTGGTGCTCCACGGCGCCATCGTTCTTCGACTGCGGCCTTAGCTCGAAATAGAGATCGTCCAGCGGCACCGTCCCGTGGTTCACCACCACCTGATCGACCACGCGTTCCTTGTGGACGGGACCGTAGTCGCTCTTGAAGGTAGCGACCAGCTTGCCATCGCGCCGCTCGACCCGGTCGACCCGGTAGGTCACCGTGAAGGTCACGTCGAGGTCCTGCAGCGTCCTCATGTAGGGCACCAGGTTCATCGCCATGACTTCGGCGGAAAAGGCGCGGTCGGGGGTGACGATCTCCACGCCAGCGCCGCTCTTGGCGATGACTTCCGCGGCCTGCAGGGCGGCATGGTCGCCGGCGTCGTCGAAGATCAGCACCTGGCGCCCGGGTTTGACGTCGCCGGAGATGATGTCCCAGGTCGAGACGGTGAGGTCGTTGCCCTGGCTGAGGATCTCGGTATGGGGCAGGCCGCCGGTGGCGACGATCACCACGTCGGGTTCTTCGGCCAGCACCGTATCGGCTTCGACCCAGGTGTTGAAGGCGAACTCCACGCCCAGGCGTTCGCACTGGGCCATGCGCCAGTCGATGATGCTGATCATCTCGCGCCGTCTTTCGTTCTGGGCGGTCAGGCGGATCTGGCCACCCGGCCGATCGGCCGCTTCGAACACCTTGACGCGGTGCCCGCGTTCGCCGGCTACCCGGGCGGCTTCCAGCCCCGCCGGACCGGTGCCGACGATCACCACCTTGCGCGGCACCGCCGCCCTGGGGATGTCGTGGGGCATGGTGGTCTCGCGGCCGGTGGCGGCATTGTGGATGCAATAGGCCGCACCGCCCTGGTAGATGCGATCCAGGCAGTAGTTGGCGCCAACGCAGGGGCGGATCTCTTCTTCGCGCTTCTCGATGATCTTGCGCACGATGTGCGGATCGGTCATGTGCGCCCGGGTCATGCCGATCATGTCGACCTTGCCGGAAGCGATGGCGTGGCGCGCGGTGGCGACATCGGGAATCTTCGCCGCATGGAAGGTCGGGAAGCCGGTGGCCGAGCGGATCTCGCCGGCGAAATCCAGGTGCGGCGAGTTGCGCATGCCCTGGATCGGGATCACATCGGTAAGGCCCGCATCGGTCTCGATATGGCCGCGGATCACGTTGAGGAAGTCCACCAGGCCACTGTCCTTGAGCAACTGGGAAATGGTCATGCCTTCATTGGCATCGATACCGCCTGGCAACGTCTCGTCGCCGGTGTAGCGAATCCCCACCAGGAAGTCCTCGCCGCAACGCTGGCGAATGCCGCGCAGGATCTCGAAGGTAAAGCGCATGCGGTTTTCCAGCGAGCCGCCATAGGGGCCGTCCAGAGTGTTGGTCAGCGGCGACCAGAACTGGTCCATCAGATGGCCGTAGGCCTGCAGCTCCAGACCGTCGAGGCCGGCGTACTTCATGCGCTCGGCGGCGTCGACGTAGTCCTTGACGATGCGCTCGATATCCCAGTCTTCGATCTGCTTGGGAAAGGCCCGGTGCGCCGGTTCGCGCTCATGGGAGGGCGAGACCACCGGCAGCCAGTCGGCCTTGTCCCAGCGGGTGCGCCTGCCCAGGTGGGTGAGCTGGATCATCACCGCGGCGCCATGCTCGTGGCATTCGTCCGTCAGGTCCCGCAGCCAGCCCACTACCTCGTCCTTCCAGGCCAGCACGTTGTTGAACACCGGCGGGCTGTCGCGGGAGACGGCCGCCGAACCGGCCGTCATGGTCAGGGCGACCCCGGCCTTGGCGCGTTCGACATGGTAGGCCCGGTACAGCGCCTTGGGCATGCCGTCCTCGGGATAGGCCGGCTCATGGGAGGTGGTGATGATGCGATTGCGCAGGGTCAGGTGCTTGAGCTGGTACGGCTGCAGGAGCGGATCGGTGGACATCTCGGGCTCTCCGGGCGAACGACATCAGGCGTGTTTTCGCTCAATCTGGATTCAATGTACAGGTGTGTCAACAAATAAATCTGTCGTGTACATTTCTCTTGTCGAAGGTGATGGGCTGTGGCTAGGATTGGCCCATTGCCGGTGGTTGGCATGGCCTCAATAGCCCCAGGAGAGACGATGAAAGTGCTCGTTGCGGTGAAGCGCGCTATCGATCCGAACATCAAGGTTCGCGTGAAGGCCGACGGCTCCGACGTCGAGCTGACCGGCGTCAAGATGGCGTTGAATCCCTTCTGCGAAATCGCCGTCGAGGAGGCCATCCGCCTGAAGGAAAGGGGCGTCGCCCAAGAGGTCGTGGTGGTGACGGTCGGCAGTAACGCTGCGCAGGAGCAGTTGCGCACGGCCTTGGCTCTGGGGGCCGACCGAGCGCTGCTGGTAGAGCTGCCAGGCCCCCTGGAGCCGCTCAACGTGGCCAAGGCGCTCGCCCGGGTGGTCGAGCGCGAGCGCCCAGACCTGCTGCTGTTCGGCAAGCAGGCCATCGACCAGGAAAACAGCCAGACGGGCCAGATGCTGGCGCAGCTCGCCGGCCTGCCCCAGGCCACCTGCGCCTCGGCCTTGAGCCATGCAGCAGGGGAATGGATCGTCGAGCGTGAGATCGATGGCGGGCGCCAGACCGTCGCGCTGCGTTCGCCCGCCGTCGTGACCTGCGACCTGCGGCTCAACGAGCCTCGCTATGCCTCGCTGCCGGCGATCATGAAGGCCAAGAAGAAACCCCTGGAGGTGCTGGATGGCACGGCCCTGGGGGTTGCGACCAGAACGCACACCCGCCTGCTGGGCGTGCAGCCCCCGATCCAGCGGACGGCGGGCATCCGGGTCCAGTCCGTCGACGAGCTGGTAAGCCACCTCAAACAGCGTGCAGGAGTGCTCTGATGTCCAGTCTGATCGTCGCTGAACATCACCTTGGCCAGCTCAAGGCCGCCACGGCAAACGTCATCATGGCGGCCAGGGAGCTGACGCAACCGATCGAGCTACTGCTGATCGGGCCGGGCGCTTGCGCCGCAGCAGAGCAGGCTGCAGCCTTCGCCGGGGTGGAGCGGGTGCTGGTGGCCGAGGCCCCCGAGTCGTGTGCGCCCGAAGTCCTGGCCGAGCTGATCGCCAGGCTGGCGGGACGCTGTCCTGGGCATGTGCTGGCCGAGGCGAGCACCCAGGGTCGCAGCGTCCTGCCGCGCGTGGCTGCCTTGCTGGATGTCGGGATGATCGCCCAGGTCATCGCCATCGACAGCCAGACGGTGTTCCGCCGACCGATCTATGCCGGCAATGCCATCGCCTGCGTCGAATCCCTCGATGAGGTGCGAATCCTGACCGTGCGCGCGTCCGCTTTCGCCGAGGCGGAGCGATGCGCGACGCCTTGCCCGATCGTGCGGCTGGAGGAGGCGCTGGCACCGGCCGCGAGTCGTCTCGTCAGCGAGGTGCTCAGCACCAGCGCACGGCCCGAGTTGGGCAGTGCGCGCGTGGTGGTGTCCGGTGGGCGTGGCCTGGGCAGTCGGGAGAATTTCGCCCTGGTCGAGCGGGTCGCCGATCGACTGGGCGGCGCTGTCGGGGCCTCCCGTGCCGCCGTGGATGCCGGCTTTGCGGGTAACGACCTGCAGGTGGGCCAGACCGGCAAGCATGTCGCGCCCGACCTCTATCTGGCCGTGGGGATCAGCGGCGCCATCCAGCATCTGGCGGGCATGAGCGGCTCCAAGGTCATCGTCGCCATCAACCAGGATGGCGAGGCGCCCATCACCCAGGTAGCCGACTACACCCTGGTGGCCGATCTGTTCGAAGCCCTGCCGGCCCTGGAACGGGCGCTGTAGCGGGCCCTCCTCAAGACCCGGGCGTGCGGAAGCAGGCCTGGCCCCTCTCAACAACAACGCGTTCTTCGACTTGATACTGCCAGCAACAACAACACTACAAACGCCGGAGATAGAGCTGATGAATGTTGCACAGAACATCAAACGCAAGGTCCTGGGTCTGGTCGCCGTGCTGGGCCTGACAGTCGCCAGCCAGGGTATTCACGCTGCCCAGGGACCGGTCCGCATCGGCTGGGTCAACTGGTCGGATGCGGAAATCACCGCGAAGCTCGCCCAGGCTGCCATCGAGGATCAGCTGAAGCTGCCGGTGAAGATGGTGCAGGCCGACATTGGCATCCAGTTCCAGGCCATGGCCAATGGCAGCATCGATCTCATTCCCATGGTCTGGCTGCCTACCACCCATGCGGTGTTCGTCGACAAGCACAAGGACAAGCTCACCGATCTGGGCGTGCTCTACGAGGGCAAGCTGGGCATGGCGGTACCCGACTCCATTCCCAAGAGCGAACTTTCCAGCGTCGAGGACCTGAAGAAGCCTGAGGTGCGGGCCAAGCTCGAGGGCAAGATCCTCTCCTCGGAAGTGGGCAATGGCCAGTACAAGCTCACCGAGAAAGCCTTCGACGTCTACCAGCTCAAGGGCTACAAGATCGTCGCCTCGTCCGAAGTCGGCATGCTCACCGAGATGGATCGCAATCTGAAGCGTGGCAAGTGGTCGGTGATCAACGCCTGGAGCCCGCACTGGATGTTCTCCAAGTGGAAGCTGCGCTATCTCGACGATCCTAAGGGCGTCTTCGGTACGGCGGAGCAGATCCATGCCATCGCGCGCAAGGATTTTCCGGCCGAGTATCCGAAGATCGCCACCTTCTTCGCCCATTACCATCTGCCAGACGGCGACTTGCAGCAGCTGATGCTGCAGGCGCGCGAGAGCTCCGCCGACAAGGTCGTGGCCGACTACTACGCCGCCCACAAGCAGATGTTCGCCGACATGTTCAATGGCAAGAACTGAGCGCCTAGAAGCTGGCTATCCGTCCAATGAGGACATGCCCGGTCACCCGAGCGCGTCCTGATCGGATCAAGGCACGGCCAGAATCTCCAAGGCGCGAGCGCGCGGCAGAGGCTGCCGCATGAGCTGGCTCAGCACCGCGGTGGCACGCTCTCGTTGGCAGGCGACTACACCCACTACCAGATCCTCGGCCAGCAACAGGGCGACGAAGGTCTGGTCACCCAGGCTGCCGTCGAGGTGCATGTCATCCCACTGGCGGGGGTGGCCGAGGTATTCGTAACGCTTGCCGTGGTGCAGGGTCCAGAAGAAGGGGACGTCGGCATAGGCCTCGGCCTGGCCGAGCAGGTTACGCGCGGCCAGGCGGCCGTGCTGCTGGGCCAGGCGCCAGTGCTCGATCCGGGTGGGCCGGCCGGCATAGGGGAAGGTGGCCAGGTCGCCAGCGGCGTAGAGGCCTTCCGCGGCCTTGAGCTGGGCATCCACCGGTATGCTGCCATCGTCCGCCAGAGGCAGGTTGGCGAGGAAAGCCGTCGCCGGAGCGATGCCGGTGCCTACCAGCACGACATCGGCAGGTAGACGGGTACCGTCCTTGAGTCTGACCTGCCGGACCTGACCTTCGCCTTCGAAGCCCACCACCTCGTGGGGCGCATGAAAGGTGACGCCATTGGCCTCGTGCAGGGTCTTGAAGTGCTGACCCAGGGTCTCGCCCATCTGTTTGACGAAGGGCAGGGAGGCGGGAGAGACCACGTCCACCGCCAGGCCCTGCTTGCGCAGGGCGGAGGCGGTTTCCAGGCCGATGAAGCTGGCACCGACGATCACCGCCCGGCCCTCGTCGGGCAGGTCGGCCAGGATGGCGGCCGCGTCAGCGCGGGTCCGCAACAGGTGGATGCCCTGAAGGTTGGCGCCTGGCACGGCCAGGGGTTTGGGCTCGCCGCCAGTGGCGAGTACGCAACCGTCATAGTCCAGGGTCTGGCCATTGCTCAGTTCCAGCTGGCGTACTTGGGCATCCAGGCGCACCACCTCGGCGTGCAGGCGTTCGACGTGCTGCTGACGGAAGAAGTCGGCATCGCGCAGCGGTGGAGCCTTTTCCGGGGCCTTGTCGCCCTGGAGGACGAATTTGGACAGGGCGGTGCGATCATAGGGCTCGCCCGGTTCCTGGCCGATCAGCACGAGGCGGCCGCCAAAGCCGAACTCACGCAGGGCAGCGGCGGCGGCCGTGCCTGCGGCGCCGGCGCCAACGACGACGAACAGGCGCTCGTCACGCTGGATTTCGGCCGCTTGTGCGGGCAGTGGCTCGGTACCGACCAGCACCTCGCCATCGCGCACCTCCACCGGGTAGCGCTGCAGGGCATCCAGCGCGGGTGGTTCGCAGAGGCTGCCGTCATCCATGGCGAAGCTCGCCTTGTGCCAGGGACAGACCAGCCGCCCCTGGCAGACGGCACCCTCGGCCAGCGGGGCGCCGGCATGGGGACAGTTGGCCTGAAAGGCCCGCACCTCGTCGCCGACGCGCAGCAGCAGGATGGTGGTGTCTTCGATCTCGACCGCGGTACCGCGGTCTTCACGCAGGTCCGCAAGGCGCGCGACCGGGTGCAGGGTATTCATGGTCATCTCCCGGCGCTCTCTGGAACGCTCTCCGAATCAGGCTTGCAGATTCGAGAGAACGCAGCGGCGCCGGGTTCCGCTCAGGTGGCGGGCGGCAGGGGATGACGGTGGGGGACGTCCGGCGCATCCAGCGGATCGGCGTGGACCAGCACCTCGGCCTGGGGGTATTCGGCGCAGATGGCCGCCTCGACCTCGTCGCACAGCACATGGGCGCGCGACAGGCTCATCTGCCCCGGCAGCTCCAGATGCAGTTGCACGAACCAGTGATTGCCGGAGAGACGGGTACGCAGGTCATGGGCACCGATCACGCCGGGGACCTGGCAGGCCAGCTGCAGCATGTGCTCGCTGATGTCGGCGGGCAGCTCCTGGTCCATCAGCACGCCAAAGGAGTCACGGGCGATGCCGTAGGCACTCCAGAGGATGTAGAGGGCGATGGCCAGGCCGAACAGTGGATCCAGCCAGTACCAGCCGAAGCCGGTCAGCGCCAGGGCGATCAGGATGCCGACGTTGAGCAGCAGGTCGGAGCGATAGTGCAGGGCGTCGGCGCGGACCACCGTGGAATCGGTAAGGCGGATGACGTGCTGCTGGTAGGCCACCAGCATGGCAGTCAGGGCCAGGGAAAACAGGGTGACGGCGATGCCTAGGGCATGGGCGCCGAGGGGCTCGGGGTGTTGCAGGCGACCGATGGCCTGCCAGGCGATGAGCACGGCGCTAACGCCGATAAACACCGCCTGGGCGATACCGGCCAGGGACTCGGCCTTGCCATGACCGTAGCGGTGGTCGTCGTCCGCCGGTTTGAGGGCGTAGTGCACCGCCAGCAGGTTGAACACCGAGGCCAGGCCGTCGAGCAGCGAATCGGTCAGGCCGGCGAGCAGGCTGACCGAACCGCTGAACCACCAGGCCACGGCCTTGGCCAGGATCAGCGTCGTCGCCACGGCCACCGAGGCGGCCGTGGCGCGACGCAACAGCCGCTCGGTGCGGTGCGGATCGCTCATCAGGCGTGCGGGGCGAGGCCCAGGCTGGCAAGCTGTTCGGTGTTGCCGCTGCGTTGCAGCAGGCGCGGGTCGTCCAGCGGCAGGTTATGGCCGGTGGCCTGCTGGATGATGGCCTTGAGGCGTGCGCGATCGACGCTGCCGTCCGGGTTGACCGCCTTGTTCAGCTCGGCCGGATCCACCTCGGCACGGCGGTTCTCGGGCAGGTAGATGGCACCGGTGGCGAAGTCCACGCCAAAGGCGACCAGGCCGGGGATGATGTAGAACAGCAGGCCGATGGCATCGAGGGCAACGATGCCCGGGTCGATACGGCCACTGCCGGTGATCTGGCCGCGGCGCTCGGGGTAGAACAGGGAGCCGCAAGCGGTCAGCTGGGTGAACAGGGCGGCGGCGAGGACGCCACACACCGCGCGGGTACGCATCGACATAGACAACCTCCGGTTGGATGAGGCCGCCACTATAGCGGCCGGAATCACGGCGGGCGAGACGCTTTATACTGCCCGCCCCGTTGAGACCACCGGCCGTGCCCAATGACGCCCTTGCCCATCGATGTTGTCCTGCCCGACCTGCGCCAGGCCCTCGCCCGCCGTGATGACTGCGTGCTGGAAGCGCCGCCCGGCGCCGGCAAGACCACCCGGGTGCCCCTGGCGCTGCTGGACGAACCCTGGCTGGCCGGTCAGCGCATCCTGCTGCTGGAGCCGCGCCGGCTGGCGGCCCGCGCTGCCGCCGAGCGCTTGGCCGCGGAGCTGGGTGAAGGCGTCGGCGAGACGGTGGGCTATCGCATCCGCTTGGAAAGCCGGGTAGGGCCGCGCACCCGCATCGAAGTGGTCACCGAGGGCATCCTCACCCGCCGGCTGCAGGACGATCCGGCGCTGGACGGTGTCGGTCTGGTGATCTTCGACGAATTCCATGAACGCAGTCTGGACGCCGATCTGGCCCTGGCGCTGACCCTGAGCGGGCGCGAGCTGCTGCGCGATACGTCGCTCAAGGTGCTGGTGATGTCCGCCACCCTGGAAGGCGAGCGCCTGGCCGCGCTGCTTGGTGATGCGCCCGTGGTGCGTAGCGAAGGCCGGATGTTTCCGGTCACGACCCGCTGGAGTCGACCGCTCGGCCAGGACGAGCGTCTGGAGGCGCGGGTGGCCGCCACGGTGCTGCAGGCATTGGACGAGGAAACTGGCAGCCTGCTGGTGTTCCTGCCCGGGCAGGCGGAGATCCGCCGCACCGCCGAGCGGCTGGCGGATCACTTGCCTGCTGCGGTGCTGCTCTGCCCGTTGCATGGCGAGCTGGAGCTGGCGGCCCAACGGGCGGCCATCGAGCCGGCGCCAGTGGGCAGCCGCAAGGTGGTGCTGGCCACTAATATCGCCGAGACCAGCCTGACCATCGAAGGGGTACGGGTGGTGGTGGATGCAGGTCTGGCGCGGGTGCCGGCCTTCGATCCCGGCAGCGGCATGACCCGCCTGACCACCCGCCGCATCTCCCGCGCCTCGGCTACCCAGCGTCAGGGCCGCGCCGGCCGCCTGGAGCCGGGTGTCTGCTATCGACTCTGGTCGGAAGAACTGCACCAGCAATTGCCGGCCTACGACAGCGCCGAGATCCTCCAGGCTGACCTCGCCGGGCTGGCGCTGCAACTGGCCCGCTGGGGCATGAGCGCCGAGGAGCTGGCCTGGCTCGATCCCCCGCCCGCCGCGGCCCTGGCCCAGGCCCGCGACCTGCTGATGCGCCTGGGTGCCCTGGACGACCAGGGCGTGCTCACTCCTCACGGCCAGGCCATGAGCGGTCTGCCGGCCCATCCGCGGCTGGCGCACCTGCTGTTGCGTGGTCAGGCCTGGTGCCTGGCCGAGCGCGCCTGCGAGATCGCCGCACTGTTGGGGGAGCGCGACCTGGCGCCGGGGCAGGGCGCCGACCTGCATACCCGTCTGCTGCTCCTGGCCGGCGAAGGGCGCGGCCCGCGCGGCGGGGTGGCGCGCATTCGCCAGCTGGTCCGTCAGTACCGCGGCCTGCTGCGTGGCAAGGCCGAGCGGCCGGTGGCCGATCCCGAACACCCGCGCTGGACCGGGGCCCTGCTGGCCTGCGCCTATCCGGATCGTATCGCCCAGCAGCGCAAGGCCGGCGGCCAGGACTATCGGCTGGCCAATGGCCGGGCCGCCAGCTTTGGCGAGCCGGATGGGTTGATGAAGTCGCCCTGGCTGGTGGTGGCCGACCTAGGCAGTCGCCAGGGGCAGCGCGAGGAGCGCATCTACCTGGCCGCCGAACTGGATCCGGCGCTGTTCGAGGGGCCGCTGGCCGAGCAGGTGGTGAGTCACGACGAACTGGACTGGGACGAGCGCGAAGGCGTCCTGCGCGCCGAGCGCCAGCGCCGGGTCGGCCAGTTGGTGCTGAGTCGCGAGCCGCTGAAGAACCTGGACGCCACGGCCCGCAGCCGCGCGCTGCTGGGGCTGGTGCGGCGCAAGGGCCTGGAGTTGCTGCCCTGGACGCCGGAGTTGCGCCAGTGGCAGGCGCGGGTAGCCTTGCTGCGCCAGCTGGACTTGCAGCAGAAGCAGGCGAGCGACTGGCCGGACGTCAGCGACGCGGCCCTGCTGGCCAGCCTGGAAGACTGGCTGCTGCCCTACCTGGACCGCGTCACCCGCCTGGCCCACTTCGCCAATCTGGACTTGGCCGCCATGCTCCAGGGCCTGCTGCCCTGGCCGCTGCCGCGGCAGCTGGACGAGCTGGCCCCGCGCAGCCTGGCGGTACCTTCCGGCTCCAACATCCGCCTGGACTACGGCGAGCACCCGCCGGTGCTGGCGGTGCGGTTGCAGGAGCTGTTCGGCCTGGCCGATACCCCGCGCATCGCCGGTGGACGCCTGGCGGTCAAGCTGCACCTGCTTTCCCCGGCGCGGCGTCCGGTGCAGGTCACCCAGGACCTGGCCAGCTTCTGGGCCAACACCTATGGCGAGGTGAAGAAGGACCTCAAGGGCCGCTACCCCAAGCACTACTGGCCGGACGATCCGCTGATCGCCGAACCGACGGCGCGAGCCAAGCCGCGGGGGACCTGAGGTCGGCAGCGCAGCCCGTCCGAAAAGCCGGGTCGGCGCCTGCGCATCGGAACCAAGCGGCGGCAGTTTCGGGTCTGAATTCAGACGGGCAACACCGCCCATCCCACCGGAGCGACCCCCATGGCCGACAAGACCCTGCACGACCTGTCCAAAGCGATGAGCGATCTGGATTTCTGCATGCTGACCACCGGCACCGGGCGCCTGACCAGCCGGCCAATGAGCAACAATGGCGACGTCGAGTACGACGGCGATTCCTGGTTCTACGCCTATGACGACTCCGCCAAGATCCGCGACATCGAGCAGGATCCGGCGGTGGGCCTTAGCTTCAGCGAGGGCAAGAGCCTGCTGGGCAAGCCCGGCATCTTCATCGGCATCGAGGGCCGCGCCGAACTGATCCGCGACAAGGCGCAGTTCGAGGCGCACTGGACCAAGAACCTGAACCGCTGGTTTCCCCAGGGTACCGATACGCCCGGCATGATCCTCATCAAGGTGCATGCCGAGCGCATCCGCTATTGGGATGGCGAGGAAGAAGGCGAGCTGCGGCCCTAGCGCCTCAGAAGCAGGTCGCGAAGGTCTCCACCACCTGCAGGCTGTCATCTACCAGGCAGCCCTGGCGCCACTTGTCGAAGGTCAGGCAGGGATGGGAGGTGCCCAGGGCAACGATATCGCCGATGGCCAGCTCGGTGCCCGGGGCCACGACCATGAAGGCATGCTGGTCCATGATGGCGGTGACGGTGCAGCCACTCATGTCTACGGCTGCGCTAGTGGCCTGACCCGGTCGGTAGCGGCGTAATGGCAGCGGCAGGCCGGCGTCATGGGCGACGTCGCGCTTGCCCAGGGCCAGGATGGCAAAGCCGGGTTCGGGCAGCGACTGCACGTGGGCCCAGACCTCCAGCGCTGGCTGCAGGCCCTCGGCCAGGCCGGTGCGCGCCAGGACGCCGCCCTGGGCGTCGCGGTAGATGCCGTGGTCATGGACCACATAGCTGCCGGGGCGCAGGACGGCCAGGAAGTGCTCGCGTACCTCCAGCCGATCGAAGGCGGCGGCGATCAGGTCGTACCAGGCCGAGCCCGAGGCGGTGACGATGGGCCGGTCGAGGGAGAAGGCGCCCTGGCCACGCAACTCCTCGGCCAAACGCACCAGGGAATCGGCGAAGGCGCGGATGTCTGTCACTGCCTCGGCGCCATGGATCACGCCCTCGTAACCTTCGATACCGGTCAGCCGCAGCGCCGGTTGTCCGGCGATGGCCTGGGCCAGGGCACGTACCTCGGATTCGCTGCGGCAGCCGCAACGACCGCCAGGCACGCCGTATTCGATCATCACCTGTAGCGCCAGGCCGCGTTCGGCGAAGAAGGCGCCCAGGGCCGTGACCTGATCGGGATGGTCCACCAGGCAATGGAAGTCGAAATCAGGGTCGGCGCTCAGTAGCTCGGCGATCAGCGCCATGTTCGGCGCCCCGACCAGCTGGTTGGCCATCAGCACCCGGCGTACGCCATGGGCCTGGGCGGCGCGGGTCTGGATCGCGGTGGCCAGGGTCATGCCCCAGGCGCCGGTCGCCAGCTGCCGCTGGAACAGCGCCGGAGCCATGCTGGTTTTGCCATGGGGCGCCAGCTGCGCGCCGCGGTCGCTGGCGAAGGCCTGCATCCAGGCGATGTTGTGGTCGAGCGCCCGCTGGTGGATGACCAGGGCGGGCAGGGCGATGTCGCGGAGCAGGCTGTCGCCGGGGTTGGCGGCGCCTTTCTCGGGGGCATGTAGAGCGGTCATGGATTCTCCTGGCCGCCCAAGCGCTGGGACAGGCGGCGAGCGCTGTCGACCAGCACCTGGCGGTACTCGGCATGGTGGGCCTGGGCGTCGGCGCGGGGCGCGACGATGCACAGGGTGGCGATGCACAGGCCGCTGGCGTCCTGCACCGGAGCGGCGAAGCAGTGGGTGTAGGTGTCGGCGATGCTGTCGAAGGAAAAGAAACCTTCGGCGCAGGCGCTGCGGATCTCGGCGATAAAGGTCGCCGGCGGCAGGCGGCTGCCGTCGGGCAGGATGAAGTCTTCCGGATCGATCAGGGCGAGGATCTCGGCGTCGCTCAGATGGCCGAGCAGCAACCGGCCGGAGGCGGTCCAGGGAATGGGCGCGTCCTCGCCGACGTTGGAGGAGATGCGAAAGGCGCGGGCACCTTCTTTCATCAGCGAGACGGTGTACTTGCGGCCATTGAGCTGGCATAGCTGGGCGGTCTCGCGGGTCCGGGCGACGATGTCGTCCAGCAGCAGCCCGGCCTCGCGGGCCAGGTCGAAGTGGCGCAGGTGCGCCTGGCCGAGAAAGTACAGCTCGCGGCCCAGGTAGACCTGACCGTCGCGGCCCACGGCATCGAGCATGTGCCGCTCCAGCAACAGGCCGACCAGATCGTAGACGGTGGACTTGGGAATGCCCAGGCCGGCGGCGATCTCGTTGGGTCGCAGCGGCCGACCCACCCGCTTGAGGTGATCGAGGATGTCGAAGGCGCGGTCCAGGCCGCGGGCTCTCTGGCGGGTAGGTTCGGTCATCTGTGCGATTTGTCTCAGGCCTTGGGTTTGTAGGCGATGCAGTCGATCTCGACCTTGCAGTCCACCATCATGGAGGATTGCACGCAGGCGCGCGCCGGGGCATTGCCGGCGAAGTACTCGGCGAACACCTTGTTGAAGCTCCAGAAGTCGCGTGGATCGTCCAGCCAGACGCCGGCGCGTACCACGTGCTCCAGACCGTAGCCGGCCTCGTTCAGGATGGCGATCAGATTCTGCATGGTCTTGTGGGTCTGGGCGACGATGCCGCCGTCGATGATCTCACCGTTCTCCATGGCCACCTGGCCGGAGACGTGCAGCCAGCCATCGGCTTCCACCGCGCGGGCGAAGGGGAGGGGTTGGCCACCTGCGCCGCGTTCGCCGGCGCCGTAACGAATGATGCTCATGGTGTTGCTCCTGTAGCGGGGGATGATTCAGAAAGAGGTCCGGCCGAGGAATTCGGCGAGACGGGTGGAGCGGGGCCGCTCGAACAGTTCGCGCGGCGGACCCTGCTCCTCGATGCGACCCTGGCTCATGAAGACGATGCGATCGGAGACCTCATAGGCGAATCTCATCTCGTGGGTCACCAGCAGCATGGTCATGCCATCCTGGGCCAGGTCCTTGATCACTGCCAGCACCTCGCCGACCAGCTCCGGATCCAGCGCCGAGGTGGGTTCGTCGAACAGCATCAGGCTGGGGTTCATGGCGATGGCGCGGGCGATGGCCACCCGTTGCTGCTGACCGCCGGAGAGCTGGCCGGGATGGTGGTCGCGCCGCTCGATCAGCCCGACCCGACGCAGCCACTGCTCGCCGAGGGCGATGGCTTCGTCCTTGCCCATCTTCTTGACCTTGCGCAGGCCGAGGGTGACGTTTTCCAGGGCGGTGAGGTGGGGGAACAGATTGAATTGCTGGAAGGCCATGCCGGTGAGCGAACGCTGGCGGGCGACCTCGCGCTCCGGCAGGCGCTGGCGGCGACCGCCGTCTTCGCGGTAGCCGATGGCCTCGCCGGCCAGCTGGATGCTGCCACCCTGGAAGTCTTCCAGCAGGTTGACGCAGCGCAGCAGGGTGGTCTTGCCCGAGCCACTGGAGCCGATCAGGGTCACCACGTCGCCACGGTAGAGGCTGAGGTCGATGCCCTTGAGCACCTCCACCTCGCCAAAGCTCTTGTGCAGGCCGTTGATGCTCAGCAAGGGGTCGTTGGCAGCGGTCATGGCAGCGGTCATGGCAGGGTCACCCGTTTTTCCAGGTAGCGGCCGAGCCGCTCGATGGCGAAGTTGATGAGAAAGAACAGCAGTCCGGCGAACAGATAGAACTGCAGGGTCATGAAGGTGCGGGCGATGACCTGCTGGCTGCTGAGCAGCAGTTCGGCCACGCCGATCACCGAGAGCAGGGTGGAGGCCTTGACGATCTCGGTGGAGGCGTTGACCCAGGTCGGCAGGATCTGGCGCAGCGCCTGGGGTAGCAGTACCTCCTGGAGACTCTGCACGAAGGTCAGGCCGATCGCCTTGGCGGCCTCGTGCTGACCGCGCGGGATGGCCTGCAGGGCACCACGGACGATCTCCGCCACATGGGAGCCGCAGAACAGCAGCAGGGCCGCGGTGCCAGCCTGGAAGGGCGTGGGTCGCAGGCCCAGGGCCGGGGCCATGTAGTAGCAGGCCAGCACCAGCACGAACACCGGGGTGCCGCGGATCAGGTCGGAGTAGAGGCGGAACGGCAGGCGCAGCGGCCAGCGGCCGTAGGTCAGCGCCAGGCCGCCGAGGGTACCCAGCAGGGTACCGCCCAGCACTGCCAACAGCGAACAGGCCAGGGTGGTGGCGAAACCGGCGGCCAGGGTCTGGCGGGCGTTCCACAACTCCAGGAACCAGGAGGGGGCTTCGTACACGTTCGGGCTCCTAGCGGGTCAGGCTCAGTCGCCGCTCCAGCTGGCGCAGCAGCAGGGCGATGACGTAGCAGGTGAGGATGTAGAGGACGCTGGTCACCAGCCAGGTCTCGATGACCCGGTAGCTTTCCAGGTTGATCTTGCGTGCCTGGTAGGTCAGCTCCGGCACGGCGATGGCCGCTGCCAGGGAGGTGTCCTTGAACAAGGAGATGAAGCTGTTGGAGAGCGACGGCAGGACGTTACGCAGCATCACCGGAATGATGACGTAGGCCTTGATCTGCCATTCGCGCAGGCCGATGGCCAGGCCCGCCTCGCGCTGGCCCTTGGGAATGGCCATGAGGCCGCCGCGAAACACCTCGGCCAGGTAGGCCCCGGCATAGAGCGCCAGGGTGATGAGAAAGGAGCTGAGCTTGTCCAGGCGGATGCCGACGCTGGGCAGGGCGAAGTACAGCAGCAGGATCAGCACCAGGATCGGGGTGTTGCGCACCAGGGTGACGTAGCCCGCCGCGAGCCAGCGCAGTGCCCGCACCCGCGAGAGCAGGGCGAAGGCGGTGGCCAGGCCGATCAGGCAGCCGATGGCGATGCCCACCAGGGCCAGCTGCAGACCCAGGGCGAGTCCGGCCAGCAGGTGATCCAGGTTCTGCCACACGGGGGCGAAGTTCAGGGTGTAGTTCATGCTCGACGTCTACCGAGAGGGCGCGGACGAACCGCGCCGGGCCAGGATCACTTGAACTCGACAGGGAAGCCGATCGCCGGAGACGGCAGCTCGACACCGAACCACTTCTTGAAGGACGCCTGGTAGGTGGGGAATTCCACACCGGTCATGGCCTCGTGCAGGGCGGTGTTGACGAAGTTCAGCCAGTCCTGGTCGCCGCGCTTGACCGCGCAGGCGTAGGTCTGGGGGCTCCAGGCATAGTCGGGCGAGCGGTAGCGGCCGGGATTCTGGGTCATCAGGTACTTGACCGAGGACTGGTCGGTGGCCACGGCGTCGGCACGGCCGGTGCCCAGGGCCTGGTAGAGCAAATCGACGCTGTCGTACTGATCGACCTTGGCGCCGGGCAGCGCCTGGTGCACCAGCTCCTCGGCATAGACGTTCTGCAGCACGGCCACGGTCAGGTCGTCCTTGGCCGCCTTGAGGTCATCGATCTGCTGGTAGCGGCTGTTGGCCGGCAAGAGCAGGGCCACGCCCTCACGGTAATAGGGCAGGGTGAAGGCGACCTGCTGGGCGCGGCTGGCGGTCACGGTGATGAACTGGCAGCTGATGTCGACCTTGTCGGTGAGCAGGTTGGGGATGCGCGCATCTGAGCCCTGGACGACGAATTCGACCTTTTCCGGATCGTTGAACAGCCCCTTGGCGATGACCTTGGAGATATCGATATCGAAGCCCTGCAACTTGCCGTCGGCGCCCTGGAAGTGCCAGGGGGCGTTGGTGCTGCCGGTACCCACTATCAGGTGACCGCGCTTGAGTACGTCATCCAGCTTGGCCGCCTGGGCGCCGGTCATGGCGACCAGACCCACCAGCAGCGCCAGTGTTTTCCACCCCTTCGTCTTGCCCGTCATTGTGCGACTCCTTTTCCGTTATAGCGGAATTATGTTCGTAACAACGGAATAGGTTGCAGTCACTGTGCCAGCTTTTTCGACGGCTTTGCAAATCAATGGCTTGGCTTGAACGACGGGCAAAGAAGAGGCTCCCGGTACCGTGGGTGGCACCGGGAAGTGGCGGAAGGTAACGGCGGCGCACCAGGTCGGGACGTTACCCGGTAGCGTTCGATCAGCAGCGTGGGAAGGTTTGCCGCAGGTCCCCGGCACGGGGCAGGAAGCGGCCATGGCGCTCGTCGATGCTTTGGCCCGGCGCATAGGCCAGACGGCCGTTCACCCAGACAGCGTGGATGCCTTCGGCGGGGCGCTGTGGCTCGCTGAAATCGGCCACATCGCGAATGCGGGCGGGATCGAACAGCACCAGGTCGGCATGGGCGCCCGGTTCGATCAGGCCGCGATCCTCTAAGCCGAAGCGCGCGGCGGAAAGACCGGTCATCTTGTGCACGGCGGTGTGCAGGGGGAAGAGACCGAGGTCACGGCTGAAATGGCCGAGCACCCGGGGAAAGGCGCCCCAGAGGCGTGGGTGGGGGAAGGGATCCTCGGGCAGGCCGTCGGAGCCGATCATGCTCAGCGGATGGGCCAGGATCAGCCGCACATCGGCTTCGCTCATGCCGTAGTAGACGGCACCTGCCGGTTGCAGGCGGCGTGCGGCGCTGTCCAGGTCAAGCCCCCAGTCGGCGGCGATGGCGTCGAGGTCACGGCCGCCGCATTCGGGATGCGGGGTGGACCAGGTGATGGTGATGCGGTGCCGATGGGTGACCTGCTTGAGATCCAGGGTGGAGGAGCTGGCGGCATAGGGATAGCAGTCGCAGCCGACCTGTTGGGTCTGCGCGGCCTCGGCCAGGGCGCCGAGCAGTTCCGGTGCGCGCCCCCAGTTGTCCACCCCGGCGCACTTGAAGTGGGAGACCACCACCGGTGCCCGGGCCTGGCGACCGATGTCCAGGGCTTCGTCCAGCGCTTCGTGGACCGCGGCGAATTCGCTGCGCAAATGGGTGGCATAGAGTCCGCCCACGGCATCCAGCTCCGCGGCCAGCTGGGCCACCTCGTCGGTCGGGGCCGCCGCGGCGGACGCATAGGCCAGGCCGCTGGAAAGCCCCAGGGCACCGGCGGCCAGACTGTCGCGCAACTCGGCACGCATGGCGGCGATCTCGGCCGGAGTGGCGGCGCGGTAGAGATCGTCCAGATGATTGCCGCGCAGCGCCGTGTGGCCCACCAGGGCGGCGACATTGACGCCGGGGCGGGCCTGTTCCACGGCGGTGCGGTAGGCGGCGAAGGTGGGATAGACGAAGGCCGCGGCCGGGCCGAGCAGATTCAGCGGGTCCGGCGGCTCACCGCGCAAACGGACCGGCGCGGCACTGATGCCGCAATTGCCCACCACCACGGTGGTGACCCCCTGGCTGAGCTTGGGCAGTTGCTGCGGCCGGCGGATGACCATGCTGTCGTCATGGGTATGGACGTCGATGAAGCCAGGCGCCAGCACCAGGCCGCTGCCGTCGCGGACCTCTCGGGCTGGTTCAGTGGCCAGGTCGCCCAGCTTCTGGATACGTCCGGCTGCGATAGCGACATCGAGCGGCCTGCCCGGACGGTCGTGGCCGTCCAGCACCAAGGCATTGCGAATCAATAAGTCATGCATGCTAGAGCTATCCGAAGACCGTTGAGGGGTGGCTTTCGACCGCCGAGTGGCAAATAGCCAAGGAAGCGAAGCGACAGCTCGATAGAGACGAAACTGTTACAAGAATTTTTGTCTATTACGTCACAAATAGGGCGGTACAGCCCTAATGACCCCTTTCGCCGCCGCCCGAGCTAGCCATGAATCTGCTGACCCCTGCTGTAACGATAATGAATCGCCTGAGGTTTCCCGCCAAGTTCGTCTGCCTCGCCACCATCGTTCTGGTGCCGCTCCTGTTTCTCAGCGTCTACCTCTATCAGGATATCCAGGAGCAGCGCGTGAGCCTGACCCAGGAGATCGACGGTCAGCGCTATCTGACGCAGCTGACCCCGGTCGCCCGACTGAGCATGTTGCAGCGCGCCCTGACCAAGCGGCTCCAGGATGGCGATGCTTCCGCCCAGCAGGACTGGCAGAACAACCGTGACAACCTGCTCAAGGCCTATGACGATCTGGGCCGGCTGGACCGCGAACTCGGCACCCAGCTGGAAACCGGGGATCGCCTGAACCAGCTGCGGCGGGGCGCCGAGCGCCTGATGCAGGGGACTACGGGCACCTCGCTGGAGGTGTTCGAGGCCTGGAACGAGCAACTGACCCAGACCCTGAACCTCTTCTATTACGTCTCGGCCACCTCCGGCCTGGCGCTGGACTCGGATTACACCAGTCTCTTTCTCATCGACATCACCTCCGTGCGCCTGCTGCGGGAAATCAACCTCATCGGCCAGCTACGTGGCCTGGCCTTTGGCCTGAGCGCCAATAATCGCTTCGATCCCGCCAGTCTGAATCTGGCGCGCAACGTGGTGAGCCAGGAACGGCAGAGCGCCGACGAACTGGAGCAGGGTCTCAGACTCCTGGCGCGTCAGGCGCCGGAGCTGGCCCAGCGCCTCAAGGGCTCCCTGGCCCAGGCGGCGGACGACTATGCCAACTTCCGCCAGGGCATGCAGGCGGCCATGACCAATGAAGGTACGGTTTCCGGACGCGCCCTGGGTACCCAGGGCAATGCCGTGGTCGCCCGCTACTACAAGGTGCAGGAAGAGGCGCAGGGCCAGCTCTCCCAGTTGCTGGCCGAGCGACTGGTCCATGCGACCACGCTGCGTAATCTGGTAGTGGGCATGATCCTGGGTGCACTGCTGCTGCTGATCTACACCTTCGCCGGTATCTACCAGGCGCTGCGCCAAGGGATCGCCGAACTGGTCGGAGTGACCGCCGCCGCCGCCCAGGGCGATCTGACTCGCCGCGCCTCCCTGCGCGGACGTGACGAGATCGCCGACATCGGCCGTAGTCTGGACTCGATGCTGGAGGCCTTCGGTTGTTCGCTGCGGGAGGTCGATCAGGCCTCCAACGCGGTGGCCGAGGCCTCGGGATCCCTGGCCGGCTCCATCGGTCAGGCACGCTCGACCATGCAGGCGCAACAGGGCGAGACCGACCAGGTGGCCACCGCTATCACCGAGATGACCGCCAGCGTGGCGGACGTCGCCAACAACACCGAAGGCGCTGTCGCGGCTGCCCAGCAGGCCGATCAGGCCACCCGTGACGGCGCCCGGGTGATGCAGCAGACCCAACAGGCCATCGAAGCCCTGGCCGCCGAGGTGGATCTCAGCGCCACCAAGGTCGCCGCCCTGGAGAGTCACAGCCAGGCCATCGGTGGGGTCATCGCGGTGATCCGTACCATCGCCGAGCAGACCAATCTGCTGGCCCTCAACGCCGCCATCGAGGCCGCCCGGGCTGGTGAGCAGGGCCGCGGCTTCGCCGTGGTGGCCGACGAGGTCCGCACCCTGGCCTCGCGCACCCAGACCTCCACCGAGGAGATCCGCCGCATCATCGAGCAATTGCAGGCCGCTACCGGCGAGGCCGTCGGCCAGATGCAGGCCAGCCGTGGCCATGCGCTGACGGGGGTCGCGGCCGCCGAGCAGGCCAGCGCCAGCCTGACCAGCATCGGCTCCGCGGTAGGACGCATCGTCGACGTCAACGTGCAGATCGCCAGCGCCGCGGAACAACAGGCCGCGGTGTCCGAGGACATCAACCGCAACACCACGGGCATCCGTGCCAGTACCGTGCAGGTACTGAGCGGGATCGAGTCCGACGCCGGTACCGCCGAGCGTCTGGCGGGTCTCTCCCAGGACCTGCGCAGCGTGGTCTCGCGCTTTCGCCTCAGCGCCTGAGGGCGCCGCTCATCGGCAGGAACCAGGTCCGACTTTACAACCTGGCTCCCGCGGATAACTGTATAAATAGACAGTTATCCGCGGGAGCACCTTGTCATGTCCGTTACCGTCCTGGGTTGCCTGGCGTCGTCCGACACCCAGCTGCCGCTCTATGATTTTCGCCTGCCGTGCGGTTTTCCCTCGCCGGCCCAGGATCATCTGGAGCGCCAGGTCTCGCTGGACGAACTGGTCGACCTGCGCGCTCCTCATACCTACGTCATCCAGGTCAGTGGCGACAGCATGACCGGTGTGGGCATCTTTCCTGGCGATCTGGTGATCGTCGACCGCGCCCGTCCGGCGCGGGTGGGCGATATCGTGGTGGCGGTGCGCGATCGCGAACCTACCCTCAAGCGCCTGGGCCGGCGCGGCGCGAACTTTGTCCTGCTGGCGGAAAATCCCGCCTATGCGCCGCTGGTCATCGGCGAGCGCGACGACTTCGAAGTCTGGGGTGTGGCCACCCACAGCCTGAGGCGCTTCGGCCATGGCTGAGTCAGTGTTGGCGCTGATCGACTGCAATGCCTTCTATTGCAGTTGCGAGCGGGTCTTTCGCCCCGATCTCGCCGGGCGCCCGGTGGTGGTGTTATCGAACAACGACGGCTGCGTGATCGCCCGCTCGACCGAGGCCAAGCGCCTGGGCATCGCCATGGCGGCGCCCTGGTTCCAGGTGCGCGAGCTGGCCCAGCGTGGCGAGGTAGCGGCCTTCAGCTCCAACTATGCGCTCTACGGCGACATGAGCGACCGGGTGATGCGCACTCTCGCAACCCTGGTGCCGCGCCTGGAGCGTTACAGCATCGACGAGGTATTCGCCGATCTGGCGGGCCTGCCCGAGCCCCTGGACGCCCTCGGCCACCGCCTGCAGGCGCGGGTGCAGAAATGGACGGGCATCCCGGTCAGCGTCGGCATCGCCAGTACCAAGACCCTGGCCAAGCTGGCCAATGCCGCCGCCAAGCGCTGGCCGGAGCGCACCGGTGGCGTGCTGGATCTGCGCGATCCGGTAGTGCATGACTGGGTGCTGAAACACTCGCCGATCGAAGACGTCTGGGGTGTCGGCCGGCGCCTGGCCGCGCGCTTGCGGGGTGAGGGCGTCACCAATGCCTGGGAGCTGGCCGCGCAGGATGCCTGGTCACTGCGCCAGCGCTACAGCGTGGTGCTGGAAAAGACCGCCCGGGAATTGCGCGGGCTGGCCTGCCTGAGTCTCGAAGAACTGGAGGCGCCGCGGCAGACCATTTGCAGCAGCCGCATGTTCGGTCGCCGCCAGTACCAGTTCGGCGCCCTGGCCGAGGCGGTGGCCAGCTACACCGCCCGCGCCGCGGAAAAGCTGCGCGCCCAGGGGTCGCTCTGTCGCACCCTGAGGGTCAGCATCCAGACCGGGATGCATGGCGCGGACGAGGGCCGCTATGCCAACGCCAGCCTGCTCAACCTGCCGGCCCCCAGCGACGACACCCGGGTACTCAACGACTATGCCCAGTCCGGCCTGCGCGAGATCTTTCGCGACGGTTTCGGCTATGCCAAGGCCGAGGTGTTGCTGCTCGATCTCTGCGGCCGTAGCGAGGTGGCCGCAGATCTCTTCGCTGGCGCGCCGGATCCGGCCGCTACCCGGCTGATGGCAACGCTGGACGCCATCAACGGCAAGTTCGGTCGCGAGACCCTGCGTCCAGCCCGGATTCCGCGCGATCCCGCCTGGCAGATGCGCCGCGACCTGCTCAGCCCACGCTACACCACCCGCCTCGATGAACTCTGGTCGGTGGGTTGAGCGAACTGTGGCTGGCTAGCCGCCGCGTAGCGTCCGCCGCCCGCGCCACCAGTAGCTCAGGCCCAGCAGCAGGAACCACAGCGGACTGGCCAGCAGCGCCTGGCGGGTGTCGTCCTGCAAGGTCAGCAAGACCAGTACCGCGGCGAAGAAGGCCAGCACCCCGTAGCACACCCAGCGCCCGCCAGGCAGCCGAAAGGCCGAGGCGGCGTACTGCTCCGGCCGGTTGCGTCTATAGGCCAGCCAGGCCAGCAGGATCAGCGACCAGACGAACATGAACAGCACCGCGGCCAGGGTGGTGACCAGGGTGAAGGCGGTGACGAGATTGGGGATCAGGTAGATCAGCACCGTGCCCAGCAACAGGCATAGGCAGGACAGCAGCAGCCCACGCGCCGGCACGGCCGCCCGGGAAAGACGGGTGAGGCCCCGGGGCGCATGGCCTTCGCGGGCCAGGCCATAGAGCATCCGGCTGGTGGAGAAGATGCCGCTGTTGGCCGAGGAGGTGGCCGAGGTCAGCACCACGAAATTGATCAGGCTGGCGGCCATGGGCACGCCGGCCAGCACGAAGAGTTCGACGAAGGGACTCTTGTCCGGCACCACCTGGCGCCAGGGCGTCACCGCCATGATCACCACCAGCGCCAGCACATAGAACACCAGGATGCGCACCGGAATGGAGTTGATGGCGCGCGGCAGGTTGCGCCGGGGATCGGCGGTCTCGGCGGCGGTGGTGCCCACCAGCTCGATGCCGACGAAGGCGAAGACGGCGATCTGGAAACCGGCGAAGAAGCCGCCCAGGCCCATGGGGAAGAAGCCGCCGTCGTTCCACAGATTGCTCAGGCTCGCCACGTTGCCCGAGGGCGATTGGAAACCCCAGAAGACCAGGCCGAAGCCGGTGACGATCAGCGCGCAGATGGCGACGATCTTGATCAGCGCGAACCAGAATTCCATTTCGCCGAAGAGTCGTACCGTGACCAGGTTGAGGCCCAGCAGGAGCAGCACGCAGAGCAGCGCCGGGATCCAGGGCGCGAGGCTTGGAAACCAGAACTGGGCATAGGCGGCGATGGCGATGACATCGGCGATGGCGGTGACGATCCAGCAGAACCAGTAGGTCCAACCGCAGAAGAAGCCGGCCCAGGGCCCGAGCAGGTCGGTGCAGAAATCGATGAAGGACTTGTATTCCAGGTTCGACAGCAGCAGCTCGCCCAGGGCGCGCATGACAAAGAACAGCGCACTGCCGATGATCAGATAGACCAGCAGGATCGACGGGCCGGCCAGGGCGATGGTCTTGCCGGAGCCCATGAACAGGCCGGTGCCGATGGCGCCGCCGATGGCGATCAGTTGCAGATGACGATTGGACAGGCTGCGTTGCAGCCCCTCGGGCGGGGTGGATGACGCGGACATGACGAGCGGATACCTGACGGCGACAGCGGGGGCCACAAGGTAAGAGATGCACGCCGCGGGTGCCAGTCGTTTCACCTGGACAGCATGCCGCAGGGCCGCGCTGCCGCTGGTGGACGGCGCCACGCCGTCGATCACTCGCAAGACTGGTAAGGTGCCTTTGAACCCGCCTATCATGAGCGTCTGGGCTCATTGCTGAGAGCCTGGGCGGCCACCAGATCCGTCAGCGCCTCTGCCAGTGAGTCGTCCTTTGTCCTACCTTGAAAGCTTTGCTTGGGAAACCACGCCACTGGGCCATCGTACCTGCTGGCCTGTTGCTCTCAGGACCACCTACGACCTGCTGATGGCTTCGCCCTTCGCCATGTGCGCGACCTGGGGGCCCGAGCAGACGTTGATCTACAACCAGGCCTATGCTCCCTTTCTCGGGGCCCGGCATCCCGCGGCGCTGGGGCAACCGATCCACGAGGTCTGGGTGGAGTTGTGGGCCGAGATCGCGCCGCTGATCGAGCGGACGCTGGCCGGCGAGGCGCTGCATTTCGTCGACAAGCACTTCGTGATGACCCGCAACGGCTATCCCGAGGATACCTACTGGAGCTTTTCCTACAGTCCGCTGCGTGACGGCGAGACCATCGTCGGGATGCTCAACATCACCACCGAGACCACCGCCAGCGTCCAGGCCCATCATCAGCGCGACGTGGCCGAAGCCGCGCTGCGCCGCCATAACCTGACGCTCGAGCAGGAGCTGTCAGCGCGCATCGACGAACGCGACAGCGCCCGTGCCGCGGAGAGCAGCGTGCTGGCGGCCGCCGAACGGGTGCAGCTGGCCCTGGCCGCTGGCGCCATCATCGGCACCTGGTACTGGGACCTGCCCACCGATAGATTCACCGTCGACGAAGCCTTCGCCACCCACTTCGGCCTCGATCCGGCGCTGGGCCGCGATGGCCTGAGCCTGGCCCAGGTGGTCGCCAACGTCCATCCCGATGACCAGGCAGGCCTCGCCGCCGCCATCGCCGACGTGCTCGAACGCGGCGGACGCTATGCCCATCAGTATCGCGTTTGTCGTCGCGATGGTCGCTACTACTGGGTGGAAGCCAACGGCCATGTCGAATTGGCGCCGGACGGTACCCCGCTGCGCTTTCCCGGCGTGCTGCTGGACGTGGATGCCCGCCGTGCCCTGGCCGACGAGCGTGACCGTGCCCTGGCGGAGCTGCGCGACCTGACCGCGACCCTGGAGCAGCGCGTCGAGGAGCGCACCGAAGAACTCCGGCGCTCGGAAGAGGCCCTGCGTCAGTCGCAGAAGATGGAGGCCGTCGGCCAGCTCACCGGTGGCCTGGCTCACGATTTCAACAACCTGCTGGCGGGGATCTCCGGCAGCCTCGACCTCATGGGGCTGCGCATCGACCAGGGGCGCTTCACCGAACTGGAGAAGTACCTGCTGGCAGCCCAGGGCAGTGCCAAGCGCGCCGCAGCCCTGACCCACCGGCTGCTGGCCTTCGCGCGTCGCCAGACCCTGGCGCCGGAACCCACCGACGTCAACCAGCTGATAGGCGGCATGCTCGATCTGGTGCAGCGCACCGTAGGGCCGGCCATCCAGGTACAGTTCATCAGCCTGCCGGACAACCAGCCACTGCTGGTGGACCAGTCCCAGTTGGAAAACGCCCTGCTGAATCTGTGCATCAACGCCCGCGACGCCATGCCCGGCGGCGGACGCATCCTGATCGAGGCCGCTCATCATCAGGTCGATACCCACAGCGCGCCCGATCCTGAATTGGCCGAAGGGGGCTATCTGCATCTGCGCGTGACCGATACCGGCAGCGGCATGACCCCGGATGTTGCCGCCAAGGCCTTCGAGCCCTTCTTCACCACCAAACCCATGGGGCAGGGCACCGGTCTCGGGCTGTCGATGATCTACGGCTTCGCCCGCCAGTCGGGCGGGCAGCTACGGCTACGCTCGATCCCGGGCGAGGGCACCACCGTCTGCCTCTATCTGCCGCGGCGGCCGGCCGAGCGGCTGTGCGAGGTCCCCACGGAGGATGGCCGGCCCCGCACGCTGGAAGGCGCCAACGCCACCGTGCTGGTGGTCGACGACGAACCCACGGTGCGCATGCTGGTGACCGACCTGCTGCGCGAACTTGGCTACGTCATCATCGAAGCCGCCGACGGCGCCGGCGGGCTGGAAGTCCTGCACTCCGATGCCCGCATCGACCTGCTGGTCACCGACGTCGGCCTGCCCGGCGGCATGAACGGCCGCCAACTCGCCGACGCCGCCCGCGTCCACCGTCCCGCACTCAAGGTGCTGTTCATCACCGGCTTCGCCGAGACCTCGCTGCTCAGCGACGGCCACCTGGAACCCGGCATGGCGATCCTGACCAAGCCCTTCGCGGTGGAAGCCCTGGCGCAGCGGGTGAAGGGGTTGGTGGCGGGGTAGGATGGATGCTCGCAAACCCCGCAGCAGGGCCTGGAAACGCAACGGCCCCCAATCAGTTTGTCCGCAAGGACTGATTGGAGGCCGTCTGGAATCTGGAGCGGGCGAAGGGAATCGAACCCTCGTCATGAGCTTGGGAAGCTCAGGTAATGCCATTATACGACGCCCGCGTGGGGTGCCTTTGTACCAGAAGCCTGCGTCCGGGTGAAGAGGCGGGAGCCGTCTGGTCGTTTCGTGGTCCAACGAACAGGACCGCACGCTGCGGTGATCGGGGGCTCTGTCCCCCACAGGAGGAGGGCGCGCATGTCTCGTAACCAGGGCACCTACCAGGGGGTTATTCCCCCCTACATTCTTGGCCGCATCATCGATCATGGCGACGAACACCAGCGTTCCTGCGCCCTGACCACCCTGAGTCATGTGCAGAGTCTGCTGCACAATCCCGGTCGGCCCGGGGTACGCCAGGCACCGGTCGGAGCCTTGCCTCGGACCGACGACGCCAGTCCGCAACGCAGCATCTTCGATGCCGGCAATGCCATGCAGCTGCCCGGGCGCCTGGTACGCCAGGAAGGGCAGGCGCCCGTCAGCGACGTGGCGGTGGACGAAGCCTACGATCACCTGGGCGCTACCTTCACCTTCTTCAACGAGGTGTTCGGTCGCAACTCCATCGACGGCCAGGGCCTGCCGCTGGCCGGTACCGTCCACTATGGCCAGGAATACCAGAACGCCTTCTGGAACGGCGAGCAGATGGTGTTCGGCGATGGCGATGGCGAGATCTTCAACAGATTCACCATCGCCCTGGATGTCATCGCCCACGAACTGGCGCATGGGGTGACCGAGAGCGAAGCGGGCCTGGTGTACTTTAATCAGTCCGGCGCGCTCAATGAATCGGTATCCGACGTCTTCGGCATCCTGGTCAAGCAGTACCAGCTCAAGCAGACCGCCGCCGAGGCGGACTGGATCATCGGCGCCGGGCTGCTCACCGACCGCATCAAGGGCAAAGGCCTCAGGTCCATGGCCGAGCCGGGTACGGCGTACGACGACCCGACCCTGGGCAAGGATCCGCAACCCGGCCATATGCGCGACTACATCGAAACCCGCGAAGACAACGGCGGCGTTCACCTCAACTCGGGCATTCCCAACCGCGCCTTCTACCTCGCGGCCGTGGCCTTGGGTGGCTATGCCTGGGAAAAGGCCGGGCCTATCTGGTATGACACCCTCTGTGACAGTCGCCTGGCCAACGATGCGGACTTCGCCGCCTTCGCCCGGCTGACGGTTTCCAACGCTGGCCGCCGTTTTGGCGCCGAGTCGGCGGAGGTGGTTGCTGTCCAGGAGGCCTGGGCCGGCGTGGGCGTTACCCTTATCTAGAGGAGCATGGCGATGCGCGAACTTCCCCCGCTGGGCAAGGACACCGTGGTGCGGCTCTCGCGGCAGGGAGGCTTCGCGCCCCTGCATGCGTTGAGCAAGCCACGAGAGATCGAATTCGGCCAGTACGACAGCACCCAGCGTGGGCGCATCTGCTCGGTGTTGGAGCGCTGCCTGCCGGAATCCGGCGAACCGACCCAGGTCGGCCGTGGCGATCAGCGCTACTTCAAGGTGGAGCTGCGTTTTAGACCGCAGCCCGCCGAGCAGGAAGGCGAACTGACCCTGCTGATCCCCGAGGACCGGGCGCCCAGTGAGCTGGTACGCCTCTGGGACAAGGGGTTGGTGGAGTAAGCCCTAGGGCACCGACCAGGCCTCACCGGGTGCCAGCGTCCTGAACGCCTCATCCGCCAGGCCATGCAGCGCCCGGGCATGGGCCAGGTCGCGGGGCGGGGCGAATTGCGCTTCGTCGCTCAGTGGAAAGGTGCCGAAGTGGATACCCAGGCTGCTGCCTGCTCCGAGCGTCTGGTGCGCACGTACGGCATCGTCGGGATTGAGGTGGCTGTCCTGCATGAACCAGCGCGGTTCATAGGCACCGATGGGCAGGGCGGCAAAACGTGGCGCGCCTAGGCGTTCACGGATCTGCGCGAAATGCGGTCCCCAGCCGGTATCGCCGGCGAAATAGACCGGCCCGCTAGGCGCCTCCAGTACGAAGCCACCCCAGAGCCTGCGATTGGTGTCGAAGCGACTGCGCGCCGACCAGTGTTGGCCCGGCACCAGATGGAGGCGCACCCCGTCCTTGAGCGGCAGGCTTTGCCACCAGTCCAGTTCGCTGACCGTGACGAAACCGGTCTCGCGGCGGATCAGCTCGGCGTTACCCAGGGGCGTCACCACCGGCGTCAGGGGCGCACGCTCGGCCAGGCGCCTCAGGGTGGCCAGGTCCATATGATCGTAATGGCTGTGGCTGATAAAGATCAGATCCAACGGCGGTAGATCATCCAGGGCCACGCCAGGCGCGTGGAAGCGCTTGGGGCCGACGGAGCTGAAGGGGCTGACCCGCTCCGACCAGACTGGATCGGTGAGGATGTTGAGGCCCTGGTGCTGGATTAGCAGGGTGGCATGATTGACGAAGGTCACCTGCAGTTCGCCGCCCTCGACACGGGCTGGCGGGCGCATCGGCATGGCGGGACCGTCTTGCCAGGTCCACTGGGGGCGTGTCCGGGTGAGCTGCCACTTGAGCAGTGTCCAGAGACTCTTGTCCTCGCGCGGCGCCAGGTTATGGAAGCGCTCGCCGTCGAAATGCTCGGAGCGCGGGCCTTCATAGGCGGACGAGGCGCAACCGGCCAGGGTGAGCAGGTGGATCAGCCACAGCGGACGAAAGATGCGCATGGGACCTCGGACGAATAGACTAGGCGACCCAGCTTACCCTTTGGCTAGCCGCCGTCGATCCCCATGTCGCGAAATCCTCGCTTCACCCCCGGCCCCCGGCCTCGCCGTCAGGCCAAGGCGCCCCCGGCCACGCCGCGGCTGCTGCTGCTCAACAAGCCCTTCGATGTGCTCACCCAGTTCGCCGATGCCGACGGCCGCGCGACCCTGAAGGCCTTCGTCGAGGTGCCAGGCGTCTATCCCGCGGGCCGTCTGGATCGTGACAGCGAAGGTCTGCTGCTGCTCACCAACGATGGCCAGCTGCAGGCGCGCATCGCCGATCCCAGGCACAAGCTGCCCAAGACCTATTGGGCACAGGTGGAGGGCACGCCCAGCGAAGAGCAGTTGCAGCGGCTGCGCCAGGGCGTCGAACTCAATGATGGTCTCACCCTGCCAGCCGAGGCGCGCCTGCTGGCCGAAGCGCCGGTGCTCTGGGAGCGCGATCCGCCGGTGCGCTTTCGCAAGAGCGTGCCGACCGCCTGGATCGAGCTGACCATTCGCGAAGGTCGCAATCGTCAGGTGCGCCGCATGACGGCCGCCGTGGGCCTGCCGACGCTGCGGCTGGTACGGGTGCGTATCGGGCCCTGGACGCTGGACGATCTGGCGCCGGGTCAGTGGCGCGAGGTGCCCACCTCCCTGTAGCGCTGGACGTCAGTCCTGGCGCTGGCTGGCGGCGTCCTGCAGATCGCCGGCGATGTCGGCGAGGCGGCGGCTGATGTCTTTCAGCACGTGCGGGTCTAGGTCCCGTGGTGCTTGGCCTGGTTCGGTCAGGAGCTGATTGGCCAGCAGGGTGCTCAGGGCCCCGACCTCGATCGCCTGGTGACGCAGGTCGTGGGTATGCTGGACGGCGGCGTCGCGCAGGAGATTGGTGCTGTGGGTCAGTCGGCCCAGTTCGTCGTCACGGCCACCGGGCAGGCGCTCGCCGAAGCGCCCGCGCGCCAGCAGGCCCAGTTGCCGAGCACAGGCCACCAGTGGATCGACCAGGCGACGCTCCACCAGCCGTACCCCCAGGAACAGCAGGCCACTGCCACAGAGCAGCAGCGCCAGGCCGGCGAGCAGGATGTCGCGTTGCGCCTCGGCGCGGATGGCGGCGATCTGCTCGGCGGTGCGCCCGTGCAGGTCGTCTACCAGGGCCGCGAAGCCCTCGGCCGTCTCACGATCGATACCCCGCACCTCGGCATCACCCCGCCGCGGATCGCGATCATGGGCGAGATAGGCGGCGTATCCGGCGCGATAGTGCTCGCCCAGGCGACCATGCTGGGCGCGCAGGGCCAGCAGCCGGGGCTGGAGATCGGGGTCGACGCGGGTGGCCAGCTGTTGCAGGCGCTGGTCGACCTCCGCCTCGCGGGTCTGGAAGGCCTGCCAGTAGCGCTCGGCGGTCGCGGCATCGCCGCCGCGCAGAAGGAAGTTCTTCCACTCCTGCACCTGGATCTTGAAGGTCAGGTGGGTGTCGTCGATCTCTACCAGCCGCTCCAGCGGGCCTTCGATCAGCTGCTGGTAGCGATGCAACTCGCGCGAGAGCAGGGCGAAGCCGGCCAGGGCGATCAGCAACATCAGCAGCAGACTGCCGCCGAACAGGAGCAGGCTCTGACTGCGGAGCGAGCGGGCGAAGGGCATGGGAGATCTCGACAGGGAACGCAGACCCGCAGCTTAGGGCGCTCGCTCGGCGAAGACCAGCCTCAGGTCGAGACCAGGAGCTGAGCCGCGACGGCAAACATCACCAGGGCCACCAGCAGGTCGATCAGCCGCCATACCCCCGGGCGGGCCAGGTAGGGTGCGGCCCAGGCGGCACCTAGGGCGAGGCCGAAGAACCACAGCATGGAAGCGGTGGCGGCGCCGAACACATAAGCCAGGGGCGCGGCCTGTTGACTGCCCAGGGAGCCTACCAGCAGCACCGTGTCCAGGTAGACGTGGGGATTGAGGAGGGAGACCGCGGCGGCGGCGAGCAGCGCCTGGCGCCGGCTGCGCGGACTCGTGGTCTCCACCTTGTCCATGGCCGCCGGCTTCCAGGCCCGCCGCAGCGCCTGGGCGCCGTACCAGAGCAGAAAGGCCGCGCCCCCCCAGCGCAGGATGTCCACCAGCAACGGGCTGTGCTGGATCAGCGCGGCCAGGCCCAGCACGCCGGCTGCCACCAGGATCACATCGCAGGTGAGGCAGAAGGCGGCGATGGCCAGGTGGTGCTCGCGACGCAGTCCCTGGGCCAGCAGATAGGTGTTCTGGGCACCAAGCGCCATTATGAGGCTGGCCATGGTCAGGAGGCCGGTGAAATAGCTGTTCATTGCGGGGTGATGCCCTGTCGTCTTGGGATGGCTGCCACCTTGCCGTCTCCAGGCGTATAAGAAAAACCAATATTCCTTATGCAGCATTAGCCAGATCGATGATCGATTACAAATTGCTGGAAGCCCTGGCCGTGGTGGTGGAAGAAGGTGGCTTCGAGCGCGCCGCGCGGCGATTGGGGCTGTCGCAGTCGGCGGTGTCCCAGCGCATCAAATTGCTCGAAGCCCGGGTCGGCCAGGCGGTGCTGGTCCGCGAGACACCGCCCCAGCCCACCGCGCCCGGCCTGCGCCTGCTCCGTCATATCCAGCAGGTGCGCCTGCTGGAGGCCGATCTCGGCAGTGAGGTACCGGGGCTGGCCGAGGAGGCGCCGCAGCGGCTGCGCATCGCCCTCAATGCCGACAGCCTGGCCAACTGGTGGCCTGCGGCGGTGGGGCCCTGGGTGAGGGAGCAGCGCGTGCTGCTGGATCTGGTGGTCGAGGACCAGGACGTGGTGCTGCGTCGGATGAGAGCCGGCGAGGTGGCGGCCTGTCTCTGCGCCAGCGGTCAGCCACTGGCCGGGGCCCGGGTCAGCGCCCTGGGCGCCATGCGCTATCGGGCCCTGGCCAGCCCGCAGTTCCGTGCCCAGCAGCTGGCCGATCTGCCGGATCCTCAGGCCCTGGCGCAGGCACCGGCCATCGTGTTCGGGCCGGATGATCGGTTGCAGCATCGCTATCTGGAACAGCTCGGCGTCACCCAGTCCTTCGATTACCACCTCTGTCCCTCCGCCGAGGGCTTTCTGCAGATGACCCTGAGCGGTATCGGCTGGGGGCTGCTGCCGGATATCCAGAGCGCCACTGCCCGCGCCAGCGGCGCCCTGGTGGATCTGGCGCCCGGCCATTGGGTGGACGTGCCGCTGTTCTGGCATCACTGGCGCAACGGCGGCACCGCCCTGCAAGCCCTGACCCGGCATCTGCAGCAGGTCGCCGGCGAGTGGCTGGTGCGCGACTAGCGGCGTCCACGCGACGCTTTGGTTACACTGGTTGATCGGTCGCCACCGCCGTGACTGAGGTCTTTCCAGGGAATCCCAGCGATATGCGTATCTTGATCACCGGTGCCAGCGAGGCGCTCGGTGCAGGCCTGGCCTGCGATCTGCTCGACCGCGGCCAGCTGGTGCGGGTGCACGGCCGTCCGGGGGCGACCCTGGATGCCCTGGTCGAGCGCGGCGCCGAGTACCGTCCCGCCCTGCTCGACCAGCCCGAGCAGGTGGTGGCGCTGTGCGACGACATCGACGCCATCGCCCACTGCACCGACGTGGCGGGTGTGCCCAGCGCAGCCGATCTGGATCATGGCCAGGTGCTGATCGAAGCCGCCCTGCAGCAGCAGGTCGCGCAATTCCTCTATGTTTCCTCCGCCCGGGTCTACGAGCGCGGGGGCGAGGCCCTCAAGGAAGACCAGGTGCCAGCCAAACCCAAGGGCAGCGAGGCCCAACGGCGGCTGCAACTGGAGCGCCTGGTGCTGGCCGCCGGCGAATTCGGTCCTCAGGTCACGGTGTTACGGCCAGCCCAGGTATTGGGCCTGGCCGACCGCGAATGGGCACGCTGGTTGCTGGAAAGAGCCAAGGCCAAACAGCTGGCGCGCACCGGCAATGGCCTCAATCGCTGGGACTTCACCAGCGCCGGCAATTTGCGCCAGGCCCTGGTGACCCTGCTGCTGGCGCAGCCGGTCACGGCCAACGGCAAGGTCTTCAATCTCAGCGATGGCGAGCCGCTGGTGTGCTGGGATGCGATTAACTTCCTGCTGCGGCGTTTCGAGTTGCCGCCGGTGGCTGAGCAGCACGCCTTTGCACCTCGCCAGCTCTATGCGCGGCTGCGGACACCGCGCCATGACTCGCGCTGGCCCGAGTTGCTGGACAGGCCCTTCACCCTGGACATTCGCGCCGCCCAGGAGGCCTTCGGCTATCGCCCACGAGCCAGCTCCTGGAGTGCCCTGGAAGATTACCGGCCACGTGCGCCTGTGGCTCGCAGTGGCCCGGTTTAGCGAGAACCAACTGGCCGTAAAGGTATGGCATGCTGGCGCTTTGCTATCGACGCAGACTGCGTTTCGGCGCACGCTCCCGGGGCGAATCCGCGCGCGGGCTGCCTCGCGTCGGCGCTGACGGCCGTTATACTGGCCGCGATTTCGTCTTTCCGCCTTTGCTCACAGGTCTGCCATGCGCAACGATCTTCTCGATGAAATGGATAACGTCCCGAGTCTGACCCCGGAGCGCGACGATCGCCGTCCCGGTGGTCGTCGACCGGTCGAAGCCGAAGAGGTCTATCGCGAACCCGCTGCCGGTCACGCCCGCCCGGTGCGCCGTGGCCCTTCCACCGCGCCGCTGTGGGTGCTGGTCGCCGCCCTGACCCTGGCGCTGGCCGGCGTCGCCTGGTGGAGCCATCAGCAGCTGGTGCTGATGCAGGAACAGGTGGTGGCCACCCAGGAAAACTTCGCGCGCATCAGCGAAGACGCCCAGGGGCGGCTGAGAGATATCTCCGGCAAGCTGGTGGAGAGCGAATCCTCCGGCACTACCAGCCGCGAGGCCTTGCTGCTGCAGGTCAAGACGCTGCAGACCAAGGTCGCCGAGCTGACTCGCCAGCAGCAGGGCGTGACGGACAACCAGCAGGCGCAGGACAACCGTCTGCAAAACCTCTCCAGCGCGGTGCAAACCGTGCAGAGCGGTAGCGGCGAGGTGGAAAGCCGTCTCAAGGCCCTGGCGGAGGAGCAGGCCGCGCTGAAGAACGGCCTGGCCCAGACCAGCAGCCTGGCCGAGCAGGTCGCCAGTCTTGGCGCTCAGAACAAGGCGCTGCAGGCCGACATCGCCGCGCTGAAGAAGCCCAGCGCCCAGAGCCAAGCGCTGGGTGAGATGCAGCAGGACTTGCTGGTGCTGCGCAGCGAGCTGGACGCCCGCCCGGTGGGGCCGGACAGCAAGGAGTTCGACTCCTTCCGCCTGCAGACCACCCGCAACATCACCACCCTGCAGACCCAGGTGCAGAATCTGCAGCAGCAGATCAGCGCCGGGGCGCGTTGATCGGATCGATCTCGCTGCGCTGCCACTCCTGGGGCCAGAGCTCGCCATCGAGTTGGGCGAGCCGGCGCTGCAGGACCTTCTGCTTGAAGACTTCGAGGATTTCCACCAGCACCTCGTCCAGGGCATTGTCCTGGGCGCCGCTGGGCAGGCTCTGATCGAAGCCGTGATCGGCCAGGCGACTGGCCAGGGCGCGGAAGTCCCGGGTATGCAGGCTGGCCGCCGCCTCCCGCACCAGTCCATTGACGATGTCGGTAAGCACCCCGTCCAGGGTGTCGGCCAGCCGGTCGCCCATGGGCAGTCGCTTGAGTCGGGCGAGGTCGGGGTTCTCGTCAAGGGCGCGCTGCACCACGTCCCCTACTAGCCGTTCCAGGGTGGCGCGATTCTGGGTGTAGCCCTGTTCCACCATCGCCTGGATGCGCTGCGCCATGCCGTCGATCAAGCGCTGCTTGCGTGGGCGGATGACGCGATCGATCACGCTCTGGGAAAAGTCGTCGCGGGTATTCAGCTCGTCCTGCAACTCACCGCAGATCTTGATCATCACCCGGTCCGACAGATCCTCCATGAGCAACTGGTAGTAATGGTCGAAGAACTGGTAGGGCCGCCAGTGGCGCATGTCGATCAGCCCCAGGCGCTGCAGGCGCAGGAGCAGGGAGATGATGCGCAGGGCGCGCAGCAGGCGGAAGCCGCCGAGGGGAATGCAGCCGAGTACGTCGTACCAGTGGATGAAAGGGTAGTGGTACCAGCGTGAGTGACGGCGCTCGACCACCGCCACCAGCCAGCCGAGCAGCACGTCGGTGATGAAGAAGGCGACGAACACCAGGTCGATGTGGGTGAAGTGGGCGTGGATGCGTTCGCCATAGAAGGCGTGGAAGCCGGGCAGCACGGCGGCCAGGGCCTGGTTGAGCGGCCCCAGGGCATAGAGGCTGTCGAACAGGATCAGTGCCAGGTTCACGCAGACCAGGATCAGGATCAGGCCGTCCCAGAGGGCGAGCAGGCCTTCGTGGCGGCGCACGGGTGGCGCTGCTGGCGCGCTCATGGCCGTGCGGCCTGCCAGAGCACCTCGTTCACCCCCTGGCGGCGGGCGACGATGCGCGCCGCGACGAACAGCAGGTCGGACAGGCGATTGAGATAGGGCAGGCCCTGGCCCTCCAGCGGCTCCACCGCGTGCAGGCTACGGCAGCGCCGCTCGGCGCTGCGCGCCAGGGTGCGGCAGACGTGGGCCTGGGCCACGGCGCGGGAGCCGCCGGGCAGGATGAAGTTCTCCAACGGGCCCAGCTCGGTGTTCCAGTGATCGATGGCGCCTTCCAGGCGCTCGATCTCCACCGGTTGCAGGGCACGATAGCTGGGCATGGCCAGTTCACCGCCGAGATCGAACAGTCGGTGCTGGCAGGGCGCCAGGGCCTCGCTCACCTCGGCAAGGCGCGCATCCTCGGCCAGTTCGGCGAGCAAGAGCCCCAGGGCGCTGTTGAGTTCGTCCACCGCGCCAATGGCCTCGATGCGCGGATGGTCCTTGGGGACCCGGCTGCCGTCGGCGAGGCCGGTGTCGCCGGTGTCGCCCTGGCGGGTGTAGATCTCGGTGAGGCGAAAACCCATGGCGCGGCTCCTGGCAAGGTCTTAGACGGAATCAAAATCGGCCTGGACGAGGGGCAGGCGCAGGGTGAAGCAGGTCCCTACGCCGGGCGTGGAGTGCACCTCCATCTGCCCCTTGTGGTTGTTGGTGATGATGAAGTACGACACCGACAGGCCCAGGCCGGTGCCCTGGCCCACTTCCTTGGTGGTGAAGAAGGGCTCGAAGATGCGCTTGCAGATGTCCTCGGGGATGCCGATGCCATTGTCCTCCACCTGGATCTCGGCCCAGCCGCCACGCAGCCGGGTGCGCAAGGTGATACGGCCGTATTCGCCTTCTTCCTCGTCGTCGCGCAGGTGGATGGCCTGGGCGGCGTTCTTCAGCAGGTTGAGCAGCACCTGCTCCAGCTCGTTGGCGATCACCGGCACCGGTCCCAGCGCCGGATCGAATTCGCGGAGTATGGACAGGGTACGGAAGTCGAAGCCCTCTGCCAGGTCGAAGTCGTTGCCGGCGATCTCGATGGCCTGGTCGATCAGCGGCGGCAGTTCGCTGGCTTCCATCTTGCGATTGCTGCGGCGGCTGAAGGCGAGCATGTGGCTGACGATCTTGGCCGCACGGCTGCCGGCCTGGTGGATGCCGTCGAGCAGCCGCGGGATCTGTCGACTCTCCAGGTAGCAGTTCACCGCATTGAGCTCGACGCCCGATTCGGCGGCCTGCTCGAGATTCTTCGGCAGCTCCGGGGACAGCCGCCGACGGATGTTCTGCACGTTGTGCAGGATGGCGCCCAGGGGATTGTTGATCTCGTGGGCCATGCCGGCCGCTAGGCCACCGACCGAGAGCATCTTTTCCGACTGCACCATCATCTCTTCCATGTTCAGGCGCTGGGTGATGTCGTCGATGCGGATCACCACGCCGCGCCCGGCGCCGCCCATCAGCGGGTAGAAGGTGAGGGTGTAGTGACGCGGGGTGTCGGTCAGTGCCCAGGTCACCCGTTCCACCTTTTCCACCCGCAGGAGTTCGGCGGTGCGGCTCAGTTGCGGCAGGAAGGGTTTGAGCGAGGGAAAGGCGAGAAACACCGGCTGGTTCAGGGCTTCGTCCAACTGGGTGCCGGAAAGGTGGGTGGCCTCCTGGTTCCACTGGGTGACGTAGAACTGCTCGTCCACCGCGATCAGCGCCGAAGGCATGGAATCGATGATGCTGTTGAGATAGTTCTGGAAACCGGTGAGCTTCTTCTCGATCTTGCCGCGGACCTGTACTTCCAGTTCCAGCTTGCGGTTGGAGCGCCGGGTCTCCTCGGCCAGGCTCTGGGCCTGCAGCACTGCGTACTGCGCGTCGTCGCGGGCGCGCTTGAGCTGCTGCTCGCGGCCCTGGATACGGCCGAGCATGGTGTTGAAGGATTCCGCCAGGCGCCCCAGCTCGTCCTCGCTGCCCTTGCTGGCGCGCAGCGAATAGTTTTCCTCCCGGGTCACCTGGCGCGACAGCTCTTCCAATTCGCGGATCGGCAGGGTGATGAGCCGCTTGATCTGCCGCGCCACCACCAGCCAGAGCAGGATGCTGAAGGTCAGGATCGCCAGGCTGGCGGTGAGGGTGCCGCGATAGAAGGCCCCTGGCAGTTCGCTGCTGGCCACCAGCAGGAGATGCCCGGGCGCCCCTTCGGGACGGGGCAGTTCCACCAGCAGATTGGTGCGGAATTCACGCAGGCGCCAGGTCTGCAGGTCTTCGAAACGCGCGGGTACCTGCAGGCGATCGCCGTTGTGCAACTCGGCCAGGCGCTGGCCCTGGCTGTCGTAGACGGCCGCCAGGCGCAGCGGTGCATAGCCCTCCAGCTGCCGCAGTTGCACCTCGGCCGCCGCCGGCGAGGCCAGCACCTCGCGGCTGAGCACCGGGCTGGCGAACAGTCGGCCCAGGGTCTGCAGGGCCTGGGGGGCCACGCTTTCCTGGGAGATCCAGTAGGCGGCGCTGATGAAGGTCACGTTGGCCACCACCAGCACCGCGATCATCATCACCAGCAGGGCGGCCAGCAACTTGCGGCCGACCGGGAGGTTCTTCAGGCGTTTGGCGAGGATCATGGGGCAGCCGCGGCAACAGGGAAGCGGGCAGGGTAGCCCGCAGCTAGTTCTCGGGCAATCCGCGCTCCGCGAGCCTGGCCTGGAGCCGCTGCTGCAGCTCGGCCAGATGCGGCACCGGCAGGCGCAGCCGTCCGGCGATCGGCAGGGCATGGCCAAGTAGGTAACTCACCTCGGTACGCTGGCCGCGCTCCACGTCCTGCAGCATCGAGGATCTGTTGTGGGCCGTGGCGGTGATCACCGCCTCGACCTCCTGCTGCAGTCCCTGGGCCGCCGGGGCGAGTCCCATGGCATCCAGCAGGGCGGTGAGTTCGTCGCAAAGCGCCGCCACCTCCGCCAGATGCTGGCGCAGTTCGCCGTTGCGGCAGCCGTGGAGCACGGTCAACGGATTGATGGCGCAGTTGATCGCCAGCTTGCGCCACAGCCGGGCATCGATGTCGTCCGTCCAGCGTACCGGAAAGCCCAGGTCGGTGAGCGTATCTAGCCAGGGCGGTGGGGTATGGCTGCCGAGCTGGTCGCCGATCCAGATCTGGCCGGCGCCGGCCGCCAGCACATGGAAGTCGGTCTCGCGAAAGGCGCCCTCGGTGGTGCTGGCCCTCAGGCAGCGCGCCCGTGGTACGCGGGCCGCCACGGCGTCCTGACTACCCAGGCCATTCTGCAGGAGCAGGACCTCAGCTTCCGGTTCCAGGCGCGCGGCGACACTGGCGATGGCGTCCTCGGCGTCATAGCTCTTGCAGGCCAGGATCAACCGGCGGATCGGATTGCCCGCCTCGGGCGTTTCGGCGGGCAGCGGATAGAGACTGGTCGTGTCGCCTTCGGTGAGGCGCAGTCCGCCACCGGCGCGATACTGCGCCAGGCGGGTGCGATCGCGCAGGATCAGGCGGACCGGTTCGCCGCCACGGAACAGGCGCGCTGCCCAGAGTCCGCCGAGACTGCCGGCGCCCAGCACGTGCCAGCTCACAGCTGTGACTCCAGGATGGGTTCGCGGGGCATGGTCGGATTCCTGCAGAAGAAGGCCAGTCGTTATAATGGTCGGTCAGGCTGCAGCGTCAAGGCTGCCCCATCGCAACCGAGGAGAAAATCCATGCCTTCCTTCGACGTGGTATCGGAGCTGGACAAGCACGAAGTCACCAACGCCGTCGACAACGCCATCAAGGACCTTGATCGTCGCTACGACCTGCGTGGCAAGGGCAGCTTCGAGGCCAAGGACCTGACCGTGACCCTCACTGCCGATGCAGACTTCCAGCTCGAGCAGATGCTGGAGATTCTCAAGGTCAACCTGGCCAAGCGCAAGATCGACGTCCAGTGCCTGGAGGTCAAGGATGCCTATGCCTCCGGCAAGACCGTGAAGCAGGAGACCACCCTGCGCGAGGGCATCGACAAGGAGCTGGCGAAGAAGATCGTCGCCCTGATCAAGGACAGCAAGATCAAGGTTCAGGCCGCCATCCAGGGCGAGCAGGTGCGCGTCACCGGCAAGAAGCGCGACGAATTGCAGGAGGTCATCACCCTGCTGCGTGGCCAGTCGCTGGGCATGCCGCTGCAATACCAGAACTTCCGTGATTGAGCTGACTCCCTTTAGGGTCGCCCCCGAGCGCGGCGACATCTGATCGAAGAGGTAACAGGAGACGCCGTTTGGATATCGAAAACCAATACAACCACCTGCTGGCGCTGACCGCGGGCTGGCTACCCATCGTCCTGCAGTATTCCGGCCGGGTACTGTTGGCGCTGCTGACCCTGGCCATCGGCTGGTGGCTGATCAACAAGGTCTCGAGCAAGGTCAGCAGCCTGGCGTCGCACCATGGCGCCGATCCGGCGCTGCTGAGTTTCCTTGGCAGCCTGGTCAGCATCATCCTCAAGATCCTGCTGGCGGTCAGCGCCGCGTCCATGATCGGCATCGCCACGACCTCCTTTGTCGCCATCATCGGTGCGGCTGGTCTGGCCGTGGGTCTGGCGTTGCAAGGCAGTCTGTCGAACTTCGCCGGCGGCGTGCTGATCCTGACCTTCCGCCCCTTCCGCGTCGGTGAATTCATCGAGGCCCAGGGCGTGCTCGGCACGGTGAATTCCATCCAGATCTTCCACACCATCCTGCTGACCGGTGACAACAAGACCGTCACCATTCCCAACGGCAATCTGTCCAACGGGATCATCACCAACTATTCGCGTCAGCCCAAGCGCAAGGTGATCTTCGATGTCGGTGTGGATTACGAGGCGGATCTGCAGAAGGGCCGTGAGGTGCTGCTGGCGCTGGCGGAAGACCCGCGGGTGCATCGGGATCCGGCTGCCGAGGTGGTGGTATCGGCCCTGGGCGACAGCGCCATCACCCTGTCGCTGCGTTTCTGGACCGCCAGCGGCGACTACTGGCCGATGATGTTCATGCTCAATGAGCAGGTCCGCGACCGCCTGGGCGCCGTGGGCATCGGCATTCCCTTCCCGCAGCGGGTGGTGCACTTCGCCAACACCGCTCCGGTCGCCGACGAGGGCGGCGAGTCCACCCCCGCCGCCTGAGTCTCTCGCTCAGTTCCCGCCGGTCTTGATGACGGCGGGATCGCGCCGCTGGCGCAGCCAGAGCACCGCGATCAGCAGCAGCGTCGGCACCCCCATCAGCGCGGTCAGCGAAAAGAACGAGCTGTAGCCTACGTGCTCCACCATGGCACCCGAATAGCCACCCAGCAGGCGCGGCAACAGCAGCATCAGCGAGCTGAGCATGGCGTACTGGGTTGCCGAGAACCTGAGGTTGGTCAGGCTCGACAGGTAGGCGACAAAGGCCGAGGTAGCCATGCCGCCGCTGACGTTGTCGGCGCAGATGGTGGCGATCAGCAGCGGCACGTTGGCGCCGGTGGAAGCGATCACCACGAACAGCAGGTTGGTCAGCGCCGAGGCGGCGCCGCCGAGAAAGAGAATCGGCAGAATCCCTACCCGGGTGATCAGCACGCCACCCAGCCCGGCGCCGAACAGGGTCATGAACACCCCGAAGATCTTGCTCACGCCGGCGATGGTTTCCTTGCTATAGCCCACGTCGATATAGAAGACGCTGGCCATCACGCCCATGACCGTGTCCGACAGGCGATAGGTGGAGATCAGGCCAAGCAGCAGCAGCGCCTGCCATTGGTAGCGCTGGATGAACTCGGTGATGGGCGTCAGCACCGGTGCCATCAGCCGGCGTCCGGGGGCGGTGAGGCAGAGCCAGACGATCAGGCCGTACATCAGGCCGCGCGGCCAGTAGCCGCCGGCCAGGGCGGACAGACCGCCAGTGGCGGCCACGATGAGCACGATCAACAGGATCACCGAGACCATCTGGTGCACGAAGTCGAAGCGCGGCAATTCCTCGGCATTGGCCGCATCACGCAGCCGCAGGGGCTCGCGCATGCGGCGCATGAGATCGCTCAGCGGCTTGGAGCAGTAGCGGCCCCAGGGCGACAGGCAGCCGACGATGAACAGGCTGTAGAGCAGGGCGCGCGGCCAGGCCTGGGCGATGGCGGCATTGATGGCGGCCGGGATGGAGATCAGCATCACCAGCAGCAGGGCGACCGCCACCAGCTGGTGGTTGAAGCCGAAGCGCGATTCCGCCATGGCCATGGGCGCGACCGGCTCCGGCTCGCGAATCAGGACGCTGGTGACCAGTCCCGGCAGGACCAGCAGGGCGAACAGCATGTAGGTGGTGGCCCAGGCGCTCTGGCTGTAATCGAGGCGGGACGAGCCCAGCTCCTCGGCGAGAAACAGGGCGCCGGCGCTGGCCAGCAGGGCGGCGATGCGATAGCCGGTCATGTAGCAGGCGGCGAGGGCGGCCTGGCGCTCGTCGTCGGCGATCTCCAGGCGGTAGGCGTCCACGGCGATGTCCTGGGTGGCCGAGGCGAAGGCCACCAGGACCGCCAGGGCGATCAGTTGCTCCAGGTGCTGCTGCGGATTGCACAGCGCCATGCCAACCAGCCCCAGGCCCACCAGGATCTGCGACAGCACCAGCCAGGAGCGTCGACGGCCGAGCTTGCCGATCAACGGCAGCTTCCAGAGATCGAGCATGGGCGACCACACCCACTTGAAGGCATAGGCCAGGCCGATCCAGCTGGCGTAGCCGATGGTCTCGCGACTCACCCCCGCTTCGCGCAACCAGACCGAGAGGGTGGAAAACACCAGCATGGCTGGCAGGCCCGCAGCGAAACCCAGCAGCAGCAGGGCCAGGCAGGCCTTGGATTTGTAGGTGGTGACGGCTTCGCGCCAGAAACGTGCAAACATGCCCTTGGGCTCGGAAAAAACGCGCACTCTACTCGACACTCTCAACTGGATTCCACCGGTACCGACGCATGTCCACCCGGTCCTCGTGCAACAGCACGCCCTCGGCCCGCAACCGCTCGCGCTGCGCCTGACCGGAAGGGCTGTCGCGGGTCAGGCTCGGCCGGCCATCCGCGGCGATGACGCGATGCCAGGGCAGGGCGCTGCCCTCCGGCAGCCGACCCAGCACCCAGCCCACCCAGCGTGCGCCTCGGCCCAGGCCGGCGAGCTCCGCCAGTTGGCCATAGCTGACCACCCGCCCCGCAGGAATGGCGGCCAGCGCCTGGAAAACCGCCTGGTGACGCGGATCGGGGGGAGGGGACGTGGTCATGATGCCCTGCTGCTCCGGGAGAGAGTGCCAGTGTGCCGAAAAGTTTGGTTACGGTGGTGCTGAAACGTGTCGAGCTGCTGCTTTCTCACAAGACGTCAGACCTTTGGGCGGTATTTCCGGAAACTTGCCTAACTTTTACCCAGTAACAGTTGCGCGGGCCTCTGGCACCCGGATAATCGCGCTCCTCTCGTTTCGTTACCTTTCCACCCAAGTCCACCCAAGGTGTCCTGGTGCCCATGCGTTTTCGATTCCTTTCCTCGCTCGCGCTGTTGTCACTCGCCTCCTTCGCCCATGCCGACACCGTCTGGCTCAAGAATGGCGATCGCCTGACCGGAACCATCAAGCTGCTCGACAGCAAGAAGCTGCTCCTGCAGACCGAATACGGCGGCAACATTCCCCTGTCCTGGGACAAGATCAAGACCCTGCAACGTGACAAGCCCGTCATCGTCCAGCGCGGCAAGTACGAACCCGATTTCCCGGTGGAAAGCCTCAAGCCGGCCGAAGACGGCCAGGTAGTGGTCAGCACCGCCGACGGCCAGCAGACCGTGCCGCTGGCGAGCATCACCCAGATCGTGCCGCCGCGTCCCTTCCTGCGCGACTTCGCCTGGAAAGGCAACATCGACGCCGGCCTGGACTACATCAGCTCGTCCCAGGACAGCGAGAAGTACGATATCGACTTCAAGACCCAGGCCCGGCACGGCATGTGGCGGCACAACGCCAACGGCAGCTACGACCGCTACAAGACCGACGACGTGGTCTCGACCAGCAAGTACGGCTTGCAGTACGCCCTGGATCGCTTCTTCGATGAGAAATTCTTCTGGCAGGGCCGCGCGGAATACAAGCGCGACTGGATCCAGGATCTGGCCAAGCAGCGCACCCTGGGTACCGGTCCCGGTTACCAGTTCTGGGATAACGAGCTGGGCTCCTTCTCCCTGACCGGCCTGCTTAACCACAACCGCTACGAGTACTCGGATGGCGGCTCCGACCAGTTCCTGTCGGCGAGCGTGAAGTGGGACTACAACCGGTATCTGTACGGACAGACCATCCAGTTCTTCACCAACGGTGAACTGGGTCGGCCGCTGGACAACACCGCCAACTTGACCTTCGACGGTGATGTCGGCCTGAGATACAAGGTGACCAACTGGGCATCGCTGAACCTCAAGGCGTCCAAGGAACTCACCAGTGGTGCCCAGGGCAACGTCAACCAGACCGAGTACACCGCGGGTGTCGGCGTCTCCTGGTAACGTCATGTTTCCCTAAGTGCCTGCCAGCCCGTCAAGGCCGCGATTTTCGCGGCCTTTGCATTTCTATGGGGCACCACATGCCCACCTTGAAATCGACGTGGCCGCCTCCATCTCCTGTCTTTCAACCGGTTTCTACCGTGAAGGACCTGAGATGCGCGTGACCGCCTTACTCTTCTTGCTGTTCCCCTTTGTGGAACTGGCCGTACTCATCAAGATCGGCAGCGAAATCGGCGTGCTCGCCACCTTCGCCCTGCTGCTGCTGAGCTTTCTGGTCGGCGTCGCCCTGCTGCGCGTCGCCGGTTTCACCACCCTCTGGCGCATCCGCATGCGCCTGGCCCAGGGGCAGATGCCCGAGCAGGAGGTCATCCAGGGCCTTACCCTGGCAATCGCCGGTGCCCTGCTGATCTTTCCGGGCTTCATCAGCGACATCCTGGCGCTCGTCTGCCTTCTGCCCGTGACTCGCAAGGCGCTGCTGGGCGCGGTGATCGGCCGCGTGACCCGGCGCAATCCCGGTGCCCAGGGCTATCAGCCGGGGCCTGGTCAGGGCGCCTCTCATCGCCCCGAGGTGATCGAGGGTGAAGTGGTCCACCGCGATGAGCAAAAGCGCTAAAAAAATTACCGTCCACCCTTGAAATGCCTGGCGACAACCTCATGTAGCGGACACCGCAAGGTTGTCGCCGCAAGGCGAGCAGGTTTCGCGCTCTGTCATGGATGGGGCGCACCCGGCGCAGCCGGTTAAAACAAACTGCCGATGCAGTCATCGGCGCTGGAAACACTCAGAACTTTGGGAGATACGACAATGGCGCTTCGTCCTCTGCATGATCGCGTTGTGATCCGTCGCAGCGAAGAAGAGACCAAATCCGCTGGCGGCATCGTGCTGCCGGGCTCGGCTGCCGAAAAGCCGAACCGCGGTGAAGTGGTTGCCGTAGGCACTGGACGCGTGCTGGACAACGGTGATGTCCGTGCTCCGGCAGTAAAAGTGGGTGACAAGGTGGTTTTCGGTCCCTATTCCGGCAGCAACGCCATCAAGGTCGATGGCGAAGAACTGCTGGTCATGGCCGAGTCCGAAATCCTGGCCGTCATCGAAGGCTGATCTCCACTCACTTTTCGAATTTCTTAGAGGAAACAGAACATGGCTGCAAAAGACGTCAAATTCGGTGACTCCGCGCGCAAGAAACTGCTGACCGGTGTCAACACCCTGGCCGACGCTGTCAAGGCTACCCTGGGCCCGAAAGGCCGCAACGTAGTTCTGGAGCGTAGCTTCGGTGCTCCCCTGATCACCAAGGACGGCGTTTCCGTCGCCAAGGAAATCGAGCTCAAGGATCGCATCGAGAACATCGGCGCCCAGCTGGTGAAAGATGTGGCCTCCAAGGCCAACGACGCTGCCGGTGACGGCACCACCACCGCCACCGTGCTGGCCCAAGCCATCGTGACCGAAGGCCTGAAGTCCGTGGCCGCCGGCCTGAACCCGATGGACCTGAAGCGCGGCATCGACAAGGCCACCGCTGCCGTTGTCGCCGAGCTGAAGAACCTGTCCAAGCCCTGCGCCGACAGCAAGGCCATCGCCCAGGTAGGCACCATCTCCGCCAACTCCGACGACAGCATCGGCAACATCATCGCCGAAGCCATGGAGAAGGTTGGTAAAGAAGGCGTCATCACCGTCGAAGAAGGCTCGGGCCTGGAAAACGAACTGTCCGTCGTCGAAGGCATGCAGTTCGACCGTGGCTACCTGTCGCCCTACTTCATCAACAAGCCCGACACCATGTCGGCCGAGCTGGACAGCCCGCTGCTGCTGCTGGTCGACAAGAAGATCTCCAACATCCGCGAACTGCTGCCGGTGCTGGAATCCGTTGCCAAGGCCGGTCGTCCGCTGCTGATCGTCGCCGAAGACGTCGAAGGCGAAGCCCTGGCCACCCTGGTGGTCAACAACATGCGCGGTATCGTCAAGGTCGCAGCCGTCAAGGCTCCGGGCTTCGGTGATCGTCGCAAGGCCATGCTGCAGGACATCGCCATCCTGACCGGCGGTACCGTCATCTCCGAAGAAGTCGGCCTGAGCCTGGAAAGCACCACCCTGGAACACCTGGGTCAAGCCAAGCGTGTGGTCCTGAACAAGGAAAACACCACCGTCATCGACGGCGCTGGCGTCGAGGTCGACATCCAGGCCCGTATCAAGCAGATCCGTGCCCAGGTCGAAGAAACCTCTTCCGACTACGACAAAGAGAAGCTGCAAGAGCGTCTGGCCAAGCTGGCCGGCGGTGTTGCCGTGATCAAGGTTGGCGCTGCCACCGAAGTCGAGATGAAAGAGAAGAAAGCCCGCGTCGAAGACGCCCTGCACGCTACCCGCGCTGCTGTGGAAGAAGGCGTGGTGCCTGGCGGCGGTGTCGCTCTGGTCCGTGCCCTGGACGCGCTGAAGGATCTGAAAGGCATCAACGAAGAGCAGAACGCCGGTATCAACATCCTGCGTCGCGCTGTTGAAGCCCCCCTGCGCCAGATCGTGACCAACGCCGGTGACGAAGCCTCCGTCGTGCTGGACAAGGTCAAGCAGGGCAGCGGCAACTACGGCTACAACGCTGCTACCGGCGAATACGGCGACATGCTGGAATTCGGCATCATCGACCCGGCCAAGGTGACCCGCAGCGCGCTGCAGGCTGCTTCCTCCATCGCTGGTCTGCTGATCACCACCGAAGCCATCGTGGCTGAGCTGCCGAAAGACGACGCAGCCCCGGCCATGCCCGACATGGGCGGCATGGGTGGCATGGGCGGCATGATGTAAGAGTCGCTCCGGCCCTAGGGCCGAGCCCGAACCCCGGTGATCCTCGCGGACACCGGGGTTTTTTGTGGCCGGCGTTTCCTGGCGGCTACCCTTTGGTGGTCAGTATCCAGACGGCGCGCTGGTCGCGGTCTGCGGACGCGGTTAGGCTCTGTGCCCAACAGCAAGCATGCGGGTGCCCGAAGAACTCGCAGAAGAGGTCAGCGACATGCGTATCCTGGTGGTGGAAGACAACCGCGACATTCTCAGCAACCTGCTGGATTACCTCAGCCTCAAGGGCTACAGCGTGGACTGCGCCCAGGACGGCCTGTCCGGCCTGCACCTGGCCGCGACCGAGCATTACGATCTGCTCATCCTCGACATCATGCTGCCCGGCATCGACGGCTACACCCTCTGCCAGCGGCTGCGCCAGGATGCCCGCCGCGATACCCCGGTGATCATGCTCACCGCGCGCGACCAGCTCGACGACCGCCTGGAGGGCTTTCGCTCCGGGGCCGACGACTATCTGGTCAAGCCCTTCGCCCTGTCCGAACTGGCCGCGCGCGTCGAGGCTGTGATGCGCCGGGCCAAGGGGGGCGGCCGTCGCCAGCTGCAGGTCGCCGACCTCAGCTACGACCTGGATACCCTGGAGGTGAGTCGCGCTGGCAAGTCGCTCAAGCTCAATCCCATCGGCTTGAAGATTCTCGCCCTGCTGATGCAGAAGAGTCCCCACGTGGTGCGTCGCGAGGTCCTGGAAGAGGCGGTCTGGGGGGAGGACTACCCTGACAGCGACAGCTTGCGCAGCCATGTCCACCAATTGCGGCAGGTGATCGACAAGCCCTTCGAGCAGCCGCTGCTGCGCACCATCCATGGGGTGGGCTACAAGTTGGTCGAGCAGGATTAGCCATGGAATATCACCTGAGCCTGTCACGCCGGATCGTCATCGCCTTCGTGCTGATGACCTTTCTGGTCGGTGGCGTGTTTTCCCTAGGCATCGTCGCGGTGGTGCATACCGTCGAGGAGCGGCTGATTTCCACCGATCTGCACAACGAGCTGGAGCGCATGGTGCAACGCGACATGCGCCGGGGCGGCCAGCCAGTGCTGGATCCGGATATGCGCCTGTATTTCGTGCCCCTCGCCGAGACGGCGCAGTTGCCCGACCACCTGCGCGATCTACCGCCAGGCTTCAGCGAGGTGCAAGAAGACCAGCAGTATTTCTATGCCTATGTGGCGGAGCTGGAGGGCAATCACTTCGTCCTGCTGCAGAACCAGAGCGATTTCGAGGCGCGTGAGCGACTGCTCTACAAGGTGGTGCTGGTGGGTTTCCTGATCAGCGTGGCGCTGGCCTGGCTACTCGGCTGGGCCCTGGCGCGGCGAGTGATCGCTCCGGTCGTGCGCCTGGCCCGCCAGGTGCGTCGCCGCGACCAGATTCTTGATGTCACACCACCGCTGGCGCCGGACTACGCCAAGGACGAAGTGGGCGAGCTGGCCGCCGCCTTCGACGATGCCTTCGACCGCCTGCGTGCCGCCCTGGCACGGGAGCAGCTGTTCACCAGCGATGTCAGTCACGAGTTGCGCACCCCGCTGATGGTGATCCAGTCTTCTTGCGAACTGCTGGCCGCTACCCCCGATCTGCCCCCCCGAGCGACGGGGCCACTGGAGCGCATGACCCGCGCCGGGCAGGAGATGCAGGAACTGGTACAGACCTTCCTGGCGCTCGCGCGTAACCAGGGCGACAACGACACCCAGGCGCCGCGTGCCAGCCTGGCCGCGGTGGCGCGCCGGCAGACGGCGGAGTGGCAGGCGCTGGTGGAGGCCAAGGGTCTGCAATGGCGCCTGAGCGTCGCGCCGGAGGCCGATCGCTATCTCTGGCACGAGCCCTTCCTGCGCTCGGTGATGAGCAATCTGTTGCGCAATGCACTGCACTACACCGAGCACGGCTATATCGCCCTCCAGGTCGGACCTACGGGCTTCGTGGTCGAAGACAGTGGGATCGGCATTCCCGAAGAGCAGCGCGAGGCGATGTTCCAGCCCTTCGTGCGCGGCGCTGGGGGGCGTGGCGAGGGCCTGGGGCTGGGTCTGTCGCTGGTCCGGCGAATCTGTCAGCTGCAGGGCTGGAACGTGGCGTTGGGCGACAGCGACGTGGGCGGGTGCCGTTTCCAGATTTCTCTCGGCACTGACAGGGTAGCTGCCTAGCATTACAGAATTTTCACAAAGGCTTGACCGGTGTTTGACAGCGGCCTGGGTAGGGTAGCGCCATCTCTTTACTCCCCAGGAGTCACCGCCGTGAAAGCGCCCATCGACCTGCCTTTTTCGCAAAAGTACGATGCCGACCACGCCCGCCAGTACTTCCTGAAGCATCAGGATGGCCTGGCTCGCCGCCTGTCCAACTGGCGTGACCAGCAACTGGCCCGCCAGGCCCTGAGCATCGCCGGCCAACCCAACCTGGTGCTGGATTTGCCCAGCGGCGCCGGGCGCTTCTGGCCCTTGCTGGCAGAAAAGCGCAATCGCGTGATCATTGGCGCCGACTATTCGGAAAACATGCTGGCCACCGCCCGTGAACAGCAACCTCCGGAAGTCGTGGCCCGGGTAAAGGCGCTGCAGACGTCGGCTTTCGCTATCGACCTGTCCGACAATTCTGTAGATTGCATTTTCTGTATGCGTTTGTTTCACCATGTGGGCGAATCAGCGGACCGTCTGGCGCTGCTGCAGGAGTTTCACCGGGTGACCCGCGACAGCGTCATTCTGTCGCTATGGGTAGACGGCAACTTCAAGGCCTGGCGCCGCCAGGCGCTTGAGCGCCGTCGGCAGGCCCAGGGCCGCGATCGTGGCGGTTACCAGAACAGATTCATCGTCGAACGCAGCCAGTTCGAGGCAGAAGTCGCCCAGGCCGGCTTTGTCGTCGACCGGGCCCTGGATTTCCTGCCGGGCTATGCCATGTGGCGGGTCTACGTCCTGCGCAAGGCCAATTGAGGTTATTCAGAATAAGAGAGGCAGCTGATGGGCGTCGTGACGCAAGGCGAACAGGGTTTCGATCGTTGGTGGAACACCGCGGGTGACTGGGTGGAAGCCCCCAACGTGCGTCGTGGCGGAGAAAGCGGCGTGCAGCGCCTGCAGCTGCCCGACGGGACTCTGGCTTACGTCAAGCGCCAGGTCGGCCATCTCTATCGCAGCTTGCGCCATCCGCTGGGGCGTCCTACCGCCCTGCGTGAGCGCGATGCGCTGATCGCCTTTCGCGACCTGGGCATCCAGGTCCCCGAATTGCTGTTCTGCGATGCCCAGCATGCCCAGGGCGGCTGGCGCGCGCTATTGGTGAGCGCCGCTCTGGAAGGCTATCAGGATCTCGATCACTGGTATGCCGAAGGCGCTGGCCAGCAGCTCAGCGAGGCCGAACACGAGCGCTTCCTGACTACCCTGGGCGAGGTGCTGGCGCGCATGCACCGGCACCGCTGGCAGCATGGTTGCCTCTATCCCAAGCATATTTTCGTAGCCGAGCGGCCCGGGCCTGAAGGCCGGGAGTTCTCCGTGGCACTGCTCGATCTGGAGAAATGCCGGCAGCGATTGTCACTAGACACGGCCGCTCGTCGGGATATGCTGCAATTACGTCGCCATTCGTCGTGGAACGCTGCGCAATGGCGAACTCTGCTCTACGGTTACCACCAAGCGCTGGGACGGAAAATCAGAGGGTTGGAGCCATGACTTCACAAATTACTCGAGGTTTGCTGGTGGCGGCCTTCTGTGGGGTCACCACGTTGGCCTATGCGAGCTGGTTGCGACCGGCGGCCGTGGTCGTGGGTAGCGAAGGCCTGGAATATTGTCAGACGCCAGTTGCTCGCACCCTCACTACCTCCAGCACCGGTAGCCAGGATCTGCTGCTGTTCCTCTTCGGCATGACCCAGACGCACAACCGCTAGGCCCCCAGGCGGTCAAGCGCCTTTCGCTTGTCTGGCAAGTTCGGCATGCTGTCGATTGACCAATTAGCTGCCGAGCCCCGCCAATGATGGCCGATAGTTTTTCCGAGCAGGCCGTGCAAAGCCTGCTGGACACCGATTTCTACAAGCTCACCATGATGCAGGCCGTCCTGCACAACTATCCCAATGCGGAAGTCGAGTGGGCCTTCCGCTGCCGCAACGACGAAGACCTGCGGCCCTATCATGCGGCTATCCAGGCCGAGATCGATGCCCTCGCCGATGTCGCCATCAGCGACAGCCAGCTGGCCTTTCTCGAGCGCATCCCCTTCATCACGCCCGACTTCATCCGCTTCCTGCGGCTGTTTCGTTTCAATCCCTCCTATGTATTCCTGGGGGAAGAAGAAGGGCGCTTCACCCTGACCCTGAAAGGCCCCTGGCTGCACCTGATCCTGTTCGAAGTGCCGATCCTGGCGCTGATCAGCGAGGTGCGCAATCGCCAGCGCCATGCCGACCTGCCGCTGCAGGTGGCCCAGGATCAGCTCTATCGCAAGTTCGACTGGCTGGCACGGGAGGCGGGCGCCGACGAGTTGGCCGAATTCAAGATGGCCGACTTCGGTACCCGGCGGCGTTTCTCCTATGGCGTACAGGAAATGGTGGTGCGCAGCCTGAGGGACGACTTTCCCGGGCGCTTCGTTGGCACCAGCAACGTCCACCTGGCGTGGAAGCTGGGCGTGGCGCCCCTGGGGACCATGGCTCATGAATGGCTGATGGCGCACCAGCAACTGGGGCCGCGCCTGATCGACAGCCAGATCGCCGCCCTTGATTGCTGGGTGCGCGAGTATCGCGGTCAGCTTGGCATCGCTCTGACCGATACCATCACCATGGAAGCCTTTCTGCGCGATTTCGATCTCTACTTCGCCAAGCTGTTCGACGGCCTGCGCCACGACAGCGGCGATCCTCTGCAGTGGGCGGAAAAGGCCATCGCCCACTACCAGCAACTGGGCATAGATCCCTTGACCAAGACCTTGGTGTTCTCCGATTCACTCAATCTGGAAAAGGCCCTCGCCCTGTTTCGCGCCCTGCGCGAGCGGATCAACGTGAGCTTTGGCATCGGCACCCATTTCACCTGTGACATCCCCGGGGTGCAGCCGATGAACATGGTGCTCAAGATGAGCCGCTGCAATGGTCAGCCGGTGGCGAAGATCTCCGATGCCCCGGGCAAGGCCCAGGGCGGCGAGCCGGACTTCCTGCACTATCTGCGGCACGTCTTCCAGGTCAACGGCGCCTGATGCACGGCGCCTGGCTGGAGCCGGACTTCAAGACGAGCAGCTGATTTCCAGGTGCTTGCCCCAGTCCGGTGGCCGCTGGGCGAAGCGCTCGCGTCCTGGCTGGGCCTCGAAGGGGCGCGACAGCACCTCGTGCAGCCGCCGCACCTCGCTGTAGTCTCCCGCTTCGGCTTTCTCGATGGCCTGCTGCGCCAGGTAGTTGCGCAGCACGTACAGCGGATTGACCGCGTTCATGCGGGCAGTCCGCTCCGCCGTCGTGCCGCCTTCGGCGTCCAGCCGGGCGCGATAGGCCTGGCTCCAGTCGTCGAAGCCACGCAGGTCGATGAAGTCTTCGCGCACCCGGGCGAGGGCGGCGGCAGGTTCGTCTTCGCCCAGGTGGCGGAAGAACAGGTGATAGTCCACACCGCCCTGCTGCATCAGGGCGAGCAGACGTTCGACCAGCTCCTGGTCTTCCTCCCGGCCTTCCTGCAAACCCAGGCGGCGGCGCATCAGATCCAGGTAGTGCGCCTGATACAACGGCAGGAAGAGCGCGATGCTCTCCTGCAGCGTCTCGACCGCCACCTTGGGTGTCAGCGCCTGGGCCAGGGCCGCCAGATTCCAGTGGGCGATGGGCACCTGGTTGCTATAGGAGTAGCGCCCGGTGTGATCGGAATGGTTGCAGATGAACTGGGCGTCGAAGTCGTCGAGGAAGGCGAAGGGGCCGAAGTCGAAGGTGAGGCCCAGGATCGAGAAGTTGTCGGTGTTCATCACCCCATGGCAGAAGCCATAGGCCTGCCAATGGGCGATCAGCCGGGCGTTGCGTTCGACCACCTCGCGGAACATCGCCGCCCAGGGTTCGGGGGTGGCTAGCAGTTCGGGGAAGTGCGCGGCCAGGACATGCTCGCCCAGTTGTTCCAGCAACTGATGCTGGCGGGTGTAGTAGAAGTACTCGAAGTGGCCGAAGCGCACGTGGCTGGGGGCCATGCGCAGCAGGGTGGCGCCGGTTTCCAACCGCTCGCGCACCACCTGGGTGGAGGAGCCGATCACGCAGAGGGCGCGGGTCGTCGGGATCTGCAGGGCGTGCAGGGCTTCCGACGCCAGGAATTCGCGGATCGACGAGCGCAGCACGGCGCGGCCGTCGCCCATGCGCGAGAAGGGCGTGAGGCCGGCGCCCTTGAGGTGCAGGTCCCAGTGCTCGCCACGCGCGTTCACCACTTCGCCCAGCAGCAGGCCGCGACCGTCGCCCAGGCGCGGGTTGTAGGAACCGAACTGGTGGCCGGAATAGACCATGGCCCGGGGTTCGGCGCTCTCCCAGAGCTGGGCGCCAGCGAACACCTGGGTGAACTCGGGCGTCTCGGCCACCGCTGGATCCAGGTCCAGCAAGGCCAGGGCCGTGGGCGAGGCGACCACCAGCCGCGGATCGTCCAGCGGCCGGGGATCGATGCGGGTGGAGAAGTCATCGCCCAGGCGGGCGAATCTGTTGTCGAAGGTCAGGTCTAGCAGCTGTTTCATGGGTGTCCCGAGATGTCCGTGCAGGGGCCGTCAGGCCTTGGATGGCTTGGGATCCTCGGCCTCCTGCTGGGCATCCCCTTCAGGTAGGAGAGGCTTTTTGCCCAGTTGTTTCTCCGCGCCATGACGATTCTTCAGGGTGATCTCCATTTGCGGCGTGGACAGCAGGTTGATGCCGGCCTCGCGCAACAGCTGGTCGACCCGGCGGATCAGCTCATCGGTGGCGGCGCTGCGATCGCCCAGTTCGCGCACATAGATGCGCAATTCGTGGTCCAGGGTGCTGGCGCCGTACTGGGTGACGTACAGCGAGGGCTCGGGGTCGTGCAGCACCCGCGGATTCTCCTTCACCGCCTGCATGATGAGGCGCTGCGCCTCGGCCAGGTCGCTGCCGCGATTGACGCCGAAGGTCAGCACGATGCGGGTGACGGTGTCGGTCAGCGTCCAGTTGATCAGCTGGCTGGTGACGAAGGTCTTGTTCGGTACCACTACCGACTTGCGATCGGCGTCGGTGATGTGGGTGGCGCGGATACGGATCTTGTTTACCGTACCGGTCACGTTGCCGATGGTGATGAGGTCGCCGACGCGTACCGGGCGCTCGAAGAGAATGATCAGGCCGGAGATGAAGTTACCGAAGATCTCCTGCAAGCCGAAACCCAGACCGACCGAGAGGGCCGTGGCCAGCCACTGCAGCTTGTCCCAGCTCACCCCGAGGGTCGCCAGGGTGGTAACGGTGCCAAAGCCGACGATCACGTAGGACAGCAGGGTGGTGGTGGCGTAGGCGCTGCCCTGGGCCAGGTTCAGGCGCGAGAGCACCAGCACCTCCAGCAGGCCGGGCAGGTTGCGCGCCAGGGCGACGGTGAGACCGGCGATCACCAGGGCGATGATGAACACCCGCAGCGTCAGGGGCACCTGGGTGGCGGCGGCGCCGGTACCGCTGGTGTACTGGTAGAGGGTGACGTTGTCGAGGTAGGAGAACACTGCCACCACGTCGGCCCAGACCAGGTAGAGCACGCCGAGGAAGGCCAGCAGCAGGGTCAGGCGCAGCAGGCGCGAGGACTGCTGGTTGACCTGCTCCATGTCCAGGGTCGGCTCCTGCACCACCTCGACGCCCTCGGCGTCTTCCTGCTGCGCCTGGCGCTTCTGGATGGCGCGCTGGTAGGCCAGGCGCCGTGCAGCCACGCTCAGGCCTCGGGCCAGGGTCGCTTCGAGGATGATCCAGGCCATCAGCACATAGAGGGTGTCCACCAGGCGGTCAGTGAGCTTGAGCGCGGTGTAGTAGTAGCCGAACAGCACGGCGAAGAACAGCACGGCCGGGATGGCGGTGATCATCAGGCCGAGCAGCAGGCGGAAGAAGGGCAGGCGTTCGCGAGCCGTGGTGTTGAGCAGGGAGCGACCCAGCATCCAGGCCAGGCTGGCATAGGCGACGAGGACGATGAGAATGCCCAGGACGTCGTCGGCCAGCCCCGCCAGCTGGCGCTCGGCGATGGCCACCACCGCCATGAGTGCCAGGGCCAGCAACCCCACGCGCCTGACCAGCCGGCGCAGGGATTGTGCCTGGGGGCGGGCCCAGCGGAAGTGGGTTTCGGCCACGCCGCCGGAGGCCAGCAGGCGATACACCGTGTAGAACACCAGCCAGCCGGCGGCGATCTCCAGCAGCGCCGCGCCGATGGCGGCGTTGACCCCGCGTTGGTCACCCTCCAGGGTCACCCCGCCCAGCCAGAGCACCAGGCTCGCCGGCAGGCCGAGCAGGATGGTGAGCAGGATGGCCTGGGGCGTGTGCAGCTGGCTGTCACGCTGATAGTGGCCGATGTCCTGATTGAGCTTGTTGACCCGCGCATAGAGCCGCGGGCGCTGCCAGATCAGGGTGGCGAAGGCCAGCACCAGCGGCAGCAGCAGCAGCGGCCGCTCGGCCAGGCCGACATAGAGTTCATGGACGCTGGAAGCCCAGGGAACGTCGCGCAGCTGCTGCATCAGCTTGCCCGGCGCGGTCTTCACCCAGTTCCAGTCCAGCGGCTTGTTGCTGGGAATCCAGAACATCTGCTCGTCGAGGGTGCTGCGCAGGCTGCTGATGGTGCCCTGCAACTGCCGCTGGTTCAGTTGCAGATCGATGGACTCGCTGAGCAGCGCATTGAGTTCGGTGTTGAGGCGCTCCTGCAGTTCGGTACGGGTCCGGAGCAATTCGAGCAGCTGTTGGCGCAGTTGTGGTGTGGCCTTTTCCGGCGGCTGCTGAGCCAGCAGGGTGGCGACGTAGCCTTCCGGATTGGCAATCTGGGCGCGTTGCTGATTGAGTTCGAACTGGTAGAGACGCAGGTCGGCGATGTCGTCGGTGAGGTCCTTATTGACCTTGACCGAAGGCAGGGCCGCGCGTTGCTGGTAGAGCAGCTTGGACAGCAGCACGCTGCCCTTGAGCACGCCGATCTGCTGCTCCATGTTCTCGGAGGTCTGCTTGAGCTGGTCCAGCTGCTGGCGAGACTCGAGATTGCGCCGGTTGAGGTCGTTGAGTCGGTCGGTGGCCCTCAGCAGGTAGTCGGACAGCTGCAGGTTGAGCCCGGTCTCCTGGGACAGCACATCGTCCCCGGCGGTCTCCTGCGACTCGCGGGAGGCCTCGGCCAGGGTCTTTTCCGACTGCTGGCGGCGCTTGCCACTGATCAGCGTCTGCAGGTCCAGGGTCTCCTGCTCGTAACGCTTGACCTGCTCGGTGAAGAGTTCGCGGCGAGCGGCGCCCAGATCCTGCAGGACACTGTTGCCGGCCAGCTCCTGGCGCAGCAGCTGAATCTGGGCGCTGGCGGCTGCCTGCTCCGCCAGCAATTGGCTGCGCCGTTCGGCGGTCAGGGGCTTGGCGTTCTCGCGGCCGCTCTTGAGTTGATCGGCGATCTGCTGCAGGCGGGTCTGCAGGTTGGCGATGTCGACCTGGGCGCGCTCGGGCCGGGTCTGGGCATTGATCACCAGGCTGTTGGCCGCGTTGAGGTCATCCTGCACGCTGTTGAGCGCCAGGCTGGTCTCGCTCAGCCGCTGTTCCAGGGCCTGGGGCGTGGCGCCGGCATAGCGTTGCTCGGCTGGCTTGATCGGCTCGGCGCGCAGCCGCGCCAGTTGCCGTTGGGCATCCTTGGTCTGCTGGGGTGCCTGCGCCAATTGCTGGCGTAGATCGGCCAACTGCTTGACGTACTGATCCCGCTGATCGAGCAGCTTCAGCGTCTGCTGCAGACTGTCCTGGGCGGCGCTCTGCTCGGCAGCGGGCAGCTTGCGATCGGCCAGACCCTTCAGGTTCTGCTGAACCTGCTGTGCATCGGGTGGCCCGGAATCCTGGGCCACGGCGGGAAGGGCGAACAGGCAGCCGCAGAGAGCGGCGGCGCGAAGCAGAGCGGACAGGCGGTGCATGCGGCAGGCGTCGGGCAGTGGAAAGGCGCGAGGTTAAAGCCAGGCTGCCTGGGGTGCAAGACGGCGCCCGCCAGGCCGCGAACCCCGTTCATCCACCGTTAAAGAAAGAGCGCGGGCCCGCTGCTGCGACCTTCCGGAAACTTCACCCCGACCTTGCGCACGCGCTTGTTCTCGATGGCTGCGACGATCCACACCAGGCCGTTCCATTCCACCAGGTCGCCGACGATGGGTTCGCCACCGATTTCGTGGGTGATGAAGCTGCCGAGGCGCTGATTGCCATCCACATTGCCCAGTTGCAGGCCGTACAGGGCCGCCACCGCGCTGAGTTCGGCATCGGCTTCGAGGACGAAGTCGCCGAAGAATCTCTGTGTCTGTTGCGGCGCCTGACTGAACAGACGTCCCAGGGCCGGCAGGTCATGTTCATGACCGACCACGCAAAGGATGTCACCGGCTTCCAGGGTGGTACTACCGGACGGGTGCAGCAGCGTTTCGCCACGGAACAAGGCGGCGATACGGGTGCCTTCGGGCATCTTCAGCTCGCGCAGGGCGGCGCCGATGCACCATTTCTCGGCACCCAGGCGGTAGATGAAGAGCTCCCACTCGCTGGTGGGATGGACCTGCAGCCCGGCGCGGGAGAAGGGCGCCGGCTCCGGCGGTACCGTCACCTTGAGCAGCTTGGCTGCCAGCGGCAGGCTGGAACCCTGTACCAGCAGCGACACCAGCACGATGAAGAAGGCCACGTTGAAGAACAGCTGGGCCTGGGGCAGCCCGGCCATCATCGGGAACACCGCGAGGATGATGGGCACCGCACCGCGCAGGCCGACCCAGGCGATAAAGGCCTTCTCGCGATCATGGAAGGCGCGGAAGGGCAGCAGGCCGATCGCCACCGACAGCGGGCGGGCGACCAGGATCATCCATAGCGCCAGGCCTAGGGCGGGCAGGGCGATGGGTAGCAGGTTGTGCGGCTCCACCAGCAGGCCCAGCACCAGGAACATGCCGATCTGCGCGAGCCAGGCCATGCCGTCGAGCATGTGCAGCATGCCGTGGCGGCTGCGGATCGGTCGATTGCCCATCAGCAGGCCCGCCAGGTACACCGCGAGGATGCCGCTGCCGTGAACGGTGTTGGTCAGGGCGAAGACCAGCAGGCCACCGCTGATGGCCAGCAGGGGATAGAGGCCGTCGGCGAGGTGGATGCGGTTGATCAGCTGCAGCAGCAGCCAGCCACCGCCCAGGCCGATGATGCCGCCAATGGCGAATTCGCTGACGAAGTGGCCGAGCAGGCTCCAGGTGAAGCCGCTCTCGCCGCTGGCGAGCATCTCGATCAGGGTGACGGTGAGAAACACCGCCATGGGGTCATTGCTGCCGGATTCGATTTCCAGGGTCGCGGTGACCCGCTCGTTGAGGCCGCGCCCTCCGAGCAGGGAAAACACCGCCGCGGCATCGGTGGAGCCGACGATGGCACCGATCAGCAGGCCCTGCAGCAGGCTGAGGTCGAACAGCCAGGCCGCGGCCAAGCCAGTCAGGCCGGTGGTGATCATCACTCCCACCGTCGCCAGTGACAGCGCCGGCCAGAGCGCTACCCGGAAGCTTGACACCCGGGTGCGCATGCCGCCGTCGAGCAGGATCACCGCCAGCGCCAGGTTGCCTACCAGGTAGGCCATCGGGTAGTTGTCGAAGGCGATGTGACCGGGGCCATCTACGCCGGCGAACATGCCGACCACCAGGAAGATCACCAGGATCGGGATGCCGACGCGCGAGGAAATCGAGCTGACCAGAATCGACAGGCCGATCAGCACCGCACCGATCAAGAACAAGCTGTTGATGGTGACGGCGTCCAAGCGCGACTCCTAAGGCAAAGAATTGAACAACCTGGGGATTTAACCCGCTGGGCAGCCAGGGTGTCAAAGCGCAGCGCCGCCTGGGGCGAAGGAAGGCGGTACACTGTAGGGCTGACGCTGGAGTATCCCATGAATTACCGACACGCCTTCCATGCCGGCAACCATGCCGACGTCTTCAAGCACGCCACCCTGTTGCGCCTGGCCGCTCTGCTGGCGCGCAAGGAGACCCCTTTCGCCTATCTCGACAGCCATTCCGGCGTTGGTCGCTATGACCTGGCTGGCGATCAGGCCAGTCGTACCGACGAATGGCGCGAGGGCATCGGCCGGCTCTGGGCCTTGGAGTCCGTACCCGCAGCGTTCGTTGGCTATCGTGAGGCGGTGGCGGCGCTCAATACCGGTGACGCCTTGCGCTACTACCCCGGTTCGCCCGAGCTGATGCGCCAGGCCTTGAGACCCCAGGATCGTCTGCTGCTCAACGAGCTGCACCCCGAGGATGGTCAGCTGCTCAAGGAAAACATGGCGGGTGATCGCCGGGTGGCGGTGCATCAGAAGGATGGGTGGCTGCTGCCGCGGGCGCTGCTGCCGGTTCCCGAACGCCGGGCGCTGCTGTTGATCGATCCGCCCTTCGAGAAGGCCGATGAGCTGGAACGCTGCGTCAAGGCGGTGCAGGAGGCCATCGGGCGGATGCGCCAGACGGTGATCGCGCTCTGGTATCCGATCAAGGACCGCCGCCAGCTCAGGCGTTTCTATGCAGGGTTGCAAGCCAGCGGTGCGCCCAAACTGTTGAGCGCCGAGTTGCTGATCCGCGCGGCGGACGATCCCACGCGGCTCAACGGTTCAGGATTGGCCATCGTCAATCCACCCTGGGGCTTGGAAGAGGAGCTGCGCGAATTGCTGCCCTGGCTGGCTGAGCATCTGGCCCAGGGGGAAGGCAGCTGGCGGCTGGACTGGCTGATCGCGGAATAGCGAGGCCCGGCGCTGTTGGGCTTCGCTGCGCTCAGCCCAACCTACGAGACAGCTTGGCGTAGGTTGGGTTGAGGCGGCTCTATCGCCGAAGCCCAACAGAGAGATTCGCCGGAGCGGCTCGGGATCAGACCGCCAGGCTGGGCGGCAGGCAGACGCCGGTGCCGGCCAGGCCGCAGTAGCCGTTGGGGTTTTTCGCCAGATACTGCTGGTGATAAGCCTCGGCATAGTAGAAGGGCGGCAGCGGGGCGATCTCGGTGGTGATCTCGCCATAGCCGGCCTCGGCCAACTGGGCCTGGAAGGCGGCCTGGCTGGCTTCGAAGACTTCACGCTGGCTGTCGTCGGCGTAGTACAGCGCCGAACGATACTGGGTGCCGACATCGTTGCCCTGGCGCATGCCCTGGGTCGGATCATGGGCCTCCCAGAAGATCTTCAGCAGGGCTTCCAGCGAGGTCTGGGCCGGGTCGAACACCACCAGCACCACCTCGGTATGACCGGTCAGGCCGGAGCACACCTCTTCGTAGGTCGGGTTGGGGGTATGGCCGCCCGCGTAACCGGCCGCGGTGGTCCAGACACCCGGCTGTTGCCAGAAACGCCGCTCGACGCCCCAAAAGCAGCCCATGCCCACCACCAGGCTCTGCAGGCCGGCAGGGAAGGGGCCTTGCAGCGGATTGCCGTTGACGAAATGGGCCGCGGGGACGGTCATGGCCGTCGCCCGGCCAGGCAGCGCCTGCTCGGCGGCGGGCAGATGGGTCTTCTTGGTCAGAATTTCGGAACGCAGGACCATGGGATACCTCGTGGGAAAAGGCCAGGCGAAAAGCTCAGTGTACGCAAAATCGTCGCGGCAGGGTCTAGCCACCCGGCGACTCAGCGGGTCGGCAGATAACGCGCCAGGGCGGCGTCGAGCTGGTCGGCCGGAATAGGCTTGTCGAACAGGTAGCCCTGGCCGATATCGCAACGATGATGGCGCAGGAAAGCCAGCTGTTCGGTCGTCTCGATGCCCTCGGCAACCACCTGCAGGCGCAGGTTGTGGGCCATGGCGATCACCGCGGAGGTGATTTCCATGTCGTCCTGGTTGTCCGGAATGTCCTTGATGAAACTCCTGTCGATCTTGATGATGTCGATGGGGAATTTTTTCAAGTAGCTGAGCGACGAATAACCGGTGCCGAAGTCGTCCATCGCCAGGCTCATGCCCAGGCGCTTGAGGGCTTCGAGGGTGTTGCGGGTGGCGTCGGTGGCGTCCAGCAACAGGCTTTCGGTCAGCTCCAGCTCCAGGCGCTCGGGGGCGATGCCTTCCTCGTCGAGGATGGTGACGAAGGACTGCACCAGATCGGGATCGGTGAACTGCTTGGGCGACAGGTTGATGGCGATCTGCAGATCGTCGAAGCCGGCGGCGTCAAGACGGTGCAACTGGCGGCAGACCTCCCGGATGATCCACTTGCCGATGGGCACGATGAGCCCGGTTTCCTCGGCGATGCTGATGAACTGATCGGGGCGGATCATGCCCTTTTCCGGGTGCTGCCAGCGAATCAGGGCTTCCAGGCCCAGCAGCTTGGCGCGCTTCAGGCAGACCTTGGGCTGGTAGTGCACCAGCAGCTCGTTCTGCTCCAGGGCGCGACGCAGGTTGTTCTGCACGAACAGCTTGTTGCTGGCCTCGGCGATCAGTGCCTCGGTGAACACCTGGACCTGATGGCCGCCTTTGGCCTTGGCGCGGTGCAGGGCGAGACCGGCATGCTTGATCAGGGTCTGCGGATCGGTTTCGTGCGGCCGTGCGGTGGTCAGGCCGATCGAGCAACTGATCAGGGTGGGGTGGCCTTCCACATAGAGCGGCGGATCCAGAGATACCAGGGTGTCGTGGGCCAAGACGGTAGCGGCGACCGCATCCATGCCCTCGAGCAACACGGCGAACTCGTTGCTAGCGATGCGGGCGATCAGTGCGCCCTTGCCCAGGGCACTGCGCAGGCGCCGGGCCAGACCGACCAGCAGCTGATCGCCGATGCGATGGCCCAGGCTGTCGTTAACCCTCTTGAAGTTGTCGACGTCCACCAGCAGCAGCGAGTGCTCCTGACCTGGATTGGATTGCTCCAGGCGCGCCTCCAGCCGGGCGATGAAGTGGCTGCGATTGGCCAGGCCGGTGAGGCTGTCGCGAAACACCAGTTCGTCGTTGTGCTGCTGGGCGAAGCGGGTCTTGCTGGTGTCCTGGAAGATGCCGAGATAGCCCTGCAGGTCGCCATTGGGCTGCTGGATCTTGGAAATCGACAGCTGGCCCCAGTAGGTCTCGCCGTCACGGCGATAGCAGCGCATTTCCCCTTGCCAGCTATCTTGGCGAGACAGGCGCTCCCAGGCTTCGTAGAGCAGTTCGCTCCAGTTTTCCAAGGCTGGCAGGGACTCGATGAGCAGGCCCTGGAGCTTGCCGATGGGATAGCCGGTGATACGGGCGAAGCTGTCCGTGGCATGCTCCAGGCGGCCTTCGGCATCCAGTAGCAGGAAGGCATCGGCGCTGGCCTGCATCACCCGAGTAAGCGGATGGAGGGTCTCGGGCGGGCTGTCCGGCTGCTGGATGAGGATCGCCAGGCACTCGGCCAGGCCGCGGGCGAAGGCGACATCCTCGGCCTCCCAGGTGGCCGGCCGATCTCGTCTCAGGCTGAGCAGCCCAACCAGCTGATCCTCCAGCAGCAAGGCCACATCCAGAGCCGTTCCGCCCGCGGTATGGGGTGCCTGCAACACCTGACTGGCGTCCTCGATCACGCCCTGCTCGCGCAGCCGGCGGCGGTGATCGCTGCACAGGGTTGGCAGGCGTCCTTCCTGGCACAGGGTGACCAGGCCATTGCCCTCGTAGCGCCACAGGCCGATCTCGTCGACGGCGAAGGCAGTCGGCCCCTCGTTGCGTAGCAGTTGCACGAGCTCATCGTTGACCGCTTCCTGGCGCAGTGCCAGACGGGACAGGCCGAGCAGCAGGCGCTGGCGCGCCTGGGCCATCGCCAGGCGCTGCTGGCTGTGATCGTTACTTTCCTGCAGCAGCGACAGGGTCGAGCGCAGGGCCAGGGTATGGGCTTCCCATTCACCATTCACCGCATCATCGCTGACGACCCGCAGCAGGTAGCCGCGCAACAGCGGTCGGCCATGGCGCTGCAGGCTTTCGCCGACTTCGATGACCTCACAGGGCACGCTGGTGGAATGGAACAGATAACGCACCTGGTAGCTGCCGTGTTCGGCGAGCTGCAGCTGGATGTCTTCGTGCAGCCGATGGCGAACGCTGGGCTCCATCAGGCTGGCATAGGGAGATTCGATGAGCGAGCAGAGCGCCTGCGCGGGCAGGCCGAGGCTGGTTTCACAGCGGGGGTCGAGATAGAGCATCGCCCAGGAGGCTTCATTCAGACGCTCGAAACGCAGCAAGCCCAATCGGGCAGGAGCGCCGAGCGCGCCCGCCTGATCGGCTACCGCAGCATCGGCAGCATCGGAGTGAATACTCATGCGAGGGTCCGCGTCCTTGTGAAGACGGAAAGATTTCCTGGGTTTATCGGAAAGGACAGACAAATCATTAATCCTTTTCCTCTCCGCCTCGCCAGCGCTCTGGGATAGCTGACAAGGTTGCCCGATAGGGCCCGGCGCGTGCAAGGGGCGGCGCTACGGGGCGCTTATCCTACCTTTTTCCTGCATCTTTCGGTTGATCTGACAGCAGAAACCCCGCGAAAGCGGGGTTTCTGATCTACATCAGAGGACGGTAGCGGGATCCCGTTACCGTCCTGTGGCGGCTTACAGCAGCAATCCGCGGATTTCCGCCAGCAGATCGCCCAGACGCTTGGTGAAGCGCGCTGCGGCGGCCCCGTTGATCACGCGGTGATCATAGGACAGCGACAGCGGCAGCATCAGGCGTGGCTGGAAGGCCTTGCCGTCCCAGACCGGCTGCATGCTGGCCTTGGACACGCCGAGGATCGCCACTTCCGGGGCATTGACGATCGGCGTGAAGCCGGTGCCGCCGATGTGACCCAGGCTGGAGATGGTGAAGCAGGCGCCCTGCATGTCGTCGCCGCTGAGCTTCTTGGTCCGCGCCTTTTCCGCCAACTGGGCGGCTTCGGCGGCGAGTTGCAGGAGGCTCTTCTGGTCGACGTTGCGGATGACCGGGACCAGCAGGCCGTCCGGGGTGTCCACGGCGAAGCCGATATGCACGTACTTCTTGCGGATCACCGCCTTGCCGCTGGGGGCCAGGGAGGCGTTGAAGTCCGGCAGTTCCTTGAGCACATGGGCACAGGCCTTGAGCAGGAACGGCAGGATGGTCAGCTTGACGCCGGCCTTTTCCGCGACGGCTTTCTGGCCGACCCGGAAGGCTTCCAGATCGGTCACGTCGGACTGGTCGAACTGGGTCACGTGGGGCACGTTCAGCCAGCTGCGATGCAGGTTGTTGGCACCGACCTGCATGAGGCGCGTCATCGGCACCTCTTCGATCTCGCCGAACTTGCTGAAGTCCACGGTGGGGATCGGCGGGATGCCGGCACCACCGGTGGCACCTGCAGCCGCGGCCGGAGCCGCCTTGCTCTTCTGCAGCTGATCCTTGACGTAGGCCTGGACGTCTTCCTTGAGGATGCGACCCTTGGGACCGGTCGGGGTCACCTCGCCCAGGTCGACGCCGAACTCGCGGGCGACCATGCGCACGGCTGGACCGGCATGGACCTTCTTGCCCTTGCCCGCAGCGGGTGCGCTGGCGGGTGCGGCGGCCTTGGCCGGAGCCTCGGCTTTCTTCTCGGCAGACGGCGCGCTGGCAGCGGTGTTGCCGGCAGCCGGCTTGGCCGCCTGCTTGGGCGCGGCGCCAGCCACCTTCAGGGTCAGGATCAGATCGCCGGTCTTGGCCTGGTCATTGACCTTGATGGCAACGCTTTCCACCACGCCCGCCTTGGGCGCCGGGATTTCCATGCTGGCCTTGTCGGACTCCAGCACGATCAGCGACTGCTCGGCCTTGACCTGGTCACCGGCCTTGACCAGCACCTCGATGACGTTGGCACTGCCGGTGGAGCCGATGTCGGGGACCTTGATCTCCTCGACCGACTCACCGGCCGGCTCGGCGGCGGCTTCTTCGTGCAGCTCCGGCTCGGCGGCTTCCTTGGCGGGCGTATCGCTGGCCTTGGATTCGACGCTCTTGCTCGGCTTGGCATTGGCGGCGCCCTTGAGCACCAGGATCAGATCGCCGGTGCCGACTTCGTCGCCGACCTTGACATAAATGCTCTCCACCACGCCAGCGGCGGGGGAGGGGATTTCCATGCTGGCCTTGTCGGATTCCAGGGTGATCAGCGTCTGCTCGGCGGCGATGGTGTCGCCGGGCTTGACCGCCACCTCGATGATGCTGGCCTTGCCGCTGGAGCCGATGTCGGGGACATGGATCTCCTGGGCCTCGCCTTCGCCGGCGGACGCCGAAGCGTCCTCGTCGCCGGCCGGCGTCGGGGTTTCGCTTTCCTCGACCTGGGTCTGCTTGGACTCGGCCTTGGGCTCGGCGGCGGGCTCGCTGCCAGAGGCGGCGTCCTCGCCTTCCAGGTCGATCAGCAGATCACCGGTCTTGAGGGTATCGCCGACCTTGATGTGCAGGGCGGCGATCTTGCCGGCCTTGGGGGCCGGGATCTCCATGCTGGCCTTGTCGGACTCCAGCACCACCAGGCTCTGTTCGGCCTCGACGGTATCGCCGACCTTTACCAGCAGCTCGATGACTTCGCCGTCGCCACTGCCGATGTCGGGTACGCGGATGGTCTCGCTCACAGTTGTTTCCTCTTATCCGTGTGCCGCATCAGCAATCCAGGGGATTGCGCTTCTCGGTGTCGATGCCGAACTTGGTGATGGCGTCAGCCACGACCTTGCGTTCGAGCTTGCCTTGGTTGGCCAGCGCCTGCAGAGCGGCGACGGCGACCCAGCGGCGGTCGACCTCGAAGTGATCACGCAGCTTCTTGCGGCTGTCGCTGCGACCGAAGCCGTCGGTACCCAGCACCTGGAATTCGGTGGGGACCCACTGGCGGATCTGGTCGGCGAACAGCTTCATGTAGTCGGTGGACGCGATTACCGGGCCCTGGCGCTCGCCCAGGCACTGCTCGACGTAGGTCAGGCGGCGCTCTTCCAGCGGGTGCAGGCGGTTCCAGCGATCCACGGCCAGGCCTTCACGGCGCAGTTCGTTGAAGCTGGTGACGCTCCAGATATCGGCGCCGACGCCCATCTCGCGCAGCAGGCTCGCGGCAGCGCGGACCTCGTTGAGGATGGTGCCCGAGCCCAGCAGCTGGACGCGGTGCTTGAAGTCGCCCTGCTCTTCTTCCAGCAGGTACATGCCCTTGATGATGCCGTCTTCGACACCCTGCGGCATGGCCGGCTGCTGGTAGTTCTCGTTCATCACGGTGATGTAGTAGAAGACGCTCTGCTGCAGTTCCATCATCTGATGGATGCCTTCGCGCATGATCACCGCCAGCTCGTAGGCGTAGGTGGGATCGTAGCTGCGGCAGTTGGGGATGGTGCCGGCCAGGATGTGGCTGTGACCGTCCTCGTGCTGCAGGCCTTCACCGTTGAGGGTGGTACGCCCGGAGGTGCCGCCCAGCAGGAAGCCGCGGGTCTGGGCATCGCCCGCCGCCCAGGCCAGGTCGCCGATCCGCTGGAAGCCGAACATCGAATAGAAGATGTAGACCGGCAGCATGGGCTGGTTGTAGTTGCTGTAGGCGGTACCGGCGGCGATGAAGGAGGACATGGCGCCGGCCTCGTTGAGGCCTTCCTGGAGGATCTGGCCGTCCTTCTCTTCGCGGTAGTACATCACCTGGTCGCGGTCGACCGGCTCATAGAGCTGGCCGTGGGGCGAGTAGATGCCCAGCTGGCGGAACATGCCTTCCATGCCGAAGGTACGGGCCTCGTCGGCGAGGATGGGCACGATGCGCTTGCCCAGGTCCTTGTCCTTGACCAGTTGCGACAGGATGCGGCCGAAGGCCATGGTGGTGGAGATCTCGCGATCGCCGGAACCGTCCAGTACCGCCTTCAGGGTTTCCAGGGGCGGGGTGGGGATGCTGAGGCTGCGGGCGCGACGCTGGGGCAGGTGACCGCCCAGAGACTCGCGGCGACCCATCAGGTATTTCATCTCGGCGCTGTCGTCGGCCGGACGATAGAAGGGCAGCTCGCTGAGCTGGGAGTCGTTCAGCGGGATGTCGAAGCGATCGCGGAATTTCTTCAGCGACTCCACATCGACCTTCTTGGTGTTGTGCGCGGTGTTCTTGGCTTCGCCCGCACCGGTGCCGTAACCCTTGATGGTCTTGGCCAGGATGACGGTGGGCTGGCCCTTGTGGTTGACCGCCTGGTGGTAGGCCGCATAGACCTTGTAGGGGTCGTGACCGCCACGGTTGAGCTTCCAGATCTCGTCGTCGGACAGGTCCTCGACCATCTTGAGCAGCTCGGGATTGGCGCCGAAGAAGTGCTTGCGCACATAGGCACCGTCCTTGGCCTTGTAGTTCTGGTATTCACCATCGACCACGGCGTCCATGCGTTGCTGCATGCGACCTTCGGTGTCGCGGGCGAACAGCGGATCCCACATGCGGCCCCAGAGGACCTTGGTGACGTTCCAGTCGGCGCCACGGAAGATGCCTTCCAGTTCCTGGACGATCTTGCCGTTGCCACGTACCGGGCCGTCGAGGCGCTGCAGGTTGCAGTTGATGACGAAGATCAGGTTGTCGAGGTTCTCGCGGCCGGCCAGGGAGATGGCGCCCAGGGTTTCTGGCTCGTCGCACTCGCCGTCACCGATGAAGCACCAGACCTTCTGCTTGCCTGCGGGGATGTAGCCGCGGTTCTCCAGGTACTTCATGAAGCGGGCCTGGTAGATGGCGGTAATCGGACCCAGACCCATGGAGACGGTCGGGAACTGCCAGAAGTCGGGCATCAGATGCGGGTGCGGGTAGCTCGACAGGCCCTTGCCGTCCACTTCCTGACGGAAGTTGTTCATCTGGTCTTCGGAGAGGCGGCCTTCCAGGAAGGCACGGGCGTAGACGCCGGGGGAGGCATGGCCCTGGTAGTAGATCAGGTCGCCGCCGTGCTCTTCGTTGGGCGCCTTCCAGAAATAGTTGAAGCCGATGTCATAGAGGGTGGCGCTGGAAGCGAAGGTGGAGATGTGGCCACCCAGATCCGGATCCTTGAGGTTGGCGCGCATGACCATCGCCAGGGCGTTCCAGCGAACCAGGGAGCGGATACGCCGCTCCATGAACAGGTCGCCCGGCATATGGGCTTCCTTGGTCACTGGAATGGTGTTGCGATAGGGGGTATTGATGGAGTAGGGCAGCTGGGTACCACTGCGGGTAGCCAGTTCGCCCATGCGGGTCATCAGATAATGAACACGCTCCTCGCCTTCGTGGTCGAGGACGGACTCAAGGGCGTCCAGCCATTCCTGGGTTTCGACGGGATCGAGATCTTGCATGGCTTGCTCCAGGGCGGAAAGGCTTCCAAAATCGGTCGCCTCAGGGTCGCCGCCGGCCTCTTGGGGGCAGCGAAAATTCTTGGATTTATGACCGGACGGTTCCGATCGGCGTGTAGTTTTACTACAAATTCAAATCCGTTTCAGCTCCGAGCTGTAATGCGATAAAAAACAATTCGACGTTTGTCGAACGCGCTGCTCAAGGGCTCGCGAACTCCGAACCACGGACGTGATAACGGTTCCCGCTCGGACCAGGTGGTCCGTCGGAATGTCCCTGGTAGGGGGTTCGTGGCAGGGCGGTGGGGTTCGACCGTCCCTGCGCAGGACTGCCCATGATACCCCTCCTTCGTCCCGATCTGCCTCCGACTCTCGTCGCATGTGCCGAGCTCGCCGACCGGCGTCTGGCCGACGTCCTGGTCGAGGCGCCCGCGGCGGCGGCCCGCCAGGCGAACTGGTCCGCAGAGCGGCGCGCCGACTGGCGGCGGGTGGCCGCCCTCAGCGATTTCGTCGTCGAGCAGTTCTGCCGCCTGCCGGAACCGTGCCTGGCGCTGGTCGACAGCGGTGACCTGGATAAAGCGCTGGCGGCGGGGGAGATGGCGCAACGGCTGCGCGAGGTGCTCGTCGATTGCCCGGACGAAGCCGAGCTGGGTCGCCGGCTGCGGCGCTTTCGCATGCTGCAGCAGGTACGCATCGTCTGGCGCGACCTGACCCGCCAGGCCGATCTGGTGGAGACCTGCCGCGACCTCAGCGAGCTGGCCGATGCCTGCATCGACCAGGCCTGCGCCTGGTTGTACGCCCAGCAGTGCGCCCAGTTCGGCGTGCCGACCGGGCGCTACAGCGGTGAGCCGCAGCAGCTGGTGGTGCTGGGCATGGGCAAGCTGGGCGCGGGCGAGCTGAACCTGTCTTCCGACATCGACCTGATCTTCGCCTACGGCGAGGCAGGGGAGACCCGCGGCGCACGGCGCGAGCAGGACAACCAGGAATTCTTCACCCGGCTCGGGCAGCGGCTGATCAAGGCGCTGGACGCCACCACCGTGGAAGGCTTCGTCTTTCGGGTCGACATGCGCTTGCGGCCCTATGGCAGCGCCGGCGCCCTGGTGCTGAGCTTTGCCGCCATGGAGCTCTATTACCAGGACCAGGGCCGCGACTGGGAGCGCTACGCCATGATCAAGGCGCGGGTGGTCGGTGGCGACCAGGCCAGCGGTGCCGAGCTGCTGACCCTGCTACGACCCTTCGTCTACCGTCGCTACCTGGATTTCTCCGCCATCGAGGCCCTGCGCAGCATGAAGCAGCTGATCCGCCAGGAGGTGCGGCGGCGCGGCATGACCGAAAACGTCAAGCTGGGGGCGGGCGGCATCCGCGAGGTGGAATTCATCGCCCAGGCCTACCAGCTGATCCACGGCGGCCGCGATCCGGCGCTGCAGCAGCGGCCGCTGCTCCAGGTGCTGACCAGCCTGCGTGAGCGGGACTATCTACCGGCGGCGGCCGAAGCCGAGCTCCGCGAGGGCTACTGCTTCCTGCGCTATGTCGAGCATGGGCTGCAGGCCATCGCCGACCAGCAGACCCAGACCCTGCCGGTGGATCCCCAGGGGCGGGCACGGGTGGCCTTCCTGATGGGTCATGCCGACTGGGATGAATTCAGCGCGGCGCTTGACGGCTGGCGCAGCCGCATCGACTGGCACTTCCAGCAGACCATCGCCGATCCCGAGGAGGAGACCCAGAGCGCTGAGCTGGAGGACAGCTGGCTGCCGTTGTGGGAAGACCTGCTCGATCCTGAAGAGAGTGTGGCGCGACTGCGCGAGGCGGGCTTCCAGGGTCCGGAACAGGCGCTGGAATTGCTGGCCAACCTGCGTACCAGCGGCCAAGTGCGTGCCATGCAGCGCGCCGGTCGCGAACGCCTGGATGCCTTCATGCCGCGGCTGCTGGATGCCGTCAGCGCCGACGAGCAGCCCGACCGCGCCCTGGAGCGGGTGCTGCCGCTAGTGGAGGCGGTGGCGCGGCGGTCCGCCTATCTGGTCCTGCTCAGCGAGAATCCGCCGGCCCTGGCGCGGCTGCTGGAACTCTGCGGCGCCAGTGCCTGGGTGGCCGAGCAGATCGCCCGCTATCCGGCGCTGCTTGACGAATTGCTCAACGAGGGGCGGCTCTATCATCCGCCGCAGAAGCCCGAGCTGGCCGCCGAATTGCGTGAGCGCCTGATGCGCCTGCCCGAAGAGGACCTGGAGCAGCAGATGGACGTGCTGCGCCATTTCAAGCGCGCCCACAGCCTGCGGGTGGCGGCGGCGGAGATCGCCGGCAGCCTGCCGCTGATGAAGGTCAGCGACTATCTCACCTGGCTCGCCGAAGTGATCCTCGAAGAGGTGTTCGGGCTGGCCTGGCGCCAGTTGGTGCAGCGCCATGGCACGCCGCTGCGGCGCGACGGTTCGCCCTGCCAGCCGGATTTCATCATCGTCGGTTACGGCAAGGTCGGCGGCATCGAACTCGGCCATGGCTCGGACCTTGATCTGGTGTTCATCCACGACGCCGATCCCCTGGCCGAGACCGACGGCGCCAAGCCCATGGATGGCGCCCAGTTCTTCAACCGCCTGGGCCAGCGGATCATCCACCTGCTCACCACCACCACCCCGGTGGGCACCCTCTACGAGGTGGACATGCGGCTGCGGCCATCCGGCGCGGCGGGGTTGCTGGTCAGCTCGCTGGAGGCCTTCGAGCGCTATCAGCGCAGCGAGGCCTGGACCTGGGAACACCAGGCGCTGGTGCGAGCTCGGGTGGTGGCGGGCTGTGCGCACCTGGGCGAGCGCTTCGATGAGGTACGGGCACGAATACTCGGGCAGCAGCGAGAGCTGGCGGGGCTGCAGGCGGACGTGGCCGGGATGCGCGAGAAGATGCTCGACAACCTCGGCACCGCGGTGACCGCCGGCGGATTGGGGCCGAACGCGCGCCGGCCGGAGCAGCTGTTCGACCTCAAGCAGGATGCCGGCGGTATCGTCGATATCGAATTTATGGTCCAATACGCCGTTCTGGCCTGGTCGTGGCAGCATCCCGAATTGCTGCGTTTTCCCGACAACATCCGCATCCTGGAGTCCCTCGAGGCGGCTGGTCTGTTACCGGCCACGGACGCCATCGTCCTGCGCGAAGTCTACAAGACCTACCGCGCCGCGCTGCACCGCCTGGTCTTGCAGAAGCAGCCGGGCAAGGTGCCGGCCGACGGCTTTCTCGCCGAGCGCGACGAAGTGCGGCGCATCTGGCATGGCCTGGGGCTGGACATGGCCTCTGGCAATCCGGCCACCTTTTAGGCCGCCATCAGTAAGGAGAGGCAAGATGTCGATGTCCGTGCGCGACCTTTCGATCAGGCATGGCCTGACGGAGCGGGAGTCGGCCACCCGCTAGGTGCCGATCACCTTCCAGCATGAATATTCTGATCATCGGACCCAGTTGGGTCGGCGACATGGTGATGGCGCAGACCCTCTTCGTCTGCCTCAAGCGCCAGCATCCCGACTGCCAGATCGACGTACTCGCCCCCGAGTGGAGTCGCCCGCTGCTCGAGCGCATGCCCGAGGTGCGCGCGGCCCTGAGTTTTCCGCTCGGCCATGGCGCCTTCGAGCTGGCCACGCGTCGGCGCATCGGCCAGGAGCTGCGCGGTCGCTATGACCAGGCGATCCTCCTGCCCAATTCGCTGAAGTCGGCGCTGGTGCCCTATTTCGCCGGCATCCCCCAGCGCACCGGTTGGCGCGGCGAGATGAGATTCGGTCTGCTCAACGACATCCGCACCCTGGACAAGGCCCGCTATCCGCTGATGATCGAGCGCTTCATGGCGCTGGCTTACCCATCGGGCGCCGAGCTGCCCAAGCCCTATCCCGAGCCGCGGCTGGTCATCGATCCGGCCAGCCGCGACGCCGCCCTGGAGCGCTTCGGCCTGACTCTGGACCGGCCGGTGCTGGCTCTCTGCCCGGGCGCCGAGTTCGGCGAGGCCAAGCGCTGGCCGGCCGAGCACTACGCTGCCGTGGCCGATGCCCGCCTGCGCCAGGGCTGGCAGGTCTGGCTGTTCGGTTCGCAGAAGGATGCCCCGGGTGGCGAGGAGATCCGCGAATGGGTCACCCCCGGCTTCGAAGAGGATGTCTACAACCTCGCCGGGCGCACCTCCCTGGCCGAGGCCATCGACCTGCTCTCCTGCGCCAGTGCGGTGATCAGCAACGATTCCGGCCTGATGCACGTGGCCGCTGCCCTGGATCGCCCGCTGGTAGCGGTCTATGGCTCCACCTCGCCGGGCTTCACGCCGCCGCTAGCCAGCCAAGTCGAAGTGGTGCGCCTGGGTCTGGAATGCAGCCCCTGTTTCGACCGCACCTGCCGCTTCGGCCATTACGACTGCCTGCGCCTGTTGCAGCCGAGTCTGGTGCAGGAGGCCCTCGGCCGCCTGGTCGCCGATCCGGTCGAGGTGGGCTAGATGCGCGTGCTACTGATCAAGACCTCGTCCCTCGGCGATGTCATCCATACCCTGCCGGCGCTGACCGATGCGGCCCGGGCCATCCCAGGCATCTGCTTCGACTGGGTGGTGGAAGAGGGCTTCGCCGAGATTCCCGCCTGGCACCCGGCCGTGAGCCAGGTGATCCCGGTAGCCCTGCGCCGCTGGCGCAAGCAGCCCTTTTCCGCCTGGGCCAGTGGCGAGTGGGGCGAATTCAAGAATCGGGTGCGCGAGCAGCGCTATGACCGGGTAATCGATGCCCAGGGCCTGCTCAAGAGTGCCTGGCTGACCCGTTACGCCGAGGCACCGGTCGCCGGTCTCGACCGCAATTCCGCGCGCGAGCCCCTGGCCAGCCGCTTCTATGACGAGCGCTACCACGTTGCCAAGGGACAACACGCCCTGGAGCGCATCCGCCAGCTGTTCGCCCAGGCGCTGGACTATCCACTGCCGACGGGCGTGGGAGACTACGGCCTGGACCGGCAACGCCTGGCCGGTCCCAACGAGACGCCCTATGTGGTGTTCCTCCACGGCACCACCTGGGTCAGCAAGCACTGGCCCGAGGCCCACTGGCGCGAGCTGGCCGAGCGCATGAGCCAGCTGGACTGGCCGGTGCGACTGCTGTGGGGCAACGAAATGGAACATGCCCGTGCCGAGCGCATCGCCGATGGGCTCGACGGCGTCCAGGTGCTGCCGCGGCTGAATCTGGCGGGCGTGGCCAAGGTGCTGGCCGGTGCCCGTGCCTGCGTGGCGGTGGACACCGGTCTCGGCCATCTGGCGGCCGCCCTGGACGTGCCTACCGTCTCGCTCTATGGTCCGACCAGTCCGAAGAAGGTCGGTGCCTATGGCCGTTCCCAGGTGCACCTAAGCGCCGTGGGCCTGGACGGCACCGACGAGCCGCGCGACCAGCCCGCGGCCAGTCTCGCCGCCCTGACCCCGGAACGGGTCGAACTGGAACTGGAAACCCTGCTGTTGGAAGACCTCCCCGCATGACCCTGGCTTTCGTGCTCTACAAGTACTTTCCCTTTGGCGGCCTGCAGCGGGACTTTCTGCGCATCGCCCAGGAGTGTCAGCGCCGTGGCCACGCCATCCGCGTCTATACGCTGATCTGGGAAGGTCCGGTGCCGGAAGGCTTCGACGTGCGGGTGGCCCGGGTCAGCGCCCTGTTCAATCACCGCCGCAACGAGAAATTCCACGCCTGGCTGCAGGCGGACCTGGCCCGTGATCCGGTGGACCGGGTGATCGGCTTCAACAAGATGCCAGGGTTGGACGTCTATTACGCCGCCGACCCCTGTTTCGAGGACAAGGCCCAGACCCTGCGTAATCCGTTGTATCGCCAGTGGGGCCGCTATCGCCACTTCGCCGAGTACGAACGGGCGGTGTTCGCCCCCGAATCGCCGACCGAGATCCTAATGATCTCCGAGGTGCAGCAGCCACTTTTCGTCAAGCACTACGGGACCCCGGCCAAGCGTTTCCATCTCTTGCCGCCGGGCATCGCCGCCGACCGGCGAGCGCCGGCCAATGCCGCCGAGATCCGCGCCGACTTCCGCCGTGAATTCGAGCTGGAGGAGGGCGAGCTGCTGCTGGTGCAGATCGGCTCCGGCTTCAAGACCAAGGGCCTGGATCGCAGCCTGCGGGCCCTGGCCTCCTTGCCCAAGGAGCTGCGCCGCCGCACCCGGTTGTTCGCCATTGGCCAGGACGATCCCAAGCCCTTCCTGCTCCAGGCCAAGGCCCTGGGCGTGAGCGACCGGGTCGACATCCTCAAGGGCCGCAGCGACATCCCGCGCTTCCTGCTCGGCGCCGATCTGCTGATCCATCCGGCCTACAACGAGAACACCGGCACCGTGCTCTTGGAGGCGCTGGTCGCCGGGCTGCCGGTGCTGGTGACCGACGTCTGCGGCTATGCGCATTACATCGACGAGGCCCGCGCTGGCGCGGTGGTGCCGTCGCCCTTCGCCCAGGAGACCCTGGACCGGATGCTCGCCGAGCTGCTGGCCGATCCCGAGCGCCGCGCGGTGCAGGGCCGCAATGGCCTGGCCTTCGCCGACAGCGCCGATCTCTATTCGCTGCCCGAACGTGCTGCCGACGTCATCCTGGGGGTGGCATGACCCTGGAGTTGCGTGAACCCTTCGCCAGCCTCTGGGCCGGCCAGGATCCCTTCGTCGCCGTGGAAGCCTTGCAGGGCCAGGTCTATCGCGAGCTGGACGGGCGCCGTACCCTGCGCACCGAGGTGGCCGGACGGGGTTATTTCGTCAAGATCCACCGCGGCATCGGCTGGGGCGAGATCGCCAAGAATCTGCTGCAGGCCAAGCAACCAGTGCTGGGCGCGCGTCAGGAATGGCAGGCCATCGAGCGCCTGCACCAGGTCGGCGTGCCGACCATGACCGCCGTGGCCTTCGGCGAGCGCGGTGCCAATCCGGCGACCCAGCATTCCTTCATCATCACCGAGGAGCTGGCGCCCACCGTCAGCCTCGAAGACTTCAGTCTCGACTGGGTCCGCCAGCCGCCCGAACCGGGGCTCAAGCGGGCGCTGATCGCCGAGGTGGCGCGCATGACCGGCACCATGCACCGTGCCGGCGTCAATCATCGTGACTGCTATATCTGCCATTTCCTGCTCGACACCGCCCAGCCGGTCACGGTGGCCAACCTGCGACTATGGCTGATCGACCTGCACCGTGCCCAGTGCCGCACCCAGGTGCCCCGGCGCTGGCGCGACAAGGACCTGGCCGGGCTGTATTTCTCCGCCTTGGGCATCGGCCTGACGCGGCGCGACTTTCTGCGCTTTCTGCGTGGTTACTTCCAGCGGCCGCTACGCGAGGTCCTGCGCGACGAGGCGTCCCTGCTGGCGCGTCTCGAACGCAAGGCCGCCGCGCTGCTGGAGCGCAAGGAACGCTATGGGGACCGGCTCTGATGGCTGACTGGCGGATCGATTCCAGCGTCGCCCACCTGCCCGAATTCGCGACCCTCGAAGCGGTGTTCGCCCTCAGCGGCGAGCGCCTGACCAGCGATCCGCTGTCGGAAGTGGTGCGCATCGAGCGCGACGGCATCCGCTACTACGTCAAGCGCTACCACGGCGCCGGCAAGGGGCTGCGCCGCTATGTGGGGCGGCCGCGAGTCAAGGCCGAATGGCAGAATCTCAAGCGCTTCGCCAAATGGGGCATCGCCACCGCACCGGTGGTGGCCTGGGGCATGGAGCGCTCGCCACGGGGCTTCGCCCGGGGCGCCATGATCACCCGCGAGATTCCCAACACCCTGGATCTGGCCGAGCTCGCACGGCGCGAAGATCCACGGCTGCGCGACCGGGTCTGGGTGGACAACGTCAGTCGCCAGCTGGCCGCGGCGACCCGCACTCTGCACGACCACCATTTCGTCCACAACGATCTCAAGTGGCGCAATCTGCTGGTGGATGGCCAGGGCGTGCTCTATCTCATCGATTGCCCGGCCGGCGCCTTCTGGGTCGGCCACTGGCTGCGCTGGCGCATCGTCAAGGACCTGGCCTGCCTGGACAAGGTGGCCAAGTACCAGCTGTCGCGCACCCAGCGCCTCAGGTTCTATCTGCAATACCGTGGCCGCGCGCGCCTCAGCGACAACGACAAGGGGCGCATCCGCGAGGTGCTGGACTATTTCAAGGGGCGGGAATGAACGAGGTATGGGCGGCCGAGGACAAGGCCGTGCTGGCCGGCCAGGGCCTGGACAGCTTCGAGGCGCTATGGGCGCTGGAGCTGGCCGCGGTGGACGAGCCCAATCGCGGCCGTGGCGGCTTCAGCCAGGTGTTTCGCCTGGATGTGGCTGGGCACGGCTACTACCTCAAGCGCCAGCGCGATTACCTGACCCGCACCCTGGCCCGTCCCCTGGGCGAGCCGACCTTTGCCCGCGAGAGCCGCAACATCCGCCGCTACGCCGCGCGTGGCATCCCCGCGCTGGAGTTGGCCTACTACGGCGAGCGCCGCGATGAGCAAGGCTGGCGCGCCATCCTGGTGACCCGTGCGCTGGACGACTGGCGCGACCTCGACAGCTGGCTGCGCCTCTGGCCGCACCTGGCCCCGGACGAGCGCCAGGCGGTGCTGGTCGCTGTGGGTGACCTGGCCCGGCGCCTGCACGGTGCTGGCCAGGTGCATGGCTGCTTCTATCCCAAGCACCTCTTCTTGCAACGCCAGGGCGAAGGCCTGGTCGCGCGGCTGATCGATCTGGAAAAGACCCGCCCGCTGCTGTTCGGCCGGCGTGATCGCCTGCGCGATCTCGAACCCCTGCTGCGCCGTGCGCCCGAGTGGAGCGAGCAGGACGTCGCGCGACTCCTGGCCAGCTACCTGCAACAACCCCAGGACAGCGCCGCGGTGCGTGACTGGAGTCGCCGCCTGGCGGGGCGCCGGCGTCACAAGGAGCGAAAGGCATGACCCTGGAACAGCTGGCCAAAGCCGGCCGTGCGCCGACGCTGCCACTGGGGATCGAGCTGCCCGGCGGTGAGCTGGAGCTGCTGTCGCTGCTGCGGGTGCTGCCCGGCCAGCGCTATGTCGGCGAAGCGCGTTGGCAGGGGCGGCGGGTGCTGGCCAAGCTGCTGGTGGGCGAGCGCGCCGCCCGGCAATTCGCCCGGGAGCGCGAGGGCTGTCGCCTGCTGGCCGCCGCCGGGGCGCCGACCCCAGCGCTGCTCGACAGCGGCGAGGCGAGCGGGCAGGGCGCCTGGCTGCTGTTCGACTTCATCGAGGCGGCGCCCAGCGTCGAGCACCTCTGGCAGCGGATCGCCGGCGAGCCGCCCCTGTCATCCGCGCAGAACGACCTGCTCGGCACGGCCCTCGCCACCCTGGCGCGGTTGCACGCCCAGGGCCTCTGGCAGGCCGATCTGCATCTCGACAACCTGCTGGTCAAGGATGGCGCGGCACTGGTCATAGACGCGGCGGACATCCAGGCCGAAACGGTCGGCCAGCCGCTGTCCCAGGCGCGGGTGCAGGAGAACCTGGCGGTGTTCTTCGCCCAGCTGCCTGCCGCCCTGGATGCCCAGCTGGAAGAGCTGCTGATCCACTACCTGCTGGTCAATGCCGAGCACGCCTTGCGCCTGGAGGCCTTGCTGGCGCGGACCGCCGAGATCCGTCGCTGGCGCCTGACCGATTACCTCAAGAAGAGCGGCCGGGAGTGCACCCTGTTCGCCGTCACCCGTAGCGCCTTTGGGCTAATCGCCGTGCGGCGCACCTGGCTTAGCCGCCTGGAAGGCCTGCTGACCGATCCCGATGCGGCCCTGGCCGGGCTGCCGACCTTCAAGGATGGCGGCGCCGCCACCGTGGCCCGGCTGCCCTGGCAGGGTCAGGACCTCGTGCTCAAGAGATACAACATCAAGGGCTTCGGCCACTGGCTGACGCGTTTCTGGCGACCGAGCCGGGCCTGGCACAGCTGGCGCGAAGGGCATCGGCTGCTGTTTCTCGGCATTCCCACGCCGGAACCCCTGGCCGTGCGCGAGCGCCGCTTCCTCGGCCTGCGCGGGCGGGCCTATCTGGTGACGCCCTTCGTCGACGGGCCCAATCTGCTGGAGCGCTTCGCGCCCTACGTGGATTCCGCACCGCCGACGGCCGAGCTGGACGCCCTGCTGGCGCTGGTCGACGCCCTGCGTCGGGAGCGCCTCGGCCATGGCGACTTCAAGGGCACCAACCTGATCTGGCACGACGGCCGCTGGCTGGTGATCGACCTCGACGCCCTGCAGGCCCATGACAGCGACCGGGCCTACGCTGGTGCCTATGCCCGCGATCGTGCCCGGTTGCTGCGCAACTGGCCGGCTGACAGTGCCCTGCATCGCCTGCTCGACGCGCGCCTGCCGCCGGCCTGACCGGCGTACCGTCATCTGTACCGGGGCTGAATCGCCGTGCGCTAAGCCCCGGTCCGGCGTGCGGCCATTACCCGTGGCCTGCCTGAACGGCTATAATTCGCCGTTTTTGAGGCGAGGCGGGCCTGCAGCGGCCTCGCGAAACCCCGGCGAACTCCCCTGGCTTCGCCCTGTACAGAGGCTTTACCTGTGTCCCTGACCGTCCTTGGCCTGTCCGGCGCCCTCAGCCACGATCCCTCCGCCGCGCTCTACATCGACGGCAAGCTGATCGCCGCGGTGGAAGAAGAACGCTTCGTGCGCGACAAGCATGCCAAGAATCGCATGCCCTACGAGTCGGCCAAGTTCTGCCTGGAGCAGGCCGGGATCACCCCCGCCGATGTCGACGTGGTGGCCATCCCCTATGCGCCCATCAGCCTCTTCGGTGAAGCCCGTTGGCACTACGCCAAGCGCTACGCCTATGCCCCGGATCGTGCCCTGGACGCCATCCTGTTCGGCAATCGCCGCTACCACCGCTACCAGAAGCGCATCGAGTGGTGCCTGGTGCAACTGGGCTTCGACCTGAAGAAGGTCAAGCTGGAGGCCGTCGAGCACCACCTGGCCCACGCGTCCAGTGCCTATCATTGCTCGGGTTTCAGCGAGAAGACCGCCATCCTCGGCATCGACGGCAAGGGCGAGTACGCCACCACCTTCTTCGGCTACGGCGAGAACGGCAAGATCCACAAGATCAAGGAGTTCTACGATCCGGACTCCCTGGGCGGCCTCTATGGCGCCCTCACCGAATTCCTCGGCTTCGAGATGCTCGACGGCGAATTCAAGGTCATGGGCATGGCGCCCTATGGCGACGCCAGCAAGTACGATTTCTCGCGCCTGGCAAAATTCGAGAACGGCGAGCTGATCATCAACACCGATTACGCTAACGTCATCGGCTTCCGTCGCTACAAGGAAAAGGGCAAGGGCTACTACTTCTCGCCCAAGCTCATCGAGTGGCTGGGGCCCAAGCGCGAAGGCGACATCGCCGACGATCCCTACATCCACTACGCTGCCAGCATGCAGGCGCTGTTCGAACGCCTGGCGCTGGAGATGATGGACTACTACCTGGGCGACATCATCCGCGAAACCGGCAAGATCGCCTTTGCCGGCGGCTGCGCGCTCAACGTCAAGCTCAACCAGAAGATCATCGCCCGTCCCGAGGTCAAGGAACTGTTCGTCCAGCCCGCTTCGGGCGATGCCGGTACCGCCGTTGGCGCCGCGGCCTACGTCTCCCACGCCCGTGGCGTGCCGGTGGAGAAGATGGAGCACGTCTATCTCGGCCCTGGCTACAGCAACGAAGACGTCATCGCCGCCTGCGCTCGTCACCCCAAGGCGCCCAAGTGGGAGCGGATCGACAACATGCCTCAGCGCATCGCCGAGATCATGGTGGCCGGCAATCCGGTGGCCTGGTTCCAGGGTCGCCTGGAGTTCGGTCCGCGTGCCCTCGGCGGTCGCTCCATCATCGGCTGCCCCAGCGTGCCGGGCGTGGCCGACCGCATCAACGCCCAGATCAAGTTCCGCGAGCGCTGGCGCCCGTTCTGCCCGTCAATGCTCGATACCGTGGCGCCGCAGATGCTCAAGGTCGATCACCCTTCGCCCTTCATGACCTTTACCTTCGAGGTCAACGAGGAGTGGAAGAACCGGGTGCCCGAGGTGGTCCACGAAGACGGTACCTCCCGCGCCCAGGTGCTGGAGCGCCGCCATAATCCGCGCTGGTACGACCTCATGGTCGAGCTGGAAAAGCTCACCGGCAACGGCGTATCCCTTAATACCTCGCTCAACCGCCGCGGCGAACCCATGGTCTGCTCGCCTACCGACGCCCTGAACATGTTCTTCGGCTCGGATCTGCAGTACCTGATCATGGAAGATGTCCTGGTGATCAAGGAGGGGGCCGGCCTATGACGCGTTCCGCCGAACCGCGAGTGCTGCAGTTCTGTCATGGCTACGACGGTCCCTTTCTCGACTGCGCCCGCCAGACCGCCAGCCTCTTCGCGGGCAGCGGCTATCGCGTCACCACGGTCTTTCTCACCGGCACCGCCGATGCCGAGGTGGCCGCCGGCTGCGGCAGCGACGAAGTGCTGTTCCTAGAGTATTCCTCACGCGACGTGCGTGGCCTCAAGCTTGGCGCCATCCAGGCGCTGCGCGAGATCGTTCGCTCGCGGGGCATCCGCTTCGTCATCGCCCATCGCTTCAAGCCGATCTGGATCGCCTGCCTGGCCACCAATCTGCCGGTGATCGGCGTCCACCACGCCTTTGGCGACTACGACCGAGTCGGTCGCCGGCTGTTCGCCAAGCTGATGAGCAAGCGCCTGACGCTCCTGGCAGTCTCCGATGCGGTGCGCGACGAGATCCGCCAGCGCCTCAAGGACTGGCCGGCCGAGCGTATCGAGACCCTCTACAACCGCCTGGATGTCGAGGCGGTGGAGCGTGAGCTGTTGCCGGCCGATCAGGCACGCGCCGAGCTCAAGTTGCCCCAGGAGGCCTGGATCGTCGGTAACGTCGGCCGCCTGCACCCGGACAAGGACCAGGCCACGCTGCTGCGCGGCTTCGCCGCTGCCCTGCCGACCCTTCCGGCCAACGCCCTGCTGGCCATTCTCGGCAAGGGCCGCCTGGAAGACGACCTCAAGGACCTCGCTCGCGAACTGGCCATTGCCGACCGGGTGGTCTTCCTGGGTCAGGTGGAAGGCGCACGGCGGTATTTCAAGGCCTTCGATGTCTTCGCCCTGAGCTCCGATCACGAGCCCTTCGGCATGGTCCTGCTGGAAGCCATGGCCGCCGGCGTGCCGCTGATCGCCACCTCCTGCGGTGGCGCCCGCGAGATCGTCGAAGGCGTCGGCTTCCTCTTCCCCCTGGGGGACGCCGAAGCCCTCGGTCAGGGCCTGCAGCATCTGGGTCGGCTGGCGCCGAGCCAGCGACGTGCCTGCGTGCAGCACATGCGCGAACGCCTGGCCGAGCGCTTCTCCGATGAGGCCGTGCGCCGCGACTTCTGGCGTTTGCCCATGGTCGCCGCCTTCAAGGCCCCGGCGCCGTGAAAGTCCTGTTCCTGGTCCAGAAGGAGCAACGCATCCTGCTGGACCACTTCTATGCCAGCATCGCCGCCCAGTGCGATTGCGACCTGCGCTGGCTGAGCGACGAGGAACAGGCCGATCTGCGCGGCTATTTCCGCCGTGCCGTGCCCCGGCCCGAGCAATACGATCGCATCCTGCTGTTTCTCAGATTCAAGAAACAGCTCAAGCAGGTCTCGTTCATCCGCAGCCTGCCCAATCTGGTGGAGCTGGAGCACGACGCCTACCAGAATTTCATTCCCTGCAAGTACACCGGCAAATTCAGCCGCTACTACCAGGCCATGCCCCACGTGCGCGTGCTGGTCTCCGGCGCCGGCGTGGCGCGCCGATTGCGGGAGGAGGGAGTGGATGCCGTCTTCGTGCCCAAGGGCTACGACGACAGCCGCCTGCGCGACCTCGGGCTCGAACGTGACATCGAACTGGGCTTCGTCGGCAGCCTGGGCAGCGTGGCCTACAGCGGGCGCAAGCAGCTGCTGGAAGATTTGGCCAAGGTCGAGCCGTTACTGATCACCAAGACCCGCTCGGGCGACGAATACCTGCAGACGCTCAATCGCATTCGCTTCTTTGTCGGCGCCGATGTCGGCATGGGCGAATACATGATCAAGAACTTCGAGGCCATGGCCTGCGGCTGCGTGCTCTTCACCTTTGATCAGGGCGAAGAGGAGAATCGCGCGCTGGGGTTCGAGGATGGCGTCAACGTGGTGCTCTATCGCTCGCTGGACGAGTTGCGCGAAAAACTCGCAGGGCTGCGCAGGGATCCGGTTCTGGCTTCCAGTATCGCATTTGCCGGGCGTGGTCTGGCAACATCCCGGTTCGGCTTTGGAAAATTGGGGCGAAATGTGATCATGCAGGTGGAAGAGCAGTTACGCCCTTCCAAAGTTTCCAAGGGATTACTGGGCTGGCTGGCCCGGCATTTTTCTTGGCTTTAGTTAGGTCACGCATCTTTCGTTTTTGGAGTCTTATGGATGTCCCCTTTGCTGATCTACTTGGTGTTCGGTTCGCCGACCTACCACGCAGAGGCGCGGTTCAGTATCGCCAGCGCTATTGTTAGGGCCAGGCAGACGCCGTCTCTTAAGCTAAGCATACGTGTCTACACTGACGATCCTAATCCCTATGCTGGGCTTCCCGTCGAGCTGGTGGACTTTTCTCTCGCCAGGCGCGAATCGCTTACTGCACCGACCCACTATGTTTTCAGGGCGAAGCACGCCATTCTGCTTGAGGCCCTCCAAGAAGTATCGACAGCTGTTTTGATTGATACTGATACGTTCTTTCGCGAATCTCCGCTACAGCTCTTCGAGCGTGTCATGCCGGGTCAGCTGCTATGCAATGCCTTAGGTCCCCTTTATGGAGAAATACGCGAACAGCCACTTTATCAATTGCTAGCGGGCACGTTGCAGAGCAAGGGCTTGGCGGACGATGGCATGCGAATGACCAACTCGGGCGTTATAGGTCTGACTCAAGCGGATGGGGCAGTACTGCAGCACGCACTGCAGCTGATGGATGAGTACTATGCTGAAAGCGAACAGGCTTATACCCTTGAAGAGTTCTCGCTGGCCGTTTCAGCTCGGGTTGCGGGTTTGCAGCTAGCCGAATGTACCGACGTCATCCATCACTATTGGAGTCGAAAAAAATTGTTTCGTGCCAAAGTCCAGGCTTGGAATGCCAAGCACTGGCAGGAGCCTCTGAGTGAGCAGGCGGTGGCCGATACACTACTAGTTACCGATGTTCTTCCGCGACCACCGACAGCTACGCGTTTAGCCTATCGTATGGCGATCCGAGCATTGCCAGTTACATGCCGCCAGTTCGTTCGTGAGGTTATTTACGGTTGTTATCCATACTCGAATGAGTTTGATGCGGCTTGTGCGTCTGTTTGGTGGGAAAAGGCACTCGATAACGCCTTGGAAAAGGGGGCGGATCCTGCTGAGGTGTTGGGGTGGCTTGATAAAAATGTCGTCGGTAAGTTACTAGGTAAACGCCGGGCTGAAGTAAGAAAACACTTGATGCATTATTGCAAAGTGAATGGCTAATTCATGAATAGCGAAAAAATATCTACAGCCTCATGCGATGGCGAGATGCCGTTGGTTACGGTTATTATAGCGTCGTACAATCACGGTCAGTACATTGAAGCAAGCATTGCCAGTGTTTTGGCGCAAACCTACCCGCACGTTGAGCTGCTGGTTGTTGATGATGGCTCCAGTGATGATAGTGTCCAGCGCATCCAGCTCCTGCAGCGGCGTTACGGTTTCGACTTCAGGGTTCAGCAGAACCAGGGGCTCAGCAGAACCCTTAATGAAGCAATTGCCCGGGCCAAGGGCTCTTTCATTGTCCCTTTCGGTTCTGATGACATTATGCTTCCTCAGCGACTGCAGCGACAGGTTGAGTATCTTGCGGGCAAGCCGGAAGTGGGGTTGTGTGCGGCCAATGTAGAGATTATAGACAGTGAGGGTCGTCTTTATCCTGAGCGCGAACAAAAACAGCGCGATTTGCCATTTCGTCGATTAGATTTTGATGATCTCTTCCTTGATCGAAAACCGGGCCCTATGGTTGCGACCCAAATGTTCCGGCGAGAGGCTCTGATTGATGTTGGTTGTTTTGATACGAGTATCCGTTTGGAAGATGTCTACATTACCCTTAGCATACTCCGGGCGGGCTATTTTATAGATATTCTTCCTGATGTTTTGGCGCGGTATCGCAAGCATGCTAATAATACATACAAGAACCTTCCGTTCATGTATGAGAATTTGGTCAGGACCTACGATCGTTTCTCTGATCATCCTCGCTATCAGGAGGTGCGGGGACGATTCATGAACTCGATGTTTCTCAAGGCTGCCAAAAGCAATAAGACTCTGGCCTGGCAAATCCTGCGGCAGCTGCCCCCTTCCTTGTGGGGGCGCAAGACCTGCCGCGGCTTATTAAGACTCCTAATTCCCTGAGCTCTTGGCAATGTTAAGGCGCTGATGCAGGAGTGCGGCAAACAGAAGGCCAAAAGGTATCCAGATCAGAAACCAGTGCTCCTTTGGGCGTGACATAAAGGAGCTACCTTCGGTCATCCCTGCCATCAGACCGAAGATCAAGGTAGTGGCTGCTGCCAGCACCAGAGGCGCATGCCTCTTGATCCAGGCTTGATAAAGTGCCACGCCATAGAGCAACAGCCAGAATACGCCGCCTACTATGCCGCTCTGATATAGCACCCCGAGCGTCAGGTTGTGTGGGTCAGCCAAGGTTTCCTCAAGGCCTGGCACGCGAACGACCATGGGCGCACTGAAGCCATGACCAAACCAGAGGGCTTCCTGAATTTGGCGCCAGGCTTCCTGCCAAATCGCCGGGCGGAAAGATACCCCTCGCTGCAGGATGGTCTCCGGGTCTAACCATAGCAGCAGACCTGCAATCGACAATGCGCAGCCTGTACTACCTAAGCTGCGTTTATTGGGCGCAGCTAAGATCAGCCAGATCATGCAGGCAGCCAGTGCCAGAAGTGGGGTGCGTGATCCGGTTGAGATGATCAGCGTCATCAAGATGCCTATGGCTATCAAAGGCAGGACAGCAGGAAGTCTGATCTTGGAACACCATACGCCTAGCCATAGTGCGGTGTAGAAGCCATACACATGTGTCGTCAGCAGGGGATTATAGAGCGCGCCGTAGCCTGTCAGCCGATCCGTAGCGCCTTGATGTACCCACCAGCCTAGCGTTGCAAGGGCACTCAAGGGCGCTATGAGGGCTGCAAGCAACGTTCCCTGTAGAAGGGGTTTGGCATCGTTAAGCACCAAGTGGCCTAAGGCCACGAAAAGCATCAGGATATAAAGGGGGTATTTGAGTGACGAGGCTTCTGCATTGGTCGACCAGGCCAGGGTGATAGCAATGTACAGCGCGAAGGGTGTGAAGGCCTGCAGGATGGGCTCGGACCACAGGCCTGCGGTCTGGCGCGGACAAAGGCATGCCAGCAACAGGGCCGGGGTGGCCAGAAGGCCGTAGTACACCTTGTGATAGAGTGATCGGTCGCCAACCCAAAACATACCGGTTGTTAGGGCAAGCCAGCCTAGGGGTAGCAGATAGCGGATCAGCCAATTGGCTGAATACGCACGTACAGCGGCAGGGCGAAACTGATCGTAACGCATCATGGCGCGGATTTTCCGATTGAGCCCAATTGCCGCCAGAAGGCTTCTGCTTTCAATTGGATTGACGATGAGGCCAGGTAGGCCTGGATGAACGTCAAGGCGTCATCCTGGAGTAGCCAGGCGCTATCTTGTGGGTAGCGCAATAAGTGATGAAAATTGCGTAGACGCATGCGCCTGGATAAGGGGGCATCAAGGCAGCGTAGGTCCGCAACATCGATCAACCCTAGCGCGCGCGCGGGCGTCAAGACGATGTTGCCCAAGTGCAGCGAGCGAAAGTAGATGCCGTGTTCGTGTAGGGTTGCTATGAAGCGAGCAAGCTGCACGCGCAACTCGGCATTGTCTTCTGTAAGTAGTTCGCGAATGGTCTGCCCAGGCAGCGGCTCGTAATGAACGGCATCGCGAAGGATGGAAGCTATGCGGTAGACCGCCAGGATGTGGGGGCAAGGAATGCCGAGGAGGGCCAGACGCCGCGTATTGTCGGCAAAACGCTGTGCGTAAGGGTAAAGGGCTGCAGAAGTCAATAGGCGCTTGCGGCGGAACAGCTTCAAGTAGGTGCCATCAGGCAGCTGCAGGACCTTCTCCCCGTGGGCGTCCTCCTCCACCACTCGTGCGCCTTTGCGTAATTCGAGAAACTGTTGGTTTTCAATTGGGTTCATGGGCAGCCCGCTACTATCAAGCAGAGCATATTACCTCAATGCCTAGTCGTTTATGAGGGCGTGCAGCGAGCACGGCAGCATGGTTCACATTAAAATGCTTGCCTTTGCATCTTGAAGGTCGGGTCGAATTTGCAACAGCTTCTCTACTTCGTTCATGGCGGCACTCGTGCCTACCGACAGGAACTGAAATTCAGCTTGCTCAGTGCTCTACATTGGCTGAGGGGGCGAAGCGACGTCGTGATCCGGATCATCACCGATCGGCCCGGAGACTATCAGGGCTGGCCTGTTGACCTGCTTCCTATCGAATCAGACCAGCTGAATGCGTGGCGTGGCACCTATGGTTATGTGCATCGGGCCAAGGCCTGCGCCATAGCCTCAGCTTTGCCATTGGCAGAAAAGACGCTTTTTCTCGACAGTGACACCGTGGTCTGTGGGGATCCAGGCATACTGTTTGAAAGCTTAGACGCTACACACGTCGTTCTAGACGAGCGGGAGTGGGCCTGGGATGACGCCCGGCGTAAGCCGGTGTTTAAGGCTTTTGCCATGGATCTTGCCGCTCAGGGGATGGAGCCTGTCGATGGGTGCTGGCTTTATAACAGCGGTATCTGTGGTCTACATGCGGAGCATCGGGGGCGGGTCGATAAAGCGATCAAGCTGATTGATGCTTGGCATGCCCATGCTGCCCAGATTCACACTCTGGAACAGATCGCGTTGTCTTTCAGTTTGACTGATCTTCGCATCACGGAAGGGCGGGGAGTCATTCATCATTACTACGCCGAGAAGAAATTCATGCATTTGCGTTTGGCGTACTTCTTTGACCGTTACGGCGAGGTCTTTACCCCGGCGCTGCTGCGGCACTGGCAAGAGGTTCCATTAGGCAAGCCTGTACCAAGGCTCTGGGACAGGCTGCACATTAAATGGCTCGTTCGTAGGTTGAGAGGATCGCAGGCGCGTGCGGCCCGCAAATTGCTCTATGGCTGTCTGGTTCCAGAAGATAGTTACTCCCGCGTTTGTCGGGAGGTCTGGTGGGATAGCGCACTGAGTGATCTTGCTGGTTGTCCAGAAGAGTCCATGCTCGCCAAGGGCATTTGGCCCGCTAGCATTCCTCGTTGCCCTCAGTCTGTGCAGACGGACATGGCGATGCACTATATCCAAGCGAGGCTCTCTATTGCCCAAAGGACTGAGTGAGTCGCAAGCCACAGATAGGTATGCCAGATAAGCGCCCGTGATGATTAATTCTCAACACCTGCCCATTGTAGCTCTCCCGGATCGCAGTCCCTGCTGATCGGCTCTTGGTGGGTTTTCTTGACTTTTGGAGCATGTGCCATTTCTCCGGCGGCGAGGGCTGAGGATGGCAAAGGTGCATGAAGACAAAGCTCAGGGTGTAACGATGCTTGGTGCCTTAATCAGTGTCGCCGGCCTGATTGCTTGTCCCCTCGAAGAAGGTACCGAACACGTTTTAGCCCTGGCCTTCCATAGGGCAACGGGCTTTGCGCAGATACCACGCTAGGTGTCTCTTGGGGCGTTGGTCAGTCAGCGTCGTTCAGAGGGCTAGACGCCCGTGCTAATATTGTGGTTTTGCGTCACGACGAGACCATGAGCCAAGACTCCCCTGCACAGACTTCCAGCCTGAAGATCTATTTCCGCCTGCTCGGCTACGTGCGGCCCTACATCGGCATGTTCGCCCTGAGTATCGTCGGCTTTCTGATCTTCGCCTCCACCCAGCCGATGCTGGCCGGCATCCTCAAGTACTTCGTCGATGGCCTGAACAATCCCAACGCCTCCATGTTTCCGGGCTGGCCCATCGTCGGTGGCCTGCACCTGGTACAAGCGGTGCCGCTGATGATCATCCTGATCGCCGCCTGGCAGGGTGTCGGTTCCTTTCTCGGCAACTACTTCCTGGCGCGGGTCTCCCTCGGCCTGGTGCACGACCTGCGGGTGGCGCTGTTCAACCACATGCTGCGTCTGCCCAATCGCTATTTCGACGCCAACAACTCGGGCCACCTGATCTCGCGCATCACCTTCAACGTCACCATGGTCACCGGCGCCGCCACCGAGGCGATCAAGGTGGTGATCCGCGAGGGCATGACCGTGATCTTCCTGTTCGCATCCCTGCTGTGGATGAACTGGAAGCTGACCCTGGTGATGGTCGCCATCCTGCCGCTGATCGCCCTGATGGTGACCAGCGCCAGCCGCAAGTTCCGCAAGCAGAGCAGCAAGATCCAGTCAGCCATGGGTGACGTCACCCACATCACCTCCGAGGCCATCCAGGGCTATCGGGTGGTGCGCAGCTTTGGCGGCGAGACCTACGAGCAGCAGCGCTTCCTCGATTCCAGCATGGCCAACACCGACAAGCAGCTGACCATGACCAAGACCGGCGCGGTCTATACGCCCATGCTGCAGCTGGTGATCTACTCGGCCATGGCGGTGCTGATGTTCCTGGTGCTCTGGCTGCGCGGCGATGCCTCCGCCGGTGACCTGGTGGCCTATATCACCATGGCCGGCCTCTTGCCCAAGCCGATCCGCCAGCTCTCCGAGGTCAGCTCCACCATCCAGCGCGGCGTGGCCGGTGCGGAAAGCATCTTCGAACAGCTCGACGAGCCCGCCGAGCGTGACGATGGCCGCGAAGAGCGCGAGCGCGTCCAGGGTCGCCTGGAAGTACGCAACCTGACCTTCCGTTACCCGGGCACCGACAAGCCCGTACTGGAAGGGATCGACTTCGCCGCCGAGCCTGGGCAGATGGTGGCCCTGGTGGGCCGCTCGGGCAGTGGCAAGTCGACCCTTGCCAATCTCATTCCGCGCTTCTACCAGCATGAAGAGGGCGAGATCCTCCTCGATGGCCTGGAGATCCAGGACTATCGACTGAACAACCTGCGCCGGCACATCGCCCTGGTGACCCAGCATGTCACCCTGTTCAACGACAGCGTCACCAACAACATCGCCTATGGCGACCTGGCCGGGGCGCCCATGGACCAGGTCAAGGCGGCGGCCGAGGCGGCCTATGCCGACGAATTCATCCAGCGCCTGCCGCAGCAGTACGACACCCAGGTCGGCGAGAACGGCGTGCTGCTCTCTGGCGGTCAGCGTCAGCGGCTGGCCATCGCCCGGGCGCTGCTGAAGAACGCGCCGCTGCTGATCCTCGACGAGGCCACCTCCGCGCTGGATACCGAATCCGAGCGCCACATCCAGGCGGCGTTGGACCGGGTCATGCAGGGCCGCACCACCCTGGTGATCGCCCACCGCCTCTCGACCATCGAGAAGGCCGACCTGATCCTGGTCATGGACAACGGCCGCATCGTCGAGCGCGGTAGCCACCACGAGCTGTTGGCGCTCAATGGCTACTACGCGCGCCTGCACGCCAAGCAATTCGAGGAAGTCGCCCCTGCGGCGCCCGCGTCCCATGCTGAATAGATTCCGTTTCTGGCGCGAACGCGGCTGGACGACGATTTCCGCCGCCGACTACGCCGCCACCTGGCAGCGCCATGGCGGCAGTGTCGCGACTCATCCCGAGATCATCGCTCGCCTGGCCGAGCTGGCCGGGATTCCGGTGCGTTACCTGGGCTGGCCCGGCGAGGACGGCTGGCAGGCCGCGGTGCCCTGTTGGGGGCGCGAACTGGCGCTCTCGCGCACCGTGCTGAAGAAACGCCGCCAGCGCGCCCTGTTCGACCTGGGCAACGCCGAGATCATCCTGCCTGCCGCCTCGGGCGCTGCTGTCCCCCTGCGCCAGCGCGCCCGCTACCTGTCGCCGCTGTGCGACGAGCGCTTCGCCGGTCTGCGGCGGCAGAGCGAAGAGCTGGCCATGCTCCGCGAGCCGGAAGCCTGGTCGAAGAAATTCCGTTACAACCAGCGTCGCGAGCAGCGGCTCTTTGAAGATGCTGGCGGTCGCGCCATACCCATGGTCGAACTGGATAGCACCGAGCAGGCGCGGATCTATGCCGAGCTGTTCGAGGCGCGCTGGGGCTTCGAGGTGCCGGGCAAGGAGCGCCTGGCCGAGGTGTTCGCCCTGTTGCGGGAGTTCATGACCGGTTCGCTGCTGATGCTCGGCGAGCGCCCCGTGGCCATCCAGGTGCTCTATCGGGTGGAAGCGCCTGAATGGATCAGCGTCGAGTACGTCAACGGCGGTGTCGACCCCGCTTCCAGCGACCTGAGTCCCGGTAGCGTCCTCACCTATCTGAACACCCAGGCCGCCTGGCAGGATGCCCGGACCCTGGGCAAGGCGCTACGCTACTCCTTCGGTCGTGCCGACCGCGATTACAAGGATCGCTGGTGCCACCGCGTCACCGTCTTCGAGAGCTGAGATGAGCGCCCGCAAACAAGCCTTGCTCAAACGTCATCGCCGGCACAAGCGGCTGGCCCTGCTGGTCATCGTCGGGGTGCTGCTCGGCTGTCTGCTGCTGGGACCCTGGTGGAGCGCGCCGCTGCTGGCGCTGCTGGTCTGGCTCGGCCACGAGGCCTGGTTCGCCGATCACCTCTTCTATTCGCCGCGCGACAACTACAGCTACCAGTTCCCCGCCGATACCCTGGTGCTGGGCCTGCATCTGCAACAGGGCCGGCTGGCGGCAGTGGAGTTGCCGCCGGGCGAGCTGACGCTGTTCATGGAATGCCGCTTGCGTGCCGGCTGGCTCGGCCGACTGCTGGATCCCCAGGTGCGGCTGCGGGCGGGCGACGATAGCGACCGTCAGGACTTCGAGCGCGGCGTGGCCGGACGTCGCTATGTCAATCTCAGCGGTTACGCCGAGGCCCTGCGCCGTGGCGAGCTGCACCTCTGGACCCGCTTCTGTCGCCTGCAAGGCGAGCTGCGTCTGCACGTCTTCGCCCAACCGGATTTCAGCGCCAAGCGGGTGATGGTCATCGCGCCCCACGCAGACGACGCCGAGCTGGCCGCGTTCGGGCTCTACAGCCAGGCACGGGAAGCCAGCATCGTCACCCTGACCCAGGGCGAGATCGAGGCCGAGCACTACCAGCGCCTGGGCCTCGACCGTCACGCAGCCGCCCGACTTAAGGGCCGGCTGCGTACCTGGGACAGCCTGGCCACCCCACTGTGGGGCGGCGTGCCGCCGGAGCGTTGCGTCCAGCTGGGCTACTATTGTCTGCAACTGCCGGCCATGCGTCAGGCGCCGGATGCCGCCTTCGGCTCCCGCGAGTCCGGTGACAGCGATGTTCGCAGCGCTCGTGGCCATAACGCCCTGACACTGCCTGGGGATGCCGATGGCGCCCCGACCTGGCCCAATCTGGTGGCGGATCTGGTGGCCCTGCTGGAGCACTTCCGCCCCGAGGTGGTGGTGCTGCCGCATCCGGAGATCGATCCCCATGCCGATCACGTGGCCAGCACCCAGGCCCTGCGCGAAGCCATGAGCGCGAGCGACTGGCAGCCCGAGTTCGAACTGCTCTACGCCAACCACCTGCACGACAACGATCGTTGGCCCATGGGCCCGGCCGAGGGCGGCATTGCCCTGCCGCCGGCCATCGAAACGCCCACGCCGCTGGTACCCTGGAGTCCATTGCTGACGCCCGAACGGCGGCTGGACAAGGCCATGGCCCTGGGCATGCAGCACGACCTGCTGGTGCCGCTGCCGGCCAAGAAACGGCTGCGCCGCGCCATCCAGTGGCTGCTGGCCGGGCGCCGCTGGCCGCGCACCGGCGAAGACGAGTTCTTCCGCAAGGCCGTGCGCCGTCACGAGCTGTTCTGGATCAGCCGCCGCACGCCCTGAGCGCCCGGCGTCCCCACTGGCAGGCGCTTCCGGGGCGCCTTGGCCCCTATGCTATGATCGCCGCCATTTTCGCGCTTTGGAGCCTGTCCCTATGAAGCTGACCATGCCTCGCTTCGATCTCGCGCCGGTCCTGGTGGTCGGTGACGTGATGCTCGACCGCTACTGGCACGGCACCACCTCGCGGATCTCTCCCGAGGCGCCGGTACCCGTGGTGCGCGTCGACCAGCACGAGGATCGTCCCGGTGGCGCGGCCAACGTCGCCCTCAATATCGCTGCCCTGGGCGCGCCAGCCTATCTGGTTGGCGTCACCGGCCAGGACGAGGCCGCCGACGCCCTCACCGACAGCCTGAGAGCCGCCCATGTACAGGTGCGTTTCCAGCGCATCGCCCAGCAGCCGACCATCGTCAAGCTGCGCATCATGAGTCGCCATCAGCAGCTGATCCGGGTCGATTTCGAAGAGCCCTTCGACACCGATGCCCAGGCGTTGGCCTCGGACACCGCCGCCATGCTGGCCGGGGTCAAGGTGCTGGTGCTGTCCGACTATGGCAAGGGCGCGCTGAAAAACCATCAGGCGCTGATCCAGCTGGCCAGGGCGCGCAATATCCCGGTGCTGGCCGATCCCAAGGGCAAGGACTTTTCCATCTATCGCGGCGCCAGCCTGATCACGCCGAATCTGTCCGAATTCGAGGCCATCGTCGGCGTCTGCGCCGATGACGCCGAGCTGGTCGCCAAGGGTAATGAGCTAATGGCGCGCCTGGATCTGGGCGCCTTGCTGGTGACCCGTGGCGAGCATGGCATGACCCTGCTGCGTCCTGGCCAGGCGGCACTGCACCTGCCGGCCCGCGCTCGCGAAGTGTTCGATGTCACCGGCGCTGGCGATACCGTGATCTCCACCCTGGCCGCCGCCCTGGCGGCCGGCGAGGAGCTGCCCCAGGCCGTGGCCCTGGCCAACCTGGCCGCCGGCATCGTGGTCGGCAAGTTGGGTACCGCTGCCATCAGCGCCCCCGAACTGCGGCGCGCGGTGCAGCGCTCGGAAGGCTCCGAGCGCGGTGTCCTGACCCTGGAGCAGCTGCAGCTGGCCATCGAGGATGCCCGCGCCCACGGCGAGAACATCGTCTTCACCAACGGCTGCTTCGACATCCTTCATGCCGGTCACGTGACCTATCTGGAACAGGCGCGCGCCCAGGGTGATCGTCTGATCGTGGCGGTCAACGACGACGCCTCGGTCACCCGCCTCAAGGGGCCAGGGCGGCCGATCAACAGCGTCGACCGGCGCATGGCCGTGCTGGCCGGTCTGGGCGCGGTGGATTGGGTCATTCCCTTCAGCGAGAACACCCCGGAGCGCCTGCTCGAACAGGTACGGCCGGATGTCCTGGTTAAGGGCGGCGACTACAAGAGCGTGGAAGAGGTGGTCGGTGCCCAGATCGTGCAGGGCTACGGCGGTGAGGTGCGCATCCTCGGTCTGGTGGAGAACAGTTCCACCACCGCCATCGTCGAGCGCATCCGCAACCGCACCTGACCACTGCCGGCACTCGGGTTAAGCTGGGCGCAGAACCGTTACGGAGCTGCGCCATGCCCTCGACGCCTCAGCTGATCCTTGGTACCCGGTCCGATGGTCAACCCCTCGGTCATCCTCTCAAGCTGGCCAACCGCCATGGCCTCATCGCCGGGGCCACGGGTACCGGCAAAACCGTGACCCTGCAGCGCCTCGCCGAAGCCTTCAGCGAGGCGGGCGTCGCCGTGTTAGCCGCCGACATCAAGGGCGATCTCTGCGGCCTGGGTGCAGCCGGCACGCCCCAGGGCAAGCTGGCCGAGCGCATCGCTGTCCAGGGGCTACCGCATCAGTCCCAGGCCTATCCGGTCACGCTCTGGGACATCGATGGCCTGCGCGGCCATCCGCTGCGCACTACCCTGAGCGAGATGGGACCGCTGCTGCTGGGCAATCTGCTGGAATTGACCGACAGCCAGCAGGCCGCCTTGCACGCCGCCTTCAAGGTGGCCGATCGTGAAGGCCTGCTGCTGCTCGACCTCAAGGATCTCAAGGCAGTCCTCAATCACTTGCGCGAACAGCCCGAAATCCTTGGCGAAGACCGCGCCTTGTTCACCAACGCTTCGGCTCAGGCGTTGTTGCGGCGCCTGGCGATCCTGGAGCAGCAGGGCGCCGAGGCCTTCTTCGGCGAACCGGCGCTGCAACTGGAAGACGTACTGCGCCCCGAGGCCGATGGCCGTGGGCGTATCCACTTGCTCGACGCCACCCGGCTGGTGCACGAGGCACCCAAGGTCTATGCCACCTTTCTGATCTGGCTGCTGGCCGAGCTCTTCGAGCAGCTGCCTGAGCGCGGCGATGCCGAAAAGCCGGTACTGGCGCTGTTCTTCGACGAAGCGCACCTGCTGTTTGGCGATACGCCCAAGGCCTTGCGCGAGCGCCTGGAGCAGGTGGTGCGGCTGATCCGTTCCAAGGGCGTCGGCGTCTATTTCGTCACTCAGTCGCCTGCCGATCTGCCGGACGCCATCCTGGCCCAGCTGGGGCTGCGCATCCAGCATGGCCTGCGCGCCTTCACCGCCCGGGAGCAGAAGGCCCTGCGTGCGGTGGCAGACGGCTTCCGGCCCAACCCGGCCTTCGATAGCCTGCAGGTGCTGACCGAACTTGGCATCGGCGAGGCCCTGGTGGGCAGCCTGGAAGATAAGGGCACTCCCGCGGTGGTCCAGCGGGTGGCCATCGCGCCACCACAGTCACGGGTCGGTCCGCTGGGCGAAGCCGAGCGCCAGGCACTGATTCGTCAGTCGCCCCAGGCGGGGCGCTACGACCGGCCGGTGGACCGCCAGTCGGCCTACGAGATCCTGCGTGACCGTCAGGCCGAGCGCCTGCCCGCGGAGGCGCCTGTGGTCGAGACGGCGCCAAAAGGGCAGGGCGGTGCGCTGGGCGATCTGGTAGGCGAACTGGCTGGCCAGGCGATCAGGAGCGCGGCCCGGCAGGCGGCCAATCAGCTGGGTCGCCAGCTGGTACGCGGTCTGCTCGGCTCACTGCTGGGTGGCAAGCGCCGCTAGCAGGAGCTGCGGACAAAAAAGACCCCGCCTAGGCGGGGTCTTGTCGTCCTACGCAGAGATTACATGCGCGGGGCGACTGGGTTGGCATCATTGGAGATGGTCACTTCCACGCGGCGATTCAGCGCGCGGTCGGAGGCGTTGCTGTTGCTGGCCACCGGGAAGGCCTTGCCATAGCCGCGGGTCTGGATGCGGCTCGGCTCGACACCGGCGCTGATCAACGCGGTCTGGATGGCCTGGGCGCGACGCTCGGACAGTTGCTGGTTGTAGGAGTCGCTGCCGACGCTGTCGGTGTAACCTTCGACGATCACCTTGCGCTCGGGATTCTGCTTCAGGTACTCGGCCAGCTTCTGGGCATTGGCATAGCCCTGGGGCTTGAGTTCGGCCTTGTTGAAGTCGAACAGCACATTGCCGAAGGTCACCACGGTGCCGCGCTCGGTCTGCTTGGCCTGCAGGGCATCTTGCAGCTGCTTGAGCTGGGCGGTACGGGCATCCAGCCGGGCCTGGGTGCGCTCGGCGTCGACGCTCTGCATCTGGGCTTCGGTCATGCGCAGCTTGATGGTCTGCATGGCCGTCTGGATGCGCTGATTGGTCAGGTAAGCCAGCTGGTCGACGGTCTTCTCGTTTTCACCGTCCTTGTAAGCCTTCTCGGCCTTCTGCAGCCAGGTACCGGCGTCCTTGGTTTCCAGGGCGGCCAGCTGGGCGGCCTGGGGCTGGGACTCCAGCGCGGAATAGTCGGACTTGGCCTGTTCCAGGTTGGGGTTGGGCGGCGTGGAGCACGCGGCCAGGGCCAGGCTGAGCAGCGACACGGCAGGGATCAGAATGTGTTTACGCATGATGGTCGTCCTTTGAATTCGTGAAGGGAGGAAAGGGGCGGTCGCTTACTGCTGGACCTTCTTCTGCAGGTTCTGCTGGAGCTGCAGGTTGATCTGACCTTCCTCACGGATCTGCTGGATGCTGTTCTGGGCATCCTTGAGTGCGGCGTCGGCCTTGGCGGCCTGGGTCTTGCGGGTGGCCAGACGGGCATCCCACTCGGCCTGTTCGGCCAGTTGCTTGGCTTCGTCGTACTTCTCGTTGGAGAGCGCGGTCTGGGCCTGCGTCCACTTGTCCTGGGCGGACTTGGTCTCAATGGGCGCGAACTGGTTGCCACCGGAGCTGACGGCCTCGTTGACGGCGGACTGGGTCACGGCCATCTGGGCGGTCGGCGGATTGCCGGCGCAACCGGCCAGCAACAGCGAGCTGCCCAGCGCGAGGGCTGCCAGTTTCAGGGTGCAGGCTTTGGACAGGGACTTTTGGGCAGTGGCACTCTTCATGGATTCAAGCTCCGTTGTTGATCCTAAAAGCACGCCGCCGGCACGGGCAGGGCGGGCGCCTTGTCAGTAAAAGCCGCAAGTGGAAGAAAGCCCTGCCCGGTCCTTTTTGGGGGCCGTAGTGGGCGCTGGTAACCAGCCCTCGTCCAGCGCTGCGGTCTGATCCTGTGACCGCTCATCCGCCAAGAATGTTCACTGGCTATCGAATTTCGCCCGACGCCGAAGTGCTTGGCAGAGCGGTAGCGCCGTAGGTAAAGGTGCAGGTCGGCGTCTAGACGCCGTCTTTCGTCTGCAGCTGATGCAGGTGCTTGCGCGCCAACTCGAGGAAGCGCGGCGTCGTCCCGGCGTCCGCGTACAAGGGGTCGCCCAGTTCGTCCGTGGCGACCACCTCGTCCCCCTTGACGTAGGGAAAGCTGGCTTCGAGTTCCTCGAACGCCGCCGCCAGCAATTCGCTGAGCAGCGCTTCGGGGGTGCGCTGGGGGTAGAGCTCGCACAGGGCTTCGAGACGGGCAGCGGTCTCCAGCTCCAGGTCGAGACGGTAGCTGCGGGTCGCGCCGGATGCGGGGGTCTGCTGCTCCCATTGGTGAGCGAGTTCGCGAATCTTCATGGTATCTCCGGAAAGGTTAGGCAAAGGTCGGATGGTCAGCCCGATCACGGCTGGGCACCCTGCAAAAAACCGGGGCTTGCAACCGTGGCAGTAGGGTGCTGTCCTCTGCGCTAGACCGCAGCGGTTGCCGTGAGGTCCGAACCGGTACTTTCAAGGAGCACGAGATGGTGGAAATCGACGTTCGCCTGCGCGAGCAGGTGCGGTTGCTGGGTGAGCTCCTGGGGCAGACCATCGCCGACCAGCATGGCGCAGCCTTTCTCGACAAGATCGAGCGGATTCGCAAGGGCGCCAAGGCCGCCCGTGGCGGGTCCGCGGAAGGCGCCCGTCAATTGGGCGATACCCTGGATACCCTGGCCGAAGACGAACTGCTGCCCGTGGCGCGGGCCTTCAGCCACTTTCTCAACCTTGCCAACATTGCCGAGGAATACCACAAGGTCAGACGGCGCACCGAGGACGAGCCGCCACCCTTCGAGCAGCAGGTACTGCCCGAGTTGCTGGAGCGGCTGAGCGCGGCCGGTCATTCCGGCCAGGAGCTGGCCGAGCGCGTGGCGGCGCTGGACATCGACCTGGTGCTGACTGCCCACCCCACCGAGGTCTCCCGGCGCACCCTGATCCAGAAATACGACGAGATCAGCGCTCAGCTGGCCGCCCTCGATCATCGCGACCTGAGCGCTGCCGAAGTGGCCGCCATCGAGGCGCGGCTGCGCCGGCTGATCGCCGAGGCCTGGCACACCGAAGAGATCCGTCGCCAGCGCCCGACGCCGGTGGACGAAGCCAAGTGGGGCTTCGCGGTGATCGAAAATTCGCTCTGGCAGGCGGTGCCCAATCTGCTGCGCAATCTGGATGTCTGCCTGGAGGAACGCACCGGCCAACGACTGCCGCTGACGGCCGCCCCGGTGCGCTTCTCGTCATGGATGGGCGGCGACCGCGACGGCAATCCCAACGTCACCGCCGCCATCACTCGCGAGGTACTGCTACTGGCGCGCTGGATGGCCGCGGATCTCTATCTGCGCGATGTCGACCGGCTGGCCGCCGAGCTGTCCATGCAGGCGGCGAGTCCGGCCCTGCGCGAACAGGCCGGTGATCACCCCGAGCCCTATCGCAAGGTGCTCAAGGTGCTGCGCGAACGCCTGCAGATCACCCGCAGCTGGGCCGCCCATGCGATCACCGACCCCCATGCCGGCGCCCGTCACATCCTCAGCGACAACGCCGAGCTGATCGCCCCGCTGCAGCTGTGCTACGACTCCCTGCAGCGCTGCGGTCTTGGCGTCATCGCCGACGGCTCCCTGCTCGACACCCTGCGCCGGGCGCGCACCTTCGGGCTCTATCTGGTCCGGCTGGACATTCGGCAGGACGCCGCGCGGCATGCCGCGGCCATGGCCGACATCTGCCGCTACCTGAAGCTGGGCGACTACGCCGCCTGGAGCGAGGAGCAGCGCCTGGACTTCCTGCGTGGGGAGCTGAGTGGCCGGCGGCCGCTGTTGCCCCAGGACGCCGAGCTCGACGCCGATACCCAGGAGGTGCTCGCCACCTGTCGCGTCATTGCCGCCTCGCCGCCCGATGCCCTGGGCTCCTATGTCATCTCCATGGCCGGCGCGGCCTCCGACGTGCTTGCCGTGCAGCTGCTGCTGCGCGAATGCGGGGTGCGCCAGCCGATGCGCGTGGTACCCCTGTTCGAGACCCTCGACGACCTTGATCACGCCGGCACCGCCATCGCCAGCCTGCTGGACCTGCCCGACTATCGCGAGCGCCTGGCCGGACCCCAGGAGGTCATGATCGGCTATTCGGATTCGGCCAAGGACGCCGGCACTCTGACGGCCGCCTGGGCCCAGTACCGCGCCCAGGAGGCACTGGTGGAGATCTGCGCCAGCCGCGAGGTGGAACTGCTGCTGTTCCATGGTCGGGGCGGCACCGTGGGGCGGGGCGGCGGTCCGGCCCATGCGGCCATCCTGTCGCAGCCGCCGGGCTCGGTTGCCGGGCGGTTCCGCACCACCGAACAGGGCGAGATGATCCGCTTCAAGTTCGGCCAGCCGGCCATCGCCGAGCAGAATCTGGCGCTCTATCTGGGCGCCGTGCTGGAGGCCACGCTGTTGCCGCCCCCAGCCCCGGAGCCGGCCTGGCGCGAGCAGATGGATCGCCTGGCCCGCGACAGCTTGCAGTCCTATCGCGGCGTGGTGCGCGAGGATCCGCACTTCGTCACCTATTTCCGCCAGGCCACGCCGGAACAGGAGCTGGGCCGCCTGCCGCTGGGCAGTCGGCCGGCCAAGCGCCGCGAGGGAGGCGTGGAAAGCCTCAGGGCCATCCCCTGGATCTTCGCCTGGACCCAGACCCGCTTGATGCTGCCCGCCTGGCTCGGCTGGGAAGCTGCGCTGGAAGAGGCCGAGCGGCGGGGCGAGTCGCCACTGCTGCGCGAGATGCGTGAGCGCTGGCCGTTCTTCCAGACCCGCATCGACATGCTGGAGATGGTGCTGGCCAAGGCCGAGGCCGAACTGGCACGGCTGTATGACGAGCGCCTGGTCGAGGCGGACCTGCAGGTGCTTGGCAGCCAGCTGCGCGAGCGGCTGCGCCAGGCGGGCGTAGCGGTATTGCGGCTGACCGGGCAGGGGGAGTTGCTCGAACACCATCCGGAAACCCTGGTGTTCATCGCCGTGCGCAACACCTATCTCGACCCGCTGCACCTGCTGCAGATCGAGTTGCTGGCCCGGGCGCGGGCGGCGGGCGAAAGCCAGCCGGCGGCGCTCGATCAGGCCCTGCTGGTGAGCGTGGCCGGTATCGCCGCGGGACTGCGTAATACCGGTTGAACAGACTGTCGCTTTTGCCGGTGCCCGGGGTCGTCTGGACGGGCCCGGTACCTGCGACGCTTGGTAACTTGTGCGGCCAGGGGGCGCTGTGTATGGTTGGTCCCTTTGGCCGTCTCGTGTCGTCGACAACAATCATCGCGACAGCGCCCTGCGCGGGCTGCCAGTCCGAGACCATTCTAAGGAGCAACAGATGCGCGTAATCCTGCTGGGAGCGCCCGGTGCCGGCAAAGGTACTCAGGCCCGGTTCATCACTGAGAAATTCGGCATTCCGCAGGTTTCCACCGGCGACATGCTGCGTGCCGCGGTCAAGGCCGGCACGCCCCTGGGGCTGCAGGTCAAGGACATCATGGACAACGGCGGCCTGGTCTCCGACGAGATCATCATCGCCCTGATCAGCGAACGCATCCTGGAAGCCGATTGCGCCCAGGGCTTCCTGTTCGATGGCTTCCCGCGCACCATTCCCCAGGCCGAGGCGCTCGAAGCCGCAGGCGTCAAGATCGACCACGTGCTGGAGATCGCCGTCGATGACGAGGAAATCGTCCAGCGGCTGTCCGGTCGCCGCGTGCACCCGGGTTCGGGCCGCGTCTATCACGTCCAGCACAATCCGCCGAAGATCGCCGACACCGACGATGTGACCGGTGAGCCGCTGGTACAGCGTGAAGATGATCGCGAAGCCACCATTCGCAAGCGCCTGGAGCTCTATCATTCCCAGACCAAGCCGCTGGTAGCGTTCTACCAGAAGCTGGGCGCTGCCCAGGGCACGCCCAAATGCAGCCGCATCGAAGGCGTGGGTTCGGTGGATGCCATCACGGCCAAGGTGCTGCAAGCCCTGAACTGATCCCGACTCCGACCGCCTGCGCCCGCAGGTGGTCCGCTCAAGACGCCGGCCTGGTGTCGTGAGCGATGGGCGGGTCCCCTTGGGTCCCGTCTTCCTCTAGAATGCGCAGCCCTCCTAATCGTTGCGGATTCGCCCCCATGTCCATCCTGCTCGCCCTCGACACCGCCACCGAAGCCTGTTCGGTCGCCTTGCATCTGGGCGACGAGATCATCCATCGCTACGAGATCGCGCCACGTCTGCATGCCCAACGGGTACTGCCCATGGTGCAGGAGGTGCTGGCCGAGACCGGCATGAGTCTGTCGCAGGTGGATGCCATCGCCTTCGGTCGTGGTCCTGGCGCTTTCACCGGGGTGCGGATCGCCATCGGCGTGGTGCAGGGCCTCGCCTTCGGGCTGGACCGGCCGGTGCTGCCGGTGTCGAATCTAGCGATCATCGCCCAGCGCGCCTGGCGCGAGCGGGGCGTGACCCAGGTGGCCGCGGCCATCGATGCGCGCATGGACGAGGTCTACTGGGGTTGCTACCGCCTGGAAGGCGAGGCCATGGTCCTGGCAGGCGCGGAAGCCGTGCTGGCGCCCGAAGCCATCGCCCTGCCCGAAGACGCCACGGGCGACTGGTTCGGCGCCGGGACCGGTTGGGGCTACGAGGGTCGCATGGCCGTGCCGCTCGGCGAGAGGGATGCCACCCTGCTGCCCCATGCATGGGATTTGGCGGTGCTGGCCGCCGCTGGCTGGCAACGCGGCGAAGCCGTGTCGGCGGAGTCCGAGGCCGCGCAACCCGTCTATCTGCGTGACCGGGTCGCCACTCCTAAACAGTCGGTCTGATGGCAAGGAACCAGGGGGTAATGGTCAGACGTCTAAGATCTGAACACCGCTCGTCCGCCCATCGTGACGGACGTCTGGCTCTTGATTGTCATAGTTTTCGACCCTACTTAGAGTAGCGTCATCCGTTCGGGACCTGCCATGCGCATCGACAGCGGCTATTCCTCCTCCGCCTACCCCCTGAATCGTTCTTCGCGCGCGGTTACACCCGTACGTGAAGTGGCGCGGGACGAGGACGCCCGGCAGAATGCCATCGCCAAGGAGGCGGCGGGCAATCCCCAACCCAATGTCGCACCTGTGCGCCGGGTCGAGGCGGCTGCTGCCACCGATACCGGCCGTGGCGATACCAATGGTCTGGTGCTCAGTGAACGGGAAGGCCGTTTCGCCAGCCAGCTCACCGGTCGCGCCCAGCAGGCCCTGGCCAGCTATGGCAGCACCGCTGCCTTTGGCGCAGAGCCCGATGGCTCTTCCAGCGTCGTGGGCCTCGATCTCTACGCCTGATGCTGCCGTACTTTCTCGGCTGTCCTTCCTGGAACGATAACGCCTGGCGCGAAAGCCTCTACCATGGCCTGCGTCCAGGTGACTTCCTGCCGCGCTATGCCCAGGTGTTCAATGCCGTGGAAGGCAATACCACCTTCTATGCCTGGCCCTCGGCGGACACCATCCGCCGCTGGGCCGAGCTGATGCCCAGCGGCTTTCGCTTCTGCGCCAAGTTTCCCCGGGACATCAGCCATGCCGAGGATCTGCGGGTACAGCTTTCCAGCGCCCGCACCTTTCTCGACCTGTTGGCGCCGCTGGGCGAGCGGGCCAGCCCGCTGTGGCTGCAATTGCCGGCCGGTTTCGGTCCGGACCGGCTCAATGAACTGAGGGTCTTTCTCTCGGCCATGGCCCCACGCTGCGCCCTGGCCGTCGAAGTCCGACACCTGGCCTTCTTCGACAAGGGCGAAACCGAGCGTGCCCTCAACCGGCTGCTCATGGAGCTGGGCGTGGAGCGCGTTGGACTGGATTCCGCCGCCCTGTTCAGCGCCGACCCGAGTGAGCCGGCGGTACGCCTGGCCCAGGCCAAGAAGCCGCGAGTACCGGCGCGCGCCCTGGCGTTCAGCGAGCAGCCCCAGGTGCGCTTCATCGGCCGCCTGGAGCTGGCCGCCAACGACTACTACCTGGCCAAGTGGATCACCCGGGTAGCGGACTGGATCGAGGCGGGCAAGGCGCCCTATGTCTTTCTCCATACCCCGGATAATCGCCAGGCGCCCGAGCTGGCGCTGAGATTCCATGCCCAACTGCGCGAACGATTGCCCGGCCTGCCGGAGTTGCCCGCCTTGAGCACCGCCGACACCGAGCAACTCGGTCTGCTCTAGCCGGCGCTGCCTTACGCGATACGTTTGGCGACGTTTTCTCCGGCATTCCCGCGCGCCGCTCCGGTCTGATGAGGTCTCGCTCTTCGCGAACCTTTTCCGGCGCGCCGCATGAAAGCCAGACACCTGCTCGGTCTCGTCATCCTGCTCTATGGCGGTCTACACACCGCCTTCGACCAGGGCTGGCTGCGTATTCCGCCGGCCTACAATCCCTGGGCGCCACTGGACATCCAGGCATCCACCAACCCCGTCACCCGGATCAAGCTATGGCGCCTGCAGGCCGATGCCGACTATTGCGCCGCGTCCCTGGCGACCTCGGCGCTCAGCTATCGCGAGCTGCGCGGTAATCCCGGTTCGGCTGACTGTCCCCTGGAGCGGGCGGTGCGTGTCCAGCGCGGCGAAGGCGTAAGACTCAGCGGCAGCTTCCTTGCCAGCTGCCCCCTGGCGGTCAGCTTCGCGCTTTTCGAGCGGCAGGCGCTACAACCCGCCGCCGAAGCCGTCTATGGCCAGCGGGTGGCCGAGGTGGAGCACTATGGCAGCTTCGCCTGCCGCAACATCTATGGCCGGGCCAGCGGGAGGCGCAGTCAGCACGCCACGGCCAACGCCCTGGATATCGCCGGCCTGCGCCTGGCCGATGGCCGGCGGATCAGCGTGGTGCGGGACTGGAAGGGCGATCCCAAGGCGCAGCGCTTCCTGCGCCTGGTACGCGATGGCGCCTGCCGCGCCTTCAACACCACCCTGGGACCTGACTACAACGCGGCGCACCGCGATCATTTCCATGTCGACATGAGTGGCTTCCGCGTCTGCCGGTAGAATGACCGGTCTTCCCGCCATCGAGTCGCCCATGTCCACCGCCAGCCCCGCGCTTATCGTCGAAGCCTTGGAACCCGCTTACACGGAGGCTGCCGCTGCCTGGGCCGCGCGCCTGGGCTTGCCCCTGGGCACCGCCACGAGCGAGGACTTCGCCTTGCAGTTCGGCGCCCAGGGGCTGCAACTGGTCCAGCGCGGCCCGGATGCGCCAGGTCCGGTGCGGGTGGACTTCGTCGAGGGTGCAGCGGCCCATAGGCGCAAGTTCGGCGGCGGTGCCGGCCAGATGATCGCCAAGGCGGTCGGGGTCGGGCCGGGCGTCCGCCCGCGGATCCTCGATGCCACGGCCGGCCTGGGGCGCGACGCCTTCGTGCTGGCGACGCTGGGCTGTCCGGTGACCTTGGTGGAGCGGCAGCCGCTCATCGCCGCCCTGCTCGAAGACGGCCTGGCCCGCGCGGCGCGGGACCCCGAGGCGGCCGGCATCGTTGCCCTGATGACCCTGGTGCAGGCCGATTCCACCACCTACCTGCAGGGCGGGGAGGGCGAGACGCCCGAGGTGATCTATCTGGATCCCATGTTCCCCCATCGCGACAAGAGCGCCCTGGTGAAGAAGGAAATGCGCCTGTTCCGCCCGTTGGTGGGCGACGACCTGGACGCCCCGGCGTTGCTCGCCGCGGCCCTGGCCCGCGCCAGCCACCGAGTGGTGGTCAAGCGCCCGCGCAAGGCACCGGTCATCGAAGGGGTGAAACCGGGCTATGTGCTGGAGGGCAAGTCCAGCCGCTATGACATCTATCCGAAGAAGTCGCTGAAAGCCGCCGACTAGAAACGCCGCGGCCGGATCAGGGATCCGGCCGCGGGTGACAGGGCTGAGGCTTAGACCGCCGCTGCCTTGAGCTGGCGCCGGCGACGCCAGATGCGCAGTACCGGTAGCAGCAGCATGATGACCACTACTGCCCAGATGCCCTGGGTGATACCACTATGGAAGAGGATGTCCAGGCTGCCGTTGGAGATCGACAGCGCGCGGCGCAGGTTCTGCTCCATCAGACCACCCAGGATGAAGCCCAGCAGCAGGGGCGACAGCGGGAAGTCCAGCTTGCGCAGGATGTAGCCGAGGATACCGACCGCGACCATCAGGATCAGATCGAAGGTGGTGGCGTGAACGGCGTAGGTACCGATCGCCGTGATGATGGCGATGGCGGGGGCCAGCGACCAGTTCGGCACGTTGAGGATCTGGGTGAAGACCTTGATCATCGGCACGTTCAGCACCAGCAGCATCACGTTGGCGATGAACAGCGAGGCGATCAGGCTCCACACCAGGTCCGGCTGGGTTTCGAACAGCAGCGGGCCGGGAGTGATGTTGTACAGCGTCAGGGCGCCGATCATCACCGCGGTGGTACCGGAGCCCGGTACGCCCAGGGTCAGCATGGGCACCATGGCGCCGCAGCAGGAGGCGCCGATGGCGGTTTCCGGTGCGGCCAGGCCACGGATGTCGCCCTTGCCGAATTCGCCCGAGCTGCCGGCGATACGCTTTTCAGTCATATAGGCCAGGGCGCTGGCCAGGGTTGCACCGGCACCCGGCAGGACGCCGATGATGAAGCCGCCCAAGCCACAGCGCAGGTTGATGAAAAACACCTGGCGCGCTTCTTTCAGATTGAACAGCATGCGCCCGGTGGCCTTGACCGCGACCTGACCCTGGTGGGTCTTTTCCAGCAGCAACAGCACCTCGCTGACCGAGAACAGGCCCAGGACCAGGACCACGAACTGGATGCCGTCGGCGACATGGATGCTGTCGAAGGTGAAGCGATAGACGCCGCTGTTGGCGTCGATGCCGATGGTGGACAGGAACAGACCGAGCAGGGCGGCGACCAGGGTCTTCATCGGCTTGTCACCGGCCATGCCGGCCAGGGCGACGATGGCCAGCACCATCAGCACGAAGTATTCGGCAGGACCGAAAGCGATGGCCCATTTGGCCAGCAGCGGAGCGAACAGCACCATGCCGCAGGTGGCGATAAAGGCGCCGATGAAGGAGCTCCAGGCCGACAATGACAGGGCGACACCGGCCAGGCCCTTGCGCGCCATGGGGTAGCCGTCGAGGGTCGTCATCAGGGTCGAGGCTTCGCCGGGGATGTTCAGCAGGATCGAGGAGATCCGGCCACCGTACTCACAACCCAGGTAGACCGCAGCCAGCAGGATCAGCGCCGATTCCGGCGGCAGCCCCAGGGCGAAGGCTACCGGAATGAGCAGGGCGACGCCGTTGATCGGGCCCAGACCGGGCAGCAGGCCGACCACGGTACCGATCAGGGTGCCGACCAGCGCGATGATCAGATTGGTCGGCGTCAGCGCGATGCCAAATCCTTGCGCGAGGAAATGTAGGGTATCCATCGATCAGAACTCCAGGCCGTTGAGAATGCCGAGCGGCAGCGGCACGTCCAACCAGCGGTCGAAGAGGATGTACAGCACTATGGCGAGCAGGCCATTGATGATGATGCTGGGCAGCCAGCGGCCACCATAGAGACGGGCCATGACAATGCCGGCGATGGCCGCGCTGGGAATGAAACCGAGCGGCTCGAACAGCATCGCGAACGCCAGCAGTACCAGGATGCAGAGCACGACCCTGACTGTGGTGGGGCCGTCGGTGGGCTCTTCCTCGGTATGACCGGGCTTGATGATCAGGTAGATCAGGCCGAGGACGAGCATGCCCAGCACCAGCAGGGGAAAGGCGCGCGGACCGACCGGTTCGTAGGAGAAGGGTGCATGGTACTGCCAGCCGACATAGATCATCGCCAGGGCCGCCAGCAGCCAGACCACCAGGAAAAGACGTCTGAGAAGCATAGGAAAACTCCGCAGGCGACGCCCGGGGGCGCCGCCTTCGCCGGGTTACTGGATGAGGCCGAACTCTTTGGCCATGCCGCGATAGCGGGCGACTTCCTTCTGCACATAGGCATCCAGCTCGGGGCCGGTCATGGCGAAGGGGAAGAGTTCGCGCTGGTCGCGCAGTTTGGCGAAGTCATCGGAGGCCAGCAGCTTGTCGAAGCTGGTCTTCCACCAGTTGTAGTCTTCGTCGCTTACCTTCGGGCCGAGGTAGTAGCCACGCACCACCGGCCAGACGATGTCGAAACCCTGCTCCTTGGCGGTGGGGATGTCTTTCATCGCCGGCTCGTCCAGACGCTCTTCGGCGAAGACCGCGAGCAGACGCATGTTGCCGCTCTCGACGTGGGGCATGGAGTCGGAGATGTCAGTGCTGCCGACCTGGATGTGACCGCCCAGCAGTGCGGTGGCGATCTCGCCGCCGCCTTCCAGAGCTACATAGCGCAGGTCTTTGGGATTGACGCCCGCCGCCTTGGCGATCAGCGCCGTCTGCATCCAGTCCTGGCTGCCGACGGTACCACCGGAGCCGATCACCACCTTGCTCGGGTCTTTCTTCAGCGCCTCGACCAGGTCACCCAGGGTCTTGTAGGGCGAGTCGGCCTTGACCGCGATGGCGCCATAGCTGGTGCCGACCGCAGCCAGCCACTTCACGGCCTTCTCATCGAAGCGACCGAACTTGCCCTGAGCCAGGTTGAGCAGCGAACCGCTGGAGAAGGCCACGATGGTGCCGCCTTCGGCCGGGCGCTGAGCCACCACGGTGTTGTAGGCCACCGCACCCACGCCGCCGGGCATGTAGGTCACGCGCATGGGCTTTTCCAGCAACTTGCTTTCCACCAGCGCGCTCTGCGCCAGTTTGCAGGTCAGGTCGAAGCCACCGCCGGGGGAAGCCGGGGCGATACATTCGGGACGCTTGGGTTCGGCCATCGCCTGGGAGGACAGCAGCAGCGAGGCGGCGAGGGTCAGGGTGAGGTTGCGTAGCGTGGTGCTCATCGACATCTTCCTTTTGTAATTGTGTAGAAGCTGACAGGCGGACAGGGCTCAAGCTCGCCAGGGAGGCGATGCAACGAATGGACGGAATGAGGGTAGGCGAGGTGCCATGAGGACGAGCATAGGTGCCGTTCCGCTTGTTATTGTTGTTGGCCGACCAGGGGTGGCGCTTGGGCAAGCAAGAGGCGGTGTGAGTACCGCTACTTTTCACTCTAGACCGCCAAGCTTTCACCAGCCTTTCAGTCGTGCAAGGCAACGAATGTGCGCGCCGGGCAGCAGGCCGGCGCGCCGCTATCCGGTAAACTCGGATCTTTTGAGCGGGAGCTGTCAGCGTGCGCATCCTACTGGTCGAAGATCATCCGCCACTGGCCGAAAGCGTCGCCCAGGCCCTCAAGAATGCCGGTCTCAACGTCGATCTGCTCAACGATGGCGTGGCCGCGGACCTGGCCTTGCAGAGCGAAAGCTATGCGCTGGCCATCCTCGATGTCGGCCTGCCGCGCATGGACGGCTTCGAGGTCCTGGCCCGGCTGCGCGAGCGCGGCGATCGGCTACCGGTGCTGATGCTGACCGCCCGGGGCGAAGTCAAGGACCGGGTGCAGGGCCTCAACCTCGGCGCCGACGACTACCTGGCCAAGCCCTTCGAACTCACCGAGCTGGAAGCCCGGGTCAAGGCCTTGCTGCGTCGTAGCGTCCTGGGCGGGGATCGCCAGCAGCGCTGTGGTCCGCTGATCTACGACCTCAATACCTCGCGCTTCACCCTGGGCGAGGAGGCCCTGTCGCTCACATCCCGCGAGCACGCCGTGCTGGCTGCGCTCATCGCCCGCCCCGGCCGGGTCATGAGCAAGGAGCAGCTGGCGGCCCAGGTCTTCGGCCTGGACGAAGAGGCCAGTCCCGAAGCCATCGAGATCTATGTGCACCGGCTGCGCAAGAAGCTGGAGGCCGGCGCCGTGCGCATCGTCACCTTCCGTGGCCTGGGCTATCTGCTGGAAGAGCAGCATGGCTGACGTGGTGAAGGCGGCGGGCAGCCTGCGTGGCCGGCTGCTGCTGCGCCTGGTCGTGCTGCTGGCGGTCATCCTGGCGATCAGCAGCCTGGCGGCCTATCTCAATGGCCGGCGCCTGGCCGACGTCGCCTATGACCGTACGCTGCTGGCATCGGCGCGCACCATCGCCGCCGGGTTGTCGGCCAGCAACGGCATCCTGCGCGCCGATGTGCCCTACATCGCCCTGGACAACTTTGCCTACGACAACGTGGGGCGCATCTACTACCAGGTCCTGGATACTCGCGGCCGGCTGATCTCCGGCTATGAGGAGATTCCCTCGCCACCGCCAGGTACCGCCCTGACCCGCGAGTATCCAGCGCTCGCTCGCTTCTACAACGGCAGCTATCGCGGCAAGGACGTGCGGGTGGTCAGCCTGGCTCAGCCGGTCAGCGAGCCGGACCTTACCGGCATGGCCGAAATCCGCGTCGCCGAGACGTCCGAGGCACGCGAAGACGTCGCCCGCAGCCTGCTTACCGACACCCTGATCCGGCTTGGCCTGCTGGGGCTGGGCGCCATTCTGCTGGTGTGGATGGCGGTGGGTGCCGCCTTGCGGCCCCTGGAGCGCTTGCGCCAGGCGGTGGAAGAGCGCGGCGTGGATGATCTGCGTCCATTACCCGAGGTGCGCGCACCCCAGGAGCTGTTGCCGCTGGTGCATGCCCTGGAAGGCTTCACCCTGCGCCTGCGCCGGCTGTTCGAGCGCCAGGCCGATTTCATCGCCAACGCCGCCCACGAATTGCGCACCCCGCTGGCGGCGATCAAGGCCCGGGTCGAGCTTGGCCTGCGCGAGCGGGAACCCCACGCCTGGTACAGCACCCTGGAAGAGACCCGCACCAGCACCGACCGCCTGGCGCGTCTGGCCAACCAGTTGCTGTCGCTGGCACGGATTGAGAGCGGGGCCCAGGCCATCGCCGAGGGCGGTGCCGAGCGGCTGGAACTCGGTGAGCTGGCGCGGGAGCTGGCCATGGCGCTGGCACCGCTGGCCCATGCCAAGGGCGTCGCCCTGGCCTTCGAGCCCTTTGCCAAGGCGTGGGTGATCGGCGAGCCCACGCTGCTCAACGAGTTGCTCTGCAACCTGGTGGAAAATGCCCTGGCTCACAGCGAGCCAGGCGGCAATATCGTGGTGCGGGTACTGGCACCGGCGGTTCTGGAGGTCGAGGACGATGGTCCCGGCATTCCGGCCAATGCCCGGGTAAAGGTCTTCGAGCGCTTTCAGCGCCTGGATATGCAATCCGGTGGCGCCGGTCTGGGCCTCGCCATCGTCGGAGAGATCTGCGCGGCGCACCGGGCACGCATCCAGTTGCTGGACGGCGCGCTCGGTGGGCTAAGGGTGCGGATCGAATTTCCCGCCGAGGACGTCTAGGGTTAGCCGAGCAGGGTGCGCGACTGTTCCACCGCGTCCCAGAAGGCTGGATCCTTGGCTGGGTCGGGCTGATTGTTCAGCCCCAGGCGGATGGCGGCAGGCAGCGTCTGGATCGAACCTTCCTGACCCTGGCGCTGGGCGTGCAACTGAGTGGCGATCTGCACGATGTCGGCGTAGTCGGCCGTCGCGGGCTGACGCTCCAGCGCCAGGTACTCGCGGGGCACGCAGGCGATGTCCGCGGGAAAATCCCAGACCTTGAGGATGCGTTCGCCAATCTGCGAATGAATGCGTGCCGTCACCTGGTCGAGGGTAATGGCGTTGGCCAGCAGGTCTTCCTGCTCTTCGGCATAGGTCAGGATCGGCAGCACGCCGATCTGGTGCACCAGGCCGGCGAGCAGGGCGCGGTCGGCCATCAGGCGCGTGTACTTCTTGCACAGTGCATGGCTGATGGCGGCGATCTCGGTGCCCTGGCTCCAGACCTCGCGCATCTTGCGATCCACGGCATCGCTGGTGGCCTGGAACATCTGCTGCATGGCCAGGCCCGTGGCCAGATTCGCCGTGTAGTTGATACCCAACCGTCCCACTGCCATCTGCAGGTCGGTGATCTCCTTGCTGGTCCGCAAGAGCGGGCTGTTGACCACCTTGATCAGGCGCGCCGTCAGGGCCGCGTCCATGGCGATCACCCGACTCAATTCGGCGACGCCCACGTCGGGGTCTTCGGCCGCTTCTCTGACCTTCAATGCCACCTCGGGAAGCGTGGGCAACACCACGCGATCGGTGTCTATCGCGTGGAGAAGATCCTGAACAACTTTTTCAGCAAGAGGAGTCATGACATACCTGTGTGAGGAGCGGAAAGGCGATCCCAACCTTCAGCGCTTTATTTCACGATCGCTATCGAGTGAGTAGGGCAAATCGAGTAAACGGCAGTTTGGCCCGTCCGAGCTGCCGACCGAGACGCGGCCATCCTCGGCCGCATCGCCCTGAAGCACGGCCAGGAACTCGCAGCCTTCGCTGCTCGACGCGGCGAGCACCACCTCGCCCACGCTACTGCCGTGGACCGGCGAGAACAGCTCGGTACCCACGGCAGGGGGCTGCTCGCTGCCGGCTAGGCGGTAGAGCCGTCGCTTGAGCTTGCCCAGGTACTGCATGCGAGCGACGATTTCCTGGCCGGTGTAGCAGCCCTTGCGAAAGCTCACGCCGTCCAATGCCTGCAGGTTGATCATCTGCGGGACGAACAGCTCGCGGGTCGCGCCAAACACCTGGCCGACGCCGGCGCGTACCTGCGCCAACAGCCAGGTGTCGAGTCCGACCTCAGGCAGCTCGGGCGCGCTCGTCTCCGCGGTGAGCCAGAGCTCGACCCGGCCATCCTCCAGGCGCAGGGCGAAGCCGCCGTCTAGCGACGCCACGGCATTGGCCTGCGCGCCCAGCGCTACAGCGGGATAGGCACTGGTGAAGCCAGTGGCGGAGAGACCCAGGCGTTGCCACTGGGCGGTTTCGTCGGCGAGCGTCGACTTGGAGAAGACCGCGTACTTCTTCAGGTCGGTCAGCAAGGGCTCGACCAGCTCCTGTGCCATCGCCAGCAGATAGCCATCGGCCTGCTTGACGATGCGGAAGCTGGACACCAGCCGCCCCTTGGGCGTGCAGCGACCCCCCAGGCCGGCCTGGTCGTCAGCGAGATAGTTGAGGTTGCAGGTCACCTGCCCCTGGAGAAACTTGGTCGCGTCGACCCCGCGGATGGCCAGGACGCCTTCGTGGGTCAAGCGGCAGAAATACGGTGAGTTGGCCATTGCGGCAGCAGCTCCGTGTCGAGTGAAGCCGCTCATCATAGGCGCGCCCGGGGTGAATGTCAGGCGCACTGCGCGGCGGGGCGCTTCGGGCTTATACTGCGCCGATTGTCGCAGGAGTCCCCATGAGTACCGAAGCTACCGAACTCAACAGATTGTACTGGCACAGCCGTCGCGGCATGCTGGAACTGGATGTATTGCTGGTTCCCTTCGTCAAGGAGGTCTATTCCTCCCTGGGCGCGGAAGACCAGGCCCGCTATCGCAAGCTGCTCGAGTGCGAGGATCAGGACATGTTCCACTGGTTCATGCAGCGCGGTGAACCGGAAGACGCTGACCTGCAGATCATCGTGCGCATGATCCTGGACCGTGTCCAGCCGGCTTGAGCCCTTCGAATGCCGCTGGAGCGCCTCCCCGGCGCTCCTCCGGCTGCACACCCTGGCCGCCTTCGCCGCGGGGGGCTGTCTCTGGCTCGCCGCCATCCCCTGGACGCTCAAGCCTCTCCTGACGCTGCTGGTGCTCTGGTCCTGGCACCGCGTGCGCTATCGCCAGCTCCAGCAGCGTCATCCCACGGTGCCCCGACGCCTGCGCCATGGCACGGAAGGTTGGCAGCTCTGGTCGCCCGCCAGCGGCTGGCAGGACGTCCAGTTGCGTCCGGACAGCCTGGCGTTGCCGCTGCTGGTGGTCCTGCGCTATCGCCTGCCTGGCGAAAGATTCCCTCGCAGTCTCTGCATTGCCCGCGACAGCTTGTCGGCGGACGCCCACCGCCGCCTGCGCGTCAGGCTTCGCTTCGCGCCACGCCGGTTCGCGGCGCCAGGATAGTGTCCCGGGCGCAGCCGTCGGTCTGCGGATAATCCAGGGTGAAGTGCAGGCCACGGCTCTCCTGGCGGGCGAGGGCGCTCTCGATGATCAGCTCCGCCACCTGCGCCAGGTTGCGCAATTCGATCAGGTCACGGCTCACCCTGTAGTTGCTGTAGAACTCGTCGATCTCGTCCATCAGCAGCCGGATGCGATGGCGGGCGCGCACCAGCCGCTTGGTGGTGCGCACGATGCCGACGTAGTCCCACATGAAGCGCCGCAGTTCATCCCAGTTGTGGGCGATCACCACGTCCTCGTCGGAATCCGTCACCTGGCTGGCATCCCAGTCGGGCAGGTCGTGCGGCATCGGAATCCGCGCTTCCTGCGCCTGGATATCCAGGGCTGCCGAGCGGGCATAGACGAAGCATTCCAGCAGCGAATTGCTGGCCATGCGATTGGCGCCATGTAGGCCGGTGCAGCTGGTTTCGCCGATGGCATAGAGGCCGGCGAGATCCGAGCGGCCATGCTCGTCGACGCGGACGCCACCGCAGGTGTAGTGCGCGGCAGGCACCACGGGTATCGGATCGCGGGTGATGTCGATGCCCAGTTCGAGACAGCGACGATAGACCGTGGGGAAGTGCTCCTGCACGAAGTCCGCCGGCTTGTGGCTGATATCGAGGAACACGCAGTCGATGCCAAGGCGCTTCATCTCATGGTCGATGGCGCGGGCCACTACGTCCCGGGGTGCCAGATCGGCGCGTGCATCGAAGCGTGGCATGAAGCGCTCACCCTCCGGCAGGCGCAGAACGGCGCCTTCACCGCGCAGGGCTTCGGTGATCAGAAAACTCCGCGCATGAGGGTGGTAAAGGCAGGTCGGATGGAACTGGTTGAATTCCAGGTTGGCCACCGAGCAGCCGGCGCGCCAGGCCATGGCGATGCCATCGCCACTGGCGCTGTCCAGGTTGGTGCTATAGAGGTAGGCCTTGCTGGCCCCGCCCGTGGCCAACACGGTGAAGCGTGCGTGCAGGGTATCCACCTGACCACTGGTCCGGTCCAGCACATAGGCGCCCAGGCAGCGCGCGCCCGGACGACCAAGCTTTTCGGTGGTGATCAGATCCACCGCCACACGCTGGCTCAGCAACTGGATGTTGGGGCGACCTTCGGCGGTACGCAGCAGGGTATCGAAGATCGCCATGCCGGTGGCATCGGCGGCATGGATGATCCGCCTGTGGCTGTGGCCGCCTTCACGAGTGAGGTGAAAGCCCAGGCCACCCTTGGCGGCATCCGGTTCGCGGGTGAAAGGCACTCCCTGGTCGATCAGCCACTGCATGGCCTCGCGACTGTGCTCCACGGTGAAACGCACGGCGGCTTCGTTGCACAGCCCGGCGCCCGCAACTAGGGTATCCTGAACGTGCGCCTCGACGGTGTCGCCCTCGTCCAGCACGGCGGCGACGCCACCTTGCGCCCAGTAGGTCGACCCCTGGGCCAGCTCACCTTTGCTCAGCACCGCGATCGACAGCGTTGCCGGCAGGTTGAGCGCGAGCGTGAGGCCTGCCGCGCCACTGCCGATTACCAGAACATCGAACTCCAGATGACGCGCCATGACGATTCCTTCTCAGCGAGACGGCGAGTATAGGAACAAGGTGGCTGACGGCATAGCCATCGCGCAGGTACGGTCAGGGAACTCGCAGGCTTCGTGTGCGGTCTATGTACAGATAATTGCCCATCCGTATGGCCGGAGTGCCTGAACGAGAATGGGACATCTGCCAAAGCTAAATCAGTGACACCCAGGAGCGATCAGCAGCCATCCAGCGCTCGCTCATCAACTGCTGTGGAGGGGAGAACTTACGTGCAACAGCCCAGTCTAGCAGCGCGCGTCGATAGTGAAAGCAAGGACGATACCGAGCTGCAAGCCAAGGACAGCAAGCAAGCCCTGCCCACGCAGGAGCAGGATCAACAACTTGTCGAGCGCGTGCAGCGCGGTGACAAGCGTGCCTTCGACCTGCTGGTGCTCAAGTATCAGCACAAGATCCTCGGTCTGATCGTGCGTTTCGTCCACGATACCCAGGAAGCTCAGGACGTCGCGCAGGAGGCTTTCATCAAGGCCTATCGCGCGCTCGGGAACTTCCGCGGTGATAGTGCTTTCTACACATGGCTTTATCGTATCGCCATCAACACGGCAAAGAATCATCTGGTTGCCCGGGGTCGTCGTCCACCGGACAGCGACGTCAGCGCCGAAGATGCGGAATTTTATGAAGGCGACCATGCTCTAAAGGATATCGAGTCCCCAGAGCGGTCCCTTTTGCGGGATGAGATCGAGGCCACCGTGCACCGGACCATCCAGCAGCTCCCGGAAGATCTGCGTACCGCGCTGACCCTTCGTGAGTTCGAAGGCCTCAGCTACGAGGACATTGCCAATGTTATGCAATGTCCCGTGGGAACGGTCCGGTCTCGGATTTTCCGAGCTCGGGAAGCGATAGACAAAGCATTGCAGCCCTTGCTGCGTGATGCATAGACAGCGGCGACAGCTTTTAGAGAGGTAATACGTATGAGTCGTGAAGCCCTGCTGGAATCCCTGTCCGCTGTTATGGATAACGAAGCGGACGAATTCGAAACCCGGCGTGTCATCGCCGAGGTCAGCAAGGACCCGGAATTGCGCGCCACCTGGTCGCGCTACGCCATGGTCAGTGCCGTGATTCGCGGCGAGCCCATGATGCCGAACCTGGACATCGCCAAGGGCGTCACCACCACGCTGGAGCGTGACGAAGCCGTTGTGGCTCCGGCAGCCCCCGTTGCTGCCCAAGTCACCAAGGGTCGCTGGTCGAGCCTGGGTCGGGTTGCGGTAGCAGCCTCCGTGACCTTTGCCGTACTGGCTGGTGTGAAGGTATACAACCAGTCTGACGTTTCCACCCAGGGTCTGGCCCAGCAGGCACCCAGCCAGCTGACCGTGCCGCAACCCGCTCGTAGCCCGGCCGTATTGGCCAGCTTCAGCGAGGAAAGCACCAAGGCCAATGCTGAGGTCAAAGCTGATCAGTCTGCTGTAGGTGAAAAGCAGGAAACCCCTGCCCAGCGTTGATCCGCTGGCTTCACCTCGAAACGGTGTCCGGACGTCCAGTTCCGGGCACCGTTTTTTTTCGCCTGCAGGTTTTCCTTCAGGCCGCAAAATGCTTCGAAAGCTATCGTTCAGCAAGGGCGTGATATTCCTGCTGCCAGTCGTCTCTGACTGTGCTTCCTCTCGGGGCAGGGCAGTCCGCTAGCGATGTGTTCAAGTCATTGGATAGAGTGGAGCTGCATGCGCATGCGCAATTTCAAGCATTACACCGCTGCCCTGCTAGGGCTCTGGCTGATGGGACTGACGGCCATGGCTCGGGCCGATCTACCGGATTTCACTGGTCTGGTCGAGGCTGCGTCTCCCGCCGTTGTCAACATCAGCACCCGCCAAAAGATTTCCGAAGGCCGTGGCGTCGGCGCCATGACCATGCCCGATCTGGAAGGCCTGCCGCCGGGCATTCGTGAATTCTTCGAACGCAGCATCCCGCAGATGCCGCGCAGCCCGCGTGGCAAGCAGGAGCAGGCCCAGTCGCTGGGTTCCGGCTTCATCATCTCGCCCGATGGCTACATCCTGACCAACAACCATGTGGTCGCCGATGCCGATGAGATCCTGGTGCGTCTATCCGATCGCAGCGATCACACCGCCAAGCTGATCGGCGCGGATCCCCGGACCGACGTAGCTCTGCTGAAGATCGATGCCAAGGACCTGCCCACCCTCAAGTTGGGCAACTCCGATCAGCTCAAGGTTGGCGAGTGGGTACTGGCCATCGGTTCGCCCTTCGGCTTCGATCACTCGGTGACTGCCGGTATCGTCAGTGCCAAGGGACGCAGCCTGCCTAACGAAAGCTATGTGCCCTTCATCCAGACCGACGTGGCCATCAACCCGGGTAACTCCGGTGGCCCGCTGTTCAACCTGAAAGGCGAAGTGGTCGGGATCAACTCGCAGATCTTTACCCGCTCCGGTGGCTTCATGGGGCTGTCCTTCGCCATTCCGATCGACGTCGCCATGAACGTGGCCAATCAGCTGAAGACAGAAGGCAAGGTCAGTCGTGGCTGGTTGGGTGTGGTCATCCAGGAAGTGGACAAGGATCTCGCCGAGTCCTTTGGTCTGGATCGCCCTGCCGGCGCCCTGGTCGCCCAGATTCTGGACGACGGCCCTGCCGCCAAGAGCGGGATCAAGGTTGGTGACGTCATCCTCTCGGTCAACGGCCAGAAAATCGAAGAATCCGCCGACCTGCCGCACCTGATCGGCAATCTCAAGCCGGGTGCCAAGGCCGACATGGAGATCATTCGCGAAGGCAAGCGCCAGAACCTCAGCGTCACCGTAGGCGACATGCCCAAGGATGACCAGGCCGCTTCCGGTGGCGAGCCAGGCTCTGATCGTGCCAGCAATCGCCTGGGTATCGCCGTGGCCAATCTGACCCCTGAGCAGAAGAAGACCATGGACCTCCAGAGTGGCGTGGTGATCAACAAGCTCAGCGGCGATGGTCCTGCCGCAGCCATTGGCCTGCGCCCGGGCGATGTCATCACTCACCTGAACAACCAGCCCATCGATTCGGCCAGCGCCTTCGAGAAGATCACCTCCGCCTTGCCGGCCGGGCGTTCCATCTCGATGCGCGTAGTACGTGATGGTCGGGCCAGCTTCATTACCTTCAAGCTGCCCGGCAAGTAATCGGCAGGCTCAGCAGCGAAGGGGCAGGCGACTGCCCCTTCTTTTTGTCCGCTCGAACGGCGGAGTCTCCCTTGTTTGCCGCATTCAGGTAAACTTCCCCGCTATTTTCCCGGCGGATGTTCCGCTGCTGGCTATTCGAGTGCTGATACGTGAGTGATCTGAGCCATATCCGCAATTTCTCCATCATCGCCCACATCGATCACGGCAAGTCGACACTTGCGGATCGGTTCATCCAGATCTGTGGTGGTTTGAGCGACCGAGAAATGGAGGCCCAGGTCCTGGATTCCATGGACCTCGAGCGCGAGCGCGGCATCACCATCAAGGCCCACAGCGTCACGCTGTATTACAAGGCCGAAGACGGCAAGACCTACCAGCTCAACTTCATCGATACCCCCGGCCACGTCGACTTCACCTACGAAGTCAGCCGGTCGCTGGCCGCCTGCGAAGGGGCGCTGCTGGTGGTGGACGCGGGGCAGGGCGTTGAAGCCCAGTCGGTTGCCAACTGCTACACCGCCATCGAGCAGGGCCTCGAGGTCATGCCGGTGCTCAACAAGATGGACCTGCCCCAGGCCGAGCCGGACAAGGTCAAGGCCGAGATCGAGCACATCATCGGCATCGACGCTACCGACGCCGTCCCTTGCAGCGCCAAGAGCGGCATGGGCGTGCCCGAGGTGCTGGAGCAACTGGTCAAGGTCATTCCGCCGCCCCAGGGTGAAATCGATGCGCCCCTGCAGGCGCTGATCATCGACTCCTGGTTCGATAACTACCTCGGCGTCGTCTCGCTCGTGCGTGTCAAGCATGGTCGGGTCAAGAAGGGCGACAAGATCCTGGTCAAGTCCACCGGCAAGGTGCACCAGGTCGACAGCGTCGGCGTCTTCTCGCCCAAGCACACCGAAATGCCCGATCTGAAAGCGGGCGAAGTGGGCTTCATCATCGCCGGTATCAAGGAAATCCTCGGTGCCCCGGTCGGTGACACCCTGACCCTCAGCGCTACGCCGGATGTCGCCATGCTTCCGGGCTTCCAGCGGGTCAAGCCGCAGGTCTATGCCGGTCTGTTCCCGGTCAGCTCCGACGACTTCGAGGATTTCCGCGAAGCGCTGCAGAAGCTCACTCTCAACGACGCGGCCCTGCAATACGAGCCGGAAAGCTCCGAGGCCCTTGGCTTCGGCTTCCGCATCGGCTTCCTCGGCATGCTGCACATGGAGATCATCCAGGAACGCCTGGAGCGTGAATACGATCTCGACCTGATCACCACCGCGCCGACCGTGGTCTTCGAGGTGGTGCTCAAGGATGGCAGCACCATCTATGTCGACAACCCGTCCAAGCTGCCTGACCTCGCCTCCGTCGCCGAGATGCGCGAGCCCATCGTGCGCGCCAACATCCTGGTACCCCAGGAGCACCTGGGCAACGTCATTACCCTGTGCATCGAGAAGCGTGGCGTCCAGCGCGACATGCAGTTCCTCAGCAGCCAGGTGCAGGTCAGCTACGACCTGCCAATGAACGAGGTGGTGCTGGACTTCTTCGACCGCCTGAAGTCGGTGAGCCGAGGCTATGCGTCGCTGGACTACAGCTTCGATCGCTTCGAAGCCGCCAGCCTGGTCAAGCTCGACGTCCTCATCAACGGTGAGAAGGTCGATGCCCTGGCCCTGATCGTCCATCGCGACAAGGCGCACTACAAGGGTCGCGCCCTGACCGAAAAGATGAAGGAGCTGATCCCGCGGCAGATGTTCGACGTGGCGATCCAGGCCGCCATCGGCGGTCAGATCGTCGCCCGTACCACCGTCAAGGCGCTACGCAAGAACGTTCTGGCCAAATGCTACGGTGGTGACGTCTCCCGTAAACGCAAGCTGTTGGAAAAGCAGAAGGCGGGCAAGAAGCGCATGAAGCAGGTCGGTAGCGTGGAGATTCCTCAGGAGGCCTTCCTGGCCGTGCTCAAGGTGGATAGCTAAAGCCCATGTCTTTGAACTTCCCTCTGTTGCTGGTACTCGCCGTCGCCATCTGTGGCGCCCTGGCGCTCATCGATCTGCTGGTGCTCGCGCCGCGTCGGCGCAAGGCGATCCAGACCTACGGGCAGCAGGTCGGCGAGCCTGATCCTGCAGTACTGGAGCAGTTGAACAAGGAGCCGGCGCTGGTCGAGTACGGAAAGTCCTTCTTTCCCGTACTGGCCATCGTGCTGATCCTGAGGTCGTTCCTGGTCGAGCCCTTCCAGATTCCTTCGGGATCCATGAAGCCGACCCTGGAAGTGGGCGATTTCATCCTGGTGAACAAATTCGCCTATGGCATTCGCCTGCCGGTGGTCGACCTCAAGGTCATTCCGATCGGGGACCCGCAACGGGGTGACGTCATGGTGTTCCGCTATCCCAGCGATCCCAGCGTCAACTACATCAAGCGCGTCGTCGGCGTGCCAGGCGACAGCATCCGCTACACCAGCGACAAGCAGCTGTACGTCAACGGCCAACTCGTCAGCAAGCAGCTGGTGGGCGACGAGCCGGGGTCCCTGGGCAGCGTCAAGTTGTTCAAGGAGCAACTCGGCAAGACCGAGCACCTGATCCGCGAAGAAATGACCCGCTACCGCATGGAGCCCGACCACGAATGGAAGGTGCCGGCGGGGCACTACTTCATGATGGGCGACAACCGCGACAACTCCAATGACAGCCGTTACTGGGACGATCCCAACATTCCCCGTGATCTGCTGGGCATGGTTCCGGACCGCAACATCGTCGGTAAGGCGTTCGCCGTCTGGCTGAGCTGGCCTGAGCCCAAGCTGCAGAGCATGCCCACCCTGTCCCGTGTAGGTATCATCAGATGACTGAGCGCAGAGTGCCTCGCCTTCCGTCCCGCCAGCAGGGGCTGTCGTTTCTGGGCGGTCTGCTCGCACTCTGCGTCATTGCCTTCCTGGCCAGTACGGCCATGAAGCTCGTTCCCCATTACCTGGACTACAATGCTCTGACCAAGGTCATCGAATCCATCGGCGACAATCCCGATAACCAGATTCGCAGCGTGTCCGACGTCTACAGCTACGTGGGGAAGGGTATGCAGGTGAACGACATCCGTGATCTCGATCTGCAAAAGGCCATGCGCGTCGAAGCCGACGGCAACCATCTGCAGATCCGCCTCGACTATGAAAAACGTGAACACCTGATCCGCAACATCGATCTGGTCGTTCGTTTCAATCGTGATTTCCGTATAAATCTCCCGTGACTTTATCTCTAGATCGCCTCGAGCGTCGGCTGGGTTATACCTTCAAGGACCCGGACCTGATGCTGCTCGCCCTTACGCACCGCAGCTTTGCCGGTCGTAACAATGAACGCCTTGAATTCCTCGGCGACGCCATTCTCAACTTCATCATCGGTGAAGCCCTCTACGATCACTTCCCCCAGGCTCGCGAAGGCCAGCTGTCCCGTTTGCGGGCCAAGCTGGTGAAAGGCGAGACCCTGGCGCTGCTCGCCCGTAGCTTCGAACTGGGCGATTACCTGCGCCTGGGTTCCGGTGAGCTGAAAAGTGGTGGCTTTCGCCGCGAGTCCATCCTGGCCGATGCCATGGAAGCCCTGATCGGCGGCATCTATCTGGATGCCGGCATGGATGCCGCCAAGGACCGGGTAATGGCCTGGCTCGGCCCCCAGTTGCGCGAGCTGACGCCGGTGGATACCAACAAGGATCCCAAGACCCGACTGCAGGAGTTTCTCCAGGCACGTGCCTGTGACCTGCCGCGCTACGAAGTGGTCGCCATCGAAGGCGAACCGCACTGCCGGGTCTTCTTTGTCGAATGCGAGATCGCCATGCTCAATGAAAAGACGACAGGGCAGGGCGCCAGCCGCCGGATCGCCGAACAGATAGCCGCCTCGGCGGCCTTGATCGCCCTGGGCGTGGAGAATGGTCATGAATGATGAGCTGAAGGCATCGCGCTGCGGCTATGTGGCCATCGTTGGTCGTCCCAACGTCGGCAAGTCCACGCTGCTCAATCATATCCTCGGGCAGAAGCTCGCCATCACGTCGCGCAAGCCGCAGACCACCCGTCACAACATGCTCGGCATCAAGACCGAGGGTGAGGTGCAGACCATCTATGTGGACACTCCCGGTCTGCACAAGGAAAACCAGAAGGCGCTCAACCGCTTCATGAACAAGACGGCCGTCACCGCGTTACGCGATGTGGACGTGGTGGTCTTCGTGGTCGATCGTACGCGCTGGACCGACGAGGATCAGATGGTGCTGGAGCGGGTCCGCTTCGTGAAGTGCCCGGTACTGCTCGCCGTCAACAAGATGGATCGCCTGGAAGACAAGGCCGACATGCTGCCGCACCTGCAGTGGTTGCAGGAGCAGCTGCCGGAAGCCACGCTCATTCCGGTCTCCGCCCAGCACGGCCACAACCTCGACGCCCTCGAAGAGCTGGTTGCCGAACGCCTGCCGGAAGGCGATCACTTCTTCCCGGAAGACCAGATCACCGACAGATCCAGCCGCTTCCTGGCAGCCGAGCTGATCCGCGAAAAGATCATGCGTCAGCTGGGGGCGGAATTGCCTTACCAGGTCGCCGTCGAGATCGAGGAATTCAAGTACGAGAACGGCGTGCTGCACATTCATGGCCTCATTCTGGTCGAGCGTGATGGCCAGAAGAAAATCCTCATCGGTCAGGCCGGCGAACGCATCAAGCGCATCGGCCAGGAAGCCCGTCACGACATGGAAACCCTGTTCGACGCCAAGGTCATGCTCAATCTCTGGGTCAAGGTCAAAGGCGGCTGGTCCGATGATGAGCGCGCACTGCGCTCTCTGGGTTATTCCGACCTCTAGCGATGCAGGCGTCCGAGCCGCTGTTCGTCCTGCATTCGCGCCCCTATCGGGAAAGCAGTGCGCTGGTGGATGTATTCGGCGCCTTCGGACGGATCCGTACGGTGCTGCGCGCAGCCCGCTCTCGCTCCGGTAGTCTGGCCAGGCCTTTCATTCCGCTCGAAGGCCAGGTCACCGGACGCGGGGAGCTGAAGAATCTGCAGAAGGTGGCGGCCCTGGCGCCACCCTATCTGCTCCAGGGACAGGCGCTGTTCAGCGGTTTCTATCTCAATGAACTCCTGGTTCGGCTACTGCCCGCCGAAGATCCCTATCCCGCCCTGTTTGAGCTCTATGGTCTGACCCTGGCTGCCCTTGCCCAGGGACGCCCGGTCGAGCCTCTGCTGCGGACCTTCGAATGGCGCCTGCTCGATCTCCTGGGCTATGGCTTCTCGCTGTCCCATGGCCTGGATGGTCAGGTCATCGAAGATCAACGCCTGTATCGCTTCATTCCAGACCAGGGCTTCGAGCCCGTCGATGAGGTTCGTCCCGGTTGCCTGGCCGGCGCGGAAATCCTGGCACTGGAGCGTGGCGAGTGGGACGATCCTACGGTCGTTCGGGCTGCCAAGCGCTTGATGCGTCAGGCCCTGGCGCCGCACCTGGGTAGCAAACCCCTGATGAGTCGCGAATTGTTCGCCAAGCCAAGTGAATAAACCATGAAAGAGTTCAGTCGAGTTCTGTTGGGCGTCAACATCGATCATGTCGCCACCCTGCGCCAGGCCCGGGGTACGCGTTACCCTGATCCGGTCAAGGC